>NZ_FMVC01000014.1 GCF_900101855.1 Flavobacterium anhuiense
AGTTCCTCTCTAATGTTGAATCTTGACTGTTATTTCTCATCGCAACAAAATTTATTAAAGTTAAATTTTGTTACCGAATTATCTAACCTTTACAAGAATGACAAAAACGATGAGTATAAAAAAACCGAAGCCTTCAATTTGAAAGCTTCGGTTTTTTCTTTTTATAAAAATAAATTCTTATTTCTTATCAAGTAACTTCTCCAAAAGAGCCACTTTCTCTTTTTCAGCTTGAATTAACTCTTGGTAAAGTTTTTTATTCTCTTCGTACGATTCAATAAGCTTATCAATCGGATTAAAAGTGCAACCATGACTTATTACTGAAGAACCAGTATTGTTTTCTATTTCGAAAGTATTCCCAATAATATTAAAAACAGCATCTTCAGAAAAGTTTTTTATTGCTTCAGGTGTAACTCCCAAAGCTTCTGCAACTCTGTTTAATTTTTCATCATCAACGTTTTCACTTCCTTCGAGATTAGAAATAGATTGTTGACTAACACCAAGTGCAATAGCAAGCGCTTCCTGCTTCATGTCTCTCAGTTCTCTAATTCGGCTAATGTTTCTGCCGATATGTTTTGGTTTTATTGCTGTGCTCATGATTCAAAGATATTTAAAATTCTTTTACATTTTTGGATTATGCAGAAAACAAGTTTGCAGTTGCAAGTTCTTTTTTGTGGAGTAAAAATACAATTTTTCTGACTATCGAATTGGTTTTGAATTTAGAATTGTGTAATCTTGATAAAGTAATTTTTTTATAGAAAATACCATGACCAACAAAGAAAAAATAATCCAAAATTATATTGAAGGCTATAATCAATTTGATATTGATAAAATGGTGGCCGATTTTGACGAATCTATTGTTTTTGAAAATATTCAGAATGGTGAAACAAATTTGACTTTGAATGGAATACAAGAATTTAAAACTCAGGCCGAACAAGCCAAAGATTATTTTTCAGCAAGAAAGCAAACTATTACATCATTCATACAAGATGAAATTACAGCAATCGTTGAAATAGATTATTACGCCGTTCTTGCAATAGATTTCCCAAACGGATTAAATGCGGGGCAGGAATTGAGAATGAAAGGGAAGTCGATTTTTCAGTTTTTAGATGATAAGATTATTAAACTGACTGATATGAGTTAAGGTTATGAGTTTGAAAGCAAATATTAGAAAAGCAGAAAATCAAGATTTGGATTTTGTCTACAAAGCCATTTGCGAACTTGAAAATGAGGTTTTAGATTTTGAAGTTTTCGAAATGATATTCAACGAAAACATTTCAAACTCCAAAAATCTTTATCTCATCGCCGAAAACGAAACAGAAGGTTTAGGATTTATTAGTTTTCATACTCAAAATCTCCTACATCATTGTGGATTGGTTGGTGAAATTCAGGAGTTTTTCATTCACAAAAAATATCGTGGTCAAGGCGTTGGAAGATTATTAATAAATGAGATTTTAAGTTTTGCTGAGAAAAATGCTCTGAAAAGTATTGAAGTAACGACAAATAAAAAACGAGTAGAAAACGTAGCGATTTATGAGAATTTGGGTTTTACTTTGAGTCATAATAAGTTTGCGATTTATAGATAATTACACTGTATATCCACATGATTTGTCATTTCGACGAAGGAGAAATCTTCACGAGAAGCTCCGTACAGTATGTTGCCAATCTTTGTCGAGTTACTTGTGGAGATTTTTCCTTCGTCGAAATTGTAAAGGTTAGATAATTCGGTAACAAAATTTAACTTTAATAAATTTTGTTGCGATGAGAAATAACAGTCAAGATTCAACA
>NZ_FMVC01000012.1 GCF_900101855.1 Flavobacterium anhuiense
CAGATGTAAAGGCAGTAATGTCACAGTCGAGCAGTACTAATAATCCGTAAGCTTATGCACACCCTTTTCCTCCCGAGCAATCGGGAGGAGAGAACTTTCTAAAAAAACTCTTTGTTTCTTTATCCCAGTATGTTAAGATATTGTCTGATTGATAATTTACAATTGATAATTAACAGTCGGAAGCTGCTTGCAGCGAATAGCCTTAAGGTGGTTATTGCGGCGGGGCTCACCTCTTCCCATCCCGAACAGAGAAGTTAAGCCCGCCAGCGCAGATGGTACTGCAGTCATGTGGGAGAGTATGTCGTCGCCTTTCTTTTGTAAAACCCCGTTTCTAAACGAAACGGGGTTTTCTGTTTTATGCCAATTTTTGGAAATCCCGCAATGCAGCTGCCCTAAAACTTTTTTCCTGACCAAGCGTTAGGGATGGAAGCGGCATCTCCCGAATTTGAATAACAAGGCCTTTTTAGCCGCATCTAAGTATTTTTATTAGTGAGACTAATTAATATGTTTTATTTGATTGATTTTTATTCAGGGGCCAACCTAGGTCAACTTTTTATTGATGAGCTTTAGAGTGGTTATAATTGATTAAAATTGTTGGTTTTTACTTGGATAGCTTTTGTATTAATTTTGTTGTAAATTTGACTATAATGAAATTGAAAATCGATGGAAGAGTTAATTCGAATAAATAGTTTTCAAGAATTAAATTTGAAAACAGAGCTTGCCATTTAGCAGACTTTCCAATAGTTGAAAACTGATGTATTGCAGTTAGTCGACTTATATTTGCCCAATCTTGAACAATTCCTTCACCAGCCTTCCAACACTAAAAACTAATCCATTATGACAAAATACAGCACAGATTCTAAAGTTGATTTTTATTTTGAAATGGCTGAAAAGTGGAAAGCCGAAATTGAACAAATGAGAGAAATTGTTTTAGATTGTCATTTGTCTGAAGAATTGAAATGGGGATCTCCCTGTTATACTTTCGAAAAAGCCAATATTGTATTAATCCATTATTTCAAAGAATATTGCGCTTTTTTGTTTTTCAAAGGTGCTTTAATGAAAGATCCGGATAATATTTTGATTCAACAGTCGGATAATGTGCAGGCAGCACGTCAAGTTCGATTTACTAATGTTGAGGATATTTTGGCGAAAAAAGAAATTTTGAAAAGGTATATTTTTGAAGCTGCTGAAATTGAGAAATCGGGACAGAAAGTAGAACTTAAAAAAGTTTCTGATTTTGAAATTGCTGAAGAACTTCAGAGTAAATTTGATTCTGATGTTGATTTTAAAAAAGCTTTTTATGCTTTGACACCTGGTAGACAGCGAGCGTATTTGCTTCATTTTTCTCAACCTAAACAATCTAAAACTAGAGAAGCTAGAGTAGAAAAAAATATTTCAAGAATTCTAGATGGGAAAGGCTTGAATGATTAAAAATATATAAATAAAAGAAAAACTCCTTTGTATAAAAGGAGTTTTTTGTTTTATGTTTAAGAAATTTGCTGCTCAATGGTGTTTTTCTTTCGAATAGAAATAATAGACTGAAATAAAACTGAAGTCATCACTAAACTTATTCCAATGTAAAAAGAGAAATTGACCGATTGCCCTTCATTAAAAAATAAAAAGGCTAATATTATGGAATAAATTGGCTCTAGGTTGAATGTTAGATTTATGGTAAAGGCGGGAATCTTTTTAAGGGATTCTGCAAACATTACATAAAGGGGCAACCGTACAACATGAAGCGAGAATCAATAAATAGAATATGTCTCTTAAGTTTGGAATAAAGGTTTGATTTGGAAAATTATAAAAATAAAATGGCAGAGCTGCGCCTAATACCAATGTTCCGCCAAGCATCTGATAAAAATTAATGAGTTTGCTATCATAATATTGTACCAGTTTTTCGTTATAAATAGTATACAAGGCAGCAAATGAAGAAGAAATTACTCCAAGTAAAATTCCAAGTTGGTAAGAAGAATCAAAATGGAAAATCAGACTTATTCCTAATAAGGTAAGGATGCTTAATAAAACTTGAACCAGATTAAATTTCTTTTTATTGAGAAGTGGTTCAAAAAAAGCAGTAAAAAAACTAGTTAAACAATAACACACAACGCCAATTGATATGTTAGAATATTTAATGCTGGCATAAAAGAAAATCCAGTGAATGGTAATTAATACTCCAGCTTTAGAGATTTTTAGTGCTTCAGAAAATGACTTTAGCATTTTCAGATTATATATTTTTAGAATAAAAAATAGTATAATTGAGGCAAGGAATACTCTATACCAAACTAACGTGATTTCATTAAGAGAAATAAGCATTCCGAAAACGCCAGTAAAACCAGCGAGTAAAACTGCAGAATGCAGTATCAAATAAGATTTTTTCATAAGAAGTTGTCTATCCTTTTTTGGAGGATATATTTTAAATATTAATAATGTGATTGAGGTAAAGACACAAGAAATCGGACTGAAGATTCAGTCAAGTGTCAATACTAAAGACGTATTATTAATTTACTGGAGGAGGCAGACAACCTTTAAAACTCATGATAAAATTTGATTTTCAGCAAAATTAGAAAAAAAGCATTCTGTGAAAAAACGTAAAAAGTTATTTAAATGTGAAACTTCAAACATTTTAACAGTTGAATCGAATAAATCTGATTTTGATTTGAATATTTATTTGTAGAACTTGCAATGTCACCAAATCACCTAATTTATAAGCATACTATAATCTAATGAGTACAAGCCAGTCAATTACAGTTCTTGAAACAAAACAGCATTTTGAAATTTTAGACGGATTAAGAGGTGTCGCAGCTTTTGCTGTTGTCGTGTTTCATTTTATGGAATGGATTTTTACCGATCCGAGTCAGAATTTTATTAGACACGGATTTTTAGCTGTTGATTTTTTCTTTTGCCTTTCAGGATTTGTAATCGGATATGCTTATGATGATCGCATTGCAAAAATGGGACTTCGTCATTTTTTTATATCGAGAATTATAAGATTGCATCCGTTAGTTATTGCAGGATCAATATTAGGATTGTTGGCATTTTTATTTGATCCGTTTGGAGGTCATTTGGAATTGTATAGTACAGGAAAAATTATTTTGACATTTATCTGTTCTATATTTCTTATTCCGTTTCCGGTTATTGCAGATCGCGGTTTCAATTTGTTTAGTTTTAATGCGCCAGCATGGTCACTGTTTTGGGAATATATTGCCAATATCATTTATGCATTTGTGCTTTACAGAATTGCCAGAAGTTTTTTATTGCTGTTAACGATATTGTCTGCGATTGCAATCTGTTATGTCGGATATAATTCGGGCAATTTATTAGGAGGCTGGAGCGGACAAACTTTTTGGGATGGATGTGCGAGAATTTCGTATTCTTTTTTAGCAGGATTGCTTATCTATAGATCCAATTGGATTATTAAAAACAAGCTCGGTTTTGGCGGATTGACTATTTTATTGCTATTAGCTTTTATTATGCCGTTTTCAGAATACAATTGGATTTCGGAACTTTTGGTTGTATTATTATATTTTCCGTTACTAATTTCTTTAGGAGCTGGAGCTGTTTTAAAACCTGGATTAAAAAAAGCTTGTATCTTTTCTGGCCAAATATCGTATCCGCTTTATATGACGCATTATGCGGTTTTATGGATGTTTGGAAATTATTATACCAATTACAAACCAGATACAACACAATTGACTTTGATAGTCGTAACTTCTGTGATTCTGCTAGTTGGTTTTGCATATTTAGTGATGGTGGTTTATGATATTCCATTTAGGAATTTTTTAAATGCTAAAAGAAAGCAAAAATTTGTACGATAAAATTCTAAAAAAAAAGAATTATGGGTTTGCTAAAAAGAAATCTACTATCATTTGTTCTTTTTCTTGTGTTATTTCAAAATATTGAGGCAAAAGATATAGAGATTACGATTCCTAATTGTAAAGAAAAAGAAGTTCATCAAAAGGTTCAGTTTAAGTCAAGATATAAGCGTTTCTTCTTTAGAAAAACTAATGATAAAAAGGTTAAACGAATTGATGAGATTATAGATGAAAAAGGGGAAATATTAATAAAAGCTGTAATGAAATCAACTGAAACAGGTGATGAGTATCTGTTTCGGAAATTCCATAGATTGTTAATTGTTGATAAAGAGATACATGAGGTTATTTGTATCGTTGGCAAAGAATCAGGAAAAGTAATAGTTTATAATTTTTGTGGTGAAAAGGTAAAAGAGTTTAGTTTAAACTCAGAAGAACTATTCGAAAAGTATAAGTTTTAATACTTGAAAATATAAAAATAAAAAACTCTCCAAGATAATAAGTAGTTTTTTGGTGTTTATGTTCTTTTACAAATTATCCTTAATTCGTTTTGTTATTTCTTCAATTGTGCCCATTCCGTCAAAAGTTAAAACTTTAATTTTGGACTTCATATATTCGATTGCTGGTCTGGTTGAACTTTCAAAAACTGCAATTCTTTTAAGGTGAATATTAACATCTTTGTCATCTTTTCTGTTAGAAGTTTCGGCTCTTTTCTGTGCTCTTTTTAAAAGTTCTTCTTTTGGAACGTCAATATTAATTACTTTTCCAATTTCTAGATTTTTAGATTTAACGAGTTCTAATAAATCATTTACTTGCGGTTCAGTTCTTGGATAACCGTCTAAAATGATTCCTTTAGCAGCGATATTTTCATCCAATATTTTGCTAAAAAGATCTTTCATTATTGAGTCAGGAACCAAATCTCCTTTTTCTTCATATTGAGACATTATTTTTCCAATTTCCGTTTCATTTTGTTTTTCCAAACGGCATCTGTCTCCAGTTGAAATATGTTCAAAATGAAGTTCATCTTTTAAAATTTCGCATTGCGTGCCCTTGCCTGAATATGGAGGGCCAGTAATTATTAATATTTCCATTTGTTTGTAAATCGTTTAATTCTCTTTCGAGTTTTATAGTTGTGAATGCGGTATTCTGATTTTACAAGGAATCACAAATTTACAAGAAAAAAATATGCTTTTGCATAATAAAAACCTTAGGGGTGAGGCATTTGCAGGTAATTTTAGAAATGTATAGCAGTTCATCAGCTAGCAATAGACTTTTTTTAATGTGAGTTTTTGCTGAGAAATTCTAAGCGCTGACGAAATTGAAATAAAGCTTCTTTATAATTTCAAAAAAAGCTTAACTAAAAATAATGGAGTTTTTTATTTGAAATCTCATTTCTCGTGTTTTGAAATTTTAAAAATAAAAATAATTGGTATATTTGTATCTAAATAGTATAGACTATACTCTATGCTTTGTGGTTTTTCAAAAAATAAAATTATGCTTGTAAACGAATTATCAAAAAAAACCGGATTGTCAATCCATACGATTAGATATTACGAAAATTTAGGAATGATCAAGGGAATGACTGATGAAAATGTGACTTCTAATAATTATAAACATTACGATGCTAATACTATTGAGCGTCTAGAAATTATTATAGAAGCGAGAGAAGTCGGATTTACTTTGGCGGAAATAAAGAAAATATTGATCAGCTGGTTCGAAACAACTGATTCTAAACCAGAAACATTGGAGCTTTTTCAAGCCAAAATAAAAGAGATCGATGATAAAATGAAATATTTTAAGCAAACCAAAAGCCTTCTTGAAAAAGTATGTGAGAAAATAAAAAATAATGAATGATAATTTGTTTTCAATCAGTGAAGTATATAATAAAAAAACTCCATTAGAAATAATGGAGTTTTTTTATGCTTTAAAAGGTTATTTTCCTTTTGCTATTTTTTCGAGATATTCAACTTTGTCTTTTTCAGCTTGGATTAAGCGTTCATAAAGTTTTTCTTTTTCTCCGTAAAGTTCTACAATTTTATCAAGAGGATTAAAATTGGGTTGAACATTAATTGAATTAATTGTTGAACTATCGTGGCTAGTATTGGTAAAAGTATTGTTTATGATATTTAGTACCATATCATCACAATAATTTTTAATAGCTTCTACTGTTACGCCAAGAGCTTTTGCAACTTCAGCTAATCTTGTGTCGTCTATAGTTTCGCTGTTTTCAATAGCAGAAACCGTTTGCTGGCTAGTGCCTAAAGCTTGTGCCAATGCTTCTTGCTTCATATCGCGAAGTTCACGAATACGGCTAATATTTCTTCCGATGTGTTTTGGTCTTGATAGTGTGCTCATAATTCAAAGATAATAATTAAGTGAATAAACCAGAACTGTAAAAAACAGATTTTAAATGTATGTTACAGATTTTCTTGGGGAGCGGTAAACAAAAATACAATTTTTATAGTCAGGATTTTGAATTCTGTTTCTCAGGCTTAATTTTAGACAAAGATTTGTCATCATGAGGAACGAAGGATCACACTAGAAATTCCGTAAAGTATATCGCCAATTTGTGCCGATACTCGAGTGAGATTTCTCGTTCCTCGAAATGACAAGATTGTGTTGAATTAAACTTAAAAATAACTTTTACGAACCTGTTTGCAAGACATTTTTTGCAGGATTTGAAGAAAATTTCAATAGAATAATTCCTCTTTTTGAAGATTTGTTATTTATTGTACTCGTAAAAATAAATTAGTTAGATTTACTTTTATATTAAAATATTAAAAAGAAGAAAGATGAATGAGCATCACGAAGGGGTTTTGAAAATTTTAGGAGAGTTAAATGAAACTGAAAATAAATTAAAAGCTACTGAAACTTATAAAATAGTAGATGAAATTTCCGATTTATATTTAAAAGACGGATGTGGAAAAGCTTTTATCAAATTGATTGAAATAGATAAGGAGAAACAACTGATTGTTAATAATTATATCGATTTAATTGATATTTATTTTTACGAGAATAAATTATTAATTAAAAGCCCAAAGGATAAAGCCATAATTGATTTAATTCAGTCATATTGTGGTGGTTTTAATGATGATGCATTGGATTATTTGGAAAGATTTGCCTATAAAACTTGTGATGAGCAGCCTTATGCATTGACTATTTTGTTATTGCTAGCTAAAGTTGAAAAAAGACAAGAAGAAACACTTAAAAATGTTCGAATGAATTTCAATTCTTTTGATGTTAAAATTCAGAATTTTGTGAATGATTATTCTTCTGCTTTATTTACAGATAGAAAAATAAATTTTGTTTCGAACAATAGAAATCTTCAACAGAATAACATGAAAGATTCAGAGAATGTTTCTAGAGAGGAAATAGGCGAAAAAAAATGGTGGGAATTCTGGAAATAAAATAAACAAAAAAAAACTCCTTAATTTCTTAAGGAGTTTCTTGGTGGGCGATGAGGGGTTCGAACCCCCGACCCCCTCGGTGTAAACGAGGTGCTCTGAACCAGCTGAGCTAATCGCCCTATTTTACTAGGTTGCTATCATTTCGTGATTGCGAGTGCAAATATACGCTAGTTTTTGAGTTCTGCAAAGAAATTCGAATAAAAAATAAAACTTTTTTAAAAATAGTTTATATCTCCTTGTTTATGAATTTGTTATTAAAATGATTTTTTTGAAGTTTTTTCTACATCAAAAGTATATTTTAGTTCAAAGGCAACTCGGCAACAACAAAAGTGCTTCCGCCAACGTAAATAAAATCATTTTCTGAGGCATTTTTCTTTGCTTCCGCGAAAGCGATTTCAACAGAATCGTATTTTTTTCCAATTAAACTGAATTTTTCAGCTGCATTTTTTAAAGTTTCTGCAGGCAAAGCACGTGACGAATCTGGATTACAGAAATAATATTGTGCATCTTTTGGGAAAAGCGGCAAAATAGAATCTAAATCTTTATCATTTACAACTCCCAAAACAATATGAAGTTTCTCGTATTTCTCGTTTTTCAGCTGATTCATCACAACCGATAATCCGTGTTTGTTGTGTGCCGTGTCGCAAATAATTTTTGGGCTTTCTCCCAATTGTTGCCATCTGCCTTGCAAACCCGTATTTTTTACAACATTCACTAAACCTTCTTTTAATTGTTCTACGGAAATTTTAAAATCGGTTTCATTGTTCAAAATCGAAATTGTCTGCTGAACCGTTTTTTTGTTGTGAAACTGATAATCTCCAATCAAATCAGATAAATAAATTTGGTCAATTAAATCTGAAGCAAAATAAATCGGTGCGTTGTTTTCTTCGGCTTTAGCCAAAAAAACTGGTTTAGTTTCATCTGTATATTCGCCAATAACTACAGGAATATTCGGTTTAATAATTCCCGCTTTTTCGCCGGCAATCGCTTCCAGTGTATTTCCTAAAAATTGTGTATGATCTAAACCAATATTGGTAATTACCGAAACCAAAGGCGTGATAATATTAGTCGCATCTAGTCTTCCGCCAAGACCAACTTCGATAATCGCAATATCAACTTTTTCAGCAGCAAAATAATCAAAAGCCAATCCGACTGACATTTCGAAGAAACTCATATCATTAGCTTCAAAAAAAGATTTATGTTTTGCAATAAATTCAATAACAAAATCTTCTGAGATTTCTTTACCGTTGATTTTAATTCTTTCTCTAAAATCTTTTAAGTGTGGAGAAGTATACAAACCTACTTTGTAACCTGCTTCTTGCAGAACAGAAGAAAGCATGTGCGAAGTAGAACCTTTTCCGTTTGTTCCTGCTACATGAATGCACTTTAGCTCATTCTGCGGATTATCAAGATGGGCTGCCAATAATTTGATATTCGTTAAATCTTCTTTATACGCAGAAGCACCTTGCAATTGGTACATTGGAAGCTGATTAAACATCCAATTGGTAGTCTCTTGATAGTTCATTTGTTTAGATAAAATGGTTGTTGATTGAAATAAATTTCGATTTTTGTAGTTTAATATTACAGCGAAAATTATCTTTATTGCAAATTTCAAATATTTTTTAGAATTAATTATTAAAAACCAGAATTAATATATGTTTACTTTTATTCAGTTACAAACAGATACAATCGCAAATGCTTCAAATGTAGTGGTCGAAAAGATCGCGGCACCGCAAAATGAAATTTCAATGTTTGGTTTCATCATGAAAGGGGGAGTGTTCTTAATTCCAATCGCGTTGTTGCTGTTTTATACGATCTACCTAATTTTTGAACGTTATATGTACATTAGCCGAGCGTCTAAAATTGACAGCAGATTAATGCAAGATATTGGTGAAAAATTACATTCTGGAAATATTGAATTGGCAAGAACAATTGTAGAAAGAAATAATACTGCGGCCGGAAATATTTTGAAAGAAGGAGTTTTAGTAATCGGAAGACCAATTGCTGAGATTGAAGCCAACATGGACCGCGCTGCCGATATCGAAATTGGAGAAATGGAAAGGCATTTAGGCCATCTTGGACTTATCGCAGGTATTGCGCCAACGTTAGGTTTCATCGGAACAATTTCCGGGGTTATCAAAATTTTCTATAGCATTTCGGTTACCGAAAATATTAGTATCGGAAACATTTCTGGAGGTTTATACGAGAAAATGATCAGTTCTGGTTCTGGATTAATTGTAGGGATTATCGCTTATAGCGCATACCACTTATTGAACGGAAAGATTGATAATTTTGCTTTAAAAATTCAGAAACAGATTTTAGAATTTGTCAATATAATTCAAAGAGCATAAGCCATGTCTATTAAAAGAAAAAGAAGATTTCACGCCGAAGTTGCGACTTCATCTTTGAGCGATATCATGTTTTTCCTGCTGTTGTTTTTCTTAATTATTTCAACACTGGCAAATCCGAATGTGATTAAGATGACTTTGCCAAAAGCTAAAGCGAATGAAAAGACCAATAAACAGCTAATTAGTTTATCGGTTACAGAAGATAAAAAGTTCTACATTGACAAACAGGAAGTAGATTTTGAAAACTTGGAAACGAGTTTAATGTCAAAAATAGGAACAGATAAAGAACAAACCGTTGTAGTTCGAATTCCGTTTAATCTGCAAGTTCAAGACTTAGTAGATGTTTTACAGATAGGAGTGAAGAACAATTTGAAGTTTGTAATAGCTACAAGTCCGAAGTAGTCATTGCGAGGAACGAAGCAATCACAATAAGGAATGTGCCACAATCTTGTCATTTCGACGAAGGAGAAATCTCCACAAGTAACTCCGTAATGAATATCCAATCTTTGTAGAGCTTCTCGCGAAGATTTCTCCTTCGTCGAAATTGTAAAAGTTACTTATTTCGGTAACGGATTTATCATTTCGATTGGCTTTTTTCCATCAATTCCCTGATGCGGTCTTTCATGATTGTAATAATATAAATATTGCAGCAATTCCTCTTTTAACTCTTCTTGAGAATCAAAATCAGTATCTCGCAATAAATCCTCTTCCAGAGTTCTCCAAAACCTCTCCACCTTGCCGTTTGTCTGTGGGCGGTAAGGTCTGGTGTATCTGTGTACGATCCCGAGCTCCATCAGCATTCTTTCGAAAGGATGCTGATTTTTTACCTTGCTGGTTTTAATTCCAAATTCAGCTCCATTATCAGATAATATCTCTTCAAATTTTATTTC
>NZ_FMVC01000001.1:0-585709 GCF_900101855.1 Flavobacterium anhuiense
GGAGCATTCGATCCTAAAACTGATGGAATTTCATCTGCATTTGCAACCAGATTTCCTGCCGTAACCGGTACGGTAATAGTTACTGAATCGCAATTAGCAGGAACTGCGTCTATTTCGCAAATTCTATACTCTACATTATAATTTCCTTTTGGCGTATTTGGCGCAACAGTAATAGTTCCATTTGCATTTAATGTCAATCCTGATGGTAAAGTGCCAACAATATTTATTGCAACTTCTCCAGAATTGATTCCAATTGCAGCTTGTTTTCCATTTAATGTATCATTTCCTATTACAGATACCGTTGTTCCGCCTATATTTCCATTAATTGAATCAATAGCATCTAGTACTGCGTCTATTGTATTTACAACTTTAACTTCCGCTGTTGCTGTTTTACAGTTTGCAGGATTCGCGTTTTTCTCACAGATTTCATATGTGATGCTGTAAGTTCCGCTTGGCGTGTTTGCCGCTAGAGTTACATCTCCGTTTGCATCAACGCTTAATGGTCCTTCGCTGTCAATGGTAACAATTGTGTTTGCATTAGTAACAGCCACTCCATTTAAAGTGTCATTTGTTTTTACATTACCAATAGTTGCTGCTACAGATCCTGAAGATTTTGTTCCAAAATTATCATCATTAGCACATAAGATTGGCTTTATAACAAAACTTACATCTCCCGAAGAGCATCCATTAGACGATACAGAAATAGTATAATTTCCTGTAGGTGCCGTAATTGTACCTGCATTATTTGTAACTCCGGCTGAAGGAGTTATTGTATAATTATAAGCTGAATTGTAATTATTAATAGTAAAGCTTCCCATCGCATCTAAACATGTTGGCTGTGTTATAGCACTTAATACTGCCGTAGATGGCGTAGTATTCACTGTAATCGATACAGAAGTTCTTGAACTCTCGCATCCGTTTGATGTCTGGCTTACGTAATAAGTTCCCGTTGCAAGCATTTCAGTTCCTGCATACAAAGTCCCGCCTGTGCTGGCGCTGTACCATTTATATGATGCTCCTGATGGAGACAGATCGCTTACTTTTTTATTGTCTGATGAACAGAATGTTTGAGCTGAAGCCGTTGGTGCCGATGGCGTAGTATTCACCGTAACCGATACCGAAGTTCTTGAACTCTCGCATCCGTTTGAGGTCTGGCTTACGTAATATGTTCCCGTTGCAAGCGCTTCTGTTCCTGCGTATAAAGTTCCGCCTGTATTGGCGCTGTACCATTTATATGACGCTCCTGATGGAGACAGATCGCCTACTTTTTTATTGTCCGCCGAACAGAACGTCTGAGCCGAAGCCGTCGGCGCGGATGGCGTTGCATTTACCGTAACCGATACTGAAGTTCTTGAACTCTCGCATCCGTTTAAAGTCTGGCTTACGTAATACGTTCCCGTTGCAAGAGCTTCACTTTCCGTGTACAAAGTCCCGCCTGCGGTTGCGCTGTACCATTTATACGATGCTCCTGATGGAGACAGATCGCCTACTTTTTTATTGTCCGCCGAACAGAACGTCTGAGCCGAAACCGTCGGCGCTGATGGCGTTGCATTTACCGTAACCGATACCGAAGCTCTTGAACTCTCGCATCCGTTTAAAGTCTGGCTTACGTAATAGGTCCCAGTTGAAAGCGTTTCTGTTCCCGTGTACAAAGTCCCACCTGTGCTTGCGCTGTACCATTTATATGATGCTCCTGATGGAGACAGATCGCCTACTTTTTTATTGTCCGACGAACAGAATGTTTGAGCTGAAGCTGTCGGTGCTGATGGTATAGCATTTACCGTAACAGTTGTTGCTGTTGAAAATGCACTATAACATCCTGAAGCATTAGATACTTTAACACTATAATTTCCTGAAGCTGATACAATAATTGATTGTGTTGTTGCTCCTGTTGACCATAAATAACTGCTTCCTCCTGTAGAAGTCAAAGTTACACTACCTCCTTGGCAGAAAGTTGTTGCTCCATCTGCTGAAATTGAAGGTGCTGTCGGTGTAGGATTTACAGTGACAGATACTAAAAGCCTTGTACTTTCACAACTATTAATAGTTTGACTTACATAATAATTACCTGAAGTTAAAGTTTCGTCTCCTGAATATTGTGTACCTCCTGCACTTGAATCATACCATTTTAAATTAGATCCTGTTGCAACTAAATCTTTTACTTTTTTATTTTCTGATGAACAGAAAGTCTGTGCTGATGCTGCAGGTGCCGCCGGAGTTTGATTTACAGTTATATTTACAGCTGTTCTTACACTTTCACATCCATTTGCTGTTTGGCTTACATAATAAGTTCCTGTTACAAGTGTTTCATTTCCTCCGTACAAAGTCCCGCCTGTGTTAGCATTATACCATTTATATGATGCTCCTGAAGGAGATAAATCACTTACTTTTTTTAATTCTCCAGAGCAAAAAGTTTGAGCCGAAGCAGTTGGCGCAGCTGTAGTATTTATTGTTACAGATACAGCTGTTCTTGCACTCTCACCGCAACTATTTGTTTGACTTACATAATAACTTCTTGTTGTTAAAACATCTGTCGTTGCTAATGGGCTACCACCTGTTGAGGCAATATACCATTTAAGATTACTTCCCGAAGTAACTGTTAAATCATTTATTGTTTTTTTATCTGTTGCGCAAAAAGTCTGAGGTGATGCTGTTGGTGCAGAGGGAACATTATTTATTGTTACTGCAACTAATGTTCTAGCGCTTTCCGCACAAGTACCAGCTGTTTGACTTACATAATAGTTTCCTGTAACTAATGTTTCTGTACCTGTATATTGTGTTCCTCCTGATGATTGGTTGTACCATTTTAAGTTATCACCAGAAGCCACTAAATCATTTATTTTTTTATTTTCAGCAAAACAAAATGTTTGTGCTGAAGCAACTGGCGCTGATGAAGCACTTATTGTCACTTTAACTTGAGCTCTTGGACTTTCGCACCCATTTGCTGAAGTTTGACTAACATAATAATTTCCAGCAGTTAATGTAGCATTTGCTGCATATTGCGTTCCTCCTGATGATTGATTGTACCATCTTAAATTTGTTCCTGTCGCTACCAAATCACTTACTTTCTTATTTTCAGAAGCACAAAATGATTGGTCAGAAGCTGTTGGTGCTGCTGGTGTAAATGTAACAAAAATACCAGAAGAGCTATCGCTTATACAACCTGTACTGTTAAGCACTTTAACTGAATAAGTACCATCTGTGGTAACAACAATATCACGTGTAGTTTCTCCTGTTGACCACAAATAACCCGTGCTGCTAGTTGCTCTTAACGTGATATTCGCTCCTCCAAAACAACTAATTGAACCATTAATTATATTAGCACCACTAGTTCTTGAAGTAATACTAGGCGCACTAGGTTGCGGATTAATTGTCACCACAACTGGTTTTACAAATGTACATCCATCTGCAGAAACTGCTTTTATATAATAAGTTCCAGAAGTAGTAACAGCATTCGGCGATGATAGTGCCGCCGTTGCTCCCGAATTTGTCCAATAAGAAAGTGTTAGATTTGAAGAACTTCCTGCTGTAACAGCAGAAGCTGTTAAATTTACAGTCGCAGGCGCACAAACTGAAGTTGGATTTGTTACAACAAGATTCGCAGATTTTGGATTTATCGCTGCACTTGCAGAATTGTTTGCTGTATTGTTATCTATTCCATTTGGCAATGATGCTGTATTGGTATAATTTCCAGATGCATTCACCGTTGCAACAATCTTTAATGTCATTGAAGATTGAGCCTCTACATCACCAATCGTCCAAATCCCTGTTGTTGAATCATACACTCCAACTGATGGTGTTGAACTAACATAAGTATAACCAGAAGGAAGCAAATCGGTTACTGAGATTCCAGATACATTGTTTCCTCCCAAATTACTAACTTTAACTGTAAATTCTACATTAGATCCAATACAAGGCGTTGCATTATCAACTGTTTTAGTAATTCCTAAATCTGTACATAAAGTTACTGCAGCTGTTTTAGAGGGGGTTTGGGCTCCACATGCCAATGTATAAGACACTGAATAATTACCTGTCTTTGTTGCAATATATGTCGAAGAATTAGCTCCACTAATTGCTACGCCATTGTAATACCACTGATAAGGATCAAAACCTGATTGTGTTGTTAATTTGGCAGTATTGTTTGTACATCCACCTCCTTCAATATAAGTTAAAGTAGGATCTTCTGGTAGAGATGCAAAAGTCGAGAAAAAACCAGCCATCGAAAAACCTCCTGCTTGCTGCACGATAGAAACGGTAAGTTTGGCTTTACTCTCAATTGAAAGAACTTCAGGTCTTCCAATTTGTTCACTATTAAAATTTATTATGTACCAGCCTGTAGAACCAATCTGATAACGAGCCCCAACTCCAGATATGCTAGTTGTTTTTACACCATTAATTGTAACATCCTCAGTAGCACTTCTCAATAAAATATATCCAAAATAATCTAAATTAGATGAGTTATAGCTTTTAAATTTGGTAGTTTCTACAAACTCTGAACCACCACATTCTGATACTGGTGCAATTGTCGAAATATCAACTTCGCAATTTTGTGCCGTACCTGAATAAACTGCTACTCTCTTATCTGCGACAATTCTCGAAGCTGTAAAATTTGTATTTTGCACACCATTAACAAAAGTGTAAAAAGAGCCAGCCAATGCTAAATTCTTAGTTGTTCTATTTACTAAAACTCCTGTAGTTGAGTAACTCTCCACTGTAATATTAGTATCATCTTTTGTTGCCACAACTGTAGTTTGTTCAGCAGTATCATTACCTGTTCCTCTTTCAAGAAAATATTCAGTTCCTAATACTGATTCGGGCGGAATTTGATTAAAAGCACCATCTCCACAACCACCAGGCATGTCTATCGCTGCTGACGTATTCATAACTGCTGGATTCGATGACTCCACTAATGTTCCAATCGGAGCTTTAAACAAATAGCTCTGACCTTGATTTAGTGTAGTTGTAACAGCATTATTAATTTTTATCGTAGTGTTATTGGCTGTAGCCATAATACTATATATCGGTCTTTGATCTCCAAAAGTGCTAAAGGATCCCAATGATCCATCTCGATAGTAGCCTACCCTAAATCTTATTCCAAGTCCAGCATCTCCAAAACTTGTCAGAGCTGCATTTCCTTTAATATTGGCATCCCTATTTTCATCATTACTATAATCATCTGAAGCAATATTCCTCAAGTTTACAGCTGTAGGCCCAGTACTTGTTACGATTAATCCTGCTCCGTTAAGAACAGTATTCAAAGCATTCATAGGAAGATTTCTTGCTAAAAGTGAAAACCTATAAACTGCTGGATTTCCTTTTTTAGCCTTCAAAGTTGTCACTGTTGTACCATCACTTTTCGCGACTGTAATGTCAATTTCAGTAAGCGAATTTGTAGAAATTACAATTTCATTGGCTTTACTGAAATATTGCCAAGGTGCTGGTGCAATGTAATGCTTAGTATAAAATTGAGCAGAAGCATTGTGTGCGGTTAATAATAAAACAATAAGAAAAATTAGTCTAGAAAATCCAGACTTACAAAAAGTAGAGTTACGCATAGACGATTTGTGTTTGTGGAACAGAAATTTCGGACACTAAAAAACGGATGATCGTTTTTAGCATATGTGTGAGATACGTGAAAAAAAACAAATTGGATTTTGAAAAACTTGAAAAAGTTTTTCTAAGACTTACACAAAAAAAGGATATTATGTAGACCATTACATTGTATTAAAAAGACTAAAAAAGTCTCTTTGGTTTTAAATTACGTAGATTTGGAAAGCGCGAAAGTATATCGAGGAATGAAACCTTACATCATTATTTCGACAAAGTGCACATAAAGTCGTCAAACAACAGTTTTTAACAATTGTTCATCGCTTGAAAATCAAATTTTTATAAATATTTGATAATGAAATAGCTGAATTTTCTTAAATAATTATGACAATTTAAAATTCTTACAGAATTTGTTGACAAATAAGTAAATTAACGTAAGAAACAATAAAGCCAAAAAAAGAATGGTACTTTAAATGAATGCACTGAAAATCAACAACATAAATACAAAACAATCAATAGCTAAATGCTATTTCAAAAAATTGATATTGCGTTTTAAACCGTCAAATTTTGTTCTTTTGATAGGGGAATTTTTAAAGACTGTTCTGAAAGTTTCCTCTGTAATTTCTAACCAGTCTTTTTTGGTAAAAGAAAGCAAGTCTGGATTCGGATTAAACAAAGGTTCTGAGTGTGGTTTTGAAAATCGATTCCATGGACAAACATCTTGACAGGTATCGCAGCCAAACATCCATTCATCAAATTTTCCTTTCATTTCTTCTGGAAGGTTTTCTTTTAATTCGATGGTATAGTACGAAATGCACTTACTTCCATCTACAATGTAGGGAGCTACAATTGCCTGAGTGGGACAGGCATCGATACAGGCGGTACAAGAACCGCAATGATCTGTTACAACATGATCGTATTCTAATTCTAAATCAATAATAAGCTCGGCAATGAAATAAAATGAGCCAACTTTTTGAGTAATTAAATTGCTGTTTTTTCCAATCCAGCCCAAACCGCTTTTGGCCGCCCAAGCTTTATCCAAAACAGGTGCAGAATCAACAAAAGCACGTCCAGAAACTTCACCAATATTTTCTTGAATAGAATGAAGAAGTTCTTTCAGCTTATCTTTAATTACAAAATGATAATCTTGTCCGTAGGCATATTTAGAAATCTTAAAACTTTCATCATTTTGAAAAGAATCTGGATAATAATTCAGTAAAAGCGATACAACACTTCTACCGTCATCAACCAATAAAGTCGGATCTAAACGCTTGTCAAAATGGTTTTCCATATACGCCATCTGACCATTCCGATTATTTTTTAGCCAATTTTCAAGTCGAGGAGCTTCTTGCTCCAAAAAACCTGCTTTCGAAATACCGCAAGAAAGAAATCCAAGTCTTTTGGCTTCTTCTTTGATAAATTTCGAATATTTCTCTTTAGCATTAATCATCTTTCAGAAAAAACAACTTCAACACCAACAGGCTTTAAGGTAATCAAAGGATTAAAATTGACTGTATTTTGTACTGAAACAACGTTATATTTTTTTATGATATAGGAAATAACCAAGCACATTTCATAGATAGCAAAACCAGCACCAATGCACATTCTTGGTCCTGCTCCAAAAGGATAAAAATATTGCATAGAATGTTTCTTCTGCTCTCCTAAAAAACGATTTGGGTCGAATTGATCTGGATTCTCCCAATATTTCGGATTTCTATGTAATTCATAAAAAGAAACACCAATGAGCGTATCTTTTTTGATAGTAAACTTTCCTAAAACATCATCGTCAACATTTTGACGATCTGTAATCCAAGCAGGCGGATACAAACGCATTGATTCATTCAAAACTGCATTTATATAAGTCATTTTTTGGAGCTGCTCTACAACATCCTCACATTCCGATTCAACTTTAAGGATTTCTTCAAATACTTTTTGCTGTACATCTAAATGACTTCCTAGCAATTGCAATGTAAAAGTCAAAGCATTAGCAGTTGTTTCATGTCCAGCTATAAAAAGAATTTTAATCTCATCTATTAGCTGCTCAACAGACATACCTTCGCCAGTATCTTCATAACGAGTTTCCAAAAGCATGTTCAACAAATCATTCACTTCATTTTGAGAAGCAACTCTTTCTTCTATGATACCTCTAATGATCGCATCGTTTTCTTCTGCTAACTGAAGGTGTTTTTTTACTTGGCCACTAATCGAAAACCAACATGCCTTATGGGGTAATCTAATTTCTTTGATTAGAAAATTCTGAACAGCTTCAATAATGTATTTTATACGATTAAGCTTTTCTTCTTCAATAGAAAATTGAAATAATGATTTAGCAACAACATTAAATGCTACTTCACTCATCATAGGAAAAAGATCAACTTTTTTATCTGTAAAAATTTCTTTTAGCTCAGACACGATAGTTAGCTTCATGTTATCAACTAACTGATTCATTTTTTGCTTATGAAAAGCAGGTTGAATAAGTCTTCTTTGTTTCAGCCAAAATTCCCCATCAACTGTTAAAAGACCTTTGCCTAAATATTTAGAAAGATAAACAGATTGAAATTTGGATTTATAATAATTCCTCTGATTTTTTTGCAATATATATTGCGCCACTTCATTGTCCCTTGACAAAATAATGTGCCTCGATTTTCCAATTCGTATAGAAAAAGAATCTCCAAAACGCTCAAAATATCTTTCATGATAAGGTATCGGATTTCTACGAACTCCTTCTGCATCAACAAAAAATCTTAAAATTGAGAGCTTAGGAGGATAATTATATTTTTTACCTATAGACATTTCTATCAGTATTAAAACAATTCTCCTTGAGTATTTGTATTTACTTTTCCAAGATGTTTATAAGCCTTATCCGTAACTTCTCTTCCACGAGGTGTTCTCATTATAAATCCTTCTTGAATTAAAAAAGGTTCGTATACCTCTTCGATGGTTTCGCTACTTTCACTAACGGCCGTTGCCAAAGTTGAAAGTCCAACTGGACCTCCCTTGAATTTATTGATGATGGTCAGTAATATTTTATTATCCATTTCATCCAGACCGTGAGCATCTACGTTAAGCGCTTTTAAAGCGTATCTAGAAATTTCTAAATCAATTCTTCCATTTCCTTTAATTTGAGCAAAATCACGTACTCGTCTCAATAAAGCATTTGCAATACGAGGAGTACCACGACTTCTACCTGCAATTTCAATTGCCGCTTCCAAATCAATAGGCATTTTTAATATAGACGCACTCCTCTCAACAATTGTAGTTAAAAGTTCAGTAGTATAATATTGTAATCTGGAAGATATTCCGAAACGAGCACGCATTGGAGCTGTTAATAATCCAGATCGAGTTGTTGCACCAATCAAAGTAAATGGGTTCAAATTGATTTGAACTGTCCTTGCATTTGGTCCCGATTCAATCATAATATCTATCTTGAAATCCTCCATTGCCGAGTACAAATACTCCTCAACAACTGGACTTAATCTATGAATTTCATCAATGAACAAAACATCTCTTTCGTCTAAGTTAGTCAGCAAACCAGCCAAATCACCAGGCTTATCCAATACTGGACCAGAAGTAATTTTAATGCCTACCTGCAATTCGTTGGCTAAGATATTCGCTAAAGTAGTTTTTCCTAAACCTGGAGGACCATGAAAAAGCGCATGATCAAGCGCTTCACCACGTTGATTAGCTGCAGCAACAAACACTTTCAAATTTTCCAAAACTTGATCTTGCCCAGCAAAATCATCAAATGACAGCGGACGCAATCTTTTTTCAAGATCTAACTCTTCTGAGTTATATCCTTTAGTAGTAGGATCTAGATTTTCATTCATCCCACAAAGATATATAAACTAATCAGTTTCTAAAATAGTTAAACTGAACGATTAAAACTTTAACTAAACAAAAAAGGCTGTCATTTCTGACAGCCTTTGATTATTTCTAGTGGTGTAAAACTTCTTCACCTTCTTTCATTGGTACATTTTGAGGAACAAAATCTACATCGTGATTAGGGTTACTGTAGTCATACGGCCAACGGTATACGTGAGGAATTTCTCCTGGCCAGTTTCCGTGAATATGCTCAACTGGAGTAGTCCACTCTAAAGTAGTAGATTTCCATGGGTTTTGAGTCGCTTTTTTACCGTAGAAAATACTGCTAAAGAAGTTATATAAGAATACTAATTGAAACGCACCTCCTACAAGAGCAAATGTTGTAATTAAAACATTCACATTTTGTAAATCATCAAATAATGGGAAGTTTGTATTAGTATAGTAACGTCTTGGTAAACCAGCTAATCCTATAAAGTGCATTGGGAAGAAAACTCCATAAGCACAAACTGCAGTTACCCAAAAGTGGATGTAACCTAAGTTTTTGTTTAACATTCTACCATACATTTTAGGGAACCAGTGGTAAATACCAGCAAACATTCCGTAAAGTGCAGAGATACCCATTACTAAGTGAAAGTGAGCAATTACGAAGTAAGTATCGTGAACGTTAATATCTAATGTACTATCTCCTAAAATGATTCCTGTTAAACCTCCAGTGATGAAAGTAGAAACCATTCCAATAGAGAATAACATTGCAGGGTTAAATTGTAGGTTACCTTTCCATAAAGTTGTAATCCAGTTAAATGCTTTTACAGCAGATGGAATTGCAATCAATAAAGTTGTAAAAGTAAATACAGATCCTAAGAAAGGATTCATACCTGAAATAAACATGTGGTGCCCCCAAACGATAGTTGATAAGAATGCAATTGCAAGAACTGACATAATCATCGCTCTATAACCAAAAATTGGTTTACGAGCATTTGTAGCCATAATTTCTGAAACAAGACCCATAGCTGGTAAGATTACGATGTAAACCTCAGGGTGACCTAAGAACCAGAATAAGTGCTCAAACAATACAGGAGAACCTCCTTGATAGTGTAAAACCTCTCCTGCAATATAGATATCAGATAAGAAGAATGAAGTACCAAAACTTCTATCAAAAATCAATAATAAAGCAGCTGATAATAATACTGGGAATGAAATAACACCAATAATAGCTGTTACGAAAAATGTCCAGATTGTAAGAGGAAGTCTAGTCATAGACATTCCTTTAGTTCTTAAGTTAAGTACAGTAACGATGTAGTTCAAAGATCCCATTAAAGAAGATGCAATGAAAATAGCCATAGATACTAACCATAAAGTCATACCTGTTCCAGATCCAGGAATTGCTTGTGGCAAAGCACTTAAAGGAGGGTAAATTGTCCATCCTGCAGATGCTGGTCCAGCTTCAACAAATAAAGAACATAACATTACAACTGCTGATAAGAAAAACAACCAGTATGAAATCATATTCATAAATCCAGATGCCATATCTCTTGCTCCAATTTGAAGTGGAATCAATAAGTTACTGAATGTTCCACTCAAACCTGCCGTCAGTACAAAGAATACCATGATGGTACCGTGAATTGTAACTAAAGCCAGATAAATATCATTTGCCATTACACCATCAGGTGCAAATTTATCTCCTAATAAAACATTAAATATTTTGAAAGACTCTTCTGGCCACGCTAACTGCATTCTGAAAAGCAAGGACATTGCAATCCCAATTACTCCCATAACAATACCAGTAATCAAGTATTGTTTAGCAATCATTTTGTGATCAATACTAAAAATATATTTAGTAATGAACGTGTCTTTATGATGATGTTCGTGCTCGTGATCGTGTCCGTGATCGTGACCGTGCGCTTCTGCTGACATATATTTGTACTTTAAATTTTCTTAATAATATTATTTCATCGCAACTTTAGCTACAGCAGCTTTAACAGTATCAACAACCGTTTTAACAGTATCAATTACTTTTGCAGCAGTATCTGTAGTTGGTGCAGCTCCTTCAGCTGGTTTCTCAGCAGCAGCCGCCGCTTTAATATCTTGAGCTAAAGTAGTTTTCTCACTTAACCATTTTTTGTAATCTTCTGGAGTATCAACTACCACTTTCATTTGCATGTTATAGTGAGAAGCTCCACAAATTTTATTACATAATAATAAATAATCAAATGTGTAAGGATCCAAAGCCGTACCTCCTTTTGCAACTAACTCAGCGCTTCTTTCAGCTCTAAGTTTGTTAATGTTTGCAACTTTTTCAACCATAAATGGTAATTCTCTATATTCCGCAGTAGTATAAGTTGGAACGAAAGCAAATTCAGTAACCATACCAGGAACACAGTTCATTTGTGCTCTAAAATGAGGGAAGTAAGCAGAGTGCAATACATCCTGAGAACGCATTTTAAAGTGAACTTTTTTACCTTTAGGGATGTGCAGTTCTGAAACTACAATATCATCTTGAGCATTAGGATCAGACATGTCAACTCCTAATGTATTTACACCTTCAATTAAACGTACGTTAGCTTTCCCCAAAACATTGTCTTGTCCAGCATATCTTGCAGTCCATTTAAATTGTTGAGCGTATAATTCGATTTCGATTACATCTTCATCTTTATCAACGAACATAATGTTATTCCAAGCGTATAATCCGTAAAGAATTAAACAAGCTAAAACAACTGAAGGAATAATACTCCAGATTGCTTCTAGTTTATTACTATCAGCAAAGAACAATGCTTTTCTATCCTTGTTCCCTCTATTTTTAAAAGAAAACCAGTATAGCAAACCTTGTGTAATTACTTGAACTATAAAAATTAAAACCCAAGTAATATTCATTAAATTATCTACTAAACTACCATGCTCAGAAGCAGGAGTATGAAGTGCCAAATTACCCCATTTTAGTAAACCATAAATCGTAAATATATAAATGAAAGCTAAAAAGCCAAACATAATATATCCCTGAACGTTATTGTCATTATCCGATGCAACCTGAGAATCATCAGAAGAAGCTCCTACCTGAGTAAGATCAAATATCTTCGTCAATTGCCATAATGCAACTGCTAATAAAACTAAAACTATAATTACCAACAAACTTGTCATCTGTTTACTTCTTTAAATATTAATAATGAAAATGTTTACTTTCTTCGATGAAAGGATTTCTTTTTGCTAGCAAAGGAGATTTAGTTAATGCAGTAAATACAACAAATATAAATAAACCTAAGAAGAAAAGAATCGATGCAATTTCAGGAACTCCAATAAACCATTTGTCTCCTACTGTTCCAGGCATAATCATATTAAAGAAATCAACATAATGACCTAATAATATTACAATACCAGCCATTACAACAACCCAGTTAAGACGTTTGAAGTCAGTATTGATTAATATTAATAATGGGAAAACAAAGTTCATAACAACCGCTCCAAAGAAAGGAAGGTTATATAATTGAATTCTTGTTACAAAATAAGTTACCTCTTCTGGAATGTTAGCGTACCAAATCAACATGAATTGAGAGAACCATAAATAAGTCCAAAATACACTAATACCAAACATGAACTTAGCTAAATCATGGATATGACTTGTATTTACATACTCTAAATATCCTTTAGATTTTAAATAAATTGTTACTAATGCAATAGTTGTAATACCACTTACAAAGAAAGAAGCAAATACATACCAAGCAAACAATGTACTAAACCAGTGCGGATCAAAAGACATAATCCAA
Source organism: Flavobacterium anhuiense (assembly GCF_900101855.1). Lineage (GTDB taxonomy): Bacteria > Bacteroidota > Bacteroidia > Flavobacteriales > Flavobacteriaceae > Flavobacterium > Flavobacterium anhuiense. Next base: position 13,128 of record NZ_FMVC01000001.1, read on the forward strand.
TCCCAAGCCATAATAGACTCAGAAACAATGAAGAATACTAAGAATCCTGCTGAAGCTTTGAAGTTCTTTTTGTAGTAAAGATCGTCATTTGCCTCATCTTGCTCCAAACAATTTTTTCTTGAGTAGTAACGGTATAAGTTCCATCCTAATAAAAAGATAGCAGCTCTTACAATCCAGAAAGGAAAGTTTAAATAACCAGATTTTCCAGCAATAATTGCATCATAATTAGCGTTTTTAGGATCTGTTACACCTTCACCTAACCATACAAAGATATGATTGAAGTGTAATCCGCATAAAACTAAGATGATAAAGAAGATAACAGAACCAGCTGGTAAATAAGCTGTGATACCTTGCATAACTCTAAACAAAACTGGAGACCAACCCGCTTGAGCAACTTGTTGGATAGCATAGAAGGCTAAAACTCCCATTGAAAGCAGTAAAAAGAAAATACAAGCTACATATACAGCAGACCAAGGCTTATTTTGTAATTGGTGCAATACGTGCTCTAAATGTTTTTCGTGCTCATTTGCACCAGAAACTTCAGCATGTGCAGCTCCTTTATGAGCGTCATGTGTAGCTTCAGCAGCTTCATGATGACCTGCTTCTTTGTGAGATGCCTCCGCTTTTTCTTCATGTGCAGCACCATGAGAACCATGTTCATCTGCAGCTAGTATTTTTTCAACTTCTTGAATATCTTTTGGTGCACTTAAAAAACCATACCCAATTCCTAATAAACCAACGGCCATTAAGATGATAGAAAAAGTTTTTAATTTACTTGAAAATGTATACATATCTATTACGATCAGTTTGTTCAACAATTATAATTGGCTTTTTAGTTTCAGAACATAGTCAGCAACTAACCAACGTTCGTGAGCACTTAATTGATTTGCATGTGAACCCATTGCATTTAAACCATAAGTTTCAACATGAAAAATACTTCCTTCAGTGATCTCTCTGTCTTTATAGCTAGGTACTCCAAGAAATTTTTCTCTTTCAACCAATTTACCTTTACCGTTACCAGTAGCACCATGGCAGCTGATACAGTAAATTTCGAAAAGTTCTTTCCCTTTTCCAGAGTTTTTCTCTTCTTCTGTCAATGGAGATTTTAAATTAGCTTTTGCTAATTCATAACCAGCCGTTGAGTTTTCATATTCATAAGGTTCAAAACCTCTATTGATAGTTCCTGCAACAGGAAGCTGTCCTTCTTTTCCTCCCTTAAATACTTTTGCTTCTGAATATGGCTCGTAAGCAACAGACTCATACATATTTGGGAAATACTGATAGTTTGGTGCCGAATTATTGTGGCAAGATGAAACTAAAATAGTTATACCAACTAAAAGTGTTATTTTATATATCCTTTTCATAGCTACAATTAATTCTTTTCTATTACTTTAACTTCAACAGCTCCAGTTCCTTCGAAGAAAGAAACTAATTCAGCTTCGTTATCATTTACAGCAACCTCCATTAAAAAGTGGTCATCAGTTGTTCTTACATCTGGGTTTTCAGCTTGTTTAAAAGGCCATAATCTACTTCTCATATAAAAAGTAATTACCATTAAGTGAGCTGCAAAGAATACAGTCATCTCAAACATAATTGGCACAAAAGATGGCATATTTTGGATGAAACTGAAACTTGGCTTACCTCCAATATCCTGCGGCCAGTCATGAATCATGATGTAACCCATCATAGTTGTTGCAACAGAAATACCAACACATCCATATAAAAAAGCACATATTGCTAATCTTGTTGGTGCTAGTCCCATGGCTTTGTCCAATCCGTGAACCGGGAATGGAGTAAAAACCTCTTCAATATGATGATGAGCAGCTCTAGTTTTCTTTACTGCATTCATCAAAACGTCATCGTCATTATAAATGGCGTATATAACTTTATTACTCATGATGTGAATCTTTACTGTTTGCTCTTTCTCTAATGTAATTATCTCCTGTTCCTTTCAAAATTGTTTTAACCTCTGCCTGAGCAATTACAGGGAATGTTCTAGAGTATAATAAAAACAATACAAAGAAGAAACCAATTGTTCCGATGAAAATTCCAATATCAACAAATGTTGGTGAGAACATTGTCCAAGAAGATGGAAGGTAATCTCTATGTAAAGAAGTAACAATAATTACGAATCTTTCAAACCACATACCGATGTTTACTACAATCGAAATGATGAATGAGAACATGATACTTGTTCTTAATTTTTTGAACCACATGAACTGAGGAGAGAACACGTTACATGTCATCATTGACCAATATGCCCACCAGTAAGGTCCAGTAGCTCTGTTTAAGAATGCATACTGCTCATATTCTACCCCTGAATACCAAGCTACAAATAACTCAGTGATGTAAGCAACACCTACGATAGATCCAGTAATCATGATAATGATGTTCATTAACTCGATATGCTGTAATGTGATGTATGCTTCAAGGTTCGATACTTTTCTCATAACAATAAGCAATGTGTTTACCATCGCGAATCCAGAGAAAACCGCTCCAGCAACGAAGTATGGAGGGAAAATTGTTGTATGCCATCCAGGGATTACAGAAGTTGCAAAGTCCATAGATACAATTGTGTGTACAGAAAGTACAAGTGGAGTAGCCAGACCAGCTAATACTAAAGATACTTCTTCAAAACGCTGCCAATCTTTTGCTCTACCGCTCCATCCAAAACTTAAGATAGAATAAACTCTTTTATTAAAAGGAGTAATGGCTCTATCACGAAGCATTGCAAAGTCAGGCAATAAACCAGTCCACCAGAAAACTAATGATACTGAAAGATACGTTGAAATCGCGAATACATCCCAAAGTAAAGGTGAGTTAAAGTTTACCCATAAAGATCCAAATTGGTTTGGAATAGGCAATACCCAGTATGCTAACCATGGGCGTCCCATGTGAATGATTGGGAAAAGACCTGCTTGTACTACAGAGAAAATAGTCATAGCTTCTGCAGAACGGTTGATGGCCATTCTCCAACGTTGACGGAAAAGTAATAATACCGCAGAAATTAATGTTCCGGCGTGACCAATACCAACCCACCAAACGAAGTTAGTAATATCCCAAGCCCAGCCAACTGTTTTATTTAATCCCCATGTTCCGATACCGGTAGATACGGTGTAAATTATACAACCTAACCCCCAAAGGAAGGCTATTAATGCGATTGAAAATACAATCCACCATTGCTTGTTTGCAGGCCCCTCAACAGGTGCAGCTACATCTACAGTTACATCGTGATAAGATTTATCACCTATAACTAAAGGTTTTCTAATGGGTGCTTCGTAGTGAGACGACATAATCCTTTATATTGTTTCTTAATTAATAATTTTACTAAGTATTTCTAACTTTAACATGGTAAACCACATTAGGTTTTGTACCTACATGCTCTAATAAGTGGTATGATCTTTCGTCAGCAGCTAATTTAGCAACTTTACTTTCTTTATCATTTACATCACCAAATATCATCGCTCCTGAAGAACAAGCACTAGAACAAGCTGTTTGGAATTCTCCATCTCTAACTGGACGGCCTTCGTTTTTAGCTTTTAATTTAGTTGCTTGTGTCATTTGGATACACATAGAACATTTCTCCATAACACCACGAGAACGTACGTTAACGTCTGGATTAAGAACCATACGTCCTAAATCATCGTTCATATGATAATCGAACTCGCTGTTTTTGTTGTATAAGAACCAGTTAAAACGACGTACTTTATATGGACAGTTGTTTGCACAGTAACGAGTACCCACACATCTGTTGTAAGCCATATGGTTTTGTCCCTCACGACCGTGAGAAGTTGCAGCAACAGGACAAACTGTTTCACAAGGTGCGTGGTTACAGTGTTGACACATTACAGGTTGGAATGCAACTTGAGGATTATCTCCTGCTTTTTCCATTTCATTAAATGTAGATAATGAACTAGATAAACCAGCAATTCCTTCTTTTCTTTCATTATCACCTTCAAAAGTACTTTCAGAAGAATAGTATCTATCGATACGTAACCAGTGCATATCACGGCTTCTTCTTACCTCTGCTTTACCTACAACTGGAACGTTGTTTTCAGCATGACAAGCGATAACGCAGGCTCCACATCCTGTACAAGCATTTAAGTCAATTGAAAGGTTGAAGTGGTGACCAGTTGTACGATCAAATGATTCCCAAAGATCTACAGTAGTAGCCTCAACTTCTTGGTGATCTAGAGATACCATTGGCTTTTCATTCCAATGTTCAGCATCTTTAGTATTGAATATTTCTAAAGTAGTTTCTTTAATAATATCTCCTCTACCCATTAAAGTTTTCTGACCTTGAACACAAGCAAATTCGTGTACTCCACCAGCCTTAACGATAGACACAGATTGAACATTATTGAAACCTTTATATAAAGCGTAAGCGTTTAAACCTACTTGCATTTCTTCTTTAAGAGCAGCTTTACGTCCGTAACCAAGAGCTAGACCTAAAGTACCAACTGCTTGACCTGGCTGAACAATAACTGGAACGTTTTCCAATTTAGTTCCGTCTACTGTAATAGTAGCATAACTACCATTTAAACCTCCGTTTGCAACAATTTCGTTAGATAAACCAAGTTTTTTAGCATCAGCATTAGACACTGTAACATAGTTATCCCAAGAAACTCTAGTAATTGGATCTGGAAACTCTTGCAACCAAGGGTTGTTAGCATGTTGTCCATCTCCTAATCCTGTTTTAGTATATAATACTAATTCAAAATCACCAGCAGATTTAGATCTTGCAACCGCATTTGCAGCAGTAGCAGCATCAATAGCTCCTCCTGATAATGCTGAAGCTCCCAAAACAGCTACACCATCGTGCAATACTTTATTCCAAGAAGTACCTGCAGTATAAGCTCCAGAATTTGCTTTTAAGTAGTCATAATAAGTACCAGCAGTACCATTTACTGACAATAAAATATCTTGAAATTGTTTTGTATTGAAGATAGGACGAATTGTAGGCTGAGTTAAGCTATATGTTCCGCTTGTAAGCTCAAGATCCCCCCAAGACTCTAAATAGTGAGGAGCTGGCGCAGCAATTGAAACAATTGATGCAGTCTCATCTTCTTTTAATGAAAATGCAACTGATGTTTTAACTTTTTTCAATCCAGATACAAAAGAAGCTGAATCAGCTAAAGTATAAACTGGGTTAACTCCGCTCATAATTAAAGTATGAACACTTCCTGCATTCAAATCTTTAATTAATTGTGCAACTGCAGCATTAGAACCTTTTCTAATTTGTCTTGCTCCAGCAGTACTAAAAGCTTCACTAGCCAATACTTGATTGATAGCTAAAACTAATAACTGAGCATTTTTATCTTCAATTCCAGATACTAAAACTCCTTTTGAACCAGCAGCTTTAAGCTGTTGTGCAGCTTTTACTACTTCAGCTTTAAAGTTTCCTTCTAAAGCTACAGGAACAGAAGCACCTACAACAATATTATAAATTTGAACTAAAGCTTGCTTTTGAGCAGCTACAGTCATAGGAACACGCTTATCAGCAGCTGCTCCAGATAATGTCATGTTTGATTCAAACTGAAAGTGACGAGACATTTTTCCGTTTTGAGGAATACGTCCTTGCGCATATCCAGCATCATATCCTCCACCTTGCCAGTCTCCTAAGAAATCAGCTCCAACAGATACGATTAAAGAAGCTTTTGAAAAATCGTAATCAACTAAAGCTCTTTGACCATAAACAGCTTGAAAAGCATCTAAAGCTTCAGATGAAGAAACTGCATCATATACAACGTGCTTAGCGTTTGGATTTTTTGCAATAAACTCACCAATTAATTTTTCTGTAGATGGACTTGCTAAAGTATTAGTTAATAATACAACTTGACCGCCTTTAGCTTTTGCCTCTGCTAAACTAGATTTGATTTTCAAATCAACAGCTGACCAAGAAGAATTTTTACCGTCTACTTTTGGCTCTTTTAAACGAGTGCTATCATACAAACCTAAGATAGATGCATGAATTCTAGCATTCGCTGAAAATTTAGCTCCAGCAATTGTATTGTTTTCAATTTTAATTGGACGACCCTCACGAGTTTTCACCAAAAGATTAGCAAAATCAAATCCATCAAAAACTGTAGTTGCATAATAATCAGCAACACCAGGAATGATTTGCTCTGGTTGTAATACATAAGGGATAGACTTGTGAACCGGACCTTCGCAAGCAGCTAATGTTACAGCCGCCGTACTAAACCCTACGTACTTTAAAAAGTCACGACGTGAAGTTCCTGAAGTAGATAAAGCCTCAGCATTACCTAAAAACTCATCAGTAGGAATTTCTTCAACAAATTCGTTATTTCTAAGCGCCTCAACAATAGAGCTATTTTCTAGCTCCTCAACACTTTTCCAGTATTTTTTGTTTGATGACATTGTATATATATATTAAAATCTTAATAAATCGATTAATAGTGGCATTTACCACACTCTAAACCTCCCATTTGCGCTGCAGTTAATTTCTCTACACCGTATTTTTTAGAAAGCTCAGCATGAATTTTGTCATAGTAAGCATTACCTTCCATCTTAACATCAGTTTTTCTATGGCAATCAACACACCATCCCATTGTTAATTTAGAGTATTGCTTCATGATTTCAAATTCCTGTACTGGTCCGTGACAAGTTTGACATTCAATACCTGCAACAGAAACGTGTTGCGAGTGGTTGAAGTAAACAAAGTCAGGTAAGTTGTGAATACGAACCCATTTTACAGGCATTGTTTTTCCAGTATAAGCTTGTTTAGTCTTATCCCATCCAACAGCATCATATAATTTTTGGATTTGAGCATCGTAGAATGCTTTGCTGTACTCAGGAGTAGCAGTAGTTTCAGCAACCTCAGAAATATTTTTATGACAGTTCATACAAACATTTAAAGAAGGAATACCAGCTGTTTTACTTACACGAGCAGCAGAGTGACAATATTTACAATTGATTTCATTATCACCAGCGTGAATTTTGTGAGAGTAGTGAATTGGCTGAATTGGCTCATAATTCTGATCTACACCTACTTGCATTAAGTATCCGTAAACAAAATAACCACTAGCCAAAAGCAAGAAGATTGCAGTTACCAAAACCAAGAATTGGTTTTTAGCGAAAGCTTTCCAGATTGGAAGTCTTGCTTCTTTTGGAGCAACCTCAATACCGTTTTTATTAGCAACTTTAGTTAAAACTTTGTTTACCATAAACAACATTACAACTAAAATAGCCATTACAAGAGCAAGAGCTCCTAAAATAATGTTATTTGAAATAGCACCACTTTCTACGTTAGTCCCAGGAGGCGTAGCAGCATTTCCTGGTGACGCAGCAGGCTCAGCCTTAGGCTCAGAAGTATACGCTATAATATTATCAATATCTCCTTCAGACAATTGAGGAAACGAAGTCATAACAGCTTTGTTATTTTCCTCAAAAAGTTTAACAGCAACAGGATCACCTGACTTAATCATGTCAGAACTGTTATGCACCCACTTGTAAATCCAAGCCATATCATGCTTAGAAGCAACTCCCCTTAAAGCAGGACCAGTTGATTTAGCATCTAATTTGTGACATGCAGCGCAATTTGCATTAAAAAGTTCTTTCCCTTTTACTGGATCACCGCCTCCTGCAGCTGGAGCAGCCGCAGCAGCCTCAGGCGCCGCCGGAGCAGCAGCTTCTTGAGCAAATGAAGTTAGGGAGAAAATTAACGTTAGCGATAAGCCAAGCAGCAATTTTCTTGAGATCGAATTATGGTTACCCACCTTTTTCATATAGTATAAATAATTGTCTACTAATTTTTGGTATGATTTTTTCTGTACTAAATCCAGCAAAAACCTATACCCTCTTTTAAAACTTGCACAAAAATACGACTTATGAGCTATTCTCAAAACCTTAAAATAGTCTTAATTATCAATTTATATCAATTCTAAATAATATTAAAATTTTACACTCAAACTTTAAATAGTATTTTTGCATAAAAACCATCACATTATGAGAATTTTAAGTCCTTCAAAAAGCCTTTTATTAACAATTACAACGATTGCTTTCGCACACAATATTAATGCTCAAGACCAAAATTTAACACTAAATCAAGATCCTAAATTTGAGCAATTACTAAACGAGAAGCGCAAAATTAACACGTCGATAAATACAAACGACACCTATAGAATTCAAATCTTTAGTGGTAAAAGCGACGAAGCAAAAAAAACGTTATCGGATTTCAAAAAAGAAAATTCTGATATTGACGGAACCATTATTTTCAGCACTCCAAATTATAAAGTAATTGTTGGGAATTTCAAAACCAGAATAGAAGCTGAAAGAAATTTAGCAGAAATCAAAAAAAGATACAAAAGCGTTTTCCTGCTTAAACCCGGAAAATGATGCATGCAGAAACAAAAAAAGCGAGATATAAAAATCTCGCTTTTTTTGTTTCTATTTTAGAAATACAACTTTTAAATCTAATTTACGACTTTGATCCCGCTCGCTAAAAAGCGTATTTCTTCTTTTGGCATTTTAATCGCATCTATTTCTGCCTTTGTTTTCTTAGCATCTTTTGCATAATGCTTAAGTTCTTCAACAGATGTTACTTTCTTTTCAGCATTTCCTTCTAAAACTACATTTTTACCTTTTAATGCAGTAGGTACAAAAAAAGCGTAATCTTTCATTTTTACAAAGAAAGATTCACCATCTTTAGTCTTAAGAGTTATCCAGCACCCTTTTTTCGCACAAACATCCGTTACTTCACCTTTTACTGCAATTCCTTCTATTGTTTTTGTGGTTTTTAATTCCCCTTCAAGTTTTTCAACAGAAACAGCATTATTTACCACAGCTCCAGAAACATCTGTTCCATAATAATCCCCAACTAAAGCATCTCCTGCTGGCGGCGTAGGTTTCTCAACATTTTCTTGCGAAAAAGATAATGCCGTAAAACTTATAAAAAACAAGCTTGTGTATATTAAAATTCTTTTCATTTTTATATTATTTATACCCAAAAATAATACTAAAATTTGAGATATCATTCTAAATTTAAAATCACTAAGCCTTTATTCTAAATTAGAATCTAAAATCTCCTGTATTTCTTTTTTAGCACTATCCCAGTCAGCCAGAAAATCCGAATTACCCCAAAGACATTCAACAGTCGCCTGCCCCATAGTTCTTCCCATTTTAACATCACTATACCAATGTACATTACAAACAATACGACTTTCACCAAAGTCATGCCCGCGTTTCAAAATCTCTTTTTCTTTTTCAGGGAAAAGCTTAATTAAAACCAATGACCACGCCCAGCCAACAGCAGCATGACCAGAAGGAAACGAACCAACTTTATATAATATATTTTCCTGATCGGGAGTGCATGTCTTTTGATTATTTACCATAAATGGCCTTTCCCTTTTGTAATAATTTTTAGCCGCATAAGTAGACAATCCCGCATCTGTCATCACCCTTCGCATTAGCACGTAAAGTTTAGGAGTTTTTGACTCACTAATCTACATACCTATAATTGATTCAAATGATTTAACCGCAAAAGGAAAGGACAAGTCTGCATCTATGGCCGCCTGCAAAAAACGTGCTTCGTCCTTAGATTCCAATGCTTTTCTTGCATGTTCCAAATCTAACTCAAAAAAACTGGAGTTGTGTTCGGGAGGAGGCGATAACAAAAGAAAACTGTTTGGCATTTCCGCTTCAGTCAAATACCCCTCAAGCAAAGCAGGCATTATTTCTCTTAACTGCTGAACATTTGTAAAATTACTAACGGAATTCTCTGATTTAAAACGTGCCAAAAATTGCATTCACAATATGATTTATACTTACCCTCATATCAGTATAGATATTTCATTCGACAAACTATTTTCTTAATTTCATTTCACCTAAAAAACAAAAGAAAATTACTACACAAAGAAACGGACATTCCACGAACCAGACCGTAGTCAAATCTCTCATTTATGTTTCATATTATAAAATGAAACACATTACAATGACTAATTTCCTAACACCACATTCATTAATATCATAATTTTAAAATAAAAAAAGTCCCAATTTTCATTGGGACTTTTAATATATGAATTGAATTTATTTCAATTTCTTTTTAATTGCTACTTCGTGGTAAGCTTCAATAACATCATTAATTTCGATATCATTAAATCCTTTTATTTGGATACCACAATCGTAACCTTTAGTCACTTCTTTCACATCGTCTTTGAAACGTTTCAAGGCAACTAATTCACCTGTATGAACAACAACTCCATCTCTAATTACTCTAATTTTAGAAGTTCTTAAGATTTTACCGTCTGTCACCATACATCCAGCAATTGAACCCACTTTAGAAATTTTGAAAATCTCACGAATTTCAGCATTACCTAAAACTTCTTCTTTCATTTCTGGCGCTAACATTCCTTCCATCGCATCTTTCAAGTCATCGATTGCCGCATAAATAATAGAATAGTAACGGATATCAATTTCTTCTTTATCCGCAAGCTGTCTAGCATTTCCTGCAGGACGAACGTTAAATCCGATGATGATTGCATCTGAAGCAGAAGCCAAGTTAACATCTGTTTCTGTAATCGCACCAACACCTTTATGGATAATATTGATTTGAACTTCTTCTGTAGAAAGTTTAGAGAACGAATCTGATAATGCCTCAACAGAACCATCCACGTCTCCTTTAAGAATTACGTTTAGTTCTTTAAACTGACCAAGAGCAATACGACGTCCGATCTCATCAAGTGTAATATGTCTTTGTGTACGAACTGATTGTTCACGCATTAATTGAGAACGTTTTGATGCAATTTGTTTTGCTTCTTTTTCGTCTTCAAATACGTTGAACTTATCACCCGCTGTTGGAGCTCCGTCTAAACCTAAAACTGATACAGGGGTTGAAGGTCCAGCTGATAAAACTGTATGTCCTCTTTCGTCATGCATTGCTTTTACCTTACCATGGTGTTTACCAGCAAGCATATAATCTCCAATTTTCAAAGTACCTTGTTGCACTAAAATTGTAGAAACGTATCCTTTTCCTTTATCTAAGTAAGCCTCAACAACAGTTCCCTGCGCCGCTTTATTTGGATTTGCTTTTAAATCTAAGATTTCAGCTTCTAATAAAACTTTCTCTAATAATTCTTTAACTCCCGTTCCGACTTTTGCAGAAATATCATGTGACTGAATTTTTCCACCCCAATCTTCAACAAGTAAATTCATACCAGCCAAACGTTCTTTAATTTTGTCAACATTCGCGTTTGGTTTATCAATTTTATTGATTGCAAATATAATTGGCACTCCCGCAGCTTGTGCGTGAGAAATTGCCTCTTTTGTTTGTGGCATGATATCATCATCCGCCGCAACTACGATAATCGCAATATCCGTAACTTGAGCTCCACGTGCACGCATCGCTGTAAACGCCTCGTGACCTGGAGTATCTAAGAATGCAATTTTTTGTCCGTTATCCAAAGTAACTCCATACGCTCCAATGTGCTGAGTAATACCTCCAGACTCACCTGCAATAACATTTTCTTTACGAATATAATCCAGTAAAGATGTTTTACCGTGGTCAACGTGACCCATTACTGTCACAATTGGCGCTCTTGTTACTAAGTCTTCTTCTCTATCTTCTACAACTTCTATTGCTTCTTCAATATCTACTGTGATGAATTCAACATCATAACCAAACTCATCTGCTACAATAGTTAATGTTTCAGCATCTAGACGTTGGTTCATGGTAACCATGATACCAAGAGACATACAAGTTCCAATTACTTTAGTAATCGGCACATCCATCATGATTGCAATTTCACCTACAGTAACAAACTCAGTAACTTTAATTGTTTTACTTCCTTCGTCAAGAGCTCTTTGCTCGTCATCAGATTTCTGACGGTGTGTTTCTCTTTTATCTCTTCTATATTTTGCCGCTTTAGATTTTCCTCCTTTACCTTGAAGTTTTTCAAGAGTTTCTCTAATTTGGTTTTTTACTTCTTCTTCAGTTGGCTCAACTTTAGCCACAATAGCAGGACGGTTTCCTTTTACAAAACCTGGTCTTTGGCTTCTGTTAGCATTAAAACCTCCTCCATTGTTATTTTGAGCCGGCTTGTTTGGATTCGGTGTTCCAGGCGCATTACCCGTAACAGGCTTTGGTGCACCAGGCACACCCGGTTTTGGGCCAATTCTTTTACGCTTATTCTTATTGGCGTTATTATTATTTCCAACTCCAGGAGCTCCAGGTTTATTCTGAGCCGCTTTAGGATCTTCTTTCTTTTTCTTAGGCTTATTAAATTGAGATAAATCAATTGTCTGACCTGTAAGAGTAGTTCCAGTAAGCTTTTGATATTGAGTAGTAATAGTTTCCTCCGAAGTTGTTGGATCAGTAGACACGATTGGCTCCTGCGCAACTTTAGATTCTGCTTTAACTTCTTTTTTCTCAGTAATAATAGGTTCTTCTTTTTTAGTTTCAGCAACAGGAGTTGAAACAACTGGTTCAGATTTCACTGTTTCATTTTGAACAGGTTTTTCTGGCTGCACAGCAGCAGCAACTTTTGGTTCTTCAACCTTAGCTGCTTCCTCAGAAGGAGTAACCGCAGGTTTTTTTGGATTCAAGTCAATTTTACCAACTTGTACAGGCCCCGAAACAACAGCTCTTGCTTTAATTATTTCTTGCTGTTTTAGACGCTCTTCTTCTTGTCTGCGTTTGTCTTCAATTTCTTTCTCACGCTCTACACGTAATGCCTCTTTTTCCTTTCTTTTTTCTTCTCCAACCTCTTTAGAAGCCTCCTTATTCCCCTTATCGCCCGCAAATTGGCTTTGAAGGATATTAAATTCCGTGTCAGAAATTTTCGCATTAGGATTTGCATCAATAGCAATTCCTTTATCTTTTAGATAATCCACAGCTCTTTCTAACGAAATATTTAATTCCCTTAAAACCTTGTTTATTCTTATTACTCTCTCTTCAGACATATAACCTTTTTATTATTACCTTTTTCGTTGTGTTGTTAGAGCAGATGCAAGCTTTTAGCTTAACTATCAAACTCTTCTTTTAGTATCTTCATAACATCTAGAATTGTTTCCTCTTCTAAATCTGTTCTTCTTACTAAATCTTCTACGTCGTGTTTTAAAATACTTTTTGCAGTATCTAAACCTATTTTTGCAAACTCTTCAATTACCCACTCTTCAATTTCATCTGAAAACTCTGTTAATTCAACATCATCTTCATCTGCAACGGTTCCAGCGATATCTCCTTCACGTATAACATCTAATTCATAACCTGTCAACTGACCTGCCAATTTAATGTTGTGACCACCTCTACCAATTGCTTTTGAAACTTCTTCTAATTTCAAGAACACTTCAGCTCTTTTATTTTCTTCATCAATTTTGATAGAAGAAACTTTTGCTGGGCTTAATGCTCTTGTAATAAATAATTGAATATTGTTTGTATAATTGATTACATCAATATTTTCATTTCCAAGCTCACGAACAATTCCGTGAATACGAGAACCTTTCATTCCAACGCAAGCTCCAACTGGATCAATTCTATCATCATAAGAATCAACAGCTACTTTTGCTTTTTCGCCCGGAATACGAACAACATTTTTCACTGTAATTAGTCCGTCGAAAACCTCTGGAATTTCTTGCTCAAATAATTTTTCCAAGAACTTCTCAGAAGTTCTTGACATAATAATCTGAGGCTTGTTCCCTTTTAATTCAACGCTTTCAATAATTCCACGAACATTATCTCCTTTACGGAAGAAATCTGATGGAATTTGTTTTTCCTTTGGAAGCACAATTTCATTTCCTTCATCATCCACTAAGATAACTACTCTTGGACGTACGTGGTGTACTTCAGCTGTATAAATATCACCGATAATATCTTTAAACTGCTTGTATAAGTTTGTATTATCGTGTTCGTGAATTTTAGATATAAGATTCTGACGAAGCGCTAAGATAGCTCTTCTTCCTAAATCAATCAATTTTACTTCTTCAGAAACTTCTTCACCAATTTCAAAATCCGCCTCAATTTTTCTTGCTTCAGTCAATGTAATTTCCTCATTTTCAAAATCAAGATCCTCATCGGCAACAATTACTCTTCTTCTCCAGATTTCCATATCACCTTTATCAGGGTTTATAATGATATCGAAATTTTCATCTGAACCGTATTTTTTCTTTAATGCATTTCTAAATACGTCCTCTAAAATTGCCATAAGCGTTACACGATCAATAAGTTTATTATCTTTAAACTCTGAGAATGAATCGATTAATGCTAAATTTTCCATGCGAATTTTTTAATTAAAATTAAAATGTTACCGTAACAACTGCCTCTTTAATTTCTGTATAAGGTATTTGTTGCTCTTTTTGAACTGTTTCTTTTCCTTTTCCTACTTTTTTCGGTTCTCTTGCTTTCCAAGACAAAATTATAAAAACATCATTAGCTTCTACCAATTCCGCTTCGATTTTTTCTGTATTTGTGGTAACAATCAGCGTTCTACCAACATTTTTCTTGTATTGTCTTATCATTTTAAGAGGAGTTCCGACTCCAACCGATGCTACTTCAAGCGAGAAATCCTGTTCTTCACGATCAAGATTATTCTCGATTGCGCGACTGATATCTATACAGTCTTGCAGCGCCACTCCATTATCTCCGTCTAAACCAACACTAATCTTAAAAGAATCCGAAACAGCCAAATCAACCAAAAAGATTGATGGTTTTTCCAGAAGAGCTTCCGTAATTAATCCGTTTACTTTTTCTTTAAATGTCATAATTTTATAAAAAGAGGGGACACTTAGTCCCCTCATTATTTAGATTTTAATAAATAACAGTGCAAATATAGTGATTTTTTTATAAATCAAATAAATTGATTGCTCTAAAATAATTTCTTATCTTTATTATAGCATTAAAACGCGAATTATTCATAATTTTTAACCCTCAAAATCATGAAACGAATTTTAGTACCTACCGACTTCTCAGAACATGCAGAAGACGCTTTAAGAGTTGCGGCTCAAATCGCAAAAAAGAACAATTCTGAACTCATTCTTCTTCATATGCTTGAATTGCCACAGCAATCAAACGACGCTATATTGGGAGGGACCAGCATTCCTGAAACCATGCTTTTTATGAAGAAAGCAAACGAAACGCTAGACGAAGTTGCCTCTAGAGATTATCTAGAAGGAATTCCGGTAACTGAAATTGTAAAAATGGACAAACCCATACACGGTATTACCCAAATAAGCAAAGATTACGACATTGATCTAATTATTATGGGCTCTCATGGATCTTCTGGCGTCGAAGAACTACTAATAGGCTCAAATACAGAAAAAGTAGTTAGAAACTCAGAAATCCCTGTTTTAGTCATCAAGAAAAATATTCCAAATTTTAATGCATCCAACATTGTTTTTGCTTCTGATTTTTCAGATGAGGCAAAAAAACCATTTGAAAAACTTTTAAATTTCACCAAACTATTTGATTCAAAACTACACTTAGTCACTATTTGCACACCCAACAGCTTCAAACCAACTCATGTTAGCGAAAAAGCAATGAACGATTTTGTAGAGGAATTTAATATCACTAATTACACAACTCAAATTTACAACGACACCAATATCGAAAAAGGAATCATCAATTTCTCAAACAAAATAGACGCTGATGTTATCGGAATGTGCACACATGGCAGAACTGGTTTTGCACACTTCTTTAATGGAAGCATCAGCGAAGGCTTGGTCAATCACGCCGTTAAACCCGTTATAACTTTAAAAATCTAACATGATTATTTTTTCTCCTTAAAGCTTCTCCAGTGAGAAGCTTTTTTTATGCAAAAAAAATGAGCTTCTCAACAAAGTTTAACTGAGCTTTTCAACAAAACGGTCAATCCATTTAATGCGGAAATTTGTCAAATAAAAATTCATTAAAAACAACAAAATGAAAACAATAGACAAAATTTACATCAATGGAGAATTTGTTACTCCAAAAGGAACTGAATATTTCGACCTTATTAGCCCAGTAACAAATGAAAAATTAGGAAAAGTTCTTTTGGGCAATACCGAAGACACTCAAAACGCAATCGAAGCAGCGAAAAATGCCTTTAAAACCTTTTCTAAAACAACACCTTCAGAAAGAATCCAATATCTTGAAAAAATCAAATCTTCTGTTGAAAAAAGGAAAGATGACTTTATTAATATAATGACAGAAGAATACGGAGGCACATTTCAGTTTGCCAGTGTAAGCTACGATTACATGCTGAAGAGCTTTGACTCCGCAATCAATCTCCTCAACTCTTACAGCTTTATTAAAACAATGGGCGAATCTGAAGTTCAAATGACACCCATAGGCGTTGTTGGAATTATTATTCCGTGGAATTCGAGCAATGGCTTCATTTGCAGCAAGCTATCTACAGCAATTGCAGCAGGATGCACAACCGTAATTAAACCTAGCGAAATGAGCGCTCAACAGACTCAATTAATGATCGAATGTTTACTCGATGCACAACTTCCAAAGGGAATTGTAAATATTGTAAATGGATCAGGAGAAATAGTGGGTGCCGAAATAAGCAGAAATCCAGATATTTCTAAAATTTCTTTTACAGGATCAACAAACGTTGGAAAAATTATTGCAAAAGAAGCCATCAACACCATGAAAAGAGTTACCCTTGAACTTGGCGGAAAATCTCCAAATATAATTCTAGATGATGCAGATTTCTCAAAAGCTATTCCGCTTGCCATTGCCGCAGCATTTATGAATAACGGACAAGCATGTATTGCCGGAACTAGATTATTAATCCCAGAAAACAAATTAGACGAAGTAAAATCTCTTATTAAAGAAACGATTCCAAACTTCATTGTGGGAGACCCAAAAAATCCAAACACTGCAGTTGGCCCAATGGTTAGCGAAAAACAATTTAACCGTGTTCAAGACTATATTCAGACCGGAATTAACGAAGGCGCAGAAATATTAATTGGCGGACTGGGAAAACCAGAAGGACTTGAAAGCGGGAATTTCGTAAAACCAACTGTTTTTATCAACGTAAACAATCAGATGCGTATAGCAAGAGAAGAAATATTCGGCCCTGTTCTATCTGTCATTACTTACAAAACAGAAGAAGAAGCCATTGAAATTGCCAATGACACCACTTATGGCTTGCAAGCCTATGTAAGTTCATCAGATTCAAAAAGAGCATATAATGTCGCTTCGCAAATTAACGCTGGCCGTGTTCAGATTAACGGAATTGGCCATGACCCAATGGCTCCTTTTGGCGGATTTAAACAATCTGGAATCGGGCGCGAGTTTGGAACAATTGGCCTTGAAGCTTATTTAGAACCAAGAGCATTGATTCAGCCAAAATAATCTTCATCAATCTGGAAATCTTTGATCTAAAGATTTCCAGATCTTTTAGTATTTTTACAATATGAGCATCAAACCAAACACAAAGCCCAAAATCCTTTACTCGTGTTATTACGCACGCAGTCGAGAAGGCGAGCATTTTATACCCGAACATGTTTTCAGCTATCAGATTTCTGGCGAAATGATCGCTTCAGACAGCAAAAACACCTTTCATTCAAAACCGGGAGATTTTCGCTTTAGCAGAAGAAACCATTTGGCAAAATTTACCAAGATTCCGCCAGAAGGAGGAGAATTTAAAACCATTTCTCTTTTTTTGGATCAGGAAATTTTAAAAGAAATTAGCAAAGAGTACAATTTGAAAGCTGACAAAAAAGCTAACACAGAAGCCATGTTTTCACTAGCACCCAACCCGCTCTACAAATCCTTCATGGAATCGCTGATTTCTTATCTCGAAGTCGAAGAAGAAAACAACGAAACTTTGTTCAATTTAAAAATTAAGGAAGCCATTCATCTTTTATTAAAAGTGAATCCAGAATTAAAAGACATTTTATTTGATTTTAATGAACCTGGAAAAATTGACTTGGAAGCTTTTATGAATAAAAATTTCCATTTCAATGTTCAAATGCAGCGATTCGCCTATCTGACTGGAAGGAGCTTGGCAACATTCAAAAGAGATTTTCAAAAAGTATTTCAGGAAACACCCGGAAAATGGCTTTTAAACAAAAGACTTCAAGAAGCCTATTATCTAATCAGCCAAGGAAATCCGCCATCTGAAGTATATATTGGCGTTGGTTTTGAAGACCTTTCGCATTTTTCATTTTCATTTAAAAAGAAATTCGGAATTGTTCCTTCTTCTTTAAATCATAAATAGATCCGCAATAAGCCTCCCAAAAAATATGCCTTTCACAACATTTCCCGTGGTTGAAATCACGGGCTATATTCAAAACAAGACGCATAAAGCTTAACAAACTCTATACTCTAAAAAAATTAGCGCGCTTTGCGTTAAAAAACCTAACTTTAAAGCATAAAAAAGCCTCTCATTTCTGAGAGGCTTTTCTGTTGGTCTACTAGGACTCGAACCTAGAAAGACGGCACCAAAAACCGTAGTGTTACCATTACACCATAGACCAGCAGTGCGGTTAAGCGGGTGCAAAATTAAAACTTTATTTAATTTATGCAAATTTTAAAGAAAACTTTTTTCAAATAAAAAAGCCTCTCATTTCTGAGAGGCTTTTTCTGTTGGTCTACTAGGACTCGAACCTAGAAAGACGGCACCAAAAACCGTAGTGTTACCATTACACCATAGACCAGCAGTGCTGTAAAGCGAGTGCAAATTTAAGTCTTTATTTAGTTTGTGCAAACTTTTTGGCCAAAAAAAATCATTTTTTTTGATTTTTTTCACATTCAAATCCGCTTCAATATTAAAAACTCCTCATAGACAACGCATTACTTATTGCGCATTGTTTTATAGAATTTTTTGTTAATGCTCGTTTCTTTACATAAAAAAACATTTTCTTTGTAGGATAGAAAAACATTCAAATTTTTAACACCTAAATATGGCACAATTCA
This sequence comes from Flavobacterium anhuiense, assembly GCF_900101855.1. GTDB lineage: Bacteria > Bacteroidota > Bacteroidia > Flavobacteriales > Flavobacteriaceae > Flavobacterium > Flavobacterium anhuiense. The sequence continues at coordinate 31,984 of NZ_FMVC01000001.1, forward strand.
ATTTCAATAAATGGAATACAATTATTGGTTGGTTTGCATTTGCAATCGCTTTAATAACTTACACCTTAACAGTAGAACCTACAATGAGCTTTTGGGATTGCGGAGAATATATTGCTACCGCAGCCAAACTTGAAGTGGGACACCCACCAGGAGCTCCACTTTTCCAAATGATGGGCGCATTTTTTGCCATGTTTGCAATAGATGCTCAACATGTGGCTCTAATGGTTAACATGATGTCTGTTTTCTCTAGCGCATTTACCATATTATTTATGTTCTGGTCATCATCTATGATTTTGAAAAAAATCGTAGGTCGCTTTACCGAAATTGACCAAAATAATTCGATTGTAATTTTAGGAAGTTCTTTTGTAGGTGCTTTGGCTTACACTTTCTCTGATAGCTTTTGGTTTAATGCAGTAGAAGCCGAAGTTTACGCAATGGCTTCTTTATTAATCGCATTGCTTTTCTGGCTTGGTTTACGCTGGGAGCAAGACATGGACAAACCAAAAGGAAATAAATGGCTTTTAATCATTTCATTGGTAGTTGGTCTTTCGTTTGGAGTTCACTTCATGGCTCTTTTGACCATTCCTTCTATTGGATTCTTATACTATTTCAAACACTACGAAAAAGTTACGATTAAAAACTTCCTTATTGCCAATGTAGTTGTTATTGGAATTTTATTATTCATTTTCAAATTACTTCTTCCTCTTACTATGGCATTTTTCGGAAAAACCGAAATTTTCATGGTAAACAGCATGGGACTTCCGTTCAACTCAGGAACTATCTTTGTAGCATTATTATTTATTGCGTTTTTCTATTTTGGATTAAAATACACTAGACAAAAAGGTTTAATATTCTACAACACTATTATATTATGTATCTTATTCATTTTGATTGGTTTCTCAACTTGGTTAATGCTTCCTGTTCGTGCAAATGCCAATACGGTTATTAACGAAAACAAACCATCAGACGCTACAGAGGTTTTAGCTTACTATAATCGTGAACAATATGGTGTAAATCCTTTGTTTTATGGTCCTCAATACACGGAACTTTTTGCTGGTCTTGACGCTAAAACGCCTTATTTAGATAAAAAACCAAACTACGAAAGAGATTATAAAACAGGTAAATATATTATTACCAATAATTATAAAAATGCAGAACAAAATTCTGATGACAACCAGAAAGCCATTCTGCCAAGAATGTGGAGTACAGAAACGGGACACATTCAAAACTATATCAACTTTACAAATCCTCCAAAGTTCCGAATCAATCCTAATTATAATTATGATGAAGATTTGGCAAAATACGGAATCGACGCTAGTCAATTGAGCGAAGACGAATACAACAAAGCTACAGCTCAATTGCGTAATGAAGTTGAAAAAACAGTTTCTGAGTTTAGAAGAGCGTATGCTCAAAAACAAATTGACAACGAAGGTTATGTAAAATTCTTAAGAAGCTACGGAGAATATTTAATTATCGAAAAACCATCTACAGCGGACAACTTCAGTTTTATGTTTGAATACCAGTTTGGATACATGTACTGGAGATATTTGATGTGGAATTTTGTTGGACGCCAAAATGATGTTCAAGGTAAATATGATAATTTGGACGGAAACTGGATCAGCGGTATCAAAGCTTTAGATTCTGTTCATTTAGGCTCACAAGACAACCTTCCAACAGATGTTTTAAACAACAAAGGTCGTAACGCTTATTATTTCCTACCTTTTATTTTAGGATTAATTGGTATTATGTATCATGCAAACAAAGATTTGAAGAGCTTCTATGTACTTTTAGCTTTATTTTTATTTACAGGAATTGCACTAAAAATATATTTGAATGAAAGACCTTTTGAACCTCGTGAAAGAGATTATGCTCTTGTAGGTTCATTCTATGTCTTTGCCATCTGGATCGGATTTGGTGTTTATTCGCTCTATGAAAGTTTGTATAAATACTTGGCTCCAAAAATTGCTGGACCGGTAATTATTGCTGGAAGTTTATTAGCTGCGCCTGTTTTAATGGCTTCTCAAAACTGGGATGATCACGATAGATCTGGAAGATATACAGCAGTTGCAATGGCAAAAGCTTATTTAAGTTCTTGCGACAAAGACGCGATCTTATTTACCATTGGAGACAATGACACCTTCCCTCTTTGGTATGCGCAGGAAATTGAGCATTTTAGAACCGATGTGAAGATTGTAAATACGAGTTTATTTATGACAGACTGGTACATTGACCAAATGAAAGCGAAGTCTTATGAATCAAATCCGTTGCCTATTTCTTTTGTTCATAGCCAATATGTGGGAGATAACTTGGATTACACAGCTTATATTCAAAAAATTGATACTCGTTGGAACATTAAAGATTTTATCGATTTCATCAAAAATCCTAAATCGACTGTTGGATTGCAAAACGGACAAACTATTCATTTCTACCCAACAAACAAGATTAGAGTAAATGTGGACAAAAACACTATTATTCAAAATAAAGTAGTGAATCCTAAGTATTACGATTCTATTGTTCCTTACTTAGACATTGATATCAAAGGAAGCGCGCTATACAAAAACCGTTTAATGATGCTTGATATTTTAGCTAATAACAATTGGAAGAGACCAATTTATTTTAGCGGCGGAGCTTTTGATGATGAAGATTATTTATGGTTAAAAGATTATCTGCAATTGGACGGAATGGTATATAAATTGGTTCCAATTAAAAATACTCCTTCTAAAGATGGCGGACCATTAGATATGGGACAAATTGATGCAGATAAAATGTACGATATTGTAATGAAATGGGATTGGGGCAATAGCAATGGAAACATCTATCACGATCCTGAAACGAGAAGAAATAGCATTACTTACCGTACTAATCTTTCGAGATTAATGAATCAGCTTATTGCAGAAGGTAAAATTGACAAAGCTAAAAACGTAATCAATTTAGCGATGACCAAAATGCCTTTAGACAAATACGGATATTATTCATTAGTTGAAGCTTTTGCAGATGGTTATTACAAAGTTGGAGAAAAAGCCAAAGCACAAGATCTATTAAACAAATTGGTTCAGAAATATAAAGAGAATCTAAACTATTACAGTACATTGACTCCTTCTGATCAAACTGATTTGGCTGTAGACATTATTACAGATATTGAGCGTTACAGAAGCTTATTGCATGTAATGGATGATAATAAAGACACTGCTTTTTACAACCAGCACAAAACAACATTTAATACTTACGTGAATGTTTTTGAGCGTTTTGGACGTGAAAAAGAATAAATAATATACAAAAATCTTACTTATTAAAAAAATGCAGCGCTGTTTGATAAATAGCGCTGCATTTTTTAATTTTATGCATACTAATACAATTTTAATTCAAAATGAGCTTTTATTGGGTAAAAACTAACGCATTTATAAAAAAGGTATTTTCTAAATATTGCTGGGACATCCCTAACAACGAAAAGAAAATATACCTGACTTTTGATGATGGCCCTACTCCAGAAATTACAGACTGGGTCTTATCTGAATTAAAAAAATTTGATGCAAAAGCTACTTTTTTCTGCATCGGTAAAAACATTAAAGCGAATCTGGCTTTATTTGAAAAGCTAATTACAGACGGACATTCCATTGGCAACCATACGATGAATCATGTAAATGGATGGAAAATCCATACCAATGAATATATCGAAAATGTAAAAAATTGTGCCGCTATTTTGGATGAGCAAGAAAAAGCTCCTCGTCGTTTATTATTCCGTCCCCCTTATGGAAAAATTAAAAAAGCGCAATCTAAAATCCTTAGAAGTTTGGGCTATAAAATTGTGATGTGGGATGTTTTAAGCGCTGATTTCGATCAAAGCATTACTCCAGAAAAATGCCTTGAAAATGTAACCAAAAATGTAAAATCTGGCAGCGTAATTGTTTTTCATGACAGCATTAAAGCTTCTCCAAATTTAAGATTTGCTTTGCCTAGAACACTGCATTTTTTAAAAGAAAACGGATATAAGTTTGACATTATCCACTAAATAACATCAACAAAAGAGAAGTTATTTAGACGTTAAATTGTTCCTGAACAATTCCGATTATAGTATTGGCATCAAGCTCTCCAGATTGTCTCCAGATCATTTGGCCTTCTTTGTAAATCATTAAAGTTGGAAGCCCTTTAATACGAAGTGCTTCTGCTAGTTCCTGATTTTTATCTACATCAATTTTGATTACTTTGGCTTTATCGCCAAGCGCAGCAGCTACGTCCTTAATGACAGGATGCATAGAAACTGAAGATTCATTCCAATCTGTGTAAAAATCAATTAACACTGGAACTTGGGCATTTATTAGTTCTCCAAATTTTGACATAAAACCAAAAAATTAAGTTTTTTAAATCTCTAAAAGAAATAAATATTATACAAATGTAGCATTTTTAACGAATTAACCGACATTCTGGCCTTTTTTTAGTTCAATTACTGTTATTTCGGGCATAATTCCAACTCGTCCTGGATAAGCATGAAAACCAAAGCCGCGGTTAACATAAACGTATCTTCCAACATTTTCGTACAATCCTGCCCATTGTTTGTAAATGTATTGTGCCAAACTCCATTTAAAATATCCTGGAATTTCAATTCCGAACTGCATACCATGCGTGTGGCCTGCAAACGTAAGATGGAAATTCTTTGGGTGATCTTTGATTTCAGCATCCCAATGGCTTGGATCATGGCTCATTAACACTTTAAAATCGTCTTTGTGAACATTTTCAGACGCTTTATTTAAATCACCTGCTTTCTTAAAATTCACTCCCCAGTTTTCAACACCAATCAGAGCAATTTTATCATCACCTTTTTGAATGTAAGTATGTTCATTCAGCATTAATTTAAAACCAATCTGGCCATACAAATTTTTAATTGCCTTAAAATTTTCGTCTTTTTCCTTTTCAGAAGGCCAAGTCACATACTCGCCATAATCGTGATTTCCTAAAACTGCAAACTTTCCATATTTATAATCTTTAATACGGCTAAAGGTTTCCAACCACGGATGCATTTCTTTAGCATGCGTGTTTACAATATCTCCAGTAAACAAAATCAAGTCAGATTCTTGTTCATTGATTAAATCAATAGCGTAATTTATTTTCTCAGGATTATCAAAACTTCCGCTATGAACGTCTGAAATCTGAGTGATTTTAAATCCATCAAAAGCATCTGGAAGATCTGGAAAAAACACAGTTTGTTTGATTACTTTGAAATTATATTTGCCTTCAAAAATTCCGTAGATAATAGAAAGAAATGGAATCGCTGCCAAACCTAACGCCAGTTGGCTAACAAATTTCCTTCTGTCAGGCATCATTTCTTTGCGTGGAGTATTGTAAATAAAATAATTTACGATACTAGCTCCTATTCTAAAAATATCCTCGCTGAACATTATTAGCGTAAGCAAAATTTTAGGCACATATACCGTTAGCATTAAACCTGTGGTAAACATAAATTGCCTAGTTTGACCGACAGATCGATCTACCTGCGAAAAAGAATAAATAATAAAAATTAAAACCAGTAAGCTTATAACCTGATAACCAATCAAAATCCAGCGTGTTTTGATTAAAGTTCGAAAAGCCTGATAGGAATAGAACTCAATAAATAATAAAAGAGCACATAGAATTATAAAACGAAAAATCATTTAATATATAGTTTTAAACAAAGTAACAAAGAATGAAAATTCTATTTCTTTTTATTATAAAAAATTTAACGCTGTTAAAATAAAAAAGCTGAAAGATCACTCTTTCAGCTTCAATCTACCAACCTTTAAAACTATTTAATTATTTTGCTTTTGGAGTTTCTTTTTTTGCAGCTTCTGCTTTTTTCTCTCCTTTAGCTTTTTTGTTTGCTTTTTTATCTTGTTTTTCAGTTTTTACCTCTTTTGTTTTTGCTGGTGCTGGAGTTGTTTGCGCACTTGCCATTGCAAATGTTCCTAAAACTGCTACTGTTAAAATTGCTAATTTTTTCATGACTTTAAATTTTTATGATTTGTTATTTTCATTATTTATAAGTCAAAAGTATAATCAGAAAATGAAGACAAAATGAAGAAAAAGTCTTACAGAAAAGTTTAACTTTTAATTGTGATTTTGAAACCATAATTTAAAAGAAGTTCCTTTTCCTAATTCAGATTCTACAGTAATTTCTATATGATGAAAAGAAGCAATACTCTTAGCAATTGCAAGACCTAAGCCCTGCCCTTCCTGATCGGAGTTGATTCTGGCAAAACGGCTGAATATTTTCTCAAGCTGTGATTCATCCATTCCAATTCCGGAATCCTTTACCGAAATAAAATAATGATGATCTGCAAAACCATCTTCAACAATAATCTTTCCTTGCGGTTTATTATATTTTATGGCGTTGGTTACCAAATTATAAATCAGGATATGAATTAAAGTTTTGTTTCCGGTAAAAACAAAATTGTTTTCCATTTTATTTTGGAAGTGAATTTCTTTATCGTCAATACGATCTTGAAGATCCTCTTGCAGATCAGAAATAATTTCGCGAAGATTAATTGCTTCATTCAATTCATACTGATTATTATCTATTCTGGAAATCAGCAATAAATTATTGATAATCTTTTTGAGCATATCTAGCGTCTTTAAAGAACCCGCAATTTTATCAACCGCATTGTCATCTAAAGATTCATTCTGCAGCAAGTTTTCTAGTTTATTTTTGAGCAATGCTATCGGTGTTAAAAGTTCGTGCGAAACATTCGAAATAAACTGTTTTTCTTTTTTAAAAACCTCCGCAATTCGATCCATCATTTGGTTCAAAACAAAATCCAATTCTCTGAAATCTCTTGAAGCCGCTTTTATCGGAGTATGGTCAAACGTTTCAGGTTCGTTTACACGCCTAATTTTGGTATCAATTATTTTATAAAATGGCTTTAAAAGGTATTCGATAAAAAAAGTATCAGCCAAAAAAGTAATGAATAGAATCACCACAAATACAATTATAATAAACAGTCTGATTACAAAAGTCAAATCGTTGACTTCACTGAGACTGCTGCCTATTTCAAGCTGATAATCTACACCTTCATAAGTAAAATGATGCTGTAATATTCTGTACTCGCTTTCTTCATTTTCAATCTTACGATATTCGTTCGTAAAAGTTGATTTTTTCTGATGTGGCTTTATAGGAACCCTAGACAGCACCAAAAACTCACTATGCAAAGTTGAAAATTCAGCAAAAGTCTCAGTCGTGTCATCTGGATTTTCTATAAAATCATTTATTTCTTCTTGATTAAGATGTTCAATAAATTTTTTCTTTTTCTCCAGCAATGTGTTATTAATATGGCGATATACCACACTTTCGACCAAAATAGGAAGCATTAGCCATAAAATCAAAATGACCAACAATCTGGTCATGGCATTAAAAATGGCTAATTGATGTTTTATTTTCACAAGAATAAATTTATTCGTTTATACGATAACCCACATTTCGAACTGTTTCAAACCAATCTATTGAAGTATGTTTGTCTAATTTTTTTCGGAGATTTCGAACATGGACATCGATAAAATTAGAATCTGAATTCACTTCTAAAATATCACCCCAGATATGTTCGGTCAATTGCAATCTTGTAATGACACGGTTTTTATTAAGAACTAAATACTGGAAAATATCAAACTCCTTTTTGGTAAGACTTAAAGGAATTTCATTAAAACTTACTTTATAATCTTGAAGCTGTAGCAAAAAGCCATGAATACTTAAATTGTTTAAGGTAAAACCATGAATCCTACGAATCACTGCAAACAATCTTGCCGCCAATTCTGTTAAAGCAAAAGGTTTAGTCAAATAATCGTCGGCTCCAAGATGAAGCCCGTTAATCCTGTCATCCAATTCTCCTCGGGCGGTGAGCACAATTACTGCGATTTTTGATTTAGTTTTTCGAATCGTCTGCAAAACCTCAAAACCGTCTCCATCAGGCAAACCCAAATCCAACAGCATGGCATCATAATCATTGCTTCCAAATTCCTCCAAAGCATCTGCACAACTATTGGCAATTTTACAGATATAACCTGCATTACATAAAAAATCGTAAATTTCTACAGCAAGCTCTTTATTATCTTCAACAATTAAAACATTCATAGACAAAGCATTTAAGCACAACTAAAATTAATCAATTATCAAAAATTCAGCTGTACATTATTAAAAAATTAACGAATGAAAAAAGCTGACAAATTTCTTCATCAGCTTCTTCAATCGCATTCTCATAATCATTATTCCTGTTTTTGCCTCCGTTACAATGCTTCGAAAACAAAACGAGAGCAATTCTTATTTTTTCACAGCTGCAGCCTCTTCTTTTGGCGCTTCAGCTTTTGCTTTTTTGTTTCCTTTATGATGATGATGTTTGGTTGCTTTAACTTCTTTTGCAGGCGCTGCCTGAGCTGGAGTTGTTTGAGCGTTTACCATTACACTTGTTCCTAGAACTGCTACTGCTAATAAAACTAATTTTTTCATGATCTTTAAATTTTTAAATTAACCAACTTTATATATTAAATTATTTTTTTGCTTCTTTTTTTGTTTCTTTATTTACTTTTGCTGTTTCTGTTTTTGAAGCTTCACTTTTTCCTGATTTTACTTTTTTATCAGATTTGTTTTTTGGGTGTTTTGTTGCTTTTACCTCTTTTGCAGGAGCATCTTTACCATCTTTTGCAGGAAATGCGTGAACCATTGCACTTGTTCCTAAAACTGCCACTAATACCATTAATAAATTTCTCATGATTTCTAAGATTTAAGAATTAATACCTTTTATTTTACAGATCAAAATTACCTTCGCAACATGAAGAGAAAATGAAGAAATCCCTGAATAAAAAATTTTAACTTGATATTAACGCTTTGCAGATTTTCACCATATCAAGGTATATAAGTTCATTTTAAATATTCACTATAAAATAATATTACAGATGAAATAGAAGACGCACTGCGGTGCTTCCCTACAGACGCATCTCAGCTAAAATGAACTTATATACCTTGATATGGTAAAAAATTTCTTTTTTGATTAATTTTTGCAACCTCAATTGTTTATTTTTACAGACTAATATTTTTAATATGTCAACTCAAAAACGCCTTTTTCTTCTAGATGCTTATGCACTAATTTTTCGTGGTTATTATGCATTTATAAAAAACCCGAGAATCAACTCAAAAGGAATGGATACATCTGCAATTATGGGTTTTATGAACTCACTTTTAGATGTTATTAAAAGAGAAAAACCAGATCATTTGGCTGTTGCTTTCGATAAAGGGGGAAGCCATGTGAGAACCGAAATGTTTGTAGAATACAAAGCAAACCGAGATGAAACTCCAGAGGCAATTAAAATTGCTGTTCCGTATATTCAAGAGCTATTAAGAGCCATGCATATTCCGATTATTGAACTTGAAGGTTGCGAAGCCGATGATTTGATTGGAACAATTGCCAAACAAGCCGAAAAACAAAACTATCAGGTATTTATGGTAACGCCCGATAAAGATTTTGCGCAATTGGTTTCTGAAAATATCTTTATGTATAAACCTGCCCGAATGGGTAACGGAATCGAAATTTGGGGAGTTCCTGAGGTTTTGGCAAAATTTGAAGTTGAAAGACCTGAGCAAGTAATTGATTTTCTTGGAATGATGGGCGACGCGGTGGATAACATTCCTGGATTGCCCGGTGTTGGTGAAGTAACAGCGAAAAAATTCCTGAAAGAGTTTGGTTCTATGGAAAATCTTTTGGCTAATACAGACAAGCTAAAAGGTAAAATGAAAGAAAACATTGAAGCGAATAAAGAAAAAGGAATTCTTTCTAAAAAACTGGCGGCCATTATTACAGATTGCGACGTTACTTTTAATGAGGAAGATTACGAACTTTCTCGTCCAGATATAGAAAAAACAGATGCTATTTTTCAAGAATTAGAATTCAGAAGAATGGCTGAGCAGTTCGACAATTTATTTAGAACAGATGGCGCTCAGACTGCCAATGCTGCTCCAGATGCAAAACCAGCTAAAAAAACTCCTGCCAAAAATGAAGATCAATTTGATCTTTTTGGAAGTGCTAGTGCAGATGAAGATACAGAGGCTCCAAGAACTTCTTTCTATAACACTTTAGAAAACACAGAACATTCCTATCAGACCATACAAGGTGATTTAGGAATTAAATTGCTTTTACAGAATCTGCAAAAACAGTCTGCAGTTTGTTTCGATACAGAAACTACAGGAATCGATGCTTTGCACGCAGAATTGGTAGGAATGTCATTTTCTTACGAAAAAGGAAAAGCATTTTATGTTCCGTTTCCTGAAAATCAAGAAGAAGCAAAAGCTTTGATTGAAAAATTTGTTCCGTTTTTTGAAAATGAAAACATTGAAAAAATTGGGCAGAATTTAAAATATGATTTAAAAATCCTTTCTAATTACGGCGTTACTGTAAAAGGAAAGCTTTTTGATACTATGATTGCACATTATCTGATCAATCCAGATATGCGTCATAATATGGATATTTTAGCAGAAACTTATTTGAAATATTCTCCAAAATCAATTGAAACTCTAATTGGTAAAAAAGGAAAAAATCAGCTTAATATGCGTGATGTGCCTTTGGAAGACATTAAAGAATATGCTGCTGAAGATGCCGACATTACATTACAACTGAAAGAAATCTTTACAACTGAACTAGATAGAACTGAAACTAAGAAGCTGTTTGATGATATCGAAATTCCACTAGTAAGCGTTTTGGCTGATATGGAAATGGAAGGCATTCGTTTAGATGTTGATTTCTTAAAACAAATGTCTAAAGAAATGGATGTTGAAATCAAATCTTTGGAACAGAAAATATACGAAACAGCTGGCGAAACATTCAACCTTGCTTCTCCAAAACAATTAGGAGATATTTTATTCGATAAACTTAAAATTGGCGGAGCTAAGCAAAAGAAAACCAAAACCGGACAATATGCAACTGGTGAGGAAGTTTTGACTTATTTAGCAAATGACAATCCAATTGTAAAAGATATTTTAGATTGGCGCCAAATGGTAAAGCTGCAAAGCACCTATATATTAGCATTACCAGAACAGGTTGACAAAAAGACCTTACGCGTTCATACCGATTATATGCAGGCAGTTGCTGCAACTGGTCGTTTGAGTTCTAACAATCCAAACTTACAGAACATTCCGATTCGTACTGAAAGAGGACGCCAGATTCGTAAAGCTTTTGTGGCACGCGATGAAAACTATACTTTAATCTCTGCCGATTACTCGCAAATTGAATTAAGAATTATTGCAGCTCTAAGTGGCGAAGAAAATATGATCAAAGCTTTTCAAGACGGAGAAGATATTCACAGAGCAACCGCTGCAAAGGTTTTTAATGTTGCTTTAGAAGAAGTTTCCCGCGAACAAAGAAGCAATGCCAAAACGGTAAACTTCGGAATTATCTATGGTGTTTCTGCTTTTGGATTAAGTAGCCAAACTTCACTTTCAAGAAGCGAAAGTGCTGCTTTGATCGATGCTTATTACAAAACTTATCCACGTCTTAAATCTTATATTTCAGATCAAGTAGATTTTGCAAGAGAAAAAGGCTATGTGCAAACTATTTTAGGGCGCCGTAGATACTTAAAAGACATTAATTCTGCTAATGCCGTTGTAAGAAGCGCCGCAGAACGAAATGCTGTCAACGCGCCAATTCAAGGAAGCGCTGCCGATGTGATTAAAATTGCCATGATCAATATTCATAAAAAACTTCGTGACGAAAACTGGAAATCTAAAATGCTACTGCAAGTGCATGATGAGCTTGTGTTCGATGTTCATAACGATGAACTCGAAAAAATCCAGCCTATGATTAAACACGAAATGGAAAATGCTTTTAAAATGTCGGTTCCTTTAGAAGTAGAACTTGGAATGGGTAAAGATTGGTTAGAAGCGCATTAATATATTTTAGATTTCAGATTAGATTGTTGATTTTGGATTTATAAATAAAAAATCATCCAATCTTGTCTATTTCGACGAAGGAGAATAACGTATAAAAAAAGGACTGTTCACACAGTCCTTTTTTTTGTCAAAATATATTTATTTTATTTTTTTCGAGTTGATTCTCTTTCTTTCAATTTTGTTTTGATGACGATTGTTTCATAATCTGAAACTGTTCCTTCTGGCTCTTCTAATCTTTCGATTAATCTTTTGGCAGCCACTTCTCCAATTTCAACTCCATGCTGACTTACTGTAGTCAAACTTGGCGACAAACGTCTTGAAGCTAAAATACCATCAGCAAAACCAATGATCGAAATATCTTCTGGAACTCTGTATCCTTTTTTCAAACTTACTCTTAAAGCCGCAACCGAATCATTTTCGTCCAAAGCAAAAATTCCATCAATTTTATTCTCAAAAAGCGCATCTATTTTAGCTTTCATGTCTTCTTCAGAATCGGTACGAAGAATAATTTTTTCGTTAACTGGAATATTATTGTCTTTTAAAGCTTTTAAATAACCATCAGCTCTTAGTTTTCCAACACTTAGATTATCTACAGAAGATATTAAAGCAATATTTTTACATCCAAGATTAATTAAATGCTGAGTTGAGTTTAATGCCGAATCGAAATCGTCTACCACAACCTTATCACAATCAACTTCATCAGCAATACGATCAAACATCACAATTGGCGTTCCATCGTTAATAATTTCCGAAAAGTGATTGTAATCTTGAAGTTTTTGAGCTTCTTCTGAAACCGAAAGAATAAATCCGTCAATTGTTCCATTGCTTAACATTTCAAGCGTGTGGATTTCTTTCTCTAAAGATTCGTTAGAGATACACGTAATTACATTATATCCTTTTTTATCGGCAACTTTCTCAATACCGCTAAAAACTTTCGCAAAGAAAGAATTTAAAATATTAGGAATAATTACCCCAATCGTTTTTGTTTTACGATTTTTTAGATTCAAACCAATAACATTCGGCTTATAATTTTTGAGTTTGGCATACTCTTTAATCTTCACCTTTGTTTGTTCACTAATTTCTGGACTGTCATTCAACGCTTTAGATACAGTCGAAACAGAAACACCAAGTTCCTTCGCAATTTGTTTTAGAGTTGCTTTAGCTTTCATCCAATTGAATTTTATGTAATTAATACAAATATAGTAGAATTACCTAAAATAAAACAAAAAACACCTATCAGTATTTAAAATAATCAAGCCTTTTCCAAAGAAAACCAGCAAACGATATGATTTTTCTGAAATCTATATTATAAATTGTTCTATATACCTTATAAACAATATTTTTGCACAAAAAACATACAATTTCAAAAGCTTTCTCCATCAAATAATTCAAATACTTTTTTGAATGTTTTAATTAAAAAACTGAAGCCCTGATTTTCAGCAGATAAAATATTCTTTTCAGGTATTTGGTTTTAAAATAATTAATTGTACTTTTGCATCCCCTTTATTGGGGATGGAATGTTTAATTAAAATAATATTATGGACGCATTAAGCTACAAAACAGTTTCAGCAAGCAAAGCCACTGTAACTAAAGAGTGGATTGTTGTTGACGCTGAAGGTCATAACTTAGGACGTCTTGCTTCTAAAGTTGCAATGATCTTAAGAGGTAAGTACAAGCCAAGTTACACACCGCACGTTGACTGTGGAGATAACGTAATTGTTATCAACTCAGAAAAAATTAACCTTACAGGTACAAAAATGAATGACAAAATTTACATGCGTCATACAGGTTACCCAGGAGGACAAAGAACTTTAACTGCTAAAGTATTGCAAGCTAAAAATCCAGCTGCATTAGTAGAAAAAGCTGTAAAAGGTATGTTGCCTAAAAACAAATTAGGTGCTGAACTTTTTAGAAATCTAAATGTTGTTGTAGGATCTGAGCACAAACACGGAGCTCAAAAACCTAGAACTGTTAACCTAAATGATCTTAAGTAATGGGAGTTATTCACAAAATCGGTAGAAGAAAAACCGCTGTTGCACGTGTATACGTTTCTGAAGGAACTGGAAACATCACTGTAAACAAAAAAGAATTCGCAACTTACTTTCCAACTGCAACTTTACAATACAAAGTTTTACAACCGCTTTCTATGACTGAAAACGCTAGCAACTTTGACGTAAAAGTAAACGTTTACGGAGGTGGTACAACTGGTCAGGCAGAAGCTGTAAGAATGGCATTAGCACGTGTAATGTGTGAAGTTAACGCTGAAAACAGAGCTATCCTTAAACCAGAAGGTTTATTAACAAGAGACCCAAGAATGGTTGAACGTAAGAAATTCGGTCAGAAGAAAGCTCGTAAGAGATTCCAATTCTCTAAACGTTAATATTACCTGTCTTGTTCAGATGGGACAAGACATTATCAATTATTTATTGAAATTAAAAAACACAGTTATTGTTGCTCTCCTATTGAGGTAGGATATAGTTTAGCATCTAAATGTATGAAGCCAGAGAAATCGCCATTCACACATTGCTAATCAACAGAACGTAAACTAGTACAAAAATGGCAAACAAAATAGAAGTAAAAGAATTACTAGAAGCAGGTGTTCACTTCGGACACATGACTAGAAAATGGGATCCAAACATGGCTCCTTACATTTATATGGAGCGTAATGGTATTCACATTATCAATCTATATAAAACTGCAGCTAAAATTGAAGAAGCTAACGAAGCTTTGAAAAAAATCGCTGCATCAGGTAGAAAAATCTTATTCGTAGCTACCAAAAAACAAGCAAAAGACATCGTTGCTGATAAAGCAAAAGCTGCAAACATGCCTTACATCACTGAAAGATGGCCAGGTGGTATGTTGACTAACTTCGTAACTATCAGAAAGGCAGTTAAAAAAATGTCTTCTATCGATAAAATGAAGAAAGATGGTACTTTCAACACTTTATCTAAAAAAGAGCGTTTACAAGTTGATCGTCTACGTGCTAAATTAGAGAAAAACTTAGGTTCAATTGCTGATATGTCTAGACTACCTGCAGCATTGTTCGTAGTAGATATCAAAGCTGAACACATCGCAATAAAAGAAGCTCAAAAATTAAACATTCCAGTTTTCGCAATGGTTGATACGAATTCTGACCCAAGAGAGGTTGATTACGTGATTCCTGCAAATGATGACGCTTCTAAATCAATTGACAAAATTTTATCTTTAGTAACTACTGCAGTAATCGAAGGTCTTTCTGACAGAGGTGCTGAAAAAGAAGTTGAAGCTGCTGAAGAAGCTCCTGCTGTTGAGGCTGAAGCTGCTCCTGCAACTGAAACTGAAGAATAAATCAAATTTTAAATTCCAAATTTTAAATTCCAAATTCCAAAATACAAAATTAAAAACGTTATGTTGATAATTTAATAAAATTGGAGTTTGGGATTTAAAAGCTGGAATTTTTTACTTTTAACATTAAAAATTCAAAATATTATGTCAACAATTACTGCTGCAGACGTAAATAAATTAAGACAATCTACAGGTGCCGGAATGATGGACTGTAAAAAAGCTTTAGTTGAAGCTGAAGGAGATTTCGATAAAGCGATACAAATCCTTAGAGAAAAAGGACAAAAAGTTGCTGCTAACCGTTCTGACCGTGAGTCTGCTGAAGGTGCTGCTGTTTCTTTTATCAATGCTGACAACACTAAAGGAGCTATCATCACTTTAAACTGTGAAACTGACTTCGTAGGTAAAAATGAGGCTTTCGTTGCTTTAGCTAAAGATTTAGTAGAAAGAGCTATCAACTTCTCTACAAAAGAAGAATTATTAGCTTCTGATTTCAACGGAATTACAGTTGCTGAGAAATTAATCGAGCAAACTGGAGTTATTGGTGAGAAAATCGAAATCGGCGGTTTTGAAATTTTAGAAGGTGCTTACGTTGGATCTTATGTTCACGTTAACAAAATTGCTGCTTTAACTGCAATTTCTGCTCCAGTTCCAAACGCTGAAACTTTAACAAAAGATATCTCTATGCAAGTTGCTTCTATGGGAGCTGATACTTTATCTTACAAAGATTTTGATCCTGCTTTCGTTGAATCTGAACTTGCTGCTCGTATTGCTGTAATCGAAAAAGACAACGAAGAAGCAAAACGTTTAGGAAAAACTTTGAAAAATGTTCCTAAATACATCTCTTTCTCTCAGTTAACTCCTGAAGTTATTAAACAAGCTGAAGAAGATGCTAAAGCTGAATTAAAAGCTGAAGGAAAACCAGAGCAAATCTGGGACAAAATTCTTCCAGGAAAAGTTCAACGTTTCATTTCTGACAACACTACTTTAGATCAAGAGAAAGCTCTTTTAGATCAAAACTTCATCAAAGATGATAGTAAAAAAGTTGGTGATTATGTTAAAGGATTCAATGTTGAAATTACAGGTTTCAAAAGAGTTACTTTAGGTTAATATATTATTTTCAATATAAAAAGCCCGAATATTTTATTTATTCGGGCTTTTTTATTTTCATATAAAGCTAATTCTCAACTGGAAAATTTCTTGCTCGCATCAATGCATCAGATTTTGGGGCATGTCCCCTGAAATTCTCATACATTTCTTCGTTATCAATAGTATTTCCGACACTTAAAACTGTTTTATAAAGACGTTCAGAAACACTTTTATCAAACGGCCCATCTGCTTCCAGAAAAGCCTCATAAGCATCTGCATTAATGACATCTGCCCATAAATAGCTATAGTAGCCAGCCGCATATCCGTCGCTTGAGAATATGTGAGCAAACTGCGGAATTCTATGTCTCATTACAATTTCTGACGGCATATTAATCTCGTCTAAAACTTTCTTTTCAAATGCATGCGGATCAATCGTTTCTGTCGTTAAATGCAATTCCATATCGACAAACGAACTTGAAATCGTTTCTACCGTTGCAAATCCTTCATTAAAATTAGCAGCCTTCCCTATTCTTTCCACCAATGACTGAGACAATGGTTCATTTGTTTTATAATGAAGTGCAAACTTATTTAAAACCTCAGGCGTTGCCAGCCAATGCTCTAACAGCTGAGATGGAAATTCCACATAATCTCTGGCAACAGAAGTCCCTGAAAGACTTGGATAAGTAACATTTGAGCACAAACCATGAAGCGCATGGCCAAATTCATGAAATAATGTCGTTGCATCATCCCACGAAATCAAAACAGGTTCTTCGCTATTTCCTTTTATAAAATTGCAATTATTCGACACAATAGGAAGTACATTCCCTTTTATCTTCTGCTGATCCCTATGCGAATTCATCCATGCCCCTGAACGCTTTCCTGTACGCGCATAAGGATCAAAATACCAAAGTCCTATCGCTTCTCCTGTATTTTTATTATTCACTTCCCAAACACGAACATCAGGATGATAAACAGAAACATCAAATAATTGCTTAAAACCTAAGTTAAACAATTCTCCAGCCGTCCAGAACATTCCTTCGCGCAAGTTTTCAAGCTGTAAATACTGTTTAATTTCATTTTGATCTAAATCGTATTTTGCTTTACGCACTTTTTCTGCATAAAAACGATAGTCCCAAGGCTGAATTTTAAAATTTCCGCCTTCTTCATCAACCATTTTTTGCATGGCTGAAACATCATTTTTTACTTTTTCTACCGCTGGTTTCCATACAGAACGCATCAAATCGAGCGTTTTCTGTGGATCTTTAGCCATTTTATTTGATAAACTCCATTCTGCAAAGTTTTTAAAACCTAAAATCTTTGCCTTTTCAGCCCTTAATTTTAGAATCGACACAAGTGTTTTGTTTGTATCATTTTCATTCTTATTATCGCCTCGTTTAACGAAAATATCAAAAGCTTTTTCTCTTAAATTTCTTCTGTTTGAGAAAGTCAGAAAAGGTTCAATTGAAGATCTAGTGTTTCCAATACAGCCTAAAGCAGTCAGATTTCGCTCTTTTGCCTCTGCAATAGCAGCATTTTTAAATTCTTCAGGTAAACCCTCAAAATCATCTTCTGTTTTTAATTCTATATACTGATTGTTTTCTTCTGCCAACAACTTCTGACTGAAAGCTGTAAAAAGTGTTGCCAATTCCTGATTGATCTTAGCCACTTTCTCTTTATTCTCTTCATTTAGCTCTGCTCCTTCCCTAACAAAATCAGTATAATACAACCAAAGCACACGCTGCTGTTCCTTGGTTAAATTTTGCTTTTCATCTGATTTGTATAAGCTTTCAATTCTAGAGAACAGTTTTTCATTCTGAAACAGTTTATCATTAATCTCTGCCAATTTTGGAGACATTTCGGTATCAATCGCATTAAATTCTGGAGTACTTAAATTGGATCTGTAAATACCATAAACTGCGTGAATTCTATCCAATTTTTCGCCAGAAAGTTCCAATGCTTCAATCGTATTTTTAAAGGTCGCCTCTTCTGGATTATTGGCAATTGCATCAATTTCTTCTAATTTTTCCTTAATAGCAAATTCTATTGCGAGCTTAAAATCTGAAACTTTGTAGGCTGTAAAATCTGGAACGCCTCCATAAGGTCCAGACCAATCTTTTAACAATGGATTATCTAATTCTATAGGTGTTTTCATAACAAATGCATTAATTAATTTTATGCAAAATTTGACTGGCAAAAAATGCAACAGAATCTCAAAATTAACTAATCAAGAGCAAACTTCATATGCTAAAAAATTATAGTTTCAAAGATTTAAAGAAATAGTTTATTTTTGAAACATCAATACCAAAAATCAAATGTTTAGAACCAGAAAAGAAATTGTTTTTGTAATTTTAGCAGGAATATTTATAACCAATGCCGTTGTGGCTGAGTTAATTGGAGGTAAATTAATCCAAATTGGACCTTTTGTGATGAGTATAGGAATTTTGCCATGGCCAATTGTATTTCTAACCACCGATTTAATTAATGAATATTTCGGTGAAAAGGGTGTAAAAAAACTTTCTTTCATAACCGCATGTCTGATTGCTTATGCATTTTTGATCCTTTTTATGGCCGTTACTATTCCCGCTGCAAAAGGAATTAGTCCAGTAAATGATGATCAGTTTCAAGCAGTATTTGGGCAAAGTATGTGGATTATAGTTGGGAGCTTAATAGCCTTCATGGCTTCGCAGCTTATCGATGTTTGGATATTTTGGTTTTTTAAAAACAGAACTGGCGAGAAGAAAATATGGCTGAGAGCAACCGGTTCTACTGTTATTTCGCAATTATTTGATTCATTTATTGTTTTAGGAATTGCTTTTTGGTTGCCTGGAAAAATTGATTTTGACACCTTTATATCTTCAGGATTAATAGGATATACTTTTAAATTAGCAATAGCTATTTTATTGACTCCAGCGATATATTTAGGACATCATCTAATTAAAAAATATTTGGACGAAGATCCTGCACATAAAGGATAAAAAATATTTAGGTCATGAAAAAAAATTACTTTTATATTTTATTCTCTGTTACCTATCTCTTTTTCAGCTGTGGCAATGACGAAAAAAAACAGCCTAAAAAAGTCATTCAATCTGTCAATAAGTTGACACCTGCTTCTGTAAAAGTAAATCCTAAAATTTCTTCAAAAAGCATTACGGCGCCAAAAGAGTTTGACTCAAAAAAGACTGTTGTCCAAAAAGATCCTTTTGCAATCAAAAACCCAATAGAATTTAAACCATTAAGTTCGCAAACCACAAATAACATAGCCACTCCACCAACTCCTATAAAAAAGGAAGTTAACGAGAAGCTATTAAATTTTGTCAATATTCGCAAAATATTAGATAAATGTAAAATGGGCCAGACCATGACCCAAAAGCAGTTAACTGAGAACTTTGAAATTCCGGAAGAAGCTCTCAAATTAGTAAAAAGTGTAACTAAAACAGCAGAAAATGAATTGGCTGTAAAATGGCAGTCCACTTGGTTTGTCGAAAGAGTCTCTGATGCAGAACTGGAAGACGGCAAAATGAAAGTAGTCTTTAAAGCCAATAAAATGTATACTTCTGGAAATGCGATTGGCATTAAATACAACAAAAAAGTTTACAATAATTTAGTTATAGTTGGACGTTCAGCTTATATTCCTAGTGTAAAAGGATATAGCTGGCAGATTGGAAGATAATTTAGAATAAAAAGATGGAACCAATAAGATGTGGCTGGTGTTCTGCTAGCGATTTATATAAAAAATATCATGACGAAGAATGGGGAAATCCTGTTTATGACGACCCAACTATTTTTGAATTTTTAATTCTGGAAACCTTTCAAGCAGGTTTAAGCTGGATTACCATTTTAAATAAAAGAGAAAACTTCAAAACTGCTTTTGACAATTTTGATTATAAAAAAATCGCCATTTATTCTGAAGATAAAATCGAAGAATTAATGCAGAATACAGGAATTATTCGCAATAAACTAAAAATAAACTCTGCCGTTTCAAACGCTCAGGCTTTTATGAAAATTCAAGAAGAATTTGGGACCTTCTCTGAGTACATTTGGAAATTTACTAATGGAAAACCAATTGACAATAAACCTAAAACTCTAAAAGATGTTCCAGCCACTACTCCAATTTCTGATGCTATAAGCAAAGATTTAAAAAAACGAGGCTTTAAATTTGTAGGTTCAACAGTCATTTACGCTCACATGCAGGCGACTGGAATGGTCAATGATCATGTAGAAGATTGTTGGACGAGAAATAAATAGTTATCAGTCGCAGCCACAGTTTTCAGTGCTAATTTTGAGTATTTCAAAACTTGAAACTATATTTTAAGGACTGCAAACTGAGACCGAGACTGAAAACTTAAAAAAAATTACATATATTTGCTTCACACTTTAGGGGTGTCTGCATCGCGCAGGCTGAGATTTTACCCTCTGAACCTGATCTAGTTCATACTAGCGTAGGGAAAAGTAAGATGACTTCTTGAACGCATTTCTATGCGTTATTGCAGCCATTCCTAATGTGTATCTATACACTAAACTGAAAAAGGAATGGAACTAAAAATCAATCAACAAACCAAAAAATTCAATGCTGAATCGCTAAGCATTCAATCATTGCTCGATCTCGAAATTCCGAATAAACAAAACGGAATCGCCGTTGCTGTCAACAATACCGTTGTTCCAAAACTCAAATGGAACGAATTCCTCGTACAGGAAACTGACGAAATTCTGATTATTTCTGCTACGCAGGGTGGTTAAAATTTAAATTCTAAATCAAAAAATAAAAATTCCAATTATATACTGGGTTTTGATGCACTGCAGCGCGCCTCTACGATTAACAACGTGAAATACCCCAATCAGATTAAACATGAAACTTGAAACAAAAAATACTATGACTACAGAAGAACAAATATCCAGAACCCCATTTCCGAATTCCAAAAAAGTTTATATCGATGGTGAAATCCATCCTATAAAAGTAGCCATGCGCGAAATTGCCTTGAGCGACACCAAACTTTCAAATGGCGGAGTAGAAAAAAATCCTCCCGTAACGGTTTATGATACTTCTGGACCTTACACAGATCCAAACGTTGAAATTGATGTTAGAAAAGGGCTTCCTCGTATAAGAGAACAATGGATTTTAGATCGAAATGATGTTGAGATTTTGGATGAAATCACTTCAGATTATGGCCAAAGCCGACTGAAAGATGAAAGCCTGAATCATCTTCGTTTTGAGTATCTGCATCAGCCAAAACGTGCTAAAAAAGGTGCGAACGTAACACAATTATACTACGCCAAACAAGGCATTATTACACCAGAAATGGAATATATTGCTATTCGTGAAAATCAGCGTATTGAACTTTTAAACGAACAAACCAAAGCGATGCAATGCCAGCATAATGGAAATAGCTTTGGCGCTAATACTCCAAAAAACAAAATCACTCCTGAATTTGTGCGCTCTGAAGTTGCGGCTGGACGAGCTATTATTCCAAATAACATCAACCATCCAGAAAGCGAACCAATGATTGTGGGACGTAATTTCTTAGTGAAAATTAATGCTAATATTGGAAACAGTGCCGTGACTTCGAGTATTGAAGAAGAAGTTGAAAAAGCCGTTTGGGCTTGCCGCTGGGGAGCTGATACGATTATGGATTTATCTACAGGAAAAAACATTCACGAAACCAGAGAATGGATTATCCGTAATTCTCCTGTCCCAATTGGAACCGTTCCGATTTATCAAGCTTTAGAAAAAGTAAAAGGAATTGCAGAAGATTTAACTTGGGAAATTTTCCGCGATACGTTAATTGAACAAGCAGAACAAGGTGTTTCCTATTTTACAATTCATGCTGGGGTTTTGCTTCGTTACATTCATTTAACTGCAAACCGTGTTACAGGAATCGTTTCACGAGGCGGATCCATTATGGCAAAATGGTGTTTGTTTCATCATAAAGAAAACTTCTTGTACACACATTTCGAAGAAATCTGCGAAATCATGAAACAATACGATGTTGCTTTTTCTCTAGGAGATGGTTTACGTCCAGGTTCGATTGCAGATGCGAATGATGCTGCACAATTTGCCGAATTGGAAACTTTAGGCGAATTGACAAAAATTGCATGGAAACATGATGTGCAAGTTTTTATAGAAGGTCCAGGACACGTTCCGATGCATATGATTAAAGAAAACATGGACAAACAATTAGAACATTGCCATGAAGCGCCTTTTTATACTTTAGGCCCATTAACCACAGATATTGCGCCAGGCTACGACCACATTACTTCTGCTATTGGCGCCGCAATGATTGGCTGGTATGGTTGTGCGATGTTGTGCTATGTAACGCCAAAAGAACATCTTGGCTTGCCAAACAAAAAAGACGTAAAAGACGGCGTAATCACGTATAAAATTTCGGCTCATGCTGCCGACTTGGCAAAAGGTCATCCGGGAGCGCAATATCGTGATAATGCTTTGAGTAAAGCGCGTTTTGAATTCCGTTGGGAAGATCAGTTTAATCTGGCTTTAGATCCAGATACAGCAAGAGAATTTCATGATGAAACACTTCCTGCCGATGGTGCAAAAGTGGCGCATTTCTGCTCGATGTGCGGACCAAAATTCTGTTCAATGAAAATATCACAAGAAATTAGAGATGTCGCTGCCGCAGAAAAAGGAATGCAGGAGAAATCAGAGGAATTTATTGAGCAAGGTAAAGAGATTTATATTTAGTGTTTTAGAAAATAAAGGAAACAATATAGAAAAAAGATATGATTGTAATTTCTAATCCTTTTTTTGTTGAAGATGAAATTGAAATACTGAATTCTTTATTAGAAGAAGGATTGTCTTTGCTTCATATTCGGAAACCTGATTTTTCTGAGTTGGAAATGGCTCAATTTATTCATCAGATAAAACTAGAATTTCGAAATAAAATGGTTTTGCACAATCATCATCATTTAGCAGAAGATTTTGGCATTAACCGATTTCATTTTGCTGAAAAAGAGAGAAAAAGTAATTCTAATGATCCTGCAAGGTTTTCAAAACCTTGTAGGTCTAAATCAACGTCAACACATTCGATTCAAGATTTTAACTCGTTAGAAAATGATTTTGAATATGCATTCTTAAGTCCTGTTTTTAAAAGTATTTCTAAAGAAAATTATTATCCAGAAATTGATCTCTTCGAAGCTTTAAAATCAAAAACCAACAGCGAAACAAAAGTGATAGCTTTGGGCGGAATTGATGCTGAAAACATTCAAAAAACACTTGAAAATGGTTTTGACGATATCGCTCTTTTGGGAAGTATTTGGAACAATGAAAATCCTGTAAAACAATTTAAATTATGTCAGAAAATCGCCCTTTCGTACTCACAATCGCAGGTTTAGATCCGTCTGGCGGTGCTGGGATTTTGGCTGATATCAAAACATTTGAACAGCATAAAGTTACTGGTTTTGCCATTGCGACAGCTAACACAATTCAGACTGAAAATGAATTTCACAAGATTGAATGGGTCAATATCAATTTTGTGATACGATCTATTGAAATTTTATTTAAAAGCTATAAAATCAGCGCCGCAAAAATCGGAATTGTACCTTCTTTGTCTTATTTAAATCGGATTCTTTCCTGTATAAAACTAGTTTCACCAAGCACAAAAATTGTTTGGGATCCAGTTTTAAAATCAACCACAGCATTTGATTTTCTTACTATTGAAGATCATTCAAACTTAAATCAAGTACTATCCAAAATCGATTTGATTACGCCCAATTATATAGAAATTGAACAATTGATTCCTGGCTTTATAAAAGACCATCTTTGGATTGAGAATGAAATTTCGACTGCTATTCTGCTTAAAGGAGGACATAATTTAAATGAAGTTGGAAAAGACCAATTGTTTATAAAAAATAAGATTATTGAATTATTCCCAACAGAAAAAAATTGTTCGGAAAAACATGGCTCTGGCTGTGTGCTTTCTTCTGCAATCGCTTCAAATTTAGCACTAAATCAAAATATGGAAACTGCCTGCAAAAATGCTAAAATCTATATCGAAAATTACCTGAGTTCAACGTCAACTTTAATCGGATATCATTATGTATAGCAAACTTCAATATATCTCGCAGGGCGAAACTATCGAAAAACAATTGTACAATATTCATCAAGCGCTGGACGCAGGGTGCAATTGGGTGCAAATGCGCTTTAAAAACCAGACACAAAAGGACGCTTTTACTTTAGCGGAAGCGGTAAAACCTTTATGCGAAAAATATACAGCCAATTTTATTGTAAACGACAATTTGCAACTCACTAAAGAAATAGACGCTGACGGCATTCATCTAGGTTTAACTGATACTAAAATCGACGAAGCTAGAATTTTTCTGGGCCCTTCAAAAGTAATCGGAGGAACGGCTAATACTTTTGAAGACATTCAAAATCACGTCAAAAATGGATGTAATTATATCGGATTAGGTCCTTTTCGCTTTACTGCCACAAAAGAAAAACTGAGTCCAATTTTAGGCTTATCAGGTTATTATGACATTCTACAAAAACTGAAAAAGAATAAAATAAGCATTCCTGTTTATGCCATTGGTGGCATCACATTCCGTGATGTAAGTCCGTTAATGGAAACCGGAATTTTCGGAATTGCCGTTTCTGGAATCATTACTGAAAGTGATGAAAAGGAAAAATTAATTCAACAACTAAAAGAAAAATTGTATGCAAACATCATTGTTTAATATAGGAGACAAAAGCTTCAAATCTCGTTTGTTTCTCGGCACGGGAAAATTTGGTTCAAATGAAGAAATGGAAAGCGCCATTTTAGCTTCAGAAAGCGAATTGGTTACCGTTGCACTAAAACGCATTGATCTCGAAACAGATACTGATGCTATCTTATCGCATTTAAAACATCCAAACATTAATTTACTGCCTAATACTTCGGGTGCAAGAAATGCCAAGGAAGCTGTTTTTGCGGCGCAATTGGCTCGAGAAGCTCTAGAAACAAACTGGGTAAAACTAGAAATTCATCCCGATCCGAAATATTTAATGCCTGATCCGATTGAGACTTTAAAAGCCACAGAAGAATTGGCGAAATTGGGTTTTATTGTGCTTCCGTATATTCACGCTGACCCTATTTTGTGCAAACATTTAGAAAGTGCTGGAACTTCTGCCGTAATGCCTTTAGGATCGCCAATTGGAAGCAATAAAGGCTTAAAAACGATTGATTTCCTTGAAATCATAATCGAACAAAGTACGGTTCCCGTTATTGTCGATGCTGGAATTGGAGCTCCTTCTGATGCTGCCAAAGCAATGGAAATTGGCGCTGATGCTGTATTGGTGAATACAGCTATTGCCGTTGCTGGAAATCCAAAGTTAATGGCCGAAGCTTTTAAGGAAGCGGTTATTGCGGGAAGAAAGGCTTTTGAAGCCAAAGTTGCCCATCAGCAAAATTACGCTTCGGCTTCTAGTCCTTTGACTTCTTTTCTTTATGAGTAAATTGATTTTTCTCTCGCAGATTCTGCAGATTTAGCAGATATTTTTTATGCTGAAACTGCTCAATCTATTTTATTACGTTTTTTTGCACATCTTAGAAAGACAGAAATTTCCTTAATTTTGAATAAAAAAATTATGTCAGAAAATGAGATTTCATATAAAATTAGAGGAGCAATTTTTAAAGTTTATAACATTCTTGGACCTGGATTATTAGAATCGGTATATGAGAGCGCACTATATTATCAATTAGAAAAAGATGGCTTACACGTAGTTAAACAAATTGATTTACCAGTTAAATATGATAATGTTTACCTAAACATAAATTTCAGATTAGACATTTTGGTAGAAGATAAAGTAATTATAGAATTAAAATCAGTAGAAGAAATAAAACCTATTCATTTTAAACAATTAAATACTTATTTAAAATTGACTAATAAAAAACTTGGATTATTAGTCAATTTCAACTGTTCTAATATCTTAGAAAATATTCATCGTGTTGCCAATAAAATTTAATCTGCATGATCTGCAAAATCTGCGGGAAACAAATAAAAAATGAACACATTCAAATCTATTTTCGAGCAATATAACTGGGATGAAATCCAATCCAGAATATACAAAACCACATCAAAAGATGTCAAACGAACTTTAGCTAAAACCAAATACAATCTTGATGATTTTTTGATTCTTATTTCGCCTGTTGCACAAAATTATTTAGAACAAATGGCTCAAAAATGCCACGAAATTACCCAGAAACGTTTCGGAAAAACCATTCAAATGTATACGCCACTTTATTTAAGTAACGAATGCCAAAACATTTGCACCTATTGCGGATTCAGTTTAGACAATAAAATCAAAAGAAAAACCCTTTCTGATGCTGAAATAAAACTTGAAGTTGAAGCCTTAAAAAAAGCAGGTTTTGATCATGTTTTATTGGTTACCGGCGAAGCGAATTATACCGTAAATATCAATTACTTTCTGAATGCTATTAACTTAATCAAAGAAGATTTTTCGATTATTTCTGTCGAAGTGCAACCGCTTTCTACGGAAGATTATCAACGTCTGCATGACGCTGGGGTTTATTCGGTTTTGGTTTATCAGGAAACGTATCATCAGGAGGTTTACAAAAAGTATCATACAAAAGGCAAGAAATCAAATTTTGATTATCGATTGGAAACTCCTGACCGCATTGGAACTGCTGGAATTCATAAAATTGGTTTGGGTGTTTTATTAGGTTTGGAAGACTGGCGAACAGACAGTTTTTTCAATGCTTTACATTTAGATTATTTGCAGAAGAAATATTGGCAAACGAAATATTCTGTTTCTTTTCCTCGTCTGCGTCCGGCTGAAGGCATTATTGAACCTAATTTTATTATGGATGATAAAGATTTGACGCAATTAATCTGCGCATACAGATTATGGAATGAAGATTTAGAAATTTCGATTTCAACTCGTGAAAATGAAAAATTCAGAAATAATATCATCCCGATTGGTGTTACGAGTATGAGCGCAGGTTCTAAGACAAATCCGGGCGGTTATGTTGTTGATCCGCAATCTTTGGAGCAGTTTGAAATCAGCGATGAACGCTCAGCAGAAGAAATTTCAAAAATCATAAAAAATGCAGGCTACGAACCTGTTTGGAAAGATTGGGACAAAGCTTATAGTTGAAATGTTTCAAGTTTCAAGTTTGAAGACTTAACATTTTACAATTCACAATTCACAATTCACAATTAAAAAAATGAGCATCATAAAAGAATTCCTTCGTTACAACAAACAAACCATCCTTCCTGAAATTGGAGACGAAGGTCAAGGAAAATTAAAAAAAGCTAGAGTTTTAGTAATTGGCGCCGGTGGTTTAGGCTGCCCGATTTTACAATATATTGCAACCGCTGGAGTTGGTTTTATCGGAATAATGGATTTTGATACGATTGAAATTCACAATCTTCACCGACAGATTTTATATACTGAAAATGAGATCGGACAGCATAAATCTATCGTAGCAAAAGAAGTCGTTTCAAAACTAAATCCATTGATTGAAGCTGTTGCAATCAATGAAAAATTAACTGCTGAGAATGCTTCAGAAATCATTCAACAGTATGATATTGTTGTGGATGGTTCTGATAATTTTTCGACCCGTTATTTAGTAAATGATACTTGCGTTCAGCTAAAAAAGCCATTGGTTTACGGAAGCATTTTAAAATTTGAAGGTCAGATTGCTGTTTTCAATCATAACGGAAGTAAAAATCTCCGTGATTTATTTCCCGAAATGCCCGATCCAAAAGATGTTCCGAATTGCGATTTAAATGGTGTTTTAGGAACATTACCTGGAATTATAGGCAACATGATGGCACACGAAACCTTAAAACTGATTCTTCAATTGCCCACTTTACAAAATGAATTGGTAATTTTCAATACTCTAAATTGGAACTTTACAAAGTTGAATTTCTAAAAAACAACCTCATCACCAACAGAAATAATTCCTGAATTCAAACTCACAATATTAGTTCCGAATAAAACAGAATTATCTACATTTCGGTATTTGCTTAAAGTTTTCAAAGGTTCTTTTTTTAAACGTCCATTTTCAGGATCATTGTTCACCATAACACATCTTCCGCAGGGTTTTATATTTTTAAATTGAACTTCTCCTATCGCAAAAGTCTTAAAATCATCTTCTTCATGAGGATTTCTAGTACTTACTACAACGTTTGGGCGAAATCTTTTTATGGTAATTTTTTCGTCTAATTTATCATTCAAAAAATCCAAACTTTTAGATCCAATTAATAAATATGGATAACCGTCTGCTAGACTTACATTGAATGTTTCTTTTAATCTAGAGCTTTCATGTTTGCGATCTCCATTTTTTATTATTTTAACCAATTTGCATTCAAAACCTAAATGCTGGCTAAACCATTTTGAAGTTTCAAGATTCACTTCAACCACTTCGCTTTTATCATCCCAAACATTTACTTCTATAGCTTTTTCTAAATGTTCGTTAATAGAAAATTCATGTTTTTGATCTTGAAAAGTAATACTGATTTTCCCATCTGAAATCTGTGGATAAAACTGACTCATGATTCGATGTTCTCTCTGTGTCAGCATTTGATTTTCTGCATCAATCAGCATCCAACGGCGATCGTTTTCAAATCCCATTTCTTCAGCTTTTGCAGACTCCAAACTGATTCCTGCCAAACTTTTTATCGGATAAATATAAATTTCTTTTACTATGTAAACTGCACTCATTTTCTATTTGCTTTTTAAAATGGACATAAACTCATCACGATCAATTTCGCGGCAGCCTAAACTTTCCAAATGCGGATTATAAACCTGACAATCCAATAACTTGTAATTTTCTTTCTTCAAATATAAAGCTAAAGCAATAAAAGCCGTTTTCGAGGCATTTGAAACTTTAGAAAACATACTTTCTCCGCAAAAAATATTTCCTTTTCCTAAATCAATTCCATAGAGACCACCAACCAAAACATCATCCTGCCAAACCTCAACAGATTTTGCCACTCCTTCTTCATTCAATTTGCAATAGGCTTCAATCATTTCATCCGAAATCCAAGTTCCATCCTGTCCTTCTCGTTTTATCTGCTGGCAGTTTAAAATTACTTCTTTGAAATTTTTATTATAAGTGACTTTAAACATCTTCTTATTCAGAATCTTCCGCATGCTTTTGGATATCGCCAATTCGTCAAAAAATAACACCATTCGCGGATCTGGTGCCCACCAAAGAATTGGTTCTCCTTCATTAAACCACGGAAAAATACCGCTTTTGTAAGCCAATAGTAAACGCTCTGGACTTAGATCTCCTCCTATCGCTAAAATTCCCTCTTCATCAGCTTCTGTAACTGGTGGAAAATATAAATCGTTGAATAAATAGTACATTTTTAAAAATAATCAATTTTTAAATTCCAATACTGAAATTCCAAATTCCAAACTATATGCAAGTTTTGGTTTCTTAAACAAAAGAAATCAAAAATAAAATTCCAAATTCCAAATTCACGAGAATGAATTGGAATTTGGAATTTAGTAAATTGAATTTTAAACTTTTAGAATGGCAAATCGTCTGGTTCGTCTTCGTTTAAGTTTGTTGCTGGAGCAAAAGTTTCTGCTGTTGGCATTGGTGGTGCTTGTGTAGGAGCATCAGCACCCATTCTTTCGATTCTCCAACCTTGAATACTATTGAAATATCTAGTTTCTCCTTGCGGATTAACCCATTCTCTTCCTCTTAAATTGATAGAAACTTTTACCGCATCTCCTTGTTTATAGCTACTCAATAAATCGCATTTATCTTGTGTAAATTCGATTAAAATATGCTGTGGATATTGCTCCTCAGTAGTAACAACTAACTCTCTTTTTTTGAATGAGGCACTAACTTGCTGCTCTGGGTTAACCACTTTTACTTTTCCTGTAACTTCCATCTTCGTCTATATTAATTATTGTTTCTATTTCTTTTATTTTTTAGCTAAAAGCACTTTCCAAGCCGATTCTACATCGCCATTATCCAAGTATTTTTTGGCTTCTAAATGTACTTTTTTCTGGTCGTCTGAGCTTAAAACTCCTTTAACTGCGAAATTTTCTTTCACAAATATACTAACTTCTTCTTTTGTAGGCAAGGATTCAATGTTGCCTAATTTACCTAAATCATTCCCGTCAAAAACAGGGCTTTCTTTTACAAAATTTGGTATCGCATCTACTCCAACCCCTAATGTTGTCAAGGGTTTTGCTACTTCAAAAAGTCCTTGGTTTGATCTTGAATACCAGTTATTTCCCAACCTCGAAACCAAATCAATTTTATGCTGATCAATCGCTCCATTTTCATCCAAAATAGATTCGTCAATATGAATTTTCACCACTTCGCATAAAATCAAATTTCCTGCTCCTCCTTCTATTCCTAACGGAATAATCTGCGTAATCTTGCATTCAAATTGAACAGGTGACTCTTTTACGCGATATGGTTTTACCAAATCTGAAGGAATTTGAGTTAATCCCGCTTTGATAAATTCGTTTACACCATCTGCATATTCTGTACTTGCCAATGAAGTTTGCTGTACTATATCATAATTAACAACATTTATTACCGCTTCGCGAGTTGCTTCGGCATTAATCAAAGTGTGTTTAATTGTATTATCGCGAACACGTCTTGAAGGCGAAAAAACCAAAATAGGCGGATTAGCACTAAACACATTAAAGAAACTAAATGGAGATAAATTCGGAATACCTTTTTCGCTAATTGTGCTTGCAAAAGCAATAGGTCTCGGTCCGATTGAACTCTGCAGATAGCCTTGCAATTTGGCCGTTGGAATCTCTTTTGGGTTAATACTGATCATACTTTAAAATTTAGGCAGAATCTCATTTTAGTAGCTACAAAAGTATTGAAATGGTTTAATTCGAAGAAATAGTTTTACAGATAAAAGCGAAAAAACTTTCCGTATCGGCAAAATATAAAATGTGTATATTTCGTTATATTTATACCTCAAAAAAACTGATATGTCTTTTTCTGAAAGAACAAATACAACCCGCTGGATTATTATTTCGGTATGTTTTATAATCATTTCTTTAATTCTTTGGAACACCTATACTTTCTTCCAAATATTTAAAAATGAAGAGCGTTTGAAAATGAACCTTTTTGTGAAGGCGCAAATTACAATAGTGAACGCTGATGAAAATACCGATGTCGAACTTCCTCTTCAGATTTTCAACAATAATACTTCGATTCCGGGTATAATAATGCTGTATGATAAAGTAGTAAGCGCAGTGAATGTCCCAGACGAAATTCTTAACGACAAGAAAAAAAGAACTGCTTTTTTAAATAAGCTGAAAAACGAAAATGAACCTATCACTTTTGAATATGCTCCAGGAAAATATCAGACATTGTATTATGGGAATTCTTCATTATTAAACAAACTGAAATATTATCCGATTGCTCTTCTACTTATTATATTCTTATGCATCGCTTTAATTTATAATTTTTACAAAAGCACTAAAATGGCGACCCAAAACAAACTTTGGGCAGGAATGGCAAAAGAGACAGCACATCAGATTGGAACTCCTCTATCTTCATTAATTGGCTGGGTAGAAATATTAAAAACTGAAAATATTGATTCGTCGATTAGCACTGAAATAGAAAAAGACATTGAACGTCTACAAACTATTACTGATCGTTTTTCTAAAATTGGTTCGGTGCCAGTTTTGGAACTTCATGACATTGTAGAGGAAACTAAAATGGCTTATGAATATTTACAATCTCGTTTTTCTAAACAGGTTGCATTTTCATTTGAAGCTCCAAAAGAACCAATTCTGGTTATGATAAATCCGACCTTGCATAGCTGGACTATCGAAAACTTGGTTAAAAACGCTATTGATGCCATGAAAGGGAAAGGAACTTTAGACCTTCAAATTGAACAAGACGCCAATCAGGTAAAAATTAATATTAAAGATTCTGGAACCGGAATCCCTAAAAAGCAATTTAAAACCATTTTTGAAACTGGTTTTACCACAAAAAAACGCGGTTGGGGACTTGGACTTTCTTTAACGAAAAGAATTGTAGAAGACTATCACAACGGAAAAATTAAAGTTTTACACTCTGAAATTGGAAAAGGAACTACTTTTCAGATTGCTTTAAATAAAAAAGTGCAGTAATCAATTTACTGCACTTTTAATTATTTGTTTTGTTAGACTGAGCGAAGTCGAAGTCTTTATAAATTTGATTGAATATCTTTTGCTAAAGCTTCAAACTCTTCTTTTGAAAATGAAACTTTATCAATAAAACGCATTTCATCCATATGGTTTAACGGAATCAAATGTACGTGTGCATGAGGAACTTCCAATCCAACAACGGCAATTCCGATTCTTTTGCATGGAACTGTTTTTTCTAAAGCCGCAGCGACTTTTTTAGAAAACTTCATTAAACCTAAATACAGTTCTTCATCCATATCAAAAATCTTATCGATTTCTTGTTTCGGAATACAAAGTGTGTGTCCTTTTGCGTTTGGATTTACATCTAAAAATGCTAAATAGTTTTCATCTTCAGCAATTTTATATGCAGGAATTTCTCCGTTTACTATTTTAGTGAATATTGATGCCATGGTTTTTTGGGTTAATCGTTTAACTGTTTATTCGTTTAACCGATTAAATAGTTAAACTTTTAAAAATCTTAATAGTGTGATTGCTTCGTTCCTCGCAATGACTTAGTCTCTCGTTATTTCAAGAATTTCAAATTTCAAAACTCCGTTTGGAACTGTAATTTCTGCTACTTCTCCAACAGATTTTCCTAGCAATCCTTTACCAATAGGAGATGTTACAGAGATTTTTCCTGTTTTTAGATCTGCTTCACTTTCAGCAACAAGCGTATATTTCATTTCCATTCCGTTACTTTGATTTTTGATTTTTACATTCGATAAAACCAAAACTTTAGAAACGTCTAATTGAGATTCGTCTATTAATCTTGCATTTGCATATACTTCTTCAAGTTTAGCAATTCTCATTTCTAATAAACCTTGCGCTTCCTTTGCTGCATCATATTCTGCATTTTCAGACAAATCTCCTTTATCTCTTGCATCTGCAATATCTTGAGATGCCTTTGGACGCATTACACTCTTTAAATGCTCCAATTCATCTTTTAATTTTTTTAATCCTTCTGCTGTATAATAAGATACTTTACTCATAACTTCATCGTTTATATAAATACAAAAAATCCCATCGCGACGGGATTTTCTTACCACAAATATACTATAATTTTTAATAGTACATAATTATATGTTAATCATATATAGATTTCAAATCTAAATAAATTATTTTTGTTTTAACTAATTCTTATTCAAATAATGAAAAAAATCTGGTTCTTTATCGCATTTACCGCAGTTTTATTTGCTTGCAGTGACAATAATCGAAGTAATAATAATCCGTACATTCCAAACTATTCGATAAATGCTTTTCTCGACACAAATCTTCCGACTTACAACAAACTACTCTATCCGAGCAACCCTGTTTATGTTGCCAATTATGGTGCAAAAGGAATAATTGTCATGAAAACCGGTGAAGGAACTTATACGGCTTTTGATGCTGCATGCCCAAATCAGGCTTTAACTTCTTGTACAGCAATGACAATCGATGGAATTTATGCTGTTTGCTCTTGCGATAAGACTCAATACAACTTATTTACAGGACTTGGCGGAAAAGAATATCCAATGAAACAATATCGCGTCGAATCTTCTGGAACAGTTGTTCATGTATATAATTAAAAACAGAAAAGCCTGAAAATAGTTTTCAGGCTTTTTTTGTGTCTTCCTTGATTAGAATTTCAAATTCAAACCAACTAAGAAATTTGTTCCCGCTTGCGGATAATAGTACGGATACACATCCCACATGTATCCATTTGAAACATATTTTTTATCAAAAATATTATTCACCAAAGCTGTGATTGTTATAGATTGAAAAATGGTCTTTGGTTTAATTTCGTAAGACGCATTAAAATCGTTTACAAAGTAATCTGCTAATTTTGCTGCTGGAAGTTCAATATTGTTCATGTATTGCTCACCAACATATTTTTGTAACAATGATAGATATAATCTTTCTATAGGCTTATACACGATTACGTTTCCTGCAATTACTTCTGGAGAATAGGCAATTTTTGTTGTTCCATAATATTCACCATCAACAGCTAAATCAACATTTTTGTTGCTGCTTAAAGTAAAGTTAGGTCTTAAAGTAAATTTATCAGAAATTGCAATTGTAGCATCAAATTCAAACCCTAAGCGGTAACTTTTTTCAGTATTCGCACGAATCGGATTTCCAACATCGTCTAATCTTCCAGTTAAAATCAACTGGTCTTTGTATCCCATGTAATACACATTAGAATTCAATTGAAATTTCTCCGAATTAAATCTCCATCCTAATTCAAAATCATTCAGCTTTTCTGGTTTTACATTTCCTCCTTCGTAATCGGTTCTGTTTGGTTCACGATTTGCTCTCGCGTAAGAGAAATATAAAGTGTTTTTTTCGTTGAAAGCATAATTCAAACCAGCTTTTGGATTGAAGAAATTGAAAGTATCATCTACCAAACCAGTTTCAGCGCTATTGGCTTTATAACGAACTCTTCTGTATTGTAAATCTCCGTAGAAACTTAACTTTTCTGTGAATTGATAATTTGCTTTAGCAAAAATATTCCCGTCTGTTTTTGAAGAATAATCATCGTAGTAATGATCTCCCAATGTTGATTGATCAGAGTATTGTGCCCAGATTACTTTTCCGAAATGATCTCCTTCATATTTATTCCAGCCTCCACCTAAAATAACATTTAGTTTTTCTGTTACATATTTAGCAGAAAATGTCGTTCCGTAGAAATCATTATCTAACCATTTTTGACGAATTAAATCGGTTACTGGAATTAAATTTCCGTTGCCATCATCAACCGTTTTTGTTGGTTGAATTGGTCCATATCCTTCAACAGGTTCATCTTCTTTATAATTTTCGTAATATCCTTTTCCTTTCGTATAATGAAATGCTAGGTTTGTACTCCATTTATCAGAAATTGATTCACTCCAGTGTAATTGATAATGATCTTGGTTGTAATTATCCGTTTCGTTATCATAAAAATGAACATTTCCTGAGTCGTCTGTATACATTCCTGCAGAATTAAAAGTACGATTCGTGTTTAAAGTCTCGCCATCAATTCCGTTCCAAGACTGATACGTTTTTTCAGTTCCTCCAAATACCAATGCTTTGATTAAAGTTGTTTTCCCAACGTAAGTCCCTTGCAAGAAATATGATTTTAAATCTGAACTTGCTCGATCAATAAATCCATGAGATTTTATGGTAGACAAACGTCCCGCGATTTCAAAATGATCATTCAATAAACCAGTACTAAACTTTACTGTATTTTTAAATGTATTAAAAGATCCAGCAGAACTTGAGATTTCGCCAGTAGCTTTATTGGCATAACTGTCTGTTAATAAATTTAAACTAGCACCAAATGCTCCCGCACCGTTTGTTGATGTTCCCACACCACGCTGCAATTGCAGACTTTCTACAGAAGAAGCAAAATCGGGCATATTTACCCAAAAAGTTCCCTGACTTTCTGCATCATTGTACGGAATTCCGTTTATGGTTACGTTTACACGTGTAGCGTCGCTTCCACGCACTCTGATCCCTGTATAACCAACACCATTACCAGCGTCTGAAGTAGTTACAACTGAAGGGAGATAGTTCATCAGAACTGGAATGTCCTGACCTAAATTTCTATATTTAATTTCCTTTTTGTCCATATTACTAAAACTAACTGGAGTTTTTGAAGTAACACGAACCGCAGAAACTAAAACATCATCAAGCTGATTCACTTTTGTAGAATCTTGCTGTTGTGCAAAAGAGAAAAGAGAATAGAAGAAAGAAAATAGAAGAAAGAAAATAGATTTGCAGTTCAACTCGGAACCTTTAAACCTTTGCAACTTTGTGCCTTTAGAAGCACCTTGAAAAATAGTTTTCATTCGTAAAGAATTACGAATAAAAGGGGGAATTATTCTTTGTTAAATTAATAAATGTGTTTCCCGACAAAATAAAGTGTGCACGCTCGATAGTGTCGTTTTTCCCTTAGCAACATTACTCGCTCAGGTTCTTTGGGTATGATCTCAGCTCGTTATTTAGAGCACCCCTTTGAGACAGTACAAATGTAATGTTAAAAATTACAAAAATCAAATTCCAAATTCCAAAAGCTACCTTGAAAGGTCTTTTTTGGAATTTGGAATTTTAAAATTAAGATTTAATCTATATTTGGTTTTCTTCTTGATTGCTTTAAATCAGAAAGATTCTTTTTGTCTTTGATTCTTTTCTTTATTACCGCTTTCGGGACTTTTGTTTGTTTTCCTAACTTTAGGAACATAAAGTCCTTTTTTGATAATTTCCAGAAATCGTTTGGTTACAATTTCTTTATTTTTAAGCTGGCTTCGGTCTTCGTCGCAGTTTAAAATCAGAATATTTTCAGAAGTCAATCTTGCTGAAATATTTTCTTGCAATAATAGTTTTTCGTCTTCAGACAAAGCTTGAGAAGCATTCAGATCAAAATTCAGAACAACTTTAGACGAAACTTTATTCACATTTTGCCCGCCAGAACCACTGCTTCGAACGGCTTTAAAGTTTAATTCCGATATGATTTTGTCTGAATCCATATTATTGTGGTTGATGTGCTGCTTTCAACAAATCATTTACCGTTTTTACGGGATTAAAAGTAATCAAAGGAACCGCAACAAAAACGGTTAACCAATTGGCCATCGATCCGTTCCATAAACCTGGTAATTCGTAGCTTCTCACTGTTTTCCCATCAACACTCTTTTCTACAATAAAACCCGCTTTTTGATCTACAAATTGCAATAAATCGAATTTTTCGTTTCTGTAGTTTTTTATACCACAAACCAAATCTACAGGATTAAAATGTGTTGCTTCTGATAAAATTGCCTGTTGCTTCTTACTTGTCAAATCTACTTGAGAAGTTTCAACAATTTGAAGAGAATTCACTCCTTTATCATTCATTACCCAAAATGGTCCTCCTCCCGGTTCTCCTTCATTTTTCACCATTCCGCAAACACGTATTGGTCTATCTAAAAGTTCTTTAATTTTACTTATTTTATTTTCAAAAGTAAATTTACCGAAGTCATTATTCATCTCAACATTTAGCTCTTCTTTTAAAAATAAAATAATATCTGCTAAATGATTTTCTTTAATTTCATTTTGGTCAATTGCCTTTAAATAAGAAAAAACTTTTTGCTGTATTTCGATTAAAACGCCTGCCAGTGCTTTTTTGTATAATGTAATTTTATCAATATGATTCTGAATGACATTATCTATATTTTTAATGAAGATCACATCAGCGTCAAGATCATTTAGATTTTCAATCAAAGCACCATGTCCACCTGGTCTAAATACTAAATTATCATTTTTATCTTTTACTAATTTGTTTTCCTCATCAATAGTGATTGAGTCTGTACTTTTATTTTGATAAGAATACCCAATATTAATTTTAACTCCAGCGGGTTCTTCAATTTTTTCTATAACCTCATCAACACCTTTGTAAAACAAATCTTGGTGAATTTCTGACACAGTAAAATGCAAATTAGACACCTTATTTGAACTAGCATAATGTATGCATTCATTTAAATGCTCTTCAATTGGAGTCGCAATATGTGTTTCGTACCAGTGAAAAGGCAATACCGCTTTTGGTTTATTAGCGAAGTTGAAATAATCAGGAGATAACAATAATTTTATAAAATAGTAATTCTTGTAATCTCGTTCAAGCGTTTCAAAATCAGGATAAATTTCTCTTAATTTTTGATCTATAGCTTTGAAGAAAGGAAACTTATCCATCCCGATGATAAAAATAGCAAGTTCCTTATCTTTTTTTCTATTGATATAAGCATTGATAGTTTCTTTTTGAATATCAAAATCATTCAAAAACGCATTCAAAAATTTAAACATCCTCGTTGCCGCTCCAGAAGCAGGAACAAACTTTTTAATTTTTAAGTTTTCTTTCTGTTCATCAAAAAAGACTGCTTTTTCTTCGAACTCATTTTCCGACAAACTTAAAATTCCATTAGCGGTTGTGGCCGGACTAACTAAATTACTTTTTGCAATTCCATTGTCAAGGATTTCCAGCTGTTTTAGAATTTTTTCAAAAGGAATTCCCCTATCATAAATTTGAACGAAATCTGATGATGTAAATCCTTTTTCTTTAGCAATCGTCAACTCATCAATAATAGCTGTTGCTTTTGCCAAACGTGTTTCTTTGTCGCCAGATAAGGTTATAAAAGGCTTTTTTGTATCGATTAAAGTTTGTTTAAAAACAGAAAATACCGTCTCTCTTCCTTCTGGGGTATCACGAATATCGTCTTTCTCCCAAGGAACATCAATATCTGTCAGGAAAAACAAATCATATTCGTGTTTTAGTGCCGCTTCATTTAAAAGCGGGTCACAAAAACCATAATACATTTCAGAAAATACTTTGGTCACCATTAAATTGGTATCACAAAACAGGTATTTATTTGCATTTGCCAGTTTCTCGTTTTCCAATGCAGTTTGACCATACGCAATTGGCATCATATCATCGGCTACACAAATATGCTTATTCTCCTCCCATTTTTGCTGTAAATAGTCGCGCGCAAACTCAGGAACCCATTCGGTTTCGTAATAGTCTGCAAGCTGTTTTGCTAAGGTTGTTTTTCCTGTACTTTCAGGACCAAACAAAGCAATTTTTATGATAGTTGTTTTTTGCTGTCTAAGATCTTTCTCCATTCTAAATAAGCTGAAATAGCCAAAATTGTAAAAATTATATACTGAAGTGACAGCATCCCTAAACCACGATAAGCATAGAGAGGCACAACAATAATATCACCAATAATCCAAAGTGTCCAGTTTTCTATTTTTTTTCTGGCCATATACCACATTCCCGCGAAAAATATTCCAGACGAAATCATATCAATATAATTGTCGGGATGTATTTCGTAATCGAAATATCTATAAATCCCGAAAACTACAAAAACAGTCACAATAAACAGTAAGATTCCAATTATTTTTTCATTAAAATTTGTACGGGTAATTGGCAGATTATCATCAACTGGTCCGCCTTTTGCCCAAACGTACCAACCGTAAATACTCATTATTGAAAAATAAGCATTAATAATCATGTCTCCGATATAACCTGCAACGTAAAGAAGATAA
Organism: Flavobacterium anhuiense; assembly: GCF_900101855.1. GTDB lineage: Bacteria > Bacteroidota > Bacteroidia > Flavobacteriales > Flavobacteriaceae > Flavobacterium > Flavobacterium anhuiense. Next base: position 71,430 of record NZ_FMVC01000001.1, read on the forward strand.
ACCGATATTACAGTGGCTATTAATCCTGTTGGATACACCCAGATATTTTCTTTTTTTGCAAACCAAACACTTAAAATTCCACATACAAAAACCAAAAACTCTAAAGCAATATGCCATAAAGGTGCATTTTTGTAACTATTTAGAAAAAAATCTATCATTTAAATGTGGTATTTAACATTTATAACTCAAAAAAACGACTGTTATTTTCAAAAGCAGTTCCGATAACAACCAAATCCGCGCCAGCCTTATATGCTTTTTGAATTCCGTGCAAATCTACAATTCCTCCTCCAACAATAACAGGAATTTGAATGTTTTGAGCAACAAGCTCAATCATTTTTGTCGGAACAGACTGTTTTGCACCGCTTCCCGCTTCTAAATAAATCAGTTGATTTCCTAGCATTTCTCCCGCCTGAGCTGTCGCCAAAACCAAATCAAGATTTTCACGACTTAAAGGTTTTGTTTTACTTACACGGGCAACGGCAGTTTCGTTACCGCTTTCTATTAAAATATATCCTGTAGAAATAACTTCAAGATTAGTTTTTTTAAGAATTGGGGCGGCTTGAACTTGATATTCAATCAAATAATCTGGATTTCGGCCAGACAATAAAGACAGAAACAAAATACCATCGGCTTTTGGTGAAATCTGAGAAGGATCGCCAGGAAATAAAATAACTGGTAGATTTGTTTTTTGTTTTAATGCGGTAATTAATTCTTCTAAAATAGTATTCTGAACAACGCTACCTCCAACAAAAATATGAGTTGCAGGCGATTGGTTAATTTTCTCAATTAAATGATTGATATTTTCCAATACAATTTTATCAGGATCCAAAAGCACTGCCAGTAATTTTTGTCCATTGCTTTTAGCTTCTAAAATCTGTTGTCTAATAGTGAGAATTTGTTCTTGCATACGGGGTGTAAAAGTAAAAGATTTTTAATGCAGAAGAACTATTTTGAATGAATTATATTTGTTCAACGTCTATTGACAATATAAATAACACATTATGATTACAGTTGAATTACTAGAAAAGTATGGAGTTATAAAAAAATCATTTGATAAAAATGATATTATTTTCGAAGAAGGAAATCTGCCCTTGCATTATTACCAAATTATTTCTGGCGAGGTAAAAATGAGCAATTATAATGATGATGGACGTGAATTTATACAAGGCATTTTTTATAACGGGCAATCTTTTGGCGAGCCACCATTATTTTTAAATCAAAAATATCCAGCAAATGCAATTGCTGTAGAAAATACCGAAATTTTTATTCTTCCAAAAGAAAACTTCATAAAGCTTTTAGAAGATAACCCAAAAGTGAGCATCAAAATAATCGAAAATCTAGCGCAAAGATTGTATTATAAATCGGTTATGGCAGCAGAAATTTCTACACACGAACCCGAACATCGCGTATTAAAACTGATTGATCACGGAATCGCTTATTTCAATTTTCAAAAAGATAAAAATGGCTATCTCATAAATTTTACCAGACAACAAATCGGCGATTTAACTGGTTTACGTGTAGAAACGGTTATTAGAACGATAAAAACATTGGAAAAAAAAGGTGAGTTGAAGATTATTAACCGAAAAGTATACAGATAAAAAAAATCTCGTTTTATGATTTTAATCATAAAATGGAGTACTATTGTAGCCGTAATTTTGTTGATATAAAAAACTGAATATCATGACACTATATCAAACAACATTCGACATTTTCAATAGAAATTATATGGGCTCTGCTGCAATGGCAGTAATCGGACAAAGCTGTTTAGGAGGCGCTGCGGCTATGTATGTTTTAGCCAACGGAACTTCTATTCCGCAAATGATTCAGCTAGGAATCATTGTTTTAGCTTGCGTTTTCGCAAATACATCTATCTTAGCACAAATGAAACACAAAGTAGTTTTCAATCTTATAATGCTAAGTGCATCTTTAAGTTTGTTCTTTATACTTTTGAATAGTTTTATTCTATGAAAAAACAAATAGAAAATAGAGCCGATGTTTCCTTTTTGGTTCATCAGTTTTATGCTAAAATAAGAGCCGATCGAGAAATCGGCTTTTATTTTAATGAAATGATTTCTGATTGGGATGCGCATCTCGAAAAACTGACTGATTTTTGGGAAACTAATCTATTTGGCGTTCGCAAATACAAAGGAAATCCGCATGCTGTTCATAATGAAGTTGATGCTCATTTTGATGAAAAAATTACACCAAATGAATTCGGAATCTGGTTAAATCATTGGTTCCAAACCATTGACGAGCATTTTGAAGGAGAAAACGCTGAAACACTAAAAAGACGCGCCCGTAAAATGAGTACTTTTCTATACATGAGCATGTTTCAGCACAGACAAAAAGAAAGTGAAGTTTAAACTGAAAACTGAGACTGAGACTAAAAATCTATTTCTCAAAAGCATAAACCAAAGTAAAAGTTCCATCAAAATTATCAGATTTGACTTCCTGATAATGTACATCAAAATCTTTAACTAAATCATCAAAATGAAGACTTGCCTGCGTTTGGGTTTCTCCTAAAGAGAAGTTATTTACATTAATATGATCTTTAAAACTTATACCTTTTTCATTTCTTATTTTAAAGATCGCCTCTTTGGCTCCCCAGATTACGGTAAGTTTTTTTATGTATTCTTCTGTAGATTTCGGTTCTAAATACGTGCATTCATAATCGGTAAACTTGTCTGCAATTCTCTGGATTTTCTCTCGTTGTAATTCCATGTCAATTCCAACCTTTTCTTTGCTTATAATAATCGCTGCAAAATGGTACGAATGTGTAATTGAGATATGATTATCACAGTCAAAATACGGTTTTCCGAACTCATCATAATGCAGGTCTTTATCTGTAAAACCCATTTCCTGAATCAGCATTCTAACGCTCAAGAAAGCACGCTGATGCATCTGCGACTTCATTCCATCCAATCTACGCTGTGTCTTTTCTTTCAAAATTACTCTGTTATACAATTCCTCAAAAGATTCGGTTATTTCCCAAATTAAGATTTTAGTAGTTGCATTGAATTGTATGGTCTGAAATAAAGGCATTACTTTTTAATTATGAATTATTGGTGGTAAATTTTAAACCATATAAGCCATTTAAGAAAATATGGCTGGCGGCTTAAAGAATGCATTAGTAAATATAAGCAATTCGCAACAAAGGTAATAGTTTCCGAATCTTTTTTAAATGAACTTACATCACTTATACGGTTAAAAACGATTTTTAGATTAACATTCTAGAGATTAAGAAATTAAAGATTTCACAAATCTTACAGAAATTAGTAAAATTAAAAACCTATTACGTAAATTTGCAAAAATTTTACAATATACAAATATACTATAAATGAGTACTACAACTACGCCTTATGTGGCTTATAAAGTAAAAGACATTTCTCTAGCGGCTTGGGGAAGAAAAGAAATTGAACTAGCTGAAGCTGAAATGCCAGGTTTGATGGCACTTCGTGCTGAATACAAAGACGAACAACCATTAAAAGGTGCTCGTATTGCTGGATGTTTGCACATGACGATTCAAACTGCTGTTTTGATCGAAACTTTAATTGCTCTTGGTGCAGAAGTTACTTGGTCTTCTTGTAACATTTTCTCTACTCAGGATCAGGCTGCTGCTGCAATTGCTGCTGCTGGAATTTCTGTGTACGCTTGGAAAGGTTTAAACGAAGAAGAATTTGACTGGTGTATTGAGCAAACTTTATTCTTTGGCGAAGACAGAAAACCATTGAACATGATTCTTGATGATGGTGGAGATTTAACTAACATGGTTATTGACCGCTACCCAGAATTGGTTCCTGGAATTAAAGGTCTTTCTGAAGAAACTACAACTGGTGTTCACAGACTTTACGAAAGAGTAAAAGCTGGAACTTTACCAATGCCTGCAATCAACATTAACGACTCTGTTACTAAATCTAAATTTGATAACAAATACGGATGTAAAGAATCTGCAGTAGACGCTATTCGTCGTGCAACTGACTTAATGTTAGCTGGAAAAAGAGTAGTTGTTTGCGGATATGGTGATGTTGGAAAAGGAACTGCTGCTTCTTTTAGAGGTGCTGGTTCTATTGTAACAGTTACTGAAATCGATCCAATTTGTGCTTTACAAGCTGCAATGGACGGTTACGAAGTTAAAAAATTAGATACTGTGATTGCTAATGCTGATATCATCATTACAACTACAGGAAATAAAGATATCGTTGTTGGAAGTCATTTCGAAAAAATGAAAGACAAAACTGTTGTTTGTAACATCGGGCACTTTGACAACGAAATCGACATGGCTTGGTTAAACAAGAACTACGGTGCTTCTAAAATCGAAATCAAACCTCAGGTTGACAAATATACTATCGCTGGAAAAGATATCATTATCTTGGCTGAAGGTCGTTTAGTAAACCTTGGTTGTGCTACAGGTCACCCAAGTTTCGTAATGAGTAATTCATTTACAAACCAAACTTTAGCTCAAATCGAATTATGGAACAACAGTGCAGCTTACAAAAACGAAGTTTACATGTTACCAAAACATTTAGATGAAAAAGTTGCTGCTTTACACTTAGCTAAATTAGGCGTTGAATTAGAAACTTTACGTGAAGATCAAGCGGCTTACATTGGTGTTGAAGTTCAAGGTCCATTCAAACCAGAATACTACAGATATTAATTGATTTTAGATTGAAGATTTCTGATTTTAGATTTCTTTAATTACATATTTCAAACCCGACAGGTTTTAAAACTTGTCGGGTTTTGTTTTTAACAGTCAAAAAAGATTTCTATAAAAAATTTACTTTGTAAAGAATAACTCCTTAATTTTAGTAATTAAAATAAGTTACTATTTCTCAACTACATAAACACTGTAATCTTGAAAAAAACATCTTATTTATTTGTCTTCTTATTTTTTCTAGCTCTTCCGCACTTTCTTTTCTCTCAGGAAAAAAAGCCTAAAGTCGTATTGGTCTTAAGCGGCGGCGGTGCAAAAGGAATTGCACATATTCCTCTTTTACAAAAACTAGATTCTTTACATATTGTTCCAGATCTTATTGTTGGAAACAGTATGGGAAGCATTATAGGTGGTTTATATGCAATGGGATATTCTGGTGACAGTATAGAAAAAATCACTAAAGATATTTATTGGGATAAACTCTTAGGCGGAGGCCAATCATTACGAGCCGTAAGTGCTGAAGAAAAAAGAGAATTTCAAAGGTATTTGGTTGGAATAGGTGTTAAAGACGGAAAACTTAACAGCATTGGTTCTTTGTTAAATGATCAAAACTTAAGAGAATATCTTTCCGAATTAACCTTTCCTGTTTACAATGTTAAAGATTTTGACAGTCTGCCGATTCCTTTCAGAGCTATGGCTACAGATTTGGTCGAAGGAAAAGAAGTTATTTTAAGCAAAGGAAGTTTATCTTACGCCATGCGTGCCAGCATGTCGTTGCCCGCTATCTTCAAACCAATGCCTTATGGAAAAACAGTTTTGGTCGATGGAGGAGTATTAAATAATTTCCCTACTGATGTCGCCAAACAAATGGGTGCCGATATTATTATTGGAAGTGATGTCGGAGGCGGAATGGAACCTGTAGATAAGCTTAACAATCTTATGACCATATTGATGCAGACTAGTATGTTTCCGAGTAACATCAAAAATCCTGCGAATCGTGATTTATGTACAATATTGGTTGATCACTTACCTAATCTTCGTTTTTCTACTGCCGATTTTACCAATAGCAACGAAATCTACAAAGACGGTAAAATTGCCACAAATCAAAATCTTCCCGCTTTAATCGCATTATCAGAAAAGTTAAAAGGATTTCAGCAGAGAACTCATAAACTGCCCGATATGCCAAATGAGTTTGTTCTCGATACAATTGTTTACAAAAAAATAAGTCCTGAAAATATGCCCCTCGTTGTTGGAAGGGCAAACCTTAAAACACATGTAAAATATACTACCAAAGATTTAATAGCAGGCATTAACAGAGCCATGGGAACTAATCTTTTTGATGAGATTACGTATAATTATTTCATTAAAGACGAAGACAAATTAGGCATCACCTTATTCGGTTTTGAACGTGCTAAAAACCAATTAAATACCTCAATCCACTATGACACTTACAGAGGTGTTGGAATAATTTTTAACTACACAGGAAGAAATGTCCTTGCAGATGCATCGCGTCTTCTCTTAACCGTAGATATCGCTGAACAGCCAAAAGCAAGAATTAATTATCAGAAAAATTTTGGACAGCATAGAGAATGGTGGTGGATGTCGGAAGCTTATGGGGCTCTATTACGCCAGGAGATATATATCAATGGCAAAGCATCAGACAATATACTTTACAACACTCTTGAAATCAATAATGAGATAAACAGAAATTTAAATTCTCTAAAAAGTTATGTCGGTTTTGGACTAAACTACAGTTACACAAATCTAAAACCAAAATATGACCGCGAATACAATCCCAATTCTTTAAGCATCAATAACTACAGCTTTAACAATATTGAATTCAACTTGCATTATTCTTATAATGACATGGATAAAGTTTTCTTTGCCACAGAAGGAACTATTATAAAATCAAATTTGGCACGATCGTTTCTAACCGATCTTGATGTCTCACTTTACGATCCAGACCTTTCACGTGTTTCTGGCTCAACAAATGGCTACACCAAATTGGGCCTAACCTATGAAAAGAGATTACCCATAAAAAAGAAAATTACAGGAATTGTAGGATTCGATACTTATTTTATTTTTCAGGATAAAGTTAAAAATGAGGATCTTCCATTTTCAGGACTTGGCTATGCAGCAAAATATTTTATAGGTGGCATCATCCCAAATTCTGGCAGCAACCGTTTCTCATTTGCAGGGCTCCATGAGGACGAACTTAATGTTACACAATATATGGGACTCAAACTTGGATCTCAAATAAACTTAACCGGAAAAATTTACCTCACCCCTCACTTCAATATTGCATCTGTCGGTTTTGACACTTTTAACGACTATATAAACCATGCCTTTAATCCAAAAGGAAATTGGGATGATAATTTAGAAACTAGTCTTGTAATATCAGGAGGCGCAGCTATCTCTTATCAGTCCATTTTAGGTCCAATTCATTTTGATACTTCTTGGATCAATAATATTGACAAAGTAAGATTATTTTTCAGCGTAGGATTATCACTAAACCCTTAAGACAAATAATCAAATAAGTAAAGAATGATAGTAAATTCGTTATAACACTTTCACAAAGACACAGAATCGCAAAATTTTATTTTAAGTTTATAATCTTTGTAAAGTTATTTGAGATCCTTCGGCTTAGCTCAAGAAGGCAAAATTGAGAAAAACCTTTGCGATTCTGCGTCTTTGCGAGATTAAAAAACATCGCGAACTTTGCGTATCCCCATAGTTATCGGGATTGCGCGGTTTGCGGTTAAAAAACTCAGCAAGTTTCGGATTTTAAACCTGCCAAAACCAATCGATCTTTGCCTTATAAAATGGAAGAAAAATGAACACACAAGAAACCATTAATTATAACCGTATTGCAGAAGCAATTGATTATATCAAAGCAAATTTTAAAGATCAGCCTAATCTAGATGAAGTGGCAGAAAAAGTACATTTAAGTCCGTATCACTTTCAAAGGCTTTTTAGTGAATGGGCAGGAACTAGTCCGAAGAAATTTTTACAATATACAAGCATCGAACACGCCAAAAAATTACTCAAAGAACATCAGGCAACCGTTTCTGAAACTGCTTTTGAAACAGGATTATCAGGAACAAGTCGCCTTCATGATTTGTTTGTAAACATCGAAGGAATGACTCCTGCCGAATATAAAAACGGAGGAAAAAATCTTAAAATAAATTACAGTTTTGCCGAAAGTCCATTTGGAAATATTATTGTTGCATCGACTTCAAAGGGTGTTTGTTTTATGGCTTTCGCCGAAGATGAATTAACCGGATTTCTTGCATTGAAAGATAAATTTCCGAATGCATCTTTTACTCAGAAACTAGATTTAGCGCAGCAAAATGCATTATTCATTTTCCAAAATGATTGGAGTAAATTATCAGAAATAAAACTGCATCTGAAAGGAACAGACTTCCAACTAAAAGTTTGGGAAGCTTTGCTTAAAATCCCAATGGGACAGCTTTCTACTTACGGTTCGATTGCACACCAAATTCAAAAACCAAATGCATCGAGAGCGGTTGGAACTGCCATTGGAAATAATCCTGTTGCGTTTTTAATTCCGTGCCATCGCGTGATTCAGTCTTCTGGAACCTTTGGCGGCTATATGTGGGGAAATACCCGAAAAACAGCCATAATTGGCTGGGAAGGTGCACACATAAATCTTTAATTTTTTTAGCCACGAATTCACGAATTATTTTTAAAATCTATGTGCATAGAATTAGTTTAATTCGTGAATTACTTCGTCCGTTCGCTATCACTCGGGTCATGGCGAAAAATCCCAAATCTCAAAACCGCAAGTTTCGGATTTTTTACCCTTTCCGATTTTAGAAACTTTGCATTCTAAAATCATACGAAATGGAAAAACTAAAAAACAAAACCGCTTTTATCACAGGCGGAACCAACGGAATGGGATTTGCAACTGCTCAAGAATTTATCAATAATGGAGCAAAAGTAATCATAACCGGACGCAGTGAAAAAACAGTAAATAAGGCCGTTGAAGAATTGGGAAAAAACGCAATAGGAATTGTATCGAACGCGGGAAGGTTATCTGATATTTTCGAACTTCAAAATCAGATAAAAAAGCATGCCGATAAAATAGATGTTTTGTTTGTAAATGCTGGATATGGAAAATTCAATTCTATTGAAAATGTCACAATCGAAGAATTTGATGAAGTTTTTGATATGCTGGTTAAAGGAACTTTTTTTACCGTACAGCAGATTTTGCCATTAATGCCCGAAGGAAGTTCAATTATTTTAAATACTACTTTTTTAACCGATATCGGCCAGTCCAATATATCAATTTATACAGCTGCAAAAGCTGCTGTTCAATCTTTTATCAAAACTTTTGCCGCTGAATGCACTTCAAAAAAAATACGCGTAAACGGAATCAGTCCAGGTTACATTGCCACAAATATTTTCAATAATACAGGTATGAGTCAGGAAAATATCCAAAATACAATCGATGCCGTTACACCTTCTCTACCGTTTCAACGTTTTGGAGAACCATCTGAAATTGCCAAAACAGCACTTTTTCTAGCTTCAGATGATGCTTCTTACATTCACGGAATCGAAATAAGAGTTGATGGCGGTTTATCAAAAACAAAACCATGAAAACAAAAATAGAATCTCTAAACTGGGAGAGCATCACCGAATCTATGCACGAAAATGGATTCGCAATCATTCCAAAAGTGCTTAATAATGAACAATGCGAAGACTTAAAATTCGATTATGACAATCCAAATTTATATAGAAAAATAGTTGTAATGGAACGTTATAGATTTGGTTTAGGCGAATACAAATATTTCAATTATCCGCTTCCAGATTTAATCCAAAACATTCGAACTTTAATTTATCCCAAATTGGCACCAATCGCAAATGCATGGATGAAAGCTTTAAATATAGACACGACATTTCCAGCAAAACATGATGATTTGCTAAAACAATGTCATGCCAATAATCAGCTGAAAGCTACAATTTTAATTCTGAAATATGGCAAAAGCGGTTTTAATACTTTACATCAGGATTTGTATGGAGATGTTTATTTTCCTATTCAAATTGTGCTTTTTCTAAATGAACCTGATGAAGATTTTACTGGCGGTGAATTTGTTTTAACACAACAAACGCCAAGAGCACAATCTAAAGCGATTGTTTTAAAACCAAAAAAAGGAGATATTTTGATTTTTACCACCAACTTCAGACCTGTAAAAGGCACGAAAGGTTATTATCGCGTGAATATGAAACATGGCGTAAGCGAAGTCCATTCGGGTGAAAGATATACATTGGGAATTATTTTTCATGATGCCCTTTCGTGAATATTTTTTCTGCCACGAATTCACAAATTAAACAAATTCGATCCGCATAGATTTTAAAAATAATTCGTGAATTCGTGGCGGAAAAACTTTAAACGCACTGCAGTGCGTCTCTACGATAAAAAAAACGAAAAAAACAAATGCTGCAACACAACAAAATAACCGATTCAGAACTTCGAAATAAAATTAAAAATGGCGAAATTTGTTTCGGTGGCAACCAAAAATTAAAAATCTACGGAACACTTAAATGTTCTTCGGGAAAAAGAATGAAAACGGAAAATCGTGTCTTCTTTTCTTCTGAAAAAGATGCCAAACAAAATGGTTTCAGGCCTTGTGGTCATTGTATGAAATCAGACTATCAAAAATGGAAAAATGGACTTATTTAATCCGCAAATAGACGAAACAACAAATCTGCTTCCGAAAGATGGAACGGTGAATTATTACGGAAAACTATTTTCGAGAACAGACGCCGACTTCTACCGTGATATTTTATTAAATACAATTGAATGGAAAAATGATGAAGCCGTCATCTTTGGTAAATTAATTTTGACCAAACGAAAAGTTGCGTGGTATGGCGATCAGGAATTTGAATACACGTATTCGAATATTACCAAAAAAGCTTTGCCTTGGACTCCTGAACTTTTAGAATTAAAAAAAATTATCGAAGAAAAAACAGGAGAAACTTTCAATTCTTGCCTTCTGAATTTATATCACACTGGAGAAGAAGGAATGGCTTGGCACAGCGATGCCGAAAAAGATTTAAAGAAAAATGGCGCAATTGGATCGGTAAGTTTTGGTGCCGAACGCAAATTTGCTTTAAAACATAAAGAATCTAAAGAAACCGTTTCTCTGATTTTAGAACATGGAAGCTTGCTGGTTATGAAAGATGAAACACAAACACATTGGCTTCACAGGCTTCCTCCAACAAAAAGTACTCAGAAACCAAGAGTTAATTTGACTTTTAGAACCATTGTGAGATAGAAGTTTACTTCTTTTGCGAAGCCACAGTTTCATAAGATCGTATCAAAGCATCTTCAAACATTTCTGGTCTTACTCTTGAAAGCTCGACAATTGTCCAGCCTTGTTTTCCCCATTTATTTGGAATTGGATAAAAAATCTTTTCGCTTGACGCACAAAAAACCGACTGATCGATTTCGTTTAATTTTAAAACGGCATGATTATTTTTTTCGTCAAAAGTGGCAAAAATCTTCTTTTTAACCCGAAAGGAAGTTTTCTCAAAATGAGGTTCTTCAGTTGCATTAGGAAATGATAACGCTAATTTTCTAAAGTTTTCAATTGTAATCATATCGGCTTTTTTATCAGATCTAACAGGTTTTAAAAACCTTTTAGATCTACGTTATGTTAAATTTTACCAACCTTGATTTAATCCGTTCTTCAAAACTTCTTCATATTTATCTTTATCAAAAGAATACAAGTTTGGAGCTTTGTGCGCCACATTGCTTTTCTTTTCGTCAAGTTTTGTCAGGATTCCGATATTGGTGATTTTACGCAAAAAATTTCGGCGATCCAGCTTTTTGTCCAAAATCGTTTCATATAATTTTTGCAATTCTGGAATAGTAAATTTCTCTGGCAATAAGTTGTAACCAATTGGCATTAAATTCAATTCTATTCTTAAAGTGTCCAAAGCTTTATCCAAAATTTCACGATGATCTAAAATAAGTTCTGGAACTTCTTTGTGCTCAATCCATTCAACAACTTCAAATCTGCCTGCCGGATTTGGATGAATTTTAGAAAAATCTACCAAAGCATAATAGCCAATCGTCACAAAACGTCGGGTGAGCCACTTCGCTTTTTCTTCTTCAATTTGAAAGTATTCCAGCGTTTTTTTATCAAAATGCTGATCATTTCGATTCACTTTTCCAAAAGTTGCAAATTGCCTTAAAAACACTCCATCAACACCAGTTCTACTATTCAGCACTGTAATCGCCGCAGCATCTATGTCCTGATCAACAGGAATAAATCCGCCAGGCAAAGACCATTTATTGGCTCTTTCTACTTTAATCAATAAAACTTTTAACTGATTATCGTGAAAACCAAAAATAACACAGTCTATAGAGAGTCCAGGCTGATAGTTTTCGTTGTTATCTAAAATGTCTTTTAACATCAAAATCTTATAAATTTTCTTTTAATAACTCTGCAATTTACTTCAATTTTAGAAAACTAAAGTGATTTTCAATTAAATCAGAAGTGTCGAAATTACAATTTTAACGAAAATTTAAATTCAAATTTAAAAAAAATAAGTACATTGCGTCAGAATAACACATTAATGATTTCGATTGTTAAAATTGAAAACAAAAAACAACAAAAAATAATACCAACTACCATTTATCTTCAAAGTGAGTGTAGAAATTAAATGTAGAAAGTTATGAATGCCAATCCTTTAAAAAATTTTAATCAAAAGATTAGAAGTAAAATTCTAAATTCTTTTGGATTTGTTTCTAAAACCTATCTCTTAGAAGCTTCATTGAAATACAGTGAAGAACAGGAAAGAATTTTCAATGAGATGATTATTGAAACTGATGCGAAAAACAAAAAAGAAAAGCAAGAAGCATTCGATAAAGCTTTGTATGCTTCTTATAAAGGAATTGGCGCTATGGATTTTGTAAATACTGTTATAAAATAACCCTGTCCTGTTTATAATTTATAATGTGGCCTCACTCTTTAGTGAGGCTTTTTTTTATTATAAATTTCACATCATTATGAAAGAAAATCATTATTTATTAATTATTTTAGCCTTTTTTAAAAGTAAGAATATACCCCTATAGAAAAAGTACATGAAAAACATCATTGAATCAGAAAGCTACAAAATTCAAAAACCAGAAAGCTGGGCGCCTACAATTAACGACGATCAACTTATTGAATATATAAAAGAATCGGATTTCTCTAATAAACAAGTTGACGAAGGGCGTGATTTCTGCTATTTCTTAGATAAAGTTTATTACACAAGTGATACTGAAAACAGCGAATATGCCTGCGTTGCCTATACACTTAACGAACCATCAAACCTAGAAAGCGCTTCGGTAAGAGATGTTGTTGTCGAAGAAAATGAGACATATGTTATACACCGAATCAGCGTTTTGAGAGATGGCGTTTTGATTGATAAAATTGCCGATACCAAAATTAAAGTTTTAGACAGCGAAAATCAAAGTGAAGGCGGTATTTTGAGCAGCAACAAAAAAGTAAATATTACCATTAAGGATTTACGTTTATATGATGTTTTAATTACTGAAGATTCTCGCACAAAGGTTTTTACAGATCGCGATTTTATGCGAAAAGAGTTTCTTAAATATGTATACGTTACACCAAGTTCGTATTGGGCTTATGGAAAATATAAATTTTCATTTATCAATGATAGAAAAGAAACAATCGCTTACAAAAAAACATTTTTCAGAAATGAAGAGGGAAATGTCATAGAACCAGAAATCAATTACCTGAAAAAAGGAGAGCGATTTGTAATCGAAAAAGAAAATTACATTAATTCGTTTGATGTTAATAGAGAAATTGCGCCTTTTATTGATTTTGCCACAGATCGAAATTGGATTGATTTATCTAATTATATTTCTCCACTTTATGAAGAAATCTATAGTAAAGCTTCTCTAAAAGAATTTGCTCCAAATCTTGTTGAAAAACTAGATGCCATTGCAGATCAAGACGAAAAGTTACAGTTTGCTATTGACTATGTTCAGAGTCATGTTTACTATATTTTTAATGCTGATGAAATGAACGGCCACAAACCGCAGGAACCATCGGTAACTTATGATAACAAACAGGGTGACTGTAAAGCAAAATCGGTTTTATTGAAAGTCGTTTTAGATTATATCAATGTTGATTCTTCTGTAGTATTGGTAAACTTCAACTCAGATCATTACATCAAATATTATCTTCCTTCTCTATTGACTTTTAATCACGTTATTGTAAAAATCAATTACAAAGGCGAAACTTATTTTGTTGATGCGACTTCGAGAGATGAATTTGGTTTAATTGAAAACCGTGGCTACATCTATTTTATGCATTATTTGGAAGTGAAACCAAATCAGGAATTGGCGATTAAAGAACCTCATAAATTTTCTTATTATGGCATAAATGAGAAAGTCGATTTTAGTGCTCAAAATAATACAGGAAAGTTAAAACTGGTTACGACTTACAAAGGAAATCGTGCCAATTATATGCGTAAATATTTCAAAAACACCAACAAAAGAGAAATAATAGACAGCTGGAATAATTTCTTGTTTTATACTTTAAATTATTCTAACGATCGAAACGGAACAGATATCAGAACCATTTTTAAAGATGCAACAATTGAGATTGTAAGCGATGACAAAAAGCTAAACGAGTTTACAATTCAGTACAACACTTCGATTGAAAATCCGTATTTTGTCGATGCAGAAAAAAATCGTTTTTTAATGTATTTTGATCGAAATGTGGTTAAAAATGCAGCACGTGATTTTATGCACAATGACCTTTCGTTCTGGCATAATTTTGATAACGAGAAATATGAAATCAATTTAACGACAGATCAGAAGATAGACACCCAGGAAAAATATACTATTCAAGAAAGTACTATTGTAAATCCGTATTTTGATTATATAAGCCGTAAAAAAGTGACCAAAAACGGCGCTTCTATAAGTATTGATTATAAACCATTAATCAATCTAGAAATTCCAATTGAAGATTTTGAAGATTTTAGAAATGCGCATCATGAAGTTGCTGACAGTAATTTCGGAATTGGAATCGACATTATTGAAGAAGGCTTGTTGAATATGCTGAAATACAGTTTTAAGAAACGTCTTAAATAAAATTTGGATATAGAAAAAGCGAGGTTTTTAAAGCCTCGCTTTTTTATTTAATGCATTTATATAATTATTTTTAACACATAGAAACATAGTTTGAAGACTTAAAAAAAAGGCGTTTCACTAATTTAAACACACATAGTTGTCTATGTGTAGAAACCTGTTTCTTTTGTTCTTTTTTTACAACACAAAAATCTATGTTTCTATGTGTTAAACTTTACTTTTTAATTTTAGCCAATGAATTAATTTACTAATTCAAAATCAGATTTTAATTTTATATCTGCTGACGAAGCTCCAATCATTACTTCGAAATCTCCTGGTTCAGCAACCCATTCTAA
Source organism: Flavobacterium anhuiense (assembly GCF_900101855.1). Lineage (GTDB taxonomy): Bacteria > Bacteroidota > Bacteroidia > Flavobacteriales > Flavobacteriaceae > Flavobacterium > Flavobacterium anhuiense. The sequence continues at coordinate 86,548 of NZ_FMVC01000001.1, forward strand.
TTTATTATTGTAGAAAGAAAGTTTCTCTTTGTCAATTGTAAATTCGATTGTTTTAGATTCACCTGCATTTAATTTCAATTTTTGGAAATCTTTCAATTCTAAAACTGGTCTCACAACAGATCCAAATTTATCTTTCAAATACAATTGAACTACTTCCTCTCCAGCAACTTTTCCAGTATTTTTCAATTGGAAAGAAACTTTAATTGTTTCGTTGCTTTTTATTTTATTTGAAGATAATTTTAGACCAGAATACTCAAACGTTGTATAGCTCAAACCGTATCCAAAAGGAAATTTTGGAGAATTTTTCAAATCGATATAAGCCGAAACATAGTTAGTTGAATTTTCATCTTTTGCAGGTCTTCCCGTACTGAAGTGATTGTAATAAATTGGCACTTGCCCTACTTCTCTTGGGAAAGTCATTGGCAATTTTCCTGATGGGTTGTAATCTCCAAATAAAACATTTGCAATTGCATTTCCAGCTTCAGTTCCTAACCACCAAGTGTACATAATTGCAGGAACATTGTCTGCTGTCCAATTGAAAACAAGAGGTCTTCCTGCATTAATTAAAACTACAACTGGTTTTCCTGTAGCCATAACTGCTTTTATCAAATCTTCTTGAACTCCTGGCAAATGAATATCGCTTCGACTTTTTGCCTCACCACTCATATCGTGTCTTTCACCAACACTCAAAATAACAACATCGGCTTGTTTGGCAGTTGCCACAGCTTCTGCAAAATCATCTTTATTGTCACCTGTAACCTCACAGCCTTTTGCGTACAATAATTTAGTGTTTTTGCCTACTTTATTTTGCAAACCATCCCATTGTGAAACTACCCATTTATCGTAGTTTACCTCTGGTAATTCTACAGCCCAAAATCCCATATTGGCTTTGTATTCTTTTACCATTGGTCCGATAAAAGCAATTGTTTTCGTGCTTTTTGAAATTGGTAAAGTTTGGTTTTCATTCTTTAATAAAACGATACTTTTCTCAGCCATTTCAAGAGCCGCTTTTCTGTGCTCTGGATTTGCTAAGGCTTTTTCTTCTCTCTTTGGATCTGAATATTTGTAAGGATCATCAAATAATCCTAATTCAAATTTCTTGCGAAGAATACGTCTTACAGCGTCATCAACCAAATCTATAGAAACTCTGCCTTCTTTTACTAATTCTGCTAAATTCTTACGGTATGCATTACTTTCCATATCCATGTCGCTTCCTGCAGTAATAGCAGAATATGCAGCTTCTTTAAGATCTTTAGAATAACCGTGAGCAACCATTTCTCCAATTGATCCCCAGTCTGAAACTACGAAACCTTGAAAATTCCATTTTCCTTTTAAAATATCTCTTTGCAAATGCGCATTTCCTGTTGCAGGAATTCCGTTAATATCGTTGAACGAATTCATGAATGTCGCCGCTCCAGCGTCTAAAGCTGCTTTGAAAGGCGGCAAATACGTTTCTAAAAGCATTCTTTCGCTCATATCAACAGAGTTGTAATCTCTTCCTCCAACACCTGCTCCATAAGCTGCAAAGTGTTTTACGCAAGCCATAACCGAGTTTAAATCTCCTAATTTATTTCCTTGAAAACCTTTTACTCTCGCATAAGCAATTTTAGAACCTAAATAAGTGTCTTCTCCTGCGCCTTCCATTACACGTCCCCAACGAGGATCGCGTGCAATATCAACCATTGGAGCAAATGTCCAATGAATTCCACTTGCTGCTGCTTCGGTCGCAGCAACACGAGCACCCAATTCAATAGCGGCTAAATCCCAGCTTGCTGCTTCTGCCAATGGCAACGGAAAAGTGGTTTTATATCCGTGGATAACATCCTGACCAAACAACAACGGAATTTTAAGTCTTGACTGCATCGCCAATTCTTGATATCCTCTGGTATATTTTGTTCCGATAACATTTAGCATCGAACCGATTAAACCTGCTTTTATTTCCGCTTGTTTGTTTGGATTTATGGTAATTGGTCCCGTAGCCTGATTATCGCCAGTATATTGATTCAACTGGCCGACTTTTTCTTCAATTGTCATTTTTTTCAACAGATCATTGACTTTCTGATCTATTGTCTGCTGTTGTGCCGACGCCAAAAGCGAAAGCATAAACAGCGTAATTGTGGTTACTTTTTTCATAGTTTAAGTTTTTACCAAACGAAAGTAGCAACTGCACCTGCGTTTAGTGTGGTTGTGGTTTGTTTTTGGTTGTATTTAATATTAAATGTTTCTGCCGAAGCTCCATCATTTTCTACAATTAAAACGGTTTGTCCCGATGGAGTTTTAAAAGCTACATTATGTAAGTTTCCTGCAATATTACTTCCAATTCTTACCGAACCTTCTGGAACAAATTTAGAAGCATGCCCAATAATATAATATCCAACCTCTCTTTTGATATTCTGATTTTGGTCAATCATCAAAGCTCCTTTACAAGTCGAACATCCTCCTGGCGTAAAAGGTTTGTAGAACTCATCATTTGCCAATCCCCATGAAAGTGCATTTTTACTCCAGTTTCTCATTGAACCGATTACCACATTTTTCACGCTCCATTTTAGGTCTGTTTCAAAATTAGTTCCTGAACCAGTATATTGTTCGGTAAAATACAAATCTTTATTTGGAAATTCATTATGAACAGTCGTCAAAGCGCTAATGTCTCCTTCGTACAAGTGAAAAGCTGATCCTGTTACAAACGGATTTGCTTTTGGATCTCTTAAAATCGTCAAAGGATATTCTGGCTTATTACAATTGTGATCATAAACAATAATTTTAGTTTTGATTCCTGCTTTCGCGAAAGCGGGACCCAAATGATTCCCAATAAAATCTGCCTGCTGTTCCGCCAACATTAACATACTTGGATTGTTTCCTGGATGTAATGGCTCATTTTGAGGTGTAATGGCGTCAATAACAATTCCGTGCGATTTCATTGCTTGAATGTATTTTACAAAATACTGCGCATAAACTCCGTAATATTTTGGCTGTAAGCTTCCGCCTTTAGAACTTCCGTTGTCTTTCATCCACACTGGAGGTGACCAAGGAGACCCCATTATTTTAATCTTAGGATTTATGGCTAAAATCTCTTTTAAAACCGGAATAACATCGTTTAAATCTGGACCAAGATTAAAGTGTTCCAAATTCATATCTGTTTGTCCTTCTGGCATATCATCATACGAAAAAACTTTTTCATTCAAATCTGATGCTCCAATACTTATTCTTAAATAACTTAGACCAATTGCATTGTCTTTTCTTGAAAATAATTCCTGAAGTAACGCTTCTCTTTTGGCCTTATCTAATTTTTTGATAGCCTGAGCGCTTCCTCCTGTTAACGAGAATCCGAAACCTTCAATGGTTTGAAATTTCTCAGCTGGATTTACTTCAATAGTCTGATTTGAATTTGTCTCTGAACTAAAAACCAAATCAGTTTGTTTTTTAAGTTTTGAAGTTTCATCTGTAGTAGTAATCCAAGATTCTACTTTTCCAGAATTGGCAGTAACACTTTTTGAAGATCCACAGTTAAACTGCATCGCAATTAATGGCAGCAAAACTAGGATTTGAAGTTTTTTGTTGATGTTTTTCATTTTTAATCTATTTCTATTAAGACAGGCAAATGATCTGACGGATATTTTAAATCTTTAGAATCACTTAACACTGCGTGTTTTTGAACTTTTAAACCACTATTTTTGGATATAAAAATGTAGTCTAATAATAAGGTTACGGGTTCGTTGTGTTTGAAATCATTGAAAGTTCCAGAAGGTCCAAAAGGTTTTTCTTTTGAAACATCTTTAGTATCATCCATTACTTTTTTGATTTCGCCAATTTGCGTTGTGTTTGGTTCAGAATTGAAATCACCCATTAAAAAAGCGGGATAATTTTTAGTGTTCAATTCTTTTATTTTAGAAAGAACAAGCTGTACGCCTTTTACCCTTGCTTCTTCACCCATATGATCCAAATGCAAATTGAAAACCCAAAATATTTTTTTAGTTTTTAAATCTTTAAAAAGTCCGTAAGTACAAACTCTATTGCAGGCTGCATCCCAACCTCTAGAAACTACATTTGGAGTTTCAGACAGCCAGAAAGTGTTAGATTGTTCGACTTTAAAACGATCTTTTTTATAGTAAATCGTACAAGCTTCTCCCAATCCGCCTTCTTCTCTTCCTAATCCAAATCTGTTATAATTTGGCAAAGCCGATGCAATATCTAAAACTTGATTTGGCGTTGCTTCCTGAACTCCAAAAATTTCTGGACTGTAAAAACCGATCTGAGCTGTGAAATAATCCTTTCGTTTTGGCCAAGCATTCTCTCCATCTGAAGCAACATCCAAACGAATATTATAAGTCATAATTTTTAAATTCTGACCATAAAATGAGTTCACGGCTAAAAGCAGCATCACTGCAAAAACAAGTTTGTTTATCTTTTTCATGTTAAAAAATTTTAATCTTGTAAAGCTAGTGTTTACGAGGCTTTAAAGAAAAAAATCTATTTAAAAGTTATGTTAATTATACACTCTTACGTAATCAATTTCATAAGTGGCACTTTTGAAATTTGGATCTACGGCTCCTCCGAAATTTCCTCCCATTGCTAAATTTAAAATCACAAAGAATTTCTGATTGAACGGTGTTGTACTTGAGTTTTTATAAGTGTAAAATAAATTATCATCTACATAAAATTTGATGCTTTCGGCATCCCATTCGGCAGCATAAATATGAAACTCTGTTGTCGAATTTGGCACTGTTGTCGTTTTGGTATCTGGTGTATTTCCTGAACGCCCTGGAGAATGCAGCGACGAATGAATCACATTTGGATTATTTCCAACTGATTCTAAAATGTCGATTTCTCCACATAACGGCCATCCTGCTGTATCTATATTATCTCCCAATAACCAGAAAGCTGGCCACGTGCCACCGCCAACAGGTAATTTTGCTCGAACTTCTGCTCTTCCGTATTTAAAAGAAAATTTGCCTTTTGTCAGCATTCTTGTAGAAGTGTATTGGCTTTCTTGGTAAGCTTCTTTGATTGCTGTGATTTTCAAAAGACCTCCTTCGATTTTTACATTTTCGGAGCGGTTTGTATAATATTGTAATTCGTTATTCCCAAAACCGTTTCCAGTTCCTAAATCATAACCCCATTTATTAGCATCTGGCGCTCCATCTGTATTAAATTCGTCTGCCCAGATTATTTTTCTGGCTACGAAAATATTTACTGTTGTAGACGTATTAATATATTTTATGCCATTAAATGCTGTAACATCAATAGTGTAGGTTTTGGTTCCTGGCTGAGTAAATTCATATGAAAAATTGCTAGTTGTAAACTCTTTTGTTTCATTGTTTACCACAACCTTATATGACTTTGCATTAGGAGCTTCGATCTTTAAATTAATTTTTCCGCTTCCGTCTCCATTTGGCATTTCGGCAGTTTTTCCAATTACATCAACTTGTACTGAGATTTTATCAGGAGCTACGACAGGACTATCGGTCGTATCATTATTACTGCTGCAAGACTGAAATACAAACAATAGGATTAAAGTAAATACTGCTGCTCTATTGGCGAGATTGATTATTTTCATCTTTTTATTATTTAAATGGTTTAGTTAATAAATTGAATATCAAGATAAATATTATTTCGTCTACTTTTTGTTTTTGTTCATAACAAAGTCAAAATAGTTCAGATTAAAACCTCCTTTTTCAAATACAGCTTTTACTTTATTTGAACCTGATCTCAATACAATATTAGATAAAACAACTGTTTTCCATTTATCATTCCCTCCAGTTGAAGGAAGTGATATCACTGTTGATTTTGCTCCTCCTTCAGTCTCTAAATACAATTTCCCTTCTGCTTTTTCGCTTGAATAACGAATCGCAACATTGTAAGTCCCTTCTTTTGCATCGACAGTATACTGAATCCATTCTCCGTCTTCGATAAATGAAACTTGATAGCCGTTTGAATCTTTATCCTTACATGGCAAAATATCAACTCCATCATTTCTCATGCTATTACCGCGATTCCATTGCTCGTCTTTTCCAGTTACCGATCTGTAATTTATAAAATCAGTATCAGAATAGGCTTTCCCGTTGGTTCCCAAATCATAATGCGTTGCCGTAATTTTGCCAGGAACTGCGTTCTTCTTGTATGGTTTTGTATCGTCTGTCTGCACTTGTCTAAACATAGCATCTATTACATCTGGCTTAACGGTTACATTTTCCATTTTGTAATTGTCTGCTATTTTCATCAAGGTCTTTTTTGCAAATTCTGGAGATGGTTTTGGTCCTCCGTCTTTCCAATATTTCAATAAAACATCATATTCTGGAATTTTAGTAACAGAAGTAACTCCAGCAATGTTGTCTATTTTTTTCATTGGCCAGAATGCCCATCCAATGTTGTTTGTTTCAACCAAAGTCAAAGCATCTTTAAACCAAACATTAGAATTTTCTCCACTTTCTCCCATCCAGATTGGCACATTGTACTTTTCTCTATAGCCCAACATCTGTTCAATCGAAGCCTTGTCGGTATAGTTCCAATATTTGTGAAAACTTAAAGCCAGATTGTCATCCCAAAGAGGAAAAATTCCGTTGTAGTTATTTCCCCAGCAGTTTCCTTCAATAAAAATTAAATGATTGGTATCGACTTCGCGAATGGCTTTTGTAACCGCAACCATCAAATCTCTTAAAGGTCCGTTTGAATTTTCGTCACAGCCATTTTTGTTTGATCCTGTAAAATTCCAGTTTGGCTCGTTGATAATATCATAAGCGCCAATCCAAGGATTATCTCGGTAACGAGAAGCCAATTTCTTCCATAAAGCAATCATTTTTTTCTGATTAGCTTCGCTTTGCCAAAGTGCAGGTTTTGTCGTGTCAAAGTCCGAAATTGCCGCATCGTTTCCTTGTCCGCCTGGAGCAGCGTGCAAATCTAAAATCAGGTATATTTTATTTTCTGCACACCATTTCAGCAAATTGTCTGTCATGGTAAAACCTTCTTCGATCCAAGTGATTTCACCGCTTTTTTCTTGCTCGATTGGTGGAGTATAAAGATTGTAATGCATTGGAAGACGAATAGAATTAAATCCCCATTTTGCCAAAGAATCGATATCTCGTTTTGTGATTCCGTTTTCTTTATAGGCTGCGTAGAATTCTTTTGTTCCCTCTTCGCCAATTACATCTTGTATTTTTTGTCGAATTTGATATTGCGGACTGGCAAATGGCTGGGTCTTCAACATATAGCCTTCCTGCACCATCCATCCGCCAAGACCTAAACCTCTTAAAAGAACATTTTTGCCATTACCGTCAACAATTTTTTGTCCGTCTCTATGCAAGAAACCTTGTCCGAAAGAAGCAATCGAAATGAGAAGCTGTGCTGCTAAAATTATTTTTTTCATACGAATGGTTCTAAATTTATTTCCAAGTATAAGTCCCAACTGAACCTGCATCAAGCGAAGTTGTTACCCATTTCCCGTTAAATTTAATGTTGAAAGTTTCTGTTGCAGAACCATCATTTTCAACAATCAGGACTTTAGAACCAGAAGGCGTGATAAAAGCAACATTTTGCAAACTTCCGCCAGAATTGCTTTCAATTCTAGTAGATCCCATTGGGACAAATTTTGAAGCATGTGCAATAATATAATACGCTACATTGCGCTCAAAACTATTGCCTGAAGTTATAGTTATAGCACCTTTACACATTTCACATCCTCCATCTGTATGAGGACCAAAACTTGCATTATTTGCTAGATTCCACTCTAATGCATTTTTACTGTAATTTCTCATTGAGCCGATAATTACATTTCGAAGATGCCATTTTAAATCGCCTTCAAACTGCCCTTGTGATGAAGTCCATTGCTCTGTAAAATAAACATTTTTGGCTGGATACGAATTGTAAACATTAAGTAAAGCTGTGATGTCACCAGCGTATAAATGGAACGCAGATCCATCAACATAAGGATAAGCGTCTGCATCTGCTAAAATGGTTTTTGGATAATTTGGATTATCGCAATTGTGATCGTAAGCAATGATTTTCACGTTTAGATTTGCTGTTTTAAAAGCCGGCCCTAAACTGTTTTTTATAAAATTGGCCTGATCTGTAGCAGACATATACATACTCGGATTGTTTCCGTCATGCAAAGGTTCGTTTTGAGGAGTTACAGCATCAATTGTAATCCCTTCTGCTTTCATCTGCTGAATGTATTTTACAAAATATTTAGCGTAAACATCATAATATTCTGTTTTCAGTTTTCCTCCTTTAAAACTTGCGACATCTTTCATCCAAATAGGTGCAGACCAAGGTGTTGCTAAAATTAAAATTTTAGGATTAATTGCCAGAATTTCTTTTAGCATGACAATTAGATTTTTATCTTTTTCTAAACTAAATTTATCTAGATTTAAATCTGTTTCTCCTATCGCAAGATCATTATAAGTAAAAGGCGTTGCATTTAAATCTGAAGCTCCAATACTGATTCTGATATAACTTACTCCTATTGAGTTTTCTCCATTCCCGAATAATTCTTGTAAAAGAGCAGTTCTTTTTGTTGCGTTTAATTGGTTTATAACGTCTACGCTTCCTCCTGTCAAAGTATATCCGAAACCATCAACGGTCTGATATTTTTGAGCGGCATTTACTTCAATATTAGCATACGCATTCACTGTTGTGCCAAATCCTAATTTTACTGTTTGTTTCTCTAACAATGCACTTTGATTTCCTTTTGTCAACCAGAAATCAACATCATTTGCTACTACTATTGGCGGATTTACCACTGGCGGATTTTCTACAGGATCACTTGACGAAGAGCATTTTACCTGAGCCATGACGGCTGCCATGATGAAAAACGCTTTTATAATATTCTTTAAATTAAATTTCATTTTCTGTGGTTTTTTAGTTAGTCTGACAATTAGTATACAATAGTCTGTATAGCATGTGCCGGAATGGTGATTGTGGTTTTTCCTGTTTGATTTTCTAAAGAATAAACAATCTCTTTTCCAGATTGATTCATTACAATCGTAATCAATTGTCCGTCAGAATTTTTAAAAGAAGTACTCAATAAAGATTTATCGCTTATGGTTTCAAGCACTCTTTTTGCGTTTGGTCTAATGAATTTTGAGAAATGCCCAATATAATAATACATTGGAGTATAAATTAATTCATCTTTTGTTGTATCAGCATGGATTGGCGCAAAACAAAAATTCCCAACATGATTTGGGCCTCCGTTCTGGTCCAATAGAATATTCCAGTCTGTCCAACCAACTGTTCCGTTATTAAAATCATGAATCATATTGATTCCGTAACGCTCTGCATTTCCCCAGAATTGATATTTTGAAGCATCAAATTTTTCGATACAGCCTTCTGTAAAAAGCAGATTTTTGTTTGGAAAAGCTTCATGAACTTTTGCTACCGATTCAAATTGAGGCGGGCCTCCATTCCAAGTTTCATACCAGTGAAATCCAATTCCCCAAGCATATTTAGAAACTTCGGGATCTGAGAAAACAAGATTGGCTCTTTTAGTTAGCATGTCTCCTCGGTTATGATCCCAGATAATGACATTTTTAGAAGCCAGCCCTTCTTTTTCTAAAGTTGGACCAAGATGATTTTTAAGGAAATCTCTTTCTGCTTCTGGAGTATAGATGCAAGATTCCCATCTTTGCTTGGCCATTGGTTCGTTTTGAACTGTCATTCCCCAGATTGGAATTCCTTCTTTTTCGTATTCTTTTATGAATTTGGTGTAATACAATGCCCAAGCTGGAGCAAATTCAGGCAATAAAACGCCGCCGTGCAAAATATCATTATTGTCTTTCATGAAAGCTGGGGGACTCCATGGGCTAACAAATAACGTTAGTTTCCCGCCGGCTGTTTCAATTGCTTTTTTGATTAAAGGAATTCTATATTTTCGATCGTGATCTATATTAAAAGTCTTTAAGTCTTTGTCTCCTTCAGAAACATAAGTATAGCTATCACTGCTGAAATCACAACTGTGAATGTTTGTTCTTGCCAAAGTATACCCGATACCTTTATTTTTATCGTAATAAGCATTTAAGAATTCCTGCTGTTTTTTTGGAGATAATTTTGCGAAAACTTCGGCGCTTGCATCTGTAATTGCTCCTCCGATTCCCAGGAATATCTGGTCAGTTTTATCAGTATTTACTAGAATAGATACTGTTGATGTTTTTTGTTGTTGAGTGTTGTTTTTTGAAATTAAATCATTTGATAATGATAATTTCAAATTGGTATTTTCGGCAGTAGTGTAAACCTTTATTTTATTATTTTTTTGAGCTGTTATTTTTGAGGTGAAACAGCTTAATTGCATTAATACAAAGGCTGATAGAAATATTTGAGAGGTAATTTTCATGTTGCTTAAATAATCGTTTTAAAATTAAAAGCAAGAGAAGACTAAAATGGATGATTCAAATTAGTCCTCTACATTACTTTACTACAAAATATTAATAAACAAGTGTTTGTATAGCGTGTGGCGGAATTTTTACTTCTGCCTTTTTATCTCCAATAATCAAATTGTAGGTGAGGTCGTTTGCAGATTGGTTCATAACAATAGTGGCCATGGTTCCATCAGCATTTAAAAAAGAGGTACTCAATAAAGCGCTTTTGCTTACTGCAGTGCTTACTCGAGTAGCATTTAGGCGGATAAACTTTGAAAAGTGTCCGATATAATAATAAGATGGTGTGTAGATTAATTCTCCTGTAGTAATATCTGCATGTATCGGTGCAAAACAGAAATTCCCAACATGGTTTGGTCCACCATTCTGATCTAGAAGGATATTCCAATCCGTCCAAGCAACTGTTCCGTTATTAAAATCATGGATCATGTTAATTCCGTAGCGTTCTGCATTACCCCAAAATTGATATTTCGATGCATCAAATTTTTCAATACAGCCCTCAGTAAACATCAGTTTTTTATCTGGATAAGCTTCATTTACTTTACCTACATTATCAAACATTGGCGCTCCGCCTGACCAAGTCTCGTACCAGTGAAATCCCATTCCCCAAACATACTTTGATGCTTCAGGATCTGAGTAAATTACGTTAGCACGATAATTCATCAAATCACGGTTATGATCCCAAACAATTATTTTTTTATCACCAAGATTTTCTTTTTTCAAAGTTGGCCCAAGATAATTTTTGATAAAGTCTCTTTCGGCTTCAGCCGTATAAATACAAGATTCCCAAGTCTGTACAGCCATTGGCTCATTTTGTGTCGAAGTTCCCCAAATCGGAATTCCTTCTTTTTCGTAGGCTTTAATAAATTTTACATAAAAGTTGGCCCAAATCTGATAGTATTCAGGAAGCAAAGTACCGCCTTTTAATACATTTTTATTGCTTTTCATAAAAGCATTTGGAGACCAAGGAGCAGCGTAAGTCATCAATTTTCCACCTGCTTTCTGTATAGCTTGCTTTATTAAAGGAATACGAAATTGCTTGTCGTGATCAATAGAAAAAGTCTTCAGCCCTTTGTCTCCTTCTTCGATATAAGAATAGCTTCCACTGCTAAAATCAGAACTTTGAATTGTGGTTCTTAGCAAAGAATAGCCTATTCCTTTTTGTTTATCGTAGTAAGCATCTAAGAATTCTGCTTGTTTTTCTTTTGAAAGTTTAGCAAATATTTCGGCGCTAGCATCTGTAATAGCTCCTCCAATTCCTATAAAGGTCTGAAACTTTTTCGATGGTTCCACAAAAACAGAAGTTTCTGTTTCTAAGGGTTGTTTTGCAGCAGAAAAAGTCAAATTATCTGTAGTTGTTAATCTCAACTTTGAGTTTTCTGCGGTAGTATAAACGGTTATTTTTTTGCCGTTGGTTGTAAACTCTTTTTTTGTTTTTGGCTGTTGCGCAAATGCTGCAGCAGAAAACAAAAGGCATAAAATTTTTAGGCTATTTTTTTTCATTCGCTTCCAATTATTATGTTTTTAAATTGAAGTTTAGAAGAAATCAAAATAGAGTTCTACCTATAAAGGATTTAAAAAATAGCCCATACTCATAATGATTATGGGCTATTTACAACCAAACTTAAACTTAAACTTAACTTAACTTTTTATTTTCCTCGGAATTCAATTTTTGAAACCGTAATTCCGTCTTTAGTGAAAGTATTACCACCTGAGCGAATCAATAAGTAGATTTTTCCGCTTTCACTGAACTTCACAACATTTGAAACTGTACCTGTTGCATCGTTTTTCACACATCCAATTCCAGACAATCTACCTGAAAATTTATCTTTTGCGCAACCATCCCATGTACTTAATCCCATTACTTTATTGTCTTTATATTCTACTCCTGGTTGAGGTACCGATTTACCAGCATAAACTTCAAACCAAGTTTCATCAGAACCGCTTGGACAAGAAACATTCATATCAATAGTATATTCTCTATCTTTAACAACCTCAATAGCTTGATAAATACCTTCTTGAGCCCATCCCCCTGGCGAATGAATTGTAGCGCTATTATTAGCAAAAGACCAAAAAGCTGCACCTGATGGACTTAATTGTGCACTAGTCCATTTAGCTTGATCTGCGGCTGTAGCAAAAGTTCCTCCTTGTACCAAGTTTCCTTTCGCTGGATCTGTTTGTGCTACTACAATCTGTTGCGAAGAAGTTGTCATTGCAGCTCCTGCACCAACTGCTGTATGTGTAACGGTATAGGTTCCCGCATCAGGTAAAGAAATCACTTGATTCATTTTTCCATTAAAAGCACCATCTCCAAGATCCCATTTTGAAAAAATAACTCCTTTCGGCTGAGCAGTTAGCAAATAAGTATTCATAGCGCCAGCAACTGGTGTTATAGTAAAGGAAGCATCAACATTTGTTGCTACAAGAGGATTCTCATTAACATCTTCAGTACAGCTGTTTAATGTTCCTAATGCTAAAAATAGCATTAGATATACACTTTTTCTGAAATATATATTTAGGTTCATTTCTTTTTGTTTTGGTTAATTAGTAAATAACTACTATTGGTAATTAGGATTTTGTTTCAATTTAGTACCGTTAAGTTCTGTGTACGGAATTGGGAAAATCTCATCTGTTCCGGTATCAAAACCTCTATCAGATAATGCTGCTGCAGCATCTCCCCATCTTACTAAATCGAAGAATCTATGTCCTTCACCTGCTAATTCCATTCTTCTTTCATGCTTAATAGCCGCTAATGTCACAGGCACTGAAGGCAATCCAGCTCTTTCTCTTACGGCATCAAGTAATGCTTGTGCTCTTGGCCCAGATCCTAAAGCTTCTGCTTCCATTAGGTAAGTATCTGCAAGTCTTATTACATAAGAGTTTTGTTTGTAGTTCAATTCTGAGTTACCTCCTCCAGTACTAACATCTGACTGTCTTGGAAGATATTTGTTCAAGAAATATCCTGTATCTTGATAAGCTGGAATATAATCTGCTTTTCCTGCTGCTTTTAACGCTTTTAAGTCAAGAATTGTAGCGTCTTTACGTGGATCACCTTGCATTGCATCATACAATTTTTGAGTTGCAACATTGAAAGCCCATCCTGAAGGAAGATTTGGTGCATCAGAACCTGTTGGTCTAGAATAACCTCTAGGTCCAACCATAATGTTCAAAGAGTTACCCTCATCTCTACCAGATCCCCAAAATGTCCAATCAGAGTTACCTGCGCTACTATGAGATACTTCGATTAATGACTCTGCGTTGAATTTGTTTGACGTTACCCATAAATCGCTAAAATTATCCAGTAATTTATTACCATATTGGTTTGTCTCGCCTGGTGTACCATTTACTTCTGCCAATACAGCTGCTGCCTGAGGTTTTTTACCCTCAAATAGGTACACTTTTCCTAAAAGTGCTTGAGCCGCTCCTTTATTGAATCTTCCTGCTTCAGTATCCTTAATAACAGTATTTGGTAAAACTGCAATCGCCTCTGTTAAATCTTTCTCTATCTGAGCATAAATTACTTCTGGTGCAACTTGCTCAGGAGTATAGATTGTTTCTGTACTTAATGGCTCTAAAACTAATGCAATGTTTTTAAACATTCTTACTAGGTTAAAATAGTAAAGCGCACGTAATGTTTTAGCTTCTGCAGCAAATCTGTTTCTAACCGCATCATTCATTGAAGCTGCAGGCAATTTAGACAACAAAATATTTGCTCTAGAAATACCTTGATAGTGATCATTCCAGTAACTACCTGGGATGGTAATTGAAGAAAGTGAGTGTGTAGAGAAATTCTGGATTCCAGTTCCATCTGTAGAACTACCACCTCCAGCATAAAAATCATCAGAGCCTGCATTAAGCATTGCCACCATGTTTTCAAAACCACCAGTATTTTTTCTCATTGGATCATACACCCCAATTAAAGCAGCATAACATTGCTGTTCATTAGAAAAATATGTATCTGTATCAAATTTTCCTTGTGGATTAATGGTAACAAAATCTTCAGAACAAGATCCTAAGACTGCCAATGCCACAGCTATATATATATATTTAAATTTTATCGTTTTCATGATTCTTTAATTTTTAAAATTGAACGTTAGCTCCAAACAGAATAGATCTTGCTTGCGGATAAACTCCTTTATCTACACCATAAACCTGACCTCCAATTTCTGGATCAAATCCAGTGTATTTTGTAAAAGTGATTAAGTTCTCTCCTGTTAGGTAAAAACGAACTTTATCAGCTCCAATTTTAGATGATAAATTAGTTGGCATTGTATACCCAAGAGTTACCACTTTCAGACGTAGATAATTTCCGTTTTCAAGATAAAAATCAGACATGTTAGTGTAGTTTTTATTTGGGTCATTATTTGTCAATCTTGGGTAATCGTTTGAAGTTCCTTCTCCAACCCAACGCTCTAAAGCTTTTGTTTGGTAGTTTGCATTCAATACATCCAATCTTCTTAAACCTTGGAAAATTTTGCTTCCAGCTGCTCCTTGAGTAAATGCCATAAAGTCAAAGTTTTTGTAATCTAAGTTTACTGTAAAACCAAAAGTATACTTAGGCAAGTTTGTTCCTAAGAATTGTTTATCATCATCAGTAATTTTTCCATCACCATTAGAATCTACCCAGCGGAAATCTCCAGGTCTAGCATTTGGCTGGATTAAACCTCCTGAAGCGTTTTTATATGCTGCAACTTCAGCTTCGTTTTGGAAAATACCCGCAGTTTTGAAACCATAAAATTCGTTAAACGAGTGACCAACTTGTGTTCTTGTTACTGGCCCCATAGATTGGAAAGAAGCATCTCCAACAATGAAATTTGTAGATGATCCTACATATGTAATTTCGTTTTTCAAGTAAGCAAGGTTTGCATTAACTCCTAAATTGAACTCACCAAGTCTTTTCTTGTATCCTAATTCAACCTCAATACCGCTGTTATCCATATCCGCAATATTTGCAGATGGAGCATCAACTACCCCCACATATCCAGGAATTACGATGTTTCTTAAGATTCCTTTTGTTGTTTTTTTGTAGTAATCAAGAGTAAGAGAAAAATCATTGAATAATTTTGCATCAAGACCAACTGTTGTCTGAGATGTTTCTTCCCATCCTAAGTTTGCGTTTGGAAGAGTTGAGTTTCCGTAGCCTGTAGTTATGCCTCCCGACGTTCCTACAGCATAGTTATAACCCCCAACAACTGTTGCTCTATATTTGAAGTCATCAATATTATCGTTACCTACGACTCCATAACCTCCACGTAGTTTTAAAGTATTAACTACGTTATTTTCTTTCCAGAAACCTTCTTTTGAAACCACCCATCCTAAAGAGAATGAAGGGAAAACTCCCCATTTTTTGTTTTCGCCAAAACGAGTTGATCCATCACGACGAACAATACCTGTGAAAAGATATTTTTCCATGTAATCGTAGTTAGCACGTAAGAACAATGAAGATAATTTGTGCTCTGTAAAATCACTTGCTCTATTAACTCTATCCGTTTGCGGGATATCAAAGTTAAATGATGCATCTTTATAACTTGTAATTGGCAATCCGAACATTGTTACTCCAATAGAACCACCAATATTTTCAACATACGCACCTTGCCCAGCTAACACACTAACATTGTGATCTCCAAATTTGTTAGCATAGCTTAAAGTATTCTCAAGTGTCCACGCTAAAGATTTGTTATTATTCTGACTGTAGTTATTTCTATCAGCTTTCATGTTTGGGTTTAAGAAGAATACTGGAGTAAACATTTCATCTCCCCAATAAGCTAACTTACCACCAAGTGTAGTTCTAAATTTTAAGTGGCTTGTAATGTTAGCTTCTAAATAAGCATTCCCAACAAAATCATCTGACCAGCTGTATCCTCCTAATCTTGTTTGAATATATCCAAGAGGGTTTGTCATCTCTTGTTGTACTAAAGAAGATATTCCGTAAGGATTGCCATTTGCATCTCTAACTACATTTGGATTAGTATAGAAACCTGAATTTGCTACAGCAGGATCGGTAACCACTAGTGGAGTCAATGGATCTAAGTTGATTGCAGAGCTTAAAGGTCCACCAAACTCACTGTTTGTATTACCAATACCTTTTGTTTTTTGGTGTGTATATCCAAAAGTTTGTCCGAAAGTAAAGTAATCAGAAATTTTGTGTGTTGAGTTTAATCTGAAGTTTTTCTTTGTGTAGTTAGAAATATCTGTTGTAACAATACCTTCCTGATCTTGAATTCCGAAAGAAGCATAGAAAGTAGATTTTTCACCACCACCACTAATACTTAACTCGTGAGTGTATCTGAAAGCAGAATCATTAAAGATTGCATCTTGCCAATTAGTACCTTTTCCAAATGCTGCAGGATTTGTGTATTTAATAGCGCCTCCGTCATTTAAAGATTTTTCATTCATTAAAGTTGCATACTGAGTAGCATTCAACATATCTAATTTTTTAGCTGGAGCAGATATACCAGCAAAACCATTATAGTTTACAGAAATTTTCCCTGATTTACCTTTTTTAGTAGTAACTAAGATAACCCCTGTAGCCGCACGAGTACCGTAGATTGCAGCAGAAGCCGCATCTTTAAGAACCTCAATAGATTCGATATCACTTTGGTTGATAAAACCAATTGCGTTTGCATCTACAGCAATACCATCAACAACCCAAAGAGGGTCATTTCCACCTTCTCTAAATGTAGTGATACCTCTTACACGAACTTTTGAGTTTGCTCCAGGCTGTCCAGAAGTAGCTGCAACAGAAACCCCTGCTACTCTACCTTGTAAAGCTTGCTCAACTCTTCCGTTTGGTACTTTTTCTAAATCAGCCGATTTTACACTAGAGATTGCCCCAGTTACAACAGATTTCTTTTGAGTACCGTATCCAACAACAACAACCTCATTTAAAGATTGTGATTCTGGTTTTAATTGAACTGTAATTTTTGTTCTTCCGTTTATAGCTTCAGTTACTGTAGCATAACCAATAAACGTAATTGTTAATGATCCGCTTGAAGGCGCTTGAATCTGGAATTTCCCGTCAAAGTCTGACGCAGTAGATTTTGTAGTACCTTTTAATAAAATTGTTGCACCTGGAACAGGCATACCATTTTCATCGTTAATTATTCCATTTACTGTGACATCCTGAGCCATAGCTATAACCGAGAATAACAAAGATGAAATACAAAAAACAAGTAATTTTGTTAATTTCATTTTTCTAAAAATTTTGGTTAATTAATTAGTAATTTGATGCAATACTAAAACTAAATTTTCACTTTTCACATCTTGAAGTCACTACAAAAACACATCAAATTAAAAAAAATAATATTATAAAAACACATCAAAAAAATCATAATTATTTGGTTATTAAACAATTAAAAAAACAAAAAATAGTACTAAAGAAAAGTTAATTTTAAAAAATAACACTACACTATATTTCTTTATGAAAAGTGTATTAAAAATTATCAAAACTACAACGTGATAGTAGCACTAACAAAGCCATAAACAACTATACTATAGACAATTACAACAACATTAAGTTCAATTTTAACAAAAATCAAAAAATAGAGAATATCATATTTTTACCCTACTTTTTTTACATTATTGACAATATTTTTTATAGAAAGAAAAATCCTATTTTTAATAAATTTATAAGAAATATTTTACTTTTAAGACGATTTTTAAATAAAAATTTGAAAAAAATCACTTCAGAAAATGAAGAAAAAAGATGTTTTTTACTGAAAATAATGAAGTGATGGTCCTTTTCTATAATATCCCAAAATTTAAGATCTCTCAGAAGATTGATTAACTTATAATACAAGAGAAGAAACAATTTCTAATAATCATTCAAAAGAGATAGCAAAATGATCGAGCTTACTTCTCAAATTCTTTAGTATTGCTCTACACGAAAAAATATAGAATTGTATCCGAATACAGTGCTAAGTTGAATTAGAGCAAAGATTTCACTTCTTTACATTCTCTTTTATAGGCATATTTCACAGTTATTTAACTATTCCAACTAGAACAAAAAAATAGCCCATAATCGAAATTATGGGCTACCCAGGCAATAAACTTAACTTAAACTAACCATAGTTTAAATTTTAAAATATGCTTCTACAATTAAAGAAGCATATTTTAGTCTTCCTTTTTCGAAATAACTAACACAAAATATTATTATTCAGGTCTGTAAACAAATGTCCAACCAGTTCCTGCATCCTTTAAACTTCTAGGAACATACAGTACTAACTTATCTTCAGTAAGTGTAATAATAGTATACTCGTTAGCAGCATTTCCAGCTTCATATCCTAAAATTTTTGAATCCTTGATGAATAGCTTTTTATTAGCAATATCCAAAACAAAACTTCCCTTTTCTGCTGTTGCAGAAGCAGTTTGATAATGATTATAATTTGCTGCTCCATTTAAATCAAAATGCATTCTACCATTAACATCTAACGGAGGACAGCAATCACCTGCATTCCACCATGCACTCATAGCTGAATCTGGATTATCTGGAGGAGACATAAACCAGTACATGTCACCTGTGCCAGCAACACCATCAAAAACCCATGTTTTACCAGCCGAAGTGTTTGTACTTACTAAATCATACCAATCCTGTTCTAATGGAGTGTCAAGTCTGTCCACCTGCACATCGATTTTTTTAGTAAAAAATTCTGCTCCTAGAGTCCCTACGAATGTAAAAGTCGATTTACCTGGAATTGGATAAACAATAGTTACTTCGTTAGTCAGCGCTTTTCCTAAATTATAATCCCAATAACCTGTAACTCCAGGTGTATTCATGCTCAATGTGATCTTGTTTCCTCCTGCAGGACTTTGTTTAGCAACTAATTCAACTCCCGCGACATCAGTAGAATTTTTTAAATGCTGTTCATCCACAATGGGATCGCAAGCCGAGAAGACTAGCACAAATGCAGCAATTAGTAAATATTTTATATTATTAATTTTCATCTTTCTTGTTATTAATAGTTATTGAATTACCAACCTGGATTTTGCGCATAAACTCCATTTAAAATTCTCATTTCTGTTTCTGGAATTGGAACCAAACCTTTTGTTTCAGGTCTATACTTCACGCTATAATTAGCCTCAACACCAGAATTTCGAACTGGAATTACATCATTAAATGAGCTTTCAACATCTCCCCAACGAAGTATATCGAACCAGTGGATACCTTCAAATGCAAATTCATGTAGACGTTCATCTTTAATAGCTTCAAGAGAATATCCTACTGGAGCCAATTTTGCTCTAGCTCTTACAGTATTCATACCATCGGGAGTTTTTGTAATTTCAGAATGCATTAACAATACATCGGCAAAACGCATAAAAATAAAATCTTGAGCATGCATTAACTGCATATCTATATTTGCCCATGCATATAATTGAACAAACATACCAACATTTGATCCTGAACCATTATCGTGCTGAATAGATGTATATTTTTTATTAAAATAACCAGTTTCGTGATCTCCTTTATCTTTCGCATATCCTGCAGTTCCCTGATCTGCTCTTCCTACTTCAAGAATAGAACCTCTTTTTCTCGGATCCAGGTCTGACCATGAGCTGTATAATTTTGGATTTATAGTACACCATCCCCAGCCTTCACCAAACGGAACTAATGAATTACCGCGCATAGAATTAAATAAAACAAGTCTATTGGTATAGATATTACCGTTAGTCCATCCCCAGTCCCCAAAAGAAAATCTCTGTACAAACATAGTTTCTGGATTTCCTGTTCCAAATGTTGGACTAAGACCATCTTGCCCTACCCATGACAACCCCTCAGTAGCTGCCCAAGGCAATACATTGTTTCCTGCACTTTTATTGACATAAGAATAAGGCCATAGATTTCTAAAATCTGGAACCAATTTATGCCCACTATTTTTAATACAATCATCTAAATAAGAAGCTACTTGCGTTGCTGTTATACTACCTCCACCTTGAAGAGGCAAATCTGTAGTTGCTTGTTTTTCAACATTAGTCATATATCCTGTATAAAACAAGTAAACACGCCCTAAGTATGCTTCAGCAACCCATTTGTTAGCATGTCCATATCTAGCTGTTGGAATACTAGTGAAAGGCGTTGAAGGCATGGTCTCAATAGCAGCTTTTAAATCAGAAGCTATAACTGCAAAAGTCTCAGAATAAGTTGATCTACCTACATATCTATCTGCATCATACGTCATAATAAGTGGCACTCCACCAAAAAATTTAGCCAATCTGAAGTAAAAGAAAGCTCGCATGAATAATGCTTCTCCTAATGCCTGTTTCTTAAAGTCTTCTGCTTCAGCAGCAGTTTTAAAATACTTAGAAAAATCTGCTTTTGGAACCGACTCTATAATAGCATTAGCTCTCGAAATACCGTTATAAGATTGTTTCCACATATCATGATAGGTATCTTCTGCCGGGTCTTCAAAATTATCAACCCATTTGGCTGTTTTATCGTCAGGACCACCGCCACCAAGCATCATATTGTCCATCAAATTGGCTGCAATCTGTTCTTCGCTATGGATATTTGCTGTGTAAATGGCATTATAAACACCTGCCATTGCTTCTTCAATATCTGTTGGCGTCTTATAATAAGTCTCCAAGCCTTTTTCCCCAAGATTATCCTGATCCAGATAATCATCACAACTTGTTGCGATAAAAATTGCAGAAACCGCTATAATATATTTTAGTTTTTTCATTTTCGTTGTATTAATATTAAAAATCAGCACTAAGTCCAAACATCACTGTTCTTGCTTGCGGATATAAACCTAAATCAATTCCAGAAGCCCAACTTGCATCATGTCCAAAACGAACATCTGGATCCATACCATCATATTTAGTAAAAGTGTATAAGTTGTTTACTGCGACGTAGAATTTCAGATTACTTATAAACTTGACATCTTTCAATATTTCATTAAAATTATAACCTACCGTTAAATTATTGATTCTCAGATAATCTGCATTCTGCATGTAGATATCAGATATCTCATTTGTATTTCTATTAGAAACTGAACTTAAACGAGGCATTTTGTTTGATGTTCCTTCTCCGTGCCAACGATCAAAAACATCTGATGTATAATTTTGTTTTGGCATATCAGAGAATGATCTGTAAGACTGCATTATTTGCATTCCATATTTTCCAGACATTGTAGTATTTAAGTATACATTTTTATATTCTAAGTTTAACTGAATACCCAATTGAAAATCTGGATTTGGATCCCCTATCATTGTTTTGTCTTTCTCATCAATAACACCGTCGTTGTTTAAATCTACAAAACGAACGTCTCCTGGGCGCTGATCTGCAAAATATGGCTGACCAGTTGGGCCAACATAAGCATTAACTTCTTGTTGGTTCTGCAAAATTCCCGCAGTTTTAAATCCATAGAAGTATCCAATTGGGTAACCTATCTGTGCTCTCGAAACTTCTGAAGTTCCTTGAGACAAAACATGGCTTGGTCCATGAATTATTCCATCAGCATTTGCAACCTTAGTAACTTTATTTTTGTTAGAAGCTCCACTTAAAGTAAGTCCATATTTAAAATCACCAATTTTATCTTTCCAGCTTACAGAAATTTCAAAACCTTTATTTTCAATATCTCCACCGTTGATATAAGGAGGTGCTGCACCAGATGTTCCTGGAGGTTTAGCTTCAACTAACCAATCTCTTGTAGTCTTATTATACCAGTCGAATGTAATTCCTAATCTAGAATCAAATAAGCTTGCATCTAATCCGAAATCTAACTGTTCTGATGTTTCCCAGCTAACATATGGATTTGGAACTCTAGCAGGATATGATGTCGGACCTGAAACTGGTTTCGTATCTCCAAAAAAGTAACCAGGAAAAGCATATGCAATAGTAGAAGAATAAATAAATGGAGGAATAGCCTGATTACCATTTTGCCCCCAACTTCCTCTTAATTTCAAGAAGTTAAGAACTTTTGAAGTGCTTGCCATAAAATCTTCTTTTGAAATAACCCAACCCGCAGATACAGAAGGGAAATTACCATATTTATATCCATTTCCGAAATTAGAAGATCCGTCACGACGTATAATAGCAGAAAGAAGATATTTTTCTTTGTAATCGTATTGTGCTCTTGCAAAATAAGACATAATACCACCTCCGCCAGCAGCAGAATCAAATCCTGAAGTATTGATATCTGCTATAGAAGTTGGGCTCTTAGTATTGTTAATATATGCATATCTTGGATCCCCTGGATATAATAGCCCATTTCGAGAACCACTTAAATTATTGTTTGCTATATTTTTAAATTGCTCGATTCCGACAACAGCATTAACATTATGATTACCAAATTGCTTTTGATATGAAACTGTATTAGTCCAAGTCGAGTTAGCTCCAAAATAAGAATATTGAGAAGCTCCATCAACATTATCATTATACAATACTCCTAAATGATATGTTGGGTTCATAGATCTACCATTTCCAAACCAAGAATCTATACCAAAAACCGATTTAAATCTAAGATTAGCAATGGGTTCAATCTCTACAAAAGCGTTTCCTGCAATTTTATAATCTTTAGGATAATTGTAATTACTTCTATAGAATAACACCGCTAAAGGATTTGTTTGATTTGTAGATAAACCATCTAAAGTTGGTGAAAAACCAAATTCATTAATATTTCTTTCAATACCAGGCTCCCAATATGCCGGTTGCAATGGATTCTGAACAATGGCATTATGCAAATCGTTACCATAAATATTACCAGACGATACTCCTCTATTTTGAGTATTTGTAAAAGTTAAGTTCTCACCTATGGTTATAATACTATGGTTATCATTCTTTTTTAGAACCATTTGAGTATTCATTCTTGCAGTTAACCTTTTGAATCCGGCATCTACAATATTACCTCCAATTATACCATCTTGATCATAGTAGGAAAGACCAACTGAGTAAGTAATATCTTCACTTCCTCCTGTGATATTAAGTGCATGATTTACAACAGGAGCATTCTTTTTTGACATTTCATCCACCCAATTTGTTCCTTTCCATCCATTTTGAAGCTTTTCCCAAATTTCATTTCCATATTGAGTTCCAGCTCCTGGGTAATTATTCTCCAACCAACTATTATTTGTTAAAATAGCTTTCCAATCATGAGGAGCAAGTCCGTCATTAACTCGTCCTTCATCCATAATATACATATATTCTTGTGCATTTAGAGGATCTACGTTTTTATACGTGTTTTGAATTCCAAAAAATGAATCATAACTAATTCTGGCTGGTTTTCCTTTGCGACCTTTTACAGTAGTTACTAAGACAACTCCGTTTGCTGCTCTAGACCCATAGATTGCGGCGGAAGCAGCATCTTTAAGAACATCAATAGACTCAATATCTGAAGGGCTCAAATAATCAATATTTCCAACAGTTACACCATCAACAATATATAAAGGATCAGAATTCCCTACGGTTCCTAATCCACGAATGGTAACCTTAGTACCAGCACCCGGAGCTCCGCTATTTCTAGTAATACTAATACCTGGCGCAATACCTTGAAGCGCCTCCATTGCAGATCCTGTATTTAGTTCCTGCAGCGTTTCTCCTTTAAAATTCGAGGAAGCCCCAGTAATTAAAGCTTTCTTTTGTGTTCCGTATCCGATAACCACAACTTCATTTAAACTTTGAGATACTGCCTTGAGGACAATAGTAAGTTTTGTTTTTCCGTTTATTGCCTCATTTAAAGTTTCAAAACCAACGAAACTAATTGTCAAAGTTCCATTAGAGGGAGCGCTAATCTGAAATTTCCCATCAAAGTCAGACGCAGTTGCCTTATTGGTTCCCTTTACTAAAACCGTCGCACCTGGGACGGGTAATCCACTTTCATCATTAATGATTCCATTTATGGTCACATCCTGAGCAAAGGTGACAACAGAAAACAGTAAAGACGAAATACAAAAAATAAATAATTTTGTTAATTTCATTTTTCTAAAAATTTTGGTTAATTAATTAGTAATTCATTGCAATTATAATGTTAAATTTTAATAAGTATTAGATTAAATTTCTTTACAAAAACACTTCAAATTAAATTTTAACACACTACAAAAACACAACATTTATTACATAATTAATTAATTTTCAATAATTTAATTTTGAAAAAAAAATGTTACAAAAATGTTAATTAAAAAAAACGTATATTACAGTAGTTTAGCAGTAAGTAATACGTTATAAATTAAAAATAATTTAAAAAATTCGATTTATTCTGTTTGATAAATCAACAATTTAAAATCAAAATAAAGCATTTATAATAAAAATATATTTAAAATTTTATGAAATCCGTAGTTAGATCTTTCGCATTGTTTTTATTATTTTTCTTACAAACGAAAAGTTTTTCTCAGGTAAAAAATATCGGAATTCCAGATATAAAAAATTATAAAAGATCAGAGTACAAAGGTGGAACTCAAAACTGGAGTATTGACCAAGATAAAAATGGAAATATTTATTTCGCAAATAACAGCGGTCTAATCCAATTTGACGGCTCTAACTGGCATAAATACTCTTTACCTAACAAATCTGAGATCAGAAGCTTGAAAATTGATGCCTTAGGAAGAATATTTGTTGGAGGAAATAACGAATTTGGTTATTTTAAAAATGATGAAAAGGGAATTTTAAAGTATCATTCTTTATACAATCTATTGAGCCCAATAGATAAAGAAAATATAAATCTAATTTGGAGAATTCATATTTTTAATGGAGAAGTTATTTTTCAGTCTTTTAGCAAAGTATTTTTTCTTAAAAATGAAAAAGTTACCACTCTAACCGCTCCTCACAAGTTCCAATTTTCTTTTTTGGTTAATAACCGTTTGTATTTTCAAGATAAAACGTTAGGAGTACTTGAATACAAAAACAGAAAACTTACAGCAATAAAAGGAACTACTGTTTTTAATGACAAAGAAATATGGTCTCTTTTTCAATTGCCAAACAACAAATTATTATACGCTACTTTAGAAAAAGGGTTGTTTATATCTGAAAATGGCATAATTAAACCGTGGGCAACAGAAGCCAACGAGTTTGTCAAGAAAAATACTTCGCTTGGCGGATCAATCATCAAAAACAAATTTATAATTCTTAATTCTGTATTGGACGGAGCCATTATCTGTGATTTAAACGGAAAAATAATCCAGCACTTAAATCGTCAAAAAGGTATTCAGAACAATACGATTCTCGCCTCTTTTGTTGACAAAAAGAGCAATATCTGGCTTGGGCTTGATAATGGTATTACCTTTGTAAATGAAAATTCGCCCTTTTCCTATTTTGATTACAGTTATAACATCGGTACAGTATACGCCTCAACAACACATAACGGAAACCTGTATGTAGCTACCAATCAGGGGTTATTTTACCATCCTTGGGGCGCTTCATTTAAAGACAGTCCATTCTCAAGAGTTGAAGGAACCATTTCTCAAGTTTGGAATATTCAAGTCTTAAATAATGTTTTAATATGCGCCAGTAATAGTGGGGCATTAATTATCGAAAACAACAGGGTGTCAAAAATACTAGACAACAAAGGATACTTTGGATTTAAAAAAATACCAGATCACGAAAATTATATTATAGGAGAAAGCTATAACGGATTCTCTGTTTTTAAACGATCGGCTACTGGATATGACTATCTGCATCAAGTAAAAGGATTTGATGAAACAACCAATAATTTTTCTGTAGAAATTGACGCAAATTATTTATGGCTGAAAAAAAATCCTTTTTTATATCAAGTAAAGTTATCCGAAGATTTAAAAAGATTTGATTTCATAAAAAAGCATGTCAACATTTCAGAAAAATTTAAAGGAATAAACAGTCTCCAAAACATTAACGGTAAAGTATATTTCCAAGTAAAAAATCATTTTTATAGATATTCTGTCGAACAAGAAACGTTTTTTGAAGATAAAAAAATAACGAAATTATTTGAGGGCATACCTACTATCAACACTTTAATTGAGGATTCTGCAGGAAACCTTTGGTACGCGTTTAATGAATCTCTTGGCGTATTAGTCAAAAATAATAATGGAACTTTTACCAAGAAGCAAGCGATATTTTCGAATTTAACAGGGAATTTGGTAAATAACTACATTTCGGTTAACGCAATAGATCCACAAAACATTTTCATTGGCTTAACAGATCGTTTGGCGCATTACAATTCGACTATTCCAAACACTTTTATGACAAAACCAAAAGCTTTTATTGAAAGCTTTACGAATCCTGGAGATACAATTTTGACTGGAAATCTAACAAATAAATTGGAATCATACAGCATACCGTACAAACACAATCGTGTCAAATTTACTTTTGCATCTCCAACGTACGAAAATCAGGAAAATGTAATGTACTCCTACAAATTAGAACCCTTTGAAGAGAACTGGCGCGGCTGGTCGTCTACAGCTATCAAAGAATACACGAATTTAAGGGAAGGCAATTATGTAATGAAACTAAAAGCCAGAAATAGTTATGGCATAGAATCGAATATTACCGAAGTCGAATTTACGGTATCGCCTCCTTGGTACAGACACTTTTTGGCTTATTTATTTTACTTGGTACTCATTTTACTTGGCGCTTATCTAATCTCAATCAGAATCAAACTGAAGATTAGAAAAAACAGGTATTATGAGACCATCGAACAGAGAAGATTATATCTTGAAAAGGAAGCGAAAATCAGACACGAACAGCATGATTTGGAAAAAGAAATTGAAAAACTGAAAAACGATAAGCTCCAAATCAAAATTTTAGCAAAAGATAAAGAACTAGTAAACAATTCCCTACAAGTTGTAAAAAAGAATAAAGTTTTAAATGGAATCATCCATAAACTAAAAGATATCGATACTGGAATTCTAGATGAAACTACTAAGGCTGAATTCAGCAAACTGCATAAAAGCATTGTAAAAGAAGTAAATACCGACAAGAGCTGGAAAGACTTGGAAAAACACATTAAAAACGTTCATTTTGAGTTCTTAAAGCGTTTAAAAGGCCAATATCCAACTATTTCTCCTAGAGAGTTGGATTTGTCAACTTATTTATTAATGAATATGTCGACCAAAGAAATAGCAGAAATTATGAATATTTCGACAGGCGGCGTTGAGTTAGCCCGTTACCGTTTAAGAAAGAAATTGGGATTAAACAAAAAAGAAAACCTAATTGGATTTTTAATGAGTATATAAAAAAAGAAAACCATTCAGTTTGAATGGTTTTCTTTTTTTTTAAATATAATCTAAAGTTCGCTCTAAGGCCATACCTCTCGAACCTTTTATCAATATCATATTGGAATCAAATTTGAAGGTTTTTAGAAATTCTGCAAAGGCATCAAATGTCTCAAAAAACTGAATATTTTCATTTGAAATTTTATTGGCAAAAAATGATTTTCCTATTAAGAAGCATTGTGCTTGTTTTTGATCTGCCAAAGAATCAACAATAACCTTATGCTCATAAAGGCTTTCGTCTCCCAATTCAAACATATCTCCAAGAATCATAATCTTATTTTTCTTGTCTAACTGTAAGAAATTAGTAATGGCAACAGCCATACTGCTCGGATTGGCATTATATGCATCTAAAATGATCTCATTTGATCCTTTTTGCATCATTTGAGATCTATTGTTGGCCGGGATATAATTTTCAATAGCGCTCTTTATATCGCTCTCTTTTACATAAAAGTATTTTCCAATTGCTGCAGCCGCATTAATATTATTAGCATTATAAAGTCCAATCAAATGTGATTCTACAGAAAAATCATCATAGTCAATAGCTACAAAAGGATTAGCAGCAATATTTTGAATATTTAGATTAGCATTTTCCTTTTTTACCCCGAAAGTAAATGATTTTATTCCTCTTGATTTCTCAATCTGAATAGGATCTTCAAGATTTACAAAAACAGTTTTCTGGTACGCTGCAAGATATTGATACATTTCACTTTTACCAGCAATCACCCCTTCAACTCCTCCAAAACCTTCCAAATGCGCTTTTCCGAAATTGGTTATGTAGCCAAAATCTGGTTGTGCAATCTGACATAGAAATTCGATTTCTTTTTGGTGATTGGCTCCCATTTCTACAATCCCAATTTCTGTTTCTTTGGTAAAAGAAAGCAAAGTTAATGGCACGCCTATATGATTGTTTAAATTGCCTACAGTCGCTTTTGTTTTAAACTTTTTTGACAGTACAACATTGATTAATTCTTTTGTAGTTGTTTTTCCGTTGCTGCCCGTTAAGGCAACAATTGGTAGAGCCAAATAAGCTCTGTGGAATTTTGCCAACTCTTGAAGCGTTTTCAGGCTGTTTTCCACCAAAATCGTCCTATCATCAATAAAATAAGATGCATTGTCAATAACAACAAATAAAGCACCTAAATCTAATGCTTCTTTAGCAAATGTATTCGCATCAAAATTCTCTCCCCTAATGGCGAAGAACATTGAATTCTTTTCGATTTTTCTTGTATCAATAGACAGGGAACTACACTGTAAAAACAAGTTATGAATGTCTTGAATATTCATTTATATATTTTTTAATAAGTCATAAAAGTAGAAAAAAACAATAAAAAAATTCCAAATTCCAGACTGAATATTCAGCTTTTGGAATTTGGAATTTTTAGTATTTGAATTCCTAAATCTTAGTTTCTAGGAGATTTTCTTTTTTCAGATTTTGAACCTACTCTAGACATTGCACATCTGAAACCAATATAGTCAGTTGCCATATCTTGAGGGAAATATCTTCTTTGAGCTGGATCTAACCAGTAAGCTCTATCTCTCCAAGATCCTCCTTTGTAAACTCTTACTTTATCATCGATTAAAGTTGTACGTTTACTAGAGTTATCATATTTTCTAATCATTTTTCCTAAACTGTCTGTTGTAACATTGTGTTTAGGAGAGTTGTACATTGCCTGATCTGCTTTTGGCCCAGACTCTGAATCACCAAAATCGAAAAATCTAGAAGATTGCTTATCACCATCTCTGTAGTTGATGTTATCGCTTTGGCTAAAATTTTGTCTTAAATAAGTTTCTTGTTCGTCAACAGGTACTTGAGCAATTTCTCCTGGAAGGTTTCTTGCAATAACTTTACCGTTACTTAAAGTGTCATATTTAATTGTAGATGTTGTAACAATTTCAATTTTACCATCTTTACCAATTTTGTTTTTAGCATATTGGTTACCTCTATAGTAGTTGAAATCATTTGCTTCGTTATCAATGATAGGTCTGTAAACGTCAGCTACCCATTCTGCAACGTTTCCTGCCATATCGTATAGACCGAAATCGTTTGGCGCATAACTTTTCACAGCATTTGTGATATCTGCTCCGTCATCTGACCAACCTGCAATTCCACCGTAATCACCGTTTCCTTGTTTAAAGTTAGCCAATTGATCACCTCTGTTTTTACGTTTGTTAGAACGTGTGTAATCTCCAGACCAAGGATATTTCTTTTGTCCTTTGTAGATATTGTATTCTCTTTGTCCAACGTCAGCTGCAGCCGCATATTCCCACTCAGCTTCTGTAGGAAGTCTATATTCTGGTAAAATAATTCCAGATGAACGTTGTGCGTAAACATTTTTCTCTTCTGGCACAACACCGTCTTTACCAGCTTTAGGTCTTCTTCCAGTTGGATTTTTCTTTAAAACGATTTCTTCGCTTGCACCACGTGATGTACTTGGAGACATTAAGTATCCTTCAGTATTAAATGCATTTTCAGCATTAACATCATTTGTTTTAGCTCCTTTTTTAAGATATCCGTTTTTCTCTAAAACAGCCTCGTTAACACGGTCTGTTCTCCATTTACTAAATTCAACTGCTTGAATCCAGTTCACACCAACTACAGGATAGTTAGCATAAGATGGGTGTCTTAAATAGTTGTTAGTCATCGTTTCGTTGTATCCTAAACGATTTCTCCAAACTAATGTATCAGGAGATGCTCCTTCGTAAATGTTTTTGTAATTTTCTTCTGTTGGCGGGAAAACTTTCTTTAACCACTCTAGGTATTCTAAGTACATACCGTTCGTAACTTCAGTTTCATCCATATAGAATGATTGAACGTGTTGTTGAGTTGGCGTGTTATTCCAATCGTGCATAACATCATCCTGTACTTTACCCATAGTAAACGTACCTCCTTCAACAAAAACTAAACCAGGACCAGCCTGTTGTTTTTTACCTGCATTTCTGGCAGCAGTTCCATTCTGACTATCTACATCCCAGCCAGTAGCTCTAGAAGCGTGAGTGGAACTCGATTTTTTGCTACAACTAGCCGTGCCCAACATCAATACCATTGACATCATTAACTGCAAGACTACAATTTTGTTTACTTTCATACTCATTCTTAGGTGATAAATTTAGGTGCTGCAATATAATAATTAACATTTAATTGGCAACATCTGTTCTAATAATTTTATTTAGCTGTTTTTTACCAGAAAATAACCTTTAGTTACGAACGCAAAAATATACTTTTTATTATTACTATAACATGAAATACTATATTTTTACTTACTAATTATTTTTTAATTAAATTTCGCCTTTTTAACAGATGAAGCAAGCATTTCTAATTTACATTTTTTTAATCCCAATTCTCTCATTCTCACAGTTAAATGGGACGATAACAATCGATTGGCAAAATAAGAAAGAGGTAAATTATGGCGAAAACAAAATTATAATTCCATACTTCTCAGGAAGCAGTTTCCGCTTCGACATTACAAAAAAAAGCATAACATTGCTTCAAAACTTAAATCAGTCTGGCATTTCAAACGGCAGTTCAGCACAAATTAACAACATAGTTTACGAATCAATTTCTCGAGCTGATTTAGGAGATTTAACACCCGAAAACATACCTGAAAAGCCAAATGAATCTGTAATAATTACAAACGCAAGAGATATAAAATATTCTTTTCTTTCTTTGTCTCCTATAATTAAGGAAGGAAACAGCTACAAACGCATAAAATCCTTTTCTTACTTTATTAGCAATTCAAACTCACGAACCGCATCGACTTCTTCATTTCAAAAATCGGCAGCAATAATAAATTCTGTTTTGGCCTCTGGCGAATGGTATCGGTTTTATATTCAGAAATCAGGCGTTTACAGAATAGACAGGTCTTTTTTACAAAGTTTAGGATTTGACGCTTCTAAAGTTGACCCAAGAAGAATAAAAATTTATGGAAATGGCGGAAGAATGCTTCCTCTTGCCAACAGCACTTATTATCCCAATGACTTAACAGAAAATGCCATACAGATAGCTGGCGAAAACGATGGTGTTTTTAACAATGAAGATTATATTCTTTTTTATGCCGAAGGAACTGACAATTGGAATTCTGAAAGCCAGACCAACTTAAATTTATATGATAGCAAATCCTACTATTATATTACCGCTTCTGGAGGAGATGGAAAACGCATTCAAAATCTAAATCAGCCGACAGGAAACAGCACTTTAGAGTTAAACACGTTTGATGACTATCAATACCACGAAATTGATCAAACCAATATTGTGCATCTTGGACGCCAGTGGCTCGGAGAATCATTTGATATTAACCAAGAACAGGAATTCTCCTTCAGCTTTCCAAACCTCGACACTTCTGTACCTGTAAAAATGGAGGTAAGCGCAGCAGCTGCATCATTAACCACCACTTCTTTTGCCATAACAGCCAACGGACAAAATGCAGGTTCGATAAGCTTTCCGCCGTTAATAGCCAACTCTGACACCAAATACACAACAGGAAAGCTCCCTTCAAATACCGAATTTACCGGAGCCGACAATATCAAAATAAAACTTACCTATAATAATAATGGTGTTCCAGGATCAAAAGGCTATTTGGATTACATCAACTTAACCGCAAAACGAAAACTGTTAGGCACTGGCAAGCAATTCCATTTTCAACACAATGCAGCAGGCTCTACGGCTGGAATCGTCAATTACACAATTGGAAATGCATCACCGATAACGCAAATCTGGGACGTCACAGACCTATATAATGTTTCTAAAATTGAAAATGCCAATCAGTCTTCTTTTAGCTTTAAAGCTAATTTAGGAGAAGTTAGAAAATACGTTGCCATAGATCCTTCTGATTATTACGCTCCATTAAAAGAAAATCAATCAAAAATTGCCAATCAGAATTTAAAAGGAACACTTTTTAGAAACAGTCAAAATGTTTTTCAAGATATTGATTATGTTATTGTGACCCCAAAATCTTTAGCGTCTCAAGCCGAGCGATTAGCCAATTTTCATAGAACAAACTCCGGCTTAAACGTAAAAGTTATTTCTTTAGAAAACATCTATCAAGAATTTTCTTCAGGCAAACAAGATATTGCCGCTATTAGAAATTGTGTCAAATATATTTACGACAATGCTTCTTCATCAGATAAGAGAGTACGTTACTTAAATTTATTTGGAGACGCTTCGTATGACTACAAAGACAGAATTCCAAATAACACTAATATTGTACCTATATATCAATCTCTAATAAGCAATACTGTAGGCGAAGCTTCATTTCCCTCTGATGATTTTTATGGACTAATGGACTCCAACGAAGGAGTTATTATTCCGTCTCTTGCTGGGATTGATATTGCTTTAGGAAGAATGCTGGTTTCAGACAACGCACAAGCTCAGGAAATGGTAAACAAAGTCATAGAATATCATGACACAAAATCTTATGGAAATTGGAGAAACAATATCGTTTTAATTAGCGATGACTCTGATAGATCTGGCGACCAGACTTTACAAGCAAACCAAAATGCTCTCGCAGATCAAATCGCTACTGAAAAGCCTTTTTTTAATATCGATAAAATCTTTTTGGACGCCTATACACAGGAAGCTTCCGCTGGTGGATCGCGATATCCGAAAGCAAGAACAGATTTTTTTAATGCTTTTGAAAAAGGCGCTCTTATATTTAATTATTTAGGACATGGTGGCGAAGATGGACTGGCTAGCGAAAGAATTTGGGAGAAATCTGACGGGCAAAACCTTGCCAATCAGTACAAATATCCCCTATTCATTACCATTACATGCGAATTTTCCCGTTTTGACGACCCAACAAGACCAACAGCTGGAGAATACGTGTATTGGAATCCAAAAGGAGGCGCAATTTCAATGCTGACCACTGTTAGAGAAATCGGACAGACAAATGCTGAAGAATTCAACAAAACAATTAGCAAAAATCTTCTTTCTTATGGCTCAAATCAATATAACACTATCGCCGAATCTTTAAGAATATCCAAAAATGAAAATCCGAGCTCTTCGAGCAATGTTGTCTTTTATATAGGCGATCCCGCTTTAATGCTTTCTATTCCAAAACCACGAATTAATTTAACGAAAGTAAACGATATTGTGATTTCACAAACTATTCCTGATTTAAAATCATTATCAAAAATTAAAATTTCAGGAGAAATCACAGATGAAAATAACACTCTTTTAAGCAATTACAATGGAGAATTAGCCACAGCTATATTTGACAAACTAATTACAAATACTACTTTAAACAATGATGGTTTTAGCCCGCCAATGCAATTTAAAACACTTGGGGAAACTATTTTTAGAGGAAATGCATCTGTCACCAACGGACAATTTGAATTTAGTTTTGTGGTTCCTAGAGACATCAGAATACCTGTAGACAATGGAAGAATCAGCTTTTATTCGAAAAGAAATGAATCATTAGAAAACCAAACTGGCTACAACAACACAATTAAAATTGGAGGAATAAACGAAAATGCACCGCAGGACAATATAAGTCCAAAAGTGAAGTTATATATGAACGATGAAACTTTTGTATCGGGAGGAATTACAAATGAATCGCCATTTCTTTTGGCATTTTTAGAAGACGAGAACGGAATAAATACAGCAAGCGGAATCGGCCATGATATTGTCGCTATTTTAGATGGAGACGTGAGTAATCCTTATATTTTGAACGATTACTATCAAACAAAATTAGACGATTACACTAACGGAAATCTACGTTTTCCATTCCGAAATTTAGCTCCTGGACTGCACACCATAAGTTTTACTGCTTGGGATGTTTACAATAATCCCGTTACGAGTGAAATCCAATTTACAGTTGTAGGAGACGATTCCTTGACATTATCACACGTTCTTAATTACCCAAATCCATTTTCAACTTATACACAATTTTGGTTTTCTCATAATAGACCTTATGAGCCATTAGATGTGCAAGTTCAGGTAATGACT
Organism: Flavobacterium anhuiense; assembly: GCF_900101855.1. Lineage (GTDB taxonomy): Bacteria > Bacteroidota > Bacteroidia > Flavobacteriales > Flavobacteriaceae > Flavobacterium > Flavobacterium anhuiense. The sequence goes on from NZ_FMVC01000001.1 coordinate 121,024, forward strand.
ATTACAGGAAAAGTAGTCTGGACAAAAAATCAAACCGTTACGACAGAAGGATTTTTATCTAGAGAAATAACATGGGACGGAAGAGACGATTTTGGCGATAGAATCGGAAAAGGAGTGTATATTTACAAACTGACTGTAAAATCTAATTTAACAAATAAAAAAGCAGAAAAATACGAAAAGCTTGTCATCCTATAATATTATATATATTTGCATCACCAAAACACTAATCCAATAAATGAAAAAACTATCACTTTTATTAATTTGTATTTTTAGCATTTACACTTCAAAGGCTCAGGAATCAAGGCCTATAGTCACTGGAGTGCCATTTTTATTAGTCGCTGCTGATGCTAGAGCAGCAGGTTTGGCTGACCAAGGTGTTGCCACTTCTGCAGACGTTTTCTCACAACAATGGAATCCTGCTAAGTATGCATTTTCTGAAGATGCACAAGGTCTTTCTATCAGCTACACTCCTTATTTAACCGATCTTGCCAATGATATTTCATTGGGTCAAGTTACGTATTACAACAAAATCAACGAACGAAGCGCGTTTGCAGGAAGTTTCCGTTATTTTGGTTTTGGAGGAATCGAGCTAAGATATACTGGAGATCCGAATGAGGCAGTAAGAGAAGTTAATCCTAACGAATTTGCTTTAGACGGATCATATTCGCTTAAACTAAGCGACAAATTCTCTATGGCTGTTGCTGCGCGTTTTATTAATTCGAATTTAAAAGTTGCTTCAGAAGAAGTTGACGCCACATCTGCAAGCTCTTTTGCTGTTGATGTAGCCGCTTTTTATCAATCAGAAGAAATTGCTTATCAGGATTTCAACGGAAGATGGAGAGCTGGTATCAACCTTCAGAATATGGGGCCAAAAATCAGTTACGACAATGACAATGTAAGCTCAAACTTCTTACCTGCCAATTTAAGATTAGGAGGAGGATTTGATTTTATTTTTGACGATTATAACAAACTTACTTTAAGCGCTGAACTTACTAAACTTTTAGTTCCAACACCTCCAGGAATCGGAACACCAGTTGACGTAAATGGCGACGGAGATTATGACGATCCAGAAGATATTTCTCAACAAGAAGCAACAGATATTGGCTATAGAAATTATAACGATATTGGCTGGTTTGAAGGAATGTTCAAATCTTTTGGCGATGCTCCAGGCGGATTTAAAGAAGAAATGAAAGAGGTAACTTACAGTATCGCTGGAGAATACATGTATCAAGATGCATTTGCTTTCCGTTTAGGATATTACCACGAAAGCCCAGAGAAAGGTGCTAAGCAATTTTTCTCTTTAGGAGCAGGATTTAAGTACAACATCATGAAAATTGATGTTTCGTACCTATTCTCTGCGTCTAAAATAAAAAATCCATTAGAAAACACACTTCGTTTCTCTTTAACGTTTAACTTTGGAGACAAATACGACAATTACTAAAGAAAAAAAGATTACAATAAAAAATAATTCAATCCAAATTCCGGCATTTTAGGAATTTGGATTTTTTTTCCCTTATAAACAGATGAAAGAAATCAATATAACCTCTTCATTTACAATATTTGATAATTTAAATGAACTTCCAGCCGAAATTCAGGATTTAATGAATCAAGCTGTAGAAATCAGAAAAAAAGCTTATGCACCTTATTCAAAGTTTAAAGTTGGCGCTGCGTTACTTCTAGATAATGGAAAAGTTATTTTAGGTTCCAATCAAGAAAATGCGGCTTATCCTTCTGGACTTTGCGCTGAACGAACCGCTATTTTTTATGCGGGAAGCGCTTATCCTGAAGCAAAAATCTTGAAAATGGCAATTACAGCAGCTTCAGACACCAATCAGACCACTGCTCCTATTCCGCCTTGCGGATCTTGCCGGCAATCAATAGCAGAATATGAGATAAAACAAGACACTCCTATAGAAATCTATTTTATGGGAGAAATTGGCGAAGTTTACAAATCTTCATCTTTGAAAAACTTACTCCCTTTGATGTTCGACAAAAAGTTCTTGTAAAAAAAAGCCAAAAAGTAGTCATTTAATTTTAGTTCTTAAATGTAATGTCTTATTTTTGCATCCCGACCTTTCGGGCGCAAATTTGTGGGAGGAAACTATTTTGCGTTACAGGCACAATAATCGATAACACAAACAACTTTAGCAAAAGAAAGAATTCAGATGAAAGAAGTTACAAAAGAGGTATATTTAAAGTGGTATGAGGACATGCTGCTTTGGAGAAAGTTTGAAGACAAACTTGCAGCATTATACATCCAACAAAAAGTTAGAGGTTTTCTACACCTATATAATGGTCAAGAAGCTGTATTAGCTGGCGCATTGCACGCTATGGATTTGACCAAAGACAAAATGATCACTGCTTACAGAAACCACGTTCAGCCAATTGGTATGGGAGTTGATCCTAGAAACGTAATGGCAGAACTTTTAGGAAAAGCAACAGGGACTTCTAAAGGTATGGGAGGTTCTATGCACATTTTCTCTAAAGAACATGGTTTTTATGGTGGGCACGGAATCGTTGGTGCTCAAATTCCTGTGGGAGCTGGTATTGCTTTCGCAGACAAATATTTTAACACTGGCGGTGTTACCTTAACTTATTTTGGTGACGGAGCTGCTAGACAAGGTTCTCTTCACGAAGCTTTCAATATGGCAATGTTATGGAAACTTCCAGTTGTGTTTATCGTTGAAAACAACGGTTATGCAATGGGAACTTCTGTAGAAAGAACTGCAAACCACACTGACATCTGGAAATTAGGTTTAGGTTACGAAATGCCTTGCGGACCTGTTGACGGAATGAACCCTGTAAAAGTTGCTGAAGCAATGCACGAAGCTATCGAAAGAGCTCGTCGCGGAGATGGACCAACTTTCCTTGAAATGAAAACGTACCGTTACAGAGGACACTCTATGTCTGATGCACAATTATACCGTTCTAAAGAAGAGGTTGAAGAGTACAAAAAAATCGACCCAATTACTCAAGTTCTTGATGTAATCTTGGATCAAAAATATGCTACTGAAGAAGAAATTGAAGTAATTGACCAAAGAGTTAAAGACTTAGTTGAAGAGTGTGCGAAATTTGCTGAAGAATCTCCATATCCAGACTTACAACAATTATACGATGTAGTATACGCACAGGAAGACTATCCATTTACACCTCATAAATTATAATATCATGGCGATTAAAGTAACTATGCCTCGTTTGAGCGATACTATGACTGAAGGAACGGTAGCGACTTGGCTTAAAAAAGTAGGCGACAAAGTAAGCGAAGGTGATATCTTAGCTGAAATTGAAACAGACAAAGCAACAATGGAGTTCGAATCTTTTAACGAAGGAACTCTTTTACATATCGGAATTCAAGCTGGAGAAACTGCTCCTGTTGATTCATTATTAGCAATCATTGGTAAAGAAGGAGAAGATATTTCTGCTCTTTTAGCTGGTGGTGACGCTCCAGCTGCTGAAGCTCCAAAAGCGGATGCTCCTGCTGCTGAAGCAAAAACTGAAGCTGCTGCTCCTGCAAAAGCTGCAGCTGAATTACCAAAAGGTGTTGTAGTAGTAACTATGCCACGTTTAAGTGATACAATGACAGAAGGTACAGTAGCCACTTGGTTGAAAAAAGTGGGCGATACTGTAGCTGAAGGAGATATTTTAGCAGAAATTGAAACTGACAAAGCTACTATGGAGTTTGAGTCTTTCAATGCTGGAACATTATTATACATCGGAATTCAAGAAGGAAGCACTGCTCCTGTTGACAGTTTATTAGCTATCATCGGACCTGCAGGAACTGACATTTCTGGTGTTGCTGATAACTTTACTGCTGGTGGCGCTGCAACCGCAAGTGCTCCTGCTGCTGAAGAAACAAAAGCTGCTGCTGCGCAAGCTACACAAGCTGTTGCTGAAACTTCAAACGGAGGAAGAATTTTAGCTTCTCCATTAGCTAAAAAAATTGCTTCTGATAAAGGAATTCAATTAAGCCAAGTTAAAGGATCTGGAGAAAACGGAAGAATCGTAAAAAGCGATATCGAAAACTTTACTCCATCTCCTCAGGCACAAACTGCTGCTTCAGCACCTGCTGCTAAACAAGAATCATCTGCTCCTGCTGCTCCAAAAGTATTCGTTCCTGCTGGTGAAGTTTACACAGAAGAGATCAAAAATTCTCAAATGCGTAAAATCATTGCAAAACGTCTTTCTGAATCTTTATTTACTGCGCCTCACTACAACTTAGTGATCGAAGTAAGTATGGACGAAGCTATGCAAGCCAGAGCTGCTATCAACAGCGTTCCAGATACAAAAGTATCTTTCAACGATATGGTGATCAAAGCTTGTGCTTTAGCATTGAAAAAACACCCAAAAATCAACTCTACTTGGAAAGAAGATGCTATCATCATCAACCACCACGTAAACATTGGTGTTGCTGTAGCTGTTGAAGACGGATTAGTAGTTCCTGTATTGAAATTTACAGATGCTATGAGTTTATCTCAAATTGGAGGTTCAGTGAGAGATCTTGCTGGAAGAGCTAAAAACAAAAAATTAGGACCACAAGAAATGGAAGGAAGTACTTTTACAGTATCTAACCTTGGTATGTTTGGTATCACTGAATTCAATTCAATTATCAACCAGCCAAACTCTGCAATCCTTTCTGTAGGAGCAATTGTTGAGAAACCAGTAGTTAAAAACGGTCAAATTGTAGTTGGAAACACAATGATGTTATCATTAGCTTGCGACCACAGAACAATTGACGGTGCAACTGGAGCTCAGTTCTTACAAACATTAAAACAATACATCGAAAGCCCAGTTACAATGTTGGCGTAATCGTTGTTAATTTTATAATTAAATCCCATTTTGTTTATTCAAAATGGGATTTTTTATTTAATTTTCATCCTCAAATTCAAAACCTCGCAAAATGAAGAAACTAATTCTTGTCACTTTATTTCTGACAGCAATTGCCTGCCAGAAAAAAGAGAAAACAGAAAAAACTGCTGCTGTTACAGACGAACACAGTTACTCTAAACCAGAACTTGCTGTTGCAAAACATCTTGATTTGGACATCAAAGTTGATTTTGACACTCAGACCATTTCAGGAAAAGCATCTTGGACAATTGATAACATCAGTAAAGGAAATGAAATTATTTTCGACGAAAACACTTTAAATATTACCAAAGTAACTTTAGGCGACGAAGAAAAAGAAACTAAATTCGAGCTTGGAAAAGACACAGAATTTCACGGGAAACCGCTTCATATCACTATTGAACCCAACACGACTAAAGTAAACATTTACTACAACACCACTAAAGATGGTGTTGCACTACAATGGCTTAAACCAGAACAAACTGCAGACAAAAAGAAACCTTTTGTTTTCTCTCAAGGCGAAAGCGTTTGGTCTAGAACTTGGATTCCATGTCAAGATTCGCCAGGAGTTCGTTTTACTTACAATGCAAAAGTTACGGTTCCGAAAGATTTATTAGCGGTTATGAGCGCTGTAAATCCGCAGAAGAAAAATGACACTGGAGTTTATACTTTCAAACAAGACAAAGCAATTCCTTCTTATTTAATGGCAATTGCAGTTGGAGACATCGAATTTCAGGCAATAGACAAAAGAACTGGAGTTTATGCAGAACCATCTGTTTTAAAAAGCGCTGCTTATGAATTTGCTGAGCTAGGCAAAATGGTAAATGCAGCAGAAAAATTATACGGACCATACAGATGGGGACGTTATGATGTTTTGGTTTTACCTCCAAGTTTCCCTTATGGCGGAATGGAGAATCCAAACTTGACTTTCTTAACTCCGGGAGTACTGGCTGGAGATCGTTCGCTTACAAGTTTGCTTGCACACGAATTAGGACACAGCTGGAGCGGAAACTTAGTTACAAATGCCACTTGGGATGATATTTGGTTAAACGAAGGTTTCACTACTTATGTTGAACACAGAATTGGAGAAGCAATCTTCGGAAAAAAAGAATTTGACATGCAAAACGTTATCACCAACAAAGAATTGGTTGATAATGTTGCTGAATATGGAGATACAAATCCAGATACAAGATTAAAAGTTAGTTTGACAGGAAGAAATCCTGACGACGGAATTAGCATGATTCCTTATGTAAAAGGATACTCTTTTTTAAGAGTTATTGAAAATGCCGTTGGACGCGATAAATTTGATCCGTTTATCAAAAATTATTTTGATTCTCATGCTTTTCAATCTATCACAACAGAAGATTTTGTAAAGTATTTAAACGAAAATCTTATCAAAGACGATAAAGCTTTAGCAGATAAAATCCAATTAGACAATTGGATTTACAAACCTGGAATTCCATCAAACATCGTTCCTGTAAGTTCAGCAGAATTTGACGCAATTGATGCCATCCAAAAAAGCTGGAGAGAAACGGGCGTTGCAGGTTTAAGCAAAAAAATCACCACAACTGCGGAAAAACAACATTTTATAGATCATCTTCCAGCTGATATTACAGCAAAAGAAATGGAAGCAATTGATAAAGAATTCAACTTTACTAAAGGAGGTAATTTTATTATTAAACGTCAATGGTTTGTTCAAGCCATTCGTCATCAATATAAAGCTGCTGATCCTGCAATTGAGCAATTCTTAATTGGAAGCAGCAGAACTGGATCTATCATGATGCTTTACAAAGAAATGGTCAAAACTCCAGAAGGAAAAGTTTGGGCCAAAAAAGTTTTTGACAAAGCAAAATCTGGTTATCATGCAACCACTATTCAGGATGCTGCAAGTGTTTTGAAATAGTTTTTTCAAAATTATAACTCTAAAAAGAGGCTGTTCCTAAAGAACAGCCTCTTTTTTTACACCTTATTTGTCATTTCGACGAAGAAGAAATCTTCACAAGAAGCTCAACAAAGATTGGATTCTCATTGCGGAGTTACTCGCGAAGATTTCTCCTTCGTCGAAATTGTAAAAGTCACTTATTTCGGTAACAGATTTATCATTTCGATTGGCTTTTTTATGAACGGGATGGGTCTTGTTTTTTACCTGCTCATATTCTTTTATCAAAAAACGATACTTTTCTAAATAGTTTCTCTCTAATGTTGAATCCTGACTGTTATTTCTCATCACAACAAAATTTATTAAAGGTAAATTTTGTTACCGAAATATCTAACCTTTACAGAAATGACAAGATTGTGTTAATTGTTTGCAGAATTTCTAAGTGCGATCCTTCCTTCATCAGGATGACAAACTAAACGAAAACAATCTTATAAAAACGAGTGCCCTAGCCCCGATAGAAGTGGAAATCCTTTTGTGCCGGTGTTCGGCACAAAAGATTGGAACGGATAGCGGGAAATAGCTCCTAAAAAACATCAGGGAAAATTATCCATCACATAGCGTACATTCTCCATGTTTTAAAATCTGCAATCGTCGCAACTTTGTAATGTCAAAAGACAACAACAAATAACAACTTTAAAAAATTAAATAAAATGGCACGATTAACAGCTTTAAACCCAGAAGAAGCAACAGGAAAAACTAAAGATTTATTCAACGCAGTTCAAGCAAAACTAGGCGTTGTACCAAACATGATGAGAACAATGGGGAATTCTCCAGCGGTTCTGGAAGGATATCTAAACTTAAGTGGCGCTTTGAGCCACGGAAAATTAAGCGCAAAAACTGGTGAATTAATCGCTTTAGCAGTTTCAGAAAGCAACTCTTGTGATTACTGTTTAGCAGCACACACTTATATTGGAGAAAAATTAGTAAAAGCAGATCCAGCAGTTTTAAAAGCAGCAAGATCTGGAAATTCTGATGACGCGAAAACAGAAGCGATTTTACAATTGGCCAAAACACTAATCAGTAAAGGCGGTTTAGTAAACGATGAAGATGTAAATAAAGCCAAAAATGCAGGAGTTTCTGATGCTGAAATTGCAGAAACTATCGGTCACGTAGCTTTAAACGTTTTAACAAACTACTTTAATAATGTAGCAAATACTGAAATAGACTTCCCAACAGTCTAATCAAGATTTACACATTTACTATAACAAAAAACAATTTATAAAGATAGCTGTGAATTTATTTCATGGCTATCTTTATACTTTCTAAAACAAAAGAAATCATGAGTTCTCAAAATGTTTTTACTTTAATCAATCCGCAGAATGGTAATTTGGCTTTCAAGATTCTTCCTTTTGATGATAACAGCCATTTCGACCATTTACAGCGCAACAATTATTATTCTTTGATTTGGGTCACCAAAGGAAAAGGCAAAGTAAAAGCTGATTTTGCAGAACATCATTTTGAAGAAAACTCACTTCTCGCCTTTTCTCCGTATCAGCCTTTTATGCTTTGTGTAAGCGAACCAATTGAAGGAATTGCCATTCATTTTCACCCTGATTTTTATTGCATTCATATGCACCAAAAAGAGGTTTCCTGCAACGGCGTGTTATTCAACAATATTTACCAACCTCCATATGTTCAAGTTACAGAACAAGCTTCGCAAACTTTTAATATGGTAATTGATCAAATGAAAGCTGAAATTCAAAACGCAGAATTGGCACAATATGAATTGCTAATTTCTTATTTAAAGATTTTTCTAATTACGGCTTCAAGGCTAAAAACAGAGCAATTGGAAGAAATGAAATCGGTTCCAGATTCTAAAGAACCTGTCATTCTTCAAAGCTTAAAAGATGCGATTGAATTGAATTTTAAAACCAAACATTCAGCCGGAAATTATGCCGAATTATTGAATATTTCTCCAAAAGCATTAGCGAAATTGTCTAAGAATTATTTCAATAAAACTTTAACTGATTTAATTTCGGAAAGAATTATTATTGAAGCTAAAAGAGAACTTTATCTAACCAACAAAACTGTAAAAGAAATCGCGTACGAATTAGGCTATGACGATGAGCATTATTTCAGCCGTTTCTTTAAGACGAATGCCGATGTTTCTCCTCAAATTTATCGTGAAACAGTAGGTTTTGGCAAAATGGAAGCTTAGTTTAGAGTTTTCAGTTTTCAGTCGCAGTTTTCAGTCGCAGTTTATCAGTAATCACTGACCTGAAAACTGAGATTATTTATTCTTCGCTTCAATCCATTTGGACATATACATTGTACTTTTAAACGCATGATGCTGCAGCAGATTTCCCATAAAATTGTGAAGACGATGACTTTTGGAATCAATCAAAAGAGAATTTACCAATGAAATTAATTCATTTGAGTAATTACTTTTCTGATAACATTTATTGATGATTGCAATTCCGCTTTTTTGAGCTTCTTTCCAAAGATTTTCATTTTGATAAAGTTCAATAGCTTTTTTAGCAAATTCTGCTGGATTATCTTCAATGAAACCATTCCAAGGCAGACCATCATGCATAGCTTCAGAACCAACAGATGTTGTTGCGCTTGGCGTTCCGCATTGCATGGCTTCTAGCAATTTTCCTTTTAATCCTGCTCCAAAACGAATTGGTGCTAAAACTACTTTGGCATTTTTCACAATTTCATTAGCATCTTCTACCCTTCCCATAATGAAAAACCCGTTTTTAGGCTGATGCAACTGCAATACTTTTTGCGAAGGATAAGCTCCATAAACCTTCAAAACTGCTTCTGGAAAATCTTTTTTTATAGTAGGCCAAATGGCTTCTTTTAGATATTGAACGGTATTCCAATTGGGCTCGTGAAGAAAATTTCCAATAAAAACAAAATCATTTCGGTTTTCAAAAGAAGGCAATTGTAGCAAATCTTCTTCGTTCATTTCATCAACCAAAAAAGGAAGATAAAAGAGTAAATCCTCATTGATTTTAAAAACCTCTTTCAGAATATTCATTTCAAATTCTGATATAATCAAAGATAAATCGCAACGTAAAATACTGGCAATTTCTCGTTTTGCTACTTCTTCAGACAGTAAATCCTGAAGCTCAAAAGCTCGATTTTCTTTAAAAGCTTTTTGCCTTGCGGTTCGCAGACAATGCAAATCTTCCGTATCTAAAATTCGGATTGCATTTGGGCATTTTTCAACAACTCGCCAACCAAACTGTTCTTCGACCATAAAACGATCAAATAGGACAACATCTGGATTTAATTCGGCTACAAAATCATCAAAACTTGAAGAATTAAGTTCAATGCTTTTTTTTATTACTTCAAATTCAGACAAATCAACCATAAAATCGCTGTCCTGAGCCGCACTTGCAAATGTGATTTCAAATCCATTTTCCTTAAAAATAGAAATCAATTGCATCATTCTTCCGCCTGCTGCAGAAGACTTTGGCTCGGGCCAGACAAACCCAACAATTAAAAGTTTTTTTATTTGATTCATAAACTTTGTTTCACATTACAAAATAATGCTTTTTTCCGCGGATTTGCACCCAATTTCCTGAAATTCGGTCGCAAAAAAACACTAATTTTGCAAAATCTAAATGCTGGGAAATTATGTTGGGATTAAAATTAGCTACAGACCCTCGCTGGGTAAATATCGTTGAGTCAAATATCGAAGAAATTTTAACGGATCACGCCTGGTGCGAACAAAAAGCGGCTTCAAACGCGATTAGTATCGTCACTTACAACTCTGAAATCGAAGAATTGGTAACCGAAATGCTTGAAATTGCCAGAGAAGAACTGGAACATTTTCAGATGGTTCATAACATTATAAAACAACGCGGACTTACTTTGGGACGTGAACGAAAAGATCATTATGTAAATGAACTTTTCAAATTCATGAAAAAAGACGGAAGCAGAAGAGATGCTCTTTGCGACAGATTATTGTTTTCGGCAATGATTGAGGCCAGAAGCTGCGAACGCTTTAAAGTGCTTTCAGAAAATATAAAAGACGAAGAATTGGCTAAATTCTATCGCGATTTAATGATTTCTGAAGCAGGACATTACACTACTTTTTTAGGATTTGCCAGAAAATATCAAGACAATATTGACATTGATAAAAGATGGAAGGAATGGATTGAATATGAAGGTTCTATCATTACCAATTATGGTAAAAGTGAAACCGTTCACGGATAAATTATATTCTTTTTCAATTCTATTTTAATATAAAAACCACAATTCGCTATGCAGAAAAATAAATCCAGATCAATCGTTTTTAAAATTGCGAAGTATACCGGAATAACCTTTGCGGTAATTATCGGATTATTATTTTTAACGCCTATCGTCTTTGAGGATCAGATTAAAGAACAAATCAAGAAAACTGCCAACGAAAGGTTAAGTGCAGAATTGAATTATTCTGATGTTTCGGTGTCATTTTTTCACCATTTTCCATCACTTACCTTGACCTTAGACAACTTAAGTTTGAATGGTTCGGCTCCGTATACCAACGAAAAATTCATTACCGCAAAAGAGGTTTCTTTCGGAATAAATGTAGCGAGCCTGATTTTCAGCAAATCGGTAAAAATTGATCAGATTTATTTATCAGATTCTTTTATAAACGTAAAAGTAAATCCGGAAGGAGAAGCGAATTACAACATCTACAAATCACAAGAACAAGCTTCTAAAGCTAAAGACAGCAGTGATACAGCGCTAAAACTAGAACGAATCGAAATTTTAAACAGTAAAATTGTTTATGATGATAAATCGACTAAAGTCCATTTTGACGCATACGGATTTAACTATTTAGGAAAAGGAGATTTAAACAAAGCTGTTTTCGATTTATATTCTAAAGCGAACATCGAAAAATTAAATATCGTCTACGAAGACGAACCATATTTAATGAACAAAAAGATTGATGCTGACTTAATTACAAAAGTAAATATCAACTCGCTTTCTTTCTTTTTCCAGCAAAACAACCTTAAAATCAACCAGCTGTTGGTCGATTTTAAAGGAAAATTCGATATTTTAAAGGACGGCTACAATATGGATTTCGTTATTAAATCCAATAACAGCAAACTTTATGACGTCTTTACAGCATTGCCTCCAAAATACATTACATGGCTTTCTAAAACAGATTTAAAAGGCAATACAGATCTGCTTTTGACCTTAAAAGGAAAATATATTACTTCTGAAAACATTGCGCCGGATTTAGATTTGGATGTAAAAGTAACTGACGGTTTTGTCAATTATAACAAAAGCGCATTTCCAATTTCACATTTGAATTTAGACATCAAAACAACTGTCCCTTCTCTAAACCCAGATTTAGTAATTGTTGACGCAAAAAACTTATCGCTAAACATCAATCAGGATTATTTAAAATCGAAATTCTTGATTAAAGGCGTAAACACGCCAGATATTAATGCTGATTTTAAAGCTAAAATTGATCTTGAGAAATTAATCAAGGCACTTGGGATTCCTGATATCGAATTAAAAGGAACTTTGGCAGGCGATGTAAAAGCAAACGGAATCTTTGATCAAAAAAACAAACGTTTTCCTGTTACAAATGGAGTTCTTAATTTGGACAATGGATATTTAAAAACGCCATATTATCCAAATCCTATTACCAATATTACAATTAAATCGAAAATAGAAAACCAGAAAGGAACATTTGCCGATTTAAAAGTAAACTTAACGCCAACTCAATTTACTTTTGAAGGCAAACCTGTTTTTGTACAGGCCGACTTAAGCAATTTTGACGATTTGACTTATGATGTAAAAGCCAAAGGCGAATTGGATATCAGCCGAATTTACAAAGTTTTCTCTCAGAAAGGTCTTGATTTAGATGGTTTTGTAAAAGCCGACGTATCTTTAAAAGGAAAACAAAGTGATGCTGAAAAAGGCAATTACAGCAAATTAAACAATAAAGGAACGCTCGAATTAAGAAATATCGGAATTGCTTCTGAATACCTCCCAAAGAAATTTATTATCAAAGAAGGAATTTTTAAAATCAATCAGGATAAAATGTCTTTCAATAATTTCCTTGCTGCATACGGGCAATCTGATTTTAAATTGAATGGATATTTACAGAACGTTTTCAATTACGTAATGACTAATACAGGCGTTTTAAAAGGTTCTTTTAAAGTTACTTCTCGATATATCAATGTTGACGAATTCATGTCGAGCGTAGGTCCAAATACATCTGTAACACAGACTTCTGCTCCTAAGAAAGAAGCAAAACCATCTGAAAACACTCAGACTGGCGTTATCATTATTCCAACCAATTTAAACTTACAGTTGATTGCCAATGCTCAAAAAGTATATTTTGACAAATTAAATCTTCAAAATGCAACTGGAAATCTAACTATGAAAAATGGCAAATTGACCATGCAGAATACTGGCTTTAATTTAATTGGATGCAACGTTTCTATGAATGCCAATTATCAAGCTGTAACGCCACAAAAAGCCAATTTTGATTACGCTATAAAAGCAACCGATTTTGATATAAAACGAGCGTATAATGAAATCGAAGTTTTCAGAAAAATGGCAAGTGCCGCAGAAAAAGCGCAAGGAATTGTTTCATTAGATTACCAGCTTAAAGGCCGTTTAAACGGAAATATGGATCCTGTTTATCCTTCTCTTATTGGTGGCGGCACTCTTTCTGTAAAAGATGTAAAAGTCAGAGGTTTGAAAATGTTTAATGCCGTAAGCAAGCAAACCAATTCTGAATCGATGAAAAATCCCGATCTTTCTAAAGTGGACATTAAAACAACGGTTAAGAACAATATTATAACGGTAGACCGCTTTAAATTTAAGTTTGCAGGCTTTAGACCAAGAATTGAAGGCACAACAAGCCTAGACGGAAAACTGAACTTAAAAATGCGCTTAGGATTGCCTCCTTTTGGCATTTTCGGAATTCCATTAACGGTTACCGGAACTCAAGATAATCCGAAAGTAAAAGTGGGCAAGAAAACAGAAGATCTGGAAGAAACTAAGGATACTGAGGAATAAATGTTTTAAATTCCAAATTCCAATCACACGAAAAATCTTTATAGCCTTTGTCAAGTTTAAAACTTTGACAAAGGTTTTTCTTTTACAGATAACTAAACTGCAAATATTTGCTTTGAAACAAACAAAATCCCTTTACCCATCAGCCACAATAGTAAAGCTAAACCAAGAAGTTTCCAGGCCCAGCCTCTTCCCCTTTTCCAATCTGAGAAAAAAGAAAAAGCTTCCATGTACTTTAGTATTATAAGCAAAGTTGATCCTATAATTGTAAACCAGATCACTTCGTTTAAGTGAAGATAAAAACCGTACATAAAAACGGCGCTAAAAAACAGAAGCGTGACTAATTGTATAAAATAATAGTTTCTAAAACTGTATTTATGATTCATTTTTAATGATAAAATTAAAAATGACAAAGTCAATAAACCAATTAGAGCCGAGATAATATTATAAAAAATAAGATTTTCTTGCAGTGCCAATACTATCGTGACAATAACCGCAACAACAGTGCAAGCCGCAAGAGAATTAACGCTTCTGTCTCTATCATCTTCTTCATAAAAGGGAAATAAAACAGGATAAATATATTTTTCTAAGGAACGCCAGAAAGGCAAAGCATAAACCGCAGCAATTCCAGACAAAACTACTTCGTAATTATAAAAAATATCGGCAGGAACTTTATACAGCACATATAAAAGTGCAATTGTAACTATAAAAGCCGGAAAACATATCGTTTTTATGGTTTCCCAAGAATCTTTGCCCCAAAAGTTATTTTCTATTTCGTAAACATATCTTTTAATCCAATATTCTTTTGTAAATAAGGCCGTAGACTGGCTCCATAATAAAAACAAGCCTAGATGTATAATTACGGTTCGCAATACAAATTCTTCAACAATACAGCCATAAATTACACAAGCTGCTCCAATTAAAAGCAATTCAAGAGTCAGTAAAACCGGTGAAAACAAAATCCTTACTATAGGAGCCAAATGATTCACCAAAAATCGAATTAGTAGACTCCAATATTTTTTAAACAAAGCAATAACAGCACAAATAGCTATAAATGCAGCAAGATAAAACATCCAATTGGTTAGCAATTGCGTCTGCATCCACAATTGAACAGCAGAATCTTTTTGCGGAGTATAAACAATATCTGAATTTAGAAAAATCTCTTTTGCTAGCTCATCTCTTAGATTATTACTTAAATCAGGAAGTTCATTTTTATGCGCATTCCAAAACTTATCTGTATTGAAACCATTCTTTTTTAGAACTTCAAATTCATACAGAACATTTTTCTGCTTATTGCTTAAAACACTCAAATGAATAGCAACACTATCTGATACAACTTTACCGTAAGTGCTTATACAGAACAAAAGGGCAAATAAGAATATTTTTTTCAACTTATAACATTTAAAGAGTTTGAAGATATCCAATTATCCCCAATTTTACAAATGTAAGTTTTTTACTAAATCACAATGTGTTAAAAATAAAAAACCCGATCTTTTCAGAACGGGTTTTTTATAAAAAGTAATCTATGATTATTATGCCTCGAATGGGATAATAGATACATAAGATTTGTTATCTCTTTTCTTTTGGAACTTAACAACTCCATCAACTTTAGCATGTAAAGTGTGATCTTTACTGATGTAAACGTTTTCACCTGGATTGTGTTTTGAACCTCTTTGTCTAACGATGATGTTTCCAGCAATAGCAGCTTGACCACCATAAATCTTAACGCCTAGACGTTTTGATTCTGATTCTCTACCATTCTTCGAACTACCGACACCTTTCTTGTGAGCCATGACGTATGAGTTTAAATATTGTTATTATTCTTTAGTAGTCTCTTTTTTTGCTTTTGGAGCTGCTTTTTTTGCTTTTGGAGCTGCTTCTACTTCTTCAGTAGCTGCTGCATCTTCTGCTACAACTGCTTTTTTAGCTGCTGCTTTTTTTGTTCCTCCTGCTGCAGTAATACCTTCAATTACAATTTGAGTAAGATATTGTCTGTGACCATTTCTTTTTTTGTACCCTTTTCTTCTTTTCTTTTTGAAAACGATAACTTTATCTCCTTTTAAGTGTTGTAACACTTTAGCTTCTACTGAAGCACCTTCTATAGCTGGGGCGCCTAAAGTTACATTTCCATTGTCATCTAACAAAAGAACTTTGTCAAAAGAAACTTTTGAACCTTCTTCGTTAGCTAAACGGTGAACATAAACCTTTAAGTCTTTGCTTACTTTAAATTGTTGCCCTGCTATCTCTACGATTGCATACATATCAAATTGATTTATTGAATTTTAAGGTTGCAAATATACAACTAATAATTTACTATGCAACCCATAAAAGCAAAAATATTTTCTGCTAAAAAATCCTTGTTTTTCAAGCAGTTCCGCACAGAAAACAAAATTAATTTAAAGTAAAAGATTGTTAAAATAGCATTTATTTGAAAACAATTCTGCAATACATAACTAAAAAAAACTATTTTTGATGTAACTAAAATCAACTCTTGTCTACCTACTATTGTTGATATTTTAAAATTATTAATCTTTATGAAAAAATCAATAATGATGTTAAGTGCAGCATTAATGCTTGGCGGAGTGGCTCATGCCCAAAAAGTAGCTTTTGAAGAATACGATTTAGACAATGGACTGCATGTCATTTTACACAATGATCCGTCTGCTCCTGTTGTTATCACCTCGGTAATGTACCATGTTGGATCAAAAGACGAACGTCCCGACCGAACAGGTTTTGCACACTTCTTTGAGCATTTATTATTTGAAGGAACTAAGAATATAAAACGCGGGGAATGGATGAAAATCGTTACCGCAAATGGTGGAGTTAACAATGCTAACACTTCTGACGATAGAACGTATTATTATGAAGTTTTTCCCTCTAACAGCTTAGAGCTTGGCTTATGGATGGAATCTGAAAGATTAATGCATCCTATCATCAACAAAGTTGGCGTAGATACACAAAATGAAGTTGTAAAAGAGGAAAAAAGAATGCGTTACGACAATCAGCCTTATGGAAATATTCTGGCAGAGGTTAAGAAAAACATGTTCAAAAATCACCCTTATAGATGGACGACTATCGGTTCAATGAAAGACTTGGACGCGGCAACTCTGGAAGAATTTCAGGCTTTTAATAAAAAATTCTACACACCAAACAATGCCGTTTTAGTGGTTGCCGGAGATTTCGAAAAAACAAAAACAAAAGAATGGATTCAGAAATATTTCGGACCAATTCCAAGAGGTGAAGAAGTTAAAAAGCAAACTTTTACTGAAGAGCCAATTACACAAACCATTAAGGCTACTTACGAAGATCCGAACATTCAGATTCCGATGATTGTGGCTTCATACAGAACGCCTTCAATGAAAACTAGAGACGCTAGAGTATTAGACTTAATTTCTTCTTATTTGAGTGACGGAAAAAGCTCTAAACTATACAAGAAAATAGTTGACGATAAAAAAATGGCGCTACAGATTGGCGCAGTAGGATTTAGCCAAGAAGATTACGGAACATACATTCTTTACGGCCTGCCGATGGCTCCCTACACCATTAATGATATTTTAAAAGAAATGGATGAGGAAATTGTAAAAATCCAAACCGATCTTATTTCTGAAAAAGATTATCAAAAATTACAGAACAAATTCGATAACAATTATGTAAACGCCAATTCAAGCGTGGAAGGAATTGCAGAAAATCTTGCTTCGTATTATTTACTTTATGGCGACGTTAATTTGATCAATACCGAAATCGACATCTATCACTCGATTACAAGAGAAGAAATTAGAGAAGTTGCCAAGAAGTATTTGAACCCGAATCAGCGTTTGATTTTAGATTATATTCCAGCAGCCAAATCTCAAAACTAAGAATATCGAATCATGAAAAAAATACATACTTTTTTAATCCTTATTTTCCTAACTGGAATTATGCAAGCACAAGATCGTCCACAACCCAAACCAGGAAATGCCCCAGTAGTCAACATCAAAAAACCCCAGACCTTTGTTTTAGCAAACGGTATGAAAGTTTTGGTTGTTGAAAACCACAAATTGCCAAGAGTGAGCTATACACTTACTTTAGATAATGCTCCATTTACTGAAGGAAATAAAAAAGGGGTTGATGAATTAACTAGCAGCTTAATCGGAAACGGAACCAAAAAAACAACTAAAGAAGCTTTTAACGAAGAAATTGATTTTTACGGAGCTAATATCAATTTCACTTCTCAAGGTGCTTATGCAAGTACATTATCAAAATATTCGGGACGTGTTTTAGAACTTTTGGCAGAAGGAGCCTTACAGCCAAATTTCACTCAGACAGAATTTGACAAAGAAAAAGCAAAACTTTTAGAAGGTTTAAAAGCTGACGAAAAAAGCGTTCCTGCCATTTCAAATAGAGTAGTTGATGTTTTAGCTTTTGGAAAAAATCATCCTGCAGGAGAATACCTTTCTGAAGAAACGGTTAAAAATGTTACGCTTGCAGATGTTCAAAACAATTACAACACTTATTTTGTTCCAGAAAATGCTTATTTGGTCGTTATTGGTGATGTAAAATTTAAAGATGTAAAAACAGCTGTTGAAAAACTTTTCAGCGGATGGAAAAAACAAGCTGCACCAAAAAACACTTACCCAAATCCGACAAATGTCTCAAACTTACAAATAGATTTTGTTGACGTTCCTAATGCAGTTCAATCTGAAATTTCATTGGTAAACACTGTAAATTTAAGAATGAGCGATCCAGATTTTTTCCCTGCTGTTATTGCAAATCAGATTCTTGGAGGTGATTTTAATAGTTATTTAAACATGAATCTTCGCGAGCAGCACGCATGGACTTACGGTGCAAATTCAAGTATTGGAAGCGGAAAATATGTAACTAAATTCAAAGCATCTTCGGCTGTTAGAAATACAGTTACAGATAGTGCAGTTGTTCAGTTTGTAAAAGAAATCAAAAGAATTAGAACCGAAAGAGTTGATCCAGAAGTTTTAAGAAACGTAAAAGCAGGTTATATTGGAAGATTTGTAATGCAGGTTGAAAAACCTCAGGCTGTTGCACGTTATGCCTTAAATATTGAAACAGAAAAACTTCCTGCTGATTTCTACGAAAAATATATTCAAACCATCAACAATGTTACTGCTGACGATATTTATCGCGTTGCCAACAAATACTTTTTATTGGATAATATGCGAATTGTTATTGTTGGAAAAGGTACAGATGTCATTCCTGGTTTAGAAAAATTGCAGATTCCGATTTCTTATTTCGATAAATACGGAAATCCTGTTGAAAAACCATCAGCAAAAAAAGAGGCACCAAAAGATATTAGCGCAAAAACAGTTTTTGAAAACTATATTAAAGCTATTGGTGGAGAACAAGCAGTTACAGCTGTAAAAACATTATATATGAATGGTTCCACAACGATTCCGCAAGCCCCTACTCCATTAACTTTTACATCTAAATTAGATTCAAAAGGAAAAATGATGGTTTCGCTTTCTATGGGAACGATGAATTTAATGAAACAGGTAGTTAACGAAAAAGGCGCTTACGTTGAACAGCAAGGGCAAAGAAAAAACCTTGAAGGCGAAGATTTAGCTGAAATGAAAGCCAATGCAGCTCCTTTTGAAGAATTGCAGCTTGTAAAAAGAACCGATCTAAAAGTAGAAGGAATTGAACCAATTAACGGAAGCGATGCCTATGTCATTAAAGACGGCAAAACAAAATATTATTACGACGTTAAATCAGGATTAAAAACAGCTGAATCTAAAGTTCGCGAACAAGGCGGAAAATCAGTTGAACAAATCACTAATTTCAACGATTACAAAGAAGTAAAAGGCGTTAAAGTTCCTTTTAACTTAGTTCAAAATGTTGGCTTTGAATTGGATATTAAAATGTCTGATATCAAGATTAACGAAGGAGTTTCTGAGAAAGATTTTTTATAAGACGCTAAGGTACTAAGATGCTAAGATTTTAATGCTTTGTCAAAGTTTGAAACTTTGACAAAGCTTTTTTATTTCATCATGTTTGTCAGGCTGAGTGGAGTCGAAGCCAATCCACTTATAACTCATAATTTATAATTTATAATTCAAAAATCACTTCTTAGCCGACAGATAAACCCCAATCAAAATAATAAAAGCACCAACAGACTGAATTGGCGTCAGGAATTCATTATCTAACAATCCCCAGAAAAAAGCAACTATCGGAATCAAATACGTTACTGATGTTGCAAAAACTGGCGATGACATTTGAATCAGCTTAAAGAACAGAATATTCGCGATTCCTGTTCCTAAAACGCCCAAAATTGCCACAAAAAGTATAGAATGCTGCGTTTCTGCAAAATGTATTTTCTGGCTGATATCGGTTGTGCTTAAAATGATTAATGCAGGCAAAAGCAAAACCGCAAAATTTCCTGTTGTGATACTTACAGAATTTAAATCGTGCAGATATTTTTTAATCAGATTTACATTGATAGCATAACTAAGCGTTGCTATAACCACTAGTAAGACATAGAAATAATTTTGAGTTCCACTTGCAGAATCTCCACTTAAAACCAAAAGCAGACATCCTAAAAGTCCAACAAAAACGCCCAAAACTTGTCGTTTTTGAAATTGAATTCCAAATGCTATAATTCCTAAAACCAAAGTATTTAAAGGCGTTAGCGAATTTAAAATCGCCACAATAGAACTATTTACCTGAGTTTCTGCAATAGCAAAAAGATACGCTGGCATAAAAGTTCCGAAAAGCGAAGTTATGGCAACAAATTTCCATTGACGGCGTGAAATCTTTTTTAGACTATTAAACCCTACAATCAGCAAAAACAAAGCAGCAAAAATAATACGGAACGATCCAACTTGAACAGCGGTTAAACCAACCAATCCTTTTTTTATCAGAATAAAAGAGCTTCCCCAAATAAGAGAAAGAATCGCTAAGTAAATCCACTTTAACTGTTTTGTTTCCATAAATTGCATTTTACTGCAAATTTGTAATTATTTTACGAACTGACCTCTCTCTTTTTATTAATTTTGCAAACAAGTAATTAGCAATCTAAAATTTAATATATAATGAAAATTTCAAAAATCTTATTCGCTGCAGCAATCGCCGGTTTAGTGTTCGTTGGCTGTAAAAAAGCAGAAGACAAAAGTCTTGAAGTTGTAAATAAAGAAAAAAGTGCTCCAAAAGAACACAAACCAATCGCAGCTGAAAATCTTCAAACTGCAAGCTTTACAATTGACGGTATGACGTGTGCAGTTGGATGCGCTAAAACTATCGAAGAAGAATTAGCAAATCTTGACGGAGTTGAAAAAGCAACAGTTGATTTTGACAAAAAAACAGCAACGGTAAGTTTCGACAAAACAATTCAAAATCCAGAATCTTTAACTAAAGTGGTTCAAGAAACTGGAGACGGAAAAACATATAAGGTTTCGAATTTTAAGTCTTAAATTTTAAATTAACAAACTTCAAAAGGCGCTCAAATATGAGTGCCTTTTTTATTGCGCTTTTATTTTCAAAAAAAAGTGATCGAATGTGGTTTCCCGTAATGAAATATAATTTTAATAATTAATATTTGCGACAAAATATAGTTGGGATTTAAAAATCTCTGCAATTTAACATAAACAGCAAGATATCAATTGATTACAAAAATTAACCAAATAACAATAAATAACTTATTAAATTAACAAACATTTAATTAGTTTTGTTAAAATTATCCCAAGAACCAAAAATGAAAAAATTACCATTGTACGCTGCAGGTTTTGCAGTATTTTTAAGCATTCTAGCAATTTATTTTGCAAAATCAAGTTCAGAATTAGTTTATGTAGATGTTAACAAATTGATTACTGGCTACAGTAAAACAAAAATTGCTAAAGCTGAATTTGATAAAAAAGCTGCTTTAATGAAAGCCAATGTAGATTCTTTGATCAGTAATTGGCAAAACGAATTAAAAGCTTACGAAAAAGAAAGAACTACCTTATCTCCGAAGGAGTTGAAATTAAAACAAGAGTTGCTATCTAACAAACAGCAGCAAATTAATGGTTACCAAGAAGCTATTCAGAAAAAAATTCAAGAAGAAGACAAAAAAGTAACTCAAACCGTAATTAACGATATAAACGATTATATCAAAGAATACGGAAAAGAACATAACTACAAAATCATATTCGGTGCGAGTGGTGGAGGAAACATCATGTATGCCGATGACTCAACTGACTTAACAGAAGAAGTATTAAAAGGTCTTAATGCTGAATATGATAAAAAATAGACTTTTACTATTTCTTATAGCACTACTTATTTCCTCTTGCAACAAAAAATTTGATACGCAAGAGGAAATGAACAGTTATATACAAGATGAAGACAATGGTTACGTTTACAAAAAAAATGTAGCCGATGTTGACTATGTTTTACAATACAGACCAACTGATTTGCTTGTAAAACAAGAATTAGGAGACAAACCTAACCCTGCTCAGATAGAGAAATTAAGAAGACAATACAATAAATACATGTATTTCAATCTCTCTATGTCCAAAAACGATCAGGAATTATTAAACGGTGTTGCTCAAGACAAAGCCAAATTCGGACAAATGGTAAACGAATTAGCTTTTGGCATGGAGGAGAAACTACATGTTTACACCCCATCCAAAGACACCTTAGCCTTAGCCGACTTCATGTACCCAAGAATGTATGGCATGAGTAACTCAACTTCAATAATGATAGTATATCCTCGTGATGAAAAATATTTAAACCAAGAGTATCTAAATTTTGTTATAGAAGATTTAGGACTTGAAACTGGAGATATTAAATTCAAATTAAATACCAAAGCCTTAATAAACGAACCTCAATTAGTATTCTAATTGTTTTGCAATTATCTAAAAAACAACTCAAATAACCCCATACAATAAAAATCAACTCTGATATTATGAATAAATTAACCCAAAACTATAATTTTTTTTCATTTTTATTACTCTTTTTTATTTGTAACCTAACCACAATCCCAAATCTTTACGCACAAGGCCCGAATGCTCCCGAAGCATCTGGCTTTGAACCTGTAGATGCTACAGACATGGTAAGCTTGCTTACTGGAGACATGACTTATGTAGTCCCTTTGTTAAATGTGCCATCACCAGAAGGAGGATATCCTATTGCATTATCCTACCATGCAGGTATTGCTGTAGATCAAGAGGCTTCATGGGTAGGTTTGGGCTGGGTTTTAAACCCAGGAACCATCAATCGAAATGTTAATGGATATCCAGATGATTGGAAAGACGGTCTAGTAAGAGAATATGCTTATGATGAAGGAGGAAGTGCATCTTCATCAGCTGTTTCTATAGGATATGGGGTCCCTGGAGAATGGTCTGTGGGTGTCGGGGTTTCATGGGGATCAAACAGATCTCTTGGGGGAAGTATCAGCGCTAGTGTGGGAGGGGTTTATGGAAGTATCGGTACTGATGGCGCCTCAGTAGGGATTGGTTTTAATGATCAAATTGGAGTTAGCGCATCAGTAGGATTTAATGGATCTTTTGGTGTAGGAGTTGATATCGGAGCAAAAGGTAGTGATTCTTCTGTAAGTTTAGGAATTGGTTATGGGCAAACTGGAATCAATGGAAGTTTAGGCATTTCACAAAAAACTGGAAAAGGAATTTCCAGCGGAATAGGAATTAGTTTATCTTCTGCGGGAATGAGTATAAATAGTCGCATACAAAGTTTTGGGACAAGTGCTTCAATAGCTTTTAATAATTCGATTAAGGCAACTGACTATAATGTTTCAAATAAAGAGGTTAGTTTTGCTTTAGTCTCTCCTTATGGCTATTTTTCTTTTGGTAAAAACACAACAACCTGGGAGTTATTATCTGTTGGCAGTAATACAATTGACGGAGCCTTTTATCACTACGATCCTGATACATCATATTCAACCGATTTCTTATCAATAAATCTCAATGTTAAAGTTAATACAGTTCGCCTGAATGACACATTTGAAGTAGACACTGAAGCTATTTTTGAACAAAATTCGAAAAGCTCCTACACAAACAGTAACAATGGTATTTTCTCTAACTTAGACAATTATAATGTAACTTCACAGGGCTTAAGCGGTGCTATAGCTCCAATGATTTTAAATAATACTCGTGTAATTCCATTTACAGGAATTCGGGTAGATTCGAAAGTTAATTACGATATGTATGCTTATTATGATCATTCGAGTTTATCTAATTTAAATAAGTCAGTAACCATAAAGCCGATTCAATTCAATTTTTGCAATACTGCTAATTCTTATCTAAATGTTCTTCCTTCAAAAATATCTTATACAGAGGGGCAAGGAGTACAACTAACAAATACCCTTGCTCCTAGTCCTATCCCTAATGGATATTCATATAGCCAAGATCAAACCTTAATTTACAAAGCAAATTCTTACAATGAAACTCAAAACAGAAAACGAGATGGTCAATATATAGAATATTTTACTATTGCTGAAATTAATTCAGGAGTTGCAGCAAGTAAAGGTTTTTTAGATGTTGAAAATAATTTTCCGAGAAATTTAAACTCTATTGGATATGCCAATACAACATCAGAAAAATTTAATAGTAATTTTGACTCAGGAATTGGTGGTTTTAAAATAACTTCTATTGATGGAAAAACCTACCATTATTCTTTAGGCGTCTATCAAGCTGAACAAGTTCGAAGATTATACGGTATTGCTGGTGATAAAACCGAGGATAAGGCCCATATGGATCGTATGCATGTTAATCCTTATGCAACCCACTGGTTATTGACAGCCATTACTGGTCCAGATTATATAAAAAGCGATGTAAATAGAAAATATCCAGATGAAGGTGATTACGGGTACTGGGTTCGCTTTGATTATGGCAAATGGTCTGATGGTTATATCTGGAGAACACCATCTAAACCTGTCGATATGTTTAATAAAGTAAAAGAATACAGCTGGGGAAGAAAGCAAATTTACTATTTGGACAAAATTAAGACACGCTCGCATACTGCTCTTTTTATAAAAAACCTCCGAGAAGATAACGCAAGCAATGCAATGATTTACAAAAACATGTATCATTATCGCACCTCTTCGACCAATTATATGAATGTATCTTCGAATCCACTTCTTAAATTAGAAAAAATAATATTGTTAAAAAACGAAGTTGCCAACACTCTTAATAAAAATAGAGGTACACCTTTAACAAGCGTTAAAACTTATAATTATTCGATAGGAGCAGAAACAAAGAGCTGGTACTCTGAATCTTGGGTTGAAGTAGATTATTATCTAAGACAATATAGTGTTAATCTTAGTAGCAATGTATTTGACACGAATGATATTACAGGATTAAATCTTGAAAATAAAGCTCTTAAAGTTATTGACTTCAATCATGATTACACTTTAGCTAATGGAGCAACAAATTCTTCAACCGGTAAATTAACGTTAAAGAGCGTAAATTTCAAAGGAAAACAAGGTATTGGCATAATTCCACCTATTAAATTTGATTATGGATACAATTATAGTTATAATTTATCCAAAAAAAATGATTTTGGTTATTATGAAAATATCCCTCAGGCTTGGAGTTTAAATAAAATAACTACTCCGACTGGTGGTAATATTAATATTACTTATGAGCCAGATTCTTATGGCAAAGTTGCTATTAAAAATGGTAAAGTTTTTACGAGCAAACTTAAGTTTACATTTCTTTCGGATCCTCCAAGAGGAGCGGGTGAAGATGTAACTTCTATGCAAAATGCCCCTAAAGGAATCACTAGAATAAAAATAGAAATAGATAATCAGGATCCAACAGCTACAGGAATACGATTGGCGGATTATTTTGATGCTGCAAAACCATTTTTTATGGATATGTGGTATTCAGTAATGTACAATCATGCAAGTGCCGGTTATGACAGAGCATCGGTAAATATTGACAAAGCAAATGCAACAATAGTTGAGTTAAATTCATCTCTTAATTATATGATAGTAGATGTTATGGCTTCAAGTCCTGCTTTCAGAGATGTCTTTAAACATTCAGCAGAACCTGTTTCAGCATTATATGCTTCAAATGAATATTCAGGAGTTACTAATTCAAATTTACCACGATTTGAACTGGCATGGGATGGTAGTTCAGGACATCGACAATATTCGATGAGGCATACCGTTGTTGGAAATAAAATTACACCTAATAATAACAGCGGCATCCGTGTAAAACAAATCACAGTAAACGACAATGCTGGAAAAACATACAGCACAAATTACAATTATAACAATCCTATTACTGGAAAAACTTCAGGTATAATTCCATATTATCCTGAACCTAATTATATGGTGAATCAACAAGCACCTTATATCTCTTTGTTACCTGGACCTATCGTAACTTATGAATATGTAACGGAATCCAGTAATGATATAAAAAAGCAATATAAATTTAAAGTCCTTGAAGAAATTAGTGAATCTAATAATTTAATTTCTTTCGGTGATTTGTTACAAATAAGTTCCTCAAAAGAAAATCCATCAACAAATGTATTTTTAAAAAATGTGGCAGTAAAAAATAACTTGCAATCACTAGGCAGAATTGAAGAAATTAAAGTCTCAAATGCAAAAGATCAAATTTTACAACAATCAAAGAATAATTATGAGACTATAACAGATTATTTCTCATTGGGACAATCTCAACAATCCAATTTTTGTGGGAAGGTAATCCAAGAAAATTTCTACAATAATAATAGTGTATCAAGTACTTATAAAAATTTTTACAGTGTGAGTTCTATTACCAATATTGATACTAATCTACAAAGTACTACAACTATGCAAGGTGGGTATACTAATACAACTTATTTTGACCAATTTGACCCCCTAACCGGACAGGTTATCGAAACAAGAACTGTCTCAAGTGACGGTAAATCGTTCAAAACAAAAATTGTTCCAGCTTATTTTAAGAATGAGTATGCTGAAATGGGATCAAAAGTTGACAACCCTACCTATAAAAATATGCTAACACAGACAGCGGTTAATTATTCGTATATTAAGGACAACGGAACATGGAAAGAAACCGGTGTAGGGATTACAACCTGGAGCAATATCTGGACTTACCAAGACATGGCAGGAACTTCAGTAAATATTCCAGTCACAGCTCCTGCTGATCAAAAAATATGGAGAATACATAAAACTTATGTATGGAATGGTGTCAAAGATATCAATGGCATTTTTACCAATTATAATTCTACAACTGGAAGTAAGGACGATAACTTTGATTGGACTATTGGTGTGGGTCAGCCTTCACAATGGAAACAAGTCTCAGAAATAACCTTATATGATCATTTTTCTGCGCCACTTGAAACAAAAGATATTAATGGTAATTATGTGTCAACCAAAATGGGCGATAATAACACCAAAATAACTGCTGTTGGAAATGCCGGATATAATGAAATGTTCTTTGCGGGTGGTGAGAGTTCATTAATAGCTGGTTACGCTAATTTCATTGAACCAGAAGTGATAATGAATAATGCTTCTTTTAACACAACTTATTCTCATACTGGTAAAAAATCGATAGCAGTAGCATCAAATTCTCAATTTGGAGTAGCAATGAAAAGTGGTCAGCACAGAGCTGGCAGATATAAAGTATCTGTTTGGGTTGAAAAATCAAACGCTTCAAAAGCCAGAATAAATAATAACGGAACTATAGTAGATTTTTCAGAATCTTATCCAGCAGGAAATTGGGTCTTAAAAGTTGGTTATGTTAATGCAACTTCGGGAGTATACAGCATTTATTTAACATCAGCCGATACTTCTATAGTTTATTTTGATGACCTAATGATCCGTCCCATTTCGTCTTCTATTACTGGTTATGTTTATAACGAATGGGATGAACTAACTCATATTATTGGAAACAATGGTTTGGCAACTAGATTTGAATATGATAATGCAGGAAGATTAATAAAAACGTACTCTGAAGTACTTGATGATGCAGCAAATCAAGTCACGGGAGGTTTTAAACTATCAAAAACAAATACATACAACAATAGATATTTAAATTAATCAAGTTATGAAAAGATACTTATACATATTACTGTACATAATCGGTTTTTTTAATTTTACTATTGCCTATTCTCAAGAAACCTCAAAACCAGCCACAGCTCAACGAATCATTGAGCCCACAGACCCAGATTGTGAAGAATATGAAAAGTTCGGATGGTTTTACGACAATGACGGTGATGGAGCGGGAGATCCCAATTACTCTCAAATGGCTTGCACAAGACCGTCTGTAAAATGGGTCAGCAATAACAATGATTGCGATGATAATAACCCAAATGTAACCTATTATGTATGGTATTACGACAAAGACCATGATGGATTTGGAGACCCAAATTATCCATCATATGGTTGCAATCCACCGCCAGATTATGTTGATAATAATCTGGATTGTAATGATAATAATAAAGACATCAACCCCCATACAAAATGGTATTTAGACACTAACGGAGACGGAATTGGATCTGATTTGGACGGTTCGCCAATAATTAGTTGCACCAAACCTGCTGGAGATTATTTAAATCAAGGAAGCGACAATACTGCTCACTGGATTCATCAGATTTCATATGATACAAAGGGAAACCTAACTGGAGCTTCAAGAGCTTACTTTGATGATTTAGGAAAATCTGATGTTAGTTTATCTAAGGATTATGTAACAAACAAGATATGGGGTACAGAAACAACTTATGATGATTTTGGAAGGGTAGATAAAACTTCTTTTATTGCTCCTTCTCCACTGAATACTTTTGGAAAAACTAACTTTTTAAAAAGCAGTAGTGAAGTAGCCTCTTCTTCGTCACCACCAACTCTTTCATTAAACAATATTACAGCAAGCGGAACTTATAAAGCTTCACAGTCAATCACTGCTACAGGAACTGTAAGTTCGGGTTTAAATGTAATCCTTACTGCACCATCCATAACACTAAGCAACAGCAATAATTTTATTGTTACTGCTTCAGCAGGAAGCAGTTTTGTAGTTACAGCAGCAAATCTGCCTGATGTTTCAGCAAATCCAAGTCTGGCAAATTATTACAGTGACAATAATACAGACGAACCATATCAAGCTACGGCAACACATCCTTTTGCTCAAACGAATTATGATTCTTTAAATCCTGGAAATGTAATTAACGTTGTTGGAGGAAACAAAATAAATGGCGAATGGAAAACTGGATATGCTTATACTGTTCCTGCCGCACAAGAAATGTACTATGTATACGGATCGGACTATTATGAGGGAGCCATTTCTGGAGGAAGAGAAGAAGTCATTACAAAGTTTTATAAATCTGTAAGTGTAGATGCAAATGGCAATGAAAATGTAGCTTTTACCGATGGAGAAGGTAAATTGTTAGCGACAGCAAGATCAGGCGGTTCAACTGCTTATCCTGTAGTCTCACTTATAGGCACGCAAGGTTATATTGATGTTCATATTCCTTCAGGAATTACATCAGGAATATCTTTAATTGGAGGCGCTGGTTTATATAAAATATATGATTTAAAAACAGGTTTAATCACTTCTGGCCTAACTGGCGGAAATGCATACAGAATTGAAGCTCTTACACCTCCAGCATCAGATCCTAAAACATATATTGCTGGCGGACAGCCAACCTATGACTCTGGAGCATTAGGAATAACCTATAATGTAAACTATTATGATTATGCTGTAAATGTCTATAATAAAACTGGTCAGCTAATAAAAGTAATACAGCCAAATGGCTATAGCAGCAACACCACCATAGTAGCTAGCCCAAGCCATATGACTTCTGCAAATTTTGCAACAACTTATAAATACAATGGCTTAAACCAACTGATCGAAGTATCGAATCCAGACGAAGGAATTAGTAAATTTGCATATAGAAATGACGGACAGATACGATATTCACAAAGTGCCCTACAAACTGATTCTAAGGTTTCTTATACAGATTATGATGAGCTAGGGAGGCCAAAAGAAAGCGGTGTTATGACAGGAAACAGTGGGATTTGGTCTATTGCATCAACGAATCCTGATGGTGATTTAATTGCAGGAACACGTTCTGAACAAGTTTTTACTATTTATGATTATCCAGAAAACAATGCAACCTCTGTAGCATTACCTACAACACCAAACAACTTAACGTTAGCCGGTGTATTAGCAAACGCAGGAATAAGTAGCACCAATTATACTCAGAATAATTTATCTGGAAATGTTGCGGTTACTTTTACTAAACCAGGATCAGCCATTACTTCTATTACTTGGTACAGCTATGACTTATACGGAAGAGCAGAATGGATTGTACAATACAATGAAGGAATTGGGGCGAAAACCATTCATTACGAATATGATTACAAAGGAAACATAAAAAAAGTTTTATTTCAAAAAGATAAAGCTGCTGAATTATTTGCACATAGATATACCTATAATGTAAATGATGTATTAACCAAAGTAGAAACATCAACAGACAATACAAACTTTACAACCCATGCAGATTATAGTTATTATAAAACTGGTGAATTAAAGAGAGTAAATATTGCTCAGGGAACGCAAGGATTAGATTATGTTTATACTCTTGGAGGACAATTAAAAAGTATTAATCACCCAAGTTTAGAATCTTCTAAGGATCCAGGAGGAGATGCTAATGATGTTTTTGGTTTAACACTTGACTATTATAATGGTGATTATTTGCGTACTGGCCGAAACATTACTTCTTCTCCATCGGCAGGCTCTGATTACAACGGAAATATAAAGGCTGCACGTTGGTCAAATAAAGGTGTTCCTGGAGATTATAGTGGAAGTAGCGCTAATCAAAAAGGGTATTTGTACAATTATAACCGTAATAACTGGTTAACTGGTGCCACTTTTGGAAATACAAATTCAAGCACTGCAGCTATTAGTACAATTGCTGGTTTAGCAGAAGGAGGCCTAACTTACGATCCGAATGGAAATATTCAAAGTCTGCAAAGGACTAATGAAGCAGGAACTATTGTAGACAAGCTGACCTACAACTATACTAATTCAGGAAAAAACCAACTAAACAGTATAACCGAAAATGCAGCTGTAACAACAGATGTTAATGACATAGAAAATCAATCACCAGGAAATTATGTTTATGATGTTATTGGTCAATTAATACAAAATGTTTCGGAGAATTTATATTACTTTTACAATACACAAGGACTAGTAACAGAAGTAAAAAAAGGTGCTAATACTTTAGTGAAGTTCTTTTACAATGAAAGAGGCCAACGTGTAAAAAAAGAAAGTTATAATAGTAGCAATTCCTCTTTACAAAGTACTACTTTCTATCAGTTAGATTTATCTGGAAATACTGTAGCCGTATATAATTTACCTAATGGCGGAAGCATAACACAAGTAGAATTACCTATATACGGATTAGACCGTCTAGGAATCTACAAAAAAGCAAATGGGATTGCCAGCTATGAAATCAAAGATCATTTAGGAAACGTTAGAGCTGTTATCGAAAAAGAAAGTGGCCTTCCTGCAATTAAATCGTTTGCTGACTATTATCCTTTTGGAGAACAATTACCTTCTCGTAATGCATTGAGTAATTATCGTTATGCATTTCAAGGACAAGAATTAGATCAGGAAACAGGAATGGAAGCTTTTCAGCTGCGTCTTTGGGATGGAAGAATTGGAAGATGGCTATCAACTGATCCTTATGGGCAATATGACAGTCCATATTTAGGTATGGGCAACAATCCCATTGGGTTAATAGATTTAGATGGAGGCTTCACATCTGATTGTTGTCCAGAGCCTGTTAAACTAGATGAAGTTATTGTTTTCTCTGGAAAAGCAAAAAATTTTATAGTGAATTACAGCGAGAAATTTATTGCTTCTATTTCTGGTTTTGGTAATGCATTAGGCTCAAACATGATACTTGGTTCCGGAAGATTTAACGCTGATCGATGGAGTAATGCGAACACTAGGATAAATTACATCTATGGACAATTAGCAGGTGATATTACCTCTATGGTATGGGGAGCAGGTGAAGTAGCTATTGGTGGAGTCATGGCTGCTGGCGGAGCTGTTTTAGTACCTGTTTCAGGTGGACTGTCTCTTGCAGGATCCGCTGCAGGAGTTGGGATAATAACGCACGGTTCCTCCGTTATAGTATTAGGCGGAATTAATACTGCTAAAGATATTAATGATATTAATGATCATTTTGCTAAAACAGGGCATTCACCTGGAGGAAAAGGAGGAGGAAATTTAGACAGTAAATATACTGGAAAAACAGCTAACGAAATAATTACACAATATCGAAAGGGTTCTGTAAGAGAGGTTTTTCCCGAGGAATTATTAGAATCAACATGGGAAGAAATTAAAGCTGGCGCCGCGGCTGGCAAGAAAAACTATCAAACTGCAAAAAAACTATTAACTGATGGAAGATTTAGCAAATAAAACATTATATAAAATAATGTGGGCCAATAAAGAAGAAATAATATGGAATATGAGAGATGAAAAATCAGTCCCATTAGACAATATACTGTATAAATATTTAGAAAAATTCATAGATTACAGGATATGGCAAAAAGAGTTTCATAAAGAATATTTAAAATGGCTGGCTGGTGAAAACGAAAATATATATGACGTCAATTTTAGCCTAAACTCTCAGATCATCGATATTCTTCCAAAACTCAATGAAAAACTTAACTCACAAAATATTTATGTCTTCTATTGGTTTGATATTGACAGATCAGTTGATGAAAATTTTAATTGGGAATTTTGTCCCATGACAAATGAATTATTGACAAATCTAAATATCAAAAATAATAATTCGCTCATATGTAAAAAATGCTATCTAACTTTTCCAAAACAATAAATTAAATACTAATTTCTTGATATAAAAAAAGCATTGCAACTTATATTTCTTAAAATATAAAATGATTAAAATCAATTTCTGTATTATACACAAAAAAGAGGTCAATGACCTCTTTTTTATTTCCACTTCAACGTTTCCATCAAACGCTGCATATCGTTTTTAACATAACTCGCAGCAGGCATAATCGAATCAAAGTTTGGTTTTGCGTAAAAGTACATTGAACCGATTAAAAAGTGTTTTGTACTGTCAGTCACATAAAACTGAGAATTTGTCGCTGCATTTCCGTCTACTTGATAAAACATTCCGTAAACCTTTTTCTGTGGGTTTAAATATGGCTGTTCCAGAATATCGTCGGCTTTAATAACGTGCTCGTAAGTCAGTTTTTGGGCATCTCGCAGTAATTTGTCAATATTGCCATTTACTGGCTTGTACGTCAAATAAATGGTCGCTTTCATCTTTGGATAGGTAATGGCGAAACCGCATTCTTTTTCCCCTTTTATAATAGCATCTTCATTCATTTGAAAAGTAAACGGACAAGTGTTTTCAAAATTCACATATTTTGCTTCTGGATAATCTAATCGCAGATAACTCGCTGGTTTAGGCAGAACATCATTTTTACAGCTTATAACCGTTAGCGCAAGCAAAATTGCTGTTATTGAAAGTATTTTATTAAGCATTTTTATTTATGGTTACTTTTATTTGTTTTACACGCTTTTTGTCTACTGTTTCTACGGTGAAAATACAGTTTTCAAAAGGCACTTTTTGATCTTTTTTCGGAAAATTACCCAAAATCTCCAGAATAAATCCTGCCAATGTTTCGGCTTCTCCCTTATGAGCCTCAAAAACATCTTCATCAACATCTACAATTCTGTAGAAATCTTTCAAGTTTATTTTTCCTTCAAAAAGAAAATTATTTTCATCAATTTGCGAGAAGTTCAGATTTTCATCATCAAATTCATCACTAATATCACCTACAATTTCCTCGATAACATCTTCTAAAGAAACCAATCCGGAAGTTCCGCCATATTCATCAACCACAATTGCCAAATGGCTTTTTAAACTCTGAAAATCCTTCAATAGATTATCCAGTTTTTTATTCTCGGGAACAAAGAACGCTTCTCTGATCAAAGAAGTCCAATCAAATTCTTCTTTATCAATATGAGGCAATAAATCTTTTACGAAAAGTACGCCTTCAATTTGATCGATATTATCTCGATAAACTGGAATTCTTGAAAATCCTGTTTCGATTATCTTAGGATAAATTTCTGCGAATGTTTCTGATATTTCCAATGCAAAAATATCAATTCTTGGACTCATTACCTGCTTTGTATCGGTATTTCCAAAAGAAACAATTCCTTCCAGAATTTTTTGTTCTTCTGATGAAGTCCCTTCCGAATCGGTAAGTTCCAATGCCTGAGAAAGTTGATTGACAGAAAAATTACTTTTTTGCTTTCCTAATTTGTTTTGAAAATATATCGTAACAGCACGCATAGGCAAACTGATCGGAGAAAGCACTTTATCTAAAAATGCCAGCGGATAAGCGACACGTTTGGCAAATCGAACGCTATTTCTGCTTGCATAAACCTTAGGAAGCACTTCGCCAAATAATAAAATTAAGAAAGTAACCAGAATTACTTCTAGCGTAAATTTAAAAGCTGGCGAACCTACATTGGCAAAAATATTTTGTCCTATATACGCAAATAGGATCACTACTCCGATATTGAAGAAGTTATTTGCAACCAATAAAGTTGCTAGAAGTTTTTTAGGCTTATCTAATAAATTTGAAATAATTTTTCCTTTTGCAGGATTATCGTTTAAAGAATTGTCGATATCTTGCTGTGACAAAGAAAAAAGAGCAACTTCAGCACCAGAAACGATTGCTGAAAGAAATAACAAAACAAATATTCCGACGAAACCAATAATTAAATTGGCGTCAAGATTGGTAGAAAAAAGTAAACTGGGCTCTGGGTCCAAATTGCATAAAATTAGTTAAACATCACTTTAGAAAGGCAAATCATTAATTGGAAGCCCTTCGTTAGCAGCATCAAAGTTAGTATTTTTTGCCGACTCTACATCCTGGTTTTGTTTTGTATAAGCAGTTTCTTTTTTGGTTGTCAGAAAAGTAAACTCTGTAACCTGAATTTCGGTCGTATATTTTGTCGTTCCATCTTCTGTCTGCCACTGACGAGATTTTATTCTTCCTTCAACATAAATTTTATCTCCCTTAGAAAGATATTTTTCGCAAATCTCTGCGGCTTTATTACGCACAACCAAATTATGCCATTCTGTAGAGGTAATCTTTTCATTGGTCGTTTTATTGATATACACTTCATTTGTAGCCAGCTGAAAACGTCCGATGCAGTTTCCTCCATCAAAATAATGCATCTTTACATCATCGCCTAAATGGCCAATAAGCATCACTTTATTTAATGTTCCGTTCATAGTTTTTGGTGGTATTTCTACCAAAGATACATTTTTTTAGCAATTTATTTCTTGCTTTTCTATAAAATTATATATCGCAATAGGAAAAGGAAAGGTTTTTAATTTTTGGGAATCTATTCCGTTTTCGATTTTTTCTTGCACTTTGATTTTCCAGAATTGTATATGCAGATGCTGATGTGAAAGCTTATGTACAATGGTCGATTTACTGCAATCTTCTATACTTATAATAGTATATTCTGGAAAAATTTCATCTTTTGCTTTTTTGGAAACTTCGTTAAAACCAACAATAGATTCTGTTTCCAACAACGGAAACTCATATAAATTATGCCAGATTCCTTTTTGGGTTCTTTTCTGAATTAATGTATTTCCTAAAACATCTTCCAAAATCAGATAATTAAAATATCGATTGGTCACTTTAAGCTTTTTAGATTTGACGGGAAGCATATTTACCTTTCCTTTTTGCAATGCAGCACAACTTTCGTTAAAAACGCAAACAGAACATTCAGGGCTTTTAGGCACGCATTGCAGCGCTCCAAACTCCATTATTGCCTGATTAAAAAGCGCTGGATTATCCTTTGGCATTAATTCTTGTGCCAAAGCCGCGAACTCTTTTTTAGTTGCCGGAACCGCAATATCAGATTCGATATCAAAATAACGAGCCAATACTCTAAATACGTTTCCATCAACGACAGGAACAGGTTCATTATAAGAAAAAGAAGCTATTGCCGCTGCGGTATATTCGCCTACCCCTTTAAGCTTAAGCAGTTCTTTATAAGAATCAGGGAAAATTCCATTTAAATCATTACTTATATATTGAGCCGTTTTATGAAGATTTCGAGCACGCGAATAATATCCTAAGCCTTGCCAGAGTTTCAAAACCTTCTCTTCTGGAGCATCTGCCAAATGTTTTACAGTAGGAAATTCCTTTATAAATGAGAAAAAGTAAGGCATTCCTTGCACTACTCTCGTCTGCTGAAGCATAATTTCTGAGAGCCAAATTTGGTACGGATCGACGGTTTTTCGCCATGGCAAATCGCGTTTATTCTGTAAATACCATTTTATCAATATGTTATGAAAATTCATTGCAAAATACTTAGATTGCAAAAGTAAATGTTTATGTAATTAAAATTTAACGAATTAGCTTGATTAATTATTTTTTTAATTCCTATATTTGCAAACTCAAAAAAATAGTACACCATTTATAAAATAAAATAGGAAAGAAAATGACGAAAGCAGATATCGTAGCGAAGATTTCAGAGAAACTAGGTCTTGAAAAAGGAGACGTTCAAGCAACAGTAGAAACTTTTATGGAAGAAGTTAAGACTTCTTTAGAAACTGGAGACAATGTATACTTAAGAGGTTTCGGTAGTTTTATCGTTAAAACTAGAGCTGAAAAAACTGGAAGAAACATTTCTAAAAACACTACTATTAAAATTCCAGCACACAACATTCCTGCGTTTAAACCTGCAAAAGTTTTTGTAGAAGGAGTTAAAACTAACAACGAAGCAAAATAATATTAATTAACATAAATCTGACACAATATGCCAAGTGGTAAAAAAAGAAAGAGACATAAGGTAGCTACTCACAAACGTAAGAAAAGAGCGAGAGCTAACCGCCACAAAAAGAAAAAGTAGTTTTAAACTACTTTTTTCTTTTTAAACGTTCATTGAAATTGGAGTTTGATAGTCTCAGTCACAGAATACAGTTTGCAGCTTAAACTGCTTACTGAGACTGAAAACTGGCAACTAACTCCACCGGGTTAATACCTGTTAAAATATTGTTTAATCCATCCTTACAATTCAGTTATGAGTTATGAGTCATAAGTTATGAGTTGTAAAACTTGAAACTTGAAACTTAAAACCTGAAACTAAAAGTCTGGATAAAAATTTACAGTGTGAATAAAGAATTAATCATTAGATCTAGTTCTGATGCAGTAGATTTTGCCTTATTAAAAGATGGAAAACTAATTGAATTACACAAAGAAGAAGAAAAAAGCAACTTTCAGGTTGGTGATATTTTTATTGCCAAAATCAGAAAACCAGTTGCGGGACTTAATGCTGCTTTTGTGAATGTAGGTTTCGAAAAAGATGCCTTTTTACATTATCATGATTTGGGTCCAAATCTAGCTTCTCAGCTGAAATTCATAAAACTTGTAAGCGCAGGTAAATTAAAAGATTTCTCCCTAAAAACCTTTCAGTTTGAGAAAGAGATTGACAAAGATGGCATCATTACTGATATTTTAAGTGCCAATCAATCTGTCTTAGTTCAAGTAGTTAAAGAACCTATATCAACCAAAGGCCCAAGAATAAGTGCTGAGCTTTCTCTTGCCGGAAGATTTATCGTTCTAGTTCCTTTTTCTGATCGTGTTTCTATTTCTCAAAAAATAGAAGACAAAAAAGAAAAGGATCGTCTAAAAAAACTTGTTCTATCGATCAAACCTAAAGGATTTGGTGTTATTGTTCGTACAGTAGCCGAAGGCAAAAACGTAGCCGAATTAGAAAAAGATTTGCAGAACCTGCTTGGCAGATGGTCTGCAATGTGTAAAAAATTACCAACTGCTCATCATCCATCAAAAGTATTAGGAGAGCTTAACAGAGCTTCTTCGATATTAAGAGATGTATTTAACGATACCTTCAGTGGTATTCAAATAGATGATGAAGAGTTGTACCACCAAACGAAGGAATATCTGCAAGAAATTGCACCTTCAAAACAATCGATTGTTAAGTTTTATCAATCAAATGATACTCCGATTTTTGAGAAATACAATATAGAGAGACAAATCAAAACTTCATTTGGCCGAACTGTTTCCATGAGCAAAGGTGCTTATCTTATTATTGAACACACCGAAGCTCTTCACGTTATTGACGTAAACAGCGGAAACCGTTCTAATAAAGCGACCAACCAAGAAGACACAGCCATGGAAGTGAATATGATTGCCGCAGCAGAAATCGCTAGACAGCTTCGTCTGCGTGATATGGGCGGAATAATCGTAGTTGATTTTATCGATATGTCTAATCCTGAAAACAGGAAAGTTTTGTTCGACTTCTTGCGAGAAGAAATGAGCGACGATAAAGCAAAACATAAAATATTACCGCCGAGCAAATTTGGTTTGGTCCAAATTACAAGACAGCGAGTAAGACCAGAAGTGAATATCAAAACCAGAGAGGAAGATCCTAACAAACATAATGGTGAAATTGAAGCTCCAATTTTAATCATTGATAAGATCACCGCTGATTTAGAAAGACTTTTAAAAACCCACAACAAGGTTGTGCTTAATACACATCCGTTTGTGGCTGCATACCTCAGCAAAGGTTTTCCATCATTACGTTCAAAATGGTTTTTTGAACATAAGAAATGGGTGAAAATCATACCTCGTGACGCTTACACGTACTTAGAATACCATTTCTATGACAAAAAAGGAAATGTTATTACAGAATAAAAACATCAAACCGTCCCGACGCATCGGGACGGTTTTTTTTATGCTTTTTCGGATCTCATTTTTATGTCCTATAATGGCATATAAAAAACTTCTATCAGCCATCTAATTATATACCATACATTATGTTTGTCATATTTTAATTGATTTATATGACAGCTACTACATGTCTTTTTTCGTTAGCCAAAACAAAAAACATCCATTACCTGGTTATTCTTTTTTTGTTTTCATCCAAACTATCGGCACAAAATGACACTATTTATTTTAATTCGGAATGGAAAACTACTGTAAAAGATTCTGCTATTTATTACCGATTGAAACCTGTTAAAATAAAAACAAGAAAAGCCATTGGACGAAAAATACCATATATAGATTCTCTTTATGTTATTAAAGATTATTATGTAAAAAATAATGCATTGCAATTTGAAGGTTACACAAAAGATGTGGAGGGAAACGATAATGTCGGAAAAGCAAAATGGTTTAAGGAAGACGGCACTGTTCTTTACTCAAGAGATTTCAATAAACCT
Source organism: Flavobacterium anhuiense (assembly GCF_900101855.1). GTDB lineage: Bacteria > Bacteroidota > Bacteroidia > Flavobacteriales > Flavobacteriaceae > Flavobacterium > Flavobacterium anhuiense. Next base: position 159,974 of record NZ_FMVC01000001.1, read on the forward strand.
GCTCCAGGAACATTTAGAGTGCCCAGTCCGCCAATCACTTACATAAATTATAGCATCACTGACAAAAGTCTTCTAACTGCAGGTTATGAATTTTGCTTAGACTGCAAAACCAACAATAAACTATTTTTAGGTATTGGATATGGTGTTACAAATAGTTACAATGGGCAATATTATAGTTTACCCGATCTGCATTTATCACAAAACATTTCCATATTATTTGCAAAAATTGGAACCACCCACAAAAATGGCTATATAATGGGCGGACTATCACTAATGAATTTCATAGATTTAGGGTTTGGATATTCCTTACCGTATAATTCAGATAAAGCTCCGGCTTTTGAAGGATTTACGATGAGTCTAAATTTAAGATTTACAAGAAATAGAAGAGCTTACAGCCAATTTATAGGCTACTAAATAATTTAAAAAATGAAAACCTGCATCACTATAATCTTCTTAATGTTACTTGCTCCATTGTCAGCTCAAAATGACACAATCTTTTTTGATAAAAACTGGAAAACAAGCAACAGGGAAATAGCTTTTTATTACCGAATTAAACCTTTAAAAGTAAAAACAAAAGATGCTATAGGTTATAAAATCAAAAACATCGATTCTCTTTTTATTATTAAGGATTATTATCTAATCAATAATCAATTGCAATTTCAAGGCTATTCAAGTGATTATAAAGCGGAACAATTATTTGGCAGAGCGGAATGGTTTAACAAGGATGGAAAAATGATTGATGCCAACAATTCCAATTACAAGAAAAGCAATACTAATTCAAAATTTAAAATTCCAGAATGGCCAATTCTATATTTGAATTATTCAATTGCTGATAAAAGTCTTCTCACAGGAGGTTTAGAATTTTGCCTAACTCAAAGCAAAAATAAACTCTTTTTGGGCGCAGGATATGGAATTACAAACAGCTATAATGGCAAATATTATGGACTTCCCGATATTCATTTATCATACAATACAGACTATCTTCTATTTGTAAAAGCAGGCAGTTCCTCTAAAAATGCTTATGCAGTAGGTGGTTTAACTGTATTTAATATGATAGATTTAGGTTTAGGATATTCGTTTGCATACAACAAAGAAAAGATTCCAACTTATGAAGGATTTACTGCTTCAATCTCGTTTCGAATTTCTAAAAACAAAAACGTGTACACGAAACTCAACATCATACAATAAACCTATTCCCTCACAATTTCAATTTTTCTTCTGATTTCATTTCCGCTGGCATCCACAACTGTAATATAATGTGTTCCCGTTGTTGGCGTAATGGGTAATTCATGAAACGTTTTGGTAGTAGCTTTATAAACATCATCAACATACCAAAACAATTCTTTGTCTCTTTCGGAATAAGCCACTTTTAAAATCACGGGCTGGACATTACTATTGAAATCTTTTGTCAAATAGATTTTACTATTCGCCTTTGGATAAATAAAATCCATTGTAGTAGTTTGCGTTCCTTCGCATCCTTCTTTGAATGGCGGTAAAGGCAAATATTCGATATGCTGGCTTTTGTAATACCATGCCATAACAGGAGGCAATACAAACCAGTTTTTAGTTACAATATTATCGATACTCTCGCAACTGCTGTTTACCTGAAACTGCTCTGTTTTGTCTAAATGAATTGTTCTGTGATAAGGACAAACTTTAGTCGATTTTCCTTTTTTAGTAACCCATTGCTTAATTTTCGGGCAATTATCCTTTGCCAGATAGCCACTTAAACGGCAAACCTCAACTTCGGCCAAATCATTATAAGGCGTATCAAACCATCTTTGTCTTGGCAGCAAATTAAAAACATCGAATAAAATTGGAGCCGCACTGGTTACTCCCGTCAAAGTTGGCCTTCCCTCACCTGTCGCATTCCCAACCCAAATTCCGACCACATATCTGGAATTGGTTCCAATTGCCCAAGCATCTCGGTTTCCGAAACTGGTTCCCGTTTTCCATGCAATTTTAAGCGAACTGTCGTAAAACTTCCAAGCTTCGTCTCCTTCGGGCCTGTTGACTTCTTCCATTGCGTTGTACGTCAACCAAATTGATCCTGCGCCCAAAATATTCTTCTGATCAGTTTCTGAGCCAAAATCAGGCTTAAAATCGTTTTTATAGTTGAGTTCTGTAAATTCGTTAGTTCTGTATTTCGCTTGATGCTTTGTGTAATAATTTAACGTTGAAGATAAATTGGCGTATGTTCGGCATAAATCCCATAAGTTACTTTCGGCACCTCCTAAAATTAGCGACAAACCATAATGATCAGGCGTTTTATTAATATTCTTTAATTTAAACTTTTGAAGCTCTTCGTAAAATTTATTTACAGTAAATTCCTGAAGCATTAAAACTGCGGGAATATTTAACGAACGGGACAAAGCACGATGTGCAGGCACAGCTCCGTCAAACGTTAAATTAAAATTCTGAGGCGTATATCCCGAAATCTGCGTTGGAATATCCGCCACTAAAGTATTCGGCAACAATTCGCCATCATCAAGCATAGCACCGTACAAAAGTGGTTTCAAAATACTTCCTGTACTTCTTGGCGCATCAATAATATCAACATCTTTTTGATGGTCTTTATCCGTTGGAGAATTTCCAACATAGCTCATTACATTTCTATTCTGCACATCAATTACCAAAATGGCCAGATTATGAACTTCATTTTGTTTGTACTGATTATAATAATATCGTGCAATTTGATTAACACGATTTTGCAAAGCATAATCAATTGTAGTTTTTACCCTTGTTCCTTCTTCATCTTTTGCCACTCTCTGCAATAAATGAGGCGCAATTTGAGGAAGATCATACGGTTTTTGAGGCAAAGGTTCTTCTATCGAAAGTTCATACGTCTGCTTGTCGATTATGCCTTCCTGATGAAGTTTTAGCAGAAGCCGGTTTCGTTTGTTTAATAATTTTATCTGATTCTTTCCTGGATAAATTAAACTTGGCGCATTGGGTAAAACGGCTAAAACTGCATTTTCCGCCCAAGATAACTGATTGGATTGTACGCCAAAATAACGCCACGAGGCCATTTCCAGTCCAACAACATTTCCTCCAAATGGCGCATGCGCTGCATACATTTCAAGAATTTCATTTTTAGAATAACCTAGTTCTAATCTCGTTGCGAGAATAATTTCTATTATTTTTTCAAAATACGTTCTGTTTTTTCCTTTTCGGGATAATCGAATAACTTGTTGTGTTAAAGTACTTCCTCCTCTGACAACTTTTCCTGCTTTTCTATTTTGCTTAAAAGCATTGATCATTGCCCCAGGATTGAAACCAGGATGTTTATAGAAATATTCGTCTTCAAAATAAACGATACATTTCTTGAATTTATCTGGAACGCTATCTTGTGCTGGAAAACGCCATTGTCCGTCTCGGGCAATTTTAGCCCCTAAAAGTTCTCCTTCTTTGCTTTCTATTACGGTTGAATAGGGTTCTTTGAATAAAGTTCGGGGTATCGAAAAATAGTAAATCAGCAAGAGCAGAAATGCAATTGCCGATTTTAATTTGTTTTTTTTAATCCAGTTTATAATGCGCTGGAGGAATGCTTTTAATTTATTTTTCAATACTTATTTTTTTTCACCGCAAAGGCGCAAAGATTTACGCAATCCCGATAGTTATCGGGGCGCAAAGTTTTTCTCTCGCAAATTCGGCAGATTGAGCAGAATTTATTTTATCTGCTTGATCTGCAAAATCTGCGGGAGACTTTTTTTTCTCAAAGCTCGCAAAGTTTTTTTGCCACAGATTACGCGGATTAAAAGGATTTTTTTATTCACCACGAATTTAAATTATGACAAATTAATTCGTGAATTCGTGGCTAACAACTTTATTTCACCACCTCAACCCAGAATCCTTTTGTTCTCGCTAAGAACGTATTATCATACATTGCTTCGCATTGCAATCCAGGCAAGTAATAATATCCTAAATACGATGCGTTTAACAGAATTCTGAACACTTTAGTTTCTCTCGCTTTCATTCCGAAATAGAAATTCGTTCTATCATCGCGAATGTCGATGTAATCTGCAATATTATTTACAGCGTCTCCATAATCTGTGAAGCGAGTATTTACAATTTCGAATCCTGATGGCAGAATTTGCGATAACGCCACGTTTTGAACACTTTCTCCTCTTTGGTTTTTAATCGTAACCTCAGCAATAAACTCCGTTCCTTGATTAATTCTTGAAACATTGATCACGCTTCCTTTTCTATTTTTGAAAACAATAGAAGCTGTAACATCGCTTTGCACTGCATTTTCTTGTCCTATCGGCAATATTCCAGTATTCAATACACGAACATAAACTGTATTAGCTTTATTGTTTTTCAAAGTAATACTGTTTGTGCCAGAAGCAACAGACAAACTTCGGTCTGCAACCGATTTACCTGTATTTATCGTCTCTCCTTTTCCGTTTTTACTAAACTGAATATTGATTCCTTTTGGACCGTTACTCACAGCAAATTTTGACATTGCATATAAACAATAAGCCGTTGTCTGGGTGCTCATCCATTGGTTAGCTGACATTTCTTTGGCAAGTTTCGTTGCCGTTACAAATGCTTTTTGTTTCTGGTCTAATAAAAGCATGGTTTCTAAAGCCATCGCTCTGTTTCTCTCGCTTGAGCCGTAATAGTAGTAGTAGCTGTATCCATCTGAACTTCCGTCAATACTCGTTTTCAAGAACAAACTTTGTCCAGCTGATTTCTGACCTGCTAAAACATAAGCTGCTGCTAAACGAAGCATACTTTCGTTCGAAATGCCTTTTGTCTCTCGAAGTCTATTCATTGACGATAAATCGGCATTTCCTGCTAAAGCCAAAGTATATAGACGATATGCTTGCGCTAAGTCATTTCCGTATTTCGGTTCAAAACGCCATTGTTTTGCTTCTTTCTGCTGATAACCTAACCATTTTGATTTGAAATTAATTGGCAATACATATCCTTTTTTCTCAGCTTCAATCAAGAAATGTCCTGCATAAGAAGTTCCCCAATCGTCTGCAATTGTATTTCCTTGCCAGTAAGGCATTCCGCCATTTGATAATTGGAAATTACCCAATCTCGCAATTCCAGCAGCAATATTTTTCTGAATCAGATCTTTGCGTTTCGCATCAATATCAGCCACATCACCCAAATACAATTGTGGGAAAACTGACGAAGTAGTCTGTTCTACACAGCCATGAGGATACTGAATTAAGAACTGTAATCTTCCGTTCAGATTCATAGATGGCATAGACGAAACTTCTAATCTTGCCTTATTACTTCCTGCAATTCCGAAAGTTTTCCATGAAATTGTTTTAGTGCTATTTGGCGTTAAAACAACATCTGTAAAAGTACTCGTAACTGGATTTGGATTGGTCATATCGATTTCAACATCATAAACTGATTTCTCACTTCCAGATGTTGCGATTACCTGAACTTTTGCAATTCCGGTTGCAGAACCGACAACTAAATTGAAATACGCCATTTTTTCATCGGGCTGTGCAAAATTTAGTTTTTGAATTGCACTTCCTGCTACTTTCAATCCGTTGCTTGTTTTTACCTGAATCGTTACGTTTTTAATTTTATTTTCAGTTGCAAAAACCGTTACTGGCAATGTCACTTTTTCTGATGGTGAAATTTTTCTTGGCAATGAAGCTAAAACCATCAACGGACTCTTAACCTGCGTTGCTTTTTCAACGCTTCCGTAAGCGCTTGTAGCAGCATCTCCCGCCACAACCATTGTTCGAACTGAACCAATATATTTTGGCAATTTTAACTGATGTGATTTTGTTTCGCCTTTTCCTAATTTGAATGGCCCGTAATACAGCACTACAGGTTTAAAACGGTTGGCTTTTTTAGCTTTTCCGCCTCCTAAATCCTGATCACCACCAATACTGAAAATTTGGTTTATTTTTCCGCCGTAAGCACCAATTACATCATCGTAAACGTCCCAAGTTTTTACTCCTAAAGCTTCGCGAACATAGAAGCTATCCCACGCATTTGGTGTTTTAAAACGAGTTAAATCCAAAAGACCTTCATCTACAACAGCAATTGTATAGGTCATTTCTTTACCTGATTTCTCGCCCACTTTTACTGTAAATGGCTGTTCTGGTCTTAATACATCTGGCATATTTAGAGTTGGTGCCAAAATCGTGTTTTTATCTACCACTTCGATTGGTACAATCCCATACATACGAATTGGCGAATCGTTTTTGGTTGAAGCGTGTGGCTGTAATAATGTGATATTAAAATATACATTCGGCGCCATCGCTCCTGTAATTGGAACCTCAACTTTAGTTTCTCCTTTTTTAGTCTCAGCCCAAATAGTCTGCACTACTCTTGAACCGTTTTCTACAGAAATTAAAGCACGTCCGCCTTCACTTGAAGGGAACGAAATCTGTGCTTTTTCTCCAACGGCATAATTCTTTTTATCTGTAGAAAAAACCAACATATTCGCTGTAGAAGCGTCTCTGTTGCGTGTTTTTCCAGACCAGATTGGCCAATCGATATTTACCGTTAAAGAAGTTGCATGTCCGCTTTCTCCGTCTTCAATACGAATTAAGTAACGCCCCCATTCCTCATCTGTTAAAGCAAACTGGAAACTTCCTTTTCCGCTTGAATCTGTATTGATTACAAAGGTTTTGTATGAAGTTGTAGCATTTGACGAATTATAATTGGACAAATTATCGCTTGAAGAATCCCACCACCATCTCCAGTCTACTTTATAAACTCTTACTTCAAGATTACGAACTGATTTTGGTCTTCCGTTTTCATCAACTGTAACTACATCAAAACGATTGTTTGCTCGCGTTTCAAGCATGCTGTACTTGTTCAGTTCTGGCGTTTTAAGTCCAACATAAGTTTTGTACGGAGAATAAGTTGTTGACATCACATCTGTACTAAAATCTCCTCCTTCTTCATACACTTTTGTAATGAATGAAGCGCGAAGCATTCCCGGTGCCTGACCTTGTAATCTTGGCTGAATGTTTACAGATGCTTTTCCGTTTTCATTTAATTTTCCTGAGAAAATATTAATTTCTTCTGTGCTGAATTGACGTGCTAAATCATCAAAAGTATATTTTTCATAACCTTTAAAAGTAGTTGCCTGCTGAGAGAATTTCGCCTGTATTTCTACATTTAAATTCTTTGCAATTGCGCCGTGAAGCCAGGTCACTTCAAGATTATCCATGTTTGGGTAAGAAGCCGAAAGTGTTTTTCTGCTAAAGGTATTTTTAATTTTTAAACGATTTGGTTTGATCGTTTCAATCTTAATACTCTTATAGAATTTAGCTCCACCAACGCTCACCATCGCTTCCCAGTTTCCTGTTGGCGCATCCTGATTTGTTGGCACTATAAAAGCGTAATGGTTTAAATCGTTTGTTTTTTGAACGGTCTGATAAACTGTTTTACCATTCGGATCGTTTAATCTGAATTTAATCGGATGTGATTTAGGCAATTTATTTGCAGCATCATTCAAAATAAATGACAAATACAAATTATCTCCAGGACGCCAAACGCCTCTTTCTCCGTAAATAAACCCTTTCAGCCCTTTTTGTAAAGTTTCACCCGCAACATCAAAATTGCTGACAGATAATGAAAGTCCGTCATCCAATTTCACATAAGTCGATTGATCGCCTAAAGTTACAATAGCAAAATAAGCGAATTTGTCCAATTGGAAAGATGCAATACCTTCACTGCTTGTTGCTTCTGTTGCTATTTTTTGCTGTTGGAAATTATACAAATCAACTCTAGCATTTGACACCGGCTCTGTTGTAACGATATTGTTTACAGCAAATATATACGATTTATTTTCGCCTCTTTTTGCAATAACTCCTAAATCTGAAGCTAAAATATTAGTTGCAATTCTTGCATTGTAATAGTAAGAGCCTGTACAAGGATCTTGGCTTTCTCTCCAATCGTAATCGTCATAATAGTAATAATCGTCGTAAGAGTTTCCGCTGTAATTCACGTCGTTTTCATCTACTTCTTCCTCCTCCGCTTCGTCGTCATTTCCTTCTGATGTTTCGCATTTATAAAGCGAATATTTCTTTTTATAAACAAATTCAACTCTGTAAATTGCGCCTGGTTCTGGCTTGATAATTTTAGATAAATCTAAGGCATATGTATTCCATTTAGAGAGATTTACGAGCGTGCTTTCCCTTAAATTCAGCGTAGTTTTGGCAATTGGCTGCGCTACTTTTTTAAGGTTTTGTCCGCCGTTTAATTCGTTGTATTGAAGAAACTGCAGAATATTATTTTTGTAAATCTTATACACTTTTACATCAACAGCGCTTAAGTTTACAGCTTCGAAATTTAATTTTAAATTGTTTGAACTTGGCAGAATCGTTCCATTTTTTACAAAACGAACATTTGGTTTGATCTGATCAAAAGAGATTTTCTCACTATAATTGTTTTCCAGTTTTTTACCGTACTGGCTTTCTATTCCCTGAAAAACTTCCAACAATAATTCACCCGTTACAACTTGTTTTGGCTCTTCGTCTGGCACATATTCAACTACTTCTTCTGCAACTGTGGCAGCTGAATCTACAGCAACTGCGGCTGAATCAACCACAACAGCAGCCGAATCTACAGCGACGGGAGCTGGCTCTTCTGCAACTACTGCTACGGGTTCTTCTTTTTTAGGCGCATTTTGATTCGTAAAATATACTTTAAGTAAATTTCCTTGTGTAGAAAATTTCAGATTATTAGTGTTTTGAATCGAAACCAATCCAGCAAAATCCTGTCCTTTTTCTAAAGGTTCTGAGAAATTAATTAAAACCTGCTGATTGTTTCCGTCTGGAACTTCAACTTTTATAACTTTAAATTCATTGATGCTTGTAATCGGGAAATCAATTTGTCCTTTCTGATCAATATCGAAATCACTTCCATCATAAATAATTTCCAAGTTTGAAGCTTCTGTTTGACGCTGAATACTATCAATTATAAAACGGAATTCTTTTGCCGGACCAGATACTTTCTCAAATTTAATTTTAAGATTATTTCCATTGTGTTTGGCTTCAACCAGTTTTTGAGCGGTTTCCAAATCAATATTATCAGCTGTTTTTAAAGCGCAGTTTAAATATTGATATTCTTTGCTGTACGACTGAATATCGCCTGTATTAATGGTAAAATCCTGTTTTACTGTTTTGACTGTAAAATTGAATTTCGAAAGTTCCTTTTCTTTCTCTTTTGGAATGGCAGTCAGTTTATCTAAGTTTAAAGTAACCTGATATTCTGTTCCCATTTTTAGTTTTTTCTCTGGAATAAAAGCCAAAGTATTTGTTGAAAGTGCAATCACTTTTCCGCTTACACTGGGCGAAATATCAAACAAATCGCTGTCTAATTCCTGATTAGGTTTCCAATCGTTTTTATCGAAAGCCAAAACCACACGGATATCAGAATCTGCAGAAACGATACCGCCAGTAAAACTAGTAATGTAATCTTTGAATAACGAAAAATCAGAATTGAAATCTGCAGCTGATTTGCGTCCACAGGATTCAAATATAAAAACCACTAAAAATACGAGAAATAGTCTTTTTGCCTTCACTTTTATTGAGAGTTAAATGGTTAACAAATTCAAAATTTGATAGATTTTACTGCTATAAGATGCAACAGAAAAATACAAATTAAATCACGATAAAAGTAAATTATTTCTTGATTTATTTAAGAAGAAAATTCTCTAATAATGATTATTTAACTTTTGTTGAAGTTTTATCATGGCTCTCAAAGCTCAGAACCTAATTTTGACAACACTTTATCCATCTCAAGAAAGTGTTCTTCGGTCTTTGAGGAATAATGCATTTGATTGCCGTTTATGACAACAATTACATCATCTGAATAATTTCCATAGAATTTTATTCCTTCAACCCATTGCCTGAAAAAGACTCCTTTATTTGAAAAATTCTGAGTAATGAAATCTAATTCATTTGGTTCGATTTCATAAAATGTATCACAAGTAAAATCTAATGCGAAACTTGCTTGTAAATAAGCCATTGCAGTGAAAAAATCTGTCAAAGTTTCTGTTTCCAGACTCCATTCTTTTTCATCATAACTCATGTAAACTGGAGGATTAGATTTTGACAAATCCTCTTTATAAATTCCCCAAACGCATGCCTTTTGATTTTCAGAATAAAATATCAAATAATCATCGTTTTTATAATATTGAAAACGTTCTGGAACAATCAACAAATCCTGTGTATGATTTAAGTTTTGAATTTTACCTAATTCAGCATAATAATCAACAAAAACGTTAGGAAGCTGTCCGAAGATATCTTTTACAATTTGAATTTCATCGTTTGTAAAACCATTTGGCTCTGCAATATGAAATAGCTTTTTTATTACTGAAAAATCTGTCATGTTATTTAGTATTATTTACGTCTTTCGAGAAAGAAACGTTTCATTAAATCGGCAGCTTCGTTTGCCATTACACCAGAAACAACAGTAGTTTTAGGATGCAGCTTTGTTCCCATATTAATAAAACCGCGTTGTTCATCTCGCGCACCAAAAACGATTTTAGAAATCTGGCTCCAATACAAAGCTCCTGCACACATTTGGCAAGGCTCGAGTGTTACATAAAGCGTACAATCTTTTAAATATTTTCCGCCAAGAAAGTTTGCCGCTGCGGTAATAGACTGCATTTCTGCATGAGCCGTAACATCATTTAGCAATTCTGTCAAATTATGACTTCTTGCAATAACTTTATCGGCTACAACTATAACAGCACCAACAGGAATTTCGCCTTTTTCAAAAGCTGCTTCTGCTTCCTGCAAAGCTTTTTTCATGAAATATTCGTCAGTAAAAGGATTTTCCATAGATGCAAAAATAGGATTTTAGAACTTATTTTTTATTACTTTTAAATCGTGATAATAGAATATGGAAAAAAAACATAAAATAACTCTTCAGACAAACTACAAATTGTTTTTGCCAATGCTGTCTGCGGTTATAACTGTATTTTTTTTCGGCTGTCAAAACAAAGAAGATAAAAAACAAGAAATTAAAAATGTTGAAGTTGTCACAAATATTTCAGCAACAAAATCACAAACTGTAGATACTACTATAAGCAGAAAGAAATTAGAACAAACGCAATCGCCTACACTAAAAGTTGAACAAGCTACATTAAAGAAAAATATACTAACAGTATCTGGAGAATCTACCAAAGATAAATCTTCTGAACCTGATAAAGTAAAAAAAGATGATCCAGCATCATCCCTAAAACCCTTTTCAAGTTCTAACGCTGAGTTCCCAGGCGGTATCGACCAATTTCATACTTTCTTCATGAAAGAATATAAAAAGCCAGAAAATGTAAATTACTGGAAACTTAATTTTACGCTTGCATTTGCTGTAGAAAAAAACGGAAGTGTTTCATTTCTTGAATGTTCTCCAGCAGTTGAAGAACCTTTAGAAAAAGAAATTATCAGAGTTTTAAGTTTATGCCCGAAATGGCAGCCGGGAGAATCAAATGGAAAAAAAGTCAGAATGCAATATTCTGTTCCTATTTTATTGAAGTAGACTCGGCAAGAAAATTAAATTTAAAACCGTAAATTTGCTTTTTACCATACAATGAAAAGCGATTTACTTTCTAACATATACAATCCTGCCGATTTGCGTCTTTTAAAAGAAGAACAGCTTGCTCAAGTTGCTCAAGAACTTCGTCAGTTTATTATTGATATTGTTTCTGTAAAAGAAGGTCATTTAGGAGCAAGTTTGGGCGTTGTAGAACTTACAATTGCTTTGCATTATGTTTTTAATACACCAGATGATTTATTGGTTTGGGATGTTGGGCATCAGGCGTACGGACATAAAATCCTGACCGAAAGAAGAGAAATTTTTCATACCAATAGACAGATTGGAGGAGTTTCGGGTTTTCCGAAAAGAAGCGAAAGCGTTTACGATACTTTTGGTGTTGGACATTCATCAACTTCGATTTCTGCAGCACTCGGAATGGCGATTGCTTCTAAATTAAAAGGCGACTTCGATAAAGAACATATTGCAGTAATCGGCGATGCTTCTATTGCAAGCGGAATGGCTTTTGAAGGTTTAAATCATGCTGGAGTTACAGATGCCAATATTTTAGTGATTCTAAACGACAATGCCATCGGAATTGATCCGAGCGTTGGTGCTTTGAAAAAATATCTTACCTCGGTTAAAAACGGAAAAAATCCGCGACAAAATAATATTATTAAATCTTTGAATTTTGATTATTCAGGGCCAATAGACGGTCATGATCTTCCTAAATTGATCAAAGAATTAAATCGTCTTAAAAAGATAAAAGGTCCAAAATTCCTTCACATTGTAACTACAAAAGGAAAAGGATTGCAGCAAGCCGAAGAAAATCAGGTAAAATATCATGCGCCCGGAAAATTTGATGCTTCGACTGGAGAAATTCATTTAAAATCTGAAGAAAACCTTCCGCCTAAATTTCAAGATGTTTTTGGCTTGACCATTTTAGACTTAGCTAAAAAAAATGAAAAAATAATTGGAATCACACCTGCTATGCCATCTGGAAGTTCATTAAAATTTATGATGGACGAATTCCCAGAACGTGCTTTTGATGTAGGCATTGCCGAACAGCACGCTGTAACGCTTGCCGCAGGAATGGCCACTCAGGGTATGATTGTATATTGCAATATTTACTCTACATTTTTACAGCGTGCTTACGATCAAGTGATTCATGATGTAGCGTTGCAAAATTTACCTGTAATTTTTTGTTTGGATCGTGCCGGATTAGTCGGTGAAGATGGTGCAACGCATCATGGTGTTTTTGATATCGCTTATCTGCGTTCAATCCCGAATATGGTGATCTATGCTCCGTTGAACGAAATTGAACTGCAAAACATTCTATATACGGTTCAATTTGGAATAGATCAGCCTATTGCGATTCGATATCCAAGAGGTCGTGGAGTCTTACCAAATTGGGAAGTAGAAAATTTCGGACATTACGAAAAAATAAATTGGAATGAAGCAAAATGCTTGAAAGATGGTACGAAAGTTGCTGTGCTATCGGCCGGAACAATTGGAAATAATGTTATAGAAGCGCTAAAAGAATCAACCCATTCCAACGAAATTGCCCACTATAACTTTAGTTTTATTAAACCACTAGACATCAATACATTAAAAACCATTTTTTCAACTTTTGAACGTATAATTACTATTGAAGACGGGGTTAAAAATGGTGGTTTTGGAAGCGCAGTTTTAGAGTTTGCAGCATCACATAATTTTAAGAATTCTATTGAAATTTTGGGTGTTCCAGACGAGTTTATCGAACATGGAACCGTAAATCAACTGCAAGAATTGTGTAAAATTGACGTTAAAAGTTTAATAAATCTTTTTTCTAACGGTTCAAAATAATTATTTTGCGAAACCAAAAAAAAAAATTACCTAAATGAAATTATTGCGTTCTACCCTTTTGCTATTATTGCTTTTGTGTACTTCTAATAACTTTGCCCAGATTATACAAACCACTTTAAGCCCAAATCAAGCACCTAAACCGCCATCCAACTGGAGCAAAAAAAATCAATTAGGGTTTGACATTTCCGAAATTGCTTTTGTAAACTGGAGTGCCGGGGGAACAAGTTCTATTTCAGGTTTATTTAAAGGTGAATTTAATAGAACTTACACAAAGAAAAATCATAAATGGGTAAACGAGCTTATCGTAAAATATGGTTTAAACAAACAAGACGGAATTGAGTTAAGAAAAACAGACGATGCTTTTCAGTTCAACTCAACTTATGGTTTTAGAAAAGATACGGCTTCAAACTGGTATTACTCTTCTAAATTAAACTTCAACACACAATTTACAGACGGTTATAATTATCCAAACCGAGATGTCGCGATCTCTAGACCTTTTGCGCCAGCTTATATCTTTCTGGGAGCCGGAGCAGAGAATTCAAATAAAGAAAAAAACAGAGTATTTTACTTCTCTCCTATTACATTAAAAACTACTTTAGTACTTGATCAATATCTTGCCAATCAAGGTTCTTTCGGGGTTAAAAAAGCGGTTTATGCGCCAGACCCGCTAGATCCTACACAACAGATATTAATTGAAGAAGGCCAAAAAGTAAAAGCCGAATTTGGTATACTTTTTACAGCTTATATGAAAAACGAAATCTATAAAAACGTTTTTTATGAAAACAGATTAAGCTTGTATACCGATTACCTAAACAAATTCGGAAATGTCGATATTGATTATGATACACGCCTTGATCTTGTCGTCAACGCATATGTAAAAGCAAATATAGGCGTTCACTTAATTTATGACGATGATATTAAAACCAAAAAAGATGTGGTTGACCCAACTACAGGAGCAACGACTCAGGTAAATGACGGACCAAGAATGCAGCTAAGACAAGTTCTTGGCGTTGGTTTGGTTTATGCTTTTAAATAAATAAAATAAGAATTAAAAAAAATGCCTCTTTCATGAAATCTTGAAAGAGGCATTTTTTTTTAAATGAAAATCAATTAACGTTTTTTCTGTCCTTGAATGGTTTCATACAATTCAAGTGCATTTCCATCTGTAAGAAGCGAAACATAATGACAGATATGCAATAAACGTTCGTATAGATTGGTTTTCTCTAAATGATGTTTCTCTGGCAACATTTTCAAAATCAGTTTATCGTAGTTTGAAGCCGTTCCTTCATATTTATTATTGAATGCTGTTATGAATTTATCCAATAATGTTTGAATGATTTGATAACCGACAATTTCTTTTTCAATCACTTCACGGCTCTGATAGATTTTATCAACACTAAGTTTGATAATATCATTCATTTGTGCTTTGTACTTGCTTTTATCTGTTAATGCATACGGGAAGTTTCCAGCCAAAATTGCTTCTTCATTTTCAACAAAAACATTTACCGCATCATTAATTAAAGTACCAATTGCCAAAGCTCGCAAATAACTAATGCGATCTTCTTTTGTAGTTAAAGATTTATATTTAGAAACTCCAATATTGTCTTTTACCAAATTAATCAAATACTCTAAGGCAAAATCTTCAGAAACCAAACCTAAATTGATTCCGTCCTCAAAATCGATAATTGTGTAACAGATATCATCTGCTGCTTCGACCAAATAAGCCAATGGATGTCTTTCAAAACCAATATCTTCACCAGATTTATTGGCAATCATTCCCATGTCTTTGGCTACTTCTTCAAAGAATAATTTATCCGACTGAAAGAATCCGTACTTTTTATCGGCAATATTATTGGTCGGTTTTTTTGGAAGACTTTCTTTTGGATACTTCATAAAAGCGCCTAAGGTTGCATACGAAATACGAAGTCCACCCTCAATTCCTGGGCGACTTGCTGTTAATACAGAAAATCCGTTAGCATTCCCTTCAAAATCAATCAAATCCTGCCATTGTTTATCAGTAAGCTGGTTTCTATATTTCTGACCATTTCCAATAGAAAAATATTCACCAATTGCCTTTTCTCCAGAATGTCCAAAAGGCGGATTCCCAATATCATGCGCCAATGACGCTGCAGCAACAATTGCTCCAAAATCATTCATATGGTAACCATGAACTTCTTTCAGATAAGGATACTTTTCAATAATTTTTTTCCCAACCAAACGCCCAAGCGAACGTCCAACAACAGAAACTTCCAAACTATGCGTTAAACGCGTATGCACGAAATCTGTCTTAGAAAGCGGAATAACTTGTGTTTTATCTTGTAAACTTCTAAAAGCGGAAGAAAATATGATTCGGTCATAATCCACCTCAAATCCTAAACGAGTATCATCTTGTTCTACGCGTAATCTTTTGCTTGTATCTCCCTGACGTTTTAATGATAAAAGTTGTTCCCAGTTCATTGTTGAATTTTAGATATTAGATTGATGATTTTAGATTAATCATCGAGACTTCAAAAATACATTTTATTTTTAGGATAAAATATGGCTCAGATTAATTTGATTAGAAGATTAAATGTTTTCTTTGCCACGAATTTTAGTTTCCATAATATCACCAAACAAAAAAAGCACTCCAAGTTGGAGTGCTTTCATATTATAAGAAATCAAAAATTAAAAGTTTTTAGAAATTCCGATGTTTACTGTTTTTCCAAAATTGACCAAGAATTTGCTATAATCAGAATCATATCCCTCATCATCAAGATCATAGCTTAATGTTTCATATCCTAAACCACCAATACTAAAGTTTAAACCAAAACCTTTTTTCATATTGATAAAAAGCGCAGGAGTTATACCAGTGTAAATCCCGTTACCCCCATTGGTAGAAGTAAGTGATCCATTATCATAATATTTATTTTTCTGATTTTGATAACCGATGCCTAAATCTGCAAAAACTGAAAAAGTTTCGTTTAACGGAACTGTGTAACGTACGAACGCACCTGCTTTATATGCAGTGTATTTTCCTTCTCCATCTTCAATACTAGATTTTGAATACGTTAAAGAAAGCTCAGCTCCAACTGTCCAGTTCTCATGAAATTGATACCCTACTTTTGGAGAAAAAGCAAGTGCATCTGTTTTGGTAGGCGAAATTTCGCGCTCGTTTTTTTCAGAGTTATAACTAAAATTTCCGCCAACTAAAATTGTTCCCTTTTGGGCATTTGCAAAGCTAACCATAGCTAATGCAAGAATAAGTAGCATTTTTTTCATATATGGTATTTATTAAGATTTCACATACAGCAAACAATTAAAATACCAACATCGAATCGCAATGATTTTCTTAACGATTAATTAAAAAACACTCATTTCAAACAGATTAAAAATTAAAATAACACTAAGAAATGGTTATAAAAAAAGCGCCCCATTTGGAGCGCTTTCTGAAATTGAATATAAAAACTAAAGATTAGAAGTTTTTAGAGATTCCAATGCTTGCTGTTTTACCAAAATTGAAATTAAATCTGCTAACATCTGGACCGTTGTTATCATAATTTAATGTTTCGTACCCTAAACCACCAATGCTGAAGTTAAGACCGAAACCATTTTTCATGTTAATAAAAAGAGCTGGAGTTACACCAATATACATTCCATCTGCTTTATATTTTGTGTAGTTTGATCCAACGTAATCTTTTTCAGTTTGATTTTGGAAACCAGCTCCTAAATCTGCGAATACTGAGAAAGTTTGGCTTAATGGCATTGTGTAACGTACAAATGCACCAAATTTAGAACTGTTTGTTTTGTATTCATTTACACCTTGATCATCTTTTGAAGAAGCAACTGTAAACTCACCTCCAACTGTCCAGTTTTCGTGAAATTGGTAACCTACTTTTGGAGAAAAAGCAAATTCATTTGATTTTCTTTCTGCATTACCAAAATCTCTTGTTTCAGAAGAATAAGAGATGTTTCCACCTACTAATACTGTTCCTTTTTGTGCGTTTGCAAAACTGCAGATAGCTAAAGCAGCCATCACTAACATTTTTTTCATAATTTGGGTTTTATTTTAATTTTAGCATTCCCTTAACAATAACAATGCCGTGAATGAAGGGCTGCCCATTTTTTTTATGATTACTTTAAAAGATAAAATTTTAGCAATCGAGACTATTTCTGTTTACTTTTGTAGCAAATAAAAAGTCATGTCGATAGAAGTAAACAGCATATCAAAAAGTTACGGAGAGCAAAAAGCTTTAAATGAAATTTCTTTTAAAATTGAGAAAGGAGAAATCGTAGGATTTCTTGGTCCAAACGGAGCTGGAAAATCTACGTTAATGAAAATTTTGACCACTTATTTACTTGCCGATAGTGGCTCAGCCCTTGTAAATGGTCACGATGTCATGACAAACCCAAAAGAGGTGCAACGATTTATTGGGTACTTGCCAGAGCATAATCCACTGTATTTGGATTTGTATGTTCGTGAGTATTTGGCATTTAATGCTGATGTTTATAACGTACCAAAATCAAGAATCGAAGAAGTTATTCAACTGACAGGACTGACACCAGAAAGCCATAAAAAGATTGGACAGCTTTCTAAAGGATATCGTCAGCGCGTCGGATTGGCAAATGCTTTGCTTCACGATCCAGAAGTTTTAATTTTGGATGAACCAACTACAGGTCTGGATCCGAATCAGTTAATGGAAATTCGTAATGTGATCAAAAATGCGGGAAAAAATAAAACAGTTTTTTTATCCACACACATTATGCAGGAAGTCGAAGCAATTTGCGATCGTGTCATAATTATTGACAAAGGACAAATCGTTGCAGACAATAAATTAGACCATTTGGTAACTGCCGACAAAGAGCAAGTTGTTGAAGTAGAGTTTGATTACAAAGTTGAAGAACAACTTTTGGCTAAACTAGAAAATATTTCCTCGTACATAAATACACATGACATGACATGGGAACTGACTTTTGTTACAGACAAAGATATGCGTCCTGCCATCTTTGACTTTGCCAACGAAAATGGATTAAAAACTTTACAATTAAATCAGAAAAATAAAAATCTGGAAGCTGTTTTTAGAGAAATTACTAAGTAAGTTTTCAGTCACAGTCATGATCTTCAGTTAGAAAAGCGGTTTGTTTTATAAAAAAACAGACCGCTTTTTTATTCCTTACTATACCCTCTTCTCTACAAACCAGCAAATTAAGGATTTTTCAATAAATATTTACTATTTTTATTTAGACTTGTTATAAATAATATTATATTTGGCAAATCAAATTTAAATGTCATGTATACCTCAATAGTGGTAATGCATTTATAACAAATTTAATTTCGTTCTTTAAATACCTTGTTTTTTGTTTTTTTTTGTGTTAGTCAAGAGCCTGTTCCTTCAAACAGGCTCTTCTACTTTTATAAGGTTTATATTTTTGAAAGCACTTCTCGCATTTCCTCAATTACAAGTTTCACATCATCTTCTGTAGTTCTCCAATTTACAAAAGAAGCGCGAATACCTTTTCTGTTTTGATAAACTGTAGGCGTCATAAATACTTTTCCTGTATCATTCAATACAGATAAAAACTGGCTCACTTTTTCCTGATTGTGTTCTCCTTTCAACGTAAAGCAGACATTATTCAAACGAATTGGTGCTAAAAGTTCAAAATCATTTTCTATTAAAGCATTTCCAAAATGCAAAGCCAATGCTGTGCTATCTTCAATAAGATTTCTAAAACCTTCTTTTCCGTAAGCCTTAAGCGAAAACCACACAGGGAGTGCACGCAAGCGGCGTGAATTTTCGGGAAGCACATTTAGATAATTAAAGTTCTCCAGTGCATTTCCTAAATAAGGCGCATTTGAATTCTGAAAAGTTTCAATCTGAAGATTAATGTGTTCTTTTTTAATCAAATAAAAAGCACTTTCATATGGCACATTCAGCCATTTATGACAATCAATAGTAATACTGTCAGCGCCCTCCCAGCCTTTTACATAGTGTTTGTATTTTTCCGAAACAGCAGCAAATCCGCCAAAAGCTCCGTCAATATGCCACCAGAAATTGTATTTTTCTTTTAATGTTGCAATGGCTTCAAAATCATCAAAATCTGCTGTATTTACAGTTCCTGCACTCGAAATAAGGATAAAAGGTTTTCCGTTTAAAGCTTTGATTTTTTCTTCTAAATCAACAATATCCAAAGCCTCACGATTTCCTTCAATTGTTTTTACAACCGTATAATTCTGGCTTCCAATTCCTAAAAGCGACAAACATTTTATAGAAGAAGAATGGGGTGTCGCTGTTAAGATATTGATTGGTTCTGAAACTCCGTTTTTAGCAAAATCTTTCCCTGACTGTTTCCCAAACCATTGTCGGGCAACTCCAAGAGAAGTGAAATTTGACATCGTCGCGCCTGTAACGAATCCGCCTAAAAATGAATCAGGAAGCTCTAATAATTGCAATAATAAATTAATAGTTTCAAATTCTATTAAAGCTGAATTCCCGCCTTGGGATGTAACTGACTGCGTGTTTTGATCGTAAACCGACGCCAGCCAGTCTCCTACTATAGAGGCTGGTGTTGAACCTCCTGTTACAAATCCCCAATATCTTGGACCTGGCGAAGAAACTATCAAAGGAGCCAATCTTTCATTAAATTCTTTTAAAGCTTCAATAGATCCCAAACCCAATTCGTTTAAGACTGTTTTAGGATCAATCGAATAAGTATTCGATGTGGGAATATTTTCGATATTATTGAGAAAATCAATTCCCTGCTGTTTTGTTTTTTCTAAAATATTCTCAAAATTATTGAGATCATGCTGTAATATTGAATTCATAAGTTTGTTGTATTAGTTATGTCGCACAGATTGCGCGGATGAGAAAGATTAATAAAAATTGTGTGTGTTTAAAGAAAAGCTACCACTTGGTTTTCTCCGAGAATCTCGAAACCATCATCGAGCAGATTACATCTCCGTTTGCATTTAATAAAGTAGCAATTGGATCTACCAGTGTCCCTAGAATCATGGCAACTGGCAAAGCTTGTTCCATAGGAAAACCATAAACTGTTATCGCTAAAATTTCACCAATATAACCTCCATTCGGGATTCCTCCTTCAACAATCGAAACGATAACTGTAATTCCGAGTGCCAAAAGAATGGTCATAGGGTCTGAAAAATCTTTACCAAACATGGCAAACAAAAAGGTTATTTTTAAGATAGATGACATGCTCGAACCGTCTTTATGCAAAGGCGCTCCAAGCGGAATCACTAAGTTTCTAACATGTGCTGGAATTCCCATTTTTTCTGCTGCAGCTAAATTGGCTGGAATCGTTGCGATACTACTGCAAGTTCCTACTGCTGTTAAAGAAGGCATTATATTATTGCTCCAAAAAACTTTAAAAGCTCTCTTTCCGCCAGCAACAAGCGCATATAAACTGAAAAAAACAAAGAAATAGAAGACACAAGCTGCGTAATAAACTGCCATAGGTTTTGCATAAACTCCTAATAATTGCGGTCCAAAAACGCCAACCTGATAAGCAAAATAAGCTCCTAAACCAATAGGCGCCAATTTCATGATAATATTCAAAAGCTGTTTCATCACTTCGTTTCCTGAATCTAGAAAACTTTTGAAGGAATTTCCTTTTTCTCCTGATTGTAATGTGGCAAAACCGACTAAAAAAGAGAAAATAATCAGTGCCAACATACTTTTTCGAGACAATAATTCGAAGAAATCATTGGCCGTAAGCAGTTTCGCAATTTGATCTCCCGCTGATCCCGATGCTACTTCTTCCAAGGGAACTTTTGCAATCGCAATATCTTCATGAATTGGAAAAAGATAAACCGCGCAAATCATCACAATTGCCGAAATCAAAATGGTAGCGAGAAAAACCAATAACATTATGACAAACAGTTTTCCAAGCTTTTCTGTTCTTTCCAGATTAGCGACCGAAGAACCAATCGTGAAAAAGATAAGCGGAATAATAGCTGTGAAAAGTAAATTCAGAAATATATCGCCAAGGGGTTTTATAATCAAAACATCTTCTCCAAATACTACCCCGAAAATGCTCCCGATTATGATTCCGCCAAGAAGCCATAAAATACTGCTGTAACTCTGCAAAAAATTGATTTTCTTAACTTCCATAATGATAAAAGGATTTAGAATTCAGCAAGCTTTATATTTCCAAACACATAGAAACATAGTTCTCTTTTCATTTGTTTAAACAAACATAGACTATGTGTGAAAAATTTGTTTTTCTTTTAATTCTTCTCAGTTAAAATTAAAAAAATCTATGTTTCTATGCGTTTAAAAATTTCATTTATTTCTCCAAAACAATAGTAGTAAAAGCCCTGTCAACCAATTCTCCGGTTTTGCTTTTTACTTTTTCGGTCTGTGTTTCTGTATAAACGATTTTAAATTCTGATTTTTTGATTAATTCCTGCGCTTTTTGTGTACTGTACAATTCAAATTCGTATTGTGTAAAAGGCAATGTTTTCATAAAATCTTCTTCGGCAAATGTCAAACAGAAAGTACCGTTCGATTTTAAAACTCTGTAAATTTCTGAAAGCAATTCTTCAGGCTTTTGCCAAAAATAAATCGTATTTACAGTGAAAATTTTATCGAATGATCCATCTTCAAATGGAATCGTATTTCCGTCATAAATTGAAAAAAAAGCCTGTTTTTGAGAAACAAAATTTCTATTAATCTGGCGTGCTTCCTGAAACATCAGTTCCGACATTTCCAGTCCGTAATATTTTAATTTTTCTGCTTGTTCAAACAGAAATTCTACGTGACCTGCGTTTCCGTGGCCTACTTCTAGGATTCTGTTTTCGTTTGAAATATTTAGATTTTGGATGGAATGTTTGGTCATATTGATGTTCGTTTCGTTCATCATATTGGCCATTTCAATTCCTTTTTCTCCCGATGGATGTTTCAATTGAGAGGCTATGGCTTGTAATTCTTCTTGCTTCATGACTGTAAAAGTTAAATTCCAAAATTTAAAAATACAAATTCCAAGCCTGTTGGTCATTGCGAGGAACGACAACTAGAACTCAACAACTTTGTCAAAGTTTTAAACTTTGACAAAGTTCTATGCGTCTGCAATTAAAAAACCTGACTTGCAATCTGGCGTATATTCTCAGATTTACCCATTGAATAATAGTGTAAAAATGGAACTCCGGCGGCTTTTAATTCTAATGACTGCTGAACTGCCCATTCGATTCCGACTTGTTTGATTTCAGCGTTGTTTTTGCATTTGTCTACTGCATCGATTAAATCTTCTGGTAAATCGATTCTGAAAATCTGCGGTAAAACTTGTAAATGTCTTTGAACAGCAATTGGTTTAATTCCAGGAATAATTGGAATTGTGATACCCATTTCTCTTGCTTTTTCTACGAAAGCAAAATATTTAGCATTGTCAAAAAACATTTGTGTTACTACGTAATCAGCTCCTGCGTCTACTTTTTCTTTTAATCTTTTTAAGTCTGATTGTAAAGAAGGAGATTCTAAGTGCTTTTCTGGATAACCTGCAACTCCAATACAGAAATCGGCTTTATTATCAGTATCAATTACCTCATGCAGATATTGTCCGCAGTTTAAATCTTTGATTTGTTTTACCAAATCAACTGCATAATGATTTCCACCGTCTTTTGGTGTAAAAGATTGCTCATGTTTCATTGCATCGCCACGAAGCGCCATAACGTTATTGATTCCTAAATAATGACAGTCAACTAGCATGTATTCGGTCTCTTCTTTGGTAAAACCTCCGCAAAGCAAGTGCGGAACCGTATCGACATTGTATTTATGTTTTATAGAAGCGCAAATTCCAAGCGTTCCTGGACGCATACGAGTCAGTTTTTTATCCAAAAGTCCATTACCGCGATCAATGTAAATGTACTCTTCACGAGAAGTTGTTACATCAATAAATGGTGGGTTAAACTCCATTAACGGATCAATATTATCGTATAATTCCTGAATGCTTTTCCCTTTTTGAGGAGGAATAATTTCAAATGAGAATAATGTTTTTCCTTTGGCGTTTTCTATATGTTCTGTTACTTTCATTATTTGTTTTTTGTTTCAAGTTCCAAGTTCCATGTATCAAGTTCTCTACTGTAACTTGAAACTTGAAACCTGAAACCAAAATAACTTTTTCGTTAGTCTGCTATATTAGGATTTAACCATTTCATTGCGTAATCAAGCGGTACATTTCGGCGTTTGGCGTAATCTGTCACCTGATCTTCTTTTATTTTTCCGAGTCCGAAATAGCGGCTTTTTGGGTTTCCAAAATAATATCCTGAAACTGATGAAGCCGGCCACATTGCCATACTTTCTGTTAGTTTCACTCCAATTTGTTTTTCAACATCCAAAAGTTTCCAGATGGTTGGCTTCTCCAAGTGATCTGGACAAGCTGGATAACCTGGCGCCGGACGAATTCCTTTATAACTTTCTTTAATCAATTCTTCGTTGGTTAACGATTCTTCGCTGTCATAACCCCAGAAATCTTTACGCACTCGCTCGTGAAGATATTCAGCGAAAGCCTCAGCAAAACGATCCGCAAGGGCTTTAACCATAATCGAATTATAATCGTCTAAATTCTTTTCGTATTCCGCAGCCCATTCGTCAACACCAAAACCAGTTGTTACACAGAAAGCTCCTATGTAATCCTCGATTCCG
This sequence comes from Flavobacterium anhuiense, assembly GCF_900101855.1. Classification (GTDB taxonomy): domain Bacteria; phylum Bacteroidota; class Bacteroidia; order Flavobacteriales; family Flavobacteriaceae; genus Flavobacterium; species Flavobacterium anhuiense. Next base: position 183,922 of record NZ_FMVC01000001.1, read on the forward strand.
CTTTCTTTTGGAAGAATGAAATCGGCTAGAGCAATATTTGGCGCGCCTTTTGTTTTTTGCGACTGCTGACGAAGCGTTAAGAATTTCTCTAATACTTTTCCGTTTTCATCGCGCAATTCGATATCATCGTCATTTACCTGATTCGCAGGGAAAATTCCGTAAATACCTTTTGCTTTTAGTTTTTTCTCAGCCAAAATAACTTTCAGCATTGCCTGAGCATCTTTAAAAACAGATGTGGCTTGTTCGCCCACAACCTCATCAGTCAAAATCGCTGGATATTTTCCGTACAATTCCCAAGTCTGGAAAAATGGCGTCCAGTCGATATACGGAACCAAAACATCCAATTCTACTTCGATGGTTTGTGCGCCGATTACTTTTGGTTTAGTCGGCGTATATTCAGACCAATCCAATTGCATTTTGTTTTTGCGGGCATCTTCAATCGTCAGGAAGTTTTTGTCTCTTGAACGATTTAAAAACGTTTCTCTAAACGAATCGTATTCTGCACGAATATCTGCTGCATATATTTTTCTATTATGATCCAAAAGATTTCCTGCAACCGTAACGGCTCTCGAAGCGTCGTTTACGTGAATTACAGTTTCTCTGTATTGAGGTGCAATTTTCACGGCTGTATGTGCGCGCGAAGTCGTTGCCCCACCAATCATAATTGGGATTTTAATATCTTGTTTGTCTAATTCTTTGGCCAAATAAACCATTTCGTCAAGCGAAGGCGTGATCAATCCGCTTAATCCGATGATATCTACATTATGCTCAATTGCAGCCGAAATAATTTTCTCTGGAGGAACCATTACTCCTAAATCTACAATCTCATAATTGTTACAAGCCAAAACTACCGAAACAATGTTTTTACCAATATCGTGAACGTCACCTTTTACAGTCGCCATCAGGATTTTTCCGTTTCCTTGTTTGTCTCCTGCTTCTTTGCTCGCTTCAATAAAAGGCAATAAATAAGCAACTGCCTTTTTCATTACACGAGCCGACTTAACTACCTGAGGAAGGAACATTTTTCCACTTCCGAATAAATCTCCAACTACATTCATTCCGGCCATCAAATTGATTTCGATAACTTCTATTGGTTTTGTGGCAGCCAAACGAGCTTCTTCTACATCTTCTTCAATAAAAGTATCAATTCCTTTTACCAATGAATGTGTAATACGATCCTGAACCGATCCTAAACGCCATTCCTGAACGGCTTTTTCATCTGTTTTTGCTTCGCCTTTAACACTTTCAGCAAAATCCAAAAGTCTTTCGGTTGCATCGTCGCGTCTGTCCAGAATTACGTCTTCAACGTATTCTAATAAGTCTTTTGGAATATCATCGTAAATCGTCAGCATTTCCGGATTTACGATTCCCATCGTCATTCCGTTTTTAATGGCGTGGTATAAGAACACCGAGTGCATCGCTTCACGAACAACGTCATTCCCTCTAAAAGAGAACGAAACGTTACTTACGCCACCGCTGATATGTGCATGCGGCAAGTTTTCACGAACCCATTTTGTTCCTCTAAAGAAATCCAACGCGTTCAATCTATGTTCTTCCATTCCCGTTGCAACTGGGAAAATATTCAAATCGAAAATAATATCCTGTGGAGGGAAATTTACTTTGTTCACCAAAATATCATACGAGCGCTTACAAATCTCTACTCTACGATCGTAATTATCGGCCTGACCTACTTCGTCAAAAGCCATAACAATTGCCGCCGCTCCGTAACGTTTGATTAATTTGGCGTGGTGAATAAAAGCTTCTTCCCCTTCTTTTAACGAAATCGAGTTTACAACGCTTTTTCCTTGTACTACTTTTAGACCAGCTTCAATAATTTCCCATTTCGAACTGTCGATCATAATTGGGACTCTCGAAATATCTGGTTCAGCCGCAATTAAATTCAAAAATTTAGTCATTGCCGTAACTCCATCAAGCATTCCTTCATCCATATTAATATCGATGATCTGTGCCCCTCCTTCTACCTGCTGTCTTGCAATATCAAGTGCCTCGTCATATTTCTCTTCCTTGATTAATCTTAGGAATTTTCTTGAACCTGTTACGTTTGTACGCTCACCAACATTCACGAAAACACTTTCCGGCGTAATAATCAACGGTTCTAATCCTGATAATACAAGGTCTCTTCTTTTTTCTGTCATTTTTTTTAAAGTTACTAAGATCCTGAGATACTAAGGTTCTAAGTTTTTTATTCTATTTTTTTCTGTGAGGTTTGTAAAACCTTATAGGTATATTCTTTTTCAATATTTTAATTTGGGCGTGCCCCTCCGGGTCGGGCTATCCGTTACAAGTCCTCGCTCTTCCTTCGTCAGGCTGTGGGCTTTTCACTTCTATCCCTCACGCAAAATCGGTTTCATAAGACGATTTATCATAAATTCATTCTTATAATACATTTATTTCCATTTTGATTTTTCTAAATATTTACCCGTTGCATCATCATATTCATAATATTTAGTTTTGACAAAACCCGCTTTAACGAGTGCTAAAGAATCAGGTTTTAATTCCTCTTCTAAGAAAATTTCATTCTCTTCAGGTTTATTCAAATCGTATTTTACTTTATAAAACTTATTTATCTCTTTATACAAATTATTTTGACGGGTCCTGTTTCCAATCTTTCCCAAAATCTTTCGATCTGTATAAAAATAATATCTTACAACTTTGTGCCTTTCTGTTCCTTCATTTATAGTTACTAATGCAATCGCTTCTCCTTTGAAAGATTTTCTATAATCATTTTTTTGAACAAAATATATTTGGTAGATTATAAAACTAACTACTACGAAGAACAGAAAAGTTTTCCATTGATTTGTTTTACTTTCCAACGTTACTTTTTATCATTTTTAATTTCAAAAGCAATATTAATTTGGCAATTTATTCAATAACTGGCGCCACACGTGGCTTATAATCCTTTGCAACCTCAGCCATTAATCGAATATGATCTGGAGTTGTTCCGCAACAACCTCCGATGATATTGATTAAATTATCTTCTAAATATTCTTTAATAAATGCTTGTGTTTGTTCTGGTGTTTCATCGTATTGTCCGAATGCGTTTGGCAATCCTGCATTTGGATGTGCCGAAACATTAAAGCTCGTATTATGTGCTAATGTTTTTAAATACGGTTTCAGTAAATCAGCTCCAAGAGCGCAATTGAATCCTACGCTTAATAACGGAATATGTGAAACTGAAATCAAAAATGCTTCAACAGTTTGTCCAGAGAGTGTTCTTCCTGAAGCATCGGTAATTGTTCCAGAAACCATGATTGGAATATCAAGATTACGTTCTTCTTTTACTTCTTCGATTGCAAAAAGTGCTGCTTTTGCATTTAATGTATCGAAAATCGTTTCTACTAAAAGTAAATCACATCCACCGTCCATTAACGCTTCTGCTTGTTGTTTGTATGCGATTCGTAAATCGTCAAATGTTACAGCTCTGTAACCTGGATCGTTTACGTCTGGTGACATACTTGCTGTACGGTTTGTAGGTCCGATTGAACCGGCTACGAAACGTGGTTTTTCTGGATTTTTTGCGGTAAACTCATCGGCAACCTCGCGTGCAAGTTTTGCCGATTCGTAGTTTAACTCGTAAACCAAGTCTTCCATGTGATAATCGGCCATACCGATTGTCGTTCCTGAAAAGGTATTGGTTTCTACGATGTCAGCACCTGCTTCAAAATAAGCGGCATGTACATCGCGGATTGCTTGTGGTTGTGTCAGGGATAGTAAATCGTTGTTTCCTTTTAACGGATGCGGAAAATCTTTGAAACGCTCTCCTCTGAAATCTTCTTCTGAGAAATTATAGCGTTGCAACATTGTTCCCATTGCTCCGTCAAGGATTAGGATATTTTTTTTTATTGCTTCTTGAATTGTTATTGCCATGGCTTCTTTTTTTAGCTTCTGAGATACTAAGGTTCTAAGATGCTAAGTTTTTTTTATTATGATTGTGAAGTTTAAACCTAACAGGTTTTAAAACCTTTTAGGTTTGCTTCGGATACTTTTTTCACTTTATTTCCAAAAGTGCACTATTGCTGGCTCATTAGCCCCGATTGAGCCGGTATCCTCGCAATGAAATGGAGAGATATAGGCGAAAGCGGGAACTACTGACTGCAAAAATGCGCCAATGATTCGCTCCTTCTACTGAATTGCTTCGGTAAATATTGTACGTTGTCTGGAAAAGTTTTGAGAAATACTTGTAATGTATTTGTGTTATCTATCTTTAATACTTGAAAATTAGTAAAAAGTAGAATTTAGCACCTTCTTTATGGTAAAGGGTTGCTAAGGTTTCATTGGGTCTGTCCCTCCGCCTTTCGTGATAACTAACAATAATTTTAAGAACAGTGCAAAGGTATGAAATAGGGTTTCGATTTGCAAATGTTTTTTTTTAAGGTTCTGAGGGACTAAGATGCTAAGGTTCTAAGGTTTCTCCATTAAAACTTATTCCTTTTCGGTTTTATATTTTAAAGAACACTTTCATCACTTCTTCATGTTCTATGACTTCATTATTTTCTGCCTGAATAAAGTCCAGTTTCGATTTCTTCTCTTTCTTCTTTCGATAGATTTTCAAACCAATCCTCCATAGTTTATTATTTGTAATATGTTATTTCGAAATTTTGAACCTGATTTAAATAGAAATAATTGGTAATCAATTTTTCTAAAATATCGATTTTCTCTTGAAGTCGTTTTCCTCTTTCACTTCCTTCTCCCTTGCCATCTCTAGGATCATCTTGATTGTATGGATCCTGACTTTCTTCATCTGAAACATATTGCATCAACGCTTTGATATACAAATCTTTTTGCTTTTTAAAATTGTATTTCTTTTCATAATATTCTTTCCTTAATTTTAATTTATAAATTGAATATTCTACAGATGCATTTAATCTTTTATGTTGATGGCCAAAATAAGTTCCTCCATAATTTAATCCTTCATAAAGTCCGTTTATTGCTCTATATAATTTAATTAATTTTTCTCTTTCTAGTTTGAATTTTGCTTCTCCATTTTTTTGCTTTAAATAATAGGCATAAATTAAACAAAAATCATCTCTGCCAACTTCACTGCCAAATGTAATAGATTCTTCTTTTCCATCCTGATTAATATAATTTTCCCATACTTTACCGGCATATGATTCATTTGGATCTGAAGGAAATTCGGCTTTAAATACAGGAAAAAGCTTTTCAATTTTGTTCAATTCATTTCTGGAAATTAATACTGAATCAATACCTTCTTCTGCATAAATAAGAACTTTTTCTTTTTCAAGTTTTGGATCGTCATACAAATGAGGCAGACATGTTGTATCCTTTTTTTCAGAAATGTTTACTTTAGCTTTAACTGGTTCTTTTTTTGTTTTTTGGCATCCTGTTGCAAAACTCGAAAAAACTAAGATCAGAAGTATTATGTTTCTCATTTACACCTTAAATAAATTTTTGATTAAAGATATAGATTAAGTCATTACATTTTAAAAAAGAAAAAGCCCAAACTATAAAGTTTGAGCTTTCTATATAAAAATCTTAACCTCAGCACCTCAGATTAAACAATCGCTTTCACAACAGCTTTTGGCGCTTCTTTACGAGTTCCGTCGAAACCATCTACTCCAGAAACTGTTGTATATTTCAATACGTATTTTTTACCTGGATTAATGATTTGGTAAGCGGCCTGACACATTAAAGTGGCTTCGTGGAAACCACAAAGGATTAACTTTAATTTTCCTGGGTATGTATTTACGTCTCCAATGGCGAAGATTCCCGGAATGTTAGTTTGGTAATCTAATGCATTGTTTACTTTGATAGCATTTTTCTCGATTTCTAATCCCCAGTCACCGATTGGACCTAATTTTGGTGTTAATCCGAAAAGTGGAATGAAATAATCTGTTTCGATTTTACGGTGTGCTCCATTTTCTTCGATGTCCAATGATTCTACGTGCTCTGCACCGTTGATTCCAACAACTTCTGCTGGAGTGATTAATTTGATTTTTCCAGCTGATTTTAATTCCTGCACTTTTTCTACAGAATCTAAAGCTCCTCTAAATTCGTTTCTTCTGTGGATCAAAGTTACTTCTGAAGCTACGTTTGCTAAGAAAATTGACCAGTCTAATGCTGAATCTCCTCCTCCTGCAATAACAACTCTTTTATCTCTGAATTTCTCAGGATTTTTAATGAAGTATTTTACTCCTTTATCTTCATAAAACTCGATATCTTCAATAAGTGGCTTACGAGGTTCGAAACTTCCTAAACCTCCCGCGATTGCGATAACTGGCGCATGAAATTTAGTTCCTTTATTTGATGTTACAATGAAAGTTCCGTCTTCTTGCTTATCGATTGTTTCTGCACGTTCTCCTAAAGTAAAACCTGGCTCAAATTGCTTGATTTGCTCCATTAATCCGTCGATTAAGTCTCCGGCTAAAACTTCTGGGAATCCAGGAATATCATAAATTGGCTTTTTTGGATATAACTCTGATAGTTGCCCTCCCGCTTGTGGAAGCGCATCTAAAATGTGGCATTTTAATTTTAACAATCCTGCCTCAAAAACGGCAAATAAACCTGTTGGTCCTGCTCCAATTATAAGTATATCTGTTTTAATCATTATGTTGTTGTTTATAATCATTCTTAATAACGCAAAGAAACGAATAAATCCTTGTACTTTCAATGATTTTTATCATTAATTTCTTTCCGAAACTTTTTACTCTCTATTTTTTAATGAAGAGGTAATCTCGTTCATTCTTTTAACCTTTTCTTCAAAATTGCCTTTTAAGGTTTTTCGGTATTCATTCAGATTCTCAACCATTTGATTGATATCTTCTGGAATTACTTCTTCGAAAAACTCCCGAAGTCTTTTGGCTGTCGTCGGCGATTTTCCATTTGTTGAAATCGCAATTTTGACATTTCCTTTTGTTACGATTCCACCTAGATAATAATCGCATAAATCTGGCGTATCGGCGATATTGCAAATCAAATAGCGCTTTCTCGCTAAATCGTAAACTCTTTTATTCACTTTCAAATCGTCTGTACAGGCAATTACCATGTGACGTTTTTTGAGCATTTTCTTTTTAAACTTCGATCTTGTTAATGTTATCGAAGGATGTTTTTCGGCCAGAACTTTTATTTCTAAATGAAATTCTTTTGCCACTACCTCAACATTTGCATTCGGACTTGACTTGAGCAAGAAAGAAAGCTTTTCCAGACCTACATTTCCTCCACCAACAATCAATACATTTAAATTGTGAAGCTTTAGAAATATTGGATATAATTCGTTTTGTTCCATGTTACCAATATGTTGTTCCTAACGGAACAATTAATAATGCAAACTTCGGGTTAAAACCTGACGCTACAAAATCGGTTGTTAATCAAATGTTCCTGAGGAACATGCAATTTTAACGAATGGTTTCTTTTGATAGAAATTCTTCGTAAAATCCTTTTAGCTTATTGCTTTCACGGACAACTTCGCCTAAAACAATAATCGCTGGTGAACCTAATTCTTTTTGTTTTACAACTTCTAAAATCGAATCGACTGTGCCTACGCCAACTTTTTCTTCAGCTGTTGTTCCGTTTTGGATGATTGCAACGGGTAAGTTTCCTTTATCTTCTTTTTGAAACAAATCGATAATTTGAGACAATTTGTGCATTCCCATCAAAATCACTACTGTGGCAGAGGATTGTGCTGCTAAAGCTACATCTGATGATAATTTTCTATCAGAAGTTGTTCCCGTAATTACCCAAAAGCTTCCTGAAACTCCTCTTTTTGTAATTGAAATTCCTTGGCTTGCAGGAACAGCAACTACTGATGATATTCCGGGAACCACGATTGTTTCGATTCCAAAGCTTTCTGCAAAATCAACTTCTTCTCCGCCTCTTCCGAAAATAAATGGATCTCCGCCTTTTAATCTCACCACGTTTCCGTATGTCAGTGCATTATCGACAATCAATTGATTGATTTGATCTTGCGTATAAGCATGATTTCCGATTCTTTTTCCAACAAAAATTCGGATGGCATTTTTTGGCGCGTAATCTAGAATTTCTTCGTTGGCCAAAGCGTCATATAAAACCACATTAGCTTCAGCCAATGCTTTTACAGCTTTGAGCGTCAGTAAATCGGGATCGCCCGGACCTGCACCGACTAAAGTTATTTTGGGTTTTATATTATGCATTTGCTAATTCCTGTGCTCTGAAAGTTTCGATTTTATCAAAGAAAACTGTTGCTTGTGCAATGTAATCTTTAGCGAAAGCTTCAGATGGTTCGTTTTTATTGATTTGGTAAACCAAGTCTTTAAAAGTTGAGTTTAATTCGATTTTATTAGTATCAATAAAGACAGTATCAAACAAGTCCACGATTCCTGCGTGGTGGTTTGTTTTTTGATTTTCGGCCAATAACAATGCTTTTGCGCCATTTACAAATCCTGCGTAAGCATGATAAATTGCATCTGACCATTTTTTCTCATCGAAAGATTCCTGAGCCAAAATCAATTTTTCTTTAGCTTCAAACAATAATGTAGCTACTAAATCGATCACAACTCCGGCACATTCTCCAACTCCAACTGCTTTTACGTAATTGTCCGCGTTACCCCAATCTACAAAATCAGCTTCCGTTAAATTGGTAACATCAGATAATGGTTTTAAAATTTCGTAGAAGTATTTTTCTCCTTTTGAATCGTAATAATTCAGGAATTTTTCTCCATTTCCATTAGCATCAAAATCATTTAAAATAGTGCGTAATGCTTCTGGCCCTCTACGGCTAGGAATTTTAATTACTTTATCAGCAAAACGTCCTTCTCCGTTTCCTAATCTTCCTCCTCCTAACAAAACTTGTAAAGCCGGAGCTACTAATTTTCCTGAGTTGATAGACATTCCTTGGAATCCAATTGCAGACATATTATGCTGCCCACAAGCATTCATACAGCCTGAAATTTTAATTTCGATTTCACGGTTGTTTAAATACTGAGGATATTCTGTTTTTAAAACTCTTTCTAATTCTTCTGCAATACCGGTACTACTTGCAATCCCCAAGTTGCAAGTATCAGTACCCGGACATGCCGTAATATCTCCAACTGAATTATATCCTAAATGAACAAAGTCAAGTTTGGCTAATTCTTGATAAAAGAAAGGAAGATTCTCTTCTTTTACGTGACGTATTACAATATTTTGACGCAATGAAAAACGTAATTCGTTTGCTGCGTAATTTTTAATTAAATCGGCTAATAATCTTGCTTTATCAGTGTAAAAATCTCCCAATAAAACTTTGATTCCAATAGCGTAATAACCTTCTTGCTTTTGCTTAATTACATTCGATTTTTTCCACGCTTCATACGCTTCTGTATCTTCAATTGTAACTTGCGGAACTTCTAAAACTGGTTCAGCAATTGGCCCTTCAAAAGCAGTGGTGTCGATTTCATATGTTTCAAAAGCAATCGCTTTTTTCTCATTTTCAACCAATTCTAAAAAGGCATCTTTCCCGATTTCTTTGATTAAGAATTTCATACGTGCTTTCATTCTTTTAGCACGTTCTCCATATCTGTCAAAAATACGGATGATTCCTTCTGCTGTTGGTATAATTTGGTTAACTGGTACAAACTCTGAAAGCAATTCTGCATGTGCTGGCTGAGATCCTAAACCTCCTCCAAACATGATTTTGAAACCTTTTTGTCCGTCTTTAATTTTCGGTATAAATCCTAAATCGTGCAAATAACTCAAAGCCGTATCTTCGTCTGAAGAAGAGAACGCAATTTTGAACTTACGTCCCATTTCCTGACAGATTGGGTTTCTTAATAAGTATTGGAACATTCCGTGTGCATAAGGCGTAACATCAAATGGTTCGTTTACGTCAACTCCTGCCAATTCACTTCCTGTAATATTTCTAACTGTGTTACCACACGCTTCACGCAGAGTGATATCATCTTTTGCTAATTCTGACCAAAGCTCAGGTGTTCTGTCTAAACTCACGTAGTGAATCTGAATATCCTGACGTGTTGTAATATGCAGACGGCCTGTTGAATATTTATCTGAAACCTCTGTAATTCTTCTCAACTGCTCGCTGGTTACTTTACCATAAGGCAGTTTGATACGAATCATCTGAACACCTTCCTGACGCTGACCGTAGATTCCACGAGCCAAACGAAGACTACGAAAACGCTCATCATCAATTTTTCCTCCGCGGAATAAGTGAATCTTTTTTTCTAATTCGATAATCTCCTTCTGAACTACCGGATTTTCTATTTCTGTTCTAAAACTTTCCATTTTTCTTTAGTTGTTGGTTGTCAGTTGCTGGTTGTTGGTTTGCTGGAAGATAACTATCAACCAAAACCATTTACGATCAATTATCGAATAAACCCTACTCCTGCTGTTGTGTTTGTTGCTGTATCAATTAAGATGAAAGCTCCGTTTGATTTGTTTTCGTTGTACGGATCAAAATATAACGGTTTGCTTAATTTGATGCTCACTTCTCCGATTTCGTTAATTGCCAATTGTGTTGCCGGAGTTGTTCCTGAATAATCTGTTGCAATAGTATTTTTAATGCTTTCTACTTTTGCTAAAACTCTGTTTGTATTATGTTGTACCAAGTATTTTGTTCCTGGAACGAGTTTTTTGCTGTCCATCCAGCAAACTGTTGTTGTAATATCTTTTTCAATTTTTGGGAGCTCATCTGATTTTACAATCATATCACCTCTCGTTACATTGATATCATTTTCTAATTCGATTGTAATTGAGGAACCTGCTGTAGCTTCATCAAATTGCTTATCGAAAAAGTGAATTTTAGATACTTTTGATTCTGTTAACGATGGAAGAACTGTAACTGCATCTCCAACTTTAATTGAGTTTCCGTACAATTTTCCAGCGTATCCTCTGAAATCGTGGTATTCTTCTGTTTTTGGACGAATAACGGTCTGAACTGGGAAACGCGCTTTTCCTGCTTCGTAAACATCATGAGAATGCAATCCTTCTAAATGCTCTAAAACCGTTTGTCCTTCGTACCAAGGCATATTTTCTGATTTATCAACCACGTTTCCGCCGTTGATTGCGCTTAACGGAATATAGCTTACGTTTTGCTCTTTGAATGTGCTTTTTGCGTTTAAAGCCTCAAAATCAGCTTTGATTTTATTGAAAACCTCTTCTGAGTAATCTACTAAGTCCATTTTGTTGATGGCGACAATTACTTCTTTCACTCTCAATAAATTGTTGATGAAAAAGTGACGGTAAGTTTGCTCGATAACTCCTTTTCTAGCATCAATTAAAATAATAGAAACCTGAGAAGTCGAGGCTCCTGTAACCATGTTTCTTGTATATTCTACGTGCCCCGGAGTATCGGCAATAATGTAACTTTTCTTTGCTGTCGAAAAATAAATGTGCGCAACATCAATCGTAATTCCTTGCTCTCTTTCTGCTACTAGTCCGTCAGTTGCCAAAGAAAAATCAAGGTAATCGTATCCTTTCTGTTTACTGCTTTTTTCGATTGCTTCTATTTTATCAGTTGTCAACGATTTTGTATCGTACAATAATCTTCCGATCAAAGTACTTTTTCCGTCATCTACACTTCCTGCTGTTGCTATTTTTAAAACGTCCATCTTATATATTGTTTCAGGTTTAAAGTTTCAGGTTTCATGTTCTCTCGAAACTTAAATCTGTATGTTTTTGTTTTCTTGATTCTAACTTTTAATTTTTAATTCTCAATTTTTAATTGCATTAAAAATATCCTTGTTGTTTTCTTTTTTCCATTGCAGCTTCAGAACGTTTATCATCGATTCTGGCTCCTCTTTCAGAAATGGTTGATGATCTGATTTCGCCTACAACCTCTTCGATTGTTGCTGCGTAAGATTCAACAGCTGCTGTACAGCTCATATCTCCAACGGTTCTGAAGCGAACAATTCTTTCTTCGATTTGTTCGTCTTCTTCTTGGTACACAAAAGGAGAATGCGACCAGATTAAACCGTCTCTCAAAAAAACTTTTCTTTTATGTGAGAAATAGATTGACGGAATCTCGATTTTTTCTTTTTCGATATAACTCCAAACATCTAATTCTGTCCAGTTTGAAATTGGGAAAACACGAACGTTTTGTCCATTTTCAATTTTTCCATTCAAGATATCAAACAATTCAGGTCTTTGATTTTTCTCGTCCCATTGTCCGAAATCATCACGAACAGAGAAAATACGTTCTTTGGCTCTCGCTTTCTCTTCATCACGACGCGCACCGCCAATACAAGCATCAAACTTAAATTCTTCAATTGCATCTAAAAGTGTTGTTGTTTGCAAACTGTTTCTGCTTGAGTATTTACCAGTTTCTTCAACTACTTTTCCTTCATCAATAGCATCCTGAACATTACGAACGATCAACTCTAAACCTAATTCTTCTACCAATTTATCTCTGAAAGCGATTGTCTCAGGAAAATTGTGTCCTGTATCAACGTGCAAAAGAGGAAACGGAATCTTAGCAGGGAAAAATGCTTTTTGCGCCAAACGCACTAACGTAATAGAATCTTTTCCTCCTGAGAAAAGTAAAACCGGTTTGTCAAACTGTGAAATTACTTCTCTGAAAATGTATATCGCTTCACTCTCTAAAGCGTTTGTTTTTAATACTGAACTCATTGTTTTTTTGTTTGATATTTTTGTTGTGAAAATTTGTTTCAGGTTTCATGTTTAAAGTTTCAAGTTGCCTGATCTAAAATCTCCACTCTTTATTCTATAATCTATATTCTATTCTCTAAAAGAAAGTCTCGCCTCTTTCTTCTTGCCTCTAAAAGTCTTACCTACTCTTTCTTAGCACTATGCAGCCCGCACTCTTTATGGCTTGATTCCCACCACCATCTTCCAGCTCTAATATCTTCTCCAGGGAAAATCGCTCTGGTACATGGCGCGCATCCAATACTTACGAAACCTTGTTTGTGTAATGCATTTTGCGGAACATTATTTTCTGAAAGATATATTTCAACTTCTTCTAAAGTCCATTTTAGTAAAGGATTGAATTTGATGATTTCGAAATTTCCATCGTATTCAAACAAACTTAAATCTTGTCTGTTTTCTGATTGTTCGGCTCTTAATCCTGTAATCCAAACTGAATTTCCGGCCAAAGCTTTTCTCAACGGAACCACTTTTCGAATAAAACAGCATTCTTTTCGGTTTTCAACTGAATCGTAAAAGCTGTTTGGCCCTTTAGTCTGAAGCAGATTTTCTACTGAAGCTGCTTCTGGAAAATAAACTTCGATTGGTCTTTTGTATTTTTTTAATGTTTTATGAAAAACATCATACGTTTCCTGAAATAATCTTCCTGTATCTAAAGTAAACACCTTAATATCTGTGTTACTTTTTGCAATAAAATCGGTAATTACCTGATCTTCCTGTCCGAAAGAAGTCGAAAAAATGACTTTTCCCGGAAATTCTTTTGCTAAAAAAACTAAGGTTTCGTCAAGCGAAAGATTTTTAGTTTTCTCTAATAATTCTTGTACAATAATCGCACTCATAAATCTTTTCCTTTCTAAAATTATCTTTACAATAATTTAGATAATGTTTTTAAACTCAATATTATAATTAGAATCCCAACTGCAACCATCATTGGTTTTCTTTTGATTTTATTTACTAAATAAGCTGCCAAAGGCGCTGAAACGACTCCTCCTAAAATCAATCCGATGATCACCTGCCAGCCGTGGATTCCTCCAAAAAGCATAAAGGTGATACCGCTTGCAAATGAAATCGCAAATTCAGCAGCGTTTACTGAACCAATTGTATATCTTGGGTTTCTTCCTCTTCCTAATAAAGTCGAAGTTACGATTGGCCCCCAACCTCCGCCTCCAACAGAATCCATAAATCCGCCAAAAACAGCTAAAGCGCCCAATTTTTTAGTTTTCTTTTTTACTATACTCTTTTTCAATGCCTTTCTGATAATAACAATTGCCAAAATCATCATATAAACTGCAATAAAAGGCTTAATAACGTCGCCATCAATTACATCAGACAATAAATAAGCTCCTGTAATCGAGCCTAAAACTCCGGGAATCAATAAATGTTTTACCAGCTTTTTATTAATGTTTCCGAAACGATGGTGAGAAAGTGCCGATGCTCCCGTTGTAAACATTTCTGAAACGTGAACTGCTGTACTACTTACAACTGGCGGCACTCCGTAAGCCAATAAAAATGACGTTGAAGTTGCTCCGTAACCCATTCCTAAAGTACCATCAACCAATTGAGCAAAAACTCCAATGGCCAAAAACACTAAAAACTCCGCATTAAAACCATTCACAAATCCATCCCACGTAAATTCTGCGTGATGATTATATATTAAAACAGATAATAAACCTACTAGTAAAACAACAGGAATTCCAATCCAAAGCTTTTCCTTAAAAGAATCAGCACTATTTATTTTCAGTTCTTTCTCCATATTTAACATGTTTAAATTTGTTTCAAACCTATTACCCTATCGGGTTAATAGATTACTTTGCAAAAATACTACTTATTTCTAAATTACAAAGCAATATTATTATTTTTTTAAACCCTAAAACCTTCATTTATTATGTTCTAAAATAGAGTTTTAAGAATTTTGTAGTATAATTTCACAAATAAGGCCGTATTTCAAGATATTCCAACAATTTATGAGTCAAAAACATTTGTTTGTTAAATACATTTTTTAATCTCTATAAAATCGATAGGATTATTATAAAAATATTGTATTTTAGCGCCAAATTTTTTAGCATGGATTTTCAAATAGGTCTTGTAATTGCCGGATTAACTGTTGGTTTCATTGTAGGATTAACTGGAGTTGGCGGCGGTTCTTTAATGACCCCCATTTTATTATACTTTAATATCCCCCCAACAACAGCAGTAGGAACCGATTTACTTTATGCCGCTTTTACTAAAGCCGGAGGAATATTTGTACACAATAAAAAAGGAAACATCAACTGGAAAATTACAGGCTGGCTAACTTTAGGGAGTGTTCCCGCTGCATTGCTGACTTTGTGGATTTTAAACAGCATTAAAACCGACATCGAAACTATAAATCGCGTCATTAAATATAGTTTGGGCTGGGCATTACTATTTACCTCTGTGGCCATTATATTCAAAAAAAAGCTTTTGAAATTTTCTCAAAAACATGCTGGCGATAAATTCCACAGCGAAAGTACTACACAAAATATGCTGACGATTGGAATTGGCGTTTTATTAGGAGCAACTGTAACCTTAACCTCTATTGGAGCAGGCGCATTAGGAACCGTAACTTTATTTTTCTTATATCCTCTATTACCAACACCTCGATTGGTTGGAACTGAAATCGCACATGCTGTTCCGTTAACTTTAGTTGCCGGAATCGGACATGCTTCTATGGGAAATCTAGATTTAAGCTTACTAGGACAATTACTAATGGGATCGCTTCCAGGGATTTATATGGGAAGCATGCTTAGCGGGAAAGTGCCAGATCAGTTTCTTAGAAATGCTATTGCGGTAATGCTCTTCTTGGCTGGGTATAAATTAATATTTTAAATAAGCTTTTAAACCATATTAGAAATATAAGTTCATGTTAGACTTTGTGTAAAGTTGTTTTGCTGAACTTATATTCCTTATATAGTGAAAATTAAAAAGCAATATCTGCTAAAGAATTGCTTTCTAATATTTTAAGGGTATTATCGCGAACTTCAGTCATTAATCGGCGTGCTGCGCAAGTTGATTCATCATCGCAATCATCGCATCTTTCGTAGAAATTATGACTTGCACATGGAAGCAATGCAATTGGCCCCTCCAAAATTCGATAAACCTTTGCCATACTGATATCTTTTGGGTCTTTTATCAGATAATAGCCTCCGCCTTTTCCTTTTTTAGCCCCCAGAAAACCAGAATTTCTCAGAAGCAACAAAATACTTTCTAAAAATTTAATTGAAATATGCTCGCTTTTTGCAATTTCTGCAATTTGTACAGGCTCATTATTCTCACGTCTAGCTAAATAAGTTAAAGCTTTAATTCCGTATTTTGTTTTCTTTGAAAGCACTATTTTATATTTTAGATTATAGAATCTAGATTTTAGATTTTCCTAAAATGAACAATTCCATGTTATTCTGCAACAAAAATAGGCTTTTTAAATGAGAAAAATAATAGTTAGATAGTTAAATTCTACTAATTCTATCAAATTACTTCGTTAATTCCAATTAAATTGAATTCTTGAAACATTCTCATTTCTTCTTCCAAAGCTTTTTTGTTAACTACATAAGTGTGAGAAAGAGAATCATGCCATCCTCTTGATCCTCCTAAAAAAGTGAGTGCATCAAACGGAATAAAACGGCATAAGCTTCTCTTAAAAATAGTGGCAAAATCAGGTTTTTGTCCGTTTTCATTAACTACTACAGTTCCAGTGATAAATTTTGCAATCGATCTTGCAAACAGTCCTTCCATTACCAGATAATACGTAAGCGAAATAACAATTGCAATAATATTCCATCCAAAATCTCCCAAATTGTCCATCCAAATTCCCAAATCTGTAAATCCTAAGCCAATTAAAATGCCGAGAAAAAAAATAATCATCATAAAGACAATGAAAAAAAATAATAGATCTAGAATATAATTTAAAAAACGTGCTCCACTAGAAGCTAATAATTTATCATCAAGAATGTAAGTAGAGTTGCTCATATGCTAATTGGTATTTTTACTAAATATATTTTGTTGATTCACAACAAAAATATACTTTTTACATCAACAACCATTAAAAAGAATGACGATTTTTAACAGTAATAAATTTACAGTTAAAAATCGTCATTAATATAATTCAGGAATCTAAAAACCTTTAATTAAGAAAGTGCTTGTTTTAAATCAGCAATTACATCTTCAACAGTTTCTAAACCAACAGAAACACGAACTAAACCTTGTGTGATTCCAACCGCCAACTGATCTTCTTCGGATAATTTGCTGTGTGTTGTAGAAGCCGGGTGCGTAACAATGGTTCTTGTATCGCCAATATTTGCAGATAATGAGCAAAGTTTAATGCTGTTCAAGAATTTTCTTCCTGCTTCGATTCCGCCTTTAATTTCAAATGCGATGATGTTTCCACCTGCTTTCATCTGTTTTTTAGCAATTTCGTATTGCGGATGAGATTTCAAGAACGGATATTTTACACTGTTTACATTTGGATGGCTTTCTAAAAATTCAGCTACTTTTAAAGCATTTTCGCAATGTCTGTCTACTCGAACAGCCAAAGTTTCTAAACTTTTTGACAAAACCCAAGCATTAAACGGCGCTAAAGCTGGCCCAGTATTTCTAGAGAATAAATAAATCTGTCTAATTAATTCTGCATCTCCAACTGTAACCCCACCTAAAACTCTTCCTTGTCCATCGATTAATTTTGTTGCTGAATGGATAACCAAATGTGCTCCAAATTTAATTGGCTGCTGTAAATATGGTGTTGCAAAACAGTTGTCGATAATTAGAATCAAGTTGTGTTTTTTAGCAATATTTCCAAGCAATTCTAAATCAATAACATCAACTCCAGGATTTGTTGGGGATTCGGCGTATAATATTTTGGTGTTTGGTTTAATAAAACTCTCGATTGTCTCAGGCTTGCTGATTTCGAAATAAGAAGTTTCGATATTCCATTTTGGGAAATAAGTCATAAACAAAGCGTGAGTAGAACCAAAAACACTGCTAGCAGAAACAATATGATCTCCAGAATTTAACAAAGCTGCAAAAGTAGAATATACTGCTGCCATTCCGGTTGCAAAAGCATAACCAGATTCAGCACCTTCCATTTTGCAGATTTTGTCTACAAATTCTGTAGTGTTCGGATTGCTAAAACGGCTGTAAATATTTCTTTCCTTTTCTTCTGTAAAAGAAGCTCGCATGTCTTCTGCATCTTCAAAAACGAAGCTTGACGAAAGGTACAAAGGCACCGAATGTTCTAAATATTGAGATCTTTCTAATTGTGTTCTAATGGCTTGTGTTTCAAAACCAAATTCTTCTGTATTCATTGTGTTGTTTTTTTGTTTTTTTTTGTTTGCTTCGCCAGTTCGGCTTCCAGCCTCGTGTCAAGTTTCAGGTTTCAAGTTTTAAAACTGAAATCTAAACTTAAACAAGTCAATTATTTATGCACAATCTGAGCATTTTCTAATTCCCAAATTGACTAATTATCTACTTTACAAAGCTTCGTTATTCAAGACAACTTTGTAGGTAATTGTTGCTGTTGGTTCGACTGTTTTGGCCACTGAGCAGTATTTCTCAAAAGAAAGCTGCGCTGCTTTTTTTGCTTTTTCAGGGTTGATTTCTCCTTCTAAATAGAAAACCACGTCGATTTCTTTAAAAGGTTTTGCTTCTTCGATTTGTACACGAGTTCCTTCAACCTCAGCATTAAAAGAAGTGATTTCCTGACGCTGTTTTTTCAAGATTGAAATCATATCAATTGCACTGCAACCCGCAACACCCATTAATACCAATTCCATTGGGCTTGCACCTAAATCGCTTCCGCCAAATTCGGCTCTGCTATCAACGTCAACTACGTGTCCGCGTTCATTTTTTACTTTAAAATGAAATGCGTCATTTACTCTGTTTAAAGTTACTTTCATTGTGTTGTTATTTTTTTGTTTTTGTGTCGTTTCAGATTTCAATCTAAAATCTAAAATCTGCAATCTAAAATCGTATTTACCCTTTATCAGACAATCTCAAAATATCTCCGAAAACTCCTCTCGCTGTTACTGCAGAACCTGCACCAGCTCCTTGAATAACGATTGGACGATCTCCGTAAGATTCTGTGTAAATTTCGAAGAAAGAATCAGAACCTTTTAATCCTCCTAATGCAGTATCTTTTGGCACTGAAACTAATTTTACTTCAAGATTTCCTTTATCATTCTGCAAATCTCCAGACAATTCACCGATATACCTTAAAACGTGATTTGGCTGTTGTTCTGCTTTTATTTTAGCATAAATTGAGTCGAATTCTTTTAATTTCGTCAAGAAATCGGCAGCGCTTCCTTCACGTAAATGTTCCGGAATTAAATTCTGAATTGAAATTTCTTCAAACTCATTCTGTAAATCTAATTCCCTAGCCAAAATCAATAATTTTCTACCCACGTCGTTTCCGCATAAATCCTCACGCGGATCCGGTTCTGTATATCCGTTATCAATTGCTTCTTGCAAAATTTCGCTGAAAGGCGCATCTTTTGCAGAGAAATTATTGAACAAATAACTTAGTGTTCCAGAGAAAACTCCTTTTATTTTTGTGATATTTTCTCCTGAAAGGTGCAATAATTTGATTGTGTCAATTAACGGCAAACCTGCACCAACATTTGTTTCGTATAAATAATTCTTTTGGTTTTCTGCTAGAGCTTTTCTCAATTCTTTGTAGAAACCATACGTCAATGTATTAGCCACTTTATTAGAAGAAATCAAATCGAAACTGCTTTCTACTAACGGAATATAATTTTCAACGAAAGTCGCGCTTGCTGTATTGTCAATTGCAATTAAGTTTTCTAAATGATGTTCATTAGCGAAAGCAATAATATCTTTGATGGTGTAAGCTTCTCCTTTAGTTTCAATTTCATTTTTCCAGTTGCTGCTCACTCCATATTTGTTTAGAAGCAATTTTTTAGAATTCGCTATAGCAAAAACATTCAGCTTAATATCTTTACGTTTTTCAATTGCAGCAGCCGATTCTAAAATCTGGTTGATTAAAGTTCCTCCAACTAATCCGTGACCGAAAATTGCAATGTTGATTTTCTTTGAAACTCCAAAAATCTCTCCGTGAATTACATTTAAAGCTTTGTTTAATTCCTCTTTTTTAACAACCAAACTTACGTTTTTACCTGTTACGGTGTTGTTGAACAAAATCGGGACAATTTTATTTTTAATTAAAGCAGTATATGGTTTGTGGAAAGTGCTCAAATCCTGTCCGATAATCGAAATTACAGATACATTGTCTGTAACCGTAATCTGATTTACGTCTTTAGAATAAAAGTCATTTTCAAATTCTTTTTCTAATTCTACAACTGCTGTTGTTGCTTTATCAGTTGCAACCACAAGTCCGATTCCTCTTTCTGAAGAACCTTGAGAAATGATGCTTACACTGATATTATTATCTCCCATTACTTTAAAAATTCGAGCGTCAACTCCTGCTTTTCCAAGCAATCCTCGTCCTTCAAGATTTACAAGAGAAACATTTTCTAAAACAGAAAGTGTTTTAATTCCTTCTTTTGAAGAATCTGAAGTAATTAAAGTTCCGCGATTTTCGTGGTTGAAAGTATTTAAAATTCGTAACGGAATATTTTTTTCTAATAATGGAATAATCGTTTTAGCATGCAAAATTGTAGCTCCAAAATTTGCCAGCTCATTTGCTTCATTAAACGATAAATATTCGATTTTCTTAGCATCTGCAACCAAATCAGGATTTGCAGTGTAGATTCCGTCTACGTGCGTGAAGTTCTGCAATTCTTCAGCATTTAAATAATTTGCGATTAACGAAGCGGTATAGTTACTGCCATTTCTACCTAAAGTAGTTGTGTCGTTGTTGTTATTAGATCCAATGAAACCTGTAACTATATTAACCGTTTCTCCGTTATGTTCTTTAAAATAATTGACTACGTTTTTCTTTGAAAGCTGTTCTAATGGCTGTGCATCACCAAATTTAGAATCCGTTTTCAATAATTCTCTTGTATCTACAAAATTGGCTGGAATTCCTTTTTCTAGTAAAATAGCCGTCAATAATTTAGCCGAAAGCAATTCGCCTTTTGACAAAATCTGATCTTTGATTTTTTTGCTGTAATCGCCAATTAAGCTAACACCCTCGAAAAGTTTATCTAAAACATTAAACTCTTCAGACAAATCAACTTGCGGATAATCTGATATTTGATATTTTTTAAAATTCTCTAATAATTCTTTATAACTACCATTTTTAGCAGCAATGCTTAAGATAAATTCAAGCTCATCTGTCGCATTTCCACGTGCAGAAACGACAACGGCAATTTTTTCGCCTTGATTTACTTTATCTGAAATGATTGAAACAACTTTGTTAAGTCCTTCTCCGTTTGCTAATGATTTACCTCCAAATTTTAATACTTTCATTTTTATTTCTTTATTGTTTCTGCCTTAAAAATGTCGGCAAGTAAATGATCTAATTGTTTGTACTCGATTAAAAAAGCGTCATGTCCGTGAACCGAATCAATTTCGCTGTAGAAAACATTGTCTTTAAACTTCTTCAATTCTTCATAGGTTTCTACGTTTTCTTTTGCCGTAAAAAACAAATCTGAATTGATTCCGATAATATGAATTGAGGCTTTTGTTTTGGACAACAAGTTTTCAAAACTTTCACTATTTCTAGTAATATCAATTGTTTTAAGCAATTGATTCATTAATTTATAAGAAGACAATTGGAATCTTTTCTGCAATTTTTTACCATGATGAGCCAACCAGCTTTCGATATTAAAAATCAAAAGATCTTGATTGATTGTTCTTTGGAATTTCTCTTTGAATGATTCTGGCGAACGATAACAAAGCATGGCATGAATTCTTGCATCTTCGATTGGTTTTGAAGAATTGTTTAGAATTTGTTCTTGAAGAAAACAATTGGCAATAAGCCAGTCGGTAGATTTCCAGTCACTCGCGATCGGAATAAGGTTTTCTGTTATATTAGGTTCTAAAGCTAAGATTTCCCAAGCGATTCCGCCTCCAACTGAACCTCCGATAATTGCAAAAAGTTTTTCAATTTGTAAAGCTTTTACACCTTCGATAAAGATTCTTGCGACATCTCTGGCTGTAAAGTCAAGATAATTTTCAATTAAAAAAGAATTGCTTCCATTTCCAGGAACATCAAAGGCTAAAATGGTATAAACAACAGTATCTATGGTTTTACCTTCGCCAATTAAGTCATTCCACCAGCCGTTTTCTCCAGTTACTTGCGCATTTCCTGTTAAGGCGTGATTAACCAATACAATTGGCGCACTATGCAAAGGCTGTCCTGCCAATGTAAAGTGCAAAGGTATAGAACGGTAAGCTGCACCACTTTCTGTGATGAAATCTTGAATTATAATGGGATTTGGTATATTTTCCAATTTCAAATCTGTTGTATTATTGATTTGTATATGGAAATATTAGAAAGAAAAACTAGGTTTAACTAGAAAAAATCTTGTTGTTATCTTTCCACGTTTGGCGTGGTAGAATGTAGCACCTTCTTCGTTTTACCGAAGGGTTGCTAAGGCTTCATCGGGTCTAATCCCTCGTCCTTTCTTTATAACATTTCAATACGTGTTTGAACTTAACGAGTGCAAATTAACTACTATTTTCTCTAACAAACAAATTTTATCTAAAAGTGTTTGTTAAATTTCTGAGACTTACTTTAGCAAAAACTATTATACGCAAAAATTTACCGAACAAAAATGCCCAGTAAAATTAAGCAGGTTTTACCCTAGTTTATGATGCTTCTTCCGTTTAGATAAAAAGCGTGTCATTTTCTTTTGAATACATCAAAAACAATAAAGAGTTTGGTGCTTTTTTCTTAGCTCCTTTACTTTCTTCTGTGATTCCAGCCTCAGTTATTCCGAATCTTGGGTGAGCCAATTCGTTTGTTGGTGGTGGATTATTTTTTCTTGTCCTTCTGTTTTTCAAATTTGAAATTTTTTCTGCTAAGTAGTTCAATGTGCTCATGATATTAAGTTTTAGTTAAGTTGTGTTTTATAATCTTTATTTCTCGTTTATCTTTTTGTTAAATTGCTTTCTGGAATAAAAAAACCCTTTTGGATTTTCAGATACCAAAAGGGTTTAAGTTTTTACACTCACGTATACTTTTAGTATCAACAGACGTATGCGCAAATAAGCGCGACAGAAAACATCTTGTTCATCTGTAAGGATTTATTCATCTGTGATTTATATTGTTTATTTAAATTCTGCATTTGTATTAAATTAAAAAGCCTCCCAAAATTTCTCGGGAGGCTCTTACTATATTATTATTGTATTCTTACAATTTTTTAAGCAATAGACACCCCAGCCTCGGTCTTAACCGAAATGGCACAAAACATTTTGTTGACTTTTAAGTTCATTTGATTTCTAGTAGTTTTTGGGTATAACAAATATGCAATTATTTTTTTTATTACACAAATTAAATTCAAGAATTTAATTACAAAAATCGTTAAAAATCAATTTTTTAACGTCAAAAAACATCTTACAAAAACGAAAACGAAATAATACAGGTAAAAAACTTACAAAACAAACTCGTTTTTCTTAATAATTCCATTTGACAAATCAGTTTATCAAAGAACCTTTTTCTTTTTCGGCTAAAAAATTATAGCCAGACTGCTTCCTTAGTCCTAATTCGTTCCACTATTTTTAGGATATCAGTTATAATTCCTCTCGAAATTGCTTGTTTACATGGCGGAGCACTTTGAATTACGATTGGAATATCGGCGTAAGATTTGGTATAAATTTCAAAAATAGTGTCGGAACCTTTCAACTGCCCGATTGGAGAGACTATTGGTTCCGAAATTAATTTGGCTTCTAAAGTGCCTTTTTCTACATCAAACTCTCCTACATAACGGAGTACATGATTTTCTGCTTGAGTGATTTTGGCAATTTTAAATGATTTATCTACAGTTTCTTTATCGAGCACTCCATTTTTTTCCAAATGCTCTTCGGTTATAAAAGGTTTTATATTAATATCTGAGAGATCAAAATCTTTTCCTATTTCTCTGGCCAATATTAGAAGTTTCCTTGCAGTATCATTTCCAGACAAATCTTCTTTAAAATTTGATTTCATCAAACCTAAAAGACTCGCATCTTTTAAAACAGATGAAAACGAAACATCTTCAGATGAAAATCTATTAAAGACGTAACTCAGATTATCGGAAAAAACGCCTCGAATCTTTGTGATTTTTTCTCCCGAATAGTACAAATCTCTTAAAGTCTGCAAAACAGGAATTCCAGTTTCAACCGATGTTTCATACAAAAATTCTTTGTCGTACTTTTTAAGATCTGCCCTTAGCTCTTTATATAAGTCTATTGGGAGCGTATTGGCCTTTTTATTTACTGCTACAATATTAAATCCGTTTTTGATTAACGTATTATAATGTTTCACCAATTCATCGCTAGCTGTTGCATCGACAGCTATTAAGTTTTCAAATTCGTTTTCTTGTGCAAATTCGACAATATCTTCTATCTTAAAAGGAACTGCCAATTGTCTAAAATTGGTTTCCCAAGAATAACCCACGCCTTCTTTCTCAAAAAAAGCAACCGTCGAATTGGTTATAATTGGAAAATGAAAATCGACATTTTTGCTCTCGAGAAAAAAATCCTGACTTTCAATAATCTGATTAATCAAAGTACTTCCGATATTACCAATTCCGAAAAGGATAATGTTTATTTTAAGCTTTGACATAATTTCTATTTTTTAATTTTTGAAACCATATAAGTGATGTAAGTTTATTTCATGTTTTGCAGCAAAAAGCAGACGCATGTGGTGCGTCTCTAGAAAATGCACTTATATTCCTTATATGGTTTAAATTTTATAAAGATGCTTTTCATAAAAAATTACCTTTAGCACATAGGCTAAAGGCAATCTTTCAAACAAAAAACAAAAAAACCTAATTTTTATTGATGCTGAACTGCGAAAGTGAAACACTTTCAAAAACAGTTTGCAAATCAGCAATTAAATCTTCAATATCTTCAATTCCCACAGACAGACGAATCAAATCTTTAGAAACTCCCGTTTCTATTTGTTCTGCTTCTGTCAACTGCTGGTGTGTAGTGCTTGCAGGATGTATAATCAGTGATTTTGTGTCACCGATATTGGCTAATAAAGAGAATAGCTTCGTGTCATCTACCACTTTTTTTGCCGCATCAAAACCTCCTCTTAATCCGAAAGTGATAATTCCGCTTTGTCCTTCTGGAAGATATTCTTTAGCCAGATCATTATATTTACTCGATTTTAGACCTGGATAATTTACCCAAACTACCTCATCTTGTTTTTCTAACCATTCAGCCAGAGCCAAAGCATTTTCACTATGTTTTTTGATTCGGATTGGAAGTGTTTCTAGTCCCTGAATAATCTGAAAAGCATTAAATGGACTTAAAGCAGCACCAAAATCACGCAGACCTTCAATTCGAGCTTTTGCAATAAAAGCCGCATTTCCTAAAGCTTCATGATATACTAATCCGTGGTATCCTGCAGATGGCTCGGTAAACTCAGGAAATTTTCCGTTTGCCCAATCAAAGTTTCCAGCATCAATGATAACGCCTCCTAATGAAGTTCCGTTTCCTGCGATATATTTAGTTAAGGAATGAATTACAATATCGGCACCATATTTAATTGGGTTTAATAAATAAGGTGTCGCAACTGTATTATCTACTATAAATGGCACTTTGAATGCTTTGGCTTCTGCCGAAATTGCTTTTAAATCTAATACATCCAATTTTGGATTCCCAAGAGATTCAACAAAGAAAGCTCTTGTATTTTCTTTTGCCGCTTTTGTAAAATTTTCAGGCTTTGACGGGTCTACAAATGTGGTTGTGATTCCTAATCTTGGCAGTGTAACTTTTAAAAGATTATACGTTCCGCCGTATAAACTGTTTGAAGCCACGATATGATCTCCTGCTTTTAGCAAAGTCAATAAAGTTGTTGAAATTGCAGATGCTCCAGAAGCTGTAACCACAGCTCCGATTCCGCCTTCTAGTGCTGCCAAGCGCTGTTCTAGAATATCATTTGTTGGGTTGTTTAATCTTGTATATATGAATCCGGCTTCGGCAAGACCAAATAAATTGGCCGCATGATCTGCATTGTTAAATACGTATGATGATGTCTGATAAATTGGCACGGCTCTAGTTCCTGCGTTTTTAGTTACGTCATGTCCTGCGTGTAATGCGTTTGTTGCAAATTTTTGTGTACTCATGATTTCTTAGTTTTTTAAGTATTGTTAATACGTTTATATATTGTTATTGATATTGTTATTGATATTGTTATTGATATTGTTATTGATATTGTTATTGATATTGTTATTGATTTAAGCTAAAATATCTTCAGCTTCTTCTTCAAGATCATATAGATGAAACAATAATGATTTCTGCGTTTTTATCTGTAGCGTAGGATCATATTTTAGAGTTTCAGCTGATGGTTCTTCCGAATTATTATTTCTTAGTAAGTATTGAAATGCGATTGTATTTATATCTAGTGTATTCATGATTTAAAATTTAAAATGTTGGAAATAAAAAAAGCCCTTTCGGATGGCGACCAAAAGGGCTTATAGTTTAACTATAACAAAGATTGTCTCTTTCACTTTTGGCAACAGCAAATTGGGATGCACATTTGCATCATCTCACAACACATCATATTTCTTTTTGCTATTGTTTTCATTTTATTTAAAAATTGAATTTGACTATTTTTTAAACTCGACTAATTCGATAGAGTAAATGTAATAAGTATTTTTTTAACGACCAAATTAAAATTGAAGTTTTATATTATTTTTTTTGAAATTTCTTTCAAACCTTTATTTAAAAGGCTTGAAAGAAATTATTTTAATTAAAATTTAAAGCTTAAACGGGCAAAACCAAATCTTCCGTTTAATCCAAATTGAGAAACTGCTCTTGAATACGCAAACTGATTCGCATTTGTCAAATCTGTACTTGGCGCTGGTGACAAAGTTGGAGTTGTATTTGTAAAAGCTGGAGTTGCAGGATTATTTCTGTCTGGATAAACATCTCCTATATTATTAACTCCAATTGTAGCTCTCAAATGCTCGTTGATCTGATATCCTAAAGATAAATCGGTAACCAATTTTGCGCTGTATTCTGGATGTTCGTATACAGAAGAAAATCCGTCTAGATTAACATCTGTTGCTCCTGGATCGGTAACTTTTCCAAAATAGCTGTTTCTTAAATAAATATCCAGTTTTTTAATATTGAAAGTGGTCATCAAATTGGCTTTCAATTTTGGAATAGCTTCTTCTAAATATACTCGGCTTGATTCTGGAAAGAAAGAATAAATATAAGGCTCACCCCCGGCATTCACTATAGATTGCGGAATATGCAAATCTCCTACTCTTTTAGTTTCATTAAAGCTTAGGGCAAAATCGTTTCTAATTGTGAAATCCTGAATTACATCATATTTTTGAGAAATTACTAGATCAATTCCTTTTGTTTCAGAATCGATTCCATTTGTCCAGAATGAAGCTCTTTCTACCCCTTTCAAATCAAATGCTTGCTGAAATAAAGTCAATGCCTCTGCTTGTTCTGGTGAAGTTGCCCCCGCTATCTGTGCATCTGTTGGTCTTGAATATTGTCCAGACAGTACAATTCTGTCGTTGATTCTTGTAAAATAAGCATCAGTTGCAATGGTTATGTTAGCTTCAGGAATTTTGAATGTAAATCCTGTACTGATGCTTTTTGATTTTTCTGGTTTTAAACTTTCAATTCCAATACTTTTTGCCGCTTGCGAATCGTTTGTAAAATATCCTACCTGGTAAGGAGCTCCATTTATAAATTGAGTAGAACTTGATTCAAAATATCTTTGCTGTAAAGAAGGCGCTCTAAAACCTGTCTGTCCAGAAATTCTCCAATTGATATTATCATTTAATTTTAAAAGCGAAGCCAATTTAAAAGTAACCGTATTTCCAAAATCTGAATAGTTTTCATAACGTGCAGCTCCATTTATAAGCCATTTTTCAGTGGCATTCAATTCTAAATCAACATAAGCCGCTCCACTTTGTCTGTCTTTTTCTTTAGCATCAGAAGGCTGAAATCCTGAAAATCCTTGCGCTCCTGCCCCACGTTTGTTTCCGAAAAAGTCAGTTACAATTAATGGTGAATTGCTTGGCAGAATTCCTGAAACTAAATTTCCGTTTACATCGTATAATCCATAAGAAGCTTCTTCTCCTGCTTTAATCTGATAATTTTCGTATCTGAATTCACCCCCAAAAGCAACGTTCAATCCAGCAAGAACATCATATTTTCTGCTAAAATCTAAATTGGTTGTACTTTGTAAAAACGAAACTTTTCCTGCATCAAAACTAAATGGAGAGTTTGTTCCTAAAGTTGCATTGATCGTATTGTTCACATCATAATTAAAGGAGTTTGTTCCTAAATTTGTGCTTAAATCAGTATCAAATCCGAATAATTGTGTGTTTATTCCAACTGCTCCAGAAGCATCTAAAATTTTTGATTCAATTTCTGGCAAGAATCCGTTTTGATACACTTGCGTGAAAGTTCCAGAACCGTTTGGCAGTCTGTTAAACGCATACGATTTACCGCCTCTATAAGAAACACCTCCAAAAGAATATAATGAAGTGATTTCGCTCAAAGGATATTTTGCATTAAAATACAATTGTCCTGCAGCCAATTCTGACTGCCCAACACTCATATTATAATCACTTCTCTGCTGATTTCTATAAGCCAGTTCATTATTAGTAACATCAAAATTTAAAGCCGTCTGCATCTGTGCAATTGTCGATGCTGATGCAATAGCGTTTTGCTGTGCCGTCGTAAAATAGCTTACTTGTGGCGCATACTGTTTTAAAGAAGACAAAATCTGAGCTGAATTTGTGGTCGTATTAATGTTGCTAAATAGCGAGTTAATCTCTACTCCATCTTGCGCCGCTCTATTTTCGACCGCATTGTAAGCATTAAAAATAGCATTGCTTCTAATTCCTGCTCGGCTTGTTGCTTGTCTAGTTACCGCAGTTCCTGTAATATTTAAGAAACTTCCTGGCTTGCCTAATGAAGTTCCGTAGTTTAAATCGATTTGGGCAGTTTGTCCGTCTGCTCCTCCTTCAAAATTATTTGATCCCGAAGATAGATTGGCTCCATACTGAATTCCCCCTGTTAGATAATTAGCATTCTTTTTCAGAACAATATTAATAACTCCTGCAATTGCATCAGAACCATATTGCGCTGCAGCTCCATCTCTTAAAACTTCGATTCTTTCAATAGCAAAAGACGGAATCGCATTTAAATCTGTTCCGACAGATCCTCTTCCTGGCGATCCGTTTATGTTTACCAAAGCACTGGTATGTCTTCTTTTTCCGTTTACTAAAATTAAAACCTGATCTGGCCCTAATCCTCTTAATTGTGCGGGATCAACGTGGTCTGTTGCATCTGCTGTAGATGTTGGGTTACTCGTAAATGACGGAGCAACATAATTTAAAATCTGAGTTACGCTCGTTTGCGGTGCTCCTTTTGTTATTTCGGATACGTTAAAAACATCAACCGGAACTGGCACATCTGTTTTAACTCTGTTTTTACTTCTTGATCCAATAATAGTAACTTCAGACAGTTCGTTGTTTTTTAAACTATCCTGCTCTTTTTTATTGTCCTGAGCATAAAGTCCTGAAAATGTCACAAGACCTAAAACGATTAGTACATTTTTCTTCATTTCTTCTTTACTGATTAATTAGTGTTTTTGGCTTAAAAAAAATCTTACAGCTTTTATTTTTTGAATAAAAAAACCTCTGCGGTTCGGCAGAGGTTCTATTTATATATTTTGAAAAATATTTTACAATAGTGTCTCTGCGGAGAACTCCGGCATCTTACAAGACATCATATTGCAAACTGTAAATTTCATTTGTTTCTTTTGTTTTAACGGGGCAAAGTTGCAAACTATTTTTTAATCGACCAAACAAAAAACCAAATATTTTCTATTACCCTATCAAAATAGTATGTTATTGTTAAATTTCTGCTAGAAAAAATAAAAAAAGTTGAACTTTAATTTGCAAATCAAAATGGTTTCATACCTTTGCACCCGAAACAGAGGAAAAATTTGAACTGATTGCAACCTCTTCATAATGAAATGGTTTCGTTATGAATGCTGAAAGATTCATTTCAGTAGTAAAAAATGCTAAAGCAGAAACTCTCCTTTAGCCCTTTTTAGCAATTACTTTCTCTGCTTAATTTTTAAAAAACTAATATATTATTACATTATTATGGCTTATTTATTTACGTCAGAATCTGTTAGTGAAGGGCATCCAGACAAAGTTGCAGATCAAATTTCGGATGCATTAATTGACAACTTTTTGGCATTTGACGCTGACTCAAAAGTAGCTTGTGAAACATTAGTTACAACTGGTCAGGTAATTTTAGCAGGTGAAGTAAAATCGAATACTTATCTTGATGTTCAGCAAATTGCACGTGAAGTAATCCGTAAAATTGGATATACTAAAAGTGAATATATGTTTGAAGCGAATTCTTGTGGAATTCTTTCAGCTATTCACGAGCAATCTGCAGATATTAACCAAGGTGTTGACAGAGCTAAGCCAGAAGAACAAGGTGCTGGAGATCAAGGAATGATGTTTGGTTACGCTACAAACGAAACTGAAAACTTCATGCCATTGGCATTAGATCTATCTCATAAATTATTACAAGAGTTAGCAATCTTAAGACGCGAAAACAAAGAAATCACGTATTTGCGTCCAGATGCTAAATCTCAGGTTACTTTAGAATATAGCGACGATAATAAACCAACTCGTATTGATGCGATTGTAATTTCAACTCAACACGATGATTTTGATACAGAAGCTGAAATGTTGGCTAAAATCAAAAAAGATATTATCGAAATCTTGATTCCTAGAATTATCGCTAAAAACCCAGAGCACGCTCATTTATTCAACGATAAAATCAACTATCACATCAACCCAACAGGAAAATTCGTTATTGGAGGACCTCACGGAGATACTGGTTTAACAGGTAGAAAAATTATCGTTGATACTTACGGTGGAAAAGGTGCTCACGGTGGTGGTGCATTCTCTGGAAAAGATCCAAGTAAAGTAGATAGAAGTGCTGCTTATGCAACTCGTCATATCGCTAAAAACTTAGTTGCTGCCGGTGTTGCTGATGAAATCTTAGTTCAGGTTTCTTACGCAATTGGTGTTGCTGAGCCAATGGGAATTTTCATTGAAACTTACGGAACTTCTAAAGTAAACTTAACTAACGGTGAAATCGCTAAAAAAGTAGAAGCTATCTTCGATATGCGTCCTTACTTCATCGAACAACGTTTGAAATTAAGAAACCCAATCTATAGCGAAACTGCTGCTTACGGACACATGGGACGTAAACCAGAAACTGTTACTAAAACTTTCTCTGCTCCAGGCGGAAACGAAAAAACAGTTACTGTTGAGTTGTTTACATGGGAAAAACTTGATTTTGTTGACCAAGTAAAAGCTGCATTTGGATTATAATTCAGATCTATAGACTAACTTAGATTATCAGACATCTTAGATTAGCCGAACATAAAAAAGCCGATTTCTAAAAAATAGAAATCGGCTTTTATTTTATATGCTAGTTTTATTAATATGTTCCGTTACTCATTTTAGTTAAAACTTCCTTCATTTGATTTGCAGTTTCTTCATCAACGTCACTAGTAATAAACTTTACTGCTAAAACCTGTGTTTCGATAGCTTTTTGTGTCTGTCCATCTTTATAATACAATTGCGCTAAAGTGTCTAAGTAGTACGGATTGTTTTTAGATATCACCAAACTATATTCAGACCATTTAATTGCCTCTTTAATAAAATTTGAGTTCTGTGGTTTTAATACAACTGTCCATGCCGCGTTATTGCAAATATCTGAGTGGTAAAGTTTAAACGAACTCCATCCATCATAAGAATAACCTGAGCTAGAATCTAAACCTCCAAAAATAGTATCTAATTTTTCTATTGGGCTTGGTCCAGCTAATGTATTATCAAAATAAGAACTGAACTCTTTTAAGTAAGTCGTATTAGACCCATCTTGATCTTCAAGCTGGCTTAAATAATAAAAATAATTTCTATAGGCATCAAAATTTCCTTTTCCAGATGCTATTATCTTTTTGTAAACAGAATTAATTTTCTCCTTATTCATTTCACCTGTAAGTCCATCCTGAGAAGCGTACAGATTTTGCTGTAATGCATTAGAAATTTCAGAAACAGCACTTCCTATATTATGAACTTCTGGCGCACTATTATTGAAAGCAACTTTATTATTTTCAATATCATCAGAATGTTTTAACAAATAATCTATCGCTAGAAAATCGGTATCATTAAGAATTCTTTCCTGATTAAAAAGCTGTTTTGTAAATCCTTGATTTTTGATTTCTTTTATAATAGTCTCAGCCAAATACATATTTACAGCCTTGTCTTTTTGGTGCGCTTCAATCAATTTTTTCCATGTTTGAGCTACTTCTTTTTGGTCTAAAGCCGTTTTTGTAATTACAAAATCAGTAGAATTAGGATCGCTTACTGAATAATCTGAATCATAATCATAAGACGTTTCTAATAAAGCCGCTTTATTAAAAGCATTAATTAAGTCTGCATCTGAGGCTTTTTTGTTCTTTAAAACTTTATCTATAGAAAGGAAAGCATTTGCTTTTTGAAGTTTTCTATAAAAATCGCCATAATAGCTAAACTGATATTGCTGTGTTGTTAAATCTGATTTTGCAACAGCAAGTACATCGCCATTTCCGTTTAAAACCAATACGCTTGGATCATTAGTTATTTTATTGTTTTTCAGCCATTTTTTATCATCGGCTCCAGCCAAATAATAATTGTATGTATCATAAAGTGCATTATACGAATCATACATATTATAGCCTGTCTGCGTTTCCTGCTCTTTTATAAAAGCATCAAAAGTTTCTTTTGCCGTTTTATTCTTGCTGTCCACCACAACAACTAAAAATTTATTGCTAGCTGTTTTGGTAGATTCTATTGCCTTTTTGAGATTGCCTTCTATTTTTAGCTTAAAATCATATTTGGTATAAAAAGCTGGAGGATCAAGAGGATATGCTGCTGCTGGTACCGCAGTTGTATCAACTGGCAGACCATTATATATACTATCTACTACTGCGCTTCCATAAGAACCGTAATCAGGATCTTTCCCAGGATAAGTCCAGTTTGTAATAGACTGTGTTTCTATCGGGACTACTGTTGGAGCTTTAGCCGGCTTCTCATCTTTTTCGTTCACAAACACTAAAGGATCTTTTCCTGCTTGATCAGAAATTTTTAATTCTTTTGTATTCTTATCAAAAGATCCTGCAAGATTTAAATCATTCAAAACAGCAAGATCATAATTGATTGTTATCTCTGAAACATCTTTTGGCAATGCATATTTATTGACATCACTTTTTCCACCATAGTCTTCGTAAACCAAATAAAGGAAATCCGTTTTTTCTATTTCAAAATCTAAATCTGTTTTGATATATTCAGGATCTACTTTTGCTTTTATATCTGAAAGTCTCTGGTATTGAACTGCTTCTGTTCCTTTTTGAGTTCCTATGTAAAAGGAATAATAAGACGGATTCAAAAACTTAATCTTAATTTTTTTTGCTTTTTTATCTTTAGCAAAAGAAAGATCAAATCTATTATCTACGGTATTTTTACTTTTTAAGAAAACCAAAGAATCGCCTTTAATTTCATATCCTCCCGAATAAAAAACCAATTCATACTTATTATCATCCAGTAAATTTAATTTGATTTTTCCTCCTTTATTTGTAGATAAATAAGTTCCTTTTTCTATTCCATTAGTTTGGGCGAAAGAGATAGAAATTCCGGCAAACAGGAGTGACAAACTCCAAATAAAATTGCGCATAACTACATATTTTGTTGTTAATAATATAGCGCAAAGATATCTGATTCTTCTTTAAACAAATCACAAAAAGTCACAATATTTGCAATTAAAATACTACAAATTGTATTTCATTGAAAATATGATATAACGCGGCTGCACAGTGTATTGTGAAACTCTTGTAGAGAATTGAGAGAAGCTGTCATCATTAAGATATTTTGTGTTCAACAAATTGGTTGCCGAAACTTTATATTCCCACTTGCTATTCTTTTTTTGATAAATTAAACTGGCGCTTAAAAAATCATACTCATTATCAACAGTTTTATCGCCATTATAATAATGGTAGAATTCGTATTCTGAAACAAAAGAGAAACTATCCAAGAAATAATAATCTAATCTTGCAAATGGTTTATCAGTGTAAAAGGTTGAACCACTATATTTATTTATCAAAAGATTGTAGCCAAATTCGATATTGGGAAGATTTTTATAATTTGTTGAAGCTCGAACGGTATAGCTTTGGCTGAAACTTTCTGTTGTTGACAATTGATTGTTCTGAATATTATTGAATTTCGACCAATTAAAACTAGCATTTGCAGAAGCTTTATAATTCTTTAAAAACGAACGCCCGTAATTTCCCATTCCCGTAAAGGTCTCATCAGCTAAATTGGAGTTGTAAGGAACTGATGATTGGTTAATTCCGTCAAAATCTGCTTTTGTTTTAATCGCATCAACTTTTCTGGTGTAAGTTGCGTTGGCAAAAATGTTCTCAAAATTGAACATATTATACTTGAAATAACGTAACGAATGCACTTGTGAAGTCGCATTTTCTAAGAAACGATTTCCGCGAAACAAACTGTTATAATTAGACAAAACATAACCCGAAGCCAACTGATTGATGTCTGTAAAATCGTTTGTTAGAGAGAAATTATACGTCAGCGTTTCTGATTTTTTGATTTGGTATAAAGCGAAGAAATCTGGAAGCACTTTCGTGAAATTTTGGGAATAATCGGTTCCTAATTGTCCGTTTGTCATTTGATACGTATGAAAGCTTACTCCTGGCGTAAACGTAAACTTTCCTGTGAGGATTTTATAATGAAAACCTAAAAAAGCATCATTAAAACGATAATCTACATCATTATTATTTTGAGCATTATTCAAATCGTTTCTCGTTCCATCATCTAACATTTGGAAAATGTGAGAATTAAAGTTCTGATACGAATACGTATTTCCTAAAGTAATATTGAAATTACTTTTTGGTGTAACCATATAATAATAATCTAGTTTTGCATCTAGTTTATTGGTTTTTACAAATCGGTCTTGATTATAATCATTTCTGTTTTGTCCCGAAATATATCCTGATAAATCAAAAGGAAGTGTTTGCAAATTAGCATTATAAAAAGGATTTTCGTCCTGATATAAATGCTGCATTTCAAAAGCAAAGATATTTTTAGCACTTTGCGTATAATACAAACTCAAATTCTGATTAATCGAAGTAGGATCTTGTTTTTTTGTTGTAAAAATATCTTCTGAAGTCGCAACGTTTTGAACAATCTGCTCTCTAAACAAATCTGAGTATTCTTCTTGTTTAGTAAGCTTGGTTAAAATATCATAATCAAACTGAAATTTGTCGCTTGGCTTATAAGTTGAGCTTAATTTAAAAAGTCCCAAATTATTTTTCTGATTGGTATTTTCGTTACTTTTCTGCTGATCTCCAGATTCTAAAATTGTTGTTTGCGATTTAGTTTCTAAGTCGGTTTTTGAAGTTGAAAGAATTCCGAAACCGCTTATATTCCACGATTTTGTAGCTGAATAAGCAAAGTTTGTTGCGCCAAATTTGGTTTCAATTTCTTTTGCACGATTATTACGCAATAACGAAATTCCTAAATCATTTGAAGAAACATTAAAACTGCTTCCTCCTTTTTTCATCATATTTTTAAATCCTCCTGTAAACTTAAAATAATCTTGAGCCGTAAGAGGCAATTCACCAATATTATTAAAATTGGTAATTAAATTAATACTGTATTTTGGGCTGTAATAGAAAAGTTTTGGATTAATAATATATCGGCTGTCCAATTCTGCAACTCCAATTCCTGCGGTCACATCTCCAAACCAAAAGTTCTTTTTTCCTTCTTTCAGTTTAATGTTCATCGCCACATTTTCCTGATCATTTTCTAGACCTTTTAATTGGCTTATTTCGTTATAATTTCTTAAAACCTGAACTTTATCAATTGCATCGGCTGGAATATTTTTGACGCCCAATTTGGTATCTCCGTCAAAAAAATCTTTTCCCTCAACCATCAATTTGCTGACTTTTTTCCCTTCAACTTCAATTTCTCCATCGGCATTTACCTCAACTCCTGGAAGTTTCTTTAAGACATCTTCAAGCTTTTTTTCTGTTCCAGATTTAAAAGAATCAGCATTATAAACAATTGTGTCGCCTTTTATAGAAACTGGCATTTCGCGAACAATTTCTACGCCTTCCAATTCTATTCCAGCGCCATCCAAAACAATATTCTGAGTCATGTTTTCAGACTTAGTCGATACTGCAATTTCTTTAGACTTCATCCCTAAATAACTTATTTTAATAGTATAAGCTGTATTGGGTTTCAAAGTCAATTGAAACTTTCCTTTATCATTGGTTATTCCATAGGAATCCATTGCTTTTGTACCATTATTGATAGCCATTATATTGGCCATTTCCAACGGATTTTTCTGCTCATCCTGAATCAAACCGTCAAAACGGACACTTTGAGAAAAGCATATCGAAGTAAAAAGTAAGGCAAATACAAAGAGTGTCTTATTCATTATAAGAATATTGAAAGTTTGGACCCGAGCGATAGCGAACAGGCGAAGCAATTTGGATTTTGGATTTTGAAAAATTGGAATTTTAAAGGTATTATCTTCCCATAGGAGGAGGTCCGCCAGCACGGCCGCGGTTCATCTCTCTAAATTCTTCCATTTTTTTAATTACTGTTTCGTCATATTCTTTCTGAGAAACTACTTTTCCTTTTTTAGAAGGTTTTATTTCCACTTTATCTTTAGCATTCAAAACAATTTTTGAACATAAAATAGTCGTTGTTCCATCATTGATTTCTAAAATTAATCCTGGAAGTCCCCAATAATTTTCTGGCCCTTGATTGATCGGAATTTCTGGCGTATACCAGGCTGTCACGACAATTTCTTTTGGCATTTCGAAATTATCTGCAAAATTCGTTTTGGTATCTCCAGAAGTCTTTTTCTCTTCATCCTTTTTGTCATCATTTTTTTTAGGTCTGAAGTTTCTAAAATCGGTTTTACTTGCCTGTTTTACAGCTGTCGCTTTGAAGCAATTGTAACCGCCAATTTGCTTGGTTTCTTGTTCTAATTTCCATTCTAATTTTGGAAGAGAATCTACAACAAGAAATTCCTTGCCCATAAATTCTTTATCGACCGTATATGTTTTTGCTTTCACATCTTTATAGAAAGTACCTCCACCGCCAGTAAGCGAACCAAACATAACTCGAAAACCTCCTTGCTGTTGGCCAGGCGCTTCTAATTTTTCTTCTTCTTTATAAATTGATGCTGCTTTATCGAAATTTAAAATGAATGTTTTTTCGAGCATTTTTTTCATACGCTCTTCCATATTTTTCTGCATTTCTGGCGTAATATCTCTATTACCGCGCATCCCCTCAAACTTTGGCGCTTGTGTTTTTGACTCGTAAACAGCCATTCCCTGGAAATCTTTTTGCGCCTGAATTTGGGTAGAAACAAGCATCAAAGTCATATAAAAAAATATCTTTTTCATTTCATTTTCTTTAAGTGAGTAAATCCGACAAAACTTACATTCAAATGTATTATTTATTTTAAAATTCAAAAAACTAAATATATAAACGGTATTAAGACATAGACAGAACCGCTTATTTTTTAGACTATTAGATTTCAAAAAGGTTTAAGGCATAAAATTAAAATTTATAAGAAGAGTTTTTGTAATTTGGTACTCTTGTAAAATAATTTCTCATGCTTAAAATAGTGCAAAAAATTTTATTTGCTGTATTTCTTTTCTGCACTTTTCAGGCGCTTTCTGCTCAGGAATGGAGTATAAATCCAACCTTGATTTCGCAGTATAAAAATACCTCAGATACTTTTTTAGGATACGATGCGTTTGGTTATTCATACCAGATAAAGAATAATGTTTTTAGCAAGATTAAAGGAAAAGAAATCTTTGAATATAAGAATGTTTCCTTGGGAAAAATCACAAAAGTCGATCTTCAGAATCCGCTAAAGATTGTTTTGTTTTATGAAGATTTCAATAGCGTTGTTTTATTGGACAATCAATTAAATAAAATGACCGAAATTAATTTTTCGCAGAATGCCACTCCAATTGTGGTGAGTGCCATTGGAATGTCCACACAAAATCAGCTATGGATTTACAATACTTTAAACCAGCAAATTGGTCTTTTCGATTATTTAAAAAATGAGTACAAAACAGTTTCAATTCCACTTACAGAACCAATACAATATTATCAAACTGATTTTAATACTTTCTATTGGATTGACAAGAAAAACAATTTTTACGCTTGCGACATTTTCGGAAAGATAACATCATTGGGAAAGATTGCTGATTTTGATAGAATCGCAATAGTTAATACTTCACAATATCTTTTTAGCAAGGATAATTTATTGTATTTTAAAGGGTTCAACAAATTAAATCCTGAAGTACTTTCTGAGATTAAAATTTTAGAAAAAACCTTTGACAATTTTTATTACAAAGACCAAATTTTATCTATTTTTACAGCTACAGATATATCAAATTATAAAATCGTAACACCGTAATGCACATAGCAATAGCAGGAAACATAGGCGCAGGAAAAACAACTTTGACCAAATTATTGGCAAAACATTTCAAATGGGAACCTCATTATGAAGATGTAGTTGATAATCCGTATTTGGATGATTTCTACCATCAGATGGAGCGCTGGTCGTTTAACCTTCAGATTTATTTCCTAAACAGCCGTTTCCGTCAAGTGCAGCAAATTCGCGAAAGCGGAAAAAAAATCATTCAAGACAGAACGATTTATGAAGATGCGCATATTTTCGCACCCAACTTATATGCAATGGGATTAATGACAAGCCGTGATTTTGAAAATTATACGTCTTTGTTCGAATTGATGGAATCGCTGGTTAAAGCTCCAG
Organism: Flavobacterium anhuiense; assembly: GCF_900101855.1. Classification (GTDB taxonomy): domain Bacteria; phylum Bacteroidota; class Bacteroidia; order Flavobacteriales; family Flavobacteriaceae; genus Flavobacterium; species Flavobacterium anhuiense. The sequence goes on from NZ_FMVC01000001.1 coordinate 222,538, forward strand.
ATTTATTGATTTATTTAAGAAGTTCTATTCCGAATTTAGTTGGACAGATTCACAAACGAGGGCGCGAATACGAAAACTCTATTTCTATCGATTATTTAAGCCGTTTGAATGAAAGATATGAAGCTTGGATTCAGACTTATACTAAAGGAAAACTTTTAATTATTGATGTGGACAATATCAATTTTGTTGACAATCCCGAAGATCTAGGAGATATCATTAGTAGAATTGATGCTGAATTGAACGGATTGTTTTAAAAAACGAATTTACAAATTTATACGAAATAAAAAAGCCTCTAAATGAATTTTAGAGACTTTTGCTTTTATTATCCTAACACAGGTTTCCAAAACCTGTTAGGCGTTTTTTTACTTTAGAGTATTTTTACTTTCAATTTCAACTAAATACCTCACAGGTTTTGGAAACCTGTTAGGATAGATCCTACTTATTTCGCAGCTTCTACTTTTGCTAAAACTTCTTCCTCAGTACCTTCAAAAACTTCAGTTGTAGTTTTTCCGTCCACTGTTTTGGTAACAGTTCCAGTAGTTTTTCCATTGATATTTTTAACCTCAACACGAACTGATTGACTTTCTGAATGAGAGTATTTTCCGTTTGCATCAAAATGAGCTAAACATTTAGCTGTTTCTTCTTCAGAACAACCTTTTTCTTTACACATTTTAATACATTCTTCTTTTGTCATTCCAGACATATCGCCGCATTTAGACATTCCTGCATGCATTTCAGTTTTAGCACAGCAAGACGCTTTTCCAGCAATATCTGACGGAGCATGGCCTTCACCCAAAATTGGGGCAATTACCAATCCAATCAAACAAGTTAATTTGATTAAAATATTCATTGATGGCCCAGAAGTATCCTTAAACGGATCTCCAACTGTATCTCCAGTTACCGCGGCTTTATGTGCATCAGAACCTTTATAAGTCATTTCGCCATTAATCATAACTCCTGCCTCAAAAGATTTTTTAGCATTATCCCAAGCGCCACCGGCATTGTTTTGGAAAACAGCCCAAAGTACTCCAGAAACGGTAACTCCAGCCATATATCCTCCTAACATTTCAGCAATTAATTGATTGTTATCTGAATAAACTAATTTTCCAATTAGAACAATTGCAATCGGAAAACCAATCGTTAAAACTCCTGGAAGCATCATCTCACGTAAAGCGGCTTTTGTAGAAATTTCAACACATTTTCCATATTCTGGCTTTCCTGTCCCTTCCATAATTCCAGCAATTTCTTTAAACTGGCGACGAACTTCGTACACCATATCCATTGCTGCTTTTCCAACAGAATTCATTGCTAAAGCTGAGAAAACTACCGGAATCATTCCACCGACAAATAACATCGCTAAAACCGGTGCTTTAAATATATTAATTCCGTCGATTCCTGTGAAGGTTACATAAGCTGCAAATAAGGCCAATGAAGTTAAAGCTGCGGAAGCAATAGCAAATCCTTTTCCTGTTGCTGCTGTTGTATTTCCAACTGAATCTAAAATATCGGTTCTAGTACGAACTTCTTTTGGCAATTCGCTCATTTCAGCGATTCCTCCAGCATTATCAGAAATTGGTCCGAAAGCATCGATTGCCAATTGCATAGCCGTTGTAGCCATCATTGCTGAAGCAGCTAAGGCAACTCCATAAAATCCTGCTAGAACATACGAAATCCAAATTGCGATGGCAAATAACAATACGGTTGGAAAAGTAGAAATCATTCCGGTTGCCAAACCTGCAATTACGTTTGTCCCTGCACCTGTAGATGATTTTTGAACTATAGCCAATACTGGTTTTGTTCCTAATCCTGTATAATATTCTGTTACTGATGAAATAGCTCCGCCAACTACTAATCCGACTAAAGTGGCGTAGAAAACACGCATTGACGAAATAGCTTTAGAACCTTCTCCAAAGAAAGTCATTTGCATAGTTTCTGGCAACATGTGCTGTACCAAAAAGAAGCAAGCTACAGCTGTTAAAACAATAGAAACCCAGTTTCCTATATTTAATGCTTTCTGCACTTGTGCTTCTTTAGCATTGTCATCTGATATTTTTACTAATGTTGTTCCGATAATCGAAAATAAAATTCCGAAACCGGCAATTGCCATTGGAAGCAAAATTGGTCCAATTCCGCCGAAAGCATCATTAATACTTCCGCCCATATCTTTTATCACATAGTTTCCTAGAACCATTGCCGCTAGAACAGTGGCAACATAAGATCCAAATAAATCGGCTCCCATACCTGCAACGTCACCTACGTTATCTCCCACATTATCTGCAATTGTTGCTGGGTTACGAGGATCATCTTCCGGAATTCCCGCTTCAACTTTACCCACTAAATCGGCTCCAACATCGGCTGCTTTTGTGTAGATTCCACCACCGACTCTAGCAAATAAAGCAATAGATTCAGCTCCAAGTGAAAATCCTGCAAGAGTTTCTAGAACAACCGTCATAGTATCGGTGTCTTTCCAAACTCCTCCAGAAAACAAATGAAAGAAAATGATAAAAAAGGATGTTAAACCTAAAACAGCTAAACCCGCTACACCTAACCCCATTACAGTTCCCCCGCCAAAAGAAACTTTTAATGCTTGCGGAAGGCTCGTACGAGCTGCCTGAGTAGTTCTAACGTTTGTTTTGGTTGCTATTTTCATTCCCATATTTCCTGCTAAAGCAGAGAAAAATGCACCAAAAATAAATGCTATTACGATTAACAAATGTGTTTTTACTCCCGGAATAAAAGTAATTCCTGCCAAAGCTAAACTGGCAATGATTACAAAGATGCTTAATAGTTTGTATTCGGCTTTTAGGAAGGCTAAGGCTCCTTCGTAGATGTAATCTGAAATCTCTTTCATCTTACCGTCTCCAGCGTCTTGTTTTAAAACCCAAGTCCTTTTTATTCCCATGAAAAGTAATCCTAAAACTGCCATTATAATTGGCAGGTAAATCATAAATGCATTCATAATATTTTATTGGTTTTGGTTAATAGTCAACAATCTAACTGAACGAATTTAAACAAAAAAGCAATACTCCTGACGGCAGTATTGCTTTTTTTATAATAGAATAAGGTTAAAATTATTTAATGCTAAATAATCCAGCCGGTTTATTTTCAATGTCATCAAAACGTTTTGTGCACTCTGCGATGATGTCGTAAGCTTCTTTTACGTCTCCCCATCCTTCAACATCTACTTTTTTGTTTTCAAGATCTTTGTAAACTTGGAAAAAGTGCTCGATTTCTTTTAATAAGTGTGGATTAATATCAGAAAGATCGTTTAATGAATTCCAGATTGGATCTGAAACTGGTACACAAATAATTTTTTCGTCTGGTCCTTTGTCATCTGCCATGTGGAAAACACCAATTGGTTTAACCTCCATTACACATCCAGGGAAAGTTGGTTCGTTTACCAAAACTAATACATCAAGAGGATCACCATCTAAAGCTAAAGTTTCTGGAATAAATCCGTAATCTGCTGGGTACATCATAGAAGAGAATAACATTCTGTCGAAACGCATTCTTTTAATTTCAAAATCGTACTCGTATTTATTTCTGCTTCCTCTTGGTATTTCGATCAATACATCGAAAGTCGTTAATTTGTCTGCGGTCATTTTTGTTTTTTATTGTTTCTATAATTTCGGTTGCAAAAATAACTAAAGAATCTAGTTTTACAATAAAAAACAAGGTTAAATTATCTTCATTAGAGTTTAAAAAACAAGCATTTAATAGCTAATTGTTCTATTTCTTTTTTTTAAGTAATAATGCCAGAGCAAATAGGTTGCATAAGAACGAAACGGGCTCCATTGTTCTGCATGAATTTCCATTTCTTGTTTGTCATGGATATTTAATAATTCTTTAATTGTATTTATGACAGCTATATCGCCTAATGGAATTAAATCGGGTTCTTCAAGACAGAACATTAAATAAATATCTATTGTCCAGTTTCCGATTCCTTTTAATTTAATAAGCTCTTCGCGAACTTGTTTTGCAGATTTTGAAGCTAAACTTTCAATATCCAATTCTTTACTTAAAACTGCTTCTGCTAAAATCTTAATGTACTTTGTTTTCTGACGGCTTACTCCAAGGCTTCTAAATTCTTCGTCAGAAAGAAGAACCATATTTTCAGGATTACAAGTTGTAAAAGCTTTAATTTTTAAGAACGTGGCTTTCGCCGAATCTATAGAAACCTGCTGCTCGAGAATTAATAAAACCAAAGTTTCAAATCCAGGCGGGCGTCTCGGAATTGGCGGTAATCCATATTTTTCAATAATTTGTAGAAATATTGGATTTTTATTGGTTAGAAAGTCAATGGCTTCTTGCATGATGATTCTTTTATGTCTAATCTCAAAAATAAGTAAAAAATAATCTCGCGAAAACGCCAAGTTGCTGAGTTTTCTTTCTCTCGCAGATTTTGCAGATTAAGCGGATAAAAAATCTGCTCGATCTGCAAAATCTGCGTGAAACAAAAAAGTCGCAAAGATTTTAAACCTCTGCGACTCTGTAACTCTGTAACTTTGAACCTTTGTAACTTTTTAAAACTAGAAATAAAATCCAAATGATCCTTTAATTGCAAATTTATGTGCATCTGGCATATCTAGGTAATTTCCTCTCCAAGAGAAATCAAGACGGAAAACTTTAAAGATATTTCCAATTCCTGCATTATATTCCCAGTATACTTTTTCAGGAGCATTGTATGGCAATCCCGAAGCATTAATAGCGCGGTTGGCATCAGAAATAGTTCCATGAACCGCTCTAATTCCTATAAATTCTCTCCAGTTCAGCTTTCTCATGAATGGAATTCTAGCAAATAATCTACCTCCAAAATCATGATTCCACTGCAGGGTTGTATATTGATCGGTAACGAACTCGTAGAAATTTAAGTTACTGAATGTATTCTCAATCGTAAAATAAGTCTGGTTACCCGGAATTACACTCATTAAACCTAACGGAATTGTTCCGAATGTTTTTCCTGTTTCAACTGTAATATTTGTTCTTCCTAAAGGTCCAATAATAATGGGCTGTCTGTAGAAAACCTGAATTTTTTCGTAAGCAAAATCACTGTCAAAAACACCTTTCAATCCATAACTGAAATTGACAAAGAAATGACTGTAGGGACTATCTACTAAATCTCTTTCTACTCCATAACCAATGGTTTTTCTGTTTGGCATAAACTCAAACTGAATATTGGCTTCTGACTGTTTTACCATACTTTCCACAACACCGGCAGGATTTTCAGGAGTTGGCAAAGTAGTGTAATAATCTAAACTAAATGTTTTGGAAGCCGATTCTAATGTTCGATACGAAAGCCCTGCTGAGACAATAAAATTCTTTTTAGGCTCCATTTCTATAGAAATGTTACTTAGATTAATATTGGTCAGTTTTCCATTGCTTCCCGTCGTAAACAGAGCTGAAGAGGCGAAACTTCGTCCTAGAACGTCGTTTGTTGTGGTTAAACTCGCTCCAATCTGCTCAATGTCACGCCTATTTCCCCCAGAAATTATTAATCTATTTTTCTTGTCAAGCATCCATTTTCCAGAAACGCCGTATTTGAATTTATTATCATCAAATCCGTAAGCCGTGTAAGCTTGAATACGCCAAGGATCGTTTGGACCGAAATAGGTTCTTCCACCCACTCTTAGCCTTATACCTTCGACTTCATTATATCCAAAAGTTGAAAATATAGGTCCGTAATCGAAATTCTTAAATTCAATATAACCGCTTCCTAAAATGGAGACAAGGTTATATAATTGTTTAAATCGCTTGACAGTTTGCAATGTATCAAGCATTTTATAAATTCCCTGTTCGTCTTTATTTAGTTTTTCGAAACGATTTTCCTCCCAGAATTCTGGCGGTCGTTCGTAAACGGCATTATCAATAAAATTGACTTCTTCTTTATAGAATTTCTCTGGCTTCTGAATATTGAATTTATGATTGCGGTATAAAGTTGTTCTTTTACCATAAACTCCTTTTGATTTTTCTTTTTTGTTTAAAGCAAAATCAGACATCATATAATCACGCGTCAAAAGGAAAACAGAATCATTTTCTACTTCAAATTCCTGTTCGATGTAAATATCTTTTACCCAGTTAATATTGGCACTTTTAGTTACACCCATATTAATTTTTTTGATGGCAAAAGTGGTATCATTTACCCAAAAATCTCCTTTAAACGTCAATTCGTTTTTACGTCTTGGGTAAAAAACAATATTGTAACACCATTTTTTATCGATATAAGCACTGTCTTTTAGAACGTAATTGTAAACATCAATTCCTGTTCTTGACAACGGACTTGTGAAACTTTTATCAAAAAACTTTAGGTGGTTGTCGTAAATATTGTAATCAGAATAAAGGTCTTTTACAAAAGATAAAATCTGCTGATTTCCGTTAAAACCAGACATTTTATTTCCCGTAAGATTTTCTTTTACTTTCTTTAATTTATTATCTCCATAAACATCATAAACCGATTCGTTGATGAAGATCGGCAAATAGGTTTTCCCTGTAACGTCAGAAGTATCAACGTGATTAAAGATAAACTCCATTCCTTTAAAAAGCTTGTTTTTCATGAATGCACTATCAATAGTGTTCATGTCAAATTCTACTTTTTCGTACTTCTGCATTTGATATTGATTAAATAGGTATAATCCGTTTTTACGTTTTCTTTCCCATATTTTTCTCAAAATATCCAATGCTGGATTATTTTTTTTGGAAGTTTTCCCAGTGTAAATTACAACTTCATTCAATGCTTCAGCTTCGCCCAAAACAATTTTAAAATTGTAATTGACTGCTTTTTCTAAAGGAACTTCTTTATCCGAAAATCCTGCCGAAGTAACTATAAGTGCGGTATAAGTATTTGGCGATTCTAAATAAAAACGGCCGTCTTCATTAGAAACGATTCCAATATTAGAACCTTTAAAAACTACATTAGCAAAAGGTATTGGCTGGTTGGATTTGTCCAAAACAACTCCACTCACCTTAGTTTGTGCAGTAACAACATTCGCAAATGCAAATACAATATATAAGAGAAGTAGAGTTAATTTGTTCATTATAAAGTAAAAAAAAACTTCACCAATCCATTCTGCCTGATGAAGTTTTATGAGTATTTTGTATTTGTATTATTTGTATAATACTTTTTTAACTGCTTTTACTACATCACCTGCATTTGGCAACCAGTCTTTTAACAATACTGGAGAATAAGGTGCAGGAGTATCAGCAGTTGTAATACGTTGAATTGGCGCATCAAGGAAGTCAAAAGCTTGCTCTTGAACGATATAAGAAATCTCAGAAGAAAGGCTGGCAACTGGCCAAGCTTCCTCAAGAATTACTAAACGGTTTGTTTTTTTAACCGATTTTAAGATGGCGTCTTTGTCCATTGGACGAACTGTTCTTAAATCGATAATCTCACAAGAGATTCCTTCTTTTGCTAATTCATCAGCAGCGATAAAAGCTTCTTTGATGATTTTTCCAAAAGAAACAATTGTTACATCTGTTCCTTCACGTTTAACATCGGCAACACCTAGAGGAATTGTATATTCTCCATCTGGCACTTCACCTTTGTCTCCGTACATCTGCTCAGATTCCATGAAAATAACTGGATCGTTATCACGGATAGCTGATTTTAAAAGTCCTTTTGCATCATAAGGAGTTGAAGGAACCACAACTTTAAGACCTGGAGTATTAGCAAACCAGTTTTCTAAAGCTTGAGAGTGAGTAGCTCCTAATTGACCAGCAGAAGCTGTTGGTCCGCGGAAAACGATAGGCACATTAAATTGTCCTCCTGTCATTTGACGCATTTTAGCAGCATTATTAATAATTTGATCAATACCAACTAAACAGAAGTTGAATGTCATATATTCTACAATAGGACGGTTTCCATTCATTGCAGAACCTACTGCAATTCCTGAAAATCCAAGCTCAGCAATCGGAGTATCAATTACTCTTTTTTCACCAAACTCAGCTAGCATTCCTTTAGAAGCTTTGTAAGCTCCATTGTATTCTGCAACCTCTTCTCCCATTAAATATATGGATTCATCGCGACGCATTTCTTCGCTCATTGCTTCACAAATGGCCTCTCTAAATTGTATTGTTCTCATATTTTATATTGTATGTTGAATTTTCTGAAGAGCAAAAATAAATATTTTAAATAACTTAAAAGCAAAAATTGAATTTAAAATCGCATGAACTTCTATCTGTTCTCAGGTTTTAACTTTTTAAACTTTATTGTGATAATTACGAAATCGATATAATAACGTATTATCAACACTTAATTCTTTCTAAAATATTTTTCAGACAAACTTCTATCTATTTGTTTAATTCTTGTTTCTTCAAAATTCATTCATCCTAACGTAAAAAATCAAAAATTAGTATTTCTCAGACAAATTTAATTTGCTTTCCAGCTATCGGTTATTGCAAAATTCCTAACAATCAGACAAAATGAATATTATTTTATTTTTAGATTCCGATGAAAATCATCCAAAACTGAACAATCTGCGAAATCGTAATAGTTTTAAAAAATATTATGCATGCATAGTATAATTATTCCAAATTAAATTCTAAATTTGTAAAAGCATATTATAAATTCAAAATATATACTTATGAAAATACTAGTTTGCATCAGCCATGTGCCTGATACTACTTCAAAAATTAACTTTACCAACGGTGACTCAGAATTTGACACTAATGGTGTACAATATGTCATTAATCCTAACGACGAATTTGGTCTTACACGCGCTATATGGTTTCAAGAACAACAAGGTGCTAATGTAACAGTTGTAAATGTCGGAGGTCCTGATACTGAACCAACTTTACGTAAAGCATTGGCTATTGGAGCAAACGAAGCTATTCGCGTTAACGCAAATCCTACAGATGGTTTCTTCGTAGCAAAACAATTGGCAGAAGTAATTAAAAACGGTGGTTACGATCTTGTAATTGCTGGTAAAGAATCTTTAGATTATAACGGTGGAATGGTCCCTGGAATGATTGCTGGAATCTTAGGATACAACTTCCTAAACTCTTGTACAGCTTTAACTGTTGACGGAAACAATGTAAAAGCAGTTCGTGAAATCGACGGTGGAAAAGAAACCGTGAGCACTACTCTTCCTTTAATTATTGGAGGTCAAAAAGGTCTTGTTGAAGAGAAAGATTTACGTATCCCGAACATGAGAGGAATTATGACTGCAAGAACAAAAGCGCTTACTATTCTTGAGCCAGTTGATGCAGCTGTAAATACAAAAGCGGTGAAATTTGAAAAACCAGCTCCAAAATCAGCAGTGAAATTAGTTTCTGCAGATAATTTAGATGAATTAATCAATTTATTACACAACGAAGCGAAAGTAATCTAATAATTAGTTTTCAGTCGCAGTTTTCAGTTTGCAAAACTTGAAACCTTCAACTTTAAACCTCAAAACAAAAAAATCATGTCAATATTAATATATGCAGAATCTGCAGAAGGAAAATTTAAAAAAGTGGCTTTCGAATTAGCTTCTTATGCTAAGAAAGTAGCCGAATCATTAGGAACAACTGTTACTGCTTTAACAGTAAACATCAGCGATGTAAGCGAGTTAGGCAAATACGGAGTTGATAAAGTTTTAAAAGTAAGCAATGATAAATTAGCTGGTTTTAATGCAAAAGCTTACGCTGATGTAATTAAACAAGCTGCTGAAAAAGAAGGAACAAAAGTAGTTTTGCTTTCTTCTACAACAGATAGCATTTATCTTTCACCGCTAGTTGCTGTGGCTTTAAATGCTGGTTTTGCTTCAAATGTAGTTGGATTGCCAGTTAGCACTTCTCCATTTCAAGTAAAAAGAAACGCTTTTTCAAACAAAGCTTTCAACATTACACAAATCGATACAGATGTAAAAGTTCTTGGTTTAGCTAAAAACTCTTACGGACTTTTTGAAAGTGCAGGAGCTGCCGCTGCAGAAGATTTCACCCCAACTGTTGGTGACAATGACTTTGGAGTAAAAGTAGAATCCGTAGAAAAAGTTTCTGGAAAAGTTTCTATCGCTGATGCAGATATCGTAGTTTCTGGCGGACGCGGATTAAAAGGCCCAGAAAATTGGGGATTAGTAGAAAATCTTGCTGCTGTTCTTGGCGCTGCAACGGCTTGTTCTAAACCAGTTTCAGATTTAGGATGGAGACCTCACAGCGAGCACGTTGGACAAACAGGAAAACCCGTTGCAACAAACTTATATATCGCTATTGGTATTTCTGGAGCTATTCAGCACATTGCTGGTATTAACTCTTCTAAAGTAAAAGTAGTAATCAACAACGACCCTGAAGCTCCTTTCTTTAAAGTTGCTGACTATGGTGTTGTTGGAGATGCTTTTGAAATTGTACCACAATTAACAGAGAAATTAAAAGCTTTTAAAGCTCAGCATTCTTAATACAAAGAATTCTCTTTAAAAATATTGCTGCCTAAAAACAAGATGTTGTATCTTTGTTTATAGGCAGCTTTTTTGTTCCATATTTTTTGATTAAAATTGCAGCTTTATTTTCCAACCCAAAATAGTATTAAAATAAGGTGCTAAGTGCCTTTTTTACAAATATATATGAGTCTAGTAAAATTATCCATAAAAGGAATTTCATACAGTCAAACTCAAAATGGCGCTTATGCCTTAATTTTGAATGAAGTCGACGGCGAAAGAAAATTACCTATTGTCATTGGCGCTTTTGAAGCCCAGTCAATCGCTATTGCTTTAGAGAAAGAAATAAAACCGCCACGCCCGTTAACACACGATTTATTTAAAAATTTTGCCGAAAGATTTGATATCGTGGTAAAACAAGTTATCATTCATAAATTAGTCGACGGTGTTTTTTATTCAAGTTTGATCTGCGAAAGAGATAAAATCGAAGAAATTATCGATGCACGAACTTCTGACGCTATCGCTTTGGCGCTTCGTTTCAACGCTCCTATTTTTACTTATAAAAACATTTTAGATAAAGCTGGAATTTATTTAAAATCGAATACTGCCGAAACAGATTCTGGCGCTCAAGAAATTGATGATGTTCTTTCAAACCCAGAAACTTTCGGACATGAAGAAGAAAGCAACCAATCTGGAGACGTTTACGCAAAACATTCTTTACAAGAATTAAACGAGCTTTTAGACCAAGCCGTTTCTCAGGAAGATTACGAAAAAGCAGCAAAAATTAGAGACGAAATCTCTAGAAGATAAAAAATATGTTCAATCGTTGATTTGTTTATTCGTTAAATCGATTAAACAGTTAAACGAATAACCGAATAAACAATCATGAAACAATACTTAGATTTAGTAAAACACGTTTTAGAAAACGGCAATCAAAAAGGAGACCGTACCGGAACAGGAACTAAAAGCGTTTTTGGCTATCAAATGCGTTTTGATTTAAGTGAAGGTTTCCCAATGGTTACGACCAAAAAACTACATTTAAAATCCATCATTTACGAATTGCTTTGGTTTTTAAAAGGCGATACAAATATCAAATACCTTCAGGAAAACGGAGTGAAAATTTGGGATGAATGGGCAGATTCTAATGGTGATTTGGGTCCTGTATACGGACACCAGTGGCGCAATTGGAACAGCGAAGAAATTGATCAAATTTCTGAATTAATCACCGAATTAAAAACAAACCCAAATAGTCGAAGAATGCTGGTTTCTGCGTGGAATCCTTCGGTTCTGCCAGACACTAAAAAATCTTTTGAAGAAAATGTAGCCAATAATAAAGCAGCATTGCCTCCTTGCCACGCATTTTTTCAATTTTACGTAGCAAGTCCGGATCCTGAAAAAGGTGAAACAAAAGGAAAACTTTCATGCCAATTATATCAGCGAAGTGCCGATATCTTTTTAGGAGTTCCTTTTAACATTGCTTCTTACGCATTGCTGACTATGATGATTGCACAAGTATGCGACTTAGAACCAGGTGAATTTATACATACTTTTGGTGACGCACATATTTACAACAATCATTTTGAGCAATTGGAACTGCAATTAACGCGTGAACCAAGACCATTACCAAAAATGATTTTAAATCCAGATATTAAAAACATTTTTGATTTTGATTATAATGATTTCACACTTGTAGATTACGATCCGCATCCTGCCATTAAAGGAAGTGTTGCTGTATAAAAATAAAAAAATCCGCTTAAAAATTTAAGCGGATTTTTTTATACAACTAAAACTCCATTTTCACTCCCGGCATAGTCATTCCATTTGTAAAAATCGGCTTCAGGATCATTAACATAAGTTCCGTCGATTACATACTTAAATTCGTAAATCGCATCTTTCACCAAATCGTAAGTTGCTTTAAACGTTCCATTTTTCAACTTACTTAAAGTTCCTTCTGAGGCATTCCAGTTATTAAAATCTCCAACCACGGCTGCCGAATCAGCATCTTTGGCATCTATTGAAAATGTAACTTTAACAACCGGCTTCGTTTTGATAAATTGTTTTTTCAAAGACATAACTATTTCGTTTTTAGATTTATACACCTAAAATTAGTTAAATTCAACGAAACACTAACTACCGTCAGAACCGATTTATGATAATGCCAAAAACAGCATATTTTTTTCGCTTTATTGGTAATTTAAAGCAGTTAAAATTTTGTTTTTCAAATTATTGAGTCATTAAAAAGCAAATATTCTATACCCAAAATATTGTCTTTCGAAAATAAATTTTAACTTTATAATCTCATTTTTATCTTATGGAAAAAGAAGTGCACGAACAATACGAATATGCTAGACGCCGATTAAGACAAAAAAAGGTCTTATATTTTCATTTTGTACTTTTCCTGCTTGGAAGCTTATTTTTATTTATTGCCAATAGATTTTTTGGATTTGGACAAGGTGCAACCCAAAATTGGTGCATCTGGGGTATTACCATCTGGCTTTTCCTTTTTATTCTTCATTTTATAAAAGTGTACATAACCGACCGTTTTATGAATAAGAAATGGGAAAGAGAACAAATCGACCGATTAGTTGCTTTACAGCAAAAAAGAATCAGTCAACTTGAATCTTCTATCAACGAAGAGAATGAAAATAAAATTTAGTTAAGCATACCATGATTATAATGATAGCGGCTGCGGCCGAAAATAATGCGCTTGGAAAAAACAACGAATTAGTATGGCATTTGCCAAATGATTTTAAAAGATTTAAATCGCTTACTACTGGTCATCATATCATTATGGGAAGAAAAACCTTTGAAAGTTTTCCCAAACCGCTACCAGACCGTGTTCATATTGTAATTTCTCGTCAAGAAAATTATAAACCAGAAGGATGCATTGTAGTAGATAGCATCGAAAAAGCAATCGCCCTGTGTCCTGAAAACGATGACAGTTATGTTATAGGCGGTGGCGAAATTTACAATCTTGCTCTTCCGTTTACTGATATTATTGAATTGACCAAAGTCCATCATTCTTTTGATGCAGATGCTTTTTTTCCTAAAATCAATAAAAGCGAATGGGTTTTAGTAGAATCTGAAGAAAATTATAAAGATGAAAAACACCTTTATGATTATACTTACGAAACTTACATTAGAAAATAAATAAAAAACATCCTCTTTTTAGGGAGGATGTTTTTAAATAATTGATTTTTGAAGCTTGACTCGCTCAAGAAAAAATTTTTGTTTAAAAAAATCACAAATGTCGAGAAACATCTGTAAAACTGAATAACATTTAATGTTATTTGAGACCTAAGTCTCAAACGCCTCTAATAACAAATACCACTAAGATATTAAAGGCAGAAAATTAAAATTTCCAAAAACAAATTTAATCCTAAGAACGTACTTTGCGCTTAAATATAGTATTTCCCCCCAAGAACAATACTTACAAAACTCTTTCATGAACAAATGAATTACCAGCACAAAAAAAGTAATCATCTGTTTAAGTCATAGCGACAGTATCAATCATTAAAACTTTAATCATTTTTACTTGAACAAAGTTGCTCATAATAGCGCTATTAGACAATACCAAGATTTAGGGATTTTGGCAAAATACCAAGATTTAGGGATGGCAAAAAACCTCTATAATCAGTTTTAAAATAAATCTTCCAAAACATTTATTTTACAATTAAAAAACTCAATTACAGTTAAACTAGATTGTTTATATTTGCCTAAATAAAAAAAATGTCTGAAAAAATAACTCCGTATAAAGACTCTTCTTTAGGTAAAAAAGAGCAAGTAACCCAAATGTTTGATACCATTTCCGGGAATTACGACAATTTGAATCGTGTAATTTCTTTTGGAATCGATGTTAAATGGCGTAAAAAAGTATTAAAAATAGTATCAGACAAAAAACCAAAAGTTATTCTTGATATCGCAACTGGAACTGGCGACTTGGCTATTTTGCTTGCACAAACTAATGCCGAAAAAATTATTGGTCTGGATATTTCTGCAGGAATGCTGGAAGTGGGAAAAAAGAAAGTTGAAGAAAAGAAACTTTCAAATGTCATTGAACTAGTTTTAGGCGATTCTGAAAACATGCCGTTTGAAGACAATTATTTCGATGCGATCACAGTTGGTTTTGGCGTAAGAAATTTTGAAAACCTAGAAAAAGGTTTTGCAGAAATTTTAAGAGTTTTAAAACCAAATGGTGTATTTGTTATATTAGAAACTTCTGTCCCAGATAAATTCCCTTATAAACAAGGCTACAATTTCTACAGCAAAAACATACTTCCATTAATCGGAAAATTGTTTTCTAAAGATAATGACGCTTATGGATATTTGTCTGAATCGGCTGCTGCTTTTCCTTATGGAGAGGCCTTAAACAATATTTTAAGAAAAACTGGGTTTATAGATGTTGTGGCAATGCCTCAAACTTTTGGTGTCGCAACAATTTATTCTGCATCTAAAAAATAGTATGAAAAAAGTTGTAATCTTATTTTTATTGGTCTTAACGACAAAAGGACATTCGCAATTTGCTAAAAATATGTTTAGCAAAGATCCTATTATTAATCTTGAAAACTGGCAAAAGCAGCGTATCTACTTTGGCTATTATTTAGGCTTTAATAGTTTTGACTTTAAATTTGATTACAAAACTCCTGTGCAGGAAGATATTCAAGTTAAAAAAACAACTGGTTTTAACGTAGGGGTTGTGGCTGATTTAAGGCTTCAGGAATATATTAATCTGCGTTTTGAACCAGGTTTGTATTATACGAAACGTGATCTTTATTTCCCAGGCATAAGCAACAAAGAAAGTGATTATTTAAGAGAAGTAAACAGCACTTATATTCACTTTCCTTTATTATTGAAATTTTCTGCTAAACGTACAGGAAACATACGTCCTTATTTAGTTGGCGGAATGTCTACAACTTTAAATTTATCGAGTAACTCCAAATCTAAAGACGACAACTTCGAGCAAAAATTTAGAGTAAAACAATGGACAGCCGCTTATGAGTTAGGTTTAGGAATTGATATTTTTACAGAATACTTTATTTTCTCTCCTTCTGTTAGAGGAATGTTCGGCATAACGGATGAGCTTATTAGAGACAATACTCCAGACAGCCCATGGACAGGAAACATTGATTCGATGAAATCTAGAGCGCTTTTAATAAATTTCACTTTCCATTAAAACAAAATATTAACTATTTCGTTTAAATTCACTAAGAATAATTGCTGTTGCAGTAGCTACATTTAAACTTTCAGTTTTTTGAAGCTCTCCAAATCTAGGAATTGTGAGACGGCTGGTTACGATTTTTTCAATCTCATCTGAAATTCCATTGGCTTCATTACCCATAATAATGATTCCGTCCTGAGGCAGTTTTGATTGGTAAATATTTTCTCCGTCCATAAAAGTTCCAAAAATCGGCAGTTTAGTTTGAGCAAGAAAAAGTTTTAAATCAACATAGTTTACATTTACTCTGGTAATAGATCCCATTGTAGCTTGTACCACTTTCGGATTATATATATCCACTGTTTCTTTAGAACAGATAATCTGCTTAATGCCAAACCAATCGCATAGACGTAAAATAGTGCCTAGATTTCCTGGGTCTCTAATGTCGTCTAAAGCTAAAATCAAGCCTGAATCGATTATTTCTTTTTCGGCTGGAATTTTAAAAACTGCCAAACAAGAATTTGGAGTCGACAAAGCACTTATTTTTTTCAGTTCTTGTTCATTAATAAGAGTGCGTTTTGATGCATGAACCGTTTGAAAATCATTTAACGTGGTGTATAAATGTTCTAATTCAAAATTGGATTGCAGCAATTCTTGAATTACTTTTACTCCTTCAGCAAAAAATAATTGATTAGCAAAACGCTGCTTTTTTTGATGCAAGCCTGATATTAGTTTTATTTGGTTTTTACTAACCATAAAATAATGTACTTTTGAATTAAATATTAAAAAACACTTGAAAAATAATTCCACAAAAATAATAGCATTTCTTCTAATTGCAATATTAATTTGCGCTTGTAATGCCGTAAAAAGAGTTCCCGATGGAAAAAACCTTCTTGTAAAAAATAATATTCTAGTTAACGGAAAATCGACAAACGATGAGATAGCTTCAAATCAGATGTACCAAAAACCAAATGGTAAATTATTAGGCTATAAACTTCGATTAAATTTATACAATTTAGCCAATTTAAATCCAGATTCTACTTATCAGGCAAAATTTAAAAACAATCCTGGAAAATATGAGCGTATGTCTAAGATATTTTCTGCAAAACAAGTGGACCGTCTAGGGCAATCTTTCTATTATAAAGGAATTCATGAATTTCTAAAAAGCACTGGTGAACCGCCAGTAATCATTGATACTTCTAAAACTAAAAAATCATTGCTTCGATTAAAATACTATTATTTCAATAATGGTTTTTTTAATGTTCAAACCGATTATACTATTGATACGGTTGGAAAAAAGAGAGCTGCCATTAATTATAACATTACCACAGGACCGGCTTACAAGTTAGATACTATTAGAACCAAAATAATGACTCCTGCATTAGATTCATTATATAGAACTAATAACGAACCTTCTTTATTAAAATCTGGAAATCAATACAAAACCACAGATTTTGAAGAAGAAAAAAACCGCATCACAACCTATTTTAGAAATCACGGTGCTTATTACTTTCAGCCAACCTATGTAACTTTTGACATTGATACCATTGGCAAAAAAGCAAAAGCTGATGTGACTTTAATCATAAACAATAATACCATTCAAGAAAGAGATTCTAGCCGTACAGAGCCTTTTAAATTGTATAAAATTAGCGATGTAAACATTTACACTGATTATTCTGCCGCAAATGCCAAGAAAAAACCAACAGATAGTGTAACGTACAACAACTTTAATTTATATAGCTACAAGACTTTAAAATATAAACCGCGTGCGATTACCGATGCGATTTTCATCACAAAAGGAAGTACTTTTGCCGATTTTAGAACAACTCTTTCGTCTCGATATTTGAATAACTTAAGGATTTTCAACTATCCGTCAATACAATATGAAGTGGACAAAAGAGATTCTACAGCTCAATCTCTTATTGCCAATGTTTATTTGACTCCGAGAAAAAAATACAGTTTTGGAGCCACTCTTGACTTAACGCATTCTAACATTCAGGATTTTGGAATTGGAGCCAGTGTTTCGGAAACGATTCGAAATGTATTTAACCGCGCTGAGACCCTTGAAATTTCTGCCCGTTTAAATGTGGGATCATCTAGAGATATGGCCAATCCGAACAATAATTTCTTTAATGTTTCTGAATATGGTCTGGATATGAAATTGAACTTTCCGAGAATTCTACTCCCTTTTGGAACAGAAAAAATCATTCCTAAAAGCATGATTCCCTACACCTCTATTACTTCTGGTTTTTCTAAGCAGCGAAATATTGGTTTGGACAAAGAAAACTTTACGGGAGGTATCTCGTACAACTGGACACCAAAACGTCATAATACAGCAAAATTCGAATTGTTGAATGCACAGTTTGTCCGTAATTTAAATCCAGACAATTACTTTAATGTATACACTTCTTCTTATGATGATTTAAATTATATCGGAAAAGATTACAATACCAATGTCAACAACTGGGGAGATACACCTGAGGAACAAGCTCGAAAAGATCTTACTATACCCCAAGGAACCACTGGTTTTACAAATGATGTATTGACTGGAAAAACAGCCTTGACTCCAGGCAATTCGCAATATCAGGAAGTTGAAAGCATTGAAGAAAGAAGAGTTCGTTTGACCGAAAATGATTTTATTCTGGCAACCAGTTTTTCTTTTACCAAAACAACCAAAAAAGATCTGGCCGACAATAATTTCTATCAGTTTAGAACTAAAATCGAATCGGCAGGAACTTTATTATCAGCTATTTCAGAGATTGGAAATTTACCTAAGAATTCTAAAGGAAACTACGAGATTTTTAATCTAGAATATTCAGAGTATATAAAAACTGAATTTGACTATATCAAACACTGGGATTTTGGAAAAGAGAAAGTTTTGGCAGTGAGAAGCTTCTTTGGAATTGCAATTCCGTTTGGAAATTCAAACTACATTCCGTTTTCGCGAAGTTATTATGGCGGAGGTTCCAATGACAACAGAGCTTGGCAGCCTTATGCTTTAGGACCTGGAAGCACCAATGCCGTAAACGACTTTAACGAGGCTAATATGAAATTTGCCGCTAGCGCAGAATTTCGTTTCAAAATTTTCGGAGATGTGAAAGGAGCTCTCTTTGCAGACGCCGGAAATATCTGGAATGTGCTCGATAATGTGATAGATCCAAAAGCAAGATTTGACAACTTAAACGATTTAGAAGAAATTGCTTTAGGAACAGGATTTGGTTTGAGATACGATTTGAGCTTTTTTGTGATACGTTTAGATTTAGGCTTTAAGACTTATAATCCGGCACATGAGAAGGGAGACCGATGGTTTAAAGAATACAATTTTGGACACTCGGTTTTAAATTTTGGTATAAATTATCCGTTCTAATGCTAATTAATTCTTATTTTTGCAACCTAAAAACTAAAAACAACTATAAAAAAAATTAAAATGGCACACAACATTAAACCAGGAGTAGCTACAGGAGATCAAGTACAAGAGATCTTTAATTATGCGAAAGAGAAGGGTTTTGCTCTTCCAGCAGTAAACGTTACTGGATCAAGCACAATTAATGGAGTTCTTGAAACTGCAGCGAAACTTAACGCGCCAGTTATCATTCAATTTTCTAACGGTGGAGCGCAATTCAACGCTGGAAAAGGATTATCAAATGCAGGTGAAAAAGCAGCAATCGCGGGAGGAATCGCAGGAGCAAAACATATTCATACTTTGGCAGAAGCTTACGGTGCAACTGTAATCTTACACACTGACCACTGTGCAAAAAAACTTTTACCTTGGATCGATGGTTTATTAGATGCTTCTGAAAAACACTTCGCAGAAACAGGAAAACCATTATTCAGTTCTCACATGATCGATTTGTCTGAGGAGCCAATCGAAGAGAACATCGAAATCTGCAAAGAATATTTAGCTAGAATGAGCAAAATGGGAATGACATTGGAAATCGAGCTTGGTATTACAGGTGGTGAAGAAGATGGCGTTGACAACTCAGACGTAGATAGCTCAAAATTATACACTCAACCAGAAGAAGTAGCTTACGCTTACGAAGAATTATCTAAAGTAAGCCCTAAATTTACAATTGCTGCTGCTTTCGGAAACGTTCACGGTGTTTACAAACCAGGAAACGTAAAATTAACTCCAAAAATCTTAAAAAATTCTCAAGATTTCGTACAAAGCAAATTCAACACTGGACACAACCCAGTTGATTTCGTTTTCCACGGAGGTTCAGGCTCTACACTTGAAGAAATTAGAGAAGCTATCGGTTACGGAGTTATCAAAATGAACATTGATACAGATTTACAATTTGCATACACTGAAGGAATCCGTGATTATATGGTAAACAATATTGAGTACTTAAAAACTCAAATTGGTAACCCAGAAGGTCCAGATGCTCCAAACAAAAAATACTACGATCCAAGAAAATGGGTTCGTGAAAGCGAAGTGACATTCAACGCGAGACTTGAACAAGCTTTTGCTGATTTAAATAACGTAAACACACTTTAAATTTTAGATTTTTGAATTTAGATTTCAGATTTCTAATGAAGCCTGAAATTTAAATTTTGAATTCAGATTGAAAAATCTAAAATTTAAAATCTACATTCTAAAATTAAAAAAATGGCTTGGTTTAAGAGACAAGAAAAAGGGATTACGACCGCTACTGAAGATAAGATGGACGTTCCGAAAGGATTGTGGTACAAATCTCCTACTGGAAAAATTATTGATGCTGACGAATTGGCGAGAAATTTGTTCGTTAGCCCTGAAGATGATTTTCATGTTCGAATTGGAAGCGCAACCTATTTTGAAATTTTATTCGACAACAACGAATTTGTTGAGTTAGATAAAAACATGACTTCTAAAGATCCTTTGCACTTTGTTGATACAAAGAAATATGCAGACAGATTGAAAGACGTAATGGAAAAAACTCATCTTAAAGACGCTGTACGTACGGGAGTTGGAAAATCTAAAGGAAGAGAACTTGTAATCTGCTGTATGGATTTTGCATTCATCGGTGGATCTATGGGAGCTGTTGTGGGTGAGAAAATCGCGAGAGGTATTGATCACGCCATTAAAAACAAACTTCCTTTTGTAATGATTTCTAAATCTGGTGGAGCTCGTATGATGGAAGCTGCTTATTCTTTAATGCAATTAGCAAAAACTTCTGTAAAATTAGCTCAATTAGCTGAAGCTAAATTACCCTACATCTCTCTTTGCACAGACCCGACAACAGGAGGAACAACTGCATCTTACGCTATGTTAGGAGACATCAACATCTCTGAGCCAGGCGCTTTGATTGGTTTTGCTGGTCCACGTGTTGTACGTGACACTACAGGAAAAGATTTGCCAGAAGGTTTCCAAACTGCTGAGTTCTTATTAGAGCACGGTTTCTTAGACTTTATCACGCCAAGAAAAGAATTGAAAGATAAGATCAACTTATATATCGATTTGATTCAAAATAATGATATTAGAAAATAGTTTTAAAACTATTTAAAATAGAAAATCCCAAGAAATTATTTCTTGGGATTTTTTTATATTAAACATGGACATATCAAACATTCAACGGAATAAATTCCGTTGCTACCAATATTTCTCCTAAGGAATTTTTCTTAGCTAGCCTTTCTCAAATCCTTCTTTAATTCTTTCTCAGCAATTTTAAAAGCCAGTTTCTCACGCCATACAGCATAACGTTCTCTAAAAACTACTTTTATACCACTATCTACTGCTCCGTGCATAAATAAACTCCAAACGCTGGCTATTTTTCGAGACCAAGATGCGTCCCACGCTCGAAGCGTAAGAGAAAAAGAACCATCTATATAACGCATCCAATGCCACATTCCCGTTGGCATGAATAAAGTATCGCCATGTTCCAAGAAAACTTCATATCCTTCTACTCCTTTTAGAGCTGGGAATTTTTCAAAATCGGGATTAGCAACATCATAGTCTTCTAAAGCATAAGTAGTATTTGGAATGCAATAAAGCCTTTTTTTCCATTTATTATCAAATAATATAATGTGCTTTCTCCCTCCAAAATGTGTATGGAAAAGATGTGGCAAATCGATATCATAATGCAGAAAAGTAATCGCCTTTGAACCTCCAAAAAACATAGCAGGCATACTTTCAATAAAACCTCCCATTAATTCTTTTGGGACTTTTACATCATTAACCAATTCTGGTCTATGCTTGAAAAGATTGAAGAAAAAGATACGCAATTGCGTAGGCTCTCTTTTTATGAGATCCAAGTAATCGCCAAATTTCATAGTGGCAATAGAAGCATTAATTACTTTTGAAGGATCTGCTTTAGAATTATCGACTAATTTTACCTCAATATCACCAGCAATCTCCTTAAAATATTCTGTCGACCATTTCTCCTTTGCAGGCCAATCATTTGTGAGTCCTTTTATAATCAAGGGCTTTTTTTTATCCAAATAATTCTTCTTGAAATCTTCTCTAGAAATAGACTCAACAGTATCGACAGATCTAAGATTAAAGCTCATTGTGTTAAGGATTTAGTTCTTGGTTCTATCAAAAATATCTAATTATTTCGAGCCATCAAAATTTACAGTAAAATAACACAAAAGCAACATTTACATTCCAGTTCGAATAGCTTCAACAGGATCTAAATTTGCTGCCGAAACCGCTGGAAGGATACCAGAAATTAGTCCAATAAAGGCTGCCAAACTTGTTCCTAAAATAATATTTCCAAGGCTTAAAACAAATTCAAAATCTAGCATTTTTGTCAAAACAAGTGCAATTCCCCAAACCATCAGAAGCCCAATGATTCCACCAATAACTGACAGAATGATAGCTTCAAACAAAAATTGGAATAAGATAAATTTATTTTTTGCGCCTAATGATTTTTGAATTCCGATAAGATTTGTTCTTTCTTTAACTGAAACAAACATAATATTGGCAATTCCGAAACCTCCAACCAGAAGAGAAAATCCGCTGATGATCCAGCCGACAAAATTCATCTGACCTAAAATTCCATCAATAAAATCGGTAAATCCAGAAAGGACATTGATAAAGAAATTATCCATTTCTCCCGCTTTCATTCCGCGAATTGCTCGTAGTTTTTGCGCAATTTCTGCTTTATAAGCATCCATATCGACACCTTTAACTGGTTTCAACACAATAACTGGAGTCATAGAATCGCTATCTCCGTACATTCTTCTTAAAAAATTAGCAGGAAGATAAACCGAAGTATCATTGCTGTCTCCAAAGAATCCAGCTCCTTGTTTGGCAATTACGCCAATAACGGTAAAACGCTGTCCGTATAGACGAATATTTTTCCCGATCGGATCGCTTGAGCCGAAAAGTCCTTCAGCGATATCATATCCAAGAACAATAACAGGAGTTCCAGAATTAGATTCAGATTCATTATAAAATCTTCCTTTATCAAAACTCAACCCATCAATATCAACCATTTCGCTTGACGACGGAATAATATTTACATCGCTGACTGTTTTAGAATCGTATTTTAAACTTTCCCTGTTTACAAAAAGCTGGTATCCGACTTGATCAGTATTATTCATTGAGTTTTTTAGGCCAATGTACTCGTCATATTTTACATTTGGAAACTGCTCTCTCTTCCATTGCGGAATTTCAGATGGCCCAAAGCAATATTTCATTAAATAAATTGTATTTTTATCTAAGCTGCTCAAATCTTTAGAGATTTTTTTATCTAAAGAGTCAACGGCAGCCAAAACAGCGATAATCGAAAAAATACCAATCGTAACACCTAAAAGCGACAACAGAGTGCGTAATTTATTATTTCGCAAAGCATTGATGGCAAAGCTTAGACTTTCTTTCAATAATCTTAGATAAACGATCATATTTTTGTATTTTTCAATAAAGTAAAATTCAATAATTTAAATTCAAAAACCTAATAAAAGTTAACTTACTCATCAGTAGATTTTTTTAGCATTTTGTTACACTAATTTTTTTTAATATAATATATAAAAAAACTACTTTTGCAGTCTCAAAATCATAACTACACAATGAGCACAACTAAAAAAATACAATCGGCATTAATTTCTGTTTTTTCTAAAGATGGATTAGAACCAATTGTTAGAAAATTACACGAGCAAAATGTAACACTTTATTCAACTGGAGGAACTGAAGATTTCATCAAAAACCTTGGCATTCCAGTAGTTCCTGTTGAAGACATTACTTCTTTCCCAGAAATTCTTGGCGGAAGAGTTAAAACTTTACACCCAAAAATTTTTGGTGGTATCTTGAATCGTCAAGACAACGAAAGCGACGTGCAGCAAATGAAGGAATTTGATATTCCTCAAATCGATTTAGTAATTGTTGATTTGTATCCTTTTGAAAAAACAGTTGCTTCTGGAGCTAGCGAACAAGATATTATTGAAAAAATTGATATCGGCGGTATTTCATTAATTCGTGCTGGTGCAAAAAATTTCAAAGACACTGTAATTGTTGCTTCTGTTAACGAGTACGGCTTACTTTTGGATTTGATTACTGAGCAAGACGGAGCAACAACTCTAGAAAACAGAAGATTGTTTGCTACTAAAGCATTTCATGTTTCATCTCACTACGATGGAGCTATTTTTAATTATTTCAATACAGACGAGACTATTTACAAAGAAAGCATTGCAAATGGTCAAGTTTTAAGATATGGTGAAAATCCTCACCAAAAAGGATTCTTCTTTGGAGATTTTGATGCGATGTTCAAAAAACTTCACGGAAAAGAATTGTCATACAACAACTTATTAGATGTTGATGCTGCGGTAAATTTAATTGCTGAATTTAAGAATGACGGACCTACGTTCGCCATTTTAAAACATAACAACGCTTGCGGATTGGCTTCAAGAAAAACGATCAGCGAAGCTTATTTAGCAGCTTTGGCTTGTGATCCTACTTCAGCTTTTGGAGGAGTGTTAATTTCTAATACAAAAATTGATTTGGAAACTGCACAGGAAATCAACAAACTATTCTGCGAAGTTGTAATCGCTCCAGCGTATGATGATGAGGCAGTTACAGTTTTACAAGAGAAGAAAAACAGAATCATATTAGTACAAAACGACGTTGAATTACCAGCTCGTCAAGTAAGAACTTGTCTTAACGGATTGTTAATTCAGGACAGAAATAATATTACGGATAATAAAGAGCATTTAAAAACCGTTACCATTACAGAACCTAATGCTCAAGAAATCGAAGATTTGATCTTTGCTTCTAAAATCTGCAAGAATACAAAATCAAACACAATTGTATTTGCTAAAAACGGAACATTGATTTCATCAGGTACGGGTCAGACTTCAAGAGTTGACGCTTTAATTCAAGCAGTTGACAAAGCAAAAGCTTTTGGATTTGATCTAAATGGAGCTTCGATGGCAAGTGATGCATTTTTCCCATTTCCGGATTGTGTAGAATTAGCTAAAAAAGCAGGAATAACTGCTGTAATTCAGCCAGGAGGTTCGATAAAAGACGAATTAAGTATAAATTATTGCAATGAAAATAATCTTGCAATGGTATTTACAGGAACTCGTCATTTTAAACATTAATTTGTTTAACTTTGTTCGATAAATAATTTATAACATTTTAAACCCCTAAAAAACTTATGGGATTTTTTGATTTCATGACCGAGGATATTGCGATAGACCTTGGAACCGCAAACACTTTAATCATTCATAATGATAAAGTTGTCATTGATAGTCCATCTATCGTTGCACGTGATAGAGTATCAGGCAAAATCATTGCTGTTGGTAAAGAAGCCAACATGATGCAAGGTAAAACACATGAAAACATCAAAACTATAAGGCCTTTGAAAGATGGTGTAATCGCTGATTTTGATGCTTCGGAAAAAATGATCAATATGTTCATTAAAAGTATTCCTGCATTGAAAAAAAGAATGTTTACTCCAGCTTTACGTATGGTTGTATGTATTCCTTCTGGTATTACTGAAGTGGAGATGAGAGCGGTGAAGGAATCTTGTGAGAGAGTAAACGGAAAAGAAGTTTATTTGATTCATGAACCAATGGCGGCGGCAATTGGTATTGGTATTGACATTATGCAACCAAAAGGAAACATGATTGTAGATATCGGAGGTGGTACAACAGAAATTGCTGTTATCGCTTTGGGCGGAATTGTATGTGACAAATCTGTAAAAATCGCAGGTGACGTTTTCACAAACGATATCGTGTATTACATGCGTACACAGCACAACTTATTTGTTGGAGAAAGTACTGCTGAAAAAATTAAAATTCAAATTGGTGCGGCTATCGAAGATTTAGATGGTCCGCCAGAAGACATGTCAGTTCAAGGTAGAGATTTGCTTACTGGTAAACCAAAACAAGTAGATGTTTCTTACCGTGAAATTGCAAAAGCATTAGACAAATCTATTCAGCGTATTGAAGATGCGGTAATGGAAACATTATCTCAGACTCCTCCTGAGTTAGCAGCAGACATCTACAATACGGGTATCTATTTAGCTGGTGGAGGATCTATGTTAAGAGGTCTTGACAAACGTATATCTCAAAAAACAGATTTGCCAGTTTATATTGCTGAAGATCCTTTGAGAGCTGTTGTTCGCGGTACAGGAATGGCTCTTAAAAACATTGCAAAATTCAAAAGCATCTTAATCAAATAAGATTCAAAATAACAATCAATTTACTTTTATAAGGGTCAAATTTCTATTATTTGACCCTTGTAAAAACTGAAACCTTTAAGCATATCCTGAAACAAAATAACCAGACAAGAAATGCAGCAAATATTTAATTTCATTATAAGAAACAGTAATCGATTGCTGTTTTTGCTGCTTTTAGGTATTTCGTTAGGACTCACGATTCAATCCCATTCTTACCACAGAAGCAAAATAATCAGCTCTGCAAATTTCTTAAGCGGAGGTGTTTATGAAAAAATCAATCGTGTTAATGAATACATGAATTTAAGAGCTGAAAACGACGAACTTGTACTTGAGAACGCAAGATTAAAAAGTCTTTTATTCAACAAAGAAGACACATCTAAAATACCTTTACCTGACACTATTAAAGGGGTAAAACCTGCTGATATCATTGTATCAAAAGTAATTCATAACACATACAGTACACACGAAAACTTCCTTACTTTAAATTCTGGATCTAACGAAGGCGTTAAACCAGATATGGGAGTAATAAATAGTTTGGGGATTGTGGGTGTTATAGATGATACATCTCCAAGATATTCTACTGTTGTGAGCATTCTGAACATGAAATCTAGAATTAATGCCAAGTTAAAAAAATCAAACCATTTTGGTTCTTTAACATGGGATGGAAAAAGCACAGGATTCGTGCAGCTAAGAGATGTTCCGAGGCTAGCTTCAGTTAAAAAAGGAGATACCATTGTAACAGGAGGACAATCAGTGATTTTCCCTGAAGGAATCAATATTGGTACTGTTGAAAC
Organism: Flavobacterium anhuiense; assembly: GCF_900101855.1. GTDB lineage: Bacteria > Bacteroidota > Bacteroidia > Flavobacteriales > Flavobacteriaceae > Flavobacterium > Flavobacterium anhuiense. The sequence goes on from NZ_FMVC01000001.1 coordinate 249,431, forward strand.
GGTTTATAAAGAAGAACAAACCAGTTTTTATGTTATAAAAGTTAAGCTATTTAACGACATGACAAACTTAGGGCACGTCTATATTATCAAAAGCAAAGACAGAGAGGAACTTATTAATTTAGAAAACAAAGAAAAAAATGAATAGCGCTCTGTTAGTCAATATTTTTCGATTTATTATGTTACTGGCAATTCAGATTGTTATCTTCAACAATATGAATTTCTTAGGATATATAAGTCCGTTCCCTTATATCTTGTATATTATTCTTTACCCAGTAAACAGCAATAAAGCTGGATTAATTATTTCAAGCTTTTTCTTAGGTCTGATCATGGATATGTTCTGTAACTCTGGCGGAATACACGCCACTGCTTGTGTTATTTTAGCCTATTACAGACCTTACATTTTTAAATTTTCTTTTGGTTTAAGTTATGAATATCAAACTATTAAACTAAACGAATCTTTAACACCCGAACGATTTTCATTCATATTGGTTTCGGTCTTAATGCATCACATTGTACTATTTGTTCTGGAAGCATTTCAATTCAAATTTATCTGGGACATTTTGCTCCGAACCTTATTTAGTTCTATCTTTACTATAATCACCTCAATAATAATAATTTATCTTATTAAGCCCAATAAACGATGAGAAAAGTCTTGCTGCCCACTATAATTATTATTGCAGCGTCTTTGCTAGTGATTAGGATTTTTTACCTGCAGATTATTGATGATTCTTTTAAGCTGAAATCAGAAAATAATGCAATAAAAAAAGTATATGACTACCCTGAAAGAGGTTATATTTATGATCGTAACGGAAAACTTCTGGTTGCGAATCAGGCTTCTTATGACATCATGGTTATTCCAAGAGACATAAAAAAAGACCTAAATATTGCCGAATTTTGTGCTCTTCTGAATATTACACAAGAGGAATACCATAAGCGTATTGAAAAAGCAAAAGTTTACAGTCCAAGACTTCCTTCTGTTTTTTTATCACAGCTGAATAAAAATGAATTTGCTGCTTTTCAGGAAAAAATCAGAAAATATGATGGTTTTTATTTTCAGAAAAGATCACTTCGCGATTATGAGGTTGATTACGGTGCCAATATATTTGGTTTTATAACTCAAGTAAATGAAAAACAAATTGCTAAAAATCCTTACTATAACAGTGGAGATTTAATTGGAAAGCAAGGTGTAGAAGAAAGCTATGAAGAAATTTTACGCGGTATAAAGGGAGTAAAATATATTCAAAAAGACAAATACAACCGAGAAATTGGTCCTTATAAAGAAGGAAAATACGATACCATCGCCGTTGCTGGAGAAGACATTAATTTAACGATCGATGCTGAACTTCAAAAATATGGAGAAGAATTAATGATTAATAAACGAGGAGGAATTGTTGCTATTGAACCTAAATCTGGAGAAATTCTAGCATTGGTTACCGCTCCTTCTTATGATCCAGGTATTTTAGTAGGACGTCAGAGATCTAAAAATTATACACTTTTATATCACGATTCTATTGCAAAACCTTTATACGACAGAGGACTTTTAGCAGAGTATCCTCCAGGTTCTCCATTCAAAATCCTGACTGGTTTAGTTGCACTTCAAGAAGGTGTAGTAAATGAGCAGACTACTTTTATGTGTCATCACGGATTTAGTTATGGTGGAGGACGTTTTATGAAGTGTCACGGTTTTGGGCCACACCAATTACATAATGGAATTTACAATTCTTGCAATACCTATTTTGGACAAGCCTATATGCTTACCATCAACAAGTACAAAGACCCTGGCCACGCTGTTGATGTTTGGAGCAGCCATGTAAAAAGTTTTGGATTAGGCCAGTTCATGGGTTATGATTTGCCAACTGGTAAAAGGGGAAATATCCCAACTTCAAAAACGTATAAAAGAATTTATCCTAACGGAGGTTGGAGAAGCTCTACTATTGTATCAAATGCAATTGGACAGGGAGAGGTTTTAATGACGCCTATTCAATTGGCAAATATGATGGCTACAGTTGCTAATCAAGGATATTATTACACACCTCACATCATTAAAAAAATTGAGGGAGAAAAAATAGACGAAAAGTTCACTACAAAACACGTGACCACGATTGATCAAAAATATTTCCCGCCAGTCATCAGCGGATTATTTGATGTATATAATAAAGGTACAGCTTATGCTCTTAGAGTTGAAGGAATAGATATTTGTGGGAAAACAGGTACTGCTGAGAACTTTGCCAAAATAAACGGCAAAAGAACACAGCTTAAAGACCACTCTATATTTGTTGCTTTTGCCCCAAAAGACAATCCAAAAATTGCTATCGCCGTTATGATTGAAAATGGAGGTTTCGGAGCAACAGTTGCAGGTCCGATTGCGAGTTTAATGATTGAGAAATATCTAAGAAAGAAAATTACAAGAACCGATCTAGAAGTAAGAGTATTAAACAAAAGCTTACTTTCAGAATATGCTAAAGTAGGCGGAATAAGCGATGCTCTTAAAATCGAATCTGTTCCAAAAGATTCTGTTTTGCAAGCAAAAATTGTAAAACCAAAAGCACCGGCCGCAACAGCGCCAAAAACTGAAGTTAAAAAAACAGCCGTAGACACAACAAAGAAAAACTAAGAAAGATTATTTCAAATGAAAAATCAAAGTGTAAAAAATAATATTGATTGGATAAGTGTCTTTATCTACATTGCGCTGGTAACTTTAGGTTGGCTTAATATTTACTCGTCTTCTTTGTTATCTACCGATGGAACGTATCAAAAACAACTTATTTTTATCTGTTGTACTATTCCATTGATATTTGTTGTGCTTTTTGTTGATGGTAAATTTTACGAAAAATATGCAAGTATCATCTTTGGAGTTTCCTTATTGTCTCTTGCAGGATTATTCCTTTTCGGGAAAACTATAGCAGGACAGCGTTGCTGGTATGCCATTGGAAGCTTCACTTTACAGCCATCTGAGTTTGCAAAAGCTGCAACTTCTCTTGCATTAGCCAAATACTTGAGTGACACTCAAATTAACTTAAAAGAAACTAACAGACAAATCCAAGCTTTGGCCATTATGCTATTGCCCGTAATATTGATTTTACCACAACCAGATCCTGGAAGTGCTTTAATTTATAGTGCGTTCATACTTGTTTTATATAGAGAAGGTTTGCCCTCTTGGTATGTTTGGACAGCATTTATAACCATTGTTCTTTTCGTTCTCACTTTAGTTTTAGAACCATATGCGGTAATTGCAATGGCTTTTGTTGTGTTAGCAATTATACACTTTAAAGGAAGAGTCGTAGATAGAAATATCATTTTGAGCGGTATCTTATTAGTTCTAATCTCAGGATTTGTTTTCTCTGTTGATTATGTATTTGACAATGTTTTTAAACAACACCACAGAGACCGTTTCAATATTTTATTAGGCAAAACTGTAGATATGAAAGGTATTGGATACAATACCAACCAATCTGAAATTGCAATTGGTTCTGGGGGATGGCTTGGAAAAGGTTTTCTTGAAGGCACGCAAACCAAAGGAGGATTTGTACCAGAGCAACACACCGATTATATCTTTACCACTGTTGGTGAAGAATGGGGTTTTGTAGGTTCATTGGTCGTTATTTTACTTTTCACAGGCCTGCTTCTTAGAATTATTTATTTAGCAGAAAGACAGAAAACAAAATTCAGCCGTGTATACGGATATTGTGTTGCCGCAATTCTCTTTATCCATTTCTTTGTTAACATTGCGATGGTAATTGGAATTTTCCCAACAATCGGGGTTCCTCTACCCTTCTTTTCATATGGAGGTTCTGGACTCTGGGGATTCACTATTTTATTGTTTATTTTCCTTAAAATGGATGCCAATAAGGTGAATGAATGGTAGAATACAAATATTCTCCATCCTTAAATTTCCAAATCCAATTAAAGATATCTTTTAATTAACCTATAATTTAAAAGCTGTAATTAAGTTTAAAAAAACTAATTACAGCTTTTTGATTTTATATTTTGCTTTATTGTTTCTTTTAATGCTGAAGAAATTATACTATCTATACAATTAGAAATATTATTGGCAATAAGCTTTAATAACAAAGCATAAAAAAATCCGAAGCTGAAAAACTTCGGATTTTTTTGTTTTTTATTTGATTATATCTCTTCGTGCGGTCTCTTTTTCAAAAGTTTCAGCAGAACTGGGAATGTTGAAATAATGATGATTATAATAATGATATATTCAATGTGTTTCTTCAAATCTATGCCTTGTTTTAAGAAAACGCCGTATAAATAATGTCCAGCGAAAATTAAAATAAACGACCAAAGAAAAGAACTTAGAATATTATAAAACATAAATTTCTTTTTGTCCATCGAAACGATTCCGGCAACAATTGGGGCAAACGTTCTAAAAATTGGTAAGAAACGAGCATAAATAATTGCTTTACCCCCATATTTTTCAAAAAAATCTTTTGATTGAAGCAAGTACTTTTTCTTAAACCAGAATGTATCTTCTTTTTTGAATAAATAATAACCACTTTTTGCACCAAACCAATAACCAGTCATATTCCCTAAAACTCCCATTACAGCAACTGCTGTAGCAAGCAGAAATACATTTATAAAGTCATTTGGGATGTAAGCTACATTTTCAATTAGATCACGACTGTAAATACCTGCTAAGAAAAGTAAACTATCTCCAGGCAGAAAAAAGCCTGCAAAAAGTCCTGTCTCAGCAAAAACTATAAACAGAACGATAAACAACCCAATCTGAAAACCTCCGACGCTTAAAGTAATATAAAATTCAGGGTTTAGTAACTGAGTCCATTCAAAATTATTCATAAATGTGATTGGTTATTTTTTATAGTTCGTGAAAGTAACAATAATTTACCTTAACCACAATAAAATGCGGTATTTTAAACATAAATTAACTATTAAAAAAAGCCCAAACTAATTGTTTGGGCTCCTCTATTTCTTATTCTCTTACATACTTGCAACAGCTGTGAAGGTTTTCATAATCTTCGGTTGTTGCTTTAACTTCCTTAGTATCATGACCCGCCTTTGCAATTGCTTTATTCAAATCTGCAGGAGAACATTTCTCTTCGTTTAAAATAACCGAAAGCTGATGAGAGCTTACATCCCAGCTTGCTGTTTTTACTCCTGGAACACCGTAAGCCGCTTTTTCAATTCGCTTCTTACATTGTTCACAGTTACCGTTTACTTCTGTTGTGTACTTTAAATTCTTATTTTTTTTAGTTTGAGCCTGAGCTGAAAAACCTAAAAAAACCATCATTGCGATTAAAACTATTTTATTCATTGTATTTAATTTTATTATTTATTGAAATTGTTATTTAATTTTAAATCTAAGCCCTGCATAATACATCTGTCCGAAAATTGGAGCATATGCAATAGACGCATCAAAATTAGGTCCAAAAGGATCATTTGCCCCTAAAATTGCTTTTTCTTGTCTATAATTTCCAATATTTTCTCCCCCAACATACACTTCAAAAACTGGAGAAAAAACTCGGGTCACTTGCGCATTCATTACAGCATAAGCAGGTGAAAAATCAGGAAACTGATCTTCTACAGGATTTGAAGCTGTATAAGGCAATTGTTGTTTTCCTGACCAATTATAAGTAAAATCAAACCTCCATTGCTTGTCATTATTCATCGTTGTTTCATATTCTAAATTTCCTAAGAAACGATGTTTTGCCTGAAGCGGGCGTTGGAAAGTTCCTCTTAGATAATCGGTTTGAATGTCATGATATTTATAAGCTGTTCTTAAATTCAAATTATGGATTAATTCGTAATTGAACTCAACCTGAAGACTGTTTGCAAAAGAACTTCCTTTCAAATCATAAAACAACACTTGCTGCGGACTTTGCATCACATCTACAATGGCCTGATTTTGGAAATCTGTTCTATAAAGATCAAAGCCGGCATCGGCATTTCTGTTGAAAAGACGGAATTTCTGAGAAAAACTCACTCCATAATTCCATGCAATTTCTGGGTTTAAGCCGTATACTTTTCCGTTGGAATCTAAAATTGAAAAAGTTCTAGAACTAGCAAAAAGCTGTTGATTTTCAGCAAAAATGTTTGCAGAACGTTTTCCTCTTCCAGCAGAAAAACGAATTACACCATTTTTCCATGGATTATATCTCATGTGCAACCTTGGTGTAACAAAAACTCCCAATCGATTATGGTTATCAACTCTTCCGCCTAAAATCAGACTAAAATTATCTGTATTATCATAAGTATATTCAAAGAAAGCACCAACCGAGTTATCAATTCTGCTGACATCTGCTAAGTTTACAAATTCCTGATATTGGTCATAAGTAAAATTCAGACCAGTTGAAAATTTATGCATCGTATTATTGATAATCGAATTGAAAATCAAATTAGAATAAAAACTATTCTGTTTAATATCATATTGATTTAAACCATAATAAGAGTCTTGTTTATGGCTATTAAAAGCATTTTGAAAACCAATACTTTGATATGGCATATCCTTAAATACATATCCAATTTTTGTCGAAACATCAAAGCGTTCAGTATTAATTTCTGAACCCCAATAATTGGTTGTGCCACGATCACGATCTTTATCAAAATTTACTTCTCCGGTTTGTTTTTTATCATTCATATATCTGAAATTGATAAAACTCACCAAACCACTTTCTGGATTATAATATTGATAACGGTTTAAAACATTGATTTGTTTTCCTAACGGATTATCGAGAAAACCGTCTTTGTTCATATCGTTTTTGGCTACACGCGCATTTCCGTGAACAAATAAGCTAGTCGCCCATTTGTCTGATAATTTTTTATTGAAATGGGTGTTTAATTCAAAACGAGAATCTGTCGATCCGTAAGCATTCAAGAAGAAAGGAATATCATTTAATGGCTTTAAAAGCTCTGTATTAATCTGGCCAGAAATGCTTTCGTAACCATTTATAACGCTTCCCGCTCCTTTCGTAATTTGGACACTTTCAATCCAAGTTCCAGGCGTAAAGGATAAACCATAGGCTTGAGACGCTCCTCGAACAGATGGAATATTTTCTTCTGTAATCATTAAATATGGACTAGTCAGACCCAGCATTTTAATTTGCTTAGTGCCTGTTAAAGCATCAGAAAAATTAACATCGATTGACGGATTGGTTTCAAAACTTTCAGCCAAATTACAACAAGCTGCTTTAAGTAATTCTTTGCTGGTAATTACAGAAGTGTTGGCTGTTACTGTAAAGGATTTTTTAATTCCTTTTTGCTTTTTAGTGATTTTTACTTCTTGAAGATCTTCCTGTGAAAAAGCAGAAAAAGAAAGCAAAATCATTGCAAAAAGCATTATATTTTTTTGCATAAAAAATTGATTTTAATGTTGAAATAGAATTACATTCTTGATGTTTTTGCAAAAACAAAAACTATCAAAATGTAAATACAAAGCCTTGATTAGGACTCGCATTGCATCTTAACATTAAAATCAGGAATAGAAAATATACTGATGGTATAATTTAAATAAAGGAGGTGCATTCGCATCAGCATAATACGAAAGAACTTCTTTCTTTTTAAAAGTTGGAACTTCTAAAAAGACTAGAGGTTTATAATCTTGTGCAACTGCTGGGAAAGCAAATTGAAAAAAGAAAAATTTGATAGTTGCGTTGTCTGATTTCTTTTCGAAATGAACAACTTTATCTTTGCAGCAAGAATTCTTTTTCTCTTTAGAACCACAACATTTCTTCTCAAGAACAGGTTCTGCTGTAGTTTTTAAAGAAACCGAAGCAATTTCTCCACCACAATAGTGCACATCAAAAGCAAACCCTATATTGGAAATCAATAGAAGGAGCGCTAAAAACAGACCTGTGCACTTTTTCAAATTCATACTGCAAAGCTATTTAAAAACTCTCGAAAAAAAACTAAAACAAATGTTATTTTTTAGTTTTTTGAAGCTGATAATAAAATCCCGGAATAAATAATAATATCAAAATAGGCTGAATTAAAAATCGCCTAACATAAAACAGAAGCCAGCTGCCATCTGGAAAATATTCGAGTATGATGTAAAACATCAATAGAAAAACAACTAAAAACACACTATAAATCAGAAGACTAAATTTAAGAATATCACGATCGTGAAATAAAGCGTAAATCAAAGCCAAAGACAAAATTGAATTTAAAAAATAACGAAAAAAAAGTCCCGCAAAAAGCTTAAGATTCTCTACTGGCGGATAAGGAATAGACTGAAAATCGGCATTAAAATATACCGAAAAAGGATCATAAAACAGTTTTCGCTCAAATGTTCTTATCAAAGCAAAACCTATTACTACAGCAATTGCCGCAAAGATTTTAAATTTCTTCTCTTTTAATTTACTTAGCATACTTTGAAAATCTATTAATCCAGAAAATCCATAAAACAAAAACATATCCGTAAATCATCAAAGGAAAAAATGTTCCATGCAGGAAATGGCTATATTGCGGAAATTGATAGATAAGCACTATCAAAAGTGAAATCCTAATAACATTCAGGATATAAATAGATATTAGTCCAAAGAATATAAATAATAATGTCTTTTTTAAATTTCCTGAAAAAGCAGCCACAAAAGACACAAAAAGAATCATTACACTTACAGCATTACATCCTTCAACTATTCTCGCTATAAATCTTCCGTTTAAAATAATCTCTTGCCAAGGATTTTGCGAGCTTTTCTGAATAATTGCGTCATAGTTTAAGAGCCTTAACAATTGCTCTGAGTTTCTTCCAGAAACCATCGTTATAGCATCAAGATCTTCTGCTTGATAACTATTTAAATAAAATTTGTAAAGCAATGTAAGGACAATATATGTCAGAAAAAAAATGCTTATAAAAATCAGAAATGGCTTAAACTGTACTAAATATTTTTTCAAGAGATTTTTTTTTCAAATTTATATATTTTTTGAGTTCAGCTTTAAATACTTTTGTATAAAATTTAATATCATGACATTTCAAGAATTACAACCACAAATAAGCAGTATTATTACTGACAGTCAAAAAAATAGAGACGAAAAATTATTAGCAGTCTGCAAACTTTTAAACGAAAATGTAGAATATTACAACTGGGTTGGTTTTTATTTTGCAAATCACGACACTAAAACTTTACATTTAGGCCCTTACGTTGGTGCAGAAACAGATCACACTGTTATTCCGTTTGGAAAAGGAATTTGTGGTCAGGTTGCCGAAAGCAATGCCAATTTTGTAGTGCCAGATGTTAAAGCTCAAGACAATTATATTGCCTGCAGTTTAACAGTTAAGTCTGAAATCGTAGTGCCACTTTTTGTTAATGGAGTAAATATTGGCCAAATCGACATTGACAGCCATGTAATTGATCCGTTTACAGAAGCTGACGAAAGATTTTTAGAATTTGTAAATCAAGAAGTTGCTAAATTATTCTAGAAGAACTATTTTTAAGATAAAAATAGACTGAATGAAAAGAAACATCTTACTCATATTGCTTCTGATAATTTCAGTTAATCTGTCTGCGCAAATTAGCATGATGTCTAAAAAAATCTTTTTAGACTCCTTAAATCGTGAATGTACACCCGAAAATCATGCTTACACAAGAGTAATTACCAATTATTCTCAGAAAAGCACCCGTTATGTTGTGACTGACTTCTACAAAAATGGAAGAAAGAAAATGACGGGATCGACCTTAGATCGAGATGTTCTAAAAAAAGACGGGGAATTTATTTACTATTATAAAAATGGTGCAAAAGAATCTGTTATAAATTATTCTGAAGACCATAAAGCTGGCAAAGAAATTAGCTGGTACGAAGATCAGAGTAAAAAATGCGAAAAACAGAACATTTGGGATCCGAAAACAAAAAAGCTCCAGACTTTGATTCTAAATTGCTGGGATATAAATAAAAATCAAACCGTTACGAATGGAAATGGAGATTACGAAGAAACAGACCAGTTTGTTACTCAAAAAGGAACAGTCAAAGGCGGATTGAAACAAGGTTACTGGGAAGGGAATGACATTTTACGAAAGATTACGTTTGTTGACAATTATGATCAAGGAGTTTTAATTTCGGGCGTAAGTACTGATGCAAACAATGTCAAATTTTCTTATTCGTCTTTGAGCGAAAAGCAATCTGGTAAAAAAGCTTTAAAATCAAAATAATAACTATACCAACTATCAACTTTTATGAAAAAAAACTTTCTATTTTTTTTACTTTTTCCGATGTGGATCTTTTCACAAAGCACTTTAGATAAAATCGTATATTTTGATTCAATTGGAAAAGATGCTTCTAAAGAAAATCACATTTCTTACCGAATAATTAAAGATTATTACACTGAGAAGGATTTATATCAAGTAAAGGATTATTATAAGTCCGGTGCGTTAAAAATGGAAGGAAATTCTAAAACCAAAGACGGATATTCAAAAGAAGGCGAATATATTTATTATTTTGAAAATGGACAGAAAAAAAGAACTGAAAACTACCTTAAATCAAGATTAAATGGAAGCTTCTCAGAATGGTATGAAAATGGGAATCCACGAATTAGGGGCGAGTATTTGGAATCTGAAAAAGGATTTGGTTCGGACATGAAAATCTTTGATTTTTGGAATTCTAAAAATGAACATACCGTAGAAAAGGGAAATGGTTATTTTGAAGAAGATTGGGGGACCTCTTCGGCAAAAGGAAATTTAAACAAAGGATTTAAGGACGGAGAATGGAAAGGAATTAACGAAATCACCAAGTGCCAATACACTGAATTTTATAAAAATGGAAAGTTTATTTCTGGAAAAAGCATTAATTCCAATGGAAAAGAGTTAGAATATGATGCTTTGGAACTTAAACCATTACCTCAAAAAGGAATTAACGATTTTTATAAATATATTGGTGATCATTTTGTAAAAACGAAGGAAGCTATTGCAAATAAAATAGGCGGAAGATTGGTTATTCAGTTTATAATTGATAAAGAAGGGAAAATCATTGAGCCTAAAGTTCTCAGATCCTTAGGATATGGCCTTGATGAAGAGGCTATAAAAGTAATCACTAGTTATGAAAACTGGATTCCTGGAAAACAGAGGGGAGTACCTGTGAGAGTATTATATGCTATACCTCTTACAGTGCCAAATTAGCAAAATAATTAGGATAGGAAATTATTCAAAAAATAAAAATCATTATTCTATTTTAAGATTCTTTTATTTTTGTTTGATTCTTTTGTTTTTTTAATCTAATTTTGCACCCGTCTTACAAAAGTTGTATTGACATACATAAAAATCATTTAAAACAATATTGGAATGTATTTAACTAAAGAAAAGAAAGAAGAAATCTTCGCACAACACGGTGGTGCAACAAACACAGGAAGTGCAGAAGGTCAAATCGCGTTGTTCACTTACAGAATTTCTCACTTAACTGAACACTTGAAAAAAAATCGTCACGATTACAACACTGAGCGTTCTCTTGTACTATTAGTAGGTAAAAGAAGAGCTTTGTTGGACTACTTGAAAAAGAAAGATATCAACAGATATCGTGAGATTATCAAAGTATTGAATATCAGAAAATAATCAATATAGAAAAGAGGTGCGAGAGTGCCTCTTTTTGTTTTTACATTACAGCTGTTTATAATAAGCATATTACAAGAAAAAAAGTTTGGTTTTTCATTGGGTTTTAGATAACAACAACTACACACAACAACAACTACAACACAACTAAAACCCATTGTATAATCAAAAAGGAAAAATTTATGATTCCACAAGTTTCACAAGAAATTATCGATTTAGGAGATGGAAGAAGCATCTCAATCGAAACTGGTAAATTAGCAAAACAAGCCGATGGTTCAGTTGTTGTACGTTTAGGAAACTGTATGCTTTTAGCAACTGCAGTTTCCGCAAGAACATCTAACCCAGGTGTTGACTTTTTACCATTAACGGTAGATTACCGTGAAAAATTTGCTGCTGCAGGACGTTTCCCAGGAGGATTTTTCAAAAGAGAAGCTAGACCTAGCGACAGCGAAGTATTAACAATGAGATTAGTAGACCGTGTATTACGTCCGCTTTTCCCAGATGATTACCATGCCGAAACTCAGGTTATGATTCAATTAATGTCTCATGATGATAATGTTATGCCAGATGCATTAGCTGGTTTAGCAGCATCTGCAGCATTAGCTGTTTCTGACATTCCATTTTACAACTTAATTTCTGAAGTGCGTGTTGCTCGTATCGACGGAAAGTTAGTAATCAACCCAAGCCGAGAAGAATTAGAAAAATCTGATATCGATATGATGATTGGAGCTTCTATGGATTCTGTTGCCATGGTTGAAGGTGAGATGAAAGAAATTTCAGAAGCTGAAATGGTTGAAGCAATTAAATTTGCACACGAAGCTATTAAAGTCCAAATTGTTGCTCAACAAAAATTGAGAGCAAAATTAAGCTCTCAAGAATACAGAACTTATGAAGGTGAAGTTGAAGACGAAGCTGTTTACGCAAAAGTAAAAGCTGCCGCTTACGATAAATGCTATGCAATTGCACAAGAAGCTTCTGGAAAAGCAGAAAGAGGTGAAAAATTTGCAGCTGTAAAAGAAGAAGCAAAAGCTTTATTTACTGAAGAAGAATACGCTGAAAATGCAGATCTTGCTGGTTTAGTTGGAAAATATTTCTACAAAACAAATAAAGAAGCTGTTCGTAATGTAATTCTTGAAAAAGGAATTCGTCTAGACGGTAGAAAAACAACAGAAATCAGACCAATTTGGTGTGAGACTGATTATTTGCCATCTGTGCATGGATCTTCTTTATTTACACGTGGAGAAACTCAAGCTTTGGCAACGGTAACTTTAGGAACTTCCAAAGAAGCTAACCAAATCGATTCTCCATCTGAACAAGGCGAAGAGAAATTCTACTTACACTATAACTTCCCTCCTTTCTCTACTGGTGAAGCAAAACCACTAAGAGGAACTTCAAGAAGAGAAGTTGGTCACGGTAACTTAGCTCAAAGAGCTCTTAAAAATATGATTCCTGCAGATTGTCCTTATACAATTCGTGTTGTTTCAGAGGTATTAGAGTCTAACGGTTCTTCTTCTATGGCAACAGTTTGCGCTGGAACAATGGCTCTTATGGATGCTGGAGTTCAAATGACAAAACCAGTTTCTGGTATTGCTATGGGATTAATCACTGACGGTGAAAAATTTGCTGTATTGTCTGATATCTTAGGAGATGAGGATCACTTAGGAGATATGGACTTTAAAGTAACTGGAACTGCTGATGGTATTACGGCTTGCCAAATGGATATCAAAATCGAAGGATTACGTTATGATATCATGGAACAAGCTTTAGCACAAGCTCGTGATGGACGTTTACATATTTTAGGAAAATTAACTGAAACTATTGCAACTCCAAGACCAGAAGTTAAAGATCATGCACCAAAAATCATCACTAGAACTATTCCTGGAAACTTTATTGGAGCGTTAATCGGACCTGGAGGAAAAGTAATTCAAGAATTACAAAAAGCTACAGGAACTACTATTGTAATCAACGAAGTTGACGAGCAAGGGGTTGTTGAAATCTTAGGAACTGATCCAGAAGGAATCAAAACAGTATTGGCTAAAATTGATGCCCTAACCTTCAAACCTCAAGTTGGAGAAGCATACGAAGTGAAGGTAATTAAAATGCTTGATTTTGGAGCTGTAGTTGAATATACTGCTGCACCTGGAAATGAAGTATTGCTTCACGTATCTGAGCTAGCTTGGGAACGTACAGAAAATGTTGCCGACGTAGTCAAAATGGGCGATGTTTTCCAAGTGAAATACTTAGGAGTTGATCCTAAAACTAAAAAAGAAAAAGTGTCTAAAAAAGCACTTGTTCCAAGACCTCCGCGTGAGGAGAAAAAAGAGTAATCAGATCTTAGTTTACTAAAGGTTTATTTATAGAAAACCCCAATTCTTTATTGAATTGGGGTTTTTCAGTTTCTAGAAGCAACATTTAATGTCTCTAGCTTTTTTTTGAAATAAATTCTATTCAAAAAAAAACTAAAAAACACACTTCAGCATGGTTTTTCGATTTTTTTTACTAAAAATTCTAAATTTTAATAGTTACACAATGCGTTTTGCATGCCTGTAGCGCCTTTTTATCACAATTTAACAAATTAGCGTTTTATTTGTAACCTTTTTTTTATACTTTTGAAATCTTCCGAAAACCATTAACAAAACCATTAAATCCTTTGAAAAATTACCAAAAAAAAATCGTTTTTCTCATTTTATTTGAATTATTCTTAAACATTCATCCTATTCAGAGTCAAACTAGTAATGATATCAATACTTACAATTGGTTTGACACTACTGTTGGCAGAAGCAATCTGGATATTAACAATGGGATACCTCACACAAATCCATTCAGAACTTTAGGAAATGACATTCATCTGTATTTAATAAATAAATACGAATTAGGCAAAGTTGTTTATGAAGATCAAGCTTATTATGATATTAAGCTTAAGTATGATATTTATAGAGATATACTAGTTTTAAATCCTGACGGTGGATCTGACAATATTGGTATAAACCTGGCACAAAATAAAGTTAGCTCATTTTCTATTCAGGATAAAAACTTTATCAAAAGAGAAAGAAAAAACGAAGATATCCCTGAATTTACCACAGGCTACTATGAAGAAACTAAAATTTCTCCAGATTTAGTGTTGTATATCAAACATCACAAAGACATGCAGAAGACAATTAACGAAAGCAGTCTTTATTATACTTTCAAAGAAAATAATTCTTTTTTTATCGATTTAAAAGGTAAAATTTATCCAATAAAAAGCAAAAGCGACCTTATTAAATTATTTCCCGAACAGAAAAAACAAATCAATGGGTTTTATTTATTGAACAGAGAACTGAGAAAATCCGATTTAAATCAATTCATGAAAAATTTGATGAAATACACTTTTAACTCTCTTTCAATATCAAGCAAATAAAACAAATGAAAAAAATTTTACTCTCCTTATTTATCGTTTTCTCTTTTCAATTGTCTTTTGCGCAAAATACGAATGAGAAATTATCTATTACTTTTAAAGACGAAACCTTAACCAATGCACTTAAAAGTATTGAAGAAGCAACCAAATACAAATTTTACTTTGATCCTACTTGGGTTAATTCTGAGAAGCAATTAATTTCAGGAACTTATATTGATGTAAAAATCGATGATTTGCTTAATAAGATTTTAAGCAAAACAGACTTGAATTATATCATTCTAAAAAACAAGGTTATTTTTACTTTAAATAGCACAATTCACGATACTTTACCAGCAAATTATTTTACTGATGCTCCAGCAGAGACGAATCAGAATACAAATACCGATAGTGAAAATCCAGTATTTCATCAGCAGTACGATTCTTTAAGCACTTTTACAGTAAACAAAAAGTCTTCTATTGTATTCATTGGTAAAGAAAACAAGGAATCTACTAGAAAAACTTTTACAGTTTCTGGATCTATTAGAAACGAAGAAACCGGTAAAGCAGAACCGAATATTTACATTAAAGTTCGAAATAAAAACATCAACACTTCTACTGATCTTGACGGAAATTATTCTTTGCAGTTACCAAGAGGCATAAACATTATAGAAATTAAATCATTAAGCCATAAAGAAGTGGTAAAAACCTTAATGGTTTATGATGACGGGCAATTTGATGTTAGCATCAACGAAAAATCAAATCAGCTTGATGAAGTTGTTATTAAAAAGAAAGGACAGAAAACTACTGAATCTGTTGTTTCAGGCTTAGTTTCTATTGATATTGAAGGAATAAAAAATGTTCCTTTGATACTTGGCGAAAGAGACATTCTAAAAGTTGCCACTACCTTCCCTGGTATTAAAACTACAGGTGAAGGTTCTGCAGGATTTAATGTTCGAGGAGGAAAAGACGACCAGAACTTAATCCTCTTAGATAATGCAGTATTATATAATCCACAGCACTTTTTAGGATTCTTCTCTGCTATTAACCCTTATACGACAAAAAAAGCAGATATCTACAAAGGAAGTATTCCTGCCGATTTTGGAGGAAGATTATCTTCAGTATTTGATATTGCTACAAAAAATGGAAATCCTGAAAAATTCTCAGGTGAAGGTGCTATTGGCCTTATCACATCAAACCTTACGCTTAGTGTTCCAATAGAAAAAAACAAGTCAAGTATTATTGTTGGCGGCCGTGCAACGTATTCTGACTGGATTCTAAAAGCTCTTGACGATGAAGAATTAAAAAATAGCCAAGCGGGATTCTATGATGGAATTTTGAAATACAATAACGCTATTAATGCAAACAATAATTTAGAAGCTACCGCATATTACAGCCATGACCGTTTTAGCTTAAGTTCAGACTCTATTTATAAGTATAGCAACAGATTGGCTTCATTAAAATGGGATCATACTTTTAACAAAAAAAACAAAGCTGCTTTTATTTTCACAAACAGTGAATATAAATTCAACATTGATTATGATTCTGACGACATAAATTCGTTTGATTTTGGCTATAAAGTAAATGAATCACAATTACAGGCAAAATTTAGCTATCAGCTAAATCCAAAACATACTTTTTCTTACGGACTTGCTAGTAAACTATACAATGTTTCACCTGGATATCAGCATCCAACAAAACCAGAGGCTACTTTAGTTGCAACAGACGTTGAAAAAGAAAAAGCATTGGAATCTGCAGTTTATTTGTCAGACAGTTATAAATTCAGTGATAAATTGCTTATTGATCTTGGGTTGAGATATTCTTATTACATGTCACTAGGGCCTGGTCAAGTAAATACCTATGCTCCCGGCTTGCCATTGAGCGATGAAACTGTAACCGGAACAACGACCTATAAAAATAATGAAGTTATACAAACCTATGGTGGTCTTGAACCTCGTATTGCTGCAAGATATTCTTTCACAGAAGATTTCTCGATTAAAGCAGGTTATGATGTAACTCGCCAGTATATTCACTTATTATCAAGCAACGTTACACAATCTCCAACAGATACTTGGAAATTATCTGATTCTAATGTAAAACCTCAAACTGCTCAACAGGTTTCTTTAGGTTTATTTAAAACTCTAAAAGATGAAGAATACGAAGTAAGCTTAGAAGGATATTACAAAAGATCAAAAAACATTCTTGATTACAAAGTTGGAGCTCAATTATTGCTTAATCAAAATGTTGAAACTGAGCTTTTGCAAGGAGAAGGAAAGGCATATGGAGTGGAGCTCTTGTTAAAAAAATCAACTGGAAGATTAAACGGTTGGATTGGATATACTTATTCTCGTACTTTTATCAAGCTTGATAGCCAATTCAGCTCTGAAATCGTAAATAATGGTGAATATTTCCCTGCGAATTTTGATAAACCTCATGACTTAAGTGCAATTTTAAACTATAGATTTACAAAACGTTACAGCTTATCGACTAACTTTTTGTATCAAACAGGAAGACCAATAACATATCCTATTGGTACTTTCCAATACGGAAATTCACAATATACTTTGTATAGCGACAGAAATGCCTATAGAATTCCAGATTACATTCGTTTAGATATTGGAATTAACATTGAAGGAAATCATAAAATTAAAAAGTTAGCGCACAGTTTCTGGAATATTTCTATTTACAATGTTCTAGGAAGAAACAATCCCTATTCTATTTATTTCGTAACAGATCAAAATGGAAAAGTAAAGGGTTATAAGACATCTATATTCTCAATACCTGTACCAAGTATTACTTATAATTTTAAATTTTAGCATTAAAATGAAAAATTACAGTCTATACAAGATTATTATTTTACTTGTAACTGCTATTGCAATTAATGGCTGTACAGAGGCGTATCCATTGGTAACAAACAGGTTTGAAGATGTTCTGATTGTTGAAGCTAATTTTACCAACGAGCTTAAAAAACAGGAAGTGAAACTTACCAAATCTGCAAGGTTTGAAGATGACGACTATCTTCCGGAAAGCGGAGCAGAAGTTTTCATCTCAGATGATGCTGGCAATAAATATAATTTTAGTGAAGACTCTGACAGATATGTTTCGGATATAGAATTTCAGGCTGTGCCAAATGTAAAATATCAGTTACACATTAACACCAAAGACGGTAGATCGTTTGCATCATCGCCAGAAATGCTTACCACGATAACTCCCATGCAAAGTGTGGTGGCAACAATAGAGCAAAAGGATGATATTAATGGTGTCGGTATTCGTGTCAATAGTTTTGATCCTACAGCTACATCGACCTATTATAGGTTTGAGTACGAGGAAACCTACAAGGTAGTTGCACCAAAATGGCTGCCAATTAAACTTGTATGGAATGGCGGACCAACCTTTGAATCGAATTCTGCAGACACTAAGACTTGCTATGGGTCTAATAAAAGCATCGGATTTATGCTGTTAAACACAAACAAATTAAAAGAAGACAGAGTAGATTATCGCATTCGATTTATTAGCGACCAAGATTATATTATCACACACAGATACAGTATTTTGGTTAGACAGTATGTAGAAAGTCTGGCAGCTTACAGTTACTACAATACATTAAATAAAACAGCTGTTTCAGGAGGAACTATAACTTCCCCTTTGCAACCTGGTCTTTTATTGGGTAATTTAAAATCAACTAATGGTAACGCAAAAATTTCAGGCTATTTTGATGTATGCTCCGTATCTACAGAACGGATTTATTTTAATTGGGAGGATCTATTTCCTGGTAAATTCCCTCCGCCTTATGCAGTAGACTGCACACAATTTTGTTATGCAGAAGAACCTAATAATCCTGTTCCTTGTACACACTGTTGTTCTTATATGGAGGATTTACCTCTAGGAAAAATAACCTATTTTTCTGGAGATGGTAACAGTAACCTCAAAACATTTTGGGTTGATGCTCCATGCGGAGATTGCACAAAAATTGCATCTAATATAAAGCCTCCTTTTTGGGTAGATTAAATAAAAGTTATCTAGTTTTTAAAAGATTAAATCAACTTAAAAAGAATATCAATAAATGAAATTTTATTTAATAAAAAATATAGCCCTCTTCATACTTCTCACAGTCTTTTTTAATAGCTGTACAGAAGCATATCCGTTAGTAACAAACAGATATGAAGAGGTCTTAGTCGTTGAAGCCAACATAACCAACGAACTTAAAAAACAGGAAATAAAACTTACCAAATCTGCTAAATTTGAAGACGAAGGCTATCTTTCTGAAACTGGAGCAGAGGTTTTTATTACAGACGATGCTGGAAATAAATACAACTTTACTGAAGATTCTGAAAAATATGTCTCAGATATAGACTTTCAAGCAGTTCCTAATACCAAATATCAATTGCATATTAACACTAAAGACGGCAGATCTTTTGAATCATTGCCTGAAATGCTTACAACTATAAATCCAATGCAAAGTGTAGTGGCAGCCGTTGAAGAAAAAGATGGCGTAAATGGTGTTGGCATTCTTGTTAATAGCTTTGATCCAGCTAGCTCGTCAACGTATTATAGATACGAATATGAGGAAACCTACAAAGTTATCGCGCCAAAATGGAGAAAAACAACATTAAAATTGGATGCAAATGGCTTTCCTTATTTTGTCACAAATAATCCAGATACCCAGACTTGTTATGGTTCTAAAAAAAATGTAGAATTATTATTAACAAGTACAAATGATCTAAAAGAGGATCGAGTAAATTATTTAATTCGATTTATTAACGATCAAGATTATATAATTACAACCCGATATAGCATTTTGGTAAAACAATACATCGAAAGTCAAGCAGCATATAATTACTACAATACATTAAAGAAAACAGCAGCTTCCGGAGGAACTATTGTCTCACCAAATCAGCCTGGTTTTTTAATAGGCAATCTAAGATCTACTAATAACTCAAACAGTAAAATAGCAGGGTATTTTGATGTCTGCTCTGTATCTACGGAACGAATTTATTTTAACTACGAAGATTTATTCCCTGGTAAATTCCCTCCACCTTATATTGTAGACTGTAAAGAATTTTGCTACTCAGAAGCAGAAGCTTTTGTTCCTGATCCTTGTACGCATTTCGGTACTTATTTTGACGATTTATCCTTAGAAAAAATAATTTATTTTTCGGGAACAGGAGGCAGTTTTACCTATTGGGTTGAACCTCCTTGTGGAGACTGTACAACAATTGCATCTAGCATAAAACCTCCGTTTTGGGTAGATAACTAAAAAACGATGATTTCTTAATGAAAGTCAGAACCAGATTAAAAAAGAATATATTCAAGCCATGAAATTTCATATAATAAAAAACACGATCCTTCTAACACTTCTTACGATCCTTTTTTGTGGTTGTACAGAAACATTCCCTCTTGTTACCAATACTTATGAAGAAATAATTGTTATTGAAGCAACATTAACAAATGAACTTAAAAACCAAGAGATTAAAATAACCAAAACTTCAAAATTTGAAGACGAGAAAGTAGCTGTTGAAAGCGGAGCTAAAGTTATCGTTAAGGATGACCAAAATAACGAATATTTATTTGAAGAAAATTCGGGAGTATATAAATCTCAAGTAGCTTTTCAGGCTGCTCCAGACAGAAAATATACTTTGGAAGTTACTACCAAAAATGGAAAAATATATCAATCAAGCCCTCAAACTTTAACAACAGTAAATCCTATACAAAGTGTTGTCCCAGCACTAGCGACAAATAAAGACAATGAAACTGGAGTTCAAATCAATGTTAATACTTACGACCCAGCAAAATCTTCAAAGTATTACAGATATGAATATGAAGAGACTTTTAAAGTTGTTGCTCCAAGATGGTCTACATTAAAAATCATCACAACCAGTCCGCAAACTGTTGCCTTAATTGAGAATGATCCAAACACTAGAATTTGCTACTCTAATGCTAAATCTACAAACATTATTTTAGTAAATACAAACGACCAAGCAGAAGATCGCGTAAATCTTCCAATAAGATTTATCGAGGAAAATAATTACATTATTGGCCATCGTTATAGCATATTAGTAAAACAATATATAGAAGGATTGGAAGCTTATACTTTTCATAAGACAATGCGAGATATTGCAAGTTCTGAAAGTATATTGTCTCCAAAACAGCCAGGACTAATTTCTGGAAATATAAGATGCATTAATGATTCTTCTACAAAAGTTATTGGTTTTTTTGATGTAGCATCGTATTCAGAACAAAGAATATTTTTTAATTATACTGATTTTTTTCCAAACAAACCGATTCCTTACTTTAACACCTGCGACGATATTATGTATAGATTTTGTTTTGGAGGAGAGGATTGCGAAGGAGAAACTATGATTTATAATATAAATCGTAACTTAAACACCTACATCACAAATAGTGGCATAATTTATACTATGGTCGATAGTGTATGCGGAGATTGCACATCATTTTCATCTAACATAAAACCTTCATTTTGGACAGAATAAAACACATCCTTTTATTGTTTGTATTGATTAATACACAATTTAGCAGAGCACAACAGACTATCACTTTAGATGAAACTTTGTATGTTCATTCTAATGCTACATCATTTGTAACAGGTGAAACTTTATTATACAAAGTTTACTGCCTAAAGTCGTCCGATAAAACACCAAGCAACATAAGTAAAATAGCTTATGTAGAAATTGTTGACAGTAATCAAAAATCTGTATTTAACACTAAAATCGCACTCGAAAATGGAGTGGGACAAGGTGATTATTTTATTCCGACCACTTTAAAAACGGGCAGTTATAAATTAATCGGATTTACCAATTGGATGCTGAACAAACCTATTTCTGAATTGTTTCAATTAAACATCAATATTATCAATCCGTATAAAACAGATGAAAAAACTAATGCTGAAAAAGTTTTAGCCAATAGCTCAAAAGCAAATGTTTCAGAAAACTTAAAAAATGAAAACATAGCACTAAACTTGAACAAAAAAACGTTTACAAATCGAGAATTGGTAGACTTAAAAATTGAGGCTTCAAATAAAGATTTTAAAGACGGAAACTATTCGCTTTCGGTTAGAAAATTAGACAATATCCCTGCGACAGATAAAATTTCTGCTGTTGCATTTGCTTCTAATCCTTCTTATCCTATGGCATTAGATCTACAAAAACAAGATCAGAAAATAGTTTTGCCAGAAGTTAGGGGCGAAATCATTTCTGGAAAAATTTCTGCTAAAAATAACGTAGACCCAATTGCAAATATTTCTGTTGGATTATCTATTCCGGGAAAATCTTTTGCTTTCAAAGTTGTAAAAACCGATATGAATGGAAACTTTATTTTCAGCATCGGGAAAACATTTTATACTCCAAATATAATTTTACAGATCATTGATGAAAAAGCCAATGCTTATAACCTTGTTGTAGATAATGGTCCTGAAATAGACTACTCGAAACTATCATTTGATAAAAACACAAGTCTATCTTATACTTTTAAGGAAAGCTTATTAGAAAGATCTGTTTCTAGTCAGGTAGAAAATGCTTATTTTCATAAAAAAGTAGACAATATCGAGAAAAGTCCTTCAACAGATGCATTTTATTATCCTCTTGCTAAAGAATATATTTTAGATGACTACACTCGTTTCAAAACGCTGAAAGAAACTATCACTGAGGTTGTTGTAGAAATTTATTCAAAACAAAAAGATAACAATCTTTATTTGCATGTAACCGATCCTAGTGTTTTTCCTCAGCTTCCAGAATCTGCACTTGTTCTTGTGGATGGACAATATGTTGAAAATGCAAACGATTTGGCATTGTACAGCATGAAAAATGTCTACAAAATTGAACTTATAGTAGGAAGATATTATCTTGGTCCAAGATCTTTTAACGGGTTAATTAGTTTTACCACTTTCAATAAAGATTTTAAAAGTACTCAAACAGGAAGTTTCATAGCAAAGCCAACAGTTTTAAGACCGCAACCAAAAAAAATTTACAATAAAGTAAAATACGAAAGTGGTTCTGACAATGACAGAATTCCAGACTTCAGAAATCAGTTGCTTTGGAATCCTGAAGCACATGTAGACAAGAATTCTGAAACTTCATTTTATACTTCAGATCTAACAGGAACATTTGAAATAAGACTTGAAGGTTTTACTAAAAATGGAATTCCTGTGTCAATTTCAGAAAACATTGAAGTTCAAAATACGGTCGTGAATTAAAAATTTCATTTTCGAAATAAACATAACACACACAAAACCTGCCTATTAAAAGGCAGGTTTCTATTTTTATAGAATATTTTTAAAATAATTGTAACTTTTTCGATACTCCTTACGTATAACCATTTGTACACTTTAAAAAATAGGGAGACAACAACATGAGACAACTTAAAATCACCAAGCAGGTAACTAATCGTGAAACTGCATCGTTAGATAAATATCTACAAGAAATTGGAAAAGTTGACCTAATTACCGCTGATGAAGAGGTAGAATTAGCACAAAGAATAAAGGCTGGTGATCAAAGAGCTTTAGAAAAACTAACAAAAGCCAACCTACGTTTCGTAGTATCTGTGGCTAAACAATATCAAAATCAAGGATTAACTCTTCCTGACTTAATTAATGAAGGAAACTTAGGTTTAATTAAAGCGGCTCAACGTTTTGATGAGACTCGTGGTTTTAAATTCATTTCTTACGCTGTATGGTGGATTCGTCAATCGATTCTTCAAGCTTTAGCTGAACAATCTCGTATTGTACGTTTACCATTAAATAAAATTGGTTCTATCAATAAAATCAACAAAATGTATGCTTTATTAGAGCAATCTAACGAGCGTCCGCCTTCTGCTGAGGAAATTGCAAAAGAACTTGACATGACTGTAAACGACGTAAAAGAGTCTATGAAAAACTCTGGACGTCACCTATCTATGGATGCTCCACTTGTGGAAGGAGAAGATTCTAACCTTTATGATGTATTACGTTCTGGCGAATCTCCAAATCCAGACAGAGAATTAATTCACGAATCTCTTCGTACTGAAATCGAACGTTCTTTAGAAACATTAACTCCAAGAGAAGCAGATGTTGTTCGTTTATATTTCGGTCTTGGCGATCAACACCCAATGACTCTTGAAGAAATTGGAGAAACTTTCGACCTTACTCGTGAGCGTGTTCGTCAAATTAAAGAAAAAGCAATCCGTCGATTGAAACACACTTCTAGAAGTAAAATCCTTAAAACTTACTTAGGATAAGACAATATTTGTTTCAGGTTTAAAGTTTCAAGCTGCTTTGTGTAACTTGAAACATAAAACATGAAACCTTTGTACCGCAAACAACAGTTTGATTGACTGTTCGTTTTTTGATTGATGATTGAAACTCCGGCTGATTACCGGAGTTTTTTATTTTTTCTTTCAACGTTTTTTTACCGCAAAGCACGCTAAGAATTACGCAAAGTTCGCTAAGTTTTTTTAAGATATATTTTTAATAGAATTCAGAAAACACAAAGCTTTGCGAACTTCTCATCCTTAAATAATTTTGCGAACTTTGCGTAATTCTTAGCGTGCTTTGCGTTTAAACTTTATCTTTGTAATAAAACAACACACAACACTACAATGAAAAATACATTTATTGCCCCTTCAGTCCTTGCTGCCGATTTTGGCAATCTGCAACGCGATGTCGAAATGATTAATAACAGTCAGGCTGATTGGTTTCATATCGATATTATGGATGGAGTTTTTGTACCAAATATTTCTTTTGGAATGCCAGTTTTAGAAGCCATTTCAAAACATGCCAAAAAATATATCGATGTCCATTTAATGATTATCGATCCTGACCGTTACATTAAAACTTTTGCTGATTTAGGCGCAAATGGATTGACTGTTCATTATGAAGCTTGCATACATTTACACAGAACACTGCAAGCTATTAAAGCTGAAGGAATGAAAGCAGGTGTAGCCATGAATCCGCATACCAATGTAGATTTATTGGAAGATATTATAAACGATATTGACGTAGTTTGCATTATGAGTGTAAATCCTGGATTTGGTGGACAATCATTCATCGAAAATACTTATGATAAAGTAAAAAAACTAAAAGCGCTTATAACACGTAAAAATGCTTCAACACTAATCGAAATTGATGGCGGTGTGACCAGCAAAAATGCAAAACAATTAGTAGAAGCAGGCGCAGATGTTTTAGTTGCTGGAAGTTTTGTTTTTAAGGCTGAAAACCCAACAGAAACAATTGCAGATTTAAAAGTCCTTACTGCTTTTTAGGTTTTTAAGATTCGGAAAGAAATCAATTCCGGTCATTTTCTCCAAAGTTTCAATTGGAACTACAAAATCATAAATCGATTGATCACTTTTTTCGTTTGGAACCAAGAAAGCAATTGCTTTATGCTCTTTCCCTTTTTTAGCCAAAACAATTTTATAGAAATATTTAGGAACAGCCACTTTTTCTGTTCCTATTTTTTTATCCGAATCTTTTGCAATCCCGCCAGTTACCACGTAAATATCATTGTATTTTCCTGCCCAATAGCGAGTCTTCTGCTCTATCCTATTCCAAATTCCAGCATTAAAATCTCTTTTCTGAGGAGAAATATTCGAAGTATAAAAAGTGTCATTATAAGCATCTTTGCTGAACTCCATATCCCCTGCAGGACAAAGATGACCTTTATCGTAACCTGATTTTTTATAATTTCTCCAATCTGCAGAACCTGTAGTTACTTTTGGATCTTCTATAAAATAGGGACGTTTATAATCATTATTTTTTAAATATTCCTTTTTCAATTCGTAAGCTACCCACTCTGCCTGCTCAAACTTTTCATTGTAAGAAAGCGTATAATATTGATGCTTTACAATCTGTTTGGTTGTTGAAGTCGGGAGATAAGCAGTGTTATATAGAGAATCTCCATAAGTAGAATTTCCTTTAAAAGAAACAATTTCATTACTATTTATTTCTTGAGTATTTTTTACATTTTCTTTTTTACATGACAGTAATACAAAACCTAGTAAAATCAAACCAAAACAACCTTTCATATTTTTATTTTTAAAAACTAAACTTACAAAAAAAACGCTCCATAAATTCAAAAAATTTATAGAGCGTTTTTAAACAAATTAAATTCTATTCGAACTTAAGACTTCACTAGTTTATCCTTTTTCATTTTAGGATTAACTGTATTTTTTACCAAACTTTTCGTTTGCAAATCATCCAATACATTTAAAGCTTCTTCTACATAAACATCTTTAGATAATGCTTGGTGCCATGCTTCTCTTTTTTCTTTTAAAGAAGCGTCAGCTTTCATTTCTTCTTCTTCATAAGGAAGCGATTTAAAAATCAGATTGTTTTTGTAATCAGAAATTGGTTTATATTTTTTTCCTTCGTTTTCAACTTGTTCCTGAGTCTCTTTAAAACTCTTAATATTCAAACTATAAACATTTTCTTTATTCTTGACATCTATCCATTTTGCATTATCATCAATTAATTTGAATTGAGGATTTTGTGCAATTCTGTTTCTACTGTTATTGATAGCTTTAGTAAAGTTTTCATTAGAAGTCCAAGTACTATAATCAGCTGGATCAATTTTATCCCAAGGCATTGCATTATCAATATCTCTCTCACCCATTTTCAAGTAAGCATAACGATCTGGCATTACAACATCACTATGAACTCCTTCTAGCTGAGTAGAACCACCATTAATTCTATAAAACTTCTGCCCTGTAATTTTCAATGCTCCAAGATCTCCATAATTTGCGTTACGCACAAATTGATTTAAATCAAGTACATTTTGTACAGTTCCTTTTCCGTAAGTTTGTTTGCTTCCGATAATTACACCACGTTTGTAATCTTGAATGGCAGCAGCTAAAATTTCAGACGCCGAAGCAGAAAAACTGTTTACCATGATAACCAATGGACCATCCCATTCGATTTTTTTATCTTTATCATATAAAACTTCTTTCTTTTTACCAGCAGATTTCACCTGAACAATTGGTCCGTCTTCGATAAATAAACCAGCAATATCAACAACTGTAGAAAGAGATCCTCCACCATCATCACGAACGTCAAGTACAATTCCGTTGATGTTTTCTTTTTTCAATCTTTCTACTTCACGAGCAATATCTTTTCCTGCATCACGTCCGTCTTTATTTTCAAAGTCGATATAGAATTTAGGAAGATAAATTACTCCATATTTTAAGCCGTTTTTCTCAACAACACTAGATTTTGCATACGTTTCTTCAATTTCAACAACATCACGAATGATAGAAATTACTTTAATAGAACCATCAACTTTTTTAACTGTCAGTTTTACTTCAGTTCCTTTATGACCTTTAATTTTTTTCACGACATCATCCAAACGCATACCCACAACATCTACAGGTTCCTCATTTCCTTGAGCAACTTTCAAGATTAAATCACCAGCCTCAAGCTGTTTTCCTTTCCAAGCTGGACCTCCAGAAATTAACTCGTCAATTTGAGTAAAATCATTTTTCTTAGTCAAACGAGCTCCAATACCTTCTAGTTTTCCACTAATATTTACATCAAAACGATCTTTTTCTTCTGGT
This sequence comes from Flavobacterium anhuiense, assembly GCF_900101855.1. Taxonomy (GTDB): domain Bacteria; phylum Bacteroidota; class Bacteroidia; order Flavobacteriales; family Flavobacteriaceae; genus Flavobacterium; species Flavobacterium anhuiense. The sequence goes on from NZ_FMVC01000001.1 coordinate 276,836, forward strand.
GCAAAATAACTTGTATGAGGGTCAAAACGAGCCATAATCGAATTCAAATACACAGAAAACCAGTATTCTCTATTCAAATCTTTAATTACACCAAAATTATCATCTAGCGATTTTAAAGAGCTTTCGCGAGTTTCTTTTTCTAAAGTTTCAAAAGATTTCTCTTTGTAAGCTGGGTCTTTTTTCTTCTTTTCTTCTTCAATTTTTTGTTTGGTCACTAAAGAAGAAAGAGTCGATAATTTAATTTGTTTTCTCCATCTTTCATTAAGCTCAGTTAAGTTTTTTGCATACGGAATGTGCTCATAATCTGCATTAAAAGTCTCGTCAACATTATAATTAAAAGGCTGAGCTAAAATCGTTTTATAACGTTTTTTACTTTCCTCCATACGCTTCATCAACCTAGTATAAGTAAGGTTAAAGAAAGTAATATCTTTATTCAAAAATTGATCATCAAGCATTAATTCATATTGTTTGAACTCGTCAATATCTGACTGCAGGAAAAATCTTTTTGAAGGGTCTAGAGCGTCAATATAATCCTTAAAAATGCCTTTTGAAAATTCATCATTTATTTCTGCTGGACTATAATGCCCTTTTTCAATAACAAATGCTAATAATTCTAAAAGTGTCTTGTCTCTATTCGGATCTGGGTCGATTGTCCTATCGGCATTCATTTTAAATGCAAACAAGGTAAGCGATAAGCACAATACGGCTATGAGTATCTTATAATTTCTTTTCATAAACTTTATAATAGCATTCATCAATTTTTTTATCTAAGTTACGTTAAAAACTATGCCACGAGAGCTAACGCTTCGATAATTTTTTGTTAAAGATATAAAAATGTTTAATTCGCAAAAAAGTTCTTTACCTTAGTTGACAAATTTTACACTATTTGTGACTTATCGCAAATAATTGTGATTAATTTTGTTCTTAAAATCCTACAATTGTTAAATCTACACATAATATTTATTAAATGAAAGCTGAGAAACCACTAATATTAGTAACTAACGATGATGGTATTTTGGCTCCTGGAATTAGAGCCCTTATCAGTGTCATGGAAACCATAGGCGATGTCATCGTTGTTGCGCCAGACAAACCTCAAAGCGCAATGGGGCACGCCATCACAGTCAACAATACCTTATTTATAGATAAAATTTCGAAAGACGATGACACAATTGCAGAATACAGCTGTTCTGGAACTCCTGTAGATTGCGTTAAATTGGCAGTAAACGAAATCTTAAAACGCAAACCCGATTTATGCGTTTCGGGAATCAACCATGGATCAAATTCGTCTATCAATGTCATTTATTCTGGAACCATGAGTGCAGCTGTCGAAGCTGGAATAGAAGGCATTCAGGCTATAGGATTTTCTCTTTTAGATTTTGATTGGAACGCTGATTTTGAGCCGATCAAATCTTTTGTAAAAAAAATTGCCTTAGAAACTCTGGCTAATAAACTGCCTCCAGGAGTAGTTTTAAACGTCAACTTTCCAAAATTAAAAGAATCTGAAATTAAAGGAATTAAAGTTTGTCGTCAAGCGAAAGCTTATTATGCGCAGAAATTTGACAAAAGACAAACTCCCTTCGGAAAAGATTATTACTGGCTTGCGGGCAAATTTGTAAACGAAGACAAAGGCGAAGATACCGACGAATGGGCTTTGGCAAACGGATATATTTCAGTGGTTCCGGTACAATTTGACTTGACTGCCCATCACTCTATTCAGCAACTTAATACTTGGAAATTAAATGACTAAAGAAATACTAATCGGTTTTTTAATCGGAATTTTTACGGCTCTTCTAGGAAGCTATCTGTTCATTACATTTTTTACCACATTTGATATTTCATCAGGATTTAAAATGATTCGAGAATACGGATATCTCGGAAAAATAATTACCATAGGAACACTTTTAGACCTTGGTGTATTTGCTATTCTTTTAAAAAGAAACAAAGAATACATGGCTCGAGGTGTGATTTTAGCCGTGATTGTATTGGCTATTTCGACATTAGTTATTTAAATCTTATCTTTGCGAGGTTAGCGCTTTCGCGGATTTACAACTTAGCACATTTACAAAAAAACCAACATGAAGTATTACATAATTGCAGGAGAAGCCTCTGGAGATTTACATGGTTCAAATTTAATGAAGGCATTATATGTTGAAGATCCCGAAGCAGAAATTAGATTTTGGGGAGGAGATTTAATGCAAAAAGCAGGTGGAACTCTGGTAAAACATTATCGCGACTTGGCTTTTATGGGCTTTATTGAAGTGGTTTTCAATTTAAAAACCATTTTAAATAATATTAAAATATGTAAAAAAGACATCACGGAGTTTCAACCAGATGTGATTATTTTTATTGATTATCCTGGTTTTAATATGCGAATTGCAAAATGGGCAAAGGAATTAGGATATAAAACGCATTATTATATTTCTCCGCAAATTTGGGCTTGGAAGGAGAACAGAATTAAAGCCATCAAACAAGATGTCGATAAGATGTATGTGATTTTGCCTTTTGAGAAAAGCTTTTACGAAGACAAACATCATTTCCCTGTAGATTTCGTTGGGCATCCGCTTATCGATGCGATTCAGAATCAGCCAGCCTTTGATGAAGCTTTATTTAGAAAAGAAAATAATCTAGGCGAAAAACCAATCATTGCAGTTTTACCTGGAAGCCGCAAACAAGAAATTACCAAAATGCTGAGTGTAATGCTGAGCGTTGTTGATGATTTTCAGGATTACGAATTTGTTATTGCTGGAGCTCCAAGTCAGGAATACGAATTTTATCAGCAATTCTTAAAAAATAAAAACATTGCATTTGTTTCCAATAAAACGTACGATTTGCTTCGTTCTTCGACAGCCGCTCTGGTAACTTCTGGAACGGCGACTCTTGAAACAGCTCTTTTTAAAGTTCCTGAAGTTGTTTGCTATAAAGGAAGTGAAGTTTCATATCAGATTGCAAAACGCATTATCACTTTAAAATACATTTCTCTTGTCAATTTGATTATGGATCAGGAAGTTGTGACGGAATTAATTCAGGGAGATTGTAATAAAAAACGAATTAAAGAAGAGCTCCAAAAATTATTGGAACCTGACTATCGCAATAAAGTGCTGCAAAATTACGATATATTAGAACAAAAATTAGGCGGAGTTGGCGCAAGTAAGAACACAGCGAAACTCATTGTTGCCGATTTAAAACAAACTAATTAATCTATTTTGAAAAGAATACTCCTTTTTCTGCTTTTAACAATTGCTTTTACTTCTTGTAAATCAACTTCTTCTGTTGCAAACAAAAACGAATCTAAAAAAGAAAACAGATCGTTGGTAAATAATTTAATTGAAAAAGCAACTGACAATATTGGCGTGCGCTACAAAGCTGGAGGAACTACAAAAAACGGATTTGATTGTTCCGGATTGGTTTATACTACATTTGAAAGTGAAAATATACAACTTCCGAGAAGTTCTTATGAGCAAGCAAAAATTGGAAAAGTAATTCCGTTAAACGATGCCCGAAAAGGCGATCTAATCTTCTTTAAAACCAATAAAAGCAGACAAATTAACCATGTCGGATTAATTACAGAAGCCAATTCTGATGAAGTAAAATTTGTACATTCGTCAACCTCAAAAGGAGTTATTATTTCTTCTACCAAAGAGCCTTATTACAAGAATTCTTTCGAACAGGTAAATAGAGTAATTCCTTAAAAAATTCATTTTATTTGTTATTTTTCTTACAAATATTTAATACTTTTATGCCATGAAAGTATTAGATTTTCCGTTAGTAAAAATCACACTTGCGTTTATTCTTGGCATAATCGCTTCTTATTACCTGCATTTTTCTATTTCGATTATTGCCTTTTGGGTTTCAGTTAGCTTTATAGCATTTTGCGGTGCCTTCTTTTGGAATTTAAAGCATAATAAGAAATCTATTTTATTTGGAAACACCTGTTATGCTTTGTCTTTCTTTATTGGAGCATTGACACTTTTATGCCACACACAAAGTCTTCAAAAAAGCAATTACACGCATTGTAAAATAGCTTTCAAAAATCCTGAATTTATCACATTAATTTTAAGAGAAAAATTAAAGAGCAACGATTATAGTGATCGTTACATTGGTCTTGTGAAAACAATATCAGGAAAAGCTTATTCGGGAAAAATAATTGTAAACGTTCAGAAAGACAGCATTCAAAACCCATTAATTGTAGGGAATAGCATTAAAATTCAAACTATTTTAAAGCAAAACAAACCCAGTAAAAATCCGAATCAGTTTGATTACAGCAAATATTTGGCAGACAAACAAATCTACGCTCAGATCTATTGCCAGAAAAAAGAAATTTCGGTCAGCAAAACGGTTCAAAAAGACATTTGGTATTATTGCGCAAAATTGCATTCGAGAATAATTTCCAATCTTGAAAAATCAAAATTTAATACAGCTGAAATGAATGTTGCTTTGGCTTTAATTTTAGGGCAGCAGCAAGAGATTTCACAAGATATTATCCAAGATTATCAATATTCTGGAGCTACGCATATTTTATCTGTTTCGGGGCTTCATGTGGGCTTTATAATGCTTTTCATCACTTTCATTTTAAAACCTATTCCCAACACAAGAAAAGGCTCTTTTTTAAAACTTGCTTCAATTCTAATTTCTTTAGCAGGTTTTGCCATAATTTCTGGTTTATCTCCTTCCGTTTTGAGATCCGTAGTTATGTTCTCTTTTGTTGCAATTGGAAGTCATTTACGCCGAAACGGCAATATCTATCATACTTTACTAGTTTCTATTTTATTGATTTTAATTTTTGAACCCTATTTCTTATTTGATGTCGGTTTTCAATTAAGTTACATCGCATTATTTTTTATACTTTGGCTACATCCCATTTTAAAAAACATCTATAAACCGAAATACAAGATAATCATTTACATTTGGGAAGCTCTCACCGTTTCTTTTGCTGCACAAATTGGCACTTTGCCTTTATGCCTTTACTATTTCCATCAATTTCCAGGTTTATTTTTTGTCACAAACATTATTATATTACCTATCTTATCATTCATTATGATTGCAGGAATTGTAGTTATGATTATCGCTATTTTTACAAGCCCGCCATTATTTATGATAATGATTTTTGAGAAAAGCATTTATTTGCTAAATTTCATGATTCATGCAGTTGCTTCTGTCGACTCATTTGTTATTCGAGACATCAGCTTTAATTTATATCACTTGTGGGCATTCTCATTCTTCATAATTGGCACTATAATCTGGATTAAAAAACCAAGTTTTAAAAAATTGATATTTATGTTTACCTCAATTATTACAATACAACTTGCTTTTATTTTAACCAAAGTTGAAACTGAAAATGAAGAGGAGTTAATCGTTTACAATGAAAAAAACAACACGCTTATTTCTGAGCGCTTAGGAAGAAACATAGTACTCTATAGTAGAGATACTATAGATAAAAACATGAATAAAAGAAATATAAATTCTTATCTGGTTGGAAATTCAATTACTTTGTCTAAAATCAAAGAGATTAAAAATGTGCTTTACTTTAAAAATACTAAAATTTTAATAATTGATAGTACTAAAGCTTATTCAGAAAAAATTCAGCCAGACATTCTAATTATTACCCAAACCTCGAGAATAAATCTAGATCGACTGTTACTGCATATTCATCCAAAAATCGTGATAGCTGATGGTTCGAATTCCAATTCAATTCAGAAATACTGGAGAAACAGCTGTCTTAAAAAAAATATCCCTTTTCATTCAACAAAAGAAAAGGGATACTATCAATTATAATTTTATTCTGGATTTAAAATTGAATTGGATTCAGAAATCCAACTTTTAACGCCAGACCCTGTATAGCCAATAATTCCTAACTTATTAAAGTTTGTCTTTCCTTTTCTGACCGTTACCTCAGAAAAGCACACTTGAGGAATATCTTCTATACCGAAAGCATTCTTCAACATTAGGTTTTGTTCTTTAACAGCATCAGAAGCTGAAGAATCTGAAAGGTCTAGTTTTACCAATATGACATTTCGCGACCATTCTTCAAAATCTCGGGTAGCAAAAATTTCATTTTGAAGTTGAGGACTTACGCCTTGAGCAGTAAAAAAAATCAATAACGGTTTTCTTTTTTCTGCACTTACGGCTACAGCATCATTAATGTCGGTTTTCCAAATTATATTTTGAGAATTCATACAAAATGGACTTAAAAATAATAGTAGGATGAGTAATTTTTTAGGCATATAATTTAGGGTTTGGTTATGTTAATAAAACTAAAATAACACAAAAAAAGAATTCAATAAAAATTTTTAATGAATTAAAAACCAAGTTATAAGCATTAAAATCAAATTAACAATAAATGGCTGATTTTTTAATAAATGTTAAATAAACACTAATAAAAATAATCAAATTCTCTGTTTCGATTTAGAAAAAAAAATCCCCTCTCTGTAAAACAGAAAGGGGACTAAAAAAAATTAAAATAAAAGTCGAATGAAATCGTTTACTATTCTACTGGATGCAAAATTGCATTTGATTCTGCAATCCAAGCTTTCGCTCCTCCAGGTTTGTAGGCTATTTTTCCTAAAGCGCTAAATGTAGTCTTGTTTTTTCTTACTGATGCCATTGCAAAACATACTTCAGGAAGATCCTGAACTCCAAATGCATTTTTCAATTTTACATTCTGTTCACGATCACTATCTGAAGCATTCATATCAGATAAATCTAATTTTACTAAGACCACATTGTCTCGTGACCAAACAGCAAAATCGGGTGTTTTAAAGATTTCGTTTTGAAGATTTTCTGCTACACCTGAGGCAGTGAATAAAATTAGCATTGGTTTTTTCTGTTCATTACTTATAGCAATAGCATCTGTCATGTTTGTTCTCCATGCTAAATTTTGTGCTTGCATCATAAATGAACCTATAAAAAACACTAGGGCAAGTAGTTTTTTAGTCATATAAATTGGTTTTTGGTTAGATTAGCAAGACGAAATTAACATTATATTTTAATTATCCAAATTATATTAATATAAAAAATATATTATGTGTTTTTTTACATACAATAAAATAATAAATACTCAATTTAAAGCAACTTTTACAAAGCGTTTTTCCTACTAAATAAAAAGGTCCCTTACAGAGTAAGAGACCTTTCATTATTTTTCAAATTAAAATTTACATTTTCTTCGGATGCACTATTCCTTCTGCAACAGTTAACCAAGCTGATGGTCCGCCGGCCACATATCCTGTTTTACCAAGACCTTTAAAGTTAACTCTACCATCTTTTGTTTCTGCACTAGTAAAGAATATAGTTGGAAAACCTTGAATCCCAAAAGCTTGCTGCAATTCATTATTCTGGCTTTTAAGTTCTGGTGTCTGAGGAACAGATCTAGGATAATCCAACTCAACTAAAACAACATTATCTGTTGCCCATTTTTTAAATTCTGCTGTCTTTAAAACTTCATTTTGCAAACGAATACACCATCCGCACCAATCACTACCAGTAAAAAACATCAACATTGGCTTTTGTTCTTTATTACTTACAGTAATTGCTTCTCTAACATCTGTATACCATTTTAATTCTTGTGCCTGAAGATTTGCAGCACCAATTAAAAACAAAGCAATAAGTACTATTTTTTTCATAATGAGAAATTTTATACAAATTTATGCAAAAACTAATTACAATATAATTATTTAACTTCTTGCATTAATTTTCTAATCAACGGAGTTAGCACAATAAATGCAATCCCAGCAACAAGTGCATATAAAGCTAATTGATAATATCCATCCGTGTAAGCAATAAGTTTAGACATTAATGTAGTTCCAGTGTTGGCATCAGACATTTCAGCTCCTAATTTTCCTGCAGCAAATTGGCCAAATGCACTTGAAAGAAACCATAATCCCATCATCATTCCGAACAATCTTTTAGGCGATAATTTTGTTATCACAGACATTCCGATTGGACCAATACATAATTCCCCCAGTGTATACAAAAGATATCCTAAAGCAAATACATCCAACGAACTTAATCCGTCTTGGTTTACAAAATATCGAGCAGCATAAAAAATAAAGAAACCTGCCGCCAATAAAATAAATGACAAACCAAATTTAATAACGGTATTAGGCTCTATTTTTCGTTTAGACATATAGATCCACAAAAATCCTAATAATGGACTAAAAATAATAACATACAATGAATTTATACTATTATTTACCACATTTGGATCGATATTAAAGAACAATAATTTATTGGTCAAATTATCTTTCGCAAATAACGACAATGAACCTCCTGACTGTTCAGAGATTGCCATAAACATAAAATATGCAAAAATAAAGATAAAGGCAGCAAAAAACTTAAGTTGTTGCTTTCTCTCTTTTATCATTATCAATTCATACAAAAAATATCCCAATGCCAGAACCCCGATTGTATACATAAAATACTCTGTAAAATCAGAATTAATAACCATTATATACACTAATGGAATTACAGCAAAAGAACCTACATAAACGGCTATTTCAGAAAGATTACGTTTTTTAGATGTCTGATTTTCTAATGGGGAATTTCCAATCGGCGCTAAGTGCTTTTTCGTTAAAAGAAAAGTTACAACTCCAATTATCATAACAATTGCTGCAGAAAGGAAGCAAAGACTCCAAGAATAGTTTTTCCCTAAATAAATAGGAATCGCTCCTCCAAGCATTCCTCCAATATTAATTCCTGCATAAAACAGTCCGTAACCTGCGTCACGACGGCCGTCGCTCTCATGATACAATTCTCCTACCATTGAAGAAACGTTTGGTTTAAAAAAACCGGTTCCAATAATAGAAAGTGTTATTCCGTAATAAAAGAAATCATGTGGATTTGCAGCAATAAGCAAATTCCCCAAAATCATCACGATTCCTCCAAAAAGAAGTGATTTTTTAAACCCTAAAATTTTATCAGCAAAAATTCCACCGATAAAAGTAAATGCATATACAAAAGCCTGAATCGCCCCATATTGCAAATTTGCTTTCCCTTCAACCAAACCTAATTGATCTACCATGAAAACTGCTAAAACCCCTCTCATTCCGTAGAAACAGAAACGTTCCCACATTTCAACCAAAAACAAGTACCACAATTGCTTTGGGTACTTGCCTTTAAAATTTTGAATTTCTTCTAAAGTAATATTGTTTTCCATTCTAATTATCTAACACCGTGCATTAATTTCTTCAATAGTGGTGTTAAAGCAAACAACAAAATCGCCGCAATACCAGTCAAGACAACAAATACCATAAAGAATTCATATAAATTATGGATTTCAAATCCTGCAAATATTGGATTTTGCGCACTAATTTGATGATGATCCAGCAAAGCCAATTGGTCTGCTGAAAGCGTTATTTTTTTATCTAAAACCGCCTGAAGATCTATTCCAAGTTCTTTTGCTTTTGCAAATTTATCACCAGTTGCTGGTAAAATAGAACCTAAAGTTCCTCCTAACGCATATCCAGAGGCATTAGACAAAAAGAATACTCCATATAATAATGATGCAAAACGTTTTGGAGATAATTTACCTACCAATGATAAACCAATTGGAGATAAACACAATTCAGCACATGTATTTAAGAAATATAATAAGATAAGCCATTTAACTAATAAAAGCCCTGAAGTTCCGATATAAGAAACCTGAGTTGCAATCATAAAGAAACTGATAGAGATGATTACTAATCCCGCTGCTAATTTTACTGGAGAAATTGGCTCTTTTCCTTTAGCTCTTAAAGTATCCCAAAGAACACTGAAAGGAACTGCTAAAACCACAACAAACATTCCGTTAAAAATTTGAACCATCGATGGCGGCATTGCCCAGCCAAAGAAATGTCTGTCTGTTTGGTTATCTGCAATAAAAGTTAATGATGAACCTGCTTGCTCAAATGCCGCCCAAAAGAAAATAATAAAGAACGACACGATATAAATTACAATAATTCTATCTCTTTCAACTTTAGTTAAAGAGGTGTCAGAAATAATTAATCCTGCTAAAGCCAAACCACTTGAATAAATCAAAGTATAAATCAAGTTCTGACCTACAACGTAATGGAAAAAGAATCCTAAAGCAACAAATGCAATTCCTGCACCAATAAGAGCTTTTGTAGAAAAGTTTGCTTTTTGCGCTTCTCCTTCTTCAAAATCCGAAGCATCATTTTTAGAAGGAAGCCCTCCTAATGGTTTTCCTTCTGGAGAAACCACATATTTATTTTTTAAGAAGTAAAAAAGAATTGTACCTAATAACATAGCCACAGAAGCCGCCATGAATCCCCATCTGAAAGCATGGATATCTCTAATTCCTCCTGCATCTTTAACATCTCCTAATAAAGGACAGATAGACTGACCTAAAAATGCTCCAATGTTAATTCCCATATAGAAAATAGTAAAAGCACTATCAAGTTTTGTTTTCTCTTGCTTCGGATACAAAAGCCCAACCATACTAGAAATGTTTGGCTTAAAGAAACCGTTTCCAAAAACAATTACCCCCAATGCGGAATACATAATAATAGTAGCAAGCGGTCTATTATTTTCAAAAACACTTCCGCTGGTAAACAAAAGCATTTGCCCTATCGCCATTAATAATCCTCCTAATAGGATACAATTTCTGTTTCCTAAGTAACGGTCAGCAACAAAACCGCCCAACATTGGTGTCAAATAACAAAGTCCAAGAAAACCTCCATAAATTAATGATGCTTCTTCTTCCTTCATCAATAATGAATTCACAAGAAATAAGGTCAATAAAGCGCGCATTCCATAAAAATTGAATCGCTCCCACATCTCCGTTCCAAATAATACCCAAAGACCTTTTGGATGCGCTGTTTTTACTTGAGTTTCTCCCATACTATTCTATTTAATTAGGTTTAATGTTTTTAGATTATAAATTTTCTTTAATAAAGTTGGTCATTTTGGTATAAAGCTGAACTCTCGTTTTTCCGCCATAAATACCATGATCTTTATCTGGATAAATTTGAGAATCAAATTGTTTATTTGCCTGAATTAAAGCTTCCATCATCTGCATTGTATTCTGAACATGAACATTGTCATCTGCAGAACCATGAATCAATAAGAACTTTCCTTTCAATTTACCAACGTGATTTATAGGAGAGTTTTGATCGTATCCGCTTGCATTTTCCTGCGGAGTCTGCATATATCTTTCTGTGTAAACACTGTCATAAAATCTCCAGTTTGTAACTGGTGCAACAGCAATTGCCATTTTGAAAACATCGTTTCCTTGGAAAATACAGTTCGAAGCCATAAATCCACCATAGCTCCATCCGAAGATTCCAATTCTTGAAGCATCAACATAAGGATAAGCACCAATTACTTTTGCCGCATCAATCTGGTCTTCAACTTCGTATTTTCCTAATTCTTTTTGAGTTACTTTTTTGAAATCGGCTCCTTTGTAACCTGTTCCTCTTCCGTCAACACAAGCTACAATGTAACCTTGCTGAGTTAATGAAGCGAACCAGTAATCATTAGAATTATTCCACTGATTAGCCACCTGTTGAGATCCTGGACCAGAGTATTGGAACATGAAAACAGGATATTTTTTTGAAGGATCAAAATCTTTTGGTTTTAAAATCCATGCATTCAATTCGTTTCCTTTAGCTGTTTTTAAAACAAAGTATTCTTTTGAAGGAAGATCATACGCTTTCAATTTATCAGCAAGCGCCTGATTATTTTCGATAACCTGAATTTCTTTTCCTGTTTTAGCCTCGTTTAAAGTATAAGTTGTAGGCTGTGTATTGCTTGAGAAAGTTGTAATAAAATATTGGAAATTCGGACTGAAAGTCGCTGCACTTGTTCCTGTTTTTGAAGACAAACGCACTTTATTTTTTCCATCTAAACCAATTCTGTAAAGATCTCTGTTGATAGAACCATTTTCTGTAGATTGGTAGAAAATAGTTTTTGTTTTTTCGTCGAAACCGTAGTATGAAACCACTTCCCAGTTTCCTTTTGTAACTTGATTTTTAAGTTTTCCGTTTTTATCATACACATAAATATGATTAAAACCATCTTTTTCGCTTGTCCAGATAAAACTGTTATCTTTTAAGAAAGTCAAGTTATCAGTAATATCAACGTAAGCTTTATCTTTTTCATTTAAAACTACTTTTGCAGTCGCTGTATTACCATCAACAAACAATAAATCTAAATTATCTTGATGACGGTTTAAAACCTGTGCAGAAAGTACATTTGCATCATTTGTCCATTGCATTCTCGCAATGTAGAAATCATTATATTTCCCTAAATCTACTTTTTTAGTTGCTCCCGCAGCTACATCATAGATATGCAATGAAACTTCTGAGTTTTTTTCTCCAGCTTTAGGATATTTAAACGTTTCAATTTTCGGATATAAATCTTTATGGAAGATTGACATTGAAAACTCAGGAACTTGGCTTTCGTCAAAACGAATATACGCTACTTTTTTACTGTCTTTACTCCAGTCGAATGCACGCACAAAAGCAAATTCTTCTTCGTAAACCCAATCAGTTATACCATTTATAACCGCATTTTTCTTTCCGTCTGTTGTAATCGCCGTAGATTTTTTTGAAGCTACATCGTACACATACAAGTTGTTTTCTCTTGCATAAGCGATTTTAGTTCCGTCAGGTGAGAAAGTTGGCTCTTGAATTTGGAAATCAACAAGTTTAATCAGAGATTTTGCTGCGATATCGTAAAGGTAGTAATCAGCAGTAAAGGAGTGACGGAAGATTTTAGAAGAATTACAAGCAATTAAGATCTTTTTTTCAGAAGCATCAAAGGTATAGCTATCAATTCCGTCGACAAGTTCTTTATAGTTTTTAGTATCAATAAGATTCGATACTTTTTTCAGGGTTGCAAAATCGTATAAATCAATCTGCATACTTCTGCTCGCCTGGTCAACATTTAAAACAGTATATTGATTTGTATTTTTCAGCGATTGCAGTTCATCCATTCCTTTAGCCCGGAAAGTACCGCTAAAAACATTTTCGACAGTTATTTTCTGCTGTCCAAAAACAACCGCAGTTAAAAATAAAAATACTGCAGTAAATTTACTTGTATTCATTAGAATTATTTTAAATATAAAAAGAGCCCAATTTTAGTAAAAAAAATAAACATAATACACATTTTAAGTGTTAAATGTTAAAAAAAATAACGATTGCGCACTTTCATGTCTGAAATAGATTGTAATCAAAACTCTTAAAATAGTATCTTTGCCGCAACAATATTATTTAATACATTGAGAATGAACAACGCTGTTGCCGGATTTTCTAAATTATCCAAAAAAGAAAAAATTGACTGGATTGCAAATGAATACTTTTCAAATCCAGAAGAGGCACAAAATATTATAAGAAATTACTGGAATTCAGACGAAAAGCTTCAGCAGCTTCATGATGAATTTATAGAAAATACGATCACAAATCTTTATATCCCGCTTGGAGTCGCTCCTAACTTTTTGATCAACGGAAAATACAAAACCATTCCGATGGCAATTGAAGAAAGCTCTGTGGTTGCGGCAGCTTCTAAAGCAGCAAAATACTGGTCCACTAGAGGAGGATTTAAAGCCACTATAATCAATACCGAAAAAATTGGCCAGGTTCATTTTACTTATAGCGGAGATGCAGAAAAACTGAACAACTTTTTTGAACAGATAAAACCTAAATTCTTCTCAGAAACGCAAAGCATAACCAAAAATATGCAGCAACGCGGTGGTGGTATTCTTGATATTAAATTAAAAGACAAAAGAAGTTTACTAGAAAATTACTATCAGCTTCATGCTACTTTTGAAACCAAAGACAGCATGGGAGCCAATTTTATCAATTCTTGTTTGGAGCAGTTTGCTTCTACTTTAAAAGAAGAAGCTCAGAATTCTGACTTATGCCAAAATGGTGAAAAGCTGGAAGTTATCATGAGCATTCTCTCTAACTATGTACCGCACTGTCTTGTTAGAGCCGAAGTTTCTTGCCCAATAGAAGATTTAGCAGAAAAACATATTACAAATCCGCAAGAATTTGCAGAACGTTTTGTTCAAGCTGTACAGATCGCAGAAGTCGAACCTTTTAGAGCGGTTACACATAATAAAGGCATTATGAATGGTGTAGATGCTGTTATTTTGGCAACAGGAAATGATTTTAGAGCTGTAGAAGCTGGCGTACATGCTTATGCTGCCAAAAATGGACAATACGCAAGTTTATCACATGCCAAAATTGAAAACGGAATTTTCACTTTTTGGCTTGAAATTCCTTTAGCCGTTGGTACTGTTGGAGGCTTAACCTCTTTGCATCCTTTAGTAAAATTGTGTCTTGAAATTTTAGAAAAACCTTCCGCCCCAGAATTAATGGAAATCGTAGCCGTGGCAGGATTGGCACAAAATTTTGCTGCATTACGCTCCTTAACCACAACAGGAATTCAGGAAGGACATATGAAAATGCACCTTAATAATATCATAAATCAATTTGAAGCTACCGATGAAGAGCGTCATTTAATTAAAACGCACTTCAAAAAAACAGCCGTTTCTCATAGCGCTGTGGTAGAATTTATTGAGAATTTAAGAAAATAACCTAGTTAAGAAAATCCAATATTTTAAATTCCAAATTCCAATGTCAGTTCTTGGAATTTTGGAATTTCAGATTTGGAATTTATAATAAAGAACAAGTATGCCAACAACCTTTTATAGTAACGGAAAACTTTTCATCGCTGGTGAATATCTCGTTTTAGACGGAGCAGATGCTTTTGCATTGCCTACAAAATTTGGCCAAGATTTGGTCATTGAAGATTTAGACAACAAACAGATCGAATGGAAAAGTTATGATTACGACAAACACTTATGGTTTGAAGAAACAATCTCGTTTGATGAAATTATAAAAGGTTCAGATCCGCAAATTGATAGCGTAAAATCAACTCTAGTCAATATTCTGCATGAAGCTTATATTTTAAATCCAAAATTTATTGATAATGCTAGTGGATATAAGGTAAGCACGCACTTAAGTTTTCCAAGAAATTGGGGATTAGGAACTTCTTCCACTCTTATCAATAACATTGCCCAATGGGCCGGAATTAACGCCTATACTTTATTGAAAAACAGTTTTGGTGGAAGCGGTTACGATATTGCATGCGCACAAAACAACACTCCAGTTTTATACCGAATAAAAGATAATTTTGTACAGCAAGTTGAATTTAATCCCGATTTTAAAGAACATCTTTATTTTGTTTATCTGAATAAAAAACAAAACAGCAAAGCTGCTATATATTCATACAACAATCATAAAAATAGCCATTTATCAGAAAGTGTCGCTCAAAACAACAAAATCACAAACGCGATACTTCATGCCAAAACATTAAAAGAGTTTGCCGCTGCGATACAGAAACACGAAATTCATCTTAGTAATGTTTTAGAAATGCAGACTATAAAAGAGGCTGTTTTTCCAGATTTCAATGGCGTAATAAAGAGTCTTGGAGCTTGGGGCGGAGATTTTATTCTAGTGGTTTCTAAAGAAAATCCGAAAGAATATTTCTTTAATAAAGGATATGAAACCATTTTGACTTATGAAGAAATGATTCTATAAAGCAAATACAACTAATAATTTGCTTTTTTAGTTTTAACGTGTTTTGTTTCCAAACGACGAACCGATTTACTCTCCTGCTCATTTGATTCTATAAGTCTATTGTGCAAGCGCTCTGCCATTTTTTCGATGCTATTGGTAATTGAATCGTAAACCACTTCCATACGTCGGTGTTTTTCTTCTTTTACGGCTTTTAGCACATCTTCAACAAAAACCTTATCGTATTTTTCAGCTACAGAATCATGCGTATTGGTTAGCCTGATTACATAATCATTACTCAAAATAGTAACTTTAAAATGCTGTTCTTCGTTACTCAAATAATACTTTCCACCCAATTCATCAACATTGATGTCGGTGCTGCTCACTTTTAAAAGCTCTGTAATAATACCATAAATATGACTTTCTATTTTGGTATATACTCTTGGCTTCCTTCTAAAAAATTTAAAAGTAAAAAACATTAAATGATTTATTATTAAGCTTTTTGTTTATTGGATAATTTATTTTATTGTATGGCAAAAGCCAAAAATATGTTAAAGTTAAAAATCGAGCAAATTAACTGTAATATTTTGAAAATCACAAGTTTTTTAAATTAAATTTCGATAATTCCTATATACTTTCAGAAAATTAACAGTAAAAAATTACAAAATATAATTACTGGTAGATTCTAAAAAGAAAAACCCGAAACGCTTTAAGCGTTTCGGGCCTTTATAAGCTCGATTACTGTTTAATTAGTAATTAAATTGTAATCTGTTATCTTCAATTTTAGCGTTGTTTTTCAAAGCTGGCAATACTCTGTTCACATCAGATGCGCTTTGAGCTTTTACTTTCTCTACATAAGCAGCATGATTAGCAATTGCAGGAGCTTTTACAGTTTTAATGTTTTTAACTACATACACACCTGTATTTCCTTCAATTGGAGCAGAGATTTTGTTTGCTGTTAAAGCAAATGCATTACCTACCACTCTTGGCTCTTGTCCAACTCCTCCAGGTAAAACTGGATTATCTAGAGTTACATCAGTAGCTTGCTGAACAGCAACTCCTGCTGCTTTAGCGATAGCCTCAAGGCTTGAACCTTGCATTTTAGCTTTTAACAATTCAGCCTTTTTCTTATTTTTCAAGATTGGCTCTACATACGGTCTTGCCATATCAACAGAAACTAAACCAGATTTGTTTTCACCTTTATATTGTGCGATAACGTGTCCTACGTTTGCAATTTCAAAACGTTTTACATCTCCTTTATCTGTTTCTTTATCAAAAGCCCATCTTACAATGTTACGTTGGTTTCCTAATGGTCCAAATGCTTCATCCATAGCTTTTGCATTAACTGGCTGAGCAACTTTTAAACCTAATTCTTTTGCTGCAGCATTGAAGTCTTTCTCAGCAGCATCCATTTCAAATTTAGTTGCTAATGTAAATACTTTATCAGAAGTAGCTTCAGATGGCTCGATTTTTTGAGCAATTGTCGCTAAACGAATTCCGTCTTGTTTGTCTGTAATTTTGATAATGTGAAATCCGAAAGGAGTTTCAACTAAACCAACTTTACCAATTCCGTTGCTGAATACAAAATCATTGAAAGGTTTTACCATTTGGTTTGGCCCAAAATATCCTAAATCACCACCTTGCTGAGCAGATGAATCATCAGAACTTGTGAAAGCCAACATCATAAAACTATCTGGATTAGCTTGAACTTGTGCTAAAATTTCTTCAGCTTTAGCTTTAGCTTCTTCTTTAGTTCTTTTTTCTTTTGGGTTTGGAGTTTGAGATCCTTCATAACCAATTAAAATATGGCTAGCTTTTGCATTAACACCAGCTTTAAATCCTTGAGATTTAGAAATTGCATAATATCTTCCGTAAACATATGGTCCGTAGATTGCTCCAGCAGGCAAGCTGAATAATTTGTCAGCATCAACAGCTGGCAATGCATTTTTAGGAACATAAGTAGAATCGTAAGGAACATCAGAATTTGCATTTACAAATTCAGCAATGTTTGTAGCATTTTTAAATCCTGGCAATGTATCATTTTTACCAGTTTTTGCGTTATAAACAACACTTCCTGATAATAATGCAGTTAATTTAGCTTTAATTTCAGCCTCATCTTCTTTAGAAGCTTTGTCTTCAACTAAAACGTATTGAATTTCGCGAGTTGCATCTGCTTTGAATTTTTTCTCGTTTTTCTTCATGTAAGCAACAATCTCATCGTCAGAGATTTTTACTTCACTATCTTTAATAGAAGAATAAGGAGCTGCAGCAAAAGCAAAACTTACTTTGTTAGTTTCCATTTCATACTTTAATTTTCCTTCACTAGCAGTTGTGTAAAGGCCTGATTTAATTAAAGTATTATAGATTTGAAATTTTGCGTTCAATTCAGCATCTTTCTCTTTTTGAGCAATATATTGTGCTGCTTCTGGGTTTGATTTAAAATAATCTTTGAACTTAACAACATCAAAAATTCCTGCTGCGTTTAAGAACATTGGGTTTTTACCAATATTTGGATCTGATTTTAAAACCTCTAAAATGTGTTTTTCACCAACTCTCAATCCTAATTTATCAAATTGCGATGACAATAAAGCGATTGAAACTTCTTGATCCCAAACTCTGTTTGCAGCTTCAGTGGAAGTTATACCTTGCCCACTTTTTTCAACATTACTAACTTTAACTCTAAAGTCTTCAAATGAAATATCTTTTCCATCGATGCTTCCTACATCTTTTGAACTTTGACCAAATGTTCCTCTTGTGAATAGATCTTGTATTATAAATGCAAATAATGCAAGTGCAATAACTCCTATCAATAAAGCGGAACGCTGTCTAATTTTTGCTAAAACTGCCATTTTATTATCGTTAATTTTATATTCAGTTTGCGAAAATACAATTATCTAGTTAATAACAATACAACTAGCGTTTTATTTTCAACATTTTTTTTCATTAATTTAAAAAATCACTCTTTAATTGTCAATTTGACTAGTTCTATTTTCTTATTTGAAGCCTCTACAATAGAAAAATGAAACTTATCTATTACAATCTTATCCCCTTTTTGTGGGATTTCTTTAGTATGATTGACAATGAATCCTCCTAATGTGCCATACGAATCTTCTTCGGGAATCATCAATTTATAGGTTTCATTCAAGTATTCAACATCCAATCGGGTTGAAAACAAATATTTGCCCTCTTCTATTTCTTCTTCAATTAATTCTTCGTCTAAATCATGCTCGTCTTCGATTTCGCCAAAAAGTTCTTCTACAATATCTTCAATGGTAACAATTCCAGAAGTCCCTCCATATTCATCCAAAACTACTGCAACGTTTTTTCGTTTTTTGATCAATAAATTCAATACGTCTTTGATCAAAATTGTTTCAGGAACAAATTCGACAGTCATCAAAACCGATTTTATCGTTGATGGTTTTTTAAACAGATCAAAGGAATGAACATAGCCTACAATGTCGTCTAATGAATTTTGGCTAATAATAATTTTAGAATATCCTGTTTCTATAAACAAAGCCTTCAGATCTTCGACTGTATCAAACAAATCTATATCTACAATTTCTGTTCGAGGCGTCATAATATCGCGCGCCTTTACATTTGAAAATTCTAAAGCATTCTGAAAAATCTGGATTTCAGAGTCCACCTCTTCATCTTCTTCAACTGTACTCATTTGTTCTGTAATATAATTTCCCAGCTCAATACGGCTAAACAAATGGATTTGATTTCCTTCTGTTCTAAAAAATTTACTTAGCACAAAATCTGCGATCCAAATAAAAAATGTAGAGATGTAATAAAATAATCGGTAAAATAAATAAGCGGGAAGTGCCAGAATTTTAATTAAAGAATTGGCATAAATCTGAAAAAACACCTTCGGAAAAAATTCTGAAGTCAGCAAAACTACAAATGCTGCAAGTAGTGTTTGGATAAGAATATTCCACCAATCAGAAAAAACTAGACCAAAATAAGCCATCCAACCTAAAATCAGATCGCCCATAAAAAAACCGTAAATCACCAAAGCCACATTATTGCCAATAAGCATGGCCGCAATAAACTTAGATGGATTTTCGGTCAGTTTTGTTAAGATTCGAGACAAAAAATCGTCTTGTTTCTTTTCAATTTCGAGATAAATTTTGTTGGCGGATGTAAAAGCAATTTCCATCCCAGAAAAAAAGGCGGCTAGTATTAAACAGATTATTATAATACTAATTTCCATTTTTTATTGTTTTTTGTTTCTGTCGTTATGCCTGTTAAGAAATCTTCTTCTAAAGAAAAACATAAAAACAGCCATCCCTGCAATCACAAAATATAAAGGATAGCTCTCATCACCCTCATTTAGTTTTACGATACCATCATAAGTAAAGAAAACTGCAAAAAGGATGTAAACGTATTGTGTATATTTTAAATAACCCATAATATTATAATTCTTCGTTTGATTCAATTTCACCACTTATTCGTTGCGAATTAATCACTTTAAAATCTTTGCTAAAATCTATTCCCTGACCATGGGAAACTCCTTTTGTATCGGTCAATTTAAATTTTCTTTCCGTGTAAAACCATTCGTTTTTCTGGTCGAAATACAATTGTTCTGTTTCTAAAACCTGTCCAGCTTCTGAAGTGATTTTCACTTTTCCTATCAGATCAATGATTCCTGTATTTTTATACGAAACTGCATAATTTCCTCTTATAAAGGTACGTTTCTGCTTTTTATCGTATAAGGTAACATCAATCCCTTTAGGAAATTCTGTAAAAGGAAAATCAAGATTTGAATAATCTAGCATTTTCGGACTTATCAAAACGCCTGTAATGCGTCCAGAATCTGTATATTTAATATTTACAGTATCGGCATCGCTGGCAGGAACAAATTCTGAGAAGTTAATTTTCTGAACTTCTTTAAAATTACTTTCGCATCCAAAAAATAGTGTCACAGCAAAAACTGTGACAGCTATGAGACTATATCTTTTTGGTAAATTCATTTGCCAAATGTAGTAAATTGTAATGAGCTTCTAAAAGATAATATGTTTTGATTATTGGTATTTGCTCTTCACGAACCATTTGTCGTTGAAAGAGAAACTCACACTGAAATTAACGTAATTCTCTTGCACTAAATCTGCAGAAGTTGTACCGCGTTTACCAAATTCAATTCCTAAGTTTACATTTGAAAATGATCCCGGAATTGGAATTCCTGCTCCCAATGACATTCCGATATCTTTAATTGATTCATTATTTACAATCAAACCAATTTTTTCATATTTCAAACCTGCTCTATAGGTAATTCTGCTCATATAACTTGTAAAAGAAGAGTAATTTGGAAGATAGTATCCTCCAAGAGCATATTTAGAGTAGCTTTCGTATCTTACGTTTTCAGCTGCATTGTAATAATTTGCCAACTGTCCGTCTCCTTGAAAAGTCATATTTGCTCCCACAAGCCATTTTCTAGCCTCACCAACTCCTAATCCAATACTTAATTTATTTGGCAGTTTTAATTTTGTTGACTCTGTTGGAACCACATAAGGATCTGGATCTCCTTGAACCGAAATAACTCTGGTATTATCTGAATTCAGGTTGCTTGAGAAAGTGTAACTTAAACTAGAAAACATACTAACCTTTTTGTATATTTTTTTCTGATACATCGTTCCAAAACTAAATGCTGTACCCGAAAGCTCAGAAGTATTTACCTCTGCTGTTCCGTTTTGTACCCCTGTAATTGCTTCAACGCTTGTTGTGGTAATTTTTCCAAAATTATACTGTGCATCTACCCCAATATTCCAGTCTTTCATTATTTTGTATGATAAACCAAAATATACTTTATTTACACCACCTTTTCCGTCAAGCTGTGAACTTGTTGCCCCTTCTGTTGCAGAATTATCGTTACGAATTTTATACCCTACTGAAGTTACTGGTATCAAACCGAATGAAGCACCAAATTTTCCCATTGGAATTCCTAATGCCAAATAATCAAAAGTAGAACGCTGTGCTTTTTCTGATGCAGAAGTTGTTTTTAAATTT
The DNA here is from genome assembly GCF_900101855.1 of Flavobacterium anhuiense. Lineage (GTDB taxonomy): Bacteria > Bacteroidota > Bacteroidia > Flavobacteriales > Flavobacteriaceae > Flavobacterium > Flavobacterium anhuiense. The sequence goes on from NZ_FMVC01000001.1 coordinate 298,354, forward strand.
GAAGTCGCAAATGTTCCTCCAACTGTAAAAGTTGTTTGAATTAAGCTGGCATAACTTGCTGGATTTTCTAAATTTAAGTGAATCGTATCTTGTTCTACTGCAACTCCTGCCATAGATCTGTTTTCAAGAGTTCCCTTGAATCTCACATCTCCTATTCCGAAAAAAGAATAAGGTGAAGCAGTACCTTGTTGAGCGAATGAAACGAACGATATAAGCAAACAAGCGCTTAGTATTACTTTTTTAATCATTGTCGATTTTATATTGATATGTTTGGCTCAAACTCTCCAGAAGGAAATTTGAATTGGCAAATATGGTATTTTTTAATCGTTTAGCCAAAAAATCTGCATCGCCTCCCGTTAAAATTATGATAAAATTTGAAAACTCTTTGCGATATTCATCGATAAAACCGTCAATCTCATAGACGAAACCATTCACAACGCCAGAATGAATGGCCTGTGCCGTAGAGTTTCCTACGTAAGAATCGGGAGCTTCTAAGCTTAATAACGGCAGTCTAGCAGTAAAATTATGCAGTGATTCATATCGTAAACGAAGTCCTGGAGAAATGGCTCCTCCCAAATAATTATCATTTTCGTCGATAAAATCGTAGGTAATGCAAGTTCCTGCGTCTATAACCAAACGGTTTTGTTTTGGAAATTGAAGCGTCGCCCCTGCTGCCAAAATCATTCGGTCTATTCCCAAAGTTTTTGGAGTTGCATATTTATTGTGAAACGGAAAAACATCTTCGTGAGTAAAAAAATGAACTTTAAGTCTATTTTCGAAGGACAAAAATGATTGTTTTTCGATACTTCCGACTGAAGCAACGACCAAATCGGAGCATTTTGGATATTTTTCTAAAATTTTTTCAATTTTTTTTTCGAGTTCGTTTTTTTCAAAAACAAAATTTTCGAGAGCAGTATTATCCTCAAAGACAGACGCTTTAATTCTGGTGTTTCCGACATCAACCGTTAAAATCATATTTTCTTTTTTGCTTTTGCGAAGATACGAATTGATTTTTTCTAAAAAATGTTTTGCACAAACCAAAAATGATTATATATTTGCACCCGCAACAAGCACGGTACCTTAGCTCAGATGGTAGAGCAATGGACTGAAAATCCATGTGTCCCTGGTTCGATCCCTGGAGGTACCACAAAACCCGAATAGAAATATTCGGGTTTTTTGTTTTTTATACTTTTCTGTTTTATCTAACCGCAAAGAGCGTAAAGGTTCGCAAAGTTATTTTTAAGCTTTACTAACCTTTTTATTTTTCTTTATTTTTAAATCTTTACAAAAATTCCGATCCATTATACTAAAAATTTCCTGAATTAAGTAAACATTAATATCTGAGGCCTTTATTTCATAAGGATGATTCTCTGGGGAATAATACTGAGCTTTCATATCATTATTACACCTTACAACCAATATATATAAATTGGCATGACCATGATCTTTCCTGCAACTCTGATAATAACTTTTCTTTTCTAAAATTTCACAAGTAAACTTTAGCTTCTTTTTATCTTCTGCTGAAAAATTTACTTCTTGATTTAGGTTTTTCGTTTTCAATACAACTCTAAAATTTTCATCAAAATCAACTACTAAAAATTGACCATTATCATGTCCTTCCTGCCATTTATATAGCAACACTCCATTTTTGACTTTAGTAAAATTAGCAAATTCACTTTTGTAAGAAACAGAATCTCCCCTAAGACCAATATACTGCCACTGCAAAATTTCTGAAGCGACTGGAACTGCTTCGCACAAATTTCCATCAAAAACATTCACATTCTGACTTCGGCAAACTGCAAAACTTAAAAAAAGAACTAACCTAAAAATCTGCTTCATATTGCGAACCATAAAATGTAGTTCAAATATAAACATCTTGCTTTATTTTTAAGCTCTATCAAAAACGTTAACACGGAATGTCAACAAATAGTCAGTTTTTGTTAAAAAAGTATTGACTGAATAAAAAATAATCTTATATATTCGTAAAACTGTATTTTTCTTTTTCATTCACTAACAAGATCTCAAAGCAGTTTTATGAGCAAAACTTCTACTAAAGGCATTTGGAAAGTAATTTCAGCCTCTTCTATGGGCACCATGATTGAATGGTACGATTTTTATATTTTTGGCAGTTTGGCTGTTGTTATTTCAACAAAATTTTTCCCTAGCGATAATCCAACCGCAGCGTTTCTATCAACTTTAGCCACGTTTGCTGCCGGATTTGTAGTTCGCCCATTTGGAGCTTTGTTCTTTGGAAGGCTTGGAGATATCATTGGACGAAAATATACTTTTATGGCTACCTTATTATTAATGGGCGGTTCAACCTTTTTAATAGGCTGTATTCCGAGTTATGAAACAATTGGTTTTCTAGCTCCAATATTAGTTTTGATTTTACGCCTGCTTCAAGGCCTTGCTCTTGGGGGAGAATATGGCGGCGCTGCTACTTATGTGGCCGAACATGCACCAGCAGGAGAAAAAGGATATTGGACTTCTTGGATTCAGACTACTGCGACTGTTGGTTTATTTATTTCGCTAATGGTTATTCTGGCCACGAAAAGTGTGCTTTCTGCAGAAGCTTTTGATTTATGGGGATGGCGCATTCCTTTCTGGGTTTCTATTGCTATGGTTGGTGTTTCTTATTTGATTAGAAAAAACATGGATGAATCTCCTGTTTTCGCGAAAGCTAAAAAAGAAGGAACCACAAGCACAAATCCGTTAAAGGAAAGTTTTGGAAACCGCTACAATTTAAAATTTGTTCTTTTAGCATTATTTGGAGCCACAATGGGACAAGGCGTTGTTTGGTACACTGGACAATTCTATGCAATGAGTTTCATGAAAACGGTGATGAATATTGATTCTTCGCAAGTTGATGAATTATTAGGAATTGCGCTTTTAATTGGAACTCCATTTTTTATTGTTTTTGGATGGTTGAGCGATAAAGTCGGACGCAAATACATTATGATGCTGGGAATGCTGCTGGCTATTTTTTCTTATAGACCAATTTATAAGATGATGTATGACACAACGGATATAAGCAAGAAAACGGAGATTCTTGAAACTCCAAGAATTACAACTGAAAACAAGACTAACGGAAGCTCTATTACAATTACGGAAAAAAAATACACAGACGGAACATCCGTTGTGGAGAAAAAAACGTATCTGGACAAAAAAGACACTCAAACTAACTTATCAATAGTAATCAATTCAAGCGATAAATGGACATTGACTTTCCTAGTTTTTATTCAAGTATTATTTGTAACCATGGTTTACGGTCCGATTGCGGCATTTTTAGTCGAAATGTTTCCAACTAAAATCAGATATACTTCTATGTCACTTCCTTATCATGTTGGAAATGGAATTTTTGGCGGATTGCTTCCTGCCATATCAACTTACTTTGTATCACACGCCAAAACAGCAGGCAAAGCCGATTTTTATTTGGACGGATTATGGTATCCTATAATTATTGCTGGAATCTGCTTTGTTATTGGAATGATTTATATTGAAAACAAAAACAAAATTACTCACCTTTAAAATTTAAAAAAAAAATGAATGCGATTAAACAAGTTTTAGGGGCGTTATGGATTGCTTTGGCTGCGGCGGCTGCCTATTTTTGCGTGTTTGAATTTGGTTTACCTAAACTTCTTTCAGACCAACAAGACGATTTGGTATTTGGTGCAATTATTCTATTTATACTGACGCCGCTTATTGTTATGGGCTTAGGAACATTTGGATATTATTCTTTAATTGGGGAGTATAATGATCCTAAAAAGAAAAAATAAGTAAAAACAATTACGGTTAAATCATAGAACTCCATCGACTTATTTAATCACCTCGAAAAACATTTTTATATTACAAAAAACTACTTTAAGCAAAAAAGGCTGTCCATTTCTAGACAGCCCTTTTTCATTACTAACCAAACCTAATTTTTAATAAACTTCACAACGCGAACTTTATTATTCTCATCAAACGTCTTTACGAGATACAACCCAGAAGCTAAACTACTGACTGAGAATTGATATTCTGTATTTCCGTTTGTATTAAATGTTTTTACTAATTGCCCTGTAATAGAATAGATATCTACTTTTAAAGTTTTAAAACTTAAAGTAAAATAATCGGCAACAGGATTTGGATATAAAGTAACTTGATTTCCTTTTTCAAAATCTTCTATTGCCAGATTTGCCTGTTTATTACCATAGATTCTATATTCTCCCGGAGCCAAACTTATTGGAGCGTTTACATCGGTAACGTTAATCGTTGAATTATCCATTAAGTTGTACCACGCTCCAGTATATTGAAATCCTGGAATCATATTTTGAGCTGTTGTATCAAAATTGGCCAAAATCACAACATCTTTAAGTTGAGCAGAAGTCAAATTGCTATTTGTAATTTTGATATTTACTAGTAAAGTAGTCGCATTGGCCATTGTTGCTGTTCCTAAAAATACTGGTTCTGTTTTTTTAAGGGTAATCATCTTAGCCCAATCGTTGTAAATCTTGTTTCGATTAGCATCGCCCAACCAATTTTCTGTCCATTGTGGCTGTGGTTTTGTATCCAATTTACAATCTCCCGGAGTCACAGACGATTCGTCATTTACAGTTCCGTTATTACAGCTAAAAATAGAATCGTCCATTCCCAGTTCTCCAAAATGCCAGATCATTTTTGGACCAGGAATCAGCAAAGAAACTGCTCCAATAGCAGACATTCTAGATAATGCCGTATTTAATGTTTTTACATTATAACTTCCGTTTGAAGCGCCATACTGCACATTTTTATACATCAAACGTTCTTCATCATGACTTTCTGCATAACCCATCAAGCGGTTTGCTGCGAAGCCGCGGTTTGCACTATTCATTCTAAAAATATTACTTTCAGAAACATATCCCATAGACAATTGATTATACTCTTTTGTCATTTTTCCCCACATCATTACACCCTTGCTTGGTGTTTCTGTTACTCTGTAATTTGCCCATTGCTGTTCTTCAGCATCAGACCCTAAGTGCTCAAAAATAGTATAATGCGTTGGATCTATTGCCCAAGAAAAATCAGCGTATTTTTTCAGAATATCTACACGATCTTGTTGGTATGAATCGGTACAAGCATTATCGCTTGACGTACATGATTGCGTAAATCCTTTGGTTAAATCCCAACGGAAACCATCAATTTTATATTCTTCAATCCATTGTTTGATAACACGATTTACATAATACTGTGTTTTTAAAGATTGATGATTAAAATCTTCACCAACGTTATAACTATGTTTTGCTACTGTATTGAAATATGGATTTTCTGCAGTTGGCGAACCAAAACCATCTCCATCAGGATCATTCATCCACATTCTTACCATCGGATTTCTTCCGAAAGCATGATTTAAAGCTACGTCGAGGATTACCGCAATTCCATTCTGGTGGCATAAATCAATAAACTCTTTTAATTTATCTGACGTTCCGTAAAACTTATCTAAAGCCATATGAAACGAAGTATTATAACCCCAACTTTCATTTCCTTCAAACTCCATTACAGGCATTAATTCGACGGCATTAATTTTTAGATTTTTAAAATAATCTATTCGATCAATTAAGCTTTGATAACTTCTTGATGCATCAAAATCGCGAACCAAAACCTCATAGACTACTAATTTCTCTTTTGCTGGTTTTTCAAAATTTGTTACCTGCCAATTGTAAGGAGTCTGTCCTGTTTTTAAGACTGTAACCTCAAAATTTTGTCCTGTCGGATAAACTGGCATATTTGGATATTTTGAAGCAGGAATTGAAGGATCATCGTAAGGAGATAGCACTAAAGTAGAATACGGATCTGCTGTTTTCACCATTGCTGGCGAATTCGCAAGTGGCGTTGTATCGACAACCCAATATTGATACATATTGTTTTGCCCCGAAACCAAGCCAGTTATTTCCAACCAAAATTTTCCCGAAGATGGATCTTTTTTCATGGCATAAGCTGATGTGGGCTGCCAATTGTTAAAACTTCCAGCCACATATACAAAATCTTTTAAAGGCGCATCTAAGACCAAAGTCGCTTTAGTAGCGTCTGAAGCATTGTAATTAATCCCGTCAACCAAACCTGCGGGCACAGCCTCAGAAACAGTATTTGGATTTACAACTACTGCAAATTTCTTAGAAACTGTAGTCGCTCCTTGAGTTGAAATTAATTCGTAACTCTGATTTCCTGTAATATTGGTATGTGTATAGGAATAACTTGAAGTGCTGGCGTTTGTATTAATCGTTGTTCCGTTAGCTTTTAAAGTATAACTACCTGCTCCTCCTGTGTTTGTTGCACTAATAGTAAAATTTGAGCCAGAATTGAGAATCGAAGTGCTATTTTCAACCGGAGAAGTCAAAGTAACTTGGAAAGATCCGACTTCAACCAAAATATCTTGCGATTTTTTATCTCCTGTTCCATCTTTCGCTTTAACCAAAAAACCAATTCGTCCTATTCCGTTTCTTGCAAAATATGTAGCAGGTGTAATTGTTTTGGTATAAGTATCAGTTCCTGCGTTATAGGTAAATTTACTTGCTTCGTTGGATGAAGTCCAAGTCCCGTTGGACGGACTATCCGATTGATTAGTATCATTTACATCATACGACCATGACCAAAGATATAAGGCATTGCCTGTAACGTTCCAAGTACCTTCATTAATGCTTGCACCCGCGATTGAAATAGTAATCGAAGTTGTTTCTTCAAAAGTGGAGGGATTTATTGAATAAGTAACTGTTTGAGGCTGGGCAAAAACGGTTACTGCCATCAATAAAAATATTGATAGTAAAATTTTTCTCATAATCTCGTGGTTTTGTGTGGTTAGTTAGATTAAAAAAGGGCTATCTGGAGATAGCCCTTTTTCAGTTATTAACTGAAGTTTTTATTGATTAGGAATCATTAGATAACTTCCGTCTAAGTCATTGAAATAAATAACATATTTAGATTTTGCAACTGGAATATTATCTCCAGTACCTCCACCTGAAAAAGCAGTAGTTCCTCCCCATGAAACATCCCAAGCATCATTTGCTCTGAATTTCATTCCTCCATCATTTAAAGATGTCACTCCAAGTGTCCAGATATGAGCATTAAAAGTTGATTTCACCATTGGTGTTGATGCATCCCAGCCTTTAGCAGTTGAATCTCCAATAATACCTACTGTACTATATGTTGGCGCTGTAGCTCCTGCTGCGTATGGTTCTAAAGTATAGGCTAACTTTTGAACATCCATTTTAAATTTATAATAGCCTTCAGCAGGGATTTCAATACTTGGCGGATCTTGATCTCCGTCTGTTGCTCTGTAAACTAGAGAACCGTCTTTGCCTCCATACATTGGAGCCCAGCTTCCTAGGTTTTGAATAGCTTTAAAATATCCTTTTTTAAAGTATCCTGTGAATACATATTCATTAGCATTTTTAGCGCTTCTGAACAAGATCTGATTTCCTTTATTATTGTCCCAGCCAGAAACGGTTGCATCACCAACTAAGTACCAATCAACAAAATTATACTCTACTTTTCCTACATAAGGAGTTACAGTAATTGAAATTAAACCTTTTGAAACCTGAGTAAACGATCCTGATACATTAGAGGTAATTTTTACATCATACTCTGCCGCTACTTCTGGCTTTCCTCCTAAATCAATTGCTGCTTGATTTAATTCTTTCGCTAGTACAGAAACCTCTGTAATACTATTTGTAGTGGTTTGCAATGTTTTTGCACTTTTAAAATCTCCCCCTTTCTTGTCTATCAGTAAAGTATATTTTATTGCTACATCTGTTGAATACTCTGCAGCCGACCAAGTAAATTTAGCCACCTCGTCTGATGCTTTTTCAACGTCCAGAACATAATTTTGTCCTGTTGTTGGTGCTGTAATTTCTGGAGCTGCAACAACATTAAGAATTGGTCTTTCGTCTACAGCGTCAGAATTACAAGACACCGCTAACACACCAATAAATGCGATTAAAATTTTATATATATTTTTCATTTTACAGTTCTATTAGATATTAGTATCCTGGATTTTGCTTCAGTGTAGGATTAGCTTGAATAGTTTTAGCAGGAATAGGCATTAAATCTCTGTATGAGTCTGTTGCTACTCCATTCATTACACCACCTTTCCATTGCCAAATTTTGCTTCCTCCTGTAAATTTTCCAAAACGAATCAAGTCTGTTCTTCTGTGGCACTCCCAGAATAACTCTCTTCCTCTTTCTGCTAGGATAAAATCTAGAGTTAAATTTGCACTTGATATTGGAGTTGCTTCTGCTCTTGTTCTAATTTGATTTACATAACCAACAGCAGTCGCTAAATTACCTGTAGTTGCACCACGCACAACAGCTTCTGCATACATTAAATAAGCATCTGAAATTCTAAATACAGGGAAATCAGTATCAGGAATATCAGTTCTTTGAGCTGGTGAACCATCAGCTTTTTTGTTAATGTATTTAGTTACAGCATAACCATCTGTAAATGTTGAGATATTAGTAATATCTAAAGCTTGTCCATCAGTATGAAATGTACCTCTTTTATCTCCTGTAGCTGTTGCATCAGGGAAAAGAGCAACAAACTCTTTACGAGTTCTCGTACCAAACCAACCACCGTCCATTCCTCTTGACGCAGCATCAATACTTCCTCCAATAGCAGCGTGAATAATGAAACTCATTCCTCCACCAGTTGCTCTAATTGCAGTTCCGTCACTAATGATTGGGAAAATAAACTCAGTCTGAGCACCATTTGTATTATTATCAGCAGAGAATAAATAAGCATAAGGAACATTTGCAAAACTATATCCTGAATTAATGATTTCACTACATAAAGTTGCTACTTCATTATTTCTTTCAGTTCCTGTGTATACTTTAGAGTTTAAATAGATTTGAGCTAATAAAAATTTAGCCGCTACCTTATCAACTCTACCATATTCATTAGTTCTAGCATTTGGCAGACTGTTATCTAAATCTTTTAATTCAGACTCTACGAAAGCAAAAACTTCAGCTCTTGATTTTTGTACCGGATAAAAGAATCCAACTGGATCTGCTTCTGTAGTAATTGGCACATTACCAAACAAATCCATTAAGTTTACATAAGAATACGCTCTTAAGAAACGAGCCTCTGCTCTAAAAGTTGCAATTTCAGCTTTCAAATTAGCATCAACACCTCTTGAATTTAATTTCTCATCTGTAGTTTGTCTTAAAAACTCATTTGCCAAACTGATATGATAAGATGCTCTAGAGTAGGTTCCGTATAAAAACTCATTATTAGGAGACCATGTCTGAGTATTTAATGTTGGCAAAGTACCATCCGCCCAAGCAATAACTGCTTCATCTGTAGGCAATTCCTGAGTTACAAAAAGCAAACGCAAGTAACTGCTGAAATCTCCCCCTAAACCAGAAATATCTGGAGAAGCATCACCGTCATTACCTCCAACATATAAACCTGCATATAATTTCGCTAAAACTTGTTTGTAAGATGATGGGTCTTCGAAAAAAGTTTCCGATAAAAATTCATCATCATCTTTTGGCGTCACGTTTAAATCGTCAGTACACGAAGTAAGCGTCATACTCATTCCTAAAATAAATAGGAAAAAATAAGATATATATTTAAATGATATTTTCATTTTGTATGTTTTAAATTTTGTTTTTCAATGTACTATTAGAAACTTGCATTTACTCCAAACAAGAATGTTCTTGCTCTTGGGTAAACGTTACCATCAATTCCGTTGAATTTCTCCGGATCCAATCCATCATATTTTGTAAGTACAAAAACGTTCTGAACACCAGCTGAGAATCTTAAAGAAACATCTTTTAATAAAGATTTATCTAAAGTATATCCTAGAGTTACGTTATCTAATTTGATAAAAGAAGCATCTTTTACGTAATAGTCTGATAAGTAACGCTGTGTTCCATTATCTTCAAAAACAAATCCAGTATTTAAGTAATCTGAACTTACATTTGACAAGTCAGTTTGTCTTCTTAAAGCAGCATCAGAATAGCCCATGTTAGAATTTACATTATCAAAAATGTAATTTCCTAAACTTGCTCTCCAGTTCATTGTAAAATCAAACTTTTTGTAGTTTAAAGTTGAGAATAAACCAAATGTGTAATCTGCAGTTGGTTTGTTATATCTGTAACGATCGTTAGCATCAATTTTACCATCTCCGTTTCTGTCTACATAAGCCCCAGCGATTGGTTTTTTGTTAGCATCATATAATTGTTCGTAAACAAAGAATGAGTTTGGAGCAGATCCAACTGTGTTAATTAAAACTTTGTTTCCATTTCCACCTTTAATGTTATCCCCTACTTCATAACCTTGGAAACCAGGAACAGTCTGACCTAAATTTTCAATTTTTTGATCTAAGTAAGTAGCATTAACAGCAACATTCCAAGTTAAATTATCTTTTTTAATGATATCAGATTGAAGGCTAAACTCAACTCCTTTTGTTCTTAAATCACCAATATTATTAAATCCTTGGTTTCTTAAGTTAGCTCCATCTGGAACCAATACATCAGCTAATAAGTCAGATGATTTCTTATCAAAATAGTTAAGAGTACCTGTAATTCTATCATTTAAGAATCCGAAATCAACCCCAATATTCATTTCAGCTAATTCTTCCCATTTGATATTTTGATTATATCCTTCTGGTCTAGCTGTTCTGTAAACAACACCATTAAATACATACTGAGTATTAACAGTACCTAAAGTAACTCTTCTTAAATAATCGTACTGAGCAGAAATATCTTGCTGACCTGTAGTTCCATAACCAACTCTCAATTTTAAGCTAGAAAGCGTTTCATTATCTTTTAAGAAAGACTCTTCAGCAATATTCCATGCAAAAGCACCTCCCATAAAGTTACCCCATCTGTTTTCTTCAGAAAAACGTGAAGTTCCGTCTCTTCTGTAGTTTAAAGTCAATAAATATTTACTGTCCCAACCTAAATTCACACGACCAAAATATGATTGTAAATTGATGTCTGGATCAGTAATAACATCTTCATTTCTACTAGCTGCAGGCTGTGTAAGCGCTCCTGATTGATATTTTTCTTTTTGGAACAATTGGTAGTTATAACCAGCTGTAGCATCCAATTTAAGTTTTCCTATATTTTTGCTATAAACAAAATAGGTATTTAAATTTTTGTTTTGAAGGTCATCAGTATAAGTATCATAGTTACCTAAATTCACCCAAGTTCCTGAACTAAAAGGATTTGGCTGATATCCTAAAGCACTTTCTGTACTTTGTCTGTTGTATCCGCTACTGTCAAATCTGTCAATACCAGCTTCAGCAACAACTCTTAAATCTTCGAAAAAGTGGAATTTATAGTCAACGCTAATATTACCCCATTTTCTTGTAGATTTAGATCTTTTATCTTCTTGATTTAATCTCGCAACAGGATTTTTAGCAGGTAATAATGCTAAATTTCCGTTTGGCTCCAACCATTCAAAATATCCTCCATAACGAGAACCTGCTTGGTAAGGAGATTGAGTTGGATCAAAACTGATTGCAGAACCAATAACTGCGTCTTCGTCCTGAAATTGATTTTTACTGAAAGATAAGTTTCCGCTAATATCAATTTTTAAGTGATTGTCAAATAAAACTGGATTTAACGATATCGATGTCGTAGTTCTTTCAAAAGAAGTATTTCTTAAGATTCCTGGGTTATCAACATTTCCAACAGATAAACGTACTGGTAATTTATCAAATAAAGCACCGCTTACAGAGATATTATTGTTTGTTGTAAGAGCTGTATGGAAAATTTCATCTTGCCAGTTTGTGCTTGCAGTTCCCATTAATGCTTTTTGAGCATCGCTTCCTTTTTCATTTACGAAAGCACGAAATTGATCTGCACTTAAAACATCAACTGTATTAGCAACTGTATTAATACCAACTTGAGAACTGAAGTTTACTTTTACACCACCTTTAGTCCCTTTTTTAGTTGTAATTACAATTACACCATTTGCCGCACGAGAACCATAAATAGCTGCCGCAGAAGCATCTTTTAATACTGTAAAAGATTCAATATCATTTGGATCAATCGTAGATAAAATACTTGTAGCACCACTTGGCACAGCATTACTTAATGGAAGTCCGTCCAAAATAATCAATGGATCATTAGAAGCACTTAATGAAGATCCTCCACGAATTCTAATATCTGCTTTTGCTCCAGGTGCTCCACCTCCAACAACATTCACACCAGCAATACGACCACCAATTAAACTTTCTGGAGTTACGTTAATACCTTTGTTAAATTCTTTTGCTGAAATTTGAGAAACAGAACCCGTAGCATCTTTTTTCTTAACAGTACCATAACCTACTTGTACAACAACTTCTTGTAATTGATTTGTATCTTCGCTTAAAGAAACAGCTAAGTTTTTTTGACCATTAAATACAATAGTCTCTGTTTTGTATCCGATAAATGAAACTAAAATTTTGTCTCCATTTTTCAGATTAGGCAATTGAAATTTACCATCAAAATCAGTAGAGGTACCTCCTGCAGCACCTTGAACATTTACATTTACTCCCGGTATTGGCTGACCTGTGGTATGATCAGTTACCGTACCATTTAAAGTGTTCTGAGCCAACACTGTAAAAGGCAACAATAGGAATAAAAATAACAACTTTTTGTAAATTGTTTTCATACTTTTTGTTTAAATTAGTTTTGAGTTTTTGAATGTTAGTTAAGTTTTTAATTTTACTTCGAATTTCAAAATTATGAATTTATTAACATGCTCAACCAGAGACATTTTTTATTGCTTTACGAAAACGTGGTAGTGTTGAAAACTTTCTATATTTTGTAATCTTTTAGCGTTAAAATTGTCAATTATAAAAATTTCAGATACCTTTATTATTAAATAGATTTTTTTCAATTAACAACATGAAACGAAAAATAACCCTAAAACAGATTGCAAAAGAACTGGATGTTTCTATTTCAACTGTCTCAAAATCACTTAGAAACAGCCTTGAAATTGGAGAAGAAACAAGGCTAAAAGTGCAGGCTTTTGCTAAGTTTTACAACTATAAACCAAACAATATTGCCCTTAGTTTAAAAAACCGAAAAACGAAAAGTATTGGGATCATTATTCCTGAAATCGTACACTACTTTTTCTCTACTGTAATCAACGGAATTGAACAGGTTGCGAACGAATATGGCTACAGTGTTGTCATATGCGTATCTGATGATTCTTTTGATAAAGAGGTTCTAAATATGGAGATGTTAGCCAATGGAAGTATCGACGGTTTTATCATGTCTCTTTCTAAAGAAACCCAATATAAAGGCGACTTTCACCACATCACAGAAGTGATCAATCAGGGAATGCCGGTTGTCATGTTTGACCGCGTTACCAATGATATTTTATGCGATAAAGTAATTATTGATGATAAATCTGCAGCTTATGAAGCCGTTCAGAGCTTAATTGACAGCGGACGAAAAAAAATTGCACTCGTAACAACTGTTGATTATGTAAGCGTTGGAAAATTAAGAACTGACGGTTACGAAAAAGCTTTATTAGATAACGGACTGCCTTTTAATGAAGATTTAATCATAAAAATTGAAGATGTCGATACTTGCGAAATAACCATTTCTGAGCTACTGCACGCCAGAGCTTTTGATGCTGTTTTCGCGGTAAATGAACTTTTCGCAGTAACTATTATCAAAACTGCAAATAAAATGGGGTTGAAAGTTCCCGAAGATTTAGCCGTAATTGCTTTTACAGACGGAATTATTTCAAAATATTCTACTCCAACCATAACTACTGTTAGCCAGAGCGGAGAAAAAATGGGGAATAAAGCAGCCAAAATGCTTATAGAAAGAATAGAAGCCGAAGAAAATGAGGATGAAGAGCACACTGAAAATTACATTACAGAAGTTATAGAAACTCATCTCATAAAAAGAGAATCCACTGACTAAATTTCTTAAAATCAATACTTTCTAAAGCCATAAAGAATATTTATGGCTTTTTTATTAGCATATATAAAAAAATAATTTATAATTTTACGCCCGTCAAGGCTTTTAGTTTTACTTCGAAAGAAACAAAGTTTTGATAAGCAAAGCGCTTATCGTATAATTTTCACAAATTACGATAATGGAAAAGCGTAAATTAAGTTTCTGGGAAATCTGGAACATGAGTTTCGGATTCTTGGGAATCCAAATGGGGTTTGCACTTCAGAATGCAAATGCCAGCAGAATTCTTCAAATTTTTGGTGCCGACGTACATGAACTTTCGTGGTTCTGGATTATTGCTCCCCTTATGGGATTAATAGTGCAACCCATTATTGGTCATTACAGCGATAAAACCTGGGGAAGATTCGGCAGACGAAAACCTTTCTTTTTAGTGGGGGCCATTTTAGCTTCGGTAGGATTAATTCTAATGCCGCAAGCTAACATTTTCATTTCTGTTTTACCGGCCTTATGGGTTGGAGCTGGAATGCTAATGATTATGGATGCCTCTTTCAACATTGCGATGGAGCCTTTCAGAGCACTTGTTGGAGACAATTTAAGAACAGATCAGCGTACTGCAGGATTTAGCATCCAAACTTCTTTAATTGGTTTTGGAGCCGTAATTGGTTCTGCATTGCCATACATTCTTACGAAATATTTTGGCGTACCTAATAGCACAGTTCCTGGAAGCGTTCCATTAAACTTAACCTTGTCATTTATAATTGGCGCGGCAGTTTTAATTGGTTCAATCTTAGTTACGCTATTTACAACCAAAGAATATTCGCCAGAAGAATTGGCAAAATTTGAAGATCCTCAAAATGATGCGATTTCCGATTCTGAAGAAAAGTCAAAAATTACAGACATCTTTACCGATTTTGCAAAGATGCCTGTTACAATGCGCCAATTAAGCTGGGTGCAGTTTTTCTCTTGGTTCGGATTATTTGGTATGTGGGTTTTTACCACGCCAGCAATAGCACACCACATTTACGGGTTGCCATTAGAAGATACATCAAGCCAGCAATATCAAGATGCTGGTGACTGGGTCGGAATTCTGTTTGGCGTTTACAACTTAGTTTCTGCCATTGTCGCTTTGTTTTTCTTGCCTTATATCGCTAAAAAAATTGGAAGAAAAGCAACACATTCTCTTTCATTGGTTATTGGAGGAATCGGTTTAATCTCTATTTATTTCATGCCAAATGAAGACTGGGTTGTACTGCCAATGATCTTAATCGGAATTGCTTGGGCGAGTATCCTAGCAATGCCTTACGCGATTCTTGCGGGTTCTATAACACCTAAAAAAATGGGAGTTTATATGGGAATCTTCAACTTCTTTGTTGTTATTCCTCAAATTGTAAACGCTCTAATTGGCGGTCCAATCGTAAAATACCTTTACAATGGAGACGCTATTTATGCCTTAGTTACAAGCGGAGTTAGCTTTCTAATTGCTGCTGCTTTAGTTTCTAAAGTAAAAGACGTAGACGACTTTACTCAAAAATCATAATTAAGAATTTTCCATACAATGAGCAAAAAAGCATTCATATTCGATCTTGACGGAGTGATCGTTGATACCGCTAAATACCACTTTTTGGCTTGGCAAAAAATTGCCAAATCGTTAAATATCAATTTTACGCACGAAGACAACGAACTTCTAAAAGGTGTTAGCCGCGTTCGTTCGCTAGACATTATACTTGGGTTAGGAAATGTTCAGGCTACTCAAGAACAAAAAGATCAATGGTTAATTCAAAAAAATGAAGATTACCTATCTTATTTAGTTGACATGGATGAAAGTGAGGTTCTTCCAGGAGTTTTAAAAATTCTAAAACTATTAAAAGATAAAAATCAAGGAATTGCACTGGGTTCTGCCAGTAAAAATGCAAGACCAATCTTAGAAAAAACAGGCGTTCTGTCTTACTTCGATGTTATTGTTGATGGAAATGATGTGAGCAATGCAAAGCCAGATCCTGAAGTTTTCTTAAAAGCGGCTCAATTATTAAACATTGATCCAAAAAATTCAATCGTATTTGAAGATTCTGTTGCTGGAATTCAGGCAGCAAACATAGGAGAAATGGTAAGTGTGGGAATTGGTGAGGAAACAATTTTACATGAAGCTGACTATATT
The DNA here is from genome assembly GCF_900101855.1 of Flavobacterium anhuiense. GTDB lineage: Bacteria > Bacteroidota > Bacteroidia > Flavobacteriales > Flavobacteriaceae > Flavobacterium > Flavobacterium anhuiense. The sequence continues at coordinate 314,384 of NZ_FMVC01000001.1, forward strand.
TTTAAAGATTTTACCCAAATCACAGCAGACTTTATAGAAAAATTAATCAATTAGAAAATGTGCCAATTAGATAATTTCTGAATCGTACAGTTATCTCATTTTCTAATTAACTCATTATCAAATTAAACAAATGAATCAAGATTATATAAAACCAGACAATTGGTCAATTATCGAGGAAGGATTTGACGCAGAGCGCGTAAAATCGTCCGAAAGTCTTTTTAGTATCGGAAACGGTGCTATGGGACAACGTGCGAATTTTGAAGAAACATATTCTGGCAAAACTTTTCAAGGAAGTTATATTGCTGGAATCTATTACCCAGACAAGACAAAAGTGGGCTGGTGGAAAAATGGTTATCCAAAATATTTTGCCAAAGTACTTAACGCTCCAAACTGGATCGGAATTGACATTGAAATCAACGAAGAAAATCTTGATTTGAACACGTGTACAGAGGTTAGAAACTTCCGCAGAGAATTGAATATGAAAGAAGGATGGTACAATCGTTCTTTTGAAGCTGTTCTTAAAAACGGAACTGAAATCGCTGTCAATGTTCGTCGTTTTCTTTCATTAGATTTAGACGAAGCTGGAGTAATTAAATACGATATTACACCTTTAAACAAAGATGCAAAAATCGTTTACAAACCGTATATCGACGCTGGCGTAACCAATGAAGATGCCAACTGGGAAGAAAAATTCTGGGAACCGCTTGAAGTTAAAAAAGGCACAAACGAAGCTTTTGTAACGGCTCAAACGTTTAAAACGCATTTTAAGGTTACGACTTTCATGCACAATACGATTTTTGCTAACGGAGAAAATGCAAATATTTCACCATCAACAATCGATTCAACTACAGATAAAGTTCAGTACACTTACGGAACTATTATTGCTAAAGGACAAACCTCAACAATTCAAAAAATTGGTGGATATACGGTTTCTTTAAACCACGAAAATACTTTGGCTGGAGCCGAAAAAGTAATCAAATCTGCTGTTGCTTTAGGTTACGAAACCTTGCTTCAAAACCAAATCGATGCTTGGGCAAAAGTTTGGGAAATGTCAGATATTACTATTGAAGGTGATGTAAAAGCGCAACAGGGAATTCGTTTCAATATTTTCCAATTAAACCAAACGTATTCTGGAAAAGATTCTCGTTTAAATATTGGTCCAAAAGGATTTACTGGAGAAAAATACGGGGGATCTACGTATTGGGACACTGAAGCTTATTGCATACCGTTTTACATGGCGACAAAAGATCAGCAGGTGGCGAGAAACTTATTGACATACCGTTACAATCAATTAGACAAAGCGATTGAAAATGCTAAAGACAATTTAGGTTTCAAAAACGGTGCTGCTTTATACCCAATGGTTACCATGAACGGTGAAGAATGCCACAACGAATGGGAAATCACACACGAAGAAATCCATAGAAACGGTGCGATTGCTTTTGCGATTTACAACTATAACCGTTATACGGGCGATTACTCTTATATTCCCGAAAAAGGCTTAGAGGTTTTAATCGGAATTGCGCGTTTCTGGCATCAAAGAGCTTCTTTTTCAAAAGATAAAAATCAGTACGTAATTCTGGGAGTTACTGGTCCAAACGAATACGAAAACAACATCAATAATAATTTCTACACCAATTATATTGCAAAATGGTGTATTGATTTTGCTGCGGAGCAAATCGAAAAAGTAGCTTCAGAATATCCTGCAGATCATAAAAGAGTAATGGAGAAAGTAAATCTTTCTGCAGAAGAAATCAAAGAATGGAAAAAAGTGGCAGATGACATGTATTTCCCTATTTCTGAAGAGCTTGGAATCTACTTACAGCAAGACGGTTTCTTAGATAAAGAATTAGTTCCGGTAAAAGATTTAGATAAATCACAGCGTCCTATCAACCAAAAATGGTCTTGGGATCGCGTATTACGTTCACCATACATTAAACAAGCCGACGTTTTACAAGGTTTTTATTTCTTCGAAGATCATTTTTCGAAAGAAGAATTAAAACGCAATTTCGAATTTTACGAATCATTTACAGTTCACGAAAGTTCGCTTTCGCCTTGTGTACACTCGATTCAAGCTGCTGCTTTAGATAAAATAGACATGGCATATACCTTTTATTTAAGAACTTCTCGTTTAGATTTGGACGATTATAATAAAGAAGTTGAAGAAGGTTGTCATATCACATCAATGGCTGGTACTTGGATGAGTATCGTAGAAGGTTTTGGAGGAATGCGTGTGAAAAATGATCAGCTTCATTTCTCTCCAAAAATTCCAAAGGAATGGAAAGGCTATACGTTTAAAATCAATTTCAGAAACCAAATTCTTAAAGTATCTGTAAATCACAACGAAACAACTTTTACTGTAGACGGCGATCAAGATTTAACAATTATCGTTAACGGAAAACCTGTAACTGCAAGTAAATTTGTACAAATAAATTAAATTACAATACATCTAAAATCTAAAAAACATGAAAAACTTATTTTTCGCAAGTTTAATTTTGTTTGCGTTCAGCACTGTTGCAAAAGCGCAGCAATTAAAATCACCCGAAGGAAAGTTCGTAATGGAATTTTCTCTTCAAAACGACGGAACTCCAGTTTACAATTTAAAATACAAAAACAAAGAAGTTATTAAAACCAGTAAACTAGGTCTTGAACTTAAAGATGACAAAAAATCTTTATTGAACGACTTTACAATTGCTGACACGAAAACTTCAACTTTTGATGAAACTTGGAAACCAGTTTGGGGAGAAGTAGATCACATCAGAAATCATTATAATGAGCTGGCGGTTACTTTAAACCAAAAAAGTACTGACAGACAAATCGTTATCCGTTTCCGTTTATTCGATGACGGTTTAGGATTCCGTTATGAATTTCCAGCGCAAAAGAATCTTACTTATTTTGTAATCAAAGAAGAAAGATCACAATTTGCCATGACTGGAGATCATACCGCTTTCTGGATTCCAGGAGATTACGATACTCAGGAATATGATTACACAAAATCAAAATTATCAGAAATTAGAGGTTTATCTCAAAAAGCGTATACAGCAAACGTTTCTCAAAAATCATTTTCACCAACAGGAGTTCAGACTTCTTTGATGTTAAAAACAGCTGACGGAATCTATATCAACTTACACGAAGCTGCTTTGATTGACTATTCTTGTATGCACTTGAATTTAGATGATAAAAATTTCGTTTTCGAATCTTGGTTAACTCCAGATGCAAAAGGAGACAAAGGTCATATGCAGGCGCCAAATCACTCTCCTTGGAGAACGATTATGGTAAGCGATGATGCTAGAGAAATCTTAGCTTCTAAAATGACTTATAATTTAAACGATCCATCAAAAATTGACGATACTTCTTGGATTAAACCAGTAAAATACGTTGGTGTTTGGTGGGAAATGATTACAGGAAAAAGCTCTTGGTCATATACTAACGATTTCCCAACAGTTCAATTGGGAGTTTCTGACTTTTCAAAAGCAAAACCAAACGGAACTCACGGAGCAAACAATGCGAATGTGAAAAAATATATCGATTTTGCTGCTGCAAATGGTTTTGACGCTGTTTTGGTAGAAGGATGGAATCAAGGATGGGAAGACTGGTTTGGCCACTCAAAAGATTATGTTTTTGATTTCTTAACTCCTTACCCGGATTTCGACGTAAAAGGTCTTCATGAATACGCAAAATCGAAAGGTGTAAAAATCATCATGCACCACGAAACTTCTGGTTCTGTTCGCAACTACGAACGCCACATGGATAAAGCATACCAATTCATGAAAGACAATGGTTACGATGCTGTAAAAAGCGGTTACGTAGGCGATATTTTGCCAAGAGGTGAAAACCATTACAGTCAATGGATTGTAAACCACTATCAATATGCAATTGAAAAAGCGGCTGATTACAAAATTATGGTAAACGCTCACGAAGCAGTTCGCCCTACAGGAATTGCAAGAACGTATCCAAACTTAATTGGAAACGAAGCGGCAAGAGGAACAGAATACCAAGCTTTTGGAGGCTCTAAACCAAATCACGTTACGGTACTACCATTTACTCGTTTAATCGGTGGCCCAATGGATTATACTCCGGGAATCTTCGAAATGGATATTAGCAAAATGAGTCCTGATAACAAATCTCATGTAAACAGTACAATCTGTAACCAATTGGCTTTATATGTTACAATGTATAGCCCATTACAAATGGCTGCTGATACTCCAGAGAATTACAACCGTTTTCCAGATGCATTCCAATTCATTAAGGATGTAGCTGTAGATTGGTCAGAAAGTAAATATATTGAAGCTGAACCTGGAGATTTTATCACAGTTGCCCGTAAAGCAAAAGGAACAAATAACTGGTTCGTTGGAAATGTAAACGGAGAAACGCCACGTACTTCAAACATCGATTTCAGTTTCCTTGAAAAAGGCAAAAAATACACTGCAACAATTTACGCTGATGCAAAAGATGCGCATTACAAAACAAATCCGCAAGCTTATACTATCAAGAAAATTGCTGTAACAAGCAAATCAAAATTATCTCAGTTTTCTGCTCCTGGAGGAGGATATGCGATAAGCATTATAGAAAACAAATAATTTTTTAAAGACAAGTAATTTCCCCCATGATTACTTGTCTTTTTTTAATCAACATCTTCTTGTCACATCAAGCGGAGTCGAGATGCCGCAAAGGTTCTCGACTCCGCTCGAACTGACAATGAAGAATAATTTCTTATTACTATGAAAACCCAAAAAACATCATTTATCTATAAATTAGCCTTAATGGTTTTGTTGTTTTCCGCTTCCGCGAAAGCACAAATCCAAAAAGTAGAACCGCCGTTTTGGTACACAGGAATGAAAAATTCGGAACTGCAAATTATGTTCTACGGAAAAAACATTGCTCAATATGAAGCTTCGGTTTCAAATAATGTTGTGATTAAAAATGTAGAAAAAACAGAAAACCCAAACTACCTTTTCGTAACCATCGATACAAAAGATGTCAAAGCTTCTGAATTGACTTTTTCATTCAAAAACAAAAACAAAGTCGCTTTTACTCAAAAATACGCTCTTAAAGAAAGAAGAGCCAATTCTGCCGAGAGAAAAAGCTACGATGCATCTGATTTGATTTATCTAATCATGCCAGATCGTTTTGCAAATGGAAATCCGAAAAATGATAGCGATGCTTCATTAACTGAAAAGGCAAACCGTCAAGATCCAAGCGGACGCCACGGTGGAGATATCGAAGGAATCATCAAAAACTTAGATTATATTTCTTCTCTTGGTGCAACAACAATTTGGAGCACGCCTTTATGCGAAGACAACGACAAACAGCATTCGTATCACACTTACGGGCAGTCGGATGTTTATAAAATAGATCCACGTTACGGAACCAATGACGATTACGCTCGTTTATCGGCAGAAATGCACAAAAAGAACATGAAACTGGTTATGGATTATGTTACCAATCATTGGGGAATTACGCATTGGATGGTGAAAGATTTACCAACAAAATCATGGCTTAATCAATTTGAAAACTACACACAAACTCACCACAGACGTGAAGTAATAACCGATATTCATGCTTCAAAAATCGATCAGGAAGTTTGTATTGATGGATGGTTCGTTCCTTCAATGCCTGATTTAAATCTTAGAAATCCGTTAGTAGCAAAATACTTAACGCAAAACGCTATTTGGTGGATTGAGTTTGCAAATCTTGACGGATTCAGAGTAGATACTTATAATTACTCAGATAAAACGGCAATGGCAAATTGGGCAAAGTCTATTACAGATGAATATCCAAACTTTAATATTGTGGGTGAAATCTGGATGCACAATCAGGCGAATTTATCTTTTTGGCAGAAAGACAGTAAAATTGGTGCAATTGAAAACTACAATTCAAATCTTCCAAGTGTAATGGATTTTACGCTTCAAAGCCAAATCACTTCTGCTTTCAGTGAAGATGAACCAAACTGGGACAGCGGATTGATTAAATTCTACAACAATTTTGCAATGGATTTTCTATATCCAAACACGAATAACATTTTGGTTTTTGCCGAAAATCATGACACAGACCGTATGAACGAAAAGTTCAAATATGATCTGCCAAAATACAAACTAGCTATCACTTTATTGGCAACCGTTCGTGGAATTCCGCAAATCTATTACGGTTCAGAAATTGGAATGGGCGGTGATAAAGGAAAAGGCGGAGATGCCGATATTCGTCAGGATTTCCCAGGCGGATGGGCTGGCGATAAAAACAATGCTTTCACAGCAGCAGGAAGAACTGCTCAACAAGCTGCTTTCTTTGATTTCTCTTCAAAATTATTTAACTGGAGAAAAACAAACGAAGCCGTTCATTTCGGTAAAATGACACATTACATTCCAGAAAACAATACTTATGTATATTTCAGATATACTGATAAAAAAACGGTTATGGTAGTTTTCAATAACAATGCAAAAGAGCAAGTTGTAAAAACAAATCGTTTCAAAGAAAGCATCAAAAACTATAAAACAGGAAAAGATGTTATCACAGGTAAAACATTTGATTTAGCTACTGAAATCACTTTAGAACCAAAATCGGCCTTGGTTTTAGAATTGGAATAACGATATTTTTTCTCTCGCAAATTTTGCAGATTGAGCAGATAATTAAAAAAGAAAATCTGCCGAATCTGCGAGATCTGCGAGAAACTATTTTTTCCGCCACAAATTCACGAATTATTTTTGACAATCTTTGAGAATAAAATCCGTGAATTCGTGGCTATTTTTTTTAGCACAAAGTATTTCACGAATTATTTTGACAATCTTTGAGAATAAAAATTCGTGAATTCGTGGCTATTTTTTTCAACGCAATCCATCCTAAAATATTCTAAAATAATGAAAAAATACACTTTCCTTTTTTTATCTTTAGTATTCATAATTACGGGTTGTTCTGGCTCAAAATCAGTTACAATGAATACTACTTCGAAAACACCTTTCGTTTGGGAAGGAGCAAATGTTTATTTTTTACTTACAGATCGTTTTTACAACGGAGACACTTCAAACGACGTAAATTTTAACCGAACCAAAACTCCTGGAAAACTACGCGGATTTGAAGGCGGTGACATCATCGGAATCACTAAAAAAATCGAATCAGGTTATTTTGAAAAACTAGGAATCAATGCCATTTGGCTTACGCCGATTGTTGAGCAAATCCATGATGGCGTTGATGAAGGAACTGGATTGAGTTATGGCTTTCACGGTTATTGGGCAAAAGACTGGACAGCTCTAGATCCAAACTTTGGAACAAAAGAAGATTTGGCAAAACTGGTAAAAAAAGCACACGAAAAAGGAATCAGAATAATTTTGGATGGCGTGATCAATCATACAGGACCTGTAACTCCAGAAGATCCCGTTTGGCCTTCTGATTGGGTTAGAACTGGTGTGGTATGCGATTACAAATCTTTCGAAAATACTACGATGTGTACTTTAGTTGAAAATCTTCCGGATGTGAAAACCGAAAGCACTCAAAACGTAGAACTTCCTCCTTTCTTAATCGAAAAATGGAAAAAAGAAGGGCGTTATGAAAAAGAAATTGCTTCATTAGATGCATTTTTTAAAAGAACAGGCTATCCAAGAAGTCCAAAATATTACATCATTAAATGGCTTACCGATTATATTCTGGAATTCGGAATTGACGGTTACCGCGCCGACACTGTAAAACATACAGAAGAAGGCGTTTGGGCCGATTTCAAAAAGGAATGCGATTACGCTTTTGAAACTTGGAAAAAACACCATCCTTTACAAGTTCTAGATCAAAACCCATTTTATACGATTGCCGAAGTTTACGGTTACGGAATTAGTGGCGGACAGGATTATGATTTTGGAGATCGAAAAGTCAATTATTTTCAGAATGGTTTCAATAGTCTAATCAATTTTGAATTTAAATGGAATGCTGCCCAGAACGATTATGAAGGTTTATTTTCGAAATATTCCAATGCTTTGAATAATGATCTAAAAGGATATTCTGTCCTAAATTATATGTCTTCACACGACGACGGACAGCCTTTTGATGGGAATCGAACAAAAAGCATTGAAACTGCCAATAAATTACTGCTTTCTCCAGGAATGTCTCAGGTTTATTACGGAGATGAATCGGCTAGATCTTTAGTTATTGAAGGCACTCAGGGCGATGCAACCTTACGTTCAAATATGAATTGGGATGATATTCAGAACAATCCTGAAATTCAGAAAACACTTTTACACTGGCAAAAATTAGGGCAGTTTAGACGAAATCATCCTGCTGTTGGTGCGGGCGTTCATAAACTAATTAATCCATATCCTTATACTTTTTCGAGAACGTTTACAAAAGGTTCTTTTACAGATAAAGTAGTTATGGGAGTAGATTTACCAAAAGGCAGAAAAGAACTTCCTGTTGGTGATATTTTCCCAAACGGAACAAAACTAAAAGACACTTACTCGAATCAAGAAGTTGAAGTAATTGATGGAAAAGTGCTTATAGATAATGATTTTGATATTGTTTTACTCGAACTGATCTAAAGGTTTAACCGCAAAGGTCGCAAGGGAAAATCGCAAGGTTCGCAAAGATTATAAAAAACTTTGCGAACCTTGCGTAAAACTTTGCGACCTTTGCGGTTAAGAAAAAAACTGTAGAATGCTAAAAATAGCTCACAGAGGCGCCAAAGCCTACGAACCTGAGAATACTTTACAAGCTTTTCAAAAAGCATTAGACCTAAATTCAGACGGAATTGAACTCGATGTTCATTTGAGTTCAGATGGATATTTAATTGTAATTCACGACGAAACCATTGATAGAACCACTAACGGAAAAGGTTTAGTCAATGATTTTACTTTAGCAGAATTAAAATCATTTTTGATTGATGGAAAATATCAGATTCCAACTTTAAACGAGGTTTTCGACTTAGTAAATAAAAAATGTTTCATCAATATCGAATTAAAAGGTTTAGAAACTGCTCCTAAAGTTGTCAGCTTAATAGAGGAATATATTTCAGAAAAGGACTGGAAATACGAGCATTTTATTATTTCAAGTTTTGATTGGAACATGCTAGAAGAAACATCAAAACTAAATCCGAATATCTCAATTGGTGTTTTAACAGAAGAAAACATAGATACTGCTTTGGCTTTCGCCGAAAAAATAAAAGCAAAAGCAATACATCCAGATTTCCAGTTATTGAATGCTGAAAATGTTCAACAAATGCAGGAAAAAGGTTTTTTAGTTTTACCTTGGACAGTAAACTCAGAAGAAGACATTCAAAAAGTAAAAACTTATCAAGTAAACGGAATTATCTCTGATAATCCAGACAAAATATAAGTTTAAAATAGCACAAATTAAAATTTTTTTTTGCCACAAATTGCACAAATTTTCACAAATTAATTATTGCATTTAAATTTGTGAAAATTTGTGCAATTTGTGGTTAAAGAAAAAATCTAGCTAAAAAAATTAGTGCCAATTCGTGTAATTCGAGGCAACCAAAAAATAATATGATCAAAAATTTCGACATAATCATCGTTGGCGGGGGCGCTGCCGGTTTTTTTACCGCAATTAATATTGCAGAGAAAAATCCGAAACTTAAAATTGCTATTTTAGAAAGAGGAAAAGAAGTTCTTTCTAAAGTTCGTGTTTCTGGGGGCGGACGATGCAACGTTACGCACGCTTGTTTTGAACCAAACGAATTAGTAAAATTTTATCCTCGCGGAGAAAAAGAACTTCGCGGGCCTTTTCATCAATTTTGTTCCGGCGATACAATCGAATGGTTTGAAAAACATGGCGTAGAATTGAAAATCGAAGAAGACGGCAGAATGTTTCCTGTTTCCAATTCTTCTCAGACTATTATAGATTGTTTCTTAAAAGCAACCGAAAAACTAGGTATAAAAGTTTTGACAGGTCAAAGCGTTCAATCGATTTTCAAAAAAGAAAATCATTGGAAAATTGATACACAAACTGACAATTATGCTGCTGAAAAATTAGTAATGGCAACAGGAAGCAATCCTAAAATCTGGGAAATGCTTCAGGAACATGGTCATGCCATTGTAAGTCCTGTTCCTTCCCTATTTACTTTTAATATCAAAGATTCACGAATTAAAGAATTACCGGGAGTTGCAGCACAAGTTTCGGTAAAAGTAAAAGATACCAAATTAGAATCGACAGGACCTTTATTAATTACGCATTGGGGAATGAGCGGTCCAGCAATCCTGAAACTCTCAGCTTGGGGCGCACGTATTCTGCATGACAAAAATTATCAGTTTACGATTTTTGTGAATTGGCTAAATGATGTCGATTTTGAAGATGCTGAAAAAATCCTAAAAGATTTAAAACAGGAACATGCCAAAAAAGCTGTTTCTAAAAAATCACCTTTTGACTTTCCGAATCGTTTATGGGAAAGTTTGGTTTTGGCTTCGGGAATTGATTCTGACTCGAGCGATAGCGAACAGGCGAAGCAAACGAAATGGGCAGATTTATCTAAAAATCAATTGCAGAATTTGGCTTCACAACTCACAAAAGCCGAATTTAAAGTCAACGGAAAAAGCACTTTCAAGGAAGAATTTGTAACCGCAGGTGGAATCGATTTAAAAGAAATCAATTTCAAAACCATGGAAAGCAAAATTCATGAAAACCTTTATTTTGCTGGGGAAATTGTCAATATCGATGCTATTACCGGCGGATTTAATTTTCAAAATGCCTGGACGAGCGGGTTTATTTTGGCTCAAAATATTTAATAGAATGAAATTTAAAGGAATTATTTTTGATTTAGACGGAACTTTAGTCAATTCATTACATGACATTTCAGATGCTATGAATAAAGTGCTTACCGCTCTAAATTATCCTACACATAGTTACGACACTTATCAATATTTTATCGGAAGCGGTTTACGAAATCTGGTAAGCAAAGCTCTGCCCACTGCAAACAGCTCTGATGATGAAATTGAAAGTTGTTTTGAATGTATGATTGATGAATATACTAAAATCTGTACACTCAAAACAAAACCGTATGATGGAATTGTAGAACTGCTTGAAAAACTGACTTCACAGAACATTAAAATGGCTGTTTTCTCTAATAAAGCCGATGAGTTAACTAAAAAAATTGCTCATGAATTATTTCCTGAACAATTTGACACAGCTGTTGGTTTAAGCACAGAAGAACTTAAAAAACCAAATCCGTTTGAAGCGATTGAGATCAGCAAAAAATGGAATTTAAAACCAGAAGAAATACTTTTTGTTGGCGATTCTGATATTGATATGAAAACCGCAGTAAACGCTAATATGTTTCCTGTTGGTGTTACCTGGGGTTACAGAACCGAAGAAGAATTGAAAGCCAGCGGTGCAAAAACGGTTATTAATACTGCTTCGGAACTGATTGCTATTTTATAAAATCATGAATCCTTCTTTAAAAAAACAAATACTATCAATTGCTTCGTTTTCTGAAAAAGAAATCGAAACGATAGATTCGTGTTTTGAGTATGAAAAATTCAATGCTAAAGAATACCTTTCGTTAATGGGAAAAATCAGCAACAAGATTTTCTTTATTATTGAAGGATTGGCGCGAGTTTATTATCTTAAGGATGGAAAAGAAATCACTACATATTTAAGCTGTGACGACGGCTTTATTGCTTCGTATTCCAGTTTTATAAATCAATCTGTTTCTTTTGAGAATATTCAATGCATTGAAGACTGCAAAGTGCTTTCGATCACTTTTGAAAAAATGCAGTTTTTGTATAACGAAATTCCAAATTGGGAACGTGTCGGAAGAATTCTTGCTGAACAAAATTACCTTTGTATGGCAGACAGAGTTTTAAAACTTCAAATGATTCCTGCCAAAGAAAAATACCAGACTTTTTTAGCTTCGGCTCCAGCCAAAATAATCCAGCGAACACCTTTAATTTATATCGCCTCTTTTCTGGGAATAACTCCCGAATCGCTGAGCAGAATCCGTCAGGATATTTCTTAACATTTATCAAGTGAGTTGAAAAACGGAATTCAAATCTTTGTCAAAATAAAAATTGATAAAGATGAAGAATATTGCCAAAGACGTTTACCAAATTCCCTTATTTCCAAGAAATGCCATTAATTGTTATGTAATCGAAGATGTTTTAATTGATGCTGGAATTCGCAGTTCTGCATATACCATTTTAAAAGCCTTAAAAGACAAATCAATAACAAAACATGCACTAACTCATGCCCACGCCGACCATCAGGGAAGCAGTAAAACAATCTGCGAAACTTTGAATATTCCTCTTTTATGCAGTGAATCTGAAAAAGAGTTTGCTGAAAGCGGTAATGTATTTACAGAATACCCAAATCCGAATCATATTTTTTCAAAATTTCAGAAAAACTTCTGGGCAGGTAAAGGAACTCCTGTTTCTGAAACTTTAAAAGAAGGTGATCAAATTGGCGGATTTACAGTTATTGAAACTCCTGGACATTCCAGCGGTCATATCTCATTTTTTAGGGAGAAAGACAGCGTTTTGATTGTTGGCGATGCCATGACCAATATGAATCTGCTCACTACAAAAGTTGGATTGCACGAACCTCCACATCTATTTACCGCTGATAAGGAAACCAATAGAAAATCAATATTAAAACTTGCATCTTTAAAACCCAAAATATTGTGTTTTGGCCATGGTCCTATTTTGTTTAATAACGGTGAACTTGAAAAATTCATCCAAAAAAGCAACATTGCTTATTAACAAGAATTTACAGATTCTGTAAGTTTTCATTAAGACTATTCTAATAATTTTACTCTCAACTAATTAATCCTATATGAGAGTAAAATTACTTACCACAATTTCTTTTTTCACCTATCAACTCACTTTTTCTCAATCCGAAAAACTATTAACTGGGAAAGTTCTTTCACAAAACATTCCGCTTAATAAAGTAGAAGTAATTAATAAAACAGCTCAAACCAGTACAAGAACAAATGAACTTGGTGAATTTTCGATTTTGGTTCGTCCAAAAGACAGTTTGTTGTTTTTCTCTAAAGATTACTTTTTTAAAAGACTTAAAATTTCTCAGGAAAATATAGATCAAAACGATATTGTTGTGAATATGATTCTGAAACCTGAAGAATTGGATGAAGTTCTTATTACAAATATTAAATTCCCTCATGTAAGTTCAACTCCGCAAGTTTCAGATTCGATTGCATCAATAAAAGCTTCCAGTAATTTAAGTAAATATACTGGCGTTTACGATGGCACCATTACAAACGGAATGAATTTTATCGCAATGGGAGAAGGACTTATTAGATTATTCAAAAAGGAAAAAGAAAAACCTAAAAAGAAAACTCCTGAATTGGATTTCAAAACATTCGTAGAATCAACTTGCCCTTTAGATTTCTTTACAAAAGACTTAAAATTAAATTCCGATCAAAAAGCTCTTTTTCTAGAATTCTGCACAGCCGATCCGCAATCGGAAATTATTCTAAAAAAGAAAAATTTACTGTATACGATGGATTTTTTGTTTGCCAAAAATGAAGAATTTAAGAAACTGAAGTAGCCTAACTTGAAACAAAGAAAACCTGAAACTTGAAACAAAACTTATTTATTCAACCACCAAATACTGGCATTTAAAACTGTTGCAAACCCAACCCAAGCTAAATATGGAATCAATAAATAACCAGCAATTTTATTGATTTTGATGAATTTCAAATACGTTTCGTAAATCATCAGCCATAAAAGCACAATTTCGATTAAAGCTAACATAGGGTTCTTTAATCCGAAGAATAAATAGGACCAAATTGAGTTTAAAATCAATTGAATAATGAAGAAAAGCAGAGCTTTTTTAACTTCCTCGGTATTTTCTTTTATTCTATCCCAAACCAACGCTGCTCCAACAGCCATTAAAATATAAAGTATTGTCCAAACCGGCATAAAAATCCAATTCGGCGGATTAAAAACTGGTTTTTCTAGCATGACATACCAAGTTTCAATACTAGGTCTTGTTACTAAACTGGCAGAATATCCTACTGCTAAACAAATTACTAAAGCTATAGCGATTTTTACAAACTTATTCATGACATCAAATTTTGAATTCAAAAATAGGCAAAAGAAAATTTAAACCATATAAGTTATAATAAGTTCATTTGAAGGATTTAATTCTGTGTTAGGCTGAGCGGAGTCGAAGCCCTTTCCAATTCATAAGCCTTAGACTCCGCTCGGGATGACAATCATGTCAAAGTTCATTTTTAGTAAACCATGCTTATAATTTCTTAAATAACTTACATGTTGAAAAATGAAAAAGTTATCTTTGCCAAAATTTTATAATTCATGTTAACAGCAGCCGATTTTATTCCAAATAAATATACTTCAACAATCGAAAACGGGAACTTTGAATGGAGCGCTCCAAGCAACATTGCCTTAGTAAAATACTGGGGAAAAAAAGAGAACCAGATTCCTGCAAATCCTTCGGTAAGTTTTACGCTTAACAACTGTAAAACAATTACGAAATTGGCTTTTTCTAAAAAAGACGCTTCGACTCCGCTCAGCAGAGCAAATGGTTTTTCTTTTGATTTGCTTTTTGAGGGAAAACCAAAAGAAGATTTCAAACCTAAGATTCAGAAGTTTTTGGAAAGAGTTGAGGTTTATCTGCCATTTTTAAAGGATTATCATTTTACGATTGATACTCAGAATACATTTCCGCACAGTTCAGGAATTGCTTCTTCAGCTTCTGGAATGGCTGCACTAGCAATGAATTTTATGAATCTGGAAAAATTACTGAATCCAGAAATGACTGATGATTACTTCTATCAAAAAGCTTCATTTTTGGCTCGTTTAGGTTCTGGAAGTGCCTGCCGAAGCGTAAAAGGGAATGTGGTCGTTTGGGGAAATCAGGCTAATATTGAAGGCAGCACAGACTTGTTTGGAGTAGAATTTCCATACACAATTCATGAAAATTTCAAGAATTATCAAGATACTATTTTATTGGTTGACAAAGGCGAAAAACAAGTTTCGAGTACGGTGGGACACGATTTAATGCACAATCATCCGTATGCAGAAAGACGTTTTGCTCAAGCACATGAAAACCTGGATAAATTAATCGCCATTTTTGAAAGCGGAAATTTAGACGAATTCATTAAAGTTGTAGAAAGTGAAGCACTGACTTTACATGCTATGATGATGACTTCAATGCCTTATTTTATTTTGATGAAACCAAACACGCTTCACATCATAAATGCGATTTGGAAATTTAGAAATGAAACCCAAATTCCAGTATGTTTTACGCTTGATGCTGGTGCAAATGTGCATGTATTATATCCTGAAAACGTTAGCGAAAAAGTACTTCAATTTATTCAGGACGAATTAGTTGTATTTTGTCAGAATAGTCAATACATTTGCGACAAAATTGGAAACGGTGCATTATTAATTAACAACTGATAGTTGTTAATTAATAATTGATTAAATTTATGGAGAAAAAAAACGTTATTAAAGAAAAATCTTTTGCTTTTGCAATTGAAGTGGTTAATCTTTATAAAGTTTTGGCTGAAAATAAAGAGTTTGTTTTATCTAAACAAATGTTGCGATCAGGAACATCAATTGGAGCAAATATTAGGGAAGCTGAACATGCTCAAAGCAGAGCTGATTTCATTCATAAATTATCAATTTCATTAAAAGAAGCAAACGAAACGGAATATTGGCTAGATTTGCTACATGAAACGAAATTTCTGTCTGAGATGGATTTTCAAAATATTAAACCTAAAATAACAGAGTTATTACGATTGTTAACAAGCATTGTAAAAACTTCAAAAAGTATATAATTATCAATTGTTAATTATCCATTTTCAATTATGAAAGGACCTTTATTTTACTCAAAAATATTACTCTTTGGAGAATACGGAATTATCCGCGACTCTAAAGGACTTTCTATTCCTTATAATTTTTATAATGGCGCTTTGAAAAAAAGCGAAGAACCTACAGAAGAAGCTATTGCTTCTAATAGAAGCTTAAGAAGTTTTGCGGCTTATCTTGAAGTGCTGCATACACAACAGCCAGAATTGGTTACATTTGATTTAGAAACTTTAAAAAATGATGTTGAAACTGGAATGTATTTCGATTCTAGCATTCCGCAAGGATATGGCGTTGGAAGCAGCGGCGCGCTTGTTGCGGCTATTTATGACAAATACGCTACAAACAAAATCACTGTTCTAGAGAATCTGACTCGCGAAAAATTATTGCACTTAAAAAATATATTCTCTCAAATGGAAAGCTTTTTTCATGGAAAAAGTTCTGGTTTAGATCCTCTAAACAGCTATTTGAGCATTCCAATCCTGATTAATTCAAAAGACAATATTGAAGCAACTGGAATTCCGACCCAAAGTTTTGACGGAAAAGGTGCTGTATTTTTGTTAGATTCAGGAATTGTTGGAGAAACAGCTCCAATGGTTAGCATTTTTATGGAAAATTTAAAAGATAAAGGTTTCCGTGCGATGCTTAAAAATCAGTTTGTGAAATATACAGATGCCTGCGTAGAAAACTTCTTGCATGGCGATATGAAGTCTTTGTTTACCAATACCAAAAAGCTTTCTAAAGTGGTTCTGAATCACTTTAAACCAATGATTCCGGAACAGTTTCACGGAATCTGGCAACACGGAATTGACTCTAACGATTATTATCTAAAACTTTGCGGTTCTGGAGGCGGCGGTTATATCCTTGGATTTACTGAAGATTTAGAACGTGCAAAAGCAGCTTTAAAAGACTATAAATTAGAAGTTGTTTACCAATTTTAATGCTTTAAACCCAGAAATTATTTGAGTAGATTCCCATAAGTTTTCATCCTAAAAAGTTATTTATTATGAAAAGTATTTTTAAAATAATTAAAGCAACTTTTTTAGGAGGAATTCTCTTTTTGGCACCATTGATTGTACTGCTCGTTATTCTGGAAAAAGGTTATGGCATTATTCAAAAAATTACGCTTCCGCTGGCAGAACACCTTCCTAGAATACATGTTTTAGGAATTGCTCTTCAAGAACTTGCTGGAATAATAATGATAATCCTTATTTGTTTTGTTGCGGGTTTATTGGCGAAAACTGCCAAAGCAAAAAATTTGATTCAGAAATTAGAAGATGGCATTCTGAGCTTTGTTCCTGGATATTCATTTATGAAAAACATGAATGAAAACATTATGGGACTTGAATCTAAGGATGATTTAAAAGTCATTTTGGTTCCAACAGACGCTGGATTGCAATTTGCTTTTTTAATTGAAGAGATAAACGAAAACAAATTTGCCGTTTTTATTCCAGATGCGCCAAATCCGTGGAGTGGATCTGTAGTTTTCGTTGAAAAGAAAGACATTACAGATATTGATATTTCTCAAAAACAAGCTTTGGCCTGCATTAGAAAATTAGGATTCGGTTCTAAAGTTTTATTAAAAAACAAGCTTTAATTCTTCTAAAAAAAATAATAACCTTAAATTACCACTCTAAAAACTATAACCTATAAGAAATGCTGAGCAGACAAAATAAACTTTTAATAATGAAAATTGTTAGTTTGTTCTCTGTAGTTAGAGGTTATAACATTCCAATAATAGTTTTAGCACAATATTTATCGGCGATTTTTATATTGGCACCAGAAATTCGAGCACTGGATATTCTGCTGGATTTTTATTTGTTTCTAATTGTTTTTGCTTCTGCTATTACAATTGCTTCGGGCTATATTATCAATAATTTTTACGATAGTCAGAAAGATTTAATTAATAGACCCAACAAGTCTATGCTGGATCGTTTGGTAAGCCAGAAAACAAAACTGAATGTTTATTTCAGCTTGAATTTCTTAGCAGTTTTAATGGCTTCTATTGTTTCGTGGCGCGCTTTTTTATTCTTTTCTGCGTATATTTTCATGATTTGGTTTTATTCGCATAAAATTAAAAAGTACCCAATTATCGGAAATCTAATGTCGGCATTACTGGCTGTCACTCCATTTTTTGCCATTTTGCTGTATTTTTACAATAAAATTTCTTTTGAAGAAATCGAAAATCATATGAGTCATTTTGTCGTGATCTCTGCTCATGCAGTTTTCTTGTTTTTACTTTTATTGATTCGCGAAATGATAAAAGATCTTGAAAATCTGAAAGGCGATTTAGTAACCGATTATAGAACCATTCCTGTTTTGTATGGCGAAAAAATTTCAAAACAAATCATTACGGCTTTGACTTTTTTAACCATTGTGCCAGTTTATGTTTTGGTCAACATACATGATGTGGGTTATATGGATATCTATTTTTATATATGTTTTGGTGTCCTGCTTTTCTTCCTGATTTATTTATGGCAATCCAATTCTAAAGAACAATTTCTAAGGCTCCATAATGTTTTAAAATTCCTGATTGTTTCTGGCGTTTTCTGCATTATACTGATTAATCCTAGTGTTTTATGGCATGGAAAGGAATTGATTTCTAATTATTAAGCTATATTCCACGGAGATACACAAAGATTTTTCTGCGAGACTTTGTGTCCAACTTTATGAATCTTTGCAAAATATCCAAAATGTTTAAACGAAGCCAATTATCAC
The DNA here is from genome assembly GCF_900101855.1 of Flavobacterium anhuiense. Classification (GTDB taxonomy): domain Bacteria; phylum Bacteroidota; class Bacteroidia; order Flavobacteriales; family Flavobacteriaceae; genus Flavobacterium; species Flavobacterium anhuiense. Next base: position 332,872 of record NZ_FMVC01000001.1, read on the forward strand.
GCTTCTAATTTATTAAAAAATCAGCGCTATTAATCTAAGAACATTGAACTTAGAATTTATTAGCAGGAAAAAACTATCTTTGCACAAATTAATGATTCTATGAACAATAAGGAAGGCAACAATAAAAGAGGCGGATCGAGACCAAACAGCTCACGATCAAACTCTAACAAGCCAAAACCTGCTTTACCAAAACGCGCGCAGGGACCGAAAAAAGTAAAACCTGAAGTAAAAGCAGCTCAAGAAGCAGCAGCTGAAAAATTTAGAAAACAAAATCAGCCAGCTAAGAGACAAAAAGCTTCAGATGAAATTCGCTTGAACAAGTACATTTCCAATTCTGGTATTTGCTCTCGTCGTGATGCCGATATTTACATTCAGTCTGGAAATGTAAAAGTTAACGGAACGGTGGTTACTGAAATGGGGTATTTGGTAAAATTAAATGATGTTGTAAATTTTGACGGCGTTACTCTAACTCCAGAAAAGAAAGAATATATCTTATTGAATAAGCCTAAAAACTTTACGACTGCGCTTGACGAAGGCCAGGAATATCGTAACGTTCTAGAGTTAGTTCGTGGTTCTACAAATGCAAAAATTGCTCCTGTCGGAAGAATGGACAAGAATACAACTGGTTTGTTATTGTTTACTAACGACACCGATATGATTCGTAAATTTACGTTGCCAAATCAAAAATCGTCTAAGATTTACCAAGTTTCTTTAGACAAAAACTTAAAATTTGAAGACTTAGAAAAAATCAGCAAAGGTCTTGTTCTTGACGGACACCGCGTTTTTGTTGAAGAAGTAAGCTATATCGATAATGAGCCAAAAAGCGAAGTTGGCCTTAAATTGCGTACTGCTAACGTAAAGGTGGTGCGTGCTATTTTTGAATCGTTTGATTATAATGTATTACGAATTGACCGTGTTTCATTTGCCGGACTGACCAAAAAGAATCTTCCTCGTGGAAATTGGCGCTTTTTGACCGATCAAGAAATTATCAATTTGAAAAACATGTAATTGTTTTTCAAATTAAATCATAAATGAATCCTGTTTTCTTCTTGAAAATGGGATTTTTTATTTTTAAAAACTAAAAAAATTATGTCCGAAAAGGGTAAAAATAGATCTTCCGATAGATTGGTTTTTGTCTTCTACTGTTTCGTAATTTGAAAAACCTAGGATGATTTTGATTCCGGGAGGAATGCTGTTTAAAATATCTCTTTTTTGATCTTCTAAAAGGAGTTTTAAACTTTCTATTAATTGAAGATTATATCTTAAGTAAGACATTACAAGTAATGCTGAAAAGTTTAGTATTTCTCTGGCTGTTTCGCTTTTTATGCCAACTTCGTTAGAAACCATTTCTGAAATTCTGCCTTTTTTATTTGAAAACAATTCTTTCAGCAATACATTTCCTTCTAAACGGTAGCAGTCGTCGACTGATAAAATTCTGCCTGCATTAAAATCTACTTCTTGGTAAAAAGTGGAATCTTCTTGGATTAGCGAGACAATTTCGGAGTAAAAATCAGATTCTTCTGCTTTGTTGTAGAGTCCCATCAGAATTGTGCCGATCGAGACATCTATTCCTTTGATTAAAAGCGCATCATTTTCAAAATAAAACTTGTTTAACTTGGAGACAACATTAGAAGAAATAAAGCGTCTAAGTTCAATTTGTAGGTTTGGGGTCATACTCATAACTTAAAAAATGATTATTTATACTTATTTAAAATAACCGATAAAATGAGGCTTTTCATCGATTATCGTGATAAAAATATAAAATATTTTAACATTTCCAAAAATTAAGTTAAAAATTTAGGTGGTCGATTTTCAAGCATTTAGCCCTAAAAAATGAGGAAATGAGCAAATATAAAGCTTGACGTAACCTATAAGATACAAAAATTATTTTTAAAATTTTAAGAGTTTTTTTCAAAAAATCAAAAATATAAGAAAAAGCTTAAAGTCAAAATTACCATTTAGAAAATAAGCGCTCTATTTTGCCAAAGGATAGTCAGAAAAATCCCGAGATAAATTACTGAAAAAAAGAAGTTCACAAAACTCGAAGCCAAGAATCCGAGAACAGAACCTGTAGCCGCTTTTAGCGCACGTTTATGATTTTGAGAGTCGAATAATAATTCGCCAATAAGCGCACCTACAAACGGACCAATGATGACTCCAAACGGAATTGGCGCTATAATCCCGACAATCAAACCAATATTGGTTCCCCAGATTCCATAAGAACTTCCTCCAAACTTTTTGGTTCCCTTAGATGGAATCACATAATCTAAAATGGTAATCGTTACCATCAAAACAAAAGTGATTCCAAGAACCCAATAATTGTTTTCTACTGCCTTGGTTAGATACAGGAGCAACAGCCCAACCCAACAGCTTGATAATCTAGGCAACACAGGGAGAAAACTTCCGAAAACACCTACTATTACGCATATAAACCCCAACAGCACTAAAAGTAAATCCATATTATTTTTATCAATTTATTTTTACAAATTACTACTTTATTTTTTTTCGTACAAACCTTAAAATATGTATCTTTAAAGTATGAAGATGCCATGAACCTAGGCAAGCTTCACAAAAAAAATTGTATTTTTGTTCATTCATTCAATTTTAAAACTTTGAGGCAGTTTTTCCCTTTTTTTATTTGTATTCTTTTCAATTCTTGTCAATATTTTGAGAAGCAGGTTCCGTCTGAAAAAGAATTACTTCAAAAAGAGCTAAAGTCAATCAATTGGAAAGAAGTTGACGAATATCCTTCTGTTCCTAACTGTGATAAAATTGCAGATAAAAAACTTCGTCAGCAATGTTTTTTTGAAGTCATGTCAAACCTTATCCAAGAAAAACTAAACGTAGATACTTTATCGATATTATATCCAGAATTGGATACTATCGAAGTGAAAGTTACTGTCTTTCCAAATTCAACCATGAAGTTTGAACCTCAGTTTCCTAAAGATTCAGTAGCGTATGACACCATAAAAATCGACAGCATTCTGCATGCTCGCTTAGTCGATTTCCCAAAAGTAAATCCGGCTATAAAACGTGGTATTCCAGTAAAAACACAATTTATTCTGCCTGTTATTCTAAAAGCAAAAGACGATAAATAAGTTTTATAAGGAGCTGATTCCTGCTGTCCGCTATATTTTTTGCTTTTTAAAGAAAAAAGCAAAAAGATGCCGCTCCCATCAGGGCTAAGGAACCCTATTTCAAAAGAAATTATTTTTTAAACTGACGATCTTTCCATTCATAAGAGCCAAACAAACTATATAGGGCTACTGTTGAGCTAAAAAACGGATACAACAAACTACTCAACAAAAGACTTTTTATTCTGTTTTTAGTCAAAAATTGATTGGTTATTGAAAGTAAAACATAATCGATTGCAAACTTAAAAAAAGCAAAAAGCACAAAAATCGGATAAGACCAAATTCCGAAAAGAAGAAAGAAAAATCCAAAAACAAAACTCAAATTTCCGAAAAAAACAATCAACCCGAGAAATTTACCAAAAGTGCTTTTATATGAAGTTGTTTTGGCCGCCCAGCGCACTCTTTGATAAAATAATGATTTCCAGTTTTCGGTTGGTTTTGTAACGACAATTGCTTCGTCAGCTTTTAGATACTGAACTTCTTTTGGAAATTTTTCAATTGCTTTCTGCAGTAAAAAAACATCATCTCCGCTGGCGATTTTTTCGTTTCCTCCAAAGCCATTCAGTTTTTCAAACAATGATTTCGTGTAGGCAAAATTGGCTCCATTGCACATAAATCCTTTATTCAATCCAAAACTTCCAATGGTTGCACCTTGCAAACTTGTCAAGTCTAATTGCTGAAAATGATCTAAAAAAGAATTTTTACATTGATACCTTACAGCACCAGCTAACATCGAAACTTTGTTCTCCTGAATGTAATTATCAAAGGCCAAAAGCCAATTTTTTAGAACAATGCAATCAGCATCTGTGGTAATAACCCAATCGGTTTTTACATGTTGCATTGCAGTTGTAATCGCGTCCTTTTTTGGAGAATTTGAAATCCGAATATTATCGATTATCGAAACTTGAAACCTGAAACTTGAAACCTGAAACTTTTCATTTGAAGAATCATCAACCAAAATCACTTCAAATAAATCTCTCGGATAATTTAAGTTTGAAAAACTCTCTAAAAGTATAGGTAGATTTTCTTTTTCATTTCGAAACGGAACTATAATCGTAAAACTAGTTTGCGGTTTTAAATCCGTTATTTGATATTTCTTCACTTTAAAAAAACCATAAATCAGCAAAGAAATGCTACTAATATAAATGGTTAATATTGCGAACAATCCAAAAATCATTCTGCTGTTTTGGTTTTAAAATTCAGTACAAAATAACTTCCTAAAACTACTGGCAACACGACATTTAAAAACCACATTAAAGTGCTGATGAAAATTACAATCCATTCGTTTACACCCAAAATTCCAAAGAAATAAATCGCAACACTTCCTTTCACCGCAAAATCTAAAAACTGAAAAGTTGGCAATGACGAAGCCAAAAAGTAAACCGAAGTTATCGCAGCCATTAAAGTCAAGTAAGGCAAATCGACATCAAAACCTAAAAACAAAAAGTAATATTGATGCGAAAAAACCAAATAGCGGCAGATTCCCAAAAAGATATTTTTCTGATGAACCGATTTCGGAATTTCGTTGATTTTATGAATCAGTTTTTCAATCGAATAGCCTTTTACTTTTATCTTTTTAATGGAGAATAATAGAATCAAAATCAACATAAATCCGCCAAAGAGAATCAGGACTGTTCTGGTTGTAATTACATTGAATTCAGCGTTAAAATACAACAATCCGAAAATCCCAAAAATAATGGTTAGAATCATCTGGATTCCGTTGCAGATTAAGTTTAAGAAAACCACTCTTTTGGCTTCAGATTTTGGATAATACAACGCTTTTCCAGCATACTCTCCTACTCCATTTGGCGTAAAAATTCCAGCTGTCAATGCCGCTAAAACCTGTTTTGTGGCTTCGTAAACTGATATTTTATGAATAACTTGTACAAGATTCTGCCACTTTAAAATTTCGAAATAACGATTCAAAACGCTCAAAAGTAGAATAAACGAAATCCCTAAAACCGACTGGTTTTTCTTGAACAAGACAATAAACTTCTGCCAATCTAATTTGTCGTTGTTAGCCAGCTGATTGTAAATAAAATAAAATGCGCCGCCAACAATCAAAAGTTTGGCCAGAAGAACTAGGAATTGCTTAGCTTTGTGAGGAATTGAAATCATGCCGCAAAAGTAATCAATTTGAAAATGTGGCAATTTGAAAATGAGAAAATGAATTGTTTGATTTTCAAAAAACTTGAAACTTCAAACCTGAAACAAAAAAAATTGACACAAGAACGCATCATATTAGGTATTGACCCTGGAACCACAATTATGGGTTTCGGATTGATTAAAGTAATCAATAAAAAAATGGAATTTCTGCAGTTAAACGAATTGCAACTTTCCAAATACGATAATCATTACCAAAAACTAAGAATCATTTTTGAGCGAACTATCGAATTAATCGAGACGCATTGCCCAGACGAAATTGCGATCGAAGCGCCATTCTTTGGCAAAAATGTGCAATCTATGCTGAAATTAGGTCGCGCGCAAGGCGTTGCCATGGCTGCGGGACTTTCAAGAGGAATTCCGATTACTGAATATGAGCCTAAAAAGATAAAAATGGCGATTACCGGAAACGGAAATGCAAGTAAAGAACAAGTTGCCAAAATGCTCCAACAGCTTTTAGGCTTAAAAGAATTACCAAAAAACCTCGATTCAACAGACGGTTTGGCAGCTGCAGTTTGCCATCACTTCAATTCTGGAAAAGTCGTTGCTGGGAAAAGTTATTCGGGTTGGGATGCTTTTGTGAAACAAAACGAAGATCGAATTAAAAAGTAGTTTTCAGTCACAGTCACAGTTTACAGCTGAGACTGAGACCGAAAACTGAGACTGAAAACTAAAAAAATGAGCGGTATCTACATCCATATTCCTTTTTGCAAACAAGCTTGCCATTACTGCGACTTTCATTTTTCGACTTCGATGAAAAAGAAAGACGAGATGGTTTTGGCTTTGGCTAAAGAAATTGGTATGCGAAAACCCTTCGACTCCGCTCAGAATGACAATATCATTGAAACGATATACTTTGGCGGAGGAACGCCTTCTGTTTTAAATAATGACGAAATAAACTTTTTAATTTCTGAAGTTTACAAAAATTATAAAGTTGTCGAAAATCCAGAAATTACACTTGAAGCTAACCCAGATGATTTGTCGGCGGAACGTATTTTAGAGTTATCCAAAAGTCCGATAAACCGACTAAGCATCGGAATTCAGTCTTTTTATGAAGACGATTTGAAAATGATGAACCGCGCTCATAATTCGGAAGAAGCCAAAAAATGTTTGGAAGAAGCGACAAAATATTTTGATAATATTTCGCTCGATTTGATTTATGGAATTCCAGGAATGAGTGACGAAATGTGGAGACAGAATATCCAAACCGCTTTAGATTTTGGTATCCCGCATATTTCGAGTTACGCTTTGACGGTTGAACCGAAAACAGCTTTAAGCAAATTAATTCAGACTGGAAAAATTGCTGAACCTCAAGATGAAGTGGCTTCAAATCATTTTATGATTTTGGTTGAAATGCTTCAAAAAAATGGTTTTATTCATTACGAATTATCGAATTTCGGAAAAGAAAACTATTTCTCTAAAAACAATTCGGCTTACTGGCTAGGTAAAAAATACATCGGAATAGGACCTTCGGCGCATAGTTATGACGGCGAAAAAAGAGGCTGGAATATTGCTAATAATTCTTTGTATTTAAAAGCAATTCAAAACGATGAACTTCCTATTGAAACAGAAGTCTTAACTATTTCAGATCGTTATAATGAATATATTATGACAGGATTGCGAACGATTTGGGGCGTTTCTTTAGATCGAATTGAAAAGGAATATGGTTCAGAATATTTGAATTATTTATTAGAACAATCTCAAAAATTCTTACATGATGATTTGCTTTCGATTGATAACAATATCCTAAAACCAACACTTAAAGGAAAATTTTTAACGGATGGAATTGCAAGTGATCTGTTTTATTTAAATTTGGATGAATAAAAATTAGCCACGAAGGCACAAAGGCTCAAAATTATTAAACTTTGTGACTTAGCGTCTTTGCGGCATAAAATCCAAATTTGTGTTAGCAAAAATTAACAACTTCGAAATCGACTTATCTAAACCAATCGATATCTCCATTCCATTAACCAATACAGACGAAAACCCGATTGCTTGGTACATCGAAAAACCGTCAATTGAACCCGTCATTTTTGGCGATTGGATTGGAAAAGTTTCGGAAGGAAAATCATCTACGAATTTTAATAATATTTTCTTCAATCCGCATGGGCATGGAACACATACAGAATGTTTAGGACATATTACAAATGATTTTTACAGCATCAACCAATCCTTAAAACAGTTTTTCTTTTTTGCTAAATTGATTACGGTTGAACCTGAAAAATTTGGAGAAGATTTTGTGATTACGAAAGAGCAAGTTCAAAAAGCATTGAGCGCTTCGACTCCGCTCAGCATGACAAAATTGGAAGCGATAATAATTCGGACTCTTCCAAATCAGCTGGAAAAAAAATCAAGAAAATATTCGAATACGAATCCGCCGTATTTGTCTGAAGATGCTGCGATTTTCATCCGCGAAAGCGAAATTCAGCATTTATTGATCGATTTGCCAAGTGTTGATAGAGAACATGACGAAGGGAAATTATTGGCTCACAAAGCGTTTTGGAATGTTAAAGACACTCATAATCTAAATCCTGATGCAAGATTTAATGCCACAATCACCGAAATGATTTATGTTTCAGACGAAATTGAAGATGGAAATTATATACTAAATCTTCAAATCGCTTCGTTTGAAAATGACGCTAGTCCATCGAAACCAATACTATACAAAATTTAAAATCAACCACAAATTACACAAATTTTCGCGAATTTCTTTTTTTATTTTGCCACTCCCAATAGCTATCGGGATAAAAAAGATTTATACAGATTTAATCATTTGTAAACTTTAATCTTAAAAAATAATTTGTGGAAATTTGTGTAATTTGTGGTTAAAAAACATCCCTTAATGATAACAGTATCAACTGACAAAACGAAACTCGATGTTCCGTTTATACAGAACTTTTTAAAAGACATTTATTGGGCTGCGGGACGAACTATAGAAGAAGTGCAACGTACCATTGATGCTTCGGTTTGTTTCGGAATTTATTTGGATGGCAAACAAATTGGTTTTGCGCGCGTTATAACCGATTATGTTGTTTTTGCTTATTTAATGGATGTTTTTATTACCGAAGAACACCGCGGAAAAGGATATTCGTCCATTTTAATCGAAACGATGATGAATGAGCCTCAACTCGAAGAAGTCAAAATCTGGCGATTGGCAACCACTGACGCTCACTTTTTATACGAGAAATTCGGATTTACAAAACTGAATCATCCTGAAAAGATGATGGAAAAAATAGTCAAATGAAAACAGTCTTAAAACTCGAAGAAGCCGCTTTATTTATTCTCGGAATATTTCTTTTTAACCGCTTAAGCTATGAATGGTGGTGGTTTCTGGTTTTGATTTTGGCTCCTGATTTATCGATGATTGGATATGTTTTCGGAAACAAAATTGGTTCTTTTGCTTATAATATCTTTCATCATAAAGGAATTGCACTTTTAATTTATGCCATTGGATGTTATTTAAGTATTGAAAGCATTCAATTAACAGGAATTATTCTATTTTCGCATTCGGCTATGGATCGTGTTTTTGGTTATGGCCTTAAATATGAAAAAGGCTTTAAATACACACATTTGGGTGAAATTGGTAAATAAACAGTTATGAATTTAGAAACGTTTTACGAATATTGTCTTTCGAAAAAAGGCGTCAGTGAGCATTTTCCCTTTGACGAAGATACATTGGTTTTTAAAGTAGGCGGTAAAATGTTTGCTTTGTCTTCGCTTTCTCAATGGGAAAAAAACGAACAATCTGTCAATTTAAAATGTGATCCAGACCGCGCACAAGAACTGAGAGCTGAATATGACGAAATTCAACCTGGATATCATATGAGCAAAGTGCATTGGAATACGATAGCCCTAAACGGAAACTTAGCAGATAAATTTGTAAAAGAGCTCATAGACCATTCGTATGAATTAGTTTTCAAAAGCTTAACAAAGAAAATTCAGAGCGAAATTATCTAATTATAAAATTAGGCATTACATTTGTAGCATCAGTGAAAAACTCAGCGACTTAGTAGCTTAGCAACTTAGAACCTTAAAAAAATGAAAGAACAATTTAAAAAATTTCTGAACGAAGAACAAGATCCAAAAGCGATTGAAAAAATCACTTCGAAACTTAACGATTTATTGATGAAAGGCGAAGAAGTTGGATACATCGCAGTACAAAAAAAACCTGCTATTACTGTTTTTCCAGACAGCATTGTATTAACTAACAAACGTATTATTATCTGCAAGCCTAAAAATTTAGGTCTTTCTATGGATTTTACCGATTATACTTGGGATGATATTGCGAGTACCTTTGTAAAAGAGAACATTTTAGGTTCTGAATTTTCATTTGGCACTAAAACAGATTTAGCTGTTTCTATTGATTATATTCCGAAAATTCAGGCTAGAAAAATTTATACTTATGCTAAAGAACAATTGGATTTATTGAAAAATCCTGTTCAAACAGCAACTCCAATTCAGGAAACTGCTGAACCTGTTTTTGAAGAAGAAGCAGAGGAAATTGAAGAAGTTGAAACAGAAGAAGTAACAAGCTTTGCAGAAATTTTACCTGCAGCGCCGGCTGTTACAGAAACTTATGAACCGCTTCCGACTCAGCCAGCAGGAGAACGTAAATTGAGCGATTTATCTAAAGAAGAACTTTTCGATAAATTACAGAATTACAAAAAACTTCTTGATAATGGTTTAATCATGCAAGGAGAATATGATGCTTACAAAAAAGAGATTTTAAGTTACATGTAAGTCTTAAAGTCAAAGTCGAAAGTCTTAAAGTTTTCTTCTCTTTATAAAATAATAAAAGCCAGAAATAGAAATTCTATTTCTGGCTTTATGTTTTTAAGTCTGTAATTCGACTTTATGACTTGCGACTTTCCAACTTTAGACTAAAGCGTAGCCTTTTGTTTTTCTACAAATTTATGCGATTGCAGTTCCAGCAATTCTTTTGCATTTTTTCGCTGTAAATCAAATAACCCTTTGTCTTCTGAGATGTCAGCGTAAACTTTATCGTGCATTTCGGCACTGGTTTTCACTAATAAATCGCGTTGGTATTTATTTTGTGCCAAAGTAGCTTTCATTGCAGTTTCGGCTTCTTCTTGTTTGAAATCAAATTCTCCTTTTGGCGCCAATAATTTGGCAATAATTGGTGAAGTTTCGATTGCCAAAAACAACAGCATAATGAAAAATGAAGGCAGCCAAGGCAGTTTATTCAAAGCATTAATTCGCGCCATTAATCCGTCGAAACCTTCAATGATGGGTTGGGTTTGCGAAACTTTTTTGTCTAAATCGGCTTGAAGCTGTACGCCTGCTTTTTCTTTTTCAGCAATTTTAGCTTCGTTTGTCTTTTTTAAAGTTTCAAACTCTTTAAGAGCGGCATCGTGTTTTTCACGTTTTTCTTTATAAACTGGACCTTTTCCTAATTTTTTAGTTCCAGCAGTTCCCTCTGCTTCTGTAATGTAAGTTGAATATAAATCGTTTACTTCTTTTTCTTTCTTTACAATATCAGCTTTTAAAGCAGCTATTTCGGCTTTATTTTTATCTAAATCTGTCTTGAAATAAGTTCCAATTTGTTTTTTATTGGCCAATTCCATTTCATTTTTTTCTTTCAATAAAACGGTATTGATTTCTTTTTCAAAGATTTTAATCTCCAAAGGTTTCGAAATTACAATCGCAATAATAATTGCCAATGCGATACGCGGAGTTGCCTGCAGGAATTCATCCAAAAAACGATCTCTTTTTTTAATCGTAGAAACAATAAAACGATCCAGATTAAAAATCAGCAAACTCCATACAAATCCAAAAATCAGAGCGGGATAAATAGAATCAAAAACGGTAAAAAGTGCATACGCACTGGCCAAGAAAGCCATAACTGCTGTAAAGAAAACTGTGGCACCAATACCAACATATTTGGTTTGTTCGCCTTCTGAACAGTCTTTCAAGAGGTCTCTATCGACTCCTGAACATAGGATAAAAAATTGTTTTAACATGATTGATGATTTTTGATTGTGATTGATACGGCAAATTTAACGCCAAATTTTCAAATACAGTCAAATTATTGTTTTTCTTTTTAATTGTGAATCAATTATTTGTCAGCTTTAGTGTTATTTAAACATTAATAAATTTTAAATTTCAATGGACAATCATAACACTATGTTAATTTTTTTTCAAGGCTTTAGTAATACAGGGGTTTTAGCTTCGCAATCGAAAATCAAACTAAACACACACAATGAAGAAATTTTATCTATTAACCGCATTCTTTTTATTCGCCTTTACAGGTTTTGCTCAGAAAGCGATTATATCTGGAAAGATATTAGACGCCGATGACAAACTGCCTCTTCCTGGAGCTATGGTTCAAATTGTAGGCGAGAAAAAATATACTGTTTCTGACTATAACGGTCGTTTCGAGTTATTAAATATTAATGAAGGAATTTACAAAGTTGAAGTAAAATATATTGGATATACTGCTTTAACTCAAGAAATAAAAGTGGAGCAAGGAAAGAACAATGTAATTGACTTTGCGCTTAAAGCTTCTCAAAACGAACTAAAAGAAGTTGTTGTTGGAGACATCTTAAAAGGTCAGGCAAAAGCATTGAACCAACAGAAAAACAACAAAAATATCGGAAACGTAATTTCTTCTGATCAAATGGGACGTTTTCCAGATGCTAACGTGGGAGATGCTTTAAAACGTGTTCCAGGTATCACGATGCAGAATGACCAAGGTGAAGCTCGTAACATTATTATTAGAGGTTTGGCTTCGTCTTTGAACTCTGTTACTTTAAATGGTGACCGTATTCCGTCTGCTGAAGGAGACAACAGAAACGTACAAATGGACTTAATTCCATCTGATATGATTTCAACTATCGAAGTAAATAAAACATTAACTTCTGATATGGATGCTGACGCGATTGGAGGTTCTGTAAACTTGATTACCAGAGCAACTCCAAACGGCGAAAGAATCTCTGCAACACTTGCTGGAGGATATTTGCCAATTCGTGACCACGCTTCTTATACTGCTGGTTTAGTTTATGGAAATCGCTTTTTTGATAATAAATTAGGCGCTGTTTTCAGCGGATCATACAATAATGTAGATTATGGTTCTGATAACATCGAGAACGAATGGGTAAAAGATGATTTTGGAAATGAATATTTGCAAGCTTCTGAAATTAGAAAATATGACGTACAGCGTATCCGTCGCAGTGCTTCTGTTGCTTTAGATTACAAATTCAATGACAATAACACGATTTTTGCCAACGCAATTTACAATTGGAGAGATGATAGAGAAAACCGTTTTAGAACGACTTACGATGATATCGAGCCACTTTATAATGGTGAAGAAATTGTTGGTTTTGAAGGCCGTGTAAAACGTCAGACAAAAGGAGGTTTAGACAATAACAGAAATAAAAACAGAAGATTAGAAGATCAAAGAGTTCAAAACTATTCTATTCGCGGAGAGCATTTAATCAATTCGACATTAGATTTAGATTGGTCTGCTAACTATGCAAAAGCAAGAGAATACCGCCCAGGTGAGCGTTATATCGAATACCGCCAAAAAGGTCTAGAAATGTTTGAAGATTTATCAGACATCAGATTTCCTTTGATGACAACTGTTGGAGAATCTGTTGACGAATTTAAATTTGATTCTGTTACCGAAAATACAGACGAAACTAGCGAAAGCGAATTTGGCGCAAAAGTAAACATACGTTTCCCTTTCTCTGTCATTGCAGGCGAGAAAGGAAGATTGAGAACGGGGCTTAGACTTCGTTTGAAAGAAAAAGAAAGAAACAATAATTTCTATTCTTATACTCCGCTGAACGATGATATGGAATTATTATCGCAAGTTCCAACGTCTTATTTTGACGGAAAAGATTTTAATCCAGGAAGCAAATATGTGCCGGGAACTTTTGCTTCGGCTTCTTTCTTAGGAAGTTTAGACTTAAACAATGCAACTTTATTTGAAAAAGAAGCTGATCCAGCAGAATATTTAGCGGTAAACTATAATGCTAAAGAAAGAATTACTGCCGCTTACGTTAGATGGGATCAGGATTTTAACGATAAACTTTCTATGGTTTTAGGTTTCCGTGTTGAAAATACTCATATCGATTATACAGGAAACCGTGTATTAGACGAAGAAGAATTAGAAAGTAAAATCAATAATACCAACTCTTACACTAATTTATTGCCAAGTATTTCATTGCAATACAATGCAACAAAAGATCTAATTTTAAGAGCTGCTGCTACAACAGCATTGGCAAGACCAAACTATTATGCATTGACTCCTTACGTAAACAACATTGCTGCCGACAAAGAAATTACAGCTGGAAATCCAGATCTTAATGCTACCTATTCATACAATTATGATTTCATGGCAGAGAACTATTTTAAATCTGTTGGTTTGATTTCTGGAGGTGTTTTCTACAAAAGATTAAACGATTTTATTTATAACTACAGCGACAATCAATATACCGCTGAAAAATTTGCTGCAGATTTCCCAAATCAGGCAAATCCAATTCCAGCGGGAGAAAACTGGTCATTTTTACAATCAAGAAATGGGGAGAATGTTGATGTTTACGGGTTTGAGGTTGCTTTTCAGCGTCAGTTGGATTTCCTTCCTGGTAAATTCTTAAAAGGTTTTGCTGTATACTTAAACTATACTTATACAAAATCTAAAGCAAACGGAATTGCTGACGAAGATGGAAATGAAAGAAAAAATATCAGTCTTCCAGGGACAACGCCTCATATGTTTAACGGATCTTTATCTTGGGAAAACAAACATTTCTCTGCTAGAATCTCAACTAACTTTACATCTGATTATTTAGATGAATTAGGTTCTGAATCTTACAAAGACAGTTACTATGACAAGCAGTTTTTCTTAGATGCCAATGCTTCTTATAAAATCACTCCAAAACTTCGCTTTTTTGCAGAGGCAAATAACCTAACAAATCAGCCGTTACGTTACTACCAAGGAGTGGCTGCACATACCAAACAAGCTGAATATTACCAGCCACGTTACAATTTCGGATTGAAACTAGACTTGTAATCTGCACTTTTTTAAAATTCTTAAATTAGACAGAGTTTAGCGCTCTGTCTAATTGCATTAAAAATATATAACACAAATGAAAAATACATCTTTAATTGCTTTTTTACTTTTAAGCTTATCCTTTACAGCTTGCAAAAAAGATACTTTAGCTCCAATTCAGCCGAATGCCGTAAAACCAACAGCGGTTACAGAAGCTTTGCCTCACGATACAGACGATCCTTCAATCTGGATTAATCCAACTGATGCTTCAAAAAGTATTATTGTGGGAACAGACAAAGACACAGATGGCGGTTTGTATGCTTTTGATTTAAATGGAAAAATACTTAAAAAATCAATTCCGCTAAAACGTCCAAACAATGTTGATATCGCTTACGGATTAATTATCGACGGAAAAAAGGTAGACGTTGCAGTTACTACAGAACGTGAAGAAAATAAAATCAGAATTTTCACTTTACCAGATTTAGAGCCTATTGATAATGGCGGAATTCCAGTTTTTGAAGGAGAAATGCAACGCGATCCAATGGGAGTTGCTTTATACACCCGTAAAACCGACGGAAAGATTTTTGCTATTGTAGGAAGAAAAACAGGCCCTTCTGGAAGTTATTTATGGCAATATGAACTTTCTGGAAATGGAAAATTCGCTGCTGCGAAAGTGGTTCGCAAATTTGGAACTTACAGTGGCAAAAAAGAAATTGAAGCAATTGCTGTAGATAACGAATTAGGTTTTGTTTACTATTGCGATGAACAAGCTGGAATTAGAAAATACAAAGCAGATCCAGCTTTAAATGATAATAAAGAATTGGCTTTCTTCGGTCAGAAAGATTTTAAAGCAGATCATGAAGGAATTGCGATTTATAAAAAAACAGATTCTACAGGATATATTTTAGTGTCAAATCAGCAAGCAAATAGCTTTATGGTTTATCCGAGAGAAGGTGCAAAAGGAAATGCAAACAATCATCCGTTATTGGCTGAAGTGCCAACTTCTACAATTGAATGTGATGGTGCAGATGTTACGAGCGTAAACTTAGGTCCAAAATATAAAAACGGACTTTTTGTAGCCATGAGCAACGGAATGACTTTCCATTATTATGCTTGGGATTTAATCCAGAAACGTATAGACGAAGCTAAAAAATAAAAGTTTCAAGGTTTTCAGTCGCAGTCCCGTGTTCAGTGTCTATTTTTTTTACTGCGATTGGAAACCAACTAAAAAAAAGCTGCTCATAAATGAACAGCTTTTTTATTTTGAACTAAAAATTCCTTTTATTCTGTAATTGGTGCGCCTGCTAAGATTTCAGCATTGGCAAACTCTTCAAATTTGGCAAAATTAGCTTTAAATTTATGAGCTAATTCTAACGCTTTTTTATCGTATAAATCTTTGTCTTCCCAAGTATTTCTAGGATTTAAAATTTCCACTGGAACATTTGGACAATCTTGAGGAATTTCAATTCCAAATACTTCATGATTTTTAAACGCTACATCATTCAATTCTCCTTTTAATGCAGCAGTAATCATAGCACGAGTATATTTCAGCTTCATACGGCTTCCTGTTCCATAAGCTCCACCAGTCCATCCTGTGTTAATTAACCAAACTTTTACTCCCGCATCTTTCATTTTCTTGCTTAACATTTCAGCATAGCGAGTTGGGTGCAAAGGCATAAATGGCGCTCCAAAACAAGCAGAGAAGTTTGGTTGAGGCTCAGTTACACCCGCTTCTGTTCCAGCAACTTTTGCTGTATATCCAGAAATAAAGTGGTAAGCCGCCTGACCTGGAGTCAATCTTGAGATTGGAGGCAAAATTCCGAAAGAATCAGCCGTTAAGAAAAATATATTTTTTGGATTGTGTCCAACCAAACCTGGCTGTACATTATCAATATGCGTAATTGGGTAACTTACACGAGTGTTTTGTGTGATAGAAACATCATCAAAATCAACAACGTTTGTTCCTGCTTTGAAAACCACATTTTCTAAAAGCGCTCCTTTTTTGATTGCTCTAAAAATGTCTGGTTCATTTTCTTCTGTTAAATTAATCACTTTTGCATAGCATCCACCTTCAAAATTGAAAACAGTGTTTTCATTTGTCCAGCCGTGCTCATCGTCTCCGATTAATTTACGTTCTGGATCTGCAGATAAAGTTGTTTTTCCTGTACCAGACAATCCGAAGAAGATTGCTGTGTCTCCTGCTTCACCAACATTGGCGCTACAGTGCATTGGAAGTGTATTTTTGAAAACTGGAAGAATAAAGTTTAATGCAGAAAAAATTCCTTTTTTCATTTCTCCTGTATAACCTGTTCCACCAATTAAAGCAATTTTTTTAGTAAAATCTAAAATAGCAAAATTAGACTGGCGTGTTCCGTCTACAGCAGGATCTGCCATAAAACTTGGAGCACAAACTACTGTCCATTCTGGAGCAAAGTTTGCCAGTTCTGAAGCTTCTGGGCGTAAGAACATATTGTAGCAAAACAAATTTGACCAAGCTGTTTCTGTTACAACACGAACATTCAATCTATAATTTGGATCAGAGCACACATAAGAATCGCGAACAAAAACTTCTTTGTTTGATAAAAATGCTGTTACCTTATTATAAAGCTTTTCAAAAGCTTGGGGCTCAAAGGGGATATTTACATTTCCCCACCAAACTTGATCTTTAGTAATATCGTCTTTTACGATAAAACGATCTTGTGGAGAACGACCTGTAAATTCGCCTGTATTAATCGCTAACGCTCCGGTAGAATTCTCAACACCTTGACCTGACTGCAAAGTAATCGCATGTAATTCATCTGCAGATAGTTGATAACGAACTTTTGCATTTTCAATTCCTAACTCTTTTAACGAAATCGATTGCGCGAAAACTGTATTAGTGTCCATAAATTTTTAAGTTGTGTGTGATTTTTTGTTTAAAGCAAAATTACAGATTAATTTTTATTTCTTTCAAAATACTTAAATTTCACTTTGATTTATACGAAAAAAGAGAAATTTCACTTTAAAAATTACAAAAAGAAAAAAATAACCGCTTCTAATTTATTTAATTACAACTTATTAAGTGATTTTGTTATATTATTTTTGTTTAACAAGAGAAAATACAAAAAAGTCACACAAATAAAGTTATATGTTATTTATGTGACAAAATTAAAGATTAATTCTTAGACAGAATTTTTTTTTCGGGATTTTATGATTTTCTCTTCAAAATCGTAAAGAATAATAGCGCCCAAGCAATAATTAATAAGAAACCACCCAAAGGTGTTGCGAATACGATAATTTTAGATTCAAACAAAGTGTAGTCTTTTGTTGCCAATAAATAGATTGAACCGCTGAAAAGCAAAACGCCAGCCACTACCAAATTATAGATCGTTTTTAAGGTCTTTTCTGCAAGGTCTTTTTGCGTTGATAAAAAAAGAAGAAAAAGAGCGTGGTACATTTGGTAACGAACACCAACTTCAAAAGTATTTAATTGGTCAACCGACAGATATTTTTTCAATAAATGAGCACCAAAAGCACCCAAAATAATAGCTAACATACCAACAAAAGCTCCAGTTAAAATGATTCTTCTTTTCATAATATATCTCTTTTGAAATTTCAAACAAAAATACTTCAAACGAACTGAAAAACCGCCTTTGTTTCTAGATTATTTAGAACAAAATCAGATTATCTTTTGGGTTTTGCGAAAAAAATAATTTTATTTTATTTAATTTGAATTGTTATATTTATAACAATTAAATATATTTGTGTTAAATATTTAAGACATGAGAAACATTTTAATATTTGGAGCAGGAAGATCTGCATCTTCTTTGATTCGCTATTTATTATCAAAATCTAATGAAGAAAAACTGCATTTAACGGTAGCTGACCTTTCATTGAATCTTGCGAAAGCAAAAACACAAGATCATCCAAATGCCACTCCGCTTGCCTTAGATATTTTTAATGCCGACGAAAGAAAAAAAGCTATTGAAAATGCATCAATAGTTATTTCGATGCTTCCTGCGCATCTGCATATTGAAATTGCAAAAGACTGCCTTGAATTCAAAAAACATCTTGTTACGGCATCTTATATAAGTGACGCTATGCAGGCTTTAAACGAAGAAGCCATCAAAAACAATCTGATTTTCATGAACGAAATTGGTCTTGATCCAGGAATCGATCATATGAGCGCCATGAAAGTCATTGACGAAATCAGATCGAAAGGCGGTAAAATGCTTTTGTTTGAATCTTTCTGCGGCGGACTTGTAGCTCCTGAATCTGACAATAATTTATGGAACTACAAATTTACTTGGGCGCCAAGAAATGTAGTTTTGGCGGGTCAAGGCGGTGCTGCAAAGTTTATTCAAGAAGGGACTTATAAATATATTCCGTATAGCGCTTTGTTTCGCAGAACCGAATTTCTAGAAGTAGAAGGTTACGGAAAGTTTGAAGCGTATTCTAACCGCGATTCTCTTAAATATCGTTCGGTTTATGGTTTAGATGATATTCTTACTTTATATAGAGGTACAATCAGAAGAGTGGGTTATTCTCGCGCTTGGAATATGTTTGTACAGCTTGGAATGACTGATGATAGCTATATTTTAGAGGGGTCAGAAAATATGAGTTATCGTCAGTTTATCAATTCTTTCCTTCCGTATCATCCAACAGATTCTGTCGAAATTAAAACTCGATTGATCTTAAAAATCGATCAGGACGATATTATGTGGGACAAGCTTTTGGAACTGGATTTATTTAACCCAAACAAAAAAGTAAATCTGCCAAATGCTACTCCTGCTCAAATCTTGGAAAAAATCTTGACCGACAGCTGGGCTCTTGAACCTGAGGACAAAGATATGATCGTGATGTATCATAAATTTGGTTACGAACTGAATGGCGAAAAGAAGCAAATCGATTCTAAAATGGTTTGTATTGGCGAAGACCAAACGTATACTGCAATGGCAAAAACAGTCGGACTTCCAGTTGCGATTGCTACTTTATTAATCTTGAACGGAAAAATCACAACTCCAGGCGTTCAGCTTCCGATTAAAAAGGAAGTTTACGAACCAATTTTGAAGGAGTTAGAAGAATATGGGGTCATTTTTAACGAACAAAATGTACCTTATTTTGGATACAATCCAGATTTGTTCTAGTCTGGATTCTGCATGTTTATTTTTAGAATTTTTTTTTAATTAGTTTTTAATTTTATCCGCTTCTCCCATCAAGAAGCGGATTTTTTTCTTTTTAAGGGACAGAAGTGCAAAGTAACAGAGTGACAAAGGTTTTATGCTAATATAAAAAGGCTTTAGCCAAATATTATTATTCTACAAAGTCCAGCGTTAGCTAGAATCTTTCCAATAGCCTTTGTTACTTTGTCTCTTTGCTACTTTGAATTGTTATTGGCAAAGTATAAAGCACACGAACTGGCTGTCCATTTTGAATTCCTGGATTCCATTTTGGAGAAAGTTTTAAAACACGAATTGCCTCATCGCCTAATCCAAAACCTAAATCTTTTACTACTTGAAATTCTGAAAGCGAACCGTCTTTTTCAATCATAAATTCTACTAAAATTTTCCCTTCAATTTTATCTGCTGGTGATTTAAAATTTTTCCCAATAAATTTGTAGAACTCCAATATTCCTCCTGGAAATTCTGGCTGTCTTTCGATATCGTTAACCACTGCTGTAGTTTCTTTTCCTGGCGTTTCTCGAATTTTATTTTTATGTGCATCTTCATTAGCCATAATTGTTATGGTTCCGGCATTTCGCACCTGATTTTCACCATACGCTTTATCATAACCTTCAGCAGTAAACAATGTTACTTGATAACTTTGTGGAAACCTCTTGCTTCTGGCGTTTTTATAAACAAAACTATTAAAGTAAGAAACAAAATGATCTGCTTGATATTCATTCAATTTCGAATTAGAAACATGTTTGCCATCAATCCAAACTGCATAATTATTGCTATTCTTAAAGCTTTCATATTCCTTTAAATCTGGAGATTTTTTCGCGAGAAATGGCTGAGGAGGAATACTTTTTTTCTCCTGTTCTGTCAGCTCAGAATATTTCTTTTTAACAATAATGCCATTATTTTTGTTTTTGAAAACAAAAGCCGTTTTTGAATAGTATTTGTCGAGAGACGAAACATTCTGTTCTGTTTTTACATCAGTTTTAATTTCTTGAGCTATTGTTTCTACGCACAAGAGAAACATTAACCCAACAGCAATAGGCAAGGCAGCAATTTTCTTTAGAAACGCTACATTTTTTGATGTTGTTTTTTTCATCATAATTAATCGTTTTTTTGTTACTAAATAATTCAAATTACTGGCCAAGTAAATCGTTTGATTTCCACTACTCTTTTCTAAAAGTAAATTTTGATAAAATGGAACATTCTTATAAATTGTTACAATTTCTTGATCGGCAAGAAATTCATGATTGAGCTGTATCGCTTTTTTATAAAATAAAAAGATCGGGTTAAACCAAAAAACGGTCTTTAAAAACTCCACAAACAAAATATCTAATGTGTGCTTTTGTGTAACATGAACCAATTCATGCGCGTATAACTCTGCTTCAATATTTTGCTTATTATAATCATCGGCATTGATAAAAATATAGTTCAAAAAAGTGTGCGGAAGGATTTTTTCTTCTACCAAAATCAATTTTGAATTCTTAAAATCAACTGATGGATTACATTTTATTTTAGATCTAAAATTTATAATGTTTCTTCCAAATCTTATTGCCAATATTAAAGTTACAAATGCATACAAACTCCATAAAAAAACCAATTTATAGTCGGTTTTTTCGACCGCGGTTTCTATATGGATGGGTTGATTTATAGCAATTTGATTTGTAACATCTAAAGGAATTTCTTTAACAATTTCAAATGAAATATATGGAATGACTAATGAAAGTGCAATCGAAAAAAGCAAAAAAAATCTGTTAAACTGATGCATCTTTTCTCGCTCCAATACCAAATGATAAAAGGCAAGAAAAACACCTAAAGCAATCGCCGATTTTAAAAGATACGTTATCATTTTTTCTTTTTTTGAATTTCTGAATCGATTATTTTTTTAAGATCTTCCAATTCTGAAGCCGATAAATTGGTTTCGGTTGTAAAAAACGAAGCAAATTGCGAAGCCGAATTATTAAAGAAATTGCTAATCAGTCCTTTCACATGTTTGGCAAAATAGTCTGTTTTCTTTACCAGCGGATAATACTCTCTCGAATTTCCAAATTCGTTATACGCCACAAACTTCTTGTCAATCATCCTTTTCAATAAAGTTGCAACCGTTGTTGTGGCCGGTTTTGGTTCTGGATAGGATTCTAGCAAATCTTTCATAAAAGCTTTTTCAAGCTTCCATAAATGCTCCATTAACTGTTCTTCTGCATTTGATAATTGTATCATGGTTTCGTGTTTTCAAGTTTTTCTGTTTCAGCCAATTCCTTTTTATATTCCTCCAAATTCCATTCAATATTCAATTTTGTTGCATATTCGGCCATTGTGCCAAGTCCGACCTCAGCACGCCTTTTGTCTACATTGTCCGGATCTATCATTGGCGCTATGCATATTTTACCTGTCTTTTTATTCTTCAAACTCTGACTGCCATAAATTTGTTTTTTTCCCTCTCTCAAAGCTACTCGATCTTCTAAATATGCTAGGTTTCCTGGATTGGCATTGCCATTTTTAACGGCCTCTCTCATCATAGGCAGATATTTTTGCTGATATTGTAAATCGGCATGCTGAATAACCAGAAACAAAGTCTGATTTCCCTGTGTTCCTACCACATTTTTTCCCAACCAGCCTCTTTCGTCCAGTATTTTCATCACCTTAATGAGGTTGATACTGTCTTTTCTTTCCATAATCTTTCCAATACTGTCAATTTTCTTTTTATCAGGTTTTGTAGCTCTGTAAACATTCATAAACTCTCCACGAATTTCCTGATCTTCGGTATAAATTTCTGCAAGTTGTTTTTCTAGCGCCTTATCATAATTTGCGCCAATAACATCCAATTTCTTTTGCAGTTTTTCAATTGTTTTATTCCACTGTTTTTCTGAGTGCAAGTGCTTTAAATCTTCATCAATTTTTATATGCGCCATATTCTCATATCCGTTATCAATAGAGAGATTCAGCCATTTAAATGCTTTTTTATGCTGCCCAGCCATAGAAGCCGAACAGCTAGCATTATATAAATCAGACCAAGATTTCTGTTCTATTTTAAACGCTTTATCATAATACGAAACAGACAACTCATAATTTTTTGCCGTGTAGCAAGAATCTGCTTTATGAACCCACTCTTTATACGTTTGAGCTTGCATGAAAAGACAGCGCAGCATAATAAAGGAAAGCGTGATTATTTTTTTCATGGTTTAGAGATTGGTTAGTTTATTTAATATTTTGTTCCGAAATCAATTGTCCTTGATCGTAATTCTTAATTTCCTTTAATTTTCCTTTGTCCGAGTAAAACTTCCATTCTCCAAAATAAAACCAATGCGTTTCAACCGAATTCGTTTCTAATTTTGTTTTCCCTTTCGATTCCAGTTTCCCGTTTTCGTAATAACTTTTTACGACACAGATTCCGTTTTTATATTTTTCTGTTTTGTAGATTTTTCCGTTAATGTACGATTTCCATTTTTTAACCGGAAGATCACTTTTATAATATTCATACGATTTGTAATTCGTTCCATCTTGCGAATAACTATCAATCCAAACACCTTCTTTTTTCTTGTCAATTTTCTGATTGATCGGTTTGCTTTTACAGCTCAAAAGCATTGAACCTAAAAGAAATAATACAAAGATATTTTTCAAATTCGCCATTGTTCTACAATTATAGATTCGTTTCTACAAATGTAGAGTTAAACTTTAAATATGCAAGAAAAAGAAGTCTTTTTTTTTAGTTACAAAGGTTCAGAGAGACAAAGTGGCAAAGGTTTTCTTTTGAATCTTAAAATATGGAAAACAAAAAAAATCCGCTCATTTCTGAACGGATTCTAAACTTACTTACTATGTATATTACTTCTATTCAAAATAAATGCGCTTACTTTCTTCATTTTCTGTATCAATATAAATTGAAAAGGTTTTTAAACTTTTAACTTTTTTTCCATTTAAAGAAGCATATTTCCATTTTGGCGAAAGCTGAACAACACGCAAAGCTTCTTCATCTAAACCAAAACCCAGATTCTTCAAAACCTTGATATCTGACAAAGAGCCATCTTTTTCCACTACAAACTGCATCGGAATTTCTCCCTTCACTTTTTTTCTCACAGCCTTTTTAGGAATCTTAAAATTGGTTTTTACAAAATCACGAAATCTATAAATTCCGCCTGGGTAATCAGCTTCGATATGAACAGCAACAAAAATATCATCATTTGACTGATCGCTCTTTTGTGATGTAAGATCCTGAGCCATACTTTTGGCGCTAAACAAAATCATTATCAATATAAAACCTTGACTTAGTATTTTTTTCATATTTGTAATTTCTGTTTTTTGCAGACAAATATAATTGTTTAGTTCAATTTAAATTGTTCTGATATTATCCTGTCGAAAAATCTCAGCGTATAATTTAACCGCAAAGAACGCAAGGATTTTATTTAAGGTTACGCTTATAAACGCAAAGTTCGCAAAGCTACGAGATGAAGCTTTGCGAACTTTTATAATCTTATTTTTAAAGAACCTTTGCGTTCTCTGCGGTTAAAAAAAACTTATTTAGAAAGCTCCACAAAATACTTGTAAAATAACGGAATAGTCTCAATACCTTTCAAGTAATTAAAGATTCCGAAATGCTCATTTGGCGAGTGAATAGCATCACTATCCAAACCAAATCCCATTAAGATCGTTTTACTTTTTAATTCTTTTTCAAACAAAGCCACAATCGGAATACTTCCTCCAGAACGAACTGGAATTGCAGGAACTCCAAACGTTTCTGTATACGCTTTATTTGCCGCCTGATAACCAATGCTGTCAATTGGCGTTACATAACCCTGACCACCGTGGTGAGGCGTTACTTTTACTGTAACTCCAGCCGGAGCAAGACTTGTGAAATGTTTTGTGAAAAGTTCTGTAATCTCTTCCCAATCCTGATTTGGAACCAAACGCATCGAGATTTTAGCAAAAGCTTTACTCGCAATAACCGTTTTAGCACCTTCGCCAGTATAACCGCCCCAGATTCCGTTTACGTCTAAAGTCGGACGGATAGAGTTTCTTTCGTTGGTTACATATCCTTTTTCGCCGTAAACATCAGCAATGTTTAAAGCATTTTTATATTTTTCTAAGCTGAAAGGCGCTTTTGCCATTTCTGCTCTTTCTTCTGCAGATAATTCTTCTACTTTATCGTAGAAACCTGGAATTGTAATATGATTGTTTTCGTCGTGAAGCGAAGCAATCATTTTTGCCAGAATATTAATTGGATTCGCCACAGCTCCACCGTATAAACCTGAATGCAAATCGCGGTTCGGACCTGTAACTTCTACCTCAACATAACTCAAACCTCTTAAACCTGTCGTAATAGATGGCTGTTGGTTGGAGATCATTCCTGTATCTGAAATCAAGATAACGTCGTTTTTCAGTTTTTCCTGATTACGTTCTACGAACCAAGCCAAACTTGCAGAACCCACTTCTTCTTCACCTTCGATCATGAATTTTACGTTACAAGGCAGGGTATTGCTTTGCACCATTAATTCAAGCGCTTTTACGTGCATGTACATCTGACCTTTGTCGTCACACGCTCCACGCGCGAAGATGGCTCCTTCTGGATGAATATCTGTAGTTTTAATAACGGGTTCAAAAGGTGGCGAAGTCCATAATTCTAATGGATCAGGCGGTTGTACGTCGTAGTGGCCGTAAACTAAAACCGTTGGAAGATTTGGATCTATAATTTTCTCTCCGTAGATAATTGGGTAACCTGGAGTGTCGCAAGTTTCAACATAATCGCACCCTGCTTTTGATAAACTTTCTTTTACAGCCTCTGCTGTGTCAATAACATCTTGAGAATATGCAGTGTCGGCAGAAACCGACGGAATTTTTAATAATTCGATCAATTCGTTGATAAACCGATCTTTATGTTGTTGAACGTAGGACTTAATATTTTCCATTTAAATAATTTTTATAGAAACCCAAAAGTACAAAAAAGAGAATTAAAAAAAATTTTGAAAAAATGCTTTGATAATTCAAAAGTATGCCTATCTTTGCACCCACAATTACCGCGGATATGGCGAAATTGGTAGACGTGCCAGACTTAGGATCTGGTGCCGCAAGGCGTGTAGGTTCGAGTCCTATTATCCGCACAAAAAAAGCTTCTGAATATTTTTTCAGAAGCTTTTTTGTTTTTGATACGTTTTTAATTTCTTCTTGTTTTTTTCAATTATAAAAATTTCAAACTAATAAAAGCATTTTTAGTTGTTGCAAGAAATTTTCTATATTTGGTTTTAATCAATTTGAAAAAAAATCACCTACATTTCAATCAAAAAATGAGCTTCCATATTTACATCAAAAACAAACAAATAATTACGCACAGTCAATTATTAAAAAACAAACACTTACCAGTTGACACTAAAATTTCATTTGGAATTTATCCTCAAGAACTTTTAGATGGATACTCAAAATTTTATCTGCCAAAACTATCTTCAAGAGGAGTTGCTGTTACAACAAGTCTTGATAAATATGATGTTGAAGTTAATGTTGGAGCAACTAAAGATGATTGGAGATTAGCTGTTAAAATTTCTTTAGCATTAGGAGAAATTAATAACTCAACAATAGAACCTGAATTTGATGATGAAATTTCTCTTGACGAATTTGAAACAAATTACAACGAAAAATGGATTGAAAGCATAAAGCATTTATCAATAGAATCTTTTATTCAAGTGCAAAAAGAATCAGGTGGAGCACTAACTTTTATGGGGTGCGTGAGACACTATTATGCTGGCGATTATATAATCGACACACTTTCTAAGAATACTGATTCCCAAGAAATGTTTAATGACAAATTAATTGAGGAAATTAGAAAAATTCAACATTTAGAAGATTATGAGGATAATATTGAATTTCCATCTGTTAGAATAATGGATTTTCCCAATGAAGGAGAAAAAAAGCTAACGATATTTCCAGCGAATTTTAAAGTTTTACTACCAAAAGCCGATTATGTTATTTTAATGAAAAAAGGTGGTGAGGTAGCAAAAATACATTTTGATAATTTCATTAAACATATAACACCTAAAGCAAAAAGAATAGATGAATTCCAATACATAATTTATCCTATTGAAGAAAATGAGCATTATCAAATGTTGATGCATTTTAAATCAATGGAAACAATTTAGACTTTTATTTCAAACGAGCCGTAATTTCATACCATAAATATCTAGGATTGTTGAGTTTCTAGTGCGATTTCTCGTTCCTCGAAATGACAAACTACTCGGTAAATCATCTTTATTAATTCCTCTTGACGAAAGGAGCTTTTCAGCATCACCAACAGGTTGTACACTATGAAAAAAATTGCGGAAATCACTCTGGAATTTTTTGTCGGTTTTGCTTTTGGTTTCTCCTTTCGTCGAAATGAAGATAATTTCTTCTACTTAACCAACATCCAAATAAGGGTCAAGAACTTCAGCTAATTTATTGAGCCAATAAAAATTATCTTCAAGATTGTTGAATTCGGTTTCTACAGTTTCGCAGCCTCTAATGATGCTTAAGGAAAGAATATAATTTACTTGCCGTATAGCTCTTGCCATTTCATCAGAATCAATTGTATTTGTAAAAAAATCCTTTAATCTAATTTCAACTTCTTTTGAAAAATGATTTTTGCCCATATTTTTTAAATTTAAATTATTGCAAAAATCCTTAGAAATTAATTTCATTTGACCCCATATATGCGTTCAACTTTAATTATTTTTTTCTTATAGAAATCAATTTTCGGCTAAAGCCTTTGTCTTTTTAAACATAAAAAACCTCCTGCTAAAGCGGAAGGCAATTCATATAATTCATTTGCTTTTTAAGTCTAGTTTGTCATTTCGACGAAGGAGAAATCTTCGCGAGAAACTCGATACAGATTGGCTTTTCGTTGCGGAGTTTCCAGTGTGATTCCTCGTTCCTCGGAATGACAAAAAAAGAGCGAAAATCCTTTTAATCTTAATAATCTGTGGCAAAACAAAAAACAATTCAGAAATTTCTTTAATTATTTTACAGTTTAGTATTTAAATATTCTTATTTTTAAAACACCAAAAACCTAATTCTCAAAATTTCACTTGTTTTTAAATCTCAAAAAACAATTAGAACACATGAGAAAATACAGATTACTAGTCCTTTTTTTAGCAATTATTGCTGTCTTTTATTTTGCAAGAACAGTTCGAAGTTTTACCGTTCAGCACGAAACCCGAACTCTTAAATCGGAGCATTTTATCGTTTCCTATACCGGAATTTATAAAAGCGAAGCTGAAAAAGTCAGCAAACATCTTGAGGAGAATTATTCTAAAATAAGAGAAAATCTAAAAGATGTAGAACACGACGCGATAAAGGTTTTTGTTTACGGTTCGCAATTCAAATTTAATGAAGCGACAGGTTTAACAGAAAACACAAAAGGCACAAGTCGTGGTCCAAACGAATTTCATTTTGTATGGACGAATTGGTTTAATTCTATTTTTCCAGACGATCCTCTCAAAACGGCTTTGCATGAGTTTACACATTGCGTTCAGCTCAACATATTAATCTATAAAGCAAAAGACACCATCATCACCCAAGACCGACTAACTTTTGAAAAGCAATTTGATAAAAAGTTTAAAGCCGAATATCCGCGCTGGCTTTGGGAATCGATTAGCATTTTTGAAGCAGGAGAAGTTAATACGTTAAGTGTGAAATACGCCAAAAGCAAAAACCTGACTTTAGAAGATTTAAATCATGGCAATCAGATTTATAATATCGGCTACACCATAATCGAATATATGACTCAAAAATGGGGAAAAGACATTCTACCCAAACTGATTGCGTCTTTCGGCAACATCGAAAAAACATTGAACGTAACGCAAGAGGAATTTGAAAAAGGCTGGATGGCTTTTTTGGAGGAGAAGTATTAAACGACTTTAAATATCCGTCTAGTTTGTCATTCCAAGGAACGAGGAATCTCCACGAGAAGCTCTACAAAGATTGGCTTTTCGTTGCGGAGTTACTTACGAAGATTTGCTTCGCCTATTCGCTATCGCTCGAGTCTCCTTCGTCGAAATGACAAGATTGTGGTTACAATATGAAAAAAAACCTTTGTCAAAGTTTAAAACTTTGACAAAGGTCTCGTATCACTTGGAATTTGGGATTTTAAAAAATTGGAATTTATTTCCCTAATAATTCTAAAATCTTATCCACATTGACTTCACTATAATCATTAATATAAAAATCGCATGGCGGAAGTTCTTCTTTGGTATGCGTACTCAAAACGCCTACGACTTTCATTCCGGCATTTAATCCTGCGGTAATACCCGAAAAAGAATCTTCGAAAACCACACAATCCGACGGAGAAACGCCAACACGTTCAGCCGATTTTAAATATACTTCGGGATTTGGTTTATGAAACGTAACATCTTCTGATGACATCATCGAATCCATTTTTTCGCCGAGTTTCAAGAAATTGGCAATCAAATCTAGATTCGCACGCGGCGCCGACGTTGCAACTGCAGTTTTAAAACCACGAGATTTTAATTCGTTTAAAAAATCCATATAATGCGGAATCGTTTCGACTTTATCTTTGTAAATCTCACGGAACATTCCTTCTTTTTCGTCTTCCAGTTTTATCAATTCTTCTCCCGCAATCGGACGTTTGAAGAAATGCGTCATGATATAACTATTGTGTTTTCCGTACATATGCTCTTCAAATTCTTCTTTCGTGTACGGAATATTATATTTATCGAAAAACTTTTCAAAAGCGATTACATGATGCGGATTTGTGTGTGAAATCACGCCGTCCATATCAAAAATTACACATTGCTGGCTCATAATTTTGTTTGTTGTTTTTAACGGTTGCAAGATACTTAATTCTGTAGAGTTGGACTGAGGTTTCTCGCAGAGTTTTTATTTTAAAGCCACAGATTAAAAAGATTTAAAGGATTTGTCTCTCGCAGATTTGGCAGATTATGCGGATTATTTATTTTCTTATTTAAAAAATCTAATCTGCTCAATCTGCGAGAGTAAAAAAATCTCTGCGCCTTTGCAAGAATAATAGACAAAGATTGGCAAAAACTTTAAACTTTAAACCTGACTCGAGAGCTATGCTCGAACAGACGAAGCAAACAAAATCTTTACCCAATCCAAATCTTGCTTTTAACCAAAGTCATAGTCTGTCTCAAATGCTGATTACAGGCAATTAGAATTATCAAAACCAATAAACCATAACCCACAATGGTATAAATCTCCATATCGGCTAATAGAGTCGATTGTTTGGTAATGCTTCCGAAGATCTTTTTCATGGCTAAAACATTGGCATTATCTGCCGAATATCCTTTGGCGATAAAACTCTGCGTAGTACTGGCGATGGTTTGCTGCGCTTCGGGATTTTCGCCGGTTACGAATTGGCTTAGTTTAAAAAAGTGTTTTTTGTTTAAAAATACTGTTGCATTCTGCATCACGCAAAATCCAATCGTACTTCCCCAAAAACGTCCCGAAACGCCGACAATTCCCGAAGAAACCGCCATATTTGCAGGAACCGAAGATGTGGTAAAGAGAATTAACGGAACAAATAAAAACCCCACTCCGATACCCTGCAAAAAGTACGGAACAATAATATCTGATAAAGCCACATCGGGCACAAAAAGAAACGTAAACCAAAAATGATACAAGGCAATTAGCGAAAAACCAATCAGGAAAATAATTTTGGTAGAAACCGATTTCATGAGGAAATAAGCCGCCAAAATCAATCCGATTACATTTCCGAGTCCGTTAATGTACTGCACGCCCGCAACACGCGACGGATCCCAATTCCAAATCGAATACATAGCCGAATGGCAAAGACTCAACGTTGCTCTGCTGATGTAAAACAGGAAAAACAATAAAAAACCAATTCTCAGATTGGCGTATTTAAAAACTTCAAAATCAAAAGTGGGCCTTTTAACCAAAAGCTCTTTAAAGATGAACAAACCTCCCGTAATAAGTGCCGTAATAAGCATTAAAACCATTTGAGAAGATTCGAACCAATATTTTTTCTCGGCATACACAAAAAAGTAGGCACCGCAAAGAATCGCTGTTAAAACCAAAAAATAGCTCATCCAGTCGATTTGATACAACGGGATTTTCTTTGTGATTCGGTGCCCACGAAAAGTAACCAAGATTAAAAAGACATTTAAAACCTGCAGTCCGCCCGAAACATACAGCATGTATTTCCAGTCGTAATGATCCAGAAACCAAACCGCAATATTCATAATAAAAGGCGATGACAGTAGTAACGAACCATAATAAAAGGAAAAACCAATTATAATGGCGTTTTTAGAATCAAACTGCTCAATAAGCAATTGTCTGATGGTAATGGCAGGAAGTGCCATTAAGATTCCTTCGGCAACTCTCAGCAATAGAAAAACCGCAAAATTATCGACATAACCCGACGCCACAATCGTAACTCCAATTAAGGAATAAACTCCTATGAGGTAATTTTTGGCAGGGAAAAAACTCGAAAATCGACTTTCTATGAGAATTGTTGCCAGCAGAGTTCCGTACGTAACACACATTGCAAACTGCAAATCTTCGGGCTCGATGTCCAGAAAACTCGCCGCATACGTTACGTTTGACGTATAAACTCCCAATAAAATCATGGAATGCAAGAGGCAAACAAACAAAATTGTAATGATTGCCCATTTTGGAACCCATGATTTAAAAATACTTTTATCTTCCATTTTAGTGTGCTGCGATCACAGTAATATTCATTCCCGCTCTTAAAAAGTCAGTTTGTTTGTCGCTGTCTTTCAACTGAATTCTAACCGGAATTCTTTGTTCGATTTTTACGAAGTTACCCGTTGCATTATCTGGAGGAAGCAATGAAAATCTTGCCCCGCTCGCTGGCGATAAAGACGCAATTGTTCCTGTAAAAGTCTTATCGCTCAAAGCATCGGCTTTTATTTCAACATCCTGTCCAACTTTTAAATATTGCAATTGCGTTTCTTTAAAATTGGCCGTAATCCATTTTTCTTTACTTACAATTGACAATAAAGACTGACCTTCTTTTACCAATTGTCCTGGCTGTAGAGTTCGTTTTCCAACCCAACCGTCATAAGGCGCTGTAATTATAGTGTACGAAAGAAATAATGCAGCATTATCGGCAACAGCTTGTTTTGACGCAATATTGGTTTGTGTTGTCGGAACATTGGCTTCGGCAACAGAAGTGCTCAAAGCCGATGAATGAATTCTATTTTTCATTTCCTGAAAATGCGCCTGCGCCAATTCGTAATCTGCTTTTACTTTTTCTAATTGCTGAGAAGTTGCTGCCTCTTCGCTTACCAAAGCTTTGTATCTTTCGTATTCCAGTTTAGTTTTCCAAAGATTCGATTTTGCAGCTTCTAACTGCGCTTCGTTAATCGCTGTTGCGCTTGCTGTATTTATGGCATTTTTCTCAGCCACAACGCTATTTTGTTTCGCATTCTGAACATCGGCAAGAGCCACATTCAATTTCGATTGATACTCTCTATTATCAATTACAACCAAAGTATCGCCTTTGTGCACAAACTGATTTTCATCGAAACGGACCTCTTGCACATAACCTGTAATTCTCGACATAATTGGCGTCACATATTGCTCCACCTGAGCATCATTCGTTTCTTCGTGATTTCGGTTAAATACATAAAACCAAATTCCCAAAATAACACCGCTTATTACCAGCGTGCACGCAATAATCGTTATTAGTATATGAAACGTTTTATTTCTTCTAGTTTCATTTTTAATCTTAACCATATCTTTCTTTTCTCTTTAACTTAGTTCTTTTCTAAAATGTCTTTTCTCTTGCTTCTTTCGTCTATCAAGTCTTTTCTCTTGCCTCTTTCTTCTAATGCTTTATCCTAATCTCTCACCATCTAGCTTTGCGGAAGCATTCCAGCCGTATGAAGCAGTTCGTAATGTTTTAAAACCGCATCCAATCGCGTAGAAATTTTGTTGTATTTCGCCTGAAGCAAAGCATTATCGGCATCGACCATTTCGGTAATTAAAACCAATTGGTTTAAGTATTTCAGCTTTACAATTCGGTAATTTTCTTCTGCTAAATCCAACGCTTTATCAACGACCACAAACTTTTCAAGGATTTCCTGATATTGCGTGTGTTCTTTATACAGCTTATCCTGAATTTCCTCTTTTACAATTTCATTCTGCATTTCCTGCCATTTGATTTTGGTATTGGCCTGCTCCATTTTGGTCTTATTTTTATACAAAGACGAAAGGTCAAAAGTGGCTTCGATCCCCACTTGTCCCAAAGTGTACAAATACGGATTTGGCGGAAAGAATTTGTAGTTTGGATAATAAAAACCGTAGTTTCCAAAGAAATGAACACTTGGCAAGTAATTTCCTTTAACCAATTTCAATTCCGTTTTGCTGATGTTTAATTCTTGGCTTGCAATACGCATTTCTTCGTTTTGCAAAGCTTTTGTCATATAAAAATCATACGGATCTAGACCGTTCATTTCATCAAGACTTGAAGTTGTATCGATTGCAATTTCTTCATTGTCTGGAATTTGGATCAGCGTTTTCAGATCGTGAAGTGCGATTTTAATGTTTTTGGAGTTAGTTAACGCATTCAATTCGCGATCTGAAAGCTGTAATTCGGCACGAATAACCTCGTTTTTCGTAACCGTTCCATGTTTTTGAAGCGATTGGACTTCTTTCAGTCGGCTTTTTTCTTCTTTGATGTTTTCTTCGAATATTTTCTGAAGTTCCATCATTTTATAAATCGCCAGATAATTTGCCACCACTTCAAGCTCGATATCATTTTCGGCCTTTTCGGTTTTTATTTTAGCAATTTCGTTTTCCTGATTCGCAATTTTGATGGCATTATTAATCTTATTTCCAGCATAAATTGGCATTTTAAAGGTTGAATTTACCTCGTAAATTTCAGGAATTGCTGGCGTAACTTCTTTGTCTTTCAAAAACCCGCTTCCTTTGAATTCAGTAATATTCGTGATGCGAGAATACATGCCATTTAACTGTACGTCTGGCAGTCGAAGTTCTTTTCTTTCTTTAATATTTTGCTCTGCGAGCGTGACCTCCAATTGAGATCTAAGGATTTTTTTGTTGTTTTCTTTGGCCAGTTTCAAAGCTTCTTGTAACGAAACCGTGTGGACTTCCTGCGCTTGTAAGCCATTGAATGCTAATATCATTAAGATTAACAGCAGGATTCTGGGAAAACAATCGTCTGTAGAATTTGTTGTTTTAAGGAACATGAATACATTAATATTTGATGCTGCAAAGTTCCTTCATTTTTCTCGTGACTGATAATTCTAAAAAGCCAAGAACATATTCATTTCGGACAAATGTTAAAATTCCATTTCCCGAAAACGTTATATTAAAACACTGAAAAACAATTTATTACAAAATAGATTTTGATTGTGATATTTCACGCAGATTTTAATAAATTTTAGCAGATGCGCGCAGATTTTTCTTTTTACTCTTGCAAATTTGTCAGATTGTGCAGATTATAAAGCATTTAAAAATCTCTGAAATCTGCGGAATCTGCGAGACTTTTTTTTTTACGCATGGAATAAAAAAGAATCTGCTAAATCAGCTAAAATCTATTAAAATCTGCGTGAAATAAAAACTATTTACTTTCTAAAATCTCCTCACCATTTAAGTAATCGGAAGGTCTTTGTCCTAAAATTTTGAAGAAAGTATTACTGAAAGTTGGAACGCTATTGTAACCAACTTCTTCGGCTACCTCTTTTACTGAAAGTTTTCTTTCCAATAAAAGTTCGATAGCTTTTAAAATTCTTCTAATGGTATAATATTGAATAAAAGACATTTTGAGATCTTTTTGAAACAAGCGATACAAAGAGCGTTCGCTAAAACCAAATTCGTGAGCGACATCGGCAAACAGAATTGTTTCTCCAAGATTGTTTTCGATATGGCGCAGAATTTTTCCAAGACGTTTGTCTTTGGGTTGTGGCAATTCTAAAGGTAAATTATTAGTGCAAATTTGAGGAAGAATTGCTTTTATCGCTTTGGCAATGGTAAAATTTGGAGTCCCTTTTTTTAGATCTCCATTCCATCGATTCGTAAAAAGCATCATTTGAAGGAGCAGATTATTGACTGGGTAAATTCCTTCTATTTTATAAAAGTCATCTTCTTCTTTTTCAACAG
Source organism: Flavobacterium anhuiense (assembly GCF_900101855.1). GTDB lineage: Bacteria > Bacteroidota > Bacteroidia > Flavobacteriales > Flavobacteriaceae > Flavobacterium > Flavobacterium anhuiense. The sequence goes on from NZ_FMVC01000001.1 coordinate 367,443, forward strand.
GAAAATAAAGATTTCGCATCGTAACGCTTTCCGATTTCGGCTCGATACTATGCTCCACACCACTCGGAATCCATATAAAATGCCTTGCTGGCAAAAAATAAGTTTTGGTTTCTGTAGTTACAAAAACAACATCGCCTTCTGCATAAAGTAATTGTGCTTTATTATGCTTATGTGGTGGAATAAACAATTCACCCATCAAATCGTGGTGGCAGTAAATGCTCTTTTTATCAGCATCTACTTTCTTGATGTAATATTTATCGAGTTTCTGACCGGAATGTTCCATAATATAAAGATAGGAAGAAATTTAACCGCAAAGCACGCAAGGTAAAAGCACAAAGTTCGCAAAGATTAAATAAAACCTTTGCGAACTTTGCGTAAAATCTTAGCTCCCGATAACTATCGGGATTGCGGTAAAATTTAAAAACAAAAAAGCCTTTCCGTGAAGAAAGGCTTTTAACAACTTAGGCGGTCTGGACGGGACTCGAACCCGCGACCCCATGCGTGACAGGCATGTATTCTAACCAACTGAACTACCAAACCCTGCGTTATTGCGAGTGCAAAAATACAACAGAATTTCGTTTCTGCAAGCGTTTTTACGAATAATATTTGAGAAATTTTTAATTGATTAAATTCCAATATTTTAAAAATTCACTTTAAAATTAAAAAAGAAGAAGTTTCTTTCTTTTTAACCGCAAGGCACACGAAGAATGCAACTTTTGAAATATTTATTTCCCTTTTATTCAACATAGCCTGTGGTTTCAACCACAGGAAACGTATTTGATATACATTGTGTCCCCGTGGTTGAAACCACGGGCTATGTTTTAATATATGATCGAAAATCTTTGTGGAATTACTTGCGGAGATTTCTCCTTCGTCGAAATGACAAACTGTTCGTTGAAATCAGAATCAAGCAAAAAAAATCGCAAAGCTTAATCAATTCTAAACGTTGCGAAATTTGCATTCTTTTAAAAATATCTTTGCTCCCGATAGCTATCGGAATTGCGTAAATCTTAGCGTTCTTTGCGGTTAAAAACAAAAACCGAAAGTGTCTTAAATCAAAAAAGCCATCCACAAAAGTGGAAAGCTTTTCATTGGTCTAACTACTAAACCAGCTACGAGTTACAAAGTCGTAGCAAAACAACACAACTAATCTTAGATACCGTTTTTGGGCAAAAAAGCCTTTCTGTTAAGAAAGGCTTCTCCCAATATTGCGGTCTGGACGGGACTCGAACCCGCGACCCCATGCGTGACAGGCATGTATTCTAACCAACTGAACTACCAAACCTCTGCGTTATTGCGGTTGCAAAGATATAACAGAATTTCATTTCTGCAAGCGTTTTTATAAAAAAAATGAAATTATTTTTTAAAATATTATCCAAAGTTTTGTTTTTCAACCAAATATGTAGTCAATATTTTTTCAAAATTGTCGCCCACATTTACCGGAACGTACTTAATTTGGTTCTTTGCGCAGGTTAAAGCCAAATTTTTAAAGTAGGCCTCTACCCTTTCTTCGTATTGCTCTTTTACGTTATCAGCAAAAATAGAAACCTCATCTCCCGATTCTAAATCGATGAATTTTCGTGGCGTATTATCAAAATCAAACTTCAATTCGGTTTCATTATCAACCACATGAAATAAAACTACTTTATGTTTGTTGTGTTTTAAATGTTGCAATGCGTTGAATAATTTCTCATCATCTTCGGTCTGAAACATATCGGTAAACAAAATAATCATCGAACGGCGATGCATTTTTTCCGCAATTTGATGCAAATAGGTAATAGTATCGGTTGTTTTTTTGACTTTTGGTTGAACCAATAATTCTTCCAGTTTATTCAAAAGCATTCTATGATGACGATCACTCCCTTTTTCCGGTGCGTAATATTCGTATTTATCTGAGAAAACGCTTAAACCAACGGCATCGCGCTGTTTCTTTAAAATATTCATTAAAACTGCCGAAGCCAAAACGGCAAAACCAATTTTCTTTTCGTAAAAAGGCTGATTCGATTTTAGTTCAGGATAGTGCATTGACGACGAATTATCTACAATCAAATGGCAGCGTAAATTGGTTTCTTCCTCAAAACGTTTCGTATACAAACGATCGGTTTTGGCGAATAATTTCCAATCGATATGTTTGGTGCTTTCGCCTGCATTATAGACTTTATGCTCGGCAAATTCAGCCGAAAATCCATGAAACGGACTCTTGTGCATTCCCGATATAAAACCCTCCACAACCTGATTCGCCAGCATTTCAAGATGCTGAAAACTGGAGACTTTCTCTATTTCCGATTCAATTTTCATTCGGTTTCTTTTTTTATGTTTTGTGCTTTATAAAGCAAATCTGTAGCCTGAAACAATTTGCGTTTCAAGATCGGACTAAAATTAGGGTTTTCCTTTAAGAATAGCTGTACTTCATCAAAAGCAAATTTCGAAGAATACTTCCCAATCGTATTGTCCAGCCAATCTTTCGGAAAGAAAATATCTCCCGTACGCTGAATTTCATCAACCAAATCTAGTGAAAATCTAATATACTTTTGTGCACTTTCCTGACGAAGCGGATGATTTATATTGGCTAAACCTACAGAAACCCAAGATTCTTTCTCACGATTCGCATCGTCTTTTAAAGATTCCATAAAAGCATTTCGAACCAATTCGTCTTTAGTTAATGACGGAAGCAAAAACTCAAAACGCTTTTGTTTATCAGGATTTGTAAATGAAGTTCTTGTTTTCTCCAAGATTCCATCAGCCAGTGGATGTTTGAAAATCACCAGATTCATAGCCATATTGGTATAATCGTCTTCGTTTAACTTCAAATTCGGAATCGAGATTTCTCTGTTCCAAACCTTATATAAACTGGCTTTTGCAGAATTGGAATAGGCAATTGAACTGAATAATCCGAACAATGTCTTTTTGATATTTGCAGATAAATTGGCCTGTAAACGATCATTTAAAACGCCTTCAAGCTGTTTCTGGAATTTGTTTTGCTGTTTTTCCGTCAATAATCTCCAATAAATTGTATTCAAACTTCCTGAAACAATTCGCAGAACTAATTCATTTTGCTCCGTCTCAATTCCTTTTAGAAAACAATCATAAGCTTTTTCTGGCGAAACATTTCCAATCAAAGTATTTTCATAAAGATTACTATAACTCGAAGCTCTCGCCATTTCATCTTTCAAAGAAGAAATATAATTTAAATTATTCCCGTCAAGCGGAAAAACGCCGTATCCAAAACCATTATAATTGTAAACAACAGCAATTGGTTTTTCAAGTCCTTCGGCTTCTTTAACAAGGGTGTTTTTATCATTAATATTGACTGATAAAATCTTTACCTCTTTAGCATAAACCAACCCAATCTGAAAAATCTGAGGCCAGATATTCTCTGATTGGTCTTCTGCTTGTTGCTGAATTTCAAAACTTTTAATTCGGTTTTTAGAATCGTATTCAACTTTATCTGTAAAGATTGCTCTCCCCGATTTGTTAACCCAGACATCGCTCCATTTTTTCATATCAAGGGGAGTTTCAGCATCTAGAAGTTCTACGAGATTATTCCAGTCGGCGTTATCATTGGCGTATTTCTGAATATATTTTTGAATTCCTTTCTGAAAAGCTGCTGCCCCCATTGAAGCTTCCAATTGGCGCATCATGATTGGCGCTTTGTTGTAAATAATGGCTCCGTAAAGCGAACCTGCATTTTGTAAGTTTGCTAAATGCTGTTTGATTGGATGTGTTCCCAAAGATCGATCTTCCGCGTAAGCGCTAGGATAATGCGCGGTGAAAAACTGCAGATTATGATTGACTTTCGGGAAAATCGGATTCATGATTTTATCGGCCATGAAGTTGGCAAAAACCTCTTTCATCCAAACATCGTCAAACCATTTCATCGTAACCAAATCTCCAAACCACATGTGTGAAGTTTCGTGCGCAATCAATTTTGCCCGATTTAATTTCTCCGTGTCAGTTGCGCTATTGTCCAAAAACAAAGTTGATTCTCTGTACTGAATTGCACCAATATGTTCCATTCCGCCATACTGAAAAACAGGAATTGAAGCGAAATCTAGTTTTTGAAAAGGAAATTTATAATTGGTATATTTTTCTAAAAAGTCCAAAGATTGCTGATGTAGATTGAAAATAGTATCAGCGCTTACGCGAAATTTCTCTGGACTATTTTCACGATACAACATCGTCATTTCTAAACCTGGTTTCTGTGTAGTGCTTTTGAATTTTCCTGCTACAAAAGAGAATAAATACGTACTCATTTTATCTGATTCTCCAAAAGTATAAGCTGTGAAATCTCCTTTTTCGAGTTTTTCTACAACATCAGCTCCAGCCAAAACAGACCAATCTTTTGGTACAGAAAGGCTCAGTTTATAAGTCGCTTTTAAATCGGGCTGATCAAAACAAGGAAATAAAGTACTCGCGCGATCTGGAACTAACAAAGTATACAAAAAATCGTCATTTCTGTTTAAAGATAAATTACCCGCAATGAATGAAATTGAAAATGTATTTTTTCCTAAAACCAAAGCCGAAATTGGAATTACAATATGCCCGTTTTCATGAATAATAGAAAGCTTTTTTCCGTTTGCTTCAACTGTTTTTATGTTGGAAGTTTTCTCTTTAAAATCTAAAATTAAGGGCTGACTTAAATCAGATAAACTCAAATTTACAATCAAATTAGAATTTATATTTTCTGATTTCTGATTCGGAATTTCGAAAGACAAAATGTATTGAAGATCTGAAATCTGTTTTTTACGAAATTTCGCTAGCTGTTCTAAAACACCATTTTCTAATAATGCCTTTTCTTTTACCTGAGAAAAACTATTGAAAATCAATATAAAAAAACAAAGAAAGCTGTAGAAAATTTTCATTTTTAAGGAATATAAGATTTGCTAAAATTAGCAAAAGCATTGATTTTTTACAAACAATTATCGCAACAACATTGCATTTAAAAATAAGATTTCTATATTTGCAACACTATTGCATTAATTCTGGTTAAAAATATCAGAAGTAATCTTAACGAATGAAAAAGAAACTTAAATTTATAAATCTCTTTATGCCTTTGATTGTATTGTTCGCAATACTTTTTCCGGCTGTGCATTCGTATGAGCATATTTTGGACACTCATTCGCAGAAAGAGAAAATAGAATTTTCAGTTTCAGAAAAGCCACAATTCAAGGCCAAACTGCATTCGTTTCATAAATGTTCGATTTGCGATTTTAAGTTTAGCGCTGTTGGCACATTTGAATTTCATGCTTTTCAGTTTTTCAAGAATAATCCTGTTGTAAAACACATTAGTTTTTACAGCAAACCGCATTTTGCATTTTTTAAGGGCGCTCTTTTCTCACTTCGAGCCCCACCTTTTACACTTTAGTATTTTTTGTGTTTCTGATTGTTTTGCAATTCGGCATATAATTGTTTTTATGATTTAAAAATTTAAAAACATTCAATAGCTATTACATTCGTTTTAAGCATTTAATACAATGTATTGATATTGATATTGATATTGATATTGATATTGATATTGATATTGATATAACTTTTTCTACACAAAAAAACTTCCAAATTTTTATCGATTAACATATTAGGACTAAACTTAATTCAGCTTTTAGTTACTAGTGTGCTGTTTGACTAGAGAAAAGATATATGTCGCCTCGCTGAGGCTTTTGCATAGGTCCTAAATTCTTTTTTACAAATATTTCGTCCCGCTGGGACTTACCCAAAAATGGCAAATATATTTCTACCAATATTTTGTCCCTCTGGGACTTATAAACTTTGCAATAGGCTTCTTATATAACCCAAATACCTTTATAAAATGATCAAAATCAAATCAGAAAAAATGAAAACAACAAAACTCATTCTGGCTTCGCTTTTTGCGGCAATTGCTTTTACAGGCTGCAGTAACGACGACTCAGAACAAGAACAAGCCATTCCTAAGATTGACAAAGTAGAACTAGGTCTTAGCAACAGCGAAACAGCAACTATTGGCGCAGATTTCCATTTTAATGCAGAAGTGACTGCCGCTGATAAAATCGAAAATGTGCAGGTAAAAATTGTGCAAAAAAACACCGAAACATATTCTAAAGTCTGGTCACACGAAATTACTTGGACACAATATGCGGGCGCAAAAAATGCAACGGTTCACAAACATTTTGACATTCCAGAAGATGCCGCAGAAGGAAAATACGACTTCATCATTATCGTAAACGATCAAAACGGAAGTAAGCTGGAAGTGAAGAAAAACCTAACGATTGTAAATCAAAAAATATGAAAAAACTAAAGCTTCTTTTAGGTGTTTTGACACTTGCCTTTATAACATCTTGTTCAAGCGATAATGCCGAAATCGACACCGAATATCCTGTGATTGACATCACTGGGGCAAATGCTTTTCCTATTCAATGCAGCACGATTGAACGCGGAAAGACCTTTACTTTCAAAGCCACTTTTAATGATAATGTCGAATTGGGTTCTTACAGTTTGGACATTCACCACAATTTCGACCATCATACGCATAGTACAGAAGTAAATACCTGCGAAACCGAAGCTGTAAAAAGCCCTGTAAAACCTATGCTTTTCATTAACAATTACACTATTCCAAATGGAATGAAAAGTTACGAAGCAACAGCACAAATCACCATTCCTGCCGATGTTGATCCGGGAGATTATCATTTTATGATCCGCTTGACGGACAAGGAGGGCTGGCAAACGCTGAAAGGCTTAAGTATTAAAATTTTATAAGATCAGATTAATGAAGAATGCCCTATCCATGTATTGGAAATATTGTTTTTTACTCATCGGTTTATTGGTTTCAGTTGAAGCTTTTTCTCAAAATCAGCCCTCGGAAAAAAAATCAGAAATTAAAGAGCTAGAGGAAGTTTTAATCAGCAATAATACCGTTCAGAAACGCAAAAAAGAAGAATCGCTAAATGTTGAAACAGTAAACAATAGCTTTATTCAGCGTAATCTTGGCGGAAGTTTGATGCAGTCTTTGCAGAAATTGCCAGGCGTTAAAACTATTTCGATTGGTTCTGGAGGTTCGAAACCGCTTATTCGAGGTTTGAGTTTCAATCAGGTTATTGTGGTCGAAAACGGATTGAAACACGAAGGCCAGCAGTGGGGCGCCGATCACGGATTGGAAATCGATCAATATGCTGTCAATCGGGTAGAAATTATAAAAGGCCCTTCTTCATTTATTTATGGATCTGATGCTGTCGGAGGTGCGATAAATATTAAACCTCTGCCCCTTCCATCTCAAAATACTTTTGGCGGAAGCGTTGACCTTACCGGAAAAAGCAACAATGCACAATTTGGAAGTTCTATTAATTTATTCGGAAGAAACAAAAACTGGTTCTTTGATTCCCGTGTCACCACAATGGATTATGGGGATTATCGCGTTCCGACCGATGTGGTTCATGTATACAGTTATGCTGTTCCGCTGTACAAAAATCATTTGCGAAATACGGCTGGAAAAGAACTCGATTTTCACTTGAGCACGGGTTATTCGGGCGAGCATTTTAAATCGGTTTTCTATTTCAGCAATGTGCATACCAAAAGCGGATTTTTCGCGAATGCGCATGGACTCGAACCTCGAAATGTTGATCTGGAATTGCACGACAAATCGAGCCGTGATATTTTGATGCCGTATCAGCAAGTCAATCATTTGAAAGTGAGCAATACGACTTCTTTTCAATTGGGGAATCATGCTTTTGAGACACAGATTGGTTTTCAAAACAACTTTAGAAGAGAATATAGCCATTACGTAAATCATGGATATATGCCGGCAATTTATCCCGAAGACATGTACGCTCCTCAAGATTTGGAACGCCAATATGATAAAGATGTTTGGTCGTTTTCTGCTAAAGATGAATTCCGATTGAATCGCCATCAGATTACTGTGGGAACCAATATTGCTGGACAGGAAAATGCCATTGGCGGATGGAGTTTCCTTATTCCTGCTTTCACACAATTCAACGCTGGATTATTTGCTTACGATAAAATTGAACTGAACGAAAAATGGTTTCTGCACGGCGCCATTCGTTACGATTACGGAAAAATCAAAATGAAATCATATTACGATTGGTTTCAAAGTCCGGTTTCCGAAAACAATCAGACGCAAATGGAATACTTGCAGCGTTCTCAAGATTTAACCAAAACTTTTGACAGTTTTACGTGGTCTGCAGGAATCAATTATAATCCTGGAAATCTTTCGCTAAAAGCTAATTTGGGATCAAGTTTCAGAATGCCGATTGCTAAAGAATTGGCTTCAAACGGCGTAAATTATCATTATTTCCGATTCGAAAAAGGAAATCCGAATTTGGATGCAGAACGTTCGTATCAATTGGATTTGGGAATCGAATGGAATCAGCAAAACTGGTCTTTTCAACTGACGCCTTTTGTGAACTATTTTCCAAATTTCATTTATCTGAATCCAACTTCAGCTCATGATATTTATTATGGCGCAGGAAATCAGGTTTTTGAATACGAGCAAAGTAAAGTCTTTCGCTATGGTGCGGAATTCCAGACGCGCTATTATTTCCTAAAATCTTTAAGTGCAGAAATTGGTGCTGAATATCTTTATTCAGAACAAAAATCAGGAAGTAAAATAGGCTATACGCTTCCGTTCTCGCCTCCGCCTTCTGTTTTGTTCGGATTGAATTATGAACCGCAAATTTCCTTTTTAAAAGAACCTTATTTTGGTGTTGATTATCGTTTTACGGCACAGCAAAATAATATTGTTCCGCCTGAGAAAAAAACGGCTGAAAGTCATGTTTTTAATGTGGCTTTTGGTTCAAAAGTAAAAACAGGAAAACAGGATATCAGCATCAATATTCAGATCCAGAATTTATTCAATACAAGATATTTAAATCACACCAGCTTTTACCGTCTTATCGAACTTCCAGAAGCGGGAAGAAACATTATTGTTTCTATGAAAATTCCGTTTCCCTTTTCGCGATAAGCAAACCATTCAAAACTCAATTATTTACAAATTTTAAATCCTTTATTACAATGAAAAACAAGTTTTACAAACTACTATTTTTATTTGCAGTTTCGCTTTTTGCGGTTTCGTGCAGCAACGACGATGACAACCACGATGATCACGATCATGATCACGACACTTCAGAAGAACACACTTTTGTTCGAGTTTTACTTTCTGACGAAAAAACTACGGAACTAACGCTTTTTGATCCGCATGAAGATAAAATCAGTTCTTTTACGGCAAAATTTGCTAAATCTTCTTTGTACACAACAGAATCTGGACGTTATGCAGGAATTGTTCACAGAGACAATAATTTCGTAGAAACTTTCGACAGCGGATTGGAATTACACGGCGATCACATTGATGTTGACGATGTTCCGAAATTTGGAATTTTAGCGACAAGCGCATTAAAACCAACGCATTTTAAAAGTAAAATTGGCGAAATCCTAACTTTTAACGACGGCGACGGAACGCTTTCTGTTGGTAAAGAAGCCGATGTAAACAAAGCTGGTGCAACATTCAAAACGATAAATTCAGGTTTATTGGCACATCACGGTGCAATGGCGACTTTTACAAACGGAACTTATGCCATTACGGTAAAAGATAATTCGGTGACAGGAACGCTTCCTGAAAAAGTAAAAATCATCGACAACACCGGAAAAACCCTTTTTGATGCTAAAATTCAAACAAAAGGAATTCACGGAAATGCTTCAGACGGCGTGTATGCTGTTTTTGGTTCGTCAAGCGGCATTTTGGTTGTAGAAAGCAACGGAAATCAAAAATTGATCAATCATCCAGCAGATTTTGGAACGGCTTGGTTCGGAACTATTTTAGAAACGGCTTCTGCTGGAAAATTCATTGGCTATACAGCCGCAAAAGGCGCATTTTTAATTGATGTTGTGGCTAATACTGTAAAACCAATTATTCAGAACACAACCATTATGCAATGCAAAACAAGTTACGATCGTAAAAAACTGGCTGTTTTATTGCATTCAGGAGAATTTAAACTTTATGATATCAGCAGTTTGCAAGCGGTAAAAGAAATTAAAGCGACTGCAGAAACAGCTACAGATGCAACATTAAAACCTCAAATGGCAGTTACAGACCGTTTTGCTTACATTACTTCGCCAACCACTGGAGAATTAGTGCGAGTAAACCTTACTACATTGGAAATCAAAAAGACTAAGGTTTCTAGTACGCCTTATATGATTACGGTTTTGGGTTATGAAAACAGCGAAACTCACAGCCACTAATTAATTTTCGAACAACTATTTCAATTATTTTAACACATAGAAACATAGCTTATCTTTGAGTATAGAGACGTTTCACTTATTTAAAACCACATAGCTATGTGTAAAAACTAGTTTTCTCTAAACTCTTTTATGAGCATAAAATCTATGTTTCTATGTGTTTAAAAAATTCAACACATAAAAAAGGTCCAACTTTCGTCGGACCTTTTTTATATTAATCGTAATCTAAGATTACAATAAAGCGTCTAAACTATCTGCGTAGGCTTGTTTCGGAGCTACTCCTACTTGTTTTCCTACTACTTCACCATTTTGAAACACCAAAACGGTTGGTATGTTACGCACACCATATTTTGCAGCAAATTCTTGGTTAGCATCTACATCTACTTTACCAACAACTACTTTACCAGCGTACTCTTCGCTTAATTGGTCAATGATTGGACCAACCATTCTACAAGGACCACACCATGCTGCCCAAAAATCCACCATTACTGGTTTATCTGATTTTAAAACTACTTCATCAAAAGTAGCATCTGTTATTGCTAATGCCATAATATATTAAGATTAAAATTAGGTCTGAAATATTAACTTTCAAACTACAGTACAAATTTAAAAATTTAAAATAAATCAAACACCATTACTAAATTAGTTTTCATTATAAATGTATTGTCAATAATTATAAACTGTATAACGCTAAATTTACAATTTATTTACCTGAAAATCAAACCAATAAACTTTTTAGCATTTTTTTAGTATCTTTAGTATATCCAAAAATACGATTAACATGAAAGAAACTTTATCCAAAACAAAATCCTTTCTGCAATCTGATTCTTTTAAAAAATATGCCAAACGCCTTGGATATTTTATTCTTGGACTAATCGCGATTCTTTTACTTGCCTGCGGAGGTTTGTCGATATATTTTAACCGAAATAAAGCCGAAATTATTGCCAAAGTCAATACCAAAATCAACGAGAATATAAATGGCAAATTTCATATTGGCGATTTTCATTATAAGTTTCTAACGGGTTTCCCGAACTTCACATTGGCGCTGAATGATGTCGAAATAAAAGACAATCAATGGCAAAGCCACAAACATACTTTGCTGAGAGCAAAAGAAATCGAAGCACGCTTGAACATTTTGAGTCTATTGAAACACGAAATCAATATTCATAAAATCTTGATCAACGACGCCGATATTTATATTTATAAAGCCGAAAACGGTTATTCTAATGCCAATATTTTTAAACCCAAAAAGAAAAAGCCTCAAACCGATAAAGAAAAGCCCGAAACTACGATTGATGAAGTAAACCTCAACAAAGTTCATGTTATTATTGACAATCATTTAGGTCATAAATTGTTTGATTTTGATGTGGCGAGTTTAGAATCGAAAGTAAATTATGAAGATGACAGTTGGCAGACCAATTTGTTTTTGAAAACTAAAATTAATAGTCTTGCCTTTAATACCGTTCACGGAAGTTTTGCCAAAGAAAAAGTTCTCGAAGGCAATTTTGATATTTCGTATGCCGAAGCCAATCAGAAAATAGATATTAAAACCAAAGGACTTAAAATTGGTTCTGATGTTTTTGACATTATCGCTTTCTTTAATATCGGAAAAAACAATTCGCTGTTCGGAATCAATATCGGAACGGATATTTTATGGCGAAATGCTTCCAATTTATTATCGGCAAACATTAGCTCGAAACTCAACCAATTCGACATCAAAAAACCGATTAAGGTAAACTGCGACATCAAAGGCGATTTGAATGTTGAAGGCGATCCGAAAATTGTGGTTCAGGCAGATGTTCGCGATAACGAATTAACGATTCCCGACGGTTTGTTTACCAATTGCAGTTTTAAAGGAATTTTTACGAATACTTTTAAACCCGAAAAGGAATCCAGCGATCCAAATTCCGCTATTATTCTCACCCATTTTAAAGCCGAATACGAAAGCATTCCGTTAAAAATTGCACAAGCCGTAATTAATAATCTTGAAAAACCAATTGCCACCGGAGTTGTAAATGCCGATTTTGACATTTCGAAACTCAACGGAATGACGAATGAAAAAATTCTTCATTTTGAAAGCGGTCATGCCAAAGCCAATTTGAAATTTCAGTTTGATATTGTCGATTTGTATATCAATAAACCCAAATTTACAGGCGATGTTGATATTGCTGATGCTACATTCGATTATATTCCGAAAAGGATTCATGCCGAAAAAACCGCAGTACAATTGTCGTTTACGCAAGAAGCGCTTTACATTAAAAAAATTGCGTACAAACACAAAAAGAACATTATTCGTATTGACGGAAAAATCGATAATTTCTTGAATCTCTATTACGACGCACCAGAAAAAATGGTCGTAAACTGGAATATTTACTGCCCAAATATTGATGTAAAACAGTTTATAGGCGTTTTAGAAAGTTCTCCGAAACAAAAAGTGGCAGTAAAAAAACCAGTTAAGCAAAATGTCAATTTTACAAATCAATTAAGATCGGTTATCGAAAAATGTACGGCCGTAATTAATCTTAAAGCCGATAAAATCACGTATGGCGCGCTTACGGCAACCCATACGCAGGCTACACTGCAAATGCTAAATTCTAAAATCCTGCTTAAAAACGGAACATTAAATACTTCTGGCGGAAGCATAAACTTTAGCGGTTCTGTTGAGCCAAGCGGCAATCGTTACGTTTTTACTTCAAACGCACAGGTAAACCGAGTTGATATTGCGAGTTTTTTAAGATCTTTCAATAACTTCGGAATCAAATCTTTCAGTCCGAAAAACATCCGAGGGCGATTAACTAGCAATGCGAACGTAGCTGGTTTAATGAGCAGCACAGGTGATTTGATTATGAATTCTATGAAAGGAAAACTCGATTTTAATGTCAACCAAGGCGCCTTAATCAATTTTGAACCGATTATGAAAGTCGGCAAATTTGCTTTTCCGCTTCGCGATGTTGAGAATATTACTTTCAGCGATTTATCAGGCTCGCTCAATCTTCGCGGAGAGCAAATCGATGTCAATAAACTCACCATAAGTTCCAGCGTTCTTAACATGGATGCAGAAGGTGTTTATTCTTTCGGCAGAGGCACCAATCTCGCGCTTACCGTTCCGCTAAGAAATTCTAAAAACGACGCCAAACTCGCCACCAAAGAAGAACGAAAAGCCGTTCGCGAAAAGGGCATTGTCCTGCATTTGATTGCTTATGATAATGAAGGAAAGATGAAGGTTAAGTGGGGGAAGAAGGATAAGGGGTGATTAACTTTTATTTTTCCAAAAACAAACAAATCTCATAGTTAATATTTAAGTTGAAAACTTAATATTTTTGAGGTCAATTGTACGCAGGTCAATTGTACGCACAAAACTATTTTTATACACTATGAATATCAAAGAAAAATTCGGATTCAAGGTCAAAGAACTTCGAGAAAAAAACGGATACTCAATCGAGTATTTAGCCAATATTTCCAACGTTGATAGAAATTATATTTCAGACATTGAAAAAGGTCAACGAAATGTTTCCATAGAAATAATAGAAAAAATAATAACAGCTCTTGATACTGATTTTGGAGCTTTTTTTAATGATAAGGGTTTTAAAAAATGAAGAAAGTAAAAAAATATTCAGAAATCAGGCAAAAACTTCAAATTGATGTTGACAAAAAAACAGATAATGGTTTAGCTAAATTTACTCATTATTTACAAAATCATAAAAATGGTGTTTCGGAATATTTCAAAAATGATGCTGAAGAATATCTTACAACGATACATGAAAAATTAAATATTTTAGAAGAACCAAACTTTCAATATTATTTACCCATAAAATGGGACATCCCTTTTCCTTCTCCTGAAGAACCTAAATTTAAATTTATAGATTTATTTGCAGGTATTGGAGGAATAAGACTTGCTTATCAAAATCTAGGAGGAAAATGTGTCTTTACAAGTGAATGGGACACTTATTCAAAAAAAACTTATGAAGCAAATTTTGGTAAAGTTCCTTTTGGTGATATAACTCAAATTAGTGAAACGGAAATCCCTGATCATGATGTATTACTAGCGGGATTTCCATGTCAACCATTTTCAATTGCTGGTGTTTCAAAAAAGAACGCATTAGGTAGAAATCATGGTTTTTTAGACGAGACTCAAGGAACACTGTTTTTTGATATTGCTAGAATTCTTAAACATAAAAGACCAAAAACTTTTATGCTAGAAAATGTTAAAAATTTAGTGTCTCACGATAAAGGAAACACTTTTAAAGTTATTAAAAAAACTTTAGAGGAATTAAATTACACCATTTACTATAAAGTTTTAGATGGGAAATATTTTGTTCCTCAACACAGGGAAAGAATTATCATTGTTGGTTTTGATAACGAATATTTTGAAGGAAAAGAGAATTTCAAATTTCCTGAGATGACCGAAGCAAAATTTGCATTAAAAGATATTCTTTTACCCAATGTAGACCCTAAATACACATTGTCAGACAAACTTTGGAATTATCTTCAAGAATATGCAAAAAAGCACAAAGCTAAAGGAAATGGATTTGGATTCGGTTTAGCTGATTTAAATGGAATTTCTAGAACTATGAGCGCCAGATATTACAAAGATGGGGCAGAAATATTAATACCCCAGAAAGGTAAAAACCCAAGAAGATTAGTCCCTCGAGAATGCGCAAGACTTCAAGGATTTCCTGATAATTTTATTATTCCCGTATCTGACAACCAAGCTTACAAACAATTTGGAAATTCAGTCGTCTCTCCTTTAATGCAGGCGGTTGGAAAAAACATATTACAAGAATTAATTCGAATCAATGAATTTAAACAATCTTAAATCAATCTTTTCAGCGAATGGATGTAATAAGATTTATATAAAAAATCTAGCACCCAACGATAACTCTAAAAATCAAGTATATTTTGGAGGAAACTTTGAGGTATTAAATATTTTGCCTATTTCTGAAATTACTACTGAAGCGGCTGGAGAATGGAAAAAAGAACGATTTAAGGCTAAAATAAATTTTTCATGGATTCTGGAAGATGGCACCTTAACCTTGGCTCCAAAGTCACAACTTATTTTATATCCAAAATATCCTGAAGTGAGATTTTCAGGATTTTTAATTGGAAGTAAAAATGCTCCTTCTCATTTAATGACACAACGACTCCAAAACAGGTTGCTTTTTTTAGGAGTTTCTGACCTTGGTCAAATTTTAGGATATGTAGCTGCTCCTGATTCTGAGATTGCTAGTGAACTGAATAATTTACCATCATTAAATAATTATGGAATATTCAAAATAATAGAACTTCCAATTTTTCAAAACAATAAACAAAAACTAATTACAGAATTATTACGTATCCATAATCTTGGCTGGATTAAATCTAAGCGTTTGGATGCTTTGGGAAATATTTTACCTTGCGAGTCCTCTAATTGCGGAGGTTACACACTAGAAGCAGAATTAGGAATAACTCCAAATGGATATTCCGAGCCTGATTATCTTGGATGGGAAGTAAAACAATTTGGAGTTGCAAATTTTGAAAGAATTAATTCAAGAGTAATAACATTAATGACACCTGAACCCACCGATGGTTTTTACAAATTAGCTGGCGCAGAAGCTTTTTTAAGAAAATATGGTTATCCTGATGTTAGCGGAAAGCCTGATAGATTAAACTTTGGAGGAGTACATAAATCTGATTTACTTCATCCTCGCACAAATCTTACATTAAAATTAATAGGATATGATCAAACCGAGGGAAAAATTAGAAATGCTAATGGTCGAATTGCTTTAATTGATGTTAACAACAACGAAACGGCCTCATGGAGTTTTTCGTCAATGCTTTTACATTGGAATAGAAAACATAATCAGGCTTGCTATGTTCCTTCCCTATCAGAAACGGGCACAGGTAGAAATTATAAATATGGCAATAGAATAATTCTAGGAACTGGTACAGATTTTTTAATGTTTTTGAAAGAAATGGCAAATGGGAATATCTATTACGATCCGGGAATTAAAATAGAAAATATGTCTTCTAAGCCTTCAATAAAAAAAAGAAGCCAATTTCGAATTAAGTCTGGATATTTATCCAACTTATATAAAGAAAATGAAATTATAGATATTACCATTTAAATAATTCAATAACTTATAGCATAGATTTGATGATAGAATATTCTATTTTACCTATTCCAACTTCATTAACTCAACCAATCAAACTTAATGACATTATTTACAATTGTCCCGTTTGTGATAATGAAATTGAAATAGACATCTTAGTTGATAATGAAAGCTTTTTAAAATGCAATTTATGTGACCACATAATTAAACTTGAAATTAAACAAGTCTAAAAAACTCTAAATATAAAAAGCCACTTTACAGTGGCTTTTTCTCATTTCTTACTCAATCCCCAAATAAGGATCAAGAATTTCTGCTAATTCATTTAGCCAAAAGAAACCATCTTCAATATTTACGGTTTCAGTTTTCATAAATCCATCTTCTCGTATGGCATTTAACGCAATTAGGAAATTTACTTGCCTAATGGTTTTGGCCATACTTTTGGAATCAATTGAATTGTTGAAGAATTCAGTTAACCTCAATTCGGTTTCTTTGGAAAAGGTGTTGGTACTCATAATTTTGAAGTTTAGGGAAAATAAAACCCGTACGAGTTAGCTGTCCTACGCCTTCAAATACGCGTTGCAGTTGTTTCCAATACCGCCAGCATGCCGTACGGGCAAAAATTTTTTTTGTATTCATAATTTGAAGTTTAGGACTTCAAATATATGAAAAAGAAAAACAAATTGTAAGTTTTTTCTTTATTTAAAAATAAAATACTAAAAGTATATTTTCTCCAAATCGAAATTACAAAATTGAAAAAATAAATCTTCAGATAATTCATAATATTTCCTTAACTCACTTGCCTTTTTCCGCCAAAATGGATAAGTTTGAGAATGAATCATTAAATTTTATTTGTTATGAAAGTACAAATCAACACCGACAAAAACATTGAAGGAAGTGCAAGATTAGAAAGCTATTTTTCTGGAGAAATAGAAAAAAGCTTAGATCGTTTTCAAGATAAAATTACTCGTGTAGAAGTTCACTTTGGAGACGAAAACGGGGAAAAGTTTAGCTTGCATGACAAAAAATGTGTGATTGAAGTTCGTCCTGTAAAACTACAGCCAATTACGGTTACAGAACATGCCGAAACACTCGAAAAAGCTTTCAGCGGTGCATTGGCCAAAGTGAAAAAATCGTTGACTACAACTTTCGAAAAAATAAAAACACATTAATATTTTAAACCATATAAGTGATATAAGTTCATTTTAAGTTTACTGGAAAACTTTATATCACAAAAAAAGCGAAGCACTTTTAGTACTTCGCTTTTTTTTGTGTGAAAATCTTAAATTCTCTTATATCACTTATATTTAAAGAATGACAAAGGTGCAAAGTGACAAAGTGACAAAGGAAAAAACTTAGAACCTTTGCTACTTTGCACCTTTGTCACTTTTCTATTATTTTGGTAACGGTGCGCCTACTGCAATATCGCAACGGTGGCCTGGTTTTCCGTGTGGTGGATTCATTCCTTCTGCAACTGTCGCCTCATTTCCTTCTGTGCTTAACAACGCTGGAACTGGGTTCGATGCTGGCGGAGAAACGGTAAAGTTTTGAGTAACTGTTCCGCTTTGAGCCGTATTTGTGGTTGTCGGAGTTGTTGTCGCTTTAGGCGAGTTTAGAGGCGCGCCAACAGGAATATCGCATCTATGTCCTGGCTGTCCGTGTGGCGGATTCATTCCTTTTGCCACTTTAACTGGCGCGGCAGTTGTAGTCGTAACCATTTTCTGCTGAGTTGGATTCACCTGTACGGTTTGTCCTTGAGTTGCCTGCACTTGCTGTGTCGGCGCAGAATTTAAAGGCGCTCCAACTGCAATATCGTAACGGTGGCCCGGCTGTCCGTGAGCAGGATTAATTCCTTTGGTATCACTTAAAACTGTATTTGGGTTTGCAGCGGGGTTTTGCACCACTGGCGCAGCAGGTTTAGTTGTATCTTTTGCAAGTCCTAATCTTACTAATTCGGAAGTTGCTGTACTTTCTTGCGGTTCTAATTCCTTTTTACAGGAAACGAACAATAGAGAAGTTACAGCGAGTGAACTTATAAGTAATTTTGCCTTCATGACTGGGGTATTTGTATTGATGAATCAAATATAGTGGTTTTTTGAGAGATTAAATGACATGAATATTGTTAATGATAATTTAATGAGGTACAAAGGCACATAGTCATTAGGCATCCTAAAATAAACTTTGCGCCTTGGTGCCTTTGTGGCAATAATTGAGTTTTCTTTAGTTTTCTTATATCACTTATATGGTTCAAAAAAAATTATACCTTTAAAGTCAAATAACATATCTCATGAAAAAAATACTTTTACTTCTTTTATTCGCTGCAACTTTTGCAAATGCACAAACCGACAAAAACAAAATCAATCAAACTCTTGACGCGTGGCATAAAGCTGCGGGCGAGGTAAAATATGATGCTTACTTTAATGTATTGGCAGACGATGCAATCTACATTGGAACTGATGCAACTGAAAATTGGACTAAAAAAGAATTTGCTATCTGGGCAAAACCATTTTTTGATAAAGGAACTACATGGAATTTTAAAGCTTTAGAACGCCATATCTTTTTTGATAAAAGCGGAAAAATTGCTTGGTTTGATGAATTGCTAGATACACAAATGAAAATTTGTCGCGGTTCTGGAGTTTTAGTTAAAGTGGGGAACGAATGGAAAATTCAGCATTATGTTTTATCCATGACAATTCCGAATGACGAAGTTGATGCTGTAACTAAGATAAAAGCGCCAATTGAAGACGCTTTGATTGCGAAACTTCAGAAAAAATAAAACATTTTACGGTTTTCTTATTATAAACGTAACTTTTTGAGCATATTAGAAGCGCTGTTATCAGATTAATTTTAATTAATTCGGCAAAAACAGCGCTTTTTTGTAACTTTAGAATAAGATACTGTCAAAAAAATTGGCCGTATTTTACAAAATTGATCAAAATAAAACCCATACCTCTATTTTAACAGCCTTTAAAACAAGAATCTTTATTTTTTTCTAACTTTGACCCCAAAAAAAATAGGGTTAAACAAAGTATTTTAAAAATGAAAATAGAAAAACGCTGGATTATCTCCTTTATCATGATAAGCGTCGTATGTACGATAGGGGCATTTTGGCCAACAGTTACAGAAAATAATTATGTTTTATCAGAATTCGGAACTATAGATCATATCGTTCCTGCTGATGTTGCTTGGATGCTTACTTCGAGCTGCTTAGTTTTAATTATGACGCCAGGATTGTCTTTCTTCTATGGTGGAATGGTTGGCAAGAAAAACGTTATTTCGACCATGCTTCAAAGTTTTATCTGCTTAGGCGTCGTTACTCTTTTATGGGTTGTAGTGGCATTTAGTTTGGCTTTTGGAGAACCGGTTGGTTTTGGTTCTGGAGATCACTTTTACAGCTTTTTCGGAAATCCGACGACTTTTGCTTTTATGGATTATGTTGGCGTTCTGCCTCATAAACAATTGGCCAATACGATTCCGTTTATGCTTTTTGCTTTGTTTCAGATGAAATTTGCCATCATTTGTCCTGCCATTATTACGGGTTCGTTTGCTGAGCGCGTTCGTTTTATTTCTTATTTAGTTTTCATTAGTTTATTCACGATATTCATTTATGCTCCTTTATGTCACGCAGTTTGGTACCCAACAGGTGTTTTAGGAAGCTATTTTGGCGTTAAAGATTTTGCAGGAGGAACTGTGGTGCACATGAGTTCTGGATTTGCAGCTTTGGCAGGCGTTATTGTTTTAGGAAAAAGAAAAAACAGCCAGCATATTCCAACCAATATTCCGTTTGTATTATTAGGAACGGGAATGCTTTGGTTCGGCTGGTTCGGATTCAACGCTGGATCTGCTCTTGCTGCCAACGGAACTGCTGCTATGGCTTTCGCTACAACGACAACTTCATCGGCTGCAGCCATGCTAACTTGGATTTTCTTTGATAGAATGAACGGAAGAAAAGTTTCTGCTCTAGGAGCTTGTATTGGAGCTGTTGTCGGTCTTGTTGCCATTACACCAGCTGCTGGATTTGTTTCGGTACCAGAAAGTATGTTCTTCGGTTTTATTACGGCTTTGGTTTCTAATACAGCTGTAAACTGTAAATATTCTAAAAAATTCGACGATACGCTTGATGTTTTTGCTTGTCACGGTGTTGGCGGAATTATGGGAATGATTCTAACTGCTATTTTCGCTCACGGCGAAGATGCAAGTTTACTTCACGGCGGATGGAATGTTTTCGGACACCACATGATGGCGTTGGTTTTAGTTTCGATTTTTACTTTCTTCGGAGCTTATTTCTTGTTCAAAGTAACCAATTTCATTATTCCGCTGAGAGTTTCAGAAGAATCAGAACACATCGGATTGGATTTGTCTCAACATGATGAATCTCTTGATCCAAAATTAAAACCAATTACAGAACCTCATTACGGTTAATATTATTTTTTCCGCCACGAATTCACGAATTATTTTTAAAATAAAATTCGTGAATTCGTGGGCGGAAAACTTTTTAAACCTAATTACGCTATTTTCATTCGTTTATATTCCTTAATTTTGCCGAAAATTTTTGTAAAAGTGGGAAGTAAAAATAAACTAAAAAGATTCAGAGAAAACGAAACATTTCAAAACGTTTTTCAACCAACCAGAGAAGAAGTTGTGGGCGATTTAATGCCTTTAAAAGGAAAATGGAATTCTGATTTCTTTAAAAATGATAATCCATTAGTTTTAGAATTAGGATGTGGAAAGGGAGAATATTCTGTTGGATTAGCAGAAAGATATCCTGACAAAAATTTTATCGGAATTGACATTAAAGGTGCTCGTTTCTGGCGTGGTGCTAAAACTGCTGTAGAAAACGGTCTTCATAATGTAGCTTTCGTTCGTACGCAAATCGAATTGATCAATCATATTTTTGCTGAAGGCGAAGTTGACGAAATCTGGATTACTTTCCCAGATCCGCAAATCAAATACAAAAGAACCAAACATAGAATGACAAATTCTGAGTTCTTGAAATTGTACAAAAAAATCTTGAAAAAAGACGGTGTCGTAAACCTAAAAACCGATAGCGAATTTATGCACGGTTATACACTTGGATTGCTTCATGGCGAAGGTCACGAGGTTTTGTATGCCAACCATAACGTATATAAAAACGAAGGAAGCCCTGAAGTTGTGACTTCTATTCAGACTTTTTACGAAAAACAATATTTAGAAATTAATAAGGCAATTACGTATATTCGTTTCAAAATTAAAGACTAAATTTAATTTTGAAACCTTTATCTAACCCATTTTAATAGCTAAATGACCTACCTTACTCCTTTACTTTCGGGCTTTATTGCCGCTGCCATTGGAACTATTCCGCCAGGATTGCTCAATATGACGGCTGCCAAAATAAAAATGAAAGAAGGAAAAAAGAATGCTTTGTCGTTTGTAATTGGTGCGGTTTTAATTATTTTTTTTCAGGCTTACATTGCGGTATTGTTTGCTCGTGTGATAGACAATCGCCCAGATGTTGTAATATTATTGCGTGAAGCTGGTTTTATCATTTTTTCGATCTTAACCATTTATTTTTTCTTTTTTGCAAAAGATCCAATAGCAAAGAAAAAAACGAAACTAAAGAAAACCAGCAAAAAAAGCAGTTTCTTTCTCGGAATGCTGCTTTCGGGATTAAACTTCTTTCCTATTCCGTATTATGTTGTAATAAGTGTAACACTTGCTTCATATCATCTGTTTGTATTTGAAAATACAATTATTTTAACCTTTGTATTGGGCTCGGTTCTTGGAGCTTTTGCAATTTTATATAGTTATATTGCTTTCTTTGGAAAAATAGAAAAGAAAACCGATTATTTCATGCGAAACATGAATACCATTATCGGAACTATCACAGGATTGGTTGCACTTGCGACACTTTTTAATATCTTGAATTACTACTTCGGATAAATAAACCTAACCATTAAGAGATTAAGAATAATTAAGTTTTTATTAACTTCATATCGTAATGGTAAAAATATTTTAAAATGGCTGAAGAAAATTTTTTCGAAAGAGTGTATGTAATCGTCAGACAAATCCCATTTGGAAAAGTTACTTCTTATGGCGCTATTGCAAAAGCTTTAGGTGCTGCCCGCTCAGCAAGAATGGTGGGCTGGGCAATGAATGCCTGCCATAATATGGACGATGTTCCTGCGCACCGAGTTGTAAACCAAAAAGGACTACTAACAGGAAAGCATCATTTTGACGGAACCAATTTAATGCAGCAACTTTTAGAAAATGAAGGAATTAAAGTAGTCAACAATCAGATTGTAGATTTTGAAAAGCATTTCTGGAAACCGGAAGTTGAATCGTAAAAATCATTTTTACCATATAAGTGATATAAGTTCATTTTAGAAGAAAGAATTTATATTTTTATTTTTCTCTCGCAGATTTTGCAGATCTAGCCGATTCTCTTTTTAAAATTCAAAATCTGCCGAATCTGCAAAATCTGCTGGAACAAAAAAAATCTTTGCGTCTTAGCGCCTTTGTGGCTAAACCACTTTAGATTAAACAAATCACAAAACTTGTTTTATCTTCATCCGTTTGATAGCTTAGATAACCTCCATGTGCTTCTATAATATTTTTAGAAAGCGTCAATCCAATTCCAGCTCCATCTTTTCTAGTCGTAAAAAACGGAAGAAAAACTTTATCTCGAATCTCAGCATCTACTCCTTTCCCATTATCGGCAATCACAATAAAAAAGCGATTGTTTTCAGTATAACTCGAAATTAGCAGTTTCTTTTCTTCTTTTTCTTTTAATGCATGAATACTATTGGTAATCAAATTGATAATTACTTGCTCCATCTGATTTTTATCAATCATAATAGAACGTGAACTGTGTATTTCATTTATCAATTCGATTCCTTCGTCTTTCAAGATCGGACTCATAATTCGTAAACAATCTTCAAATAAAGCATTAATTGGCGTCATTTGCTTGTTTGGCGTTGGCAGCATTGCCAGTTTACGATAATTCTCCACGAAAAACTGCAAATGATCACTTCTATTGATAATGGTTGAAATACTGCTTTTGATGTCTTCAAAATCATCTTCTTCTAATTCTTCCTGATCTACAATATGAAGCAAATTCTGCGAAAGCGCACGAATCGGCGTTAAAGAATTCATTAATTCATGCGAAATAATCTTCATTAAATTAATCCATGCTTCTTTTTCTTTTTTCTCGATCACTCGCTGAATGCTATCTAGCAAAATGATAAAATACTCTTTATTATACGTTTGAGTATGCGAAGTCTGAAGCATAAAAGTCTGAAGGTCTTGATCTTCAATTTTGATAGAAATAGCAATCTTAAGTTCTGTAAAACCAACCTTTTCAATCTCACTGCACAAACTCGGAATATAGTTTTTAAGATATTGCCAATGGCTTACTTTTGGTACTTTGAAGAGATTTGAAAAACAGTCATTCATTATAAAAACAGACCAAGAATCGTTTTCTTTCTCTAAAATTAAGGCTGCAGTATCTATACTGTTCAAAATCGAACGGTAGATTAATTCTTTGGAAGTCTGTTCTTGTCTCTGGGTTTTTAGCCTATCGTACAACAGATACAAACTATTGAAATTATCTCTTTTATGCTCTTCCGGAAAATGGGCAGAAAAGTCATCATGCAAAATTGAGTGTATTGTTTTATCATAAAACAGCAATTGGTTTTTGACGAAAAAATACATTTCGAAAAGGAAAATCAAAACGAAAACTCCAGCCAAAATACCATTGAATCGAAATCCTTTATAAAACAATAAAGCACTGCAAAGAAAGAGTGCCATGACAAACACTACTCTTACGAACAACGCGTTATAAAATTTCCAGTTTTTCATTTAGTTTTTTTGTTTGCCACTCCCGATAGCTATCGGGATAAAAAGATTAAAGTTTTTTTTTATCTGCTAAATTTGCAAAATCTGCGTGAAACTAAAATTTAAGATAAAGTAAAAATCTTGACTCTTGCTTCTTTTTCTCTAATTCTTCAAATCGTATTTTTCAATTCTTCTGTACAACGCAGCGCGCGACAAACCAAGTTCTTCAGCCGTTTTACTGATGTTCCCGTTGTGTTTGAACAATGCTTTTTCAATGGCGCCTTTTTCCATTTCCGATAACGGATTTTCATCATTTTCTTGAATTTCCTCAAAATCCAAAATATCCAAATCCATTACCGAAATGGTATTGTTTTCAGCCAAAATTAATGCGCGTTCGATTTTGTTTTCCATTTCACGGACATTTCCTTTCCATGGATATTTTTCCAGATATGGTGCCGCA
Source organism: Flavobacterium anhuiense (assembly GCF_900101855.1). Classification (GTDB taxonomy): domain Bacteria; phylum Bacteroidota; class Bacteroidia; order Flavobacteriales; family Flavobacteriaceae; genus Flavobacterium; species Flavobacterium anhuiense. Next base: position 392,019 of record NZ_FMVC01000001.1, read on the forward strand.
TTATCTTCAAAACGCCAGTTTTCCTGATTGTATTTTTCGGCAATCTGTTCCAGAATAAAGTTTGCCATTGGCACAATGTCATCTTTTCTTTCGCGAAGAGACGGAAGATTTATTTCCATTGTATTTATTCTGTACAATAAATCTTCACGGAACGTTTTATTCTTTACCTCAGTTTTTATATCACTGTTTGTAGCTGCGATCACGCGAACATTCAATGGCCGTGGTTTGCTTTCGCCTAAACGCGTTACGGTTTTGGTTTGTAAAACATGCAATAATTTAGCTTGAAGATGCAACGGAATATTCCCGATTTCATCTAAAAAAATAGTTCCGTTTAAGGCATTCTCGAAACGGCCTGGAGTATCGATTTTAGCATCTGTAAAAGCACCTTTTGCGTAACCGAAAAGTTCGCTTTCAAATAAATTATCACTTAACGAACCCAAATCTACATGCACAAAAGGCTGGTTTCTTCTTTCAGAATGCTGATGAATATATTCTGCAAAAACATACTTTCCTGTTCCGTTTTCGCCCAAAATCAAAACGTTTGCATCTGTTCGGGCTACTTTTTCAGCAATAGAATACGCTTGTTTTATTTTTGCCGAAGTCCCGACAAAATATTTTTTCTCGGTCTTTTCTAATTTTTCTGAAGTTGTTTTTTTACTGTTTTTTCTGCTTTCGATAACTGCTTTGTCAATGACTTCTAACAGCTTTTCGTTGTTCCAAGGTTTTAGAACATAATCAAAAGCACCAATTTTAATGCCTTCTACAGCAGTTTCAATTTTACCAAAAGCAGTCATTAAAATCACAATAGTTTGCGGAGAAAGTTCTTTGATTTCTTTCAGCCAATGAATTCCTTCTCGCCCGTCTTCAAAACCAATTCGGTAATTCATATCCAGCAACACCACATTTATGTCATTTTCGCTTAAAATTGAAATGATTTTTTTGGGACTATTGGTTGTAAAAATGGTTTCGAAATGCTTTTTAAGAATCATTTTTGCAGAAAAAAGAATTTCTTCCTGATCGTCGACAACTAATATTTGGGCTAGTTTTTTTTTCATGTGGTCTTTTTTCTGTCCGCTTACGAACGGTCAACTGTTCATTATCGGACACTGCTTTTTTGAAGTGTTTTCTGAAGCCTCTTTAAAATCAATACTTTACAAATAATAAATTCTATGGCACAGTATTTACCTATTGATTATCAGTAAAATATTTAAAAAAATGGACACGATAATTCCTCGTAAAAATAAAAAATTTAGATATCTCGCAATAGCAATTGCTGTTTTTTTAGTTTTGCTTACCATCTCGGTTTTCGCTTTTAACACCAAAAGAACTTTAAATGTAAAAGCAGACGAATTGGTAATTCAAAAAGCGGAAAAAGCCTTTTTTGAAGATTTCGTAGTTTTTCAAGCAAAAGTAGAACCTTTGAATGTGATGCTGGTAAACGTTACCGAAGGTGGTTCTGTAAAAGAGATTTTTGTAGAAAACGGCGCAATGGTTACCAAAGGACAATCTCTGGCTCGCTTGTATAATCCGAACACAGAATTGAATTATCTGACTCAGGAAACTGCTATTATTGAGCAAATCAACAATTTGAATACAGGGAAATTAAACATCCGAAATCAGGAATTAAACTTAAACAAAGATTTAGTTTTAATTGAACATGATTACAACGATGCCAAAAGATTGTACGATATGAATGCAAAGCTGTACGAGAAGGATGTAATTTCTAAAAATGACTGGAACACCTTTAAAGAAAGCCTTCGTTTTCAAGAAGAACGCAAAAAAACAATTCAGCAGAGCATTCAAAAAGAAAAACAAAGCAATCAGGTTCAGATTTCTCAAATAAACCGTTCGATCCAGACTATGGAAAAGAGTTTGGATATTCTTAGAAATAACAAAAAGAACTTTTTAATCACAGCGCCAGAAACAGGTCGACTGACTTCTTTTGAACCGGTTTTAGGAAAAACTTTTCAGGCAGGCGCAAGTATCGGAAAAATTGATTCTAATAAAGGATACAAATTGACTGCCGAAGTTGACGAATTTTATTTGGAAAAACTTAGAGAAGGATTAAAAGGCCAAGTAGAATTTAAAGGCAAAAATCTTGAAGTTATCGTAACTAAAGTGATTCCTGAGGTTAAAGGCGGAAGATTTACCGTAGAATTGGCTTTTGCATCGAAAGAAAATATTGTGCTTCAGGACGGACTTAGCTTTGGCGTAAAATTGATTTTATCTGAAAAGAACAAAACTTTAGTTATTCCGAGAGGCGCTTTTAATCAGGAAGCAGCCGGAAAATGGATTTTTGTAGTAAACGGAAATAAAGCCGTAAGAAGAAATATCAAATTAGGACGCGAGAATCCTTCTTACTACGAAGTTTTAGAAGGCTTAAAAGAAGGCGAATCTGTAGTCACTTCTTCTTATACCGATTATAAAGATATTGAAGAGCTTTCTCTTGAGTCGCAATCGCAGTAATTCAGTTTTCAGTCACAGTCACAGTTTACAATTCACAATTTACAATTATAAAGACATCAATCATCAATCAAAAAACGATTTTAATAACATTTCAAAACCTTAAAAAATTATGATCACAATTCAGAATTTAACCAAAGTTTTTAGAACAGAAGAAATAGAAACTGCTGCTTTGAGCGGTATCAATTTAGAAATAAAAAAAGGTGATTTTTTAACTATCATGGGACCTTCGGGCTGTGGAAAATCGACTTTATTAAACATAATCGGTCTTCTTGACGGCGCTAGTGGCGGAAGCTACAAACTACTAGATCAAGAAATGATTGGTCTGAAAGAAAAAGGAAGAGCGCAGGTGAGAAAAGAAAACATTGGTTTCATTTTTCAAAATTTCAACCTAATAGATGAGCTTTCTGTTTACGATAATATCGAACTGCCTTTGCTTTATAACAATGTAAAAGCTTCTGAAAGAAAACAAAAAATTGAGGCTATTGCTGAGAAACTTAATATCTCTCATCGTTTGAAGCATTTCCCGCAACAGCTTTCTGGAGGACAGCAGCAGAGAGTTGCCGTTGCAAGAGCTTTGGTAAATGATCCGAAAATTATTTTGGCCGATGAGCCAACAGGAAACTTAGACAGTAAAAATGGTAATGAGGTAATGGAACTTTTAACCGATTTACATGCTAAAGGTGCTACTATTTTGATGGTTACCCACTCTGATTATGATGCTTCTTTTTCGCAGAGAACCATTCATATGAAAGACGGAGTTATATTTTCTGAAAAGTTAAATCAACGAAATGTTGATGTTTTTATGGACGCTAAATAATAAAGTGATGATTAAAATTATTGTTACTGCACTTGTAGTTCTGGTAGAATTAGTGTGCAAAATATTTACTATGATTTAAAACCGAAAGGTTTCGAAAAAAACTGCCATATCAACTATAAAAATATATATCAAAATGATTTTTAACTGGTTTAAAATATTTATATATCATTTAAAACAAAGCAAACTGTTTTCGTTTTTAAATGTTCTGGGATTAAGCATCGGAATTGCTTCAATTATTTTTGCCATTCTTTACTGGAATAATGAGCATTCTTACGACCAATGGAATCCGGAAAAAGAAAACTCTTATTTGGTTCTTAACAAAATTGGCTCGGGTGACATTTGGGCATCCAATTCGATTCCTTTTGGAGAAACTTCCAAAGCAAGCATACCAGAAATTGAGGAAATATGCTTTATGAACAACTGGTACGACGAAGAAGTGATCAAATATAAAGATCAAAAACTGTTGACTAAAAATATTATGGTTTCTGATGAAAATTTCTTCGACTTTTTCCCTTTCGAAATCGTAAAAGGTGCCAAACAGAATATCCTAAAAGAAAAAAATAGTGTAGCCATTTCTACTGAACAGGCCGAATTGCTTTTTAAGAATGAAGATCCTATTGGAAAATCTATTTCATACAATAATAACATTTACACTGTTAAGTCGGTTTACCGATTAATTAAACCTTCATCAATTGAGCCAACTTACGTTTTTAGCGGTGTAAAAAGAGAAGGAGATTTAAATAGCTGGGGGAATTTTAATTATGGCTTAATGGTCAAAATTAAAGATGGAGTTGATCCCGCTCTTGTTTTAAAGAAAATGCAGAATGTAGTTTATATAAACAGAACGGTAAAAGACGCTAAAGAAAGCGGACAAACTGTCGAACAATATATTAAAGAAAATGGTGAAGTAAAAGTAATTATAGACCAACTGAAAACATCTCGTTTGCACGGTACAAAAAGTTCAGGAGGGAAAAATTTTCCAGAAGGTTATGGCAATTTAAAATTGCTTTATATTATGCTAGGTTTATCTGTTTTGATTTTAGTTTTATCATTGGTAAACTATATCAATTTGGCGACAGCATCGGCAATAAAACGCGCCAAGGAAGTTGGAGTACGCAAAATCGTAGGCGCCTCTAAAAACCAGATTATTGCTCAGTTTATTTTTGAAACTGCCATAATCGTAACATTAGCCATTTTATTTGCTTTGGCTATTGTAGAACTATCATTGCCTTACTACAACAACTTCCTGAACAAAACACTAACTATAAATGGCAGTGAATTCTACCTGCAGCTTATTTTAATATTTGGATTAGTAATCATTTTTGCAGGTATTTTCCCTGCCATTTATATTTCAAATTTCGAGACTTTAAAAGTTTTGAAAGGGAATTTTTCAAGAAGTAAAAGTGGTATCTGGATTCGAAATTCTATGCTTATTTTTCAATTCGGAATCGCTGCATTCTTTATTATTGGCGCATTAATTGTCAATTCTCAAGTTAATTATATGATGGAAAAAGATTTAGGTTTCAGCGGAGATCAGGTAATTTCTATTCCATTTAACAACCTTGATAGATCTAAACGAACAGACCAATATTTAGCCACCAAACAAGAAATCAAAAAAATACCCGGCGTTTTAGGTGTTTCTGCTTTTGCAGGATCTTTTGGAGGAAGCACCAATTCTAGCTCTGGCTTTAAGCACAATGGCATTTTTGTACAGCCAAGAAATGTGGAAATGGATTTTGGTTTCCTTGATATGATGAAAATCAAAATTGTAAAAGGGCGTGATTTGTCTCCTCAATACGCTTCAGATACCATAAGCAGCATGCTTATGAATGAAACCTTAGTAAAAACACTTAATCTTAAAGACCCAATAAATACTATTATAACATCTGGATGGGGAAATGATAAAGGCAATTTGAAATTTAAAATTGTAGGGGTTGTTAAAGATTTTAATATCACGGGGCTTCAGGACAAAGTCCCTCCAATGGTATTCATAAACTTACAAACTTTAAAATGGAATAATTTTAATAATGTGCTTGTAAAGGTTTCTCCTAATAATTTAACAGAAACGTTAGAAAAATTGAAATCATATTGGGAGAAGAATGTCAATCCAGATTATCCGTTTGATTACGAATTTGTTAACAAAGGATTTGCGAAGACTTACGCGGAGCAAGTAAAGCAGAAAAATCTGTTTTTCATCCTAAATTTGGTTGTAATTGTAATTGCTGTATTTGGATTGTTTGCTTTGGCATCATTTTCGATGGAGAGAAGATTGAAAGAAATCGCCATTCGAAAAACATTAGGAGCCGAAACAGATATACTCTTAAAAGAATTATCGAAACAATATATTGTTTTCTGTTTAATAGGATTTGGAATCGGCATTGTTCCTGCTTATATATTATTACAGAAATGGCTTGAAGATTTCGCTTTTAGAATTGGAATTTCGACAGTACCTTTTGCAATTGCCTTGATTTCTCTTTTGATTTTAACTTTAGTAATCGTTTTAACAAAAGCATTTCAGGTAACCAAAATAGATGTCTTAAAATATTTAAAATACGAATAAGCTTGTAGACCATTTTTTTTAAAGAAGCCCGACAGATTTCAGTAAAATCCGTCGGGCTTTTATGTTTAATCTCTCATGGTTACAGCATCATTATAAATCAGCTTGTCTAAACTCTGATCTCGATCATAGACATCTGGAAAAAAGTTGACTTCTCCGTTGTCCTGAACCCAACAGGTAAAATAACCTATATAAACTGGAATTTTGCGTTTTAGCATACAAGTTGTTTCTTTTTCTCCGCTCATAGCACTGTCAATTTTATCTACAGGCCAGTCTGGATCATCTTTTAGAATATGCAGTGCAAGCTGTTTGGCTTCTTTAACATTTATACAGCCATGGCTAAAAGTGCGCTTTTCAAATTCGAACAAACTTTTTGCTGGCGTATCGTGCATATAAATATCGTTTGGATTGGGGAACATAAATTTTACTAATCCAAGAGAATTCTTTGGTCCAGGTTTTTGTCTCACTTTCCCTCCATTCCATTCCATATTATGATCTGCCAAATAATTTTTATCATTTGCAATCTGAAGTTTTAATTCGTTTTGAATAATACTCGTTGGCACATACCAATACGGACTAAAAACAATTCGATCCATATTGCCGCTAAAAATTACAGTCTCACTAAGTCTGTTGCCAACAAAAATATCCGAAACCAAATCATATTTTCCGTCCTTAACATAAAAAAGCCTGAATGAAGGAATATTTACCATAACATACTCTTCAGCCTTGGCCAATTTAGTCGGAATCCATCTGCATCTTTCCATATTCAGCATAATCGTTCTGATTCTTTTGCTGATTGGCTCGTTCATCTGATTGATAATATCTCTCGTTAGAGCATAATTAATTTTTAAATTGTATCTCTTTTTATAATTTAAAACTCCCGCCATCAATTCTTCATCATAAATATCGCTTCCAGAATCTTGTTTTAAATCTCCGACCACAAATAAGCGATTTCTAATTTGTTTTATGGCAATAGCTGTATCATCTGGTCTTAAATCTTTAAAAGTAGCACTGTCAATCGTAATTTTCTGCCATAGATTATCGGTTTCTATTTTACGGTATTTTTTTAGTGCATCTTTCAATCTGTAGTATTGGCTAAATAAAAGATTATCATCTTTATCCAATCGATCAGAATCTACCATTAATGAATCTAGAATGTGAGTATACGAAATAGATTTTGCAGGAAGGTACCAGCCTATTTTTTTCAATGTCGCAGGATCAACTCCAGAATATACATTACTGGCATAAAATACATACATGCTTGTCAGCAGTAATTCGGTATCTAGCTGTGATGGTTTACTTGAAGCGCTTTCGTTAAAAGCCTCATCAATTTGTTCTTTATAGGGCATTTTCTCTTCAATTCCCTGATCTTTCAGAACATTTACTTTCTGATATAATAATGAGCCGAATTCTGTTATACTTTTATCATCATACCAAATAGATTTATAATCTTTGGCTTTGTAAATACCCTCAACATCTTTCTGATATTTTTTAAGTTTAGGATATTTTTTAAAAAAGGCATTAATCGAAGCTGCGTCAAGAGTAATGACAGAAACAGTTTTTGAATTTGTTATATCAGCCTTGCTTTTGGCACTATTGGAAAATGAATTGAATGAAAATGCAAAAAAACTGACTGTAACAATAATTAAAGAAGAAGTAAAATTTCGCATATTTTTAAAGTTTTAAATTGGTAGAAACAACTTTAAAAAAAATACCGAAAACCCAATAAATTGCTCAAAAAACCTTAGTTTTCACATATTTTTTTCATATCTGACAATCATCGATTTGGGCTATCAAATATAATGAAGTTTTGTGAGAATTTTATTTAAACGGAAGAAAAACTTATATAAAAATATTCAGCTAAATCGAAAAAGTTTTTCTCAAATCATCAAATCAGTTTTATCATTTTTTATAAAAATTACTTTTGAATAATTTTGAATAATCTCAATATCAATAATTACAATTCAAAAACGCTTAATTTCCGAACTTAATCTGTTATCTTTGCACCCTGAAATCAGTTTAAATAAATATAATCTTATAAGATTGATTTTGGAGAATAAAAAAAGCCCATTACAATGAAACTAGATAGAAAAGAAATTCTAAAAGCTTTAGAGACCATCACTATTGCTGGAGAAGGAAAAAATATGGTTGAAAGCGGTGCCGTAACCAATGTAATTACATTTGGAGACGAAGCTGTTGTAGACCTTGTATTGCATACACCTGCTATGCACATCAAAAAAAGAGCGGAAGATGATATTAGAAAAACAATTCATGATTTAATATCTCCTGATGCAAAAGTAAAAGTAAACATTAAAGTTGAAGCTCCAGAAAAACCGGAAATTAAAGGCCGTGCGATTCCCGGAATCAAAAATATTATTGCAGTGGCTTCTGGTAAAGGAGGAGTAGGAAAATCTACCGTAACTGCAAACTTGGCTGTTACGCTTGCCAAAATGGGTTTTAAAGTTGGTGTTTTGGATGCCGATATTTACGGACCTTCAATGCCAATTATGTTTGATGTTGAAAATGCGAAACCTGTTTCTGTAACAGTTGACGGAAAATCTAAAATGAAACCAATTGAAAGCTACGAAATCAAAATGCTTTCAATCGGATTTTTTACAGCTCCAAGCCAAGCTGTAATCTGGAGAGGGCCAATGGCCGCAAAAGCATTAAACCAAATGATTTTTGATGCAGATTGGGGAGAATTAGATTTCATGCTTCTTGATTTGCCTCCTGGAACTGGAGATATCCACCTTTCTATCATGCAATCGCTTCCAATTACTGGAGCTGTTGTAGTAAGTACTCCGCAAGCGGTGGCACTTGCAGATGCTAAAAAAGGTGTGGCGATGTTTATGCAAGACAACATCAATGTTCCTGTTTTAGGAATTATTGAAAACATGGCATATTTTACACCAGAAGAATTGCCAGAAAACAAATACTACATTTTTGGACAAGAAGGCGCTAAAAACCTTGCCGAAGATTTAGGCGTTCCATTTTTAGGAGAAGTTCCAATTGTACAATCTATTCGTGAAGCAGGAGATTACGGTCGTCCAGCAGCATTGCAGACTGCGTCTCCAATAGAAAAAGTATTTGAAGGAATTACTAGAAATGTTGTACAAGAAACCGTGAACAGAAACGAAAGCTTGCCTGCAACAGAAGCAATCAAAATTACAACAATGGCAGGCTGTTCTGCAGTTAAAAAGAATTAGATAATTGAGATAATGAGATAATTAGCTAATTTTAAAAAATTTTCTAATTGGCACATTTTCTAATTGACACATTAATATTATGACAACAGAAGAAATAACAAGCAATGTTTTATTGGCCTTAGATGAGATAAGACCATTCTTAAAATCTGACGGTGGAGATATTTCATTAATCTCTATTGAAGATGACAAACATGTAAAAGTTCGTTTGGAAGGAGCTTGCATTAGCTGCAGCGTTAATCAAATGACCCTAAAAGCGGGTGTTGAAACTACAATAAAAAAATATGCTCCGCAGATCGAAACTGTGGTAAATGTAATGTAACAAAACATCTTCTTTTTATAAGAATTGAACCTTTAAAGTTTAACAAGAATAATAAGTGTTTTGTTGTTTGATTAAGAAAATGATAATATAACACTAAAAAAAAGACGTTTTTTGTCACATTCATAAAAAACAACGCAAAGATTTAAGAGTTTCAGTTAAGGAATTGTTACATTTTTAACTTAAATTTGTCACAAAACCCTTAAAATCTTAAATTATGAAAAACTATTACGCTCTTTTTTTCTTATTGTTTTTTGTTTCTGTAGATTATGCCCAAAGTAAGAATGTTGTGGTTGACAAGGCTTGGGTAAGTGAATCTGAAGAATGGTCGGATTTTCAATATTCAGGTAAGATTGTTTTTTCAATCAATCCAAATGAAGAACCTGGAACATTACGAATCGGAAACTATGACTTCTTGTATGACTTTGTTGAAGGCAAAGCCAAATTTACGGTTAAAACAACTTATAGTTCAGCCGAATTCTCGCATCCGAGAAAAATTTCTGCTTCAACAGACAAACAAGGTGTTTTAAATACGACTTACGAAGGAACATTAGTTTTTCAATCCGACAGAGATTACTATTCTGTAATTGCAGTAGTTACAATTCTTGAAAAAAATGATAATGTTCTTGGTGTAAAAATGCGCTTAAAGGACAATAATAGAAAAGAATACGCATTTAGTACTAAACCTACTAGCTAATATAAATTAGGATTTTTTCACGTTATAAAATCCTGCCAAAAAATTCCAATAATTAAAATGGATGTATTAATAAAGATTAAAGATCGAGAAGGAGTTGTACACGAATTACAAGCTCCAACCGATATGGCAATGAATATAATGGAGTTATGCAAAGCATACGAACTTCCTGTTGAAGGAACCTGCGGAGGAATGGCCATGTGCGCTTCTTGCCAGTGTTACGTTCTAAATGATGTTGCATTGCCAGAAATGGGTGACGATGAAGAAGCCATGCTTTCAGAAGCATTTTATGTGAAGTCTAATAGCCGTTTAGGCTGTCAGATTCCAATTACTGAAGATTTAGAAGGATTGGAGTTAGAGTTGGCACCAGAATACTAAAAAAACAAATTTACAATACTATAAATTCCAAATTCTAAAGCATCTTCTGCTTGGAATTTGGAATTTTTTTAATTGGAATTTAACAGACCACTTGGATCAAAAGGCTCAAATTCTCTTTCAGAAAAAGCTTCTGTTAAGATTCCAGAGGAACACAGCCAAGAAATGGTTTCTTCCAATGTATTTCCTGCTTTATAAATCATTTCGCTATATCTAGGCAGAATATAATATTGATTATTTAGAAATATAATTTCATCGCCATCAAAAGTATCTCCAATTCGGATCGATTTCAGCACTTCTTCCTTGGTTAAAACTTCTTTTCCTTCATCCCAAAACCAATATTCAGTAATACGGTTTCTCCATTCTTCCAAGGTTAAAACAATAGTTTCAGGAAGATAAATCCGTACATAAGTACCTCCAAGAATACCGCTTCCATATTTTTGAACATACTCTTTATAATCTTCATCAAAAGTTATGTTTAATGTTTTCTCGCAAGCCAGTATATCTTCTTCATCGGCTGTAAAAAGATCTGTTTTGTTGGTGTTATAATTAGGGATTATTTTATAGTTATCGAAATTCATAGAGTTTAAATTTTAACCGCTAAGTTACCTATTTATTAAAACTATTTCTCACAAAAAAACCGTAATTACATTGCTGCAATTACGGTTTTTCCTTTATAACAATTTAATTTAATCTCCCGATTATACCAAACCTGCTTTAATTAAGTATTCAGCGATTTGGATGGTGTTTGTTGCAGCTCCTTTTCTTAAATTGTCAGCAACAATCCACATGTTTAAAGTATTTGGCTGGCTTTCGTCACGACGAATTCTTCCAACAAACACCTCATTTTTACCTTCTGCATATAATGGCATTGGATAAGTAAAAGTATCTAAATTATCTTGAACCACAACTCCATCTGTATGGTGCAGAATTTCACGAACTTCATTTACATCAAAATCATTTGTAAACTCAACGTTCACAGCCTCACTGTGTCCGCCTACAACTGGCACACGAACTGCAGTAGCTGTAACTCTGATGGTATTATCACCTAAGATTTTTTGAGTTTCGCGAACTAATTTCATTTCCTCTTTAGTGTACCCGTTTTCTTCAAAACTGTCGCAGTGTGGAATTGCATTTCTGTGGATTGGATATTTGTAAGCCATATCTCCCTGAATTCCTGCGTACTCGTTTTCTAATTGTTTAACTGCTTTTACACCAGTTCCTGTAATAGATTGGTAAGTAGAAACGATAATTCTTTTAATGTTGTATTTTTTGTGCAAAGGAGCCAAAGTCATTACCATTTGAATAGTAGAACAGTTTGGGTTTGCAATAATTTTATCTTCTTTAGTTAAAACATCAGCATTGATTTCTGGAACTACCAATTTTTTAGTAGGATCCATTCTCCATGCAGAAGAGTTGTCGATAACAGTTGTTCCGGCAGCAGCAAATTTAGGAGCCCATTCTAATGATGTATCTCCTCCAGCAGAGAAAACAGCGATATCCGCTTTCATATCAACAGCCGTTTGTAATCCTACTACTTTATATTTGGTTCCTTTGTATTCGATTTCTTTTCCTACTGATCTTTCTGATGCAACAGGAATTAATTCTGTAACAGGAAAATTTCTTTCTGCTAAAACTTTAAGCATTACTTCGCCTACCATTCCAGTAGCGCCTACAACTGCAATTCTCATTTTTATATTTTTAAATAATCAATTAATCTAATTTGTAACGCAAAAGTAAGTATAATAAAAGTCATGACAAGGTGATTCACAAAAAATAACAAAATGTTTAATTTGTAACATTTTGTAAAAAAACCGCCTCTTTAGAAGGCGGTTAAGTTAGACTTAGTGTAGCGGTATTATATTTTTTATTTATTTTTCAATAAATCTCTAATCTCTGTAAGCAATTCTTCTTGGGTTGGTGCAGCAGGCTGATTAGGTGCTGGCTCCTCTTTCTTTTTAAGACTGTTTAGTGCTTTAATAATCAAGAACAAAACAAAAGCAACAATGATAAAGTTAATTACTGCTGAAAGAAACATACCGTATTTAACTCCTCCGAAAGCAGTTAAATCTTCAATTTTTGACAAATGAGCTGCATCTAAAGCAGGTTTTAATACCAGCGGCGTAATTACATCCTCAATAAATGAGCTTACAATTTTACCAAAAGCCGCTCCAATAATTACTGCAACAGCAAGATCAACTACGTTGCCTTTCATTGCAAATGCCTTAAATTCTGAAAAAAATCCCATATCTGATTTGTTTAGTTTTTAATAAATGAATATCGAAAATACGCAATTTTATTGAAAAAAACACATTCGGCATCCTCTTTTGAACCATATAAGTTATAATAGAAATTATAAGCGTCACGCAATTGAAATGCATAGTACGCTAAAAAAAGAAGTACATTTGGACAAAGATGGACTTATATATCTTATATGGTCTAAATACTATTATCTAAAAAATACCCTCTTAACGCGTTGCGAAATACTCGTCATGATCTCATATGGAATTGTTTTTAAGGCTACAGCCATCTCTATCACAGTCGGACTTTCGCCAAAAATAATTACCGAATCGCCTTCTTTGCAATCTATATGACTTACATTAACCATCAGCATATCCATGCAGACACTGCCTACAATTTTTGCTTTTTGATTTTTAATAGTTACATACCCAACTTCATTTCCCCATAATCTCGAAATTCCATCTGCGTAACCAATTGGGATCGTCGCAATTTTGGTTTCTCGGTCTGCCATAAAACGACGTCCGTAACCTACGCTGTCGCCTGCAGGAATGGTCCTAATTTGAGAAATTATAGATTTCAGAGTTCCAACATTTTCCAAATATTTCTGTTCTGCAGGATCGTTTGAAACACCATACAAACCAATCCCTAAACGAACCATACTGTATTGTGCATCAGGAAAATTGCTAATTCCCGAAGTATTCAAAATATGTCGAATTGGATTGATATTTAATTCTGATATCAATTTTGAAGAAAGTTTTTCGAACAAAGCAATCTGCTGTCTCACAAAATCAAAATGTTTTGGTTCGTCACTTGTCGCCAAATGCGATAAAATACTCTGAACACGAACTGTCGAATTGCCTTTTAAAGTCGCAATCAACTCATCGATTGTATTATTTTCAAAACCTAAACGATGCATTCCCGTATCCATTTTGATATGAATGGGATAATCTTTTAAATTCTTTTCACGAGCAATTTTTAAAAAGGCATTCAGTCCTTTCAAGCTATAAATTTCAGGTTCTAGCTGATACTGAATCATAGATGGAAAACTCGTCGATTCTGGATTCAAAACCATAATTGGCACTTTTATGCCGCCATTTTTTAGTGATATTCCTTCGTCGGCGAAAGCCACACCCAAATAATCAACTTTATGATGCTCCAAAAGTTTAGCAATTTCTAAACCTCCATTTCCGTAGCCAAATGCTTTTACCATAACCATCATTTTGATACCTGGTGCCAATTTCGATTTATAGTAATTAAAATTATGGCTGATGGCATCTAAATTTATCTCTAGAATGGTTTCATGGGTTTTCTCTTCTAGCAACGAAACGATTTCTTCAAATTCAAAAGATCTTGCTCCTTTTATTAAAATCGTTTCATTGTGAAAATTAAAATCATCGATTGCAGCAATAAAATTGCTTGTGTTTTCAAACATAGTACTATTTGGAAACTTAGCTGCAAAAGAAGATATTGTTGGTCCAATACCAATTATACGATTAATTTTATTGTCTGAAATTAACTGAGCTACTTTAGAATATAATTCTTCATTTGTAAACCCGCTCTGAAAAATATCTGATAGAATGACTGTTTTTGAAGCTCCTTTTTTCTTCTGGCTTTCCAAGAAATCTAAAGCAATTTTAAGCGACTGAAAATCGGAACTGTAACTATCGTCAATAATACTGCAATTATTAATTCCGTTTTTCACTTCCAAACGCATTCGAATTGGGTACAGCATCTGGATTCGACTTTGGATTGTCTCCTGATCGTAATTAAGATGCAGTAAAACCAATAAACATGAAATTGTATTTTCTATAGAAGCTGAATCGTTAAACGGAACTTCTAAATTGAAAGTTTCATTTTGATAATGATATTGAATAAAAGTATGGTCGTTTTTATATTCTCGTTTTTCAATAAAAACATCAGCTTTTTTATCTGTAAAACTCCATGAAAAAAGCTTTCGCGGATGAATCATATATTCTGCGGCAAACTGAGTCAGACATGATTCTACAACCTCTGTTTTTTGATAAATAATGATCGGACAGTCTTTAAACAAAAGCAATTTTTCATCAATCTTTTGTACTAAATTCAAAAAGCCTTCATCATGCGCACTTCCAATATTGGTGAGTACACCTATTGTGGGTTTAATGATTTTCTCCAGTTTAACCATTTCATTAACTGTCGAAATTCCAGCTTCGAAAATGCCTAAATTATGTTTTTCATTAATTCCAATTACCGAAAGAGGAACACCAACTTGAGAATTATAACTTTTTGGACTTCTAATAATATTATAGTCAGGACTTAATAAAAAATTAAGCCATTCTTTTACAATGGTCTTACCGTTGCTTCCTGTTAATCCAATAACCGGAAAATGGAAAAGACTTCTGTAATAGGCTGCAAATCCCTGAAGTGCAAGAAGCGTATTTTCGACCACCAAAAAATTAGCTTTATCAGCGTAACCCTCTGGAATATATTGAACAACAAAATTCCGAACATTGTTTTCTATTAAATCGGGAATAAAAGAATGAGCATCGTTATTAACACCGGCCAGAGCAAAAAATAAGGTTTGCGATCCGTTTTGAAGCGAACGGCTGTCAATTGAAATATGATCTATTAAAATAGCAGCATTTGAGCCAGTCCATTTGGCATTTAACACTGAAATCAGGCTTTTTATATTTATGCTCATTTAGAAATTTCTTTTTTTCAAATTTAAAAAAGGTTTGCCACTAATTTCCCAAATTTTCACTAATTATTCTATTTGCATCTTTCTTAAAACTATGGCTACAGATTAAAGGATTTTGTAAATGAATTGCTAAAATTTGTGTAATTCGTGGCAGAAAACATTTATTGAGTATATTTGTTTTTACACCACAAATTTCCATGTTTTGAAAAAAGTACTTCCCATATTCTCCTATATATTACATCCGATTTTTATATCGCTATACGCTACTTTGTTTTACTTATTTTATAAAGACGATATTTTTAGTGCGCAGGAAAAATATTTCGTTTTAATACAGATTTTGGTCATTAATGTAATTGTTCCTGTCTTATTTTATTTATTGTTAAAATCGACTGGCCATGTAAAATCAATAATGTTGAGTCAGACTTCAGAACGAACGATTCCGCTCATTTTGCAGTGTTTTTTATATATTTTGCTCGTAAAAAGAAGTATCGTAATAACGCGTTATCCTGAGCTTCATTTCTTTTTTCTTGCCGCTTTATTCAGCACTATTTTAGCATTGGTGTGTGTGCTTTTTAAGACAAAAGCAAGTTTGCACATGGTGGCTATCTCAGGATTAACGATTTTTATTATCGGATTAAATATTCATCTTCAGCTGCATAATCCGTATTGGCCAGCTTTGCTTATTTTATTGTCAGGGATTGTGGCTTCATCGCGTTTAGAAATGAATGCTCATACTTCAAGAGAAATACTAATCGGATTGTTTATTGGAATAATGCCACAGCTTTTATTTTTATATCTATGGTTATAAAATATAAAAAATAAGTCCCGCGTTTAAGGTTTTCATATTTATCTTTTCGCCATTCAAAGTCGTTGCTGACTTAAACAATGGACTTAAACCATAATACACATACAAATTCCAAGTATTGTATCCTGCAGCAAGATAGGGTCCGTACTGAAATTTATTAATATCAGCATTATTGTTGATTTTATATGTTTTTTCACCATCATCAAGAGTAGATGCGCTCGAAAAAATATAACTCAGTTTTACGCCGCCATAAATACGCCAGAACTTAGTGCTTTCATAAGTAGAATTACGCCATCTAAACTCAATTGGAAGATCTACAGAATATTGTCTATACCGATTAGAAACAAATTCGCCATAATCGTTAACTCCATATATTATAGATCCCGAACCGTCCTCGGAAATGGTCAGATTTTGATAATAATTTTGATAACTTAAACCTAAACCCGCAGCGATAGCAACGGTTCTGGATTTATTAACGGGCATATCACGCAAGAAACCTCCTGAAAGTCCAAGAGAAAATTTATTCTGCTTAAAATTGATTGGAATATCGGTAAACATATTATAGGTAACCGAAAAATAAAATTGGTCTTCTCGATACAGAGAGTCTATTTTTATAACTGGTTTTATCTCAGGTTTAACTTCTTCTTGTGCAAAAGAGTTAAAAAAAGTGAGTAAAAATAAGCTGCTAAAAATAATTCGCATATCGTGGTCTGGTTTTTTTAAAGAGATAATTATAAACAAACGTTTTTATACGCCCATTTATTTCACATACAAATATAATATAATGCTTTCTGCAGTAACGATACAAAGTAAAAATATTCTCATTTTGACTGCGAATAAAATTAATTGCTGCATTATTTTCAATAAATCCATTCTCTGAAATAAAAAATTAATCAATTTTGTTTTTATCTTTTATACCTTTGCAGAGTATGAAGAAAAAGCAACTCATATTAAGTCTATCATTTGCTGTAACGATATTGTTCTCGATATTGTTTCAGTCGATACACAGTTATGAGCATATCGTAAAACAACTTTCAGAAAAACAATGTCATCATAATTACAATGATCCGAGCGGAGAAATAACGCATCAGCATCATGATTATGACGTTTGTTTTGTTTGCCATTTTGCGTTTGAATCTTTTATTCTTCCGCAAAATTTCTCTTTTGAATTTCATGCATTTGATAAAGAAACGCCTTATTTCTTCCCATTTTCAGAGAAGATTTTTTCTATTTCAAACACTTCGTATTTCTTACGAGGGCCACCTGCCGCTATAGTTTCTTAAGTTTCGATTATTCGAAAAAATTACATTTCTTTTAATTCAAATTCAAAAAACATTGAGTTTCCTAATCCTATTTTATCAATTAGGATCAGAATGCTTTATTGTTCGTTTTTGGTTTCCATTCGAAGAAAAAAATCCATTTAACTATAGCATCATTTTCAAATGAAAAAATTTATAATTGCCCTTATTTTAGGGTTTTCGGGCGTACTGACTGCTCAAAATTCGGTTTCAGGAACTGTAACCGATAATCAAAATAATCCATTGCCAGGAGTTTCTGTTTATGCTCCAGAATTACATAAAGGGACAACGACAGATGCAAACGGAAAATACGAATTGAATAATCTTCCAAACGGAAGCCTTCGCATTGCTTTTACATATGTTGGATATGCGAATCAAAATAAAACTATTGCAAAATTGCTTAAGCAAAACACATTAGACATTACTCTTGAAGAGTCTATTTTAGAAATGGATGAAGTAGTGGTTTCGACTCCTTTTAACAAACTGCAATCGCAAAACGTAATGAAAATTGAGCACGAAAGCATTAAAACATTGCAGCAGAAAGGAACTTCAACTTTGATTGAAGGTTTGGCGACAATTCCGGGAGTTTCTCAGATTTCAACGGGAACTTCTATCGGAAAACCTGTAATTCGCGGATTAAGTGGTAATCGTGTTTTAGTGTATTCACAAGGTGTTCGTATCGAAAATCAACAGTTTGGAGACGAGCATGGTTTAGGTTTAAATGATGCGGGAATTGAAAGTGTTGAAGTTATCAAAGGCCCTGCTTCTTTATTATACGGTTCTGATGCATTAGGTGGAGTTTTGTATTTTAACCCTGAAAAGTTTGCTGACGCTGGCGATTTTAAAGCTAATTTCAGTCAAAAATATTTTACCAATACACAAGGGAGCAATTCTTCTATTGGATTAAAAACTTCTACTGATAACTGGAAATTCTTAGCTAGAGGAAGCTACAACACACATTCTGATTACAAAATTTCAGGTGGCGATCGCGTTACAAACTCTCGTTATAACGAAACTGATTTTAAGACTGGAATCGGTTACAGTAATTCAAGTTTTTCAAGTGTTTTAAGATACAACTACAACAAACTGGATATTGGAATTCCTGAAGACGGAATTGCAGAACAATCTTCAAGCAAAGACACTCAATTTCCGCGACAGGGGATTTTCAATCATTTATTGAGTTTAAACAATGTAATCTTTTTTGAAAATTCAAAACTGGATGTTGATTTAGGATATATTGCTAATGACAGAAGCGAATTTGAAGACAGCAATGAAGCTTCTCTACATATGAAATTGAATACTTTCAACTATAACGCAAAATATCATTTTCCTAAGTTTGGAAAAATTGAAACTATTCTGGGAGTTCAGGGAATGCATCAGACCAATAAAAATTCTGGTGAAGAATACTTAATTCCAGACGCCACAACCAATGATTTTGGAGTTTTTGGAACTGCAAATTACGAATGGGACAACAGCGTTATTCAAGCAGGATTGCGTTTTGACAACCGAAACATTACTTCGATCGCTCACGGAATCGAAGGTGAAGAAGGATATTTCCAAGCTTTAGACCGATCTTTTGACAGTTTTAATGCTTCTTTGGGGTATAAAACCAAACTTGCAGAACCTTTAACTTTCCGTTTGAATGTTGCGACAGGATTTAGAGCTCCAAACTTAGCTGAATTAACTTCAAATGGTGTTCATGAAGGAACAAACCGTTACGAAATTGGAAATGCAAATCTGAAAACAGAACAAAACGCTCAGACCGATTTAAACTTAGAATACAAAAACTCACACTTTGAATTTTTCGTAAACGGATTTTACAATCACGTAAACAACTACATCTATACTTCGCCAACTGGAGAAGTTCTAGATGACAATGACGTTTTTGCATACGTTCAAGATAATGCTCAATTGTATGGTGGTGAAGTAGGTCTGCATTTTCACCCGCATCCGTTAGATTGGCTGCATTTTGAAACTAGTTTTGAAACCGTTACTGGTAAAAAAGAAAACAAAGATTATCTGCCTCTAATTCCTGCAAACAATTGGAATAATACTTTGAGAACTGAATTTAACATCAAAAACTGGCTAAGCGAAGGTTTTGCTTCGTTAAATGTTTCTTCAACTTTTAGCCAAGATAATGTAAGTGGTTTCGAAACGGCTTCTAAAGGGTATACTTTGGTAAATTTAGGTTTTGGCGGAACCGTTAAACTAGGAAAAACAGCTTTTGATATTAACTTAAACGGAAACAATTTATTTGATAAAAAATATATTGCGCACCTTTCTAGATTAAAAACAGACGGTATTCCGAACATTGGAAGAAATATCGTTTTGGGCGTAAATTTCAATTTATAAGATTTTGTTTAACCGCAAAGAACGCAAGGAAAAACGCATAGAACGCAAAAGCTTTTATAAACTCTGCGAACTTTGCGAAAAACTCTTTGTGTTCTTTGCGGTTAATAACACAACAATCTCACAGAAAGTGCTATTTTTGTTACAACAGATAAAAACTAACTATGAAAAAAACATTTTTATTAATGGCAATTACAACCGCTGGAATTTCGTTTGGACAAGGCAAAATGCAATATCCGCAAACTAAAAAAGGAGAAACTGTTGATGTTTACTTTGACACCAAAGTAAGCGATCCGTACCGTTGGTTAGAAGATGATAAATCTGCCGAAACCGGTGCTTGGGTAAAAGCTCAAAATGAAGTTACTTATGCTTATTTAGATAAAATTCCGTTTCGTGAAGAACTTAAAAAACGAATGGAAAAACTTTGGAACTACGAAAAAATTGGAGCTCCATTCAAAGAAGGAAAATTTACTTATTACTCTAAAAACAACGGACTTCAAAATCAATCTGTTGTTTATAGAAAAGATGAAAGCGGAAAAGAAGAGATTTTCTTAGATCCGAATACTTTCTCTAAAGATGGAACCACTTCTCTTGGCGGACTTGATTTTTCTGAAGATGGAAGCAAAGCTGCTTATGCAATCTCTGAAGGAGGAAGCGACTGGAGAAAAGTTATCATCATTGATGCACTTTCTAAGAAAGTTTTAGAAGATACTTTGGTTGATATAAAATTCAGCGGTATCTCTTGGCACGGAAATGAAGGTTTTTACTATTCTAGTTATGACAAACCAAAAGGAAGTGAATTATCTGCTAAAACAGATCAGCACAAATTATATTTCCACAAACTAGGAACTTCTCAAAAAGACGACAAAGTAATTTTTGGAGCTGACAAAAAAAGAAGATATGTTGGCGGATATGTTACTGAAGATAATCGTTATTTAGTGATTACAGCTGCCAATTCTACGTACGGAAATGAATTGTACATTAAAGACTTGACTAAGGCCAACAGTCCAATCGTTACAATCGTTGACAACTTTGATAGTGACAGTGGTATCATTGACAACCAAGGAAGCAAATTGTTTATTGAAACAGATTTTAATGCTCCTAACAAACGTGTTGTAACGGTAGATGCGGCAAATCCAAAACCTGAAAACTGGAAAGATTTTATTAAAGAAACCAAAGATATTCTATCTCCATCAACTGGCGCTGGATATTTCTTTGCAAACTATACTAAAGATGCTGTTTCATTTGTACAGCAATATGATTACAATGGAAAACTAGTTCGTGAAATCAAACTTCCAGCTGTCGGAACTGCAGGTGGTTTTAGCGGAAAAAAGAACGAAAAGATTTTGTATTACAGCTTTACGAATTACACTACACCTGGAAGTATTTACTCTTTTGAACCAAAATCTGGCAAGTCTGAAATCTACCAAAAACCAAAAGTAGATTTCAAAAGCGAAGATTATGAGTCAAAACAAGTTTTCTATACTTCAAAAGACGGAACAAAAGTTCCGATGATTATTACATATAAAAAAGGGGCAAAATTAGACGGTAAAAACCCAACAATCCTTTACGGTTATGGTGGATTCAATATTAGTTTGACGCCAAGTTTCAGTATTGCTAATGCGGTTTGGATGGAAAACGGCGGAGTTTATGCAGTTGCTAACTTAAGAGGTGGCGGTGAATACGGAAAAAAATGGCACGATGCGGGTACAAAACTTCAAAAGCAAAATGTATTCGATGACTTTATCGCTGCTGCGGAGTATTTAATTGCTCAAAAATATACCTCATCTGATTATTTAGCTATTCGCGGAGGATCTAACGGTGGTTTATTAGTTGGTGCAACGATGACACAACGTCCAGATTTAATGAAAGTAGCATTGCCTGCGGTTGGAGTTATGGATATGCTTCGTTACAATGCCTTTACAGCAGGTGCAGGTTGGGCTTTTGATTACGGAACTGCTCAAGACAGCAAAGAAATGTTCGAATATTTAAAAGGATATTCTCCTGTTCATAACGTTAAAAAAGGAACTCATTATCCAGCAACAATGGTTACTACTGGAGATCATGATGATCGTGTAGTTCCTGCGCACAGTTTTAAATTCGCTTCTGAATTACAAGAAAAACAAACAGGAGAAAACCCAGTTTTAATTAGAATTGATGTAAAAGCTGGACATGGCGCAGGAAAATCTGTTGCCGCTACTATTCAAGAGAATGTAGATATTCAAGCTTTCACGCTTTACAATATGGGTTTTAAAGCTTTACCGAAAAAGTAAGGCTTTAAGCTGAAATTTTTTAAGCCACGAATTCACGAATTATTTTCTGAATATCGTGGCTTTTTATTTTATGCCACAGATTAAAAAGATTTTATGGCTTAAAAAATCTGTGAAAATCTTTTAATCTGTGGCTTTCATTTTTTTTCACGCAGATTCTGCAGATTTAGCAGATTGAATTAAAAAAGATTAGCACGCATCTGCTAAAATTATTTTAAATCTACGTGAAATTAATTCGTACAATTCGATACAGAATTTTAAACATACAGATTAAAATAAATTCGGGAATTCGTGGCTAACTTTTTTAAATAAACCTTTTTACACTAAATTTGAGAAACCTAAAACTTACACAATGGAAATTATAAAATGGGGAATTATTGGCTGCGGGAATGTGACCGAAGTAAAAAGCGGACCTGCTTTTCAGAAAGCTCCAAATTCAGCTTTAGTTGCAGTAATGCGAAGAGATGCGGCTCTTGCTGAAGATTACGCAAAACGTCATAACGTTCCGAAATGGTATTCTAACGCTGAAGATTTAATAAATGATCCAGAAGTTGATGCCGTTTATATTGCCACTCCTCCTTCTTCTCATAAAGAATATACCCTTTTATGTGCAAAAGCTGGCAAACCAGTTTATGTAGAAAAACCAATGGCTCTGACTTTTGAAGAATGCAACGAAATGATCAGCGCCTGCAAAGAACATAATGTTCCTTTGTTTGTTGCTTATTACAGAAGAGCTTTACCACGTTTTTTAAAAATAAAAGAAATTATCGATCAGGGAAAGTTAGGAACTATCAGACATGTAAACTGTGTTTTATACCATCCTTTTGAAGCACGTTATGATGACGAAATCAATCTTCCTTGGACCGTTTTACCGCATATTTCTGGTGGCGGAATCTTTGTTGATTTGGCTTGTCATACTTTAGATTTTCTTGATTTTGTTTTAGGTCCGATAAAATCAGTTCGCGGACATGCGACTTCTCAGTTACTGGCTTATCCTGCCGAAGATGCGGTTTCGATGTCATTTTTATTTGAAAATGGAATTCACGGATCTGGCATTTGGAATTTTGCGAGTTTTGAACGTTACGACAATACTGAAATTGTGGGTGACAAAGGGAAAATTTCATTCTCTACTTTCGGAAACGATCCGCTTCATATTCAATATGCAAATGGAGAAAAAGAAAGTATCACTATAGAAAACCCGCTTCACATTCAGCAGCCATTTATTGAAACTGTTATTGCTGAATTATTAGGGAATGAAGGCGCTTCTCCATCTAAAGGAACTTCTGGCGCAAGAACCACTTGGGTTATTGATCAGGTTTTGAAGGAGTTTAGAGAGAATTCGAAATAGTTCGCACTGTTTGTCATAGAAATCGAAATGACAAAAAATGAGCATAAAAAAGAGGATATTCTTTCGAATATCCTCTTTTTGTAAACTATAAACTATAAAAAAATTGGAAAATTATAGGCTGTATTTAAGTCCAAAAGTCAATCCAAGACCTGAGATACCAACGTAAGAACTAATATCGTCTGTTGCTTTTGTATTATCAAAACCTGCTGCATTCGTAACTTTACTATTCGAAGTAGTGTTAATTTGCTCTACATATTTTGTATGACTTGCAGAATAAGATGCGTCAGGACGGAAAGATGTTGGAGTATTTAATTTATCTACACCATTTTCAGTATACACTTCTGTTTCTTTAGTTTTCCCATGAACTGTAAAATTGCGGTACTCTAATTCAGCAAAAATCGAAATATGGCTGCCTAATTTATAAGATGTCCCTAATGCTGCCATAAATCCAACTGTAGGATTAGGCTTTACCACATCTTTAGTATAACTGTTAACTACTCCAGCTGGATTAGTATATGTTCTGTTTGTTTCAATTGTTAAATCTCCATGAATTGGAACAATAACCCCTACTTTTGTATAAGGCTCAAATCCATGTGTTTGACCCAAGAATAAAACCAATGCAGGAGCTACATCAAAAGCTCTAATTTTTCCTTCTGCTTTACCTGTTGCAAAAGTTGGTCCTGCAGCTACTAATCTATTTGTTGTTTCAACCATAGTTTTACTGGCACTGCTAAAATAATTAAAACCTACCTCTACTCCTAAACGTGGAGTAAAACGATATCCTGCAGTTAAACCGCTACGAAAACCTTCACCAAAAGAACCATGATTTGTTTCTCTAGAGATTAAAGTCGTACCGTCTGCTGCATAAACATCTGTATTAGGCAAGGCTCCTGAAACAGTTGGAAATTCTGTTGCAGCCGTTTGAATAAAATATGATCCTCCTAATTTAAAATACCAGCTTTCTGGTTTTTCTGCTTTTTCTGTCTGCGCCACTGTCGCCATTGAGCAAACTAATAATCCTAATAAAAATAGGTTCTTTTTCATAATTTTGATTTATTGATTAGTACAAACATAGAATATTTTAACACATTCGTACAGTTTGTAAAGTTAGACTTGGAACGAAAACGTTGTAATTTGGCGCAATATTACTAAAAAAGTATTATGCATGCATATTTTTAACACAAAAAACTAACATCTGTTTAAATTTTAACTGTTAATTTTTTAGTTCAATTTAAAATTAATCTGCATTTTCTCCAGTTCCTGCAATAATTCAGTTGAGATTCTAACCTTCACACGGCGGCTAGGCATCGTTAATTTGGTTACTACTTTTATTTCTTCAACTTCATTTACCTCTTGCACTTTTGTACTTTCGAGTGCCGCATCTTCATTTTCATTCTCATCTTCAAAAACGGCATCATCGGCTTCAAAATCGGTTGGCGTTTCTATCTCAACTAGACGCTTTATTTTTTCTAATTCCATAATTTCAAAAGTTACTGAATTCTCTCCTTTATTTTCAGCAAACAAATGACTTAATTTATGAATAAACTCCGGATGCAGATCTTTAATATTCAATAAAACAATTAACTTTTTAGCGAAAGCTTCCAAAATATCCTGCAATTGGCGAATCTCCACAAACTGCATTCTAGGATCCGATTTTTTACCAGTATCGTGATTTACCCATCCATCTTTAATCAATATTTTTATAAAAGCAAAATTGTTCTGAATTAAGAAATGGCGGAATTTCAAATATTCTTCTCCAAAAATCTTAAACTCATAACTCTCATCATAACCTTCTAAGTTGAAAGCCGCCCAACCTTTTCCGTTTTTAGCCACACGATGTTGGACGTTATTAATAATTCCAGCAAACATTAGATTTTTCCCCACATACTCGTTCATGCTTTTTAATGCTTCTAAACGGGCATTACAGAAATATTTCATTTCGAATCTAAAATCATCAAGCGGATGTCCAGAAATATAGATTCCGACAACTTCTTTTTCTTTTGCCAGTTTTTCCATTGTACTCCAGTCTTCGCAAGGTGGCACAACAGGCTCTGCGATTTGCACTTCGCTGGTTTCGCCAAACAAACTTACTTGTGAAGAGTTTTCATTTTCCTGAAACTTAGATCCGTAGCGCATTGCTTTTTCGTAGAAAGTTATTCCGTCACCATCATCATGGAAATACTGCGCTCTGGTAGTTCCTTCAAATGAATCAAAACCTCCAGCCAATGCTAAGTTCTCAATCGCTTTTTTGTTAGCTGCGCGAAGGTCAATTCGCTTCGCTAAATCAAAAATCGATTTATATCTCCCATCTTTTCTGTTTTCTACGATCGTTTCTACAGCTCCTGCTCCCACGCCTTTAATAGCGCCCATTCCGAAACGAACCGCATAATCATCATTTACTGTAAATTTATAGTACGACTCATTTACGCACGGCCCTAAAACCTGCAATCCCATACGTTTACATTCCTCCATAAAGAACGAAACCTGTTTGATATCGTTCATGTTATTGGAAAGTACCGCTGCCATATATTCGGCAGGATAATGCGCTTTCAAATAAGCTGTTTGGTATGCAATCCACGCATAACAAGTCGAGTGCGATTTATTGAAGGCGTAACTCGCAAAGGCTTCCCAGTCTTTCCAGATTTTCTCCAGAATTTTAGCATCGTGCCCTTTTGCTGCCGCTTGCTCAACGAACTTCGGTTTCATTTTGTCTAGTACGTCTTTTTGTTTCTTACCCATCGCTTTACGCAAGACGTCGGCCTCACCCTTTGTAAATCCTGCCAAAGACTGAGACAAAAGCATTACCTGCTCTTGGTAAACGGTAATTCCGTACGTTTCAGACAAATATTCCGCACAGGCATCTAAGTCGTATTTGATTTCTTCGTCGCCATTTTTTCTTCGAACGAAAGACGGAATATACTCCAAAGGTCCTGGACGATATAAGGCATTCATGGCAATTAAATCTCCAAAAACCGTTGGCTTCAGGTCTTTCATGTATTTCTGCATCCCAGGCGACTCATATTGGAAGATTCCAACGGTTTCACCTCTTTGGAAAAGCGCATACGTTTCTTCATCATCGATTGGGAAAGTATCTGGATTTAGTTCAATTCCTGTTCTATATTTTACCAGTTTTACGGTATCTTTTATCAGCGTAAGGGTCTTCAGACCCAAGAAGTCCATTTTCAGCAATCCAGCACTTTCTGCAACCGAGTTGTCAAACTGCGTTACATATAAATCGGAATCTTTTGCGGTTGTTACGGGAACATAATTCGTAATATCTGATGGTGTAATAATTACCCCGCAGGCATGAATTCCCGTGTTACGCATAGATCCTTCCAAGATTTTTGCCTGCTGAATGGTTTCTCCTGCCAAATCATCTTCATTGGCAATCGCGATTAATTCTTTTACATTGTCAAATTCGTCCGAACGAAGGGCTTTTTTAACCTCCTCTTCACTCTCCGAAATAAAACGCGCTAAATTCCATTTTGACGGCATCATTCCCGGAATCAATTTTGCGATTCTATCGGCTTCAAATAATGGCAAATCCAGTACACGAGCTGTATCACGAATTGCCGATTTGGTCGCCATTTTACCATACGTGATAATCTGTGCCACCTGTTTTTGACCGTATTTGTTGATTACGTATTCCATTACACGTCCACGACCCTCGTCATCAAAGTCAATATCAATATCGGGCATCGATACACGGTCAGGATTTAGGAAACGCTCAAAAAGCAAATCGTATTTAATCGGGTCGATATTGGTAATTCCGAGACAATATGCAACGGCAGAACCCGCTGCAGAACCACGTCCAGGCCCTACCGAAACGTCCATTTTTCTTGCCTCGGCGATGAAATCCTGTACAATCAAGAAATACCCAGGATATCCTGAATTCGAAATTGTCATCAACTCAAAATCTAGACGTTCCTGAATTGATTCGGTGATTTCGCCATAACGTCTTTTGGCACCTTCCATGGTAAGATGTCGCAAATAAGCATTTTCCCCACGAACGCCATTGTCTTTTTCATCTTCAGGATCAACAAATTCCTGCGGAATCTCAAATTTAGGAAGCAATACATCACGATAAAGCGAATATCCTTCTACCTTATCTACAATTTCCTGAATATTAATAATGGCTTCTGGCAAATCGGCAAAGAGCTTTTTCATCTCTTCTTCCGACTTGAAATAATATTCCTGATTTGGAAGTCCGTAGCGGTAACCACGTCCTCTTCCTATTGGCGTTGCCTGTTTTTCACCGTCTTTTACACAAAGTAAAATGTCGTGAGCATTGGCATCTTCTTTATTTAAATAATACGTATTGTTTGTCGCAATTAATTTGACATTGTGTTTTTTTGAAAACTCGATTAGGGTTTTGTTTACACGATTTTCATCTTCCTGATTGTGTCGCATCACTTCCAAGTAGAAATCGTCTCCAAATTGCTCTTTCCACCAAATCAAAGCTTCTTCAGCTTGGTTTTCACCGATGTTCAAGATCTTACTCGGAATTTCTCCATACAAATTCCCAGACAAAACCATGATATCACCTTTGTATTGTTCTACAATCGTGCGATCTATTCTCGGAACATAATAAAAACCATCTGTATAGGCAATCGAAGCCATTTTCGCCAAATTGTGATATCCGGCTTTATTTTTAGCCAATAAAACAACTTGATAACCATTGTCTTTTTTGCTTTTATCTAGGTGATTTTCGCAGATATTAAATTCACAGCCTACAATTGGTTTTACTTCGGTTTCCGTCGGTTCTTCTCCCGCTTCAACCAAAGCTTTGTTTTTTGCGGAAGCGCCTTTGTTGTGGTTCATGACAGCACTCACAAAGTGGAAAGCTCCCATCATATTTCCAGTATCGGTCATAGCAACAGCCGGCATTCCATTTTTAGCGGTAGCAGCCACAATATTACCTATTCCTATAGTCGATTGAAGTACCGAAAACTGTGTATGGTTATGTAAATGCGCAAATTTTGCAGCTTTAAAATCGGCTTTGTCTTCTTCTGAAACAACATTTTGCTGCCCTTCTCCAGCTAAAGCTTTAAGCTGTTCCCTGATTTTATCAGAAGCCGCTTTTAAATTGATGTGTTTTAAACCAATAAGCTTAAATGGCTCTGGATTTCTTTCCTGAAAATCTTTGAAATATTCTTTCGGAACGTCAAGCTCTTCTTTAGTAAAAACTTCTCTTCTAACCAATTCTAAGAAACAACGCGTAGTTGCCTCAACGTCGGCAGTTGCGTTGTGCGCTTCCGCGAAAGGAACATTGAATAAATATTCATGCAATTCGGTCAAAGTTGGAAGTTTGAATTTTCCTCCACGACCACCGGGAAGCTGTAACAATGAAGCTGTAACTTCGGTACAAGTATCCAAAACAGGGATTGAAGCCATAGTAGAATCTACTCCCATTCTATGGAACTCTGCGCCCATAATATTCACGTCGAAACCTAAATTCTGTCCAACAATGAATTTAGTTTTACTTAAAGCAATATTGAATTTCTCTAAAACTTCGGCCAAAGTGATTCCATCGGCTTCAGCCAATTCAGTCGAAATTCCGTGGATACGCTCAGCATCATACGGAATGTTAAATCCTTCTGGTTTTACCAAATAATCCTGATGTTCAACAAGCTGTCCCATTTCATCATGAAGCTGCCACGCGATTTGTATACAGCGAGGCCAGTTGTCAGAATCGGTAATTGGGGCGTCCCAGCGTTTTGGTAATCCGGTTGTTTCGGTATCGAATATTAAGTACATAGAATTATAAAAAGTCAAGTTTTAAAGCTCCAAATCCCACACCTTTCATATTGTAAGCCATTGACAACATGAAACATAATAAAATGCGAAATGAAAAATCGGAGGAATTCAAATTTACGCTTTTTTTACAGAAATAAAGAAGCTAAAGTTGTTAACAAAAAGCACAATTAACATCGTTGTTCTTCAAATGTAAAAACGGCCAAATTTCATTCATTTTTTTCTTAAAAAAGTCCAATTATTCATTTTGGATACTCATTACACCAAAATGAACACTTTTAAACTGCAATGTATCGTGAACTTTGCTTCATCAAATTATAACAATTAAAATAATAATCATGAAAACAATTTTTATCACAGGCGCATCATCAGGTTTAGGAAAAGCAACAGCAAAATTATTCCACGAAAAAGGATGGAACGTAATCGCAACCATGAGAACTCCTGAAAAAGAAACAGAACTTTCTCAATTACCAAACGTAACGCTTTTACCTTTAGACGTTACCAATTTTGATCAAATTCAAAATACAGTTCAAAAAGCTCTAGAAATTAGCGATATAGATATTGTTTTTAACAATGCTGGTTATGGATTAATAGGCCCTTTGGAAAGCCTTACGGATGATCAAATTACAAAACAGCTAAACACTAATTTATTGGGAGTAATTCGCGTTACAAATGCTTTTATACCGTATTTCAGAGAAAGAAAAAGCGGTTTGTTTATCTCTACAACTTCTATTGGCGGATTAATCGCTTTTCCTTTAGGATCAATCTATCACGCAACAAAATGGGGATTAGAAGGCTGGAGCGAAAGTATGGCTTATGAATTGAATCCGTTTGGAATACATATTAAAACGGTTTCTCCTGGCGGTATCAAAACTGAATTTCTTCATGGTTCATTAGATACTGGTGCCAAACCTGAATATCAGACAATGGTAGATAAAATGTTTGCTAGTGTTGACACCATGTTTGAAATGGCATCAACTCCAGAACAAATTGCCGATGTTGTTTACGAAGCTGCAACTGACGGAAAAAATCAATTAAGATATGTTGCCGGTGAAGATGCAAAAGCATTTTACAAACAAAGACTAGAAGTTGGAGACGAAGTTTTTCGTTCTGAATTTGGCAAACAATTTTTTGGAGAATAATTCATTTCAAACTAATACCGTTCAGGTTTCAAGAAGCCGAACGGTATTAGTCTTTTAAATTTTCATACCTTTATATCATGGAAAAGAAAACTCATAATCCAGCAAAAATCTCTTCTATATCACAGTTTCATGATCTATTTCAACTCCCAAAGCCACTTCATCCGATGGTGAGTTTGGTAGATAACACACAATTGGTCATAAATGAAAATTTAGCGAATCACGCCTTTTTGCTCGATTTTTACAAGATATCCTACAAGTTTTCTACCAACGGAAAAATGGGCTACGGTCAAGGCTATTATGATTTTAATGAAGGCGGACTCATGTTTGCTTCTCCCAATCAATTAATTTTTACTGAAAATGAAGAAGGCGCAGAATACGGCGGCTATACACTTTTATTTCATCCCGATTTTATTCGGAATTATCCTTTGGGGAAAAGCATCAAAAAATATGGTTTCTTTTCTTATGACACCAATGAAGCACTGCATCTTTCTGACAGTGAAAAAACAACCATTATCGGATTATTACAAAGTATCGACAACGAACTCAATACCACAATAGATGAAATGAGTCAGGATGTGATTGTTTCTTATATTGATGTTCTGCTAAATTACAGCAATCGTTTTTACAAACGCCAATTCATTACCAGAAAAACTATCAGTCACGATTTATTATTAA
The DNA here is from genome assembly GCF_900101855.1 of Flavobacterium anhuiense. GTDB lineage: Bacteria > Bacteroidota > Bacteroidia > Flavobacteriales > Flavobacteriaceae > Flavobacterium > Flavobacterium anhuiense. The sequence continues at coordinate 423,009 of NZ_FMVC01000001.1, forward strand.
AAGTTGAAGAGACTCTGGACAACTACATCAGCAACGCAGAAACCTTGAAAAAAGGATTGCCAACAGTAGAATTTCTAGCTTCACAAGTTAATGTTTCAAGTCATTATTTAAGCGACATGCTTCGCAATTTGACTGGTTTAAACGCACAACAACATATTCATTCGAAATTAATTGAAAAATCAAAAGATTTTCTGATTACGACAAATCTTTCTGTAGCAGAAATTGCCTATCAATTAGGTTTTGAATATCCGCAATCGTTCAGCAAATTATTCAAAAAGAAAACCAGTCTTACTCCATTAGAATTTAAAAATTCACTGAATTAACTTTCAGAAATACTACTTTAAAAAAATCAGTTTTTGCTTCAAAAAAACATAAAATTTCATAAAAATACACTTCTTGGATGTCGTAGTTTTTGATGTTTTATTGAATCTAAATAATGTCAAAAAAACTCTTTTAAAAGCTTTAAAAAACTCAAAAAGCGCTCTTTAAGCAAAATTTTTAAAACTAACAATTATTACTATTTTTATGTAATTTGTTAGATTTTTTCAATCAAATTCTTATATTTTATATTGATTTTGAGATAAATTTGCAAACTATTAAAACATAAAATAAACAAGAAAAATTAAAGCCGAAAAAGAAAATCTAAATCAGTTTCTTTATCATTTTTCTGTCAAATTTTAGTTGCAAAAGCCATTTGGCAATTTGTAAATTAGTTTGGGTATCGTATATAATGAAATATCGAAATTGACGCTTTTTTATCTTTTTTTACTTTTGTTTTGCTATTATAATGAACAGGAAATTGCTGTGGTTATAGAAATTACAATTTAAAAAAATAAAAAATGAGTAAGACATTATTTGACAAAGTATGGGATTCACATGTTGTGCGTAAAATTGAAGATGGGCCAGATGTGTTTTTTATTGACCGCCATTTCATTCATGAAGTTACGAGTCCTGTTGCTTTTTTAGGATTAAAATCAAGAGGCGTTAATGTATTATACCCAGAACGTACTTTTGCAACTGCCGACCACAATACACCAACCATAAACCAACATTTACCAGTTCAGGATCCGCTTTCTGCAAACCAGCTTAAAGCTCTTGAAGACAATGCCGCTGAATACGGAATTTCGCACTGGGGATTAGGCCACCAAAAAAATGGAATTGTACACGTAGTGGGTCCTGAAAACGGAATTACTTTGCCAGGTGCTACTATTGTATGTGGAGATTCGCATACGTCTACTCACGGTGCTTTTGGAGCTATCGCTTTCGGTATCGGAACATCTGAGGTTGAAATGGTGCTTTCTACTCAATGTATTATGCAGCCTAAACCAAAGAAAATGCGCATCAACGTAAACGGGCAACTTAGTAAAGGTGTTGGTCCAAAAGACGTTGCGCTTTATATCATCTCTAAATTAACTACTTCTGGAGGAACAGGTTATTTTGTGGAGTACGCTGGTGATGTTTTTGAAAACATGACTATGGAAGGCCGTATGACAGTTTGTAACTTAAGTATCGAAATGGGTGCTCGTGGAGGAATGATTGCTCCTGACCAAACAACTTTCGATTTCCTTGAAGGAAGACTTTACGCTCCAAAAGGAGAAGCTTGGACAAAAGCTGTTGAATACTGGAAAACTTTAAAAACAGATCCAGATGCTGTATTTGATGCCGAATTAAATATCAAAGCGGAAGACATCGAACCAATGATTACTTATGGTACAAACCCTGGAATGGGAATTGGTATCACAAAACATATCCCAAGTGCAAAAGAAGTTGAAGGCGGTGAGGAAACTTACAAAAAATCTTTAGCTTACATGGGCTTCAACGAAGACGACGTTATGATCGGAAAACAAATCGATTATGTTTTCTTAGGAAGCTGTACAAACGGACGTATTGAAGATTTTAGAGCTTTTGCTGAAATTGTAAAAGGAAGAAAAAAAGCAGATAATGTTACAGCTTGGTTAGTTCCGGGTTCTCACGTTGTGGAAGCGCAGATTAAGGAAGAAGGAATTTTAGATATTTTGACAGAGGCTGGTTTCGTATTACGTCAGCCGGGTTGTTCTGCTTGTTTAGCAATGAACGATGATAAAGTTCCTGCTGGCAAATATGCAGTAAGTACTTCAAACAGAAACTTTGAAGGTCGTCAAGGTCCTGGTTCTAGAACGCTTCTTGCAAGTCCAATTATGGCTGCTGCAGCTGCTGTTACAGGAAAATTGACAGATCCAAGAGAACTGTTCTAGTCAATGACAATTTCAAAAATTCAATAAAATTGCTTTTAGATTTATTATAGACTCTAATTTTAAGAATCTAAAATCTAAAATCCAAAATCTAAAATTAAAATGGCATACGATAAATTTAATATACTTACCAGCAGTGCAGTGCCACTGCCAATTGAGAACGTAGATACAGATCAAATCATTCCAGCTCGTTTCTTAAAAGCTACAAAACGTGAAGGCTTTGGAGACAATCTTTTTAGAGACTGGAGATACAACGGAGATGATACTCCAAAAGCAGATTTCGTTTTAAACAATCCAACTTACAGCGGGAAAATTCTTGTAGGAGGAAAAAATTTCGGTTCTGGATCTTCTAGAGAGCACGCTGCGTGGGCGGTTTACGATTACGGATTCCGTGCTGTAGTTTCTAGCTTCTTTGCTGACATTTTCAAAGGAAACTGTTTGAATATTGGTGTTTTGCCAGTACAAATCAGCCCAGAATTTTTAGCTAACATTTTCAAAGCTATCGAAGCTGATCCAAAAACAGAATTAGAAATCAATCTTCCAAACCAAACGGTTACTTTATTGTCAACTGGTGAGCAAGAGTCTTTTGCTATTAATGGTTACAAAAAGAACAATCTTATTAATGGTTTTGACGATATTGATTATTTGCAAAACATGAAGGAAGACATTAAAGCTTTCGCCGATAAACTTCCTTACTAATAGAAATATCATTCACTCTATTAGACCCGACAGGCTTCAAAACCTCTCGGGTCTTTCTAGAATATAGAACGCGGATGAAACTGATTTGCTATCGCAAAAGCACGGATTAACACAGATTTTTATTTTATTCAATAATAAAAAATCCGTTTTTATCCGCGTCTTCGCGAAAGCGAATCCGTAAAATCAGCGTCAAATTACAAGAGAATTTCAGAATTACAGAATATCAATATGGAAAAAAGAAAAATTGAAATAATGGATACGACTCTTCGTGATGGTGAACAAACCTCGGGAGTATCATTTTCTGCTGCAGAAAAACTGACCATTGCACAATTATTGCTGGAGGAATTAAATATTGATAGAATCGAAATTGCTTCTGCCCGCGTAAGCGAAGGAGAATTTCAGGCCGTGAAAGGCATTACTTCTTGGGCTGAAGAAAAAGGATATAGTAACAGAATCGAAGTTCTAACGTTTGTTGATGGAGGAGTTTCAATTGACTGGATGAAAAAAGCTGGCGCCAAAGTGCAGAATTTATTGACCAAAGGTTCAATGAATCACTTAACGCATCAATTGAAAAAAACTCCAGAACAGCATTTCTCTGAAATCGCCCAAATCATTTCTTTAGCCAAAGAAAACAATATTGAAACTAATGTTTATCTGGAAGACTGGAGCAACGGAATGAGAAATTCACCAGACTATGTTTTTCAATTTCTAGATTTCTTAGCAACGCAGCCAATTAAAAGAGTTTTACTTCCTGATACTTTAGGCGTTTTAATTCCGTCTTTAACTTTTGAATTTATTTCAAAAATCAGAGCGAAATATCCAAACATTCATTTTGATTTTCACGCTCATAACGATTACGATTTAAGCGTTGCCAATGTTATGGAAGCCATAAAAGCAGGAATCAACGGACTTCACGTAACGGTAAACGGAATGGGAGAGCGTGCTGGAAACGCACCTCTTGAAAGTACTGTTGCTGTCATCAATGATTATTTACCGCAAGTAAATATCAATGTAAAAGAAACCTCTTTGTATTCTGTAAGCAAACTAGTTGAAACTTTTACAGGCTACAGAATTCCTGCAAACAAACCAATTGTAGGTGATAATGTTTTTACCCAAACTGCCGGAATTCACGCTGATGGAGATAATAAAAACAATCTTTATTTTAATGATCTTCTTCCAGAACGTTTTGGAAGAAAACGTAAATATGCTCTCGGAAAAACTTCTGGAAAAGCCAATATCGAGAAAAATCTTCAGGAATTAGGCTTAAAATTAAACAATGAAGATTTGAAATTGGTTACCCAAAGAATTATTGAATTGGGCGACAAAAAAGAAACCGTAACAAAAGAAGATCTTCCATACATTATTTCAGATGTTTTGGACAGTCATACTTACGAAGAAAAAATTACGATAAACTCTTACATGCTAGTTCATTCTAAAGGAATGCGCCCATCGACGACTTTATCTTTAAATTTAAACGGAGAAATAATCGAAGAAAACGCTCAAGGAGACGGTCAGTTTGATGCTTTTATGAATGCTTTATCGAAGATTTACAAAAGCAAAAAACTTACGCTTCCTAAATTGATCGATTATGCCGTGAGAATCCCCCCAGGAAGTAGTTCTGATGCGTTGTGCGAAACCATTATCACATGGGTCAACAACGGAAAAGAATTCAAAACCCGCGGATTAGATTCAGATCAAACTGTTGCAGCGATTATTGCAACGCAAAAAATGTTGAATATAATTACATAGGTTCTAAGTTGCTAAGATTCTAAGCCACTAAGTTTTTCTTCTTTGAACTCAGAATCTCCGCAACTCAGAATCTTAAAAACAAAACTAAGTAATAAGAATAAAAACTTAGAATCTTAGCAACTCAGAACCTTAGAACCTTTTAAAAAATATAGAATGAAATTAAACATAGCCCTTTTAGCCGGAGACGGAATCGGACCAGAAGTAATCAATGAAGCCGTAAAAGTATCTGATGCTATTGCAAAGAAATTCGGACATGAAATCACTTGGAAACCTGCTTTAACTGGAGCTGCAGCAATTGATGCCGTAGGAGAACCTTATCCAGATGCAACACACGAAGTTTGTAAAAATGCTGATGCCGTTCTTTTCGGAGCGATTGGCCACCCTAAATATGATAACGATCCTTCTGCGCCAGTACGTCCAGAGCAAGGTCTATTAAAAATGCGCAAAGCATTAGGTTTGTTTGCAAACGTAAGACCAACTTTTACATTCCCATCATTATTAGATAAATCTCCATTAAAAAGAGAAAGAATCGAAGGAACTGATTTGGTTTTCTTAAGAGAATTAACTGGCGGAATTTACTTTGGTGAAAAAGGAAGAAAAGACAACGGAGATACAGCTTACGACAACTGTGTTTACACTAGAGCTGAAGTACAGCGTTTAGCTAAAAAAGGTTTCGAATTAGCCATGACACGTTCTAAAAAATTATGCTGCGTTGACAAAGCAAACGTTTTGGAAACTTCACGTTTATGGAGAGAAACCGTTCAAGCAATGGAAAAAGACTATCCAGAAGTTGAAGTTAGCTACGAATTTGTTGATGCTGTTGCTATGCGTTTGGTTCAATGGCCAAATTCTTATGATGTATTGATTACGGAGAACTTATTTGGAGATATTTTAACAGACGAAGCTTCTGTAATTTCTGGCTCAATGGGATTAATGCCTTCTGCATCTATGGGAGCTGAAGTCTCTTTATTTGAACCTATTCACGGTTCTTACCCACAAGCGACAGGATTAAACATTGCAAACCCAATGGCTACTATTTTATCTGCTGCTATGATGTTCGAAAACTTCGGATTGATGGAAGAAGGAAAAGCAATCAGAGATGCTGTAAACAAAGCTTTAGAAGCTGGAGTAGTTACTGAAGATTTAGCTAACGGAGGTAAAGCATACGGCACTAAAGAAGTTGGTGACTGGTTAGCTGCGAATGTATAATTTTGTTTCAGCTTTTATTTGTTTCAAGTTTCAGGTTTTTCCAACTTGAAACTTGAAACAAAAGCAACAAAAAAGGGATAAACATAAGTTTATCCCTTTTATATTTTAGAAAAAAAACATTAATATTCTCTTCTGTTTCCGCGATCTCCGCCACGGTTGTTTCCGTAACCACCACGATCGTTTCCTCCGCGGTTGTTATTAAAACTTCTTCTTTCGCCCTCTGGTTTTGGCTCAGATTTATTTACAACGATTGTACGACCTGAAACAACAGCACCGTTCAATTCATCGATAGCTTTCTGTGCTTCACTATCATTTGGCATTTCAACAAAACCAAAGCCTTTACTTCTTCCAGTAAATTTATCAGTAATAATTTTAACAGAGTCAACTGTTCCATAAGCCTCAAAAGACTCTCTTAAATCTGCTTCCTCAATACTGAATGGAAGGCTCCCAACGAAAATATTCATAGATATTTATTTATAATAAGAAGCAAATGTAGTCTTATTTATATCTAATCTACTATGTTATGGATTTATTTAAGTTTTTATTCTGATTTGATGAGGCTCAAATTAGGAAATTAATTGTTGACTGGAACAAAGTTAGGCCCCTGTGTCACTGGAATTTTATAAAAAACGCCTTCCGAAAAATGCATAGTTTGTTTTTCAGCATTTTGATCAGTATTAACTGCTGTAAATTTAAACGTTCCTGAAATAGTATTATCAACAGTATTGTATTCTGTAACGATAATTTCTCCTGTTCCTTTGCCTGTTCCAGTGCTAAATTCTGCTTCCTGCCCTTTATAAGTATCCTTATAAATGGCTTTTACATCATCATTTATACCTAAAACATATGTTTTCTTAGACGGTTCAGAAAGTTGAAGTTTGATTTGCTCGTAGCCCAAAGACCCCTCAATAACAAAAAAATCATTCGTTTCGATTCCAGCCTCATAAACTTGTGCTCTCCAAAAAGTATTATCTTTTAAGGTCTGAAAAGCTGGATTATTAAATTTTATATCCTCGGTACAAGATACAAGCAGAAGTAAAAGTGATAAAAAATAAAAGTATTTTTTCATATTTAAAATGAATTTGATGCAAAAGTATCGCATTAAGAGCTAAATACTTAAATTAAAAAGTCAAAAAAATGCTAAAAAAACAATTCAAATAGATTTAATCTCTTTTAAAACGCATTTTTCATAAAAAAATTATATCTTTGCGCCCTTAATTAACAGAGGTCGAGTACCTCAAAATTTAATCACTAGATTATGTCAGTAAAAATTAGATTACAAAGACACGGTAAAAAAGGAAAACCTTTTTACTGGGTAGTAGCTGCAGATGCACGCTCAAAAAGAGATGGTAGATACTTAGAGAAAATCGGTACTTACAATCCAAACACTAACCCAGCAACTGTTGAATTAAACCTTGACAGCGCAGTTAAATGGTTACACAATGGTGCTCAACCAACTGATACTGCTAGAGCTATCCTTTCTTACAAAGGTGCTTTATTGAAACACCACCTTGATGGAGGAGTTCGTAAAGGTGCTTTAACACAAGAGCAAGCAGATGCTAAATTAACTGCTTGGTTAGAAGCAAAAGCTGGTAAAGTTGATGCTAAAAAAGATGGTTTATCTAAAGCAAAAGCTGATGCTAAAGCAAAAGCTTTAAAAGCTGAGCAAGAAGTTAACGCTAAACGTGTTGCTGATGCTGCTGCTGCACAAGCAGAAGCTGCTGCCGCTGCACAAGCTGCTGAGGCTACTGAAGAAGTTGCTGAAGCTACTGAAGAAGCTCCTGCTGCTGAAGAGAATAACGAAACAACTGAAGCATAATTTTTACTTAGCGATAATGCGTAAAGAAGATTGTTTTTATTTAGGTAAAATCGCTAAAAAATTTAGTTTCAAAGGGGAAGTCTTAGTCTATTTAGACACAGATGAACCTGAGTTATACGAAAATCTGGAATCAGTGTTTGTTGAAAGCAACAAACACTTGGTTCCTTTTTTCATTGAAACAAGCTCATTACACAAAAACGACTTTTTAAGAGTTCGTTTTGAAGATGTAAATACTGAAGAAGATGCAGATGCTCTTGTTGGCAGTCCTATATATCTTCCTTTAACTATGTTGCCAAAACTTACTGGTAACAAATTTTACTTCCATGAAGTTATTGGTTTCGAAATTGAAGACAAACGTTTAGGCGTTTTCGGAAAAATAACTTCTATTAATGATTCAACTGCACAGCCTCTTTTTGAAGTTTTAAATGGTGAAGTCGAAATCTTAGTTCCTATGATTGATCAATTTCTAGTAAAAATCGATCGTGAGAACAAAAAAGTTATCATGGATCTTCCTGAAGGCCTTATTGAGATGTACTTATAAAAGTATTCAGTCTCAGTCACAGTTTTCAGTCATTACCTATCGTAAATTTTATTTATTCAGAAATGCCTTTATTTAGCTTCAAGCAATTTTCTATTAAGCAAGACAGAACCGCTATGAAAGTTGGTACCGACGGTGTTTTATTGGGCTCTTGGGCTCCTATTTCTCATAACCCTTTTAGTATTTTAGATATTGGTGCGGGAACTGGAGTTATTGCTCTGATGCTGGCACAAAGAAGTCATGCTGAACAAATTGATGCTCTTGAAATCGATGAAAATGCTTACGAACAGGCTGTAGAAAATTTTGAAGCTTCTCCTTGGGCCGATAGATTATTTTGTTTTCATGCTGGCCTGGATGAATTTATTGATGAACCAGAAGATGAATATGATTTGATCGTTTCAAATCCTCCTTTTTATTCTGAAGATTATAAATCCGAAAATGAACAGCGTGATCTAGCACGTTTTCAGGATGCAATGCCTTTTGAAGAAATTGTTGAAGCTGCCGATTTATTACTTTCAGAAAACGGAATACTTGCTTTAATTATTCCTTTCAAAGAAGAGGAAAAATTTATTGCTCTGGCGAAAGAAGCCGAGTTATATCCTCTAAAAATTACTCGCGTAAAAGGAACTCCAAAATCAGAAATTAAACGCAGTTTATTGGCTTTTAGCAGAAATAAGGTTTCTGAAATTGAAATAGATGAATTAGTGATTGAAGTCGATCGCCATGTTTACACTCCAGAATATATTGAGCTGACTAAAGATTTTTATCTTAAATTTTAAACCTGTTCAAATATACTTTTAAACTGATACAAAATTCTTTCAATCAATCTCAAATCTTCGGTTACAATTTCTGCACTTCCTTTCATTTCCTGCTGAAATGTAATCTGTTTATTATACGATGTTTTCAGTCCATTTGGAAGCGCAACATCTATAAGAAGATTGCCATCCTTATCGGGCACCAATGAAATATTTTTGATTTCGCCTTTCAAAACGCCAAACTCCCTATCTGGGTAATTCGCCAAACGGATATTGACACGCTGCCCCACTTTTATTTTTCCTGAATTTAAAGCTGGCGCTTTTACCTTTCCTATAAAGCTGTTCTTAGCATCTGGGATTATAGAAAATACATTATCTCCAACATTTATGGTCTGATTTTCATTCCACACCTGCAGAAAAGTTACTTTACCGCTGATAGAAGATTTTAATGCATATGCCAACTCCCAGTCCCTAATCACTTTTTTCAGCTGATAAAACGACTGCGACACGTTACGCCCAAGATTAACTTCTTCTCTAGTGCTGTTTATCTGCGAATTCTGACTTGATTTTGTGTTATCAATCAAAGAAGACCTTAATTGGGAAATCGACGATAATAGACTTCTATAATTCTTCTGTGCCTGAAGAAAACTCAGTTTTTTAGCTTCCATTTCTTGGGCAGAAATAATTCCTTTATTAAATAAAGTCTCAAAGCGTGCCACTTCATTTTTCTGAAGTTCCAGCTCATGTTCGTTAATTGTTTTCTGTTGCTGCAGAATTTCTATTCTTTGGGTTATCTGGATTTTTTCAGACTGCTGTGCTCTGCTTTCCACCTGATAAGGATGAAGGTCTTTATTTAGTTCCTGAGCCTGATAATCTTTCTGAAAACCTGCGAAAGCACTTTCTATTTCGCCGAGCTGTTTATTTTGCAACAGATCAAAAGGAAACTCTTTTGTTGAGCTGCTTATATCATAACTATCCACAATTTTTTTTAGCAGAAAAACATCTTTATAATTCGCCGTATTTTCAATAATGGCCAACGTACTATTTTTATCCACCTCTGTTTTATCTTTTACTAAAATCGCTTCAATTCGTCCAGAAGACTTTGACACTATTTTCTCTGGCGGAATATTAGTTGTAATTACAATTTCTGTTTTTACAGTATCTGGATACTTGACAAACCAAGAAACAAAAAACAGCATGATAATAATGGCAAATATCAGAACGGTTCCCCATCGTATCATCCAATGCGGAACTTTGGTCAGGATATCCTGAACCTCTTCACTTCTTAATTCAAATGTATCGTTGTTTTCTGCCATGACTAATTTCCTAACTGCAATTGATTTTTAACCAATTCAAAATAATTTCCTCTTTGTTCTACCAGTGTAGTATGGTTCCCTATTTCAATAATTTTACCTTTATCCAAAACCACAATCTGGTCTGCATTCATAACCGTGCTTAATCGATGCGCAATTACAATTACGGTTTTGTTTTTAAAGAAAATATCAAGCTTCTGCATAATTTCTTTTTCATTGTTGGCGTCAAGGGCAGATGTTGCTTCATCGAAAAACAAAATTTCAGGATTTTTATATACTGCTCTGGCAATCAGCAATCGCTGTTTCTGCCCGGTGCTCATTCCCAATCCTTCTGCTCCAATTTTGGTGTTATAGCCCAATGGGAGCTCGCTTACATATTGTGTAATATTTGCGACATCAGATGCATAAAGCAATCGTTCTTTGTCGATTTTATCAGCCCCAACTGCAATATTATTTGCAATTGTATCAGTGAAAATATACCCCTCCTGCATAACCGCTCCAATATTAGATCTCCATGCTTTCTGTGAAATATTTTTCAATTGAGCACTCCCAATACAGACTTCGCCTTTGTCTGGATTGTAAAACTTCAGCAAGAGTTTCATCAATGTTGTTTTTCCGCTTCCGCTTACTCCCACTATTGCTGTCACTTTATTAGCTGGAATCTTTAAACTTAAGTTATCTAAAACAGGAACATCTGAACCTAAATACCTATAAGTAACATTTTTTAATTCGATATCTGAATCATACGGCACATCAATGGACTGATGCTCTTCTTCTTGCGTTTCGTCTTCTTTTTCGTGAATTTCTGATAATCTTGCCAATGAAATTTTAGCATCTTGAAGCTCTCTCACAAATTGGATCAGCTGTGTAATTGGCCCATTCAAACTGCCTACAATCGAATTAATGGCCAGCATCATCCCCAGCGTTATAGAACCATCAATAACTAATTTTGCAGATAAAAACGTAATGAAAATATTTTTCAGTTCATTTATTACTGACGAACCAATGCTTTGCGACTGCTCTAAAACCAAACCTTTTATAGAAACCCTAAACAATCTTGCCTGAACATATTCCCAGCCCCAGCGTTTCTGTTTTTCTGCATTATGGAGCTTAATTTCCTGCATTCCGTTTATCAGCTCCATTACCTTGCTCTGCTCTACAGAAACTTCAGCAAAACGTTTGTAATCCAAAATTTCTCTTCGTTTTAAAAACATACTTATCCAGCCAAAATAAAGAAGGCTTCCGACAAAAAACACCAGAAATATCTTGAGATTAAAATAAGCCAAAACTGCCCCCAATACAAACATATTGATAACAGAAAATAGCACATTTAAAGAGGATGTTGTAAGTATTTTTTCGATTCTACGATGATCATTAATTCGCTGCATGATATCACCGGTCATCCTTACATCAAAAAAAGAAATCGGAAGATTCATTAACTTGATAAAGAAATCAGAAATTAATGAAATATTAATGCGGGTCGAGAGATGAAGCAGTATCCAGCTTCTTATGAGTTCTAAACCTGTTCTCCCAGCAAAAAGGAACAGCTGAGCAAATAGGATCAGATAAATGAAATGAATATTCTGATTCTGTATTCCGACATCGACAATGCTTTGGGTTAAAAATGGAAATATCAACTGTAATAAACTACCCGCAAAAAGCCCTATAGCAAGCTGAATAAGAAATGATTTGTATTGAAAGAGGTATTGAGAAAGGAATCTGAATCCCAACCCTGAATCTTCTTCTTTATCAAAATTAGATTGAAAAAATTTTGGAGTCGGTTCAATCAATAATGCTATTCCTTCTTTTATCTCATCATGAGCATTATTTCCAATCCAGAACTTTACAAATTCATCTTTACTGTATTCCAAAAGACCAAAAGCTGGGTCTGAGATATAATATTTGCCTTTTTTTATTTTATAAAGTACAACATAGTGATTATCGTTCCAATGCAAAATACATGGCAGCGGAGCTTCTTCGATTCTTTTTACAGAGAGTTTTACCCCTAAAGTTCTAAATCCAATTTTTTCAGCAGCATCACTTAAAAAAAGCAAATTACTTCCTTCACGAGTTGTTTCGCTAATATTTCTCAACTCCTGAATGTTGATTGTTTTACCGTAATATTTAGCAATAATTTTTAAACATGTCGGTCCGCAATCTTTGTTATCTGCCTGTTTATAATGAGTGAATTTTTTCAATTTATTATGATTTATTCCAGACCAAATTAAGAAAAAAATTTCTTGTTAATCCATAAAAAAACAGAGAAGACCTAAATCTTCTCTGTTTCAGTATTTAAAAACAAATTTTTTAGCAACACAATTTCTTTAGGACATGGCCGCGGTTACCCTAACCAAATAAAAATAACCTTGCGACCAACTCCTAAGAATCTCAGTACCAATCATCAATACTGAGAATATGCTCAATGTTCCACGATCGAGCGCCTATACATTAAAAAAAACATGACTAAATTCTAAATAAGGCTATATCGTATTACTTTTAAAAAAGTTAAAAATCAACAACAAAGACGACTTGTATCACAAATACCTGATGATGTATTTAGCGGACAAGTTTCGCCTAGCGGTATTAAAAAACATCCTGCTTCTAAGGCTTGAACCCAACATTCTGGAATTCCTCCTTTCATGGTTTTCTGTTCATTTTTGTTAATGGACTGAGCACCTTCAAGACTTAAAATTTTCTTTAACATAATTAATACCTTTTTTATCTAGTACAACAGTTTGTTCTGCCTAACTATTTAATATTTCTCAACAACAGTATCATGGCAATTGATATCTTCTGAATATTCATTGCCCAAGATGTTTTTCTGCTCTTTTTTTGTCAGCTTTCTTGTTTCCTTACTTTTTAAAATCTTTTCTAACATAACTGGCTATTTACATTTTTTGGTTTAAGCCTCAAATTTGCAATAACTTGATGCTTAAAAAAATCCTCTTTAGCAACTTCCGACATAATTATTTGGTATGCAGTTCCAGTATGCTGGCACAGTACCAAATTCTGTACATCTTTTAGCTTTAAATCCATCTTCACAAATAGGAGTATGATCTCTATTCATTGTTTTCAGCTCACTTGCAGTCAATTCTACTGCACCCTTCAATTTTAAAATATTCTTTAACATCACTGCAGGTTTTAAAGTTGGGGTAACTAATTTCTATTTTAACAGTCTAAATTCCTGTTTCTTAGGCTATTTTTTCTAACACTTGAACTTCTTCTACATAATCATTTAAGAAATATTTCAATTCGTTCAATTCATATTCATTTGGAAATAACCTTTCGTTTACAATCTTAATCGGTGTATAATTAAAATTGTTCATCGAGCACCAATCATATTGCTTCTGAATTTCCTGATTTATCATCATGCTTACAGAATCAACATTCCATTTTTTTAACCACTTTTTGTGAGTCATTCTTTTAATGTACCAATCTGAAATCGCTTCAACTGTTTTTCCAGGTGTTGTTCTGTTAATAGTTAAAAGCCTTTCTACAACTGCTTTGTAAGGGTTGTCATTATTTTCTGGATTAATATTAAAAAGAACGTTCAAAAATATTTTATCTGGAAACTTTAATACCAAGTCAAAAGCTTCTTGAAAAGTTTTATAACAGTGTCCGCAACTTGGGCTAAGAATTACAGAAAGTCTAACTCCTGCATTTCTATTTCCAAATGTCAAACCTCTTAAGTCTTCAAACCCTTTGTTATATTTTACTTTTTTAGATAAGAAATTCAATAAGGAATAGTTTCTTTTGAATTTCTTAAGTTCTTTGAGCGAGTTTTCATTATCAAGCATTTTTCTAATCATCACTTTAACTGCCGCCCAGATTGGTATTAAAAGCAACAAAGAGAATACATAAGGAAAAATTTCATTAAAGCTGAAACTCAATGTAAAAAGATCTGAAGAAAACCAAACAACACTCTGTGCCAATATTAAAAATGATATTGCTAAACACATTATGCACCATTTTTGAATCTCAAATTTTTGAATCCAAATCGAGCATACTATTATTGGAATAGCTAATAAACTTAAGAATCCAACAAAAATCGCTGAACTTAAAGGCTGAACCAATATTGCTATAATACTTGAACTAAAGAAAAGCAATGGCAAATCTGAAAAACTCAACCATTTATTTGCTATATCATCATTAAAGCTTATTACCGAGTGACAAGAAGAATTAGTACTTAAATTACAGAATTTTGAAATTACAGTGTTTTTAACTCCCCACTTCTCTTGAACTATAAAGATACTTACGATTAAACCAAGAACTGATGTCACCAAAAATGAAGCGCTAAACCAATCAAAACGATTATAGAACAAAGACAATCCTGCTACAAGCGCAAGAGGCAGAAAATATTTTAGCCAGTTGTATTCTATTTTTAGATTATCTCTTGCTACAACATTGTTTGGTTCAATGGCCACAATTACTCCATTCCAATCTAAAAGGAATTTATCATAAGATAATTTTTGGCTTCCTTTTTTTGAGGTTGTGATTCTAACACCGCTTTTAATCTTTTCAACTAGTGTCAATTCATCTTTAAAATATGCCAAAAAGTTAGATGGCAAATCTTCAATCTGTTCTTTCGAAACTCTTACAGCAGCATTCTCTACAGAAAGCAAATCAAACGAGTCTGTAATGGCAAACAAACTCGGATAATTTGGATGAGACAAAAACAGATCCTTAAACTCATTTTTGATATCTGAGTAGCGGTTGATTTGCAGAAATTTTTGGACAAGTTTTAACATCGCTTTTGATCGTTTTTAAATCATTTTACACTGCAAAGATTGGGGATTTTATTGATAAAAATCGCATAAACACATACATTTTATTAATTATACCACATACAATTTATAAATTATACCAAGTATAGTATCCTTTTTAATGTATTGATTTACAATTATTTACATGTTTGTTTTTTGAATAAAAAGCTTAGAAAGTCCATTTTCGATTAACGGTTTTGCTTTTTATCTAGTTTTGGAAAAGCAATAATCTAAACATTAAAAAACATGAAAAATAGGCCCATAACAACAGATGATTTTGGAAGAAAAAATCAGACGAATAGGCTTAAAATAAATGACTAAAAAAAGACGAGTTAAGCTCTAAAGAAATAAAAAAAGCATTCACAAAAACAGATCTAAGCAGTACATTTTTCAACAAAATTAACTTAAATACAAAGCCCATTTCTTACTGCTTTTAATTCTAAAAAATCCCTAAATAAACTATTTATAATACTGCTTTTGGGCATCTGATAAAAAATGTTTAAAAAATATTATGAAAGATTTATAGTACTAATTTATTAATTCAAATAAAAATATATCATGAAAAGGTCAAAATTAACATTCGAAGATTTTAAAATAGATACAATTTCTAGAAAAGAACAAAAGACAATTAAAGGGGGAGCTTACGAAGATCCGACAGATGTCAGTAATCCAGGGAGATCTGCTGGTGGTGGAAATAATTAAATCAGAATTTGAAATTTTAAAAAATAAATCAAAAAAAGTCAACTCATGAAAAATAGCAAATTAACATTCGAAGATTTTTTACTAGATACAATTTCTAAAAAAGAACAAAAAATAATTAAAGGTGGAGATGAAGAGCCGCTTCCTGAACCTTATCCAGGAAGGTCTGCTGGCGGTGGAAATAATTAACAGAATTGAACATTTAAAAATGAATCCAAAAAATCAAGTCATGAAAAATAGCAAATTAACATTCGAAGATTTTCTACTAGATACAATTTCTAAAAAAGAACAAAAAACAATTAAAGGTGGAGATGAAGAGCCGCTTCCTGAACCTTATCCAGGAAGATCTGCTGGCGGTGGAAATAATTAATAGAATTGAAACATTTAAAAATGAATCCAAAAAATCAAGTCATGAAAATAGCAAATTAACATTCGAAGATTTTCTACTATATACAATTTCTAAAAAAGAACAAAAAACAATTAAAGGTGGAGATGAAGAGCCGCTTCCAGAACCAAATCCAGGAAAAGCGGATGGAGGCAAAGGAAGCACATAAAAATAAATTAAATTATGATTATAGAACTAAATATTATTCGCAAACTGAGCTGGAGACACTCCAGTTCTTTTGCGAAATGATTTTGCAAAAGAAACTGCATTTTTAAACCCTACGCTTTCAGCAATTGCTTGTGTAGAATATTTACGATACAAATGATTTGTAATCATTTGGTTAATAACATAATTAATCTTCAACTCATTAGAATATTCACTAAAAGATTTTCCAAACCTTTTGTTCACAACATAAGAGAGATAGGTAGTATTTGTTTTTATTTTTTTAGCAGCATAAGAAAGCGTAAAATCAGCATTTAAATATTCTAGTTTTTCTTCTAATGCCAATAATTTTTCGACTATCTTATTTTCTTTAGCCTCGTCAATACTCAAATTCGCATTTTCCTTTTTCAAAGCCACATCTTCAGTTTCAAGAACATCTATAGTTGCTTTTTCGGCAGGCGCTTTCTCTATTTCTGCTTTTTCAAGTTCTTTTTTCTCCAGATTAGCTTTGAACTCTTCAATTAAAGCGTTCATTTTCTTTTGGGCTTTATTTTTATCTCTAATATTTTTGATGAGGAAAAATACAATTCCAATTACCAAGATTACATAAAATATTTTCAATGCCTTATTCCAAAACACTTCATATTTATACTTCTCCTGAACGCTAAGCATCTCGTCACTAAGGTTTGCTGTTCCCTGTTTATAATTTACCTCTAATGTTTCTTCTCTAAGATTTCCCTCATATTTTTCATAAGAGTCCAGGTATAGCTTAGAGTGTTTATAAGCAAGCTCGGGTTCATTTTTGATACTGTAGATTTTAGCCTGTATATAATTAGACTTAAAATAACTATTATCCATAGTCTTATTCTTTTGGCTAATTGAATCTACCTTTTTTAAAAATATAAGAGCTCTATCGTATTTCTTCATAGAATAATACAGATCCCCTAAATTATAATTGGCAATTTGATACAAATCTTCATTATCAGTCTGTTTTGCATAAAAGGAGATATCATAATAAATTTTTTCGGCATTTACATAATCCTTTTTAATCAGATAAATATTTCCTAAACTAAGTTTAGAAATAGTCTTGTTGTCAATAAATCTATCCGAATAGGCTATACTTTTTTTATAATAATATTCTGCAGAATCTAATAAATATGCTTTTTCTCGATTCTTGTAGTAATATCCTTCATAAGAATTTCCAAGATTTGTGTAAGTATTACTTTTAGAATTCTGAAACTGATCTTTTTCATACAAACTCTCATTCTGATCGAGAAATGCATCATTCTGTTTTAAGATTTTTATAGACAACTGATAATTACCAACGCCTTCATTTAGTAAAGCAATATTGGCTTTAAATTTTACAATTTGTACAACATCATTTATTTTAGAAGAAAGTTTGACTCCTTCCTGATAACTGCTAAGAGCTTTACCATAGTTTGATCTTTTCCAGAAAGTAAGGCCTCTATAGTTGCATAAATACGCATGTAACTTTATTTTATCATTAGACTCTGGAATTTTAGCTAAATGCTTTATTGCTTCTGAATACATTTTATCAGATTGACTAGCATTTCCTTTTAGTTGATACAGGTAAGAACCTGCAGCATAAGCGAAGGCTTGATGAATCTCATTTTTAGACTTAATCATCTGATTTACATAGGATAAACCCTCATCATAATTTCCATTAATGCTAAAACGGATTTTATCCTGTAATTCTAAGTACTTTTGTTCCGTGAGCTCTCCTGTAGTTTGAGCAACCCCACTGGAATAGATTAATAGTAAAAAGAAAAAAGAGATGATCAGCCTCATTTAGTTTGTTTTTGGAATTCAAAAATAGTCTATAAATTATCAATAAACTACAATTTATTTGCCAAATTCCTATTAATATTATTTTTGCTATAAATAAATATAACATTTTAACATGTATTTGTTATATTTTTATTATGTAAATTTGCTTTGCTAAATTTAAAAATCATGAAACCAGACCTATTTCAATCTCCAGATTATTTTAACTTAGACGATTTACTATCTGACGAACATAAATTAGTTCGCGAATCTGCTCGTGCTTGGGTTAAAAAAGAAGTTTCTCCTATTATAGAAGAATACGCGCAAAAAGCAGAATTTCCTAAACAAATTATTAAAGGTCTTGGAGAAATCGGTGGTTTCGGACCTTATATTCCTGTAGAATATGGCGGAGCAGGATTAGACCAAATTTCTTATGGTTTAATTATGCAGGAAATAGAAAGAGGCGATTCTGGTGTAAGATCTACCTCATCTGTTCAATCTTCACTAGTAATGTATCCAATCTGGAAATATGGAAACGAAGAACAAAGAATGAAATATCTTCCAAAGCTTGCTACGGGAGAATATATAGGCTGTTTCGGATTAACCGAACCAGATCACGGTTCTGATCCTGGAAGTATGATTACCAATTTTAAAGATATGGGAGATCATTATCTTTTAAATGGTGCCAAAATGTGGATTTCTAATGCTCCTTTTGCTGATATTGCGATTGTTTGGGCTAAAAATGAAGAAGGAAGAATTCACGGTTTAATTGTAGAACGAGGAATGGAAGGCTTTACAACGCCAGAAACTCATAACAAATGGTCACTTCGTGCCTCTGCAACAGGAGAATTAATCTTTGATAATGTAAAAGTTCCAAAAGAAAATCTTCTACCAAATAAATCTGGTCTTGGCGCCCCTCTTGGCTGTTTAGATTCTGCTCGTTACGGAATCGCATGGGGAGCAATCGGAGCTGCAATGGATTGTTATGATACAGCTTTAAGATATTCAAAAGAAAGAATTCAGTTTGGAAAACCAATTGGAGGAACTCAATTGCAGCAGAAAAAACTGGCGGAAATGATTACCGAAATCACAAAAGCACAATTATTAACTTGGCGTTTAGGAGTTTTAAGAAACGAAGGTAGAGCAACTTCTGCTCAAATTTCGATGGCAAAACGCAACAATGTAAACATGGCAATCAACATCGCCAGAGAAGCAAGACAAATGCTCGGAGGCATGGGAATTACTGGCGAATACTCCATCATGCGACACATGATGAACCTTGAAAGTGTTATTACGTATGAAGGAACTCACGACATACATTTATTGATAACTGGAATGGATGTGACTGGAATTCCAGCATTTAAATAAACACTAATTATTAAAATATACATAAAATCAATCTAAAAAGCTTCTTCTTGACGGAGAAGCTTTTTATCTTTGCATCAAAATTTTTTCAAAAATGAATATCGAAACGATAAACAAAAGCATTCAACCTCAAAAAGACCAACTATTAAACCACTCTTTATACAATAAGATTCAAAATATAAATGATCTTCACAGCTTTCTAGAAACTCACGTTTTTGCTGTTTGGGATTTTATGTCACTTTTAAAAGCCTTACAGGCCAAACTTACTTGTACAACAACACCTTGGTTTGCTACCAAAAATCCAGAAACACGTTATTTGATTAATGAAATTGTTCTTGCAGAAGAGAGCGATTTAAGTATTGATGGAAGAAGACAAAGCCACTACGAAATGTATCTTGAAGCTATGGAAGACTGTGGCGCAGATACAACAGGAGTTTTAAAATTCTTATCAGAGGTGACCTCTCTTCATAATATATTCGTAGCAATCAAACAAAGCTCATTGCATCCAAATGTAAAAGCCTTTTTAGATTTTACTTTTAGAGTTATCGAAGAAGGAAAACCACACGAAATTGCAGCAGCATTTACTTTTGGAAGAGAAGATTTGATTCCGAGTATGTTTACTGAAATTTTGAAAAACTTCCAGAAAAACCTTCCGGAAACCGATTTAGCAATATTACTATACTATTTTGAAAGACATATCGAATTGGATGCCGATGAACATGGACCAATGGCTATGCAAATGATTACAGAACTGTGTGAAAACGATGCTCAAAAATGGAAAGAAGTTGAAGAAGTTTCGATTCTTGCTCTAGAAAAACGCATCGGACTTTGGAATGCTATCGAGGAAGAAATTTTGATGAAAGCCGAAATGGTTTAAAAATTACTATAAGTTATGTAACATAACTTATTTCTTAAAAATTCCAATAACTGAAACTGTTTAATGACAGATAAGTTATTGGAATTTTGTTTTTTCATACCTTTGACATTCAGCCTGTTGAAAATACTTTCAAATGAACATTATCGATTTCATTCCAACAGAACAGTTAAGACCTTTTATTAAGACTTACAGAATTATCGAAAGCGAAGACGAATTGGTAAACCGGGTTTTGCCCAGCACCTCTCTAGCAATTGCTTTTCGCTGCAAAGGCTATGTTAATTATATTAAAGAAAATCGGCACGAAAAACTGCCCGTTTCTACAATTTCAGGTATTCGCAAATCAGTACGATTAATTAATTACGCAAAAGATACGGCAACTCTTATCATTCAGTTTAAAGAAGCTGGAGCTAAAGCTTTTTTTAAAGAACCGCTTCATGAATTATTCGAAGAAAGTGTTTCGCTCGACAACTTTATTCCACAGCAAAAAATTGCCATTATCGAAGAACTTTTAGTGGAAGCCAAAACCAACAATCAAAAAATTGCAGTTATAGAACAGTTTCTTTTATCAAGACTGCACAATTACAAACCCGACAATCTAATCTCTGCTGCCATTACTATCATACAATCAAAAAAAGGCATCGTTAAAATAAAAGAGCTTGCTGATGCGCTTTTTATCAGTCAAGACGCATTTGAAAAAAGGTTCCGAAAAACAATTGGATCTTCTCCGAAACAATTTTGCTATGTTGTTCGCATAAAATCAATTATCGATCACAAACAAAAAAATCAAAACCTCATCGATCTGGCTATTGATGCCGGATATTTTGACCAGCCCCATTTTAATAAAGATTTCAAGTTGTTTACAGGACAAACTCCAAGTGAGTTTTTCAATTTTCCTTCTTTTTGGTAAATCAATGATTTTTTACAAGGATTAAGTTTTCACAATTCTGAATTTTACATCAATAAAAACAGGAGTTATGAAAACAAATATTTTAATCGGAATTGTCTTTTTGACATTATTCAACTATAGAACAAATGCTCAATCAACAACAATCAATTCAGAAATTGAACTTAAAAAATCAGAAACCATGCAACAAATTTTTATCGATAAATTTATTGTTCCCGAAAAATCAAAACAAGAATTTTTAGAACGAGTACGCATTAACCGAAACTTCATAAAACATTTAAACGGCTTTGTAAATGACAATGCATACGAACGCATTGACGAAAATGGAAATTTAATTTACTTAACGATTGCTGTCTGGAAAAATGAAACCGTCTTGAAAAGCGCCAAAGAGGCCGTGCAAGCTTACTATAAAAAAGAAGGTTTTAATATCTCTGAAATGTTTGCAAGATTAAATATCACCATGGAAAGAAATATTTATAAAGAAGCCGTAAAACCGTAACGCCCTATTTAACGTAACTATTTGTTTAAAGCCAATTTAATTTAAAAAAATTATGAAACCAGATTTTAAACAGATAGTTATTGTTATACTCTCAGGATTTCTTTTGAGCTGCAGTTCAGATGAACCCTCATCTCCTACGACAACCACTCCTCCAGTTGTAAATCCGCCTACAACAAATCCTCCAATTTCGAGTTCTGTAAATTATTTGGCATTAGGCGACAGTTACACTATTGGTCAGAGCGTTTGCGAAACATGTCGTTTTCCAGAACAGCTCAAAGCAAGTTTAAACGCCATGTACTCTAGTACAATTTCATTAAAAATAATTGCAACAACTGGCTGGACAACATCTAATTTGCTTTCAGCAATCGAATCGCAAAAACCAGAATCCAATTATGATTTGGTAACGCTTTTAATTGGAGTTAACAATCAATATCAGCACAAAAGCTTTTCTGTTTATGAAAAAGAATTTCCTGAATTGGTCAGCAAAGCTATTATGCTGGCCAAAGGTGATCGAAAAAATGTTGTTGTCATTTCTATTCCTGATTATGCTTACACGCCCTATGGACAAAGTTTATTCGGACAGCAAAGCACCACAATTTCTGCAGAAATAGATCAATATAATTCTTTTGCAGAAAACTATTGCAATAACAATCAGGTTGCTTTTGTTTCGATTACAGATATTACGCGTATGGGGTTAAGCAATCCAAATCTTGTTGCCTCAGACGGTTTACATCCTTCCCAAACAGCTTACAAAATGTTTGTAGACAGAATGATGCCGAAAGTCAAAATCGCTTTACAGAATTAGTTTTTTAATTTCTTGAAGCAGAACATTCATTTTCAAAACAAATTTAGTCCCGCTATCCACTATATCTTTTGTTCTGAACCCCAGAACAAAAGGATATCGTTTCTATCGGGGCTAGATTAGAAGTATCCGCTTTAAGAAAATATACTTAATTTTGCCTGGATAAATTCTTAAAATACAAGCACTACGTAATGATTATTTCTAAAACTACAATACAAGATATCGATGCCGTTTTCAATATTTACAATCAAGCTACATCATATCAAAAGACAGTAAACAATAAAAGCTGGAGAGGTTTTGAAAGAGCATTAATAGAAAAAGAAATTGCTGAAAATCGCCATTACATAATCAAAGAAGGAATCGAAATTGCTTGTACATTTGTGATTACTTTTAATGATTTAATTATTTGGAAGGAAGCCAGTAAAGATCCTGCTATTTACCTTCATCGCATTGCTACCAATCCAAAATTTAGAGGACAATCTTATGTCAAAAAAATTATTGAATGGGCTAAAGAATATGCCAAACAAAACGGTAAAGAATATATTAGGCTTGACACACACAGCGGAAATGAAAGAATAAATAAATATTACAGCAGCTGTGGCTTCACTTACAAAGGAATAAGCACTATCGAATGGACAAACGAATTACCAGAACATTATAAAGAAGGTTCTTTTAGTTTGTTTGAGATTAAACTTTAGATTTAGTTTTGGTTTTCCAAATAAAACCATCCAATAAATAATGTGTAAACTGTGGTACGGTCAATAAAGGAACTAACAAAATCTGCCAACTTGAAAAATCAAAATTTGTGATGCTGATATTTTCATTCCAAACAAAAAATTCCCAAAGAAATTCTTCCGAAAAAGCAATCAAAAGCAAAATTCCAATGTAAATTAAAAGACCTTTATACTGTTTTAAAAAAGATAAACGCCCCAATTCTGTTTCCGATTTTCCGTCAATTTCTTTAAAATAAACCAAAGCCATATACGGAATTCCATGCGATACGACATTCAATAAAGTAAAAATCAGATCATCATTAAAATACACAATTCCAAAATACCAGGACAAAGCAGTTCCCAGAATAATGCTGTTTTTTGGAATATTAAAAAATCGGTTCTGAATTGATTTTACAGCCGTATAAACCACATACAGAATCAAAATCCCAATATAAACCCAAAACAGGATTTCTAGAATTCTTTGATTTTCAAACCTAAAAAATTCATTTTCTACAAACCAGTTGAATTTTCGCTTAGACGAAAAAAACCAATATAGCATCGGGTATCCAGTTGAAGCATAAATCGCAAGATTATCAATACAAATCGAGATTTTGGTCTTCGTTTCTTTTCTGGCGTACAATCTCATAAAACCATATTGCTGTCTTATAAAATGAAAAACAGCTACGTAAGCCAAAAAAGACCAAAAAACTAAACTTCCGAAAGAGAAAAGCACAATTCCGGTTACGAAACAAAAAAGCGGCAACAGAATCAATCTTCTTTTTTGTTTCTGAAATTCATCTGCAACAAAATAAGTTTTGAATAAAGTTGCATAAACGTGTGCAACATCAATAAACACAATCAGGAAAAGCCAAGTATAAAAAGAATAATATTCTTCAATCTGAGCAATATAATCCTGAAAAATGAAAATGATCGCCAAAACAAAAAATGACGGACCAATTATAAAAGCTAAATCGGTTTTGGCTTTATGAATCCACGGTTGTTCCATCTACAATTTCATTTACAACATTAATTCCCTGATGAAAAGCTTCTTCAAAAATCGAAATTCCTGATAAATCGCTATGAGCAAAATATATTTTATTTTGAATGTTTTGCTTGGCTTGTTTTTTCGCTTCTCCAAAAATAAAGCCTGGAGCAGGCGAAATCATTCCGTGCCCCAAAAGAAACACCTCTATATCTTCTGTACATTCTTCAATATCTGGATGCGCCACTTTTAAGTCATTCAAAACAAACTGTTTCCAATATTCTTTGTCTTTTTTATACAGCTCTTTTCTGGTTTTCTTCAAATCGGCAGACGAAAAACTATAATAATATGTAATCACTTTTTTGTCCTGAACCTGATTCACGGTCTGATGCTGATCGTAAACATATCCCAAACCTTTTGCATCATAAATTACATTGTCCCAAGAAAGCGGAAAACTAAAATCATCTGATAAATCATTTACAATCAGCGTTGCCAAAAGCCAAGGCGTGTAATGAAAATATTCGGTAAACGTTTTTCTGTCTTTAATCAAATATTGATTTACAAACTGCGGAGAACTCATAATCACTTTATCAGCAATTATTTCAACCGAGGTTTTATTGACATCATCAAAAGCTTTTGCAATCACTTTATTGTTCTCTACTTTGACTTCATAAACCAAATGATTTTTGAGCGTTTTGTCTTTCGTATATTTTTTAAGATGATTGGCCAAACGCGAATTACCTTCAGGCCACGTTAAAACGCTGTCGCGCTTTTCGGGCGTACAATCTTGTTTTCTTCCTGCAAAATAATGAATTCCTGCCCAAGCTGAAACATATTCGATTCCTAAACCAAAATCATCTTTACAGCAATAATCGATATAATTGAACAAAGGCTCAGACGTAAAATGATTGTCTTTGAACCACTGTTTCATGGTAATTTTATCCAAAGCTCTAGTCTTTTCGTCTTTAGAAGAAAGATACAGCGGAATATCAAACAAATATTTCTGGTCTTCTCCTTTAGCGGTTCTAAACGCATCCATTTTTTTGAAGAATTTGTCAAACTCCAAATCATCAGAAATCAAATTTCCTTCTTTTGGAACGACGCCTTCCTGCCAGTTATTTTTATAGAACAAACGTTCGTCTGGCGCAAAAGTCAATTGCAATTCATCAAAAATTGGAAAACCTTTTTCACTATAACTTAAAATTATTTTTTCTTCTTCTAGAAAACGAAGCAGTTCTTTATCTTGGAAATTAGGCAAAGGCAAATAATGCGCTCCCAAAGGATATTTGGAATATTTATTTTCTCCATTAGAAGAATTTCCGCCCAAATGATTTTCTAATTCTACTATCAAAAAATCTGAAATTCCTTTTTTATGAAATTGGCGCGCTGCACTTAAACCCGAAATTCCTCCGCCGACAATTAGATACGGAATGTGGATTTGTTTCGTTGGTTTAGGAAAATCTTTAATCCACAAACGATGACCAAGCAAGTGTTTAGTTCCAGATAAACGAATCATCATCGCCGCAATTTTATCCGAACAAAACTGCAGAAACGGAACTGCAATTAAAGCCGCGCCAACTACTTTTATAAAGCTCCTTCTGGATTTATTGCAGTTTTCCCCACTCTTCATCAAAATAGCGTACTAAAATCTGGTTGTCTAAACGATTGATTTCAATTTGGTTTGAAATCATATCGTTTGTAAAATAATTGAATCGATCGAATTGATAATTGTAAAATTTCAATCCGTCTGCTTTTCGGTTTACGGTATTAAAAGTCGTTCCGAAACCGTTAATCGCGATAGTATATCCCCATTCTCCAAACGACGGAACATACGCATGATACGCGTCAACCTGCGGGAAGACCTGCATGACCGTTTTATTGATACACCAAAAAGATTTCGGCGCAAAATATGGTGAAGTGGTTTGTATCACAACCGCCGCATCAGGTTTTAAAATGGTTTTTATGGTTTGATAAAAATTAAGTGAATACAATTTCCCCAAACTATAATTGGATGGATCTGGAAAATCGATTATCGCGACATCATATTTTTCTTTGTTGTTTTTTGCCCAAATATAAGCGTCGGTATTGATTACGGTAACTTTAGGATTATTCAACGAATTCTGATTGAAATTCGTCAATACCGAATTGGTTTTGAAAAGCTTTGTCATTCCTTCATCCAAATCTACCAAAGTCACTTTTTGGACGTCTTTGTATCTCAGAATTTCACGAACCGCGAGACCATCTCCACCACCCAAAACCAAAACGTTTTTGACGCTTTTAGCCATCGACATTGCGGGATGAACTAAAGCCTCGTGATAACGATATTCGTCAGCAGAACTAAATTGTAGGTTATTATTCAAATAAAGCCTGTAATCGCTCTTATTATGTGTTAAAACGATACGCTGATACGGTGTCGAATTCGTATAAATGATATTTTCTCCGTATAATTTCCCTTCTGAATACGCGAGAATATCATTGGAAAAAATAAAAACAGTCAATAGTATCAAAAACGAGAAAACGGCTTTTGCTCTTAACAAAGATGGTTTCTTTAATTCTCTTTTTAATAAAAAACACAAAGCAATCGCAATGCTTACATTGATCATTCCGAAGAAAAGAGAAGTTCCCATAATGCCTAATTTCGGCACTAAAACCAATGGAAATAAGATTGAAGCTAAAAGCGCTCCGATATAATCAAAGGTAAAAACATTCGAAACCAGATCTTTAAATTCGACTCTATCTTTTAAAATATTCATTAATAGTGGAATCTCCAATCCGACCAAAAATCCGGTTACGAAAACAAATAAATATAAAATGAATTGAAAAGAACCCACATTTTCAAACAGCAGAAACAAAATTACTGAGCTTAGACCACCGATAAGTCCGACCAAAATTTCGATTTCTACAAAAGTATTAAGCAGATTCTTATTGAAAAACTTTGAAAAAAAAGAGCCTATACCCATAGAAAATAGGTATACGCCGATAATAAATGAAAACTGTTTTACCGAATCGCCTAATAAATAACTGGCCAAAGTTCCTGCAACCAACTCATAAATAAGTCCGCAAGTGGCAATTATAAATACGGCAAAAAGTAAAAGAAATTCAAATCTAAGAAACTTTTTACCCATGAATTGCAGCACTAATAATCATGGAAATCCCGATGATAAATGCTGCCAAAACAATGGCAACAGCAACATTATTTTTTTCTACAACTTCTTTCCAAGTATTCTCTGGAGTCAATTTTTCGATAATATAATACCCGATTAATAAGATTACAATTCCTAAAAAAGAATAAAGAATTGAGTTTACTATTGGCTGTACGTGAAATAATTCCATATTTGATAGTTTTTATTTGTGGTAAAAATGGTTAAAAGATGAACGGCTTCCGCTCGATGTTGATTTATAATTTTCTGTGGTTTCGCAATCACAGATTCTGTTTCCTGCAAGAGCAAAATAGATGTAAACCCCAAAGCAAAAGAATCCAATTGCTAATGGCGCCCAATTATTGGCAAAGAAATCTGAAATTTTTTTCATATTATTCATAAGTTGAGTAGGAACTGTCTGCCCATCTCTCTTTTTCAAATTGATTTTTAAAATATCGTATGATGAAATAAATTATAACCATACCTAGAATAACTAAACCTAAATTTCGACTTGAAGGCTGATTCCAGACCACATTAACATTCATTTCGCTATTAGAAGAATCTTCTGGAGCTTTCATTGGTGTAATCAAAAGATGGTATTTTCCTCCTTTTACACCACAGATATTAAACTTTTCATACTGGCTTCCTTCTGTCCAAGATTCTCCGTCAGAGTAACCATGATAGTATTCGATGTCTTTATTAGCATAAATTTCATCGCCATTATCTTCATTAATTAAAGCGACGTTTATATTGGCCCATGAATTATTAACCTCTGTCGAAACGCTAATCGTCATAGGAGCCGAAGCGCCTTTGAGCACAAAAGATGGAGTGGTAATTTCTTTATTATCAAATTCGCTGAACTTAATTTTACTATTAAAAACGTTTTGTTCAACCTGATCTTTATAAATATACCAGTTTGCAGTTATAATCAATAAAGCAAAAAGACAGAAAATAATGGCAGTATTGCGAAGGTCAAAACGAGACGGTTGAATCATGTTTACGCCAAACTGATACGGCATTGTTCTTTTCGGAAAGGCTTTCTGAATGACGCTTTTTTTCACATACTCGCCATGAAATGCTGATTGCACATTGTTCATCCTTTCTATAGAGATGATGTTTGGCGGATTTATAAATTCTGCCAAATGAATTAATTTGTTTTGAGGAAGTGCAAAATCAAAAAAACCTTGCGCGTCTATGATTTCAGCATCCGAATGTTCAAACAAATCGTAATCTATACCATCATGGTCTAAAACTGTAACTCCTCCTCTTAATTCTGCAATATTTTCCATTTCGGTAAGCATCATCCAATGCCCGTTTGAAACAGAAAGATATAGAAACTCTTTAGCTTCGTTCTGCAGAATAAACTCTGTCCAAGTAAAATCAGGATGCACTTTTTTTCTCAGCAAACCTGTGACTTTGTATTCGCTACCCATCAAAAACCCAACATCGCCAATTTCCAATGGATAATCTCTGAGTACGTTTTTATACTGAGATCTCCTTCTAAATTGCCCCTCTTTATCACGAGCATATAAACTCTGACATTTCGGACAAACAAAATTGACAACTTCAAAACCAACCTCTAACTCGGTTTCTGTATTACAATCGTAACAAGGAATCTTCATATCTTATCGGTTAATTTCAAAATCCTTAATAATTTCTGCTTCAAAATAGGCAACGTAATCGGCCATAACTGCACGCACTTTATGCGAGTTATCCTGAAGATAATTGCACAAATAAACGTCCAAAGTCAACTGATTGTATTCTGGCCAAGTGTGTATACAAATATGAGATTCTTTCAGGCAGTACGAAATTGTAAAACTTTCGTTTTCGAAGTCATGCACTACAACACCAACCTTCTCAAGTTCGTATTTTTCTAAAATGGAATCGGTAACTGCAACAAAACCTTTGCTATTGGTAAGCTTAAAAATTTCGTCGACATGTAGAGTAACCAGTTTATGCAATCCTGGCGAATAAGGAGGTAAATCCATTAAGTTATTTATATTACACAGGAGCCAAATATATAATATTTCTAGAATAAAAAAATGCGGGAAACCGTATTTTGAAAATAACTTTTTAGGGCTATGTGTTTTGCGATTTTTTCTTTACGATTATGTTTTTACTTGTTTCTTCTATATTTTTTATAAAATGTCTTTCAGCTTCAGAAAGATCATTTTTAGTTTGCTCTTTATATTTTATATATTCATCATTTGCTTTGTCTAAAGCCTTTTGATGACTCACTGAACCATTATGCTCTAAAATCTCATTACCTGTAATTTTAATAAATTCGTCAAGCTTTTCAATCCACGTTTTCATATACATTGGCTTTCTATTTAATGCTTGTATTTCTGCCAGATCTAAATATGCTGTCACCATTCGATTCAAAACATTTAACTCATCTTCATTCAAATAATTTTTAGCTATTTCTATTTCTTGTTTCGTCGGTTTTTCACCTCTAAAATTAGTCAAACCTAAATTTGGCAACTGAGCATTTATACGCTCATAAATGACTTCGGCTGCTGTATGTCCGTGAGCCGCCCAATGCATCTTGTTTTGTATCGTTTGAAAAAATAATTTACTACTTTCTGCCCTTGGATCATAATCTACACTTGTCGCATAAATATCTAAAACCTTTCTCCAAAATACTTTTTCAGACGAACGAATATCACGAATACGTGCCAATAATTCTTCAAAATAGCTTTCGTTGTCTGTTTGTTTTAGCATTTCGTCATTCATCGTAAAGCCTTTTACGATATATTCACGAAGTCTTGCCGTCGCCCATTGACGAAATCGTGTTCCTTGAAAGCTCTTAACTCTATATCCAACCGAGATTATAACATCAAGATTATAAAACTTAACTGGTTTATCTGAATTTGCAATGTGCAAAATTTGCACATTGCTTTTTTCCTCTAATTCACCTTCTTTGAAAACATTTGCAATATGCTTGGTAATCACACTTCTATCTTTACCAAAAAGCTCTGACATTTGCGCTTGTGTAAGCCAAACAGTATCATTTTCTAATCGTGTTTGAATTTTAATCAAACCATCAGCTGTACTATATATTATGATTTCACTTTTTGTCATTTTCTTTTTCCATTTATTGAATCTTAAAATAAGATAATGAAACTGAATACAAATCTTGCATAACTGTAGAAAGTTAATAAAAAAACCTCGAAATACAGATTCCGAGGTTTGGTATTATTTTAATTAAAATTTGCAGAGAAGAAGGGATTCGAACCCTCGATACAGTTACCCATATACTAGCTTTCCAGGCTAGCTCCTTAAACCACTCGGACACCTCTCTATTTTGGTCTGCAAATAACACAAAAAAATCTGACTTTACAAAAGTAAAATCAAAGTTACTTCAGATGCTCTTTCTAAATTCTTCCATAAACAGTTTTACGGCCTTTTTCTGGTAACCTCCCATTGTCAACATATATGAATCTCTTTTGGTCGAAACTCCCGTAATTTGTATTGCTTTAAGGCTATGTTCCCAACCTTTCAAAGCTTTTTCAGCTACAATAGTTGCCCAATCGCTATTTTCTACCATTTGCAATAAAGCATGAATCGAATTTAATTCGATCGAAATTTTTGGTTTCATGTTATGTTTTACAAACAGCAACTCTACGTATTCGCGCGAATTAGAACCTTTTCCCGGAAGAATCAAAGGTACTTCAGCTATTTTTTTAAATGATATTTTGTCTATTTCAGCCAAAGTATGATTTTTTGAAACTGCCATAACCATATTTGAAGTAAACAAGGGCACTTTCTGAATTGGAGGACCAATTTCGTGAGACGAAATTACTAAAACCAAATCCAATTCATTATTAATCAGTTTTTGCTCTAAAGCTTCTGTTGTACCATATTCCACAATTATTCTCAAATTCTGGTATCTTTTGGCAAATGCATTTACAACAGGCAGAATCAATAATCCAAAAATATAGGTTACGCCAATTCGGAGTTCTCCGCCAATCATTTCGTTTAAATCCTCAATCGCCTGTTTACCGTTTTCTAGATTTTCGACCACTTTTTTAGCATGAATCAGAAAAACGGCTCCTGCTTCTGTCAACTGCACTTTTTTTCCAATTCGCTTAAACAATGGCATTCCGAGCTCTTCTTCTAGCTTTTTAATTTGCTGCGAAAGTCCTGATTGCGTTACAAAACACAACTCTGCCGCTTTTGTAAAATGCAAAACTTCAGCGGTTTTAATAAAATACTGCAATTGATAGATTTCCATATTGATAAGTTTTACTACTTATTATAAGTAAAATTATTAATTTTTCTAATGAAATCATAATTCCGAACTTTGTAATCAAATAATAAAGATCATGTTTAAAGCCTTAAAATCTAAAAATTTCAAGTTATTCTTTTACGGACAATCTGTTTCAGTTATCGGAACCTGGATGCAGAAAACCGCCGTAAGCTGGATGATTTATAGTATAACAGGATCGGTATTTTTATTGGGATTAGCGACTTTTTTAAGTATGATACCGTCTCTGTTTCTGGCACCTCTTGCCGGAAGTATTATTGGGCGTTATGACAGACACCGCGCTATGATGGTATTGCAGTCTTTGGCAATGCTTCAGGCAGGAACTTTGGCGCTACTTATTTATCTCAAAATTTACAATATCAATTTTATACTGGCGCTCAGCCTTGTTCAGGGAATTATCAATGCTTTTGATATGACTTGTCGCCAAACTATGATGATTGACATTGTTGACAATAAAGAAGACCTTCCAAACGCAGTTGCTCTTAACTCGACTATGAACAATTTTGCCCGAATCGCGGGGCCTGCGCTTGCGGGAATTATTCTGCATCAATATGGAGAAGACATCTGTTTTATTGGAAACTTTATGAGTTATGTGCCTGTTTTAATTTCGCTAATGCTAATGAAAATCACACCGCATATTAAAGCAGAAAACAAGCTTAAAATGCTGGACGATCTTATAGAAGGGCTTGATTACGTAAAAAAAGAAAGCGAAATGGCAAGAATGCTCTTAATGCTAACTTGCAGCAGTTTGTTTGTAATTTCTTTTAATACTTTGATGCCTGTTTTTGCAAAAGATATTTTTAGCGGAAATGCCGAAACTTTCAGCTGGTTTGAAAGCGCTGCCGGAGTCGGCTCAATTTTATCTGCTATTTATCTTGCCAATTTAAAATCGGCTGAAAATATGGGAAAATTAATGATTGCGGCCAGTCTCTTACTTGGGTTTAGCATTATTATCCTAGCCGTTTCTAATAGCATTACAATTGCGCTAATCTGTATGACTCTGAGCGGAATCGGAATGATGGGACAAACTTCATCTATCAACATTTATATTCAGACGCATAGTATTGTGAGTATGCGCTCTAGAAGCATCAGTTATTATATGATGGCGTATCAGGGAATGATTCCTGTGGGAAGTTTAATTATTGGTTATGTTTCGCACTCGCTTGGCGTAAGAGCCACAGTTGCTATTCAGGGAATAATCTGTATTCTTTCTGTTTTGATTTATATCTATTACAAAAAACACAAAGCTTCTGATGAATTGGAGACTTGTCCTGTGGAATATAGAAATTCCAAATTTTAAAAAATTCCAAATTCCAATTTTCCACAAACTGTATGGTTAAGCGAAAATTTCAATAAAAAAATCCCAAATTCCAACTTTAGATTTTGGAATTTGGGATTTTTAAAATATTGCAATTTAAACTATGATATTTCCCCGCGAAGTGCAGTTTCAAAAATATTTTTAAACTCGTTTTGCGGAATATTATGCCCAAGCAAATACATTAATTTGGTAATTGCGGCTTCGGTTGTAATGTCTTTTCCTGAAATAACCCCTAACGATTTCAAAGCTGTACTGGTTTCGTATTGTCCCATATTTACGCTTCCGCCTGAGCATTGCGTTACGTTTACGATATGTATTCCAGATTTGATGGCTTTTTCGATTAAGTTTAAAAACCAATCTTCAGTTGGTGCATTTCCAGAACCGTAAGTTTCTAGAATAATTCCTCTCAACCCTTTAGTTGCAAGGATGGAAGCCAGAACAATTTCACTCATTCCTGGGAACATTTTGATGATGGCAACGTGATTGTCTAAATTCTTATGAACAATCAGTTTTGCATTTTTATTTACAGGAAGAAATAAATGTCTGTTTAATGTTAAATGAACACCAGATTCTACCAATTCAGGATAATTTGGTGCTGTAAAGGCCCTGAAATGTTCAGCATTTACTTTAGAAGTTCGGTTTCCGCGGTATAATTTGTATTCAAAATATAAGCAGACTTCTGTAATAACTGGCTTTCCATTTTCCTGTAGAGAAGCAATTTGAATTGCTGTTATCAGATTTTCTTTGGCGTCGGTGCGCAAATCCCCAATTGGCAATTGCGAACCTGTAAACACAACTGGTTTTGACAAATTCTCCAGCATAAAACTCAATGCCGAAGCCGAATACGACATGGTATCAGATCCGTGAAGGACAACAAATCCGTCGTAAGAATTATAATTTTCCTCAATGATTGTGGCGATTTTGGTCCACATTTGAGGATTCATATTTGAAGAATCTATTGGATGTTCGAAGGAAATCGACTCGATTTCGCAATCCAATTGCTTGATTTCTGGTATTTTCTGAATTAATTTACCAAAATTGAAGGCTTTCAGTGCTCCAGTTTCAAAATCTTTGCTCATACCGATGGTTCCTCCGGTATAAACCAATAATATTTTTGCTTTAGATGACATCTTGGTATTTTAATTTGTTGACAACAGGATTGGCATACATAGCTAAAAATCCTTGTCTTGTCACAGGATTATCGCTTCCGATACGCATTTCTAAACGGCGCTCAAAAAGCTGTTTTTCGCTCTCTTTATATTTATGAGCAAATTTGTCTGTTTCGTTTAAAATATCGTAAGCAATAAAATTTGTTGGCCATAATTGATAATTTTTCAAGATTACATCATCAATAGTCTGCGCCAACGCTTGAACCTGTTTGTTTACATTATCATTTTCTGCCACAATCTGATCGATTTCAGTATCTAAAACATCTCCGACAGAAATGTGTATTCTCTTTTTAGTTCCCATGATACCGCTAATGATATTCATGAAATCTTCGTTTTTATCTTTTACGTACACTTCGTTGTTTGCTTCTGCCATTAATTGCGGCATCTTTAAAACATCTGTCGGATCGTATTCGTATGAAATAGAGACAGGAACGATTTTTAATTTCTTAAAATAATTCATCAAATCTTCTTCATCAGAAGCCATTCCAATCATTTTTAAAACTCCTGGATTGGTTTCGTCATTTCCATCTTTCGTTCTTCCTTCTCTTTGAGCAATCCAAACCGAACGGTTTTCGCGAAGCAGCAATTGTCCCATATATTCAGACAACAATTTTGAACTTTGAAGCATTTCTCTTGGAGACAAACCTCTTAGAACCAAGAAGTTTCTGTTTAATTTTGCCAAAGTTGCCAAAAAAGCTTTCTTTACTAAATTGTCTCCAATTGCCGAAGCTGTCATTACTAAACCATGTTCAAACAGACAAACATTTAGCAAGGTTGTATCCAGAAGAATATCTCTGTGATTTGAGATAAATAGATAAGAAGTATTGGGTTCCAGTTTTTCAAAACCTGATGTGGTAAGACCTTCAGAGCTTTTTTCTAAAACTTTTTGGATCGTGTTATAAATAAAGTTGCATTGAAAATCTCGTATAGAATGGGTTTTCTTCAATTGTTCCTTCCAAACCTCATCTTCTACATCCGGAAAAGTAAAGTTCATCATGGTTTTCATCATAGGATGATTGACCACCGCATGAAGTGCTTCATTTATTTCGGAATCATAAAACGGTCGAATGGCATCAAATTTCTGCATTATTTATAATTGTTTAAAGTGGGCAAAAGAACAAAAAAAAATTTAAAGTTTTGTAAGGCTCAGGTTAAATCCCAAAAACGTCTTTTGAGTTTTGGGTTGTGATTGCTGCAATTTCTTCTGTAGAAACGCCATACACATCACTTAATTTAGCTATAACGTTGACCAAATAACTGCTTTCATTTCTTTTTCCTCTATATGGAATGGGCGCTAAGTACGGTGAATCGGTCTCTAAAACGATATGTTTTAAATCGATTTGATTTAAAAACTGATCAATTTTCCCGTTCTTAAAAGTAACAACTCCACCAATTCCCAATTTCATATTATAAGAAATGGCGCGCTCTGCTTGTTCTAAAGTTCCGGAAAAACAATGAAAAATCCCAAACAAATCTTCAGATTTTTCTTCTTCTAATACTTCAAAAATCTCATCAAACGCTTCTCTGCAATGAATTACAATGGGTAATTTATACTGTTTTGCCAGCTGAATTTGTCTTTTAAAAGCAATTTGCTGCTCTTTTAGATGTGTTTTATCCCAATACAAATCGATTCCGATTTCGCCAACTGCGTAGAATTTTCTTTTAGACAATTCTGTTTCCACATGAGCTAATTCTTCCAAATAATTATCTTTCACGTAAGTGGGATGCAAACCCATCATTAGAAATATATTTTCAGGATAATTTTTTTCTAAATCGTACATCGATTGTGTTGCTGCAGCATCGATTGCAGGAATAAAAAAACGTGTAATTCCCGCATCAATAGCGCGCTGAATCATTTCGTCACGATCCTGATCAAATTCTTCAGAATATAAATGCGTGTGGGTATCGGTAATAATGGGTG
The DNA here is from genome assembly GCF_900101855.1 of Flavobacterium anhuiense. GTDB lineage: Bacteria > Bacteroidota > Bacteroidia > Flavobacteriales > Flavobacteriaceae > Flavobacterium > Flavobacterium anhuiense. The sequence goes on from NZ_FMVC01000001.1 coordinate 459,073, forward strand.
TTGAATTCAAGGCTGTAATTTTAAAGTGCCAAAATTACGACAATATTAAAAGAATAGCAATTCTGTTGCGATTGAGGTACGCGGATGAAACGGATTCACTTTGTGAAAACACGGATTGTCACGGATTTTATTTTTGTCACGCTGAGCGGAGTCGAAGCCCTAATCGCTAATCTTTATGGATTCTCAATGCGATCCTTCGACTTCACTCAGGGTGAAAAAAAAACCTTTGTCAAAAGTTGTACACTTTGACAAAGGCTAGAACAATAACAACCTATTTTTTATCATTCTAAGGAACGAAGGACCTCACAAGAAGCTTCGAGGAGAAAACCCCCATTTTTTCTCTCGATCAGCTAGTGCGATCCCTCGTTACTCAGTACGACAAACTGGGTTTATTTTCCTGTTTCTATATATAGCAAAGCGCGTTCCAAAACTTCATCTCTGCCTTCTTTTATCCCTTTTATTGTTGGTTTTACCTCAATATCGGGTACAATTCCTACATGTCGCAGCCAATTTTTCGGTCTGGGTAATGCTACCCAAACCAAAAATGGTCTGAGAAAAAACAAGAAGAAAAATTATTACAACTTTTTTCATTTAGCTTTTCTGGTTAACTTAAATTGTTTTTGGAACAAGTTCTTGTAAAAAGAAAATCGAATTTAGAACTAAAATTCCAAATTCGATTGAGGTTTCCCGTAAAGAGGTAAATTTTTTCTTAAATAATTAGAATTTAATCCAATTCTTCTAAAAGCTGTTCAACTTCATCATAATCTTCATAGTCTTGCGAAATTGTCTGTAAAATGGCTTTACAGTCATCATATTTTCCTTGTTTTAATTTAGATAAAGCTAGATTCCATTTTGCTTTTTCTTTATAAACAGAATTTCCGGCTTCCAATTCTTTAAATATATTTTCTGCTTTTACGTATTTGCCAACTTGCAATAATGAAACGGCATAGAAATATTTAATCTCGTCTGAATTGTTTTCTTTTAAAATCATTTCAAAAATCGGAATCGCTGTTTCATATCTTTTTCCGTTGAAATTATTCTCTGCTTGTTTTAAAATGGCTTCAGAAACGCCTCTTTCTGTAAAATAAGCACTTTCTGGATGATTATAATCTTCAAAATTTGGATAATGCTTGTAATCAAAGAAAAACAGCCCGAACATAATAATTATAGATGCCGCTGCCGCAAAATACCACGGTTTAAGTGAAGCTACTTTATTTTCCTTTTTATTAAAATATTTATCTGAAATTCTGGTCAAGTTTCCTTTAAAGATTTCTCTTTCCTGTTCTTGTCCGAATTTATTCTCCAACTGAAAATGCATTTCTTTGAAACTTTCAAACTCCGAAGCCAATGCAGCATCCTCAGATAATTGTTTCTCAAAATTGTTTTTTTCATCAACGGTCAGTTCGCCTTGAAGATATTGGTCAAATAATATATAGCGTTCTTCGTTCATGATTAATTGTTTTTTAAAGAGTTAAAATTTTTCGCTTCTTGAATCCACTGCGTCAGCTGGCCTACACACAACGATTTCTTTTTTCGGACATAACCGTAAGTCACATTGAGTTTTTGGGCTACTTCTTCCATTGATTTTAGAGAAAAACTGAGTTTCAAAACTTCTTGGCATTTCTCTCCCAATTTTTGGAACATGGTTTCGAAAAGCTTCTGTTTTTCATCAAATTCTTCTGCCTGTGCAATCAATTCGTGAGCAGATTCATTGATAGATACCACATTCTCATAAATTGTTACCCCTTTATTGGCAGAATTTTTCAATTCGTTTAGCCAGCGTCTTTTGCAGAGCAAGAAAAAATAGGCGTCAAACGGACAAGTGAGCTGAAGTTTCTTGGCTTTCGCCTGATTAAAAAGCAAAATCATAATTTCCTGAATCACATCCTGCGCCTGATCTTTATCTCCAGAATTATTGGTGATAAACTGAACTACTTTGGGCGCAAATTTTTTATATATCATTTCGATAACTAGTGAATCGTTTGCAGCAAGTCCGTCGATATATTTTTGATCAGGATGAATTTTATTTTGATCCATAAAAATGCATTTTACAGCTAATTTAAAAAAAGAATCTTAAAAATTTTCAAAAATAAGAGGTAACAATATTACAATCAATTGTATATATCGAAACAAAAGTCTTTTAAAAACCTTTAAAAAATTAAAAGAAATGGAAAGTTACCAATATATCAATGAAAAAAATCTAGATCGCTTTTACGAAATAATCGCTGCTAAAACACGTAACGGTTTTGTAATTACAGAACAAAATGAAAAACTGCCTTATGTGGTTTTGTCTAAAGAAAAGAAAAACATAAATCATACTTTTCATTTGTTTCTAAGCGTATTCACTTTTGGCATCTGGCTAATTGTCTGGATTTATCTTATTCTAAAATTCTCCCGCAAAAAAGACATTTTGGTCGCTGTTGACGAAGATGGAAATCTTTTTGAAGACAAATGCATTTCTATTTAAACAAAACTGAGGTAACAAATTTTGACGTCAATTGATATAAGCACATAAAAGCCCTTTAAAAAAATTTTTGAAAAAGAGGGTAACAAAATCTAACCCGAGTTGATATAACATTAAAATTAATTAACCAAATCTGAAAACTACTTGAAACAATCAAGCCAGATTTATAAAAACTAGAAATTATGAAAACAAATTTAAAAAAGATCGGACTTTTAATAATAGCGATGACAACGTTCGCAAGCTGCGACAATAGCGACGGAGAAGATATCAAAATTTCGCCTCCTACTTCTGAAGCGTTTAAAAGCATTAGCGAAAAAGGAGTAAAAAGAAACACGCAAAATTTTACTATGACCGCAGGAAACGGCGTTGTTACCTTAACTTCAGCAAAGGGTGTAAAGCTTTACATTAACGGAGATTGTTTAACCAAAAACGGAAATCCTGTAACTGGGCAAGTCGATATTGAATACATCGAACTTTTTGATAAAGGAAATATGCTGGTTACCAACAAACCAACTATGGGAATTACCGCAGACGGGAAGAAAAATCTTTTAATTTCTGGAGGAGAATTCTTCATCAAAGCAACTCAGGGAGGAGTCGAATTGCAAACTTCTTGCAGTATGAATATGATCGTTCCGACTGCATTGACAAATGGTTTTGATAACCTAATGACTTTGTGGACTGGAGTTATCGACGAAGATGGCAATTTGGCTTGGAGGGAAGCAAAAGCAAATGCTGATGGAACTGATGGAAAAGGCGGTGTACAAGGTGAATTAAACAATTATTATGTGACTTTCGGTAAATTCGGTTGGACCAACGTAGATCGTTTTTACCACGATCCAAGACCAAAAACAACTCTTTTAGTTGATGTTCCAGACGGATACAACAATACAAACAGTGCCGTTTTTCTTTCTTACGATGGAGAAGGCAAAAATGCACTTGCTCAATTGGACACTTATACAGCTGAAGGATTGTTTAGCGAACATTACGGTCAAATTCCGATTGGATTAGCTTGCCATATCATTTTTGCAACAGAAGATAACGGAAACTGGCGCTATGCGATAAAAGGCGTGACAATTTCTGCAAATGCGGTTTACGAATTTAATTTAGCCGAAACAACAGTCGGCACCGAAGCTCAATTAGTTGCTGCAATTAATGCCATACAGTAACTTCTAAATGCTTTTTTTGAGAAAAAGTGGTGATTTGCTCATCACTTTTTTTTACATTTAATCTTGTTTGAGATTTCATTCAGAAATTTTTAAACCTCAAAACTATCTAGTTATGAAACCACAACTGTCTATTTTCTTTATTCTATTTTCTATTTTTTCAATAGGACAAACCAAAGTGAAAGACACCATAACACGAAGAGCCAATATAGGTTTTATTCAAAACGGAAATCAGGTTAGTTTTAAACCAGAAACTCCGCCTTTGATTCCGATTGCGGGTGCGCCAAAACCAAGTTATTCTTATTTATGGGAATTAGGAGACGGCCATTACAGCAAAGAAGCCGAACCTAAACATGTTTATAAAAACAAAGGAACTTACACGGCAAGACTTGCTGTAACGAATAATTATGACAACGGAAAACCTCCGGCAACTCGCCCAAAGAAAGTGGCCATAAACGATATTACAGACACCAATTATAAAGACATTGCTTCTATTCCCGATCAGAATGGTTTTGCGATTATTAAAAACTGTGATCCAATTCCAGAACAAGAAATGGTAGTTGTGGTAAGTTATCAGAATCTTGAAAATTATGTTTCTAGCGGAAAGCTTTATTTATTTTATAATGAAAAGCAATTCAAACACAATAATTCCGAATTAAGTGATTTCAGAACGTATGCGGGCGAACGTGAAGTGAAAGAAAATCTTGTTGCTTCGACTGATGATTTAAATGACTCGAATACTTTTTTGGCTTCCGCCGAAGGGACTTCCAAAATCAAAAAATATAGAAATACCACAACTGAAGAAGATTTGGAAGCTTCACTTTCAGATGCCAATAAAACCTATCACAATGTTTCTATTTTAGAATTTGATGATGCGAATCCGGGAGAAACTCGAAATGTTTTTTACACTTTCAAAACAACTCCCGAAATGATAAAAGATACCAGTGCAACAGTAACCATGCGAGGAATTTTTGTCCCGAATAGAAGTTATAAAAACCATAAAGTGAAAAATCTGGAAATGGAAATTGTAACTTCTCACGATCCAAACAAAATGGGTTCTAACGGAAGTTTTATGAATTACAGATTAGTGCGTTTCAAACGAGTAAATTTTAAAACCCGTTTTCAAAATAATGGTGAAGGTCCAGCAAGAAAGATCCGTTTGGAAACCGATGTTCCCGACATGTTTGACAAAAAAACTTTTCAGATTGAAAGCATGTATCCCGAATGTCCGATTTGTCCAAAAGGTGAAGAGCCAACCGTAAGCTGTCTCGATACGATTATCAAACAGAAACAAATCATTTTTACTTTTAAAAACATTTATCTTCCTGGAAGCGAACAGAAAAATGTACATGAAAAAGATTCTACAAAAGGTTTTGTCAAATATTCCATGAAGTTTGGTGAAGATTTTCATAAGGTAAAAACCAAAAGCCGAACTGCCATTATTTTTGATAAAAACGAACCCATAATTACCAACTATGCCACTACCAGATTCCTTCCTGGAATTTCGATTGGCGCCAAAGCAGGTTATAATTTTTATCCAGATCTAGATAAATCGACGAGCTATTTTGTGGGCGCGACGCTTTCGCCTTTTAAATCGTATCGTTTTTATTGGCAGGTAGAATGGGAAAATGCTTTAAACCAATATGACAGCAAAGTAAACGTTTCGGAAGAATTTAATACAAATGCCAACGGAACCAGACAATTGGTACGCACCACAACTGCCACTGAAAATAAAAATATCAATTGGGAAATTCCTGTTTTAATTCGATATAATATCAATAACTACATTGGAGTTGGAGCGGGAATTCAGGCGAATGTAAATGTGTATTCAGAACAGAATCAAACGATCACGGTCGATACTTTTGAAGGCGATAAAGAAAACTTTTTGATCAGTTCAACAACAAGTTCTAATACGATAAAAAACAATTTCTCAGGCTTTAAAACAGGGCTTTTATTTGACTTAACAGCTGGTTTCGCCAGAATCGGACCTAGTTTGGGCGCGCGCTATGTGATTAATTTTGAACAGAATTTTAATTATTTTCAGGTGTATGGAATTTGGAAGTTTTAGAGGTTATACCGCAGAGATGCACAAAGGTTACGCAGAGATACACAAAGAATATTTTGCCACGAATTTCACTAATTTCCACTAAATTTAAGTAATGCTATTTTGAGTTTCGATTTATAAAAATTCGTGAAATTCGTGGCAAAAACAATATAATATGAACTTACATCACTTATATGGTTTTATTTTCCTTTTCCTGTGTCTGAATGTTTTCGGACAAAGTCAGGAGGATAAAATATATAATGCTGTTGACAGTTTTACCGCGAATCCTTCAGCGGAAGCGTTGCAGAATTTAAGAAACATAGAAAGTGATTTCTGGAAAAGTGCCAAGACCAAAACCAAAGATGAATTGTTGGCAATTGTCATTTTAAATTGCAACAAAGCGTATTATGAAAATCAGTTTGGACAGAATTTAGATGCGGTAAAAAGCTACGAAAAAGCTTGGATGATTTATCAGAAAAACAAACTTAAAAATTATGATATAATTGAATTCTGCCTGAAACCTTTGGGCAATTTATATACCGTTTTGGGCGATTATGAAAATGCCGAAAACACTATCAAACAATATTATTTTATTGCCAGTCAAGAGAAAAACAAGAGCCAAAAAACGGCCGCCATTCTTAATCTTTCAAATGTCTATCAAAATACTGGTAACGTTTATAAAGCAATAGAATTGATTGAAAAAACAATCCAGACCGAAAAACTTTCTGCTGTTGAAAAAGGTCTATTATTGAATAATTTGGGAACAAACTATGTTTTATCTTCTAAAAAGGCTGAAGCTGAAACTTCATTTTTGAAAGCGGTTTCTCTTTTAAAAAATGACAAATCGCAAACCGAAACTTTAGCAAATGCATATCGAAATCTGGCTCAGTTAAAAGTAGATCAAAACGATTTTAAAAAAGCTTCCGAATTTTTCGAAAAGGCGAAAACAGAATTCAATAAAAATCCGAAACGGGAACCTCGAAAAATAGGGCAATTTTATTATGAAGCCGCTTTTATTGCTTTTTCTGAAGGCAATATAGTTGATGCTCAGCAAAATCTAGAAATAGTTTTTAAAACACTTCTTCCCAGTTATTCGGCTTCAAAAAATAGGCTCCCAAATGGGAATTCGCTTTATGCCGAAACGGTTTTATTAGATGCTTTAGATTTGCAGGCCTTAATTTATTTAGCCGAAAATCAGCCAAAAAATGCCTTAAAAAGTTATGAGCTTTCTTTTAAAATCGAAGAAATGATTCAGTCGCTTTTGGTTTATGAAAATTCAAAAATTATAACACAAGTACGAAACCGAAGCAGAACAGAAAAATGCATTGAAATTTATCTTTCATTGTTTGAAAGAGAACGAAAAATGAATTATATCGAAAGTGCTTTTCTATTGTCTGAACAAACAAAATCGGTTGTTTTAAAAAAGCATCTTAAAAATATTGAAACGATTTCAAGAGAAGAAAAACTGATTTTGCAACAGCTCCAAAATTGGAATACCGCCATTCTGAAAGAACAGCAAAAATTAGAAGCGGCTAATATTTCTAAAATCAATGAAGCCGTTAAAAAACAGAATGAATTGATGCTGCTTTTGAAAACAAAGCAAAACAAAACCGATCAGAAAAAGAATTCTGAATTGGATTTGACTAAGTTGTACGACAAACTGAAAAAAGACAATGCTGCATTAGTGGAATATTTTTTTGGAAGTCATTGCATCTATAATTTCATTCTCGAAAACAAAAAAATCACACTGCACAAAATTGAAACAGCTGATAAGGAATTGCTTTCATTCATTGACTTTTTTAAAGATCCATCTGCAATTGCCAACAATCCTAAAAAGTATAATGCACTTGGAAATAAAATCTATAAGAAACTTCAAATTCCAAAAGTTGAAAAACATAAAAATTTGATTCTTGTTCCAGATGGAATTCTGTCTTTTCTGCCTTTTGAAGCTTTAATAAGCGAAACCTCAAACACAACCAATTTTACAAAAATGCATTATCTGCTGGATAAGTTTGATGTTTCTTATAACAATTCTGCAGAATTATATTTGAACACAAATCCGCTTTCAAATGGCAAAAAGAATATTTTAGGCCTTTTTCCAATTTTCGAAAAAACCAATTACGAACTTCCTTTTTCGAAAAATGAATTGCAATCTATAAAACATAATTTTGACGGACAGTTTTTTGAGAATAAAAATGCTGATTTCTCAAACTTTAAAAACAGTGCAATAGGAAAATCGATTATACATCTCAGCACGCATGCCTCTTCAGGCGATCTGGAAACTCCGGCAAGCATCAAATTCTATGATCAAGAAGTTTTATTTTCTGAATTGTATAATTTACAGCTCAATCCTGATTTGGTGGTTCTGAGCGCTTGTGAAACCGGAATTGGAAAACTCTATAAAGGCGAAGGCGCTCTGAGCGTAGCAAGAGGTTTTCAGTTTGCGGGAGCACAAAATCTATTATTTTCTTTGTGGAATGTAAACGATTATACAACTTCTGTTTTCATGGATTATTTTTATAAAGAGGTAAAACATAATTCGTCTTTTGCACAGGCAACGGCAAATGCAAAAAGGGAGTTTTTAAAAGATGAAAACGTTCCAAATGCAAAAAAGTCACCTTATTATTGGAGTGCTTTTGTGTATTATGGCACTCTTGAAAAGCCTGAAAAGCAAACCAATTATATCTTGTATATCATTAGTTTTTTGGCGGCAATTGGCTTATTTTTGGTTTTCAATCATTACAGGAATGGAAAATCTTCACGAAATTCTCAAAATAGAGAAGTACAAAAAAATAAAGTTTAAAATCACCAAAACCCAGCATTTGCAGATAAAAGCCAAAATAAACGGCATTTCTGGAAATTTCATTTTAGACACTGGCGCATCCAATACCTGCGTAGGCTTTGAGTGTATTGAACGCTTCGAACTTTCTGCTAAGAACTCTAAAACAAAAGCTTCTGGAGCAGGCGGAACTGGAATGACAACACAGATTTCGTCTCAAAATAAATTGCAGTTAGGAAGCTGGAAAAGCAAAGATTTCAGCATCGTAATTTTTGATCTTTCACACGTAAATGAGGCTTTAGAATCTTTTAAAGCAAAAGCTGTTCATGGCATTATTGGCGCTGATGTTCTATTGGAAGGAAAAGCGATTATTGACTATTTTAATCATTATTTATATTTGAAATAGAAATTCCAATCAAAAAAAAATCTAAATTCCAAATAAAAAAGTCTTCATTAAAATGAAGACTTTTTAGCTTTATACTATTTCTTGATTATCAATTTGTGTTTTCGGAACCGCATGTTTTTTCAACGAAAAATAAGCAACAACTGTACTCAGCAACATTAAAACTCCACCTAAAATAAAAGGTGCTCCTGCAAACTTAAACGGCGCATCATCATGAGTGAAAAAGTAAAATGTATTGGCCATCATTGGCGGACCAATAATTGAAGAAGCACTCATTAAACTGGTTAAAGTCCCTTGAATTTCTCCTTGTTCGCTTGGCGCTACTTTACTTGCTACAACAGATTGCAATGCTGGACCGGCAATTCCGCCAAGGCAATACGGAATTAAAAACACAAACATCATCCAGCTTTCTGTTGCAAAAGCAAATAATAGCATTCCGATTGTATATAAAGCTAAACCAATGTAGATGCTTTTTTCATTTCCGATTTTTGGATTGATGTAACGAACTAATCCTCCTTGCACTACGCCAACCAATAAACCGATTATTCCCAATGAAATTCCGATCATTCTCTCGTCCCAATTAAATTGATAGATGGTAAAGAAACTCCAATTGCTTTGCACCGCATGAGAACCCACATATAGTAAAAAAATGGCAACGATTAATCCGATTAATGTTGGATGTTTTCTTAATCCTAAAATAGCTCCGATTGGATTGGCACGTTTCCAATCGAATGGTCTGCGGTTTTCTTTTTTAAGTGATTCAGGTAAAATGAAAAATCCATAAAGGAAATTCAGCATACACAAAACTGCGGCTGCGTAAAAAGGAACTCTAGAGCCATATTGACCTAAAAGTCCGCCAATAACTGGTCCGATTATAAATCCTAATCCGAAAGCAGCGCCTACTAATCCGAAGTTTTTAGCTCTGTTTTCAGCCGTACTAACATCGGCAATATAAGCGGAAGCAGTTGTAATACTCGCGCCTGTTATACCCGCGATAATTCTTCCAACAAAAAGCCAGATAATAGTTGGCGAAAATGCCAATAAAAGATAGTCTAAAGAAAATCCGAAAAGGGAAATTAAGATAATTGGTCTTCTTCCAAATTTATCACTTAAATTTCCAATAACGGGAGCAAATACAAACTGTGTTATCGCATACGCGAAAGTCAACCAACCGCCAATTTTTGCAGCTTCGCTGATGTCTCCGTGAATCAATTCTTCGATTAATTTTGGTATTACAGGAATAATAATTCCCCATCCTGTAATGTCTATTAACATGGTTATGAAAATAAAACCAATTGCTGCTGACTTATCTTTTTGTAGCATAATAATTTTTGTAAGGTGATGCAAATAAACGAAAAAGCTGACATTTTTTATATCATCTTTTTAATTCACAATGAAAAAAATCTAAAATTCCGAATTTAAGAACTTAGTATTGAATTATTAAAATTGGTACATTTTTTCACGCAGATTTAAAAAAGATTTAAGCAGATACACGCTGATCTTTTACAATTAATCTGGTAAAATCTATTGAATCTGGGTGAAATATTTAAAAGAATCAATCAAAAAAATCCCAAATTCCAATTGAAGGAATCTGGGATTTTTCATTGTGAAATTCCGAATTCGGGCTCGGAATTTCACTATCAAAAATTAAAACTATTAATGAGTATGTTTAGGATTAAAACCATCTTCGCTTAATTCTGTTGGTGTATAATCGGCATGCATTTCTGCTTCGTAGTCGATTTTTTCACCTTTAGAGAATTTTCTAATGATTTTCTCCATAATATCATAGATTACAGGAACTACAATTAACGTAAGGAATAATGAAGAAATCAAACCTCCAATAATTACCCATGCCAATCCGTTTTTCCACTCAGCTCCCGCTCCAGATGCCAATGCAATTGGGAACATACCAAATACCATCGCAATTGTCGTCATCAAGATCGGACGTAAACGAGCGTGGTTGGCTTGAATCAAGGCATTTCTGATAGATTCTCCAGCCGCTCTACGTTGATTGGTATAATCCACAAGCATGATCGCATTCTTACACACCAGACCGATCAACATAATTACCCCCAAGATGGTAAAGATATTTAAGGTATTGTTTGTTAATGCCAGTGCAAATAAAACCCCAATGAACGAAAGCGGGATAGCAAATAATACGACAAACGGGTGAACGAAACTGTCATACAATCCAACCATTACAAGGTAAACCAAAATAATAGCGGCTAATAATGCGATTCCTAAAGTACCAAATCCTTCCGATTGGTTTTCTTGGTCACCACCCCAGATATAGTTAACTCCGGTTGGTTTTTGCAATTTATCTAATTTTGCCTGCCATTGCTGAACAATTGTTCCCGCTGGCACCCCAACGTTCTGACCTTGGACAGTTACAGAAGCAGTTTTATCTCTACGCTCTAATTTACTTGGTCCAGAACCTTCTGTAATTGTCGCGAATTGGTTTAATTTAATCTGCTGACCAGCATTGTTGATGAAAATCAAATTACTAACGTCTGTGATGTTTTTTCTATCAAATTCGTTGTATTTAATATTGATGTCATACTCGTATTCACCAGCTCTAAATTTACCGTCTGTGTTACCACTGTAAGCAGTCTGCATGGTTAAACCAACTGTTTGAAGTGTTAATCCTAACGCAGCCATTTTATCTCTGTCAACCTGAACGTTGATCTCAGGGTTTCCATCCTCAACTGTTAATTTAATCTCAGTTGTTCCAGGAATTGTACGCAATTCAGCTTCGGCAAGTTTAGCAAATTTCATGGCACTTTCTACGTTTGGACCAGTTACGATCAAACCTAAAGTAGCATCTTCAGCAGTACCTAAGATACCTACAGGAACTGTTTTTACTTTTGCTCCAACTAAAACTTTTTCCAATTTACGTTTCACTTTTGCAGCGTATACGTTGGCGTCATCTGTACGATCTTTTTGATCGATCATTTTAACGTCAATCTCTGCTTTGTAAGCTGTTGCTTGAGCTGCTCCTAAACCTTCACTGGTTTGACCAACTGTTGTAATCTGGCTGAAAACATATTTCTCTCCTTTTAAGAAAGCTTCTGCTTTTTGCGTCATAAAGTTTGTCTGCTCTAATGAAGCATCTTTTGGCATCTCAATTTGAACCAAGAACTCTCCACTATCAGATGATGCAAAGAACTCTCCTCCAATGTATCCGCCTCCCATTAACCAGAAGATCGTTCCAAAGAACATTACCACAATGGCAACCATTGTTTTAATATAGTGATCTAAACACCAGTTTAATAAGTTCGATACCCAGTCAGTAAAACGAGTTAAGTAGCTTTCAAATCCAAGGATAATTCTTCCGAAAAGATTTTTACCTTCAATGTGCTCCAATTTTCCGAAACGTGATGATAACCATGGAATAATTGTAAATGAAGCCAATAATGAGAACATTGTAGAAATAATTACCGTAACACAGAATTGTGTAATAATGTTTGACACTAATCCTGTACTCATTGCAATCGGTAAGAACACCACCACAATTACTAAAGTAATCGAAGTTACAGTTGCACCGATTTCGGCTGTTCCGTCATAAGCGGCACGAATTCGACTTTTACCCATCTCCATGTGTCGGTAAATGTTTTCCAATACCACAATCGCGTCATCCACAAGAATACCAACCACAAGAGATAAACCAAGTAAAGACATTAAGTTAAGCGTGTAACCTAATAAATAGATTCCGATAAATGTAGCGATCAAAGACGCTGGAATAGATACCATTACGATCAATGAGTTTCGAATACTGTGCAAGAAGAACAACATTACGAATGCTACCAGAATAACCGCAATTAACAAGTCATGCACAACAGAATCTGCTGCTTCAAGAGTAAAGACTGTACTGTCTTTTGCTACTTCTAATTTTAATTGAGCCGATTTATAATCGTTCTCTAAAGTTTTAATTGTTTTAATCAACTGCTCACTTACCGCAACGGCATTAGCATCTGATTGTTTTACAATTTGAAGTACAATCGCGCTTCTTTGATCTACACGCGCAATTTTCTCTGCAATTTTTTGAGTATCCTGAACATCTGCAATTTCTCCTAGACGAATTTGGATTCCGTTTTGAGAAGAAACTACTAAGTTTCTCAATTCTTCAACACTTTTATATTTACCCGCTAAACGGATTAAGATTTTTTGGTTACGAGTCTGGATGTTACCTGTAGGGAAATCCAAATTTGAACTCAAAATGGTCTGCTGCACTTGCGGAACAGAAAGTCCGTAACCTTGCATTTTTACTGCGTCAAGGTTTACCTGAATCTCACGCTCTTGACCACCAATAATGTTTACCTGAGCAACCCCTTGCACACGAGATAAAACTGGAGCAATCTTTTTATCGATCAAATCGTAGAAAGCTGCTTCGTCCATTTTACCATTTGCACCAAGCGTCATAATTGGTAAATCACTCAAAGAGAATTTAGTCAATGATGGTGGATCTGCATCATCTGGCAAGTCACTCAAAATCGCATTGATCTTACGCTGCGCATCGTTCATCGAAATATCAACATTCGCGTTTGAAGTCAATGTGATCGATACAATCGAAAGGCTCTCGTAAGACTTCGAGTCGATTTTCTTGATATTTTCAAGAGACGCAATCGCATCTTCAATTTTCTTTGTTACTGTATTTTCAACCTCACTTGGAGAAGCTCCAGGATAAACAGTTGAAACCGTAATTACGTTGGTTTCGAATTTTGGGATCAGCTCGTAGCCTAATTGGCTGTAACTGAACAATCCACCTAGTGTCAGAATCGTAAACAATACAATTACTAACGACGGACGTTTTATGGATATTTCGGCTAATTTCATATATTTTTTCTTTATGCTTTAAGCTGTAGGCAGTAGGCTTTAAGCTTTTAAATTGCTTATAGCCTATCGCTTAATGCTTATAACCAAATAATTATTTAATAATTTCTACTGTATTTCCGTCTTGTAGGTTGATTTGACCTGTAACAATTACAGTTTCTCCGTCATTTAAACCGCTGATAATTTCAACCTTATCTCCTAAAATTCTTCCAGCAACTACTTTTCTCAATTTAGCAACTCCGTTTTCTACAACAAAGATTTCGTTACTACTCACACTACCAACAAATGCATTTCTAGGAACTACTTTTAAGTTTTGTTTTTGGTTTGTTGAACCGAAAGTTGCAGTTCCGTACATACCTGCTTTTAAGTCATTGCTTGCATTGTTTGTAATTTCAATTTCTACAGGGAAATTTAAAGAAGCATCTGCTTTTGCAGCGATAAAAGTAATTTTTCCTGAGAAAGTTTTGTCAGGATAAACGCTTGCTGTAATATTTACTGTACTTCCTAATTTTAAGCTTGCTACTTGAGTTTCGTTTACAGTAACATTCAGTTTTAATTTAGAAACATTTACGATGTCAAATAATGCTGTTGCAGGCATTCCAGCTAAAATAGAACCTGGTTCAATATATTTTTTGTTGATATATCCGTTAATTGGCGCTTTTACTCTTGTATCTCCAACATTGATTTTTGCTTGAGTATAATTAGATTGAGCGTTAGTCAAAGCCAATTTTGCCTGATCTAATTGCTGTTTTGTAACACCGCCAGTTTTAAAAGCGTTTTCATATCTAGCATAATCAGATTTTGCATTTTGGTAAGCTGCTTCAGCTGCCTGAGCATTTACGTTGATAACGTCTCCTCTCACTGTTAAAAGAGTTTGTCCTACTTTTACATAGTCACCTTCTTTTACTAAAACACTAATTACTTTTCCAGATTTTTCAGCAGAGAAAGTCAATTCCTGAATTGGCACAAAGTTTCCATTAGCAGTAAAAGCCAAATTAACATCTTCTGTTTTTACTGTTGCTACTTTTACAGAAACTGCTGCGTTTTTTTCTGCTACAATTGCAGTTTTCGCTTCGTTTTCTGCTTTGTTCTTATTTAAAATGTAGCTCACTCCAAAAAAAGCTACAATTATGATTACGACTGTTATAATTATTTTCTTCATTGTAATAATTTGTTATTTAGTAAGAGATTTAAGTTCGCCTTTTGATTTGATTAGAGATATTTCGGCAATTTTATAATTTAAAACCGCTCTTGTAAAGTTATTTTGAGCTTCAAGTGATGCGTTTTCTGCGTCTAGCAAATCGGTTAAAGATGCTAAACCTTGAAGGTAATTATTTTTGGTATTGCTTAGAATTTCTAACGCTAAACGCATATTCTCTCTCTGATTTTCAATTGTTACAAGATTATTATTAATCTGTGTCATTGCATTTCTATAATCTAAATCAAGAGAAAGTTTAGTGTCTTTAATATCTTCCTGAAGTTCTCTGATTTGAACATCAGCTTGTCTCACTTTTGCACGAGTTCCGAAACCTGTAAAGATTGGCACGTGTAAGTTTAAAGCAATAGCTGAGAAATCTGACCAATACACACCTTTTTCTGGTTTTGCAAACCAAGGCATTTCAGGTCCTTGTCCGATATAATTGTAACCTGCAGATAATGAAAGTGTAGGATAATAACCTGCTTCAACAGCTTTTTTATTGAATACTAAAAGTTCTTCTTGTTTTTTCAAAAGCAAATATTCTGTTCTGTTTTCAATATTTGGCTCTTGTGTTAAAGAAGCTGGCACAACTTCAAATTCTTCTTTTGGCATCACGATTTGAGTTTCGATAGGCATACCCATGTAAAACTTCAATGCATTTTCCTGTAACTCGATTTGATTTTTAACCTGCTGACGATCTGTATCAATGTTAGACAGTTTTACGATAATACGGTCTAAATCAATTTTTTTAGCCAAACCGTTATTAAACTGCCCTTGAACAATATCACGAACTTTTTGTGTATTTACATAGTTGCTATCTAAAAGGATAAGTCTTTCTCTTTGCACATAAACTGAATAATAGTTATTTGCAACTCTCTCAATAACTTGTTCTTCAGTTAACTGATCATTTATTTGATAAAACTCACGAGTCGTTTTTGCTGCTCTTAAACCTGTAAAAACAGACTGATCAAATAATGCCTGAGTCAAAGAAATCCCCGCAGTTGATGTCCATTTTTGGCCAAATGCTGCCTGAATCGTAGTTCCTGGCGCGCCAAATGCAGCTCCATCAATAACTGTTGTCTGAATTACCGGATTATATGTTAAATTCCCGTTTGCACTAATTTGCGGTAAGGCTCTCGAACGTATTTCCTGAATCTGATACTCACTATTTTCTACCTGAAGTTTTGCTTTTTTAGCATCGGCCTTATTTTGAAGCGCATAATTGACCGCGTCTTTCAGGGTTAAAGTGGTTTGTGCGTTGACAGAGAAGCCAATGGTGCACAAAAATATAAGAAGGATTCTTTTCATAAGTAGTTAAATATTTATTTTTAAATTTTGAGATAGTATCGCCATTTTCCGTCCTCGTTCAGAATAATGACGATTGAATATATTTGGATTAATTATTTATTCTTTTTAGCTGTTTTTCTAATTCTTCGACTCCTTTTTCAGTAGCCATTGCACGAGTATGATATTCTAATGCCTCAAGCTCGATTCTTTGTGCTTCGCTTTCAGAAACCGTATTTTCGTTTATATGAAAAACTAGTGTATAGTAAAACTTAACATAAACCTCCACATTCAAATCACTTCTGTAAAGCCCTTCGCGAATTCCTTTTTCGATGTTATCTCTAAAACACTGTGTACACTGATCGATTTCAAAAGAAAGGATATTTTGGTAAATCTCAGGGTAATGTTTTTTTAACTGATAAATTGGAGACGTGTCTGTATTATTTTTAAACATGTCGCGGAACATTTCTCTGATCTCAAAATTCTCATGAATAGCATTATAATTCTTCGCTATAATGGTATCCATAATTTCGTGAACTTGTCTATGAACCATTGAGGTACTTTCTTCAATCAAAACTTCCTTATTGCAGAAATATTTGTAAATCGTTTTTTTTGAAATACACATTTCACCTGCAATATCATCCATCGTAACACTCTTAAAACCAAGCTTCAAAAATAATTCACTTGCTTTTGCTATAATCTTCTCTTTCATTTTAAATTCTCGATTGCATCACAAATATACTTTGGAAACTAAAATTAAAAAAATAGTTTCCTTGTTATTTGTAATAATTTTACATCAAATTATTGATTTGGTAAGATTTATATGCTAAATTCTAAATTTGCTATAAGTTTAATATCTTTACCTAAAGCACCTCCCGAAGCATGGTTGAAAGAACTGTAATCTAAACCAAAGTCCTCACGTTTGATATTTCCTTTGATTTCAAAAGCTACTTTCTTTTCTCCGTTATAAATATTTTCTCCTAGAAATTCAGCGTCTAATTCAACTACTCTAGTAATATCTTTTATAGTTAAATCTCCTTTGAAAAAATTGATGTTCTGATTTACTTTTTGAAACGATGTCGATTTGAAACTGATGATCGGATGTTCATCTTCTTCAAAAAAATCCTGAAGCTGTAAATAAGCATCTATAGATTGGAAACTTTCATTTTTGTTATTGATGTCTAATGAGAATTCGACAGAAGCATCTTCAATTTCATTATCTTCAATATTCACATACCCATCAAATTTATTTGCATCTCCTCCCAAATAAGCAGTTCTTGATCGTCTCATTTTCAATAAAACATCTGACTGGCTAGAATCTAAGGTCCATTTTGTTTTCATAAATACTTGATTTAATTGATTTTACGAATCATTAAAACTTTTCATGGAAACTTTTACAGTGTTCTCGGTTTCCATTTTAATGCTGCAAATATAGACAGGAAACTCCAAATACCAAAAAAGTTTCCGAGTTTTTTAGAATTTTTTTTAACATATTAGAAATGAGAAAGGTTAAAAGCCCTTTTTAATGATCTATACGCTTTTAACATTTCATCTCCAGAAATTAATATTTGAATTGTATCTTTGGGGCTCGAAATCAGAATTCATTATGCAGGATATAAGTCAGTACCAGGATTTTTTCATCAATTATCTACAAAGCCAAAACATACATAAAGAGCCTAAAAATCTTTACGAACCTATAGAATACATTTTAGGACTTGGCGGAAAACGTATCCGTCCCGTTTTAACATTAATGGCCGCAGAAGTTTTTGATACTGAGTACCAGACGGCACTTCCTGCAGCAATGGCAGTTGAAGTTTTTCATAACTTTTCGTTGGTTCATGATGATATTATGGATGATGCGCCTTTGAGAAGAGGGCAAATTACCGTGCACGAAAAATGGGATTTAAATACGGGAATTCTTTCTGGAGATGCCATGCTTATTTTGGCATATCAATATTTTGAACAATACGAACCAAGTGTTTTTAGAAACTTGGCCAAATTATTTAGCAAAACAGCTCTTGAAGTTTGCGAAGGACAGCAATGGGATGTAGATTTTGAGACTCGTAAAGATGTTACGATTCCTCAATACCTTAAAATGATTGAATACAAAACAGCTGTTTTGGTGGCGGCTGCCATGAAAATGGGTGCCATTGTTGCTAAAACTTCTGAAAAAGAAGCTGATTTAATTTATGATTTTGGATTAAATTTAGGTTTGGCTTTCCAACTTCAAGACGATTATCTAGATGCTTTTGGCGACCCAGAAACATTCGGAAAACAGGTTGGAGGAGATATTATAGAAAACAAAAAAACGTATTTATATCTGAAGGCTTTAGAATTTTCTTCTGATGAAAAAGCTTCTGAATTAGAAAAATTATTCACGCTTCAACTGGAAGATAATACAGAAAAAATAGCAACCGCTAAAGCCATTTTCAACGAATCCGGAGCATCAAAAGCCACTCAGGAAGCAATCGAAATGTACACTTTTAAAGCTTTTGAAACATTAGAAAAAATGGAAATAAGCAATGAGAAGAAAAATGTTTTGAGAACTTTCGGAGAAAATTTAATGGGACGTAAAGTTTAAAAACTAGCAATTCAAAAATCAATTTCAATAACAAATTCTACAATCATAAATCAGTAATCTAAAATCTAAAATCATATGTTTGTAGCACCAGCAAATACCGAATCATTATTAGCGCAGGCGCAAGCAGAGACTTTATATCTGAGTCTTATTGAGCAGCTTAATAAAGATTTTAATCTGGCGAATGAAGGAATTGATTTTCCAATGAGCATCTCTCCAGATGAATTAAAAATCCAGCTTCACGAAAAAGTCTATAGAATGATTCAGTATAAATTTGCTGAATATTTAAATCTACTTTATATCATTGACGTTCCAGAAAATGAAATCAAACAACTTGATGGTTCAGATTTAGTCATTTTAGCAGAGCAAGTTGCTTTTTTGATCTTAAAAAGAGAATGGCAGAAGGTTTGGTTTCGAAATTATTACAAATAAGGTTCTGAGGTTCTAAGATGCTAAGGTCCTAAGTTTTTTTCTCATTGGGACGGACGATATTGTGCAATTTCTTTAAATCACTCCAAAGTCCAAATCCTTCAGTTTCTAATTTACTTCCTACAATTTGGAAACGCCCGCATTTAAAACAAATTTTTGCTATTCCTATTGTCTTTTTTTTCTTTTTAAAAATAAAGATATCTCGATATTCAGCAACACAAGCATATGCACTCATCTGTAAAGAGTCTTTTGCACTGAAAACATTTTCAACTTCTTTCTGCTGTCTAATTGTCAGCTTTGATTTTTTGTAACCATATGACAATAATGTTTTTACGAAATCTTTCTTAGGAATACTATTGGGATAATATCCCATAAATAAATCTGAAAATTCTTTGTTTCTTTTTGAAGTCCTATCTTTATCGATAAAATCCAGAACATTTTTAAGAGTGTAATTCACATAATAATGATCAATTTCATCAGAATCAAAAAAAGGGTGAAATTCTTTTTCGACAACCTTTTCATATTTAATATCCTCTTTTTTGGAATTGTTACAACCAAAAAGTATAATTGTAATTACCGCTATTAAAAAATATTTTTTCTTCAAATTTCCACTTTTAAAAATCTTACAACCTCAGTATCTCAGTCCCGATAGCTATCGGGATAGCAACTTTTAGAAATACACTCTCACAAAAGGCATAAATCCAGAGCCGTAAAGACTTTTATTAGGATCATAAAGGACATCGTAACGTGCTCCAATTGTTACATTTTTTGTTCTATAACCTGCTCCTAGATATAAAGCTGTGTTCCAATAAGAATCGGAAAAACCTGGGTGATAATAATTTTCTTCATAATCGGTATCAACCCTAACCTGTTCCAATTCAGCTGATAATTGGATTTCGGGGATTGGATTTACTAAACCTATAAGGCTTCCTCCCCAAACGAAAGATTCGTAATAATTTTTTTGATATAAATAGCCAAATTGAAGACCCGCTCCAACTGCTACAATTTCGTTAACATTGTAAATGGCGCTTGGCATTACCGAGATATTGGTATATCCTGAACCAAATCCGAGACCTAAACCACCTCCAAATTGAACTTTATCCCAAAAATGGTTACTATTGTCAATGACATATTTTTGTTGTGCAATACTATAACTTGAAAATAAGACAGCCAAAATCACAAAAAAATATCTGCAATCGATTGAAAATTGAATTTTATTCATAGTTAACGTTTATTTTAACAAATTTTTACGTAAAAGTACGTAAAAAAAAGATTTAAATAAATGCGATTGTTGTACTTTTGCCTTTCTATATAACAAAAAAGTATATTCACTCATATTATGGATAGGTTTTCATTTTTAAACGCAGCGCATACTGAGTTTTTTGCACAATTATACGATCAATATTTAGTTAACCCAGACAGCGTTGAGCCTAGCTGGAGAAGTTTCTTTCAAGGTTTTGACTTTGGGCAAACGACTTATAATGACGAAAATCCGGTGCAAACGATCGTTGAGTACGTGACTAGCGATAACACAGATTACAGTCAGATTTCTGAAAAACTAAAGAAAGAATTTAACGTTCTTAAATTAATTGACGGATACCGTACGCGCGGGCATTTATTCACGAAAACAAATCCTGTTCGTGATCGTAGAACTTCATCTCCAACTTTGGATATTGAAAACTTCGGATTATCTACAGCAGATCTTTCAACTGTTTTTGACGCTGCTCAAACAATCGGAATGGCGCCTTCTTCATTGCAAGATATCGTAAATCGTCTAAAAACTATTTACTGCCAGCATATCGGTATTGAGTATATGTACATTAGAAATCCTAATGTTGTAAAATGGATTCAGGACAAATTAGCTGTAAATACAAATCAGCCTAATTTCTCTACAGAGGAAAAGAAAATAATCTTAAATAAATTAAACGAAGCCGTTTCTTTTGAGAACTTCCTTCACACTAAATATGTTGGACAAAAACGTTTCTCATTAGAAGGTGGAGAATCTATCATCCCAGCTCTTGACGCTTTAATTGAGCAAGCTGCAGAAAAAGGTGTTGAACAATTCGTAATGGGAATGGCTCACCGTGGTCGTTTGAACGTTTTGGCAAATATCTTCGGAAAATCTACTCAAGATATTTTTGGTGAGTTTGATGGGAAAGACTACGATCAAGAGTATTTTGACGGTGACGTAAAATACCACTTAGGTCTTACGGCAGACAGAAAAACAAGATCTGGAAAAAGCATCAATATCAATTTAGCGCCAAACCCTTCTCACTTAGAAACTGTTGGAGCGGTAATTGAAGGTATCACAAGAGCAAAACAAGAAAGACATTTCCCAGAAAATATTTCAAAAGTATTGCCAATCGCTGTTCACGGTGATGCGGCTATCGCTGGTCAAGGTATTTTGTATGAAATCATTCAGATGTCTTTATTGGACGGATACAAAACTGGCGGAACTATTCATATCGTAATCAACAACCAAGTTGGTTTTACAACAAACTATTTAGATGCTCGTTCATCTACTTACTGTACAGACGTTGCCAAAGTAACGCTTTCTCCAGTATTACACGTAAATGCTGACGATGCAGAAGCTGTTGTTCACGCGGTATCTTTTGCATTAGATTACAGAATGCAGTTTGGACGTGACGTATTTATCGATTTATTAGGATATAGAAAATACGGACACAACGAAGGTGATGAGCCACGTTTTACTCAGCCTGTTTTATACAAAATCATTGCTAAACATAAAAACCCAAGAGACATCTACGCAGAAAAATTACTTTCTGACGGTGTAATCGATGCTTCTTATGTAAATGCTTTAGAAAAACAATACAAATCTCAATTGGAGGAGAATTTAGAAGCTTCTCGTAAAAAAGATTTGACTATCATTACTCCATTCATGAAAAACGAATGGGAAGGTTTTGTTCAGGTTACAGACACGCAAATGCTTCAAAAAGTTGATACTTCTTATCCAAAAGAAAAATTAACTCAAATTGCAAATGCACTTTCTAATTTACCTGAAGACAAAAAATTCATCAGTAAAATTCAAAAATTAATCAACGACAGAAAAACAATGTTCTTCGAAACTAATCTTTTAGATTGGGGTATGGCTGAGCATTTAGCATACGGATCTTTATTGCAAGAAGGTTTTGATGTTCGTATTTCTGGGCAAGACGTAGAAAGAGGTACTTTCTCTCACCGTCACGCTGTAGTTAAAGTTGAAGATTCTGAAGAAGAAGTAATCTTAATCAACAGCTTAGAGGACAAAAAAGGAAACTTTAATGTTTACAACTCTCACTTATCTGAGTACGGAGTTTTAGGTTTTGATTACGGATATGCATTGGCAAGTCCAAAAGCTTTGACAATCTGGGAAGCACAATTTGGAGATTTCTCTAACGGAGCTCAAATTATGATTGACCAATACATTTCTTGCGGTGAAGATAAATGGAACAACCAAAATGGTATTGTTCTTTTATTACCTCACGGATACGAAGGACAAGGTGCTGAGCACTCTTCTGCTAGAATGGAGCGTTACTTACAGCTTTGTGCAAGACATAATATGTATGTTGCAGATTGTACAACGCCTGCTAACTTCTTCCACTTATTAAGAAGACAATTAAAAACAAATTTCCGTAAACCGCTTGTAGTATTTACTCCAAAAAGTTTACTACGTGATCCAAGATGCGTATCTCCAGTAGAAGATTTAGCAAATGGAAGTTTCCAAGAAACTATTGACGATACTACAGTTAACAAAAAAGATGTTAAAACATTAGTTTTCGTTACGGGTAAATTCTACTATGATATTACTGCAGAAAGAGAAAACAACGGAAGAAAAGACGTTGCTGTTGTTCGTATCGAGCAATTATTTCCTTTCCCTGTTGAGCAACTTAAAGAAATCATTGCACAATATCCAAATGCAGATGACTATGTTTGGGCTCAGGAAGAACCTAAAAACATGGGAGCTTACAGCTATATGTTAATGAACTTTGATCTAGTAAAATGGAGATTGGCTTCATTAAAAGCATATTCTGCTCCAGCATCAGGAAGTTATACACGTGCTAAACGCCGTCATGCTGATGCAATTAGAATGGTATTCGATAAAAATTTATTTAGATAATTAAAAAATAATTGTTTCAAGTTTCATGTTCCAAGTTTCAAGTCTAACACCCTGAAACATGAAACATGAAACGATAAAAACCTTAAACAAAAACAAGATGATTTTAGAAATGAAAGTCCCATCACCAGGGGAATCAATAAAAGAAGTTGAAATTGCAACTTGGTTAGTAAAAGACGGAGATTATGTAGAGAAAGATCAGGCTATTGCTGAAGTTGATTCAGATAAAGCTACTCTTGAATTGCCTGCTGAAATGAGCGGTGTAATTACACTAAAAGCTGAAGAAGGTGATACAGTTGCAGTAGGTGCTGTAGTTTGTTTAATTGATACAGATGCTGCTAAACCAGCAGGAAGCGGATCTGCAGCTCCAGCAGCAGAAGCTCCAAAAGCTGAGGCTCCTAAGGCTGAAGTAAAAGCAGAAGCTCCAAAAGCTGAGCCAGTTCAAGCTCCAGCTGCTACAAGCTATGCAGCAGGAACTCCATCTCCAGCAGCAAGAAAAATATTAGACGAGAAAAATATTGCTCCAGCTTCTGTAACAGGAACTGGTAAAGGTGGCAGAATTACTAAAGACGATGCAGTAAATGCAACAGCTGTAGCTTCAATGGGAACTCCAACTGGAGGAAACCGTGGAACTGAGCGTACAAAATTATCTATGTTACGTCGTAAAGTAGCAGAAAGACTAGTTTCAGCTAAAAATGAAACAGCTATGCTTACTACTTTCAACGAAGTAAACATGACTCCAATCAACAATATTCGTAATGAATACAAAGATGCTTTCAAAGCTAAACATGGTGGTTTAGGTTTAGGTTTCATGTCATTCTTTACAAAAGCAGTTACAAGAGCACTTCAATTATATCCAGATGTAAACTCTATGATCGATGGAGATTACAAAGTAGGATACGATTTCTGTGATATCTCTATCGCTGTTTCTGGACCAAAAGGATTAATGGTTCCCGTTGTTCGTAACGCCGAGAATTTAACTTTCCGTGGAATTGAAGCTGAAATCAAAAGATTAGCTTTAAGAGCTCGTGATGGTCAAATTACAGTTGACGATATGACTGGAGGAACTTTCACAATCACTAATGGTGGTGTTTTCGGAAGTATGTTATCTACTCCAATCATCAACCCTCCTCAATCAGGAATCTTAGGAATGCACAATATCATCGAGCGTCCGATTGCTGTAAACGGAAAAGTTGAAATTCACCCAATGATGTATGTGGCTCTTTCTTACGACCACAGAATCATCGACGGACGTGAGTCTGTTGGTTTCTTAGTTGCTGTAAAAGAAGCTTTAGAAAACCCATTAGAATTATTAATGAATGGCGACGCTAAACGTGCTTTAGAATTGTAATTTTTAAATAATTTTCGACAATACAAAAGCCTGTTCTTTCATTAGAACAGGCTTTTTTTGCTTAAAATTAGCTTAAGATTAGCTTAAGATGTTAATTTTTTGAATTATTGAAAATTTTATCCTTTAAAAAATATTTTATTTAGAATAAATAAAAACAACTTGTTTGATTGCTTTCCAGCAATTAAATTTGCACTATCAAAATTAATTCTAAATAAAAATGAAATTAAAATTTACGATTTCGCTCTTAACTTTATGCTTGGCTCTACTTACAGGAACATCTGTTTTGGCACAAGAAAAAGCGACAATAAAAGGTCAGATTAGTTCGGATAGTGGAACAGCAGATAACATATCTGTTGCTTTAAAAGGAACAAAAATCGGAACAAACACAGACACCAAAGGTAACTATGAAATAAAGAACCTAAAACCTGGAACTTATATTATTAGAGTATCAGCAGTTGGATTTACATCTAAAGAAAAAAGCATTACGCTTAATAGCGGAGACGAATTAATTGAAAATTTCAGTATTACCTCAAACTCTGAGCAGTTAAGTGAAATTGTAATTAACGGAAACGGCAGAAAAAACCCTCTTGCTCGTAAAGAAACACAGCAAGTATCAAGATTACCTCTTAAAAATCTTGAAAATCCACAAGTATATACTACAATTACAAGCGAACTTTTAAAAGAGCAAGTAGTTACAAACCTTGATGATGCTCTTAAAAATGCTCCAGGATTAAATCCGTTATGGGCCTCTACAGGTCGTGGAGGTGATGGAGCAGGATATTTCTCTTTAAGAGGATTTGCTGTACAGCCAACAATGATTAATGGATTACCAGGCTTAACAAACGGAAGTTTAGATCCTGCAAACATCGATAAAATTGAAGTAATTAAAGGACCTTCTGGAACTTTATTCGGAAGCAGCCTTATTTCTTATGGTGGCTTAATCAATATGACTACTAAAAAACCTTACGACCGTTTTGGCGGAGAAGTAACATATACAGCTGGAAGCTACGGATTAAACCGCGTGACTGCTGATGTAAATACTCCATTAGACGAAGAACACAAAATTAACTTCCGTCTTAACACAGCTTATCACAGCGAAAACAGCTTTCAAGATGCCGGATATAGAAAATCTTTCTTCTTTGCTCCTTCATTATCTTATGAAGTAAATGACAGACTTTCATTTTTCATCAATACTGAATTCATGAAAAACGAAGCAACAAACCCAACTATGCTTTTCTTGGATAGAGGCGCTGCATTAAGAGTTCACAATATTGACGAATTGGGTTACGACAACAAACGTTCTTACACAAGTAACGAACTTGCAATTCAAACGCCATCTTACAGTCTTCAAGGACAAATGAACTATAAAATCTCTGACCAATGGACTTCTCAAACAGTAGTTTCTAGAGGTTCATCAAAATCTGAAGGATATTATACTTATTTATATGAAGGAACAAGATTTATTCCTGAAATTACTGAAGGAATTGTTTTAGGACGTTCTATGAATTACCAAAACTCTACAACTTTAACAACAGATATTCAACAGAATTTCATTGGAGATTTCAAAATTGGAAGTTTAAGAAATCGCATCGTTGCTGGTTTAGACTACTTCAATAGAGGACAAATCGATAACGGATCAGGCTATGTGGCAAACGGAAGAGTTTATATTGGAAATATGGATTTAGCAACTGTAAACCAATACGTATTCGGCATTACAGATCCAGACAAGTATATTACAACTGGTGACAATGGTAATTTGACAAAAGCTGGTTCAGATAAACTTTTAGCAGAAGCTGCAGCAAATAACAATAAAACAAAACAAGAAGTTTTTAGTGCTTATGTTTCTGATGTTATCAACATTACTCCTTCTCTTTCTGCAATGGGAAGTTTACGTGTAGACCGTTTTATGACAGCTGGAGATGTTACAACAAAAGCAGATGATTACAACCAAACTGCTTTTTCTCCAAAATTTGGTTTAGTGTACCAACCAATTATTGATAAGGTTTCGATTTTTGCAAACTATATGGACGGCTTTGCAAACTCTGCTCCAACAAGTGATATTTTACCCGACGGAAGTTCTAGCCCGAGAACTTTTAAACCAGAACACGCTAATCAATTTGAAATTGGAACAAAATTAAATGTTCTTAAAGACAAAGTATATGCAACATTCAGCTACTATGATATTCAAGTAAAAGATCAAGTGTACACAGTATATGGATCTAACGGTTCTATCAACACTCAAACTTCTTATCAAGACGGAGCTCAAAGAAACAAAGGTTTTGAAGCAGAAATCGTAGCAAGTCCAGTTACTGGTTTAAACATTGTGGCAGGTTATAGCTACGTAGATGCAGTCTTAAATGCTGGAGATCCTTCTTTCGTAGGACGCAGACCAGAAAGCTCTGGACCAAGAAACTCTGCAAACTTCTGGGCAAGCTATAAATTCTTAGAAGGAGATTTACAAGGATTTGGTTTAGGTTTTGGAGGAAATTATGCTGACAAAAACTTAATAATGAACAGAAACGGCGTTGGTCAGTTTACAATACCATCTTACACTGTTTTAAATTCCTCTATTTTCTACGGAACAGAAAAATTCACATTGACTCTTAAACTAGACAACATAGCAAATGTTGATACTTATGATGGATGGTCAACTATTCATCCAAGAAACATGAGAAGTGTTGCGGCAAGTTTCGCTTATAGATTCTAATAAACAACAAAACACCTTCCTTAACCGGAAGGTGTTTTTAAATTTTAATGATTATGATTACAATTGCCAGTCTTATCGTTTTCTTAGCTTTTTACACACTGTATTATACTTCTAAAAGAGCAGTGTTGTCGTATGATTTAGGTTTTGAAAAATGGATGCAGAAAAATCCAAAGCAAACCAAAATTATTGGATTAATGCTTTTGCTTTCTGCTTATGCAATGTGGCTTTTTACACAATCATTGGGTTGTGGCACTTTGATGTTTTTCATTCAGCTAATGACTGTGGGAAGTTTAATCATTATCCTTACGCCTTTAAAAAAAATAAACAGCAAGTTACTTTTAGCCTTACTCATTTTTGTTGCTGTAACTGAACTTTATTACAATTAAAATCCACTTTAAAATATAATATGCCAGCAAATCCAAAATATCTAAACCCTTCTTTTTGGCCTCGTTTTTCTAAAATTACTGCTGCAATTTTAGGCGGATACTTTGTTTCTGTTACTTTTCATTTGGCTTTAGCGGCTTGGTTTAGCCGAAAAGATGTGTTAATCACAATGGCTTTCAGCGGTTTTATTCTTTGGGTGGCATTAATGATTATTGCTTTCTTAGCGAAAAACGGCTGGAAAATCTGGGGAGTTTACATTTTGCTATCTCTACTTTTTTGTCTTTTCATTTATCTCGGTCAAACCTATAATACGGCACAATAATATTTATGAATAACCGTCATTACAATATCTATTTTCACACGCATACTGTCAGCGGAATCGTTATCAGCGTAGTTCTTTTTGTAATTTTCTTCGCTGGATCTTTTTCTTTTTTTAGAGATGAAATCATCAATTGGGAAAGAAGTGAATCTACAGCAATCACAAGAGAAATTCAATTAGATTATAATGATGCACTTCAGCATCTTGACAAAAAATATGTTTTGCACGGAAGAAATCTTACCATTTCTAAACCGTCTGTAGAAAATAGAGTTGCTGTATATATGGAAGGGACTAAAGATACCTTAGCTCCAAAAAAACAGCAAGCGGGAGAGTTCTTTTATCTAGACAATAAAAATTACAAAACCTACACTTACGAAGAGTCTTATTCATTAGGCGAACTTTTATACCGTCTTCATTTCTTGGCGCAAATTCCATATCCTGCAGGGTATTATTTGTCTGGATTTACGGCTTTGTTCTTTTTGTTTGCTATCATAACAGGAGTTTTATTGCATTGGAATAAAATTGTTTCTAACTTTTACATGTTCCGTCCCAAAGAAAAATTAAAAACGCTTTGGACAGATGCACACACTGCTTTAGGAATGATTGGCCTGCCATTTCAATTTGTATATGCGGTTACCGGAGCATTTTTTATGATTAAACTTTTGATTGTAGCTCCAGCTGTAATGGCTCTTTACAAGGGAGATCAAGATAAATTATATAAAGAACTCGAATATACTGATCCAGATTATAAATTTGAAAATAAAAAACTGGCAAATCCATTTAATATTAATGAACTGGTTGCCAGAACTAAAAAAAACTGGGCTGATTTTGAAATTACTCGTGTTTTCATCCAAAATTATGGAGATGCCAATATGCACGTTTTGGTTGAGGGCGAACTTTTAAGCCATAAAAAATTTACAGGAATTGGAAAAGTAGTATACAGAGTTTCTGACGGAAAAGAAATTGCCAAAAAAGATCCAATTGCTCATACTAGTTATTTAGATGTTGTCAAAAATGTTTTATACCGAATACATTTTGGAGATTATGGCGGATATGCCTTAAAAATTGTTAGTTTCCTTTTAGGAATTATAACTTGTTTTGTCATTATCTCTGGAGTTATGATTTGGCTTGTTGCCCGACAGAAAAACAATATGCCAGAAAAGAAAAGACGTTTCAACGCTGCTGTTGTTCGTATTTACTTGGCGATTTGTTTAAGCATGTATCCAATTACAGCTTTGGCATTTATAGGAAGCAAAATTTTCTATCCTTTAAGCCAGTCCAATCTCTATGCGCTTTATTTTGGAGGTTGGCTCTTGCTGACGATTTTCTTTATCATTAAAAAAAATGACGCTTTCACCAACAAATTCTCTCTGATTTCAGGAAGTATTTTAGGATTCTTAATTCCAATTACAAATGGAATTGTTTCTGGAAATTGGTTTTGGAATTCTTTTATGGATAATAAATTTCAGATTTTCTTCATAGATGTTTTTTGGATTTTCCTTGCTGGAATTTCTTTATACACAGCGTATCATTTAAAACCTAAAAAAGCAGTTTCTTAATTTTTAGCCACTAAGGCACGAAGGCGCCAAGTTTTTATTTAAAGCTACAGATTAGAAAAATGGAATGATTTTCTCTCGCACATTTTGCAGATTAAGCAGATAAAAATATTAAAAAAACTGCTCAATCTGCAAAATCTGCGGGAAACAAAATCTTTGCGACTTTGCGACTTTCCGAGATTTTTCTTTGACCAACACTTACCTTTACAAACAAAATGCTTTAGAAATATTTGCCCTATATAGATTTTGAGCATACTTTTACGCTTTTAATCAAAAAATGGGATTCAAAACCAAAATACGATTTATACATAAATGGCTCGGATTAATTTCTGGGGTTATTGTTTTTATAGTCTGTATTACAGGTTGCATTTTCTGTTTTCATGATGAAATAAAAGACATTACCAGAAAAGAATGGCGTTTGGTTGAACCTCAAAACAAACCTTTTGTGCCACCATCTCAACTGCAGGAAAAAGCAAAAGAAGTCGTTCCTAATAACAAAGTCACCATGATCGCTTATTATGGAAAAAACAGATCGGCGATTGTTTATACTTATTCTGATGAGGGAAGTCTCTACTTATATTTCAATCCGTATAATGGGAAATATCTGAAATCTGAAAATCCAGAAACTGACTTTTTCATTATTGTAGAATACATTCATTTGTATCTCCTTCTACCCGATTATATCGGAAAGCATATCATTGGCGGAGCGACCATCATTTTTATTTTATTGCTCATTTCAGGAATCATACAATGGTGGCCAAAACGAAAAAGTGACATTAAAAGAAGTTTTACCATAAAATGGTCAGCAAAATGGCGACGCGTCAATTACGACTGGCATAATACTACAGGTTTTTACATTTCTATAATAGCCTTAATTTTAGCCATAACCGGACTTACTTTTACCTATGAATGGGTTGGCGACGGAATTTATAAATCTTTCAATTTTGGAGGAGACAAGGGTGTTGAAACAAAAACACCTATAATTGACACGACCTCTTTCAAAGCAAATTCGGTTACAGCAATTGACAAAGCATTTGTTCAAACTAAGAAACTGCAGCCAAAAGCAGAAATGTTTTTTATAATGATTCCGCAGAAAAAAGGCGATATTGGCAGCACAGGTGCTTATCCACATCCGTTACGCTATGATCAGCAGAGTAATTATTATTTTCATCCGTCAAGCGGAAAATTAATCCAAAGCCAAACTTTTGATGAAAAAAGCCTCGGACTGCAAGTTGTCGAAATGAATTACGGAATACACACGGGACAAGTTTTAAATCTTCCAGGAAAAATAATAGCTTTTACTGTGAGTTTAATTGCTGCCGCACTTCCTGTCAGCGGATTCATAATTTGGTTTGGAAGAAGTAGAAAATCTAAAAAAAGTAAAGCATAAAAAAACCGTCTCATTAAAAACGAAACGGTCTTTTTATAATTGATTTTTGAAATTATGACTAATTTCTGTTTGCTAAAGCATTTTTCTGTAAACTTTTAACTGAGCTTACTTTGTTGTCTACATAAGCAACTTCGCTTAAACTGTTTTCATTAAAGTAAATCCATTTTCCTGTTTTAACTCCGTCTGTGTATTCTCCAACGGCTTTTTTATTTCCATTTTCGTCATATGATACCCAGACACCGTCTAATTTACCGTCTTTAAAAAAGCCTTCTTGCTGCACTTTACCATTGTCATAGTAATACGTTGCTTTTACCTTATTCCCAGCAGCTTCTAATTCAGGCTTTCCTTCTTGTGCAACTACAATTCCAGAGAACAATATTGCAGCTAAAATTACACTCTTTTTCATATCTTTAGGTATTTAATGTTAAGAAATCTTTATCAAATATAGTTAATTGTTTACATTAAAAAAACTTTTACTTAACAATTTGGTAACATAGAATAAAAACTTAACATTGGAAAAATGCATAAAATAAGAAAACCAGCGCTAAGGCACTGGTTTTACTGGTATTCTAGAAATATTTGAGTTTTACGATAACGTTGTAAATTTCGTAAATAAATTAGTTCAATAATGCGCTAAGTTGTTTATCTAGTTCAGGATCAGATGGTCTTGATGCATCAGATTTCACAATATTTCCTTGTGGGTCTATTAAGATAAATCGCGGAATTCCTGTCACACCATAATTCACAACAAACTCAGATTCCCAATCTTTATCTGCAAACAATTGAACGCCTCCCAATTTTTTATCGGTTACAAACTTTTTCCATTTTTCATTGTCTTTTGCTTTGTCAATAGAGATGCTTACAAATTCAATATTTTTTCCATGGTATTTCTCTTCAATTTTTTGCAAATACGGGATCTCAGCTCTGCAAGGCGCACACCAAGTAGCCCAAAGATCGATATAAACATATTTTCCTTTTAAATCAGAAAGCTTTGTTTTTCCTCCTTTAAAATTTTCGTAGTCAAATCCAGGAGACGGTTTTCCTACCATCTTATTTGCTTTAGAAACTCTTTCATACTCTTCGGCTGCATATTGGTGGAAACTTTCAAAACTGCGTTTTAGAGCTGTTTTAAATTCTGGAGCAAAATTTCCTTTTTCTAAACTCTCTGTATCGGCTTTTAATTTACTATCAAGCAAAGCAGTAAATTCGCCTGATTCTTTAGCAAAAGCATCTTTCTGAAAGCTTTCGTCTTTTAAAGCCTGTTGTGCCAAAAAATTACTTTCATCCACACCTTTACCTTTATATACAATCGTTTCATCAAATTCTTTGGCATTCATAGTTAAATTGAGTTCAGAATTTGGCTTTAAATATAAATTAGACGATTCTGTTCCATCGGAAAAAACATAGAACCCTTGAGGAGCATCAAAAGTAGCAGCAAAAATTTCTTTTTTATCAATTGGAATTACTTGCCTGAAATTATCTCTTCCTTTAATCACTAAAGTATCACTATTTCTATTGGCAATTTTAGCTGTGAACTTAATTGAATTTTTGCTTTGGGCAACAATATAAAGTGCATTGAAAATTACCAAACCTGCAACAAAAAGTTTTTTCATAGGTATTAATATTAGTTTTTAGATGAATCAAAACTAAAGAAATTAAAGCTTCGGATTTTTAGAATTAACAAAATATTTAAAATTATTCTGAATCAACTTATCACTTTACTATATTAATTTGAATTTTGTGTTTACTTTTGCAGTCTAAAATTTTGATTATGTATAGAAGTCATAATTGTGGCGAATTAAACGCTTCAAATATTAATACCGAAGTTACACTTGCGGGCTGGGTTCAAAAATCACGTGATAAAGGATTTATGAATTGGGTCGATTTACGCGACCGTTATGGAATCACACAACTTATTTTCGACGAAAGTCGTACCGATAAAACTGTTTTTGAATTGGCCAAAACTTTGGGTCGTGAATTTGTAATTCAGGTAAAAGGAACTGTTATTGAGCGTGAAGCCAAAAACAAAAATATTCCAACTGGTGAAATCGAAATTTTAGTTTCTGAATTAACAATTTTGAATACTGCTCTTACTCCTCCATTTACAATCGAAGATGAAACTGACGGTGGAGAAGACATCAGAATGAAATATCGTTATTTGGATATTAGAAGAAATCCTGTAAAAAACAGTTTGTTATTCCGTCATAAAGTGGCAATGGAAGTTCGCAAATATCTTTCTGATTTAGATTTCTGCGAAGTTGAAACGCCTTACTTAATTAAATCTACTCCAGAAGGAGCAAGAGATTTCGTTGTGCCAAGCCGTATGAACGAAGGTCAGTTTTACGCTTTGCCACAATCCCCACAGACTTTCAAACAATTATTGATGGTGGGCGGAATGGATAAATATTTCCAAATCGTGAAATGTTTCCGTGACGAAGATTTACGTGCAGACCGTCAGCCAGAATTTACTCAAATTGACTGCGAAATGGCATTTGTAGAGCAAGAAGATATCTTGAATATTTTTGAAGGCTTGACAAGACATTTATTAAAAGAAATTAAAGGCATTGAAGTAGATAAATTCCCAAGAATCACGTACGACTATGCCATGAAAACATACGGAAATGACAAACCGGACATTCGTTTCGGAATGAAATTTGGAGAACTGAACGAATTTTCACAACACAAAGAATTCCCTGTTTTTAATGCAGCAGAATTAGTTGTCGGAATTGCTGTTCCTGGAGCAGGAAATTATACTCGTAAAGAAATCGACGGATTAATTGATTGGGTAAAACGTCCACAAGTTGGCGCATCTGGAATGGTTTATGTAAAATGCAACGAAGACGGAACTTATAAATCATCTGTAGATAAATTCTACGATCAGGATGATTTAACAAATTGGGCAAAAGCAACGGAAGCAAATCCTGGTGATATGATTTTTGTTCTTTCTGGTCCAGCTAATAAAACTCGTGCACAACTATCTGCTCTACGTATGGAATTGGCAACTCGCTTAGGATTGCGTAATCCTGAAGAATTTGCTCCATTATGGGTTGTAGATTTTCCATTGTTAGAGTTAGACGAAGAAAGTGGGCGTTACCATGCTATGCACCACCCTTTTACTTCGCCAAAACCAGAAGACATGGCTTTATTGGAAACAGAACCAGGAAAAGTTCGTGCAAATGCATACGATATGGTTTTGAATGGTAATGAAATTGGAGGTGGATCTATTCGTATTCACGATAAAGCAACGCAGCAATTAATGTTCAAATATTTAGGATTTACTGAAGAAGAAGCAAAAGCGCAATTCGGATTCTTAATGGATGCTTTTCAATTTGGAGCACCGCCTCACGGAGGGCTTGCTTTTGGTTTAGACAGACTTGTTGCTATCTTAGGAGGACAAGAAACCATTAGAGATTTCATTGCATTCCCTAAAAATAATTCTGGACGCGACGTCATGATCGATGCCCCTGCAGCAATTGACGATGCACAATTGAAAGAACTTCGTATAAAAGTTGATATTGCTTAAAAGCAGTAAAATAATCATAAAAAATATTAAAGCCGTTGAAAATTCAGCGGCTTTTTTATTTTAACAAAATGTTAAGAAAAATCTTAAATGATAATTTTTTTAAATTATCATATTCTTACAATTTTAATATTTTTATATTCTTACAATTAATGATTCGCAAATTATGCTATTTTATAAACAAATTGATGCAATAAACCGCGTAAAAACACTGTAAATCAATAATTTTTACAAAAAATTAACACGTATTTGTCTTTTGTATGATTTTATATGTTACATTTGTTTTATTATAAATTATTATTACAATTACAATGCGTACAGGTACAGTAAAATTTTTCAATGAATCTAAAGGTTATGGGTTCATTACAGACGAAGAAACAGGAAAGGACATCTTCGTTCACGCTTCAGGAATTAACGCGGAAGAATTACGCGAAGGTGACCGTGTAAGCTACGAAGAAGAAGAAGGAAGAAAAGGGAAAGTTGCTGCTAAAGTAGCAGTGATCTAAGAAAAATATAGCAATTATTTTTTTTTGCCTCTGAATGGTCTCAGAAGACGTCCCGAAAATATCGGGACGTTTTTTTTTACCCCAAATCTTAAAAAAATATTAAAATAACACCTTGTTATTTATAATGAATAAAAATTAGACATAAACGCCGTTTGGCACCCTACTTAAATCCTTTTTTAACTTGTGTTTTACAGACTTCCAAGTTATCTTTGTGGCTCATTTTTTAAGTATAAAATCAAAGTTTATGCAATCTGATCAATACAGTTACATTCCTATTTTAATGCAGTTTATTCTAGCTGTTGGTTTTGTGGTAGGAACAATCATCATTTCTGGGAAATTAGGACCAAAAAGATCCTCTGAAGTTAAAGATCAAAACTTCGAATGCGGTATCGAATCTGTTGGTAATGCCCGTATTCCTTTTTCTGTAAAATACTTCTTAGTTGCCATTTTGTTTGTGTTGTTCGATGTAGAGGTTATTTTCCTTTATCCATGGGCAGTAAACTTCAAAGACTTAGGAATTGAAGGAATGTTAAAAATGTTAGTTTTCATGTCTTTGCTTTTGGTTGGATTCTTTTACATCATCAAAAAGAAAGCATTAGAGTGGGAATAACGATTTTAGATTTTAGATCTGAGATTTAAGATTTATCTAATTCTGAGATTTAAAATTTGAACTCAAAATTTAAAGTACTGATTTAAAAAATTGATTTTACTTTTTTAGAATTACAAAATCTAAAATCTAAAATCAGAAATCTAAAATAAAATGAGCGATTCAAAAGTAAATATGGTTGCACCACCAGAAGGAGTTGTTGGCGAAGGTTTCTTCGCGACAAAACTTAATGATGTTGTTGGTTTAGCAAGAGCCAACTCATTATGGCCGCTTCCTTTCGCGACTTCATGCTGTGGTATCGAGTTCATGGCAACAATGGCATCTCACTATGACTTAGCTCGATTTGGTTCTGAGCGTGTGAGCTTCTCGCCAAGACAGGCAGATATGCTTTTAGTAATGGGAACTATTTCTAAAAAAATGGCGCCAATTTTAAGACAAGTATACGAGCAAATGTCTGAACCTCGCTGGGTAATTGCTGTTGGAGCCTGCGCTTCTTCAGGAGGTGTTTTCGACACGTATTCTGTTCTTCAAGGAATTGATAAAGTTATTCCTGTTGACGTTTATGTGCCAGGATGCCCGCCAAGACCAGAACAAATTGTTGATGGAGTTATGAGACTTCAGGAATTGGTAAAAAGCGAATCGGTGAGACGAAGAAGCTCTCCAGAATACCAAGAATTATTAGCTTCATATAATATCTCATAAGATGGCCTTAGAAAATACCCTGATTCAAGACAAACTTGTAGAAACATTTAATAATGATGTTTTTAACTTTCAGCAAGAAAGAGATATTTTTTCTTTAGAAGCTTCGGCTGATAAAATTACAGCCTTGATTCTATTCCTTAAAAACGATCCAGAATTACGTTTTCATTTCTTAACAGATTTATGCGGAATTCACTATCCAGAGAACGAAACAGAACGTCAGTTTGCGGTTGTTTACCATTTACACAACTGGTATGAAAACAAACGATTAAAAATCAAAGTTTTCTTAAATGGTGAAAAACCAGAAATCAAATCGATTACCAATATTTTCTTGAGTTCAAACTGGATGGAAAGAGAAACTTACGATTTCTTTGGAGTTAACTTTATAGGACACCCTCAATTGAAACGTATTT
This sequence comes from Flavobacterium anhuiense, assembly GCF_900101855.1. Classification (GTDB taxonomy): domain Bacteria; phylum Bacteroidota; class Bacteroidia; order Flavobacteriales; family Flavobacteriaceae; genus Flavobacterium; species Flavobacterium anhuiense. The sequence continues at coordinate 495,811 of NZ_FMVC01000001.1, forward strand.
TAAATATGGACGAAATGCAGTCTCACCCAATGAGAAAAGAATTCCCACTGGAAGACAGCGGAAGAACTGACAAGGACGACAGATTCTTTGGAAGAACAACATCAAATTGCTAAAAAATAATTCAACATTATAAAATGTCAGAACTATTATTACCACCAGAGCATCGTTATGCTAAAATAATTAAGGAGAGATTAAACGACGACGGAAGCGAACTTTCTGTACTGAATTTAGGTCCTACACACCCTGCCACACACGGTATTTTCCAAAATATCCTGCTGATGGATGGTGAAAAAATTCTTGAAGCTGAGCCAACGATTGGCTACATCCACAGAGCATTCGAAAAAATTGCCGAAAATCGTCCTTTTTACCAAATTACACCACTTACAGACCGTATGAACTATTGTTCATCTCCTATTAATAATATGGGATGGTGGATGACAGTAGAAAAACTATTAGGTATTGAAGTTCCTAAAAGAGCTCAGTATTTAAGAGTTATCGTTATGGAGCTGGCTCGTATTACAGACCACATTATCTGTAACGGGATTTTGGGTGTAGATACTGGTGCGTATACTGGTTTCTTATACGTTTTTCAATTTAGAGAAAAAATCTACGAAATCTATGAAGAAATTTGTGGAGCTCGTTTGACTACAAATATGGGAAGAATTGGTGGTTTTGAAAGAGACTGGTCTCCAGAAGTTTTCAAAAAACTAGACAAATTCCTAGAAGAATTCCCACCTGTTTGGCAAGAATTCCAAAATTTATTCGAGAGAAATAGAATTTTCCTTGATAGAACTGTAAACGTTGGTGCAATCACTGCTGAAAAAGCAATGGCTTACGGATTTACAGGTCCAAATTTACGTGCTGCTGGAGTCGATTACGACGTACGTGTTGCACAACCTTACTCATCTTACGAAGATTTCGATTTTATTGTTCCTGTTGGAAAATCAGGAGACACTTATGATCGTTTCTGTGTTCGTAACGCTGAAGTTTGGGAAAGTTTAAGCATTATTCGTCAGGCATTAGAAAAAATGCCTCCAGGAAACGAATATCACGCTGAAGTTCCAGATTACTACCTTCCTCCAAAAGAAGATGTTTACACTTCTATGGAATCTTTAATTTATCACTTTAAGATTGTAATGGGAGAAGTTCCTGTACCAGTTGCAGAAATCTATCACCCTGTAGAAGGAGGAAATGGAGAAATCGGTTTCTATTTAATAACAGACGGAAGTAGAACTCCATATAGATTACATTTCAGAAGACCTTGCTTTATTTATTATCAAGCATTCCCAGAAATGATTAAAGGTGCCATGCTTTCTGATGCAATTATCATTCTTTCAAGTTTGAACGTAATTGCAGGAGAATTAGACGCCTAAAAAATTTAGATTTTAGTTCCGATAGCTATTGGGAAGAATTTGAATTAAAAAATTTGTGCCTTTGCGCCTTTGTGGCAAAATAAGAATAAAATGGAAAGAAAACATTACAAACAAGAAATAAACATGACCGAGGCATTGATGAATCGCATCAATGAATTAATCAGTCATTATCCTGAGGGCAAACAAAAATCGGCTTTATTGCCTGTTTTGCACGAAGTTCAGGATGCACACAACAACTGGCTTAGTATTGAATTGCAAGATAAAGTTGCCGAGATTCTTCAGATAAAACCAATCGAGGTTTATGAAGTGGTTACTTTTTATACGATGTTCAACCAGAAGCCAATTGGTAAGTACATGTTTGAATTCTGCCAGACTTCTTGTTGCTGCTTACGTGGTGCCGAAGATTTAATGGATTATACTTCTGAAAAATTGGGCATTAAAATGGGTGAAACAACTCCAGACGGAATGTTCACTATTGCCGGTGTAGAATGTTTAGGTGCTTGCGGATACGCTCCAATGATGCAATTGGGAGATTTCTACAAAGAAAAACTGACAGAAGAGAAAATCGATCAGATCATTGCTGATTGTAGAGAGGATAAAATAATATTACACGATAAATAAGATGTCACAAAAAATATTATTAGATAAAATCAATATTCCTGGAATTAAAACCTACGAAGTGTATCGCCAAAATGGCGGTTATGCTTCTGTAGAAAAAGCTTTAAAAACACTTACTCCAGATGAAGTTACTGAAGAAGTAAAAAAATCAGGATTACGTGGTCGTGGTGGTGCAGGTTTCCCTGCTGGAATGAAATGGAGCTTTATTGACAAAAAATCAGGAAGACCTAGACACTTAGTGTGTAATGCCGACGAATCTGAGCCTGGAACATTCAAAGATCGTTATTTGATGGAATTTATTCCTCACCTATTGATCGAAGGAATGATTACTTCAAGCTACGCTTTGGGCGCTAACCTATCATATATCTACATCCGTGGAGAATATATGTGGGTTTTCAAAATCTTAGAAAGAGCAATCGCCGAAGCAAAAGCTGCCGGTTGGTTAGGAAAAAATATATTAGGTTCAGGTTATGACTTAGAACTTCACGTACACTGTGGAGCTGGAGCATATATCTGTGGAGAAGAAACAGCATTGATCGAATCATTGGAAGGTAAAAGAGGAAATCCTCGTATTAAACCACCTTTCCCAGCCGTTTCTGGTCTTTGGGCAAATCCAACTGTTGTAAACAACGTTGAAACTATTGCGACTGTGCCTTGGATTGTAAACAATTCTGGAGATGATTATGCTAAAATTGGAATTGGACGTTCTACAGGAACTAAATTAATTTCGGCTTCTGGACACATTAAAAATCCTGGTGTTTACGAAATAGAATTAGGTTTAAGCGTAGATGAGTTCATGAATTCTGACGAATATTTAGGAGGAATGTCTTCTGATCGTCCTTTAAAAGCATTTGTACCCGGAGGTTCATCTGTGCCAATCTTACCTGCTGATTTAATTTTCAAAACAGCAAACGGAGAAGATCGTTTAATGACTTACGAATCTCTTAGTGATGGTGGTTTTGCTACTGGATCTATGTTAGGTTCTGGAGGATTTATCGTGTATAATGACACAGCTTGTATCGTTAGAAACACTTGGAACTTTGCCCGTTTCTACCACCACGAATCTTGCGGACAATGTACGCCTTGCCGCGAAGGAACAGGATGGTTAGAAAAAATCTTATGGAGAATCGAAAACGGTCAAGGCCGTGAAGAAGATATCGAATTATTGTGGAGCATTCAAAGTAAAATTGAAGGAAACACAATCTGTCCACTTGGAGACGCAGCTTCTTGGCCAGTAGCAGCTGCAATTCGTCACTTTAGAGATGAGTTCGAATATCATGTTCGTTTCCCAGAAAAAATTAAAAATAGAGATCACTTTGTTGCCGAGCCTTTTTCACAAGTTAAGCATTTAGTTGGCGGTAAAGTAATCGTATAATATAAAAAGCAGAAAGTTATAAAGTTCATAATGTTAAAAAGGACAGCAATTCTTTTCAATATTCCGACTTTCAACATTCAAATCATAAAGAGATGAAAGTAACCATAGACGGTCAAAGTATAGACGTAGAACCAGGAACAACGATCCTGCAGGCTGCACGTATGATTGGTGGAGATTTGGTACCGCCAGCCATGTGCTATTACTCAAAATTAAAAGGCAGCGGAGGAAAATGTCGTTGTTGTTTAGTTGAAGTTTCTAAAGGAAGTGAAGCTGACCCAAGACCAATGCCAAAATTAATGGCATCTTGTGTAACAGGATGTATGGACGGAATGGAAGTAAACAGTAAATCTTCTGCCAGAGTTACCGAAGCGCGTAAATCTGTAACAGAGTTTTTATTGATTAACCACCCATTAGACTGCCCTATTTGTGATCAGGCGGGAGAATGTGATTTACAGAATTTAAGTTTTGAGCACGGAAATCCGAAATCACGTTACATTGAAGAAAAGAGAACATTTGAACCAGAAGATATTGGTCCAAATATCCAACTTCACATGAACCGTTGCATTTTATGCCAAAGATGTGTACAAGTTGCAGATCAATTGACAGACAACAGAGTTCACGGAGTATTAGATCGTGGTGATCACGCTAATATCTCAACTGGTATTTCTAAAGCTATCGATAATGAGTTCTCTGGAAACATGATTGATGTTTGTCCGGTTGGAGCTTTAACAGATAAAACTTTCCGTTTTAAATCAAGAGTTTGGTTTAACAAACCTTATAACGCGCACAGAGAATGTACTACTCCAGGGTGTTGTGGTAAAACTACGGTTTGGATGTTTGGAGGAGAAATCCAGCGTGTAACGGGTCGTAAAGACGAGTACCATGAAGTTGAAGAATTTATTTGCAACAGCTGTCGTTTTGATCACAAAGATGTGAATGACTGGGTAATTGAAGGACCAAGAGAGTTTGAAAAAGACTCTGTAATCAACCAAAACAATTACACTCAAAAATTAGAGAAAGTTCAAATCGATACAGAAAAGAACATTCTTTTAGGTAGAGATATCGACCGTAAAAAGATTAGTATGGCAGCAATTCCATTAACTGATAAAGACCAAAAACAATAAGAAATGGAAAGTGCATTTATTATAGAAAAGAGTGTTGTTATTGTTGTCGTTTTTGCGGTAACAATGATTATGGCAATGTATTCTACTTGGGCAGAACGTAAAGTTGCTGCTTTTTTGCAAGACCGTGTTGGACCAAACCGAGCTGGATGGGGAGGTTTATTACAGCCACTTGCAGATGGTATGAAATTATTCTCAAAAGAAGAGTTTTTCCCAAATACGCCAAATAAATTTTTATTCGTTGTAGGTCCGGCAATTGCAATGAGTACAGCCTTGATGACAAGTGCTGTAATTCCGTGGGGAGATCGCTTGCATCTTTTTGGAAGAGACATTATTCTTCAAGCTACCGATGTAAATATTGCTTTATTATACATTTTTGGAGTTCTTTCTGTTGGAGTTTACGGCATTATGATTGGTGGATGGGCTTCTAACAATAAGTTCTCTTTGATGGGAGCTATCCGCGCAGCTTCTCAAATGGTTTCTTACGAGATTGCAATGGGATTATCAATAATTGCTTTATTGATGATGACAGGAACAATGAGCTTAAAAGAAATCTCATTACAGCAACAAGGAATGAACTGGAATGTTTTTTATCAGCCATTATCATTCTTAATTTTCTTAATCTGTTCATTTGCAGAAACCAACAGAACTCCTTTCGATTTAGCAGAATGTGAAAACGAATTAATTGGAGGTTACCATACAGAATATTCATCAATGAAAATGGGATTCTATTTATTTGCTGAATACGCAAGTATGTTTATCTCTTCTACTATTATTTCTGTTTTATTCTTTGGCGGATACAACTACCCAGGAATGCAATGGATGGTAGAAAATGTAGGTGTAAATGCAGCTAACTTATTAGGGATCGCGGCATTGTTCGTTAAAATATGTTTCTTCATATTCTTTTATATGTGGGTGCGTTGGACAATTCCAAGATTTAGATATGACCAATTAATGAACTTAGGCTGGAGAATTTTAATTCCGCTTTCGATTATTAATATCATGATTACAGGTGTTGTTATTTTAAGACACGATATTGCAGCAGCTTTAGGATTCTAAGAACCGTAATAAGCTTCAAATAAAAACAAAAATAGATTTTGAATTTGATTGAATATCAAATTGTAAATCATAAACTATAATAGTAAAAATGTCAATAGAAACTATATCATTATCGGGTAGAAAAAAGGTGGTCTCAAATAAGGAGATGTCTTTTGTTGAGCGATTGTATCTTGTGGCGATTGTAAAAGGTTTAATCATTACTGTCAAACACCTTTTCAGAAAAAAAGTTACCATTCATTACCCAGAACAGGTTCGTGAAATGAGTCCGGTTTACCGTGGTCAGCACATGTTGAAACGCGATGAGCAAGGTCGCGAAAACTGTACTGCTTGCGGATTATGTGCATTATCATGTCCTGCTGAAGCAATCACTATGAAAGCTGCAGAACGTAAACCTGATGAAAAACACTTATATAGAGAAGAGAAATACGCTGAGATCTACGAAATCAATATGCTTCGTTGTATTTTCTGTGGTTTATGTGAGGAAGCTTGTCCAAAAGACGCTATTTACTTAACTGAGTCTAAAGTGTTAGTTCCTGCTAGTTACAACAGAGAAGATTTCATTTTCGGGAAAGATAAATTAGTAATGCCTTTAGAAATGGCTTTGAAAAATGCTCAACTTAAAAACGCGAACTAAATGATACATATTCCTGATTTTGCACACGCAACAACTATTCAAGTTATCTTTTGCTTTTTAGCGTTTATTACCGTTATTACTGCTTTCTTGACTATTTTCAGTAGAAACCCGATTCACTCGGCTATTTACTTAGTGATTTGTTTCTTTTCTATTGCTGGTCATTATTTACTATTAAATTCTCAGTTCTTAGCTGTTGTTCATATAATAGTCTACTCCGGAGCTATTATGATTCTGTTCCTGTTTACCATCATGTTGATGAACCTGAACGAACAGCGAGAAGTTCACCGTCCTAGAATTACACGTTTAGGTGCTATTGTGTCCTTCTGTTTAATATTGATTGTTTTAATTGCAATCTTTATTAACTCAAAACCAATTGTTGGTGAGTACGATTCTACTGGAGAAGATTTCCAATCAATTAAAGTTTTAGGTAAAATCTTATTGGACGAATATATGGTTCCATTTGAATTTGCTTCGATCTTGCTTTTGGTTGCTATGATTGGAACAGTTCTATTGTCTAAAAAAGAAAAATTAAATAAATAATGGGTAATATATTAAATCAAATAGGTATTGAAAACTACATCTTTTTGAGTGTTGTACTTTTCTGTATTGGTATTTTTGGTGTATTGTACAGACGAAATGCTATTATCGTTTTCATGTCTATCGAAATTATGTTGAATGCGGTAAACCTTTTATTTGTTGCTTTTTCAACTTATCATCAAGATGCGCAAGGACAAGTTTTTGTGTTCTTCTCGATGGCGGTTGCTGCAGCCGAAGTTGCGGTAGGATTGGCCATTTTAGTTTCTATCTTTAGAAATATCGGATCAATCAGTATCGATAATTTAAAAAATTTAAAAGGATAATCAGAAATGGATACCAATTTAGCTTTAATTTTAGTTTTAACTCCTTTACTAGGTTTTCTAGTAAATGTCTTTTTTGGAAAAAGCTTAGGAAAAACAGTTTCTGGTGCAATCGGAACTATTGCCGTAGCAATTTCTTTTGTAGTTTCTCTTTTACTTTTTAATCAAATAACTTCAACTGGAAAAGGAATTGAAGTTACTTTATTTGATTGGATACAGATTAGCAACTTAAAAATCAATCTTGGATTTTTATTAGATCAATTATCTGTTCTTTGGTTACTTTTCGTAACTGGAATTGGATCTTTGATCCACTTATACTCTATCAGTTACATGCACGATGATGAGAATATGCACAAATTCTTTGCCTATTTAAATCTATTCGTATTCTTCATGATTACGCTTGTAATTGGAAGCAACTTATTAGTTCTTTTCATCGGATGGGAAGGTGTTGGACTTTGCTCTTACCTATTAATTGGATTTTGGCATAAAAACCAAGATTACAATGATGCTGCAAAAAAAGCTTTCATCATGAACAGAATTGGAGATTTAGGTTTATTAATCGGAATGTTCATCATCGGATCGATGTTCTCTACATTAGATTATGCAACTTTAAAAACTGCAATTGCAGGAGCGACTAACTTAAATTTACCATTACTTTCTTTAGCTGCTTTATGTTTATTTATTGGAGCTTGTGGTAAATCTGCTCAAATCCCGTTATACACTTGGTTACCTGATGCGATGGCTGGTCCAACTCCAGTTTCTGCATTAATCCACGCGGCAACAATGGTTACCGCTGGTATTTTTATGGTAACAAGATTAAACTTTGTTTTTGACCTTGCAACAGATGTTCAATCTGTTATTGCAATTATCGGAGCAATCACTTCATTGGTTGCTGCTACAATTGGATTAGTTCAAAACGATATCAAAAAAGTATTGGCTTACTCTACAGTTTCTCAATTAGGATTAATGTTTTTAGCATTAGGATTTGGAGCTTATGAAGTAGCTGTTTTCCACGTAATCACTCACGCTTTCTTCAAAGCTTGTTTATTCTTAGGATCTGGATCTGTAATTCACGGATTACACGGAGAGCAAGATATGCGTAATATGGGAGGTTTGCGTAAAGCAATGCCAATCACATTCTGGACTATGTTAATTTCTTCATTAGCAATTTCTGGAGTTCCATTCTTTTCTGGATTCTTCTCTAAAGACGAAATTTTATTGACAGCATTCCACCACAGTATTCCATTATACGTTGTTGGATCAGTTGCTTCAATCATGACAGCTTTCTATATGTTCCGTTTAATGTTCTTGACTTTCTTTAAAGAATTTAGAGGAACTGAAGAACAAAAACATCATTTACACGAAAGTGGTTCATTAATTACTATTCCACTTATCATCTTAGCTATTTTGGCGACTTTTGGAGGATTGATCAGTTTACCTGGAAACAGCTGGTTAAATGGATACCTTGCTCCTCTTTTCACGAAAGTAGCTGGAGAAGAACACCACTTAGGCCCAACTGAATACACTTTGATGGGTGTTGCAGTTCTAGGTGGATTACTTGGAATTTTAATTGCTTACGTAAAATACTTTAAACAAGATAATGTTCCAGAATCTGATGAAAACATTACTGGTTTAAGCAAAGTTTTATATAACAAATATTATGTAGACGAAGTTTACGATGCAGTATTTGTTCAGCCAATTAATAGTTTATCTAAATTCTTTAGAGACTATATCGAGACAGGATTATCTGCTCTTGTTTTTGGATTAGGTAAAATAGCAAACGAAATTGCTTTCCAAGGAAAAAAATTACAAACCGGAAGTATAGGATTATATCTATTTGTTTTTGTTTTAGGACTTTGCGCAATTGTTTCCTATATATTTTTAGCTCAATAATATTATTACTATGAACGTTTCTACTATATTAATTATACTTTTAATTGGTGCATTTGCCACTTATTTTTCTGGTGACAAACTAGCTTCAAAAGTTGCTTTATTATTTAGTTTAGCAGCTTTAGGATGTTCAATTGTATTATTGAATAATTATAATGCTGGCGAAAATATCAGCGTAATCAACAGCTGGATCAATCAGCCAAAAATTTCTTTCGCTTTAAGTGGTGACGGACTTGGGCTTGCAATGGTTTTATTAACTGTAGCTTTAACTCCGATTATTATATTTTCTTCTTTCGGAAATGAATATAAAAATGCAAAAGGCTTTTATGGATTAATCTTGTTTATGGCTTTTGCTATGGCAGGAACTTTCTTAGCAGCTGACGGTCTTTTATACTATATCTTCTGGGAGCTAGCACTTATTCCAATCTACTTTATTGCTTTGATCTGGGGTAATGGCGATGCTGAAGAACGCAGAAAAGCAGTGGTTAAATTCTTTATTTACACACTTGCTGGTTCATTATTCATGTTAACTGCTTTTATTTACTTATACACAAAAGCTGGTTCTTTCTTAATTGAAGATTTATACAAAGTAAACTTATCTGCTTGCGAGCAATTCTGGGTTTTCTTGGCTTTCTTCTTAGCTTATGCTATTAAAATTCCAATTATTCCTTTCCATACTTGGCAAGCAAATGTGTACCAAAAAGCACCAACAGTTGGAACAATGCTTCTATCTGGTATCATGCTAAAAATGGGATTGTACAGTGTTCTACGTTGGCAATTGCCACTTGCACCAATCGCGGCTAAAGAATATATGCATATTTTTATTGCTTTAGGAATTGCTGGAGTTATTTACGGCTCTATCGTAGCTTTAAGACAAAAAGATTTAAAGAAATTATTAGCTTATTCTTCTCTTGCTCACGTTGGATTAATTGCCGCTGGATCTTACACTTTGACTCTTGACGGTTTTAGAGGATCAGTTATGCAAATGATCGCTCACGGTTTTGTTGTAGTGGGATTGTTCTTTGCTGCAGAAGTAATTTTCAGAAGATACGAAACGAGAGAAATTGGCGAAATGGGAGGAATCCGTGCTCAATCTCCAAAATTCACATCGATGTTTTTAATCTTAGTATTAGCTTCTGTTGCATTACCAAGTACATTTAACTTCGTTGGAGAGTTTACAGTATTATACAGTTTATCTCAAATCAATATCTGGTTTGCTATTCTTGGCGGTACTACTATTATTCTAGGCGCTTACTATATGTTAAGAATGTTCCAGCATGTAATGTTAGGAGAAACTAATTCTAAAACTTTTGCAGATGTTACGCTAAACGAAGGAATTTCATTTGCTGTAATCATTGCAGTTTTATTATTCTTTGGTTTCTATCCAAAACCAATCACAGATTTGATTACACCAAGCTTGGAAAACATTTTACAAGTTATCAATAAGAACTAATATTTTAAACAAAAAATAAATTAGGATTTAAGCTTAAAAATTGAAATCCTAAATCAAAAAGATAAAAATGAATACATTAATAGCTATAACAGGATTGGGTATTTTCTGCCTATTGTTTGAAATTCTTAATTTAAGAAAGGCGATCGTTCCTATTACCATTTTGGGTTTATTAGGGGTATTGGCACTTAATTACTGTGAATTTGGAGCAGAACAAAGTTATTACAACAACATGATAGCAGTGAGTAAGTTTTCTACAGCTTTTTCATCATTGTTTATCGTTTTGACTATTTTCCTTGTAGCATTAAGCCATAATTTTTACCATAATCACCCAACGAAAATTTCTGATTATGTTGCTATTAAAGTTTTCTTACTAGCTGGAGCTGTAGCAATGGTTTCTTTTGGAAACTTAGCCATGTTCTTCTTAGGAATCGAAATTCTATCTATTGCTTTATATGTTTTAGCGGCAAGTGACCGTTTGAATATTAAGAGTAACGAAGCAGGTATGAAATATTTCTTAATGGGATCTTTTGCTTCTGGAATTATTTTATTTGGAATCTGTTTGATTTACGGAGCAATGGGAACTTTTGATATCAGTGAAATCCATGAGAGTGCTTTATCTGCAGAATTACCGATCTGGTTTCCTATTGGATTGATTTTAATGATTATCGGAATGTTATTTAAAGTGGCAGCTGTTCCTTTCCACTTCTGGGCTCCAGACGTTTACGAAGGTTCTCCAGCTCTAACAACTGCCTTGATGAGTACTTTGGCAAAAGTAGTAGCTATTGCAACTCTATTTAAGCTAATCTCTGGCATGAATGTAATTGCTTCACTCGACAATCAAGATCTCTTACATACGTTTGAAGTTATTGTAGTTATCATTTCTATTGCTTCAATGTCTGTTGGTAATATCATGGCATTACGACAAGTAAACGTAAAACGTATGCTTGCTTTCTCTGGAATTTCTCATGCAGGTTTCATGTTAATGGCATTATTAACGGTTTCTGCTTCTGCTGGAGTTCTACTGTATTATACTACCGCATATGCATTGGCAGGGATCGCGGCTTTCAGTGTAATCTTATATGTTTGCAGAGATCATGATAATGAAGATATTACAAACTTCCATGGTTTAGGAAAAACAAATCCGCTATTAGCAGCAATCCTTACAGCTTCATTATTGTCAATGGCCGGAATTCCAATTTTCTCTGGATTCTTTGCCAAGTTATTCTTATTCGACCAAACCATTCAAGCAGGATATATTGGTTTAGTAATCGTTGCAGTAATCAACTCAATTATAAGTGTTGGATATTATTTTAAACTTATTATTGCGATGTATTCTAAAGAACCTAATCAAGAAAGAACAGGAAAACCATTCCTTATTTATGCTACAGCTGTGGTATCAATTGCTTTAAACATTGCATTAGGTTTATTCCCATCATTAGTTTTAGACTTATTGAAATAAGATAACCTCTTGATTTAAAATACTCGAAAATCCATTAAATTAATTTTTAATGGATTTTTTTTATGCCTTACATAAGAACAGAAATTCATGTTAAAAAATTCTTTCCAATAATTGCACTTCAAAAAATCTCCATATATTTGAGTTCAATTAAATGTATTAAAATATGAACTTTAATTCAAAAAATCCATTTTTAAACAGTAAGCGTTTTTCATCAAACGCTGAACCAAGGACAGAAGTACACCAAGCTCAGATTATTGACTACAATCAAGAAATGACGGTGTCTGGAACTATCAACAAAACAGCAATCTTATTCCTTATTTTGTGTGGTGCTGCTATGGTAACATGGTGGATGACTTTTAATGGAATAAATCCAATGTTGCCTACAATTGGCGGTGCTATTGTTGGTTTCATTTTAGTATTAGTTTCTTCGTTTAAACCGCAATTATCTCCTTACCTAGCTCCAGGATATGCCCTATTTGAAGGATTATTCATAGGAGGTATTTCTGCAATATTTGAATTAAAATTTCCTGGAATCGTAATTAATGCAGTTGGTGCAACTCTTGTTACTTTCTTGGTTTGTCTTGGTTTGTATAAATTTAGAATCGTTAAAGTTACAGAACAATTCAAATCTGTTGTCGTTGCGGCTACATTAGCAATTGCAACATATTATTTAATTTCTTGGGTTGTATCAATGTTTTCAAGCTGGACACCTGTTCATTATGGAAATTCTATGATGAGTATTGGTATAAGTGTTTTTGTTATCATCATTGCTGCTCTTAATCTTTTCTTGGATTTTGATTTAATTGAAAAAGGAGCAAGAGAAAAAATGCCAAAATTTATGGAATGGTATGGAGCAATGGGATTGATGATTACTTTGGTTTGGTTGTATATCGAATTCCTAAGACTTTTAACAAAAATTTCTAGTAGGGACTAACAGTCTCATTTAAATAATCCAAAAGCCTTTTTGAGTAAAATCAGAAAGGCTTTTTTTATTTCAACCCAATTATTTTTCTGATTCTAAAAATTAAAACTTTAAGAATAATCTTTTATTTAAAACACTAAAAGAATCTATTTCTTACAAAAAATGAAAATGTAATTTATGTAATAAAAAAAAATTACAGATTCCCACTCCTTCTTTTTGCTTAAGGTTTAAAATTGTATAAAGCGAGAAAAATTCAGCATTCTTCATCTGATTTAGAATATGCAATAAATTACAATTAATGCAATTTATTACATTTTTAACATTTTAAAAGCTAAAAAATTTAACTATCCTCTTTTTTTTAGTAAAAAAATTATACTATTAAAAATTAATATATAATTTTGTGTAATCGATTACAATTAAACCACTTGGAATCGTAAGTAAAACCACTTACTTATTTTATTAACTATCTTAAACAAACCTTATGAAAAAAAACCTACTTTTCGTAGCTGTCTTTCTTATGACAGTTCAATTATGGGCTCAAACCATTCAGATTAATGAAGCTTCTGGCTGGCTGGAATCTGCTTTTGTAAAATGGCAACCAGTCAGCGGTGCCCAGACCTATAATGTGTATTATACGGGTAACGGATTTACAGACCAAAAAATAGATGACCAGCTAATTAGAAGTTATGGCTCCTATTTTCGCGCTGATATTCCTGGACTTAAAGCTGGAAACTATACTGTAAAAGTAAAACCTGTAGTAAATGGTACTGAAGGAACAGGAGCAACGACAGGAAGCCTTACAGTGTCGGCACACGACAGAAATGGATTTGCATTTGAAGGCGGACGTGTTCCGGGAGGATACAAAGCAGACGGAACTCCAAAAGACAATGCCGTAATTCTTTACATTACGCAAAACACCAAAAATACCATTTCGATGAATATTACTGGGGCTAGTGCAAATCCTTGCATTGGTCTTCAAAATATTCTTTACGCGATTAAAAAAGGAAAAGATACACGTCCTTTTATCATTCGTTTAATTGGAAATATTACCGATATGAACGTTATGGAAGGTGGCGACGTGGTTATCGAAAACGCAAACAATGCTTCAAGTTACGTTACTTTTGAAGGTATTGGAGATGATGCAGTTGCAAATGGATGGGGAGTTAGATTGAAATCTGCTTCAAACATAGAAGTAAGTAATCTCGGATTTATGAACTGCAACAGTACTGCAGGGGATAACGTAGGAATGCAACAGGACAATGACCATGTTTGGGTTCATAACTGCGATTTATTCTATGGGAATGCAGGAAGCGATGCTGACCAGATAAAAGGTGACGGTGCACTTGACAATAAAACTTCGACCTATATCACATTATCTTACAACCACTTTTGGGACAATGGAAAAGCAAGCCTTTTAGGTTTAAGCGAAGGAACAACTTCAGGACTGTACATCACGTATCACCATAACTGGTTTGATCACTCAGATTCTCGTCATCCTCGTGTACGTTATTATTCAGCGCATATTTATAACAATTATTATGATGGAGTTTCTAAATATGGAGCAGGATCAACTCTTGGATCATCGCTTTTCATGGAAGGAAATTATTTTAGAAATAGCAAACACCCAATGCTGACTTCTTTACAAGGTTCTGATATTTGGGATGAAGCCAATCAAGTAAATAACGCTGGAACAATGGGAACATTCTCTGGTGAAGCTGGAGGAAGCATCAAAGCTTTCAACAATACTTTTGATGCTTCTAACGGAACAAATAATATGCGTTTTGTAGCTTATAATGATCCGAATCCGTTGTACAATATCTCTGGAAAAATAAGCTCTACAACAGATTTTGATGCTTATGTGGCTGCTACAAGGGGCGAAGTGGTAAGCAGTGCCGTAAAATCTAAATCGGGCGCTAATGTTTACAACAACTTTGATACCGATGCGAATTTATATGTAAAAAATTTAGTAATTGATAGTCCAGCAACAGCTAAAGCTAAAGCTACTCAATATGCAGGACGTGTTTCTGGAGGAGATTTAAAATGGACATTCAACAATGCTACAGATGATACTTCTTCTTTAGTTATTACAGCATTAAAAACTGCTCTTACAAACTATACTGGAACTTTAGTTGCTGTACAAGGAGAAGGAAATCCGCCTGCTGGAACGCAGACTTTAACTTTGACTTCTGCTTCAAACAACAATCAAACTGTTGCAAGCGGTACTGCAATTTCTTCAATCGTATTTACATGGGGAGGAGATGCAACCGACGCAACTGTTACAGGATTACCTGCTTCGGGATTGACTTTTGTAAAGAATACTACAGCAAAAACTATCACCATTTCAGGTACGCCAACTGCAACAGTTTCATACTCAATTGCAACTTCTGGAACTAGTGGTTCTCCAGCCACTGGCTCAGGAACTGTAACAGTTACTGCTGCTGGAAACCAAACTTTAACTTCAACAGGAAATAATAGTCAGACTGTTTCTTCTGGAACTGCTATCGCTTCAATCGTGTTTACTTGGGGCGGAAACGCTACAGACGCAACTGTAACAGGATTACCAGCTTCTGGTCTATCTTTTGTAAAAAATACAGCTGCAAAAACCATAACTATTACAGGAACTCCAACTGCAAATGTTTCATACTCTGTAACAACTTCAGGAACTGCGGGAACTCCTGTAACGGCATCAGGAACTATTACGGTAACATCAGGTTCTACTGGCGGATCTGAAATTCATAACTTTACAACTTCTGGAAAGACAAGTACATTCTACTCTATTACAGGAAACATGAATTCAACACCAGGTTCTGTAACCTACAATGGATTAACTCTTACTGAGCGTCTAAAAATTGAAACAAGTACCTCCATAACATATACAACAGCTAGTGCATCTACCTTGACTTTGGTTTTCGATTCAAGTTTTACAGGAACTATTAAAGTAGACAACGTTTCATACACAGCATCTTCAGGTATTGTAACTGCATCAATCGGTGCAGGTTCTCACACTATCACAAAAGGTTCTGTAGCCAACCTATATTACATTAGTACAGTTTATAGTGGCAGCACTTTAAGAATGGCCTCTGCAACTGAGACTACTGCAAAAGAAAGTACAGAAACACAAATAATTTTATACCCAAATCCTGTTTCGAGCACATTATACTTATCTGATCCAGAACAAAAAGTGCAAAAAGTACTTATCTACAATATCTCTGGAAATCTGGTAATTAATTCCGGGAACTCTACTAGTATCGATACAAGCGGTTTAATTCCTGGCACTTACCTAGCTAAAATTTATACTGTCGACGGATCATTTAATCAAACACTAATAAAAAAGTAAAACTAACTTAACGAAAAAGGCTTCCAAATTTGGAAGCCTTCTTCTTTTATATAATAACACAATTACAAATCAAATTTAATTCCCTGTGCTAATGGAAGATTTGTAGTATAATTGATTGTATTAGTTTGACGTCTCATATAAATTTTCCAAGCATCAGACCCTGATTCACGTCCGCCTCCAGTTTCTTTTTCACCACCAAAAGCTCCGCCAATTTCTGCTCCAGAAGTTCCGATATTTACGTTTGCAATTCCACAGTCTGAACCTGTAGCAGATAAAAATCTTTCTGCTTCACGCAAATTATTCGTCATAATTGCAGAAGACAATCCTTGTGCGACACCATTCTGAATTTCGATTGCATTCTCTACTTCGCCTGAATATTTAATTAAATATAAAACAGGTGCAAAAGTTTCATGCTGAACAATATCAAATGAATTTTCAGCTTCAGCAATCGCAGGTTTAACATAACAGCCGCTTTCATAACCTTGTCCAGAAAGCACTCCTCCTTCAACTAAAATTTTTCCGCCTTCGGCTACAACTTTATTTAAAGCCGCTGCATACATTTCCACTGCGTGAGTGTCAATTAGGGGACCAACATGATTGTTTTCGTCAAGAGGATTTCCGATTCTTAACTGTTTGTAAGCTGCCACCAATGCATCTTTTACTTTATCATAAATACTTTCATGAATAATCAGTCTTCTAGTTGAAGTACAACGTTGTCCAGCCGTTCCAACAGCTCCGAAAACAGCTCCGATAACGGTCATTTTAATATCGGCATCAGGAGTCACAATAATAGCATTGTTTCCTCCAAGTTCTAATAATGATTTGCCTAATCTTCCTGCCACAGTCTGAGCAACAATTTTTCCCATTCTGGTTGAACCTGTCGCAGAAATAAGCGGAATTCGAGTATCAGCAGTCAATAACTCTCCTATTTTATAATCACCGTTTATCAAACATGAAATTCCTTCTGGAAGATTGTTTTCTTTAATAACCTGAGCTATAATATTCTGGCAAGCAATACCGCAAAGAGGTGTTTTTTCAGAAGGTTTCCAAACACAGACATCTCCAGAAATCCAAGCTAAAGCAGTATTCCAAGACCAAACTGCAACTGGAAAATTAAAGGCCGAAATGATTCCAACAATTCCCAACGGATGATATTGCTCATACATACGGTGTCCTGGTCTTTCAGAATGCATTGTTAATCCGTGAAGCTGACGAGATAAACCAACTGCAAAATCACAGATATCAATCATTTCCTGAACTTCTCCAAGACCCTCTTGAAATGATTTTCCCATTTCGTAAGAAACCAGTTTCCCAAGAGCTTCTTTATTTTGTCTCAATTTTTCTCCAAACTGACGTACAATTTCACCACGCTGTGGCGCAGGAATTAATCTAAAAGTTTTAAACGCTTCTGCAGCACTCTGGATTGCTTTTTCATAATCTTCTGCTGTTGACATTTTTACCGAAGCAATTAATTTTCCGTCAACTGGCGAATAACTTTCTAGAATTTCTCCAGATGAAAAATTATTAATTCCTGTTGATGTTCCTTCATTTATTGTCTTGATGCCCAATTTTTCAAGAGCTTCCTTCATTCCAAATTGCGATGCTATTGTTGTCATTGTAACTTTTTTGGTTAAAATTGTTATATTTTTATGTAAAGATATTGTTTTCGAATTAATTTCCCATTGAAGTTAATTCATAAATGAAAGTAAATTTAAGTTTATTTTATAGTATTAACAGAAACAAAAACTTCAATATTGAATTTATTTAATGAAATTTGCATTACTTAAAATTAAAAATATGAACTCTTACATTAGGCTTCTCCTTTGTTTTCTTTTAGTAACAACCAATATATTTTCTCAAAAAGCAAAATCCTCATTTCAAGTAGTTCCTTTAGGAATAAAAGGCGGAATTGACGAAAAAAATCTTTCCGCTTATTTAATAGCTCCATCAAACACAACCGATTATATCTGTCTCGACGCTGGAACTGTAAATGCTGGAATAGAAAAAGCCATAGAAAAGAAAACGTTTAAAGTTTCTACAAGCGAAGTTCTAAGAAAATATATCAAAGGATATTTGATTTCCCACGCCCATTTAGATCATGTTTCGGGATTGATTATAAATTCTCCCGCCGATTCTTCTAAAACGGTTTACGCTACCAATAAATGTATGGAAATGATGAAAAACCATTATTTCAACGATCAGACTTGGGCTAATTTTGGAGATGCAGGCTCTGGTTTTCGTTTAAAAAAATACCATTTTCAAACTTTGAATCTGGGAGAAGAAACTTCTTTAACTAATACCAAAATGACAGTTAAAGCTTTTTCTCTTAGCCATGTTAATCCGTTTGAGAGTACTGCTTTCTTAATTAAAAATGAGAATGATTATGTCTTATATTTAGGTGATACTGGTCCTGACGAAGTAGAAAAAAGTAATAATCTTCGCGATTTATGGACAGCAGTTGCTCCATTGATAAAAGAAAAGCAATTAAAAGGAATTTTTATTGAAGTTTCGTTTCCTAACGAACAGCCTGACAAATTTTTATTTGGTCATTTAACCCCAAATTATTTAATGAAAGAACTTCATGTCCTAGAGGATTTAGCAGGAAAAGGTTCTCTTGAAAACTTTAAAATTATCATCACACATTTGAAACCGCCTGCAAAGAATATTGCTAAAATAAAAGAGCAGTTAAAAGCTCAAAATGATTTAGGCTTGAAGATTATCTATCCTGAGCAAGGGAAAAAACTTGAATTATAGAAAATAAATTTGTAAGTTATTTTTTATATTTTAGCCCAAATAAATTATATTAAATGGAAATTGTTTGGTCAAAAAAAGCAAAATATAACTTTTACTCTATTCGAAATTATTTAGAATTATATTGGTCACCATTAATAGCAGAAAAATTTATTCTCGATGTATTAAGAGTAAATAAGTTATTAGAAAAAAACCCTCAAATAGGAAAATATAGGGATGATTTAGAATGCCGGGAAATAGTAATCTCAAAACATATTACTTTATATTATGCAATAAAAGAAAATCAAATAAAACTGATTGCTTTTTGGAATAATCGCCAACGGCCTTTAAATCCTTATGATTTGTAAATCTATATAAGTTTTTTACTTCTTAATTCTGCCAGCATTTCTTCATGAGTAATAAAATCTCCATTTTCGAGATCACGTTTACCCTGCTCGATTTCCTCTTTTAATTCTAATCTAAAGTTTTCTTCTGGAGAAAGAATTTTAGCAATAGAAAGCATTTCATCGGCAGAAAAAGTCTGAGTCTTTAACTTACGATAGAACGTTGGACTTGGAATACCAACTTGCTCAATAATATAGCTTTTTTTAAATGGTGATTTGTTCATTAAACTCTCAATATTATCGACAATATTTTTATATGCAATTATTTCTTGTATCATTTTTGATATATTTATGAGTTATTTGTAATACAAATATACTTCAAAAATGATACAATCTTCTTTTTTAGCGTTAAAAAAATAACCCAACAATCTTACAATAGTTGTTGGGTTATTTTTATATGTAATTAACCTTATTTCTTCGCTACAAACCTAGAATCAGTTTCCATAACAGTTCCGCAATTTTTACAAGTTCTTAATTCCTCTGAATTGTAGAAATGTTCAAAATGAGACAGAAAATCCTTCTCTATGTTATGAAGCTCAAAATACACTTCATACAGTTTATGGTTACAGTTATCGCAATGCCAAAGCAAACCATCTGTAAAACCTTGCCCGGCACGTTTTCTTTCTATAACAAGACCTATCGAACCCTCTGAACGAACAGGAGAATGAGGGACTTTTGCTGGATGTAGATACATATCGCCCGCATTTAATTCCATTTCTTTACGCTGGCCATCTTCCTGAATGACAACCTTAATATTTCCTTCTAGCTGATAAAAAAGCTCTTCTGTTTCGTTATAATGATAATCTTTTCTTGCATTTGGTCCCGCCACAATCATTACAATATAATCTCCAGAATCTACGTAAAGATTTTTATTTCCAACTGGCGGTTTTAATAAATGACGGTTTTCGTCAATCCATTTAGTTAAGTTGAAAGGTTTTGCTATAGCCATTTTTATTCAAAATTTATAAAAAGCTAAGGTAGTGAAAAGTATTCAGTCTCAGTCGCAGTTTTCAGTTTTGCTGAGACTAATTACGGTGGCTGAAAACTGCGACTGAGACTGAATACTTATTTAAATTCTTTTATCAAATACACATAAACTGGAAGATGATCACTAAAACCTGCTTCACTAAGTGTATTTCGTAATGGATAACCTTTATATGCACCTGAATTTTGAATAAGATAAGGTCTGTTGAAAATACCTGCTTTCCAAAAATTAAAACTCGAAAAATCCGATTTAACCAAAGAAGCTGTCATGAAAATCTGGTCAAAAATATTCCAAGAGTCACGATACGCAATAGTTCCTAAACCTTTATTGGCAAGTTCTTCAAACGGATTAAAAACATCAAATTCCGCAACTTCTGTTTTTAAGCTCTTTGCTCCTAATCCAACTTTTATACTTTTATTAAATGGTCCGTCATTAAAATCTCCCATTGTTAATACTTTTGCCTGCGGATTAATATGTTGTAATGAATCGATAATTTTTCGGTTTAATTTTCCTGCAGCTTCGCGGAATAAACTCGTAGTCTTTTCTCCACCCGATCTGGATGGCCAGTGATTAACGATAATATGTATTTCTTCATTTTCTAAAAATCCAGAAACCAAAAGCTGATCTCTTGTAAAAACACGATTTTTGCTTTCTTTTTTAACTTCAATTTCATCGTCTACAACTTCTGTTTCTTCTTTTTGAGGAATTTCTTTTTTATAAATAATCAATGGAATATTCGAATAAGAAGTCGGTCTAAAATATTTTTTCTGATAAAGCAACGCCACATCAATACCGCGTTTATCTGGTGAATCAAAATGTATTATTCCTAAATCTAAAGACTGCAATTTTGGTTCTTTTATTAGATCTTCTAAAACACCTCGGTTTTCGATTTCTGCTCCACCAATTAAAGTGGGCGCATTTGAATTTTCTGGCGTTCCAATTTCAGATAAAACTCTTGCTAGATTTTTTAATTTTTGCTGATATTTTTCTGTTGTCCAATGCTGTGCTCCATTTGGCGTCCATTCATCATCGTTTGTAAATATATCATCTACAGTATCATACAGGTTTTCGAAATTGTAAAAAGCTACTGTGTGTATTTTATACTTTTTGGATTGAGATTGCGTTTGAATTGAAAAAAATAGAACTATTAAAAAGGCTCTGAAAAAGTGCATTATTTAGTATTTTAAAAAACATTCCAATATTACTCTTTTTTATTTAATTGTAAGAAATTTCAAATAAATTTAAAATCTAAAATTTCTATATTTGTTTTTTCATACAAATGAAAAGAAGCAAATGATGATCATGAAAAACCTTTTAAATACTAAGAAGCCAAATATTCTGTTTCAACTCGCATTTCTTATTTTTGCTTTAGAATCATTCAACTGTCAATCTCAACAAAACATGATAACACCGCCTTATTTACAAAAAGGAGATACTGTAGCACTTTTAGCAACAGCAAGAAAAAATATCGATGACAACTTAAAACCAACAATAGATTTATTGCACAGCTGGGGTTTAGAAGCTGTAATCGGATCAACAATTGGTTTGGATTATCATCAATTGGCAGGAACAGATGAACAGAGAGCTGCCGATTTCCAAAAACAATTAGACAATCCAAATATTAAAGCAATTTGGTGCGTTCGAGGCGGATATGGCACTGTTAGAATGTTAGATTTATTAGATTTTACTAAATTCAAACAGCATCCAAAATGGGTCATTGGTTTTAGTGATGTAACCGTTCTCCATAATCATTTGAATACAATGGGTTATAAATCTATTCATGGTATCATGCCAGTAACAGTTCCCAGAGCAACTCCAGATGCCGTAAGCTCATTAAAAGCAGCTTTATTTAACGAACCAATTTCTTACTCAATCAGCCCATCTCCAATGAACCGTTTAGGAAGTGCAACGGGTGAATTGGTTGGAGGTAATTTATCTATCCTATATAGTTTATTAGGATCTCCATCTGCAATTGACTGCAAGGATAAAATTTTATTTATAGAAGACTTAGATGAATATCTGTACCATATTGACCGTATGATGATGAATTTAAAACGCAACGGGTGCATTGAAAACCTTAAAGGAATTATCATTGGAGGCATGACAAGCATGAAAGACAATGAAGTGCCGTGGGGGAAAAATGCTTTGGAAATTATAGATGACGTAACCAAAAAATACAATATTCCAGTTATTTTTAATTTCCCAGCAGGACACATTAGAGACAACAGAGCTCTCATTATGGGAAATATCGTTACGATGGAAGTTACTGCTTCTGGAAGTACAGTTACTTTTAAAAAATAATACCACATCACTCCTTCTTTTAAGGAGAACTAAATACCACATAAAATCTCGCAAAGACGCGAAGTTGCAAAGTTTTTAATACTCTTTGTGCCTTCGCGTCTTTGCGTGCAAAAAACTTGAAACTTGAAACCTGAAACAAAAAACAAAACCAATGGCAGAACATAATGATTTAGGAAAATTAGGCGAAGATCTCGCGGCTGCATATCTTGAAGAAAACGGATATTCAATTGTAGAACGAAACTTTGTTATCCAAAAAGCAGAAATAGATATTATTGCGCAAAAAGATTCCATTTTAGCCATTATTGAAGTTAAGACCCGTTCGAGTTTAGATTTTGGTTCTCCACAAGATTTTGTCAAGCAAAAAAAGATTCAATTACTCATTAAAGCAGTAAATGCCTACATAAACGATAGGGAAAAGGATTTTCAAGAAGATTTAGAAATCCGTTTTGACATCATTGCGGTCCATAAAAATGGGGAATCATTTGCAATTGAACATCTTAATGACGCTTTTTATCACTTTTAACATAATTTTTTATTGTTATAATTGTAACAATTTGTTTTTTTATTTATATTTGCAAAGAATTATAACATCGCAATGTTAAATTAACAAACCAACTCAACTGTTACCAAAAAAAAAAAAAAAGAATTATGAAAACTGTTTCTTCTATTGTAGAAAACTACATTAAAACAAAACCATTTTTATTAAATGCCCTGTCTCTCGGAATTATTAACCTAACATCACTTTCGCGAAATATTATGACCGAATTAGAAAGTGAGTTTGGAAAAGAAGTAAAACAAGGCGCTGTAGTAATGTCTTTAAAACGACTGACGGAAGAACTAGATTTTAAACTGAACCACAAAATCAATAAAGTAATAAAAAATATAGGTGAAATCACCGTTCGTTCTGAACTTACAGATTACACTTTCGCAGCATCTGAAACTGTCTTAAACAAACAAGCAGATTTAATTTCGGATATTAACGCTTTATCGGATATTTTTTATACCTCATCTCGTGGAGTAAATGAAACCAATATTGTAGTAAGCAGCAGTGTAAATCATTTAGTTGAAAAACACTTTATGAGAGAAAAATTAATTCAGAAATTAGATAATTTAGCTTCTATCACTGTAAAATTACCTAAAGAAAACATTGTTGTTCCTGGTATTTACTATTTCATTTTCCAACGTTTGGCTTGGGAAGGAATTATCATTAACGAGGTAATTTCGACTTCAAATGAGTTTACCATTTTAGTTGGAGAAGATCAAGTTGATGTAGCGTTTAAAGTAATTAAAGACTTGAAAAACTAAATTAAATAAGATATTAAGAATCGTTTGATTCTTCTTATAACACAAAATCCTTTTATCTTTTTAATGAAAGATGAAAGGATTTTTCTTTGAGTAAAATAACGCCTAAGTATAATTCCATTTTTATCAAATAAGAATATTCTCAAAAGACAGTCCTAAAATAAATTTTATTTCTGCAAAAGCGTCAATATGACACTTACTTGCAAAAGGCCACTTTACACTGCATTTTACGTCTTTTATATAAAAAACTAACAAAAAATCCGAATTAAGTTTTTTTAAATATAATTTATTACGAATAATATTTTTATATATTTGCTAACGCATCAAAAACAAGAGAGATTTTTGACTGTACAGCCAAACTAATATTGAATTAAATTGTTTTGAAAGAAAGTGGCTTGTTAGAATTAAAATCAACACTACTTTTTTCAAATTGACGATACAATTATCTAACCAAAACCACAATAATGCCATTAAATCACTCTTCGGAGTGATTTTTTTTTACAAATATCAGAAAGAGTAATTTAGAGCAAACCCAAAATTAGTATTCAATGTGATATCGTTTTTCATAACAGCAGGTTTAAATGCCAATCTTTCATCAACATTAAATTGCGATAAAGCAGCATCTATATTTGCGTCTATAATATTTAAAACATAGAATCCGACTATAAATAGAGCTGATAAATCTTTGTATCGTTGATATTCTTTTTGAGCAGTTGTCAATTGGCTTTCTGATAAACGTGCTAAAAATTCAGAATCGCTTTTTTTTCCTTCAAGCCTATTTTTGTATTCGTCTCTGTATAGATTATATTTTTTCTGATTGTCAATATAAAAATAAGTGCCCGTGCCAATTGCCCCATAAACTAAAGGAATCTTCCAATATTTCTTATTGTAAATTTGTCCTAAACCTGGTAAAACAGCCGAATAAAATGCTGCTTTTGCTGAACGAAGCGGGTCAATCGTTTCCGATTTTAAAGAATCTTTTAAAACGATTTTATCTTTTCCTTGAGCGAAGATTGTGGTGAATCCTAAAAATAAAAATAGGAGAATAAGCTGGTTTTGCATATAAAGTTGTCTTTGAAAATTTGACTCAAAGAAAACTTTTTAGTTCTAAGATTTTTCTTAAATAAAAGATAAAGAAAGCTTAATTTTTTATATACGTTTGCCACGAATTACACGAATTTTCACGAATTAAATTTAAGATTAGTGGAAATTCGTGTAATTCGTGGCAAACTTTATTTTACTCCTCAAACAATTCCATCAACTCCAAAGCACGTTTTATCGACTTCACATTTTCAAAAGTCAATAACAAACGTAATCCATTAACGGTTTGTTTTTCTTTCATTTTGCAGAGCGCCGCATGTTTTTGAACGAAGTTCAAGACATTTCTAAACTTCACCGATTGATAATAATCAGATTGCTGATCAGATACAAAATAGCCAATCATTTTACCTTGTTTCAAGACCAATTTCTCGATTCCAACTTTCGTTGCAATCCATTTGATTCTGATGCTGTTTAACAATGCAACAGCTTGTTTTGGCAATGGACCGAAACGGTCAATTAGTTTTTTCTCAAATTCCTGTAGACCAGCTTCGTCTTTTATAGCGCTCAATTCGTTATATAAAACCAAACGTTCCGAAACGTTATTGATATATTCATCTGGGAATAAAAGCTCAAAATCGGCATCAATTTGAATGTCTTTTACGTATTCTTTCGTGTCAATATCATTTTCCTCTGGATACAATTCTTTGAATTCGTTTTCCTTCAATTCTTCGATCGCTTCGTTCATGATTTTCTGATACGTATCAAAACCAATTTCATTGATGAAACCACTTTGTTCACCTCCTAATAAATCTCCCGCACCACGAATTTCAAGATCTTTCATCGCAATATTAAAACCGCTTCCCAATTCGCTGAATTGCTCTAATGCCTGAATACGTTTTCTGGCATCTTCGGTCATCGATGAATATGGCGGACAGATGAAATAACAAAATGCTTTTTTGTTGCTTCGCCCTACTCGACCGCGCATTTGATGCAAATCTGAAAGTCCGAAATTATTGGCATTATTGATGAAAATTGTATTGGCATTTGGAACGTCCAATCCGCTTTCGATGATTGTTGTTGCGACCAAAACATCAAAATCTCCATTCATGAAACCTAACATCAATTCCTCGAGTTTTGCTCCGTCCATTTGTCCATGACCAATACCGACCCTTGCATTTGGAACCAAACGCTGAATCATTCCTGCCACTTCTTTTATATTTTCAATTCTATTATTGATAAAGAAAACTTGTCCGTTTCTCTGAATTTCATACGAAATCGCGTCACGAATAATTTCTTCATTAAAACCAACCACATTCGTTTCAATCGGATAACGATTTGGTGGAGGCGTTGTAATTACCGATAAATCTCGAGCAGCCATCAATGAAAACTGTAAAGTTCTTGGAATTGGCGTTGCTGTCAAAGTCAATGTATCGACATTTGCGGCAATAGTTTTTAATTTATCTTTTACGTTTACTCCAAATTTTTGTTCCTCATCAACAATCAATAAACCAAGATCTTTAAAAACCACATTTTTGTTTACTAACTGATGCGTTCCAATTACGATATCTAGTTTTCCTTCGGCTAAATCTTTTAAAGTCTGCGCTTTTTGTTTCGCAGTTCTAAATCTATTTAAATAGCCTATTGAAACCGGCATATCTTTCAATCGCTCAGAAAAAGTTCTATAATGCTGATAAGCCAAAATAGTGGTCGGAACCAAAACCGCAACTTGTTTGCTATTGTCAACGGCTTTAAAAGCCGCACGAATGGCAACCTCTGTTTTTCCAAAACCAACATCCCCACAAACCAAACGATCCATTGGGCGATCGCTTTCCATATCGGCTTTTACTTCTGCCGTCGATTTCATTTGATCTGGAGTATCTTCATAAATAAACGAACTTTCCAATTCGTTCTGAAGATAACTGTCTGGCGCAAACTGAAAACCTTTTTCCAAACGGCGTTTCGCATACAGCTGAATCAAGTTGAACGCAATATGTTTGACGCGGGCTTTAGTTTTCTGTTTTAAGACCTTCCAAGCGTTCGATCCAAGTTTATAGATTTTCGGTGGCGTTCCGTCTTTTCCGTTGTATTTCGAGATTTTATGGAGCGAGTGAATACTCACATACACAATATCATTATCGGCATAAACCAGTTTTATCGCTTCTTGCGTTTTGCCTTCAACTTGAATTTTCTGCAGTCCGCCAAACTTACCAATTCCATGATCGATATGCGTTACATAATCTCCTACAGAAAGCGCAGTTAATTCTTTTAAAGTGATATTTTGCTTTTTAGAATATCCGTTTTTGATGTTGAATTTATGATAACGCTCAAAAATCTGATGATCGGTATAAGCCGTTATCTGATTTTCTTCATCAATAAAACCTTGGTATAAAGGCAATACAATGGTATGATATTGCTTTCTGATATTTTCTGAATTGGCTTCGTCTAAGCTTTCAAAAATATCGTGAAAACGTTTCGCCTGCGTTTCATTTGAACAAAACAGATAATTGACATATCCGTTAAAATGATTATCGCTCAAATTATTCAGCAATAAATCAAATTGTTTGTTGAAAGAAGGCTGAGGCTGAATATGAAATTCGAATTTTTTAGTGGTTTTAAAAACTGGTCTTGAAGCCAATTCTACAACCGAAAAATCCAATGCTCGTTTTATAAATGACGCTTGATTTAAAAACAATTGCTCTGGCGTGGCATGTTTTATCTCTTTCGACAATTTCTCAAAAGCTTCTTCCGCTCTTGCAAATTGTTTATCTAATTGACTAAAAAGCCCTTCAGTATTTTGAATGAAGAGAACGGTTTTCTCTGCAATATAGTCTAAGAAACTTTCACGATTTTCCTGAAAAAGTTTATTCTCGACATTCGGGATAATCGTGATTTTTTTATGTGTTTCTACCGATAATTGTGTTTCAACATCAAAAGTTCTGATGCTGTCTACTTCATTTCCAAAAAACTCAATTCGATACGGATGATCATTTGAAAAAGAAAACACATCGACAATTCCTCCACGAACCGAAAATTCACCGGGTTCTGTGATGAAATCTACCCTTTTGAATTCATATTCGAATAAAACTTCGTTGATAAAATCAATTGAAATTTTATCATTCAAAGCCACTTTTAAAGTATTTTTATCTAGTTCTCTTCTGGTAACTACTTTTTCAAAAAGCGCTTCTGGATAGGTAACAATTACAGCCGGTTTTTTTCTAGAATTAATTCGATTTAAAACCTCAGCGCGAAGCAGAACATTGGCATTATCGGTTTCATCAATTTGATACGGACGACGAAATGAAGCTGGATAAAACAATACATCTTGTTCTCCAATCATCTGTTCCAGATCGTTTAGGTAATACGCAGCTTCTTCTTTGTTGTCTAAAACAATCAAAAAAGGCAGTTCTGTTTTCCTAAAAACGGAACGAATAATAAATGAAACAGCAGATCCCAACAATCCGCTGATGTTCATTTTTACCTGATTTCCTTCCAGTAAACTTTTGGCAATCTGCTCTGCTTTTGGCAGATTATCGTATGTAGTATATAAGACGTTTTTACTCAACTTTTGGTATATTTGGATCTATTGGCGGTGCCGAATTCGGAATCGCGCGTGTTGTATCTAACATTCTAAGGAAATCTTCTTCTCCTTCTTCTTTCGGGATTTTGGCTTTTTCGACAATTTTATCCATTTGTCTCTCCAGCGAAATCAGTTCTTTGTTGATTTCTTGTATTAAAAAAACCACTTTATCGTCTGGAATGTTATTTAAATGAATAAACAAATCCAGCATTCTGATTTTGGTAATCAAAATAGAAATACGGCTTTTGATTTGAGGCTGGTTAAACTGAGCCGGAATATTATTGCTTAAAGCCATCGCCTTTTTAGAAATAGCTGCCGATTTTTTCTGAAATGCACCAATTGTCTTTCTAGGCTTTTCTCCGATTTCTTTTATAAATTCACGCCACTCTGTCCAAGAATTCAATTGCGATTCTGAGATTTCATTGATAGGTTCATCTAGAAAAGTCCAGCCTTTATTTATATTATTAAAAATAGCTTCTTTCTTTTTCGCTTCTTTTGCATTTTCTGCAAGGCGTTTTTCATTTTCATTTTGGCAAGAAAATAACACAGTTGTCAAAAGCAGAAAAAGAGATATTTGGTATTTCATTGATAAAATATAGTTAGGCTGCAAAGTTACGAAGTAAATTTACAATTATGAATTCTGTTTTTTGCTAAAGATTCTATAAATCAAGGTTATTTTTTGTCTTTTAATGGTAATTCGGATGATAATTTGAAATATTTCATTTGATGGTTTTTCCAATAAAATAGCGCTTTTTCAGAGATTTTCAAAAAGGCACAAAGACACACTCTTAAAAGAGAATAATATAACAAACAAACTTTTTAATTATTGAATTTATAATTTATCCTTTAAAAAAGCGCAAGTAATTGCGAAAACGTTATATTTGTGTCTCTAAAAAATCAGCAAAAAATGAATCCTAAAATATTGATCATTGGCGCCTGCGGTCAGATTGGAACAGAACTGACGCAAAAACTGCGTAAATTATACGGAACCGATAATGTTATCGCTTCTGATATTAGAAAATTAAATACTGATGTTGTTAATTCAGGCCCTTTTGAAGTGGTCAATGCTTTAGATTTTAATCAGATTGAGCATTTGGTTGAAGTGCATAAAATTACAGATGTTTATCTGATGGCAGCACTTTTATCTGCAACTGCCGAAAAGAATCCTGCTTTTGCATGGGATTTAAATATGAATTCGCTTTTTCATGTTTTGAATTTAGCGAAAGCAAAAAAAATTCAGAAGATTTTCTGGCCTTCAAGTATTGCCGTTTTTGGTCCAACAACTCCAAAAGAAAATACGCCTCAATACACTATAATGGAACCTTCTACGGTTTACGGAATCAGTAAACAATCTGGCGAAAGATGGTGCGAATATTACCATAATGTTTATGGCGTTGATGTTCGCAGTATTCGTTATCCAGGTTTAATTAGCTGGTCTACTCCTCCAGGCGGCGGAACTACAGATTATGCTGTTGATATTTTCTACAAGGCTATTGCCGATAAAAAATACGAATGCTTTTTGTCTTCTGAAACTAAAATGCCAATGATGTATATGGATGATGCCATTGATGCAACCATTAATATCATGAAAGCATCGGCTGAAGAAATCAAAATACATTCTTCATATAATTTGGCCGCTATGAGTTTTACTCCAACTGAAATTGCTGCTGAAATAAAAAAACACATTCCAGAGTTTGAAATCACCTACAATCCAGATTTCCGTCAGAAAATTGCTGACAGCTGGCCAGCAAGTATTGATGATGCTGAAGCAAGAAAAGATTGGGGATGGAATCATAAATTTGATTTGGAAACTATGACAAAAGATATGCTGGAGCATTTGTCATAATCTAAAACTATAAAGATTTTAAAGCGTGTTATTTTTAGAATGACACGCTTTTTTTTGAATTTTATTGTAAGAAAAAAAATACTGATTGTATAATTTATGTACTTTTGATTGCGTTTAAACAATAATCAAGTTTATTCTAAAATCATCAATCAAATCACAACAAAAACATCAATCAAATGACAAATTCTTATTATCCTGTCGAGCAGAACAAAAGAACTGCAATTGTCGACATACTTCGGGGCTGGGCTAT
Source organism: Flavobacterium anhuiense (assembly GCF_900101855.1). Lineage (GTDB taxonomy): Bacteria > Bacteroidota > Bacteroidia > Flavobacteriales > Flavobacteriaceae > Flavobacterium > Flavobacterium anhuiense. Next base: position 526,345 of record NZ_FMVC01000001.1, read on the forward strand.
ATTGGGTGTAGCCATTGGCAATTATCTGGACTTTTTATACATTGGTATAGAAAAAGAAATTAAGCACAATGCTTTTTCACAAGTGCTTCAATTTATTAACCGTTACTTTTTTGCTGCAAAATCTTGGACATTATTAACTCTTTTGTTTGGCTACGGATTTGCTATTTTAATTAACAATGTAGCCTCTAAAGGAAAAAATCCTGTTGCTTTTTTTGCCTGGCGAATGGTTTTGCTATTTATTTTAGCTTTTATTAATTCTGCTTTTTGGCTTGGCGATATCTTAAAGGATTATGCCTTTCTTGGACTTGTATTATTGCTTTTTTACAAATGCTCTACCAAAACTTTAGCTATTATTTCTGCTGTAATTGTACTTACAGTTCCTTTTGTAATGGCTTATGTAAATGGCATTAAAATTGAACATCCTGCCATTGCAACAAATCCAGAATTTTTAAAACTGTATCATTCTGGAAATTGGATTGACTTTTTTAAGTTTAATCTGCTTGCTTCGTTTTACGAGCAGATAATTATTCCAGGTTATGCCATTACGGCTCATTATGTAATGCTGGGCTGTATGCTTTTTGGATTTATGCTTCAAAAACTAAACTTTTTCAATCGTTTAACAGAATTAAAGAGACTTTTAAAATCGGTCTGCATTACCAGTTTAGCTATAGCTATACTTATCGGAATCGGTTTTAACATTGCTATAATCTACAAAGCTCCTTTTTTAAAGATTTTCCATCCGCTATACTGGCTGGTGTTATGCACGATGATATTTATCTCGACAGCAATCTGCCTCTTGTATATAAATGGCAAATTAAAAACGATTTTCAACTATTTTAGCGCAGGCGGAAAAATGACTTTAACCAATTATATGAGCCAAAATATATTGGCAGGTATAATTTTTTCTGGAATTGGATTGGGAATTGCAGATTCAATGCCGTATTGGTTTTACTTTATCCTCGCTATTTCTGTATTTATTATTCAACTATTCATTAGCAAATGGTGGCTTTCAAAATACAATTATGGCCCAATTGAATGGTTATGGAGGTCTGCTAGTTATAGAGAATGGGTTCCATTTAAAAAAGCACAACCAGAGGCTGTTACAGATATGAAAATGGTATAAAAAAACTTGGAATAAACTTGATAATAAAAACAAAAGCCCTTAAAATAAATTTAAGGGCTTTTTCTATATTCATAAAAGAGAAATTTACTTCACTTCAAAAACATTGTTCGTTTGTTTTACGTCAGCCATTAATCCGCTTGGATCAATAGTGATTTTTTTGATTGACGTTTTGTTTTTGTCAATTGTAAAACTATAGTTTTGTTGTGCCCAAGCCCAATCTTCTAGAACTGTTCTTTTTTCGTTCGGATTTGGATTTGGTTTAACAAAATTCATCATTCTTAACGGAATATAAAATGTCTCAGATGTTCCGTCAGTGTATTCTACTTTTAAATCGATTGGCATTGGCATTCTTCCAATTCTTTCTAAAGAAATTGTTGTTTTTCCTGCATTATCAGCAACATCTTTAATTCCATAATCGATCGTGTTGGTTGTTTGTGTCCAGTCAATCAAATACCAATCTAACTCAGCTCCGGAAACTCTTTCAGCTGTTCTTTTAATGTCGTTTGGAGTTGGGTGTTTGAATTTGAAATCGTTGAAATATCTTTTTAAAGTTGCATCAACATTCTCTTTTCCGATTACATATTCTAACTGAGAAAGGAAAAGACTTCCTTTGATGTAAGAAGAAATACTGTACGGACGGTTTTCGTCATAACGATCTCCGTGAGTTGTCTGTGGCTGTTCTTTTCCAGAATTTACTAAACTGTAATATGCTTTATAATTTCCAGCAAAAGGGTTTACTTCTTTTTTGTCTCCTTTTAATTGATTCAAAGCACTGTCTTCGATGTAAGTTGTAAAACCTTCATCCATCCAAGGGTGTTTTGATTCGTTTGAAGCCAAAATATGCTGGAACCAAGAGTGTCCTAATTCGTGCGTTGCAGTACCTAGAATTCCTTCTAGAGTTCCGTTTCCTAACATTAAAGTACACATTGCGTACTCCATTCCACCGTCTCCACCTTGAATAAATGAGTATTGTTTGTATGGATAAGCTCCAACTCTTTGGTTGTAATATTCCATTACTTTAACCATTAAAGGCTCTAACTGTTTCCAGTTTGCCGTTGTTTTTTCGTTGTTTTTGTAGAAGAAATGCAAATCTACATCGTTTGGTCCTTTTACAATATCATGTGTATATTCTTTGTCTGCAGCCCATGTAAAATCGTGAACATTTGGCGCAATAAAATGCCAAGTCAACGTTTTTGCTTTTTTAGGATATGTTACCGTTACGCCTGCATCTTGGTAACCGTGACCAATTGAATTTTTGTCTTGTAAATATCCTGAACCACCAATTGTGTAATCTTTATCGATTGTAATTTTTACATCAAAATTACCCCAAACGCCATGAAATTCTCTTGCGATGTAAGGATCTGCATGCCATCCTTCAAAATCAAATTCAGCTAATTTTGGATACCATTGTGACATAGAAAGTTCTACTCCTTCAGAATTATTTCTTCCTGAACGACGAATCTGAACTGGAACTTGTCCGTCAAAATCTAATGTAAAAGTCGTTTTAGAATTTGGTAGGATTGGTTTTGCCAAAGTCACTTCTAGGATTGTTCCTGAAACTCTCGTTTGAGCAGGAACACCATCTTGTTTGAAGTTTGCGATTTTTAAATACCCAATTTCATTTGGCTTTAACGTTTCTATACGGCTTTGTTTTACTTCTTTTCCGTCAGCTTGTTTTACTTTGTTTACCATTCTTCCGTCTGGGTCTTTAATAAAATGAAGACGCGCATCCATTTCGCTTCCTGGTTGAAAAGCATTTGGATATAAATGATAGAAAACCTTTTTTAGAGTATCAGAAGAGTTGTTGGTATAAACCAATTCTTGTTTTCCTTTGTACTGATAGTTTTTTACATCCATCGAAACCTCCATTTTATAGTCAGCGTGCTGCTGCCAATATGGAGCGCTTTGTGCAAAAGCCGAATTAAACCCTAGACTAAGGAAAGAAAGTAAAATAATTTTTCGCATGTTAATATGTAATAGAAAATGGAAGAGCTTTCGCCCTTCCATTGGATTAATAGTGTATTATTGTTTATTTTTTAGACATCTTTTCAGCCATTAATAAAGCATTATAAGCGTTTACCATCTTAGCTGTTTTTGATGATTCTACAGAAGAAACTGCTTTTGGGCTTTCACCTGGATTTTCGCTTTCACCCAAAACAACCATTGAAGGAAGAGCGACTCCAGAGTCCATTAAAATCTTTTTAACTTGAGCTGCTTTTAATTTTGGATAATATGAACGAATCAATGCTGCAACACCTGCCGCATTTGGAGATGCCATTGATGTTCCTTGCAAATATTTGTATTTATTGTTTGGCACCGTTGCATAGATTTCTTCACCTGGAGCAAAAACGTCTACGTTGATTTTTCCGAAGTTCGAGAATGGAGCAACAACATTTTCTCCATACGATTTATTAATCGCTCCAATTGTGATTAAATTGTCTGCAAACTCTTTTACGTTGTCTTTAGAATCGTTCGGATAATTGATGTTTTTTGCTTCATCAATATTATAACCATCGTTACCTGCTGCATGAACAATTAAAACGTCTTTTTTAGCCGCATAGGCAATAGCATCATAAACCCATTGTTTGTGTGGAGAAAAGCTTTTTCCGAAACTTCCGTTGATTACTTTTGCTCCATTGTCTACTGCATAACGAATTGCCAAAGCAATATCTTTATCATACTCATCTCCGTCTGGAACGGCTCTAACGGTCAAAATTTCAACATTGTTTGCTACTCCGTCTCCACCTAAATTATTTCCTCTAACCTGAGCAATAATTCCTGCAACGTGAGTTCCGTGAAGTGCTTTTTCTTTATCTGGACCAAAAACTACATTATTACCATAATGGTTGTTTTTAATATCTTCAGGATTATCACCAACAATTTTTCTCCCGTCGTATTCTTTGTTCAAGTTGTAGTTTAATTGGTCGTCAACTTGTTCTTTGTATTCTGTGAAATCAGCTTCTGGATCAAAAGTTGGACCTGCATTTGTAAAAATCTGAGTCATAATTGCTTTACTTCTTGCCACTTTAGGGTCTGTTGAAGTAATAGCGCTTAAGTCTTCTATTTTGTATGTTGACTTATTAAGCTCTTTTTTAATGGTATTGTGAACCTCAAGCAAAAAGTCTACTTGCTGTTTATCTTTTAATGCTTTTTCATACTTCTCTGTATATTGCGCCAAAGCTGCTTTGTATTCTGGAGAACCATCATCAGCTTTTTTTACGATACGTGTCATTTCTAGGTTTTCGTGAACGGCATCTCCAAGAAAATTCCATCCGTGAACGTCATCGATAAATCCGTTTTTATCATCATCGATTCCGTTTCCTGGAATTTCTTTTTTATTCGTCCAGATCATTCCCTGCAAATCTTCGTGTTCGATATCTACACCAGAATCTACAACTCCTACAATTACTTTCTGCCCTTTTTTACCTTGCAGCAATTCAGCATAAGCTTTGTCAACACTCATTCCTGGAATAGAATCTTTTATTAAATCTAGATGGCTCCATCTCTTTAATTCATTTTCGCTAAGAGGCGCTTTTTTCACAACCACCGCCGGCGCTGTAATAAACTCCTTTGAAGTAGAAACCTGCGCTTGAACTGTAGCGCTGCATCCTGCTAAAACAAGCAATGCAAAAGCAGATAATTTAAGAGGTTTTATATGACTCATGTATCTATAAATATAAGTAAAGTTAAAAGATGGGTCTAAATTATGCTTTTTTGTTACAAAAAACTAACTGTTAACAATGTGTTATGAATTTTTGACGAAAAATACTGAAAACTATAATATCCGCAATCATTTACCTATCAAATCATTATAAATCTAATTGTATCATTTAAAAATATACTTATAATGGTTTGAATCGTCAAAAAATCAACAATAATATAGTCTTTACGGCTTTACGTAATGAATTACACTTCTAATGTCGTATTATTGTCGCACTCATATTTACAAATTTAGCCTATGAAATCAAAACTACTTTTATTGCTATTATTGGCAAATTTTTCTTTTTACGCTCAAACCAACTTAGTTCCGAATGGAGATTTCGAAACTTGGTCTGTGTCATCTAAACCGGATAATTGGTTTCAGTATTTTAGCGGTTATATCTCTAAAAGTACTGTTGCTCAAAATGGTTCTTCAAGTATTAACATGATGGTTGCCAGCGGAACATTTAACTTTATTAATACTGAATATTTTCCTGTAACAGCAGGTAAAACGTATATAGTTACAATGTATCACAAACTTGCAAAAGGTACTTTTTCTTCTGTAGATTTTAGTTTGCAACATAAGCCAGGCACTTTTAAAGAGATAATAATTCAAAAATCAGATGTGGTTTTTTCTTCTACAGAATGGAGAAAAATTGAATTTGAATATACGCCAACCGTTTCTGAAAATGTCGAAGTTGATATCTGGACTACTGGTTCTCTTAATTCTGAAATTTTAGTTGACAATGTTTCTGTCATAGACAAATACACATCTATTCCAGATATTAATTTTGAAAATAAATTGATTGACCTAGGCATCGATACTGGTACTGCAGATGGAAAGGTTTTGACTTCAAGCATTTCATCTGTAACTAGTTTGGATGTTTCAAGAAGTTCTATTTCAGACTTGACAGGAATTGAAAACTTTACCTCTTTACAAACTTTAATTGCAAGCCGAAATTCTCTAACAAGTGTCAATCTTTCAAAAAATACGAAATTGACCTATTTAGATCTTGGCACTAATCAATTAACTGCATTAGATTTAAATACAAATACAGCATTAGATAATTTAGATTGTCAGAAAAATAAATTAGCTGCATTAGATATTTCTAACAACACTAGTCTTACTCGTTTAAATTGTTCATCAAATGTATTGACTAGTTTAAATGTCACTGCAAATACATTATTAACTGAATTAGCGACCAATTCCAACAAAATAACGTCCTTAAATATTGACAACAATGTAGCGCTACAGAGTATAAATTGCGGAGGCAATCTGTTAACTACTTTGAATGTAGATAAAAATCTTGCTTTGAAAAGTTTATGGTGCGGAAGCAATAAATTGACAAGTTTAAACATCAATAAAAATCTAGAGTTAAGTGATTTAAATTGCGGAATTAACGAACTAACAAGTTTAGATGTATCAAACAATAAAAAATTAATTTCTTTAGTTTGTCACCAAAATAAAATTAAAAGTTTAGATGTTTCTCAAAACATTCTATTAGAACAACTGATGTGCCATTATAATGAGTTAACAAGCATTGATGTATGGCATAATCCAGAATTATACATGTTAAACTGTCATTTCAACAAGATTACAGATTTAGATATTTCTAAAAATCCAAAAATTACCGAAATATCGTGCAATGACAATAACTTAACATATCTTAATTTAAAGAACGGAAACAACAATAATTTCGAACTTTTCTATACAACCTTTATTAACAACCCGAATTTAACTTGTATTCAGGTTGATAATGTAATTTATGCCAATACAAACTGGTCTGACAAAAAAGATGCCGGTGCGTCATTTAATGTTGTATGCGGTAATTATACCTTAATTCCAGATATTAATTTTGAAAACAGACTCATTGCTTTGGGCTATGATTCTGGTATTCCGAATGGTAAAGTTCTTACTGCAAATATTTCAAACATTACAAGTTTGAATGTATCTTCAAAAAGTATTTCGGATTTAACCGGAATACAAGATTTTACATCTCTTACTACTTTAAATTGCGCAAAAAATAGTCTTGCATCTTTAGATCTTTCAAATAATAAAAACCTTAAGACTTTATATTGTGAACAAAATCTGTTGACAACTTTAAATCTTAGCAACAATACTAGTTTGATAACATTACAATGCAGTAACAATAAATTACAAAATGTAAACATCTCAAAAAATCTGGCTTTAAAAAATTTATATTGTGTAAATAATCAGTTAACCAATATTGACGTTTCCAACAATACCTTATTAGAACAATTTTATTGTTTTGGCAATCAGTTAACTTCATTAAATGTTACAAAAAATTTAAACTTACTTGGGTTAGAATGCGGATTGAACAAACTAACAACTCTTGACGTGTCAAAAAATACTTTAATGTATTATTTAGAATGTTATTCAAATCAATTAACAAGCCTTGATGTTACTAAAAATAGTGCATTATTCCATCTTAACTTTTTTAATAACCAGTTAACTTCCATAGATTTATCTGACAATATTCTTTTAAAAGAACTTTATTGTTCAAATAATCAGCTGAAAAGTCTAGACGTATCTAAAAATAATGCTCTGACTAATTTAGACTGCAAAAACAATAAGCTGACAGCATTAAATTTAAAAAATGGAAATAATGCATTATTAGCAACTATCGATTTAAATTTCAAGCAAAATCCAGATTTAACTTGCATCCAAGTTGACAATGTTACATATTCTAATACCAATTGGCCAACAGCAAAAGACGCAACAGCATCTTTTAGTGAAAACTGTGATAATATTTCAATTCCAGATTCACGATTTGAACAAAAGTTAATCGATTTAGGAATAGATACAGACGGTTTAAACGGAAAAATTACTATAGCAAATGCAAGTTCTGTTACAAGTTTAGACCTTTCAAATAGCAATATTAAAAATCTGACGGGTATTGAATATTTTACTTCATTAACAACTTTAGATATAAGCAATAACCAAATTACCTCTCTTGATGTAAGCAACAATTTACTTTTAGAAACGTTGAATGCTTCTTCAAATCAGCTTACTACATTAGATTTATCCAAAAATACTAGACTTAGAATTGTTTATGTTGTTAATAACCCTTTGGTTTACTTAAATCTTCGAAACGGAAACAATGCTAATTTTATTCTGCCATCAAATACTGGAAAGAAATCTGCTTCTGCATTGTATACCACTTTCTTAGGACTTACCTCTCTAAGCTGTATACAAGTTGATGATGAGAATTATTCAAATGTAAATTGGTCGAACATCAAAGAATCGACTACCACGTATTCTAATACTTGTAAAAGTCTAGGGATTGACAAATCTGAATTTAGTCAAGTCATTGTATATCCTAACCCGACAAAAGGAGAAATAAACATTAACAATATCGCTTTAGACAAAGCAACAGTTTACAACTCATTAGGGCAATTGGTAAAATCTTTTACTTTAAACAATGCAAACACAGATAATACAATCAATTTATCTGGATTGCCAAAAGGAATTTATTATATATACTTAATCAATGGAGATGTTGCTTCTGCGAAGAAAGTAATAATAGAATAGGTTAGAATTTAATTTGATTTAAAAATCCCGTTTTCAGAATGTTGAAAACGGGATTTTTTTTTATTTGATTTTGCTACAAAATTTCTTCGCAAGTAAAAACATCTTTCAATCGAACACCTTTTTCGGTATGTTCAACAGTAATTATTTGATTGTGGGCATCGTGTTCCAGAAACAAATAATGATTGTTATCTGCAGCCAAATTCAAGAACTTTGATTTCTCCGGCATTGTCAGCAAAGGTCGCGTATCGTAACCCATAACATACGGCAACGGAATATGTCCCGCTGTTGCTAATAAATCAGCACAAAAAACAATCGTTTTATCTTGGTATTTTATGTACGGAATCATTTGTTTTTCGGTGTGGCCATCGACATAATAGATGTCGAAATTTAATTCTTTCGAAAAGCCAAAATCTGATTCAGGTCTATCAATAAAATGTAATTGGCCGCTTTCCTGCATTGGCAGAATATTTTCAGACAAAAAAGATGCTTTTTCACGGGCATTAGGTTTTGTTGCCCATTCCCAATGATTTTCGTTTGTCCAAAATTTAGCATTTTTAAAAGCTGGCTCATAACCTGTTCTGTCAACATTCCATTGAACACTTCCGCCGCAATGATCAAAATGAAGATGCGTCATAAAAACATCCGTAATATCATTTCGACTGAAACCATATTTTGCTAAAGATTTATCTAAAGAATGCGAACCCCAAAGCGAATAATATCCAAAAAACTTTTCTGATTGTTTGTCACCCATTCCTGTATCAATCAAAATCAGCCGATTTCCGTCTTCGATCAATAAACAGCGCGCAGCAATATCAATCAAATTATTGGCATCGGCAGGATTGGTTTTATTCCAAATCGTTTTAGGAACAACACCAAACATGGCGCCTCCATCTAACTTAAAATTTCCGGATTCTATTGGGTAAAGTTTCATGAGAATAATTTTCTAAAAGAACAAAGCTAGAAAATTCAAACTCCTTTTGCTAAATTTTAAAGTCAAAAAAACTTTTATTCTAAAGTTACCGAAGTGCTTCCCATTATTTCCTGCTTATCAAAGTAATTCACAAAATAAGTTCCCTTCTTAAACTGGTCAGCATTCAAAATTCCGTATGCATTTACCGATTTGCCTTGAAAATCTGTACTTACTATAAAACTGTAAACAAGTGCTTTATCATTACCAAACTCAATTAGCTTATTATCACCCAAAACAGTGTTTTTCTGATCTAAAACTTGAACATAAAAAACTCTTTTTCCTGTTTTTGCAACGGCATTTCCGTTAACAGTAAAACTAATTTTAAGTTTTTTTGTATTCTTTGCTTTCGTTGTTTCCAATTCGGCTCCAGAACTTTTTTCACGAAGCGCAACTGCTTTAAAATTGCTTAAATACAATTTTGAAGCGTCCTTTAAAGTCGATTCTAACTTTTTTTGTTTAGAAACCAAAGTGTCATTTTCTAACTTTTGTTTATACATGACAACATTCTGGGTTTCGATTTCGGTCAATAAATTTTTATTTTGAGATTTCAGTTTTTTAATTTCCTGAACTCTGTTTTCTAATGACGCATTCAAATCTGAAAGCTGATTTCTATAAACTCTAATCTGCTCCGCCGATGGATTATTAGAAGCTTTAATAATTGCGACTAAGTTCTCAACATTTTTACGCTCTAACTCTAATTCTTTAGATAAAGCTGTTTTTTCTAAAATAGCCTGATCGTATGCATTTTTTAATGTATTTAGAGAATCCAAAATATTCTTTTGCTCACTTGTTTCCTTACTTTCAAATGAGATGGTATTGGCAATACTTTCCTCTTTTACTTCGCTATTATTCTTATCAGGTTCACTGCTAAAAACCCAGACCACAGCACCTACTCCTAAAACAAAAATTATAGCAAACATGGGTTTAAACCACTTTATTTCATTTTGTTTTTTCATAATTACTCCAAATTTTTTGCAAAAATAATTGAATAAAAAATGGCTTTAATCAGTAGAAATACTTGTTTTTTAACATTTAGGAGCGATATTTGCAGCTTAATTCTAAAAAAGGATTTCTTTTTAAATTTTAGAACTGTTTTTAAGATCGATTTTGTCAAAATAAGTATTATCTATTTTCTCATTTGTTATAATAATGTGAACCGTTATGGAAAAAGGTTTTTAAGTCGTATCTTTGCAGACAATTTCTATTTAACATTGAAAATTAGCGTTTTAAATCTGTAATAATTTTTATACAGAAGTAAATGTTCATTAAAAACAAACATCTAAGAACCATGATAAAAGTTTCTGATACTGCCAAAAAGAAAATCATCGACTTGATGAAAGACGACGGTTTTGATGCTGCGCACGACTACGTAAGAGTTGGTGTTAAAAGCGGCGGATGCTCTGGTTTATCTTATGAGTTAAAATTTGATAAAACCAAAAACGACGACGACAAAATATTTGTAGACAACGATATATCTATTGCTGTTGAAAAAAAATCATTCCTTTATTTAGCTGGAACAATCTTGGAATTTTCCGGCGGATTAAACGGAAAAGGATTTGTTTTCAATAATCCTAACGCGAGCAGAACTTGCGGATGCGGAGAATCATTTTCTCTTTAGTCAAAAGCTGAAAGTTCTCAAGTCGCTAAGACTTCTATTAACTTTCGAATTTTAGACTTCAAAACATTAGACAACAACAAAAATAATGAGCAAATACACCGAAGACGATTTAAAGATCGAACTGGAAACTAAAGAATATGAGTACGGATTTTATACCAATATAGAATCTGAAACTTTCCCTATTGGCTTAAACGAAGAAATTGTAAGAGCTATTTCTCTTAAAAAAGAAGAACCTGAATGGATGACCGAATGGCGTATTGAAGCTTTCCGCGCTTGGAAAGAAATGATCGAGCCAGAATGGGCAAATGTAAGTTATGAAAAACCAGATTTTCAGGCAATTTCATATTATTCAGCTCCAAAACAAGTAGATCCTAATAAAACTCTAGACGATGTTGATCCAGAATTATTAGAGATGTACAAAAAGTTAGGAATTTCTATCGACGAACAGAAAAAAATGAACAATATCGCAATGGATATTGTAGTCGATTCTGTTTCGGTAGCCACAACTTTCAAAAAAACTTTAGCAGAAAAAGGAATTATTTTTTGTCCGATTTCTGAAGCTATTAAAGAACATCCTGAATTAGTTAAAAAATATTTAGGAACTGTTGTACCTCAAAAAGATAACTTCTATGCAGCATTAAACTCAGCAGTTTTCTCTGACGGAAGTTTCTGTTATATTCCAAAAGGCGTAAAATGCCCAATGGAACTTTCAACGTATTTCAGAATCAACCAAGCAGGAACTGGACAATTCGAAAGAACTCTAGTTATTGCAGATGAAGGAAGCTACGTTTCTTACCTTGAAGGATGTACTGCTCCAAGCCGTGACGAAAATCAATTGCACGCTGCTGTGGTTGAATTAATCGCTTTGGACGATGCTGAAATTAAATATTCAACCGTTCAAAACTGGTTCCCTGGAAATAAAGAAGGAAAAGGTGGAGTTTACAACTTTGTAACCAAAAGAGGTTTATGCGAAACAAACGCTAAAATTTCTTGGACACAGGTTGAAACAGGTTCTGCTGTAACTTGGAAATATCCTTCTTGCGTCTTAAAAGGAGATAATTCAGTAGGAGAATTTTATTCTATCGCTGTAACCAATAATTTCCAACAAGCTGATACTGGAACAAAAATGATCCATTTAGGAAAAAACACTAAATCGACTATTATTTCTAAAGGTATTTCGGCTGGAAAATCTCAAAACAGCTACCGTGGTTTAGTGCAAATCTCGCCAAGAGCAGAGAATGCAAGAAACTTTTCTCAATGCGACTCATTATTAATGGGTAACAATTGTGGTGCACATACTTTCCCTTATATCGAAAGTAAAAATCCAACAGCAAAAATCGAGCACGAAGCTACAACAAGTAAAATTGGAGAAGATCAGGTTTTCTACTGTAACCAAAGAGGTATTCCGACTGAAAAAGCGATTGCCTTAATTGTAAACGGTTTCAGTAAAGATGTCTTGAACAAACTTCCAATGGAATTTGCTGTTGAAGCACAAAAATTATTAGAGATTTCTTTAGAAGGATCTGTAGGTTAAGAACCGAGTTTTTAACCATTAAAAAAGAATTTTATATCATATTAAAATAAAAGATTTTTCAAAGTTTCGTTTTTTAGCACAACTGAGAACTTGAAACTTGAAACTTTAAACAAAAAAAAGATGTTATCAATAAAAAACCTTCACGCCGCAATTGGTGATAAAGAAATCCTTAAAGGAATTAATATAGAAGTAAAAGCTGGAGAAGTTCACGCTATTATGGGACCAAACGGTTCTGGAAAAAGTACACTTTCTGCTGTGATTGCAGGAAACGAAAACTATGAAGTTACAGATGGTGAAGTAATTCTTGACGGAGAAGATCTTGCTGATTTAGCTCCTGAAGAAAGAGCGCACAAAGGAGTTTTCCTTTCTTTTCAATATCCGGTAGAGATTCCTGGAGTTAGCGTTACTAACTTCATGAAAACGGCTATCAACGAAACTCGTAAAGCAAACGGACAAGAAGAAATGCCTGCTAACGAAATGTTGAAAGTAATTCGTGAGAAATCGGAACTATTAGAAATTGACCGTAAATTTCTTTCCCGTTCTCTTAACGAAGGTTTTTCTGGAGGAGAGAAAAAAAGAAACGAGATTTTCCAAATGGCAATGCTAGAGCCAAAATTAGCTATCCTTGACGAAACCGATTCTGGTCTTGATATCGATGCTTTAAGAATTGTTGCAAATGGTGTAAACAAATTAAAAAGCGACAAAAACGCTATTATCGTAATTACACACTACCAGCGTTTGTTAGATTATATCGTTCCTGATTTCGTTCACGTTCTTTACAACGGAAGAATCGTAAAATCTGGCGGAAAAGAGCTAGCGTATGAGCTAGAGGAAAAGGGTTACGATTGGATCAAGGCAGAAAACTAGTTTAGAGTTATAGTTTGCAGTTTGCAAAAACTCATAACTCATAACTCATAACTTACAACTAAGAAAATGGATTTAAAAGAAAAATTAGTATCGTCTTTTATGGCTTTTGAAGAGCGTGTCGATGTACATTCAGATTTACATGACATACGCACAAATGCCTTAAAAAACTTCGAAAATAAAGGTTTCCCAACCAAAAAAGAAGAAGCTTGGAAATATACATCGCTAAATGCCATCTTAAAAAATGACTTTACGGTTTTTCCAAAGCAGGAAAACGCAATCGAATTTAACCAAGTAAAAAAATACTTTTTACACGAAATTGACACTTACAAATTAGTATTTATCGATGGGGTTTTCAGTTCGCATTTGTCTTCTACAACCCACGATGGAATCGATGTTTGCTTAATGTCTTCGGCATTGACCAAACCAAAATATAAAATGGTTATTGATACCTACTTTAATCAAATTGCGAGTAAAGATGACAGCTTGACTTCATTGAATACGGCTTTTGCAATTGAAGGTGCATTTATCAATATCCCAAAGAAAAAAGTAGCGGACAAACCAATTGAGATCATGTATTTCTCAACCGGAAATGAAGCCGCTTTAATGGTTCAGCCAAGAAATTTGGTTATTGTGGGCGAAAATTCACATGTTCAAATTATTGAGCGTCACCAAAGCTTGAACGAAAATCCGGTTTTAACAAACTCTGTTACAGAGATTTTTGCCCAAAAACGCGCGATTGTTGATTATTACAAAATTCAAAACGATAATAACGAAGCGAATTTAATTGACAATACTTACGTTTCTCAACAGCAAGAAAGCCATGCGTCTGTTCATACTTTCTCATTTGGAGGAAATTTAACTCGTAACAATTTAAACTTTTACCATTTCGGAGAAAGATTAACAAGTACGCTTAATGGAATTTCTATCTTAAATGATAAACAACACGTTGACCATTATACTTTGGTAAACCACGCAACGCCGAACTGCGAAAGTTTCCAAGATTATAAAGGAATTTTCTCTGATCGTTCGACAGGAGTTTTCAACGGAAAAGTTTTGGTTGAAAAAGAAGCTCAAAAAACAAATGCTTTCCAAAAAAGCAACAACATTTTATTGAGCGACAAAGCTACAATCAATGCAAAACCACAATTGGAAATTTTTGCTGATGATGTAAAATGTTCTCACGGATGTACTGTTGGACAGCTTGATGAAACAGCAATGTTCTACATGCAGTCTCGCGGAATCCCAAAAAAAGAAGCTAAAGCTTTATTGATGTACGCATTCTCAAATGCCGTTATCGAAAGCATCAAAATACCAGAATTAAAACAAAGAATTACTAAAATCATTGCCATGAAATTGGGCGTGAATTTAGGGTTTGATTTGTAATTAACTTAACCGCAAAGAGCGCTAAGTTTTACGCAAGGTTCGCAAAGTTTTTTAATAAGCTTTGCGAACTTTGTGCTTTTTACTTGGCTCCCGATAGCTATCGGGATTGCAGTTAAACTTGTTCCTTGTGAAAGGTTTTTAGCAAATTAAAATTGTTACTAAGAGGTGAGTAAAAAAAGTTTATTGGATCTTTTTCCAAATTTATTTTGAATGTTATTTTGCCCAAACCTATCTCTTCAACATCTTTTAAATCAACTTTAGTATCATCAAAATAAATACTTTTTTCATCAAATTCTATTGTTTTATATTTCTTGAACATTTGCATCAAAATAAACGAAGAAAAAGAAAACACTATACATAATAACAAGGCAAGGGTTTCCACAAACGCACTATAGAGCAAAAAGCCTAATGAGCCTATGAAAATTATTTTTGAAACTAAATTATACCAAAAACTAATTTCATGATTTAATTTATACTTCATAATTATTTCCTCAAACTATCAATTACATCCCTCAAAAACCCATTAAAATCAAATCCAGGTTCCTCTTCTCTCACACCCATTCTCACGATTACCATATCTTTAGATGGAATAATCGCCACCATTTGACCTTGATAACCACTACAATAAAACATATCACGAGGAACATCTGGGAATTTTCCTCCTGCGTTTAACCAGAATTGTGCTCCGTATTTTCCTTCAGAAGTATTGGTTGGAGTTGCTGTATATTTTACCCAGCTTTCATCAAGGATTTGCTCTCCGTTCCAGTTTCCTTTATGAAGATATAATAATCCAAATTTTGACCAGTCTCTTGGAGTTGCCCATCCGTATGACGATCCTACAAAAGTTCCAGACATATCTTGTTCAACAATCATCGAATTCATTCCGATTTTGTCGATTACGGCACTGTACCAAAAATCTAGATATTCTTGCTGTGTTTTAAAATGCCTTCTTAAAATCAGTGACAATAAATTGGTTGTTCCTGAAGAATAATTCCAATGAGTATTTGGTTTAAATTGAGCAGGTTTTTCCAATTGTACTTTTCCCATATCTTCGGCTTGAAAAAGCATTTTTGTTGCATCGCAAATTGTGCTGTAATTCTCTTCCCATTCTAAACCAGAATTCATGTGAAGCAAATCGTTAAGCGTAATGTTTTTTCGTTCATCATTTTGCCATTCCACAACTGGTGCAGGTTTATAGATGTCAATTTTCCCTTGTTTAGCTAAAACTCCAAAAGCCGAACTTGTTATACTTTTAGTCATCGACCAACCCAGAATTTTACTGTCTTTATTAAAACCTGTATCGTATTTTTCGGCAATCAAATAATCTTTGTATAAAACCACAACTGCACGAGTTCTTTTAATTCTTCCTCCCGTTTTATCAAACGCATTATCAACCGCTTTTTTCAATTTGGAATAATCAATATTCGTGAAAGTAGAATCTTTTGGTTCGTTGTTTCCGTATGGAAAAGGAAGATTGTTTTCTAATTTTGTTCTTTTTGGAAGCAGATATGGCTTTGTAATATCAAAATCATCATTAATCAAAGTTGCCCCAAGACCTTCGCGATAAATGGCTTTTCTTTCTTTCAATCCGTAAACAGAAGAAATAGCAAATTTCCCAGCATCATCGATTGAGTTTTTAGCCAAATCAACCAAATTGATATCATTGTCGGTTTTCTGAATTAAATCCAACGGACGATTGTCAATAAAATGACCTGACGCAACACTTTTGGCCGAAAAACCCGAAATTAAATCAAGTTTCGGATAAGTTGTAAATCCGAAATACAAAAAAGCAAGAACCAATACAAGCAAAAGTACTTTGAGAAATTTTTTCATGATGAGTTAGTATTTTTATTGCAATATAAATAATTTATGTTCACGATTTTAGAACTCAAATTAGAAATCTGTTTCGGATAATTCAGAAAAGCAAATCATTTTTTGCAGAATCAGTATTTGCTCCTGTAACAATGGCGCCATAAAAGGAAATTATAGAATTACTGTATAAACAAATTTAGTTTTAGTACTTTTGTAAATAGATTTTTTCTAAATAAGACATGCTAGATATTCAAAAAATAAGAGCTGATTTCCCGATACTTTCACAAACTGTAAACGGAAAGCTATTAGTATATTTCGACAACGGAGCTACTTCGCAAAAACCACAAGTTGTAATTGATGCTGAAGTAAAATATTATAACGAAATTAATGCCAACATTCACCGTGGCGTTCACACTTTAAGCCAGTTAGCAACTGATGCTTATGAGGTTGCGCGCGGAAAAGTAAAAGATCACATCAACGCAAAACATGCCCATGAAGTGCTTTTTACTTCAGGAACAACACATGGTATTAATTTAGTTGCAAACGGATTTGCTTCGATCTTAAAACCGGGTGATGAAGTAGTTGTTTCTTCTTTGGAACATCACAGTAATATTGTGCCTTGGCAGATGTTATGCGAAAAAACGGGTGCTATTTTGAAAGTAATTCCAATTGATGAAAACGGAGAATTAATTATTGAGGAATTTGATAAACTGCTTTCAGATAAAACGAAAATTGTTACTGTAAATCATATTTCAAATGCGTTGGGTGTAATCAATCCAATCAAATATATTATTGAAAAAGCACATGCTGTAGGTGCCGCAGTTTTAATTGACGGCGCGCAGGCAGTGCCGCATTTAAAACCAGATGTTCAGGAATTAGACTGTGATTTTTATGCTTTTTCTGGCCATAAAATGTGCGGTCCAACGGGAACTGGAATTTTGTACGGAAAAGAAGAATGGCTAAACAAGCTTCCTCCATATCAAGGCGGTGGCGAAATGATCAAAGAAGTGACTTTCGAAAAAACAACTTATGCTGATCTTCCTCATAAATTTGAAGCCGGAACGCCAAACATAGCTGGTGGAATTGTTTTAGGAACTGCTATTGATTATTTAAACAGTGTTGGTTTCGAAAACATTCAGGCTTACGAACACGAACTTTTAGAACACGCTACAAAACGTCTTAACGAAATTGAAGGTATTCGAATTTACGGAAACACCAAAAATAAAGCGTCTGTAGTTTCGTTTAATATTGATGGAATCCATCCGTATGATGTTGGTTCTATTATAGATAAATTAGGAATTGCCGTTAGAACTGGACATCATTGCGCACAACCCATTATGAATTTCTTTTGTATTCCGGGGACAATTCGTGCTTCGTTTTCTTTCTATAATACTAAAGAGGAAATCGATCAAATGGTTGGTGCAGTTAAGAAAGCACAAACTATGTTAAGCTAACAAAAACAAATTATATGCGAATAGTATCATTATTACTCCTGACGCTTTTTATTGCTACGGGATGCTGCAGTCAAAAAAAAGCAGATATGAAATCTACACAAATTGAATATTCTGCAATGTCGAGAGGCTATTACAAAAGTATTGTAGTCCAAAATAAATCGGTTTCTGTTGTTAAAGAACGCAACGCCGAAGCTGTTAAAAGCAATATTGATGATGCAAAATGGAATAAAATTGTTGATGCCTATTCAAAAGTAAATTTAGAAAGTCTTTCTTCTTTAAAAGCACCAACAGACAAACGCACGTATGACGGCGCCGCAATAGGAAATTTAAAAATAACTAAAGACGGAAAAACATACGAAACTGCAGGTTTTGACAATGGTTTTCCGCCAAAAGAAATCGAGAAACTAGTAAACTTATTAGTTGATTTTGCTAAAGAATAATTATGACGATAAAAGAAATACAAGACGAAATAATAGACGAATTTTCAATGTTCGACGATTGGATGCAGCGTTATGAATACATCATCGAGCTAGGAAAAAGTCTTCCGTTAATTAAAGAAGAATACAAAACCGACAATAATTTAATCAAAGGCTGCCAATCAAAAGTTTGGCTGCAGGGTGAAGAACAAGACGATAAAATCGTTTTTACAGCAGACAGTGATGCTATTTTAACGAAAGGAATAATTGCGATTTTAATTCGTGCTTTCTCTAATCAAAAAGCAAAAGATATTCTGGAAGCTGATACTGATTTTATAGACGAAATCGGCCTAAAAGAACATTTATCTGCAACTCGTGCCAACGGTTTGGTTTCGATGATCAAAAACATCAAAATGTACGCTTTGGCTTTTGACGCTAAAAACAAAAATTAAGAAATTTTAAACCATTAAGGCATTAAGGTTCATAAAGCTTTATGCTTAATTTTCTAAGTAATTAGAAGGGAATTAAGTAAACTATAAAACTTAATTTTCTTAATCTCTTAATGGTAAAACAAATATACAAAATGGAACAAGAAATTGATACAAACGAATTAGGAGAATCAATCGTAAGAGTTTTAAAAGGCATTTACGATCCTGAGATTCCAGTAGATATTTACGAATTAGGATTAATTTACGACGTAATGGTAAATACAGATTACGAAGTAAAAATCCTTATGACGCTGACTTCACCAAACTGCCCTGTTGCAGAAAGTTTGCCAAGAGAAGTAGAAGAAAAAGTAAAAGCAATCGAAAACATTAAAGATGTTGATGTTGAAATTACTTTTGATCCGCCTTGGAGCAAAGATTTAATGAGCGAAGAAGCTAAATTAGAATTAGGAATGCTTTAAAAAAGTATACAGTTTACAGTCACAGTCTCAGTTAAAAACTGCTACTGTGACTGTGACTGAAAACTAAAAAAAATGGAAGAAATCATCAATAAAGTTGCCAATAGTGCTTTAGAAGTTTTTGATCTTGAGGATTATTACCCAAAAGGAATGCGAGTGCAGATTGACATTTCGCAATGGCTTTTGGAAGGATTTTTATTGAAAGAAAAGGACTTTAGAGAACATCTTAAAAATCACGATTGGTCACAATATCAGGATCAATATGTAGCTGTAAACTGCAGTACAGATGCGATTATTCCGGCTTGGGCATTAATTTTAGTTGGTGTTCATCTGGCTCCTTTTGCTAAAAAAGTAGTAAACGGAACTATAGAAGATCTTGACGCAAGCCTTTATGAAGAGCTTTTAAGCAAAATAGATTACTCTGTTTACAAAGGCAAACCGGTCATTGTAAAAGGCTGTTCTAGAAAGCCAGTTCCTATGCGCGCTTACATTTTAGCTACAAATTATTTACAGCCATTTGCCCGCAGTATTATGTACGGCGAAGCATGTTCAGCAGTGCCTTTATACAAAGATTCTAAGAAATAACCTGCAATAACACTACAGCAAACCTTAACTTTCCATTGGTTTTTAGTATATTTGGTAATACACTTCTAAACTAAAGACCATGAGAAAGCTAACCCTATTACTTTTCATTTTAGTAAATTTCACATTTGTACAAGCCCAAAATTCAGAAAAAGAGTTAATTCAAAATACTGAAAAAGCAGTAAAAAAAATTAACGATACTATAGAAGGAGAAGGGTGGAAAACAAAAGGAACTGTTTCCCTTTTATTAAACCAATCGAGTTTTAACAACTGGATTGCAGGTGGAGAAGATAGCTTTTCTGGAACATTAGGAATCAATTATGATTTCAATTACAAAAAAGACGATTTAACTTGGGACAACAAAATTTTAGCATCGTACGGTCTTCTTCAAACCAAAAATGATGACTTCACAAAAAAAACAGATGACCGTTTAGAATTCAATTCTATTCTCGGAAAAAGAGCCTTTGGAGAATGGTATTATTCATACTTCTTAAATTTTAGAACACAATTTTCAACTGGCTACATTTATGATCAAGATGCCAATGGAAAGCAAATAAGGACTGAACAAACCAAATTTATGTCTCCTGGATATCTTACCACAGGGCCAGGTATTTACTGGACAAAAGATGACAATCTTAAAATAAATTTTGCTCCGCTAACTTCAAAATTCACTTTCGTAGACAGCGCCTATACAACTGGAATTGATAGATTTACAGGATTGCCATATGTAGACGGCAGTTATTTTGGCGTTGATGAAGGCAAAAGCATACGTTACGAGCTTGGTTTTTATGCTTCAGTTTATTATAAATTGGCGATCATGACAAACGTGACTGCCGAAAACACACTTAACCTTTATTCCAATTATCTCGAAGACCCACAAAATGTCGATATAAATTATTCCCTAAATGTTATAATGAAAATCAACAAGTTTCTATCTGCTAATTTATCGTTTCAGGCTATTTATGATGATAATGCATTTGCCGGACTTCAAACTAGAGAAGTATTTGGTCTAGGCGTTAATTTTGGGTTTTAATTATTGCATGAGCAAGATTTCAACAAATAGATTTAAAAAAATATGAATACCGCAGATTAAGGAATTATTTAGATTAAATTCTTTTAAATCTTTAATCTGCAACAAAACAAAAAACGGCTTTTGATTTCTCAAAAGCCGTTCCTTTATTCTTCTTCATCCTTTTCAACTGCATCCTTATAATCTGGATACAAGAAATTGTTGTAAGGAAAACGCGTAATATGAATCTGGCGAACCGCTTCATAAACTGTTTCTCTAAATTCTTCGAAATTCTCTTTGTTTCTGGCAGAAATAAACAATGCTTTATCCTGCCCTACATTACTCATCCAAGTTTGTTTCCACTCGTCAAGTGTCCAGTGTTTTCTGGTTCTTTCTGTAATCAAATCATCTTCATCGATAGTAAGATGTTTGTAGGCATCGATTTTATTAAAAACCATAATAGTTGGTTTGTCGTTGCTTTTTATTTCCTGTAAAGTCTTATTTACAGACTCGATATGATCTTCAAAATCTGGATGCGAAATATCTACCACATGAAGCAATAAATCCGCTTCACGAACCTCATCTAAGGTACTTTTAAAAGAATCAACCAATTGTGTTGGCAGTTTTCGAATAAATCCTACCGTATCAGAAAGTAAAAAAGGAAGGTTTTTAATCACCACTTTTCTAACTGTTGTATCTAAAGTTGCAAACAATTTATTCTCAACAAAAACATCACTTTTACCAATTGCATTCATCAAAGTCGATTTTCCGACATTGGTATATCCAACAAGAGCTACACGGACCATTGCTCCGCGATTGCTTCGCTGAATACTCATTTGTTTGTCAATTGTTTTGATTTTATCTTTCAATAACGAAATTCGGTCACGCACAATACGTCTATCGGTTTCAATCTCTGTTTCTCCAGGTCCACGCATACCAATACCCCCTTTTTGACGTTCAAGGTGTGTCCATAAACCAGAAAGTCTCGGAAGTAAATATTGACATTGTGCCAATTCTACCTGAGTTCTTGCATATGAAGTTTCGGCTCTTTGCGCAAAAATGTCTAGAATTAAATTTGTTCGGTCTAGAATTTTACAGTCAATAATTCTTGATATATTTTTCTGCTGAGATGGCGTTAATTCATCATCAAAAATTACAGTCGATATTTTGTTTTCTTTTACAAAAAGATTGATGTCATCAATTTTCCCTGTACCCACAAAAGTCTTCGGATTAGGGCGTTCCATTTTTTGCGAAAAGCGCTTAATGACCTCACCTCCTGCGGTAAAAGTCAGAAACTCCAATTCGTCTAAATATTCATTTAGTTTTTCTTCACTTTGATTCTGAGTGACAATACCAACAATTACTGTTCTCTCAAAATTTATAACTTCTTTTTCTAACATAGTCTTGAATAAGGTGCAAATTTAATCATTTGTCAGCTACAATCAATTATACAATTTTGTTTTTACATTTATATTTAAAAGAATACATTACAAAAAAAATGGAACCCGTTAAGATAAACTCAACTAAAGTTCCACTTTTCAAATGAATGGTCTAAGTTTAAAACCCTTATTCGTAAATAAACGTTTTTTCCGTTTTCACAATTCCGTTTTCTTCTATCTGAGAGCAAGAAATCGGATAGTTTAATTTGTTGTATTTGTATTTTCTGCTTATTGCAACTAATGCTGTAGATGATGGACTGAAATTAACTTCATTATTATAAGAAATTGATTCAAACTCAAATTCTTCTTCATGATATGAAATCATAGGTACAATTACTTTGTAATTATCTCCAAAAAGACTTTGAACGATTAACTGATCAACCGATTTTTTATCATCATAAGTAAATGATTTAGAGATTTTATCTCCAACCAATCCTTTATGTCTTGACACATTATCGTTTACATAAACGTATTCTAATTTTCCAATGATGGCCTTGTTTCTATCGCGTGACGTACGTCTTACAATAATTCCGTTTTCAACAAGATATTCAATATCATCTACTAAATTCTGATGATTGGTGCTCTTTTTTGTTGTTACTTTTACCCTTGCGCCTTCATAAACAAATGAAACAGTCTTGGTAATATAATTTGGACCTTCTTGGTATTTTTTTACAAATTTGGTAATATTATTGTCGGCGTTATAAGTATAGTTGATTACTTCTTTCCAGTCGCTTCCTACCTTATCTTTTACAGTCATATCCAGCAATCCGTTTTTGTTGTAATAAAAATGCTGTACAACATCTGAAGTGGTTATTGTTTGAAGCTTACCGTCTTTAAAAACCATTGTTTTGTTAACAATTTCTCCGTCTTTAGAGTTTTGGTAATTTGTTTTTACAATGTTGATCTGCTTTAGCTTAACGTTGTCTTGACTGTGCATCAAGAAAGGAAACACCATCCATAAGATGGCAATAAAGTAGGTTTTCATGTGGTATTTGTATTGATTTGGGATGACCAAAGTACAAAATTCATTTAGATTTTAACTATTTGAAATACAAAAACTACAAACTTTTAAACAAAACACTAAAAATCAATACATTATTTATAAAAATAAAATTCACGCCTTATTTTTCTCCAAATATCTTAATATCATCAACCATAAATGCACCATTTAATGTTTTGTCTTTTCCTGATCCGATGTATTTAAAGGCAATATTTATGTTTCCAGAATAAGTCGAAAGATCGATTCCTCCAGAACTGATAAACTCACGCGAAGGAGTCGAAAGTGTTGGAACTTTTGCTTCCAATTTTGTCCATTTTGCTTTGGTCACGCTTGCGCCATCAAAATTAGTTGAAACGTAAACCTCTAATGTATTTAACGGAGAATCAATTTTCAAATCGTGTTGCGCACTTCTAAAAGAAAGCACTGCATTTTTATATCCCGTTAGATTTATTTTAGGCGAAACAAGCCAAGCCACGTTCTCGGCTGCAGTTGTGCTTGTTGTATTGAATTCTGCATAGCCATTACCAGAATATACCATACTTTTCCAGAGTTTTGTTGCTTTCTCTACAATGTTGCTCCATCCCGGAAGTGCAAAATTGACATTGTTTTTAACAGACTGAAAATCTTCTGAAAAAAATGGAGTATTTCTTTTTCCATTCATCACAATATCACTTTCGTATCGAACCATAAATTGATAATCTGTACCAAATTTGGTTAGAATTCCTTTCACTTTTCCGCTTCCTTCCGGTACAGCATGATCTGCAAATTTTGCATAACTACTGGTTCTAAAAATAATCTGATTTCCTGTTTTGTCTCTCAAATACCAGTTTGTTGAACCTCCAACATTATTAGATTCTTCAAAATAATGGCGTCCTAATGCGGCTTCGGTAAATTCCACATCTTTTAATTCTATCAAAGTATTTAGCTTAGAATCTGAAAGCGCTTCTTCCACAGAAAGTGATTTAACCAACTGGTTCTCGTCTATATTTGTGCACGAAGCGTTTAATACATTTTTATATTCGTTTTGGGAAATTCTGCCAATTGTCGGATCACCAGCATTACTCACATACAAACTCCCAATTCTTAAACCGCCGTAATACAAATCTGTAAATTGATTTTTAAGTTTTACAAACACTTTATTTCCCACTCGGAAATCTATATAAGTATTTGTGGCATCAATAGGGACGCTGAAACCAATTGCTGGTGCTTTTTCAGTTTCTTTGGTCTGCAATGAAATAGTCTTAAAAAAATTGCCTCCTTCGTCGCTCGAAACTACGTAAGCTTCAATAATGTCGTCATACAAATATTGTTTCGCTGTTGTACCCGAAAGCTCATAGACTTTTTCTACACTTTTATTTACAGGAAGATTGGGCTGAGTGCATGCTAATTTTGGAGTTTCAACTTCTTTAGTGCAACTAATTAGGGATAATGCAAACAATAAAATAATTTTTTTCATGAGAAATAAGGTTTTCTGTTTTATAAACCGATTGTAAGATTTAGAAAATAAGTTCGTCCATAACCATAATAATATCTTGGTCCAAAAGATGGTGTTCCGCTTGAAACATCTTGATTCAATGCTCTAAAATTGGCATTTCTTGCCTGTTCAAAACCGCCTGTTTTATATATTAAATCCAAAACATTATTGACACTGGCAAAAAGTCCCACATATTTTTTATGAATACGCCAAGATTTGCCTCCGTTAAAATTCAGCAACATGACAGGTTTATATTTTTCTTGTTTTAGCAATTCTTTCCCTCTTTCGGAAGTTGCCTCAGGAAAAGGAAAACCATTTGCCGGATTGATGTAAAATTGAGATGTTCTAGAAATTGGCGAAACATCTATATAACTCTCTGCCAAATAATTGATATTGCCACCAAACCACCAAAACTTCGGATCACGATATTCTACTCCAAATGAATAGGCTTGCTGAGGAGTTCCCGGCTGTTTGTAATTCTTTAAATAAGCGGGTCCAAAATCAAAAGTGGTTTGCACTCCTTCTTTTGCTCTATTGGCATCATTTACAATCATTACATTTGGGTTACTGGTATAGACGTAATTTCCAAATGCTGCCGAGAAAGTTGTTTTTAATGTTGGCCAAATTTGATATTCAAAACTTAATTCTGCTCCCGTATTTTTCTTATCCAAGTTGGTCAGAGTCTGGCTGACAAATGCATTGGTCGAATCATAACCAGAACCATTGTCAAAAATACCTTCAGCATAGAAATAAGAAGTTCTGGAAGTATTTTTAATTGCTGTATAATAGGCTGTTAAGCGTAATTTGAGTTTTGCTGAACGATATACATAATTAGCCTCAGCGCTGCTGATATTTTCACTTTCAATTCCGTCTACAACATTATTATTCAAACGTGAATTTGAAAAAGTATTCCGCAGAGAAGGCGCTCTTGTAAAATGTGCGGCATTAAAAAACAACAATTGTTTTCCTGAAATTTTATAAGTGAAACCGCCTTTGAAAGCGAAATTCTCAAAATTTACTTTCTCACTTTTTCCCAATGAATTTGTCGGATACAATCCATTTTGATACAATCCTTCTCTCTGATAATCTGACATGGAATAGGATTGAGCTAAGAAGAATTCTGTTTTATTGTAACTAAATTTAAACTGCGTAATAACATCTAAGGTATTAGCCAATAAATTGTAATTGTATCCGTAAATATCTCCTACTCCAACTTGGCGATTTGGATGCTGTAAATCAGACTGAGAAAGGCTTCCTTTGTAAAAAGTGTCAATATCTTCAAAATATGCTCCGCCAAGAAGGTCTAATAAATACTGAAAATTATGCGATTTTAATTTCTTAAAAGTAAATCCGCCATCAAAAGAAATATTAGGCGTTATCTGTGTATTCAGATTTGAATTTACTGCAAAAGTCTGATCATCTGTTCTGTCTTCATACAGCACATAATGGCTCTGCGCAGGCACATAACTACTCTGTTCTATTTTTTGATTGGCAAAATACATTTCGTTCCAATTAATCTGGGGATTTGCTAAAAATGCTATTTTGCTTTTTTCTGCATTTTCATAATCTGGAGTAAATTCACCCGAAAACTCTCCTTGATCTTTAGCATAAAGCGAACTAAAATAACTTGGCATTTTTTTATAATAAACAGGATCGGGACTATCAGCATTTTGGTAATCGATATTGCTATTTCCAACTTTTCCGAACTGATACATTATACCTGAATTCAGATTGGTTTTATCATCAATTTTAAAATAGTGATTCAGCATAAAGAGTGGCTCTTCTACATTTTTTGTTCTTGCATTTCTCTTTTCACCATTCTGAAATCCCCAATATGAGTTGTATTTTTCGCTCATTAAATCGGTTACTTCACTAGTATTCGCTGAGTTCTTTCCTCGTGAATTTGGCGTATAAAACCCTGTAAAATTGATTGAATTCCTGCTGTTTAATTTCTTTTCAACACTAAGAAAAAAAGAATTGGCATCGAAATTTGTGCCTTCAAAATATCCTTGATCGGCCCAGCGTTTTCCAGCTGATACCACAAAAGCCCACCCAGAAGCATTCATCCCTGAGGCATAAGTTCCGTTTGCTCGCCACAAATAAGTAGTATTGCTTCCAGAAAACGTGAGCGATGCTCCTTTTCGATACAAGGAAGCGCGTGTAAAAATCTGCTGTGTGCCTAAAATACCTCCAAAAGTATAATTGGAAGCTGCTGTTCCAACCGAGAATTCCTGATTTCTAAGCACATTGTTTAAACCTCCCCAATTGCTCCATTGCGGTCTGCCATCGTAGATTTTGTTCATTGCCATTCCGTTAAGCATCGTGATTGCATTTTCGCTGTCTAAACCACGCATGCGAAATCGAGCTTGTCCCCAATTGAAAGCTGCCGCCTGCATAAAAGCATCTCTTGATGATTGCAAAAGTCCCGAAGTCATTTCAGACGAACTATTATCCTCTGAGAAATCGCTATCTGATAAAGTGATTAATGCAGCAGGAACCTCATCTGAATAAGTGTCTTCTAACTGTAATATTCCGAGATTAATATTCTGTCCAGCATTGGACTTTACTTTCAAAAGAAAATCTTTGTATCCTTGGCTTCTTAGTAAAAGTAATTGTTCTTTTTTGGGAAATATATGAAGTTCAAATTTTCCCGATTTTGAAGTAAGCTGCATCACAGCTGTGTTCTGTATCGTCACCACTACATTTTCGAGCGGATTCTGCGTTCGGGCATCAATAACAATTCCTGTTACTGTTATTTCTTGTTGTGCAAAAGCAAAATTAAAGAACCAAAAAATAAAGATGAATGCGTAGTTTTTTACCATTAAAACCTGTTATTAACTTTTAAATATTCTTAGGATTAAAATCCTTAATTCAAAAGATAAAATTGGTTTTTGGAAAAAGAGAAACTTATAACTTTAACGTCTAAGTTAGAAATTCAAAAATAAACAAATTATTTAAATATAAGTAAATTCTTTCAAATTTATTTCAGTTTAAGTAAATAATAGCTAAAAATAATAAATCTTAAAAACAATTATATTAAGCCTATGTCCTAATTTTAGAAACCATAAAAGCAATCAGAACTCCAAAAATTCCGATAAAGGCAAAAGAAAACTGCAGTCCGAAACTTTGTGCAATGTGCCCAATTACAGGCGGTCCCATTAAGAAACCTAAGAAACTTACGCTCGAAACAATCGTTAAAGCTTCTCCCGCTGGAACTGTCGGGTTTTTACCTGCAATGCTGTAAACAGTAGGAACAATCGTTGCAACGCCCAAACCTACAAACATAAAAGCAATGGTACACGGAATGATATAAGGAAGAAAAACCGCTGTAAAAAGTCCAGCCGAAATCATAACACCGCTAATCTGCATGACACGTTCGCGTCCAAATTTATTGATTAATCCGTCGCCAAGAAATCTTCCGCTAGCCATCATAATCATAAAAGAAGTATACCCTAAAACAACCAATGGTCCTGGAGCTTTTACAATATCTTTAAAATAAACTCCGCTCCAGTCAAACATAACACCTTCGCTGGCCATACTGCAAAATCCGATAACACCTAGCCAAAGCAGAGCCGTGTCTGGTTTTACAAATAGTTTTTTGCCTTCTTCTTTGGGTTTCTTTTTTTCTTTGGCTCTAACCAAAAATTTAAAGTTAAATGCCACCATCAATAAAACAATTCCGGCTACAATAATAAAATGATGCAGCGGACTTAATTTTAAAGCCAGCATTCCTAAACCAACCAGTGCGCCTGTAAATCCGGCAAAACTCCACATTCCGTGAAACGAAGACATAATTGTTTTTTTAAACAAAACTTCGGTATAAACACCTTGTGTGTTTACAGCAATATTGGCTAAGTTTCCGAAAAGACCAAATAAAAATAATCCGAGGGATAATTGTAATGATGTTGTTGCCAAACCTAAATTAATAAGGCACAAAACATACATGATTAAGGAGAAAATCAAAATGCGATGGCTTCCAAATTTAGTAACCATTTTGCCTGAAAAAGGCATAATAACCAATTGCCCAACCGGAAGCGCAAAAAGTATAGAACCCAAATCACCTTCTGTTAAATGCAAAGCTGTTTTGATATCTGGAATTCTACTCGCCCATGTGGCAAAACTCAAACCCATTCCGAAATAAAACATTCCAACAGCAAAACGAATGCGATTTAAATAGGAAGCTTTGGCTTCTCTAAATACTTTCTTGATTTTTGCTTTGGTCTGAAAAAGCGATAATGGATTAATGTTTATCAGCATATTGATTTTTATTGGAATGTTGTCAAAAATACTAAAAACGCTCGTCAAAGTGCATAAAGCCTAAGATTATCTACAATATACAACGTTATTGTTTATAAATTGAGAGGTTTTTAATTGAATTCTTATTATTAAAATTACGATTTTTCGGGTTTACTAGAATTATAATTTGTTTCATTTTTTTATGTAAACAAAAAAAGGGATTCTCAATTTTTGAGATATCCCGTTCTATTTACATTTCGTTGTTCCGTAGGAACATTTCGTCGGTAGAAAAAAATAATATCCCATCACATTTACGTTCCGTAGGAACGTTTGATTTTGGTGTCATTTTAACAATTTAATGTATCAAACGTTCCTACGGAACGAAAAATTTACCGACGAGACATTCCTAATGGAATGTTTTTAATATATGCTTATCACCTTTTGCTGTGCATTCTACCAATCAGACATTCCTACGGAACGTTTTATGATATGCCTATTACCTTTTGCTGGGCATTACTTGCAATTGCGGCTTCTATAACCTGCATTACTTTTACGCCTTCATCTGCGGTAACGGGTTCTTTTTTATCATTTGCAATCGAGTCGTAAACGCCATCAAAGAAACTGAAATAATTGCCTTGAAGCGTAGGAATTTTTTCTCTCACAATTTTACCGTCTATTTCGGTATGCAAAAGTCCCTGCAAACTTTCGTCTTCTGTTCCCCAAGAATCTAGGTTTGGCTTTTTGCCAATTTTCAATTCGTCTTCCTGAACATCTCCACGAGGTTTTAAAAATGAACCTTTTTTTCCGTGAAGTGTATATGCTGGATTCGCTTCTCTAACAAAAAATCCTGCTTTTAAACGGACTCTGAAATTAGAATAAAACAAAGTCAAATCGATCCAATCGTCTACAACAGAGTTTTCTCTGGTTACGCGAATGTCGCCAAAAACAGCTTTTGGACATCCAAACAGACTTATTGCCTGATCTATAATATGCGGACCTAAATCTTTTAGAACTCCAGCTCCGTCATTGGCCGTTTCTTTATGTGCTTTTGGGCTTAGCAACGGATTGTATCTGTCGAAATGAAATTCGGCTTCGACCAAATCTCCCAAAACGCCATCATCAATTACTTTTTTCACGGTTTTAAAATCGCTGTCCCATCTTCTATTCTGGAAGACAGCCAATTTTAAACCCTTTTCTTTTGCAATTTTTGCCAATTCTTTTGCTTCTGCAACCGTTGTTGTAAATGCTTTTTCTACCACGGCATGTTTTCCTGCCAAAAGCACTTTTTTAGCATATTCGTAATGCGTTCCAACTGGCGTATTTACAATTACCAAATCGACATCATCGTTTAATAATTCGTCTAGCGAAGCGTAACTTTTTACGTATGGATAATCTTCTTGAATTAATTTTTTGCTTCTTTCCCAAGAACCTAATAGTTCAAATCCTTCGTGAATATCTAAAAATGGCGCGTGGAAAACTTTCCCCGACATTCCGTATGATAATAGTGCTGTTTTTATCTTCTGCATTGGTATAGTTTTTTTGTTTTGCCACGAATTGCACGAATTAACACAAATCGGTACGCATAAAATTTTTAAAGTTTAGCTCTTTCGTATTGTTTTGGCCATTGAATATCGTCGTTTAATGTTGCGGCAAAATCTAAAGGCAAGTTCGGATTTCTCAAAGATTCTCTGGCGAATAAAATCAAATCGGCTTGATTTTTATTTAAGATTTCTTCGGCTTGTTTGGCTTCTGTAATTAATCCGACTGCTCCTGTTGCGATATCTGCTTCAGCTTTCACTTTTTCTGCAAAAGGAACTTGATAACCTGGCCCTAATGTTATTTTTTGATGCGAAACCAATCCGCCTGACGAAACATCAATTAAATCTACGCCCTTTTCTTTTAATATTTTAGAAAGCTGAACAGATTCTTCTGGATTCCATCCGTTTTCCGCCCAGTCGGTTGCCGAAATTCTAACAAACAATGGCAAATCTGAAGGGCATTCTGATTGAACCGCTTCTACAATTTCTAATGTAAAACGGATTCTGTTTTCGAAACTTCCTCCATATTCGTCTGTTCTTACGTTTGTCAGAGGGGATAAAAACTGATGCAATAAATAACCATGAGCCGCATGGATTTCTACAACCTTATATCCTGCTTCAACCACTCTTTTTGTCGCGGTTTTAAAATCGGAGATCACTTTTTGAATTCCGTTTTTGTCCAATGCTTCCGGAAGAAATGGTTCATTTTCATGATATGGAATCGCGCTTGGCGCTACAGTCTGCCATCCGCCTTTAGCGAAATCTAACTTTTTATTTCCAAGCCACGGAGCCGAAACGCTTGCTTTTCTTCCTGCATGCGCTAATTGAATTCCGGGAATAGAATTTTGAGAAACAATAAAGGCATTAATTTGTTTTAGTTTTTCGATATGTTCATCTTTCCAGATTCCAAGATCGGAAGGAGAAATTCTGGCTTCTGGAGAAACCGCCGTTGCTTCCTGAATAATAAGTCCGGCACCTCCGCTGGCACGGCTTCCTAAATGAACCAGATGCCAATCGTTTGCAAATCCGTCAATTGCAGAATACTGGCACATTGGCGAAATCGCAATTCTATTTTTTAAGGTGATATTTTTTATGGTAAAGGGAGAAAATAATTTCGTTGCCATATACTTGTAACTTTTAATGATTTTATACTACCAATTGAGTAAGGCAGTGTTCAAAAAGTAAAGTTACGGCATCTTGTTAAAACGAGAAATCGAAATGTTTATTAATTAACAAACATTTAAAATCTTAAACACTATCTTGCATACTTATATTAAAATAGAAAACGCTACTTTTGTGCGTTAAATACGAATTAAAAACAACAAATGGATATAGTTATCAAACTGTCTCAATTTCTATTGAGTTTATCTTTACTTATTATTCTTCATGAATTAGGGCATTTTATCCCTGCTAAATTGTTTAAAACTAGAGTCGAAAAATTTTATTTGTTTTTTGATGTTAAATATTCACTTTTCAAAAAGAAAATCGGAGAAACAGAATATGGTATCGGATGGCTGCCGCTGGGTGGTTATGTGAAAATTTCTGGAATGATTGACGAAAGTATGGACAAAGAGCAAATGGCGCTTCCGCCTCAGCCTTGGGAATTTCGTACTAAACCAGCTTGGCAGCGTTTAATTATCATGCTTGGCGGTGTTACCGTAAACTTTATTCTGGCTTTTATTATCTATATCGGAATGGCATTTGCTTATGGAGATACTTATATTGCAAATGCTGACTTAAAAGATGGTGTGGCAATTGAAAATCCTGCTATGCTTAAAGCTGGTTTTAAAACGGGTGATAAAATTATTTCTATAGATGGTAAAGCTGTAGAGAATTTTGACAGCGACATGAACATGAATGTGATCATGGCTAAACATATTTTGATCGAAAGAGACGGAAAACAGCAAACTATTACAATGCCGACCGATTTTGTGGATCAGCTTTCTAAAACAGAAAAAGGAATGCTAATCGATATCCGCAGACCTTTTGCTATCGGAAAAGTTGGAGAAGAATCGCCTAATCAGAATTTGAAAGCAAAAGATTTGATTCTTTCTCTTAACGGACAAAAAGTTAAATATTTTGATGAAGCAAAAGCAATCTTAGCAGCTAATAAAGGAAAATCAATTTCTGCAGTTGTTTTACGCGATTTAAAAGAAACACCTCTTACTGTGAAGGTTTCTCCAGAAGGAACTTTAGGTGTTTTTGCTGGTGGTTTAGACATGAAATCATTGGAGAAATTAGGATACTATAAAATAAGCACTAAAGAATATGGTTTCTTCGAATCTATTCCGATTGGTCTTGAAAAAGGAAAAGATCAATTAGTAGGTTACGGAAAACAATTGAAGATGATTTTTAATCCTGAAACTAAAGCTTACAAACAAGTGGGTGGTTTTGCGGCGATTTACAACATTTTCCCTAGTTCTTGGAGCTGGGAAGTTTTCTGGTCAATCACAGCTTTATTGTCAATTATGCTTGGCGTTATGAATTTATTGCCAATTCCGGCTCTTGATGGTGGGCACGTAATGTTTTTATTGTATGAAATTATTAGCGGCAAAAAACCAAGCGACAAATTCCTAGAGAATGCGCAAATGGTTGGTTTTGTTTTACTTATTTCACTGCTACTATTTGCTAATGGTAACGACATTTACAAGGCCATTGTAGGCAAGTAAAAAAAAGTCAAAAAAAGAGTGGAAATGTTTTTGAGAAACTAAAAATAGTTTTATATTTGCACTCGCTAAAAAGAGCAACACTTTCCTCCTTAGCTCAGTTGGTTAGAGCATCTGACTGTTAATCAGAGGGTCCTTGGTTCGAGCCCAAGAGGGGGAGCAACTTTTTTTAGCAAACATATTAACCTTTTAAGGTGATTCCTCCTTAGCTCAGTTGGTTAGAGCATCTGACTGTTAATCAGAGGGTCCTTGGTTCGAGCCCAAGAGGGGGAGCAAAAAAAGACTATCAGAAATGATAGTCTTTTTTTTGCCCAAATCCCAATAGTAGGATTGTTTATTTAACCGCGAAGAACGCAAAGGTTTACGCAAAGTTCACAAAGGTTTTAAGCAGAGGACACGAAGAGTTTTTTTTCGAGACTTAAATAAGAATCTATAAAGGAGATCGCAAAGGTTACCAATCTTTGTCGATATGCGAGTGTGATCCTTCGTTCCTCAGGATGACAAACTGTAGATAAAACAAAAAATTCGCAAAGTCTTATACAAAGCTTTGCGAACTTAATCTTTAGATTTAACTCAAAATAACCTTAGCGAACTTTGCGATTAAAAAAACACACAAAGAAAAACCCTATTTCATACTCAAAGTTTCACTCTTGAACCTTTTCATCAAAGTATTTGCTTTTTCATCTTCATTTATTGCTTTTAAGGACTGAGCATATCTATAATAATAAATAACATCCAAATCTTTGGCTTGGTCAAATAATTGGGTGTAATAGCCCGCTGCTGCGGTTAGATTGCCTTCAAAATAAAAACGGTCGGCTACTTTTTTAAGCATATCGACAGATTTATACCCTTTATCAATCACTTTTTCGTAAGTGTCGACCATATTAACGGTTATATATTTTGAAGTTGAAGGCGCAGGAGCTGTAACTTCAACCTTAACAGGCGCTACAGAAGTATTCGCACTTGCAACAAGCGTTTTGGTTTCTATTGTATTTGGAGCAACTTTAGGTTTTCTTTTTACGTAATTCGGAATTACGGTTCTTGTATTATTCGGACCAAGATCATAAGTATCGACCATGTCCAATTTTGAAACTTGGTAGGTAATAATTCTACCTCCAAAAAGTTTATTTATTCTTTCTTCTACATAATACGATTGAATTACCATATCATCTGTAGGGAGACTATCCGTCAATAATGTCGTTTTTCCAGGTGCTGGAGAAGCAGAGGCACTGTTTGTGCTCTGAGCAAAACAGCCGAGAGAAAATACGAACGCAAGTGTACATAAAATTGCTTCATACTTTTTCATGATTTTTTGAATAAAATTAATGCTCCTATTAAAAAACTCAGACTAAAGATACTGATTTTCTTTTACTTAGCTTTTATTCTGACCATGAATTACTTAGAAAGCCGATAAAGTACTTCTTTTTACCCTTTTATCATTTTAACGCAGGCCTTTTGTATTTCTTCGTCTGAAAATGGCTCTAGCGCTTTTGCCAACATTTTACTGGTTCTAATGCAGCTTAGCATTTTAATTCGCAAGGAACGGCTGTCTCCAGATTCTGTTTCTAGAAGATGCTCAAAAATCTCGGTTAAATATTCTGGATGGTTTTTATATTCTCCGTCGAAACCAATATCTGATACCAATCTCGCTATCGATTCTATTATTTGGTTCTCATTGGCATTGCTTTCATTTTCTGCTTTCATGGCGTTTATTTATGGTTTTGATTATGAATATTTATTGTACGAAAAATTGTATTTTTACCTCAGCTAAATAAACAATAGAATACATTCTGACAAAACA
Organism: Flavobacterium anhuiense; assembly: GCF_900101855.1. GTDB lineage: Bacteria > Bacteroidota > Bacteroidia > Flavobacteriales > Flavobacteriaceae > Flavobacterium > Flavobacterium anhuiense. Next base: position 561,423 of record NZ_FMVC01000001.1, read on the forward strand.
TTAGATTTGGTAATTCACCAAAAAAGATAGTCTTTTACCAATATCTTAATTTTTAAGGATTTTTAATATCTTTGATGTATGAGCACAGCAACAAAACCAAAACATATCGGGAGAAACATAAGCCGCATTCGTGAGCTTAGAGGAATGAAACAAGAAGCACTTGCCATTGCTATTGGCATGAGCCAACAGACGATTTCTAATATTGAAGGAAGCGAAACCGTTGATGATGAAAAACTAAACGCCATTGCAGAAGCTTTGGGCGTTTCGGCTGATGCTATTAAGAATTATAGTGATGAAGTTGTATTAAACAATATTCAAAACAACCATGAAGGCTCTGTTATTCATAGCGGACCAACTGTAAACCACAACTGTACTTTCAATCCTCTTGATAAAATTGTAGAGCTTTATGAGCGTTTGGTTCAGGCTGAAAAGGATAAAGTGGAGTATTTGGAGAGGTTGATGAAGGGGAAGTAGTGAATTCCGTTTCCTTAATATTTATAATTTATAAGATTCTACTGATAAGACTGCAGAGGTTATTGGCTTTCTCAAATAAAAACCGTAAATTTGCCACTACAAATCTAAATTTAACATGCGAAAAAACAGCATGTTGCAATCTATATGCATTTTAAAAACGACATAGAAAAAATTGGGAATACAATCATTTATCTAGCAGATAAAATTGATGATTTATCTAAAACTAAACTTTTAAAAATTCTCTATTTATTGGATGAATTTTCTATTAAAGAGTTTGGATTACCTTTTCTAAATTTAAAATATGAAGTTTGGCAATTAGGACCTGTATCCCAAGAAATATTTGTTGACCTTTCGGATGATCCAATAATTTTAAAAGATTATATCGAAATAAATACTATAGAAAACAAAAGATATATCAAATCTAAAAAAACATTTAATGATGATGAGTTTTCAGATAATGAATTAGATCTTTTAGAAAAACTAACTGAAACAGTAAAGAATCAACCCGCTTATGTTTTAATTAATTTTACTCATAAAAAAGATTCTTTATGGTACAATACTGCATGTCGTCACAATCTAATTGAAAAATTTGAAATGGGTGTAAAAAACAGTTCTAATGTGGAATTGAATTTTGAGGAAATTCTACAAAACGAACCTGTAAAGCTTTCCATTTACAATCATCATAAAAAGCTTGAATCAAGTTTGAGCGGATTTAGAGTTCGTTAATTATGAAAGATGGGACTTTATTACATATTCCTAATTATGTTTTCGAAAATGGTGATTCAAAAAATAAATTCTTTTTACTTTTAAAAGAAGTAAGCGGAACTCAATTAATAGTTTCTTTGCCATCGAGCATTGAATACTTCCCTTCTGATACAATAATTAATCATGGCTGTATAGATTTGATTGATGCCCAACAAACTACATATTGTTTTAAAGCTGGTCATGTTTTAGATTCGAATAATGATTTTTCTTTTTCTAAAGACACTTATTTACATGGTTGCTGGTTAAAAGAAATTGACAAAACTTTATTTTTTCAAACTTATCCTATTCCGGATTTTCATTATGAAATTAAAGGCGTTCTAGATCACATCGAACTTGAAAACATAATAGAATGTTTTAAAAACTCTCCATCAGTTAAAAGAAGGTTAAAAAAATTACTCTGATTTCCTTAAAATAAGATTTTTTAAATATAAAAAGCGCCACAATTTCCATTGTAGCGCTTTTCTATTTCTTAAAACTCTAAGGTTAATTAAACCCCTAATTTCTTAGCAATTTCAGCAGGAATTCCTCCTTTGTTTACTAGTAATGCAGTAGTTTTATATTTTACGAAGTTCTTAGTTACAAACAAGAAACCTTTGTAGTCGTTTGTTTCTCCCCAAGAATTTTTTACAATATAGTATTCTTTTCCAGTTTGATCTTTTGCAAGACCAATAATGTGCATTCCGTGGTCGTCTGTTGTTGTGTAGTTATCAAACGCCGCCTGACGCATTTCTGGAGTAATTTCTGGTTCAGCTTTTGGTCCGTTAAACATGTCTGCTTTTTCTTCAGCTGTCATGTCGTCGAATTTTTTAGATGCTACGTAAGCCACACCGTTTTTCCAGCTAAAGCTTTTCTCGCTAACATCTGTTGCCCAAGCTACAGTATATCCTTTTTTAAGTGCATTGTCGATAACGTCTGTCATATCGTTCAATTTTACGTTGTAAACTTGATCCAATGACCAGTTGTCTGGCACCATCATAGTTGTTTTTTGGTAGTAAGGCGCATTTGTAAAAGATGACATTTCTACGTAATCATCTGGGTTAATTCCCACTACTTCTTTAGCAAAAGATTGCGGCGTATAGTTTTTTCCTTTGTATGTAAAGTTATCTGGCACTTTTCCTAAGTAAGAATCAATAACAGCAGAATATGCTTTTTGCCAGTTTGGAGTCAATTCTCCGTTCGGGTTTTTCACCACTGCTGCCAAAACACCTTCGATAAGAGCGCTCATTTCGGCAAATTTGTTTTTGTCTGTTCCGTAGTTTAATCCTGTGTAAACTTCTCTTGGCACAGTTCCGTATTTTTTGTACATATTAATTACATCGTGAAGAGCTCCTCCATCTCCAAGCGTAATTGCTCCGTGCATACGAACATAGTTAATCCCTTTTTCTACATATACATTTCTTGCAGAATAAATTTGAGATAGCTCAACAGGCTGTTTTCCTAAACGAATCATTTCTGACTCTAAGAATGAGTTTGTTGAGTAGCTCCAGCAAGTTCCAGATGATCCTTGAGATTTTACCGATGTTGTTCCTAGGTTAATTACTTCTGTAAATTTGAAGTTCTCTTTACTTTTGTCGCTAGCATTTAGTTTAAGTGAATTTACTAAAATGTCTTGCGCAAAACAGCCTGCAGTTCCAGCCAAAAATATTGAAGCGGCAAACACTGATTTGAATGAAAATGTATTCATAAGTTATGTTTAAGATTTACTAAAATTAGTCTCAAATGTTTCCAATTTGTTACAAAACAATTAAATATTATACAATTTGTGTAATGTTTAGTTGTTAATATTTTCTTAATGGGCCTGATTATTAAGATATTTAACACAAAAAACCTCGATACTCCTGTATCGAGGTTTTTTATTTACAAACAACTTCTTACAAGTTTTTTTCTGTTTCTGTATTTATCGCATCCAGTTGCTTCCAAAAACGATATAGTAAGCCCATTCTTCTGGCCCTTTGGCAACGTCTACTCCCATACGGAGTTTAAATTTTCTGGCTATGAGATATCTAAAGCCTGTTCCGTAGCTATAAACTACAGGTTTGGCAAAAGCTTGATCCCAATCGTTAAAAGCGCTTGCGAGACCTCCATAGCCCATAAGACTCCATCTTCGGTACAAATCCCATCGAAATTCTAACTCGCTCACAATACTGGTGTTTCCCATATATCTGGCTGCGGGAATTCCTCGCATATTGATTCCTGGTTTTAAATAAAAAGGCGGACTTCCCAACGCCTGCTCCCCTTCAATCCTTAGTCCGCCAATTAAGGTTTTCGCCAACGGATAATATCCAATTGCCGATAAATTGATACGCCATGCCTGATAATCGCTCCCCAATGCTTTATCAGACCAGAAAAAATCGGTTTGGATTCTTATTCCTTTATCTGGCGTAAATATGTTGTCACGTCCGTCAAACTGAAGCGCAGCTCCAAGCTGACTTATCGTGCTTTTAATATCTTTTGGATCAACAAATGGCGGCGGAAGATTAAAATCGGGCAGATTTATCTTAGAATTTAAAAATAAATACTGCGGTCCTGCGCTCCATTTTGCATTATTAAATTGTTTGAGCCATTGCGTGTAAAAAATGGTCGATTTAAAATTGAGTTTAAATTCTTCGTCTTTCCGATTCGGAAGATTATTGGCATAAAATGATAAATTCATATCGCCGTAAGCTGCAAAAGCGCGATACAATATTTTAGGTTTTACCAATGTTGCCGAACGAAAAGCTCCTGCCAGCCAGCTTTTATTGGCCGTATACATTCCGATTCCTCCCGTAATGTCTGGATTTATAAATCGTTTTTTACCGTTTTCATCCACAACAGGAGCACGTTTTTTCAGGAAAACTGGCGCAACAGCACCTCCAAATCCTCCAACGGCGGGCTCTGTAATAATGGTGGGCACGACTATGAATCCGTTGGCATAAATTAGAAAGTCGCTCAAATCGAAAGCGCCATCTAAAGAATCTTTCATAACGGTATGATGCTTCTGTGCATTTAAAACATTAAACGATACTACTATCCAAAGTAAAAACAGGACTTTTTTGTGTATTGTTTTTTTGTTTTCCATAGAATGTTATCGTTATATTCAAACTCATCTCATTAAAAAAAATAGAAACTACCGCTAGTATTAAACTCATGTATTCCTAAGTACGACTATTTAAAGTAATACGCGTTTGTATGCTCCGGATTTATTCGAATGGTTTTAAAGTATTCTGAAGGAGATTTTCCGGTGTGTTTTATAAATGCCCTAAAACAAGTAGTTCGAGATTTAAAACCAGAACCCCAAGCCATGCCTTCTAAAGACAAATCTTTCCATTCTGGATCATTTATTTTGTCTTTAAAATACTCAATCCTTTTGAGGTTAACGTAATCCTGAAAATGAAGCCCAAATTCAGAATTAATCAAATTGGATAAGTGGTGTACAGATATTCCGGTTTCATCTGACAAATCTCTGATTACGAAATCTTTTTTTAAGAATAGATGCTGAGAGTTCAAAACATGATCTAGCTTTAAAAGATATTCTTCTCTTTTTTCGAGCGTCAGTTCGTTTGTTATCGGAATTGTATTCTTCGTTTCTTTTGTTTTTACCTCTATTGTATTATCAACAACAAAATCGAAGGTTTCTTCTTGATCATGAAAAATATGAGGTCTGAAATAAAGCCAGCCGACCGTAAAAAACAATACAGAGGAAATAAGCACATAACAAGAAAGGTCTGTTGCATCTATTTTTCTTAATAGGAAATGATGAACAAAAAGCGCCGAAAATAAAAACAGAATCATGAGATTATACACTCTAATCCAATTAATTACTTTAATTTGATGAAATTGGTTTCCTTTAAATTTTTTCAGATCATAGTTTAAAATCAACATGGTTTGAAAAAAGACATAGAAAAGCCAAATCGTCAGGGTTAAAACAGAAAATGGATTTTTGATTAATTCTGCAATATAATCGACCGCTTTTATATTGGTATGGCTTCCAACATAAACAATTAGCGTTAAAAAGAAATAGATCACAAAAGGCATAAAATGCAGCCAATCGTATTTTCTAAAACTTTTATTTAATGATAAAATGTTTCTAACATATAAAAAAGAGCATGGAGCGGTTAAAAATATAAACGCTTTTGTGATAGTAAATAGATCTGGGAAATTTTTAAATAAGTTGGCCGACAGATAAAAATTGTAGATACTTACTACCGCCAAACTCAATAAAAACATTCCTAAAAAGAAACTTTTTGAATAGTTTTTTTTTGAAAACAAAACCATAATTGAAGTTGCCAAACCTGCAATTGTGGCAATAAAAAAGAAAAGTGAGAGTAATATATCGATCATTTTTTTAAGTTTAATTTGCGTGGGTATTATTTTTTCTTAAAATCTTAAAAATAGAATACGATGGGGGCGTATGCAGAAGTAGAAATAATTGTACTTGCCGTACTTTCGGCAAGTACAATTATGTATCAATTATTTTTTAACTGCTCCAGGAGGGAAACCAGCTAATATTTTTTTGATTGCATCGTTGATGAATTGTTCTGGATTATCTGGTTTGCTGTCAATTTCGGCATTTCCGATTCCTTGCCAAACCAGTTTATCGGTTTTTGTAGATACGATATCTATTACCAACGAGCCGTCAACATAATCATAGCTGTTGAATGTTGTGGTACCGCCGCCCATCATGGCACCGCCGCCCCAATATCCGTATGGACGATACATTCCGCCATAGCCATAAAAATTAGTATCGGCTGTCACTTGGGTTTTGTTTTTTAATATCGAAACCGCATTTACTTTTAAATCAGGATTGCTAGATTCTGTAAATCCTTTTGCGAGCATTTCGTTTCGAATTGCTTTTGCAACACGATCAACATTTAACTGATTTACTTGGCCTTGCTGTGCTTTTAAATCATACACCGCAAAAGTTTTGTATTCGCTGAAGTTCGCAGCATGATCATAATCAGTTGTAACTTTTACAGTTGGAGAGCAGCTGTAAAACAAACCCAAAAATAAGATTGGGATTATACGAAGACTTGTTCTTTTAATATTCATGTTGTGGTATTTATTAAATTAATAATTAAATCAGTTTAACTCGAATGTATTAAAGTCATAAAAATCTTGAACGAAGAGGAAAGCATCTAAATAATTGCAAAAAATACACAAGTACCTATTAAACAGTTACTTAGACCACTATCAAAGATAAATCATTTTATTTAATTAACAGTATTAAATAAATAAAATCTTACTTTATCCTTTTTCTGAGGTGTTGTATGCAAGATTTTCACATTTTTTTTTGCCAAATTTTACTCTTTGGCTACCCTAAATTTCACCCGCTATAGGAAGTTTACCATGTTTTATTGCTTCTAGCATTTTATTATAATCCAATTCATTTTGATTAGCATATAAAAGCGAAAATTCCGAAATAGCATCGGCAAATTCGTCTGATTCTCCAATATACCCTGAAATCATGGAAGGGTCTCCCGAACGCGCATGAGCTCTTGCAAGTGCCCATCCGCAAGCTTTGGCATATTCTGCCATGTTTTTGGGTTTCATAACTTCTAGAACCGACTTTATTTTGGCATCTCTAAGCTGTCTGATATAGAAGAATCTATCTTTACTATCGTTTGTCCAACCTAAAAACATATCAGATGCAGACTGCATAAGCTTTTGTCCCATCACAATACGTTCTCCCTGATGGATATATTTTCCTTTAATTTTTACATTTTCTTCGAGCACACTTTTTCTGGCTTCTTTGAACTGCAAAAAAATAGGTTCGCCTGTAGCAGACATTAGCAAACTGATCCCGCAAAGCGTTCCAACACTTCCTACACCTACCACTTTTATGACAATATCATGAAGTTTATACCTGCTTAGCAAAATCTGCTTTTCCTCTGAAAGAGATTCTATATATCTTTTATGAACAATTTCTCCTTCTTTAGCAACCAGTTTTTCGAGATCTCCGCTCGGGTGAAATATTAAAGGCGGATCATCTTTTATGCGTGCTCTGGCTCCATCAAAATACGTCATTTTTGCAAACTCCTTTTCGTGAGCGGTATATTCTGAAGCTTTTTTTATTCTCTTTTGGTCAAACTCTTTTAGTTCCTTATCATGCCCTAATTCTATGAGCTCTGCCAAATCGATATCTGCATACCAAATTTGAAGCGCCGATAATTTACTGTAATCCAACATATGGCGCTTATAACTATCAGCAACATGCCAGGCAAATTCTTTACAGTTTTTATTGGAGAATTTTCGCCATCGCCCTGCAATCACAAAACTGACTGCCAGTCTTTTTACATCCCATTCCCACGGTCCAGGAAAGGTTTCGTCAAAATCATTTATATCAAAAACCAATTTGCGTTCTGGAGTTGCAAATCCGCCGAAATTCATTAAATGGCAATCACCGCAGAGCTGTAAATTTATTCCCGATACAGCAGTATGAGCTAAGTCGGCTGCCATAATCGCGGCAGCTCCTCTATAAAATGCAAAAGGCGATTCCATCATTCTGCTATACCGAATTGGCACCAGACTTTCAACTCTTCCTTTACTGGTTTGAATTAAAATATCTACAGGATCTTTTCTATTTTTAAAAGAGTTCCATTCCTGATGTTTTGCTAAAGGCGTTTTTTTTCTAATCGAAACGCCTTTTTCATAACGCTGCGCCTTTGATGCAATAGGATCAAACTTAATTTCGTCTGTATTTTTAAGTACATCAGCCATTCTTGATAAAATATTATGATCCAGGAAACACAAAAGAAATTACAGCTCTCAAGCCCCAATCGGGTTTTATGGCCTGATGTCCCACAATCGGAATAAGTGGTTGAACTGAAAACTGTACCACTTGGTCACCAAATTTGGTAATACCCCCCATCATTGGGTTTAAAGAGATTAAAGTAGTATTTCCTTCCCAGTTTTGGGTAATTTCGGCATTTACGCCCCAGTTGGCACCACTTTTATAACTGTGCGAAAGAAATATCTGGGTGTAAAACTGATTAAAATCGGCACGGTCAGAGGCTCCAGCTACAGACCAGATCTGATTGGCAATAAAACCAACTGAAAGGCCTTTGCCCTGATGCATTACTAAAACGCTTGGTCCGACACCAAATTTTTCTGTTCCTAATAATTTATCTGTAGCCGTTGGTACTAAAAATGCTGGTCCGACTCCATAGATTATTTTTTCAGTTTTTGGAGCAAAAAATGCTGTCACTGTGGCATCGCTCAAACCAAATTCGTGTGTATTTAATCCAGTTATATTTCGCTGATCTACAACCGGCAAAATCCATCGGCTTATTAAGTTTAGGTTGTCACTCAATTTAAATGGAATAACGGGCTGAACATTAATCGTATATTTGACGCCATTGTATGGTCCGATTCCATAATTCAAATTATTCTGAAGTGGCACACTAATTAAACTCGCCACTGGATTTGCCAATTTATCAGCCAGTTCCTGAGGGCTATTTCCTGGTTTATGTTCTTCTTGAGCATAAGAACTATAGCTTACAACGAAAGAGATTGTACCCAATAGTACTCTAATAAATTTATGAAACTCCATAGGCGTTCTTTTAAAATTTTGTAAACATTTTAAAATCAAAATGAAACAGCCAACCAATAAACTGTTTCACTTCAATTTTAACTAACTCAATCTAATTGTCTGCAAAAACTTTTTTCCAGTCTTTCTGCATATCTACCACATGCCATTTGTTTTTTGCAGCGGCATTTAATGAAGCATTATCCTTTTCTTGATATTTGTATTCCCTTATTGAATCATTATGATTTACAAGCAGTTGAAATGACGGATATTTATTTCCCTGCGAATAGGTAAGCATCGCAATATCTCCTGCTCCGCCTTCATTACCGCAAGCAAAAACAGGTCGCTTACCAATATGCAGCTGAATGCCTACTGGTTTTCCTTCTTTATCATTAAAATGGTCTAAAGCTGCTTCTCTCTGTACGATATTTTTAGCTGCATCATATTTGTATTTAAAAGAAGTTCCCACCACTTGATCTTTTGGAATTCCGTAAAAATCCTGAGATATAGCTCGTACCACCTCTATTGTCCCGCCAGTAACGATGTACGTTTTAAATCCGTTTGCGCGTAAATAATTTAGCAATTCCAATTGCGGCTGATAACGTATTTGTTTCACTGGAACATTTTTACCAGGATATTTTGCGTTTTTAAAGAAATCATTAACTGAAGCTTCAAATTCATCTTCGGTCATCCCGGTATGAGTTGCCGCAACCAATTCTATAAGTGCTTTATCGCCCCCCTTTTCAAAAAAGGTTTTGTCTTTTTCTATTACTGCTTTAAATGGTTGTTTTTGGGCTAATTCTGGTTTGGCTTCTACCATTTTCTGCACTTTATAAAAAGCAAAAAGTTCCTGTACATAAGGCTTTTCAGCCCATAAAGTTCCATCGTTATCAAAAGTCGCAATTCTATATTCTTCTGGAATAAAATCTGGACTTCCTTCTTTTGTTACTTTTTCAACATAAGCAATTATATCGCTTTTTACGGCTCCGTCATTCCAGCTTGGCAAAGGGTCTCCGCTTGCAATAGTTTCCGTTTTTTTACTCTCTGTATTTGGAGAAGTTATTGTATCTGATTTTTTACAGGAAAAACAAAACAAAACTGCGAGAGACAAAATGAATATATTTTTTCTCATGGTGTTTATTTTATTAAGAGATTCAGATCTTATTTATCTGAATCTCTTTTTGATTAATTTATTTTTTCTTTTTTGAAGCTGCCTCTTCTTCTTTCACTTTTGGTAAAATATTTTTCTCAACATATTCCCTCGCTTTTATATCTTTTATTGCATCTTCCATGATAGTATAAGCAGAGAAACTTGGCGGGATTGATCTTGGAGGATATTCTTTAAAGGTTTCTGCAAATACCGTCACATCATATATAGCGCCATATACCATCTGTACATGATTCATTACCCAATCCCAATATGTATTTGAGGTTATATCGGCTCTCTCAAATGGGTCTTGGTATAGATTGAATATTTTCTGTAAACGCAATTTAGTAAAAGGCTCACCCCAAACTCCCAATGTTCCTTGCATACGCTGTTCTGCAAAAACATATTTATAATCTCCTTCTCTTAAACCAACCAAAAGACCATCATCATCTGTATAGAAGAATTTGTCTCTGGCGCTTTTTTGTGTTTTTCCTAGTAAAAAACTACTTTGGTCATAACCATCTAAATGCACTTTATAATTTTTACCGTTAGCACTATATCCTTTTAAAAGTTTGTTAACTATATCTGGTTCTCCTGCAATAGAAGCCAAAGTTGGAATCCAATCGTTGTGACTCATCAATTCGTTAGTGATTCCTGGTTTGATATGCCCTGGCCATCTCACGATACATGGTACACGGAAAGCTCCTTCCCAGTTAGTGTTTTTTTCTGAACGGAATGGAGTCATTGCCCCATCAGGCCATGTGTTCATATGAGGGCCATTGTCTGTTGAATAGATTACAATTGTATTATCGGCAATTCCTAAATCATCCAATGCTTTTAATATACTTCCAATAGTTTCGTCATGTTCGATCATACCATCAATATATTCACTGTCTCCGTGAGTATATCTCCCTCTATGCTCTTTTCTAACGTGCGTGCGAAGGTGCATACGAGTAGCGTTGAACCAGCAGAAAAATGGTTTTCCAGCTGCACTTTGTCTCTTGATATAATCAATTGCTGCTGCTGAAGTTTCATCATCTATCGTTTCCATTCTTTTTTTAGTAAGTGCTCCTGTATCTTCAATTTTTTGTTTGCCTACTCTTCCAAAACGAGGATCTGTTGTTGCATCATCGACATTTGTAGCTGTACATTTCAGAACGCCTCTAGGACCAAATTTTTTCAGATATTCTGGATCTTTAGGATAATCTGGTAATTCTGGTTCTTCTTCAGCATTTAAGTGATACAGATTCCCGAAAAATTCATCAAAACCATTTACTGTTGGAAGATTTTCATTACGATCTCCCACGTGATTTTTACCAAATTGTCCGGTTGCATAACCCAAACTTTTCATGATTCCCCCAATTGAAGGATCTAGCTGGCTCATACCCATTGGCGCACCCGGATATCCCACTTTTGTAAGTCCTGTACGAAGACCATGCTGTCCTGTTAAAAAGGCCGCACGCCCTGCTGTACAGCTTTGTTCTCCATAATAGTGTAAAAAACGCAATCCTTCATTGGCCAACTTGTCTATATTAGGAGTGGTATACCCCATAAGGCCATCACTATAAGCACTAATATTAGTTGTTCCAATATCATCGCCCCAAAGCACCAAAATATTGGGTTTCTTACTTTGTGCAGTAACAGAAACACCAGATAAAAATAGTATTGCAAATAACTTTATGGCATTTATAAATCCGCATTTTAATTCGATTTGTTTCATGATAAAAAAATTCGTTAGTAATTCTTATGTATGAGTTTGAAAATCCAAAAAAAATAAATGGGAAATAGTAATTTCCAAAAAAACGCTTCTACATCAATGTTGCATCTTTTCGATATGTTTCAAATTCATTTTATATTAAAAATTTGAAACATGATATTTTAACTTTTTCTTAAGTATCTCAAAATTAACTAATAAAAGAGCGAACAATCGTATTTATTCGGCATGAGCTTGTTTCATTTTATAAAATGAAACAAGAAAATTGGAGAATCTGCAACAAAATGTTTCATTTTAGAAGATGAAACATATCAAACTGCCAGAAAATTAATCAGTTATGCTTTTATTGTAAAACGGCAAAAAAGAAGTTATTAATCGTCAAAAGATTTTTTTTGAATAGACGATTTTTAAATTTTTAGTAAAATGAAACAAAAAATTCTTTTTTTTGTCTAAAATTTTATCAGATTATTAAAAAATTATAGATCAAAATTTCCACTAAAAGACAAAATATAAATAGCGAAATCAGTTTTAATTTTTAAAGACTCTTTAAAAACAAAAAACCGCTTAAAAAAATTAAGCGGTCTTTTTAAAATTATTTGAAGAAATTGTTATTCGATTTCAGAAACTCTCATCGTATTAACCATCCCTTTATCTTTAATTGGCATTGCAGCAAGGTTAATTAAATAATCACCTTTTTGTGCATAACCTTTGTCAACTGCAATTTGATTCACATCTGTTACAGTATCATCTGTACTTTCTTCATTATCATAGTAGAAAGATTTAACTCCCCATAATAAATTCAATTGTGTTAAGATTCTTCTGTTTGAAGTAAATACTAAAATATGAGCTGTTGATGGTCTCCAAGCTGAAATTTGGAAAGCTGTGTAACCGCTATTTGTCAAGGTACAAATTGCTTTAGCTTCAATTTCATTTGCTAATAAAGCTGCTTGGTGGCAAACCGTTTTAGTAACAAAACGTTTCGTTTTAATTTGTGGTGTATTTTGAGGCACTTGAATAAGCGGAGAGTTTTCTACAGCTTCGCAAATTTGTGCCATTCTTTGAATAACTTGTACTGGATAGTTTCCTGTAGCAGTTTCTCCAGACAACATTACAGCATCTGCACCATCCATTACTGAGTTAGCAACGTCATTTACCTCTGCTCTTGTTGGAGTTAAACTTGTAATCATTGTTTCCATCATTTGAGTAGCAACGATAACTGGAATTCTAGCCGTTTTAGCTCTTCTGATCAAATCTTTTTGAACCAATGGAACTTCGTGAGCTGGAAGCTCAACACCAAGATCTCCACGAGCCACCATTAAACCGTCGCAGTATGCTACAATTTTATCCATGTTCTCAAGAGCTTCTGGCATTTCAATTTTAGCAATGATTGGAATTTTATATTCAGAATGCTTAGCAATTAATTCTTGTAAATCTTGCAAATCGCGAGGAGTTTTCACAAATGAAAGTGCGATCCAGTCTACTTTTTGTTCGATTGCAAAAATAGCATCTGCAATATCTTTCTCTGTTAAAGCTGGTAAAGAGATTTTTGTATTTGGAAGATTAACTCCTTTTTTAGATTTTAATTCTCCGCCTTGAATAACTTTAGCAACAACTTCAGTTTTTTTATCTGTAGAAACAATTTCAAAAATAAGTTTACCGTCATCAAGCAAGATTCGCTCTCCTGGGTTAACATCATTTGGGAAATTCTGATATTTCATGAACACTCTTTTTGATGTTCCGATAATATCTTCGGCAGTTGTAAAAGTGATTTCATCTCCATCGTTTACAACAGTACCTTCTTCCATTACACCAACTCTAAGTTTTGGTCCTTGCAAATCTCCTAAAATTGCTGTCGTGTAACCAAACTCTTCGTTTAAGCCTCTAATGATATTAATTCTTTCTTTTACTCCTTCGTAATCTGCATGCGAAAAATTGATTCTAAACACATTAACACCTGCATCGATCATATCTTTAATGATCTCTCTTGTACTACAAGCGGGGCCAAGTGTAGCAACAATTTTGGTTTTCTTGTTTGTTAGCATTTTTTTTAAAAAATTAGATTGTTTTTTGATTTTATTTTGTCTGTATCAACGGCATAAATAGCCACAATACTTTCTATTGTGTTTAATTTTTGTTGAATTTCTGAAAAATTAAGCGCCTCTTCGCCATTATCAATTTTCAAGAAAAAATCGACTTTTTTGAATTCAGGAAGTAAATGAATTGTTGTCGAAACCTCACTTGTTTCATTAGAAAACAAATTCTGGAAATCATTTGTACTCACAGAAATGATTTCATTTTTATTCTGAATTAAATTCCAGGAAACAGCTTTTTCTTCATCATAATAATAGAATCTCGAAAAATTTGCTTCACCTTCCTTAGTCTGAGCATGGATCTCGTTTTTGCTCTTACTTAAGTTGATCGGAAGGATTTTATTGATAAAATAGGCTAATCTATAATCTTCTAATGAAGTATGAATTGCCATTAAATAATAATCAATTTCGTCAAATTCGTCTAAATCCAATTTATGAATAGCCATGTCTTGAAAAATCAAGTTGTAAATATACTATTTCTAAACGGAGCATCAACAGTTATGACATGCTTGTTTTGTTAAATTATAAACGAAAACGATGTAGCCTTGTGAGAGTTACAACATTTTTGCAGCTATTTCTTGTCAATTTTTTCTTGAAACGCAAAATAAGCTCTCTGCGATGCTTTTTCTTCTGCTTTCTTTTTTGAAGTTGCTCGCGCTCTTGCGACAACTTTATCATCAATACTCAATTTAACACCAAATAAACGCTGTCCGTCTATACCGTTATCTTCAAAAATGTCATAATGAAAAACTCTTTTTTCTTTCTGGCACCATTCGATAACAAGGCTTTTATAACTTATCACTTTTCCTTCAAGTCGCGCAATATCTACATAAGGCGTCACTACTCTTTTTTGGATGAATTTCTCGCAAAAAGTATAGCCTTTGTCTAAATAAATAGCACCTATTAGGGATTCAAAAATATTACCGTGAATGTTTTCTCCAAAATGCTGAATCGGCACTTTGCTCTCTACAAACTGCACTAAATTTAAGTCTTTACCCAATTCGTTCAAATGTTCACGACTCACTATTTTCGAACGCATTTTGGTTAAATAACCTTCATCTCCATTTGGAGCTTTATTAAATAAATGTGCAGCAATCACGGCACTTAACATAGCGTCTCCTAAAAATTCTAAACGTTCATAATTAATAGGATGCCCATTTTGATCTAGTTTATTAGACGAACGATGGGTAAATGCCCGTCTATAAAAATCTACGTTAGAAGGCTGAAAACCAAGAATTTTCTGAATAGTGTCAAAAAAAATCCCGTCTTCTTGAGAACGGGATTTCGAAAATATTTTTTTGATAATATTCATATACAGAAAATTAATCAGCTAGTTTTTTAAACAATACGCAAGCATTGTGTCCACCAAAACCAAATGTATTACTCATAGCAACATTTACTTCTCTTTTTTGAGGTTTGTTTAGAGTAAGATTTAAAGATGGATCAATGTTTTCGTCAACAACTGTATGGTTAATCGTTGGAGGAACAATTCCGTGCTGCATTGCCAAGATAGAAGCAATAGCCTCAATAGCTCCAGCTGCACCCAATAAGTGTCCTGTCATAGATTTTGTAGAGTTAATATTGATGTTTTTAGCATGATCACCAAAAACAGCACTAATTGCTTTTAACTCAGCAACGTCTCCTAATGGCGTAGAAGTTCCGTGAGTATTGATATGATCCACTTGATCGGGAGTCATTCCAGCATCTCTCAATGTGTTTTCCATTACTGCGATAACTCCAATTCCTTCCGGATGTGGTGCAGTTAAGTGGTAAGCATCAGACGACATACCGCCACCGCCAATTTCGCAATAGATTTTTGCCCCTCTTGCTTTAGCATGTTCATACTCTTCAAGAACTAAAGCTCCTGCTCCTTCACCTAAAACGAAACCATCTCTGGTTGCATCAAAAGGCCTAGAAGCTGTTTCTGGGCTTTCGTTTCTTGTAGATAAAGCGTGCATTGAGCTAAATCCTCCCATACCTGCAATTGTAACAGCAGCTTCAGAACCACCAGAAACAATAACATCGCACATTCCTAAACGAATGTAATTGAAGGCATCGATTAATGCATTTGCAGAAGATGCACAAGCAGAAACCGTAGTATAATTTGGTCCCATATACCCGTTACGCATAGAAATATGTGCAGGAGCAATATCGGCAATCATTTTAGGAATAAAGAAAGGATTGAACTTTGGAGTTCCATCACCTTTTGCATAGTACAATACTTCATCTTGGAAAGTCTCTAAACCTCCAATTCCTGCTCCCCAGATAACACCAACTCTTTGTTTGTTTACGTTATCATTTGTGATTCCAGCATCTTTAATAGCTTCATCACTGGCAGCAATTGCGTATTGTGCAAATTTATCTAATCTACGAGATTCCTTGCGATCCATGTAATCTTCAATATTGAAGTTTTTTACTTCGCAGGCAAATTTCGTTTTGTGTTTCTCGGTATCATAATATGTGATTGGAGCGGCTCCGCTAACTCCATTCACAAGTGCATTCCAATATTCTTGGATATTATTCCCAATAGGAGTAAGTGCACCTAATCCTGTTACAACAACTCGCCTTAATGCCATAAATATGTGTTTTGTACTTTAAACAAATAAAACCCACGCTTTCTTAACTTATAGTTATTTAAGAGCCATGGGAATTACAATATAAATATATCTTTTTGATTGAAAAATCAATCGAAATTTAAATTTAAAAAATAATAACACCCGATTTCTAGAAATTCCAATTCTTTAAAAAACAAATTCCAATTTTGGGATTTGGATATTCAAATTTTGAGATTTTTTAGAATTCGGGTGTGGTATTATTATTTTTTTGCTTCTTCGATATAAGAAATAGCTTGACCAACAGTAGCAATGTTTTCTGCTTGATCGTCTGGAATTTGAATATCAAATTCTTTTTCGAATTCCATAATAAGCTCAACAGTGTCTAGTGAGTCAGCTCCTAAATCATTAGTGAAGCTTGCTTCTGTTACAACTTCGTTTTCGTCAACACCTAATTTGTCTACGATAATCGCTTTTACTCTTGATGCAATGTCTGACATAATCTTTAATTTTAGAATTTAATTTGTTGGCAAAAATAAAAAACTTTATTTTAAAACAACTATTTAGTTTATAAATGTGACACTAATTTATAAAATTAATTTCAAGAAAGGTCTTTTAAAGCTATTTATTTTCGATTTTTATTCCGTTTTTTGCACTCTCAAAACACACAACTTTATGAAAAAAATTATCGTTTTTGCCTCAGGATCAGGAACTAACGCAGAGAACATTATAAAATATTTTTCGAACACTGAAATTGCAAAGGTCGTTTCGGTCTTTACAAATAATGCTTCGGCAAAAGTGATTGAAAGAGCAAAAAATCATCAAATTCCAGTCGAAATCTTCGAAAAAAACGAACTTTTAGAAAGAAAAGTTTTACAAAAAATACAAAAAATCGACCCGGATTTGATAGTTTTGGCTGGTTTTCTACTCAAATTCCCAGAAAACATAATTGAACAATATCCAAATAAAATAATCAATATCCATCCTGCACTTTTACCTAATTATGGGGGCAAAGGAATGTATGGAATGCATATCCATAGAGCCATTATAAATAATAAGGAAAAAGAAACTGGAATATCTATTCATTATGTTAACGAAAACTACGATGAAGGCGCAATCATCTTTCAGGCAAATGTGGCTTTGACAGATGAAGACACTCCAGAAACAGTTGCAGAAAAGATTCATGAGCTGGAACAAAAACATTTTCCAGAAATCATACATAGATTATTAGAAATTTAGACTATTAGACTTCTTAGACATAAGACTACTTAGATTTTAATCTAAAGCATTTTAAAAAATCTAAGCAGTCTAAAATCTGAAGATGTTTAATATCTAAAAAAGAAAAATCTAAAAGTCCAAAAATCTAAAATCTAAGCAGTCTAAAATAAAATGAATCACGAAGTACATATATATACCGATGGCGCGGCAAAGGGAAATCCAGGAAATGGCGGTTATGGAGTCGTGATGGAACTGGTGGGCACTCCGCACAAAAAAGAATTCTACGAAGGCTTTCGTCTGACTACTAATAATAGGATGGAACTTTTGGCTGTAATTGTGGGGTTAGAAAAACTGAAAAAACCCAACATGAAAGTCCTTGTGGTTTCGGACTCTAAATATGTTGTCGATTCTGTTGAAAAGAAATGGGTGCTTGGCTGGGAGAAAAAAGGTTTTGCTGGAAGAAAAAATGCAGATCTTTGGAAACGCTTTTTAGCCGTCTACCGCAAACATCAAGTCGATTTTAAATGGATTAAGGGACACAACAACCATCCGCAAAACGAACGCTGTGATCAACTGGCTGTAATGGCATCCATGCAACCCAAACTTTCAATCGATTCTTATTACGAAAACATCGATTCTAAGTTGCTATAAAAAAGATAACGTATCGAAAACCTAAATTCTCGATACGTTATACTCAAATTACTAATTTCAATTTTATTCTTTATCTAAGTCTTTTGCAGTTTTAAATCCTGTCAAAAGTCCGATTCCTGACATTATAAAAATAATTGAAGGATAAACCGCACCATCATTAAGAGATGTATAAGTGGTGATTAATAGCGCAAGAAAAATTCCAACACCGCTTCCTATTAATAAGAATGCTAGATTTACTACAAAGATTTTCCAAGCTGGAACTCCACTTCCCTTTCCTTGCAAAAAGATACTGGCATCTACCCCTTTTTCTATTAGAGCCAGACGCTCTCTGTTTCTTGTTGAATAAATTAAATAAACGATCCCGAAGATCATTAAGAAAAGACTGATTGGAATTAAAATTTTTTCGTCCATGATATTTTATGTTTTTAATTGATTGATATACCTCATATGACGAGGGTTTTTAAAATGAGGTTACAAGAATTTTAAAATAAATTCCAATTTCTAAACTCCAAATTTCAAAACTTACTGATAATCAATTAATTTTGACTCTAAAAAACTTTGTCAAAGTTGAATCTTTCTAAAAGCTTATACTATATATATAATATGTATAATCTGAATTTAACTCTGATAGTTAACTGGATTGGAATTTGGGATTTGCTTTTTGGAATTTATTTTCAATTTCTTGTAACCTAAATTAACATTCTGTCGTCCTATATAATTATGAGCACATTAACTGATCAACATTATATCGATAAAATCCTGAAGGGCGAGACCAGTGCTTTTGCCGTTCTTGTGGATCGTTATAAAAATATGATCTTTACGCTGGCTCTAAAAATGGTTAAAAATCGGGAAGAAGCAGAAGAAGTTGCACAGGATACTTTTATAAAAATTTATAGTTCGCTGACAAAATTTAAAGGAGAATCTAAGTTTTCAACTTGGATTTATAAAATTGCCTATAATACTTGTCTAGACCGTTTAAAGAAAAACAAAAAAGAAGATTTGAATATTTCTATTGATGATTTTTCGTCTCATTTAATCAAAACAATGGACAATGCTTTAAGCGCATTAGAAGAAAATGAACGAAAGCAGACCATTCAGAAATGTTTGAATTTATTGCCATGTGATGAAAATTTCCTTTTAACCTTATTTTATTTTGATGATCATAGTTTAGAAGAAATTGGAAAGGTTATGAATATATCGGCCAATAATGCTAAAGTGAAATTATTTAGGAGCCGACAGAAATTAGCCGTAATTTTGAGACAGCAGTTAGAACCAGAAATAATAGAATGTTATGAAAGAGAGCGATAAAAATATAGAACAACTTATTGAGAAAATGATGGCTGAAGAAAAACTGCAGTCACCATCAGTAGATTTCACTTCAAAAATAATGGCTGAAGTTCATATACTAGAAGAGAAAAAACTCAAAGCATACAAACCTTTAATTTCTAAACCAATCTGGATTTCGATTGGCTTAGCTGTGGCGGCATTAGTGATTTATGTTTCTCTGTTTTCTGTTTCGAATAATGATTTTAAAATTGACGTAATCGGGAAATTATATTCTGATAGAATCTCAACAGCATTTTCTAGAATTCATTTTTCTAAAAACATCTTATATGCCATTTTGATTGTTCCAATTATGATTTTGGTTCAGGTTGGTATTTTGAAGAATTATTTTGATAAGAAATATCAATTATAAATTTAAAAATGAAAAATAAAACGCCCTTATATTCACTCTTAGTGTTATTATTGTTTGCTACTAATTATGCATCAGCAATTCCATCAAATTTTACTACTAAAGAAATAAAATTTGTTAGCGAAGGAATTTCTCTCGCTGGAACTGTTTTTACGCCTAATAACATTCAAGCTGCTGTTGTGATTGTTCATGGATCTGGACAAGAAAAAAGAATGATCGATTTTGCTACAACTCTAGCCAACAATGGCATTGCAGTTTTGACATATGACAAACGCGGAGTTGGAGAATCAGGTGGCGTATATGCAGGACCAGAAGTAGGAACAAACAATGTGGACTTCGCCAATCTAACTCTTTTGTCTTTAGACGCAAGTGCTGCCGTAAATGCTTTATCCAAATCTTTATCAAATACTAAAATATCAATCGGTTTAATAGGCGGAAGTCAAGCTGGATGGATTATTCCATTGGCAGCAGAGAAAAATAAGAAAGTTAAATTTATGACCATATTTAGCGGAGCGCTTATAACGGTTAAAGAACAATTGAGATTCCAATTTTACACCAATGGAGATCAAAAATTCTGGGATACACATTCAGAAGAAGAGGCAAGAAAACATGTATTCAATGATCCAGACAAATATGAGTTTATTGATACAAATCCTATTGACGTACTTTGTAAATTATCAATCCCAGGAATTTGGATTTTTGGAGGTAAGGATATTCAAGTTCCTTCGAATCTATCCATCGAATATCTTGATAAATTAAAATCTAAAGGAAAACATTATGAATATAAATTGTTTCCAAATCTGGGACATAATACCGCTTTTTCAAAATCTGAAGAGCCTCTGAACGATGCGATCAATTGGATTAAAAATATAAGTAAAGCAAATAATCAGAAGCAATAAAAATAATCTAATTACAATTCTTAATGCTTTTAAGAAAAAAACTTTATTTTTTCAAAAAAGCTAGCCAGAAGAATAACCTGTAAAATATTCGCAATTATTTTCAAAAAACTTGCAGATTAATTCTGAAAAATCTATTTTAAGCTTCATTAAAAACAGTTTTTAACCAATTCATTTACAGTATTTTCACTCTAAAATCGATGTCATTTTTTTAAGAAAATTTTGAGAACCTAAACCGTTGCAAGATTGTAACTTATGAAGTATCTTTGCACCCTAATTCGAAATTCATAAAATGAATAAACTATTGATTGTTGGAACAGTTGCTTTCGACGCGATTGAAACTCCTTTCGGAAAAACAGATAAAATATTAGGTGGTGCTGCAACCTACATCGGATTATCAGCGTCATTTTTTAACTTGCAATCGGCCATTGTTTCTGTAGTTGGCGACGATTTCCCTCAAGAACATTTAGATCTTTTAACTTCAAAAAATATTGATATCTCTGGTATCGAAATTGTAAAAGGAGGAAAGACTTTTTTCTGGAGCGGTTTATACCACAACGATTTAAATTCTAGAGATACTCTTGTAACTGAGTTGAACGTTTTAGCTGATTTTCAGCCAAAAGTTCCTCAAAACTACAAAGATGCTGATGTTGTAATGTTAGGAAACTTACACCCATTAGTACAAAGCAGTGTTTTAGATCAAATGGAGAAAAAACCAAAATTAGTAGTTTTAGACACTATGAACTTTTGGATGGACTGTGCTCTTCCAGAATTATTAGACGTTATTAAACGTGTAGATGTTATTACAATCAATGACGAAGAAGCAAGACAACTTTCTGGAGAATATTCATTAGTAAAAGCTGCCGCTAAAATCCAAGACATGGGACCAAAATATGTGGTGATCAAAAAAGGAGAACACGGAGCACTTTTATTCCACAACAGAGAAGTTTTCTTTGCACCGGCTTTACCATTAGAAGATGTTTTTGATCCAACAGGAGCAGGAGACACTTTCGCAGGTGGTTTCTCTGGATTTATTGCGCAAAGCGAAAATATTTCGTTTAACAACATGAAGAATGCAATTATTTACGGTTCAAATTTAGCTTCGTTCTGTGTTGAGAAGTTTGGAACTGAAAGAATGGAATCATTAAGCAAAGCCGAGGTAGCGATTCGATTACAGCAATTTAAGTCGTTAACTCAGTTTGACATAGAAATATAATGCCTAAGAGCCTCGATAAAACGGGGCTTTTTTATTACGAATACACACAACTTACAACAACACACAAATAACAAAAAACAATGAGCGACGCTTTAAAACACGAATGTGGGATAGCTTTAGTTAGACTACTTAAACCGCTTGAATATTATAAAGAAAAATACGGAACTGCTTTCTACGGAATCCAGAAGATGTATTTAATGATGGAAAAACAGCATAACCGTGGACAAGACGGAGCTGGTTTTGCAAGCATTAAATTTGATGTTGATCCAGGACAGCGCTACATTAGTAGAGTTCGTTCTAATCACGCACAACCTATACAAGATGTTTTTAAACAAATCAATGAAAGAATCAGCGAGGAGTTAAAAGCACATCCAGAATTGGGAGACAACATGAAAGAGCTAAAAGCAAATATTCCTTATGTTGGAGAATTGTTTTTAGGTCACGTTCGTTACGGAACTTTTGGAAAAAACAGCATCGAAAGTGTTCACCCATTCCTGCGTCAAAGCAACTGGATGCACCGTAACCTGATTTTGGCAGGAAACTTTAACATGACAAATGTTAAAGAACTTTTCGAAAACTTGGTTGAATTAGGGCAACACCCAAAAGAAATGGCTGATACCGTTACGGTAATGGAAAAAATCGGTCACTTCTTAGACAAAGAAGTAATGCAGTTATACCAAGATTGTAAAGCTGAAGGTTACTCAAAAAGAGAAGCTTCTCCAGTAATTGCAGAACGTTTGGATATTGCTAAAATCTTAGCTCGTTCAGCTAAAAATTTAGACGGAGGTTATGCTATGGCTGGTTTACTAGGCCACGGTGACGCATTTGTTTTTAGAGATCCTGCAGGAATTCGTCCAGCTTATTATTATCAAGATGACGAAGTTGTAGTTGTCGCTTCTGAAAGACCAGTTATTCAAACTGTATTTAATGTTCCTTTTGAAAGTGTTCAGGAAATCAATCCAGGAAATGCATTGATTATCAAGAAAAATGGTAATGTTACCATGAACCAAATCTTGGAACCAACTACTTTAAAAGCTTGTTCTTTCGAAAGAATCTACTTCTCAAGAGGAAGTGATGCTGAAATTTATCAAGAACGTAAAAATTTAGGAAAATTTATTTTACCTGCCGTTCTTAAAGCAATTGATAGCGACACAGACAACACTGTTTTCTCATATATTCCAAATACAGCCGAAACATCATTCTATGGTTTAGTTGAAGCTGCTCAGGATTTCTTAAATCAGAGAAAAAATAATTACATTCTAGAAAATAGAAACACATTAACTGCAGAGACACTTCAAGAGCTTTTATCTGTAAAGATACGCACAGAGAAAGTGGCTATTAAAGATGCTAAACTTAGAACTTTCATCACAGAAGACAGCAGCCGTGACGATTTGGTGGCTCACGTCTACGATGTCACTTATGGCGTAATTAAACCAGAAGATAACTTAGTAATTATTGACGACAGTATTGTTCGTGGTACCACATTGAAAATGAGCATCATCAAAATGATGGATCGTTTAAAACCAAAGCGTATTGTAATTGTTTCATCTGCACCACAAATTCGTTATCCTGATTGTTACGGAATCGATATGGCAAAACTAGAAGGTTTAGTTGCTTTTAGAGCAGCACTTGCTTTATTAAAAGAAAGAAACCTTTATCATATTGTAGACGAAGTTTATGCCAAATGTAAAGCTCAAGAAAATTTCGCAGACAAAGATGTTGTGAATTATGTTACAGCAATATATGATCAATTTACTGACGAAGAAATCTCAGATAAAATTGCAGAAATGCTAAGCTCACCAGAAATAAATGCAGAGGTAAAAATCATCTTCCAAACAGTAGAAGATTTACACAGAGCATGCCCTAAAAATTTAGGTGATTGGTACTTTACCGGAGATTACCCAACTCCTGGTGGAAACAGAGTTGTAAATCGTGCTTTCATGAATTTTTATGAAGGAAAAGACGCTCGAGCGTATTAATAAAATACTAATAAAAGGTTAAATAGTGCATTTCATCGGTTTTTTTTGCCGTTCATCCCATTTCTTTGGTGAAATTGAAAAGCTATGATACTTTTGAGATACCATAACATTAGTAGGTTAAGTTTATGGTAGATTTGGGGCAAAAAGGGTGGAAGCAATTCCACCTTTTTTATTGAAATAAACTCAACCTATTTATAAACAGCCGATTATATCTCTTCATCGGATTTACTTACCTTTCATCTAAAAATTTTTACTCGAAAAAATAACTGTCATACATTTACTAGACCATAACGTTAGTAGGTTAGTTTATGGTAGATTTGGGGCAAAAAAGGTGGAGTAACTTCCGCCTTTTTTATTTTAAATAATTAACGAGTTGATAATCAGTGAG
>NZ_FMVC01000001.1:585964-922720 GCF_900101855.1 Flavobacterium anhuiense
ATCTCCCATACCTTTACAGAACCATAACATTAGTAGGTTAAGTTTATGGTAGATTTGGGGCAAAAAAGGCGGAACTTCTTTCCGCCTTTTTTATTTTCTCTTTTTTTGAGAATAGATGAAAGAAAATAGAGTAAAGATTATATACGAAATGTATAGATAAAAAAAGACGAGCACCTTTGGCACTCGTCTTTTCTCTATATTCTTTACTCTATTCTCTTATTTTTCTAAAGCAAATCTTCTTGCAACTTCTGTCCAGTTAATTACATTGAAGAAAGCTTCGATATAATCTGGTCTTCTGTTTTGATAGTTTAAGTAGTAAGCGTGCTCCCAAACATCCATCCCTAAGATCGGAGTTCCACCATGACCAGCAACTTCTGGCATTAATGGATTATCTTGATTTGGAGTACCTACAACTTCTAACTTTCCTCCTTTTTGAACTGTTAGCCAAGCCCATCCAGAACCGAATTGCGTAGCACCAGCTTTAGCAAATTTTGCTTTAAATTCTTCGAATGATCCGAAAGAAGACTCGATTGCAGCTAATAAATCACCTGTTGGCAATCCTCCTCCGTTTGGAGACATTACAGTCCAGAATAAATTGTGATTGTAAAAACCTCCACCATTGTTGCGAACTGCTGCGTTAGATTTGTCCAAGTTGATTAAGATATTTTCGATAGTTTTTCCTTCTAAATCTGTTCCAGCAATAGCAGCATTAAGATTTGTAGTATATGCGTTGTGGTGCTTTGTATGATGGATTTCCATTGTACGTGCATCAATATGTGGTTCTAATGCATCGTATGCATAAGGTAATTGTGGTAATTCAAAAGCCATGGTATTATGATTTTTATGGTTTATAATAATTTATTCCAAATTTAGACATTTAACTTTGGAATTGAAAATACTATTTCGTTATAATTAAATTAAATTCACTGATAATTTACATTTTTAGAATATAAACACCTGAAAATCTTTATTTTCCATTAAATGTAGTCATTGTATTTTCTAAACCTGCCGTTCCAAAAGTTCTAATAATTTCTGCCGACGTTTCTAAACGCTCTGGAAGTTTTGCTTCTTCTTCGGCATTCCATTCTCCTAAAACATAATCTACCTGCTGTCCTTTTTTAAATTGGTCGCTGATACCAAATCTATAGCGGGTATAGTTTTGCGTATTAAGAACTAAATTGATGTTCTTAAGTCCGTTGTGGCCGCCATCGCTTCCTTTTGGTTTGATGCGGATTGTTCCAAATGAAAGGTTCAAATCATCTGTAATAACCAGAATGTTCTCTAACGGAATATTTTCCTTATCCATCCAGTATTTTACCGCTTTACCGCTAAGATTCATGTAAGTGTTTGGCTTTAAAAGAAAAAAGGTTCTTCCTTTAAATTTATATTCAGCCAATGCACCCAATTTTACGGTTTCGAATGAAAGCCCTTCTTTTTTAGCGAAAAAATCAAGCACTTTAAATCCGATATTGTGTCTGGTGTTTACGTATTCAGCTCCGATATTTCCTAATCCTACGATTAAATATTTCTTCATATTGTCTTCTTTGTTCTCTTCTTTTGATGTTGATGAAAACATTTTTGTTATCCATTTTATCATGGTTGCAAAAGTAAGATTAATTAGAGAATGCGGCAATTGGATAATTAGATAATTTGAAAATGCGGCAATTAAATAATTTCTTACTGGCCGTGGTTTAACCGCAAAGTCCGCAAGGGTTTACGCAAAGGACACTAAGATTTCTTGTCCTTCTTGTCATCCAAAGCGAAGTCGAAGGACCACAAAAAGAAGGTCGACAACCTAAATTCCATACTTTGAGTTGGCTTCGACTCCGCTCAGCCTGACATGTTCAATATTTGTCAAGCTGAGCGGAGTCGAAGGTTACATAGCAAAAACCTTAGAATCTTAGCATCTTAGAAACTTAGAAGCTAAAAAAAAGCCCCAATCGAAAGATTGAGGCTTTTTGTATAGTTTGAAAAAAATTATTTTTTCTTTCCTTTTGCAGGAGCTTTTGCAGCTTTTGCAGCCTCTTGAGCAGCTTTCATAGCAGCACGAGAGATTCTCACTTGACAAACTACAGTGTTGTCTGGGTGCATAATTTTGTACTCTGGTTTTCCAACTTTAGTAACGTATAATTTGTTACCCATTTCAAGTGGAGTGATGTCAGCTTCAACAAAATCAGGAAGATTTGCTGGTAAAGCTTTAACTTTTAATTTACGTTGGTTTAAACGTAAAACACCTCCCGCAAGAACACCTTTAGATGTACCAACGATTTTCACAGGAACTTCCATTGTGATTTCTTTATCATCAAATAATTGGAAGAAGTCGATGTGTAAAATTTTGTCAGTTACTGGGTGAACTTGGATATCTTGCAAAATTGCATTGAATGATTTTCCTTTTCCAAGTTCGATCACAACTGTGTGAGCGTTTGGAGTGTAAACCAAGTTTTTGAATGCAGTAACGTCTGCAGAGAAGTGTACTGCCTGGTTTCCTCCGTATAAAACGCAAGGTACCTGTCCAGCATTACGTAAGGCTTTAGTTGACACTTTGCCCACGCTTTCTCTTTCTGATCCTTTAATTGTAATCGATTTCATTGTAAAAAAATATAGTTATTAAATAAATATTCTAATTTTTAGTGTAGTGAGATTGCTTCGTTCCTCGCAATGACTACATTATAAATTTTCCACTGATGGAATTGTTGTGGTGAACCATTTGCATTACCTCAGCAAATAGAGGTGCACAGCTTACCACTTTTATTTTCTTTGATTCTCTCTTTAACGGAATTGAATCTGTTACGATTAATTCTGTTAGTTTTGAGTTTTCAATTTTCTCATACGCTCCGCCAGATAAAATAGCATGCGTACAAATTGCTCTTACACTTAGCGCTCCTTTTTCGATCATTAGGTCTGCCGCTTTCGCTAAAGTTCCTCCTGTATCGATCATATCGTCTACTAAGATTACGTTACGTCCTTTTACTTCACCAATAAGCTCCATAGTATCGATAACGTTGGCTGCTTTTCTTTGTTTGTAACAGATTACCACATCTGATTCTAAAAACTTAGAGTAAGCGTATGCTCTTTTTGAACCTCCCATATCCGGAGATGCAATTGTCAGATTTTCTAAATTTAAACTTTCTACGTACGGTAAAAAGATGGTAGAGGCAAATAAATGATCTACCGGTTTTTCAAAGAATCCTTGAATCTGATCTGCGTGCAAATCCATTGTCATGATTCTTGTTGCTCCTGCAGCTGTTAGTAGATTTGCTACTAATTTAGCTCCAATTGGAACTCTTGGTTTGTCTTTTCTGTCTTGTCTTGCCCAACCAAAATAAGGCATAACAGCTGTAATATGTCTTGCTGATGCGCGTTTTGCCGCATCAATCATTAACAACAATTCCATCAGATTATCTGCACTTGGAAAAGTTGAACATACGATAAATACTCGTAAACCTCTGATTGATTCTTCGTAAGACGGTTGAAATTCTCCGTCACTATACGTTGACATCGTTACTTTTCCTAACGGAATCCCGTAATCTTTTGCAATTTTTTCTGCAAGATAAACACTTTGTGAACAAGCAAAAATTTTAGCTTCTGGTTCTAGGTGCGACATTGTAATTTGTTGTTTTATTCCGTTACTTTTCTACAATCCAACTTTATTATTTAAATAAAGCAGAAAGCATATAAATGTCTCGGATGTAGTTAGTTGTGTGTGCTTCGTTTTAACGAGCTGCAAATTTATAAAATTTATTGAACACTGAAAGCAAAAAATTAAGTATTTTTAGTAGTTGGTTTAAAATTATTTTTTACATTTGCACCGTGTTAAAGGAATGGGCGCAGAAATGAACTCATTCTATTGCGTTAAAATAATTGATTTATCATTTATTTTTTCGTCTGCTACGCCCGGATGGCGGAATTGGTAGACGCGCTGGTCTCAAACACCTGTGGGAAACCGTGCCGGTTCGACTCCGGCTCCGGGTACTTAAAAACCTCTTCTTAACGGAAGAGGTTTTTTCATTTATACTGCTTCACAAACTGCATGATGCAAAACAGGAAAATTGCAGGAATTAGCAATAAAACACAACTCATTTGCTTTTTGATGCAATTCTAAGGCCAATTCAATTTTATCCGAACTTGAGATTTTTACTTTTGGATATAATTTTGCTTCAATAAAACGTCCACTCCCGTCCGGATTTACTTCTAATGTTGCTTCTGCGTTGTCTGAATATTCTAAAACTTCTATTCCGTTTTGAGAACAGACGTATAAATAGGACATCATATGGCAGGAAACTAAACTGCTCAACAATAAATCTTCGGGATTGTATAATTCTGGATCACCTTTGAAGGCTTTTGCCGCTGAAACATCTAAAACTGGTTTTCCTTCAATTTTAATTTGATGGGTTTTGCTATAGAATCTTTTAGAAGAATCAACTGCATTTTTTTGTGAAGCCCAATTTACTTCTGCTTTGAATATATGTTTGAAGGTCATAAATAATTATTATTTTTTGCCACGACCCGAACAATAGTGAACAGGCGAAGCAATTCACGAATTTACGCAAATTGAATCGCTTTAAAACGCTGCTTTTTTAATTTCACTAATTAAAATCAATACTAATTACTAAGAAATTCGTGAATTGCTTCGCCTGTTCAATATCATTCGGGTCGTGGTAGAAAAACTTAAATAAAAAAACCTCGAAAGCATTTCCTTTCGAGGTCTTTAGAAAATTAATTAACAAATTCTAAAAATTATTTTTTAACTGAAAACTTAAAGGTTGTTTTCGTTTTATAATTTTCTCCTGGGTTTAGAACCGTTGTTGGGAAGTTTTTTTGGTTTGGAGAATCTGGATAATGTTCTGTTTCTAAACATAATCCTGTTCTGTGTGCAAAAGTTCCTCCGTTGGGCATTGGCAATGTTCCATCAAGGAAATTTCCAGAGTAAAACTGAATTCCAGGTTCGTCTGTTGTCATTTCCATAACTCTTCCGCTTGCTGCGTGATATACTTTTGCAATGATTGTTTTCCCTTTTTCAGGATTGTTCAATACCCAGCAATGGTCGTAACCTTTTCCTTTTTCTAACTGATCATTTTTAGCATTGATGTCTTTTCCAATTAATTTTGGAGTTCTGAAATCGAAAGGAGTACCTGCAACATCATCTAATTTTCCTGTAGGAATTAAATCAGCATCAACTGGAACTAATTTATCAGCATTTAAAGTCAATTCATGATCTAAGATGGTTTTGGTGAAATCTCCAGATAAATTGAAATAAGAATGCTGTGTTAAGTTTACAACTGTTTTCTTATCAGTTGTTGCTTCGTATAAAACTTCCAACTGATTATCTTTTGTCAATGTGTAAGTCACAAAAACTTTCAAAGTTCCCGGATAACCTTCTTCCATATCTTTACTTACATAAGATAATTTTAAAGAAGCTGTTTCGCCAGATTTAACCTCATCTGCTTTCCAAACTACATTGAAGAATCCTTGCGGGCCACCGTGCAAAGCATTTGGCGCATTGTTAATTGCTAACTGATATTCTTTGCCATCTAACGTAAACTTTCCTTTAGCAATTCGGTTTCCGAATCTTCCGATCAAAGCTCCAAAAAATGGATTTTCTTTTTCATATTGCGCCAAAGAATTAAATCCGATAACCACATTTTCTGAAACGCCAGCTTTATTGGGCACTTTCAAATCGGTAATTCTTCCTCCAAAAGTGATGATATCAACCTCCATCCCATTTTGGTTTTTCAGTTTATAGCTCTCCACTTTTTCGCCTTTAGCTGTTGTTCCGTATTCTGATTTTTCGATTGTAACTTCTGCTTTTTTATCTGAAGAAACTGTAGTGTTATCCATTTTTTTATCGCTTTTGCATTGAACTGTAACTATAGCAATACTTAACATGCTTAGTATGAAAAGGGAACGTTTTAATACATTCATAAATGATAGTTTTTTAAGTTAGTAAAGTCTCAAAGTCGAAAGTCTTAAAGTCAATTCCTCAAAGTAACTAAATCTTTAAGACTTTATGACATTAGACTTTTGACTAATTTAAAGTCCGTGCTGAAACAAATGATAGTATGCTTCGTTGGCATTGATTTTATCTTTAAACTCTCTTATCGTAGTTTTTTCATCAATAACCAACAATTCGATTCCGGCAATATCGGCAAAATCTTCCATATATTCTGTTGTTAAAGACTGGCTGTAAACCGTGTGGTGTGCTCCACCAGCCAAAATCCAAGCTGTTGCTGCAACTTCAAGATTTGGTTTGCAATCCCAAAGAACGCGTGCAACTGGAAGTTTTGGTAATTCTGCCATTGGTTTTACTGCTTCAACTTCGTTTACAATTAAACGGAAACGAGTTCCCATATCAACCAAAGAAACATTGATGGCATCACCAGCAGGTGAATTGAACACCAAGCGAGCTGGATCTTCTTTTCCGCCAATTCCTAATGGATGCACTTCGCAAGAAGGTTTTCCGTCAGCAATAGATGGACAGATTTCTAACATGTGCGATCCTAAAACGTATGATTTTTGTGGTGTAAAATGATACGTATAATCTTCCATGAAAGAAGTTCCGCCTTCTAAACCAACACACATTACTTTTAAAGCTCTAACCATTGCAGCTGTTTTCCAGTCTCCTTCTCCACCAAAACCATAACCATCGGCCATTAATCTTTGTGTTGCGATTCCTGGCAATTGTTTCCAAACTCCAAGGTTTTCAAATGTATCTGTAAAAGCGCCAAATCCTCCTTCTTCAAGGAAAGCTCTTAATCCTAATTCGATTTTTGCTGCTTCAACTAATGAACTTCTTTGTGCTCCACCTTCTTTTAAAGAATCGGTTAAGTTATAAGAAGATTCATAAACCCCTAATAAATCGTTTAATTCTTTTTCTGTTACTTTCTCGATATGTTTCGTAACGTCTGAAGAATCGTATCCGTTTACCGAAACGCCAAAACGAATTTGTGCCTCAACTTTATCACCTTCTGTAACGGCAACTTCACGCATATTGTCTCCAATTCGGGCAACTTTTAGATTTTGAAGTTCATCCCACCCTAAAGCAACTCTTGACCAAATGCCTAATTTTTTCTGAACTCTCTCGTCTTCCCAGTGTCCAACCACAACTTTACGTTTTTTACGTAAACGAGACATAATGAAACCGAATTCACGATCTCCGTGAGCCGATTGGTTCAAGTTCATGAAATCCATGTCAATGCTTCCCCACGGAATTTCGGCATTGTATTGCGTGTGTAAATGGCATAATGGTTTTTTAAGGATATTTAATCCGCCAATCCACATTTTTGCCGGTGAGAAAGTGTGCATCCAAGCAATAATTCCGATACAGTTTTTAGCTGAATTTGCAGCCAAACAAACATCTAAAATTTGTGAAGGAGATTTCACCACATCTTTATAAACCACTTTTACTGGAATACTAGGCGATGCATCTAACCCTTTTGCAATAATTTGCGAATGTTCTGCTACTTTTCTAAGCGTTTCTTCACCGTATAATTCTTGGCTGCCTACTACAAACCATACTTCTTTTTGAGATATATCAATCATTTTGTTTAATCGTTTATTTGTTTAACCGTCAAATCGTTTTTCTTTATCTAAAAATTCACGATTAACGAAAGTCTTTTCTCTATGTTCTTTATTCTATTTTCTTTAATCTAAAATCTGCACTCTAAAATCTGCACTCTAAAATCTAAAATCACTATTGCCCGTAATACGAATCTTTTCCGTGTTTACGATTGTAATGTTTCTTTATTAATGAATCTTTTAATCTTGGTGCATTTGGATTTATTTGTAAAGTCAGGTAGGCCATTTCTGCCACGACTTCTAAAACCTTACTATTGTAAACTGCTTTTGCTGCGTTTTTTCCCCAGGCAAACGGACCGTGATTTCCAATAAGGATCATTTCTACTTCTTCGTATGAAAGATTTTTTTCTTTGAAACAATCCAAAATCTGAATTCCGGTATTGTGCTCGTAATTTCCTTCAATTAAATGATCTGCCATCGGGGGCGCACACGGAATATCTGCCGTTAAATGGTCTGCATGGGTGGTTCCGAAAATCGGAATATCCAATTGAGATTGCGCCCAAGCCACAGAATAAGTTGCGTGAGTATGCGCAACGCCTCCAATATTTGGCCAATGTTTGTATAAATAGGCGTGCGTTTTGGTATCTGACGACGGACGCAGATTTCCTTCTATAACATTATTGTCAAAATCGACAATTACGATATCTTCCGGTTTTAAATCTTCGTAAGGGACACCGCTTGGTTTTATAGCAAAAACACCATTTTTTCGGTCAACGGCACTTACGTTTCCAAAAGTGTATACCACCAAATTCAATGCATTTAGTTGCATGTTGGCTTCATAACACTCTTGTTTTAAATCTTTATAAAGAGAGCTCATGTTGCGATATTTTAAGGTTTGGATCTGCAAAAGCACTTAGTTTTTCGTACCCTAAAAGCAGTTTGTGATAGGCTTCAACTTTGTCTGTCTGAGGGAAATATTCTCCATCAAAATCACTTCCGATTTTTTGGCTTGCTTCGATTACGTTTGGATAAATTCCGGCTGCAACGGCTGCGTAAATTGCCGCACCTAAAGCTGGAGTTTGGTCTGAAGCCGCAATTTTAATTGGCTTGTTTAAAACATTTGCCAAAGTCTGCATAATGAAAGGCGATTTACGAGCAACACCGCCAATTCCGATAACGCTGTCGATTTTTACGCCTTCTTCTTCAAAACGATCTACAATTTTCTTTGCTCCAAAACAGATTGCGTTTACTAAAGCTTTGAAAATATGTGGTGCTTTTGTTCCTAAAGAAAGGTTAGAGATAGCACTTTTTACTTCTTGGTTCGCATCTGGAGTTCGTCGCCCGTTGATCCAGTCTAATGCAATTGGAAGACTTTCTGAAACTGGGATTTTCTCTGCTTCTTTTGTTAATTCCACAATTAATTTATCGCTGAATTCTTCTCTTAATTGTTCTTTTTGCGCATCATTTAAAGTTGATGAAGAAGCTAATAAATGTTCTGTCGGCCACATTAATAATTCTTTGTACCAAGCTAATAAATCACCAAAAGCAGATTGTCCCGCTTCTAAACCGATAAATCCTGGAATAACAGAACCATCAACTTGTCCGCAGATTCCGCGAACGGTTTTTGTTCCCACTTCATCATAAGAACCCACTAGGATATCACAAGTTGAAGTTCCCATAACACGAACTAAAGTATTTTCTTCAATTTTAGCTCCAACTGCACCTGAATGCGCGTCGAAAGTTCCAACGGCTACAACTGTTTCTGTTGAAAGTCCTAAACGATCTGCCCATTCTTGGCTTAATTTTCCAGCAACTAAATCTGATGTATAGGTTTCATCGTATAAGTTGCCGCGAAGCTCTGCTAAGTATGGATGTAATTTTTCTAAGAATTCAACTGGCGGTAATCCGTTCCAGTCTGTGTGCCACATGGCTTTATGACCTGCTGCACAACGGCTTCTTTTGAAAGTTTTTAAATCTTTATCTTCAATTAACAAGTACGTCATTAAATCGCAGTGCTCCATCCAAGTATGTGCAGCATTTTTAACCGCTTCATCTTGTCTTGCAATGTGAAGGATTTTTGCCCAAAACCATTCAGAAGAATAAATTCCGCCCACATATTTCGTAACGTCTTCTCCTCCCCAACTTACTGCCAGTTCGTTGACTTCGTTTGCTTCGTTTATTGCTGTATGATCTTTCCACAACACCATCATTGCATTTGGATTTTCCTCAAAACCTTTTGTCAGAGCTAATGGTGTTCCGTCTTTTGTAACCGGAACAGGAGAAGATCCTGTTGTATCAATACAGATTCCACGAACCAATGACGGATCGACTTTACTTTCTTTGACAACATTCTGTATCGTAATTTCCAATCCTTCGATATGATCTAAAGGATGCTGGCGAAACTGATTTATAGAGGCGTCACAATATTGTTTGTTTTTCCATCTTTTGTAATGAGAAACATTCGATGCCAGCTCCTGTCCATTCTCAGTATCAATCAGCACCGCGCGAACAGAATCTGTTCCGTAGTCCAATCCTATTACATAATTTTTCATTCGTATTTTATTTTTAAAATATTGACAAATATAGACATAAATATTTTATAAGTGTACAAAAAACACTTAATTGAAAATGCATAATTAATTTTTGCTATAAATGCATTAAAACAGCATTTTAGCACTAAATCAAAAAATAAATGTCAATGACACATTTATAATATTGCGATTATTTCATCCTAAAACAAAAGTCAATTGTTTTAAAAATTGCATTTTGTTTGCTTAAGCTGTAAAATCTGTTCTTTTTTCCGAACAGATTTTAAGATTTTCATCAATTACTTTCCTTCTAAAACCAACACAGAATAAGGAGGCAATGTTATTTCAAGTTTCCCTTTTTTATTTTCAAAACCTTTAAAAGCAACTGGGACAATTTTATTTGGATTTTCGAAAGAATTATAATCCTGAAGTTTTGAAGCAGTGATTACACTTCCTGAAAAACCTTTTACACCAAGATCTTTTACATCAATTTCTATTTTGTTCTTATTTACTGGGTCAATATTTACCAGCGAAATATGAACAGAACCGTTCTGATCTTTTGAAGCTGAAGCCGAAACTGCTGGGATACTTTGTCCCTCAAAAACATAAGAAGGCGATTTAAAATCTATTGGCAATAATTTAGCATCCTGATGCACAGTGTACATTTTCATGACATGATAGGTTGGCGTCGTGATCATTTTTGCTTTGTCTGTTAAGATTACAGCTTGAAGCACATTAACACATTGGGCTAAGTTTGCCATACGAACACGATCTGCATGATTATTGAAAATATTTAAAGTCGCCCCAGCCAAAACTGCATCTCTCATCGTATTCTGCTGATATAAAAATCCTGGGTTTGTTCCTTTTTGAACATCATACCAGCCGCCCCACTCGTCAACAATCATGGCTACTTTTTTTTCTGGATCATATTTATCCATAACGGCAGCATGTTTTGTCACTAATTCTTCCATTTTCAAGGCAGACTGCATCGTTAAAAAATATTCTTTTTCGGTAAAATCAACATCCGAACCTTTTTTCTCCCAATTGATTACTGCATAATGGTGAACACCAACACCGCCAAGCATATTTAAAGGAATGTTTTTCATTAAAACTTCTGTCCAATTATAATCGGAACTGTTGGCTCCAGACGCAATTCTTGTAATTCCGCCTGTATTTCCCCAATCAGACATAAAAGTGGCAAACTTTTTATATTCGTTTGCATAATAATCTGCAGTCATATTTCCTCCGCATCCCCAAGCTTCATTTCCTATTCCCCAGTATTTTACTTTCCAAGGCTCGGTTCTTCCATTTTTCTTGCGAAGGTCACTCATAGGGCTTTTGCCTCCAAAATTGGTGTACTGCACCCAGTCAGCCAATTCCTGAACTGTTCCGCTTCCAACATTTCCAGATAAATACGGTTCTGCTCCAAGCAATTCGCACATATTTAAAAAATCGTGTGTCCCGAAACTATTGTCTTCCGTAACACCTCCCCACCATTGGTTTACAATCGTTGGGCGCTGTTCTTTCGGACCTATTCCATCTTTCCAGTGGTATGTATCGGCAAAACATCCGCCTGGCCATCTTAAATTTGGAATTTTTAAATCTTTTAGTGCTTTTACAATATCATTTCTGACTCCATTGGTATTTGGAATTTTAGACGTATCTCCAACAAAAAATCCTCCGTAAATACAATGTCCCAAATGTTCTGCGAAGTGACCATATATATTTCTATTTATAGTTGGCGCCGAAGCATCATTTTTTACTGAAATAATTACGGACTCTTTCTGTGCAGATATGTTTTGAACGCAAAGCGCAGTAAACAATATCAGTGATAGCTTTTTCATGGTTTTTTAGTTTTTTGGTTTTAGAAATAAGACATAGCTTATTTTTCAATGCTTTTGGTTTTTTAAATTATAAGTGTTTGTTTAACATTTGTAAATTTAAATAAAAAAAAGCCACATAAAAAAATAAAAACATCAAAACAACTGGTTGCAAAAAATGGATTTCGCAATTAGATCTTAAAAACCAACATAAATACAGAGTTCTTTAGATTATGAAAATGTAAAAACCAAAAAA
Organism: Flavobacterium anhuiense; assembly: GCF_900101855.1. GTDB lineage: Bacteria > Bacteroidota > Bacteroidia > Flavobacteriales > Flavobacteriaceae > Flavobacterium > Flavobacterium anhuiense. Next base: position 598,084 of record NZ_FMVC01000001.1, read on the forward strand.
AATCGACAAAAAACCTTTTGACAGTGGTATTTGTAACAAAATTTAAAAAATTTTGAATCTTGAACGCGAAATAATAATCCTTAGATCAATTCTCTTTTAAAAATGTTTCTACCTTTGACTTGTCATTTTGATATAAAACTGAGGACGAAATATAAAAGAACTGCCTTTCATCATGATCTTATTAAAATTGATTGTCAGAAATTCTTTTTTTGCAACCTTAGTATTAAGTGTAAAATTGACATTAATAATTTATGATACGTTTTAAGAAGTTTATATATTTACCTATCCAAATTAATTATATATGCTAAACAGTTATAGTTCTGCTGATAAAGTTTTACTGGCGGTGGACTGCATCATTTTCGGATTTGACAATGAGGGTCTGAAAATCCTTTTGATTCAAAGAGATTTTGAGCCTGAAAAAGGAAAATGGTCCTTGATTGGAGGATTTCTAAAGCGTGATGAAGTTTTAGATGCTGCTGCAACCCGAATTTTAAATACCTATACTGGTCTCAACGATATTTATATGGAGCAGCTGTATGCTTACAGCGAAATTGATCGTGACCCGGTAGAAAGAACCATTTCGGTTTCTTATTTTGCTTTGATTAATATCGAAAACCATAATGCAGAACTAATTAAAAATTATCACGCAGAATGGTTTCCTATTAATGATGCGCCAAACTTAATTTTTGACCATAACGAAATGGTCGAAAATGCCATTAAGAGACTACGCTACAAAACTTCGATCAAACCAATTGGTTTCGAATTGCTTCCTGAGAAATTTACCATGCGTCAGCTTTTAGAATTGTATGAAGCTATTTTGAGCAAAGAACTCGACAAAAGAAATTTCATCAGTAAAATTAATTCTCTTGAAATTCTAAATAAATTAGACGAAAAAGACATGCAGTCTTCTCGAAAAGGTTCTTATCTGTACACTTTTAACAAAGAGAAATACGAAGAAAAACTACTAAATAATTTTGTGCTCAATTTATAATTGGCATTTCCTATAAAGAATTCCTGAGTATAAGAGCAGATTTGTTTTCGATCTGCTCTTTTATTCCCTGCAAAACCATATCGGCCAGAATTTTTCCCATTAATTCAAAATTGGTCGAAATTGTCGTAATTCCGTTTGCTGCAATTTTTTTCAATGGCGTTTCGTTGTACGATATAATTCCGAAGTCCTCTCCTAATTTCAAGTTTCTGCTCATTGCATTTTCTATCACCAAAAGCAAATCACGGTCATGCGGAATAATATATAAATCTCCCAAAGCAATAGACTGATCACTGAAATCTGAAATAATTTCATAATCAAAACTGTAGGCTTGGCAAAAAGATTCAAAACCCAGTTTCATTCCTGGAGGCTCTCTAAATCCAGGGAAAATTAAAATCAGTTTCTTATATTTTGACAATCGAGATTTACCTTTCATTAACCCTTCGTAAATATCTTTTTGGTGGTTCTGATAAATCGCCGGGAACATTTTTAACTCTGGATTGGTCTGATCCAATATAATTACATCGTTTACTGGTAGGGTTTTTATCGAGTCGACAATATCGGTTAGGTTGGTCGGCATGATAATATATTTTGTATAATTTCCATTACTGTCATTTATGAGTTTTTTGAAAACCTGAACATTAAAATGATGAAAGAAAATATCAACCTGCACATTTTTTCCAATGTTTTTTAAAAACGAATTATAAATATCTTCTTTAAAAATATTCAATTCATCAAAAAGCAAGAAAATCTTCTGAGTTATAGTGATTTCAACACTTTTAACATAATATCCTTTGCCTGGAATGGCATAAATAATTCCTCTTTTCTTTAATTCGTCATACGCCAATAAGACCGTGTCTCGAGACAAGGAAAAAGCCAAACAGACTTTATTGACAGATGGAAGCCTATCTCCTTTAATTAAATTCCCTTCTTCAATTGCTTTTTCGATTGAAAGAATTATCTGCCTATATTTTGGCAGACCAATATTATTTTGAATTGAAATCATGCTCTACGATAAAGTCGTTTTGACTATTTATAATTAAAAACTGGTAGGTACTGGTATGCAAATATAGAAAATGTTTCTACTTTTGGATTTCATTTTTGCTAAAAATTATATGAAAATAAAACACATATCGCATTTAAAAGAGATTCATAATTGCAAATTGTTTGGTTTAATGCCCAATCAGGAAGAAATTTATTCTTTTGATTTGGTTAACAAAAATGGAATGAAAGTTCAAATTATCAATTATGGCGCAACGGTTACTTCCATCCAGATTCCGATCAATGAAAAACTTACAGATATTGTTTTAGGCTTTGATAATTTAGAAGCATATTTAGAATCTTACAATTTGCCAAGCGCACCGTATTTTGGAACAACGGTTGGCCGTTATGCTGGACGAATTCACAATGCTACTTTTAGCCTTAACGATAAAAAATTTCAACTCGGCAGTAACAATAACGGCAATTCACTGCATGGCGGAGAAATGGGGTTTGGGAGAAAAGTCTGGAATGTAACTGATGCAAAAACTGGTGAAAATCCTTCCATTATTTTTGGACTATTGAGCGAGCATTTAGATGAAAATTTTCCTGGCGAAATGACTGTTTATTTAACGTATACTCTGACAGAAGAAAACGAATTAAAACTAGAATATAAAGCAACCTCAACCGAGGATACCATTATCAATTTGACACATCACAGTTATTTTAACCTTGACGGTCACGACGGAAATGTTCTAGAACAGCAAATGTTTATCAAATCGGCCAAAATGCTGGAAACAAATCCAGATAATATTCCAACCGGAAATTATACTGATTTAACAAATCATGATTTTGATTTTAGAACTCCAAAACAATGCCCGTTTCCAATTGACAATTCTTTTGTGGTAAATTCTAAAACTGAAATTGTAGCGCAATTAATCAGTTTAAAAAATAAATTGAGAATGAACGTTTACACCGATCAGCCAAGTGTACATATATATGTAGGCGGAAATTGTTTCGGAAAACTGAAAGGAAAAGAAAATGTTGATTACAATGCTCAAAGCGGAATCTGTTTTGAAACGCAGAATTTTCCAGATGCGCCAAATCATCCTCATTTCCCAAATGCTGTTCTTAAAAAAGGAGAACAATATTCTCAAAAGACACTTTACAAATTTGAAACCTTAAACTAACTATTTACACAATACACCAATTACACAACAATAATGAATGATATTTTAATACAAAATACTGTTGCTTTTTTTGAGAAATCTTTCGGTTCTTCTCCACAGAAAACGGTGCTTTCTCCAGGAAGAATCAACATCATTGGAGAGCATATTGATTACAATGACGGTTATGTTTTACCTGCTGCAATTGATAAAGTAATTTGCTTTGCTTTTGCAAAAAACAACACAAAAACATCTAAAGTAATTGCTATTGATTTAAACGAAGAATTTGAAATCGATTTGACTCAGGAAGTAAAACTGAGCGATGTCGTTTGGACCAATTACATTCGTGGCGTTATCAAACAATTGCAAGATAACGGATTTTCTTTTGAAGGTTTCAATTGTGTTTTCAGCAGTAATATTCCGGTTGGTTCTGGATTATCTTCTTCGGCAGCTTTAGAATGTGGAATGATTTTCGGAATCAAATCTCTTTTCGATTTAAAAATTGAAAAAAAAGACATTTCACTATTAGGACAGAAAGCAGAACATTGGGTTGGAATCAACTGCGGAATTATGGATCAGTTTTCGAGCGTTCATGGTCTTGAAAATAAAGTAATCCAGTTAGACTGCAACACTTTAGACTTTGAATATCATAATGCCGACTTTAAAGACTATTCTTTGATTTTATTTGATTCTAATGTTAAACATTCGCTCTTTACATCAGAATATAATACCAGAAGAATTGAATGTGAAGAAGGTTTATCGATCATAAAAAGTCATTTTCCAGAAGTAAAAACTTTTAGAAATGCTACAGAAGAACAGGTTTTGAGCCTTAAAGATAAAATGACTGAAAAAGTTTTTGCTAGAGTTCATTTTGTAGTAAAAGAAATCAATCGCGTTATCAAAGCTTGCAAAGCTTTAGACCAAGGAAATATTGAACTTTTAGGAGAATTGCTTTTTGAAACACATTACGGATTGTCGCAAGAATATGAAGTAAGCTGCGAAGAATTAGATATGCTTGTTGATACAGCAAAAGAAGATGATGCCATTATTGGTTCCCGACTTATGGGAGGCGGTTTTGGCGGCTGCACTATCAATTTAGTTAAAAAAGGACATGAAAATGAGGTTAAGCGTAAGTTTTCAAAGCTTTATTTAGATACATTTGGAATTGAATTAAAATTCTATGATGTAAAAATATCAAACGGAACAACGCTACTTTAAAACCACACACACTACAATGAAAAATTTTGACATTAACGAAGATCCGCACAGACGCTTCAATCCATTAATTAACGAATGGGTATTAGTATCGCCACATCGTGCAAAACGCCCTTGGCAAGGGCAAAATGAAACCATTTCTACAGAAGAACTTCCTAAATATGACCCAACTTGCTATTTGTGTCCAGGAAATGTTCGTGCTAATGGAATGAATAATCCGCAATACGAAAACAGTTTTGTTTTTGAAAATGATTTTGCCGCTATGAAACAGGACGAAATCATTTTTGAAGATGATATTAAACATACTTTTTTTAAGGCAAAGCCAGAACAGGGTATTTCTAGAGTAGTTTGCTTTTCTCCAAGACATGACCTGACTCTTCCAGAAATGGAAATTGCCGATATTGAAAACATCATCAAAACTTGGCAGAAAGAATATACCGATTTAGGAAACATTAAATATATCAACCACGTTCAGATTTTTGAAAACAAAGGAAGTGTTATGGGCTGCAGCAATCCGCATCCGCACGGACAAATTTGGGCTCAATCTTCTCTTCCTACTCAAGTTGAAAAAACACAAAACAGCTTAAAATCATATTACGATAAAAACGAGAGAACTTTATTGGAGGATTATGTTAAAGCTGAATTGAAAGCTGGCGAAAGAATCGTAATCGAAAATGATCATTTTGTTGCGCTAGTTCCTTTTTGGGCAATCTGGCCTTACGAAACAATGATTGTAAGTAAAAGAGCCGTAAACAAAATCACCAATTTTACTGCTGAAGAAAGCACCGCTTTCGCGAAAATCTTAAAACAGTTAACTACGAAGTACGACAATTTATTTAATACTTCTTTTCCATATTCATCAGGAATTCACCAATCGCCAACAGACGGTTTACTGCATCCAGAATGGCATTTCCACATGCATTTTTATCCGCCGTTATTAAGATCTGCAACCGTAAAAAAGTTTATGGTTGGATACGAAATGCTAGGGGAATCGCAAAGAGACATTACACCAGAAAAAAGTGCTGAAATTTTGAGACAACTTTCGGATGTACATTACAAAAGCACTGTAAAAGTATAATAGCCTTCTCGTTGTAGTAAAGCCAAAAATAAAAATTTAACATAATAATTATCAAATAAATGTAAAAAACACATTTACTAATGACTGATTTCTAAATTTTTATTTTACATTTGGCTTCTGCTTTTATTTTCGCAAAAAAATAACAGAAATAAAACACATCTTGCATTTTTAACAAGATTTAACAACATAAAAACAAATTTAAAACCACATAAACAAACAACCTATAATAATTATTTAAAATACTACTAACAATGAACCAAAACCTCGCTTTCGCAGACTATGCGGTTTTTATTATTTATTTTATCGTAGTCTCTGTCTACGGTTACACCGTTTACCGCAAACGTAAACAGGACGAACATGATGCTAAAGCTTACTTTTTGGCTGAAGGAAATTTAACTTGGTGGGCAATTGGAGCTTCTCTTATTGCTTCTAATATTTCGGCAGAGCAATTCATCGGGATGAGCGGTGAAGGTTTCTTCTTAGGAATCGCTGTCGCTGCTTACGAATGGCTTGCTGCCGTTGCCCTTATTATCGTGGCGGTATGGTTTATTCCTGTTTATCTTAAAAACAAGATTTACACGATGCCACAGTTCTTAAAAACACGTTACAACGAATCTACTGCGCTTATCATGGCAGTATTTTGGCTGTTTTTATATGTTTTTGTAAACCTTACTTCTATTTTATATTTAGGAGCAGTTGCGATTAACAAACTTGCTGGTGGAGAATACCTTCACGTAATTATGCTTGGATTGGCTATTTTTGCTTTGTTTATTTCGCTTGGAGGAATGAAAGTTGTAGCGTATACAGACGTTATCCAAGTTGCCGTTTTAATTATTGGAGGTTTGGTAACTTCTTATATTGCCTTAACAACAGTTGCGGAAGCTTTTGGTGTTGGTCAAAATGCAATTGCCGGTTTTAAAGTTTTAATGCAGCAGGCACCAGAACATTTCAAAATGATTATTCCGAAACCAACTGCAACATCTTCTCAACTTGAAATCGATAAATATTTAACTTTCCCTGGATTGTTATCTTATGCCGCTGGTATCTGGATTATCAACTTAAATTACTGGGGATGTAACCAATACATTACGCAGAGAGCACTTGGAGCAGATTTACAAACAGCTCGTACAGGAATTTTGTTTGCTGGTATGCTTAAATTATTAATGCCGCTTATTGTAATGCTTCCTGGTATTGCTGCTTACGTTTTATACACAAGCGGACACTTACCTCAATTAGAGGGAGGAGTAAAAGATGAGGCATATTCTGCTATATTAACATTCCTTCCAACCGGATTAAAAGGTCTTTCTGTTGCTGCTCTTACTGCTGCAATCGTAGCTTCTTTGGCAGGAAAAGTAAACAGTATTTCTACAATCTATACATTAGACGTTCATAAAAAATACATTCAAAAAAATGCTGGCGAAAGACAGCAGGTAAACATCGGTCGTCTTGCCGTTTTTGTTGCTATGCTTTTGGCCGTTTTATTTACATGGAATGACGTTTTAGGAATTGGTGGCGTTGGAGGATTTACCTACATCCAAAAATACACTGGATTCATCAGCCCTGGAGTTTTTGCCATGTTCTTCTTGGGTATGTTCTGGAAAAGAACTACTGGAACAGCGGCAATCGTGGGTGTAATCTTAGGATTCTTATTATCTGTTTTATTCAACGAATACGCTCCAGCTTTATTTGGAAATGATACACTTTTATACACAGCTTACCCTAATGGAAAAGGAGCTTTCGAAATTCCGTTCCACATCTGTATGGGATTATCATTCTTATTTACAATGATTGCAATGATATTAATAAGTTTTGCTGGTCCAAAAGTAAACCCTAAAGCATTCGAAATTGATTCTGAAATGTTTAAAGTAAAACCGCAGACAACAGTCTTAATCGTTATTACGCTATTGATTATTGCTGCGCTTTATGTTAAGTTCTGGTAATAAATTATCAGTTCTATTCTCTCTATTTTTACAGCTGTTGTTTGTCATGAACAACAGCTGTAAATTTTTAAAAATGTTTTAACACATAGAAGCATAGATTTTTAGCCCATAAGAAAGAGCAAAAAACAAATCTAGATTTGAACACATAGCTATGTGCTTTAAAAAAAATGAAATGCCTTTTTAGGCAAATTAAAACTATGTTTCTATGTGTTTAAAAATGTTAGCAATAAATTATAATAAAATAAAATCATGCAGTTATCATTAACCCAAAAAATCATTATCGTTACGGGAGGAGCAAAAGGAATCGGTTTAGGAATCGTTAAGGTTTTAGCCGAAGAAAATGCAATTCCGTTTATCGTTGGACGTAACGAAAATGATAACATCAAAGCCGTAGAAGAATTAAAAGCCATCGGAAAGGAAGCGCATCAAGTTGCTGCCGATTTAACAAAACCAGAAGACTGCAAAAAAGCCGTTGAAGCTGTAATCGCAAAATTTGGTCGTATTGACGGATTGGTAAACAATGCCGGAGTTAATGACGGTGTTGGATTAGAAAACGGAAATTATGAAGATTTCGCTGCTTCGCTTCACAAAAATTTAGTGCACTATTATTTAATGGCACAGCATGCTCTTCCGTATTTGAAAGAATCAAAAGGCGCCATTGTGAACATCGGTTCTAAAACTGCCGAAACCGGGCAAGGTGGAACCTCAGCTTATGCCGCTTCAAACGGTGGAAGAAATGCGTTAACTAGAGAATGGGCTGTTGAATTATTGAAATACCGCATCCGCGTAAATGCCGTAATTGTAGCAGAATGTTACACACCACTTTACGAAACGTGGATTAATACTTTTGAAAATAAAGAAGAAAAACTAGCTGCAATTACCAAAAATATTCCGTTAGAAAACAGAATGACAACAGCTGAAGAAATCGCCAATATGGTGGTTTTCCTTCTTTCAGAAAAATCAAGCCACACCACTGGACAGATTATTTATGTTGATGGCGGTTACACACATTTAGATAGATCTATTTAGTTTTTTCGCAATTTTTTTCGCCACGAATTCACGAATTTTTATAAATCATAATTCGTGAATTCGTGGCTATTTTTTTTAAGGATTGAGCAAAATTATATAGCACTATTCTTAAAATCCGAAGGCGTAATTCCTTTAACCTTTTTGAAGAGTTTATTGAAGTTTGAAGCTGTTTTATATCCACATGCGTATGCAATCTCAGACATACTTTTGTCAGTTTCCAACAATAATTTACAGGCATTTGAAATTCGGATTTCGTGCAGATAATCCACAAAATTTTTCTTGGTTTTTACTCTAAACATTCTGCAGAAAGAAGTCCGCGTCATATTCGCGACAGCGGCAATTTCTTCTAAGGAAATATTCTTTTTATAATTCTTATTGACATATTGAAAAACCTCTGAAAGACGATCTACTTTCGAATCTTTCTGCATTAACGAATAAATTTCGTCGTTGATGTAAATCTTATCCTGACTTTCCGAAAGAATAGACAAAATCTCAAAAAGTCCGATAATAACTTCGAAGTCTTTTTTTGAAACTAATTTCTCCAGTTTTTTAGCAATCTGTCTATTGGTTTTTCCGATAATCGAAATTCCTTTTCCCGCCTGAACAAAAAGTTCGTTGATTTTTTGGGTTTCTTTTAATTCATAAAAAGTTGGTCCGAAAATATCTTTATGAAAATATACGACAATCGAATTGGCTCTTAAATCCTCAATTCCCTGATAATATTTCTCATCATTCAGCCAAACATGCGGAATATCAGAACCTAAAAAAACCATATCACCAGGCTCAAACGGCATTACCGAATTTCCGATAATACGTTTTCCATAACTCTCTTTCACGTAAACCAATTCCAATTCCGGATGCGAATGAAACGGCGCCTGAAAAAACGGTTCAATGCGATTGAGTACCGAAACTTTTGTGTTGAGATAAGACGCTATTTTGGTTTGTTCCAGCTTCATACTGCAAAGATAATTAAAGATTAGATACGGATAATATTAGACTATTAATAAATAGGTAAAAAGGCTAATTTTATTTTTCGTTAACTGCCGGAATTCTATACAAAATCAGAAGATTAAAATGTTATAAAATGAAAGCAGTGACATCAAAAAAAGAAAAAAAACAACAACACAATGTCTGAGAATAACACAAAAAAACTGGTTGTAAAACTGCATCCAGATGATAATGTATTGGTTGCCTTAACCGATCTTCAAAAAGGCGATTCGATTCATTTTGAAAACGAAACTTACGTTTTGCAAGACCTCATCAAAGCCAAACATAAATTCTACATGCAGGACATGAAGCAAGGAGAAGAAGTAAACATGTATGGCGTTTTGGTTGGAAAAGTGCAAAATGATGTGGCAAAAGGAAGTTTAATGACGACCGAGAACTTAAAACACGCCGCAGATCCTTACGCTTACAGAAATGCTTCATACGAATGGAATGCTCCTGATGTTTCAAAATTCGAAAATAGAACTTTTAAAGGTTACAAAAGAAAAGACGGACGCGTTGGAACGGCCAATTACTGGCTTTTTATCCCAACTGTTTTTTGTGAAAACAGAAATTTGGATGTTATTAAAGAAGCCTTACACAAACAATTAGGTTATGCTGTAACGGATAAATACAATCAATTTACGCATGAACTGCTGGAAAGTTATTTGAACGGAAATGACATTAACGATATCCATATTGAATTGAATCCAACTCCAAAAAACAAACGTGTTTTTGAAAATGTAGACGGAATCAAATTCTTAAATCACCAAGGCGGCTGTGGCGGAACGCGTCAGGATGCTTCTACTTTGAGCGCTTTATTGGCTTCTTATGCAAACCACCCGAACGTTGGCGGAATCACACTTTTGAGTTTAGGATGCCAGCATTTGCAAGTTCAGGATTTTGTAAATGATGTCAAAAAACAAAACCCAGATTTCGATAAACCATTATTTATTTTTGAACAGCAACAGACAGAAAGCGAAGAAATTTTGATTACCAATGCCATCAAAAAAACTTTTGAAGGTTTAATCGAAATTAACCAATACGAAAGAACCGAAGCGCCTTTAAGCGATTTATGCATTGGCGTAAAATGTGGCGGAAGCGATGGTTTCAGTGGTGTTTCTGCAAATCCTGCTGTGGGCTACACTTCAGATTTAGTCGTAGCTTTAGGCGGAAAAATTCTTTTGGCAGAATTCCCAGAATTATGCGGTGCAGAGCAGAATTTAATCGACAGATGTGTTACCGAAGATAAAGCTAGAAAATTCATCAATTTAATGGAATCTTATGATGAACTGGCACATAAAGTGGGTTCAGGGTTTCATATGAATCCGTCACCAGGAAATATCAAAGACGGATTAATTACGGATGCCATCAAAAGTGCTGGAGCAGCCAAAAAAGGCGGAACTTCTCCTGTAGTTGATGTTTTAGATTATACTGAATTGGTTACAAAACCTGGTCTAAGTTTGGTTTGCACGCCAGGAAATGACGTAGAAGCGACAACTGGAAAAGCAGCTTCTGGAGCAACTTTAATTTTGTTTACAACGGGATTGGGAACACCGACAGGAAATCCAGTTTGTCCTGTAATTAAAGTGGCAACGAACTCAGTTTTGGCAACAAGAATGAAAGATATTATCGATATTGACTGCGGACCAATCATCAGTGGTGAAAAATCTATTGAAAAAATGGGCGAGGAAATTTTAGAATACTGCATCAAAGCGGCAAGCGGCGAAATTATTCCGAAAGCGGTTCAATTAAACCAAGACGATTTTATTCCGTGGAAACGCGGCGTATCTTTGTAAAAGACTCAATTAAAATAACTTAAAAAAATTATATAAATGTTTTCATTACAAAATAAAAAAGCAATTATCACAGGCGGAGGAAGCGGAATTGGAAGAGCGATTTCTTTCTTATTTGCTAAACAAGGAGCTGAAGTTCACATTTTAGAATTGACGGAAGAAAGCGCAAAAGAAACGGTTGAAGAAATCAAATCTGCTGGAGGAACTGTTTTTGCGCACGCTTGCGACGTTTCAAATCACGAACAAGTTAAATCAACTTTTGAGAAAATCGGAAATATTCATATTCTGGTAAACAATGCTGGAATCGCACACGTTGGAAAAGTAGACACAACTTCTGAATCTGATTTTGACCGTATCATGAATGTAAACGTAAAAGGTGTTTACAACTGTCTTCACGCTTCGATTCCGGCACTAAGAAATTCTGGCGGAGGTGTAATTTTAAATTTAGCCTCTATTGCAAGCTGGGTTGGTATTCCAGATCGTTTTGCTTATTCTACTGCAAAAGGTGCTGTTATGGCGATGACTTTATCAGTTGCTAAAGATTATTTACACGATAAAATCAGATGTAATTCTATTTCTCCTGCGAGAGTGCACACGCCATTCGTAGATGGATTTATTGCTAAAAATTATCCTGGAAAAGAAGAAGAAATTTTCGAAAAATTATCTCAATCACAGCCAATCGGCCGTATGGGAAAACCAGAAGAAATCGCCACTTTAGCCTTATTCTTATGCAGTGACGAATCGTCTTTCATCACAGGTTCTGACTACCCAATTGATGGTGGATTTATCAAATTAAACAACTAAAAAAAGGAAATAGCCACGAATTCACGAATTAAAATGATTAAAAAAAATCTGTGAAATCTACTTAAAAAATTAAGCTAAGAATTTCACGAATTGTAATTTTTATAATTCGTGAATTCGTGGCTAAAAAAAACATTACTAAAAAATAAAAGATTATGAAACTTATTAGATTCGGAGAAGAAGGAAAAGAAAAACCAGGAGTTTTAATAAATGATAAAAGATACGATGTTTCGTCTATTGTAACAGATTACAACGAAGCTTTTTTTGAAAACGACGGTTTAGCAAAATTAGGAGAAGCCTTAAAAAATAATCCTTCTTTACCAGAAGTGAGCGATTCAGTTCGTTTAGGATCTCCTGTGGCACGTCCGTCAAAAATTATCTGCATCGGATTAAATTATGTAGATCACTGCGAAGAAACTGGAGCTGCAATTCCAGAAGAGCCAATTATTTTCTTCAAATCAACCACTTCTTTATGCGGACCAAATGATAATTTGATCATCCCGAAAAACAGCGAAAAAACAGACTGGGAAGTGGAATTGGCATTTGTTGTAGGTAAAAAAGCAAGCTACGTTTCTGAAGAAGATGCACCTAATTATATTGCAGGATATTGCCTTTTAAATGATTATAGCGAAAGAGCATTCCAAATTGAGCGTGGCGGGCAATGGGCAAAAGGAAAAGGTTCTGATACCTTTGCTCCTCTTGGGCCAATTATGGCAACTCCAGATGAAGTTGGCGATGTTAATAACCTAAAAATGTGGCTTACTGTAAACGGAAAAACATTCCAAAACAGTAACACTTCAAACTTGATTTTTAAAATTCCATTTTTAGTACATTATTTAAGTCAATTTATGACATTGCTTCCTGGCGATGTAATTAGTACAGGAACGCCTCCAGGGGTTGGATTAGGAATCAAACCAGATCCAATTTACATTAAAGCAGGTGACGTAATCGAATTAGGAATTGAAGGTTTAGGTACAAGCAAACAAACTGCTGTAGCTTACCAAGGATAAATTTAGATTATGGCAACTCAAAAATTCTATCTGGCTTTAGACCTAAAAGATGATGCCAATTTAATTGCAGAATACAAAGAACTGCATGAAAATGTCTGGCCAGAAATCAAGAAAAGCATTCAAGATTCTGGAATTGAAGTTCTAGATATTTACTGTACTGGAAACCGATTGTTTATGATTATCGAGGCTGATGCCGATTTTACTTTCGAAAAGAAAGATCAGGCTGATGCTGCAAACGAAAAAGTTCAGGAATGGGAAACTTTAATGTGGAAATTTCAGCAAGCTCTACCATGGGCAAAACCAGGACAAAAATGGGTTGTAATGGATAAGATTTTTGGATTATAACTTCTAACTTTCTTCAAATGATAAAAAAAGGATTTCAACTTTGGAATCCTTTTTTGTTTTGAAGCAAAATGAGATTAAAACTTTAATATAAAATAAATTATATATTCATCCTTTTGATTATTTTAGTCGCATAAAAATCAAACCTAATTAACCAAAAAAATGAAAAAACTAATTATTGCATGTTTCCTTATTTCAGGAGCTATGTTTGCCCAAGACATTAATATTGTTCAAGGAAATTTTGACTTTTTAAAAGATCAGAAAGAAATCAATACCATATTTGATTATAGTAATTTTACTATGATGAAAGAGAAAAAATCTGAGGCGCAATATGTAAAAGAACACAAAGCTGATTTAGACGAAAAAGCAAAAGGAAACGGGAATCTTTGGGAAAAAAGATGGATTGTGGCAAAAGATCAAATATGGACTCCAAAATTTTTGGAAATTGCAAACATTGTTTTGACTAAAGAAAAGAAAGACTTAAATTTTCAAGAAGGAATAAATACCCCTTATACTTTAATTGTACAGGCTGTTTGGATCTATCCAGGCTGGGACGCAGGAATTATGAAGCAGCCAGCAAAAGTAACAACCAATTTGAAGTTTGTTGAAACGGCTAACAAATCAAATGTATTGTTAGAAATTAACAGTGAAGAAGCTCCAGGAGACCAATGGGGAAGCAATTTTAATAATGAAACCCGAATTGGTGAAGGATTCGCAAAAACAGCAAAAACACTGTCAAAACTTATAGTGAAAAAAGCATATAAATAAAAAAAAAGCTCTGATTATTCAGAGCTTTGTTCTTTTTGCATATTTAGCAAATACGCCATATTGGCAATTACGTGATCATGTTTTTTGACAAACGAATTTTCTTCGTTCCACACATAACCAGCTAAAACGGCACATATTTTTTCTTTAACTTCTGGATTTTCTGGCTGATGGAAGAATAATGTCTGCAGATTTCCTGTATACCATTCTTGCACGTAAGTGGTGAAAACAGCAATTCCGCGTTTCATGTATTGTGTAAATTCAACTTCCCAATCAACAGGAATTCCTTGTGATTCTTTCAAATATAATTTTGCTGCTAGCATTCCGGATTCGGTTGCAAAAGCAACTCCAGAAGAGAAAACCGGATCTAAGAATTCAGAACTGTTCCCTGTTAAGGCAAAACCGTCACCATACATTCTTTTTACAGCTCTTGAGTAGTTTTCTAATTTAACCGGTTCAAACAAAAATTCTGTTCCAGCAAATCTTTTAATATAATAATCTGATTTCTGAATGGCATTTCGTAAAGCCTCAGCATTATCTTTATTTTCAGAAAGCGAATTGATGAAATCTGTTGGCCCGACAACACCCAAACTTGTATTTCCGTTAGAAAATGGAATTACCCAAAGCCAAACTTCGGTTTCCAGAATATCAAACGAAATTTGAGTTCCCTCTACCCCTTCTTCTCTATTAATATCTTTAACATGGGTAAAAATAGAAGAATGCGGATCTAATTTTGAAGGCGTATCCAAATCTAAAAGCCTTGGCAATACTCGTCCGTATCCGCTCGAATCGATGATAAATTTAGCGTGAATTTCTTTTAAATTTCCATCCTTATCTTTTACAATAGTTTTTGAATTTTTCCCTTCAAAAGAAACTTCCAGAACTTCTGTTTCAAATTCTAAATCAATTCCTTTTCTTATAATTTCCTGAGCCATTGTATTGTCAAAATCAGCTCTTGGAACCTGCCAAGTCCAGTCCCATCCTTCGCCAAATTTTACGCTGAAATCAAAATTGCATATTTCTTCTCCTCTGATAAAACGAGCTCCTAATTTTTTTTCGAAGTTCATCCCATCTAGGGCGTCAAACAATTCTGCTTCAGCAAAATGGTCCATTACACGCGGAATAAGACTCTCGCCTACTACAAGTCTTGGAAACTTTGTTTTTTCTACAACTTTAACCTTTACGTTGTTTTTAAAAAGGTACGATGCCGAAACACATCCAGACGGTCCCGCACCAATCACTAAAACATCAACAAACTCCTTTGTCATATTAGAATTATTATCATTAATTAGCCTACATTTGCCATCATCAAAATAACTACATTTATTTTGATAAATAAAATTAAATTAGCGCAACCAAAATCGATTTGATGAATACAATAAATGAATATCTAAGTTTAGCAGAATTTGAAGCCATAATCTTTGGAAAAAACAAAGTTGCCATAAGCGATGTGGTCTTAAATCGAGTAAACGAAAGTTTTAATTTCTTAAAAGAATTCTCAGGAAATAAAGTAATCTACGGAGTAAATACAGGATTTGGTCCAATGGCTCAATACAGAATTAAGGAGTCAGACCAAATTCAATTGCAATATAATTTAATCAGAAGCCATTCTTCTGGAACTGGAAAACCTTTAAACGCTGAGTGCGCAAAAGCAGCAATTTTGGCAAGGTTAAATACACTTTCTTTAGGGAACTCAGGCGTTCATTCTTCTGTAATTCATTTAATGGCAGAATTAATCAATAGAGATATTACGCCTTTAATTTTTGAACATGGTGGTGTTGGTGCCAGCGGAGATTTAGTGCAATTATCACACTTAGCTTTGGTTTTAATTGGCGAAGGCGAAGTTTTTTATAAAGGTGAAAGACGCGCAACAGCAGAGGTTTTCGAAATTGAAGGTTTAAAACCCATTCAAGTAGAAATTAGAGAAGGTCTGGCGTTAATCAACGGAACTTCTGTAATGACAGGAATTGGAGTAGTAAATGTTCATTATGCAAAAAAATTATTAGACTGGTCGTTAAAAGCTTCTTGTGCAATTAACGAATTAGTTCAAGCTTACGATGATCATTTCTCAGAAGAATTAAACCAAACCAAACGTCATAAAGGACAGCAGGAAGTTGCTGAAAGAATGAGACAAAATCTTTCTGACAGTACTTTGATCCGTAAAAGAGAAGACCATTTATATTCTGGCGAAAACACCGAAGAAATCTTCAAAGAAAAAGTTCAGGAATATTATTCATTAAGATGCGTTCCTCAAATTCTTGGGCCAGTTTTAGAAACTATTAATAATGTCGCTTCTATTTTGGAAGACGAATTTAACTCGGCAAACGATAATCCAATCATCGACGTGAAAAACAAACACGTTTACCACGGCGGAAATTTCCACGGAGATTACATTTCGCTTGAAATGGATAAACTGAAAATCGTTATTACGAAATTAACGATGTTGGCAGAACGCCAATTGAATTATTTATTGAATTCTAAAATCAACGAAATTCTTCCTCCATTCGTAAACTTAGGAACATTAGGTTTTAATTTCGGAATGCAGGGTGTTCAGTTCGTTGCCACTTCAACCACTGCAGAATGCCAAACATTATCTAACCCAATGTATGTGCACAGTATTCCAAACAACAATGACAACCAAGACATTGTGAGTATGGGAACCAATGCGGCAGTAATTACATCAAAAGTTATCGAAAATTCTTTTGAAGTTTTAGCAATCGAATTAATCACTATTGTTCAGGCAATTGATTATTTGAAACAAAAAGATCAAATCTCGTCTACGACTAAAAAATGGTACGACGATATCAGAAATATAATTCCAGAATTTAAAGAAGATCAAGTAATGTATCCTTTTGTTCAAAAAGTAAAAGATTATTTGATCAACAGTTAACTGCTGGTTATAATTATTTTTAAACACATAGAAACAATAGATTTTAGTTTTAAATAAAAGAAAAAAGGTAAAAGAAAAAACTAGTTTTCACATATCGCTATGTTTATTTCAAAAAAGTGAAACGCCTTTTATTGACAAAGAAAAACTATGTTTCTATGTGTTAAATTAAATCTTGGTTAATTTGTAATTTCATCCAAAGGTTTAAAACAGTTAAAAATCTTTAATTTACAGTATTAATATTGAATCTTAAAACCATGAAAAAGTCACTTGTTTTTTTATTGCTATCCTGCATTCAATTTGTTAATAGCCAAGAATTAGCATTAGTTAAGAAAAATGCTAAAATTGGATATCTGTCTAAAGACGGATCTTTTAAAATAGAGCCTCAATATAAATCTGCCAGAAGTTTTTCTGAAGGTTTAGCAGCTGTAGAAAATGGCGGAAAATGGGGATTTATCGATGCAAAAGGAAGCTGGGTAATTCCAGCCGATTTTAAAGATGCTAAAGATTTTAACAGCGGAATTGCAGTTGTACAAAAAGACAAAGACTGGGTTTACATTAATACAAAAGGAGAAATTCAAAAAGCACCTGCCTCAGAAAAATTATTTGATTTTAATGACGGCGTTGCTTTTATCAGACAAAATAATAAAGTTGGGCTAATCAACAATAAAATGGGAGTGGTTTTAGAACCAAAATACGACCAGATCAAACCATTTGAAAATGGATACGCCAGAGTTGAATTAAACAAAAACTGGGGAATTATTGACACTAACGGAAAAGAATTGGTTGAACCTATTTATGCCGAAGTTGGAAACTATTTTAAAGGCACAACTTGGGCAAGGAAAGACAAAACTTTCGGATTGGTAAGCGGCGGAAAATTTATCCCGGTTGACGGAGCTGAAAAAATCTGGGATTTTGAAACTCAAGATTTGACTTACGCTAAGAAAAACGGAAAAATTGGATATATCGATTTAAAAGGAAATTGGGTAATTCTTCCTATTTATGATAAAGGAAAAGCGTTCTCAAAAAACCTTGCTCCTGTTTTAGTTGGAAAAAAATGGGGATTCATTAACCCACAGGGGAAATTTGTAATCGAACCAACTTACAACGATGCCGAAGTTTTCAGCACAAACGGTTTAGCACCAGTAAAAGAAAGCAACTGGGGATTCATTAATGAATCTGGAAAACTGGTAATTCCAACTCAATATGGGATCACTACAAATGCTATTATTGCCATGTTTACACAACAAGACAAAGGATTTATTGGTGGTGTAGCCAGAGTAAAAAACGAAGGGAAATGGGGATTTCTTAAACCTGACGGAACAGTTTTGGCCAACCAATGGTTTGAAAATGCGGAACTGTTTTCTAAAAGTGCAGAAAAACCTCAGCCTGCTGCAGCTCCAGCCGAAAAACCAAAAGAAGAAACTAAACCAATAGCTAAAAAACCAGCAGCGAAAAAAAAGAAATAATATTTATCTCCAAATAAATTAGAAATTTGCATAAATGAAATCGCATTCTATAACGCGGTTTCATTTATGACGAATAAAAATAAAACCAACATTAAATGAAATGTGTATTAGTAACAGGCGGTTCAAGAGGAATTGGAAGTGCGATTTGTAAAAAACTAGCCGTAGAATCCGATTATCATATTCTGATTAACTATCATTCGAATAAAACGGCTGCCGAAGAAACATTGCAAGAAGTACAAAAATTAGGTGCAACAGGCGAAATCTTAGGATTTGACGTTTCTAATTTTGAAGAAGTACAAAATGTTTTAACTGCTTGGCAGGAAGCCAATCCTGAAAAATTGGTTGAAGCCATTGTAAACAATGCCGGAATTACCAAAGATGGCCTTTTTATGTGGATGACACCAGAAGACTGGAACGGCGTTATGAACACAAGTGTTAACGGTTTCTTTAATGTTACGCAATTTTTTATTCAAAAAATGTTACGCAATAAATATGGCCGAATCGTAAATATAGTTTCTGTTTCTGGAGTAAAAGGAACTGCAGGACAAGCCAATTATTCTGCGGCAAAAGGTGCGATCGTAGCAGCAACTAAGGCCCTAGCGCAAGAAGTTGCCAAAAGAAATATTACTGTAAATGCTGTTGCTCCGGGCTTTATTAGAACCGATATGACGAGCCAACTGGACGAAAAAGAATTATTAAAATTAATTCCGGTAAATCGTTTTGGGGAAGCAGAAGAAGTAGCAGATTTGGTAAGCTTTTTGATTTCTAAAAAAGCAAGCTATATTACAGGAGAAATTATCAATATAAACGGCGGAATATATTCTTAAGAATGGTATGTTTGCGAGATTATTTTAAGATTGTTAAACATATAAATTACACTTTAAGGATAAAAAATTACTTTTGAAAGACGATGAATAGAAGAGTTGTAATTACTGGAATGGGAATTTATTCTTGTATCGGAACTTCTTTAGACGAAGTAAAAGATTCGTTGTACGAAGGAAAATCTGGTATTCAGTTTGATTCTGAACGAAAAGAATTTGGTTTTCAATCGGCCTTGACAGGAATGGTTCCGAAAACCGATCTTAAAAATTTATTGACAAGAAGACAACGTATGAGCATCGGCGAAGAAACCGAATATGCTTATATGGCCACTATAGAAGCATTGAAAAATGCGAATATTGATGACGCTTTTTTTGATACTCACGAAGTAGGTATTATGTACGGAAACGATAGTGTTTCTAAAGCTATTATTGATGCAACAGATATCATACGAGAAAAAAAAGATACTGCTCTAATTGGTTCTGGAGCCATTTTCAAATCGATGAATTCTACGGTTACGATGAATCTTTCCACGATTTTTAAACTTCGCGGCATCAATCTTACCGTTAGTGCCGCTTGTGCGAGTGGTTCTCACTCAATCGGTTTGGCTTATTTTTTAATTAAAAGCGGTTTTCAAGACATTGTAATTACTGGCGGAGCTCAAGAAATCAATAAATATGCAATGAGCAGTTTTGATGGATTAGGTGTTTTTTCTAACAGAGAAGGAGATCCAACAAAAGCGTCAAGACCTTTTGATGCTGGTCGTGATGGACTTATCCCGAGTGGCGGAGGAGCCACTTTAATTCTTGAAAGTTACGAATCTGCAATTGCGCGCGGTGCCAATATTATCGCAGAAATTGGTGGGTACGGATTTTCTTCAAACGGAGGACACATCTCAACTCCAAACGTCGAAGGGCCTGCGACAGCAATGAAACGCGCACTTGACGATGCAAAATTAGAAGCTTCGGATATTGAATATATAAATGCTCATGCCACCTCAACTCCTGTTGGAGATGCAAACGAAGCAAAAGCCATTTTTGAAGTTTTTGGAGAAAAAAATCCTCCGGTAAGCTCTACAAAATCTATGACAGGCCACGAATGCTGGATGGCCGGAGCAAGCGAAATCATTTATTCTATCTTAATGATGCAGCATGATTTTATTGCACCAAACATCAATTTGGAAAACCCAGACGAAGATGCGTCAAAATTAAATTTAGTTAAAACTACGTTAAACAAAAAATTTGACATATTTTTGTCCAATTCTTTCGGTTTCGGAGGAACCAACTCTGCGTTGGTGGTTAAAAAGTTTAAATTGAACAATGAATAAAGAAGAGATTATAGCAAAAATTAATGGTTTTTTAGTTGATGAATTTGAAGTTGATAATGACGACATTGAACCAAATGCTAATTTAAAAGATACACTTGGGTTAGACAGTCTGGATTATGTTGACTTAGTCGTTTCAATAGAGGCAAACTTTGGTGTAAAACTAGTTGAAGCAGATTTTGTTGGAATTTCTGATTTTCAAAGTTTTTATGACTTAATCGAAACTAAAATCAAAGCCAAATCAGCTTAAATGAGTCAATGGGATGGTAAATCCAAAGGAACTGTTTTAGGTTATAAAATATTCGTTTTTTTAATTCAAAAAGCGGGTGTAAAAGCTGCTTATGTCTTACTTTACTTTGTTGCTTCTTATTATTTTTTATTTCTAAAAAAAAGCAACAGAGCCATTTTTTATTATTTTAAAGAAAGACTTCAGTATTCCTATTTCAAATCTAAAAAGATGGTTTTCAAAAGCTATTATACTTTTGGGCAAACCATTATTGACAAAATTTCTATTTCGGCAGGAATGCGCAACAAATTCACGTACGAATTTGATGGAATAGAAACACTAAAAAAATTACTTGCCGAGAAAAAAGGCGGTGTTTTAATTAGCGCTCATGTTGGTAATTTTGAAATTGCAGAACATTTTTTTGGAGAAATCGACCTTGATTTCCAAATCAATCTCGTTACAACAGATTTAGAACATTCTGCCATTAAAAATTATCTGGAAAGCGTTTCTAAAAAACCTACCGTAAAATTTATTATCATCAAAGAAGATCTTTCTCATATTTTTGAGATCAATGCTGCTTTGGCCAAAAACGAACTGATCTGCTTTACAGGTGACCGTTATTTTGAAGGAACAAAATCACTTTCCGAGAATCTTTTAGGCAAAGAGGCCAATTTCCCTGCAGGTCCATTTCTAATTGCTTCAAGATTAAAAGTTCCTGTAGTTTTTGTTTATGTAATGAAAGAACCAAATCTTCATTATCATTTGTACGCAAGAGAAGCCGAAGTAAAACACCGTGACGAAAAAGCGCTTTTGAAAGAATATGTAAAAAGCGTAGAGAGCATCCTTCATCAATACCCTTTACAATGGTTCAATTATTTTGATTTTTGGAACGATATAAAGGAGTCTTAAATTTTTTCCGCCACGAATTCACGAATTTTCGCTAATCATTTGTGTCGAAATTTTAATCCTGAATTTCACCAATTTTCATTAATCTGTTTTTGTAAAAATCAAAACTTTTGCACGAATCATCATTCGTGAAATAAAATATCATTCATAATTTATACAAAATCATTCAGCATTCCAGCATTTTGAATAATTCGTGAATTCGTGGCTAATAAAAAACCATTGGTCGAATTAAGAAAATTCGTTTAAATAAATTTACTTACTTTTGCGAACCACCAAAGCCAAAAGACCTAATGAAAAATGTTCTCGTAATTTATTATTCTCAATCTGGACAATTGGAATCTATTGCAAGAAATATTGCAAAACCGTTTCTAAATTCAGAAGAAATAAATCTTACTTTTCACGAAATACAATTGGAGAAACCGTTTCCGTTTCCTTGGAACAAAGAATCATTTTTTGATGCGTTTCCAGAATCGTTTTTACAGATTCCGACTGCATTAAAACCTGTTCCAGAAGAAATCTTAAACACAAAGTTTGACTTAATTTTATTTCATTATCAGGTTTGGTATTTATCGCCTTCAATTCCGATCAATTCATTTTTGAAAAGTGACGATGCCAAGAAAATTTTGAACAATACGCCAGTTATCACCATAAGCGGTTCAAGAAACATGTGGATAATGGCTCAGGAAAAAATCAAAGTTCTGCTAAGAAAAGCCAATGCCAATTTGGTTGGAAATGTAGCTTTGGTAGACCGCGTTGGAAATTTAATCAGCGTTATAACCATTGTAGAATGGATGTTTTCTGGAGTAAAGAAAAAATATTTAGGTATTTTTCCGCTTCCGGGAGTTTCAGAAAAAGACATACAAGAATCGAGTCAGTTTGGAGAAATCATGCTTGATTCTTTGCAAAAAGATAATTTAACGCAATTACAGCCAAAATTGGTCGAGGCTGGCGCTGTAAAAATAAGTTCCTATTTAGTGACTGTTGACAAAACGGCCAATAAAATTTTTAATAAATGGTCAAACATCATTTATAAAAATCAAAAAAAGCGAAAACAGCTGCTTAAAGTATTTAATATTTATTTATTCCTTGCGATATGGTTAATTTCACCAATAGTGTATATATTGCACCTTATTACCTATCCGCTTAAGTTCAAAAAAATAAAAAAGGAAACTCAATATTATCAGGGAGTTTAGAAGACGAAATTTAGATTATGTTTGAAGTATATATTACAAAAGCTGCAAAGTATTTGCCAAACGAAGCCGTTTCAAATGACGAAATGGAAGCCTACTTAGGCCTTATCAATGATACTGCTTCAAAAGCAAGACGTATTATTTTGCGCAACAATAAAATTACAAGCCGATATTACGCTGTTGACAAAGAAGGAAAGAGCACTCATAGTAATGCCGAATTAACAAGAAATGCTATTTTACCGTTATTCGACGAAAATTTTACGCCTCAGGATTTAGAAGTACTTTCATGTGGGACCTCAACTCCCGACATTTTTCTGCCTTCGCATGCTGCGATGGTTCATGGTCTGCTAAAAAACAAATCGGTAGAATTAAACTCTTCAACGGGAGTTTGCTGTGCTGGAATGAACTCTCTTAAATTTGGTTTTCTTTCTATTAGATCTGGAAATTCAAAAAATGCAATCTGCACAGGATCTGAAAAAGTTTCTACCTGGCTAAATGCTCAAAAATACAATCACGAGGCTGACAATTTAAAAAGCCTTGAAGAACAGCCAATCATTGCCTTCAAAAAAGATTTCCTTCGCTGGATGTTATCTGATGGTGCTGGAGCTTTTTTATTAGAAAATAAACCAAGAGGACCGATTTCGCTAAAAATCGAATGGATGGAAGCTTTTTCGTATGCGTACGAATTGGAAACGTGCATGTACGCTGGAGGTGATAAATTGGAAAATGGAGAAATTAAAGGCTGGAGCGATTATTCTCCAGAACAATGGCTGAACGAATCTGTTTTCTCAATAAAACAAGACGTTAAATTATTAGACGAATTTATCCTGTCTAAAGGTGCAGAAAGCATGAAAGAGGCAATGGATAAAAACAATATTAAATCGGAAGATATCAATTACTTTATTCCCCACGTTTCTTCTAACTTTTTTGTGGAAGGACTGAAGAAAGGATTAAACGAAAAAGGTATCGGAATGAGCGATGACAAATGGTTCATGAATCTTTCTAGAGTTGGAAATGTTGGCTCTGCTTCTATTTACCTGGCTCTTGAAGAATTAATGAATTCAGGAAATTTGAAAAAAGGAGATAAAATTTTATTATCTGTTCCAGAAAGCGGAAGATTCTCTTTTGCTTACGCATATTTAACGGTTTGCTAATGGAAACAATGGCACTTCTAGAAAAAGAAATGGTAGAAAATTTATTGCCGCAAAAGTTTCCTTTTGTGATGGTAGATGCTATGCATTCTTATTCTGAAACTTCTTTGGTTTCTGGTTTAGAAATTAAGCACGATAATATTTTAGTATCAAATGATGTTTTTCTTGAAGCCGGACTAATAGAACATATGGCACAGTCTGTTGCGTTGCATACTGGATATCAATATTTTTTAAGAAACGAAATTGCCCCAACTGGCTACATTGGTTCTATTAAAGAAATTGAGATTAAAGAGCTTCCAAAGACAAACGACAATATTCAATCTGAAGTAACAATTCTACAGGAATTTGCTGGAATTACTTTGGTGGATATTGTAACAACATTAAACAATGAAGAAATTGCCAGGGGACAAATGAAAACTGTTTTGGCAAAATAAAAACCATAATGAAGGCTACTGCTGTTGACATACAAAATTATTTACCCCACCGAGCACCAATGCTTATGGTGGATTTGATTTTGAATATTGATTCAAGTTCAGTAGAAACTGTTTTTCTTGTTGAAGAAGACAATATTTTTGTTCAAAACAATATTTTTATTGAAGCAGGTTTAATCGAAAACACCGCTCAGACTTGTTCGGCAATTGTTGGAAAAAAATACTTTTTTGACGACAACGGACTTGAAAATGAAAACGTAAACGTAATCGGATTTATCAGTGCTTTGAAAAATGTAAAAATTCATGCGCTTCCAAAAGTCGGTGAGACTATTATAACCAAAGCTGATTTAGTTTCGAAATTTACTGGCGACGATTATACTTTATGTACAATGAGCTGTCAAAGTTCTGCTGAAGACCAGATACTCTTAGAATGCGAAATTAACTTGTTTATTCAAAAAACAATTTCGGTTGGATAATACAAAGAAAATTATTTTACATCTTGTAATCCGAATAGGAATTCTGATCCTTTTGCTTGGTTTGGTTTTCGCATTTTGGCATTTTTCTTTTGACCCTCATAAATATTGCGACGAAACGAAACACAGGCATGTCGACGGTGGATTAGGATTATTTATAATCGCATTTCTAATAACACAAATGTTTTATCTGGGATTGTTGATAGAAATGATTTATTTATTCGTGAAGAAAAAGCGAATTTTAGCTTTCGCAAATCTTGGATTTTTAATAATTAGTTTATGTATAGTTTTAATCTGTATGTTTCTAATAAATTAAATTAGCAAAATGGAAAAAGATAAAGTACCTCAGGATCAAAGCAATTTAACGAAAAACAACGTTAAAGAACTTTTGTACGCAACAGATGAAAACGGTAATTATACCACAACTTTAAGTACAGGCTGGGAACCTAAAACAATAGCGCTTTCAAATTCTATTGATGAAATAAACGAGCGAATTGCCGATGCCAAACAGCAGGTTTTGAATGGCGAAGCAAGTCCGATTGTGTATTTTATGGAAGCCAATAAAATGGATCTTAACATATTATCAAGTTATGTGGGATTTTGGAAATGGCGTGTAAAAAGACATTTTAAACCTAGTGTTTTTGCCAAACTAAACGATAAAATCCTGAAAAAATATGCAGATACTTTTGGAGTATCAATCGAAGAATTAAAAAACAGCATTACCAAATAAATGGAATTAACTTTCACACATCATCAGTCTGCTCATTGCGAGAATGGAGTAGCGTCAAATCTGCTAAAAAACAGCGGACTAAACATTAGCGAACCGATGGTTTTTGGTATTGGCTCTGGATTGTTTTTTGTATATCTACCTTTTATAAAAGTGAATCATGCACCGGCAATAAGCTACAGAACTTTGCCTGGACAGATTTTCAATAAAGTGGCCACTCGTTTACATTTAAAAATAAAAAGACAAAAATTTTCTTCTATAGCAAATGCGAATAAAGCTTTAGACGAAAATTTAAAAAATAATATCCCAACCGGATTACAGGTTGGCGTTTACAACTTAAGTTATTTTCCTGACGAATATCGTTTTCATTTCAACGCGCACAATTTAGTCGTTTACGGAAAAACCGAAACAGAGTATTTAGTGAGCGATCCAGTAATGGAAACCGTTACGACTTTAACTTATGAAGACATGAATAAAGTACGTTTTGCCAAAGGAGCTTTTGCACCGCGTGGACAAATGTACTATCCAATTCAGATTCCAAAAGATGTCGATTTAAAAAGCGCCATCATAAAAGGAATCAAAAATACTTGCAGAGATATGCTGGCGCCAATGCCAATTGTTGGTGTTCGCGGCATCAAAATGGTTTCTCGCCAGATTCGTAAATGGCCTAAGAAACATGGAGTAAGAAAAGCCAATCATTACTTGGCTCAAATGGTTCGTATGCAGGAAGAAATTGGAACTGGTGGCGGTGGTTTTCGTTTCATTTATGCGGCATTTTTACAAGAAGCTTCGGTTATTTTAGGTAACGAAGAATTAAAAGAACTTTCTAAAGAAATGACTCAAATTGGAGATTCATGGCGTGATTTTGCTGTTGAAGCTTCACGTATTTACAAAAACAGAAGTGCCAAAGAAGACGCCTACAACACTATTGCCGATGAACTTTTGGACATTGCCAATAGAGAAGAAATCTTTTTCAAAAAATTAAAAAAAGCGATTAGCTAACACACTATTTTGCAGTCTATCATTCAAATAGAATCCCTTTCGAAAAAGTACAAAAATGCAGAAATGTATTCTTTGAACAGCGTTTCGCTAAATATAAATGAAGGTCAGATTTTTGGCTTACTTGGCCCCAATGGCGCTGGAAAAACTACTTTAATTTCCATGCTCTGCGGATTAGTAAAACCAACTTCTGGGCATTTTACAATTGATGGTTTAGATTATCAGCATCACGCTTCAAAAATTAAAAAAATCATAGGCGTTGTTCCTCAAGAATATGCTTTGTACCCAACGTTGACAGCCAGAGAAAATCTGCTTTATTTTGGAAGTATGTACGGTTTAAAAGGTTCTGATTTAAAAGATAAAGTAATCGAAACTCTGGATCTTTTGGGTTTATTGAAATTTGCCGATAAACAAGTTCAGACTTTTTCGGGCGGAATGAAACGCCGTGTCAATCTGATTGCAGGAATTCTTCATAATCCGAAAGTTTTGTTTTTGGATGAACCAACAGTGGGTGTCGATGTGCATTCTAAAACTGCTATTATTGATTATTTAAAAGTGTTGAACCAAAACGGAACGACTATTATTTATACTTCTCATCATTTGGCTGAAGCCGAAGATTTCTGTTCTCAAATTGCGATTTTAGATCAAGGGCAGATTTATGCGCAAGCAACTCCATCAGCATTAATTGAATCGACAAAAGATGCTCGAAATCTTGAAGATGTTTTTATTTCATTAACTGGTAAAGCGTTGAGAGATGATATATAAAATTTGGATGTCGGTAGTAAAAGAATTCCTTTTGCTAAAAAGAGATTTAGGCGGACTGATTATTTTATTTGTCATGCCTTTGGTTTTGGTAATTGCCGTAACCTTAATCCAAGACAGCACTTTTAAAGCAGTAACCGATTCTAAACTTCAGATTCTTTTGGTCGATAAAGACCACGGATCTGTTTCTAAAACCGTTTTTGAAAATTTAGAAAAAAGCAAATATTTTACCGTTGTAACACAAATTGACAATAAACCGATTACCGAAGAAATTGCAAAGGAAAATGTATACAAAGGAAAATTTCAACTGGCAATTGTAATTCCAGAAAATTTAAGTTCTGATTTGCAAGAAAAAGTAAATCAAAATGTAGAGAAAATTGTGAGTAATTTAGGTTTGAGCGATAGTACCTCAACCACCGAACCTCAACGCGTTATTAAAGAAAAAGAAGTAAAACTGTATTTTGATCCAGCCGTTCAGATGAGTTTCAAAAATGCGGTTATGAGTTCGATTGACAAAATGATTTCGCAGATTGAAACCAAATCGATTTATTCAACTTTTCAAAAACAATTAGGAGAAGAAACGATCGATTTTGAGCAAAAGAATTTTATCACTTTCAAAGAAATAATTCCGAGAATCAACAACAAAGAAGTTCGACCAAATTCGGTTCAGCATAATGTTCCCGCTTGGACACTTTTTGCGATCTTTTTTATTGTAATTCCGTTATCTATCAATATTGTAAAAGAAAAATCGCAAGGGACTTTTGTTCGATTACGAACCAATCCTGTTTCTAATCTTGTGGTGATTATTGGCAAAACCATCACCTACTCGATCATTTGTATGATTCAGTTTTACATGATGGTTGCCGTTGCGGTTTTCTTATTTCCATCAATCGGATTGCCTTCTTTAAATATTGAAGGTCATTTTGTATTAACAAGTGTTGTCGCATTATTTTCAGGTTTTGCTGCAATCGGATTCGGAATTTTATTAGGAACTGTTGCCAGCACGCAAGAACAATCTGCTCCTTTTGGCGCGACAAGTGTGATTATTTTAGCCGCGATTGGTGGTGTTTGGGTTCCTGTTTTTGCTATGCCGAAAATTATGCAGTATATCGCAAAATCATCTCCAATGAACTGGGGATTAGAAGCTTTTTACGATGTTTTATTGCGTAACGTTTCTTTCGTCGAAATCATACCAAGAATAAGTTTATTATTTTTGTTTTTCATTATTACCACTTCCATCGCATTATTTTATGATAAAAAGAAAAGAGCAGTTTAAAGAAGCTACAGATCTAACCGTTTCTCACGAAATCAGGATTCGTTTTAACGAAACAGATCCGCTTGGAATTGTTTGGCACGGCAATTATATCACGTATTTTGAAGATGGACGAGAAGCTTTTGGACGCCAACATGGACTTACTTATCTGGATATTGCAGCAACAGGCTATACAACTCCAATTGTAAAATCAACCTGCGAACATAAATTGTCTTTGCGTTACGGAGATGTAGTAACAATTGAAACAACGGTTGTTGACACTCCAGCAGCAAAAATGATATACCGTTTTAAAATTATTGACGATAAAGGAGAAGTGGCCTGCACAGGCGAAACGACTCAGGTTTTTTTAGATAAAGAAGGGAATTTAATGCTGACGAATCCTCCTTTTTATGAGGAATGGAAACGAAAAGTGGGGTTATTAAAATAAAGTTTTAGCCACTCCCAATAGCTATCGGATCACGAATTACTAAAAATTAAAATCAGAATCTGCTTAATCTGCCAAATCTGCGAGCAAAAATTTCACGAAATTAGAATCATAAAATGTTAAGAGAAATATATATTAACGAAACTAACTGCATCACCCCTTTAGGTTTTGATGTTGAATCTAATATTAGCGCCATTCTTAATGGTGATTCTGGAATTCAGCTTCATAATGATGTTTCTTTGATGCCGAATCCGTTTTATGCTTCAATTATTTCTGATGAAAAAATAAACAGTGCTTTTTCAAAAATCAGCACTGAAACCAAATATTCGCGTTTAGAGAAAATGATGATTTTGGCTTTAGAACCGATTATCAAAAATTCTAATGTAGAATTAAATTCAAAAACAGCTTTTATACTTTCTACCACAAAAGGAAATGTAACCGCTCTAGCAAATGATTCTGAAGAAAGTTTCAACAACGCACATTTAGATGTTTTAGCTAAAAACGTTGCCGATTTCTTCGGATTCCAGACTCAACCCATTGTGGTTTCAAATGCATGCGTTTCTGGAATTTTAGCTGTTTCAGTGGCCAAAAGAATGATTCAATCTGAACTTTACGATACTATTTTTGTAGTGGCTGGCGACGAAGTTTCTGAATTTGTTCTGTCAGGTTTTAATGCTTTCCAAGCGATGAGCGAACTGCCTTGCAAGCCGTATTCTAAAAATAGAACCGGTGTAAGTTTAGGCGAAGCAACAGCAGCTGTTTTAGTTTCAGCGAATCTGGCAACTGCTAAAATAAAAGTGATTGGCGACAGTTCGATAAACGATGCCAATCATATTTCGGGTCCGTCAAGAACAGGTGAAGGTTTGTTTAGAAGTATTCAGAATGCTTTGAAAGAAGCGCAAATTGAAGCCAACAAATTAGATTATATTTCAGCACACGGAACTGCAACGCCTTACAATGACGAAATGGAAGCGATTGCTTTAAATCGTTTAGATTTACAAAATGTTCCCGTTAACAGTTTGAAAGGATTCTACGGTCATACACTTGGCGCTTCGGGATTATTGGAAACGGTAATTGCGATAGAATCTGCCAATCAAAACAAGCTTTTTGAATCAAAAGGTTTCGATGAAATTGGTGTTAGTGAAGATATCAATGTGATTGAGAAAAATGGAGAAAAGAAAATTGATTATTTTCTAAAAACGGCTTCTGGTTTTGGAGGTTGTAATACGGCGGTTGTTTTTGAAAAAATGAAACTCTAAATACACAAATTTTCACGAATTATTCAACTGTTCGGAAATTCCGAACAGTTCAAAAAAACTAACTTGCAAGGAAAACTTGCAAGTTCAAAATTTAAGCAAATGAATTTAGACGAATCTCTTTTTAAAAAAGCTTTAAAAATTCAAAATTTTGATAATGAAGTCATCAAAGTAACTGACAAAACAATCGAATTTCTAGAAAGTATTGGTTTATCTTCTGAAACAATAGAGTTTTTCAAAACGTTTTCTTTTAGAGAAGAGATTGAATTTGGAAATGTTTATTTCAATTGTGTAAATAGAATCAGAACTGAAAATCTCGAGGAAGAAAATAAAGAAATTTACAAAAATCACTTATTAATTATTGGCTCTGGACTTAATGGCGATCCAATTGTTTTAAATACAAAAACATTGAATGTTGGATATATTTTTCATGACATTCTTTGGGAAGAAGATAATATTGAAGATTTAAATAAAATTTATATTGACTTAAAAATGAGTGTTGGAACTTTCTTTTACAAATCAATTAGTAAAGAAGATTTTCCTGTTGACGCTTATGAAGCAGAAGATTATATAAAATAAAAATGACTCAAAACATATCCTACATACAATCCTACATCACCATTCAAAACAACGAAATTGTTTTGAACGGAACTTCTGTATTCAAAATTGAACCGACAGATTTTGCTGATTTCTCGAAACAAGCGTATCGTAATTTTGAAATGCAGTATCCAAAATTTTTCAAAATGGATGCTTTGAGCAAACTGGCTTTTTTAGGATCAGAATTGCTTTTGAGTCCGATAACCTCAACAGAGCAGGAAAATAATATCGCTTTGGTTTTAGCCAATAAATCGTCGAGTTTAGATACCGATGTAAAATATCAGGAATCTATTTCAGACAAAGAAAACTATTATCCGAGTCCAGCGGTCTTTGTTTATACGCTGCCAAATATTTGTTTGGGCGAAATAAGTATCCGCCATCAGCTGAAAAGTGAAAATTCTTTTTTTATATTTGATGCTTTCAATGCCGAATTTTTGTCGAACTATTCGGGGATTTTGTTAAACACAAATAAAGCAGATTCTGTTTTGTGTGGCTGGGTAGAATTTTTTAATGAGAGTTATAAAGCGTTTCTTTGCATCATAAGTGCAGACGAAAACACAAAATATAAAAACGAAACAATCAATACATTATACAATAAATAATCATGGAAGCATTAAAAGAAGAATTAAAAAATAAAATCATAACTACTTTAAACCTTGAAGATATCGCAGTTGAAGATATTGCAGATAACGACCCATTGTTTGGAGACGGTTTAGGTTTAGACTCGATTGATGCACTTGAATTGATCGTGATTTTAGATAAAGATTACGGAATTAAATTGGTTGACCCGAAAGAAGGAAAAGCTATTTTCCAGTCAATCGAAACTATGGCAGCATATATCAGCGCTAACAGAACGAAGTAAGACTTCTTAGACTCACTTAGATTTTTAGACTTCTTAGACAATGTTTTCCAAAAATCTAAGAAGTCTAATATCTAAAATTCTAAGCCAGTCTAAAAAAATCTAAGAAAGTCTAAAATTCTAACAATCTAAGAAGTCTAAAAATGAAAGGTGTTGCAATAACGGGAATGGGAATTATCTCTGCGATTGGCAATTCGGTTGAGGAAAATTATATTTCGCTGACCGAAAACAAAATCGGCATTTCTCGTATTCAAAATATTTCGACTGTTCACGCAGATATAATTAAAGTTGGCGAAATCAAAAAAACCAACGAAGAGCTTATCGATGAACTGAAATTAAATGAGAATAATAACTTCTCCAGAACGGCTATGATTGGCACTTTGGCAGCAAAACAAGCTGTTGAAAATGCTGGCATTACCGATATCAATGAATTTAGAACCGGACTTATCTCAGCTACGAGCGTGGGCGGAATGGATATGACGGAAAGACATTATTACGATTATTTCGAAAAGCCAGAACTGGTTAAATATATCACTTGTCATGACGGCGGAGATGTTGCCGAAAAAATTGCTGAAGAATTAGGTTTAAAAGGAATGGTAACGACTATTTCTACGGCTTGTTCATCTGCGGCCAATTCGATTATGTTGGGTGCAAGATTGATCAAAACGGGGAAATTAGATCGAGTAATTGTAGGCGGTGCCGATGCTTTGGCAAAATTCACCATCAACGGATTCAAAACTCTGATGATTTTATCTGACGATTACAACAAACCTTTTGACAATACAAGAAAAGGATTAAATCTTGGGGAAGCTGCTGCATTTTTGGTTTTAGAATCGGATGAAATTGTAGAAAAGCAAAACAAAAAAGTGCTGGCAAGAGTTTCGGGTTACGGAAATGCAAACGACGCTTTTCACCAGACTGCTTCTTCAGAAAATGGAGACGGCGCTTATTTGGCGATGAAAAAAGCGTTTGATGTTTCGGGTTTAAAACCTTCTGAAATTGATTACATTAACGTTCACGGAACTGCAACTCCGAACAACGATTTGTCTGAGGGAAGAGCTTTACTTCGAATTTATGAAAACGAAAAAGTTCCAGATTTTAGTTCTACAAAACCTTTTACGGGACATACTTTAGCGGCGGCGGCGGCTATTGAAGCTGTTTACAGTGTTTTGGCAATTCAAAATAATGTGGTTTATCCAAATTTGAATTTTGAAGTTCCGATGGAAGAATTTGATTTGAAACCGCAGACAACTTTAAAAAATAAAAACATCGAACACGTTTTATCCAACTCTTTTGGTTTTGGAGGAAACTGTTCAACTCTTATATTTTCAAAAAGCTAATGACAAAAAAAACATATATAAATGGAGTAGGCTGTATTTCGACTCAAAAAACATTTGATACTGTTTTTTTGGAAGAGGCCAATGTTAATCACGACGAAAATGTACTGGCAATTGTTCCGCCATCGTACAAAGATTATATTACGCCAGCTGCAAGCCGACGCATGGCAAAAGGCGTAAAAAACGGAATCGTAGCTTCGGCTTTGGCTATGAAAGATGCGAATGTTGAAAGCGTTGATGCGATTATTACAGGAACTGGTTTAGGATGTATTGAAGATTCTGAAAAATTCCTGAAAAGCATTTTAGATAATAACGAAGAGTTTTTAACTCCGACTTCTTTTATTCAATCTACTCACAATACAGTTGGTGCGCAGATTGCACTTTTACAGCAATGTAAAGGTTATAATTTTACGTATGTTAATGGTGCAGTTTCTTTTGAATCGGCTCTTATTGATGCAAAAATGCAAATTGAAGAAGATGAAGCTAATTCGATTTTAGTGGGAGGCGTAGATGAAAATGGAGATTATACCACTTCCCTTTTTAAATTAAACGGCCGTATTAAAGCAGATAATAATGCTCCTTACGATGTTTTAAATTCTACAACAAGTGGAGCTGTTTATGGCGAAGGCGCTAGTTTTTTTGTTTTAGAAAACGAAAGAAAAGAAAACACTTATGCCGAACTTCTAGACGTTTCTATTGTAAATACTTTGGAAGAAAATGAAGTTGAAGCAGCCATTCAATCATTTTTAAAATATAATAATTTAGAAATTTCAGATATCGATGCCATAGTTTTAGGTTTTGATGGAAATGCTGATTTTGAAAATTATTATAGAAATCTTACCAAAAATTCGTTTGCACAAACTCCTATTTTATATTACAAACATTTGAGTGGCGAATATGATACGGCTTCGGCTTTTGCTTTTTGGATGGCTTCTAAAATATTGAAAATTCAAGAAATTCCTGAAATCGCAAAAGTAAATACTGTCGAAAAATCAGAGTACAAAACGATTTTATTATACAATCAATTAAACGGAAAAAACCATAGTTTTACGCTGCTGTCAAAATGATAACGCACAAAAACATATCGCTGTTTTTTATCTTTTTATTGCTTTTATTGTTTCTTCTGAATCTTTACATCGCAATTCATTTTCTGTGGTTTATTGTTATAATTCTAATTTGGATTGGAATAAATGCTTTTGGTTCTGCACGAATTTCTTCCAATTATCATGTAAAAGCATTTTGCAGTAATCCGTTCGAAACAGAAAAAAAAATCGCGCTTACTTTTGATGACGGTCCGAGCATTTATACTTTGGACGTTTTAGCGCTTCTGAAAAAATACAATGCCAAAGCGACTTTTTTCTGCATTGGAAAAAACATTGAAATGCATCCTGAAATCCTTCAAAAAGTAATTTCCGAAGGTCATTTAGTTGGAAATCATTCGTACTCGCATTCTAAATTTTTTGATTTTTATAATGCTAAAAAAATAACCGAAGAAATTAAAAGGACAGATACGCTTCTGGAAAAATTCACTTCCAAAAAAATCAACTTCTTTCGTCCGCCTTATGGAGTTACGACGCCTTCAATCAGAAGGGCTTTAAAAGTAACGGGACATAAAACAATTGGTTGGAATATCCGTTCTCTTGATGGAGGAACCCAAAATCAGGAATTAATTTTCAATCGGTTAATTAAACATATTTCTCCTGGCGGAATCGTACTTTTGCACGACACAGGCGAGCACTCTGTTTTGGTCTTGGAACAGTTTTTGCAATTTTTACAGCAAAATAATTATCAAGTCGTTTCGATTGAAGAACTTTTGAATCTTAAAGCTTATGAAAATTGAACGCGGATGAAACAGATTCGCTTTCGCGAAGACGCGGATAAAACCGGATTTTATTAAATTAAAATTCGTGGAAATTGGTGTAATTCGCGGCAGAATAATAAGCACATTTTTGAAAAAATATGAAAACTAAAATAGCATTACTCATTCTATTTATATCTAGCAATTTGTTCGCGCAAGAACAAAAAATGACCGATGCCGAAATCGCGTCTTTTAAGCAAGACGTGAATGTCGTGGCGAAAAAAATCAAAACCTTAACTACTGATTTTGTTCAGTACAAGCATTTAGACTTTTTATCGAAAGACATTGAAACTTCAGGAAAAATGGTTTTTAAAGAACCAGCTTTACTTCAATGGCAATATAAAAAACCGTACAACTACAGCATTACTTTCAAAAACGGGAAAATTTTAATTAATGACGAAGGAAAGAAAAGCGCTGTTGATATTGGAAACAGTAAAATCTTCGCTCGAATCAATAAATTAATTGTGGGAAGCGTAAGCGGAAATATGTTTGATGACAAAGAATTTACGATTTCGTATTTTAAAGTGAAAGGTCAGAATCTGGCGAAATTCATTCCGAAAGATGCGACGCTGAAAAAATATATTAAACAAATTGAACTGACTTTTGATAAAGAAGAAGCAACTGTTGTTCAGGTAAAACTGTTAGAATCATCTGAAGATTATACTAGAATTGTACTTAAAAATAAAGTGATCAATGCAAAAATCGACGATTCAGTTTTTACTAATTAATTGCTTTCTGGCAATTGTTTTAATTTCTTGCGGCTCAGTTACAAAAAATTATACGCCTAAAAAATTAGATAAAACATCTTATACAGTTCCGTATTTCACAGATTCAAAAACCGATTATGTTTATAAAACCAATATCAGTGTTTACGGAAATGAATTGTCTGGAATTTTCATTGCCAAGAAAATAAACGACACGACACACCGAATTGTTTTTACTACCGAATTCGGAAATAAATTGATGGATTTTGAAATTTCAGAAACCGATTTTAAAATCAATTCTATTGTTTCAGAATTAGATAGAAAAATATTAATCAACACTTTAAAAGAAGATTTTAGACTGCTTTTAAAGAAAGAATATCCGATTCAGGAACAATTTGAAAACTCTTCAAATGACATTTACAAATCGGCAGATGGAAAACGGGACAATTATATTTTTATCTCCAAAAAAGATCAGAAATTAGAAAAGATCGTTCATGCTTCTAAAACAAAAGAAAAATTTACACTACTTTTCAATTCAGAAAACAATATTTTTGCTGAAAAGATCCAAATCATCCATCAGAATATTAAACTGAAAATTGAGCTGAATTATTTCAAATCAGAATAGAAAATTAAACAAACCATAAACTTTAAATCAATTAAAAATGAGAAATTTTGTTGTACTTGCATTTGTTTTATTAATCGGAATCCAGGCAGAAGCGCAGGTAAAAGTTAGCCCTGGACTTAGAGGCGGTTTGAATATATCAACACTAAGCAATATTGATGATAACAGTTCTAAAACTGATTTTTATGTTGGTGGATTGGTAAATATTAAATTCAATAGATTTTTTTCGGTTCAGCCAGAATTAAATTATTCAAGACAAGGTGATGAAGGAAGATACTTTGAAAATGGTCGTTATTATTCTGAAAAGTATGAGTTGAATTATATAACACTTGGAGCGGTTGCAAAATTTAACTTTAACGGTGGCGGTTTTCATCTGTTAGCAGGGCCATCTTTAGATTTAAAAGTTAGTGATAACTATATAAACACTAAACCTGAAGATTACGATCTTTCATTTGTTGGAGGTGTTGGTTATACTTTGCCAAATGGCTTAACTTTTGAAGCTCGATTCAAACAAGGGTTAATTGATATTTATGGTTACGATGGAATCGACGATGGTTATTATTATGATCAAGTAATTTTAAATCAGGTTTTCCAGCTTGGTATTAGTTATACGTTTAAAACAAAATAAAAATGAACAAAAGAATATTCTTCTTTTTTGCTGTTTTTTTTACGGTTTTAAATATTCAGGCTCAAGTATCGGCGAAACCTGGTTTAAGAGCAGGATTTAGTTTTTCGACCATTTCTGAAATGCATGCCGATTATAAAACTGATTTTTATGCTGGTGGTTTTACTGATATTAAGATTACAAAAATTTACTCGCTACAGCCAGAAATTAATTATAGCAGACAAGGTTCTAATAATGTTGCGCGAAATTATTATGACGAAGCTAGTCAAACCAATAAGGTAGAATATTTGGATTTGGATATCAATTATTTGTCACTTTCTGTAATCAATAAATTTACTCTGCCACAAGGAATTCAGTTTCAAGCGGGACCAACTTTAGATATTT
The DNA here is from genome assembly GCF_900101855.1 of Flavobacterium anhuiense. Classification (GTDB taxonomy): domain Bacteria; phylum Bacteroidota; class Bacteroidia; order Flavobacteriales; family Flavobacteriaceae; genus Flavobacterium; species Flavobacterium anhuiense. Next base: position 635,479 of record NZ_FMVC01000001.1, read on the forward strand.
TATTAAATGATAATCTTGCGGTTAGAAAAGCACAAAATGATCTTGGTTTGGTTTTAGGTGTTGCTTATGCTCTGCCTTCTGGATTAACATTTGAAGCTCGATTTAAAAAAGGTTTGCTTGATGTTTTAAGCAGCGATTATTATCAAAATGACTCCAATAATTATTATTTATTTGGAGATTATAACACAAATATTAATTTTCAGTTAGGAGTTTCCTACTCATTTGGAAAATAAAAAATATGATTTTACAAGATTTTTATAAAATACTATCAGAAGAAAAAATATCTGATTCAAAATATATTGTTACCATTTTAGTCAATGAAAAACATGAGGTTTTTAAAGGGCATTTCCCTGGAAATCCTATTATGCCTGGTGTTTGCATGATTCAGATTATCAAAGAACTTACAGAATCGATTACCAAAAGTTCATTGATGATTCAGTCTTTGGCGAATGTAAAATTTATGGCACTTATTAATCCTGAAGTTACACCAGAATTAAGATTGGAGCTTGATGTTACAACAACTGAAGACGGTTTAGTAAAAGTGAAAAACACGACTTACTTTAACGACACAACAGCTCTTAAATTGAGTAATGTGTACAAAAAAATATAATTATGAAACTATTATTGACATTCCTTTTATGGGTTAATTTTGCTGGAACGCCAGATTTGGCTTCGATCCGCAAAATGTATGCTGATGTAGCAAAATCAGAAAGCAATGCCAAAGATTTTGTCGCAAAACTTTCTGGAGTTTCAAATAACGATGATAAAATTTTAGTGGCTTACAAAGCAGCTTCAATTTTAGTAGATTCTAAATTTGAAAAGAAATTAAGGCAAAAAATGGATCGTTTTAAAGAAGGTGCAAAATTGCTTGAAGCAACGATAAAAAGTGACCCAAGTAATATTGAAATGAGAATGATCCGATTAAGCGTTCAGCAAGATGTTCCTGCTATTACGGGTTATAAGAAAAATATAAAAGAAGATAAAAAATTCATAACAACCTATTATGCATCACAAGGTGCCGCTTTGAAAGATTATCTTAAAGACTTTGTTTTACAATCTGAAAGTTTCTCTGAAAAAGAGAAGCAATTTGTAAAGTAAGCTCAAAAAATACCACATGAAATCACAGCAAGAATTACTTAGTTCGATTCACTTTTGCGTTATTGTGCCTACTTACAATAACCAAAAAACACTGAAAAAAGTACTGGATTCTATTTTAGATTTCACCACAAATATTATCATTGTCAATGACGGCTCGACTGATTCTACTAGCGAAATTTTAAAATCGTATTCGCAAGTGACTCAAATTCATCATCCTAAAAATTTAGGAAAAGGACGAGCGCTAAGAAATGGATTTAGAAAAGCGTTGGAACTGGGTTTTGAATATGCCATTACAATCGATTCTGACGGACAGCATTTTGCCGCTGATATTCCTGTTTTCTTGAAAGCAATACAAGACGAGCCAAACGCTCTCTTGATTGGAAGCCGAAATATGACGCAGGAAAATGTTCCGAAGAAAAGCAGTTTCGGAAACAAGTTTTCTAACTTTTGGTTCAAGTTTGAAACTGGAATCAAGCTAGACGATACACAGTCCGGATTTAGATTATATCCGCTTCGATTGCTTCCAAAACGTTTTTTCACTAATAAATTTGAATTTGAAATCGAAGTTATTGTGCGTGCAGCATGGAAAGGAATTGTGGTAAAAAACATTCCGATTCAGGTTTTGTATGATCCTGCTGAAAGAGTTTCGCATTTTCGTCCGTTTCAAGATTTTACCCGAATTAGCATTTTAAATACGGTTTTGGTGACCAATGCCTTGCTGTATATAAAACCAAGAGACTTTTTTAGAAGAGCAAAAAAAAAAGGTTTTAAAAAATTCTTTCTAGAAGATATTTTAGAAAGCAACGATTCTAATTTTAAAAAATCAGCTGCAATTGCGCTTGGTATTTTTATCGGACTTTCTCCTTTTTGGGGATTTCAGACCGTATTGCTTTTTACGTTTGCAGCTTTGTTCAGACTTAACAAAGTCATTGCTTATCTCACTTCAAACGTAAGTTTTCCGCCTTTTATACCGTTTATTATTTATGCTTCGCTTCAAGTTGGGAGTGTTTTTGTCAGCAGTGAAACGCCACTGGTTTTGGACAGTTCAATAACTCTTGACGATATTCAAAAAAATGCTACGCAATATATCGTAGGAAGTCTTATTTTAGCAACCGTTTCAGCACTATCAGTTGGCTTTATAAGTTATTTGCTTTTAACGGCTTTTAGTTCTAAAAACAAAACAAATATTTAAGCTATGTTTCCTTCGAATTTCACAAATTAGCACAAATTAATTCGTGAAAATTCGTGAAATTCGTGGCTTAAAAAACTTAAGCGATAATCATGCATCAATATTTCTACGCCATTCATTTGTTTGTTAATCGAAGAAAATCTCTTTCGGTGCTATTGGCTATTTTGATGCTTTTGGTTTTTGGATTTTTCGCTTCAAGATTAAAGTTTGAAGAAGATATCACCAAACTTATTCCAACAAACGACAAAACCGATGTTACCGCCAAAGTTTTAAAACAATTAAACTTTGCCGATAAAACCACCGTAATTTTTAGCTTAGATAAAAATGGTTCTGCAGATGATTTGAAGGAAATGGCAACCATTTTTTCAGACAGCGTTGCTAAGTCCTGCAAACCTTACATAACGGGAATTCAGGGAAAAATTGACGAAGAAAACATTCAAGAAACTATTGATTTTGTTTACAATAATTTGCCGCTTTTTCTAGATGACAAAGATTATGATGCTATCGAAAAGAAACTCCAAAAAGACAGTATTGCAGCAACCGTTCAAGGAAATTACAAATCGATTATTTCTCCGTCTGGATTTATTACCAAAGATTTTATTCTGCAAGATCCGTTTGGGATTTCTTTTATCGCTTTAAAAAAATTACAGCAATTAAATATTGGAGACGATTTTACGCTTGAAAATGGTTTTGTAATGACAAAGGATAAAAAGAAATTATTGCTTTTTATCACTTCTAATATTCCATCTAGCGAGACAGAAAAGAATACCATTTTTGCTGAAAAACTAAAATCAATTCAGGAAAATCTAAATACGCAGTTTAAAGGAAAAACTTCTGTCAGTTATTTTGGTTCTGCTTTAATTGCCGTTGCCAATGCTAAACAAATTAAGGGAGATATTATTCTCACGACTTCAATTGCGATGTTTACCTTAATGCTAATCCTAATTTTATTTTATCGAAAACTGTTAATTCCGCTGATTATATTTTTGCCGACAGTTTTTGGAGGTTTGTTTGCGGTTGCGTTCCTATACTTCGTTAGAGAACAAATCTCAGCAATTTCATTAGGAATCGGTTCAATTTTACTCGGAATTACGATTGATTATTCCATTCATATTCTCACACATTACAAGCATAACAGCGATGTAAAAACTTTGTACAAAGACATTACAATGCCTGTCATTATGAGTAGTTCTACTACTGCTGTTGCGTTTTTGTGTCTGCTTTTTGTAAAATCGGATGCGCTAAATGATCTCGGAATTTTTGCCGCCGTTATCGTTATTGCTTCTGCTGTTTTCTCGCTTTTAATTGTTCCGCATTTATACAAACCAAAAGAAAATCCTGCAGATCATAAAAAGAATGTGATCGATAAAATGGCTCATTTTTCTTTTCACAATAATAAAATCTTAATCGCACTTTGTGTTATCATTACCATAATTTGCTGTTTCACTTATAATGATGTTGGTTTTAATAACGATTTGTCACAGCTGAATTTTATTCCGAAAGAAATTAAAGCGGCCGAAAAACAGTTGGAAGAAAGTACGAGTTTAACTTCCAAAACGATTTATGTTGCTTCTTACGGAAAAACTATGGAAGAAGCTTTGCAGCATAACAGCAAACTTTTTGACGATTTATCCAAAGAAAAAAATCAGAAGAGAATTTTAAATTTCAGTTCTGCTGGCGGAATTGTATTTGCTCAAAAAGAACAAATCGAAAAAATTGAAAAGTGGAATTCGTTTTGGACTCCGCAAAAAAAACAATTCATACAATCAGAATTAATTGCTGAAGGATCAAAACTTGGCTTTAAACCCACAACTTACAATTTATTTTTTGATCATTTAGATTTTGACTTCAAACCTGTTTCGGCAGATGAATTTTTAAAAATTAAAGCACTTCAATTACAAGAATTTATAACCGAAAAAAATGGCTTTTATACCATTTCAACTTTAGTAAAAGTATCACCAGAACAACGAGATGCTTTTGTAAAATTGGCCTCTGCAAAAGAAAACGTAATTGCAATTGACCGTCAGCAGATGAACGAAACATTTTTCAGCAATCTAAAAACCGATTTTAATTCGTTGGTAAATTATTCTTTTGTAGCGGTAATTTTAATTCTATTTTTCTTTTTTCGAAGAATCGAATTGGTAATTATCAGCTGTATTCCAATTGCTTTGACCGGAATTGTAACAGCTGGAATTATGGGCATTTTTGGCATTCAGATGAACATTTTCAGTATGATTGTCTGCACCTTAATTTTTGGTCATGGAGTCGATTTTAGTATTTTCATGACCAGTGCATTGCAAAAAGAATATACTAATGGCGTTAACGAAATTGCCATTTATAGAACCTCAATTATTCTGGCGGTAATCACAACCATTTTAGGAATTGGTGCGATGATTTTTGCCAAACATCCCGCGCTTACTTCAATTTCACTGGTTTCATTAATCGGAGTTTTTGCTGCGCTGATCATTACTTTTATTTTCTATCCGATTTTATTCAAACTGTTTTTATCCAATCGCCCGAAAAAAGGAAATCCGCCATTTCAATTGCGAACTTTTGTTCATGGCGTAATTTCCTTTGCGTATTATGGTTTGGGCGGAATCGTAATGTCGATTTTCAGCTTTACGATTATGCCGATTTTGCCTTTCAGCAAAAAATCAAAAATGAAAACTTTCCGATATGTGATTTCAAAATTCATGAAATCGGTTTTGTATTCAAATCCGTTTATTCGCAAAAAAGTCGTTAATAACTTCAATGAAACTTTCGAAAAACCAGCCGTAATTATTGCCAATCATTCTTCTTTTTTGGACATTTTAGCCATCGGAATGTTAAGTCCAAAAATCATTTTCTTGGTAAGCGACTGGGTTTACAACTCTCCTATTTTTGGCGGTGTTGTGAGAAAAGCAGGTTTTTATCCTGTTTCTGAAGGTCTTGAAGGCGGAGTCGAACATTTGCGTAAAAAAGTAAACGAAGGATATTCTTTGATGGTTTTTCCAGAAGGAACGCGATCAGAAAATAATGTGGTAAAACGATTCCATAAAGGAGCATTCTTCCTTGCCGAAGAATTTAAAATAGATATTATTCCTATTGTTATTCATGGCGCATCAGAATTAATTCCGAAAGGCGATTTTGTCATTCATCACGGAAAGTTGACGGTTACCATTTTAGAAAGAATCACGCCTGATAATTTTTCATTTGGAGCCAATTATGTTGAAAGAACCAAGCAAATAAGCACTTTCTTTAAAGCTGAATACCGCAAAATAAGACAAGAACTTGAAGGTCCTGATTATTTCAAAAAAATGCTTATTAACAGCTACGATTATAAAGAAATCGAGGTTGGAAATAGCGTGAAAAAGGATTTAAAACAAAATCTAGAAAGGTATTACAGCTTAAACAAATACATTCAGCCAAAAGCAAAAATCCTACATTTAGCAAACGATTTTGGGCAATTGGATGTTTTACTGGCTTTACAGGAACCACAGCGAAAAATATTTTCTTTTATAAATGATGAAGAAAAATTGCTGGTTGCCAAAACGAATTATATTGTTACAAAGAGAAAAATATTCTATCTCGACAATTTAGAATCGGCACTTGAAAATCATTACGATATTCTTTTAGTTTCAGACGAAGATTATCAGGATCAAATCGGAAAAGTAATTTCGAAAGCTGCTTCTATAATTTTAGTGAATTGTTCCCATTTAAGAAATCAGTTTGAGGATTTTGAAATTGTTTCTGAAGAAAATGCTTTATTAGTTTTAAAGAAAAAATAATGAAAAAACAATACGATGTAGTTATAATTGGCAGCGGTTTAGGCGGATTGGTTTCTGCCGTTATTCTGGCAAAAGAAGGCTACAGCGTTTGTGTACTCGAAAAAAACAATCAATATGGAGGAAATCTGCAGACTTTCGTAAGAGATAAAACCATTTTTGATACGGGAATTCATTACATCGGAGGTTTAGGCGAAGGCCAAAATCTCCATCAATATTTCAAATATATTGGAATAATGGATCATTTGAATCTGAAAAAAATGGACGAAAATGGTTTTGATATGATTTCTTTTGATGACGATAAAACCGAATATCCGCATGCGCAAGGTTTCGAAAATTTCATTCAACAGCTAACCAATTTATTTCCTGAAGAAAAAGAAAATCTAGAACGTTATTGCCAGAAAATAAAAGCGGTTTGCAAAACATTTCCGCTTTACAATCTGGAATCTCAAGGAAAATATGACGATGAAATTTTAATGCTTAACGCAAAAGAAACCATCGATTCTTTTACTGAAAATGAAAAGCTAAAAGCAATTTTGGCAGGTTCTAATTTTCTCTATGCGGGAATTCCTGATAAATCGCCTTTTTATGTTCATGCTCTTATTGTCAATTCCTACATAGAAAGTTCATGGCGCTGTATAAATGGCGGAAGCCAAATTACCAAACAATTGCTGAAACAACTTAAAAAATTTGGCGGAGAATTTTTTAAACATAAAGAAGTCACAAAAATTGAAGTTGAAGACCAAAAGGTAAATTCGGTACAAATGAAAGACGGAACCAAGGTTTCGGGAACGTTTTTTATTTCGAATATCGAACCGAAAACGACTTTAAAAATGGCCGGCCAGGAAAATTTCAGAAAACCATTTTTCAATAGAATTCAAAATCTCGAAAACGTACTTTCTGCTTTTAGTTTATACATTGTTTTTAAACCTAAAACTTTCAAATATATCAATCATAATTATTACCATTTTAAAAGTGCAAATGATGTTTGGGCCGCACACGAATACGACGAAAATTCATGGCCCAAAACCTTTATGGCATGTATGAATCCGTCGAAAAAAGATGAGGAATGGGCAGACGGAATGACATTTTTGACCTATATGAAATATGATGATGTCAAAGCTTGGGAAAACACTTTCAACACTACTTTCGAAGAAAATGATCGCGGAGAAAGTTATGACGAATTCAAAGCCAAAAAAGCCGAAAAGCTTTTAAAAGAAATCGAAAAAAAATTCCCAGGCATAAAAGATTGCATCAAATCGGTTCATACTTCTACGCCACTTTCTTACCGCGATTACATTGGTGGAGACGGTGGAAATATGTACGGATATGTTAAAGATTCAAATAATCCAATGAAAACTTTGATTCCAAACAAAACTAAAATAGAAAATCTTTATCTTACAGGCCAAAGTATTAATATGCACGGTGTCTTGGGTGTTACAGTTGGAGCGGTCATAACTTGCTCTGAAATTGTAGGAAAAGAATATCTGCTGGAAAAAATAAAAAAAGCATCTGAATAATTATTATGAAAAACCGCATCCTATATATTTTCTTCGTCGGTTTTTTTAGTTTGCTGACTTCCTGCGGTACTTCAAAATCAAAAAAACATACGCCTGATATTACCGCTTTCAACAATACAAAACCTGTTGTAAACAAATTATCTGACAGTATTTTTCTTTCTGGAAAAAATTCGCTTTTAAAAAATAAACAAGGTCTTTGGGAATTATATGTAGAAGGTGATCCTCTCGAAATTGGACTTTCTACTGGTGCTTTGACTGATTCGCTTTTGCACAAACAGCAACGCATTTTTTTCTCTAAAATTACCGATTTGATACCTTCAAAATTTCAGCAAAAACTGCTTCGCCAGTTTCTGAAATGGTACAATCGAAAATTGTATTTGAATGTTCCCGACGAATATCAAACGGAGATTTATGGCGTTTCGCAATATACTTCGAATGATTTTGATAATATCGCACCTCAATATCAGCGCAGTTTGTATCTGCATGCAGCGCACGATATTGGGCACGCTTTACAGGATTTAGCTTTGGTTGGCTGTTCTTCTTTTGCTGCTTGGAATGAAAAATCGGAAGATGGAAATTTAATTCTTGCTCGAAATTTTGATTTTTATGTCAATGACGCTTTCGCGGAAAATAAAATCGTGGCCTTTATAAAACCAGAAGAAGGTTATCCGTTTATGATGGTCACTTGGCCCGGAATGATTGGCGCCGTTTCTGGAATGAATTATGAAGGGTTGACCGTAACGATAAACGCTTCGAAATCTAAAATTCCGCTTAGCGCGAAAACGCCAATTTCCATCTTAACTCGCGAAATTTTACAGCATGCTAAAAATTTAGACGAGGCTGTTGCAATCGCAAAAAAAAGAAAAGTATTTGTCTCTGAATCGATTATGGTCGGAAGTGCCAATGACAACAAAGCGATTTTAATTGAAGTTTCTCCAAATAAAATGGACGTTTATGATGTTCCAAACAGCGATCAATTAATTTGTTCCAATCATTTTCAAGGCGAAGCTTTTAAAGAAGATAAAAGAAATCTGGAACAAATTGCCAACAGCCATTCTAAATACCGTTACGAAAGAATGCAGGAATTGCTATCTGAAAATCCCAAAGTAAATCCTGAAATTGCTTCGGAAATTCTTCGAAACAAAGAAGGCTTAAAGGACATTTCTTTAGGATATGGAAATGAAAAAGCCTTGAACCAACTGCTGGCGCATCACGGAATTATATTTAAACCAAAAGAAAAGTTGGTTTGGGTTTCTGCAAATCCCTATCAATTGGGCGAGTTTGTCTGTTATGATTTAAATGAGATTTTTGGAGAAAACAGAAATACAGTAAAATCTTTTCAAAAGGAAAATTTAAACATTGCCAAAGATCCTTTCTTAGAAACAACTGCCTTTCAGAATTTTAAAGAATTCAAAATAGAAGATCATAAAATGGACTCGATTTTAAAAAAGAAAGAAACTGTTTCTCCAGAATTTCTTGAAGATTATCAAGCACTAAACCCTAATTATTGGGTTGTATATTATAAGGTAGGATTGTACTTTTACCAAAAAAAGGAATTTCTTCAGGCAAAGCTTAATTTTGAAAAAGCTTTAAGCCACGAAATCACTACAGTTCCGCAAAAAGAAGAGATTGAAAAATATTTAAAAAAAGTCAAAAGAAAAGTACAATGATTCCAGCAATAGAAAAAGATTCTTTAGAAGAGATTAAAATTTTTCAAGAAAAAAAATTAGCCGAACTTTTAGCTTATATCGGCGAAAATTCTCCTTTTTATAAAAGACTTTTTGCAGGACAGAATATTGATATTTCGAAAGTAAAAACGCTGGAAGATTTACAGCATTTACCTGTTACCACCAAAGAAGATTTACAGCAATATAATGATGATTTTTTGTGTGTTCCGCAGCATAAAATTATCGATTACGCCTCAACATCGGGAACTTTAGGAGATCCTGTTACTTTTGGCCTAACCGATTCTGATTTGGATCGTTTGGCTTATAATGAAGCGATTTCTTTTGCCTGTGCCGGAATTGCAGAAGGCGATGTGGTGCAATTAATGACTACAATCGACAGGAAATTTATGGCTGGCTTGGCTTATTTTCTAGGTTTAAGAAAACTGAAAGTTGGCGTAATTCGTGTTGGAGCCGGAATTCCAGAAATGCAATGGGATTCGATTTTAAAATACAATCCGAGTTATCTGATTACAGTTCCCTCTTTTCTTTTGAAATTAATTGAATACGCCGAAATGCACGGAATCGATTATAACAATTCGAGCATAAAAGGTGCCATCTGCATTGGAGAATCTTTGAGAGAACAGGATTTTTCAATGAATATTTTATCCAAAAAAATTACAGATAAATGGAATATTAAGTTGTTTTCGACTTATGCCTCTACTGAAATGAGTACTGCTTTTACAGAATGCGAACATGGAAAAGGCGGACATCATCATCCAGAATTGATCATTGTAGAAGTTTTAGACGAAAATAATCAGCCTGTAAAAAATGGAGAAACTGGAGAACTTACTTTTACTACTTTAGGAATTGAGGCGATGCCTTTACTGCGTTTCAAAACAGGCGATATGGTTCAGTTTCATGACGAGCCTTGCGCTTGTGGCAGAAATACTTTACGCGTTGGACCAGTTGTTGGTCGCAAAAAACAAATGATTAAATATAAAGGAACAACATTGTATCCGCCAGCGATGAACGATGTTTTGAGCAGTTTTGACAATATCGAAAATCATTTGATTGAAATCTCTACAAACGATTTAGGTACCGATGAAATCCTAATTAAAATTGCCGTTAAAAATCAAACCCCAGAATTTTTACAGGAAATAAAAGATCATTTTAGAGCCAAATTAAGAGTTACGCCAAAAATAGAATTTGCTTCAAAAGAAGTTTTAAATCCGTTAGTTTTTAATCCAATGAGCAGAAAACCAATTCGTTTTTTTGATTACAGAAAAACTTCTGTTTAGGAGATAAAAAAAGCCTAGTTTTAAACTAGGCTTTTCTATTATAAAGCTTCTTCTAATACACCTGTTGATTGGACTACCATCGGCTGCGTTGAAAATGACTGGCCATTTGCATCAATTACTCTTAAATATAAATTATAATAAATAGATTTAATTGATGTTTTTGTCAATAAATATAAAGCAGAACCTGTTCCAACTTGCAAATAAAATGAATCTGGATCTTGTTGACGCTTAAGCCACCATGTAAGTTGATATGGCGCTGTTCCTCCACTAACCGTTGCAGTCCAAGAACCCATTGATGTTTTTGTTACATAAGTAGAACCCGTAAAGCTTGCTGCAGGAGATGGCGGAGTGTTTGATGCTAAAGTAAAATTATATGAACTAGTAACCGTTTTTGGAAATGATGTATTATTTATTATTACATTTCTTTGATGTGTAGCACTTAAACCAACAGTATAGCTACCTGCTACTGCATTGTCTTTCACTTTAAGAGTAATACTGCTACCATTGTTTGATACTAACTCTAAATTTGCTGTATTATAAGTCCAAATATATTGTATTTCTAATTCAGCTGCAAAGTGTTGAAGTGAAACTGTAAAAGTCTGTCCTCTTACGGGAGCAGTGGCTGGAGTATTTAAATCTACATTTAAAGCATAAGTCCTATAATAACTTTTTGCAGTATTCAGATAATAATATCCAATACAATTTCTATAAAGACCTGTTAACCCTTGTTTAGAATAAACAGTTGTATTTCCACTATCTGTAATAATGGCAGCGTGATCTACAGCTCTATAATCTTTCGCATTATAACCAGCAAGTTCATTCCAGTATAGAACCTTGGTTGCTTTATTACTGTAATCTTCTTTAAATATTCCTGAATCAATATATGCCGCATATATTTCCGCATTGTCCATTGTTTTTTTCACTCCTGTTTCACTTAAAGAAAAAGCGAGTCCAAAGCAGTTGTAAGTATCATCTGCAGCACCAATTAGAGTAGGTGTACTACAATCTTCGGCTAAAATTTTTTGTGTAGTTGTGCTGCTTTTTACGGTTGAAACAACTTCTGCTTCTTGTTTAATGGTTTCCTCAGAACAGGAAAAAAATGTCAAAACGACAAATGACATCATCAATAATTTAAAATTTTTCATAGGATTAAATGGTATTGGGGGTTTGTTAGTGTTAAACCAAATATATAATAATTTAAGATAAATCCTATGTTACAAATCAAAATATTGTAAAAGTATATTTACAAGTAAAACCTTTATCCTTTGTTAATCTGCACCTTTAACCTCAATTTGGCACAAATTGAACTAAATGTTGTAATTTTGCAAAAAATTACGAAGATGGTCAAGATTGGCAACATAGAATTACCCGAATTTCCTTTATTACTAGCACCGATGGAAGATGTTAGCGATCCGCCGTTTCGCAGGTTATGCAAAACACACGGAGCAGACATGATGTACTCTGAATTTATTTCATCGGAAGGATTAATTCGTGACGCTATAAAAAGCCGCATGAAGCTGGATATTTTTGATTACGAACGCCCTGTCGGAATTCAGATTTTTGGTGGTGATGAAGAAGCAATGGAAATGTCATCTAAAATCGTTTCAACTGTAAAACCAGATTTAGTGGATATCAATTTTGGATGTCCAGTAAAAAAAGTCGTTTGCCGTGGCGCAGGTGCAGGAGTCTTAAAAGATGTTGATTTGATGGTTCGTTTGACAAAAGCGGTTATCAAAGGAACTGATTTGCCTGTTACAGTAAAAACACGTTTAGGCTGGGATGAAAACTCTATCAACATTGATGAAGTTGCAGAAAGACTTCAAGACATTGGTGTTCAAGCCTTAACAATTCACGCTAGAACCCGTGCTCAAATGTATAAAGGCCATTCTGACTGGTCACATATTGCGCGTGTCAAAAACAACCCAAGAATTACAATGCCAATTTTCGGAAATGGCGATATCGACAGCCCAGAAAAAGCATTACAATATAAAAACGAATACGGAATTGACGGTATCATGATCGGCCGTGCAGCCATTGGCTATCCGTGGATTTTTAATGAGATAAAACACTATTTCAAAACAGGGGAACACTTACCTGCTCCAACGGTTATTGATCGTGTTGAAGCGGCAAGAAATCATTTAAAATGGTCTATGGAATGGAAAGGCGAACGCTTAGGAATTGTAGAAATGCGTCGTCATTATACTAATTATTTCAAAGGAATTCATTCGTTTAAAGAATTCAAACAAAAACTAGTTACCACAGATGCTCCTGAAGATTTATTCGCTATTATGAAAGAAATCGAGGAAGTTTATGCAGGATATGAATTTGTTTAAAAATCTCATAACAAAAGTTTAAATCTTTGTCGAGCTTCTTATGGAGATTTCTCCTTCGTCGAAATGACAAAAAATACGCAAATTAACTTTGACAAAAAATATTGATACAAAAAAAGACCTTCAAAATTGAAGGTCTTTTTCTTTTGTTATACTTGTACCCTCTTCCACTTTCCTCTTTTATAGAAAACAATTCCAGTTAAAGTAATTGCGGTTTCTGCAACAGGAATGGCAATAAAAACTCCTGTTGGTCCCATATTGAAATGCTTCGCTAAAACAAAAGCCAGCGGAATTTGAAATAGCCAAAACCCGAAGAAGTTAATTCCTGTTGGTGTCCAGGTATCTCCTGCTCCATTAAAAGTATTGATTAAAACCATTCCAATTCCGTAGAAAATAAATCCTATGCTCATAATCTGCAAAGCTTCAATCGCAATGGTTTTGACCTGCTGATCATTCGTGAAAAACGAAATAATATATTGTCCAAAAACCAAAGTAATAATCATAATCGAAGCCATGAAAATTACATTATATCTTGCGGTTGCATAAACGGATTTTTCGGCACGCTCAATTTGTTTCGCCCCTAGATTTTGACCAACCAAAGTTGCGGCGGCATTGCTCAATCCCCACGCAGGAAGAATAAAAAACATCATAATTCTCAAAGCAGTCTGGTATCCCGCAGAACCGTGGTCTCCACCAGTTGTTGCGACTAACTGAGCTAAGAAAATCCAGCTGCAAGAAGCAATTACAAATTGTAAAATTCCAGGTGCAGCAATTTTTATTAAAGCTTTTATCTGTGTAAAATCTGGAGCGAAATATGGTATTTTGATTTTTAAAATGCTATTGCCAAAAAACAAATGATAGACTTGGTATAAAACCCCGATGCTTCTTCCAATTGTTGTTGCCAGAGCAGCGCCAACCAGTCCGAAAGCAGGAACTGGTCCAAAACCATTAATTAAAATCGGGCATAAAATAATGTTGCAAATATTGGCAATCCAAAGACTTTTCATAGCAATTGCAGCATTTCCAGCTCCGCGAAAAATTCCATTTATTAAGAACAAAAGCATAATACACAAACTAGAACCAATCATAATTTGAGTAAATCGAAAACCATGTTCGGCAGATTCTACAGAAGAACCCATTAAAATCAAAATATCTTTTGCGTATATAATTCCGAGAATGCTCATTACACTATTAATAGCAAAAGCTACAATAATGGCTTGCATTCCCGCTTTTGCAGCGGCAACTGGATCTTTTTCTCCAATACGTCTTGCTACAACTGCTGTTGCGGCCATGCTCATTCCGATCGCAAGCGAATAAATTACAGTCAATACCGATTCGGTCAAACCAACAGTCTGAATAGCAAAACTGCTGTGTTCCAAATGTCCGACGAAATATAAATCGACCAAAGCAAAAACCGATTCCATCATCATTTCCAAAACCATCGGAATGGCTAATAGAATTACAGCTTTTTTAATACTTCCAGAAGTATAATCAAATGAATCATCGCCTTTTAAGGCTTGTTTTAAAGTGGTAAAAATTTTAGAAAAGAAGCTTTTCTTTATAGTTGTTTCTGTCATGATTATTTAGGATAAATGATAAAATTGGTCCAGATGTAATTTTCAATCTGAACTAAAAAGTAAAACGTAAGTATCCTAATTATTCTAAAAAATAAAATAGGATTAGGCAGAAACAATCATATGCTGTAGATTTTCAAGGCGGTAAATATAAGTAATATTTTTAAAGGAGAAATTAATCTAGTAATTTTTTACTCACTCGGCTGCTTGCAATTAGCGAAGCAATAAACCCTAAAGAGATAATTGTCGTCATTACGATGATAACATTTTCAACTGTAAAAACAACTGGATAGGCCAAGGTTGGCGTAATCATGATAAGTTCAAATTTCTGCTGTAATATCACGAGAATAATACCTAAAACAAGTCCGATCAAGCCACCAAAAACACTTAATAAAGTACCTTGAAGCAAAAATATTTTGCGTAGATCGCCAATGTCAGAGCCCAAATTGAAAAGGGTTTTAAGATTTCCTTTCTTTTCTAAAATCATCATAATCAATGCACCAATCAAATTAAAAAGTGCTACAATGATAACGAGAGTAAAAATCAGATAAACCGCGATGTTTTCGGTATTGAGCATTTTATACAAAGACTCGTTTAACTGTGCTCTATTTTTTAAAGTGATCTTATTTTTAAAAATAGAACTAAGTTTTGATTTTACAGCGTTTTCATCTGCATTTTCTTTTAATTTAAATTCTAATCCCGAGATTTGATTGTGCTTGTACATTAGCAATTCTTGCACTAAACCTAAATCTGCAAATACATATTTTGAATCTAAATCTTCGCTAATGGAGTAAATCCCAACTGGTAGAACATCGGTTTTATTGAAAGCCTCTTCGGGATTTTCGATTCCGCCTTTTCCTGGCTTTGGAGCAAAAATTTGAAGTGGATTTTCAAAATCTAAAATTCCCATGGAGAAATTTTGAGCCAAACCATAGCCAATTACAACCTGAAAACTATCCGGTTTTAGCCATTGACCATTAAAAAGTTTTTTCTTGATATCGTTAACAACTGGATATAAACTGTCAACCCCTTTTAAATACGTAACTTGCTGTTTGTCTTTGAATAAAAACAAAACACGCTCTTCTATGATTTTGGTGTAAGAAGCAACACCCTCTATTTCTTTGATTTGTTTTTCCTGATCGGGTGTAATTAAAAATGATTTTCCATAAGTACTTGTCAATTTCAAATCAGGATCGATTTCGTTTGTAAACGAAAGACTAAAAACCTTTAATCCGCTGAAAACAGATAAAACAACAAACAAAGCCATTGTACCAACAATGATTCCCATGCTGGCAATACGGTTGATGATATTGATAGCATTGTTTTTACTGCTGCTAAAAATATAACGTTTGGCTATGTATAAAGGGAAATTCAAATTATGACTTTCTTCTCTTTTCTAAAAGATCACGGTTTTCTATTGGGTTTTCTTTTCCTGCAAGTGCATTGTCAATTTTCTCTATATAATCTAGAGAATCATCTATAAAGAATACCAAATTCGGAACACGGCGCAATTGCAAACGTACACGCTGTGCCAAATCATGTTTGATTAAATTTGAATTTGTTTTTATGGCTTCTAAAGTTTCTTTGGCTTTTTCTTGCGGAAAAATGCTTAAATATACTGTCGCTATAGATAAATCTGTAGTTACACTTACTTTGGATACTGAAATTACCAAGTTTGTAATTCCGTTTTTTCTCACTTCACCTTGCAAAATGTCAACCAGATCTTTCTGAAGAACACCGCCTATTTTTTTCTGTCTATTTGTTTCCATACTGCAAAAATACTAAAATTTAGTCGTATTACATGTTCTTTTAATTCTTTTAAAAGCTGATAAAGGTCATAGCGTTTGAGGGAATTGTTTTACATATTTGATATAAATATAAAACTAATCTATCATGAAAAAAAGAGAACCAATTAGTCACATTATGACAAAAACTGTTGTGACTGCAAACGAAAAAGATGATCTTAAAACAGTGGTCGAAAAATTAAAAGCAAATACAATTCGTCACATTCCAATTGTAAGAGGCAAAGAAGTAATTGGAATTATCAGCCGAACAGATATTAACCGATTGACTTTTGGCGCTTTGTTTGAAGGTCAAGACAATGCTGATGAAGCCATATTAGAAATGTTAACCGTTCCTCAAGTAATGACTTCAAAACCAAAAACAGTTTCGTCTGATACTATAATAAGAGATTTAGCCGAAATTTTTGTAAAAGAAGATTTCCATGCTCTTCCTGTTGTTGACAATAGCGAACTTAAAGGTATCGTAACTACAACAGATGTTGTGAGGTACTTCTTAGAACAATACGATTAAAAAAGGGAGCTGAAAGCTCCCTTAAATTTTTATCTGCTTTGCAGCCATCCTTCCGGATTATTGTTTGATGTGTTTTGTAGAATCAGGAATTTAATGATTGTTTTTCCTGTATCTCCACTTGTTCTCACTCTTCCGATAGTCTGTTTAGTTGTCACTTTATCTCCTTGGCTTACCGAAACCGAACTTAAGTTTTGATATACCGTAAAGTAATCTCCATGCTGAATTACAACTGCTTTATTTACTGGCGATAATACAATAACCTTAGAAACTTCTCCAGCAAATACTGCTCTAGCGCTTGCGCCATCTTCGGTAGTAATCTCAACTCCAGAATTATGAACAGTGATTGATGGATGCAACGGGTGTGGCTGATCTCCATAACCAAGCGAAATAAATCCTTTTTCTACCGGCCAAGGCAATCTTCCCCTGTTTGCTTTAAAGTCAGCCGCCAAAATTTTATCTTCTGGCGTTAATGCAATTTTTGAAGAAGAAACCGGTGCTTTTGCTTCACTAGATCCTGGATTTGCTTTTGCTCGTTCTGCAGCTGCTTTTCTATTGGCTTCAGCAATGGCTTCACGAATTAAACGATCAATTTGTTTGTCAATTCTTTTTGCTTCACTTTGTTTTGATCTAATATCTGCAGCGATTTTATTTTTATCTTTTTTAAGCGAATTAACTAATTTCTGCTGTTCTTTTTTCTCTGCTTCAAGGGTTACTTTCTCTTTTTGATTTTCAGCAATTATCTTCTTTTTTACTTGTCTTTGCCCGTCCAGTTTAGCATTAAATTCTACTAATTGAGCCGTTTTTGACTGAATTTCAAGACCTTGGTTTTTTCTGAAAGCAGTATATTGCTTTAGATATTGTGCTCTTTTGTAAGCTTGTAAAAAACTTTCAGAAGATAAAATGAACATGGCACGACTCTGTTCAGAACGACTTTTGTACGATTTTAAAATCATCTCAGCATAATCTTCTTTTAGAACTTTTAATTCTTTTTTAAGTTTATTTACCTGAACTTGATTAATGTACATGTCGTTACTAATCAGCCTTTCTTGTTTTGCTGTTGTATTGATTAATTTCTCTTTAAGTTTAATTTTATTCGCTTGGATTAAATATTCGTTCACAGCAGATTTCTCTTTTTTTCGAACAGATTGCAACATCTTTTCGTTATCTCTGATTTCCTGCTGAATTTGAGCTTTACGCTGCTCCAGTTTTTCTTGCTGAGAATCCTGCGCCCATACAAATGTAGTGGCACAAATTAAAACTAGACTTAGGAGAAATTTTGGCATGTTTCTGTTTTTATTTTTGCAAATTTACTTAATTGTAACTTTTTTATAACCGCTTGGAACACTATACGGAAAAGAAAGCTCTTCATTAAATGAAATGTTGTTGTAATTTAAATTAATACTTGTTTTGCCTTTTGGCTGAACGGCATTGATTTCTATACTTGTCGGTAATATTCCCTGATCAAAAGTTTTAGTGTCAGAATAAGCAATTTGCAATGTTCTGTTTTCAGACGGTTGCGAAATCTCTTCTTTCTGAATTAAATATTTTTCTCCATCTAAGAAAAAAGTCTTTTTTAAATTAGCATCTTTTTCTTCGTCAAGTCTAAAAAGATTTTCTACGATTGTCTGCGTATATTTTCCTTTTCTTAAATCGTCAAAAGCTTCTCCAACCAATAGATTTTGAACTTTAGAATAATCTAAATCTGTTCCAAGCCATTTGCTTAAACTTGTAAAATCTCCTTCGTAATAAGTACTGTTTATTTTCTCATAATAACTTACTGCATCAGGAGTTATTAACGCTTTAGCCATTGTAATTCCTAAGAAACGCACACTTATTAAAATCTGTTTGTCTTTTTCGATTCTAATTTCAGCCGTAACATTTTGGCTTTGTTTTTCATCAGCGTATTTTGCACTCGCTTTTATATACAAAGTCGAAAAATCTAACTTATTGTTGTAATGTTTTTCGATTACTTTTTTGTCTTCTTTCTCTACAATGGTCTGGCTTGTATTTCCCTGCACTGCTACTGCTTTTGATTTGCATGAAATTACGGCAATAGACAATACTAGTATTGATATATATTTTTTCATCTAAATTTTATTTTTCTTTTTTAATAATTCATTTGCCTTCAAAAAGTATTCCTCTTTTTTCTTTGCATCTCCCAATCCATTGTATGCCTCTCCTAACTGAATATTAAAATTTGATTCTAATTTTACGTCATCCACTACATAATCAAGACCCATTTCTAAGACGGTTTTTGCATTTTTAAATTGTTTCTGCTGATTGCTCCCCAAACCAGCATAATAGTAAAATTGAGCCTGACTCGGATAAACTTCAATCAGCATCATGGCTCTTTTGGTCATTGGCTCGTATTGTTTTGCTTGTGCATAGGCTTCCAACAATAGCATATTGGTTTCAAGATCTGTATCTGAATTCGCTTTTAAATCTTTTTCGTAATATTTAATCGCATTTTCAAATTGTCCCTTGCTATGATAAAATTTTCCAATTTCTTTGGCAACGTCAACCTCTTTATCGTTATCAAAATAAGAAATAGCTTTTTCTAAATCGGCAGCATACTGTGGATTTTTATTTACATAAATCAAAAATTCATTCAAAGTTCTATGTTTGATTTTTGAATCGATTTTTGAACTTGCTAAAATCACATTCATCGATTTTATAGCTTTATCTGCCTGATTGGCATCTAAGTAGGTTTTGAACAAACTTACCTGTCCCCATTCTGAATTTGGAATTTCTTTTGCCAGCTGTTTTGCTACTTCAAGCGATTTCTCATTTTCATTGTTTTTTGAATACAATAAAATAAGATTCAAATAATTGGATTCTTCTTTCGGATCTTTTTTAATCTGCTGAATTAGATTATCAATTTCAGCATTCTGATATTTTCCTTGAGATAAAATCTGAGCTTTATAAATTTCGCGGTCTGAAGATTTTCCGAACTTATCGTTCATTTCATTAATCGCAATTAATGCCTTGTCATACTGATTGGTAATCATGTATAACGAAATTAAATCATCTTTATATTCTTCGTCAAAAACAATTATTTTTTGAATAATTTCAATCGCCAAAGGATAGTTTTTTGTCTCGTAACTTACATCGTAAATTCCGAGCCAGAACCATTTATTTTTAGGATCAAGCTGTGCCGCTTTTTCAAAAGCAGTCTGTGCATTTTGATATTCTTTCAGCGCAAAATAGTTTTTTCCTAACTCAAAATAAGCAACTGCATCATTGGGTTTAAGTTTAATACATTTCTCCAATGATACAATAGCTTTATCATAATTTTCAATTCCTTTTTGTTTTAATGATTCATAAAATGAGTCTTGATATTCGTCTGTTGCCATAGCAATATCCTCGGGTTCTGTCTGTGCAAAAACCGAAAATGGTGTGCCTAATAAAGCAAAAACCAATATTGTGAAAACTCTTTTTTTAATCATTTCTAAAAATTACATCTTAAACAAAACGAAACTTTCTTAATTTTTATTTTATTCTAAAACAGCGTAATCTCCAATACTGATACTTGTAAATTTGCCATCGTAACTCACATGATTTCCGATCATTGCATTATCTAAAGCGGCATTTTTAATTTGAGAATAAGTCTGAATCAAACTGTTTTTGATTGTACTGTCTGATACGTGGCATCCTTTTCCAAGCGAAACATTTGGACCGATTGTCGTATTTTTCAAAACCACATTTTCTCCAATATAACAAGGAGGGATAATAGTTGAATTTTCTAAAGTCACACCATAATCTACTAAATGCTCTCCGTCATTGTGAAGAAAACCAAGCATTCTTGTATTGGTTTCAACCGTAACATCTTTATTTCCGCAATCCATCCATTCATCAACGCTTCCAGTTTTAAAAACTTTTCCGTTTGCCATCATCGCTTTGATACCATCGTTAATCTGGTATTCTCCACCATTCTGAATATTATTATCTAAAACATTTTGAAGTTCATTTCTTAAGATTCCAACTTCTTTAAAATAATAAATTCCGATAACGGCCAAGTCGCTAACAAATTCTTTTGGTTTCTCAACCAATTCTATAATTTCATTATTCTGGTTCAGCTTAACCACGCCAAAAGCTTCTGGCTGATCTACCTGTTTTACCCAAATTACAGCATCTGCTTCTGGATCTAATTCAAAATCTGCTCTAATTAAAGTATCTGCATAAGCAATTACAGCTGGACCAGAAAGAGATTCTTTGGCACACATAATAGCGTGTCCAGTTCCTAGTGGCTGATCTTGACGATAGATTGAAGCTTTTGCTCCTAATCCTTTTGCTAGATCTTCTAAACTTGCTACAACGTCATCTCCAAAGAAAGCTTCATCTCCTAAAATAAAAGCAACTTCTTCAATTGGTTCCTTTAATATTTTTGCAATATCTTCTACTAAACGGTGTACGATAGATTTTCCTGCAACTGGAATTAACGGTTTTGGAACCGTTAACGTATGAGGCCTCAATCTTGATCCTCGGCCTGCCATTGGCACAATTATTTTCATTATTTACTTGATTTTATGTGAAGATTAAAATCTTCGTTGGGTTTGGTCATCCTATTTTATTTCACTCCAGTACTTCCAAAGCCTCCTTCACCTCTTGATGTCTCAGAAAGTGTTTCAACTTCAATCCATTCAGCTCTTTCGTGTTTTGCAATAATCAACTGCGCGATTCGTTCTCCATTTTCGATTACAAAATCGTCATTAGATAAATTTACTAAAATTACTCCGATTTCTCCTCTGTAATCTGCATCAACAGTTCCTGGCGAATTTAAAACCGTTACACCTTTTTTTGCAGCCAAGCCACTTCTTGGTCTTACTTGTGCTTCATAACCAATCGGCAACTCGATAAAAAGTCCGGTTTTTACAATGGTTCTTTCTAAAGGTTTTAACGTGATAGGTTCTATAATATTGGCACGAAGATCCATTCCTGCAGAGGCAATCGTTTCGTAATTTGGTAAATCGTGCTGTGATTTATTGATAATTTGAATTTTCATTTTTGAATATAATTTTCTTAAAACGTCTTATTTTCTCTTCATTATTCCTTTTATAGTATCTTTTTCAAAATGATATACGAGATACATAAAAGCTAAAAGCAACGGAATTCCAACATAATATTTTTCTCTAAATCCGTAAAATGAGATTATTGAAAATAATATGGAAACGCCTAAATAAGCACCAATCTTGTTCATATCATAAGGAATTGGATAATATTTATTTCCTAAAACATAAGAAATAAGCATCATGCTTCCATAAGCTGAAATAGTTGCAATTGCAGATCCGTAATAGCTATATTTCGGAATTAAGAGATAATTTAAAATCAAAGTTACAATGGCGCCCACAATAGATATGTATGCTCCAATTTGTGTTTTATCAGTAAGTTTATACCAAACCGATAAATTGTTGTAAATGCCCAAAAAGAAATTTGCCAAAATAATGAGTGGCACGACTTTCATTGCTTCCCAATATGATTTGTTGTCTAATAACAAATATTTTAAAACGTCCGCAAAAACAATTACACCCAATAAAATCAACGATCCTAAAATCACAAAATACTTGGTAATAACGGCATAAGTCTGCGGTGCGTTTTCATTTTTTGCGTGGCTAAAAAAGAAGGGCTCAATTCCTAATCTGAAAGCTGTCGCAAAAAGAACCATAAATAATCCTAATTTGTAACACGCTGAATATGCTCCAACTTCAGATTTTGCTAAATTTTCAGGAAGTAAATAACCCAACAAGATTTTATCGAAATGTTCGTTGACAGCAAAAGCCAATCCAGCAACCAAAATTGGAAGCCCGTATTTCATCATTTTTTTCCAAAGAACAGGATCGAATTTTCGTCCAAGCGAAAGATAATTTGGAGAAAGTACAATAAATGTGGCTAAACTTGCCAAAAGGTTTGCAATGAAAATATAGGCAATTTGGAAATTTTGAACATATAAATTATCCCAAATAGAATTAGGACTTGCCTCTGCCAATTTTGGAAGATATATCAAGAAAAATATATTCAGCAATAAGTTTATCACAACATTTCCAATCTTGATGGCTGCATAAACCATTGGTCTCTGATTGGCTCTAAGCTTTGAGAATGGAATTAAAACCAATGCATCTAAAACTAAAATCCAAATAGTATAAGTAATATACTGGACATCTACTTCTGCTAAATTTGCCAATGTGTTTCTAAAAATCAATCCGGCGAAAAGAAAAATTATAGAAGTCCAAAATATTGAAATGGTAGATGTTGCGATTACATTTTTCTTATCCTCTTCGGCACTATAGAATCTAAAAAATGCAGTTTCCATTCCGTAAGAAAGCACTACGTTAAAGAAAACCATCCAAGACAATACAATCGAAACTTCACCATACTCTGCTGTAGGCAAAATTCCAGTATATAATCTCACTAATAAAAAACTCAGCATTCTTGGTAAAACTGTAGCCAGTCCGTAAATTGCCGTTTGTTTGAATAGATTTTTATATAATCCCAAAATATAATTCTAATAATGTTTGTAAGACAAAAATAACCATTTCTTTTGTTTAATGGGTGCTTTTGTTGATGCAATAAAGAAAACTTCTGATTGTTTTTAAACCGTTAATTTCTTTTCGTCCAAAATTTTTACAAAATGAAATCCTCGCGGAGCGTAACCCTGATTATAATAAAATCGATGAGCACCAAAATTTCCAGTAAATGCGTCCAAAACGATACTGCTGCAATTTAATTCGATAGCTTTTTTATCAACATAATCGGTAAGCATTTTCCCGATTCCTTTAGATCGATATTCTGGATTAACAACAAAATTGTCAATCTCAAGATATTTTCCTGTCCAAAGTTTTGTAGCCGACCAGCAACCTGTTAATCCAAGACAAATATCATCTTCAAAAACTGCAATTTGAATATAATTATGCGGAAGCATTTCAGAAAGAAATGATTTATATTTTTCAAGAGAGATATTGGGATATAAAAATCGAATCGTATTGATTTGAGCTGCCATCTCATCGATAGTAGTAAGCTCTTTTATTTGTAAAGCCATTGTTTAAAAGAAATAAGATTCAAAAATAATTAAAATATAGACTAATAAAATAGACTATCATATTTGAAAAATAAATTAAACTTAACAAAAAAAGAAGAAAAGTGTTACAATATATTCTTAAATTACTTATCTTTAGATAATTATATACGCTTTTTTAACACAACATGTGAAATATATAAAATAGAGGTGAAAATTATGTAACATTTTTTTAACAGTCTTTATTTAAATTTGTTACAAAGGGAATGAGAAAGCTAGTACAACCCTTTAAAAAAAGAAAGCACTGGGACTGATAAAGCTTGTTTGTTCCCATAAAAGACAAAGCATAAGGGATTGATTCAGCTGTATTGTAACCCTAATAAAAACAGAGCACTGGGACTAATAAAGCTTGTTTGTTCCCATAAAAGACAAAGCACAAGGGATTGATTCTGCTGTATTGTAACCCTTAAAAAAACAGAGCATTGGGATTAATAAAGCTAGTTTGTTCCCATGAAAGACAAAGCACACAGAGTTAATCTGTCTATTTTTATAAAATGGTAGTGATTCTCAACTTAACTATAATTTGAGAATCACCATTTTATAAAAGTATTTTTAAAAAAGAATAAAACTTCCAATAAAAAAGAAAAGCCAGCTAATGCTGGCTTTCTTTTTATTTATTATGTAATAGATTATCCATTTAAAGCTTCTGCTCCACCAACAATTTCCAAAATCTCACTTGTAATCGCAGCCTGACGAGCTTTGTTATAAGTTAATTTTAATTGGTTTCTTAAAGCTGTTGCGTTATCTGTCGCTTTGTGCATTGCAGTCATACGCGCGCCATGCTCAGAAGCGAATGAATCGCGGATACCTTTGTATAATTGTGTTTTTAAAGACTTAGGGATTAAAGCCAGTACAATTTCTTCTTTTCCTGGTTCAAAAATATAATCTCCAGAAGTTGCAGCTTTATCAGTATTAATAGGAGCTAACGGTAAAAACTGTTCTACTTGAACAATTTGAGTTGCAGCATTTTTAAACTGATTGTAAACTAACTCAATTCTGTCATATTCTCCAGTTAAAAACTTTTGTGTCAAATCATCTGCAATTCCAGCAACATTTTCAAATGTCAAATGATCAAAAATTGCATTATGATGACCGTGAACTTTATGAGTTTTGCTTAAAGCATCACTTCCTTTTTTACCAATAGCAAAAACATCAACTTGCTTTCCTGCATAAAAATCAGTACGATTTTTAATCTCTTTAATAATATTTGAATTGAAAGCACCACATAAACCTCTGTTTGAAGTTACAGCTACTAACAATACTTTTTTTACTTCACGTTGTGTAGTGTAATCTCCTCCTACTTCACCTTCTAGTGTAGCAGAAAGATCTTGCAATAACTCTGTTAATTTCTCGGCATAAGGACGCATTGCAGTGATTGCATCTTGTGCTTTCTTAAGCTTTGCAGCAGAAACCATTTTCATAGCCGATGTAATCTGCATCGTCGATGAAACGGAAGTAATTCTATTACGGATTTCCTTTAAATTTGCCATCTATTGTAGTTGTTGGTTGTTAGTTGTTGGTTGATAGTTACTTGGATAATTCCAAAACAATCAACCAACAACCGTCAACTAATAATTAGTTATATTTTGCTGAAATTTCTTTTGCTGCTTTTTCAATAACGTCAGTAATAGCATCATCTAATTTACCAGCTTTCAAAGCGTTAAGTGTATCTTTATGTTTGCTGTTTAAGTACGCTAAGAAATCTGCTTCGAATTCTTTAACTTTATTAACAGGAACATTTCTTAATAAGTTTTTAGAACCAGCATAGATAATAGCTACTTGGTTTTCAACTGTATAAGGATCATTTAAACCTTGTTTCAAAATCTCAACGTTTCTTTTACCTTTTTCAATTACGTTTAAAGTAACAGAATCTAAGTCAGAACCAAATTTAGCGAAAGCTTCTAATTCACGGAATTGAGCTTGGTCTAATTTTAAAGTTCCAGAAACTTTTTTCATTGACTTAATTTGAGCATTACCTCCAACACGAGATACAGAGATACCTACGTTAATTGCAGGACGAACCCCAGAGTTGAACAAATCTCCATCAAGGAAAATCTGACCATCTGTAATAGAGATTACGTTTGTTGGGATATATGCAGAAACGTCACCAGCTTGAGTTTCGATAATTGGTAAAGCAGTTAATGAACCGCCACCTTTTACGATAGATTTGATAGAATCTGGTAAATCGTTCATGTTTTTAGCGATACCATCATCAGCGATTACTTTACAAGCACGCTCTAATAAACGAGAGTGTAAGTAGAAAACGTCTCCAGGGTAAGCCTCACGTCCCGGTGGTCTTCTTAATAAAAGAGAAACCTCACGGTAAGCAACAGCTTGTTTAGACAAGTCATCATAAACGATAAGAGCTGGACGACCTGAATCTCTGAAGTACTCTCCAATAGCAGCACCAGCGAATGGAGCATAAACTTGCATTGGAGCTGGGTCAGAAGCATTAGCAGCAACGATAACTGTATAAGCCATTGCTCCTTTTTCTTCTAACATTTTCGCGATTCCTGCTACAGTTGAAGCTTTTTGTCCAATTGCAACATATATACAGAATACAGGTTTTCCTGCATCGTAAAATTCTTTTTGGTTTAAGATTGTATCGATACAAACAGTTGATTTACCTGTTTGACGGTCACCAATAACAAGCTCACGTTGTCCACGACCAACTGGGATCATAGCATCAACTGCTTTTACACCTGTTTGTAATGGCTCAGTTACTGGCTGACGGAAGATAACTCCAGGAGCTTTTCTTTCTAAAGGCATTTCGTATAAGTCACCACCGATTGGTCCTTTTCCATCAATTGGAAAACCAAGAGTGTTAACTACACGTCCTACCATTTGCTCACCAACTTTAAGAGAAGCAATACGTTGAGTTCTTTTTGCTGTAGATCCTTCTTTAATTCCTGTTGATGGTCCTAATAATACAACCCCAACATTATCCTCCTCAAGATTCAATACGATACCTTCCATACCGTTATCAAATTCCACTAACTCTCCATATTGTACATTAGATAGCCCGTAAACACGAGCAATACCGTCTCCAACTTGAAGTACTGATCCTACTTCCTCTAGCGTAGCACCAGATTCAAAACCTTCTACTTGCTTTCTTAATATTGCTGAAATTTCAGCAGGTTTGATTTCCGCCATCTTAATTTATAATTTAGACACTTTTTGTGTTATAAAACTAATTACTTAACTCTCTTTTTAATACTTGTAATCTGTATGCAACAGAAGCGTTGTACTGATTATCTCCTATTCTCAAAATAAATCCGCCAATGATTGAAGGATCTACTATATTTTCAATTGTAATTTTTTTATCTGATAAAGTTGCAATTTTAGCCAAAACTTTAGCTTCTAAAGCAGCGTCCATTGGAATAGCTGTTGTAACTTTTGCTACTTGAACGCCATTATTTTCATCAAATAATTTATTGTATTCTACTGCAATTGCATCTAGAATTTCAAATCTTTTGTTTTCGAATAATAAACGGAACAAACCTTTAGTTACTCCATTTACATTTGCAAAAACTTCTAAAAGAGCACCTTCCTTAACTTCAACAGTTGTTGTTGGGTTTTGAATAAATGTACTCAATTCTTGATTAGTCTCAATTGCAGTTGCAATTGATTTCATATCGTTATTGACAGCTTCGGCAACACCTTTAGAGTTTGCTAAGTCTAGAATTGCTTTTGCATAACGAATTGCTGCTCTTGTACTTGCCATAATCTTAGTTTAACTTTACGTCACCTAACATTTTCTCAACCAATTTAGTTTGAGATTCTTTGTTAGATAATTCTTCTTTCAATAATTTTTCAGCAATACTCAATGATAGAGAAGAAACTTGAGATTTCAATTCCGCCATTGCAGCATTTTTTTCGCTTTCGATAGCTGCTTTAGCTTGGTCAATCATTTTTTGACCAACTTCTTGAGCTTCGTTTTTAGAATCAGCAATCATTTTCTCTTTCATTTCGCGAGCTTCTTTCAACATCGCGTCACGTTCAGCACGAGCTTCATTCAAAATTCTTTGATTGTCAGCTTGTAAATTTTCCATCTCTCTCTTTGCGTTTTCAGCAGAAAGCAATGCATTTTTAATACCTTCTTCTCTTGCAGTAATAGATTCCATAATTGGTTTCCAAGCAAATTTTACTAAAAGTAAAATCAATATTACCAAGATTAAAGCTTGCCAGAAGAATAATCCGAATGAAAAATCGTTAATTAACTTATCCATTTTATATAACTATATTAAATATTTAATTTCTTTTTTAAAAGTAACAACATCTTTAACCAACCGTTAAAGATGCTGTTATTTCTCTCTTTATTATTTTCCTAAGATTAAAGCAGCGAATGCTAAACCTTCTAATAAAGCCGCGATAATAATCATCGCAGTTTGAATTTTACCAGCAGCTTCTGGCTGACGAGCAATAGCGTCCATAGCAGATCCACCGATTTTACCTAAACCTAAACCTGCACCGATTACTACTAAACCAGCACCTACTAAAGTTGGAATTGTTCCCATAACTATTTATATATATAAAATTAAACTTCTAAAATTAAATAATCGCAGTTTCGTCTTCGTGGTGGTGAGCGTGATCATGATCTTGAACAGCCATACCAATAAACAATGATGATAACATTGTGAAGATAAACGCTTGTAAAAATGCAACTAAAACTTCAATAACAGAGATAAACAAAGTTAATCCTAATGAGATTGGCAAATCTGCTGCTAAATTTTTTCCAACAAAGATCATTGCAATTAAACTCATAATTACTACGTGACCTGCAGTAATGTTTGCGTATAAACGAATTAATAATGCGAATGGTTTTGTTAATGTTCCTAAAACCTCAATTGGAGCTAAGATAATTTTCATTGGAACTGGCACTCCTGGCATCCAGAAGATGTGTCCCCAATAATCTTTGTTTGCACTAAATTGAGTAATGATAAATGTAAAGGCCGCTAAACAAACTGTAATAGCAATGTTTCCTGTTACGTTGATTCCTAGTGGAGTCATTCCTAATAAGTTTAAAACCCAAACAAAGAAAAATACAGTTAATAGGTAACCCATATATTTACGGTATTTTTTCTCTCCAATATTAGGAACTGCAATTTCATCTCTGATGAAAATTACAAGTGGTTCTAAAACTCTACCAAATCCTGTTGGGATTGGTCCTTTTTTGTATGATTTTGCTAAACCAGTAAACATGAAGAACAATAATACTGATACGAAAAGCATTGAAACAACATTTTTAGTAATTGAAAAATCTAATGGTTTTTCGTTTGATGGATGACCGTGCTCATCAAAGTTGATTGTTCCGGCAGCATCTGTTTTGTAAATTTTACCGTGAACTAATTTGTAGTAGCTACCATCAACTTCTGCAACTTCTTCTCCGTGGTGTAATTTTGAAGAAGAGAAAACTTTTAAACCTCCATCAATAAGGATAACTGGTAATGAGAAACCGTAGTGTTTATTTTCTTTTTCATCTGAAAAGAAAACAAAGTCATGAGAATCTTGTAAGTGGTGATCAATAAAAGCATCCACTTTTGCCTTTGGGTCAAGAGCAACATGCTCTCCTTCTTGGTGAGCATTATGTGAAACTACTTTCTCTTCATGAGCAGTTTCAGTTTGAACATGCGTCGAGTCACTCTCTGGATTTGCAAAACCCATAATCGGTAGAGAAGCTACAAAAGCAGCAAGAATAAAGCTGAGTGGTTTGTTTGAAATCACCATATCGTGGAAAATCTTATTTTTTTACGTTTCTAAAATTTGGTGCAAAGGTACATTTTTTATTAATATTCAAAAGGATATGAAAAATTATTTTTAAACCTTGTTTTAAAGAATTGTTATTTTAAGGCTTTTCATTTAATAATCGGACAGTTAAAAGCGTCTGAAATAACAAAAACAGCACAAATGTTATAAAAAAACTGACTTTTTCAATATTGGTTTCCCCAGTTTGATTTTTTAAAATTGGCTGCAGAACTAAATAGGCTAATAACATTTGTGTAAAAGTTCCAAATAGAAATGTCATTCCAACGATTTCAAAATTCTTCTTTTTTACTACTAATAATATAAGGTATAATAAAGATGAAATTATGAAGAAGGATAAATACAGTAATTCTAAACTGTAATGAAATTTCTCCGTATTAATTTCACTAAAGAAAAAAACGGCTTTATGTAGAATATAAGTTCCTAAAGCAAGGCATAACAAATAAAAAATCGGTTTGTAATTTTTTGAAAGCATTTGAAATAATTTTTGTGCAAAGATGCAACTTTTATCTCAAGGCATTTTACTTACAACTACTTTGTTTTATTGATATCATTTACTTGTCGGATTACATTATATAATGCAACTCCAACACCGACTAGTACAAAAATGGTATTATAATACACTTTCGGGCTCGGATGTTCTTCATCAAGCCAAGTCCCGAAATAAGAGAAAACAAAAATAATGACTCCCATTTGAAATGGAATATTAATAAATGCGAGCCATTTATTTCTCCTATTATTATTCGGCTCCTTTTCCATCTTCTAGCATGATTACAGGATTCGAATGGGCAAGCATGGTACAGGTTGCTGTGAAGTCCGCTCCTGGTTCTATCGAAAGTTTTCCTACTGCCACTTCTCCGTGTATTTGAGCAGTCGATTTAATATTAAGGGTTTCTAGAACTTTTATCTTCCCGTGAAATTCTCCTTCAATATCAGCATTGTTACAAATTATTTCTCCTTTAACAGCTCCTTTGGCCCCAATCACTATTTTGCCTTGCGAAGTAAAGTTTCCTATCAATTCGCCGTCTAATCTAAAATCGGCTTTTGAGACTATATCTCCTACGATTGATGTTCCTTCAACAATTCTATTTGTTCTTCCTAATTGTTCAGTTCCGTTTTTCTTTACTTTTTCAAACATGGCGGTTAAGATTTAAGGGGTTTTCGGGGTCAAGTATGCGTCTAAATTCTTTTTGATCTGAACGATTTTGTAATTATCATTTGATATTATTATAGCCTGATCTGGGATTTTATATTTTTTATCTTCTCTGAAAACTCCAGCAATATCATTTGCGTAAGCCTCAGATTTTAAACCATGAATAACTACAAAACTTTCTGTTTTATTGTATTTATCCAAAGATGTTGTCAATCTTTCGTAATTTTCAACTAATAAAAATACTCGGATAGCTTCTTCAATTCTTTTAACGGTTTTGGTATCGTTGTTAGCAACACGATACAATATTTTCCAGTTTTTAGTATCAGTTGTTGTAAAACTAAGTTTTTCTAAAACAGGTACTTGTTTCTCAAGAATTTCTCTGGCATTTTTACCTTCTTCACTATTCGGATAATTGTCTGCCACATTCTCAAGTCCTTTTTTATAGGCTTCTAAACCATTTACTTTTCCTAAAGTATTGGCTTTTAATAATTCGTATTTTGACACAATATCGTCTCCCGAATATTGATTAATAAGGTTATCAATATTGGCTAAGATCTCGTCAAATTTCTCTTCTTCAAAAAGTTTATACCATTTTTGATATTCTTTATCGGGACTTGAATTTGGATCGTCTTCTTTATTGTTTAAAATATGGGCATATCTCGAATCTGGATATTTCGTAGAAATCTCTGCTTTTATAGCTTCTGCTTTTGCCGGATTTGTTATCTGATAAATTTTGTACAAATTGTACATCGATGGCAATACGTATTTTTCTTCAGGGTTATTTTTAAGCAACTGTTCTAGTTTGTCACTTGCCAAATTATATTCTTTAAACTTCTCCTTATATATAAGTCCCAATTGATAGTATGAAAAATTACGTTCTTTACCAATACTATCCATCGCAGCTTGCGAAGTTGGAAGCTGTTCTACATAATATGCCACAGTATATTTTTCAGGAACAATAGTGTCTTTTAGCGCATTAGCAACTTCTTTCGTATTAATAGTGTCGTTCATTGCCGCATCGTTTGCAGATTTTACTCCTGCCAATCTCCAATTTCCGCCCAATGTTCTGCTTCCCCACATTTTTTTAAACTGCAGTTTTCCATAAGCAACCGTTGTTGGGTTGTAAAAATAAAAGGTACTTGCATTATCATTTCCGCCTGGAGGCATGCCAATTCCTTCTGGTTCTACTGGTTTACCTAAAGAATTCGGATTAACAGCTCCGTTTCCTGAAAAATCTGCTTGAGAATTTCTATCAATATTGGCCAATCGCTCTTTTTCTTTTTCTTCTAAAAGACGTTTTGCTTCATCTTTCTTTTTAAGCTCGGCGATATAGTTTTCGAAATAATCTTTCTTTTCGTTTGGTGGCAGGTTGAATACCTTAATAATACTATCGTTGCGTTTTGCAATAGCTTCGTATTTAATTACGTCATCAAGATTTTTTCTGTTTTTTTCTATAAAAGCGAATTCTCTGGTTTTAGGATCCAGTTTTACCAAAGTACTGTCATAGTATTTGGCTGCCATTGAGTAATCTGTATCTTTAAAATACATATTTCCAATATTTCTATAAGCCGAAGCCATCAAATATGGGTCTTTAGATTTTCTTCCTAAAGATTTATTGTAGAACAATAGTGCATTTTCTTGATCTTTCTTTTTATCATAATAAACTCCCATTTCATAAAAAAGAACATCATAGTAAGGGCGATTTTCACGATCAGTCACCAATTTATTAAATGTCTTTAAGAAAATTGTATCATTATCTTTTCCATAATCAAACATCTGTGCTTTTTTCGCGTAAGCGTGCATCATATACTTACGATCTGCCTTTCTGTTTAAATCAATAACAGCATCATAGAAGTAAATGGCACTGTCACGTTTTCCTTCTGCCTGATACATCTGGCCAAGAATAAAACGATATCTTGCCCGTTCTTCGTTGCTTTTTGTAAATTGTTCAGCAACTCTAAGTCTAGAAACAGCGCTGTCTTTTTGTTCTAGATTCAAAAAAGCTTCTGCCAAAAGTGCATTGGCATCAGCATAAGTCTGTTTATCTAAATCTGTTTTTTTAAGTAAAATTTTGATGTTTTTAAGCGCAATTGCATCATTGCCTAAACGCATATTGGTTTTTTCGCGCCAGATTTTTGCAGTATAAATGTTATTGCTTTCTGGGTATTTATATAAAATATAATTAAATGCCTCAATTGCCGGGATAAAACGCTGGTCGTAATATCTTGCTTTTCCAAGCATTAGATACGCTTCATCCATCTGCCAGTTTCTTTCTCTTCCGCCAATATTCATAGAGTGTTTCTGAATGGCTTTTGTAGCTTTAGTCTCTGCTTTTTCAAAATCAGGATTTTTAGCTTTTTCGCCTTCAGAAAAATTTTCATCAAACTGCATTTTCTCAATTGGCAGCTGTTTCCAAAAATTATCTTCGTTATTGGCCTGAATGGATTTTAAACCTTTATCAAGACCAATTCCTCCGTTATAAAGAATATTATATTTAGTCCCAATCGAGTGAGAACTTCGAGCCAAAAAGGTATTTTTTTTGGTAGAACAAGCTATCAAAAAGAATAAAAAAATGGGAATAAAACTATATTTAAGAGTATTCTTTTTCAATAGAAAAGAGTTTAAAACACATAACTACTAAAAACTAATTTTAGTATAATCACATGTAAAAATACGCTTCTTTTTGAAATATAGAAATTCTTACACGGCAAAAAATAATTCTAGTTCTTGTAAGGTCTCTTTTGAGGTCTGAATATCTTTGACAATCTCACCTTTGTTAAGCGCAACTATTCTATCACAAACCTCTACCGTATGCTGTAAATCGTGACTTGAAACCAAAACCGTTACATTTGGATTATCGGCTAATTCTCTAATAATTTTTTTTAATCGGCTTACTGTAGTTGGATCCAAATTTGCAAAAGGCTCGTCTAAAATGACTACTTCTGGGTTTCCAATAAGCGTTGCAATAATTCCCACTTTTTTCTGATTTCCTTTAGACAGATCACGAAGGTATTTTTTGTTATTTAAAATTTCACCGTTAAAAAACTCTTCATGTTTCGCTAAAAGTGCATCAATATCTGCTTTGTTCTGATTTCGTAAATCTCCAATGAAATAAAAATATTCTTCTGGAGTCAAATATCCGATAAGGAAATTTTCATCTAAAAATGATCCTGTAAAAGATTTCCAGTTTTCACTTGTATTTACCTGAATATTATTGCTTTTAATATATCCTGTTGAAGGCTGAATAAGATCCAGAAGCAAACTGAAAAATGTTGTTTTTCCTGCTCCGTTATTCCCCACCAAGCCAAAGCTCTGTCCTTTTGGGATTTCTAAATTGCTGATGTTTAAAACTGTAGTTCCGTTATATTTTTTTGAAAGTTCATTTACTTGTATCATGATATAATTTTAGATTTTAGATTAAAAAATTGTCTTTTTTATTTGGATATTCTAATTGACAAATTCTCTAATTATCAAATTAACTCTTTTGTTTATAAGCACTTATCGTACTATATTTCTCTACTTTGTATCTTTTTTCTATTAATGAAAACACTTTTTCTTTGAACACAAATCCTAACACTCCAGCTCCAGCAACCAATGCTAAACCAAGATTTTTATTATTCAAATAAAGTCCGATGGCATAAAGTCCTAAAGGCAATAAAATTTTTGGAAGCGTCAATAACATTGCATTTACATTAAAAGCTTTTTTATCTCCAAAAGCACCTCCAGCGTTACTTAAATCTATTGGTGTTTTGGTAAATGCACCGCCAAGAAGCACTAAATGAGAATTGACCCCAATGTTATAAATTGCTCCAACTACAATTGTGAGATAAATTTCCCATCCTAAAAACAGATAAAAGGAAGCCAATATGGTAGAAAGAAAGGTTACAATAACAATGAGCCACCATTTTGAAGTAATGTAACCTCGATACGGAATATTTTGTGTCATCATTAATTGATAATACGAACTATCCCAGCTTGGTACAAACTGTCCAAATACAAACAAAAATCCGCCCGAAACAAAAATTCCGGCAAAAATGTGCATTACAGGAGGCTGATGAGAATTTCCGAAAAAGAGAAATCCGTAGAACAAAAAGAGAACGCTCATGAAAATCGTTGTTTTAGATCTTTTGTTCCTTTTTATCAATTTAATGTCGTTTTTAAGAAAAGTTCCTAAAGTCCCAAATTGATTCAGCCAAGCCAGATTTTCTGTTGTTGCAACATCTTCTTTTACAGAAAGTCCTGCATCCAGATATAAATTGTTTTTAAAATATTTGAAAGTGAAAGCATATAAACCACCTAAGATCAGAACAGGAATTAAAAATACCCCTTCAATATCGTAAAAGTTCTGAAAGAACGGAGTTGTAAATGTTGTGATATCAAAAAACTGGTAATATTGTGCTCCCGCCAAAGCCAAAATTAGTACCACAAATACAACAAACAATTTGTCGATGTTGCTTAAAATAATATTCAAAAAATTGTTGATATAAATAAAAGCCATCGCTCCTACGTACCAAAAAAAGATTCCAACAACATCGTATCCCTCCAAAATTAAGACAACTGAAAAAGGCACAAAAAACAAAGCGTGAACCCAATTGAAAAACGACAAAGCTGTTTTTCCTAATGAAAAATGAACAATTACTGGCTTCTTAAAAGGCAGTACCAATAATGGTTTGATGTTTAAAACCGGTATTGATTGAAGTAATAATCTAATTACTAAATCAAACAAGAAATAATAAATTAAAAATTTGTTTATTGTAGCCAATGGTTCCAAATTCATGTCTTTAAGAACATAAAATGCGCCAACGCCCATTGCGACAAAAACTAATGAAAAATAGATTATCAGAAAACCTATTATAATTTTCATTGCCAGATTTTTACCAAAAGATGCCGACCTAATAAAAGCCTTCCATTCTAAATAAATAAACTTCTTAATCATGGTTTATGGTTTAGTATTTTTGTAGTAAGAGACCAAAAGTAGGAAAACGTTACAAAAAAAGTTAAAAAAAATAATTTCGTGCTAAACTTTTAATAGTGGTTTGCTACTTTTGCATAAAAATTCTATCATGCCTTCATTCTTAAAACTTATAATTAAAGAGGTTAAACGCGAAACTGCAGATGCTGTTTCTATTCTTTTTAATGTTCCTGAAGAACTAAAATCAGACTATAAATTTATAGCTGGACAATATATAAATTTAAAACTAACTCTTGACAACCAAGAAATTAGACGAGCTTATTCTATTTGCTCGGCACCAGACAGCGGCGAGTTAAGGATTGCTGTAAAAGCAGTAAAAAATGGTCTTTTTTCTCAGTTTGCCAATACTAAATTAAAAGCGGGAGATGTTCTTGAAGTGGGTCAGCCAGAAGGTAAATTTACTTTTGAGCCAGATGCTGAAAGACAAAGAAACTATGCGGCGTTTGCTGCTGGAAGCGGAATTACTCCAGTTCTTTCTATCATAAAATCGGTTCTTAAAAATGAGCCTAAGAGTTCATTTGTATTGGTTTACGGAAACAAAACTCCTGAAAGCACAATTTTTCATCAAGAACTTCACGATTTGCAATTGCAATATGTAGGCAGATTTTTTGTGCATTATGTATACAGCCAAGCAAAAGCTGAAAACGCTTTATTTGGAAGAATTGAAAAATCGGCTGTGAATTTTGTTTTAAACAACAAACACAAAGAACTTCAATTTGATAAGTTTTTCCTTTGCGGACCAGAAGACATGATCAATACTGTTTCTAATGTTTTGAAAGAGAAAAATGTAAAAGAATCTGCTATCAAATTTGAGTTGTTTACTTCTTCTTCTGAAGAACATGCAATTCAAGGTTCTCAAGAAGGACATACAAAAATTACTGTTTTGGTAGACGATGAAGAAACTACTTTCGAAATGTCTAAAAAACAAACTATTCTTGATGCTGCTCTAAAACAAGGCGTTGATGCTCCTTATTCTTGCCAAGGCGGAATCTGCAGCAGCTGTTTAGGACGCGTTACAAAAGGAACTGCCGAAATGACAAAAAATTCTATTTTGACAGACGGCGAAATTGCAGAAGGATTAATTTTAACTTGTCAAGCGCATCCAACTTCAGAAACTATTTATGTTGATTACGACGACGTATAATATTTGATAAATTCCAAAATATAAAATCCAAATTCCAAACTAAAACGGAATTTGGATTTTTTTATTTTTAAATTTGTCCTATTTGGAATTTGGAATTTGGAATTTTTACTATTAAGTATTTATAAATGAAATCGGTGCGAGAAATTTTTAGAAATAAGGAATATCTTCTGGATGAACCAGAAGTTATGAAGCTTGTTGATTATTGTGAAGAACTTCAGGATGATATTGTTGAACTTAAATTTCAAAAAACCGATAATAAAGAACTTGCTTTACTCGATATGATTAAAGAGGTTATAAAAGGATGTGATGCCATTGAAAAAGAGCAAATGGAACATGAACGCTATGGTTATGATGCACCAAATTACCAAGAAACCATAACAAATCTAAAAATCTATATTTACCGTCGCTGTCGTGATGAGAAGATTTGGCTCTAATTGAAATAAAAGTAAAATTTTGTCAAAATATTGCTGAATTTTCATTAAATTAGGGGTAAAATTATAGCAATGGCAATCTCATGATTTAAGAATTTGCAGAGCTAATCAAACTTGTCAAACATTTAACATTAAATATCATGACAGCTCACGTTCACCACTTTCATCTATCTTTACTTATTATGCTGATTGTAACTGCTTCGCTTTGCGTTTTGGCAGTTATTATAAAAATGAAAAACAAAAAAGGCCCGAAGTTACTTGAAAGAGAAAAATACAATTCAACATTGACCGAGAAAATGGAAGAAGTCCAAAAGACCGATTCGAATATTTTTAATATCTGGCCTTATGTAAGCAAACTTAAATCGGCTAAAGTTTTATCTAAAAAAATAAAAGATAATGACTTAATTTATAAAGTTTACAGAGATTCATCACAAAAATTCGAACATATTCTTTTGTCAACTGAGGACAAAAATAACTTTGTTTCCATTATAGTAAACAAAAAAAGAAAAAAAACAATAGGATATTCTTTCCTCGATTCTGATGAAAGATATTTAAACAAAAATATTGCTTAAAACATTGTTCATCGCAAATACCCCAGCGGGGTAAAATATTTATAGGATCACAATAAAACAAAAGAAAAAGCTCCAGCGGAGCGACATTATTATAAAAAACATGTCGCTCCGCTGGAGCTTTAATATTGTAGACGCATATTTTACTATAAATATTTCGCTTCTCCGAAGCTTATAAAAAGTGACGCCTTCTAGTTTATTTTCTAATCCTTTATGAAAGCTGCTCTATAACCTTTTCAACGACCTGTTGTGGTAAAATTGTCCTCATAGCATCCTCATAACCTTCACCAACTTTATTGCCATAAACTGATGTTGGCAATTTTGGATATTGATTTCGGTCTGAAGTCAGTGCTTTTTCTAAACTTTGATTAAAAGGCAAAAATCCTGCATAAGGATGTGTCGCGCCCCAAAGTGTAACGACTTTTACGCCAAGCATTGCTGCAATATGTGCATTCCCAGAATCCATAGAAAGCATCACATCAAGATTGCTTATCAATTGCAGTTCCTGCTGAAATTTGATTTTTCCAGCCATATTGATTACATTTTCAAAAGGCTCAGAAATTGAATCTAAAATTTCGATTTCTTTTTTTCCTCCGCCAAAAAGCAAAATTTTATAGGATGGATTTTCAGCCAATTTTGCAATTACTTCTTTCATTAAATCCAAAGGATAAACTTTAGAATCATATTGTGCAAAAGGCGCAATTCCTATTAGTTTTTGATTTTCATTTCTGATAATGTCTAAAATATCAGAACTTAAAACTGCCTTTTCAGGAAATACTGGTTTCGATAAATCTAAAGGAAAACCAAGAGCTGAAAACACTTTTGCATGTCTTTCAAACATGGTTGGCAATTGTTTGAAAACCTTATTTTCGGCTCGGGTTAATTCTTTTTTTCCTTCTCTCCCTTTATCAACGGTTGCTCTTTTTTTTCCGCTTAAAGCGAAAAGCAAACTCACCACTTTAGATCGTAAAACATTATGAAGATCTGCAAAAGCATCAATCTTCAATTTTTTTACATCTTTAAACAATCGTAAAAGTCCTGGAAATCCTTTATGTCTTTCTTTTTCATCAAAAGCAAAAAATTCAAGATTCGGAATTCCATCAAAAAAAGGTTTGAAAAACGGACGAGAAATAACGGTCAGTTTTACCGTTGGATATTGTTTTACAAAAGCCCGTAAAACAGGAACCGTCATGGCGACATCTCCCATTGCGGATAGTCTCATGACGGCTATATGTTTGATTTTGTTGTTGAACAACGCTGCCAAATTATTTCTTATTTTGATATAAAACTGGGTTCAATTCATCATCGTTGTACATTTTCATTTGTTTGTACACTTTCATGAATTTATCACCGTTTTCGATATCTGTCAATAATTCTTCAATTGCTGTAGATAAATCTGTTCTTTGCTCTAAAAGCACATTCAATTTTTCTTGGCATTTATCTCTATGTTCCTGAGAAGCTTCTGCACGATTTGCTTCTTCATGCATGTGATAAATTTTTAAAGCCAAAATCGACAATCTGTCAAAAGCCCAAGCAGGACTTTCAGAATTGATTTTTGCCCCGTCTTTTACTTTTACATTGCTGTATTTTTGTAAAAAGTAACTATCAATATATTCCACCATATCAGTACGTTCCTGATTTGATGCATCAATTCTTCTTTTTAATGTTAAAGCCGCAACAGGATCAATATTTGGGTCACGAATAATATCTTCAAAATGCCACTGAACGGTGTCAATCCAATTTTTTAGATATAACAAATGCTCGAACTTATCTTTTGGATAAGGATTATTGATCGGCTGATCTACATTATCAAACTGATGATAATCTTTGATACTTTGCTCGAAAACAGAATATGCTAATTTTGAAAACATGTCTTTATTTTTTTATAGATACAAAGATACTTTTTATACTTTTATGCTGCGAAGAAAAGAAATTATTTTTCGTTTCATCATTTTATCTCTAAATAAATTACAATTTCATCATGAAAATTCATTATATCTCTGAAAATAACAGCGTTTTAAATCATTTCTTAGGTCAAATTAGAAAAGTAAATGTTCAAAATGACAGCATGCGTTTTCGTAGAAATATTGAACGCATTGGTGAAATTATGGCTTATGAATTGAGCAAAATTTTGCCTTATAAAAATGTTGAAATCCAAACTCCTCTTGGAATTAAGAACACTACAGAAATTGATACGGATTTAGTTTTATGCCCTATATTACGTGCTGGATTACCACTTCATAATGGCTTTTTAAATTATTTTGATCATGCAGAAAACAGCTTTGTTTCTGCTTGCAGATTCCACCCAAATAATGATGATGAATTTGAAATTCGAGTTGAATATCAGGCTATTTCAGACTTAAATAATAAAACCGTTTTGCTTCTAGATCCGATGCTGGCTACGGGACAATCAATTGTTGCAGTTCACCAAAAATTGGTCGAAAACGCTATTCCAGCAGAAATACATATTGTTGTCGTTATCGCTGCCCCAGAAGGAATTGCTTATCTAGAAAAAAATCTTCCCGAAAATTGCCATCTCTGGGTTGCTTCTTTAGATGAGAAACTAAACGCGAAAAACTACATTGTTCCAGGTCTTGGCGACGCTGGTGATCTTGCTTACGGAAGTAAATTATAGCTGAGAGAAAAACGTAAATAAACTACATACAATCAGAGTGTAATAAACAATTTCGTTATTCAGTTTCTGCTGCATGTATTCTACGTGGCTCGTTGCCATAATGCTTAATGGTGCAATACTAAACAATAGCAAATCGTTGCTTTTATTTGGCGAAATGATGTAAACAATGGCTGCTATAAAAAAGCAAGCTACTATTTTCTTATACGAAGAATGGACAATTTGTGGTCTATTTGACAATGTCATTAGCATCGAAGTAACAAAAAATAAAGCGACAGCAGTGTATATTGAAAGTGCTGCATTTTCATAATTATTCTTAAAATAATCAATTCTAAAATCGATTACTGCTCTTTCCTGAATGAAAGCTACGGCATCAAAATTTAAAATTAAAGATGTCATGTAGAATAAAATTGTTACTGCCAAAAGTGCGATAAATGGCAAAACCCAGTTTCTATAATCTCTTGAAACGTGAAAAATAATAGAAATATAAACCAATATTAAGAAGAGAATACTCCAAAATTGAAATAAAGAAGCTATAAAAATCCAAAATGCTGCATCAAATATTTTCTCTTTTGATGCTTTGAGAGATTGGAGCGAAATCAATCTTCGAAGTGCCAATAAAATAAAAAAATTGGCATAGATAACATTTGAGTCATTAAATATGGTTGGGAAAAATAGAACAAACAACAAGTAAAAAAGTATCGCATAACCATTGTCTTTACTGAGTCCGTTCTTTTTTACAATGAAATTAATCATAAAAAAAGAAGCCAAAATAAAGCATAATAAACTCACTTTTTGAAAAGCCAAAAAATAAGAAGTAACCCAAGAAGGGTCTTTAATTTGGAACATAAAAAAGAAAACCAGTATTAAAATTACAACCAATGAATAATTTAATGGCGTAGATTTTTTAAAAACACTTGTTATCATAAGGATATTTTATACTTTTGTGATTGTAAAGATACTACTTGTTTAAAAGGAAAAACCTAACAAGTTGAAAAAAGATTTGGTTTACCGAATTTTATCTTCAAGGCATTACACAACAATAAATAACATATAATTTTTAAAATTATGACAGCTTTTTTCGAAGGAATTCAATACCTATTCGTTAACATTTTGTTTGCTCCTCTTGACTTTTTACGTCGTTTGGAATTAATTACATGGTTTGGTGCAAACACTATTAACTGGATTTTCATGATCATCTGTGCGTGCGCAATTGGTTATTGGATTAAACAATTGCGTATTTTTGATGATGCCGGAACAGAAAACCAAGATACAACAGCTCACTCATTTTTAAAATAAAAACCAAACCCTTTAATTAAAAAGGGCTGGTGAATTTATTTTTTAAATTAGATCGAAGCCGATATCTTTTCTAAAATACATCTTATCAAAGCTTAGTTTATCTATGTTTTGGTAAGATTTTTTTATGGCCTGTTGGAAATCGTCTCCATAAGATGTTACAGCAATTACACGTCCTCCATTAGTAACGACATTTTGGCCATCTAATTTTGTTCCCGCATGAAAAACTATAGAATCTGTAATATTTTCTAAACCAGAAATTACTTTTCCTTTTTCAAAATCTTCAGGATATCCGCCAGAAACAACCATTACAGTTGTTGCGCTTCGTGGATCAACTTCTAAATTAAAGTCTCCTAATTTTTGATCTGCAACAGACAAGAACAATTCAACTAGATCTGATTTTAATCTTGGAACCACAACTTCAGTTTCAGGATCACCCATTCTCACATTGTATTCAATAACGATTGGTTCACCTTTTACATTGATCAAACCGATAAAAACAAATCCTTTGTACTCGATTCCGTCTTTTTGGAAACCTTCGATTGTTGGCTTTACGATGCGTGTTTCAATTTTTTCCATCAAAACTGCATCTACATAAGGAACTGGAGAAACCGCTCCCATTCCGCCTGTATTTAAACCCGTATCTCCTTCACCAATACGTTTGTAATCTTTTGCTGTTGGAAGAATTTTATAGCTTTTCCCATCTGTTAAAACGAAACAGCTCAATTCGATTCCGTCCAAGAACTCTTCAATAACTACTTTTGAACTCGCTGTTCCAAATTTAGCGTGAACTAGCATGTTTCTTAATTCTGTTTTTGCTTCTTCAAGATCCTGAATAATCAAAACACCTTTTCCAGCGGCTAATCCGTCTGCTTTTAAAACATAAGGAGGTTGTAATGTTTCTAGAAATTTACATCCTTCTTCAACCGTCTCAGCAGTAAAACTATCATATGCTGCAGTCGGGATATTATGTTTCATCAAGAATTCTTTGGCAAATTCTTTACTCCCTTCTAATTGTGCGCCCAATTTTGATGGCCCGATAACTGGAATATGTTTTAAACTTTCGTCATTTTTAAAATAATCGTAAACACCTTTTACCAAAGGATCTTCTGGCCCTACGACTACCAAACTTATATTTTCTTTAAGCACTAATGCTTTTACTGCTTCAAAATCAGTTGGAGATATTGCAACGTTTTCAGCAATTGCAGCAGTTCCAGCATTTCCAGGCACTACAAAAAGTTTTTCGCAAAGCGGACTCTGTGTCATCTTCCATGCAAATGCATGCTCTCTTCCGCCTGATCCCAATAGTAAAATTGTCATGTGTTGTTGTATTTTAGTTGTGGTGCAAAAATAATTGCTTTTGAACGTAAAAAATAATTAAATCTTAAAAACTTCGTGATTCTTGATTGTTACTAATTGCTAAATATTATTTTTGACGAAAATTATCCCGAAAAATGATTCGCCTTTTTGATCTTTCACTCAAACTAAATGGTTTTCCAATTAAGGAAGCCAAAGCCGAATTGGATAAAATTGTTCACTTTTCTGAAGAAGAGTGCACTTCGTTTATTGAAAAGAAAAAGAAAGAAATTGTTGATTTTCATTTAAATAACAATTCTTTTTATCGTGATTTGCTTGAAAACAAAAAGATTGAAAACTGGAATGATCTTCCGATTTTGAACAAACAGAATCTCCAAAAACCTCTTGAAGAAAGACTTTCAAAAGGATATTCAAAAAAAAACATCTACCTCAACAAAACATCCGGCTCGAGTGGAACTCCTTTTGTTTTCGCTAAAGACAAATATTCTCATGCTTTGACTTGGGCTTCCAATATAATGCGTTTCGGCTGGTTTGGAATTGATTTTAATCATTCGTATCAAGCACGCTTTTACGGAATTCCTATGGATTTTATTGGATATCAAAAAGAACGTTTTAAAGATTTTTTGACACATCGTTTTCGTTTCCCCGTTTTTGATTTGTCTGATGCTGTTTTAGAAAAATTTCTAAAAAAATTCAGAACTAAAAAATTCGATTATATCAACGGATATACAAGTTCAATTGTTCTTTTTGCTAAATTTTTAGAACAAAAAAATATCATTTTAAAAGAAATATGTCCAACACTAAAAGCTTGTTTTGTTACTTCAGAAATGCTTTTTGAAACGGATAAAAGACTTTTGGAAAAACAATTTGGAATTCCAATTATCAGCGAATACGGCGCTTCTGAGCTAGATTTAATTGCTTTTGAAAATCCTAAAGGAGAGTGGCAGGTAAACTCAGAAACACTTTTTGTCGAGATTTTGGATGAAAATAATAATCCTGTTCCACATGGAACGGAAGGAAAAATTGTGATTACTTCTTTATTTAATAAGGCAAATCCTTT
Source organism: Flavobacterium anhuiense (assembly GCF_900101855.1). Lineage (GTDB taxonomy): Bacteria > Bacteroidota > Bacteroidia > Flavobacteriales > Flavobacteriaceae > Flavobacterium > Flavobacterium anhuiense. The sequence continues at coordinate 679,638 of NZ_FMVC01000001.1, forward strand.
TATAAGATACGAAATTGGCGACATTGGAATTTTGGACGAAAAAAGCACTCCTCAGAAACCAATTCTTAAAAAATTAATTGGAAGAACCAACGATGTTGCTGTTTTGCCAAGTGGTAAAAAATCTCCAGGTTTGACATTTTATTATGTAACCAAAAGCATCATTGAAGACGATGGAAACGTAAAAGAATTTATCATCAAACAAACCAAATTAGATACTTTTGAAATTGAATATGTAGCTGAAAAAGAATTAATTTCAGAACAAATTGAGAAAATAAAACAAGCAATCAATTTGTATTTAGAACCGAATTTAAACTTCACTTTTACAAGAAAAACTATTTTAGAAAGAACCAATCGCGGAAAACTAAAACAGTTTAAATCTTATTTATAAAATATAAATAAAATCTTACATTTGTTTTTTTAATTAAAAACTTATGGATGATAATTCTTTACTTTCTGAAGAAACAATTTCTAATAAAATATATTTTATTCGTGGTCAAAAAGTGATGATTGATCGCGATCTCGCAACATTGTATGGAATTGAAACGAGGGTTTTAAAGCAAGCCGTAAAAAGGAATATTTCTAGATTTCCAGAAGATTTTATGTTCGATCTTAATAAAACTGAAACTGAAAATTGGAAATCACAAATTGTGATTTCCAATTCTGAAAAAATGGGTTTACGTTATATTCCAACCGCATTCACAGAACATGGTGTTTTAATGCTATCAAGTGTCTTAAAAAGCGATAAAGCCATTCAAACCAATATTCAGATTATGAGAATTTTCACAAAAGTGAGACAAATGCTTTTGGACACAACCGAAATCAAAGTAGATATTTTCCAAATTCAAAAGAAGTTAGAAAATCATGATAAAAATATTGAATTGGTATTTTCATATTTAGATGAATTAACTGAGAAAAAAGAAAATGAGTCTGAAAGAGTAAAGATTGGCTATAAAAAATAGTTCTTTAAGGTCACAATTTGTGATCTTAAAAACTTGATGTCACAAATTGTGGTATCAAGTTTAATTTAAAATTTTCTTAATATATTTTCGCTTGATTATCAATTGAGTAAATAAAAACCTCATCATCAGCAAAACAGAAAAAACAAGATTATATCCATGAAATTCTCTATAAACACCAAAATTGTGTTTTATTAGTCTAAATTTTGAAGAAGAAACAGAGTTTTTTCTAATTCTGTAAAAGGCCAAAGGTTCTGGAACTGGTTTTGCTATTTTAATTTGCTTTAAAATTGTTAACCAAATTCTCCAATCCTGACGTTTTTGTGTAGTTTCCAGAATGATTTTTCCGAAATAATCTGAATCATATATAGCTGTCAAATTGCCTACGTAATTACAGAAAAACAATTCGTTATAAGTTAAAGGATTTGGTGACTCAACCCTTCTGCTTAAATTATTTCCCTCTTCATCAATAGAATCATAATAACTAAAAGTAAAAGGCTGATTATTCATTTTTAAAAACTGGATCTGCTTTTCCAATTTTTCAGAAAACCATAAATCATCTGCGTCTAAATAGGCAATATATTTTCCTGTGGCTTTTTCTAAAGCGGCGTTTCTTGCAAAACCGTTTCCGCGATTTTCTGGTAATTTAAAGAGTTTAACTCTACTGTCATTTTGAGCAAATTCTTCTATAATAGAAACGGTTTTGTCTGTAGAGGCATCATCTACTAGAATCATTTCCCAGTTTTGGTAGGTCTGATTTTGAACTGATTCTAAAGTTGCTCTAATGAACTTTTCAGTATTGTATGTTGGTGTTAAAATAGATACTAAATCGTTCATTAGATTTATTATTCTTTCAGAATCTTAATTTATTTTATATAGCTTGAAAAGTCTTTGTGTTCTTCTTTTGCCAGTTCTTCAGGAGATAATGATTTGAAATACTCATAAGTAATTTTCATTCCTTCTGCTCTGCTTACTTTGGCTTCCCAGCCCAACAATTCTTTTGCTTTTGTTGTATCTGGCTGACGCTGCAATGGATCGTTTATTGGCAGCGGATGATAAACTACTTTCTGATTTGTTCCTGTCAGTTTTATAATTTCTTCTGCAAAATCTTTGATTGTGATTTCGTCAGGGTTTCCAATATTTACTGGATATACATAATCTGAATGTAGCAATCTGTAAATCCCTTCAACTTGGTCATCAACATAACAGAAAGAACGCGTCTGCATTCCGTCTCCAAAAATCGTTAGGTCTTCACCACGTAAAGCCTGGCCAATAAACGCTGGAATTACACGTCCGTCGTTTAATCGCATTCTTGGCCCGTAGGTGTTAAAAATACGAACGATTCTAGTTTCTACTCCATGAAAAGTATGATATGCCATGGTGATTGACTCCTGAAAACGTTTTGCTTCATCATAAACTCCACGTGGACCTATTGTATTTACATTCCCATAGTATTCCTCAGTTTGTGGATGTACTAAAGGGTCTCCATAAACTTCAGAAGTTGATGCAATCAAAATTCTGGCTTTTTTTACTCTCGCCAATCCAAGTAGATTATGGGTTCCCAAAGATCCCACTTTTAAAGTTTGAATTGGAATTTTTAAATAATCAATCGGACTTGCTGGCGAAGCGAAGTGTAATATATAATCTAAATCGCCTGGAACATGAACAAACTTAGTAATATCATGGTGATAAAACTCGAAATTTTCCAGTTTAAATAAATGTTCAATATTTTTAAGATCTCCTGTAATCAAATTATCCATTCCAATTACAAAGTAACCTTCTTTAATAAATCTGTCACATAAATGTGATCCTAAAAATCCTGCTGCTCCGGTGATAAGTATTCTTTTCATATTATGTTAATTGCTCTCTATAAATAGATTCGAGATCCTTTATTTTTTTATAAATATTATGATTCTTTTCAAATGTTTCTTTCGCATTTTTTGAAAACTCATTATATAATTTTTCATCTTGAAGCAAAACATTTATTTTTTTACTAAACTCTACAGTATTGTTTTCCTTAATACAATAACCGTTATAATTATTTACGATTAAATCTCTATTGCCATCACAATCAGAAACTATACTTGGAATTGATAGTGCCAAACTTTCTATAACCGAATAAGGAAGTCCCTCGTATCTAGCTGTTGAAAGATATATTTTTGATTTACTTATAATGTTTAAAACATCTTCTCTTGTTGTCCAATTTAATAATGTGACTTTATTTTTTAAATTGAGTTTTTCTATTAAATCTTCAACTTGTCTTATATGATCTGCATGGTGTCCTAGCCCTAAAATTACCAAATGTACATCAACAATTTTATTAAGTTCATACAAAACTTCGATTAATTCCTCAATGTTTTTTTGGTAACAAGGTCTTCCAACAGTACATAGATATTGATCAGGCCATGTTTTGGGTATAGATAAATCGTAAATTTTTTCTATTGGTTCTATCGCATTATTAAAAAGATTTGTTTTCGATTTTGGGAAACCAACCTCATTTACTGCTCTATTTAGTTCAGATTGCGAAGAAGCTACCAAAACCGTTTTCCCTTTGGAAAGCAATTTTTCAATCTTTAAAAAAAATGACCTTTTAGTCTTACTTTCTGCACTTAAAAAAGAAAATGCCTGTGGGGTATGCAAAACTTTTACTCCTGTTAAAAAACCCACTATCCTTCCAATAACACCACCTTTTGTACTGTGTGAATGAATTAAATCTGGCTTTTCTTTACGAATAATTTTCCATGCTTTTAAAATTGCTGATAAATCATATCTAAAAGATATTTCTCTATATATCGGAAGCCTATAATACCCTATTGGTTTAGCATCTTTGTCTACAAATTCATTTTGAGTATCAGAATTCCCATGAATCACTATGTTCTCAAAATTCTCGGTATCTAAATTGTGAAGTATCTGCCTCAAAGAAACATCAACCCCACCTACTGAATGTAGAATATGCGCAACTTTAATTTTATTCATCTTCTTTTCTCTGGAGCAAAATTAGTGTAAATATACCAAACAAATAACAACCAAATTGTCGGTAAAATATGTTCTCTACAATAAAAAAAAGCAGAAAAGCGATCACTATTGCAATTTTAAAAAAATCTAATCTTAATTCTAAAAATAATGCAACAAAAAATGCTGAGAATAAAAGAAAAGCAATGATTCCACCAACTAAATAAAAATCAATAAACTGATTGTGGGTATTAAACTTTTCTGATAAAAAATATTCTTTTTTAGATTGATTTTCGATACTTGATGCATAACAATCAAGCAAGTTATTTTTTATTTTTTGATACCCGTCAAAACCTGTCAATAAAATAAAATCATCCTGTTTTGTCATTTTATAGGCACAGTTCCAAATTACAATTCTTGGCTCATAATCAGAGGCCTCTTGCAATGACTTTTCTAAATTACTTTTTATAAAAAACCTTTCTCTAATATTTTTGTTTGACATAACTACACCAACAAACAAAAGTCCCAGAGCTAATGCAAAAAGAATTTTTTTGTACCACTTCGTTTTAAAATAAAACACAAAATATACTCCTGCAATTGCGAAAACTGTGATAATTGAAATTCTCGCCGAAATCAATAAAATAAATCCTAGTAAAAGAACAGAATTGAATAAATAAAATTTACGCCATTTTGATATAATTATTGCTTTTTCTAAAGATATTAAAAACCCGAGAACAGTAATAAATGCAATATATGGACGCTCTAAAAGTAATAGTTTGTTCACCTCAGCAGTATTAGAAAAAGGCAGAATTCCTGTTTGAAAATAAAATACTCCTATAAGAAACATGGAAATTAAAATACAGGCATCAATCCCTATTAAAACTATTAATTTTAATGTTTTTATATCTTTTATTTTACACAGCAAAATCGAAATCCAAAATGCCAGCAATATTCCTTTATAAACCCTAAAATCGAACGATAAATTACCATATAATGCCGATTTTACTATAAGATAAAATAGTAAAATCAATAGAATCTGTTTTGAATAAGAATTGATTTTAAATGCCTTAATATCAAACTTTATCAAAAATAAAATTGTGAGTATAATTAAGCCTATATTGGGTAGCGCTTTTGAAAAGAAAAGCACTAGAATCATAAAATAAGCTGCGTAATGATATAAATTCTTCTCTATAAAACTTTTCATTTTTTACTCTTTTTTAAAAACAAAATAAACCTATAAGGAAGAATAAATAAGATGTAATTTCTAATTAGCCCATAAATTGGATAAAAACCAAAATAAAAATTCTCTTTTATAATTTTGATTCTACATGCTACCTGCTGTTTTCTTTTTTGTAATGAAATACCTTTTTCATTGATTTCTATTTGAGTGAGATACTCATTTATATTAGCCATTTTGTATGACTTTGAAATAGCAAAGAAAAAAGCGTAATCTTCAGCGGATTTGTAATTTAAAGAATACAATCCTACCGTTTTTAAAATATCCGAAGAAAACATGATAGCGGGATGAATCAGCATTGAATTAAAATACATTTTATTTTTTATATCTCTATTGTTCAATGGTAAATCGATTGAATACAAAAACTTATCATTATGGTCGACTGCCAAAACATTGGAACCTACTATTTTAATATCTGGATTATCTTCCAAATAGTTTTTCTGAATAGCAAATCTTTTCCCAATACAAACATCCCCGCAATCCAACCTTGCAATATATTTATATCCTTTTTCAATACTAATTTTTAAACCAGTATTTAATGCTATTTCAATTCCTTTATTTTCTGGTAAATATTCAAAAAAGATTTTTCCTTTTGCTTTAAAACTTTGTATCGCTGTATTTTCTTCAAATCTATTTATACTTCCGTCATCAACAATTATAATATCTAACTCTTCGTCTTGATTAATAGATTGCAGCGATTTCAGTAATCCATCAGAATTATTATAATATGGTATTAAAAGAATGATGTTATTCATTTTTTAAAATTAAAGTTTTATTATATCGCATTCTGATTAAAATAGCCAAACAAAGCCAAACACCATAAATTCTAAAAGTGTCTATTTGAAGCCAGTTTATGTACAATCCCAAAAGCGAAATTAAAACTATCATTAGAATTGTTTTTTCCTCTCCTTTTGCCTTTTTCATCAAAAGCCGAACTTCATTTAAAGAAAAATAAAGTAACATTAAAAATAAAGAAATTCCAATTAAACCTGTTTCTGCTAGAAGTCTTGTATAAAGATTATATCCTGGCGGAAATGCCTTTTCCTTTTTATTTTTATAATACAATTCAAACTCATAATTATTTCTTGTTGCCCAAGAAGGATAATGAATTCTATTGTGGTAGGCTTGCTGGCCAAACCCAACTCCTGTAATTGGATTTTCTAAAAAGACCTGTAATGCGGCATATTGCATTCCGAATCGGGATTGATTAGATACATTTTTGGTTAAATTTTTTTGAAAGTTTAATGAATTCATTTTCTCTGAGACAGAATGAATTACTTTTTCTCCTTTAAAAACAAGCAAAACTGAAAAAACAAATAAAGATCCAACTAAAAAATTGATAACATATTTCTTAAATCTTAAGTCTTTGTATAAGAAAATTAAAAAAACAAATCCTTGAAAAAACACCACGATTAACCCCGTACGTGATCCTGAAAAGTAAGTCAGAACTAAAATAGCAAATGTTGGCAAAAATCTAGTTAGTTTTTTACTGGTGAGAATATAACTAAACATCCAGCCAGAAATTGTAATAAGGTAAATTGCTAAAAAAGGAGGTTCGTAACTTATGGTCGAAATTCTGCCTTCTGGGTGAAGATTAACTTCTAAGAAAGGAAAATAATTAAATCCTTTTAAAATTGGATATAAAAATACATAGCCAAAAACTGAAATTAAAATTTCAAAAAAACCGTATATAGACGCTACAATAAGAGAACAAAGAAATACTTTTCTTATTTTAAAAAGTACTTCCTTAAGTTCCATTTTTGCTAAAACATTGATATAGAAAATAAAAAACACAAAAGCAGAAATCAGTAAAGCAAAATATTGTCTTATGAACCTATTTATTCCACTTGTACTTTTAAAATAATTAGAACCAACTGAAGATGCATTTAATATTGTTGTGATGAGACACCAAATTATAAATAACATTACAAGTTGAAAAAGAAAATTTTTGTATGGAAAGATTATTTTTTTTGTGAGTGAGATATTTATCAATAAAAATAAAAATCCAGCAAATAAAAAAAGTGCTCCAGACTCGGTTTTAAATTCTCCCAAAAATGATATTCCTTCATAACTGTTAAATGGGAAAAAGAAAAGACCTAAGAAAAATAATGTATTATATATTTTTGCAAGCACTTTCAGCGTTTTTTTGTCAATTTATTTATCTTTCTTATTGTTTCTGAAATTCTTGGATGATATCCAATTTGAATGCTTAAAATTAATAAAACCAATAAAAAGGATGTTTTTTTGGTGATTATTTTTAAGAGGGTTCTTTCATATAATCCTTTATCTTGGAGGATTTCTTCATCATATTTTTTGGACAATTCATATACTTTTTCATGAAAAACCATGTTTTTGATGTAGTTCCATTTTATTTTAAACGGGATTTTTAATACTGAACATTTATAGACTAAATAAAAGATTCTTTGAATAAATCTAATCGCTTTAAGTTTCTCCAATTCTTCGTATGAAATGCTAAGACTATATTCTTTTTTATAATCCAAATAATATTTTTCAAGAGCTTTTGAAAAATAATCATTTTCAATAATCTTTCTTGATTTACTATCAGCTACATCCCTGTAATAATAACCCGCATATTCGATAAATAGAACTTTCTCCGCTTTATTAAAAGCTTGAATATTAAATATATTATCTTCCTCAATTACTCTGTCATCTGGAAAACGAATATTATTTTCTAAAAGAAAAGTCCGTTTGTAAATTTTATTCCAAACTGCAAATAAATCTTCCGTTTTTAAGAGATTTGGAATGATTTGTTCTTGTATTAAGTCTTTTGCAAATATTAAATCAGTACTAAAACCATGATCTTTAATTACATATTTTCCGTCCCTTCCTAATATTGTTTTTGATACTAAAATATCTAAATATCTTTCTGCAGCCTTTTTATACAGATTCTCTAAGAAGTCTACTTTAACAAAATCATCGTTATCCAAAAATCCAATATATTCTCCTGAAGCGATTTCTATTCCAGCATTTCTAGCTTCAGCAATTCCTTTGTTTTCTTGATTAATAAGTTTGATCCGAATATCATCTTCTTGATATTTTTGAATTATTTCAAGACTGTTATCCGTAGATCCATCATTTACAAAAATAAATTCGCAGTCTACAAATGTTTGACTTAAAAGTGATTTTATACAATCATGCAAATAATTTTTTGCATTGTAAACCGGAATAACAACACTAACCTTAATTACTCCCATAACTTTTGCTTTGTCTCAAAATCAAACTTGTTTCTTTATGTGCAAAATACCACATGCCTAAAACAATAAATATTTGAGTGACTATTAAACTTATTGCTGTTCCTATTTCCTGATAAAAATAGGTTAGTGTAAAATTAATTGCAAAATTTAAAATTGTAGCTAAAACAATTACTCTAAAATAAAATATATCTTTTCCTAAATTTAAAAGAATCTGTTTACCAAACATGGTATCTAAAAACGATAATAATGGTATCAGAATCACAATTCTAAATAATAGCACAGATGGGAGCATTTCTTTACCATAAATAATAGAAATTATTTGTTCTGCAAAGCAAAAACAGGTAATAACAATGAGCGAGAACACAATTGATCCAACTATCATTATTTTTCTTATTTTTTGAATTGCTTTTAGCTTGTCCAAAGCCATTTCTGCCGAGAGATATGGGAAAATAGTGTTTGATACTGGAGTTTGCAGATTACCTATTGCACGAGCGAGTTTCTCAGCTGCCGAAAAATAACCTACTGCTTGATTTCCTGCAAAAATTCCTAAAATTAATGTTGTGGTATTGGTAAAAAGCGAAATTTTAAGTTCTGACAAAAACATAAATTTTGCTCTATTGAGCTGTTCTTTTATTCCTTTAACAGACTGTAATTTGAAGCTAATCTTAAAATCTTTCCAAATATAAAATAATGATAGTACACCAGCAGACAAAAATCCTAAAGCGTTAAACACTGGAACTAAATAATAATCAGATTTTTTAGTTACAAAAACAAAAATTGCGAGAGCAAATACTGTTTTCGTAACCAAATTAAGATATGTTACATATTTCATTTTCTGGATTCCGTGAAAAAACCAAACAGGAAAAATGGCCTGACCTAAAATAGATCCAAATGAAAATAAATATATAAACCAGTATGCTCTAAAAATGCCAAATAAAAAAACAATTCCCATCATTACAACAAAACTTATACTTACCAATACAAGTTTGGCAGACATTATTTGATTAAAAATCAATATTTGTCTTTCGCGATTATTTATTGCTAATGAAATATCGCGTGTACCAGTCGAATTAAATCCATATTCTGTTACAATTTGAAAATAAGTTACAAAAGCTATAGAAAAAGACAAGAGTCCAAAATACTCAACTCCTAAAACTCTTATCAAATAAGGAAAAGTAATTAAAGGTAATATAACATTTAAAAATTGAAGTACAGAAAGATATACAAAATTTGAAGCTAAAATTTTGTGTTTTCTGTATCGTTGAAATATATCAAAAATCAGCTTCAATATCTTTTGTTTTTAAAGTAAAAAGAAGGCTATACCTTTTTTGAAGGAACAGCCTTAAAATATCAATTATATCATTAACAAAAATTACATTTTAACTCCTCTAACCATTTCAATTTGAGGATAAATAATTTCCTTTGTTAAAAAATAAGGATCATACTCTTCACCTTTTTTAAAGAATGTTGCAGTACCAGTTGAATCATCAAACTTTATAAAATCGTTAGGTGTAAAATACTTTAAAATATCTTTCTGTGCAATTTTAAATACTCTTCCTTCAAAGCTTAATGTAATCGAATTTATGGTAATCGGGTTTTGTTCTTTATTTGAACTTATATCAAAACGAATATCATTTGGCAAAATTCCTTCAGGAACACTAAATATTATTTGTTGAGATTCTGGCTTCCCTTTTACACCATTATAAACAGTATTTTTAGCATCAAAATAGGCAATTGAAGGATCTTTATAAAAAAGAATAAGCTCGTCGTCTTTTTCAATTTTTAAATCAACAATCACATCAAAAGTATTCGCCTTTACTTCTTCAACAGGTTTTGCTTCTTCCTTGTTTTTACAAGAAATAAATAATGTTATTAAAACTAAATTTAAAAAAATGAATTGTTTTTTCATCTGCTGTTTTTTTTTGCAAAAGTATATATTTACTATTTATCTGAAATCTTTTGTTATCAATCCAGATTTACTTCAAAAATATTTGTATTCTTTTTATCTTACAATTCAGCTAAATGCTTTTGTTTTTTGTAAAATGATTTGAAAAATCTTAAAAAGATAAATCCTAGAATGAAAATAAAAGGCAGTAACAATTTCAGATTCCCATTGGCAAATTTAACTAACTGTAAATTTAAAATGACATTATTTTCTTTTATAATCTTATCAAAACCTATCAACTCTACTTTATGTGCCGCTCGTTCATTTAAGAAATCATTTTTACTTTTAATAATATCATTCAATTGTGTGTTTTCGTTGTAATAAATAAGCTTATCATTTTTTAAACCTCCTTTACTAGAATTCGACAAATTATTTAATATGCCATCAATTTGTTGAATTATTGAGTCTGTTTGTTGAATTTTCAATTCCACATTGTGATAAACTACTTTCTGAATTTTTGAATAATAATCTGACGTGTTTAAATATTTTAAAAGTGGCATGATTAGATTTTCCTCTGTAACTTTACTATTAGTAAATAAAAGTAGTGTTTGATAGTTATAATTTTTACTTGTCACATTTTCTTCCAATACTTTTTTTATATCACCATCTTCGGCCATCAACTTTATTAATTCAAAATTTTCAGGTTTATTCTGAATGAAATTATAAACGTCAGCAATAGGTTTTACTTCAATTACTTTGAGGTTTTTAGGATCTGAAATCCCTACAACTTCTTTTAAGAAAAGAGTATCATTCTCTTTGATTTTTGAGTTGATCAAATCGACTTTTGCATATAAATAATCTGTGCTCCCAAAATTTGGTGCAACTATAATTTCGTGCCTATAACTTTTTTGATTTTGATCCAAAAACATCCCTAGTCCAAAACCAACACCAACTAATATTAAGACAATCACCCAGTTTTTTATAAAAAATTGGATACTATTGAAAATAGACCTGTTTATTCTTTCAAAAAAGCTACCTATTTTTTTTGATATAAAGTCCAAATCAACTTCCTGATCTTCCGTATCCTGCGGTACTTTTTTACTCATTTATGATTTATTTTATATTGAAAATCTGCTCTAAAATTTTGATAGTAATCAAATAGGTAGGTTTTACACCAGTAGTTCCCAATCCGCCTGAAGCTAGTGTACTTCCGGTTTCCAGAGGATTATCTGAAGCATAATAAGCATAGCGAACTTTGATATCATGCGGAACACTTTTTCTAATTTTAGATGCTGATTGAATCGCTTTTTGGTAATAAGATCCTTCCATTTCAAGACCAATTACTCCCCAAGTCGATTCGTGGAAGAATTTCAATAAATCTCTGTTTTGCAATGAAGTTCCAAGAACGGTCACCATTGCTCCCTCATAAATATCAATATCATTTCCTTCAAACATAGCGCCTGTCAATTCATTTTCGAAGAAATAATTATCAGCTGTTCCTTCATTGATATGTGCTGTTGGAATCATGATATCTCCTTTTCCGCCTTCTAAAATTCCCGCTTTACCCATAATCGAAACCGATTTTACATTCAATAAAGTTTCTTTCTTGAATGGTTTCAAAAGTTCGTCGATCGTTTCGTAGGCCTGTTCTCCAAAAGCATAGTCCATTACAATTAGAACTGGTTTTTCTTCGCCTACATTAGCATGTGAAAAAGCTGTTTTTGACCAGTCAATTTTGGCTGTATCAAAAATCTGGACGTCAATATTGGTTCCAGAACAATCTGGCAGCGAAATCATTCCATTTTTTAAAGCTAAATCTTCTACTTGAGCTCTAATTTCTTTTGAACCAGAACCGCTTAATTCTTCATAAATAAAGAAATCTGTTTTTCCTTTATATTTTGTTTTTAACAACGGCGTTGCAAAAATCGAATTCATCACACTATGCATATTAGCACTAATTACGTGAATTGGTCTTTTCAGCAAATCGTTTGCTTTTAGAACTTCTTTAATATTTGTTGCCCAAATTTCTCCGTGAATATGGTGTCCTAATCTTTCGCGCAAAACTGGACTAAAAGTGATGGTACGCTTGTTGTTTTCAACAATTTCTTCAATCGCAAGTTTTCCTAACCAATAAATTACATGCAGGAAACGATCTGGTGCAGTTTCAGAACCAAATGAATCGTAAATATCTAAAACTTCTTCAAATGTTCTAGCCAAAATATTTGCTACGTGAGAAATTGCTTTTTCTTTTTCTACCAAAGTAAGCTTTTTGGTTTGCATAACAGCTTGTTCCAGTTTCTGCCAATCACGCGAAACTTCTCCTCCATCATCAATTAAAACTCTATTTTTAATTTTATGAGATTCGATGAAAATGAAAGTCAAATGTGTTAAGATATCATAAATGTCCGAACGTCCGCGAGTAATCTCAACGTTCATCTGTTCTTCGTCAATTCTGTAGCAGTTTCTTCTTCTTTTTGGTGGAACAATCGGTTGAAAATGCGATTTAGAATATCCTTCGTCTGAAGTTAAATTAATAAAACGGCATTGCTCAATTCCGATTGGAAGACGCTCAATTACATATAGAAGTCCGTTTAATTCTACTTTTTCTTCGGCTATATTTCCATAAATTTCTGGACGTAAAGCCAATAATGATTCGCGTAAGCTGTCGCCAGAAACCCCCATTGGTTTGTAAAATCCACGGTTGAATAAATGGCGCATTGTAATGTACATTTTTTCTATCGCAGCAGAAGATTCTTGCGCTCTAGATCTTGATATATGTTTGGTTTCTTTCATGTCTTTTGTATTTTAAAAATCATCTTCATTTTAAAGAAGATGTAAATATTTCGATAAACGAAAGTAGGAAATATTAATATTATTTCAATCGAAAACTAAAAATGTGATTTAATTATAACTTTTATTTCAAATTAGGATTTACCATCTGTTTTAAATTTATCCTTTGCCCAATTTTCTGGATTTGAAACAATGTAATCAGAAATTCTTTGATATTGATTATTGTCTCTAATGATATTGTCATAAAATAATTTTTGCCATTGATGCGTGTATCCCAATCTATTGGCGTGTTTTGTTACAGCAGATTTATATGATCCAACAATTGACGAAATGGTGTTTTTTCCAATGTTTTGAAAACGTTTTAAACCTGGTTTTTGAAATTCGACAGGCGACGACGTTTGTAACATTTGTATTGATGGTAGAGACAGGGCATGCCCTGTCTCTACATTATCCATATTATCGACATTTACATTATCCAATTGTTTATCGATAATCAAAATTCCGTGAATATGATTTGGCATAACCACAAAATCACCCAATTCAACATTTTTGTGGTGCTTTGGAATTTGATGCCATAATAAATCGGCAATAATTCCGACATGCGATAAAATCATTTTATTATTTTGAATTTCTCCAAAATAATGTTCTCTGTTTTGTGTACAAATTGTTATAAAATAGGCTCCATTCCAACCATAATCCCACCATTGAGCTCTAATTGAAGAAATACGATATTTATTTTGAAACTTTCCTTGACTCATTTAATTTTCATTTACTTATCCATCCTAATTCATCTGAATAAATAACTGCTTAATCTTGGAAATATTATTTCATTTTGTAAGATTATCCGCAATATCCCTATTATTTGATAATCTCGGAATTTTATTCTGTCCGCCCAATTTTCCTTGCGATTTCATGTAATCTTGAAATCCGTTTTTAGAAACCTTTGTAATGACTACTTTTCTTAAAACATTTCCAGTAATTAAATCGTCGTAATAAATATTCTGCTTACGCATTGAATTATCGATCGTTTCAGCAAAAGCTTCCATATTTTCAGGTTCTTTTTCAAACTCAATCAGCCATTCATGGTAGGGTAAACCGCTGGCAGGCGTAATTTGCGGCGCTACTGTAAACTCGTTTATTACAATATTTGTCGCATTTACAGCTTCTTTCATCGCATTTTCGACTTCATTGGCAATAACGTGTTCTCCGAAAGCCGAAATATAATGTTTGATACGTCCAGAAACTATAACACGATACGGAGCCAAAGATGTAAATTGAATGGTGTCACCAATATTATAACGCCAAAGTCCCGCATTGGTAGAAATAATCAAAACATAGTTCACTCCTACCTCAACTTCACCAATGGTGTAGACTTTCGGATTTTCGTTAAAATATTCATCTGCTTTTATGAACTCGTAGAAAATTCCAGAATTCAAAAGTAGTAACATTCCTTTTTCTTTCTGCGAATCTTGGTATGCAAAAAATCCTTCAGAAGCAGGAAACAATTCGATGCTGTCTACTTTTTTACCTATCATCTGCTCAAATTTAGCGCGGTAAGGTTCGTAATTTACACCGCCGTAGATAAACAGATTAAAGTTTTTAAATATCTCACTAATCTTTTTACCGCCACTTTTTTGCTGTAAACGTTCAAAATACATCTGTACCCAAGACGGAATTCCCGAGATAACCGACATATCTTCTTTTATTGTTTCGTCTACAATAGCATCTACTTTGGTTTCCCAGTCTTCTATACAATTGGTTTCCCAAGAAGGCATTCTATTTTTCTGGAGGTATTTAGGAACAAAATGCGCTACAATTCCAGAAAGTCTCCCAAATTTGATTCCGTATTTCTCAGTCAAGATGGGACTTCCTTGTAAAAAAATCATTTTCCCGTCAACAAAATCGGCTTTTCCAGTTTCGTTAATATAATGTAGAATGGCATTTCTGGCCGCTTCTATATGATAAGGCATTGATTCTTTGGTAAGCGGAATAAATTTCGCCCCCGAAGTCGTTCCCGAAGTTTTGGCAAAATATAATGGTTTCCCTTTCCATAAAATATCTGATTCTCCTTTTACAACCTTATCAACATAAGGTTTTAAATCTTCGTAATCCCTTACAGGAACTCGTTTCTGAAAATCTTCAAAAGTTTTTATCTGATTAAAATGATGATCTTTACCAAATTCGGTGTTTTGTGCATTTTCAATCAGATTTTTAAAAATCTTTTGTTGCGTTTCAACAGGTTTTTGAGCCCATTTTAGTGTTTGTTTATATATTTTTCTGGCAAATATTTTTGCCGCAATTGACTTAATTGACATTTTCAGTGGTATTATTTTTTATCACTTTTCTTTTTGTCTTGAGATTTAGCCTTCAGTTCTTTTTCTGTTTCGGCTACATCTTCTCTCAGTTTTATTTCAGCATCAGATGCTTTCATATTTAAATCTGAAGCATCTTCAACAGATTCTGATAATATTGAATCTTTATTAAATTTTGAATATTCTAATTCGCCTTTTAAGACTTTCTGAATCCCTTTTATATAAGCTTCATTTTGTCTCAAAGCCGTTTCTAAAGAATCTGATTTAATGGCCAGTTTAGTAGCATTTCGTTTCAATTCTGTAGAAGAATATCCAGGGATAAATTCGCGAAGGGGCGTAAAAGCAATGATAAAAGTAGTAACCAAAATTAGAAATATTCCTCCTAAAGTAAACGTTACAAAGACATTCATTAAAGTAAGCCTAAAAGAAAATATTTCTTCAAAAGTGTCTTCATTTAAAATTACTAACCGGTTTTTAATGAACAGTTTTTTTCTAAAATTCTTTTTCTTTTTTTGAGTCATTATCCTTCTTTATGCTAGCAAATATAATAATTAATCAACATGATATTTATTCGAAAAATTACTTGAAGAGCTATAATTTACGATTTTATAAAATATTTAACGCGGTCTAATACGAATATTTTAAACTAAAAATACTTCTATTTCGTATATTTCTATATACCTTTGCGGAATAATTAAGAAAAATAATTTGCTTCGGCATTAAATATATTAGTCATGGGAAGATTAGGTCTTACAGAAATCCTTGTTATCGTAGGTATTGTGATATTACTTTTTGGAGGTAAAAAAATTCCAGAATTAATGAAAGGTTTAGGAAGTGGAATTAAGGAATTTAAAAACGCTGCTAAAGACGATCAACCTGCTGCTTCTAAAAAACAAGAGGAAGAAACAAAATAAGAAATTCGAAAAAATTAAAATCCCAGATTACAATGTAGTCTGGGATTTTTTTGTTTGTTCCAATTGGAATTTGGAACTTTATTTTTGAAATTTAAAGTATCATCGTCAACTGAATTCTCTTTCTATCTTCGTCAACCTCAGTCACTTTCACATCAACATGCTGATGTAATTTCACAACTTCGTTTACATCGCTTACAAACCCAGCTTTTAACTGAGAAATGTGAACTAAACCGCTTTCTTTGATTCCAATGTCAACAAAACAACCGAAATTGGTTATGTTATTCACAATTCCCGGTAATATCATTCCGGTTTTCAAATCTTTGATTGATTTTACGTTTGCATCAAATTCAAACACCTTAGCCGACTTTCTTGGGTCCAATCCTGGCTTTTCAAGCTCTTTTATGATGTCTTTTAATGTAAGTAAACCAATTTCAGGCGTAACATACTTTTCGGGCTTAATAAGCGCTGTTTTCTCTTTATTTGCAATTAATTCATTCAAAGAAATATTCAAATCCTTAGCCATTTTTTCAACAACAGGATAAGCCTCTGGGTGCACGGCCGAATTATCCAGCGGATTTTTAGCATTTGTAATTCTAATAAACGCTGCTCCTTGCTGATATGCTTTATCTCCAAGACGAGGCACTTTTTTCAGCTGTTTTCTGTCTTCAAAAGGTCCGTTTTCAGAGCGGTATTGTACAATGTTTTCTGCCAGCTTCTCCCCGATTCCACTCACATAACTTAGCAAATGTTTACTTGCTGTGTTGATATTAATTCCTACCGAGTTTACGCAACGAATTACCGTGCTATCTAATTCTTCTTTCAATTTAGTCTGATCAACATCATGCTGATACTGCCCTACTCCAATTGCTTTCGGATCAATTTTTACCAATTCGGCCAACGGATCTGAAAGGCGTCGCCCAATAGAAACCGAACCACGAACTGTTACATCATAATTTGGAAATTCTTCTCTCGCAATTTTTGAAGCAGAATATACCGAAGCTCCCGCCTCAGAAACCACAAAAACTTGAACTGGTTTGTCAAACGCGATTTTTTTGATGAAAAATTCAGTTTCACGAGAAGCCGTTCCGTTCCCGATAGAAATGGCATCAATTTGATAAGCATTTACCATCGAACGTATTTTTTTTATCGCCATTGATTCCTCGTTTTGAGGCGCATGCGGATAAATAGTTTCGTTGTATAATAAATCGCCTTTTTCGTCTAGACAAACTACTTTACAACCGCTTCTAAATCCTGGATCGATTGCTAAAATACGCTTTTCTCCCAACGGCGGAGCCAATAACAACTGACTTAAATTGTTGGCGAAAACCTGAATTGAATTCGCATCTGCCTTGGCTTTTGCTTCTTGCAACGTTTCATTTCCAATTGCTGGATTCAGTAAACGTTTATAACTGTCCTCAATCGCTAATTGCAAATGAGCTGTTGTATTATTTTGTTTTTTAATGATGATTTCGTCAATTACATCATATGCATCGTCTATATCAACATCAATTTTCATTTTGATAAAACCTTCATTTTCTGCACGCAACATGGCCAATAAACGGTGCGCTGGCGCTTTTGTCAACGGTTCTTCCCAATCAAAATACTGGCTGAATTTCTGTGCTCCTTCTTCTTCGGCTTTCTTTTTAACCACTTTTGTAGCAATAGTCGCTTTTCGCTGAAACAATCTTCTTAATTGTTTACGAACATAAATATTTTCGTTAATCCATTCGGCTACAATATCTCTTGCGCCTTGAATAGCGGCTTCTTCATTAATAACATTTTCATTAATATACTGAGTCGAAATAAAATCAATATCAGCATCACTTTCAGATATAATCAATTTAGCCAAAGGTTCAAGACCGAATTCGCGCGCTACATCGGCTTTTGTTTTTTTCTTCTTTTTGTATGGAAGGTAAAAATCCTCTATTTCTTGTAAATCAAAACTGTCTTCAATTTTTTTCTTCAAATCTGGCGTAAGCGCTTTTTGCTCTTCAATAGATTTTAAAACGGCTTCTTTACGTTTAATAAGTGTATCATAATCTTTTTGAAGTTTTGCAATCTGCTCAATTACAGTTTCATCTAGATTTCCGGTTGCGTCTTTTCTATATCGCGAAATAAACGGAATCGTACAGTCCTCTTCTAATAATTTAACTGTGTTTTGAATACTGACTGCGGGTGCCTGAACAGACTTGGCAATGAATTGAATATTAGTCATACTTTTAATGAAATGATTTTCTTACTTAAAAATGATATAATTTACTTGTTAAAGCGTTTCTGCAAAATAGTAAATCATTCGGCTAAAATAATATCTTTGTTTTTAATTTTAAGCCAATGGAAGTTTTATTACTATATTTTTTATTTATAAACATTCTCGTTTTTATTTTCGCGGGATATGACAAATCTCAAGCCCGAAAAAATAACCGACGTGTTCCCGAAAAAAACTTATTTCTCATGGCTTTAACTGGTGGATCGCCAGGGTTATTAACAGCGATGTTATTATTTAGACATAAAACGAGTAAAACTTCTTTTATTGTGAAGTTTGGCGTGATTTTACTAATTCAAGTGGCTCTTATACTTGCTTATATAAATTATAAAAAGTAGATATTAACATTGTTGATAACTCAAAAATTACATTTTAAAATACTGAATAATAAATACTTAAAATAAAAAACCGAGCAAATTAAAAATCGGCCCGGTGTGTTTATGAATAGGTGCGAAGCACCGAATTTTTTTTGACTTTTTATGAGCAAGCAATTTTATTCACTCTATTTTGGTGTCTTCCGCCTTCAAAAGCGGTATCAAGGAATGTTTCAACGATTTCAACAGCTTGATGAATAGATGTAAACCTTGCTGGAATACTCACAATATTGGCATCATTGTGTAAACGTGTTAAATACGCGATTTCTTTAGTCCAGCATAAACCAGCTCTCACTTTCGGATGTTTATTAACAGTCATTGCGATTCCGTTTCCGCTTCCGCAGATTACGATCCCAAAATCAGCTTTTCCTTCAGATACATCATTTGCAACTGGATGTCCAAAATCTGGATAATCTACAGAAGCATCAGTATCTGTACCGTAGTTAGTTACTTCATATCCTCTAGCTTTCAGCATTTCAACAATTGCTTTTTTATATTCTGGTCCTGCGTGGTCGTTTCCAATCGAAATTTTCATTTTTCTATACTATTAAGTTGTGTTATGCAAATTTACTCAATTAATAAATGGTTGCCACGAATTACACCAATTTTCACAAATTTTTTTCTTTTCAAATACTATATAAACATTCCAATATAAATTCGCGTTCATTCGTCAAATTAATGGTAGAAAAAATAAGAATCACAACTATCTTACTGTCAAAACCTTATAGGTTATTAACAATTTTGATAACTCTATAACTATCTCACAATCAATGAAGAATAAACAGAATATTTATTAAAATTTTGAGGTGTTAATAGGAGTTTGTAATTGCTTGATATTCAATTAACTTTAAGTTAACAGAAAATGTTAATAAGTTCGAAAAGAAAATTAGAAGTTTTTTTTGGTTATTTCGGAAAAATACCTAATCCAAAACTGGATTTAAATATGCAAGAAAAGTTTCGTGAATTTTTGGAAAAGTTATCAATATCAAAAATACCATTTTCAACAGAAATCAACATATCAACTTATCTACAAAATCAATTCAATTTTGGTTGTCAACCGTTGTTAATTAAAATACAAAAAGTCTTATAAATTAATCATTTAACCAAAAATAACTATGTTGATAACTCAGAATAAATAAGTAAAACGAGATTTCAATGGCTTCAAAAAAAAAATTATTCGACATATTAACAAGCTATAATAACAACCAATTTTTTTTAAATTTTAAAAATTCTTTTTTGTTGTATTTAATATATGTTGAAAACTAAAAAAGTTGAAATTGAAAAATTTTGATTTGAGTTTGAATTTTATTCTGATTTTGAATTGATTTTTGAATTTTTGTTTCAGACGATTTTAAGCGGATTGTTGAGATTGTCTAGAATTTGCTGGACTTCTTCGAAATCGTTTGGATGGACTTTGAGTTTGATTCCGCCCAGAGCAGCCGAGTACAAGGGAACGACTGAGAGCGTCATTTCATTTTCAAAAAAATAAGGGATTCCTTCTTGTTCCAGTAAGTGTTTGAGAACTACGGTTTCGTGCAGATAATTGAATACGGCGATCGTTTTAAAGCTTTCCATATTAGGTCTTTTTGTAAATGTACGAAAAGTTATAATTTTAATAATTCTATTTGTTAAAATCTGTAATCTGATTTCTTATTCGTAATTTTAAACCTTATTAGAAAAGATATATGAGTAAGAAAATTAGAAAGCCGATAAAAAAAGAGAAAGATTTCTCTGGGAAAATCCTGAAGATTTTATCGCAAAACGCTAATAAGCCATTCAATTACAAACAGATAGGAGCAAAGCTAGAACTTGATGATACCAAAAGCAGAAATCAGATTATCAAAGATCTAAAGATTCTGGCAGCTCAGAAGAAAATCATAGAAACAGAACCTGGAAAATACTTAGTAAAAGCAATCAGCCAGGATTACTACGAAGGAACGATAGATATGACGAGCAGAAAAACGGCATATTTTATTTGTGACGAGTTTGAAGAAGATGTTTTTATTCCGACCAATAATTTGAATCGTGCTTTAGATAAAGACAAAGTAAAAGTTTACGTTTATAACAGAAGAAAAGGAAAAAGACCTGAAGGTGAGGTAATTGAAGTTCTTGAAAGAGATAAAACAGAGTTTGTAGGTGTAATAGATATGCAGCCTAATTTTGCTTTTGTTTCTACTGCAAATCCTAAAATGTATACCGATATTTTTATTCCAAAGGATAAAATTGGTGAAGCCGAAAATGGAGATGTAGTTTTAGTGAAGATTGAAGATTGGCCAAAAAGAGCTGATAGTCCGTTTGGATCTGTAATTCGAGTTTTAGGAAAACCTGGAGAGCATAATACTGAAATTCATGCTATTTTGGCTGAATATGGTTTGCCAGCAGATTTTCCGGTAGAAGTAGAGGTTTTTGCACAAAAATTGGATACTTCTATTCAGGAATCTGAGATTGCAAAACGTCGCGATATGCGTGATACGCTTACGTTTACGATAGATCCAAAAGATGCCAAGGATTTTGATGATGCCTTGTCTTTCAAAAAGTTAGAAAATGGAAACTTCGAAATTGGAATTCATATCGCCGATGTTTCGTATTATTTGGAAGAGGGAACCATCCTTGATGATGAAGCGTATCAAAGAGCCACTTCGGTTTATTTGGTAGATAGGGTAGTGCCAATGCTTCCAGAAGTATTGTCTAACTTTGCTTGTTCGCTTCGTCCGAATGAGGAGAAATATACGTTCTCAGCAATATTTGAAGTTTCTCCAACGGCGCAGGTTATCAGCCAATGGTTTGGAAGAACTGTAATTTATTCCGATCAGCGTTTTGCTTATGAAGAGGCTCAGCATATTATTGAAACAAAAGGAAATAATACAATTCCAATTGATGTTTCTATTACTGGAGAATCCTATGTGGTTTCAGATGAAATTGTTGAAGCAACTTTAAAACTAGATGAATTGGCTAAAATTTTGAGAAAGAAAAGAATGCAACAAGGCGCTATTTCTTTTGATAAAGTCGAAGTGAAATTTAATCTTAACGAAGAAGGAGAACCAGAAGGAGTATATTTTAAAATATCAAAAGATGCCAATCATTTGATTGAAGAATTTATGCTTTTGGCTAATAGAAAAGTAGCAGAATACATTGGAAAACAGAAGAAAACCTTTGTTTACCGTATTCACGATGAACCAAATGAAGATAAACTGATTGCAATGCAAACTGTAATTGCTAAGTTTGGTTATAAAATTGATTTTAGAACAAAAGGCGATATAGCAAAATCAATAAACGCTTTGATGGAAGAAGTAAACGGTAAGAAAGAACAAAATCTTATTGATACTCTTGCCATTAGAAGTATGAGTAAAGCCAAATATTCGACCGATAATATTGGACATTACGGTTTAGCTTTTGATTATTATAGCCATTTTACATCGCCAATTCGTCGTTATCCAGACGTAATGGTACACCGTTTGCTGCAATATTATTTGGATGGAGGTGCTTCTGTGGATGAAGAAGCTTACGAAACCAAATGTCTGCATTGTTCAAACATGGAAAACTTAGCAACAAATGCTGAGCGTGACAGTATCAAATACATGCAGGTTAAATACATGCAAGATCATCAGGAAGAAGAATTCCTTGGTGTTATTTCTGGTGTGACCGAATGGGGAATTTATGTTGAAATCGTTTCTAACAAATGTGAAGGAATGGTAAGAATCAGAGAGATAAAAGAGGATTACTATACTTTTGACGAAAGGCAATATGCATTGGTTGGAGCAACTTCAAATCGTTTACTGCAGTTAGGAGACGAAATTTATGTGAAAGTTAAAAATGCCGACTTAGTGAAAAAACAATTGGATTTTCATTTTTTAAGACGAGCAGAATAAATATTAATTTAAAAATAAAAGTATGAAAAAGCTAATTATAGGAGCAGCAATTTTATTTGTACAAATGTCTTTTGGTCAAGTTACCAAAGAGTTAGGTGATTTTGATACCGTGAAAGTATTTGATAAATTAAGTGTAAAACTAGTTCAAGGATCTGAAAATAAAATTGTTATAAAAGGTACTAGAGAAGCAGAATTAGAAGCTGTGAACAAAAACGGTATTTTAAAGCTAAGAATGCCTTTTCCAAAATTGCTGTCAGGAAATGATCTTGAAGTAACTTTGTATTACAAACACATCGAATTGATTGATGTTAATGAAGGAGCAGAAGTAAAAAGCAGTGAAGCTATAAAAGCAACTTCTTTTAAAGTTAGTGCTCAGGAAGGCGGTATTATTAACGTTGATTTGGATGTTGATAAGCTAAAAGTAAGCTCAGTTTCTGGAGGTAAAATTACATTAACAGGTAAAGCTGCCAACCAAGATGCAAGTTTAGGGGCAGGAGGATATTTACTAGCAAGTAAACTTAGCACGTCTCAAACTACTGTAAGCGTTTCTGCGGGCGGAAAAGCCGATGTGAATGCTTCAACCCTTGTAGATGCAAAAGTGAGCGCAGGAGGCTCTATTTACATTTATGGAAAACCAAAGCAAATAAACCAAAAAACAGTTTTTGGCGGTAAAATCGAAGAAGTAAAATAACAAGTAGTAATTGATGATTAACGATATTCTAGCGGGACTTCCTTGGGGACTTGTTCTTAGTTTTATGGTAGGTCCTGTATTTTTTGTTTTATTAGAAACCAGTATTACAAAAGGATTTAGAGCTGCACTTGTTTTTGATTTAGGGGTAGTATTGGGCGATATTTTCTTTATTGCTATAGCTTATCTCGGAAGTTATAGATTGATTTCTAGTTTAAAAGACGATCCAGCACTTTTTATTTTTGGAGGAATAATTATGCTTACTTACGGTATTATTTCGTTTGTAAAGCTAAAGAAAGAAGAAAAAATAAACGATGAAGAGATCGACCGTGATATTCTGAAAAGAAATTATGGCAGTTTGTTTGTAAAAGGTTTTTTATTGAACGTTATCAACATTGGTGTTCTTGGTTTTTGGCTTGCTGTAATTATTTCTGTTGGGCCAAAATTAGATATGCAGACTTCAAGAATGATGACATTTTTTACTGCTGTAATCATCACTTACTTATTAATTGATTGTGCTAAGATTTTATTAGCCAAACAGTTAAAATCAAAAATGACTCCGAATAATATTCTTAAAATTAAAAAAGGAATTAGCGTTGTTTTAATGATTTTCGGATTTGCCTTAGTAATTCAAGGATGGTTTCCAAAAGAAAAAGAAATGGTTAAAAATGCTTTCGAAAGAATAGAAAAGAAGTAGTTGTTAATAACTCAAAACTATAAATTAAACCTCTGAATTTCAGAGGTTTTTTTGTGTTTATAACTGTTAGTTTTGAACTTTGTCAAGGTTTCAAACTTTGACAAGGTTGACAAAGTTTGTCATTTCGACGTAAGGAGAAATCTTCACGAGAAGCTCTACAAAGATTGGACAAATTGTTGCGGAGTTACTTGTGAAGATTTCTCCTTACGTCGAAATGACAAGATTGTGGTAAAATTACGCATAAAAAAAAGAGGCACATTTCTGTATCTCTTTTTGAGAAATCGTTCGGATTCGAACCAATATATTTAATTAATTTTTTCTAAAAATTAGACATAAAAAAAACCTTCAAATTGCTTTGAAGGTTTTGAGGCATCGTCCGGATTCGAACCGGAGTAGGAGCTTTTGCAGAGCCCAGCCTAGCCGCTCGGCCACGACGCCATTACTTGAACGGTTGGCAAAAGTAACTAAAATCTTTAAATTTCAAAAGTTTCATAGTAACTATTTTAAAATTTTAGGATTTTAATTTTAAACATTACTTTCTAATTTCCGTCATTTTTATAGTAACTGACTCAACATCACCACCAATAGGCGGATTAATTTTAGAAACCCAAACTGTTGTTTTTTCTACAGTTTCTATCTCTGCCAGCACACGAATATTGATTCTTTTGGCTACATGTTCTAATAAATGCGAACGAATTGCCATTTCTTCCGTCACAATTTTGTTCAAATGTACATAGTCAACAGTGTCTAAAAGATGATCTGTTTCTGCTGATTTCTGTAAATTGGTTTTAATTTTTAAATCTACTGTGTAATCAGATCCAATTTTTCCTTCTTCAATTAAACATCCGTGATAAGAAAAAGTACGGATATTTTTCAGTTTTATAACTCCCATTTTTATGTTGTTTCACGTTTAAAGTTACAGGTTTTGCGCTAGTTAAATAACTTTAAACCTGAAACCTGAAACCTTTTTTTTATCTTTGCTAAAATTACTATAAAATAATGGCATCAGAAGAGAAATCACTCAATTTTATTGAACAAATCATAGAGGAAGACGTAAAATCAGGTCTTTCAAATACTAAACTTCGCTTTCGTTTTCCACCAGAACCTAATGGTTATTTACACATTGGGCACGCGAGTTCTATTGCGTTAAATTTTGGTTTAGGAATTGATTATCAATCTCCTGTGAATTTACGTTTTGATGATACAAACCCTGAAAAAGAAGAACAGGAATTTGTTGATGCTATTAAAAAAGATGTAGAATGGCTAGGTTACAAATGGGCTGAAGAATGTTATGCATCTGATTATTTCCAACAATTATACGATTGGGCAGTTTTATTAATTAAAAAAGATAAAGCGTATGTTGACAGTCAATCTTCAGAAGAAATGGCGATCCAAAAAGGAACTCCAACAACTCCAGGAACTGACAGCCCATACAGAAATCGTTCTGTTGAAGAAAACCTAGATTTATTCGAGAGAATGAAAAATGGTGAATTTGAGGCTGGTACACATATTCTTCGTGCAAAAATTGACATGAAATCAACCAACATGTTAATGCGTGATCCAATTATGTACAGAATTTTACACAAACATCACCACAGAACTGGAGATGCTTGGAAAATCTATCCAATGTACGATTGGGCACACGGACAAAGTGATTATTTAGAGCAAATTTCTCACTCATTTTGTACACTTGAATTTTTGCCTCACCGTGAATTATACGATTGGTTTTTAGATCAAATTTTTGATGAAAATAAACTGCGTCCAAAACAAAGAGAGTTTGCAAGACGTAACTTATCACACACTGTTGTTAGTAAAAGAAAATTACAGCAACTAGTTAAAGAAAAGCATGTTAACGGCTGGGATGATCCAAGAATGTCAACTATTTCTGGATTAAGAAGACGTGGTTATACAGCTGCTTCTTTACGTAATTTTGCTAATACAATTGGTATTGCAAAACGTGATAATTTAATAAATGTATCGGTTTTAGAATTCTGTATTCGTGAAGATTTGAATAAAATTGCACCTCGTGTAATGGCTGTTTTAGATCCTGTAAAATTGGTAATTACCAATTATCCAGAAGGAAAAGAGGAGTGGTTGGAAGCTGAAAATAACCAGGAAGATGAAAATGCAGGTTTCAGAAAAGTGCCTTTTTCTCGTAATCTATACATTGAAAGAGAAGACTTTTTAGAAGAAGCTCCTGCTAAATTTTTTCGTTTGACTTTAGGAAAAGAAGTTCGTCTTAAAAATGCATATATCATTAAAGGTGAATCTGTTATAAAAGATGAAAACGGAAATATAACAGAAATTCATGTTACTTATGATACTGATTCTTTAAGCGGAAGCGGAACAGAAGCAAGCCAAAGAAAAGTATCTGGAACATTACATTGGGTTTCAATCAAACATGCATTGGAAGCAGAAGTTCGTTTGTACGATCGTTTGTTTACAGATGAAGCTCCAGACAGTTATAAAGAGAAAAATTTCTTAGATTTTGTGAATCCAAATTCGTTAGAAATTGTAACTGGATATGTTGAACCAAGTTTATCAACAGCTCAAAATGAAGATAAATTCCAGTTTCAACGTTTAGGATATTTTACTGTTGATAAAGATTCAACTCCTTCAAAATTAGTATTTAACAAGACTGTTGGATTGAAAGATGCTTGGGAAGAAAAGGGTAAAAAGGAAGAAAACAGCATAAATAACTCTTTAAAAGAAATCAACAAATATTTTAAAGTTGAAACTAAAGCTGAAAGAATTGCAATTGAAAGTGCGATAGGCGATAATATCAAAAACATCTCTAGTTTTTCTCTTTTACAAAATTCTTTGAAGAAAAATATCAACAATAATAAGGCTTCGCTGTTGTTTTCTCAGTTTATTTTGAAATATTCAAACTGGAAATCAACAGATTTTGAAGAAGAAGATATTAAGAAATTATATTCAATGTCTTTAAAAAGTGAATCGACTTATGTAAGATCAAAAGCACTTTTAAATTTAAGAGATATTGAAAATGAAGATTTGAGAAATCAATTTTCTGACGAAATTTTAAAATTATATTCAAATCCACCAAAAAATGCTTCTGAAAGAGAAATTGAAATTCTTTCTGAAATGGTGAAGAAATAATATCAAGTAAATTTATGAAAAGCGCTTTTATAAGCGCTTTTTTTTATTATAGAGAATAGCTATTGAAAATAGTAATTTTATAATTTTTATAAATTAAAAATGACTTTTATAAATTGATTTTAAAAGAAAATAAAAAAATGTCGGATAAGGAATTCATTTTTTTAATTTTCGTATTGCTAGAAGCTTTATTTTGATTCTTGTCTTTTTAGCTCCTAATTTTTCGCATCAAACTTAATAATATAGTTTTAATTGATATTATTTATGTATTTAATTATATGTATTTATTATTTATAAAATCTATTATTTTTATAATTTTAATTTATTTTTTAGATTAAAAATGACTTTCATAAATTGTCTTTAAGCTAGCATAAAAAATAGTTGAATAGAGAAGACCTTTTTTTGTTTTTCATCCCTTAAAATTCTTTATTTTAATTTTTTTGTTTTTCAGTTCTAGTTTTTTTCTCAAAAAACTGAAATTAAAGTTTTTTCCTATTTTTTAAGTTTTTAAATTCAATTTTTGTAATTATAAGTTTTGATTATTATTATAACTAAAAATTTAGATTATAATTATTATTTGTAAAACTGACTATAGAAGTTAAAACTATAGTTTTTTGTTATTTTTTAAGTCTTTGATAATTATAAATTTTTATTATTTTTTTTTAAAATTTTTAGTTTTTAATTATTATTTATAAAAGTGATGTTAAATATAAAAATAATAGTTTTTATAAATTGATTTTAACCTTTATAAATTGATTTTAAGACGTTTTTTAAAGTGATTTGATAGATATCTCATTTTTTGAATTATTGTTTATCTAAAGCCTTTATTTTAATTTTTACTGTTATTTTAGTCAGTTTAACGGCTTGTTAACACACAATTGTTTATAAAGTTGCTATTTTTAACTCAATACCAAAAGTCAGAGATGATTTTTGTAAAAAATTAAAATTTGCCGTAAAGAATCTAAGTTGAAAATGTATTGTTTTTAGAAACTCGTAATTTTTATGACAATGGATTTTCAAAACTGATTTCCCAAAAAGACAATTTTATGTTCTCATTTTTATTATGATGCAATTTTGATAATATTTCCCGTAAAAGATATTTTTCAAATTATATTGTAATAACAAAATTCCATAATGTTGAATTTGAGTGAAAGTTTAGTTTTTAAATTTCAATTCTGACAATTTTTAATTTAAATCTAATTTATCATGAAAATTTTATATTTCGCAGTAGCACTATTATTTGCAAACGTAGCAATTTCACAAACACATCAAATTACAAAACACAATGGAGAACAGCTTGATGTAAATTTTATTAAAAATGAAAATGGTTTTGTTTATTATTCTTTAAATGGAAGTTCTGAAGAAATCAAAATTAGCAAACATGCTGTTTCATCAATTACAAATAAGCAAACAAAACAAACTCAGAAAATTTCTGATAAAATAGTAGTTGATTCTAAAGACGATTACAAAATGGTAACTGTTCTTCCACAAGAAAAAACAATAGGGCTTAAACAGGCAGCTAGTTTTACAGGAGTCTCAACAAGGACAAAAGGTGAACCGCCAATTGCAAATCAGAAACAGACTGCTATGAGAATCAAATCTAAATCGGCTTCAAATGGTTATCCTTTTGTTAGCATCGTCGAAAAAGCAGATGGTAAGTACGAAGCTGTGGCTTATGTGTATTAATAAGATTGTTAATTTTTTGTAAATTACAAATAATCAAAGTTTTATCATTTTAAAAAAGAGTATCTTTATTAATAATTTTAAATTGTAACTACCATGTCTAAGAATTTAAATACAGCAGCAGCAATTTTAGCTGCAGCAGCTGCAGGAGCGGCGATCGGAATTTTATTTGCACCTGATAAAGGATCTAAAACTCGAGCAAAAATTAAAGAAGGTTTAGATGATGCAAGACATAATTTGAAAGATTCTTTTGATGCAAGTTCAGAAGTTTTACGTGAAAAGTTTGCTCACGCAAAGAAAAACTTAGACGGAACGTATGAAGATTTACTTTCGAATATGAGTTACAAAACAGAAGAAGTGATCACTTTTTTAGAAAGTAAACTTGCTGAACTAAAAGCACATAACGCTAAACTTCAGAAATAATATTTTTATAAAGCACATTACTAGCTTATTTTTATAAGACAGTTTTGTGCTTTTTTATTAAAAAAAAATAGAATTTATGGCTTTTGAAGAATTAAAAGAAAACACTGAAAAAGTTCAAGATCAGGCTAAAGAATATATTGAAAGTCATTTAGCTTATTATAAACTTTGGGGGTTTAAGGTTGCAATGAAATCAACAACTTTAATCTTTAAGTTTACTTTGATTTTATTGTGTTTCAGTATGGTTATGATTTTTGGATCTTTTGCCGCAGCGTATGCTTTTGGTTCTTTGTTTGAAAGTAATGCTCTCGGATTTTTGACAGTAGGAGGGATCTATTTGGTGCTGACTATTTTACTTTTCTTTGTAAAAGATAAAGTAGTAGAAGGGCCAATCTTGGAGAAATTTTCAGAAATCTTTTTTAATGATTAATTATGGAAAGAAAAAAATACTCTTCGTATGCTGAGATTGAAAGAGATCTGGAAATTTTGAAATTGGAAAAAGAAATCAATTATCAGAAATTGGTTTTAAGTTTTCAGAAAACCAAAGAAAGCATTACTCCGCAAAATATTGTAAATGGTTTTATTTCATCTTACACAGGTTATGTCAAAAAATCATTTCCAGAAATTTTGCAATCCGTTTTACCATTTATCATCAGTTGGTTTATAAATAGAAAAAGAGGCGATTAAGCCTCTTTTTGTTTTTCAATTATTGTTGAACATCTGGTTGAACGTCATCTTCGTAACCAGATTGTCTTGGCGTTTGTTTTGGTTTTTCAATTTTCTTATTTCCTTTTTTCATCATTTCGCCAACTTGGTTAGAAGCTGTAAAGGAAGCAACCATATTGTTTAACATATCACTTCCGGCTTGTGGAGAATTTGGAAGAAGAATTAAATTAGAGTTTGTATCAGAACCAATAGACTGTAATGTGTCATAATGCTGAGTAACTACAATTAGGGCAGAAGCTTCTTGAGAATTAATTCCAACTTGGTTTAAAACTTCAACACTTTCTACAAGACCTCTTGCAATTTCACGACGTTGATCTGCAATACCTTGACCTTGTAAACGTTTACTTTCTGCTTCAGCTTTTGCTTTTGCAACGATTCTAATTCTTGAACTTTCTGCTTCAAATTCTGCAGCCGTTTTTTCTCTATCGGCAGCGTTGATTCTGTTCATTGCATTTTTTACTTGAATGTCCGGATCAATATCAGTAACCAAAGTATTGATGATATCATATCCGTATGCAGACATTGCTTCGTTCAATTCGCGTTTTACTGCAACTGCAATATCATCTTTTCTTTCAAAAACATCATCCAATTTTAGTTTTGGAACTTCAGCACGAACCACATCAAATACATAAGAAGTAATCTGATCGTGTGGATATTCTAGTTTATAAAATGCTTCGTATACTTTTTCTTGAATTACTTTGAACTGAACAGAAACTTTCATTTTAATAAAAACGTTGTCTCTAGTTTTAGTTTCAATGATAACATCCAATTGCTGAATTTTAAGATTTACACGCCCGGCCAATCTATCAACCAACGGAATTTTAAGTTGTAATCCTGAATTTCTAACACTCTGAAATTTTCCAAATCGCTCGATAATAACAGACGATTGCTGTTTTACAGTAAAGAAAGACGACATGAAAATGAAGAATGCCAATACTAAAAAGATAATAAATGCTGTACTCATGGTTATTTAGTTTAATTTATGAATTTTGGTAAATTACGAAAATTCTTCTAAATTAAATTTTTTAAGCATTAAAAAAACGCTAAGAACATTTTTGAAATGTTACTTAGCGTTTGCTTTTTTTAAACCATTAAGGTATTAAGATAATTAAGTCAAAACTTTGTCAAGACAATTAAGCTTTATGAACTTAAAAAACTTTCCTTTTTTTTACCATTAAGTTGAGCTTAATTTTCTTAATATCTTAATGGTAAAATTTTTTATAGAGTAACTATCGCTTTCTGAATTCTAGAAATAGTTTCTTCTTTTCCAATGATTTCAACAATGTCAAAAAGGTGAGGACCTTTAAGAGCACCAACCAAACTTAGACGGAAAGGTTGCATTACTTTCCCCATTCCGATTTCGTTTTTGGTTAACCAATCTTTGACAACTGCTTCAATATTTGCAGAAGTAAAATCTTCAATATTTTCTAAAACAGAAATCAATTCCTGCATTAAAGTTGGAGTTTCTTCTTTCCAGTTTTTGCTTGCTTTTTCATCGTATGATGTTGGAGCTTGGAAAAAGAAATCAGTTAAATCCCAAAATTCTGATACAAAGTTTGCTCTTTCTTTTACAAGTGAAACAATGCGAGTTGTCACTTCGAGCGGAGTCGAGAAGCCTTTTTCTTCTAAAATAGGAGAGAAGGTTTTCGCTAAATCTGCATCATTTTGTTTTACTAAATATTGGTGGTTAAACCATTTGTTTTTTTCTGGATCAAATTTAGCTCCAGCTTTGTGAACTCTATTCAAGTCAAAAGATTGAGCTAACTCCTCTAAAGAAAATAATTCTTTATCAGTTCCGTCATTCCATCCTAAGAGAGCAAGGAAGTTTACAACTGCTTCTGGGAAAAATCCTTTTTCTCTATAACCGGATGAAACACCTTCTTCAGTTTTCCATTCTAATGGAAATACAGGGAATCCCATTTTGTCTCCGTCTCTTTTTGATAATTTGCCATTCCCAACTGGTTTCAAAATCAAAGGTAAATGAGCAAATTCTGGAGCTTCCCAACCAAATGCTTTGTATAATAAAACGTGAAGTGGCATCGATGGTAACCATTCTTCACCACGAATTACATGTGAAGTTTCCATCAAATGATCATCGACAATATTCGCTAAATGGTAAGTTGGCATTCCGTCACTTTTGAACAAAACTTTATCATCCAAAAGATTCGTTTCAAACTTAACATCACCACGAATAATATCTTTCAAATGTAAAGTTTCATCAACCGGAGTTTTAAAACGAATTACATAATGTTCTCCATTTGCAATTCTTTTTGCAACTTCATCAGCAGAAATTACTAAAGATGTATCTAGCTTTTCACGATTGTGATGATTGTAAATAAATGTTTTTCCTTCAGCTTCGTGTTGTTTTCTATGTGCATCCAAAGCTTCCGGAGTATCAAAAGCATAATATGCCCAACCAGAATTGATTAACTGATCTGCATATTGTTGGTATAAATCTTTACGTTCGCTTTGTCTGTATGGACCAAATTTTTCATTTTTTCCAACCGTTTCCTCAGGAGCAATTCCTAACCATTCAAGAGCTTCCATAATGTAAGCCTCTGCACCAGGAACAAAACGAGTTTGATCTGTATCTTCAATTCTCAGATAAAAAACACCGTTATGTTTTTTTGCAAATAAATAATTAAATAAGGCAGTACGAACTCCGCCAATATGTAACGGTCCAGTCGGACTTGGTGCAAAACGCACACGAACTTGCTTTGACATTTGTTTAAAATTTTGTTGCAAAGATACGTTTTATGATTTTAGATTTCAGAATGTTGATTTTAGATTTTAAAATCTTAGAACCTTAGCGTCTTAGTAACTTAGAATCTAAAAAAGGTATTATTATAATTACTACTTTTATAGGTTATAATTAAAACAGATTTATTTTGAAAACATCATCTGCTATATATCAAAAGTTAGAAGCTTTCATTAAGAAATATTATACCAATGAATTGATAAAAGGGATATTACTTTTTACTGGTTTTGGGTTATTGTATTTTCTATTTACGCTTTTTGTAGAGTATTTTCTTTGGCTAAAACCTATAGGAAGAACGTTTCTATTTTGGATATTTGTTGCAGTTGAAGTTTTCCTTTTGGTACGTTTAATCCTGTTTCCATTGTTTAAATTATTTAAACTTCAAAAAGGAATTGATTATACTCAAGCTTCAAAAATCATTGGAAATCATTTCACAGAAGTAAGCGATAAGCTGACTAACTTTTTACAATTGTCATCTGAAAATAATGCTGAAAGTTCGGAATTGGTTTTGGCTTCGATAGAACAAAAAGCCAATTCTTTGCAACCAATTCCTTTTGGAAATGCCATCAATTTTAAAGCGAATAAAAAATATTTACCATTGGCTTTAGTGCCAATTTTGCTTTTTGCTGTGTTTTATATTTCTGGAAATAGCAATATAATTTCTCAAAGTTTGAATAGAGTAGTGCATTTCAATTCTGCATTTTTACCACCAGCTCCATTCAAATTTGTGGTTTTGAATTCTAATTTACAAGCAGAACAAAACAAAGATTTTGTGATCAAAATGGAATCTGTTGGAAACATAGTTCCAGAAAATGTGATGATTCATATTGGTGATGAAAGTTATTTTATGGAATCTTCTCAACCTGGAAAGTTTGAATTTAAAATTGAAAAACCTTCTGAAGATGTTCAGTTTTCTTTCGAAGGAAATTCGGTTGTTTCAGAAGAATATGAATTGAAAGTGATCACAGTTCCATCTATTGCAAACTTCGAAATGGTTTTAAATTTTCCTTCTTATCTAAAGAAAAAATCAGAGACAATTCAGGGAACTGGAAATGCAATTGTACCTGAAGGAACCACTGTAACTTGGAAAATGAATACCAAATCTACCCAAGAAGTAGTATGGAAAAGAGATAATGAAGTATTTAAGTTCAATAAGGCAGAAAATGAGTTTAAATTGGCTAAAAATATAAGTCAAAATACCGAATATCAAATACTTACGTCTAATGATAAGGTTAAAAACTACGAAAAACTAGATTATCAGCTATCTGTAATCAAAGATCAGTTTCCAACCATCAATGTAGGCCCTGCACCAGACAGTTTGAAGCTAGATAAGAACTATATTTTAGGAAGATTGGGTGACGATTATGGACTTTCGAAATTGCAAATTGTGTATTACGAACGTAACAAACCTCAATCTGCAAAGCGTGGAAATATTCCTGTGAAGTCTGGAGTATTTGATCAGTTTGTTTTTAATTTTCCGAGTAACCTTCCAGTAGAAGAAGGAGTTTCATACGAATACTATTTTGAAGTTTTTGATAACGATGCACCACACGGATTTAAGTCTACAAAGTCTTCTACGTTTTCAGATCGTGTAGCAACAACAGATGAAATTCAGGATCAGGAATTACAACAGCAAAATCAAAACATCAATAGTTTATCTAAATCTTTGAAGAATCAAACGAAGCAGATTTCAGAAATGGATAAGCTTCAGAATACAGGAAAGGAAAAAGATAATTTAGAGTTTAAAGATCAGCAGAAGATTAACGATTTTATCAAACGTCAGAAACAACAAGACGAAATGATGAAACAATTTTCTGAGAAAATGAATCAGAATTTAAATAAATTCAAAGAGGATAAGAAGGATAAAACTGCCGAAGATTTACAAAAGCGTTTAGATAATGCACAGAAAGATTTAGAAAAGAATCAGAAATTATTAGACGAATTAAAGAACTTAAACGATAAATTAAACAGTGAAGAACTGTTTGATAAGATGGAAAAGTTCAAACAAATCAGTAAAAACCAATCTCGTAATTTAGAGCAATTGGTGGAATTAACCAAGCGTTTTTACGTTTCAAAGAAAGCAGAACAGGTTGCAGAGAAACTAAATAAACTGTCAGAACAACAGGAACAGTTATCTAATAAAGAGAAAGAAAATACTAAAGAGAAGCAGGATGAAATCAATAAATCTTTTGATAAGATTCAGGAAGATTTAAAAGATTTGAAAGAGGAGAATAAGACTTTAAAGAAACCTTTAGATATCCCATCTGATGCTTCTAAAGAGAAAGATGTAGACAATGATTTGAATAAAGCTTCTGAGGAATTAAGTAAAAAGAATACTTCTGGAGCTAAACCAAAACAGAAAAGTGCTGCAAAGAAAATGAAGTCCATGGCTCAGGAAATGCAGAGTGAAATGGAAGGTGGAGAACAGGAACAATTAGAAGAAGATGTAGCGATGCTTCGTCAGATTCTTGATAATCTTTTGGCTTATTCTTTATCACAAGAAGATGTGATGAAACAGTTTAAAGCAATGAAATTAGGTTCTTCTACATTCACAAAAAACATCAAGATTCAGCAGAATTTGAAACAGCAATTCAGACACGTTGATGATAGTTTGTTTGCACTTTCATTACGTAACCCAAAGGTAGCTGAAGACGTTACCAAGGAAATTGGAAATGTGCAATACAACATGGACAAGGCTATAGAAACCTTAACCGATGTTCAAATTCCAAGAGGAGTTTCACACCAGCAATATGCAGTTTCATCTGCCAATAAGCTAGCCGATTTTTTAAGTGATTTATTGAATAATATGCAAATGTCTATGCCTAAACCGGGAGCAGGAAAACCTAAACCAGGAGACGGGCAAGGAATGCAGTTACCAGACATTATCCAGAAACAAAAAGGTCTTGCTGATAAAATGAAAGAAGGAATGAAACCTGGACAGCAACCCGGAGATAAACCTGGTGATGGTAAAGATGGAAAATCTGGACAAGGACAAAATGGACAAGGTAAAGATGGTCAAGGGAAGGAAGGACAAGGAAACAAAAGTGGTGATAAAGGTTCTTCTGGTAAAGATGGTAAGAACGGAAAAGGAGAGAAGAACGATAATGAAGGAGAAGATGGAGAAGGCGATGCAGAAGCTATAATGGAAATATACAAAGAGCAAGTTAAGCTTCGTGAAGCGCTTCAAAAAGAATTAGCAAAGAAAGGTTTAGATGCTCAAGGCAGATCTATTATTGATCAAATGAAACAATCTGAAAAGCAGATTTTGAATCAAGGATTTAAGAATGAGAACCTGCAACGTATTCTTAATATCCAGCAAGAATTATGGAAATTGAACAATGCAGTTCAGCAACAAGGTCAGGATACACAAAGACAATCTGAAACAAATAAGGCAGAATTTACAAATCGTTCAAATGCTTTACCAAGCTCATTATTGGAATATTTAAACAGCGTTGAGATATTAAACAGACAATCACTACCTTTGCGCTCGAATTTTAATCAAAAAGTTCAAGAATACTTTAATACAAAATGATAAATTTTAATTACGAAACAGATTTTGCTTTAGGAGACGAGAAGGCTTTTAGTGACTGGTTAAGTGCTGTAATTGTTTCTGAGAACAAGAATGAAGGAGAGATCAATTATATATTTTGTGACGATGAATATCTTCATAAAATCAACGTTGAATATCTAGATCATGACACTCTTACTGATATTATCAGTTTTGATTATACAGTTGGTAACGAGTTAAATGGAGATATTTTTGTTTCTGTAGAACGTGTTGCAGACAATGCAAAAGACTTCAAAGTTTCATTTGCCGAAGAACTTAAAAGAGTGCTGTCTCATGGTATACTACATTACTGTGGATACAAAGATAAGACAGATGAAGATGCTCAATTAATGAGGGCTAAGGAAGAGGAGAAGATGAAGATGTTTCACGTGGAACAGTAGTTAAACATCTTAAAAAAAAATAATCTATGTTCCACGTGAAACGTTTTAGATTTTAAATTTTATAACGTTCCACGTGAAACATATTAGAAGAAAGTAAAAGAATTTTATAACGTTCCACGTGGAACGTTAAAGTAAAGAATTTGAATAAAAGATTAAATCGTTCCACGTGGAACGATTTTTTAAGTTTGAGTTTAAAAGAAAAAGAATAAGATGTTTCACGTGGAACATGATTTTAAAATGGTCTTTGAAGTTTAGAATGGAAGTTTAGAATGGAAGTTTAGAATGGAAGTTTTTTAAAATGTTTCAAGCGAAATATTTTTGAAGATTTCAGTTTAAAGATTTTAGTTTAAAGATTTCAGTTTAAAGATTTCAGTTTAAAGATTTCAGTTTGAAGATTTCAGTTTGAAGTTTGAAGTTTTCAGTTTGAAGTTTGAAGTTTGAAGTTTGAAGTTTGAAGTTTTGAAGATTCCAGTTTGAAGATCCTAGTTTGAAGATCCTAGTTTGAACTTGGAACTTGAAACCTCAAACTTGAAACAAAAAAAAATATACGTTCCACGTGGAACAAGAAAAATATAAAAGTAATTCTAGAAACCGCGTTAGCGGTTTTTGGAGAATAATAAAACAAAATGTTTTTAGAAGAATACGATGTTATTGTGGTTGGTGCTGGCCATGCTGGTTCTGAAGCTGCGGCTGCGGCTGCAAATTTGGGGTCGAAAACTTTATTGGTTACAATGAGTTTGCAAAACATTGCACAGATGTCATGTAATCCTGCGATGGGTGGAATTGCGAAAGGACAGATCGTTCGTGAAATTGATGCACTTGGTGGATATTCAGGAATTGTTTCAGATCGTACGGCAATTCAATTTAAGATGTTGAATAAATCGAAAGGACCTGCAATGTGGTCGCCGAGAGTTCAAAGTGACAGAATGCGTTTTGCAGAAGAATGGCGAATGATGTTGGAGGCTACTCCAAATCTTGATTTTTATCAAGAGATGGTAAAAGGGTTGATTATCGAAGACGGAAAGATAAAAGGAATTAGAACTTCGCTTGGTGTGGAGATTCGTTCCAAATCTGTGGTTTTGACAAACGGTACTTTTTTAAATGGTTTGATTCATATCGGAGAAAAACAATTCGGAGGTGGTAGAGCAGGAGAAAGTGCTGCAACCGGAATTACCGAAGATTTGATTAAAGCAGGTTTTGAAGCTGGAAGAATGAAAACGGGAACGCCACCTCGAGTAGATGGACGTTCTTTAGATTATTCTAAAATGAATGAAGAAAAAGGAGATGCAAAGCCAGATAAGTTTTCTTATTCAGATGTGACTTCTCCGTTAACGCATCAGCGTTCTTGTTACATGACGTATACGTCTTTGAATGTTCACGATATTTTGAGAGAAGGTTTTGATCGTTCTCCAATGTTCAACGGAAGAATCAAAAGTTTAGGACCAAGATACTGTCCATCGATTGAAGATAAAATAAATCGTTTTGCAGATAAAGAGCGTCACCAATTATTTGTTGAACCAGAAGGATGGAATACATGTGAAGTTTACGTAAATGGATTTTCAACTTCTCTTCCAGAAGATATCCAATTTAAAGCGCTTCGTTCTGTAGTAGGTTTTGAAAATGTAAAATTCTTTAGACCTGGTTATGCAATCGAATATGATTTCTTTCCGCCGACACAATTGAAACATACTTTGGAAACGAAGTTAGTGGAAGGTTTGTATTTCGCTGGACAGATCAACGGAACAACAGGATATGAAGAAGCAGCATCTCAAGGTTTGATGGCTGGAATAAATGCACACTTGAAAGTGCATGAAAAAGATCCATTGATTTTAAAACGTGACGAAGCGTATATCGGAGTTCTAATTGATGACTTGATTACGAAAGGAACGGAAGAACCATATCGTATGTTTACATCAAGAGCAGAATATAGAACATTGTTGCGTCAAGATAATGCCGATTTTAGATTGACTCCAATGTCATATGAAATTGGTTTAGCTTCTGAAGATCGTTTACGAAGAATGGAAAAGAAATTGAATGAATCTGAAAAGATGGTTCAATTCTTCAAAGAAACAAGTGTTACGATTGCAGAAACTAACCCGATTTTGGAAGCGAAAGAATCTGCTCCAATTTCACAAGGAGACAAAATGTTTAAGATTTTCTCTCGTCCGCAGATTGAATTAGAAGATATGTTGAAATTTGAAAAAGTTTCGGCTTACATCGAAGAGAATGATTTGGATGAAGAAATTGTAGAGCAAGCCGTAATTCAAGTAAAATATTCTGGTTATATCGAAAAAGAGAGAAATAATGCAGATAAATTAAATCGTTTGGA
Organism: Flavobacterium anhuiense; assembly: GCF_900101855.1. GTDB lineage: Bacteria > Bacteroidota > Bacteroidia > Flavobacteriales > Flavobacteriaceae > Flavobacterium > Flavobacterium anhuiense. Next base: position 718,768 of record NZ_FMVC01000001.1, read on the forward strand.
AGAAGTAAAAATTCCAGACAATTTCGATTATAACAAAATCAAATCAATGTCTATTGAAGCAAAACAAAAATTAAGCAAGATTCGTCCTGTAACCATTTCTCAAGCTTCAAGAATTAGCGGAGTATCACCAAGTGATATTTCCGTGCTTTTGATTTATATGGGAAGATAAAAAAGTTTGCAGTCTCAGTTTTAAGCTTCCAGTTTTTACTGTGACTAAAAACTTTTAAATGTTCCACGTGAAACTATATTGCTTTTAGGTTTTTATTTCAGAATAGAGAATAAATCTAGAATCTAAAGTCTGAAATCTAAAATTGTTTCTGTTCCACGTGAAACCTTTTGCTGAAACAAGAATGATTTTTTTGAAATAATTTGAATTATTAGCCGTTTCAGATGGAAAGAAAATCAGAATTGAAAAGGATATTATTTTGCAAAGAGGATGAATAAAGTAAATTTGTAATTGTATTGAATTATCAATTTTGAAGAAATCACAAAGAGTTTAGAAGAATAAAAGAAAAAACAAAAATCCTAAAAGCGATAAATTTCGTTTTTAGGATTTGCTATAAATTAAACCCAATATCTATAAAATTAAAAAATGAACGTTTTAAATAAAAAACACTTTCTTACGGTAAAAGACCATTCTGTTTCAAAAGAAATTTTTGATTTGTATTACGATGAAGAATTAGATATGCTAATTACTTCTCCGCAGCCTGAACTTCAAAATTTAGGTAAATACTACGAAAGCGAAGATTATATTTCGCATACAGACAATAAACGTTCGTTATTTGAAAAAGCCTATCATTTCGTAAAAAATATTGCACTTAAGAATAAGTTGAATTTAATCAATAGCCAGCAACCGAAAAAAGGAAAACTTTTGGATATTGGAGCTGGAACAGGTGATTTCCTTTTAACAGCAAAAAATGATGGTTGGGAAACAATTGGAGTAGAACCGAGCGATCGTGCTAAAAATATTGCTAAAGAAAAAGGAATTTCATTTGTAGAAGAAATTAGCGCTTTAGAAAGTAATTCTTTGGATGTAATTACCATGTGGCATGTTTTGGAACACGTTCCAAATTTAGAACATCAGATCCAAGAATTAAAGCGTTTATTAAAACCAACTGGAACATTAATTGTTGCGGTTCCAAACTACAAATCATTCGATGCGGGTCATTATGAAACTTTTTGGGCAGCTTATGATGTGCCAATTCATTTTTGGCATTTTTCGAAAAAATCAATCCAATTGCTTTTTGAAAGAGTAGACATGAAATTAGAAAAAATACTTCCAATGAAGTTCGATTCGTTTTATGTGAGCCTTTTATCTGAAAAATACAAAACAGGAAAGATGAATTACATCAAAGCTTTTTTCATAGGTTTAAAATCAAACTGGAAGGCAAAAAGCTCAAAGGAATATTCATCACATATTTACGTTTTGAAAAACAATTAAAAATTAAAATCATTGAAAGCCGTTTTGCCTCCAAAAGACAAGATGGCTTTTTTAGCTGATCCAAAACAAGACAAAAAACATCCAAAATATAGCGATAACATTGGTTTATGACTATATTTTTTACTATAAATAAAAACAATATCATAAATTTTACGCATTTTTTAAACTTTATGTTGATGCTATTGATTTTTTTATATTTTTGTCTTCAATACTTAAAAAAATAGAATTATTAAAAATGAAAAAAGCATTAGTTATTATCGCACTTTCAGTTTTCGCAGTTTCTTGTAACAAAACAGCAGAGGTAAAGGAAGTAAAAACAGCTTACGTGGATACTTCGGTTTTGATGAAAGAATACACTGAGGCAAAAGATTTAGAGGCAAAGTACAAAGCTCAAGCGGAAGAAAAAGGGAGACAATTACAAGCTGAGATTTCACGTTTTAAACAAGACGCTGCTAATTTTCAAAGCCAGGCACAAGCAAACGGTCAAGCTTGGGCACAGCAAAGAGGTGCTGAATTGCAAAAAAGAGAGCAGCAGTTAGGTTATGCACAACAAGCATTAGCTCAACAGTTACAACAAGAAAGTGGTGTTGAAATGGATTCTCTTGTTAGTGGAGTTAAAAAATTCATTAAAGATTACGGAAAGAAAAATGGTTACTCTTACATCTACGGAACAGGAGATGCTGCAACAATTTTGTATGCTGAAGAGAAATACGATATCACAAAAGAAATTATCAAAGCTTTAAATGATAAATACAAAGCAGAGCCAAAAGCTGATGCAAAACCAGCAGCTGAAACAAAAGAAGGCGAAGCAAAAAAATAAAAACTACCAAACTAACTAAATTACTGAAAACCTAAATCCACTAAGATTTAGGTTTTTTCTTTTTATAAAATGCGGTAATTTTATTTCTTTAATACAAGCCCAATGCAGAACGTTTCAGAAGCGGCAGCTTACACTTTACAATTCATCAATCAGACTCAAAAATCTATTTTCCTAACGGGAAAAGCAGGTACTGGAAAAACTACGCTTTTACGCGAAATTATCGCGACCACGCATAAAAATACGGTGGTCGTTGCACCTACGGGAATTGCAGCTCTGAATGCTGGTGGCGTAACCATTCATTCCATGTTTCAACTTCCGTTTTCTGCGTTTATTCCGTCATATGATGTGAGCGCGCAGTTTACGGAAACGGTAAAGTTTGAAAACAAAGAATCGTTGCGTCGTCATTTCAAAATGAATAACGTCAAGCGAAATGTAATCAAAAACATGGAGCTTCTGGTGATTGATGAAGTCAGTATGCTTCGCGCCGATTTGCTTGATGCAGTCGATTTCATGATGCAGACCGTTCGTAGAAATACTCATCCGTTTGGTGGAGTCCAGGTTTTGTTTATTGGAGACTTGCTTCAGTTGCCGCCGGTTATTCGCGATGAAGAATGGCGAACGCTGAAAAACTATTATCGCGGAAAGTTCTTTTTTCATTCACATGTTCTCCAAACATATCCGCCAATTTATATCGAATTGTCAAAAATTTACCGACAGACAGACGATGCTTTTATTTCGGTTTTGAACAATTTAAGAAATAACCAGATCACTCCAGAGGACATAGCTATTCTAAATCAGTACGTTAAGCCAGATTTTGACTTTAAAGAGAACAAAGGTTATATCACTCTAACAACCCATAATGCCAAAGCTGATTCTATCAACTCGCAGTCAATCAATGATTTAGATGGAAAAGAATATATTTATACGCCATTTGTGGTGGGAGATTTTCCTGAAAAGATATTTCCAGTTGAGGAAGAACTGAAATTGAAAGTTGGCGCACAGATCATGTTCGTCAAAAATGATCTGTCTTTTGAGAAGAGATATTTCAATGGAAAGATGGGTGTTATCAAATCGCTTTCAGAGGAAGAAATCTTTGTTCACTTTCCAGAAGAGAACATGACATTGGAAGTTGAAAAGTACGAATGGAAAAATATCCGCTACAAAGTCAACGAACAAACCAAAGATATTGAAGAGGAGGTTTTAGGAACTTTTGCGCATTACCCGATCAAGCTGGCGTGGGCGATTACGGTACACAAAAGCCAAGGCTTAACTTTTGACAAAGCAGCGCTCGATGTATCGCAAGTTTTTCTGCCCGGGCAAGCCTATGTAGCACTTTCGCGTTTGCGTTCCTTAAATGGGCTTATTTTGCTTTCTCCGATGCAAATGAATGGTATTTCGAATGACCAAGATGTGATGGATTATGCTTTGAATCGGGCAACAGAACAGGATTTACAAAATTCTCTTCATTTCGAAACCAAAAATTTTATCCACAACTATTTGGTTAACAGTTTTAATTGGGGTGAATTGGCGCAAGAATGGCGAAATCATCGTTTCAGTTATAACGAAAATGCGGCAGGTTCCGAAAAAACGAAACATGCGGTTTGGGCACATAAACGGATGGAAACTATGGAGCAGCTTTTAGATCCTTCGCAGAAATTCATTTCTCAACTCAATAAAATTTTCATCAAAGAAACGGTCGATCTGTTTTTTGTGAAAGAAAGGGTAGAAGCGGCCTACGATTATTTTTTCAAACCAATGGACAAATTGGTTGATGATCTAATTTATAAAATGGCTGAAATTCAAAAATTTAAAAAAGTAAAAGAGTTCTACGAAGAGCTTAATTTTTTAGAAGATCTCCAGACAAAAGCCGTTTTGAGATTGATGAAAGCCAAATTACTAATTGAAGTAGTAGTTGCAGGCGAAGCTATCAGTAAAGAAAAGCTTTCGTCGCCAAATATTAAAAATTACAAAACGAACAAAGCGGAAAGAATCCGAGAAGAGCTGAAAACGACAAATACAGACATTTTTAGAACAGAAGAGCCTGTTGTTCGATACAAATCAGCTAAAGCGGAAAAAAATGAGCTTAAAACGGCTAAAAAAACGACAGTCGAAGAAACATATGATTTGTGGATGGAGAAAAATTCGGTTGAAGATATTGCGAGAATGCGTAAATTGAATGTTCAAACAATCGAAGGGCATTTGATAAGACTTATTCAAGCGAAGAAAATTGAAATCACTGATGTTTTGCCTTATGATAAAATTTTGGCTTTGCGTGAGGCGTTTCAGTTTTATCAGGAAGAATCTTTGAGTCCTTTGAAAGAAAAATATGGAGATGAATTTACATGGGACGAATTGAAAATGTTCAAAGCGAGCATAAATTGATTTTTTGGAGCGTCCTACGTGAAACAGTGTTTTCAGTTTTTCAAAATTCTAATTACTAACGTATTAAATTATTTCTGATATGAAAATATCTAAATTATTGCTAACAATTTTGATTTTTAGTTCTTCGTTTCTGAATGCTCAAGATTTGAAGCCAGAATACCAAAAATTCATTTCGAAATTTATTCTTGAGGTAAAAAGCAACGATAAAGAAGCAATTGCAAATCGAGTAAAATTTCCGTTCAAACGTGAATATCCAATTCCGCCAGTGAAAGACAAAGCCGATTTTATAAAAAGATATAATCAGATTTTTGATAAAGTTTTGATTGAAAAAATTGTAAAATCAAATCCAGCAAAAGATTGGTCAGAAGTGGGCTGGAGAGGAATTATGCTCAATCAAGGTGATTTATGGATCGATACTGATGGAAGAATCATCAGTATAAATCATCAGTCTGAGGAAGAATTGAAGTTGAAAAATTCAAAGATTTCAGAACAGAAAAAAAATGTAAATCCGTCAATATCAAATTTTAAAGTACCTGTCGCAATTCTCGAAACCTCTAAATTCAGAATTCGAATTGATGATTTGGGAAATGATAACTATCGATATGCATCATGGTCTCTGAACCAGAAGATGACTGACAAACCAGATCTAGTAATTGAAAAAGGAACTTTTCATGCTGATGGAACTGGTGGGAATCATCATTACGAATTTAAAAAAGGTAATTTCAGATATGAATGTCATTTCATTGTTTTGGGTGAAAAAGGTTCAGCTCCTGCGATGCTGATTGTTTATCAGTCAGAAAAAGAAATTTTATCTCAAGATGCGAAAATTGTTTCACGATAAACAGTGGATGATAGAGAGATACAAAAAAATCCCGTTTCAAAAGAACGGGATTTTTTTTGATTTATAGATTTTCGACTAGAATCCAAGCTTGTGGATTTTCGCCTTTTTGTATTTCTTTTTGAGCTTGTTCAGCTTCTTTCATTGTAGCATAACTTCCGTACAAAACAGGAAATAAACCATGTTTGTTTTCTTTCAGCATTCTAGCTTTGAAACCGTCTTTAATGAGTTGATTGTAAGCTTTTCTAGCATTAGCTTCACTTCTGAAAGCACCAGCCATAATATGATAAGGCATTGTTGTTTCAACAGTTTCAACTTTAGCAGAATCAACAGATAGTGTCACAGCTGGAAGCGGACTTTTAATGAAGAAAGTTGCTTCTTGGATTTTGTTCTGCACTTTTTTCTGAACCGCTTGTTCTACAACAAGTGTTTGGTTATCGATTTGATTTTGATATAATGGGTAACCAATGCTTCCTGTAATTCCAAGTCCCAGAACTAGAATTGCTGCATAACGCAAGAACGGGTTTGAAGATTTAGTTTCTTCTTCGTTTTCGTATAATAAAACAGCATCTTTTTCTTTTGCCGCAATCTTTTCGATTTTTTTCTCAAAAGCCTCTTTTTTCACCATCGGAGAAACGAAAGGGCTTAATCCAAAAGAAGTTGCCAGATAATTGGTTTGGTCGTTTGGTTTAAAAACAATATTGCTTTCAGAATTTAAACGTAGTTCTCCAATGTTTTTTAAAAGAATTACGCCTTCTTCTTCCAATGTTTTTTTCCAGTTCAAAACCTCAAATGCAATTGCGCTTACAGCAAAACCATAAGATGTTTTTTCTGCTTGTGCAATATGATTTGCCAATAATCCGTCATTGTTTTTTATACGGCTGTTGAAAGAAATGGTTTTTTTTGGAGGAAAAAACGAATTAGTGCTTTCATTTAGCTGCGCCGAATGTGTTTCGGTTAAAAATGCACCAAATCCTGGAACCGTTACACACTGATAACGATACAATAACTGTGAGATATATACTTCGATTTTCATGTTAACAAAGTTAGCCAACGCGTATAGTTATCAAAATTTTATTCACAATTTTTATTAACAATTCAGAATTATTTTTAGACAATTCGTTTTCAATTAATTAGACTAACAATTACGCACTTTAAAAAATGTTTCTATAATTTATTTTTAAATTTTATTAAGAAATTACTTTGTTTTATGGATATTTGCCCTTCAAAAGAAGTAGATTTATTTTTTCTATTTTACATAATGTTAAAACAATGAGCGATCAGGAATTATTTAGTTTACTTGCCTTATTAAAGGTTGATGGAGTGGGAGATATAATGGGCAAGAAATTGCTTAATTCGTTTGGCAATGCTTCTGCCATTTTTAAAGCTAAGAATTCTGATCTAGCAGCTGTTGACGGAATCGGATCAGTTTTGATTAAGAATCTTAAGGATAAAACTATTTTCGAAAAAGCCGACAAGGAACTATCATTTATAAGAAACAATAATATTCAGGTTTCTTTTTTTCAGGATGAAAACTATCCAGAAAGACTTAAGCACTGTTTTGATGCTCCAATTCTAATTTTTACTGCGGGTAATCTTGATTTCAAGAAAAAAAGATTAATTAGTATTATTGGCACTAGACAGATTACCTCTTACGGAACAGATTTCTGTAAAAAACTCATAGAAGATTTAGCTCCGTTAGATCCTGTTATAGTTAGTGGTTTTGCTTATGGAGTTGATATTGTGGCACATCAAGCAGCGATGGACCATGACTTGCAAACTGTTGCCGTGCTGGCTCATGGACTGAATCAGATTTATCCGCGAACGCATAAAAAATACATGGCAAAAATGGAAGAGAATGGTGGATTTATTACTGAGTTTTGGAGCGATTCTAATCCTGATAAAGAGAAGTTTGTTCGTCGAAATCGCATTGTAGCTGGAATGACTGAAGCTACTATCGTGATTGAATCTGCCGATAAAGGCGGTTCGTTAATTACCGCAAATATGGCCAACGAGTATAATCGTGATGTCTTTGCTGTGCCTGGAAGGGTGACAGATAAGTACAGTCAAGGTTGTAATAATTTGATTAAAACGCAGAAAGCTAATCTATTAACAAGTGCTGCAGATTTAATCTATATGCTGAATTGGGATATTAAAGAAAAGCCGAAAAATATTCAGAAACAGCTTTTTATTGATTTAGAACCTGAAGAACAAAAGGTTTATGATTTTCTTCAAAAAAATGGGAAAGAATTATTAGATATCATTTCAATTGAATGCGAAATCCCAATTTTCAAGCTGTCTGGGATTTTGATTGGCATGGAATTAAAAGGCGTTATTAGACCACTTCCGGGAAAACTTTTTGAGTCAATTTAACGCAGAAAATCCTATATATTATTTTCTTGTAAAATGTTTATACAATCGATATAGAATATAAATCGCCAATAAGCCGAATAGTATATTCAAGACTTGAAATAGATATGGCGGAACATTATAATCTTCAATATACTTATCCATTTTTTGTTTTTAAATGATTAATATACTTGAAGTTACAAAAAAATAATTAGAATCAATGTTAAAAGAAAAACGCTGACCAAATAAAATGATCAGCGTTTGTTTAAAAGATAGTTTTCGAATTATTTCTCAAATCCTAAAACTTCTCTAACTTTTGCTAAGACACCATCAGCAATTACAGAAGCTTTTGCAGCGCCCTTTTTCAATAAAGCGTCTACTTCTTCGAGGTTGTTGATATAGTAATTGTATTTTTCTCTTTCAGTTTTGAATTTTTCTGTAATCAATTCAAACAAAGCTTGTTTGGCATGACCATAACCGTAGTTCCCACCTAAATAATTTGCTCTCATTTGTGCAGTCTGCTCTTCGTTTGCTAAAAGAGAATAAATTGCAAATGCATTACAAGTATCTGGATTTTTTGGTGCTTCAAGCGGGGTACTGTCAGTTTCTATGCTCATTACTTGTTTGCGTAAAGCTTTATCGTCCAAGAAAATGTTTATGATATTATTGGCAGATTTACTCATTTTCCCGCCATTTGTTCCAGGAATCAGCATAATGTTTTCCTGAATTTTTGCTTCAGGAAGAACAAATGTTTCCCCCATTTGGTGGTTAAAACGTGATGCTACATCACGAGTAATTTCTAAATGCTGCAACTGATCTTTTCCAACAGGAACAAATTCTGCATCATACAATAAAATATCGGCCGCCATCAACATCGGATAAGTGAAAAGTCCCGCGTTAACATCGTCCAAACGATCAGCTTTATCTTTGAAAGAATGAGCTAAAGTCAATCTTTGAAACGGAAAAAAACAGCTTAAATACCAAGTCAATTCAGTAGTCTGAACCACATCAGATTGTCTGTAAAATGTAACTTTTTCAGGATTTAAACCACAAGCAAGCCAAGCCGCAGCTGTGCTATAAGTGTTTTCTCTTAAAGTCTTTCCATCTTTAATCTGAGTGATTGAATGCAAATCGGCAATAAACAAATAAGATTCATTTGCTGGATCATTTGATAACTCAATTGCCGGAATAATTGCTCCTAATAAATTTCCTAAATGCGGTGTTCCTGTACTTTGAACACCAGTAAGTATTTTTGCCATTCTCGTTTTTTTCTTAATTGCAAAGTTCGTGAAGTTTTTTATAACCGCAAAGTTCATAAGGATTTTGGTTAAAGTTTTACCAATTTACTGTATGTTTTTTAACGCAAAGTGCGCAAAGGTTTTTCGCAAAGGAAATAAGCTTATTTCTGAAAGAACCGCTTTGCTGTAAGTTCACAAAGCTTCATCTTAAGCAAAATAATCTTTTATGCGTAAGTATTATTGTTAGAATTGAAAAATAGGAAAATATTTATAAATTTGATTTTTGAATATGACAGAAAACGAAATATCAAATATTATAATTGGCCTTGCTATAGATGTCCATAAAAAACTCGGACCAGGTTTATTGGAAAATGTTTATAAGGAATGTTTGTTTTATAAAATTAAACAAAGAGGACTTCTTGTAGAAAAAGAGAAAGCTTTGCCATTAGTTTTTGAAGAAGTTCAACTCGATTGCGGATATCGGATTGATTTGCTTGTAGAGAACAAATTCCTAATTGAAATCAAAAGTGTTGAATCACTAACTGTCAACCATTTAACACAAACATTAACCTATTTAAGATTAGGAAATTTTAAACTTGGCTTGCTCATAAATTTCAGTGAAAGTTTATTAAAAAATGGTATTAGAAGAGTTGCTAATAATTTATAGATAAAGCTTTGCGAACTTATAGCAAAGCAAATTTTCACATTTATTGCTTTAAAAACTTTGCGAAAATACTTTGTGAGCTTTGCGTTAAAAGAAGCCTTACACTAGAAAAAAAATCTTGTTTAGAATTCATTTCTGTTTTCTTACATTTGAAGCTATGAAAATATTTAAAATTGCTTTTTGGATTCTTTGGAGAGTTTGGTTTTATGTCTTGATGGCGATTCCAATACTCATTATGTTGCCTTTTTTGCTTATCTCTATCCTTTCTGAGAAAGGATATCCGTATTTCTTTAAAATGGCCCGCATTTGGGCTAAATTTATCCTTTTCGGAATGGGTTTCTATTACACCGTAAAACGCGAACAGAAGCTCATTAAAGGGAAAAGTTATATGATTGTGGCTAATCATACCTCAATGACTGATATTATGCTGATGCTGGCACTTATAAAAAATCCGTTCGTTTTTGTTGGAAAGAAAGAATTGGTGAAGATTCCGCTTTTTGGATTTTTTTACAAACGCACTTGTATTTTGGTTGACAGAAGTTCTTCTAAAAGTAAAAATGAAGTATTTAAAAGAGCTCAAAATCGTCTTAACCAAGGTTTGAGTATTTGTATTTTTCCGGAAGGGGGAGTTCCAGATGACGAAAGCATTTTGCTGGATGAGTTTAAAGATGGTGCATTCAGATTGGCAATAGATCATCAGATTCCGATTGTGCCAATTGTTTTTCCGGACAATAAGGAGCGTTTTTCATATACGTTTATGAGCGGAAGTCCTGGTAAAATGCGAGCTCGAATTTTGCCGTTTGTAGAAACAAAAGGTTTGACAAGCGATAACCGAAAAGAGTTACGAGACCAAGTTAGAAATATGATTTACAAGGGTTTGATCGATTTTCAGAAATAAACATAAAAACATTATGTAAAATACAAAATCCGGCAGATTACTTTATCTGCCGGATTTTCTTTGAATTAAAAACCCCTATTTTTATTCAAAAGTTATTATCTGTGAATTATCTTTTCTGAAATAAAACGCAATACTTTCTTAAATTTTAATTTGGTTTTTCTTCGGTTTTTATTGTACAACAATTCTATTTTTTCTTTCATCATTAAAAATATTAATGGTTGATAATAAAGAGTTTGGTTATTAACTCAAGTTAATTTCACATTATTATAGATACAGAAAATTTAAAAAGGTTGCGTTAGAATTTTAATTAAAACAGAATTTTTTGATAAAAACCCGCTAGTTTAAACAACTAACGGATTTTTTTACTCAAATAACCAATCAACGTAAATTCTAAAAAAAACTCCAATTGATATATGGCAGTACCAATTACAAACTGCTTTTTTTAATAGATGATGGTTTAGTAAAAAGGTTGCGTGGAAATTTAATTTTTTTTCATAATAAAAAAAGCCGAGTGATTTTTGTGTAATCACTCGGCTTTTAAAGTGTCTTTTTTTGACTATTTTTTAGGCATTGGCCAATTCTTTCATGTGTTCTTTAATCTTAACTTCCAGCTCTTCAGCAAGTTCTGGATTATCCTTAATCAAAGTTTTAACAGCATCACGTCCTTGTCCTAGTTTTGTGTCGCCGTAGCTAAACCAAGATCCTGCTTTTTTAACAATGTCAAATTCAACAGCTAGGTCTAAGATTTCACCAGTTTTAGAAACTCCTTCTCCGTACATAATGTCAAACTCGGCAGTTTTAAATGGCGGTGCTACTTTGTTTTTAACAATTTTAACTTTAGTTCTGTTACCAATTACGTTTTCACCATCCTTAATTTGAGCAGAACGACGAATATCTAAACGTACAGAAGCGTAAAATTTAAGTGCGTTACCCCCGGTTGTAGTTTCTGGATTTCCGAACATAACACCGATTTTTTCACGAAGCTGGTTGATGAAGAAAACTGTACAATTTGTTTTGCTGATAGTTCCAGTAAGTTTTCTTAAAGCCTGAGACATCAAACGTGCATGAAGACCCATTTTTGAATCTCCCATTTCGCCTTCAATCTCACTTTTTGGAGTTAAAGCCGCAACAGAGTCAATTACAACGATATCTATAGCTCCAGAACGAATAAGGTTTTCAGCAATTTCTAAAGCTTGTTCTCCATTGTCTGGCTGAGAGATGATTAAGTTCTCAATATCAACATTTAATTTCTCTGCGTAATTTCTATCAAAAGCATGTTCGGCATCGATAAAAGCAGCAATACCACCTGCTTTTTGAGCTTCTGCAATGGCGTGAAGCGTCAAAGTTGTTTTTCCAGAAGATTCTGGACCATATATTTCGATAATTCTTCCTTTTGGATATCCGTTTACGCCAAGAGCTAAGTCTACACCTAGTGAGCCAGAAGAAATCGTTTCTACCTCTACAATGGCTCTGTCGCCCATTTTCATTACGGTTCCTTTTCCGTAGGTTTTATCAAGTTTATCAAGCGTTAATTGTAGTGCTTTTAATTTGGCTTCTTTCTCTGAACTCATTTTTTTTAATATCTAAATTATTATTTTGTCTTTTTGGATAAATATAAGAAAAATCTTCTATATTTTTATTAATCAGTTTTATAATTTGTAAAATTACTTCTTTTTTTGAAGTTTGATTGTTCCAAATTGTCACAAAATTGTTCTATACAAATAAAGCCTTTAATTCAGTCGCGTCGGTTGGTTTTATTTTTCCGGCCAGCAGTAAACTCAATTGTTTACGACGAAGCGCAGCATCAAATCGCTGAATTTCTAATTCGGTTTCAGGTACAATTGCTGGAACTTCAACTGGTCTTCCGGTGTCGTCTACGGCAACGAAAGTATAAATTGCTTCGTTGGCTTTAGTTCTGTTTCCAGATTCGCGGTCTTCTACCCACACGTCAATAAAAACTTCCATTGAACTTTTGAATGATCTAGAAACCTTTGCTTCTACGGTTACAACGCTTCCAAGCGAAATGGCTCTGTTAAAAGCAACGTGATTTACAGATGCCGTTACTACGATTCGGCGAGAATGCCTGCGGGCCGCAATACTTGCCGCACGATCCATTCTGGCTAATAACTCACCGCCAAAAAGATTGTTTAAAGGATTTGTTTCGCTCGGTAAAACTAAATCAGTTAAAATAGTTAGGGATTCTGAAGGATGTTTTGGATTCATTTTTTATAATAATTTTTTTTAATGCCACTCCCGAAAACCCATCGGGATTACAATTCACATAGATTTTCAATCTATAAAATCTGAGGCTTTTTTTTAAACTTTAGTTGAATTAATTCAACCAATAAACAGCCATTACAGCTGGCATAAAATATATAACAATGGTTCTTGCACCATCGTAATCTTTTGCAAGTCTTTGTCCGAAAAGCATCATTAGTAAACAGATACAAGAAAAGATAGCTCCATAAAAACCAAATTCTCTGCCATTATTTGTAAACAATTGAATTGCGCCCACAACACATAAAATTCCAGAAATCAATTCTAAAATCAATAAATGTAAAAGGGCAAGCGGAACTTGATTTTTTAAAGGCGTTTTGGCAAAATGTTCTTTTAGCCAGGTGACATTATCTTTCCAGTAAAAAATCTTTTCGTAACCGGATTGTAGAAAAGTTAAAGCTAGAAAAGCCAAAAGCAAAATTGAGGCAACATTGTTCATTATGAATTATTTTTTATGAATTAAACGAGTCAATTTGATCGATAAATCGGTAAGGATAATTTTTGCATTTCCATTTCTTTCAATATGATACATAGCATCTGAAAGTTCTTTGAATATTTCGTGAATATTATTTCCGTTTACGAAAGGAGCAAAATTCTCTAATTTAAATTTATCCACTTTTGGTTCGATATAAACTAAATCTTGTGCCTGATAATTTAGCATAAGAGCTTGTCGAAACATTTCAATACAATATTGAATAAATTTTTTCTGGCTTTCGCGTCCCAGCGCAGCAATCTGTTCGCTCCAAGAAATTAAATCCTGAATGGCTGCGGCATTTCCTTTTGCCCTAAAAGCAGCACGAACCCAGTTGACAAACCATTGTTCGAACGGAAGATCGTCATCATCTTCTTTTAACAAGTGCAATGCTTTATTAAAGTTCCCTTGAGCTTGATGCGCAATTTTTTTGGCTAATCCCGCATCTATGTTTTCTTGGCTAACTAAAGCGTCGGCAATAACTTTTTCTGGAAGCCCGCTAAAGTGGATCACTTGGCATCTTGAACGGATGGTTTGTATAATATCTTCTTCATTTTCAGAAATCAGAATAAACATCGTTTTGTCTGATGGTTCTTCGAGAAGTTTCAAAAGTTTGTTGGAGGCTGCGATATTCATTTTATCAGCCATCCAGATAATCATAATCTTATAGCCGCCCTCGTAAGATTTTAGCGAAAGCGATTTTAAAACTTCTTGTGCATCTTCTACACGAATTTCCCCTTGTTTGTTTTGAACACCGAGAATTTTGTACCAATCGAACAAACCGCCGTAAGGCATTTCTTGAATAAAGCTTCGCCAATCCTGAATAAAATCTAAACTTTTTGGTTTTGTTTTTACGTCTTCGGTTGTAACGGTTGGGTAAATAAAATGCAGATCGGGATGAGAGATGTTATCAAACTTTAGATTGCAAGAATCATTTCCGTTTGAATTTTCATTACCGGTATTGCCGCATAAAATATATTGGGCATAAGCAATGGCAGTTATTAATGTGCCGCTTCCTTCTGGGCCAACGAATAATTGAGCATGAGGAATTCTACCAGAAGCAGCACTTTTTATCAAGTGGCTTTTGATGTAATCTTGACCTAAAATTTGAGAAAATTGCATGACGCAAAGATAGAAGAAAATGTGTAGGCAAAAATTTCAGAAGTAAGATTATTTATTCGTTCCAATTTTCAAATTTAGGTTCGAAGTTTTCGAATGATTTTTTGATTTTTTTTGGATCACTTTCGACAGAATTTTGTTAATAAATATCTTCAAGTGAGTAAATATCAAGATGTTTTTGTTAATATTTTTTTTCTAATTTCGGTAATCGAAGGTGTTTTTTTGATTATTTATAGAGTTAATTTTATATTTTTTATAGTTAATATCTTACGTATTTTTGATTAACATTTTTAACAAAATGCCCGTTAAAACGCACATTTTCTCGACATAACGTTAGTTTTTAAGTTTTTTTTAAGGAAATTTTTTGAAAAAAAAAATCATTACGGTTGTAATTTAAGTTAATTTATATATTTTTGTTTTTATCAACAACCAATTATAAAATAAGAATCTATGAAAGGGAAAATTATTCTATTTAGTGCTTTTTTTATCTTAACTACTGCGGCTGTTTCTGCACAAGCTAAAAACGCACCGAGAAGTATTATCAGTACAACTGCTCTTATCCGAAAATACCATGATCAAAAAGAATTAAGTGGTATGCAAAAGGGTGAACTTTTGGAATTATACATCGAGCGTATTAAAGTATTAGTTAAAACTCTCCCTTACATTGCTTTGGTTACAAAACCTGGAGTTACTATGGCTGACCTTGGTATTCCAGACGATAACGAACACAAAAAAGTATTAGATGCTCAGGCGGTAGGTACATCAACATTTTTGGATACAACTGTAGAATTCCAAAGAAAAATGATGCCTTACTCTGATAAAGGAAATCTAATTGCTGCAATTTTGTTCTACGAAAGTACATTGAAATCATTACACGAGTTCAACGATTTGAACGAAATGTAATAAAGCATTTTTTAAAATCTTTTTTGAAAAGTCTAAGTGAATACCAGCTAGGCGTTTCAAGAAACAAAATAAAAGAAACTCACTCTCGAGGGTTCTGAAATCTCAGAAAACCCGAGAGGAGTTTTTACATTTGCGCATACCCAAATTTATTATTAACCGTAATACCCCCTTATCATGAAAAAAATTACTCAATTAATCTGCGTTCTTTTGACGGTTGCGAGTATGAATGCTCAACAAGAGAAAGGAATTATGGGCTACACTAATTGGTTAAATAACTGGACCGAGTTTAAGCCTAATAAAGTTGACTATGGAGAAGCAAACCAAATTTTGGCAGGAAACATTTCTGTTAATACTAAATTGCTGAAAAAAAATATCTACGTTCTTCAAGGAAACGTTTATGTTACAAACAATGCTGTTTTAACTATCGAACCTGGAACTGTAATTATTGGTGATTTCGAAACAAAAGGAACATTGGTAATCACAAAAGGAGCACAATTAGTGGCTGATGGTTTAGAAACAGATCCAATTGTATTTACTTCAAACCGCAGCATGAAAAAAGCGGGAGACTGGGGTGGAATCGTAATCCTTGGAGATGCGCCAATCAATAAATTTGGAAATGTAGGTTCTTATAACTTAGATCTTGATCCTACAATGACTACTTATGGTGGAGACAATGTAGCTTCTAACTCAGGAATTTTAAGATTTGTTAGAATCGAGTTCGCTGGTAAAAAAGTAAAAGGAGCTGATACTTTCAACGCTTTAACTCTTGCTGGTGTTGGAAACAAGACCGTACTTGAGAATGTAATGGTTAGTTACGCTGGAGGAGATTCTTTCGGAATCTTAGGTGGTGATTTAAATGTTACAAAATTTGTTTCTTATAAATCAGTTAATGATGACTTTAAATTCTCTCAAGGAGTTCAATGTCGTTTCTTCAACTCTTTAGCAGTTAGATCTTCTTACTTCTCAAGCACTAAAGACGGATCTCGTTGTATGGAGGTAAGATCTTTTGAGAAGAAAAGTGAAACAGACTTCACTAAAAAACAAACTTTAGTTGTTGCGAGCAATATTACAATGGTTAATGACAGTGAAAACATTAATGCTGACATTCAAGCAGGTTTAGTAAAAGAGGCTGTATATGTAGCTGAAAATGCTTCTCTTGAAATGAAAAGAAGTGTAATCTCTGGATTCAACCCTGCAGTATTATTAGATAGCAAAACTGAAATCAATGATGCCAACCTTAAAAAAATCAAATTTGAGGAAATGTATTTTAACTTATGTAAAGGAAACATCTTTACTGAATACAATTCTAATAACGAAGATTTAGAAAGCTGGTATGGAAACAGTGTATTCTTTAACGTTTACTCTCAAAGTGACAATAAAGAAACATTCATTGATATCTTCAATCCTAAAAAACCAGATTTCAGACTACAATTAGGAAAAATCACAGCTTCTAGCGGTAATAGATAAATAGTTTCGATTTTTATTTCCCACGCGTAAATTTTATTAATTAAGTCCCCAGACACAATTTATGTATCGTCTTAAGGGCTCAAATAAAGATCAAGACATAATGGTATCTACGAAAAAATATTTTTTATATATAATATTTTTGGTTTCGCCTATATCGTTAACTCTATATGCACAGAATACAGCAGAAAACCCTACTAAGGCTGCTGTTTCTGAGTGTGGTTTAACTTTGGCTAATAATAACCAAAACAACACTAATAATGCTGTTGTAGAAAACGGCAAATCAAGTAATTTAAATCAGTCTATAGTAGGGATGTCCACCCCCAAGGATGGCCTTACTATAGCGGCTGAGTCAAATACTGTATCTAATGATTGTGATGAGAACCCAACACTTGCAGCAACTTCAATTATTGCAAAAGAGGTAATTGAAAATTACAAGTATGATTTCTCTGAAACAGTTATAGATATCTTGTTTTTTGAGCGTATAGATCTAGCAAGAACACGCACTATATGATTCAAAAAATTACTTTATCTTTTTTTAAAGTTTTAATATTATTTAGCATTCTACTATTTGCTAGATCGAATTCGTATGCCCAAACCATAGTTCCTCAAACATTTGATGGATTAGAGAAGCTTTGTGCTGGTAATTCGTTTAACGAATTTTATGCTACTTTTAGTTATATAGATTTTCCCGCAGGTACTACCTTCGTAGTTGAGCTTTCAGACGCTGCGGGAAATTTTACTTCTCCAGTTGCAACCACTCTCCTTCAAACTATTGATGTTTCTGCAACCCAAAAAACAATTAAGTATGCAGTTCCGACAAATTTAATTGGTTCTGATACTTATAGCCTACGAGTAAAAAGCTCAACAGGCGTTACTAGTACAAGATTTAAAAACTCTTTAGGGAATACTTCTTTTCCTGCATACTTCAAAACATACGAGTCATCCTTCTTTATCAATAATAAGAGTGATACAGCAATGTTATGTTCTGGAGGAAGTTTAACGCTTTCTGTTAGTGCAGACGCCCCATCTCCAATTGACATTCCTAATATCAAATATAAATGGTATAAAGATGATGTCCTTATTACAGGACAATCGTCTAAGGAGATAGTTGTTAATAGTACAGGAAAATATTATGCAGAGATCGATTATGGCCAATGTTCTGACGTTAACTTTAGCTCTAACCGTGTTAATGTAACGTCATCTAGTAGTGGATCTGGAGTAACAATCAATTCTAGTCTAGGAAACCCTTTTTGCGCTAATGGTACGGGAACAGTTTTAACGGCCACTTCAGGAAATAGTTATTTATGGAAGAAAGATGGTGTTACTATCGCGGGAGCTACAAGCCGTACGTATTCTACAAATGAATCTGGAGTTTATACTGTAGAAGTCGATTTTGGCGGATGTAAAGCCACAGGATCTATCAATCTTCAAAGCAATGGTTTTCAAGCAAGCATTGATGCCCAGGATGGATACAAATTAAGCGAAGGCGAAACTATAACGGTTAACGTTACAACAGACGCTTCTGCTCCTACTTTTGAATGGTACTTAAACGACAATTTAATTTCGGGAGAGACAGGAAGTTCTTTTGTTATTTCAGTTAAAGGGAATTATAAAGTAAAGATTTCTCAAGTGTCTGGCTGTGTAGCGAGCAGAGAGTTTTCATTTAGAATAAATGGCGAATCTGGTCCAGCAAGTGTTATTCCTAATATTATAAAATTAAGCGGAATGAATCCGTATTGGAATATTCCAGATGAATATAAAAATGCAAACACAAAGGTAATGATCATTAGTTCAAACGGAGAAATGGTTTTGGATGTAGTGAATTACCAAGGCGATTGGCCTCAAAACAATATAGATTTTAAAAATGTTAATCCCGTTTATTACTATGTCATTCAAGGCGATGCAGGTGAAAAAAAAGGATCAATAACTGTTATAAAATAATATGAAGAAACTTTTACTATTCATCACGTTATTTTACGGTTTATCAAATGTACTCTATTCTCAAGACGCTTCTGAGGATGGAGTTGTTTCGTTTTCATTACCCATTAGAAATTCGTTAAAGTTTAATAGATATTTAATTAACCCAACATTCAGTTTTGTTAGAGAATCAAACCCGTACGCAAGTTTTTATAATAAGAGACAATGGGTGCAGTTTGAAAATGCTCCACAGACGTATCTAGCCAATTATTCTGGGCGATTTAGAGAAAACGAAGCATTTGCTGTTGGTCTATTTCAACAGAATTACGGATTAATGACTGTTTTTGGTGGAGTTGCCAACTTCGCTCATAACATTGTTCTAGAAGAAGCAAGCAATTTGACTTTTGGTTTAAATGTTGGAATTTATCAAAGTGGTATCAATACTGGAAAAATCATATCAGATGATTCTACAATTTTAACAGGAGATTTTCCAAAAAGCACATTGCTCACAGTAAATCCTGGGATTAATTATGGTACAGAATTTTTAGATTTCGGATTAGCAGTTAACAATTTAGTGCTTTATAATTTCGGATCTGGAATGGTAAAAGAAGATCCAGAAAGAGCTATTCAGCTACACGCCATGTATACTGGCTATATTGACAGTTATGGTTTTTTTGATAGAAGTAAATTCTCGGGAATTGTTAGAACAGAAATCAAAAAAGATAAAACAGTCATTTCTGGACTTGCTATGCTGGCACTTCAACAAGGAGTTTGGGCACAGGCTGGATATAATACATTATATGGAGTTTCTGCAGGTCTGGGAGTTAACATTACTCCGAGTATTGCTATCGAATATAATTACGAAAGAGGAATGGGAAATTTCTCTAATCTAGGCGGTTCACATGAATTTGCAATTGCCTATAAATTCAAAAACAGAAATTACTATTATGGAGATGACGATGAAGGATCTCTTGTGGATCCGTCAAAATCAAAACCAGTTCCAGCTAAACCACAATCGGAGGCAACTCAGGTAAATAGAGCAGAAATTGCTGAAAAGAATAGATTAGCGGCCGAAGCAAAAGCAAAAGCTGATGCAGAAGCAAAACAAGCAAGACTTGCTGCTGCAGAAAAAGTTAAGGCAGATGCGGAGGCAAAAGCGAAAGCCAAATTAGAAGCCGACAATAAAGCAAAAGCAGATGCTGAAGCCGCTGCAAAAGCAAAACTAGAAGCAGACAATAAAGCTAAGGCTGATGCTGAGGCAGTTAAAATAAGATTAGCAGCAGAGGCAAAAGCCAAAGCAGATGCTGCAGCTGCAGCAAGAGCACAAACTGCAGCCGCAAACAAAGCTTTAGCAGAAACACAAAAAACACAGGCACAATTAGCAGCTGATAAAGCTAGAGCAGATGCAGAAGAACGCAGAATAAAACTAGCGGCTGATAATAAAGCAAGAGTAGATGCCGCAGCAGCCGCAAGAGCACAAGCCGCAGCAAATAAATCTGGAGCAATTGCACAAAAAACTCCAGAACAGCTAGCTGCAGATAAAGCACAAGCTGATGCAGAAGCATTAAAAATAAAATTAGCTGCTGATGCTAAAGCTAAGGCGGACGCAGAGGCTTTACAAGCAAAAGTTGCAGCAGCAGATAAAGCAAAAGCCGACGCAGAAGCTGCAAAAGCAAAAGCTGCAGCGGCGAATGCAGCAGCGCCGACACAACAAAAAACAGCTGCACAGCTTGCTATAGAAAGAGCAAGAGCAAATTCAGAAGCTGCAGCAAAAATGAGATTAGCAGCTGCTGAAAAGGCAAAAGCCGATGCTGAAGCAGCTAGACAAGCCAGATTAGCCGCTGCAGAAAAAGCAAAAGCTGATGCAGAAGCTGCGAGATTAAAATTAATTGCAGACAATAAAGCAAAAGCTGACGCTGCCGAAGCAAAACGTAAAGCAGATGCAAAAGCAAAAGCAGAGGCTGCCGATATGCAGTCAATATTAGCGGCTGATGCAAAAGCAAAAGCTGATTCAGATGCATTGCAAGCAAGGTTAGCAGCCGAAGCAAAAGCTAAAACTGCAGCCGAAGCTAAAACAAAAGCATCAATTGATGCAGCTAATAAAGCTAAATTGGCGGCAGACGCAAAAGCAAAAGCAGCAGAAGAGGCTGCGCTTAAAGAAAAGTTAGCGGCAGAAGCAAAAGTAAAAGCTGATGAAGAAGCAAGACAAGCAATTATAGCGGCAGAATTAAAAGCAAAAGCTGATGCAGAAGCATTAAAAATAAAACAAGCAGAAGAAGCTAGACAAGCACAATTAGCAGCTGAAGCAAAAGCAAAAGCCGATGCAGAAGCACTTCAAGCTAAACTAGTAGCAGATGCGAAAGCCAAAGCTGACGCAGAAGCAGCGGCAAAAGCAAAATTAGAAGCCGAAGCAAAAGCCAAAGCCGATGCAGAAGCAGAAAAAGTAAGATTAGCAGCGGAAGCAAAAGCGAAAGCGGATGCAGAAGCAGAACAAGCAAGACTAGCAGCTGACGCAAAAGCAAAAGCTGATATGGAAGCTTTACAAGCTAAATTAATTGCAGATGCCAGAGTAAAAGCCGATGCAGAAGCTACAGCAAAAGCAAAAGCCGAAGCAGAAGCGAAAAAATTACAAGAGGAAGAAAATGCACGTCAGGCAAAATTAGCTGCAGAGGCAAAAGCCAAAGCAGATGCAGAAGCACTGAAAGCGAAACAAGCGGCAGAAGCCAAAGCCAAAGCTGATGCAGAAGCACTTCAAGCAAAACTTGCTGCTGATGCTAAAGCGAAAGCGGACGCAGAGGCATTAAAAGCCAAACAAGCTGCTGAAGAAAAAGCAAGATTGGAAGAAGAAGCTCGTCAGGCAAAATTAGCTGCAGATGCCAAAGCAAAAGCTGATGCAGAAGCACTTCAAGTGAAATTGGCGGCTGATGCAAAAGCGAAAGCGGATGCAGAGGCATTAAAAGCCAAACAAGCTGCTGAAGAAAAAGCAAGATTGGAAGAAGAAGCTCGTCAGGCAAAATTAGCTGCAGATGCCAAAGCAAAAGCTGATGCAGAAGCACTTCAAGCGAAATTGGCGGCTGATGCAAAAGCGAAAGCGGATGCAGAAGCATTACAGGCTAAACAGGCTGCAGAAGAAAAAGCAAGAGTAGAAGAAGAAGCACGTCAAGCTAAATTAGCGGCTGAAGCTAAGGCTAAAGCCGATGCCGAAGCTCTTCAAGCGAAACTTGCAGCTGATGCCAAAGCGAAAGCTGATATGGAAGCTTTACAAGCAAAATTATTAGCTGATGCAAAAGTAAAAGCTGATGCAGAAGCTACTGCAAAAGCGAAAGCAGAAGCCGAAGCGAAAAAGTTACAAGAAGAGGAAGAGGCACGTCAAGCTAAGTTAGCAGCAGATGCCAAAGCGAAAGCCGATGCAGAAGCATTGAAAGCCAAACAAGCTGCTGAAGAAAAAGCAAGATTGGAAGAAGAAGCTCGTCAGGCTAAATTAGCAGCAGAAGCCAAAGCGAAAGCGGATGCGGAAGCACTTCAAGCAAAACTTGCAGCTGATGCTAAAGCGAAAGCGGATGCAGAGGCATTGAAAGCCAAACAAGCTGCTGAAGAGAAAGCAAGATTGGAAGAAGAAGCTCGTCAGGCAAAATTAGCTGCAGATGCCAAAGCAAAAGCTGATGCAGAAGCACTTCAAGCGAAATTGGCGGCTGATGCAAAAGCGAAAGCCGATATGGAAGCTGAACAAGCAAGACTTCTGGCAGAAGCAAAAGCCAAAGCTGACGCTGAAGCTACAGAGAAGTTGAAAGCTGAAGAAGAAACAAGACGCTTGAAAGAGGAAGAAGAGCGTCAAGCAAGATTAGCAGCTGAGAAAGCAAAAGCTGATGCAGAGGCAGCAGCGTTAGCAGCCAAAGCGAAAGATGATACTGGAAAAGCTATTGAAAATTTGACTCAATCGGTTGAAGGTACAAGTAAAGTACAAACAGATTTATTAGATCAATTTAAAGCTACAGTTGCGAATAAGCAAAAAGATTTGAATGATTTAAAAGAGGAAAACGATTTAAGTGAAAAAGGTATTTATAAAGAGCCAAAACCATTTAAGAGTGTAGCGGCAGAAAACAGTCAGATAGAGTCATTAAAAGTTCAGATTGCTGATGCAAATAACAGTATGAAGAATGAGATTGCAAAACTGACAAATCTTTATAACGAAAGGCTTAAAAAGTTCCCTAAAGATGATCCTTTGAATAGAGCATATCTTGAAAAGATTAATGAGTTGAAAGCGGCTCAGTTGAAAATGGAAAGAGAAGGAGCAGCTTTAATTGCCGATTTAGAGCGCATTAAAACAGAGACTGAAATTGAGCGTAAACGTAGAATTAAGCGTGCAGCTTATGAGAATGATGAAGGAAGATATGCACAGGACGTTGCGGCTCTTAAGAGAATAAAAGAAACAACCAAGCTGAGCAGCACACCTTTAAAAGCAAGTGATTTTGACTTTGGTGAAGAGCAGTCAAACATGCAGATTATTAAGAATATTAAAAATTCTGATAGTGGATATTATATGATTATTGCAGTTCATAGTAGTGTAGAGAAACGCGATGAGTTCTTAACTAAAGCTGTTGCTGCAGGACGTTCAGATATTAATTTCTTTTACAACCTAGCTACGAGTAAATATTATATTTATTATGAAAAATTCGACGGTTTGCAAGAAGCTACCAAAGCATTGGAAGCTAAAGGAAATAAACCATACAATGGCAAAATGGCTATTGTAAAAGTGGAAAATTAGAAAAATATTAGATTGATGTGGCTTCTTTGAAAAAAGAAAATCAACATAAAGTAAATTTTAAATAAAGAGTATATGCTGTTTTTAAATGCCCCTTTAAAAATAGTCGTTAAACTGAAACCATAGAAACATGAAGAAACCTACTACTTTAAAATTAGTTTTAGCTGTATTGCTTTGTATTCAAAGTTTTGTTATTCACGCTCAAAAGAACTTTACCCCTCGTTTCGATACGAGTTTAAAAGGTGATATGCTTTTGATCGGTAATAATATTTTGAATAGAGATAACAATAGGGATGGCGAAAGAGCAAATGACGCGTACAATGTCTATAATCGGAATAATAATGACCTTCAGATGTATTATGTTGATGTTGATAATGACAACAGTACATTTAGTTCTAGTTCTGCTACGTTAAGTATTCCTAGCGGAAGCAGGGAATGTTATAAAATTGTCTACGCAGGACTTTATTGGGCAGGTATTTACAGCCAAGGATCTATAGATAATAAAACGGTTAATAGAAGTAATTTAGGTTCTATTAAAATTAAGCTTCCTAATCAGGCAGCTTATACTGATATCAGTGGGCAGTTAATTTATGATTATTATCCTTCTAATTCAAATGGTTCTCAAATACCTTATGCTTACTATTATGATTTAACTTCATTAGTACAAGGTTTGGCAAATCCTGAGGGAGAGTATACTGTAGCAAATATTATTTCAGCACAAGGGAACATTAATGGAGGTTTTTCTGCAGGATGGAATTTATTTGTGGTATATGAGGATCCAAAATCTTCAGCTAAATATATTACTACTTTTGATGGTTTCAGATGGATTCAGGCAAATAGCAATGCTGTTACCTATACTATTTCTGGGTTTAAAACGATTCCGACAGGAACTGTAAAAGCAAAATTAGCATTCGCAGCTTTAGAAGGAGACGTTAACTTACCAGGTGATAGGTATTCTATAAATAATACCGATATTTCTACAGCAGAACGTCCGGTAGATAACTTTTTTAACAGTACTATTAACGATACTAATGGACCGTTTACAAATAGAAATCCGGCCAGTGGAAATACTTTAGGTTTTGAGGCAGGTATTTTGAATGTTCCGAACCCAGCGAATAGACAAAATCCAGGAGGAAGTGTCATTAAAAATAATGATACCTCTGCGACATTAAAACTTACCACAAGTGGGGATGGTTACGGATTGTTTTTTAATGCTTTTAACGTTGAGATTATCGAACCAAAGATTGTCTTAACCAAAATTGTAAAGAATGCGCAAGGAGTTAATATTGGTGGGCAAAACGTAACATTAGGCCAGCAATTGAATTATGAAATTGGTTTTAAGAATACAGGAAATGATAATGCTACTTCGTTTACCATTAGAGACCAATTGCCTATAAATATTATTTTTAATTATCCTGCAGATATTGTTTCATTACCATCAGGAGTAACTGTTCAAAGCTACAATGCAGCTACAAGAAATATTGTTTTTAAGGTTGATAATAATGTGGTTAAAGTTGGAGATCCTGAGAAAGTGATTAGCTTTAAAGTTCAGGTTGTTCCAGATTGTCATATGTTGAGCGAGGCTTGTTCTAATAGTATTGACAACTCTGCATATGCAACTTACAAAGGAACACAAAATACAGCTTTTACAATTTCTGATGATCCGAGCGTTAATACGAATACAGGATGTATCTTAATTCCAAAAGCAACTAACTTTTTAGTAGGAGTTGATGGATGTAAATATACCGACAATGTAACACTTTGCGGTGAAAGCATTAACTTGACTGCAGCAAACGGTTATACTGATTATACATGGTACAGTGATGAAGCCCGCACACAACTGATAGGAAAAGGACAAACACTAAATGTAAAAAATCCTGGTACCTATTACGTGTACAATTTGGCAGCAGCTCCTTGTAGATCAATTTATCAATCATTTGTTGTTACTAGATTTGGTACTACGGTAGAAAATCCTGTAATACCTTTTGCAGATCAGGTAGTAATATGTTCTAACGATGGAAAAAAACTTCCTAATATCTTTTTATGTGGAGGAAATGCTTCTAGAGCAATTACATTAAATATTTCAGATGCAAATAGTATTGTTTGGGAAAAATTAAATGAATCAAGTTGTACGGCAGTTACAAATCAAAATTGTGCTAATGAAAGCACTTCTTGTACTTGGACTCGTCTTAAAACAGGATCAAGTTATACTGCAAACCAAGCGGGACAATTTCGCGTAACGTTAAATTATGCGGGAGGATGTTTCAACCGTTTCTACTTTAATGTATATAGCAACTCTTTAACTCCAACAGAAACTCATAAAGATATTATCTGTGGAGCTCCAGGAAGCATTACAATCGGAGGTGTTCCTGCAGGATACGAATATGCTATTAGCACAGATCCAAATGGAACTCCAGGTGCTTATCAGACTAGTAATATATTTCCGATTACAAGTCCAAATTCTTATACCGTTCACATTAGACAAATTGGTGTGACAACTAACCCTTGTATTTTTACTGTTCCAGGTATTTTAATTAGAAGTAGAGATCTTAGTATTTCAACGACTGTAACGCAACCAACATGTAAAAATGATAAAGGAAGCATCAAAGTTGGGGCACAAAATATCGATCCTCAATATTACTATTATATTTATACTAGCGGTGGAACTTTAGTTAATAGTTTCGGTCCAACTTCAAATTCAGATTATACATTTGCAAATTTATCATCTGGAGATTATAGAGTCAGAGTTACTAATGGAGCAGTTGGATCTACTCCAGCTCCATCTTGTGATAAAACTGTTGATGTAACAATAAATCCAGTTCCAGCAGGTTTAAATCCAACAGCGGCCTTAACGGTTCCATTAACAGCGTGCTCAAATGGTAAAATTGTTGTTACTACAACAGGTGGAACTGCGCCATATTACCATTTTATAAATGGTTCTTCTACATTCCAATTATCAAATGAAATTGCCGTAACTGGTCCAGGTACATATGATATTAGAGTAGTTGATGCAAACAACTGTAGCGGAACAACATCTATTACAGTAAATGCAAATCCAAAACCTACTTATACTGTTACAGCAACTGAAATTAACTGTAGCGGTGGCACTTCGCAAATAAATGTAAATGTTACTAATGCTAATGGATATACTTTACAATATAGTATAGATAATGGTGCAACATTTAGTAATAATCCAGTATTTCCAAATGTTACTGCAGGTACTTACAATGTTGTTGTACGTTATACAATGTCAGGCGTAACTTGTACTGACCCAGCAACTCCAATTACAATTACTCAACCAGCAAATGCTTTATCTGCATCAGCGGGTGTTTCTGAATTAGCAGGATGTGACCCTTCTGGAAACGGATTTGGTAAAGTAAGAATTACTAACCCACAAGGAGGAACACCTCCATATACTTATAGCTTTGACGGTGGTGCAAATTATGGATCTTCAAATGAAGCCTATGTTGCTCCAGGAACCTATACTCTTTATATTAAAGATGCAAAAGGTTGTATCTTCAGCATGCCTGGCGTGGTTTTAGATCCAAGACCTACTGACCCAACAATTTCTGTTGCCCCACCAGTTTTCAACTGTAACGGAACAGCAACTAGTACAGTTACTGTAACAAGTGGTGGAGGTAATAACTATGCTTATGAGTACTATTTAGATAATGTAAAGAATACAAATACACCATCTAATGTATTTGTTAACGTTCCATCTGGCCCTCATACAATTTCAGTAAGATATAATTTAACTTCAGTACCAACTTATAGTAATTTATTATTAGAAGATTTTGGTTCTGGTGGTACAACTACTACTCCTGGTATTGCTTCAGCATACTGTTTCAATGACCAGAGAGTTAATCCTCCCTATACTTGTTCATTAAATGGAACACCAACAAGATCTGTAGAAGATAACCAATATTCTGTGACAAGTTTCTTCTGGAGAAACGATAATGCTTGGTACCACTTTAAAGATCATACTACTAATGGTGCAGATGCAAATGGAAGATATTTATTAGTAAATATTGGTGGTGCTGCAGGAAATTACGGTGTTCTTTATAGTAAACCAATTATTGATGTTATTCCAAACCAACCTGTAATGGTTTCTCTTTATGTAGGAAACTTATTGAATACAGGCGTAAATGGTGCTGCTCCAATTGTTAGATTTGAGTTAGTTAATGCAGCAGGACAGGTTGTGGCTACTGAAGACACAGGTAAAATCGCTGAGGCAGCAAACGATCCTAATAGAACAAAATGGGTACCGATTAATATTTCATTAAATCCAGGTCCTCATACTAATCTAACATTCAGAATTCGTTCTGGAAGTATTGAATACGGTGGAAATGACATTGTAATTGATGATATTTGGGTTCGCCAAATTCCAAAGTCATGTATTACTCAAAAAGATTTCCCAATTGTAATTGATAGTAATAAAGCTTTTACAGTATCTGAGCCTGTTATTGATAATTTATCATGTAGTAATAGTTCAGATGGACGTATCTCTATTGACGTTGCAAATTTCAATACAACTACAGGATACAAGTACTCTTTAAATAATGGTACAACTTGGAATACAGCTACAGTTTCTCCTCTTGTAATTACAGGATTAACTGCTGGCACCTATAGAATTATTGTGAAAAGTGATGATGCTGGAACATGTTCAAGCTCTTTCACTAAAACAATTACAGCTCCAGTTGCTCTTACAACTACTGCAAACGTAACAGTTCAGCCAACTTGTACTATGGGGGCTTCGATTACTGCTACAGCAAGTGGTGGAACTCCAAATTATAAATATGAGCTTCGTCGTACTGATGGAACTGTTGTAGTTGGTTTCCAAAATAATAATGTATTTACAAATGTAGCTACAGGTAATTACGTGGTTGTAGTACAAGATGCAAGTTCTTGTTCTTCTCCAGCTTCAAGTGTTGTGTCTGTTGTCGCTCCGCAAATTCCTACAGCAACATTAGCAAGTAGTTCAGATTTGTGTTATGATACAACTAATCGTGCAACTCTAGTAGTAACGGCTTCTGGTGGCAAAACACCTTATTCATATAGTTTAGATGGAGCGCCAGGTCAGCTTTCGAATACGTTCACAAATGTTGGCCCTGGAACACACTCAATTGTTGTAACAGATGCTAATGGTTGTACAGCTCCTGCAATTTCTAATATTGTTATTGCTAACCAATTAAAAGCAGAAGGAAATATTACTAAACCATTAGATTGTATTACAAATAATGCAGAAATAACAATTACAGTTACTGGCGGTACAAGTCCATACACTTATGCTGTAGCAGTAAACGGAAGTGCTACTTATACAACTATTCCATCAAATGTTTATACAGCATCTTCTGCAGGAAGTTATGTATTTAGAGTAACAGACTCAAAAGGATGTATTGTATTTACTGATGCAGTTGTAGTAGATCCTATTGCAAATCCTACAGTTACCGTTTACTCAACCCAAATTACATGTAATGGTTTGACAAATGGTAGTGTACAATTAGTAGGTGTTGGCGGTTCAGGTGGATATCAATACAACTTTAATAATGCAGGTTGGTCATCAACATCTTTATATACTAGTTTAAGCCCAAATATTGATTATACCTATTTGGTTAGAGATAGTAAAGGTTGTACTTCTGCTATTGGTACAATAAGATTAACTCAGCCAACTGCTTTATCAGGAACAATAAGCGCTACAGAACTTCAGTGTAATGGTACAGGTACTACACCTGCAGTTGTTACTGTTAATGGTGCTGGAGGAACAGGTGCTTATACTTATAGTTTCAATGGTACAACCAATTTTACCAGTACAAATACATTTTCTATTTCTACAGGAGGTGTGGTTACAGCATATATTAGAGATGCCAATAATTGTCAATTCGGACCATTATCAGTAACAATTAATAACTTAGACAGAATTACAGGCATTACCATAACAGATAGTGGATACGATTGTTCTACAACTCCTCCTGGAGGTCACGTAAACATTGCCGCAGTAAAAACAGATATTTCTGCTCCAATTCGTTTTCAGATAATTTCAGGACCTGCTGGATATAATAGTGCTTCAAATTCTGATGGTGAATTTAAATCGTTAGCACCTGGTAATTATGTTTTTCAAGCAACAGATATTAAATCTGGCTGTTCTTTCACAGTGCCTTACACTGTAAAAGGGGCTCCAGATATCGTAGCTACTGGTTCAGCTTTAACTAATATTCAATGTTATGGAGGAACAGGAACGCTTCAGTTTATAGTAAACGGCGTTAAAAATAGAGGTTATGATTATGTTATAACAAATGGTGGAGGAACAATTATTCAAGAACAAAAGAATGTTTCTGAAACAACGACAGTAATAAACGTTACTGCTCCTCAGCCAGCAGGTACATATACAATTACAGCAATAGATAGATTAACAAAATGCCAGTCTACATTCTCGGTTACACTAGCTCAGCCAAGTTCGTTGGTTAGTTTTACTGCAACCGCATCTAATATAAACTGTAACAATGATAATTCGCAAATAACAGTTACTGCGACAGGCGGTACTCCAAACTATACTTACGCTTTCGCGAAAAGCCCATCAACGGTACCATCATCAGCTTATGGGAATAGTGCTATTTTAACAGTAGATACAAATTCTGGAGCTGATTTAGTATGGGATGTTTATGTTAAAGATAATAATGGTTGTACTGCAAAAAGAACTATTTCAGTTCTGCCTGAAAATGTACCAACAATTGATACGCCTGCATCACAATGTTATACAGGTTCACCAATTAATATTACAATAACAGGTACATATGTCGGAACTCCAACTTTCAGTAAAGATGGAATTTTCTACCAGCAGTCTCCTAATTTTAGCTTAACTCCTGGAACTTACACTTTACATTTAAGAGATGGTTTTGGTTGTGATGCTCAAACTACTTATGTTGTAGCTCCTCAGTTAACTATTACTCCGACAATCGTACCAGATGTTACTTGTACGCCAAATACAACAATAAGCTTAGCATCTTCTGGTGGTACTGGAACTCGTAGTTATCAGGTTTCATTTAATGGAGGTGGGTACGCTGCAACTACAAGTCCTTATGTAGCAACAGCTGCTGGTACTTATAAATTTAGAGTAAGTGATTCTGCAAATCCAGTTTGTTATGCAGAAACAGCAGACATTACAGTTACATTAAAACCAACTACATTAACAATTACAACTGCTAAAGTCGACGTTTTATGTAATGGAAATAATACAGGATCAATTACTATTACACCAACATCAGGAAAAGCTCCTTATACTTATAGTGTAACAAGAGGTGGAACTCCAGTTTCAACTACAGCTACAACTACTGGTTTAACTGCAGGAACTTATGATATCTTAGTTACAGATGCTTTAGGCTGTACTAATGCTACAACTTCGGTTACAATTTCTCAGCCAACAGTATTAGATACAAATGGTACTGCAACAACTTTCAAGTGTGATACTAATAATGCAAAACAATCTGCAGTAGTAACTATTACTGTTCCAACAACAGGAACAGCTCCATATACGTATAGCTTTAACAATGGATCATTTACATCGTCTAATACATTTACAGTTGTAGATAATGGTAATAATCAAACTATCTACTATGCTGTTAAAGATGCAAATGGATGTATAATGCCAACAAAATCTATTGTTGTAAACAAGCTTAACCCTCCAGTAATTGCTTCTGTTAATGCGAGCCTAATTTATTGTGCTCCTGTTGCTAGTACTACAAGTACAGCAACAATTACAGTTACAGCTGGAACAGGTATTGCACCATTTGTATACGAAATTGTTTCTGGCCCAACTTCGGCGCCATCAAACGGAACAGGTTCATTTAGTAATTTAACACCTGGAAATTATGTATTCAAAGTAACAGATGCTAGCGGATGTTACGATACTTTCCCATTAAATATTGCTCCAGCAAAACTTATGATTGCTTCAGCAACTAAATTAAATGATGTGTACTGTAACGGTGATTCAACAGGATCAATCCGTTATAATGTAAGCGGATTTACAGGTACTTATAGCTATTCATTAAATAGTGGAACGCCAGTTACGGGTCAAACAGCTCCTGTATTTACAATTTCTAATTTAGCTCCAGGAACATATACAGTTGTATTTACAGATGAGACTACACGTTGTGATGTTACAACAGCTACTATTACAATTTCTCAGCCAGCTGCGCCACTTTCTGGAACAGTAGCTTATGTTAATGCAAATTGTAATATTCCAACAGCTAAAGTAACTATTACAGCTGCTGGAGGAACACCTGGATACCAATACTCATTCAGTAATAGCAGTACAGTTCCAGGAACTTACGATACAGCAAATTCAGCTAATCTAAATCCAGCGCTTACTTGGTTTGCTTGGATTAAAGATTCAAATGAGTGTACGGTAACTTTACCATTAACTTTAGTAACAGACACTGCTCCAAATGTGACTGCTTCTGTTGCAAATCAATGTACAGCTTCAGGAAATAACTTCCAAATTGTAGCTGTAGGTTCAAACGGAGTTGCTCCGTATACTTATTCGATTAATACAGGTGTAGCACCAAGTCCAGCAAATACTTTTACAGTATCAGCAGGTACTTATACTATCACTGTAAAAGACGCAAATAACTGTACTAATACAACAACTGTTACAGTTAATACTGCTATGATAGCTGAGGCTATTTTAACAAAAGACTTAACTTGTTCTTCTCCAACAAATGCTACAATTGCAGTTTCTGTAACTGGTGGCGCTGCGCCATTTGGTTATAGAGTTAAAGTTGGTGCAGGTGCTTATACTGGTGCGCCGATTGCTTTTGCCGGTACTTCATTTGTTTACACTACATCAACTGCTGGTGTATACCAATTTGAAATTACCGATGCTAATGGTTGTCCAGTACAAACAAAAACAGCAATAGTAAGCGATTATGTGCCAGTCGGTGTTACTATCGTAAAAGTTGACCCAACATGTAACGGTTCTACTGATGGTACAATACGTTTTACAAGTCCAGCGGGACAATCGCCATTTCAATATAGTATAGATAATGGAGTTACTTTTGGTAATTTAGCTATTTATGGTGGTTTAGCTTCAGGAACTTATAACTATGTTGTAAGAGATGCTAAAGGATGTGAGTACCGTAATAGTATTACATTAAATAACCCTCCTCCAATAGCAATGAATATTGTTATTCACGGAATTACTTGTAACTCTACTACTCCAGGTAGCCTTGATGTAAATGTTGCATCTGGCGGAACAGCTCCTTATGTTTATCATTTGTATAATAATGCAATGACAGAGATTGCTTCTTTCACTGCAAATGCTGCAAATGCTGCAATCGCTCATAATTTCCCAGGATTAAATTTTGGTGATTACTATTTAAATGTTGTTGATGCAAATGGGTGTGAATTTAAAAGCGGTAAATTAAGAATTCAACCACCTCCATATCTAACATTAAACGGAACGGTAGTTGGTGCTACTTGTGCTGACGGTATTTCTGTAGAAGTTGGTGTATTTGGTGGAACAGGTGTTGCTCCATTTACATATACAATTTATGGTGTAGGAACAACTTCTGGTGTAACTCCTGCAACTTCTTATACATTTACACACTTAGATCAGAATACAAATTACGTTTTTGAAGTTGTGGATGCTAATGGATGTCCATCTTACTATGAGATGAAAACTCCAAAAATCTCTAATCTTGAGATTAATCCTTTAACTACTACTAATGTAACATGTAATGGTGCTGCTAATGGAATTATTAATTTCACTGTATCTAACTATAATGCGACAAGATTAGATTTTGAAGTTAGAGATAACTTAACAAATTTAGCAATTGTACCACCAGTTAACGGATCAGCTACTGGTTTAACAGGTGCAGCGTATAACGGAACTCTTACAGGATTAAAACCAGGAAATTATTCTCTTTATGTTAAAGAGTTTGATGGAACATTATGTTCTACTACTGAAGTTTTCCAAATTACACAGCCAGCTCAACCGCTTGACGCAAGTATAGCAGGTAATGTTAATGCAAACTGT
Source organism: Flavobacterium anhuiense (assembly GCF_900101855.1). Taxonomy (GTDB): domain Bacteria; phylum Bacteroidota; class Bacteroidia; order Flavobacteriales; family Flavobacteriaceae; genus Flavobacterium; species Flavobacterium anhuiense. The sequence goes on from NZ_FMVC01000001.1 coordinate 752,345, forward strand.
GATGATCCAGCTCAAGTAACTGTTAAAGTTACTGGTGGTACAGGACCTTATACATTTGCTTCAGCAGTTGCTCCAGCTACTCCATCAGTTTTTGCTGCTGGAAATGTATTAAGTTTAGATCCAGGGCCAACAGGTGCAAATGTAAACTGGAATATTATTGTTAAAGATGCTCAAGATTGTGAATTCCCTTTAAACGTAACAATTGCTAAAGATCCAAGCCCAGAAATTAGCTTAAGTGTAGCTAATAACTGTGCGGCTGAAGGTGCTTTTGGAGTTGTTGTTACTGAAACTGCTGCGGGAGTAGGATCTTATTCAATTAAAGTGGATACTGGAGTATTTGTAAGCATTCCAGGGTTGCCATATACAGTTACTAATTTAAGTTCAGGATCTCATACAATTACCATTAAAGATGGAAATGATTGTACAGATACTGAGACCATCAATATTAATGCGCCATTAAAATTAACTCCAGCAATTACAGCATTGCCAAGTTGTGTGGTTAACAATGGTGTGGTTACGTTAACTCCATCTGGAGGAACGAACTCTTATAGCTATAGTATTACGCCAATGCATCCAAGTATTGTAATTTCAGGAAATACAATTTCTGGACTTAGAGCAGATACTTATACTATTACAATGACCGATAACGGAAATCTTTGTACTACAACAGCAGAAGTAACTTTACCAGCAGGTACGCCTGTAACATTTGATGCTGTTGTAACTGATGTTTCTTGTTTTAACGGAACTAATGGAAAAATTGAAGTTAATTTATTGCCTTCAAATGATAATCCAACTTATACATATGCAATTTCGCCAATTCCAGTAGGATATGTACAAACAGGCAATGTATTCTCTAATCTTCCAGCAGGAGTATACGATATTACAGTTACATCTGGCAGAGATTGTACTTTAACAAAACCGTATACTGTTGGTCAGCCAGCAATTTTAGATGCTACTCCTGCAATTACAGCTTATGGATGTAATGCAAGCAATGCTGCCCAGCCTGCGGTTGTAACAATTACAGCAACTGGAGGAACATCCCCATACAGATTTAATTTTGATGGAGGTGCAACATACTATACTGATAACACAACTCAGGTACCAGTTAGTACATCTGCTCAAACAGTAAATTATTATGTTATAGATGCTAATGGATGTCAATTTAATGGTAGCGTTGTTGTTCCAGCATATCAACCATTAACTGATATTACATTTGCATTAACGACAGCCCCAATATGCCCGACAAATGTGGCTGATGTTACTTTGACTGTAACAGGAGGATATACTCCTTATGCGAAATATGAAATTATTTCGCCAATAACATTAGATAATGGAAACAATGCAGTTTTCACTGGATTAGCTCCTAATACTTATTTATTTAAAGTAACTGACAATAATGGTTGTTCAATTGAAAGACCTTACAAAGTTGAGCCAGTTATTCCAATTGATATTGTTGCTACATCGTCAACTAATGTGAGTTGTAACACTGCAAACGGAACGGATAATAACGGTACAGCTACTTTCATAGTTTCAGATTTTAGCGCAAGCGGAAACTATAATATTGTAGTAACTACTAATCCGGTTGGTTTATCTTACAATGCTCCAACTGTTGCGGCAGATGTTATTACATTAACAGGTCTTGAAGCAGGAACTTATACAGTTACTGTTAGTGATATTACAACGACTTGTTCAAAATCTGCAGATGTCACTATTACAATGCCGGCTCCAATCGCATTTACTGCGACAGCAAGCAAAGTATTCTGTTCTGATGACGAGTCTGAAATAACAGTTACAAATGTTACGGGTGGAACATCAGCTTATACTTATGCTGTGGTTAAAACAGGAGATCCTACGCCAACAGTATTTGGAACAAGTTCAGTTTTAACTGTGGATACTAACTTAACAGATCTTTCTTGGGATGTTTATGTACAAGATGCAAATCTTTGTATTGCAGGACCAATAACAGTTCCTGTTACATACAATGCAGCTCCAAATCTTAATTTACCAGCTCAACAATGTTTTGTTGGTGCAAACTTAACAGTAGATTTAAATGCTTTATCTACAACTTACAATGGTGTAAAATCATTTACAGTTGATGGTTTAGCAATTACAGGAACTACAGCTACGTTTACAGCTGTGGGAACTTATAAAATTATTTTAACTGACGATAACGGATGTACAGATGAAGTAGACTATATCGTTCAACCACAATTGATCGCAAGTGCTTCAGTAACTAAAGATCTATATTGTGCTGCTCCAATTGATGCAACTATTGATGTTGAAATCAGTGGAGGTGTAGGACCTTATACATATCAAATGTATCATAATGGAGCTGCTACGGGACCAGTAACAGGTGTTGCCGGAAACTTTACAGCTTCTGTGTCAACAGACGGTGATTACTATTTTGTAATTACAGATAGTAACGCGCCAGCATGTTCTGTAACAACTACTACTGTAACAGTTAACCCAACAGTAATTCCAACACTTACTGAGTCGCAAATCGATGTAAGCTGTTTCGGGTTTAATGACGGAAGTTTAACTGTTGTTCCAACAGGTGGTCGTCTTCCTTATACATTTGTATTGACAGGACCAATCGTTAATACGACTGGAGATGCAACAGGAACTTACACAGGATTGATTGCAGGAACATACACTGTAGTAGCAACTGATTCTAAAAACTGTGCTTCGGCGCCAGCAACATTTGTAATTAGTGAGCCAACTGAATTAACAGCTATCCATGCAATTACTCCAAATACAACATGTAGTACAACTACTTCCATAGTTGTAACTGCAACAGGCGGTACTACTGACTATAGATATAATTTCAATGGTCAAGGTTATGACACAGCTAATACTTTCTCAGTAGTTAATGATGGATCAATTCCTTCTATAACTTACACTGTGAGAGATGCTAATGGTTGTGAAACTGCTCCAGTAACAGTACCAATTGTACCACTAAACAAACCGACGGATTTAACATTTAATGCATCTGTTGTAACTTGCCTTGCTACAACTAGTACAGTTGATGTAACTGCGACAAATGGTGTAGGGGCTTTAACATTCGAGATTATTTCATTTAACGGAGCTCCAGCAGCTTATGCTCCAGTGAATACTGCAGATAATACAGTAGCAGCTACCTTTACAGGTTTAGTTCCTGGAGATTATATGTTCAGAGTAACAGATTCTAACGGATGTACTTACGAAGAATTATTACCAATTGCACCAGTTACAAATATTGTTGTAAATGGTCAGACTATTGCTGATATGACTTGTAATACAACAAATGACGGTCAAGTAACTTTCACAGTTTCAGATTTTGCTGGAAGTTATACGTATACAATAGATAAAGATGGTACTAATTTTGTTCCATCAACATCAACAACAGCGACAACCATTCCTTTAACAGGTCTTGCTTTTGGTCAGTACACGATTAACATTACAGACAATGCAACAGGTTGTACAGCAACTTCAATGGTAGAAGTGAAACAACCAACGGTAGTTACAGTTAATTTAGTAGATAATGTAAATGCAAACTGTAAGACAGGAGCAATAGTAACAGTTCAAGCTAGTGGAGGAACTCCAGGTTATGTCTATTCATTCGTTCATGCTGGTGACCCTGCTGGAGCATTTGACGCATTAGCTACAAGAGAGTTAGATGCAACTGTACCTGCATGGGATGTTTATGCACAAGATGCTAATGGATGTATTTCTTCTCCATATAGAGTGAATGTCATTATTGACCCACTTCCATCAGGATTTACAGCAGTAGCTGTATCTCAATGTCCAAGTGCTACAGGAACTTACGATATCGTAATTACACCAGGAACAGGTATGGGACCATTCCAATATAGCATTGGTTCAGGATTCCAATCAGGACTTACATTTACGGTAAGTGTTCCTAAAACATATGATCTAACGGTAAGAGATAAATTCGGATGTGAATTTGTATTCAACGCGGCGGTAACTATTTTAGCACCGTTGGATATTACAAATACTATTGTAGCCCTACCAACTTGTGCTGATGGAGACGGAAGCGTTAGTGCAACAGCTACTGGTGGTACAGGTAATTATAGTTATACAATTGACGGAACAACTACTGTAACAACTACTCCGGCTATATTCGCTGGTTTATCAGTGGGTTCACATACAATTGTGGTGACTGATTTGACAACAACTTGTACAAAAGATGTAACATTTAGATTAGAGCCTGCAACTCTAGTAACAGGATTTGATGCAACATCTACACCTGTAACTTGTAACGGAGGAAACAACGGTACTATTACAGCTACTTTAGATGCTCCAAGTGCAGGGGTTAATGATAATCCAATCTACACTTATACATTAACAGGAACGACTGTTTTAGGAGTTGCTGTAAATAGACCAGCACAACCAGAGAACGTATTCGAAAATCTTGAAGCAGGAAGCTATACTGTTACAGTTACTTCTGGAAGAGGATGTTCTGATTTTAAACTTGTTCAGGTTATCGAACCGGCATTAATTGTAGTTCCTAACCCAGCAATTGCTCAGTACGGATGTACTTCTGATAATACTAGCAATTTTGCAACAATTACAATTAGTGGTGTTACAGGCGGTTCAGGAACTTATATCTACGAATTCATTAGAAATGGTGCAGTAGTTTATAAAGGTGATAGAAATGTTTACACAGAAACCGATTATTTAGGTGGATCATATACAGTTAATGTTTATGATAATAACGGATGTATTGGTTCTAATGCTGGAACGTATGTAATTAATCCATTTATTAGTTTAGATGATATTACAATTAGTGTTACAAATGCAATAACTTGTACAAATAATGAAGATATTGCTGTTACAGTTGCCACAACTGGAGGAACACCAGCAAATCTGCAATATGCTATTACGGATGCATCTGGAAATGCAGTAGCAGGTAATCCAAATAATGCAACGGGTATCTTTACTAATTTATCAATTGGAAATTATATCATAAGTGTAACAAATCTTGATACAAATTGTACAATTAAAGAGGTTCACTACGTTAATGATCCAAATACTTTTGAAATTAAAGCTGTACCAGCAAGTGCACAAATTTGCTATGGAGCAGCTGACGGTCAGGTAACATTAACTTTTGTTGACAGACAGCCAACTCCATCAGACGAGGCAGGTGCTTTTAGTTATGTAATCACAGGGCCAGTTTCTAGTACAGGAACTACAACAGGAGCTGTAACTACAATTTCTAATTTAACTGCTGGTCAGTATACAGTTAGTGCGACCTTAATAGGAAATCCTTACTGTACAGTAACAACATTATTTACAATAGAACAGCCTGCAACGCAATTGGCAGTGACGACTACACAATCTGAAATTACTTGTAACCCAGGTAATAATGACGGTGAAATATATGCTTCTGCAAATGGCGGATGGGATAATAATTACCAATATCAGTTAGTTCTAAATGGTGCAATTGTGGTAGATTATTCTACTCAATATACTTTTACAGGATTATCTGCAGGTACATATGCGATAAATGTAAAAGATGGCAAAGGTTGTATTGCTACAACAACTGCAACATTGGTAGTTCCATCTCCAATAACGTTTACTGCAACTCCGAGCGCGACATTATTATCATGTTTTGGTGATAAAACTGCGACAATAACAGTTTCAGTTCCAACAGGAGGACAGGGAAGCAATTACATGTACACATTAAACACTGTAGTTGGAACACAAACGATATCTTCAGGTCCTCAATCATCGAATATTTTTGATGGACTAGGTGCTGGTACTTATTCAATAAAAGTAACAGACGGATTTAATTGTGAGGCAACATCTGCAAGTATTGTTATTACAGAACCAACAGAAGTTATTCCTAACTTAATTTTGGCTTCTTCACAAACTTGTAACGTACAATCGACGCTTACATTAAGCGCAACAGGAGGTGTAGGTCCATATAGCTATAGTACAGATCCTAATTTTGCAACAAATTTGGGTACATTTAATTCATCTGTTACATTCTCTGTACCAGTAGGAACTTACCAATACTATGTGAGAGATACTAATAACTGTGTAAGTTTTGTTTCTAATGAAATCAAAATAGATCCTTTGGTTCCTTTGACAGTAGATTTAGATATTACAAATGCAATTGTAAAATGTACTGGTGAAGCTACAGGAGTAATCGTTGCAGAAGCAAAAGGAGGTTTAGGAAACTATAGTTATACTTTACAGGATGCAGCTGGAAACCCAATTCAAGGGCCTCAAAGCAACGGAAGATTTGAAAATCTTTTAATAGGAACTTATAAAGTAAAAGTAGACAGCGGAGATTGTAGTAGTACTTCTGTTAATGCTGTAATAACTGAACCTGCAGCTGCATTGATAGCAACATTTACACCGACGAATGTTTCATGTTTTGGTGAAAATAATGGTAAAATCGTAATTGCAGCAAGCGGAGGAACAGGAGTTATTAAATATGCAATCTCACCAGATTTAAATCAGTTTGATTTCATTACAACATTTGATAGACTTTCTCCAGGAACTTACACAGTAATTGCCCAAGATGAAAACGGTTGTTATGTGAGACAAGATGTTGAAATTACACAACCTAATCCGGTTATTGTAACAGAAGTTCCAAACTCTATGATTCCTGAAGTGTGTGATGGAGATAAAGATGGTGCATTCAGTATTGAAGTTAAAGGTGGTACATTACCTTATAGCGTAAGTTTAGATAATGAAAAAGGACCATTTACTCAGGGTACAGCTACTCAAACAATATTTGATTTCACTAATCTAGCTGGAGGAACACATACAGTATATGTGAAAGATGCAGAAGGTTGTGTAATTGAGTTTGTAGAAAACATGCCAAACGCAGTAATTCTTAATCCAACTGCTGAGGTAACATATGATTGCGTTAACAATACACAAGCCAACATGGTAGTTGTAACAATTGATGCTTCAATTACGAACCCAGCAGATGTTGATTATTCATTAGATAACAATGGAGTATTCCAGCCAAGCAACATCTTTACAAATGTTCCTGCTGGTGATCACTTCATCGTTGCAAGACATACTAATGGTTGTGAGGTACCAACTCCAATCTTTACTGTTAATGCAGTTGCGGAACTTGGTTTAATCGACATCACAAACCAAAGCAAAGACATCAACACAATTGTTGTACAAGCTTCTGGAGGTGTTGCTCCTTATGAGTACAGCTTCAATGGTGAACCATTCTCATCATCTAATAGCTATAGAATCTACAAAACGGGAGATTATGTAGTTATCGTAAGAGATAAAAACGGTTGTGAGAAAACAATAACAGTTCATGGTACATTCTATGACTTCTGTATGCCAAACTACTTTACACCAAATGGTGACGGACAAAATGATACAATTGGTCCAGATTGTGGTGCATTAGCATACAAAGAGTTAACATTCGATATTTATGACAGATATGGTAGAGTAGTAGCGAAATACCGTGTTAATGGAAAATGGGATGGAAGATATCATGGAGACGAATTACCAACAGGAGATTACTGGTATGTTCTTAAACTGAATGATCCAAAAGATCCGAGAGAATTTGTTGGACATTTCACATTATACAGATAACAAAATTATAGCCCCAATGATGTTATCTAAAAAAATTATTACAATGAAAAAGTTTATTTTATCTTTAGTACTCATGGCTGTAACAACAAGTTACAGCCAAGAGTTAAACCTACCAGTGTTTACCCAGTATTTAGCTGATAACCCTTTTATTCTTTCTCCTGCGTATGCTGGTATTGGAGATAATCTCCGTATTAGAGCCAATGGTTTAACACAGTGGGTCGGAATTAAAGATGCACCAGACAACCAATCATTGTACGCCGATTTTCGTGTTCTAGATCGTTCTGGAGTAGGTATTTCATTGTATAATGATAGCAATGGTAATACAAGACAAACGGGTGCCAAAGTTTCTTTTGCGCACCACTTGATTTTAGATTATCGTTCAGAGCAATATCTATCTTTTGGTATATCGTACAACTTTAATAGTTTTAGAATCGAAACGGGTAATTTTACTGGAGACGTAAATGGTGTTCCAGTAGCATTAGACCCTTCAATTACAGACAATCGTTATAACTCAAACAACAACTTTGATATTAGTGCATTGTACCGTAACAAAGGATTTTACTTTAGTTTTAACGCCAACAACGTTTTAAAGAAAAACACTGATAAGTATAGAGGAGTAGAACCAGATCTACTCTCTAACTTTCAGGTTTACTCAGGATTCACTTTTAGAGACGGAGAAAATAGACGTATCGAATACGAACCATCGGTATTCTTGCAGTACTTTGCAAGTGACCAGCGTTCTACAACCGATTTAAACTTCAAATACAGACGTTACAATCGCTACGAAGATTACTATTGGATCGGAGTTTCTTACCGTTTCTTAAATGACCAGTTCCCAAAACCTTTGGCAATGGGACCAATGGCTGGTTTTATGAAATCTAAATTCTATTTTGCATACTCTTACCAGTTGATGTTTAATGGTCTTGGAGCGTATAACACAGGAACACATTCCATCACAATCGGATTTGACTTCTTGCAATCAATCAGTAACTGTCCTTGTACACAAAGTCCGGTTCACGATTAGACAAATAATTTTTATCATCTTTAAGAATTATTTTGTTTGTTTTCATAATTTACAACGTTTTCGTTTTTATTACTGGATTATTTTTGCTTTTTTGAAATTTAGACTTCGCTAAAAGTTCTATATTTGTTATTCTTTCAAAAAATTAAAAAAATTAGCAGATGAAAACTTTAAACGATTTCGATTTTAAAAATAAAAAAGCAGTTATCCGTGTTGACTTCAATGTGCCATTGGATGAAAATTTTAATGTAACCGATACAACACGTATTGAAGCTGCAAAGCCAACAATCGATACAATTTTAAAACAAGGCGGAAGTGTGATTTTAATGTCGCACTTAGGAAGACCAAAAGGAGCAGAAGAGAAATATTCTCTAAAACATATCTTAAAAACAGCTTCTGAGATTTTAGGAGTTCAAGTTAAATTTGCTGAAAACTGCGTTGGAGAACCAGCTCAAACTGCAGCAAAAGATTTAAAGCCAGGTGAAGTTCTTTTATTAGAAAATTTACGTTTCCACGCTGAAGAAGAAGCTGGAGATGTAGCTTTCGCTAAAGAATTGGCTTCTCTTGGGGATATTTATGTAAACGATGCATTTGGTACAGCTCACAGAGCACATGCATCTACTACAATTATCGCACAATTTTTTCCAAACGATAAATGTTTCGGAACATTATTGGCAAAAGAAATTGACAGTTTAAATAAAGTTCTTAAAAACAGTGAAAAACCTGTAACTGCTGTTCTTGGTGGTTCAAAAGTTTCTTCTAAAATCACCGTTATCGAAAATATCTTAGATAAAGTAGATCACATGATTATTGGAGGAGGTATGACTTTTACTTTTATTAAAGCTCAAGGCGGAAAAATTGGCGAGTCTATCTGCGAAGATGACAAATTAGATTTAGCTCTTGATATTTTAAGATTAGCTAAAGAGAAAGGAGTTCAGGTACATATTCCTGTTGATGTTATTGCAGCAGACGATTTCTCAAACAATGCAAATACTCAGGTTGTAGATGTAACGGCAATTCCTGACGGATGGCAAGGTTTAGATGCAGGTCCAAAATCTTTAGAAAACTTCAAAAAAGTAATTTTAGATTCTAAAACAATTCTTTGGAATGGTCCATTAGGAGTTTTCGAAATGGAAACTTTCTCTAAAGGAACAATCGCATTAGGAGATTATATCGCAGAAGCTACAGCAAATGGAGCATTTTCATTAGTTGGTGGTGGAGATTCTGTTGCAGCAGTAAAACAGTTCGGATTTGAAGATAAAATGAGCTACGTTTCCACTGGTGGCGGGGCTATGCTTGAAATGTTAGAAGGAAGAATTTTACCTGGAATCGCAGCGATTTTAGACTAAAAAATCACAATTAACATTTTTTTAAACAGTTTTCTTCAATAAAGAGCTTAGATTTGCAAAAATACAACTCTTGTAATTGTTTGAATTACAGAATTTTAAAATAATGTTATATGATTGTAAGGAAATTTTCGATTGTGGTTTCGGCTTTCTTCTCGTTAGCTGTGTGTGCACAGGAAATGGCAAAAACAGATTTGGAACTGAAGCCAGAGGTTAAGCTTTCATATTTAGATTCTATTAAGAGCACATTCAAAAAAAACGATCTTGCAGCAAAAGTAGATAGTTTATGGATGAACGAATTAGTAAGTCTGGATATTTATGATGATCTGACCAAAGACATTCAAACCATTAACAAAGATGTTACTGTTGATGAAGAACTCCCAACCGAACTGCTAAAACAGCGTTTGGCGGCTATGAATCAGAAATCACCTTTTGAAATTGAATACAATCAAGGTTTAGAAAATATAATAAAGTCATTTCTTAAGAACCGTAAAAAATCGTTTTCTCGATTAATGGCTTTATCAGAATATTATTTTCCAATTTTCGAGGATGCTTTTGCCAAACAAAATGTTCCTTTGGAAATAAAATATTTAGCCGTTGTAGAATCTGCTTTAAATCCTAAAGCAGTTTCTAAAATGGGCGCTACGGGGCTTTGGCAGTTTATGTACGGAACCGGAAAACAATACGCTTTGAAAATCGATTCTTATATTGATGAAAGAAGCGACCCTCTTAAAGCTACAGCCGCAGCATCAGAATACATGACCAAAATGTTCAATATCTTTGGTGATTGGGAACTGGTTTTAGCTTCTTACAACTCAGGTCCAGGAAATGTGACAAAAGCAATTCGTCGCTCTGGCGGAAAAACAAAATACTGGGACATTCGTAATTATCTTCCAAAAGAAACTCAAGGTTATGTTCCTGCTTTCTTAGCTACAATGTACCTTTTTGAATACCACAAAGAACATGGCATTAATCCAGAAAGAGCTGTGGTTAAAAATTTTGAAACGGATACAGTAGCGGTCAAAAATCAAATGTCTTTCAAACAGCTTGCCGATTTGTTAGACATGCCACAATCTCAAATTCAGCTTTTAAATCCGTCATACAAAATGGGAGTTATTCCGTTTTATCAGGGAGAACAGCATTTTATCAGACTTCCAAAAGATAAAATCGCAACATTTGTTTCCAACGAAGAACAGATTTATGCTTACGTAAAACATGATGCAGAGTTTAGAACCACTTCATCTCGATTGGCAGTTAAATATGCGCCAAAAGCGAAACCAGCAGCTGTAAAACCAGCTCCGGTTGATAATGGAGATTTTGAATTTTATAAAGTCAGAAAAGGAGATAATTTAGGTGCAATTGCCGCAAAGTATGATGTAAGTATTTCAGATATTAAAAAATGGAATAACTTAAAAACAAATGCTGTAGCAATTGGACGAAGCCTAAAAATTAAAGCAGAAGAAGAGGCTCCTGTTAAAACTCTTCCTGCTGTTGTAGATAAAGAACAAGCAATTGCATCTGCAGAAAATAAAGAGAAAACAGCCGTAGATATGGACTATGTTGTGGTGGCTGGAGATAATTTAGGAAGCATTGCAAAAAAATTCGGTACGACTATTGCGGAGTTAAAAGAACTTAATAATTTAACTTCAAATAACATTGGTTTAGGAAAAACATTGATTATTTCTAAAGCAGCGGTCGTTATAGAAGAGCCGGCTTCAACAGCAATTGCATCAAACTCGGTTGATTCATTCAAGAAAAAAGCACCTTCTAAAAACGTTAGTGAAGATTATTACGTTAAAAAAGGAGATTCTTTATATAGCATTTCTAAAAAATATCCTGGAGTAACAATTTCAGATATTAAAAAATGGAATGGCATTAAAGATGAAGATATTAAACCGGGAATGAAACTTAAAATAAACGGATAATAGAATAATCTTATTAAATTTGGGTTTTATTTCATAAATTAAAAAAATGAATAAAACCCATTTTTTATTGCTATTAATTCCATTTTTCCTGACTTCTTGTTTCAAAAGTGAAAAGCAAAATGAAACAGTTTCTGGAAAAACGAATACCATTTCGGTCATTATCGATGACCAATTGTGGTATGGAGAAGTGGGCGATAGCATCAGAAATAAATTTGCCTCTCCGGTTCTTGGACTTACTCAAGAAGAACCGCTTTTTACCATAAATCAATATCCAGCCAGATTGCTTGAAGGTTTTGTGACCGATAGCCGAAGCATTATTGTGGTCAAAAAAGCACCTGTAGATAAATTCGAAATCATTCGAAGTAAAACATTACCTCACAATACATTCCGTATATACGGGAAATCTGTAGATGATATTATTTGTAGTATTGAGTTAAACGCCCCGCAAATAATTAAAATTATTCATGACGCTGAAATTGAGAAAATTCAGGATGACAACAGTACCTCACTGTTAAATAAAGCGATCATAAAAAATAAATTTCATATTAATATTCAGATTCCGACAGGATATGAATATATGTTGCACAAAAAGAAATTCATCTGGCTTAAGAAAGAAATTATAAGTGGCAATACTAGTTTATTAATTTACCAGATTCCGCTTTATAATTTCAAGAAGAAAAAAGATGTTGTCAATGCAATTGTCAAAATGCGGGATTCGATTGGGAAATATATACAAGGTCGCGAACCTAACACCCAAATGATTACCAGTGAAGCATACGCACCCTATTTTTCAAAAGTAACTTTAGACAATAAAAACGCATTCGAGACAAAAGGAACGTGGGAATTGAAAAATGATTTCATGACCGGACCTTTTATCAACTATGCTATTATTGATGAAACCTTTAACCGTGTTTTGGTTATCGAAGGATTCTCATATTCACCTTCACATCAAGAACGCGATTTAATGCTAGAACTCGAAGCGATAATAAAAACAGTGAGAATCGACAAACGATAGGAGTTTTTTGTTTCAAGTTTCAAGTTTGGGGTTTCAAGTTTCAACGTCTTGACGATTAATTGTGCGCATTTCTCAGAGAACTTCAACTTCTTATCAGCTTAGCGTCCTCTGCGCAAATCCTTTGCGAACTTCGCGGTTAAAAAGCCAAAGTATATCAACTTGAAACATGAAACCTGGAACAAAAATAAAACAAACAAAATTTTTCGTACTTTTATTCATAACAAACATAAAAACAAATAGTTATGAAAAAATTAACCGCAACCTTAGCAATAATAACCCTGTGTTTTATTTCTTGTAAAAAAGAAGTGAAGGTAGAATCGACAACTCCAGCAGCGACAGATTCTGTTAAAACCGAAGAACCTGTTGCCGAAGCACCATTAGATTCTGCGGCGCAGATGAAAGCTTGGCAGGAATATGCAACGCCAGGAGATCTGCATAAAATGTTGGCCGATGAAGTAGGAACATGGAATTGTGATATGACATTCTGGTCGGATGCCAATGCAAAACCCGAAAAAGAAACTTCTGTAGCAGAGATCAAAATGATCTTAGGCGGACGCTTTCAAGAAGCAACTTATAAAGGAACTATGATGGGACAGCCGTTTGAAGGTAAAGGAACGGTTGGTTATAATAATGCTAGTAAAGAATACATTTCCACATTTATAGATAATATGGGAACTGGTATGATGACCAGTAGAGGAAAGTATAACGAAAGCACCAAGAGTATAGAATATTTCGGAGAAATGGCCGATCCAGTAACCGCAAAAAACACCAAGTATAGAGAAGTGTACACGATCGTAGATGCTAAAACCCGAAAAATGGAAATGTACGATACAAAAAACGGAACCGAATATAAAAGCATGGAAATCGTGATGACGAAAAAGTAGTTTTATTTTCTAGGTTCACAGAAACATAGGCAAAAAGGCACAAAGTTTTATTTCAATGAGATACAATTTTGTGCCTTTGCAATTTCTAAAAAAACTTTAGCGAAGCTAAAAAAATAATATAATTTAGCGTCTTCGTGCCTTCGCAGCAAAAACAAAAGCAGAAATGGAATTAAAATGGAAAATAAAGCCTTTTGAGGCATTAACTGTTCACGAGTTATATGATTTGCTCAAACTGAGAAGTGAAATCTTTGTAGTAGAGCAAAATTGCGTTTATTTGGATCTTGACGGGAAAGACAAGAAGGCTTTGCATCTAATTGGAGAGTTTGAAGGTAAAATCGTCGCGTATTCACGTTTATTTGATGCCGGAATTAGTTTTGATAATGCTTCTATCGGAAGAGTAGTTGTAGACGCCAATTATAGAGATAGAAAATGGGGACACGAATTAATGCGCGAAGCAATAGCTGGAATTAAATCCAATTTTGGACAAGATAAAATCACGATTGGCGCACAATTGTATTTGAAGAAATTCTACGAAAGCCACGGTTTTGTTCAAACTAGCGAAATGTATTTAGAAGATGATATTCCGCACATAGAAATGGTGAGAGAATAATTAAAAAGGAAGTAAATCTGCAATGAGTTTTAGAATATTCCAATAAGCAAAAAACCTTAGAATTTTAGTAGCTCAGCATCTTAGTAGCTTAGTAAAAACTAAATTTTAGTAATCACAAATTCAACCCGCCGATCGTAATTATCGCCTCTTCCCAACGGATATCGATTGCCGCACCCAACATATGTCATGCGGCTTTTTGATATTTTTTTGGACATTAAATAGTGGAAAACAGTTTTGGCGCGGTTCCATGAAAGTCTTCTTTCTTTGGTATCTCTGTCAATTCCATCGCTGTAAATTTCTGGAGTGCAGCAAACATGACCTCTTATTTCAAAATTAAGATTTCTATGATTTTGAAGTATGGCTGCAATTTTATCCAGTTCTTTTTTAGAATTGCTAGTAAGTTTAGCACTTCCAATATCAAATAAAATAGACTCTAAATATACTTTATCGCCCACTTTTAAATTGTCTTTGAATGAAGTGTGAACTCCTTTCCCAAAACTATTTTTCTTAACAACAATTAAGTCAACCCGCCGATTTCGCAAACGTGTCTCGTACAGATTTTCTACCGTATCCGGTTTTACGACAACACGTCCTTTTCCTTCAAGAATTATAATCTTACTCTGATTGAATCCTTTCTTAATCAATAGATTCTGAATCGTATTGGCGCGATTATTTGATAATCTAAAGTTATACTCATCATTGCCGCGATCGTCACAATAGCCATAAATCTGTATAGACTCAACATTTGCCGTGTCTATGTTTTTTATAAAGTTTGAAACAACAGTAATTTGTCTATCTGTCAGATCATACCTGTCAAATTCAAAATAAATAGTTTCAACAGGTTTTTGCTGTGCCGTTACTGTATAAAATGAAAAAAGAGTCAGGGCTAGAGTTATCTTCATTCACTACATTTTTAATATCGTTTTATATTCTGTAGGATTATTTAATACGCTAACTGCTCTTTTAATTTCTGAATTGTTTTTTAGATAATACTGATATAAACCTTCTTGGTATTGATATCTCTTGATCAACTCTTCCAAAATCATGTTTTTGATTTCTTTTTGGTTTTTATCCAGTAAAGTAGTTTCGCTTTTTTCTAAAGCAGTTAACAATTGCTGATATTCGGCAGTAATGGTCTCGTCTATTTTTTCTTTTTTAGCTGCAGCTAAAGTATTTTTCAACGCGACTTCAGTGTCTGTGTCAAAAGTGATTTTATTCGTTTTTAGATATTGTTTGAAAGCGGTGTAATCTGCATCTGTCAAAGTTGGAATCTTATCTCCCAAATTTGGATTTTTGTAATAATATGTTGTAGCATAATCAAATACACCGTCGTTTTTAATTAAAGCTGTTGCAATGGCACTGGTTTTTGCCTCTTCCAATTCGATATCAGGCAAAACTCCTCCGCCATCATAAACTGTTCTTCCTTTTCTGGTTTTAAAAGCATTATAATTTTTAGCATCAGTTTTCTGAGCCACGCCATTTTTATCTTTATGAGCATAATCCAAAGCCTGAATACATCTTCCAGAAGGCGTATAATATCTAGAAATAGTTACTTTCAGCTGAGTTCCGTAGGTTAAATCAACCGAGCGCTGTACCAAACCTTTTCCAAAACTTCTGCTTCCTAAAATAACGGCACGGTCTAAATCCTGCAAAGCACCAGAAACAATTTCAGAAGCCGAAGCACTTCTTCCGTTTACTAAAATGGCTAACGGAATTTCAGTGTCAACTGGTTCTTTCTGTGTTTTATAAGTATTGTTGTGTTTTTCAATTCGTGATTTAGTCGTTACAATTACTTCATTCTTCGGAACAAATAAATTACAGATATCAATAGCCTCATTTAGTAAACCTCCAGGATTTCCTCTTAAATCCAAAACAATCTGCTTAGTTCCGTCAGTTTTTAATTTTTCTAATGCATCTTTCACTTCGGCAGAAGCTTTTCTGCTAAAATGTGCCAAAACGATATAACCTGTTTTATCATCAATTTTTCCGTAAAATGGAACAGATTTAATATCCACTTCATCCAAAACCAAAACCGTAGTATTTGGTTTTCCCTGACGAAGATATTTGATATTGATTTTAGTGTTTTTTGTTCCTTTCAATAATT
Organism: Flavobacterium anhuiense; assembly: GCF_900101855.1. Lineage (GTDB taxonomy): Bacteria > Bacteroidota > Bacteroidia > Flavobacteriales > Flavobacteriaceae > Flavobacterium > Flavobacterium anhuiense. Next base: position 768,825 of record NZ_FMVC01000001.1, read on the forward strand.
GAGAAGCATCATCCTTGAAATCAGCAATCAAAACATCACCAATTTGGATAATTTCATCGCCAGCTTTTAGTCCAGCTTTATCGGCTGGATAATTTTTATAAGGTTCACGAACAATTAAACGGTCATTTTTTCTAGAAATCAAAGCGCCAATCCCCGTATATTCTCCAGTATTGTTGATTTTAAAGTTTACAACATCTTGCTCGTTAAAATAAACCGTATATGGGTCTAAACTTCCTAACATGCTTTTGATGGCTTTATCCATCAAATCGCCTGGATTGGTTTCGTCGACATAATTGGTGTTTACAGCTTTAAACAAAGTTGTAAAAATTTCGATCTGTTTGGCAATTTCAAAAAAATCTTCTCTAAAACTGGTTCCAACAAACAACATTCCCGCCGCAGCGACTGGTATAATAAATTTCTTTTTGAAATACGGATACATGATTATTCTTTTTTTCTTCTTTTTAATCTTCTTCTAATAAAATAGGCAAATACACAAAACAGGATAACAAACGGCCAAACGCTGATTAACGAAATTAAAAAATCGGATAAACTGTAGAATCCTGATTTAAGTGCGTTCCAGATTTTTGATCCATAGGATATTTTAATGCCTTCTTTTTCAGCTATTGTTTTGTAAAAGTCAATTGTGACTGTGCTCTCAGAAACACGGCTTTCTAAATATTTAAGCTGACCTTCTTTGGATTCTATTTCTTCTCGGATAGCTGAAATTTGTTTTTCAATTTCTAATATCTCGCTTACTTTAGTCGCTTTCTGTAAGATTTGCAAATAGCGTTCTTCTAGTTTTTTCTTCGTATGTAATCTTGAAGTTAAATCAATAAATTGTTCAGTTACGTCTTCTGCGGATATATTTTTAACTTCAAAATAAGAAACACCTTTTGAAACATTATTGATAAAACGATCAAAATTCTGACTAGGTACTTTTACAGTAAGGCTTCTGTAAACACTGTTGTAATCCTTCCCTTCAGAATCGTTTATGATTCTTGCCTTGTTGTCTGAAACCGCTTTTTGAATTTGATTATAAGTGTTTTCTAAATTATCTGTTTCAAATCGAAGCGATCCCTGCTTGATTATTTTCTGCGGAATCTTAGTTTTTGATGATTCAATTAAATCTTGATCTTTTCTATTAGACTCACTCGCTCCAGCAGGTGGCGGTGGCGGAACCATAACGGCGCTTACTGCAACATCATTACTCTCAGCTTCAGATTTACTACAACCAAAAAGCGCTAAAAATAAAACAGATAAAAAGAAAATATGTCGCATAAAATTTCAATTTAGAGCTAAAACTACGATTTTTTTGTCTAACTTGAATAATAATCTTATCTTTTGAAATTTAAGCTTCTGTTTTCGTATCAGAATCTTGGGTTTTGTTTATCTGAGCTACAAATTTCTCAAACAATTGAATCATTTTGGTATTGATTTCTTGGTAAGATAAACGGTCTTTGGTCTGATAAAAAAGCATTATCGAGTAAGGCTGATCCAAGTTATCCAAAAGTAAATGTTTGTTCAAACGATAAGTTTCTCTCAAAACCCTTTTGAAGTAATTACGATCAACGGCCTTCTTGAAATATTTCTTAGAAACCGAAACGCCAATCTTAGTTTGTTCTTCTGAATTTGCCTCCACTTGACGGTAAACCAAACGAAGCGGATATTTGGACACCGATTTTCCTTCAGAAAATAGTAAACCAATTGTCGTTTTGCTTTTTAAACGCTCGTTTTTAGGGTAAGTAAAGTTCATTTAATTCAGAAAAGATTTGCAAATTCTAGTGCAAAGGTACAATTAAACCATAAAAACAGTTATTGTTTTCAATTTTAATAAGTCTAAAAATATATTTACTACTTTTGCGCATTAATTTTTGAAGCATGGAAAAAATTATTTCTTATCCAATATCGGTAATTTACTATTTATTATTTGGTTTATGTTTGGCTGTTTTTCATCCAATTCAGTGGATTTGTTTAAATGTTTTTGGCTACCAGGCTCACAAAAAAAGTGTTGATTATTTAAATTTCTGCCTTTTAAAATGTACAAATCTTGTTGGAACAAGATATACAGTTGAAGGTGTAGACACGGTTCCGAAGGGTGCGCCAATCATTTTTGTGGCAAATCACCAAAGTATGTACGATATCGTGGCAATGATTTGGTATTTTAGACGTTTTCATTGTAAATTTGTAAGTAAGAAGGAGTTAGGAAGCGGAATTCCGAGTGTTTCTTTTAATTTGAAATACGGAGGATCTGTCTTGATTGACCGAAAAGACCCTAAACAAGCGATACCAGTTATCAAAGGCTTGTCTGAATATATCGAAAAAAACACAAGATCTGCCGTAATCTTTCCGGAAGGAACAAGAAGTAAGACAGGAATACCAAAAGAATTTGCGCAAAGCGGTTTAAAAATCTTATGCAAATATGCACCATCTGCATATGTTGTACCAGTAAGCATCAATAATTCTTGGAAAATGGTAAAGTTTGGTTTTTTTCCTGTTGGTTTAGGAAATCATCTGAAGTTTACAGCTCACAAACCTTTAGCTGTTAAAGATTACAAATTTGAAGAGCTGATGGAGATTACTGAAAAAGCAGTTAAAGAAGGAATAAATGAATATAAACAGGTTTAAGTTTTAGTCCGAGCTAAAATGAAAAACCCAAATCTATAATAAGTAATGTCTATAAAAAACATTAGATTAGAAGTAATGCAGTTTTTGGAAAAAAACGTGGATAGCTTCGTCGAACAGTATTTAATTCCAGTGGAAAAAATTTGGCAGCCGTCGGATTTCTTACCAGATTCTCAAGGAGAAAATTTCTTTGAAGAGGTAAAAGAATTACGCGAGATTGCTAAAGAACTTCCGTACGATTTCTGGGTTACGCTTGTTGGTGATACCATCACTGAGGAAGCATTGCCTACATATGAGTCATGGTTAATGGATGTAGAAGGAATTGATCAACAACAAGAAGGTCAAGGAAACGGTTGGGCCAAATGGGTACGACAGTGGACTGGAGAAGAAAACCGTCATGGAGATCTTTTAAATAAATACTTGTATTTGTCTGGTCGTGTAAACATGCGTGAAATCGAAATGACTACACAGCATTTGATCAACGACGGTTTTGATATTGGAACTGGAACTGACCCGTACAAAAACTTTGTGTATACTAGTTTTCAGGAATTAGCAACTTATGTTTCGCATAATAGAGTAGCGCAAATGGCTAAGAAATTTGGCGATAACAAGTTGTCTAAAATGTGCAAAATGATTGCAGGAGACGAAATGCGTCACCACCACGCCTATAGCGAATTTGTAACTAGAATTTTCCAAGTAGATCCGAGCGAAATGATGCTGGCTTTTCAATACATGATGAAGCAGAAAATCGTTATGCCGGCTCATTTTTTAAGAGAATCTGGTCAAAAAATCAGTAGTGCTTTCGAACAGTTTTCTGATTCAGCTCAGCGTATTGGTGTTTATACTGCAAATGATTATGTTGAAATCATGCAGAAATTGATCAACAAATGGGAAATCGATAAAATTACCAATTTGTCTGATGAAGCAGAAAAAGCACGAGACTTCTTAATGAAATTGCCAGCGCGTATGGCAAAAATCTCAGAGAGAATCGTAATCCCAAAAGAATCGCATATCTTTAAATGGGTTGAACCAGCGAGACTTTAAATTTTAGATTTTAGAATGTAGATTTCAGATTTCAGATTGGAATTTGGAATTTTTAGATTGAAATTTAAAAAGCAACATTGTTGCTTTAAAACATATTTGTTGATTGTTGGAGATTTAAAATCTTCGGCAATCAACATTTTTTATAAAACGTAAAAACCTCTTTATGAGTGACTCAGCATTAATTATTAAAACTATTGCTTTTGTAAAAGAAAAACTAAACAATGCCGAAGGCGGTCATGATTGGTTTCATATCGAGCGTGTTTACAAAAACGCGTTGCTGATTGCAAAAGAGACAGAATGTGATCTTACGATTGTAGAATTGGGCGCTTTATTGCACGATATAGCCGATAGTAAATTTCATAACGGAGATGAAACTATTGGGCCAAAAACAGCAAGAGCGTTTTTAGAAGCCGAAAATGTTTCTGAGGATATAATTGTCCATGTTGTCAAGATCATTGAAAATATCTCTTATAAAGGCGGAAATTTTGAAAAGAAATTCTCTTCTGTCGAATTAGATGTTGTTCAAGATGCCGATCGTCTCGATGCGATTGGTGCAATTGGTGTTGCAAGAGCTTTTAATTATGGCGGATTTAAGAACCGAGCTTTATACAATCCAGAAATTGCTCCTGTAACCAATATGACAAAAGAGGAGTATAAAAAGAACAACGCTCCAACTATTAATCATTTCTACGAAAAGCTCTTACTTTTAAAGGATAAAATGAACACAGCAAAAGGAAAAGAAATCGCTGCTGAAAGACATCGTTTCATGGAAACTTTTCTTGCTCAATTTTATGCAGAATGGGAAGGAGTGAAATAAATTTCATTTAGATATAAAAAAGAAAAACGGCTCTAATCTAGAGCCGTTTTTTATTTGGTGATGATTTCTTTACAGATGTTTATACGGATTTATAATCTCGATTTTAAGAGACACATAATTATAAAAGCGCATAAAAATCCAATTGAAAACCACAATAACTTCGTGATGCTATTATTTCTAACCATTTCCCTTTTTTCAAACCTTGTCATTTTGAATGAATTTTATACATTTCAAAAGTAATTTTCTAGAGGGTAATGATTATACCAAGAAAAGTCTTTAAACCGTTATAATAAGACAATTTTTCTTTAGTATCAGTCGTCTTCCGTTCTAGTCATAAGTCTTTCTTATAGCTTCTTTCATCTTTTCTTATTTAACTTTCTGAACAAATTTTTGAATGGTATTCTTAAACTCTTTATTCTGTTCGTAATACAAAATATGCCCACCGTTAATAATCTTAACTTCTTGATTTGGAAATTTAAACAAACGATAATGCTCAGGGCCAATATTGTTGTCTTTTGTTCCTGAGATTATAAGCGTTGGAACTTTGATAGAAGCAGTTCCTTTTGTAAAATCATTAAAATACAGAGGGCCACTTAATGCATTTTGTGCAAATGAAGAGTTCCTTTTTTCGCTATTATCAATACTGTCCAGTTTTTCAACATTTGCTCTATTGTCAGACAGCATTTTATACTCTAGATCTGCTTTTTTAGTTTCCTGTTTAGCTTCAAAAAAAGTGTTTAATATGGAATCTTTGCCTTGTACAGGGAAATCTTTTCCTAAAGTTTTGCCCATGAAAGCAATTTGATTGAGAAGCGAATCGTTGATATCAAGTGTAGCATTCAGCAGAATTAAACCTTTTACATGTTGAGGATATTTTTCAGCATATTTAGTGGCTAAAATTCCTCCGAAAGAATGTCCAATTACAAATATCTTATCCGTTTTAAGGTGAGTTCGAATTTCTTCGATGTCATCAATCATTCTGTCCATGCTGTAATTATTGTCTGCAGGAGATCCAGATCTACCGCATCCTCTTTGGTCATAATAACACATGGTTAGTTTGTCTTCAAGAACATTTCCGCCAAATTCTTCAAAAGATTTGCTCCATGCACCAGGGCCTCCGTGTACAAAAATACAGACTTCGCCTTTTCCATTGACTTTCAAAAACAAAGGAACTCCATCTGAAGTGGTAAACGTAATGTTGGGATTTTGCGTTATCTCTGTTTTTGTTTGACCAATTACACTCTGTGAGAAACAAAGAAACAGAATGAAAAGTAAATGGATTTTTGGGTTCATTGGAAGTCTTTTTTTGCTGTTTTAATAGGATAAAAGTATAATTAAAACAGCAGAGAAAAAACTAATGATTGGTTTTCATTATGAAATAAGTAATGATTGTCGCGCAGAAAAAACCTATCGCGAACCACAGTAATCGAGCCACTCTATTATCTCGTACTATTTCCATTCTATCTTCTGGTGTCATCTTAAATAAAATTTAGGAAGCAAAAATAGTTTTAGAAAATATACTAAAAAAGGTGATTTTGGTTTTTAAAATAACAGAATAAGACATTTTTTTATCATAAAAAAAAGCTTCAAATAGAAATTAAATCTATTTGAAGCTTTTAGTTTTAGTATCTTAGAACCTAAAATTAAGAACAACCACAATCGGTTCCACCTCCGCAGTCTTTTTTCTTTTTCGATTTAAAGAAGAACTTTTTGATCAAAAAAGCAACTGCAAATCCTAATATGGCAAAGGCTATTATTTCTTGAAACATAACTTTTTATTTTAGAAGTTGATACGCAATTAATGCGGTAAAATAAGCGAGACCGCTCATGAAGACTAGCTGCATTGCTGGCCATTTCCATGAATTGGTTTCTTTTTTGGTAATTGCCAATGTACTCGCACATTGCATGGCAAAAGCATAAAACAGCAGTAAAGAGATTCCAGTTGCAAAGTCAAATACTTTTTCTCCCGTATCTGGACGAACTTCTGCCTGCATTTTGCTTTTTATAGTAGATTCGTTATCTGTATCTCCAACACTATAAATGGTTGCTAATGTTCCAACGAAAACTTCACGTGCTGCAAACGAACTGATTAACGCAATTCCTATTTTCCAGTCGTAACCCAAAGGCTGAATTACCGGTTCAATTGCTCTTCCCATTAAACCGATATAAGAGTTCTCTAATTTTTGAGAATTAACTTCATTTTCAAATTGCGTTTCATCCAAAGTTGTGTTGGCAAACCTTTCTTTAACTATATTTTCAGCTTCATTAAATTCTTTTCCTGGCCCATAAGAAGCCAAGAACCATAAAATGACTGATATTGCTAAGATGATTTTACCTGCACCAAGAACAAATGCTTTTGTTTTTTCTACCACATTAATTCCGACATTTTTGAAAAGCGGCATTTTATAACTTGGCATTTCAACAACAAAATAGGTTTTTGATTCCAGTTTTAAAACCTTATTTAAAATGTAAGCTGATAAAATGGCCATAAAGAATCCTAATACATAAAGGGACATCAGAGTTAATCCTTGAAGATTTAGCACTCCAAAAACTCTTTTGCTCGGAATGACCAATGATATAATAATCGCATAAACAGGCAATCTTGCCGAACAAGTCGTGAATGGCGTTACCAAAATAGTGATTAATCGTTCTTTCCAGTTTTCGATATTTCTTGTAGCCATAATTGCTGGAATCGCGCAAGCAGTTCCCGAAATTAAGGGCACAACACTTTTTCCAGAAAGTCCGAATCGGCGCATGATTTTATCCATCAAGAAAACCACACGGCTCATATAACCGCTTTCCTCCAAAATGGAAATAAACAAAAACAAGAAAGCAATCTGCGGAATGAAAATGATAACTCCTCCAATACCCGGAATAATTCCCTGAGAAAGCAAATCGGTCAAAATGCCGCTTGGAAGTTCTGCCGCAACCCAGCTGCTCAAAGAGGCAAAAGTGCTGTCAATGAAATCCATCGGAATAGTGGACCAGCTGAATATGGATTGGAAAATCAAAAATAAAATGGCAAAGAAAATAACGTAACCAAAAACTTTATGAGTTAAGACACGATCCAATTTGGCACGAACATCTTTAGCCATCGAAGCGTCAATCTTTAAACCTTCTTTTAAAACATCATTGATAAACTGATATCTTTTTATGGTTTCTTTCTGTTGCAAGCGCTTTAATTCTGAATGCGATTTTGTAAAAGTGCTTCGAATTTCATTTCGTTCTAAATTCAAAAAATTGACATCCTGAGTAATTACAAGCCATAATTTGTACAATAATTGATTTGGAAAAGCATGTTGCAACTTTTTGAAATATTCTTCATCAATTACAGAAGCATTCAAACAAGGTTCGTGCGGGATAGTTTTATAAGAAACAATCAGTTCTTTTAATTCTTCAATTCCTAAACCTTTGCGCGAACTAACTAAAGCAATTTTTGTTTTTAATTTTTCTTCTAAATATGGAATATCCAAAGAAATACCTTTGCGCTCCATACGATCCGACATATTGATGACCAAAATCGTCGGAATTTCAAGATCTTTTATCTGAGTGTAAATCAGTAAATTTCTTTTTAAATTTTCAACGTCAGTTACAACAACAGCAACGTCTGGATATAGCTTGTCATTTTTATTTAGCAAAAGTTCAATAACAACGCTTTCGTCCATCGAACTGGCGTTCAAGCTGTACGTTCCCGGTAAATCTAGAATATTGGCTTTTATGTTATTAGGCAGCTTGCAAAAGCCCATTTTTTTCTCAACCGTAATTCCAGGATAATTTCCAACTTGTTGGTTAAGACCAGTTAATTGATTAAAAACAGAGGTTTTTCCGGTATTTGGATTTCCGATAAGGGCAACATTGATATTCTGAACACTCATTACAAATTGGTTTTGATAAGTTCAACTTCAATTTCACGAGCGGTTTCAATTCGGATTGCAACATGAGAGCCGTTAATATCTAAATATAACGGATCACCAAAAGGAGCCACCTGCAACAATTCAACTAAACTGCCAGGAAGACAACCCATTTCTAATAATTTAAGTGGAATAAGATCGATATCAAAATCTTTGATAATGGCTTTTTCGCCTTTTTTCAGAGTGTGTATTGTATTTTGCAAGCTTATTTAGATTGAATTTAGATTGCAAAAGTAGGCAATTATTCTTTATTTCAAGGTATTTAACACTTCCACAAATGCTAAATGTTTCTAAAAATAAGGGTTTTTACTCTTGAGAGAGGAATTCGATATCTTCTAAAAGACGTTTTATGTCTTCTTTATTGGTTCCGTCATAAAAACCTCTAACGCGGCGCTTTTGATCGACCAAAACAAAATTCTCCGTATGCACCATATCATAAAGCTGATCTGGTCTTCCCATTTTTACAGCCAAATACGATTTTCTGGCCATCTTGTAGATTTCTTTTTTATCGCCTGTAACCAGATTCCATTTGCTGTCTACAACACCATATTTAATAGCGTAAGCTTTTAAAACAGAAACGCTATCTACTTCAGGAAAAACGGTATGCGATAGCAGCATCACTTTTGGATTGTTTAAAACTGCTTTTTGAACATCAACTAAATTGGTTGACATTTTCGGGCAGATTGATCCGCAGGTTGTAAAGAAGAAATCGGCAACGTAAATTTTTCCTTCATAATTTTTCTGGGTAATAGTATCGCCATTCTGATTGATGAAAGAAAAATCGGCAATTGTGTGGTATTTGCTTTTATACTGAATCGTACTGTCAACCAATTCAGGATTTATATCAGCTGGATTATAAATCGGAAGTGTCTTTTTTGGTTTTAATGCAGAATAAAACAAAGATATCGTAACCACCGAAAATACTATTAAAACAATAAAGAATTTGCGGTATTTGTATAAAAGCGATTTCATAAAAATAATTTGGCGCAAAAATACAAAAAGCAGATTCTAAAAACTTTACTGAATTATTTTTTTAACAGGCTTTTGTAACTTTTGACATCAAATTGCAGACTAATAAAATTTGTATAATAGTTCTGATTTGTGAAATTTATTTTTATAAATGGATTTCCTGTTTGAATTTTAACACAATTTTAGAAATAATAACAATATGTTTGTATTTTCCATTAAACTATAAACTTTTATGAAAAAACAATTAGCCAAACCTGTGTTTGGTGTTATATCTGCAATGTTTGCCATAACTGCAGCTCAAGCACAAGCGCCAAAAGAACCAGGTATTAATGTATCATATATGGATACGAAAATCAGCCCAAGTCAAGATTTTTTTAAATACGTAAATGGAGCTTGGCTCGAAAAAACAGAAATTCCAAGCGATCGCGCTACTTGGGGAAGTTTTAATGAACTGATTAAAAGAACAGACAAGGATGTGATGGAGGTTTTAAAAGAAGCTTCAAAAAACCCGAAGTATAAGTCTAATACAGATCAGGGCAAAGCAGTTAATTTATTTAACACCTATTTAGATTCTATCGGAAGAAATAAGAAGGGAATCGAACCTTTAAAACCATATCTGAAAAAAATTGATGCCATTAAAAACATTGCTGACGTTCAGAAATATTTGGTTGAAATGGAAAAAGAAGGAAATGCGGGCTTTTTCGGAATTTACATTGGTGCTGATGATAAAGACAGTTCTAAAAACTCTGTAAATTTAGGACCAAGCCAATTAGGACTTCCAGATAAAGATTATTATACTTCTGAGGATAAAGATTCGAAAGAAAAGCGTGCAAAATATGAATTGCATGTTGCCAGAATGCTTCAGTTTATTGGAGAATCTCCAGAAAAAGCAAAACAAAGTGCTGCTGAGGTTCTAGCTCTTGAAACAGAATTGTCAAAACCAAGGTTAAACAGAGTTGAAAGAAGAGACAGCCGTTTGCAATACAACCCAATGACAATTGCTGAACTTCAAAAATTAACTCCAGCTATCAAATGGAACGAATATTTTGCAGGTTTAGGAATTACTAAACTAGAAACTGTAATTGTTTCTGAGCCTAAATACATGACAGCTTTAGAAACTGTTTTCAAAGAAAATAAAGTGGCACAATGGAAAGAATACCTAAAATGGGACTTGATCAACGGCGCTGCAGGCAAGCTTACAACAGAAATTGACAATGCCAATTTCGATTTTTACAGCAAAACATTAAGAGGCGCAATAAAACAGCTTCCGGCTGAGGAAAGAGCGCTTAATGTGGTTAACGGAAATGTTGGTGAAGCTCTTGGAAAACTTTATGTAGAAAAAGTTTTTCCAGCTGAAGCTAAAACCAAAGCGATTGATATGATTCATAATGTTATTACAGCTTACCAAAATCGTATTAATAATTTGAGCTGGATGTCTAAAGACACTAAAGCAAAAGCTATTGAAAAGCTGAACAAAATCACGATTAAAGTGGGATATCCTGATAAATGGAAAGATTATTCGGCTTTAGAAATTAAAAGCATTGCAGAAGGAGGAAGCTATTTTGAAAATACTAAAAACTTAGCGCAATGGAGATTTAAGAAAAGCATAGATAAATTGTCTAAACCGGTTGATAAAACAGAATGGCATATGTCTCCGCAAACAGTAAATGCGTATTATAATCCATCTTATAACGAAATTGTATTCCCAGCAGCTATCTTACAGCCCCCGTTTTACAATTACCAAGCCGACGAAGCAGTTAACTATGGTGGAATTGGCGCTGTAATCGGACACGAGATTTCTCACGGATTTGATGATTCTGGAGCGCGTTACAATGCCGAAGGAAATTTAGTAGATTGGTGGACAGAAGATGATTTAAAACAATTTACAGCTTTAGGAAATGATTTAGCAAATCAATACAGTGCTCTTGAGCCATTGCCAGGAGTTCATGTTGATGGTCATTTTACGTTAGGTGAAAATATTGGAGATTTAGGCGGAATCAACGCGGCATTTGACGGTCTGCAATTGTATTTAAAACAACATGGAAATCCAGGTTTAATTGACGGATTTACACCAGAACAGCGTTTCTTTATTTCTTGGGCTACCGTTTGGAGAACTAAATCAAGAGACGAAGCGATCAAAAACCAAGTTAAAACAGATCCGCACTCTCCTGGAATGTACAGAGCGTATGTGCCGATTCAGAATGTTGATGCTTTTTACAAAGCGTTTGATATTAAGAAAGGTGATAAAATGTACGTTGAACCAGAAAAACGAGTTAAAATCTGGTAATCGAATGATATTATATCAAAAAAAGCTGTCTCAAAAGGACAGCTTTTTTTATTTTAAGGGATTTTTATAAAAGTTACGGTAAATATCCCAGCGGGGTAAAATATTTATAGAATTTCAATAAGAAAAAAACGAAAAAAGCTCCAGCGGAGCGACATGTATTAGATTAAAAAAAACATGTCGCTCCGCTGGAGCTTTATATCATAAATATTTTTTTGCTATAAATATTTCGCTTCTCCGAAGCTTGCAACAAAATGAGTTTTCAAAAAGTGAATTTCTTTTGTTTTATTTCAATTGACTATAGATGTAAGTTTCAATTGCTTTTAATTCCTCGTCGGACATTTCTTTTGTTATGGCAAAATTGGTTTTCATAACCTCAAACTGACTCGGGTCAACAATTGGTTCTGCATTTCCTTTAAGGAAAGTAACAATATCGCCTTTTTGATCTTTATAAATTTTGGCAATTTCCTTAATGCTCGGTCCAACTACTTTTTGATCTGGCTGATGACAAGCAAAACAATTTCCAGCTCCTTCAAAAAGTTGTTTTCCTAGCTCTTCTGGACTTTTAGCTTTCGCCGATTCTCCTTCAGAAACAGATTCGGTTGTTGCGTTTGTTGGCTCAGAAGTTTCTTTTTTGCAAGAAGCAAATGCTAAAACGGCAGCTAAAAATAAAACCTTTTTCATCTTATTTCTTTAATAGTATTGCAGCTTCTTTTGCGAAGTAAGTCGAAATAAGATTAGCGCCTGAACGTTTGATACACATTAATTGTTCCATCATAATTTTATCGTGATCAAGCCATCCTCTTTCAGATGCAGCTTTAATCATAGCATATTCTCCAGAAACCTGATAAACGGTTACGGGAACATGAACTGTATTTTTTATTTCGCGAACAATATCCAAATAAGCAATTCCTGGTTTTACCATAACCATATCTGCACCTTCTTCTACGTCTGATAAAGCTTCTTTAATGGCTTCGATGCGGTTGGCATAATCCATTTGGTATGTTTTTTTGTCTTTTGGAACCACAACATCAGCTTCTTTTGGAGCAGAATCTAAAGCATCTCTAAACGGACCGTAAAAAGCCGAAGCATATTTTGCTGAATAACTCATGATTCCAACATTCTGAAATCCTGCAGCATCTAAACCTTCGCGAAGGCGTAAAACGCGTCCGTCCATCATGTCGCTTGGCGCAACAAAATCGGCACCAGCTTGTGCGTGTGAAACAGCCATTTTTACTAAAGCATCGACTGTGCTGTCGTTTTCTACATCACCATTTGTTATAATTCCGTCATGACCGTAGATAGAATATGGGTCTAAAGCCACATCTGGCATAACGATCATTTCTGGACAAGCCGCTTTTATGGCACGAATAGCCTGCTGCATTAATCCGTCAGGATTCCAAGCTTCTTTACCAGTATTATCTTTTAGATTCTCGCTAACTTTTACATAAATGTTAACGGCGCGAATCCCTAAATCATAAAGTTCTTTTACTTCTTCAACTGTTAAATCTATAGATCTTCTGAAAATTCCCGGCATTGAAGGAATTTCGACTTTTACATTTTCTCCTTCAGCAATAAACATTGGAAACATAAAATCCGATGGACTTAAACTGGTTTCGCGTACTAAAGAACGAATCGATTCATTTACTCTTAATCTTCTGCCTCTTTGTAATGGGAACATATAAATTTAGATTTTTAGATTTTAGATTTCAGATTTTAACCTGAATTTGAAAACAGATTGATAAATCCTTATTCTAAAATTGAAGTTGTTTTTTATTTTTTTGAAGTTTACCTCACTTTTGATAAGTGGCGCAAAGTTAAAGAAAAAGGAACAGAATAAGGAGTTTAGCTTGCTTTAGAATCCGTTAATATTATCTAAAAATTTTGATTTTATTGTTTGAACTAAAGCATGGTTATTCAGAATATTCCATCTAAATTTGTAAAATGAAGAAAATTCTCGCTTTATTTTGCTGTTTGCTCTTAACAAGCTGTTTTGAGATTACAGAAAGAATCAAACATCACGATGATCAAAGTGGTGAATATACGCTGATGATCGACTTTTCAAAATCTTGGTTCAAAACCAAATCTGCCATTTGGCTAGAAGAAGTTGATGGCGTAAAAATTCCAAACGAACAAGAAATTACACAGAAACTTGAAGATTTTAAGTCGAAAGCTGTAAAAATTGACGGAATTTCGAATGTAACTACCAAAACGGATTTTCAGAATTACGTCTTCATTATCAAACTCAATTATGCGAATCTGAAAGCATTAAATGCTGTTGTAAATACGATAAACAATCAGCGCGACCAGATTCACTTTAGCGGAAGCGGCAAAACTTTCGAAAGAATTGCATCATATCCAGTTCCCGAAAAAGTGGTTAACGACCCGAAGAAAAAGAAAGATCTAGAAGAAGCAAGCATTATTTCTATTTACACTTTTGATAAAGATATTGTGGCTGTAGATAATGCAAACAGCAAAATTTCAAAAAATAAAAAAACGGTTTTTTTAAAACAAAGTATGTACAGCGTATTTAAGAAATCGACCTTAATGAACAATACTATCCAATTAACGCCTTAATTTTTATGAAGCAATTTTATACTCTAATTTTTCTATTTGTCGCGTATTTTACTTTTGGACAAGCCAGTCCAGACAAATACGACTATTTTGTACAGTTTAACGGAAATCAGCTTTCTAAAAAAGTCAGTATAAACGAAGTACTGAATCATCCGATATTGACGAAATACATTAGCAAAAAACCTGATTTTGATCTTCGCCAATATACTTCGATCATTCAATTAGATCAAAAAATTACCATTCATGGGAATTTTTTAGATAGCGTTCCGTTTTATCAGGTTACGATTCCGATAAAAAACAAAGAAGCAGTAACACAATATCTGATTGAAAAGCAAGGTGCAAATGGAAAAAATAGTACAATTGAAGAATTTGGAAAATATGCTGTTTTTACACCAAGTGGCGTTAAAAGATCATTTGTATGGAATGACAATTATTTGGTCGTGTTCGAATTAACAAAAAGACTTCCTACTAAGTTTTATGATTCTCCTGGAGGACCTCCAATTTTAAACGATCCGATTGTGGCAACAGAAACTTATGAAGAAACTGCAGTAGAGGCACCGCAAGTGTATGACGTTCCACAAGCGCCAAATCCGCCAAAAATAGCAGAACCTTCTGTAATGCGTGATGAACCTATGGTAGCTGATGTTCCAGCTGGATCAGCAGAAACAGCTGAACAAGATTATTTATACGATGGAAATCCGTATGAAGAATATACCGCAGAGCAGGCAGAATTTGATAAAAAACTAGCAGAACAGCAAAGAGAAATTATAAAAGGTTTATTTGAAAATGGTTTTACTGCGCCAAGTTTTTCGAAAATTAATGCTTCGGCAGATATTTCGTCTTGGGTAAATTATGGCGGATTCATGTCGAGTTTTTATTCGTTGTATAATTATCCTTTGGCACTATTTGGAGGTTATGATAAATACTTGCCAATGCAGAAGAACTTTGGAAATTTTATAAAAGGCATCAATTTGGATTTTTATTTTGATAATGATAATACCCGAATTGAAGAAGTAGTTGAATATGCTGCGGAGATTGCCAGTGTTGTAAGTAAAATAAGCGATAGAAAAATCAACAAAAATATCTTTAATTATTTCCCTTCGGAAAAACCTTTAGGTTACGTTTCGTATCACGCCAATACAAAAGCGGCACTTGAAAATTTCCCATCGTTAATGACTGAATTATTTCAAAATCCAAAATTTGCTAAAGAAGATATTACACTCATCACAGATCTGATTTCGACAATCGTTGATGAAGAAGCCACAGCAAAGCTTTTTGATGGCGATTTGAGCGCTTTTTTATACGATACGAAAGAAGTTGAGGTTATGACCAAAAAGTATGATTATGATGAAAATTATGAAGAAAAAATAACCGAAGAAAAAGTCAAAAAAGATATTCCGCTGTTTTCTGTGATTTTTACGTCAACTCATCCGACTTTCGGGGATAAATTATTGCAATTGGGCGTTCGCAAAAAAGTGCTAGTTCCAAATGGAAATTCTTACATAATTGCAGGCACACAAGAGTATGGTGATATTTTTATAGTGAAAGAGAAAGACGTAGTAATTGTTGCCAATACAAGAGATTATTTTGGTACAGGAAAAGGTTCTTTTGCTAAAGAGGCAAAGAAAGATTTGAGTAAAAACTATATTTCTGGAAAGCTGGATATTGCACAAACTGTGAAAACATTTGGTAAGAAAGCAAAAGATTCAGAATTGGATCGAATGACTAAAATTTCATCCCAATTTTCGGATGTATCGATAGAATCACCTAAAAAGTTAATTGACAATAAACTGAAATTCGTTTTTAAACTAAACTCTTTTAAGTCTGATAAAAACATCATTTTGCAGACTTTAGATTTAGCCGAAGAAATGACTTCGAAATAATTGAAAAGAAAAATCCCTGAACAAGAACGTCTCAGGGATTTTTTTATTTAAAAATAATTCATTCCGTAGGAATGTTTCGTCGGTAGAAAAAATTGACGGTACCATTTATTTACGTTTCGTAGGAACGTTTGGTTATTTCAGTTTGCTAAGTAATTGAAGCCTGATAAATGCCTTTGATAGTTTCTTGTAATTCAGCATTAAAATCTTCATCAGATTGACCAGCGGTAAGTCCCTCAGACAATGCTCTTGAAAAACTAGCAATCAGTCCATGGTTTTGAGAAAGTTTTTGATTTGCTTCTTCGCGAGAATAACCGCCAGAAAGGGCTACGACACGAACCACATGCGGATCTGAAATAAGTTCACGGTAAAAATCGTTGACAGTCGGAATCGAAAGTTTCAGCATTACTTTTATATCTTTATCCAATAGATTCAGCTGTTTTTGAATTTCTTCTTTCAGAATCTGCTCCGATTTTTCTTTATCAGGACTGTAAATGTCAACTTCAGGTTCTATAATTGGAATTAATCCTTTATTGAAAATTTGTTTTCCTAGTTCGAATTGCTGGGCAACAACATCACGTATTCCTTGAGAATTGGCTTCTTTAATTACAGAACGCATTTTAGTTCCAAAAATGTTTCGTTCTACAGCACGATCTAGCAATTCGTCTAAACCAGAAATGGGTTTCATTAATTGTACGCCATTTGCAAGATCTGCAAGCCCTTTATCTACTTTCAGAAAAGGAATAATATGTTTTTTCTCCCATAAATAATCAGCTGTCCATTGTCCGTCGATTTTACGGTCCATTGTATTTTCAAACAAAATAGCACCGAGAATATATTGGCTGTCAAAAGCTGGACTTTTAATAATTCTAGTTCTCATTTCATGTACAAGAGTGTACATTTCTTCGTCATTTGAATATTGATTTTCTTGTACACCATATTGTGCCAATGCTTTTGGTGTGCTTCCGCCGCTTTGGTCTAAGGCGGCGATAAATCCTTTGCCAGAATGCATGAGATTTAATTGTTCCTGGTTCACATTTGCCATAATAATGAATTTTAGTTTTTTATAAATCCATGTAATTTAAGCAATTTTTGGAACTTATTGATTATGAGATTAGAGAATTCTCAAAGGCCTATCTTTCATTAACCTTATCGTAAACTTCTTTTATTTTTTTTGGAGGATCAAATCGGTAACCAACAGAGAGCTTTACAGTAGCGATATTATCATTTAACCTTGGATCGACTTTATCGTCTTGCGCAAAACTAATTGTGTTGAGACTCGCAAAACCAAAGAAACGATCATTATTATAGGCCAGTTTTAAATTGAAATCGGCTTGGTACAAAGCTGAGGTATCGCCATCAATATCATTTATTCCAGCACCCAAAGCAAGTCCAGCTCCAATTAGAACCCGATTGCTGATTACAAAATTGTAAAAATAGGAAGGAGCCAATGTAAATACATAGATATCGCTATGAGATGAGTCTGGAGTATTTAAATCAAGATTGGTATAATAGAAAGAAAAAGACGGGATGAAACTGCCAGAACTTTTCGTCTGCCATTCGTTTTGGCTTACTAACGTTTTAAAAGAGAATTTATCATTGAAAACATAAGAGGTCGATCCGCCAATTTTTGTAGTGCGCATATTAGGCAACTGAGCCGTAATGTTATCATCGCTAATGTAAAATCCTTTTTGGTTGATAAAAGTAAACGACTGCATCCATTTTTTTAAGTAAAAACGGGTATTGAAATTAAAGTGCTTAGAATGGGAATCGCCTTTATTCTGACTTAGGAATTTGGGTGCAAAACCAAAACCAATGTCTATAATTTTATAGTTTAGGTTGAAGCCAATCTGTTCTCTACGATTCGGAATTAGATTAACGTATATTTTTGGATCTGTATTGTCTGAAGCAATCTGAAAACTATTGGAAGTGTCTAAATAATAAACGCTGGCAGTAATTTTATCATGGTATGATTTGAAATAGGGATTTCGCAATGAGTCATTTTGGGCGAAACATTCAAAAATGCTGATAAAGAATGTGGCGTAAATTAGTGCTAAACGCATAGAAACATAGTTTTAGATAATTTGAAAAGACGTTTAATTTAAATAATCCACACATCTAGCTATGTGAAAAAATACAATTTTCTAAAATCACCTCTAAGATAGGTCTTTAAATCTATGTTTCTATGTGTTAATTAAATTTTAGGTTACGAAATCCACTCGCGCGGATTTGCCAACACATTGATCAATTTCTCTTCTTCGCTTCCTGTTTCTGGATGATGATCGTAAACCCATTGTACATGCGGAGGCAAACTCATTAAAATACTCTCGATTCTTCCATTGGTTTTTAATCCGAATAAAGTGCCTTTATCATGAACCAAATTGAATTCAACATAACGGCCACGACGAATTTCTTGCCAGGTTCTTTGTTCAGGAGTATAAGAAAGTTTTTTTCTTCTTTCTACAATTGGCACATAAGCTTCAAGGAAACTATTTCCCACTTCGGTTACGAAATCGTACCAGTTTTCCATTGACATTTGCTCATTTGCTTTGCAATAATCAAAAAACAAACCGCCAAGTCCACGTGCTTCATTTCTATGCGCATTCCAGAAATAGGCATCGCATTGTTTTTTATATTTCGGATAAAATTCTGGATTGTGTTTATCGCAAGCCGTTTTACAAGTTTGGTGAAAGTGTTTTGCATCTTCTTCAAACAAATAGTAGGGTGTTAAATCCTGTCCGCCACCAAACCATTGTTCGATTATTTTTCCAGATTCGTCATACATTTCAAAATAACGCCAGTTTGCGTGAACCGTTGGTGTCATTGGGTTTTTTGGATGTAAAACCAAACTTAATCCGCACGCAAAAAAATCGGCTTCGCCAACGTTGAACATTTTTTGCATTGTTTCCGGAAGTTTTCCATGAACTGCCGAAATGTTTACACCGCCTTTTTCGAAAACCGCACCGTTTTCAATAACACGTGTTCTTCCGCCACCACCTTCTGGACGTTTCCATAGATCTTCACGGAATTTTGTCGTTCCGTCAACAGCTTCTAATCCAGCGCAGATTTGGTCTTGTAAATTTTGTATGTAGGCGTAAAATTTATCTTTCATGATTTAATATATTCTGATTTAAGTAGTCCGAAGTAAACGGAGTTTTGCAAAGTGCCGTCGCCGTTTCTAAATTCATCCCTTAAAATTCCTTCTTGTTTAAAATTGTGTTTTAATGCAATTCTCTGACTTGCAAGATTAATTTCTGATGTACAGATGAAAACTTTATTCATTTTTAATTCATTGAAACAGAAGTCGAGTGCATCAGAAACCATTTTGGATGTAATTCCTTTTCCTTGGTAATCTTCGTCAATAAAATAACCTAATTCGCATTTTGAAATGTGGTAATCAATTGTTTTTACACATAAATAACCAATTAGATTAGTTGTTTTTATATCGCGAGCGAAGAAATAATATCCTTCACCATTTCTTTCTTTGTCTTTATTAACTGATATAAAATTTTGTGTTTTTTCTAGCGAATCAGAATTAGCCAGGGTTACAGGGAAAGTTTTTGCAATGTGATTTTTATTCTTATCAATCAGTTTATAAAATTCTTCAGGAAGAATATCTTCAATTCGGTCTGTTTTCCAATCTGTAAAACTCATTGCTATTTGTTTTTTAAAGAAGCGATTTTAGCATTAATTCCAAACGAAAAAACTTTGCTTTCTGCCTGAATATATTGATAAATAGCTAAAGCTTTGTCAGTGAAATTATAATTTTCTTTTTTAGAGAATTCTATTAAAATATCCCCGAATTGCTCTAAATGTTCCCAATCAAAATGAAGACGTATTAATAATGTAATCAGATCTTCATTTGTTTGACTGGATAAAGTTTCGAGGTTTAGCCCAATTTCTTTTAACTGATCTTCAATGTTAGCTTTTTCCAAATTGTTTAAAGGATAAGGAACATAAACAAGAGTTCGTAACGTTTTAAGAACGTTATCAATTCTGATTTTCTCTTCATCTCTTAAACCTTTGTTGAGCATGGTTTTAAGTTGTTGGTTGTTGGTTTTTGGTTGATAGTTTGGAACGTTCCATCAACCATCAACCAAAAACCATCAACTAAATTAATTTCCGTATTCCTTAACCGCGTCAATAAACGCTTTTGCGTGATCTACAGGGATATTTGGTAAAATTCCGTGACCTAAATTTACAATGTATTTATCTTTTCCGAACTCGT
The DNA here is from genome assembly GCF_900101855.1 of Flavobacterium anhuiense. Taxonomy (GTDB): domain Bacteria; phylum Bacteroidota; class Bacteroidia; order Flavobacteriales; family Flavobacteriaceae; genus Flavobacterium; species Flavobacterium anhuiense. The sequence continues at coordinate 789,154 of NZ_FMVC01000001.1, forward strand.
CGATCATTTCATGAACCATTTTTTTGATAGTCGGAATTGGAGAAAGTAATCTTGATGGATCGAAGTTTCCTTGCAAAGTAATGTTTCCGCCAGACAAATAACGAGCATTTCTTGCCGTACAAGTCCAGTCAACTCCTAATGCAGAAGCTTTACTTTTACCCATTTCGGCAAGAGCGAACCAACAACCTTTTCCGAAAACGATTACCGGAGTAATATCTGCTAAAGCATCAACAATCTGGTTGATATATTTCCATGAAAATTCCTGATAATCAACAGGAGAAAGCATTCCTCCCCAAGAATCAAAAATCTGAACGGCATTTACACCCGATTTTACTTTTTCTTTTAAGTATAAAATAGTTGTATCGGTAATTTTTTGTAATAAAGTATGCGCAGCAACTGGGTTTGAAAAACAGAATCCTTTTGCAGCATCAAAACTTTTAGAACCTTTTCCTTCAACAGCATAGCAGAAAATAGTCCAAGGCGAACCTGCGAAACCAATTAATGGCACTTCGTCGTTCAGCATTTCTTTAGTCAATTTTACAGCGTCAAAAACATATCCTAAAGTTTCATTTACATCTGGAACAAAAACCTGATTTACTTGTTCCATTGTACGAATTGGATTTGGAATAATCGGACCCAAATTATCTTTCAATTCAACATGAATTCCCATTGCGCGTGGCACTACCAAAATATCCGAAAATAAAATAGCAGCATCTGGAGCAATTCGACGAATTGGCTGCACTGTAATTTCAGCAGCTAATTCAGGAGTTTCGCAACGTGTAAAAAAGTCATATTTATCACGAAGTTCTCTAAATTCTGGCAGATATCTTCCTGCTTGACGCATCATCCATACTGGTGGGCGTTGAACTGTTTCTCCTTTTAATGCTCTTAAAAATAGGTCGTTTTTTAACATGTTTTTTATTTTAGGTGCAAAGTCGCAAAGTGACAAAGTTGCAAAGTTTTTATTTGTATTCGTGAATTACATCTTCGATCACGTCCTCGATTGTTGGCTGATCTGCGATGATAATATTTTTAGTGATTTTTGATAAAGCTTCTGCAGTCGTATCACCGATGCAGAAACAGATTTGCTTATTTATTGTATTGTGTTTCAGATAACTTTTAACTCCAGACGGACTAAAAAACAAAATCGCTTCAGGATTTGCTTTTATTTTCTGAGGTTGAAGCGTTGTTTCGTAAACCTGAATTTCATTGAATTTAATTCCGTTTTCTTTTAAAGCTTCTGGCAAAGTGTCTCTTCTTAAATTGCCACTGAAAAAGGTATAACTCTCATTTCCGTAAATCAAAGTGATAATTTCTGCTAAATCGGAAGCATAACCTGTGTAGGCAATAACATTAAAGCCGTTTTCTTCTAAAAGACTTTTGGTTTTTAGTCCAACGCAGTAAACATTTTTCTTTTTTAATTCTTCAGATTTTGGATTTGATAAAACGCTGTGAACGGCGTTTTGGCTTGTAAAAATAAGGCTCTCGTTGAGGTCTTTTAATTCGAAAGGTTTGTTTTCGGTTTTGATGAAATCGGCTTCGACTAACTCGACGCCATATTTCATGAGCTCTTGTTTATAAAGAGGAGATAATATTTTAGTAGATAGTATCTGAATTGTATTTGCCATTATTTCTTTAGAGATTCTTTGATTTGTTGCATTAATTCCGTTCCTCCATTATTCAAAATCTCCTGAGCTGAATTGAAACCTAGTTTTTTCCATTCTGAAATATCTACCGTTTTGTCGATTTCAATTTTCTGTTTTCCATCAATAGAAAGTAAAACACCTTGAAAATGTAGTGTATCTTCATCTTCATTATATTTTACTAACGCCCCAATTGGCGCAGTACACCCGCCTTCAAGTGTTCTTAAAAACTGACGTTCGATATGAGTACAGATTTCAGTTTCTATGTCATTTAATTGCGATAGCGCATCCAATGTATAATTGTCATTTTCCATTGCCACAACTAGCATTGCGCCTTGAGCTGGCGCCGGAATCATCCAATCTAGATTGATGTAATTTTCAGGTTTTAAGTTGATGCGCTCCAAACCTGCAGCGGCAAAGACAGCTCCATCCCAATTATTATCTTGTAGTTTTTGCATGCGCGTATTCACGTTCCCGCGTAAATCAACTACTGTATGATTTGGATACTTATTGAACCATTGTGCCTGACGACGTAAACTTCCAGTCGCAATAGTACTTGGATTTGCAAAATCAGGATTTCCTTTATGAACTAAAATATCTAAGACATTGGCTCTTGGCAAAACTGCTCCCTGAACAATTCCTTTAGGCAAAGCCGTCGGGACATCTTTCATAGAATGCACTGCAATGTCAATATCGCCATTGATCATGGCAATGTCTAAGGTTTTAGTGAAAATTCCAGTGATTCCTAATTCGTAAAGTGGCTTATCAAGAATAATATCTCCCTGAGATTTTACCGCAACAATTGAGGTTTTATAACCTAAATCGTTTAGTTTTTTTTCTACAGTGTGCGCTTGCCAAAGTGCTAATTCGCTGTCACGCGTTCCTATTCTGATTGTTTTTTCTGCCATGTTTTGTTTTTTGAACCATATAAGTTATATAAGACAATTTAAGCAGTTTGAACTTAAAGACAACAATTAAGAGTTGCAATTAAATGAGCTTATATTAGCTTATAAGGTTTAAAATTTTGTTTTAAGATGCTTTTATTTTGAAGACTTTTTCGATCCATTCGATGCTTTCATCGACCATGGTGTCGTCGTCTTTTAAATGATTTGCAAAATGAGTAGTGATTTTCTGAATGATTCTATTACTGATGATTTCGGCTTGCGCCTCATTAAAATCTGCGATTTTTTTGCTTTGAAAATCCAATTCAGAAACTTTAATCGCATTTAATTTTTCTTTTAATGCATTAATTGTTGGAGCAAATTTTCTTCCTTTCATCCAAGTAACAAATTCTTCTTTGATTTCTTCGATGATCGCTTCAGCCGCCGGAATGTGTAATTTTCTGTTTTCTAGAGTTTCATCTGTCAATTGAGACAAATAATCCATATGGATCAAAGTAACGCCTTCTAATTCTTCTACGTTTTCATTCACGTTTTTTGGAATAGACAAATCCAAAATCAATAAAGGTTTTTTAAGATTCAGAATGGCTTTGTCAACCGTTGGATTTTGAGCGCCTGTTGCAACAACGACAACATCGGCTTTTTGAAGTTCTAAATGTAACTCAGAGTAATCTTTAACAATCAAATTTAATTTTCCTGCTAATTTCTCTGCTTTATCTTTCGTTCTGTTAATTAAAGTGATGTGCTCATTTTTAGTATGTTTTACTAAATTCTCGCAAGTATTTCTTCCAATTTTTCCAGTTCCGAAAAGTAAAATGTTTTTATTGCTGATATCTTCAACATTCTTTAAAATATATTGTACAGAAGCAAAAGATACGGAAGTAGCGCCAGAGCTAATTTCTGTTTCGGTTTTAATTCTTTTACTCGCCTGAATAACTGCATTAACCAGCCTTTCCATAAAAGCATTAGCCAATCCCATTGATTTTGAATGCGTAAAACTGGTTTTTATTTGTGATATAATTTCAAAATCGCCTAAAATCTGGCTGTCTAAACCAGTTCCAACACGAAAGATATGATTAATCGCTTCTTGATTTTTATAAACGAAACCTACTTTTTGAAAAGCATCAACAGAACCATTGCTGTTGTCGCAGATAAGTTTTATTAATTGAAATGGATGTTCAGCAAAACCGTAGATTTCGGTTCTGTTGCAAGTTGAAGTAACTATTAAACTTTCTATTCCTTCGTTTTTAGCTTGTTCCAGCAATCGCGTCTTTGCAACGGAATCCAAACTAAATTGACCTCTAACCTCAGCATCAGCTTTTTTATAACTCAGACCAACTGAGTAAAAATAAAGGTGTTTCGGTACGTTATTGTTTTCCATAAATTCACTTTCATAAAAGTGCAACAAAATTATTACTATACCATCGATAAAAATAACGCTAAAAGTACTTTTTATGTCGCTGTATGTTTTTTTGATTCTAAACTTGTCTTTTTATTTAGAAATCAGCACTTTTATAGCAAAATCAAGTCGTTTGAAATGTTTTGTTTAGAGTCATTCTAAATAAATGTAGGCAAATGGATAAAATTTGCTTGAAAAAAAATATCGCTAAGGGTTCAAAAACTGATGCACGAATTTTTTCAAATTCTTGACGATCTGAATGGCGTTATTTTCGTAGTAAAATAGGATTGAATAAAAAGCGCTATATTAAATTTAACATAGCGCTTTTTGGGAAGGAAATTATTTTTGAACAATTGGAGTTCTTAATGACTCCAAAACAGCTACGATGTCTGTATAAAGTTCTGTATTAGAAGCAACTCCGTTTGCATTTGCCGCAGCACCAACATAGCCTACAAACTTTGTATAATCTGCATTGCTAGATTTAGTTCCCATTCTAGGGTTTCTTGCAGGATCGTGTGCAGCCGACATGCTTAAACCTGAATAAGTATTTACAGTATTTTTTCCTCCTGTATTAAAAGAGAAGAAATCAGTAAGATTATCCGATAACTTAGCAATATTGGTAGCTTGTGTGCTTCCTGTTTCTGCCAGAAGAGGAGCAAAATGAGCCTGTAAATTACCTGAAGCATTAGACTGGATATCTGCTACAATTAATCCTATGGTAGAATTTACAACTTTACGAAAGCTTAAACGCCCCTTTTCGATCATCTGCCCTGAATTATCTGGATCAGAAACCATAACAGAACCTCCTAATCTCTCATAGATAGTTGGTTTTTCTGCGGGAGTTTTATCATCGTCGTTGCTGCAGGAAGTTAATGAGGCCAATGCAATAATTAATGCGCCAAGTGTAATTTTAGAAAAATTTCTCATAATAAATATTTAAAGGTTAATTAAAAAATTGATTAATTTTTTTTGACAATTTGTAGCTGTAGCTATTTTGATCTACGGGACAAATTTCCTTGTTTGCTAAGCCAGCAGGCAAAATGTAACGTTGGGCATCGTAATTTCCTTTGCTCATTAATTCGTCATATACTTTTTTTGAATTAGTAATTTTATTGTTGTGAAAGTATACCACTACATTTCTTTTTACGATAATCGAGTCAGAGGTTAATCCTTTTATGGATCTTAAATCTGCGCAAATCTTTTTCGCGTAGGCAGGATCTATGTTTTCTTTAAAATCAATTCTGCTTACCTGAAGATTTGGACTTTCGTAAACGGCTGGTTTTGCTGTAATAATGTGGAAGATTAAAATGGCAAAAAACAACACGCCTGTTATTGCAACTGCCCAAAGTCCCTTTTTTACTATTTTATTAATTTTCATAAAAGCTCTTATTTATTTGTTGATTTAGTTTTTTAAGAATCATTTACGGGAGGTTTTTATAATTGGTTTTATCAAACAGTAACAAATCTTCAATTTAGAACAGTTATAAATACTGTAAGAAATAATTTATGTTTAGTTTTAATAAGAAGTAAGTTGAAAATCAGTAAATTACCATTTTAAAAACCAAATTTCGATGTTGGGAGCCTGTGAAGAAAATTGAACACAAAATGAAGGAAAAGACTTTGAAAGAATAAAGAAATTATAAATTTGGAAGCAAGTAAACGATAAACCCATCAAAAAGATTTAATTTTGGAAACGCAAATTATCGTTTCAGTAAAATCATGAATAAGTAATCAAAATGGAGGAAGAAATAAAAATTGAAGATGACTTTACGCTAATTAGGTTTCAGAACGATAGTTCAGAGCCTTTTTATGCGCAACATGAAATAGGTACGGGACTCATTCAGTTTCACTTCGGAATAAAAGGAAATGCTAAATTCTTATTCAATCAAGGCAATTATGCTTTGGAACTAAAAGAAGAAAAATCACTTCTTTTGTACAATCCTCAGAAAGAATTACCGCTGAATTTAGAATTGGCTCCAAATTCTTGGGTGATTTCGGTAATTGTTTCCATCAAGAAATTTCATGCCTTATTTTCTGCCGAAGCCGATTATATTACGTTTTTAAGTCCAGATAATAAGGATAAAAAATATTATAACGAAGGAAATATCAGTCCGTCGATGGCGATAGTTTTGAGTCAGCTGTTTCATTACAATCTTCATCCGTCCATAAAAAACCTTTATTATAAAGGAAAAGGATACGAGTTGCTGAGTTTGTATTTCAACAGAACTGAAGATCCAAATGCAGAACAATGTCCGTTTTTGATTGATGAAGAAAACGTTCTGAAAATCCGAAAAGCCAAAGAAATCGTAATTGCTAATATGGCAGAGCCACCAGGGTTACAAGAATTGGCTGACGAAATTGGTCTGAATTTGAAAAAACTAAAAATGGGTTTCAAACAAATTTACGGCGATACGGTTTATGGTTTTCTTTTTGATTACAAAATGGATTTCGCTAGAAAACTTTTAGATAGCGGTTCTTATAACGTAAATGAAGTTGGATTGAAAATTGGTTACAGCACTGGAAGCCACTTTATTGCCGCATTTAAAAAGAAATTCGGAACAACACCAAAAAAATATTTGATGTCGATTAATGCGAATGTTTAAACACGAATTTCACGAATTAGCACAAATTAAAATCTGATATATCTCCCGAATCTGCGAGAGAAATTGATTTTAGATATTCTACAATAATTAAAAAGTAATAAATATCATATTTCGAATAAAGTACAGCGTTTACTTTTGCTGAAATTTTAAAAACAAATAAAAGCTTAAAAGCAAAAAAACATAATGAAAGGCGTATTATTAGTAAACTTAGGATCTCCAGACAGTCCAACTCCAAAAGATGTAAAACCGTACTTAGATGAATTTTTAATGGATAAATATGTGATTGATGTTCCGTATTTATTAAGAGCATTATTAGTTCGCGGGATTATTTTAAGAAAAAGGCCAGAAGAATCGGCGCATGCTTATTCAAAAATCTGGTGGGAAGAAGGATCTCCATTGGTGGTTCTTTCAGAAAGAATGCAGCAAAAAGTACAGCCTTTAGTAAATGTCCCGGTGTCGCTTGCAATGCGTTACGGAAGTATGACAATCGAAAAAGGACTTCAAGAATTGAGTGATAAAGGAGTGACAGATGTACTGCTTTTTCCATTATATCCGCAATATGCAATGGCTTCAACTTTGACTATTTTGGTTAAAGCAGAAGAAATTCGCAAGAAGAAATTCTCTCATATGAAATTCACTGATGTTCCGGCATTTTACAACAAACCAGACTACATCAAAAACTTAGCAGATTCTATTCAGAAACATTTAGTTGGATTTGAATACGATCATTTATTGTTTTCATATCACGGAATCCCAGAGCGCCACATTCGTAAAACCGATGTGACAAAATCTCATTGTAAAATTGACGGTTCATGCTGTAACACTCCATCGCCGGCACATGAATTCTGTTATCGTCACCAATGTTATGAAACTACAAGACAAGTCGTTAAGTTATTAGGTCTTCCAGAAGATAAATACAGTTTAACTTTCCAATCTCGTTTAGCTGGCGATAAATGGTTAGAACCTTACACAGATGTTGAAATCGATAACATGCCAGCAAAAGGAATCAAGAAATTAGCAGTTGTAACACCAGCTTTCGTTTCAGATTGTTTAGAAACTTTAGAGGAAATCGCCATGCGTGCCAAAGAAGATTTTGAAGCAAATGGAGGAGAAGAATTCTTAGCAATTCCATGTTTAAATGATGACGAGGAATGGTGCCAGACGGTTGCTAACTGGATTAATGATTGGGCTAAATAAATATTAAATGAATAAATTAAAAAGTATTTTCGTTATATTTTTTGTTTTGATAACGTTTGCAAGTTGTAAAAAAAGCAACTCTGTCGTAGATTTTTACGATAAAACATTCAATTGGCAGATTTCTGTTCCCAATGATTATGAAAAAGTAAATTTAAAGGAGAAAGCAAATATTAAAGGAGATACGGCCTTAGCGAAAAAGAAACATTCAATTGTGGTTTTTAAGAAAGATGAAGCCAATTATTTTTCTGTAAATTATAATGATTTTTTTGGAAATGATGTTCGATCACTTGATCTGAATATGAAATTAAAAGATTTTCTTCTTTTAAAGGATATTGGTAAAATTTATCCAAAAGGCAAAATGGGAGATTACTCAGTAAGTACTGAAAATATTTCAGGCTTACCATTTAGAAAAGCTAAAATAGAGATCACTGAGGAAGGAAAAAAAATAGTAACGCTAGTGATTTTTTCTCGAGGTTTTAATGATAAGATCTTTGTCAATTCGATTGTTTATGAAGATGAAGATGATGGTAAAGAAATGATTGATCTTTTTAAAAAATCTACATTTAAAAAATAAATGGAATACTACAATTACTTAAAATCACTGCATCTTATTTTTGTAATAACCTGGTTTGCGGGTTTGTTTTATATTGTGCGTTTGTTTGTGTACCAAATTGAAGCTAGTGAAAAACCATCTCCTGAAAAAGAGATTCTGCAGGCGCAATACAAAATTATGGCCTATCGTTTGTGGTACATTATTACATGGCCGTCGGCAGTTTTGGCGAGTATCTTTGCTTTTTGGATGCTGTTTTTTACAAATGCAGGACACGTTTGGCTTATACAATCTTGGATGCACGTAAAATTATGTTTCGTTTTCCTTTTATATTTATATCACGGAAAATGTCATCAGATTTTTAAACAATTACAAAGAGATGAGGTAAAATATTCCAATAATTTTATGCGTTTGTGGAATGAAGGCGCTACGATTATTCTATTTGCAGTTGTGTTTTTAGTAGTTTTAAAAAGTGCCATCAACTGGATTTTCGGCGTAATCGGAATTATTTTATTCTCGGTTTTAATTATGCTGGGGTTCAGGTTTTATAAAAGAATTAGAGAAAAGAAATAGTTTTCAGTCTCAGTGACAGTTTTCAGTTTTGCTGAGACTGAGACTGAGACTAAGACTGAATACTAAAAAAATGCTAAACTTCAAAATGTCAATGCTTTCGCTTCGTACCAGGATATTCCTGTCGATGATTGTATTGATTGTTGTAGCATCTTTTTTATTGGCTTCGATTTCGATTATTCAATTTAAGACTGAAGCCAAAGAATACCATCAGGAACGTTTAGAACGAAAAGAAAATGCGGTAAAAGAGCACATCAATTATGTGCTTGCAACTACTACTTATCCGCTCAAAACCCAGAATTTAGATTTAATCTTTAAAGATAAAATCCATGAACTGGCTCAGATTCACAAAATTGAAATCAATATTTATAGTCTTGACGGAAAATTACTAAAATCTTCGAAGGAATCTTTCGCTGTTGATAAAGCGCCACCACCAATTCCGGAATATATTTTGAAATTAGTTCGCTCTTCGATTGAAAAGCGATTTGTAGATATCAAAACGATTGACGGAGTTAAAAACAGGTCTTCGTACAGTTTAATTAAAGACGAAAAATTCAAACCGCTCGGAATTTTAAATCTTCCGTATTTGGAAGACGACGGTTATTATGATAACGAATTGAATACTTTCTTGATTCGTTTGAGTCAGGTGTATTCTTTTATGCTGATTGTGGCTTTTGCTTTGGCTTATTTTCTTTCAACGTATATCACAAAATCATTAAAAACGATTTCCGATCGTTTGGAAGAAACCAATCTAGATCAGAAAAACGAAAAAATTGTTCTGGAAGCCAACAGTAAAGAAGTTAATTTCTTGATCAAAGCTTATAACGGAATGGTGGATAAACTAGAGAAAAGTGCCATCAAACTGGCGCAAAGCGAACGTGAAGAAGCTTGGCGCGAAATGGCAAAACAAGTGGCACACGAAATCAAAAATCCGCTTACGCCGATGCGTTTGACCGTTCAGAGTTTCCAGCGAAAATTTGATCCTTCCGCGCCTGACGTAAAACAAAAAATGAATGATTACTCCGAAACTTTAATTCAGCAGATAGATACTATGACAGCTGTGGCTTCGGCATTTTCTAACTTTGCTTCGATGCCTGCTCAGCAAAATGAAACTTTGAATGTGGTTGAGGTTGTCGAATTGGCTTTAGATATTTTTAACGAAGATTATATTTCTTTTGAAAAAGAAGAAGAAGAAATCATTTCTAAAATGGATCGTACACAGTTGATTCGTGTCATTACCAATTTGGTTAAAAATGCAACACAGGCCTTTCCAGAAAGTCAGTTTCAGAAATCAATTGTCGTATCTGTAAAGAGAAGAGAGAACAATGTTGAAATCGCAGTAAAAGACAACGGAATTGGAATCCAGAAACAAGATATAGGAAGAATTTTCGAACCCAAATTCACAACCAAAACCAGTGGTATGGGACTGGGACTCGGAATTATCAAAAACATTATCGAAAATTACAAAGGAACAATTACCTTTGAATCAACTTACGGAAAAGGAACTACGTTTACAGTTTCTCTACCTATCACCAACTCATAAAATATAGCGTCATGAATTACGAAAATATCTTAATTTCAATCCAAGAAAAAGTTGCTACAATTACAATTAACAGACCTACAAAATTGAATGCCTTAAATAAAGCAACAATTAGTGATCTGAGTAATGCCATTCAAGCATTAGCTAAAAATGATGATGTTCGTGTTGTTGTTTTAACCGGAAGCGGAGAAAAAGCTTTTGTAGCTGGTGCAGATATTTCGGAATTCGCCAATTATACTGTCGTCGAAGGCGCACAATTAGCAGCTGAAGGTCAGGAATCTTTATTTGACTTTATTGAAAATCTAAAAAAACCGGTAATTGCTGCCGTGAATGGTTTTGCTCTTGGCGGCGGACTAGAATTGGCAATGGCTTGTCATTTTAGAATTGCTTCTGATAATGCAAAAATGGGACTTCCAGAAGTTACTTTAGGATTGATTCCAGGTTACGGAGGAACGCAACGTTTACCACAATTAATTGGAAAAGGCCGTGCAATGGAATTGATTATGACTGCCGCAATGATTACTGCTGAACAAGCAAAAGATTATGGTTTAGTAAATCACGTTGTGCCTCAAGAAGAGCTTTTGTCATTTACGAATGTAATTGCTCAGAAGATCATTAAAAATGCTCCATTTGCTATTGGAAAAGCGATAAAAGCGATCAATGCTAATTTTAAAGATGGCAAAAATGGTTTTGATACTGAAATAAAATCATTTGGAGAATGTTTCGGAACTCAAGATTTCAAAGAAGGAACAACAGCATTCTTAGAAAAACGTAAAGCTGAATTTACAGGAAAATAGTTTTTTCTTAACCGCAAAGTTCGCAAGGGATTACGCAAAGCACACAAAGAAAATAAAAAAACTTAGCTCCCGATAGCTATCGGGATTGCGTAAATCTTCGCGACCTTTGCGGTTAAAAGACAAAGATTGTAAAAACTTAGTCCCGATAGCTATCGGGATAGCATCTCAGAACCTTAGAAACTTAAAAAAAAAATGTACGAACCAATATTTGCCCTTTTTTGTGAACGAGTTAAGGAAAGCATCCGATCTGGAACTTTCGCTAAATTGACTTTAGCCAAAACCATGGGCGATACAGAACTTAAAAACGTCTATTTCAGATTGGTTCTCAACGAAGATAATACATTCTCAATTTCGTTGACTTTTCGATACAAAACAGAAGAAATCGAGAGTATTCATTCTTTAGATGAAGCTTTGTTAATTTTAGGTTCACACATCAAAAATCCTTTTCTCACAGCACTTTTGTTTACAACAAATGATGATGTTACTTTCAAAGTAAATAAAAAGAACGCAGGAAGTATTATCGAGCAAGCGCCGACTTTTAAAAATGCTTCGCCAGTTATGTTGGAAATGATTGAAAAGGGGATTGTTTAAATAATTTTTTTAGTTAATCTTTGAAGTAAAGAAAATCATTGATGCGTTTTTAGAAAAAAAAATGGTTTTTGGTTTCTAAGAATTTATTCTAAAATTTAACCCTCAATTTTTTGTTTGTTTTGTCGTTTTAAATTTTCAATTTGGCATTCAATATCAAATATTTCATTATTGATTTTTTGGAAATGCATATAACAACCTGCTGGGACTGCAAACAGAAAAATTAAAGCAAACAGTAAAACAGAATTGTGATAGCCCATTCTATCAGCTAGCATTCCCTTTCTTAGAGGAATATATGGGCCAACAAAAGGTGTAATAATTCCAACGACAATTAATCTCCAAATTTTCCACTTTTCTTTTGGGAGTTTTTTTAATTGTGCTTCAAGATTTTTTATTTCCTTTTCTGAATTGATTTCAAAATCATCCATATTTGTTCAGTTTTACTTTTTAGAATGACTTAAACCAACTTTACAAACAAATTAGAAGCAATTTTGTTTGAAATAGACAATTCTCTATCATTCACTTTAATTTTAACTGACAAATCGAAAGATTCTTTAGAAAGGAATTCAATTTTAGAACCCAAAGCAATTCCTTGTTTATCGAGATATTTCAAAAACTCCGATGAAGTGTCTTTTACACCAACACAAATCCCAATTTGATTTTCTTCTAGTTCAGATAAAAGCTGTTTTTCGATTTTAATAATTCGTCCGTTTGCATCGGGAATCGGGTCGCCATGAGGATCTTCCGTAGGATTTCCAAGAAAATCATCCAAACGATTAATCAGTTGTTCCGATTTAATATGTTCTAATTGTTCTGCAATATCGTGCACTTCATCCCAGCTGAAATTCAATTTTTCAACCAAGAATACTTCCCATAAACGATGTTTTCTCACAATCATTTTGGCAGCCAGTTTTCCATTTTCAGTCAAAGAAACTCCTTGATATTTTTTATAATTCACCAAATCTTTCTCTGCCAGTTTTTTAAGCATATCGGTTACAGAGGAAGCTTTCGTTTCCATAATTTCTGCAATTGCATTCGTGCTGACTTCTGTTTCTAATGCAGCAGTCAGATGATAGATTGATTTAAGGTAGTTTTCTTCTGAAAAAGTCATTTTTTTTCTTTTTGAGTAACAAAGAGACAAAGTTGCAAAGGGACAAAGCTAAAAACTTTGTTACTTTGTCACTCTGAAACTTTGCATCTTCATTTAACAATCAACAAAGGTATCGAAATTTTATGTCTCAATTTATCTACTGTTGTACCGAAAAGTATATCTTTTAGTCCAGTGTGGCCGTGGGTTCCCATAACGAGAATGTCGAATTGTCCATCGTTTATGATTTTCGGAATTATTTTGTCTGGTTTTCCAAAACCAAGTTCTGTTTTGATCTTGAATCCTTTTTCTGAAAGCATGTCTTTGTATTTCAGCAATAATTTCTCATCGATCGTAGTTTCGTAATCATGTATATGCACTCCATACATTAACGCACCGACCGTTTCTACGATGTGAATGAGGGTATATTCCGTGTCAATGCCACCCAATTCGAAGGCTTTATTCAGCGCCGCTTCGTCGGCACTTGAAAAATCTACAGAGACAGCAATGTTTTTTATGCTCTTGCTTTCTCTTGGCGAAAACTTCAGTTTTAGGTTATGAGGCGAATGATTTATAGCTTTTGATTTGAATTTGGCAATAAATGGTTTGAAAACGATGTATAACAATAAAGCTAAGAATCCGAAAGCTAGCGGCACAACCGTAAACCAAAGCACCATTGGATGATTTGAGCTGGCTAGCCAAGAAGTGATTTCGTCATAAACCAATTTGGCATTTAGAGAAACAATTATGGAGGCAATAATCCAAGAAACGACCTGAGTGGTTCTCGAAATATGAAAACCTTTCATTTTAGATTTGTCACTCACAAAGTGAATCAGCGGAATAATGGCAAATCCTAATTGTAAACTCAAAATAACCTGACTTAGAATTAGCAATTTCCCCGTTACGCTTTCGCCATAAATTAAAATTACGATTACAGCGGGAATAATGGCAATCAAACGGGTTATAATTCTACGAACCCAAGGCTGAATTCTGAAATGAAGGTAACCTTCCATTACAATCTGCCCGGCAAGTGTTCCTGTTACCGTTGAACTTTGGCCCGCAGCGATTAAGGCGACAGCAAATAAGATCGGTGCCCATTTCGTTCCTAAAAGCGGTTCTAGAAATTGGTGCGCATCTTGAATTTCAGCAACTTCAAACATCCCATTTTTATGGAAAGTAGCGGCGGCAAGAATTAAAATGGCGGCATTTACGAAGAAAGCTAGATTTAAAGCAATCGTCGAATCGATTAAATTGTATTTTAAAGCTTGTTTGATTCCAGCAGGCGTTCTATCAAATTTTCTGGTCTGTACTAAAGACGAATGCAAATACAAATTGTGAGGCATTACAGTTGCTCCGATAATTCCGATTGCGATATATAAAGCTGCAGAGTTTGGAATCGAAGGAATAAGCCCAGCTAAAACTTTGTGCACTTCAGGTTCTGCAAAAATCATTTCGAAAATAAAAGAGAACCCAATTATCGCCACTAAAGCAATAATGAAGGCTTCCATCTTACGAATTCCTTTATTGATCAGGAAAAGCAGTAAAAAGGTATCTAAAACGGTAATTAGAACAGCTTCGAGTAACGGAATTCCGAAAAGCAGATTAATTCCGATTGCCATTCCGAGAACTTCTGCCAAATCGCAGGCTGCAATGGCAATTTCGGCTAAGAAATATAAAATGTAGTTGATGTATTTGGAATAGGTTTCTCGAGAGGCCTGCGCAAGATCGCGCTGTGTTACGATTCCGAGGCGCGCGCTTAAACTTTGCAAAAGCAAAGCCATTAAGTTGCTCATCAATAAAACCCAGACTAAAGTGTATCCGAATTGACTTCCGCCGGCAATATCGGTTGCCCAGTTTCCTGGATCCATGTAGCCAACGCTTACCAAATAAGCTGGGCCTAGAAAGGCTAAAATTTTTCTAAAACCCTTTTTTTTATTTTGTGTAGAAACTGATTCGTGGACTTCTTCTAAAGATTTGGTCATTGTAAAAGTATTGTTTTCACAAATATAGAGAAAAATTATATTCGCGAAACAATATTTTTAGACGAGTCTAAAACTTAAATGTTAGAATTTAAACAATTCGGGCATAATCCTGACAATGTAAAGTTGATTTCGTTGACTTTGTAATTGTGCGGCATAATGTAACTCGGTTTTACATTTTCAAGACAAGTGATCTCATGACAATTCTCACAGCTAAAATGCGCATGATTATGAATGTGTACGCGCTGATGCGAATGATTGCATTTGGCATACTTTACTGTTCCATCTAGATTTGAAATTTTATGAATAACATCTTCATTAATCAAACGATCCAAAATTCTATAAATGGTAACGCGATCGCACAAATCATTTAATTGTTTGTGAATTTCGGTGTGCGAAAGAGCCGTTTTAGATTTCTCAAACACCTCTAAAACAGCCATTTTTGCTGCGGTATTACGTGTGGTTTTCATTTTTTATGAAGTTAAAAATTAAACGCAACAATGTTGCAATTGATAAAATTGTATATATTTGCAACAAAATTGCATTAAGCAAATGTACACGAAATGAAGAAAATAAGCACATCCTTTTACGATATTTTAGGAATTTCTAGCGCAACCATCTGTCTGGTTCATTGTTTGATTTTTCCTCTTTTAACGATTCTGCCTTTAGGACTGAGTCACAACCCTTTTATAGATTTACTATTTGCCTCGATTGGTTTATTTGCAATTCTCAAAATTATAAAAAAATCGTCTCTTTTGGTATCGTCTATTTTAGTTGTTTCAATGGCGCTTATATGGATTAGTGTTTTGACAGAACTTTTATTAGACATCCATCTCGATTTGATTTATTTCGGAGGAATCGGAATGATTATCGGGCATTTGATCAACTACAAATTACATAGAAATCAAAATCATTAAAAATAGAAATATGGAACAGAAGCATTTTGAAGTGATTATCATTGGAGGCAGCTACAGCGGATTGTCTGCAGCAATGAGCTTAGGACGTTCTTTACGTCAGGTTTTAGTCATTGACAGCGGTCTGCCTTGTAACAGGCAAACACCGCACTCGCATAATTTTATTACACAAGATGGCGAAAAGCCAGCGGTTATTTCGGCGAAAGCCAAATTGCAAGTAGACATTTATAAAACAGTTCAATTTTATAACGGACTTGCGGTAAAAGCACTTAAAACAGAAAGTGGTTTCGAAATTGAAACGGAATCAGGAGTTGTTTTTACTTCAAGGAAAGTTTTGTTTGCCACCGGAGTTAAAGACTTGCTACCAGAAATTGAAGGTTTTGCTGCCTGCTGGGGGATTTCGGTTTTGCATTGTCCATATTGTCATGGCTATGAAGTTAAAAATGAAAAAACGGCCATTATAGCCAATGGTGAAATGGGCTATGAATATGCAAAACTGATTTCCAATTGGACAAAGGACTTGAGATTATGCACCAACGGAAAATCGGAATTAACTTTAGAACAAACACAAACGCTTAAAAATCATGGTGTTTTGATTCTAGAAGATGAAATAGATTCTTTTGATCATAAGGATGGATATATTAAAAATATCATTTTTAAGAACGGAGAAAAAGTTGAGGTAAAAGCAATTTACGCAAGACCGCCCTTTGAACAACATTGTTCAATTCCTGAAACTTTGGGATGTGATAGTAACGAACAAGGATTGCTGAAAGTAGATGCGATGCAGAAAACAAATATTCCAGGCGTTTTCGCAAGTGGCGATTGTACAACTCCAATGCGATCTGTGGCGATTGCTGTTTCTACTGGTTCTTTCGCTGGAGCGGTAATTAATAAAGAACTTATTGACGAAGATTTTTAGTTAATAGAAAGAGCGGTTAAACCATTTAAGTTATATAAGTTCATTTAGCACAAACTTAAACTTAAATGGTTTTAAAAAAATATAACATCTAGAATTCAATCAGTTTGAAAAATTTTGATTTAGAATAATTGTTTGTCAAATTTAATTTTTAG
The DNA here is from genome assembly GCF_900101855.1 of Flavobacterium anhuiense. Taxonomy (GTDB): domain Bacteria; phylum Bacteroidota; class Bacteroidia; order Flavobacteriales; family Flavobacteriaceae; genus Flavobacterium; species Flavobacterium anhuiense. Next base: position 805,991 of record NZ_FMVC01000001.1, read on the forward strand.
TTTTGTCTAAATTTAATTTTAAAAGAATGAAATATTTATTTTTGACAATATTAATACTTTCAGCTATAAGCCTACACTCCCAAAATATCTCAGGAAAAGTGGAATCATCAATTCCTGTAGGTCAGGAAATTAATGTTAGTTTATTAAATACAAACTTTAAAACCCAAACCGATTCTCTAGGATTTTATAAACTAGAAAATATTCCGAAAGGGAACTATAAAATAAATGTAACCTCGACGGGATTCAAACCAGTAACTCAAAGAATTTCTGTTTTAGAAAATGAAAATTTGAATCTTGATTTTGAATTAGAAGAAGATCAGAATGAATTGAACGAAGTGGTAGTTTCTGGAACCTTAAAACCTGTAAAACGATTAGAAAGCGCCGTTCCGGTTGAGGTTTATTCGCCAGTTTTCTTCAAGAAAAATCCAACGCCAAGTATTTATGATGCACTTCAGAATATAAATGGAGTTCGTCCGCAGCTCAATTGTGGTGTTTGTAATACGGGAGATATTCACATAAATGGTCTCGAAGGGCCGTATACTTTAGTAATGATTGACGGAATGCCGATTGTGAGCAGTCTTTCTACTGTTTATGGCTTGTCTGGAATTCCGAATTCTCTGGTAGAACGAATCGAAATTGTAAAAGGTCCGGCTTCGTCTCTTTACGGAAGTGAAGCGGTTGGAGGTTTAATCAATATCATTACTAAAAACCCGACTAATGCACCCGTTTTTTCTGCCGATTATTTTACGACTTCTTATTTTGAAAGTAATCTTGATTTGGGAATGAAGTTCAATGTTGGGAAAAAAGCAATTTCTCTTATCGGAATTAATTATTTCAATTACGATCAAGTTATTGATAAGGATCACGACAATTTTACAGATGTTACGCTTTCTGAACGAATTTCGCTTTTTAATAAATGGAGTTTTCGACGAAACCATAATCGCCTTTTTACGATCGCTGCACGCGGAATGTATGAAGATCGTTGGGGTGGAGATATTCGTTGGGAGAAAAAATATCGTGGCGGAGATGAAATTTATGGTGAAAGCATTTATACCAAAAGAGCTGAGTTGATTGGAAGTTATCAATTGCCTTTTGAAGAAAAACTAATGTTTTCTTTTTCTGGAAATGTGCATTATCAAGACAGCCGTTATGGTACGACATCTTATATTGCCAATCAGAAAATTGGATTTTTACAGCTGACTTGGGATAAAAAAATTGGACGTAACGATTTGCTGGCGGGAATTGCAAACCGATACACATACTATGACGATAATACGCCTGCAACAAAAGAGGCTGAAAACACTTGGCTTCCTGGTATTTTTGTTCAGGACGAAATTACATTTTCTCCAAAAAGCCAAGTTTTGCTAGGAATGCGCTATGATTACAATTCTATTCATGGATCTATTTTCACACCGCGATTTGCGTACAGGTTTAAGGCAAACGAAAACACGATTATTAGATTAAATGCCGGAACTGGATTTAGAGTTGTGAATTTGTTTACCGAAGATCACGCGGCGTTAACAGGTTCAAGAGATGTTATTATTAAAAACGATTTGAAACCAGAACAATCTCTAAATGTGAATTTGAATTATATTCAGAAAATTAATTTCGGAAACGGGACCTTTATGGGAATCGAAACCACAGCTTTCTATACAAGATTCAGCAATAAGATCATTTCAGATTATGAGACCAACCCAAACGAAATTATCTACGACAATATTGATGGTTACGCTTTAAGTCAAGGAATCAGTACAAATATCGATCTTAATTTTCCGTCGGGATTAAAATTTATTGTCGGAGCAACGGTTTTGGATAATAAAAACGTCGAAAATGGAATTTCTGAAAGACCTTATCTAACTGAGAATTTTACGGGAACATGGAGCATTTCGTATAAAATTCAGCCTTGGAATTTATCAATGGATTACACAGGAAATGTTTATAGTCCGATGAAATTGCCTCTGCTTAGCGAGACCGATCCGAGAAGTCCTAATTCTCCTTGGTATAGCATTCAGAATATTCAGTTTACGTATTCGGGATGGAAAGATTTTGAAGTTTATGGCGGAATCAAAAATCTGCTGAACTTTACTCCGAAGCAAAATAATCCGTTTTTGATTTCGAGAACTAATGATCCTTTTGATAAAAATGTGCAATATGATTCTAATGGAAAAGTTCTAGTTACGCCTGATAATCCGTACGGTTTGACATTTGACACGACTTATGTTTATGGACAAAACCAAACTATTCGAGGATTTTTGGGATTACGATATACTTTTAGGTAATTTTAATAGCGATTATTAGCCACGAATTCACGAATTATTTTATTGAGATTCAACCAAATAAAATTACACGAATTTATCAAAATTAATTTGTGTAATTTTTCTTTCTGTTGTTTTGCATTACAGATAATTTTTGAAATAATTCGTGAATTCGTGGCTAAAAAACAAAAAAAAATGAAAAAGCTAGTTCTACTTATTTTCTTCTTCGGAATAACTTCAACAGGATTCTGCCAATTAAAAAGTAGCACTTTTGAAGAAGTAGACAGCTTACAGCAAATCCAAAAACGGAAAACCATTGTTTTCATCCATACCGATTGGTGTCAGTTTTGCCAACGAATGAAAGCCACAACTTTTAAAAATCAAGAAATTATAGAAAAACTAAACTCCGATTTTTATTTTATTGATTTTAATGCAGAGGAAAAAAGAGATATTAAATTCAATAATCACACTTTCAAATACCTGCCTTCAGGGAATAATGTTGGAGTTCATGAACTGGCATTGCAGCTGGGAACAATTAATAATCAAATTGCCTATCCGACTTTGTGCGTTTTGAATGAGAAAAACGAAATTATTTTTCAGTATAATATTTATTTGAGCACAAAAGAGTTTAAAATTCTTTTGGAAAAATTGGAAAAATAAATTTTCTTATTTTTGAAAATGAACTCTTCACAAATTCCACATTTCGATTACATTTTTACAGGAACTGGACTCGCATCCTTGATGACGATTTATAAAATGATTTTGTCTGGGAAGTTCTCTGATAAATCCATTTTATTATTAGATCAAGATGTGAAGAAAATCAATGATAGAACTTGGTGTTTTTGGGAAAAGGAGGAAAGTATTTGGAATTCGGTGGTTTCAAAAAAATGGGATTTAGCATTTTTTGCCAATGAAAATTTCAGACGCGATTTGGATCTAAAACCATATTCGTATAATAAAATCAACGGTTTAGATTTTTATAATTTCGTTTTCGGAGCTATTTTAAATCAGTCTAACATTACTTTTTTAAACGAAAAAGTAACTGATATCAACGAACTTGAAACCCACGTTTTTGTTGGAACAGAACAAAACCGATACACTTGTCAGTATCTTTTCAATAGTATTTATACTAAGGCTTTCGCCGAAAGGCAAAATAAATATCCTGTTCTACAGCAGCATTTTGTGGGTTGGTTTGTGAAAACGAAAGAAGAAGTTTTTAATCCCGAAGAAGTAACTTTCATGGATTTTTCGGTTGAGCAAAAAGGAAATACAAGATTTATGTATGTTCTGCCAACTTCAAAAACAGAGGCTTTGGTTGAATATACTTTGTTTTCGGAAAAATTGCTTCCTAAAGAAGAGTACGAAAATGAAATTCAAATTTATCTGAAGAAACTCGGCGCAAGCCAATATCAAATTCTCGAAAAAGAGGAGGGAAGCATTCCAATGACCTGTTATCCTTTTTGGGAAAGAAATACCAAACGTGTTTTGAATATTGGCACGGCAGGAGGCTGGACAAAAGCGAGTACGGGTTATACGTTTAAGAGTTCTGACAAAAAATCATCAGCCTTAGTTGAGTTTATTCAGCAAAAAGATTTCCAAATGAAAGACTTTCATAAAAAATCTAAGTTTTGGTTTTATGATTTACTGCTTTTAGATATTCTCTATAGAAAAAATGAATTGGGAAGTTCTATCTTTTCTTCTTTGTTTAAAAAAGGAAATCCTGAATTGATTTTCAAATTTTTAGATGAAGAAACGACTTTTTCTGAAGATGTTAAAGTTATTTTAAAGTGTCCCAAAATTCCATTTATTAAAGCGTTATTTAGAGTGATTTTTCTTTCAAATAAATCTAACTAAAAACGTAACAATTGAAAAACATTACTCTATTATTTAGTTTCTTTTTTACTCTTTTATCTTTTTCGCAAGTTTCTTTTGATAAAGCTCAGGACGCAATTTTGAAAGAATCTGTAACCGATTGTGCGGAAAAACATGACTACAATATTGAAATGGCCAAATGGCAGGCATGCCTTGACGAAGGTTTAAAAAAAGACAGCACAATTGCTCAACTCTGGCAGTTAAAAGCCATGCCGTATTTTAAATGTAAAAAATACGAAGTTGGAATGCTTTATTTGGATAAAGCAGTTCTGTACAATAAACAGGAATGGCTCCCGTATCGAGGGTTTATAAAATGTATTTTTGCCAAAACATATAAAAGTGCCATAACAGATTTTGAAGAATGCATTAAATTGTATGGAAACAGCTATGTTATGGATCATACATATCGTTTTTACATTGGACTATGCTACTTGCAATTAAATGAATACGAAAAAGCAGAAAAGCTTTTTGATGATTATGTGAATGACATTTACAAAAATAGAAATCAATTAGAACATCCTACGGCATATTTTTATCAAGGAATTGCAAAGTATGAACTTCAAAAGTTAGATGAGGCTATTGTAATTTTTGACAAAGCATTAAAAATATATCCTCAATTTTCAGATGTAAAATATTATAAAGCAATCTGTTGGTATAAAAAAGGTAAACCAAAAGAGGAAATAATGGCTTTGATTGAAGAGGGAAAACAAGATGCTAAAAAAGGATTTTCAGTTAATGAAGACAATACAGTTTATGAAACTTATCCGTATCAAAAGAAATTAAGATAATAACAATCAAACTATAACAAAACTTTATACTTCTTAGTAACTAGTTGCGAGTAAACTTTGTAACTTTGCAGTTCAAAAAGTACAATTTAAAAAAACAAGAATATGTATCCACTAGAAATGGTAAAACCAATGGAAGCTGAATTGACAGCTGCTGGTTTTCAAGATTTACATAGTGCTGAAGCTGTTGAGAATGCTATCAAAGCTGAAGGTACCACTTTAGTTGTTGTAAACTCTGTTTGCGGGTGCGCTGCAAGAAATGCACGTCCAGGAGCAAAAATGAGTTTGGAAGGAGCTAAAAAACCAGATCATTTAATTACTGTTTTTGCAGGTGTTGACAAAGAAGCTGTTGATGCTGCAAGACAACATATGTTCCCATTTCCTCCATCTTCGCCATCTATGGCTTTGTTTAAAAACGGAGAATTGGTTCACATGTTAGAGCGTCACCACATCGAAGGACGCCCAGCTGAATTAATTGCTGAGAATTTGCAAGATGCGTTTAACGAGTTTTGTTAATTTTAAAGATACTAAGTTGCTAAGGTTCTGAGATACTAAGTTTAGGATTGAAGCGATAAAGATTTAAAAACAAAAAGCACTATGAAAATAGTGCTTTTTGTTTTTATATATGTTTAGTTCAAAAAACTTAGAACCTTAGCAACTTAGAATCTCAGTACCTTATAAATTCCATCCCCCGCCAAGCGCTTTGTATAACTCAATCATGGAACTTAATTGTCTTTCAGATAATTGTGCTAAGCTTAATTGTGCGTTAAAAAGATTGGTTTCTACATCTAAAACTTCTAAGTAAGAAACGTAACCGCTGTCATATCTTTCGTGAGATAGTTTGTAGTTTATTAAAGCGGCCTGAACCTGTCTGTTGCGTGCTTTCCATTCTTCTTGATAAGTTCTGACATTTTGTATGGATTGTTCTACTTCTGAAACAGCATCGATATACGTTTTCTGATAAAGGAATTTGTATTGTTCTGCCTGTTGTCTGTTTATCTCAACTCTTCTTTTGTTTTTTCCGAAAGCGAATATTGGTCCAGCAATTCCTCCAGAAGCATTTTGCAAATACGAGCTTCCTAGAAACAGATTGCTCAAATCGGCGCTGGCGAATCCGGCAATTGCAGCTAGATTGATAGACGGAAATCGCATTGCCTGAGCTACGCCAATTCTTTCATTGGCAGCCGCATATCTTAATTCGGCAGCTTTTACGTCGGGTCTATTTTCTAATAATGCAGACGGAATTGACAACGGGATTTTACTGACAATCTGCAACTCAGTATTGCTTTTCCCTCTCGGAATTTCAGTAGGAAGCTGCCCTGTAAGCAGTGCAATGGCATTTTCCTGATACGTTATCTGTCTTTCAATGTTAGGAATTGCTGCTTCGGCAATGGCAACCTGCTGTTCAATCTGCACTTTGTCAACTTCAGAGATATAGCCTTTCGCAAATCTTTCGCTTATAATTTCATAATATTTTTGTCTTGTTTCAAGCGTATGCTTTGTTATTTCCAGCTGATCATCAAAGTTTCGCATCTGAAAATAGGCTATTGCAATATTGGCAACGATATCGGACAATACTACTTTACGAGCTTCTTCTGTGGCTAGAAGTTCATTTTTGACAGCATTATTTTCATGGCGAAATTTTCCCCAGAAGTCAAGTTCCCAAGACATAGTTGCGCCAGCAGTTGATGGAGTAATGTATTTCTCGTTGCTGTTTATAGTAGCTCCATACTGAAAAGACGGAAATAAATCGGCTTTGGTATAACCTAATTGGGCACGAAACTGCTCAATTCTTGAAACCGCAATTTTTAGATCATAGTTATTCTCAAGACCTTTTTGAATAAGACCTTTTAAGACATCATCATTAAACAGATCGAACCATTTTAAATTGGTTACGGAAGCGAGACTGTCTAAATTTCTTTCGTTTCTATAAGAATCTGATTTTAACTGCTCAGGTTTTTTATATTTTGGACCAACCATACATCCCACCGGAAATAAGGAAAGAACCAATACAATAACGATTATTTTATATTTCTTACTCATGGTCTGTAGTATTTGATTCTACATTGTTTTCTCCTGTTGCGATTGTTTCTTCTTTCTTGTGTCCAATTTTTTCAATCATAACAAATAGACCCGGTACAATTAATACACCTAAAACGGTGGCGATCAACATGCCGCTAAATACAGCCATTCCCATTACAATACGGGCTTGAGAACCTGCACCTGTAGCAGTCAATAACGGAACAACTCCAAGAATGAATGCAAAAGCGGTCATCAGAATCGGGCGAAAACGAAGTCTTGCCGCGTACATTGCCGATTCGTAAAGGGGTTTTCCTTTTTCATATTCTTCTTTGGCAAACTCAACTATAAGAATGGCATTTTTCGCTACCAATCCGATAAGTAAAACAAGTCCGATTTGCGCAAAAACGTTATTGACATAAGCGTCACTTCCAAATCTTGCTAAAAGAAGCCCTAAAAATGCTCCAAATACTGCAAAAGGAGCTCCAAGAAGTACACTAAATGGCAACTTCCAGCTTTCGTATTGCGCAGCTAAGATTAAGAACACGAAAACCAATGCCATAATAAACACTGATGATCCTCCAGGAGAATGTTTTTCTTGATACGATAAGTTAATATAATCGTAACTCATATCTGCAGGCAGAGTCTCTTTGGCCACTTCTTCCAATGCAGTTAAAGCTTGCGCACTACTATAACCGTCGTTTGGACTTCCTCCAATTTCAGCAGATCGGAATAAATTTAAACGATTCGTAAAATCGGGCCCCGAAACTTTAGTTGCTGTAACCAATGTCGAAACTGGAAGCATATCGCCTTTATTGTTCTTTACATAAATCATGTTTAGATCTTCGGGTTTAACACGATTGATAGCTTCTCCCTGTACGTAAACTTTATATTGACGCCCGAAACGGTTAAAGTCATTGACATAACTTCCTCCCAAAAATGCTCCAAGCGCCTCGGTGACTTTAGAAACGGGTATTCCCAATTTCATTGCCTTGTCGTTATCGATATCCAACTTAATTTGCGGTGTACCAGCATTAAAAGTGGTGTAAATTCGTTTTATTTCAGGACGCTGCTGTGCTGCGGCAATAAATTTTTGTGTTTGTTCTGCTAAATATTGCGGTGTATTACCTCCGCGGTCTTGCAGCATTAAGCTAAATCCAGCAGAAGCACCTAAACCTTGAATTGCGGGCGGACCAAATGAAAAACAGGTTGCCGTTGTAATTTGAGTGGCCAGTTTTTTATTGAATCGATCTACAAACTGTTTAGCCGTTTCAGCTCTTTCTTCCCAAGGTTTTAACGAAATGAAGATGAAAGCGTTATTTGGCTGATAAGAATTAGTAAGCATACTAAATCCGTTTATCGTTGTATATGATAAAATTGATTTTTCTTCTTTAAGGAAGCTGTCTACTTTTTTCGATATTTCATCGGTACGCTGTAAAGATGACGCAGGAGGCAAAGCAATATTTACTAAAACATAACCTTGATCTTCCTCGGGAATAAATCCTAGCGGAATTTTTTTGCCTAAAAGAACAATCGAAGCAAGTATCACGGCTAGTAAAACAATAATTCGCATTGCTTTTTTAGCAAAAAAGGTTGCTCCGCCAATATATTTTCCTGTAACATTTTCGAAAACTCTATTAAACCAAGAAAAGAATTTAGCAAGCCATCCTTTTTGCTGGTCAAGAGGTTTTGTCGGTTTTAAAAGCATGGCACAGAGTGCGGGACTTAAAGATAAAGCACTAAATGCTGAAAAGGCAACCGAGACGGCAATGGTTATGGCAAATTGCTGATAAAAGCGCCCCGTAATTCCAGGTGTCATCGCTACTGGGATAAAAACGGCACACAAAATCAATGCAATCGCAATTACTGGTCCAGAAACTTCTTTCATAGCTTGAATAGTAGCCTCTCTAGGGTTTTTTCCATGTTCGATATGATGTATTACGGCTTCTACAACCACAATCGCATCATCGACTACGATACCAATCGCCAATACTAATCCTAAAAGCGAAAGGGTATTAATCGAAAATCCTAACATTGGGAAAACCGCAATGGTACCAATCAGCGAAACAGGAACTGTAATTAATGGAATTAAAGTAGCGCGCCAGTTTTGCAGGAATATAAATACCACTAGAATAACCAATATAATAGCTTCAAAAAGAGTATGAACAATATCATCAACCCCAGCGGTAATGGCCAGTGTAGTATCTAAGGATTCTTGGTATACAACGTCTTGCGGAAATCTTTCAGACAATTGCTTCATAGTGGATTTTGCAGTTTCTGCCACATCAAGCGCATTACTTCCAGGCATTTGGTATAAAGCTACAACGGCACTTGGAGAGCTGTTTCTTCTGGCTGTTGAACTGTAATTTTCAGTTCCTAATTCGATGCGGGCAATATCGCCCAATAAAACTTGTGCTCCATCTTCTTTGCTTCGAACTACGATATTTCCAAATTCTTTTTCAGTAACCAATCGGTCTTGAAGTGTTACACCGTATGTAAATTCAGTATTAGGAGGTGCTGGTTCAGCCCCAAATTTTCCTCCTGGACTAATCATGTTTTGTGCATTCAGTGCATTTTTGACATCTTCAACAGTCACGCCGAGCTTACTCATCATATCTGCCTTTAACCAAATACGCATGGAGTAATCGCTTCCTCCAAAGAGAGCAACTTCTCCAACTCCTTTTATACGAGCCAGCTGGTCAACGACATTTATACTGGCGTAGTTATTTAAAAACTTGGCGTCATATTTTGGATTGTTAGACGTAATGGTAAACAACATCATCGGGAATGATAGGGACTTTTTTACTACGACTCCCTGTTGTTTAACACTAGAAGGCATAAATGGAGCGGACTGGTTTTGTCTGTTTTGCGTAAGCATATTGGCATTATCCAGATTAGTTCCCACATCGAAAGTAACTTCAATAGTACAAGCACCATCAGAAGTGTTGATCGATTTCATATACAGCATATTTTCAACACCATTTACTTTTTGCTCAATAGGAGTTGCCACTGCCTGTTCCACATTCAGCGCATTTGCTCCAGTAAAAGAGGTGGTAATTTTTACAACAGGCGGGTTAATATCCGGATATTGCGAAATAGGTGTTTTTTGTAATGCCAGTAATCCAAGTATCACAATAATAATACTAATTACAATGGCAACAATCGGTCTTCGAACGAAAAATTCTCCCATAATAATATGTGATTTAGATTACTTTGCAGCTACGGTTTCTGGATCGCCCAATTGCCATTGAACGTTTTTTGGAGTAATAACACTTCCATTCTTTAATAAAGAAGTACCTCCCATGGCTATCTTATCGCCTGGTTTTAACCCTTCTTCAATAATGTATCCATTTTTAACGGCTGGACCAGGTTTAACAATCTGCATCTGAACTTTATTATCATTACCGACTACATAAACTTGGTAGATTCCTTGGACTTCGATAACAGCACGCTGCGGAATTACGATTGCTTCCTTACGAATGTCTGTAAGAAGCGCGACTTTTACATATTGTCCAGGACGAAGCAATTTATCTGGATTAGGAAACGTTGCTTCAAATGTGATTGCTCCAGTAGAAGGATCAATCTGTCTGTCGGCAAAACTTACTTTTCCTGTTTCTGGATAAGTAGAACCGTCAGATAATTTTATAGTTACAGTTGCTCCCGAGCCTTTTAAGGCCGAATTAGGTTTGTTGAACTCTCTAAAAAGACGCAGAAATTCTTGTTCGCTAATAGTAAATCGTACCCTTACATCTCCTAAGTCTGAAATAGTATTTAGAATAGACATTGCACCAGGTCTTACATAATCGCCTACGCGAACTTTGGAAATGCCAATTAATCCTGAAATTGGAGCTAAAATTTGACAATAGCCTAATTCGATCTTAGCATTTTGTACCGAAGCGTCTGAAGCTTTTATTTGAGCTAATGAAGCATTATACGCCGCTTTTGCCGAGACCAGTTCGCGTTGGCTGACAGCATTCATCTTTGCTAAAGGCGTTATCATATCTAAATCTGATTTTGTTTTAGATAAACGCGCCTGTGATTCTGCTGCAACTCCCTGAGCTTCGTTCAATTTAGCTTTGTAAGGTAAAGGGTCAATTGTGTAAAGCACTTGTCCTTTTTTAACAAAACTTCCTTCTTTGAAGTTCATACTTTCGATAATACCATCAACTCGCGGGTTAATTTGTATATCTGATTGACCAAAAGTCTGCCCCGTATATTCAGATTCTAATTTTACATCTTGCTGTAAAACAGAAGTGACTGAAATTTCTAATGGTTTTGGACTTGGGGGTGTCTCTTTTTTGCAAGAAAAAATAAAAAGACTAAGTAAAATTGCTGAGGAGTAGATTTTGTTCATTGTTAAATTCTTTTAGATAAAATTCATTAAACACAACTAATTAAAAACCAGTAAACTGCATTAGCTAAGTTAGTGTTTTTTTGGTTAAATGGATAAATATTGTGTGAATTTTGTTAATTTTAGTTAAAATTTTATTTATCTGATTTTCAGTTAATAATGTTCAAACGGATAAAATGCAACATAATATCGATAAACTGCATTTTTGTAGGAATAATTTATTTTATGTATTAGTAAAAATAATTCAAAAACTTTTGTAATTATGTCAAAAAATAACAAGAAAAAACATAAAAAAACCGATGGAGATGACAATGATTTAAAAAAAATAACAAAAAAGGAATTATTGCATCGAGCTAAAAAATTTTCTGACCAATATTGTGTTGGCGACGATAAAGATTTTACATTAAAAGATAAACCGACATCTTATTCTGGAGATGAAGACAAAGCATTGATTCAGAAAACACTAAAAATGGGAGTTAAGGCTCTCGCCGCCATGCAAGATATTTTGTATGCGCAGGATAAATGGTCGGTTCTTATCATCTTTCAAGCTATGGACGCCGCTGGGAAAGATGGTGCAATCAAACATGTGATGTCGGGCATAAATCCGCAGGGCTGTCAAGTTTCTTCTTTTAAAGGACCAAGTTCAGAAGAATTAGATCATGATTATTTATGGCGCTGTCAAAAACATTTGCCAGAAAGAGGCCGAATAGGAATCTTTAACCGCTCTTATTATGAAGAAGTTCTTGTAGTTCGCGTTCATGAACAGATATTAAGAGGGCAAAAAATCCCTGAAAAACTGATTACCAAAGATATTTGGGAAAACCGTTTTGAGGATATTCGAAATTTCGAAAAATATCTTACTAGGAACGGAACCATTGTCATTAAATTTTTTCTAAATGTTTCTAAAGAAGAACAAAAAAGAAGATTTATAGAAAGGGTTGACAATCCTGATAAAAATTGGAAATTTAGTGCAGCTGATGCCAAAGAGCGCGGTTATTGGGACGAATATATGCATGCTTATGAAGAATTAATCAGAAATACATCAACCAAGAAATCACCTTGGTATGTTATTCCCGCGGACAATAAAGCGTATGCCCGAATTGCAATTGCTTCTGCAATTATTCATGCTTTAGACGAAATGGATTTAGAATATCCTAAAGTAAGTCCCGAAAAAATAGCAGAATTGAATGAGGTAAAAAAAGCATTGTTAGAAGAAAAAGAGTAACCTTTTACAGCTATAAAGATTGATTTCGGCGTTTTTGTTTAAGTAAATAATATTTGGTACAACGTTCTGCAAAGAACACCAATCGGATTGATATAGGTTGTAAAATCAATTTATAAGGAGCCAAAAGATGTTAAAAAAATCAGATAATTGGTGCAAGAACATTTTTAATCTCAAAATAAACTCTAAATTTGCCGCAGATTTTAAGGAAAATCTAAAAAAAAATATATTCTTAACTTAAAACTGTTTATAGCATGCAACTGTATAACACTTTAAGCGCAGAAGAGAGAGCCATCATGATCGATGATGCGGGTAAACAACGTCTTACGTTGTCTTTCTATGCGTATGCCAAAATTCAAGATCCACAAAAATTTCGTAACGATTTATTCATTGCCTGGAACGCACTAGATGCATTGGGGAGAATTTACGTTGCCCATGAAGGAATTAATGCTCAGATGAGTGTTCCTGCAGAAAATTTTGAAGCTTTTAGAGAAACGCTTGAAGCTTACGATTTCATGAAAGGCATACGATTGAATGTTGCCGTAGAACAAGACGATCACTCCTTTTTAAAATTGACCATAAAAGTGCGTCATAAAATCGTTGCTGACGGTTTAAATGATGATACTTTTGATGTTACTAATATTGGTGTTCACTTAAAAGCCAAAGAATTTAACGAAATCCTTGATGATCCAAACACAATTGTGGTTGATTTTAGAAATCACTACGAAAGTGAAGTGGGACATTTTAAAGGTGCTATTACGCCAGATGTGGAAACTTTCAGAGAGAGTTTACCTATTATCAACGAACAGCTTAAAGATTACAAAGAAGATAAAAATCTTGTAATGTACTGCACAGGTGGTATTCGTTGTGAAAAAGCGAGTGCTTATTTCAAACGCCAAGGCTTCAAAAACGTTTATCAGTTAGAAGGCGGTATTATTAATTACGCTAAACAATTGAAAGAAGAAGGTTTAGAAAGCAAATTCATAGGTAAAAACTTCGTATTTGATAATCGTCTGGGCGAAAGAATTACTGATGATATTATTTCGCAATGCCACCAATGCGGAAAACCTTGCGATAATCACACCAACTGTGAAAACGACGGATGTCATTTATTGTTTATTCAATGTGACGAATGTAAAGCCGCAATGGAAAACTGCTGCTCTACAGAATGTTTAGAGATTATTCACATGCCTTTAGTTGACCAAGTTCGTTTGAGAACTGGAAAACAAGTTGGAAATAAAGTGTTCAGAAAAGGAAAATCTGAAAATCTGAAATTCAAACATTCGGGTGACTTGCCAGAAACAGCTTTGGCGACAGCGCAAAAGCAGGCCGATATTCGTCAGAAAATAAAAGTGAAGAAAGTACTTCTTGGAAAAGCAGAACATTATTATGTAAAAGCTCAAGTTGGGCAATTTACAGTAGAAAATCACGAATTAAATAGCGGTGACAAAATCCTTATTTCAGGTCCGACTACAGGCGATCAGGAATTGGTTTTAGATAAAATCATCGTAAACGGTGCAGAAACTCAATCTGCTAAAATTGGTGATAAGGTTACTTTTGAGGTTCCATTTCGTATCCGTTTGTCAGATAAATTGTATAAAATTGTAAATTAGCGGTTTTTTAATGCTACTTTACAATGTCACATTCTTTTGCTAAATTATGGATTCATGCCATTTGGTCTACCAAAAACCGTAAGGAATTAATTGACTTTTCAATTGAAAAAAAGGTATACGATTATATTCACAATGAGTTAATTGAATTGGGTTGTCCTGTTAGAATCATAAACGGAATGCCTGATCATGTACATATTTTATTTTTATTGAATCCCCAAAAATCTATTTCGGATGTAATTCGTCAAGCGAAAGGAGTTTCATCTCATTGTATAAATGGAGAAAATTTAATTCTTGAAAAATTCGCATGGCAAAAGGGCTATGCGGCTTTTGCTGTAAGCGAGTCTCAGCTTGATCTTGTTTTTAATTACATTAAAAAACAAAAGCAGTATCACCTCAATAAGGATGGACAGCAGGAATTTGATGAATTTGTAAAACTGCATGGGTTTGAAAATTAAATCGATTTCAAGACATAAAAGATATCACAATATAGAATATAGCCCACGGTTTCAACCGTGGGAAACGTATTGTTGCGTAACGTTAAGGATGCCCATTGTGTTCCCACGGTTGAAACCGTGGGCTATATTTGATAAAGATTGAGTTACAATTATGGACATGGCAAATGATTTATCATTGGGCTACTGCAAATAAATTTTTAAAATATAGACTATGATATAAATCATAGAAATCAATTTATACCCACATTATTTTTGTCAATTTTTAGATAACTAGATTCTAGAAACATATCATAGTAATAAAATGACAACAAATAATAAAATCGAACTCATGTCTCCGGCAGGAGATTTTGAATCGCTTCAGGCTGCTTTAGATAATGGCTGTGATTCCGTATATTTTGGAGTTGAACAGCTTAATATGCGTGCAAGATCAACAGTTAATTTTACGATTGATGATTTAAAAGAAATTGCCAATCGATGTGAAGCCAAAAGCGTCCGAAGCTACCTTACTTTAAACACTATTATTTACGATCACGATTTATCAGTCGTAAAAACATTATTGACAAAAGCCAAAGAAGCCAATATTACAGCGGTCATTGCATCAGATCAAGCTGTAATTGCGATGGCAAGATCGATTGGAATGGAAGTTCATATTTCAACACAATTGAATATAACGAATATTGAAACCATAAAATTCTACAGTTTGTTTGCCGATACAATGGTTTTAAGTCGTGAATTGAGTTTGCGTCAAGTAAAGAATATCACAGATCAAATAGAGAAAGAGCAGATAAAGGGCCCGAACGGAAATTTAGTAGAAATCGAAATTTTTGGTCACGGAGCTTTGTGTATGGCCGTTTCGGGAAAATGTTATTTGAGTTTGCACTCGCATAATTCCTCTGCAAATCGTGGCGCGTGCAAACAAAACTGCCGAAAAAAATATACGGTTATTGATCAGGAAACAGGTTTCGAAATCGAATTGGATAACGAATATATGATGTCGCCAAAAGATTTGTGTACGATTGATTTCTTAGATCAGGTGATCGATTCTGGAGTGAAGGTTTTAAAAATAGAAGGACGAGGCCGTGCGCCAGAGTATGTGGCAACAGTAACCAAAACGTATCGTGAAGCAATTGATGCGTATTACAATGGAACTTTCTCAAAAGAAAAAACCACTGAATGGATAAAAGCTTTAGAAACAGTTTACAACCGTGGATTTTGGTCAGGTTATTATTTAGGTCAGGAATTAGGCGAATGGAGCGATATTCCAGGATCGGCAGCAACACAAAAGAAGGTTTATGTGGGTAGGGGATTGCATTATTTTCCGAAAGCTGAAATCGGTCAATTTAAGATTGAAGCGTATGATATTAAAATCGGAGATAAAATCTTAGTCACAGGGCCAAGCACAGGAGCTCAGGAAATGATTATTAATGAAATGTTTGTAAATGATGCTCCGGGAGAAAAAGCCACAAAAGGAGATTACTGCAGTTTCAAACTTCCGTTTAGAATCAGAATGTCGGACAAATTATATAAAATTGTTGAGGCGTAATGGTTATTGTAACTTTACAAAGAGATAAATGCATTGGCTGTAACTATTGCGTTGAAATGGATCCAGTTCATTTTCAAATGTCAAAAAAAGACGGGAAATCGGTTCTCATCCATTCGCAAAATGCAAAAGGATTTTTTACTTTAAAATCTCCTAATCATGCCATTGTAGAAAGCTGTGAATTGGCGGCAAAAGCTTGTCCGGTGAAGATTATTACGGTTAAAGAGACTTGAGAAATATGTTTTAAAGCATACCCTCTATTTGTAGTAATACAAAAGGGTTTTATTATTCATCGTAAAGATGCAGTTCATCAAAATCTTTGATTTCAGATAGTTTTAGGAGTTTGGTTCGGGCAATTTTAGTTTCCGTTTTTTCAAAAATTTCGTCACCATCATATGTGTTTTCGTTGACGTTCTGGTTTACAATCTTTTTTCTGGTCAGGAAATTGATACTAGTTTCGGTAAGAATAACTGGTCCATGATTGCTGCTGGCATCATAACCTATAAGTTCGAAATCTGAGTTTTGATACCTGAAAGTATATTTCCAATAACCATATCTTCCATGAGCATAGTCCACATATAATTTGTCATTTTTTACTTCAATATAAAGTTCGGGTGCGTAATAAACACCGCCATCCTCATTTTCGGAAGAAAAACAGTCGTAGTTTTTAACGGCTAATTCATAACCGCCATTTTTGTTTAATAATGCTATAATTCCTCTGCGATTTCGGTCTAATTCACCGCGATATTCGTCTGTAACTATTTTGCTTTTATCTGTCCCTTTAATAATCAAGATGCAATCTTCCAGTCCATCTTTATTAAAATCGCCTTTAATTGTATCAAAAGGAACATAGTTTTTAGGTATAAAATCTGAAATATCTTTTTTGATATCGATGGCAGATTCTTCCACTTCTGGAATTTCTTTTAATTCAGTGACTTCTGTATTTGATTCTTTGACTACAGTTTTAGAATCTTTACAGCTGATGATTGTAAACAACAGAAAAACTGTTGCCGTAATGTATAAGTAATTTTTTATCATCTTTTGTTGTTTGGGATTTTAGCTTTATAATTCATCAAGAAATAATATCTAATGTTTTCTTGTTATTATTTCTTGATGAGTTTAAGTTTTACCTGAAAATATTAAATTCCAATTTTAGCATTTATATTATGCTTGTCGACATACGCTTGCGCCACATTCATCAATTTAGTAAACTTCGTATCTATATCTTTTTGAGTTGAAGCATCAAAATCTGCAATTGCTTTTTCAATTTGTTGGGGAGAAGCTTTTTCATCTTTCAGTTTGGCAATTGGCAAATAGCCTTCTTTTTGTTTCGCAATTGCATAAATAAATAAATCTTTTGATGCTTGAAGAAGTTCTTTATTGTCTTCATCTTCTGGTATGTCCTGAATATTTTTTAATCGAGTTTCTAAATTTGTTATATCATATTTAAAAGAATCGTAATAAGTTGAAGGAACCATCTTTTTTTGATTTTCATCATAAACTTGTGCTTCAGATTGCAGTTTTTCACTGATTTCTTTGCTTCCAAAACGAGACAATAAGTTCGAATTTAAAGCAGCAATTTCAAATGTTTTTTCTGGTGAAAGGTTGGTGCATGAGGTAGAAACTAAGCTTCCGGCAATTAATACTAAAAATAGGGTTGTGGCATTTAAGATTTTTTTCATTTTGTGTTTATTTATATTTATCCTTTTAAAATTTTACTTTTCTCAGCATCAAATTCTTCTGATGTTAAAATTCCGGCGTCTAGAAGTTCTTTCAAATCTAATAATGCTTTTTTCTTAGCTTCCATCGAATTTGAAGCTTCGGCTTTTGGCGCTTCGGGTTGTTGTGGGGTATTGATTGGATTTACAACAGTTTCTGACGGAGCATATTTCAAAATCAGTTCTGTAATTTCATTAAAGCCTTTTACATTCGAATAATCTATCGCTTTTTGTTCTTTTACATTTACGATTGACGCATCGGCTTTGTTATCTAATAAATATTTTACAACATCTTTCTTTCCGTTTGCAGCGCTATAATGAAGTGGCGTATTTCTAGATTCATCTTGAATATTGATGTTTGCTCCAGCTTCGATAAGCAATTTAACCATGCTTAAGTTTCCTTTTTTGGTTGCTACATGCAGCAGACTTTCTCCACCATAATTGTATGAACTGGTTAAAGTAAAACTCGATTCGTTTGAAATATTTGTGGCACTTACAATCCAATCCAAATAATCATTCATTGAAGAAGTGTCGCTAGCGACTGGTTTACTGTAATTCACATCAACTCCGTTTTCTAGAAACAAAGCCACGATTTCCTTTTGATTATTTGCGCAAGCGTACCAAATAGGAGAATGTCCAGTATTGCTTGAAGTAAATACATCTGCACCTCTTTCAATCAATAATTTAGCTAGCATTCTGTTTGTTTCATAACAAGCAATTAAAAGTGCATTTTCACCAGAATGATTGGCGTGGTTGATATCAGCGCCATTATCCAGAAGCAAAGTCACCATCGGAATCGATTTAGTATAACAAGCATAAATAAGAGGCGTATTTCCCTGTTTATCCGTAGCGTTAATATCTGCACCATTGTCTAAAAGCAATTGAATAATTTCTCTATTTAATTTTGCCGAAGCCAATAATAGCGGAGTTTCTCCATTGTTATTCAATAAATTAACATCGACTCCTGCTTGAAGCAACTTTGTTGCAATTTCAATTTGAGCCGTCTGAACCACTAAATGTAGCAGACTATTTCCGTATTTATCATTCTTCGTGATTTCTGCTCCGTTTTCTAAAAGATGCAGCGCCGTTTGTTTTTGTTTTTGAAGACAGGCAAAATACAAAGGCGTTTCTCCCTGATGATCTTCGTAGTTAATATCGGCACCTTCCTCGATTAGAATTTTCACGATGTCGAGATAACCGCGGTGTGCGGCATAATGAAGAGCTGTTCTACCTTGTTCGTCGGTATATTTTACATCTACTTCTTTATTTTGAAGCAATAATTCGGCTATTTTTCGGTTACCGTTTTCGCAGGCAACTATAAATGACATTGACATGTTTGGGTAATTTTAAGTAAATGATCGTTTTATTGTTTCATTAAAAGTTCAACTGTTTTAATCTTCAGGTTGTCTTCAGAAGCTAGCATCAAGGCAGTTTCGTCTTTATCGTTTGTAATCGAAATGTCAGCTCCTTGATCTAATAAAAGTTTTACTTTTCTATAAGTTTCTTTTGCCATTTCTGCATCGTAATTAACATTAAAGGCGCAAACTTTATGCAAAATGGTGTTTCCTTGATTGTCTTGTTCGTTAACGTCAACAGATCCGCTGTCGAGTATTGATTTTAAAATACCCGATTTTTTCTCAACAATATAATCTATACCCGATTTTGGATTTCCGTAATATTCAGCGCAGTGATTTAAATCTGCTCCATCTGATAGTAATCTTTGTAATGAATTCAGATCGTATTCAGAATCAGACATCATCCGAATAAACTCTGTGAGTAAAGTTTTTCCATTTTTATTGATGCTATTAAAATTGGCTGATGATGATTCTGCCAAAAGTTCGTACATCGGAAAAGAAAACTGTTCAGCTGCAGCATAATAAAAAGCACTATTTTCCTGATTGTCAGTCTCAGTAGGATCTGCTCCATTTTCTAATAAAAATGGAAGAAGTTCTTTTCTGTTTCTTTTAACGGCGCAGATTAACGGCGTTGTGCCCACAATATTTTTTTCGTTAATGTCAATGCCATTTTCTAAAAGTATAGATATATATTCTTTTACTTTTTCAGGATCTAGACCATAAGTATTCAAAATCGTGTAGATAAAATTTTCTCCTGCATTGTTCTTATACTGAGTGTTAGCTCCAAAATCATCAACTAAAACTTTAACTATTTTGGGTGAAGCTCCTTTTTCAAGAAAGTAGCCTAGAAGAGTTTTGTCGCTTATTTCGTCGTTAATATTATCCATTTTCGACATCAATTCCTTAAAAAAAGCAATCGAAGCGTCATCGTCTTTTAAATACAAAGTCAATGGTTTGAAAATAGATTGATCAAAACTGTCTAATTCGTAAATATCGGTTTCAATAAATCCGGCTTTTATTAGTTTTTCAATGAAGTCAATTTCTTTGGCATCTATAATTTTGGCTACAATCTGAGAAAAATTGTTTTTCAGATATTGTTCGTTAAATTTTTCTCCGTTATTTAGACATTCTCTGGCCTCGTCAAATTTTCCCTGAAAAAGGAAATTTTCAATCTGGTTTTGTGTTTGCATTCTGATCGATTTTTAAAAATGAAAATTAAGATT
Source organism: Flavobacterium anhuiense (assembly GCF_900101855.1). Lineage (GTDB taxonomy): Bacteria > Bacteroidota > Bacteroidia > Flavobacteriales > Flavobacteriaceae > Flavobacterium > Flavobacterium anhuiense. Next base: position 826,399 of record NZ_FMVC01000001.1, read on the forward strand.
TGAATCTGCCGAAAATAGGGCTTTCTCAAATCATGCTGTAAGATAAAACATAAAAATGGGAAATATATTTCAGGATAAAAAGTTAAAAATTTGTTTTAAGTCATAAAACGGACAGAAAAGGGTTTTTGAGAAAAATATTTTTAAAAAATAGAAAGTAGAAAAGCTAATTTGGGAATATTTTGCGTACAAAAAAACACGTTTTTTTATTTAACAGCGCTTTAGTTTTTATCCATAAAAAGCAAAATAAAAAAAATACTATCTTTACCGATCAAACGTTTATGAACTTAAGCTGCATTTTGGCAGCACTACATATATAATTATGGCATGTACAAGTTGTTCAACCTCAGACGGTGGCGCACCAAAAGGTTGTAAAAATAATGGGACTTGCGGCACCGATAGCTGCAACAAATTGACGGTTTTTGACTGGCTTTCTAACATGAGTCCGTCTAATGGAGAGGCGATTTTTGATTGTGTTGAGGTTCGTTTTAAGAACGGACGCAAGGAATTTTTTAGAAATTCAGAGAAATTAACTTTAAGTATTGGCGATATTGTAGCAACTGTTGCTTCGCCAGGACATGATATTGGAATTGTGACTCTTACAGGAGAATTGGTAAAGATTCAAATGAAGAAAAAAGGGGTGAATTACGAAAGTAACGACGTTCCGAAAATTTACAGAAAAGCATCTCAAAAAGATATCGATATCTGGTCTGTTGCCCGAGATCGCGAAGAACCAATGAAAGTTCGTGCGCGTGAATTGGCGATTCAGCATAAATTGGAAATGAAAATTTCGGATATCGAATTTCAAGGAGACGGATCAAAAGCGACTTTTTACTATACAGCAAATGATCGTGTCGATTTTAGAATGCTGATTAAAGATTTTGCTAAAGAATTCAGCACCAGAGTAGAAATGAAACAAGTGGGTTTTCGTCAGGAAGCGGCGCGTTTAGGCGGAGTTGGTTCTTGCGGACGTGAGCTTTGCTGTTCGACTTGGTTAACAGATTTCAGAAGCGTGAATACTTCTGCAGCGCGTTATCAGCAGTTATCATTGAATCCGCAGAAATTAGCGGGACAATGCGGAAAGCTGAAATGCTGTCTAAACTATGAGTTAGACACTTATATGGACGCTTTAAAAGATTTTCCTGATTACGATACCAAATTGATTACCGAAAAAGGTGATGCAGTTTGTCAAAAACAGGATATTTTTAAAGGATTAATGTGGTTTGCTTATACCAACAACTTTGCAAACTGGCACGTTTTGAAAATTGATCAGGTTAAAGAAATTATTGCTGAAAACAAGCTGAAGAATAAAGTTTCTTCTTTAGAAGATTTTGCTATTGAGGTTACTTCAGAACCAGAAAAAGACTTCAATAACGCAATGGGACAAGAGAGCTTGACTCGTTTTGACCAGCCAAAAAGAAAGAAAAAACCAAATCGCAAGCGTAAACAAAATGCAGAGGCGGCTGGTGTTGCAGCTCCAGCAAAACCACAGCAGGAAAAAAATGCGAATAACGCTAAGCCAGCAGGAAATAATAATCCGAATAATGGAAGCGCTAATGGCAATGGAAATAAGCCAAACAATCCAAACAAGAATAAGAAGAAGCATAATTCGAATAAAAACAATCCGAATAAGCAGAATTCTAATGAAAATAAACCTGCTGAACCTAGAAAACCAATAACGAATACTAAAAATGAGAATAAAAAATAGCGGAATTCTTCTGTTGGCAGCGATACTTCTTTTTTCTTGCGACAAAAAAAGAGTATTCGATGAGTATAAATCTGTTGGAAGTGCTTGGCATAAAGACAGTATTATAACCTTTGATCTGCCGGTTTTAGATTCTACAAAAAGATACAATGCTTTTGTAAACATACGAGATAACAACAATTATCCGTTTAATAATTTGTTTTTGATTGTTTCGATGGAAATGCCAAACGGATTTACAAAAGTGGATACTTTGGAATACCAAATGGCTGAGCCGGACGGAACATTATTAGGAAACGGATTTTCAGATATAAAAGAAAGTAAACTGTATTACAAAGAAGATGTAAAGTTTAGAGGAAAATACAAAGTTCACATCAAACAAGCCGTTAGACAATCAGGTAAAATTCCTGGTGTTGAAGCTTTACAAGGAATTACAGACGTTGGTTTTAGAATAGAACAAAAAGATTAGAAAATAGTTATGGCTGCTAAAAAAAACAATCAATCTAACAAGGATATTAATTATTACAAAAAGAAATTCTGGAGGGTTTTTGCATACTCCCTTTTAGGAGTTTTGGCCTTCTTTTTATTTGCCTCTTGGGGTTTATTTGGATCTATGCCTTCGTTTGAAGATTTAGAAAATCCAGATTCAAACCTTGCTACTGAAATTATCTCTTCTGACGGCGTAGTGTTAGGTAAATATTTTAAAACCAATAGATCTCAGCTTAAATATTCTGATTTGCCTAAAAATTTAGTTGAAGCGCTTGTTGCTACCGAAGATGCACGTTTCTACGAGCATTCAGGAATTGACGGACGTGGAACTTTGAGAGCCGTTTTTAGTTTAGGAACAAACGGAGGAGCGAGTACCTTAACACAACAGCTTGCAAAACAATTATTTCATGGTGAAGGTTCTAAGTTTTTGCCTTTCAGGATTGTACAAAAAATAAAGGAATGGATTATCGCTATTCGTCTAGAAAGACAATATACAAAGAATGAAATTCTGGCAATGTACTGCAACGTTTATGACTTCGGAAATTATTCTGTTGGAGTAAGTTCTGCAGCGCAAACTTATTTTTCTAAAGATCCAAAAGATTTGACCATAGACGAATCGGCTATTTTGGTTGGAATGTTCAAAAACTCAGGTCTTTATAATCCAGTTCGTAATCCACAAGGAGTAAAAAACCGTCGTAATGTGGTTTTATCTCAAATGGCAAAAGCAAAAATGATTTCAGAAGCTGAAAAAGAAAGACTTCAAGCATTGCCAATTACGTTGAAATTTAAATTGGAAAGCCACCGTGAAGGTATAGCGACTTATTTTAGAGAATATCTTCGTGATTACATGAAGAAATGGGTTGCAGAAAATAAAAAGCCAGACGGATCTGATTACGACATTTACAAAGATGGTCTTAAAATTTACACGACGATAGATTCTAGAATGCAAACTTATGCTGAAGAAGCGGTTGCTGCTCACATGCAAAACCTTCAACAACAGTTTTTTATTGATCAAAAAAACAATAAAAACGCTCCTTTCGTAAATATTACACAAGCTGAAACAGACAGAATCATGATGCAGGCGATGAAGAATTCTGTTCGCTGGGCTCAGATGAAAGAAATGGACAAAAGCGAAGATGATATCATTGCTTCATTCAAAGTAAAAACAAAAATGCGTGTCTTTACTTGGAAAGGAGAAAGAGATACTGTAATGACTCCATTAGATTCTATCCGTTACTACAAGCACTTTCTGCAATCTGGTTTAATGTCAATGGAACCTCAAACTGGAGCAATTAAAGCTTGGGTTGGTGGAATTAACTACAAATATTTCCAATACGATCACGTAGGACAGGGGGCAAGACAAGTAGGTTCTACTTTCAAGCCTTTCGTTTATGCAACGGCAATCGAAGAACTGAATATGTCTCCTTGCGATTCAATTCTTGACGGACCATTTATGATTCATAAAGGACGTCACCACGTAACAGAAGATTGGGAGCCAAGAAACTCTGATTACAGATACAGAGGAATGGTAACTTTAAAACAAGCTTTGGCAGCTTCTATCAATACAGTTTCAGCTAAATTAATTGACAGAACAAGCCCAGAAGCTGTTGTAGAATTGACTAAAAAATTAGGAGTTAAAACAGAAATTCCAGTTCAGCCTTCAATTGCACTAGGTGCAGTTGATATTACAGTTGAAGATATGGTTGCAGCGTATAGCACATTTGCTAACCAAGGAGTGTATGTAAAACCACAGTTTTTAAGCAGAATTGAGAACAAAAGTGGTGAGGTTATCTACGAGCCAATTCCAGAGTCTCATGACGTTTTAAATAAAGATATTGCTTTTGCAGTAATTAAATTGCTTCAAGGGGTAACAGAAAGTGGTTCTGGTGTACGTTTGCGTACACAAGGCGGAGGAAGCGGAGATAACCGTTGGACAGGTTACCCATATATGTTTACAAACCCTATTGCAGGTAAAACAGGGACAACGCAAAATCAATCTGATGGATGGTTTATGGGAATGGTCCCTAACTTAGTAACTGGAGTTTGGGTTGGATGTGAAGATCGTTCAGCGCGTTTCAAAAGTTTGACTTACGGACAAGGAGCTACAGCAGCTTTACCAGTTTGGGGTTATTTCATGAAAAAGTGTTATGCCGATAAAAATCTTCAGATTTCAAAATCTGAATTTGAGCGTCCAGCAAACCTCTCTATCAAAGTAGATTGCTATCAAAGACCAGCTGTAGTAAAAGATACTACACAAACGGAACAAAATACTGATGAATTTGAATTGTAACATTGTTGCAATAAAATGCATCTAATTATATTTCAATCCCTTTACGATTCTTTTAGAAGATTAGTAAAGGGATTTTTATTTCGGTTTTATTTTTACGAAATCGTTATAATTTAATCTAAAAATCTTATTTTTATCAAAAATATTCAGCAATAAAGATAGTTTGTTATGATAACAAAAAAAGTAAATAGCGTTCAGGAAGCTATTGAAGGAATTAAAGACGGCATGACCATCATGTTTGGTGGTTTCGGATTGTGCGGTATTCCTGAAAATACAATTGCAGCATTAGTCAATACATCAATTTCAGATTTAACTTGTATTTCTAATAATGCTGGAGTTGATGACTTTGGTTTGGGATTACTATTGCAAAAAAAGCAGATCAAAAAAATGATTTCTTCTTATGTGGGAGAAAATGCCGAGTTCGAACGTCAGATGCTTTCTGGAGAATTAGAAGTTGAATTAACTCCACAAGGAACTCTTGCAGAACGCTGTCGTGCAGCTCAGGCAGGAATTCCGGCATTCTTTACACCAGCTGGTTACGGAACGGAAGTAGCAGAGGGAAAGGAAGCACGTGAATTCAACGGAAAAATGCACATCATGGAAGAAGCTTTCAAAGCCGATTTTGCCATTGTAAAAGCTTGGAAAGGCGACGAAGCTGGAAACCTTATTTTTAAAGGAACAGCAAGAAACTTTAATGCTTGTATGGCGGGCGCAGGAAAAATAACAATTGCTGAAGTGGAAGAATTGGTTCCGGTTGGTTCTTTAGATCCAAATCAGATTCATATTCCGGGAATTATGGTGCAGCGTATCTTTCAAGGAGAAAAGTTTGAAAAGAGAATTGAACAACGTACAGTAAGAACTAGAAATTAGATAATGAGAAAATGTGATAATTAGATAATTTAATACATCGTGTAAAGAATTATCTAATTATCAAATTCTCTAATTGACACATTATTATGGCACTTAGTAAAGAAGAGATAGCAAAACGAATTGCAAAAGAGGTAAAAGACCGTTATTTCGTGAATCTTGGAATTGGAATTCCGACTTTGGTAGCGAATTATGTTCGAGAAGATATAGCGGTAGAATTTCAAAGTGAAAATGGCGTTCTCGGAATGGGACCTTTCCCTTTTGAAGGAGAAGAAGATGCCGATATTATCAATGCGGGAAAACAAACCATTACAACGCTTCCGGGTGCAAGTTTCTTTGATTCGGCGTTTAGTTTTGGAATGATTCGAAGCCAAAAAGTAGATTTAACTATTTTGGGAGCAATGGAGGTTTCTGAAAACGGAGACATCGCAAACTGGAAAATTCCAGGCAAAATGGTTAAAGGAATGGGAGGCGCAATGGATTTGGTGGCTTCCGCCGAAAATATCATTGTAGCCATGATGCATGTAAACAAAGCAGGAGAGTCAAAAATCTTAAAAAGATGTACTTTGCCATTAACGGGCGTAGGATGCGTTAAAAAGGTTGTTACTGAGCTTGCAGTTCTGGAAGTAACCGAAAAAGGTTTTAAGCTCTTAGAACGAGCGCCAGGCGTGTCAGTCGAACACATCATCGCCTCAACCGAAGCCGATTTGATTATTGAAGGGGAAATTCCTGAAATGTTAATTTAGGAGAAATTGCCGCAAAGGCACAAAGACTCGAAGTATTTTGTAAAAGAGAAAAACAAAAAAACCGCCCAATAAGGCGGTTTTTATCTTAAAAAAACTTTGTGACTTAGTGCCTTTGTGGCAAAAAATATTATAAGTTAAAAGAAGCCCCTAAACTAAAAGTAGCTTGATTATTCAAATGATAAAAAGGATCATTGTTTGAACCGTATTTTGCAATTGGGAATCCGATTTCTGTGAAAACACCAAATCCGTCAGTAAAGAAATAACGACCGCCAACGTGTCCGCCGAAATTATGTAAGCCTAAGCTTAATCCAGGGTAAACGTCCAATTCTTTTACGCCAATTACACTAGATAAGTTAGCATTGATTCTTGCTTTTGCATCAAAACGATCTGAAAAATCTGGTTCAGCATCATAATAAGCATTTGTGTTGCCGTGGTAGTAACCATTGAAGTTGTCAAATCCTAGGATATAGTTAGCAACAAAACCAAAAGAGAAATTTTCTCCTAAACCAAAATCAACAGAACCTTGAATTCCAGAACCACCATCTTGTAAATTAGCTCCTACGTTTACTTTAATATCTCCCTTTCCTTTGAAAGCTTCTTGAGCATTAACAAATCCGAATGTCACTAAAAACAAAAGTGTAATAACCTTTTTCATAAAAATTTAATATTAATTATTTGGGCAGCAAATGTAACTTTTAAACAAATTAATTCCTACCTTTTTCGTTAAAATAGAGTTCGTTTAATGGCTCACTTTGCCAGTACTCCTTGGTGTCGACATCTAAAATTGTAAGCGGACCTCTAAATGCAGCGCCTGTATCTACGTTCCAGACACACGCTTTATTTACAGGAACCGTTTCGCCGATTCGGGTAACAGGTGTGTGGCCAATATAAACTTCCTTATAAACGGTAAATCTTTTGGGATAGTGTAGGTCGTCTTCTTTTAATTTAGGGTCTAATGAAAGAGCTGTTTCCCAAAGTGTTCTATCCCAATAAAATAGTTTTGAAAAATATTCCCATTTTACACCATTCAAATTGGTAAAGCCAGCATGAACAAACAAACGATTCTGATCATCAAGATAATAATCCTGCAGATTTTCTAGAAATTCGATATGAGCTCTTTTTTTCTCTTCAGAAATTTTTGCGTAGCCTTCAACAGTAGCTTTTCCGCCATGTTTGTACCACATTTCTTCATCAAAATCATCGTGTCTTTCTTCTAACCAGTCTAAAGCAAGCTGGTCATGGTTTCCTCTTATGCAGATGATATTTTGTTTGCTTTTTAAATCAATTAAATAGTCAATTACTTCAACAGACTGACTCCAGCCGTCAACATAATCGCCCAAAAAAATGAGAGTATCTTCAGTAGTAACTTTGGCTCTCTCGAGTACTTGTTCAAGTGCAAGTAATCCGCCATGAATGTCACCTATAACAAATGTTCGCATTATTTAATTTTTCGAGTAAAAGAACAAAAATAGAAAGAATAATTGGTTTGGGCTCATCGAATTCGCATTCTTTAAAAATTGATATGATTTATAACTACTTACAGCGTTTTTTTATTGTTTTTCCTTTTTAAATTTGCAATATGTCTGAAACACCAACATATCGTAAAATAATTCACATTGATATGGATGCCTTTTATGCATCGGTAGAGCAGATGGACAATCCAGAGTTAAGAGGAAAACCCGTTGCGGTTGGCGGTTCAGAGAATCGCGGTGTGGTTTCTGCAGCTAGTTACGAAGCTAGAAAATTTGGAGTTCGGAGTGCTATCAGTGGAGTTTTAGCCAAAAAATATTGTCCAGAAATTATCTTCGTCAGACCAAGATTTGACCGCTATAAAGAGATTTCATCCAAAATTCATAAAATTTTTCATGAATACACTGACCTAGTAGAACCTCTTTCGCTTGACGAAGCTTATTTAGATGTTACTAAAAACAAAAAAGGAAATCCGAGCGCAAGTCTTCTAGCACAGGAAATTAGAACCAGAATTTTTAATGAAGTCGGACTAACGGCATCAGCAGGTATTTCAGTCAATAAATTTGTGGCCAAAATTGCCAGCGATTATAACAAACCAAACGGACAAAAAACCGTAAACCCTGATGAAGTGGAAGCTTTTCTGGAAGATCTTCCGATCCGTAAATTTTATGGAGTTGGAAAAGTTACTACGGAAAAAATGTATCAACTCGGAATTTTTACGGGAACCGATTTGAAAAGCAAGTCTTTGGAGTTTTTAGAGAAACACTTCGGTAAATCTGGAGCTTTTTATTACCATGTTGTTCGAGGAATTCATAACAGTGAAGTAAAATCTTCTCGAATTGCTAAATCTGTTGCGGCAGAGCATACTTTTGATGTGAATTTGTCTTCTGAAATTTTCATGATGGAACAATTGGAACGAATTGCAAGTTCGTTAGAAAAGCGTCTAAAGAGGTATAATGTTTCAGGGAAAACCATTACGCTCAAAATTAAATACAGCGATTTCTCGCAACAGACAAGAAGCAAGACTTTGCCTTATTTTATTTCTGATAAAAGTTTGATTATGGAAAATGTCGAAGAACTATTGTACCAGGAAAAAATGAAGGATTCTGTTAGATTGCTTGGAATTTCATTAAGTAATTTGAATACCGAAGTAAAAAAAGCAGTTGCGGTTCAATTAAAATTTACATTTTGATAATGATTTTTAATCGTATATTAAGATTCATGTCTTTTTATAACAGGATTTTTCTTGTATCTTTGAGGAAAAAGATCTATTCATCTTCTGAATTGTTTTAATATGAAAAATAAAAATTCTGATGATCTAGTGCAGCGAAATTCAGTTCCAATCTTATCTTGGGATTTTCATTATGAATATTTAAATGAGCTAAAAGCGTTAAGCAGTGATTTGGAGAGAGTCAGTAAGATTTCAGATGAATTTGTCTGGGATGAGAAAAAGCTCAATATTCAAGAGAGAATTAAACAAGAAGTTGTTTTGGTGACTGATCTAAATCTGAAAATAGTTTTCGCTTCTAGCGGCCTAAAAAGAATGACAGGTTACAAAGAGGAAGAAGTTTTAGGAAAGACGCCGAAGATGTTTCAAGGTCCAGCAACTTCCCAAAAAGATTTAAAGGAGATCAGGGAAGCGGTTAAAAAACAGATTCCTTTTGCAAAAACGCTTGAAAATTATAGAAAAAATGGACAAACTTATAAATGTAAAATTGATGCTTCGCCAGTTTATAACTTGAAAGGAGAAATATCACATTTTATAGCTTTTGAAAAACAAGATTTAAGCGCTTAATTGGCCACGAAGGCTCAAAGACGCAAAGATGTTTTGAAAAAGAAGAAAAAATAAAGCCACCAATAGGTGGCTTTTATTATAAAAAAACTTTGTGTCTTAGTGTCTTTGTGGCAGAACACTTTTACAAGTTTGCAAAGAAATCATTTCCTTTATCGTCTGTAATGATGAATGCAGGAAAATCTTTAACCGTGATTTTACGTACAGCTTCCATTCCTAACTCTTCAAAGTCAACAACTTCAACTTTTAAGATGTTATCTTGAGCCAAAATAGCAGCAGGACCTCCAATAGAACCTAAGTAGAATCCGCCGTATTTATTGCAGGCGTCAGTAACTTGTTTAGTTCGGTTTCCTTTTGCAAGCATAATCATACTTCCGCCATTTTTCTGGAATTCATCCACATAAACGTCCATACGACCCGCAGTTGTTGGTCCGAAGCTTCCTGAAGCCATTCCTTCTGGGGTTTTTGCTGGACCAGCATAATATACTGGGTGATTCTTGAAATAATCAGGCATTGGTTTTCCAGCATCTAGTAATTCTTTGATTTTTGCGTGAGCAATATCTCTAGCAACAATTACAGTTCCGTTTAATTTTAAGCGCGTTTTAACAGGATATTTAGATAGTTTTGCTAAAATATCTGCCATTGGCTGATCTAAATCAATTTCTACAGGAGCTTCTAAATGAGGAGCTGTTTCTGGCAAAAATTGTTTTGGATTTGTTTCTAACTGTTCAACAAAGATTCCGTCTTTAGTGATTTTCCCTTTGATGTTTCTATCTGCAGAGCAAGAAACTCCAAGTCCAACCGGACAAGAAGCGGCGTGACGAGGCAAACGGATTACACGAACGTCATGTGTGAAATATTTTCCTCCAAACTGAGCACCGATGGCACTTTCTTGGCAGATTTTTTGAACTCTTTCTTCCCATTCGTGATCACGAAAAGCCTGACCAGCCATATTTCCAGATGTTGGAAGATTGTCGTAATATCCAGCAGAAGCCTTTTTAGCGGCGCTTAAGTTGGCTTCAGCAGAAGTTCCGCCAATAACTAAAGCCAAGTGGTATGGAGGACAAGCAGAAGTTCCTAAATCTTTGATTTTAGTGCGAATGAATTCGTCAAGTGATTTTTCATTCAATAAAGATTTTGTCTGCTGATATAAATACGTTTTGTTTGCAGATCCTCCACCTTTTGCCATAAACAAAAATTCGTAAGAAGCTCCTTTTTTAGCATAAATATCAATTTGTGCAGGAAGATTTGATCCTGAATTCTTTTCTTCAAACATCGAAATCGGAACAATCTGAGAATAACGTAAATTTCTTTTTTGATACGTATTGAAAATACCGCGGCTTAACCATTCTGCATCGTCAACACCTGTAAAGATGCTTTCTCCTTTTTTCGCCATAACGATTGCAGTTCCTGTATCTTGACAGCTTGGTAACTGACCTTCAGCCGCAACAGATGCATTTTGAAGTAAATTGTAAGCTACAAATCGATCGTTGTCAGTAGCTTCTGGATCATCAAGAATTTTTCTTAGTTTTTGCAAATGAGAAGTTCTCAACATAAATGAAACATCTGTCAAAGCTTCTTCTGCCAATAACTCTAAACCTTTTGGGTCAACGGTTAAAACTTCACGTTCTCCAAATTTTTCAACTTTTACATAATCAGAAGTGATTTTGCGGTACTGCGTATCATCTTTTAAGATCGGATAAGGATCTTGGTATATAAAATCAATCATTAGTTTTGTTTTTTTACAAATTTAGAAATTATTTACCTAAGAAAGAATTTGAATAAGAACTCTTGAGCAGTTTTATGATTTTTATTCGGTGCTATTAAATTGATCAAAAGTCATCTTTTTTTCGAAGTATGGTTTGTCTTTTGCAGATAACAGAATCTTCTTCCATTTGTTGTCCTTTAATTCGAAAGATATTGAGTCAGAGTGCGAAAGGATTCCCATGTCTAGGTTTTCATCTTCATCTGCAGGTACAAATGCAACAGTTTTGCAATAAAAAGATTTTGGGTCAGAGTTTGCTGACGGATTTTCTATTTCGACCCAGCTTCCCCAGCCACTATCAGACATTGTACTCCATTGGTGAACTAGCTGTAGACCTTTGTTTTTAAGATAATACAGATAGTTGTCATGGGAATAGCCACAAGCGGGATAGCCAACGGTAAGTTGTATAAAAGGAGAATTTTTAGAAGTTTCAGATGTCAATCCATAAGACGCCATCCATTCAGAACCTTTTTCAAAACCTTTGATAGCAATTTTTGAAGATGCGGTTTTGGTTTTATTCTGATAAAAATCCAATCGGTATTTTACAGTAACAATACTGTCCTTATCTGCCTGCTGATCTACTAAATGAGCCAGAATGTAATCTGTAGACGATTCTGTCCCGTCAGAATAAATAGAAATCGTGTCAGTTTTAATGATTTTTTCATCATTTGTAACTTCCAATGTTTCTTGCGGTTCCATGATTTCTGCAATTGGGGCAGCAGCATCTGTTGGTTTTGTTTTTTGGCATCCTATTAAAACGAGCAGGAAGAAAAGAGTGTGGATTTTCATAATTATAATTCAAAAGTGATTTTATTCAACAGATAGAACTAAAAGTTTCTTTTTTTGATAAAGTTCTGCTAGCGATATTTTTTCGCCATTAAGATAAAAAAGCTGGTCTTCGTATTTCACTTCGTAAGGATCAATTAAAAAGCAATAATTGTCCCTGTCGTTTAAAACACTCAAGTTGTCCTGATTTAATTCCACAATTTCAACATAATTGATAATATTGAGTTTGTGGGCTTCTTCTAAAGTTACGGGCGTAGTCTCATCATATCTGAAAAAGAATTTTTCTCCACCTCCAGGCATTCCAAACCAAGGCATCGCTTTTCCTGAAACCAGCGAAATATAATCCGGAACTTCATTGATGATAAATAATTTCTGGTCCATAGTTTCAAAAAACTCTGGGAGAGATTTGTTTTCAAAAGCTTCCTTTTCTTTCCAAAAATAAAGCCCTTGATTTTGCCAGGAAGGGTCTTGAGGATCTGGTGCGGTGTTAGCATCAGAATAGTGCATAAATAATTCGCGAGGCATAAACGCAAGAAGCGAGTCATTAATGAGCCAGTCCATTTTGTTTGTGTCGAATTTGTTTTGTGCTGATACAGTCTTTTCTGTAGGTTTTGGCTCTTCAGCGCATTCGAATTTTTCGGAACTCTTAGATTCCTTTTTTTTACTTAAAAACCATTTAAACATATTTGGGGGAATATTTAATTGTTTTATTTATGTTAGAAGGCTAAAGTATAAAATTATAAGAGGTTTTTTATAAAAAATCAAAAAATAATGTAGGATAATGCGTCTGATTCATGGGGTTGACTTATATCAAAACTTTAAAACAACAATCTTTATTTGTTGTTTTAAAGATCTTTAAGAAAAATAAGAAGCGTTTATTTTGATGCTTTTGCTTGTCTTAGAAAAACCAAGTTGCTACAAAAATCGCCGTAATAACACAGATTAAATCCACCAATAGCATTGTGCCTAATGCATAACGAGTGTTTTTGATGTTTACAGAACCAAAGTAAACCGCAATAACATAAAATGTACTTTCGGCGCTGCATTGGAAGATACTGCTCAATCTAGCGGTCAAAGAATCGGCTCCGAATGTATTCATCGAATCGATTAAGAAACCTCTCGAACCTGCGGAGCTAAACGGACGCAACATGGCAACAGGAAGCGCATTTGTAATTTCTTTGCTTACGCCAAGATTCGAAAAGATAAATCCGATCGCATCACTGATGATTTCAAATAAACCGCTGTTTCTAAAAAGCGAAATTGCAACTAACATTCCTAAAACATATGGAAAAATTGTAACTCCAGTTTTAACTCCGTTATTGGCTCCAACAACAAAAGTATCGAACACAGTAGTGTCTGCTTCTCTGAATTTTTTCTCATGTTTGAAAGAAAAAATTAGCGTAAACACTATAATCGCCAATAAAATTAATCCAGAAAGGTTAGAGGTAAAATAGTTTTTTCCAATTAAATCTAAATGATTCACATACATCAATAAACCAACAATTGCAGCAATTAATCCCATTAAACCAATTAAAAGTGAAGCACTTTTGAAATTGATTTTCTGTTTGACTCCGACAATTAAAAAAGCTGCAATGGTTCCGATAAACGACGTAATGATACACGGCAGCATCACATCAGCAGGATTACTGGCATTTGCGGCAGCGCGATAACCGATAATTGAAGTTGCGATTAAGGTTAATCCAGAAGCGTGAAGACACATAAACATGATTTGTGCGTCGCTGGCTTTATCTTTTTCAGGGTTTATTTCCTGTAAACTTTCCATTGCTTTTAATCCAAAAGGTGTTGCGGCCGAATCCAATCCCAAGAAATTGGCAGCAAAGTTTAAGGTCATGTAAGATATCGAAGGATGGTTTTTAGGAATGCTTGGAAAAACTTTTACAAATACAGGACTCAAGGCTTTTGCCAAGTTTCCAGAAGCTCCAGAAACGATTAAAAGTTCCATTAATCCGCAGAAAAAAGCCAAGTAGGCAATAAGAGGCAAAATTAAATCGACTAAAGTGCTTTTGCAAGTTGGCAGCAATCCGTCAGATTTTTGAAGACCGCTGTAAATTTTTACGGTTTTGTTTTTGTAAACATACGTTGTGTCAGCATTTAGCGTATCACGATTGATGATCATAGTCTGATCTGGAGCTTTTTGAATACTGTCTTTTAAGAAAGCTGGAAGCTCTTCGATGTATTTTTCAGACACTAAAATAGGATCATCTTTTTTTCCATTCAAAACAGAATCAATGGTATAAGTATTGGCAGTAAATAAACTGACTACAATAAAAAGAATCGAAGAAATAAAAATAACTAACCAAAATCTGCTCAATACCATAATTACATTTTTTTGTAAATGTAATTATTTAGCAATAAAATGCATAAATATTTTGTGTAATGAGGTAGGAATTTGAGTTGATATGTCGCCCCGATGGGGCTTTTTGAAATAGGAAAATTTCATTCGCTATAGATATTTCGCTCTTCCAGAGCTATTAAACGTTACAAACAAAATTATGTGCAAATGAAAAAGCTCTTGAAGAGCAAAATATTTATAGAAATCATTCAGGCTATAAATTGAAAAGCCTCAGCGGGGCGAAATCTAATTACCTATTTTGAAAAATTAATTATCCAATCACAACTTTGGTTTCCAAATAAGTTTCAAAAGCTTTAATTCCTTCAAACAGAATTGCCTTTTTTGAATTTTCAGTTTCATTAAAAAACTCTGTTTCAATTTTTACATGATCTTTTTTAATGGTTCGTTTCCAAATTCCAATTACTTTTCCGTTTTCTAAAATGATGGGTTTAAAAATGCCATTATTGGTAAAAGTTTTGGATTGATGATCTCCAGAAAATGAAGCTTCGCGTGTTTTGTATGAAATCAAAATTTCGTCAAATGCTGGCAGAAAATGTACACTTTCGCGAAAATTATCCTCTAAAGAACGATTCTTAGAAAACCAAAAAGTCTGATTATCAATAGTAATAGAGTTTAATTGCAACTCAATTGCGTTAATTGCTTTTTGGCAAATTGTTGGTGCAAAACCAGACCACCACGAAAAATCAAGTAAAGTTGCCGGACCATGACTTTCAAAATATCTCTGAGCAAGTTTTGCTAATCCTTCTTCTTTAGTCAATTTGGTTTTTGGCCGATCAACTCTTTCTTCGAGCAAAGCATACGTAATTTGTTTGCCTTTCATTCTGCCATTACAAACCAAACCATCCAATTCTGCATTCATCATAATGGCTGCACCTAAAAAATCTTCTTTGGATGTTTTTTTGATATTAAGCTCCTGCATAATTTCATCGCGAGTCAAATGATTGTTTCCCGCCAGTAGTTTTTCAATAGTATTATTGATCTGAATGAGCTTTTTTTCATCCACTCCAAATTTTTTAGCACCTGAAATGGCCAGCTTTTTTATTTGCGGAGCAGAAAGATCAAGCATCCAATAAATATCATCTGCAGAAACAAAATGCCAGGTAGGACGAAGAATGTGCGTTCGAATAATTTTTCCCGAATTAACGGCTTCCTCAATTTCTTTTTCAGAGGCATTGCAACGTGAACCAATTGCCCATTTTGCCATGGCATAATCCTGAGCCTGCATAGCGCCAAAATGATATACTATTTCCTGAGGAGAACATTGATTTTCCTGATAAAGCTTCTGAGAAGCCATGCGATGATGTGAAATTTCGGAATGAATCATTTTAAAACATATAAGTTATTTGAGTTCATTTAAACAGCGTAGCTAAAAAACTTAGCATCTCAGAACCTTAGAATCTTAGCAACTTTAAAGTTACACATGAATAATCTCATCTTCAATCAGTAAATCTTCTCGACGTAAACGCAAGAAAATCTGAGCTACAGCAATCGTGTCTTTTTCGCAATACGTAATAATTCTGTCAATATCTTTTTCGACGTAATAGACATGAGCAACTTGACTTCCGTCAATATCGCCTTTTGGCGAAGGAACACCAAGAATCTTCGTTAGCAATTTTAAAGAAGTAAAATGCTTGTAATCGCCAAACTTCCATAACTCTAAAGTATCTAAATGCGGAATTTCCCAAGGTTTTTTGCCGAATAAATTCAGTTTGTCTGGAATAGGCATTTGGTTGATGATCATTCTTCGGGCAATAAAAGGAATATCAAATTCTTTAGAATTATGTCCGCACAACAAATGCTGAGGCTGATTAAAATGATTGTTAATCAGATTGGAAAAGTCCTTTAGGATTTTCTTCTCTTCACCAAAAAATGAAGTTACTCTAAAATTTCGAACGTCTCCTTTGATGGTAAAGAAACCAACCGAAATGCAGATTATCTTTCCGAACTCGGCCCAGATTCCGGCGCGTTCGTAAAATTCTTCTGGTGTAAACTCATCTTTTCGCTGATATTGCGTTTTCAAATCCCAAAGCGACTGCATTTCCGCGTCAAGCGAACTAAAGTTTTCTTCTTCAGGAACGGTTTCTATATCGAGAAAGAGAATATTGTTGAGATTAATTTTTTCAATCATAATCATTTATAGTGGTTTTGCCACGACCCGAGCGATAGCGAACAGGCGAAGCAATTCACGAATTGAACTAATTTTTATTCTGTATAAATGTACACAAATTTAAATTTTTAATCTGTTGCAAAATAATAAATGAATGAATTATCCTTCTTTTTAGTAGGATTTAAAACAGACTTTGCTGTGCAGACGGGCTTTCATGTTCTAAAAGCCATTTTTTACGTGACAATCCGCCAGCGTAACCGGTCAAAGATCCATTTGTTCCAATGACGCGATGACAAGGCACAACAATCCAAAGTGGATTTTTGCCATTTGCTGAGGCGACGGCACGAATTGCTTTTACATCGCCCAATTTTTTGGTCTGATCCATGTAGCTTACCGTTTTGCCGTATGGAATTTCTAGAAGTGATTTCCATACTTTCTGCTGAAATTCGGTTCCTTGCGGATTCAGTTTTAAATCAAAATTGGTTCTTTTGCCTTCAAAATATTCATTTAACTGCAAAACGGCATCTTGTAAAACCTTTGGAATTTCCTTAGAAACTTCATTTGTTCCAACATCAGAAACAGAAATTACAGAAATGCCGTTCTCATCTCCAATAATTTTGGTGATTCCTAGAGGCGAACTGATGTAAACTGTTTCCATAATTTTTAACCGCAAAGGCGCAAAAGTTTATCGCGAAGTTCGCAAAGTTTTTTTAATAATTCTCCAGCTTGAATTGATAGTTTAGACTGTTTTCAATCTTTTTACTTGAAATGGCCTTTTTAATATTCGATTTTTCAGAGCTAAAATTTGGTAAAGGCAAATTCATTTGGGCAGCTTTTTGAGTATAATATTCCTCTCTTATTGGATGAAAAGGCGCAGCAGCGTTAAAAACCTCATTCCATTTGGATTGATTTATGATGGCTTCAATAATGCCGATGCAATCATTCTGATGAATTAGATTAACAGGAGCATCTGGATTTTCAATATTTTCTTTTCCAGCTAAAAACTTGACAGGATGGCGATCTTCACCAATTAATCCAGCGAAACGAAGAATGGTAGTTTTAAAGTTTTGATTTTCTTGCAGCAATTTTTCAGCTAAAACCAATTGTTTGCCACTTTCGGTGTCTGGATTCGGAATGGTTTCTTCTGTTACAAGTCCATTATCATCGCCATAAACAGAAGTAGAACTTACAAAAAGAACTTTCTGAATCGTTGATTTTTCTATAAACGGAATTAGGTTTTTGATTTTTTCGACAAAAACTTTCTTCTCAGAACTTGGGTCAACTGTTCTTAGTTTTGGCGGAATATCTATAATTAAGATTTCGCTTTCAGCTAAAAAAACGGTTATGTTTTCAGAAACACTTTCGCTTTCAACAGTCACTAAAAACGGATTTATTCTCGCATCTTTCAAAATAGAAAGTTTGTCTTGTGAAGTTGTTGATCCGTTTACTGAATTACCTTTTGCAATTAATGCTTTTGCTAAAGGAAGTCCAAGCCAGCCGCAGCCAAGTATACTTATTTTTGTCATTTTTTCTTTTTAAGATGCAAAGTTACAAAGTTGCAGAGTTGCAAAGTTTTTTTCACGCAGATTTAAAAATGATTTAAGAAGATCTTGCAGATAATCATTTCAAATTGAATCTGTTCAATCTGCCAAATCTACCTGAAATAAAAAAGATTTACAAAGTTAACGTAAATCTGACTTTGTCTTTTCCTTTTGCACCCATTCGGTTATAGAATTTAATGGCTCTTGTATTAAATTCAGGTGTTTGCCATTGTATATTTACACAATTGTTTTGTTTTCCGATCTCTTTTAATTTTTCGATTAAAATTTCACCAATCCCAAAACCTCTTGTTTCTTCTTCCAAAAATAAACAGTCCATGTATAGAAATGTTTGTGCGTTCCAAGTAGAAAAATCAAAAGTATAGGATGTATAACCAACAATAGTTTCATTTGCGGCAACGACCAAGCAGAATAATTTAGGATTCTCGCCAAATAAAGCATTCTTCAAACCTTGTCCTTTTCCTTCTGGGGAGAATTCGGCCTTTTCAAATTCTGCATGTTTTTGAAGTAAAATGAGCAATTTGGGTAAATCTGTTATTTCACAGTTTCTTATTGAATATTCCATTGTAAATTGATTTCGTTTTGTAAAAAGCTGATAAAATGATGAAAATAATCAGGATAATTCTCTTTGGCTCGCGTGGCAATAAAGTGTTTTCGTTTCAAACCACTCTTTCCAATTTTTACAGCTTTAATAGGATTGTTTTTTAAATGTGGCTGCAGTGCCCATTTTGCCATAGACATAACGCCCATGTCGGCTTTTACCATTTCCAGAGAAGCTTCTGTTAATGGCATCGGAGTTATTTTCTTCGGATTTACTTTGGCTGGAGCCAAAAGAAACTGATGAATGGTAACGGTTTCAAGCGGAAGCGAATGAATAATCAGATGTTCGTTGATGAAATCTTCTGCAACTACATATTTTTTATCTGCCCAAGCATGATTTTCGGAAACGACCATTACCATTTCGTCTTGAAAAAGCTCGGTGTATTTTATATGACTGTCTTTAATGGTGTCGCTTACTATGGCAATGTCAATGGTATTTTCCAATAATTTCTGCAACGGAATGTGTGTTGCTTCGGCCACAATTTTTAATTCGACATTGGGATATAAAAGATGGAACTGCTTTAAAACCGATGGGAGCCAGTGATAACTCGAAAAACATTCGGTACTAATCCTGATTTCGCCAGATTCGCCAAAAACCATTTGTTTGATCTGAGTTTCAGTTTCAGCAAGTTTAGTAAGGATTTCATTGGCCACATCATAGACTTTTTCGCCTGCTTTTGTGAGAACTAATTTTTTGTTGACTCTCAAAAAAATAGCAGTACCCAATTGATATTCGGCTTCTTTGAGCTGATGGCTTAAAGCCGATTGTGTCAAATGAAGTTTATCGATCGCTTTCGTAATGCTTCCTTCTTCTACGATTGCTTTTATCAATTTTAAGTGGCGTATTTCCATTTTTGAAGAATTAATACACAAAGAAACAAAATTTTAAACTGGCTTTTGTATGAAAAAAAGTAATGCTGTTGATGAAATCTTTTCGTTTTTATGGCATGAAATCATCTTCTACTTTTGAAAAATAAAATCATTAAAAACACAATTAAAATGGAAGCACAAATTAAACATTACGAAAACAAGTTAGCTTATGAAATGGATCCTTCAGATTTATTCGAAGCATTAAACGATGGTGAAAAAATTATTGTAATTGATGCTAGAAGAGCTTTTGGTTACGATGAAGAACATATTCCGAATGCGATTAATATTCCGCATCGCGAAATGAATGCAGAAACCACAAAACATTTGGATAAAGAAGTGCTTTACGTTACTTATTGTACAGGAATTGGATGCAATGCTTCTACAAAAGGCGCACTAAATTTGACCAAACTCGGATTTAAAGTAAAAGAATTAATTGGCGGACTAGAATGGTGGAAGATTGATGGGTATGCAACAGAAGGAACAAAAGGCGAAAAACAAGCTTTGAAAATTGAATGCGCATGCTAAAAATAAAAAAGCAGACTTTATCAAAATTAAAGTCTGCTTTTTTGCTATTTATAGGGATTGTTCTATTCTGGTGTTACAGCTGGTTTTATGCTGTCTTTTGAAATCGCTAAACTGTCTACAACAGGAGCAGTTTCAATTGGTTTTACTGGTGGTGTATATCGTTTAATTTTCTGCTGAATCATAACAGCATCATTCAATACAAACGGTGTTGGCATCATCCAATTTTCTCTTGGTTTAACATTTAATAGCGGATTGCTCATTAAATCGAAAGAACTTTCAATTAAATCCATATCAAAAACAGAAGATTTATTGATGTAGAATTCCATCTCGAGTGGTTCATTGCCCACAACATAGTAACATAATATTTTTGAACCTTCACGTTCAAGACGATTAGTTTTTTCTCCCGAAGTGGCAACTCCATTTGCCTTAAAGTTGTAAAAAGTCATTTTTGGATTGGCAAAAATGTCATAACGATTTACTTTTCTGTTTGGAGTAATCTTAATTTTCAAGTATCTATTATTTCCAATCACGCTGTCTCTTAAAAACTGAATTGTAGGTTTTGGAACGTCAACTACAGGTGCTATTGCGCTGTAAGTAAATGTTGTATTGTATTTGCTGGTCAGCGGAAGCGTATTCAATCCAACTGCTTTTTGGTTTTTCTCGCCTAAATACGATTTAGTCCATTCATCCAAGTTCGTATCATAAGTTGTCCAGGCAGCAGAATTGTTATCGGCGTTATAGACATATAGTAAGCTATTTGATTTAGCTTTTCCATATTCATAGCCTGAATGATATCCTGCATAAATGAAAAATGCAATTGAAGTGATAAAGAAAACCACAATCCAAGCTCCTTTTTTAGCAAATGCTCCAAATATTGGCAACAGCAATCCGAATAATAGAACAGTCAAAACAGCACTTCCGTATAATATTTTAAGTCCAAGGCCAATTGGGAACATTACAATAAAAGGCGCAACAATTGCTAAGGCAGGAATACTGAAAAGTAGATTCATTCCCAGACTATAATGTTGTGTAAACACAAATATTCCGAATAGCAATATTCCGAAATAGACAGGAATAATTAAGAAGCCAGCTCCCGTTAAGCTGTTCGCTAAAAATGCATTAATGATAATCCAAAGCAGCAACGGAGCCACAAAATGGTTCATCGTAGTTTTTGCTTCAGAGAAATGATGGTAGAAAGCAAAGCAAATAGCTATGCTCAAAGTAACAAAAGCACCAATATAAGCGTGTCCGTTATAAGTAAATCCATTTAAAAGATCAGAGTACTGCGGATAAATTTCGAGAATAAGTTTCCATCCTAAAAATGTGACCAATCCAGCAATTATAATGGATCCTAAAAGCGGAACAAAACCTTTGAATATTTCTGTGAAAGTGATAATTCTTTTTACTTTTCCAACAAAAATGAATAGGACCAATAATCCAAAAGCAATCAGTGTCATTGGCATTACCCAAGTAAACGGATAACTGATGAAAGTAAAAGGAGCACTGAAATAAACATCATCTTCTGTAGATTCTGTCTGGTTTAAATCAATGTTGGTAAAGTATTTCAGCAAAGGCATGATGTAAGTGCCTTGATGCGCCAATGTAGTTTTGTTTAAATGCTGAACATCATCTTGCTGGGTGTGATAATTAAAATGCCCGTCAATAAAAGCAAAATTGAATCCTTGAATGTTTCCTTGTTCTCTAAAAACAGTCAAATCTGTATCATTTGGAAGCATTTTATAAATGCTGTACATCAAAGAATTTGAAACAGGATGAGAAGGCTTAGCTTTAGTAAATTCCTGAACCAAAGCCTGATTTCCTTTATTGGTTTCCATCAGCATATAGCTTGGACCAGAAGTTCCTCTTGCTTCAAAGTTTAAAACCAAACCAACGTCTTTTGCCCAAGGATGTTTGTTTACAAATAAAGCAGCACCGTTTAATCCTAATTCTTCTGCATCAGAAAATAGTATGATAATATCGTTTTTTTGAGGATGTTTGGAGTATAAAAAGGCGCGAACACCTTCTAAAATTGTTGCGACACCAGAAGCATCGTCGCTTGCACCTTTTGAGAAAGAATGTGGTGCACTGTCATAATGAGAAAGAAGTAAAAGTGCTTTTGTATTGTTTGTTCCTTTAATGCGAGCCAAAATATTTTTTGACTTCACCAAAAGACCTTTATCGTTTAGAGTAAAACCTTCCTGAACACTCGTTTCTAATCCGATTCTGTTTAATTCTAGTTTAAGATAATTTGCAACAAGTTCGTGATTCGTAGATCCGACATAATGTGGTTTCTGTGCTATAATCTCAACTTGATTTAAGGCTCTTTCGGTCGAAAATTCAGCAAGCGCTTCGTCGTCCTTAGAGATTCCTTGCGGCATCATCGTGGCGTATATAATGCCAAGTAAAGCTAAAACGCAGACTATGGCTAGAATTGAGGTGGGGTTTTTTCTCATGGTAAATTAATACTAACTATATTTCTTTTTTAACAAGCATAAAATAATCGTTGTCCAAGGAACGATAGCCTTGATCGTACAAGAAATAATATGTATTTCCTGTCTTGGTCTGTAAAATGTTTGTAAAGAACTCAAAATCAAATCCTTTTGTTAGTAATTTGTCTCGAGAAGCTTTAGATTTTCCATCCACATTTAACTCTGCCAAAATACGGTAATTTTTGCGTAACTTGTTGTTTATATTTCGCATGAAATTCGTACTATCTTTATTTATTTTGTTATTGTAGGCATTGCGACAACTGTCAGAACAGAATTTTTTGTCTTCTCGGCCGAAAATTTTGGCTGAGCATTCGAGGCATGTTTTCATGAATTCAATTTTTTAATTTCGTAAAGGTCAGATCTTCTGTCTTTTAATGTTTTTACACTTCCATGTTCATGAAGCTCCTTTAGCAATGTTAAATCAACATCAACAATAAGTGTCATTTCTGTATTTGGTGTTGCTTCTGCTTTGATTCCGTTACTTGGAAAAGCAAAATCGGATGGCGTAAATACAGATGATTGTGCATATTGAATATCCATATTGTTTACTTTCGGAAGATTTCCAACACAACCTGCTATGGCTACATAACACTCATTTTCGATGGCGCGCGCTTGCGAACAATGTTTTACACGAGTATAACCATTTTGGGTATCGGTTAAAAACGGCACAAACAAAATATCCATTCCTTCATCTGCCAAAAGTCTAGAAAGTTCTGGAAACTCAACATCATAACAGATTAGAATTCCGATCTTACCGCAATCGGTATCAAAGGTTTTAAATTGAGATCCGCCTTTCATTCCCCAATGAATAACTTCATTAGGCGTAATATGGATTTTGGTATACATTTCTGAAGTTCCATCTCTTTTGCATAAGAAACCAACATTGTAGAGATTTCCGCCTTCAACATAAGGCATGCTTCCCGTAATAATGTTGATGTTGTATGAAATGGCAAATTCTTGGAAACGCTTGCGAATTGGATCGGTGTGGCGTGCCAATTCGCGAATAGCTTCGGCTTCAGATAAATGATTATAATCGGCCATTAAAGGCGCGGTAAACAATTCTGGAAACAAAGCAAAATCAGAACCATAACCCGAAACGGCATCAATGAAAAATTCTGCTTGCTCAAAAAGCGCTTCGACATTATTCAATGGGCGCATCTGCCACTGAATCAATCCTAAACGGATAATTTCCTTCTTAACGTTAATCAGTTTTGGACTGTCATCATAGTAAATATTGTTCCATTCCAGCAAAACAGCAAACTCTTTCGATTCTTCATCTCCTTCCAAATAATTTTTAAGGATTCTTAAAACGTGGAAATCATTGCTCAGCTGAAAAGAAAGAACCGGATCGTACAGTTCTTTGGTGCGTACTTTTTCTATATACGCTTTGGGAGAGAGTTTTTTGGCGTGTTCTCTATAGTTCGGGATTCTTCCCGCAAAAACAATCGCTTTTAAATTCAGCTGTTCGCAAAGTTCTTTTCTGGCATCGTATAATCGGCGCCCCAAACGCAAGCCTCTATAATTTGGGTGAATAAAAACATCTATTCCGTATAAAATTTCCGCATTCGGATTGTGAGTAGAGAAGGTATAGTTTCCACTAATCTGTTGATAATTATGTCTTTTTTCTACCAACTTTTCATCAACAATAAGAGATAGGGCAGAGCCGACCACTTTTCCGTCAACCAAAATCACCAGCTGTCCTTCCGGAAAAATAGAAAGAAGTCTTTCTATGTCGTCAGATCCCCAATACGAATCGGCCATTTCTGGATACGATTCAATCATTGATTTCTTTAACTGTCTATAGTCCTCAATTTCAAGGTTTCTTAACTCTACTTTTTTAATTTTTGCCTGCATATCGTAAGATTTATCTCAAATATACAAAAAACAAATTCCATTTACAAACGCTTACAAATAGTTACACTCGATAGTAAATAGTTAATAACCGACTGTCACTGCTGAGAGTTTGCATCTTTGCCATGTTGAATTTGAAAAACAGTTCACATTAATAAAAACACTTAAATAATATACGCCATGAAAAACAGAGTACAATTAATTGGGAATGTAGGAAACGATCCAGAAGTTAAAACCTTAGAAAACGGAAGAAAGCTTGCACACATCACGATTGCAACAAAGGATTATTACAAAAATGAAAAAGGAGAAAAAGTAGAACAAACTGAATGGCATAGAATAACAGCTTGGGGAAAAACAGCAGAAATTATCGAAAAGTTTGTTGTGAAAGGGAAAGAAGTTGCTGTCGAAGGAAAATTGACACACAGAAGCTACGATGATAAAAACGGAGAAAAACGTTATATAACCGAAGTGGTTGTAAATGAAATTTTATTGCTGAGTAAATAGCGTTTTAAGAGAATATCGTTGGTTAAACCCGATTGGTATGAAAAACCTGTCGGGTTTATAATTTATAGTAAATTGTTTTTATAAAATAGAAACGCCATTTGCATCAGTTGTAAGAACTTCGCTCATGTAATCGAAAAAGGGTCTCATATTTTTGAAAGCATCTAAAGCAAGTTCTAAAAATTGCGGACTTAATACTTCTTCGTCAGTAAAACGTCTTATGACCAAAAATTGTTTGAAACGAAGCAAATCAATAGCCGGATGATCCACATCAAAACCTTTTGGTTTTGTTTTAAGTTGTTCACCTTGCAAAGTGCCAAAATTGCTTTTGAAAGATTGAGAATTCAGAATTTCCTGAAAGGTTTCGGGATCTTGAGCAAATTCAGTTCTTATTCGTTTTAAGTCAGCAGCATTTGGTCCCCAAAATCCGCCCGCAAAAAAACTATTTCCTTTTTCCAGATGAAAATAATAACCGCCGCGTCTTGCAGCAGTTGCCCGCGTATAACTTCCGCCCCAAAATGTCTTAAAAGGAGTTTTATCTTTAGAAAAACGAATATCTCGATAGATTCTGTAAACACTTTTTTTACCAGAAGTATTTTCTAAAACATCAGTTTTGGAAAGTTCTTTTAGTAAAGCGCCTGCAAAATTCTCAATATGATTAAGTTCTATCAAATATTGCTGTTTATGCTCTTCAAACCATGGTTTATTATTGTTTTCTTTTAGCTGAACCAAAAAGTCAAGACTAGATTTGGGAATTGTTACGCCGTTTTTCATAATGGATCTTAAAAATCAAAAATAGACTGCAATTTAAAACTAAAAAACCCACCAGAGAAATCTGATGGGTTTTTCTATATCGCGTTAAGCAGTTTTTTTGAATAAATCGAACATAGGACAGCGTGAGCAGCGTTTCTTTTCGCTCTTTTTATATTTCTCACAGCAAGAAGATTTACAATTCTCAATCTTCTTAATTTTATCAAGGATATCTTTGTTTTTCTTTTTCTTTTTATCCTTTTTTTTGTCCTTGTCTTTTTCTTTCTTGCTCACTTTTCCTCTGAATTTTAAAAACAGAGACAAATATAAACCAAAAAAGTTATTTTTAAATATTCTAAATAAACTTTAACTTTTTTATTTAGGATTGATAGCGATTGAACTCGTAACTGTTAATTGCTGGATATCACGATCAAACAAATACAGTCCGCCTTTATCGTCACCAATTAAGTTGATTTTATCTAAAATAGATTTAGCTGTAGCTTCTTCTTCAATTTGTTCAGAAACGTACCATTGCAAGAAATTGTGCGTTGCATAATCTCTTTCTTCAAAAGTAATATGAACCAATTCGTTGATAGATTTAGAAACAAAAAGTTCATGATTATAAAGCTCTTCAAACATTTCTTTAAAAGTAGTATAAGTTGTTTTTGGCGCTTTAAGATCTGTTACCTGAGCATGTCCTCCGCGTTCGTTTACGTACTTAACCAACTTAAGCATGTGCGCACGCTCTTCGTCTGACTGTGTGTACATAAATTGAGAAATTCCCTCTAATCCTTGCACTTCAGCCCAACAAGCCATAGAAAGATAGGTTTGTGAAGATTCTGCTTCTATGCGGATTTGCTTGTTTAAAGCCGATTCAATATTTTTTGCTAACATAATAAGTGTCTTTTTTGTAAAATTAAGAAAAATTATTCATTACACTTTTTAGAATCCTCGAAAACATTAGGCTTTTTGGCTAATTCTATGTAAAATTAGTGCGAATTGATTTTGCCGAAAGTAGCAGGATTGGAAAAAATCGATTTATTTATAATTGAATTTCTATTGTCTCCCATCATAAAACCATCCGTAAATTTTCGCATAATAAATTGCTTAGAGGCATCATCATAGTAACTTAAAATGTAATAATTCTTTAATTCTAATGCATCATATAAGTTTATAGTTTTATTGAAATTTAAATAATAAAACAAATTCTCGCTTGCCAAAGGTTGTGATTGTTTGTCGCTTATAAAATCTAAATTTTCATTTAATGTGGCATCAAAATAGACCATTTTTGTTAATGAATAATATTCGCGAAGCCCAAATTGATCGGGAGAATCAGCTTTGAAATAGTAATCTTGAGATTCTCCAAAACCGCTAAAAGTAACAAAAGTGTTTTGTTTATTTTTAATTATAGAAATACCAGCAGTAAGTCCTTCTAAATCTTTAAGAAATTTTGCAGTGTTTTTTAGCTGCTTCGGTTTTTTGTTGTTGATTTGAACAAAGAAAGGAGAATTTTTAAACGGAATACTATCATTTTTTGAAAAAGAATATTTCTTTATGATGTTTTTAGAGTCAAAATCTTTTACTTCAAACAATAATTCATCTTCATTGGCTGCGATTTGAAATAGCTTTTTATTATTATAAAATGAATTTGCTGTTGCCAGTGGATTTTTCGAAGCAGGACTATCAAAAGTTCTTTCTTTCATAATGCCAGTGTTTAAATTAACTTCAAAAACTTGCGTTCGTTGTACGCGATCATCAAATGTCAAAATAATACGATTTTCAAGCACATACATCTTGCATATTGATGATGTAAGATCAAGAGAATTAAGAATATCAGATTCTATTTTCTTAATTGGAAAATACTGAATAAGTGCATTGAAAGAAATATTTACGTTTTCTTTATTTTTAAAAGTGAAAGGAGAGAAATCAAGCATTTTAATTTCACACTTCTGATTTTCAAATTTGTAAAGCAGAAGATGTTCGTATTCTTTTTCTTTGGCAAGAATGTATAAGGCATTATTCTCTTGAAAAGAGCTTATAATGTAATTATGATTTTTAGGAAAATCAAAATTTAAGGATTCAGATGTTTTACAATCTAAATTGTAAGTAGTAATTAGAATGTTTTTATTATTTCCCGAAATCCAATATAGTGTAGGTTTTTGTCCCGCACTGATTGTAGCGCCCATTAAATTTCTATTGGCTTCTTTTTTTATTAAATCTGTAAATTGATTGGTTAGAAACAAAGACTTATTGTATTTCAAAATATTTATGTTCTGATTGTCCCAAGCAAAAGCGTAAATGTCTTTGGTTTCTTTGTCCTCAATATTTAGAATTTGAGTTTTTTCTAGATTATTTAGAGATAGTGGCAACGAATTTAATACTGTTTGACTAAACAGAACACTTTTAGAAAATAATAGAGAAATGAGTAGTAGTTTTTTCATAAATAGATTTAATCAAATTTTATTCCAAATTTTATGAGATATTTCTTCTTTTTTAAAATTGGATATAAAAAAAGTCCTTAAGATTTTTTCTTAAGGACTTTTTAATCAAGTCTATTAAAAAGAAATTATTTTACAATAAAAGTAACTCTTCTTGCTAATCTTCTAGCTTCATCAGAATCTTTTTGGATTGATGTATCCGCACCATTTGCAATAACATTTAAACGAGAAGAAGCAATTCCAGCTTTTTCAAAAATAGTTTTTACGTTTGTTGCTCTAGCATTAGATAGTTTTTCGTTGTACTCAGCTTTTCCAACCTGATCAGCATAACCAACAAGATCAAGAGAAGCAGAAGGATTTTTTCTTAAGTAATTTAAAACCACATCGATCGCAGCAGTTGAGTTTTCAATTGGAGTTGTTTTATTGAAATCAAAATACACACTGTAATATTTATCATTAATCATTCTTTTGATTAAATCATTATCAGCAGGTTGTGGAGCACTTACTTGTTTTTCTACAATAACTTCTTTTTGAGCGGGTCTGTTTTTGATTTGTGATTCAAGGTCTGCAACTTTGCTTTCTAAAGCAGAAATGTCACTGTCTTCATTAGAAATTACCGTCCAGTCAGCATGTTTTGTATTTTTACCTAAGTAAACATTTAGACCAACAGTTCCGTTAAAAATCAATCCAGAAAAGCCTCTGTTGCCTCCAACATATGATCCGTCAAAAGTACGGTCTTGTGATGCGTTTAAAATAGTTGAGAAGTCACCCGTTAAAGCCACTCTGTTTGATAACCTTATTTGTCCAGTTACACCAGCAATAAAGTTGCCCATTTCATCTGCTCCTCTAAAGTTATCGCTTCTTAATTGAGAATAACCAAAACCAGCATGTCCTAATAAACCAATAGTGTTTGTCCAAGTTTCAAAATTCATGATGCGGCCTAAGTTGGCTACAGCTTGTAAATCTACTCTGTAATATTTTGAATCAAAATCGATAGAGCTGCCTTTTGCAGTAAAACTGTTGTATCCAAAATCAGCTTTCAAACCAAACTTGTTGTTTAACATGTAGCGAACCCCTAAATCTCCAGTCCATGGACTTACAGTATTTGTAGAATATCCATCGCTAAATGGTCGTTGCGGTTTATTAAAACCTGCGCCTAAATCTATAGACCATTTATTATAACCGTTATTGTTTTCTGTTTGCGCATGTACTCCAGTTAACGCTAGGGCAAATGCAAGAGTCATTACAACTTTTTTCATTATTTTTTAATTTTAAATTTTTGCCCAAAACAACAATAAATTGTAGGTAAAAACTTTCTTTAGAAGCCAAAAAAGTATTAAAATAAGACTATTAGCAGAAAATTAAAGAATAAGGAATGACCCATAAATGCTGGGTTTTAGATAAGTTGTTGATAACGAATTTTTTAGTCAAGTCCGTCAATAAATTTGCGAAGAACTATTTGTTTGGCAACAACGTCGTAGTAACTTAAAAGGGTGTAATTATTTAACTTAAGTGTACTTGAAAGTACAGCTTCTTTATGGGAATCTAAAAAATAGTAGACTTTATCAGCGGCAAAAGGCTCATGTGTTGCTTGAGTTAATTCTAACTTTTTGGTCCAAATACTTTCTAAAAAAACAGAATAGTTTGTCTCAATATTGTAATAACTGTTTGAAGGAAAATCGCCAAAAGGGTCATTAAAGTTAAAACCGTTCATAGAAATCGATTTTAAATTGCTTCCCGAACCTCCTAATGTGATGAATAGATTTTTTTGATTTTTATAAACCGAAAGTCCGGCATCAAGAGAAGATAATGCCTTTAAAAACTTTGCTGTATTTTTTAATTGCTTCGGTTGACGATCCTCAATCTGCATGAGCAAAGGAGAATTGCCAAAACGAATCGTATCTTTCTTTGTAACTGCAAATGATTTTAAAGATTCACCAGATTCATAATCTTTTATGTCAAACAAAAGTTCGTCAGCGTTAACATTGATCTGGTATAATTTGTTTTCATGGTAATAAGAGTTAGACGTCTTTGGATTTTTCTCTCCAACAGGTTTCATAAACGTCTTCTCTATTATTTCCTGATTTTCTAAATTAATGTCAAACAATTGTGTTTTTCTAAAACTTTGGTCTAAAGTTAGAATCAAACGGTTCGGAAGCGTGTAAAGTTTGCTTTTGGCACTTACTTTATATAACGGATTGTACTCGCCAGAATCCATTTTCTCGATCGGATTTTCATTCAGAATCTGGTTAAATGTTCTAGGAAGAGTTTTTCTGTCTATGAATTTGAAAGAGCTAAAATCTAAAAACCGTTCCTCTGCCATTCCGTTTTTAAAAACAAAAGCAGTCAAGGCCTGTTTTGTTTTGCTTTGCATCAATAAATAGAAATTGTTGTCTTTTTGATATTGCGTTAAGAGATAATTCTCTTCAAGCGGAATTTGAAATTTTAATGCTCTAGAAGTTTTGTTTTCCAGATAATATTTAATCAAAATGATTGTTTTTTCTTCTCCCGAAAACCAATACAAAGTCGGATTTCCGTCTTCGCTAAAGCTGTAGCCCATCAAAGATCTGTTTTCAGTATACTGGCGAGAGGTAACGAATTTATCTCGTAAGAATAAAGCGCTATTATATTTTAAAATAGAAAGGCTGTCTGCGCTTGCTGCAAAAACAAATACATCGTGAGAAGCCGTATTTTCGCCAGTCATGACTTCGGATTGTCCCACTTTGTTTTTTAAATCTATTGCATAAGAAGTTAGCACTGTCTGACTTAACACAACAGTAGTGGATATTAAAAACAAAAAAAGAAAAATTCGTTTCATATGTTTTTTAAGCACAAAAATTATTCCGCTTATTATTGATTCATAAGCTCTTGAAAAAGATCTACAAATTGACCAACGTGCATTCCATCCATTAAACCATGATGAACATACACCGCCATTGACATCGTTCTTTTTCCCGTCTCAGAAATCATCATTTTTCCAAACGAAATTTTAGGACAGCTGTCTGGATATGTAAAACTGCGAGCATGGGTGATCGAACTGAAATTCAGCCACGGAATTGCTGAGAAATGAATCAGATTATCATCATCAAAAGATCTAGTGAAAAGTCCGGTTGTATTTTGAATGCGCTCGATTTCGGTTAATGCGATTTGCTCGAATGTTTTAAAATCTGGGTGATATTCAATTAAAGAAAACCCAAAAGTACCATCTTCCCGACCAATAGTTGCAGAGGCATCTACTCGGTCGTTGATGTAAATCTGATCTCCAGAAATTCGGTATCTAAAATTTTCAATGGCATTTACTGCAGCCAAAGTTTTATGCAAATAGAAAATAAAAAAAGAAGCATTGCTGCTTTTTGCGGTTTGATACGCTTTTGTACAATCAATTTCTACCGTTGCGCCAAAAAAAGGTTCATCCATTTGTTTAAAATGGGCAAAATGCTCTTTTCTATTCCAATTTTCTAGGTCAAAAAGTGTTTTCATTATAATAAATTCGGAACCACTTCTGCAATAGTTTCAAATGAACTAAAATGCTCGTGTTCTATAGTGTGATTAATTTTTTCGTGTTCCCAAGTAGTGTGAAACGGAATGTGAACGGCATAACCGCCAATTCCTAAAACAGGCAGAACATCTGATTTTAATGAATTTCCAATCATCAAAAATTCGTGCGGCTCAATATCTAAACGGCCTAAAAGTTTCTGGTAATCAATTTCTTGTTTGTCTGACATTACTTCGATGTGGTGGAAATAATGTCCCAAACCAGAACGGTGCAGTTTGCTGTGCTGGTCTTTTAAATCGCCTTTTGTTGCTACCACCAATTTGTATTTGCCTTTTAGGGCCTGAAGTGTTTCTTCAATCCCGTCTAGCAATTCGATTGGTTTTTCCAATAATTCTTTTCCGTATTGAATTATTTTTTCAATGACTTCAATCGGAATGGTATTGTTCGAAATGTTCATTGCGGCTTCAATCATCGAAAGAATATAGCCTTTGATTCCGTAACCGTACAAAGGTAGATTGGCAATTTCTATTTTAAATAATTCTTGCGAAATGCCCTGATGCGAAAGGTAATCTTCCATCAAAGCACAAAATTTATGTTCGGTTTCCTGGAAATAAGGTTCGTTTACAAACAAAGTGTCATCGGCATCAAATGCGATTACTTTTAGGTTTGGTATTTTAGTTTTATGTAACATGGTGTTTTTTGTTTCAAGTGTTTTTTTGTTTCAGGTTTGTTTTTTGCCACGACCCGAGCGATAGCGAACAGGCGAAGCAATTCACGAATTACACTAATTTTTTTGCCACTCCCGATAGCTTTCGGAATATTGGGATTTAAAAAATTATCTACTCAATCTGCGCGAGACTTTTTTAACCACAAATTACGCAAATTGCACAAATTTTTTAGCCACAGATTAAATGATTATTCATGTTTAAAAAAATAAATCTGCTCAATCTGCTGAATCTGCGAGAGTTTTTTGCCATAGATTATTAAGAATTAAAATGATTTTTTAGAATCTGCTTAAATCTGTGTAATCTGCGTGAAACCTTTTATTTAATCTTTAGAAAAAAGCCCTTTCAAAGAAATTGTTTTATCGTAAAAAGTAATTCGGATTCCGAAAAGCAGAATGATTCCTCCCAAAACCATCTGTAAAGTTATTTGTTCTTCCAAAAACAACCAAGCTAAAATTGAGGTAATTACAGCTTGACTCAATAAACTTAGTGAAACTCTCGTTGCGCGCATGTGTTGAGTGGCATAACTTATCGAAAGCCAAGCGCACAATTGGCAAATGACTGCTTGTAGAACCAAAACAAACCAGCCAGCGTTTGAAAATCCGGTGAAAGGTTCGCCTATTGCATAACATAAAATTCCTAAATAGATGCTTGAAGCAAATAAACTAATGGTCATAAACGACAAAACATCAACCTCTGAAAGTACATTTTTGCTGACCAAAAGATAAATGGAATATAGAATGCCAGATAAAACGGCAAATAGAAATGCTTTATCGAAGTTTAAATCGATAAAAAACTCAAAACCAACCAAAGTTACCATTCCAAATAAAGCGACTAATGTTCCGATCCAGAAATTCGTTGCAGGTTTCGCTTTCAGAAAAAAGAAAGAACCAACTCCAACCCAAACTGGAGATAAATTGGTAAGCAACGAAGCTTGAGTCGCACTTGATTCCTGAATGGCGATATTCCAAACCGCAACATCAGATGAGAATAAAACACCGCAAAGTATTGCCAAAAGAGCAAACTTTAATTTTGGAAGTTTAAAGTTTCCGCTGAAAATGACATAAGGTAAAAGCAACACCACAGCAAAAAACATTCGGTAAAAAGCCGAAATCAATCCTGGTGTTAAACGTAATTTTACCAATATTGGGAAAATCGATATGCAAAGTATACCGCAGATTAGGGCTAATCTTGGTTTGGTGAGTTTCATTGAATGAATTTTAATCGTGTATTGTTTTTCAAAGATAACTTAGAAATCGAGTATTTTGAAAGGAAAAAGCGCGAATCAATTAAAAATAGTAATTGGTTCGCGCTTTTTTTTTATTTTTTTGATGCAGATTAATCTATAAATTTTCTAATGATATATTCTTTTGTTTTATTGTCATAATAACCTAAATAGTATGATGATTGCACTCTGAATAATGTTTGAGAAGAAACGTCTGTAGTGTCATCAAAGAAAGTTCTGATTTTATCGAAAGCTAATGGTTGCAATTCCGTTTTTATATGATTATTATCTTTATCAAACAAGCATTCTATTTTTACTACTTTTCTATTTGAATAAGAATTAAAATTATTCATAGTCGAATTGTAATATGCCATTGTTGCTCCTGCAACAGCCGAAGCGGCAATTCCTATCAATCCGCCACCAATAAATATTTGAGAACTCCCTTGTTTTAATTCAGAAACACTTCCAAGTGTGATTAATGTATTATCACGAATATTATAACATGAAATTCCAGAATTTAGTTTGTTTACTTTTCTAATAAACTGCGAACTGGTTTCTAAAATTCTTTTTCCTCCAAAATCACCGCCTTCTTGATAGATTTCTGAATTTTTGAAATTAATAGGAGTGTCTGGTGTTACATTATACTCTTTCAGAACATTTCCGTCAAAATCTTTTATCGTAAAGAAAAAAGAATTAGGGGAGCTTTTCATCTGATATAATTTTTTATCAAAATAAAATGAATTTGAATTTAAAGTTGCACGGCTTTCATTCATAATAATGGTTTTGTTTATGATTTTTTCTTTCGCCGTGTAGTTCTTTAAATCTATTATAAAAATTTGAGTGTAATCAACATTAGAGTCAAGTGTTATAATCAGTTCGTTATTGTCAATATAACATTTTCTTTTTTTGGCTCCGTCTGTAATAGAGGTTGGGGTTTCTGAATTAATGTTTTGTAGTGAAAACGGAGCTTCGAATGCCAAAAGGCTTTCTTCAAAGATACCGTAAAGACTCGTTTTTGTGTAGTCTTTTTTATAAAAACGAAAATTGCTTAAGTCAATTGTTTGTGTTTTATGATCTCCATCTTGATCAAAAACATGAAGCTTTAAGATACTGGTTTCTTTTACTATTGTTAAGATAAAAAAATTATCATTGGAACTAAAACCTTGCAAGACCTGCTCGTTCTGAATAAATAAAGTCAATTCTTGTGTTGAGATCTTTCGGGTTTTAAAATCATAAAATTGAGAAAGGATTAAGCTGCGGTCTTTAGATGCCCAAAATAACCTTGCATTAGAATTAGTTGAATTATATCCAATCATTTCAGCAAATTTTTTCTTATCAGGTCTTTCGCTAGAAATACTATCAATAATCTGCATTTTTTCATTTAAGCGTATGGCTTTTACTTTGATCTTATCGCTAACAAATAAAGTCACTTCTTTGTCATTGTTTACGATTGGAAGAACATCGCGATGCTTTTTTAATTCAAGTGGAGTGTAATATACTAGTTCCTGTGAAAATGAAATCAAACTAAAAAGTAATAGCGTCGTAGTAAGGAGTAGTTTTTTGGGCATTCGCAATTATTTGTGATGTAATGTATTAAAGATTTTTTGTGCAAATCTAGAAATTTTTGGTTTTCCTAAAAGCAAAAAGCGTGAATCGATTAAATTCTATAATCGGTTCGCGCTTTTTTGTTGTTTTAAGCAGCTAAAATTTTACTGCAAGCTTTCTGAATTTGTTTATCCGAAAAGGGTTCGAGTGTTTCGGCAAGCATTTCACTGGTTTTGATGCATTCCATCATTTTTGATCTTAGCTCTTTGTCATCTCCCAAATCTGTTTCAAGAATTCGCTTGAAAATTTCAGACAGATAATGGGGCTGTTCTCTAAAATCTCCTTCAAACCAAAGGTCTGATAGAAATTTTGCCATTGATGGCATTACATCTTGATGTGTCGGTTTTTGATTTTCTTTAGTCATCTCGAAAATATTAAACGCACGAAACCCTCGCTTTAGGTGTGACTAAATATCCGAAGATAGATTTAGGACAGTTTCCTGTTCCTTCACCATGGCAAGGGTTCGCTTATTGTTAACTTTAATAAGTTTTATTGAAAGCCTTCAAATATTTAGTCAGTACAAACGTACAAATATAAATTTGAAAGAAACAATAAAAAGTAAGAATTTTATTCCTTTAATTTTGCAATCTTGTCATTTCGAGGAACGAGAAATCTTCGCGAGAAGCTCGACAAAGATTGGATTCTCATTGCGGAGTTACTTGCGAAGATTTCTCGTTCCTCGAAATGACAAACGATATGTTTAGTGTGTAAAATCAGTTTAGTTTACCGTAGCGCCATTTGGCGCATCAGCATCTGGATTTACAAAAACCAGTTTTCCTTCTGCGTTTGTTGTCATTAAGATCATTCCTTGGCTTTCAACACCGCGTAAAGCTCTTGGAGCAAGGTTTGCTAATACAGAAACACGTTTTCCGATAATTTCTTCCGGAGAAAAACTTTCAGCAATTCCCGAAACAATCGTACGAACATCGATTCCTGTATCCACTTTAAGAACCAAAAGTTTATTTGCTTTTGGCATTTTTTCAGCTTCTAAAATAGTTCCGATACGAATATCCATTTTCGCAAAATCCTCAAACTGAATTAAATCTTTTTGTGGTTCTGCTTGTTTGTTTTCAGCAATATTTGCGGTTTTTGTCGCTTCCAATTTGTCTATTTGTTTTTGTATTTCTTCGTCTTCAATTTTAGCGAAAAGCAATTCGGCTTCGCCAATTTTGTGTCCTGCAGGCAATAAATCTGGGTTTTCAGAAATGTCATTCCAACCTAATGTTTTGTCGATAATGATGTCTTTTGCATCGCGATCTTTCTCTTTCAAGAATTTGCTGAAACCTTCAAAGTGTTCTTTAAGATCTCCTAAATTCAATATTTTGGAAAGTTTAGCCGCTGTGAAAGGTAAAAACGGTTCAGCCAAAACACTCAACGCAGCAGCAATTTGCAATGCCACATACATTTGAGTTTTTACACGTTCTGGATTGTCTTTCATAACTTTCCAAGGCTCTTCGTCTGCTAAATATTTATTTCCTAAACGAGCCACATTCATCAATTCGCCCAAAGCTTCACGGAATCTGTAACGCTCAACCGAACTTGAAATCACAGCTGGATACGCTTTTAATTCTGCTAAAGTTTGTTCGTCAACTTCTGTAAATTCGTTTGGCGTTGGGATAACTCCATCGTAATATTTGTTGGTTAAAACTACAACACGGTTTACAAAGTTTCCGAAAACGGCAACCAACTCGTTGTTATTTCTAGCTTGGAAATCTTTCCAAGTAAAGTCATTATCTTTTGTTTCAGGAGCGTTTGATGTTAAAGCGTAACGTAAAACATCCTGCTTATCTGGAAATTCTTCTAAATATTCATGCAGCCAAACTGCCCAGTT
Source organism: Flavobacterium anhuiense (assembly GCF_900101855.1). GTDB lineage: Bacteria > Bacteroidota > Bacteroidia > Flavobacteriales > Flavobacteriaceae > Flavobacterium > Flavobacterium anhuiense. Next base: position 863,246 of record NZ_FMVC01000001.1, read on the forward strand.
TTTAGAAGTCGAAAGTTTGTTTCCTTCCAAGTTCAAGAACTCATTTGCGGGAACGTTGTCTGGTAAAATATAGCTTCCTTCTGCTTTAAGCATCGCTGGGAAAATAATACAGTGAAAAACAATATTGTCTTTTCCGATAAAGTGAACCAATTTGGTGTCTTGATCTTTCCAATACGGTTCCCAATCTTTTCCTTCGCGTGCAGCCCATTCTTTGGTAGAAGAAATGTAACCGATAGGTGCATCAAACCAAACGTATAACTTTTTGCCTTCGGCACCTTCAACAGGAACGTCAATTCCCCAATCCAAGTCACGAGTTACAGCACGAGGCTCTAATCCTGCGTCGATCCAAGATTTTACTTGTCCGTAAACATTGGTTTTCCAATCGTTTTTATGACCTTCCAAAATCCATTCGCGTAAAAAAGCATCATAACGATCCAAAGGTAAAAACCAGTGCTTAGTTGATTTTAAAACCGGAGTCTCACCTGTAATTGTCGATTTCGGGTTAATCAAATCAGTTGCGTTCAAAGTCGAACCGCAATTTTCACATTGATCTCCGTAAGCTCCGTCATTACCACATTTTGGGCAAGTTCCAACCACAAAACGGTCTGCTAGAAACTGATTTGCTTTTGCATCGTACAATTGCTCGGTAACTTCTTCAATAAAATCGCCTTTATCATACAAAGTTCTAAAGAATTCAGAAGCTGTATCATGATGAATTTTTGCCGAAGTTCTAGAATAATTGTTGAATGAAATTCCGAAATCTGCAAACGATTTACGGATGATTCCGTCATATTTATCAATAACTTCCTGCGGTGTAATTCCCTCTTTTTTGGCTTTCATCGAAATTGCAACTCCATGTTCATCGCTTCCGCAGATAAATGCCACATCTTTTCCTTGCAATCTTAAATATCTCGAATATATATCTGCAGGCACGTAAACCCCAGCCAAGTGACCAATATGAATAGGTCCGTTGGTGTAAGGTAATGCCGCCGTGATTGTATATCTCTTTGGATCTTGTATCATAATTCAATTTTATTGAGTGCAAAAATAAGCAATAGAATTGAGATTTTAATATTACGCCGAGATTCGCTTTTATTTTCACAGAGTTGCACGAAGAAAAAACGCCGAGATTCGCTAAGATTTTTTTGAATTTGGTTCTCGCGATCCCGATAGCTATCGGGAGGAGAGACGCAAAGTTTTTTTGCTTTAAGTTGAGGATTAACCATGCAGTTTGTCATTCCGAGGAACGAGGAATCGCACTAGAAACTTCGCAATATAAAGCGTCAATCTTTGTCGAACCCCGTGTGTGATTCCTCGTTCCTCGGAATGACAAACTAGAACAAAAAGCTTTGCGTCTTCGTGCCTTCGTGGCAAAACTCATATAAAATAGAACCAGTTTAAACTAGCATTGCAAGCAAAATCTTCAAAATATATTTCGCAATCTTTGCATCCGAAAAAAACAAATTTTATGAGCAAGACTAAATTAATCATCAATAAAAACGGATCAATCAAAATTGAAGGAGATTTTGAAATCATGGATCCAGAAGGAGCACTTTACGGTTTACAAGGAAGAACTGCACTTGGACTTTGCCGTTGCGGACATTCTGCAAATAAACCATTTTGCGATGGAGCGCACCGTAATAGCTTTGAACACGATTCAAAAGCGTTTGATTTACCTCCAATGAAAACGAACTAATTCTTTAATTTAGTTTTGAATATAAAAAAAGCTGCATTTTCAAAATGCAGCTTTTTTTATAGGTAAAGTTCTCCCTTCATCGTTATTATCGAAGAACCGCCGACTAAAATATCTTCTTCGCGATTCATAACTTCAATTATTGATGGCTGTTTTAATTTTACGCCTTGAAGAATTTTATACTCCTTATCCGATTTAGTGAATTTCTTTTGTGTTAAAAAACCAATTAGTGGTCCGGCCGCCGTTCCTGTTGCTGGATCTTCATTTATACCAATGATCGGATTGAAAAATCTTGTTTCGACTATCTGATCTAGACCTTCTTCGGCTGGGGTGAAACAATAAAAACCTTCAAAATCATATTCTTTTGAGATTTCGATTAAAAGCTTATTGTCAGGAACAAAACTATTTAATATTTCACTGTTTTTTATAGGAACCATGGCGTGAGCGACTTCTGTTTTAACTATTGTTGGCACAAAAGCATTTACGTCGAGATCTTCAATTTTTAAACCTAGTGCTACCGCAATTCGATAGGTTGGAATTTCTTGTTTGATAACTGCCGATTTTTGATGCATTTGCACAATTGGAGAAAGAGTTTCAGGATCAAAACTGACTGTTAGCGGAATTGCCGAATGGTTCATAATTACAAAAGGCTCACTTTCATTTTGTTCGTCAAAAATTGGAATTCCTTTTAAAAGTGCTCCACAGACTGCGCCCAATAAATTATGGCCCGCACCATCGATTTCGATTCCGGTTGGTGTAAACGAACGAACCACGAGCGCTTTTTCTCTTGTAGAATAATAGACAAATGAGGTTTCAGAATAGCGAAACTCCCGAGAAATATTCTGATACGTTTCTAGTTTTAGATTTCCATCTGTAAAAACGACAGAAAGCGGATTTCCTTTGTAGCTCTCATTTGAGAATACATCTAAAACGTAATATTCTAATACTTTTCTTTGGATCATATTTTCTGGTTTGAAACTTAGTCGATTCTGAATGCCATAAAATTACGGTTTATAAAAATTCAAAACAACAGCTTTTCTAACCATTATAAAATTAATGGAAAATGCGATGATTATAAAATATCGGAGATTATTGCTCAAAAACCACTTTTTTGTCTGTTTTAGCTGTTTTCACAATGTCATAAGGTCTGGATGATTTCTTAGTAAGATTTCCATTTTTGAGCTTTTCGACTTTTACAATTATGGTATTGCGGTTTTCGGTCATTTCTACAATATCGATCGAATGTCCGTCGTTGGGTTGCGTTTTATCAATTACAGCGATAACTTGATACTGGCTAAAATCAATATTTGTTTCTTTAAAACCTTTTGCTACATCGCTAGTAATATTCATTTCTTTCTTGAAATTATTCCAGGTTTTAGCATCTTTAATAACCAAATGTCTTTGCGCAATGCTTTGACTATTAGAAAAAGAATCTCCTTTGCCTACTAATGCAAATGGAACATCAGACTGTGGCAATTCATCATTATCACAGCTGACCAGCAAAAGCAGGATGCTAAGTATTAGTAAAATCTGTTTCATGGTTTTGGTTTTAGCTCGGAGAACTTTGGTGTAAAGTCTTATTTCTTAAACAGATGTTCTTTTTTATAAATGGTTGCTTAAAGGTAGTCAATTTTTGACAAACTTTAATTAATTTATATTAATAACGTCAGTTTGCATTAAAGATTGTAAGGACAAACGAAGAAAAATTGGAAAAATTGTATTTCATGTGAAAAAAATCGTTTTATAGGTGTTTTGGAAATTAAACAAGTCAAAATAAATACGTTTGAAAAGAAACATTCAATTATTTCTCCCAACTTTGCAAAACAATCTTTTAAATAAAAATTCAAATGGAATTCGGTAAAATCATTATTTCAGAAACGGCGGCAAATAGCGAAAATCCTCAAGATGTTGTCAATTCTAATATTTCGGTAATCAATTTAATGCGCGAAGAAAAAATTGACGATGATTTAATTCACGAAGATGCATTGATGAGTTACTACCTAGATTTTTACGCTTCGAAATATGCAGAAGGAAATTTTTCGAAGTTCGTTTATGATTCGGGTTGGAATAAAGAGTTGAATGAATTAATTGAAGAAGGCTTAGCTTTGATTGGTGCAGAAAAGCATTTGGAATTGTTTAAAGAACAATGCCGAAAACTGCGTTTACAAAGCAATATTAAATTAGGTAAATTTCTAAAAGAAAAATATGATGTCCCAAACGCTTTCAAAGATTTGCTGAATAACAACGCTTATTTTGAACTGGATGAAAACCTTGCTGAACTGAATGCGGCGTTTTTAAAATCGCATCCCGATACAGAAGTGCTTTCGGTAGAAGAAATGTTTAAAACACTGGAAGAATTTGTAGGTCACGAAATTAAGAGAGATTAAATTTTAATTTTTCTGCTAAGGTTTGTAAGAAAATTATATATTTGGAATGCCCTAATTTCTAACAAATCAAAGCCTATGAAAAAAACGATTCTTTTGAGTACCGTTTTGATGTTTTTATTTTCCTGCGGGAAAGATGAAAAAGTTAAAAACGATGCTGAAACTCAGTATCAGGAACTACTTTCGGAGACGCAAGCACATCTTGGCCACAATAAAAAGCCGCTAAGAAAACTCATTTTTAAAAATCTGGATGAGATCGAAGATTCAAAAGAAATGAATCTGAATCTGCTCTCAAAAGTGGCATCAAATTTAAAAATCAAATATTCGGATATTAAAATTAGTGAGACAAGTTCTATCAATTATGACGATCAAACTGCTTTTTTTGTCCTGACAACCGTTTCGCACGAAAAAAAAGCATTTAAAACCAGCGATGATGATGAAGAGCTGGGAAATTATTTTCAGCGTAAATACTTATTTGTAAATCGAGAGGACGGAAGTATAATTGCTGAAGAGTTTGATGATAATTTAGGTTATTATGATAATGAAGCCATTCAGTTTTCAAAATCGCATATTCTGAAAGATTTGGTTTTTTTAAACGAAACTACTCCAGCAATTGCTTTTTATACAGAAGCCAATGCGAGCAGCCGAATTGTTTTGTATTCGGAGAAGAAATTTACATTAATAACTTTGGCTGATAAGGAGATAAAAAGGTTTTTATACGAATATCCAATTCGATTGACCAATGGTGATTCTAACGGAAGTGGAACTTTTCAAATAGAAACATTAGAAACCGGAATGAGTCTTTCGGATCATAAGACCAATGGTTATTTTGACTTGATCATATCTAAAAACTTTTATTATGAAGAAGCTGTAGAAAATGATTTGGAAAATGGTATTGAAGAAAAAAGTGACTTGAAAATTAAAAAAGAATTAGAAAAAATCAAATATAACGGAAGAGAGTACGCTTTTCACAGAGATGATAGACATCGTTTTTTAGAGTAAAATCTTCAATTTCTAAATAACATTCAAAGGCACTTTTATAGTGCTTTTGCTGTTTATAGGAGATTTCGGTTTTACTGCAAAACTTTGACCTATTGTTAACAAACATTTCCTTAAATTTGCTTCCGTTATAAAAAATACAATAGTTATAAAAATCAAGCTATGTTACAAATTGCATTTATTAGAGAAAATCAAGAGAAAGTAATCAAAGCTTTAGCAAAGCGAAACATCGATGCTAAAAGCGTTGTTGAAGAGGTGGTTCAATTAGACGAAAATCGTCGTGCTGCACAGGTGGAATTAGACAATACTTTATCAGAATCTAATAAATTGTCCAAAGATATTGGTGAATTGATGAAAGCTGGAGAGAAAGCTAAAGCGGCAATCTTAAAAGAAAAAACAGTTTCACTAAAAGAAAAAAGCAAAGAACTTAGCGAAAAAGCAGAAGCTTTGGCTGTTGAGTTAACCAATAAATTATATACTTTACCAAACCTTCCGGCAGATATTGTTCCTGAAGGAAAAACTCCGGATGATAATTTGAATGTTTTCCAAGAAGGTGATATTCCGGCTTTGCACGAAGGTGCACAGCCTCACTGGGAATTGGTGAAGAAATATGATATTATCGATTTCGAATTAGGTGTAAAAATCACAGGAGCTGGTTTTCCTGTTTATAAAGGCAAAGGAGCAAAGCTTCAACGCGCTTTGATCAATTATTTCTTAGACAAAAATACAGCTGCAGGATACAACGAAGTTCAGGTGCCGCATTTGGTAAACGAAGCTTCAGGATATGGAACGGGGCAATTGCCTGACAAGGAAGGACAAATGTATCACGCTGGAATCGACGATTTGTATTTGATTCCAACTGCTGAGGTTCCGGTAACCAACTTGTTCCGCGATGTAATCTTAAACGAAAGCGAATTGCCTGTTTTACAAACAGCTTATACGCCATGTTTCCGTCGAGAAGCAGGTTCTTACGGAGCACACGTTCGCGGATTAAACCGTTTGCACCAATTTGATAAAGTAGAAATTGTTCGTATCGAACATCCTGATAATTCTTATGCAGCTCTTGACGGAATGGTAGAACATGTAAAAGGTATTTTGAAAGAATTGAAATTGCCTTATAGAGTTTTACGTCTTTGCGGAGGAGATATGGGATTCACATCTGCTTTGACTTATGATTTTGAAGTGTTTTCTACCGCACAAGACCGCTGGTTAGAAATCAGTTCTGTTTCTAACTTTGAAACTTTCCAAGCAAACCGTTTGAAATTACGTTTCAAAGACAAAGACGGAAAAAATCAATTGGCACATACACTTAACGGAAGTTCATTGGCGCTTCCGCGTGTTTTAGCTGGAATTATTGAAAATTACCAAACTCCAGAAGGAATCGTAATACCAGAAGTTTTACGTCCATACTGCGGATTTGATATTATAAATTAATTTAGTTGACAGTCTCAGTCTCAGTTTTCAGTTTCGACTGTGAACTGTGACTGAAAACTGCGACTAAAAATTACCACTTATGAAAAACGGAATATTAAATTGGAACGTAGATCCTGTTATTTTTTGGATCACAGATAGTTTTCCGTTAAAATATTACGGAGCTCTTTTTGCCTGCGGGCTTCTTTTAGGTTTTTATATTGTTAGAAATATCTACAAAAAAGAAAACCTTTCTCTAGACAATCTTGATTCCTTATTGATTTATGTTATTGTTGGAACCGTTTTAGGTGCCAGACTTGGACATTGTTTCTTTTACGAACCTGATTATTTCTTAAAACATCCTATAGAAATTCTTTTACCAATCCAGAAGATTAAAGGCGTTTATCAGTTTGTGGGTTATCAAGGTTTGGCAAGCCACGGAGGATCGATTGGAGTTATAACGGCTATGATTCTGTACTGCCGTAAGTACAAAGTGCAATTCTTGGGACTTTTAGATAAAATGGCAGTTGCAGTTCCTGTAACAGGTGCCTTTATTAGAATGGGGAATTTTATGAATTCTGAAATCTATGGAAAACCAACCAACGGAAATTGGGGAGTTGTTTTCCAAAGAGACGATTTGATTCCGAGACATCCAACGCAATTGTATGAGGCATTTGCTTATATATTGATTTTCGTGATTCTGTTTTATATGTACAAATCAGAAAAAATCAGAAACGCACAGGGATTAATCTTTGGAACTTTCTTAACTTTATTATTTACAGCTCGTTTTATAATTGAATTTTTCAAAGAAAATCAAGAAGCTTTCGAGAATAGTATGCTGATTAATATGGGACAGATTTTGAGTGTTCCGTTTATTTTAATTGGCTTAGGTTTGATTTTCTGGAAAACCAAGAAAGTCTCAGTGGACAGTGACAGTTTACAGTTTTAACAAGACTGAAAACCGCGACTGCGACTGCGACTGAAAACTTAAAAAGTATGAAAAACATATTGATGTATATCGTTTTGTTGTGTTCTGGTTTTGCGTTTGGCCAAAACGAGCAATTGGCTCAATATTACTACGACAAAGGAGATTTTGATAAAGCAAAAATTAGTTATGAAGAGCTTTTGAGAAGTGCGCCATCGAATACCCAGTATTTTTTAAGAACAGTCGATTGCTATCAGCAGTTGCAACAGTTCGCCAATGCAGAAAAAGCTATTCAAGATCGTTACAACCGATATAAACAAGGCGTTTTCTTGGTTGAATTGGGATATAATTTCCAGTTGCAGAAAAACGATTCGAAAGCTAAAAATTACTACGAACAGGCAATCGAGAAAATAAAAGTAAATCCGAATGATGTTTACGGAATTGCAAGTTCGTTTGAGAAAAAAGTATTGTTGGAATATGCTTTAAAATCGTATCAGACGGCAATGCAGGTGCAGCCCAATTTTAATTTCAATTTTCAAATCGGAATGCTTTACGGTCAGTTGGGAAAAACCGATTTGATGATCGATTTATTATTGACGGAATCTTTTACAAACCCGCAGAACACCAATCTAATTCAGACACAATTGTCTCGATTCATGAACGGTGAAACCGATAATACGGCTTTTAAGGATGCCATGCGAAAAGCATTAATTCTTAAAACTCAAAAAGATCAGGACGTTTTCTGGAATCATTATTTAAGCTGGTTTTATGTACAGCAGAAAGAATTTGGAAAAGCGTTTATTCAGGAAAAAGCCATTTACAAGCGAGAACCAGAATCATTGATGAGCATTGTCAATTTGAGTCAGTTTGCCATGAACGAAGGAGACAACGATACAGCAGAAGAAATTCTGAACTTCATTCTCCAAAACACAAAAGATTTGGGTTTGCTGATTCAGTCAAATGCCTATTTGATGCAAATTAAGATCGACAAAGCTCAAGAAAAAGATTATCCAGTTATCGACCAGGAATTAAAGCAATTGCTGGCAACTTATGAAATCAGTCCTTTTACCTTATCTTTGCAAATTATTCAAGCACATTTTTTGGCTTTTAATTTGAAAAAAACAGAAGAAGGAAAGGCAGTAATCAAAAAAGCTTTAGAACTGAATCTAAACGAATATCAAAAAGCCGATGCTAAAATGGAGCTGGCCGATATTCTGCTTTTGGAAGAAAAATACAATCAGGCGCTGATTTATTATTCGCAAATTCAATTGGATTTAAAGAATGATGTCATGGCGCATGAAGCGAGTTTGAAAGCCGCAAAAACAAGTTATTACAAAGGCGATTTTGAATGGGCGAATAAACAATTTAAAGAATTAAAAGCGGCAAACACGCAATTGATTGCCAATGATGCTTTAGAATATTTTCTTTTAATTAATGATAATACAGCAGCTGATTCGACTCAAGTCGCTTTGAAAGCATTTGCAAAAGGAGATTTTTTAATCTATCAGAATAAAAAACAGGAAGCAATTGCGCAGTTTCAGAATATCCTGAAAACCTATAAAGGTCAAGAAATTGAAGCGGTAACGTTATTGCGTTTAGGAAAAGTTTACGAAAGCCAGAAGGATTTTGCTTCGGCTTTAAGCCAATATCAGCAGATCATTGATAATCACAGCGACGGAATTTATGTGGATGAAGCGCTATTTTTCTCAGCCGAAATCTATAATGATGAGCTTAAAGATGTAGAAAAAGCAAAGCCTTTATATGAAAAGGTAATTTTTAACCATCAAGATAGTATTTACTTTGTCGATGCCAGAAAAAAATACCGCGAGTTGAGAGGGGATAAGAATTTATAAATAAGATTTTTAGATTATTAGATCTTTAGACTTCTTAGATGAAAAATCGGAAAGTCTAAAAATCTAAGAAGTCTAAGAAGTCTAAGAAAGTCTAAAAGAAAAATGATTATTTACAACGTTACCACAAATATACACGAAAGCGTTCACGACCAATGGTTGAAATGGATGCAGGAAAAACATATACCAGAAATTCTGGCGACTAATAAATTTTCTTCAGCACGGATTGTAAAAGTTTTGGTTGAAGAAGAAATGGGAGGAATTACTTATTCTGTACAATATATAACAGATAGTAAAGAAACTTTAGAGAAGTTTTATATCGAAGATGAACCTGAATTCCACAGAGAAGCTTTAGGTTTATTTGCCGATAAAATGCTTTCTTTCAGAACAGAATTGGAAGTTATTTCTGAACATTAATAATTTTTGTTTTTTAGTTTTCATTAAAAGAAATATTATGGAGATTCGATTTCAAACAAAAGAAGAAAGTAATAAACAGCAGCAAGAAGATTTTCTGAAGCTATCAAAAACTGAAAGATTTTATAGCTTTTTACGCTTGAGCGAACGAATAAGCAGATTTCCGGTGAAAAGTAAAGTAGATAAAAACAAGGATAATTTCGTAATTGTTATAAAATCACAATAAATGTCAAAGCTTTGGGATCAGAATATTGATGAGTTTATATCATTAGCTGCTAAGCATAATGTTCGAATGCTTATGGTTGGAGGTGGCGCTGTGAATTTTCATGGGTATCAGAGACACTCTGCAGATGTTGATTTTTGGATAGAAACTACTGAGGAAAATTTTAAAAAATTATTGTTTGTCTTTAACGAAATGGGGTACGAAATTGATGATTTTCCTGAAAATGTAAAGCAGCAACAACAAAATATATCAATCAAATTTTCTCCTGTTGATTTAGATTTAGAGCTTATAACAAAGTTTTCAGTGAATAAAAGCTTTGATGAAGCTTATAATGATAGTGAGGAAGTTACTGTAAATGGAAAAACATTTTTAAAATGGAATGTTTTGTCCTTGGAAGATTTGATTACAAGTAAAATTAAAGCAAATCGAGCAAAAGATTTATTCGATGTTCAACAACTACGTGAAATAAACAAAAAATAATACTTTGTGTCTTTGTTCCGATAGTTATCGGGATGTGGCAAAAAAAAATAAAGAAGCTTAGTGCCTTTGCAACAAAAAGAATACTTTTGCAGCCTCGTGGCAAACAAGAAATGAAATGGAAAAAGTAAAAGCCAAAAAACATTTAGGACAGCACTTCCTTAAAGACGAAAGTATCGCAAAAGCAATTGCTGATACTTTGACTCTTAAAGGATACGATGAGGTTTTAGAAATAGGACCAGGGATGGGCGTGCTTACTAAGTATTTACTTGAAAAGCCAATTAATACACATGTTATAGAAATCGATACCGAGTCTGTAGCATATTTGGATGCCAATTATCCAAAATTAAAAGACAAGATTATTTCTCAGGATTTCCTGAAATATAATATTAATGAAGTTTACCAAAATAAACAGTTTGCCATAATAGGCAACTTTCCGTACAATATTTCTTCTCAGATTGTTTTTAGAACATTAGAACTTAGAGATCAGATTCCAGAGTTTTCTGGAATGTTCCAAAAAGAAGTAGCCGAGCGCATCTGCGAAAAGAAAGGCTCAAAAACCTACGGAATACTATCAGTTTTAGCTCAGGCTTTCTATGATACAGAGTACCTGTTTACGGTTAATGAAAACGTTTTTATTCCTCCGCCCAAGGTGAAATCGGGTGTGATGAGAATGACCCGAAAGGAAGATTACAGTCTTCCTTGCAGCGAAAAGTTATTTTTTACAGTTGTAAAAACTGCTTTTCAGCAGAGACGAAAAACATTACGTAACAGTTTGAAAACATTAAATTTATCAGACAATTTGCGAGAAGACACTATCTTTGATAAACGTCCGGAGCAGTTAAGCGTAGATGAATTTATTGAACTAACTCTAAAAATAGAAGCCAATGGAGTTCAAAGTTAGTAAAGAATTTATACATCAGTTAGAGGAGCTGATCAATAAGAAAAACGACAGTGAACTGGAAGTTTTGCTTAATGATTTACACCATGCCGATATTGCCGAAATTTTAGACGAATTAGATTTCGATGAGGCAACTTATATCTTCAAGGTTTTAGATAGTGATAAAACAGCCGAAATTCTTCTGGAACTAGAAGAAGATTTGCGCGAAAACATCTTAAGCAGACTTTCGCCAAAGGAAATTGCGGAAGAGCTTGATGAGCTTGAAACCAATGACGCTGCCGACATTATCGCCGAACTTTCGCAGGAAATAAAAGCAGAAGTAATCTCTGAGCTTGTCGACGTCGAACACGCTAAAGACATTGTTGATCTTTTGCGCTACGACGAAAACACGGCTGGTGGTTTGATGGGAAAGGAGCTTGTAAAAGTGAATGAAAACTGGACTGTCTTAACCTGTGTGAAAGAAATGCGTATTCAGGCAGAGAATGTTTCTAGAGTGCATTCCATCTACGTAGTTGACGATGAAAACCGATTAAAAGGAAGATTATCACTAAAAGATTTATTGACTTCTTCGACCAAAACTCAAATTGGTGACGTTTATATCCGAAAATTAAATTTTGTAAAAGTTGATACTGAAGATGTTGAGGTAGCTCGTATCATGCAGAAGTACGACTTAGAGGCTATTCCGGTTGTTGACGAGTTGGGCCGATTGGTCGGAAGAATTACCATCGACGACATCGTAGACGTAATCAAGGAAGAAGCTGATAAAGATTACCAGTTAGCGGCGGGTATTACGCAAGACGTTGAATCGAATGACAGTGTTTACGAATTAACCAAAGCGCGTTTGCCTTGGCTTTTGATCGGAATGGTAATCGAAATTGTGGCTTCTTTTGTATTGAAAGGAAATGAAGGAACTTTTCAAAAATATTCTACCTTAATCATATTTGTGCCTTTACTTTCTGCGACTGCAGGTAATATTGGTGTTCAAGCTTCAGCAATCGTGGTGCAAGGTTTGGCCAATGGAACTTTAAAAGATTTCAGCCGAGGTTATTTCACTAAAGAAATTACCGTTTCGATGATTTCGGGAAGTATTATTTCATTGCTTTTATTGGGCTATCATTCTATCATGTATCAGCAGTATTTAGTAGGATTTGCCATTTCTATTTCTATGATTGTGGTAATTCTTTTTGCCGCAACTTTAGGAACTTTAGTGCCACTTTTTCTTAACAAAAACAAAATTGATCCCGCGATTGCAACTGGTCCGTTTATCACAACGACCAACGACGTATTCGGAATCATGTTATACTTTGGAGTCGCAAATCTGATTCTTGGATTCTAGATTTTTGCCACAAATTAGCCGTTTGCAGTGATTTAAAATCTCTAAAATCTGCGTAATTTGCAGGCGGAAAATGCTGTTTACCAACCAGAAATAAATTAAAGCCAAACCAAAATGAAAGTACACATTATTGGAGGAGGAAACCTTGGGGTTTCTATTGCCTTGGGAATTGCCAAATTCTCGAAAAACAACCAAGTTACTGTCACTAGAAGAAACACTGCAAGTATTCAATATTTATCAGAATATGGGATTACAGTTTCTAACGATAATAAACACAACATTCAGGAAGCCGATGTTGTAATCTTAACTATAAAGCCGTATCAGGTAGATACTGTTTTAGCCGAAATTCTGCCAGTTATCCAAAACAAAACCATTGCTTCTGCAGTTAGCGGATTGTCTTTGGATATGCTTCAAACCAAAACAAATTTTGAGTATCCAGTAGTGCGTATTATGCCAAATATTGCAGCGCAGTTTGGAGAATCTGCAACTTGTATTTCTTTTCCAGAAAAATACGCAGCAAATGCTTCGCCAGTTGTTGATTTATTTCAAGATTTAGGAACGGCTCCTGTAATTGATGAAAAACTAATGGATGCAGCAACTGTTTTAGGTGCGTGCGGAACGGCATATGCATTGCGTTATATTCGTGCATCTATGCAGGCAGGAATCGAAATTGGTTTTGATTCTAATACCGCTTTAGCAATTGCGGCTCAAACGGTAAAAGGAGCGGCTAAAATGCTTTTAGAAGAACGAGTGCACCCAGAACAATTAATCGACCGTGTAACAACACCGCAAGGCTGTACAATTGTTGGTTTGAATGAAATGGAGCACAATGGTTTCAGTTCGTCATTAATCAAAGGGATCAAAACTTCTCTGAAACAAATCAAAGGTTAGGTTTTAAAGAAATTCTAATATTTTAAATTTCAATATTTAAATTCCAAATTCCAATTTTAAAGCTGGTGTTTGGAATTTTTTTGTTTTATAAATCTAACCACAGTTTTGTTATTCTTAGTTCCTAAGAATGACAAATATTATCGAATATCTTGGAATTTGAAATTTTTACTTTTTGGAATTTGCTTTAATAAGCTGAATATACTTCAATCCACACTCAGAAATCTTCGTATACGAATTCATCGCATTTCCGTAATTCTGAATTGTCAAAGTGTCTTTTACATACAAAGCATCTATTCCAACGGGGATTTCTAAATCTTTAGAATTATCAGAATCAGTATCATCTTCATTGCTAATATCGCTATCGTATTCGTCCCATTGAATTCCTTCTAAAGAAATATATTTTTCGCCAGAACTACTTTTAGAAAAAATAGCTTTTCCTTTTAAACTTCTGTTTTGAGTCGTAAAAGTATATTTATAGTCTTTTTTATCTTTCGAGATAGTCAATGAGATATTGCAATCTTCAGCTTTAGAAATATAAGTTCCAGAAATAGAATCTTTCGCAGATACGACTGGTTTTTTATTGCTAAAGGAAATTATTCTTTCGGGTTTTTTATCTGATATAGTTTCGGTTTTCTTATTGCACGATACGATAATCGATCCAAAAATAGAAAGATATAGAAGATATTTCGATTTGTAATTATTGATCATCCTTTGTTGGTCTTTTTGTTGAGAATATATTTTAAATATAAAAAACCTGTTAAACCTGCTAAAAATGAAGCAATAAGAATCGCTATTTTAGAAAAAACAATGATTTCAGGATTTTTGAAAGCAAGAACCGTAATAAATATTGACATGGTGAAACCAATTCCGCCTAGCATTCCTGCGCCTAAAATATGTGCCCATTTTAAGTTTTTAGGCAACATGCACAAACCGGATGTTACGCCAACAGACGAGAAAAGCAAAATTCCTAGCGGTTTGCCCACTACAAGTCCGAGAATGATTCCGTATGTGTTAACGTGATTAAGGCCTTCATGCCAGTTTTCAGTGATTGTTAAGGCCGTATTGGCTACTGCAAACAATGGAAGGATAAAAAAAGCAACGGGCTGATGTAAAAAGTGCTGTAATCGATACGATGAGGTTTTTTCTCCTCCATCGCCAAACGGAATTACAAATGCTAAAATAACTCCCGTAATAGTTGCGTGAACACCAGAATTAAGCATAAAATACCACATTATTGCTCCACCAATTAAATACGGAATCAGATTATGAACCTTCATTCGGTTTAAGATAAATAGCAAGCCCCAGATTCCGAGAGCAATTCCAAGATTTAAAAAAGAAATTGATGTGGTGTAAAAAACAGCAATAACTATTATGGCTCCTAAATCGTCAATAACAGCCAAAGCGGTTAAAAAGACTTTTAAGGAAGCAGGCACTTTGTTTCCAAGAAGCGACAAAATTCCGATGGCAAAAGCAATATCGGTAGCCATTGGAATTCCAGCTCCGTTTTGTGTGGTTGTACCGTAATTTAAAGCTAGAAAGATAGCAGCGGGAACTAACATTCCTCCAAAAGCGGCCATAATTGGAAGAGAAGCATTTTTAATATTGGATAATTCGCCATGATAAATCTCTCGTTCCAACTCCAATCCGATTAAAAGGAAGAAAATAGTCATCAGTCCGTCATTGATCCAATGGGTTATAGAATGGCCTGCAATTTCTTTTTCCCAAAAAGCAACGTATGGAACTTGAATAGAAGAGTTAGCAAGATAAAGAGATAAAATCGTGACAAAGAGCAAGATAATTCCTCCCGATTTTTCGTTTTCAAAAAAGGCTTTAAAAGTCTTGGTAAGTTTCATTAGGGAAGATTTTCTGAAGATTTATATGATGGATTGCGAAATCCTTATTCTTTCAAAGTTAAAAAAAAATCCGAGCAATAAAAAGTTTAGGAGCAAAGGCACAAAGATTCAGAGGTTCAAAGTTTATTAACATTGGAAAAACTTTGTGGCTTTGTGTCTCTGCGAGATTAAATTAACCGTATTTTTGTTTGCATAAAAATTCAATTAAAAATGAGCGTAAAAATTCTTCATATCGACAGTAATAATCCAATTCTTTGGAATCAATTGGAAGAAGCTGGTTTTGAAAATCATGCCGATTTTAAATCTTCAAAAGAAGAAATCGAAGCAAAAATTCAAGATTACAACGGAATCGTAATTCGAAGCCGATTCAAGATTGACAAGACTTTTTTGGATGCTGCAACAAAGTTGCAATTTATTGCAAGAGTTGGCGCAGGTCTGGAAAGTATTGATTGTGAATATGCTTCTGCAAAAGGAATTCATCTGATTGCTGCTCCTGAGGGAAATCGCAATGCTGTTGCAGAACATTCGTTAGGAATGATTTTATCATTGTTTAATAATTTAAATCAAGCCGATGCAGAAGTAAAAGCGGGACAATGGAATCGTGAAAGCAATCGTGGTCATGAATTGGATTTAAAAACAGTTGGCATTATCGGGTATGGAAATATGGGAAAAGCTTTTGCCAAAAAATTACGAGGTTTTGATACAGAGGTTTTATGCTATGATATTTTGGATAATGTTGGCGACGAAAATGCCAAACAAGTTTCTTTGGAAGAATTACGCGAAAAAGCAGATGTTTTAAGTCTTCACCTTCCTTGGACACCAGAAACGGATAAAATGGTCAATAGCGCCTTTATAAATGCGTTTAAAAAGCCGTTTTGGATAATCAATACTTCGCGTGGTAAAAACATCGTTACAGCCGATTTAGTTGAAGCAATGAAAGAGAAAAAAGTATTAGGAGCTGGTTTGGATGTTTTGGAATATGAAAAACTTTCTTTTGAAACTTTATTTCAAGAAAACAATACGCCGGAAGCGCTTCAATATCTTATGGAAGCTAAAAATGTCTTGCTGACGCCTCATATTGCGGGTTGGACTTTTGAAAGCCATGAACGTCTAGCACAGGTAATTGTTGACAAAATTAAAGCTGTGTATGGCAAAAACTAGGCTGTGGCCCTTTAGAATTTAATAACGAGTTTTTTCTTGTAAATTTTATTTAGTGAGATTAGTTTTATTTGTTAATTTTTAATAATATTGTTTCCGAATTTTAAAAGAATGAGTCTAAATAGGTTTGTATTTTAAAGTTTGGAGAAAGCCGAAAATCCCAAGAGTAGGCTAAAACAAACAATTAAAATTATGATTGAATGGTATAAAACTGCCATGTTTCAGAACTATGCAAACTTTAGCGGTAGAGCTAGACGAAGTGAATATTGGTATTTTCGTCTTGCGACAACACTTCTATTTTTTGCATTTGCTTTTTTAGGACTACTTTTAACGGCAGTTTTGGGGGCAACAGTAGGTCTTTCGCTTGCAGTAGGATTATTTTTTCTTTATGCATTAGCGTCTATAATTCCGTCTTTGGCGGTTACGGTTAGAAGAATGCATGATATTGGGAAAAGTGGTTGGACTATTTTGGTTTCGTTAATTCCGCTAGCAGGACCAATTTGGATGTTGGTTTTGTTAATAACAGAAGGCGAGTATGGAGAAAATTATTACGGTCCAGATCCTAAAAATACCATTGAAGAAATTGATGAAATAGGAATTAATAATTAACTAAATAATATAAAATGGAAACTACAAAACCAGAAAGCTGGAATACACCATCTCAGCCAAGACAAGAGAATAAAAAAGTATTGGCAGGGCTTATGGGTATTCTTTTCGGATCTTTAGGGATTCATAAATTTGTCTTAGGATATACTCAAGAAGGAATTATACAAATAGTTATTAGTATAGTTACTTGTGGAATTGGAAGTATAATCGGATTCATCGAAGGAATTATATACTTGACAAAATCAGATGAAGAATTTTATCAAACGTATCAAGTTGGCAAAAAAGGCTGGTTTTAAAAGAAAAATATACTTGTCTCAAAATCCTATTCAGAAATGAATGGGATTTTTTTATGCTTAAAAATGTCTTTTTGTAATATAATTATGGCTTTTATATCCTGAAAATTAAATCAATAGTAGGTAACCTTGCGCTTAGTTAAAAAGTAATGGAGGAACCGAAAATCCTTAAGAGTAGGGAAATTTTAAAAGATTTGTTATGTTAGAAATGTACAAAAAGGTAGTTTTTGAGAACTACGCAAATTTTAGCGGAAGAGCTAGAAGACAAGAATATTGGATGTTTACCCTAGTGAACGCTATTATATATATAGCTTTAGGTGTGATTGATGGTGTTGCTGGTTTAACTTTTGGTCCAGGAAAGACTGGTATATTAAGTTTAGTATATAATTTGTTAGTTTTAATTCCATCATTAGCTGTTGCCGTTAGAAGAATGCATGATGTCGCAAAAAGCGGATGGTATATACTTATTCCAATTTACAACTTAATTTTAGCTTGCACAGAAGGTGAAAAAGGCCCAAATCAATACGGTGCAGACCCTAAGAATCAATTAGAAGAAATCAATGAAATGGGGAAAGAATAATTTTTCTCGTTTGAATAAAAAAAGCCGTTTCAATTTTTTGAAACGGCTTTTTAAGTTTTATTAATCTTCTTTTTCAGATAATTTCTTTTCTAATTCGATTTGAAACTCTTCAATTACAGGTTTCATTGTGCTTTCTGGAATATCTGCAATCCTAATGTACATTAAACCATCAATTGCATTATTGAATAATGGATCAACGTTGAAAGCTACCACACGTGCATTTTGTTTGATGTATTTCTTAATTAAAACAGGCAGACGTAAGTTTCCTGGTTCCAATTCATCAATGATTTTATCAAACTTATTCAAGTCGGATTCTGCTTCATCGAAGATAAAATCTTTGTCAGCGTCTTTCAGTTTTACTTTGTACGCTTTTTTAGGGTGAATGTATTGCGCAATATACGGATCGTAATAATTTGATTTCATAAACTCAATCATCAATGATTTAGAGAAATCTGAAAACTGATTACTGATACTTACTCCGCCAACCAAATATTTGTGTTCAGGATGACGCAAAGTAGTATGGATAATACCTTTCCATAGCAAGAATAAAGGCATTGGTTTTTGCTGATATTCTTTTACGATAAACGCACGACCCATTTCGATCGATTTGTGCATCATATCATGCAATTCTGGTTCAAATCTGAAAAGGTCTGTCAGATAAAAACCTTCAATTCCGTATTTTGGATAGATTTCAGAACCTAATCCCATACGATAGGCGCCAGCGATTTTTTTGGTTTCATCATCCCATAAAAACATATGGTGATAATATTGGTCGTATTCGTCTATGTCAATAGATTCGTTTGTTCCTTCACCAACTTCACGGAAAGTAATTTCGCGTAAACGTCCAATTTCGTGTAAAATATTCGGAATTTCCTTTGCGCTTGCAAAGAAAACTTCATAATTTTTGCTTTGTAAAAACCTGCTGTCACTATCACGTAATGCCTGAACTTCATCAATCAATTTTGATTCGCTTGCAGGCGTAACAATTTTTTTAGGCGCTTTAGGTATTTTAAGGCTCGCGGTGTCAATCAGTTTAGTGTCTTTCTCAAACGGATTAGCCAGCATATAGGTTTTCTTTCTTAAGAATTCTGAGTATTCTTCAAAAGATTCAATTTCATTTTGCTCACTTACAGAAATCGGTTTTCCAATACGCACTTTAATAACGCGGTCTTTTTGTGTTAAAAGTTCAGAAGGTAATTTTGCAGTACGTAAAGTATCATCAATTTTGGAAAGCCAGTAGAATAATTTACTGTTTTTGGCATGAAAGTAAATAGGAACGACCGGAACTTTGGCTTTTCTGATTAGTTTAATAGCACCTTCTTCCCAAGGTTTGTCCACTACTAATTTGCCATCTTTGTAAGTTGAAACTTCACCCGCAGGAAAAATTCCTAAAGGTTTTCCGTCGCTCAAATGACGTAATGTTTCTTTGATACCAATTACACTCGATTTTGCATCCTTATGATTTTCAAAAGGATTAACCGGCATAATGTATTTTTTCATCGGAACAATTCTATGTAATAAGAAATTGGCAATGATTTTGAAATTTGGCTCTCTTTCAAGCATTAATTTCAAAAGCAAAATTCCATCAATTCCTCCAAGCGGATGATTTGAAATGGTTATATACGCACCATCTTTTGGCAGACGTTTTAAATCTTCTTCAGGGATTTCGAACTTAATTTCCATTTCGTCCAAAATTCCATTCAAAAAGTCAAGGTCTTCCAAATGTTTATTACGATCGTAAATTTTATTAAGGGTCGAGATCTTAAGAACCTTCATAAGAATCCAGCCAGAAAAGGTACCGAAAACTCCGTACTTTTCAACATTTATTGCCTTTGCAACTTCTTTCGCGGTAACTAAACCCATGTACTACTTTTAATTTATTAGAACAGCGAACAAAGATAACAAAAAAGTCTACTTTTCATTGTTTCCAAGATAAACTTTGCACTTTTTTATTACATTTGGAATCCTAAAAAAATCACTGATGAAAATTATTTCTTATAATGTAAACGGAATTAGAGCGGCAATAAACAAAGGCTTTATCGAATGGCTACAACAAGCAAATCCTGACGTAATATGTCTTCAGGAAATAAAAGCTACACAGGATCAAATTCCGGTAGATGATATTACTGCAGCAGGTTATCCGTTTCAATATTACTATCCTGCAACCAAAAAAGGGTACAGCGGAGTAGCAATTCTTTCTAAAACAAAACCGAATAATATTGTTTACGGAACAGGAATTCATCACATGGATTTTGAGGGAAGAAATCTTCGTGCAGATTTTGATGATGTTTCGGTAATGAGTTTATATCTTCCGTCTGGAACAAACATTGAAAGGCTAGATCATAAATTTATGTTTATGGATGATTTTCAAAATTATATTAATGAATTAAAACTTACGGTTCCCAATCTGATTATCTGCGGAGATTATAACATCTGTCACGAAGCGATAGACATTCATGATCCGGTTCGCAATAAAACGGTTTCAGGATTTCTTCCTGCAGAACGCGCTTGGTTGGATGCCTTCATGAAGTCTGGCTTTATAGATAGTTTCCGTCATTTCAACAAAGAACCGCATCATTATTCTTGGTGGAGTTACCGTGCTGGAGCAAGAGGAAATAACAAAGGTTGGCGTATTGATTATAATTTGGTAAGCAATGTTTTAGAGCACAGGTTAAAAAGAGCTGTTATACTTCCAGATGCTATGCATTCAGATCATTGCCCGATTTTAGTTGAGATAGATTAATTTTTGGTATTGTTCTTGCTGAAAAGTTTAAGTTTTAAAATTGCAATTGGCATTGAATTTTGAAATTTAAAAATTATTAAACGCCCAAAATAAAAACCAATTAAAGAGATGATTAAAAAAGCCTCCATCGGATTACTAGCATTAGCCTTGTCCACAACTTCATGTGTTTCTAAGAAAATTTACAATGATCTTGAAACCAAATATTCTGATTTGAAAAAAGAAAACCGTTCTATTGCTGATGAAAACGAAAGTTTAAAGAAAGCAAAGAATCAGTTAGAAACCGATCGTGATAAATTGACTAAAGATTTAGCAAATGCTAATGATGATTTGGCAAAACAAAAAGCTGATCTTGCTGCCGAGCAAAAGAAATATAAAGTGCTTCAGGATTCTTATAATGCATTGGAAAAAAACAGCAATGATGCATTAGAGAAAAACATGGCTAAAAACCGTGAATTATTAGCGCAGTTGGAAGCAAAAGGAAAAGCTCTTGCAGATGAGCAAGCTCGTTTGGATAAAACGGCTAATCGTTTGAAAGAACTTGAAGATATGATTGCAGCAAAAGAAGAAGCAATGCGTAAACTGAAAGAAACTTTATCTAAAGCTTTAACTGGTTTTGAAGGTAAAGGTTTGACAGTGGAACATAAAAATGGAAAAGTATATGTTTCTATGGAAAACAAATTGCTTTTCAATTCAGGAAGCTGGGCTGTTGGCGCCGAAGGTAGAAAAGCAGTTGTAGAACTTGGAAAAGTTTTAGGTGATAATCCAGATCTTTCTGTTTTGATTGAAGGACATACAGACGATGATCCGTACGCTGGTTCTGGACCAATTGCAAATAACTGGGATTTATCGACAAAAAGAGCAACTGCAATCGTTGCGATTTTAAGCGAGAATCCTAAAATCAATAAACAAAAATTAACTGCAGCAGGACGTAGCGAGTTTTCTCCACTAGCAAGCAACGCAACTCCAGAAGGAAAAGCTAAAAACCGAAGAATCGAAATTATCTTGACTCCAAGATTAGATGAGATTGCGGAGATGCTTAATAGTATTAATTAAGTTGCTAAGGTTCTGAGATACTAAGGGCCTAAGATTCAAAAAAGGATTCAAGTTTTACTTGAATCCTTTTTTATTGGTAATAAGAAAACTTAGAATCTTAGCAACTTATTACACTAGTATCTTTAAAAAGATTCTTATTCTTTTTTTAACTATTGTGAAATTCTCATTTGAAAAATCCTGTTGTATCTTTGAAGCTAATAATTATAAAGAAAAAAACTTAGAATCTTAGCAACTCAGTATCTTTAAAAAAAAAATGAAATACACTACATTAACCAACACCGATATAAAAGTTAGTAAAATATGCCTTGGAACGATGACTTTCGGGCAGCAAAACACAGAAGCTGAAGGACACGAACAAATGGATTATGCTCTTGAAAGAGGGGTTAATTTCTTTGACACAGCCGAAATGTATTCGGTTCCAGCGAGTGAAGCAACTTACGGAAGCACTGAAAAAATTATTGGAACTTGGTTTAAAAAATCTGGAAATCGCGATAAAGTGATTTTGGCTTCTAAAATTGCTGGACCAAATCCGAATTTTGGATATATGCGCGAGAAACTGGATTTTTCGCCAGCAAGCATTAAATATGCGGTTGAAAACAGTTTAAAAAGACTTCAAACGGATTACATCGATTTGTACCAAATGCACTGGCCAGAAAGAAAAACGAATAATTTTGGAACACGCGCTTTTCACGGACACGATGATGTTTGGGAAGATAATTTCAGAGGAATTTTGGAAACTTTTGACGTATTAATCAAAGAAGGTAAAATCAAACACATTGGAGTTTCTAATGAAAATGCTTGGGGAATGATGCGTCTTCTAGAAGAAAGCAAATACAACAATTTGCCAAGAATTAAAACCGTTCAGAATCCATATTCTTTATTGAATCGTTTATTTGAAGTGAATTCGGCAGAAGTTTCAAAATATGAAAATGTTGGATTGTTAGGATATTCGCCTCTAGCTTTTGGAGTTTTGACTGGAAAATTCTTGACTGGAGAAAGTCACCCGAAAGCGAGAATTAACCTCTTTCCGCAATACAAACGTTACAATAGCGACCAATGTACTGAAGCGACTAAATTGTATCAGGAAATCGCGAAAAAACATGGTTTAACGTTAACGCAATTGGCAATGGGCTTTGTATTGCAACAGCCATTTTTGACAAGCGCTATTATCGGAGCTACAACTTTAGAACAATTAAAAGAAAATATCGATACAATTGATGTTACGCTTTCTAAGCAAATCTTAGCAGAAATTGATGCGGTTCAGGCTATAATTCCTGATCCTGCGCCTTAAAGTTTTTTGTGCAAAGGTGATTTTTTGCCACGAAGGCGCTAAGGCGCTAAGGTTTTTTAATCTCGCAAAGTCGCAGAGTCCCAAAGTTTTTTGAATAGCCCCTAGCTTAAGCAGGGGAATATGATTGAAATAGAAAAGGGCTTTAGCCAAACTGATAAAGTTTGGCTAAAGCCCTTTGATTTGCGTTATATTTTCATCCAGCTAAAGCTGTACGCTATTGAATTTAATAGATTAAACTTAGCGACTCTGCGGCTTTGCGAGCAAATTTCACAGGCTTAAAAAACTTTGCGCCTTAGTGCCTTAGTGGCAGAAAATTACAAATCAAATTCATCATCGACAGCCAAAGAATCTGCTTTGATTGCTGTCGAATCTGGAACTTTTATTTTGATTAACGAACGAGCATTTCCAGAAATGTAAACAGGTAAAATCCCAATGGTATCTTCAGGAACTAAAAGTCCCCTTCTAAACATCAAATTCTTCAAGAATTTCTGGTTTTTAATGGCGTAATCTTTTAAGTTTCCTTCATCATTAAATTGATACATGAATTTTCTTGGTTTCGGAATAATCGTTGCCAAATACAAACATTCATCCACATTTAAGTCAGCTGGGCTTTTTTGGAAATAGAAATGACTCGCTTCTCCAATTCCGTACACATTTGGTCCCCATTCAATAATATTGAAATATACTTCCAGCATTCTTTCCTTGCTTACAATTCGGTTGTTTTCCAAAATATAAACCAAAAGAATTTCTTCAAGCTTTCGCGAAAGCGTTTTTTCTCTAGTCAAGAAAACATTTTTAATCAACTGCATACTAATCGTGCTGGCTCCACGAGAGAATTTCTTCGTTCTAATGTTTTTTAGAATCGACTGTTTGAAAGCTTCGTTAATGAATCCGCGATGTGAGAAGAAAGAAGGATCTTCCGTTGTCAAAACACATTTTCTCAAATAAGGAGAAATCTGATCCAAAGGCGTGTAATTCGGATTCGCATTTCCGACCAAAACAGGTCTTTGTAATACATTCTGAATAATCGCACGATATACAAATTCACCGTTTAGTTTATTTAAATCGGCTTCGCCATATTTCGTGATTCGTAAATCTTCTTTGTTTAGCTTACTGTCAAAAACAAGTGTGTTTGGTTTGTTTTTGTTGAATTTGAAATCCAATTTGTAATCAAAATTTCCAGTTGCCTGCATTCCCTGAAAATGAGTAAATAATCCGTCAGGAAGGGAAACGATGAAATCTTGCGCTTTCATTTTCGGAATGTTTACTTTCAAAGTATAAATGGTGTCTTTTTCAGTATCATACGAAACGTAAGGACGAACTTTGATCTTATTCAGTTGCATTGTCGAACTGCTGTCAATAGAAATGAAGCTATCGCCCAATAAGAATCGATAATCAAAACGGGCATTTTTTATCACCACATCTTTGCTCGCAATTTTCGGATGATTGATTTTAAGATTGGTAATCGAAGTATAGCCGTCAATATGGAGTTCGCTGCCGCTTTTATCAATATTTTGAACATTCAATCGAATAGAATCAAAACTTGCTTTAAGATTGTATCTTTCATCAAGATATGGAACCCGGATGGCTCCAGTATCTAAATTGAAAAATCGAATATCGGCTTTTTTATTTCTTGGATCGGCAAATCCTTTAATGTTCCAGCGCTGGTCAAAATCTTTTGCTTGAACATGAAGATTGGTTTCGAGTTGTTTATTGCTTAAAACTAGTTTATCTACATCAATATTGGTTTGTTTTCCGTTGTCATCGATTTTGAATTTGAAGTTTTTCAAATCCATATCAGTTGGAACCAAGTTTAAGACTTTAGAAATGATTCTATAAGCAAACGAAGCATATTTGCGTTTTTCGTTAGATTCTGTTTCTTCGCGGTCTCTTTTTAAGAAAGCATCAAAGTTTCTTTTTTTGCCTTTTTTTACTAATTGAATATAGCCATTGTCGACTTTTAAAGTCCCAACCTGAACATCTCCAATTAATAAATTGCTTAAACTGATGCTGGTTTCGACATTTTTTATTTTGACAAGAGTATCAGCATTTATTGGAGCCAGAACAACATCTGTCAATTTTATGGTCGATAAACCATCAAAAGAAGCTGATTCTACAGAAAAATTACTGTTGTATTGAACAGCCATTTTGTGGGTAACTTTTGCAATGGCCTGTTTTAAAAGTGAATTACGAAAATAATACAGTCCAATGCAAAGCACTAAAATTACTATTCCTAGTATTTTTAATGCCTTGTATATTTTTTGTTTTGGAAAATTCATAGAAGGAAAGGTATTTGAAATCAGCCAAAAAGAATGCTGGCAACATCTTCAATTTTTGCAACAAGTTCAATTTTAATTCCCGTATTCTTTAAAGCTATTTTATTATATTTAGAAACAAAGATAGTATCGAAACCTAATTTTTCAGCTTCCTGAATACGCTGATCCACACGATTTACAGGACGGATTTCACCGGATAAACCAACTTCGCCAGCAAAGCAGAAACCTTTTCCAACCGGAATGTCTTCGTTAGAAGATAAAATTGCGGCAACAACGGCCAAGTCAATTGCAGGATCATCAACAGAAATTCCTCCGGTAACATTCAGGAAAACATCTTTTGCGCCTAAACGGAATCCAGCTCTTTTTTCTAAAACAGCCAAAATCATGTTTAGCCTTTTGGCATTGTAACCTGTTGTGCTTCGCTGAGGAGTTCCGTAAACTGCGGTGCTAACCAAAGATTGTATTTCAATCATCAACGGCCGCATGCCTTCTAGAGTTGTTGCAATTGCAGTTCCCGAAAGTTCTTCGTCTTTATGGGAAATCAGAATTTCAGAAGGATTGCTTACTTCGCGTAAACCGCTTCCCAGCATTTCATAAATACCAAGTTCGGAAGTTGAACCAAAACGGTTTTTAAGCGAACGCA
Organism: Flavobacterium anhuiense; assembly: GCF_900101855.1. Lineage (GTDB taxonomy): Bacteria > Bacteroidota > Bacteroidia > Flavobacteriales > Flavobacteriaceae > Flavobacterium > Flavobacterium anhuiense. The sequence continues at coordinate 889,242 of NZ_FMVC01000001.1, forward strand.
AAATTCTATAGATATGATTTCTATCTCCTTCAAATTGAAGAACGGTGTCAACCATATGTTCTAAAATTTTTGGCCCTGCGATATTTCCGTCTTTGGTAATATGGCCAATTAAAATTACTGGAATGTTGCTTTCTTTAGCAAATTTGATCAACTCTGCCGTGGTTTCGCGAATCTGGGAAATGCTTCCCGCTGTAGATTCGATATAATCGGTATGTAAGGTCTGAATCGAGTCGATAATGACTACTTCAGGCTCAATGGTTTCAATCTGTTTGAAGATGTTTTGCGTTTTGGTTTCAGTAAGAATATAGCAGTTGTCGCTGTTTGGCGTAATTCTTTCTGCACGCATTTTTATCTGTTTCTGGCTTTCTTCTCCAGAAACGTATAATGTCTTATAAGGTAGTTTTAACGAAACTTGAAGCAAAAGTGTACTTTTTCCGATGCCGGGTTCACCACCTAAAAGTGTTAAAGATCCAGGAACAAGTCCGCCACCCAAAACACGATTCAATTCGCTGTCGGTTGTGTCCATGCGGACTTCCTGTGTGGAATCAATTTCGTTAATTTTTAAAGGCTTTGGTGCTTTGCTTGTTGGAGTAGGCTCGCTTTTCCAAGCTACTTTATCCTGTTTCTGGATAATTTCTTCGGCAATCGTATTCCATTCTTTGCACGCGTTGCATTGCCCTTGCCATTTGGCATATTGGGTTCCGCAGTTTTGGCAGAAAAAGGAAGTTTTAACTTTTGACATTATTTACTTTTTTTAGCAAGTGTATTCATTTCGTCAATTTTCTCATACATCAAGTCTTTGTTCAAATCACCAATTGGCTCCATTTGCGAAGCGTTTTGGTATTTTTTTGAAGCATGTTTAGGATCACCCATTTTTTCGTACATCAAACCTAATTCATATTCTCCCAACATGGCTTTTGGATAATTTACATTTCCAATTTCAGCCATTTTTCCCAATTCATCATAAGCGTTTCTCTTTAAAATAAGATTTTCCATTACTTTGAAATCGCTCATTCGAACTGGAATTTGAACTCCTAAAACTTCAGACATTGTTGCATATTTTTTTTCTAAATATTCTGCATAACCTGTTTGAAGAACTGCAATTTTGTCGTTGTATTCGGCAGAATTTATAGGTCTGTATACTTCAAAAATCTGGTACAATGCACTTGGTATAGAATGCAAAACTTCTGTATAATGTGTTGCACCTTTGAATACATCGTATTTATAATTCACTAACGGATTATTGGCAATTTTAATATTGCTGTTTAATTTATCTATCGGTTCTTTAATTTTCTTAATATCACCTTCTCCAGCAGAAAGGTAATAGAAAATTGGGCTTTTTATTTTAGCAAACTTCTCAGCAATACGCACTTCCATTTTTGGGGCAAGTTCTGGGCTTAGACAGATGTAGGCATTAAAAAGCGGAATTTCTTTGTACAAATAAAAATTAGCAAAACTTGCCGTTACATCATGACCAGCAATTAGTCTGAAAGGTGAGGTGCGGTATTTTTTTTCAATGTATGGAATTAATTCTGCTCCAATGAATTCGAAAAATTTTGCTCCTTTTTCAAAAGGAAGACCTTCATTTTGATCAATTGTTGTGTCATCGTAGCGTTCTTCATCTTTGTTTTGATGAATTCCGATGATAATCATTTCTGGAATATCATCCCAATAAGTTCCATAACTTACGGCTCCAGAAAATGGATCAAATAAGTAATCTCCATCCAATAAATAAAGAACAGGATATTTTTTGTCTTTGTTTGCTTCATAAGAAGCAGGAAGTCCAATCGTAATTCTACGTTCTTCTCCCAGTTTTTCTGATTTAATATTATCGAACGTTTTTTGGGCAAACGACGAGAACGAAATCAAAAGTGTCAGTAGGTAAACTTTTTTCATGATTTGTGGCATTTCAGTAAATTAAAAAGTATTGGAAAATAGTGTAGCAATATACTATTTTATTTGCTTCTTTCTTAAATGGGGTAAAAATTGAAGCACAGTGTTTTAGCGTCAGAATCTTTTTTGGATTGAGACAAAAGAAGAATACTTTGTGCAAAAATAGCTTTTGACAAAGAAAGTAAATTCTTAAAAAGAAAGAATTGGTTTAGGTTAAAGAATTGTCATTTTCATTAGGGAAAATAATCCACGGTTTGAAGGTTTTCGCTTCTTCAAAGTCCAATGTTGCGTAAGAAATGATAATGATGATGTCATCTTTCTGAACTTTTCTTGCAGCTGGACCATTCAAAGTGATTTCGCCTGAATTTTTCTCACCCTTAATAGCGTAAGTTTCAAAACGTTCGCCATTATTAATGTTAACAATAGATACTTTTTCGCCTTCAATAATATTTGAAGCTTCTAGTAATGTTTCATCAATAGTAATGCTGCCAATATAATTTAAATCGGCTCCAGTTACTTTAACACGATGAATTTTTGATTTTATAACTTGAATTTGCATGATGCAAAGTTAGATTAATTTAATGAAATGGTGTCTATCAGTCTTATAGAATTAACAAATACCGCTATAAATGCGCGATATTTTTTGTCATTCTCTTTTTGATTGATAGGTAAAAGTGTAGATTCGTCAGCAATAACAAAATATTCCAGTTCAAACTCTTTGTTGCCTTTGAAAGAATTTTCCACAAATTCGATTGTTTCTTGCGGGCTATTATTTTGAAAAATCTCTTTTGCTTCAGTCAAGGTTTTGTAGATAATTGAAGCGTCTTTTCTTTCCTGAGATGTTAAACGTTCATTACGTGAACTCATTGCTAGCTCATTTTCTTCTCTAAAAATAGGACATCCCACAATGTTTACCGGTAATCCTGTTTTTTCGACTAATTTTTTAACAATTTGAAGTTGCTGAAAATCTTTTTCTCCAAAATAAGCATTTGTTGGGGTTACAATTTCAAAAAGTCTTTTCACGATTGTTCCAACCCCATTAAAATGACCAGGTCTGAATTTTCCTTCCATCTGGTTTTCTAATCCGTCAAAATCGAAAGTCTGCGAAACGGTATTTCCTTCATAAATATCATCAACAGAAGGAGCGTATAAAATGATTTTGTCACTTAATGTACGCATTTTCTTAACATCTTCTTCTAGTGTCCTAGGATATTTTGCTAAATCTTCCGGGTTGTTAAACTGTGTTGGATTGACAAAAATGCTCACTACTGTGTCGTCGTTTTCTTTTAGCGAACGTTGCATTAAAGCCAAATGTCCTTGGTGTAAAGCGCCCATTGTTGGTACAAATCCGATAGTTGAATTTGCGGTTTTGATAGTTTTAAGATAGGCTATCAACGCTGCTTTACTGTAGAAAATATGCATTGAGGTATTATTAAAATTTAGTGCAAACATAATATATTAGTTATAAACTGCATAAAATTTTGTAATTTTGCGACGTTTTTATTACCAAAATTAAGTAAAATACTATTATGAAAGATAAGAGGATATTATACGTATCATCTGAAGTCGTGCCTTATTTGGCTGAAAATGAGGTTTCTTTAATGTCTTATGACGTTCCGAAAATGATTAATGACCAAGGCGGTCAGATAAGAATTTTCATGCCAAGATATGGGAATATCAATGAGAGAAGACACCAATTGCATGAAGTGATTAGACTTTCAGGGATGAATTTGGTAGTGAATGACTTAGACATGCCATTGATTATTAAAGTAGCATCGATTCCAAAAGAAAGAATCCAGGTCTATTTTATTGATAATGATGAATATTTCAAACGCAAAGCTACTTTTACTGACGAAGAAGGTGCTTTGTACCCTGATAATGACGAAAGAGCTATTTTCTTTGCAAAAGGTGTTGTAGAGACGGTTAAAAAATTGAACTGGGTTCCAGATATTATACATGTTCATGGCTGGCTAGCAGCAATGCTGCCAATTTATATGAAGCATTATTATAAACATGAAGCATTGTTTTCTGAAACTAAAATCATCACTTCTGTTTACGGACAATCGTTTGATGAAAATTTAGATTTAGAAATGATCAATAAAGTTAAATTTGACGGTGTTCCTCATGAAGCTGTATCAGATTTAGAAACTCCAAATTACGAGAATGTTTTAAAAGCTAGCATCTTACATTCTGACGGTGTAATTATTGCATCAGAAAATGTTTCTCCAAGTTTAACAAAATTTATAGAATCTTCAGGAAAACCTTTTTTACCTTTCGCCGGGAAAGATGGATTTGCTGACGCTTATACAAATTTCTACAGAACATTTGGACTTTAAATTTTAATTTTATTATTAGACATGTATAAAACTTCTTTTTTTAAGAAATCTCTTTTGGCTGTAATGGCTGTTTTTCTATATTCTTGCGACAAAGATTTTAATGCGATTGGTGATGGTTTGGTTGGAGATGATCACTTTGGACTTGAATCCGAAAAATATGATGTTTTAGCTTTTAATCAAGAAGTTACTCCTATTCAGTCGAATAGTATGACGCCAAATGCTCTTGGTATTTTTGATAATCCACTTTTTGGAACTACAACTGCTAATTTCGTAACCCAGGTTGGTCTTGTTTCTTATTCTCCAACAATTGGAGAGTCTCCTGTAATTGAAAGTGCTGTACTTGAAATTCCGTATTACAGTCATGTAACGGCTACAGATAACGAAGGGAATAGTACATATGAACTAGATTCTATTTATGGAGATAAAAATGGAAAGTTGAAGTTAAGCGTTTACGAGTCTGGAATCCAGATGAGAACTAGTTACTTCAGTGGAGGCAGTCAATTGCCGCAGTTTTATTATACAGATCAAAATGCTGAATTTAATAATAAAAAAGTAGGAGCAAGATTAAACGATGGAGATATCTTGCAAAATGATGAGTTCTTTTTTGATGCAAAAGAAATTGTTATAAAAACAATTGATCCTGATACTAAAAAAGAAACAACTGAAAGGAAAAAACCTCAAATGACGCTACAGCTTAATAAGGATTTTTTCCAAAGTAAGATATTAAACGCGGCTACCACGAAACTTTCTGCAGAGGATGTTTTTCAGGAGTATTTTAGAGGTTTGTATTTTAATGTTGAAAGATCTGGATCAAATCCTGCTAATATGGCCTTGATGAATTTTAGCGAAGGTAAAGTTACAATTAAATACAAAGCAAAAACAGAGTCTACAACAGACGATGCCAATGCTACAGAAGAAAAGACAATTGTTTTGAATTTAAAGGGCCTTTCGTCAGCGACCAGTAGTACGGCCAATTTTCTTGAAGATGTCCGAAATCCAGATTTTGCGAGCGCTATAACTACAAATGTAAACAAAACAGAAGGGGATGAAAAGCTTTATTTAAAAGGAGGTCAAGGATCTTTGGCTGTTGTAAGGCTTTTTAATCCGACGGATGTATTGAGTTATAATTCTAAAGGTGAGCCAGTAAGTGGGGCAAATGGAGTTCCTGATCAATTAGATGAGCTTAGAAGCAACTCTGCTGTTAAGTATTGGAAGGTTAATGAGGCTAATTTGGTTTTTTATATTGATGCTGATAAAATGGCCGGTACAGAGGAGCCAAATAGAGTGTATCTGTATGATTTGACAAATAATGCTATTTTGGCAGACTATTCTACAGATGCAGTATCTGCATATGGAGGGCTAATTAGTCTAGGTTCTGATAAAAGAGGTAAAAGTTATAAAATTAGAATTACAAGCCATATTCGTAACTTGATTAAAGATGCGACGGCTAAAAATGTTGATTTAGGACTGGTGGTTTCCCAAAGCCCGACAACAATTGCGTTTAATGCGTTGAAGAATAAAAATGATATCATGGCGGCAGTGCCAAGAACATCACTTCTAAATCCTTTGGGTACAATTTTATATGGAGGAAAAGCATCTATTCCAGAAGATAAAAGATTGAAACTTGAAGTATACTATACGAAACCAAATTAATAAATATATATGTGTGGAATTGTTGGATATATCGGTCATAGAGACGCATATCCAATTGTAATTAAGGGCTTGAAGCGTCTTGAGTACAGAGGATATGACAGTGCCGGTGTTATGCTATATGACGAAGAGTCGGGCATTAAAGTTTGCAAAACAAAAGGAAAGGTTTCCGATCTTGAAGCTAAAGCCAATGAAGGTTTTACAACAAACGGAACTATTGGAATTGGACACACGCGTTGGGCAACTCACGGGGTTCCTAATGATGTGAATTCTCATCCCCATCTTTCTAATTCTGGAGATTTGGCAATCATCCATAATGGAATTATTGAGAATTATGCACCTTTGAAAGAGGAGCTTATCAAAAGAGGTTATACTTTTAAATCGGATACGGATACTGAAGTTTTAGTTAATTTAATAGAAGAGGTTCAAAAGAAAGAAAATATTAAATTAGGTAAAGCGGTTCAGATTGCATTAAACCAAGTTGTTGGTGCGTATGCAATTGCTGTTTTTGATAAAAAGAATCCAAACGAACTTGTAGCGGCAAGATTAGGAAGTCCGTTGGCAATTGGAGTTGGAGAAGGAGAATATTTTGTTGCTTCTGATGCTTCACCATTTATTGAATATACTTCTAATGCAGTTTATTTAGAAGATGGCGAAATGGCTAATATCAGATTGCATAAGCCAATTAAAATCAGAAAAATCCAAGATGACTCTTTAGTAGATCCGTATATTCAAGAACTTCAAATGAACTTGGAGCAGATTGAAAAAGGCGGATATGATCATTTCATGCTTAAAGAAATCTACGAGCAGCCAAGTGTAATTAAAGATACTTACAGAGGAAGACTGCATGCAAATGAGGGAATTGTTCAGATGGCTGGGGTTGAAGATAATCTGGAGAAATTCTTAAATGCAAAACGTATTCTAATCGTAGCGTGCGGAACTTCATGGCATGCAGGTTTAGTGGCAGAATATATCTTTGAGGAATTTACACGTATTCCTGTAGAGGTTGAATATGCTTCTGAGTTTAGATACAGAAATCCAATTATCAATAAAGATGACGTAGTTATTGCAATTTCACAATCTGGTGAAACTGCAGATACTATGGCTGCTATTAAATTAGCTAAAGAAAACGGAGCTTTTGTGTTTGGAGTTTGCAACGTAGTGGGTTCTTCTATTTCTAGAGAAAGTCATGCTGGTGCTTATACACACGCAGGACCAGAAATTGGAGTGGCTTCTACAAAAGCATTTACTACTCAGATTACAGTTCTAACGATGATTGCTTTACGTTTAGGAAAAGCAAAAGGAACGTTGTCAAATACTGATTTCCATACGTATCTTCAAGAATTGGAAATCATTCCAGATAAAGTTTCTGAAGCGCTAGAAACAAATGATAAGGCGAAAGAAATTGCTGCTGCCTTTAAAGATTCGCCAAACTGCCTTTATTTAGGTAGGGGATATAATTTTCCTGTAGCTTTAGAAGGTGCCTTGAAATTAAAAGAGATTTCATATATTCATGCAGAAGGTTATCCGGCTGCCGAAATGAAACACGGTCCGATTGCTTTAATTGATGAGTTTATGCCTGTTATTGTTATTGCTCCAAAGCAAGGGCATTACGATAAAATTGTAAGTAATATTCAGGAGATCAAATCAAGAAGCGGTAAAATTATTGCTGTAGTTACAAAAGGAGATATTCAAGTTCGCGAATTGGCAGATTATGTAATTGAAATTCCAGAAACTTCAGATGCATTATCGCCATTGGTTACAACAATTCCGTTGCAACTACTTTCTTATTACATAGCTGTTATGAGAGGTTGTAATGTTGACCAGCCTCGTAACTTAGCGAAGTCGGTTACAGTAGAATAGATTCTATTTTAAAATATTAAATATGTTAAAAAAGCGAGATTTAAGTCTCGCTTTTTTTTATTGTCAAAAATTTTTTTGAAGACATGTATTTTTGTGAATTTTTCAGTTTTTTTGATAAAAATTTATATGTATGCATAGTAAACTGATTTTTCTGTAGGTTTTATTTGTTTTTATTTTAATAAAATGAATTAGTGAATAGTTAAAATATTATGCAAAAGTGTGATAAATATCAATTTTATTTAACATATTTTTATATATATTAAAATATTTATGTATTTTGGCTATATATACTAACAATAAAACTAACCCTAATGAGAGTCTATTTGCTAATTATGTTGTTATTCAGCGGAGTATCTTTTGCGCAGAATACAATCACAGGTTCGGTTACTGATAGTAACAAGCAATCTATTCCTGGTGCCAATGTTGTTGTGGTCGGTGATAATAGTGGCGCGTCCACTGATTTCGACGGGACATTTAAATTGACAACAAATACCAAACTCCCTTTTTCTGTTAAAGTTTCAGCTATCGGGTTTGAGTCAAAAACGATTAATGTGACAGCGGCAAATCAAAAATTGATTGTGGTGCTTAAAGATGAAGAAACGAAATTGGATGAAATCGTGGTTTCTGCTTCAAGGACGCCAGAAAGGGTAATTGAATCTCCTGTTACAATTGAGCGTATGGGACTTCAGGAAATAAAAAATACAACAGCTCCAACTTTTTATGATGGTTTAGAGAATTTGAAAGAGGTAAACTTTAATACAAGTAGTATTTCTTTTAAATCTATAAATACTCGTGGTTTTGCTACAGTGGCCAATACCCGTTTCATGCAGTTGGTAGATGGAATGGATAACTCGTCTCCGGCATTGAACTTCGTTTTAGGAAATCTTATTGGAGTGTCAGATATTGACGTTGCTAGTGTGGAGCTTTTACCTGGTGCGTCTTCAGCCCTTTATGGTGCAAATGCTTTCAATGGAATCATGTTTATGACAAGTAAAAGCCCTTTTACAAATGAAGGAATAAGTGTTTACTACAAATATGGACAAACAAGCCAAGATGCTGCAGGAACAAATGATTATAATGATTTTGGAATTAGAGCGGCAAAAGCTTTTACGAAACATTTTGCAATGAAAGCTAATTTCACTTACATGGAAGCTTCTGAGTGGATTGCAAATGACACTAGAAGTATGACAGGAGGTTCTGTTGGACATGCAATGAATCAGAATTATGACGGTTTGAATATTTATGGTGACGAGGTGACTACTTTTATTCCAAATGTAGGCCAGGTTAGTAGGACAGGATATCGTGAGCAAGACTTAACCGACAATAAGGTTCAAAGTATGAAAGCTGATTTTAGCGCTCATATTAAGCCTTGGGCAGATGATACAGAATTTATACTTCAATATAAAATTGGTACTGGAAGTACAATTTATCAAGGAGCAAATAGATATGCTTTGAAAGATTTCTTAATGCAGCAAGGAAAGTTTGAAGTAAAAGGAAAAAACTTTTTTGGTAGAATATATTTTACAAGCGAAGATGCTGGAAATTCTTATGATATGAGATTTGCGGCTTGGAATGTTAACCGTGCAGCAAAATCAGATCAAGAATGGTTTACAAATTATGCTACAGCGTATCAGTATGCAGGTGCAGTTATGGGAACCAATGCAAACGAGTCTGCTCAGATTGCAAGAAACTTTGCTGATTATAATGTTTTGCCTGCGCAAATATCATTTATTCCAAAGCCAACAGGTTCTCCAAGATTCGAGCCAGGCAGTGCGCAGTTTAATAGTGCTTTGTCAACTGTAATACAAAATCCAGATTTAACACAGGGAGCTAAGTTTATTGATCATTCAAAATTATATCACTCAGATGTGAATTATAATTTTAGAGATATCATTAAATGGGCTGAAGTTCAAGTCGGAGGTTCGTGGAGAAAATATGTAATGGATTCTGAAGGGACTATTTTTACAGATTATGATGGTCCGATCGAATATAAAGAATATGGAGCTTATGCTCAATTGCAGAAAAAATTCTTAGATGACAGATTGAAGTTTACAGGATCTTTACGTTATGATAAGAGTCAGAATTTTGATGGAAATATTTCGCCAAGAATTTCATTTGTGTATTCTGCTGGAGCATCAAAAAATCATAACTTCAGATTGTCTTATCAAACAGGTTTTCGTAACCCAACTACACAAGATCAATATATTGGTTTAGATTTAGGGCCATTTGCGTTAATCGGTTCGGCTCCAGAGAACTTAGACCGTTTTCAGGAAACAGTAAATGTAAGTGCGGCAGGACAAGCGGCAGGACAGCCAGCAACGATTGGAATGTCAGGGCAAAATGCTTATCATAATGCTTATACAGTAGCTTCTGTTCAAGCTTTTGCAGCATCTGCTAATCCTGGAGATCTTCAAGTAGCAGATATTGGTTTGGTAAAGCCAGAACAAGTTCAAGCTTTTGAAGCTGGATATCGTACAGTGGTTCAGAATGACTTGTCTGTAGATTTGAATGCTTACTATAATATTTATAATGATTTCATGAATACGGCTAGAGTTATTTCTCCTTATTATGGAACCGTAGGGACAGATCCAGCAAATCCTGCTGTACAGCAAACTTATCAAGCACTTGCTTTTGGTGATAGAAGAGTGTATCAGGTTTATACCAATACAACTGCTCGAATTTCTTCTTTTGGTTTTGGTGCTGGATTGTCTAAAAAAGTGTATAAAGATTTTGAAGTAGGTGTGAATTATAATTATGCTCAGTTTGACTTCAATCAGGCAGATGATCCAGATTTCGTTGCTGGGTTCAATACTCCAAAACATAGAATCAAAGCTTCTTTAGGAAATGCAAAAGTGATTAAAAATTTAGGTTTCAATGTTAATGTGAGATGGAATTCTGAGTACTTATGGGAGTCTTCTTTTGGAGATGGTATGATTCCTGAAAATACAGTTTTGGATGCTCAAGTGAATTATGCTATTCCAAAATGGAAATCAGTTATTAAGGTTGGAGCAACAAATCTTTTCGGGTCAGATTATCTTCAGGTTATTGGAGCAGGTATGATTGGTCAAATGTGGTTTGCTTCATGGACAATTAATCCGTAATAGTAATTATTTATGTGAATTTGGAATAGTTTCTTCTTTGGAACTATTTGAAAAATGAAGAGGTAATAATTTAAAAAGTACTAACATGAAAAAAAATATAAAAATGCTGTTGCTGGTTTCATTAACCTTTATGGCAGCTTGTAACAATGATGATAATAATGCTCCAGAAGAAGTTCCTGTAACTCCTGGATCTGCGGTTTTTACAAAGTATGTAGCGCTTGGAGATTCTTTTGCGGCAGGTTATAGCGATAATGCTTTGTTTAAGAAAGGGCAGGAGAATTCATATCCGAATATTTTGGCGCAGCAATTTGTAGCTACAGGCGGCGGAGCTTTTACGCAGCCGCTAATGAATGATAATATTGGAGGCTTACTTTTGGGGGGAAATGTAATAGCGGGAACTCGTTTGTACTTTGATGGGCCAACCCAAACTCCTGTAAATGTAGTAGGGAAGCCAACTACAGAAGTTACGGCTCATCTTACAGGAGCATTTAATAATTTAGGTGTTCCTGGTGCCAAAAGTTATCATTTGTTAGCGGCAGGCTACGGTAACGTTGCTGGTGTAGCAGCAGGTTTGGCAAATCCATATTATGCAAGGTTTTCGAGTACAGGTACTGCTACAGTTTTAGGTGATGCTGTCGCACAAGATCCAACTTTCTTTTCTTTATTTATTGGTGGTAATGATGTTTTGGGATATGCAACGTCTGGTGGAACTGGAAAAGATCAGACAGGAAATCCGAATCCTGCCACTTATGGGGCAAGTGATATTACAGATCCAGCAGTTTTTGCTAATGTATATACTAATTTGGCAACTGCTTTAACAGCAAAAGGAGCAAAAGGTGTTGTTGCAAATCTGCCATATATTACTACTTTGCCTCACTTTACGACAGTTCCTTACAATCCGCTTACAGCCAAAGTGATAGGGAAAAATAATGAAGCTGTGGGTGTGGCTACAATAAAAGCTCTTAATGCACAATTGTATGGGCCATTAAAACAAGCGTTGACGGCTTTTAATGCTGGAGATAGAATTAATTTGCTTTCTGAAACTGGCGCAAGCCCTTTATTGATAAAAGATGAAACCCTGACAAATTTGTCTGCGCAATTAACTGCGGCATTTACTCCAACACTAGGAGCGCAGAATGCAGCTTTTTATGGAGCTGTTTTTGGGCAAGCTAGACAAGCTAAAGCAACTGATTTGGTGGTGTTGACTACAAGAGCAGATATTGGTACTGCGCCGACAGCCGCCAATTCTGGAATTGGTATTGCACCTCCAGCTCCGTTAAATGCATTTGGAATATCTTATCCTTTGCAGGATAAGCATGTGTTAATTCCAATGGAAATTGCAGAGATTAAAAAAGCGACAGATGCATATAATGTGACAATTGAAACTGTTGCGAAAGAAAAAGGTCTTGCATTTGTAGATACAAGAGCAACTATGTCACAATTGGCTAATGGAGGAATTAGATTTGGAAATTTCACAATGAGTTCTTCTTTTGCAACTGGTGGAGCTTTTTCTCTAGATGGTGTTCATCCAAGCGCAAGAGGTTATGGGTTAATTGCAAATATCTTTATTGATGCAATAAATGAAAAGTATGGTTCAACGCTTCGTCATGTTGATTTGGCACAATACCCAATTCAATATCCAGCAACGCTTCCATAAAAAAAAAACATTTTTTTAGTTTTAAAAACCGCTCATTTTTAAGAATGCAGCGGTTTTTTCTTTTATTAAAAAAAATGCCGTTTTAGTTATTTTTTAAGCAAGTTTTATGAATCAAACAAAATCATGCTATTTTTTATGAAAAAAAAATTGATTTTATATTTTAAAAAATTATCTTTGCGCTCTGAAAAAAGAGGTATTTTCGATAAACCTAAATAGCTATTTAATAAATACATAAGTAATGTCAAAAGTAATAGGAAAAGTTGCTCAAATCATTGGACCAGTAGTTGACGTAGTTTTCAACGGTAAAGATGTTGAACTTCCAAAAATTTATGATTCACTAGAAGTCACTAAAAAAGACGGAACTATCTTAGTTCTAGAAGTACAATCTCACATTGGAGAAAACACTGTTCGTACAATCTCTATGGACTCTACAGACGGTTTGTCTAGAGGATATGAGGTAGTTGGAACAGGAAGTCCAATCCAAATGCCAATCGGTCCAGACGTATATGGAAGATTATTTAATGTTGTTGGAGATGCAATTGACGGTTTAGGTGATTTGCCAAAATCTGGAGAGAATGGTTTACCAATCCACAGACCAGCACCAAAATTTGAAGATTTATCAACTTCGTCTGAAGTTTTATTTACAGGTATCAAAGTAATCGATTTGATCGAGCCTTACGCAAAAGGAGGTAAAATTGGATTGTTCGGTGGTGCTGGAGTAGGTAAAACAGTATTGATTCAGGAGTTGATCAACAATATCGCAAAAGGTCACGGTGGACTTTCAGTATTCGCTGGAGTAGGTGAAAGAACACGTGAAGGAAATGACTTGCTTCGTGAGATGTTAGAGTCAGGAATTATTAAATACGGTGAAGATTTCATGCACTCTATGGAAAATGGAGGATGGGATTTATCTAAAGTAGATATGCCAGGAATGAGAGAGTCTAAAGCTACTTTCGTTTTCGGACAAATGAATGAGCCACCTGGAGCTCGTGCACGTGTGGCACTTTCAGGATTATCTATCGCTGAGTATTTCCGTGATGGAGCTGGATCAGACCAAGGAAAAGATGTATTATTCTTCGTTGATAATATCTTCCGTTTTACACAAGCAGGTTCTGAGGTATCGGCACTTTTAGGACGTATGCCATCTGCGGTAGGTTACCAACCAACATTAGCAACTGAGATGGGTGCAATGCAAGAACGTATTACATCTACAAACAAAGGATCTATTACATCTGTACAAGCGGTTTACGTTCCTGCGGATGACTTAACTGACCCTGCGCCAGCTACAACTTTCGCGCACTTAGATGCAACAACTGTATTGTCTCGTAAAATTGCTGAGTTAGGTATCTATCCAGCGGTTGACCCGTTAGATTCTACTTCAAGAATTTTAACTCCACATATCTTAGGAGATGAGCACTACAACTGCGCACAAAGAGTAAAAGAAATTCTTCAAAAATACAAACAATTGCAAGATATCATCGCGATCCTTGGTATGGAAGAGTTATCTGAAGAAGATAAACTTGCAGTAGCAAGAGCACGTCGTGTACAACGTTTCTTGTCTCAGCCATTCCACGTAGCAGAACAATTTACAGGTATCCCAGGTGTATTGGTTGATATTAAAGATACTATCAAAGGATTTAACATGATCATCGACGGTGAGTTAGATCACCTTCCAGAAGCAGCTTTCAACTTGAAAGGTTCTATTCAAGACGCAATCGAAGCTGGAGAGAAAATGTTAGCTGAAGCATAATAATTTGGTTGTCAGTTGTGAGTTGTAAGTTGTTAGAAAGCAACCATCAACCATCACCATCAACTATTAACTAAAAAAAGACATGATTTTAGAAATAGTATCACCAGAAGCGAAATTATTTTCAGGAGAGGTAACATCAGTTAGCTTACCGGGAGTTAATGGAAGCTTTCAGATTTTAAATCATCACGCCCCAATTGTTTCAATCTTAGAAGAGGGAACAATTAAAATTGCAGCTCCAAGCTTCAGTTTTTCTAAAGAGGCTGCTGATAAGTTTACGAGAGTCAATGACCAAACTTATACTTTAGGAATTAAGTCAGGAACAATCGAAATGAAAAACAATAAGATAATTGTATTAGTTGATTAATACAATTTCAAAATAAGCTGAAAAGCCAGACAGTATTGTCTGGCTTTTTTTATTTTGCTATTTATTGGTCTTAATGTATTCGTCAGAAAATTAACAAAATAGATAAAAAAGCACATAAAAAAATGTAATATTTTACTGTATATATGCTACGTTTGTAAATAGTATTAACATTTAAAAAAATATTATGAAAAAAGTTTTTTTAGGAATGCTGCTAATCGCATTAGGTTTTGGGACAATGTCTCTAACTACAAGTTCTGATAATGTTACTAAAGTTTCTGTAGAAGCTTCAAAAGTCGTAGTTGGTCCAACCTATACGGCTCCTTGGTTGGGAATCTGTTGTGAATCGCCGCTCACTGCTGCGGAACGTGATATCGTAAAACGTGGGTATCCTGCGACTACGCAATACACGATTAATAGTACAACAAGTAATACGGTCACGTACACGATTTATTAAATGCTTACAGCAAATATATTTAAGCCAGATTTTATAGTCTGGCTTTTTTATTTTCTTACTTTTGAAGTATCAAAATCTCTTTATAAAATATTTGATCAATTGTAAAAGCTCAGTAAGCTTTTGCACTTTGTTTCATCATTCATGATGAAACATAACTTTTTATGTCAAATTTTATAAAGAATATATATGAAAAATATATCAAAAGTTGCTGTTCTTGGCGGCGGTGGAAGAACAGGAAAATACCTTGTAAAACAGTTATTGAAAAACGGATTTAGTGTAAAACTTCTATTAAGAAATCCGGACAATTTTACCATTCAAAATTCAAAAATAGAAATCATTAAGGGAGATGCTCTTAGTGAGGAATCTGTAAGTTTATTACTCGGAGATTGTCAAGCTGTAATAAATACTATCGGTCAGAGAATGGGAGAACCGATGGTGGCAAGTCGGGCGACAAAAAATGTTTTGAATGCTATGGATGCATATGGAATTCAAAGATATTTGCTTTTAGCAGGGCTAAATATCGATACCCCATTTGATAAAAAGAGCCCCAAAACAATTATGGCGACGGACTGGATGAAAACTAATTTTCCTGAAATCCAGAAAGACCGACAATTCACTTATGATCTTTTAAGCAGCAGTAAGATTGATTGGACACAAGTTCGTGTTCCGCTAATTGTTTTTTCTGATGAGAGTAATGAAATCTCTGTAAATCTCGAAGATTGTTTGGGAGATAAAATTACAGAGTTGGACATTTCGAAGTTTTTGGTAAAAGAAATGGTCGAGTCAAATTACATTAGACAATCGCCTTTTATAAGTGCTATTTAAATTTAGAAAAACGGCGGATTCCTTATAATCTGCCGTTTATTTTATTCTAATAGGAATTGCCTAACTTTGTTTTTATGGAATTGCATGAAAATCTTAAACGTAAAATAGAAAGATGTAAACAAGAAAATCTGTTTAGAAAATTGCCTGTATTTAATAATCTGATTGATTTCTCTTCTAATGATTATATAAGATTTTCTAAATCAGAAATTATTTACAAGCATACTCATGCTTATTTATTAGAAAATGAGATTTTTCAAAACGGAGCTACAGGCTCAAGATTGACCACAGGAAACCATTCGTTATATCAAATTGCAGAGAGTTTTATGGTGCAATTTCATGAGGTAGAATCAGCTTTAATTTTCAATTCGGGTTATGATGCCAATTTGGGATTTTTTAGCGCTGTACCGCAAGAAAACGATGTTGTTTTGTATGATGAATTGTGTCATGTTTCTATAAAAGATGGAATTGCAATGTCTAAAGCAAAATCATATTCCTTTGTTCACAATGATTTTGAAGATTTAGAAAAGTATATTCTTAAACTTCCAGATAGAATAATTTACATTGTAACTGAAACGGTCTTTTCTATGGATGGTGATAGCCCAAATTTAGAAGAATTAGTACAGCTTTCGGAAAAATACAATTGTTATTTGGTTGTTGATGAAGCTCATGCTTTGGGAGTTTTTGGAGAAAAAGGGGAAGGTTTAAGTCAGTATCTAAAGTTGCATCATAAAATTTTTGCTAGAATTGTAACTTTTGGAAAAGCTCTGGGATGTCAAGGTGCGGCAATTTTAGGAAGTATAGAGCTAAGAGATTATCTGGTCAATTTTGCTCGAAGTTTTATATATTCAACTGCTTTGTCTCCTCATACTGTTGCGACAATTTTTACTGCATACCAGCAATTGGAAATAGAAAAAGCTGCTATTGAAAAGCTTCGTCAGAATATTATATTTTTCAATCAGCAGAAAAATTTGTTAGGACTAAAGCCAATGTTTGTTCACAGTAAATCTTCAATACATTCTGCTATTATTCCAGGAAATAATAATGTGAACGAGTTATCACAGCAACTTCAAGATAGAGGATTTGATGTTCATTCTATTCTTTCTCCGATTGTTCCAGAAGGACAAGAACGTCTTCGTTTTTGTATTCACAGTTATAATTCGCAAGAAGAAATTAACCAAGTTTTGGAATTGGTTAGAGATTTTGTTTTTTGATTGAGTGCAAGGATTTAAGTTCGTTTAAATAGAATAAAACAAGAAACCCATCTTTACGATGGGTTTCTTGTTTTTAGTTATATATGATTTTCTTTGTGACTACACTGTTATTTTCTAGAATCACTTTTACTAATAAAACTTGATTGCCAGAATATAAGTTTTTAATCTCTAATTCTTTTGTGTCAACTTTAGTTTTATTATAAAGCATTTGACCTCCAATGGTATAGATTTGTACTTCTTTAATGTTTTCAGTTCCGCTAGTTACATTTACTGCTTTTGATTTTACAGAAACTAAAACTCCATCTTTTAAATTCTCAAAATCATCAGTGCCTAATGTTTTCTTCGTATAGCGAAGGACAAAACGATCTGTAAAGGTTCCAATAGCTGTTTTAAAAGTATAATTAGAAGTGCGCAAGTCAGTTATAATACCTGTTGTTTTGTCTTCTAGATAAACCGCCTGAGTATTAAAGAATCCGTCAGCGTGATCAATTGAAATTGTAAGATCGCCTTCAACAGTACTTTTATAACCAATAGGGACAAGGTCAGAATTATCAAAGGGCAAGGCACGGCCTTGAACGGTTAATTTTTTAGCTTCGCTGATACTATAAAAATCAATATAGGAGTTGCTTCCCATTGTTGTGGCGTCATAATTATAATCTAAATTATTGGTTGCTCCAGTTGCATATCCAATAAGCATTTGCTTAAACGCGCCTTGAGAATTCGTTAAGTTTAGCCATAAACGATTTTTTTCGATTTGGCCTGTTTTTTCAGTGGTCTTAAAGAATGTAGTGTTTTTGGCTTTAACTCTTTGTTCGTTTGTAAATAAAATAGAGCTTACATTTGGCTGAGTAAAAAATCCTTGTCCAGTAGCAATATAACCGTTAGGAACCTGTCCTTTTGGCGATGGTTGTGTTTGTCCCATTAATGTGAAAACAGCAAAATCGGCGCTATCATAAGTGAATGTGTTTGTTCCCTCGATTTTTTTCGGGGGAGTATTATGTGACCAAAAATATAAAGGTCCAACATCTCCATTGTCTAGAATGAACTTTTCAGCATCAATAGAAGATGGGTAAGGGTTACCTAATAAATTTAATTTTCCGCTTACAATTTGGATTTGGATGTTTCCATTGTTTGGAACTCCTGTGAATTTCGCAGTAAAATTGCTTGGAGTTGCCAAATCATATGTTTGTGGCGCTCTAATACTGTATCCGTATCCCGCTTCCATAACTTTTTGACCATAGTAGCTAGGAACCCATTTTGTGGTAGTTGCATTCCAATAATGATATTTGTCATACAAAGTTTCTGGAGACAAATCATGCATAGACAAACCGATTACGGGTGATGACCAATATGTTACATCGTAACGTACTACATTGGTTGTTCTTTGTATTTCAAAAGCTTTTGCACTTCCCGTAAGCATATTTTTGGCTGTTGAAGTTTGAAGCAATGATCCTCCATCTAAAATCAGTAGTTTTCCTTCTCCAAGAATATTTATGTCCTCATCAACGGTTAAGGTTATATCTTTTGGAACTGTTAATGTAACTTTATCGTTTATTTTACAAGAGCATACTGTAAGATCAGATGTTAATTGTGTATTTGAATTGATTACTAAAGAGCTTCCATTTGGGGTAGCCGCACCGTTGTAATTTGTTTCAATTTTAATAAAATTCAAATTCAGTCTTGCACTTTGTTTGTAATCTTTTAGACGAATTTCAACTTTAGAATTTTTGCCTAAAACTCTTGGACTAGATAATACGTTGTTTACAGGCGCATTATCATTAATGTTTCCTGGCGAAGTGTAAACTGGAGTGGTAGCGTTTTCATCATCAATGAAAATTTGCACTTGATCATCGCAGTTTGTAATTTGTATTTGATAGGTTCCACAAGGGAATCCTTGTCTTTTATAAACCAAAGTAAAGTAATCTTGAGGAACAGGTGCTCCTTGCCAGCCAGATATAGCAGGATTAAAGGAAGGTGATTCTGCAAGAGCAAATGAGTCTGTAGTATTAATGTTTACTGGATTAACACTATAATATCCAGCATAGCTGTTTTGTGGAATTGTAAAATTATTTCCACTATCTGCGGTAGTAAATCCGTAAACTTTCCACAAATTATCTCCAAAAGCATAAGGTGCAGTATTATTTCCTGCTATTAAGCCCATTGAATACTGTATTCTAGAATCGGTTGTTTTTTCATAATATTCCAAGTCAAAAGTATACTCAACGCCAGCAGTCAATTGCATATTTACTGCCTTTTGTGAATAATTTACACCAGACCATTGATTAATTATTTTGGTAGTACCAGAAGCTGTAGTTAAATATAAACGATAGTAATCATCGCCTCCAACGGTAATATTGTAAGTGCCTGTTACATCAACTTTGGTCTTCATTTTATAACGGACAAAGAAGTAATTTGTTGGCGATTCGCATAACTGCGGATTTAATCCCGTAACCGCTCCTTGTACAACATCACGGTTAAATAGTTTATTTTCTTCAACCTGCCCTATATAGGTCATGTTTGAAATTGGAAGAGTTGTAGGTGTTTCAGGATTCGGATCTACAGGATCACCTGTTGATGGGAGGTTTGTAGTTTTGTAAACATAACCTATCCATTTATTGTCTCCATATTTAATTTGATCTCCAACAACATTGCAAACAGGTGCAGTAGCATTAACAGTTACAGTAGCAGAAGAATAATTAGAATTAGTATTTTTAAGAGTGTATGTAAATGTTGCAGATCCAGTAAAATTTGCTGCAGGTGTAAAGGTGATATTGTTAAGGCCGTTTACAGTTACAGTGCCATTAGTTGGTTGTGTTACCGTTATGGCTTCTAAAGGATAGCCGCCAATAACATCATTATCTAAAATAGGGATTGTTACAGCTTGATTTGATGGAGTTGAAACAATATCATTCTTTGCTGTTAAGGTAAAAACATCTTCGATTGTTCCTGTGATTACTGGACCTTCTGGACTTCCATTACCATTTTTAATTTCAAAAGTATTGTTACTAGCATAAACATAAAATCTAATGTACAGGGTTTCTCCAGGCGATAAGGTGTTTAGACCTGATGCGATATTATTAGTTAACGACGTCCATGATGAGGCAGCATTACTTTCTGGTATTAATGTCTGAGCACCATTCGTAAAATCTGGATTCTTAGAATATTTTACAAGAAACTTTTGATTCTTTCCTCGGTAAGTAAAATTAAATTGTTTAAGATTTAATTTGTGTTTAGAATCGGGTGCGATTTTAAATTGAATGTATTTAGTTTCATCTGCCTTATCTACAATATTAGGGTTATAAGAAGGAGTAGGCCAGCCGTTAGTTTGAAAAAATGCATTATTTGGGTTTTGAAATATATAATCTAAACTTATGTTAGTGCCCGCCTTTGTAATTGGAGAGTTTGGGTCCACATATTGTTTGGTTACGGGATTAAAAGTGTCATCGGCTCCATCCCAAAGTGATAGAAAGTCTGTTGTGTCTTGATTTACGGTTACTTTTATGGTTCCTGTAGATGTTTCTGTTGCATTTGAGATGGTGTAGTTGAAAACAGAAGTGCCAAGAAATCCAGCAGCAGGATTAAAAGTTATAGTTTTATCAGGATTAATTATCGCAGTTCCTTCAGCTGCTGACGGAGGTGTAGAAATAACCAAAGTGGTTACGTTGGCTTTGTTTACGTCATTGCTTAGCGGATTTATATTAACTGCTACATCTTTTGTAGTGGTAACGTAATCGTTGATAGCTAATATTTTACTAGCATCAAAGCTTAATACTTCACCATTGATGGTAGGTACAGTATTTCCGCTTCCAGTTCTGATTTGGAAGTCGTTATTAGTGTAATAAGCATAAATTCTAACATAAACTTTTTCAGTAGGTAAGACAGGATTTATTTCTTCAGAAAAATTCAATGTGTATTGTGTCCAATCACTCGTAATTGATGTTGCTGTAAGAAGATTAAAAACACCAGATGAGAAATCAGATTGTTTGGAATATTTAATTGTATATTTTTGAGAACCTGGAGATTTACATTCAAAAATGAATGTGCTTAAGTTTACCTTGTTTCCTGTTTTAGGCCCCAAAGCAAATTGTACATATTTTGTCGGATCATATTGGCCACCTTTGTTTAGAGGCGTTGGCCAGCCACTACTGGCAAAAAAAGTGTTTGCGGCATTGTTAGATGTATATGTATTGGTTACAGTTGCTGATAAATCAGAACCGTTAATTGTTCCTATTGGAACAGGAGCATATCTATTGCTAGAATTTGCTGCGTCCCATTTTACTAAAGCAGTTTGAGCAAATCCAAAAAAAGGCAATAATAAGAATAAAAGTAGAGTTTTTTTCATGCTAAATGTTTTTTATCAATTTGTTATGCTGGCATAGGACTTCCGAACCAAACAAAGGTATGTACATTTACGAGCTGAATATTGGCGTGGTTTTAAGAACCCCGATATAATCGATGAACTAAAAAAATACTCGATGAAGCACATTAAAAATTTTAATGTTAGACAATTATTCTTATAAAATTCCCAATATTATTGAAGGAATAATTGTGTTAACTTTATTTTTTTTAAACAGTTTTTTGAAGTTTTAGACTGAAAAACGTCTAGTTTGCTATAAATTCTGCAAAAATGGAATATTTTATAACCAAAAGTTGTTTGGTTTGAAAGGGTGATTTTTTAATGACTTTTTGACAAAAAACAAAATAGCTTGGAAAAGGATAAAAAGGCACTTTTTTAAGATAAAAGGGAATTTAGTTTTCTTCCAGTTCCTTAACTTTTTCATACACTAGATTACTTTCGTAACCTCTTCGTAACATATAGTCGCAGAACTTTTTACGTTTTTTAAGAAGATTGGTTTCTAAGATATTATTCCAGCATCTTTCTGCTAGATTTTCAAAAGTCTCAAAATATTCTTCGGTCGAAATTTCTTTCAAAGCCAAAGTAATATTTGTTGAAGAAATATTTCTTGCTTTAAGTTCGTTGGTAATCCTGATTTTTCCCCAATGCTTAATTCGATGTTTGCCTCTAGCAAAGCTGCAGGCAAAACGGGTTTCGTTTAGAAAATTTCCCTCAATCAGCTGTACGACAATACTGTCAATCTCATCACGAGTCATTTTTAGGCTGTATAACTTATCAACCACTTCGTCATGACAACGTTCTTGATAAGCACAAAAATGCTCTAACTTTTGTAAAGCTTCTTTGATAGTAAAAGTGTTATTCATCGGCTTTTTCATGCATTTTAACGTTTAAATCAAATATTGGTCAAATAGTTATAAATTAATTCTGAAATTTGTTAATATTTTACAAAAAGAAATAAATTATAACCTTGTGTATTAGGCTAATTTAAATATTTTTGTACGGAATTTTAACATTTTTGGATATCGGCTAAAGAGCCAATATTTAACATTTTGAATTCCAATATAATACCAAAAGACCATTCATTTTTTGAAAGGAATTGCCTTTTTTGCTTTTAAGCAACCAAAAACAAATTTAAAACAAATACCTACTAACATATGATGAGAAAATTACTTTGCTCGTTTTTATTTTTTATTTTTTTACATTATACCGGCTTTGGGCAATCCATTTGGAATAATCCTATAACAACCAATAATCCAAATACGTCAAATCCATACACTACTGGGGACGTAAGAAATGCAAATATTACTGTATCGGGCATAGGTAGAGGTGCGGGTATTAATGGCGCAAATGCTAATGGTTTATATAGTGCTTCAAGGTGGACTAATTCAACAAGTGTTGATACTTCAGATTATTTCGAATTTACAATCACGCCAAATTCAGGATATCAAATAAACTACACAAGTTTTCAATATAATGGAACAATAAATGGAACAGGACCAACCAGATTTGTATTGAGGTCAAGTATTGATAGTTATGGAGTAGAAATTGACGGAATTAAAAGTGGTACAACATCAAATACTTTTGATTTTGGAAATCTATTGGAAGGAATAACAACAAGTATAACTTTTAGATTATATGCATATAGGTCAGGTAGTGCTACTACGAGTGTCTTTAGTATAGATAATTTTCAGTTTAACGGTACAGTGACTTGTCAGACAGTGAGTACATCAAATGCTGGTGCTGATCAAAATGCTGGTAATACTGCATTTACATTGGCGGCCAATACACCATCAGTTGGAACGGGAACATGGACAATAGTTAGTGGTCCAAGTACTTCATTAAGTCAGTTTAGTAACACATCTAGTCCAACAGCTACATTTACTCCAATAGGAACGGGAACTTACACCTTAAGATGGACAATAAGCAATGGCTGTAATACATCTACAGATGATGTTGTTCTCATTGCAAATTGTGTCAGCAATTTAATAACCAATGGTGATTTTAGTAATGGCGCAACAGGTTGGGCTAAAGCAACAACAAAAGGAGCATATGTTGAAGTTTTAAATGAAAACGTATATTTTAATAATGGTAATACTGACAATACAGCGGAATTAGACTCAGAAGCATCATTAAGACAAGATGTAACGGTTATTCCTAATATTTCTTATACTTTAAGTTTCCTTTATGCTCGAAGACCAGGGTCACCTGCTTCAGTTGCGGTTGATGTCAAATTATTTGGAGGTTCGACAGCATCAATAAATTATACGACTAATAATACTACCAACACTCCCTTGATAGGTACTTTAACGTTTACGCCAACAAGCTCATCTTTAGGTATTGAATTTTATAATTCTTTAGGAACCACAACGCTTGGTGCTATTATAGATAATATAGTTTTAATTCCAACATCTCAGGTGACTCCCATGGCGACTACAACACCAAAAGGAGATTATAAAACCACAAAAGTTTGTGTAGGTGTACCTGTTCAGCTAGATGTAGATAATGTTCCTTCATCTGGTGTAACTTATTCTTGGTCAAGTACCTCTCCAGGAGCGGTATTTTCTTCTACCACAATTAAAAATCCGACGATAACGTTTTCAAGCGCTGGAAATGAGCAGAAGGCAACAGTAGTTGTAACTAACTCTAGTGGTTGTTCTGGAACTCCTTCAACTACATATTTTAATGTGCAAGCTTCTCCGACAGTTTATGCTGTTACTGGAGGTGGATCATATTGTTCTGGCGGAAGTGGAGTTGCTGTTGGTCTTGCTAATTCAACTTCAGGGGTTAACTATCAATTACAATTAAATGGTATTAATAATGGAGGTGTAGTTGCAGGAACAGGATCGGCAATTACTTTTGGACTTAAAACTGCTGCAGGTACTTACACGGTCGTGGCGACAAATACTTCTACAAATAATTGCTCTTTAAACATGAATGGAAATGCAGTCATTACAATAGATCCAACTTCTGTTGGAGGAAGTATTGCAGGTAGTACGACAGTCTGTTCAGGAAGCAATAGTACAACTTTAACATTAAGTGGGCATACGGGATCGGTTACAAGATGGGAATCTTCACCTTCGAGCACATTTGCGTCATCAATTACTAATATTGCAAATACGACTACGTCTTTAGTGGTTAACAATTTGACTGCTACTACTTATTATAGAGCAGTAGTAACAAGCGGGACATGTGCTTCTGCTAATAGTGGCACAGCAATAATTACAGTCAATTCAAACCCGACAGCAAATGCTGGAGCAACTTTATCTGCAATCTGCCAAGGAGCGACATCTGCAGCTATGGGTGGATCAGTAGGAGGTGGAGCTACGGGCGGAACGTGGACTGGAGGATCTGGGACATGGACAAATGCAAACAATCCTTCAACAGCTAGATACATTGCCGGAGCATCAGAATCAGGAAGTATCACTTTGACATTGACAACTTCAGGCGGTTCATGCGGGACAGCAACGGCTACGAAAACAATTACAGTGAATCCAAACCCGACAGCAAATGCAGGAGGAGCTTTATCGGCAATCTGCCAAGGCGGAACTTCAGCAGGTATGGGGGGAACAATCGGAGGCGGAGCTACAGGCGGAATATGGACAGGCGGAATGGGAACTTGGACCAATGCAAATAACCCTTCAACGGCTACATACACTGCTGGATCATCGGAATTGGGAACAATCACTTTAACTCTGACTACTTCAGGCGGATCATGCGGTACTACATCCGTTACTAAAACAATAACAGTAAATCCAAATAATACTATAGCATTAAGTTCGGCTGCAGGAACAGATTCGCAAACAGTCTGCGCTAATACTGCAATTTCCAACATTACCTATGCTACAACTGGGGCGACAGGTGCAACTTTTTCAGGTCTGCCTGCTGGAGTTACAGGGGCTTGGGCAGGAAATGTTGTAACGATTAGCGGAACGCCTACAACGGAAGTTGGAAGTCCATTTAATTATATAGTAACTTTGACTAATGGTTGTGGAAATATTTCAGCTACAGGAACCATAACTGTAAAACAAGTGCACGCAGCTCCAACAATCACGAAAAACAACGATGTATCTTGTGGCAGTTTTGGAAGTATTACACTAACAGGTTTATCAGGAAATTGGACAATTAACCAAACAGGAACAACTACTCCGCCAAAAACATATTCTGGTACAGTTGCTACTCATGCGATCCAAGATTTAATAGTAGGTACATATTATTTTACTATAACAAATGATTTAAATTGTACATCAAGTTCGGCTACTGTTACCATAAATGACATTAGTTCAAATACAACATGGAATGGTTCAGTATGGTCTAATGGTGAGCCAGATGGAAGTAAAAGTGTTTTAATTACTTCTGTTGTACCAAGTCAGCCTTTTTCTGCAGCTAAACCAAACATAACGGCATGTTCTTTAACTATTAATGTTCCAAATGGGGCAACAGATCCAGATGTCATTATTCCGTCTCAAATGACATTGAATATTACAAACGCAATAACAAGTAATGGTAAATTGGTGTTTGAAAGCGGTTCAAGTTTATTGCAAGGAGCAAGTGCTGTAAATACCGGTACTATTTCGTATAAAAGAAAAGTCAGTATGCGCCGCTATGATGTTGTTTATTGGGCAACTCCGGTAACAGATGCAAGTCTTACTATGTATAAATTTTCTCCAAATACCTTATTTGATAAATATCATTATTGGAATGCAACTACGACAAAATGGGTTCTTAGTAACTATGGTGGAAAAGTGATGGAAATGGGACAAGGTTATAGTATCAGAGGACCACAATATTTTGATCTGGTAACTCCTCAAATATTTGAAGGTGTTTTTGTTGGGGTTCCAAATAATGGTGATGTTTCATTCCCTGTGGTGGCAAATAAATTGAATTTGATTGGTAATCCTTATCCTTCTCCAGTAGATGCAGATGAGTTAATGCTAGAGAATAAAGATAAATTAGGTTCGTTATATTTTTGGACTCATAATCAGCCCCCACAACTTGCTCCGGGAACTAACACATTTAAGTATCTAAGTTCAGATTTTGTTGTTTATAACGGAACAGGTTCGGTAAGAGTAAACAATGAGATTGTTACTGGTGCAGATGAATTTAAAGGTTATATTGGCGCAGGTCAAGCTTTTTTTGCAATACCACCAGGAACAGCAGTAAAATTTAAAAACGAGTTCCGTAAGGGAAGTTCAGAGAATACACAGTTTTATAAGACAGCTAAAACTAGTAAAATTGAAAAGAATCGTCTTTGGCTGAATATTGCTAATTCTCAAGGCGCTTTCAAACAGATATTAATTGGTTACATTGAGGGTGCGACAAACGCTATAGATGTGGATTATGATGCTGTTACAATGGGAAGCAACTCTTATATTGATTTTTACACGCTTAACGAAAGCAAAAAACTAACCGTTCAAGGCCGTGGACTGCCTTTTGATAATACAGAGATAATTCCTTTAGGATACAAGAGCGGTGTTGATGATAAGGGAGATCGTAACTTCACAATTTCTATTGATCATGCAGACGGATTCTTTACTACTCAACCTGTATACTTAGAAGATAAAGTAACGGGTAAAGTAATAGATTTAAGAAAAGAAAATTATACTTTCTTTAGTGCAGCAGAAACAAACACAACACGTTTTTCTCTACGTTATACCAATAAAACTTTAGGAACAGGTGAATTTGAAAATCTTGAGAATACAGTTTTAGTTTCAGTTAAAGACAAAACTGTAAGTATTAATTCATCTAAAGAAACAATAAAGGAAGTAAATGTTTACAACATTGGTGCGGAGTTATTATATAGTAATAGCAAGGTGAATGCTTCACAATTACAAATTAAAAACTTGCATTCTAGTGATCAAGTGCTATTGGTAAAAATAACTCTAGAAAACGGACACACTTTTACTAAGAAAGTTATTTTTTCTAATCTGTAAATAATAAAACCAAAATAATTAGAAGCCCATTCCTTAAAAGGAATGGGCTTTTTTATGTGCAAAAATATCCCTAAATCTTGGTATTGTACATCTTATGATAGTCTTGTAATTTTAGCCTAATTCTTACAATATTAACTTTAATTGCATAGTTTTGATTAGAACTTTATTCTATTGCCTAATCTTCTTTTTATTATTACCCTTTTCAGGCATTCTCGCACAGCAGGGAAAAGTTGACCATTCATTTAATGTATTTGATGACGGACAGTATGGAGATGGTTTCGATGGGACTGTCCGAGCTCTTCTTTTACAAAGGGATGGCAATTTAATTGTTGGCGGAGATTACCTGAGTTTGAATGGATCTCCCATTTCTTATCTTACTCGTTTAAATCCCAACGGTTCAATCGACGAAAGTTTTAATACAGGAACGGGTTTTAATGGCAAAATCTATGCTTCCTATTTGCAGTCAGATGGTAAAATTATTTTGGGAGGAAGTTTCACAGCCTACAACGGAATTAGTGCTGGAAGACTGATTCGCTTAAACTCTGACGGATCTTATGATCCCACTTTTAATACTTCGATAGGAGCGACAACAGGAATTGTTTATGATATAGCGATGCAGTCCGATGGGAAAATAATAATTGTTGGAAGTTTTACAAAATATGCAAATAGTACAGTAAATCGAGTGGCTCGTTTGTTTCCCAACGGAACACTTGATTCTTCTCTTTTGACTGGCTCTGGCTCAACATTAAATATAACTCATGTTAAGATTACAACTGATGAAAGAATAATTCTTACTGGAAATTTTATCACATTTAATGGAACTCCAGCAAACAGAATTGTACGTTTAAATAGTAACGGAAGTTTCGATTCCACTTTTAATTGCGGGACTGGCTTCAACGATGATGTTAATGCGATTGCACTGCAAACGGATGGTAAAATGGTTATAGGAGGCAATTTTACCGTTTTTAACGATATTGTGGCCAATCGTTTTATTCGTTTGAATGCTGACGGAACAAAAGATGAAAGTTTTCAAGTTGGCTTAGGTTTCAGCAAAGAAGGAGTTCAGACAATTAAAATTGATTCGAATGGAGATTTAATGATAGGAGGCTCTTTTACTGGCTTTTATAATGGCTCCGAAGTTAATAGAGTAGTTTTTCTTAATTCAGACGGAACCTTAAAAACTAATTTTGATATTGGTTCAGGACCAGCCTCCGCTTCTGTTTTAAGCTTAGAGTGCGATGAAGAAGGTTCTTGGTTTATAGGAGGCTCTTTTTCTGTTTTTAACGGACAAAATCAAGGTAGGTTAGCTAAAATTAATAGTGATGAAGAACACGATATTGCATATTTGTCTTCAGGTATTGGCTTCGATAATTCTGTCTTGAGCATTTTGCCACTTCCAAATCAGAAAATAATCGTTGGGGGTAATTTTAATAAATTTAACGGAACAGCGGTTTCAAAGATAACTTGCCTTTTAGAAGATGGTTCTATCGATACCTCTTTTAATACAGGAAAAACTGGAGCAAACTACTTGGTAAAAACAACAGTGTTGCAAGCTGATGGGAAAATAGTGATTGGTGGTAATTTCACCAAATACAACGATATACTCAGTAATAGGATTATTAGAATTTTATCAGATGGAGAAACTGATAATTCATTTAACATTGGAGAAGGTTTTAATGCACAGGTATACGCACTTGCTGTTCAGACTGACCAAAAAATTATCGTTGCAGGAGCATTTACTAAATACAATGGATCGACTTTAAACAATAGTCGTGTTGTGAGACTTCTTCCAGATGGAACAAAAGATAATAATTTTAATATTGGCTTGGGAGCCGATGGCACTATTGAAGCAATAGTAGTACAATCCGATGGAAAAATTCTTTTAGGCGGGCACTTTAAGACATTTAATGCCCAGCCTTTTTCCGGTATAGTTCGTTTAAATCCTGACGGAAGTATTGACTCCAGTTTTAATATTCGAAACGGATTTGATAAATATGTCTATGCAATGGCACTCCAATCAGATCAAAAGATTATTGTTGGCGGTTCTTTTTTAACCTTTGATGGGATTTCTCAAAAGAGAATAGTTAGGTTAAATACCGATGGGAGTCTTGATGTGACGTTTGAATCTGGAACAGGTTTTAGTAAAGGAGATATTCGTTCTATTTTAGTGCAACCAGATGACCGGATTTTGATTGGAGGTGCTTTTTCAGGAACATATAAAAATGTGGTATCTTCCAGACTTATTAGATTAATGCCATCAGGCGTTATCGATAATTCCTTTACTGCGACTCTAAATAATACTCTTTTTGATATGAAATTTACTGAGGATTATAAATTGCTTGCTGGAGGTAATTTTAATTCTGTTTCTGGTATTTCTAAGCATAGAATTGCACGTTTAAAACTTTGCGCAAATACCACAGTTTGGAATGGAATATCATGGTCAAATGGTCCTCCTTCAGCGGGAAAAGATGTGTTTTTTAAAGAAAATTTTCCACAATTAAGCACCACTACAATTTGTGGTTGCAATATCGATCAAGGTAAGACTGTCACCTTGTTGGCAAATAATACTCTTACAATAGATTTTGCGTATACTGGTTCTGGAACTTTGGTCTTAAAAGATGCAGCAAGTTTATACCAATCAGATGACGATATAGTAAATACTGGGATTATTCATTTAATAAGAAAAACAAAA
Organism: Flavobacterium anhuiense; assembly: GCF_900101855.1. GTDB lineage: Bacteria > Bacteroidota > Bacteroidia > Flavobacteriales > Flavobacteriaceae > Flavobacterium > Flavobacterium anhuiense. Next base: position 919,325 of record NZ_FMVC01000001.1, read on the forward strand.
CCAGTAATTCGCTATGATATGACGTATTGGTCTTCACCCGTTGATAGGCAGACAATGAAAGATTTTTCGCCCAATACTCTTGCAGATAAATATTACTGGCATGATCCAATTTCTCGTTGGATTATAAATTACAACGGAACAATGACCATGGTCCCTGGGCAAGGTTATTGTATCAGAGCTCCACAAAATTATTCTATTACGGAGCGGCAGGTATTTGAAGGAACTTTTAAAGGTATTCCAAATAATGGCAAAATAGACGCGGGATTTAAAGTAGTAGATGGTTTTTATCTAATCGGAAACCCGTATCCTTCTGCAATAAGCGCAGATCTTTTTATAAAAGCAAATGCTTCAAAAATATATGGAGCCCTTTATTTTTGGACACATAGTACACCTCCTTCTGACGGTAAGTATTCGGCAGATGATTGCGTTGTGTATAATCTTTTAGGTGGCGTTGGAATAAGTTCTTCTTTAAATTCGGAAAACTATACCACAACTCCAGACGGAACAATAGCTTCAGGACAGGGCTTTTTTGTGCAAAGTAAAGAAGAAGGTTTTATTGAATTTAATAATAGTATGCGGATTAAAGCTCGTAACAGTTCATTTTTTAGACCTAGTATTAGTTCTAAAGCAGAAGCAGAAAATGAAAAGCTTCGATTTTGGCTGAATCTTTATAATGAAAAAAATGCCTTAAAACAAATTTTATTGGGTTACGCTCGAGAAGCTTCGAATGCGATAGATTATTATGATGCCGTATCTTTCGGTTCAAATCAAGAAATTGACTTTTATAGCACTTTAGAAGATAAAAAACTAGTAATTCAAGGAAAAGCAATGCCATGGATAGAGAGTGACTCTTTTAATTTGGGATATAAAACAACCGTTAAAACTACGCTAAAATTGGAGATTGATCATCAGGATGCATTATTTAATGAAATTGATATTTTATTAGTAGATAAAAGCTTAAATAAATTTCATAATCTTTCTGAAGGACCATATCAATTTGATTCGGAAGCAGGAACTTTTAACAATCGATTTTCAATAGTTTATTCTAACAAAGCTTTAGGAAATGGAACTTTCAAGGACGATTCTAAAAGTACTTTCATATATGTCAAAAACCAAATCATAAATATTGAGTCATTTAATGAAAACATTAAAAAGATCACAATATTCGACATTTCTGGAAATGAATTGTACAAAAAAGATAAGCTTGAAACTAAAAAGGTATCTGTTCAAAATTTGCTTTCCCCTCATCAAATTTTATTAGTAAAAGTTAATTTCCAAAATGGCAAATCAACTTCAAAAAAAGTTATTTTTTAAAAATTAGAAAAAAGGTTTTTTTCTTGAATTGAGATTAAGTTATTGATTGTTAGTGATTTATTTGTTGATTTAACAATTTTTTATTGTTTTATATCTTTTTTTATTTCTGAGTGTTAAAATTTGAGTTTAATATTATCAGATTAATTTTTATGTAAACAAAATCGTACCTTGTAATAGGGTTTTGTCGATTAAATGCATATTAAATCGATAAAATACTTTTTATAAGCCTTGCCATTAAATTTGCTTGTTCAAAATACAGCTTCAACGACTTTCTTTTATCTGCCTTAAGTTTATTGTAAAAGAGTATTACTTTACTACTTGATTTTACAATTAATCTTGTTTTGAGTTTGAATTTATTTTTCAATTACTAAAATACCACAAGATGAAAAAAGATTTACTTTCTACGCTGAGTTCTTTCAGTTTTTTTACATTAGATTATCTTCACAAAAAATTAAAGTTTCTTCCAATTTTAATTCTAGGAATTTTTTATAGCTCTTTTTTAGAAGCACAAACCAGAACCCATACATTTACCGCAAGCGGTACTTTACTTCTTCCTGCGGGTATGGATGTTGTTACCGTTGAAGCATGGGGTGCCGGAGGTGCTGGAGGTGGCGCACAGGTTACACCGCTAGTAGGACGAAGTGGCGGTGGTGGTGGCGGTGGTGCATACGCAAGAGGAACTCTCAATACAACAACGGTATCAAGTTTAAATGTTGTCGTTGGAGCAACTGCTACAGGAGGGGCTGGTAATGGTGCTGCTGGAGGGTCAACCTATATAAATGGATTTACAGCTTTTTTAAATGCTCCTGGAGGGCAGGGAGGAAATGGGAATACGACTACGACTTCTACTCCAACTGGTGGAAATGGTGGTGTTGGAGCCATTGGAAATCTAGCAACAGCAGTTGGAACAAATGGGACAGCAGGATCTAGTGCAGCATTAAGCGCACTTCTTTCTTCTGGTGGTGGTGGAAATGCTGGTGGTTATGGTACAGTCACTGGAGCTGGTGCTGGAGGAGCGGCTTTTAATTCTGTGATATTGACAGATCGTGTTGGAAATAATGGGACGACCAATGGAGGCGGAGGTGGGGGGGCAATGAGTTCTAATAACCCAGCTAATGGAGGAAGTGGTGCAGGAGGGCAGGCTACCATTACTTATACTTGTAAAACATATAGTTTCACTGGAATATCGGCTCCAAATATTTGCACAGGAACCACTACAGATGTACTGCTAACAGGTACAGCAGCAAGTCTGCCAACGGGTACTTATACCGTAACTTATAATGTAAGCCGACCAAATAATGTAGGACAAACAGCAACGATGACTGTGACAACTGCAGGATCTGGAAGTTTTACTGCGGCAGGGCTGATTGGTACAGGAAATAGTACTATTACAGTTACTTCTTTAGCTTCAGCAGACTGTACATCATCTATAAGTGGAAGTAATGCTGTGACTATAATAGTTAGCGCTCCACCAACAATAACCTTAGGATCAGCTGTTGCAGTATGTGCCAGTGCCAGTGCGCAAAATACAACATTACCCTATACAGCAACTACTAACTCACCAACAAATTATAGTATTACTTGGAACGCAAGCCCTACAAATAGTTTCTTGCCAGTTACGAATGCGACTTTACCAGCAAGTCCAATAACTATTGCTGTTCCTGCAGGAACTGCTGCGGGAACATATACAGGATCATTAATAGTTAATAATGGAACTTGCGTATCAACCGCAACTAATTTTACAGTAACGGTAAATGCAATACCAACGATTACATTAGGAGCGACCACAGCGGTATGTACAAGTTCAAGCGCACAGAATACTCCATTGCCTTATACTGCGACAACAAATTCGCCAACTACATACAGTATTACTTGGAATGCCAGTCCAACGAATACTTTTGCAGCAGTTACAAATGCATCTCTGCCTGCAAGCCCGATTAGTATTGCAATACCAGCTAATACAGCTGCTGGAACATATACGGGGACATTAACGGTAAGAAATGTTGCAGGATGTACCTCGACAGCAAGTAATTTTACGGTTACAGTAAGCGGACCTCCAACTATTACATTAACCGGGACAAC
>NZ_FMVC01000001.1:922910-1056745 GCF_900101855.1 Flavobacterium anhuiense
TTAGGAGCAACCACAGCGGTATGTACAAGTTCAAGCGCACAGAATACTCCATTGCCTTATACAGCGGTTACAAATTCGCCAACTACATACAGTATTATTTGGAATGCCAGTCCAACGAATGCTTTTGTCGCAGTTACAAATGCATCTCTGCCTGCAAGCCCGATTAGTATTGCAATACCTGCTAATACAGCTGCTGGAACATATACGGGGACATTAACGGTAAGAAATGCAAATGGATGTGTATCGACAGCAAGTAATTTTACGGTTACAGTAAGCGGACCTCCAACTATTACATTAACCGGGACAACGCCAGTCTGTTTTAATGCATCAGCCCAAACGGCCAATCTGAATTATACTGCGACAACAAACTCTCCCAATACGTATAGCATCACTTGGAATTCCAGTCCAACGAATAGTTTTGCAGCAGTTACAAATGCCACATTAACCGCTAGTCCAATCAGTATTGCAGTTCCTGCCGGAACTGCTGCTGGAACATATACGGGAACTATTACTGTGAAAAATGCAGCAGGATGTACTTCTACGGGAACTAATTTTACAGTCACCGTAAATCCATTGCCGACAATATCATTAAGCGCCACTACGCCAGTATGCATAAGTTCGAGCGCACAGAGTACAACATTGCCTTATACAGCAGTTACAAATGCACCAACTAATTATAGCATCACTTGGAATGCGAGTCCAACAAATACTTTTACAGCAGTTTCAAATGCATCTCTGCCTGCAAGCCCGATTAGTATTGCAATACCTGCCAATACAGCAGCAGGAACGTATACAGGAACATTAACGGTAAGCAATGCAAACGGGTGCGTATCGACGGCAACTAATTTTACAGTAACGGTAAACGCATTGCCAACGATTACATTAGGAGCAACCACAGCGGTATGTACAAGTTCAAGCGCACAGAATACTCCATTGCCTTATACAGCGGTTACGAATTCGCCGACAAATTACAGCATCACTTGGAATGCGAGCCCAACTAATACTTTTGCGCCAGTTACAAATGCAAGCTTGCCAACAAGCCCGATTAGTATTGCAATACCAGCTAATACAGCTGCTGGGACATATACGGGGACATTAACGGTAAGTAATACAAATGGATGCATATCAACGGCAACCAATTTTACCGTTATCGTCAATCCATTACCAGCAATAACATTGGGTGCCACGACCGCGATATGTGCAAGTTCCAATCCACAGAGTACGACACTTCCATACAGTGCTTCCACAAACTCGCCAACAAATTACAGCATCACTTGGAATGCCAGTCCGACAAATACTTTTGCACCAGTTACAAATGCAAGCTTGCCTGCAGGTCCTATTACGATTCCAATACCTGCTAATACAGCAGCAGGAATTTATACAGGGGCATTAACGGTAAGCAATGCAAATGGGTGTGTGTCTACAGCAGCTAATTTTACGGTTACTGTAAACGCGGTGCCAACTATCACACTTGGCACAGTAACACCGGTTTGCTTCAATGCTTCAGCTCAAACGGCAAACTTGAGTTATACCGCGACAACAAATTCACCAACGAATTATAGCATCACTTGGAATGCCAGTCCGACAAACAGTTTCTTAGCAGTTACAAATGCGACGTTAACAACTAGTCCGATTAGTATTGCTGTTCCTGCAGGAACTGCCGCAGGAACTTATACAGGAACATTGACGGTAAGCAATGCGAGTGGATGCGTATCAACGGCGAATAATTTTACAGTTACTGTGAATCCTTTGCCAACTATAACATTAGGAGCTACTGCATCAGTATGTGAAAGTTCAGTTACACAGAGTACGGCATTGCCGTATATAGCAGTTACGAATTCGCCAACAACTTACAGCATCACTTGGAATGCCAGTCCGACAAATAGTTTTGCGACAGTTATTGATGAAGCTTTAACAGCGAGTCCAATTACTATTGCAATTCCAGCTGGAACAGCTCCTGGAACTTATACAGGAACGTTAACTGTAATGAATGCAAATGGCTGTTTGTCTGTAGATAATGTTTTTACAGTAACTATCAATGAGGTTCCAACAATTACAACATCTGGAAATTTGATTTCAATTTGTCAAGATGCATCTGCACAAATTGCTTCTTTACCTTATTCTGCTACAACCGGTTCGCCAATAAACTATTCTATAGATTGGGCAGCATTAAATGATCAAGCAACGACCACTTTTTCTTTTGATTCAGGAGGAGGAAATATTGATAATATTAATGTTCCAGCTGGAACAGCTGCAGGAACTTATACTGGTGTAATGACAATTTCCACATCAAATGGATGTTTGACAACACAAGCAATTTCTTTGACCATTAATACGCTTCCAACCATTAGTACAGCAGGGGCCTTTGCTTCGGTTTGTCAAAGCCCGTCAGAGCAGACGACTAAATTAGCTTATAATGCTACAACTGGATCTCCAACTAGTTATGCGATTGACTGGATTACTTTAACAGACCAAGGTGCTACGCCATTTCCTTTTAGTTCTGGATCTGGAAATATTATAAATGTGATTGTACCTGCAAATACCGCTTCGGGGACTTATAACGGTATAATGACTATTACAACTTCAAACGGATGTTCAGCAACTCAAAGCGTTTCTTTAGTTGTAAGCCCACTTCCGATTGCGCCTACAGCTTCAGTGACTCAATTCCCAACTTGTATAAATAATACAGGTGTTATTACAGTCACATCACCTGCATCTGGAACGGGATACACTTACAGTATTGATGGAATAGATTTTAGCAATACTTCTGGGGTATTTACAGGACTTTCTTCTGGAGGGTATAATGTACAAGTACGAAATAATGCATCAGGTTGTGAATCAGAAGCAACACCAATCATGATAAATGCTTTTGTCACTAAAGCGTGGAATGGAAGTGTTGATGCCAATTGGGGAAATCCAGCAAACTGGACACCAGCAGGCGTTCCTATTGCTTCTGATTGTGTAGATATTCCAGACGTAGGAGTTGATCCAATTATTTCGGGAACTAATGCCAGCTTTTTTGTCAGCAGATTAACGGTTCAGAACAATGGATCTCTTATTGTGCAGGGTACAAATACAATCACTGTAACAAATGAAGTCAGTGTACTTGGTAATGGAATTTTAACTTTTGAAAACAATTCAAGTTTAGTTCAAATTAACGATATAGATAATACAGGAAATATTGTCTATAAAAGAAATACAACGCCAGTAAGACGTTACGATGTTACGTATTGGTCTTCACCGGTAACTCGTGTGCCAGCTTTTACATTGCATGATTTATCGCCAAATACACTTTGGGATAAATATCATAAATTCAATTCTGCGACGGAAAAATGGATACTAATTAGTAATGGAGCAGAAGAAATGGTGAAAGGAAACGGCTACAGTATTAGATCTCCTCAATTTTATGATTTGAATTCGACTCAAATTTTCGGTGGACAATTTGTGGGGACGCCAAATAACGGAACGATTATTGGTCCGCCAGTTACAGCTGAAAAATTAGTTTTGCTAGGGAATCCATATCCTTCAGCAATTTATGCGGATCAATTTATTCATGATAATGCAGATCGCCTTTACGGCACATTGTATTTTTGGACACATAATAGTCCTCCTACTTTAATTCCAGGCACCAATACCTATACTTATACGGGTAGTGATTTTGCTTATTATAATTTATCGGGACTCACAGAGATAGGAACAATGGAGGGAACTGGAGCAACGTCTCCAGGAAATCAAAGCGAACCAGCAGGATATATTGCTGCAGGACAAGGTTTTTTTGCTAAATCCAGAACAGGACAGAATCCTGTATATACAAACTCAATGAGAGTGGCTAGTAATAATAGCCAGTTTTTTAAATCTGCAAATACAGCTCTAATTGAAAAACATCGTGTATGGTTAAATTTTACAAATACAGAAGGAGCTTTTAAACAATTACTAATCGGATATGTAACGGGAGCAACAAATTCTTTTGATTATAATTATGATGCAGTCACACTGAATGCAAATCCTTATGTTGATTTTTATAGCATTAATGAAGGGAAAAAATTGGTTATTCAAGGAAGAGCGTTGCCTTTTGTTGTGAGCGATACAATCCCTTTAGGGTATAAGTCCACTATTCCAGAAGGTAATTTTACAATTGCTATAGATCATACAGATGGAAATTTAAGTAATCAGAATATTTATCTGCAAGACAAAGTAACAAATACGATTCATAATCTTAAAACAGGAGGTTATACGTTTAGGTCAGCGCCAGGAACTTTTCTGAATCGTTTTGTTTTACGTTATACAAATAGTGATGATGATAAAGCGCTTGGAAATGAGGATTTTGAAAATCAAAACCAAAAAATTGTTGTTTCTGTTAAGGATAAAAACATCAAACTGCAATCTATTTCTGAACAGGAAAATCTTCAAGAAGTCTCTATTTATGATGTAGGCGGTAAATTATTATATCATAAAAAGGAAATTGGAAATAAAGATTGGATTATAAATAATTTTCAATCAGGACCGCAAATTCTATTTGTTAAGATAACTTTAGAAAATGGAAAAACAGCGTCAAGAAAAATAGTATTCAGATAAAAATAAAAAGCGGTTGAGTCTTTAAATTCTCAACCGCTTTTTTATTAAAGGGTACGCTGTAAATTCTGATGCGTGTCTTTAAGAGCCCTTTCGTTTTTATAGTCAATCCATTTTTGACCTTGAATTTTTCGCATCATAATATCAAAGTGACGCATAATAAAAACATTATAAGCCGCTTTGGATAAATTGACAATGTTTTTTGGAAAGGAGCGAAGGCTCATCGAAAATCCTGGCGTTAGATATTTCATATAGTGCCAATATCCTTCGGGCATATAGAGCATCTCGCCATGTTTAAGATTTGTGATATAACCTTCGACATTTTTAAGCGCTGGAAATTTTTCGTAATCCGGATTATCAAAGTCAATGTCTTCTCTTGAAATTAACGCATGAGGCACTTTATACATAAATTTCGATTGGCTTGGAGCAAAAATCATACATTGCTTTTCCCCGTGAAAATGGAAATGAAGGATGTTTGAATAGTCAATATCATAATGCATAAAAACTCTCGAATTTTCGCCTCCGAAAAATAGCATCGGCATTTGCTTTACTAATTTTAAGCCTATATCAGGCCATAAGAAGTCGTTTTTTAATGAAGGAACTTCTTTCATTAGATTGTAAAGAAAAATACGGTAATTAGTAGGCTTTTCTTCCAATAAGTCGATATAATCACTCATTTTCATTGTAGTATGCGCTTCATTAAAACCATCTTCGTGATTTACAGGTCTGTCATCATACAAAGGAACTACCGAATCTCCTGCGATTTCTTTAATATAAGATAATCTCCATTTGTTATAAGCTGGCCAATCTTCGGTCAATTCTTCGATAACAACAGGAATTTGTTTTTTTACATATTGGGAAACAAAATCTTCTTTTGAGATTTTTTTAACCCTTTCAATTTGTTTTAACTTCATTTTTCAAATAAAAAAATTGCTTATAACTCTCTGCTATAAGCAATTTAAAAATATTTCTTGAGATTTAAGATCTCTTTTGGCTAAATTTTTTGATTTGATCGATACACAAAAAGTGCATTTAAAAAGGTATGCCGTTAAAATTTGGTTGCAATAAATTAAAAATTAATCTGCTGCGTATTTGTTATTCCAATACAGCATCATCATTAAAGTTACTATTACAGAAGAAGCGATTCCTTCAAATAATAAGCAGATACAGTAAGTTGGCACTGATGGATTTCCTCCGAACATAAATGTCTCGGATAAAGTTCTGACGTAGGCATCTCCACCTCGGGCGTAACTATAAACCAATAAGCCAAAAATACTTAGTGCGACACCAACTACAGAAGTAGCCATCGCAGAAACAGCATTAGAAACAAAGTTGGTTTCCCCTTCATGAAGATTCATCTGCATTGTCCTGTTAACACCGTAGAATATAAAGAAAACGTTAAGTGTTCTCAAATAAAACAAATCTGCTAAACCTAGTACATTCATTAATAAAAAATAAATGCCAATTCCGAGGAAAATCAAAAACCCGTTGGTAATTTCTTTAGGTAATTTCATAGTGGTTATTTTTTAGAAGTTAATAGTAAATATTTGAAAAACAGTGTTCTATCAAATTTACTAAAAAAATAACTACGATGATTTAAAAACGGTAAAAACTATGCAGTCTGATCCTTTAATGAAGAGTTTATAAAAGCCAGAGAATTGATTTTATCTAGATCAAGTTGCGCTTTCAAGGCATCTACTGAGCTAAATTTTTGCTCTTCGCGAATATAATGCAATAAAGAAACCTCAATGTTCTGATCGTAAATGTCTTTGTCAAAGTTAAACAAATGAACTTCAATAGTCTGTTTTTCGCCATTGACCGTCGGATTAAAACCAATATTCATCATGCCGAAAACAGTTTCATTGTTTACAACAGCTCTCACAACATAAACACCAATTTTTGGTATTAGTTTATAATCTTCTTCAATATGGATATTTGCAGTAGGAAAACCAATGGTACGTCCAAGCTGTTTTCCTTTTACAATGGTTCCGTTCAAGAAATAGCTATAACCTAAATATTCATTGGCCAAAGTCATGTTGCCTTCATTTAAAGCTTTTCTGATTTTGGTTGAACTAACTGAAACATCTTGGATTTCTTCGGCTGAAATTTGCTCTACCTCAAATCCATATTCGATTCCAAAAGCAATTAGATCATCAATATTTGCCGTTCTATTGCGGCCAAAACGATGATCATGTCCAATAATAATTTTTTGAATCTGAAATTTCTCTACTAAAATGGTACGAACGAATTCCTCAGCGGTTAATCTTGAAAAACTTTCGTTAAAAGGATGAACAACTAGATTTTCTATTCCAGTTGCTTCCAAAAGTTTTATTTTTTCATCAATGGTATTAAGTAATCTTATTTCAGACTTTTCCTGAAGAACCATTCTTGGGTGCGGAAAAAAGGTCAGAACTAGGCTTTCATATTTTCCATTTTCAGTATTCTTAGTAATTCGTTCCAGAATTTTTTTATGACCAATATGCACGCCATCAAAGGTACCAAGAGTTAAAATTGTTTTCTTGGTTGACTGAAAATCGTTTATAGAATGAAAGAGCTTCAAAACAAATTATTTAAGATGCTGCAAATTTATACTATTCTCTTTTAAATTTAATACAATGCCAAATCGATTTTTAACAGATAATATATCTTTTTGTAAAAATATGCCGACTCGTCGATTAAAAAAACAATAATTGTCGTGTAGATAATATAATTTCAAATTAATTAAAGTAATTTTGATTATTATATTTTAATAGTATGAAAAAACAACTACTTTGTATACTTTTAATTTTCTGTTCTGTAGCAATTAAAGCACAAGACGTTTTATGGCAGAAAGTAACTAATTCATCGCTTTCACGAAGAGCCGATGGCACAAGTTCCAATAAATTATACTATAAATTAAATACAAGTCTTCTCAGTTCAAAGTTAGCTTCGGCATCCAATAAAACAGCAAAAAACACAACGTCAGAAATCACTATTCCGAATACTGATGGCATTTTGGAACGTTTTTCTATTTGGGAATCTTCTAATTTTAATCCGGAATTACAAGCAAAATATCCAGAAATCAGATCTTATGAAGGTCGAGGAATAGATGATAAAAATGCTAAAATACATTTTAGTGTTGCTCCAATTGGCGTACAGACCATGGTTTTTAGAACAGCAAAACCAACTGAATATATTGAGCAAAACCCAGAAAATAAATCTGAATATGTTTTGTTTAAATCGACAGACAACGCAACATCAAAAATGTTGTTGGACTGTAAAACAACCAATTTTGTTTCTGTCAATAAAACCGCAAAAACAGCTTCTAATGCCAAACAATTTAAAACACTTCGATTGGCATTATCTTGTACAGGGGAATACACAGCTTATTTTGGCGGAACAAAAGCAGGAGCTTTAGCCGGAATCAATGCCACTTTAACTCGAGTAAATGGTATTTTTAATCGAGATCTTGCTGTACAATTAATTTTAATTGCAAACAATGATGCTGTTATTTATACAGATGCTTCTACAGATCCTTACTCGATTGCATCGGTAGGTGCAGCAGATGGTGGGCCTTGGGCTAAGGAAGTGCAGACCACATTAACCAATGTTATAGGTGAGGCCAATTATGACATAGGTCATTTATTTGGAGCTTCTGGCGGAGGAGGAAATGCGGGGTGTATAGGTTGTATATGTGATAGTCCAACTCCAAGCCAACCAATAGGAAAAGGTAGTGCGTTTACATCTCCAGCAGATGCAAAACCGCAAGGTGATAATTTTGATATAGATTTTGTGGCACACGAAATGGGACATCAGCTTGGAGGCACACATACTTTTTCTTTCCAAAATGAAGGTTATGGAGCATGTTATGAACCTGGAAGCGGTTCAACTATTATGGGATATGCAGGTGTAACACAAGGTTATAATATACAAGATCATTCAGATGATTATTTTTCTTACGCCAGTATTAGCCAAATACAGAATAATCTAGCAGGAAAAACTTGTCCCGTGTCTATACCTATAACTGATAATAATCCGCCTGTAATAAATGCAGGATTAGATTATACGATTCCAATCAATACGCCATTTATTTTAACAGGAACAGGTTCAGATCCTGAAGGAAATTCAATAACGTATACATGGGAGCAATTTGATAGTGCAACAACAGCTTTTGCTGGTAATAGTTTTGCCTCTGCAACAAAACCAGATGGACCAATGTTTAGGTCTTTTTCTCCGACAGCATCACCAGTTCGCTACATGCCAGCTTTAAGTTCTGTATTAAATAATCAGTTAACGACAACTTGGGAGTCTGTTTCTTCTATTGCAAAGACAATGAATTTTACTTTGACAGGAAGAGACAATGCGGCAGCAGGAAAAGGACAGACAAATACAGATGCAATGGTTGTGACTGTCAGTGCAGCGGCTGGACCATTTGCAGTAACTTCACAAGCTGATGATAATCTCGGGTGGGCAAAGGGGTCTGCACAAACAATTAATTGGAGTGTAAATAACACTAATACACTACCAGGTTCGTCAAATGTAAATATCAAATTATCAGTAGATGGCGGATTAACATTTCCAATAATCTTAGCTGCTAATACTCCAAATGATGGTTCTGAAACGATATTGGTTCCAGAAATTGACGCTTCTACAAATTGCAGACTTTTGGTAGAGCCAGTTGGCAATATTTATTATGCTATAAATTCCAAACCATTTGCTTTAGGATATAAGGTTTCGACCTCTTGCGCGTCATATAATTTTGGTGGTGGTTATTCAACAGGCGATAATGTAAATGTGAATAAAACAGTTTCTGTGCCTACTTCATCAGGGTCAGTCTCAGATGTCAATGTTTCAGTAAATGTAACGCATGCGAGATTTTCAGATTTGACTATGCAAATCATAAGCCCGAGCGGCACAGTGGTGACTTTGTTTAATAAAAACTGCGGAAGTACAAATTCAACTTTTGCTTTGCAGTTTGATGACAGCGGAGCTGCTTTGAACTGTAATACAACTACTAGCCAGATTGTGATCCCTTCAACTGCTCTAAGTGCTTTTAATGGGGAAAATCCACAAGGAAATTGGACTTTTAGAGTTCTTGATGATACTGTGGGAGCTCTTGGAACAATAAATTCTGCGTCAGTAAATATCTGTTCTAAAACCTATACATTAGGAAATGACGATTTTGAGAATGCTGATTTCGTTGCATACCCAAATCCAAACAAAGGAACTTTTACAGTTCAATTTGATAGAGATTCGGTGAGCGAGATTAAAGTTTACGTAAATGATATTAATGGAAAATATGTTTACAATAGAACTTTTCAAGGTTCAGGATATTTTATTCAAGATATTCAGTTGCCAGATGTGCCTTCGGGTCTTTATTTTGTAACGGTTACTGACGGTAACAGAAAAGAAGTGAAAAAAATATTGGTGAATTAATTCTTGAGTTTCAAAGGTTAATGCGCCATCGCCATACAGAGTATGCTAATCTTAGCGCCAGGTATTTTTAGTAACGCTTTTGAGCATGCTTCAAGTGTTGCACCTGTTGTAAGCACATCGTCAACAATTAAAAAATGTTTGTTGTGATCAGATTCGGTGAATTTGACATCAAAAATGTTTTCAATATTTTCAGATCTTCCCAAAAGGTTTTTCTTGGATTGCGTTTTGGTATATAATTTTCGGATTAGAATATTTTCTGCAAAAGGAATTTCAAAACCCAATGCAATTGCTTTTCCAAAAGTGGTAACCTGATTATAACCTCGTTCCTTAAATTTTCTTTTATGCAGCGGAACAGGAATTACAGCATCAAAAGGAATTTCTAATTGAAGTTCCTTTAGATCTTCTGCATACCAATTTCCTAAAACGGTTCCAATTTCCTGATGGCCTTTGTATTTTAAATTATGAATTAATTCTTGAACGATTCCTTTTTTATTGAAATACAAAAAAGCTGATGCAAATTGAATGTCAATTTTACCATAAAACTTTTTGACAGCTTCATTTTTAGGATTTAAATGATATCGGGTTAGAGGCATTTCATGTCGGCAGACGGTGCAGAAAACGGTTTCATTTTGAAGCAAAAGTGAATGGCATCCGCTGCAGACTTTAGGGAAAAATAGATTTATTAGATAATTAATCACAAAAAGAGAGATTTTATTTACAAAAGTAACAAAATCAAAGCTTCAATCTTTATAATTTTTCTTTTTTATATAGCTAGTTTTTATATTTTTGCATCACTATGGCAAAACAAGAAGATATATTTAAGAATGTGGTTTCGCACGCAAAAGAGTACGGATTTATTTTTCCGTCAAGCGAAGTTTACGATGGTTTAAGTGCTGTATATGATTACGCACAAAACGGTGTCGAATTAAAAAAGAATATCCGTGAATATTGGTGGAAATCAATGGTTCAGATGAATGAAAATATTGTCGGCCTTGATGCTGCAATATTAATGCATCCAACAACTTGGAAAGCTTCTGGTCACGTTGATGCTTTCAATGATCCATTAATTGATAATAAAGATTCTAAAAAGAGATATAGAGCTGACGTTTTGGTCGAAGATTTTGCTGAAAAAATTCACCAAAAAGCTCAAAAAGAAATCGAAAAAGCAAAAGTTCGTTTTGGCGATGCATTCAACGAACAAGAGTTTGTTACTACAAACGCTCGTGTTATTGAATATTTAGCTAAAGAAAAAGAAATCAGAGAGCGTTTAGGACGTTCTTTGGGAGCTGGAGATTTAGCTGATGTTAAAGCATTGATCGAAGAACTTGAAATTGCTGATCCTGAAACAGGTTCTAAAAACTGGACAGAAGTAAAACAATTCAACTTGATGTTCGGAACTAAATTGGGGGCATCTGCAGAAAATGCAATGGATTTATATTTACGTCCAGAAACGGCTCAAGGTATTTTTGTGAACTTCTTAAACGTTCAGAAATCAGGCCGTATGAAAGTTCCGTTCGGAATCGCTCAAACGGGTAAAGCGTTCAGAAATGAAATTGTGGCAAGACAATTTATTTTCCGTATGCGTGAGTTCGAACAAATGGAAATGCAATTCTTTGTTCGTCCAGGAGAAGAAATGCAATGGTACGAGCACTGGAAAGCAACTCGTTTAAAATGGCACTTATCTTTAGGGTTAGGACAGGAAAATTATCGTTTTCATGATCACGAGAAATTAGCGCACTACGCAAATGCAGCGGCTGATATCGAATTTAATTTCCCATTTGGATTTAAAGAATTGGAAGGAATTCACTCTCGTACAGATTTCGACTTAAAAGCACACGAAGAATATTCCGGAAGAAAATTACAATATTTTGATCCTGAATTAAATGAAAACTACGTTCCTTACGTAGTAGAAACTTCTGTTGGTTTAGATCGTATGTTCTTGGCTGTATTTGCTACTTCATTAAAAGAAGAAACATTAGAAGACGGTTCTACAAGAACAGTTCTAAAATTACCGGCAGTTTTAGCGCCAACTAAAGCGGCAGTATTGCCATTAGTTAAAAAAGATGGTTTACCAGAAGTTTCAAGAAAAATCATAGAAGATTTGAAATGGGATTTCAATGTGGCTTACGATGAAAAAGATGCTGTAGGACGCCGTTACAGAAGACAAGATGCTTTAGGAACGCCTTTCTGTATTACAGTAGATCATCAGACGCTTGAAGACGAAACGGTAACGATTCGTCATAGAGATACCATGAAACAAGATCGTGTAAAAATTACTGAATTAAGAGGTATTATCGAAAATGAAGTTTCGATGAAAAACTGGTTAATGAAGATGTAATCTTTACAGTTTATTATAGAAATCCCAAATTCTGTCCCAAAGCTTCGGGAGAGTTTGGGATTTTCTTTTTTTAAATAAGTATTTTATCGGCTTTTTTTGCATTTCATCCTTATGTATTAACATTTTGATCTAATGTGTTAACAATGAGGTGTTTGAAATATTTAAATCCGTAATTTTAAATTTATATTACTGCAAAGAGCAATTTTTTTCTTCATATAGCAAATCAAAAGTGTTTTTTTTTATTATGATTGCGCAGTGAGAAAACCAACAAGACCCGAAATTGAAAAAGTATTCGTATATTATAATTGATGATGTTGCTGAGAGTATTTTGAAAACCCAAACAACCGCTTCAGGTTTTTCAGAATTATCTTTTGCGGGCTCGGCATCAAATTTCCAGGACGGTTTAAACTTGGTTTTAGAACACAAACCCGATTTGATTTTTCTAGAAATCGAACCCGAAAATCTTTTAAGTCATTTGTCTCTGACTTTCGTTAGCGAATTGCACCGTTTCTTTCAGGAGATCCCAAAAATTATTATTATTACAAATAAAAAAGACAAAGCTTTTGATGCGATTCAATATGGTGTGTTTGATTATCTTTTAAAACCTGTTACGCATATTGATCTTCTGAAAACCGTTTTGAAGCTTAAAAAAGCAAATTTTGAGGTAAAAACAGTAGGTTCAACAGAAGAACAGACTTCAATTGTAATTGACAATATAAATAACGTACCGATTCCTCAAAATATTCAAAAGCCATTAACCATCTGCATAAAATCGTATGGAGATTACCGTTATTTAAATGCTGACGATATTTGTTATTTTCAAGCCGACAATAATTCTACGGATATTTATTTAAACACTGGCGAAATGATTACGGCCTTCAAAACTTTAAAGCATTTCGAAAGTGTTTTGACCTATCCGTTTATCCGTATTCATAACAGTTATGTCATTAATAGAAATTATATTTCGAGGATTCATAGCGGAAACTCAATCTGTTACATAAAAAACTCCACTAAAAAGATTCCTTTTTCTAAAACGTACAAGGCAAATATAGAGCAGATTATTTCCGATTTTGCAGCAGGAAATTACCTAGAAGTCTAAAAATTAGACAATTACATTGATTTCCTACTCATTGACTATCAATTGGGTACGATCTACCACAAACCTAATTTTTCGTATAAATTTTTTTTCAACCTGGTATTAGTTTTACACTCTGATTCGCAAGCAAACGGCGGATCATCTCCAAAAATTAATACAAACATTAAAACCTCAGGTCATGAAAAAAACAGCTTTAACAATCGGATTATTTTCTTTAGTAGTAGTAGCAACTTCTTTTGCATCAACAGAAGTTCCAACATATTTAGTAGCTAATGATTCTGTTAAAATTTTACCAATTGATGGAAAAGGTGGTCAGAATACAACTCAAGACGGAAGAAAATTAGATTTTCACGGAACAAGCAATGCGGATTTTAATGAAACTAAATCTTTCAATTCTGATAGACAATCATTAGGGAATAACATTAAACTTGACTAAAATAGTTTAGATATATAAAAAAAGCTGTCAATTCTGGCAGCTTTTTTTATGTCTTTTAGTTTTGTACTTTTGATTAAATTCAAAAGGACTATTGAAAAATAATTGCTTAATACTTACCACAATTCTTGTTCTTCTTTTTGGGTGTTCCAAAAAAAAGGGTAATGATAATCACGCTGTTCAAACAGATAGTCTATCAATATATCTTTCGTTGGCAAATGATATTAGCCTGCCTTATGAAGAAAAACAGTCATACAATAAAAAGGCTTTGGATATTATTATTGACCAAAAAGATGATTCTCTAAACAAAGTGAATCTTTTTAAAATTGCCAATAGATATTATAACATGAGTGATTGGGATTCTTATAAAAGAACTTCTTACCTAATTTTGGATCGATCAGAAAAGAGCAAGGATTCAGTTAATTTAGCAAAAGCATATACTTATTTAGGTGATTATTATCTATTGAAGGCTATTTCAGATAGTGCCTATATGAATTATTTTGCAGCAGAAAAGATTTATGCTCGCATTAATGATGAATTGAATCTTGCCAAAATATATTCTAGTAAAGCAAATCTCCAATATCAGGAAGATGCTCTTTTCGAAAGTGAGGTTACTGTTTTTAAAGCCTTAAGGATTCTTAAAAAATTAAAAAATGTAAGCAACCAATTATACGATTGCTATAACCTTTTAGGAATACTTTACAATGACAGAGAAGAATACGACAGAGCTTTAGAATTTCACAATAAAGCATTAGAAATACTAAAAGATAAATCTATTCCAGCAGAACTGCAATTAGAGGCAACTTCTTTAAATAATATTGGTTTTGTTTATTTAGGAATGAAAGATTACAAGAAAGCGAAATATTATTTTCATAAAGGGTTAATGCAAGATAATTTGTATCAAGGCAATGCTAAATTGTATGCAATGCTTTTGGATAATCTTGCTTATGCAAAACTTAGAATGCGAGAATCTGATGGGCTTCCAGAACAATTTTATCAAGCTCTAAAAATTAGGGATAGTCTTAACCAGACCTCAGGTGTCATTTTGAACAAAATACACTTGTCTGAATATTTTGCATTTAAACAAGATTCTATCAAGGCTTTGAAGTTTTCAAAAGAGGCAGTAGAACTATCACGTTCTAGTGAATCTCCTGCTAGTTTAATGGAATCTTTAAAGCAAATTACATTAGTTGATCCGAAAAATGCTTCAATATATTCTAAAGAATATATTAGAATCAATGAGAAACTTAAAAAAACCGAGCGTAAAATGGGAGAAAAATTCTCTCGCATCGAATATGAAACCAACGAAATTAAAGATCAAAATTCTAGTCTTCAGGAAAAAAATAAAACCTTGATTTATGTATTTAGTATTTGTACATTACTCGGGTTGTTTTTTTATGTTTACAAAACACAGCAGGCCAAAAATCGAGAACTACTTTTTAAACAACAGCAACAGATTGCAAACGAAGATATTTACAATTTAATGATTTCGCAGCAAAATGAAATTGAGCTTACGCGAATAAAAGAAAAGAAGAAAGTTGCCCAAGAGTTACACGATGGTGTTTTAGGGCGTATGTTCGGTATTAGGATAAGTTTGGATAGTTTGGATAAGTTAGATGAATCTGAGGCTATTTCGAAGAGAAAAAAATATCTTGACGAATTGAAAAATGTTGAACAGGATATTCGGGAAATTTCGCATGACTTAAATAGAGAAAAATCAGAATTAATTAATAATTTTGTTTCTATTTTGAATAAACTATTTGAAGATCAGAAGAATACGTATAGTTCTAAATTGATTACTGTTTTTGATCCTGAAATTAAATGGGATTTAATAAGCAACATCGTAAAAATCAATTTGTATAGAATAGTTCAAGAAGGGCTCCAAAATTGTAACAAATATGCTAAGGCTGATATTATTAGAGTAGAGTTTAAAAACGAAAATGATAATTTAGTTTTAACCATCGAGGATGACGGAATTGGATTTAATACCGATAAAACTAAAAACGGAATTGGTCTTAATAATATAGAATATAGAGCAACAGAGTGTAAGGGAACAGTTACCATAAAATCTGCCAAAGGAGAAGGAACAATTCTCATCATAAAAGTCCCATTAGAGCCAAATAATAACCTTCATAATGACATTTGATTTACCAGCCTCAGCTCCACAATTAGTTAAAAAGAATATTTTAATAGTAGATGACCATCCATTTATTATTGAAGGGTATAAGAATGCTATAACTCGTTATAATCCAAAACAATATGAATTTTTAATTTCGCAGGCACACGATTGTAGATCCGGTTATGATATAATTGAAAATAATAATAATGCTGATTTTGATATTGCTTTTTTGGATATTAGCATGCCTCCTTATGAGGAAAAAGAGATTTTTTCTGGTGAAGATCTAGCAAAATTGCTTCTGAAAAAGATGCCTTCATGCAAGATTATTCTGTTGACGATGTATACCGAATTGCTGAAAATTAAAACCATTATCAGAACCATTCAGCCCAACGGATTGATCATTAAAAACGACCTTACTTTTGATGAATTGCTTTTGGCTTTTGATAAAGTAATGAAAAATGAAAAATATTACAGCCAGTCGGTTGTAAAAATGCTGAATCAATCAACGCATAATGCAATTGAAATAGATCAGTATGATAAACAGATATTAATTCATTTGGACAAAGGAACCCCAATTCATGAAGTGTTGCAAAATATTCCAATTTCTTTAAATGCCATCGTGAAACGAAAAAAACATTTGATGGAATTGCTAAAAATAAAAAGCGGTTCTGATCACGACTTGGTAAAAGAAGCGAAAAGCAAAGGGCTTTTTTAAAATTTTAGATTTCAGAGTTCAGATTTTAGAGTTTTAAAGTGAAATATAATGACACAAAAAAACACCTAATGGATTTTAAACCTATTAGGTGTTTTTTATTGTTACTGAATACTGAGACTGAATACTTAAATTACTCGCTCAAAGCATCCCATCCGCGAGCTTTTAAGGCAATTTTTGTATTCGCACGGGTTACAAGATGGATTCCTTCATTTTCTTCCGTCATATGTCCGATAACAGAGAAATTCGGATTTCCCTTTATTTTGTCGAAATCATTAATATCAATCGTAAATAAAAGTTCATAATCTTCTCCACCATTTATGGCAACCGTTGTACTGTCGATATTAAATTCTTCGCAAGTAGAAATAAACTGAGGATCCAAAGGCAGTTTGTCTTCATATAAATTACAGCCTACTTTAGATTGTTTGCAGATATGCATAATCTCAGAAGATAATCCGTCTGAGATATCAATCATTGCGTTTGGTTTTATATCTAAAGCATGAAGCAAGGTACGAACATCTTTTCGCGCTTCAGGTTTCAATTGGCGTTCTACCAAATAAGTATAAGGATCTAAATCTGGCTGATTGTTCGGATTAACCTGAAAAACTTGTTTTTCACGTTCTAAAACCTGCAATCCCATATACGCAGCGCCAAGGTCACCGGTTACAACTAATAAATCAGTTTTTTTAGCTCCATTTCTATAAACCAATTCATTTTCATCAGCTTCTCCAATGGCAGTTATGCTGATGATTAATCCTTTTTGAGATGAGGTTGTGTCTCCGCCAATAACATCCACTTTATATTCCTTTGCGGCAAGTGTAATTCCTGCAAACAACTCTTCTAGAGCTTCAAGCGGAAAACGATTAGAAACGGCAACCGAAACCGTAATTTGAGTCGGTTTTGCATTCATCGCGCAAATGTCAGAAACGTTTACTACAACGGCTTTGTATCCTAAATGTTTCAGTGGCATGTAAGCCAAATCAAAATGAACTCCTTCAATTAATAAATCGGTTGAAACGACTACTTTTTTGTCTTTAAAATCAAGAACAGCGGCGTCATCACCAATACTTTTTAAGGTAGATTCCTGAGTAATGTCAAAATGTTTAGTTAAATGGTCAATTAAACCAAATTCGCCCAATTGAGCTATACTAGTTCTCTGCTGATTTTTATCTTCAATCATTTCTGTTAAGTTCCAAAGTTATTAAGGCGCAAAGTTACAAAGGATTTTTCTTTTTAAGTAACAAAGACACAAAGGTTCAGAGTTGCAAAGTTTTTTATAAACGAATTTTCCTTAGAGCACCGCAGTGCATCTCCCTTGTGTATAAATTTGGGTGTAGATTTCCGATGTGTTAAACGCATTGCGGTGCGTCTAAAATGTGCTGAATAATATTTTTTTAAAATATTTTTTTGCTGCTGACAAACTGTTGTCACCAGCCCATTTTACTTTTGAAGTATTAAAAATATTTAAACTTTAAAACCATGAAAACATTAGAAGCACAAGTTATTACTTCAGAAGATTTATTGAAACACTGGCAAGGGCACAGAGCACTTACACGTCGTTTAATTGAGATTTTCCCAGAGAAAGATTTCTTCGAATTTTCAATTGGCGGAATGAGGCCTTTCTCAAAATTAGTGGATGAGCTTTTGGCGATTGCGGTTCCAGGTTTAAAAGGAATTGTAACGAAAGAAACTGCACCATTTTCAGAAGGAACAGAAAAATTGATTTTTAAAGCACAATATCTTGAAAAATGGGACGAAGCTACAGAAGAAATCAATAAATATTGGGAGCAACTATCAGTTGAAGATTTTAGCGAAACCTTTAACCTTTTTGGGCAATATGAATTTCCTGTAATTCAGAATATTTTATATTTTATTGATAATGAAGTGCATCACCGTGGACAAGCTTATGTGTATTTAAGAGCTTTAAATATCGAACCGCCATTTTTCTGGGAAAGATAATTGATAATTTTTTACTATCTTAATATCACATTCTAAAAACCACTGCTATGAGTTTAAAAAAGATAATGTCCAATTTTGCAGATTACAATTTATGGGTAAACCAGCAATTTGTAAACTGGCTTTCGCCAAAAGCTGATGAATTGCTTTATGCAGAAGTCCAATCAAGTTTCTCTACTATCATGAAAACGTTGGATCATATCTG
The DNA here is from genome assembly GCF_900101855.1 of Flavobacterium anhuiense. Lineage (GTDB taxonomy): Bacteria > Bacteroidota > Bacteroidia > Flavobacteriales > Flavobacteriaceae > Flavobacterium > Flavobacterium anhuiense. The sequence goes on from NZ_FMVC01000001.1 coordinate 941,757, forward strand.
GTCTACAGAAGAATATTGGTTTTCTGTAATTTCTGAAAATGATATGATAGAAAAAAAGCCTGAAAACGAATTGTCAAAAGATGAAATATTTGAAGGATTGCTCAATTCATCTACAAGATTGAAACATCTTATCAATTCATTGTCAGAAGAAGATTTGATGAAAGAAGTTAAAATTACCAATCCGTGGTTTGAGTGCGAATTGCCTGTTTCAGATTATGTGCTACAGGTTATTAATCACGGAACTTATCACAGAGGACAAATTGTAACCATGGGAAGAAATATCGGAATTACAGATGCTTCCAACACCGATTACAATTTTTATAATGTAATTAAGGCCCAATAAAAAAACTCCCAAGAGAATTTCAAATTCTTTTGGGAGTTTTTATAATAGTCTTTTTTTATTGATTTCGATTAAATTTAAAACTTTAGTTTTTAATATTTCAGGTTCCAAAATTTCAGCATAATCGCCAAACATTAAAAACCAGCGAGGAAAACCATTTTCGATATCACGGCAGAGAAAAGTCATTTCTAATTTATCTCCAACTTCTTTTTCAGAAACAAAACCATGATATTTTCTATCGAAAGCTAGATAACGGGCAATTTTCTTTTCTACCAGAAGGCGGACTTTTGTAGTTGGAACTGTTTCTGTTTTGTTCAAATACGTTTCCAAAGAATCGTGTTCGATTGTAAAATCTAAATCTGTTTTTTTTAGGTTTTGAATTCTGTCTGCCCTAAACTGTCTGTAGTCTTTTCTCAAGTGACAGAAACCAAGAAAATACCAATTGTTATTATCATGAAAAACGCCAACTGGTTCCAAATTACGCTCAGTTAATTCATCTTTCCCAAAGGTTTTATAAGAAAGTGAAATCTGTTTCTTCTCAGCAATACTTTCAAACAAAACCGATAGAGTATTTGGCGAATTATCATTAAACATTGGTTCTGCATCCTGCATTACAATTCTAGATTCGATGTTTGAAAGATAATCTTTGTCGTTACTTCTTAAAACAGCTTTTAGCTTGTACATCGCCGAAGCATAATGTGTTCCCAAAGAAGGATCGGTAAACTTCTGCATCAGTTTTTCAGCAGCAATAAAACTGCTGACTTCTTCGCGAGTAAACATCACGGGAGGAAGACGATAACCATCCATCAGAGCATAACCAACTCCAGCTTCACTATAAATTGGAACGCCAGAGGCTTCCAGAGTTCTGATGTCTCGGTAGATTGTCCTTAAACTGCATTCAAAACGATCGGCTAATTCTTGTGCTTTGACAATCTTTTTAGATTGCAATTGTATGAGAATAGCAACAATTCGGTCAAATCGCTTTGGGGTTTCGTCGAGCATTTGTTTTTAAGATTCTAAGGTTCTGAGTTACTGAGATTCTAAGTCTTTTTGCTGATGCAAAGATTCAAAGATACAAATGTAAAAACTAAAGAGGATAAAAAAAGCTGTTCCAAATTGAAACAGCTTTCTATCATAAATCGAAAAAAAAAAATTAAAATCTATACAAAACTCCAAATTGAGGCTGGTCGAAAATATTTTCAAATAAGTTGATGTTTAATTGAAAAGTATCAGATGATGGACCATTTTCTGGAGAAACGCTGTTGTAAGCCAAAACATTTGCAAGGACAAAAGTAACGGCAATATTTTTGGTTACAAAATAGTTCAAACCGACATTAATATCAGCTGTTAAGCTATTGTCTGTATCGCTGCCAACTTGTGGTATTTCGGTTTTGTTTCTTCCATAGCCTAAACCAAGTTCGGCATACGTTTTAAAACGTTTTTTATCTAATTCTAAGAAATAGTAACGAGCGAAAGCTCCAACTCCAAAAACATTCGTTTTTACTTGAGTTGTTTCTACTTTGTTACTAGAGTAATTTAGTTTAGCTCCAACAGCAAATTTATCATTTAGCAAATAGCCAAACTTTGGGCTAAAGCCATAATAGTCTGCGTCGCCGCCTGTACTAATTTTGATAGATCCTTCTAAAAACATATCACCTTTTTGAAAAGTGATGCCTTTTGCAGAATTCATTTCTGAATCAACTTGGTCTTGTTGAGCATTTGCAAAACAGAATGTGAATAGTGCTAAAATAACAGAAAATTTGGTTTTCATAGTCTTGTAATGTTAAAGTTGTAAGATTAAAAATATATTTTCTGTGTTAAAAAGGCTTTCGATTTGTTCGAATGAGTTAATATTGGATTTTTCGAGTTAATAATCTGTCATATTTGTAAGTTTTGACGTTGTAATTTTTTAACTTTAAACAATAAAAAACCCGATAACACAAGTCATCGGGTCTAATCTATATTCTTTGTTCTTTACTCTTTTTATCTAAAAAGAAAATCTAGTCATTCAATTTTAAAACAGCCATAAATGCTTCTTGCGGAATCTCAACGTTTCCTACTTGACGCATACGTTTTTTACCTTTTTTCTGTTTTTCAAGAAGTTTACGCTTACGCGAAATATCTCCACCGTAACATTTTGCAGTAACGTCTTTACGAAGTGCTTTAATAGTTTCACGAGCGATAATCTTAGCTCCAATTGCAGCTTGAATCGGAATATCAAATTGCTGTCTTGGGATAAGTTCACGCAGTTTTTCGGTCATTTTTTTACCGATGTTGTAAGCGTTATCTTCGTGAATCAATGCAGAAAGCGCATCAACGGTTTGAGCATTCAAAAGAACGTCAAGTTTAACCAATTTTGAAGTTCTCATTCCTATAGGAGAGTAGTCGAAAGAAGCGTAACCTTTAGAAACTGTTTTCAAACGATCATAGAAATCGAATACAATTTCGGCCAATGGCATATCAAAATTCAACTCAACACGTTCTGTTGTTAAATACGTTTGGTTGGTGATTAAACCACGTTTTTCAATACATAAACTCATTACGTTTCCAACGAAATCGGCTTTTGTAATGATTGTTGCTTTAATGAAAGGCTCTTCAACTCTATCCAATTTTGAAGGCTCTGGTAAATCTGATGGATTGTTTACAACGATTGGAGTTTCCGGATGTTTCTTAGTATACGCTAAGTACGAAACGTTAGGAACCGTAGTAATTACAGTCATGTCGAACTCACGTTCTAAACGTTCTTGGATAATTTCCATGTGAAGCATTCCTAAGAATCCGCAACGGAAACCGAATCCTAATGCCGCAGAACTTTCAGGAGTAAATACTAATGAAGCGTCATTTAACTGTAATTTTTCCATTGAAGAACGCAAATCCTCGTAATCTTCTGTATCAACAGGATAAATACCTGCGAATACCATTGGTTTTACATCCTCAAAACCAGCAACCATATTCGTTGTCGGAACTTTTGCATCTGTAATCGTATCACCAACTTTTACTTCACGAGCTTCTTTAATTCCAGAAATCAAATATCCAACGTCTCCTGCCGAAACTACATTTTTAGGAACTTGGTTTAATTTTAAAGTTCCAATTTCGTCAGCAAAATATTCATTATCTGTTGCCATGAATTTAATTTTCTGGCCTTTTTTGATTTCCCCATTTACAACTCTAAAGATTACTTCAATTCCACGGAACGGATTGTAAACTGAGTCAAAAATTAAAGCTTGCAAAGGCTCTTCTGGATCTCCTTTTGGAGCAGGGATTTTTTCGATAATGGCTGCTAAAATATTTTCAACGCCAAAACCCGTTTTTCCTGAAGCATGAATAATATCTTCCAATTTACAACCAAGTAAATCTATAATATCATCACTAACTTCTTCAGGGTTTGCACTTGGTAAATCAACTTTATTTAAAACCGGAATGATTTCTAAGTCGTTTTCAAGTGCTAAATATAAGTTTGAAATGGTTTGTGCTTGAATACTTTGTGCCGCATCAACAATCAATAAAGCGCCTTCGCAGGCAGCGATAGATCTAGAAACTTCATACGAAAAGTCTACGTGGCCGGGAGTATCAATTAGGTTTAAGATATATTCCTCGCCTTTGTATTTGTATTCCATCTGAATGGCATGACTCTTAATGGTAATTCCACGCTCGCGTTCCAAGTCCATGTTGTCAAGCAATTGTGCTTTTTCTTCACGGGCAGAAACGGTTTGTGTAGCACTTAGTAATCGGTCTGCTAATGTACTCTTACCGTGGTCAATGTGTGCAATAATGCAAAAATTACGTATCTTCTTCATTTTTATATATCGGTTCTCTAATCGATTTTAAGTCTTTTTTTGGGAATAATCTGCCTCAAAGCAATTACTTTAAAGCATGTTATTAAGGCGCAAAGATAGCGCAAAGTTTTGGATTCTGGAATGCTGATCTTCGATAGTTGAAAGATGTGAATTAAAATTGGCGTTAAAATTCAAAATTAAATCCTTTTTCAGTTAATTTTTTGTACATCTCATCATCAAATTTATAAAGTTTAGCAGCTCTGTGCGAAACGTCTTTTTGTTTTTCATCTAATGCTGTGAGCAGTTTCATGTGAAGAATTTTTCGTCTGAAATTAGATTTATCCAATTCAATTCCAAGAATTTCTTCGTACAAATGCATGAGCTGCAATAAAGTAAATTTTTCTGGAAGAAGATTAAAACCAATTGGAGCCTGACGCACACGGTTTCTGAGCTGTAATAAACTGAAATTTAAAATTTCATTGTGGTCAAAGATCAACTCAGGAATATCTTTTATTTTATACCATTTGGCTTCGATAACTCTCAAACTGGCTTTAATATTATAATCTTCACGATTCACCAAAGTGTAATAGCCAATCGTTACAACACGTCTTTCTGGAACACGTTTTGGATTTGTGAATGCTTTTAGCTGTTCTAGGTAAATATTTTCAAGTCCTGTAAGTTCTTGCAAAATACGTTGCGCAGCATCATCGGCACTTTCATCCAGCTGAAGCCATCCGCCAAGAAGTCCCCATTTGCCTTTACTTTCACCTTGAGCGTGCTGAACCAAGAGAACTTCGAGGCTCTCTTTGTTAAATCCGAAGAAAACACAGTCAATTGTGATTCCCTCTACGGCTGGTTTGTGATGATGATTAGTTATTTCTGCCAATGTATTGTTGTCGTAATTATTGTTTATTGAAAATTAGAATACAAAATTAAATCCCTTTTCAGTTAATTGATTATAAATTTCTGGATCAAATTTGTATAGCTGAGCTGCTCTATGTGAAACATCTTGCTGTTTTTCGTCTAATGCCACCAAGAGTTTCATGTGCAGAATTTTTCGTCTGAAATTGGGCTTATCCATTTCGATTCCTAAAATTTCTTCATAAAGTTGCATCAATTGCAATAAAGTGAATTTTTCAGGAAGCAAATTAAATCCAATTGGGGCTTGACGAACCCTGTTTCGAAGGTGTTTTAAACTGTAATCTAAAATCTCATTATGGTCGTAAATCAAATCTGGAATTTCGTTGATTTTATACCATTGCGCATCAGAAGCCGTAAAACCTGCTTTAATATTATAATCTTCTCTTTTTACAAGGGCATAATAACCAATTGTAATGACACGTCTCAGCGGAAAACGATCTGGATCTCCAAATGCTTTCAGCTGTTCCAGATAAATATTATCAAGACCTGTAAGCTCATTCAATAAACGATGAGCCGCATTGTCTGTGCTTTCTTTTTTATAAATCCATCCTCCTGGAAGCCCCCATTTTCCTTTACTAATACCTTCAGCATGCTGCACTAAAAGCACTTCGAGACTGCCTTTGTCAAAACCAAAAATGACACAGTCAATCGTGATGGCATTCATCGCGCTGTTTTCATTTTTATAAGCAGTTTTGTCGTCTACATTTTCAACCATATATGAGATAAATTTTGACAAATTAAATAAATAAAATCATTATTAGCCTTTTTGAAAGCCTTATATTTTTTGAATGAAACAAAAAATTGAAAATCAAATGTTTAAGAATGTGTAAAAAAAGCTTTTGAATTCTATTAAACTCCTAAATGACTGACGGTCAATTTTATGAAAACATTGATTTTTCTATATTTTTTATTTCAATTCCCCTTCAGGTTTTACAACATTCATAAAAATGAATTACAATTAATCAGAATCAAAAAAAAATAACCCTAAAATATTGTTAATATAGAAAATTTGTTTTACACTTGTAGTCAAATTTACCATAAGATAAATTCAGATTGACTATAAGTAAAAAAAGGCAAAACTACACTTAACTTAAACTTACCACAAATGTTTTTTTAGAAATGGATTTAAATAGCTTTTTTGATGAAATTATCATTATCAAATTTGCCAAAAGAATCGATTTTGAAGTTGCTTATAGTCTACAAGTACTACATGTTGGAAAAGAGATTCAGGCCCTCTTTTTCGGCATGACCTGCTTGGGAAGTTTTTCCAGATTTCTCCTAGGGTAAAAAACACTAACTATAACTTAAACTTAATCAATTCTTATTATGAAAAGCAAAAATTGTATTAAAACAACAAAGCTTCCATATTTTATGGCGGTGCTGCTTAGCGTATTTATGATGCAGTTTGGATTTGCTCAAGAATCCAAAACTGTTAGTGGGACAATTACCTCTTCCGAAGACGGATTTGGAGTTCCAGGAGCAACTGTACAAGTACAGGGTACAAAATCGAGTACTGTTACCGATTTTGATGGAAAATATAAAGTGGAGGCTAAAACAGGAGATGTTTTAGTAATCACTTTTGTAGGTTTCAAATCGCAGAATATTACGGTTGGAACTCAAAAAGTGATCAATGCGGTTTTGCAGCCAGAAACTGCAGAACTTAAAGAAATTGTAGTAATCGGTTACGGTACTCAAAAGAAGAAAGTTAACACTGCTGCGACTTCATTGGTGTCTGGAAAAGACATTCAGCAAGTAGCAAGTCTTGATGTTGTAAATGCTTTACAAGGCCAGGCTTCTGGGGTTTCTGTAACTTCATCTTCTGGTCAGCCTGGAGCGAATATGGTGGTAAATATTCGTGGAGCAGGTACAGCTGGAAATAGTGATCCTCTTTATGTGGTTGATGGTGTAGTAGTAGATAACGGAATTGGATATCTTGATCCCTCTGTTATTGAAAGGGTTGATATTTTAAAAGATGCTTCGGCAGCTTCTATCTACGGAGCAAGAGCTGCAAATGGAGTTATCTTGGTTACAACCAAAAAAGGTAAAGATGGTAAAATGAATGTGTCTTTCAGTACTTATACAGGTTTTCAGCAGATTGCCAAAAAACTGGATTTAATGAATACACAAGAATATACAACTATCATGAATGAAGCTCGTGTAAATTCAGGATATGCTCCGTTATACACAAAAGAGCAGATCGCAGGATTTCCTGATCACGATTGGCAGAAAGATTTATTTAATGAAGGCGCAATGAAACAAAATCATTCGCTTTTGATTACAGGTGGTGACGAAAAATCTACGTTTGCAACAGGTTTATCGTACTACGGACAAGAAGGTATGATTGGAGGATCTACCAATCAATCTCAATATGACCGTATTACTTTTACAGCAAACTCTACTTCAGAAGTAATTAAAGGGTACTTAAAAATCGGAGAAAATTTCACTTTATCAAACATCAAGTCAAGCGGTGTTGCCGACGATGGTATCTACAGCAATGCGATTAGAAGTTTCTTAAATGCAGCCCCAATTGATCAGCCCTATGATGAGAACGGAGATTTTGCTCGTTCTATTATTTCTCAAGATATCAGCAATCCGGTTGGATCTTTATATTACAACAACTTTAATCAGACTAAGACGAATCGTTATGTTGGTAATATTTTTGCCGAATTAAAGTTTGCAAAGAATTTTACTTTCAGAACTAGTTATGGGGTTGATATGACAGATAGCAATTACCGTGCTTTCAGACCTGTTTATTCACTTTCTTCAAATGACAACAATACGGTTTCGAGCGTAACTCAAAGTGCAACAAAATCGTTAGGATGGATTTTTGAGAATACACTTCAATATAAATTCAATCTTGCTACTTCTCATAATTTTGATGTTTTAGTAGGTACTTCTGCAAAAAAGAATACGTCTGATTATATGGAAGGACAAGGAAGAAACTTAATTTTTGATGATTTCGAGCACGCATATCTAGACAATGCAAAGGATCCTACATCAAATGTTGTAAAAGGAAACCGCAGAGATTATGCAATCCAGTCTTACTTCGGACGTTTATTGTACGATTATAACAATAAGTATTTATTCTCTGCAACAGTTCGTCGTGACGGTTCGTCAGAATTTGGTCCAGATAATAAATATGCTATTTTCCCATCATTCTCTGCAGGTTGGAATTTAGATAAGGAAGCTTTCTTCAAAGAAAACAAGGTTTTAAATACTTTCAAATTAAGAGCGAGCTGGGGACAAAATGGTAACGACCAATTTGCAAGAAGATTTGCTTACATGTCTGTAGTAAACTCAACAGATAAAACATATCATTTCGGAACTGGTGATGAAACTCTTTTAGTAGGTTCAAGCCCAGATCAGTTAGCAAACCGTAACTTAAAATGGGAAACTTCTGAGCAGTTAGATTTAGGTTTTGATGCTACCTTGTTTACCAACTTTACTTTAACTTTTGATTACTACGACAAGAAAACCAAAGATTGGTTAGTATTGGCCTCTATACCAGCTTATGCAGGAGCCACTGCCCCTTATATTAATGGTGGTGACGTAAGCAATAAAGGTTTTGAAATTGGTTTGGCTTATCGCACACATTTTGGAAAAGACTGGAATTTTGCTATTAATGCAAATCTTTCTCGTAATCAAAATGAAGTCTTGAGAATTGCAAACAACGAAGGAATCATTCACGGAGAATCAAATGTACTATTCCAAGGTTTAGACGAGATGAACCGTGTTGAGGTTGGAAAACCAATGGGTTATTTCTACGGATTAAAAACAGACGGAATTTTCCAAAATGCTACAGAAGTTGCAGCGGGTGTTCAGCCAAATGCACAGCCGGGAGACGTTCGTTTCGTAGACTTAAATGGTGACGGAAAAATTGATGCCAATGATAAGACTAAAGTAGGAGATCCAAACCCTGATATTAATTACGGTGTTAATTTAGAATTATCATACAAAGCTTTTGATTTATCTGTTAATACTTACGGTATTGCTGGCGGGCAAAACGTCTTTGGAGTTCACGATTACACACGTGCTTACACAAACAACACTACAGATGTGTTGAACAGATGGACAACTGAAGGAACTTCGAACAGAATTCCAAGAGTAACTTACGGAACCGATGCAAACGGGAACTATACTAAATTCTCAGATTTATATATTCAGGATTCAGATTTCTTCAGAATTAAAAACGCTACAATCGGATGTGATTTAACGAAGTTGACAGATAGATTAAAGTTCTTCTCTAAATTCAGATTGTACGTGGCAGGAAATAACATTTACACATTCACAAAGTACAAAGGAATGGATCCAGAAATTGGTTTCGGAAACGTAAATCAATCTTGGGCTAAAGGAATTGATGTTGGATATTATCCACAGCCAAGAACCTATTTAATGGGTCTGAATGTTAACTTTTAAAATTTGAAAATCATGAAAACATATATAAAATTATTTGCGCTTTCAAGCTTACTTACTTTAGGAGCTTGTTCGCAGGATTTCTTGGAAAACGAACCATATACAGATAAAGTAACAGAGAATTTTTATAAAACACCTTCTGATGCTTTTGAAGGTCTTGTAGCAATTTACGATGTTTTACAGCGCGAGGCATACGGCGGACCTTTATTAATTAGTGAACAAGCTTCTGATGATTGCTTTGGGGGTTATGGTATTGCCGATGCTCAAACCGATATCGAATGGGATCGTTTCTTGTACGTTTCAGACAAAGACATGAACAAAGATGTTTGGGCTAATGCTTATTTAGGAATTTATAGAGCTAATATTTTATTAGAAAATATCGGTAAAGTAAATTGGGGATCAGATACAGCTTTGAAAACTCGTTACGAAGCTGAGGCACGTTTCTTAAGAGCACATTTCCATTTTACAGCGGCTAAAATGTTTGGAGATATTATTCCATTAGATCATACAGTAACAACAAGTGAGTTCGAATTGCCAAGACAAGCTCCAGAAGTTACTTATGCTTTAATTGCAAAAGATTTGAAATTTGCAGCAGACAATCTTGGGCCGGAAAACTATTCGCAAGCAGGAAATGCTAATTACGGACGTATTACAAAATGGGCTGCAGAAGCTTATTTGGCTAGAACATTCTTATTCTATACAGGAACATATGGTAAAGCAGATTTAGCAGGTGTGGTTTCTAAAGCAGAAGCAACTGCTTACATTAACGACGCGGTTAATAACAGCGGACACGGTTTAGTGGCTGATTTTGCCAATCTTTGGTTAGCAGCTTCTTTCGAAAATTTTGCTGGAGAAGATAATACAGAAATGGTTTGGGCAGTTCGTTTTAACGGTTCAGGAAAAGGAAACTGGGATCTTCACGAAGGAAACCGTTTCCAAGTAAACATTGCGCCACGTGGAGGTTCAATCGGAAAGTATGCAACAGGATGGGGCGGAGCAACAGTGAATCCTAAGTTGGTAGATTCTTACGAAGCAGGTGATACTAGAAAAGCAGCTTCATTTATTGATTATGCAGGTGAAAATTTAAATTTTGATGCGCAAGCAAGAGAGCAGCGTCAGTACACAGGATATTCTTGGAAAAAATATTGCCCAATTACCAATGCAGCAGGAACAGCTGTTGTAGAAGCAAACGGAGGAAATTTCCAGATTGATAATTACCAAGATTATGCTATTATTCGTTTCTCAGATGTATTGCTAATGGCAGCTGAGTTGAATTTACAATCGAACCCAGCTTTAGCACAGGCAGATTATGATAGAGTACGTGATCGTGCTTTTAAAAATACTACTCACAGAAAAACAGTCAGTTTAGAGAACATCATGAAAGAGCGTCAGTTAGAATTAGCGCTTGAAGGACTTCGTTATTTTGACTTAATAAGACAAGGAATGACGGTTGCAAAAGCAGCTATTGATAACAACACTGGAGATTCTCAGTTTAATGTAACTTTTAGAACAGAGACTCAAGGTTGGTTTCCATTACCGCAATCGCAGATCATTCTTTCAAATGGTACAATAACTCAAAATCCAGGCTGGAATTAATTTAAACAAAAGACTATGAAACGTATATTATATATTTTAATAGCAGCTGTTACAATGAGTTCGCTGTTATTTTCTTGCGAGGCAATCGAGGATCGCGAAAGCCTTCCAGCAGTTACTTTGACATCAGAAACACTTAAGTTTTCTGTAACGCAAGATGCTACAAATAAAAATCTTGTAAACTTTAAAAGTGATGATCCAACGGTAATTCCATTTTGGAAATATGTAGATGCATCGGGAAATGAACTGGGACATTCTAACAAAAGCAGTGATCAAGTGATTTTGCCTTTTGCAGGAAAATATACAATTTACTATACCGCTTACACAAGAGGAGGTTCTGTAGAAGCTGCCCCTGTAACTGTAAACGTCCCTGAAAATGATGAAAGTTATTTTAGAGATCCAAAATGGCAAATGTTAACCAATGGTGTTGACGGAAAAACTTGGGTTTTAGATTTTACAGATCCAGTGGGATGGGCAGGTTTAGATTATCCTTATAATCCAAAAGGTAGTGACTATTGGAATTGGTTTCCAGATTATGCAAGTAACTCTTGGGTAATGACTAATAAAAACTGGGGAGAAATGTATTTTGATTTAAATGGAAATTACAATACATCTGTTACTCAAACAGCGATTGCAAACAGCAATCAAACTACGAAAAAAGGAACCTATTCATTTGATATTGCAAATAATAAATTAGTTTTTAATGGTGGGGTTCAAATGCTTTATGGTGGAGACTATTATGGTGACTGCAGCAACTGGATCAGTGTAAAAGTGGTTGAGCTTACGGCTACATCTTTAAGATTAGCAGTAGTGCGTGACCAGAGCAGAACTGGTGAAGGAGTCTGTTTAATTGTATTCCACTACAAGCCGAAATCGTAAGTTAGTTAGTTTTGAAGTCTCAGTCCTAAAAGCATTTTGTAATGTTCTTTAAGACTGAGACTTAAATTGTTTTAGGAAGAAATAAACGAAACCATTTTTTATTTCTATCTTCAAATTTCAAAAAAATAAAAAAGTACCATGCATATTAGAAAAAACATAAAAAATATAAGTTTATGGGCAGTTGCAGCTGGAGTTTTTTTTCTGAATTCCTGCACTAAAAAACAAGATGCATTTGTAAACCGAAAAGTTTCTTTTAATGCAGATTGGAGCTTTCATCTTAATGACAGCATTATTGATAAAGATACTATTGGAACTTCTACCAAATGGAGAACTCTTGATGTTCCGCACGACTGGAGCATCGAAGGAAAATTTGATGAAAAAAGCCCTGCAGGTTATGGCGGTGGATCGCTTACTGGAGGTTTAGGCTGGTACAAAAAAACATTCAAAGTTGCTGCAGAAGACAGCACAAAAATAACTTCAATCACTTTTGATGGCGTTTACAGAAACAGTGAAGTTTGGATAAACGGACATTATCTAGGAAAACGTTCAAATGGATATATTGGTTTTCAATATGAAATTACTCCATACTTAAATTACGGAGACAAAAACAACGAAATAATTGTTAAGGTTGACAATTCAAAACAACCCAATTCTCGCTGGTATTCGGGTTCAGGAATTTTTAGAAATGTCTGGATCGAAACAACAGACAAACTTCACGTAGGACAATGGGGAACTTACATTACAACTCCAAAAGTTACGGCTGAAAAAGCTTCGGTAAGCATTGAAACTACAATTAAAAATCAATACAAAGAAAGCAAGAAAGCAACGGTAACGACCACTATTTTTAAAGAAGATAAAAAAGTAACATCGGTTACTCAAGATATAACCATCAATGCCAACGATAATCAAATTCTGAATCAATCTGCAGAAGTTGAAAATCCGATTTTATGGTCAGTTGAAAATCCGGAATTGTATACCGCAGTTACAGAAATTTTAGTTGACGATAAAGTTGTAGATCAATACAAAACCTCTTTCGGAATCAGAGATTTTAAATTCGATTTGAACAAAGGTTTTATTCTGAATGGAAAACAAGTCAAAATAAAAGGGGTTTGCATGCACCATGATTTAGGGCCGTTAGGTTCTGCAATCAATACGCGCGCTATTGAACGTCAGTTGGAAATCCTGAAAGAAATGGGTGTAAACGGAATCAGAACTTCGCACAATCCACCCGCTCCTGAACTTTTAGATTTATGCGATAAAATGGGTTTTATCGTAATGGATGAAGCTTTCGATATGTGGAAACAAAATAAAACCAAATATGATTATGCTAATGATTGGGACAAATGGCATAAAAAAGATTTGGTAGATCAATTGCGCCGTGACAGAAATCATCCAAGCATCTTTATGTGGAGTATTGGAAACGAAATTCCAGAACAATGGAATGAAAAAGGTATCGAGATTGCAAAAGAATTAGCCACAATTACACGTCAATACGATAAAACGCGTCCGCTTACAGCTGGAATGAATCCACCTGTAAATATGAATATTGATGCTGTGACTTTACAATTTGAGAAAAAAGATGTTTCGATTAATCCGCTTGCTGGATCTGGAGTTTTAGATTTAATCGGATACAATTATGCGCACCAGACATTTGAACATCATCTAAAGAACTTCCCAAAAACTCCTTTCATTGCAACTGAAACTACTTCAGGTTTACAGACAAGAGGTTATTATGACGCTGTTTCAGATACAATAAAAAAATGGCCAATAAGATGGGATCTTAAATTTACGGAAGGAAATCCTGGAAATACGGTTTCGGCTTACGATCAGGTACAGACGCCTTGGGGATCTACGCACGAAGCAACTTGGAAAATCATTAAAAAACATGATTTCTTGGCTGGAATGTACGTTTGGACAGGTTTCGATTACATTGGAGAACCAACTCCATACGAATGGCCATCGGTAAGTTCGTATTTCGGAATTGTAGATTTAGCTGGTTTTCCGAAAGACGTGTATTATATGTACCAAAGCGAATGGACAGATAAAACGGTTCTTCATATTTTCCCGCATTGGAACTGGAAAGCAGGACAAACTGTCGACGTTTGGGCATACTACAATAATGCAGATGAAGTGGAACTTTTCGTAAACGGAAAATCAGTTGGAAAACGAAGTAAAAAAGGAGATGATTTGCACGTAATGTGGAGAATTCCTTTTGAAGCGGGAACTTTAAAAGTCATTTCTCGTAAAGATGGAAAAGTAGTTTTAGAAAAAGAAATTAAAACCGCTGGAAATCCTTCGCAATTAAAATTAACTGCGGACAGAAGTACCATAAAAGCAGATAAAAAAGATTTGTCATTTATCACAGTTGATATTTTAGATGCTAATGGAACGATAGCTCCAAATGCTAATAACGAAATTAATTTCTCTTTAAAAGGAAACGGAAAAATTGTAGGTGTTTGCAGCGGAGATCCAGTTAGCCACGAATCGTACAAAGGAAATAAACATACCGCTTTGGCTGGAAAATGTTTGGTGATTGTTCAATCGGGGGATAAATCAGGAAGATTAGAATTAACCGCTAAAGCGAATGGACTAAAACAATCGACAATTGTAATTACGACAGAATAAAGTAAAATACGTTAAAATTTAAACACATAGAAACATAGATTTTTTGTTTGTAAAAAAGAAAATTAAAAGAAACTAGTTTCTAACACATAGCTATGTGAGTTTAAACAAGTGAAACGCCTTTTTAAAGACTCCGATAAGCTATGATTCTATGTGTTTAAAAGATTTTAAGATATATAAAGAAATAAAACTAACTCATGAAAAACTCAAAACTAACTGCATTATTTTCTGCTCTTATGTTTGGATTTTTAGCAGTTCTAAATGCTAATGCTCAAATCCAAAATGCAGATGTACTGAATGCTCCAATAGATATCAGTAAAGATTTTCAGAACTATCTGAATACTTTTTATTTCGCAGACGAATTGGCTTCTTTTGATCCTGCAACGGGAAAAGGAACCATCAAATATTTGAGATACAATTATAAAACACGTCAGGCTTTCAACAATATGATGATGAAACCAGATGTAGAAAAAGCAAACGAATTCCCAACAACAGAATATGCAGAATCTCCTGTTTTGCCATTCGAAATTCAGTTTGTTTCAGCTAGAACCCTTCGTATCAAAACGACTTCTGGTCCTCAATTTCATCCACAAAAGGAATCTTTAATGTTGGTTGATGGCGTTGCGCCAAATCATCCAGAATTATGGAAATATACTAAAATAGAAGGTGGTCATAGCTACACAAGCAAACACGGAAAAGTTGAAATTTTGACAAAACCTTGGCACGTAAAAATCTACGATGAAAAAGGAAAATTATTGACAAGTACGCTTCACGATACTGACTTTAAAAACACCTATACGCCGACACTTCCGTTTTCTTATGTTCGCAGAAACAGCGATTATTCTAGAAGTATGGGCGCGGCTTTCAGTTTAGAACCAGACGAAAAAATATTTGGCTGCGGAGAATCATTCACACAATTCAATAAACGTGGTTCGAAAGTAGTTTTATGGACAGATGATGCGAACGGAATCCAAAATGAAACCATGTATAAACCAATTCCGTTTTACATGAGCAGCCGTGGTTATGGCGTTTTCATGCATCATTCAACACCAATTACAGTTGACTTCGGAAAATATTTTTCAAGTGCCAACGAAATGTACATCGGAGACGACGAAGCCGATTTATTTTTCTTCATCGGAGAACCAAAAGACATCTTAGATCAATACACGAATCTGACAGGAAAAGCTGCCATGCCGCCACTTTGGTCATTTGGTTTTTGGATGAGCCGTATTACGTATTTCTCAGAAAAAGAAGGACGCGATGTTGCACGAGATTTACGTAAATACAAAATCCCAACAGATGTGATTCAC
The DNA here is from genome assembly GCF_900101855.1 of Flavobacterium anhuiense. Classification (GTDB taxonomy): domain Bacteria; phylum Bacteroidota; class Bacteroidia; order Flavobacteriales; family Flavobacteriaceae; genus Flavobacterium; species Flavobacterium anhuiense. Next base: position 957,611 of record NZ_FMVC01000001.1, read on the forward strand.
TTTGATACTGGCTGGTTTGATGTAGATTGGAGAAACAATTACGAGTTTGCAAAATCTCGTTTCCCGGATGCTGTAAAAATGATGTCTGATTTAAAAAAAGATGGTTTCCAAGTTTGTCTTTGGCAGTTGCCTTATTTCACGCCAAAGAATACTTTGTTTCCAGAAATTATGGATAAAAACTTGGCCGTAAGAGATAGAAAAGGAAATCTTCCTTATGAAGATGCTGTTTTAGACTTCTCGAATCCAGAAACTATTTCTTGGTACCAAGGGAAATTGAAAAAGTTATTTGATGATGGAGTAGCGGTTTTCAAAGTAGATTTTGGGGAAGCAGCTCCGCCAGACGGAATTTACCATTCAGGAAGAACGGGTTTCTATGAACACAATTTATACCCGTTGAGATATAACAAAGCAGTTGCTGAAATTACTCAAAAAGAAAAAGGGTACACTTTGATCTGGGCGAGAAGTACTTGGGCAGGAAGTCAGCGTTATCCTTTGCATTGGGGAGGAGATTCTGAAACTACAAATGGCGCGATGTCGGCAGAATTACGCGGCGGACTTTCATTAGGTCTTAGCGGATTCAGTTTCTGGAGTCATGATGTTGGAGGTTTCGCAACTAAATCTCCTGAGAATATTTACCGAAGATGGACACCATTCGGAATGTTTACTTCACACGTAAGAAGCCACGGAGAGCCGCCTCGTGAACCTTGGTTGTACAGCAAAGATTTCTTAGAAGGATTTAGAAAAGCAGATAATATGCGTTACGAATTAATGCCATATATCTACGCTCAAGCAAAAGAAAGTTCTCAAAAAGGTTTACCAATGATGCGTGCTCTTTTTGTAGAATATCCAAATGATCCAGGAGCTTGGTTAGTTGATAATCAATATTTATTTGGAGCAAGCATGTTGGTTGCACCGCTTTTTGAAGAAGTTGAAGAAAGAGACGTTTACCTTCCAGAAGGAACTTGGATTGATTACCAAACTAAAAAAGTGTATCAATCAGGCTGGCATAAAATCAAAGCAGGCGAAGTGCCAATCGTAGTTTTAGTAAAAGATGGAACAGCGATTCCGCACATTGGTTTGGCGCAGTCAACCAAAGATATGGATTGGAGCAAATTGACATTAAAAGTGTATGCAAGCGACAAAACCACTTCGGCAACAGCCAAAGTATTTTTACCGGAAGGTGATGCGGTAAAAGAAATAAAAGTGAACAAAAGCGGAAATAATTTTGATGTAACAGCAAATCCATTAAACGGAAAAACCACTTTCAAAACAGAGTGGGCAAAATAAAAAAGTTAAACACAAATTGCACCAATTTTCACGAATTGAATTTGTGATAATTTGCGGAATTTGTGGTAAAAAAATAAAACTATTTAAACACATAGAAACATAGGTTTGTTTGCGAATAAAAGAAGTTGGAAAGAAACTAGTTTCTCACACATAGAAGCTATGTGAATTTAAACAAGTCAAACGCCTCTTTTTAAAGATTCCAATAAGCTATGATTCTATGTGTTAAAAAATAAACCACAAATTGCACAAATTATCACAAATTCAATTCGTGTTAATTCGTGCAATTAGTGGCAAAAAATATAATTCCAAAAAACATGAAAAACTATCTAATTTTCCCAGTCGTACTGTTTTCAATAGCAGTTGGCTACAGTCAAAAAACGAAGAACGTTTACGAATTGGCATCGCCAAACGGAAAAAACAAAATCAAATTTGAGCTTGTAAAAAACGCTCCAAAATACGCCGTTTCTCACGGAAAAACAGAAGTGATTTCTCCGTCTGATATGGGATTTGTATTGAAAGGAAATGAAGACTTAAGTTCAAATTTCGAAATCAAAGGAGCCAAAACTTCGACTTTTGATGAAACTTGGGAACAAGTTTGGGGAGAAAAGAAAAACATCAGAAACCACTACAATCAATTAGTTGTTGATTTACAGCAAAAAACTGGAAACAAAAGAAAACTTCAGATTCAGTTTCGTGCTTTTGATGACGGAGTGGCTTTTAGATATGTTTATCCAAAACAAAATGTAAAAGACAGCATTTTCATCATGGATGAAAAAACGACTTTCAACTTAAAAGAAGACGGAAAAGCGTGGTGGATTCCAGCCAATAGAGAAAACCGTGACGAATATCTTTTCAAAGATGCTCCAGTAAGTACACTTGATACGGTTTTAACTCCATTAACAATCGAAAGCAAAAGCGGATTAGCTTTAAGTTTCCACGAAGCAAACTTGTATGATTTTGCAAGCATGACTTTGGTCAACACAAAGGGAACAGAATTAAAATCAGATTTAGTGCCTTGGGCAGATGGCGTAAAAGTTCGTGTGAAAGATTCGTTTACTTCTTCTTGGAGAACTATTCAAATTGGAGAAAATCCAGGAGAATTAATTACTTCTTATTTGGTTTTAAACTTAAACGAACCAAATAAATTAAAAAACACAAACAGCTATTTCAAGCCTTATAAATATTTAGGAATTTGGTGGGGAATGCACATTGGGAAATATACTTTCTGGGAAAGCGACAAACAAGGTGCGACAACCAAACATGCTGAAGAATATATTGATTTTACAGCAAAAGAAGGTTTTCACCATTTATTAATCGAAGGATGGAATAAAGGATGGACGCCGGGTTGGTATGAAAACCGTATGCACATGTTCAGCTTCACGAAAAGCGCAGACAATTTCGACTTAGAAAAAGTGGTTGAATACGGAAAGAAAAAGAATATCGAATTAATCGGTTATCACGAAACAGGTTCGAACTTAATTAACTACTTAAAAGAAGTTGACGAAGGTTTTGCCTTATACAAAAAGCTAGGTATTCATACCGTGAAAATCGGTCATGTTGGTTCTAAATTGAATATGAAACAAATGCACTTTGGACAGTTTGGTGTAAACTATTTCAGATACATTTTAGAAAAAGCAGCGCAATACGATTTAGCGGTTTTATACCACGAATCGATTAAAGATACTGGAGAAAGAAGAACTTATCCGAACATGGTTTCGAGAGAAGCAGCGCGCGGACAAGAGTATAACGCTTGGAGTGAAGGAAATCCGCCAAATCATTTAAGTATTATTCCATTTACAAGATTACTTTCTGGACCAATGGATTTCACTCCTGGAATTTTCGATGTTGAGGTAAAACAAGGCTATCCAGGAAAAAGAATTCAGGGAACTGTGGGGCAGCAATTGGCATTGTACGTTACGATTTATTCTCCGATTCAAATGCTGGCAGATCTTCCTGAAAACTACGAAGGGAAACCAGCTTTGCAATTCCTAAAAGATGTTCCAACAGATTGGGAAGACACTAAAATCTTAGAAGGAAAAATTGGTGAATACATCACAACAGCAAGAAAAGACAGAAATAGCGCCGACTGGTATCTAGGAACTTTGACCAATGAAAAACCAAGAAATGTAGAAGTTTCATTATCATTCTTAGATCCAAATGCAACATACGAAGCACAAATTTATGTGGATGCCGAAGGAACAGATCAAACACATAATCCGGAAGCAGTGGCAATTTCGAAGAAAACCGTAAAAGCTTCAGATAAATTACAATTGAAATTAGGCGGTGCAGGTGGTGGAGCTGTTAGATTCAAAAAAATATAATTATTGGTTTTAATATCCTAACAGGTTTCCAAAACCTGTTAGGTATTTAATTTAAAGTGAGATTATAATTAGTTTTGAGATATTAGGATTGCAAAAGATACCTAACAGGTTTTTGGAAACCTGTTAGGATAATAAAAAGAAAACCATTTTCAGATGAAAAAACTTTTAATAATAACAGCCGTTTTAATTTCTTCAATTAATTCGTTCGCACAAAATGAAAGCCGAACCATAAAAGTAGATTTCAATAAAACTGCCGGAAAATTAAACACAATGTTCAAAGAATGCATTGGCGCAGGAAGGGCAAATGAAGGACTTCGTGCCGATTGGCAGCAGCAACTGGCATTGGTTAAAAAAGAATGCGATTTTAAGTACATCCGCTTTCATGGTTTATTGTCTGATGATATGGCCGTTTATCGTGAAGACGAAAAAGGAAATCCAGAATACAATTACCAATATGTTGACGTTTTATTTGATTATATTGTAAGTCTCAAAATGAAACCATTTGTAGAATTAGGTTTTATGCCGAATGCATTGGCAAGCGGAAAAGAAACTATTTTTTGGTGGAAGGGAAATGTAACGCCTCCAAAAGATTATAAAAAATGGGAAGATTTAATTAGAAATTTAACGCAGCATTTTAAAGATCGTTACGGAGATGAAGAAGTAAAAACTTGGTATTTTGAAGTATGGAATGAGCCGAATTTATCACCAGGTTTTTGGACAGGAACACAAACAGAATATTTCAAATTATATGATTACGCTGCTCGAGGTATAAAAGCAATAAATCCAGCGTATAAAGTGGGCGGTCCAGCAACAGCAGGTGCAGCTTGGGTTCCTGAAACCATTGATTTTTGTGCCAAGAATAATCTTCCGATTGATTTTATTTCAACACATGCATACGGAGTGAAGCACGGCTATTTGGATGAATTCGGAACTTCTGGAACCATATTAAGTAAAGATGAATTTAGCGTAAGCGGAGAAATTATAAATTCACGAAAACAAATTACAGAATCGGCTAAACCAAATTTAGAATTGCATTATACAGAATGGAGTTCATCGTATACCCCAGCAGATCCAATTCATGACAGTTATCATTCGGCTGCTTATATTCTGCAAAAAATAAAACAAGTTGGAAATGCTGCAAACTCCATGTCCTATTGGGTTTTTACCGATATCTTTGAAGAAGCGGGGCCAAGATTTACGCCTTTTCACGGCGGTTTCGGATTATTGAATACGCAAGGAATTAAAAAGCCTGCCTATTTCTCTTATTATTTAATGAATAAATTAGGAGAAACAGAACTTCAGAATTCAGATAAGGCTTCTTGGGTTTCTAAAAATACAAAAGGTGATGTGCAAGTTTTGCTTTGGGATTTTACGAATACTCATCCTGGCGATAAAGAGCTGAATCAAACCTATTACATAAAAGACCTTCCATCAAAAGAAAAAGGAAAAGTCAAAGTTGAAGTGAACGGAATACAGAAAGGGAAATATATCTTAGAAATTTACAAAGTGGGTTATAAGGTAAATGACGCTTACGCGGATTATCTAACGATGAATAAACCAAGTCAGTTAACACGTGAGCAAGTCAATTCGATAAAAAAGAAAAATAACGGGGCGCCAATTTCGACAGAAAAAATTACGATTGACGGAAAAGGAACTTTCAGCAGAGAATTCAAAATCAATGAAAATGATGTTGTGATGCTGAATTTAATTAAACAATAACAAATTTTAATTTAAACACATAGAAACATAGATTTTTATTCTCTTTAAAGATTACAGAAAAAGCTAGCTTTAATACCTAGTTCTATGTGTTAAAATATTTTCATACAATTAATGAAACAATAATTTTAGATAAAACCACAAATAATATAATTATTAACTGGATTTGAAGGCTATGTGTGAGGAATCAAAATCTTTAAATTCAAAACACCTAACTATCTATGAAAAACAAAATGATGTTCCTTTCATCGGCTTTGGTTTTTGCATTTTTTACTTCTTGTAAAAATGATGCACAAACTTTAGCTTCAAATTCGGCGCAGACCGAAGAATACGTTGGAAGAGAAATAAGCACAGATCATGATGCAGAAATCGACAAACTGATTTCGCAGATGACATTAGAAGAAAAAGTGGGAATGCTTCACGGAAACAGCATGTTCGCCAATGCAGGCGTAAAACGTTTAGGAATTCCAGAATTAAAAATGGCCGATGGGCCGTTGGGAGTTCGCGAAGAAATCTCACGCGACAATTGGGCTCCAGCAGGATGGACAAATGACTTTGCAACATATTATCCAGCAGGTGGCGCTTTGGCTGCAACATGGAACGCAGAAATGGCACATACTTTTGGAACCAGTTTAGGAGAAGAGTTACGTGCAAGAGATAAAGACATGCTGCTTTCTCCAGCGATTAATATGGTGAGAACACCGCTTGGAGGAAGAACATACGAATACATGTCTGAAGATCCGTTTTTGAATAAAAAAATCGCAGTGCCTTTGATTGTTGGTTTACAAGAAAAAGATGTAATGGCTTGCGTGAAACATTACGCAGCAAACAATCAGGAAACGAATCGTGATTTTGTTGATGTACAAATTGACGAGCGTACACTTCGTGAAATTTATCTTCCAGCTTTTGAAGCTTCGGTAAAAGAAGCAAAGGCCTATAGCATTATGGGCGCTTACAATAAATTTAGAGGTGAATATTTATGTGAAAACGATTATATGCTGAATAAAATCCTTCGTGACGAATGGGGATTCAAAGGTGTCGTAGTTTCAGATTGGGCTGCAGTGCATTCTACAGCAAAATCTTTGAAAAATGGTTTAGATATTGAAATGGGAACGCCAAAACCTTTCAATGAATTTTTCTTAGCCGATAAATTAATTGCTGCAGTTAAATCTGGAGAAGTTTCGGAAAAAGAAATTGATCTGCATGTAAAACGTATTTTAAGAGTTTTATTCCAAGTGAAAGCAATGGGCGGAGGCGAGCGTGCAAAAGGAAGCATCGCAACTGAAGCACACTACCAAGACGCTTACAAAATTGCTGCTGAAGCAATTGTATTGTTGAAAAACGAAAACAACGCTTTACCATTAAAACTAGACGGAGTAAAATCTATTGCCGTTATTGGAAATAATGCTACAAAGAAAAACGCTCTTGGCGGATTTGGAGCAGGAGTTAAAACGAAAAGAGAAGTTACGCCTTTAGAAGGTCTTAAAAACAGATTGCCTTCTTCAGTTAAAATCAATTATGCGGAAGGATATTTAGAACGTTACGATAAAAAAAACAGAGGAAATTTAGGAAATATTACGGCTAATGGGCCAGTTACAATCGATCAATTAGATCCTGCAAAAGTTCAGGAAGCTGTTGATGCGGCTAAAAACTCTGATGTTGCAATCATTTTTGCAGGTTCAAACCGCGATTACGAAACAGAAGCTTCAGATCGTAGAGATTTGCACTTGCCTTTCGGACAAGAAGAATTAATCAAAAAAGTTTTGGCTGTAAATCCAAAAACTATTGTGGTAATGGTTGCGGGTGCTCCATTTGATATTAATGAAGTAAGCAAAAAATCTTCTGCTTTGGTTTGGAGCTGGTTCAACGGTTCTGAGGGAGGAAATGCTTTAGCAGATGTGATCTTAGGAAAAGTAAATCCGTCAGGAAAACTGCCTTGGACAATGCCAGTAGCTTTAAAAGATTCTCCTGCGCATGCTACAAACAGTTTCCCTGGAGACAAAGCGGTAAATTATGCCGAAGGACTTTTGATTGGATACCGTTGGTTTGATACTAAAAATGTGACGCCGTTATATCCTTTCGGTTACGGATTATCATACACCACTTTTGCGCTTGATAATGCAAAAACAGACAAAACTTCTTATGCTCAAAACGATGTAATAGAAGTAACAGTCGACGTTAAAAACACAGGAAAAGTAGACGGAAAAGAGGTCGTTCAATTATACACATCAAAATTGGATTCTAAAATTACTCGTGCAGCTCAGGAATTAAAAGGTTTCAAAAAAGCAGAGGTAAAAGCTGGAAGTTCAGCAAAAGTAACCATCAAAGTACCGGTAAAAGAATTGGCTTATTATGATGTTGCTTCTAAAAAATGGACAGTTGAACCAGGAAAATATACTATCAAATTGGGAACTTCTTCAAGAGATATTAAAAAAGAAATCCAAGTGACAGTTAAATAAAACTGTCATTGTTATAACTAAACCATCAACGCCAGCCAGTAAAAAGCTGGCGTTGGTTTTAAAAACTTATCAGTTAACTTAAACTTATAGGATTCAAAAATATTTAAATTTAAAAAATGAAAAAGACCGTAATATTTATTTTCTTGTTAATTAGTGTTTTAGCAAATGCTAATATCAGAATGCCTTTAATATTCTCTGACGGAATGGTGCTTCAAAGAGACAAGCAAATTCCGATTTGGGGCTTTGCAGATGCAAATGAAAGCGTAGAAATTCATTTCAACAAACAAGTTAAGAAAACAACAGCCGATAAAAACGGAAAATGGACAGTAAATTTAAGCGCTGAAAAAGCCGGCGGACCTTTCGAATTGACCATTATCGGGAAAAATAAAATCACAATCAAAAATGTTTTGGTTGGAGAAGTTTGGATTTGCAGCGGGCAATCGAATATGGAATTTCAGGTTTTCAAAACCATGAATGGCGAAAAAGAAATTGCAGATGCTAATTATCCAATGATCCGTCATTTTGGTGTGGCACAGGATTTAAGCGGCACTCCGAAAGACGATTTAAAACAAGGAAAATGGGAAGAAGCCAACAAAAAAAATGTAGGCAACTTTACAGCAGTTGGATATTATTTCGCGAGAAAATTATATGCTGAATTAAAAATCCCAATTGGAATTATTAATACTTCTTGGGGTGGAACTAATGTTGAAACTTGGACAAGTCGTGAGGCTTTTGAAAAAAGCCCTGATTTTAAAGCCATGATTGCCGATGTTCCGACTCTAAATGTAGACTCTATTTCAAAATTATATGCCAGAAAGATGAAAGAAAGAGTTGAAAAAATTCAAGGAAATCCTGTTAGCTCTGATAACGAAGATTCATTTAAAGAACTTTCTTTTAATGATAATTCTTGGGGTGAACTCAATACGCCAAGTTTATGGGAAAATCAGCCTTTAGGAGATTTGGATGGCGTAGTTTGGATGCGAAAAACAATTACACTCACAGCCGATGATCTTAAAAACAAAGCCGTTTTAAGTTTAGCTAAAATTGACGATGAGGATATTGCATATATAAACGGAATCGAAATTGGCCGAAACACACAATACGATTTAAAAAGAGTGTATTCTGTTCCTGGAAATGTTTTAAAAGAAGGAAAAAATGTAATTGCTGTCCGAATTGTTGACAACAGCGGAGGTGGAGGGATTTATGGTGAAGCACAAGATCTAAAACTTAATATTGGCAGTAAAAGTATTCCGCTTGACGGAAAATGGAAATTCAGAGTTATTGTTGTAAAAACAGCTTTATCACCAAACAGTTATCCGTCATTATTATACAATGCCATGGTAAATCCGCTAGTTCCTTACGGGATTCAAGGCGTTTTATGGTATCAGGGAGAAGCCAATGTTTGGAGAGCAGCAGAATACAAAAAATCATTTCCGTTAATGATCAATGATTGGAGAACAAGATTCAAACAAGGAAACTTTCCGTTTTATTTCGTTCAATTATCCACTTTTGACGAATTTGGAGGCAATAGTGAGAAAGGTAGCCGATGGGCAGAACTTCGCGAAGCACAGTCTGAAACACTAAAAGTGCCGAACACAGGAATGGCCGTAACCACAGATATTGGAAACGCCAAAGACATTCACCCAACTAACAAACAAGATATTGGATTACGTTTGGCAGCTATTGCCATGAATAATATTTACGGCAAAAAACAAGTTCATAGCGGACCAACTTACAAATCTCAAGAAATAAAAGGAAACCAAATCGTATTGACTTTTGATAATATCGGCAGCGGATTATCAACACCAAACAATGTAGAGTTAAAAGGTTTCGAAATTGCAGGTGCTGATAAAGTTTTTCATTCCGCGAAAGCGATAATGAAGGACAACAAAGTAATTGTCTCGAGCGATCAGGTGCAAAATCCTGTAGCAGTGCATTATGGTTGGGCAGATGATGATACGGCGATCAATCTTTTCAATAAAGAAAAATTTCCGGCTTCGCCTTTCAGAACCGATAATTGGGAGATGCTAACTGCGAATGAGAAATATAAAGTAAGTAAATAAGTCCTAAGTACTTCATAATTAGTGATAAGTTCTTATTAAGAAGTATACAGGCGAATAATAAAAATTTGCAAAATAAAGCTCTAGTGGAACGAAGTGAATTTCGCACCGCTGGAGCTCTTTTGCATTGACAGGATTTAATTTCTAAACGTTATAATTATTTTTTTGCCTGCTCTTTTTCTTCTGGTTTCTTAGAGTGCTCTTTTTTAAACGTTTCGTACCATTTTTCAATCGACGGATAAACAAAAGCTGCAACTTTTTTTACTGGATTATAAAAAATAGAATTGTCTAAAGTTTCTTTTTTAGCGAATGTATTATTGAAGTTTATTTTCTCAAACAAAGCAATAAAAATACTCAGAATTAGAATGGTTTTTAAAACCCTAAAAAATCCGCCTCCCAGTTTATTCATCCAGCCTAACATGGCAAAGTCGGCAATTCCGGTTAGAATTTTTGCTAAAAAGTAAACTCCAATTACAACCAAAATAAAGGTCAGGATAAAAGCCGTAATTTGAATATTAGTCGGATTCCAAGAAACGTGCTTTGAAATCATTCCTGTCATTAATGAAGAAAATTTAATGGCAAGATAAATTCCTAATAACAGGGAAATAAAAGAAGCAACTTCTACAAAAAGTCCATTTTTAATGCCTTTATACAAACTGTATCCTAAAAGCGCGGCTACAATAATATCAAAAAAACTCATGTTTGGGTTTGGTGTTTAATGAGGCGCAAAGATATATCTTTTTTAGGTCCAAAGGCTCATAGTGGCAAAGGTTCAAAGGTTTTTATAGCAGTTGTAATTTTATGTGTTTAAAATTTTTAGGCACATTGAGTTTGAACTCTGTATCTTTGCAAATCAAAATTTAGAGTTCAGATTACGATTCTGCCCCCTCAGAATAGATTTTAATCAGTAATCCAACATCTAAAATCAACAATCTAAAATCACACAATGTCTAGAGATATACAGTTAAAAGAGCGATGGGAAAAGCTCGTTGATATACTTTCCAATCAATTTTCACAAGGTGAAGATCTTGATTTGGATGCTATAATTTACCTAATTGGAGTTCAGGAACTCGGAAAGGTGCATCGTCAATTTAAGAAAGACGAAAAATTAAACCTAATGCATATTGCCATTTGCCGATTATTGGAACCTTATGGTTATTACGAATTTGATTTTTTTGATAATGAAGGCTGGCCACACTACAAAATAAAAGAACAATTACCGCCGTTAAAAGCAGGTGAACAATCGGTTTTAATGAAAGAAGCGATTGTAAATTATTTTTTGGAAAGAAAACTTATTGAGTAGATTTTTTAAGTTTTGAGTCGCAGTCGCAGTTTTCAGTAACAAGACTGAGACTGAAAACTGGGACTGAAAACTTTAAAAGATATGTGCAGATACGCAATGACATCTTATAAACCTCATTATGCTTGTTTTAATTGTCGGAAGACATTTAAAAGAAGATTGATGGTGGATATAAAAAAAGGAGAAGCATCGGTTTTTGAAGCCAAATGTCCGCAATGTGGAGAATTAATGGCGAACATGGGGCTGGATTTTGAATCGCCTAAAAAAGATGATGTCAAAAAGTGGGAACATATTAAAAGTTTATTTTCCGTTGGCATTACCTTTCATTCTTGCGGCTGTAGCGGCCCAGGCTATATTCCGAATTCAAAAGAAAAATTAGTAGAGTATTTTGAAGACATAAAAGAGACCTATTTTAAAAATATGGATTTTTGGCGTACCAGAATTGAGCCTTCAACAAAGCAAGAGAAAGAACGAGATTCAAATAAAAATTGGCATGAACTCGGACGTATTTCTTCTAATTATAAAAAGCAAGTTGTAACCAACCAAGAAGGTTTAGATTATTGGCATCTAAAGATTAAACAAGTTGAAGAAAAGTTAAATCTGATAAAATAATTTACGGAAAACCTAAAACTGCGACTGTGACCGCACATTTTCAACTAAAAACACTAAATTTGTACTCTCAATTATCGAAGGAAAATGATAGATAAGATAAAACAGCACATAGAGGAAGCTAAAGCCTTTAATGAGAAAAATAAAGAATCGTTAGAACAATTCCGTATTAAATATTTAGGAAGTAAAGGTTTGCTGAAAGAACTTTTTACTGAATTTAAAAATATTCCAAACGACCAGAAAAAAGATTTCGGACAAGTAATCAACACTTTAAAAGCGGTTGCTGAAGAAAAAGTAAAGCAGATTCAGGAAGAGCTGGAAAGCAAAGAAGAGTCTAAAGGAGTTTTTGGAGATTTAACGCGTGCTGCAGAACCAGTAATTATTGGTTCGCGCCACCCAATTTCTATCGTTAAAAATCAGATTATAGATATTTTTGCTAATATCGGATTCAACGTTTCTGAAGGACCAGAAATTGAAGACGATTGGCATAATTTTACAGCATTGAACTTGCCAGAATATCATCCGGCGCGTGATATGCAGGATACGTTTTTCATTCAGACCAATCCTGATGTGTTGTTACGTACGCATACATCATCTGTTCAGGTGCGTTATATGGAAAATCATAAACCGCCAATTCGTACCATTTCTCCGGGACGTGTTTTCCGTAACGAAGCAATTTCATCACGTTCGCACTGTATTTTCCATCAAGTGGAAGGATTGTACATTGACAAAGATGTTTCTTTCGCCGATTTAAAACAGACTTTGCTATATTTTACTAAAGAAATGTTCGGAAAATCTAAGATTCGTCTTCGTCCGTCATATTTCCCATTTACAGAGCCAAGTGCCGAAATTGATATTTATTGGGGACTGAAAACAGAAACGGATTATAGAATTACAAAAGGAACAGGCTGGCTGGAAATTGGAGGTTGCGGAATGGTTGATCCAAACGTTTTGAAAAACTGCGATATCAATCCAGATGAATACAACGGTTTTGCTTTCGGAATGGGAGTAGAGCGTATTGCGATGCTTTTGTACCAAATTGGAGACATTCGTATGTTCTATGAAAATGATGTTCGTTTCTTAGAGCAGTTTAAAGCTAATATTTAGGAGCTGTTTCCTGCTGTCCGCTGTATCTTTTGTTTTTTAAAGAAAAAAACAAAAGGATGCCGCTTCCATCAGGGCTAGGGCTTTACGTTATAAATTACCTTTACAATAAACAAACCTTTGTTGAAGCTTTAGGCTTTGACAAAGGTTTTTAAAATTTAATAGATGAAAAAAGATATAATAATTCCAGAAGTAGAAAACGTGTTTCTTGCCGCAGTGCAGGAATGGAGTGACGATTTTATGGAAAAAGTGTGGTACGCTTATTTAGTTAACGACAGTGATTTTAACTTAGACAGCGTAATGGTAGTTTCAAAAGCATTTGGAACTATTGATGGCGAAATGAAAAAAACGTCAATCTTACGTCATGCATTTGTTGAGGTTCCTGCAGTTTCTGTTGTGAAGATAGAATTGGTAGAAAAGAGCCTTTTAGCGCTAAATAATGAGTTTATGGTAACTTTCTTCATCGGAAATACTTTGTACGATAAGAAGTTTATTTTTAAAGCCAATTCGCTTGACGAAAACAATACGGAAGAAGTGCCGATTTTGTTTGTTGAAGGGATTATGGTGAAGTAGAGTTTTAAAGAGGAAAGAAGCAAGAAGAAAGATTTTATAGAAAATAGAATAAAAGAGAAAGAGCCAAGACTGAGATTCAGTTTGGCTCTTTTTTTATCTCAAACAAAAGTCTTTTACTCTTGCTTCTTCCTTCTTTTCACTCGTCTCTAAAAATCTAATCCAAAGACTCCGTCAATTTCTTGAAAACCGTTTTAGCATCTTTTCCTTCATATAAAACCGCATAAACAGCGTCTATAATTGGCGTTTTTGCTCCGTAGCCTTGATTTAGTTTGTAAGCACTTTTTGTAGCGTAATAACCTTCGGCAACCATACTCATTTCCATCATGGCACTTTTTACGGTGTAGCCTTTTCCGATCATATTTCCGAACATTCTATTTCTAGAGAAAACCGAATATCCTGTAACCAACAAATCGCCCAAATAAGCCGAATCGTTGATGTTACGTTTCATTTTATGCACTTTTCTAATGAATTTCTTCATTTCGCGAATTGCATTACTCATTAAAACCGACTGGAAGTTATCGCCATAACCTAAACCATGTGCAATTCCAGCAGCAATAGAATAAATATTTTTTAGCATTGCAGCATATTCAGTTCCGATAATATCGTCTGAAATTTTGGCTTTGATGTAATTTCCAGAAAGTGATTTTGCCACAATACAAGCTTTTTCTGGATCACCACACGCAATTGTTAAATAAGAAAGTCTTTCTAGGGCAACTTCTTCGGCGTGGCAAGGTCCTGTAATAACTCCAATGTTGTAGTATGGAATGTCGTATTGAATGTGGAAATGCTCGCCGACAATTAAACTCGTTTCTGGAACGATACCTTTAATAGCAGAAAAAATGATTTTATCGGCTAAAGAAACCGTCATATTTTTTAACTCGGCATCTAAGAAAGCTGATGGAATGGCAAAAATGATGTAATCTGCATATTCTATCGCTTCGTTTATATTACTTGTCAGTTTAAGTTTGTTGGTGTCAAATTCAACAGAACTTAAATAGTTAGGATTGTGTTTATATTTCTGAAGATGTTCAATTGCAGACTCATTACGCATATACCACGCAATTTCTGAAAGATTCACACATAACATTTTGGCAATTGCCGTTGCCCAGCTCCCTCCTCCAATTACTGCAAATTTTAACTTTTCGCTCATTATTTTATTAATTTGAAACAAAAGTACTTAATAATGTGCTAATAAAGCAAAATCTGCTTTAAGAAATTTTGAAAGAGCTCTTTAATTGCAATGGCTTTCAAGAAGTTTTATCACGAAATATTTTTTTTTAATAGTCAAACAATAAAACCATTCAGGCATGCGTTATTACATTTTATAAATTAGAATTTTAATGAATTTAAAAAAAATTGAGTTAGTTAGTTTTGTTTTAGTATTTTAAAAAGGCGTTCCTAAACTTGTTAAGAACGCCTTTTTTATTTTTAGTTTTCAGCCGCAGTGCCAGTTTTCAGTTATATGCAAAACTGTAAACTGACACTGAATACTGCGACTAATAAGAAAGTTCTACAATAGATCTTACTTTATCTAAAGTTACTAATTGTTTTTCTCCTAAACCTTTCCAGCCTCTTTCGTCAAAACGTTTCACGATAAAATCTGCTGTATTAGAATAGTCTTCCGTATATTGAGAAAGTTTAGTGTCCATTCCCATTGTATGGAAAAACTCAACCGTTTTGTTGATGGCTTCTTTTGCTACTTCCTCATCAGAACCTGTTAGATTAAAAATCCTTCTTCCGTATTGCGCCAGTTTTGCTTTTTTAGTTTCGAACATAACTTTATATAAATTCGGACCAATAACCGCTAAAGTTCTGGCGTGATCAATTTCGTAAAGCGCTGTCAATTCGTGGCCAATCATGTGCGTTGCCCAGTCGCTTGGAACACCTTTCTGGATTAATCCATTTAAAGCCATGGTACAGCTCCACATAAAATTGGAAGCCAAAGTATAATCGGTTGGGTTTTGTACGACGCCAGGACCAACTTCAATTAACGTTTGTAAAATTCCTTCGGCAATTCTATCCTGAAGAAATGCATCTGTCGGATACGTTAAATATTGCTCCATAACGTGCGTGTAGGCATCTACGACACCATTTTCGATTTGTCTTTTTGGTAAAGAAGAAATTACAGTCGGGTCACAAATAGAGAATTTAGGAAATAAAGCACTTCCGCCAGAAGATAATTTTTCCTGTGTCGCTTCAATCGTTACCACATAACCTGAATTCATTTCGCTTCCTGTTGCTGGTAACGTTAAAACCGTTCCAAACGGCATTGCATTTTCTTTGATTAAAATTCTTTTTTGAAGAATATCAATCGGATTTCCTTCAAAATGAACTGCGCCTGAAATAAATTTCACACCATCGATCACAGATCCGCCGCCAACAGCCAAAATGAAATAGATTTTCTCTGCTTTTATAACATCAACCGCTTTCATTAGAGTTTCAAATCTTGGATTTGGTTCGATTCCGCCAAATTCTACGATTTCAAAACCTTTCAAATTATGGATTACTTGGTCGTAAATTCCGTTTTTAAAAATACTTCCACCTCCATAAGCCAAAAGGATTTTAGCATCTTTTGGCACTAAAGAAGAAAGTTTTTCAATTTGCCCTTTTCCGAAAACTAAATTTGTCGGATTGTATAATTCAAAGTTTAGCATTTTTTTAGAGTTTCTAAGATGCTAAGCTACTAAGAACCTAAGTTTTGGACTTATCTAGTAGATTTAGCTCGTTGTTTATTTAATTTTTCATTATTGATGGGTAAGGAATTGATTTTTAAGTTGCTAAGAAAAAAACTCAGAATCTTAGCAACTTAGAATCTTAGTATTTTTATTTTAACTCTTGTAATAATTTTGCCGCTACCAATTTAGACGATGCAGGGTTTTGGCCTGTAATCAAAAGTCCGTCGGCAACTGCATAAGGCTGCCAGTTTTCTCCTTTAGAAAAGATCGCTCCATTTGATGATAATGCATCTTCTAGTAAAAACGGAACTACTTTTGTTAAACCAACTGCTTCTTCTTCAGAATTGGTAAATCCGGTAACTTTTTTGCCTTTTACTAAATATTCGCCGTTTACTTTTACGTTTTTCAAAACGGCTGGAGCATGACAAACAAATGCAACAGGTTTTTTGTGTGTATAGAAAGATTCGATTAAAGCGATAGAACTTTTATCTTCAACTAAATCCCAAAGCGGACCATGGCCTCCTGGATAAAATACAGCGTCGTAATCTTTTTGGTTAACGGTTGAAAGTTTTAAAGTGTTTTTTAGTTTTTCCTGTAAAACCTTATCGGCATCAAAACGTTTGGTGTCTTCAGTTGCCGAAGCTGGATCGGCACTTTTTGGATCAATCGGCGGCTGGCCTCCAAGCGGAGAAGCAATTGTGATTTCTACTCCTTGATCTAATAATTCGTAATACGGTGCAGCAAATTCTTCTGACCAGAATCCTGTTTTTTCTCCTGTATTGCCCAGTTTATCATTGCTGGTTACAACAAATAATACTTTTTTCATACTCTTTTTGTTTGATTTTTGAGCTTCAGCTGAAATGCTTACAGCTGTGAATGCAGTTATTGCGAATAGTGCTATTTTTTTCATAAATATTAAATTTTGAACAAATTTACGGCGAATGTGATATCAGTAAAAATAAAATAAACTATGTTTGTTATAAACAAATTTATATCATGGTAAATCTTGAATGGTACAGAACTTTTAAGGCAGTTTACAAAAACGGTAATTTTTCAGTGGCTGCGAAGGAATTATTTATGAGTCAGCCTGCGGTTAGTCAGCAGATCTCTATGTTAGAGGCGCATGTTGGCAATAAATTATTTAACCGAAAATCAAAAGGCGTAGAACCAACCGAATACGCTAAGTTACTGAATAATTTGATTATAGATGCTCTTGACAGGCTCGAAAGTGTCGAAACAAGTTTCAGGGCTAAAGCAGAAGATGCTAATCGATTAATTTCTGTCGGAATCTCAAAACATCTTTTTGACTGTGTTGGCAATCTCTTAATTTCAAAGTTTGATTTAATCGATTTTACTTTTGCAGAAAACGATGAGCTTTTTGCTTTAGTAGATGCTAAAAAACTTGATTTTGCCATTACAACCAAAAGATTTGACACTTTTGATACCACTTATGAAATCGTCGGAAAAATTAAACTGATTCTGGTTGCCCCAACAACTTTGGATATTACTGAATTCCGTCAGAGACTAAAAGGAGATAATTACACCGAAATAGAACAATGGCTGAATGCACAGAAATGGTACAGCCACGATGCGCGCATTCCGCATATAAAACTATTTTGGCTGCATGCTTTCAATAAAAAAAGACCTTCGATGGTTCCAAATTACATTATACCATCAGAATCTGAAATGCTAAGACTTTTAGCCAAAAATGAAGGAGTTGCTGCAACTTGGAATTGCAATGCAAGAAATTATATTAAGGAGAATAAACTGCAGTTAGTTTGGAATAGTTTTCACGTGCCAGAAGAATTTGTGTATTTGTTAGCGCCAAAGAATAATAATGTAAAGTCGTTTTTTGATATTATTGAGAAAGAATTGAAACTGTTTTTTGGTAATAGGTTATAGAATTAGTCTTAAGAAATAGGTGGAAATTCGGACTTTTTAATGCTTTTTTTAGCTTGAAAAAGTCTAACTTTGAGAAAAGTAAATTTCTAAAAGGACAAATTATGAGAAAGATTGTATCGTGTTTAATATTTGGCGTTGTATTTTTTATGGCCAATTCCTGCAGTAAAAGTGACGCAGATGATGTTATAGATTGTTTTGCCGAAGCAATTTATATCAAATTGCATAATTCTACAGATCCTTCTAATCCGAAATTAATGAATTATTCTGTTGAGTATAGTGGTACAGGAACTCTAAGTGGTGTAAAATGGAATTTTGGAGATGGAACTTCGGGTACAGGTGCAACAGTTACTCATACTTATGCCGCAGCTGGTGAATATACGGCTACAGCAGAGGTGACAATTAAAAAAGACGGTTCAGAATGTACATCTAGTCCAAAACGAACTGTGACAATAAACTAGAAATAATAAACGATCATATTTGAGAGCCAATTTTATAATTTAAGCTTTTGCATTAGATTATAAAATTGGCTCTCATTCGTTATATTTGTTTGATAGTTTAGATTATGGAAAAATTACAAAATATTAGAATTGCTGTTGATGCGATTGTTTTTGGATACAAAAACAATGGTTTATATGTGCTTTTGATTGAACAGCAATTTGGCTCTTCCGAAAAATATTGGGCATTACCAGGCGGTCTAGTGCAAAATGATGAATCTTTAAATGATGCTGTAATCCGAGAATTGCATGAAGAAACAAATGTACAGCTCACTTTCATGGAACAATTGTACACTTTTGGAGATGACATTCATAGAGATTCCAGAAACCGTGTTATTTCAGTAGCGTATTATGCTTTAGTAGATGCTTCAAATTTGGAAATTAAAGCAGATACTGATGCCGAAAGAGTGCAATGGTTTAAAATAGATGAGATTCCGTCTTTGGCCTTTGACCATAATTTAATCTTAAAAAAAGGAATAGAGAGGCTCAAAGCCAAATTAACATACGAACCAATTGGTTTCGATTTACTTTCAGAAGAATTTTTGTTTTCAGATCTTGAAAACCTTTACTGCACTATTTTAGAAAAGGAAATTGACCGTCGAAATTTCAGAAAAAAAATACTCAGTTACGGTATTTTAGAAGAAACTGAAAAATTTTCACCTATTAAAACAGGTCGTCCAGCAAAACTTTTTAAGTTCAATAAGTTGAAATATAATGAGTTAATTCAAAAAGGGTTTCACTTTGAAATAAAGTTTGCGTAATTTTTACACAAAATAAATTGTTTGTTCAAAATTAAATTCTACATTTGCGTATAATTAACGCAAACTAAAAAGCTATGATACTAAATCTCGACCCAAAATTCGCTCCGATTCAAAATCAGGAAGAAATCAAATTTCAAAGTTTTACATTTTCTGGAGGTGAACCTCACATTAAAATCGCACCAGATTTTGATGCCAATAGAAAAGTAACCATTACACATAGATTAAATTCATTCAACGATTTAGGTTTATTATGCGTTACTGTTGATGCGTTACGCAGAATGGATGTTAAGATTATCGATCTTTTTATTCCGTATTTTCCAGCTGCGAGACAAGATCGTGTTATGATTCCAGGCGAACCTTTGTCTGTAAAAGTATATGCTGATATTATCAATGCGATGCAATTGAACAAAGTTTTTGTTTTTGATGCACACTCTGAAGTGACCCCCGCTTTATTGAATAACAGTACTGTAATTCCGAATTACACTTTTATAAAAGCAGTTTTAGAAAGCATAGGAAATAATGTAAAACTAATTTCTCCAGATGGTGGCGCTTTAAAGAAAATCTACAAAGTATCTGAGTTTTTAGGAGGTGTTGAGGTTGTAGAATGCAGTAAAAGCCGTGATGTAAAAACAGGAAAACTATCTGGTTTTAAAGTTTACGAAGATGATTTACAAGGAATGGATTGTTTAATTGTTGATGATATCTGCGATGGAGGAGGAACTTTCGTAGGTTTAGCAGAAGAATTGAAAAAGAAAAATGCCGGAAAATTATACTTGGCCGTAAGCCACGGAATCTTTAATAAAGGTTTTGAAGTTTTAAACTGCTTCGACGGAATTTTTACCACAAACTCTTTTAAAGATTTTGAAGGTGAAAGCGTTAAGGTGATCAAGCTGGAAACTTTAGTTTAAATGTTTCAAGTTTTCAGGTTTCAAGTTCTCTGTGTAGCATAAATCTGAAACGCAAAAAAAGCTAACTGTTTCAAGTTGAGCGAAAAACTTTAAACTTGAAACAAAAAACACTAACAAAAATGAAATACAATATAGATAACATAGCTCCAGAAAGTAAATTTTTACTTTTTTGGGGTCATCAGCCAAGTAAAGACGGAACGATCACCAAAACTTGCTTCAGTCAATGGTGGTTAAGTTCTTTTGAAGTGGAAGGTGTGACTTACAAAACATCCGAACATTGGATGATGGCAAAAAAGGCAGAATTATTTAAAGATCAGGAGATTTTAGAAAAGATCATAAAATGTAATTCACCTGCTGAAGCCAAAAAATTAGGCCGTAAAGTGAGAAATTACGATGACAGAATCTGGTTGGAAAACCGATTTGAAATTGTAAAAGAAGGAAACTTTCACAAGTTCAGTCAAAATCCAGATTTGAAAACTTTTCTGTTAAATACAAACGACAGGATTATTGTAGAAGCAAGTCCTGTAGATCCAATTTGGGGAATCGGAATGGCAAGCGATCATACAGATGCTTTAAATCCGGAAAAGTGGAAAGGTTTGAATCTTTTAGGTTTTGCTTTGATGGAGGTTAGGGATGAATTGAGATAAATTTTGAGAAATGAAAATAGAACTTCTAAAAGCAGATATAACAGAAATTGAGGTTGATGCAATTGTCAATGCGGCCAATACTTCTTTATTAGGTGGAGGTGGAGTTGATGGAGCGATTCACAGAAAAGGAGGAAAGGCAATTTTAGAAGCATGTATTCAGATTCGTAATAAGCAAGGTAGTTGTAAAACTGGTGAAGCAGTTATCACAACGGCTGGAAATCTGCCTTCAAAATATGTGATTCATACAGTTGGTCCGGTTTGGAATGGAGATAAAGAAGAAAAATCTAAATTATTAGCTGATTGCTACACGAATAGTTTGAATCTCGCCATTCAACATGGAATTAAATCTATTGCTTTTCCAAATATAAGTACTGGAATTTATCATTTTCCAAAAGATAAGGCAGCAGAAATAGCAGTAAAAACAGTAAAAGATTTTGAAAAATCAGCAGTAATAGAAAAAGTAACATTTGTCTGTTTTGATGATGAAAATTACAAGATTTACAAAAGCCTTTTGTAGATGTTCCGTCGGAACATTTCATAGGTAGAAAAATGCAGATTTGATTGAGTTTACGTTCCGTAGGAACGTTTGATCAACAGAAGAATAATTAAAAATAAACACAATCAAGGTATTGTGTTCTAATAAAATGAAAATAGAATTAAAAAAATATAGCGAGCAAATAAAAGAATGGCCAAAATCAGGTCATCATATAATGGCTCAATACGACGATGAAAAAATAATAGTATATCAGTCGTACAGAAATGAAATAGGCGAGTTTGCTGTTACAAATCAGTTTTTCGGTGGCGCTTTTAGCCTTGATCGAATGACGTGGATTAAACCCAATTTTCTCTGGATGATGTATCGAAACGGTTGGGGAACAAAAGAAGGTCAAGAAGTCGTTTTGGCAATTCACCTCAAAAGAGAAGCATTTGAGGAATACCTTCAAAATGCAGTTTATTCTTCTTATAATGCGGATTTAAAGATGACTTATGAGGAATGGCAAACAGAAGTAAAAACATCTTCAGTGCGTTTACAGTGGGATCCAGATCACGATCCGTATGGAGGGAAATTAGAAAGAAGAGCTATTCAGATTGGTTTAAGAGATGAATTTACAAGATCTTACTCCAAAGAGGATATTTTATTAATCGAAGATATTTCTGATTTTGTAAAAGAACAATATGAATTTGTTCAAAAAAGAGAATTGGAAAAATTATTGATTCCTACTGAAAAGCCTCTTGTTTTTCGAGATGCAGAATTGAATAAAAAATTAAAAATTTCTGGAAATCATGTATGAAAATATAGCAAAGAGCGTCAGTAAGTTTTTAAGCTTGGTGCTCAGACATTCGCCAGAAAAAATCGGATTAAAATTAGACGAAAACGGTTGGGCAGACGTCAATGAATTAATAGAAAAATGTACTAAAAAAGGGAATCGTCTCGACGCCGAACTTTTAGATTATGTAGTAGAAAATAACGATAAAAAGCGTTTTGCTTACAATGAAGATAAAACCAAAATTCGTGCAAGTCAGGGACATTCGATTTCAGTTGAATTGAATTTAGCCGAAACAGAACCTTCGGAATATTTGTATCACGGAACCGTTGGAAAATTCATGGAAAGCATTCAGAAAGAAGGTTTGAAGAAAATGAGACGTCAGCATGTGCATCTTTCTAAAGACAAAGAAACTGCAATCAAAGTAGGGAGCAGAAGAGGAGTTCCGCAGATTTTAACCATTAGAAGCGGTGCTATGCACAGAGATGGGTTCAAATTTTATTTGTCTGAAAACAATGTTTGGTTGACAGATGAAGTTCCAGCAAAGTATATCGAATTTAAATCTTAAATAATCAAACACAACAATCATGATTTTAGAAGCAGCAATAGGCGATGCATACGGTGCAGGATTTGAATTTAGAGATTTAGATTTTATTTCTAAAAACAACAATCTGACTCAGTATGATAAACACGGAATGTATACAGAGATTTATAAAAGATATACTGATGATACTCAAATGGCAATTGCGATTTCGGAATTGCTGCTTGAAGATGATAATTGGAACGAGATTAAAGTAGCAGATAAGTTTGTTGAAGTATTTCACAGAGATAAAAGACGCGGTTATTCAGATCGAGTTTACAATGCTTTGGATGCCAGTAAAAATGGTTCAGATTTTATCAAAATAATTGATAATGGTAGCAGCGGAAATGGCTCTGCGATGAGAGCATATTCAATTGGACATTTAAAAGATATCAAACAAATACTTGAGTTTTGTGAGATTCAGGCGAAAACTTCCCATAATACAGTTGAAGGAATAAGTTGTGCTAAACGTATAGCGTTGGCTGTTCATTATTTCAAGTATAATCTGGGAGATGGATCTACTCTAATAGATTTTCTGAACGCGACTTTAAAAGAAAGTGAAAACTATAGAATTACTTCTCCAATCGATATGCACGGATATCCAACAACACAAGCTGTAATTAAAATGGTTTCCGAAGCTGTTTCTATGAAGGATTGCTAAAAATAGGAATAGGTTATGGCGGAGATACTGATACAGTTGCAGCATTGTCTATGGCAATTTTAAGTCAGAAGCAAAATTGTGAGAAGACGCTGCCATCATTTCTTTACGAAGAATTAGAGAATGATAAATTCGGAAAAGATTTTCTAATAAAATTGGATAAGTCTCTGAATAACAAGTTTAGTTAATCGGGAAAAGAACTTTTTAGTAATCATAAATGTATTTGTTATGCTAAATATTATTAATGAAGGATTGGAAATTTATACGATTGATAATTTTCTCACAGTTGAGGAATGTAATCAACTGATAGAACAAAGTGAACAAATGGGCTTTGAAGAAGCGGAAGTTAATGTTGACGGCGCACAAAAAATGATGAAAATGGTTCGAAATAACGAGCGTATTATGTACGAGGATCATGCGTATGCTTCTTTACTGTGGCAAAAATTAGAACCTTTTATCAAACCTGAAATGGAAAACAGTATAGCTTCGGGCTTAAATGAAATGTTTCGATTTTATAAATACAATCCTAGTCAGCGATTTAAAATGCATCGTGACGGCAGTTTTAAACGAAATGACTCAGAATCTAGCTATTATACTTTCATGATTTATTTGAATGAGGGATATGAAGGTGGAGAAACCAAATTTGCTTCAGGAGAAATTATTACGCCTAGAACAGGAACAGCGCTTATTTTTGAACACAGTCAGCGTCATGAAGGAGCAGCTTTGATTTCGGGAATAAAGTATGTTTTAAGGAGTGATGTTATGTATAAACTGAAAGACAATAACAATTAATGAAAAGAACCCTAGTTTTTGGAGATATTCACGGCGGATTAAAAGCTTTAATTCAGTTATTGGAAAGAACAGATTATTCAGAAAACGACCGATTTATTTTTCTGGGAGATTATGTTGATGGCTGGAGCGAATCTAAACAGTTAATTGATTTTCTTATTGATTTATCTCAAAAACAGGAATGCATTTTTATAAAAGGAAATCATGATGCTTGGTGTCAAGAATGGTTAGAAAATGATGTCATAAATGATATTTGGTTTTTGCATGGAGGAAAATCGACAATAGAAAGTTATCAGAATATTGATTTTTCAGAAAAACAGAAACATCTCGAATTTTTTAATCAAATGAAAGATTATTTCGTAGATGAGCATAACAATCTTTTCATTCACGCTGGTTTTTCATCTATGCATGGTCCAGAAAAAGAACATTACAAAACCAATTATTCGTGGGATAGAACGTTGTGGGAAATGGCTTTGACAATGGACAAAAGAATCCAGAAAGATTCACTTACATATCCAAAACGATTACTGCTTTTTAATGAAATTTATATTGGTCACACACCAACACTTCATTATAATGTCGAAATTCCGATGCAAGGTTGCAATGTCTGGAATATTGATACTGGAGCGGGTTTTTATGGTAAATTAACTTGTCTGGATGTTGAAACGAAAGTTTTTTGGCAAAGTGACGTCGTACGGACATTTTATCCTAATGAAAAAGGAAGAAATAAGTAAAAATGAAAAATAAAATAGAATCAGGTTTGTTTGGATTGGCAGTTGGAGATGCATTAGGAGTTCCAGTTGAATTTAAATCAAGAGCTTATTTAAAACAAAATCCAGTTACTGAAATGTTTGGTTTTGGAACACATCATCAGCCAATTGGAACCTGGAGTGATGATAGCTCACTTGCTTTTTGTCTAGCAGAAAGTTTGTGTACAGATTATGATTTAAATGATATCGCTAAGAATTTTGTGAAGTGGTATTCCGCAGATTTGTGGACACCCCATGGACGAGTTTTTGATATTGGAATAGCGACTACTCATGCGATTCATAATATAGTGAAAGGCCATCAGCCAGATTTATGCGGAGGATTTTCTGAAAGCGATAACGGAAACGGATCTTTAATGCGTATTTTGCCATTAGTTTTTTATCTTCAGAAAGAAAAAGATATTGAAGTTATTTATAAAAAAGTAAAAGAAGTTTCATCAATAACACACGCACATTTCAGATCGGTATTTGCCTGTTTTATTTATGTTGTGTATTGTTTGGAGATTCTAAAAGATAAAGATAAATTCGAAGCTTATAAAGAAATGCAAAATGTTGTTGCAAAATTTCTAGAAAGCAAAGAATTTAATCCGATTGAAATTGGATTGTTTGAAAGGATTTTGAAAAATGATATTGCTGCATATCCAGAAAACGAAATTCATTCCTCGGGTTATGTTCTTCATAGTTTAGAAGCGAGCTTTTGGTGTTTTTTAAATTCCGATTCTTATGAAGAAACTGTTTTGAAAGCCGTTAATTTAGGCGAAGATACTGATACAACAGGCGCGATTGCGGGCGGATTAGCAGGAATTTATTACGAAATTGAAAATATGCCACAAAAATGGATTGACAATTTAGTTCGATCCAATGATATTAAAGATTTAGCAGAACGATTATCACAAAAAATATAAATAGAAAATATATGAACCCACTATTATTAACCGATGGTTACAAAGTTGACCACAGAAGACAATATCCAAACGGAACAACATTAGTATATTCTAACTGGACACCTCGTAAATCTAGAATTGAAGGATTGGATGAGGTTGTATTTTTCGGATTGCAGTATTTCATCAAAAAATATATTATTCATGATTTTGAAGAGTATTTCTTTAAAAAATCAAAAGAAGAAGTTGTTGCAAAGTACGCGCGTAGAATCAATAACTATTTAGGTGAAAACCAAGTTGGAATTAAACATATTGAAGATTTACACAATTTAGGATATATTCCGATGGTCTTTAAAGCTTTGCCAGAAGGTGCAAGCGTTCCGTTGAGAGTGCCAATGTTTACGATGTATAATACAATTCCAGAATTTTTCTGGCTGACGAATTATTTCGAAACTTTGCTTTCTGCAGTGATCTGGCTTCCTTGTAACTCTGCTACAATTGCAAAAGAGTATAGAAAAGTTTTAGATAAATATGCAGATCTGACTTCATCTGTTCCAGAATTTGTAGACTGGCAGGCACACGATTTCTCAATGAGAGGAATGGGCGGAATTGAAGCGGCTTTAACTTCAGCATCTGGACACTTGTTGAGTTTCACAGGTTCTGATACTATTCCAGCGATTGATTTCTTAGAAGAATATTACAAAGCCGATTCAGATCAAGAATTAGTGGCGGGTTCAGTAGCCGCAACAGAGCATTCTGTAATGTGTATGGGAACGACAGAAGGTGAGTATGAAACTTTCAAAAGATTAATTACAGAAGTATATCCAAAAGGAATTGTTTCTATTGTTTCTGATACTTGGGATTTATGGAAAGTTTTAACCGATTATTTGCCAAGATTGAGAGAAGATATTGTTTCAAGAGAAGGTAAAGTTGTAATTCGTCCTGATAGCGGTGATCCAGTTGATATTATCTGCGGAAATCCAAACGGAAAAACAGAACAGGAGAAAAAAGGAGTTATCGAATTGCTTTGGGATGTTTTTGGCGGTACAACAAATGCTAAAGGATTCAAAGAATTGGTTCCACAAATCGGAGCGATTTACGGAGACAGTATTACCGTAGCAAGAGCCACTCAAATTTGCGAAAGATTAAAAGAAAAAGGATTTGCTTCTACAAATGTTGTTCTTGGAATTGGATCTTTCACTTATCAATACAACACTAGAGATACTTTCGGATTTGCAATGAAAGCGACTTACGGAGAAGTAAACGTAGAGGGAAGAGCAATCTTCAAAGATCCAATTACAGATGACGGAACGAAAAAATCAGCTAAAGGATTAATGAAAATTGATTTAATTGACGGAAAGTATCACTTAACTGATAATGTTTCTTGGGAAGAAGAAAAACAGGGTGAATTGAAAGAAGTTTTTAGAGATGGAAAACTTTTGGTTGATCAATCGCTAAGTGAAATTAGAGCAAGAGTAAGTGCAGATATAATGATTGATGCGTAATATAAATTTGAGTTATAAAAACAGATTAATAACATCTTAAAAGAATAAACTATGAAAATAACAACACTTATTGCTTTAGTCGGATGCTGTTTTATAACCAATAATGTTATTTCGCAGGTATCAAATAAATCAAAAAAAATGGCAAACAAAGAGAATTATCCTAAAGCATTGGTTGATTATGATGATTTTAAAAATCTTGTCGTAAATTTAGAAAAGAACCGTGCTGAACGTTTGGTTAGTTTAGATGTTTTTTTGGAAATGGCAAAAGGCGAGAATACGGTTATCTTAGACACACGTTCTGATTTCCGTTTTAACAGAAAGCATCTTAAAGGAGCCATTCATCTAGATTTTACCGATTTCACACAGGAGAATCTTTTAAAGTTAATTCCTGATACCAATACAAAAATATTGATTTACTGCAATAATAATTTTAATGGAGATCCGATAGATTTTGCTTCTAAAATGGCTAAACCTGCCGCTTCTCTAGAAACACAAATATTATCCAATAGAAAACCAGTTATGTTGGCGCTAAACATTCCGACGCATATCAATCTTTACGGATACGGTTATAAGAATATTTATGAACTAGATGAATTGGTAAATGTAAATGATCCTAGAGTAAAGTTTGAGGGAACTGAAGTGAAATAACTCTAACCGCTGAATAAAATGAAAGCCTGAATGTAAGTTCAGGCTTTTTTTACTTCTTATAAAAATTATTATGATCGATATATTCCCAAACCTTTGGAGGTAATAACGGCTGAATATTTTTACCTTCTTTAATGCTGTTTCTGATAAAAGTAGAAGAAATTTCTACAATTGGGGCATCAATTACATGAATTTTGGGATGCGATTTTAATTCGACATTTTCAGGTTCATCAGAAATTGCTTCGCCTGTTCGTCCCTTGGCCTCGAGTCTTGGATATACATAGATATCATGATTTTCAAGAATCACTTCATAATTTCTCCATTTGTGAAGCGTTTTCAAATTGTCTTCGCCCATAATTAAAGAAAATTCATGATTTGGATATTTCTCTTGTAAATGAGCGAGTGTAATCACCGTATAGCTTGGCTGAGGCAATTTAAATTCAATATCCGATGGTTTTATTTTCGGATAATCTTCTGTTGCCAGATAAACCATTTGAAGTCGTTGCTGGTCGTCTAATAAAGTCGCTTTCTTTTTTAACGGATTATGTGGCGTAACAACCATCCAAATCTGATCTAAATCGGCAAACTCAGCCATATGATTAGCAATGATCAAATGACCAACATGTATAGGGTTATATGTTCCGAAGTAAAGACCTATTTTCATTTTGTATAGTTTCGCAGAGAGTCGCTAAGATAGCACAAAGATTCGCAAAGTTTAAAAACCTTTTGCGAATCTCCGTGTTTGTCTTTGCGAATCTTTGCGTAATAAAATTACTTATTTACGAACTCTTTCACTAATTGATATGCTTCTTCTTTAGCAGTATCTAAATCGTAGTTTTTAATAATGGTGTCAAATTGAGGAGCAGTTGCCAATTCAACCGAAGCTTTTGCAATACGCATATTAATTTTGTCTTCACTTTCTGTAGAACGTTGTTTTAATCGGCGTTTTAATTCGTCAACACTTGGAGGTTTAACAAAAACAGCTAAAGTTTCTTCTGGAAATTTATGTTTAATGCGAAGACCGCCAACCACGTCAATGTCAAAAATGACATTTTTTCCCAAAGCCCAGATTCTTTCAATCTCCGATTTTAAAGTGCCATAGAAGTTGTCGCGGTAAACTTCTTCCCATTCTAAGAAATCCTCAGCTTTAATGTGCTTTTTGAATTCTTCTAGCGAAATGAAATAATAATCCTTTCCGTGTACTTCTTCACCGCGTGGTGCACGCGATGCTGCCGAAATCGAAAATTCAAGATTTAAATCTTCTTGTCCTAATAAATGTTTTACGATAGTTGTTTTTCCTGAGCCTGAGGGTGCCGAAAAAACAATTAATTTTCCTTTGTTCATTGTGTATGCTTTAAGCTTTAGGCAGAAGGCCTTAGGCTTTAATTGATTTTGTTTTTAGCTTATTGCTTATAGCTTAAGCTTATGGGTTTTACAGAACATTCAATACTTGCTCCTTGATTTTCTCTAATTCATCTTTCATCATCACGACCAATTTCTGCATTTGAGCATGATTCGATTTAGAACCCATGGTATTGATTTCACGACCCATTTCCTGAGTGATAAAACCAAGTTTTCTTCCGTTGGCTTCAGAACCATTTAAAGTTTCCAAAAAGTAATCTAAATGATTTCCTAAACGTACTTTCTCTTCTGTAATATCTAATTTTTCTAAATAATAGATTAATTCCTGCTCAAAACGATTTTCATCAACATTAACTTGCAATTCTGAAATTGCAGTTTGCAAACGATCTTTTATAGCTTGTATACGCTCTGGATCAAGTGCCAATGTATCATTCATATATTGGCGAATGTTTCCAATTCGGAAATTGAATTCTTTTTCAAGTGCTTCTCCTTCATCTTTTCTGAAATTTAAGATGTTTTGAAGTGCTTCGTCAATAATTACCTGAATTTGCTCCCAATCATTTTCATCAATTTCTTCGCGTTCTGTTTTTAATGTATCTGGCATACGAACAGCCATTTTCATTAATTCAGTTTCGTCAGCATCGGGATTTACTTCTTTTAATTGTGCGATATAATTTTTTACAACAGGTACATTTACTTTGGTTGAAGTCTGCTCTGCAGTGCTTTCTACATAAATTGCAAAATCAATTTTACCTCTTTCCAGTTTGGTCGAAATGAGAGTTCGTAAACCAAGTTCCAATTCGCGGTAAACTGATGGCATTCTTACATTCAAATCTAAACCTTTACTGTTTAGGGATTTTACTTCAACGGTAATTTTTTTTGTAGGCAATTGCAAAGAAGCTTTGCCAAACCCTGTCATAGATTGTATCATATAATTGAGTATAAAGGCGCAAAGATAAATAAAAGTTTGCTCTATTTGGTTGGAAATTAGTGTTCAGTCACAGTTTTCAGTTTAACAGAAAAGAAAATAGCTTTTTAGCTCAAAGCATTTATCACTTCGGCTACATTTTTTTGGCTATTGCCGATGTAAATTTTACCATCTATAATAAAAACGGGACGGCTTAAGAAAGTGTAATGTTCCAAAATGTATTTTTTGAAATCGGCTTCTGTTAAAGATTGATCTTTGAGTCCCATTGACTTGTATAACTGTGCTTTTTTGCTAAATAATGCTTCGTAGCTTCCAGAAAGTTTGTGCATTTCTTCCAATTGTTCTTCAGTAATTGGATCTTGTTTAATATCTTGAAAAACTAAATTGTTTTCAGGTAAACTTTTGATGATTTTTCTGCAGGTATCACAAGACGATAAATAATATATTTTGTTCATTTTTTTATGGATTTGTTAGAATGCAAAGAAAATCCATTTGAAACTTAAAAATGACTAATTTTAGAAAAAAAATAAAATTATGAGTTCAGTTTTTGATGTACAAAAAACAATAAGAGAAGTTCTTTTGAAAATTTTAGATAATCATTCATTAGAGCAATTAAACAAAATTCCAGATGGTTTCAGCAATAATATTATTTGGAATATTGGCCATTGCGTTTCTTCACAGCAGCTTTTGGTTTATAAATTATCTGGTCTTCCAACAATGGTTTCTGAAGAGTTCATTAATAAATACAGAAAAGGAACCAAACCAGAAGGAGATGTTTCTCAAGCTGAGGTTGATGAGATCAGAATCTTGCTTTCAACAACATTAGAAAAAACGAAGAATGATTTTGAAAGCGGTTTATTTGTTGATTATCATGAATACACTACAAGTATGGGATTTACACTTCGTCATATTCAAGGTGCTTTAGATTTTAATAATTATCATGAAGGACTTCATACTGGAGTTGTAATGGCACTAAGAAAATTAGTTTAAAAAAAATATCCCGCTTTAAGCGGGATATTTTTTTATTCGATTATGGTTTCGATGGTAACCTTCATTGCTCCGGCACCTTTATTTTTTGTAATATCCATAAAAGCTCTTTTAGACAGATCAATTTCGCGAGTTTTGACAAATGGACCACGATCGGTAATTTTTACTATTACAAATTTACCATTGGCTTCATTTGTTACTTTTACTCTAGTTCCAAAAGGAAGTTTTTTGTGAGCAGCAGTATAATTGTTGTTGTTAAATCGACTTCCGTTAGCAGTCCTTTTTCCATTAAAACGATCTGCATAGTAGGAGGCATGAGCGTTTTTTTTGTATGGTCTAAGTTTTAAACCTTTGTCTGTAAAAACTGAGTCCGGCAAAGGAACAATAACAGGTTTTACATTCTTAACAGTATCTTGAATAATTTTAGGTTCTGTTGTAGGTTTGGTCTGGCTTATCATGTAAGTAAAGCCGCTAATTAGGGTTAAAGCGATTGTGGCGAATAAAATGTTTGTTTTATTTCTCATGGGTTATTTTTTTTCAGACTTGGGGGGAGTTTGTACAAATAATATGCCGAGATAAAAAAAGCCCTGATAAAGGGCTTTTATTTGGTATTTTTTAGAACCAAAGGTTCCACGGAATTCTACTTAAAATAAGCAATAATCCTAATGTGTAAAAAATAGCAAAGGTTTTAAATTTAGCTTCGCTATTAGCTAATTTTTTATGTTTAGACCATCCGATAGTAATTAGGATGATAGCAATAATATTAATTAGAGGGTGCTCTAATGAAGTTAATCTTAATTCTGCATTAGACATTTGTCCGAAAGCGTCTTTTCCAAGAGGAGAGACAAAATATAAGATTAAACCAATCAATAATTGAGTGTGTGTACCAATTAAAGCAAATAAAGCGATTTTACGATCTTTAGCTGTAAACTCTTTTTTTGAAGTTACTCCAATGATGGCATTAACCACTGCAACAACTAAAAGAAGTAATGCTAAGTATGCCCAGCCAGAGTGGAATTTTTGTAGAAAATTATACATAAACTGTGTTTTTTGTTCAAAACAAATATAACAAAAAAGGCTATAAAAAAACGGCATTAAACTTAAAAGTCAATGCCGTTTTTATTATTTATTTAGATTCTAAATTTTAGAAATCGTAACGTAGTGCGAAGTTCCAAGTTCTACCAAAACCAAAGTATACTTGGTTTGTAGTAGCAATGCCTTTGTATGTTGGAACCGTAGGAACATCAGCAGCAAAAATATTTGTTTTTGCTTCAGCAATGTAAGTGTAATCAAAAACGTTGTTTACGTTTAATCTGAAACCTACAGAGTTGCTTTTGTTTTTACCTACTAACAATTTGTATGATAAACCAGCATCAGCAGTTCCGTAAGAAGGCAATTGTAATGCTCCTCTGTTATCTTCTTTAGTGAAGTTTCCTGGAGAGATAGCAGCATACAATTTGTCCACATAGTTGTAGTTTGCATCAATAGTGAAGCGAGGTAAAATTTCGTAAGTTGCTCCTAAAGCAGCAGTTGTTTGAGCAGCGTCTCCAACTCTTACACCGTCAAGGTATAATGTGGTAGGAGTTCCTCCACCAATAGGATTGTTTCCAGAATCGTAACGGTTACTTGTACTTGTTCCGTCATATTGCCAATCTCCAATAGATAACATTCCAGTTATAGTAAGATTGTCAAGTACTTTTGCAGTAGCATCAATTTCGATACCTGAGTGGATTTCTGTAATTCCAGCGAAATCATAGTAACCTCCAGGGTTATCAGTAGCTCCGTCAGATTGTCTTTGGTATCTGTCTTTCCAAGAAGTACGGTATAAGTTTAAGTTTGCAGAGAATTTGCTTGTACGTAAACCGTAACCAGCTTCAATACCGAAGATTTTTTCGTTTGTTAAGTTACCATTTACAATTGAAGCATTGTTTGGGTAAACTGCATTAAAAAATGGTTGTTTTGAATAATATCCTGAGTTAACAAAAACATTGTGGTGCTCATTGATGTTGTAGTTAACACCACCTTTTACGTTACCACCTAAGATGTTTTCGTAATCTGTACTAGATAATGGGTTTGAAGAAAGGTATTTGAAATAATCAACTCTCTTAAATCCTTGTTGAGAAAGTGCACCTTGTACGAATGCAGTAAATTTGTCTGAAGTATACTCTAATTGAGTAAATCCACCGTACCATCTTACATCACCATCATTGTTGAAGTTGATTTTCTCTTCTTTGTCAGTGTCTTTAAATACATTCCAAGGAGCGTAAGTAGAGTATGTACTGTATAAAGTTCTATTAGGATTGTTAACATCAAAATTATCAATGTATGAATCTGCTCCTAATAAGTTGTTTACGTTTTGGTAGTGAAGACCTTTGTATCCTCTAACATCAATTCCAAGATCCCAAGTTAAGTTATCAGAGAATTTTTTGTTGAAGTTAACAATCGCTCCATACCAGTTGTGAGAGTTAACAGATGAAATTTGAGAAATACCAGTTGTAGAGTTTGTTAAACTTCCTGTAGAAGAACTATTTTGGAATTCTCCAGTTGTACCGTTAGTTGTACGAGTGTAATTAGTTCCGTTGATGTTTACAGTTTGTCCAGAGTTATAAGCAACAATTTTGTCAAAATCAACTAAACCGTCTGCAGTTCTGAATGCGTTATTAGCGTAGTTAAAACCTCTAATACCTCCAGCTCCTCTAGAACCTCCTCCACGTCCGAAAGAAGCGTAAGCTACAGTAGATAATTTTGAAGTTTCGTTAATTTGGAAATCATAGTTCAACGAAACAACTGGTTTGTGGTAGTAGTTTCTTGTCATGTTGAAAGCTTGACCATCTTTATAACCCCAGTCAGAGTTATATTTAATGTTTGGATCAGATTCTGTACCGTATTTTTGATACTGCGCTATTGTGATAAATGTATTTCTTTGGTCGTGCCATTGTGGAGCACCAGTAACTGTAAATTGGAAATCGTGTTTGTTGTTTTTTGTAGTATAACCAAGAGCTACGTAGTAATTGTCTCCGTTAAATTGAGTTCCGTCAACATATCCGTCACCTTGAGAGTGGCTGTATAAAACAGAAGCAGAGAAACCGCTATCTAATTTTCCAGTGTTGTAAGCAACATTAGATTTGAAGAAATTGTCATTACCAAAAGAAGTACCAACTGTACCACCTTGTTTCAAATCTGAAGATTTAGTTACGTAGTTCATAGTACCCCCAACAGAAGCAATAGCTAATTTTGAAGATCCTAAACCTCTTTGTACTTGAATGAAAGAAGTAACGTCAGATAAACCAGCCCAGTTACTCCAGTAAACAGAACCATTTTCCATGTCGTTAACTGGCATACCGTTAACCATTACCGCTACGTTGTTTTGGCTAAATCCACGAACCGTAATTCTTGAATCTCCAAATCCACCGCCAGATTTAGTTACGTAAACAGATGGAGTACTTTTTAGCATTTCAGGAAGTTCTTGGTTTCCTAATTTTGCCTGAATTTCAGCTGCTTTAATTGTAGAAACGGCAACAGGAGTTTTTCTGTCTTTTGCAATATCTACTGTTGTACTTTTAACTACAATCTCGCTCAATTCGTTTGAGTTAGAAACCAAAGTGATAGTTCCTAAGTTTGTAGTTGCACCATTTGCTACTGTAAATTTTACAGTTTGGTTGTCATAACCTAAAAAAGAGATTACAATCTCTCCTGTGCTTGATGGCGATGTAAGTGTAAATTTACCATCAAAATCTGTTGAAGTTGCTATAGTAGATCCTTTGATCACTACATTTGCTCCTGGTAACCCGCCTGTTCCGTCGGTAATTTTACCAGTAACTTTTCCTTGAGAAAATACGGTCGAAACTATCATAAAAAATAGTCCAGTCAGTAACCAATTTTTCATTTTCTTCATTTTGTTATTGAGTTTATTGTTTTTGGCAAAATTATAACAAATAACTCAGATAATGTTATCGAAATGTTAAGAAAAAACAG
This sequence comes from Flavobacterium anhuiense, assembly GCF_900101855.1. Taxonomy (GTDB): domain Bacteria; phylum Bacteroidota; class Bacteroidia; order Flavobacteriales; family Flavobacteriaceae; genus Flavobacterium; species Flavobacterium anhuiense. Next base: position 992,769 of record NZ_FMVC01000001.1, read on the forward strand.
TTTTGTCTTTTGTGCTGCGTATTAAAATGAATTTTTCTTTTTTGTTTAAAAAAAATATTGTTTTCTTGAATTTATGTGAAGCTTTTTTGTTAAAAATGTAATTATTCTAGTAGTGCCGTAAGTGGGAATAGGCAAATTGGCGGATAATTCTGCTTTTTGTCGGTCTTTTATATAAAAAACGTCCTAATTTTACTAAAAATTAGGACGTTTTAAAAGTTAGAGAATATTTAAAAAAAGTATTCTATTTATTTTTTAAGAAATGATTTAACAAAAATGAAGTTGAACTATCGTGATTCTTAACGGTCTTAGAATTGATCTCGTCTAAGATAGAATTTGCCAATTGTTTACCTAACTCAACTCCCCATTGGTCAAAACTGAAAATGTTCCAAATAACTCCTTGAACAAAAATTTTATGTTCATATAATGCAATTAAAGAACCTAAACTTTTTGGTGTAAGTTTTTGAATCAAAATAGTATTCGTTGGTTTGTTTCCAGTGAAAACTTTAAAAGGCAATAAATAAGAAGCTTTTTCGGCTGCTAATCCTTGCTTGTCAAATTCTGCCTGAACTTGTGCTTCTGTTTTTCCATTCATTAAAGCTTCAGTCTGAGCAAAAAAGTTAGACATTAATTTATTATGATGATCTTCGTTTCCGTAAAGTGGTTTTACGAATCCAATGAAGTCTGTTGGGATTCTTTTTGTTCCTTGATGAATTAACTGGAAGAAAGCGTGTTGTGAGTTTGTCCCTGGTTCTCCCCAAATAATTGTTCCAGTTTGGTAGTTAACAGGTTTTCCGTCACGGCCAACGCTTTTCCCGTTACTTTCCATAAAAGCTTGTTGTAAATACGGAGCTAATTTTGATAAATATTGCGTGTACGGAATCAAAGCTTCACTTTCGGCACCATAAAAATTATTGTACCAAACACTTAACAAAGCTAAAATAACTGGAATGTTTTCATCAAATTCTGCTGATTTGAAATGCTCATCCATTTCATTTGCTCCTTTCAGTAAGTCATTGTAGTTGTCAAAACCAACTGCCAATGCAATGCTTAAACCAACAGCGCTCCAAAGAGAAAATCTTCCTCCAACCCAGTCCCACATTGGGAAAACGTTACTTGGATTAATTCCGAATTCTGTTACTTTTTGAATGTTTGTAGAAACTGCTACGAAATGTTTAGCGATATCTTCTTGAGAAGCCGATTTTAAAAACCATTCTTTAATTGTCTCAGAATTTGAAAGTGTTTCTTGAGTAGTAAAAGTTTTAGAAACAATTACAAAAAGTGTTGTTTCTGGATTTAGTTTTTTGATGATTTCGTTTACGTGGTCACCGTCAACATTCGAAACGAAATAAGTGTTTAAGTGATTTTTGTAAAACTGTAAAGCTTCAACAGCCATAACAGGACCAAGGTCAGAACCGCCAATTCCGATATTTACAATATCAGTAAAAGCTTTTCCGGTATATCCTTTCCTTTCTCCAGAAATTACTTCTTGAGTAAAGTTTTTGATTTTATTTTTTACTTCGTAAACTTCAGGAATTACATTTTCTCCATCAACCTTAATTACAGCTGATTCTGGAGCACGTAATGCAGTGTGTAAAACGGCACGGTTTTCTGTCTGATTGATTAATTCTCCTCCAAAATATTGTGCAATTGCATCTTTCAGTCCGATCGAATTTGCTAATTCCAATAAAAGAGAAACCGTTTCTTGACTAATATTATTTTTTGAGTAATCTACTAAAAAATCATTCCATTGCAAGTTGAATTTTTCAGCACGTGCACTATCTTGTTGAAACAATTCTTGTATTGTGGTTTCGTGAATTGCGTTATAGTGGTTCTGTAGATTTTTCCACGCTTCAGTCCCGGTTGGGTTTGTTGTGTTTAAAGCCATTTTTATCTATAATTGAGTTTGTTTTCTGAAACACAAAAATACTGAAATAACTTTTAAAAGGGGAGCGGTTTGCGATTATATAACAATAAGTTACGAAAACGTTTTATGAGTTTACTTTTGAATTTTTGAAGTTATGATTATCGCGCCATCATTTTCTTTTTCATTGTAAATGATACGGCTGCTGTTTTTGTTTAAAAAGTCTAAAGTGATAATATCGAGCTTTTTTAGTGGCAATAAGATCGTGTCTTGTTTTTTGTTGTATTTAAATGAAGTTCCGTTAACTACAATCAAAGGCGATTCTCCAATTAAATCATTTTCGAAGGCAGTGTTAACTAGTTTCTGAACAAAATATCTGCTTTCTTCTTTTTCATTTAAAACAAAAACCTTTGGATTGGAACACCCAATAGCGAATAGAGATAAAAGTATTAGAAAGGATTTTTGCATGTATTAGGTTTGATAGAAGCTTTTGACTAAATATTTTTTTACCAAAACTTCCACCAAGGCTTTTTATTGATTTCTATAATTTTTTTAGAGACATCAACATCAATTCTTTTTGGCGATTCTGTTTTAATTTTAGAATCATCAAAAAATAATTGACCGTTTTCATCCATTCCAAGCGGAAATTTGGTTCTTTCTTTCCAGTTCTCAGTTTGTAATTCTGGAATTAAGTCAAGATCAATTTTTTCGCGAAAGCGTTTTTGAGCTTTTTCGATAATTTCTTCTTCTAAGTTTGAAGATGAATTTTTGAAAAGTGAAATCGAATTGTCTGGAATATTCAGAAGAAAAATTTGTGTTTTATCACCGATTTTCTGAATGTCCAATACTTTGAAATAAGCAATCGAGTCTAAAAGATAATGTCCAATTTTTGCCGAATCAGGATTAAATTTTGACAAATCTTTGGCATGCGCACTGGCAATCAAATATCTCAGATTTCCTGAAATTCCTCCACCAATCGAACTCATATCAGTAAATCCTTTTTCTTGAATGATCTGTCCGACTTTATAATTCAAAATTAAATTTTCAGGAAGATTTGTATCTCTGTAAAATAATTTTAAACCAGAAAAAGTTTCATGATACATGGTTTTGAGGCGTTCATTTTTCATGATTTTCGATTCAAAAAGATTATTTACAAATTACCAATACTGTCCAATTCTCTTTTTAGAGGCTCAATCTGTGTCATAAAGCGAGTTCTGTCATTCCCAGTCAAAGATTCTCCTGTTGGAAGATTTAATCGAAGCGCATCTACTTGTACGCCATTTTTCCAGAAACGATAGCAAACGTGTGGACCAGAAGCTAAACCTGTACTTCCAACCAAGCCAATTGTCTGTCCTTGCGTAACGCGTTGTCCGCGACGAACTAGGATTTTAGACATATGTAAATATTGAGTAGAGTAGGTTCCGTTATGTTTTACTTTTACAAAGTTTCCGTTTCCTGCAGTATATCCGGTAGCTTCTACAACTCCTGATGCGGTGGTTGAAATTGGCGTTCCAGTTGGAGCTGCATAATCGGTTCCTTTATGTGCTTTCCAAGTATGCTGTACAGGATGGTATCTGTTCATGGTGAATCTTGAAGTGATTCGGCTGAATTTAATTGGCGTTTTTAGGAAGAAGTTTTTAAGTGTTTTTCCCTCATCGTCATAATATTCAATCTTTCCAGAAGTGGTATCTTTTTCAAAAGGAAAAGCATAAATTATTTTTCCTTTATATTCAAAAAATGCAGCTTCAAGATCTTCAACGCCATCATAGGTTTTTCCGTTAATGAATCGCTCTGTGAAAATTAATCCGTAGCGATCGCCTTTTTTTAGTTTGAAGAAGTCAATAGACCAAGAAAATACTTTTGTAATTCTGCTAGCCAAAGCGGTTTCAACACTTTCATTTCCTAAAGTTTCAGAAAGAGAGCTTTTTAAAACGCCACCAATCATTTTTCGTTTTAAAGTAACTGGTTTTATTTTTTTATATGCTTTTGCAATGCTATCTCGTAAATCGACAACATAATAACTTAAGGCATCTGGCTGATAAATAAAAACTTGAAGATTATTGGTTTTGTTTTTAGAACGAAGTAAAGTGAAAGGTTTTCCGTAACGAATGTTTCTGACATTGAAAGAATCTTTTACCTGTTCTACAATTTCATTTACTTTTTTGTCTCCAATGTTTTGGCTTTGCATAATTGAGCCAAAAGAATCTCCTTTTGAAATAGTGTCATTAACAACATTAAAGTCTGCGTAATTAAAACCGAATTCTATTTTTTTGGTTGCTGGTTTAGTAATTTTTGCTTCTACTTTTTCTTCTTCTTTTTTACATGAAAAAATAGAAAACAAGACAATTAAAATTACGACTGCTTTTTTCAAACTTTATAAATTTTTTGTGGTGAAATTAAACTTCAGTTTCATTTCCCCAATTGGACAATTCTTCTTCGGTCCACAATTTAGGAAAAAAGATGCGTCTTTGGTATTTTGGGTGCATATATTTTTGCCAGTCGCTTCCTCCTGTAGCTTCTCCATTGCCTTTTCCGCTTTCTAAGATGTATTTTCTTGCAGTGTTAAGATGCTGCATTACCCAAGTAATGTTTACCGTTTTATCGTAATGGCGCATTGCAGCGATTAGTTCTGGATTTTGCTGATCTTGAATTGGTAATTGGATGAATTTTTGCCAAAGGTTTTTTGTTTTGAAAGAAGCCATTTGTCTCAAAAACTGTTCTTTGTATTTCTTTTCAAATTCATTTAACAAATATGATTTTTCGCCAGTGTGATAATCTTTTCCGGCTGCTTGCCAATAAAGGTGTTCAAAGCTGGTTTCCAAATCGGTATTTTCATCAAAGTTTGCTTTGTATCTGCGGTCTGTCAAATTGATAACGTCTGTCGAAGCAAATTCGATCATTCTGTATTGTGCACTTTGAAATCCGCTTGCAGGAGTGAGCGTGTTTCTGAATTTCATGTATTGATCTACTTCCATTCCGTTTTCCATAATGCTGAACGAATTGGTAAGCATATCAAAGTATCTTGTAATTCTTGATAATCTTTCGCTGAAAAAATCAACCTGAATGTTTTCCGTTTCGGCAATCTGATCAATTTCCCACAATATCATTTTAAAAATTAATTCATTTACCTGATGGTACATGATAAAAACCATTTCGTCAGGAAGTGTGGTGCGTTGTATTTGTAAATTTAATAGAGCGTCTGTTTGAATGTAATCCCAATAAGTAATTGGTTTGGCCCAAAGCAATCCTTCTAACTGAACATCAGTTTTTTGATTTATGGCTTGAAATTTAAGGCCAATTTCTTTTAAAATTGCTTCAGAATGATCTGTAGGGTTCATTATTTTTTTGCTTTAAGTGGACTTTTCAGTCCTTTATATTCATCGAGATCGGCTTTAAGAGATCCTACGGCCAAATCTGCTTTAATTCTAATCGGAACTTTGTTTACGTCGTCTGTTATCCAGAGTGTTAAGCTCTCTTTTTCTTTAAATACTCTTCCAGTCTGTACCGACGGTTTGAAGACCATTGTAGAAACGGTTCCAAATTTAGTCGTAATATCTTGACGACCTATATATTTTAACTTAAATTTTGTGATTTCATCATCAAAAAACATGTCGATTGTAATGGATTCGCCTGATTTAAGTTTGTCAATGTTGGGATGGTTTCTCAGGTAATAAAATGCAGAAACAATATCTTGAACGCTTTCTGTAACAACGATTGTTTTTTCAGATTTACGCTTATAGTCTTTTACTAAAACTCTATTTTCATTTTGATTGAAAAAACCTTCTTGATTTTTGGTATAACCCCCTTCATCAATTTTTCTAACATATCGGTATGGTTTTCCTGTTTCTTTGTCAAAATAACTTTCATACAAATCTTCTACTTTGAAGAAAAATTTTGACATTCCAGTTGTGTAACCTTTTCCAACAGAGTGGTATACCTTTTTATTATTGATGGTGGCATCTTTAACTTCAAGAGTGGCGTATCCAGCATTTACAATTCCATAATGTATTCTAAATTTAAAATATTCTCCAGTATCGAAAGCGTCTTCTTTTTGAGGCGCGAAAGACAGTATTGTTAGTGATAATATAGTGAGGATGAGCTTTTTCATAGTACATTCTTTACGTTTTATTATAAAGGTAGACAAATGCAAATTCTATTCCAAATGTACCAAAACAAAAAAACTCAGTCAAAGATGACTGAGTTTTTATGCTATTAACTAACCAAAAAACTATAAATTATGAAATTTATATCAATTCGGAAGGAAACCACCCCTTCCTGATTTGCGAGTGCAAAGATAGATAGAAAGTTCAGATTTCAAATAGCCAAAGTCAAGTTTAACATAACATTTGCAAAAAAAGCATCGTTTTTTAGAGAAATCCGCGTTTAAATGCAAAAAAAATGCGTTTTTACAAAGTTCCTCTCAATTCTTGTTCTCTCTCAATTGACTCAAACAGAGCTTTAAAGTTACCTGCACCAAATCCTTTTGCACCCATTCTCTGGATAATTTCGAAGAAAAGTGTAGGTCTGTCTTGAACTGGCTTGGTAAAAATCTGTAATAAGTAACCATCTTCATCGGCATCAACCATGATCGCCAATTTTTCGATTTCATTTAAATCTTCTTTCATCATATCCATATGAACACCTAATCTTTCTGGGATTGCTTCATAATAAGTATGAGGAGGGGCCGATAAAAACTCAACGCCGCGTGCTCTCAGTTGTGATACTGTTTTGATGATATCGTCTGTAGCAATGGCAATGTGCTGAATTCCAGGTCCACCGTAGAAATCTAAATACTCTTCAATTTGAGATTTTTTCTTTCCTTCTGCTGGTTCGTTGATTGGGAATTTAATTCTCCCATTTCCGTTTGACATTACTTTACTCATCAATGCAGAATATTCTGTGGTGATTTGTTTGTCGTCAAAAGATAAGAAATTCACAAATCCCATAACTTCTTCGTAGAATTTTACCCAAGTATTCATTTCATTCCAACCTACATTTCCCACCATGTGGTCGATGTATTTTAATCCTGTTGGTTCTGGATTAAAGTCAGATTTCCATTCTCTATAACCAGGAAGGAAAACTCCGTTGTAATTTTTTCTTTCAACGAAAATGTGAACGGTTTCTCCATAAGTGTAAATTCCAGAACGTACCACTTGACCAAATTCATCTTCTTCTACAGTTGGTTCCATAAAAGAGCGTGCTCCACGTTTCATCGTTTCTTCGTAAGATTTTGTTGCATCTTCAACCCAAAGGGCAGCAACTTTTACTCCGTCACCATGTTTTTTCAAATGTTCGTTAATTGGAGAATCCGCTGTTAATGGCGTTGTTAAAACAATTCTGATTTTGTCTTGTTTTAAAACATAAGATGCTCTGTCTCTTACTCCAGTTTCTAATCCGGCATAAGCCAATGATTGATATCCAAATGCAGATTTATAATAATGTGCAGCTTGTTTTGCATTCCCTACATAAAACTCTACATAATCTGTTCCTAATAATGGAAGGAAATCTTGTGCTCCTTCAAATATTTTCTCTAATCCGTATTCTACTGATTTTACTTCTTTGCTCATTTTGTTTATTTGTTTAATCGGTTAATCGTTTAATTGATCGAAAACCGAAGTGTTAGTGTTGTGTTTGATTTTTTTTTACTGCAAAGAGCGCAAAGATTTTTTTGATTTAGATTTTATAAAATCGCTAAGAACGCAAAGCTTTGCGAACTTGGTTTGGTAAAACTTACTTAGAATCTTTGTGAACTTTGCGAAAAATCCTTTGCGAACTTTGCGGTTAAACTCGATTAGTTACTCCGTCCAAGATTTGTAATATTTCCCGTCATCCAATCCCATAGCTTCTTCAGTAACCATTAACGGACGGAAAGTATCCACCATAACGGCTAATTCTTGAGTTTCTTTGTGACCAATACTGCGTTCCATTGCGCCAGGCGCTGGACCGTGTGGAATTCCTTTGGGGTGTAACGTGATATGCCCTTGCTCAATATTATTTCGGCTCATAAAATCACCATCAACATAATATAGGACTTCGTCAGAATCTATATTGCTATGATTGTATGGCGCCGGAATCGCTTTTGGGTGATAATCGTAAAGTCTAGGGCAGAATGAACAAACAACGAAAGCTGCTGTTTCAAAAGTTTGATGTACTGGTGGCGGTTGGTGAACACGTCCCGTTATAGGCTCGAAATTGTGAATTGAAAATCCGTACGGGAAATTGTAGCCGTCCCAGCCTACAACGTCAAACGGATGTGTGGCATAAACCACTTCGTGAATCATTCCTTCTTTTTTGATTTTAATTAAAAAATCACCTTTTTCGTCATGTGTTTCCAATTCGCTTGGCAGAATAAAATCACGCTCGCAAAATGGAGAATGTTCTAAATGTTGGCCAGATTGGTTTTTATAACGTTTGGGGGTATAAAAAGGAGAATAAGATTCTACGTAAAATAATCGGTTATCTTCTGTTTCGAATTCGATTTGATAAATAATGCCGCGTGGAATAATTAAATAATCGCCATATTCAAACGGGATATTCCCTAACATGGTTCTTAATTTTCCTTTCCCTCTGTGGATGAAAAGCATTTCATCAGCGTCGGCATTTTTGTAGAAATAATTTCGAAGCGATTCTTTCGGCGCAGCCAAACCAATAATGCAGTCTTTATTGACCAACATAGCTTTTCGGCTGTCTAGAAAATCATTCTCAGGTTTCAATTCAAAACCTTTAAAAAGTAATGATTTTATGTTTTTTCCGATTGCAATTTTAGGTTCAACCGAATAAGAGTTTAAAATTTCTTTAACCTGCGTTGGTCTGTGTACATGATAAGACAATGACGAATGTCCATGAAAACCTTCGGTTCCAAACAATTGTTCGTAATAAAAACCTCCACTTGGCTTTTCGAATTGGGTGTGTCGCTTTTGAGGAAAATCCCCAAGTTTATGATATAGTGGCATGGCTTTTTCAATTAGATAATTAGTAAAATTAGATAATTCGAAAATTTGAATTGCAGAGATAAACAACCAGTTCAATTTTTGATATTGACTGATTATTTCAATTCGATAGAGCCATTACTCAGGATTTCTCTTGATGAGGAATTGAAGATACTCTAATAAACCTGTCCAATTTGTTTTCATTATAACAAATGTCGTAATTTTTTCGGAGTAAAAATAAAAATTATATTATTTATAACTATAAAATAACTTAATTTTTTTGATTTAAATTTTATGATGTAAAAAAATAGGCAGAATTTATTGAAGTATTCTCGATTATACTACTAAAATTGAAACCCGATACTAAACCACGTGAAGCTTTTTGACATTTCTGGAGACCAAGATTGTTTTACTTCAATTGGTCCAATTATGGTTTCTAAACCATAACCAATTGCGTATCCTGTATATTTTGGCATAGAAACCCAATCAACAGAAGAGAAAATATCATCTCCTAAGTTGGCAAAATTAGCTGATACATTGATATGGTTTTTTTTGAAGATTTCATAATCAATATTAATATCAGATTTAATGTAGCTGTTGCCGGCAATACTTAGAAAATCATATCCGTAGAAATAATTGAAGTTATTTATTTTGTTGTATCCATAACCTCCCAAAATAAAATCAAAAAACGGAACACTATCGCTGCCAATATTAAATCCAGCATCGGCTCCAAATTTTATGGTTGCTTTTCTGAATAACGGTCTCACAATTGAAACCTCGGCTTTTGCAATGGAAAAAGGTTTAAATTGTTTGGTATAATCCGATGATGCCATATAGGTCTGCACATCTGTAGAAAAATATAATCCAGAGCTTGGGTAATATTTTTCATCTAACGAATCGTATTTTAAATAAGCAAAAGCGCTAAAATAATTGCTTTTCTCAATTATGTTATCTTCATTGGCAAGCGTAGGCGAATTGATTTTTAGATATTTATATTCTAAACCACCGCCCATTAAAAATTTCTGCACAAAAATAGTCTGAAAATAAGCCTGATTGCTTATGTCCATAAAGTCAACATTAATGAGATTGACATTTGGTGTTTCTTTCAGAACGCCACTTAAACTGGTAGTTACATTTCGGTTAAATTGATTCAATCTAGAACGGAAACCAAAACTGATGTTAAAGCCATTTTCGACATAATAGTTAAAATCATATCTGAAATTATCACCCAGAATGATATCTAGAGAAGTAACATCATTTTTTAAGAAAGTCTTTTTATGAGTAAGATTTAATAAAACAGCACTTTTGTAAAGTCCATCATAATGAAGTCCAAGTTTTAGATACGTCTGAGTTGGATTTTCTCTTAAAACCAAATCCAAATTGTCTTTATCGCCATTTGGCTGAAGGCAATAGGAGATTGTGCTAAAGTTTTGTGTAGCATTTAAGTTGTTAATTCCAGCTTTAAGAACGTCATAAGTTATAGTGCTTCCTGGCTTGAAACGAAGTTTGCCGCGAATATATTCTTTGGTATAATTTTCTAATTTATCAGTATTTATGTCTTGAATATGAAGCGTATCTGTTGCAACTTTTAATTTTGGTTTTTTATAAAAGTTGTTTTCGTCTGTCAATGTTTTGAGTTTTTCATAAACCGCAAAAGCCGCTTCTTCTCCTTTTCTGATGATTTCTTCTCCTCGGTCAAATGAAATAACACCAAAATCGCGAATATCAGGTTTGATGTAAACATCGGTGTCTTTTACCTTACTTTTCATTTTTTCGATGGATTGCAGATTGGTAATCTGAACCAAAATTCTCGTGGCATTTTTCAGGTTTTTTCTTTTCAGCAAATCGTCCTGAACGTCGACACCAATAATAATATCTGCACCAAGATTGCGAACTTCTTGTATAGGGTAATTGTTTACAACACCGCCATCAACAAGAAGATTTCCGTCAATTTCTACTGGAGTAAATAAAGAAGGAAAAGCAGCGCTTGCCATCATAGCCTGAACAAGATTTCCTTTGTTTAATAAAACTTCTTCACCTGTTTCAATATTGGTTCCGATACATAGAAAGGGAGTAGGCAGTTTGTTGAAATCACGAACATGGCGTACGTTTCTAGTTAAACTGCTCAATAAATTATAATTGTACATTCCTTTTGAAAGCGCTTCAGGAATGCCGATTCTGAAATTGCTAAATGGCAAAACAACGGCATACAATTCGTCATTCTTTTTGCCATAAAAGTTTTTGGATGAACGCGGAATATAATCGTTAATTAATTCGTCAAAATTGGTTTTTTTAAAAATCGAATCAATCTGTGAAGCGTTGTAACCAGAAGCATAAAGTCCGCCAATTACAGAACCCATACTGGTTCCGCCGATATAATCAATTTTGATTCCGGCTTCTTCCAAAACTTTTAAAACTCCGATATGAGCAAAACCTTTGGCTCCGCCGCCGCTTAAAACCAAACCAATTTTGGGTCTTTTAACACTGTCTTTTTTAATTTCCTGTGAAAAAGCTTCTTGCGAAAACAAAAATAACAGCAATACGACAAATGAGAATGCGCGCGAGGAAACTCCTTTAAACCAATTTTTTGAAATGTACAGTTGGAATGAACGCATAAAAACTCTAGTTGGTTTTGTAAAAGTCGACAATTTTTTTGGCTTTAGAAACACCTACAACGGCTGAAATTTCTTTTTCTGTAGCTAATTTCAATCTTTTAACACTTTTGAAATGTTGTATTAATGTAGTCATGGTTTTTTCACCGATTCCTGGAATACTTTCAACAGAAGAATTAAGGGCCGATTTGCTTCTTTTGTCTCTATGAAATGTAATCCCGAATCTATGCGCCTCATTTCTTAAATGCTGAATAACTTTTAATGTTTCTGATTTTTTGTCCAAATATAACGGAATTGAATCGCCAGGATAGAAAAGTTCTTCCAGACGTTTTGCGATTCCGATAATGGCTACTTTTCCGCGTAATCCTAAATCGTCAATGCTTTTTAAAGCTGCTGAGAGCTGTCCTTTTCCACCGTCAATTATTATCAATTGTGGCAAAGGTTCGTTTTCTTCTAATACTCTTTTGTAACGGCGATACACAATTTCGGTCATCGAAGCAAAGTCGTTTGGCCCTTCAACGGTTTTGACATTAAAATGGCGATAATCTTTTTTGCTCGGTTTTCCGTCTTTAAAAACGACACAAGCCGCAACTGGATTTGTTCCCTGAATATTCGAGTTATCAAAACATTCTATATGTCTTGGTTCAGACGGAAGACGCAAATCTTTCTGCATCTGCGCCATAATTCGGTTTACGTGACGATCTGGATCTACAATCTGCAATTGTTTTAATTGTTCGATGCGATAGAATTTGGCATTTCGAATCGACAAATCCAGAATCTGTTTTTTATCCCCAAGTTGTGGAACAGTTGTCTTGATATTTTCGCCTAAATCCAATTCAAAAGGAACAATAATTTCTTTGGATAATAATTGAAAACGCTCACGAAGTTCTACAATTGCCAATTCCAGTAATTCTTCATCGCTTTCATCGAGTTTTTTCTTCATTTCTAAAGTGTGCGAACGAATAATAGAACCATGTGAAATCTGAAGGAAATTGACATAAGCGGCACTTTCGTCAGAAACAATCGAGAAAACATCGATATTGGTGATCTTCGGATTTATAATAGTAGATCTAGATTGATAATTTTCCAAAACTTCAATCTTTTCTTTAATTTTCTGCGCTTCTTCAAACTGCAAGTTCTGCGCATAATTGTTCATCAGTTTCTTGAAATCTTTTAAACTTTCTTTGAAGTTTCCTTTCAGGATTTCGCGAATCGCATTGACTTGTTTTTGGTATTCTTCCAAAGGTTCCAAACCTTCGCATGGGCCTTTGCAATTGCCAATATGATATTCTAAACAAACTTTAAATTTTCCAGAATTAATATTCGATTCGCTCAAATCGTAGTTGCAAGTTCTAAGCGGATACAATTCTTTGATTAAATCTAAAATCGTATGTACAGTTTTGAAATTAGTGTATGGGCCAAAATATTCAGAGCCGTCTTTAACCATTCTTCGAGTAGAAAATATTCTAGAAAATGGTTCTTTTTTGATGCAAATCCACGGATACGTTTTATCATCTCTTAATAAAACGTTGTATCGCGGCTGAAGCGTTTTAATTAAATTGTTTTCTAATAAAAGCGCATCGGTTTCCGTTGGAACTACGATATGTTTTATAGTAACGATTTTTTTTACCAATACATTTGTTTTGGCAGTATCGTGAATTTTATTGAAATAGGATGAAACCCTTTTTTTTAAATTTTTAGCTTTTCCGACATACAAGATTTTCCCGTCTTTATCATAATATTGATATACGCCCGGATTATCAGGCAAGGTTAAAATTTGAAGATCTAAGGACGGTTTTTGCATTCTATTCTGTTTCTGAAGATGTTCGAAAAGCTTTTCAAAAACCATTCCGATTTCTGAAACAAGCTTAACATTGAATTAGTTTCAAATTTACAAAATCAAAAGAATAATTTCTATATTTAGATTTTATAATTCACATGAAAAATAGTGCTCCATTGGTCATTTTTGGCGAATCGATTTTGCCAGGAGAACATAGAACCATAAATGTCGAAATTGCTCGGCTTCATACTACAACTAAGTTGAATATTCCTGTAATTGTGCGCCGTTCTAAACATGAAGGCCCAACAATATTGTTTTCAGCAGGAATACATGGTGACGAAATTAACGGTGTCGAAATTGTTCGTCAGATCATTAGTAAAAAAATAAACAGACCGGCTTGCGGTACAATAATCTGTATTCCGGTAATCAATATGTACGGTTTTGTCAACAAATCGAGAGAATTTCCAGACGGGCGTGACTTGAATCGTGTTTTTCCCGGAAGTAAAAAAGGTTCGCTTGCCAGCCGATTTGCCTATCATATTGTCGAAGAGATTTTACCGATTTTAGATTATGCTGTCGATTTTCATGCGGGTGGAGCAAGCCGTTTTAATGCGCCGCAGATTAGAATTACCGAAAATAATCCTGAACTGAAAGTTCTCGCCGATATTTTTAATGCACCATTTACGCTGTATTCTAAAAATATAAATGGCTCTTTTAGGAAAACTTCTGAGAGTGCCAATGTCAAAATGCTGCTTTTTGAAGGCGGAAAATCACTAGATATCAATAACGAAATTGCAAACCAAGGCGTATTAGGAACCAAACGTTTGCTTCACTATTTAGGAATGTTGGATTCTAAACAAATTATGGAACCCGCATTAACTCCTTCAATTTATATTAAACAATCGGTTTGGCTACGTGCAAAATGTTCTGGACTGCTTCATGATTTTAATTTGGTTGGAAAATTTGTAACCAAAGGAACTATCTTAGCCATTATTACAGATCCGTTTGGGAAGTTTGAGCAAAAAGTAAAAGCACCGCATGATGGTTATGTAATCAATGCCAATCATTCGCCAATTGTTTATGAGGGCGATGCCATTTATCATTTATCTAAAACCCCAGACGATAATGCCGACGAGTAAAAAAGAACTTCGCATAGAATATAAAAATCTTCGTAAAGCACTTTCTTTTGATGAAATAGAAGAGAAGAGCCTTGCAATTGCCAATCAATTAATTCAAATGCCGATCTGGAATAAAACGTATTATCATGTTTTTCTTCCGATTGAAGAGCATAAAGAAGTAAATACCGAATATATTCTGCACTTGCTTTCTGGAAAAGACAAAGAAGTCTTGATTTCGAAAAGTGATTTTGAAACCAGAAAAATGACTCATTTTCTTTTAACAGATAACACCAAAATCAAAAAGAACGAATACAATATTCCTGAACCCATTGACGGAATTGAAGTTCCATCTTCAAAAGTTGAAGTGGTTTTTGTGCCACTTTTGGCTTTTGATGTTTATGGAAACCGAATTGGTTATGGAAAGGGTTTCTACGATAAATTTCTTGCCGAATGCAAAACCGCAACCATAAAAATTGGACTTTCTTTTTTTGAATCGGTAAACCAAATTGATGACGTTTTTGAATCGGATATTAAATTGGATTATTGCGTTACGCCAGAGAAAATTTATACATTTTAATTTCACAACGGAACGTTCAAAATTTAATGCCACAGATTAAAATGATTCCAAAAGATTAATCCTTTAATCTGTGGCAAAAAAATCTTCACATTCAAAAAAATATTCCACACGATATCCCTTTAAAAATAAGAGTTTCTCATTTTATTTTCACGTAAGAAAAATATTTGTAAAAAATTTGGCACGATTTTGATACTCGAAAAATTGCAAATAATCGCCTCTAGTAAATCCGGAATGCTAGTCCTTATTTGAAGCCTATAACCTTTTATTAATTTTTTTAAAACTTACTTTATGAGAAATCTTAATTTCTTTATGATGGCATTCCTTGTACTTACTATTTTCGGCTGTAAGAAAGCTGATTATGAGACTGTGGAAACCGCAGATTCTACTGCAGTTGCAGCTACGACCGATTTAATTGAAGAGGAAAATTATATTCCTGAAACCAATACAGAAAGTTATGCGGCATTAGAAGAAAATCCGTTTGAATCTCCGCTGAAAGAACCACTTTCTACTTTTTCTATCGATGTTGATAACGCATCGTATACTAATATCCGCAGATTTATAAACGAAGGGCAGAAAGTTCCAAAAGATGCTGTTCGTGTTGAAGAAATGATCAACTTTTTTAAATACAAATATCCGCAGCCAGATGGTCAGCATCCGTTTTCTATAAATACAGAATACAGCGATTGTCCGTGGAATAAAAATAGCAGATTGCTAAAAATTGGTCTGCAGGGAAAGAATGTTCCAATGGCAAATTTACCAGCAACTAATTTAGTTTTTCTAGTGGATGTTTCGGGTTCGATGGATGAACCAAACAAACTGCCTTTGCTGAAAGAATCTATGAAAATTTTGGTGAAAGAACTTCGAAGCATTGATAAAGTTTCAATTGTCGTTTATGCAGGATCTGCGGGAGTAGTTTTAGAGCCAACTTCGGGAGATAATAAAGATGAAATTATGGATGCTTTTGACGATTTGCACGCAGGTGGAAGCACGGCAGGAGGAGAAGGAATCGAATTGGCTTATAAGCTGGCACAACAAAATTTTATTAAAGGCGGCAATAATCGAGTAGTGATAGCCACTGATGGAGATTTTAATGTTGGTGCTTCTTCTGATGATGATATGCTGAAATTGATTGAACAAAAAAGAGAATCTGGAGTTTTCTTAACCGTTCTTGGATTTGGAATGGGGAATTACAAAGACAGTAAAATGGAAATCTTGGCCGACAAAGGAAATGGAAATTATGCTTATATCGATAACATTCAGGAAGCGAATCGTTTTCTTGGAAAAGAATTTAAAGGTTCTATGTTTGCTATCGCAAAAGATGTAAAAATCCAAATTGAGTTTAATCCAAATCATGTTCAAGCATATCGATTGATTGGTTATGAAAACCGAAAACTGAATGCAGAAGATTTTAAAAATGATAAAATTGATGCGGGCGAATTAGGTAGCGGACATTCGGTTACGGCTTTGTATGAAATAGTTCCGGTAGGTGTAGAGAGTGATTATGTCCCTTCAGATTTAAAATATACTAAAACGCCAAAAGTTGCTGAAAATCATAGCGATGAATTGGCTACAGTAAAATTTAGATATAAAAAACCTGATGGCAATAATAGTATTGAAATTGTAAATATAATTGCAGATAAGAAAACAGACTTGGAAAACAGTTCTGCAGATTTCAAATTTACAACTGCCGTTTCTTGGTTCGGATTAAAACTCAGAGATTCCAAATATATTGCCAGCAGTTCAAGTTCGGATATTAAAAGATTGGCAAAATCTGGTTTATCAAATGACGAAGAAGGCTATAGATCTGAGTTTGTACGATTGGTCGATGCGGTGAATTAATTTAAAATTCGAAAAAAGAAAAATTCCAAACTCCAACTTAAAATTGGAATTTGGAATTTTTTATTTGAATATTTTAAAACCTTATTTTACTTCTTTAATAGTTGAAGAATCTATCCAGCCTTGAGTTCCGTCTGTCAATTCGATTTTTTTCCAGCCTGAAATACTTTCTAACACATAAACTTTTGCTCCTTCATGCAATAAGATAATACCATTTGAAGATTTTTGAGGCTCGCGTCGAACTTGGCTTAACTCAGAAAATACAATAGCAACACGATCGTTTTCAAAATGACTTTTTTCAGACATTCCAGCCGAAATGCTTAACGCAAATGCAACGAGAATAATAAACATTCCAACAAAATAAATTCTTTTTGCGAGTGTGGCATTTGAAAAGTAATACCCAATAAAACTCAATAAAAATACAAAGCCAAGCGCAACAGAAATCTTAGCCCAAGTATTATAATCAAAAATAGAAGTAAAGTTCTGGATCAGTTTTGCAAAACCTACTTTAGGAACTTCTTTGATTTCATCGATAGTCAGTTTTTTGGCAAATTTTAGATTGTTTAAAGTCTCTGGATCGTTTGGTTTAAGAACCAAAGCTTTCTCATAATTATAAATCGAAGGCGCAACCTGATTTAGTTTGTAATAACAATTTCCTAAATTGAAATACAATTCGGCAGATTGCAGTTTATCTTCTTTTATAATGTTCTCATAAACCTGTGCCGCTTCTTTATATTGCCCTTTTTGGTACAAAGCATTAGCCGATTCAAAGCGACCCTGCGCAAAGAAAACCTGCGAGATGAATAAAAAGAGATATAGTATGTTTTTCATCTTATTTTGTTTAAACCTAACAGGTTTTTAAAACCTGTTAGGTTTGTTTTATTACGTTTAAACAATCTGTTTTTCTAATTCAGAAATAATCATAACGGCCTTATCATAATCCTGCTGAATCGAAGCGCTCGATGCTGGTGCATAACGTGCAAATTCGCAGTTTTCAGTCAAAGCAATAAAGTTCTGAACCGTTTCTGCATTTGCATTTCTAGACAATAGCAATTCTCTAATATTGTCTTTGCTCATTTCTGAAGTTTCGATATGCAATTTTGCTTTCAAGAAATTGTGCATTGCTTTTTCTAATGCGATATAGAAAGGCTCTTTATTGTTAAGATATTTCTTGGCTTGTGATAAATATTTCTTAGCAAGCTTATTGTTCATTCTAATTCTGTTTCCAGTAACATCATTATCCATAGCTTCTTTTTTCTTTCTAGCTAAAATGATAATCGGAATAATGATAAATGGAGCAAACAATAATCCTAAATACAGATTTGAGTCATAAAAATCTTTTTTCTCAATCGGAATTAATGCTGTTTTAGATTTAATGTTCTTGAATTCATCTGCTTTGGCCACAACATTTTTAGCTGTCGTTCCTGTATTTACTTCGGCAGGTGTTGGTCCGTCCAAAACATCAATCATAATTTCTTTTGAAGTTATGGTTTTATAAGTGCCAGTACTCAAATCAAAATACGAAAACTGCATTGGTTTAATTGCATATTTTCCTCTGTATTGAGGAACAATAGTGTATTTGTCTGTGATTCTTCCAGACATACCGTTCAGCGAATTGGTCACTTGTTCATCGTGAACCGGATCGTACATCTCTAATGCGTTTGGAACAACTGGTTTTGGAAGAGTAAATAACTTCATGTTTCCAGTTCCCTGAGCACTCACAATTAAGTCAAGACCTTCACCATTTTTAAGTGTGGTTTTTGATGGAGTAACAGTGAAATTAAATTTTCCGACAGCACCAGTAAATCCTTCTGGTTTGCTGCTTTCAGGAAGTGGCCTTACATTAATTGTTTTTGCTCCAGCAGAAACTACTTTATTGTCTTCTGTAATGATCATTTGACCAAACATATCACGGCGATTTGTTGGCAATTGTACACCAATATCTAGAGAAAGAGGTTCAATAGTAAGCCTTCCTGATTTCTGCGGATATAAAATCACTTTTTTCAAGATTACATAATAAGCTTGTTGCCCTTGATAAGATCCTTGTTGTACAGAAAGTTGTTTGATATCAATGTTCTGATTCCAGAAATCATTGTATTTCGGTTTTGCCAGTTCTTTAAAACCGGTAACACCAATATTATTAAAATACAATTTATAAACGACTGTAATCGGTTCGTTTAGGTAAGGATTTGTTTTTGAGATTTCGGCAACTAGATTGAGCAATTCATTTCCAGATCCTTGTGGTCTATCATTAGGATCTCTTTCCTGAGCAACTGCATTGGTTACAGTAACTTTTATCGGATTTGTTTTGTAAATCTGACCATTAAATTCTATTGCAGCCTGTTTGATTGTAATTGATCCTTTTCGCTCAGGCTGTATGATATAAGAATATATTTTTTGAAAAGAGCTTCGGCCATTAATCCAAGACTGGCTAATCTGCTGGCTTGGTCCGGCAACCATTTTAAATCCATCAAAAGAAGGCTGTTCGAAATTATCTCCGTCAACATTCATAATGAAATCAATGCGAAGTCTTTCGTTTAGTCCAAGTGTATTCTTGCTGACTCTGGCTTCAAATTGCACCTGAGCCATCAATCCTTGAAAAGTGAGTAGAAATAGAATTAAATATCTTTTCATTCCTTGTTTTAGTCGTTGTTTATTTAGCTGTTAAACTGTTTAACCGTTAATCGTTTAACTGTATATCTGATTAAACAAATAAACAATTAAACGATTAAACTCAAAATCCTACCAGTCTTTTTCTGTTTTCTTAGGATTTGCTTTTACTTTCTGAGCATTTACTTTGTCCTGAATTTTCTTTTCTTCATTATTTACCGCATCTAATAAATTCTGAACACGCTCTTTTGATATTCCTCCAGGCTGTGGTTTTGGCTGTCCTTGGTTGTCAGATTTATCATCTTGCTTAGGATCATTTTTACCGTCTTTTTTGTCTTTGTCCTGATCGCCTTTGTCGTCTTTCTTATCTTTATCCTTGTCTTTGTCTTTATTGTTGTCTTTGTTCTTGTCTTTATTTTTATCCTTATCCTTGTCTTTGTCCTTGTTTTTATCCTTGTTCTGATCGTTTTTCGGAGGATTTTCTTTTAGTTTTTGTTTAGCGTAAGCATAGTTGTAACGTGTTTCTTCATCGGTTGGGTCATTACGAAGTGCTTGTTTGTATGCTTCAACTGCCTGAGTATAATCTTTCTCTTTCATGAAAGTATTTCCAAGATTATGATAAGCCTTATGTTTTTCAGGTCTTGTTTTGGCATTTTTTATCGCTTTCGCATAAGCAAATTTAGCTTCTGAAATCTGATTTTGTCTATAAATGGTATTTCCTAAATTATAGGCCGCTGCTGATTTCTTGGGAAATTTTGATTCCGAAATTCTATAGTTTGCCTCAGCATCAGTAAATTTATTCTGCTTATATTCTTCATTCCCAACAGGCAATGATTTGTCTTTTTCTTGTGCAGTAACTGCAAAAGAAACGGTTAGTAAAATATAAAGAAGTAAATTTTTCATTCTAGTTTTATTTTTTTTCGCCACGAATTTCGCTAATTGGCACTAATTTTTTTTTTATCATTATTTTTGAATTTCACAAATTAAATAATTGTCATTCGTGTAAATTCGAGTAATTAGTGGCTGACTTTTTTATTTCTTTTCATTAAATAAATCCAATTCTTTGATCCAGCTTGTTTTTCTTTCCAACAAGAAAATGTCTAGGAAAAGCAATAAAAATGCAAATCCGATAAACCATTGAAACTGCGATTGAAATTCGGCCATTTGTGTAGCTTCAAATTCAGTTTTTTGAATATTGTTTAAAGCATTTTTTACATATTCTAAAACCTCTTTTGTGCTTCCGCCGTAAACGTAACCGCCTTTTGTTGCTTTTGCAATTGTTTTTAAACCTTCTTGATTTAATTTGGTTATTACAGTTTCTCCGTTTAGATCTTTCTGATAGCCTCTTACAACGCCATTTTCTTTTAACGGAATAGTTCCTCCTTTTTCTGTCCCTACACCAATTGTGATAATTTTCATTCCCAATTTATTGGCTTCTTCTGCCGCTGCCGTTGCGCCTTCAGAATGGTCTTCACCGTCAGAGATTAGGATTAATAATTTGCTGGTTTTGCTTTTTTCATCAAAATAAGTCGAAGACAATTTAATCGCTTCGTCCAAAGATGTTCCTTGAGATGAAACCATTCCTGGACTCATGCTTTGTAAAAACATTTTTGCAACGCTGTAATCTGATGTAATTGGCAAAACAGGGAATGCGCTTCCTGCGTAAGCTACGATTCCGATTCTATCGCTTCCAAGATTATTGATAATCTGAGAAACCAGTTGTTTACTTTTTTCTAAACGGCTAGGAACAACGTCTTCTGCCAGCATACTTTTAGAAACGTCGACAGCGAAAACAATATCAATACCTTCTCGTTTTACGGTTTCCATTTTGGTTCCGATCTTCGGATTTACCAAACCGATAATCAAGCAAGTAAGTGCCAGAAGAATCACTACGATTTTTAAAACAGGTTTAAAAACTGATTTTTCAGGACTCAATCTTTTTACCATTTCCAAATCACCAAATTCACGCTGTGTTCTTCTTTTCCAATACATGTTGAAAAGAAAAATACACACCACAATCGGGATTAGTATTAAGAGATATAAATATTTTTTTTCGTCTAATTCCATTTTTTAATTCTAGTTCTCAGCCGCAGTTTTCGGTCGCAGTTTTCAGCTATTAACTGTAAACTGTGACTGCGACTAAAATATTAAATAAAGCTTCTGTAAACCGTATTTCTTAATCCAACTTCTAGCAATAATAAAAAGCCTGCAAATAAAACAAAAAACCTATATTTTTCGTCATAATCGTAGAATTTCAATTCCTGAATTTCTGTCGTTTCCAGTTTATTGATTGAGTTATATATTTCTGCTAATTTAGCATTGCTTGTTGCTCTAAAATAAGTTCCATCAGTTTTTCTGGCGATGCTTCTCATTAGCTTTTCATCGATTTCAACTTTCTGCATTTTGAATAAGAAACCGCCATTTGGAGCGTAGGCGTATGGAGATTCTGCCATTCCGTTTGTTCCAAGACCAATTGTGTAGACTTTAATTCCGTATTGTTTTGCAATATCAGATGCTGTTTCTGGTTCAATAAAACCAGCATTATTAACACCATCGGTAAGCAAAATGATAACGCGGCTTTTTGCTTTACTGTCTTTCAGACGATTTACAGCTGTTGCCAATCCCATTCCAATTCCTGTTCCGTCTTGCAAAACATTATCATATTTAATGCCTTTTATGGCCTCAAGAACAATTGCCTTGTCACTTGTAACTGGAGTTTTGGTATATGCTTCAGAAGCATACAAAACCAATCCGATTCTATCATTTGGTCTTTCTTCAACGAAATCTGCAGCAACTCTTTTTAAAGCTTCCATACGGTTTGGCTTTAAATCTTTTGCCAGCATAGAACCAGAAACGTCAATTGCCATGACAATATCAATTCCTTTTGTGGTTTTTGTCTGGTTGCTGATGTCTACTGTTCTTGGTCTAGCCAATGCTATAATTAGCGAACTCAAAGCCAAAATTCTAAAAACGTAAAGAGCAGGTTTGAACTTTGTCCAAAACGATTCGCTCTTTTGGAAACCTGCCGTCGAACTCATTTTTAAGGTAGCTGACTGCTGATTGCGTTTCCAGAAAAACCATATTATCGCAATCGGAATTAATAGAAACAACCAAAGAAATTCTGGATTTAAAAAAGTGATCTTGCCCATTAGTTGTTTGCTCTTTGAAGTTCAACAGAATTTAAGATTCGAGTTGTAATCTCGTTTGCATAAGTATCGCCTTCTTCGTGTAAAATCATGATTTGCTGTAAACCTTGATCCTGTTTGAAAAGTAACAATTCATAATATGCTTTTGTACTCGTTTTGGTTGCCGGATTCAAAACAGTCATTGTTCCATAACCTTTTATTCCCTGAATGCCTTCGTTTGTCTGAAAATCTTCTTGTTTTACAATAATATTTTGTCCGCCTTGAGCTTCAATGATTTTAAGAGTTCCTTCAAGGGTTTTGCTTAAATCTATATCGGTTGGCTGTTTAAATTTAGATGTAGAAACAGTTACATAGAAATTGTCAATCATGCTTCCGTATGCAAAAAGCTGCATTTCCTTGATAAGTGCCATCGCTTCTTTTGGAAGTACTTTTTGCGCGTCCATTCTTTTTAAAACCTTTGGAGTTTCAATAAGAACAGCTGGATTACCATAAGCACTTTTTACCCATTCGCCTTCTAATAATTCTTTCGAAGGATGACCAATTATGTTGTCTTTTACATAATTGAAGCCTTTGGTAACAATAAAGAAAGTTGTTGTAGCAAACAATAAAAGTATGACAGCTCCAACTGCATAACCAATTCTTGCATTGCGCTGTTTTTTAAGCTGTGCCTGAATTTGTTTTTGTCTTTGCGCTTCGTTTAATAATTGATCTTCTATATCCTCAGGAACTTCTGTCGGAATAGCTTTGTCAAGTGTCAAAATTACTTTTTGAATTTTATTTCTATCTTCAGTAATTTCAAAATCAAGCGGTTTTGATTTCGCAAATTTTACCAAATCGGCTTGACGTAAAACGCGTTCCAGATTTTCAACCGTTTCTGGTGTAAGGGTCATTTTCTTTTGAGTCGATGCTATTCTGATAGCCTGAATCAATTCAGAAGTGGTGCTTTCCATTGCTGGAATATGAATGGCTTCTTCAATATAATTTCTGGCGATATCAGTCAATTCGCTATAGTATTCTTTAATTTCACCTTTTTGAACGAGTTCTTTCTGTTCTAGGTTATTTAATAAACTAGTCGCTTTTTCAATTGGCGTTTTATAAACTTCCTCTTCGATTTTTTTGAGCTGGCGTTTTTTAACATACCAATAAACGAAAACTCCAATTCCGATAATAGCTAAAGCAATTAAAACATACATCCACCAATTTCCCGTTCCTTCATCAGCCGAAGTAATATCTTTGATATCATACATTTTCTGCTGTAAAGTGTCGACTTTTACGTTGGCAACTTCAACTTTAATAGAGTCGCTATAAAAAGGTTTTTTATCGATTAAAATCTTAACGCTTGGAATTGTATAATGTCCAGAATCAAATTGTGTTAAACCATATTTTTTTATGAGTTCGTAATTAGTAGCATCTTTCTTTACCGTATCTATCGGATACGATTGAATAACTTCTAACGGACCAATATTTTTAAGTTTCGGAAATTCAACTTTTGCTGTTGAAGTCACAACCGTTTTAAGTGTCAGCTTGAACTCAGCACCAATTTTGTTTTTGGTGGTATCAATACTAGTTTCTACCTGTTTTTGAGCAAAAACAGTAGAAGTAAGTAAAAATAAAAATATATAAAGTTTAAATTTCATTTGATTTGGATTTCAGATTTTAGTCTAAAATGATTGCTTAATGGCATTAATTTATCAGAATTTAAATTCTCAATTTTAAAAAATCTAAAATCTAAAATCTGCAATCTAAAATTATATTTATCGTGATTTGAAATAGCCTAATAGTTTAGTAACGTAATTTTCGTCTACTCTGGTATTTACAATTCCTGCTCCAGATTTACGAAAAGTATCTTTAAAGTAATTTAGTTTCTCTTGATAATGCTTCTCGTAATTCATACGAACGGCCTTAGAACTTGTATCAACCAATTGAATTTTTCCAGTTTCAGCATCTAGCATGTTTACCATTCCTAAATTTGGAATTTTTTCTTCGCGAATGTCATACACACGAACACCTGTAATGTCATGTTTTTTTGAAGCGATTTTTAAAGTATGTTCGTAAGAATCAGACATGAAATCAGAAATCATAAAAATGATGGCTTTCTTTTTCTGAGTTCCAGATAAGAATTTTAATGCCTGAGCAATATCGGTTTTATGGCTTTTTGGTTCAAATTCAATCAATTCGCGAATGATACGCAATACGTGCGAACGTCCTTTTTTGGGAGGAATATATAATTCGACAGTGTCAGAAAATAGTATTAAACCAATTTTATCATTATTCTGTGTAGCCGAAAAAGCCATCGTCGCCGCAATTTCGGTTACGACGTCTTTCTTAAATTGATTTTTAGAACCAAAAGATTCCGAACCCGAAATATCAACCATTAAAACCATGGTCAATTCGCGTTCTTCCTCAAATACTTTAACGTGAGCTTCATTATAGCGTGCGGTTACATTCCAATCGATGTTACGAATATCATCTCCGTATTGGTATTGACGCACCTCGCTAAACGTCATTCCTCGTCCTTTAAATGAAGAGTGGTATTCTCCCGAAAAGATGTGATTACTCAATCTTTTGGTCTTGATTTCTATTTTCCGTACTTTTTTTAAAAGCTCTTTTGTATCCATTTTTTGTTTGGTTTATGGTTTAGGGTTGTTGGTTGATGGCGCATAAACCATCAACAAAAAACTATCAACCATCAACTTTTTAAGGTACTTCAATCTCGTTAACGATTTTGTTGATAATGTCTACAGAAGTAATGTTTTCTGCTTCTGCTTCGTAAGTGATTCCAACTCTGTGGCGTAGCACATCGTGAACAACTGCACGAACGTCTTCTGGAATTACATAACCGCGACGTTTGATGAAAGCATAACATTTAGCAGCATTAGCCAAATTGATACTTCCACGAGGAGAAGCTCCAAAACTGATAAGCGGTTTTAAATCGGCTAATTTGTATTTTTCTGGGTAACGTGTTGCGAAAATAATATCTAAGATGTATTTCTCGATTTTTTCGTCCATATAAACTTCACGAACCGCTTCTTGCGCACGTAAAATCTGGTCAACAGAAACCACTGGATTTACTTTTTCGAAAGATCCTTTTAAGTTTTGACGAATAACAAAACGCTCTTCATCAATTTTTGGGTAATCAATAACAGTTTTTAGCATGAAACGGTCAACTTGCGCTTCAGGAAGTGCATAAGTACCTTCTTGCTCCACTGGGTTTTGCGTTGCCAATACCAAGAAAGGACGATCTAATTTGAATGTAGAATCTCCAATTGTAACTTGTTTCTCTTGCATTGCCTCCAAAAGTGCTGATTGAACTTTTGCTGGAGCACGGTTAATCTCATCGGCAAGTACGAAATTGGCGAAAATCGGTCCTTTTTTAATTGAAAACTCGTTTGCTTTAATGTTGTAAATCATGGTTCCGATAACATCGGCAGGCAGTAAATCTGGCGTAAACTGGATACGGCTGAAAGAACCCTGAACCGCTTGAGAAAGCGTATTGATGGCTAAAGTTTTTGCCAGACCTGGAACTCCTTCCAATAAAATATGCCCTTGTCCAAGTAATCCGATCAATAGACGCTCGACCATATGTTTCTGACCCACAATAACTTTGTTCATTTCCATTGTAAGAAGGTCTATAAAAGCACTTTCTCTTTCAATTTTTTCATTTATCGCTCTAATGTCTAAAGTCGTTGTATTTTCTTCCATATAAATATTTTTAAAACCTTGATTTTTACGCCTAATTTTTGAGAGTGCAAATTGAATATTTTTTGAGAAGTAAGATGTTAAAGAATGGTTAAAACTTCGACCAATGACCTAATTTTAAGGACTAATTGTGAATCTATTTTTATATTTTTAAGAACTTTGATGATTATGTTTTATTAAAGCATAATTATTACCAAAAATAACGCATAATTATTATGAGCAAAACAGTCTTATCGCCTATAATTTCGGGCACTATGAATTGGGGAGTTTGGGATAAAAACCTTACAACCAAAGAAATGGAAAACATGATACAGGTAAGTATCGAAAACAAAATTACGACTTTTGATCACGCGGATATTTACGGTTCGTATACGACCGAAGCCGATTTTGGAAAAGCCTTTCACGCCAGTAAAATTGATCGTGAAAAACTACAACTAATTACCAAGTGCGGCATTCAGATGATTGCTGAAAAACGCCCTGAAAACAAAATTAAACATTATGATTATTCTAAAGATTATATCATTAAGTCTGTAGAAACTTCTTTGAAGAATTTGAAAACAGATTATGTAGATGTTTTCTTGCTCCACAGACCAAGTCCGTTAATGCAGGCTGATGAAATTGCAGAAGCAGTTGAGAAGTTAAAAGGAGAAGGGAAAATTATCGATTTTGGTCTTTCAAACTTTACCAGTTCGCAAACAGAATTGATTCGCCAGAAAACAGAAGTTAGCTATAATCAAGTGCAATTTTCGGCAACGCATTACGAGCCAATGCTTGACGGCAGTTTAGACTATATGCAGACTAACGGAATTCGTCCATTGTCATGGAATCCGCTTGGAACTGTTTTTAGGGAAGATACCAAACAGACACGCCGTTTGAAAAAACTGTTTTCAACTTTATTAGAAAAATATCATTTAGGAGCAGATACACTTTTATTAGCATGGATTTTAAAACATCCGGCAAAAGTTATTCCTATTGCAGGAACGGTTAACGTTGCTCGAATTCAATCTTTATCAAAAGCTGTTGAATTAGAAATGGACAAAGAAGACTGGTTTGCTATTTGGACAGAAAGCATGGGCGACGATGTGCCTTAATTTACTATTCTGAAAAATGATACACCTAGAAAAATTTGAGAAAAAAGATTATTCTGAATTGATTAATTCTGTCAAAAACGCAAAAGATTTAATGCAATTTGGCGGACCAGAATTCACTTTTCCCTTAACGGAAAGCCAAATAGATAAAACACTTTCTGATAAAAATAGAATTGCTTTTAGAGTTGCAGATGTTTCTAATGGAAACACTATTGGACATTGCGAGATTTATTTTTACGATGGTTTTGCAAAATTAGGACGAATCTTGATTATGGATAAAAACCAAAGAGGAAAAGGAATTGGCGAGCAAATGGTGACTTTATTGTTAGAATATATTTTTGAAAACAGGAAAGAAAGAAACATTGAATTGAATGTTTTCGATTTTAATATAGGAGCTCAAAAGTGTTATGAAAAAGTTGGCTTTACTTTAAATCCCGATAAAAAATATTTAAGGGAAGTTGATGGAGAAACTTGGACAGCACTCAATATGGTGTTGAATTTAGAAGAATGGAAAAATAAGAATTAAAATATTTTTTCACAGATTAAAGACATTCACAGATTTAAAAGTCATTTTTAATTCTTAAATGAATAACCATAAAAAAACAGCTATTCTGCGTTTTAGAATAGCTGTTTTTTTTATGGTTTAGAGTTTTTATTTTAAAACCAGAGTGTTCATGTTTGTGATTTGTCCGTTTACCACCACCACATTAGGAACAACTAAAGCAGGTAATTGTGAACTTGCATCTGGCGTAATGGTTACAGAATAAGTTCCTGCTGGAATACCATTTAGCTGAAACGCTCCTAATTCATCTGTATATGCTGAAACAGTTGTGTCTCCCACTTGAACAGATACTAAAGACTGGAAAGAGAAAGGCGTTACTAGTCCTTTAATTATTCCTGATGTTGCAGTTGTAGATACTCTGATTACAGGATGTAAATTGAAGTTGCCAGAACCGCCAGCTTCTACAACAACAGAATGCTCTACATCAAAATCTAATAAAAAGTCATAAGTTGCACCAGCTGTCAATGTTTGGTTAACTTTTAATTTTAAACCTGATTGTTGCGCACTTGGTGTTTTTAAAGGATAGGTTACACCGTCTTTAACAACAGTGTTCTTGTCTCCAAGAATTAATCTAATTTGACCTAGATAGCCTGAAGGCACTTCGTTATCTGCTAAAAGCACATTTACACCGCCAGTTAAATCTAGTAAATTATATACTCCAGGTTTTATGTTTCCTATACTAACCCAGCCATCTTCGCCAGTTTCAGAATTGCTTTTAATTTTAACGTCTAAAACTTCAACGTTTACTTGGTCATAATCACCCGGTGCATCTGTCATTCGTACACTAACTTTTGAAGTTTGTGTGCCATCATTACCATCACTACTGCTGCAGCTTGCTAGAAATAGGGCAGATAATGAAGCCAAGAGGAAAATTCTAAATTTGAGGTTTACTGTTTTCATAAGTCTCTTTTTTTTAAATTAGTAAATTAATAACGCAGATCGAAATTCATTTAGTGCTTTTATGCCGTATTTTTGTGTTGAATTAATCAAATCTTAAGATAGTTAGGTTTGTATTAAACATGAAAATTGAATCCTAAAATTGATACGTTACTTTATTGTGTATCAAAAAATAAATAGTTTACAATGAAAAAAACAGTTTTAATTACTGGTGCTACAAGCGGAATTGGAAAAGCAACTGCTCAGATTTTAGCAAGAAATAATTATAAAGTTGTGCTTTGCGGAAGGCGTACAGACCGTTTAGAAGAACTTCAAAAAGAACTTTCTGCTTTTACAGAAGTGCATTCTTTAGCATTTGACGTTCGAAATAAAGAAGAAGTTTTAGAAAAAATAGGCTCTTTACCAAACGATTTTTCGACAATTGACGTTTTAATTAATAATGCGGGAAATGCACATGGTTTAGATCCGATTCAAAATGGAGATTTAGATGATTGGGATGCGATGATTGATATTAATGTAAAAGGACTTTTATACGTTTCTAAATCAATTATTCCGCAGATGGTTGAAAGACAATCTGGGCATATCATTAATATTGGTTCAACAGCGGCAAAAGAAGTTTATCCGAACGGAAATGTATACTGCGGTTCTAAACATGCTGTTGATGCTATTACAGCAGGAATGCGAATCGATTTGAATCCGTTTGGAATTAGAGTTGGAGGCATTCATCCAGGAATGGTTGCAACAGAATTCAGCGAAGTCCGTTTTAAAGGTGACGTTGAAAGAGCAGCCAATGTTTATAAAGGATTTGATCCATTACAGGCTGAAGATATTGCCGATATTATTCATTTTGTGGTTTCAAGACCTTATCATGTAAATATTGCAGATTTGGTTGTCATGAGTACGGCTCAGGCGTCTTCGACAATTGTTAAAAAGAGATTGGCTTAAAATTTTTCGACTATCTTAGACTTCTTAGATTCGAAGTTGGTTATAATTGAAATCTAAGAAGTCTAAAAGTCTAAGCAAGTCTAAATAATCTGAGAAAAATGATTAATAAGCGCCTTTTAATTAAAAATCTCCTCGCTCATAATGACGAAAGCAGTTTTTATGATAAGAAAAGGCAATTGAATCTTCATTCCAGAGAAGGAAAAGGAAAGTTTTTAAAGCACATTTGCGCATTATCCAATTCCAATCCGAACAATAATTCTTATATCGTAGTTGGAGTAGAAGATCAAGATAATGAAATTGTAGGCGATGATTTCTTTGATGACAGCCGAATTCAGAATCTAGTTAACGCTTTTTTAGAAAATCCACCGAAAATTCAATACGAAAACGTCCCTTTTCCCAATCTTCCAAAAGATAAGGTAGTTGGTCTTGTCACCATAAAACCCAAAAGTAAAATCTCTTACTTTAAAAAAGGAATCCATACCATTTTGGCCAACAGTATTTTCATAAGACGCGGCAGCAATTCGATTCCTTTAGAAGAACACGAGGAAATCGAAAAAAGCAATCAAAATACAGAAACGGTAATCGGGATTGAAAATAGTTCTCGAAACAGCATTCAATATACTTTAGACGGCGTTATCGATTTTATGAATTTCAGGCATAAGGATATGTCGCCAAAATATCATGTTTTTAAAGAGTTGTTTGTAATATGCTGGGCTGGAGTTCCAAAAAAACTTCGTGAAAAAACGTATTTGTCGCGTGTCGATATTGAATTGATAAACGAACAGATTAAACTTTTTTATTCTGCACAAGACGTTGTTACGATCGATTATAATGATGATACTTTCACCATCACAGAATATGTTCCTTTGGGGTTGAATGATAAAACGAGTTATTATCCGCTTGAAGAGCAAACGATTCATTTTTTCGATAACGGATATTATAAAATTGATCGTCAAATGCTTTTTCAGCCACCAGAATTCAACAGAAAAATGTTGCATCACATTTATAATTCTAATATAGCTCTGCTAAGAAAACTGGAGAAAGAGATATCATTATCTGATCGTGAAATGAAAGATCTGGAGAATTTGCCTTCCACTTTTATGATTTGCTATTTGAATGGTTTCGAAGATGCCAGACAAAAATTGATAGACGCCAAATTACTTTTGAAACCTTATAAACAGGTTTATACTTCGTTTAAGGAATCTTTACGGGTTTTGCGCAAAATGAAATATGATGTTCAGTAGAAAAAGGTTCTAAGTTGCTGAGACGCTAAGGTTCTAAGTTTTTTTTCTGTAGAGACGCACTGCAGTGCATCTACATCCAGTATGTCGACAAAGATTGTGTTAGACAAACGGCATAAAACCCTAGTAACTTAGCACCTTAATCAATGATATTTCAAGTATTTTTTTACTTCTTCATATGGGAATAAAAGTTCTTTTGGACCATCTGCGTAAGATGCAGCTTCGTATGAGTTGTAATATAAAAGTAAACCTGCAGAGGTATAAAAGATATTTTGAGGCAGTTGAAATTTATCATTTTCAAACATCAAACCAGTAGCATTAATATTGGCTTTTTCTGGAATTTTATATTTTGCTCTAAAAGTTTTTTCGGCGAAAGCTTTAAACTCATTTTCGTTTTTAAATAATTGTTTGTTGAAAATTGCCTTTCCAGTTTTTTTATCAAATAATAATGATCGATAGCCTTGATATCCGTGAGCGCCTCCAGTAAAAGTATAGTGATCAATTTTAAGGTTTAATACCTGATCGGATTCAAATTCGACATTTCCAATAATTTTTGCTTCCCAACCAAAAGTGTCATTTGGGAATTTCTGATGCATTTCTTCGTATGAAGCAATAAAAGATTTAGCCAACGATCTATAATCATCGACTTTGACGGAATCTTCTTCGAAAAATACAATCTCTTTTATAACAGCAAAGACTTTTTTATTAATGCTGTCTGATGTTACTTTAATATTTTTAGCAATTGGAACTTCTATCGTGATTTTCGGGCAGTCATTTGAGCACGGGATAGTAGATTTCTCTTCAAACGTTTCATTTTCAAATGAAAGCTCTTTTTTGCAACTTGTAAAAATCAAACACAAAAAGATTATAAATAAGTAATTTTTCATATCAAAAAGTGTTAATTATCTACAAAGGTAAGAAGTTGTGTCAGGATAAAATAAATTAAGCGGTAAATTTGTAAAAGAATTAAGGAATTTAAATTTATAACTATATGAAATTCAATACAAAAGTAATACACGGAGGACAGCATCACGATCCAAGTACAGGTGCAGTAATGCCGCCAGTGTATCAGACTTCAACATTTGTGCAAACAAGCCCAGGAAAACCTTTGGCAGATTACGAATATAGTAGAGCTTCAAATCCGACCCGTACTGCCCTAGAAGATGCTTTGGCAAGTATTGAAAACGGAACTCGCGGATTGGCATTTTCTTCTGGTCTAGCTGCGACAGACTGTGTTTTAAGATCTTTTAAAGCTGGAGACGAAATCATTGCAATGGATGATTTATACGGAGGAACATACAGAATGTTTTCTCGTGTTTACAAAGATTCAGGTATTAAATTTCATTTTGTTGATATGACGAATATCGAAAAATTGAAAAGTTTAATCAACGAAAATACGAAACTGATCTGGGTAGAAACGCCAACCAATCCGCTAATGAAATTGGCAGATATTCAGGAAATAGCTAAAATTACTCAAGAGAAAAAAATTCTTCTTGCTGTAGATAATACTTTTGCAACTCCATATTTACAAAAACCTTTGGATTTAGGCGCAGATATTGTAATGCACTCTGCAACAAAATATTTAGGCGGACATTCAGATGTTATTGCGGGAGCTTTAATTGTAAAGGATGCAGCGCTTGGAGATCAATTGCATTTCCAGCAGTTTGCAACTGGAGCAACTCTTGGACCAATGGATAGTTTTTTGGTTTTAAGAGGGATTAAAACTTTAGCTTTAAGAGTTCAAAGACATTGTGAAAATGGAGAAAAAGTGGTTGAATATTTAAGCAATCATCCAAAGATTAAAACGGTTTATTATCCAGGTTTAAAGAATCATCCTTTTCACGAAATTGCTAAAAAGCAAATGAAAGCTTTTGGCGGAATGGTTTCATTCGATTTTAAATCAGGTAAAAAAGAAGATTCTATCTCATTTTTAGAAAAACTGAAAGTATTTACTCTTGCTGAATCTTTAGGTGGAGTAGAATCATTGGCAAATCACCCAGCATTAATGACACACGCATCTATTCCTGCAGATAAAAGAGCAGAAGTTGGTATTACTGATGATTTGGTTCGATTAAGCGTTGGTATTGAAGATGCAGAAGATTTAATCGCCGATTTGGAACAAGCACTTTCTTAAAATTCCAATAAAAACTAAAATCCCAAATTCCAATTTTGATTACTTTGGAATTTGGGATTTTTATATTTTGGGATTTGATTTTTTTTAGAATTCCAAATAATAGATGTATCCAAAGTTAAACCAAACCTGCCAGTCGTTAGATTTGTTTTCTTTGTAAATATCTTTGTTTGGGTTCAATCCGTCAATCCAGTCTGAGCTGTACATATGGAAACGAGTTTCAAACATCAAATCACTCATGTCAGTCAGTTTATAGTGGACTCCGACAGCTGCTGTAGCAGCTAAAGCAACGCCAGTTTCAGTTGAGAAACCATGTGCACGTCCGTCAGATGGGGTTAAGTATTTTCCTGGAGTATTAGCAGGAAGTGTGATATCGCCTAATCGAGATCCAACTTTAGCTGAATAATAGCTCACTTGAACCCCAAAAGCTCCATACGGACTGAAGCTACCAACTGAGTTTTCGAAATCGTGAATTTTCATAAAAGGAGAAAATTCTAGCTGTGTGCCCAAACTTACAATGCTTGAGCTGGCATGCATGTTTCTTAACTGCGTTGCAAATAATCCGTTAGGTTTGTGTTCCACCCATTGTCCATGGTGTTTTAGGGTAGTTCTGCTGTAAGACAGATCAGATCTTACTTTGAAATGTTCTGTAAAATAATTTTCTCTATTGTTATTGGCAGAAAAGTTTATAAAGTGCATGACTCCAATGCCAAAACCTGTGTTTCCGACATTATTATCAAAGTTGTTTCTTTCTCCAAAATCGGACTGTAAAGTTACTGGTCCTGCATAGATTCCGATCTCTTGGGCTAATCCTTGTGCTGATACAGCAGTTGAAATGCCGAAGAAGGCAAATAATGTGATAAATAGGTGTTTAGGCATTTTTTAGGGGCTTACAAATCACGGCAAATATATAAAAAACCTAATCGATTCAAAATATTAAATTGCTGTATTGAAAAATAAGTAACAAAATACTTAATTTACTAACTTTTGAAAGGTGATTTGCATGTAAACACCTACATGAAAAATGTGTTTTTTTTGGAATGTTTGCAAAAAACACAAATCGATTCAAAAAAGTGAAAAATGTAACATCGAATCATTATTTGCTATATCTTTGTCAGTTAAAACGAAAACGTTTTCTTAAACATAGTTTCTTATTTTTATAAGAGTGAAAATTAAATCTAAATTATCTGAAAATTTATTTCAAAGATGGAACAAAAAATAAATGAGTTTATGGCTCTTATTGAGTCAAAAAATCCAAACGAGCCAGAATTTCTTCAAGCTGTTAGAGAATTTGCTGAAACAGTAATTCCGTTTATATCTGAGCGTAAAAAATATGATGGAAAGAATATCCTTTTAAGAATCGCTGAACCGGAAAGATCAATAATATTTAGAGTTCCATGGGTAGACGATAAAGGAGAAATTATTGTCAATAGAGGTTTCAGAATTCAAATGAACTCTGCAATTGGGCCTTATAAAGGAGGAATCAGATTTCACCATACAGTAAATTTATCAGTTTTAAAATTCCTTGCTTTCGAACAAGTTTTCAAGAACAGTTTGACAACTCTTCCAATGGGTGGAGGTAAAGGAGGTTCTGATTTTGATCCAGAAGGAAAATCTGATGGAGAAATTATGCGTTTCTGTCAGTCATTCATGACAGAGTTATGCCGTCATATTGGTCCAGATCTTGACGTTCCAGCTGGAGATATTGGTGTTGGAGCAAGAGAAATTGGTTATTTGTTCGGACAATATAAAAGAATTAGAAATGAATTTACAGGAGTTTTAACTGGAAAAGGTTTAGCTTACGGAGGTTCATTAATCAGACCAGAAGCTACAGGATATGGAGTAGTTTATTTTACAGATCAAATGCTTCGTACTATCGGACACGAGATTAAAGGTAAAAGAGTAGCGATTTCAGGATTCGGAAACGTAGCTTGGGGAGTAGCTTTAAAAGTAAATGAATTAGGAGGTAAAGTAGTTACGATTTCTGGACCTGACGGATACATTTATGATGAAGAAGGAATTTCTGGAGAAAAAATCGATCATATGCTTGAAATGAGAGCTACTGGCGATAATAAAGCAGAAAGATATTTAGAGAAATATCCGAATGCTGTTTTCCATAAAGGAAAAAGTCCTTGGGAAGTAAAAGTAGATATCGCAATTCCATGTGCTACTCAAAACGAATTGAATGGGGAAGATGCTCAAAAGTTAATCGACAATGGCGTTTTATGTGTAACTGAAGCTGCAAATATGCCTTCTACATTAGATGCTATTAAACTTTTCTTAGACAATAAAGTGTTGTTCGCTCCAGGAAAAGCTGCAAACGCTGGTGGTGTTGCCGCTTCTGGATTAGAAATGACTCAAAACTCAATTCGTCTAAACTGGACAAGTGAAGAAGTAGACTTGAGATTGAAAGAAATCATGATTGGTATTCATAACCAATGTAAAAAATACGGTGCTGAAGAAGACGGATATGTGAACTACGTAAAAGGAGCCAACATTGCCGGATTTGTAAAAGTTGCCGATGCGATGCTTGCACAAGGTGTTGTTTAAGATTTACTTACTACTATAAGAAATACCCTCGATTGTCTGGATAAGATATCGAGGGTATTTTATTTGTACTAAAAATTAAATAAAATCTCGTTTGTAGTATATTTGCCTTAATTGAATACATTAAATGATGAAAAAAGTATTTTTCTGCAGTTTCTTTTTACTTCTCATTCAGTTTTGCGGAGCGCAGGGCAAACTGTCTTGGCAGGGATATTTTTCGTTTAATGAAATAAAAGATATTTCGGAGTCGGCTACAAGCGTATTTGCGGCCTCAGAAAATGCATTGTTTTCAAAAAATACAGCAACAAATATTCTTAAAACCACAACTACAGTTGAAGGACTATCTGGTCAGACCATTTCTGCGGTTTATTACAGCGAGATATTCAAAAAAACATTGATCGGCTACGAAAATGGTTTGATGATTTTGATTAATGATATTGACGGAAGTATTCTAAAAGTAGTTGATATCATTAACAAACAATTGCCCGCAAATACAAAAAAGATCAATCATTTTATGGAAGATAATGGATTGGTTTATGTTTCTTGTGATTTTGGAATTGTGCAATTCAATTTGAAAACTTCGCAATTTGGCGATACTTATTTTATTGGTGACAACGGAGCTGAAATAAGCGTAAAACAAACCACTTTGTTTAATGGATTTATTTTTGCTGCAACATCAAGTGGGATTAGAAAAGCAGATAAGACAAATGCTAATCTTATAGATTACAATCAGTGGTCGCTTGTAAATGGAGGAAATTGGTCTAGCGTAGAGACTTTGGATACTGAGCTTATCGCAATAAATGATTCAGGATATATTCACAGATTCAACTCAAATACTTTTGTTGGGTTTTTGCAATTGCCTCAGCCTGCTGTAGACACGAGAGCAAAAAATCATAATTTGTTTGTTACAACTGCCAATACGGTTTATGTGTACAATAATCAAATGGTGTTGAATAGACAAATTTCAAATTCTCAGGTCTTAGACAATACTTTGAATTTTAGTTGTGCAACCGCTGTTGGAAATCAGATTTTTATTGGGACAAAAGAAAAAGGTCTATTTGCTTCTTCTCTTAATAATGTAGCCGCTTTTGAGAATAATACGCCAGCTGGACCAGTTCGAAATAATATTTTTGCAATAGATGCAGGTTCTAGTGTTTTGTGGACAGTTTACGGCGATTATGATGTTTCGTATAATCCTTATCCTTTAGATAATTACGGAATTAGCAGGTATAATGCTTCTGGTTGGCTGAACATCCCGTATTCCGAAGTTTATGACGCAAAATCAATTACAAGAGTTCTTGTTAATCCAAATAATGAAAAACAAGTTTATGCGAGTTCATTCTTTTCTGGTCTGGTAAAAGTTGAAAATGATGTGCCTAATTTTTTATACAACGAAAAAAATAGCGGTTTAGAAACTATAACTACAGAAGGACCAAATTATATTGATGTTCGTATTAATGCAACAGCATTTGATAAATCTGCAAATCTTTGGGTAACAAACAGCCGAATTAAAAATGGACTGAAAGTTTTAAAAACAAATGGACAATGGGGAAGTTATGCCATGACTTCAATTATAGACAATGCCGAAGAAGAAAACTATTCGAGTATAGCCATAGACCGAAATAATGTAAAGTGGATTGGAACCCTAAAAAGTGGCGTCGTTGGGTTTAATGAAAGCACTAATACGTTCAAAAAAATGACTTTTGGTGTTGATGCTGGCAATCTACCTATAGCCGATGTGAGAACATTAGCATTAGACACAAAAAATCAACTTTGGATTGGAACAACAAAAGGGCTGAGAGTTTTGTCTAATGTCTCCAGTTTTCAATCGGAAAATCAATTAAAAGCAAATCCTATCATTATTACCGAAGACGATTTGGCACAGGAATTATTGTATGAACAGTTTATTACTTCAATAGCAGTTGATGGAGCAAACAATAAATGGATTGGAACTGCAGATTCTGGAGTTTTTATGGTTTCGCCAAATGGTCAGGAAACCAAATATCATTTTACTATAAACAATTCTCCGCTGCCGAGCAATTATGTAAACGATATCAAGATAAATGCTAAAACCGGAGAAGTTTTTATAGCAACCAATAAAGGATTAGTCTCGTTTAACGGAATAGCAACAGATGCAAACGATGATTTGAGTAATGTATACGTTTATCCAAACCCAGTTCGTCCAAATTATAATGGAACAGTAAAAGTTGCTGGATTAATTGATAAAGCAAATATCAAAATTACTGATATTGCAGGCAATTTAGTTTACGAAACAACTTCGGAAGGCGGAACAATCGAGTGGGACACCACTGCTTTTGGCAAATATAAAGTTGCCTCTGGCGTTTATATGGTTTTTATTTCTGCAGAAGACGGAGGAGAAACGAAAGTCAAAAAAGTAATGATAATTCGTTAGTATTCAGTCGCAGTTTTCTGCAACAGTCACAGTTTTTAGTTTTGGATAGAAATCTAAAATCTAAAATCTACAATCTAAAATTAAAAATGCTCGTCAAAACCAAAGCCATAGTAATTTCATCTTTAAAATTTCAAGAAAAAAGCTTGATTGTAAAATGCTTTACACTTTCCAGCGGACTGAAATCTTATTTTGTACGCGATGCATTTTCGAGCCGAAAAGCCAGTCAGAAGATTGCGTATTTTCAGCCTTTTTCGATTTTAGAAATTGAAGCCGTTCATAAAAATAAAGGAACACTTGAAAATTTTAAAGAAATAAAAACTGCCGTTCCGTTTCAGAGTATTCATACCGATATTATAAAAAGTACCATGGTAATGTTTCTTTCAGAAATGCTCCATTATTCTATTCAGGAAGAAGAAAAAAACGAACAGCTTTTCTTGTTTTTAGAAACGGCATTGACTTGGCTGGATCATCATGACGAAATTTCTAACTTTCACTTAATTCTTCTTTTAGAAATCACAAAATACCTCGGATTTTATCCTGATCTTTCAGATATTGACCTTCCTTTTTTTGAAATGAATGAGGGTGTTTTTACGGTTTTCCACAATTCTACCGCTCTTTCGGAGCACGAAACCACTTTGTTAAAAAAACTTATCGAACTAAAGTTTGATAATAGCCAAAAAATCTTCAATGTAAGTGAGAGACAAATTTTGCTAAAGGTTTTAATTGATTTTTATTCTTCTCATTTAGAGGGTTTTAAGCGTCCAAAATCGCTAGATATTTTGAAAGAAATTTTTTCATAAATAGCATTCCTATTTTTATATATTTGCTCAGTTAATTTTTACTAAAAAAATCCCATTTTTTAGTAAAAGCAATTTCTCATAAATATCTAAAACCAATAATTTAAAAAAAAATCTACCATGAAGAAAATTACATTTTCGATTATTTTGCTTCTGTCGGTAGCGGTTTCATCAATTGCCCAAAGAAAATATGATGAAATAGTTACAACAGAAAATGCTGTCCAAGATTTGGTGCAGAATGGAGTTACTGGAATTGTTGTCTTTAAAGAAGGCGCATCTATTAAAGGTCTTGATCCTGAAACTAAAAAAGTTGTATGGACTTTAACTAAAGAAGATTTTGGAGGCAGATCAGTATTGGATATCGCAGGCGATACTGATCTTACAAAACTTTTCGCGGATAAAAGTACTTTAACTAATGTGCCTGGAAGTCCATATGTAGAAGCTTATCTTGAAAGTAAATATCTTATTATCAATACTGATACAGGTAAAGTAGTTTATAATTCTGCAAAAGAGTCTTTCTGGGTTACACAGTCAGATTTTATTCCTGAAACAAATGAGTATCTGCTTACTTTGAAAAAAGATGGAGATATGGCAATTGCATTATTGGATATGACAACTGGCGAATTAAAATGGAATACAACTGTTGATAAGGCAAAGTCTTTGTTTAGTTTTTCATTTAAAGAATCAGTAAATACAAACGTAGCAAAAGTACATGGATCTGTAATTTACTATTTATTATACGGAAAATTGTATTCTTTTGACAGAGCTACTGGAAAGTTAAACTGGAAAGGTGAAGAAGATTATTCTAAATTTTTCTTAACGCAAAATGATAAAAATATTGTTGTAGTAAATAATACAGGAACTTTTTCTACAAAACAATATTTAAATGTATTAAATACAGAAACTGGAAAAAGTATCTGGAAAGAATCTATCAAAACAAAGAGAGTGGTTTATCTTGAAGATTGGGGAACAAAAATATTAGTTGCGCACTACAGCGGATTTAACTTTTTTGACTTAAACACAGGAGAGAAAATTTGGAAAAAAGACGCTCGTGGAGATGGATTGAAAAGAGTAATTCCAATCGATCAAGATTTCTTGTACGTTGCAGAAAATGAAATGATGTTGATTAACAAAGACGGAGAAAAACTTTGGAAAAAATTCATTGAAATTTCTGATGATAAAGAAGATCCAATTTACTACCTAGGGAAAGTTGGCGAAAAAGTAATGTACCTTACAGGAACTTACGGAAACATGGTAGATTATAAAACCGGAGTTAAACTTTGGAAACGTAATATCAATTTTGATAAAAATCGTCCAGTTTTACCTACTTACGATGAAACTACAAATTCTTACTTAGTATATAATGACGAGAAATTATACAAATTTGATCCTAGCATTAGCGACAAGCCAGAGCCTTTTGCTAAAGTAAATATCAAAAGAGAAAAAGAATTAAACAGTATCGAGCAGTTTCCTTGGGGTGTTGTGCTTTCAGGTCCACTTGAAGTTATGGGAGTTAATATGGATGGTACAGTTAAATATCACCTTACTTATTCACAGCCAGGAGAAGGAACAAGACGTCTTATAAAAAGTGCTGCTATTGTTGGAAGTATTGGTTTAGGAGTTGGAGCTGGTGTGAGTGAATTTAAAGGCTCTGAAGTAACAATGACATACCGTGATTCTGATGGAAATATGAGAACTTCAGTTTTAAAGAAAGAAGATAAAACGAATAAAGATCAAGCAAAAGCTTATGCGGCTGGAGCAGCGGCACTTGGCGTAGTAGCGGCTAAATTTAACTCTCGTTTTAATGCAATGAAACAAAACAGAGACTTCTCTTATATCTTTGCAAAGGCAGATTCTGGAGAAAAAATTCTTGTAAAAGTGAGTAAAGTTGATGGAGTTGAAGTTGATAAAATTATCTTCAACAACAACAAGCCAATTTACGAAGTAGATCCTGCGACTCAGAATATTTTTTATGTTTCTGATAAGTCAATTCAGATCTTCAATAGAAAAGAAAAATAAAAAAAGATACAGGCCATCAGGATTTGATTTTGATGGCTTTTTTTTGCCTATGAAAAAAACACTACTCCTTATAGCTTTGCTTGTAATTGCTTCAATTCAGGCGCAAGAAAAAATAAGCTCTAAAAAAAAGAAATTCTACATACCAGTAATTAACTACCCAGAATTTCCTATTCTTGATAATGCATTAACTCAGACCACTTTCTATCAAATGGATAAGCAGTTAATACAAGAAGAACCGATATTGAAAAAAAACTATTTTAATATAGAAGGCTTCATAAAAGATCCTGCAAACGGAAAACTAAGAATTTATTTAACCATTGAACTTCCGCAATATAAAGCCACTAAAATTGACAGTATTTTTGATAAAAAGAAAAACGGATGGAAGTTTCAGGCATTTTCCAATTATAGTGTAAAAATAAAAATGGAGGCGAAATGCGCAGATAAGCTTCTGTTGACCAAAGATTTTAATACAGTGGAATCCTATTTAATCGCTGTAGGTAGTCAAAAAGACAATTTGAAGGCTGCCGTTGAGATGAATAATAAAAAAATTGCAGAAGCAGAAAGAGACGGTAATTACACTGTTGCGGAATTAGGATTAGACACAGTAATTTACAGTTCTGTTCAAGCAATACAAAATTACCTTAATTATAAATTAAGATACACTATCGGTGAAGAAAAAATAAAGTTTGAATTTGTAACTTCAAAATCGCATCCTGAGTACGAGAAGTTGCTGGCATTTGAAAATGAAATTACAGTTCAGATGCAAAAAGTGACACTTGAAAAAGGTTTAGACGAAAAAACTTTGTCGCCTCATTTGCAATATTTGGAAAGTCTATTGGTAAAATAT
Source organism: Flavobacterium anhuiense (assembly GCF_900101855.1). Classification (GTDB taxonomy): domain Bacteria; phylum Bacteroidota; class Bacteroidia; order Flavobacteriales; family Flavobacteriaceae; genus Flavobacterium; species Flavobacterium anhuiense. The sequence goes on from NZ_FMVC01000001.1 coordinate 1,034,424, forward strand.
CCACTTTCTCCTGCAAACGAAAATATTCGTTTCATAGTTACAAACAATTTAGCAGAAACTTATTATTTACTTGAAAATAGAGAAAAAGCGTTACTGTATGCTAATTTGCTTATTGAGAATGATAAGCAGGATTCAAGAGGATCTTCAATAGTTAAAAAAGTGAATAATGGCTTTTTTGTCGATAAAAAAATAAGAAGCCACACTACACGTTTTGCAGATCTTCAAAAATTAGGTCTTAAAATAGCGGAAGAGAAAGAAGAAAAAAGATTAGCATTTTTTGAAAAGATTCAGCAGCAAGATGCAGAATGGGAAATCGAAAAATCTAATCGTGAAGCTTATCTGGAAAAGATTAAAACGCAAAGACTTAATTTGCTTGATTCTATACCATATCAATTAAATGCAAATATTTTGGCTAAAGTAGTTGATAATTTGGGAGGAAGCCAAGCTTTGAAAAAAGTAGAAAAAGCACATCTATTTTCTAAGATTTCAATTGAAGGGACAAATATTCCGCAGACAGAAGAAAAATGGGCAACAACATCGCATTATCTTCTTAAGAAAAAAATGCCTGAAGCTTATTATGAAATCGTAAACGGACCAGAAGCTTGGAGTCATGACGATCGTGAAACTGGACTCAATGCCAAATGGGCAAAATTAACATCATACGATTACAGCAATTTGTCTAAAAATGTTGATTTGGTAAACTTTCTAACCGACTTAAGACTCGATTTATGGAATAATTTTGAAGTTCTGGGTGAAGAAATATACGAGGGAAAAATGTGTTATCATTTAAATTATTTTGAAAAAACATTGAGTTCGGGAAACAGAACAATTCCCAAAACTGATTATCATGTTTTTATTGATAAAGAAAACTTTAATATAGTTTCAACAGAAAAAACAGAATTTGACAATGGCAATAAAAGTTTTTTTGAAAGAAAACTATTTGGAGATTATCGCCCTGTAGCAGCTTTAAATTCCGGAAAAATTCCTCATAAGATCAATTATGAAATCGAAGATTTTAATGGCGAAACTTTTTATCAGGAAACACGCGAAAAAGTAGAAATAAATCCCGTTTTTGGAAATAGAATTTTTATGAAAGAAGTTTATTTCGGAGGATTTAAATAAGACTTTTAGCTTGTTGGAAGTTATTTTAAGAATTGGTTGTTTTTTGATTTATTATGCTCAGAAAAATGAGAATAATGTCAGAAAGTAACCAATTCTTATGTTTTTGTATCTATTATCTCAACAAAAGTTTGTGAAATTTAAGGAAATTGGCGGTCAATAGTTCAAAATTTCTTACTTTCGCACCTCGTTTAAGAAAATGATAAAATGAGTACAAAATTTACTGAATACAAAGGACTTGACTTACCAACTGTAGCGTCTGAAGTTCTTGATTTTTGGAAGAAAGAAAATATATTTGAAAAGAGTGTAACCACTCGAGAAGGTGCTGAACCTTTCGTATTTTTTGAAGGTCCGCCTTCAGCAAACGGATTACCTGGTATTCACCACGTAATGGCACGAGCGATTAAAGATATTTTTTGCAGATATAAAACTCAGAAAGGTTTTCAGGTAAAAAGAAAAGCTGGATGGGATACTCACGGTCTGCCTGTTGAATTAGGTACCGAAAAAGAATTAGGAATTACAAAAGAAGATATTGGTAAAACAATTTCGATCGAAGAATATAACGAAGCGTGTAAAAAAACCGTTATGCGTTATACTGACGTATGGAATGATTTGACCGAAAAAATGGGGTATTGGGTTGATATGGAAGATCCGTATGTGACTTATAAACCAAAATACATGGAGTCTGTTTGGTGGCTTTTGAAACAAATCTACGATAAAGGTTTGTTGTACAAAGGATATACGATTCAGCCATATTCTCCAAAAGCAGGGACAGGATTGTCTTCTCACGAAGTAAATCAGCCAGGAGCTTATAGAGATGTTACGGATACTACGATTGTAGCGCAATTCAAAACTTTGCCAGAAACGCTTCCGAGCTTTTTACAAGGATTTGGAGATATCCACATTTTAGCTTGGACGACAACTCCTTGGACGCTTCCGTCAAATACAGCTTTGACAGTTGGTCCAAAAATCGATTATGTTTTAGTAAAAACTTTCAATCAATATACTTTTGAGCCAATCAATGTGATTTTGGCTAAGAACTTAGTTGGAAAACAATTCGGAAAAGGATATTTCGTAAGTGAAGATGACGCTGATTTTGACAATGTAAAAAACGGCGACAAAAAACTTCCATACAAAATCTTAACAGAAGCAAAAGGAGCAGATTTAGTAGAAATCCGTTACGAACAATTATTGCCTTACGTATTGCCGTACCAAAATGCTGAAAATGCGTTTAGAGTAATTTCTGGAGATTTCGTTACAACAGAAGACGGGACAGGAATCGTGCATACAGCGCCGACTTTTGGTGCAGATGATGCTAAAGTAGCAAAAGAAGCAAAACCAGAAGTTCCGCCAATGTTAGTTTTAGACGAAAACGGAACCGCAGTGCCTTTGGTTGACTTACAAGGAAAATTCACTTCTCATGTAGGTGATTTAGCTGGTAAATATGTTAAAAACGAATATTACGATGCAGGACAAGCTCCAGAGAAATCTGTAGATGTTGAAATCGCTATTCGTCTTAAGGAAGAAAACAAAGCTTTTAAAGTTGAAAAATACGTGCACAGTTATCCGCATAGCTGGAGAACAGACGAGCCGTTATTATACTATCCGTTAGATTCGTGGTTTATTAAAGTAACCGACGTAAAAGATAGAATGTTCGACCTGAACGAAACTATCAATTGGAAACCTAAATCTACTGGTGAAGGACGTTTTGGAAATTGGCTTAAAAATGCCAACGATTGGAACTTATCTCGTTCTAGATATTGGGGTATTCCTTTGCCAATCTGGAGAACAGAAGATAAAACAGAAGAAGTTATTATCGGTTCTGTTGAAGAATTGTACAATGCAATCGAAAAATCGATTGAAGCAGGCTTCCAAAAAGAAAATCCGTTTAAAGGATTTGAAATCGGAAATATGTCTGAATCAAATTATGATTTAATCGATTTGCATAAAAATGTTGTTGATGCTATCACTTTGGTTTCTGCTTCTGGAAAACCAATGAAGCGCGAAAGTGATTTAATCGACGTTTGGTTCGATTCTGGAGCAATGCCTTATGCGCAATGGCACTATCCTTTTGAAAACAAAGATAAAATTGACGGGAACAAAGATTTTCCAGCGAATTTCATTGCTGAAGGAGTAGATCAAACTCGTGGATGGTTTTATACCTTACACGCTATCGGAACTTTGGTTTTTGATAAAATTGCATACAAAAACGTAGTTTCAAACGGTCTTGTTTTGGATAAAAATGGAATTAAAATGTCTAAGAGTAAAGGAAATACTATAGACCCGTTTAAAACCATTGCAGAAAACGGTCCAGATGCTACACGCTGGTATATGATTATGAATGCAAATCCGTGGGATAACTTGAAGTTTGACCTTGAGGGAATTGCTGAGGTTAAACGTAAATTCTTCGGAACTTTATACAACACTTATTCTTTCTTTTCGTTATATGCTAACATCGACGGATTTAAATATGCTGAAGCTGAAATTCCGTTAAACGAAAGACCAGAAATCGACCAGTGGATTATTTCTGAATTGCATTCGTTAATCAAATTTGTTGACGAATGCTACGAAGATTATGAGCCAACAAAAGCGACAAGAGCAATTTCTGACTTCGTTCAGGAAAACTTAAGTAACTGGTACGTTCGTTTATGCCGTCGTCGTTTCTGGAAAGGGGAATATGCAAAAGATAAAATTGCAGCTTACCAAACGCTTTATACTTGCTTGCTTACAATCAGTAAATTGAGCGCTCCGGTTGCTCCATTTTTTATGGATAAATTGTATAGAGATTTGACAGCATCTACGGGAACCGAGGATTTTGCTAGTGTTCACTTGGCTGAATTCCCAAAATTTGTCGAAAACTTTGTTAATAAAACGTTGGAAAGCAAAATGCAGAAGGCGCAAACGATCTCATCTTTGGTTTTATCACTGCGTAAAAAAGAGATGATCAAAGTTCGTCAACCTCTGCAAAAGGTAATGATTCCAGTGCTTGACGACAATCAGCGTGCTGAAATCGAAGCGATTTCTGACCTTGTAAAAGCTGAGGTAAACGTGAAAGAAATCGAACTTTTAGACGATGCTTCTGGTATTTTAGTAAAACAAATTAAGCCTAATTTTAAAGCTCTTGGACCACGTTTTGGGAAAGACATGGGCTTGATTTCTAAGAAGATACAAGGTTTTTCGGCAGAACAGATCAACCAATTGGACAAGCAGGGAACGCTAGATATTGTTATTGCAGGAAATAGTGTAACTTTATCATTAGAAGATGTAGAAATTACATCACAAGATATCGAAGGATGGTTAGTTGCTAATTCAAACGGAATAACAGTCGCGCTTGACATTACACTTACCGAAGAATTAAAAAATGAAGGTATCGCTAGAGAATTAGTTAATAGAATACAAAACATCCGTAAAGATTCAGGATTTGAGGTTACGGATAAGATTAAAGTTCAAATAAAACGAGATGGCATTTTAGAAAATGCGGTTTCAAAAAATGAAGACTATATTAAGTCTGAAACATTAACAGACGAACTGGTTTTTGCTGACACGTTAGAAAACGGCACAGAAATTGAGTTTGATGACATTAGAACCATTATATTAATTTCAAAATAGTAGAAAATGATAGATGAAATTATTAGATACTCAGACGCAGATTTAGCAGAGTTCAAAGAAATAATCCAAGCAAAAATTAAAAAAGCACAAGAAGATCTTGACTTGATCAAAAGTGCCTATATGAACGATTTGAATAACGGAACTGACGATACTTCTCCAACTTTTAAAGCTTTTGAAGAAGGAAGTGAGACCATGTCAAAAGAGGCGAACTCTCAGTTGGCTATCAGACAAGAGAAATTCATTCGTGACTTAAAAAATGCTTTATTCCGTGTAGAAAATAAAACTTACGGTATTTGCAAAGTAACAGGTAAATTAATTAGCAAAGAAAGGCTTAAAATCGTTCCTCATGCAACAATGAGTATCGAAGCTAAAAACTTGCAGAGATAAATTTTAAGAAATATATCTTTAAATAGAAAAAAACGCTCCTTTTTAGGAGCGTTTTTTTTGTATTGTTTAATGTTTGTTAAACCTCTATTTTGCTAAAAGGATTATCTATTGAAAGAAATTATTTATAATTAATCAAAATAAATTAAATTTTAAAAACCCTTTTTTTGTAAGAATGAAATAGGTAAAACTACTTAAGATTTTTTAGAAATGGATCCAAAAAAACGCCTTGGTTAGAGGCGTTTTTTTTTAAAGTAAAATTGTTATGCCAGATTTTTTTCAACATCAGCTTTATGCTTTCTTAAAATAGCTCTAGTCATACCTAAATTTGCTTTTGAAGCATCAGCTGCAAGATAGATCATGAATTTTTTGTTCGGAGAAATATCGATAATATGAATTTGATTAGATAATGTAATCAAAATGTCTTCAATATCTTGGTTTAAGCCTAAGGCTTTTACTGCATTCAGTTTTGCTTTTACAACTTCAAGGTTATAAGCTGCTGCAAGTTCCGGATCAAAACTAGGGTCGATTGTTAAATTTCCAAAGCTTAATCCAGATTCAATTTCTGTTACAGCTACAGCGATAAAGCCGTTTACGTTGCTTTTCATTTCGCTTAAAAATACGTTTAAAAAATCATTGTTCATAGTTAATTAGGGTTAATTTGTTAATAGAATTTATGGTTATTTCAATAGGGAATTTTTGCTTAATTCTGCAGAAACTTCTTCTGTAGAGCGCATCAATAGAGCTAAATTGCTTCCTTCTTTAGAAAAGGCTACAATAAAGTTAGAGCCGCTTATTTTATTTCCAACAATAACACCTTCAGCACTTTTTAGATATAATTGTTTTAAAGAGCCTTTTTCTAAATCTATTAAAAACTTTTCGCTCATAGATAAAATGGCAGCGCTCATTGCGGCAATGCTATCGCCGTAATCAAGATTTAAGGAAGTGATAAGTTTTCCTTTTCCGTTTAAAATTAATGCTGCAGTAGATTTGGTGTTGACAAGAAAGTCGTTTAGAGTAGTTGTGATTTCATTCATGATTTTGTAGGATTTTGGGAAGGATGTTAAATTCAGTTCATTTGGTATTTGATTTATAAAATTAATTGCATGTTTTGATAAACAAGTGTTAATTTTTATTAACAAATATAAATTAAATTATGTATCATTGTAATACCAAATCAGTAATAATTTAAATTATTTACTACGAAAAACTTACATTATGGCTAAAGTATTGAAATTCAAAGAAGTAAACTCTGATGTAGAGCGCAGAATGAAAGAATTTGAAAAACTCCGTGTTAAATTTAAAGCAGATGTAAAAAAGGGTGAAGCTAAGAAGTTGGCTGCCGGAAAAGAAAGCAAAGGAATCTTCAAATCCATTTCAGATTTTTTCTCCGACAGTCCAAAAACGCCAGCAAAAGCTACTGTGAAAAAGTAAACTTTATCAGGTTTAGATTAGCATATAAACTTGTTTAGTTTGTTGCGAAAGAATTAACGCTCCATTAGGAGCGTTTTTTTTGATTTAATTGTTATTTTTGCCCATCAAAAAATCATAAAATGTCATTACGAAAAGCGTATTTCCTTATATTCCTAGTTTTAATTGTTGATCAGCTTTCTAAAATTTATGTCAAAACAAATTTCGTTCTTGGCGAAGAGGTTGTGATTGCCGACTGGTTTAGAATTCATTTTATTGAAAATGAAGGAATGGCTTGGGGAACAAAAATACCAGGTGAGTACGGAAAGTTAATTCTAACTGTATTCAGGATTTTTGCTGTTTTCGGAATTGGCTGGTGGCTTTCTGATTCGATAAAAAAACGTCATTCTACTTATTTAATAGTTGCTATTGCATTAATCTTCGCGGGAGCGGCAGGAAATATTATCGATTCTGTTTTTTACGGAGTTATTTTTGATGACAGTACCCATAATCTTGCGACAATTTTTTCTCCAGCTCCATACGGAACTTGGTTTCATGGATTAGTTGTAGATATGTTCTATTTTCCTATCTGGGAAGGGAATCTTCCGGAATGGCTTCCAATATTTGGCGGAAAACATTTTGCCTTCTTTAATGCTATTTTTAACGTGGCCGATATTGCAATTTCTACAGGTGTAGGAATACTTTTGGTTTTCAATAGAAGAGCTTTTCCAAAACACTAATAAATTTAAAAATTCCAAAATTTCAAAATTCCAAATCCCAATATTTATAGTATTCGCAACAAAAAGATATTGGAATTTGGAATTTTTCATTATTGAGGGTTGAATATTTTGTATTATTTTTACAATACAAAAAAATAAAACTATGCAAAGTCCGTCTTTTTCCATTTATGATGCTTCTGCGGGATCAGGAAAGACATACACTTTGGTAAAAGAATATTTGAAAATTATTCTTTCTTCTCCAAAAAACGATGCATATAGAAATATCTTAGCCATTACTTTTACCAACAAAGCGGTTCATGAAATGAAAAGCCGTATTGTTGGAAATCTATCTGAATTCGCAAAAGATGATCCGTCTCCAAAAGCGGCCGATCTAATGGAAGATTTGTCGCGTGATACTGGTCTTTCAATCATTAAGATTAAAACCAAATCGCAGCAAATCATTAAGCACTTGATTCACAATTATGCTGCTTTTGATATTTCTACCATTGATAAATTTACCCATAAAGTTATTCGTGCTTTTGCGCACGACCTGAATCTTCCGATGACTTTTGAAGTCACTTTGGATACAGAAAATTTATTGGTTGAAGCTGTTGATGCCATTATTGCGCAAGCGGGTGAAGACGAAACCTTGACCAAATTGCTCATCGATTTTACAATGGAAAAAACCGATGATGACAAAAGCTGGGATATCTCGCGTGAAATTCTCGACACGGGAAGATTGGTTTTAAACGAAAATAATCGAAATGAGATTCTGCATTTTCAAAACAAAACAATCGGGGAGTTTGTTGAGATTAAAAAGAAAATGCAAGGGCTTTGCAAAGGGTTGGAAGAAATTAATGAAGGTCTTGCTATTAAAGCGATTGAATTGATTGATAAAAACGGAATTGATCCGAAATCATTTTCAAGAGGAACTTTTCCAAACCATTTGCAAAGTATTAAGGAAGGAAAGTTTAATCCGAAAAATAAAACTTTTCATGAGTTTGATGATATTGCCATTAACAAAACGGCAAAAGACCGAGCATTAATTGAAAATATTATTCCTGAATTACTTCAAATATTGAAAGAAGTTTATCAGAATTTCGAAAAAAGAGATTTTTATAAAGCCTTTCTAAAAAATATTACCCCACTTTCTTTACTGAATACTGTAAGTAATGAACTTGCAAAAATTCAGTCAGAACAAAATATCTTGTCGATTTCAGAATTCAATGCGATTATTCATCGTGAAATTCAGAATCAGCCCGCGCCTTTTATTTACGAGCGTTTGGGTGAGCGTTACCGCAATTTCTTTATTGATGAATTTCAAGATACATCAGAAATGCAATGGCAGAATTTAATTCCACTGATAGATAATTCACTTTCTGGTTTGGATGATTTAGGAAATAAAGGGACTCTTATGATTGTTGGAGATCCGAAACAATCTATTTATCGCTGGCGCGGAGGAAAAGCAGAGCAGTTTATTGAGTTGAGTAAAGAAGATGTTGCTTTTTTTCATCATGAAAAACAAGTTAAGCACTTGGATACAAATTATAGAAGCTATAGTGAGGTCATTGAATTTAATAATGCTTTTTTTAAATTGATTTCTAGCGAATTTTCAAATGAAGATTATAAAAATCTATATGAAAATCATAGTTTTCAAAATACCAATTCGAAAAAAGGCGGTTATGTAAACATTTCATTTCTTCCGATCATTGATAAAAATGATTTTGCTGATGAAGAAGATGTTGTGGAAAAATCGGATTTGTATGTTTTAGCCACTTTAAATACAATCAAAGAAGTAGTTAAGCAAGGTTTTGAATATAAAGATATTGTAATTCTGACCAGAAAAAGAGATCAAGGAATTGCAATTGCTAACTATTTGACAGAACAGGGAGTTCCTCTTTTGTCTTCAGAAACTTTGATGATTCAGAATGCTTCAGAAGTTCGTTTGATAATTCATCTTCTTAGATATTTAAATAATAGTTCGGATTTAGAATCAAAAGCTAACTTTCTGCATTTTTTGGCTTCAACCAAAGATTTGCTTATGCCTATTCATGATTTTATTGCGATGGGAATGAGTTATAGATTTGAAAAAGAATTCGAAGAATGGCTTTTAACATTTGATGTTTCTTTTTCTTTTGAAGACGTTCGAAAAAAATCATTGTATGAAGCGGTAGAAATTATCATTTCTAAATTTATTCTTCCATCAGAAGGAAATGCTTATGTGCAGTTTTTTCTGGATATTGTTTTGGAAAGAGATATTAGAAACCAAGCAGGAGTAGCGGACTTTTTAGTTTTCTGGGATAAAAATTCGCATAAGTTTAGCATTCCATCACCGGAGGGGAATAATGCAGTTCGAATTATGACCATCCATAAATCAAAAGGATTAGAATTTCCGGTTGTAATCATGCCTTTTGCAGATGAAGATTATAATCGAAAACCAAAAGATAAATTGTGGCTTGATACAGAGGAAATAGATTTAGGAGTTCCAAAAGCATTGGTTGATAATAGCAGTGCGGTTGAAAGTTTTGGAGAAAGTGCTTCGGCAGTTTTTAATTTAAAAAAGCAAGAAGAGCTTTTGGATAATATAAATGTGCTCTATGTTGCTTTAACTCGTGCAGAAGAACAATTGTATGTGATTTCGCAATCGCTAAAAGCTAAAAGTGATGGTGAATATCCCAATAATATGGCTTCTTTTTTTATTAAATTTTTGATTCATGCAGGAGTTTATGATGAAGAAAAAATGAGTTACGAATTTGGAAATAAAGTAAGGTTGTCAAAAACCTCTTCAACGGTTGATACGGTTAAATCCATTCCGATTGTGAGAGATGTTTTAAATCCAAAAAATATCAAAATTGCCCAACGGGAAGCCCTAATGTGGGGGACACATCAACAAGAGGCGATTTCCTACGGAAACATTGTGCATGAGATTTTGGCTTTTGTTAAAGATAAATCGGATATTGATTTAGCAGTTACAAAATCCCTAGAAAATGGTTTGATAACTTATGACCAAGTTGATCAGGTGCTGCAGACCTTGAACGAAATTGTAAATCATCCAGAACTAAATGTATGTTTTGATGGAAGTCATACTGTACTAAATGAGCAAACAATTGTTCAGAAAGAAGGAAGGATTTTAAAGCCTGATCGAATTGTATTTTTGGAAAACAAAGAGGCTTATTTGCTGGATTATAAAACTGGGGCGTCCAATGCTAAATATCAGCAGCAAATAAAGGAATATCAAGACGCAATTGAAGATTTAGGATACACAGTGTTAAAAAAAGCTCTAGTATATATTGGAGCAGAAATTGAGGTAGTAAATTTGTGAAAAAATTAATCAGATGTTAAAGAAAAAACGAAGCTTTATTTTGGTTAAGTTGTTAATTTTTAACGTTTTAAATAAATAAAAATGTACGGTAAAATAAAAGAGCATTTGCAAAAAGAATTGCAGACAATTGAGGAAAATGGAATTTTCAAAAAGGAGAGAATTATTATTTCTCCACAAGGTGCTGAGATCACAATTTCGACTGGAGAAACAGTATTGAATTTTTGTGCAAATAATTATTTAGGACTTTCTTCTCATCCAGAAGTAGTGCAAGCGGCAAAAGATGCAATGGATACCCACGGTTTCGGAATGTCTTCTGTGCGTTTCATTTGCGGAACACAGGATATTCATAAAACATTAGAAAAAAAGATCTCTGACTTTTATGGTACAGAAGATACTATATTATATGCGGCTGCTTTTGATGCTAATGGAGGAGTGTTTGAGCCTTTATTGGGAGAGGGCGATGCCATTATTTCAGACAGTTTAAATCACGCTTCCATTATTGACGGGGTTCGCTTGTGTAAAGCGGCTCGTTATCGTTATGAAAATAATAATATGGATGATTTAGAGCAGCAGCTAATCAAAGCAAATGAAGCAGGAGCACGTTTCAAGCTAATTGTAACTGACGGGGTTTTTTCTATGGATGGATTAGTGGCGCCATTGGATAAAATTTGCGACTTAGCTGATAAATATGACGCTATGGTAATGGTTGACGAATGTCATGCCGCTGGCTTTATAGGGGCGACAGGAAAAGGAACGCTTGAAGCAAAAGGAGTAATGGGAAGAGTTGATATTATTACAGGGACTCTTGGAAAAGCTTTAGGAGGAGCTATGGGAGGTTATACTACTGCCAAAAAAGAAATTATAGAATTATTGCGTCAGAGATCTAGACCTTACTTGTTTTCAAATTCATTGGCACCTGCAATTGTTGGAGCTTCAATTAAAGTGTTTGAATTATTAGAGAAAGATACAGCACTTCGTGACAAACTAGAATGGAATACTAATTATTTTAAAGAGGGAATGAAAAAGGCAGGTTTCGATATTATTGATGGAGATTCTGCAATTGTTCCTGTTATGTTATATGATGCAAAATTATCTCAAACAATGGCAAACGAACTTTTGAAACAAGGAATTTACGTTATTGGATTTTTCTTTCCTGTTGTTCCAAAAGATAAGGCGAGAATACGTGTTCAATTGTCTGCAGCGCATGAAAAAGAACACTTGGATAAAGCTATAAATGCCTTCACAGTTGTCGGTAAAATGTTAAAAGTTATATAATTACCACTTTGGTTAAATTTTTGTAGGTTTTTTTTAACATTTCATTTTGTATTTAAAAAATTTGGTGTTACTTTTGCTTGTAATTAACTAAATTGTAATTAAAAAAATTAAGTATGAAACATCTTAACAAACTTTTAGTTGCTGTATTGATGGCGATGGGTTTAAGTTCTCACGCGCAAGACAGTAACAATCCATGGGCGATCTCTTTCGGGGTTAATGCTGTGGATACTAGAACAAGTTCAGGTTCAGGAAGTGGATTTTTTGATCAACACTTCTCTCAGCCATTCGCTGTAAAAGACAACTGGAATATTCTTCCTTCTCTATCTTACATTGGTGTAAATAGATATGTTGGTAGCGGTTTTTCTGTTGGTTTACAAGGATCTGTAAACAAAATTGATAAGCTTGTTACTTTTGCTCCAACTGCTCCTGGGCATGATGGTAGAGGTAACATTGTAACTAATCCTGGTGACTTAATGTACTATGGAATTGATGCAACTATCAAATACAGTTTCCAAGAATTAATCAAATCTAAAGTAATTGATCCTTCGTTATCTGTTGGTGGAGGATATACTTTCTTCGGAGATAATAGTTTTGGAACTGTTAATCCAGGTGCTGGAATTACATTCTGGTTTACAGATGCTATTGGTTTAGAATTAGCGACAAAGTACAAATGGGCTGTTGCTGCTAATGAAGATAAAGCTTATGACAGATCTGTTTTCCAACACACAGCAGGTTTAGTTTTCAAATTCGGAGGTAAAGATACTGACGGAGACGGAATCTATGACAAAGATGATGCTTGTCCAGATGTTGCAGGTTTAAAACAATTCAACGGATGTCCTGATACTGACGGTGACGGAATCGTTGATGCTTCTGACGCTTGTCCAGATGTATTTGGTTTAGCTGCATTAAACGGATGTCCTGACACGGACGGTGACGGAATCGCTGATAAAGATGACGCTTGTCCAGATGTTGCTGGTTTAGCTGCTTTAAAAGGTTGTCCTGATACTGACGGTGACGGAATCGCTGATAAAGACGATAAATGTCCTACAGTTGCTGGTCCTAAAGAAAATGGTGGTTGCCCATTCTTAGATGCTGATAAAGATGGTGTTGCTGATAAAGACGATGACTGTCCTACAGTTGCAGGTCCTGCTAGTAACAGAGGATGTCCAGAAGTAACTTCTGAGGCGTTAGAAGATCTTAAAGTTCAAGCTAGAGCGGTATACTTCAACTCAGGAAAAGCTACTTTCAAAACTGGGGATAAAGAAACTCAAGCTAGATTAGATGCTATTAAAGAAATCCTTAAAAACTATCCAAACGCGAAATTCTCTATCGAAGGACACACGGATAGTACAGGTTCTGCTAAAGTTAACCAAAAACTTTCTGAGGACAGAGCTAAAGCTGTAATGGACGCTTTAATCCAAAGAGGTGTTAATCCAGAAAACTTAGAGTCTAAAGGATTTGGTTCTAGCCAACCAGTTGCAAGTAACAAAACTGCTGCAGGTAAAGCACAAAACAGAAGAACTGAAATTAGACACGTTGGTTCTAAATACCAAGGTAAACTATAATTTTAGTTTCTAAATAAACATGAAAAGCCATTCTTAATTGAATGGCTTTTTTTATTTTTATACTATGATAAATGATTCTTTTCTTCAAAAAATTGCATCTGTTGTAATTCAGGATTATGTTGGGAAACTTTCTGAGATAACAATAGTTCTTCCAAATAAAAGAGCAAAGGTTTTCTTGATTGAAGCGCTTAAAAATGAAACTTCTAAGACTATAATTGCACCGCAGATTACTAGTATAGAAGATTTTGTTCAGGATGTTGCGTCAATTCGTTCTGTAGATTCGATTGAGCTTTTGTTTGAATTTTATGAGGTTTATTTGTCTATTACAGAAAAAAAGAATCAGCAGTCTTTTGAGTTATTTGCAAATTGGGCCAAAACGCTTTTGCAAGACTTTAATGAAATTGACAGATATCTTTTAGATCCTTCGCATGTATTGTCTTATCTAAAAGATATTGAAGATATAAAGAGATGGGGGCTTGAAGTTGATCAAAAAACAAAACTTTTAGAAAATTATATTGATTTCTGGAAATTGCTTCCCGTTTATTACGAATCATTATATAACCATTTACTGTTTAAATCAATTGGATACCAAGGTTTGATTTATAGAGAAGCTGTAAATAATCTCAATCATTTTTCTAATACTATTGGAAATCGGACTTTTATTTTTGCGGGATTCAATGCGTTGAATGCTGCCGAAGAAAAGATCGTACAGCATTTATTAGCATTAGACCAAGCAAAAATTTATTGGGATGCAGATCAAGCTTTTCTAAATGATCCATACCATGATGCTGGCCTCTTTTTAAGACGATTTAAAGAAAGCTGGAAACATTATAAGTCAAATGTTTTTGAATGGATTGTGGATGATTTTTCGCAGTCAAAAAACATTCAGATTATAGGAACTCCAAAAACAATTGGCCAAGCAAAATTAGCGGGTAGCATTATTGAGAATTTAATCGATCAAAATCCTGATGCTTCTTTAGATAAAGTTGCAGTTGTGCTTGGTGAAGAAAATTTATTAGTTCCCGTTTTGTATTCTCTTCCAGCATCTGTTGGAGCATTGAATATTACAATGGGATATTCAGGAAAGAATAATCCATCCCAGATTTTTGTCGCTAAATTATTTAAAATGCATACCAATGCGCTTTCTCGAAAAGGCGGGAGCTATGTTTTTTATTACAAAGATGTGCTCGATATTTTAACCCATCCTTTGGTTGAACCGTATGCTAATGCACAAAGGTTGGTAAGAATTATTAAAGAGAATAACTATACTTTTATAACTCATCATAAAATTTTAGAGCTTCATCCTGAACCATCAATTTTCTTTAATCTGTTGTTTGAAAAATGGGAAAATGGTTCTGTAGCTGTTCTAAAGAATATTTCAGCTTTATTAATTGCAATTAAAGATCATTTTAGTAATGATAATGAAGAAGAAAAAATTGCAAAAGCATTTGTTTACGGTGTTTTTAAAGTGATTAATAAACTTATAAATTATTATTCGAAACACCATCATATTGATAATATAGATACTCTTCATTCTATTTACAAACAAATTATAGATCTGGCAGAAGTGTCTTTTGAAGGAGAACCGTTACGTGGCCTGCAGATTATGGGAGTTTTAGAGAGCCGTGTCTTAGATTTCGAGACCGTAATCATAACTTCTATGAATGAAGGAAAATTTCCTGCTGGAAAATCTCAAAATTCATTTATTCCATATGATGTCAAAAGAGAGTTAGGGCTTCCAACATTCAAAGAAAAAGACGCGATTTATACCTATCACTTCTATCATTTGTTGCAAAGGGCAAAAAATATTTATTTGATTTATAATACAGAAAACGACGGATTAGACGCTGGTGAAAGAAGCCGCTTTATTACGCAATTGGAAGTTGAAAAAAAATCAAAGCATAATATCACTTTTGATATCTATAATCCAGATTTGCCAAATACAGCTTACGAACCGATTTCTGTACCTAAATCTGAATTGGTAATGGAGAGGTTGAAGGAAATTGCTGTTAATGGTTTTTCGCCATCAGCATTTACCAGTTATATCAGAAATCCGATTGAGTTTTATTTTCAAAAAATATTAAGAATTCGCGAAGTAGAAGAGGTTGAAGAAAATATAGCTTTGAATACTTTAGGAACGATTATTCATGAAACATTGAAAGCGCTTTATGAACCATTTATAGGGAAATTTATTTCTGAGAATAACCTTCTCAATTGTTTCAAATTATTGGATGATGAAGTCCTTAAGCAATTTAAATTGGTTTACAAAGAAGGCGAAATCAAAAAAGGAAGAAACCTCTTGGCTTTTGAAGTGGCAAAACGAAATGTTTCCAATTTCCTGAAAATGGAATTAGAGTCAGTTAAAAATAATGAAGCGATTCAGATTATTGCTTTAGAGCAGACTTTTGAGCGTCAATTTGTTCATCCAAAACTGCCGTTTCCTGTTTTGATTAAAGGTAATGTCGATCGTATTGAACGCCGAGACGGAAAAATTAGAATTATCGATTATAAGACAGGAAAAGTAGAAAAGTCTAATGTAGTTCTCAAAACTTGGGAAGGATTGACACAAGAGCTTAAAAATGATAAAATCATTCAGGTTTTAGCTTATGCTTTCATGTATGAGAAAGAGGCGGGAGAGCTTCCAATAGAAGTCGGAATTATTTCATTCAAAAATTTAAAATCTGGATTTTTGCCGTTTGGATTTAAAGAAGAAAAAGATTTAAATGTTTTGATTACTTCACAGATATTGAATTCGTACTTAGAAGAAATTGCTAATTTGCTAGCAGAGATTTTTGATAGTAATGTCCCATTTGAAGAAAAGATTTAATAATACAAAGATATTTGTCTCATATATCAGTTAATTCCATATGAATTAGTTGGTTATAAATATTTTTATCTGTAGCTAAACAAATTGGATTCGATAAATCAATAAAAATAGTCCAACTTTTAATAAGCCTATTTTGTAAATTCAGATGTTCCAATTGTTTTTAACCAAATATTTTTTTGAAGAAACCTCTTTTAGGTTTTTCTTGAGAGGTTCTAATATTAATGTATCCGTTTTCAATACGAAACTTTCTAAATTTCTCCAGTTTTACATTTAAGTCAAAGCGTAATTCGTCAACAGTTTTCATTTTTAGTATTTTTTTTGCAAATCTATATAAAAACTTTTGTCAAACGTAATAATCTGCAAATCTTAATTTTAGAATTGAAATTTGTGGAACAAAATGTTATGTTTTTGATATTATTAACTTTTTATGTTAATTTTTTTTGCATATTTTTTGCAAATAAATAGGATTAATTACATGATAAATAAAAGTGCTCCAATAGGTGATAATGTGCCTTTTTTTAACAAGTGTTTATCGAACAATTTCTAATATTAAAATATCTTTGACGCTTCCAAAACATGACATATAAGAATATGGTTGATTTACAAACACTAGTAGAAGAGACCGGAGCTGAGTCTGGACTTAGTTTTAATATTGATGGCATCTTAAATGAGTCTGTTAATTTACAATATGACGGAAATGTTGCAGCAATGATCGGAATGATTTTAAAGATGTGTCTTGAAATGTCTGAAGATGTTAACAACGGCAATGTTAAACAAGTTATGATTTAGAATAATGACGGAATTGTTGTAGCAAGCAAAAGTCAAGATGATAATTGTATTGCGTTGCTTTCTAAAGATCTAAGCAAAATGGGACTATTGCTACGAAGAATGGATTCTGTTTTTAATAACTAGATTTAAAAAAAATGCACTAAAGTAAATTTTGGTTTAACAAGAGCGACTTTATCTAAATACAAAAAAGATATTACTTCAAAGTTATAAAGATATTTTGCCCCCAAGAATGAGAAAAAGGCTGTTTCAACCCTTGGTTAGAAATGGCCTTTTTCGACTGTAATGTTTAGTCTTCTATTCGAAGAAATGTGACAAAGCAATTTTCAGCTCTTCTTTGTTTTCTATTTGACTCATGTGTCCATCTTCAAAAGAGACTAATTCTGCAGTTGTATCTTCAATTTGAGAAAGATTCTCTTCGTAATTTAAAACAGGATCTTTTTTTCCTAAAATCAATAAAACTGGGAAACGATTCTCTTTTAAAATCCATTCTCTGTCTTTTCTGATTTTCATACCTTCCTGAGAAGCTATAATTCCTTGTAAAGGTGTTTTTAAAGCTTCTATTTTTACTTTTTCAATTTCTTCGGCCAATCGTGTTCTGTTATTTTCGCTAAATAAATTTGCAATTGCTAAGCTTACAAAACTTGCATAATTTTGTTTTACGGCTTTTATTGCTCGAGTTCTATTTAGTTTTCTCTCTTCGCTATCTTCTTTAGAAGTTGAATTTAATAGCACCAATTTCTGGATTTTATCTGGATACAATTCGGCGAAAGCCAAAGCAACATAACCACCCATTGAATGTCCAACAATTGTAGCTTTTTCGATTTTTATGTTTTTTAAAACTTCATTTACCACATTGGCATTATCTTCCATTTCGTGAACATAACCTAGCGGTTCAGATTCGCCATGACCTAATAAATCGATTGTTATGACACGATATTTTTCTGAGAAAAAGTCAACATATTCTTTCCACATTTTTTTGTTCTCCAAAAAGCCGTGCAGTAAAACAATTGCATTTCCTTTTCCTGAATCTGAGTAGGAAATCGTAGTATTTTTATATAAAAGCGTTTTCAAAATGAAGTTTTTTTATTGTGAAGCACAAAGTTAAGAAAGCCAAAACAAAATACCGAAATGTCTTGATTTAATTGGGAAATCTTTAAACCAGCAATAAATTTATTTATGATAAAGTACTGTTTGTTAACTAATAAAAAAATAGCTTCCATTTCTGAAAGCCATCTAATTAAAATCGGTTATCACCATCCAAAAGATTTCCAAGTCCGCCAAGAAGACTTCCTTCGTCACGACTGTTTCCGCCAGATCTAGGAGCCGAAGCAATAATTCGGTCAGCCAATCTTGAGAAAGGCAACGACTGAATGTAAACTGTTCCTGGACCTTTTAAAGTAGCATAGAATAATCCTTCGCCACCAAAAATAGAATTCTTGATTCCGCCAATAAATTCAATATCATAATCTACATCTTTGGTAAAACCAATAATGCATCCTGTATCTACTTTTAGAACTTCGCCGTGAGCCAGTTCTTTTTTGGCCATTGTTCCTCCAGAATGAACAAATGCCATACCGTCGCCTTCTATTTTTTGCATGATAAAACCCTCACCGCCAAAAAGACCGCGGCCTAATTTCTGCGAAAATTCAATTCCTACAGAAACGCCTTTTGCAGCGCATAGAAAAGAGCTTTTTTGGCAAATAAATTTACCTTGAAATTCAGTTAAATCAATTGGAAGAATTTTTCCAGGATATGGAGATGCAAATGATACTTTACTTTTAGTATGGCCTTGATTTAAAAATGCTGTCATAAACAAACTTTCGCCAGTAAGAACTCTTTTGCCAGCACTTAAAAGTTTGCCAAACAAACCTGAACCTTGCTGTTGGGAGCCGTCTCCAAATATAGTTTCCATTTGGATATTGTTTTCCATCATCATAAAGCTGCCGGCCTCGGCAATTACAATTTCCTGCGGATCTAATTCTATTTCCACATATTGCATTTCTTCTCCAAAAATCTGATAATCTATTTCGTGTGCTTGCATAATTTCTAAGTGATTTGTTTTTGAAATTAGTCGAATGATGCTCTAGAATGTTACATTTTTTAATGTAGTAAGGTGGTTTTTAAAAACATAAATTAATTTTGTTATTTTAAATTAGTCTTAATTATGTGTTTAATTGCTTGAAATTCTATATTTTTGCATCGTTATTATATTTATCAGAATGGCATTAGTTAGTGATTTGACCACCAAAGTATTATTTAAAACCGAAAAAGGATATAGTTATCAATGTGATTTGACCAATAGTATAATTATCAATTTTATTGATACCGTGTCAAGTTATAAAATCCATGATTTTTTGATTTTTCAAAGAAAGGTCAATAGTGTTGACATTCTTAATATGCTTTATGACTTATCTGATCAGTCGGATGCTCAGCTTATTGAAACTACCAAAAGAAACTTTTCCAGAAATCTTACCATTTGCGAAATAGTGCAGTTAAGAGATTTGTTAAACGGAACTAAATTTACTCTCACATTACATTCTATGCTTTGTAGCGTAGCAAATGTTGAACTTATTTAGATTCTTACTTAGATTAAATCCAAATTTTCAAGCAGTTACAATTGCCTCCTTTAATTTTTGTAAATTTACACGTATAAAAATTTAAGGTTATGAAAGATTTACTAAGAACACGTACTTCATTAGTTGAAGGTGTAGAAAATATATTGAATTTACAGGCAAAAATAGAAAGTGACGCTTCTAACAAATATCTAGCTATGGCTGCATGGTTGGATAGAAACGGTTTTGCCAATACAGCATCGTATTTGTACAAACAAGCCGAAGAAGAAAGAGAACACTTTCTGAAAATTTTCAAATATATTACAGATATGGGAGGGATTGCCATTACGCCATCTGTTCCAGAAGTGCAGCAGGAATTTGCTTCTTTTAGAGAAGTATTTGAAATTGCTTTGCAAAACGAAATCGCAGTTACTCAGGCAATCAATAAAGTGATAGCAAAATGTAGAGCTGAAAATGATTATGCTACAGAAGATTTTATGATGTGGTATGTAGCTGAGCAAAGAGAAGAAGAGAAAAACGCAAGAAGAGCTTTAGAGCTTTTTGATCTAATTAATGGAAATGAAGCTGACGGAAAATTCCAATTGGATCTTCAGATTTCAAAAATCGGATAATAAACGTTTATAAAATTAAAAAGCCCTTAATAAATTTATTAAGGGCTTTTTTTATTTATGAATTCATCAGACTTTCAATCTCGTCAACTTCAATAGGAATATTTCTCATTAAGTTGAATGGTTCTCCTTTTTCCTGAACAACAACGTTATCTTCTAAACGGATTCCGAATTTTTCTGCTGGAATGTAAATTCCTGGTTCAACCGTGAAAACCATATTCGCTTTCATTGGTTCATGAAGCAATCCGTAATCGTGCGTGTCAAGTCCCAAATGGTGAGAAGTTCCGTGCATGAAATATTTCTTGTAAGCTGGCCATTCTGGATTTTCGTTCTGAACATCGGCTTTGTCAATTAAGCCTAAACCAAGTAATTCAGAAGTCATGATTTTACCCACTTCAACATGATATTGTTTCCAAAGCGTTCCAGGCGTAAGCATTTTTGTAGCTTCGTTTTTTACTCTCAAAACAGCATTATAAACTGCTTTCTGACGATCTGTAAAACGTCCAGAAACTGGAATTGTTCTCGTCATATCGCTTGAATAATTGGCATATTCTGCAGCAACGTCCAACAAAATCAAATCTCCGTCTTTACATTGCTGATTGTTTTCAATATAGTGTAAAACATTTGCATTGTTTCCAGAAGCGATAATTGGGGTGTAAGCAAAACCTTTAGAACGGTTACGAATGAATTCGTGAGCCAATTCGGCTTCAATTTCATATTCTGTAACATTTGGTTTTACGAATCCTAATAATCTGCGGAAACCTTTTTCTGTAATATCACAAGCGTGTTGAATCAAATCGATTTCTTCGCTTTCTTTCACAGAACGCAATCTTTGTAAAATTGGGTTGCTTTTTGCAACATTGTGCGCTGGATAACGCTCTTTCCACCATTTTACAAAACGAGCTTCGCGAGTTTCAGTTTCAACTGTAGCACGATAATGTTCATTGGTATTGATGTACATTGTATCGGCGTAGGTCATCATTTCGTTCAAAATTTTATGAAAATCCTGCAACCAGTAAACCGTTCTAATTCCAGAAACCTGAAAAGCACGTTCTTTTGTCAATTTTTCGCCTTCCCAGACAGCAATATGCTCGTTAGTTTCTCTCAAGAAAAGCATTTCTCTCTGATGCTCATAAGGCGCATCTGGAAACAAAAGCAAAACGCTTTCTTCCTGATCTACACCGCTCAGGTAAAAAATATCTCTGTGTTGTGCAAACGGCAAAGTACTGTCGGCACTAACTGGGTAAATGTCATTTGAGTTGAATACTGCTACAGAGTTAGGTTTCATTTCAGCCATGAACTTTCTGCGGTTTTTTACAAAAAGAGCGCTGTTTATTTGATGATATTTCATAATTATTTCGTTTTTGAACTTCGAATTTCAAAATTAATGATTTTACAGGAATGGCGTATGGTTGATTTTATTAAAGTTTTCTTATTTATTGATTTTGCCACAAAGGCGCTAAGGCACGAAGTTTTTTCTTCAAACTGTAATGAAATAATCTTGCAAAGTCGCTAAAGCGTAAAGTATTTACCCAATCTTGTCATTTCGAGGGACGGGACTCGAGCGATAGCAAATAGGCGAAGCAAATCTCTACAAGTAACTCTGTAAAGATTAGTAATTTTATCTCTCGCAGATTTAGCAGATTAGGCAGATTTTTTCTTTTCAAATTTGCAAATAACCACAATCTTGTCATTTCGACGAAAGGAGAAATCTCCGCAAGAAACTCTACAAAGATTGATAAACACAAGTTTGTCATTCTTCGTTCCTCAGAATTGTAAAAGTTACTTATTTCGGTAACGGATTTATCATTTCGATTGGCTTTTTTCCATCAATTCCCTGATGCGGTCTTTCATGATTGTAATAATATAAATATTGCAGCAATTCCTCTTTTAACTCTTCTTGAGAATCAAAATCAGTATCTCGCAATAAATCCTCTTCCAGAGTTCTCCAAAACCTCTCCACCTTGCCGTTTGTCTGTGGGCGGTAAGGTCTGGTGTATCTGTGTACGATCCCGAGCTCCATCAGCATTCTTTCGAAAGGATGCTGATTTTTTACCTTGCTGGTTTTAATTCCAAATTCAGCTCCATTATCAGATAATATCTCTTCAAATTTTATTTCATA
>NZ_FMVC01000003.1:0-101320 GCF_900101855.1 Flavobacterium anhuiense
CACGTTGATAGGCTGCAGATGTAAAGGCAGTAATGTCACAGTCGAGCAGTACTAATAATCCGTAAGCTTATGCACACCCTTTTCCTCCCGAGCAATCGGGAGGAGAGAACTTTCTAAAAAAACTCTTTGTTTCTTTATCCCAGTATGTTAAGATATTGTCTGATTGATAATTTACAATTGATAATTAACAGTCGGAAGCTGCTTGCAGCGAATAGCCTTAAGGTGGTTATTGCGGCGGGGCTCACCTCTTCCCATCCCGAACAGAGAAGTTAAGCCCGCCAGCGCAGATGGTACTGCAGTCATGTGGGAGAGTATGTCGTCGCCTTTCTTTTATAAAACCCTGTTTTACAACGGGGTTTTTTATTCTAATCTTCATTTATAGGAATATAAGTGAAAATGGTACCTTAGCTCAGATGGTAGAGCAATGGACTGAAAATCCATGTGTCCCTGGTTCGATCCCTGGAGGTACCACATATTATTGCTCGGATGGTGAAATTGGTAGACACGCTGGACTTAAAATCCAGTGAACAGCAATGTTCGTGCGGGTTCAAGTCCCGCTCTGAGTACTAAAACTTCAATTAGCTTTGCTAGTTGGAGTTTTTTTTTGCATTAAATTGAGTTAACAGGTTAATTTTTATATTTTTACTTTGCCAAATTAAATTTGCAAGCTATGCAAAATGTTTTTCTTAAGGATGATTGCGATCAATTTATAAGTAGAGTTAATCTGCTTACGCCTCATACACAGCCACTTTGGGGTAAGATGTCTGTTGATCAAATGTTAGCTCACTGTAATGTTACGTATGAAATGGTTTATGATGATATTCATCCTAAACCAAATGTTTTTATGAAACTTTTACTAAAACTGTTGGCTAAAAGTAAAGTAGTGAGTGAATCTCCTTATCCAAAAAACCTTAGTACAGCTCCGCAATTTATAATTAAAGGTGATCGCGATTTTGAATTGGAAAAAAGCAGGTTGGTTTCTTATATCCAAAAAACACAAGAATTAGGAGAAAAAGAATTTGAAGGTAAGGAATCTCTTTCTTTTGGAAAATTGTCTTCTAAAGAATGGAACAATATGTTTGCAAAACATTTAGATCATCATTTCTCTCAATTTGGCGTTTAAACTATATTATAGCGATGAAAAGTTACACTATTATCTTTTTTCTTCTTTTAGGACTATCATGTAATGCTCAGAAACAAGAAGTTCAAAAATGCATTGAATCTTTTTTTGAAGGGTTTCATCAGAGGGATTCATCAAAGATTAAATTAGTTTGTGCTGATAAAATGATATTGCAATCCATTAGCGAAAGCACAACTAAAGGGAATAAACTGTCTAATGAAAGCACAAAAGAATTTTATAAATCTATTGCATCGATTCCTCTAAACATGAAATTTCAAGAAAAAATATTAAGTTACAATATTCAGATTGATGGATCAATGGCTCACGTCTGGGCTCCTTATGAATTTTATTTAAATGAAAAATTCAGCCATTCTGGAGTAAATACTTTTACTTTATTTAAAGAAAAAGACGAATGGAAAATTATCTACTTGATTGATACAAGAAGAAGATAATTAGTTTTTGATTACCACAGTATTATAGTACAAGCAAATATCGGTTAAGACACATTCAGGACATTTAGGTTTTGGTCTGCAAATTTCTCGGCCATGAAACGAAATTGCCATTCCGATTTCTGACCAAATATTCTCTGGAAGGACTTGCATTAAGTCTTTTTCTACTTTATTTCCGTCTTTGCTTTCCTTTATAATTCCGATTCTGGGAGCAACGCGTATAACATGTAAGTCGGCAATAATGCCTTCCGCAGGTTTATTGGCTTCTCTTAAAATGACATTCGCAGATTTTCTCCCAATTCCTTTTAAAGCAGTAAGA
Source organism: Flavobacterium anhuiense (assembly GCF_900101855.1). Taxonomy (GTDB): domain Bacteria; phylum Bacteroidota; class Bacteroidia; order Flavobacteriales; family Flavobacteriaceae; genus Flavobacterium; species Flavobacterium anhuiense. The sequence continues at coordinate 1,889 of NZ_FMVC01000003.1, forward strand.
TCGGACATATTTAAAGGAATATCGGTATCATTTTTAATGATTTTAGCAATTTCTAAAATCCATTTTGCTTTTGTAGAATGATTACGGACTTTAGTTACATAAGATGTAAAAGTTTCTAGGTCGGTTTGAGATATACTTTTTAATGTTGGATATTTTTCGAATAATTTTGGCGCTATAGTATTTATATTGGCATCAGAATCTTGCGCAGAGAGAATAACCATGACAAGCAATTGATAAATGCTATGATATTCCAGAGGATGTTTCTTTCCTTTATATTTTTTTAAAATGGGCTTTAATTTAATTTCCCAATCTGCATTTTCTCCAAATAAATCCATTTTTGATTCTCTTTAATGTTGAAATTGATATAGTTAATTATAAAGTTAACTGATTTTAATGAATTCAAGAATTTTTTTAATAACATTTTGATTGCCGAGTATTTTTCGATGACCAAGGCCTTCAGTTAAAAATAAAGAACCATTTTCAAGGTTTTCATTGATATGTATTCCAGCTTTCACAGAAACTTCAGGATCATCTTTATCATGTATGACTAGAACAGGAGTTTTTATTTTTTTGGCAGCTTTATATGCTGAAAAATCATCCATTTTAACCTGATACATATTTTCAAAATAATCTCTTAAATGAATGCTGATTTCTTTCTTCAATCCTAATTTAAAGGTAAATTCATCTAAAATATCCTGAACAATATCGCCGCTTCCTATAATTATTGCTTTTTCAACTTTAAGCCCATCTTTAATAGAATTAAGAACTGACATACCCCCTAAAGAATGTCCGATCGCAATTTCAAAAGGGCCAAATTGTTTTTCTATTTCTAATATAGAAGCTATAAATTCAGACATTATTGTGGTCTTGCCTTTTGATTTTCCATGTGCTGGTGCGTCAAAACTAACTGTAGAATATCCATTTGCTAAAAGTTCATCAGCAATCTTAAATAGTTGAGTTCCTCTTCCAGACCAGCCGTGAACCAATAATACTTTGCTCGGACTTTGCCCATAGGTGTACGTAACTACGCTTTTATCGATTTCAGGAATGTAAATTAATTTTTGAATGCTTTTAGCATCCATTTCTAATTCCCGTTTGGGAACTTTATGTTTTATAGGTGTTGTAAAGATTTTTGCTGCAAATTTTGTAACTAAATTTGTCGAAATAAATGCGCAAATTTTCGCAGAAATTATAATAATCTTAGGAATTTTTAATGATTTAGTAGGATTAGTTGCCTTTTTTGCCATTTCAATAAAACTTATTTAAACTAAGGGTTTTTGCTTGTTTTTTGCTAAATTTAGAAAACATAAAAGTAGTATTTAAATGATTGCTTCTTATCTATAATCATAAATTAATTTCTTAAATGGAAATATTTCATATTAGTGCAGAATGCTATCCTGTGGCAAAAGTTGGAGGCTTGGGAGATGTAGTTGGTGCATTGCCAAAATATCAGCAGTCTGCTGGACATGAAGTTAGAGTTGTAATTCCTTGTTACGACACAAAGTTTAGGCACGAAAATGATTTTGAATGTGTCCATTGGGGTACAGTTCAATTAGGAGATTTTAATTTTCCGTTCAGCGTTTTAAAGGAAACAACAGATAAATTAGGTTATGAACTGTATTTGATAGAAATTAATGAATTATTCAATCGTCCGAATGTTTATGGCTATGAAGATGATATAGAAAGATTTTTGTCTTTTCAGATTGCTACACTCGATTGGATTATAGCACGAAATAAAATTCCAGATATTATTAATTGTCATGATCATCATACTGGAGTTATTCCGTTTTTGCTGCAATTTGCTTATAAATATAAGAATTTGAAGAATGTAAAAACTGCCATAACAATTCATAATGGTTTGTATCAAGGATGGTTTGGTTTTGATAAGTCATATTATTTGCCAGAATTTGATTTAAAACATGTTGGATTTTTAGAATGGAGTAATTCAATTAACTCTCTAGCTGTAGGAATTAAATGCGCAAATGCTGTGACTACAGTTTCTCCAAGTTATTTAGATGAAATTAATATTTCGGCAAATGGTTTAGAATCATTGTTTAATTCTGTTAGAAACAAATCCAAAGGAATTCTAAACGGAATCGATATTGAAGTTTGGAATCCGATAAAAGATAAAATGATTGCAGAAAATTATTCGATTGAAGATTTTGAAATAGGAAAACAGAAAAATAAAGAAAAACTGTGTGAAGAATTTGATTTAGATCCTTCAAAGCCACTCTTTAGCTTTATTGGAAGATTGTTTGAAGAAAAAGGAGGCGATTTGCTTCCGCATGCTTCCGCTTTGGCTTTGTCAGAACATTTCGAAGAAATTAATATTTTGATTCTGGGGTCAGGAAATGCTTCAATTGAATCCCAGCTGACTCAGTTGCGAAATGATTATAAAGGAAATTATAATGTTTTTATAGGTTATAATGAAGAATTGGCACATTTGATTTATGCAGGTTCAGATTATATTTTAATGCCTTCTAGAGTTGAACCATGCGGGTTAAATCAGATGTATGCGATGCGTTACGGGACAATTCCGATTGTTAGAAGAACTGGAGGATTGAGAGATACGGTTATTGATTTTGGTGATGAAGGAAATGGAGTTTGTCATGATCAAGCTTCTGTGGCTGATATATGCTATTCAATAAATCGTGCTGTTAGGTTGTATGAGGATAAAATAAATTTCAATAAGGTTTTAAAAAGAGGAATGTTAGCAGATCATTCCTGGGAAAGAGTTTGCCAAGAATATATCGAAATATACAACTTAATAATTCAGCAAGATGAAATTTAAAAAGAAAAATGTAGTCGCCATTATTTTAGGAGGTGGACAAGGTTCACGTTTATTTCCATTGACAGAAACAAGATCAAAACCGGCGGTTCCGATTGGAGGAAAATATCGTTTGGTTGATATTCCGATTTCTAATTGTATCAATTCTGATATTTTTAAAATATTCGTTTTAACACAATTCAACTCTGCGTCTTTAAATGCTCACATTAAAAACACTTTTAATTTTAGCATTTTTAGCCAGTCTTTTGTTGATATATTGGCTGCTGAACAAACTCCAGACAATCCAACTTGGTTTCAGGGAACGGCTGATGCTGTGAGACAATGTATGTCGCATTTTTTGAAACACGATTTTGATCACGCTTTAATTCTTTCTGGCGATCAATTATATCAAATGGATTTTAACGAAATGCTCGAAGCTCATATTGCAGCTGATGCTGAAATTTCAATTGCCACTTTACCCGTAAACGCTAAAGATGCTCCTGAATTTGGAATTCTTAAAACCGATCACGAAAACAATATTCATGCGTTTATAGAAAAACCTCATGCTTCTTTATTGCCAGAATGGGAATCTGAAGTGAGCGAGCAAATGCAGGAGAAAGGCAAAAAGTATCTGGCTTCGATGGGGATTTATATTTTCAATAAGTCATTGCTTGTAGAATTAATGGCTGACCAAGAAACAAAAGATTTTGGTAAAGAAATTATTCCGCAGTCGGTTGGTAAACACAAAATCTTAAGTTATCAATATGAAGGATATTGGACTGATATTGGAAATATTGAATCGTTTTTTGAAGCGAATATTGGTCTAACAGCAGATATTCCAGAGTTTAATTTGTTCGATAATGAGAATAAAATCTTTACGAGACCAAGATTACTGCCACCATCTAAATTTAGAAATTCAATTATCAATCAATCTTTAATTTCGGAAGGTTGTATTATTAATGCTAAAGAGATCAAAAGCTCTGTAATTGGAATTCGTTCCAGAATTGGAGAGGGGACCGTTTTGGAGAACTGTTACGTCATGGGAAATGATTTCTATCAAGATCTTGACGAAATGAACCATGAAAGCAGTATTAATAAAATTCACGTTGGAATTGGCGAAAACTGCTTTATTAAAAATGCTTTAATCGACAAAAATGTGCGTATTGGAAACAATGTTCACATTAGCGGAGGAAAACATTTAGACAATTTTACTAATGAATTGTATAGTATAAAAGATGGTATTGTCGTTGTCAAAAAAGGTGTAACGCTTTCAGATAACTTTAGAATTGAGTAAAACCTGAATACAATATAAAAATTCCAAATTCCAAATTCCAATCGCCATAAAAACCAAACATGACTAAAGTAATAGCACACTCTCTTTTTACCGATTTTGATATAGATTTATTCAAAGCTGGAAAACACTTCAGATTATATGAAAAATTAGGAGCTCATTTAACTGAGGTGAACGGAGTTAAAGGTGTTTACTTTGCAATTTGGGCCCCAACTGCGCAGTCGGTTTCTGTTGTTGGCGATTTTAATTATTGGATTCAAGGCGAACATAATCTAAATGTGCGTTGGGATTCTTCTGGAATATGGGAAGGATTTATTCCTGATATTTCAAAAGGAACGCTTTATAAATATAAAATCCAATCTAATATAAATGGTGTAATTACCGAAAAAGCAGATCCCTTTGCGCTTTACTGCGAAAAACCGCCTCATACTGCTTCTGTTGTCTGGGATTTGGATTATAAGTGGAAGGATGAAGATTGGATGCAGAAACGTCAGGATTGTAATGCATTGGATAAACCCTATTCGGTTTATGAAGTGCATTTGGGGTCGTGGAGAAGAGCAGAACATAATCGGTTTTTGACTTATCTCGAACTTGCAGATGATTTAGTAAAATATGTAAAAGAAACAGGCTTTACGCATGTTGAGTTTATGCCAATTATGGAATATCCTTATGACCCTTCTTGGGGCTATCAACTTACAGGATATTTTGCACCGACTTCGCGTTTTGGTAAACCGCAGGATTTTATGGTTTTGGTCGATAGATTGCATCAGGAAGGAATTGGAGTCATTTTAGACTGGGTTCCATCGCACTTTCCTGATGATGCTCATGGTTTAGGCTTTTTTGATGGTTCGCATTTATATGAACATCCAGATCGCAGAAAAGGGTATCATCCAGATTGGAAAAGTTTGGTTTTCAATTATGGAAGAAATGAGGTTCGGGCCTTTCTAATTAGTAACGCTGTTTTTTGGCTTCAAAATTATCACATCGACGGACTTAGAGTTGATGCTGTAGCGTCTATGCTTTATTTGGATTATTCTAGAAAAGATGGAGAATGGGAAGCTAATATTTTTGGAGGAAGAGAAAATCTTGATTGCATTAGCTTTCTTAAAGAATTCAATGAAGTAATCTATTCTAATTTTGATGGAATTCAAACTATTGCAGAAGAAAGCACTTCTTTTCCGATGGTTTCCAGACCCACTTCTATAGGAGGTTTAGGTTTTGGAATGAAATGGATGATGGGCTGGATGCACGATACTTTAAAATATTTTCAAAAAGAAACCATCTACAGAAAATATCATCAGAATGAATTGACTTTTTCGATGACGTATGCTTTTACTGAAAATTTTATGCTTCCATTTTCGCATGACGAAGTGGTATACGGCAAAAATTCCCTTATTTATAAAATGCCTGGTGAGGAATGGCAACGTTTTGCAAATTTAAGATTGCTGTATGGTTATATGTTTACGCATCCTGGCACAAAACTTCTGTTTATGGGAGCTGAACTTGGTCAAACTTCTGAATGGAATTTCGAACAAAGTTTAGACTGGCATTTGCTGCAATATGGTTTTCATTCTGGAATAAAAAAATTGATTACAGATTTGAATCAATTGTATAAATCGCAGCCTGCGTTGTACGAAAAGCAATTTAGTGGCGATGGTTTTGAATGGATTAATTATTCAGATCACCAAAATGCGATTTTATCTTACATACGAAAAGGGAATAATCCTAATGAGAATTTGATTGTGGTGTGCAATTTTACTGAAGTTGTTCGAGAAAATTATAGAATTGGTATTCCTAAAAAAGGCAAATTGAAAGAGATTTTTAATAGCGATGCCACAATTTACGGTGGAAGCGGTGTTGAAAATTCTAACGCATTAAAAATAGAAACAGTTGCTTATGATGGGAGAGATTTTTCTGTCGCATTAATTTTACCTCCTTTAAGTGTTACTGTGTATTCTTTGATTGAATAAAAAATCTGCAACTAAGATTTTGTCATTATATCGTTTCAAAATTATCAAATTGCTGTTTTTTTGTTTTGTAATTTGAAACTCATTCAGAAAAAACGTTTTCGTGAATAAACCTTTTATTCATAGGGCATTACGAACTTTTTTTGTATGTTTGAATAGAAGGAAAATGTTAAATTAATTCATTTGAGATATGATTACAAACACATCATTAGAATACAAAGGCGATTTATACCCATCAAAAATTGTCTCTTATGAACATGAAGGAGATTCTATTTTCTTTAATACCGACAACAAAGTAATTTTAAAAGTTACTGTTCTTCGTGATAGTTTAATCCGATTCCGTTTTACTACAAAAGGTTATTTCAGCAATGACTTCTCATATGCTATCGATAAAAGCCAGCTTCACGGTTATAATTTTTTAGAACTTACGGAAGAAGAAACCTATTTCCAGATTAGGACTAGCAAAGTAAAATGTAAAATCCAAAAAGCAGATCTTCGTCTTTCCATTTATGATTTAAACGATTTTCTTATTCTAGAGGATGAACTTGGTTTTCATTGGGAAGAAAGTTATGAATATGGCGGAAACATTGTAAAAATGAGTAAATATTCTAAAGATGGTGAATGTTATTACGGTCTTGGAGATAAAGCGACTCAAATGAATCTTAAAGGCAAAAGAGTAGAAAATTTTGCTACAGATCAATATGCTTACCAAAAAGATCAGGAACCTTTATATAAAGTTGTTCCGTTTTACATTGGCTTGCACAACAAACAATCGTACGGAATATTTTTTGATAATACCTTTAGAACTTTCTTCGATTTCTGTCAAGAAAGAAGAAATATTACCAGCTTTTGGGCAGAAGGTGGCGAAATGAACTATTATTTCATTTATGGCCCTCAAATGCAGGACGTTGTAACCACTTACACCGATTTAACGGGTAAACCAGAATTGCCGCCACTTTGGGTTTTAGGCTACCATCAATGCAAGTGGAGTTATTATCCTGAAAGTAAAGTAAAAGAAATCACATCAAAATTTAGGGAACTTCAAATTCCGTGTGATGCCATTTATTTGGACATTGATTATATGGATGGTTTTAGATGTTTTACTTGGAACAAAAACTATTTTCCAGATCCAAAGAAAATGGTCGCTGAATTAGCCGAAGATGGTTTTAAAACTGTTGTAATTATAGATCCCGGAATTAAAATTGACAAAGATTATTGGGTTTATAAAGAAGCTTTAGAAAAGGATTATTTCTGCAAAAGAGCCGACGGTCCTTATATGAAGGGAAAAGTCTGGCCAGGCGAATGTAATTTTCCTGATTATACAAATCCCGCAGTTAGAGAATGGTGGGCAGGTTTATTTAAAGAATTAGTTTCGGAAATAGGCGTAAAGGGAGTTTGGAACGACATGAATGAACCTGCAGTAATGGAAGTTCCAAATAAAACATTTCCGATGGATGTGCGTCATTTTTATGATGGAAATCCGTGCAGTCATAGAAAAGCACATAATATTTACGGAACACAAATGGCAAGAGCAACTTATCATGGAGTTAAACGATTTGCTTATCCGAAACGTCCGTTTGTAATTACAAGATCGGCTTATTCTGGAGCACAGCGATATACTTCTTCTTGGACAGGAGATAATGTGGCCACTTGGGAACATTTATGGATTGCAAATATACAAGTGCAGAGAATGTCCATTTCGGGAATGGGATTTACTGGTTCTGATATCGGAGGATTTGCAGAACAGCCTTCAGGCGAGTTGTATGCCCGTTGGATTCAATTAGGTGTTTTTCACCCTTTTTGTAGAACGCACTCTTCAGGAGATCACGGAAATCAAGAACCATGGTCATTTGACGAAGAAGTGATTAATATCACTAGAAAATTTGTTAGTCTTCGCTATCAATTGCTTCCTTATTTATATACCATGTTTTGGCAGTATATTGAAGAAGGAGTTCCGATGTTAAAACCACTCGTTTACTTTGATCAGGACGATACGCAGACGCATTATCGAAACGATGAATTTATTTTTGGAAATCAAATTTTAGTTTGTCCAATACTTGAACCTAACGCTGTAGGTAGACGTATGTATATTCCTAGAGGTGAATGGTATAACTACTGGACAAATGAGCTTTTTATTGGCGGAAGAGAGATTTGGATTGATAGTAAATTTGATGAAATTCCTGTTTTTGTAAAAGCAGGTGCCATTATTCCTAAATATCCAGTTCAGCAATATGTGGGCGAGTTAGAATTTGATGAATTGATACTTGACGTTTATTATAAAAATGGTAAAGAGCAGTCGGCAGTTTACGAAGATGCTCAAGATGGTTATGATTATAAAAAAGGACGTTATAGCTATTTGTCATTTAGAAATATAGGGAAAGAAAAGGAACTTATTATTCAGGTTCACAAAGAAGGGAAATACGAAACACCATACTCGAAATATAAAATCAATTTAATTGGACTTCCATTTAAAGTTACGGAAATTGAAATTGACAATGAAAAAATTGAGTTTGACGAAATTAGTTTCGAGCAGAATAATTTCTTATTGGTTGATAAAGAGTTTAATGAGCTTCACATTATTGGTGAATAGTCAAATTTTGATAATTTTTTGATTTATCGTATAAAACATTTTATATTTTTTAATCGTATTTTTGTTATAAAAATAGCTCGAATTATGAAAAAATATGTGTTTTTAGGGGTTTTTGGAGCACTTATTATGGGTTGCGCAACAAATCCAATTACGGGAAAACAAAATTTGAATTTTGTTTCGAATAGCGAATTATTTCCATCTTCTTTTCAGCAATACAGCCAGTTTTTAAATGAAAACAAAGTTATTACTGGAACTGCAGATGCAAAACTTGTTGAAACTGTAGGGTTTAAAATAAAGGCAGCTGCGGAGAGATACTTAAATTATTTAGGTCAGACACAATACTTAAAAGATTATCGTTGGGAATATAAATTGGTTGATAATAAAGAAGTAAATGCATGGTGCCTTCCAGGAGGCAAAATTGTGGTTTATTCTGGAATTCTGCCAATTACACAAAACGAATCAGGTTTGGCAACGGTAATGGGGCATGAAGTTTCTCACGCATTAGCAAATCACGGTGCGCAAAGAATGTCTGCGGCACAACTACAGCAAATAGGAGGTGCAGCTTTAGGAGCAGCAACTAGCGGAAAATCTGAAGCGACCCAGCAGATATTTGCACAAGCATACGGAATTGGTTCTGAGGTAGGAGTTATGCTTCCATTTAGCAGAAGCAACGAAAGTGAAGCTGATAAAATTGGTTTGACTTTGATGGCAATTGCAGGTTACAATCCAGATGATGCTGTAGCTTTTTGGAGCAGAATGGCGGCGAAATCAGGTGGTTCAGGAACTCCAGAATTCATGAGCACTCACCCTTCTGATGCTACAAGAATTGCAAATATTAAAGCTTTAATTCCCGAAGCAAAAGCAATTGCATTAAAAGTAGGGACTATTAAATAAAATATATTTTTAGGATAATTCAGAAAAGCTATTCATTACGAATGGCTTTTTTGTTTATAATTTATTAATGAACGAATTAGATAATTTGTATTTGATTATCATAAAAAATAGATAAATTCGTAGCCTATTTAACAAACCATTTCTATGAAAAACCTACCAAAAGGAGATAAGAAGCTTTTAAATGCTTGGGCATTTTATGATTGGGCAAATTCAGTTTACACACTTACAATCGCTTCGGCAGTGTTTCCAATTTTTTATGAAGCGTTATTCAGTGATCGTGATCATTACATTGATGTTTTTGGTCTTCACCTAAAAAATTCAGCATTAATTAGTTTTATCACAGCAGCGGCCTTTTTGGTTGTATCTTTTATTTCTCCTTTATTATCGGGTATTGCCGATTATGTTGGTAACAAAAAATCCTTCATGAAATTTTTCTGTTATGTGGGAGCTTTGTCATGCATGGGGTTGTATTGGTTTGATCTTGAAAATATTTATGTTGGACTAGCATTTTATTTCCTTGGATTATTAGGATACTGGGGAAGTTTGGTTTTTTATAATTCATATTTGCCAGATATCGCTTTTGAAGAACAGCAAGATAGAATTAGTGCAAAAGGATATTCTTTAGGTTACATTGGAAGTGTTCTTTTGTTGGCTATCAATTTATGGATGATAATGGGAGCTGAAAATGATGCTGCAAGAATGGAAGCTATGCGTTATTCTTTTGTAATGGTAGGAGTATGGTGGATTTTATTTAGCCAGTACACTTATTATTATTTGCCAAAAGGAAGTAAAGAAACAGGACAGAAACTAACAAAAGCTGTTGTGTTTAATGGTTTTAAAGAATTAAAAAAGGTTTGGGCATTATTACAGGAAAATATTCCTTTAAAGCGTTACTTAGGAGGTTTCTTTGTTTCCAGTATGGCGGTTCAAACTGTAATGCTTGTAGCGACCTATTTTGGAGCGCAGGAAATTCAGTGGTCTTCAAAAGAAGAAAGTACAATAGGTTTAATAATTTGCATTTTATTAATTCAGATTGTAGCTGTTTTTGGAGCACTTTTAACTTCTTATGCTTCTTCTAAACGGGGTAATATTCCAACTTTGATTTTTATTAATGCGATTTGGGCAGTTTTCTGTGCTTTAGCTTACTTTATAACATTGCCGACACACTTTTATGTTATGGCAACGGTTGTAGGATTTGTAATGGGTGGAATTCAAGCTTTATCACGATCTACATATTCTAAATTATTGCCAGAAACAGAAGATACAGCATCATTCTTTAGTTTTTATGACGTGGCTGAAAAGGTCGGAATTGTAATTGGAATGTGTGTTTACGGAATTATTGATCAGATTACAGGAAGTCCGCGCGCGGCTATTGTGATTTTGGCGATATTCTTTGTAACATCAATTTTCCTTTTAAGAAGAGTACATAAAAAAGACGTTTCAAATTAATTGAAACGTCTTTTGCAACAACCAATATCACGAATTGCAAGAATAGTTTGACTGATGATTTCTTTTGTATTCGTGATATTTATAATAATCAACCTTTTGTAATAGTTCCAGATCCAGAAACTTTTACATCTCTTTTTTCAGGATTTCCAATATATTTTATATTTCCAGAACCAGCAACTCTAGCTGTTATGCTTTCATCACAAGTTACTTTGCTGTTTCCTGAACCAGAAACGTTAGCTTCTACAATTTTAGATTTTAAGCTCGAAGCGTCAATATCACCAGAACCAGAAAGTTTGGTTGTAAGCTTAGTTGCAGTCCCTTTTAAATGAATATTTCCGGAGCCGCTTACATGCAATTCTAAGTTATTAGTATCAACTGGAAGAGTTAAATTTCCTGAACCTGCTAATTTTAGTGCTAGATTATCATTTTTAATGACATCTTTCGACTGAATATCTCCTGAGCCAGCTAAACTCAATTCTGAAATTTTCTCAAATGGAACGGTAACTTGAATTTTATTGCCTGAGCTTGTACGTATTTGAGTTCCTTTTTCAATATAAATTTTTAACGATTTATCTTCAACTTCTACTTTGATTGCAGATAATAAATTTTCTTCTCCTTTTATGGTGATTTTCCCTTCTTTGCCAGACACCAAGTCTACATCAAAGAAACCTGCTATTTTAACTCCATCATAATCTCCTGTGCTTCTAGTTTCAGAAACTACTTTTCCGTTTCCTTGAAGTTTGATTTTGTCTTGCGCATTTATATTGCTAATTGTGCAAAGTATAAATGCTAATAATAAAATTGATTTTTTCATTGTTTTGATTTTTAGATGATTATTTTTTTGTTAGCGAAATATTCCCGTAGTTGGAAGTAATATTGATTTTGTTCTGGCCTTTTTTCTTGTAGAAGCCTGCAATTCTCTTGCTGTTGCTTTTAATTTCAGTAACAGAAAGTTCTAAAGAATTATCATGTTTGATGTTTGTATATTTTCCTGATATGTCAAAGTCAAAAGCGTAGTTTGGAACATAGCCAATTGTAACGTCAGTATATCCGGAGTTTATCGTAATATTTCCAGCTTTTTCGGTCACAGTTCCTATGCTGATTTTACTGTAATTGGTATCATAACTAAAATTGCTTGAGATTTCCCCAATAATAAAAGTCAAATAATTTCCAGAACCATTTAAAGAATTGATTTTTTGAAATTTAAGTGTTCCGTAGTTGCAATCTGCTTTAATGTTTTGGCCGTCATTTAAATTGACATCAGTATAGCTTGCATTTAGATTCAGGTTTCCAGAATCATTAATTTTAAGATTTGAATATCTCGCATCGATATTTCCTGCTTTTATATAGTCTATACTCGAATTTTGGCAGTACTGAATCGATATTTGATTATTAGATCCGCTTAATTTTCCTAAAGTAACTTTCCCGTATTTACAGTCTATATCTGTAGAAGATTCTGCATTCGGAATAGAAATATTACCGTATTTATTTGCTAGTTTAATCGTTCCGTTTTTTGGAATTTTAATAACATAGTTAATTTCAAAACTGTTATTACTTCCTTTGCTTTTAATATTTGAACTTCCAAGCGTAGTTACTGCGGTTACCATACTTTTAAGAGCTGTGATATCCACATCTATGCTGTTTAAGCGCTCGTTTACCCAATTTTCGTTTGGGCCATTTACTTTTATGGTAATATCAAGATCAATTTTATCTTCATCCCAAGTAGTTACAGTAATATTACCATATTTATTGTCTACATCAATTCCTGCATTTGAGTTTACGATATACGTTTTTTTAATTGTTTTTTGTTTGGTGACAAAAGCGTCATCATTTGAAAATCCTAAAAGAGGAATCAAAAGAAATAAGATGAGTAAGTTATAATGTTTTTTCATTAGAGGTGTTTTTTAGTTTTTCGTTGTCTTCAATTCTTTTCAGAACGGTTTGCAAAAAAGAAATACGCGTTTGAAGATTACTAATCATCGCATAAATAATTTGTTTGTTCTCGCCATTTTTTTGCAATTCATTTATGATTTTTTGATAATCAGCGTCAAAAGTTTTCATCTGCTTCATAGCGTCATTAATAATCTGCTGATTTTCTGGCGAATTTTTCTCTTTCAGTTTAACCAGTTCGTTGTCAATTAGAATGTTGAAAATAGAATCGGTGCGTTTAGTCTCTTTAGAAGCAAATTTGAATTCTTTTGGTTTTTCATTTTTATAAAAAATAGATATTCCAAGCATCAATACGATCGAAGCGGCAATAGCAGTCACGAACCAATATCTTTTCTTAGGCTCTTTTTTGTTTAATTTTTGAAGAAAATCCATTTGGTGATCCGGATTTAATTTCTGAATATCCCATTGGTTTTCAAATCTGTTGAATAATTCGTCTAAGTTGTCTTTTTCATTTTTCATAATTCCAATTCATTTTATATCTCTTCCAATTTTTTTCTCAAACTATCTTTTGCTCTGCTCAAGGTTGTTCTGCAATTTGCGTATGTGATGTTTAAAATTTCGCAGATTTCTTCTTGATCATAACCTTCTATATAAAAAAGCGTCAGCACCATTCTGTAATTATCTTTCAGCTGCAGAATTGTATCTAAGACTTGTTTTACTTTCAGAGAGTTTAAGTCAATATTATCAGAAATAATTCCGTCGTTTTCTTCAATTTTATAAAGCTGTTTACTTAAATCTTCTACTTGAAAAGAGTTATTTTTCTTGTAAAAATCGATGCTATAATTGATGATTATTTTTTTTAACCATGCTCCAAAAGCCACTTCTTGTTTATAGTCATTGATTTTTGTAAAAGCTTTTAAGAAACCTTCTTGCATGACGTCTTGTGCAAAATGTTCGTCTTTTACAATACGAAAAGCCACATTATACATCGCCTTACAATAGCGATTGTATATTTCAAACTGCGCTTTTTGGTTATTGTTTTTACAAAGCGCAATTAGTTCTTCGATATTTTGGTTGTTTATATTCAAGTAGTGGCTTTTGGTTTTTAATATAGACTTGGCTTTTTTTTGTTTGTTACAGTTTTGATAAAAAAATAAAAAATATTTTTTGATTTTACGTAATGCCGTAAGGTATAATACATTCGTTGCTATAATTTCACATAAAATTTTAATACCAAAAACAAATTCAATTATGAGAAAACTAAAAAAATGCTTTGCAATCCTGTTTGTTATGACAGGACTTATGTTCAATTCATGTAGCAGTGATTCTGAAGAAACTGCCGGAGAATCAACAGGAGATTATTGGCCTTCAAAAGTGGGAAATCAATGGGTCTTTGACCAAGATGGATCAGAAAGCACGGTAAAAATTGAAAGTTCATCTAATAAAGACGGCAATACGTATTATAAATTTAATCAGCTATTCGGGGCTACCGAAGAAGTTTCTGGAACCGCTGGTGCTTCACTAAAAAAAGTAAGGGGAGATTACTATGTAAGTATAGACGAAGTTACTTACAATGCAGAGGGAATAACTGGTAAAATGACAGGTTACGAATTTATCATTTTTAAAGATTATTTAGAAGTGAATCAAACTTGGGAAGGTAGCTATTCACAAGAAACAACTTTTAATATACCTAATTTTCCATCTATTAAAATGAATGTAAAATATACAGGAACTATCTTAGAAAAAGGAAGCATAAAAGTGAAAGAGGTAACTTATAATAATGTTGTTAAATTTAAATTTCATTTAGAAGCTTCAACGCAAGGGCAAACTTCTTCATATGATACTTACTATTGGATTGCTAAAGATGTCGGAATTGTAAAATTAGAGTCATCAGGAACTACTTCAGAACTCGTTTCGTACTCTTTGAAATAATAGCAGAAATAATATGTTAAAAAACCCGAAAAAAGATTTTCGGGTTTTTTATTTTCTAAACTGTACAATCGATTGTATTTTGAAATTGCTTAATTGGAATTATTTGTACTTTAAGTTTGTTTTGGCATAATGATTGTCTATTTTTATGCCCTATCTTGTAATTGAAAAACGAAACCTGTTTTCAGTAAAAACTTCAATAAGCTATACTCTTTTTACGGATAGTATTAAAAATTTAATGACAAAACGACTTATATTTTATTATGTCAAACCATAAAATACTTACTATTGACAATCTGTCACTTCAAGAATTTGACTCAGAGGCAGAATTAATTCCATTGTTGACACCAGAAGACGAGGAGGAAATGAATAATGAAGAACTTCCTATTTCGCTTCCAATTTTACCTTTACGAAATACGGTATTGTTTCCTGGGGTTGTTATCCCAATTTCTGCCGGAAGAGATAAGTCTATCAAATTAATTAATGATGCTAACGCAGGCGGAAAAATTATTGGTGTTGTATCTCAAATTAATGAGGAAGATGAAGATCCATCAAAAGATGATATTCATAAAGTAGGAACTGTAGCGCGTATTTTACGTGTACTTAAAATGCCTGACGGGAACGTTACGGTTATTCTTCAAGGGAAAAAACGCTTCGAAATTGACGAAATTGTTTTAGAAGAGCCTTACATGACAGCAACAATCAAAGAAGTTGCAGAAGAACGTCCAGACGAAAATGATACTGAATTTACAGCGATTTTAGACTCTGTAAAAGAATTGGCAATCCAGATTATTAAGGAAAGTCCAAATATTCCTTCTGAAGCTACTTTTGCAATTAAAAATATTGAAAGCCAATCGTTTTTGATAAACTTTGTTTCTTCAAACATGAATTTGTCTGTAAAAGAAAAACAAGGGCTTTTATCGATAAACGGATTAAAAGAACGAGCTTTAGAAACTTTACGTTATATGAATGTTGAGCTTCAAAAATTAGAATTGAAGAATGATATTCAGTCAAAAGTTCGTTTTGATTTAGATCAGCAGCAAAGAGAATATTTCCTTCACCAGCAAATGAAAACCATTCAAGAAGAATTGGGAGGTGTTTCGCAGGAAGAAGAAATGGACGAAATGGGGCAGAAAGCGAAAACCAAAAAATGGGACGAAAAAACGCAGAAACATTTCGAAAAAGAATTGTCTAAAATGCGCCGTATGAATCCGCAGTCTCCAGATTTCGGAATTCAGCGTAATTATTTAGAGCTGTTTTTAGAATTGCCTTGGGGCGAATATTCTAAAGATAAATTTGATTTAAAACATGCACAGAAAGTTTTAGATAAAGATCATTTTGGTCTTGATGAAGTAAAGAAAAGAATGATTGAGCATTTGGCAGTTTTGAAATTGCGAAATGACATGAAATCGCCAATTATATGTTTAACAGGGCCTCCAGGAGTTGGTAAAACTTCTATCGGGCGTTCTGTGGCAGAAGCTTTGGGAAGAGAGTATGTGCGTATTTCTTTAGGCGGTTTACGTGACGAAGCGGAAATTCGCGGTCATAGAAAAACGTATATTGGAGCGATGCCAGGACGTATCATTCAGAGCTTAAAAAAGGCAGGTACATCAAACCCTGTATTTATTTTGGACGAGATTGACAAACTATCAAGCGGCAATAGCGGCGATCCATCTTCAGCTTTATTGGAGGTTTTGGATCCTGAGCAAAACAATGCATTCTATGACAATTTCCTTGAAATGGGATATGATTTGTCTAAAGTCATGTTTATTGCTACTTCAAATAATATGTCTGCTATTCAGCCTGCTTTGCGTGACAGAATGGAAGTAATCAAAATGTCAGGCTACACCATAGAGGAAAAGGTTGAAATTGCTAAGAGACATTTGTTTCCAAAACAATTAGAAGCTCACGGTTTAACTGCAAAAGATTTAACTATTGGCAAAAAACAATTAGAAAAAATCATTGAGGGCTATACTAGAGAATCTGGCGTTCGTAACTTAGAAACTAAAATTGCTCAAGTTATCAGAAATGCGGCAAAATCGGTTGCAATGGAAGAGGAGTACAACAAAAAAGTTACAGATGAAGATATTGTAGCAATTTTGGGAGTGCCAAGATTGGAACGTGATAAATACGAAAATAATGATGTAGCAGGTGTAGTAACAGGTTTAGCTTGGACAAGTGTTGGAGGAGATATTTTGTTTATCGAATCTTTAATTTCTGAGGGGAAAGGTTCATTGAGTATTACAGGAAACCTTGGAACTGTAATGAAAGAATCTGCTACAATTGCATTAGAATACATTAAAGCAAATGCCAAGAAATTAGGTATTAGTACAGAGCTTTTCCAGAAATACAATATTCACTTGCACGTTCCAGAAGGAGCAACTCCAAAAGACGGACCAAGTGCTGGTATTGCAATGCTTACTTCATTAGTTTCTCTTTTAACTCAGAAAAAAGTAAAGAAAAGCTTGGCCATGACAGGTGAAATCACTCTTCGTGGAAAAGTGCTTCCAGTTGGTGGAATTAAAGAGAAAATCTTGGCTGCCAAAAGAGCTGGAATTAAAGAAATCATTCTTTGCCACGAAAACAAAAGCGATATCGATGAAATAAAAGCTGAATACTTAGAGGGATTGACTTTTCATTATGTTAAAGAAATGAGCGAAGTTTTAGCAGTTGCTTTGACTGATCAAAAAGTTAAAAATGCTAAGGATTTGAAATAAAAAAGTTTATAAAGTGAAATATTTGAAATTCCAAATTCCATCTGAAAATTTTCAGCTTTGGAATTTGGAATTTTTATTAAATACAGAATTAGATGAAAGTAGTTCCTCAGCTTTTGTATCAACATAAAAATGTTAAAAAAATTATGGTTAATGGATTGTCGTGTATTGTTCATAAAACCATAGACACAATTGATACTAATACAGATCATTTTGTTGCCTCACATGTTTTATCGGTAGTGCTAAAAGGGAAGCTAAGCATAAAAACATATTATGATGAAGAACAATATTATGTGACTCAAAACCAAATGGTGTTTATTCCTAAAGGAAGGTATATGATTTCAGATGTTCTTGCTAAAGATGGGGAATTTGAAGGACTCTTTTATTTTTTTGAAGAAGAGATTATAAATGACTTTTTACGTGAAATAGATGTAATTACATTATCAAACAATAAACCTTCTTTGGTTTTGGAATATTCTGATCGTGTGAAAGATTTTACAGAATCAATTTTAAAAATTTACACAGAAAATGCAGGTAAAAATGTAGTTAAATTGAAACTTTTAGAATTATTGTATCTTATTTATAACTCATCTCAGCAAGAACATTTAATTCATGTTTTAACTTCTTTAAATAGTAGACAGAAAAGAAATCTAGAAGATTTGATGCTAGAAAATTTTTCAAAAGCACTGAATGTAAATGATTATGCTTTTTTAGCTGGAAGAAGTGTTTCATCATTCAATAGAGATTTTCAAAGGAGGTTTAAGATTCCGCCTAAAAAATGGATAACGAATAAACGTTTAGAGAAGGCTACTGGTCTATTAAATGATTCTAATATGAGTATAGAACAAATTGCTTTAGAAGTTGGGTATGAAAACGTCTCCTATTTTATTTATTTGTTTGGAAAACATTTTGGAGTTTCTCCGAAACAATTTCTTATTCAAAAAAGAACTAACAAAATTTTGAACTAAAATTGATACTTCTGAGAATTATCAAAATTTAGTTTTTTCTAATCATTTTAGTTTTGCTTAAATTATTAAAAATAATATGAAAATGGAAAAAACAAAAGTTAGGGTAAGTTCTAAAGGAATTGTTGCTCTTGAAAGAGAAATTGTTTGGCAGAAGCTGATAAACTTTGGCGGCACTGAAAAATTTGTGCCTAAAGTTATTGAAAAAGTTACTGTGCATGGAAGTGGAATTGGTGCAGTAAGAAATATACAGTTAATTGGAGGAGGTGAAATTATAGAAAAATTGACATCAGTTAATAATGACTTATTTGAAATGAAATTTATAATTATGTCAACACCGATGCAGGTTTTTGATTATGAAGGAATTTTAAAAATAGATTTTGTGGATAGTAAAAGCTGTGAAGTAAGTTTTGAATCAATTTATGAAGTAATCCCCAATAACGAAAAGGAAATATTTAAGATTATTAAAGATTTTCAAGAAGTTTTCATATCAAATTTGACGATATAGTTTTATATTATCTTATTAATTATAAAGATCCAGCTTGAATTAGGCTGGATTTTTTTATTTGACTTTATTTTAAGTGTTATATAATTTTATATTTGCAGTTGCGTTATGCCATATAGGTGCGCCAAAAACAAATGCTTAAAAAAGTTGTTTTATTTTTTGTATTCTTAATTTGTTCGCATTCTTTCGGACAAGTTGGGGGCCGTTACACCTATCAATTTTTAAATCTAACCACTTCGCCAAGACAAGCTGCATTAGGAGGAGATGTTATTACGATATATGACGAAGATGTTAATCAAGCCATGTCAAATCCTGCACTTATAAATGCAGACATGGACAATCATTTAGCATTGAATTACGGAAGTTACTACGGCGAAGCTTCATACGGAACAGCATCGTACGCATATACATATGACAGACATGTTCAGACTTTTTATGCTGGAGTTACTTATGTAAACTACGGTACATTTGAAGGTTATGACGAAAATGGCCAGGCTACTTCAAATTTTACAGGAAGTGAAGGTGCTTTATCGCTTGGATATGCATACAATGTCCCTTTTACAGACTTTTATATAGGAGCAAGTGCTAAACTGATAACTTCATCTCTTGAAAGCTATAATTCGATTGGTGGCGCTGTTGATTTGGGGTTTCTCTATGTAAATCAAATGAATGACCTGAATTTTGCTCTTGTGTTTAGAAATATGGGAACACAGTTTACTACTTACTCCGGAATTAAAGAAAATCTTCCATTTGAAATCGTAGCAGGAGTTTCGCAGGAATTAGAACATTTACCAATTCGTTGGCATCTTTCTTTAGAAAATTTGCAGCAATGGAATATCTCTTTTTCGAATCCTAATCGAGGAGAAACCAATATCGACGGATCTACAAGTGCTGAGAAAGTTTCTTTTGTGAATAATGCTTTGAGACACGTAGCTTTTGGTGTGGAACTTTTTCCTAAAAAAGCATTTAATTTTCGTATAGGATATAATTTTAGAAGAGGCGAAGAGTTACGAGTTGAAGAACAACGTAATTTTTCGGGTGTCTCATTAGGTTTTGGTTTAAGAATGAATAAGTTGAAATTTAATTATTCATATTCCAGATATACATTGGCGGCTAATACAAGTCTTTTTGGTTTGACCTTAAATTTTCAATAATTGCACGAACTGTATTGTCTGGTCTTTTTTATTGTTGTATAATAAAGTTTTTTATTTTATAATTGGTTTGATAAACAAATAATTTAGATGCTTTATATGAAAATAAAGATGGCTACATTTGCATTAGTTTTGGCTGTTTGTGACTTGAAGCAGTCTATAATAGAATAAAAATTTAAAAATATAAAATTGAAAAAAATTACCATTGCCATCGACGGATTTTCATCTACAGGCAAAAGTACTCTTGCCAAACAATTAGCAAAAGAGCTGGAATATGTCTATGTAGATACAGGAGCGATGTATCGTGCTGTTGCTTATTTTGCCATGCAGCATAATCTGATTGGAGCTGATTTTTTTAAGAAAGAAGCTTTGATTGAAGCATTAGCTGATATTAAACTTGAATTTAGATTTAATGCTGATTTAGGTTTTGCAGAAATGTATTTAAATGGTGAAAATGTAGAAAAGCAGATTAGAACTATTGAAGTTTCTAACTTTGTGAGTAAAGTAGCTGCCGTTTCGGAGGTTCGCGCCAAGTTAGTAGAACAGCAGCAGGAGATGGGTACAAATAAAGCTATTGTTATGGATGGTCGCGATATTGGAACTGTTGTTTTTCCTAATGCGGAACTTAAAATATTTATGACTGCAAGCGCTGAAACTCGTGCTCAGAGACGTTTTGATGAGTTACAGCAAAAAGGTGACAATGTCTCTTACGAAGAAGTTTTAAAAAATGTTGTAGAAAGAGATTATATGGATACGCATCGCGAAGATTCTCCTTTGGTAATTGCTGATGATGCGATAGAAATTGATAATTCTTACTTAAATAAAGAAGAGCAATTTGCAGCTGTTTTGGAATTAGTGAATGATGTTGTTAAAACGATTTAATTTTTTGTAGATATTATTTTTAATGGTAGTTTTACCGCTTCATTTTTTACTTTAAAGACAATTTCACTATATGGGAATTAAAAACAGGTTAATCTTTATGAGCTTTCTTCAATTTTTTGTTTGGGGAGCCTGGCTTATCACAATTGGAAATTATTGGTTTGGAACCAAAAATTGGGAAGGAACACAATTTGGTTTAGTATTTGGAACCATGGGAATTGCTTCTTTATTCATGCCTACTTTAACCGGAATTATTGCCGACAGATGGGTAAACGCTGAAAAGCTATATGGAATTCTCCATATTTTATACGCAGCTGTTTTATTTGGAATTGCACAAGTTACAACACCAGATACTTTTATTGTAGTAATGCTTTTGGCAATGTGCTGCTATATGCCTACGATTGCTTTGAGCAACTCTATTTCGTACACTTCACTTAAATTAAACAATAAAAACATCGTTAAAGATTTTCCGCCAATACGTGTTTGGGGAACAATTGGTTTTATTGTAGCGATGTGGATTACCAATTTAAGCGGGAGTAAAGCGACTGAATATCAGTTTTATATTGCTGGTGTAGGCGCTTTAATTTTAGGATTGTACGCTTTTACTCTGCCAAAATGTGAACCGCAGCGTTTAATTAAAGAAAATGCAACTTGGATTGAAACTTTTGGTTTAGAATCATTTAAACTTTTTGCTAACTACAAAATGGCATTGTTTTTCGTTTTTTCTATGTTTTTAGGAGGAGCGCTTCAATTAACAAATGCTTATGGAGATGTGTTTTTGGATGAATTCAAACATTTTCCAAAATATGCAGATTCTTTTGTAATTCAATATTCGACTATTATTATGTCAATTTCTCAAGTTTCTGAAACCTTATTTATTTTGGCAATTCCGTTTTTCTTAAGACGTTTCGGAATCAAACAGGTTATGCTGATCAGTATGTTGGCTTGGGTTTTACGTTTCGGATTATTTGCTTTTGGGGATCCTGTAAATGGCTTATGGATGATTATCCTTTCTTGTATCGTTTACGGAATGGCTTTTGATTTCTTTAATATTTCAGGCTCTTTGTTTGTAGAAAGCAATACTGATTCTAAAATCCGTTCTTCTGCGCAAGGATTGTTTATGATGATGACCAATGGAGTAGGAGCGGTTTTAGGAAGTTTGACTTCCGGTTGGGCAATTGATCGTTTCTTTACAAAATCGTTTGCTAATACTACAGAATTAGCAGGATTTTTACAAACAGATGCTTCTAATGAAAAGATGATAGAATTTGTAAAGAGTCAAGGAAATTCAATTTCTGCAGATGGTATTTTTTCAAATCCAGTTTTAATGAAAGATTGGCATACTATCTGGCTTTCGTTTGCACTTTATGCTTTGGTAATTGCAATTGCTTTTGCTGTTTTGTTTAAACACAAACATGATCCAAAAGAGATTGAGAATTTGAGTCATTAATATTAGAAATAATCTTTGTTGAATTTTAAAACTACAACAAAGATAGTTGCACATAGTAAGCCCGACAGGTTTTTAAAACCTGTCGGGTTTCGTTTTTAAGGTTCTTATGAAAACGAGACTTTCTAATCTAGCCCCGATAGAAGTGGAAATCCCTTTGTGTTTTGTTTCTTTAACGAGACACAAAAGATTGCAACGGATAGCGGGACTAAACGTCATAAAAACATCAAATCTTGTGCTTCTTTAAATAAATGGCTGATAATCATATCGGTTTTGTTTTGTTAATTCAGAAAAATGTATTAATTTTGCAGTCCTTTTGGCAGAGAAGAGTTTCCATTAGGAATCAACCATTTATGTAAAACAACTTCTGTATTTTCTATCGCATTGAGAAACTCGAGAAAAACAGAATACAAATTTTTTTATCAGCATGTCTGAACAAACAAAATCACAAGAAGAGTTTTTAGCAAATTTTAACTGGCACAACTTCCAAGAAGGAATCGATGCAGTAGATGAGAAAAACTTGCAAGAGTTTGAAGAACTAGTATCAAAAACTTTCATCGCTACAGATCAAGAAGAAGTAGTTGAAGGAGTTGTAGTTAGAATTACAGATAGAGACGTTATCGTTGATATCAATGCTAAGTCTGAAGGTGTTATTTCTTTAAACGAATTTCGTTACAACCCAAACTTAAAAGTAGGTGACAAAGTAGAAGTATTAATCGACATCCGTGAGGATAAAACAGGTCAATTAGTATTATCTCACAGAAAAGCACGTACTATCAAATCTTGGGATAGAGTTATTGCAGCTAATGAAACTGGAGAAATCGTTAACGGTTTTGTTAAATGTAGAACTAAAGGAGGTATGATTGTTGACGTATTCGGAATCGAAGCGTTCTTACCTGGATCTCAAATTGACGTTAAGCCAATTAGAGACTACGATGTATATGTAAACAAAATGATGGAATTCAAAGTGGTAAAAATCAACCACGAATTCAAAAACGTAGTTGTATCTCATAAAGCTCTTATCGAGGCTGATATTGAAGTGCAGAAAAAAGAGATCATCGGTCAATTACAAAAAGGACAAGTATTAGAAGGTGTTGTTAAAAACATTACTTCTTATGGTGTGTTCATTGACTTAGGTGGTGTTGACGGATTAATTCACATTACTGACCTTTCTTGGAGCAGAATCAACCACCCAAGTGAAGTTCTTGAATTAGACCAAAAATTAAACGTTGTAATCCTTGATTTCGATGATGAGAAAACAAGAATTCAATTAGGATTGAAACAATTAAACGCTCACCCATGGGATGCTTTAGATGCTAACTTAACTGTTGGTGACAAAGTTAAAGGTAAAGTAGTTGTAATCGCTGATTACGGTGCATTTATCGAAGTTGCTGAAGGTGTTGAAGGTTTAATCCACGTTTCTGAAATGTCATGGTCAACTCACTTACGTTCTGCTCAGGACTTCGTGAAAGTTGGAGATGTTGTTGAAGCAGTTATCTTAACTCTAGACAGAGAAGATCGTAAGATGTCATTAGGTATCAAACAATTGACTCAAGATCCATGGACTGACATTACTTCTAAATACCCAGTAGGTTCTAAACATACAGGTATCGTTAGAAACTTTACAAACTTTGGTATTTTCGTAGAATTAGAAGAAGGAATTGATGGATTAATCTACATCTCTGACTTATCTTGGACTAAGAAAATTAAACACCCATCTGAGTTTGTAAACGTTGGAGAAAAACTTGATGTTGTAGTATTAGAATTAGATGTTGAAGGACGTAAATTATCTTTAGGTCACAAACAAACTACTGCTAATCCTTGGGATCAATACGAAGATTCTTTCGCTGTAGGAACTATCCACACAGGTGAGATTTCTGAAATCGTTGACAAAGGAGCTACTGTAGAATTCGGAGATGATATCGTTGCTTTCATTCCTACTCGTCACCTTGAAAAAGAAGACGGAAAGAAATTGAAAAAAGGTGATACAGCTGATTTCAAAGTAATCGAGTTCAACAAAGAATTTAAAAGAGTAGTTGCTTCTCACACTGCTATCTTCAGAGAAGAAGAAGAGAAAAACGTGAAAGCTGCTGCTGAAACTACTGCATCTGCATCTACAAACGCACCAGCTGCGACTTTAGGTGACAACAATGATGTATTAGCTGCTTTAAAAGCTAAAATGGAAAAAACTGAGAAAAAATAATTCTTAGCTTTTTTATAAATAGAAAGTCCCACAGCAATGTGGGACTTTTTTTGTTTCAGTTGTTTGTCGATTGTCAGTTCGAGCGGAGTCGAGAACTTTTTTGAAAACAATACTTATTATTAATTTGAAGCTATTAATTTTGATTCTTCTGGGGTAAATTCTGGAACAATAAAATATGATGTTATTCCATTTATTTTCATTTCATCCAAAATATCTACCAAATTACCATAATTTGATTTTTTAGTAGGTTTAATAATGACTACTAGATCTCGTTTTAATTTATTAGAATCAAAAGTATAACTTTTTAAAGACTCGATTCTAGCGTTAAGTTCTTTTCGAATTCCATTTTTACCATATGCAACAGTTTTAGGCTTTTTAATTGGATTCGCTATAATTCCGATATAATAAATTAATTTGTTGTTTTCGCCTAGTATTACTGTAATCGATCTATCTTCACCATCATGACGAGACGGACAGTCGCAACAACCTCTATCTTGTCCTGTATCGTATTTCATTTCTTTAGGTTTTGACAATTCCCCTACAACCATAAAAAATATAATCAGTAAAAAAGAAACACTGACCATTGCTGTTAAATCAACTTTTGAATTTAACTTTCTGCTTCTGACTTTTTGAGGTAGATTTTTCATAGACTTTATGTTTGTTTAATTAGAGGCTAGTAATTTGGATTCTTCTGCTGTAAAATCATCAACTATTGAATAGGTTTCAATATTGGCAATTTTCATTTCATTCACTATATTTACTAAACTGCCATAGTTTGAATACTTGCTTGGTTTTATAATAACGACAACACCACTCATTGGCTTTCCTTCAGAAATCATATAATCTTTAATTTCTTTCTTTTTGCGAAAAACTTCTCGTCTTATATCATTTTTTTGAAATTTAAACTCTTTTGGTTTCTCCAATGGAAATTCCAATAGACCAGAATAAGTAATCATTTTACCATTTTTATCTAATAATATTGTAAACATTTGATCAGCTTTGACACATCCAATATTTTCTAGACAAGCATATTTCTCTGGTAAATAAAAATTCATTTTTGAAGGTTTTGATAATTCGTTAACAACCATAAAAAATGAAATAAGTAAAAAAGAAATGCTGACCATCGCTGTTAAATCAACTCCTGAATTTAATTTTCTATCTCTGAATTTTTGAGCCAAATTTTTCATAATTGATGATTTTTGTTTTTAAATTTAACAATAAAATAAATGTAAAAATCAAATATTTTTAATTTTTTTAAGGAAATATTAAATTAAGTTATTGCCTTATTTTGCTGGTAATTTAAAAGAGAAGCTACACTTTTTTGCATAAGATTAGTTTCATGTGAAAACCAAAATAAGTTTATAACCGTAAATGAGCTTATAACTTAAAATCATTTCAATATGAAAACTAGAAAATTTTTAGCCCTTGCAGTTTTAGCTTTAGGATTTGCATTTACATCAAATGCACAAAAATCAGTGATGGTTGGTGGTGCAGCTATGTATCCAAACAAAAATATTATTGAAAACGCTGTAAATTCACAAGACCACACAACATTGGTCGCTGCAGTAAAAGCCGCCGATTTAGTTGAGACTTTAAAAGGAAATGGTCCTTTTACTGTTTTTGCTCCTACAAACGAAGCTTTTGATAAATTGCCAAAAGGAACCGTAGAAACATTATTAAAACCAGAGAATAAAAAGCAACTTCAAAACATTTTGACTTATCATGTTGCTGCTGGAAAATGGAATGCTTCTGATATTGCAAAAGCAATAAAAGAAGGTAAAGGAAAAGCAACTATAAAAGCGGTAAATGGTGGAACGCTGACAGCTTGGATGAAAGGGAAAGACTTATACATTACGGATGAAAATGGTAATAAAGCAAAAGTTACTATCGCAGATGTAAATCAATCAAATGGAGTAATTCACGTTGTTGATGCAGTACTGCTTCCTAAAAAATAATAGGTTCAAATTCCAACTTAAAAATTTCAAATCCCAAGTATATTGGGATTTGGAATTTTTACTTTAAGATTTTTTAAAATTATTTTTTAGCAGTCAAAGTGCTTCCTGCCGAAGCGATTACAACACAAATTACAGCTAGAATTTCATAAAGATTCAAACTTTCATTAAGAAAAATAAAAGCACAGATAGAAGCGGCAGCTGGTTCTAAACTCATCAAAATGCTAAAAGTGCGTGGAGGAAGTTTTCCTAAAGCTTTCATTTCTAAGGTAAACGGAATTGCGCTTGATAATAGGGCTAGAGCAACACCCATTCCGAATAATTTTGGTGTTAGATTACTTAGCCCGCTGTCTAAAAATCCAAAGGGTAAAACTAAAAGCGCTGCAAACAGCATTCCTGTCGTTACTGCATAACCGTCGTTCATTATTCTTGAAATTCTGCCTCCTAAAACAATATATCCGCTCCAAAAAGCTCCTGCCAAGAGAGCACATATAATTCCGATAGGATCTAACCGATCATTTGTCCAAGGCGCAATTAACAAGATACCAATTGCCGCAAGTAAAACCCAACAATAATCTACTAGACGTTTTGAACCTGCAATTGCAAGTAATAATGGTCCAACAAATTCTAAAGTTACCGCTAGACCAATTGGAATTCTTTCTATTGCAATGTAAAAAATTAAATTCATAGCGCCTAGAGACAAGCCATATGGAATTACAATTTTCCACTGTTGTGAGGTTATTGCTTTTAGATTGGGTCTGTATGCCAATAATAAAATTAATGCCGAAACGCCAATACGTATAGATGCCGTACCAGCTGCGCCAATTGTTGGGAAAAGTGTTTTTGCAATTGCTGCGCCACATTGCACACTGATAATCGCTAATAATACTGCTGGAACAGGAGGAAGGCTGATTTCTCTGTTTTTCATAAAAAGTGTGACAGAAATTAAAAAAGCTATTTCTGTCTTATAAATAAAACGTATTCTAAATTAATTGCCTAATGCTCTTTTGGTAACATAGGCGCGATAACCAATAATTGCCATTTGCCATTTCTTTGCTTTCGAAATATCCAGACCTTGTTTGGTAAAGCTTGGCAAAAGTAGTTTATTTAGTTTGGCTAATAATTTATACATAGTAGATTTGTTTCGCCAAAGATATAAAAAAAGACTTTGTGTTTGAAGCAAAGTCTTTTGGCAGTAAAATGAAATGAGTATTTAAAATCTGAGAATCAGGTTCATCTCTATGAGTTCTGAAGTTTTTATTGGAATTTTAATAAAGAAAAACCAATGCTTTGAAACACTGGTTTTTTCTTATTTTAAAATGAGCGACTAGGCTTTTTTGTTTTGTTTTTCCATTTCTTTCATGTTCTTTTCATGCTGTTTCATCTCTTTTTCATGTTGCTTCATGTTTTTAGCATGCTGCTTCATATTTTCTTTATGCTGTTTCATATCAAGCTCATACTGTTTCATGTCTTGTTCATATTGCTTCATACTATTTTCGTAGTCTTTAGAATCGTCTCCAAAGCTAAATTTAAAATCATAGTTGAATTTTTCCATTTGAGCATTGAACTTTTCCATTGCAATCTCATATTTAGCCATTTCTTTCTCATAAATTGCTTCGCGTTTAGACATGATTTCGCTGACAGCATCTCCGTAAGCAGACATAGCATCAATGTTTGGTTGGAAATTCTCCATTTTCTTTTCAAATTCTTCCATTTCTTTTTCAAACTTCTGCATCGCTACTTTGTCTTTTGGATTTCTAGGAGCAACCGGAGGTTTTGGCATTTTTGACATGTCAACTGCAGGCGCAGGAGGCAGTGGTCCAGAAGGAAATGCTGGAGGTGTTGGAGGTGTTGGAGGTACTGGAGCAGCGATATCTGACTCTCCGTGATTTCTAACAATAATTCTTTCATTTCTTATTGTTATTGGCATTCTAAGGTTTCTATCTGTATTAATATTGATTGATTTTGCTCCATTTTCATCTGTTCCAATTGCTAATTCGCAATCTTTTATAGCTTCATCTCCGTCAATTTTGATGGTTTGTTTTTTACCAGAATCTGATTTTACTTTGATTTGAATCGCAGTTAGTTCTTCTTTGGTATTTCTTTTTACATCTGAAATTTCAACGTCAAGATTATGGTTTGCTTTTAACTTTCCAGGAAGCTCGTTTAATTCCTTGTCAGTTGTATTTTTTGTTATTTTGATAGTTTCATCAGAATCTTTAACAGTATCTCTTTTCACAACTGCAACTTCATCTTGTTTCTTTTCTTGGGCAATAGTTCTTATTTGAAATAAAAGAACAAATGCTCCAAGGGCGGGAATTACTGCTGAATATTTCCAATAATTCCTTTTTTTTGATTGATTTTTGTTTAACATGACAATTCGTTTTTTGATTAATGATTGATAAAAATGATTGGTGATTGCAACACAAGTATCGTGTGTTGTTATTTTTAAAAGCGTGTACTGATAAGCTTTTTTGTCTGCAATTTTTTTAGAAGCTTCGCTGTCTGCAATAAATTCAAGATTTTGTAAAATTGCTTTTTTATAAAGCCAAACAATTGGATTAAACCAAAATAGCATACAGAAAATTCTAGAGATCAAAACATCAACAGTATGTTTTTGATCGCTGTGCACTTTTTCATGTTCTAGAATATTCTCTAATTCTGCAGCTGTATATAGTGATGAGTTATATACAATGTAGTCAAAATAGGAGAAGGGAGCAATATTTTCATCCACATCAATGAATTTAAAATCATTTTGCTGTTCTATTTTTCTTCCTTTCAAAACAGAGTGTAAACTATAAAAATCAAGAGCAAATTTGATTAGAAATGCCAAGAAGCCAATCCCGTAAACTACAGCTAAGATTAAACTCCAGTTGATTTCAAAATCTTCCTCCTCAACAACTGTAACGGTTGTCGGTTTGTATTGAGGTGTGTAAACAATAGCATCTTGACTTGAAGTTGGAATATTTTTTACAGCATTTTCAGTAGTTGTAATAATTGGAGTGGGAGCAATCGCAGGCGGTGCTTCAACCCAAATCACTTTGGTGTATACTACAAAAGGCAGTACAACAGAGGTAATCAAACCAGCAATTAAAAACCAGCGGCTACTGTTGAAAAAAGTCTCTTTGCGAAGTAAAAAAATATAAGCAAAATAAAACATTGCTAATAAACCGCTTGACTTAAGGATAAAAATGAAAAGTGCTTCCATACTATTTTGATTATTTACCTTCTTTTGGATTTTCGATCATATCTAAGATTTCACGCAGTTCATCTGCTGAAATTTTTTCTTCTTTGGCAAAAAATGAAACCATGCTTTTATAAGAACTATTGAAATAATTGTCAATAGCAGTACTCATAAAACCTTTTCTATAATCTTCAATGCTTACAGCTGGATAATACTGATGTGTATTTCCAAAAGCATTGTGTGCGACATAGCCTTTTTCTTCCAAATTACGGACAATGGTAGATAAAGTGTTGTAATGCGGCTGATCTTCTAAAATCTCTGCTTGAATTTCTTTTACAAAAGCCTTTTTCAGCTTCCATAAAATATGCATGATTTCTTCTTCTTTATTGGTTAATTTTTGCATTTCTTTTCTATTTAAAACGTTTTATTTTTTAGTTTCGATTTCGATTACTCCATTTGAACCTTTATCACCATATTCGACAACTGCTTCTGTTCCTTTAAAAACATGTATAGACAAAATATCATTAGATTTAATGCTATTATAATCAAAGTCCGAAGGCATTTCTTCTCCGTCAACAATTATAAGCGGACTAGATGTTTTAGCATTCTTTTTTGTACCGTTTGAAACGGCAACTGCCGTACCTGTGTTAGTCGTAATAACTTTAGTGCCGTTGTCTTTGTTTATTATTACAGTAGTGCTAATATTTGTATTAGTATCACTGTTAGTTTTTGTACTAGTAATAGAATTAGTGTTAACATGGGTTTCTGTATTAGTAGTTATAGTTTTAATTTCCGGATTTTTACTGGCTTTGCCATTCATAGAAACTTTTTTGCTGACAGTAATTTTTTCATCAGTAGTCTGAATGCCTGCTTTTTTCTTTCCATTTTTGTCTGTTATGACAATTATCCCGAAATCTTTGATAGTTTTATCTCCTCCAGTTTGTATAGATTGAGATTTCTCACTTCCATTAATTATGTCAACTTTAATTGAGGTTAATTCGTTTTCTGAGTTTCTTTTGATTTGAGAAACTTCAAAATTAATGTTGTGTAATTTTTTTAATTTTTCTTTTATCTCTGTTAGTTGTGCATCTGTTGAGTTTTTTAAGATTTTGTACACATCTACAGACTCAATTTCTGTTGAAGCTACTTTTGCGTTCGGTTGCCTTTCTTTTGCAACTACCTCAATCTGAAATAATAATACAAATGCAACAAGAGCAGGAATTACAGCGTAATACTTCCAATAATTCCTTCTTTTTGATTGATTTTTGTTTAACATGACGATTCGTTTTTTGATTAATGATTGATAAAAATGATTGGTGATTGCAACACAATTTTCGTGTGTTGTTATTTTTAAAAGTGTGTACTGATATGCTTTTTTATCTTGAAGATTTTTTGCCGCTTCGCTATCGGCGATAAACTCCAGATTTTGCAGTATTGCTTTTTTATAAAGCCAGACAATCGGATTGAACCAGAAAATAATGCTGAATATTCTTGAAATTAGCACATCTAAAGTGTGATTTTGATCGCTGTGCACTTTTTCATGTTCAAGAATGCTCTCTAATTCTGAAGGTGTGTACAATGATGAGTTGTACACGATATATTCAAAATAGGAGAAAGGAGCAATGTTTTCGTTTATATCTATGAACTTGAAATCGGCCTGCTGTTGGATTTTTTTTCCTTTAATAATCGAATTTAAACTGTAAAAGTCAATTGCTAATTTTATTAAGAATATCAAAAGACCAATGGCATAAAGGCAAAGTATGAAATAATTCCAGTTAAAATTTGAAGATTCTTCTTGATATGCGTTTGATACAATATTCTGAAAATCGGTATTAAACTTGGGAACAGCATTTATCCATATCACCTTCGTATAAGTCAATAATGGTAGAATTGCCGATACAATTAAACCTGACAAAAGAAACCATCTGTTGCTGTTAAAGAACGTTTCTTTGCGCAATAAAAAAAAGTAAGCGCAATAAAACAAAAGCATTAAACCACTTGATTTGATAATGTAGATGAAAAGTGCTTCCATAATCTGAATTATTTATCTTCTTTTTTATTTTCGATCATCGATAAAATTTCACGCAATTCATCAGCTGAAATTTTCTCTTCTTTAGCAAAAAAGGATACCATGCTTTTATAAGAACTATTAAAGTAATTATCGATTGCGGTTTTCATAAATCCTTTTCTGTAATCTTCAATCGGCACTATTGGAAAGTACTGATGTGTATTTCCAAAAGCATTGTGGCCAACATATCCTTTTTCTTCTAGATTACGCACAATAGTAGATAATGTGTTGTAATGAGGCTGATCTTCTGTGATTTCAGCTTGAATTTCTTTTACAAAAGCTTTTTTCAGCTTCCATAAAATCATCATAATCTCTTCTTCTTTGTTTGTTAGCTTCTGCATCTTCTCTAATTTTAATTCAAACGTACAACTATTTTTTTAGTTACACAACTATAAAAATAGTTATTTAACTAAAAATTAAGTTTGATTTCGATTTGGGCGCAGAAAAGCTATTCAAATTTAATGGTAATAAATTGAATTCTAAGGTTTTAAAAAGTTAAAAATGTTTACGAAGCTTTTTCGTTGATCAGAGCATTTTTAATCCAAATGCAGCAGCCAGTTGCAACAACTCCAATGCAGGCCATAAAAAGCCAGTTGATTTGGTAGCCAAATCGGGTAATAATCTCAAAGCCAAGTTTAGAACTTACAATATGAGCAAGACTAAAACTCATGGTATAAAGCGCCATATAGCGTCCTTCTTGTCCTCGTGGCGCACGGCTTAACGCGAATGCATTGGAAAACGGAAAAGTAAGCACTTCACCAATAGAAATGCAAATCATGCTGACAACCAATATTCCTGCCCAGAAATTAATAAGAAGCAAAAAGAAACTGGATGCCATTACAAAAGATCCCACTATTATAATTCGGATTTTAGGAAAAGCTTTTCGTTCTAAAAATCCAACAGTTGGCATTTCAAGAGAGAAGATTAAAAGTCCATTTAAAGTCATTAAAAGACCTGTTTGGAATTCGCTTAAGCCAAATTTTTCATTATGATATAAAGGAAGAGTTGTAAAAAGCTGGAAGAAAATCATAGCCGTAATAAAACTTACGAATAAGAAAACCCAGAAAATTTTATCATGAAAAACCGATTTTACATCAGAAGCACTTTCTGTTTTATCGTCATGAGTGGCTTTTTTCTTTTCTTTTACCAATAAAGCAAAAATGGAGATTGAAATGATACATGAAGCTCCGTCAACCCAAAACAAACCGGAATATCCCATTCCCATGATAATTAAACCGCCAAGAGCTGGCCCTGCGGCAAAACCTAAATTAACGGCAAGACGCACCAATGTTAAGGCACGAGTTCTATTTTCTGGTTTGGCATAGGCTCCTAAAGACACAAACATGGCAGGACGAAACATATCTGCAATGGTCATAAGAACAAACATTGCAACACAAAGCGCCCAGAAAGTAGTAATATATTGTACAAAGAAAAGAGAAACTCCACTGGTAAATAAACTAAAAATCATGATTTTATAGAATCCTATTTTATCTGATAGTTTACCTCCCAACCAAGAACCAAGCATTGACCCAAAACCAAATGCGACCATAATCCATCCGACTTGATTGTATGTAAAATGAAGATCTTCTTTTAAATATTTTGATAAAAAAGGAAGAACCATTGTCCCAGCGCGATTGATAAAAGTAATGATGGCAAGAATCCAAACTTCTCTGGTAAAACCTCGAAAGTTGTTGATGTAGTGGGTTAGGGCGTTTTTAAGCATTTTGTGTGATAGATTATCGTCACAAAGTTAGCAAACTTTGTCTCGTTAAGTGGTTGTTGTTTTGTTACTTTTGAACTATTTTTGCAGAAAATTTCTAAGATGAAAACTATAAATGCCCTAGCTTTATTGTTGGTTTTTAATTTTGGCTTTGCACAAAAAAAGTTTAGTAAAGCTGATGTTGAAAAGTTTCAAAAGAAAATCAACTCCGAATATGCTGATCCTAAGACAAGTCCGTTGATGGCTGAAGATCTAAAAACTTTTAAAAGCTTAGATTTTTTTCCTATTTCTGAAACTTATTTTGTGAATGCAACTTTGGTAAAAGCCAAAGGAGGAAAAGTTTTTGAAATGAAAACTTCTGGAACTCGTACTCCTAAATATATAAAATATGGAACTTTAAACTTTAAAATCAATGGCAAACCGTTTCAGCTTGCTGTTTATCAAAGTTTAGATCTTATTGTACAGGAAAAATATAAAAATCATTTGTTTTTGCCTTTTTCAGATTTAACAACGGGCAAAGAAAGTTACATCGGCGGACGTTATATTGATTTAGAAATTCCGAAAGGAAATACTATAGCGGTCGATTTCAATCAAGCTTATAATCCGTATTGCGCTTATAACTACAAGTATTCTTGTCCGCTTGTGCCACAGGAGAATGATTTAAAAATTGCAATCAAAGCGGGGGTAAAGACTTTTCATTAATGAAATATTTTAATCTTCATACGCATCAATTTACCAATCAATCGGATGTTTTAGAATTGGTTAATCAATATCCAAAAGATTTTGATGCGTCAATTCCATTTTACTCAATAGGAATTCATCCGTGGTATATTGAGGAAGCTCGACTTCATGAAGATTTGAAGATTATTGAAGAAAAACTGCAAACCCAAAATTGTCTGGCAATTGGAGAATGCGGTTTAGATAAAAGAATTGCAGTACCGTTTGATTTGCAGATTTCTGTTTTTGAAAAGCAATTGGAATTAGCAGAAAAATTTAAAAAGCCTGTAGTAATTCATTGCGTGGCCGCTTTTCAGGAAGTAATGGAAATCAAGAAGAAAATGAAGATAAATGTTCCAATGATTATTCATGGTTTTTCAAAAAATAATCAATTGGCAAAACAATTAATCGGCGCTGGATTTTATCTTTCATTTGGAAAATATTTATTGAAAAATCCAGATTTGAAATCGGTTTTTCAAAATGTTTCAAATGATCGTTTTTTCTTAGAAACAGATACTATTGAAGAATCAATTAAGCAAGTTTACGAATTAGCATCCAATTATAAAGAATTAAAATTGAAAGAATTAGAAAGTGTTATTTCAAGTAATTATAGAAATGTATTTGAATAATGAAATGTGAAATGTCAGGCTGAGCGGAGTCGAAGCCTCATTCCAATTGGAACGCCCTTCGACTCCGCTCAGGGTGACAACAGTAAAAAACTTGAAACATTAAACTTGAAACAAAAAGAATAAAAACAACAAAAAAGAATATATGGCAGAATGGACAGAAAGAGCTGAGCTTTTGTTTACTAAAGAAGGATTAGAAAATTTACAAAAATCTAATGTTTTAGTCGTAGGACTAGGAGGAGTTGGATCTTTTGCAGCTGAATTTTTAGCAAGAGCAGGAGTAGGAAACATGACAATTGTAGACGGAGACGTTGTGGATATTACCAATATTAACCGTCAATTACCCGCTTTACATTCAACAGTTGGTCAGCCAAAAATTAAAATTGTAGGAGATCGTTTAATGGATATTAATCCAGAATTAAATCTAACACGTGTTCAGGAATTTCTTTCTCCAGAACGTGCTTTTGAAATTGTTTCTCCAGAATTTGATTATGTTTTAGACTGTATCGATAGTATTACTCCAAAATTAAATCTGATAATTGCTGCAAAACGCAAAAGAGTAAAAATCATTAGCAGTATGGGAGCTGGCGGAAAAATGTTAGCTTCAAAAGTGAAAGTGAGTGATATTTCAAAAACGATCAA
This sequence comes from Flavobacterium anhuiense, assembly GCF_900101855.1. Classification (GTDB taxonomy): domain Bacteria; phylum Bacteroidota; class Bacteroidia; order Flavobacteriales; family Flavobacteriaceae; genus Flavobacterium; species Flavobacterium anhuiense. The sequence goes on from NZ_FMVC01000003.1 coordinate 37,439, forward strand.
TTGCTACTTTTCAAAAACAATTCGTAAACGTTTGAAAGAAGCAAAAATCAATAAATTGAAAGTAGTTTTCTCTTCTGAAATCCAAGACGAAAAAAGTTTAAAATTAACAGACGGTAAAAACTTCAAAAAATCGTTTTACGGAACAAATAGCTATATGCCAGGATTATTTGGCTTGCACGCTGCAGAAACAGTGATTAGACATTTGCTTAAAAAGTAAGGTTCTAAGATACTGAGATTCTAGGGTGCTAAGTTTTTCTACTGAAACGCTGAATCTTAATTCTTTTGAACTTATGAATAAAACGTAAAGTGACTTTGTCAAAGTTTTAAACTTTGACAAAGTTAAACACACAACGAGAGAAACCTTAGAATCTTAGCGTCTCAGAATCTCAGAAACTTAAAAAAAGAATGATTAAAACAGTAATTTTTGATATGGACGGCGTAATCGTTGACACAGAACCCGTTCATCGTTATGCCTATTATTTGCAATTTTCAGAACTGAATATCGAAGTTCCTGAAGAAATGTATACCACATTTACAGGATTTTCAACTCGAAACACATTTCAAACTCTAAAAAGCTATTTCCCGACAGTAGAACAAGAAGTCGAAGATTTGATTCAGAGAAAAAGAACTATCTTTAATGATGCTTTTGATACTAAGGAAGATCTGCATCTTCTGGATGGTGTAGAAGATTTGATTAAAGATTTGTACAACAACGGAATACAGTTAATTTTAGCTTCTTCGGCTTCGAAAGTTACTATCGATCGCGTTTTTACTAGATTTAATCTTCATCAATATTTTACACATATTGTAAGCGGTGAAGATTTTCCACAATCAAAACCAGATCCAGCGATATTTATTCACGCAGCTTCATTGTCGATTGCTCCAAAAGAAGAATGCATTATTATTGAAGATAGTACAAACGGAGTAAAAGCGGCAAAAGGTGCAGGGATTTATTGTGTAGGCTACAAAAGCGAACATTCACATCTTCAGGATTTATCTGAAGCAGATTTGGTTATAGATCATTTTAACGAATTAAATGCTGAAAAAATATCACAGCTTAAAGCTTGAATTATATAAAATTTAACATTTCTTAGCTGATTGAATTTGTAAATTTGAATAAAATAAAAACTTAAAATAATGAAGAAACTACTTATTGCTTTAGCCCTGATTATCGCTCCATTAGCATCAGGAGCACAAGTAAAAACTCCGCAGGCAAGCCCAAAAGGATATATTAAACAAACTGTTGGTTTAACCGATGTTGAAGTTACGTATTCAAGACCGGGAGCAAGAGGGAGAGCCGTGTTCGGGAATTTAGTTCCGTTTGGGAAACTGTGGAGAACAGGAGCAAACGAAAATACAATCATAAACTTTAGCGATGATGTTGTAATTGACGGAAAAACGCTAAAGAAAGGAAAATATGCAATTTATACAGTTCCTAGAATCGAAAGCTGGGATATCATTTTTTATCTTTCAACAGATAACTGGGGATTGCCAGAAAATTGGAGTGATGCTTATGTAGCTTTGAAAACTACAGTAAAAGAAGAGGCGTTGCCAACTCCTGTTGAAACATTTACAATCGGAATTAACGGTTTAGATCCAAATTTTGGTTATTTAGATATTTCTTGGGAAAACTCTCATGTGGCTTTAAAATTTGAAGTTCCAACTGCAAAAATCGCTACAGCAAGTATAGACAAAGCTTTGGCTGGTCCAACTTGGAATGATTACTTTGCCGCTTCTCAATATTTATTCCAGTCAAACGGAAATATCGAAACAGCTAGAACTTATGTTGACAAAGCGCTTGATATGAGTTCGGATAAACCATATTATGTGTCAAGATTAAAATCATTGATTCAAGCAAAACAAGGTGATAAAAAAGGCGCAATCGAAACTGCAAAGGCTTCTTTGGCATCTGCTGAAGCTGCAAACAATGCAGATTACGTTAAATTGAACAAAGATAGTATCGCTGAGTGGAGCAGATAATAATTCTTCCGAATTATTAAATTCCAATTATAAAAATTACAAATTCCAAAGCTTTCGGGTTTTGGAATTTTTTTTAAAATAAATATAGACAGACTTGTCTGTTTATTTGAATTTTTATTACATTTGTAACTGTTTAGTATTAGTCTAGACTGATATATATAGAAATAATACATTTTAAGATGCAACCTAAAGAACGAATTTTAGAAAAAACTTTTACTTTATTTCATAAGCAAGGCTATAATGCTACAGGAATAAATCAAATAATTGAAGATGCAAAAGTGGCTAAAGCCAGTTTTTATCAGCACTTTAAATCTAAAGAAGATTTGTGCGTAGCTTTTCTGGAGCAGCGCCATTCTTTTTGGTTTAACGAATTGTTGAAATTTACTTCAAATGTTGAAGATTCTAACTTGAAGGTTATTGCATCATTTGATTTTTTGATCTACATGAATAAAAAGGAAAATTTTAGAGGATGCAGTTTTCTAAATATACTATCAGAGATTCCTTCTGATAATATTAAGATACTCAACGTTATTCAAAGCCATAAGAGTGATTTGCGAGTTTATTTTAAAGATATTTTAAAAGATGATTTGTTAGCAGATCACATCTATTTATTATTTGAAAGCTGTATAATCGAAAGTCAGTTGTTTAAATCAAATCAGTTAATCGAACAATCAAAAAAGATAATTCAAACTTTAATTTTAAAATAATGGAACAGAAATTACCATTGCCTCCTTTCTCTTTAGAAACGGCAATAGAAAAAATTCAATTAGCAGAAGATGCATGGAACAGCCAAGATCCTGAAAGAGTTTCAAAAGCGTACACGGTAGACAGCGAATGGAGAAACAGGGACAAATTTGTAAATGGTCGTGATGAAATCATTCTTTTTTTGACTGAAAAATGGAAAAAAGAAAGAAACTACAAATTGAAAAAGGAATATTGGGCTCATACCGAAAACAGAATTGCAGTGCGATTTGAGTACGAATACCAAGATATTGATGGAAATTGGTTTAGAGCTTACGGAAATGAAAACTGGGAGTTTGATGCAAACGGTTTAATGCAGAAAAGATTTGCTAGTATAAACGACCTTCAGATTTCTGAACAAGACAGAAAGTTTAAATAATACGAAACTAAATTAATTCATACTAGGCGGTTCAGGAATTTTAATTTTCTGCTTGATTTTCTTTACAATCAAAAGATAAAAAGTAATGCCGCCTAAAATGATCAATAAAGCAATTTGAAGTTGGCCTAAACTATTATTTCTGCTGTACATCGCATTCGCAGCTGCAAGTTTAGCTTTTCCTTCTTCGATCTGAATTTGAGAAAGGGATTCAAGCGTTTTTAGAGCTTCTGCGCTGGAAATGGCAATTTTATTCCAGTTTTTGCTTTCAACTTGCTTATTTATTTCTTTGCAGGAAAGCAAAAAGGCATCAAAATATTGTTTTTCTTTATTTGTTAAAACGGTTTTAGCATACAAATTGTCAATATCATGAATAATATCAAGTGTGTGAATAATTTCATCTTTCTTGATATTGTCACTCAAATTCAATTTTTCGGCTTCAGCTTTTATAAAATGAAGTTCTTTTGAATATTGAAAAATATAATGCGCTACAACCAAACGATCTTTGTAAATCGCATTGATATTGTCGTTTACATTTTTGGAGTTTCGCAGCGTATTAAAGTTACCAAGCAGAATGATAAGCATTACGACTAGTAAAATAAAAGCTGCTTTAGTTTTATTGCTGTATCTTCTGTGATCTTTCATAGCTTTTGGGAAACTAAAATTTTAATCAATCATTTTGTTTTCTACGAGTGCAATGTTTTTTATGGATGACAAAGGAGTTATTTTTATTTTTTTGTCTCCTTTAATGAGATAGAAATAATACAAGCTATTATTTCCGATTATAAAAACATTCTTAGATTCACCTTCATTAAAATCCAACTGATAGCTGTAATCCAGTCTATTTTCCTTTAGTTTTTTCTTAGTGAAATAGCCTCCAGCTAATCCGTAACCTAAAAAAAAGGACAATAAAAAAATGACAAGCGATTTTATGGCAATACCATTATAGTAGCTTTTAGCTTCTTGTGGTGATAATCCGTCAGTTGATTTCAGTTCAAAAGATTTTTTTACAAACGGCAAATCTTTATTCTTGGCCAAGAAGGAAGGAAGATAAAAATGAAGCAAAAAAAGTAAAATAATTGCTCCTAAAATCACTGGGTTTGAAGTAAATTCAGCAATCGGACTAATTAATATATCCATTATTGTAGAATACCGCAATATGTTAATTCCAAATTGGTAGTAAAATATACTATCCTTTAATATTCCCATTAAAATTAGAAATAGATATCCAAAAGGCAATAGCTTTTCTAAATCGTCTGAAATCTTCATGAAACTAATTTTTATCTAAAATAGTGTTTTAGTTTAAATTTTCAAGAAGTTTTATAAAGGAGTATAGAAATATTTTTTAGAGTAAAGAAAATGATCATTTCTTGTTTTACAAAGTTTTTTGAAATTTATCTCCAATATAAATAAAAAACAAACCAAAAAGCAATAAAAAGAGTGCTATTGTTTGAAATCTAGATCGTTTATCTTTATAATTATACTCATTTCTTCCGTCAATATCAATTTTAAAAATTTCAGGATTAACTTCTTTTTTGTCCAATGCTTTTATCCAAACAGTTATATTCTTTGAGCCTTCTAAATATGAAGAAATCTTATCATTTTCTGTATTGCCATTGTATAACGGACTAGAAGCCCCACTTTCTAAAATAAAAGTTTTGTTATATTCATTTAAAGTAAAAATTAAGGTTGAGTTTCTACTCAATCTTTTATTGCCAAATCTTTCTTTGTATGAAACTATTTTAGAAGAAGAACTAGTTGATTTAATAGTACCTTCAAGAGGTATTAGCATATCATCAAATGTAAAAGCTAATGGTAAAAATAAAAATAAAGCAACTAAAATCATTCCTGTTCCTAATGATGAAACTTTATTTTGGTATAATAATTTTAGTTTGGAAAAAAATACCATTTATTATTCCAAAATTAACTCATTATCATCCGATTTTCCTTTGAAAAACAAAAACTGCAATAAAAGTGCTAATACAATTGTCAAAATTGCTCCAATAAAATTCAGCCATAAATAGCCTAATTTTTCCTGACGGTAAATCATGAAATAATAAATGACAAAAATGGTAAGCTGACTAATAATGGCACTAATAAACATAGGCTTTGCCTGAACCTTTTTGGTGTAAAAGCCAACAAGAAAAATTCCTAAAACAGTTCCATAGAAAATTGAACCAATAATATTTACAAGCTGGATCAAGTTTTCGAACAGCGTTCCAACGCAGGCAAAAAGTATCGCTACAATTCCCCAGAAAAGAGTGAAAAACTTCGTAACATGCAAATAATGCTTCTCTGATTTTTCTTCTGTCTGATTCCTTTTGTAAATATCAATTGCTGTTGTAGAAGCCAAAGCGGTTAACCCAGAAGCGGTAGAAGACATAGCAGCCGAAAGAATTACGGCCAATAACAATCCGATTAAACCTTTTGGCAAATAATGCAGAATGAAATGGAAGAATACGTAATCCTTGTCATTTGTCTCCGAATTACTGTCAGCTCTCGAAATGATTTCTTTAGCTTTATCACGAAGATCTTTTTCTTTATTGGATAATGCTATCAATTCTTTACGCAAAATTGGATTATCATAATCTTGGTTGAGCTGGTCGATATACAATAAGTTAATCACCTTTTTGTCTTCTGAAAGTTTTACCAGTTTTTCTTCTAAAACATGATATTCTTGCTTAAAAGCTGATTTTTCGATAGCAATTTTATTATTCGGATTAAAATTTAACGGCACAGGATTGAATTGAAAAAAGACAAAAACCATAACTCCCGTAAGAAGTATAAAGAATTGCATTGGCACTTTCAACAATCCATTCATGATTAATCCCATCTGACTCTCGCGAACCGATTTCCCAGATAAATAGCGCCCAACCTGCGATTGGTCTGTCCCAAAATAAGCAAGAGCCAGGAAGAAACCTCCTGTAATACCGCTCCAAAAAGTATATTTTTCTTCGGGATCAAAAGAAAAATCAACAATGTTCATTTTGTCATTTGCGCCTGCAATATGTAGTGCGCTGTTAAAAGTCATATCGTTTGGAAGATAATGCAGAATTAGAAAAAATGTAATAAACATTCCAGACATTATGACAAACATCTGCTGTTTTTGTGTTACGTTTACTGCTTTTGTACCTCCAGAAAAAGTATAGATTATTACCATAACTCCAATAATGATGTTCATTACAGTCAAGTTCCATCCTAAAAGAGCTGATAAAATAATGGCTGGCGCATAGATGGTTAAACCAGTTCCTAAACCTCTTTGAACCAAAAACAAAATAGCAGCAAGTGAACGTGTTTTAACATCAAATCGGCGTTCTAAAAACTCATATGCGGTAAAAACTTTACTTTTATGATAGAGTGGAATAAAGGTCAAACAAATAACAATCATGGCAATTGGCAATCCAAAATAGAACTGAACGAATCCCATTCCGTCGTGATACGCTTGTCCTGGTGTGGATAAGAAGGTAATTGCGCTGGCTTGTGTAGCCATAACCGAAAGTCCGACAGTATACCAAGGCGTTTCGTTATTTCCTAAAATGAAATCCTCTACATTTTTACTGCCTCGAGTTTTCCAAGAGCCGTATCCAACAATAAATAATAATGTGACAATAAGTACGATCCAGTCAAATAGCTGCATAGGTTATGAGTATAATTGCATGATTAAAAGAAAAATAGCTATGTAGATCGCATTAACTACCAATACATAAGTGTAGCTTTTTTTCCATTTTTTTGTTTTTTTGGCTTCCATATTTTATTGCTTTAAATCTTGTTTTGGAGCTTCAATGGGCTGTTTCAGAGAAATGATATTCGATAATAATCGATATGCTCCAGAAACACCTTCTGGCAATTCTCTAAAGAAACTCAAACCGGTGTAAATATAGTATCCTTTTCCGTACGGTGCTACAAGTAAAGCTCCATCTTTTGCAGATTCTCCTTTGTCATGTGATGAAATAATAGGAGTGAAGGCAGGATCGTATTCGTTTGGATAATATAAACCTTGCTCTTGTGTCCAGCCTTGAAAATCTTTTTCAGAGATTTTATTTGGCGTATTTAAAACAGGATGATTTGGCGCTAAGAATGTAATTTTAGCATTTTCTTCTGTCACGCGATCGTTTGATAATTTTAACGGATATGGCGCTATTTTATCAGTAACCAATTTACCATTTGTATTGTACTGTACAATCATGTTTTTACCGCTTTTTACAAAATTGAAAAGTATATTTTGTTTGTTTGCCAAAGCATTTACGGTATTGTAAGCACGAACTCCTGTAATCACAGTATTAAAAGAATCTAGTTTTTGAGGCGTAATTTCTTCTGGTTTTAAAATAGAAACTTTGTATCCCATTTGGGTTAAACTTTCTGGAACTTCGTCACCCGCTCCCATAATATAGGCGATGGCATCTCCAGAAATTTTCAAATCAATTCTGATGCATTTTGATTCTGCTGGTTTCAGAACCATTTGTTTAGTAATGTGAGGGAAATCAATAATGGTTTGGTCTTTATCAAAACGTTTATTGTCAACAATAGCAACACTTTTTGCTACAACTTCTTCTGGATTTACTGGAGGGGTTACTTCAAAGTAAAAGATTTGTTCTGTGCCTTTTTTGTCTAAAGCAAATGGAATTTCTTTTGGAGAAACATTCCAACTTTTTGGCAATTCTAATTGCAGATTTCCTTTTACATCGTCTTTTCCAGCACGAACTTTTACTGGAACCATTTTGCTTTTGGTGCTTCCAAAAATCAAAACTCTTTCTAATATCGAAGTAGTAACTTCTGGCACAATATCAAGGAAATTATACATTTCGCCTTTTACGCCATCATTGTATTTGTAAACAACAGTTCGCTCAAAAGGAATTTCAACATCGTTGATTTTTACATTAAAAACTACTTTTGTGTCTCGTATAATATCAGGAATACCAATGTCTTCTTGATTCGAAACGGTATACATTCCAACTGTAGCTTTTTCTTTTAGCCAATAAGGCTGAGTGTACTCAATATTGTTTGGAAGATGTAACTGCAAATTGATTTTCTGATCGTTATTGTTTTTTAAAACGATATTTTGGGCTATTGTCTGATTATCTGGAAGAGTTGTTACGCTAACTAACTGCATTCCAACAGAACATCTGTTAATCGCTTCAAGAGTTAGTTTAATAGTGCTTCCTGGAGTGGCTTCTTGTTCATTAGCAACAGCTTCAAGATATAATCCTGAACAAGATGCAATAATGTTTTTAATGGCTGCCAATTTAATTTCTTTCCAATGTGTATCGTCTAAAGCTTGAATCATGGCATAAGCTTTAACTAAATTTGGAATGCTTGCAGAAGGATTGCTGAAATCGTATTTTGAAATGATTGAAGAAATTAAGTCGCCAATCGGTTTTCCGTTTTTAACACGGTTCCAACTTGTGTCAATTCCATCAAATAAATTATCACGCTCTTTTGGAGTTTCGCCATTTATAAGTTCTAAATATTCGGTTTCTTCACCGCGAACTCCTGTGCTACCAAAACCTTGCGATTGATGGCGGCTACGGCTCAAAGCAGCGATTTCCTGATTTGATTTACCTATTCCTGTGTAGTAAACGCCTGTTTCTAATTTTGTGAATTTAGATTTGTTAGCAGCATCAAATTTTTCTTGGCTTCCGTAAAACCACCAAGACGGATTAAAGAATTGGCGTTTTACCTGCCAAGGCGTAACGTATTTTAATTGTTCAGGATAAACTTTTGGGTCGTTTGTTAATTTGAAACTTTCAACGCTCAACATCGCAGAAGAAGTATGATGTCCGTGTGTTGTACCTGGCGAACGGTGGTCAAAGCGATTGATGATAATATCTGGCTGGAATTTTCTGATTGTCCACACTACATCGGCAAGGACCTTATTTTTGTCCCAAATATCTAAAGTTTCGTCAGGATTTTTAGAAAAACCGAAATCATTTGCTCTTGAGAAAAACTGTTCTCCACCGTCGATTTTTCTAGCTTCAATTAATTCCTGAGTTCTAATAACGCCAAGCAATTCACGTAATTGAGGTCCGATTAAGTTTTGCCCTCCATCACCGCGTGTTAATGATAAATAACCAGTTCTGGCGTTCATTTCATTGGCTAAATACGAAATCATTCTAGTATTTTCATCGTCAGGATGTGCGGCAACATACAATACAGAACCTAAAAAGTTTAGCTTTTTGATTTGATTGTAAATTTCAACTGAATTTGGTTTTTGCGGCTGCTGTGCAAATGAAACCTGAAAACCGATAAAAAATAAAAGAAAGATCTGAATCTGTATTTTTCGCATGGTGAATGTTAGATGTTTTTTGAAATCATTTCAAAAATAGTAATTATTTTATGTAAGATTATTTAAATGAATTGTTAACGCTCAATAATTATACCTTTCTTTAATTTGATAAAATAAAAAAAGCTGTTAGAAACTAATCTAACAACTTTGATATAAGTGTTTTGAAATTTATTTCAATTTGTTGTTACTATTCTTATTAGGCCTATTAATGTTCGTATTGATTTCTTTGGCATCTTTTTTTTATAGCATCCAGACTAAAATGCTATAAAAAAGAGAGTATCATTTTTTGATACTCTCTTGTATTAATTACTAATAATTTAGCAGTTATCTTCTTCCGTGTCCGTGGCCATGGTCGTGATCATCATCGTGATCGTGACGGTCATGTTTTCCATGGTGTTTATCGTAGTGTTTGTCATAACGTTTGTAATCTCTTCTGTCATCATAGCCATATACAGGTCTTGGTTTGTATGGTCTTTGTGGTGCTCCATGGTAACCTCTATAGTATTTTACTTTATGACGGTCAAAGTATACATAAGGAGTTCTGCCGTGATAATCTGTTAAAACAACTTTATAACCTCCATACAAGTCGTAGTTTCTATATTGTCTTGGCAAGTAGGTTGTTCTTACCCATCTTCCTCCTCCGAAATAGATAAATTGAGCAGCACGAACATCGTAGTAAGCTTCAATATCTGGAAGATAATAATATTCCATTTCTGAATATCCTACAGGTCCCCAAGCTGGTGGAGTACCTATATTTACATTTACTGATACTTGGGCTTGTGTGGCGTTTGCAACCATAAGAAATAATCCGGCGATTGCTAATTTTATCGTTTTCATCTTTTTTGTTTTTTTAAATGTTAATCTTGAATAGGGATATTCATATACTGTGCCAAAAAAAATAAACAGATGTATTTTATCGGATAAAAATGTATTTCGTCGAATGAGCTATAATTAAAAATAGCTTTAATGTATTGATTTATAAGAGTTTTGTCGTATTTGAAAAATTCAAAAAAAAATTTAAAAAAATTATCTATAATCGACGACTCTAGGCTTTGCAAGTTCAAAACTTTGAAGTCCAAAATCGGTTGTTTCAAAAGTATTTGTTTTGAAAACATTGTCTCCTTGTTGCGGAATACTTGGATAATAAGAGAGTGAAAGCTGGAATGAACTGAAAACTAAGTAGTCATTACTAATTAATAACCCCACAGTAAGTTTAGAATAAGGTTTGCTTTTAGTCATTGCCATTTCTGGACTTCCCAATACTGCAATTGAATAATTGAAAAATGGGTTTAAACGAAATCCTAATAAAGCATGAGGAGAATAGGTCTGAGTTTGAAGCGATAAAACGGCTTTGCTCGTTCCATACAAATAACTGTTAAATCCGGCAAGTCCATTTTGTTCATTTATATTTAGTTGATCTCCAATAATATCATCTCGATTTATACCAATTACCACTTTTGGATTTACGAATTGTCTAATTTTCCAATTTCCAATGCTATATAATTTTGTAAAATAATTGGACTCAAACAAAAATGAGGTCTGATAGGTTTTGGACTGATGAAAAAAGGTTCCTGCTTCAAAATTCATACTCAAAAAACCTAAGCGGTAATAATTTCCAAAAGAAAATTGAGCGCCAACATAAGGTCGCCAGAAAGTATTCTTATACTGATAGCCAAAAGTTACACCATATATTCGTCCAATCGGAACGTCTTCTGTTTGTCCATTTCTGAAAATATAACTGTCTTTGATAAATTTTCTTGTGTTCAGCCCAATTCCGCTGAGGATTAGTTTTTCGGAAGAATAAAAATGATTTGGATCATAAAGATCTGAAGGCGATTCGCTGTAGTTGACATTTAAAAAACGAGCAGTGGTCACAAGATTTGTTATCGCTTTGTTATTGTCCTCAAACATTTTAAAAGCATGCCCAACCCAAACATCTTGCGAAGTATATTTTTTTGGCTGATAAGCAAATGTAGAATCTGGAGCTTGAAGCGTATCTTTTCTAAAACTTTCGTCCATATAAAAACCGCCAGCCCATTTCGTCAGAGGGGAGTAAAAGTCTCGCTCGATATCGATGCTTTTAATATAGTTATTGTCTAAATCCATATTGTAATGGAGAACCGTTCCGATATAAGTGTTTTTAATATTTGGAACCGTGTACGTCACTTCATTACCATTTTGACCATCATCAAAACGGTTGGTGAAACGGTATTCTAACTGTTGTCCTGTCCCAAAAAAATCTTTTTCTTTAAATCCAATCGAAACTTGATTGCTGGAAATAGAAAACCTCGGAATTGTGCTCCAAGAATCTAAGACTCGAATTGTAACATCAACAGAATCTGATGCTTTTCCAACGCTTTGGTTAGAAATTCTAACTGCTGTTACGTAACGTTGAGCACGAATTAAACGCTCAGTCTCTAGAATTTTATAAGTATTGTAAGGTGTATTCCTCTTAAAAAGCAATAAATTTTGGATGGCAATTTTTTTGGTTTTTAAATGAAGTCGGTTACCCATTCTTTCTCCCCAGTTTTTAGGCACTTGATTGGTATCGGCAACTGAGTACCCGAAAGGATCTAAAGTAATAATATTAATTTTTCGAATAATTTTGCCTTCATAGTTTGTAGAATCAATAGGAACAAGCAGTTCTTCTTTTTTCTTTGATTTCTTAGATCTAAAAAACAATTTATGCATCGTTTGCGTAAACTTATTTTTCTTAGAGTAATTTCTAATCTTTGTATAGATTTCCGTGGTGTCTTTGTCCTTTTTTGGCTCTTTTTTATTCTTATCTACCTGAGCATATCCACTTTGTAAACAAAAGCAAAGCAAAATAAAAAACAGTATTTTGTTATTTAAAAACATTCGGTAGTTCTCTTCTAATAAGTTTAAGCTTTATGAATATAAGGAATAAATAAATGCTATGCTAGCATAACGCTTTTTTTAATTTTCTGTTGTAACTTTTCTTTTTCTCCAGACAAATTTTCTGGGAACATGATTTCCCATTAGATATCCCCAAGCGGAGAGTGATTCAATTCGGTCAAAAATAATTTTAAGAATAGCTAGAAGCGGAATGGCTAAAAACATTCCTGCAATTCCGGCAGCGGCGCCTCCAACAATAATTCCCATTATTGAGACAAAAGCGTTTATTTCTACTTTAGAATTGATAATTAAAGGAACAAGAAGATTATTATCAATAAACTGAACAATAATATTTACAATCAAAATTCCAAGAATTACAGATGTTTCTCCAGATCCTGTCAATGATGCCAAAACCGTAATAATTCCTGCAATTGTGATTCCGATGTACGGAATCAAATTTAAAATTCCTGTAATTAATCCGAGAAGGACGAAATATTTAATGCCAATAATCCACAAACCTAAACTGGTTAGAACAGAAACAACTATCATCTCGATAATTAGACTTACAATGTAATTGTTGATTGAAACTTTTATTTGAGATAAAATATCTTGCAAAACAGCGTGATTTTCCTGTTTGATTAATTTGGCAAAAAACAGTTTGAAATGTTCTTTGTAAATCAAAAATAGAAAGGTGTACACAACCATAATTGTGCTGTCTAAAAGGACATCGCTAATAGAAACAATAAAAGAACCTAGTTTTGCCTGACCATTTTTGACAGAATCTTTTGTAACCGAATCCAAATATTTTTTCTGGTCTCCTATGCTTACCTGAAAATTTTCTCTTATAAATTTATGAATTTCAAGAATAAAAGAGTTTGCATTTTTTTTTATGGTATGAAAATCATTTGCCATATAAGTTACTTGGTAAGAGATAAAAACCAAAATTCCGACAATGACAGAAATAAAAATAATTAAACAGACTATCGCCGCCAAATGTCTTGGAAACTTAAATTTTGTGTTTAAGAAAGTAAAAATCGGAAGCAATAAAACGGCAAATAGAAACGCCATTAAAATAGGAGTGAGAATATCTTTTCCGATGCAAAAAATAAATGCAAAACAAATTAAAGTAACAAGAATAAAGGAAAGTTTTGCATAAAAGGGTAATGTTATGGGCCGAGTCATTTTTATTTTTATTTAGCTGATTGTAGAAAACAAATATTACACTTTATTTGTCTTTTTCTGTTCCAGCTTTTTGAATGCCCGTTATAAAATTCCCATTATCTTTTAGTCAAAAAACTCACGCTCCTCGTACTTTGCAGGTATAATCGAAATTCCTTTTTGAAGTAATAAATTATTAGGAAAAACAATTTTTTCACCTTCTTTTGTTTTTAAGCTTACATGAAAGGTATTAATGTCTTCAATTTCAGCTTCAATAGGAAAATCTTTATCATGTATTTTAATAGTGTCTCCGATTCTAAAAGGAAAAGAAAAGAATAAAACCATTCCAGAAGTAATATTGCTCAAAATAGACCACTGAGCAAACATAGCCACGCCAATAACGGTTGCAATAGAAGAAATCGTAATAAAAATATCTTCTGTTTGAACTCCCCAAATTACAATTAAAGTGGTTACAACCAATATATTCATTAAAATATTAATATACTTAATAACTAAATTGGTGCGGTGTTCAAATAATTGACTTGTAGCGGCAAAACGTCTTATTAGTTTAGCGATTACCATTCGCAATACAATCAAAACCCCAATAAGAATAATTGTTGCTATTATTTCTCGGCTATACTCTTTAAAAGAAAACATAATTACATTATTTACACTAATTTAGTCAAAAATTCATAAACTTTGGCTGTTGGAAGTCCCATTACATTGGTATAAGAGCCTTCTACTTTTGCAACTGCCATAAAACCAAACCATTCCTGTATGCCATATGCACCAGCTTTATCGTAAGGTTTATAGTTTTCGATATAATACAAAATAGCTTCATCTGATAAGTCATTGAAAGTTACTTTAGTAATATCATGCAAAAGAGTAGAGGAGTCTACGGTTTTAAAGCAAACTGAAGTAATCACTTCATGCGTTGTGTTTGACATCGATTTGATCATAGCAAAAGCTTCTTCGGCATTTTTTGGTTTTCCTAAAGCTTTGTTCTGATGCCATACAATCGTATCGCTTGTAACTAGAATTTCATTTGCTGCCAATTCGCCTTCAAATGCATTAGCTTTTAATTTAGCCAGATAATCTGTGATTTCGACTGCTTTTAATTCTGGCGGATAGATTTCCTCAACGTCTTTTAAACGAATTTCAAAATCTAGATCTAAATCCTTAAAAAACTGCTGTCTGCGAGGTGAACCAGAAGCAAGAATAATTTTGTATTTTTTTAATTTTTCTTTAAGCATTGTATTTGATATTAAAAGCAATAACTAGAATTGACAAAATTCCGAAGAACAAAATGAGTTTTAAAATACTGCTTAAATGATGAAAATCCTTTTGAGATTTTGCACTAAATATTTTCACAATAAAATAAAGCAAAGGTGCTAAAACTGTCGCAAATGCATAAAATACGGCAATGTAAAGTTTGTTTTGCATAAAATAAGTATTGCAGTAAAGCCCTGATAGAATGAACGCAATAATAGCAAAACCTAAAGCTATTTTTGCCGCTCGGCTTACACCAATTGCAACTGGGAGCGTATTCATTCCCATATTGTAATCGCCATTTACATCTTCAATATCTTTTACAATTTCACGAATAAAATTAATCATGAAAGCAAATAAAGCATAATCAATTAATATTGAAAATAAACTTGCCATTTGTGCCTGATTTTCTGCTGTAGTCGCTGGAAAAAGATCAAAAACACCAATAATTAAAACGCTTACCGCTAAAAGCAATGCCACAACAAAGTTTCCTAAAATCATGATTTGCTTAAGTGTAGTTGCATAAAAATATAGAAGTGATGCGATCAGAATAAAAAGCGAAGCGAAAGTCGGTCTCATAATAATATTCGACAAAATAAAACCAATTGCAACACCAGAAATATTTAAACCTATATAAATGTTATACGCGGCTGTTTCTGTAATTCCTTTTCCAACCACAACATCATTTGGTTTATTGATGCTATCAGTTCCTACATCATAAATGTTATTGATAACATAACCCGCTGCAGCCAATAATATTGTGCTTAAAATAAGTAATCCGTATTGCCAGTCAGATAATGCCAGCGGAACTTCCTGCTGTTTTAAAAAGGCATAACGAAAAAGCAGCTGCATAAAAGCAAGCATTAATAGGTTTTTATAACGAATGAGTTTGAGGAATTTCATTTTTTCTAAGGTTCTGAGATACTAAGGGGCTAAGTTTTTTTACTGTAACTGCAAACTGTGACTGAGACTGAAAACTTTAATCGTGCTTACCGTTAAAATACTCCATCCATTTTCCTTGCACTTTCATTACTTGTTCGATAACATCTCTGGCAGCACCGCGTCCGCCTTTTACGTGAGAAATATATCGGCAGATTTTTTTTATTTCTGGACTTGCATCTTGAGGACATGTCGGTAATCCAACCAATTTCATGACATGAAAATCAGGAATATCATCTCCCATATATAACACATTTTCAGGTTTTATATTATGAGTTTCAGTATAGGCTGTAAAAGTTTTTACTTTATCTGGAGTTCCTAAATGAATGTCTGTAACGCCTAAATTGCGAAGACGAATTCGTACGCCTTCATTGCTTCCTCCAGAAATAATGCAAACATGATAACCGCTTTCGATTGCCGCTTTCATTGCAAATCCATCGCGAATATTCATTGTTCTTAGCATTTCACCTTCATTGGTTACAAAAACAGAACTGTCTGTAAGTACGCCGTCTACATCAAAAACAAACGTTGTGATGTCATTCATTAATTCTTTATAACTTTTTGCCATTATGCTGTATAGATTGTGTTAGGATTTTATAGATGTTTTTTTTGTTTTCGTCTTGTAAAAAAGCGAGATGCGCTTCGATTGTGTTAGAATCATGGCGTATTGCTGGCCCTGTTTGGGCATCAATAGGATCGAGTGTATTGATTTTATCAGCAGTTTCTTGAATTAATGGTCTTAAAACAGCAAAAGGTAGTTGATTTTCTTCACAGATTTCCTGTCCCATCTGGTACAAATGATTCGTAAAATTGCTCACAAATACAGCTGCTACGTGAAGCGCTTTTCGCTGTTCTGAACTGATTGAATAAACTGCTGTTGAAACGCTTTTGGCAACGGTTTCTAATAGTTTAAAATCGGCTGTGTTTTCCGCTTCTAAACAAAAAGGAATGATTGAATAATCAATTTGTTTGTTCTTAGAAAAGGTCTGTAGCGGGTAAAAAACACCGCGTCGGTTTTTAGGATTTAATAATTCGATTGAAGATGTTCCAGAGGTATGCACCACAAGTTGATTGTTAAATGGAAGCTGTTCTGATACTTCTGCAATAACGTTGTCTGAAACTGAAATAATGTGTAAATCAGCAGGTTCTAAAGCTTGAAAATCGGTTACAATCTTTTCAGAATCAATTAAATGAAGTAAGGCTTCTTTCTTTCTGGAAAATACTTGTTTAATTTCAACAATTTTGCTGGCAGAAAAAGCCTTTATCAAATGCTGCGCAACGTTGCCGGAACCTATTATTGTTATCTGAATCATGAAAGCAAAATTAGTATTATTTTATTTTAAAGAAAACTATTATTTTCTTCTACATAAGTATGGCGCTTAAAACAGTTTCTTCTAGGCTTAACTACAGATTTTTTTGTAAATAAATTGCTATTAATATATACTTTTTAAATTTACATTTGTTCAGAATAATTTAAAATTTTACTTCAATGAAAAAAAAGATAATAACGTTTATTTCTATGCTTATTATGTCAACGGGATTTTCTCAAATAATAGGGGATGGATATGCTCCAGTGGTAAATGATCTTTCTACACCATTAAAATCTGGTGTGTATAGTGCTCTGCTTGCTGGTGCAACTCCTGACTTAAGTAGAGACTGGAATCACTTATTTGTGATCAGGCACAGTAATTCGTTATATAATTATCAATTACAGTTAGCTTCTTCATATACTGAGAATGATAGATTATTCTTTAGAAAAATGGCTTATGAGGATCTGTCACCAAGAAATACGCAATGGTTTGAAGTTGCAACGAGGGGAAGCAATACCTTTACGGGAAATCAAATTGTAAATGGAAATATTGGGATTGGCACTACAACACCGTCCGCATTTTTGGAAATTTATTCTCCTAACATAGAAATTGGAAAAAATGATACTCAAAAATGGTCCTCTAGAAATGCCGAATATAATTTGAAGTTACAAACGATCTGGAATGAGAATGGTATAAATCAAGAACTGATACAACGTTATAACGGGGTAGATTATACATCTTTAGCTTTTTTTGCTGGAAATGTTGGGATTGGTATTTCAACACCAGATTCAAAATTAGCAGTAAACGGAACAATTCATGCTAAAGAAGTAAAAGTTGATATGAGTGGCTGGCCTGATTATGTATTTAAAAAAGAATACAATCTTCCAACATTAAAAGAAGTAGAAGATCACATTAAAGAAAAAGGACATTTAGAGAATATTCCAAGCCAAGAAGAAGTTTTAAAAAATGGTATCAATTTAGGAGAAATGAACGCTAAGCTTTTACAGAAAATTGAAGAGTTGACCTTGTATATGATTGAAATAAAAAAAGAGAATGCAACCATGAAAAAAGAAAACGTTGAAATGAAAAACAGATTAACAAAACTTGAAAAAAAATAAAATTATGAAAAAAATAACTACACTATCTGCTATCTTATTTATTAATTCACTTGTTTTTTCGCAACAAGTTGGTGATGGATATGCGCTAGGAATTATACCAGACTTTTCAGTAGCTCTTAAAACCGGTATTTATAATGGACATAGTGGTAGTACTGTTGGCATAACTCCGGATGTGAGTAATCCTTGGCAGCATTTATTTGTAATGAGACATATTGACCCTAATAATAATTATCAATTACAAATGGCTTCATCTTTTAATTCAAATGATAGATTATTCTTTAGAAAAATAGCGGATAATAATAATACAGCTTGGATTGAATTAGCAACTAGAGGAACAAATACTTTTACAGGAGACCAAATTATAAATGGTAAAGTTGGAATTGGTACAGCAGTACCATCTGCTTTTTTGGAAGTCTATTCTCCTAATATCGAAGTAGGAAAAAATGATACTCAAAAATGGTCCTCTAGAAATACCGAGTATAATCTAAAATTGCAAACTATTTGGAATGAACATGGAATAAATCAGGAATTTGTACAGCGATATGACGGTGTTGATTATGCATCGTTATCTTTTTTTGCTGGAAAAGTAGGTATTGGTACCTCTACACCTGACTCAAAACTTGCTGTAAACGGAACAATTCATTCCAAAGAAGTTAAAGTTGATATGAATGGCTGGCCTGATTATGTTTTTAAAAAAGAATACAATATTCCGACATTAACAGAAGTAGAAGATCACATTGTAAAAAAAGGTCATTTAGAAAATATTCCAAGTGAAGAAGAAGTGCTTAAAAACGGTATTAATTTAGGAGAAATGAATGCTAAACTTTTACAGAAAATTGAAGAGTTGACATTGTATTTAATTGAACAAAATAAAAGTATTGAGAATTTAGTAAAAGAAAATAAATTTCAAAATAACGAAATCTTGAATCTAAAAAGAAAACTTTTGTCAAATTAAGGGGAAAACTTTTTTGTAAGTTTAAACTTCTTCTATTGTCAATTCGTTTAAAAAATAGCTTTTATTTTTGGTTTTTATTAACAAAAGGCAAAGCCTGCTAATCAACATTTTTAAGTACTTTTGTCGCACTTTTATACAATGTAATCCCTAAAAAATGGATAAAAAAATATTCTCTTTTTTGTTTTCTACACGATTAATGGCCGTTCTTTTTTTAACATTTGCAATTGCAATGGGTGTTGGAACTTTTATCGAAAGTAAATACAATACCGATACGGCTAGAATACTAATTTACAATACTTGGTGGTTTGAAGCGATTATGGCCATCTTTATGATCAATTTCTTCGGAAACATCAAAAAATACCAACTGCATAAAAAAGAAAAATGGGCAACGCTATTATTGCACCTTGCTTTTGTTTTTATCATTTTAGGGGCTTTTATTACTCGTTATATAAGTTATGAAGGAATGATGCCAATTCGCGAAGGCGCGGCAGAAAACCAAGTTTATTCAGACAAGACCTTTTTAACCATTTTTGCAGATGGTGAATATAAAGGCGAAATGAAAAGAAGAGTTTTTGAAAAAAGCCTTTTATTATCTCCTGCGACCAATAACGATTTTAGCATTTCAGGTAAATTCGATGAAACTCCTTTTGAAGTTACCTATTCTAACTATATTATGGGAGCCAAAGAAGTGGTAAAGCCAGACGCCAACGGAACTTTATACCTTAAATTGGTTGAAGCTGGAGCGGGCGGGAGAGAAGAACATTACCTTAAAGAAGGAGAAGTTCAGAATATCCACAATGTTCTATTTGCTTTAAATAAGCAGACAGACGGTGCAATTAATATTAATACCACTGGAAAAGAATATACTATTCAAACTCCTTTTGAGGGTGAATTTATGCGAATGGCAGATCAGTTTAAAGGAAAGGTTACGAAAGATAATATACAGCCTTTAATGATGCGTTCATTATATAGCATTGGAGACATTAGAATTGTATTTCCAGAGCCTCCATTGAAAGGAAAAGTAGATTACGAATCTAATAATGACTTTAAAGCCAAATCTCATAGAGATGCTTTGGTTGTTAAAGTAAAAGCAGAAGGACAAGAAAAAGAAGTAATGCTTTTTGGTTCTAAAGGTCAGATTGGTGAAGCTAAGACGGTAAAAATTGGCAATATTGAATATTCTTTATTTTATGGAAGTAAAGCTTATATTTTACCTTTTAAAGTAAGATTAAACGATTTTATTGCGGACAAATATCCAGGAACAGAGAAAAGTTATTCTGCTTTTAAAAGTAAAGTAACTGTTTTGGATTCTACAGAAACTTTTGATGCTGATATTTTTATGAACCACGTTTTAGATCATAAAGGATATCGTTTCTTTCAGTCTTCATTTGATCCAGACGAAAAAGGAACTGTATTATCGGTAAATCATGATTTCTGGGGAACTAACATTACTTATTTAGGTTATTTTCTATTATACATTGGTTTAATGGCTATTATGTTTACTAAACATTCTCGTTTTGGCGATTTGAAACGCAAACTTGATGCTATTCAGAAGAAAAAAGAAAAACTAATTACCATTTTGATTTTATTGATTGGTTTGAATGGTTTTGCACAGCAAACACCTCATGTTCATTCACACGATCACACCCATAACCACGCACATTCTGCAGATCCAAATGATCATGCCAATCACGTTACGGCTCCGCCAAGTCAAAAACAATTAGATTCGTTATTGACTATATATAAAGCGCCAGAAGCTCACGCGGCAAAATTCGGTCGTTTGATTATTCAGGATGCTGGAGGTAGAATGAAGCCAATTAATACGTTTTCATCTGAATTGCTTAGAAAGGTAAGTCATAAAGATACCTACAACGGAATGAATTCTGATCAAGTATTCTTGTCTATGACACAATATGCGCAGGTTTGGATCCAGATTCCATTAATTTATATCAAATCAGGAAACGATAGTATTCGTAAAATTATCGGAATTGATTCAAAAGACCAGTATGCACCATTTGTAAAATTCTTTGATGAGCAAGGAAATTATAAGTTATCTCCATATTTAGATGAAGCTTATAAAGCGGCAAATCCGAACAATTTTGAGAAAGATTTTGTTGAGACAGACAAAAAAGTCAACTTAATGGAGTCTGCTTTGAGTGGGCGTATTTTAAAAATATTTCCTGTCCCAAATGATCCAGGAAACAAATGGGTTTCTTATTTAGAACGTGACAATGCAGGTTTTAAAGGAATGGATTCAACTTATGTACAACAAATTTTGCCATTATATTTTAGTGCTTTAAATAATGGTTCTATTCAGAAAAACTTTGATACAGCCGATAATTTAGTAGAAAGTATTAATGGTTTCCAAAAGAAATTTGGTTCTAAAGTTAGGCCAAGCGAAGATAAAATCGATGCTGAAATCGCTTACAACAAGTATGATGTTTTCAAAGTATTGCCTTATTGGTACATTACAGCGTCTATTCTTATGCTAATGTTTACTATCCTTAGTATTTTCTTTGAGAAAAAATGGCTTAGAATTACTGTAAATGGCTTCCATGTTATTGTCGGATTATTATTTGTAATTCATACCTTAGGATTAATTGCACGCTGGTATATTTCAGGCCATGCACCGTGGAGTAATGCTTACGAATCGATTGTTTATGTGGCTTGGTCAACAATGTTCTTCGGATTGGCTTTTGACAGAAAATCAAAACTTACTGTGGCTTCATCTGCGTTTGTTACAGCAATGATTTTGATGGCCGCATACATGAACTGGATTGATCCAGAAATTGCAAACCTGCAGCCAGTTCTTAACTCATATTGGTTAATGATTCACGTTGCAGTAATCGTTGCAAGTTACGGTCCGACTGCTTTAGGAATGATCCTAGGTTTTGTAGCTCTTTTATTAATTTTCTTTACGAATGATAAAAATAAAGCCAAAATGGATTTACACATTAAGGAAGTAAGTTACATTAACGAAATGGCTTTGACAATTGGTCTTATCATGCTGACTATTGGAAACTTCTTAGGCGGACAATGGGCCAATGAAAGCTGGGGACGCTACTGGGGATGGGATCCAAAAGAAACTTGGGCTTTAATCTCGATTATGGTTTATGCGTTTGTAATTCACGCTCGTTTTGTTCCAGCTTTAAGAGGAAAATGGTTCTTTAATTTAATGAGTATGTATGCTTTTGTTTCTATCTTGTTTACGTATTATGGAGTAAACTTCCACTTAGTTGGTTTACACTCTTACGCAAGCGGTGAAGCACATTCGTTAAACTGGATTTATTACTGCTTAATTACGATTTCTATAATTGGTGCTGTTACTTATCCAAAGTATAGAAAATACTATAAAACCAAAAAAGTAAAAAAATAATAATTTGTAATAATTATTAATTCAGACAAAAAAGGTTCAACGCGATGTTGAACCTTTTTTTATTACTTATTTATACAGGCAATTTTCCTAAAACAGCCATCACGATTGCTGCAATGATGAAGAAACAGATTAAAAACACAATGTGGCTTAAAATGCTTAAAAAGAAAGCCTTTATTCTTGATATTTTATTAAAAAACTGAATGTTTGTCCAGAAAATCAATATAAGACCAATGATATAAACCGCCGATGAAAATTTTTGAATATGAGGTGTGCCATTAAAATAAAATAGTACTGGGAAAGTTAGAATCTGAACAAAAAGGCGTTGAGAAGCCTTAAATGTATTTAATACAAAAAACTCAAAATAATTGTAGCCTTGTTTTCTAAAGACAACATAAGTTCCGATTGTGTAAATCGGAATTGTCGCGATGGTAATCCAAGAATAGTGGGTTGCGACCCATTCGTTAAACTTATTGAAATTTACAGATCCCTCATCTGTATTAGGAAACATATTAATATGGAAAAAATGATATAAAACGCCATACAGCGCAGCTAAAACTACAACCAAAGATAACGGTTTGAAATGCCGAACTCTTTTGCCTTCAATAAACTCACGGATAGAATGTCCAGGTCTTGTAAATAATTGTTTTAAAGAATATAAAATTCCTTTATCAAAATGCAATAAACCATGCTGAATATCGTGCCACAAAAAATGAGCATTTATTTTATGCGTTTCTGCAGGTTGCCCGCAATTGTTGCAATAATGACCTTTGAAAATCTGATGACAATTTTTACACATTATCTCCATATAATTCTCTAATTAATTGTTTTTGAATTTGTTAAATTAAAAATAACAAAAAACGCATATTAAATCTAATATGCGTTTTAGCTTTTTATGAAAGATTAAATTTTAAACTTTCCCTAAAGTATAAAGCTGTTCCATTGTTGGAGTCAAACTTCCACCGGCTGGTTCCAAAGTAATTCCGAAAGCTTCTGCTGAGTCGGTTTGGCTGACAGCAAAGATTTTCTGAGAATTTCCTTCAAAATTATCCAGCAAACCAATACTTGTTGGTGTAAGAACAGGACTTAATTTTAAAGACCAAACCTGATAAACCATTCCCTTTGGCGGAGTAGGTAATCCAGCCGCATCGATATACGTAGTTTTGGTTTCCTTATTCCAATATACTTTTGCATAAGATTTTGGCGATACTGCCTGACCGCCGAGTGTTACTCCAGTGTTTTTAATATCTCTTACAATGCTTAAGTTTTTCTCGGTCTGTTTATTCTGCTGATTTAAAAAAGCATATTCACGCTCAATTTTATTCTTTTCATTTCCAACAGTAGAGATAGCTTCTTTTGTTTTAGTCAATTCTAAAGTCTGATATCCTAAACCTAGCAATAATAATACTGCTGCAGCCCAGCCCACATATTGAGACCAGTTTGAAGCAGGTTTCATTTCGACTACTTTTCCGTGTTTAAGTTCAAGACGAGCTTTAATTTTTTCGAAATTTTCCACAGAATGAAATGGAGAAAAACTCGAAGAAAGCGCTATTACAGCTTTTTCTATAGAAATAATTTCCTGATCTACTTCAGGATTCTTTTTAGCCAGTTCAGCAATTTCAAGATTCTCTTTTTCACTTAATAAGCCATAAACATACAGCTCTAAAATTCCTGATTCTATATATTCTTGTGCTTCCATTATATCTTCAAATAATTACGTAAATCGTTAATACAGTTTCTGTTTTGCGTTTTTATAGTTCCCAGTGGCATTGCCAATTCTTCTGAAGCTTCTTGCTGGGTATATCCTTTAAAAAACAATAAATTGATTATTTCAATACATTTTGGTTTTAGTTTTTTTACAAATTCTTGAATTCCAATTGCATCTAGTTTATGACTCAATTTATTGCTCTCATCTAAAAGATTTACGAAATTATCTGATGAAAGGTTTTTTTGGCTGTTATTAAAATCTTTAGAACGAAGTTTATCGATCGAGGTATTTCGAGCGATATTAAGAATCCAGGTATAAAATCGTCCTTTACTTTCATTATAAGAATCTATGTTTTTCCAAATTTTGACAAAAACATCCTGAAGTACATCTTCTGCCTCTTCGCGATTCTTGATTAGCACATGAATGACTGAAAACAAGCTTTTTGAATACATATCATACAAATGTGTAAAAGCTTTTTCGTCTTTTTGGTAAATTAAAACTAACAGTTCTTCTTGACTCATAGATTTGGAATTTAAAGTTTAAACATTAAAAGTTAAAGTTTATTCGCTAACTGTTATAAAGGTAAATTATTTTTTTTTGATTTTTTTGATTTTTTTTTGTAGTCCAAAACCTAGGAAAATAAAGGGTTTAGAAAAAAAATGAATTTTTTCTCACTTTTTTTAAAACCAAAATAAATCCAATTACGTAAATGATTTTAATAATATGAGAAAGACCTTATTACAGTCATAAAATTTGAAATAAACTGTTGTTAGAACATTACTAAGGACTTATGGATAGCAAAATAATAGTTAAAATATTAATAGTGGGCTTAACAACAGTTTTATCACTGACCATATTTACTGAAAAAGACTTTGTAAAAGATGCCTTGTGCATTCGCGTAAATGTATGTGATTCCAAAATTTATGGCTGAGCCAAATTTGAGTATGAAAAATAACAAAACATAAATACTGTATAGTTGATGTGCTCGGACTTCCAACCGAAGATTTTTTAATATGTCTCGGCTATTTAGGATTTAATTTTACATCGATACAAGCCATTTTAAGATTTTTAAGAGACGTTTGACATATGGGGGATAAACGATTTTCGACATAACCGAGTCATCAACTATAATTTATAAAAGATTGCATAATAATTAATTCATGGTTTGATTTGTTTGTATGGGGGGAAGCCTAACGTCTGATTAACGTTAGGCTTCATTTTATTATTTAACTTTTGATTAGCAAAAATTAAAGGCCTAAAATAGTTTTTGTGAAATGGATTTTAGCTAATTTTATAAAAAATTAAAAGATGAAAAAAATACTTTTTATGCTATTTGGAGCAGCAGTTTTATCTGCAACAGGATTAAATGCTCAAACCAGTAATAACAAATTATCTAAAAAGGATAAAACCATGGCAAAAGAAACAATCTACCAATTTAAAGTAGAAGATTTATCAGGAGACACTTTTGACTTTGCGTCTTTAAAAGGCAAAAAAATCATGATTGTCAACACTGCTTCAAAATGCGGTTTAACGCCTCAGTATAAAGATTTAGAAGCAGTTTATAAACAATATAAAGATAAAGGATTTGTGATTGTTGGTTTCCCTGCAAATAACTTCGCATCTCAGGAGCCAGGAACAAATAAAGAAATCGAAACATTCTGCCAGCAAAATTATGGAGTTTCTTTCCCAATGATGAGCAAAGTTTCAGTAAAAGGAAGCGATATGTGTGATGTCTATAAATTCTTAACTGAAAAATCAAGAAACGGTCTGCAAGATTCTGAAGTAGAATGGAATTTTCAGAAATACTTAATCAACGAGAAAGGAGAATTGGTAAAAGTAATTAAACCAAAAACTCTAGTAACAGAACCAGAAGTTATCAATTGGATTAAAAGCTAAATTAAAAAAAAAACACAAATTTGAATTTTCAAATTTGTGTTTTTTTTTGAGCTTCAAAGTTGCAAAGATACAAAGAGACAGAGTTCTTAAAATAATCATTGCGAACTTTGCGCAATTCTTTGTGCCCTTTACGGTTAAGTGTTAAGGTTAAACCAAAATAAGCTGCATAAAAACCAAATCCAGCCAATGGTCAAATTTATAGCCAACTTCGCGAATTGTTCCTGTAGCAACAAATCCGAATTTTTCATGAAAAGCAATACTTCCTCCATTATCGGCATCAATAGCGCCAATCATAACATGATAACCTTGCTCCTTAGCCAAACGGATTAGTTCTGTCAAAAGTTTAGAGCCAATTCCTTTTCCTATTATATTATCGACCACATAAACAGAATGTTCAACAGTATATTGATAGCCAATCTTTTCTCTAAACTGTCCATAACTTCCAAAACCAACCACTTCACCATCTAAATCGGCTACAATTACAGGAAGATTTTTGGCCATTTTATCTTCAAACCATTTTGTTTGAATTTCCAAAGTCTGGATTTCATAACTATAATTGGCAGTAGTGTGTAAAATGGAATGATTTACAATTTCTAGAATTTTTTGCAAATCGTTTGTCGTTGCAGGTCTTAATATAATGCTCATTGGTATTATTACAGTTATTTGGTATTCAATTCAGCTAATAAAGTGTCTACTTCTTTAGAATTCCAGTCCATTTCTTTGGCTATGGCTTTGGCATTTTTGGCGTATTCTAAAGCTTTCTTTTTGTCTTTTATTTTATTGTAAAGTTTTGCTTCAAGCAAATTACCGTCATACGAATTATTTAATTCTAAAGAGCGATCTACCCAGAAAATGGCTTTTTTCAAACTTTCTTTATCATTAATATGTTTAAAATAAGTGTTTCCGATATCTTTTAAAAAGCTTGCATCATTCCAAACCAATTTTTGGGTATCTTCGAGCGTAACTTTTTTGTAAAAGTCCCATTTTTCAGTTCTTTCTGCCAACGTCAAATCATATTTAAAAACTAGAGAATCTGTTTTTTGCAATCGAATTGATTTGGCAACTTCTCTTTGTTTGTAATAGTTTACAGTATCTAAATTGTCAACTAAAGGACGAAGCAACTCATTTACAATACTTTCAATTTTACGGTCAACTCGATTTTGAGATGCAACAGCTGCAAACTCTTTCTGATGATTTAAAACATACTGAAATTCTCTAGATTTAATATCGGTTACACCATTTGCAATGACACGCCAGTTTACTTCGCTAACCAATTGCTTGTCTGTTTGAGTATTCAGATAAATATAAGTTGGTTTTGACAATTCCGTTCTGTCTTTTCCTTTTCTTAAAGTATTTAAATAATAAAAGAACTTATCTGAATTGCTTGGATCTGTAAGAAATTGTTTTTCTAAATATGGCAACTGCATTTTCGGATTCAAAGCATTGTTGAGTTCATTTAAGAATTCAGGTTTTTTCATTTCGCCTTTCAATGCATAAATTAAAGTTTCATTACTATCAAGAAATAAGAAAGTTGGAAGCGATTTGGTATTGAATTTATTTTTTAATGCAGTTCCTTCTTCTTTTTCAATGTTTTTATAAGTGCAAACAAAATTTTTGTTCAAAAAATCCATTACAGCAGGATCGCTCAAAACTTCCGCTTTCATTAAATTACAATGCGGACACCAATTTGCATAAAGCATAACAAAAAGTGGCTTTCCTTCTTTTTTTGCATTTTCTAAAGCCGTTTTATACGGAACATCAACAGGAACAAATTGATTCTGAGAAGTTATGGTTTGAAAAGTAACAGATAAAAAAAGTATAAATAAGAAACGCATATTAGGTCAGGCTTTTATTAATTATTCGATTTTACAAATATATTCCCTTTTTCGGGAAAGAGCCTTAATATATTCCTAATTATAATACAAATCAAGTGCGAAGTTTGTAACTTTGTAAGCAAGATGAAGAAAAATCAAATGAAAGATTTTCTTTAAAAAAAGTAATACACGACCGGAATGATTTACCCCAAAATAGCGCTTGCACAAAGCATTATCGAAATTTTATCTGCCAAAGGCATTGTCAATATTATAATTTCTCCTGGATCTAGAAATGCACCGTTAACTATCGGATTTGCTCAAAATCCAAACTTCAACTGTTACAGTATTGCAGACGAGCGTTGTGCTGCTTTTTTTGCTTTAGGAATTGCACAGCAAACCAAACAGCCAACTGCTATAGTTTGCACTTCAGGATCAGCTTTATTAAATTATTATCCTGCTTTGGCAGAAGCGTTTTACAGTCAGATTCCATTGATTGTAATTTCTGCTGACCGTCCACAGAGCAAAATTGATATTGGCGACGGACAAACCATTCGTCAGGAAAATGTTTTTGCTAATCATTCTGTTTTTAATGCTAATTTAACTGAAGAAGCATCAGAAGAGAACGATTTAAAAATCAATCTGGCAATTGAAACGGCAATTCTTAAAAAAGGTCCAGTTCATATTAATGCGCCTTTTGAAGAACCGCTTTACGAAACAACAGAAGAGCTTTCTGTACAGCCAAAAATTACAAATCCAAAGCCAGAAGCTTTTCCATTAATGATAGAAAATAATGAAGAAGTAATTTCTGTTTGGAATACTGCAAAACGAAAATTAATCTTAGTTGGAGTTAACGAAGCGAATACAATTGATAAAGAAATTATTGAAAATTTAGCTTCAGATCCATCTGTTGTCGTGCTTACAGAAACGACTTCAAATCTTCATCACGAAAGTTTTATCAATTCAATAGATACTTTAATTACGCCTTTTGATGATTTTGATTTTAAGAAATTTAACCCTGAAGTATTGGTTACTTTTGGTGGAATGGTGGTTTCAAAAAGAATAAAAGGATTTCTGCGAAAATACAAACCAAAACATCATTGGCACATAGATACTTTGCGGGCTTATGATACATTTGGTGCATTGACCAAGCATTTTGAGATGCAGCCAAATGATTTCTTTAAAGACTTGCTTTCAAAAACATCTTTTGTAAAAAGTAATTATTTTAATAATGTAAATACGGTTTACCAGACAAGATTAGAGAGAAGAAAAGACTATTTAAATAAAATCGAATTTTCAGATTTTAAAGTTTTTGAAAAAGTAATTGAATCATTGCCTAAAAACAGCATGCTACAGATTAGCAACAGTTCTGCTATTCGTTATGCACAGCTTATTGATATTGATAATTCTATAGAAGTTTTTTGCAATCGAGGAACAAGCGGAATTGATGGAAGTACTTCTACAGCAATCGGTGCAGCGGTTGGAAGCGAAAAACAAACCATTTTTGTTACTGGAGATATAAGTTTCTTATACGATAGCAATGCTCTCTGGAACTCTTATATTCCTAAAAACTTCAAAATTATTTTAGTTAATAATGGAGGAGGAGGAATCTTTAGAATTCTACCTGGTCATCAAGAAAAACCAGTTTTCAATACCTATTTTGAAACTTCACATAAATTGACTGCTGAGCATTTGGCAAAAATGTATGGTTTGAATTATTTTACATCTCATGATGTTCCATCATTAGAAAACGGAATCAATTCTCTATATGATTCTAACGAAACTCCGTGTATTCTAGAAATTTTTACGCCAACAACTGAAAATGACCTTATTTTAAAACAGTATTTTAAATACTTAATTTAAAATTGAAAGAAAATATTTGTTAAAATTATTGTTTTAAATCTTCCTTAATTATACATTTGGTCTATTATTCACCAATTATATAATTATGAGCAAGAGAGAAGAATTAATTAAAAAGTATGCTTCAGATTTGAAGGATAAATGTGGAGTAACTCCAAATATGGATTTATTGACTAAAGTTACCATTGGCTGTGGTCCTTCTATATATAATGATGATGCATCAGTTGTAGCAGGATCTCAAGAATCTGAATTAGAGACGGTAAAAAATAATTTTTTAGTTAAAAAGCTAGGTTTAAAAGATAGTCCAGAATTATTCGGGGCAATTCACGCTGTATTAGAAAAATACGGAAAATCTAACAAACACAAATACAGAGCTGTTGTGTATTATTTATTAACAGTTCACTTTAAAAAAGAAAGTGTATACAAATAATATGCAATTGGCATAATTTAAAATCCCTTTATAACAACTGTTGTAAAGGGATTTTCTATTTTTTTCCTGCAAATCAAGTTTTGTTAAAATTAATTTCTTTGTACCGCGCCAAACTTCGTACCTTTGCGTCTCAGAACTTAGCAGTTTAACTGCTTAGAAACTTATAAAAATGCTAGAAATAGGAAAATACAATACGCTAACTATATTACGTGATACCAAAGTTGGTTTATTTTTAGGAGATCCGGAAAATGATCCAGATGGAGTTCACGACGTTTTGCTTCCAAATAAATATGTGCCAAAAGTATTTGAAATTGGTGAAGAATTAATCGTTTTTGTTTACTTAGATCACGAACAGCGACCAGTCGCGACAACTTTGGTTCCGTACATTTTATTGAATGAATTTGCTCTTTTACGTGTAAACTACATCAATAATGTCGGCGCATTTATGGACTGGGGAATGGAGAAAGATATTTTGGTCCCGTTTAAAGAACAGGCGCGTCCAATGGAAAAAGGGAAACGCTATTTGGTTTATTTATATATGGACAAACAGACGAATCGTTTGGTGGCTTCGAGTAAAACCAATCAATTTTTGAGTAACGATACGTTGACGGTTGAAAAAGGGGAAGAAGTCGATTTGATAGTTTCTCATATTACCGATATGGGAATCAATGTTATTATAAATGAACGTCATAAAGGTCTTTTATACAAAGATGAAGTGTATGATGATTCGATAAGAACTGGAGACAGAATGCGTGGGTATATCAAAAATATTCGTCCTGACAATAAAATTGATGTAGCACTTCAGGCTCAAGGTTTTGAAAGCATAGAACCTAATGCCGAAAAAATATTAAGCGAACTGAGAGCTAGCAGAGGGTTTCTTAGATTGAATGACAATTCTCATCCTGAAGATATTAAAACCGTTTTGAAAATGAGTAAGAAATCATTTAAGAAAGCAATCGGAGCTTTGTATAAAGAAAAACTTATTGAAATTAAAGAAGACGGGATTTATCTTGTGAAAGAATAAAAATCTAGAAATTCCAATATTTAAAATTCCAAATTTCAAGACTGATTCAACACAATCCATCGGAATTTGGAGTTTAAAATTTGGAATTTATTTTGCGCTAGCAAAATTATTATAACACAAAAGGCTGCTCATTACAAGCAGCCTTTCGCTTTTTATTCAGTTTTAAAAAAAATTGTAATTAAAAAAAAACAGAAATAAAATAATTCGAGTCCATCTCAGAACAATAGCTTTACGAATTTTAGAAATTATTCCATTGATGGGTATGTCTTTTAAATAATAAATGTACCTATCTCAAAAGCAAAAAAATAAATTTCACGGCTCATCCATTGGTTTATAAAATAACTTTTAGAAAGTGCGAATTAGTACTTTTTTCCTCTTTTCGTTATCATTTCTATACTAATTATAGATACAATTCTAACATTTAACCTTAGGTGTTACTTTTTTCTTTTTGAAGTTTCGACAAACACATAAATCATTTGCTCTTTTAATTGAGGTTTGTTTGTGAAAACCCTAAAAAAATGAGCGACAAATTTTTTAAATTTTCTCAAAAAAATCATTTTTTAGGTTAATAAATCAGTGAAAGAAAATCAATCTGGAATCATTGAAATATTTTGTATCTCATTGATTTCTAGGCTGTAAAATTAAATATTATTTTTCTAAACTAATGTTAAAAAATGTTATTTTTTGTAAGTAAATACTAATTGTTAACATTGCACATCAATTTAGCAAAGACTTAAGGCAGATTGAGTAGGTAAAGTAGTAAAAATGCTTTATTTTTACCGTATAATTATTAAAACAAAAAATCAAAATGGAATGGATTACAGCCAGAGAATTTGAAGATATAACTTATAAAAAATGCAACGGAGTAGCAAGAATTGCCTTTAACAGACCAAATGTTAGAAATGCATTCCGTCCTAAAACTACTTCAGAATTATACCAAGCTTTTTACGACGCGCAAGAAGATACTTCAATCGGAGTTGTTTTGCTTTCTGCTGAAGGACCTTCAACAAAAGACGGAGTTTATTCTTTCTGCAGCGGTGGAGATCAAAATGCACGTGGACATCAAGGATATGTTGGAGATGATGGACAGCACCGCTTGAATATTCTAGAAGTGCAGCGTTTAATTCGTTTTATGCCGAAAGTGGTTATTGCTGTTGTTCCAGGTTGGGCTGTAGGTGGCGGACATAGTTTGCATGTGGTTTGTGATATGACGCTTGCCAGTAAAGAACACGCCATTTTTAAACAAACTGACGCAGACGTAACTAGTTTTGATGGCGGTTACGGATCGGCATATTTGGCTAAAATGGTAGGACAGAAAAAAGCACGTGAAATCTTTTTCTTAGGAAGAAACTATTCTGCTCAAGAAGCTTTTGAAATGGGAATGGTAAATGCTGTAATTCCTCATGACGAATTGGAAGCTACTGCTTACGAATGGGCTCAGGAAATTCTTCAAAAATCACCAACCTCTATAAAAATGCTAAAATTTGCAATGAACTTAACAGATGACGGAATGGTCGGACAACAAGTTTTTGCAGGAGAAGCAACTCGTTTGGCTTACATGACCGAAGAAGCTAAAGAAGGAAGAAATGCTTTCTTAGAAAAAAGAAAACCAAACTTCGGTGAAAATAAATGGATACCTTAATAATTTTAGATTTCTGATTTTAAATTTTCAATCTATAATTTTAAATCAGAACATAATAATCTAAAATCTATATTCTAAAATCTAAAATTAAAACATGAAACATTGGATTGAAGCCGCTAGATTGCGCACATTACCTTTATCAGTTTCCGGAATTATAGTTGGGAGCATTTATGCTTTGTCAAATCCAACCGAAACTATCAATACACCAACTGAAGTTTTTAGCTGGAAAGTTTTTGGTTTCGCCTTATTGACAACACTAGGACTACAGGTTTTATCCAATTTTGCAAACGATTATGGCGATGGAGTAAAGGGTACTGACAACGCAGACCGTGTAGGGCCTCAGCGTGCTATACAGAGTGGTGTCATTACGCCGCAGGCAATGAAAAAAGCCATTATTATTACTTCTTTTTTGACTTTACTATCCGCAATCATATTGATATATTTTGCTTTTGGAAAAGACAATTTCGGATATTCTATCTTTTTTCTATTGTTAGGAATAGCAGCTATCGCGTCGGCAATTAAATATACCGTAGGTAATTCTGCTTATGGTTACAGAGGATTTGGAGATTTATTCGTTTTCATTTTCTTCGGATTAGTGAGTACTTTAGGCGTTAACTTTTTGTATGCAAAAGAAGTTGATCCGCTTTTAATCCTTCCTGCGGTAGCAATCGGATTGTTAAGCGTTGGAGTTTTGAACCTAAACAATATGCGCGATCAGGAATCTGATAAAAAATCTGGAAAAAACACAATCGTAGTACAGATTGGAGCTCAAAATGCCAAAAAATATCACTTTTTCTTGATTATTACGGCAATGGTTTTGGTGGTTGTATTTGCTATTTTAAGCGATTATAACTTTGACCAATATTTATTTGTATTGGCATATATTCCGTTGACAAAACATTTAATTACGGTTTACAAAAATCAAGATCCAAAACTATTAGATCCAGAATTGAAAAAACTGGCATTGAGCACATTTTTACTTTCTATATTACTTACAGTTTGTATGATTTCGCTGATTTCAGATATTATTGTAAACCTCTTTTTAGGAGGAAGATAAAAACATGTTTAATTTAAAAAGGTAACAGAATGAAAATTACATACTACGGACACGCTTCATTAGGAATTGAAGTAGGAGGAAAATACATTATTGTGGATCCATTTATTACCGGAAACCCGCAAGCAGCATCAATCAACCTTAGCACAATAAAAGCCGATTATATTTTGCTGACTCACGCACACCCTGATCACGTTTTAGATGTTGATGCTATTGCTAAAAACACGAATGCGGTAATTGTTTCTAACGCTGAAATTGCAAGCTACTATGCCAAAAAAGGATTCAATTCGCATCCAATGAATCATGGCGGAAGCTGGAAATTTGATTTCGGAAAAGTAAAATATGTAAACGCAATACACTCAAGCAGTTTTCCAGACGGTTCTTACGGAGGAAATCCTGGAGGTTTTGTTATTGAAGGCGAACATAAAAATATCTACATTGCTGGAGATACGGCATTGACGTATGATATGAAATTGATTCCGCTTCGCACAAAACTAGATTTAGCGATTCTTCCAATCGGAGACAATTTTACAATGGATATTGAAGATGCTATTATTGCATCAGATTTTGTAGAATGCGACAAAGTTTTAGGATATCATTATGATACTTTTGGCTATATCGAAATCAATCATGAAGAAGCAATTCGCAAATTTTTCGATAAGGGAAAAGATTTAATGCTTTTACCAATTGGAGATTCGATTGAATTATAATTGTCATCCTGAGCGGAGTCGAAAGAAGGAGCTAATCCCGCTTTCGGCTAAATTCCCGATTAACAAAAACTACGGCTAAAAAAGCCTTGTTTTTCTAAATCGGGAGATACCGCTAGTATCGGGGCTAGGGCACTCAATTCCATAAGAAAGTGATTTGGCATAATCTATGTTAATTGAATTAAAGTTTTTTAAAGTAAAAATCATTTTAATCTGTGAAATCTGTGGCAATTAAAGCATCATCACAAAATACAACTTTCAAAAAAATCATTTTATTCCTATTTATCGCAATCTCCTGTAGCGCGCTTGCACAAAAAGACGGTTATTGGGATAAAGAGCGTGCTACAACAAAAGAAATTATGGTTCCGGCACGCGATAGAATTTCTATACCAACAGAAGATTTACCTGTTGGAACTACAGAAATTGTCTATAGAATTACCCTTTTAGATAAAAATCAAGAAATGGCCAATAGCTTGGTCTCTTTATTGAAAGCAATACCAGATCCAACAGGCGTAAGTCAAGGTTCTGCGGGCGCAGTGTTCTTGATGTCGAAAATTTCAGGAGATGATGAATGCACGTATTCGATTTTTACTTCTAATGAAAACGCGAAAAAATACGTTACAGACGGTAAAATAGATAAAGCTTGTTATTCTCAGGCAGAACCTGTAAGTAAAGACGCCAAGCGTTTATCTATTGGCAAATCTTCTTGTTTAAAAGAAAATATCAGTACAATCTGGTTTGGTTTTGAAAGCAAGAATTGGCTATTAAGCCAAAAAGTAGTTCTGGAAGTAGTGCCATGGGTAGACACAAAACTAAACCGTGGCTGGAATCAGGACAATAAAAATGAAATTATAAGTTTGTGCAAAACATCTACAATGGCACAAAAAATGGCCAATTCAGATGATTTTTGCGTTTGTATTCTCAATAAAATCATGAAACAATATCGTTACGATGAGTTTCAAAAATTATTAGCTGTCGAAAAAACAAAAGTCTACAAAGATTTTGGAAACAGCTGTTACAAAGATGCTGATATATCCAAAAATGTATTCAACGATTTAAGAAAACAAGTCGTGTCTTTAATTAAAGTGCAAAAATATAACGAAGCAATTCCGAAATTAAATACAATTGTAAACGAAGGCAAAGCAACTGCTGTAGATTACAGTTCGCTAGGTTATTGCTACATTTTGACTAAGCAATATGCAAAAGCATTAAAAGTGCTTCAAGAAGGAGAAAAGCTGGATGATACAGAATTATTGGTCAAATTAAATTTAGCACATACTTATTTGGTAAGCGATGATTATAGCGCTGCCAAAGCGATTTACAAAAAATATCAGTCTCAAAACGTAACTGATAGTTTAAGCTGGGTTGCAAAAACAAAACTCGATTTTCAAGCTTTTGAAAAAGCAGATCTGCCTTCAAAAGATTTCGAAAAAATCTTAAAATTATATAATTAAGTTTCTAAGTTACTGAGATACTAAGTAACTTAGATGTGAAATGCTTTGTAAAGTATCTTTTTTTAACTGAGCAACTCAGCATCTTAGCATCTTAGAATCTTAGCACCTTAAAAAATGAACGCATCTTATCATAAATATCTACTAGAATTTAAACGCCCGTCTGGAACTTCCCGAGGAATTATGACCGAGAAAGAAACTTGGTTTATAATACTAGAAGAAAATGGAAAAAAAGGAATAGGAGAGTGTGGTATTCTGCGTGGCTTAAGCGCAGATGACCGTCCAGATTACGAAGAGAAACTAAAGTGGGCTTGCGATAATATTCATTTAGGAGAAACAGCACTTTGGAATGCCTTATTAGAATTTCCTTCCATACAATTTGGAATAGAAATGGCTTTTTTATCGCTTAAAAGTGAAAATCCATATCTTTTATTTCCCTCTAATTTTACTGATGGTGCAAATTCAATTGCCATAAACGGATTAGTTTGGATGGGTGAATCTGCTTTTATGAAACAGCAGATTGAAGAAAAATTGGCCGATGGTTTTAGCTGTATAAAACTTAAAATTGGAGCTATTGATTTTGATAAGGAATTAGAATTGCTGCAATTTATCAGAAGCCATTTTTCTGCTGAAGAAATAGAAATCAGAGTAGATGCAAATGGTGCTTTTTCTTCAAAAGTAGCTTTAGATAAACTAAATCAATTAAAACAATTTCAGCTTCATAGCATCGAACAGCCTATCAAAAAAGGCCAAATCGTAGAAATGGCTCAATTGTGTAAACAAACGCCATTCCCAATCGCTTTAGACGAAGAATTAATCGGCGTATTTTCGTTTGAGGAAAAAGAAAAATTGCTTCAAGAAATTAAGCCTCAATACATCATTTTAAAACCAAGTTTCATTGGTGGTTTTCGTGGTACGCAAGAATGGATCACTTTAGCAGAAAAATACAATATCGGCTGGTGGATTACATCTGCATTAGAAAGCAATATCGGACTGAATGCGATTGCACAATGGACATTTACATTAAACTCAGACATGCCGCAAGGTTTAGGAACTGGAGCATTATATACTAATAATATAGATTGTCCACTAGAAGTAAAAAATGGCCAGCTTTGGTATAATGCTTCTAAGAATTGGGAAAAGTTATTAAGTCTCTAAAGTGCTAAGATTTTTTTTACGCTCTAAAAGTTGACTAAATCTCAACTATTGTTTTCTTGAGACTTAGAATCTTAACACCTTAGAAACTTAGTGTCTTTTACTCTTTTCCTCCCAACAAACTATCCTGCCAATCTTTCAATTCCTTCCATTTTCCTTGATAAGCCATTAATGCTTGTTTAGCCCAAGTACTAGGATTATGCATCGCATAGTTTTCTCCGCCGGCATCCAAAATAGCTTGTAACTTCTCTGTAGAAGCTTGCGAAAGGTTTTGCCATGTTTTTATTCCTGCCTCGATAAATAAAGATTCTATTTTTGGACCAATTCCTTCCACTATTTTCAAGTCATTTTCCTTTATTTTTTTTCCTAAAGCACTTAAGGCTAATGCAGGTTCAAACGGAATTATTTCAGGAATTACTGTTTTATTTTTCGCAGCAAGTTCTGCTTCTAATTTTAATATTCTTGAGTTTAAATTTTTTGTATGCGCTTTGCAAACATCTAAATCAGCTTGAAGAGATGCTGAAAGAGCATTATCATTCTTAAAAGTAATTTTTCCTAGTATGTAACCTAAAATCCCGCAGATTACACCTAGTGCTATTGGTATTACAACATAAGGCACATTCATGATCGTTTTATTTTAGAGTTTAAACTATAGTAAGTTTTTAGTTATGTAAAAGATTATTTTAGACTGATAACTAGTTGTTTGACGAGGAATGAATTCTATCAAAATTACTTAAAATAATAATTGCAAGATGTTAACAATCAGTTATTTTGATGCTTTTTTCAATATGACAAAAAGCATCAATTAACATATTTTTCATTTTTTATAAGTTCAAGGGCTTGATTAAAATGAGTAACTTGCATAAAAATAATCTAGAATTAAAATGGTTGAAATAGAAAGAAAGTTTCTTGTAAAATCTGACGCATACAAGAATAAAGCTTTTACTCAGAATAAAATTGCTCAAGGCTATTTGAGTTCTGCTCCCGAGCGAACGGTTAGGGTTAGAATTAAAGGACACAAAGGCTTTATAACCATAAAGGGAATAAGCCATAGCGGCGGTATGTCTCGTTTTGAATGGGAAAATGAAATTCCGCTTGATGAAGCTCAGGAATTATTAAAATTATGCGAAAAAGGCAAAATTGAAAAAACACGCTACGAATTACAATCTGGAGAACATGTAATTGAAGTAGATGAATTTTATGGAGAAAATGAAGGCTTAGTAATGGCTGAAATTGAACTAAATTCTGAGGATGAAGTTTTTGAAAAACCAGAATGGCTCGGAGAAGAAGTTACAAACGACGAAAGATATTACAACGCTTATTTAAGCAAAAATCCTTATAAAGACTGGCAAAAGTAAAATGACAGAATCAATATATGACCTTGTTATTGTAGGAGGCGGACCGATTGGGCTTGCCTGTGCAATAGAAGCAGAAAAGAAAAATTTAAAATATGTAATTATAGAAAAGGGCGCGATCGTTAATAGTATTTTTAACTATCCGCTTTACATGACCTTTTTCTCTACCGCAGAAAGATTAGAAATTGGCGGCATTCCGTTCAATTGTCTGGCACCAAAACCAGGGCGACAAGAAGCTTTGGAATATTATAGAAATATTCACCGCTATTTCAAATTCAATATTAATTTATTTGAAAAAGTTCTTGATATTCAGAAAAATAAAGAAATTTTCAAGATTGCAACGGATAAAAACAATTACGAATCAAAGAATGTTATAATCGCAACTGGCTTTTATGATATTCCGATTGAAATGAATGTTTCAGGAGAAAATCTTCCAAAAGTCCGCCATTATTATAAAGAAGCACACGAATATGCGTTCAGAAAAGTTTTGGTTGTCGGAGCCAATAATTCTTCTGTCGATGCTGCGTTGGAATGTTGGAGAAAAGGAGCAGAAGTGACAATGGTTATTCGTAAAAACGAAATTAATAAGCGCGTAAAGTATTGGGTAAAACCTGATATCGAAAATCGAATTTCCGAAGGAAGCATTAAAGCTTATTTTGAATCTAATATTACCGAAATCCGTGAAAATGAAGTAGAAATTCAAACACCAAACGGAAAAGTTACAATTGAAAATGATTTTGTTTTGGCGCTAACGGGCTACAAACCAGATTTGAATTTTCTTGAAAAAATCGGAATTCAGCTTTCTAATGACGAACTGAAAATCCCTGTTTATAATCCAGAAACGATGGAAACTAATGTAGAAGGTTTATTTCTTGCCGGAGTAGTTTGTGGCGGAATGCAAACGCATAAGTGGTTTATAGAAAACTCCAGAATTCATGCTAATATGATTGTAGATTTTATAAGCACAAAGTAAAAAGTTTGCCACGAATTACACGAATTTCCACAAATTTTATAAGTTTAGTTTTTACTTTATAAAAAAGAAATTAGCGTAAATTCTTGTAATTTGTGGCAAAAAAACTTTTAAGAACTACAAGACAACATAGAACAGCCAACCTTAGTTCTAGCCCAATCTGGACGTTTTGCAAACCATTTTTCAGATTCAGGTTGTTCGTCATACGGATTTTTCAAAAGCTGAAACAATTCATCAACCAAAGAATAATCCTCTTTATCTGCAGCATCAATTGCTAATTGTGCCATATAATTTCGCAGTACATATTTTGGATTAATCTGGTTCATTTTTTCTGAACGTTCATCATCCGAAAGTTCTTCTACATTTAATCTTTTCAGATAAACTGTAAACCATTTTTGCCAAGCATCTAGAATATTTTCTTTTATTTCTTCTGGAATATAAAAAGCATATTCTATTTTTTCGAATGCTTGTTCTACAGAATCATCTTTTTTAATCTTGCTCAGATTTCTAAAAAAGATAGTCATATCCGTTTCTGATAACTGTAAAATTTCTTCTAAACCTTTAATAATTTTATCGTCAGCTTCGCTTGAAGTAAATATTCCTAGTTTACTCAAAAACATTGTTTTGTAATCCTTTTCAAAGTCAGTTATAAATGTGTCTAGGATTTTTTCTAAAGGCGCAGCTTCATTAATTAATGGATAAAGAGCATTTGCCAATTGAAACAGATTCCATTGAGCAACATGAGGCTGATTTCCGAAACGATATCTTCTGTTTTGACTGTCTGTAGTATTTGGAGTCCAATCTGGATCATAGTTTTCTAGCCATCCATACGGCCCATAATCTATTGTAATGCCATGAATAGACATATTGTCTGTGTTCATTACTCCATGCACAAATCCGACACGTTGCCAGTGCAAGATCATTTCACGCGTTGTATCAGCCACTTTTTGGAAGAATTTCAAATATTGTTCTTTTGGTTCTCCTGTGATTTCAGGGAAATAATGTTTGATTGTAAATTCTACAAATTGCTTTAAGTTTTTCAACTCATTTCTGGCTGTTAACATTTCGTAACTTCCAAAACGAATAAAAGAAGGAGCTACTCGGCAAACTACAGCACCTTTTTCATAAGCTGGATTTCCGTTATACAAAATATCCCTTAAAACCTGATCTCCAGATAGAACAAGTGAAAGCGATCGGGTAGTGGGAACTCTCAAATAATGCATCGCTTCAGCACATAAATACTCTCTTATCGAAGAACGTAAAACAGCCAAACCATCTGCAGTTCTTGAATAAGGAGTTTTTCCAGCGCCTTTTAATTGCAGAGTATAAAACTTATTGTTATTTTCAACTTCTGTTAAATTGATAGCACGACCATCACCCAATTGTCCTGCCCAATTTCCAAATTGATGCCCTGCATAACACATTGCGTACGGCTTAGTTTCTGGAAGAATCTCTTTTCCAGAAAAAACATTTAAAAACTCTTCTGATTGAATTTCATCTTTAGAAATACCAACCAATTCAGCAACTTCTTCAGAAGCGTGAATCAATTTTGGATTTGAAGGCTGTGTCGGATTTACGTACGAAAACAGCGTATTTTTTACCTGACGAATTTCATTTGTCAAATCTGGATCTGCTGGTAATTCGGCAGTAAATCGATTATTTATTTTTAGATTTTTCATTTTGTTTTCTTTCTATATGCCACAGATTACAAAGATTAAAAAGATTTTCTGTGTTATCTATTTGCCACGAATTGCACAAATTTTCACGAATGTTTTTTCAACTAAATCCAAAAATTAGTGGGATTTTGTGCAATTCGTGGCAAACAAAAAAAATTTAATCTGTGACAAACTTAAAATTAGCCAATTAGCATATCAGCG
The DNA here is from genome assembly GCF_900101855.1 of Flavobacterium anhuiense. Lineage (GTDB taxonomy): Bacteria > Bacteroidota > Bacteroidia > Flavobacteriales > Flavobacteriaceae > Flavobacterium > Flavobacterium anhuiense. The sequence goes on from NZ_FMVC01000003.1 coordinate 78,737, forward strand.
TACATTTTTTTAAGTTTTTGAATTTTTGGATCAATTACCACTTGGCAATATCCAGCTTCTTGATTTTCATTATAATAGTTTTGATGATAATCTTCGGCTTCGTAAAAAACTTCAAAAGGTTTTAATTGCGTTACAATATGATCTGCATAAGCAGGTTGCACTTCTTCAAAAACTTTTTCTGCAATTTCTTTTTGCTTATCATCGTGATATAAAATTATGGAACGATATTGTGTTCCGCTATCGCCTCCTTGGCGATTTAAAGTTGTTGGATCATGACTTGTCATGAAAATGAAAATTAAGTCATGATATGAAATTATGTCAGGGTTGAAAGTCACTTGAATCACTTCGGCGTGTCCAGTTCTTCCTGTACACACTTCACGATAAGCAGGATTCTTTATAAATCCGTCTGAATAACCCGATTTTATTGATTCTACACCTTTTAATCGCTGGATTACAGCTTCTATACACCAAAAACATCCGCCACCAAAGGTAGCTACTGATAAATTTCCCATAAATAATACTTTCTTTAAAGTTTAATGCCTATTAATTCGATAGGATATTATGATAATTTATTAAAAAAAAGTTGTTTTAACTAAAAATACTAAACGGTAATATAGTGTTTGAAGTTTACTATTGATAAATTCGCAATTTTATAAAAAAACTATATATATTTGCAGTCAAACACAAGGCACAACTAATGAATAGCAAAAATAGTACCATGACACTGGAAACTTATTTTCAGGAATTTAGAAAGAATATTGTCGGTATAAATCAAGAATTTATTTCGCCTTATGGCAGAAAATCAATAATTTACACAGATTGGACTGCCAGCGGAAGACTATATCGTCCGATTGAAGAAAAACTATTAAATCAGTTTGGTCCTTTTGTCGCTAATACTCATACCGAAACTACTGTATCTGGTACTGCTATGACAAAAGCATATCATCATGCCAGACATATTATTAAGCGTCATGCCAATGCAAACAACGATGATGTTTTAATTACGGATGGAACTGGAATGACTGGAGTTATCAATAAATTTCAGCGTATTTTAGGTTTGAAAGTTCCTGAGAATTTAAAGAGTTTTACCAATGTTCCTGCAGAAAAAAAACCTATTGTTTTTATTTCTCATATGGAACACCATTCTAACCAAACTTCATGGTTGGAAACTATTGCAGATGTTGAGATTATTCCGTCTTGCGAAAAAGGTCTTTTTAATTTAGAGAATCTTGAAGCTTTACTAGAAAAATATAAAGATAGAACTATCAAAATTGCTTCTATTACTGCCTGTTCAAATGTTACTGGTTTAAGAACTCCTTTTCACGAAGCGGCAAAGTTAATGCATCAATATAATGGTGTCTGTTTTGTTGATTTTGCTTGTTCTGGTCCTTATGTGGAAATTGATATGCATCCAGCTGATCCAGAAGCTTATTTGGACGCCATTTTTATGTCACCTCATAAATTCCTTGGCGGTCCTGGAACTTCAGGCGTTTTAATTTTCAATAAAAAATTATACAACAACATGATTCCTGATTGTCCAGGCGGAGGAACAGTAAGCTGGACAAATCCGTGGGGAGAGCATAAATATATTGATAATATTGAAGATCGTGAAGATGGCGGAACCCCTGGTTTTCTTCAAGTTATCAAAACTGCACTCGCAATTGAACTAAAAGAAGAAATGGGAATTGAAAACATTATGGAGCGTGAACATGAAATTGTCGATTATGTTTTTTCTGAATTGGAACCAGTTTCGAATATCAAAATTTTAGCTGGACAACACAAAGAACGTCTTGGGGTAATTTCATTTTTTATTGATGATCTTCATTTTAATTTAGGGGTTAAAATCTTAAATGACCGTTTTGGAATCCAAACTAGAGGAGGATGCAGCTGTGCTGGGACTTATGGCCATTATTTATTGCATGTTGATCAGGAAACTTCAAATAAATTGGTCAACGAAATTACTATTGGTGATTTGATCAAAAAACCAGGATGGATTAGAATGTCAATTCACCCAACTACAACCGATGAAGAAATTGCTTTTGTTTGTAAAAGCATTAAAGAATTAGCAGCCAATCATAAAACTTGGGCTTTGGATTATTCTTATGATAAAAATCGCAATGAGTTTATTCATAAAGACGCTACTTCGTTTGAAGACGAATTGGTTGAAAGCTGGTTTAGATCTTAGATTTTTCTAAAAAAGCCAATAAAGATTTTTTAGCCACAGATTATACTGATTAGCGCAGATTTTTTTAAATCCTTTTAATCTTTATAATCTGTGGCTAGTTTTTTTAACGCAAAGAGCGCAAAGATTTTTTTTTAAGCTTTCTTGATTATCTGTCTGGTTATTGAGGTCGCAAAATTATAAACGCGAAAGGTTTAAAAACCTGTCGCGTTTGTTTTTTTAATTTTTTAAAAGGAAATTAAATCTTTTGAAATTGTTTCAGCGCAGAAAGAGCTTGCGATTGCACTTTTTTCTGAAAGAAACCAGTCCAGCCTAATAAATAACCGGTAAGTCCAAAGGCTTGTTTAGACCATTTCCAGACATCAAAATTATCGGTATGTTTGATAATTAAGCCGTCTTGAAAGATAAATTCCGCTGAAATTTTATTAATGACTTTTCTGTTTGTTTTGCTAAAATTGTAAGTAGCAATCCAATTTGCAGAACCTGTTGTGTCGTCTGCCTTAACATTTGAAAATTCAATTTTTAAGCTGCCTTTACTTTTTAACAACAGCATTTCCCACATTTTAGAAACCTGTTCTTCTTTTAACAAACCAAAAGCTGGATCTATAAAATGAACTTTCGGATGATAGTATTCGCTCATGGTTTTAGCGTCGGCATTCGCGAAAGCGGTATAAAATTTTGTAATCAAGGCTTCATTTGAGTTCATAAAAAAATATTTATGTTAAATATAAGATTTATTATATTAAAAAATCACTATAAAACACTAATTTCTTTAGCTGTATCAAATGTTTTTTTAGATTTATCAAACGCTGTAGAGAAATATTTCACTTTGCTATAAGCTGTAAAATGCCCAGTTAGATTTCCTGAGATATCTGGTCCGCCTGCAATGATGAATCTTATCGCATAAATATCGGTCTTTTTAAGCTTCAGCCATTCTGCTGGTGTAAAATAATAGTAAGCAGTTGTTTTGCCGTCTGCCGATTCTTTTACATTTTTATCTGTGCAAGCAATGACATCGGCATTTGTCAAATCAACGTAAACGCCTCCAGCAATTTTTGCTTTGTCGCTCGCCGTAGAAATGGTTAGTTTTAAAATACCGCCTTTTTCTGTTTTGGCTATCTGTACATTTATCTCACCAGAATAAGCATATTTTTCGCAGATAAATGTATATTCTTGTGTTGCAGGATATGGCGCAGAGCCTTTTACGCTCATAGTTTGCTGTGCAGAAGCAAATGTTGAAATAAATAATAAAAGAAGAAGCGGTAGTTTAAAATTCATAAGTATTATAATTTATTGATCGGCTAACTTGGCATCAAATTTTTCATCCCAATCCATAGATTTTATGGCAGAAATGAGATTGTCTTCATTTACAAAAATGCGCAATTCTTTATTGGCAACTTTTTTGGTGTACAAAGCATGATAGCGGTAAATGACTTCATGTTTGGTTTTGTAAACTCCATCTAATTTTAAATCTATAAAACTTCCGTAGTATTGTCTAAATCTTTGGCAGGTTTTGGTTAAACGCTCTTCTGTTGTGTTTTCCATAACCGATTTAGTTACTTCCGTTTCATTAAAAGGTTTAAATTTTGAAGTATTACAAGTTTCTAAAACTCTCTTCCCTAAATCATAGGCTTTTCGCTGCTGATTTGCATTTACTTCTTCTGTAGAAACTTTTTTAATTTTTAAATCTTCAGTATCTCTGCTAACGGTTTTAGATTTACATCCAATTAATAACAACAAACATATAATCAATCCTGCTTTCTTCATAACTATTTAAGTAATTTTTAATAATAAGTTAGGATCGGGACAATTTTCGATATAGAAGTTTAGGTCTTTTGTGTTGCAGACTCCAGGATAGTCTCCCCAATAATCTCCAATGTTGTGGATAATCTGAAAATGGACATGAGGTGCATAATCGCCATTTACAGAGGCTTTTCCTAAGGTTGCAATTTTTTCGCCTTTCTTAAAATTGTCTCCGACATTTAAATTCTCTATACTTTCTAACGACAAATGTCCGTATAAAGTATAAAATTTTTCATTTTCTACTTCATGTTCCAATATAATAGTAGGGCCATAGTCGCCCAAACCAATATTATTTTTAAAACTATGCACTGTACCGTCAAGGGCGGCAAGTACAGCAGTTCCAGCTTCTGCCCACAAATCTAATCCGATGTGAATATTGCGTTCGGGTTTTGAGGCATCTAAAAAAATGGGGCTTCTTTGATATAAAAATCTCCCTTCTATATAACCTCCAAATGCAACTTTGGCGTTGTTTTCTTTTAAGAAACTTGAAATATATTTTTCAAAATCTTCCGAAGTATCTAATTTCTGATTTACCAGTTCTTGATTCGAAACCGATAAATTTAAAGGTGTATATTCAGAAAGATTGATTGAGGTATCAATAACTTTAGTAGGTGGTAAGGCGTTTAAGATTGAGGCAAGGGGTTTCATAAAATTAAGCTACTTTATTTATAATTATTAATTCGTTATGTACTTCTATGCGAGGCAGCATTTTTGCTTTAAACATTTTCGGATTTACTTCAACAACATATTTTCTGTTTCTAACATTGTGAGCTTCTTCCAATATCATGGTGTTGAACAAAACAAAACCATTATCTTTTAAAATGGTACAAACTCTATCAACAAAAAACTTTTCAAACAAAAAATTAGGCATGTGAGTATCTTCAAAAATGTCTATAATAATGAGATCGTATTTGTCTTTTGTCTTGAGCACAAATTCAAATGCGTCATCAATAACAACTTCTAACTGTTTAATTTGATTCAGATTAAAATACTCATTGGCAATCTGAATCATATCAGGATCGATTTCAACTCCTGTAATTTTTTCTTTGTATGCAATCTCGTCTACTAAAGTTTTAACCACACTTCCACCGGCAACTCCCAATAGCAGAATATGTTCCATTTCTAAGATTTTATCGTAACCAATATTTCGAAGTCCATACCTTAATATACGTTGTAGACTTCCGTATGAATAATTTGTGTTTTCAGTGTCTAATACTAATTCGCCATTTGCCCATGTAACTTCGATCATTTTGCTTCTGGCTGATTTTTTCTTAAATATTTTTATTGGAATTATATAACTGAAAAATTTTCGAATCATTTTTTATGCTTTTACTCAAATTTACCATTAAATCTTTTATTTTGCACCAAATATTAAATCTTTCATGAAAAAACTATTATACAAATTCATCTTTTACAAGCTAATGGGCTGGAAGATAGTGGGAATGGAAAATGCTGAAGTAAAAAAATGTGTATTAGTAGTAATGCCTCATACCAGTAATCATGACTTTTATATAGGTCTATTAACTCGTGGCATATCTGGATTGCAGATGAATTTTGTAGCAAAGAAGGAGTTATTTAAATTCCCCTTTGGTTTTTATTTTAGAAATGTCGGCGGAGAGCCGCTAGATCGTACTGGAGGATTGAATAAAGTGGATGCGATTGCTTCTATTTTTGATAGAAAAGAAATCTTCCGTTTGGCTGTTGCTCCAGAAGGAACCAGAAAAAAAGTTAACGAAATAAAAACAGGATTTTATTTTATCGCGCTTAAAGCGAATGTACCAATTGTTCCCGTTGCTTTTGATTGGGTTAAAAAAGAAGTGAATATTGGCAAGCCATTTTATCCGACTAAAAATTACGAAGCCGATTATGAAATTTTGAAAAAGCATTATGAAGGAGTTGAAGGTAAAATTCCTGAAAATGGCATCAAACTGTAATTTCTGAGAATTTTTCCAAACGCGTGAGAATCGCGTATTTGAAAAATTTCTTGACAAAGATTCAAATACGCGCTAATTTTTGCATTATGGAGAATAGGCCTTAAATGTGCCGTTTTTATAGAACAAGACAATTTTTTCAATTTCACTATCTTCCAAATTGAAATTTTCGTTTTTTAGAACAGGAGATTTTTTGGTTTCTCTTTTTTCTTTTTCTTCCGAATTTATTTCCACAACCGAAAATAGATCATTTTCCACATTCTGATTCGATAGAATAGGAGAAGATGATTTTTGAGTTTCAACAGCTTCTTCACTATTACTTTTAGGGAAAGTTCCTCTCCCTATCAAAATCCAATATAAATCTACATCTGGAAAAACTTCTAGAATTTTCATTACAAAATCTAAACTTGGCTTATTTCTTCCTGACAAAAGATGAGACATGCTAGAACGTTGCACACCAATTTTATCGGCAAAAGCAGATGCGTTTAAGCCATAATATTCCAATACAGATTCAAGTCTTTTTACAAAATCATCTATGTTTACCATTGTAAATTCGTGCTCTAAATTCTTCCATTTACAAATGTAAACAAAAAGAAAGAGTATTTGGATATTATTGTTGTAATTTTAATTAGAGTTCATTTTTATGTTAAATTTAAAATTTAGATAGATAATTACAACTAACTGAAATTTATCTATTTAAGTGTTTGTTTATAATGTAAAAATCTCAATTGAAACAAGTTATAAAGATTAATGTTAAAACTCTTCAAAAACTGTTTACAATTCTAAATTATTATTTTTTTAATCAGTTTACAATTGTAATAATAAAGATGTTTACTTTTGTAAACTAATCGAAATACAATGAATTTAGAACAGCTTTTTACACAATACAAGGAACAGTCCATATCTGGCAGATATCTAACTTTAGATCATATTAAACCACTTTTAGATAAGTTAAATACAAATGGTCAAGTACAGATTATTGGCACATCTGTTTTAGGAGAACCTATATATAGCTATCAAATTGGAACGGGAAAAACGCGAGCATACCTATGGTCGCAAATGCACGGAAACGAAAGCACAACAACAAAAGCCTTATTTGATTTCATTAATTTGCTGAATGACGATACCGATTTTGCTAAACAAATGCTGAATACCTTCACATTTTACTGCATTCCGATACTTAATCCTGATGGAGCAAGGCTTTATACTAGAGCAAACGCAAATGAAATTGACTTAAATCGTGATTCACAAGATTTGACTCAACCTGAGAGTAAAGTGTTACGCCAGATTTTTGAAGAATTTAAACCTGACTTCTGCTTTAATCTTCATGATCAGCGTACTATATTTGGAGCAGGAACAACTGGAAAACCTGCAACTGTTTCTTTTTTAGCTCCTTCTTATAATGAAGAAAGAGATGTAAACAATAATAGATTAAAAGCCATTAATATCATAGCTGGAATCAATGAAGAACTCCAAAAGTATATTCCTGGACAAGTTGGACGCTTCGATGACTCTTTCAATATTAATTGTATAGGAGACACTTTCCAGTTTTTAGGCGTGCCAACCATATTATTTGAGGCAGGACATTTTCCAGAGGATTATGAGCGAGAAATTACGAGGAAGTTCATATTTTTCTCGTTAATTTTAAGCTTCAAACTGATATCCGAAAACGATTTAGTTGACAATAGATTTTCCGAATATTTGAATATTTCACAAAATAATGTGGTTTTTTATGATTTTATGTATAAAAATGTCAAAATAAATTATGATGGTATCGAAATTATTACGAATTTTGTCGCACAATACAAAGAAGAATTAATCGAAAATAAGATTCATTTTAACGCTTACATAGTTGAAGTAGGCGAATTGGAAAATTATTTTGGTCATTATGAATACGACGCAAAAGGAGCAGAATATTCGGACGATTTCCAAAACTTTCCAAAAACGGGTCAGAAAGCAAATTTTTATTTAAATAAAAATGTTAAATTTGTTAACGGATTAATAAAAAGTTAATTTTTATGTGAATTTGTTGTTTTTTATATATAATTTTATACTTTGTAATAGCAATTAGTAATATTAATTAAACAATTATGAGTAAATTTCGTTTAGATGAAGTAGATCACCAGATTTTAGATATGTTAATAGACAATACGAGAGTTCCGTTTACTGACATTGCAAAAAAACTTTTGATATCTGCTGGTACAGTACACGTTAGAGTTAAAAAGATGGAAGATGCCGGTATCATCATGGGATCTTCATTAGCCTTAGATTACGATAAATTAGGTTATTCATTTATTGCTTATGTAGGGGTTTTTCTTAATAATACATCTCAAACTAAATTTGTATTAGAAAGAATCAATCAAATTCCATTCGTAACTGTAGCTTCTGTAACTACAGGAAAATTCAACATCTTTTGCAAAATTAGAGCAAAAGACACTAAGCACGCGAAAGAAGTTATCTTTATGATTGACGATATTGATGGTGTTTACAGAACAGAAACAATGATTTCATTAGAGGAAAGTATAAACGATAAGAAGCGTTTGATGCATACTATTTTCAAAAATATGTAAGAACTTTTCTTGAATGCTATATTAAAATATACCTCAAGTTTATTCTTGGGGTTTTTTTATGACTAATTAACCAACCAACTATAACACGATTATGTATACGTTGCCAAAAATTGAGCGTTTTAATCAAGACGTTCTCTCAAAATACCACATTTATAATAGTGTTTTTATAACATTGCCATTTGATTCTATAGATAATACTGGAGTCTTACTTCCTTTATTTACAGAAACTTGCGAAACGGGCTTTAAAAAACAAGAAACACCAAAAGAAATTGTTGATTTCTTCTCAAATAAATATTTGAATAACGCTTCTGAAGAGGAAAAAATCGATCTTATGTTTCGATTTATTCAATATATTGAGCGCCAGATTGTATTGTTTGATGCTATTGAAGACGCAGCTTTTCCAGAAGTTAACAACATGGAGGGACGCGGGTCTCTTCGCGACATCAAAGAAAAATCGGACGCTAAAGAAAAGGATGAAGAATTAAGCGAATTTCTAGAAAGTTTTAATGTTCGTACCGTTTTAACAGCGCATCCAACTCAGTTTTATCCTGGTCCAGTTTTGGGAATTATAAATGATTTGACAGAAGCAATTCGTCAAAATGATTTGCTGAAAATTAAACAATTACTAGCTCAGCTTGGAAAAACGCCTTTCATTCAAAAAGAAAAACCAAATCCTTACGATGAGGCGGTAAGTTTAATTTGGTACCTTGAAAATGTATTTTATGCAACTGCAGGAGAAATTGTGCATTACCTGCAAAAAAATATTTTAGAAGGTAACCCAATTCATAACCAATTGATCAAACTTGGTTTCTGGCCAGGAGGTGACCGTGATGGAAATCCTTTCGTTACTACAGATATTACACTTAAAGTGGCAGATCGTTTACGTACCTCAATTTTAAAGTGTTATTATGTAGAAATGAGAAATCTAAAGCGCAAGCTAACTTTCTCAGGAGTAGATGATTTAGTAGCAGAACTTGAACATAAACTTTACCGTTCTGTATTTTATTCTAAAGGAGATATTTTTATCACTTTAGACGAATTACTAACACAACTGAATAAAATAAGAGCTATAATTATTGAGAAACATCAATCTTTATATTTGGACGAGTTAGATGCGCTTTTGGTAAAAATAAATTTGTTCGGATTCCATTTTGCGACTTTAGATATTCGTCAAAACAGTAAAATTCATAATGCAGTTTTCAAAGATGTTGTGAATTATTATTTGAATTCTGGCTCAGATATTTTTCCTAACAATTATTTCGAATTGACGGAAGATCAAAAAATCAATGTTTTATCGAAAGTTAAAGGAAAACTTAATCCAGCGGATTTTGAAAATGAAATTACTAGATATACTTTAGAATCTGTTCAGGCTATTAAAACAATTCAGCAAAATAATGGAGAAGAAGGAGCAAACCGTTATATCATTAGTAATAACGAAAGTGCCCTGAATGTTATGGAGACTTTTGCCATGATTCGTTTGAATGATTGGGAAAAACCAACTGTAGATATTATTCCGCTTTTTGAGTCTGTAGATGATTTACAAAATGCGCATACTATTATGGAGCAATTGTACACGAATCCAGAATATGCGAAACATCTGAAATCGAGAGGGAATAAACAAACTATTATGCTTGGATTCTCTGACGGAACAAAAGATGGCGGGTATTTAATGGCTAACTGGAGTATTTATCAAGCCAAAATTTCATTGACTAAAATTTCTAGAGAATACGGAATTAAAGCTATTTTCTTTGATGGACGTGGCGGACCTCCAGCGCGTGGCGGTGGAAAAACACATAAATTTTACGCTTCTCTTGGTCCAAAAATTGAAAACAACGAAATTCAAATTACAGTTCAAGGTCAAACGATCAGCTCTAATTTTGGAACTTTAGATTCTTGCCGTTATAATATTGAAAACTTATTGAGTGCTGGTGTTACAAACCAAGTATTTAGTAAAGAGAAAAATGAATTGACAGCAGAAGAAACTCAAATCTTAACTGATTTGGCTAATCTGGGTTATGATAAATATTTAAGCTTCAAAAATCATCCGAAGTTTATTCCATACTTAGAAAAAATGAGTACTCTGAAATATTACTCAAAAACTAATATTGGAAGCCGTCCTTCAAAAAGAAGCAAATCTGAGTCATTGGATTTTGCTGATTTAAGAGCAATTCCATTTGTGGGTTCATGGAGCCAGTTAAAGCAAAACGTTCCAGGATTCTTTGGAGTGGGTTCTGCTTTAAAACATTTTGAGGAAACTGGACAATGGAATAAAGTAAGTGATTTGTATCATAATTCTTTATTTTTCAAAACATTGCTTGAAAATAGTATGATGTCATTAGCAAAATCATTTTTACCATTGACAGCTTATATGAAAAATGATCCTGAGTTTGGTGAATTCTGGCAGATTATCTATGATGAATTCTCAGAAACAAAACGCCTTTTATTGAAAATTGCTGGGCATAAAACATTGATGGAAAATTATCCTGATGGTATTGCTTCAATTCAGATTAGAGAGCGCATTGTTTTACCGTTATTGACTATTCAGCAATATGCTTTATTGAGAATCAACGAATTAAACAAAGCAGAAACTCCAAATGAAGAATTGGTGAAAGTTTATGAGAAAATCGTAACAAGATCATTATTTGGTAATACGAACGCAAGTAGGAACTCAGCTTAAAATATACAAATGAAAGCAGCAGAATTATTAGACAATGAATATTCAGGTCATTTTGGTACTTATATCAAAGCGGCTGGAGATGGAATTTTGATTGAAGATTTAGAAATTTCACTTCATGAGTTTATTCGATTTGTGCAAAATATTCCGATGGATAAATTTGATTATCGTTATGCAGAAGGAAAATGGACGATAAAAGACATTATTCAGCATGTTATTGATACAGAACGAATTTTTGCTTATCGCGCTTTACGTTTTTCAAGAAATGACAAAACGCCTTTGCCAAGTTTTGAAGAAAGTGATTACGCAGACAATACAGATTCAAATAGCAGAAGCATCCAAGATTTGCTTACTGAATTTTCAGCTGTAAGACATTCAACTTTATTGTTTTACAAAAGTTTATCTGAAGAACAGCTAAAGCGAATTGGAACTGCTTCAGGAAATCAGATTTCTGTTCGTGCTTTAGGTTTTGTCATGATTGGACATCAAAAGCATCATCAGAAAGTTTTTGAAGAGAGATATTTGTAATACATAATTATCAGAATAAAAAATCCTGTGATATATCACAGGATTTTTTTATTTACCTCAATCTTGTCATTTCGACGAAGGAGAAATCTTCGCGAGAAGCTCGACAAAGATTATATTTTCGTATGGAGCCACTTACGAAGATTTCTGCTTCGTCGAAATGACAAACAAACGAATGTGTTTGTTATATCTTTTGATTCTTTTTCTCCAAAAAAGCCAAACCAAATCGAATTTTATCATAAGACATTTTTTCTTCAAAATAATCGAAGTAAGGCCTTAATGCATTTGGATTATCTAATTCTGTTTGGGCTTTTTCTATTTGAAGAATTTCATCTTCAGAGACAAACTGACTTAGATCTAAATCATGGCCATCAACGTATAATTTTGCTAAATGCGAAATAATTGTTGTTGGATTCAAATCTCGCTGTTCTGCTATTTCTTCTACTGAAACTCCATTTTTAAATAATTCCAGCGTTTTTTTATAAGTATTGTCTTTTTTCTCTTTTTTAACAATAGATTTATTTCTTTCAAATCCAATAATGGCTTTGATAAAATCTGCTCCGTATTTTTCTAGTTTTGCTTTCCCAACACCTTCAACAGCAAGAAATTCTTCGTCACTCATTGGTCGCAAGATTTCCATTTGGCGTAGAGTAGCATCACTAAAAATGACATAAGCAGGAACTTCTTCTTCCTGCGCAATTTCATAACGTAATTTGCGAAGTGTCTCAAACAGAGAATTTTTAGACGCTTTTGGTTTTGCCTCTTTAGCTTCGCTTTTATCAATTGTTTTCTTAACAACTGTTGTCAGTTTTACTTTTTCGCCTTCAAATAAAACTTTTTTTGCAAAAGGAGTAAGAAGAATTTTATTATGCTGATGAAAGGCAATTTCGCAATAGCCTAAATTAATCAATTGAATAAGATATTGATTCCAATCGTACCAAGAAACATCAGCGCCAATTCCGTACGTTTTTAGCTCTTGATAATTTTTTTCGTAGATATACGCGTTTCTCGAGCCTCTCAAAAAATCCACTATTACAGCCAAAGGCTCAGATTCTTTTAAACGTACAATAGCAGACAAAGCTTTTTGCGCGAGAATCGTCCCATCGAAAAAAGTTGGCGGATTTTTACAAATATCGCAGTTTCCGCAATTCTCAGTAACCAATTCGCCAAAATAAGACAGTAGAATTTTTCTACGGCAGCTTACAGCATCTGCGTATTGTTTCATACGGTCTAATTTTGCAAGCTGAATATCAGAATTCAATCCTTCTGATGCAAATTTTTGCAATTGAATCACATCGGCATAACTTTCAAATAAAATTGTTTCGGCAGGAAGACCGTCACGTCCGGCACGCCCAATTTCCTGATAATATCCTTCTATATTTTTTGGAAGATTGTAATGAATTACCCAGCGAACATTTGATTTGTCAATTCCCATTCCAAAAGCAATCGTTGCACAAACCACCTGACAATCATCATTTATAAATTGATCCTGAGTTTTTGCTCGCGTTTCATTATCTAAACCAGCATGATATGCTTTCGCTTCAATTCCATTTTTCAGTAATTTTTCAGCAAGCTCTTCTGTTGCTTTACGGCTCAAACAATAAATAATTCCCGATTCGTTGGGCTTGTTTTCAATAAAATCAATTATTTGTTTCACGCGATCCAAAGCTGGACGAACTTCAAGACTTAGATTTTTACGATCAAAAGAAGCTATGAATGTTTTCGGATTCTTAAGATTCAATTGTTTGGATATATCTGTTCGAGTCGCTTTATCAGCTGTAGCTGTCAATGCCAAGATTGGAGTAGAAGGGAAGCGACTTTTTAGGTATCCTAAATTAGTATAAGCCGGTCTGAAATCATGTCCCCAAGACGAGATACAGTGCGCTTCATCAATTGCTATTAGACTAATATTCAATTCGCTAAAAGCCATATCTAAATAAGAAAGACTTTCTGGTGCGACATAAACTAACTTAAAGTTATTTGATTTTAAGTTATCGATATAATATTGCTGTTCTTGCGATGATTGTGTACTATTAATATAACAAGCAGAAATTCCGTTTGTTTTCAAACTATCAACCTGATCCTTCATTAAAGCAATCAGTGGCGATATCACAATAGTGATTCCTGGTAAAATTAAAGCAGGAAGCTGAAAACAAATTGATTTTCCTCCGCCTGTTGGCATAATTGCCAATGCATCTTGTCCAGATAAGACGGTATTAATTATAGTTTCTTGATTGGGTCTGAATTTTTCGAAACCAAAGTTTTCTTTTAATGTAGCGTGTAGAATTTCTGAAGTCATAGGCATGTACTTTTTTTTGTTTAAGATTTAAATGTAAAAATAATCCTATAAAAACAAAAATATAAGTTTAGTAATTTGCAATTCTCTTGTTATAAAAAAAGGAACTCCAAACAGAGTTCCTTTTTTTTATTAGAAAGAAAATGAATTAATCTTCATCATCTTCGTCTTCTTCATCATAGTCAGTATCAGCTTTGTCGTCATCATCATCGTCATCATCGTCGCCACCATCAGTATCTGGTTTGTCAAGATTATCATCGTCATCATCATCGTCACTAATATCATCATCAAGATCTATACCTTTAACTGGCGCAATTGCATCTACATCAACATCTAAATCGTCATCTTCATCGTAGTTTTCAATTCTGTCAGCAAGTTTAGTACTTATTTTTACTAAGTAAATTGTATCTTCAGTACGAACTTCAACAGCTTCAACCAATTCGTTTTTAGCATTTCTAAAACGGATTACATCCGAATCATCATAACCATCAGGAAACTTTTCAACCAAAAGATTTAAAATTTCGTTGGTAAGTTTGGCGTAGTCTACTATAACTCTTTTCATAAATTATCTTATAAATCTAATAAGTATGCAAAAATTAACGGAGCAACAATTGTAGCATCCGATTCAATAATAAATTTTGGGGTTTTGATGTCTAATTTACCCCAAGTGATTTTTTCATTTGGAACTGCTCCAGAGTAAGAACCATAACTAGTTGTTGAATCTGAGATTTGGCAGAAATAGCTCCAAAATGGCACATCATGCATTTCCATATCTTGGTATAGCATTGGCACTACACAGATAGGGAAATCACCCGCGATACCACCACCGATTTGGAAGAATCCAATTCCGTTTGAACTGTTTTTTGAATACCAATCCGCAAGGAAAGTCATGTATTCAATACCAGATTTCATAGTAGACGCTTTTAAATCTCCTTTAATTACGTATGAAGCAAAGATATTTCCCATTGTACTATCTTCCCATCCTGGAACGATAATTGGTAAATTTTTCTCTGCAGCTGCATACATCCAGCTATCTTTTAGATCAATTTCGTAATATTCTTCTAAAACGCCAGACAACAACATTTTATACATAAATTCATGTGGGAAGTAGCGCTCACCTTTATCGTCTGCCTCTTTCCAAATTTTGTAAATGTGTTTTTGTAAACGACGGAAAGCTTCATGCTCAGGAATACAAGTGTCTGTAACACGGTTTAATCCTCTTTCTAATAAAGCCCATTCGTCTTCTGGTGTCAAATCACGATAATTAGGAACTCTCTCGTAGTGAGAATGAGCCACTAAATTCATGATATCTTCTTCTAAGTTTGCTCCAGTACATGAAATAATATGCACTTTGTCTTGTCTGATTACTTCGGCAAAAATTTTACCAATTTCTGCTGTACTCATTGCGCCAGCCATACTTACCAGCATCTTTGCACCATCAGCTAATTGCTGTTCGTATGCTTTTGCAGCATCTACTAACGAAGCAGAGTTAAAATGCAAATAATGTTTTTCAATAAACTGACTGATTGGTCCTTTCATTTTTTTGTTTTTTTTTGAATTAAAAAGTTTAACCTTTTTGGATGTTAATGCAAATTAAGAATTTTTTAAGAAAAATTATAACTTAATCTGCCGTTTTTTTACACCTTTTTTTTGTAGCCTAAAATCTTTAAAACATCGTCTGAAGTCTGTTGTTCTGAGAACACTTCGGTTGCCAGAATTCCATTTTCATCACGATCAATTAAAATATGTTTTGGCTGCGGAATCAAACAGTGGTGTAGACCGCCGTATCCTCCAATTGTTTCTTGATAAGCGCCAGTATTAAAGAAACCAATATATAAAGGCTTTTCTTTGTTGTATTTAGGCAAATAAATGGCGTTCATGTTTTGTTCAGAATTGTAATAGTCGTCACTATCACAAGTAAGACCTCCTAGCAGAACCCGCTCGTAAGTATCATTCCAACGGTTAATAGCCAGCATGATAAAACGTTTATTTATAGCCCAAGTATCTGGTAAAGTGGTAATGAAAGATGAGTCGATCATATTCCATTTTTCTCTATCATTTTGTTGTTTTTGATACAAAATCTGATAGATTGCACCACCGCTTTCACCTACAGTAAACGATCCAAATTCCGTAAAAATATTTGGAACATCAACTTCGGCTTCATCACAAGCAATTTTAATCTGATTGATAATTTCATCAATCATATATTGATAATCATACTCAAAAGCAAGTGAGTTTTTGATAGGGAAACCACCGCCAATGTTTAGTCCGTCTAGTGTCGGACATTCTTTTTTAAGAGCAATGTAAACTTTGATACATTTTACAAGCTCATTCCAATAATATGATGTATCGTTAATTCCGGTATTGATAAAGAAGTGAAGCATTTTCAGCTCTAATTTATCATTCTCCTGAATTTGTTTTTTATAGAACGAAACTATGTTTTTGTAACCAATACCTAATCTTGAAGTATAAAACTCAAATTTAGGCTCTTCCTCAGCAGCAATACGAATTCCGATTTTGAATTTCCCTTTAATTTCTGCCTGAAGCAAATCTAACTCTTCATAATTATCAATAATAGGAATAGTATTTTTATGTCCGTTATTGATTAATCTTGCAATGTTAGTAATGTATTCGTCTCTTTTAAAACCATTACAGATAACATACGTGCTTTTGTTGATTTTTCCATTTTCCAATAAATTCTCCACAATATTGACATCAAAAGCAGATGAAGTTTCGATGTGAATGTTATTCTTAAAAGCTTCATTCATAATATATTCAAAATGAGAGCTTTTTGTACAATAACAATAGTAGTATTTTGCGTCGTATTTATTCTTTTCCATCGATTTTCTGAACCACGCTTTCGCTTTATTGATGTTTTCAGAAATCTGAGGAAGGTAAGTAAACTTTAATGGCGTGCCATATTGCTCAACCAATTTCATCAAATCGATATTATGAAACAATAGGTTGTCTTTGTTTAGTTTAAATTCCTCTTGTGGAAAGTAGTATGTTTGGTTTATTAGATCAGAATATTTTGTATTCATTTATTTGTCAATGTTTAGAGATTGTAATTATAATTTAATTTTAGGTTTTTGGGGACTTAATCTTAAATTCAAACTCTAATATTGGCAAATATAATAGGCAGTTTTTCATGCTCCGCTTTTGTACATTGGAATACATCAAAACAGAAAGGACTTTTACTATTATAGAAACGATCCAACATCCTTAATAAAGAACTGTTGAGTCTGTTTCTGTAAGAGCTGAAGTGCCTCTGCTGGTTGTTTGTTTTCATGGCGCAAATGTAAAAAATAATATATACCAAATGCAATGCTTTTGATTAAAAAAAGTTTAAGATTTATAATCCTCAAACGCTTCTAGAATCAATTTATTTTCAACGGATTGGTTAATTTTTATTTTTCCGATTCCTTCAATTAATGCAAATTGAATTAAACCGTATTCATTTTTTTTGTCGTGAATTAACAATTCTAAGATAGGATCAATGTCATTTTCCTCAAAAATTACATCATCATAAATATCTTTTATTACAGTTTTAATTTCACGGTATTCTTCTGCAGAAATCAATCCTTTTTGAAGCGAAATGTAGCTTTCTAAGATCATTCCAACCGCAATTGCCTCTCCGTGCAATAAAGTTGTTTTATCTTCACTTTCCAAGAAATACCCTTCGATTGCATGCCCTAAAGTATGCCCAAAATTCAAGGCCTTGCGAATATTTTTCTCCGTTGGATCTTGAATAACAATTTCATTCTTAATTTCGACAGAACGATAAATCAGTTGATCTAATTCATCAAAAACAATTGATTTCAAATCTGAAAACTGTCTCCAGTACGGAGCATCATATATTAAACCGTGTTTTAGCATTTCTGCCAAACCAGAACGCATTTCGCTTTGCGGTAAAGTTTCTAAATATTGTGTATCAATTAACACCATTTGAGGCACATTGATAACTCCAATTTGATTCTTAAGATTTCCTAAGTCAACTCCTGTTTTTCCTCCAACAGAAGCATCAACCATAGATAATAGAGTAGTAGGAATATTGATAAAATCTACGCCTCTTTTGAACGTAGAAGCAACAAAACCTCCTAAATCGGTTACAACTCCGCCACCTAAATTAATAATAAGTGATTTTCTGTCTGCTCCAAGCTCTGTCAAAATATTCCAGATCTCAATACAAGTTTCTATATTTTTATTTGCCTCTCCAGCTTCAAACTCAATTATTTCAATCGCTAAATCGGTTTCTAAAAGCGGTATAAATTTAGATAAACAATACTCATTGGTCTGATCATCAACAATTATAAATATGTTAGAATATTTACTTTCTCTTAAGTGTTTATTTAAAGCTACGTAAGCATTCTCATTAAAATGTACGAAATAATTATTGGCTTGAATAGATTGCATAATTCTTTAGTTAATTGAAAGCGCAAAATAAGGCATTTTAAACGTAATAATATTCAAACTTTCGGGCTAATTTGTTTAAAATACGGGTTTGCATCTTTAAAATTAAGATAAAATTTTACAACAAATAAATATTTACTTCATAAATTAATATTTGCGGTGTCCTCGTTAACAATATTAAAAAATATGATATCGTTTAGTGAAAAATATTCAAAACACTCTCTATATTTGCATAAAAAATAAATTTTAATGGAAAAGATATTCGATAATACACAGGTTGCATTTTCACTTAAGAGTGACACTGAACTTGATAGAGCTTATTTTCTTTTCAAAATGATTGACAGCGAACCTTTAGTAAGAATAGGTACTGCTGTAACTAATTTTGCAATTAAAGCTCATTTACCAGTAGAAGGATTAATTAGAGCAACTGTTTTTGACCATTTTTGTGGTGGTGTAAACGAAAATGACTGTCTTACTGTAGTAGACAAAATGTTTACAAAAGGAGTTTCTTCTGTTTTGGATTATTCGGTTGAAGGAAAAGAAGAAGAGGAGCAGTTTGATGCTGCATTGGAAATGACTTTAAGAACAGTAGATTTTGCTAAAGAACGTTTAGCAATTCCATTTGCTGTTTTCAAACCAACAGGTTTAGGGCGTTTTGAATTGTATGAAAAATTGGGCGAGAAAAAAACTCTAACTCCAGCAGAGCAGGCAGAATGGGATAGAGTAGTAGCTCGTTTTGACAAAATATGCAGTGAAGCGCACAAAAAAGATGTTGCATTATTGATTGATGGTGAAGAAAGCTGGATGCAGGACGCTGCCGATGATTTGGTAACTGATATGATGCGTAAATACAATAAAGAAAAAGCAATTGTATTTAACACTTTGCAGATGTACCGCTGGGATCGTTTAGATTATTTGAAAAAACTTCATGAAATTGCCAAAGCTGAAGGTTTCTATATCGGAATGAAATTGGTTCGTGGCGCTTATATGGAAAAAGAGAACAAAAGAGCGGAAGAAAAAGGTTATGTTTCTCCAATTTGCGTATCTAAAGAAGCTACAGACGTAAACTACGATAGTGCTGTACAATATATGTTAGAGCATATCGATAAAATGGCCATTTTTGCAGGAACTCATAACGAATTAAGCTCATACAAATTAATGGAAATGATGGCTCAGAAAGGAATCGCTAAAAATGATCCTAGAATCTGGTTCGGACAATTATACGGTATGAGTGACAATATCAGCTACAACTTGGCTGAAAACGGTTATAATGTTGCTAAATATTTGCCATTCGGACCTGTAAAAGATGTTATGCCATACTTAATTCGTCGTGCTGAAGAAAATACTTCTGTAGCAGGTCAAACAAGCCGCGAATTATCTATGATTAAAGCTGAACGTAAACGCAGAAAAGGGAAATAATTTTAGTTTTCCGTTTTCTGTCTCAGTTTACAGATATAAAAAAACTCCAATCTTTTTAGATTGGAGTTTTTTTGTTGCTGAAAATTAAACCCGACAGGTTTTTAAAACCAGTGGGTTTGAACTATCATTTTAACTTGGAATTTGAAATTTTAAAAATTGAAATTTTCCTTTAAGAGTTACTAAACTGTAAATTGCTTAAATTCTTATAAATTCCGTTTTCTAAGTTTATTAATTCTTGGTGTGTGCCTTCTTCAGAGATTTTTCCGTTATCTAAAACTAAGATTTTATCAGCATTTCTGATTGTTGAAAGCCTGTGAGCAATAATAATGCTTGTTCTTCCTTCCATCAATACTTCTAAAGCTTCCTGAACCAGTTTTTCACTTTCGCTGTCTAAAGATGATGTAGCTTCGTCTAAAATCAAAATGCTCGGATTTTTAAGCAATGCTCTTGCAATCGCAATACGCTGGCGCTGTCCTCCAGAAAGTTTAACACCACGTTCTCCAACCAAAGTTTCGAATTTCTCGGGAAAACTATCCACAAAATTGAAAGCATTCGCTTGTTTTGCCGCTTGAATAATTTCTTCATCAGTCGCATCTGGTTTTCCATACGCAATGTTTTCTCTAATTGTTCCTCCAAACAAAATTACATCCTGAGGCACAATACTCATATTGCCGCGAAGATTTTCTAAGTCATAATCGTAGATGTTTTTTCCATCAACACTAATTTCCCCAGAAGTAATATCGTAGAAGCGAAGCAAAAGAGAAGAAATAGTCGATTTTCCGGCGCCACTAGGCCCGACAATTGCTATTTTCTGACCAAATTCTGCCGAAAAATTTACATCTTTCAGAACTTGGATTTCCTGACGTGTAGGATAGCTAAATGCCACATTTTTGAATGTAACATTTCCTTTAATTTTCTCCTGATTTTTATTTAAATCTGAATTGATTTTCTCAGGACTTTCGTCTAATAACTCAAAAACGCGTTCTGTCGCACCAATTGCTTTTTGAATCTGCGCATATAATTCGGCAATTCCACCAAAAGAAGCGCCAACAAAAGTTGAATATAATACGAATGAAATCAATTGTCCAACACTCATTTCTCCGGCAATACTCAAACGAACTCCGTACCAAACTACAGCTACGATAGCACCAAATAGACAGAAAATGATAAAAGAAGCAAAATAACCACGGTATTTGCCGCCTTTAATAGCCAATTTCACTACTTCGCTAATTTTTCCTTTGTAACGAGCAATTTCATACCATTCGTTGGCAAAAGCTTTCACAATACTAATTCCTTGCATCGTTTCTTCAACAATTACCTGGCTTTCGGCAACCTGATCCTGAACTTTTTTTGAATACTTTCTAATAAATCTCCCAAAAACAACCGCTGCAATAGCCACTAATGGAACTACCGAAAGCATTAATAAAGTTAATTTGAAACTTTCTGTTGCTAAAAGAATAATTCCGCCTATGATTAGAATAAACTGACGTAAGAATTCCGCAATTGTTGTCGTTAATGTGTCTTGAATTTGTGTAATATCTGCACTAATACGGCTGTTTAACTCTCCAACTCTCTTTTGCGAAAAGAAAGTCATGGGCAACTTCACCAAATTAGTGTATAAAGCCAAACGTAAGTTGGCCAATGTATTTTCGGTAAAGTTTACAAACAATGAAAGTCTGAAAAAAGAAAAGAAAGATTGCAGAAACAGAATAACGATTAAACCTAATGCAATTTGATTGGCTTCGTCGCCGTTTTTGTTTTTAACGCAATCTACCAGCATTCCCATTAGTTTAGGAAAGGCAAGGGCAGTGGCACCAGTTAGTAAAAGAAAAATCAAACCAATGAAGAATTTCCATTTGTGATGTCCTGCGTATGTAAAAATTGTTTTTGCTTTATTAAGTGAAGTAGCCGTTATTTTTGATTTAGGCAAATCATTTTCTTTAAATCGTGCCATTAGAATTTACTATTTTTAGGTATACAAATGTATGACTAACTCGAATCACTACAAAGCAATATTAAGAATTAGAGTTCTCAATTTAACTTTTTAACGAAATTATAAGAAAAGAGTAAAAAAACTTTACTTTTTAAAGGTTTGAAAAATAGCTTTCTAAATAAAAAACACGAAAAAATATTTCATTTATTTTCTAAAAAGGCTTGCAAATACAAAATCTAGATTTACATCTGCACTCGCAATCACAAACGATAGCAACCTAGTAGAATAGGGCGATTAGCTCAGCTGGTTCAGAGCATTCCGATTTTTAATCGGAAGCGGTCGAAGGTTCTAACTTCCCGATTGCACTTACAGAAGTTTGATAAACAATGAAGTAAAAAATATTTTACTTTTTTTTCTAAAAAAGGCTTGTAAAAACAAAATCTAGCTTTATATTTGCACTCGCAATCACAAAATGATAGCAACCTAGTAAAATAGGGCGATTAGCTCAGCTGGTTCAGAGCATTCCGATTTTTAATCGGAAGCGGTCGAAGGTTCTAACTTCCCGATTGCACTTACAGAAGTTTGATAAACAATGAAGTAAAAAATATTTTACTTTTTTTTCTAAAAAAGGCTTGTAAAAACAAAATCTAGCTTTATATTTGCACTCGCAATCACAAAATGATAGCAACCTAGTAAAATAGGGCGATTAGCTCAGCTGGTTCAGAGCACCTCGTTTACACCGAGGGGGTCGGGGGTTCGAACCCCTCATCGCCCACAAAATTCCAAAAACTCCAAAGTCATTTGATTTTGGAGTTTTTTGCTTTATATGTTTTTATGGATT
>NZ_FMVC01000003.1:102260-270891 GCF_900101855.1 Flavobacterium anhuiense
ATTTGTAGAAGTTTGATAAACAATGTTGTAAAAAATATTTCACTTTTTTTTCAGAAAAAGGCTTGCAAATATAAAATCAGCAGCTTTTATATAAGTCAATCATAAATAATAGCAACCTAATAAAATAGTCTACTGACTCAGCTAGTTCAGAGCATTCCGATTTTCAATCGGAAGCGGTCAGGATATTTTGCATTTGTAGAAGTTTGATAAACAATGTTGTAAAAAATATTTCACTTTTTTTTCAGAAAAAGGCTTGCAAATATAAAATCTAGCTGTATATTTGCACTCGCAATCACAAAATGATAGCAACCTATAAAATAGGGCGATTAGCTCAGCTGGTTCAGAGCACCTCGTTTACACCGAGGGGGTCGGGGGTTCGAACCCCTCATCGCCCACAGAAAATTCCTTAAGTCATTAAGGATTTTTTTTTGGATTTTCTTGAATGTAATAATTACAATCAGATTTTGGGGAGATACTCAAGCGGCCAACGAGGGCAGACTGTAAATCTGCTGTGAAAACTTCGCAGGTTCGAATCCTGCTCTCCCCACGAAAAAAAGCCTATAAATCGAAAGATTCATAGGCTTTTTGTTTGCTAAGAATGTTTTTTAGTCTTTTGTTACAACTTAAGGTCGAATGGCACAAAAATACCAAAAACTCCAAGAGCAGATAGCCTCTTGGAGTTTTTTTATAAATTTTCCTTCGTCAGCCTATCCAATTCTTTCAACAAAGTCGGCATTCTAAATTCTCCATGCATGCCTTCGACTTTTTTATAAGCTTCATCCAAATCAATTCCGATAGAAGTAATGTATAACGGTTTCTTGCTATCCCCTCTAAAAAGAGCTTTTTTATTCTTTTCAATGGAAGCAAAATTGGTTTTGGCGACACCGATAATCGGAATTTCTTTATTTAGTTTTTCATATAAGTAACCGCCCAAACCATATTTTAGTTCATCATTCAAGTAAACAAAACCGTCAACAACGATTGCTTCAACTTTAGACAAATCTATTTGGTTTAATAAACTCAAAATGCATGGCAATTCTCTTTTGTAAAATTCTCCAGGAATATATTCCGCTACATTGTCGATTGTTTCAGAATGAATTTTGAAATTTTTGTCCTCATTCCATTCTGAAAATTCAAGACAAACTGTTTTTGCTTTTTGGTCAAAGTAATACGTGTCAAAAGCTAGAATCATATATTATTTTTTCTAAAGTATTAGAGTCTAAAAATATAAAAACGATTGTGAAAGACGGCTTATTTACGGAAACAATTTCTTCTTTTTAACAAGATTATTAAACTTTAAAATTCAAGCTTTTGAAAAACTCATAAATAAATGTAGTTTAGCTAAAATTTTAAGAATGTTTCTTTAAACAATATTTCAAAATGAAATGGATCACTAGAGAAAGACCTAAAATAGATCGAATCGCCTGTCCGTGGCTGATTCGAAGATTTGTTGATTCTGAATCTGAATTTATTTATGTTCCATTTGCTGACGTTTTAAGAAAGGCAGAAGAGCTTAATGCTATTCCATTTGATATTCCGAATGTTGAGTTTACGCATTATAATGAAGAATGCACTTTTGATTATATTGTAAAGAAATACGGAATTAAAGATCCAGCGATTAAAATTATTGCAGGAATTGTACGCGGAGCTGACACTGACAGGCATGAAATTGCTAAAGAGTCAGCTGGGCTGTGGGCTATTTCGGCTGGATTAGCTCATAATATCAAAGACGACTACGAACTATTAGAAAGCGGGATGGTTTTATATGATGCTTTATACAGCTGGGCCACGCATTTGTACCAGCAAAATCATTTGCAGAACAGTCCGTTCGAAAAACTGTTGCATGAGGTTTATGATAAGTTTCTTAAAGACAAAAAATCGGCCGGAAAAACGCCTTCGTGGGTAAAAGATTTAAAAAATATTATTCAAGATCAAATTGATGCTCAATTTACTTTTGATTTAAAGAAAATTTCGAGCGAATTAGATTTAAATCCATCGTATTTATCTCGAGAATTTTCGAAACATTTCGAAGATTTGAATTTTGGCGAATATGTTAGAAAACTTCGTATTGAAAAAGCGATTCATCTGATTGAGAATTCTTCTCATAACTTGACAGAAATTGCATATATGACAGGTTTTTCAGATCAAAGCCATTTTACTAGAATTTTCAAACTTCATACAGGAAAAAATCCTTCGGCTTATAGAAAAAAGTCTAGAAAATAAATCCTGTTCAAATAATTAAAAACTCTAGCAGAAGTCACTATTTTCTCGCGTCTCTATCTGTTTATTTTAACAAGATCATCAAGCTTTTTAATCATTTTAAATTAAAACTATCTAGAAATTTAATTGATTATCATTACCTTGGTTACAATCAATTAAACTAAAGTTTATGAAAACTAAAATGATATGGGCCAACTTGGTTTCAAACGATTTACAGCAGACAATTCAGTTTTATACCGATTTAGGATTCAAACAAAACGGACAAAACACAGAGGAAATCGTGAGTTTTTCTATTGAGGAGAATAATTTTATAATCAACTTTTTTACAACCGATAGATTTAAAACGGCTTTAAAAGGCAATTTGGCAAATTCTAAAAATGAGAATGAAATCATCTTCTCGCTTTCTGCAGAGAGCAGAGAAGAAGTAGATCTTTGGTATAAAAAAGTCAAAAAAGCTGGTGCAACCATTTTTTCTGAACCCGAAAATTACCAATTAGGCTACACTTTTGGTTTTGCTGATCCAGATGGACATAAGTTTAATTTTCTTTATTGGCCGGGAATGTAAAAAGGCCTCAAGTCTGTTCACAATCTAAAAGTTTATATGGAACTTAAAATTCCACATGTTTATAAGAATATTGAGAAAGTTTAGTTCTTTTTTGCCATATGGCAAATTTTCAATAAAAACTTATGTCTAACTTTCGTGCATGAAAGAATTAGTAAATTACATATTGCAGTTTGGCAATTTAAATCAGCATCAGATTGATTTAATTTTAACTAAAGCCAAAGAAAAAGAAATCAAAAAGGAAGACTATTTTTCTGAAGCCGGAAAAATCGCTTCTGAAGTTGGTTTTATCATAGATGGAATAATGCGTGTCTGTTACTACAACAACAAAGGCGAAGAAATTACCAAATACTTTATAGACGAAAATAATCTTGTAGTAGATTTGGAAAGTTTTGATAATAATATTTGTTCGTCTGCTTATGTGCAAGCAGTTACAGATTGCAAAATAATTGTATTCTCAAAGAAAGATTGGCAAGAATTATTAAATACCATTATTGGCTGGGACACGATTGTACATAAAATTATTTCAAAAGCATTAATGCAGAAAGTCGCTAGAAGAAGTCCGCTTGTTTCAGAAGACGCAACAACTCGTTATCTATCTTTCATGGAAATGTTTCCAAACGTAATTAATCGAATACCGCTTTCGTATTTGGCTTCATATCTCGGAATCACACAATCTTCTTTGAGCAGAATTAGAAAAAATATCCGCTAAAATCGCTTTTTGCCATATGACAAATGTTTTTGTTTTTCATTGACGGAACTTTGCTTCAGATAATTTAAAAAGACAAAAAATGAAAACAGTATTAATTACAGGAGCAAATAGAAGTATTGGTTTAGAAACAGCGAAACAGCTTTCAGAAAAAGGATTATTTGTTTATCTAGGAACAAGAGATCTTGCAAAAGGAGAAGAAGTTGTAAAAGAATTAAATGCGAAAGGATTTCAAAACATACAAGCTATTCAAATTGATGTTACAGATGCAGAAAGCGTTTTGGCTGCAAAAAACATCATTGAAAAAGAAAAAGGCAAATTGGATATTTTAATAAATAATGCTGGAATTTTAGGAGATATTCCACAAAATCCTTCTACAACTTCTATAGAAGATATTCAACGAGTTTTTGATACCAATTTCTTTGGAGCAATAACAGTTACGCAGACTTTCATTGAGCTATTGAAAAAATCAGATAGTCCAAGAATCAGCAACATTACATCTGGACTTGGGTCTCTTACTTTACACAGTGATCCAACTTGGAAATATTTTGCCATAAAAGGAATTTCGTATGTATCGTCTAAAACAGCTTTAAACGCATTTACCGTTACTTTAGCGCATGAATTGAAGGATCTTGCATTCAAAGTTAATTCAATTGACCCAGGTTACACGGCAACAGATTTTAATCATCATAGCGGTCCAGGAAGTGTTGAAAGCGCAGCAAGTTTCATTATAAAACATACTTTAGTTGATAAAAATGGACCAACTGGAAAATTCTTCAGCAACGATATTGAAGACGAAAGCGAAGAAAGTCCGTGGTAAAAAACTTTTAATACCGAATAAAAACTCCAAAGTCAAAAGATTTTGGAGTTTTTATTTTGGATTATGATTGTTTTTAAAACTTAAATTACGATTAATAAAAAGTAAAAGCGGTAAATTAGCAGTCTGAAAATTTCTAAAACGAAAGTTATGTCTATTACCACAGAAGCAGAATTAGCCGGAATGAAAAAAGCCAGTGAGGCCGTTGCATTTACTTTAAAAGAAATGAGAAAATTTGCCAAAGCAGGTATGTCAACCAAAGAATTAGACGAATATGGCGGGCAGATATTGAAAAGTTTCGGAGCTAAATCTGCGCCTTATGAAACTTATGGTTTTCCAGGCTGGACTTGTATAAGCGTTGATAATGAATTCTGCCACGGTATTCCTTCTGAAAAAAGAATTCTTCAAGAAGGAGATTTGATCAATATCGATGTTTCTGCCGAATTAAACGGTTTCTGGTCTGATAATGGAGGCTCTTTTGTGATTGGAGAAGATATAAATGAACATCAAAAATTGATTGAAGCTTCTAAACAAATTTTGCATAAAGCAATTCACAACATAAAAGGCGGCGTCCGAATTTCTGACATCGGATTTTTAATTGAAACAGAAGCAAAGAAAAAAGGCTATAAAGTCATTAAAAACCTAACGGGACATGGAGTAGGGAGAAGCCTTCATGAAGCGCCTCATGAAATTGCCAACTACAGAGACCGTTTTAATGTGACGAGATTTAAAAAGAACTCGGTCGTAGCAATTGAAACTTTTATTTCAACGACTTCTACTTATGCAGAAACAATGAAAGATGGCTGGACAATGGTTGGAAATAAAGGCGGCTTTATGGCTCAGCACGAACATACAATTGTCGTGACAGAAGGCAAGCCGATAATTTTAACCGAAATGAATGAAATTTGGAATTAATGATTCCCAATACGCAAAAAAAAACTCCATTATTTCTAATGGAGTTTTGTTTTTTAGGAGGTTTTATTTTGCGCATTAAATGCTGCAACTAATTTTTTATTTGCTTCAATGATTTTCTGAGGATTAATCATATTTGAGTTAAATATGAAATCATAATTTTCATCTTTTGGCTTAAACTGATTCACACCAAAAGCCACACTATTTGCAGGTATATTTTTGGTTATAATAGCTCCCGCGCCAATAACCGAATTTTCCCCAATAACTATTGGACCTAAAATTTTGGCGCCATCAGCAATAATCACATTTTTAGCAATAATAGGATTTCCAACATTTTCCCATTCATCATTAATTTTATTGTATTTCAAATTGGCTCCAATGGAAACGTTTTGAAAAATAACCACATTTTCACAGATTTTAGACGCCACGATTGTACATCCGCGTCCGTGATGTGCAAACAAAACAGATTTAGCCATCTCTGCACAATTTATTTCGCAGCAATATAATTTCTCTAATAAATTGGCCGCAATTAGCTTTAAAAACTTATTTTTTGAATGACAATTGATTTTAACTAATGTATTAAACATATTGTTTTTAAACGTTTAGCAATAACTCATACTTCATAACTCATAACTCAATTTAAGGTTCCCAAAGTTCAATTTTATTGCCTTCCGTGTCCATAATGTGCACAAACTTGCCATATTCGTAGGTTTCGATATCGTCGAGAACTGTAACTCCGTTTGCTTTCAGTTTTTCTACAAGACCTTCAATATTCTGAACACGATAGTTTACCATAAATTCTTTTTTAGACGGAGAAAAATATTCATCACCTTTCTTAAAAGGACACCATTGTGTAGATTCTATCTGTTCTGGATTATCCATATTTCTAGATTCGAAACTTGAAGAACCCCATTCGTTGATTTCTAATCCTAAATTTTTAGCATACCATTCTTTAGTTTCTTTCGGATTATCCATAAAAAAGAAAATACCACCAAGTCCTGTCACTTTTGGTGTTGTATCGTTTGAATTATTTTCCATAGGAGAGTTTTCCATATTTTCTCATTTTATTTTTATAACTAATTTAAATTATTTTTTAAGATTATCTAACTTTAACCTAAGTAATACTTTTAATCCAAAACCATATAGATGAGATATAATGTTTTATTGTTGCTTTCTATTTTAGTAATTAGCTGTATAAACAAGTCAATTGAAAACAAAGGTATTGTACCTTCAAAAACTTTTATATCTCAAGAGAAAAGAATAAACTCAAGAGCTACTAAAAAAACAGAAATTTTCTCAGAAAGCGAGACTTTTATAGATAGCATAAAAATTGCTGAAAGTAGAAAATATAAAATTGAAATTACACAGTCTACAATTGATACTATTACGAATGTTTCTTTCAACCTGTTTGTCAAGAAAAACGACAAATGGAATAAAATTCAAAATTATTCTATAAAAAAAGAAAGTGACGTTCCTTTGATTACAGAGATTAAAGATTTTAATAATGATGGATTAAATGATTTTACAATTCATTATTCGACAGCAGGAAGAGGTGCAAATGATATTAGAAAATTGTTCGTTTTTTCTAAAAAACATGAAAAATTCATTGAAATTAAGAATTCAGATTTATACCCTAATCTTCAGTATAATAATAAATTAAATTGTATAGATGCTTTAAGTGTTTATTCAGGTTCAACCACAACCTTTTTAAAACTTAAGGCTGATCAATTAGTTGAATTTGCTAGGGTTGATGTTATAGATGGCAATGTTGATATTTATTTAATTAAAAACAATAAACAAATTAGACTTCGGTCTGAAACATACACAGGTTCAAATGATGAAATGATTAGATTTGTTAATTATGATCCATTAGAAGAATATGACTACACAGATAGTTCAGACAATTAACTAAATTGAAAAAATATAAAAATGAAAACGGAAAGAATCTACAAAATCCTATTTTCTAGCGTATATCCTTTATACATTCAAAAAGTTGAAAAAAAAGGAAGAACTAAAGAAGAATTAGATATCGTAATCAAATGGCTTACAGGATATACTGATAACCAAATTAAAGAGCAGATTGAAAAGAAAGTAGATTTTCAAACATTCTTTGCCGAAGCTCCAAAAATCAATCCGAATGCTTCTAAAATTACGGGGGTGATCTGTGGTTATCGTGTAGAAGAGATTGAAGATCCATTGATTCAAAAAATGCGATATCTAGACAAACTAATTGATGAAATCGCCAAAGGAAGAAAAATGGAAAAGATTTTAAGAGAATAAAAAGTCCTTCAAAAATATTTGAAGGACTTTTAGTTTTAAACTCTTAATAAACCGCGAAAACCTCTCGCAGCATAATATGATTCTGCACCGTTATGATAAACAAAGACGGTATTATATCTAAAATCTGAAAAAATAGCACCGCCCAGTTTTCTAATTTCTGGCGGAGTTAAAATCCAGCTTGAAGTTTTGGCATCAAACTTTCCTAATTTTTGCAGCTCTTTATATTGCTCTTCGTTTAAGATTTCAATTCCCATTTGTTCCGCCATGTTTATAGCGCTGTCAGCTGGTTTATGTTCTTTTCTTTTTTCCAGCGCTTCATGATCATAACAAACACTTCTGCGCCCTTTCGGACTTTCAGCAGAACAATCCACAAAAAGATATTCGTCAGTTTTAGCATCATATCCAATTACGTCCGGCTCGCCTTCAGTTCTTTCCATTTCGTCAAGAGACCATAGTTTTGATGGATTAGCTTTTAGTTTAGCTTCAATTTTTGCCCAATCTAGATTTTCGTGACGGTTTTTATTCTTTTCAAAACGCTTTTCGAGTATGCTCAATAATTCGTCTTGTTCGTTTATGGTAAGTTGCTTTTTCATTTTATTAAGTTTTTAATTCGAACTGCATCTTCTTGTTTCTGGTCTGAAATACCAGGAAACAACTGTTAGAACAATTAGCAATATTGGTCCAAAAAGTGCTGACGCGTCATCTTTTATAGCCAAATGCGAAAACACAGCTCCAGACATTGCAAAAAAGAAACCTGCATAAGCCCATTCTTTCAATAAACCGAATTTTGGAATCAGAATTGCGATTACTCCCAAAAGCTTCCAAACGCCCAAAAGCGTTAAAAAATAAAGCGGATATCCTAAATGCTGTATCATTACTGCTTCTTCTTTGATAGGAATAAGCTGTACAATTCCTGTTGATGTCATTCCTAAAGCCAACCATAAAGTGGCAACCCAATAGATAATTTTATTTCTTTTGCTCATGATTTTTATTTTAGTTTAGTTACAATTTCTTCCAATCGTTTGTGCGCCATATTTAATCCTTGTGCAAATGGCAGTTTTAACTGCGTTGTTCTATGTTCGATAGATTTGTAAATGATCTGCATAGTCAATTTGCTGGTATCATCTGTTAGTTTTTCAAACTCTAAAAATTCCAATTGAGGCGCAAAATTGGCGTTATCCATTTCAAAAGTGCGCACTATTTTTTCATTCGGAACAAAATCATGAAAAACACCATTTGCTTTAAAAACTACATTCCCATTAGGATCGCTGGTTTCATATTCCCATCCGCCATATTTTTTACTTTCCAGTTTCAAGACTTTTGTGCCCATCCATTGTGCTACAATTTCAGACTCGGTATGAGCTTTAAATAATAATTCAACTGGCAAATCAAATTCTCTTGTAATCACAAGATCTAGTCTGTCATCTTCGGCATGAATTTTTGTTTTCTTTTCCATGGTTTATTTTTTATAGTTTTTCATAATTGATTCTAACTTATTAAAACGATCATCCCACATTTTTCTGAATGGTTCGATGAACTTGTCAATTTCTTTCATTTTTTCTGGGTTTAAATGATAATAAATTTCTCGTCCGTTTTGTGTTTGGTGCAATAGCTCACATTCGTTCAAAATCTGAATATGCTTTGAAATAGTCTGTCTTGACGAATTAAAATTCTCGGCAATTGCCCCAGGCGTCATAGCTTGAATGGCAACTAAACTTAAAATAGCTCTTCGGGTAGGATCGGCTATGGCTTGAAAAACATCTCTTCTAATTTCCATTATGCAGTTATTTGACTGCAAATATAATGAAGTCATTTGACTGCGCAATATTTTTTTTCATTTTTTTTTCAAAAATAAACCTTCAAACTTTTCAATTTGAAGGTTTTATGATATTTAGTTTATTTAAAAAAGTGCTTTTTAATCTAATCCCGCAAATTGAAATGGCTTTGTTTCCTTAAAATTCAGAAGTGAATCGCCAGAATAATTCTCATTATTGGCCAAACTTAATTTTTTAATTTTTCCTTTTTCACTAAAATCAATCTTACTGAATTCAACCCAAATCACATTCGGATTCAAAACATTATCAAAATAATAAACCAGATTTTTCTGATCAGCCACCGTTCTCCAGCGGGTAGAGGAGATGTTAGGTTCTGTTTCTGAGGAAATTCCCAAAGGAACAGAACAGTTTCTAATCACGCCAAAAACACTAGACAAAGCTGTTCTGATATTATCTGTCTTCGGAATTGCATCAATATAATAAGAAGCTCTTACAAAGCGATCTGCAGCACGATTAGTGCCTGGTAGCATAATTGTACCCGGAATCCCTTTCCAATACGCATTGATAGCCAATTGCTGCTCAAAAATAGGAGAATTGGTCATTGCTACATATTTTCTATCATGATGAATAACCAACTTGCCGTTTATATATTCAAAAATAGCATTATCTCCAGTAGAATCAGAAATAGAAAGATGCACTGTAGCATAAATATTCGTTCCTGGAATATGTGAAGAGGTAATTACAAAATCATTCCTTCCAAGTGCCGCAACCGTTTCTGCAACAGTAGAAAAATTATCTAAAACATATTGAAGCCATAAAGAAACAGCCAGACCTTTTACTTTTCCATTTTTTTCAAACGGAGGATATTGCGATTCTACCAACCACAAAAGGTTGCCTACAAGTCCTTTTTCGTTCATACCATCAGAAGAAGCAATGTCCCAAGAACTGGTAATAACGCTTCCGTATTTAGATTTCCATTTAATCGAACTGGTTCCAACTTCACCAGATCTTTCAATTCCACGCGGAAAAATCCATAAATTGGCGGGAATTTCACCTTTCCAATCCATCGATCGTGCAGTAATAATTGTTCCGTTTAGACCTTCGTAAACTATCCTTGTACATGGAAGTACAGTTTCAGTCATTAATAAAGTAAAAGCAAGTAGGGCGGGAAAAATTCTGTTTTTGGGTTTCATAAAATTTTAGATTTTAATTAAACGTTTAACTTGAATTTATCAGTTTTTACTGCAATTTACGGAATTTTTATTTTAATTATTTGAAAATGAAATTAATAGTAATAGAAAAGCACCAAGATAATTCTCAGCGCTGTTAGTTTTTATTTTAAAGCGAAATACTTTTATCTATATTGATTTGCTCCAAAAAAGATTGATCATGCGAAATCACAATCAAAGTTCCTTTGTATTCATTGATTGCAGCGGTTAATATTTCAATGTTTTGAATATCGAGATTATTTGTTGGCTCGTCCAGAATGATAATCTCAGGCGATTCGTTGCTAATAGTTAAACAGCACAACATTAAACGCATTCGTTCGCCTCCGCTTAGTGCATTGCAAGGTTTGTCCCAGTCATTTCTAGAAAACAAAAAGCGATTCAGTCTCATTTTTATTTCATGCTCCTCTAAACCGTAGTCATTAAAAACCTGAGCCTGTTCATAAATTGTAAGATTCTGATTCAATAATGAATAATCCTGATCTATATAAATTGCTTTTTTGGCTAATGAAGTTGCTTGTCCTTGCGTTGGATTTAATTCTCCTAGAATAATTTTGATCAAGGTTGTTTTTCCAGAACCATTCAAGCCTTTTATAGCAAGTCGTTCTCCAGAAAGAATTTCAAAATCGAGATTTTCTTTCCAAAGAAGTTTATCTCCATAAGCATAATTAATATCTGAAGCCTCAAAAAGAGTTTTTCCTTTAAGAAAAGAATTGTTTTCAAATCCAAATTTCATCTGATCTATAGTCGGAAGAGACGATCGTAACTGTCTTAAATCCTCAGAAATACCGCTAATTTTTTCAGCGTGAACGTCTTTGAGTTTAGAACTGCTGTTTTCCGCTTTATTTCGAAGCGTATTCATCATAATTCTGGCAACACCAGACTTTTCCTGTTTCTTTTTGCCTCTAGAATCCAATTTATTTTGGCGTTCAATAGTTTCTCTTTCTTTTTCTTTGGCTTTTTTCAATGCCTTTTCTTTGCTCTGAACATCTTGTTCTAAAGCATTGTTTTCAATTTTCTTCTGTTCACTATAAAAATCATAATTGCCGCCATAGACCGAAATTTCATTTTTTGTCATTTCTAAAGTCTTATTCAAAAGATTGAGCAGTTTTCTGTCGTGACTAACCACTAAAAGTGTACTAGAAGTAGATTTTATAAAATCATATAATAATGTTCTGCCAGCAAAATCTAAATGATTGCTAGGCTCGTCCAATAAAACTAAATCAGGTTCATGAATCATAATTCCGGCCAAGAAAACTTTTGTTTTCTGACCACCACTTAAAGTTTCCATTTTTTGGTCCAAATCCAAATCATGAAGTTGCCAATAGGACAAAGCTTCATTACACCGTTCCTCGATTGTCCAATCGTCATTTAGAAGCTGAAGATTTTCTTCGGTTACAGTGCCTTCAAGTATTTCTTTAAGTGAAGTTATTTTTTCCTTTATTTGCAAGGCTTCTGAAATAGTAAAACCATTAAATTGTCCGAATAATTGCGGAACAAAATAAGGTTTTGAATTATGAATAATCTGCCCTGAAAAAGGCTGTAATTCACCTGCAATAATTTTTAATAAAGTAGATTTTCCAACACCATTATTCCCGACCAAAGCGGTTTTCTCGTGATGATTTAGCGTAAAACTAATGTTTTGAAACAGCATGTCTTTATTCTCATGCTGATATGAGATATTTTGAAGAATAAGCATAATTCCTTTCTTTTATAGATAAATAATCTAGCAGCCACAAAAGAGTGGTTGCCTACTAAATTTTCATGAAAGAAATTATTTTTCACATAGAGCCTGCTTATTTTAAAGAGATGCAAAGATATTTATTTTAGTCTTAAAAATCAAAAAACCATTCACTACAATTGTAAAGAATGGTTTTTTGAGTAGAATTACTAGTAATTCTTGTTTAAATTTTATCAAATGTTAGTTTGGCTTCTTTGGTGTCTAAAATTAACTTATCGTCTGTGATAGTGCTTTCACATACATAAGGTGTTCCAACTTCGTCTTTAATAACTAGTTTTTTGCCTTTTTGAGTTAAAGCATAAGTTCCGTCTGTGATTTCACGAAGCAGATATCCTGTTACATGCCCGTCTTCTGTAAAAGTAAGCATACCATTGGTTAAAATCGCATTTTTTGTAGAATCAGAAACAGCTTCTTTTGGTTCTACGGCAGTAACTTTCCATGAATTCACAAGCTTGTCTCTTTTACGATGGCATGAAACAATTAATACTACGATAGCAATGGCAATTACGAGGGTAAATAATTTAGAGTTTTTCATGATTTTGTGATTAAAAGTTAAACAGGAAAAAGTTACAAAAAAAAACAACATTAAAATATTCGAAATCAAATATTTATAAAGATTTTTTTTACTTCTTAAATTGAATTGCTTTTAATGCTAAAGGCCTCTATTTTCGGTACTTTTACTGATAACCAGCTGTTTATAAATCAGCACTGGTAAAAGTCAAAATTAGTCTGATTGGCTTTCTAAGGCTAACTAATTTAAGGTTAAAGCCCCTAAAATTTCTTCATACATGAACGGTCCGCCTGGATAAGTCGCGGTATAATCCAAATTCATCCACACTTGGCCGCGTTCGTCTATATGATAGTGCAGTTTTTTGCCGTAGCTTTCTTTTACAAAGAGCACGTTTTTAATCAAGTAATTGACTTTTTCTAAATCAATCATTGAACCAATTAATATTTCAGGATAAATATGTCCTTTCGTATGGATAAGGCGCGGAGTTCCGCCAATGGAACGCACGGCTGCTGCCATCAAAATAGAGTGATCATCGCAATCGCCAGAGAAATATTCTAAAGATTCGCTGGCGGTTGCAATATAATCACCGTCTTTTGGATCGTTTACATAGTTCCACCTGCTGTTTATTTCTTTAAAAACAGCAAAACATTGAATTATAGTTCGATAATCTGAGTACCCTCTAATGCCTTTAAAATGCTTTGAAGTTGCCATAATAGCAAAATTTCGCACTTTCGGATTCTGATATTCTATAGCATTGATAATCTTTGTTTTATTTGGAAAAGGAAGCAGTTTTGCTACAATAATATCTTGCGGATATGGATTATCAGACATGGTATAAATCATAGAATTATAATCTTCTGAGATTTCGTTAAAACCATAATTTCCAATCACAGATCCATAAAACAGAATCAATAAATAAACTGCAACGCACAGAATAATAATTGTTCTGAGATACATCAGAAGAAAAAATACAGCTGCAAAAACAAAAATAAAAATGAATATGCGATCTAGATTGAATGCCCATTCCAAATCGATCAAATTTTGATGCAGTATGATGAAAATCGGAATCGTGATTAAAAGACTTAGAATCGAAATAATAATCCTGTCCCACGGTGATTTCACCTGTAGTTTAGATTTTAATCTCGGTAAGTCAATTTTAGGGAATTTCATCATACGAATCAAAAAGCAGTATTTACAATGCTTTTACTGTTTCTACAAAAATACTTTTTTTATCAATAATTCCCAGATCAAATAATTGATTTTGAATTTTATTAAAAGATTTTTCTGTCAAATTTTTCTGCGACCATTGGGTCAATTTCAGCCATTCCTTAATATCTTCTTCTTTTTGATTAAACAGTTTAGACAATTTCTTGTCTATCTCTGGAATCTCTTTAAAATCAACTGTTGTCTTGTTGATTATTTTAAGAATTGTTTCGACCGTTTTGGCATTCTTTTTTAAGAATTCGTCTCGTACCACAATAATAAATGATGGCCAAGGAGTAGGGCAGTCTTCAATACGTCTAAAAACACCTTTATCTACAAGCGGTTTCGTCATAAAACGTTCCCACATAAAATAATCAGCTTTTTTATTAGTCAGAGCATCTACAGCACCATCAATTGTATTAACAATCTCGAATTCAAGATCATCCATTTCCCAGCCTTGTTCATTTGCATTTACATAAGCCATTAATTGTGATCCCGAACCGATTCTCGAAATCGCTGCTTTTTTGTTCTTAAGATCTTTCAGCGTTTGAAAATCTGATTTTGCATCCACGTGAATTCCCCAAATTAAGGGAGATTGCACATAAACCTGTACAATTTTGCTCGGATTTCCGGCCGCAATATCTTTAAGAATTCCTTCGGTTAGAATTACAGCCAAATCTGTTTCTCCGTCACGAAGCATTTGACACATCTTCCCGGTTCCTTCGGGAACATTTGTCCATTGTAAGTCGATGTTCTCTTCTTCAAATTCGCCATTTTCGATGCATAGATGCCACGGCAAATTGAAGTGTTCCGGAACACCCGCAATTTTGACAGTTTTCATTTATTTTAAGTTTAAGTTAAGTTGCTTGGTATGGGTATGCGTAATCTTATGGTTGAGTTTGTAAGTTTAGTTTTTTAATAAATCGGCCCTATGTTTTTCTGAAAGGCAAGGCTCTGCAAATTCTATGATATCTTGAGATTCGTATTCATTCAGAAGGCTTCTCACCAATGAATAATCTACATCTTTGGCTATTTCTACGGCAAAAAAGGTTTCATTTAGTCCTTCAGATAAACAATTGATTGCTTTTAATTTTTCTCTGATAATTTCTTTATCAAAACCTTTTTCTAGAATAGCCACTTGAACAATCGAATTTCCAGAATTCTGAATCGTTTTTCTATGCATAAAACGTTCTTCTGTTTCATCATATTCGGCATAAAAAATGTCGTCTGTAGCGATCAAAGGACCGAAAAACGGAATGTTATCCAGTTTAAAAAGACCTTTTTCTAGATCTATAATTTCTGCCCACATCGTTTCGGACACGACTTCATCCAGATAGTCACTATAATATTTAAATAATATTTTCTTATGAGTTTCCTGTTCCATTATTCAATTTCGCTAATTACAGCTTTTAAAGGAGATATTACGATTCTATAGCCATCTGGATCCTGAATCATTTTTCCGTTTTCATTCCAGAAAGGATTCAGCGATGGTATAACTGCAATATTTTGCTGCGTTAATTTATTTACTAATTTATCGTAATCTGCAATAGTTTTTGGGTATAAGACCATAACATCATCTTCATCAAAAGTATGTTTGGCTTTAACATCTGATTGAGTAAACTCAAAATGCCAGTCTAAGCCAGGTTTTCCGATAAAAACGCCATCATAATTATTGTGATGTTCAAATCCGCCTAAGCGTTCAAATCCGAGTACATCAACATAAAAATTTTCAATTTTTGCTAAATCATTCGTATGTCTGGCTACTCTCAAAAACATAATCTATGCTCTTATTTGATTAATATGATGTTCTAAATGTTCAACATAATCGGTCATTAAAAACCTCAAATCTATTTCAGATCCGTCGGCCAAAATGATTTTGTAATCTAAAGCTTTTTCATCAACAGACTTCATTAATCTCACCATCTGTTTGTTTATGGTAAACCACAATTGAGTCAGCTCCTGGATATCTATTTTTTGGTACTGATTTAAATTTACTAAATCCATTTGATTATATGGTCTGTGGCGATATGGTTTTTCTGCATAATTAATCTCCGTAAAACGAACCAGATTATGAATTGCAGAATCTACCAAATGCCCTAAAATCTCTTTTTTAGACCATTTTCCAGGATTTTTTACTTCTAAAATTTCATTGTTTATTGTCGGAATATAATTGACATTTTCGTTCAATAATTCTTCAAATTTAAGAATAGCGTTTTGCATATATTTTATTAAATTTCTTACTCAAATTTTCCTGTAAAAATTATAAATAATATCCAGAAAAACATTCCAACAAATCCATTTTTTTCGGCTGTTGTAAAACCATTTTTATCTATAATTTTATTTCTTTGATCTAAATAATATTCTAAATCTTTAGGATACTTTTCTTCAATGGCTGCATTTAAAAATCGAAAAAATAACCATCTGGATAAACCACCAATACCTAATGTAAACCGTTTTACAGGTTCCATTATGATATGACCAATCATCATTTGTTTATTGCTAATTTATTCAATGTATAAGCAATCAATTCGTCAACAGCTTTGTACGGATCTGCACTGAAAGTTCCAGAAGCACGATTGGCAATAATAGCGTTCAACGATAAAGCATTGTGTCCTAAAAGAGCAGAAAGTCCGTAGATTGCTGCTGTTTCCATTTCTAAATTAGTGATTTTAGTTTCGCTAAAACTAAAATTATCCATTTTATTATTTAATTCCTCATCTTGAATATTCAAACGCAAAACTCTTCCTTGCGGGCCATAAAATCCTCCAGCAGTTGCTGTAATTCCTTTAAAAATTCGATCAGATTCGATTAATTTTTCCAGTTTTTCAGAACATTGCGTCACATAAGGTTTTCCTTTTTTAGGATCCCAATTGGTATGTTTTACAAATGCATCTTCAATTTCTGTAATTGAAACGTCGTCGATTAGGTAGGAGCGAAGCATATTGTCTAATCCCAAACCAAATTTCGACATTACAAAACTGTCAACTGGAATGTCTTCTTGCAGAGATCCCGAAGTTCCAATTCTGATAATGTTTAAAGAAGTTAATTTTTCTTTTGGCTCACGAGTTTTCAGATCAATATTTACCAAAGCGTCTAATTCGTTTAGCACAATATCAATATTATCAGGTCCAATTCCTGTAGAAACTACAGAAATTCTTTTGCCTTTATAAATACCGGTTTGGGTTTTAAATTCTCTTTTTTGAGCAGAATATTCGATTGAATCGAAAAATTGAGTGATTTTTTCTACTCGGTTTTGGTCACCAACAAAAATAATGTCGTGTGCTATATGTTCAGGACGAAGGTTTAAGTGGTAAACGCTTCCATCTGGATTTAATATCAATTCTGAAGATTGTATCATTTTTTTTAAAGTTGCTAAGGTTATGAGATGCTATCCCGATTGCTATCGGGACTAAGTTTTAAATCTAAATTTCAAAAAGAAAATTCCAAATTCCAATCTTAAATCTAAATTCTGAAATCTAAAATCATTATCCACCTACACGTTTAGTTTTAAATCCTTTTTCTTTTAAGATTGCCATTATTTTATCTCGGTAATCGCCTTGGATTATAATCGAATCGTCTTTAAAAGTTCCGCCAACGCTTAATTTGGTTTTGATTTCTTTGGCTAAGATTTTAAAATCTTCATCAGAACCTTCATAACCTTCAATAATAGTGGTTGGTTTTCCTTTTCTTTTTTCAAATTTACAAATCATAGGTTCCTTCTGAACGTAAAGAACGTGTTCTTGCTCTTCAACTTGTTCAGGCTCATTTGATTCAACATGATCTGGAAACAGATTCTTTAATTGATCTTTTAAGTCCATATTTTTTTATTCTAAAAATAAATTTTCAAGCATAAAGATATCTAAAAATTAAATTCCAAACCCCAAGAAAAACTTGGAATTTGGAATTTTTATATCTAGAAAATATTTAAGCTTATTTTTTGATTAAGCCTAACTCTACTAAACGTTCGTATAAGAACTCTCCAGCTGTAATATCTTCGTATTTCTTTGGGTTTTCTTCATCAATGCAATTTTCAAGACAATCCAAACGCATATCGCTTACTGGGTGCATGAAAAACGGAATTGAATAACGTGAAGTTCCCCACAATTCTCTTGGCGGATTTACCACTTGGTGAATTGTAGATTTTAGTTTATTATTGGTGTGTCTAGACAACATATCACCAACATTGATTACCAATTCGTCATCTTCAGCAATGGCATCAATCCAATCGCCGTTGTGGTTTTGAACTTGTAATCCTTTTCCTTGAGCTCCCATCAACAATGTAATCAAGTTGATATCACCGTGAGCCGCCGCACGAATGGCGTTTTCTGGCTCAGAAGTAATAGGAGGATAGTGGATTGGTCTTAAAATTGAGTTTCCTTCTTTTGCGTATTCATCAAAATAAAACTCATCTAAACCTAAATGTAAAGCCAAAGCTCTTAAAACATAAACACCCGTTTTTTCCAATTTTTGGTACGCTTCTTTACCAACCGCATTAAAACGAGGCAATTCGGTAACTTCAACATTGTCTGGGTATTCAGAAGCCCATCTTGAATCTTTGTCAACGTATTGGCCAAAATGCCAAAATTCTTTTAAATCTCCTTCTTTGCGTCCTTTAGCATGTTCTTTTCCAAAAGAAACATAACCTCTTTGTCCGCCGATTCCAGGAATTTCATATTTATGCTTAGTTTCTATTGGCAAGGCGAAGAAGTTTCTAATTTCGCCATAAAGTTCGTTTACCAATTGGTCATCAAGAAAATGACCTTTTAAGGCTACGAAGCCAATGTTTTCAAATGCACTGCCGATTTCATTTACAAATTTTTGTTTACGTTTCGGGTCGTCCGAAAGGAAATCACGTAAGTCTACACTAGGAATGTTTTGCATACTTTACATTTTTTATTTTAAAGAAGAAAGGTGTCATAAGTACCTTTCGCTAACAAAGGTAGATAATATTTTAGAAAATAATCTTAAGCTCAGGCATTAAAAGCAGATTTCTGATTAAAATTTTATTTTATAATCTAATAAAACACCCGCAATTTGTTATATTTGAAACACTAAAAAACAAAAAATTACATGATCTTTTACCGCCAAAACCTGACTGACGCGCAATTATTAGATTTATATAAAAAAATATTAAAACCACGACTGATCGAAGAAAAGATGCTTATCTTGATTCGACAAGGAAAAGTTTCCAAATGGTTTTCTGGAATAGGACAAGAAGCCATTGCTGTTGGGGTAACAGCTGTTTTAGATCCGTCTGAATATGTGCTTCCAATGCACCGAAATCTTGGTGTTTTCACAACTAGAGAAATTCCGCTTCACCGTCTATTCTCGCAATGGCAAGGAAAAGCAAACGGTTTTACAAAGGGAAGAGATAGAAGTTTTCACTTTGGAACGCAAGAATATAATATCATTGGAATGATTTCGCATTTGGGACCTCAGTTAGGAATTGCTGACGGAATCGCTCTTGCGAACAAACTTCAAGACAATAAAAAAATTACCGCTGTTTTTACCGGAGAAGGCGCCACAAGTGAAGGCGATTTTCATGAAGCTCTAAATATTGCAGCTGTTTGGAAACTGCCTGTAATGTTTGTTATTGAAAATAATGGTTACGGACTTTCAACGCCAACCAACGAACAATATGCTTGTGAAAATCTTGCCGATAAAGGAATTGGTTACGGAATTGAAAGCTGGATTATTGACGGAAATAATATTGTAGAAATTTACAATAAACTGTCTCAGCTAAAGAAAGAAATGCAGGAAGATCCGCGTCCGATTTTATTGGAATTTAAAACTTTCAGAATGCGCGGGCATGAAGAGGCGAGCGGTACAAAATATGTTCCTCAGGATTTAATGGATCAATGGGAACTGAGAGATCCTGTTACGAATTACAGAAAATATTTGACCGAAAACGGAATTCTAACGGTTGAATTAGATGAACAATTTCATGCCCAAATAAAACAGGAAATCGATGAAAATTGGACGATAGCAAATGCCGAACCTGAAATTGAACCAACTTATAGCGGAGAATTAGATGATGTTTATGAAGAGTTTCAATATGAGGAATATAGTCCTAATTCTGAATCAGAAAATATTCGTTTTATAGATGCCATCAGAAATAGTTTAGAGCAGTCCATGTGGCGCCATAAAAACCTCGTGATTATGGGACAGGATATTGCTGAATATGGAGGAGCTTTTAAAATTACAGAGGGTTTTGTTGATGCTTTTGGAAAAGACAGAATACGCAATACGCCAATCTGCGAAAGTGCCGTAATTTCAACCGGAATGGGACTTTCTATAAATGGTTATAAAGCAATTGTAGAAATGCAATTTGCTGATTTTGTTTCGTCTGGTTTTAATCCGATAGTAAATCTTTTGGCTAAATCTCATTATCGCTGGGGCGAAAAAGCCGATGTTGTCGTTCGCATGCCTTGCGGCGGAGGAACTCAGGCTGGACCATTTCACTCCCAAACCAATGAGGCTTGGTTTACTAAAACTCCAGGTTTAAAAGTTGTTTATCCAGCATTTCCTTATGATGCTAAAGGACTTTTGAATACTGCAATCAACGATCCGAATCCTGTTTTATTCTTCGAACATAAATTATTATACCGCAGTATTTATCAAGATGTTCCAAAGGACTATTATACTATTCCTTTAGGTAAAGCCGCTTTAGTAAAAGAAGGAAAATCGGTAACGATTATTGCTTTTGGAGCAACTGTTCATTGGGCTTTAGACACTTTATCGCAACATCCAGAAATTGATGCTGATGTAATCGATTTAAGAACTTTACAGCCTTTAGACACTGAAACTATTTTTGCTTCGGTTAAAAAAACAGGAAGAGCTATAATCTACCAAGAAGACACTATGTTTGGCGGAATCGCAAGTGATATTTCGGCTTTAATTATGGAAAATTGCTTCGAATATCTAGATGCTCCTGTAAAACGTGTAGCAAGTTTAGATTCTCCAATACCTTTTACAAAAGCACTTGAAGATCAGTTTTTGCCAAGAAATAGATTTGAACAAGCTCTGAAAGAGTTATTAGAATATTAAAATATAAAATCTAAACACATAGAAACATAGAATTTTAGAATCTAAAAAAGGCGTTTCACTAATTTAAAACACAGAGCTATGTGTTAGAAACTAGTTTCTTTTTAATTCTCTTTTTTCAATAACAATCCTATGTTTCTATGTGTTAAAAAATTTTAGATTACCACAACTAGACGTCTTCCATCAGGAACTTCTTCATTCCACATTTTTTCTATATCTGATAAATTCACTGTTTCAATATTTACTTTTAGTATATTTTTTGACACTAAAAGAAACATTTCAGGAAGTATTTCAGAAAATAATAGTTTGACTTCCTCTTTTGACCAGCTTCCCAATCCAGAACCAGATAATTGAAGATCAACACTTCGCAAAATCTGAGCCGATAATTGAATCGTATCTCCAGACATTGAGCCAACAGAAACATATCGGGTTTTATATGTAAAATTTCCGTTTCCTTTTAAAACCGAAAGAATTAGTTCTGCAGAATGTCCCCATAAATAATCTATTACAATATCTATTGGAGTATTTTTATGGATTTCTTTTAACTGAGAAATAAAAGATTCGTCATCTTGTTTTAAGGAAATAATTTCATTGGCACCCAATTCTAAAAGACTTTCAAGCGATTTTTCATTTCTT
Source organism: Flavobacterium anhuiense (assembly GCF_900101855.1). GTDB lineage: Bacteria > Bacteroidota > Bacteroidia > Flavobacteriales > Flavobacteriaceae > Flavobacterium > Flavobacterium anhuiense. The sequence continues at coordinate 123,897 of NZ_FMVC01000003.1, forward strand.
CCTGTAACAATAATGTTTTTAGCTCCATAATGCTTTGCAATTTGAGCAGCCATTTGTCCCGTAAAACCAGTTGCTCCATTAATTAAAACCGTTTCTCCCGGTTTTATTCCCGCTCTAAAACGAATTGCCATTGCCGAACCAGCGACTGCATTCGGCATTGCCGCGGCTGTTGCATTATCAATTCCGTCTGGCAAAGCTACCATTCGATTTTTCTCTACAAGTGCTTTTTCTGCGATTGTTCCAGAGATTCCGCGAGCGTAAACTCTTGTTCCGTTTTCTAGAACTCCGATTCCGTCGCTTCCGACTATAAATCCGTTTTGATTTTCTTTTTCTGACGAATAATGATCTCCGCTGGCAATTCCTTTATCCAAATTGGTAATGGCTACGGCTTTTACAGAAACTAAAACTTCATTTTCATTTGATGCAATTGGTTCTGGAAATTCTGCATATTTTGGCAATTCGCCTTTTTTATAAACTACTGCTGCTTTCATAATTATTTAATTTTATGAAGCAAAATTATAAAGTCGTATATGGGCAAACGATAACATTTGTTATCAAATTTTCTTTAAATAATATAAAGTTATATAAGCTAATTTAAGTTTGGCTTTTCAACTATTTTTTATTTGCTAATTTGCTTTTTAGTCTGCTTAAATGTACAGTAGTTATTCCTAAATAAGAAGCGATATAATGTTGCGGAACACGCATTATGATTTGAGGTCTTTCTTTAATTAAGTTAGTATATCGCTCTACAGGAGAATTTTTTATGAACGAAACAAAATATTTCATATAATTAAAAGTACGCTCAAAAAGCATATTAATTAGACTATCCCTTAATTCTGGTATTTCTTTGATTTCTTCGAGAATTTTATCCAAATCGTTTTTATGAATCCACCACAAAATTGAAGGCTCAATTGTTTCTATATTTGTTGGACTTGGAAGTTTCTTCATAAAACTTTCGATAGAAGCAACGCTCTGATTTTCGAAAAAGAATTGCGTAGTCAGATCTTTTCCGTTATTGTTAAACCAAACCCGAATACAGCCTTTTTCTATGATATAAAGTTTCTTTGAAACTTCGCCTTCTTCTAAAAGCGTAGTTTTTGCAGTAACTTCAAGACGGCTGAAATAACCAATATATTCGTTCCATTTCTCATCAGTTAAAGGGAATTTATTTCGGAATTGATTGAACATATTTTCAAATTATAAGTTCCAAAAATAGGTTACAGCTTTTATCAAAATTACTATTCCAATAAAATAATAAATCGCATAAAATCCAATATCCAGTGAGTTAAATAAAAGTATGAAAGAGAGATATGGATAGCTGTCAACAAGCATTATGTAAATCCTATTTATTTTTAAATCTTTAAATTCATAAAGAATAAATTTATGCTTAGCATCATCAAAATATTTTAAATTTAAAATTGATGCAACTATTCCAAAAGCGCTAAAACTGTAAAAAGTAATATCATTAAATGACTGAAAAAATAAAGAATATAAAGTCAATATGTTTATAAAAAAAAGAATAGACAAAAATCTTGCAGTTGAAGATTCAGCCGAAGTCTTATTTGTTTCCGAAATAATTTCATAAGTACGAAAGTACAGATAATGGTATGCTTTAGTCATTATTGTTATTTAGAATCCGATTCCACTTCAAACAATTGCACCTGATTTTTCAATCGGTCAATTAATAAATTCATCATTCTTTTATTTAGATCAGAAGAATTTTTAATATAAGTATTGTATTCATCTACTGTAAAAAGCGCCATTACGATTCCTTTTAATGAATTTCTGAATTTAATGTCTTTTTGAATAGAATTCTCGATTGTCTGCAATTTCTTTTCAACCGAATAAGAATAAAAATCGGGTTTGTTTTTGTTTACGTAATTGATAAAAACGGCAATGAACAAGTCGTTTTGAAGTTTTAAAATCGGCCTGATGGTCTGGTTTTGAAAGATCTCATCGGCTGAAGATTGAGCACTTACGGTTCCTAAAGTTTCGCCTCTGAATTCTTTTAAAAAAGTGTCTCTATCTTCCATTGGGGTTTGTTTTTAGTTTTCTTTAAAGTTAAAGAAATAATCCCACAGTAAAAACCTATTTTTGTTTTTCTAAAAATAAATTATGCGATTATTTCTGTTTGTATGCTTATTATTAGCTTCTTGCAATTCGAAAGAAGATAAAGAAAAATATAACCGTCAATTATATCGCGCTGTAAATAATAAAGATACAGCGGTTTTGGACATTCACATAAATGACAAACGTTTTTATGGACGCTACGAAATTTCACATTACGGAACCGGAAAAGATTCTGGCGACGTGAGAGGTGACTTTAGAGGCGATACGCTGAGAGGCGATTTCCATTATATTTCTTTTGGGGGCGGATGGAAAAGAGTCCCTTTGACGCTTTTAAAGAAAGATGGCAAGCTTTATTTAGGAAAAGGAGTTATCGGAACGTATTTCAATCTTCCGTGTTATGTTCCAGAAGTTCCTATTGAGTATAATAATCCAGAGTTTCTTTTTGAAAGGATAGAGGAGAAGTAAATATTATAAAATTCCAAATTTTAAATTACTTCGCCTATTCGCTATCGCTCGGGTCCAAATTCCAAACTTGAATTACTTTGTGTATTTTACCGCAATGCACGCAAAGTTCTTTTATAAGTTAGACTTACTAAAAACGCAAAGTTCGCAAAGCTTTGTCTAAAAAACTTTGCGAACCTTGCGTAAATCTTTGCGAACTTTGCGGTTAAAAATCTAACCAATACTCGACGGTAATTCAAAAATTTCAAGATCAAAATATCTTACTGACGCCATTACGTGATCAAAAATATCGGCCATGATATATTCGTAGTTTGCCCAACGCTTGTCACTTGAAAATACGTAAATCTCCAACGGAACTCCATGTGCCGTCGATTGCAACTGTCGGCATATGATGTGCATATTTTTATTTAATCCGGGATGATCAGTCAAATATTGAATGATGTATTTTCTAAACAATCCTAAATTGGTCATGTTTCGGCCATTTAGCGAAAGCGTTTTATCAATTCCTCTAAGATCATTGTATCGGTCAATTTCCGCTTGACGGCTGTCAATATAAGAAGTGATGAGCTGTACTTTTCGCAATTGACGCAAATCTTCATCATTTAAAAAACGAATGGTGCTGCTTTTAATCAAAATATGTCTTTTGATACGTCTCCCTTCAGATTTCTGCATTCCGCGCCAGTTCTGAAAAGAATCTGAACTTAAAGCATAGGTTGGAATTGTGGTTATGGTGTTATCAAAATTTCGAACTTTTACAGTTGTCAAATTGATTTCGATAACATCTCCGTCAGCTCCAAATTTATCCATTGTAATCCAGTCGCCAATACGAACCATATCGTTTATGGCAACCTGAACACTAGAAACAAATCCAAGAATCGTATCTCTGAAAATCAAGATGATAATTGCCGAAAGTGTTCCTAGAATAGTTAAAAGTTCTCCTTTCTTAATTCCGAATAAAGTAGAAATAATCATGGCAACTCCAAAAATCCAAAGCACGATCATAATAACCTGAACAAAGCTGTCAATTGGTTTGTCGCTGTATTCTGGTTTTTGTTTTAAATAATCACGTAACGAATTAAAAACAGTTCTAACAATCCATAATCCGAGTAATACAATATAGATGCCGACTATTTTTCCAAACATGGATTCCCAATATTCGTATTTATCCAGAATAACGGGAACGGCTTTGTAAATAAAGAAAAACGGAATTAAATAAGCGGTATATCTAGTGGTTTTATTTTGAATTAAATAATCGTCAAATTTAGTTTTAGTTCGCTGAGCGAAAATAGCGGTCAAAGTGACTAAAATAAATTTGGCGGCGTAATAAATTACATAAGCAAGTGCTATTAAAATAGCGATGTTAAAGATCAAGCTGGTATAAGACGCCACGTTGCGGCTCATTCCCCAATCTCTAAAAACAGGATATAAAAAATTAAATATTTTCTCCAAAAACTTATGCATTTGCTTTAGTTTCTAAATATTTTTTCTCAATGTAAAAAGTTCCAAACGGAATAAGAGAAGCCACTAAAATGATTGCAAAAGTTTTTAAATCCCAATTCATTGATTTTTTCAATAAAAAGGCTAAAAGAATGTATCCGATAAATAAAACACCGTGTGTCATTCCTAACGGACGTAATAATGTATGGTAAAGTTCAGGATTATTGTTTTTGATAATTAACATATTAGCAAATAATACTAAATAAGAGATTCCCTCTAAAATGGCAGTAACTTTGAAAATCTTGAGCATGTATATATTTTTTAAGTTTTATGCCAGCAAAATTAAGGATTCTGGATTGATTTTAGAATTTAAAACTCACAAATTAAATCAATCCGATGGGCTGAAAATTGGAATTTGGAATTTAAAATTTTGAAAATTATCTTTACTCTATGAGTAAAAGAGATTTGAAAAAATATTTAGGCGAATTATCAAAAGAGCAGTTGGAAGAACAATTGATAGAATTGTACGAGAAATTTGCTCCCGTAAAAGTGTATTATGACTTTGTTTTTAACCCGAAAGAAGACAAATTGCTTCAGGAGGCAAAAGTCAAAATCTCGCACGAATATTTCCCAATCAAAAAACCTGGAGCAAAATGGCGTCCGAAAGCCAAAATGAGAAGATCTGTTGCTCAAAAACTAATTAAACATTTTATTATGTTGGGCGTAGACTCGTATGTAGTGGCTGACATTATGCTTTATAATATTGAAATTGCGCAAACGTTTTCTTCGCAGAATTTCATCAAACAGGAATTATTTTACAAAAGCATCTTTAATTCTTTTGAGCAGGCGGTAAATTATATTGTTTCAAACGGAATTTTTACTGATTTTAAATTGCGAATTAATGCTATTTTGGAGGAAACTTTAAATCAAAAATGGAAAAATAGATACGATTTTGAGGCAATTTTAGAGAAAATCGACTACTAAAACCCTTTCTCATAAAAAATCTTTATTCAAAAAAAATATTTATTTTACGTTAAAAGAGGATGAATAACTGTTTTTTCGATGTATTTTTGCAAAAATCCAAAAATAAACAATGTCTCAAACTTTAGAAATACAAAGAGAAGATAAAAAAGAACTGTATGCATACCAAAAAGGCGATATTGACGCTATTTTTGACCGTTTAGATAATGCTCCTCCGAAACACCACTTACTGTATCAGCTTCCAACTGGAGGAGGAAAAACAGTAATATTTTCTGAAATCGTACGCCGCTATTTGTCTAATAACGATAAAAAAGTGGTGGTTTTGACGCACCGTATTGAACTTTGTAAACAAACTTCAAAAATGTTGACAGGTTTTGGCGTTACAAACAAAATAATCAATAGTAAAGTAAAAGAATTGCCAGACCAGAATGATTTTTCATGTTTTGTGGCAATGGTTGAAACTTTAAAAAACCGTATCAATGATGAAAAACTTCATCTAGACAATATTGGTTTGGTTATTATTGATGAGGCACACTACAACTCATTTAGAAAATTATTAAACTCATTTAAAAATGCTTTTATCCTTGGAGTAACAGCAACACCTTTGAGTTCTAATATAAAATTGCCAATGCACCAAAGCTACCACGAACTTATTGTTGGTGATACAATTGGTTCATTAATCGAAAAAGGATTCTTGGCAAAAGCAACAACTTACAGCTACGATGTTGGTTTGACTTCGTTAAAAGTGGGTATCAATGGTGATTATACTGTAAAATCTTCAGACGATTTGTATACCAATACTTTGATGCAGGAAAAACTGCTTCATGCGTATACAGAACGTTCTTTAGGAAAGAAAACCTTGATTTTCAACAATGGTATTCATACTTCTTTATATGTATATGAAACTTTTAGAGAAGCAGGTTACGATATCAGACACTTAGATAACACAAGTAGTTCTGAAGAGCGTAAAGACATTCTGCAATGGTTTAAAAAAACTCCAGACGCGATTTTAACTTCTGTCGGAATTTTGACAACTGGTTTTGACGAACCAACTGTAGAGACGATTATTTTGAATAGAGCAACAAAATCGTTGACTTTGTATTTCCAAATGATTGGTCGTGGTTCTCGTAAATTGCCTGGAAAAGATGAGTTTACAGTTATCGATTTAGGAAACAACGCCGCTCGTTTTGGTTTATGGAGTGATCCTGTAAACTGGCAGCATATTTTTAAATCTCCAGAATTTTACTTGGAAAATCTTCGCGATGACCACGAAATTGAAATGTTCTTTAAATACAGCATGCCACCAGAATTGCGTGCGAAATTCAGTAAAACTGCCGATGTTAGTTTTGATGTAGATGAAGAACACAAATTAATCATCAAACAGAATCTTCGTTCTAAAGTAGTTTTAGATAAATCTCTAGATCAGCATGCTTCGATGTGCGTTGATAATACTGAAACACTTCAGGAAGCAAAAATGCTTGCGAGAGAATTAGAAGATGATATTGAAGATCGTATTAAACGTTATTCTAAATGTTTAAGCCAATGCAGTAAAAACTACCGCGAATGGCTAGTTGACGATTACAAACAAAGATTAACTTTATTAATCGGTAAAAAGTATCGTGAGAAAATCATGAACGAACCAGATTGATAATTTCAATTAATACAAAAATTATATGATCTTTGTCAAAGTTTAAAACTTTGGCAAAGATTTTTATTTTCAAGTCATTCCAAAAAAACATTCAAATATTGAGTAATCTGCATCAAATCTAAAATCAGAACTCAAAAATCTAAAATAATTATGTCTAAACCATTCTCAACATTAGGAATTTCAGCTCCAATTTTAAAAGCTTTAAGCAAATTAAACATTGTTGAACCTACAGAAATTCAACAAAAAACAATTCCGTTATTTTTGAGCGAAACCCATGATATTGTTGGTTTAGCCAAAACAGGAACAGGAAAAACGGCCGCTTTCGGATTGCCTTTATTGCAATTGGTCAATACAGAATCGACAATAATTCAAGCTGTAATTTTGGTTCCGACCAGAGAATTAGGCCAGCAGATTTTTAGAAACTTAGAAACTTTTTCAAAATATATTCCCAATATATCTATAGCTCAAATTTGCGGAGGAACTCCAATAAAACCGCAAATTGAACGATTAAAAGAAGGCGCTCAAATTGTAGTGGCAACTCCAGGACGTTTAATCGATTTGATTCTACGAAAAGCAATCGATTTAAAACAAACTGAGTATTTGGTTTTGGACGAAGCTGATGAAATGGTAGCGATTCTTAAAGAAAGTTTAGACCAAATTATTGCTGAAATTCCAAAAAAACATCGCACTTTATTATTCTCGGCAACACTTCCTGGAACGATAAAACAGCTAATTCAAAATTATTTGCATAAAAATGTAATTCAGATAAGTGCCAACATGGAAACTGTTGGAAACGAAGGAATTGATCACGAATATATTGTGGTTGATCCGATTGAAAAACTAGAAGTTTTAATGCATTTCTTGAATTCTAGAGACGGTGAAAGAGGTATTATTTTCTGTAAAACGAAAGCTGCTGTTAACAAATTAGCCAAAAATCTAGCAATCAATAAATTTTCTTCAGGCGCGCTTCACGGAAGTTTGACACAAGGTATTCGTGACCGAATTATGGAACAATTTCGTGAAGGACATATCAATATTTTGGTTGCAACAGATTTGGCAGCAAGAGGAATCGATGTAAAAGAAATCTCTTATGTAATTAATTATCATTTGCCTGACACTTACGAAAATTACGTTCACCGAAGCGGAAGAACCGCAAGGGCAGGAGCAAAAGGACTTTCGTTGACCGTTTTACAGCAAGAAGAAGTTTTTGAAATTGCTGATTTTGAAAGAGAATTGGGAATTCAATTTTCAGAATTCAAAAAACCTTCTGCAGCAAGTGTAGAAGAAAATAATATGCTTTTGTGGGCAAGACAAATCTTTAAAACAAAACCAAATCACGAGCTTTCTTCAGATTTAAAAACGAAAGTAAAAACTGTTTTTCATCATTTGACTAAAGACGAACTTATCGAGAAATTAATGGCAAGTTATGTACTACAGAACAAAATCGATATAGTTGATAAAACCGTTAAAAAATTCAAAAAGTAATAAATATGACAATTGTCATTGCATATTAAAGTTGTATATTTATAAGGAATAATTTTATAATCCTACTTAATACAACATATATGAAAATAGTCATTATTGGAGGTGGATTTGCAGGAATCAATCTGGCAAAAGAGCTTGTAAATCAGCCTCAAATACAAGTAACTCTTGTAGACAAGAATAATTATAATTTTTTTCCACCACTTATATATCAGGTTGCTACGGCATTTTTAGAGCCATCAAGCATTAGCTATCCGTTCAGAAAATTCTTTGCTGGCAAGAAAAATCTGCAGTTTCGTTTAGGCGAATTATTATCAGTTTCTCCTGCCGAAAAGAAAATCACTCTAAGTAACGGAGAACTAGAATACGATTACCTTGTTTTTGCAACTGGAGCAGAGACGAGTTATTTTGGTATGGAAAACGTGATGAAAAACGCTATCCCGATGAAAACCTTAAATGATGCCATCGTAATGCGTAATACATTGCTTAAAAACCTTGAAAAAGCTGCCATTTGTAAGGATATGCGAAAAAGACGTAAATTACTTACAATTGTTGTGGCAGGAGGGGGGCCAACAGGAGTAGAGGTTTCTGGAATGTTTGCCGAAATGAGGAAAAATATTCTTTTGAAAGAATACCCAGAATTAGATACCTCTGCCAGCAATGTTTATTTGGTTGATGGTGGCGATGCACTTTTGGCGCCAATGAGCAAAGATTCTCAAAAAGATACTTTAGAGGCTTTGACAAAACTTGGGGTTGTGGTTAAATTAAACACTAAAGTTGTAGATTATGTTGACGACACTGTAGTTTTTGAAAATGGAGAAACCATCAAAACCAAAAACTTAATTTGGGCCGCCGGTGTTTCTGCCAAAATATTCGAAGGAATTCCAAAAGAAAGTTACGGACGCGGCCGACGTATGGCAACTGATGAATTTAACAAAGTGAATGGCGTAGATAATATTTATGCCATAGGTGACACTGCAATTTTAGCAGGAGATAAAAATTTCCCTGATGGTCATCCGCAGGTTGCACAAGTAGCTATTCAGCAAGGTTTAAATCTGGCTAAAAACTTCAAAGCCATGGTTGCTAATAAGCCACTTAAACCTTTTGCTTACAAGGACAAAGGATCGATGGCCATTATCGGAAAAGCAAAAGCTGTTGTAGATTTGCCAAGTCCAAAATGGCATTTTAAAGGCTTCTTTGCTTGGATTATCTGGCTGTTTATTCACTTAATTTCTCTAATCACTTACAGAAACAGATTAAATACATTCTGGAACTGGATGGTAGCCTATTTTGCAAAAGATCAATCGCTTAGAATGATTATTAGACCAGATAAAAAGACACAGAATTAGAGTTTAAAATTCCAATTTTTTAAATTCCAAATTCCAATTTATAGAAAAGCCAAAATCTTTTGATTTTGGCTTTTTATATTTAAATTATTGAAGTTTTGGAATTTGGAATTTCTTTTTTGAAATTTAAACCTTTTAATGACCAATCATAACATCATCACTATCTGATAGTTCAACTTTCTCTTTTATAAATCGTTTACCAATATTTAAAATTATAAATGCGGTTATAGTTGTAGTCGTCATAATGGCAACCATTGGCGTTACAGAATCTTTTACAAAAACACCAACCGCAAACGAAGCCAAAGCACCGATTCCAAGCTGAATGGCACCCATTAATGCAGAAGCACTTCCGGTATTCTTAGCAAAAGGAGCCAACGTTAATCCCGCAGTATTGGGATTTGAAATTCCTAAACATGCCAAAAACAAGAATAACATTCCGATAGTTTGATACAATCCTAAAAGGTTATTTAAAGCCAAAATCAGGAATATTATACTTATAACAGATTGAGAAATCAAAGCTCCAAAAATCATCTGTTCGCTGGAAAATCGCTTTAACAGCATAGAATTCAACTGGCTAGATCCAATAAAACTAACAGACATAAGCGCGAAAATCCATCCATAAGTTTTAGCATCAACTTTATAAATATCCATAAATACCAGAGGAGAAGCCGCTACATAAGAAAATAATCCTGAAAAAGCGACAGCGCCTGTAAATGCATACGTATAAAATTGAGGTTCTTTTATTACCAGAAGAAAATTAGACAGAATCGGTTTTGGTTTTAATGAAATAGAAGTGTCTGGTTTGTAAGTGTTTGGAAGTCCAAATTGTGAAGCAGACAAAATCACGATTCCCATACACATTAGTATAAAAAAGACAGCGTGCCAGCCCAGATCTTCAGTAACATAACCGCCAATGGTTGGTGCGAGCATTGGAGAAAGTCCGACAACAAGCATTAAAAGCGAAAACACCTTGGGAATATCTTTTACAGGAAATAAATCACGAACCATTGCTACTGAAGCTACGGTTGCGGCACAGCTACCAATAGCTTGAACAAAACGAAGCATTATAAAAGCATCAATATCTGCAACATAAATACATCCTAAAGACGCTAAAATGTAGATCAAAAGGCCAACAAACAGAGGTTTTTTACGTCCAAAACGATCTAATAAAGGTCCATAAAGCAATTGTCCAGCAGAAATTCCGATGAAATAACTGGATAAACTCATCGAAACTTTAGCAACCGTGGTATTTAAATCTTTTGCAATTCCCGAAAAACCAGGCAGATACATATCGATTGAAAAAGGACCAAGAGCAGTTAAAGAGCCCAATATCAGAATGAGCTGAATATATTTTTTTGTTGTCATTATCTTAAAAAGTGGCTTATAATTTTTTGCAAAGGTAAAGATTTCATACCTTGTAGTATAACTTGAAAAAGTTTATAACAATAAATTAAAGTAATTGCCAACATTATTTAGTGTAACTGTTTATTAATCTTTAAATTAGAAATTATGAAAAAGTACCTTTTACTAGCTGCAATTTTATGCACATCAATTACGTTTGCACAGACCATTACATCTAAACAAGAAGAAGCTAGTATTGAACAATACGAACTCTTAAAAAAAGTAAACCAATATTATCCGGATATTACCTTAAGCAAATCGGTGACGAATTTTTACGCTGACGGGAAAATTATCGATTCGCAACAGGATTTTGACTTAAGAGGCACAAAATTTTCAAGTTATAAATTAGGCATTGAGCCAGGAAACAAAAAAGTGAAATTTGATTATACATCTAGTGAGGCTGGTCATGTGTACGGCGACGTTACTATTTTTAACGGAAATGCTTTGCGAACTACGTTTAACGAAAAAACAAATCAAGTTGACGTATCACTAAATGGGAAATCGGTTTATTTAAAAAAATTATAGATTTGAGAAAACTTTAGAAAAAGCATCGCAAACTTGTGATGCTTTTTTGATTTATATTTGGTTCAGATTTTAATAACACAAACTACAATGAAAAAATTTCTTTTCCTGGCATTTTTAATTTCCATGCAAGCATTCTCGCAGCAAAACAAATTCTCAGGAACTTGGGGAAGCCAAAAATGCAAAGACTGCAAGAAAGAATATAGTTTTACGATTACGATAGCTCAGTCAAATTATAAGATTTTTGGAACTGCGGAAGTTACTAGCGAACACAAAGATTTAAATTCAGGAATTTTAGAAGTTACCGGACATGTTTATCCGCATGGCGACAAAGCGCAAATAAAACTCAAAGATAAAAACGGAGTTACAGCTAGCGCAGTTTTGTTTGTAAACGATTCCGTAATTCAGTTCAATAAAAATGGCGGAGGTGATGTTGTGCCAAAAGAGATGATTTTGAATAAATTATATGAATAAGCTCCTCCTCGGAGCTATTTCATTTTGAACTATAATTTATATTATGTAAAATAGAATATTTTAGAAACCACCCTATATATACGCTGTATGCATTTCTTTTGAAAATGCTTTCAAATATCGAAAATTTCACTTCCTTACTTCTGGTGTATATTTGATAAATATTTTTTTTTAAAAGAATTAAAAATTCAAATTCGTATAAATACGCTGTATGGTTTTTGTTTTAAAAATTCTTCAAATATTGAAAATTTGGATTATCTTGATTTAAGATAATTCTATTGATTATTAGAACAAATTTCTCAAAATTCAAGTCGATCATAAATCCGTTATATGAATTTTAAAATAAAACATTTTCAAATATTGAAAAATTAGCTTGATGAATATTGCTGTAATTTATTAGGCTGAATATTTTCTTTCAAATTCAAACCACATAAATGCGCTATATGATTTTAAAATCAAAAAAAATTGAAATATTGCAAAATCATAAACTTGATTCGAATTGTTTATTTTTCGTCTAAATCAAACATCATTTTCAGAATCATAATATTTAAAATTTAAAAACATTAAAACTTTTACAGGTCTTATTGCCATTATCTTTTAACATTTCTTTAAAATAATTAGTTTCTCCTAAAGAACCTTTCGTTGTAAGACTTTATTTTACTATTTTTACATTCGATACTTTAAAAATAAATTATCACACATATGAATACAGTTGCTGAACATATTGCAGATTTTTTAAAAGAATACAAACCGTTTGATAACCTGACTTTCCAGGAATTATCAGATATTGCCACGAATATTCGTGTCATCAATTTAGAAAAGCATGCGGTATTATTTCAAAATAACGATCCGCTTCATGAAAGTTTTTATGTTGTAGCTTCTGGTGTCATTAATCTTACGACTATTGCAGACGCCGAAGAAACCATTATAAATAAATGTCACGAAGGCGATATTTTTGGTTTACGTCCGTTTTTTGCAAAAAACAACTACATGATGACCGCTAAAGCACGTGAGGAAAGTATTATTTATGCTATTCCTATCGCCGTATTTAGACCATTTGTAGCCAATAATTCTGATGTATTGAACTTTCTTTTGGAGAGTTTTGCTGTAAATTCACGTCACACCAAAGACAGCGTGGGTTCTAACGGCAAGCTAATTTCTGATAGCGATTACATTGATCAGCAGACAGAAATGCAATATATTCAGTCACTTAACTATAATAATTCGCCTCTAACAACTCAGGCCACATCTATAATTAAGGATGTTGCACTTTTAATGACTGATTCTATGGTAGATAATATCATAATCTGCGGCGAGAAAAATCATCCAATTGGAATTGTCACCAATGCTGATTTGTCTTCAAAAATTGCAACTGGACGCTATCCTATTACTGAAACCATTGACAAGATTATGTCTTCTCCGGTTGTTACGGTTTTAGAAAATGTGTCTTTGGCTGAAGCGCAATTGTTAATGCTGAAACATAATGTAACTCACTTATGCGTTACTAAAGACGGTACAAGCAAATCTGTTGTAAAAGGAATTATTTCCGAACACGATCTTATTGTTGCTCAAGCTAGTAACCCAGGTGTATTAATTAAAGAAATTAAGCGTTCTCAACTTCCAAAAGACTTAAAACAAATACGCGATCGTCTATCAGATTTGATTCAGAATTCGATTCAAAAAAATATCCCAATCTCACATGTTAGCAATATAGCAAGCGAGATTAACTTAGCTATCATTAAAAGGGCGGTCGAATTATCAATTTTAGACTTAGGCTCCCCTCCTGCACGTTTTGCATGGTTAAGTATTGGTAGTCAAGGGCGTAAAGAACAATTATTGCTTACAGATCAGGATAGCATTTTAATTTTTGAGGACGTTACTCCAGAGAAATACAGAGAGGTAAAAGATTATTTCTTGAGACTGGCTAAACGCGCTACTTCTATACTAGAAAAAGTGGGCTATGATTATTGTCCAAATGGGCACATGGCTAGCAACATGCTTTGGTGTAAATCATTGAGTGACTGGACTAAACAATACAATAGCTGGATGAATACTCCAGGTGAAAATAGTAATGATTTGAGCAGTATTTTCTTTGATTATGAAATTGTTTTTGGAGAACCAAAAATTGAAGAAGCAATAGAAAGCGTAATTTTTAAAAATGCAGTAAATAATACTTTGTTCTTCGACTTTTTAGGAAATGATGCCTTAAAGAAAAATTCTCCTTTGAGTTTCTTCAAGAAATTTATAACGGAAGAAGATGGACCACATAAAGATAAATTTGATATCAAGACAAGAGCTTTGATGCCGCTAATTGATGGTGCACGTTTATTAATATTAAATGCCAACATAAAAGGAATTCAAAATACGTATCTAAGATTCAAACAATTAGCAATTACAGATTCTAAAAATGCCGAAATATACTTAAGCTGTGCGGAAGCATTCTTGACACTTTCCAAATTTAGAACTGTTGAAGGATTAAAAAATGACGACTCTGGCCAATATATTAATTTAAGAGAAATGTCAAAATCTGACAAAGAGAAATTAAAAAATGCATTGTCCCCAATGAAAGACCTGGAGGAACTGATTAAGAGTAAATTTCAATTGACACAATTCTCATAAAACATGCTAGACTGGCTAAAAAATATCAATAAAGACTATCCAGATTTCTGGAAAGATTATTTAACTAAATTCGAAACTAAACCTAATAAGTTTGTTGTATTGTCAACTGAAACTTCTGGCTTAAATCCGGATAAAGATGTTATATTATCACTTGGAGCCTTTTCAGTTATTGATAACAGCATTGTTATTAAAGAAAATTTTGAAACCGTTTTATTACAATATAAATACCTTCAAGACAATGGGCTTTCAAATGAATTTATCATTGAAAGCAAAATGATGAAAATGCCTGAACCTGATGCACTTGAAGCTTTTGTGAATTTTATAGGAAATTCTATTCTGGTTGGACATCATATCAATTTTGATATCGAAATGTTGAATGCATCTTTGGAACGTTTAAACTGTGGAAGACTAAAAAATGAGGCTTTAGATGTAGATGTAATGTACAGAAAATTGACTGATATAAATGACAAGCAATTTTCTCTTGATGATTTATGCGGAATTTATAAAATCCCAAAAAGCGACAGAAATTCTTCTTCTGAAGATGCTTATAGGATTGGACTTCTATTCTTGAAATTAAAATCTAGATTGGGAATTAAATAAATTAAAAATAATCAATTCTGTATGATCTAAAAATGCCTCTTAAATTTTTAAGAGGCATTTTGTTTATTTAAGCTTTAACACAAAATTATAAGCTCATATATTTTTCAAATTAAGTAAAACAGTAATTTTATATCAAATTATATTTCCAAAAAACAAACAAAAACACAGTCTATTTTTTAATTAAAAAAATCTATGAAAAAGCTTTTATTTATGTTGCCATTGCTGTTTTTTGTTTCAGCAATTTTTGCCCAAAATCAAGACCCTTCTTCTAAACGAATTTTAGGAAACTGGTATTCTAAAACAAACCTAAGTATCAAATGGACTTTTACGCAAGACGGGCGAGTTTACAATTATAACCAAGACAGAATGGCTGTAATGTATAAATATACCATTTCACATAGTTGCCAAAATTTTACGGATGATACAGAAGAATTTATAACTTTAATGGACAAAGATGGTAATCAATTCTGTTTTAAAATAAATGGAATAAATGAAAACAAAAATGGAATTCTGTCGCTCACTAATTTAAGCAACATGCAGCAACTTATTTTTGTAAACGATGCAAATTCAAAAGTTGCTCAATAATATATTTTTAAAAATTCTTTTAAAAAAAAACGCCTCTAAATTAAGAGGCGTTTTTTTTGTTTATGTTTCAAATTAAGAAATTCTTTCTTTCATAATTTCTTCAACTACTTCTGGATTTAGTAAAGTCGTTGTATCTCCAAAATTAGAAAAATCTCCTTCTGCTATTTTACGCAGTATTCTACGCATAATTTTTCCTGAACGAGTTTTTGGCAAACCAGAAACGAATTGAATCTTGTCTAATTTAGCGATTGGCCCAATGTGATCTGCAATATATTGATTAATCTCCTTAGCCAGATTTTCTTTGTTTCTAACTTCTCCTGTTTCTTTCAGAATTACAAAACCATATAAAGCATTTCCTTTAATATCGTGAGGGAATCCAACAATAGCAGATTCTGCAACAGCTGGATGTTCGTTGATTGCATCTTCAATTGGCGCAGTTCCTAAGTTATGTCCAGAAACAATTACTACATCATCTACTCTACCGGTGATTCTGTAATAACCCACTTCATCTCTTAATGCTCCGTCTCCTGTAAAATATTTTCCAGGGAAAGCAGAGAAATAAGTTTCTTTGTAACGATCGTGATTACCCCAAATAGTTCTGGCAATTCCTGGCCACGGGAATTTAATACACAAACTTCCAACTACTTGATTTCCTTCAATTTCATTGCGTTTTTCATCCATCAAAACTGGCTGAATTCCAGGTAATGGTAAAGTTGCATAAGTTGGTTTTGTTGGTGTTACAAAAGCAATCGGCGATATCATGATTCCTCCTGTTTCTGTCTGCCACCAAGTATCTACAACTGGACATCTCTTATCTCCAACGTGGTCATTAAACCAGTGCCAAGCTTCTTCGTTGATTGGCTCTCCAACAGATCCAATAACTTTAAGTGATTTAAGAGGATATTTTTGAATATAATCTAAACTTTCTTTTGCCAACGAACGGATTGCAGTTGGTGCAGTATAGAATTGTGTAATTTTATGTTTTTCGATAATATCCCAAAAACGGCTAAAATCTGGATAAGAAGGCACTCCTTCAAAAATTACAGTTGTAGCGCCATTCAATAATGGTCCGTACAATATATAAGAGTGACCTGTAATCCATCCGATATCTGCAGTACACCAGAAAATGTCATTGTCTTCGTAATTGAAAACGTTTTTAAAAGTATACGCTGTATATACCATGTAACCTGCAGTAGTATGAACCATTCCTTTTGGTTTTCCTGTTGATCCTGAAGTATATAAAATAAATAAAGGATCTTCGGCATCCATAATTTCAGCAACGCTATTATCCAAAGCTGCGTCTAATAATGGTTGCAACCAAATGTCACGGCCCTCTTTCATTTTAACATCAGTATTAGTTCTTTTTGCAACTAAAACTTTTGTTACAGAAGGACAAGTTTCTAAAGCTTCATCAACAATTCCTTTAAGATCAATTGTTTTATTTCCTCTATAACCTCCGTCAGATGTAATCACCATTTTACACTCGCAATCGTTGATTCTTGCAGAAACTGCAGAAGCAGAAAATCCAGCAAAAACTACTGAGTGAATTGCTCCAATTCTAGCACAAGCTAAAACAGCAACAGCCAATTCTGGAATCATTGGCAAATAAATGCAAACTCTGTCCCCTTTGCGAACACCTTGCTCGCGAAGAACGTTTGCCATTTTTGAAACTCTCTCGTATAATTCATTATACGATATATGTAAAGCCTCTTCAGAAGGATCGTTCGGTTCAAAAATAATTGCCGTCTTCTCTCCTCTTTTGCTTAAATGTCTATCAATACAGTTTTTGGTAATGTTAACTTTAGCATCTGTAAACCATTTTACTTCAGCCTCAGCCATATTAAAATCAACAACTTTTTCCCATTGCTGGTACCATGTGAAATTCTCCTCTGCTATTTTTCCCCAAAATTTTCTTGGCTCTCTTATTGACTTATTGTAATGTTTAAAGTATTGTTCTAAATTTTCAATTTTGTAATAGCTCATCGTTTGTTGAATTTTTTTATAAATGTATTAAATCTGAACGTATCCGTGAAATAATTTAATTCATAAATTTTATCAAAAAAAAACATTTATTTAATAAAATATGATAATTATCTGAAATTATTTTAAAACTTTATTTTTTATTATTACTTAAGGGCAAAAAAGGCATAATAAACAGATATTATGCCTTTTTTAATTTAACAAATTTCAATAACAATTAATTTTGTAAATGCGTTGCAAAATTTTTCTCTATTTTGAAAATAGCAGCATCCTTATTAATTAAAACAGAAATTTCAACAAGTATATTTTTTTTCAAAATATACCCCATTTTAGGGATCCGCTTCACTTAACTTGCTTATTATCTGAAGTTAAGTGAATGCAATATGCATCTATATCTATTATCTTAATAAGTGCTTACTAATTCAAAATATTACAAATCATTGATACAGTGCAAATTCCGCAGAATCGGATTCTGCGGAAATTCCCAATTTTTTATTATCCAATTTTTTTCATTGCTGTCATAGACTCTCTCAACCAAGCTCCTACTTCTTCGATAGGATGCTGACGGATTGCTTTGTTTACAGCAATTAATACGGTATTGTCTACTCCGTTTGAAGTAGAAAATGGTTTACCTATAATATTAGTTTCAACTTTTTTCATGAATTCAGTCAATAATGGCTTACACGCATGATCAAATAAGTAACATCCGTACTCAGCAGTGTCAGAAATTACACGGTTCATTTCGAATAATTTCTTTCTTGCAATTGTGTTTGCAATTAATGGCAATTCATGTAAAGACTCATAATAAGCAGATTCTTCGATGATTCCAGCCTCTGTCATTGTTTCGAAAGCTAATTCAACACCAGCTTTTACCATTGCAATCATCAATACTCCATTATCAAAATATTCTTGCTCAGAGATTGGAGCTTCTTGTGGAGCTGTTTTTTCGAAGTTAGTTTCTCCTGTTGCAGCTCTCCATTTCAATAAGTTAACATCGTCATTTGCCCAGTCAATCATCATAGTTCTAGAGAATTCCCCAGAAATGATATCGTCTTGGTGTTTTTGGAATAACGGACGCATGATATCTTTCAATTCTTCAGCCAATTCGTAAGCTTCAATTTTTGAAGGATTGTTTAAACGATCCATCATATTTGTAATACCACCGTGTTTCAAAGCTTCAGTGATAGTTTCCCATCCGTATTGGATTAATTTAGATGCATAAGCAGGATCGATTCCTTTTTCAACCATTTTATCAAAACATAAAATAGATCCTGTTTGCAATAATCCGCAAAGAATTGTCTGCTCACCCATTAAGTCTGATTTTACTTCAGCCACGAAAGATGATCTTAAAACTCCAGCTCTGTGTCCTCCAGTTGCTACAGCATAAGCTTTTGCTTGATCTAAACCAAATCCGTTCGGATCGTTCTCTGGGTGAACAGCGATAAGAGTTGGAACTCCAAATCCTCTTTTGTATTCTTCACGCACCTCAGAACCTGGACATTTAGGAGCACACATAATAACAGTGATGTCTTTACGAATCTGCATTCCTTCTTCCACAATGTTAAATCCGTGAGAATAAGCCAAAGTAGAACCTTGTTTCATTAATGGCATAATAGCAGTTACCACAGCAGTGTGTTGCTTGTCTGGTGTAAGGTTGCAAACTAGATCTGCAGTTGGAATCAATTCTTCGTAAGTTCCTACTTTGAAACCATTTTCAGTTGCATTTTTATAAGAAGCTCTTTTTTCTGCAATTGCATCTGCACGCAATGCGTAAGAAATGTCTAAACCAGAATCTCTCATGTTTAAACCTTGATTCAAACCTTGTGCTCCACAACCAACAATTACAACTTTTTTTCCAGCCAATGCTGCAATTCCGTCTGCAAATTCTGATTGCTCCATAAATTCGCAAACTCCTAATTGTTCTAATTGTAATCTAAGTGGTAATGTATTGAAATAATTTGCCATTTTTGTTTTAATATTTAATGAAATGAAATTTAATATTGATTATATATAACTAAGATTTTATTATTCAAAAGTTTCTAGCAATGAAGAAATTTCCATTTTTTGCTTAGAAACTGATATTCTTCCCGAACGCACAAACTGCATAATTCCGTATGGTTTGAACTTTTGGTATAATTCCTCAATTTCAGAACGTCTTCCTGATTTTGAAATCACAAAGAAATCTCGAGAAACCGTTACAATCGTAGACTGGCTTTCTTTGATGATATTCTGAATTTGCTTCTCGTCAAACAACAAGCTTGAAGCAATTTTAAACAAGGCATTTTCTAAGAAAATTGTTTCTTCATCTGTATGATAAAATGCTTTTATAACTTCAATTTGTTTTTCGATTTGTCCAACAATATTCTGAACCCATTTTTCTGTCGTATTTACAACAATGATAAATCTTGAAACATTCTCTATCTCTGATTCTGAAACATTTAGACTTAATATATTAATGTGACGCTTTAAGAATATTCCAGATATTCTATTCAACAGTCCCACATTATTTTCTGAGTATACCGATATGGTAAATGTTTTATCTTCCATGATGTTTTTTTAGTTTTATTTTCCCGATAGCTATCGGGATTGAAACTTTTCTTAACTTAATCTAATTTCTGATACACAAGCTCCTGTTGGAATCATTGGGAAAACGTTGTTTTCTTTTTCAACTACAACTTCTAAGAAATATGAATCTTTTGACGCCAGCATCTCAGCGACTGCAGCATCTAAATCTTCACGCTGTGTAACTTTTTTAGATTTGATATGATATCCTTCAGCAATGGCAATGAAATTTGGATTGATCATTTTTGTTGAAGCATATCTGTTATCAAAGAATAATTCTTGCCACTGGCGAACCATTCCTAAGAATTCGTTGTTTAAAACCACAATTTTTACTGGAACTTCTGTTTGAAAAATTGTTCCTAGTTCCTGAATTGTCATCTGGAAACCTCCATCACCAATAATAGCTACTACTTCGCGATCTGGTTTTCCCATTTTTGCTCCAATCGCAGCAGGCAATGCGAATCCCATTGTTCCTAAACCGCCAGAAGTAATATTACTTTTTGTTGAATTGAATTTAGCGTAACGACAAGCAAACATTTGGTGCTGACCAACGTCTGAAACGATAATGGCGTCTCCTTTTGAATGTTTGTTGATCATTTCGATTGTTTCTCCCATCGAAATTCCTTTACCGTTTGTTGGATTTAATTCTTCTTTTATTACAGAATCATATTCAACTTTACTTAATTCTTTAAACTCATTGTGCCATAAATCATGAGATTTTGCATCTAATAATGGCAATAAAGCAGCCAAAGATTCTTTAACATCTCCTAAAACAGCAATATCCGTCTTAACGTTTTTATCAATCTCAGCAGGATCAATTTCGAAGTGAATTACTTTTGCTTGTTTTGCATAAGTGCTTAATTTACCTGTAACACGGTCGTCAAAACGCATTCCGAAAGCAATTAAAACATCACATTCGTTTGTTAGCAAATTTGGCGCATAATTTCCGTGCATTCCAAGCATACCAACGTTCAAAGGATGATCTGTTGGTAAAGCTGACAATCCTAAGATTGTCCAAGCTGCTGGAATTCCAGATTTTTCAACCACTGCTTTAAACTCAGCTTCTGCCTGACCTAAAATAATCCCTTGACCAAAAACAATAAGCGGTTTTTTTGCACTATTAATTAAAGCAGCAGCTTCAGCAACTTTGTCTAAATTTAATTTTGGAACAGGAACATAACTTCTAATTCCTGTGCATTTTTCATAACTAAATTCGAACTCATCAAATTGAGCATTTTTAGTAATATCAACCAAAACTGGCCCTGGGCGTCCAGAACGAGCAATGTAAAATGCTTTTGCAATAATTTCAGGAATTTGAGAAGCTTCGGTTACTTGGAAATTCCATTTTGTAACCGGAGTTGAAATTCCGATAATATCGGTTTCCTGAAATGCATCAGATCCCAATAAATGTCTTCCAACTTGCCCCGTAATACACACTAAAGGAGTTGAATCGATTTGAGCATCTGCGATACCAGTTACTAAATTTGTAGCTCCTGGTCCAGAAGTAGCAATGGCCACCCCTACTTTTCCTGTAGCCCTTGCATAACCTTGAGCTGCATGCGTTGCACCTTGTTCATGACGCACTAAAACGTGGTGTAACTGATCTTGAAATTTATATAATTCGTCGTAAACTGGCATTATAGCTCCACCTGGATAACCATAAATTAAATCTACTCCTTCTGCTAATAAACATCTTATAACGGCTTCTGCCCCTGATATTTTCATAGTATATTTTTTTTCCAATGTCAAATTTCAATTTCAAAATTCAATGGCAGTATCAAAAGTCAATTTCATCTTTAACTTTAAGTTTATTTTTGAAATTTTTAATTTTTATTGCTATTGCTTTTTGTTATTGTAATTGATATTGATTTTTGATTTTTTATAATTATTTATCGGTTACACATCCTGTTGATGCACTCGAAACCGACTTAGCGTATTTAAGTAAAACCCCTCTGTCAACTTTTAAAGCCGGCTGAACCCAAGCCGCTTTTCTTGCTGCAAATTCTTCGTCAGATATCTTCAGGTCGATTGTATTTTTCACAGCATCAATGGCGATTAAGTCACCATCCTTTACTAGTGCAATACCACCACCGTCATATGCTTCTGGTGTAACGTGTCCTACCACGAAACCGTGCGAACCGCCCGAGAATCTACCGTCTGTAATTAGCGCACAACTGCTTCCTAATCCAGCACCAATAATAGCAGATGTAGGCTTCAGCATTTCAGGCATTCCCGGACCACCTTTTGGTCCACACCCCCTGATGACGACTACATTACCTGGTTTAATCTTTCCGGCTTGAAGACCTGGAATTACTTCAAATTCACCTTCAAATACAACAGCTGGACCTTCGAAATATTCTCCTTCTTTTCCACTGATTTTTGCTACAGCACCTTCAGTAGCAAGATTTCCGTATAATACCTGAATATTTCCTGTTGGCTTTAATGCTTTTTGAATTTCATGAATTACTTCTTGTCCGTCTTGTAAATCTGGAGTTGAAGCTAAGTTTTCTGCAACTGTTTTTCCTGTAACTGTTAAACAGTCCCCATGAATAAGTTCAACTTTCAATAAGTATTTCATAACTGCTGGAATACCTCCTACTTCGTGAATGTCTTCCATCATATACTTACCGCTTGGCTTCATGTCTGCCAATACTGGTGTTCTATCGTTAATCGCTTGGAAATCATCTAATGTAATTGTGATTCCAACTGAGTGAGCCATTGCAATTAAGTGCATAACAGCATTTGTAGAACCACCTAAAACAGCTACAATTGTGATAGCGTTTTCAAAAGCCTTGCGAGTCATAATGTCTCTTGGCTTAATATCTTTTTCTAATAATATTTTGATTGCTTTTCCAGCTTCAAGACATTCGTCTCTTTTCTCCTGACTTAAAGCAGGGTTTGAAGAACTGTAAGGCAAACTCATTCCTAATGCTTCAATAGCAGAAGACATTGTATTTGCAGTATACATTCCACCGCAAGCACCAGCTCCTGGACAAGCATTTTGAATAACACCTTTAAAATCTTCTGGAGTAATTTCGCCTTTTACTTTTTTTCCTAAAGCTTCAAAAGCAGAAACGATATTTAAAGATTCTCCTTTCCATTTTCCAGAATGGATAGAACCTCCATAAACCATAAGAGATGGACGGTTTAACCTTCCCATTGCAATTAAAGCACCTGGCATATTTTTATCGCATCCCGGAATTGCAATTAAACCATCATACCATTGCGCTCCCACAACTGTTTCGATAGAATCTGCGATTACATCACGAGAAACTAGTGAGTAACGCATACCCTCAGTTCCGTTAGAAATACCGTCGCTGACACCTATGGTATTAAAAATAAGTCCGACAAGATCTGCATCCCAGACACCTTTTTTAACATCTTGTGCTAAATCATTAAGGTGCATGTTACAAGTGTTACCATCGTAACCCATGCTCACAATTCCAACTTGTGCTTTTTTTAAATCTTCTTCAGTTAAACCAATTCCGTACAACATCGCTTGCGCCGCTGGCTGTGTTTGATCTTGTGTGATGGTCTTGCTGTACTTATTTAATTCCATTATAGTTTTATTTTTTTTAATTTTTTGTTCAAAAAAAAACCTTCCAGTATTTGGAAGGTTTGTAATATAGTCTTTCAATTATATTTATAACATTCCCGATGCAGATGTGTGAATCACATTGACAACAACGACAGAAGTAATAATAATTGAGATTTGCATCATTTATTTTTTAGTGTCACAAAAGTAAATAAACTTCTGGAAGTAAAAAAATAAAATCTCAACATTTACAATACTTCTTGTGATTATATTCAAGTTTTAACAAAAAATATTAAACAATTGTAGATTGCCCAATACTTACATTGTCATTATTGAAATAAAGCAAATCATCTTTGCTGAAAATAAAATTAGAAACAAACTCTCCAACTTCATTTGTTCCAAATTTTGAGTCTGGTTTCAAATCAACTGTAACTACTTTGTATTCAATTGCTTTTTCAACCGCTTTATAGATTACATGAGCTTCTTTAGTTAATCCAAAGTGCTCTAGCAAAAGTGCTGCTGCCAAAATCGAAGCAATTGGATTGGCAATGTTTTTTCCTTTCGCCTGTGGATATGATCCGTGAATTGGTTCAAACAAAGCATTTTTTTCACCTAAAGATACCGATGGCAATAATCCAATTGAACCTGTAATTACGCTAGCTTCATCAGATAAAATATCTCCGAACAAATTCTCAGTCAAAATCACATCAAATTGTTTCGGATTTAAGATTAACTGCATTGCTGCATTATCCACAAATAAGAAATCAAGTTTAACATCTGAATACTCTTCGCTCACCTTCTGAACTACTTTTCTCCACAATCTTGAAGTTTCCAAAACATTTGCTTTGTCTACCATTGTTAGCTTTTTACGTCTTTTTTGCGCCGATTTAAAAGCTAAATGTGCAATTCTTGTAATTTCTTCTTCTGAATATTCACATAAATCCGAAGCATGTGTTCCTTCTTCATTAAGTGTTTTAGTTCCGAAATAAGCTCCACCAGTTAATTCTCTAAAAATGGTAAAATCAGCTCCTTCAATAATTTCTCTTTTTAAAGGAGAAGATTCGATTAAGGCTTTATAAGGTTTTATAGGACGAATATTAGCAAACAATCCTAATTCTTTTCGCAATTTTAATAATCCTTGCTCTGGGCGAACCTTTGCATTTGGATTGTTATCATATTTAGGATCTCCAATTGCACCAAGCAAAACCGCATCTGTATTTAAGCACAGATTTAGAGTCTGCTCCGGCAAAGGGTTCCCCGTTTTATCGATAGCAACCGCTCCCATCAGTGCTTCTTCAAAAACAAATTCATGATTATACACTTCGCCAATGGCGTACAAAGCTTTTTTAGCCTGTAATATTACTTCAGGTCCAATTCCATCTCCTGGTAAAACTGCAATTTTTAAATTCATAATCTCTCGCTCTTTATGTCTTTAAATCCTTATTGTTCCTTAAACTCTTATTTTTATACTTATTTTAGTTTCTTATTAAATCTCCTTCTATTTTAGAAGCTTCTATAATTTGGTGGATATCTGCGTCTACAACTTCTTTTTTAATATCAGCGAATTTCAAGAATTCGATGTAAACGATATCCAATTGTGTTTTTGTCAATTCGTAACCTACTTTTTTAGCACGGTAAGCTAAAGCAGCTCTTCCGCTTCTTGCTGTTAAAATGATTGAAGATTCATTCACTCCCACATCTAGCGGATCCATGATCTCGTAAGTTGCTCTGTTTTTGATTACACCATCTTGGTGAATACCAGAACTGTGTGCAAAAGCATTTGCTCCAACAATTGCTTTATTTGGCTGTACAATCATTCCCATACTTTCAGAAACTAAACGGCTCATTTCGTTCAATTCTCTAGTATTAATGTTTGTATCTAAATTTAAGTAAGGGTGCTGTTTGAAAATCATTACCACTTCTTCAAGCGCCGTGTTTCCAGCTCTTTCGCCTATACCATTAATAGTACATTCAATTTGTCTTGCTCCATTTATAGCTCCTGCAATTGAGTTTGCAGTTGCCATTCCTAAATCATTATGACAGTGGCATGAAAGGATTACGTTTTCGATTCCTTTTACGTTTTCTTTTAAGTATTTAATTTTCGCTCCGTATTCTTCTGGAAGACAATATCCAGTAGTATCAGGAATATTCAATACTGTAGCTCCAGATTTGATAACTTCTTCACAAACTTTTGCAAGAAAAGCATTGTCTGTTCTACCGGCATCTTCAGCGTAGAATTCTACATCTTCTACATAAGATTTAGCGTGTGATACAGCAAATTTTGCTCTTGCAATAATATCTTCAGGCGTAGTTTGTAATTTGTGGAGTATATGAGATTCCGAAGTTCCGATTCCAGTATGGATTCTAGGTTTCTTAGCATGCTTTAAAGCAGCTGCAGCAACATCAATGTCATTTTTTACGGCTCTTGTTAGTCCGCAGACGGTTGCATTTTCTACAATTTTACAAATCTCAGAGACCGATAAAAAATCGCCCGGACTTGACACTGGAAAGCCTGCTTCGATAATGTCAACTCCCATTTTGTCTAGTCGTTCTGCGATAACTAATTTCTGTTTAGTATCTAACTTACATCCTGGAACTTGTTCACCATCTCGCAATGTGGTGTCAAAAATTTGAACTTTCTCTCTATTCATATTCATTTATTTAATGTAATTTCACATCTTGATAACAAATATATATTGTACTATTACAGTATGAAATTCATTTTAATGAAATTATACTGTTTATAAAACGACTTATACTATATTAACTAACTTATAATCAGTAAGTTATATTATTATTTTTTACAATGGCTAACCATCAAAAAGATTTCTTATTTGTTCTAATCAAATCACTTTCGAAATCAGAAAAAAGGCAGTTTAAAATTTTTGCAAGCCGATTAGAAACGAGTTCAAATACAAAATTTATCGAATTATTCAACATTTTAGATAAATCTGAAGTTTACGATGAAAAACTCATTTTGAAAAGTGGTGTTATCCAAAAAGTGCAGTTATCTAACTTAAAATCATACTTATACAAACAAATCCTGGTTAGTATAAGACTAAATATTCCTAGTCAGAATATTCGTTATCAGCTTCGAGAGCAAATGGATTTTGCTGTTATTCTTTATAATAAAGGATTATACAAGCAGAGCTTGAAAATATTGGATAAAACCAAACAGCAAGCTTTAGAGAATGATGAAAAATATATGGCGTATGAAATTGTTGAATTCGAAAAACTAATTGAATCGCAATACATCACCCGAAGTATTCAAGGTCGTGCTGACGAATTGGTAGTTCAGGCCAAAGAATTGAATTATAGAAATACGATTTCAAGCAAATTATCCAATTTATCTCTTCAGCTGTACGGAATCATGCTGAAAACAGGTTATGTTAAAAATGATAAAGAGTACAGATATATTGATGATTACTTTAATAAGCATATTTCCAAGCTTGATGAGAGTAAATTTGGTTTCCGAGAAAAGTATTGGTTTTACAATGCCAACCTTTGGCGAAGCTTTCTAGTTCAAGATTTTTTAGCGAGTTATAAATTTGCTTATAAATGGGTTCAGCTTTTCTATGATAATCCAAATATGATTTATCTGAATCCTGTTTTCTTCCTAAAAGGAAATCATTATTTCTTAGAATCGCTTTATATGTTAAAATATAAATCGAATTTCAAGAAATATCTAAATCTTCTGGAAGAAACAATCGCTGATCCTAAATTTCCTGTAAACGATAATCTTGCCTCATTGTCTTTCTTATATGTCTATAACAATAAATTAAATCTGCATATTTTAGAAGGTACTTTCGCGGAAAGCGAATATTTAATTCCAGAAATTTTAAATAAACTGAAATTGCATAGTGAACATCTTGACGAGCATCACGAGATGTTGTTTTTCTATAAAATTGCTTCTATTTATTTTGGTAACGAAAAATACAATGAGTGCATCAATTATTTAGACAAAATCATCAACAATAAAAACTTGACGATGCGTGAAGATTTAATGTGTTTTGCGAGATTATTGTCGCTTATTGCGCATTATGAACTTGGTAAAGATTATTATTTAGAAAATCATTTAAAAAGCACCTATAAGTTCTTATTGAAAATGAACGACTTGCATGAAGTTCAAAAAGAAATAATCAAGTTTTTAAGAAACCTAAACAACTTTTACCCTGCTGATATCAAAAAGGAATTCAAGAAAATGCACACTCGTTTCGTTGAGCTTGAAAAGAATACATATGAAAAAAGGGCTTTCTTATATTTAGATATCATTTCGTGGCTCGAAAGCAAAATTGAAAATAGGAAAATTGCTGATATTATTAAGGAGAAAGCGAAATTGAATAATCGTTAAGATTTAAATTCCAATAAAGAAATTCCAAATCCCAATAAAAAGCCTTGAATTTCAAGGCTTTTTTGTCATTTCGACGAAGGAGAAATCTTCGCAAGTAGCTCCGTAACAAAAGTCCAATCTTTGTGGAGTTTCTTGTGGAGATTTCTCCTTCGTCGAAATGACATACTAGATACTAAAAACTACAAACCCGACAGTTTTTAAAAACCTGTCGGGTTTCAAAATCAAAAAAATCCCAAACTCCACTTAAAATTGGAATTTGGGATTTTAAAAATTGAAATTTGTCGAATTTTTATTCGACTATATTAGAAGTAGTAACATAGAAGTTTTTGTCTACTTCCAGTTTTCTGTCTTCGTTATCTGTTTTTATAGACTGCCATTCTGTTGTTGGTTTTAACCAAGTTTCTACTCCATTAATTTTAACTTTTACAGGCATATCAAATTTAGAAACACAATTAGTCCAATGGTAACCAAAAGTTCCGTTTTTAAACATATATTCAAAAACCGGAATTTGGGTTGTGGTTAAATATTGTGCAAAAACTCTATTGAAATTAATTCCAGATTGTTCGTTAATATAATCTTGAATCTGTTTTCCTGTAACGGTTTGATGATAAAAAGTCTTATTCATGCCTCTTAAAATCGATTTCCATTTAGCATCATCATTAATTATTTGACGAATTGTATGAAGCATATTGGCTCCTTTTGGATACATATCTCCAGATCCTTCATTATTTACATCATAATGCCCGATGATTGGCTTGTCATTTTCAATATTTTGTCTGCATCCAATAACATATTCAGCACCAGCTTCTTTACCATAATAATACTCTACAAAAAGGCTCTCAGAATAATTGGTAAAACTCTCATGAACCCACATATCTGCAATATCTTTGTAGGTAATATTGTTAGCGTACCATTCGTGTCCAGATTCATGAATGATGATAAAATCAAATTTTAGCCCCCAACCTGTTCCACTTAAGTCACGTCCTAAATAACCTTGTTTATATTGGTTTCCATAGGTTACAGAACTTTGGTG
Source organism: Flavobacterium anhuiense (assembly GCF_900101855.1). Taxonomy (GTDB): domain Bacteria; phylum Bacteroidota; class Bacteroidia; order Flavobacteriales; family Flavobacteriaceae; genus Flavobacterium; species Flavobacterium anhuiense. The sequence goes on from NZ_FMVC01000003.1 coordinate 152,982, forward strand.
CTCCATTCCCAAATAAGGCACTTCTACCAATTTATAACTGTCTTCGTAAAACGGATATGGTCCAAACCAACTTTCGAAAGCTTTCAGCATTTTTGGAGCATCTTTGAAATGTTCTTTAGCTAAAGCTAAATTATCTTTAAGAACATAATAATTACAGTCTAAATTTCCTTTTTCACCTTTAAATACTTCAGAGAAATTTACATAGTCACCAATATTGATGTTTACACCATAATTATTAATTGGATTAGAAACATACCAATTGAAAGTTTTAGTTCCGTCTTTTTCTTTTTTAACGCTTTTCAGTCTTCCGTTAGAAACCTCCGTTAAATCTCCTGGCACATTCACGCTGATAAGCATATTTTCTACTTCATCATACATATGATCTTTGCAAGGCCACCAAACACTAGCGCCTAAACCCTGACAAGATGTAGCAATAAAATCTTTTCCGTTTTTATCTTTTTTCCAAGAAAAACCTCCATCCCATGGTGCTCTTACAGCTTCTTTCGGTTTTCCTTCATAATAAACTATAATCTCCTTAGTATCACCAACTTTTTGTTTTTCATTTAAAGTAATAAAAAACGCATTTCCATCTCTTTCAAATTTTAATTCTTTTCCGTTCTGCGTTACCTTGGTAATATTCATTGGCTGCTGCAAATCGATCTGCATGCGGTTACTTTCTGTCAAAACAGTATAACGAACAGTATTCGAACCTGAAATAGATTTTTCTTTTGGATTTACCTTTACATTAAGATGATAATATTTTAAATCCCACCAAGCTCTTTCTTTTGTAATGCTTCCGCGTAAAGTGTCCTGATGTGTAAAAACGGTTTCTGACTTATTTAAAAGTCCCTGAGCATTGGCCGCAAAACCAACTAAAAAGGCGATAAATGCCCCACAAAAGTGTTTTTTCATTATTTATAAATTTGAAATAAATAAGGTTGTCAAACCTGTTTTAATCTTCAACAAATGTAAACATTCATATCAAACTTTTTAAATTTTTATCATTTTAACAATCAAAAACAATAGATAAACTCATTTTCTTTATTTTAGCGATTCAATTATATTTAGTGTTTTATGAAATTGCAATACATTACTATTGTTTCGCTTTTATTCTGCCAATTATCCGTTTATTCTCAGACATTTCCTGTTCATAAAACAAATGACAAAATTAATATTGATGGTGATTTATCAGAGTGGAAAACGCCTTTTCTTGGTCCGTTTGCAATTCATAACACAGGCGAAAAAGCTTCACAACAAACTTTTGTTTCTCTTTCGTGGAATAGCAAAAACTTATATTTAGCTTACAAATGCACTGATTCTAAAATCATTGGAGCACCGCAAACAAAAGATTCTCAAATATTCAACACCGATGATTTAGCTGAAATTTTTCTAGATCCAGATGGAGATGGCCAAAATTATATTGAAATTGGAGTGAATGCATTTTCTACAAATTACGATTTGGTTTTAAAATGCATTTCACCAGAATGTGGAGGATGGAATACGGCAATGGATTTCGATATTAAAGGCTTAGAATCTGTAAGCAAAATAAATTCTGATGGCTATACAGTAGAAATCAAAATCCCTTTTTCTAGTCTCAAAAAAATTGAAAATGGCGGTTTTAAAAAACCGAAAACTGGGACAAAATGGCGAGGAAATGCTTTTAGAATTGATTACGGTAAAACCACTGAATATATTGCTTTACAGCCTTATAAAACTTCAGTTTTTGGATTTCATCAGCCGCAAGAATTTGCGGTTTTTGAGTTTGTGGAGTAATAACTTTGTTTCATGTTTCATGTTTCAAGTTTCAAGTTTCATGTTCTGTGAGCAACTTGAAACTTGAAACCTGAAACAAAATATTTTACTTCTGACGTTTTTTCAAAACTTCAATAACATCATTCAATTTAAAACCCTTTGCTTGAAGTAGAATTAAATAATGAAACAATAAGTCAGCGCTTTCGCTAAGGAATAAATCGTCATTATCGTCTTTCGCTTCGATAACGACTTCTACAGCTTCCTCACCTACTTTTTGCGCTATTTTATTTATTCCTTTTGCAAACAAAGAAGCCACATAACTCTGTTCATAATCAGCATTTTCTCTACGAGTTTTAATTGTATTTTCTAATTGTGAAATAAAACCGTAATTAGCATCATTTGGCTCCTGCCAACAGGTATCTGCACCCGTGTGACACGTTGGCCCAACAGGTTTTGCCTGAATTAAAAGCGTATCGCCATCACAGTCATTTTTAATGCTTACTAAATTTAAAAAGTTGCCACTCTCCTCCCCTTTTGTCCAAAGTCTTTGCTTTGAACGACTAAAGAAAGTTACTTTTTGTGTTTCTATTGTTTTTTGAAGCGATTCTTCGTTCATATAACCCAGCATCAAAACATTTTTTGTTTCTGAATCCTGAATTATCGCCGGAATTAATTTGTGTGCGCTTTTGATATCGATTTCCATTTTAATTTTAGATTTTAGTCCCGATAGCTATCGGGAAGATTTTAGATTAATTTCTAAACTCGGATTATTGGAATTTGGAATTTAAAAATTGGAATTTTTTCTCAAATTCTCACTTCTATATTATTATCTCTTAATTCTTGTTTTAGGGCTTTAATTTCGATTTCTTTAAAGTGAAAAACACTTGCCGCTAAAGCCGCATCTGCTTTTCCTTCTTTAAACGAATCTACGAAATGCTGAATGTTTCCGGCTCCTCCAGAAGCAATAATCGGAATATTTACTAATTCTGAAAGTTTAGCCAAAGCTTCGTTTGCAAACCCATTTTTGGTTCCGTCGTTATCCATTGAAGTGAATAGAATTTCTCCTGCACCGCGTTCGGCAACTTCAACAGCCCAATCAAAAAGATTTAATTCTGTTGGCACTTTTCCGCCAACTAAATGCACAATCCATTGTCCGTCAATTTGTTTGGCGTCGATTGCAACTACAACACATTGGCTTCCAAATTTCTGCGCTAAATCATTAATTAATTGTGGATTTTTAACTGCCGATGAATTGATTGAAACTTTATCAGCTCCGTTATTCAGCAGAATATCAACATCTTCAACAGATGAAATCCCACCACCAACCGTAAACGGAATATTGATTTTTTCTGCAACACTTCGCACCATATTGACAAGTGTTTTACGTCTTTCTTCTGTTGCCGAAATATCTAGAAAAACCAATTCGTCTGCGCCTTCAGCCGAGTAAATTGCCGCCAATTCAACTGGATCTCCAGCGTCTCGCAAGTCAACGAAATTAACGCCTTTTACGGTTCTTCCGTTTTTTATATCTAAACAAGGTATTATTCTTTTTGCTAACATTTTTTATTTTAGTTGTTGGTTATTGGTTGATTGTTGTTGGTTAATGCGATAAACTATCAACCGACAACTAATAACTATAAACCAATTATATAGTTTTCTAACTGTTTCAAAGTAATTCTTCCCTCGTAAATCGCTTTTCCGATAATAGTTCCTTCACAACCCAATTCTGCTAGTTTTGGCAATTCGTCAAAAGTTGAAATTCCGCCTGAGGCGATTAATTTTACACCTTCCGCTTCTGCTAAAATCTTTTTATACAAATCAAAACTTGGACCTTGAAGCATTCCGTCTTTTGCAATATCTGTACAGATAACGTACTGAATTCCTTTCGATTGATAATCCTGAATGAATGGAATCAAATCTTCATTTGATTCTTCTAACCAGCCTGAAACAGCAATTTTTTCATCTTTAGCATCTGCGCCCAAAATGATTTTTTCAGTTCCGTATTCTGAAATCCATTTTTCAAAAATGGCTCTGTTTTTCACGGCGATACTTCCGCCAGTAATCTGATTTGCGCCACTTTCAAAAGCAATTCTCAAATCGTCGTCTGATTTTAATCCGCCACCAAAATCAATTTTTAAGCTGGTTTGTGTTGCGATTTGTTCTAAAATCTTATAATTGACAATTCTGCTTGATTTTGCGCCGTCTAAATCTACCAAATGCAGATATTCGATTCCGTGCGCTTCAAATGATTTTGCCACTTCAAGCGGATTCTCATTGTAAATTATTTTCGTATCATAATCACCTTTGGACAAACGAACGCATTTTCCATCAATGATATCTATGGCTGGTATTATTCTCATTTTTATTATTTTAGATTTCTGATTTTAGATTTTAAATTCTAAAAATTGAAATTGATTTTTGATATTTTGATTGATATTGAAGTTTTTACATTTTTAAAAAGTTTCCTAGAATCTTTTCTCCTACATCACCGCTTTTTTCTGGATGAAATTGTGTTCCGTAGAAATTATCTTTTTGCAATGCCGATGCGTATTCTACATCATAATTGGTTTTAGCCACAGCGTATTGGCAATTTGGAGCGTAAAAACTGTGAACCAAATACATAAATTCATTTTCAGAAACATCCTTAAACAAATCAGTTTTTAAATCATAAATCTGATTCCAGCCCATTTGAGGCACTTTTACGTTGTTTGAAAATTTCAAAACGTCAACATCAAAAATCCCTAAACCTTCGGTATTTCCTTCTTCGGTCTTATTGCACATCAATTGCATCCCCAGACAAATTCCCAAAACAGGCTGTTTCAATTGAGGAATCAAACGGTTCAAACCGCTTTCGCGAAGTTTTGCCATTGCCGAACTCGCCTCGCCCACGCCAGGAAAAATCACTTTATCTGCCGATTTAATTTCGTCTGGATTATTACTCAGAACAGCTTTAAAACCCAATCTTTCAATAGCAAACATAATGCTCTGAATATTCCCTGCTCCGTAATTTATAATTACTATTTTCATTCTTTTTAGTTGTTGGTTGATGGTTATTGGTTGATGGCTAACAACTATCAACCAACAACCATAAACTTTAAAGCATCCCTTTCGTCGAAGGCAAAATCATTTTTTCTGTATCCCTTTTTACGGCTACTTTTATGGCTTTCGCGAAAGCTTTAAAAATAGCTTCGATTTTGTGGTGTTCGTTGACTCCTTCTGCTTTGATATTTAAATTGGCTTTTGCGCCATCTGTAAACGATTTAAAGAAGTGATAAAACATTTCTGTTGGCATTTTGCCTACCATTTCACGTTTAAATTCGGTTTCCCAAATGAGCCAATTTCTTCCTCCAAAATCAATTGCTGCTTGTGCTAAACAATCATCCATTGGCAAACAGAAACCATAACGTTCTATTCCTAATTTATTTCCTAACGCTTTCGCGAAAACTTCTCCTAAGGCAATTGCTGTATCTTCAATTGTATGGTGCTCATCGACTTCTAAATCGCCTTTTACTGTGATTTCTAAGTCCATTTGACCATGACGTGAGATTTGGTCTAACATGTGGTCGAAAAATGCAATTCCGGTATCGATTTTACTTTTTCCTGTTCCGTCAAGATTTAGATTAATGTAAATATCTGTTTCGTTGGTTTTACGAGTAATCGAAGCTGAGCGCGCTTCTAATTTCAAAAACTCATAGATTTTCTTCCAATCCATTGTCTGTAAAACGATTGTTTCATTCAATTCTTCACGTTTAGATGAAATTTCATTGCTTCCAATTCCATCCGTATCGTTCATGAAAATCGCTTTTGCACCAAGATTTTTAGCCAATTCTACATCTGTCAAACGATCACCTAAAACAAAAGAATTCGCCAAATCATATTCTGGATTATTCAAATATTTAGTCAGCATTCCGGTTCTTGGTTTGCGAGTTGGCGCATTTTCCTCTGGAAAAGTTCTGTCGACGAAGATTTCATCAAAAACAACTCCTTCGTTTTCAAAAGCTTTCAAAATAAAATTTTGGGTTGGCCAAAATGTATCTTCTGGAAAACTATCAGTTCCTAAGCCGTCCTGATTGGTTACCATTGCCAATTCGTAATCTAATTCAGCAGCAATTTTAGCCAAATATTGAAATGCTTTTGGATAAAACTCCAGTTTATCTAGGCTATCTAATTGATAATTTTCAGGTTCTAAAACAATCGTCCCGTCACGATCGATAAAAAGTACTTTTTTCATGGTTTATAGTTTGAGACCTAACAGGTTTTAAAAACCTTTTAGGTCTGTCATAGTTTATAACAATTTCAATTCTCTAATTACAACCGCATTTTCTTCTTTTGTTCCTATTGTAAAACGAAGGCAATTTTCACATAAAGGTTGTGTTGTTCTGTTTCTGATAACAATTCCTTTTTCGATTAACTGGTCGTATCTTTTGTTTGCGTCATCTACTTTTGCCAAGATAAAATTGGCTTCTGTTGGATACACTTTCTTAACAAAATTTACTTCAAGCAATACTTTAAGCAACTCTTCTCTTTGCTCAATAATAGAAGCTATTTCTTGTTTAATTTTATCAGAATCTTTTAAACGTTCTTTAGCTCTTTGCTGTGTTAATTCGTTTACGTTATAAGGCGGTTTGATTTTGTTTAAAATTGAAATCACTTCCTCAGAAGCATAACAAATTCCTAAACGGATCCCAGCTAAACCATACGCTTTGGAAAGAGTTTGAGTAATCACTAAATTCGGGTATTCGTCGATTTCTGTCAGCCAGCTTTCTTTATCTGAAAAATCAATATAGGCTTCATCAATTACCACTAAACCATTGAAGTTTTGAAGCAATTTAACTACGCTTTCATCAGTGAAAGAATTTCCTGTTGGATTGTTCGGCGAACACAAAAAGATGATTTTAGTATTTTCATCAACCGCTTCTAGAATCTTTTCAACTTCTGGCTGAAAATCGGTTGAAAGCAAAATTTCTCTATTTTCTACTGCATTGATGTTTGCCAAAACTCCGTACATTCCATATGTAGGCGGAAGCGAAATAATATTGTCTTTGTTAGGTTCGCAGAAAGCTCTAAAAAGCAAATCTAAAACTTCATCACTTCCGTTTCCTAACAAAATCTGACTTTGCTTTACTAAATTATTCTTGGCCAAAATCGCTTTAACCGAATTCTGCTGTGGATCTGGATAACGATTTACACCATTCTGATACGGATTTTCATTGGCATCCAAAAAAATCATTTCTGCTGTATCAAAATCTTCAAACTCATCTCTCGCAGAAGAATAGGGTTTTAACGATTTTACGTTTTCTCTTGTTATTGTGTTTATATCGAATATGTTCATTTGTTGTTGTTTTTTTGGACTATTAGAAACAAGAAACAAGAGAAAAGACTTCTTATCTTACCCACTCAATATCTTTCTTCTTGCTTCTTTTCTCTTTCTTATTCTAAACTCTTTAATCTCAGCGTCACAGCATTCTTATGCGCTTGTAACCCTTCGGCTTCAGCCATTAATTCTATAGCTTTTCCAATGTTTTGAATTCCTTTTTCTGAAATTTTCTGGAATGTCATTGATTTCATAAAACTGTCTAGATTTACACCGCTGTAATTCTTCGCATAACCATTTGTTGGCAATGTGTGATTGGTTCCTGAAGCATAATCTCCAGCACTTTCAGGAGTATAATTCCCTATGAAGACAGAACCTGCATTTACAATTCCGTTGCAATAGAAATCATCATATTCTGAGCAGATTATAAAGTGTTCTGGGCCATATTCATTGATTAAATCTAAAGCGATTTGATCATTTTCGACATAAATCAATTTTGAATTTTCAATTGCTTTTTCTGCAATCGCTTTTCTAGGAAGAACTTCCAATTGTGATTGAACTTCTTTTTCTACTTCTGCAATTAGCTTTTTTGAAGTCGAAACTAAAATTACCTGACTGTCAGTTCCGTGTTCTGCTTGAGATAATAAATCTGAAGCTACAAAAGCTGGAACCGCAGTATCATCAGCAACAATTAACAGTTCTGAAGGCCCTGCAGGCATATCAATTGCAACGCCAAATTGAGTTGCCAATTGTTTCGCAACCGTTACAAATTGATTTCCTGGCCCAAAGATTTTATATACTTTCGGAATTGATTGTGTCCCGAAAGTCATTCCTGCAATAGCTTGGATTCCACCAACTTTTAGAATTTTAGTTACACCGCATAAATTCGCTGCGTATAAAATTGCGGGATTAATTTTTCCTTTTTTATCTGGTGGAGAACACAACACAATTTCTTTACAGCCTGCAATTTCAGCAGGAACAGCCAACATTAAAACAGTCGAAAACAAAGGCGCTGTTCCTCCTGGAATGTATAAGCCTATTTTCTGAATTGGTCTTTTTTCCTGCCAACAGTTTACTCCTTCAATAGTTTCAACAGAAACACGATCTGTTTTTTGAGCGTTGTGGAACTTATAAATATTGTCTTTCGCTAACTCAATTGCCTCTTTGAGTTCAGTTGGAATCAAACTAATCGCTTCTTGAATTTCTTCTTGAGCAACTTCATAATTACCTAAAGAAATTCCGTCAAAGATTGAAGTATATTTAGCAACAGCTTCATCTCCTTTTCTTTGAACTTCTTTGAAGATTTCTTTTACCGTAAGTTCTATATCGTCTACAGTTTTAGTCGGTCTTTTTAATATTTCTGACCAGATTTCTGGTTTTGGATTATCTATTTTATTCATGCCTTTATTTTTTTAACCGCAAAGGGCGCAAGGTTTTATTATTCTCTTTGTCTTGAAAAAACGCTAAGTTCGCAAAGCTGCATCCGCAACTTGGAATTTGGACCCGAGCGATAGCGAATAGGCGAAGCAATTTTCATATTGGAATTTCTATTTTTTATAGTACCATTTTCTCAATTGGACAAACTAAAATTCCTTCTGCTCCTACTTCTTTAAGCTGATCTATTACATCCCAAAAAGTATCTTTGTCGATTACAGAGTGAACACTGCTCCAGCCTTCTTGAGCCAACGGAAGAACCGTTAAACTTCTTAAAACTGGAAGGATTTTTCCAACTGCTTCAATTTTGTCATTTGGAACGTTCATTAGAATATATTTTGAATTTCTAGCTCTTAAAACAGCTTGAATTCTGAATTTTAAAGTATCAATGTGTTTCTGGATTTCCGGAGAAACTTTTGGCGAAACAGCCAGAACTGCTTCACTTTTCAAAATAACTTCAACTTCTTTTAAGTTGTTTTTGAACAAAGTGCTTCCGCTTGAAACAATATCTACAATGGCATCTGCAAGACCAATATTTGGCGCAATTTCTACAGAACCAGAGATTTGGTGAATATCTACAGTCAGACCAAATTTATTAAAATATTCGGTAACTGTATGGGGATAAGAGGTAGCAATACGAAGATTTGCTAAATCTTGTACCGAATTGTATTCGAAGGTTTTAGGGACAGCAACAGAAACCTTGCATTTTGAAAATCCTAATTTCTGAACTACTTCGATTCCTTTTCCTTTCTCTACCAAAAGATTATCGCCAACTATAGCTAAATCTACCACTCCATCGATTAAATATTGAGGAATATCTGAATTTCTTAGATATAAAACTTCAAGAGGAAAATTTGAAGCTTCGGCTTTTAACTGGTCGATTCCGTTGTTGATTGAAATACCGCAGTCCTTTAAGATTTGAATGCTGTCTTCGTTTAAACGTCCAGATTTTTGAATTGCAATTTTTAAAGTACTCATTTTTTTAGTTGTTTGTTGAATTAATAGTTTGAGTACAAAGAGAGCTTGAATTAAAAAACCCGTTTGATGTACTCAAACGGGTTTTAAAATATGATGATTTACATGCATACCATTAACACATCGCTTGAGAGCAATAATGTAAATGATGATGATGTAATTGAATTGAAATCATGATTTGTTTTGTTTTTTACTTCTTTGATTCGGTTGCAAATATACTAGATAAAATAATTAAAAAGCAATTTTTATTTTAACTTAACGATAGTTTATTGTTAAAAATCGTTTTGAAGGGCATTTTAGTTAATGATTTTAAATTACTTTAACGAATTATCATATTCATCAAAAACCAATAAAACTCGCGTGCCTATACCAATTTCGCTTTCAATTTTAAATTTAATTTTAAGCAAATCGGTCATTCGTTTTACAATAAACAAACCAAGCCCAGTTCCTTTTATTTCTGAATGATTTAAAGAATCTGATCTGAAGAAAGGATTCAAAATAGATTCTAAATCTTTTTTTGCGATTCCAATTCCTTGATCTGAAATATTGCAGATAATTTTCTCGTTTTCTCTCGATAAGGAAATTCGAACTTCACTATCGGGTTTTGAGTATTTTATGGCATTTGAGATGATATTTCGAAGAATTGTTACCGCTAAGTAATTATCGGAATAAATATAAAACTCTTCTGAAGCGTCTAAAATCACATTTACTTTTCCTACTTTAATTTTCTCTGTATTTAATTTCAGTACATCTAAAACGACAGCATTTAAATAAACTTTTTCTTTAAGAATATTCTGTTTTTGATTCTCAAATCGAGCCATCATAAGCAGCTGATCAACAAGAGAATTCAAATGGTCTACCTCATTAATACAATAATTAATTTTTTCTTCGTATTCTTTATTGTCACGGGGTTTACGTATAAGCACTTCAAGTGTTCCTTTAATAACAGTTAAAGGTGTTCTCAATTCATGAGAAGCATCAGAAGTGAATTGTTTTTCGCGCTCTATTGCGTCTTCAATTCGATTTAATAAATTATTAATAGTCTTAGAAAGCACAAATAATTCGTCTCTTGTTTTTGGAAGCGGAATACGTGCTTTCAGATTGTCTTTTGTAATAATCTTAGAAGTCTGAATAATATTATTTATCGGCTTTATGCTTCTTCCAGCATAAAATCTTGCTAAGAAAAAAAGAATTAAAAGAATGATTGGAAAAGTAATTAATAAGGTATCCATCAAATTATCCAATACTTTTGAAGAATCTGAAAGTGACATGGCAATAATCAAATATCCAACTTTTTTGGAGTGCACGTGAAGCGGAACTTGGATTTGGCGAATTTTATTGTCCAACAATTGTGCATCAAAAAGCTGAAAATGATCTTTATTCTCATGAAAAACGAGTTTTTCATTTTTTAAGTTCGGAGACTTTTCTATTATTTTTTTATTTAAATCTAAAAACTGGACAAATACAGGATTTACATCAACAGAATTATGCTCTCTTTCTTCCCATTCTTCCGCATCCATAAAAACGACCCTACCTTTTTCAATTTTAATTTCCCTAAGATGATCTTGAACTTCTATGTTTAAATTTTCATCTATATGATTGTAAACAGTCAGTTTTACAATAAAATAAATAGCAGAAAAAACCGCTAAAACCAAAAGTCCAGTTCCTACGATATAATTTAGTGCTATTCTGTCTTTAAAAGATAATGATGTCATTTGTTAATCATTAGCAATATATCCAATGCCTCGGATGGTTTTAATATAGTCTTCCTCGATTTTAAGGTTCAGTTTTTTTCTAATGGCATTCATGAAAACATCAATAACGCCTGTATCGTACTCAAAATTAATTTCCCAGACGTCTCGCAAAATCTGGTTTCTGGTACAGACTTTTCCTTTATGCTGTATTAAATAAGCTAGTAATTCAAATTCGCGTTGGGTCAACGAAATTTCTTCATCTCCTTTCAATACAATATGTCTGGACAAATCCATCGTAATATTTCCGAGATTTAGGGTTTCAGTTTGTTTTTTATTTCTAAAGTGAACTTTAATTCGCTCCACCAATTCTTCAAAACTAAAAGGCTTTTTGATATAATCGTTTGCGCCAGCTTTCAGCCCTTCAATAGTTTCTTGGACTGTGTCTTTTGCAGTTAAAAAAATAATTGGAGTAAAATGATCTTTAACTCTAATAGCTTTGCACAAATCTAGGCCGTTTATTTTTGGCAACATCCAATCTAAAAGAATCAAATCAAATTTTTGTTCCTGAACCAGTTCAAAACCTTTAGAACCATCAGCAGCTGTAGTAATTTGATACCCTTCTTCTTGCAAACCTTGTTTTAGAAATTGAACAATTCCTACTTCGTCTTCAACTATTAAAATATGCATTTATCGTATCTGATTAAATTTGAATTTCATTTTATCAATTCAAAGATAGATAATTTAGCTCTCAGAAATAATCCTTATCATTAATAAAAAAGGCAATCAACTTCTTAAGCAAACATTAAGTCAATGTTAAGTAAGGTAAAAGTGGAACTTAATCTGGCGTTAATCATTCGAAATTAATTTTGTAAAAAAATAAGTCCGATGAATTTTTACAAAAAACTTTCGCCTTTCTATTACCTTGCTCTACTATATTTTATTGTAAGTTTTACGCTTAGAATGGTATTGCTTTTTCATCCCATTACACAAAGTTCTTTTACTTTTGCAGAGAGTGTAAAAATATTCTCACTTGGCTTACTATCAGATACTTTTGTGTTCGTATTAGCTTCAGGCTTTTTGTGGCTTTATCTTATTTTTATTTCGAACTCTAAATATAACAAGCCTTACGGTTATATTATACTAGCAGGCTTTATAGGATTTCTAATCTATGTAGCCTCTGGAAAAAGCATTTTTGACGAATACGGTGGCGCTTTGCCAAAAATCGTTTTGATTTTTGTTTCTTTAAAAACACTTTTGTTTTCGCTTTTCCTTTTCCTTCCAAAATACAGAGATAAAATCAGATTTTGGCTTTTTGCTTTTGTGATTTTTCTATATGTTTTATTGATTCTTCAAAATGCAATCAGCGAATTTTTCTTCTGGAACGAATTTGGAGTAAAATACAATTTCATTGCTGTTAACTATCTCATTTACACTAATGAAGTTATCGGAAACATTATGCAGTCGTATCCTGTAATCCCGATATTTTCTGCTTTGTTCATTGTTACAGCAATTATCACTTATTTTATTATCAAGAAATCAAGAAATTATATAGATGAGATTCCGAGTTTTAATGAAAAAATAAAAATTACATCGCTTTATGCTGTTTTATTTATTGCTTCATTGTTGGCTGTTCCTGGATTAGCCAAAACTGAAAACTCTAAAAATGTCTTTGTTAATGAACTGCAATCAAATGGAATCTACAAATTCTATTTGGCTTTTCAGAACAACAAATTGGATTATTTTAAATTCTACAAAACAATTCCGAACGAAAAGGCATTTGCTTTGTTAAAACAGGATTTACCTGCTATTTCTGGTAAAAATACATTATACGAAATAAAAGACGATTCTCTTGAACAGCATAAAAATGTGGTATTAATTACTATTGAAAGCTTAAGCGCCGATTTTATGAAAATGTATGGAAACGAACAAAATATTACGCCATTTTTAGACAGTCTTGCACAAAAAAGTTTACTCTTTACAAATGTGTATGCAGCAGGAAACCGCACAGTTCGTGGACTTGAAGCTGTAACTTTATGCCTTCCTCCTACAGCTGGCGAAAGTGTGGTTAAAAGAGAAGACAACAAAAACAAGTTCTCGACTGGATCTGTATTCCTTAAAAAAGGGTATAATGTGAAATTCATGTACGGTGGAGATGCTTTTTTTGACAATATGCAGGATTTTTATACTGGAAACGGCTATCAAATTATTGACAAATCGAGTTTTGCTGAAAATGAAGTTACTTTTTCGAACGTGTGGGGAGTTTGCGATGAAGACATGTATAACAAAGCAATCAAAGTTATGAATGCTGAGGCTAAACAAAATAAGCCTTTCTTCAATCATATCATGACTGTTAGCAACCATAGACCTTTTACTTATCCAAACAATAAAATTGACATTCCCGGAAATATCAAATCACGAGACGGAGGCGTGAAATATACTGATTACGCACTTAAACAATTCTTTAAACAGGCAGAAAAACAGCCTTGGTTTAAAAATACTGTTTTTGTAATTGTAGCCGATCACTGTGCTTCTAGTGCAGGAAAAACAGAACTTCCGTTGGATAAATACAGAATTCCAGCTCTAATATACTCTTCAGATATAAAACCTGAAAAATACACCAAATTAATGTCGCAGATTGATCTCATGCCAACATTATTTGGACTTTTAAATTTTGACTACGAAAGCAAATTCTTTGGCCGTGATGTATTTAAACCAGATTATCAGCCTAGAGCTTTTATAGCAACTTATCAAGATCTTGGTTTAATAAAAGATAATGTTTTGACAATTTTATCTCCAAAGCAACAGATAAAACAGTTTCAATTGAAACTTAACGAAAGGGCCGGAATCTCTCCAGAATTTCAAATCCATTATGATGAAATTCCGCTGAAAACTGAAAACAAGAACTTGGTCGACGAAACTATTTCTTACTATCAATCAGCTTCATATGTTTTAAAAGAGAAAGAATATCAGTTTAAAGATTTAGCCGATAAGCATAAAAAATTATATGCAAACATTCATCATTAAAAAGAAAAACAAAAGCCTCAAAAACGTAAAGAATTTGAGGCTTTTGCTTATAGTTTCAGCTTAACTTGAAACATGAAACTTTAAAACTTGAAACAAAAATTAGTCGTTCTGATTTTTCATTCCAAATAAATTTCCTTTCTGGTATAATTTTAAATCATCCTGCAAAAATTGGTAGTTTCTTTGAGTAACAGCTGGCGAATCCAAATCGCTCAAATCTGGTTTTCCTGCATTTACCCAAGCAGTATACCAAAAACTTGCCGTTGCAGAAATTGCTTTTCTCATTTGACTTTCAACCATTCCGTTTAATTCTGCATGCAATTTCCCAGCATATTCATCAGAAAACTTAGAAGTATTGTATTTTGTTTTAGCAATTTTACCATCAGCATCCATTTCAAAAACTTTGTTTTCAGGAGTTGCAGTTCTTAGCTTTTTATCAATGTCCAATAAAGGCTGTGCAAAACTGTGAGTATCATTGATCATATCCCAAATGGCTTTATGAACATCGGCATAATACTGAGCTTCTGGAACATTTAATTTGTAATTCTTAACAAATAATTCTGGCAATCTACTTTCCCAAAGCGAATGAATTCCTTTTTGATCAGTCAATTGTCCATCGTGGTTTTTAGAAGTATGCAAAGGCATGTGTGCATCACCAATGTAATGACCTAAATCTGCTGCAAGAAATAAAATTTCAGCTCTATTTTTTTCTTTAAAAGCCTTTGTCAATTTTGCCATCATATCTTCAATATACCAAGGCAGAATTCCATTATCGCTCAAAAATTTAGCATCGTACTTTTGTTTTGCTTCTTCTAATGTTTGTGGATATGTGTCAGCAGATCCAAAGTTTTCCATATCGAAATAGTGCCTTGGGCCCTCTTCTTTATAATTTAAAGCATACTTACGGATATCTGGAACCGAAGCTTCTTGTGTAATAAAATCAATGTGGTTGTAAAAAAAGATCTGTAATTGTTTTGGTAAAGCCATTACAGCTGCTTTGTTAATACGCTCATGGCCAACATTTCCCCATGACAGCATAATAAACCCAATAACTAAAGCTCCGAAAGCTATTAATTTTGGTCTCATTTGGATTTTCTTCATTTGTTTTTTTATTAGAGGGAGCAAATTTAGCTTTAATTAAAGAATACGCAAAAAATACTGTAATTAAGATTTCCTAAATTTAGATTTTTGAGATTTTCCACTCCAAAAGCAACAGAAGTTTATATTAACAATAGTTTTCTTTATATATTTGTTTTTATAATTAATATACTTTTATGCGCCAGATTATCTTAAATCTCTTCTTGCTTACCTCCTCCTTCTGCTTGGCACAAGAAACTGACATTCAACTAAAAAATATCAGCGACACTATATTAAACCCAAAAAGGATTCTTAAAGTTTCTGAACCGCTTGATGGCATAAAAACAATGCAAAAGCTATTTCCTGGCAATCCCTATCATTTTGCCGATAAAAATAATTTTATTAGCTGGAAATGTAAAGCATGCAAACCAGCTCCTTTTTTGGACGTAAATGGTGTCGAAGGCGACCAATTATTTCCATATACCGAAGGTGTTGCAACAAGACTTTTAGCAAATATTGATTATAAAGATTCAAAAGGAAATCAATTTAAAATACTAGCTTTTAATCACTCTGTCCATGATGAAAACGGATTGCAGACTGGGCGTTTTTCTGGAGGATTGCTAGGTTTGGCAAAATTTGCAAAAAATGGCAATTTGTGGGAAATGCGATCTTTCCAGCCAGCAGTTGCTGCATTTGGAGCTTTTGCGCAATGCCCAACTCCAAAATTGATTGAAATTGGGGAGGATCAGTTTGCTTTTACATTGCTGCATGTTAATGGTGGCGCAGGCGGCCCTTTTGAAGGATGGCTATACTTGGTTGCTGGTTTTGACGGAAAATATCAGCCGATAATGGAAGTCGACAATTATCAACTTACAAACGTCCAAAGTATACAGTGGTCTGGAACATATACAGTTATGAATGATAATGCAAAAAAGCATTTTAGAGATATTATTGTCAAAACAACAGGCACGTTTAATAAAGCTTTAAAAGCTCAAGACGAATTCGAAACAAATGTTCCTGAAGAAATTGCAGTAATGGCTAAAACGAAAAAGTCATTTAATTTTGAGATTGAAAGACGTTATGCTTTCAAAGGAAAATTCTACAAAATGATTGACAAACCAATTGTAAAATTCTCCAATGTAAAATAATAGTTGAAAAACTTTGAGAATAGTTTTACCGCAAGGAACGCAAAGTTTTTTGCTTAAAATTTTGAATAAAACGCAAAGTTCGCAAAGCTTTGTTCAAAAAACTTTGCGAACTTTGCGTAACTCCTTGCGCTCTTTGCCGTTAAAAAAACACTAGCCCAAATAAAGAATTGACAACAAAGCTAAAACGGCTATAAAAATCCAAAGAAAAATTCCTTGAAGCAAAGGCTTTACTCCTACTGTTTTTAAAGTGGCAAAATTTAAAGTTGCTCCAATCAAAAACAAAGTTATGGTTAAACCAATTTTGGCAATCCCAACGAGATGACCAGTAAAAAAGGCTGTTGACGGAGCGTAAGTATTTACTAGCATCGCCACAACAAACAAACCGATAAAATAAGGTATTTTGATTTTTGAGTTCTTACTTTTAAAAAGAAAAGCAGTCAAAATTGAAATTGGAATAATCCATAAAGCTCTTGCTAATTTTACTGTTGTAGCAACTTGTAAGGCTTCTGCGCCATATTTATTTGCCGCTCCGACTACCGAACTTGTGTCATGAATGGCAATGGCGCACCATAAACCAAAATCTTTTTGCGATAAATCCAATTGATGTCCGATAAATGGAAAAATAAACAAGGCAATTGAATTGAGTATAAAAATAACACCCAAAGCAATTGAAGTTTGATTTTCGTTTGACTTGATTACTGGCGAAATTGCCGCGATAGCGCTTCCTCCGCAGATTGCTGTTCCACAAGAAATCAAATTAGAAGTTTTTTTCTCTGTTTTAAGCCATTTTCCTAACAGAAACCCGAAGAGTAAAGTACTAAAAATTGAAAAAACAGTTAAAACAAATCCTTCTTTTCCCGCAGAAACTGCATTATTGGCATTCATTCCGAATCCTAAACCAACCACAGAAAACTGCAATAAAAATGTAATGGCTTTATGATTGAATTCTACAAATGGATTTCCGAAAAGATTCACAATCAAAACACCTAACAAAAGTGCAATTGGCGGGGAAATAATTGAAAATAAACATAAAAGAATTACAGCGAGAAATAAAACTTGCTGCAATGACTGATTAATTTCAAATAATTGTGCTGTGCTTTGTTCTTTTGTTTTCAAAATAAATGGGTATTGATATTATGTCGCAAAGTTCTACCGTTTATATTAAAAACACCAATCGCAAATTACAATAGGCTATAACTTCAGGTTATAATGATTTGCTAAATTTTGAATAAATAATTCTGACAAAGCGTCTGATTTTCCTTGTAAAGTGGCAATATAAAAATATCTTTCTATTGACAACTTTTCTACATCTAAAACAATTAATTCTTTGTTTTTCAATTCCTTATTTACAGCATGAATAGACATAAAGGCAAAACAATCTGAATTTAATAAATACGATTTTATACTTTCTGTGCTCCCAAGCTGCATTTCGATTTGTAAATCTGAAAATTTTAAACCTGCTTTTTTCAAAGCAAATTCTATAACTTCAAGTGTTCCAGATCCACGCTCTCGAGTTATGAATTTCATTGATTTTAAATCATTTACTGAAATTTCGTTTTGTTTCGCTAAAGGATTATTGCTCTTGCAGACCAAAACCAATTCGTCTTTTAAAAACGGAATGTATTTTATGGATTGATTTTTTGATTGCCCTTCTACAATTCCAATTTCGATTTCTTTATTGATTAAAGCTGTTTCGATTTGTTCTGTATTTCCATTCAGCAGATTGACTTTTATGTCTTTTTGTTTCTGATGAAAACTAGCTAAAACTGGAGAGATAATATATTGCGAAATGGTTGTGCTTGCTCCTAGCCTAAGTAAACCCTGGCGTTCTGCATTAAACGAACTCATTTCAAAATCTATTTCGCGATAAATATCAAAAATACTTTTAGTATACTTTAGAAGTATTTTTCCCGCTGGGGTTAAAGCGATTTTAGAACCGTTTCGCTCGAAAAGTTTGGTTTTATAAGTTTCTTCTAATTCTTGAATATGCTTAGAAACGGCCGGCTGAGTAATATACAATTCTGTTGCCGCTTTAGTAAAATTAAGGCGGAGCGCAACTGTGTAGAAAACTTTTAGCCTGAAGTCCATTTTTATTTATTTAATATTTCCCAATCGCTTCAACAGCTGTTTCTGAAAATTTTAAAATTTCTGTCGTAATTGGATATCCCGAGTTATTATATTCATCAAGAACAACAGAACCTAGACGTTGAGAAAAATATTCAAAATCTTCTTCGGCAAAAATGTAACAAAAATCATTTACAGGAATTACAGCATAAAAAGGAAAACCAATATTATTTTCAACTAGATCTCTTATTTTTGAAGAAAAAAGACAAGAACTTTTAAGCGATACTTCTTCAAGATTAATCATTCCAAGTTTATGATTATCTATATCTTCAAATTCTATCTTTACTTTCTCCAATAAAATTCCTAAATTTAAATCGGCTTGTTTTTCTAATTCTGTAACGTCTATTTTCCAATCTGATAAATCGTCATTAGTTATAAACGAAAAACCATTATTAAGGTTTAATGCAAAGACTTTACTAAATTCATTAGTAATCTTTTCATTTATAATATTTTCAAATTCAAAGTCATTTGGAACAAATTGTAAATATATTTTGTCTTTTACTTGTTCCCAATCTTCAATTTTAAATGAATGTTGCACAATTACTTCTACTAAATCAGCAATATGTCTTTCATCAAAATCTCTTTCATAATTTCGTCTAACATTCTCTAAACTAACTTTCAGATCAGTTTCTCCGATATTGACATAAATAAATCCATCTGCATCAATTGACTCAATACTTAATCCGATTTTTTCAAGTTGCTTTTTAAATTTATTAAAAACAACATCTTCTTTCTGATTATTATTTGCGGAAAAGTTAGTCATATTATAAAATTATTTTAATTTAAAAAACTATAAAAGTCCATTATACTTCCTAACAAACCATTCTGTAGTCAGTAAAGCAACAATTAAAATTAACAACCAAACCCAGTCGATAATTGGAGTTTTACTTGAAACATTTTTCTCGATCGATTTGTATTCTTTGTTTTCCAAAAGTGTATTTATCAATTGATCGGCTTGATCTTCGAAGAAAGCTTTTCCGCCGGTCTGTTGCGCTAATTGCTGTAATTTTTGAACATCTGGATTTACGAATTGTTTTTCGATATCAAAATCTAAAATTTCAAAATGGCCTGCGTACGACGTATTTGAGTTTAATTCTTTTACTGTAAAATTATATTTTCCAGCTGGAAGTCCTTCCAAATTAGCTGAGAAAGAATTACTTCCTTTTAGTAAATCGTAATTTTTGGTTTGCTTGGTTGCTGCATTTACAACACTAATTGTAAGTCGCGCTTTTTCATCAAACTCGTAATTTTTATTGAAATACTGTGCATTGATGATAATTTCTTCTCCAGAATTATAAAAGCTTTCATGTGTTACTACCAAAGATTTTTTTGAAGCCGATGACGCTAGATATTGAACGATTTTATCAATAAAAACGTCATATTTTTCAAAAGACTGGTTGTCAACATGGCTTTGCAAACGCCATTTCCAGCTATTTTCTCCTAAAAGAAAAGCAGTTCTTTTGCCTTGGTTTTCGGCGAAAGCCAATAATGGAGCATTTGTAGAAACGTTTCTTATTTTTGATGAAAGCAAAACAGACACATTTCCATTTGTACTTATATTCCCAAACGGATTCTGTAAAGGCGGGAAATTTTCAAAACCAATATCATCAATTGCAAACAGATTAAAATCTGAATGGAATTCGTTAAGGAAATCTTCTCGCTGATTGCTCATTTTAAAAATCAGATTGTTTTGCTGCTGATTTAAAAAATTGAAATCGGTATTGTTTCCTGTTATAATAAAAGTGTTTGTGCCTTTTAATTTATTATTGTCAAATATCGGTTTGAAAGCCGTTGTTGGCTGGTATAAAACCAAAACAGAAACATCCTGTAAGTCGTTAATATGATTTGGCTTAACTAATATTACTTTACGCTGTGCATTAACTTCTATCGAGCGTTTTAAAGATGCAATATCTGGATGATTAATTGCTGAAACAATAGCAATTGTCGACTTTTGGTCGATAATTTCAACTGCAAAATTTTTGATATTGTTGTAGCTGTTTTTTTCTTTTGCCGAAGATTGAATACTCGCTTTATAAATCTGTAATCCTACTTTATCTGCAGGCAACAATAAATTTAAAGAAGCTGTTTTTTTAGAAGGCGAAAACGAAAGCTTTTCTTTTGCCACAACGGTATTTCCCTGCGAAATAGTAAATTCTGCATTGGCAGTTTTGGTGCCAGCATATTGCAGAAAAACTTCTACAGGAAATTTATTTTTATGAAACGCGTATTTATTTACGTTCAATTGATTGATTTTTAAATCAAAAAAAGTGGTTGTATCTCCCACAACCAAAGGATAAACTTTATTTACAGGATCGAATCTATACACATAGTCGTTTCCTGTAGTTTGATTTCCGTCAGTAATAATTACTGTCGGGAAAATCAGATTTTTGTTGATGCTTTTTAAATTCTTTGCTGCTTCGTCTAAATTGGTTTGATTTCCCTTAAAATCAAATTTATCTGAAGTTTTAAAATCGTTGTCAAACTGATAAGACTGAATTTCGAATTTTTCTTTTAACGCAGGATTTGAAACCAGTTTTTGATATAATTCTACCGCTTTTTTATCTGATTTTAAAGCTGCGATTGAGCTTGAGTTATCAACTACAATCGCCAAAGGCGTTTTAGTAATCTCTAAAGAATTTTTAGAAATTATCGGATTGATCAATAAAACTAATAATCCGAAAATGGCTAGAAAACGTAAAAAAGCCAAAAGTATAATCACGTTGGATTTACTTTTGGCTTTGAAAAAATATTGAAAGTACGATAAACCACCAGCAATTACTAAAGAAAGCAATAATAAAAGAATCGTGTTTGTCGTCATATTTATTTTAAGTTTATGGTTTTTAGCTTAAAGTTTATGGTTGTGAACTATAAACAACAAACCATCAACAATCAACTTATTAGGTAAGCATTCCTCCGCAAACGTTAAGAACTTGTCCTGTTACGTAAGCACTCATATCAGAAGCTAAGAAAAGGCAAGCATTTGCTACGTCTTCTGGAGTTCCTCCGCGTTTCAATGGAATACCTTCTCTCCATCCTTTTACTACATCTTCACTTAATTTTGCAGTCATTTCAGTTTCGATAAAACCTGGCGCAATTGCATTGCAACGAATGTTACGAGAACCTAATTCTAATGCTACCGATTTAGTAAATCCGATTGCACCAGCTTTAGAAGCTGCATAGTTGGTTTGACCTGCGTTTCCAGAAACTCCAACAACAGAACTAATGTTGATGATAGATCCAGCTCTTTGTTTTAAGAAAGTTTTCTGAATCGCTTTTGTCATATTGAAAACCGATTTCAAGTTTACATCAATTACTTGGTCAAAATCTGCCTCAGACATACGCATTAAAAGGTTGTCTTTTGTAATTCCAGCATTATTGATTAAGATATCTACAGTTCCAAAATCTGCTAAAACAGCGTCAACAAAAGTTTGAGCTTCGTTAAAATCTGCTGCATTAGATTGGTATCCTTTTGCTTTAACGCCTAAACTATTTAATTCTGCTTCCAAAGCCTCTGCAGATGCTGCAGATGAGCTGTATGTAAAAGCAACGTTTGCTCCATGTTTAGCAAAAACTTCAGCAATTCCTTTTCCAATTCCACGGCTTGCACCAGTAATAATTGCAACTTTTCCTTCTAGTAATTTCATATTAAGGTATTCGTTTTTATTTTTTGAATTACAAATATAGATTATTTGGGCGTTTAATAAAATTTGTAATACAAAATTTGGCTTAAGAATTTTCGATGTCAACAAAACAAAAAAAACAGCTCACAAAATGAGCTGTTTTCCCCCAAAATAAAAAAACAAAACTAAAAAAGTTTAAATGTGATTTTGTTTCGTAATAAAAAATATAACAATCATGACTACCGCCATAATTAGCATTCTGAAAATCGAAGGTTTAAATTCTTTTGTTTCCTCAACTTTATCTTTTTTCCATTGTTTGATAAGATTCCAAATCATGATTGGAAAAATTACGATTATGGAGATATACAAATAATATCTAACGTATTCGTAGTAATATTGATTTATAAGTAAGAGAATAGATCCCCATAAGAAAATCGCAATAGTCGCTGGTGTCAATATTTTTTTTATCATAATATTCATTAATAAAAGTTAGATTGTTTTAATGCAGAAATTATCTTTGGTAAAAGAGCAACTCAATTTGAGTTGCTCTTTTTAAAATAAAAACCATTCAAAATTATTTAACTAACTATTGGAATGCGTAAGTAGTGATTCTAAAACTGCTTGATGCGCCAGCAAAGGTATATATTGTATTACTGTAAGTTATTCTGAAGCTTTCTTTTGTAACATACAAACCTTTTGGATCCATTAATTTATCATCAAGATTTTTCACCAATGGATCTGCAGCAATAACTGCAGTTCCGTTATGCCATAATGAATGTTTTAAAATAATAGTTTTATTTACAGCATCTTCTGTAACGGTTGCTCTGTGGTATACAGTTGCTTTTCCTCCTGTGAAACTGTACATGATATCAACTGTACGATTATTGTAAAAAGTAAACTGTACTCTATTTACCTTTGCAGCTGACGCATTGTTAATTTCATTTAATAAATAATTGCACAACTGAGAATTTGTTGGAGCATTTGCTAGATTCGCAGCAATATAACCATAAGCAGTAGAAGGAGCTCCAGCCGCTGGTAATGTTACTTTGTAATCATCTGTAAGTCTAGGTGGTGCATTTGTGTATTTAATGGTTGCTTTTACACCATCTTTACCAGTAGCAACAAAAGCATTGGTGGCGCTATCATAAACATAATCGGTAAGTTTCTGACCTTTCACTTCTAATGGAAGTTTTGAATAAGCTCCTAAAGGATTAAATGAGAGTGCAAGATCATAACTTGTATTAACACCAGATTCTAAAGAATAACCTGTACCAAAACGAGCACTAGGATTATAGCTAAAATCATAATTTTTAGTTGTCGTACCATCATTTATTTCTAATATTCTAAATAATGGACTATTCATGTCGCCTGTTATAGCCTTGATAATTGGAACATTACCTGGCAAATCGGCCCAATCTTTTGGTGTGGCTTTTACGAAACGAAGAAAATGGCTATTTCTATTAGTTCTGAAAATAATGTCACCATTTTTTTGTCCATAGTAGTAAAACTGAAAATCTCCTAAATACCCTTTTGCAAGAAGTGCTGCCGTAGGATAATTGCTTGCATCAGATAAAAGGTGTATTCTATTTTGTGTCGTAAAAACTAAGCTTACTGTACTTCCCACCTGAATATCATACTGACTTTGATAGGTTTTTGTATCAATTGAACCATCCTTACCTGTAAAATCTGATGCCATATTTACTTTTCCATCTGGCAAAAATTTAAATAAATGTGTCCATCCTCCTAATTGTGTACTATCAGTATAATAAACAGCTTTCCAGCCATCTGCAGACGAAAGCAGCAAATCGTTTAATTCTTTTTGACGTCCGCTTAATCGATCTGTAGCATTTTGATCAAATTTCGCATCTACCTCTGGACTTGAGCATGATCCCAAAAGCAAAGCTGCAAAAGCGACCATTAAGCACTTATATATATATTTTACTTTCATAATATTGATTTTTATAAAAAATTTATGTCCTTAATTGTTTATTACAGCATCTGTATTTTTTTGAGCTTCGTCTCTTAATGTGTAAAAGTCTATATTGAAAGAATCTTTATAATATTTAACTACCAAAGCTTCTTTCGCCTTAATATTAGCTTTCGCATTTGCATCTGTAATACTTGCTAAAATGGCATCATACTCTGCCTTTGAACTAGTTAAGATTGTAGCTGCAGTTTCTGCGAAATCTTCATATATATTTAATCTCGCATAACTTGTAATGAAACCTAATGATCTAGAAGTCGCGATTGGCTCTACATACCAACTTGTAGTATATCCAGATGGTGTCAGCTTAGCCCAAGCTTGCTCGTCAAAAGGTTTAGTCTGGTTTAAAATATGTACATACTCATGCTGAATAGTATGAATAAATTGCGTTATACTAGCTCTGCTCTTTCTATTAAGATTATCCACTTGGAAAAGAGATACTCTTTGACCGGCTTCTGCAAGACCTAGTGTCACAGTCCCATTTGTATTTAGGTTTACCCCTCCAACTAGTACAAATTCTCTCGGGGCAATCTTTTTAACAAAATCTGCTCCTCCAATAGTAGTGTAACTATCAATCCATATTTTCTTTACAACTTCCATGGCTGGCTGTACTTTGTCGACCATGGGCGGATATAGGTATCTATTGTTGTCTACCAAATTCTGGTTCCATTCATAATACACATTGATATTAAAAGGATTTAAGAAATTTGTACCAATCCAATTATCTAGTTCTGTTTTTGCCGGTGTAGTAAAATCTAACTGGCTTTCTTTTGGCTGATCTTCGTGTGCGCATGAAGCAAGTAACAAGGCACCTGCAATTACTACTGTTTTATATGTTTTGAATATCTTCATAATACTTTCTAATTAAAAATTTACCTAGGATTTTTTTCAATACCATTATCTGAAGCTCTAAGCGGTATTTGCAGCGCTCTTCTTTTGTCATCTTTTACTAAGACGTTATTTTTTACCACTTTTCCATATTCAAGAGTATTATGTGTCACAACAAGGTTAAAACGCTTAACGTCAAACCATCTTAACCCTTCGCGGATGAAATCTCTTCTTCTTGCTTCGGCAATTGCTTTGATATAAGACTTTTGAAGATCTGTAAGTGCATAAAATGGCGTAAATTCATCTGCAACAGGAGGATATTTCGCTGTAACAACCGTTTCGTTCAAAATATCTGTTGTTGCATTGTATCCTGAAGTTCTAGTTCCTAAAAAATATCCTAATTCTGTATTAGCTTCAGCTATTCTGTTTTTCATCACCAATGCTTCAATGCGGTTCAAATACATTTCATCATTACTAAATAGTACAGTAGCTGTGTAAGGTACACCTACACCTGATGTTAAATTTGTGTATTTAAAATATTCATAAAGCTTTGGAACAAATACATTAGTACCTCCAAAATACTGGCCATTTGCTCTAATTAAATTAGGTTTTGCCCACATATTGGTTTGTGTTCCAAATATTTCATCAGATCTGTTTCCAGGAAGCGCAAATCTATATGCAGCCGATCTGTTAGCAATTGAGTTTGGATAAGCCACCAATAAATTAGTTTCTTGTTCAACTCTTGAATACTCAATTGGCATTTGAGCAAAAGCTACAGCATTAAAAGCTGTATAATTTCTAATTTTTGTCGGTTTAGAACCAAGTCCTTCAGAATACTCTAATACCTTATCCCAATCTCCTTTTATTAAATAGAAACGACATGCAAATGCTTTAGCGGCATCTATGTTAAAATGGTATTTAGGTTCTTTATACTCATTAGTAACATATTTCATCCCTTCATTGATATCCTGCTCAATAAAGTCAAATACTTCTTTTACTGTATTACGTTTGTATTTTACCAATAATTCTGTTTCAGGTTTAGTGATATAAGGAACTCCTAAATCTGTTGCTGCTGTCGCAGGATTGTAACGGTTTGCCCATAGTGAAACCAGCATAAAGTGATTGTATGCTCGCGCTATTAAAGCTTCTCCTTTTTGAGGATTCAAGCTAGCCTTACCGCCAAGTTTTTCAATTGCATCTAAAGCTTGATTTGCTGCTGCAATTGCTTCGTAAGATGCCATCCAAAATGCATTTTCACTATCATTCCCGATTTGAGTGTGCATTTCCCAATTGTAGCTCTCCTCATTAATTATGCTGACAGATTGTAGTGATTCAGTATCAAAAACATTATCTGACATTACCTCCGCAATTGGAAAGTATGATCTGTCTGGATAAGCGGTAACTAACAATTCTGATATTTTTTCTGGAGTATCTATCTGTGTTCTATTATCTGGCACCTCTGAAAGAAAATCATCACAACTGCTAATAGTAACCAGTAATAATAATGACAGTGCTATTTTTATATTTTTCATAATCAATTTAGTATTAGAATGAAATATTAATTGCAAAAGTATATTGTGACGTAATAGGGAAAGCTACCCCTCCTGTGTTACGGAATTCAGGATCTTGTCCGTTCAATTTTTTATCTGAATAAATCAGCCAAGGGTTAACTGCCGAAGCTTTCAAGTTGAAAGTTGTTAATCCTAATTTTCTCTTATAATCACTTGGGAATTCCCAACCTAAAGAGATGTTTTTTAAACGTACGAAATCACCGCTTGCAATTCTAACATCAGAGAAATTATAAGTATTATAAGCAATCTGTAAGTCATTTGCACCATAATTTCTATTCAATAATTTATCTGCAATAACAGGAACGTTAGTGTAGTTTTCGTCTCCTGGATTAATCCATCTGTTTGCAAAGTCTTTTGTGAAAACCGTCTGATCATTATAAGTATTGCTATATACAGGGTTTAATCTTACTTTGTTTCCTCCTGATCCAACAATAAACACGTATAACGACAAGTTTTTATAAGTAAATGTATTAGCAAAACCGATAGATTTATTAGGCTCTACAGATCCTTCATACTTCAAATACTTTGTCACATCATTTGTATCTTGGAAATTAGCTTCTGTAATATTGTTTTCTGCACCATCTTGCAAAATAAAAGTTGGAAGCCCTTCATTATTTAAACCTGTAAATTGGTAAGAATATAATGAGTTTCTTGGATGTCCTACAGTATTCCCTCCATTTGTAGCAATCAAATCAAACACAGCCGGTTTGTTAGCTAATTTTGTGATTTTTTGATCATAAATAGAGAAGTTTACTGTAGAAGACCATTTAAAATCTTTTGAAACAATGTTTTGAGTAGTAAAACCAATTTCAAGACCTTTAGTTTCCATATCTGCATTATTACCTTGCTTAACAGATTGTCCTCCTACTCCCGATGTAATTACGTAATCAATCAAATCGAATGCTTTACGGCTGTAAACATCTGTTGTAAATTGTACTCGGTTTCTAAACATTCCAAGATCCACACCAATATTTGTTTCATATTGTTTCTCCCATGTCAAATCCTTATTCTGTAAATCTTCTATACGGATTGCATTCTCTCTATCTCCAACCGCAAAACGATCGGTAATAAAACTTTTATAAATTGCTAGTGAGTTTGTTGCTGGTCCAGCAGTAGCAGTTAAACCATAAGATGCTCTAAGTGCCAATGTATTTACTGATTCAACATCTTTCATAAAGCTTTCCTCTTTGATGTTCCACTTACCGCTCACAGTATAAGTTGGCAACCATCTAGAAGAACCTGTATCTCCTTGTCTGTTTGATCCATCATAACGACCTGTAACAGAAGCTGTATAACGACGATCGTAAGTATATCCAACCTTACCAAAGAAACCTACAGTACGCTCTCTTTCTGCCCCAAAATCATAATAAGAGTTTCCTTCATTTACTAATTTTTCAATCAATTTAGGATCGATAAAAGCAGTAAGTCCTTTTTCGAACTGGATACCAGCAGCTGTAAAATTGTCATTATTTCTATCTACAGATCTAAACTCTGTACCGAAGAATCCTTCTAATTCGTGTTTTTCGTTAAATGTATTTCTATATGTAATACTATTTCTAACATTGTAAGAAGTCATGTCGTTTGTATACTTTCTCAAAAATCCTCCATTTGGTAATACAGAAACCTTTGGTGCAGTCAAATCATTCGGATTTTGATACAAAAACACGTTGTCTTTTTGAATTTGAGTATTTAAAGTTTCACCAACTCCTGCATTATATGCCCCAACTACGTTTGAATTTTCGTAGATTTTATGCTCTCTTGAAGTATTAGCATAACGAGCAGATGCAGTAAGGTTGTAGGTTAAATTTTTATTGATTTTATAATCTAAATCAGTTTGAAAACGAATATCATTTACTTTAATATCTAAAGTATTATTTTCTAATTCGTTAAGAATATTCATTGGTGCCCAGTTATTTTGATAATATTCCAAATTACCATTTTCATCGTAAGGTCTTAGCGTTCTACTTGTGCTCAATACGTAATTGAATGGGTTAATATCAAAATCTCTAGTTACCTTACCAAATACAACATCATTTTTACTTTCATAAGTACCTGGTGCTTCTTGGTCACGAACTGAACCTAAAGTTGATAAAGTAATATTTAACTTGTCATTGATATAAAATGTACCTTTAATATTAGCCGATAATTGTTTTACATTATCTGCAACAGTCCATCCTGGATCTGTATAATATCCTAGAGAAGCATAAAAAGTATTATTTTTTCCTCCACCTGAAAAGCTTAAAGAGTGATTTTGAGTAATTGACGGTCTAAATAAAACTTTGAACCAATCTGTATTTGCCAATTCATATTTTTTCAAAAATTGGTTAATATATGGCTGTTCGTTTCTAACTCCAAACTGCCCGTTAGAACTATCATATAAATTAATCTGTTTTGCCAAAATACCGTAAACACCACTAAATCTTGATGTTAAAGAAGAACTTTGATCCAAATATCCTTTTGTTCTCATTTCTTGAAAAACACTCATAGATTCTTGAGAGTTTAAGATATCAAATTGAGTATAACTTGGCACAGTTCTCACCGTATTTTCTACAGAATAGTTTATTTTTAAAGGAGAATCTCTGCGACCTTGTTTTGTAGTAACGACAACAACTCCGTTTAACGATCTTGAACCATAAATTGAAGTAGCAGAAGCATCTTTAAGAATTTCAATACTTTGAATGTCATTTGCATTTAAACCAGCAACTGCAGAACTTAATAACGTAGCAGAGTTTCCAGATGCTAAATCTGCAAATGTTACATTAATAATATCCTCTTGAACCACACCATCAATAACCCATAATGGTTTTGTATCTCCAAAGATAGAAGAAGATCCACGAACCGTTATTTTTGGAGTAGCACCAAAAGATCCTGTAACGTTTTGTACTGTAACCCCTGCCGCTTTTCCTTCAATCATTCTACTAACATCTACAACACCATCCACTTTTAACTCAGCTCCAGAAATTTTACTGATTGCTCCAGTAAATGTTCTTTTTGAGGTTTTTTCATATCCAGTTGTAACGACAACTTCTTTAAGATTTTGTCCTGCTTCTGTTAAAACTACGGTTGGTGTAGGATTGCTAATTCCTATTTCTTTTGTCTCCATACCAACATAAGAAATAACCAAACGGTCTACGTTTGCAGGCATTTCAATAGAGAAATTTCCATCAAAATCTGTTAATACAGCAGTTTTTGTTCCTTTTGCTAAAACAGTGGCTCCAGGAAGAGGCGATCCGCTTTGATCTGTCACTTTTCCTTTGATGATTGGTCCGAAAGCCAAAATTTCAAACAAAGAATCATGATTATTTGAATTTGAAAAAGAAACAGCACTTTTTTGAAGCACAATCTGATTACTCACTTCAGAAAAAGTAATATTAAAAGGAACCAATATTCTGCTCAAAATACTAGAGAGAGTTTCTTGGTTTGCTTCAATACTTACCTTCTCTCCAAGCTGAGGAAGTCTTGAGTTATAGGAAAATTTTACATGAGCAGACTTTTCGATTTTCGATAAAGCATTGTCTAAAGTTAGGTTATCAACTGTAATAGTTACTTTAGTATCTAATTTTTTCTGCCCATTTACATTATTTGCGAGAGTAACGCTCGAAAACACAAGCGCTAACACAAACTGAAACAGCGTTATTTTCATGATTTGGTGAAGTAATCGTTGCTTGACAACAGGTTTTTTCATAATTTTGGTTTGTTTTGATTAATACTATTCGAGTGTATTTTAAGAAACATCATAAATTACCCTTTACAGAGAAGTAATTTATTCAGATTTAAGTGTCGATAATGTTACAGCATTCTCGGCACTTTTTTTATGTATTAGTTTTTTACATAGGCACTTACAAATTATTTTTTAGTTTTTTAATTAGTTTAATTTTGGATTTTCTTTTTTTTATTTTAATTGAATTGAGAATTCTAGTTACAGCCAGAAGTCGTAATTACAATCTGATTTCCATTCATTTCATAATTAGTATCGTTACCAATACTTTTACAAATTATTTTTAGCTTTTCCGCCAGTGGCTGATCGCTTAATGAAGTAGTTAATCGGCAATCTTTCAATTTGTCGTGAGGAAAATCTATATCTACCAAATAAGCCTGTTCAATGGTTTCAAGAATTTGCGCTACAGGTATATCTGTAAATTCGAAGCTTAATTGCTCTATATTTCCAACACTGCTAACTAAAATCGGATCCTGCGTAATATTTGTTATTTTGTTAAATAGCAATTCTTTACGAACAAAACGCAATGCTTGATTAGGAAGAAGAACAATTTCCTCGTTTTCAACATTATGAACTAAATTGTTGGATTTTACCTTAACTTTACCGGTGCGAACAAGAACTTCGACATTTTGCTGATCTGGATAAGCCTTTATTCTAAAGCTAGTACCAACAACACGAGTTACGATCTCGTTAGCGTAAACAAAAAAAGGCTTTTTAGGATTTTTACTAATTTCAAAGAAACCTTCGCCGGATAAATACACCTTTCTTTCGTTTCCGGTAAAGATTTTAGGGTAACTTAATTTACTATTGGGCTGTAATAAGACCGAACTTCCATCAGACAAAGTAATTATCTGCGATTTTTCAGTATTGTTGGTTTGTTCTACTAAACCTTCATTATTGTCCTGAATAAGTTCGTTATAAGTAACTACGTTATCAGTAGTTGTTATGTTAGTTTTAAAAAACCATACAGAAAATATACCAACCAAAATAGCGGCAGCAACACCACTAATCCAGTATCTTTGTATTTTTAGCTTCTTAATTTTTGAAGTTTCTTGAGAAAGTTCTTCTCTCTGTTCAATTTTACGCCAAGTTTGCTGCAAGGCTTCATGAACTTCATTTGAAGAAAGATTAGACTCTGGAACTCGCATTGCCAACAACACAAGTCTCGCGTCTTCGACAAGCTTAGCTCTCTGAAGATTTTCTAAAGTCCATTCTTCCCAGCCTTGTTCATCAACTTTTGATAAAATCCATAGTTGAAAAGATTCATCAGCTAAGAAGTCTTCTATTTCGATATAATTGTTACGTTTTTGCATCTTACTATTAAGGTTACAAAAACATAGAGGACAGTTTTTATATTATATACTCACTTATTTAAGATTTTTTTTTGATTTTTTCTTAAATTTTTAAAAAACACCTGAGGATATAAGGACTAGAAGCGGAATACTGCTCTTCCATTCTTTACGAAGAGTTAGCAAACCACGGTGTAAAAGGTTGCTAGCTGATTGATAGTTTACATCTAACAAATCTGCTATCTGATCTACACTTAAACCTTGATGATAGCGTAAATACAAGGCTTCTTTCTGGCGGCCTGGCAAATCGTTTAATAATTTATTTAAAAGAAGAACACGTTCGGCAGTTACTTCATCTTCTACCAAATTATTTTCTATAGAAAAGTCAAAAAGAAACTCCAAAACGTCTGTTGTGGTGGTTTTTCTAAACACATGATCTCTTTCATGCAAACGCGCAATTCTCTTTCTAACACTAGAAAGCAAATAGGCCTTAACTATAACATTATCTTGAAGAGAATCTCGATAAAGCCAAATATCAGCAAAAACATCTTGAATACAATCTTGCACTTTTTCAGTATACGGGCAAAGTGAATTACCATAACTGATTAAGTCTCTATAATATTTTTCAAAAAGTAAAGAAAATGATTTCTCATTACCATTTTTCAAATTGTTCCATAGAATAAAATCGTCTAAAACCTTGTTCTTTAAAATTTGGCTCATACAAAAATACTTAGGTGCGCAAAAAATCGAATCAATTTAAATCAATCGTAAAAAGGGATTAATTGCAAAGGGTTAATATTGCTTTTAAAATTTGATTCTTAACGATTATAATGAATCTGTAACAAACTATAATTTAACAAAAAGTTAAGCAATCACCTTACATTCTATCAAACCTTATCTATCACAAAAGAACCATATTTTAACATTATTTTTTGTTTTTGTGTGATAAATATAGAAAAGCAAATGATTAAAACCCAATAATTCGCTAAAATTTGCTCATTTTTCCAAATTCATCAGTATTTACCCTACTTTTTTAATTAAACTTAAAATTTACTATAATTTAAATTTTAATTAACAGATTGCATAAATAATCCCTCACAACAAAAAATTAATTAATCCAATAAAAAAGAGCCTTATGTAAGTAAGACTCTTTTTTGCTATCTATAGAAAGTCATTTAAATTTTAATAAACTTCGTTGATAAGTTTCCAGTGGCAGTTTTAACTTGAAGAATGTAATTTCCAGATTTAAATTTTGAAACATCAATTTTTGAAATATTCTGAGCATTCGGAATCACTTGAATCAATTGCCCCAGAACATTATAAACATAGACTGACTCTATTTCAACGAAATCTTTTGAATCTATTTGAAGATAATTTTGAACTGGATTTGGATAAACACTAAAAGAAGATGAAAGCTCAAAATCTTGTCTCCTTAAAGTTTTAAAAGTAGACGTCTCTTTGTTTGTCAAAATTGGAAAATTATAGTCAAAATAAATATTGGCTTCATTTTCAAAAGTATCTCCAACAACTAAAGTAGGCAATGTTTTGATTTTAAAAGCGATATAACCATCATTATTCTCATCATCAAAAGCAAGATTTATTTTTTCGAAGATAAATTCTACTTTATTTCCTTCTGAAATTTTAGTTATGTAAGAATGGCTCGAACTAGTAGGAACTAAAGTCGAAACATCAAATTTTGAAGTGTCAATTATATCTTTAATTACAACATTTTCAGCATTATAAGTCCCTGTATTTTCAAAACGAATTAGATAGTGAACATATTGACCAATAAGTTCAGGTTTAATGACTTTTCCTTCTAAACAGGTTTTATCATTTGGATCATAAGAACCCACAACGGTTTGAGGAAATTCAAAAACATTATCATCAGGTGTTTCATCAGTTTCTGCAGAATTAATGATAACTTTATACTTTAATATATCTCCGTTATTTACTGCTGGAGTTTCAACCGGAGAATTCACGTTTAAAACTAAATCAATTTCTCTGCTTTCAAATGGTTTTAGATTTAAAAAATTCCAAACTAATTTACCAGAGCTTTGATTAGAAACCACAGAGTTTGAAGAAACAAAATCCAAAATTGAATCGTCAAAACTAAGATTTAAAGTTCCTGATTGAACAGTAGTTCCTTTATTTTTATAAACCAATTTATACTTTGCATCAAAACCCGGTCTCGCAGCATCAATAGGTATTACTGCAATTTCTAAATCGTTATGCGATCCGTTTGGAACAATGCAAAAATTTTGATTGAAGGGACTTATTTGTGCAGGAAAAACGATATCGATAGACGACGGCGTAACTGTAAAATAATTTGGATCTTCTACAATAGGGATTATTTTATAAGAACCTGGAGGAACCTTTAAAGAATAATCGCCATTTGAATCTGCAGCAAAATTCTGCAACTTCGTACCATCAAAAATTGAAAACTTTAAGTGCGATGCTCCAATATCACCAGCATCACAGCCATTACTATCAACATCAATCTGGCTTTTGCCTTTTATAGTGTAGTTTGTTCCGCCTGGCTCAAATGAGCAATAATTTCCAACTAAGCAATTTTCATATTTATATGGTGCTATTTTTTCTGTAACCAATGCCAGATTAAAATCGTCATCGCAGATATATTGCAGATTAGGACAATTTGAAAAATTAAGGCCATTATAACCTAATGTATTCAAAGGTGTCTCTAAAAAACTCAAATTTTTACTAGCTCCATTCTTAATATTAAGGAATTCTAAATTTGGACAATCTGATATATTTAACTCTTTTAAGTTTTTCGAACTACTAATATCTAAGGTTTTAATTAATGTATGTCCAATCCATAAAGTCTCTAAAAGCACTTGATTTGATAAATCAATAGATTCAATTGGATTTGCCCCACCGTAACAATCTGTTATTTTTTTAGAATTTGAAAAATCGAGAAAGGTTATTTTATTATCCCAAAAATCAAAATACTCAAGCCCAGGCAATTTTGCGATATCTAAGCTTGGCAATAAATTTTGGGCACATTTAAAAAACCATAATACTGTTGAATTAGGGAGCTTTAACTCAGTAAGCTTATTTTTGTAGCAAACGAGTTCTCGCAAATGCGAACTATTCGAAACATCCAGAGATTGCAAATCATTATTGTTGCATTCTATAATTCTTAACTCTGTTAAGTTACTGACATTTAAAGAGGTTAACTTGTTTTGTCCGCAAATAAGCGAGGTCAGTTTACTTAAATTTGAAAGGTTTAAATCAGTAATCAAATTTGAAGAGCATGATAACCCAGTGAGCTTTTTTAAATTACTGACATCCAATATTTCTAAATTATTATTAGAGCAATAAAGGCCAATTAAATTAGAAAAGTTTGACAATTGATCCAGCGATGAAATATTAGATTCTCTTAAATCTAAATAGCTCACATTTAAAGCTTCAGATATTTCAATTTCACCATTGTTGTTAGAATCAATTTTAAAGTAATTTGAATTTAAATCTTGTGCGATTGTGTTAGAACCATTTGCTTGAAGCAATTTTGCCTTGAAATTGGCATCTGGAAAAGTAATTATTTGCGCTTTTGATGAAGAAAAAAAGCACAAAGCCAGTAATAGCAGGTAGTTTTTTATCATAGGTTTTATAAGTTTTTGGTGTTTAAATATATAAAACCCAAAAATAAAAACCTATAACTTCATAAAAAAAACCTTACTAATTTACTTAATAAGGTTTTTTATAATCTGATGTTTAAAAGTAACTTAAAAAGCTACATTCCATCTTGGCAATTTACCATTTTCATCCAAGAAATTTTGCAAAACCTGACCTTCAACAGCAGTTGGAATTGCTTTTGCATCACCCGCAAAAGTTTCATACCAAACTACTTCAAGCTCAGAAATATTCTCTAATTTCATTTGAGCTGGCCAAGAATATTTTCTTCCTGTTTTCGCAAACTGATGTCCGTTTACGATTTTATCATAAAGTCCACCATTTTTGCTTTTTAAAGTTCCGTCATTCTGAACAGTTCCTGTAGAACCAACCATAATCAGTTCTTTTGTATCACCTTCAACAGCATATACGATAAAGATTCCAGCGCTTCCTTCTGGCGCGTTGCAAGCTTCTTCTAAACTATCATTTACAGTAAAAGTAAAACTGTTTGTTGATTTAAATTTTTCTAATTCTTTGTACATAATTCTTTTTTAAGCTTCTAAGATACTGTCCCGATAGCTATCGGGATCGATGCTGAGTTTTATTTTATTTATGCCTCAGCCTTTAAAATGTAAAAAAGTCTCAACAAGAAATTGAGACTTTTTTTTAAAATTTGTTATTTTGAGACTTGAAAATTATCCAAGTACTTCTTTTACTTTTTTACCAATTTCAGCTGGTGAATCAACAACATGAATTCCGTTCTCTCTCATGATTTGTTTTTTAGCAGCAGCTGTATCATCAGAACCACCAACGATTGCACCTGCGTGACCCATTGTTCTACCAGCAGGAGCAGTTTCTCCAGCGATAAAACCAATAACTGGTTTACGGTTACCATCAGCTTTTACCCATCTTGCAGCGTCTGCTTCAAGTTGGCCACCGATTTCACCAATCATGATGATAGCTTCAGTTTCTGGATCGTTCATTAATAATTCAACAGCTTCTTTAGTAGTAGTTCCAATAATTGGATCTCCACCAATTCCGATAGCTGTAGTGATTCCTAATCCTTGTTTTACAACTTGGTCAGCAGCTTCGTAAGTTAAAGTTCCAGATTTAGAAACGATACCAACTGTTCCTTTTTTGAAAACGAAACCTGGCATAATACCAACTTTAGCTTCACCTGGAGTAATTACACCTGGACAGTTTGGACCAATTAATCTTGAATTTCTTTCTTTAACATAATTATTTGCTTTAATCATATCTGCTACAGGAATTCCTTCTGTAATAGCAATAATTACTTTAATTCCAGCATCAGCAGCTTCCATAATTGCATCAGCAGCAAAAGCTGGCGGAACAAAAATGATAGAAGTATCAGCACCAGCTTGGTCAACAGCATCTTTTACTGTATTAAAAACTGGACGATCTAAATGGCTAGTACCACCTTTTCCTGGAGTTACACCTCCAACAACATTAGTACCGTACTCAATCATTTGAGAAGCGTGGAAAGTTCCTTCACTTCCTGTAAATCCCTGAACAATTATTTTGGAATCTTTATTAACTAAAACACTCATGATATATATTTTATGTAGTTTTTAAATTTGTGTTGCAAAAATAAGGTTTTGTAATGTATTTTGACTCTTTTATTGTCAAAAAAATATTAAGAAAATTGACTCATTTGATAACCTCTATAAAGTTTATCATCTTTTATTTGCCAAATGGTTGCAAAATGCGCTAAAAGCATCTCCTCTCTCGGATTCTCAATTGTTTTTACAAAATGAGAGTAACGCACTGATACTAAATCATCTTCACTAATAATATGACTAATTCTAACCTTAGAACGTACATAGGCGCGGCTAAGCTCATTGGCCATTTCAATTATCGAATCATAATCCATCTGAATAAAACCTTTGCTGCTGTTCCATTCAAGCGTTACATCAGGATGCAGATATGTTTTTAAAATTTCGCTATCAATTAGGGCATCTGACTTATAAAATTTCTGAACAAATTCTTTAATAGACATATTACTTCAATTTACTTAAAATTTCAGGAATCTTCTTGATATTGGCTAATTGTTTCAATTTCTCTCTAGACTCTTCAATTGGGGTTCCAAAATATGATTTTCCTCCCTCAACTGATTTTGTTACACCCGTTTGCCCCATAACAACTGCTTTTGCTCCAATTGTTATACCGCTTGTTGTACCAACTTGACCCCATAAGGTCACTTCATCTTCTATAATCACGCAACCTGCAATACCAGTTTGCGAAGCAATCAGACATTTTTTTCCAATTACGGTATCATGGCCAACATGTACTTGATTATCTAATTTAGAACCTGCACCGATAGTTGTATCTCCAGTAACTCCTTTATCGATTGTACATAAAGCACCAATACCAACATTATCTTCAATAACAACTCTTCCGCCAGAAACTAATTGGTCAAAACCTTCAGGACGTTTTTTATAATAAAAAGCATCAGCTCCTAGAATAGTACCAGCATGTATAATAACATTGTCGCCGATTACAGTATAATCATAGATAGAAACATTAGAATGTATCAAACAGTTTTTACCTATTTTCACATGATTTCCAACAAATGTATTTGGCTGAATTACAGTACCCTCTCCTATTTCTGCAGAAGGTGCAATGGCAACATTAGCAAATTGAAACGGTTTAAAATGTTTGGTAAGAATATTGAAATCTCTAAACGGGTCGTCAGATATTAAAAGGGCTTTACCTTCTGGACATTCCACTTCTTTGTTTATCAAAACAATTGTCGCTGCCGATTGTAAAGCTTTATCATAGTATTTTGGGTGGTCAACAAAAACAATGTCTCCAGGCTCCACAACGTGTATCTCGTTCATGCCTAAAACTTGAAAGTCTTTGTCGCCAATAAATTTGCAATTAAGCAAATTGGCAATTTCTTGTAAAGAATGACTCTTTGGAAATTTCATATAGTATAATTAGAAAATTTGTCAATTAGAAAATGAGTCAATTAGAATGTGAATATACAAAATTATGTCGATTCACTTATTATCTAATTGACTCATTGTCAAATTTATCTTAATCAAAAAGACTACTCTTTTACACGCTCCATATAAGAACCTGTAGCTGTATCAATTTTAATTTTATCACCTTCGTTGATAAACAAAGGAACATTGATGTTCGCTCCTGTTTCTACTGTAGCATTTTTAGTAGCGTTTGTTGCAGTATTTCCTTTTACACCTGGTTCAGCGTAAGTTACTTCAAGAATAACAGATGCTGGCATATCTACCGATAAAGGCAAATCAGTTTCTGTATTGATTTGAACCATTACGTTTGTACCTTCTTTTAATAATTCTGGAGCATCCAAAATATTTTTGTTTAAAGAAATCTGCTCAAACGTTTCAGCATTCATGAAGTGAAATTCATCTCCCTCTGGATATAAAAACTGGAATGTATGTGTTTCAACACGAATAACGTCAATCTTGTGTCCTGCAGAAAATGTGTTATCTAATACTTTTCCAGAAGTTAAACTTTTCAATTTAGTTCTTACGAAAGCTGGTCCTTTTCCAGGTTTTACGTGAAGAAATTCAATAATTTTATAGATATCGTGATTAAATTTAATACACAATCCGTTTCTAATATCTGATGTAGATGCCATTTTGTTTTTTTATTTTAGATTTTATAATGTAGATTTCAGATTCTTTAAATAGAATCAATCTTCATTTTATTTAATGTTTATTTCAAATTCTTTTCAAAGTTCAGAAATCTATCCGATAGCTATAGGAACTAAAATAATTAGTAGTTCCCTGAATAACCTTTCATAATTCCTCTAGATGAATTTCTAATAAAATCTAGAATTTCATCTCTTTCTGGAGTTGCTTCCATTTCAGCTTCAATAATACTTAAAGCCTGAGTTGTATTATAATTCTTTTGATATAAAATTCTATAGATCTCCTGAATTTCTCTAATCTTTTCAGTTGTAAAACCTCTTCTTCTTAAACCAACAGAGTTAATACCAACATATGATAATGGTTCTTTTGCAGCTTTTGTGTATGGCGGAACGTCTTTTCTAACCAAAGACCCACCAGAAATCATAGCGTGATCTCCAATATGGATAAATTGGTGAATTGCAGCCAAACCTCCGATAACAGCATGGTTTCCAACAACCACGTGACCTGCTAAAGCAACACCATTTACAATAATTGCATTGTTTCCAATCTCGCAATCGTGAGCAATGTGCGCGTAAGCCATTACTAAACAATTGTTACCAATTACAGTCTGACCAGAAGCAATTGTTCCTCTGTTTATGGTTACACATTCTCTAATTGTACAATTATCACCAATAATGGCAAGAGAATCCTCACCTCCGAATTTTAAATCTTGTGGTACCGCAGAAATGACAGCCCCTGGAAAAATATTACAATTTTTTCCAATTCGAGCACCTTCCATGATCGTCACGTTTGAACCAATCCAAGTACCATCACCAATAACAACATTATTGTGGATTGTTGTAAATGGCTCTATTACAACATTTTTAGCGATTTTTGCGCCTGGATGAACATATGCTAATGGTTGATTCATCTGTATGTTTTATATTTTTAATTAAAATATTCTAATTTGAAACAACAAACCTAAACAATAAATTTGATAATTTATTATTGTTTTCTTGCTATTTGTGCCATTAATTCTGCTTCAGTTACTAATTTACCATTTGCATAAGCGTTAGCCTGCATATGACAAATTCCTCTTCTGATAGGAGAAATTAACTCACATTTAAAGATTAAAGTATCACCTGGCAATACTTTGTGTTTAAATTTAACATTATCAATTTTCATGAAATATGTCAAATAATTTTCAGGATCTGGAACAGTGCTTAATACCAATATTCCACCTGTTTGCGCCATTGCTTCTACAATTAATACACCTGGCATAACTGGAGCTTCAGGGAAGTGACCAACAAAGAAATTCTCATTCATAGTAACATTTTTCAATCCCACTACGTGACGATCAGACATTTCGATAATTCTGTCAATCAACAAGAATGGCGGTCTGTGAGGCAGCATAGACATGATTTTATGAATATCCATCAATGGCTCTTGATGTAAATCATAAGTAGGAACATGATTTCTCTGCTCTATTTTGATAATTTTTGCCAATTTCTTTGCAAATTGAGTATTTACAAAGTGTCCTGGTTTATTAGCAATAATTTTTCCTTGAATACGAACTCCAATTAAAGATAAATCTCCAATTACGTCAAGCAATTTGTGTCTTGCAGCTTCGTTTGGATAGTGTAAAGTCAAGTTATCCAAAACTCCGTTTGGCTTAACAGAAATCTCTTCTTTACCAAAAGCTTTCTTTAAATTCTCCATTGTAGACTCAGAGATTTCTTTATCTACATAAACAATTGCATTATTTAAATCTCCTCCTTTAATAAGTCCGTGTTCCAACAATGACTCTAATTCATGAAGGAAGCTGAAAGTTCTAGAACTTGCAATTTCAGATTTAAAGTCTGCTAAACTTTTAAGAGTAGCATTTTGAGTACCTAAAACTTTTGTACCAAAATCTACCATTGTTGTAACTTGATATTCATCGCTTGGCATAACAAGAATCTCGCTTCCTGTTGCTTCATCAGTAAAAGAGATTACTTCTTTTACTACGTAAACATTACGTTGCGCATCTTGTTCTTCGATTCCAGCTTTTTCAATCGCTTCAACAAAATATTTTGATGAACCATCCATAATAGGAAGTTCAGAGGCATTCAATTCAATAATAATGTTATCCAAATCGCAGCCAACTACTGCAGCTAAAACGTGTTCTGGTGTTTGAATTTTTACTCCTAATTTCTCAAGATTTGTTCCTCTTTGAGTATTAACAACATAATTAGCATCAGCCTCAATGACTGGTTGACCTTGCAAATCTACTCTTACAAAAGTGAAACCATTATTAACGGGTGCAGGTTTAAAAGTCATTGTAACTTCTTTTCCAGTGTGTAAACCAACTCCTGTTAGCGAAATTTCATTTTTGATGGTCTTCTGTTTAACCATTATTTCCATTTTTTGGGTTTATTATTTGTTTTTTTAATTCTTCAACTTCAGCCACAATTTTAGGCAGATTCTTAAAATGAACGTACGATTTATTAAAATCCGTATATCCAAGAGATGGCGTCCCCTGCAGAACTTCATCATCTTTAATGTTTCTAGCTACACCTGACTGCGCTTGAAGCCTAACATTATTTCCTATTGTTAAGTGACCTGCAATACCTACTTGCCCACCAATCATACAGTTTTCGCCGATTTTTGTAGAACCTGCCACACCAGTTTGAGCTGCTATCACAGTATTTTTACCAATTTCTACATTATGGGCAATCTGAATTTGATTGTCTAATTTAACTCCTTTTCTAATAATTGTAGAACCAAGAGTTGCTCTGTCAATTGTAGTATTAGCACCAATATCTACATTATCTTCAATGATAACATTTCCAATCTGAGGTACTTTACTGTATTCTCCATTTTCGTTTGGAGCAAAACCAAAACCATCTGCACCTATAATAACGCCAGAATGCACTGTGCAATTATTACCGATTACAGTTTCAGAATAGATCTTTGCACCAGCAAAGATGAATACATTATCTCCAATAACAACGTTATCACCAATAAAGCTATTTGGGTAAATTTTCACATTATTCCCTAAAACCACATTTTGCCCGATATAACTAAAACTTCCTAAATATAAATTCTCGCCATATTTAGTTCCTTCAGACATATACGACTGAGGTTCGATACCGTTTTTGTTTAATTTTACCTGATTATAAAAATGCAAAAGTTTAGAAAACGCTGCATAAGCATCTTCTACCTTTATAAGTGTAGTACTAATTTCCTGTTCAGGAATAAAGCTATCATTAACAATTGTTACTGTCGCTTTTGTAGTATATATATAATTGATATACTTCGGGTTAGCCAAAAAAGTAAGCGATCCTTCGTCACCTTCTTCGATCTTAGAAAGCTTAGAAACTTCTGCATTGGGATTCCCAACAACTTCTCCTTCTAAAATTCCTGCTATTTGTTCTGCTGTAAATTTCATCGCGACAAAAATATAAAAAATAGGATTTAA
Organism: Flavobacterium anhuiense; assembly: GCF_900101855.1. Taxonomy (GTDB): domain Bacteria; phylum Bacteroidota; class Bacteroidia; order Flavobacteriales; family Flavobacteriaceae; genus Flavobacterium; species Flavobacterium anhuiense. The sequence continues at coordinate 195,250 of NZ_FMVC01000003.1, forward strand.
ATGTTAATTTTATATAAGTTGTTTTGGGAAACAGATATAATATTTTGTTACCAATTTAGATAACGATTTCAAATTCAGCTGGTCAGAAGCTTCAACAACATCTTCAATTGTTTTATCTTTTTTCAAAATACGAATAGGTTCTGCTTCTTTGCTGTAAGCTTGGTTTTTAATTTTTCCTCTAAAAATAAAATACCCCGCATCTACAGCCGAAATTTGATGCGCTTCTGCAAACTCCTCTTTTAAAGATTGCGATTCTTCCATCGGAATTTTCTCTGCGCTAAGCTTAATTTTCAGCAAATCTCTGTTAATGATCATTTTACTTAAAGTAGAAAGTATAAAATCATTGTGCCTTTGCCAAGCTTTTAATGCGCTTATAATATCAAAATCATCTAATTGTGAAAACAAGTCTAATTTCTCTGCATCAAAATCTTCAAGCGTAATTTTATTTTGCATAAAATACATTAGAGGTTCACTGCAAGGTAGTTTAACACCTTTTAAAGTCAGCTCTTTTGCTCTTTTTAAAACTTTCATTAAAATTAATTCTGCCACCAAGCTTGTTTTGTGCAAGTAAGCCTGCCAGTACATTAATCTTCTGGAAAGCAGAAATTTCTCGACAGAATAAATTCCTTTTTCTTCAATGACCAAAACATCGTTTTCTACGTTCATCATCTGAATCAATCGTTCAGAATTTACATTTCCTTCTGCAACACCTGTATAAAAACTATCTCGTTTTAAATAATCCATTCGATCCATATCCAATTGACTCGAAATCAATTGCAACATGAATTTTCTGTGATATTCTCCTTTAAATACCTGAATCGCCAAACTTAATCTTCCGCCAAATTCTTCGTTAAGCTGATTCATAAACAATTGCGAAATGGCTTCATGATGCACATCTTCAACAATGCTTTTTTCCATTGCATGCGAAAATGGCCCATGTCCTATATCATGAAGCAAAATTGCTATTAAAAGCGCATTTTCTTCTTCTTCAGAAATAACTACATCTTTAAAACGAAGCGTATCAATGGCCTTCTTCATTAAATGCATACATCCTAAGGCATGATGAAAACGGGTATGATTGGCTCCTGGATACACCAAATATGATAATCCCATCTGTGAAATACGGCGCAAACGTTGAAAATAAGGATGCTGAATTAAGTCGTAAACCAGCTCATTCGGAATCGTAATGAAGCCATATATAGGATCGTTGAATATTTTTAATTTATTGATCTGAGTCACAGTGTGGTCATTTTTTAGGTCAACAAATATAAGTAAATAAGTATAAAGAGCTTGGTGTTTTTTATTTAAAAATCACAATCGAAATTGTAATGATTATCAATAAAATACATTTAAAAATGTTAAATTTCAAAATAAAATCATGCTTCATCTTTGGTAATTTTATACTATTTTTAATACTTTTTAAGTTCTATAACTTTAAATTGCAGTAAAATTAAATTGATTTATGGATAAGATAAAAATACTTTGGGTCGACGATGAAATCGATCTTTTAAAGCCTCACATATTATTTTTAGAAAAAAAGAATTACGAAGTTACGACTTGTAATAACGGACTCGATGCGATTGCGCTATTTGAAGAAGATAATTTTGATATTGTTTTTCTAGATGAAAACATGCCTGGAATGAGCGGATTGGAAACACTTTCTGAAATGAAAGAGAAAAAATCGGCCATCCCTATGATTATGATTACCAAAAGCGAGGAAGAATACATTATGGAAGAAGCCATTGGTTCTAAAATCGCTGATTATCTGATTAAACCAGTAAATCCGAATCAGATTTTATTGAGTTTGAAGAAAAATCTGGATGATTCGAGATTAATTACAGAAAAAACAACCTTAGATTACCAGAAAGAATTCAGAAAAATTTCGATGGAATTGGCAATGGTTAATTCATATGAAGACTGGATTGAACTGTATAAAAAATTGCTTTTTTGGGAACTAAAACTAGAAGACATCAACGATACAGCGATGATTGAAATTCTAGAATCTCAAAAAGTCGAAGCGAATTCTCAATTCGGAAAATATATCGAGAGAAATTACGAAGACTGGTTCGCTCCAAAAGCAGATAAACCAATTCAATCCAATACTTTATTTAAAGAATTAGTGGTTCCGGAAATAAAAAAGAAAGACAAACCCATTCTTTTTGTAGTAATTGATAATCTACGTTACGACCAATGGAAAGCTTTTGAAGGCGTTATTTCAAACTATTACAAACTCGAAAAAGAAGTTCCGTACTACTCTATTCTTCCTACTGCTACTCAATATGCACGAAACGCAATTTTTTCTGGATTAATGCCTTTAGAAATGGAAAAACAGTTTCCTGAATATTGGAAAAATGATGTGGAAGATGGCGGTAAAAACCTTTACGAAGCAGAATTTTTATCAGCTCAATTGAAACGTTTAGGCTTAAACATTAAGGAAGATTATTTTAAAATCACGAATTATGCTGGAGGAAAAAAACTGGCAGAAAACTTTAAGGCTTTAAAAGGAAACGACTTAGTAACGGTAGTTTACAACTTTGTTGATATGCTTTCGCACGCTAAAACCGAAATGGAAGTGGTAAAAGAATTGGCTTCAGATGACAAAGCATATCGTTCTTTGACTTTAAGCTGGTTTAAAAATTCACCTTTGTTAGAAATCATTCAACAAGCGCAACTTTTAGGCTTCAAGCTGATTCTAACAACTGACCACGGAACAATAAATGTAAAAAATCCGTCGAAAGTTGTGGGAGATAAAAATACAAGTCTAAATTTGCGTTACAAAACTGGACGCAGCTTAACATATGAGCAAAAAGACGTTTATGTAGTAAAAGAACCTAAAACTATTGGTTTGCCGGCTATAAACATGAGCAGTTCGTTTATTTTTGCCAAAAATGATTTCTTTTTGGCTTACGTAAACAACTACAATCATTATGTGAGTTATTACAAAAACACCTACCAGCACGGCGGAATTTCGTTAGAAGAAATGATTATTCCGTTCTTGGTATTTAATCCGAAATAAAAAGTTTTCAGTCGCGGTTGTCAGTCACAGTAATACTGAAAGCTGCGACTGAGACTAAATTAAATAAGTAATTAAAAATGAATATCGTTTTTTCATTAGATCAAATTCAAGAAGTTGCAGAGCAGATTATAGCTTCAAATCCTAATAAAATTATCCTTTTTAATGGAGAAATGGGAGTTGGAAAAACTACTTTGATCAAACAGCTTTGCAAAAGTCTTGGAATTACTGACGCAACTAGTAGCCCAACTTTTTCTTTAGTAAACGAATATCAAATTCCAAGCGGAAAAAAAGTCTATCATTTTGACTTTTACAGAATAAAACAAGAAACAGAAGCGCTAGATATGGGAGTTGATGATTACCTATATTCTGGAAATTGGTGTTTTATTGAATGGTCTGAAAAAATCGAAAGTTTAATTCCAGAAGAACATTCTACAATAAACATCAAATTACTTTCTGACGGTAAAAGAGAGTTAGAATTGGTCTAAAAATATTCAATCAGTACTTTTAATTGAGGGATATTATATTTCTTAACTTTTCGCTTTGAGTATTAGCAGAATTTTTACACTAATTTTAAAACTTTTTACGTAATTTGTACTCTTAATTTTTTGCACAATCCATGTCAATCACGTTAACTCCATTTACAAAACAACAATTAATACCACAGGAAGAAAAACTTGAGGTTGGTCGTTTTAAAAGAGAACTTTTTATAGGAATCCCTAAAGAAACAAGTTATCAGGAACGTCGTATCTGTCTTACGCCCGATGCAGTCGCTTCCTTAACTTATGAAGGACATCGCGTTATGATAGAATCTGGCGCTGGAGAAAGTTCGAGTTATACTGATAAAGAATACGCCGATGCAGGCGCAGAAATTACAAAAGATACTAAAAGAGTTTTTGGCTGTCCGTTTCTATTAAAAGTAGAACCGCCAACTTTAACTGAAATAGAAATGATAAATCCTGAAACAGTTATTATTTCTGCTATTCAGCTAAAAACCAAAAAGAAAGAATATTTCGAAGCTTTAGCAAAAAAGAAAATCACTGCCTTAGCTTTTGAATATATAAAAGATGAAGACGGATCTTATCCTGCCGTAAAATCCCTAAGCGAAATTGCTGGAACAGCTTCAATCTTAATTGCAGCCGAATTAATGATTACAAACGAATTCGGGAAAGGACTTTTATTCGGAAACATAACTGGCGTTCCTCCTACCGAAGTTGTAATACTTGGTGCTGGAACTGTTGGTGAATTTGCCGCTAAAACAGCAATTGGATTAGGAGCCAATGTAAAAGTTTTCGATAATTCGATCACTAAATTACGTCGTCTGCAGAACAATTTAAATCAAAGAATTTTTACTTCAACCATACAGCAAAAAGGTTTATTAAAAGCTTTAAGACGCTGTGATGTCGCAATTGGCGCCATGCGTGGTAAAGAACGCTGTCCGATTGTGGTTAATGAAACAATGGTTGAACACATGAAAAAAGGTGCTGTAATTGTTGACGTCAGCATTGATACTGGCGGTTGTTTTGAAACATCTGAAGTTACGACTCATGAAAAACCAACATTCATAAAAAACAATGTTTTACACTATTGTGTGCCAAATATCCCTTCAAGATATTCTAAAACTGCTTCATTATCAATCAGTAACATTTTAACACCTTATTTACATCAGATAGCCGAAGATGGTGGTATTGAAAGTGCCATTCGATGTAACAAAGGCCTTAAAAACGGAATTTATCTTTATCACGGAATCCTAACAAATAAAGCTATTGGTGACTGGTTCGATCTTCCGGATAACGATATTAATTTACTTGTATTTTAAGGGAACTTTAGTGTACCTTTGCAAAAAATTTATTTCATGAAGTTCGTACATCGTTTTGCATATTACCTGATTGGTCTCGTTATGGGATGTTTTATTGTATCAGGATTTTTTATCGGAAAAGACACCCGATGCAATTATTTTCCAAATGCCAGAGTTTTAAACAATCTTAGAACAAAACCATTTCAATATTCTCCAAAAGCTGTTCAGACTTTAAACGAAAAATGGGTTGACACAGCAGATATCAAAAACACCTTAACTTACGGAGATGTGGATTTTGACCAAAGTAACATTCCGTTCAAAAAAGGAAAACTTTATATCATTGAAGGAAAAACAGTAAAAAATCAAGAAATTATTCTGAAAGTGGTTAATTATGAAAACAAAGCCGTTTTAGAAGAAATCGTAAAAAAGTAAAAAGAAACCCAATAACAAAACAGTTATTGGGTTTTCTTTTATAAATATATTTCTCAAAAATCACAAAGCCAAAAAGTTTTTTCTCTTTGTCACTTTGCAATTCTGAACCTTTGTAACTCTAAAAAATTACCATTCAATTTCTTTCAATCCTTTTGATTTCAAGAAATCATTGGTCTGACTGAAATGTTTATTTCCAAACCAAAAACCTCTATTGGCGCTCAAAGGCGAAGGATGTCCCGATTTTAAAATATGATGTTTTGAAGCATCAATCAAAGAAGCTTTCTTTTGAGCAAAACCGCCCCAAAGCAAGAAAACAACATTTTCTTTTTCAGCAGAAATTTGTTTAATCACGGCATCAGTAAATTTTTCCCAGCCTTTTCCCTGATGACTTCCTGCCTCAGATTGTCTTACTGTTAAAGTTGCATTTAGAAGAAAAACACCTTGGTCTGCCCAACGCTCCAAGTTTCCAGTTTTTGGCAGCGGTTTACCCAAATCCGTTTCGATTTCTCTAAAGATATTATATAACGAAGGTGGAAAAGGAATTCCGTCATTCACAGAAAAACACAAACCATTTGCTTGATTTGGTCCGTGATAAGGATCTTGCCCAATAATAACCACTTTTACTTCATCAAAATGGCAATGATCAAAAGCAGAAAAAATCTGGCTCCCTTTTGGGTAGCAAACTTTTGTCGCATATTCCGATTTCACAAATTCAATTAAATCTTTGAAATATGGTTTTTCGAATTCTTCATTCAAAACAGGCTTCCAAGAAGAATGCATTTTTACGTCCATAATTTTTTTTTATGCGAATTTCAGAAATAAATACTTAAAATCAAAAAAGTCCAAAGTCTAAAGCTAAGTAAACTAAAAACTATAATTCATAATTCACAATTCATAACTCATAATTCATTATTGTTTTCGTACTTTTGTCTTTGCTTTCATAAAGAAATTAAATGATCAGTATTACCGAAAAAACGTTACAAGACTTACAATTTCCAACCGTTCTCGAAACCATTTCTGATGGTTGCAACACCGACATTGGAAAAGAAAAGGCTTTACAAATAAAACCATTTAGAGATAAGGAAGAATTAATGCAAGCTTTGATGCAGACGTCAGAGTACGTGTCTTCTTTTCAAAATAATAACGCCATTCCGAATCACGGATTTGATGCCATAACGCATGAAATTAAGTTTCTTGCCATAGAAGACAGTTTTCTGGAAGTAGGGAGTTTTAGAAAAATCGCCAATCTTTCTGCGACTACAAATGTCTTGTTGAATTTCTTAAAAAAGTTTGATGATTATTATCCAAACTTAAACGCAAGAGCTTCTCGAGTAGAATTAACCAAAGATATTATAACAGCAATTGATGCGATTGTAGATAAGTACGGAGAAATAAAAGACAATGCTTCTCCTACTCTGTCTGGAATTCGTCAGAATATGAATTTGGTTCGCGGAAAAGTAAACCAAAGTTTTGGCGTGGCTTTAACTCAATACAATAGCTTGGGTTATTTGGACGACATTAAAGAGAGTTTTGTACAAAACCGTAGAGTTTTAGCGGTATTAGCTATGTATCGCCGTAAAGTGAAAGGCTCAATTTTAGGAAGTTCTAAAACTGGAAGCATTGCTTACATTGAACCTGAAGCGACTCTAAAATATTCTCGTGAATTAGCGAATTTAGAATATGAAGAGAAAGAAGAAATTACGAGAATTTTGAAGAATTTATCAAACGTAATTCGTCCTTATCTTCCTTTATTAATTGAATATCAAGACTTTTTAAGTGATATTGATGTTGTTGCTGGAAAAGCAAAGTATGCAAATCGCATTAACGGAATCTTACCAGCAATTACAGAAGAAAGAAGATTGTTTTTTAGAGAAGCCTATCATCCGATTTTGTATTTGACTAACAAACAAAAACAAGAAGTTACGCATCCGCAGACGATTGAACTGAAACAAGAAAACAGAATTATTGTAATCTCTGGCCCAAATGCTGGAGGAAAAACTATTTCTTTAAAAACAGTTGGATTATTGCAATTAATGCTGCAATCAGGAATATTAATTCCGGTTCATGAAAGAAGCGAAACTTTCTTGTTCGACAGAATCTTAACCGATATTGGAGACAACCAATCTATTGAAAATCATTTAAGTACTTATTCCTATCGTTTAAAAAACATGAATTACTTTTTAAAGAAATGTAATCGAAAAACCATGTTTTTGATTGATGAATTTGGTACAGGTTCTGATCCTGAACTGGGTGGTGCTTTGGCTGAAATTTTCCTTGAAGAATTTTATCATCGTGAAGCTTTCGGAATTATCACAACGCATTATGCGAATTTAAAAATTTTGGCAAACGAGTTGCCTTATGCAACAAATGCCAACATGATGTTTGATGAAAAAACTCTTGAACCAATGTACAAACTGGCTCTTGGCCAGGCAGGAAGTTCTTTCACTTTTGAAGTGGCGCAAAAAAATGGAATTCCATTTGGATTGATTAATCGCGCAAAAAAGAAAATCGAAGTTGGAAAAGTCCGTTTTGATAAAACTATTGCCAATCTTCAAAAAGAGAGATCGAAGCTTGAAAAAACTTCTCTCAATTTAAAAGAAGAAGAAACTCGTGCACGTGAGGAAAGCAAAAAGATGGAAACCATCAATACCAAGATTCAGCAAAAACTGGAAAGCTATCAGGAACTATACGATAGCAATCAGAAGATTATATATATAGGACAAAAAATTGATGATATTGCTGAGAAGTATTTCAACAACAAAAACAAAAAAGAACTTATCGGCGAATTTTTGAAAATTGTTGAGATAGAAAATTCAAAACGTAAAAAAGCTACTCCGAAAGAAGTCAAAGCAAAAGTTGAAAAGCAAAAAGAAATTATTGCCGAAGTTCAGGTAAAAGTTGAAGAAATTCGAAAAGAGAAAAAAGAGAAAAAACTTAAACCTGTCGTAGAAAAACCTAAACCAATTTTAAAAGTTGGTGACCGAGTAAGAATGCTCGATGGTAGATCGGTTGGAAGCATAGACTTAATCGAAAAAAATAAAGCAACTGTAAATTATGGCATTTTTACTTCGAAAGTAAGTTTGGACGAATTGGAATTGGTAGAAGCTATTAAGAAATAAAGTTTTAAGTCGCAGTGACAGTTTTCACTATAAAAAATTGATCAAAAAACGCCAAAATTAAAATAAAGCGATTTAAGCGATTGTTTTAAAAATTACACAAAAGAAGGTCAGCATTATTTTTAAATCGATTTAGAGTAATTTATGAAAGCTGTTTTCGATTTACTAAATTTATACAAAAATAAAATTCGATAGATAAAATTAATTTATTGATATTATATATAACTTTTATAAAGTTTTAATTTTAAAGCCATATAATGGAAAGCCTTCCCATAAATAAAAAAATTGTTCTTTTTGACGGAGTTTGTAATCTCTGCAGTTCCGCTGTACAATTTATTATAAAACATGACCGAAAAGACATTTTTAGATTTGTCGCATTACAATCAGACTTAGGAATTTCGATTTGCAAACATTTAGGGATCAGTTTTTCAAAAATGGACAGTATTATTTTATATGATCCTGGAACAGCTTATTTTTATAAATCTTCTGCAATTATTGAAATTGCTAAAAATTTCGGAGGCTTTTGGAAACTCACTCCAATTTTTAGAATCGTGCCCATTTTTATAAGTGACAAAATTTACGATTATGTTGCGAAGAATCGATACAATTGGTATGGCAAAAAAGAAAGCTGCATGATTCCAACTCCGGAGCTGAAAGAGAAGTTTCTTTAAGAAAAATTTCAAATTCTGAAATTCCAATTTTCCACAATATTATCATTTCGACGAAGTAGAAATCTTCGCAAGTAACTCCGTAACGAAAACCCAATCTTCGAGCTTCTCTTGGAGATTTCTCCTTCGTAGAAAAGACATACTATGTATTAACAAAAATCCCAAATTCACAATAATTGGAATTTGGGATTTTTAAAAATTGGAAATTAATTAAAGTTATCTAATCAATTTTCTGTATTTCAAACGTTTTGGAGTTAAGTCACCACCTAGACGTTTCTTTTTGTTTTCTTCGTAATCAGAGAAACTTCCTTCAAAGAAATAAACTTCAGAATTTCCTTCAAAAGCTAGAATATGTGTACAAATTCTATCCAAGAACCATCTATCGTGAGAAATAATTACGGCACAACCTGCAAAATTCTCCAAACCTTCTTCAAGTGCACGAAGTGTATTTACGTCAAGGTCGTTCGTAGGCTCATCCAGTAAAAGGACGTTTCCTTCTTCTTTCAAAGTCATAGCTAAGTGTAAACGGTTACGTTCTCCACCAGATAGCATTGACACTTTTTTGTTTTGCTCTCCGCCACCAAAGTTGAAACGAGATAAGTAAGCTCTAGAATTTACTTGCTTTCCTCCCATCATAATTAATTCTTGACCATCTGCAAAGTTTTCCCAAATAGATTTATTCGGATCAATATTGGCGTGAGACTGATCGACGTAAGCGATTTTTACAGTTTCACCAACCGTAAATTCTCCGCTGTCAGTTTGTTCTTCTCCCATAATCATTTTAAAAATGGTAGATTTACCAGCACCATTTGGTCCAATAATTCCAACAATACCTGCTTGTGGCAAAGTAAAATTCAGATTATCATATAATAATTTATCGCCAAAAGCTTTAGCAACATTTTTAGCTTCAATAACATTTGTTCCTAAACGAGGACCATTCGGGATGTAGATCTCTAATTTCTCATCCAATTGTTTTTGATCTTCATTCAATAATTTGTCGTAGTTCTGCAAACGCGCTTTTTGTTTTGTCTGACGACCTTTAGCACCTTGACGAACCCACTCCAGCTCACGCTCTAAAGTTTTTCTACGTTTAGAAGCCACTTTTTCTTCTTGAGCCAAACGGTTTGATTTTTGATCCAACCAAGAAGAATAGTTTCCTTTCCATGGAATACCTTCTCCTCTATCTAACTCAAGAATCCAACCTGCCACATTATCAAGGAAATAACGGTCGTGCGTTACAGCAATTACAGTTCCAGAATATTGTGCTAAGTGTTGCTCTAACCAAAGAACTGACTCAGCGTCAAGGTGGTTGGTAGGCTCATCTAATAACAATACATCTGGTTGCTGTAATAACAAACGACATAAAGCTACACGACGACGCTCTCCTCCTGAAAGATTTTTAATTGGCGTATCACCTTCTGGAGTACGCAACGCATCCATTGCGATTTCTAATTTTGTATCGATTTCCCAAGCACCAAGCGCATCAATTTTGTCTTGTAATGCTGCTTGACGGTCCATCAATTTATCCATTTTATCTTGATCTTCGTAATACTCTGGAAGACCAAATAAGTCATTAATTTGATTGTATTCTTCTAAAACCGCCATAGTTTCAGCAGCTCCTTCACGAACAATTTCGATAACTGTCTTAGAATCATCAAGAATTGGTTCTTGCTCCAAGTATCCAACTGTATAACCAGGTTGAAAAACTACGTCTCCTTGATAGTTCTTATCAACTCCAGCAATGATTTTCAAAAGTGAAGATTTCCCAGAACCATTTAAACCTAAAATACCAATTTTCGCTCCGTAAAAGAAACTCAAATAAATATTCTTAAGAATCGGTTTGTCTGCTCCTTGATAGGTTTTACTCAATTTCTGCATTGAGAAAATTACTTTCTTATCGTCTGACATTTTTTATATTTTATTTTAATTATTTAATTAGATTTGAGATTAATATTGCCGCTATTTAAATTAAACCCTGCCTTTTAAAGCATTGAATACCCAGGCATTTGCAAAAAAACCAACTCCAACAGCACCAAATCCCCAGCCTGAAACATCACTGTACCTAAAGATTCCAAGACCTATAAGCAACAATCCCATAAGGACCATTATTAAAGTAGCCCATCCTAAAATGGTATTTTTATTCATTCCCATAGTTTATAAATATTTTAATGCAATTTTTTTAGAAAGGCAAATATCGTGAATTTTAACGGCTTAATTAAAAATTTTATAAAGCATTTCTTTTAACAAATCAGATTGAGGTAAAGCATTAGCTCCCACACCTTTACTCTTAACATCAATATCTCGTAAAGCACCAACAATCTGACTTACTTTTCGCATTGGATAATTTTTTACTGCCAAATCATATTCTTTTAAGAAATACGGATTCACTCCAAGTGCTGATGCCACATTTTTAGGACTCTTATCTTTTAATCCATGGTATTTTAGAAGCTGAACAAAAAAACCGAATACCAATCCTGTAGTCATAACAAGAGGATATTCTTTCGGATTATGGGCAAAATTTTCCGCTATCTTATAAGCTTTCAATTGATTGCGTTCTCCAATAGCTTTTCTAAGTTCGAATACATTGTAATCTTTACTGAAACCTATATTTTCTTCAATGTGCTCGGCTGTAATCATTGTTCCCTGTGGTAAAATAATCTGCAGTTTCTCCAGCTCATTATTGATTTTACTCAAATCGGTCCCTAAAAATTCTACAAGCATAGCATTTGCTTTGGGATCAATCGTATATTTTTTTCCAGCTAAAACACGTTTAATCCAGTCTCCAACCTGATTTTCGTATAATTTTTTGCTTTCATAAACAACGCCTTTCTGACCTAAAAGTTTAGTAACTTTTTTACGCTTGTCCAGCGTTTTATATTTATAGCAAAAGACCAAAACAGTAGTCTGCATCGGGTTTTCGACATAAGATTCGATTTTATCAATTGTTCTAGATAAATCCTGCGCCTCTTTTACTATAACAACTTGACGTTCAGCCATCATAGGATAGCGCTTGGCCGTTGAAATTATATCATCAACAGACACATCTCTTCCATACAAAACTGTCTGATTAAAGCCTCTCTCTTCTTCAGCCAAAACATTCTCTTCAATATACTCCGAAAGCTTATCTATATAATAAGGTTCTTCACCCATTAAAAAATAAATCGGTTTAATATCTCCGGCTTTTATATCATTAACAATTTTTACTACTTCGTCCATTTAAAATTTGTTTCAAGTTTAAAGTTTCAAGTTGATACGAAACCTCAAACTATTTTTTATTTTTGCTTTATGCTTAAACTAAATTTCCCAACTTACACTTTCCGATTCAAAAATAGCGAAAATAAAGTGTCTATTTTTGATGAAATCAGGAAAAAATTTATAATTCTTACTCCAGAAGAATGGGTTCGTCAGCACGTTGTTCATTATCTGATGCATGAAAAAAAATATCCAAAATCACTCATTAATGTAGAGAAAGTTTTAACGGTCAATGGATTACGAAAACGATATGATGTTGTTGTGTTTAACTCAGATGGTTCTATACATATATTGGTAGAATGTAAAGCACCTGAAGTCAAAATCTCTCAAGCAACTTTTGATCAAATTGCGCGTTACAATATGACAATGCAGGCACGGTTTTTGAAAGTCACAAACGGACTAAGTCATTTTTACTGTCAGATGGATTTTGAAAACGAACGATATGAGTTTTTAAGAAGTCTGCCCGACTATAAAGAAAACCATTTATAAAGAATAAATAATTAGAATACTTTTGGATAAGATAGCAGTTGTCATTTTAAATTGGAACGGAGTAAAATTGCTTGAGCAATTTTTACCTTCTGTTATTCAGTTTTCAGAAGGCTCAACAATTTATGTTGCCGACAATGATTCTACGGATAATTCTGTTGCATTTGTTACAGAGAATTTCCCTACCGTAAAAATTGTAAAGAACTCAGGCAATCATGGTTTTGCAAAAGGCTATAATGATGCCTTAAAACATATTGATGCAGAAATATACGCATTGGTAAATTCAGATATCGAAGTTACCGAAAACTGGCTGAAACCAATACTTGATACTTTCGAAAAAGAAAAACAAACTGCCATTATTCAGCCTAAAATTCTTGATTTTAAAAACAAGGAATATTTTGAATATGCAGGAGCCGCTGGTGGTTTTATTGATAAATACGGCTTTCCTTTCTGTAGAGGGAGAATATTTGACACAGTCGAAAAAGATAACGGACAATATAACGACAACATCGAACTATTCTGGGCTTCAGGCGCTTGTTTCTTTATCAGAAAAAATGTTTACCACGAGTTAGGTGGATTTGACGAAAGCTTCTTTGCGCATCAGGAAGAAATAGATTTATGCTGGAGAGCTGCAAATGAAGGACATATTATAAAATACAATTCGCAAACTGTTGTTTACCACGTTGGCGGCGCAACATTACAGCAAGGAAATCCGAAGAAAACCTATTTGAATTTTAGAAATTCATTGTTAATGATGGTCAAAAATCTGCCAAAAAGAGGATTATTCTGGGTGATTTTCTTCCGCATGATTTTGGATGGAGTTGCCGGTATACGTTTTCTTACACAAGGCAAGTTTGGGCATACTTTTGCCATTTTAAAGGCACATTTTTCATTTTATTGCTTATCTTTAAAATATCTCGGAAAAAGAAAAGATTTTCAAATACAGCAATACTATATGGTAAAAAGCATCGTTTTCCTTTACTATATAAGAAAATTGACCTTATTTAAAGAAATCTTTAACAGTATTCAAAATATTAAAAACTAAATTTGTAATTCAAGTCTAATTAAAATTAAATTTATGAGAAAAATAGTTATCGCACTATCAGTATTAATGGCCCTAACATCATGTGTTTCTAAAAAGAAATATGCTGAGTTGGAAGCTAAAAACAAAGAGACTCAAGATTTGTTAAACTCATGTACTGTAAAATTAAATACGTGCTTAGAAGAAAAAGCTGGATTAGCTGCTACAGCTGAAAGCTACAAACAACATAATCAAGATCTAATCAATAGTTCTAAAGATTTAACTATCTTAACTACTAAAGGTGCTGAAAACCTTGAAAAATCTCTTGAAAGTTTAAAAGAAAAAGATTTAAAAATCGCTAGACTTCAAGACGCCTTAACTAAAAAAGACAGCGTTACTTTAGCATTGGTTACAAGCTTAAAAGGAGCAGTTGGAATCAACGACCCAGACATCGAAATCAATGTTGAAAAAGGAGTTGTATTTATTTCTATCGCTGATAAATTATTATTCAAAAGCGGTAGCTATGAAGTAAGCGACAAAGCGAAAACAGTTTTAGGAAAAGTTGCTAAAGTGGTTAACGATAAACCTGATTTCGAATGTATGGTTGAAGGCCACACTGATAACGTACCATACAAAAGCAACGGTATTATCTTAGACAACTGGGATCTGAGCGTTAAACGTTCTACTTCTATCGTACGTGTATTAACAAACGATCTTGGTGTTAACCCAGCTAAATTAATTGCCGCTGGTAGAAGCTCTTACGTTCCATTAGTTTCTAATGATACCGCTGAAGATAGAGCTCGTAACAGAAGAACTCGTATCGTAGTTATGCCAAAAATCGATCAATTCTATGATATGATTGAAAAAGAAATGAAAAAACAAGCAAAATAAACCTTGGTTTTACATACTATAAAACAGAAAAAGCAGGTCAATTGACCTGCTTTTATGTATTCTTAATTCTTATTTTAATTAATCAATTAAACGCAAAATCAAGAATAACATTATCTTTAAGTAACTAACTAAATTTTAACATAATAAAGTTACTCATTATTTTTTGTACTTTTATACTTTTAGTGTATTTTTTTACAAAATATCAATATCACCCTTACCTTCTCTTACTATAACTGGTTCATGTTCAGAAAGATCAATAATTGTTGATCCCACATTATCTCCGTAGCCACCATCTATCACCATATCTACAAGATGTTGCCACTTTTCAAAAATTAACTCTGGATCTGTGGTATATTCTATTACATCATCTTCATCGCGAATAGAAGTTGAAACCACAGGATTTCCTAACTGGCGAACAATTTCTAATATGATATTGTTATCTGGAACACGAATACCTACCGTAGTTTTCTTTTTAAATTCTTTTGGTAGATTATTATTACCAGGCAGAATAAAAGTATATGGCCCCGGCAATGCTCTTTTCAAGATTTTAAAAGTTGATGTATTAATCTGACGAACATAATCTGATAAATTGCTCAAATCATGGCAAATAAAAGAAAAATTGGCTTTCTCTAATTTTACTCCCTTTATTTTAGCAATTTTCTCCAATGCTCGTGAATTGGTAATATCACAACCTAAACCATAAACTGTATCTGTTGGATAAATTACCAAACCTCCATTGTGAAGCACTTTTACCACTTTGGCAATTGCGGCTTCACTAGGTTTGTCTGGGTATATTTTTATAAATTCTGCCATATCTTTTTGTTTCAAGTTTTTGTTTGTTTCATGTTTCAAGTTTGTCAGACTGAGCGGAGTCGAAGTCCTCTAGTTGAAAAGCTCTTTGACTCCGCTCAGAGTGACAAATGTTTTCGAAACTTGAAACAATATTTTTATCCTACGACATCTAATTTAGCAAATCTTAACAACAATTTCTTAATTCCGCCTACTTCAAATTTAATTTCTGCTTTTCTGTCTGCACCTGCTCCTTCAAGATTAATTACTTCACCTTTTCCAAAACGTTCGTGCATTACAATATTTCCAACGGTAAGCTTACTATCAAATAAATTCGAATTGCCATTACTTGGTGCATTTCCAGAAACAGGTTTTAATTTACGAATATTCAAATCTGGTTTAGGCTCATTTTTAGTAATATGAGCAGGAGGAGTTCCTCCAACCGGTTTGCTTAGTCTTAGTTTTGATTTATCGACGTCTCCAAAGATATCACCATCAATTGGCGATTTATAACGGTAACTTGTTTCGGCAGGTGTCAAATACTCTAAATATTGCCCATCAATTTCTTCAATAAAACGAGATGGTTCACTGTCTGTCAGTTTTCCCCAACGGTAACGAGATTGCGCATAGGTTAAATAAGCCTGATGTTCTGCACGAGTTAAGGCCACATAAAACAATCGACGCTCTTCTTCTAGTTCACTTCTAGTGCTCATACTCATAGCACTTGGAAACAAATCTTCTTCCATTCCCACCACAAAAACGTGAGGAAACTCTAATCCTTTTGCCAAGTGAATAGTCATTAAAGCTACACGATCCTCGTCATTTGTATCTTTATCCAAATCTGTTGCCAGAGCCACATCTTCCATAAATTCAGAAAGTGCGCCTCTTGCCCCATCAATTTCTCTTTGTCCCTCAGTAAAATCTTTAATACCGTTTAATAGCTCTTCGATATTCTGAATTTTTGACATTCCTTCAGGAGTAGCGTCTTTCTTCAATTCCTGAACTAATCCTGTCTTTTTAGCGACGTGATCTGTCAAATAAAAAGCATCCTGATTCTGATCGATAACCTGAAAACTCTGAATCATCGTTACAAAATCTTTCAGTTTATTCTTTGTACCAGCATTCAGTTTCAAATCGATTTTATCAATATTCACCATCACTTCCCAAATCGAACGTTTGTAATGATTGGCAGCAATAGTCAATTTTTCAATAGTAGTATCTCCAATTCCGCGAGCAGGATAATTGATAACACGAATCAAAGCCTCTTCGTCTTTCGGATTTAGAACCAAACGCAAATAGCATAAAACGTCTTTAATTTCCTTGCGCTGGTAGAATGATAATCCTCCATAAATTCTATACGGAATGTCGCGCTTTCTCAACGCATCCTCCATGGCACGCGATTGCGCATTGGTACGATACAAAATCGCGAATGAACCATTATGCAATTGATGCTGCATTTTCTGTTCAAAAATAGTGCTGGCTACAAAACGACCTTCTTCTGCGTCGGTCAAGCTCCTATGAACCTTAATTTTTGGTCCAAATTCGTTTGCTGTCCAAACCACTTTATCCAGTTTCGTTTTGTTGTGATCCATAACCGTATTGGCGGCTTCCACAATATTTCTTGTAGAACGGTAATTTTGCTCCAGACGAAACATCACTACACCTTCGTAATCTTTCTGGAAGTTTAGAATGTTATTGATATTCGCACCACGGAAAGCATAAATACTCTGTGCATCATCTCCAACCACACAAATATTCTGAAACTTATCAGACAAAGCTCTAACAATCAAATACTGAGAGTGATTTGTATCTTGGTACTCATCAACCAGAATATAACGGAAACGATTTTGATATTTTGCTAAAACCTCTGGAAAACGGGTCAATAATTCGTTGGTTTTCAATAACAAATCATCAAAATCCATTGCACCGGCTTTGAAACAGCGCTCCACATACTGCTGATAAATTTCTCCCAATCTAGGCTTTTTAGACATCGCATCTGCTTCCTGCAATTCAGGATTATTGAAATACGCTTTTACTGTAATCAGGCTGTTTTTGTAACTTGATATACGTCCTAAAACTTGTTTTGGTTTATAAATATCACGATCCAGCTGCATTTCTTTGATAATCGAAGAAATCAATCGCGCCGAATCCTGAGAATCGTAAATGGTAAAATTGGAAGGATATCCCAAAAGTTCTGATTCTGCACGAAGAATGCGCGCAAATATAGAGTGAAACGTTCCCATCCAAAGATTTTTAGCCTCAGATGCTCCCACAATATCTGCAATTCTATGCTTCATTTCTCTTGCCGCTTTGTTGGTAAAAGTAAGCGACAGAATATTAAATGCATCAATTCCCTGATGCATCAAATAAGCAATTCTAATTGTTAAAACACGGGTTTTTCCCGAACCTGCACCAGCAATAATAATCATTGGCCCGTCTTTTTTTAGAACAGGCGCTCTCTGCGCTTCGTTGAGCTGGTCAATATATTTCTGCATGTAATTTTCTCCTTTTAGGCAAAAATAAGAATTAATACTTTAAATAGCTACTAAGATACTGAGGTTCTAAGATGCTAAGTTTTTTGTTTTTTTGAAGCCAAACAATAGGCATTTTATTAAACATAGGTTCCCGCTTTCGGCTATATCTCTCCGCTCCGCTGCGAGGATACCGCCTCAATCGGGGCTAGAAAACAAACAGTTTTTTTGAGATGTTAAGCTACTTAAGGTTGTGAAATAGTAAGTTCTTCATCAGACAAAAGAGAGAAAACTTAGAACCTTAGCAACTCAGAATCTTACTTAAAAAACACATCGTAAGCAAATCGAATTAATGTTCCGACAACCACAATCAAAAAGAAAATTCTAATAAATCCGTTGCCTTTATTTATCGCTAATTTTGCTCCAAGCCAACCACCAAGTCCGTTGCTAATTGCCATTGGAATAGCGATTGCCCAAATGATTTTTCCTTTTATCATAAACAAACAAATCGAACCGAAATTGGTTGCCAGATTTACCATTTTAGCATTCGCGGAAGCGTGAAGAAAATCGAAACCTAGAAGTGCAATAAAAGCGACAACAAAGAAACTTCCTGTTCCTGGACCAATAAATCCGTCATAAAATCCAACAATCATACTGATCACTACTGCATAAAATATTTGAGTCGTTTCTGAATGATCTTTTGCAACATGTTGTCCGAAATTTTTCTTTGCATACGTATATACAAACAGCAGAGACAAAACCACCAATAAAAGCGGCTTCATAAAATCATTGCTTACTAAGGTCAAAATCGTAGAACCTAAAAATGCAGAAGGAACGGCCAGACACATCATTATAATTAACAATTTCCATTGAATAACAACTTTTTTCAAATATTGAAAAGCGGCAAATGCAGTTCCACTAAAAGCTGGAATTTTTAAAGTCCCGATTACAGTCGAAACTGGAAGATTTGGCAGTAAAATTAACCCCATAGGTGTTTGTATTAATCCACCTCCGCCAACAATTGCATCAATAAAACCAGCGGCAAAAGCCGCCAAACAAAGAAAAAGTATTATGTATGAATCCATTAAAAAGATATTTCGGTCTCAGTAAAAAACAAGTTGCAAAAGTACGTCTTCCTTTTTGTTTATTACTATAAATTTAAAGTTGATTTTTGATCAAAAAGTATATTTTTGCTTAAAAATTATTCCAATGGATTTCAACAAAATTATAGAACTTGCGAGTTATACTTTACCAGCCTTAGTTACAGGAGTCGTAGCGTATCGTTTCTTTGAATTACACATTAAAAACAATGACAGAAAGCGTGCTTTTTTATTAAACAAACAAGCACATAAAGAATCTCTTCCTGTGCGTTTACAGGCATACGAGCGTATGACTTTGTTTTTAGAACGTATTAACTTGACAAAATTGCTAATTAGACTTTCTCCTATTTCTCAGAATAAACACGATTACGAAAATTACGTAATTGACCAAATCGAACAGGAATTTGAGCACAATCTAACACAGCAGATTTATATGTCTGAAGAATGCTGGACTATCATTACAACTGCAAAAAATGCAACAATCCAAATGATTCGTAAAGCGGCCATGAGCGATAAAGTAGAAAATGCTGATAAACTTCGCGAAGTAATCTTAAATGATTTACTAGAAAAACAATCACCAAGCAATGCAGCTTTGAGTTTTATTAAATCTGAGGTTGCTGAACTTTGGTATTAAATAAATATTGCAGATTTTAGATTGTAGATTTTAGAGTTCAGATTTAAAACATTCAATCTAAAATCTAAAATCTGCATTCTAAAATATCAAATCAATATCTTATTATCACTCATAACCTCTGATTTATTCTGAGCATATTCATAACCTTGCTCCCACCAATCTTTCATTACCTCTTTATTAAAAATCAGAGCATTATCGGTTAGTTTTATTGGCGTGTAATATAAGTTTAGTTTCACATTCTTATTATTTGCCATAAGTTTTCCTATAGCAATATCATGTTTTTCTACTTGATCTAAGGCGATTCGGAACAAATCGATCATTAATGAAAACGGATTCTTTCCAATTACTGTTTTCGTCGTATTAACCTCCGTTTCAAGTATAATTACATCTATTTCAGTTGCTCCTCTATTGATTGCTTCACGAATTGGCACTAAACTTGAAAATCCGCCATCGCCATATTCACAGTTATTTTTTTCAACCAAACTCATAAAAGGAACATAATTACTGGATATCCAAGACCATTCGCAAAATTCCTCGTAAGTACAATCTTTTACCGATTTATATTCCGATTCGTTTTTAGTAAAATTGGTTACCGTAACGATAACGTCGGTTTTTAGTTTTTTTAGTTTATTAAAATCAGAAAGAGAAAAATTATTCTGAATATACTTTTTCAGCCCTTTGCTTTCGCCAAAAGTACGTTTTCCTTTAAAGAATTGACGCAGTACATTAAAGTGATTAATAGTCACAATATCAACTCCATCTTTCGTTTTTACCACAAACGGACAAATATTAAAAATGCTTGACATGGTAACATTGGTATAAACAGAATGGATTTTTTTGATATGACCAAGAGCCAAATGCGGAATAAGCAAACTTCCTGTTGAAGTTCCTATAAACAAATCGTATTCGTGTTTTTTTTCTTCTATTAAATATTGGGCAACACCGCCAGCAAATGCGCCTTTACTGCCACCACCTGAAATAACCAATGCTCTCATAAATTGTAATGTAGGTTTTGTTTTTTTGGGATATTTTTTTTTGACTTAAATAAGAGGAAAGAAGCAAGAAGAAAGACCTTTTATATTCTTTGCTATGAATTCTTGACTCTTGCTTCTTGCCTCTTTCTACTCTAATTTACTCCTTCAACAAACGATTCAATTGGAACTGTTCATCGGGTGTCAAATTAGGCAAAATTCTATTAAAAGAAGCACGCATTTCAGGATTTTTTAACAGAAGTCTTATAGTATCTCTACCAAATTTCGAAAACTGCCACATATGATGCGTTGTAGCGCCAACTAAATTACTCAAAACCTGATCATTAATAATTTTAAAAGCTATTAATTTTTCTAACGCGTTTTGACGTGTTGTAGCTTCGTATTTTGAAGATGAAAATGCGATTAGTTCATTTATCAAATCATCTTTTTTATTGGTATAGTTTGGCGTCGACAAAGCAAGAGAAAGCCATAAAGTCCTCAAATTATAATCGTTGAAGCCAATCCAACTTTTAGATTTATCCAAGTATTCTGTTCTATGATCTGGAAAATTTCTCCATAGCCAATAAAGCGCTATTTCTTGTGTTTGATATGATTTATCATCCAAAAGCGTTTCATAATTTGCTCTAAAATCTTCAGGAATTTTAGTTAGAGATCCAGCCAGATTTTGACGTACTCTGATGTTATTAGTCTGCAATGCCAAAAGCAGAAGAGCTTTTTTGTCTTCGTATTTTTCATTTTCCAATTGATCGACAACAGCTTCTTTTACCGATTGATAAACATCCGATTCTAAAGTAGATTTCAAACTATCTTTTTTTTCTGCAAAAGGTGTTTTTTTCAGCTTATCGATTTCTAGTCGCTTTTGAATTGCTTTGTTTTTGCTCAATAATGCATTTGCTGTCGGCGTATCAAAAACGGTCGATTCCAGCCATGTTTTCTGAAATTTCTCCAAATCAAAATCGGAAACTTTTTTAATTTCATCAAAGAAATTCTGTGTGTTTACAGTTTGATAAGCATATTTATTCAGATAGCTTTTAATTGCTTTTTTAAACGCTTTATCGCCAATTGATTCATGCAAAACAAACAATGCCCAAGCGCCTTTTTCGTAAAATGTAAGCGAACTTGCTTTTGCGTTCAAAACAGGAATCGTGTCAGTTCGAGACGCAAACTTTATTTGTTGCGCTGTGTCGTATAATTTAGAGTAAAAATAATCTTCTCCATAAATGTCTTTTTCAGCAAGCAACGCAAAATAAGTGGCAAAACCTTCTTGAAGCCAATGATGCGTGCTGCTTTCGGCGGTAATAAGATCTCCAAACCAATGATGCGCTAATTCATGAGCGTCTACATTGGTATAATTTCGATCACAAAAACCAGTTGAATCTACCACATAACGGGTTGCAAAAAGAGTCGAAGTTGTATTTTCCATTCCGGCATACAAAAAGTCTCGTACAGGGATCTGTCTATTGATTTTCCAAGGATATTTTACGCCGATTTCTTTTTCAAGGAAATCAAAAATGCATTTCGAGTAACGATACGTTGGCTCAAAACGATCTGTATCTTTGGGTTCGTAATAATATTCTAAAGGAATTCTACTCTTAGATTTAAATTCTTTTTTATCAAATTTCCCAATAGCCAGCATCAATAAATACGAACTCATTGGTTTTTCCATTTCAAATTGCCAATGATCCAGATTTCCGTTTGCAGTTTTTGCTTTTAAAACTCCGTTAGAGACCACCTGATAATCTTTATCATAAGAAATCCCTAAATTGAAAATCAATTTTTCATTTACATCGTCAAAACTCGGAAACCAATTGCTTGTATATCTGCCCTGCCCTTGTGTCCAGATTTGCACTTCATCATTTCCCATGTCAACAAAATAAAGCGCTTGTTTTGGTTTTGCTGTGTAATTGAATGTCAAATGATTTTGCCCTTTACTAAACGGAAAAACCAATTTTAACTCTTTATTGGTATTAACAAACATGATTTCGTTTTCATTGACTTTCACATTCGAAAATTCCATGTTTTTAGCGTCAAGCGAAATTGTATCGGTGTTTTGCAATACCTCAAATTGAAAATCGACAGCTCCAGAAATAAGTTTATCTTTTGGATTTATAGACAATTGCCCTGAAACCGATTTAAAATCAACGTATTGCGTTTGCTGAGCAAATAGAAAACTGGTGAATAATAGAAAAATGTATTTCATTGAAACAATTTTGAAGGCGAAATCCCAAAGTTACAAAGGTTTCCTTTACAAATAGAATGAAATTTGTATGTTTACAGTATTAAAATGACAAATCGTGTCTGAACCTCAAAAAGCCTTATTTAACTGGAGCAGCGGAAAAGATTCTGCTCTGGCTTTATACAAAATACTCCAAAATACTGATTTTAAAATCGAATGCTTACTGACAAGCGTAAACCAGCAATATCAGCGTATTTCGATGCACGGAATTCGTGTTGAATTGCTGCACGAACAGGCGCAGAGCATCGGAATTCCGTTAAAAATTCTAGAAGTACCCGAAATGCCGACAATGGAAGTTTACGAAAAAGTGGTGACTGAAACGTTAACCAAAATAAAGCAAAATGGCATAACGCATTCTATTTTTGGAGATATTTTTCTGGAAGACTTACGTCAATACCGAGAAAATCAATTGGCAAAAATCGGATTAACAGGTATTTTTCCGATTTGGAAAATCCCAACTCAAGATCTAATTCAAGAATTTATTTCATTGGAATTCAAAACCATTGTGGTTTGTGTAAACGAAAAATATTTGGATAAAAGTTTTGTCGGCAGAATAATCGATCAAGATTTCATAAATGATTTGCCTGAAAATGTTGACGTCTGCGGTGAAAACGGTGAATTTCATACTTTTACTTTTGATGGTCCGATCTTCTCAAAACCAATAGATTTTGAAATTGGCGAGATTGTTTATAGAAAATATGAAAAGCCAGAAAAGCAAGATTCATCAAATACAGCCTGTGATACTAATAATGAAACTGCTTTCGATTTTGGATTTTGGTATTGTGATTTAATTAAAAAGTAAAATGAAATTATTGTTTAGGCTCTTATTTGTCATTTTTATCTCTTTGTCTTTCCAAAGCTGTTTGGTCAACAGATGCAAGAGACCTCAAATAACAGGATACATTTATGATGCAGAAACAAAACAGCCTATTGAAAATTGTAAAGTTGGTGAGACTTTAACTCAGTTAAACGGTTCTTTTTCATTAAAAGAAAAACGGTATCGCCAATTTACTTTTTTTGGTTTTGAAGCGCCTACTTTGTCTGTAAATGAACCTATACAAAAAGAAGGTTACGAGCCTCAAAACATTCAATTTATGCAGCCTTTTGGAGGCGGAATGAAAAAAGGAGCGTTACATCATGCAGATACTATTTACATCAAGAAAAATATTTTAAAAACAAACTAACATGGATTTAAAAGAAAATGATGAAGTAAAAAAAGTAATATTCTTTCTGAAAGAAATTGGAATTGATATTATTGAAAAAGAGCTTGGAGAAACTTTTTTGCCAGGATTAGAATTAGGTCCTAACTGCATATATATCGATTACAGTAAATTATTATATCCTGGCGATATTTTACATGAAGCTGGACATCTAGCTGTAACGCTTCCGGCTGAAAGAAAACTAGTTGGAACCGTAGAAATCTCTAAAGATTGGCCAACACAAGGCGACGAAATTGCTGCGCTTTTATGGTCTTATGCAGCTTTAAACCATTTAAAGCTTTCACCTGAATTCGTATTCCATCCAAATGGGTATAAAGGTAGTTCTGAATGGTTTATTTCAAATTTTACTTCAGGAAATTATATGGGATTGCCTCTTCTGGAATGGATGGGACTATGTTTGGGGAAAGAAAAAGCTGAAAAAGAACAAAAAATGCCTTTTCCAGCTATGCAAAAATGGATTCGAGAATGACATTAAGTCGATTGATCGTCAAAAGTTTTCAAAAACCATTTGTTATCTTTTAATTCGAAAATATAATCAATATAAATCCCATTATCTAGCCCGCGCTCTTCAAGAGTGGCTTTGTTTTTCTTTACTAACAATGTACGCTTTAAATATCTTTCATCAGCCTTATTGTTGAGATGAAGCACTTTATATTTTTCCTTTGTCATTGTATAATCTGACAATTCAAAATCTTCATTGTTCGCTTTGTATTTTAAAGGAAAAATAACTCTAGTTATTTGAAATTTAGGATCTGAATTGAATTTCTTAAAAAACTCATTAAAATCTTCTGAAGTTGCTTTTGAGGTTTGCGCCAGAGTCACTGAGCTTAGTCCTAAAAGGAACATCATAAAAAAAAACTTTTTCATTACTCATTATACATTTTAAGCAAGTTCGTAACCGTGTTCCAGTTTCGAATTGTTGCTGTTACGTTTAGTTTTTTCTCGATATATTTTTGATCGAAACGGGTTTTTCCGGCACCAATGTCATATTTAATAAAAATTCTATTTTCATCAATGCTGGCTTCGTCTGGCTTGAATTGGCTTATTTTCAAATCGTTTATACTTTCCTTTTTCAAATTCATTGAAACAAAAGCAACATATAGTTTTTTCATATCGATATCCTTCTCTTTCAAGAACGGATTATTGGCAAAACACGATTCCAAATTTTCTTTGGTAATCATTACTACAGGAACTTCGTGACCAAAAACTTTAAAAATTTCCTGTTTAATCATGAAACCAACTTTTGAAGCTTCTTCTTCGCTATCCACAAAAACATTTCCAGATTGCAAATACGTTCGTACATTTTGAAAGCCAAGATTCTCCAGCATTGCTTTCAAAGCTTCCATTTTCATCATATTATGCCCAGAAACGTTGATTCCGCGCAAAAGCGCTAAATGTGTTTTCATTTTTTTAATTTTTTTCAAAGATAAAAAACACTATTCATCTTCCTCACTGATTTCAATGCCAAACTTTACTAAAAAGTCGTTAAACTTTTGTTTATATTTTGTCTGTGCTTCTTCTACAATTTCATCTGCTTCTTCGTTAGAATCTATTGCATCCAAATTAAACTTTTCTTTCACCCATTCGCGAAACTCTTCCTTATTTTCACTTTCTTCGTAATATTCTTCGTCTTGATAAAAATAAGCTTTATCAAAATCAACAGAAATTTCAGTATCGAATGTTAGAAGCTGAATCAGTTTTTGAGTGTTTTCTGCTACAACATGAACTCCCCCTTCGTCTCCAAAAACAACAATTGGGCAATTATTCAAATCTTTATCAATAATCCAGTATGCATAAGAGCTTCCTGAACCGTTTGCACCTGCAAATTCGATAAAACTATTATAGAATTCTTCTTCTTCAGACCAAGTTTTTATACCCGTTTTATCATCAGTTATGGTAAGCCCAAAACATTCTGAATACGTTTCTACACCATATTCCTGCTCAAATTCAAATAGCTTCACTAAATCTTCAGGCAGTTTATAATTGCCAAATTGAGAAGCATATTCTTCCAATGAAAATCTATTACTGTAATCTGAATACTCTGTTTCATCATCAGCTTCACCGCCTTCCTCAACAACTTCAGCGGTCAATATTTCAAAAGTTTTCATGACCGCATTTTTCACGCAGAAAAGTTCAATTCCTGGAGCATTTTCATCATTCATCCATTGGTATTTCGGATCTCCGTTTTCATCTAGATATTCCAAAATAAGCATAATTTCTTGGTCTTCATGACACCATAAAGCGCGCATTCTTATGCCAAAACCATTCGCAATTTCTTCAGAAATCTGGCTGTATTTTTTTCCTTCATAATCAAAAGGAATAAACAAATAAGTTGTTCCCGAAATATGTCTAACGATTTTTCCGTTTTCTTTCTGTTCTTCAGTTTCAGACAGAACTTCAACCATATTAATAAACTGACTTCGGAAATCAGCATACATATATTTATCCTTTTTGTCGTAATCTAAAATTGAAAGACCTTCTTTAAAAACATCTAAATAATTATTGCCTAATATTTCTTCGTTATAATCTGAATTTTCTACAAAAGAATCTTCTACAATATCAGATAATTTATGCGTTGAAGGCAGATAATTCTCAACAGTTATAATAGATCCGTCGGTATCTTGAACATTGCTGCAAATTAGAATATCTGGTCTGTTGGCGCTTATAATTGTCTGAACGTCTGTGAAACGTTCAAAATGAAACAGCATATCATCACTATAAACCAGCCACGCTGTAAGATCTCCTTTTACAAAAAGTTCACCGTGATTGTATTCACCTGCAAGCGTGTCACATTGCAGACCGCCGCCCAAATAATGCACACTTCCAAACAAGTTAATATTTACTGTTGTAGTTTTACCTAAAACAATTAAAGCCGGAGAATTATCCGTGTCATAAGAACTGATCAGTTTTGTAACGGTTAGATTTCCTTTAAAAATAAAACCTAAAATGAAAATATCGGGATGTTCTTCGGTACTGAAATCCATCTCAAACAAATCCATTTCCACATCATTTTCCGCTAACAGAAATATCGGATTTTCTTCGTAATCGGGAAAACGCCAAGTATCTTCAAAAACATTGTAGATTTTCTGATTCTTGAAATCGGTTAGATCTCCAATGATATTGTGCGCTTCGTGTCTGTTAATTACTTTGAATGTAATACCAGAAAATATCATTGTTTCAAAAGGAACTTTTTCTTCTTTAATCATAATTTGAGGCTTATAATTTAAATGTTTTAACAAATCTAGTAATTATCTTTTTTTATTAAAACAATACTGACTTTTAATTCAAAAAAAAACTCCGCTGGGAAACCAACAGAGTTTTACACTTGAGATATTAAAATAAATATCCCGTTTACCTAACTTTTTTATATTCAAATCCGGGACCGTCACAATTCCTCCATGTACTGAATAATACTCCTTTATTGTCAAGAATCAGTTCCTCAGTTAAATTTCCTAAACAGCTACCAATAATATCACTAGTTTCAGAATAAGTTAATTTAAGATTAGTCTGATCGCTGTTTTTTGTTGCTAAAAAGGTACCTGATGCCGTTGTGGTTGTTCCGTTTATTATTCTCGTTTTCAAAAATGTATTGTCGGTTTTAAAATCATAATACTCTTGCCATTGCGGCTCGCCAGGAATATAAATTGCTAAAACAAAACTAGTTGTATAGGTCGTTAATTTCCATTTTCCGTAATAACCTAGTGCATTTTTTGAAGTCGCATCATCGCTTGAACAAGATACAATGCTTAACATGATGATAAAAACAGTGGCAAACTTTTTCATTTTGATTTTGGTTTTAAGGTTAATCTTTACCTAATTAGACGATTAAATTCTCAAAAGGTTGCGTAAATCAATATTTTATGCGTCTCAAACCAACAAAATATTACCTAACCATTGATCAATTGAAAACTATAATTCATTTTTAAAATTCCCAATTAAAATTTATCTTCGCTTTCTAAAAAGAGAAAAGAATATAGAAGAAAGAAAAAGATAATGCTTGTCTTTTTTCTTTCTTCTTGCCTGTTTTAATCTTGCTTCTATAAAATCTAATCTTCGAATGTCTAATAATCTTCTCGAGACTCCAATTGAATACTTAAAAGGCGTTGGTCCAAGCCGTGGCCAGCTGCTTCGTAAGGAATTGGGTATTCATAAATATGGAGATTTAGTCAATCTTTTTCCGAATCGATACATTGACAGAACGCGTTATTATAAGATTAATGAATTGCAGAATACAGGCTCTGAGGTTCAAATTATTGGAAAAATAATTCACATCAAAACAGTTGAATTTGCTAAAAACAAAAAACGTCTCGTGGCTAGTTTTGTTGATGATACGGGGCAAATTGACTTAAACTGGTTCCAAGGGCATAAATGGATTCGTGAAAGTTTAAAACTTAATGAACCTTTGGTTATTTTTGGAAAATGTTCACTTTACGGAAGCCAATTCAGTATGGCACATCCAGAAATTGAACTATTAAGCGAACACGAAAGAAGTTTGCGTTCGGCTATGCAACCTGTTTATCCTTCGACAGAAGCTTTAGCTAATAAAGGCATTTCGAACCGTACGATAAACAAATTGATGGAACAGCTTTTTTTGGAAACACAAGCGTTGTTTACCGAAACTTTTCCGCCATTTTTAATAGAAGAATTAAAGCTGATTCCGAAACGTGCTGCTTTATTCAATATTCATTTTCCTAAAAGCGCTGAAATTTTGGCGAAAGCACAATTTAGACTGAAATTTGAAGAATTGTTCTTTATTCAGTTGCAACTAATTACAAAGAATCTCATTCGGAAACATAAAATAAAAGGGCATCCATTTGACAAAGTGGGCGAACTTTTTAATGAATTTTATAAAAACCACCTTCCTTTTGATTTAACGAATGCTCAAAAAAGAGTAATCAAAGAAATTAGAACCGATATGGGAAGCAATGCTCAAATGAACCGTTTGCTTCAAGGTGATGTGGGTTCTGGAAAAACGATTGTAGCATTTATGAGCATGCTTTTGGCTATTGACAATGGTTTTCAAGCTTGCTTGATGGCACCTACAGAAATCTTGGCCAATCAGCATTTTTTGGGTTTGTCTGAATTTGCCAAAACATTAAATATCAATATTCGAATATTAACGGGTTCTACAAAAACTTCTGAAAGAAAAATTATTCATGACGAACTGGAAAGCGGAGAACTTAAAATTCTGATTGGAACACATGCTCTGTTAGAAGATAAAGTACAGTTTCAGAATTTAGGTTTGGCCGTGATTGATGAACAGCATCGTTTTGGTGTGGAGCAAAGATCGAAGTTGTGGAAGAAAAATGATATTCCGCCACACGTTTTGGTTATGACCGCCACTCCTATTCCGAGAACATTGGCAATGAGCTTATATGGTGATTTGGATATTTCGGTTATTGACGAATTACCGCCAGGAAGGAAACCGATTCAAACTGTACATCGATACGATACGAATCGCTTGAAAGTATGGAAATTTCTTCGAGACGAAATTGCAAAAGGAAGACAGATTTATATCGTGTATCCGCTGATTCAGGAATCTGAAAAAATGGATTATAAGGATTTGATGGATGGTTACGAAAGCATTTCTCGTGATTTTCCATTGCCTCAATATTCTATTTCAATACTTCACGGAAAAATGAAACCTGCAGATAAAGATGCAGAAATGAAGCGTTTCTCTGAAGGAAAAACCAATATCATGGTTGCTACAACCGTAATTGAAGTTGGTGTAAACGTGCCAAACGCCAGTGTAATGATTATAGAAAGCGCCGAAAGGTTTGGACTTTCGCAATTGCACCAGCTGCGCGGACGTGTCGGTCGTGGTGCGGAGCAAAGTTATTGCATCTTAATGACTGGCCATAAATTAAGTTCTGACAGTAAAACCAGAATGGAAACTATGGTGCAGACCAATGACGGCTTTGAAATTGCAGAAGTGGACTTAAAACTTCGTGGTCCAGGCGACATGATGGGAACACAGCAAAGCGGTGTATTAAATCTACAGATCGCGGATATTGTCAAGGATAGAGAAATTCTTTCTTTAGCTCGAAATTATGCCATGAAAATCCTAAAAGAAGATTCCGCTCTTCAAAAACCTGAGCATTCTGTTTTAAGAAACATCTTCATTGAGTTAACTAAGAAAAAGAATATTTGGAATTATATTAGCTAGGTTCTAAGATGCTTTAAAAAGAAAGGCTGAAAAGGGTAATTAATTAACCTTTTCAGCCTTTTGTAGATTAAACTAAAAAGCTTAGCATCTTTAAAAAAAAAATACTTCATTGAATTCTAATATTCATGTGATTTAGTTTTGCTGGGGGGCAAATTTTGGGGTTGAATATTTTTTTAGAAACAATGAAGTATGTAGTTCATTATTTCTTTTTAACATCACTCTTTTTTTCAAAAAGACCGCTAAATATGCCTTTGCTTATTTTGTTTTTATCATCTTTTCCAGTTGCAATCAAATGATCGATATATTCCATGTAGGTTTTCTTTCTTTCTTCAAGAAAACCCACCAAATACTCCTCTGAAGCGTGCATGCCACTCGTTTCTTCAATCTGCAAAAGTTTCTTGTACAAAGGCTCTATAAATTTTACAATGATATCGTTCGGAACCGATTTTCGGGTACAAAAGAAACCTACAATTTCACCATCGGTATCTGCTACGATTTTAAAATCGGTTACAACCCAGTAATAACGTCCCGTTTTGGCCATGTTCTTTATAATAACATGAATGTTCTCGCTGGATTTGATACTGTCCCATAAGAATTTAAAAATAACCTTGGGCATATCTGGATGGCGAATTATATTATGTGGCTGGCCGACAAGTTCAAATTCATCGTAACCAGAAACATCTATAAAGTCTTCATTCGCGTATAAAATGGTTCCCTTTTTGTCAGTTTTACTAAGCAGTACTTTATTCTTATTCCAGTCCACTTCTCTATCAGAAGGTGTAGGACGGTGCAATCTGGTATCCATAAATTTTACATTTAAATTAATTTACAATTCAGTAAGTATAAAATGAATCCTTTAAACCATTTTCAATTTGACTCGATCTCCAAGACAAGAAGAATATTTCTGATTTTACGAAAAACGGTTTCAAGTTCATTTTCAAGCCATTCAGGAATCTCATTATCAACCGCAAGATTAAGCTGGCGAATATCGTTCACGATCTGAATCAGCTTTTTATACTGAAAATCGAGATCATAAACATGAGAGCTAGTTTGGTAATTTTTAAAAATCTCTCTTACCTCTATTTCAAAATCTGATCGGATTTTAATTTTTTCGATCGAATCTAATGTTATGCTTTCATTCAAAAAATCTTCAATTATTTTTTTAAGATTATGCAGCGTAGGCACTGCAGTTGGTAAATCATACTTAAACATACAATTGGTTTAAAAAATATTAGTATTGTTTTGGGGCTTGGCTCGAGTTCTAACTCCTGCTATTTGTCGATTTTACATGGATATCATTAACTAAATCATCTATTTTTTTGGCGCTTTCCCTCATCATTTCAAGATAACTCAGTAATTTATCATTATCTGTATGTCCTTTCGAAACATCAATAAGCTTTAAAACAGAATTTACAGGCAACTTTAAATCTAAAGTTGTTCTATGAATAAAATCATTATAATCTTTTGTAGCAGACATTGAACTGTATTTCGCCGAAGCCAATTTCATGTTTTCCAACTCGTATTCGTCTGAAATTTTCGAAATGTGATTTTCGCTATGTTCTTTAAAATAATACGCCCAGTAACCGTTCATAAAAAATACAACAGCAGCCAAAACGGTATGGATAATCAAAGTTTCAAGATCAAAATTTACTTGAGAAAAGTAAACCTGAAATCCGTTAGCATCATTATAAATATAGTTTTGAAGATAAGCTAATCCAGCGTGATGTAGAACAACAAGTAAAGTAAGCGGAATTTGAAGTTTCCAGTTCTGATAAATAATTAAAATCGTACTGGCAATAAATACCGTAAAATGCATTTCAAACATTCCGTGCATTTGATAAATGTACTGCGCCATGAAAATTGCCAGAACAACAGACAGAACATACTGGTAAAATTTAGAATTTTTCATGAAAAATTTTGCCGAGTAGTACAACAAAAGATTTAGCGTTCCAACACCAACGCCAATTTCAAAAGTATCGTATTTAAAAGACAGTCCGATACCCAGCAGAAAATATACTGCAAGTACATAATTGATAATTGTATCTGATTTTTGTGTCATTGTAGACATAAAACTGTGCAGATAGTCTTGTTCGTTTAAGCTAGCTTTTGTTTTCATAGGTTATTAGTTTTAGGTTTTTGGAAAAAATAGTTATTTAGTACATTTAGGTAATGAGCAACCGTAAGCTCTAAGAGCTAAGGCGTTAAAAGACGGATTTCCTTTTCTGCTAAGGAGCGAATCGATTGCCATTTGGGCATAATTGCTTCGAGTATCCGTACAATATCTGGTTTTATTGTAATTGCCTCTATAATACAAATTATGCGACTGATCTAGCAAAACAGCCTGAGGTGTTGAAATAACGCCACATTTTTCAGCAATTGATTCGTCAAAGTAAACAGGAATCTCAGCGTCAAACTTTTGCTGAATTTCATCAATAGTAAATTTTTTCTGTTTGTTCAACACAACAATTTTAAAATTGATCTGATCTCCATATTTTTTTATCAAATCACTCACATGTGGCACATTGAATCGAGAACAGGGACATTCGGGGTTAAAGAAATGTATAAAAATGGGTTTATTATCAAATGCACAGCATGGGCCAAGTTCTATATTAGATCCCATCGCAATAGCCTTATAATTCTTTGGAATAGGCGTTGGAAGACTGTACTTAAACTCGTTCTGCCAAAACAGATATCCAATTGAAAGAAGTAAAAATGTAAACCATAAACCGAGAAGTAATTTTTTCCTCATAAATTATTTTTTTTATTATTAACAACAAAGCATAAACACTTGTTAATATAATTATTCATTATATATAATCAAAAACCAAAAAAAACAACTTCTGCATACATATTTTAACATAAAAAGCAAACACAACCGTTAGCCTTTATGTTAAATTTTTTCATTTTGTTTAACATATCAATGTTACAAATAAAATCGATAAACTGCAAAAAAAATCAGACAAATTGCACAAAATTTCTTCCGATGTAGAGACAGCCTGCCTTTGGACCACATAACAAAACATAATTTTGAAGAAGTTTCATTTATTTTTTCAAAAAAAATTAATCTTTAATTAAACCTTTTACCCCGTATCTAGTCTAAATGCAAACCTTTGTACATACAAATGTTAAATAAAAGCTAACAGCTTCCGATTTCACATCAAAAAGTTAAATTTGTAAGCTTACCTAAACATATACCTAAAATCTATATTTACCTCAAGTTTATGAAATTAAAACACCTCATTTACACGCTTTTAATCATTACAATTGGAGGCTTTATTACCTACAGAATTATATCTAACAAGGGAAAAAATGAAGACTCAAAAAAGTTTAATGATAAAAAATCTCCAACAACTGTTAATGGAATCGTAATAAAAACGGCCACTTTTGACAATAATTTAGCATTATCAGGATCTATTGAAGCTAATGAACAAGTAGAAATTCATAGTGAGGTTTCAGGAATTGTTGAAGGAATATTTTTTAATGAAGGCACCAACGTTACTAAAGGACAGGTACTTTTAAAAGTAAATGATATTGAGTTAAAAGCGCAATTAAGACAGGCTTTAACCCGAGAAGATTTGGCCGCTGAAAACGCAAGAAGAGCAAAATTACTATTGCAGAAGGAAGCCATAAGCCAAGAAGAAGCTGATGTTGCAAAAGCTGACCTTGCTTCTGCCCAAGCCCAATCTCAATTAATACGAGCACAGATTTCTAAAACATCTGTTAGAGCGCCATTTTCAGGAAAAATTGGTTTGCGCAACATCTCTCCAGGAACTTATATCACCCCTACTGTTTTGGTGGCAAAACTGGTAAATACCAGCAAATTGAAAATTACTTTTTCAATTCCTGAAAAATATGCCTCAGAAGTAAAGTCAGGATCAGTAATTGATTTTAAAGTTTCTGGATCAGACAAAACGTACAATGCAAAAATTTATGCTATTGAACCAGAAGTAGCCGTAGCAACGCGTACACTTCAAATTCGTGCCCTTGCTGATAATGTTGACGGAAAACTTTTTCCTGGAACTTTTGCAGATATCAAATTGCCTTTAAATATCATTAAAGATGCCATAGTTGTTCCTTCTCAAGCAATTGTACCTATTCAAGACGGTAAAAAAGTATATGTCGCCAATAATGGCCAAGCAAAAGAAGTAATGGTTGACGCAACGACAAGAACAGATTCTTCAATTTTAATTTTAGCAGGATTAAAACCTGGAGATACTTTGATCACAAGCGGTGTTATGTCATTAAAAGACGAAGCTCCAATTAAGGTTAAAGTAAAATAGTTCTAAAGCCAAAAGTCTTAAAGTCAAAAGTCGCAAGACTTGAATATAGATTAAAGATAATAGCGATTTAACAATAAATCAGAAATCTAAAGTCTGAAATCTAAAATCCAAAATTACAAATGAGTTTATCAACTACAAGTATTAGAAGACCTGTTTTAACCATAGTACTGAATCTATTAATTATATTATTCGGTTTTATTGGTTATACTTTTTTAGGTGTTCGAGAATTCCCTTCTATTGACCCTGCGCAGGTATCCATTCGTACCAATTATACGGGTGCCAATGCCGATATTATTGAGTCGCAAATTACAGAACCTCTTGAAAAAGCTGTAAATGCAATTGACGGAATTAGAAATATTACGTCATCCAGCAACCAAGGAAGCAGCAATATCACAATTGAATTTAATCTGGATAAAGATTTAGAAGAAGCTGCGAATGATGTTCGTGACAAAGTTTCTCAAGCCATTAGAAATCTTCCGCAAGATATTGATGCTCCGCCAGTGGTATCGAAAGCAGATGCTGATAGCGACGCTATTATTTCGATGACCGTTCAGAGTGACTCAAGAAACTCTTTAGAATTAAGCGATTATGCAGAAAATGTTATTTCGCAACGTTTAGAAACAATTCCCGGAGTGAGTGGCGTGCAGATCTGGGGACAGAAACGTTACGCGATGCGTTTATGGATTGATCCCGCAAAACTTACCGCTTATGGCTGTACAGTAGCAGATGTGCGTACAGCATTGAATGCACAAAATGTTGAGCTACCATCGGGTAAATTAACGGGTAATAACACTGAACTTACTGTAAAAACAATTGGAAATCTTTCTAAAGCAGAAGAATTCAACAACATCATCATTAGAACAGACGGAGATAAAATTGTCCGATTAAGTGATATTGGAGGAGCAGAATTAGGTCCCGAAAATATCGAAACAAAATTAAGCCAGTCTGGTTTACCAATGATTGGTTTGGCAATTGTACCGATGCCAGGTGCAAACTACTTGGATATTTCGAAAGAGTTTTATAAAAAATATGAAGCCTTAAAAAAGGATCTTCCAAAGGATATCAAATTAAACATTGCTCTTGACAATACGATTTTCGTAAAGAAATCAGTATTAGAAGTTGCCGAAACATTGGGAATTTCTGTAATATTGGTAATCATTATCATCTATTTATTCTTTAGAGACTGGGCTATTGCTTTTAGACCTTTAATTGATATTCCAGTTTCGTTAATTGCTACATTCTTCATTATGTGGCTATTTGGATTCTCAATTAACGTATTAACTTTATTAGCAATTGTTTTAGCAACAGGTCTGGTTGTAGATGATGGTATTGTGGTAACCGAAAATATCTTCAAAAAAGTCGAAGAAGGAATGTCGCCAATTGAAGCTGCAATTAAAGGTTCTAACGAAATTTTTTATGCCGTAATTTCGATTTCTGTAACACTGGCAGCGGTATTTTTACCTGTAATCTTCTTAGAAGGTTTCGTAGGAAGGCTCTTTAGGGAATTTGGAGTGGTAATTGGTGCTGCTGTATTGATTTCAGCATTCGTTTCTCTTACTTTAACACCAATGTTAAACGCCTATTTAATGAAAGGCGGAGAACAGAAAAAATCGAAATTTTATATTAAAACAGAACCATTTTTTGAAAAAATGAATAGCAGTTATGCTGAAGCGCTTTCAAAATTTATGGAAAAAAAATGGATCAGCTTCCCTATTCTTATTGCTTGTTTCGGATTGATTTATTTATTCTTTACTATTCTTCCGAAAGAAACAGCACCTTATGATGACAGAAGCTCTGTAACCATGCGTATGACTACTCCAGAAGGATCTTCATACGAATATACAGACCGTTTTATGCAGGAAATTTCAAAGCTAGTTGACGATTCGATTCCTGAGAAAAAAGTAAGCTTGGTTATTACCGCGCCTGGTTTTGGAGCTTCGGCAACTAACACAGGTTTTATTAGGCTTTCATTAAAAGAACCAGACGAAAGAACGGTTTCTCAAAAAGAAATTGCAGATAAGTTAACAAAATGGACCAAACAATATCCTGATGCTAAAACGGCAGTAATCCAACAGCCTACAATTGCTGTTAACAGACGTGGAGGATTACCGATTCAATACATAATTCAGGCTCCTAATTTTGACAAACTGCGAGAAAAAATTCCTCTTTTTATGAATGAGGTAAACAAAAGCGATGTGTTTTCGACGACAGACGTAAACCTGAAATTTAACAAACCTGAAATTAACGTTACTATTGACCGCGCTAAAGCAGAAAGTTTAGGAATTTCTATTCTTGATATTGCGCAAACTTTACAGCTTTCTTTAAGCGGACAGCGTTTTGGCTATTTCATTAAAAACGGAAAGCAATATCAGGTAATTGGTCAGTTTGATCAAAAAGACAGATCCAAACCTTTGGATTTGACTTCTATGTTTGTAAAAAACAAAAACGGCGAACTGATTCAGATGGATAACGTTGTAAAAGTATACGAACAAAGTAATCCGCCGCAATTGTATCACAATAATAGATATATGTCTGCAACCGTTTCTGCTGGTTTAGCACCAGGAAAAAGTATGGGAGACGGAATTGAGGAAATGGACCGAATCAAAGCTAAGGTTTTAGATGAAAGTTTCACTACAGATTTAGCCGGGGAATCACGAGATTTCGTAGAAAGTAGCTCTAATACTTCTTTCGCATTCGGATTGGCTTTATTACTAATCTTTTTAATTCTAGCAGCACAATTTGAAAGTTTTATAGATCCGTTTATTATCATCCTGACGGTTCCTATGGCCGTTGCTGGAGCGCTATTCTCATTGTGGCTATTCAATCAGACATGGAATATTTTCAGCCAGATTGGTACGGTAATGTTGATTGGTCTGGTAACCAAAAACGGTATTTTGATTGTAGAATTTGCCAATCAGTTACGAGAACAAGGAAAGCCTAAATTAGAAGCTATTTTAGAAGCTTCAGAAGCACGTTTACGTCCAATTTTAATGACCAGTTTAGCCATTGCTTTAGGAGCACTTCCTATTGCATTGTCTCTTGGAGCTGCATCAACCAGCAGAATTGGTATGGGGGTTGTGATTGTGGGAGGAACTATTTTTTCATTGGCTTTAACGCTTTTTGTAATTCCTGCCATTTATTTAATGTGGTCTAAAGCTAGAAAACATTATCCTGAATTTGACCATATTGACGAATACGAAAGAGAAAGCATTAAATAGAAACCAAAACGCAATTTTTGGTTAAAGAAAACAAATATGAATATCAAAAAAACATACTGTACGGTACTTATTCTATTCTTTTGCTTTATTCAGGCAAAGGCACAGGAAGTTCTTACTATTGAACAAGCTATGACTATAGCTTTGGAAAATAATTTTGAAATTAAAATTGCTAAAAACAATTCCAAAATAAACGAAACAAACGTTACAATTGGAAATGCAGGAATGCTGCCAACAGCAACGGCAAACATTACAGATAACAATAGCATTACCAACTCTACACAAGTACGACAAGACGGTACATCTACCTCATTGGATAACGCCAAAAACAATAGTTTAAATTATGGTGTCAGTATAGGTTGGACTGTTTTTGACGGAATGAAAATGTTTGCCAAACTAGATCAGCTGAAAGAACTTCAAAAATTGGGTGACGCAGAATTAAAAAGAACTATTTTAGTCAAAATTGCACAGGTAAATTCGGCTTATTATGATTTAGTGCAAATGCAACAACAATTGGCGGCACTAGACACTACAATAGTAATTTCGAATCAGCGCTTAACTTTAGCAAAAAATCGCTTTAGTATCGGGAAAGCTTCAAAGCTGGAAGTTTTAAATGCTCAAGTTGATTTAAATTCAGATCAGGTTGCTTTGCTTAGACAAAAAGAATCTTATGCCAATGGCAAAATCTTGCTGAATCAGCATTTAGCACGCGATCCAAAGATTGATTTCAAAGTTACAGATGAAGTCAAAGTAGACAACAAATTAGTATTGGCCGATTTGATGGATTTGGCCCAAAAACAAAATCCAGGTTTAGAGGCGCAAATTATCAATAAACGTATCGCCGAATTACAGCTCAAACAAGTAAAAGCAGACCGATACCCTACTTTAAGATTAACTTCAGGATACAACTTTTCTGAAAGTCAGTCTAGTTTGGGTTTTACCAGCGAAACGTCTTCAAGAGGTTTGAACTACGGTTTTAATGCTTCGATGAATATTTTTGACGGTTTTAATCAGCATCGCAACGAGAAAGTAGCCAAACTGCAGATTGAAAATTCTCAACTTGCAATCGAACAGCAGAATACGCTTCTGAATACGCAATTGAGCACTGCATTTCAAACGTATTTGACAAACTTAGAACTAATTGATTTAGAAGAAAATAATGAGAATATTGCTAGGCAGAATCTAGAAATCACGCTAGACAAATTTAAAATCGGTACCATTACAACACTTGATTTTAGAACTGCCCAGCTAAATTATGTCAATGCAAAAGTGCGTTATAGTAACGCACAATACGAAGCAAAATTATCTGAAATTGCTCTTAAAGAATTAGCAGGAAATATTAATTTTTAGCTTTCCTGATTAAAAAACCAAATACGATCTGCTAAATCTACTAAATCTCCGCGTTATTTTTTTTCTCGCAGATTTAGCAGATCTAGCAGATTTTTTTTTATTACCAAGAATCTCGAATTTCTTAAAGACTTATTTTTTTGCATAAGTACATGAGTAAATGTCTGTGTCTATTCTAAATGAATTTAGAATGCCTCAATGAGTTAAAATATTTTCTTCCGTTTTACGTTCAAAAGTTGATTTTTAATTTAAATTTGTTTCAAAACCCACTTCAATGATTACATACAATACCAAAGACTGGTTTACATTTATTTTTCATTTTCATAAATCGGATACTGTTAGAAAACTATTTACGATTATGATTGCAATTGGAATATATGCTGCAATAATATGTTATCTTGAACTTCATTATTTTAAAGTAACTAAAAACGATTATATTCATAATATTCCAATTATGCATGGAATGTTAGGGTTTGTCATTTCGCTTTTGCTTGTTTTCAGAACCAATACCGCTTACGACAGATGGTGGGAAGGCCGTAAACTCTGGGGCGGACTTGTAAATAATAGCAGAAATCTGGCTATTAAGCTTTCGGCAATTTTAAAAGATGAAAATGATAGAAAGTTTTTCAGAAAATATATTCCCATGTATGCCGATATTCTTAATCAGCATTTAAAAGATGAAGACACCAGCAAACAGCTTTTTGAAGATGTTGATCTGGAAATTGATCATCATAAACACAAACCAAATCAGTTGAAAAGAATCATGTATCACAAAATCAACGATTTGTACGATGCAGGAAAAATATCTGGGGAACAACTTATTACTTTAAACGACGAATTGGTTGCTTTTACAGATATCTGCGGGGCATGCGAACGCATCAAAAACACGCCTATTCCCTATTCTTACAGCGCTTTTATCAAGAAATTCATCTTCTTTTACACCATGACGCTACCGTTTGGATATTCAGTAAGTTTGGGGTATCTGGTAGCTCCTGTCGTAGTTTTTATATTTTATGTTTTGGCGAGTTTAGAGCTAATTGCAGAAGAGATTGAAGACCCATTTGGGAATGATGAAAATGATCTTCCTACAAGAAAAATATCCGAAAACATCAAAAAACATGTTGAAGAATTAATATAAATTCAAAACACTTACAAAAACCTAAAAAACAAGTATTTAAGCGATAAAAAAACTCGTTGGACGAGTATTTTTTGAAGTCTGATAAATATGTTATAAAATTTGTAACAGCATTTTAAATTCCCTCCTTTAAAATTGCTTTAATTTTTCTTTGTTACTAATTTTTTAACTTCTTTTACGATGAAAAAAATTATCACACTTGTCTTTTTTGCTTTCCTGATTGTCAATTGCACCTACGAACCTGTAAATACTGACATTCAATCTGAGGCTAAACAAACGAATATTTCAACTGCTTCTGCAACGGCTAAAGGAACTTATTCCAACTGCGATCCAATTTCAATTAATATTATGGCTGGCCAGTTTACCAACGCTGGAAAAGTTTTAATTGAAAATGACGCTACAAATCTTTACGTAACCTATACTGCATTTCAAGATTGGTATTTTAGTGAATTACATTTATATGTAGGTCCTTATGCCAATGTACCATTAGCAAATGGAAATCCTATTCCTGGACAATTTCCATATAAAAAATCTTTTAATCCATTAGTTCAAAGCTATACTTTTATAATTCCTCTTTCTGCAATCGTTCTGGATGCTAACAAATGTTTATTTATTGCTGCGCATTCTAGCATGAAAAACATTGTAAACGGAACTGTTATCAGAACTGAAACTGGATGGGCTGGTGATATTAAATTCCCTGGAAAAAATTGGGCTACTTATTTCAATTACTGTTTGAGAACCTGCGATACTCCGCCACCTCCACCCCTAACTACCTGTGATACTGCCTATATGTTTGGCAACAATACTTTCAACAGTTTGCAACTTTCAGAAAAATGGGGCTGGGTTACGTCTTACAGCAATGTCACAAACGGAACTTATACTTATAACTTGTATGCAGGTGCAGGACAAAATAATATCAATAACGGATATTTGGCTGGAACTGTAACCGTTGTCATTCAAGGAAGCAACGTACAAGTAACCTTAAACGCAACTCACTCTGGAACCGTATTTACAGAATCACACGTGTATCTATCCGACAGTCCGCCAACTACAGCGGCTCCTGGACAATATGGCAACCAGCATACTTTAAACAATACTACCACAGATACTTACAATTTGACTTACAGTGGAGACGGAAGTTTCTGGCTAATTGTTCATGCGGGAGTTTGCACCACCGAATAATTTTGAATTAGTATATAAATTAGGAGAAAAAGAGAGGACCCAAAATTCTCTCTTTTTTATTCTATGCGATCCTACACAAAGCATAAAAAAGGCTTAAATATTCAAAGTGTATATATATTTTTAGTAAATTTAGTTCTTCACCCAAAAATTAAATTTAATGAACAATCAACGATTTTTAGTCAATCCGCTCCAATTATCGCAAGAGAAATCATTAAAAACTCTTGTAGAAAACAGAACGATTTACAACCTTAATAATTGTGAATTAAATCTATTTGAAACCTACGAATCGACTCAAAAAGTCCCATTAAAATTTAATGATTTGGTGGTTACCAGTATGCTGAGAGGCAAAAAAATCATGCATCTTTTTGATGATCCTGAATTTGTTTACCTTCCGGGTGAAACAGTCATTGTACCTTCAAATGTAGAAATGAAAATTGATTTTCCTGAGGCTTCAAAAAACAATCCTACACAATGTTTGGCATTAGCGATTGATCAGGATAAAATTGTTGAAATATTAAACTTCTTAAATGAACAATATCCGAAAGAAGGAACCAATATGTATTGGCAGTTGAATTACCAAAACTACTTCTTTTACAACAATGTAGAAATGGCCGCTACAATTAATAAACTCATAAAAGAATGTATGAGCACTTCAGTTGCGAAAGATATTTTTGCAGATTTAACAATAAAAGAATTATTAATCAGAATTATTCAAACTCAAACGGTAAAATCTATAGACGAAGGAA
This sequence comes from Flavobacterium anhuiense, assembly GCF_900101855.1. Taxonomy (GTDB): domain Bacteria; phylum Bacteroidota; class Bacteroidia; order Flavobacteriales; family Flavobacteriaceae; genus Flavobacterium; species Flavobacterium anhuiense. The sequence continues at coordinate 237,440 of NZ_FMVC01000003.1, forward strand.
AATTTTTGGACGCAAACAATCCCATAAAAGAAGTTACAGAATATATCAAACAGAATCTGAAAGAAAATATAAGCTTAAAATCTCTGAGCGAAAAAGCATGCATGAGCACTACCTCTTTCTATCGTTTCTTTAAACGCGAACTAGGAATGAGTCCGATTGAATATATTTTGAATGAGAAAATAAAATGTGCTAAAAATCTTTTGAAGAATCCAACCCTTCAAATTAACGAAGTCTGTTATTTAGCTGGCTTTGAAGATGCCAATTATTTCATTAGATTATTTAAAAAATACGAAGGAATTACGCCGAAACAGTATCAGTTACTTTATATTAATCAAAGGTGCTAAGGTTCTAAGATTCTAAGATTTTTTATCGGAGACTGAAAACTGTGACTGAGACTTAAAACTTTTACTCAATCCTTGTAACCGGCACTAGATTTAACTCTTCTTCTGGAGTGAAAATTCTGTATTCAATTTGAAATGTTTTCTTTAATGGAGTTTCTAATGAAAAACCACCGACTCCGAATGCATCAATTACCGTTAGAGTAAAATGCGCATGTTTCCAGTATTCAAATAAATCTTTATCTACCCAAAATTCGGCGCCTTCAACTGTACCAATGCAAACATCCCCTGTTCGCTGATAATAACCGCCTTTCTCGAAACACTGCGGTTGCGTGCCTTCACAGCATCCTCCTGCCTGATAAAACATTAGGTCGCCATGTTTTTCTTTTAAAACTTTAATCAGTTCTATCGCTTTTTCTGCGGCATCAATTCGTTTAATCATCGTTTTATCTACTAAAATTTAAAAGCAGCAAACTCTATAAAGAAATTTACTGCTTAACATAACCAACTATTTGTATTTACTTACATTCAAACTGTAATTTGATTGTATTGGATATTTGCAAATCAAAATTGCCTGGAGGAAGTTTGCTTAATGCCATTAAATTTTCATTTAACGCCCCATGCATGTCGCCAACCTAAATACTCCAGGATTTTGATTATCTTTTTCTTAGAAGAATCCCAATTTCTTTTTGTCGTAAGAAATCAGCATGTTTTTGGTCTGACGATATTGGCTTAGCATCATTTTATGATTTTCGCGACCAATTCCAGATTGTTTGTAACCTCCAAACGGAGCTCCTGCTGGATAAGAATGGTACTGATTGATCCAGACACGACCTGACTGAATTGCTCTAGGAACCTGATAAATTTCGTGTGCGTCACGTGTCCAAACTCCCGCACCTAATCCGTACATGGTATCATTGGCAATTTCGATAGCTTCTTCGGTAGTTTTGAAAGTGGTTACCGCTAAAACAGGCCCAAAAATCTCTTCTTGGAAAATTCTCATTTTGTTATGGCCTTTAAATAATGTTGGTTTAATATAGTAACCGCCTTCTAGTTCGCCTCCCAATTTATTTTCATCACCTCCAGTCAATAATTCTGCTCCTTCTTCTTTTCCTAATTTGATATAAGACATGATTTTTTCTTTCTGAACAATTGAAGTCTGAGCTCCAATCATTGTCGATTTATCCAACGGATTTCCAGCTATAATGGCTTCAGTTCTTTCAATCACTTTTTTAATGAACTTGTCATAAATGTCTTCGTGAATTAATAATCTAGAAGGACAAGTACAAATTTCTCCCTGATTTAAAGCAAATAACACAGCACCTTCTACGGCTTTGTCAAAGAAGTCATCATCGTGATCTGCTACCGAAGGGAAGAAAATATTTGGAGATTTACCACCCAATTCTAAAGTTACCGGAATAATATTTTCTGTTGCATACTGCATCACTAAACGTCCTGTAGTAGTAGAACCTGTAAATGCTGCTTTTGATACTTTTTTATTGGTTACTAACGGACGTCCTAATTCAGCTCCAAATCCGTTTACAATATTTAAAACTCCAGGAGGAAGAATGTCGCCAATTAATTCCATCAAAACCATAATAGAAATTGGAGTGCTTTCGGCTGGTTTTAAGACAATTGTATTTCCTGCTGCAAGTGCTGGAGCAATTTTCCAAACTGCCATTAAAATCGGGAAATTCCAAGGAATAATCTGAGCTACCACTCCAAGAGGTTCGCTTAACGCAATAGAAACCGTTTGCGAATCTAGTTCTGAAATAGCACTTTCTTCTGCACGAATTACGCCCGCAAAATATCTAAAATGGTCAATTGCCAGCGGTATGTCTGCCGCAAGCGTTTCGCGGATTGGTTTTCCGTTGTCAACCGTTTCTACTGCTGCTATGTATTCTAAATTGTCTTCAATTTTCTGTGCAATCTTATTCAATAAAATACTTCTTTCGGTTACAGAAGTTTTCCCCCAAGTCTTAAATGCTTCATAAGCAGTATCCACAGCCAATTCTAGATCTTCTTTTCCAGAATGCGCTGCTTTAGTAAATACTTTTCCATCAATAGGAGAAACTACATCAAAGTATTCTCCTGTAATTGGTGCGGTAAATTTTCCACCAATATAGTTATTGTATTTTGCCTTAAATTCAGGTCTTTTTACTGCAGTACTCATAATATTCTTTTTTTGATTTACTCCAAATTTAGTTTCATAAAAAGAAACAGAATAGCACTTTTCATTCATCTTGTAGCACAAAAATTACACATTCAGTTTTTTTAGTGTTTTATAATAATCATTTAATAAAATTTTAGCCTATAAATTGCTAAATAATTAGTAGGCAGCATTTTTCGGTCAATTAAAAACAACTAGAAAAAACTACTCAATTTTTTCCTACTCCAACACGCAATCCTTATATTTGTAACCTCATACAAAGAATTAAAGAACTACAATGAAAATATCTTACAACTGGTTAAAACAATTTATTAAAACAGATTGGACATCTGAGCAGACTTCTGAATTACTAACAGATTTAGGTTTAGAAGTTGAAGTTGTCGAAAAATATGAATCTATTAAAGGAGGCTTGGCAGGCGTTGTTGTTGGACACGTTTTGACATGCGAAAAACATCCTGATGCTGATAGATTGAAAGTCACTACAGTTAATATTGGTTTAGAAGCTCCTGTACAAATTGTATGTGGCGCTGCAAACGTGGCTGCAGGACAAAAAGTGCCAGTTGCTACCATTGGAACCGTTTTATATGATAAAGAAGGTGCAGAATTTACCATTAAAAAAGGAAAAATCCGCGGACAGGAAAGTCACGGAATGATCTGTGCTGAAGATGAATTAGGTTTAGGAACTAGCCATGACGGAATTATGGTTTTGGCTGAAGATTTAGTTCCAGGAACTCCTGCGTCTGAAGTTTTCCAAATTGCAAATGATGAAGTTTTTGAAATCGGATTGACGCCAAACCGTGCCGATGCGATGAGCCATTTTGGAACTGCTCGTGATTTGAGAGCTGGAATGCTACAGCGGGGTGTAAACGTAGAATTGATTACGCCTTCTGTAAGCAATTTTAGAGTGGACATGCGTACGCTAAAAATCGACGTAAACGTTGAGGACAATCATTTAGCTCCAAGATATTGCGGTGTAACTATCTCTGGAATTTCTGTTCATGAATCTCCAAGCTGGCTACAGGACCGTTTAAAAGCTATTGGATTAACTCCAAAAAACAATATTGTAGACGTTACTAATTATGTTTTACACGAATTAGGACAGCCTTTACACGCTTTTGATGCTGCGAAAATCAACGGAAAAATCATTGTAAAAACAGTTGAAGAGGGAACTAAATTTGTAACTCTTGACGATGTTGAAAGAACGCTTCACAAAGAAGATTTAATGATTTGCGACGAAAAAGGTCCGCTATGTATTGCTGGGGTTTTTGGAGGTAAAAAATCTGGAGTTTCTGAAGGAACAACATCTATTTTCTTAGAAAGTGCCTATTTTGATCCGGTAAGCATTCGTAAAACGGCAAAAAGACATCAATTGAGCACAGATGCTTCTTTCAGATTTGAAAGAGGAATTGACCCAACTATAACAGAATACGCTTTGAAACGTGCAGCGCTTTTAATTCAAGAAGTAGCTGGCGGAAAAATCACTTCTGATGTTGTGGAAGTGTATCCTAAAAAAGTAGAAGATTTCTCTGTTTTATTGAATTTCAGCCATGTTTCTAAAATCATCGGGCAAGAAATTCCAAAAGATACCATCAAAAAAATCTTGGTTTCTTTAGATATCAAAGTAAACAGCGTTTCTGATACCGGTTTAGGTTTAACAATTCCAGCATATCGTGTAGACGTTCAGCGCGAAATTGACGTAATCGAAGAAATTCTGAGAGTTTACGGTTATAACAATATTAATTTCTCTAAGAAATTTAATGCTACGGTAGCCAATTCGCCAAGAACAGAAGATTATAAAGTACAAAACGTAATTGCTTCTCAATTGAATTCTCAAGGCTTCCACGAAATGATGGCCAATTCGTTGACAACTGCTGCTTACGCCAAATTATCTACTTCATTAAAAGAAGAGCATAATGTATCAATGCTGAATCCGTTGAGCAATGATTTAGCGACACTTCGCCAGTCCTTATTGTTTTCTGGCTTAGAAGCGGTTTCATACAACATTAATAGAAAAAATTCGGATTTAAAATTATTTGAATTCGGAAAAACTTATCATAAGTATTTAAACGGATACGAAGAGCACAAACATCTTTCTTTACTGATTTCTGGAAACAGAAACAAAGAAAGCTGGACAAATCCTCAGAAAACAACAGATTTCTTCTTGTTGAAAGGATATGTAAAAGCAATCTTATCTCGTTTGGGAATTGAAAAAATTTCAAATGCGCCAGTTCAATCTGATGTTTATTCTGAAGGAACTGCGATTACTTACAACAATGATATTTTGGTTGAAATGGGTGTTATTAAAAAGCCTATTTTGAAACATTTCGGTATTAAACAAGATGTTTATTATGCAGATTTCAACTGGGATTTAGTTTTAAAAATAATTACTGGAAAAATTAAGTATTCTGAGATTCCTAAATACCCAGAAGTTCGTAGAGATTTGGCTTTATTAATTGACCAAAACACTACTTACGAAAGCATTTTCAACTTAGCAAAACAAACTGAGAAAGCGCTTTTAAAAGACATTAATTTATTTGACGTTTATCAAGGAGACAAATTGCCAGAAGGAAAAAAATCTTACGCTTTGAGTTTTACTATTCAAGACAATACTAAAACATTAACCGACGCTCAAATCGACAAAATCATGTCTAAATTACAGCAGACATTTGAAACTGAACTTGGAGCGAGTTTAAGATAAAATCTCGTTATATTAATATACAAACCCGACTTGTTTTTAAAAGAACTAGTCGGGTTTTGTTTTTTGCTTTAGGTTTCAAGTTTCAGGTTTCAGGTTTCAGGTTTCAAGTTTCAGGCTTCAAGTTGATATACTTTGAGTATAGTTTTACCGCAAAGAGCGCTAAGATTTACGCAAAGTTTCGCAAAGGCTAAATTTTTAATTTTTAATTCTCAATTTTTAATTCTCACGCATATTTCTGATACGCTTTCATCAGCTTTTCGTCATATTTATTGGTTTTATAGGCTGATCCGTTGTATTTTAAAGCAAACGAAACCCAATTCTTATTTCGCAGCAATCCAATCAAATTATTCTTTTCAAGAAATCGTCCGAAGGCTTTTAGATGCTCTCCTTCGTTCTGATTCATTTTATCTACAAATTCATCTATATTACTATATCCGATAGAGACCGCATTAAAGCCCATAATTTGAAAAAGTCCCCAAGAAGCTGAACAATTTGCCGCATCGGCTATTTTTTTGTCTGAGCCGAGCTTTTTTGCCTTTTCTAATCGCGTATATTCTGCAGTTCCGCCAACGTAATACTTCTTAGTATATTTTTCGAATAAAATGTCCTGTGTATTAGCATTCACATACGTTTTCGGATCGATATTTCTTTTCTTCAATTCATTCCAAAAAATATGCCCTTCAAACAAAATCTTCGGACGTCCGTTAATTAAAAAACCTTTTCCATTGCTTTCGACTTCGTTTACCGCTTTTACAACTGCCAGTTCTAATTTAAACTGATTCGAAAAATCAATTAAATCCTGCTCAGACAATAATTTATTGTTTGTCTGAAAACCATTCTTACTTTTTTCCAAAAGTGTCGACCACGTTTTAAGCCCTACTACTCCATCAACCACAAGATTGTTTTTTAACTGAAAATCTTTGATTGCTATATCTGTTTCTTTTCCGAAATAATCGGAAACAATTACACTGTATTTTAATTTTGCCAAAAGCTCGTTTAAGTAATAAACTTCGGGAGATTTTGTTCCTGCTTTAATAGTTCTCATTAGGTTTGTTTTTGGTGATAATTGATGTTTGAAGAAATAAAAACATCTTTTTACAATTGACGTACTGTAAAATAAGAGCAGTATTGTTCGTGATACTTTTATAGAAACTGAACAATATAAGGGTCGAGAATTGAGATATAGATTGCAAAACAGCCAACTAAACTCAGAACTAATATCGGTTGCAATATGTTCTCAAAAAATAAGCACTAACAGCCAACATTTTTGAATGCCTGTTTTATCTCAAAACTAGCGATGTAAAATTATATTTTTACAAAACACTAAACAACAGCACTTTAACCCGATTTTTTAAATAATTTTACCTAAACAAAAAAGGGTATATTTCCCCTTGCCGGAATTTTCTGTTTCAGATAATTTTGCCCTGTAAACAACTCAAAAATCTGTTAACTAAACATTTAAACCAATTAACAATAAAAAACTATGAAAAATCCACCCGCAAAGCCTAGCCAATTAATTACAAAAGAATTTGCTAGACAATTAAATTCAAATTACAACAATAAAAGAGCTTCTCTTGTTGCTGGGAAAGAAGAAAAAGAAGATGCCAATGCTATTTGGTATTCTTTAGAAGAATTGGAAAACTATATTCATTATATAAAAACTAACGGCGCAAAAGACGGCTACAATGTTGACGGAATCCGTTTTTATTTTGGAGTTTATCCCGATGATGAAAAGCATGGAGAAAAAGCAGGTTTAACTACCTTGTTTTTAGTTCCTACAGGCAAAAAGGCAGAAAACAATACACAAGTTCAAAGTTTTGCTTTAATGAAAGAAGCTGCGTCTTCAGACATAGAAAGCCTAGATCCAATGAATTACGGAAACATCGGAAGACCGCCAAGCTTAATTTACTAAAAAAATATGTTCGAATTTTTAAGATCTTATATCATTTATATGGCTTTATTGTCAGGAACGATTGGTTTGTTTGCACTGCCAAAACTTCCTAGCAATAAAGCTAAATTTTTAGTACTTTTAATCTGGTTTTCTATCGTAATCGAAATTATAGGCTATTATTTCACCGAATGGACTGGTTTGCTGAATTTTTACGTTTATAATTTCTACATGCTTGCCAGCCTTTCTGCCTATATTTTACTTCTAAGAGCCTTATTGACTAAAAAAGATCATAGAATTTCGGCTATTCTTTTTTTAATTCTGTTTATTGTTTCTTTCTTTTTAAATATTTTATATTTCAAAGAAGACATAAACCGTTCTTATACCTATAGTTTTGCAATTGGTGTATTAGTAGTTTTAATATTATCCTGTCTGTATCTGATCGAAATATTCAATTCAGAAAAAATATTGAATTTTAAAAAATCGGTTTTTTTCTGGTATATACTCGGCATACTTGTTTTTCATGTTCCTTTTACACCCTTTATGCTGGCTATCAATTGGTTTCTAATCAAGCAGGACGATTCTATCTTTAGTTTGGTCTTGTTTATTTTAAATTTTCTGGCGCATAGCTGCTTTATAATTGGATTTATATGGAGCGAAAAGAAATACAACTATTAGTTATTTCCCTGGGTATTGTTTTCTTTACCCTAATCGTTATTTTGCTTGTAATTTTCTTCTATTTTTTAAAGAAAAAAAATAAGTTTTTGGTAGAAAAAATGGAAGCCGATTTGTATTTCCAATCTGAATTGGTGAAAACAAGAATTGAAATAAAAGACCAGACTTTATCTGAAATCAGCAAAGAACTGCATGATAATATTGGCCAAATTATTTCGGTTGCTATTATGCAGCTGAATATCTGCATTAGCAGCAAGGATGTCCAAATCAACGAACTTAAAGATTTAAAAACTCTTCTAGCGAAATCTTTAGACGAACTAAGAATTCTTTCGAGAATTATAAACAAAGACAACTTACTTCAAAACAACTTTCTCGAAGCCATTCAGCAGGATTTAGAAAGAATTAAAAAGCTCAAAAAGATTAAATTCAATTTTAAGCAAATTGGAGTAGTTCCTACAATAAATAAAGAGCACGAACTCATTATTTACCGAATTTTCCAAGAAGCGCTTCACAACAGCTTAAAACATTCCAGAAGCGATTTATTTGACGTTCATATCGAAACCACTGATTCTCTTTTTAAATTAAAACTAAAAGACTTTGGAATTGGTTATGACCTAGAAAAGTCAAATTCAGGAATCGGACTAAACAATATGAAATTAAGAGCCAAGCTTATTGGCGCAGAATTAATTCTAAATTCAGACAGCACCGGAACCAGTGTTACTATCGAATATCCTTTAACCCAAGACCATGAAGACTAACCTTAAAAGAAAAATAATAATTGTAGACGATCATTTGCTTTTTTCCCAGTCGCTTGAACTACTGATTAAAAGTTTTGGAGATTATGAAGTTATAGAACGTTTTGAAAACGGAAAAGTTTTTATAGACTATCTGGAAGAAAATAATTCTACTGAAATCGATCTTATTTTATTGGATGTTAATATGCCAGTTCTTGATGGATTAAGTACTATGCAATGGCTTAAAGACAATAGGCCTGACCTAAAAGTAATTGCTTTGTCTGTTAATGATGACGAAGAAATTATAATCAAAATGATTACAAACGGAGCAAAAGGCTATCTGCTAAAAGATACCTCGCCTGAAATTTTTAAAGAAGCAATTGAATGTGTCATCGAAAAGGGTTTCTATTTTACCGAGCTTGTTTCTGGAATGCTGATTAATAAAGTCAACAGTGATAACAAAAAGATCTGTTTAAAAGAAAAAGAGATTGTTTTTATCAAACACGCGTGTACCGAAATGACGTATAAAGAAATCGCATCAGAAATGTGTCTAAGCCCTAAAACCATTGACGGCTATAGAGAATCGCTTTTTGATAAATTGGAAATAAAAACCCGAATCGGACTAGTGCTTTATGCTATTAAGCATAAAATTGTTTTTGTTTAATATGTCAAAGCTGCAAAAACAGGGTATGCCGCAATTTTTTCTCTACCGTTAAGAAAAGTCAGTTCCATCAAGAAATTGCATTGCGCGATTTCGCCTCCTAGTTTTTCAACTAATTCGCAAACTGCTTTTGCGGTTCCTCCAGTTGCCAATACATCGTCATGTATTAAAACTCGGTCTCCTTTTTTTATGGCATCGGTATGCATTTCAAGACTGTCAGTTCCATATTCTAATTCATAAGAAGCTGAAATGGTATCAAACGGAAGTTTTTTGGGTTTCCTTACGGGAACAAATCCAGCATTTAATTCTTGAGCAAGCAGCATTCCGAAGAAGAAACCACGTGATTCTGCACCAACAACCTTGTCTATTTTTTGATTTTCTAAAGAGTTCACCAAAATTCTTAAGCAATTTGTTCGCGCTTCGGGGTCAATTAGCAAGGGAGTTATATCTTTAAACAAAATTCCTTCTTTTGGAAATCCCTGAATATCACGTATATAATTTTCAATCTTCATTTTTTTTTATTTTTCTGTTATTTTTCGCTTGTATATCTCACTTTTATGTCTATCTTTGCACCCGCAATAAGCAATCAACAAAGCTACAAAAAAATAGCTAATTGATAACAAAAAGGCCTCGTGGCGCAACTGAATAGCGCATCTGATTACGGCTCAGAAGGTTACAGGTTTGAATCCTGTCGAGGTCACAATGCCAAATGGCGCCAATTGAATACAATTGGCGCCATTTTTTTATAATGTATTATCCTTGTTTACTTTTTCCTTAGTTTTAATTAATGATTCTGTTGCAGCTGCAAAATATTCTTGTTGGTTTTCCTATAATCCTAAAAAATCATATCCTAAATTCTATCATTTTACGTATGATTTCTCTACCGTAGTAATTTTTATATCATCTTCCTGCAGCGAATTTAAAAAATCTCCCGCTGCAAATGCTTCTCCCAGTGTCTTTACACCGTTTGAAGCTGCTTTTCCTGATAAAATTCTATTAACCGTCTCTACGACTAAGGGAGCAGTCACAGCATAAATATCTTGGCCTTGAGCCGAAATTCTTCTTTCTTCATTACCTTTTAAAGCAACGACTTCAAGACTAAACTGCTGTGAAGATCTGTTTTTTTCATCTGTCGGTTTTGGCTCTGGCGTACTGTTGTTTCTAAGATCGTCTAAAGAGTTCTGACTCAAATACGTATTAACCGAATTTACATTTAAATGGTTCGAAATCGTAATGATTTCTGAAAGAGGCAGACTTACAACTTCTTTGCAGCCTATTGGCTCTTTAAAATTCCATTCTTTTGACGGAGTTGGTTCAAGTTCCTTTAAGCGGTTGTCCTTGAACGTTAATCTTTTGTAGTGGTTTCTATATCCTGTCAATCTTGTCCCTTTTGTAGGATGCCAGGAATCCAGACCAATATACACGTTTATTTCATCTGTATGCCCCCACTCCTTTGTTAATTGAGTTGCCAATATATCGGCCAATCCACCATAAAAGGCAGCTGCTGGTATGATTAAAATTTCTTTATTTTTCGCTTCTTCTGAAAATTCATCAATAATATCCAACACTGGTTTTTGTTCTGCCGATAAATCAATATAATGACTGCCAGACCTTAAAGCTGATTTAATTATGGGTGTCGCAGTATCTAAATATGGACCGGCAGCATTTATAATAATTTTGGCGCCTTTAAAAGCTTCGTCTAATGATTTTGGATTATTGATGTCTGCCACTTTTATTTCTGAATCGGGAAAAAACGGAAGCAAAGCAGTCAATTTCTCCAAATCTCTTCCAGAGAGAATCAAATTTCCATAACCTTGTCTGTAAAGTTCTGCTACAATAAACTTTCCTGTATGTCCGTATGCACCGTAAACTACAATAGTATTTTCCATGAATCGTTTTTTTAGGTATCATCTTATCGATGATTATTTAATATTTGAAAGGTTGTTTTTTTATTTGAATAAGCAATAACGCATTTTGCGTTGTAATTAACTGTTGCATTGATTTTTTAAGTTGATTGCTCATTTCATTAATCAATTTTTGTTTTAATTGATACTCTTTTTTATTTTCAAAAGATGTAATGGCAACCAAAAGATTCTTGTCTTGAAAAACTGGAAGTCTAGGAAAATCATTTTCTTGCATTTCACTAACCCAAAGTGTTGTACTATTGATTCCCACGCTTTCTAAAAATGGCATATATTCAGCATTAAAAAGAGCAATTACTTTGTCCAGTGTACTGTTGCAGCGATAAAAATCCACCACAACAATTTTATGACTTGCGTCTAGGAAATTGGCTGAAATGTTTGTCACAAGCGGACGCAGCAAATAAACGTTATCTGAATTGATCATCATATCATTGGCTCCTTTTCCAAAATCTTTCCAAGTTTTACTGTCAACATAGAAATTATTTAAAAATTTTATTCTTGTTTCCATATTCTTAAACCCCCTAAACCAGAAAAATCTATCATTTACTCGATCAATTTTAAATTGTCCCAAAGTAAAACCGCCAAGATTATGCATTGGAGCAACAAAATGAGCATTGAAGTACTTTTTAAACCCGTCTGCTGTATTGTGCTTTAATAAATAATTGCGAAGCTCTAATACCGTAATTTCTTGATTATTTGATTCCTGGGTATTTGTCATTATTCTAAGTATTTAAAATGATTAAAAACGGAGTAAAAACAACCTATCGCGAATGAAAATCGGAATCTGTTTAATAAAATATATTAATAATTCCTCTAACAAAGAAAACAATATAATATCTTTACCACAAGTACATACAAATAAGTACCTTACATACCAAAACTATACTAATACTGAAAATCAGCATTTTAAAAACAAAAAAAATGGCAAAAAAAATAAACGTAAAAGCATATTGCCCAGTTGATTACGCTTTTCAGCGAATTGGAGGAAAATATAAAGGCCGAATTTTATGGTCGCTAAAAGATGACATCTTACGCTATGGCGAACTAAAAAGGAACATTGAAGGAATCACACCAAAAATGCTCACACAGACTTTAAAAGAATTAGAAGCTGACGGATTGATTTTTAGAAAAGTATATCTCGAAGTACCGCCTCGAGTTGAATACTCGTTGTCTGAAACAGGTATTGAGTTAATTCCTTTCATCAACCAAATGAGTGCTTGGGCTGAAAAACAAATGGCTTTGATTTCGATTTAAAATGCAATAAAATAGCATTTAGAATGTGGAAGTTGCTGTGAAAAAAAAATCTTAATAATCAACGATTTCTATCAATCCCTAACAGTACATCTAAACCAAATTCAGAAAGCCAATGGAAGACAGACTCTACATGTAGTAAGCCAATATCTTTAAATCTTCCAAAAAAGATGTTGAATTTTCTTTATTTAATGTAAGAATAAAAAAAGATAAATGCGTAAATCTGTGGAGCAGCAAAAATAAGCATAAATATTAGTTAGCCCAACGAAAGAATTCGATATTTCTAACACCTTAGTTTGACACTAGGTAATTGTGCAAGTATCACTTGCACAATCGGAAAATGAGTTCCAATCCAATTAAAGATACGATATACTTTAAATTTCGAACAAAAAATCTTTGTTGGCATAAAAATTACGATCATAATAAGACAGCTAAATATTCATTTTGTCGATTCAAAACTTTTAAAACCCAATACATTTAAAAACATCTAAAACAAGAAAAGTAACCTTGAAAACTAGTTTGATTTTAACAAAATAATACACATTATTTTAGCCAAAATCTTCAAAATGATGCGAAAAATTCGAAATATTATCTAATCAACTGATAAAAGTTATAGATTTGTTCAAAATCAAAAGCAATTTCATTCCTTAAATGGAAAATACCACAACAGATATTTTTTTATGGCAACAGATCAAAAAAGGTGATATTACCGCTTTTGAGAAGCTGTATGATACCTACGCTGATGTTTTGCTTACTTTTGCTTTACAATATACTAACGAAACTTCACTTGCTAAAGATGCTATTCATGATGTGTTTTTGGACATTTACAAATACCGAAGCGGTCTTGCCGAAAGTGTAAATGTAAAATCATATTTGTTTAAAATTACACAGCGAAATGTTTTAAAAAAACATAAAGCTACGCAGAAAATATTTTCTCTAAGTACTGATTACGATTCTGTTATCCTAAAAGAGCTTTCTTTTGAAGATGCTTTGATCGAAGAAGAAAATCATACAGCGCTAAACTCCAGACTGGCTTTTGCAATTGAAGAACTTACCGAAAAACAGCGCAAAGCATTATTCTACAGATTTAACGAAGACAAACCTTATGAAGAAATTGCTTCTATTTTGGGCATTTCTATCGAGTCTTGCAGAACACTGATTTACAGGTGTTTGAAAGAATTAAGAAAAAAACTTTAAAAAAAGGTTATTTTTTATGTCTATGTTTTACAAGAGTTGTTCTCTTAGTATTATATACCCCATAAAAACATCGCCTTGCAAATTAACTTTAACAAAATATCGAACGATGAAAAAGACTCTTTAAAGAGTCAAATTCGTCATGGACTAATAGAACTGGAGCAAAAAGAATCCAGAATCAGGAATAAGAAAAGATTAATTGCCTTTTCTGCAGCTGCCAGCGTAGCATTATTGGCCGGATTGTTTATTAGTCGAACTCCAGAAAGCAAACCTAAAACAGATTTAGAGCTTTTTGCTGAAAAAGGAGAAACAACAATGTCTAACGCAGACTTAGAGAATATCTCTCTTGTACTGCAAGACCAAAAAACTATTGCTGTACAGGACAGTTCAGTAATTAGTTACGGAAAAAACGGTGAAAAGGTAACAGTTGGAACGCAGTCAATTAACACAAATGCTAACAGCACTTCTTTTAATAGAGTTAGAGTTCCTTACGGTAAAAGAACGCAGATTGTTTTAACTGACGGTACAAAGGTTTGGCTGAATTCAGGTTCATCCTTAATTTATCCAGCTCAATTTGATGGAGCAATTCGTGAAGTGTATTTAACTGGTGAAGCAGCGTTTGATGTAGCGCACAACAAAGCCAAACCCTTTTTTGTAAAAACAAAAGAATGCGATGTCCGTGTACTCGGAACGGTTTTCAATGTAAGCTCCTATCCTGAAGACCAGACAGTCCAAACTGCCTTATTACAAGGAAAAGTTCGAATTACGTATAACAAAAAAGGACTGTTAAGCAATAAAGAAATTCAGGAAGATTTAATACCTGGAATGATTGCCACAATCGACAAAGATAATAAGCAAATTAAAGTCGAACGAAAGGATGTTGCTTCAATATTATCTTGGAGAGAAGGTTATTTTACTTTCAAAAGCCAGTCTTTGAACACGATTTTACGCAAACTTTCAAAATATTATAAAATTGAATTTATAAAAGGCGATAATTTAAATCTTGATGCTAATTACTCCGGATCATTCGCTTTAAATGAAAAGCTTAATTCGTTGGCAACTACTTTAGCGAGTATTACCAACAGCAACTGTACCGTTAACGCAAACCAAAGAACTATTACAATTAAATAAATAAAAAAATCAATTCTAAAACCACCAAAGCCTATGATAGAAGACCAGAAATAAACATATCAACCTTATTTGTAAAAACTAACCAAAAAAAAACCAAAAGATGTTGGAACCATCTTTTGGCATTGTAGAACAATAGTCAACGCTAATTGACTATATCTTAAATTCAAAACAAAATTATGAATAAAAAACATAATTCAGAAAAGTATTTTTCTGAACGATACCACTATTACCTATATCTGCTGCTTATGAGATCTGTTACTGCATTTATTTGGATAAGTATGTGTAGTTTATATGCGAACCCTTCTTTAGGACAAAATAAAATACATGTTCGTTTCAAGAACACGCCACTAACCGAGGTATTTTCTACTTTAGAAAAACAGACCAACTATGTCTTTTTCTATAATGACGATGTGCTAAAATCTGCCAATACCATTACATTGGACAAAGATGCTACTTTAGAAGAAATCTTAAATAATGCTTTTACCAACAACAATCTTACTTTTGATATTATTGATAAGCAAGTAATTGTAAAGAAAAATAAAAAGAAAGCAGAACAGCTGGAATATGAACTAACAGGAAAAGTTACCGACAAAAATGGTGCTCCGATGGTTGGCGTAAACGTAGTGCTAAAAGGAAAACAAACTTGGGATATTACTAGAAAAGAAGGTGATTACCGAATGAGGGTTTCTCCTTATGATACTATTGTTTTCAGCTCTTTAGGATATAAGACTGTAATCGTAGCCGTTAACAATAAAAGAATAATCAATGCTACACTTGTGCCAGATGTTATGGAACTCCATTCTGTTGAAATTCCTGCTTCTAACGGTTATACTGAAATCCCGAGAGAAAGAGTTACGGGAGCTATTGGAGTGATAGGCGCAAAAGAACTTGCTGAGGTTCCAACAGTAGACATCCAGTCAAGACTGGAAGGAAAACTTGCCGGAGTAAATGTTGATCCCAGAACAGGTTCAATAAGTGTCAGAGGAACAAATAATTTCAGCGGAACAGGACAGCCGTTAATTGTTATTGATGGTTTTCCGCAGTCAAGAGAAGATTTTGCCTTTTCTAAAAGAGGCGTACCGGGAACTTCTATTTTAAGTTTTCTTAATCCAGATGATGTAGAAAGCATTACGGTTTTAAAAGATGCCGCCGCAAGTTCAATTTGGGGATCAATGGCTGCTAATGGTGTTATCGTGATTACAACCAAAAAAGGAAAAAAAGGTGAGCCATCTATAACTTTTAATACTACTACAAGTATTGGAGAAAAAATAGACTTGGGAAAACTTCGTGTTATGAATACTGCACAATACATAGATTATGAAAAAGATCTTGTGGCTGGCGGATTTGTAGCTGATAATATTTCGAACTGGCAAGCCCTTAATCCTAGTGCAGCACAAGAAATAATGTTTAGACAAAAAAGAGGGCAAATCTCTGTTTCTGAAAGAGATGCATTATTGAGCCAGCTGTCGCAAAATGATAATTTGGGGCAGATAAACAGATATTTATTAAGAAATTCAGTTACGACCCAATACGATTTATCTATAAATGGAGGAAACGAAAAAAGCACTTATTATCTCTCTTTAGGCTATAATAAAGATCAGGCTGCAATGCAAGGAAACAATTCCCAATCTTATAATATCACATTAAACAATTCTTTTCAGCTTAAAAGCTACTTAAAGTTAAATACAGGAGTAAATTACGTTCCAAGTACCTATCAAAACAATAACGTTGCAAACGAAGCTCTTTCAAATGTATCGGCCACAGCCTTGCGACCATACGATATGATTGCTGATGAAAACGGAAAAGGAATTGACCGCTATTTCCTTTTCAGACCAGAAGTCGCAAAAGGATTTGAAGCAAAAGGATACTTGCCTTGGTCTTACAATTATTTAGATGAGCTGAATTATTCTAACGTGATAACCAAAGGTGCTAATTTAAGATTAAATGCCAGTTTAACAGCAACAATTACAGATTGGCTAAATTTTGAAGCGTCTGGAATGTACACTAATATTACCAACAAAATCAAATCTTTGAGTGAATTAGACAGCTATTATACTCGAAATATGATTAATCAGGCAACATCAGTTAATACAGCTGGAAAATTAGTTTATGGTATACCCTTAGGATCTTATTTGTATAATACCAATTCCAGCAATGATACTCAGAGTATGCGTTTTCAGATGAATATCAATAAGAACTTTAACGAAAACAACAGTTTGCATTTCTTAGCTGGTTCTGAAATTAGAGAAGAACGCAGAGAAGGTTCAAGCCAGAGATACTACGGTTACAATATTGATACTAACTCAGGACAATCGGTAAACCCTACAGTGTATTATACTACTGTTTACGGATGGCAGAGCATTATTGGAAGCACTGATAATAGTATTAGCAAATCAAGAAACCGTTATTTATCCTATTACGGACTAGGTTCTTATGATTATAAGAACCGTTACCATGTTTCTGGAAGCATTCGTTTTGATGATTTTAATCTATTGGGAGCTTCTAGAAAAAACAGAGCATTGCCATTATGGTCTGTAGGCGGAAAATGGGACATCAATAAAGAAATTTTCTTAAGCGATGTAAACTGGTTAAGCAGTTTAGCATTAAGAGTTACTTATGGAAAATCTGGAAGTTCGCCTGCTGGAGGATTTGGAAGCCAGAGTCCTGTAATCAGTATTGGATCTGTCGATTTCAACACACAATTACCAACAGCTTCTATTTCTATCCCTGAAAACCCTGAAATTAAATGGGAAACAACAGCAACACTAAACTATGGGTTAGATTACGGATTTTTCAAAAATCGTTTACGAGGAAGTCTTGATTTATATTATAAAAAAACGAATGACATTCTAGCAAGCCTTCCTTTCAATCCAACTTATGGGTGGTCATTTGTAACGTATAATACCGCTTCTTTAAAAGGTCATGGTGTTGATCTGTCTCTTTCAGGAACAGTTATAAATACTGCCTTTAAATGGAACACTAACTTTAATTTCTCATATAATACCAATGAAGTAACAGACTCTCGTTATGTATTAAACAGCACTAATCAGTATTTTGGTTCAGCTGCTATGGTTGGAAACAGTATTGGTACTATCTATGCTTACAACTGGGCCGGACTAGATGCGACTGGGCAGTCTCAGGTGTATAAAAAAGACGGTACAATCGTTAACTCTACTCAAGGAATTGCTGCCATAGATAAAGACGATTTGAAAAAAATGGGAACTTCTTTTGCTCCTTATTTTGGAGGATTTCTTAATGATTTTTCTTTCAAGAATTTCAAATTAGGAGTTCAAATAACTTATTATGCAGGACACGTATTTAGAAATACCGTATTACAAAATTATCCTTCATATTCTGGCGTACAGTCTGGAGCTGTTGCTAAAGACGAACTAGTGGCTAACAGATGGAGAAAAGCAGGAGACGAAGCTATTACAAATGTTCCTGGTCTTACCAATATCAGCTTTAACAGCTTGAATCGTTATCAGATGGCAGATATTAATGTGCTTCCTGCGGACAATATAAGATTGCAACAGATTTCTTTAGGATATAATGTGCCATCAGAATGGCTAGAAAAAACATTTATTAAGTCATTAAGTTTCAATTTTGCCGCTAGAAATCTTGGATTGCTTTGGGTTAAAAATGATTTAGGAATCGATCCGCAATACTTGTCAAACGCTAATTACAATACACTTGCACCACAGCGTAATTACTCGTTACAATTTAATTGCACTTTTTAATTTAAAAAACAGATTATCATGAAATTTCTAAAAACCGCATTATATATAATCCTTCCTTTGCTTTTACTAAACTCGTGCCGAGATTATGTTGAAGTTGAACAGGTTGGAAATAACAGAATTTTAAAATATACTTCTGATTACAGGGCATTGGCTAACAACTATAACGATATGACTTCTTCTGGAGGAATCTATCTTATTGCTAATGCAGATGTTGAATTTCCGACAACTTATCAAAACGGAGTAAGTACGATTTGGGCAAACAGCTATACTTGGCAGGAGAGAATTTATGATCCCTCTCAGGGCGATTCAGACTGGATCGGATTATACAAAGCAATTTATTACAGTAACGTAATCCTAGATGGCGTAATGAGCAGCCAAAAAGGAACAGATGCAGAAAAAAAAGAAATCTATGCTGAAGCTTTTGTGCATAGAGCATTTGCTTACTTGCAGCTAGTAAACACTTACGGACCTCAATTTGATCCAGCTTCTGCGAATTCAGAAAAAGCTGTGCCTATTTTATTGAAACCTGAACTGTTTTCTTCATTAGACAGAAGCACTGTTGCTCAAGTTTACGATCAAATTATATCTGATTTAAAGAATGCCTTAGCCAATGATATTCAGGATTCTCCTCCATTTAATGTGCTTCCTTCTAAAAAAGCGGTGTATGCATTACTTGCAAGAACATATCTATATATGGGGCAATATCAGTTGAGTCTTGAAAATGCAGAAAAAGCTTTACAGATGCAAAATGGCCTGATTGATTTAAAAACATTTGCTTCTGGCTACAGTTATCCCGTTCTGATTCAGAATCCTGAAGTAATATTTTCTAAAACTTTACTCAATACCTACAATAGAGCTCCTTTGTCTCCTGATTTATTAAGCAGTTTTGGAACTAATGACTTGCGCTACGATTATTATACAATTGCTGGTAATATCGCCATCTCTCCTACTTACACAGGAAAAGGATTTGGAATTGCGACTTACAGCAATACAAACGGTATAAACGTTGGGGTTTCAGTGCCAGAAATGTATCTTATCGCAGCAGAATGTTATGCGCGAGGCGGACAGCCGCAAAAAGCAGTTGATTATTTAAATATCTTAAGAGCTAAACGTTTTAAAACAGGAACAGCTTACAGTGTTAC
Organism: Flavobacterium anhuiense; assembly: GCF_900101855.1. GTDB lineage: Bacteria > Bacteroidota > Bacteroidia > Flavobacteriales > Flavobacteriaceae > Flavobacterium > Flavobacterium anhuiense. The sequence continues at coordinate 256,981 of NZ_FMVC01000003.1, forward strand.
TGCGGCAACAAACAAGGAAGCTTTGGATTTGGTTTTGGCAGAAAGACAAAAAGAATTCATTGGGCGCGGTTTCCGCTGGTTTGATCAAAGGAGATTAAACTTAGACCCTGTTTACAGAAAAACATATACGCGAGTTTTTAAAGGACAAACCTACACTTTAGAGCCAAACAGCAGCGGATACGTATTCCCAATCAATCAAAATTATATCGATCTAAGCCCTGAACTGGGGAAATAAAAATTACAATGTTTACAAAAATTAAGAATATCAAATTATTGGTATTGGCATTCTGCGCCTTTACCTTACAGGTTACCAGCCAGGAAGTTAAATCAAGATTACAAGGAATGGTAGACATTCCGATTCCTGGAGCAACTTTCAGCATGACGTATGATCCAAAAGGCGGACCTTTAGAAAATATTAAAAATATAAGCGGTTATGCTTACGTTTTTAATGATTACAGATGGGAAATAGAAGACCTGAAAATGAAAAAAAATGGCGCTGTTTACAGTGCCGATTTTACAGTTCCAAAAAACTGTGCTTTTATGGCTTTCAAATTCTATGGCAATACCGAAAACGGATTAGTTACCGATACTAATCAGGATACGGGATATATACTGGTTGCTTTTAAAGAACCAAAAGTAAAAATGCCCGGCGCCGATTTAGCTTGGGCAACTTTTAGAAATAAGAATTTTAATGGCCAGTTTGGAGGTTACTTCAAAGATTTTTCTATCGATGGCGATGCTACAGAATATTGGTTAAAAAAAGAAGTAGCTACTAATGGCAACAGGTTTCCAGAGTTTTTTGATACTTATTTCAAAGTTCTGAAAGTACAAAAACCTGAAAAATTTGATGAATTGGGTACTCGTTTCCTTGGGGATTTTACAAAAAATATGAAAGGAATGCCTGAAGAAGTTTATCTTAAAGTACATCACCTTTATTTGTATGATCTAAAGAACAAAATAAAAGCAGATTCTGTTGAAAATGTAATTGTAAAACAATTTCCAAAAGGAGCATTTTTAAGGCAAAAAGCCTATCAAAAAATTATGCCGACTGCAGATGCGATAGAAAGAAATAAATTAATTGCACAGTTTTTAGATGATTTTCCATACAACTCTGAAGTACCATCATCTCAGAAGTATTTTTATGACAATATTGTAAAAATGCAGTTTACTAATTATTTTGAAAACAAAGATTACAAAACCATTTTGGCTATGATTCCAAACATGAATTTTGCAAATCTGAACGATGCTTATCATCAGAATATTTCTAAAGCACTGTACTTAAAAACTGTTGACGCTACAACTATTGAAACTATCGCGACGCCCATGATTAAACTGATGCAGGCAAAGGTAAACGACCTATCTTATATGTCGGGATTGTACTGGTCACCAAACCAAGCGACAGAAAATGCTAAAAATCAGCTTAACAACGAATTAGTGATCCAGATTCGAATGTATGATATGCTGAAAAAATACAAAGAAGTTTTAGAAACTTTCGAATTGCTTCCGTTTGAAAAACGTTACGAAAAAGCAAGCGTAAACGATATTCATATCAAAGCTTTAGAATCGTTCTACAAACCAATTATTGAGGTTTTAAAAAATGCGGCAAGAGCCAATACTTTATCTGAGGGCGCAACTGCAAAACTGAAAGAATTGTATTTGAAAGAAGGCAAAAAAGAAGCTGATTTCCCTGCTTATTTGGAGCAACTGAAAAAAGAAAACAAAACAGAAGAAAAAATCGCTCTGATTGATATCACCGCTCCTGCAATTAAAGTGCAGTCAGCAGATGGCAAAACAAAAGATTTGGCTTTAAACAGCGGTAAAATTATCGTAATCGACTTTTGGGCAACTTGGTGCGGGCCTTGCAAAAAATCGTTTCCGGCAATGCAGCAATTCGTAAACGACTTTAAAGATGATAAACAAGTAGAAGTTTATTTTATCAGTACTCAGGAAACTAAAGAAGGCTATAAAAAAGAGGCCTTGGCTTATCTAAAAGAAAAAGGTTTAAAAATTACGCCTTATTTTGACTTAGTTAAAAAAGGAGGTGGAACAAACAATGCTTCTTTTGGCCAATATGCCAAAATTTTTAATTCAAGCGGTATTCCTAGAAAAGTTGTGATTAAAGACGGAAAAATCCGTTTTACATCTGAAGGATATTCTGGAAATCCAGGACAATTAGTAGATGAACTTACAAATGTCATCAATGCTTTAAAAAACGAATAATTGCTTTTTGAAAATCAAAAAAATATGAAAAAAATAGTTTTACTATGTGCACTCTCTTTGGGTGCACATAGTTTATCTGCACAGAAAAAAGCAGTAGACGAATCGGCATACCAATCGTGGCAGCGAATTAACAGCAAAGCTTTATCCTACAATGGAAAATGGATGTCGTATAATACTGTTTTTCAAGATGAAGAAAAAGAAAACAAAAAGCAAATCATTATTCAGGAAGCTCCAAAAGGAAAACGATTGGTGCTGGAGAATATCAGTGATTTAAAGTTCATCGGAAAAAAAGACTGGATTCAGTACAGCAAAAATGACAGCACGCTTTTGCAGAATTTAAAAACAGGAGCTAAAAAACTTTGGAAAAGCAAACATTATACAAATGCACTTGACGGAACCGATTTCCTATACTACACTCGCCCTGAGAATCCAAAAGGAAAATTCTTCTTGCAGCGTTTGGTTTGTTACAATTTAGAAAGCAATGACAGTACTTTTGTAAGCAACATTAAGTCGTCACGTTTTTTAAAAAACAAATCAATTGTTTATGTGCAGATAGAAAAAGATCAAGTCTTTCTAAAACATGGAACAATTGGCGGCAAACAAGAAACTATTTACAGCGGAAAAGCTTCTGATTTTGGCGATTTTCAAATAAACGATAAAGAAAATGGCGGCAGTTTTACTTTGAAAGGCAATAACAGCTCCGATTTTAATGTGGTTTATTCTTTTAATCTGAATAATACTTCTACAAAAGTTTCATTCAACTACGATGATATTAAATTAGACGAATCTGGTTATTCGATTTCAAAAACAGCATACGGATTAAACGAAAACACTCGTTTTATTACGCTATTAGTAAATTCTAATAAACGTCCTGAAAATACACAGATTGCAAAATCGAATATTGAAATCTGGAGATCAAATCAGGGAACTATGGAGCGCAGACAGGAATTACTAAGAAATACGAAAACGCTTCCAAGTGAACAGAAATTTATTTATGACATTCAAAATAAAAAAGTAATCAAAATTGCTTCAACAGGCGAATTTGATCAAGTTTTAATTCCAGAATCTGGAAACTTCAAAGGTGTTTTTGCCATTGATAAAAAACCATATGCTGTAGAAGTAGATTGGACTTTTAATGAACGTAACGATGTATATTGGATTGATGCTTCGACAGGAAAATCTACCAAATTGCTTACTGGAATTTTCGGAAGTCCCACTTGGAATCCGCAGGGAACTTTTGCTGTTATGTATGATGAAAAGCAAAAGATCTGGACCGTTTTCGATACCGACTCTATGCAGTTTAAAAACATTAGTTCGCAAATTCCTTACTCAGTTTCTGATGAAAATGTGGACATGAAATCGGCTTATAGCGCATACGGAATTGCAGGCTGGCTAAACAACGGAAATACAGTAGTTCTTTATGATCAGTTTGATTTGTGGGCAATCGATCTTACGAATCAGAAAAAGGCTTATTCGCTCACGCAAGGTTACGGAAGAAAAAACAATGTAGAGCTTCGTTATAATGAAACAGGCTTTATAGGAGATTTAGACACTAAAAAATCAATTACTTTCATAGGTTTTGATATCACAAGTAAATCAAAAGGAGTATATAAATTAGCTAATAATAGTACGATTACAAAAGTATTTGCTAATGCTGATTATAATGTGCGAATTGAAGCTGTTTCTGGAGATAATTCAAGTGTACTATTCAGCAAAGAAAGCTATACTATTTTCCCAGATTTATGGTGGGGCACTGCTAATTTTGGTTCACAATCTAAAATGACAGGTATAAATCCGCAGCAAAAAGAATATGCTTGGGGAACTGCAAAAGTATTGACATGGAAAAGTTTTAACGGAAAAGAAAATCAAGGAAACCTTTATCTTCCAGACAATTACGACAATAAAAAAACATATCCCGTAATTGTTCATTTTTACGAAAAACATACCATAGATTTTAATGCATATCAGCTGCCAGAAGTTAGTTCTTCAAACATTAATATTCCTTCATATTTAAGCAGAGGATATATCGTTTTTCAGCCAGACGTTCATTATGTTTATGGTGATGTTGGAAACAGCGTTTACAATGATGTCATGAGCGGTGTCGACTATTTAATTGCAAATGGTATTACTGAAAAAGGAAAAATCGGAATTCAGGGACACAGTTTTGGAGGTTACGAAACTTCTTTCTTAACCACTAAAACAGATCTTTTTACTTGTGCAATTGTAGGTTCTGGCGTAAGCAACTTTACTGCCAATTATCCTGTTATGAGATCCAATGGAATTTCGACTATGTTTAAATACGAAGCCGATCAATATCGTATGGGAAGTTCAATGCACGATAACCTTGACGGATACATTAAAAATTCGCCTTTATTTGCTGCAAAAAACATTAAAACACCAATTTTGATTTTCCATAATGATAATGACCGCGCAGTTCCTTATCAAGAAGGACAATCTTTATTCTTTGCACTTCGTCGTTTAGGAAAACCTGCTTTATTGGTAAACTATAAAAAAGAAGGACATACCTTAGACGATGCCAGCAATAGAAAAGACTGGACACTCAAAATGCAGCAGTATTTTGATTACTACTTAAAAGGTGCTGCAAAACCAGACTGGATGTAATTTAATTAAAATTATGAAACACATAGAAGCATAGATTTTTTTCTCTTTTTCTTTTGAGAGCAAAGAAGAAGCTAGCTTCGACACATAGAATACTATGTGAATTGATGCAAGTGAAACGCCTTTTATAAGTCTAGCAACTATGCTTCTATGTGTAAAAAAAACTATTGTTTGAGGGGTTCTCTCGAGACCTTCAAATGAATAGCTGGGACTTCTTATACCCTATTCCAACTAAAATTCAATCAAAAAAAAGAACAATAAGGATCAACAATGAAAACAAAATTAATTTTAGCGCATTTCCTATTTTTGGGTTTAACTCAGGTTTCTGCGCAGTTTAAAACTACTTTTCCACTGCCTAAAGAAGTGGCACATGGAACGCTTAAAAATGGAATGCAATATTTCATCATGCACAACGAATGGCCGAAAGACAGAGCCGATTTCTATTTCGTGCAAAATGTTGGAGCAATTTTAGAGAACGATGATCAGGACGGATTAGCTCATTTTCTGGAACACATGGCTTTTAATGGAACGGAACACTTTAAAGGAAAAGGAATTATCAATATGCTGGAAAAACAAGGTGTTTCTTTTGGAAAAGACATCAATGCTTACACGGCTTATGACGAAACCGTTTACAACATAAGCAATGTTCCGGCTGACAACGAAACTTTACTGGATTCTTGCATGTATGTACTTCACGATTGGTCAGGTTATTTACTTTTGGCCGACAACGAAATTGATGCAGAAAGAGGCGTTATTCGTGAGGAATGGCGCACCAGAAGAAACGCCGATTACAGAGCGGGAGAAAAAATAGACAAAGTAGTATTTCAAGGTTCAAAATATGCAAAACGAAATGTTATTGGAGATTTGAATGTCATCAATAATTTCAAATATCAAGTTTTAAGAGACTATTACAAAAAATGGTATCAGCCTCAAAACCAAGCTGTCGTTATTGTGGGAGATATCGATGTGGCGTTAATCGAGAAACATGTTAAAGAAATTTTCGGTTCTATACCAGCCCCAAAGAAAATCAACAAAAGGGAATACGAAAAAATTCCGGTGCAGAAAGACAATCGGTATGTTCTGGCAACCGATAAAGAATTACAGCGTTCGGGAATTTCACTTTGCTATACGATACCAAAACCTTTAGTGCAAAACGAAACTGAAATGGCGAAAAGCATGCAGGAAAGCCTTGCCATGCAGTTAATGAATATTCGTTTTGGAGAATATATCTTGAATAATGAAACGGCTGGTTTATCTTTTGGAATATCTAATAGCAATCTTTCTAGATTAGACAGCAAATTTTCATTGAATATTGCCCCTAAAAAAGGCAAATTTTTAGAAGCTTTTTCAGAAGCGTATAGAGAATATGAAAGAGCTATTCAAAACGGCTTTACACAGCAGGAACTAGACCGCTTGAAAACCAAAATGCGAAGCAGTTATGACAATCGTCTTGCAAATAAAGATAAAATCAGCAACGGATCCTGGGCAGAACAATTTCAGATGTATTTCCTAGAAGCCAATCCAGTTATGACAATGGATCAAGAGTACAAATGGATGAACAGCTTCTTAGATAAAGTTACACTCGAGCAGGTAAATGCCGCTTTTAGAGCTTTAGAACCAAAACAAAGTTTAATCTTATCGGTTTCTGCTCCAGAAGATGCTATAACTAAATTTCCAGAGGCAAATGAGTATTGGAATGCCATGAAAATCATTTCAAATACTAAACTGGAACCGTACAAAGAAGAAGAACTTACAGCTTCATTGGTAAAAGAGCAATTGACAGAAAAAGCGATTGTAAAAACCAGCGATATCAAAGCTTTCGCGAATGCGAAACAATATACTTTAGCCAACGGTGCAAAAGTGATTATTTATCCAACCACATTAAGCAAAGACCAGATTTTGTTTTCGGCTTACAGCGCAGGAGGAAATTCGCTTGCAGACTGGCAGTATCTTCCGTCAGCTCAGATTGCTACTGGTGTGGCTTCATATTCTGGTTTAGGCGATTATAAGTTTACTGATTTAAAAAAGAAACTAACTGGTAAAACGGCTAGCGTGAGTCCCTATATTGGAGGTTTGTATGAAGGTTTTAACGGAAGCAGCAATAAAGAATTTTTAACAACTTTGTTACAGCTTACTTACTTATATTTTCAGCATCCGAGATTTGATACGAATACTTTTGACAAAATTAAAGAACAGTACCAAAACAAACTCAACAATGCTCACAATAGCAACGAAAAAGCATTAAGCGATACAATTTCGGTTTTAAACAGCAATTATAATAAACGCAATTGGCTATTGAATCAAGACTTTATCAATGCTTTTGATTTTAATAAAGCAAAGAAATTCTATACTGAACGTTTTTCTAATGCAGCAGATTTTACTTTCCTTTTCGTAGGAAACGTTTCTGAAAAAGATATTGAAGTAATCAATACGTATTTAGGCAATATTCCATCAAACGAAAAAATAGAAAAATACGTCGATCATAAAATTTACATGAAAGACGGAAATACTGAAAAAACAATCTTCAGAACAATGGATACGCCAAAAACAACTGTTTATCTTCATTTAGAAAATCAAAATGTAATCTATTCTAAAAAGAACAAAATTCTGAGTTTTATAGTTTCGGAATGGCTGAAAAAACGTTATTTAGAAACCATTCGTGAAGAAGAAGGAGGCAGTTACGGAGTACAAGTTGGAGCCAATTTGTCACAATCGCCTTCCCCTTTATACTCTTTAGAAATCAATTTTGACTGTAATCCTGACAAAGCAGATGCGTTAATAAAAATTGTGCACGCAGAATTGGCAAGAGTACAAACCGAAAATATTCCTGCGAATATGCTGGAAGACATCAAACAATCAATCCTTAAGAATCATCAAGAACAGATTAAAGAGAATAGTTATTGGTTAAACGTACTGACATCGTATGTTCGAAACGACGAAACACCATTTGATATGGAACTTCTTAAAAATACATTAAACACCATCACGGCAAAAGATTTAAACGAATTTACAGTAAACGCCTTGAAGAAATCAAACAGTGTAGAAGTGTTTATGAAAGCAAAGTAAGAATCAATTTTAATCCCATTTTTTAGTTTCAAGGTTTAAAATATTCTTATCGATTTTTTTATTTTTTTTATTTTAATTAGTTTTAAAGGCTGTCTGTATGACAGCCTTTTTAGTTTCAAAATCATCTTAACAGCCTCCATTCAAATCTTTTCAGTAATGATTTAAATTTTTACTGAAAGGGATTACCGTGTGCCATAAAACCTAAATCGCTTATAGTAATTCATTGAGCAAACAAAGACAATTCTACGTTAATCATAACATTTTTTTCAAGTCCTCCATAATATTTGTAGAATTGTATGTTAGTTTACAGACATGAACCAATTGAGTTTTTATAATTTTTTGCATCAATCCCCAACAGGACATCTAAACCAAAAATACAAAGCAAATGGAAGACAGACCCTACATATAGTAAGCCAATTTCTTCAAATCATCCAAAAATGATTTTGTAATTTGTCCTGTCGAGGTCACAAAGCCAAATGGCGCCAATTGAAGACAATTGGTGCCATTTTTTATTTATGCTAGTAAACACGGCTGAATTTTAATCATTTTTTATTTTATTTCTTTAAAACTAGCAGCAAGCTGCATCAGGGTATGTATTTAAATGAAAAACAGTACATAGTTGATTTATGATTCGATAACTTAACACTATTCAAACACTAAGAATGACGAGGAACTATGACTCATAATTTCTTTTTTTCCTAATTATTGCTCAAAATCAGAATTAGAATTATTGCTTTCATTCTTTCAAATATAATTGTCGCTCGACTAAAGCAAAAAAATTGGTTTATTTCCTGTCCGCAATACAGGATTTTAGCTTAATAAAGACAATATTAAAAACAAAAAAGATAAGCAATACTGCTCATCTCTAAATTATTGTTCACCGATATTTATTCTATTCCAAGATCTTAGCAATCTAAATTTCCATACCGCTAGCTTTGAAGCAAGACCCAAATTTCCCTAAAACCATTCAATTCCAAAAGGTCGGGAATCAAAAATCCCTTATCGCTAACTTTGAAGCATTACCGGTCTTCTTCCAGCTGCTGCAAAGCTGCAAGCAGGGTATCTTTTATTTTACTGAACAAGCTTCCTATCATTTCTTTATCTTTACCTTCACTGCTCTGCTCCAAAACTTTAATTTCATCAATAATGCTAAAAATCCCCATGCTTTCAATGCTTGGCCTGATCTTATGCATTATCTGGCTCAGAGCTGAAAAATCACCTGAAGATATCGCCTTTTCCGCATTTGGAACCACCTCTTGGATCTGATCAATAAAAACTCTAACCATCTTTTCAACAAACTCAGCATTTCCCCTGCTTATGGATTCCAGATTTTTAAGGGTGTAGAGCTTCTCATTTTCTAGCGAACCCACTCCCCTGGCAATGCCCTCTTGCCGAACTATATGCCTAGAAATGGTTTCAATCAGGTCAAACTCTTCAAAAGGCTTGGTAATGTAATCGTTCATTCCCGCACTTCTGCATCTGTAGACTTCGCTTTTGAAAGCGCTGGCGGTAAGGGCAATCACCGGTGTCTGCAGCTTCAATTCCTCCCTTATTTTTACTGTTGCCTCTATGCCATCCATTTCAGGCATCTGAACATCCATTAATATAATATCGAAACTTTTATTTCTCAAAATCTCCAGAGCCTCCAGTCCATCAGCAGCCTCAGTGACAATGCAGTCGTAGTACTTCAGTGAATTGATGACAACCATCCTGTTGATGACATTGTCTTCAACCAGCAGAACGCTTATTCCAGAAATGTCGACATTGATTTCTTTTTCAGTCTTTCTGATGGCATTGATATTCCCTTTTTCCAAATCAATTACAAAACTGATCTCAGTGCCTTGCCCCTTTTGACTTTTAACCTTAATTTCGCCTTTCATGAGCTGAATCAGCTCTTTTGTAATGGCCATTCCCAGTCCTGTTCCGCCAAATTTCCGGTTAGCCGCTTTGTCCTCTTGAGAGAATTTATTGAATATTTTCTCTGCAAAACTTTGTTCCATTCCTATTCCCGTATCGATTACCGCTATTTCAAGTCTTTGAAAATTTTCAGCATCCTTCAGCACTTCGCATTTTAGAGTTATTCCGCCTCTACTGGTAAATTTTAGGGAGTTTCCAATCAGGTTAAACAGTATCTGCTCCAGCCTCAATATATCTCCTTTGAGTATTTTGTGGACATTTTTGGAAATCTGCCTGCTTAACTTCAGCCCCTTTTTCTTTGCCAATGGCCCAAGCACATTGGCAACATTGGCAATTACCTTCTCAAAAACAAAGTCTTCTACTTCCAGCGACATCTCGCCTGCTTCGATTTTTGATATATCCAGAATATTGTTGATGATAGACAGCAGGTGTCTGGATGCTACAGCGCTGTTTTCCACATATTTTTTCTGCAGATCTGTTAGCGGCTGCCTTTGCAGCTCTCTCAAAAAGCCGATTATGCCATTTAGCGGCGTTCTTATTTCATGGCTCATATTGGCTAAAAAAGCCTCTTTAGCCTTTGAGGCACGTTCTGCTTTGATTTTTTCCTTCTCAAGTTCAATCTCCATCTGCTTCTGCTCGGTAATATCCAAATGAATGCCGATTGATCCAACCAGATTTCCTTTGTCATCATAATTGGGCGCTCCCCCTATTGCCCACCACCTGAGCTGTCCTCCTTTATTTCTGACAGGCATCTGATAAACATCCGATACGCCTTTTTCCCTTAATTTTTTTTTAGCTTCCAATTTTTCTACATTATCGCCGAATGCAAAAGCATCTGAAGCCCTTAAACCGATCAGCTCCTTGGCTTCAAACCCGGATATATCGGCAAAACTTTGATTGGCATATCGGATTATGTCATCATTATCTACTTCTATCAGCCCAAGATTCATATTGGCTATAATATTTCGATACTTCTCCTCTTGAAGCTTTAATTTAGATTCCGTTTTTTTCCTTTCAGAAATGTCCTGCATGAAAGAGCAGAAGAAAACCTCCCCGTTCTGTTCTAAGGGTATTATCGAAACTTCCACGGGAAACTCATATCCGGCCTTATGTAATGCGGGAAGCTCAATCTGTTTGTTTAAGACAGGGCCATCACCTGCCTTGAGATAACGCTTTAGGCCTCTTGAATGTTCTTGGCTGTGCCGTTTAGGTATTATGGTATCATTTAATGTCTTGCCTAAAACCTCTTCCTTCCTCCATCCAAAAATAATCTCTGCCTGGCTGTTCCAAAAAGTTATTTTTCCCGATGTATCAATGGTTACTATCGCATTGAGCGACGAGTTCATGATAATGCGGTTGCGCTCCTCACTCTGCTTGAGCAGATTTTTGCTCTTTGTGCTCTGCGTCACATCGTTGGATTTCCAGAGATCACCAATGTATTCATTCTCCACCATTATGGGTATGTAATCGCGCTCAAAAAAGCGGTTGTCCACTGTTTCAAGTATTTCTCCGGTAACAATTTCTTTGCGAAGCAAAATTTCATCTATCCTCCTTCTGTAGGCTTCTACGTCTTTAAACAGCAGCTGGGCATCATCTATATATTCACTGGACTTTTTGCCAATCATTTCATCAGGCAGAGCCTTAATGCCGCGCATATCGCATAAATGCTGGTTCACAAACAAAATGGTGCCGCTGCTGTCCTCAACTAAAATTCCCGATTGCAGGTTTTCCAATAATGCCTTTAAAAACTGTGCGGTCTGCACTAATTTTTTCTCCGTTTCCTTCCTTTTTGCGATCTCCTCACCTAAATATTTTGAAATAAAAAGAAGATCATTCTTTTCATCTTCTTTAATAGATACATACCTCTCGTCCAGCTCATTTAGGCTTTTATACAAATTTAGAATTGACAGCTGTTTTAAATTGTACTCATTTCTTAAATTCTGATGCACCTCGTTATACTCCTTTTCGCTTTCCTGGAAAGAATGATCCATTAGATCCTTATCCCTTTCGAAAGATAAATACGAATCATTAACCGACTTTATAAAGGATTGGAAAGATGGATTGTCCTGCAGCTCGGCAGGCAGATTTTTATTTATCTGCCTCTGCAAAAGTTTATGAAGCTCCATAACTAATTCATTTCATTAATGCAGGTGATGGTCATGGTCTGATTATGCAGTATGCAGTCTCCAAATGGCTTTAAGGGCGAAATTTCCCCATACGAATAAAATCCTGCAATAGCGGTATTGCCAAAAATCTCTGACACGGCCTCAACTTCTTCATCGATTCTGGATCCCAAAATTAATTTTCTTCCGACGCAGCTGATTAAGAGAGCCAGCTTAGGAGCAAAGCTATTAACCTGCAGACAGGACAAAGCGGCTTCGCTTGCCGCATCTATGAGGCGGTCAAAATTAGCTTTCATGAAGCGCACCCTGCTGCCTGTTGGAACATCGCCCGCAAAAGTCATGGTTTGATTTTTTTCGTCTATTGACAGGATGGTTCGGACAATAGGCTCATCTGTCCCGTCAATTTTAATTGACAGCGGAAAAAGAAGCGCCGAACCTGGCAGTTCTTCAGCATATTTCCCCAAATAAATCTTGTAAAGATCCAATACGTTTCTTCCGTCGATTTCATATAAAACATTCCCTTCTGCTTTTGTAACCAGCCTCTCCAACCCGAAACTTTCCCACCCGCCCAATGAGCCATGTGAAACCAAGAGTTTCTCGCCATAGAATCCGATCGCTATTATCTTGCCCTGTTCCGGCATTCTATTCAATCCGACGAGTGTTTTTTCAAATTTTGCTCCGTCGCCAGCCAGACCGCCTACAATTAGTACCTGCTCTTCTTTCACCGAATTCATTCCATTTGCCAGCTCGCTACCATTCACCTTTCCTCCATCGGAAAGTATGAGAACCAATTTTAAATGATTCTGTCTAAACTTCCTTATCAGCGAAGAGCCTGCCTGAAAACTATTCTCAAAATCTGCTATATCAACTTCGCAGGTTTTAATTTGAGTCGAAGAAAATTTAATTGCTGTCAGGCTTATGGTATTGTCCATCACTTCGTTCCCATAAATTTCCCCGGCTGAAGAGCATAAGACCAATTCCGAAGATGGGAATCTTTTCCTTAACTGGGTGAAAATTTTCCCATCTGCCAATAAATCCCTTGAGCCAAAGCCTAAAACCAGCTCGCAGTCAGCGAAATCTAAATTATCATTATTGAATTCTTTTTTGAAAGAATCGTTTTCAAATAAAATGGCAGCTGTTTTCATTTAAATCGCTTTTTAGTTTGACTGATTTGAATTAAGTTATAAATCCCATTAAGGCCGTTTTAGCGCATTATTGCTTTTTCAGGCTATCAAGCATAATTTTCGAAGCAGGCTCCTTTTAGTGCCTTATTTTTTTAGCAGGAAAGGATCCGTTTTCATTTCTGTCTCCAAAAAATGGGCCTTCAGCAATAGCAGCGTTTTTTTCATACATTGAGCAGGGCCAAAATCGATAGGATGTCCCTATGTTCTCCGGCATTTCCTGAAAATATATATTCGAATAATTTTCTTTATCTATAGTTTCTCAAAAAAAAGAAGCATCTTCAAAAAAAAAGAACACACTCATCTTCAGTTCATTATATTTTTATTATACTAAAATACAAAAAAAATCCTACACATTTGACGCTTAAACGAAAAATATTGCATTTCATCGAGGTTTCATAAGATCTTAAAAAAATAACTCAAGAAGGATTTACGAATCATTTTTTTATAAGGCAAAACTTTATTATTATCGAAATGAGACATAAAAAAAGGCCTTTCTTCAAAAAAAAACACCTTTTGCCTGGCAGCGTGAATAGACTCGAACCATCACCTTACCAATCTCACTAAACCATCCGCGATCAAATAACTCTCAAATATATCTGTCGGTAAAATCAATCGCACTCTTTACCAGCTACACCATCGCCGGCCAAAAAAACAAAATCAAAACAAAAACAACAATAAAAAGATCTCTAAAAACTAACTAACTAACTAACTAACTAACTAACTAACTAACTAACTAACTAACTAACTAACTAACTAACTAACTAACTAACTAACTAACTAAC
>NZ_FMVC01000003.1:270901-748227 GCF_900101855.1 Flavobacterium anhuiense
TAACTAACTAACTAACTAACTAACTAACTAACTAACTAACTAACTAACTAACTAACTAACTAACTAACTAACTAACTAACTAACTAACTAACTAAATAACTAAATAACTAAATAACTAAATAACTAAATAACTAAATAACTAAATAACTAAATAACTAAAAGCTTAAAAAAGAATTTAATAATCTCCCCTATAAATAAAGAGACCTTCTAGCCCTATCGACTATCACAAGTCAAAAGACAGCATTTATAACGCTGATTTCAATTAGATCGAAATGCGTTTTATTCTCATGGCCCAATTTGAAACACTAAGGCAAGGCAAAGCATTTTAAGTTTTTTTAAAAGACATTAAAAAAAAGAGGCGGCCTGCCGACCGTCTCTTGTCTATTCATTGATTAAAACTTAATTTCTTTTTCAGCCAGTTAAGCGGTTAAATTATAAAAACGCTTAATCTGTAACACTAAAAAATCTGCAGATTTACAGAATCAATCCTAGGATTGGCATATAGGCCCCTATTACTTTTTTATAAATTTTGAATTGGAAATGCCTTTATCAGAAACAATTTTTATAAAATAATTACCAGAGGGCAATGCTGAAACATCAATTGAATGAACATTCTCTGCGTTAGACACAACTCTCACCAGCTGGCCTAAGACATTATAAATCTGTATTGATGCCAACCGAATATCAGTACCGGCATTTATATTCAAAGTTTCATTTGCAGGGTTTGGATACAAGGCAAAATATCTGTTAAATGGAAAATCCGGCTTCCCTAATGTTTTGCTTATCTCTGTAATAGGAACATTTGTTGTAATTGCACTATTGTAGTCAAAAAATATGTCCGCAGCATTGCCAAATGTATCTCCTTCGGCAAGTGTCGATTTAGTTTTTATTTTAAAAGCCAGGTAGCCGTCATTATGCGCATCATCAAAAGGAAGATTAATATTTTCAAACTTAAATTCGACTTTATTGCCATCAGATATCTCAGTTGAAAACAAATGGCTTCCGCTTAAAGGCACCAATGAGTTTATATCATACTTAGCGGCATCAATCACGTCTTTGACAGCTATATTTTGTGCGGCATAAGTTCCCGTATTTTCAAAACGGATAATATAATGCATATAATCCCCGACTTTTGCTTTTGAAATTAAATTTCCCTCCACGCATGTCTTGTCATTTGGGTCAAATGAATTGACCACAGCCTGATCAAATGAAAAAGTATTGTCTGCCGGAGTCTCATCTGTCTGCGTTGAGGAGATTTTTGCAGTATATTTCAATATTGTTCCTGCGTTGACCGATGGTGTTTCCATTGGAGAATTTACATTTAGCACAAGGGTGATTTCTCTCGTTTCCAGCGGCCTTAAATCAATGAAATCCCATTTCAAACTATTAAGGGACTGATTCGAAAAATTAGGCGTGCTTTGCACGATGTCAGCCGCATCATCCATAAAATCAAAAGATACGGTTCCTGAAAGCTGCTGATTTCCCTTATTGGAGTATACTATTTTATATTTAGCGTCAAATCCCGGTCTTGCAGGCGTTAAAGGCAAGATGGCTATTTGCAGGTCTGGATGGCTTCCATTCGGAATTATGCAGAAACCGCCATTAAAAGGGCTTGCCTGAGAAGGAAAATCCACCGTAATACTCGCTGGAACAGCATCAAAATAATCTGGATTTTCAAAAACAGGAGTGATGGTATGGGATCCGTTTTTCAATGCAACAGTATAATTTCCCGTATTATTTGCAATATAGCTTTTAGAAACCTGTCCTGAAGAAATATTCATCTTCAAATTGGAAAAAGGAATATCATTCCCGTCACAGCCATTACGGTCTGAATCCAATCTATTCTGCCCCTGAACGAACTTAAAGTTCTGCCCAAAAAGACGGATTATCCTCCCGGCAGGCACTCCTGCATAACTGCTAAATTCTCCAGCATAAATGAGCTTGCCGTCAGATTGCGGCATAATTTTGCCACTATGATCTATCTCGCTGTTGTTAAATACATTTGTAAAAGTTTCGTCATAGCTTCCGTCTAAATTTAATCTGGCAAAAAACTTATTCTGATTGTTTGTAGTGCTGTATCCCGAAACCAAAATTTTATCATCTTTCTGCATTCCCGCTATAAAAGTCACATAATACTCGCTATTGATGGGCTTGTAGCTGTAAGAACTGTCCAAACTTCCATTTGGATCCAATCTGAAGAAGCCATTGAGATTGTCTTTCTTAAACGACAGCATGATTTTTCCGTCGCTTTGGACAAAGACCCCCATTCCGTTTGGTTTTACAAGGGGATCTAAAACAAAAGAAGCATCTTGTGATCCATCGCTGTTGAGCCTTACCAATCCCCTTCTGGTTTGCGTCGGATATGCCGTCACCAAAATTTTACCGTCAGGCAGAACTAAAAAATCCGATATATAAGGCAGCTGACCGTCACTTATCCCAGTATAGCTGGCTTTAAAAGTGGCATCCACAGATCCATCGCTATTTAAGCGGACAAGACCGATGCATGCATTTCCTTTATAGGTTGTAAAATTTCCTCCTGCCAATATCTTTCCGTCAGGAAGCACAATTACTTTTGCCACCTCATAATTAAAACCTGTGCCGATAACAAATGTATTATCCCTAGTCCCGTCAGAATTCAGCCTAATGATTCTATTAGTGGTAAGCCGATTAAATCCTGTAAAATCTCCTCCCACTACCATTTTTCCATCTTTCTGCACGGCTATAGATTTTACGCTTCCATCGCCAAATGCGCTTAAGCCTCCAAATGTTAAGGATTCATCTCGGCTTCCATCGCTATTTAGCCTCATAAAACTTTCTGTCGTTTTGCCGTTATAGCTATTAAAACCTCCATACATGATAATTTTATCATCCTCAAGAACGGTCAGCGCCATTACGCTTCCATCCAATCCTGCGGTAATGTTATTAAAACTGCTGTCCCTGCTTCCATCGCTATTTAAGAGCAGGATGCTTTTTGCAGCTTCTTTATTAAACATATGGAATCCTCCAGAAACAAGCACTTTTCCATTAGGAAGCAGTTCCAAGTCATTAATTGTGGCATTTGCGCCCGTTCCCGTATTAAAAGCAGCATCGATTGCACCATTGGCATTAAGCCTGACAATACCTATAGAATTTGATCCTACCATATTGAAGGTTCCGCCAATTATAATTTTACCATCTGCCTGAATTATAATTTTAGTGATTCCTATATCATTGGCACCGCTGATACTATTTGTCTTGAAATTAGAATCAATTCCTCCGTCAGCATTCATTCTAATCAATTTGGTATTATAATAATTGCCTGCTTCGACAAACGCTGCCGAAACCAGAATCTTGCCATCTCCCTGCAAAGCAATATCGAATTGTTTTCCAATTACACCTGCCGGAGTCAAATCAATATCCAAGCTTCCATTTGCATTTAAACGGATAATTTTATTGACGCCCGCATTTTGTCCGGCAGCGATAATTTTGCCATCTGACTGCAGCCTGATCGCAGTTACGCCTGTATCAAGTCCAATAAAAGGAGTAAAAGAGCTATCCAGGCTTCCATCAATATTGAGCCTTACTACGGCACTTTTAGAACTGATGCTTCCGGCGATTAGAATTTTGCCATCGGGCTGCAGAAGAAAATCAGCATTCCCAGAAATCGAAACTCCGGCAGGCGGCGCAAAATTTTTATCAATGCTTCCGTCAGCATTTATTCTCACAATATTCGTAATGCTTGTGCCATTGTAAGAATTCAGATCTCCAACTGCTACTATTTTTCCGTCAGACTGAATTTTAAAATTCTTTGCGCCATACTTAAACCCCGTTCCCGTATTAAAACTCGTGTCTAATTTATTATTGTCAAGCCTCACAAGCTCTGTTCCAGTGCGTGTTTCTTTAAGAAGCATAATTTTCCCGTCCTTCTGGATATCAGACTTCAAAACCGCATAGTCTACGTAATAGTTTCCCAAAGGCAGAGTAAAGGCATTAAAAGAAGGATCTCTATCTGCTGGATTTTGGGCATAAGCGCTGACAATCGCAAAAAATACAAGGTAGAGTTTTTTCATGTTAATTTTTTCGGTAAATATAATCGGATTTTTAAATCGATCTTTAAAAAATTAACATTTTTTAGTTTAAAGGATCAGGATTTTATAAATTTAATAAACGACAGAAATGGAAAAAGCAAAGTTTTTATTAGCAAAGATACTGAAATCTAACATGTTAAGTTTAGAGAATAGTCGATTAAAACTGGATTCCTCCACTTG
This sequence comes from Flavobacterium anhuiense, assembly GCF_900101855.1. Taxonomy (GTDB): domain Bacteria; phylum Bacteroidota; class Bacteroidia; order Flavobacteriales; family Flavobacteriaceae; genus Flavobacterium; species Flavobacterium anhuiense. The sequence continues at coordinate 275,149 of NZ_FMVC01000003.1, forward strand.
ATCAAAATAACCTAAAAAACAATTTAAAAGAGCCAAAACAGGATTTACAAATCTTCTTAAATAATCTGCCACTAATAAGAAATCAATCAATCAATCAATCAATCAATCAATCAATCAATCAATCATCTTTCTATTTAAATACCGCAAACTCCAACCATCATTCCCATCGCCGGCCAAAATCAGAACAAAAACAACAATAAAAAAAATCTCAAAAAACATAAAAACTAACTAACTAACTAACTAACTAACTAACTAACTAACTAACTAACTAACTAACTAACTAACTAACTAACTAACTAACTAACTAACTAACTAACTAACTAACTAACTAACTAACTCATTTCCGATAATTAAATATTTTCTTAATAGCACTAAGTCGAAGATGTAAAAATGTAATAAAAGGCGATAATTGTATAAAAAGCACTTGCATCATTTGGCGTCATTTGCTGAAAACTAAAATGGATGGAAGTCAGACCAATAGTTTCGGCTTCTCTCAGAGATGTATCTTTCGCCCGCTTCAAATCAGCGTCAGGATACCAGTTGACCAGCACTACTTCGCCATGAATAGCAAAGGCGTCATGTAGAGGTAAGACCCCAGCGCAAGGCACTGTGCATAATATCCAATCTCTTATGGATTATCCGTAAAGTGCCAGCTGGATTTTAATTCCATAAAATTATCAATTTCTAAAATCAAAATTATGTTCCATCATTCTAAAGACTTACAATTCAATGCCAGGGTATCAAAACCGGACCCGGCATTCGCCAACATTCTGCTTGAGCAGTTTGGCGGCGAGAATGGCGAATTGGCCGCCGCAATGCAGTATTTTACGCAGGCTTTTAATGCCAAGCAGCCGCATCCTGACAAATATGACATGCTGATGGATATCGCCACAGAAGAATTTTCACATCTTGAAATCGTGGGGGCAACTATCCAAATGCTCCTGAAAGGCGTAAACGGAGAGCTGAAGGATGCCGCCGACTCCTCAGAAATCATGCAGGTGCTTGACGGGAAGGCCGCAAAGGAAACCATCATCCATGCTGCGCTTACTGCAAATCCGCAATTTCCGATCATTGCCGGAGGCGGTCCAGCACTTAAAAACAGCCAAGGCATTCCGTGGTGCGCCTCTTACATCCACTCCAACGGCGATCTTACGGTGGATTTGAGGAGCAATCTCGCATCTGAATCGCGCGCAAAGCTCGTATACGAACATCTGATGAAATTCACCACCGACCCTTATGTCAAAGAGACGCTGTCTTTCTTGATGACCCGTGAGGTGGCGCATTACAAAATGTTTGAAGCCGCACTCGATTCGATCCAGCCTAATTTCCCTCCTGGAGTGCTTCAGGCTGATCCACGCTTTACCCAACAGTATTTTAATTTTTCACCTGAAAAAAGCGTTCAGGCCCCTTGGAACACAGGCGAGATGCCCGATATGTCCAAAGAATGGCAGTATATCCCAGATCCGCAGACGTATGTCAAACAGACCCAAGGTCTGACCGACAATGAGGACACCTACAATGCTGAACTGGAGCAGATGGATAAAGTGAACCAGCAGATGAGCCAGATGCGCAGCGAAGAAGTAAAAATGGCAGAACCGGAAGGCACCGCCTCCTGGAGTGATTATGACACTGGCCTGTAGTGCCATTAGAATAAGCTAATTTCTTTAAATTCTGAATGAAATTGTGTGAATTTATATCATAGAGGTCACACTGCCAGATGGCGCCAATTGAAGATAATTGGCGCCATTTTTTTCTACTCTCACTAAAATTGAAGACTTTAAACCATTCTTGCTTTCTTTAAAATAATGCTTTAGTAAGTAACCTAATATGATGATTCGAGATAATTTGTGCAAGTGCTACTTGCACAAATTAATTTTATCACTATGCGAGCGGACTAATTGAGAACAAGAGATGATAATTCACGAATAATAGTTTGTAGCAGTGTCAGAAAGTATACAAGGACACTTTTTCTGACTGCAATAATTGGTAAATCATAAAATATTGCAGAATTGTATATTAGTGTACTGCCATAAGACAATTGAGTTTTTATAATTTTTGTATCAATCCCCAACAGGACATCTAAACCAAATTTACAAAGCCAATGGAAGACAGACCCTAAATATAGTAAGCCAATCTCTTCAAATCATCCAAAAATGATGTTGTAATTTGTCCTGTCGAGGTCACAAATTTAAATCCCATTTCTCTCAAAATGGGATTTTTTTCTGCTTTCCTATATAGATTATAACAGATCTCCATTTGTTTTATTTTGATCTATTGACTACTATGAAGCACCATAATAATAAATTAATAGCCCCTGTCTATATTTACCCGATAACTCCTAAGATAATTTTCCTTCACGAAGTCCTCCAGTTCTTTCATTGATATAGAAATAGCCATTAAGTCAAATCCCTTTATAAAAAATAATATACCTGTTAACCATCAATAATGACTTTTCGGTGTTTTATTCCCCATTCTGCAAGATCATTTATTATCGTTTTTAATGTTAATCCATACTCCGTCAGCTGATAATGAATGGTAACAGGCTGAGTATCTAGAACTGTGCGTTTAATCAATTTATTTATTTCCAAATCCCTCAATTCCTTACTTAACATTTTATTAGAAATACCATTTACATCATTTAAAATATCGGTAAATCTTCTCTTATTATGATAACAGATCGATGAAATTATAGAAATTTTCCATTTTCCATTCAATATATCCATTGTATCATGGACAGCCATTATCTCTTTTCTGTGTTCAACCTGACATTCGTTACTCATAAGTTACTTTGTTTCTCAAACGTTACTGTTACTTTTGGTTACAAAGTAACAAAAATAAACTCAACTGAATTAACTTTGCTCATATAAATTTAAAATATAAAAAAATGAATTTCATGAATAAAAATGTTCTTATAACAGGAGGAACTACAGGAATTGGATTAGCAACAGCAAAAGAATTCATAAAATCAGGCGCTAACGTCTGGATCACTGGAAGAAACAGGGAAAATCTTGAGAATGCAAGTAAAGAAATTAACAGTCTTAATTTAAAAACGATTGTTGCTGATACTGCAAATTTATCTGATCTATCGCTACTAGAAAAAGCTTTTGCAGAAAGCGGAAATAAATTGGATACTCTTTTTTTAAATGCAGGAATAGCAACCTTTAGTTCAATAGAAGAAGTAACAGAGGCTGATTTTGATGCGCAGTTTAACACCAATGTCAAAGGCCATTTCTTTACGCTTCAGAAAATGCTTCCTTACCTGGCAGAAGGTTCGTCGGTAATTTTTACATCTTCAACCGTTGCAACAGCTGCAAATTTAGGAAGCAGCATCTATTCGGCTACAAAAGGGGCATTAAATAAAATTGCTCAAATCGCTGCAAACGAATTAGCAGGAAGAAAAATCCGTGTCAATATTGTGAGTCCAGGACCAGTTTCTACGCCAGGACTTCATAAAGCTGTACCAGAAGACGCTAAAAAATTTCTGTCGAACGCTACTGCAATGCAGAGATTAGGCGATCCAGCAGAAATTGCAAAAACAGTATTATTTCTTGCTTCAGATAATGCAAGTTTTATTACTGGAACGGAGCTGTTAGCAGATGGTGGCTATATAAATTATGCTCTAAAATAATTTATTAGAAATCACTAAATGACTCGATCGTCGGATTATGACACGCGCCGTAAATTTTGCAATAACATATTTAAAAACCAGTTTTATTAATATTAGGAACGGATACGGAATATTTTCCGAACGGTCGGGTAAAAATCACAAATGCTTGAAGCCCTTACATCAAATTAAAATTAGAATCGAGTTCGCATCAATCCCAGCAGGATATCTAAAACAAACTTACATCGCCACTGGAATACAGATACAACATATAGGAAACTAATATCTTAAAATCATCCATAAATTTTATAGAATTTGTCTTGTTGCTGTCACTTAAAAAACGTTAAAACATTATTTTTAGCGTTTTTTTTTGCATTTTAGTATTGTTTATCACTTTTACACAGACATCAGTAATTTGCGGACCTGGTAAAGTTAACTATTTAGGATTCAAACCACAGACATGTCGCATAAATACTAGGATTGGACTGTTTACCTTAATAATATTTTATAGACTTTCCTAAAAAAAGTTAGTCTCCAAAAACTAACGAATTAAAAATTTAAGCATAAAACAATTGTCTATTAGATTTTATATCGTAATATTGCAATATAAATATAATACAATGGGAGCAACAAAAACAGATTATTTTACTGAAAGCCAGAACGAGCTGGCTGTTTTAGCCAAAGCGTTAGGTCATCCTGCGCGTATTGCTATTATGGAATATTTATTAAAAGTGAATGCATGCATCTGCGGGGATATCGTAAACGAACTTCCTCTTTCACAGCCCACAGTTTCACAGCATTTGAAAGAATTGAAAAATGCAGGCTTGATTAAAGGAAGTATTGAAGGAAATTCTATCTGCTACTGTATCAATGAACCTGGAATTGAAAAGATAAAAGGTTTCTTTGAGCATATTTCAGATCACCTTGCTAAAAAGAGAAACGAATGCTGTTAATTTAAAAGATATGGAAATAAGAAAACTTTTAGCCGAAGACTGGGATCAGGTTAAGTTAATCTACCAAAAAGGAATTGATACTGGTAATGCCACGTTTCAAACTAGCGCTCCATCATGGGAAGACTGGGACCAGTCACATCTCGCATCCTGTAGAATTGCAATGCAGGAAGATAGTAAAGTAATTGGATGGGCTGCCCTTACCCCTGTTTCTTCTCGCTGCGTTTATGCAGGTGTTGCAGAAGTAAGTGTATATGTTGATCCTGCACATTCAGGAAAAGGAATCGGGCTTAACCTTTTAAATGAACTTGTACGACAGAGTGAAGCAGAAGGAATCTGGACCCTCCAGGCAGGAATATTTCCTGAAAATGCAGCAAGTCTTAGTATCCATGAAAAAGCAGGCTTCAAGATACTTGGAACAAGGGAGAAAATCGGAAAACAAAATGGCATATGGAGAGATACTATTCTTCTTGAAAGAAGAAGCGCTGTAATTATTTAATAAAAAATATAGTTTAACTAAATATAAAAAATTATGAAACTTTCAGAAATTAAAGAAGTGCTTAAAACTGTGGAAGCAGTAAATTTTGAGCTGCCTGACGGGACATTTGTACCAAAATATTTTCACGTAACTGAAGTAGGATTGGTTACCAAAAACTTCATCGACTGTGGTGGAACAGTGAGAAAGGAAACTGTTGTGAACTTTCAGCTTTGGGATGCTAACGATTACGAACACAGGCTTAAACCGCAAAAGCTGATCCACATCATTGAGCTTTCAGAAAAAGTACTAGGAATTGAAGATCATGAAATTGAAGTTGAATACCAGAATACTACTATTGGCAAATATGATTTGGATTTTAACGGCAGAAACTTCACTTTACTCAATAAAAAGACAGCCTGTCTAGCTCAGGAACAGTGCGGTATTCCGTCAGATAAACCTAAAGTGAAATTATCACAGTTAAATATTGACAACGGTTCTTCATGTACTCCAGGCGGAGGATGCTGTTAATATCTTAATTGAGAATTGATAATTGATAATTGATAATTGATAATTGATAATTGATAATTGATAATTGATAATTGATAATTGATAATTGATAATTGATAATTGATAATTGATAATTGATAATTGATAAAACATTACAGCCATAAAACTATGCTATATCCAGAAATTGAGAATACGGTTAAATCATTTGATTTTAAACAGATCTCCGAAGAACGTAAAGCAATCCTGCAGCCACTAATTGACTTTATTCAGACTAAAGCAGACAGTAAGGTGGGAATCAGACTAAATCTAATCTGCACGCACAATTCAAGAAGAAGTCATCTGTCACAGGTATGGGCGCAGACTGCCGCTGCCTATTACGATATAAAAAATGTCTCATGCTACTCAGGAGGAACCGAAGCTACTGCCCTATTCCCGATGGTGGCCCAAACTTTAGGTGATTTAGGATTTAAGATTAAAACTCTTTCAGAGGAAACAAACCCTATCTATTCAATAAAATATTCAGCTAATGAACTTCCTGTTATCGGTTTTTCTAAAACTTATGATGATGATTTCAATCCTGAAAGTGGATTTGCCGCAATAATGACCTGTTCGCAGGCTGAAGGCGGATGCCCGTTTATAGCAGGCGCTGAGAAAAGAATCCCGATTACCTTCGAAGATCCAAAAATTTCTGACGGTACACCTCAGCAGAAAGAAACTTATCTGAAGCGCAGCCTTCAGATTGGAACTGAAATGTTTTACGTATTCTCACAAATAAAAAAATAAAATGTCAGCAAATAAATGTGCTCCAGCCGTCGAACGTAAAAAACTAGGCTTCCTAGACCGCTTCTTAACCCTTTGGATTTTCCTTGCTATGGCAATAGGCGTGGCAATAGGATACTTTATTCCTTCAAGCGGAGACTTCATTAATTCTTTTTCCAGCGGCACAACAAACATTCCATTGGCAATAGGGCTTATCCTGATGATGTATCCGCCTTTGGCTAAAGTTAAGTATGAGCAGATGGGACAGGTTTTCAAAAACACAAAAATCTTAGGAGCCTCTTTACTCTTAAACTGGATTGTAGGACCTGTATTAATGTTTTTATTAGCCCTGCTCTTTTTAAATGGATATCCCGAATATATGATCGGGGTAATTCTTATCGGCTTGGCACGCTGTATCGCAATGGTTGTGGTATGGAACGATCTCGCAGACGGAAACCGTGAATATGCAGCAGGGCTTATTGCTCTTAACAGTATTTTTCAGGTGTTGCTCTACAGTGTATATGCTTACATTTTTATAAACATTCTCCCTCCCTATTTTGGATATGATGGTTTTGAGGTGAATATCAGCATTGCTCAGATTGCCGAGAGTGTGGGCATTTATTTGGGCATTCCATTTGCTCTGGGAATCATAAGCCGTTATACTTTGATAGCTTTGAAAGGTTCTGAATGGTTTAACACTAAATACGTGCCTTTTATATCGCCGATTACACTTATTTCACTGCTCTTTACAATAATTGTAATGTTCAGTCTTAAAGGAGAACTGATTGTTCAGATTCCGATGGATGTTGTACGTATTGCCATTCCGCTTGTGGTTTACTTCACTTTAATGTTTATCGTCAGCTTTTTCATCGGTAAATATTTTGGAGCTGACTATTCAAAGACAACCTCTATAGCTTTTACGGCAACCGGCAATAATTTTGAACTAGCTATTGCTGTGGCAATCGGCGTATTTGGTATAAACAGTGGCCAGGCTTTTGCAGGCGTTATAGGTCCTTTGGTAGAAGTCCCTGCTCTTATAGCATTAGTTAACTTAGCATTTTGGTTCAGAAAGAAGCACTTCACAAAACAGACACTATCATAGTATTAATTAAGCCAAGCTAATATAAAATTTATCTTAAAAAATTAAATCCCAAAAAACCAAACATGCAAAATAACGCAAGGTAAAAAAAACTAAAGTTTCTCTAAATTTAGCCTATAAAAAGCCCGTCCTAATTCTGCCAGAAAAGGCAGTCCGATTTCATCATAATCATAATTATCGTCATTGAAAATCTGATCTTCGTTAACCAGCAAAGTTGCGCTGATGATGAACTCAATTCTATTAATTTCATCTACTATGTAAGCACAATCTATCAATGTGCCATATGCATCTCCTACTTTATTATATATTTTTATATTGTCAGGAATTGTTTCTTTCGTGTCGCCAAACATAAAAAACTTGCAATATCCGTCATAGTATTCTTTAGGATCATATCCTGCATTTCTAGGCAAATTCTGCATATTATACAAAAGAAGCTCTCTGTTTTCTGCCGACAGATCGAAACGCTTTTTTCTTGGAAAATTATCTGGGAAAACAACTCTTTTCATCGTGCCGTGCAATGTTTCCAAAGACAGATAATTCTTTCTGCTGAAATCCATAGGAGAATTAATCAATTTACCGTTTTCGTAATATCCTTTGCCTTTCAATATTTTATTTAGTTTTAAAGGTACGATTGCGCTATCTCTAACGCTAGGAATGAGTACTTCCTCACCATTATTATAGAAAGCTATTTTTTTGGTTTGGGATGCTCCTGAATTTGCGGCCGATAAACGATGGGAAATTCGAACCTGTTTCAGCCCCTTTTCCTTCATTTTTCTATTAATATAGTCACGCCCCATAAATTCATAAAAGTCATTGCTAGCTTCATTTGAGCTTACGGCAAAAATTTTACGCAAATCATCCGCGAAGGAAAATTTCGTCTCGTCATCACCAACAGCAAAAACTGTATTTGCATCAGCATTTTTCATCCCATTGAGCTTCTCTAAAGCTAAAACTGCAATCGGAAGTTTAACCGTACTTGCCGGATAATAATAATTTGAAGCGTCGACATTATATTTATAATCTGTTAAAATAACTTTTCCGTTGTTTTTTCTTTTTACAGCAGTGTATATAATTTGGAGTTCAAAGTGCTCCGGTTGATCGGCAACCTTTTTTATGGCATCATTATTATTGCTAAGAACCTTTTTTATCGGATCATTTTTTACAGATTTACAACCTGAAAAAAAACATAGAACGCACGCTATTAAGAAGAATCTTTTCATAAAGGTTTATTTTTAGAAGGAATCACCAAAATCATTTAGATAAAGATGAATCCCGAATAATCAATTCAGTTTTTAATATGGTTTTTTGAAATGATTTAACCTCATTCCTATTCTCTAGAAGAGACAACATTGTTTCCATCAGCTTGGCAGAAATCTCAGAAAGTGGCAGAGAAACGCAACTAATAGAAGTTGGGCACAATCTAAACATATCATGATCCTCAAAAGAAATAATGCCGAGTTTTTTCAATAAAACATAATCATTTTCTTTAAAAACTTCCAATCCGATTTGTACAAAAACATTAAGACAAATTGACTAATAATCTTTTTGTCTTTTTTTTTATTGATAAACATAAAGCCTGCTCGGGCGTAAATTCAAAGAAAAAGGCCAATTTCTTTAAATCACAGCCAAGATTTTAAAAATACTGCTAATATTTTTTTTGAAAGTAAAGATAATTAGTGGTTACACCTACATCTCGCAATCGTATCTGCGAATTGTTAAATTCAAACAGCTTCCAATTTAAATTTAATTTAGAAAGCACTCCAGAATTAAAACTTATTTTTACTTCTCTCACACCGTTTTGAATTGAACTTTCCCACTGCCCGGTTTCTGAAACCCCTGTTTTGTTGGCAATTACAGATTTATCGGTTTGAAATATAAAGGTATAGCCACTGTAATTTGAAGTATTAACAGCACCATCATAAAAATAAGGTATTTCCCAAGAACCTTTTGTGATAGCTGCAACAAAATCTAATGTCACAAGATTATTTTCCGGACAGTAATCTATTGCATATTTTATTGCATTTTCGAACTCCGTATTGTTTGAAATCGATTTTATCTGATTATTGTAATCTACAATTGTAATAGGATATTTTAAAGAAATGTACTGGTTTTCATTTAAATTTTTAATGAAATTAAAAAAGGCCTGATCACTTACTATAGATTGAGAACTCGCTGTTTGGTTAGTGCTGTTATAGCTATTAATTGTTATCGGATAATTAATGTTTAGTCCGTTGATTTTAGACAGAAGATCTGGATAAAGATTCCAGTAATCAATCAAAGTGTCAAAATCTGCTTGATTTGGAATTAATTTTTCGATGTAATTATAATATACCATCGTTACAGGAAAATCTATTTTTACAATATCATCATCGTAATTGCTGGCGTTGATATTATCTAAAACTTTTTGATAATCGGCTGTGGTATTAACCGCAATCTGCTCATTGTTTACTGTAATGGTATACGGGAGTTTTATGGTGCAATAACTCGATCCATCTATCATATTATCCTGTACGGTTTTAACCATGGCAACTCTTTGCAGATAAGTAGTAAGCGGAGAAACAGTACTAATTGTTCCCTGCGAATTATTGTTTTCTTCCTCCATTTCACTTTGACAGGAAAACAGTAGGAAGAAAAAAACTGCAATTGATAAATATTTTTTTAAAAGTAACATATTTATGTTTTTACAAAGGTAAATAAATTTTAAAAGAAACTATTTTAAATAACCTAACATCAAGCATTTCATAATTTTCTTCTATAATAAATTATCAAAAACCAATAATATTTTATTCTTCTATAGAACAATCCTCTTTACTTTTACCCTACTTAAATTAAAAACAAATACATTTACGTTGAAAAATTGAAACTCTAAATGCCAGATCAAAACCAATCCAATACATGTGATGAAATCATTTTTTCGTCTTTCTTCAAAAGTCATGTAAAAGCACTTCGAAATTTTCTTTTTTACAAATTTGGAAATGCAGCACAAGCAGAAGATATAACTCAGGAAGCATTTGTTAAGCTTTGGCAACATTGTGCTTCTGTCCCTCTAGAAAAAGCCAAATCCTATATATACACCATTGCCAATAATAGCAGTCTAAACCAAATTGCGCACCAAAAAGTGGTTTTAAAATTTGAAAAAAACTTTACTGGTTTGGACAAGACAAATGAAAGCCCGGAATATCTTCTCGAAGAAAAACAATTTCAGACAAAACTTTTAAAAGCAATCGAAAACTTAAACGAAAAACAGCGCATTGCTTTTTTGATGCACAGAATTGATGGAAAAAAATACAGCGAAATTGCTGAGGAGCTAAACATTAGCGTAAAGGCAGTTGAAAAACGCATTCATGTGGCTCTGTTAAGCTTGCGCAAAGAAATTGATTTGTAAAAGGTAGGGTAAATTTAGTTCCAATTGTTTTAATAAAATAATACGATAAAATGAAAAAAGATCGCTTATTAGCAAAATGGCTCAACGACGATTTGTCTCCAGATGAATTGACAGCATTTGAGGCAAGTCCCGATTTTGAAAAATATCAAAAGATAAAAAAATATACCGCTCACCTCGAAGCAGGCGATTTGGATGAAAATACTATGTTGTCTAACATTTTAAGCCAGAAAAAAGCAACGCCAAAAGTAGTGCCTCTATATCAAAAATGGATACTTAAGGCTGCCGCCATACTTGTTCTCGCTCTCGGAATCACTTTTGCGATGAAAGCTTTTATGCCACAAACGGAAACTGCCGATTTTGGAAAAAAGACTGCTTTTTCATTACCCGACAATTCTGAAGTGGTTCTAAATTCAGGCTCCGAAATACACTATAAAAAATGGAATTGGGATAACAACAGGCATTTGGAACTAAAAGGAGAAGCCTATTTTAAAGTTGCAAAAGGCAGAAAATTTGAAGTGCAGACCAATCTAGGAAAAGTAACCGTTCTGGGAACCCAATTTAACGTTAAAGCCAGAAAAAACAAGTTTGATGTTGTGTGCTACGAAGGCCGTGTAAAAGTAACTTATTCCAATGCTGAAATTTTATTGACTCACGGACAAAGTGTTCGTTTTGAAAATGGAAAAGAGATTAAAATGACAGTAAGTGCATTAAAGCCAGAGTGGATCGACAACCAGATATGTTTTTATAAAGAAAACATAAGAGCACTTTTAGATGAAGTTGAGAGACAATATAATATTAAAATTGACTTAAACGCCAAAGACACTGTTTCACTCTTTACAGGAAAATTACCAGCTAAAGATCTAAATACAGCTTTACAGATTATCAGTACAACGTATCATTTGGAAGCAAAAAAAGTTTCGAACAACAAAATAATTTTTGACGAAAAATAAATGTTCCGCCCCAAGCAATTTCATTTTTTGTTTTTTCTCTTCTTTCATATCCTGAATCTTTCTGCTCAGGATAAAGGAAAAGATATGCCTTTCAAAAAAATAATAATTGCTATTGAAGAACAGCATGCTGTAAGTTTTAACTATACTGAAGATAATATTGAAGGTCTCGAAATCAATCCTCCTAAGAAATCACTTTCGTTAGAACAAAAACTGGAATATCTGAGAAAAAAAACCGATTTATCTTTTGAAAATATTGGCAACAAATTTATCAATATCTATAAAAAAGATACAGTTTCAAAAATGATTTGTGGTTATGTTTTATCTGCAACTGATAAAAAACCTATTGAGAATGCTAACATCATTTTAAATAACAAAAATCACTTTACAACCGATTCAGAAGGATATTTTGAGTGCCATAACGAAAGTAAAAATACTTTTGTAATTAGCCACATCGGTTTTGCATCAAAGAGAATTACGGCAGGAAATACAGATGCTAAAGATTGCGTTAAAATTCTATTAGAGCCTGAAATTACAGAATTGCATGAAATAAAAACTAATGCCATTCTGGCTTCGGGCATTTCAAAAAATACTGATGGATCTTTTGAAATTAAACCTAAAAAATTCGGTATTCTTCCTGGCCTTATTGAACCAGATGCGCTACAGACCATGCAACAGATTCCGGGAGTGAACAGTCTTGATGAGAGTGTATCCAGCATCAACGTTAGAGGCGGTACACACGATCAGAATTTATTTCTTTGGAATGGAATACGAATGTTTCAAACGGGACATTTTTTTGGTTTAATATCCGTTTTCAATCCAAATCTTGCTCATACAATTTCGATCTACAAAAACGGAAGTTCTGCCTTTTATGGGGAAAGCGTTTCAAGTGTAGTCGCGATTTCTTCTACTCCAGAAAAAACAGAAAAAAATTCATTCAGTGCCGGAATCAATATGATTAATGCTGATGTTTACGCCAAGTATAATCTTTCTAAAAAAAGTTATATCGAGATTTCGGCGCGTAAATCGATTACCGATTTTGTGGAAACGCCTACCTATAAAGAATATTTCAACAAAGTATTTCAGAATACTACCATAACTGATTTTTCGCAAAGCCAAAATCTTAATTATAAAAGCGATAAAAAATTTGGTTTTTATGATGCTACGATAAAATATGCGCAAAAAATAGGAATTAAAGATCAAATAATACTTGATTTGATAACGATAAAAGATAATCTGGAAGTCACTAAAAGCGCCGCTTCATACACTATAAATAAATCACAAAACAATACTTTACGTCAGCAGAATTATGGCGCAAACTTGTCATGGAAAAGAAACTGGAATAACTTCAACACTAGCAAAATTAATGTTTACAATTCTTCGTATGAACTTTTAGCCAATCAAAAGACAACTTATGAAAACCAAAGTGTAATTCAGGAAAATACGGTAAACAACAATGGAGTTAATGTAGAAAACAATCATATCTTAAATTCTAAATTTACTTTCAGTGACGGTTATCAATTTAATGAAATTGGAGTAACCAATTTAGAACAGGTAACGAATCCTGATTTCTATCGTAAAGTAAAAGACGTTTTAAGGACTCATGCTTTAATTTTTGAAGGAAAATATAACGATACCATCACCCGTCTATATTTTAAAGGCGGAATGCGTCTTAATTATATTGAAAAATTCAAGAAATATATTGCAGAACCTAGAATTCAATTGGGGTACGGAATCAACAAAAGTCTAACTTTAGAACTGCTTGGCGAACTAAAAAGCCAAAACTCCCAGCAGATTATTGATCTGCAGAAAGATTATTTTGGCATTGAAAAAAGGCGATGGATTATCTCTAATAACAGCACAATTCCTATCCAAAGAAGCAGACAGTTATCATTAAACTTGTTTTATCAAAAAAACAATTGGCTTTTGGACATCGAAAACTTTTATAAAAAAGTGACAGGAATAACAACCTCAAGTCAGGGGTTTCAGAATCAACTGGAATTTGTGAGAACTACCGGCGATTATGAAATCTGGGGAACAGAAATGCTAATTCAGAAAAAAATAAATCACTTTCTTACGTGGTTAAGCTACACCTACAATGAAAACAATTATGATTTTCGCAATTATGAGTACCCCCGTTTTCCAAACAACTTTGAGCTGACCCATACTTTATCTTGGGCGGGAATTTACGAGAAAAACAATTTCAAGATTGCTTTAGGAACAAAATGGTCTTCTGGAAGACCCAAAACATCTCCAGATTTATCCCGAATTGATCTTTCTAATCCAGAATTGGTCTATAACAAACCCAATAACAGTAATCTGCACATGTTTTGGCAGGTTAATCTTTCCTCGACTTACAAATGGGAAACCACAGGCGGAATTCAATATAAAATAGGAATTTCAATCTTAAATATTCTCAATAGAAAAAATGAAATCAACGAATATTATAGAATAAATTCTTTAACCAATTCTGTAGAAGAAATCAATACTTTTTCATTGCAAAGAACTCCAAATCTGAGCTTTAGAGTCTCATTTTAACATCACCTCCCTTAAGAGTTCTTAAACTCTTATTCCTTCTTTTTATTTTTTTTTCAAAAAATCACAATTCTTTGGTAGGGTAATCTGCACCAAGGCTGTTTCACTATAGAATCATCATTTGGTTTGAGACAGTTTTAAAACATTCAAATAGAAAAAAAAGCGGACTGATTTTTTACGCATCAAAAACAAAACAAAACATGAAAAGAAAAAAAACAATAATTGTAACCGCCGTATTACTAGTAATGATTTCTGCCAGCATTTACTTTTATTATGGAGTCATCTTTAAAGAAGCCCGTAATATAGCATCAGAAGCTCCTGATTATAGTGTAACGGCCAAGAAACTTATTGGAGACTATAATGCAAATCCTAAAAAAGCAGATGCATTGTATCTCAACAAAACTATAGAGATAACAGGCAAAGCAACCAAAGAAACCGATTCTGTAATTGTACTTGAAAACACTGTTTTCTGCCTTTTCAAAGAAAAATTGAAAGACAAGATTATCCGCAACAATATAACGATTAAGGGCAAATGCATTGGTTATGACGAACTATTTATGGAAGTTAAAATAGACCAATGTAGTGTTAAATAAACCAACTCAATAATAATTAATTTATGAAGAAAATTCTAGTTCCGTTCTGCCTGTTTTTAGTAACATTGGCCTATTCTCAGGATGATTTGCTAAAGAGCCTTGATTCTACTCAGATAGAAGACAGCTATTCTACAGCAACCTTTAAAGCTCTACAGCTCGTAACCTTACAGACCACAAAAATGCCCGCTAAAAAAGAGTTTTATTTTGTGGTTTCGCATCGTTTTGGGTCTGTAAAAGATGGTTTTGACAGTTTTTTTGGACTTGATAATGCTACCACAAAACTAGGAGGTATTTATGGTGTTACAGACTGGCTCTCGGTCAGCCTTTCGAGACATACTTTAAACAAAATGTATGAGATCGGATTGAAGTACCGCATGGCGAGACAAAATGATAATTTTCCTTTGGATATTGTTGGATATAGCGTTGCAGACATTAATACTTTTTTAGAAAAAGACCAATATCCAGGCTTAGAATTTAAACATCGCATGACGTACGTGCAACAGCTATTAATATCCAGAAAAGTCAGCGATAAATTCTCATTGGAATTAGTGCCATCCTTTATACACAAAAACCTTTACACTCCAGAAATCGAAAGAGACAATCAGTTTTCTTTTGGAGGCGGCGGGCGCTATAAAATCACCAAAAGATTATCTGTCAATTTAGAATACATGCACAATTTTGACAAACCTGACTTTTACAAAAATCCATTGTCTGTAGGTCTTGATATAGAAACAGGCGGACACATATTTCAATTAATTTTTACCAATTCACAATCCATGAGTGAGAGCGGATACCTAACTAATGCCTCTGGTGACTGGGGCAAAGGAGATTTCTTTTTCGGCTTTAACTTATACAGAGTATTCTAATAATTAAAACAATAAATCATGAAAAAAACAATCGTACTTACAATTTTAATGGCTGTATTTGCAAGCTGTAGTGATTCTGATACAACTCAGGAGATCGAAACACCAACAACTCCAACGAACCCAACGGATCCCACAGGTACAGTTACGTACAATAAAGATGTAAAATCTATTATTGATGCCAATTGCATAAGCTGCCATTCCAGCGGAAGGTCAGCTAGTTTTAGACCTCTAACTACTTTTGCTCAAGTGAAAGCTGCAGTGGAAAGTGCTGGATTATTAGGCAGAATTCAACTTCAAAACGGCCAGCAAGGACTTATGCCGCAAGGCGGCAGAATGTCTCAGGCAAATATTGATATCATAGTAAAATGGAACACCGATGGTTTAAAAGAAAATTGATTGTTATGAAAAAATCATTCATAAATTTCTTTGCATTATTGCTCGTTATAGCCGCAAACACTGGTGGATTTGCACAAAAACTAATTACAAAAACAGGGAATATTAAATTTCAAGCTTCCATGCCATCTTATGAAGAAGTTGCTGCCGAAAGCAAATCAGTGTCAGCTGTTTTGGATCAGACAACAGGAGATTTTGCCAGTCTCGTTCTCATAAAAGGTTTTCGATTTAAAGTAGCGCTGATGGAAGAACACTTTAATGAAAATTATATGGAGTCTGAAAAATTTCCAAAAGCAACTTTCAAAGGTAAAATAGAAGATTTTGACAGTTCAAAAATTACAGCTTCTCCTAAAAATTTTACATTAAAAGGAGAGCTTACCATTCACGGAAAAACAAAACCAGTCTCAGTGATTGTAAAAATCTCCAAAGCTCAAAATGGAGTTAAAACCATTGGCTCATTTGAAGTAAAACCTGAAGACTTTGCTATTGAAATACCGAGTCTTGTAAGAAAGAAAATTGCCGACAAAATCGAGATTGATTACAATTTTTTATTGATTAAATAATCTCCTTTAAGAATCAGCTCTATTCAGATTCGAATGAAACATGACGAATGTTCTGTAGGCCGGTGTGAACTTATAGCGCCGGTCTCTTTTTTTAAACCTTAAAATCAAATTAAAATGATCTGTAGAAATTACATTGTTACCGGAGAAGATGTAAATGATTATATGGTTATGGAAGATACCGCATACATTTCATATACCCTCCGATTGTTATATCATTTTTTGTTCAATAACGGATTTTCAAAAGTAAAACTCAACTATATGCATTTAGATTTACAAGAAGGAAATCATGAGTTAGTCTGCCATAAAGATTTGATGTTTACCCAATCTTTTTTAGTTGAAATGAAATATTGCCATATACAAGACAATATCAATTTCAAAAGTTGCTTTTTTAACTCAAAGAATGAATGTTGTGCAGAAGTTATAAAAGAAGTAAAATGGTTTGATCCTATAAGCAAAGAAGTTATCAGAACTCCAAAAAATATTCTCAAGCAATTCCACTATAAAAATATTTCTGCTTAATTAAAAAATATTTACCGTGTAATCAAACTTTGCATATCACGGCTTTAAATCTAAACGTTTCAAAATAAGCTCCCTTAAACGCGCCTCATGTTCATCTCCCCAATTTCCGATAGCAGAAATTACTGGAATTAATGTTTTTCCAAAATCAGTGAGACTATATTCAACTTTGGGAGGCACAACAGGGAAAATAACTTTTGAAACCAATTCATGCTCCTCTAATTCTTTCAACTGAATATTTAAAACCCTGCGTGAAGCGTCTGGTATTTTGCGTTGCAATTCACTTGGCCTTTTATGGCCTTCATTGATAAACCAAAGCAAACGTATCTTCCATTTCCCGTAAAGCACTTCCCCTATCAGGTCAAGTCCACAATTCAGGTTCGGGATTATTTTTCTTTCATACATATAACAAAAGTAAGCCTATGTACCGATTTATGCAATAGGGGAAAAATTTGTCCCTATCTGAATCGTAATTCCGTACTTGTGAGAAAGTTACATACTTCTGAAATTTGTACAAAAGAAATTTAAATCGAATTAAGATGGATTATCAAAATGAATTATCAGGCAAAATTGCTTTAGTCACAGGAGGCACCAAAGGAGCTGGACGAGCAATCGCAGAAAGACTTTTGCAAGCTGGCGCAACGGTTATTATTACTGCAAGAAACACACCCGAAAAAGAAAACAGCAAACTGCATTTCATTCCTTCGGATTTAAGTAAGGCAGAGGGAACCCAAAAAGTAATCAATGAAATACTATCAACTTACGGAAGACTGGACATTCTTGTGAACAATCTTGGCTCTTCTGTAACGCCTGCTGGTGGCTTCGCAGCATTAAGTGATGAAGACTGGGAATCAACTCTGCAGGCTAATCTGCTTGCTCCTGTTAGATTAGACAGAGGATTTTTACCACAAATGATAGAGCGAAAAAGCGGTGTTATCATTCACATAGCATCTATTCAAGGCAAACTCCCTCTCTTTGATTCTACTTTGCCTTATGCGGCCGCAAAAGCAGGATTAATTAATTACAGCAAGAGTTTATCAAATGAAGTTACACCAAAGGGTGTTCGCGTGCTGGCTGTATCGCCAGGATGGATAAATACAACAGCATCAACAGCGTGGCTAGGTGAAATTGCGAGAAATTCTAATATTACTGTAGAAGAAGCCCAGCAAGGAGTCATGAATGCATTAGGTGGGATTCCGTACGGCAGACCCGCAGAGCCAGAAGAAGTAGCAGAATTAGTCGGGTTTCTTGTTTCACCAAGAGCCAGCTATCTGACAGGAACAGAATTTGTAATCGATGGCGGCACCGTGCCAACAATTTAATAATCTTAAAAACAATAGAAATGAACTTGCCAAAAGTAATAGAAGACTTAGTTAATGCACAGAACAGCTTTGATAGCGTTTCTTATGCCAATTGTTTTTCCGAAAATGCGGTGGTATTTGATGAAGGTAAAACACATAATGGAAGACCTGAGATCTTGGATTGGATTGAAGAATCAAACCAAAAATACAAATCAGTGATGAAACCTCTTGAGTGCGCTGAAAACGGGACTGGAATTGTCTTATCAGCAGAGTGCTCCGGTACGTTTCCAGGAAGTCCGATTACATTACAATTTCATTTTGATATTGCTGATGGATACATTCAGTCTTTAAAAGTAACAGGATAAGAACTAAGAAGCGATTGATTTGCAGAAATCATTAAATAACAAAGCGCCGGTTTTCAGAAGAAAATCGGCGCTTTGTTATTCACGCAAAATTTTGCTGTTTTAAGGTTTTATTTTATTAATTAATTGCTGTTTTCTAAACTGAAAAATTGAACCGACAGCAAAGAACAGCAATAAAACAAGAAGCGTATTGCCGATTACAGGATCTTTAATATCCTTCGCTAGCGGATGCCCTAATGGAATTCTAGTAAAAGTTTCATTAACAGTTGGAACCAGAGATAGAAAAAAACTAAAGGACAACCAGAAATTTTCAAAATAACGGGCTCTTGCGCTGTTTTTTCTTTTCCAATTAAGGAAATAGGCTCCCAATACCAAAAAGATTATAAAAATAGAAAAAACATGCCCTGGATTAAATCCGCCATGTTTGGAGATCCCCAACGAAGTTAATGAGGTGACGATTGTTCCGTAAAAATATATTTTGCCGGATAATGTGTTCAAATTGATTTTACCGTATCTGATAAAATCTACAGCTGCCGCGACTATTGCTGCAACGCCTACGATTGTGTGAAAAATTCCTAAATTTGACAATCCCATTTTTTATGTTTTAAATTTGTTTGAAAATACACAGCAAACTTCCGACAGATCAAGAGGAATGTTTTTGCCAAATAGTCCAATTTTTTGGCAATTTGGTTCAGAAAAAAAGCATCCTAGATGAATCCTAAGATGCTTAAAATTTTAAAAAAGGCTATATTTTACAATTGCTGACTATTATTTAGTTTCTGCCTATAATTTGTTGGACTGACATGGTATTTGCTGGTAAAGCTTTTTGTAAAATTCGCCAAGTCATTAAATCCACAGTCAAAAGCTATTTCAGTGATACGTTGATCAGAAACCTGAAGTAATTCGGCCGCTTTTTCCAGCTTTTTCATTTTAATATAATTGGCTGGCGTATCATGGTATATTTTTGCAAATTCACGCTTGAACGATGATACACTCAAATTATTTTGCTGCGCTAGTTCTTCGATGGTGAGTTGTGAAAATAAATTTGCTTCAATAATTTGCTTGAAAGTGTAAGCTGCAGGAGAAAAAAGCTGCGATAATATGAGCTGGATCGATTCTGAATTTTGTGTTTGGGACAAAAGAAGTATAATTTCTTTTACTTTCAACACCAAAATATCCTCGCTAATCAGAGATGGATTTTCAAAATAAAACAATAACCCTTCAATATACTTTTGAATCAAAAAATCACTGTTTATTATTTCACTTGATTTATTGGATATTGCATTCTTAGGTTTTTGAAGCAGCTGCGGAAGTTCCCTTTCGTATATTTTTTTTAATATCTCGGGATAAAACGTAAGGATTACAATTTCACAATTGCCGTTTTGATTTGAATTGCGCATCTGCTTCCCTGAATCTATACAATTCAGCAATAGGGAATAATCGGTTGCAACCTTTATTTGCTCATCATCAATCTGATAATCAACCTCTCCTGCTTTCACATATAAAAAACAAGCCTGTTCCGTTACTGGAAAATCAAATTTAAACGGCGGCGCTAATTCAATTTTCTGAATCAGCGTTTTGCCATATAGATCGTGTTTTTTATAGTCGGTTATCATGATTTTCCCTTTTGACTGATATTTAACTGCTGGCTGCTCACTCTTTTTCAGAGCTATTATCATTAACTAAGCAATTTTAAATTTTAGATTAACCATCACTTTAATACATCTACCCACTACTAACAAAAGTAATAAACGACATTATAACTTTTGTCCATCTTAAAATATTTTATTTCCTTCGTCCGATGCTGCTAATTTCTAACACATCATTTATTCTTTTCTGCCACAAAAACTGACTCTGCGTATGCATTTTTTGTTCCATCTGTGAGATTTTTGGCTACACCGTTTATCCACAATTTTGCTACATATCGATCTACATCATTTTCTTCATATCCAGCTATGTAAATGTTATTATTGTGTACCACAACCGCATTGGCATCTGCATTATTTGTGCCATCTGTAATGTTTGTTGCTTTGCCGTTTATCCATAATTTTAGTACACTTTTTTGGTTAATGCTTTCGTTTCCTACCACATAAACATTTCCTTTTTGAACAAATACAGAAGAGGCAACAGAATAATTTGTGCCGTCAGAAAGGTTTTGGACTTTCCCATTTTTCCATAACTTAGCGATATATTTATCGTTTTCAATTTCATAGCCCGCAACATACACGTTGCCATTTTCTACAAATACAGAAAGTGCATATGCATTATTGAGACCGTTTGTAAGGCTTTGTGGCGTTCCATTTTTCCAAACTTTTGCCACGCTTTTACTGCCATTATTTTCATTTCCGCAGATGTACACATTTCCTTTATCAACATAAAATGAGTTGCCATCTGTATCATTTTTCCCATCTGTAATATTAGAAGAAATGCCATTTTTCCAAACTTTTACAATATAATGAGAATCTCCAAACTGCTCTCCTAAAATGTAAATCATCTTATCTTCGACTATTATCGATTGAATGTGAGCCGTTTTTTTGCCATCGGTTAATTTTTGAATTTTCCCGTTTTTCCAAATTGCGGCTACATATTCTTCGCCAGACATAATAGAACCTCCAACATATATATCATCGTTATGCACAAAAACCGAATTTGCATCGGAATAATGTTCTTTCTCTTCTAAGTCTATGTTTTTTCCATTTTTCCATAATTTCGCAACGTGTTTCATGCCCACTTCATCTGCAATTTCTTCTATAGAACTTTCAAACTTGCTGTCATTATATTCGTATCCAACAACATAAATATCGACCTCATTTGAAATTTTGTCTTTTGCAATTGGAATTTTGCTCGTATTACAGCTTAAAAAAAGTGTCGCAAATAAAGCGGTTATTATAATTTGTATATGATTTAGATTCATTCTTTATTTGATTTAAATAACTATTTTAGAAATATTCCTGATAAAAACAAATTTTCGTCAAAAACTAGCGATACTTCATATGATGCATTTTTGATTATGATGTAATTTGCAAAACGTAATTCACCTTCATTTTTTATCGTTTTTACAATTGTTTTTTTATCCAGTATTTTTAATGCATCTTCAAATTTCATTCCTGCTTTTAGACCATTTTCAAATGATATTTCAACTTTTTTCAAATCATTTAGCGAATAGCTTTTCATACTGTTTGCTTTTTTATTTTCAAGATCTTTCGAATTGACTTTAAAATAGAAGTAGAAATCATGATATTCATCCTGATACATAATCTGATTCATTTCTCCAGAACTACCATTAATTTCTTCTATCCGCTCAAAATTTTTGTTGATTGGAGATTTCAAAAAATCCTCTTCGGTTGATTTTCCAACGATTAGAGTGTTTAAATGCCAATTTCTATCGATTTTTACAACTGGTTTATTTTGAACATCTTCAGGTTTGGTACTGTTTTTAATTAATTCTTTGATATATTTTTCGTTATCGCAACCTCCAAAATCGATTAACCCATTAAAGATGTCCCAATAGCAAGTTTTGGATAAATTTGTACTGTTTAAAATAATAAGCCGGTCATAATCTGGCGCGAAGAAAATGTATTTGTTTTCTTCTTTTACATTCCAATATAAACCATTATCTGTATTTGGATTTTTTGTACCCTTGCCGTATTTCAGCTCTATTTTCTTTAAGATTTCCGATTTCAAATTCGGATCTTCTATCGCTATTCTTACTCCGTAAATATTACTTTCTGCTTTAAAATTCCTTAAAGCATTCTTTAATTCATTTCCGTTTTTAATTCTTTCTAAATCAATGTGAGCACCACCAAATCTTGAAATGCTATCTGTTCTAAGTTTTTCTGAGTTTATTTGAAAAATAATTTTGTGCTCATTCAGATCGATTCCATCAAAAGTATACTTTTGAGATTTTTCTACTTCAGCAAATAAACAAAACGGATACTCAACCGTTTCAACGCCAACAAGTAAAGTATCATTAAATTCTATCAGATTTATTAAAGGTTCATCCAATTTTAGTTTTGATAAATCTATTTTTTCTGGTTTAGTGCAGGAAATCATAAATGGTAAAATGGCAAGTAAAAATAAATGTATTTTCATAAACAAATTATAAAGTGTAAGAATCAATATCAATCAAAATATCCAAGAAAATTAGAATTTAAAACTGCATCCAAAACAACAAAGTGTCAAAATTAGATCTTTATTGCTTTTGTTAAGATGTTTTGTTTTATCCTTTATTTTGAATTTCGTGATTCTAGTGTAAAGTACTCAGGTTTCATAGGTGTGTTTTTATCATTAGATTATTACATAAACTAAATCTCACTACAAATTTTCAAAAAAAGATAAAGAGAATTGAAGCAGATATAAATTAGCCAGAAACAATTCGATATTCGTAAAGATATTTTATAAATGCGTATTAGAGGTTCTTAACCAATTAAACTTCGAATTTCCAAATATTATGTCTAAGGAAACTTCAATTATTCTCCAAATTCTTCAGATTGTAACATCCGTACCCTATAAGCCTACAATTACACTTTCCTCTAATGCAATGACCTATTTTTCAGTCTCTACAAAGACTTCAATATTATTTTTTTTGGGCATATTATATAAATCCAAAACATAATCCTGTAAAATCGCCATTACCTGCTTTGCTACTTTTAGCTTATTAAAAATCTAAAAATCAAAGCAATGGAAAATAAAAACACGATAACTAGACGCTCAGCTATTACAGGAATGGGTGCTATCTGCCTGACTACTGCCTTTACCCCTGTTCTTGGTGCAGATTTCACGGGAGACGAAAAATCAAACATCCTTCCAGAAGACCCTAAGACAAAATATCCTCGTCCGCCTTTCAAAGAACAGAAGCAACCTTGGCCAGGACTTGTAAGCAAAATGGATCCCCGTCCCGACCATGGTGAGAAAAGCTATAAAGGATCTGGCAGACTTAAAGGCCGTAAAGCGCTCATTACAGGAGGAGATTCAGGAATGGGTAGAGCCGCAGCAATTGCTTACGCGAGGGAAGGTGCAGATGTCGCCATCAACTACTATCCAACAGAAGAGGAGGATGCCAAAGAAGTCATCCAGCTCATTAAGGCAGAAGGCAGGAAAGCTATTGCCATTCCTGGGGATTTAAGAGACGAAAGCTTTTGTAAGTCGTTGGTGGAAAAAGCCGTTAAAGAACTTGGAGGATTGGACATCGTTATTAACAATGCTGCCAGACAGCAGACTCATGACTCCATCTTAGACATTTCCACAGAAGATTTTGATGCGACAATGAAAACCAACATCTATGCTCCCTTCTGGATTATAAAAGCGGCACTTCCTCATTTAAAACCAGGCTCGTCAATAATAGGAACAAGCTCCGTTCAGGCTTATGCTCCCACCGAGGACCTCTATGATTACGCACAAACCAAAGCGGCAACCACCAATTACATTAAATCGCTGGCCAAACAGCTTGCTCCAAAAGGAATACGAGTGAATGGCGTCGCTCCAGGACCTGTATGGACGCCACTGCAAGTAAGCGGAGGTGCCACAATGGAGAAGCTTAAAAATTTTGGAGGACAAACCCCAATGGGAAGACCAGGACAGCCCGTAGAGCTGGCTTCCATTTATGTGCAACTGGCTGCTGAAGATGCCAGTTACGCCACTGGACAGATCTACGGATCCAGCGGTGGGGAAGGAAATCCTTAATTACACCAAAAAGCTGGACATGGCTATAGAATACAAGGAATCTCAATTGCTACAAGAGAATAAAGACTAAAAGTAATCTACTATATCTTAAATACTTATGAAAGCTGTCATACTGCTGGCCACCCTCAAAAACAAAGGCCTTTCCAATACAGAAACGCTTACGGAATTCTTCTGCGGTTTTCTTTCAAAGCAGAAAATCGAATTTGAAATCATTAGACTTGCGAACCATAAAATTCTTCCTGGAACCTACATCCATTTGGAACAGGAGGATGACTGGCCTGCCATTTATGGAAAAATCCTTAAGGCAGAGATTCTGATCTTTGCCACTCCAATCTGGTGGAACAATCATTCCTCCGAACTTCAGCGTTGCATTGAGCGACTCGATGAAGTATTTGACATCATCAATTCTGGAGAAAATTCTCCTCTAGAAGGCAAAATGGGAGCCGTTATTGTAACTGGGGATTCAGATGGCGTGGAGCATATAACTGGAAATATAGCCAATTTTTTCACCTGCACTGGTCTTACCCTTCCTCCCTACGCTTCTTTGGGTGTAATCTGGGAAGGTCACAGCAAGGATTCCAAAAAAACAAAAACCGAGCTCCTAGCCCACTATACTAAAAATTACAGCAAGGATGCCCAATCTATGGCAGAGTCTCTAGCAAAAGCCTTAAAATAAAAATGAACTCAAGTCAAATAGCGGTTCGCAACACAGAATATTTAGCAGCATCATATGAAAAAGCATAGCATCCATATTGGAACTTCAGGATGGTCCTATAAACACTGGCATGGTACTTTCTATCCCGAAAACCTAAAGGCAAAGGATGAATTTTCCTATTACCGCAATTATTTCACGGCAGTGGAAATCAACAATACATTCTATAGGATGCCCACCGATGAAACCTTTGAGAACTGGGAGAGACAAGCTCCAGCGGATTTTGTGTATGTCATCAAAGCCAGCCGATACATTACACATATGAAAAAGCTCCATGACCCCAAAGAGAGCCTTCTTATCTTTATGGACAAAGTAAAGCTTTTAGAAAAAAAACTGGGCGCTATACTATTCCAACTGCCTCCATCCCTTGGAGCCGATCTTACTCTATTGGAGGATTTTCTCATAGCGCTTCCCGCCCACAACCGATATGCCTTTGAGTTCCGTAATAAAGAATGGGATATACCTGAAGTATATCAGCTTCTGGAAAAATACAATGCCGGCTTCTGCATATATGAACTTGCCAGCTACAAATCGCCACTGCAGGTCACCGCAGATTTCGTTTATGTCCGACTGCATGGGCCAGCTGCAGAAAAATATCAGGGCAACTATACCGAGAGTACGCTTGAGCAATGGGCTGAGATATGCCTAGAATGGCTAAAAAACAAAGATGTATTTATTTTTTTTGACAACGACCAGCGGGGATACGCAGCATTTAATGCCCTAAAGCTAAAAGAGCTTGTCGAACAGAAAATGCTGTAAAAACAATTGCAGATGAGGCAAAGCAATTTGCGCTTCTTTGCCTAAAACTAAAACTATTAATAAACTAAAAAAGAAACTATGGGGAATCTATCGGATTATTTTGGACGAAACATTGACCGCAGAAAAATTGTCATTACAGGCGGAAGCACTGGTATCGGTAAAGCGGCAGCCCTTCTGCTTTCTTCCCTTGGTGGAGATGTTTTTATCTTCGGAAGGGATAAGGACAACCTAGATCAGGCACTGGAAGAAATCCAAGCGCAGGCTGAAGGAAAAGTTTATGGCATAACAGCTGATATTGCCCTGAAAGAAGATATTGAAATGGTCTGGAAAGAAATAGACCAGAAATTGGGCGGTGTAGATATACTTATCAATAATGCAGCTCTGGGAGCTGATGGAATTACTGAGGAAGAATACGAAAATATCAGATATATACTAGAGACCAATATACTTGGATACATCTCCTTTGCCAAAGAAGCTGTAAAAAGAATGACTATACAGCAACGAGGACATATTGTCAATATCGGTTCTATGAGTGCAGAAACGCACGAAGAAACTGGAACGGTGTATGTAGCCACAAAGTCAGCTGTAAGAGGCTTCAGTGCAGCACTCCGAAAGGAGGTAAATCCATTGGGTATCAAAGTATCTCTAATTGAACCGGGTGCAGTGAGTAGCGATATGCAACCAGGAACCAGAGAAGAACACCGCGGGAAAATACAAAAAATGGAAATGCTTGAAGCAGAAGATATCGCGATGAGTATCCTATTCTGCCTATCACAACCTAAACGATGTGATATTGTGAGCCTTCAGGCGCGCCCCCATCTTCAGATCATCTGACCGGACCCTAAAAACAGCCATATCGAGGCAGGCCTAACTAAGCCTGCCTTTATAAATTAGGATTATAATGCTCTCGAACAAGATTTCTATTCTCATCCAACGCGGCATCAAAGTTAATGGTATTGTCTGCTGCATCAGAGAGTTGGCTGTCAGCATCTAGTGCCTGAGCAACAAAACCTTCAAACAGCTCCTTCTCCTCCGCTTTTTCAAGTACTTTTGCTAATATGCTAAGCATACGGCAACTGGCCATATGGCTGTGCAGTATTTTCTGAAGCCAAGCAATCATTGCGGCATCACGCACTGGACCTTTAGAAGTCCGCTCCAATAAAGCAAACCACTCTCTTTGGAAACCGACCGAAGAAAAATGTTCCTTCTGAAAACTTCCTGCCGAAGACTGTAGTGACTGCTTTACATATTCGACACGCCTCTTGGTCCCCGAGAAATTGCCTAGGAGAAAGTTAAGGCTGCGAGAGGAAGCTTCTTCCTTTAAATTTGCTATCGCCATCACTAGCATATTCATCTCTGAAAGCCCCTGAGATGCCAATGCACCATATAGCTGTTGCATACTTTGATGAGTTTTGCTTTTTTTTCTTTTGATTTTCATTGTGAACTAATTTTAATAATTCAAATTTAGTTTCCGCAAAAAACTGATTATTACAGCTTTACATCTCAAGATTATACAATCTAAAGCACAACTAAGGTCTATTTTATTCGTCATACTTTGAAAACAATCTGCAACATGGGAATTACAAAATATTTTCGAATAATTATATAAGAATCAGTATTGACATAGAGATACTTTAGCTCATACCAAAAACTGTTCAAAGCACCCAATCAAACTGAAAACACTCAGGCGCAATGAATTATTAAATAATAGAAGCCCCTAATCACAGCTTCAATTTAAAAACAAGATCTGTACATTTTATGTGTGGCAAGCTTTTCTGCCATGACAGACTATTTTTATATGATTTGAAATTTATGCGGCTGAGCCTTCTGCGCTTCAGCTAGAAGGTTTGGGTATTAATAGCAGGATTGAACTGCTTAAAAAAATGCAATATGGACAAACTTGACATAAAAACAGATCAAAATAATGAATTTCCAATAATGGGTATTGCCTGCTGTGCGGCCTGCTTAGAAAGTCTTAAAACTCTTGTAGGTTCATTAACAGAGACAACTGGTTCTTTTATCATATTTCAGGACCTATCGCAACCGCAGCAAAAGAACCTTTCAGAAATGCTGCAGCAGACTGCCATACTTCCCGTGCAGGAAATTGTCAATACTGCCGAGATGAAGCCCGGCTATATCTATGTAGTTCCAGAAAACAATTTCTTGATTCTGAATCAAGGTACCTTAAGTCTCAAACGCTTTACCAGAGAAGAAAAACCTTCAGAATCCCTGGACCAATTCTTTGGCGCATTAGCCGAGAAATTTGGCAACGATGCCATAGGCTTGCTCCTAAACTATCCCACAGGAGAAGGAGCTTGGGGGCTTAAAAAAATCAGGGCAAAAGGTGGCGCGACTATTGCTGTAGCTGATCTGACTGTTCTTCCCGTCAGCGATGTGACAGACACCACCTTTGACTATTACATCAGACCCACTCATACAGCTGATCTGCTGGCAACAATTCGTGCTGCCAAACTAGCTGTCCAAGACCAAAGTGCTGAAGCGCAGCAAGCGTATGAGAATATCATAAGGCTGGCAGCCATAAAAAGCAGAACAACCTTGGAACGCTTTAACCCTGAAATTCTAAAGCGTAAGATTGCCAAACGAATGGTACTCACCAGACAAAAGAGTCTTGTGGGCTATCTAAGAATGCTCAAAGACAGTCCCTCTGAGCAGGATTTGCTATTTTATGAAATCCTAAACAGTCCGACTTTTTTCTTCAACTCAACTGCATTTGATGTACTCGGCAATATAGCATTCTCTGCTCTTGTAGAAAATAGCTCCGGGAAAGAACTCCGATTATGGTCTCCAGGCTGCCGAAGCGGTGAGGAGGTTTATTCTCTTGCCATTGTTTTGCATGAATATCTGCAAAGTAGTGGCCATAATAATCTTAGCTTTAAGATATTCGCAACCGACATTTCCCTTAAAAACATCAAAAAAGCTAGAACAGGCATTTATTCCCAACAGGATATCAAATATATCGATCAGGTAAGAATGGAGAAATATTTCATAAAAAAAGACAGCAAATGGCAGGTGGGCAGAATCATCCGTGACTGCTGCGTGTTTGCCGTTCACGATATCACAAAAGATTTTCCCTTGTCAGGAATTGATCTGATTTCTTGCCGTAATGCCTTGCCTCTTTTTAGCACAGAACTCCGTTTACAGCTTGCCGCTACGTTTCATTATGCGCTTAATCCAGGAGGCTTTCTGCTTATCGCGGAAGAAGATTCCATTCCACAGAGCGAAGAGCTCTTTCAAGCCACAGAAATAAAAGGGCTTTATATAGGAAAAAACACCTATGGACGCATCCAAACCCGCGATTTACTAAATTCTGCTGTAGCTATAACAGAACATCAGAGCGCTACATCTATTAAACATGAGAGTGTGGATGCAGACACAAAAGATTTCAGGAAAATAACTGCCGAACTGCTGGCCGAGCAATATGCCCCGGCCGCAGTGCTGATCAATGAGCATTTTGAAATCGTACATTTTAATGGAGACACAAGCCCTTTTCTGCAGCCACCTGCAGGAACACCAAACTTTAATATTCTGAATATGGCACATCACGAGGTGCGTCCTATTCTTAAAAAAGCCATCTTAGATGCTAGATCTGAAAAAAGAAGCCAGCAACAGAATGCCGTTCTTTCTATTGGTCATAGCACTTACACTGCCTCTTTTGAAGTGGTATATCTGCCCATGCACAGCGAGCTCTTACTGGTGGTTTTCAGTCGCAAGCCAATCCTAAATAGTGACGAAACGCTGAAAGACTCTATAAAGGCAGAAATTCCACCCCATAACACTAATTCAAAAGAGCTTACTAGAAAACAGGAGCTTTATTTCGAAGAATTACAAACGACTAATGAAGAACTCCTACAACGCACCCAAGAGCTTGAGCTTCTTAACGAAGAACTCAAAACCACAGCAGAAGAGCTGCGATCCAATAATGAAGAGCTATCTTGTACAAACGATGAGCTTAAAGACAGACGTAACGAACTTTCTGCCTTACAGCAGCTGCATGCCTCAATTATCAAAAATCTGAAAGAACCTCTGATTATTTTGGACCAGAACCTTATTGTACAAAGCGCCAATCCAGCCTTTTACCGCAGCTTTGGAATACAAGACGGCATAATCGAAGGGCTCTCTATCTTTGATGGAGCCAACTCTCAATGGATTTCGCCAGAATTTAAAGAGTTAGTATTGCAAAGGATCAACCGCATGGAAATGGTGCAGGACACCAGAATTTCTTTGGCATCAGGACCAACATTACGCACATACATGGTTAATGCAATGGCAATCGAAAACGAACTGCAGCAGTGCGTAATGCTTACCTTTAGAGACATCACAGATTTTGAAGAGGCTAAAAAAGAGCTCTCATTCCAAAAACAGCAACAGCTAGAGCGTAGCACACAGTTGGAGCACTTCACCGCATCGGCGACCGATAAGCTGTTGGATCCAGTGCGCAAAATCCACATGTTTGCAAAGAAAATAGTCGACACTGAAAAGTCCCTTACACAAGGAAGCATACATAGTTTGGAGCGGATTTTAAACACCTCCCACAATCTCGAAAGACTCATTGAAGACCTTGTGATCTATTTAAGAGTCCATTTCGAGCAGAAAAAACCTAAAAAAACCGATTTGAACCAGATTTTAAGAAAGGTGCTTAATGAATTAAAGAGTCCCATCAGACAAACCAGTGCTATAATTGAATCCGAAGAGCTGCCGCTGATGCCGGTCATTCCTTGCCAGATTAGGCTGCTCTTTGCCCATCTCATCAGCAATACATTACGCTTTGCCAACGAAGCGTCTGCTCCTATGCTTAAAATCACACTGCATCACATCAAGGATATTTCACATGAGATTTCTGGCGCCTATCCAGAAAACGAATATATCAAACTTTCGTTCACAGATAATGGAAGAGGTTTTGAGCAGAATTATGAAACTCTAGTCTTTAACCCTTTCTATCAGCTGCATCGTAACGAAAAAAACTATGGCTCTGGACTGGGTCTTGCTTTGGTGCGGCAGATTGCGCTGAATCATCACGGTATGGCAAAGGTCAGCAGCTCTCTGGGACAAGGTACAACAGTCAGCATCTATCTTCCTGTGACCGTTTCTTTTGAAGAACAGTGCAGCCCAAACTAAGATAGAACACTGTATTAGCTTATTTAATTCCAGCCTTATCGTACCGCCGGTCCTGAATTATCGGGAAAACGCACTACACCATTACCCTTACTACTTTATAAATTAAAAACTTTAAAATTATGAAACCAATAAACACTAAAACCCACGGCTATATGGATTACATTATGGGCGTCTTTCTCATTGCTTCTCCGTCTCTTTTTAATCTGAATCACGAAAAGCCTGAGAGTAGTGTCTTTTATGTGCTTGGTGCAGCGACGATTATTTATAGTCTGATGACCGACTACGAGCTAGGATTTCTAAAAGTCATCCCCATGCCCATCCATCTGATAGTGGATTTTTTATCTGGGCTATTTCTGGCAGCCTCTCCCTGGCTTTTGGGGTTCTCAGAAACAGTTTACGGTCCGCATCTAACTCTTGGAATTATTGAAATTGGTGCCGCGTTTCTCACAAGCACGCAGCCTCGAAGACAGATTCTCTAAACTAAATTGAAAGAATCATCTAACAATAAAGCTGCCTTTTGGGCAGCTTTATTATTTAAATCAATTCGATCTAACTTAAAATCCTTCGGGCTTATCTTGTGCATCATGCCCATGTTGCTTAACCAGCTTATTATAGATTCCAAGCAACAGAAATGGAGAGGCCCACTGCCCAACGAAAAGAGCAGCATGTCGCTTGCCTAGGCATTTTAAAGCTAGTGAAGTTCCCATTGCGGCGAGCGAGCCGTAGAGAAACAGATCTGAAGGCAGCTTTGAAGTTTGTTCTTCTATGGCTTTGGCCGCCGTTCCTTCGGTGTTTTCATTTTCAAATGTCATAACTATCAGTTTTTAAAATTAATATCCTGAAAAATACATCTTCATATTAAGGCATATTTACAGAATTCAAATTCAGTTTTACAAACTGAAAATCAATAGTTTTCGATCTTCAGATTAATGCCAAACTCATATTGTTCATTAAATGCTCTACAGAGCCTAAAACTGTAAAATCACGGGTAAAAGATATAACGGCGGACAAGTAGCATTTCATAACTTAATTCATATTTATGTTTAATTAAATACCAAAGCAATGAAATTTAAAAAAGGAGAGCTGGTGCAACAGGAATTTGGAGGACCAGTAATGGAAGTCATAGGCTTTGAGCCGGATCTCATTGAAAATATCGTCACTCAATGGGAGGATGAGAAAGGCACTATTATCAAAGCAAAATTTATGCAAGATACTCTTATTCCTGCATCTTCCATAAAAAAGTAAAATGGCAGTCCCAAGGCCATCAGAGAGCGGTTTACTTTCCGCTCTTTTTTTTCTCCCTAATAGAGATTTCGCAAAACAAGAACTAAAATCCAGATCCAAACTACTGAAAATTATATAATTCCCGTGCCTTTAACTATAAAAATAGGCCATTGGCCTCTGATACATTTGCTTTTCTTTCCAATCTAACCATTAGATCTGGGTGCTTAAAAGTCCCTAATGCAAATTATTAAAATCCATAATTATGATAAACAACTTAAAGAAAATTAGTAGAAGCGCCAGCGTACTAAACCAGCAAAAACCTCAGCAAGTGCAACATTATGATATGATTGTGTTGAGCCACCTTCGGTGGAAATTCGTCTACCAACGCCCTCAACATCTCATTAGCCGAATGGCACAAGATATGAAAGTGCTTTTTATTGAGGAGCCCCTACCCAATCCGGACAATAAAGAACCGGGAACCTTGAGCATCATCAGCGAAAATCTCCATGTACTGCAGCCCAATGTTGACCGCATTGAAGATATTGCTTTAATTCTTCCCTCCTATACCGGCAGTCGAGATATAGGATCAGCTTGGTTCTATTCACCTGCATTCTGCCCTATTTTGGAATCTTTTAAATTTGACACTATCATCTATGACTGCATGGATGAACTATCTTTATTTAAAGGAGCACATGAGCAGCTGATGGATCAAGAAAAATATCTGATGGCCAATGCAGACATTATCTTCACAGGAGGCAAATCGCTTTATGAATCCAAAAAAAGGTTCCATCGGAATGTACACTGCTTTCCAAGCTCTGTTGACCGCAGTCATTTTGAAGAAGCAAAAGGCGAGATTTCCATTCCATCAGATATCGGCGATATTCCAATGCCAATTGCGGGCTATTTTGGGGTTATCGATGAAAGGATTAATTTAGAATTATTGCATGAAGTGGCAAAGAAACTTCCTGATGTATCTTTTGTCATGATTGGACCTCTGGCTAAAATTGAGCACTCTGACCTGCCGCAGACTCCGAATATCCATTATTTGGGAATGAAATGCTACAAGGAACTTCCTAGCTATCTAAAAGCTTTTGACATAGCTCTTATGCCTTTTGCGCTCAATGACGCTACAAAATTCATCAGCCCTACCAAAACGCTCGAATACATGGCCGCCAACAAACCTATTATCTCCACAAAGATTACTGATGTTGTACGTGACTATGCCCACTGCGTACATCTGGTAGAGAATGCAGATGAATTTGCACAAGCTACCCGAGAACTCACCGATCCCAACAGCGGTTCACAATGGGAGTGCCAGTATAGGGAAATTCTGGATAGGACTTCTTGGGATACCACGGCTCAAAAAATGAAATCTATCATTAAATCCTTTACCAGATGAAACAGACCGACATTTTAATTATAGGAGCAGGCATTTCAGGTGCAGTTCTAGCCGAACGCTATGCCTCTATTGGCAAAAAAGTGCTTGTAATTGAAAAGCGAAGCCATATCGCAGGGAACTGTTATGACTATACAGATGAAAACGGAATATTGGTCTCCAAGTACGGCGCACATCTATTCCACACCAATGATCAAACCGTATGGCGCTACGTAAACCAATTCTCCGACTGGTATCCTTGGGAACATAAGGTCAAAGCAAGAGTGGACGGAAAATCTGTACCCATTCCAGTTAATATCACCACAGTCAACGAACTTTTTGGGCTTTCCATCGAGGATGAACAGCAGATGAAAGTTTGGCTGGAAGAGAACCGCATACCAATATCCCGTCCGCGCAATGGCAAAGAAGCCGTTTTAAACCGAGTTGGCGCCGTGTTATATGAGAAAATGTTTCGGCATTACACTAAAAAACAGTGGGACAAATATCCCGAGGAGCTCGATGCTTCCGTACTGGAGCGCATTCCAGTGAGAACAAATTTTGATGACCGCTATTTCTCTGACGAGTGCCAAGCGCTTCCTGCAGGAGGCTACACACAACTTTTTGAGAATATGCTGGATCATCCAAATATAGAAATACTCCTTGATACTGACTATCTAGAGACCAAAAACCACTACAGTGGTTATGAGAAGCTATTTTATACAGGTCCAATTGACCGCTTCTTTGAATTTACTGGACAGCTCACTGAAAAACTTGAATACCGTTCGATCTATTTTGCTAAAGAGACCATTGATGCAGAATATTTTCAGGAAAATTCCGTAGTAAATTACCCTGGAACCGATACCCGCTATACCCGCATTGTGGAATACAAACATTTTGGGAATCAGAAATCCTCAAAGACCACTATAGTCAAGGAGTACACTACCGATGAGGGAGAGCCTTACTACCCAGTTCCCAATCCCAAAAATCAGGAAATCTACAGCAGCTATAAAACGCTGGCTGAACAGCTCCCTGATATCCATTTTGTGGGAAGATTGGCCAACTACAAGTACTTCAATATGGATGAAGCCTTTAAAAACGCGCTGGATCTATTTGAAAATCTGCAAGATAAAAACACTTTAAAAACAGCTGGATAATGGAAAGATTCAATACTTTTTTTATGGCAGGTTTTGAATGCGCTGACCACATCAATAGAAGCGGGGAAAGAATCAACCTTTTGAAGGAGACCCAACACGATATCAGGACAGAAGAAGACTACAGGGCACTCAACGCTATAGATATCAGAACGGTACGCGAGGGCATCTGCTGGAGCGAAGTTGAAAAAGCATCTGGAGATTTTGACTTCTCGAATGTGCTGACTCGCATAAGATCCGCAGAGAAATACGGCATTCAACAGATCTGGGATTTAATCCATTTTGGATATCCTGACGGGCTTTACCCTACCCATCCGCTCTTTGCTGAACGTTTTGAAAAGCTCTGCGAGGCCTTTGTCTTGTTTTATAGAGCCAATGCCACTCAGCCCCTGATGGTAGTGCCTATCAATGAGATTAGCTTTCTGGCTTGGCATTCTGGCGATGTGAGAGGTACAGTTCCTTTTGCGACCAACTCTGGATGGGACATGAAATACCATCTCTGCAAGGCGGCTATAGCTGGAATCAAAAAACTTAAAAGTACCGATCCCAACTGCACTGTCATTCTGGTGGAACCTTTGGTTAGAATCCATCCCACACCAGAGCATTACCATGTGCTGGATATCAACGAACACCAGTTTCAAGCCATGGACATCATAGCTGGACGTATGTGCCCAGAACTAGGAGGCTCGGAGGACTATCTGGAAATTCTTGGCTTTAACTACTATTGGGACTGCCAGTGGGAAGCCGAAGGGAAACCACTTCCTTGGCCAGAAGAGCAGGCAAAGGAAAAAAGAACGCCCCTTAGCGAGCTGCTTCAGACTGCTTACTACAGATACCACAAGCCTATTTTTATTTCCGAAACGGGGCATTTCGGACCGCAAAGAGCCTTGTGGATAAAAGAAATTGCCACTGAATGCCTCAAGGCTCAAGACAACGGCGTGGATCTTCAGGGCATCTGCTTATACCCCGCCACCGACCGTCCTGACTGGGATAATCTACAAAACTACTGCCAGTGTGGTCTTTGGGATCTTGACCGTCACAAGAATCGCATAGCCCATCAGCCTTATATTAATGCGGTTATTCAGGCTCAAAGCAAGTTCCAAAAACCTCAGAACGTACTGAAGCGCCTAGCCAGATTATTTGAATAATTGTCTCATTTAAAACCTAAAAAAATGAAAACCATAAAACCCATAGTAGGCATTACTTTTAGCGCCTTTGACCTTTTACATGCTGGACACGTGAGAATGCTTGAAGAAGCCAAATTGCACTGCGACTACCTCATTGTGGGACTGCAGACAGACCCAACAGTTGACCGTCCTGAAAAGAATAGACCAACACAGTCAGTTGTAGAGCGTTACATTCAGCTTAAAGCGTGCCGCTTTGTAGACGAGATCATTCCCTACACTACCGAGCAGGACCTCGAAGACATCCTACAGGCGTTCCCAATCGATGTGCGAATCATTGGAGAGGAATACCGCGAGAAAGATTTTACAGGAAAAAGCTATTGTGAGAAAATGAAAATCAAACTGATTTATAACAGAAGAAGACATCGCTTTTCCAGCAGCGGATTAAGAAAAGAAGTATACCAGAGAGAATCACTAAAACTAGTATGATATGATACATCCCGATACCGAAGTTCGTTTTATAAGCCCTGAGAAAGGATATGGCGTTGTAGCTACCAAACTGATCCCAAAAGGCACCATCACTTGGGTTCAAGATGATCTGGACCGTGTCTTTAAACGAAGCGAACTCCACAGCTTAAACCCGTTTATCAGAAGCCATCTGCACAAATATTCTTTTACCAACAGGCACGGAGATTTAGTGCTTTGCTGGGACCATGGAAAATTTGTCAACCATAGCTTCAATCCGAGTTGCTTTAGTACACCTTATGACTTTGAAATCGCCATACGAGACATCCATCCCGGCGAGGAACTTACCGATGACTATGGTTATTTAAACCTCGAGGAGCCCTTCAGCTGTATTGATGAAAACACCGATCGTAAGACGGTCTATCCTGACGATATTCTGCGATACCATCAACAGTGGGACGCACTGCTTTTGGAGCATGCGCGGGAAGTCCTTAAACTAGACCAAGCTTTGCTGGATCTGGTTCCAAAGAAAACTTGGTGCGAGTATATCAGTGCGGTGTACAACCCTTCCAAAATGCGCTCCATACTGGAATGCTATTATCAGCCCGAACCTTTGCTAAACGGCATGGCTCAGCGCTAAAGAAAGAGCCAAGAAAAGAACAATAGGAACTGTAAACAATAAAAAGTATGCCTTCAGAAATTGTAATGAAATGCAGCGCTGCGCTGAAAAGAAAAAAATGGAATGTCTCCTTTGCAGAAAGCGTCACCGCAGGCCGTCTTGCCTCTGAGTTTTCAATGACCAAAAATTCCGGAGCTATCCTTCGCGGAGGAATCGTATGCTATGAGGCATTTGTTAAAGAACAACTTTTGCATGTGCCTCACGAGATGATTCAAAAGCATAGCGCAGAATCTGCCGAAGTCACCAAACTTCTCGCCCAACAGACAGCAAAGCTCTTTAACGCAAAGGTAACGGCCGCCATTACAGGACTTAGCTCTCCAGGAGGAAGCGAAACTCGCCAGAAACCAGTTGGCACCATATTCTTTTATATCATCACTCCTACAGAGCAAATACGCCACCGCGAGCTCTTTCATGGAACCCCAGAGCAGATAGTGATGCAGGCCGTAGACAAGACTGCTCAACTGATACATGACGCCATAGAAAGTTTATAGGACATAAATATATTAAATAAAAAAGACCTGCAATCATATATAGACTGCAGGTCTTTTTTTGCGCGAAAGCTCTTATTGCTCTTGCGATTCCTCTTCTTCCGAAGCGTCAAAATTAATGGTGTTGTAGGCAGCCTCAGTGAGAATGGTATCAGCTTGTTTTTCCTCTTCAAGAGTCTGCTGGAGCAATTTTGCTGCCTCCTCTTCATTTAGAGTCAGGGCAAAAGCCGCAAGAGTTCCATAAGAAGCAATTTCATAATGCTCAATTTTTTGGGATCCCGCAATGATTCCCGCATCACGAACTGGACCTAGCTCAGTTTCCTCCATAATGCTTTCCCCTTCTTTAATGAGCCCTTCCATAGCTTCGCATTTTTTAGCGGAAGCCTTCACTCCTAAAATTTCAAAAACCTGCTCAAGCCTCGCCACTTGTTCTTGTGTTACAGCCAAGTGATCGTTTATAGCCGTGATCAAATTCTCCGAAGACGCATTCTTAGCCATTTTTGGAAGCGCTTTAGTAAGCGCTTTTTCCGCCCAATAGATGTCTTTAAGAGAATCTACAAACAATTCTCTAAGCCCTTCAGCCGCATTGGATTTTGCTGGCACGGCTTTTCCTCTGCTCTGAGCCTGTTTTGTCGGAGCCTTTTTGGCAGGCGCTTTCTTTGCTCCTGTCTTTGCAGTATCTGCTGTTTTCATAATATGCAATTTTTCAATTAAACTATTCCAAATCTAAAGCCCAAAGCCAGCCCGCGCTTACAGAATTCTATCTTAAGCTTATAAAATAAGCATCTATACCCAAAAAAGCATCATGGCAATTCTATAAAAATAAAGCCTTACGTTGAAAAGATATCTTTGTACGACCAGCTACATTTAGCGTTTAACCGCAAAACAAAAAGAAATGATAGAGAAAATTGACGCCCCCGAAAATGTTGCGGCCTTTAGAGCGAAAGGCACTGTAACAGCCGAAGATTACAAAAATGTGTTAGCTCCTGAAGTGTCCAAACTTGCAGAAAGGATCAATGAAATAAACTTTCTATTTGTAATTGACACCGATATCGAAAACTTTACAGCCGCCGCTTGGATGCAGGATGCCCTACTAGGCCTTAAAAATCTGGGAAAATGGAACCGCGCTGCAATCGTCACGGACTCCTCTAGAGCCATATCTTTTACCAATGGCTTCAGCTATCTTGTTCCAGGAGAATTCAGAGGCTATAAAAAAAATGACTTTCATGAAGCACTAAGGTGGGTAAGCACTGGAGAAGAACCAGAAAATAATTAAAAACAAATCTGTAACATCCTTTGACTAAGAGAGCCTAGGCTAATAATTAGGATTGCACTCATCAAAAGATTATTGACTATTCGAACTTTCTAAAACTAAAAAACGTCTTTTCAGACGTTTTTTAGTTTTTATCCTCAATTCTTCTTCTCAGCAGCTCCTTGAAAGACTCCTCTGCCACATGTTGGAGTGTTGAATGGATAATTTCGGTAAAATTCTCCTCACTCCAGCGTGAGGACGCATAGGTTAGCGTGGGCCCTGTATAGACATCTACCACAAAACAACGTGCGGATGAAATGGAAAAAAATAAGCACGGACAGCGTAACTCCATAAAGAGTAGATAATCCGTCATTCTTATACTCTGGGCAAGCTGCATCACATTCACAAAAAGTAGAAAGGGATCCGTTCCTGCCTCAGAAAGTCTATACCCAGCCTCCCTTAACGATCCAAAACAGAGCAATGCATTTCTCATCTCCAATTTTTTAAAAATCTTTTGGAACAACACACAGTTTCCTTTGCTCCCATCAACTACTACTACAGGTCCAAGCTTATTCATAACTTTAGAATTGACAATCTAGACAAAACTGCAAAAATTGTCGTAATCATTTTTTTACAATCTACAATGCATTTTTACAGGATCACCATGCACTTTAAAACGCAAAAAATTCTAAAGCAACTTCTCTATGCAGCTTCCTAAAAAGAATTGAAGTGACATGGAAATTATATAAATATGAATAAAAATTATATAAGCAGCACTGTGTAGTGAATTTAAATTTGCCTTACCTAAATCCAACTACCTATGTCTAAAAAACAGCCTACTAAGCTCTTATGCTGCTTGTTAACATTTGGCGTTCATGCGAATGTGCTCCCCAGTACCGCGATGCTGAAGACTATGAAAAACACATTCATCCCCTAATCGATTACACTACTATACAACCCTAAATTACCCTTATGAACCTAAAAAAAACAAGCACCGTTCTGTATTTATTTATTCTTTATTCTTCTGCCCTTGTAGCACAAGGCGGCCCACCTCCCCCAGGGCTTCCCGATGACACTCCTGATCTGCCTATCGATGGGCAGTGCACTTTGCTGCTGGCGGCGGGCATTATATTGGGTCTAATCGTTACCGTAAAACGCCGAAAATCCCACTGAGACTATTTTTTTGTATTTAAATCTTAACCCGAAACTGCACATGAAAAAACTGTCTACTCTTTTTTTGATGGCTGTGAACACTAGCTGCTTTTCCCAGCTATATTTGGCAACAGGGGCAAGCCTTTATGCCAAAAACGAAGTGCTTTATGTCAAAGAAAATCTTCATCTAAATGCTAATTCCAATCTCTATTTAAGAAATGAAGCCCAGCTCATTCAAGGAGCCAGCCTCTCTAACAATGTTGGTCTGGGCTCTCTTTCAGTTTACCAAGAAGGCACATCAGATAATTTTGAATACAACTACTGGTGTGCCCCTGTCGGAATGCCTTCCAATACAACGGGAAACTCCAGTTTTGGCATCACCATGCTCTCACGTCCTGAAACGGCGATTCTTTCGACCTCTTCGTCGATTCTTCCACAGGGAAGCTATGACGGCACTGCATCGCCTCTCGCAATCGCTTCCTCATGGATCTATAAACTTACCAATGCCAGCAGTTATTCACAGTGGAGCGCAGTTGGAGCAGCCACCTCTTTAGCTCCAGGCGAAGGCTTTACCATGAAAGGA
The DNA here is from genome assembly GCF_900101855.1 of Flavobacterium anhuiense. Taxonomy (GTDB): domain Bacteria; phylum Bacteroidota; class Bacteroidia; order Flavobacteriales; family Flavobacteriaceae; genus Flavobacterium; species Flavobacterium anhuiense. The sequence continues at coordinate 315,789 of NZ_FMVC01000003.1, forward strand.
ACCTCTGGCACAGATCTTTTAGATCCTCTAGGACTCGGAATACCTAACAACCCTGGAGGTGCACAGCGCTATGATTTCAGAGGAAAGCCTAATAGCGGCAATATTAGCGTTACTCTAACAACGGGCAACGCCACACTCACCGGAAACCCCTATCCATCGGCTCTGAATCTGAACGCCTTTCTTTTGGATCCCGATAACCTTGCCATAACTGGAGGAACGGCCTATTTCTGGCAACAGGATAGAACCGTAAACTCCCACTATCTGAGCGCCTACCGTGGGGGCTATGGCTCCTATTCTCCTGTGAATGTGAATTCTGAAGGAATCTATGTGCCAGCGGCCTTTAACGCCTATAATCAGGATGGTACTCCAAACGCTGGCCCAGGATCTGGAACAGGAACTATTCTGCAACGAAGATATTCTCCGATTGGTCAAGGATTCTTGCTGAATGGAACTTCCAATGGCACGGCAACCTTTAAAAATGTCCATCGCATATTTTTTAGAGAGGGTACTGGAATCTCACAGTTCGAAAAAAAGACGCCACAATTACAAACGCAAAAGCAGGCCGAAGAGATAGAACCCCTATCCTATTTGAGAATAAATAGTATAATCAATGGCCAATTTACCAGACAACTTGCCTTGGCCTTTCTTTCTCAGGCCACAGATGGACCAGATCCTGGAATTGACGCGTTGAACATGACCACTGATCTGCCTGAAGACGTCAATTTCCGCATTGGCAATGCCTCCTACCTCATACAAGGAATCGCTTTTGATCCCTCAAAAAAAATTCCTTTAGCCGTAAAAGCATCCAAGGAGACGACCTTTAAGTTTCTCATAACAGAAACAGCCCATTTTGATTCCTCACAACCGATCTTTCTCTATGACAGCTCTGATGACTCCTACCATGACATCAGAAACATTGCCTATGAAATCAAAGTCCCTGCCGGTAACCACACCAGCCGCTTCTCCATTGCTTTCAAAGATAATCATAACCTAAGTCTGGAAGAAAACCCAGATTCAGAGCATTTTATAGTTTATCAGGACAGATTATCCAAAGCCATTAAGGCATCTAATCCCCAACTGCTTACTATTCACTCTATGTCTCTATACAATATGGCTGGAGAAAAGGTTTTTAAAGCAAAAGAGTTACAAACCGAACTCACCTACAGTTTCACTCCTTTTGGACTACCAGCAGGTGTCTACATAATAGAGTTTCTTACCGATGATAATCGCAAGATCACCAAAAAAATCCTGCTCTCTACAGATGGAGATAAATGAGGATAGACGATTAACTAAACAAAAATGAAAACTAAAATAAACGATATGCATACAAAATCTACCCTATACCGAACAGCCCTAGCAATGCTGCTTTTTCTACTTCTGACCGAAGCAAATGCCCAAATAGGAATCGGAACGATAACCCCAGATCCTTCCTCCATACTGGATATCTCCTCCACAGCTCAAGGAATGCTGGCTCCTAGGATGAGCACCGCACAGCGCACTGCTATTGCCAGCCCAGCTGAAAGTCTGCTGGTGTTTGACACCACCGACAAAGCGTTTTATTTCTATAATGCTGCAACTTCGGCTTGGATTAAAATGGCCAATGAAAGCACCTTAAAAAGAACCAATTACAAGCTGGTAAAATCAGTTGCTGATCTTGCGCCCGAACTTGCTGCAGGAGGCGGATCATCGTATTTGCTCAATACCAATACATTATATGAAATCAACGGAACCATTTCTCTTACACGTCCCATCAACATCAACAATGCATATGTCTCAGGCCTTGATGCCAACGAAGATGTGCTTTCCTATGCCGGTGTAATTTTTCAGGGTAATACAGGAGGCAGCATTCGAAACCTGACCTTAAGAGGTGCCACTGCCTTTGCTATTACGGGGCCAGGCGCGGCGACGTCTTCTTCCCTTCTAGTTCAGAATGTCGTTATAGACGGGATGAGTTCCAGTGTGGGTAGCATATCGGGTATCGGACTCTATTTTGGCAATATCATCCAGTTTGTCAACAATGCGAACGGCATTACTTATTCCAATATCGGCAATCTACTCCTCAATAACCAAGCTTGGGCTTCCAGCAACAATGGAACTTTCGAAACCTTTACGGGCACTTTTGGACTGATACAAAAAAACAGTGGTTTCAGCACCCTAAATGGCGCTGATGTAGCCATAGATGTGAGCAGTGCAACACTTAGCGTAGGAACAGGAGTATTACTTGGCACTGTCTTCTCTGGCACTACAACAAATTCTTCAGGCTACATTAATCGATATGCTGCCGCGTCGACCTACCCTGGCTACAACTTTAGCACAGCTTGGACCGTTGATGCGCCTGGCATACCAAGAGAAGGCGATGCCGATGCAACAGGCGATATTAATCTAGATGCCGCAGTTGGAGCCGGAACCACAACTTCCTTTACCGGAACAGGCACGGCCAGCAGGATAAAGCTTAACGGCACCACGACTTCAAACAATCTGTTCCGATTCACTAAAGATGGTAATAACAGAATCACCTATAGAGGAAACAAAACCAGATATTTTCAGGTAAACGCATCGGTATCTTATCAGGGAACAGGCTCTGATATTACCCTTATTCTTTATATAGCCAGAAACGGCGTTGTGCTTACTGACACTAAAGTCTATGGTAGGCCTTCTACGGGATTCTTATCCACTGCCGGTATCCTTGCGCTTCCGGTTGTGGGCACGATGCAGCTCAAAAAGGACGATTACATTGAAATATGGGCTGAACGCTACGACGGAACTGGTGGCATGTCCACTGTATCTTTAAACTTAAGCGCCAGATAGGCCTTTCTGCATATCACATTAAAGTAAAAGCTCCGTTATGGGGCTTTTACTGTTCTTGAACCTACATCTGTAAAGCCACGACTTTCCGCATAATGCCAAGAAACTGTCCATAAAACGTAATGTCAGATCTTCCGCTTTAAATATCTTTAAGGAAATCTGAAATCCAAAGAGCAAGGAGCTACCAAATTTACAAATAGACTCCTAGGTCATTTCTGAGATTAACAGAACGGTAATAAAAGCAATAATCGACAAAACCATTACATTAATTATGGTGTCTTTTCTTTTTCTTGATTTAATGGCAGAGCCATTTTTATATACTTTGTATTTTTTATCTTTCTTCATTTTATCTTTTTCAATTAAGCATTCGAAACAGAAAAATCTGTTATCAATCATCTTTTCGAAATAGTAGCACTTTCATTAAACTTGATAAATTATATTTAAAAGTGAACCCACCTACTACTAGATTTGTTCTCAAGTTCTGAAAGCTAAATTATAAGAGCTCAAAAATTGAGACTCACACAATTTCAGGTTATCATTATAAAATTCCCACAACTTTGAAAATAGTGTTGCAATAGAAGTCTTCTTCGCTATAAATGTTCCAAGTAAGCTAAGCAATTATACCTTTCATTTTCAAACAAATAGCTATCAATAAAATCTCATAAAAACAAACTTTAGCGCTTTTCTTCGTATCTAACACAATAAGGTTTGAAAATTAAAACCAAAACACAATGATTTAAAAACCAGTATATTAACTATACAAAAAAGGGGAATTTTCCCCTTTTTTGGTAGCTTCTCATTTATCTAATTTAGTCCAATCTTAAAAGCACCCTTAGAAGCCTAATTTTCTAATTACATTCTCCGCCCTAAATCTTATTTCTTCCAATAAAATTTCATTTAGTATTTATAATAATTTTTATCAAAGATGATTTTTGAAGTAATACAAATAATTACAGAACAAGTAAACAACTATCTCGAAGAAATTGGGTTAGATAAATCTGTTGTTCCTGAAAATATTGCTTTTTTAGAATCTCAAAATGATGAAATTACAGACGCGTTAAAAAATGCTGTGGCACTTACAATAATCAATTTAGATGAAGAAGCTACTTTAAAAAACTTCCCAAATCATAGTATAGAAAATACGAAAACCATATATAAGAATAGTGTTATCAACTTAAACTTGTATCTGCTTTTTAGCGCTAACAGAGATAAATATGTCAATTCGCTAAAAGATATTTCAAAAATTATTGAGTTTTTTCAAGGGAAAAAGCTTTTTACTCAAGCCAATACCATCTTTAATAGAAATAGCAGCGCTATGAGTAATGTAGACAACTTTAGGTTTACGGTTGAACTCTACACTCCCACTTTTGAAGAATTAAATTATATCTGGGGAACACTTGGCGGAAAACAGCTTCCGTCGGCTTTATATAAAGTCAGCATGATCCAAATCGAACGCAATATTGCACAAGCAGAAGGACATCTTATTGGTGAATTTACAGGAATAACTAAAAAGAAAGAACAGTCATGAGTTATTCTTCTACATATGGTTTGCTGTTTCAAGTGACGCTTCTTCATAATTATTTTTTGAATAATGGAGAAGAGACTTTTGCAAGCATGACAGATGATAAAAAAGAGAAAATGCTGCAGCAATTTAGTGCCGATGCATTTATAACAGTAACGCCAACTTTAGAAACCAATATTGTACTTAAAAACTACAAAATGGTATTTAAAAAAACCAAAACAGGTTTCGGAGTATATGTGAAAGTGAAAGATGAATCGGTCCCATTTATTAAAGTCCCTGCCGATTTGAACTTAAAATTTTTAATTAATATTAATGATTATCAATTTGAAAATTATACTAATCTTGATTTTGCTCTTACTCGAGCATATCTTTTCAGTAATGTAAAGCCATTGACTGAACCCGTTTCGTTTAAGTATCTTCCAAAAATAAGTGACAACAAACTGATTTCAAATGCCTATCTAGTATCTGAAAAAACCACTGCCGACTTACTTTCAACACTACAGTCGCCAGAACAGCAAAATGTCTTTGGAATTATTTCGCTAACCGCTAAAGGTGACAACAGCTCGGAAGATATTATAGACAATTCGGATAAAATGTTAAGCCCAAACTTTAAAATTCATTTTGACAATAGAAAAACAATTTGGAGATACATCGACCGTAAAGCAAAAACTGTAATTAAAACCAATACCGCAAAACCGCTAACGCGATCTGGTTTTGTAGAAATTGATCCACTTACAGATTTTACGCCTTCACAACCGGCAGAAAGTCAATATCCAAATCCATCTGTAAAATCAATAACAAAAATCGATAGTGATTACTATTCGGAAATATTTATTTAATAATTAAAAAACAAATCAATTATGGCAACAACTTACAAAACGCCTGGAGTATATGTTGAGGAAATCGTAAAGTTTCCCCCTTCTGTTGCCCAGGTAGAGACTGCGATTCCATGTTTCATTGGCTATACTGAAAAAGCCATGAACAAGATTAATGGAGATTTGAAACTGAAACCAACAAGAATAACTTCTCTTTTAGAATATGAGCGTTTTTTTGGTTTTGCAAAACCAGAGACAACAATTAGCGTTACCATTAATGACGTTTCAACTGAAAATGGAGACACGAGATCTATTGTTGTAGATCAGCCAACTGCAAAACAGCCTTTTTTGATGTATTATTCATTGCAGCTGTTCTTTGCAAATGGCGGTGGTCCTTGCTACATTATTTCAGTTGGGCGTTATGGAAATGATTTAGATGAAGAAGACATTCCAGTCACAACAATCACTAACAGCTCTAAATTGACCGACGGATTGGCTGAATTGGAAAAGGTAGACGAACCAACACTAATTCTATTTCCCGATGCTACAAGAGTGGATGCAATAACTCCAACTGATTTCTATGGATTGTACAATAGCGCATTAATGCAGTGTCAGAATCTTCAAGACCGATTTACTTTAATTGACACTTTAGGTTATGATGAATCAAGCCAGACAGATCCAAATATAGATGCTTTGAGAGGCGAAATTAGTGCTGAAAAAGACACTATTAAGTATGGAGCTGCGTATTATCCGCACTTAGAAACTATTTTGGACTACGCCTTTGACAGCAGTAAAATTATATTAAAACATTACTCCTACACGGCAAAAGCATATGATAAAATTGCTGAAAGTCTAGTAGCTATCGAAAGTCCAACGTTAGGAATTGATGCAACTGTAGCTAAATTAGTTGATGTTACGACTACTCCTGGAGATATTTCTGGACAAATAAGCGATTTGTTTTTACAGATGTACAGCAATGATGCAACTGGTTTTGATTTAGGCGGGACTTTTGTCAGCAATCCTGCTAAAAAAACAGCATTCTTGGAAAAATTGAATATTCTGCTTACTTCTTTAGAAAGTCTATCCCTTTTAAGAAATTCATTAAACGACGAAGCAAATGCTGCAATCAGCACAATATCTGACGAGGATATGGTTATTGCAAATAACATCACAAGTGCTTTGACTACTTTTAATTCAAATTTTACCGCTGCAAATAAAATTGACTCTGTATATAAAAATTTAAAGACGTTAAAGAAAAAAATACAGGACGAGAACGCAACTGCTAAATTGCTTAAAATTGTATCGACTGACACTGTAAGTTTTGATAAAGAATTAAAAAAACTTGTAGAGTATGCTCCTTTAAATAGTCAAACTGCAATTACAGTATCTACAAATAATTTTTCCAATATAAAAGCTGACCTTCTTGCACTTTTAAATGCTATTAAATCTGTGAGCGGAAAAGATGTAAACAATGGGGCTTTAAACGGAAGAAAATTAAGCACTTTAGAAAGCATCGACAATGCAACTTACAACAAAATCCTTACTGAAATTTACAACCTGCCAATAACTCTTCCTCCAAGCTCTGCTATTGCTGGGGTTTATGCAAGAGTTGACAGAGATAGAGGTGTTTGGAAAGCTCCTGCAAATGTAAGCTTGAATTATGTCATAAAACCAACAGTTAAAATAACAAATACCATTCAGGACAACTTAAATGTTGATACTGTCGCAGGTAAATCTATAAACGCTATCAGAACATTTACCGGTAAGGGAACCTTGGTTTGGGGGTCAAGAACCTTAGCCGGTAACGATAGTGAATGGCGTTATGTACCTGTTCGCCGCTTCTTCAACATGGCTGAGGAATCAATTAAAAAGGCGACCGAACAGTTTGTTTTTGAACCTAACGATGCCAATACTTGGATAAGAGTAAGAGCTATGATTGAGAATTTCTTAATTCTTCAATGGAGAGCTGGAGCTTTGGCTGGAGCAAAACCAGAACAAGCATTTTACGTAAGAATCGGTCTAGGACAAACCATGTCTGCTATGGATATTTTAGACGGTAAAATGATTATCGAAATCGGTATGGCAGTAGTTCGTCCGGCTGAGTTCATCATTCTTCGTTTCTCTCACAAAATGCAGGAATCTTAATTAAAACACCATTAAAAAATATAAATCATGAGTTATCCGTTATCAAAGTTTCATTTCTCAGTTGACTGGGGTGGAACAAAAATAGGCTTTACAGAAGTTTCCGGATTAGATGTAGAAACTGAAGTTATTGAGTACCGTCAGGGCGCTAGTCCAGAGTACAGTAAAATCAAGATGCCTGGCATGCAAAAGTTCTCTAACATTACGATGAAAAGAGGCACTTTCAAAAGCGACAATGAATACTACGCTTGGTGGAATACAGTAAAACTAAACACCATCGAAAGAAGAGATATTACCATCAAATTACTTAACGAAGAGCACGAACCAGTGATTACTTGGAAAGTAAAAAATGCATGGCCGACAAAAGTGCAGTCAACTGATTTAAAAGCTGATGGAAACGAAGTAGCCATCGAATCTATTGAATTGGTTCACGAAGGTTTATCTATTCAAAATGACTAATCATGGCTAATTATTATCCACCCGTAGGCTTTCATTTTCTGGTTGAATTTGACCAACTAGGCACAAAAGAAAAAGACCATCAATTTCAGTCAGTATCAGGACTTTCCGTAGATCTTGAAACAGAAGAATTTGTTGAGGGTGGAGAAAACAGATTCAAACACAAACTTCCTGTAAAAACCAAATATCCCAATTTAGTTTTAAAAAGGGGAATTCTTATTGATTCTGATGTAATTGAATGGTGCAGAAAAGCAATTGAAAACTTCGAATTTAAGCCCGTTGATTTAACTGTAAAACTCTTGAATCAAGATCACGAACCGTTAATGCATTGGAAAGTGGTACATGCTTATCCGGTAAAATGGGCTGTTGAAGATTTCAGTGCTTTAGAAAGCAAAATTGTTGTTGAAAGCTTTGAGCTTGCTTATAATCATTTCACCCTTCATAAAAAATAATGTAGCCATGCCAATTGAAATCAAAGAGCTTCACATCAAAATAAATGTGAACGAAAGTCCAAGTTCAGGTGCAAAACCAGCTTCATCATCCTCTTCTTCTGCAGAAAAAGATAATGTAGCTGAATGTGTCGAGCAAGTAATGAAGATTATCGAACGAAAAAAAGAACGCTAATATGACAACTGGTGAATTAAAAAAACTGAAGATTATTGCCTATAGCGATCCACAATTCAACAGTCCCATTTCGGATATTGAAGAGTTCGTTACTTTGATGAATCCTGAGAAATATACTTTTCATTACAAAATAGAACAAGATACAACTCAAGCCGCTGGAACAAGCAGCCCTGCGCCAAGATTTACGGCAATCGCTCCAGAGGAATTAGAATTGGATTTTGTTTTTGACCGAACTGGTGTTATTGCCGGCAAAGAAAGTACTGAAAACGGTGTTATTGAAGACATTGAGCATTTTAGAAAAGTAATTTTAGAATATAACGGTACAGAACATAAGCCAAATTATTTAAAAATTGCTTGGGGAAGCCTGCTTTTCAAAGGATCTCTTACCGAAATGACCATTGAATATAAACTTTTCAGACCTGACGGAACACCGATCAGAGCTATTGCAAAAGGAAAATTCAAAGGAGTTGTGGAAGATGAGTTAAGAGCCAAACAGCAAAACAATCAATCTCCTGATTTAACACACACTAGAACTGTAAAAGCGGGAGATACGCTTCCGTTAATGTCTTTTAAAATCTACGGCGATTCAAAATATTATCTCGAAGTAGCAAGAGCAAACAAGCTCATCAATTTCAGAAAATTAAAAATTGGTCAAAAAATATTTTTCCCTCCACTGCAAAAACAACAATAGATGAACAATAGTGACGTCATACAAACCAGTAAAAGTGCCGATTTAGTAACACACAAATTGCTCATTGAAGGAACTGAGCTGTCTGGCGTTTACCAAGTAATGAGCATTGTAGTTCATAATGAGGTAAACAGAATACCTATGGCGCAGATTATTTTGACCGATGGAGATGCCGCTTCGAGAGATTTTAAATTAAGTAATGAAGATTTGCTTATTCCAGGTAAAAAGATAGAAATAAAAGCGGGCTATCACAGCGACGAAGAAACTATTTACAAAGGAATCGTTTTAAAACATTCTATAAAAATAAAAGACAATTCGTCCCTATTGATTGTAGAATGTAAAGATGAAGCCGTAAAAATGACCATTGGAAGAAAGAGCAAATATTTTTATGATGTAAAAGACAGTGACGCTTTTGAAGACATTATTGGCACTTACGGATTGCAAAAAGATGTAGAAAGTACAAATTATAGCCACAAAGAGTTAGTGCAATACAATACATCCGATTGGGATTTTATTGTCTCACGTGCACAGGCTAATGGAAAATTATGTTTTGTTGAAAATGGCAAAATCTCAGTAAAAAAACCCGATTTGGCTTCAGAATCAATTGAAACGGTTGCTTTTGGTGCCACAATGCTAGACTTTGATGCTGAGATTGATGCTCGAAATCAGTTTGCAAAAGTTTCATCTTACAGCTGGAATGCATCCAATCAGGAATTATTAGAAATTGAAGCTAAAGATCCGAGTGTAAGCCTAAACGGAAATTTATCTGCTTCGGATTTATCCGATATCGTAAAGCTTGAAAATCTAGAATTGCGTCACGGCGGTCATGTTACCGATACCGAATTGCAAGATTGGGCTGATGCTAAATTATTATTTCAACAACTGTCAAAAGTTCGCGGAAGAGTAAAATTTCAAGGTATTCCTGCTGTAAAACCCAATACCATTATCACGCTTGAAGGTGTTGGAGACCGCTTTAATGGCAAAGCGTACGTTACTGGAGTTTTCCATGAAATAGCAAATGGTAACTGGACTGTAAATGTGCAGTTTGGACTAAATCCTGAATGGTTTTCTGAAACGTATGATGTCAATACGCCATCGGCTTCAGGAATAATTCCGTCCATAAAAGGACTTCATATTGGTATTGTAACCCAGCTTCAAGACGATCCGGATGGAGAAGATAGAATTCTGGTCAAAATCCCAATCATCAATAACGAAGAACAGGGAATTTGGTGCAGAGTCGCAGCTTTAGACGCAGGAGACAACAGAGGCACATTTTTTAGGCCAGAAATTGAAGACGAAGTAATTATTGGTTTTATCAATGAAGATCCGAATGACGCTATTGTTTTAGGTATGCTTCACAGCAGTGCAAAACCTGCTCCGCTAAAAGCATCTGACGATAACCATCAAAAAGGGATTTTTACCAGAAGTGAAATGAAAGTGCTCTTTGACGATGAGAAAAAATCGATAGCTATTGAAACTCCTGCAGGCAAAAAAATAACGCTGGACGAAGACAAAGGCTCTATAGTTGTTGAAGACGAAAATTCAAACGTGATTACAATTGACAGCGCAGGAATAAAAATGGAAAGCGCCGGAGATATTTCAATAAAAGCGACAGGCGATGTAAAAATTGAAGGCACCAATGTAAACTTAAAAGCAACTGCCCAATTTAAAGCCGAAGGAAATGCTGGAGCAGAAATGTCATCGGCTGCGGTAGCGATTGTAAAAGGAAGCATTGTTCAGATTAACTAATTCATTATCTGAACTCTATCATCCAAAACTTAAACTAAAGGTTAACTATAAAAAATAAGTAGCTATGGGAGCACCAGCCGCAAGAATTAACGACATGCATGTTTGCCCAATGGTAACGGGAACTGTGCCTCATGTCGGAGGACCAATATTACCGCCAGGTTCACCTACAGTATTAATAGGCGGTCAACCTGCAGCTTGTTTAGGAGATATGATTGTTTGCACAGGACCGCCAGACAGTATTATAGCTGGTTCAAGCACAGTGCTGATTGGAGGAAAACCAGCCGCAAGAATGGGAGATTCAACTGCGCATGGGGGAACAATTGTATTGGGATGTCCAACTGTTTTAATAGGCTGATTATGGAAAATAAAGAAGCTTTTTTAGGAACTGGATGGAGTTTTCCGCCAGAGTTCAAAAAGAACAATAAAGCAGTCGTAATGACATCTGACGAAGCAGACATCAAAAGCAGTCTGGAAATATTGCTTTCTACCAAAATCGGCGAGCGCATTATGCTTCCGAGATATGGTTGTAACATGGATGAACTGCTTTTTGAAACATTAGACAGAACACTCAAAACTTATGTTTCAGAACTTATAAAAACAGCGATTTTATATTACGAACCGCGAATTGATGTTGAAAAAATTGACATCACACAAAGTGATGATTTAGAAGGAGAATTATTAGTCATAATTGATTACAAAATAAGAAGTACAAACTCAAGAAGCAATCTTGTTTATCCTTTTTACAAAGAAGAAGGCACTAATGTTTAAAAGTTTATAAGCTATGAGCACCAACGGCAGCCAAATAGACAATGTTATTTTTAAAAGAAATGGAGTTAACCAGGAAGAACGCTTTAGTGACGCACTAGAGCCAAGCAACCTGAAGCTTCATGATTTTACTATTGAAGACTGGCTGTTATTTGCTTATAATTTTGCCAAAGAAGTCAACTTTTTTGACACAAATAATGATAAAACCCCAGAAGGCAATTGGCAGGAGTTTTTCAGCTATTTCGGCTTTTCAAAAGATAATCTTCCAGATGGCATTCCAAAAAGAACAGAGAAAGGATATGCGTTATTAAAAGAAAACATCACCAAAACATTATCAGTAGCTAATATCAATCAGGACCTTACTCCTCACCTTACTTTGTTTGTGTGCTTCTTGAAATTATTGGAATTATCTCAAAACAAACTTAATCTCATTACCAAAAAGCATTTAGATTTTTTCTATAAAGACATACTTCAAATTGAAAAACTGCCTGCAAAAGCAGATAAAGTCAATATCATTTTTGAACTGGCAAAAAAAGTCGCTGAAGAAAAAATTGCCGTAAACACAGAACTTGACGCAGGAAAAGATCCCGATGGCAAAAAATTAATCTATAAAACCACAGAAGAATTTATTGCCAACAAAGCCAATATAGCATATTTAAAAAGTGTGTATAATGACGTTGATCGAGGCGAAATAAAACATAGCGAAATTGCCAATTCTCTAGACGGAAAAGGCGAACCTTTAAAAGAAGATTCTCCTTACTGGTTTCCATTTGGATATACTTCCAATGAAGAAAAATATCCAGAGCTAGACGATGCCAAATTAGGTTTTGCAATAGCTTCGGAATTATTTAATCTTAAAGAAGGCGACAGAAATATTGATATTACAATCACTTTTGATGATGTTTTAACTTTTCACAATCCATTTAACGTAGATGATCTTTTAGCTAATATCAGTATTTTATATAGCGGAAAAAAAGGATGGGTTGGAAATTTTAAATTGAGCGACAGTCTTCCTTTTAAAGCTGAAAATAGATCTTCAAGCATTAGCGGCAACCAGTTAAAATTGGTTTTTCAGATATCAAAAGACAGTCCGGCAATTGTAAACTACGATCAGACAATTTTAGGAGAATTTTTCTCAACAGAATTACCTGTGATTCGATTTTTAATTAATACACAAGATCCAAAAGGCCATACTCTTTTTAGAAGCCTAGTTACAAAACCTATAAATAGTATTAAAGTAAAAGTTGAAGTTAAGGATGTAAAATCTTTAGTATTAGAAAGCGATACTGGTCTTCTTAATGCCGCGAAACCTTTTTTCCCTTTTACAACTCAACCCGAAAAAAATAGCTCATTTATAATCAACTATCCTGAGATTTTTTCTAAAAAATGGACAGACGCAGATATTAACATAAAATGGAAAAATACTCCATTATCATTTGAAACTCATTATGCCGCTTACAAAAGTAGTTTTATAGAAAAAATAAGCAAAAAGATTTTTATTGACGCCATTTTTATCAAAGATAATATTGAGGCGAAAATGAACGTCAATCAACCTGAAGATGGAATTGCCAAAAAAAACAATTCAGAAATAGAAACCGTTTCAGAAGCCAACCATTCACTTGAAATAAATCCAGACAATCCAATTGTAACAAAGGATTATTTTAAAGCAACATTATCCGTTTTAAACAAAGAAGTTTGGCACGAACAAAATAAAACAGTCAATTTATTTGATGCTGATGAAGGTAATGGATTCGAATCAAATATCCACGTAAAAGGAGATTATGAACTTGGCAAAAGCGGTCCCATTCGATTGACCCTAAATCAGTCATTTTTACATTCATTATTTCCAAAAATATATACTTTGGCGATAATGAATGTGGCGACAGATCCATCAACGCCAATTCCAAATGAGCCTTACACACCTGTTGTAGAAAGCATAAGTTTGAATTATTCTGCAGAGGAAACTATTGATTTTGGTATTTCTGCCTACGAGTCCAACCGAATAAAATTGTTTCATGAAGCTCCTTTTGGACAGCGCGAAGAACATTCTTATTTGAAACAGCAAGCCATCAATAAAGAAATTTTAGAAGTTGAACCAATTACCAATTGTCTGGTTCCTGATTATTGCAATGGAGGCGAATTTTACATCGGTCTTCAAGATGCCGAAATATCACAACAGATTTCACTATTATTTCAAATATTGGAAGGGAGCGAAAATACCGGCGTACCCACCTTTACAGGAAAACAAAAAGTAGAATGGTACATATTGTGCGATAATTACTGGAAAAATCTTGACAAGGATATTTTAGCAAATGGGATAGATAACTTCTTAAAATCAGGAATCGTAAAATTTGGCATTCCAAAACAGGCATCCAATGACAATACATTGTTTCCAGCCAATACCATTTGGATAAAAGCCAAAATGCACAAAGATTATGATGCCGTTTGCAAAGTTATCGATGTGAAAACTCAAGTTGTTACCGCTCAATTTTTTGATAACAACAATAATTTAGCTCATTTAGAGAGCACATTACCTGCCAAAACAATATCTAAATTAATTACACGAGTTCCGCAGATTAAAAGCATAGAACAGCCATTTAATTCGTTTGATGGAAAGCCATTAGAATCAGATCCCTCCTATTATCTGCGTGTGAGCGAACGCTTGCGCCACAAAAACAGAGCTATAACGCTTTGGGATTATGAGCATCTTATTTTACAGGAATTTCCAAGCGTGTTTAGAGTAAAATGCCTAAACCATACTTTTATTTCGGGTACAGAAACCTCATTTTTATCTCCAGGAAAAGTAACGCTAGTCGTAATTCCAGATATCGTAGACAAAAATGTATTCGATATTTATGAGCCAAGAGTTAGCACAGCCACATTAAACAGCATTGAAAGTTTTATCAATTCTAAAAATTCCATGTTAGTATCTGCTAAAGTCATTAATCCTGATTATGAAAAAGTTATAATCAAACTGGATGTAAAGTTTTATCCCGAATTCGATGAGAATTTTTATAAAAAACAGCTTAATGAAGATCTTATCAAATTTTTATCGCCTTGGGCCTTTGATACCTCAAAACAAATCATATTTGGAGTTGAACTGCAACGAAGCATTGTTATCGAATACATCGAAAACCTGTACTATGTAGATTTTTTATCTACTCTGGAAATGGCAATCTATATCGATAAGAAAACAGATAAGGAACATCCTAAACCATTAGAAGACACAGAAAACAATAAAGACAATATTCATCTTTTAGACTTTCAAACCACATTATCACCATCAAGCCCTAAGAATATTTTAGTCTCTGTTAAAAACCACATTATCAGCACCAATATCATGACCTGTAAACCAACAACCCACGAAGAACCTGAAAAATGTCGCTACTAAACCCACATATCACCATTCCTAAAAAATCAGCATCAGAAGATGATTTGGATTTCTTTTATCTAAGAAAAAAAGGAATCGAATATATTGAGTCTTTTGGCAGCAAATTCTGGACTGATTTTAACGAGCATGATCCAGGTATTACAATGCTCGAGATACTTTGCTATGCCGTTTCAGATCTGGGCATGAGACTTAATCTTCCTATAGAAAATATATTAGCATCTGATGACATCAATAAAGACATTCCAAAGCAGTTTTTTAAAGCTTCAGAAGTATTGTCTTCCAGCCCTGTTACCCAAAATGATTACCGAAAACTATTTATAGACATAGATGGGGTTAGAAATTGCTGGCTCGCCAAACATGAGAAAACGGTTTATGTAGACTGCAAAAAAAATCAGCTTTCTTATGATGTTAACGATTATAATAATCTTGCAGCAACTCCGAACTTAAGAAAGTCTTTCGAACTAAATGGTTTGTATGATTTGTATGTAGATTTCGAAAGTTCAAAACCATCAGAAATAGAGATTGTTAAAGAAAAAATAAGAAAGCAGTATCATGCCAACAGAAACCTTTGCGAAGATCTTGTCGATATCAAAAAAGTCGTAGACTATCCTATCAAAATATGTGCTGATATTGAAGTAAATACAGAAGCCGATGAAGAATTGGTTCATGCCAATGTTCTTCATGCCCTTGAAAGTTACTTATCGACAACGGTCAATTTTTATTCGTTAAAACAAATGATTGACAAAGGATATTCGACTTTGGAAATTTTTGATGGTCCATCTTTAGAGAATGGTTTCATTGATACCAAAGAATTGCTTAAAGCCGATTTGAGAAACGAAGTGCGTCTTTCAGATATCATGAGAATCATCATGTCGGTGCCAGATGTGATTCTGATTAAAGATATTTCTTTGGGAAACTGTGGTGGTGATGATTTAGAAAACAAATGGCTTATCTGCCTTGCGCCTTATCAAAAACCAGTTATTTGTGCCAAAAGTGTTTTCAATTACAACAAAGGATTATTGCCTCTGAATATCAATCAGGCACAAGTAAAAATTTATTTAGATGCCATAAAAGCCGAAAAAGACAAAGCTACAACCAACGCCAGCCAGAATAAAGAATTAGAAATACCTAATGGCGAATACCTCAACACCGATTTTTACACCACCATACAAAATGATTTCCCTGAAACCTATGGTATTGGCGAAGTAGGTCTTCCAACTCGAGCGTCTGTTGAACGTAAAGCTAAAGCAAAACAATTAAAAGGATATCTTTTATTTTTTGATCAGATATTAGGGAGTTATTTTAAACAATTAGGTCAGGTAAGCGAATTGCTTTCGGTAAGCGGAAATTTGACCCGAACTCTTTTTACTCAAGTCGTTAAAGACATTGAAGGCGCGAATGACATTGTCGACGGATACGATAATTACACTGACGACAGCATTACAGAACTGCTTTTTGACCAGCAGGACAATAATATCGAAAGAAGAAACAAAATTTTAGATCATCTATTATCTCGTTTTGCTGAGAATTTTTCAGAATACGTTTTTGTCAATAAAACTATTTATGGCAATACTACAGACCAAGTGGTATTGCGCGACAAAGAAAACTTTTTGAAAGATTATAAAGTTGTAAGCAAAGACCGAGGCAATGCTTTTGATTATTACAAACAGCCTATTGCCAATTTATGGAATACAAATAATGTTTCAGGAGCGGAAAAAAGGATTTCAAGACTCATTGGCATTAAAGATTACAGCCGAAGAAATCTTTCCAACTCTTTTGTTCAGATGTACAATTTTATTGATTCAGACAATCAATCGGTATATAGATGGCGTATTGTGGACACAAATAATGAGATTGTGCTTTCTTCAACGGCAGAATACTTTGATACTTCTGCTGCAAATAAAGAGCTTTATTTTGCTGTATTGCAAATTATTCAGACTCGGGAATATAAAATAAAAGAAGCCTTTAAAAACGGCACTGTAAAAGATTTATCCATTATCGACAATATCTTAATTCAGATATCAGACGCTGGGAAATATTCGTATGACATTATAAATCCAGCCATCAAAGACAAGAAAAACCCAAACCGAATTATTGCCCGCAGATTTGAATATTATACTAATCTTCCTGATTTAGAAAAATCGATTCTGGATTTAATTCAATTCATGAAAGAAGATTTTACTGAGGAAGGAATGTTTTTGGTTGAACACATGATGCTCCGCCCAGATGTACATCAAACAACAGTAAATCCAGATACTTTCATGCCAATCTGCGCCGAAGAGTGCGGCGATTGCGAACCGATAGACCCTTACTCCTACCGTGTGAGCGTAGTGCTGCCAGGATATACATTGCGATTTGCCAATACCGATTTTAGAAATTATATAGAAAAAATAATCAAAGAAGAGCTGCCAGCTCACGTTCTGGCAAAAATATGCTGGATTGGCTATAGGGAAAAAGATGTGAAAGACCCCGCAGAAAATCAGCTCGTTCAATTTGAAAAAACGTACAAAGACTACTTGATTGCCAAAACCGATTTGAATCAAGAGCAGCCAGAACCGCAATTAATCAGTTTCATTAAGGCTTTAACCTCTCTAGACAATGTTTACCCAACAGGACGTCTATTTGACTGCAGTGATGAAAATGAACGATTGTCAGATAAAATTATACTAGGAAAAACGAATTTAGGATCACTATAAAAACTATTGCCATGTCAGCAAAACTTTCAACAATAACAACACAATACCGACGATTCACAAAGAATCAGGTACTTACAGAAGGAAACCTTAATGAGGTTGTAGATTTTTTTGACGACCAGGATCGCCTATCGCGCATTTACCTGAGTGGCGTTGGTATAGTTTGCGGACTTTATCCAAGTTATGATGAGTCTCAAAAAACGATTTCAATAACGCAGGGAACTGGTGTAACTACAGATGGTGATCTTTTTAAATTATATCAGGCAGATGTATTGGGAAACAAAAAAATCGATTTTGATTCTAAAACCTATACGCACTGCAAAGTCTATGATAATACAAAAGCGGCATACAAGCCTTTTTTCTACGGTGGAGCAAATCAGCAATTGCCTCTTTTTGAACTCTTGACAGAAGAACACCAAAAAAAAGAAAAGGATCCAAATTTTGCTTTAGCACAATTTAAAGCAAATACAAGTTTTGAGCTTAAAGATGCTGTAATTCTTTTGTATCTAGAGTCTTATGAAAAAGAATCTGACCTTTGCGTAAGCCTTTCATGCGATAATCAGGGATTGGAAATTGTTGGAAATTATAAAGTTTTAATTGTCAGCAAAGACGTTGCCGCAAAAATAATGAATTATGACAGCATGATTGGCAAAATCAATTATGGCAATTTATACCATACATTACCAGATCTAAAATCGAACAGAATTGTATTAAAAAAAGAAGATTTTGTTCACCTTGAAGCATTAAAACAAACTTTTACAAAAGGTATTTTCAAAAATAATGTAGTTAAGAATTTGCAGGATGGCTACAATAAGCTGCTGACAGGCCTAAACATGCCGATAGTTTTAGATGTTATTCAAAAAAAAATAACCGAACTATTTAATTTTGATGGAGATCCCATACTTCCTTCAGATTTTCAATATCGATATGATCTGCTTAACGATCTTGTGGATACTTACAACGAAACTAGAGCGCTTTTACTCAATTTAGAGGATAGTTACTGTTATCCTGATATTAATGCTTTTCCGAAACACTTAATGCTGGGCGAACTATTCAAATCAGAACCTTGTTTTGAATTTCGTCATGCCTTCTACAAATCGCCTTTGCTTACAGGAGAAAGCCTTACTCCTTGCAATGATTGCCTTGCAGATGATACTGATTCTGAAGAAAAAGACATCACATCAGATGAACTGAAAATATGCTATGGCGAAGATACAGCCAGACAAAGAATGTACAGTCTTATTCTAAGAAGTGCAGAATTATTAGAAAATTACAATACAGCCTATGATTTTATAAAAATCACGCCTTCACTGCAACTGGGCAAACTGGGCAAAAAAGCCATTCCTTTTTACAATGATGTAAACGAATCGCTTATTAAGGCTTGGGATTTTGACAAAACCATTTTAGGATTGCAAAAAAACAATGTTAGTTATCACGATGACTTGTTGAATACTAAAAAACCACTTGAAATACATCTTGATAGTGATTTTTATAGAATTGAAGGCCATCAAGGACGCAATTACAAAGAAGCACTAAAAGTAATCCAGCAAATTAGGCTGGATAATGGTCTTGGATTCAACATCATGATTCTGGCGGTAAATGCTAATGAATTGGATAAAACAATCCAAAAATTCACCGAGTATTACCTTAACAAAAATCATGGCTACGAGCATAAAGCAGGTGTAATTCCAGGAGGAACATTCATAATGATCTATTTGGAAGAAAAAGTACCGTATTACTATTATTATAACACCCGAAAACCATCTTTAACTGGAGATTTTGAAAAATTTACAGAAGGCATCCCTATTTTAAATCCAATTGTCGCCGATTTTTCGTTGCCTTATTTATGCTGTGACGAAAACAACATAGGTCTTAGTTTGCCTGTAGATAAAATTTGTTTTGACAGCAAAACACCTCCTCTGCCTTTTAAAGTATCTCCGTCGGGAGGTTTTGTAAAAGCCAATGTTAGACCTGACCAAAATGGAGGAATAGCCGTAAACGAATATGGCGCACTTGTTTTTGATCCAAATTTAGTTAGTAAAGATTTAATTGGCCAGCCGATAACCTTTACAGTCAACAATTTTGATACGGATTGTAAAATAACCATTTTCGAAAAACCGAAATTCGATTTTACAGCTGTTCCTTCAAAATCTCCAGGAGCTGACGAAACGGAAATCATTTTTACCATAACTGGAGAAAATATTGAAGGAAATAAGTTTACTTGGGATTTTGGAGACAAAACCGATTGGGTTACAGATGATAAAACCGAAATAACACATATCTACAAGTATAATAGCGAATCACAAAAGAAATTCACGTTTGATGTTACACTTTATGCAGACAATGGCAATTGTGATTTTAAAGTAACACATCCAGTGACATTTGAAATTTCAGATCCAAAAGTACTGGTCGATGGTAAATTACTTAACAAAATATCTTTTTGCCGAAACGATAAACCTGTGGAACTTACTTTAGAACCTAATGTAAAAGGAGCACAAATTTTAGGAGAAGGAGTTCAAGTTACATTCGGAGAAAAATATATGTTTGTTCCAGGTGAAGTATCTAAGGATATCCAAATCGTAACTATTTTTATAGACGACAAACCATCCAATCTTACCATTACACTTTTAGATCTGCCTATTGCTAGTTTTAGTTACAATGTAGATGCTACAACAGGAATTCTGACCCTAAACAACAATTCCCAAAATGCTGCGGCCTATACTTGGCACATTGACAAGGAAGTAATTGTAACAGATAAAAAAGATCCGATAACGCGACAAACTTCGATGTATAATGAATCTTCAATCTCTGTTTCATTAATTGCTGAGGGTAAATGTGGTTCGGTAACCGATGGTCCAAGATCAATAGAGATTAGAAAAACCGTTGAAGAGAATACATGTCTTGATAATGCAGGTTTATTTATAAATAACTCCATTGGAACGATCTCCAATCTAAGAGAAATTGCTGTTGTAAATAAATTCAATAGAGAAACCAATCGCTTAATTTCTGAAACGGAAAACAGATTGGCCGAAGTTCAAAAAAATCTTGAGAGCTACATTAGCGGTAAATTAAATGATACTTTATCTGAATTATTTACACAAGAAAATTTCAATTTAATATCCACAGTTGTTAGCACTGCCATCAAACTACAGAATCCAGAACTGATTGCGGCAGTACAAACGCTTATATCGCTTAACACCTCATTATTTTATACGATTTTGAGATGCCAAGATCCAGAAACGCTTAAAGCATCAGAGAAACAGATTATTCCAGTAGAATTACTTTTCAATAATTTATTTACAAGCTTTATCGAAATCAAATTCAATAGCGATAAAGAAGGAACATTGAAAGCGTTTTTGACTAGCATGCTGAAGGTATTTCCAAAAATCGATTTTATCATATCTTCTTTAAACATACAAATAGAAGCCCTTACAGCCAATGCAAAACTTAGATAAACATATCATCAATAAAGTTTTCCTTGAGATAAATACCAATTCTAAAGAGAAAGGATATTATCTCAAGGACAATATTGATGCGTTTTTGCAAAAAGAAGTATTCACGCTTTTAGAAAATTATTTTAACGAAGTAGATTCAAAAAATCCTTCACACAGCATACAATTAGACAAGCTCAACCTTGATATTGCTATAAATCAAAATTTAGATTTCGAAAATTTCAAAGAGCAAATCCTAAAAAAAATTACAAATCAAATCAAGGAAGTTTTTGAAAAAGAAGATAAAAACATTGATGGCTATAAACTCATCAAACCGCAAGAAAAGGCAATAGAAAGCTTCTTTCATTTTCTTGAGACTGGCACAAATGCTTGGTGGACAACTTCAAATCATGATTTCAAAGTAGTAAACGACACCACATTTGATGAAATCTTAAATGATGAGAGCTTTTCTTTTAAATGGAACAATTCCCTTCAAAAGCCAATTGTGAGAACACGATTTATCAAACAATTTAGTGATGTCCAAATTGTAAACATTATTAAAAAAGGAATATTACTCAAAAAAGATAGCAAAGACAGCAGTACCAAAATAATCAATATTGAAACAATAAAAAAATACATTGAAACCAGTATTGCTAAAAATCAATTGATTCCAAATCAAAGGTTTTTGGTTTGGGAAATAGTTCTTTTGAGTCTTTTGGAAACAAGTGGTACAAGTAAAGCAATTATAAGAGAAAAGCTTTCCCAATTAATTTTAAGCGTATTTGAATTTCATAAAAAAAACATCTTTCTAGAACACAAAGATCTTTTTATAAAAGAAATTGAAAATCAGATAGAAAACCAAAACGAACTGGTATTATTGGCTCATCTTGATGCAATTGTTTCAATTATAGAAAAAAAACTAGCCCAAATTATTTTAAAAAAAACAGAGCCAAATACTATCTCAAACGATCAAGTGACCACACAAACTGAGACAGAAACAAAAAATACATCAGAAACAGTAAATGAGGTAAAAATTGAAAGTGAGACAGAAATTGAAAATGCAAAAAAAACAGAAAATCTGGCAGACAAAAAAATAGAATCAGAAAGAATACAGGAAAATAACGAAAATCTAGCGCAAAACCAGAGTTCTATTTTGTTTAAAAGCAAAGATGCGGCTATTAGCAATGACAATAAAAATATCGAAAACGTATCAAACAAATCAAAAGAAGAAACTCTTAGCGATCACGAAAAAACAATTGATAAAAAGGATACTGTTTTTGAAAAAGAAAAAGTCAAAAACGAAGACCGATTTGATGAGAATGACATCATTAGCGAATCCTATGTTGACAATGCAGGTTTAGTATTAATTCATCCCTTTTTAAAATCTCTTTTTGAAAATTGCAAACTGCTCAATAAAGACAATACTATAAATGATCCAGAAGTTGCCGCTCATCTCTTGCATTATACAGCTACGGGAAAAGAACAGGACTATGAAAATGCTATGATCTTCGAAAAGTTTTTATGTAATATTCCGATAGCTGAGCCTATTGAAAGAAACATTGTACTCTCAGAAGAAATGAAGAAAGAAGCGGCCACAATGCTGCAAGCGGTATTGAGCAATTGGGATATCATGAAAAAATCTTCGGCAGAATTGCTTCAAAACGAATTTTTGCAACGCTCGGGGAAATTAGACATTAATGGTGACGAAAGTCCTGTAATCACCATGGAACGAAAAACACAAGATATTTTATTGGACAAATTAAGCTGGAATTTGAGCATCATCAAATTAGCTTGGAAAAAACGAATCATATATGTGAACTGGTAAATATGAAAAATATGAATATTGATAACACCTCTTTTTTAGAATACGACAAAAAAAATATTCGCGGCCTTCAGCAAATGGCTTTAGAGTTTTTATTCAATAATGTAAACATGTCTAAAGTAGTCTTTTGTGGAGGTGTTGCAGACTATCTCAATCTTCGCGAATATTATGATATTACCATTAATGATATCGATCTGATTTTTGAAAAGGAACTGGATTTACAGCCCATGATGAACAAACTGGAGACAAAAAGATACCTCTCAAAATATTATAAAACAAAAAATGGCGAAGCGTTGGTGCATATTTTCAGAGTTGGAGAAAATTCAATTAATATAGACAGCTTTCAAAGGGATTTTTCAAATTCAACTTATATACAATCACCTTTGTTGGGCAAAATGGTCTGGCATACCTCATTTGAAGAAAGTAAAAAAAATCATAATACTGAGATACATCTCAACACTTCAGCAGTTAAAGGTGTCGATTATCAATGGAGACGATTGTACAAACACAGCCGTAAAGCTTCTTTGTACAATAATGTAACTTTTCTGGAAGAGAAAAACTTAATTCATACCATTAAAAAAAATATTTTATGAAGGAAGAGCCTAGAATAATTTACAGCTTAGATGCATTTCCTATCAGCAACAATAGATGGAATGAAGGCAATAAATTTAAAGAAACTATTTATTCTACTGCTCTAAGCATACTATACAGCCACTTATGGTACAAGGATATTGAACTTTATGCTGATGAAACAGCTTATAAGTTTCTGTATATGCTTCCTTGCAGAGTGACTAAAATTAGCAGCAATAAAGACGCTGTCATTTGGATGAAATCGAAGATTGATGTTATGGAAAAACAGACGAAACCTTTTATTCATCTTGATAATGACGCCTTTATAAAGAAAAAAATAAATTTTGATTTTGATAAAGTAATTGTTGAACAAAATGATTACGAACTGTACGGCATGTATCAATATCGATTGGATTTTTTTAATAAATATACTCATGATCTAGATTATTGGAAACCCGATTTAGGATATGCTTTCAATTGTGGCGTATTAGGTTTTAGAGACTTAGAACTTCGGGATCAGTTTTTAAAAGCCTATTATGCTTTAGAAGAAATTTTTATAAAAAATAATAATCCAGGCATAACAAGAATAGAACCTTGCATTGTTTTGGAGCAGTATAATCTGGCAACACTATTACATCATAAAAATATTAAGCCAACCTTATTGCTGTGGAAAAAAAACTTGTTCGAAAACAGCCAGCTAGCAGATAGAATTGGTTACACGCATATTGCAGGCCAAAAAAAATACAGAATTGACATTGTTCAGGAAATAGAAAATAGGCTTTCTAAACTGTTTCCGTATTGGTACAAAGAAGTAAAAAATGCTTTGGAGAAAGAAGGCATCGCTTAAAATAAAAAGGTATGAAACAACAACACAAGATGATTTACAGCCTTGATGTACTTCCTATAACAAACAACAGATGGAATATGGGAGACAAATTAAAGGAAACGATCTACATGACTGCTCTGAGTGTATTATATAGCCATTTGTGGTATGATGAAATTGAGCTTTATGTAGACGAAATAGGCTATAAATTCCTGTATATGCTTCCTTGTGCTGTTACCAAAATGCAAAACGGCAATAGAATTGAACTTTGGATGAAATCAAAAATCAATGCTATGGAACTTCAAACAAAACCATTTATTCACATAGACACCGACATCTTTATTAAGAAAAAGATAGATTTTAGTTTTGATGATGTTATAGTAGAACGCAAGGAAGACACTTATCAAATCCATTATAAGAAGCAGGTAGAGTTTTTTAATAAATACACTAAAAATCTTCCTTACTGGCACACCAATTTGGGCTATTCGTATAACTGCGGCATATTTGGTTTTAACGATCTCAAGCTCCGTGACGAATTTATAAAAAGCTATTACGACTTGGAGAAAATATATATCGAAAACCAAGAAGGCTTTACTTCATTAAAACAAGAAGGTTATGAAACCTGCATTTTAATAGAACAATATACACTTGCATCGCTGTTGAATTATAAAAACAATACTCCGACAATGCTTTTGAAAGGTGACAATATAACCGAACAAGGAAAACATGCCGATAGTATTGGGTATTCTCATTTTTTTGGAATGAAAAAATATGACAAATATGTTGTTGATGAAATTGAACTTCGACTCTCTAAAATATTTCCGTATTGGTATAAGCAAATAAAAAATGCATTAGAGAAAGAAGGTGTTATCGCGAATAATCTGCAGTTTGTTTAGAGAAACAAATTAGTATTTCAAAATGATAAAATAATAATCATGAGAGAGTTTGAACAAAAAAAAATAGCCAATCACTCCCCTTCTACTTTTTTTGGACCAAAAGTTCAAAAAAAACTAACTACGGGCACTGTAGGAGACAAATATGAAGTAGAAGCCGACAATGTAGCTGATAAAGTAGTCAACAAACGCAAAACTGGAGGTTTACTTCAATCCAGAAGCGAAGAAGCTGTACAGCAAAAACCCCTTGCAGAAACCATTTCGACAGTTCAAAAAAAGGACTTGGCACAAGAACAGCCTCTGCAAAAAAAAGGCGAAAAAGAAGAAGACAAAAAAGTCCAAAAGAAATCGGATAAAGAAGAAGATAAAAAAGTTCAGAAAAAGGGCGAAAAAGAAGAAGACAAAAAGGTTCAAAAGAAGTCGGATAAGGAAGAAGACAAAAAAGTACAGAAAAAATGTGCTGAATGTGAGAACGAAGATAAAAAGGCTCAGAAAAAAGAAGAAAAAACAGTTCAAGCAAAACGAAATGAATCGAATTCAGTTGATGAAAACGTAGAAAGTAATCTCAACAGCTCTAAAGGCCGTGGCAACGCTATGGACAAAAATACAAAGCGCGAAATGGAATCGGGTTTTGGAGCCGATTTTAGCAATGTAAACATCCACACCGACAGTAGAGCTGTTCAAATGAGCGAAGAATTGGGCGCGCAAGCATTCACGCATGGCAATGATGTTTATTTCAATAAAGGAAAATACAATCCAGAATCCAAAGAAGGTAAACATCTGCTAGCACATGAACTCACGCATACGATTCAGCAGACTGGATCCAAACAAAAATCAGCGACAATACAAAAATCATCTATGGAAAACCATTCAGAAGATCTACACGCAGAAAAACCAGAAAACCCACAGTTTAAAGGCAATCCGCCATTGGAAAAAGCTAATGATAATCAGATGCTTATTTCTACCGGTCAAAAAGGGCAATATGTTTCAGAATTGCAGCAAGGTCTAATGAAAGCAGGTCAAAATTTACCAAAATTTGGAGCAGACGGCGATTTTGGAAGCGAAACACGAAATGCAGTAATAGGCTTCCAAGAAGAAAATGGTTTGAATAAAATTGACGGTATTGTCGGACCAGAAACTATAGGAGCTTTAGACAATAAACTGGTAGGACAAAAACGAGGTGGTGATAATTGTTGTGGTGAAGCGTCTCAATTACCGCAAACTAGGGATTTTAATGTCGATGATACCTCTGTGCCATCTACAACTTTCTGTTCAAAAGGAAATTTTAAAATAACTTCAACAGCAAATTGGGCCAAACCACATAATGCAAAACATTATCATATAGTATTAACAGCTATACAAGGAGGCACAATACGTAAAACTAGCAGAAGATATGATGTTGGCAGAACAGAAACACAATCATTTGCAGTAAAAACCAAAGACTGTATCTTCTTTAAAGTAGAGATTCAAGTAATTAATCCTGGAGGTAGTCCAAATTTAAAAGGATTTTTTAGCGTAACTAACTAGATGCCAGCATTAAAACAAATACCAAAATCAAATTCTCCGCACTCCTCGTCACATCATGACAAGGGGAAGGAATCTTTTTTTGGTGTTCAGGCAAAATTGAATATCGGAAAATCTAACGATAAATTTGAAGTAGAAGCCGATAGAGTCGCAGACCACGTGGTGGCCAATAAACAAACGCCAAAAGCAGACTCATTCTTTTCGCCATCGCCGGTAGTACAAAAGAAACTGGCGCGTAATGTTCAAAAGCAAGAAGAAAAAAATAAAGAAGCGCAACAAAAAACCGCAGCTCAAACCATAACACCTGTTGTACAACTCAAAACCGATTTAATCCAAAATAAACTTGATTCTAGACTAACCGAAAAACGAGAAATTAATCCTGCTTTTTCTGGATCAAAATCATTAATTCAGCGCAAGCAAGAAGATAAAGTCCAGAAAAAAGAAGAAACGGTTCAGAATAAAAAAGAAGTCAAAAAACCTGAAACGGTCTCAAAAGGTACTCCAGCAACCAAACCTTTAATTCAAAACAAAGGAGAAGAAGAA
Source organism: Flavobacterium anhuiense (assembly GCF_900101855.1). GTDB lineage: Bacteria > Bacteroidota > Bacteroidia > Flavobacteriales > Flavobacteriaceae > Flavobacterium > Flavobacterium anhuiense. Next base: position 343,045 of record NZ_FMVC01000003.1, read on the forward strand.
AATGTACAGCAGAAAAAAGAAGAAGAAAAACAAACCTCAGACGAAGAAAAACAACTGCAAAAAAGCGCTGCTGGCGATGCCAATCCAAGCGATAATTCAAATATAGAGTCCAAGCTAAACAGCAGTAAAGGCGGAGGTTCTCCTCTATCTGGAAAAATAAAAACCGAAATGGAATCTGGCATTGGAGCCGATTTTAGCAATGTCCGCATACACAATGACTCCAATGCTGTTCAAATGAATAAGCAATTAGGCGCTCAGGCTTTTGCTACGGGAAACAATATTTATTTTAACGAAGGAAAATACAATCCAAATTCAAAAGAAGGCAAGCATTTACTCGCCCACGAATTAACGCATACAGTACAACAGGGAGCGGCAATTAGAAAAAAACCAGAACCCATCTCCCCTGCTCCAGAAATGATTCAAGGTTCATTCCTCGATTTAGTTCCAGATTGGATTATAGATGAGGCAAGACATATTCCAGGTTACACTTTATTTACCGTTATAATCGGTTATGACCCGTTACGTCAAATTGATGTAGAACGAACTCCAATTAATCTGGTTGAAGGCTTAATGGGACTTATTCCGTTTGGAACTGCCATATTTGACAAGCTTCAGGAATATGGAATTTTACAGCAGGTTTTTGACTGGGTAGAAGGAAAATTAGGAGAACTGGGACTAACAATTGACAGTATTCTTGATTTAGTTGAAGAAGTTTGGGATGAATTATCATTTCCTTACACAGGCATTATTGATTTAGTTACAGAAAAATTTAATGAAGTAGTTAATAGAATAACTTCTTTCGTAAGCGCTACAGTCGATCAGGTAATTACTTGGATAAAAGAAGCCTTAATTAATGTTGCTGAACCTTTATTGGCAGAAAACAAAGCTTGGTCATTAATTAAAAAAATAATCAAATACGATCCATTACGAGATGAGGCTGTAAATGCCACAACGGTAGAAATATTAGAAGATTTCTTAATACTGATAGACAAGCAGACTGAACTTGAGCAAATGCGCGAAAAAGGCACGCTGCAAAAAACTGCCGATTGGCTTGATACTCAAGTTGGAACTTTCAACTCCTTACTTGGCGAACTTCGCGGACTTATCACCTCAGCTTGGGATGCTATTCAGCCATCCAATTTGGTCAATATTGCAGATAATCTCTCTGCGCTTGCCACTCAAGCTGGAGACTTCCTGCAAAGAGTTTGGGATTTTGCTTCAGGTGTGGCGTTAAAAGTATTAGAACTTGTTAAGGAGTCACTATTAGGATGGCTTTCTGCTCAGGCCGCTACCGTAAGAGGGTATTCGCTTGTGAAAGTGATTATCGGAAAAGATCCTTTTACACAAGAAGTCGTAGCTCGCACAGTTCCAAATATGATAAGAGGTTTCATGAGCCTTATGGATGGCGGAGAAGAACAATATGCACAAATGGTCGAGTCTGGTGCAATAGCCAGAATTGCAGGCGAAATTGAAGCGGCAGTAGAGACGCTCAACATGACGCCACAATCTATTATACAGCTCTTTACCGATATTTGGGATTCTATGTCTATTGATGACCTTATTCATCCAATAGATGCCTTCATGAGAATCATTGAGAAATTTGGAGAACCTATTGGCCGATTAATTGCTTTTGTGGCAGAAATTGTTAGAATCGTTATAATGGCCATTCTCGAAATCATGAATTTCCCATTCGATCTCATCGGAAATATCATTACGAGAGCTTTAGAAGCTATTGATGACATTAAGAAAGACCCAATTGGTTTCTTAAAAAATATACTGCGAGCACTTAAACAAGGATTTGTGCAGTTCTTTGACAATATCGTCACCCACTTAATCAATGGCGTAACGGGCTGGCTAATGAGCGAACTAAAAGATGCTAATATTCCAGTTCTCACTGATTTCTCTCTACGTGGTGTTATTACATGGATTATGGAAGTGCTAAATATCTCCATGGAAAGAATTTGGGAAAAACTAGCCGCACATCCACGTATTGGTCCTGCAAGAGTAGCTAGAATTCGTAGCATGATTAATACGCTCGAAGGTATCTGGACATTCATCAAAGATGTCCAAGAACGCGGTATGGCAGCTATTTGGGACAAAATACAAGAACAGCTTAGTAATTTATGGAATACCGTTCTCGATGCCGTGAAAAACTTTGTCATGGAGCGTATTGTCAATAGAATTACGGCCAGACTTTTAAGCATGTTAGACCCAACCGGAATCATGGCTGTGATAAATGGTGCTATGGCATTCTTTAACGCAATTCAAAGTTTTATAAAATACTTACGCGAAATGCTCGAAGTGGTCAATTCGTTTGTCAATGGTGTAGCCGACTTAGCTCGAGGCAATGTCGCCACAGCCGCCGATTATCTAGAAAGAACCATGGGACAAGCTATGCCAGTCGTGATAGGTTTCTTGGCCAATCAAGTCGGTTTAACAGGTATTGGAGCAAGAATTGGCGAAATGCTTGTCGCTGTTCGCCAAATGGTTGATGAAGCATTGACTTGGTTAGTGAATCAGGCTGTAGATAGAGGAATGGCGTTGTTGGACAGAGTGATGGGAAGAAGCGAACCAGAAGCAGCTACTTCATCAGGACCTATTGCAGGAGCTTTAGCTGAAATTCATTCAGAGGGAGAAAAAGAAAAAGACCAAGGCGAAATTACCGCTGATGAAGCTCAGGCAATAAAAAACAAAGTTAATGCAGATCATTCATCAGTGATCGACATATCTTCTGTTACTGATGGTGGCGAAAATTGGAATTTTAATTACATACAGAAAGCAGAGGAAAGTCTCCCCAAAAAACCTATTCCAAAAACAGAGATTAAGCCTACCGTTATGGATCAAGGAAGGCCAAAGACAGTTGTCGTAGATCCATTAACAAATATAGAACCTGATAGTGGTGCTGGTGACCCTAGAGTGAATAGAGGTTTAATGATAGGAAATACCTTTATAGATTCTTTTGTGGCTAAAAATGCAGGTAATCAATCTGAAACTAAAGGCATTCATATTTTATCTGCTGCTTTATATGGAAAAGCAACAAACGAAAATTTAACATTTGGTACACAATCTTTAAATACAAAGATGGATAATGGTCCAGAACAATTTGGGAAGGATAATAAAGCAAAAATTTTAAAATACTCTATGACTGTTAATTATTACCAAGATTCGAAAAATGATGCAACTTTTGCACTACCATCTCCTAGCACTGCACAGTTAACTTCAGCACTTGGTTTTTATATCGCCGAATCTATAACTGCCCAAATAGATGAAATAAACGGAACTAATATTACCTCAGTCTATTCAAATACTCTAAGAGGTAATTTTCCAAATATTATGGGTGTAGCTGCTACTCCTCCTGACCAATTAGTAATAAATTTATTAAAAAATAATACGGTTTCAGGAAGCGTAACGAAATATGGAAATATTTATACAAAAACAAGCTATACAGGATATAGAGAAATAGCCAGAGATCTTTCTAGGACAGATACGGTAATAAGAGATGCTATCAATGATTTAACTACAAATCAAACAATAATTAAAGAAAAAAATACCTTTTATATAAAATGAAAAAGAAATATTCAGAAGAAGTCGAAAAATTATTCAAATTCGGAAAAACAGATTTGTCCGAAGACTGGCCAAATTATGCTCAAGAATTGAACATTAGAAAAAAAAACGCAGATGAACTAATAGAAATTGTAAAGAACTCCAATCTAAGTCATGCAATTTCAGGATTTAAAATATCAGATTTTGCTGCAAGACACGCATGGAGAGCTTTAGGTCAATTAAAAATTACGAAATCAGTAACTGTTTTATTGGATGCATTAATTGATAAAAAAAATGAAGAGGCTTTTGATTTTCGTTCTGAATTGCCAAAAGTCCTTGTATTGTTGGGGTTTGATATAATTCCAGACTTAGAAAAATTCGTAAGAAATCCTATAATTGAATGGGATTTCAAAATTATTGCATTTAAAGCGCTAGTTCAATTTGCATTACAGAATTCCATATATAGAAATAATGTCATAAATACTTTCAGCGAATTATTCGCTAAATATCAAAATGAGCCAATATTTATTTCAAAACTCTTGAACGAGTTATTTAAACTTGATCCCATTGAGTATGAATCTATAAAAGAAATAATCAAAAATGACCAATATGATTTTGGCAGTATTGATAAGGATGGACTAATGAATTTTATAAAACTATCCAAATTATATTAAAAGATTACACATTCTTTCTTTTCTCTGCTGCTAATTTATATCTCAAAAAACTTTTAAAAACATTAGTCATGCAAAAAACATTCTACCAAAAAGAACTGCTTATTAAAGCAACACAACAAAGAAACGGGGCAAATAATAACAAGAAAGACGTCGAAAAAATTCAGTCTTGGCTTAATTTATTTGCTATGCAGCATCCTGGTTCGGGAACGTCAACAGGTATTGATGGCGATTTTGGTCCTGCAACAGAAAAAGCAGTATTGAATTATCAAAAATTCAATGGTTTGCCTCAAAACGGAAATGTAGATCAAAACCTGTTTGATAAATTGGCATCGCCACTTAAAAAAGCATTTGAAAGTCCAATATCTGGAAGTAATCTGAGAGAATTAATTCTCAATACAGCCAAAAATCATCTCAAAAATCAACCTTTTGAACTTGTCATAAACAACCAAAGCAATACAGGACCTTGGGTCCGAAGCTATATGGACGGACATGAAGGAACGGATTGGTTTTGGTGCATGGGATTTGTTCAGGCTATTGTCGACCAGGCAGCTTCTATTCAAGGAAAAAATTTTAAAACGTTAATGCCTCTGACTTATAGTTGCGATACTGTTGGAACAACAGGTCTTCAGAAAAAAATCTTAACTCGTTTTCAAACAGCCAGAACCAATCCCGCTTTTATAAAACCGGGTGATATTTTTCTTCTTCAAAAAACGCCAAACGACTGGATTCATACCGGAATTGTAACTGCTGTTCATGCCGACACCATAGAAACTATTGAAGGCAACACTAATTCTGGCGGTTCTCATAACGGAAACGCTGTGATGGACAAAATCAGAAATTATAAACAATCTAAGCTTGATTTTTTCTCAATCGAATCATTAGTATAGAAAATGGAAAATGTATTTACCTATATCAAAAACCAATTTGTATTTCAGCTTGATACTCTTTTTCAGGTCGAAAATCCAACGGAAAAACCTTTTTTAGACCAAACTGAGGCGAATGGTTTTATTGACGAATTTATTATCGAAAATAATCTTTCAGAAATTGACGTTCTTATCTTGGGATTAGCTCTGGTTCCGCATCTGAAACCCGATTTTCTGAGTTCGATTATTGCCGAATATTTGCCAAATGGCGGTGAACTGCCTGAGTTTGGCGGAATCAAAACAAAAAATCATCGTGGCATTTTGCCAACAGGCGAAACGGCACAGTTTTTAGTTGCTGGAAATGATCTCGAAAACCGAATTTCATTCTACAATTACCTGCATAATCAATCTTTTCTGTATCAAAAAGGCATTATCAAAATAGAAGCGGTCGCGAATGGCGAACCTAAACTAAGCGGTTTATTAATTTTAGAGGATGAATACATCGAAAAATTCATAACCGGAAAAATCCTGAAACCACAGCTGAGCAGCATTTTCCCTGCCCAATTAATAGAAACGCAATTAGATTGGGACGATTTGGTTTTGAATTCCAATACTTTAAATCAGATAAAAGAAATAGAAACTTGGCTTAAATTCAACGATATTCTGCTTCACGAATGGAACATGAAAGCCAAAATAAAGCCCGGTTTTAGAGTCATGTTTTACGGCGCGCCCGGAACGGGAAAAACCCTTACGGCTTCACTTTTAGGAAAATATACTCAAAGAGATGTTTATAGAATTGATTTGTCAATGGTAATTTCCAAATACATTGGCGAAACCGAGAAAAACTTGTCTTCTCTTTTTGATAAAGCGGCCGATAAAGATTGGATTTTGTTTTTTGACGAAGCCGATGCGGTTTTCGGAAAAAGAACCAATGTACGTGACGCGCATGATAAATACGCCAATCAGGAAGTTTCATATTTATTACAACGCATAGAAAATCATCCCGGATTGGTGATTTTGGCTTCTAATTTTAAAACCAATATAGATGCTGCTTTTACCCGCAGATTTCAATCTATAATTGAGTTTGAAGTGCCTTCTTATGGCGAACGTTTGAAACTGTGGCAAAATAATCTGCCAAAAGGGATTAAAATTGCCGAAGACGTAAATCTTCAAGAACTTTCAAAAAAATACGACATTACAGGCGCCAACATTGTCAACATCATTCAATATGCTTGTTTGAGAACTTTAGAAGACCAAAACAAAAGCATCAACCTGAATCATCTGCTTCAGGGAATTAAAAAAGAGTATACAAAAGAAGGAAAAATGATGTAACGGAATATGGCAACGACAAACCTAGAATTAATACTTTCGCCAAAAGTATTGCCCATAAATACTCGTTAGCGCGGATTTGCAATCCGTGCTATCGTTGTTTTTTTTTTTACAAAAAATAACTACCAATCTTTAAGAGCACGGATTACAAATCCGCGCTATCGTTGTTGAGCTTAATCTTTGTGAGCTGGTTTCTATAAGAATTCTTTGGAGAGCTGAAAATGAGAATGAGCCCGATACAATATCGAGCTCATTATGATGAAATTCAATTAAAAATTCGTCTGAAGTTCATTTTCTAAATTTTAATCCTATCATTTAACAATCAATTTTTTAGAAACATTAAAAGCATTAGAATTAATTGTCACAATATATATTCCAGGGGCTAAATGATGGTTGATTTTTGAAGATGAACTGATTTTGTTTACCAAAACTTTTCTTCCGCTGCCATCAGCAACTGTTACAGTTGCTGTATCACCTGCTTTCAGTTCTGGCAAAACAATATTAAATTCATTATTAACTGAAGGATTTGGATAAATGCTAACTACAGAATTCTCAACTATAACCTCAGGAGTATTAACTTTTTTCGCTGTCGAAGTGTTTTCAAACTGCCATTGTGCACTATCCCAATTATTTTGACCTCCAAGATATTGCGCAGAACCATTTAGATTTTCAATATGAATCATCGCTGTTGTCTGCCATCTATTTTTGATTCTTACCCAAGTTGCGTCTACATTTTCAGAAGACCATTGCGCACTCCACCAGCTGGATTGACCTGCTGTACATTGTACTGCACCGGTTAAATTCTCAATATGCATTATATCTCCTGTACCTACATTTTTAATTATATAATAAGTAGCATCGATAGCCACTTTTTCCCATTTGTAAGTATTGTTTGCTACTGTTGAACCGTATCCTACATTGTTTCCGGCATCATATAAATAATTGCCTGTCCATTTGTTTTTAATGGTAAAATAGTTTCCTGTTGCAGCATTTACAGTAATAGCTGCAGTACTCGTTTTATTTCCATCAACTGTAATTACAGTAATGGTAGCGGTACCTGCTGAAACTGCTGTGACTAATCCTGACGAATTGACCGTTGCCACAGCTGTATTGTTTGAAGCATAATTAACCGACTTATTAGTTGCATTTGAAGGCAAAACTGTTGGTGTTAGCTGCTGTGTCCCGCCTACAGCTAATGTTGCTGATGAAGGACTTAAACTCACACTTGTTACGGCCACATTTGATGAATTTACTGTTATTGCAGAAGTCGCGGTTTTATTACCATCCTGAGTCGTTACTGTAATGGTAGCCGATCCCGAAGCAACTGCGGTTACTAAACCTGAACCACTTACTGTTGCAACACCAGTATTATTTGAACTATAACTTACTGTTTTATTGGTGGCATTGGCCGGAGAAACAGTAGGAGTTAATTGCTGTGTAGCGCCAACACCTAGAGTTACTGCTCCTGGCGAAACCGTTACTCCTGAAACCGGAACATTTGTAGTAGAACAGTTTCCGCTCTGCGTCCATGAAAATGTACCAATTGCACTAATTTCTTCGTTAGTTGTGGCATTTCCGCCTCTATTAGAATAATTCATATTGCAATAGGTGCCATTTCCGCTTGGAGAACCTGCAATAAGTACAAAATAGCCTCTGCCCCAGTTTCTGTTCAATGCATTGTTATTTGGATATTCTTTACCCGTTCCGTTAACGGTTATGTCTCTAAAAGAAAGATTATAAATACCATCTCCCGATCTTTTACTAATAGAAATTGCATCGTTTCTTGAATCTATAATATCAATGCTGTAAAGCTGAACATTCTTAACCTGACTTCCAGCATTCGTTGCACTAAAAATATCAATTGCCGCCACCGGATTGTTGTAGGTATCATTAAAAGTTCCGCAGGCTGTTATGGTAATATCATGAATTTCGTGCATACCATCGTTGTTAAATGGTGCTCCCGGAAAATTATTACTCACTCTGATTCCTGCTTCCAGATTGTCTTTGATAATTAAATTGTAACCTTTATTATTTTTTCCTCCGTAAATAGCAAGTCCACAAGCGCGCCAACAGTTTTCTGAAGTATTGTATCTAAATGTATTATTGATACATTCGAGTCCGTCAGCAGACCAAATTGCCTGATCGTCGTCTCCATTGTTTCTAAAATTACAGTGTTCTACAATTGAATTCGCTGTTCCTTTGCAAAGATTGATTCCATCAGCATAATTATTTCTAAAACGACAGTGCGATAATGTAAATCCGTCAGCAATTGCCGGCCCACCAGAATTGTATTGCGCAATCCAGGCACCACATTCAAAATGTTCTGCCCAGATATTTTTTACTATTGAACCACTTGTAAAAACTCCGTTTATTGCTTTATAAGAATTACTTCTCGAAGCTGAATTTGTTGTAAGATATAAATCTGTGAATGAAATGTTGCTCGCATTGGCACGTAATCCTCCATTTAAACTGCTTGTGTTGGTAAAATTAATCTGTGTGTACCACATTCCTGCACCAATTAGCGAAGTGTTTGCTGAACCAAAATATAATTCTCGGTTAACATTATAAACCCCAGCTGGAAGAAATATTTTTTTTCCGCCATTTGCATCAATAAAAGCCTGAAGATCACTTCCGTTTCCTGAATAAGTTACGGCACCTGCAGGAGCTGTAACAGCTGTTGGCACTGGTTCCATTTCTGCAAAGTCAATATGAACATTACCTGATTCTCTCACCAATTTTAATGTTCCGTTTACAGCAATTTTAGCAGGAAGTTTATAACGAACTTCATCAAAACGCATTCTTGGGTTTTGATTTGTAATTCCGTTATTGTTCGGATTTCCGTTACTCCACAAATATTCCCAAGACCAAATTGAAGTCAAGGTAAGCGTTGTAAGCTTTGTGTTGCCATTATAAACCCCGATAGTTCCAGATTGCCCGTCAGGAACACTATAACGAATTACTAATCCGTCAGCGGCTTCACTAAGCGTCCATTGAACAGTCGCATTTGTGGCAGACATATTCACACACTGCTGATCTGAGGCTTCTGACTGAAGATCGGCCTGACTGTATGATTTTGCAGTAACTGAAGCACCATTAGACAATTGACCTAAATTTGCTTCGTACCTTTTATAAGGTGCATCATAATAACCGCGTTGGGCATAGGAACCTGAAGCAAAAAGAAGAAAAAAAAACCATAATATAATATGGTAATATTGGCCTCTTCTCAAAAAAATAAAATGTAATTTGTTTCTCATAAGTTTTGGTTTATTAAATAGTTAGTGCCTCACAAAAAGGCTATAACGAAACTATACTTAAAAAAGAAATTAAGGTAAAAGTGGACAAAAAATCAAGATCAATACAACGATTTTGTCATTATAAAAATCTAAAAATCAACCAAATACACTTTTTCTCAAAATAAAAAATCAAGAATCAATATAGATGCAAATTTGATAATTAAGGTCTTGAAAATGAGAATATAAAAAAACAACCTTATTTTTTAATCCTATTTGTTTCTAGAAATTTACTTTCATTTATTCCTCAAGAATTGTTTGATTGCAAATCCGCGCTATCGTTACGGAGATAAATCTGCGTGATCGGGTTCCTTTTCTTGATTTTCTCAACTCCCCTTTCTCTTATGAATTCTACTGCATCAAGCATTTTGTTTATATGAATATATGGCGTCATCAAATCGGGCTCAGAATCTGCGGAATGTGGAGACAATGAAAGCTCAAGGATTTGGTATAGAAATGATTCAAATTCTTCTAGCGTTTTTTCTGCAAATGCTTTTTGAAACACCAAAAATGGATTCTCATATTCTTCTTTTGTTAGCGAAGAAAGATGAAAAACCGTTTCAGATCGCAGAGAATCTTTTATTTTCCATTTTCTACTTTTCTCCTTTAGACAGGAACACACCTTGAGGAAAGATTTGATAACGGTATACAAAACAAAAACATCCGAAGGATTGTCCTGTTTGTAGACTTTTGTTTTATAGCTGTATAGTACAGCTTCGGTTAAACTTTTTTTGTAGTAATCCAGATGTGCAAAAGCAAAAAAAGCATCGATTGCCTTAAATGGATTTCCCGCCGTATATCCCGCCCAGATACTAGTTTCGAAAGATATTTTATTCTTTTTCATGGCTTATAGATTTAAAATTCTAAAGCAAAATTCTATTCTTTCTAAAGGATAATCTATTCGAAATACAGATATAATATTCTTACAAAATAATTCTTCTTTGAAATATTTTTTTATCTTTGAAAGTCACGATTTTTAGCCCAAATGGCTTTATCTTTGAATCTTCAGAAAACTCAATATTCATTATGGAACAGAAAATACATCAGGGAAGAAACGTAAAACGTTTTAGAGAAATGCTTAACATAAAGCAGGAAGCTTTGGCTTATGATCTGGGCGAAGACTGGAACCAAAAGAAAATTTCGATGCTGGAGCAAAAAGATGTTATTGAAGAAAATCTACTAAAACAAATTTCAGCCGTTTTAAAAATTCCTGTTGAAGCTTTTCAGAATTTTGATGAGGAACAAGCGATTAATATTATTTCTAATACTTTTGGAGAACACGCTTTCGCTAATTCATTTAATTACGGAACAATTAATATTCATCCAATTGATAAATTGATTCAACTTCATGAAGAAAAGATTGTTTTGTATGAAAGGATGTTGAAGGAGAAAGATGAGATGATGGCGAGACTTGAGAAATTGATTGGAAAATAGTTACTCTAAATCTACAGAAAAACTTATGATTTCAGCTTCTATTTAATCATTACTTCTAACTTCATTAAAACATCTAACTAGATCTTCAAAAAAAACTACAACAAAAGTTTGTTATTTGTACAAATTATACGAATTACTTTTTATCTTTGTAGTCAAATAAATCACGTAACGCAATTTTTTTCATTTATTTTTTGATAAGTAGAATGAATTGATAAGTTGTAAGTCAACATAATATTACAATGTAACATTTGTAATATTACATTAAATAAAAAAGACCTAGCAGGCTAGGTCTAAATAACTAAGAGCGTAGGTTTCGCAACCATTCGATTAGTTTTCCGAGGTTATCAATATACAACGGCGAATTATTAATTAAGCTTGCAAGGCACATTAAAAATAATTGCTTATTAGTACACTGATTCCTTTTTTTGTTTGTTTTCTTTTTCTTCTTAGCCATCTTCTTGGTGTAATAGAATTAAGAAAATACTCAATTTCTCGGAGCAGCCCCAAGTGGCTTTGTTTGAATCTTTTTTCATTGGAATTAGATTTAAATTAATAAAATAAGAACTTATAATAGCCCACTTACAAAATGTAAGATTGGGCTTTATTTGTTTTTACAAATATAGGTGATAAAATTAAACACTCATTTTTAAATAAAAAAGCCACCTATTCAAAAAGTATAATAATTTTTATTAACAGTATAGGGCATAAAAAAAGGTCTAAATGACCTCTTTTTTTATTACTAGAAACTTGCAACCAACCTCCACTACAACATAGGCATAAACAAAATTTCATCTGCAATATTTCATTCTCTAATTAGATAAAATTAATCTTGTTCTATTGACCATTATACTTGAAATTGTTAATAATTGTTGCGATAGAGTGTCGATAAAATACTACAAACTTTTTTCAAAAAACTGAAAGAACACTCCGCTCTACGAAGTATTCTTATGAAAAACTGCGCAAATGTCTCTGACTTTGCGCTTTTTCAAACAAGAGTGTAAGTTTTTATTTTTTAAGTAAAAATACACTCATTTCCCTTTTAAATATTTATTATGTTTACCTAAAAAAAATTAAATGGAAACTGTAAAAGAATTTTTTTCAAGCATATTAAATAATTCAAAAGAAAGAATTAAAAGCCCTTTTATTGGGTCATTCATATTATCTTTTATTTTTTTTAATTGGGAAATGTTTGCCATTTTATTCTTTTCTGATTGGCCAATCCATTGTAAAATAGAATGGATTAGGGAAAGATATTATCAAACTAACAATTTTCTTATTCCTCTGGGATTTGCTCTTTTTTATATATTAATCTTACCATATCTGAATATCTTTTTCGATTTATTTCTTTCTAGAGCAACAAGAATTGAATCAAAAAAAGCAACGTTAATTCATGAAAATAAATTATTGATTGAAGAACGTGAAGCACATCAAAGAAGAAAAATTGCTGATGCAGAAGCTGGAACAAGTCAAATCAGAGATTTAAAAGAAAGAAATGATGCATTACAATCTGAACTAAATGAATTAAGTACCCAAAATCAAGAAGATCTAAAACGACACAATTTTACTGATGAAAAATATAAGGACAGAATCGCTAAATTACTAAATGATCAGAAAGCTCTGCAAATTTTTTCTAAACAGGATTGGGCTGCGGATTTAGATATAGTTGATACTGATTTGGATATATCAACAATTCGAGATGTAATTAAAATTGTAGATAGTTTTTCTGAAGACGAAAGAAAAAAATATTTGAATTTCGTTACCGAATTGGGAGAAAAGAAAAATATCTCTCAGGTATTAGATATGCCTAAATATGAAGAACTAGGATTAATTTCAGTGTATAAAGATAAAAAGGGAAATGAAACCTATTTAACAAAAAAAGGAGTTTTTCTTGCAAATTATATACATAGAGGTCTAGATTTAATGTAATTAAAACCCGACAGCGCGGATTTGCAATCTGTGCCCGCAACAGTAAGGCTCAAAACAAATCATCAAAACAAAAATCACACAAATTAATGTGCTTTTTTATATTTACAAAGAAAACTACCAATCTTTGTGGGCACAGATTGCAAATCCGCGCTATCGTGTCATAAAATAAAAAAACCAGTGAATCAACTTCACTGGTTTTCTAATCATTTTTTATAAATCATCATCTATTTTAAGATGATTTATAGAGCTGATTTTATTTTGTAATGCCAAACATCATGACCAATTTATCATTCAGATAAAAATTAAGCGTTTGGTCTGCTACATCAAAACGCAGGTCTTTATTGCTTAAATAAAATAGCATTTTTTGCTCTGTTTTATTTCCTTCTTCACCAATACATGCCATTAATGTAGCGGCTACTTTATCAAAAGTAATATGATCACCACTTGTTTCATAAGTTCCGGCGAAATTGTTGCAACCTGTATTTCCGCTTACTTTCTTTTCTGTTGGGTTAAACTTAATAGAAGCTTTTCCGTAATCCTGTCCAACATTTTCTAGGGCGATTAGTTTCCAATTGTTTTTTCCAATAAAACTCCAAAGTTGGTCTTGAGTTGGAATAGAGAATTCCATAACTACTTTGTTCTTAGTGTTTTTAAACTGCACTGTATTGTTTTTCTTTACAATTTTGAACTTTTTGTTGGTTATTGCAGCGCTAAATTCTTTTTCTAATTTCATGCTTTCGTCGTCGCAAGCCATTAAAGTTCCCATAGGAGAATTGGTCTTGATTTGATTTTTTGAAGAAAGCTTCGTGTATTTTACGTTGAAATTATTACATCCGTTTTTACCGCTTATTGTACCAGTTTCGTCATTAATTGTGATAAATGCTTTTCCGTTATTTACCTTTTTTCCGTTTAACTGGGTTAAAATCATTTTGGTATCATAAATTCCTTTTTCCTTAGTTACAGGAGTTTTAGAAATTATGCTTTTCAGTTTGTACTCGTATGCAGAAGCATCAGCTGGAATTGGTTCTGGTCTTTTTGTTTTCGTTACCAGAATTTCATATCGATTTCCTTTTTCAAAATTAAAACCTTCAATATGATTATAAAATAGTTGCCATTCTTTGTCATTGTCATACTTTACCTGTAGACATTCCATAGGGCCAACACCCGTACATGGCACTTTACTTTCTTTTACAAACATTTTTAAACTTTCCTGACCATACGTAAATGTTGATAATAACACTACCACAAAAACATACATACATTTAAATCTTTTCATTTATTTTAATTTTTTTAGAACACCGATTAAGCGCTCTGATTATTCAATGATTTTTTTGCAGGCAGGAATTGTGCCACTTTAAAATTAAGAATGCTTTTAACTTTTCTTTATTATCGCTAAAACCCGTCTTTCTTTAATAATTAAAGTACTACATATTGATAATCAGTTCTTTGTTTCAAAAGAACAAAAAATCTTCTTTGTATTACATTTAAGAATGTTTTGATAGGATTTTTACATGTATTTACATTGAACTGACATCTGGAAATGCATTCTCTTTAAAACTGTCTAACAAATCAGCAACAGTCGATATTCTCCATCATTTTCTACAGGCGCCCTATGCACACAAGGCAGTACTCCTTGCTTTGGATGATCTACAGCCAAGCGCCAAAGATGTCCTAAACCTAAATTAATAGGTTTTGCATTTTCATGCAGCTGATAATGCAAATCAAAGTAATTTTCTTTTAAAAAGTCTTCAAACTCCTCTTCTGTTCCATCATGCAGTTCTTTGAGTTTTGCTCTAATTTCTGGAATTAAGATTTTTTGTTCTACTTGCGAATTAGCCACAATATCGCTTGCCGCTCCGTGATAGGTGCATAAAAAAGTGTCGGTTGCAATGGGCGAACGGTCTACGTGAAACGAATACACATCGGTCGAAATGAAATCAAATTCATCATCGCGTTCGTAACATTTCAGTAAATTTAGCGAAGGCGAAGCTCCAAAATCGGCTAATAATTGCAAATCATTTAAGATTATTTCTCTCGCTATATTTCCCTTTTCTGAGAGGTGAAGCGCCATTAGATCTTCTGGAGAAACTTCGGTTATATTTTCTTTTAAAGACAGCTTGGCTACAATTTCTTTAAAATCACCATCCAAATTTCTCTTCCAGCATAACGCATTCCTTTCTCCTTTGAAATCGGTATGCACTAGTTCAGAAAAGGTTGGCACCACTCCTATTTGACTATTTTCAGAAAATGTATTGCTCATAGTAAAATATAAGAAGCTAATGGCTTCCTTACCTTACAAAATTATGCAATAGCGGGCAGTTGAAAAATATTTTGCAGAGGCTTTTTAGGTAATAGTTTTCTATGACTGCTTTTTTTTTATCCTTGGGATATAATTGCAGATATTACAATCGCAATCGATATTACCAAAACAGGTACAATAGAAAGTAAAATAGTATAGAATAATTCTTCTTGAAAAATGCCAATACTACATGAAGATTTGCAGTCAGCTAAAATGACGTAATTCAATAAAACCCAAATTGGAATAAAGATTATCAGCTCAATTACGCTTTTTAAATAGATCTTTTTAATAAAAGAAAATACCAAAAACACTATTGCTAAGAAAACGGCCGTCAGTAGAGACGTTAAATACACATTTTCAACAAAAGAACAATCTAAAAAACCCAATGATATTCTTTCAGAAAAATTTCCCATCGACCAGCAAATCTCCATATAAGTAATTGTAAAAAGTATTGCCCCCAACAATACTTTTTTCTTTAAACCCCGAACTATTTTATTCGGCATCCTTTAGAGATATGTTTTATTCTTAAGCGGACTATTATCATTAGTAAGCAAGTCATTTGCAATCTGTATCATTCCGCTGTTGTTTGAACCGCCCCAAACGGCTCTTCCAAAAATATAGCTCGTGGTGTATTCTTTCCAAGTAGTACAGTATTTCTTCAAATCGGTGTGGCATTTTTTTAAATATTCTTTGAGTTCATTTTCTGAAAGATAACCCAAATCGTAACAGCAACGCGCTAAGAAAGCACCTCTTCCGTAATTCCAGCCACTGTCTTTTGTCTTTTTTATTTGAGAAAAATCCGTGATGATGTTTTGTTCCATTAGTTCTGGAATCGTATTATTAAGCTGTCTAAATAAATCTATGTAATGTTCAAACAAGCCTTCTTCTCTTGGCAGATTAGATTTTAAAATGTCCACATAATTTTCGCTATCCTCAAATGCTCGGTAAACGATTTCCATATTTTCGTCTTGGTTTCTGTCGTGCAGATTTTGCAGCACTTCAATAGCTTGCTCTCTATTATAGATTCCCCAGTACTCTTCAGCCAATGTGACAATATCAGATCTATTCAAACCTGTTTCATAAGAATTCAAGTAAGCCGACTGCTGTTCTGCATACATGGAGCCAACAAGCAAATGATCTAATAAATAGCCTCTTACAGCATTTTGATTATTTAATCTAAGGCTTTGAAATGAATTCAAAATTTTTGAAAAGAATCCCATAACTCTTTATGCTACTTTTAAATGAGGAACTTTGTTTTGTAAAATATCGAGAAATCTTTCGCCAACTATTTGATATTTGGCTCTAGTTTCCAATTGTTTTTTCAAGTTCAGCATATCTTCGGGAGCAGTTACATAATTTAGCCTATCATGAATTTCAAGCGACAACGGACTTCCGTCAATATAAAAAGTGATGACGTGTGTTTTTGGCAAGTATTCTTCTGAAGATTTAGAATAAACGCCCAATTGCGATTTCAAAACGCCCCCATATTCAAGTTTAGCATCTTCAATTCTGAAGTTATCAAAAACAATATGCTCGTCTAATTCGCCCACCGTATTGGTAGTAAAGAAATGCAAATCGTTTCCGCTCAAAACCCAAAAACAATCTGTTTCTACTCTTCTCAGTTTTACACCAATGGTAGATAATGCTGCATTTTTTAGACCATCGGTAACAATTTCTTGAACTTTACTGCTTGTAGATTGTGGCACAGATGCAGAAGTAAATGCATCTATAGCTTTACCTTTCATCCAATGCTTTAATTGTGAAAAATCATTAGCCAATAATTCTTGTTTGTATTGGTCATATTTTGTTCGTTCAAAATTTAAATCAATTTCTCCTTTTGCAGTCTTGTGTTTCTTATTTACATAAATCATAAAAACTATGCCTGCAATTACCAATACAATTGGAATAAAAATTAATGTGCTCATGCTTTTTTTTGTTTGATTAATTTGTTTTTAGATATTTTGCTGGGTTTAATGTTATCTCAAAGCAAAACGATATTTCAAGACAAATTTTAGAAAAAAGAAAATGAGAATTTAAGCAGATATAAATTCGCTTGAAACGATTGGATATACGCAAATACTTTTTATAAATCCGTTTTTAATTACTTGGCATTTTTGGGTAGAAATTTTTAGTCAAGCTTTAAACGACATTCTGAACAAAGTAAATTGACTTTTTAAGCAAAGTCAGACCACCAAAGTGTGCCTTACTTTGCATCATAACTTTTAATAATTAAAAAAATGATACCGAACAATTATCAAGGAGCATTACAACAGCCGCTCAATTCAGGATTTAATGCATCGTCAACAACCAGTGATGTAATCAAAGGAATTAGTCTTGAAGGAAAAAATGTAATTGTGACAGGCGGAAATGCAGGCATAGGTCTTGAAACCACCAAAACACTTGCAAATGCGGGCGCGACAGTAATCGTAGCTGCAAGGGATATTGAAAAAGCTAAGAATAACTTGAAAGGCATAAAAAATGTAGAAATCGAAGCAATGGATATTATAGATCCTGATTCTATTACCGCGTTTGCAGATAAATTTATCTCGTCAGGAAGAGCTTTGCATTTGCTTATAAATAATGCTGGAATTATGTGGGTTCCTTTACGCAGAGACAGTCGCGGAATCGAATCGCAATTGGCTACGAATTACTTAGGGCAATTTCATTTGACGCTAAAGCTTTTTCCTGCTCTTAAAAAAGCCAACGGCGCGAGAGTCATTAATGTATCTTCACTTGGACATCATATGTCGCCTTTCAACTTTGAAGATCCTAATTTTCTTCATCGCGAGTATGAAACTTTACAAGCATACGGACAGTCAAAAACGGCATGCAACTTATTTTCTCTTGAGCTGGACAATCGCATAAAAGCTTACCATATAAGAGCTTACTCTCTTCATCCTGGCTCAATTGGAGGCACAGAACTAGGAAGAGAAGCATCAGTAGAATTATTTCAAAAAATGGGTTTCTTAGATGCAGAGGGCAATATGCTTCCTGAAGTTGCTGCAAGATTAAAGTCAATACCGCAAGGCGCAGCCACAACTATATGGTGCGCCACAAGTCCTTTACTGGATCATATTGGAGGTGTTTATTGTGAAGATGCAGATATTGCTCCATTAGCATCAGAAGAAAGCATCGGAATATATGGTGTCCAGCCCTATGCTTTAGACGAAACCAATGCTAAAAAATTATGGGATTTAAGTGAACAAATGACTGGTGTGTCATTAGCCTCTGTAAACTAATATGGGTTTTGAACAAAAAGAAATGATACTTTCTATCTTTGTAATCATAAATTAATCAAATCAATTATGGATCACATATCAAGATATTTAACTCCAGAAATTAAACTTTCCTGCTATGAAGACAAATTCTTTAAATCAGATATCATGTTTGATGATCATATGCTCATTTGGTTTATCTCTGGTGAAACAAAAATTATACAATATGATGCCTCCTTTCTTTTTAAGAAAGGAGATATCTTTTTAATACCAAGAAACCAGCTTGCAACTATAATCAATTATCCCTCAAACGGAGAACCGCACAAAACAGTTGTAATGCACCTTTCTGTTGAACGGCTAAAAAAATTTTATCAGAATATCGAACTTGTAAAGAAACCGATACCTGAAAATAAAATTTATAGTTTTAATAAT
Source organism: Flavobacterium anhuiense (assembly GCF_900101855.1). Lineage (GTDB taxonomy): Bacteria > Bacteroidota > Bacteroidia > Flavobacteriales > Flavobacteriaceae > Flavobacterium > Flavobacterium anhuiense. Next base: position 362,050 of record NZ_FMVC01000003.1, read on the forward strand.
CATCCTTTGTTAGAAAGCTGCCTGGCTTCGCTTGTGCCTTATTTTGATTTGAAAAGCCATTTCTCAGAAGATTTGGCTTCTTTAAAAATAACCGAAGCTCTAAGCATTTTGAGAGCAATCGACAAAAATGTTGACAATGTACTCGCTAATTTTGATGAACCTGGAAAAATCGATCTAATTGGTTTTATGGAACGTAATTTTATGTTCAACATGCCTTTGGAAAAACTAGGCTATCTTACCGGTCGCAGTTTATCAACATTCAATAGAGACTTTAAAAAGCACTTTAATACTACTCCTCAAAAATGGCTTACACATAAAAGACTTGAATTGGCCTATTATCAATTGGCAGAAAAAAAGAAAAAGCCAATCGATGTGTATCTTGAAGTAGGTTTCGAAAACTTATCTCATTTCTCATACGCGTTTAAAAAATTATATGGCATTTCTCCCAAGCAGCTGATTTAAAAAGCATCTTTAACTCCATTCCGGGAATTGAGTTCTATTTAAATCCAATTTTTCAATCGCTTTCATATCAGCATCGTCAAGCTTGAAATTGAATATATCTAGATTCTCTATAATATGGGCTTTTTGAGAAGATCTCGGAATAGCAACAATACCGCGCTGATAATGCCATCTTAGACTAACTTGTGCAGTAGTTTTACCATGCTTTTTAGCTATTTGAGTTAATGTTTCATTTGTAAAAAGACCATTGCTCCCTTCTGCAAAAGGTGCCCATGCCTGCATCTGTATAGTATGCTGCTTTAGCACTTTATAATCATTGGACTGCTGAAAATAAGCATGAGTTTCTATCTGATTCACAACTGGTTTTACCTGTGCATAAGACAATAGATCGGCCAACTGTGCAGGATCAAAATTGCTTATGCCAATAGCTCTGATTTTTCCTGCTTTGTAGAGTTCTTCCATTGCTTTCCAAGATCCTTTTACATCGCCTCTCGGACGGTGTATTAGATATAAATCCAGATATTCCACCTGCAATTTTCTTAGTGTTTCTTCAAAACCCTTTTTTGCATTTTCATAACCTGCATCATCAACCCAAAGTTTTGAGGTAACAAAAAGCTGTTTTCTGTCAATGCCACTTTGTTTTATAGCTTTGCCTACCTCTATCTCGTTTCCATATACTTTTGCAGTATCAATAAGGCGATAACCTGCAGATATAGCTTCAACGACAGATTTTTGACAGATCTCACCACTTAGCCCATAAGTTCCAAACCCGAGCATAGGCATCTTTAGACCATTATTCAGTTTAACATCTGGAATGCCTTTAGGCTCTTTATCCATCAAGACATTTCCGAACAGTTTAGGCATACCTAAAATACCTAAGTAAATTCCAGCTGTCGCTAATGAACTATTTTGTAAAAACTTGCGTCGGCTTATTTCGTTTTTTGGGTTTTGAGAATTCATATTTTTGGTACATTAATCAATTCATAATCAGCTAAAAGTAATATATTATTTTCTAAAAACACCAAATATAAAGTTCTGAATAGTTTCAAAAGGAGTTTTATGATCAATTGTAAAAGAATCCACCAATTGAAAGTTTGATTTAAACCGTTCTGCCAAAGATTTCTCAGAATATTGTCTGATTTCGATTCCGCTGCATTTTGTTGGTCCTGTTTCAGAAAAAGTACCAATTGTCAAAATTCCATTTTTGTTTATTCCTTCACTGGCAATCTGGAGATATTTCAGAATATCTTTTTCTTCTGTCAAAAAATGAAATGCGGCGCGATCGTGCCAAAAATCATATTTATGAACTGGTTTGAAATCTGTTATGTCAGATACGATCCAATTTACTTTTTCAGCTTCTTTACCTAAACGGTTTTGGGCTTTTGCAATTGCTTCTTTAGAAATATCTAAAACAGTTATGTCTGAATAACCCAATTTCAGAAGTTCGTCAACCAAAAAGCTATCACCGCCTCCAATATCAATAATTTTAGCTTGAAAGGGAATATTATATTGCTTAAATAGATCTAGTGAAGTCTGAGGAACTGGCTGATACCAGCTAACTTCTGTCAGATCTTTTGTTTGATATATGTTTTCCCAATGTTTCTTTCTATCCATTTTTACAATTTTTAAACCGTTAATTCTTTTCTAAATCTCAGCAATTGTTTCAATAATTAGGAGACCTCATTAAAAAATAAAGATATAATAAGAATAAAAAAGTAAAAATAAAGTGCGGTAAATTATTCCGAAAATGTTATTTAAAAATATTTCGAATTGCTTTTCCTATTTCTGCAAAATCATCATGACTGCTTACAGATCTTTTTTCTGTATTGTTTGAAGCAATTTTAGAAAAAGGATAAATAAGCATATAGTTATTGTTATTAAATCTATGATTCAAAAGATCTGGAATATCTCTCATTTTGGGAAAATACGAATGCATTCCTCGGTCACCCATCATAATCACTAGGCCTTCGTTTTCTTCAATGGAAAGTGCTGTCTGTTCTGCATTTTCCCAATTTGAGAAAACATCAAATGTGGCTTCTATAGAGGCTTTTTTTGCAATTCTTTTCAGAATATTCAGCGTTTTCTCTTTTCCATAAAAACTCATTTTTGCTCCAGAATTACGGCCTATATTCCAGATTCTTAACATCGAATGAAAAAATCCAGCATCCAGCTCGGCATCTGCTGGTATAAAAACCAAATATCTTTTAATCGTGGCGGCAGGCTGTACAGCGTGATACACCATCAAATTGATGCTTTTATTTCGAAGATAACCGTTATACAAATTATACACAAACGAAGCCGAAAAACCTTTTCCCCCTTCAAGCCCTACAATAAGGTCTGTAATTTCTTTTTCTTTTATCACATTACTTATTCCGCTTGCTATATCATTGTCGTGACGTGTAATTGGGTGCAATTCAACATCGGCAGCAGAAGCGGCTTTAATGGCATTTTCTAAAATCCGTTCGGCATTTTTTTCAGAAGATTCATTGGCATCTTCGTTAATTACATTTACAGCATACAGCTGCTTATTTGCAGAGGACTTTACCATCAGTCCAAGATTGACCATTTTTTCAACAGTAGCCTCATGGTTTACTGCCAAAAGTATATTTTCTTTCTCTTCGTTCTTACCCGATACGGTATTGTCTTTATCTGCCTGTGCTATACGCTGTGCACTTGCCATCGATACAAACGATGATACGGTACAAGAAACGAGAATAAGAAGAATACTGCCGTTAAGCACATGTTCATTTAAAAGTCTTATAGGTTCTCCCGCATCATTTTCACCAATAATTATATTATACCCAACCATTACAGAAGCCAGCGTAGCTGCCGCAGATGCAGAACTCAGTCCAAAAATCAGCTGTCCCTCATCATTTGTAAGTTTAAATGTCTTTTTCGTTAGCATAGCTGCAACGTATTTTCCTCCAATAGAAGCAATAAGCATAATTGATGCTACCCACAATGTCTCCCAGCTTTGTATAAAAGCACTAAAATCAATCAGCATTCCGACACTTATTAAAAAGAAAGGAATAAAAATGGCATTTCCGACAAACTCCACCCTATTCATCAACGATGAAGTATGCGGAATTAACTTGTTTAAAGCCAATCCGGCAAAAAAAGCTCCAATGATAGATTCGATACCTGCCAATTCAGCCAAAAGTGAAGCCAAATAAATCATAACGAGTACAAAAAGATATTGGGAGATTTTATCCTCCACATTTTTAAAGAACCAGCGGGCAATTATCGGAAAAACAAGCAGTACAATTAATGTAAAAATGACCATCGAAACTGATAACTTCACCCAGAAAGCTGTTCCGACTTCTCCCTGTGACATTCCAACTACAGCGGCCAAAACAAGAAGCGAAAGCACATCAGTAATCATCGTTCCTCCTACTGTTATATTAACTGCAAGATTTTTGGCAATTCCTAATCCGCTTACCATCGGGTAAACGATTAAAGTATGTGACGAAAAAAGACTGGCAAAAAGAATTGAGGTAAGGAGTGAAAATCCCAGTATATAGTAACCACCAACGAGTCCTAAAATAAACGGAACAGCAAAAGTGAAAATAGAAAAAATAATACTCTTCCATTTGTTCTTTTTAAAATCGGCCATATCGATTTCGAGACCTGCTAAAAACATAATGTACAAAAGACCTGTAGTTCCTGTAACGACGACACTGCTGTCCCTAGAAAGCACTCCAAAACCATTTGGACCTATTAGCGCACCGGCAATAATAAGACCCAACAGATGTGGCACTTTAATTTTATTCAATAAAAGCGGAATGCATAAAATAATGATAATCTCGATAAGATACTTTAACAAAGGATCTTCAATAGGAAAACTTATATGATGTATACTCAGCTGCATAAATTACTTTTTATTGGATGGAGTAAGTTCAACTGAGAATTTTGCGATGCAATTATCTTGACCCGTAATGGTCTGCGTGCCTTTGATTAGATTTTTTTTAATATCATCAAGTACCACGCTCACTTTTATTTTGTTTTTAGCAGAAGCTTCTTTTGCCGAATCCAGCACTATTTTATTCTCAAGATATTGCCCTGTAAAAACTCGTTTAATTTCATTATTGCTCAATACATTGGTATACATTCCTGTCGAATCTGATCGGAACTCCCAAGTTTCAGTGCGCTGATCGCCAATGACATAATTACTGCAATTCGATTCCCTGCAAACCATTTTGCTGTTCCATGCTACTTTTAGGTTTTCAGGCCATTCTTTTATTTTTGGAAGCGTATCTTTTACTTTAGAGAGAGACAGTAAACTGTCTTTCATTTTTAATAGCTTTTCGTATTCTACTTCTTTATCTTGAAACTGTTTCTCCCTTTCTAAAAGTGAGTTTTCGCGCACAATAAGCTCCTGCTCTTTTTTGTTTCCACAAGAATATAATGCAAATATAAAACCGACAAGAATAAGTCCTTTTAAAGTCATAAGAATTGATTTTGGATTCTACAAGTTAAGCAGAAAAATCCTTTTAACCTTCCAAAAACTGATAAAAAAAGGAAAAATTGATTTTTAATTTGCAAGGATCTTAAAAGAAAAAGACGCCTATTATGGCGTCTTTTTAAGTTTATTGCTTTTCGCTAATATTATTTTTTCAAATCAAATCTATCTAGATTCATTACTTTAGTCCAAACGGCAATAAAATCATGCACAAATTTCTCATGTGCATCAGATGCAGCATACACTTCTGCAATTGCTCTCAATTCTGAGTTTGAACCAAAAACAAGATCGGCACGTGTTCCTATCCATTTAGGCTGTCCAGTGCTTCGGTCGTTTCCTGTATAAAGTTCTTTATCGTTAGAAACGGCTTGCCATTGTGTGTTCATATCCAAAAGATTTACAAAGAAGTCATTTGTCAGGCGACCTGGTCTAGTGGTAAAAACACCATTTTTGCTTCCGTCAGCATTAATATCCAGCACACGAAGACCTCCTAAAAGCACTGTCAATTCTGGCGCTGTAAGGGTCAGTAAATTAGCTTTATCGATAAGCAATTCTTCTGTCAAAACAGATGATTTTGTTTTTCTGTAGTTTCTAAAACCATCTACTTTTGGCTCAAGATATCCAAATGATTCAACATCTGTCTGTTCTGCAGATGCATCCATACGTCCAGGAGCGAAAGGCACAGAAACTGAAGCTCCTGCATCTTTAGCCGCTTTTTCAACGGCAGCAGAACCTCCCAAAACAATTAAATCAGCTAGTGAAACTTTTTTGCCGTCATTTTGCGCTGCATTAAATTCGTTTTGAATGGCTTCTAATTTATCTAAAACCACTTTTAATGCAGTTGGATTGTTTACTTCCCAGTCTTTTTGAGGCGCAAGTCTTATGCGCCCGCCGTTTGCACCGCCTCGCTTATCTGATCCTCTAAACGTAGAAGCAGAAGCCCAAGCTGTCGAAACTAGTTGAGACACCGTTAAACCTGAATTTAATATTCTTTCTTTAAGTTGAGCTATATCCTGATCATTTATTAGAGTATGATTTACTTCTGGAATTGGATCTTGCCATAACAATTCTTCCGCTGGCACTTCAGGTCCTAGGTAAAGGGCGCGCGGTCCCATATCACGGTGCGTCAGTTTAAACCAGGCACGTGCGAAAGCATCTGCAAATTCATCTGGATTTTCTAAAAATCGGCGCGATATCTTCTCATAAGCTGGATCCAATCTTAATGACAAATCAGTTGTAAGCATGGTTGGCAAGTGCTTTTTATTAGGGTCAAAAGCGTCAGGAATAATGGCTTCAGCATTTTTTGCTACCCATTGATGAGCACCGGCAGGACTTTTAGAAAGTTCCCATTCAAAGCCAAATAAATTCTCGAAAAAGTTATTGCTCCATTGTGTTGGCGTTTTTGTCCAAGTTACTTCAAGTCCACTTGTAATGGCGTCTGACCCCTTTCCTGAACCATAGCTATTCTGCCATCCTAAACCTTGCAATTCTAAACCAGCAGCTTCTGGCTCTTTGCCCACATGATCCGAAGAAGCAGCCCCGTGGGTTTTACCAAAAGTGTGTCCACCAGCTATTAGTGCTACGGTTTCTTCATCATTCATTGCCATACGACCAAAAGTATCTCTAATATCTTTTGCAGCCGCAATCGGATCAGGATTTCCGTCTGGCCCTTCTGGATTTACATATATAAGTCCCATTTGCACTGCGGCAAGTGGTTTTTCTAAATTTCTACTATGAATATTTCCATCTGCATTATCATCGGATGAAACAACACCATGATCTTTCGGCACGCCTTCAGAGCCATCTTTATAACGTTCATCACCACCAAGCCAAGTCGTTTCAGATCCCCAATATACAGATTCGTCTGCCTCCCATACATCGGCACGTCCTCCTGCAAAACCGAATGTTTTAAAACCCATTGATTCTAAGGCTACATTCCCTGTTAAGATTAGCAAATCGGCCCACGAAATCTTTTGACCATACTTTTGTTTTATTGGCCAAAGCAATCTTCGTGCTTTGTCTAAGCTCACATTATCAGGCCAGCTATTTAGCGGCGCAAAACGCTGTTGCCCTGCTCCTGCTCCTCCGCGCCCGTCATGAACTCTGTAAGTACCGGCACTATGCCAAGCCATTCTAATGAAAAGTCCTCCGTAGTGGCCAAAATCAGCAGGCCACCAATCTTGTGAATCAGTCATAAGAGCATGTAAATCTTTCTTTACAGCGTCAAGATCTAGAGTTTTAAACGCTTCTGCGTAATTAAAATCCTTATCCAAGGGATTTGACAATACTGAATTTTGTCTCAGGATATTTACCTTTAACTGTTTAGGCCACCAGTCACGATTTTTTGTTCCTGAAGCCGCTTGCTTGTCCATGCTCCCATTATGAAAAGGGCATTTGCTGATGTCATTTGATTGATTATCCATAGTTGAAAATTTTTATTTTTGACTAAATTACAAACTAATGAAAGAGAAAATTAGGGCTGTAGATTGTAAATACTACTTCCGAAATAGACAAAATCTATTCATGTCTATTTTTTATATTTAAAATACTTATAACTCAGACAGTTTAAAAAAAAACATCTTTTATTGATGAAAATGACATTTTTCAATATGAGATATTAACTTATAAATTTAATAAAAAGAATCTTTTATTTATATAAAATTTTACAGTACAGCTATTTGCACAAAGTCTGTCCTTAACACTTAAGTATTTCAAGGATAAAAGTGGTCTGAATTCTCCCAAAAGAAAATAAAAAATAGAACCTGTATTTCTATGTACGTAAAAACGTACTTTATTACTCCTTCCCAAAATTATTATTGCCCAACTTTACACTTTCGGTTCCAATACCATAATCTACTATCTATTATTACTAACTATTAATCGTTTACTAACCTTAAAAAATTAAAAGATGAAGAAATTCTTAAAATTAACCAGTATGCTATTAACCATGGCATTAGTGCTTACTTCTTGTGAAAAGGAACAAGAAGACATGAACGGTCTCCAAACCGCTAAAAAAGAGGCACAGCAAATCGCAAGTAAAGATACTCTTGGATCTAATTCGGCACTGGATGGCAACACGACAGCAAGAGGGACAGCCGGAGCAAGAACAATTACATTGCAAACCAATACCTTATCTTGTCCTGGCGGTTTATGCACATCGTATGGTGTTTGGTCAACTGGCGTTTACACGGTTTGGTTCCAAATGAAATTTAATAACGGATTTTACTGGAGCCGAGGCGGAAAATGCGGATACGGAATCTTAATTGGTGACCAAAATACAGGTGGCGATGCTGCATGGGATGGAAATGGAGGAAGCGCCAGATTTATGTGGTATTGTCCAAACGGATCAAACACAGCTAAAGGAAGCGGCGCTTATCTTCAGCCTTATGTATATTATAGAGACCAGCCAGGACAGTACGGAAATGATTTTGGAAAAAAATATTACATTCAAGAAGGCGTTACCTATAACTGCCAGATATCTGTGAAACTGAATACGGGTTCAAATACAGACGGATATGTAAAATATTATGTAAATGGTACAGAAATTTTGAATGAAAAGATTCGTTGGGTAACTAATGATGCTAAGAGAAATGTTAATGCTGTAAGCTTCCACACTTTCCGTGGGGGAAGCCAAAGTTATTGGACTGCTCCTGTAACAAGCTCTATCTACTATCCAAGTGCATCTTGGGATGCTCTGTAGTGCATAAGCTTTAAAAAGAATTTGGACCGAAAAAACAAAATATACAACTTCGATGTTTTTATCATTACCAATAAAACATCGGAGTTGTTATTAATACAAAAATCAGACTGGCAAAGGATGCTAATTGAATTGATTTTTAAAAATAAATCCTGAACCAAATTATTGATTCAGGATTTTATTTTTTTAAGCAAATAGAATCTATCTCCAACCCAATGCCGGAGCCACGTGTTCTAGTATAGAAGATAAAATGTGTACATTATAATCTACACCCAAAGTATTCGGAATGGTCAGCAGCAATGTATCTGCTTCCTGAATGGCTTCGTCTTGCGCCAATTCTTCAATCAGTTTATCAGGTTCTGCGGTATAGCTTTTACCAAAAATTGCTCTTTTGTCTTGCTCTATATAACCAAAACTATCATTGCCTTTGGCTTGTCCGCCAAAATAATATTTGTCTTGATCGTTGACGAGTGCAAAAATCGAGCGACTGACAGAAACTCTCGCTTCACGCTGATGCCCAGCTTTTTTCCACGCTTCTTTGTATAATCTTATCTGCTCTGCCTGCTGAATATGGAATGGCTTTCCATTTTCGTCATATTTAAGCGTAGAACTCTGAAGATGCATGCCGTTCTCTGCTGCCCAAATAGCAGTTGCATTAGATGCCGCTCCCCACCAGATTCGTTCTCTTAATCCTTCAGAGTGTGGCTCTATGCGCAACAGGCCAGGCGGATTTGGAAACATCGGGTACGGATTGGGTTCAGCAAATCCTTCTCCATTTAATTTATCCAAAAATTCCAAAGCTTTTTTACGCCCCATATCGGCATCAGTTTCACCTTCTTCGGGTTCATAACCAAAGTAACGCCATCCATCAATAACTTGTTCTGGTGATCCTCGGCTTATTCCAAGTTGTAAACGTCCTTCTGATATCAAATCGGCTGCTCCGGCATCTTCAACCATATACATCGGATTTTCGTATCGCATATCGATTACGCCCGTCCCAATTTCTATTTTGCTCGTTTTAGCTCCCACTGCCGAAAGCAACGGAAAAGGAGATGCTAACTGCTGTGCAAAATGATGCACACGAAAGTAAGCTCCATCTATTCCTATTTCTTCTGCAGCTACAGCTAAATCAATAGATTGCAGCAAAGTATCTGCCGCTGTGCGAGTCTTGTATGATGGATGATTAGCCCAATGCCCAAATGATAAAAATCCTATTTTCTTCATAATGGCTTCTATTTTTTATTCTCTCAAATATACGCATCAGAAGCGAGTAATGCTATATTTTGCATGATAATTACGTTGCAGATAAAATCTTAAAAATTGACATGTATTTTCTAAAAAGCTCATCTTGATTATAAAAACATGTTTCAAATTATAATTTGCAACCCAAGTTTTTTTGTTTCAAGTTATAACTTGAAACATCTCTAGCCCTAATTTTATGCAATTATTCTGACTTTCTGATCTAATTTTGAAAGACATAAAATATCTGCCCTTAAAATCCCCTCGCCAATTTTTCTGCCTCCCTGCGATTTTCATAATCAATTATTGACAATAACTAAAACAAATACTTTATGGATTGGATTATTACTACATTAAAAGATTATCCCGAACTAGCCATTTTTCTCACCTTATCTTTAGGCTACTTTATAGGAAAATTTAAAATTGGAAGCTTTTCTTTAGGAACTGTAACTAGTGTTTTGCTTGTTGGAGTCTTAATCGGACAATTAGATATTGTGATTTCTCCTAACGTAAAATCTGTATTTTTTCTGATGTTCCTTTTCGCTGTCGGATATAGCGTAGGACCACAATTCTTTGGAGGTCTAAAAAAAGACGGTTTGCCTCAAATGCTGTATGCTGCAGTAGTATGCGTTTTATGTCTAATTTGTCCTTATCTGGTAGGCAAAATTATGGGCTACGATATGGGACTGACCGCTGGTATGCTTGCAGGTTCTCAAACCATATCTGCTGTTATTGGTGTGGCCTCAGATACCATAAATCAACTGAACATTCCTGCCGATCAAAAAGCGGCTTTAATTAATAAAATTCCAGTTGCCTATGCAGTCACTTACATTTTTGGAACCGCTGGATCGGCTTGGCTGTTGGCTTCTATTGGTCCAAAATTATTAGGTGGCAACTTAGTAGAAAAAGCAAAAGAACTTGAAATTCAGCTGGGTGGTGATGCCATTGGCGATGATCCGAGTATTGCCTCTGCATATGATCGCGTAATATACAATGCCTATGAGATTGCTGCACATTCTTATGCTTGTAATAAAACCGTTTTAGATGTTGAAAATGAGTTAGAAAGCAAAGGAAGACGCTTATTTATACAGCGAATCAGAAGAGGAAAAGAAATCATAGATGCTACTCCAGAATTTGTAATTCAAGAAAATGATGTAGTTGCCTTGGGCGGAAGAAGAGAATATATGATGAATTATGTGGCTGCAAATGAGAAAGAAGTTCTGGATATCGAACTTCTTAATTTTCCAGTAGAAGTTTTAAGTGTCTTAATTGTAAAAAAAGAAGTAATAGGCAAAACTCTTGCAGACTTGCGTCACGTAAAATACATGCATGGAGTTGTCATCAGATCATTAAAACGATCTGGAATCCAGATGCCTATATTGCCCAATACCGTGATGCAGAAAGGAGATATGATAGAATTAGTAGGCATCAAACGAGATGTAGATCAAGTTGCCACTCATATTGGTTATCCAGATCGTCCAACAAACTCAACAGATATGGCTTTTGTGGGTTTAGGAATAGTTCTAGGCGGATTACTAGGTGCATTGACCGTCAAAATTGGTGGAGTGCCAATAAGTCTAAGTACAAGCGGAGGTGCTTTAATATCTGGACTTTTCTTCGGATGGTTAAGAGGTCAGCATCCAACTTTTGGGCGAATTCCAGAACCTGCTTTGTGGATTATGAATAATGTTGGATTAAACATTTTTATAGCCGTAGTGGGTATTACAGCAGGACCAAGTTTTATCGTGGGATTTCAAGAAGCTGGCTGGGGACTTTTCATCGCGGGCGCGGCGGCAACATCAATTCCGTTAATTCTTGGACTTCTTATCGGACGATATATTTTCAAATTCCACCCTATTATAAACTTAGGATGCGCCGCTGGTGCAAGAACTACTACAGCCGCCCTCGGAGCTTTGCAAGATGCCGTAAAAAGCAAAACACCTGCTTTAGGATATACCGTAACCTACGCCGTCGGTAATACGCTGCTCATTATATGGGGCGTCGTCATCATTTTAATCATGAGTTAATCAAATTTTATATAATCTCTAAAACAATTTAAATCATGGCAATTGATATTTCAAAAATAAAAACATCTCGAGAGGTCGAGAAAACACTTCAAACCCTAAGTCCGTTTGAAATCAAAAATGAATTAATCCATCTGGCAGAAGAAAGCGCCCTTAAATCGACAGCGATAACCCTTAATGCCGGAAGAGGAAACCCAAACTGGATTGCTACAGTTCCGAGAGAAGCTTTTTTCCTTTTCGGACAATTTGCACTAGAAGAATGTCGCAATGTTATGGAAGAACAAGGCATTTTGGCTGGTATTGTGCAGAACAAAAACGGTGTGGCTTCACGTTTTGAAACGTTTTTGGCTAAACACAAAGATACTCCTGCTGCATCACTTTTAGAAAAAACATACCATTATGGTGTCGAAAAACATGATTTTGACGGCGATGCATGGATCCGTGAATGGATAGAAGCCGTAATCGGATTTAACTATCCTGTTCCTGACCGTATGCTAAGTCAAATAGAAGTCATTGTAAACGACTATTTAGTACAGGAAATGTGCGGTACAGGAAACGACAAAGGCAAATATGATGTTTTTGCTGTTGAAGGAGGAACTGCAGCCATGTGCTATATTTTTGATTCCTTAATGCAAAACCATCTCACCGAACGTGGTGATAAAATAGCGCTGCTTACTCCTACTTTTACGCCTTATATTGAAATTCCGGAATTAGATCGATACAAATTTGATGTAGTTTACGTACAAGCTAGCGGAGTTGGCGAAAACGGATTCCATACTTGGCAATATCCAAATTCTGAATTAGACAAACTGAAAGATCCAGCAGTCAAAGTGGCTTTTGTAGTAAATCCGAGCAATCCGCCGTCTTCTGCAATGAGCACCGAAACATTAAATTATATTGCCGATATTGTAAAAAATGATAATCCGGAATTGATGGTTATTACCGATGACGTTTATGGAACATTCGTTAATAATTTCAGATCCTTAATGGCTATTATTCCTCATAATACGATTACGGTTTATTCATATTCAAAATACTTCGGATGTACAGGCTGGAGACTTGGAACCATAGCCATTCATGAGGACAATATATTCGACAAAAAAATTGCCAATTTAAGTCCTGCTCTCAAAAAAGAATTGCATGACCGCTATTCCAGCTTAACATTAGAACCGGAAAAAATCAAGTTTATTGATCGACTGGTTGCCGATAGCCGACAAGTGGCTTTAAACCACACTGCCGGACTATCTTTACCTCAGCAATTTCAGATGATGCTTTTCTCAGCATTTTGTTTACTAGATACTCAAGATGTTTATAAAACCCTTACACAATCTATCATTCACAAACGTCTTAATTTATTATGGGAAGGACTAGAAGTGCCAATTCTAGAAGACCCAATGCGAGCAGGATATTATTCTGAAATTGATGTTATGGTGGCTGCCAAACATTTTTATGGAGATGATTTTGCCAATTGGCTAAAAACCAATTTCGAACCTGTTGATGTATTGTTTCGTTTAGCCGAAAAAACAGCCATTGTACTTTTAAATGGTGGCGGTTTTGCCGGTCCAGAATGGAGTATCAGGGTTTCTCTTGCCAATCTTCCAACTGATAGTTATCTGATTCTTGGAAAAAATATCCGTAAAATTTTATTGGAATATGTAACCAGCTGGGAAAACTCAAAAAAATAATGGAATTCTAAAATATAAACATTTGATCTATGAAAAATCTATTTACTTTATTATTATCCGTTTTATTAGTAACAGGTATTTATGCTCAAAAATTACCTCGAATTAAAATACTAGCAACTGGAGGAACAATTGCAGGCCAAGGCGCATCTGCAGATCGTTCTGCTTATACCGCGGGACAATTACCGATAAAAGATTTAATCGCAGCAGTTCCAGGAATTGACAAAGTTGCAGAGATTTCAGGAGAACAGATCTCAAATGTAGGAAGTCAGGACATGACTGTAGACATTTGGATTAAACTGAATAAAAGAATAAATGAGATTTATAAAAATAATGAAGCTGACGGAATTGTAATCACGCACGGAACAGATACTCAGGAAGAAACTGCTTATTTTTTATCACTGACAGTACGATATGACAAACCTGTAATTATTACAGGTTCTATGCGTCCAGCAACAGCCATCAGCGCAGACGGGCCAAAGAATTTGTACGATGCAGTAACTCTCGCAGCCTCAAAACAAGCGGCACACAGTGGCGTTTTATTGGTATTTAACGAATACATTTTTACAGGAAGAAGTGCCGTAAAAACCAGTACGACGCACTTAAACGCGTTTACAGCGCCAAACAATGGTCCAATCGGGCAGGTTTATGACGGTAAAGTCATTCTTTATGAAACTCCGGTAAGAAAAGCCAATAAAAATACCCCGTTTGATATTACAGGTTTAACAACTTTACCTGAAGTCGCGATTGTCGAATTATATGCCGATGCGCCTGCAACGGCAATTAATGCTTATGTAGCATCTGGAGTAAAAGGAATTGTAACTGGCGGTTTGGGTAACGGAAATCTAAATAAGGTAAATTCAGATGCTGCAGCTAGCGCTGTTAAAAAAGGGATTGCGGTTGCAAGGGCCTCCAGAGTACCGTCTGGAAGAGTTACTTTATTTGACGAAACCGATGACCAAAAGCTTGGAACAATTGTCACCGATGATTTGATTCCGCAGAAAGCACGAATTTTACTAATGTTGGGCCTTACACAAACAAGCGATAGCAAAAAACTGCAGGAGTATTTCTTTGAGTATTAAACTTGAAATTGTAAATTATGCGTGTCTTAACTTCAATAATTTTGGGCGTTTTTTGGGCTTCAAGTGTTTACGCACAGCAAGAAAAACAGACTGATACGGTCCTAAATCATAAAACACCACTAATAAAAGCAACAAAAGTTGATTTGCTCAATAATGTTGATTTAATTTTCAATACACAAGTAGGGTTCAACACCTATTTTGATGACGGAAATTACACTGGCAGTAAATTTGAAGTAAATCAGTTTAGATTGGAAATAAAAGGAAAAGTGTATAAGGACAAAGTTTTTTTTAGGTTTCGAGACCGATATACTAAAGAAACTGAACCGCAATCTACCGATAACATCAGTAGTTCTACTGACTTGGCATTTATTGGTTATAATATATCCAACAGAACAAGTATTGCAATTGGAAAAATGACGGCTAACTGGGGTGGTTATGAGTTTGATATGAACCCTATTGACATCTATCAATACAATGACATTGTAGATAATTCGGATAACTTTCTGACAGGAGTTCAGGTAAACTGGAAATTGAATGCCAACCATGTCTTTTCGGGGCAGATCTTAAATTCAAGAACCAAAACTTTTTCTGAACTCTATCAAAATGTGCCAGATGTAGAAGAAGCAAAATTTCCTGCAGCTTACGTTGGAAACTGGAACGGAAGTTTTTTAGGCGGAAAATTCAAAACGATATACAGTTTCAGTATTTTTCAGGAAGCAACAAAAAATGGCCGACCTGTAAATATGTACTATACGGCATTAGGAAATCAATTTAGAAGCAAAAAATGGCTTTTTCAATACGATTTCAAATGGAGCAGCGAAGATCTAGACCGAACAGGAGTTGTTAGTACTATTATTCCAGATACTGTTTTAGATCATGCCGCAGAAAACGTGTATTATGTAGAACATTGGCTTAGAACGGTATATTCTCTGAATGAACAATGGAAACTTACGGTTATCGGGATGACAAGTAAAGCCTCGTGGAAAGAGATTCCTGATCCGACTGTAAGCTCGAACCGAATTCGTACTGCATACGGCATTATTCCAACAGTAGAATTTTATCCGATCAAAAACTTCAACTTAAAGTTTTTTGCCACATATGTGCAACGATTCTACAATTATAGCGATTATGCTAAAACAGATTTGGGACAATCGAATATCACAAGCGGAAGAATTATGCTTGGTATAATTTCTCCTTTGGTAGTATTGTAATAATTTAAGCAACTACCTCAATTAAGAAGCTGAAGCAAATCGTAAAATGCGATTTATTCCAGCTTTTTTTATTTGTTCTCTCGCAGATATGGCAGATTGAGCAGATTTAAAAATTATTAATAATTCAAAACTCTCGAAGTTGAGCTTTTTTTTATGAGTTGCCTCCAACTTGAGCTGGAGCCAATTCAAATTATACCATATCATTAGTATCCCCGTGGTTGAAACCCACGGGCTATGTTTGAATGCATGCGTAACGATTAGGCAAAACTCATAACTCATAACTCATAACTCATAACTCATAACTCATAACTCATAACTCATAACTCATAACTCATAACTCATAACTCATAATTCATAATTCATAATTCATAACTCATAATTCATAACTCTTTACCCGCCAAATATCGTAAGCGAACAAAACAAATTGTGCTATAAAAAGCAAAAAGCAATATAAGATGCAATAAAACAGACGGATTGTCCCATAAACTCGCACCCGATTGTACGATGGCCGTATACAAAACAATAAAAGGCGTTGTCGGCAAAAGGTTGGATAGCCACTGCAATACTAGAGGAAGCGACTCAAACGGCCAACTGTAACCTGTAATCAAGAAAATTGGATAAGTCGAAAAAGCCATCATCTGCAAACAAAGCAATTGCGATTTGAACAAAGAACCAATAAACTGAGCCATCGGAATTAAAGTGACAATGAACAAAAACAACAATAAACTCAATTCTAATCCGTTGCCTCTCATGGGTAAATTAAGCAATTTGTAATTTACATTTAAAAAGAAAAAGCCATAGGAAGAAAAAAGAATCAGATAGAACAATCCTTTTCCCCAGATGCCATTAGAAATACCAGAACCCAACCATTCGCTCAAACGAGAACGCTGACGCTCACCTGCAACACTTTCGCATAAGCCAATCAATAATGTTTGCTGTAAAATAAGAGCAAGCAATCCAGGCAGCAAAAAAGCTCCATAACTTGATCTTTCATTAAATAACGGACGATAATCTAAATTTACAGGCATTACATTTTCCATAGCAATAGTAGTGCTCATGCCTTCTTTTTTCTGATAATACTGAAGCCTCACTCCCGCCCCAACCGTGAGACATATCTGTTGGACATTTAGTAAGAGATCGCTCGAGGGAAGAAACCTTGCAGCATTGATTGCCAATACAACATTACTTTGTTTTAAACTCAGCAAATTGGCTTCTGTCCCTTCTGGAATATAAAAATAACCTTGGCAATTGCCTTGATACATCTGCTCTTTTGCCTGTTCTAGATTAGAAAAATGAATGAGTTCTACTATCGGAGAATCGTCGATGTTTTGCTGCAGCAAGCGGGATAATCTCGAATTATCATCATCGACAACAGCCAATTTCACATCAAATTCTTCTTTATTGATATAAATGCTTCCGTAAAAAAAAGCATAAAGCAAAGGTGCGATAAGAAGCGTTAGCAGCAAACTATGATCTTTCACTACGTGCGAAGCTTCTCTCAAAAAAAGATTAGTCAGCGATTGTTGCGGTTTCTTTTTCATTTTTAATCGAATTAAATTGACGTTTGAACAACAACATAGCTGTCGGGTACATTACCGCACAGAACAATAAAAGTTTGGAAAAATCTCCTAAAGCATATTTTAAAGGGAGATTCATATAATAGACTTTAAAAAATCCATCCAAAAACGAGGTATAAGGCATAATAAGCGCATAGTATTGGTCGTACCAAGGCATTGCCCATCTCGGAAAAGTAAATCCGCTGAAAACAAAAGCTGGTGAAGTATAGAAAAGGGCAACATCTCCCGAAAGCATTACGTCTTTAAACAAAGCCGATATAAACATGCCAATGCCTATACAGGCTAAAGAAAGCAGTGTATAAATGATAAAAAACTTACCTGTTGCTGCACCAACACCAATATCAAAAAAAGGAAAAATGACACCTACAATGATGATAAAATTAATCCAGCTGATGGCGAGATGCGCAATTGTTTTTCCAACAATTACAGCAACGACAGAACCTCTAGATGAATCGTAAAGTTCGTGCATTGTTTCTGTCACCCATTCGAAATTTAAAGCCAGCATAGAACCAATAATTAGAATCATCTGCATACCGACAGTTATTAATCCTGGAACCAAATATTCCTGATAATTATAAGTCGGATTATAAAGCTGATAGGTATTGAGACTAATCGGATTCGCAATTGCCATTGCCCTATCAGATTTCATTCCGGTTTTTACCAATTTCTGCAAAATTACGCCTGTGCTTCCAGTAATTACAACTTCGGCGACAGCCTTATAAACTAATTTGGCAGGAACTAACGCCGCAGCATTAGTATACAAGGTTACAGTACTTGGATGTCTGCTGTAAATATTCTTTTGAAGATTTGCGGGAAAATGTATGGCTCCTAAGATTTTACCTTCTTGTATCAGTTTTTTTACTTCGGCTTCACTGCTGACTCTTCTAGTAATTTGCAATGCTTCTTTTTGTTCTAATAAAAAAAGCAATTCACGGCTAACAGGACTTTGATCTTCATCCCAAACCGCAAATGCCAAATTTTTAGCCTCCTGCTTCTGATAAATAAGAGCATAAAAGAAAAACAAAGCTACAGGAACCACAAGCATTACCAAGTAAAACACTTTCAAACTTAGAATGCGCTTCCATTCCCTAACGATTATGTTCTTGATAGCATTCATTAAGGAAGAATTAAAGAAGCCGTCATGCCAGAACGAAGTCCTTTTATCTGTGAAAGGTTTTCAGGCTTTAGTTCTATGGTAAAAGTTCTCAGTTCAAATTCTCCTTTGTCTTTAGACGGAACCCAATTGGCAAATTCCAATGTAGGCGCAATAGAATGTACGGTAGTGCTAAACGTTTCAGGTTCGCAGCCTGGAACTTTAACCGATACTTTGCTTCCTACCTTTAGCAGATTTGATTTATCTTGTCTGATATTAAACTTAATTATAGTTGAGTTTTTCTTCTCTATCGTCATAATCGGATACCCAATGGATACAATTTCTCCCTGATGTGTAACCAGACTCGAGATTACGCCATCTGCTGGAGCATATACTTTTGTATTATCTCCAAGTGCCTTAGTCAATTCATAAGCTTGTTCTGCTTGTTTTACAATTGCATTTGCAGTTTTTAGCAATTCAGGTCTTGTACCATTTTTTAGCATTTGCAGATTTAACTGAGCGGTTTCCATTTCTTTTTTCGCAGCTTGAAACTTAAAATAGAAAACATCTTTTTCCTGTCCCGATATAACATCTTCTTTGTATAATCGTTCCATGCGGTCATAAGTAGTGCTAAACAATTTATATTGCTCCTGACTGATTTGATACAATTTAGAAGTGGCTTCAATAAGTTCTGGCCTTGCTCCTTGCGTAAGCAGTTCCTGCTGCCCTTTTGCTGCATCTATAGCCGATAACGCCTGCGCTTTAATCGCATTTATTTCGTTAGATCGAAGCACGGCCAATAATTGCCCTGTTTTTACAGTGTCGCCTTGCTGAACAAGCAACGAATCTAATCTGCCTGGGAATTCTGCCGCTACATCAACACTTGATGCATCGACCATTCCTATGAAATTATTTTCTTCGTTATTATCTTTTAAGAAAAAAATCAATCCTGCTATTACTACAAAGATCGGAATGATCAGCGCCCAGTAGTTTTTAAATATCTCTTTCATCTATTTAATAAATTGCGTTATTTGACTTGGATTTCCTAAGCTATTAAAATATTCGGCTAATGCCAGATAGTATCCTAATACAGCGGTATAATATCCTTTTTCAATTTCCGTTTCTACCAATAAAGCATCATTCACGTCTTTTGGTGATGACAGCTGATTGTTCATTCTTTTGGTAATTAAACTGCTTGTTGTAGCGGCTTCTTTTCTGGCTGCATCCATGGCATCAACATCGTTTTGAAGAGAACTCATTTTATTCTTAGCTACTCTCGACTGCACTTGAAGCATTAAACTCGAATTCTCCTCTCCTAACTTGGCCTCTTCTATCAGCTGTTTCGCGGCCAAAGTTTTTTTGCTTGTCTGTCCGTTATACAAAGTCCATTGCAATTCCAACCCCACAAACCAATCTGGAATAGAAACCGGTAAATCTTTCTGATATAAGTTGTAATTTCCTATTGCAAAAATATTAGGCAAAGCCATTGATTTGCTGATTTTTTCAGCAGTTTCTGCGTACGTAATCTTGTTGTTTGCAATTCTGTAAACGGGATTTGTAAGCCAGTAATCCTTAACAGGCTTCTCAAGATTCACTGCATTGTATCTCAAGGTGTCTGAAATCACTATTTCGGTATTAAGGTCAACTCCCATAAGCTTATTCAGTTCCAAATGGGCATTTTGCTTTTCCAACTTAATATTGTTGTATTGGCTTTGCGCTTGAATTAAGACCACATTCGTCCAGTTCTTCTGATAAGGAGGCAGTATTTTATTTTTTACTAGCTCTTCTGCGTAATTTTTATTTTTATCTAAAGCATTTACAATCTGTTCCTGTTTTTTAATTAAAGAATTGAGATATAATATTCTGATGTATTGAATTGCAATTAAAAAATCAACTTCTTTGCCAGCAAGCTCGACACCAATATCTGCTGAATTGACAACGGATTGAGCCAAATCAATGCTGGAATTTATTTTATTTCCCAAAAAAATAGGTTGACGAACTCCTACCCCCGCAATAAAATAGGATTGCTTGCTTAAACTAGGATTGTAATCTGGATAAATACCGCTAATCACTTTTTTTGAAGCATCGTAAATACGATCCTGAGCAGCCTGCGATAAATTGCCACCTGTAATTTCATGATAAATTTCGTTGGCAGTATTTACACTTTGCTGCGATGAACCTTCGACAATTCCATCTTTTACCGTTTGCAGATTTATAGTTAGCGGATTGCTTAAATAAGAATAACTCGACAAAAGATCCACCTTAGGGAAATACCCTTTCTTCTCGGCCTGAAGATTGTACTCGCCTGTTAATAATGCAGATCTGGCCTGTTTTATAGTAATATTATTTTGTTTGGCTATAGAAAAACATTCTTCAAGAGAAGTAGTTTGTGCTTTCATATTCAGACAATAGAATAGAAAACAACACAAAATAAAAGGCTTTAAGAAATTTAGTTTTACGTACATCTATATAATATTCTTAGAATTGAAATTACTAACCAGCGACTTCTTATTGCTATTTAACTAAAACAGCATAATACAATAGAAATGAGATAAAAACTTTAAATTGTACTGCTTACGTAAATATTGGGGTTTCTTAACCTAAACAGTAAACGAAAAAATACATCGGCAAAAACAACAGACCGATGGATCAACTATTTAAAGATAAGATTTTATTTAATAAGTTCATCTTAATTTTTGGAAAATCAGACGACTTTACTTAACGAATTAAAAAATTATAAATCTAGTTATAGCATCTAAAAAAAGTGTGTGCTATCTAGGAAGCTCTTAGAATTAAAAAACAGATAGAAACCTCTCCTGTGGAAAGAGAGGCTTTTACCTTAAGAAAAAATAACTAACAAAATTTATTTTATTTTGTACTAATTTGAGTTTTAGATGGGTATTTTTTTAATACTTCTTTATAGCGTAAATACTCAGCTTGAAGAGGCACTCCTAATGGAATATGTCTAATTCCGATTGTCTCGTCTTCCTGAGGATTGGTATACAGGTTGAACATGTTGGAACCATTGGTCTGCTGCATAGTCCCGCTGAATCCACCAATATGTCCCGCTTGAACCACAGAATTTAAAATCTGTACGATTGGCATAAATTTAAACTCATCTACGCGAACAGCCGAAATCTGATCATCCCAGCAGTAAAAAACGCTTTTTCTATTAGAAACACTGTTATCCGCTACCCAAAATGACGCCTGATCAATACCATCAATATATGTTTTTGCAGGTACAAGTTTGGCAAGATCTGCTCCTGGTTTTCCAGCAAGAGACAAAGCGGTATTAAAAAGGTCGGCAAAATCAAATAGACCATCTGATACACGAGGCTGAATCATTCCTTTCCAGTATACAAATGCGGGTCCGCGAACTCCACCTTCCCAAGTAGAGCCTTTAGCTCCTCTAAATGGAGTACGGCCATGTGGCGCAACTTCTGCTTCAGGACCATTATCTGATCCAAAAAAGACTACTGTATTCTCGGCCTCGCCACTTTCTTCAATAGCTTTCATCAAATTATTAAAAATATCATTTACCTCTATAATACAGTCACTATAAGTTGTTCTGGCTGCCGATCTTCCTAAATAATAATCATTCGGATAGTTGTCAAAGTGGCATCCTCTAGTTCCATAGTATAGAAAAAATGGCTTTTTACTACCTTTTTGTTTTTTAAGAAAATCAACGCCATACTGCATCCATTTCTGATCTAAGTCTTTGATATTGTCAGTGTCTATTGTATAAAGATTTTCAATTTTACCACCTTTTACTGCATGTACATCAGATTTACTAAACGGAAGCTTATTGATATACTCATAACGCTCTGGACTTAAAGCTACTTCTGGATTAAAAATAGGGTCTCGCCATTCTGTATACATATCTGAAACAGATAAAAAACCTCTAAAATCATCAAATCCAACATTTTGGGGTTGAGAACCTTCATTTTCTCCAATATGCCACTTTCCAATCGCTTGGGTTGTGTAACCTTGTGCAGAAAGTAGCTGTGCAATTGTAGTAAGTCCTTCCAATCCGCCAGGCTGCCCGTACATTGGCGGGGACTGTATTCCATGATGAATCTGGTTTTGCCCAGTCATAATCGTGGCTCTCGTTGGCGAACAGCTAGGCTGTGAATAAGCCGATGTCAAAATCATTCCTGATTGAGCATAACGGTCTATGTCTGGAGTTGCATTTCCTACTGCTGAGCCACCTCCATTAAACCCCATATCCATATAACCTACATCATCCAATAAAAATATTACGATGTTCGGTTTCTTTCCTTTTTTCTTTTCTAAATCTGCCAATTTCTTTCTGGCAGCATCATTCTGTTCTTTAATAAACATTACTGGTTCCATATTGTCGGCAAGCTTTGTAGGCTGTTTGACTATATACTGATTAGGTTGATTGTAACCAGGTTTTCCTTCGACTTTTTGAGGTTCCTGTGCAAAAGCACAGATACTGCAAAATAAGGTTCCAAGATAGATAACTGATTGTCTGCTTGTGTGGGTAACTACTTTTAACATAATAAATTCTTTAGGTTAAACTGTTAATAATTTTATTTAATGTTAATTCTTCGAGTTAAAAAGATAATGGCTTGTAGATGAAAAAAAGCTTGAAGAATAAAATACAAACTAGTTGTTGAATCATGTAGAATTTATGATTTATCAAATTTAAAAAAAAATGTAAGCAGAATACTACTTTAACAACACAGAACTTTGTTGCAACTTATAAAATGCAACATCTTTATATTGCTTTTTTCAGCATATAAACATTTAAAAACAAACAAATCTTTTTGCAAATAGATTTTTGCATAGTGAAACCAAAATATGCATCATGAGATTTAATATTTGCATAAAATGGAATTGCTTGGAAAAGACATTTCGACGCCTTTTTTTAAGATAAAATCAATTTCTTACAATAAGTTACTGGCATGTTTCTTGGAAAAACAATCTTCATTATTAACTGATTTAAAACGATTTACCATGAAAATTACGTACTACGGACATTCTTGTTTTTCTGTTTATGCCAACGAAAAACATATTCTTTTTGATCCTTTTATTACGCCAAACGAATTAGCCAAAGAGGTTGATGTTGATGCCATAAAAGCAGATTATATTTTTATTTCTCATGCGCATTATGACCATATTCTAGACGTTGAAAGAATTGCAAAAAATACTGGAGCAAAAGTGCTCGGAAATTTTGAAATCTATAACTGGTTATTGAAAAACGGAATCGAAAATGCACATCCTATTAATCCAGGCGGTAAATTTGATTTTGATTTTGGAACCGTAAAATGTGTGGTAGCACAACATCCTAGCAGTTTTATGGACGGCTCTTATGGAGGCATCGCATGTGGTTTTGTGCTTACAACCTCTGATGGCAATTTTTATTACAGTGGCGATACCGCTTTGACTTTAGATATGCAGCTCATTCCTAAATTTACTAAACTTGACTTTGCTGTTTTTCCCATAGGTGACGGACTCACAATGGGAATTGAAGAAGCCATCGAAGCTTCTAAACTTGTCGGAGTGAAAAAAATATTAGGCGTTCATTATGATACTTTCGGTTTTATTGTTATGGACCATCAAAAAGCTTTGGATGCGTTTAAGGATGATTCTCTTCAATTGTTTCTTCCTAAAATAAACAGTACTATAGAAATCTAAATTGTGGATTTTCTTTTGCTATATTTCGCTAAAAGACAGCTTTTAGCGAAATATCATCATGTCTATCATCAAAAAAAAACTTTAAAACTTTTATATAAAAAAAGGAATAGATGCTGACTATTCCTTTTCGTAATTATGTTCTACTGATTGAAATTAAGTGTATTCTACAAAATTAATGATATACTGCGCTGTAAGCTCAGGATATTGATGCTGTGGTCCGTGTCCAGTCGCGGCATACACAATCATTTGGGCATTTGTCATTTGGTTGATATACGGATACCAGTTCTCTACCGCAAAACTGATGTCGTGATCTCCAGATATAATTAAAATTGGTGTTTTTATCTTTTTAAGCTGTTCTCTGAAATTAAGTGCGTCTTCTCTAAAAGTATCTCCTCCGCCAAAATACAATTGAAAAACATCCATTGTAGAAGGGATCTTTCCGCCATCAATTTTTTTATGAATTCGATCATGAGAAGCTTTTGCTGCTAATCGGCTAGATTCTGATTTTGGTTCGAAAAACAAAACAATTTCATCCTCAAAATCGTTTACTGGTTTTAGCGCCGCATCAAAAAATGCCTGTTCTATAGGAATCTCATTTTTCCCCGGCGGATTTGTTCCGACTAAAACAGCGTGTGTCACCAGATTAGGATATAGTAAAGTTGCTGTCTGTGCTACCAAACCGCCATAAGACCATCCTAAAACAATAACTGAATCTAGTTTTAAGAAATCAGCTAGATCTTTGACATCTTTGGCTACAACAGTAATATCAGGAGCCAGACTTCCTGTAGAAGAACCAATTCCAGAATAATCAAATACGATAACGTTGAATTTTTCTGCCATTTTTGCCACAAACAGCGGATCCCACGTATCTAACGTTCCTCTAAAACGGTTTACAAAAATTATTGCCTTTCCTTTTCCATACGAGCGATAAGCAATGGTACGATCGCCTAATTCTGCGAAACTTGTTTCTGTGTCATAAATTTTTTCCATAATTATAATTTAAAGATTGAAACCCATATTGTTTTTTGAGGGAGACAAAGATTAAACCAAAACGCAGAGCCTTTAAAATAAAGGATTTACTAGATTTTTTTTTGCTTGAACTTATGATATTTCAAGAATCAAAACTTGTTTTTAACGATATATAATAATTCTGCCACTAGCTGTTCTAACAATGCTTTTATAATCAATACTTTATAAAAAAGGCATTTCTTTTGTTTTCAAACTGTATTACTTTCTGAAAACTAACCTAATAGCTTCGATATGATGTATTTATCTAATAAAAAAACCATTATGTTTATTACTGGAGCATTTGTAAGCCATATTTGTTGGAAAGAATGGATCGTTTTTTTTGAAAGTAAAGGGTATAAAACTGTAGCACCGCCTTGGCCACACAAAAATGAACTGCCTGCTGCCTTAAGACAAACGCATCCTAATTCAAAAATTGCTTTAAACAGTTTGAATATTGTATTGGATTACTATATCGAAATTATGGACAAACTTCCTGAAAAGCCTATTCTAATAGGCCATTCTTACGGAGGCCTTTTAGCTCAATTACTGATTCAGAAGGAATTGGGTTCTGCTGGAATCTGTATCAACTCAATTCCTCCTTACAATGCATTTCATTTTAATTTTTCTTTCTATAAAACCATTTGGGGCCTATCAGGCATTTTCAGTTCGGCAGCCAAAACTTACTTATTGCCTTTTAAAAAATGGCAACACTATTTTAGCAGCCAAATGACTTTTGAAGAACAAAAAGAAACCTACGAAACATTTTTAATTCCGGAATCAAAATTAATAATGCGTGATATTTTTACGAAAACAGGAAAAATCGATTTTAAAAAGAAACACGAACCTCTTCTATTTATATCCGGTTCAGAAGATGTCTTTACGCCTGCTTCTCTGAATTATGCTAACTTTATAAAATACAAAAATCTGCACTCTATAACTTGTTATAAAGAATTTCGAAATTCAAATCATCTGAGCATAAATCAGGAAAATTGGGAGAATATTGCTGAGTTTATAGCAAATTGGCTGATGAAAGTTACTTAAACATTACTAATCATTTTAAACACATAGAAATATAGTTTAGTCAAACTTAAAAAGGCGTTTCACTAATTGAAAGAATAGGACAAACTATATGAAAGAAATATTTTTCTCTTTGCCATGTTTTACACATAGAACATAAAATCTATGTTTCAATATGTTTATTTTTTTTTAAGATATGAATTAAATAATCCCTTTCTTAATCTCCAGCTTTTTAATTTTAGAATTCAATGTTGACGGATGAATATCCAGAATTTCGGCCGCACCGCCAGATCCAGAAATTTTTCCGTTGCATTTTTTAAGGATGTAAAGAATGTAATCTCTTTCGTTTTCTAATATTGTTTTGATCGAAAATGATTCAGCTGGTTGTTCAGGATGCATTTTGGCAGACATCGAAAGTTCTATTTCCTTAATTGTGTTTCCTTCTGTCAATAAAATTGCGCGTTGGATGACATGTTCAAGTTCACGAATATTTCCCGGCCAATTGTAATTCATAATCTGCTGCAAAGCAAAATCAGACAGCGCTGGTGCTTTTCTGCCCATTTTATCACTGTAAATGGCTATAAAATGATTGGCTAAATCTGGAATATCTTCTTTTCTCTTTTTTAATGGAGGAACCATAATTGGGAAAACATGCAGACGATAATACAAATCCATTCTAAATCTTCCCGCTGCCACTTCTTCTTCGAGATTTTTGTTGGTTGCTGCAATAATCCTAACATCAATTTTCATAGGAGAAGTACCGCCAACGCGCTCAATTTCTCTTTCCTGCAAAACACGCAGCAATTTGACCTGAAGTTCTAGAGACATCTCTCCTACTTCGTCTAGAAAAATAGTTCCACCGTCAGCCAATTCAAATTTACCGATACGTTTATCTAAAGCCCCTGTAAAAGCACCTTTTTCGTGACCAAAAAGCAGTGATTCGGCAAGATTTTCAGGAATTGCTCCACAGTTGATAATAACCAGAGGCTTATCTTTTCTGGGAGATAAAGCATGAATGCTTTGCGCAATTTTTTCCTTTCCTGTTCCGCTTTCGCCAAGAACCAGTACCGAAGTGTCGGAAGGGGCTACTTTTCGAATATAATTAAAAACAGAATTCATTTGCGAGCTATTGCCAATAATCCCTTCAAAACCTTCTTGGGTGCTTACTGGTTTAGCGTTTTTGGCTTCAGCTTTTTTGGGAGCCACACTAAATTCTTCTTTCGAATAGATTTTTGCTATAAACTGCCCGAATATAGGTTCTAGTGAAGTCAAAATTCGCAGATGTTCCTGGGAATACACATTCAGGTTACGGCTGTAAAAAGTAAAATGATAGCTCTGGATTGCAGCAATCGAAAGCGGAAAAACTAAATATGATTTTATTCCGAAATTGTGCGAGATCAAAGCTTTTATTGGCGCTTCCTGAAGGTTGTTTATCAGTGCTTCTTCGCTATAAATGATCGGTTCTCGATCTATTTTTGATTTCTTGTACGTTTCATTTATTTCTCTCTCAGACAATTCTGTTATTTGAACAAGTTTCTGCAGGTTAATAATCTGATACTGATCGATATTTCTGCGGACAATTCCGAGATTATCGTAATGTGTACTGGCCACAAAACCAGTCTCTAAATAATCGAAAGGAATAAAAGTCTGAACTGCTTTTGCAAAAGCCAACAAAGCCTCTTCTTTCTTTACATTTGAATTTATGATCTCTGAAATTGCTTTTTGAAGCTGAAATTGTTGTCTCAACTGGCTTTCTAAACTATATTGCTGACGATAAAAAGCTATTTCGAGAGTCGTGAGAACATCTTGATCTCTAAATGGTTTTACAATAAATCCGTATGGTTGTGTAGTTTTTGCTTCGTCTAAAATACTCTTACTGGAATTGGCCGAAATAAAAATAAAACCAATATGCTTTTCTTTAAGAATATGTGCTAACTCTATGCCGTCACGCTTGCCTTTGAGCATAATGTCCAAAAAAACAAGATCTGGTTTTTCAATCTCAATCTGTTCCAAAGCCTGCTCTACCGATCTTGCAATTCCTGTAACTTCATAATTAGCTTTTTCAAGAATAAGCTGTAAATCGTGCGCTTCAATAAACTGATCTTCAACAATTAAAATTCGCTTTTTTAATGCTGAAACCGCAGCTTCATTTCCGTTGTCGGCAGACTTTTTCATAAGTGGGTAAATTTTGTCCTACATAACACTTAATTCATTGATACAAAAATAGTTAATTATCACAATTAAAATTAAGCGTTTTCAAATTTAGTTAAATAAAAATCACATTTTACCATAATTTTCCCGTTATTTTGCAAGCCAAACTCAATTGTTTCTCTTTATATTTGTTAATCAAAAACTTACTAAATCTAATCCCTTTCAAATTCATGAAGCTGCTGTATACTTTTTGTCTTCTATTCTTGATTGCAATTAATTCTGAAGCGCAAAATCACCCTGCTACAGCGGGCTATGATTTAAAAAAGAAACGTTTGCTTATACAAACCTGTTCTTCTTATCTGTATAATTCAAATCAAGGATCAATAGATCTAGACAGTGCAGTAGTTTTAACCTGTAAAGCCTATAAATTGCCTGTTTCTTTAGCCTATGACGAAGGTTTTTATGATGGTTCTTATTTGATTGGAAAAGATTTAATTGAAAAAGGCAATATCGATGCTGCTAAAAAACTTTTTCAAAAATCAAAAGGTGTAAACAAAGTAAAACTAGCGTTGCAATTGGGAATTTTTTATCTGTTTAAACCCTTTACCAAACCAGATGATATCAAAAATGCGCATCATTTTATAACAGAAGCAGTCAAAATCAGCAATCAGCTAAAAATTCAAAAATGGCAGCATGAGAGTTTGATGCTTCTGGGAAAGTTTTATTTCCAGATCAACAATTATCCTGAAAGCAAAAAATGCTTTTCGCAAGTAGTAAACGAATGCCGAAAACAAAACGACAAAGCTGCTCTAGCAGACGCTTTATTCTATCAGGCAACAAACCAATATGATTTAGATCCCGAAAAAGAAAAAATCCTGAAAGAAGCAGAAGCTTTATACAAAAACCTAGGCTTTGAAGAAAAAAGAATAATCACAAAAGCAAGAATATGTACCATCTATTTCTGGCACGGAAAAATAAACGATGCCAAGAAAATCTTATATCAAAATGCTGCCGATATGCGAAAAATTGGCTTCAGGCAACAGCAATACATTGAAACTACAATTGCTTATATAGAAGGCGTACAATTCAATATTAAAAGCGCTCTTTATTATGCTTTAAAGAGTGTAAAAAGCATGGAGTCTACAAAAGATTACACTTTTGCTGATATTTTCTATATGCGCTTAGGATTGGTGTATTTGCAAATGGGACACACAGATGAAGCCATAAAAATGTCTGAAAAAAGTATTAGATACGGACAAAACATTTTTAGTAGCGGCAGTTGGTACAAAAGTTTTATGACAGCAACTGCATCTTTATCCATGAAAGGAAAAAACAAAGAAGCCATAGAATACATGAATTCTATTACGAGCCACTATCCTCCTCCAAATAAGTTTGACAATATGCTTATGAATTATGGTTACGCCAACTGTTACTGGCGAATCAAAAATTATGGCACAGCCGAAAAGTATTTTATAAAAGCTGGAGAAGCTGCTGATGGTTTAGACTCTCCACAAACTTACAGAGATGTCTGCAACACGTATTCGTCTATTGCTTTATTTTATGCGAATCGAAAAAACCTTCATAAAACAAAATTGTATATCGATAAGATTGATGCTGTATCAAAAAAATATAGCCAGAACTATAATTCTGAAGCGTTGCAAATGTCATTATACAAATTAGATTCGTTAAATGGCAATTTTAAATCGGCATTAGAGCATCATAAATTGTATAAAAAAATGAGCGATTCCGTTTTAGATTATGCTAAAAACAAGCAGATTGAAGAACTTAGATTCCAATACGAAACAGAAAATAAAGAACAGAAAATCAAATCATTAAATCAAGAAACTAGTTTACAGGAAACAGCCTTAAAAAAATCAAAATTATTAAATACAGTTTCTATATCGAGTTTGGTTTTATTGGTTCTTATTATTACCTTATTGTACAACAGATATCGTCTGAAACAGAAAAACAATGCCGAACTTGAATTGAAAGAAAAAGAAATCAATCAGAAGAATATTAATCTAAGACATTTACTGGATGAGAAAGAATGGCTTTTAAAAGAAATCCACCATCGTGTAAAAAACAATCTTCAAACTGTAATAAGTCTGCTCAATTCTCAATCTGCTTATCTGGAAAATGATATGGCGCTGTCGGCAATTAAAAACAGCCAGCACCGTATTCATTCTATGTCGCTCATTCATCAGAAATTATATAGTTCCGAGAATATTTCGACTATCAATATGCCGAATTATATCAAAGAATTGGTCGAATATTTAAGAGAATCTTTTTCGCTTGGACAAAGAATCCGTTTTGAATTAAAAATTGATCCCTTGGAATTGGATGTAGCACAGGCCGTACCAGTTGGACTTATTCTTAACGAATCGATTACAAACTCTATAAAATATGCTTTTCCAGACAACAGAACTGGAATGATTTACGTCACTTTACAGGCTACATCTGAAAACAAATATCTGCTTACCATTGCAGATAACGGTGTTGGTTTTGATGCTAATATCAGCAATAAGAAAATCAATTCATTTGGATTAAGCTTGATAAAAGGTTTAAGCGACGATTTGGATGCCACTTTTTCTATGGAAAACAATAATGGAACGATTCTTAAAATTGAATTTTCAAAAGAATTTCCAATCAATGAAAAAAGAAGGTAAGCTGAATTATTTATAGCGAAATCTCACGAATCTAAATCTGTTTAGCGATATATAGCACTTTATAAATCAACAAGTTGCTACAAAACCCTTACTATTAAAGGAATAACTTGACATGGCATATAAATTGGTTCTCTACGAGGGTTAACCTTTAAAACCATTTATTATGAAAAATATAATGTTATTATCAGTCATTTTCGTCCTGAATTTTAGAGGCGATGCTTGAACAAGAAAAAACTGGATTGATTATAATTGATGTGCAAGGAAAACTTGCCCGAATTGTACATAACAGCGAAAAACTTGCTGTAAATCTGGCAAAACTAATTCGAGGCTGTCAAATACTTTCAATTCCGATAATATGGGCAGAACAAAATCCGAAAGGACTTGGCTCTACAATTCCCGAATTGGAAAAGCTATTAATTCATCAGAAACCCATTGAGAAATATTCATTCAACGCTCTGGATAATGAAGTTTTTAAACAGACGGTTATCGATTCGGGAAGAAAACAATGGCTAATCTGTGGTATAGAATCTCATATCTGCGTTTACCAAACAGCGACGGGATTATTATCTAATAGTTTTGAAGTCGAAATTGTAGCTGATTGCATTTCTTCACGCTCAGCTGAGAGCATTGAAATTGCTTTACAAAAACTGCAGCAAAAAGGAGCTTCTGTAACCAATATTGAAATGTGTCTCTATGAATTGGTAAAAGACTCCAGACGAGATATCTTCAAAGAAATTCTAACATTAATCAAATAAAATCATGTCAAAATCAAAAACAATTGTACTTATACACGGAAATTTTGTCAATGACAAAACTTGGGCCGATTGGAAAAAGCACTATGAACAAAAAGGATATACGGTTTACACTCCTGCAAACCCTGGACACGATGGAAATCCTGCTGATTTAAGAACAAAAGTTCATCCAGATCTGACTAAAACTGGGTTTATTGACATCGTCAACAACATCAGCAGATTAATAGATACTTTACCTGAAAAGCCTTTGGTTATTGGACATTCAATGGCTGGTATGGCAACTTTAAAATTGGTAGAATTGGGCAAAGCCGCTGCGGGAGTAAGTATTGACGGAGCACCACCAAAAAATGTGTTTCCGCCATTTCAAACTTTAAAGACTGTAATTCCTGCTTTTGGCTTTTTTTCTTCTTCTAAATATTTTATGGGAAGCCGAAAATGGTACGATTATGCCTTTTTTAACACCATACCTGAAGCACAAAAAAGTATTGCTTTTGAGAAATTTGCTGTGCCAGAAAGTTATAAAGTAAGCCGAGAATTGGTTTTGAATTCTTTCTCCAATATCAATTTTAAAAAACCGCATGAACCTATTCTCTTTGTTGGCGGCGGAAGTGATCATATTTTTCCACCTAACTTAACGGAAACAATTGCCAGTAGATATAAAGAAAATGCAGGACGAGTGGACCTTAAAATATTTGATGGCAAAAGCCATTTTATCTGTGGAGAACCTGGCTGGGAAAGTGTAGCCGATTATATTTTAAATTGGTACGAAAACCTATAAAAAAATTGTAATTGAAATAAAAGCCCTGTAGCAAAATATGGTACAGGGCTTTTTTAAAATCAAAAAAAAATTTATTCCGTAGGAATATTGATTACTGTTATTTCAGTCAACAACATCTGCTAAATTCTAATTCGTTTATATTGTATTTATTATTAATTTAGAACTTGCTATAAATCAGTTAATTTACTTCTAAATTACAACAAAAAGCGATATGCAGATTTTACCGTCCGCCAGTTTAGCGCCGTTTATAAAAAATTATACTATTGTTACAATCGAAAAAGATCTCGACAACGAAGTTTTTTATCCAAGCGGATATGTCGATTTGATTATAAATATTTCTGGAGGATTTGCAGCTACTATTATTAACGGAAAACAAAAAGATACTCCTGCAATAGAATTATTGGGACATCTTACGCTTCCAACACGTCTTTCTGTAGCAAAAGGAACATCCGTACTAATAGCAAGAATTTATCCGCATGCCAGCGCACTGTTTTTTTCAGATCCTCTATCAGAATTTACCAATTATGCCACCGATATGTATGATGTTGCTTTGGGAGAAAACAGGGATTTGTATGACCAGATTATGGAAAAGGACGATTTATTGTCTAAAATCAGCGCTTTAGAAACGTATTTTCTGCAAAAATTAAAGAAAAATGAAACTCGTCTAAAAAAGGTTTCAATAGTTCAGAATCTGAGTCAGGAGCTTTTTCGACATCATCAGCAATTGGACTTACCTTTCCTTGCCCGAAATTCAGGTTTATCAGAAAGGTATATCCAAAAACTGTATCTGTCTAATATTGGCATAAGCCCTGCGGCTTTTACCTCTGTAGTCCGATTTAATAAAAGTCTGGATTTAGTACTCAACACGACAGAATCGTTGACTACTATAGCTTACGATAATGGCTATTATGACCAAGCTCATTTTATTAAAGAATTTAAGAAGTTTACTGGCATTACGCCATCTGCATCCAGAAATTCGCTACTTAAAAACGATACCAATTTACAGCATGCAGTTAACATTGGTTTTTAGCCTTGTTTTGCAGGATGATTGCTGCTAAACATATCACGATGCATTTTCCAGCCATCTTTGGTTTTCTTCCAGATCACGATTACTTTTCCGTCATCTAGTTTTTTGCCATTCATATCAGTCATTTCATAAAAACTTTCTTCAGTAACGGCTGTTTTTGCGTCTCCATACAGATGCTGGATTGTGAATAAAACATGCACTTGAGGTCCGCCTCTAAAAAAAGAATCAATTTGTTTTGCTCCGCATTTTGGCTCTCCATTTGGCGGAAATAGGCAAGCATTATCCGTATATCTTGCAACAATAGAACCATCGTTCTTGTTGGTAAAGTCGGAGAACGTTTTGTTACTGGCTTCAATAATTTTTTTTACCTCTTTTAAAGCAGGATCTGTGTTTTGGGCATTACACCAAAAAGTAAGCATCATGAATGTGCTTAAAATGATTTTTGTTTTCATGGTTTATATATTTTTTTACAAAGAAAATTATTCTGCTAGCCCAAAAATTGTAAAATAACGAACAACTTTATCATAATTGAAAACAATGCAAAAACCCCGCATCAAAGTTTGATACGGGGCTTTTTTGATGAAATTTATTAAAATTCAGATTTATTTCACATCAAACCATAATTTGGTTGTCAATAAATCTTTTCCTTGATCTGCAACAGCAGCTTGATAACTTGCTCCATTAAGAGATTGTTCTGTACCCGGATAGAAAAGACGTGAAGGAATTTTTCCGTCTAAAACAGTTGCTGGACCAGCAGTTAAGACAGGATAATCCAATCTTCTCCATTCTGTAAATGCATCAAGACCTTGTCCGAAGAAAGCAATCCATTTTTGTGTACCGATTGATTTAGCATAGTTTGAAGCATCATATTTCACGCTTGCCTGATTCAAATACGTTGAAATAGTTGTAGCATTTGTAATTCCAAATTGATTGAAAGACGCTGTAATAGCATTTTTATAATATTGCTCTGCATCTCCAGAAATATATCCTCTTGCCGCAGCTTCTGCCAAGTTAAACAAAGTTTCAGAGTAAGAAGCAATTACAGCAGGCGAAGCCGATGTAAGGAAATAAGTTCCTGGTTTTGATGTTTTTGCAAAACCTTGGCTATTGGCATCACTATTTGATAATCCGTTAGCACCACCAACATATTTTCCTACGCTTGCATCTGATGGCAATTGTGCAAATACTGGCAAACGCGGATCAGATAATGCATACAATTGATCAACCATAGTTTTTGAAATACGGAAATCGTCTCTCGTTTCAAACCAAGCCGAAGCCGGATTCTGCTGTGGCGAACTAGTGTAAGTGAACTTAAATGTTTCACTTTCGCTGCCGATTAGTCCTGCAGCATCGCTTGTTGCCTCAATTGCAGCTTGTTTCGCCAGAACAGGTTCTCTGTATGAAATTCTTAAAGCAATTCTCAAACGAAGCGAATTCACAAATTTTTTCCATTTTGCTATATCGCCTTTATAAACCAAATCTCCTGTTACAGAACCGTTTGCTGAGTTTAATAAAGATTGTGCTTGTCTCAAATCTTCAAGCAATCCTGTATAAACTTCTTTTTGAGTATTATACGCTGGCGTTACTTTTTGACCTGCTTCTTTGTATGGAATGCTTCCGTAAGCATCTGTCAGCAATAAAAATGTCCATGAACGTAGCGATAAGGCAATTCCCTTATAGTTAGAATTCGCCTGTGCATCTGGAAACTTTATAATTGTGTTCAAATCTGTAATTAGAGTTGAATATCCTTTATCCCACAATGAAGTGAAAGAAGTGTTCGAAACATCGTAACGGTCTGGCTCAGTATATTGAATTTTAGCCCAATGCTGTACAAAAAGTAATGTTGAGTTAAAGTTATTTGCATCTCCCCAATACAAATCTGCACCTTGTTTTAAAGTACCAGTCAAAAGGTACGGCGCAAGTGGCGTTTCAGTTGCATTTGGGTTTTTATTTATATCGTCAAGAGTATCACTGCAAGAGCTCAGTGTCAATGCAAACAGTATTGTATATGATAGTTTTTTTAGCATGATTCCGAGTTTTTAAAATTTAACATTAAGGTTAAGACTGAAGTTTCTAGTTGTTGGCAACGCTAAACTTTCCAATCCTTGTGCATTTCCTGTATTGAAAGCTGTTTCAGGGTCAATATTTGGCGCATCTTTATAGATAAAGAATAAGTTACGTCCAGCTGCAGTAATGCTTGCTCCTTCTAATCCTAACTTTTTAACCAATTTTTTATCAACATTATAAGTTAGTTTTATCTCTCTCATTTTTACAAAAGTTGAGCTGTAGATATAAGCCTCGCTAATATTGTATGATGCTTTATAATATTCTTGTGCACTAATCACTTTATTATTTGGCGTTCCGTCTGCAAATACACCGCCGAAAATCATTCCGTCATCATAAACCGTTACACCGCTTGGAGCAGCTCCTCCGCTTACAAGAGTCTTCGGGTTCGCTGTATTATTTCCTGGGTAATAGTAGCTTAATCCGCCGTTTTCAGCGCCACGTCCTGGAAGAGTCTGTGCTAAAACTCCTGTATAGTTTCCTGTTCTGTTAGTTCCAGAGAAAAGTTCACCGCCAACGCTAGCATCAACAAGGAAAGAAAGCTCAAGATTTTTGTAAGTCAAAGTATTCGTAAGACCTGCTAAATAATCTGGCGTATAATGTCCTAGAACCTTTTTTGTCGGATCTGCTTTTGGAAGACCGTTTGCTCCTACTACAATATTGCCGCTTGCATCACGCTGATAAGCTGTTCCGTAAAGTGCTCCGTAAGCTTGCCCAACAGACGCCAATACATCGACACCTCCAGAAGAACCAATTGTATAGTTTTTAATATCTCCAGCGTAATCTAGAATTTCTACTTTACTCTTATTTTTTGAATAATTTACAGCCACATTCCATTTGAAGTTTTCAGTTTGAACTGGATTCCCGTCCAATTGCACCTCAATACCTTGGTTGTTGATTTTACCCGCATTGATTAACTGCGAAGTATAACCGCTTGATGCCGTAGTTTTAATTTCTAAAATTTGGTCGAAACTATTTGTATTATAGTACGCTACATCAAAATGAAGTCTGTTTTTCCAGAAAGAAGCTTCAAGACCTACCTCTGTAGAACGAGTTGTTTCTGGTTTTAGGTTTTCATTTAATTTCTTTTGAGAAGAAGTCTGAATTGGGTTTCCGTCAAATGCTGTTTGGAAATTGTAAACCGTAGACAATTGGTACGGATCTGCATCGTTACCTACTTCAGACCATCCACCTCTAACTTTTAAGAAATCAAGTGTACTGCTCTTAATGTTTAATGCATCTGTTAAAACTACACTTCCGTTAAAAGAAGGATAGAAATAAGAACGGTTGCTGCTTGGCAATGTAGAAGACCAGTCATTACGCGCTGTTACGTTTAAGAAAGCATAGTTTCTAAATCCTACTTGAGCAGATGCGTAAGCACTATACACTCTTAATCTTGACAATGAATTTGATGAAGTTAACGGATCTCTAGAGTTAGTTAAAGTATATAAATCTGGAACCGCTAAACGTGGCGCTTTCTGATAATTGTTGGCATCGCTATGGTTACGAATATTGAAACCTGCAAGCGCATCTAAACTGAAATCATCATTTAGCTGTTTTGTATATTGAAATATACCCTCAGTATTTTGTTCATTTACTGTGTATGCGTCTTCAGCATACGATCCGAAAGGAGTTCCGTTTGTACCATACTTAATAGTATATTTTCTGCGGTCATTATAATAATCAACACCTGTACGGAATCTGAAGTTAAGTCCTTCAGCCAATTTCGCGTCTAAATGCACATCTCCAATTATACGGTTACGCTGTTGGCTTGTTGTATTGTAATAGGCGTTCCAATATGGGTTACTGTAGTAGCTATTGTTCCAGTTCGTATTCCAGTCTTTATCCAATTCATTAATGTCGACCTGACGTCCGAACCAAAGAAACTGAAGCATTACACCCGCAGCACGCCCTCCTGATGGACCTCCTGGCAATTGTGGAGCATTTGTAACAATATAATTTGCATTAACACCAACTTTTACATTTTCAGAAATCTGATAATTAGTATTAATTGTAAAGTTTGTTTTGTTTATTTCACTATTAGGCACAGTTCCAAGCTGTTTCTGATTGTTTACACCTAAACGAAAATCTCCTTTATCATTAGCTTTTGCAATAGAAACACTATTGTCGTAAGTAAGTCCAGTATTAAAGAAATCTTTTACATTGTTTGGATGAGCTACAAAAGGAACGGCTTCACCTTTAGAATAAAACTGAGGTATTAAACGACCGTCCATTCTTGGTCCCCAGCTTTCATCAACTCCATCATTAACTCCTCCTCCTTTTCCGTCTACGTAGCTAAATCTTCCGTTAGAACCTTGACCAAAAGTATTTTGGAAAGAAGGCAAAGTAGCTACTTGAGAAACAGTTATACCTGTATTAAAAGTAACTCCATATCCTGATTTTTGTCCCTTTCCAGATTTTGTAGTAATAAGTACCACACCATGCGCAGCACGCGATCCGTAAAGTGCGGCAGCATTTGGCCCTTTTAAAACAGTCAAAGTTTCAATATCCTGCGGATTTAAATCGGCAATTGCATTTCTGAAATCACGAGTTGCTCCTCCAAAGTTCAATTGTGAGTTATCTACAGGAACTCCATCTACTACAAAAAGCGGCTGGTTGTTTCCTGCAATAGAAGTTTCCCCACGGATAATAATACGTGAAGATCCCATATCTCCTTGTGAATTTGTAATACGAACACCCGCTAATTTACCCGAAAGACCATTCAAAAAGTTCGTTTCTTTCGTAGTAGCCAATTCTTTTCCTTTTAGTGCCTGAGTCGTATATCCTAGAGATTTCTTTTCTTTTGAAATTCCAAGTGCCGTAACCACAACTTCAGACAATGCATTCTGTTCTTCAGTAAGACTGATAGTGATAGCGTTTTTGTTTACTACAACTTCTTCTTTTTTATATCCTAAATAACTAATTAAAAGTGTGTAAGGGAATTTTTGTCCGGTTTGAAAGAAAAATTTTCCATCTGTATCCGTAACAACACCGTGTGTAGTACCTTTAATGGTTACCGAAGCTCCGATAATTGGCTCTTTTGTAATGGCATCAACTACGGTTCCTTCCAGTTTAGACTGAATTAACGGCTTAGTATCTTGAGCTTTAACTCCTATGGAAATCAACAAAATACATAGCCAAGCATATCTTTTTAATTTTATTTTCATTACTTTGTTTTAGTTTAATAAATAAGGCGAGCCTCGAACAGTTTTAGACTATTCATGCTTTCCTTTTAGAGATGACAATTTCTTTAAACTCTGACCATTTCTGCTGCAACAGAAATGGTTTTCTTTTTTATCTGCAGCACATTCGTTTTTTCATTTTTACTTTTTTTTAGATTATTATTTTATTTGGCCTATACAATTTTACCCCTGTTTCAGGATAGTGTTATTAAAAATTTACAAATGAATTTAAAAGAGGAATTTTAACCGTAGTGATGCATAAGGTGCAAATGTGTTATGCTTTTATATTTCTGAAAATGAAATGATAAGGCTTAAATCTCTGTATTTCTAATTAAATTTTAAACTCTACTAATTTGATAGAACAAAAGTATGTTAAAAATTTTAGTTCCCAAATTTTAATTAAACTTTTTGCAAAAAAAATGTTAATCCCTGTAAACAAAAGGCCTTAAGCATCTAAAAATAAAACAGTTATAAAAAATGCGCGTTTTTACAGTTTTATAAGAATTGTACTAATCTTGAAACTCAAAAAATGCTTTTAATAGCATTTTAGCAAAGTTTCGTGCAAAAAAAAAGCTCCAAGATCATAAGACCTTGGAGCTTCTATTTTAAGTATTGAAATATTATAACTCGTTAAACTCGTGCAACGATTTCAATGTAGTTTCATAAAATAAGATGGCCGCGATAAGATTTCCTTTATCAGAATAAGGCATCATTTTTCTTTGGAAATCTACTGTAGTATCTAAGAAAACAGTGGTGCCTTCTGCCTGTCCATCTAAGATTTTTTTATTCTCACTTGTATCTGGAATACCTAAATCTGCCATTGTTACACCAGGTTTAGTAACCAAAGCAATATAAGGAAGTGTTTTTACTAGAACTTTAATACGTTCAATGTACAATTCTAAAAGTTCTCCTTTTTGCATACCACTTAGTTCTTTTTGGTCATGGTATTTACGGATTAATGCAGTTGTACTAATGATACTTCTTGGAGCATTTTTTGCCTGTGCAGAAACGGCAGCAGTCGTCAAGAAGAAAAGGACACATAATAAAATAATCTTGCTCTTCATTTTCTTAATAGATTTGGTTCTTGAATAAAAGCAAAAATATATAAATTATGTTAAAATGCAACTTTTATACTTTCTTTTTCACAATAAAATTATAATTGTAACGTTGCGATAAGGAAAATATTACAGCAAAACAGGAATTTTGGCTATTTCAGCACATTTTTCCCAAAGTTAATTGTATTGCTTTTATGATTTAATTATTCTAAAACGGCTCGGATATTTAATCCATAAACTTTTTTTGTTTCCGTAATAATCCATAAATTCTCCGCAGACAAAAACAGCATGCACTTTTGACCAAGCCACAACGCCGCAATATTCAGTTCCCGATTCTTTTTTCAATTTCTGAATTTGTTTGCCTAATGTGAATCCAAGGTACTTATAAATAGTCGGAGTATAGACTGTACCGTCTTCTAGATCTTCCAACGCTTTGTCAAAAGTGGCTTCCTTGTCAATAATCTGTTTGTATTTTGCCATTACAGCATAAGTCAATTCTGCATAATTGGTAATTTTCTCACTATCGCAGTTGTCCTTAATATAGACAAAACCTGCAGATTCTTTAGCTTTGCTTATTTCTGTAGTGTTCAGGTTGAATGAGGCATTGTTCTTTAAAGTAATTTTATATAAATCGTCGGTCAGCTTTTCGGTTACAAAAAGATTATCTAATCCGTAAACATTTAAAGAAGCTTTAATAAAAGCTATAGATGAACAATTGGTGCGTTCACCTTGCTTAAAACTTTCGAATATTTTATCAGAACTCAATTGAGCGAATGCATTTGAACAGATAAACATTAAAAGTAAAAAAACTGAAGTAACCGATTTCATGCCTTGTATTATATATTGTTTCCCAATTATTATTGAGAGATTGTATTAGATTTTTACAAATCTATAAAAATCATGTCATATTTTTCACTTCTTCACTTTTATCTCTTAAAAAAAGTCTTTTTAAACAGGAAAATGGATTTGTGATGAAAAGAAGAATAAAAAAACGTCCCAAAAAAACTTCAGGACGCATTAGCATTATTTTTTATCTTCATTATTCAATTTATCATCGAGTTCAGGTTCTTCTCCTTTGAACTTTTTAGTGTCAACATCATAATTTTCATCATTTGTCAACACTTCATCATGTTCTTTATATTGATGTTTCCTTGTATCATTTCGATGATCTCCCCCGCCCTGTTGTTTAGGGTTTGGGTTTTTCTGGGTTTGATTATTCTTTTCCATAATTTCTTCTTTTTTAAAATGATTATTAAAATTAAGTCAAATGCAATGGTCTGGCTTATATAATCATTTTTAAAAATTATAAAATGAAACGGCTTTAGTCAATTCACTTTATTTCGATAAATCCGTTAAATATCGCAGTTTCATTTTGCCATATTTTGAAAAACATCAATAAAACTGCATTATAAACAAGTGGCATATTATTAGGATACAAGAACTTAACTTAAAAACTTTCAAATTATGGGCTTGTATCAACTTCAAAAAACCGCACTTGTCATTATTGATCCATTTAATGATTTCCTTTCTGAAGGAGGAAAATTATTTCCTGTAACAAAAGAAACTGTTGAAGGAAATAAAGTAGTCAGCAACATCAAAAAACTATTGACTGCTGCAAGAGCAAAGAAAATTCAGGTAATTTACGCACCGCATCGCAATACCCAGATAAGAGATTATTTGAACTGGAAATTTATGGCGCCTTCGCACCTAGGAAGCAAAAGCATTACTTTGTTTGAAAAAGGTTCTTGGGGAGCCCAATTTCATCCCGATCTCATTATGCAGGAAGGCGACCTTATTGCGCAAAATCATTGGACTGCCAGCGGTTTCGCCAACACCGACTTAGATTTTCTTTTACGTCAACATGATATTGACCAAATTGTTCTTGCCGGCATGAGAGCCAATACCTGTATCGATTCAACTGCGAGATTTGGTGTCGAACTAGGCTATCATGTCACTTTAATCAAAGATGGAATTGGTGCTTTTAATTGGGAAGAAATTAAAGCAACGGTCGAAACTAATTTTCCGAATTACGGGCATGCACTTCTCTCTACTGAAGAATTCATAAATAACATCAACTCCTGAGTTATGGAATCTTTTACAGAAAGCACGACAACAGCTATAATTAATGCTCCTTTGGAAAAAATTGATTTGACAGAATGGCTTTTTACTTTAAAAGATAAAGAGTATCAAGAATGTTCTGAATCGCATATTGCGGCAGGAAACTCAATAGCAGAAGATGGACGTAGAATATCTATTAATGTAGAACAGATTGCAGGAAATCTATTAATTCAGCATTATGTTGAAGATATTTCAGAAAGAAATCATTGCGCTGTAAATTCAGCTTCAGATTCTTTGTCTCCTCTTGGGCGCACTACTTTGATAATTAAATGGGAATTGAAGGTTAAAAAGCTATCCGATTCTTCTTGTGAATTTTCCAATCATGTCGTGATTTCGCTTACCGAACATTTCCTTCAATTGCTCAATGAAGCTGGCGTTTCAGATTTAGAACCCATTCGTATTAATATGAAAGATAATTTGGAAACACATAATAAGGAAGAGACACCATTGTTTGCGGCAAACATTCAGAAAAAAGCTTTGTCTGGCATTTGGAATTAGATTAGCTAATCTAAAAAATACTGATTATCAAAGATTTGACAATTCTTAAACTTCAATATTGAAAATCAGTAGTTTAAACGTAACTTTGCGGCCTCAATAAGTTACAATAGAATATGTGGACTATATGCCATGAATGCCAAGGACAGGGCAAAATAAATCGCGGACTCAGTAAAAAAGCGCAACGTCGTTATCAGACGGAATTGGCAGCATATGAAAGTTCGCAGACTAAAGTCGCTCCGATACGTCCAAAAGCTCATCTGCATTTGTGCACAAATTGTTCAGGATCAGGATTAGTTCAATCTGAAAAGTATCTTGAACCTGATCTCACTAAACCGCATGTTGCCATTATTGGTGCGGGTATAGGCGGAGTTGCCTTAGCAGTCGCCTGTTTACATCGCGGAATTCCTTTTACAATTTATGAAAGAGACGGAGACTTTGATGCCAGATCTCAGGGCTACGGACTTACTTTACAGCAAGCCAGTAAAGCCATGAAAGGTTTGGGAATTATTTCTCTAAACGGTGTAATTTCGACAAAACATATCGTACACAATACCGATGGAAAAATATTGGGCGAATGGGGAACCAGAAAATGGCTGGAAACCGCCATTAAGTCACCTGCAAAACGCACCAACATACATATCGCAAGACAATCGCTTCGATTAGCTCTTTTGGAACAGCTTGGAGGAAACAATACTGTACAATGGGGACATCAATTAGTAAATCTTACAGCATCTGAAGAAAGTGTAGAATTAAACTTTCAGGCAAACGGAGAAATAATAACAGCAAAAGCCGATCTTGTTGTAGGTGCAGATGGCATTAGAAGCGCTATTAGAAGATTTATAATTGGCGAAGAAGCAACACCGCTTCGTTATTTGGATTGTATTGTAATTTTAGGGATTTGTCCTTTAAGTGATCTAGAAGGACTTTCTAGTGATTTGCTAGATAGTGAAACAATATTCCAGACTGCCAATGGAAATGAACGAATTTATGTAATGCCTTATACGGCCGATTCTGTCATGTGGCAACTAAGTTTTCCTATGTCTGAGGAAGAAGCCAAAGAATTAAGTGCCAAAGGACCGCAAGCCTTAAAAGAAGAAGCCTGCCGAAGAACGCAATGGCACGCT
Organism: Flavobacterium anhuiense; assembly: GCF_900101855.1. Taxonomy (GTDB): domain Bacteria; phylum Bacteroidota; class Bacteroidia; order Flavobacteriales; family Flavobacteriaceae; genus Flavobacterium; species Flavobacterium anhuiense. The sequence goes on from NZ_FMVC01000003.1 coordinate 405,674, forward strand.
CCTATTCCTCAGATTTTGAAAGCCACGCAAGAAAATCTAATTTCTGGATATCCTGTTTATGACCGTGAATTATTAAGTGCATCATTATTAGAAAAAAATCAGAATATCACACTAATTGGCGATGCAGCGCATCCAATGAGTCCGTTTAAAGGACAAGGTGCCAATCAAGCTTTGCTAGATGCTTTAAAATTGGCCAGAAAAATTTCAAAAGGCTGTAATGCAAAGTCAAAATGGAAAGAAAGGGGATTGAGAGAATGCGTATTAAACGAATTTGAAGCTGAAATGCTCGAGCGAAGTGCCGCAAAAGTTAAAGGCTCTGCCGATGCTGCGCAGTTCTTGCATTCTGAAATTATACTTCAAGAAGGCGATGAACCTAGGGGAAGGTGCCATAAGAGGGAGAAAGATTCAGAGAAAAAAGATTCAGAGAAAAAAGATTAAAGATTAAAATTCAAAAAGCTAAACAAAATTTGTTTAGCTTTTTTTATAGTATTAATTCTCAACCCTATACATGTAAATTAAACAATAATTTAATATTATTTTATAACTGAATTACTTCTCATCTTTTTAATTTTATGATCTCATTTACAAACAATATAAAAAAATCACTTCATGAAAAATTTACAAATAAATTTCAGTCCAAACAATGAAACCTGTACAGACCGAACTTTGGTTTGTAAAGGTGACAATAACGAATTAATATTTCGTAAAACTTATGTAGGCGATTGGGGAGATTGGGACGAAAAACCAGAAGATGCTCTACAAAACAAGCCTCTTTATCTGGATCAAAATACAAGTTTTACAAGTACAGTTTAAGCGCAAACTGTTATAAATTTATTTAAGCAATACAATTATGCAATGATTATCCTAAAACACTAATTGTATTGCTTAAATTTTCTTTGTTTATAAAATCCAGAATAAATTCTTTTACTTCGTTGCTTGCTTCTGTTTTGGTTGCAAACGAATTAATATAAAATTCATCATCCTTATCACTAATATGAATAATTTCTGTGTAGCCTTTTGTAATTAAACTGCCTTTTAGTTTGATTACGTTTACCTGCTGCTTCCCATCAAGTTCTTTGCGAACCTGTAATTTTATAGCTCTTTCCATATTCAAATAATTTTAAATAATTAACTATCATTCAGTTACTAAATTTAAAACATTTAATCTATCGAAATCAGATTTTAACACTATACGCAACGTATTATTTATCAACATATTATAAACATTTCTTCTTTTTTTATAATAGAAATGCCAAATACCAGCAAAATCAAGTCTTTCGAGGTTAATTTCCTGTAAATTCTTTGTCGCTAAGAGTTTTCATAAACGCAATAAGGTTTTCTTTTTCGGGTTCTGTCAGCGGAATTTTATTTCCGTTATTTTTAAAAATAGGATCCAAATTTTCTGCTTCCAAAACACCAGTGTCAAAATAATCCAAAACAGATCTTAATGTAGCAAATTGACCAAAACTTCCATAAGGCGCTGTATATTCAACGTTACGCAGACTTGGAACTCTAAAACTCATAAAATCAGATGGGATTCCGGTAACTCTTCCTCTTCCTGCTTCATTAGAATCTGTATTTACTGGAAAACCAATATTTCTAAAACTTTGATCTGTAAACAGTTCTGTGCTATGACAGTTGGCACATTTCTGCTGAAATGTTGCGTAGCCTGCCGCTTCGCTTTCTGTAAACGATTGTCCTTCTTTTCGTTTTACTTTATCATATTTGCTGTTAGCAGAAATTAAAGTATATTCAAACTGAGCAATACTCTTGTAAATTCTGTCAGCAGTAATTTCCTGATCTCCAAATGCTTTTTCAAATAAATCTTTATAAGAAGCATCATCTTTAATTTTTCCGATTACTTCCAAAATAGAAGAATCCATTTCTTCATGCGTAATAATTGGCACTAAAGGCTGCGTTTCCAACTGGAGTCTGCTTCCATCCCAATTAAAGAACTTGAGAAACATCAAATTCTGAAGAGGTGGAGCATTTCTAAGACCAACTCTTCCTTCAATGCCAATTGCTCGCGCATTATGATCTGCAAAAGCATTCGCTTGAATATGACAGCTTGCACACGAAATTGTATTGTCTGCGCTAAATCTTTTGTCAGAGAAAAGTTTTTCACCCAATTCAACTCCATATTTTGTAGGCTTGTTCAAACTTACGTAACTGTTTACTTCTGGAAAATCAGTCGGAATAGGCAATGCAAGTTCAGGATTATCAAAATAAGTTTCATCAGAATCACTACTGCTACAAGAAGCGAAAAAGATTGCGATTATGATAAAGCCAAATATTTTTTTCATTTTAATGAATTTTAAAATAGAGCCGTCCTCTAATTTTCAGACGGCTCCAAAATATATTTAGTTTTCTACACTAGTAACAGAAAACATTCCTGAGATATCATTTGTTCCATTTCCTCCCAAATTATCCACAAATTTTACCATCTGCGCTGCAGTATGAATATTCGGAGTTGCATTATCGGTCATTGTTGTTCCAGTCGATAATGTAATCGTGTTGATTTTTCCGCTCAATAACTTATCAAAATCCGCTTTAATTTTGATTTTTGGAGCTTTGCTTCCTACCACTGCGTTTGCTGTAAGGCTTAATGTAATATCTCTGTAAGCATTTACACCTTGAGTATAAGCGCCTTCTTTTCCTGCTACAGTACTTCCAGTATGAATAGACATAACTTTATTATCAGTATCATAAAAACCTTCTACTTTCGTAAAACGGTATCCTGTACCCCATTCCCACATCATTTGAGTATCATTGGCTCCTGCTGCTGCATAAAATTTAGGAAATCTAGTCTGATCTAGAGTATTCTGCTCTGTTTTAATACCCAAACCAAATTTAATCTGTTTGTATGTTGCTGATGGCACATTGCTCAAAACATAGCTCAATGATTCTGTTTTTGCCTGATCGATTACAGTTGCGCCTTTATCTAAATCATTTACATTGTAAGGCACTTCACTCCCATCATCTTTTATAAGACGAATATTGCTGATTACGTATTTTAACTCAGAAAAATGGTGAATTTGCCCTGCTGCAGAAGTATTTGTTGTTGCTGAAGCTGAAGTTGCATCACCTAAAACAATTGTCTTTTCTTTGAAAGTATTATTGAATTCCAGGGTTAAGTTGTTTGCTGCAGGTGTATCGTCATCGCTTGAACATGATACAAATGCTAAAGTAGCCGCTGATAATAAAAGGTATTTTTTTAAAGTTTCCATTATATGATTTTAATTTTTGTATTGCATTCTATTTTTATTAATTGACAAGGACAATTATAAAATAGGCGGCGGTACAAAAATTTCAAGACAAGGTTCTGGCTGACCAGATTCTTTATATAAATTTACTTTTTTAGAATGAATTGCTTTTGGAACAGAAACCGCAAATTCGATAGTAGCAATCAAAGCAATATCAATCTTTTTGCTGATGCTTCTCAATTCTAAATCTGTATTTTTTTCCGTTTCCTGAAGCTCTTTTTTCAAATGGCATTTACCATGGCATTGCAATTCTGGCTTTGCTTTGTTAACGCAAAATTCTTTCTCTATCGCTTTTTGGTTCAGTTTAAAGTGCACAATGATAAGCGCCTGCTGGAAAGAAACCAGCAGGAACAGAATCGTCATAGTGATACTAAAAACCTTTTTCATTTTACTTGTATAATAATTCTAACACATAGAAACATAGTTTTTAGAAATTTGTAAAAGGTGTTTCACTTTTAATAAAACTCATAGAACTATGTGTTAGAAACTAGTTTCTTTCTTTTTCTTTTCAAGATCACAGAAAAATCTATGTTCCTATGTGTTTAAATTTAATCTTGATGTTTTTCTAATTAGAAATTCAATTTTAAAGACGTGAAAATATTACGCCCCATTCTCGGGATATTTCCCCAGTCAGCATACGTACTGTAATATTCATTTAATACATTCTCTGCACCAATCTGAATTGTGCTTCTCACTTTATTGATTGCAAAAGAATAATCGGCAGAGATGTTCCAAATGGCATAAGCCGCAGTCAAATCTTCTCCGTATTCCGGACTGTAATTAATCTGTTCGAAATCGCCATTTACAGAAGTCTGGATTCCGAAATTTTTGTACATATAGTGCAATGAAGTCAAATAGCTTAACGGACGTATAAATGGCAGATTTCCTCCTTTATTGTCCATTCCGCGAGCATAAGTCAACGTTCCTTTCCAATGCAGATGCTTTAAAATATCGTAGCTTACATTCGCAGACATATTCAAAAGTGTTGCATAATCTAAAGAAGTATAGCCTTTTACCCCAACCGACTGATAATTCATTGGACTTCCTAAACTCAAGATTTTACCAATAATATAATTGTCAATGTAGAAATAGTTGATTTTTCCCTGAATACTTAATCTTTCGTTTGCAAAACCTGCGCTTGCATTTCCTTCATACGAAATTTCATTTTTCAGATTGGGATCTCCGATATAATCGTAGCGGTCAAAACTATTATAAATGTAATATCCGTAACCTTCAGAAACAGAAGGCGCTCTATGACCATAACCCGTTCCAACAGAAAAATTAAACTGATCTATATTTAACTGGTAACTGGCATTTAAACTTGGCAGAAATCTCGTTTTTTCCTGAGGCGCGCCTGGATGAAAAATCCAGTTGAACTCTATATATTTAGAATAATTGTAGTTCACCCCAAAAGAACCGCCAAGATTCACAGTGCTTCTTTCCGAAAGCTCCCAAGAATTATTCATAGAAAGTCCAGCAAAACGTGTTGTTACCCAAGGCCAGCTATAGGCAAACATGGTTCTTTCGCTTCGATCCTGCGGATACATACGCATTTCTGCAATAGACAAATTATCGTAGGCATTCAACTGAATTTCAGATGAATAGTTATTTCTTTTCAAATTGGCTTTAGAAACTAATCCGTACGTTGTGCTCCAACCCGGCATATCCATATGAACCAAATTCTCAGGACGTGTAGTATCATCCATATAATGTTCGATTGCATTAAAATATACTTTCGTATCCACTACTCTAACCAAACCTTCTTCAAACAATTGTTTGTAAGACGCCGAAGTAATGAGTGCGCGAGAAAGCCACAAATCCATTGGCAAAGCAGGATAACCTACGTCTTTTGCCACATCAAAAATCGCGTCTAATCGTAATGATGATAAATCGCTGGTTTTATAAGCGAATCCTAATGAAGTATTGAATTTATTGTATTGCGAATGCTTTACTTCATTGTTGTTTCCGTCATGATAATTATCGGCCGTTCGGTAGGAAATGCTTCCGTCAGCCACAAATTTAGTTCCCGAATAAGAGATATTTCCTAAATTGAAAAACTGCTTATTATTAAACTCAAATCCTGTCTGATACGTTCCATTCCATTTCTTTTGAAGTCCAAACGGCGTGCTTTTTCTTTTTAAATCGATGCTTCCTGCAATTGTTGATCCATGCAGGCTTCCCTCCTGTCCCGATTTAATATCGATTGCCGCAAGATTATTGCTTTCTACATAAGACGTAATCGGATCCATTTTATCGGTACAAGCGCCAAACACATGCATTCCGTCAATGGTAACCGTAGAACGTTCGGTGCTCATATTGTTCAACAAAGGTTCCCATGCGTAAGCTCCACGCTTTATAAAACTGATATTCTCTGACGATGACAAAAATTCATCAACAGAAACCGCCATTTTCATCTCGGTTTCAATTTTCTTTTTTGCGGCGTTTTTTACTGTTACTTCTTCTAAGTTTTTGATGCTGTCGTGATGTGCATGCTGGTTTTGAGCCGTTACAGACATTCCCAAAAAAAGTAGCATTATAATATATTTCATGTTATTAGAATAAAGTATCAATATATAGTTCGCTTTTCACGCCTTCAACCCCCGGCGTATGATCGGTCGGAACTACAGTTCCTTTTACTATTAATCCGTTTTGGTTCATCATAATTAGATTCAATGTCCAGTTTCCTGTCATCGTATAATTAACCACACCGTGATACAAACCATCATTTCCTTGCGTTAAATCTTTATTATTTGGCGAAGAATGATTGCCCATTGAAGGTTCAGGCATTCTAGGATCTAACTTTAAAGTATAGCCCACAACTTCTGTATATGAAAACTGTGTTGGATCAGGGAAAGTTCCCGCAGGCGTGGTTGGTTTGTTGTATTTATAAACCCCTGCCACAAGTGGATTTTCTGAAACCGTAGGTTTTTGAGGCGAAATCAATGCTATAACATATTGTTCTCCATCATTTCCTGCAAAAGCCGTCATGTTTAGATTTTTATTGGGTTGCTGTGCTACCGAAATATCTTTATTAATCTCATATTTTTGGTTATCAGCCGTAAAACTGATGTACAATTTCCAACTTGCCGTCGTTGAGCTTTCGCCAGTAAAAACAGAATAACCGATGTAGTATTTGTTAGTAAGATCGTATGCTAGATTATATTCATGCGGACATGAACTTTTGCTTCCGTCAGCATTGCTCAAAATAGGCAGAAAAGTTACAGCAGAAGAAGTCAGCTCCTGATTGTTTTGAGTGTTCACAATTTTCAAGTGAAGCTCATTATATCCTTTATAAAATATTCCGTTTAAGGCATCTATGGTTATCTTATAGTTCCCGTTAATAAACGAAGCTGCTTCTTTAAATTCGTAGCTTTCAGGAACTTCAGAACCAGTTTCAGCTTCGTAATCTGTTTTATCGATTGTACAGGAAGTAACCGCAAACAATAGTGCGATTATCCAAAAATTAAAAGATTTCATTTGATGATGTTATAAAAAAAGTTCAATATTTAGCACTTGGCCATAAATTTTTGAATACCAAAAAAGCGCCAAAGTGCTGTGAGCAAACCAAAATATTGGCAGTGTAAATGAAAAATGGAAGAGTCTTCCTTTCAATTACAAAAGAAGATCAAAATCAGTTTTAGAAAAATAAATTGAGTAATTTTATCTCAACTAGAATTATAAACACTAGTAAATCGAGCAAAACAAAACTATTCGAAAATTCAAATTTCAGAATTGGAATTTGGAATTTCACAAATTGAATTTTTTTATAAAAACAACAGGATTTTAATCTCTATACTGTATAGAGAGGAGGATGAAAAGTAAGATTAGAAGCCCCGATAGGTTTCTTTTCAAATAAAATTGAAGTATTCTCTTTTGATTCGATAACTGGAATTGTACTAAAATTAATTTCAGCAGTATTTTGAACGTATACAAGCTCTAATTTATCTTTTAGGCTATCCTGCATTTTTCGTTCGTTATCAGAATATTTTTTAATGCTTTTTTGAAGTTCGCAACGACCATTACAGCTATTAAAAGCTTGTTTGCGTTGCACACAGATGGTTTTTGCAATTTCTTTTTGATTGATTTTAAAAGAAGCATAAACGAACAAGCTGCCAAAAGATGGCGACAGTATTAAAATAGAAAGCGCTATGATGATTACTCTTTTCAATGCTTGTTCAATAGTTGCTGGCAAAAGTACATACTATTTTGTATTTATTTTAAAGATTTCTTCATTTTTTATTGGATAATAACTAATCAATTGCATTTGCAAAAAGCGAACTCCTCATCAATTAACGAAATATCGCAAATAAAAAACTTTCTCTTTTCGATAAAGCCTTTAAAATAAAGCCATTGTAAATAAGGCACGTTAATTGGCTACTGTCTGGCATAATTTCCAAATATAAAATGAATAATATGAAAATTAAGCAAACATCCTTCTTTCAGCATGCCCCACCACGTATTCAACACAAAAATTTTCACTTCTTAATCTAGATTAACCGATAGGCCTTTCAATCTGCAATACATTTGCAGTGTAATCATAACAAAACAAAATACAATACCACTTATAAGTTCAAAATTTAAACCTATAAATCAATTTAAATTAAAAATATAAACAAATATTAATCTTAAAATCAAAAACCATGAGCACATTTACAGTAAAAGACGGAACAGAAATTTATTACAAAGATTGGGGAACAGGACAGCCAATTGTTTTTCATCACGGATGGCCTTTATCAAGCGATGATTGGGACGCACAGATGATGTTTTTTCTTCAAAAAGGATACAGAGTTATTGCACACGATCGCCGCGGTCATGGACGTTCAAGCCAGACTTCTATAGGAAATAACATGGAAACTTACGCATCAGACATTGCTCAATTAGTTGAGGCTCTTGACTTAAAAGATGCAATTCACGTTGGTCACTCAACAGGAGGCGGTGAAGTAATTCGTTATGCTGCAAAATACGGAAAAGGGCGTATCTCAAAAGCAGTAATCATTAGCGCTGTACCGCCAATTATGGTTCAAAGCGAATCGAACCCTGAAGGTGTGCCTTTGTCTGTTTTTGATGAAATCAGAAAAGGAACGGGTTTTACCAGATCACAATATTTTTATGATTTCCCTATTCCTTTTTACGGATGGAATCGCGAAGGTCAAACCGTTCAAGAAGGAATTAAGCAAAATTGGTGGCGTCAAGGAATGATGGGCTCTGTATTATCTCATTATGAAGGAATTAAAGCTTTCTCTGAAACTGATTTTACAGAAGATCTTAAAAGTTTGGATATTCCGGTTCTTGTGTTGCACGGAGAAGATGACCAGATCGTTCCTTATCATCAAGCGCCAAAATCAGCAAAACTGCTAAAAAACGGAAAATTGATTTCTTACCCAGGATTTCCTCACGGTATGCCAACCACAGAAGCAGAAACGATCAATAATGATATTCTAGCTTTCATAAAATAACTCTTAAAACCTAACTGTCTGCAAAGAAGTTTTGCAGACAGTTTAAATCTCTCCAAGCTATGAGTTCATTACAACAACCTTATTTTGAAACCGTTACCGAAGCTTTACAATGGCTAAATGTACAAGGTTTTACAGAAAACTTCAATCTTGATGTAGATTGCATCAGATGCAATACAAACACGCTTAGAATGTCTCCAGAAGAGTTCAAAATCGAATATTTATTTCGCTTCGAAGGTGATACTGATCCCGGTGATGAAGATATTGTATACGGCATAATCTCTGACATTTACAATGTAAAAGGTGTTTTAACCAGCGCTTTTGGAATTTATGCAGATTCAGTTTCTGCTGAAATGATTAAAAAACTTTCTACACATTAATATCAAAATAACAGCATATCGTAAGAATAACGATATATCGCTAGTTCTCTCGGAAATTAAATACTCTATTTACTAATTATAAAATCTAAAAAATAAACATCATGAAACCATCATCTAACTTATTGACACCAGACAATCACGCCTTAGTATTAATCGATTTTGAAGGACAAATGGCTTTTGCAACAAGCAATCTTCCTGTACACGAATTGCGTACAAATGTGGCAATCGTTTCTGGAGCATCAAAAATCTTTAATGTGTCAACAGTGGTAACTACAGTTGCAGAAGAAAGCTTCTCGGGTCCTGTTTTCCCTGAAGTTGAAGAATTTTATCCAATCTCTACTTCTGGATATATTGATAGAACAACAATGAATACTTGGGAAGACGAAAATGCCTATAAAGCTATTGTAGCAAAAAATAAAAAGAAAATAGTTCTTGCTGGATTATGGACAAGCGTTTGTATTGTTGGGCCTGCATTGTCGGCTATTGAAGAGGGATACGAGGTTTACATTATTACAGATGCTTGTGGTGACGTAAGCAAAGAAGCTCATGAGCGTGCCGTACAGAGAATGGTACAAGCTGGTGCAATTCCTATAACTTCTATCCAATATTTATTAGAACTTCAAAGAGACTGGGCGCGAGAAGCTACTTATGGTCCTGTAACTTCTTTAATGAAAAAATATGGCGGTTCTTATGGAATAGGCATTCAATATGCACATACTATGTTGAAACACTAATCTAAAGAGTTCATTTAAACCTATATACCTATCCGAGGCTCTACTCTAAATAATTTAATTATGAAAGCAGATTTAATTTTATTCAACGGAAAAATTCATAGTTTCAATCCAGAAACTCCAAATATAACAGCAGTCGCGATTAAAAACGGAAAATTTATTGGCGTTGGAAATGACAGCGATATCATGCAGTTTGCTTCTGAAGAAACCAAAATAATCGACCTTCAGAATAAGAGAGCTGTTCCAGGAATCAACGATTCGCACATTCACCTTATTCGTGGCGGATTAAACTATAATTTAGAATTACGCTGGGATGGAGTTCCGTCTCTAGCCGATGCGCTTCGAATGCTAAAAGAGCAAGTTGATCGCACTCCAAATCCGCAATGGGTACGTGTAGTGGGCGGTTGGTCTGAATTTCAATTTGCTGAACGCAGAATGCCAACTTTAGAAGAAATCAACGCTATTGCGCCAGATACTCCTGTTTTTATTCTGCATTTGTACGATAGAGCGATTATGAACAGAGCGGCACTGAGAGCTGTTGGATATAACAAAAATACGCCTGCGCCTCCAGGCGGACATATTGAGCGTGACTCAAACGGAGAGCCAACAGGACTTATTATTGCAACGCCAAATGCGATGATTTTGTATTCAACTTTGGCTAAAGGCCCTACTCTTTCTTATGAGCATCAGCTTAACTCGACACGTCATTTTATGAAAGAATTAAATCGTTTCGGAATCACCAGTGTGATCGATGCTGGCGGCGGATTTCAGAATTTTCCAGACGATTATAAAGTGGTGAATGAATTGAATGAAAAGAACCAATTGACAGTGCGAATTGCCTACAATCTTTTCACACAAAAGCCAAAACACGAATTTGAAGATTTTTCAGATTGGATTGATACCGTAAAATTATATCAGGGAAATGATATGTACCGCCACAATGGCGCTGGTGAAATGTTGGTTTTTTCTGCTGCTGATTTTGAAGATTTTCTACAGCCAAGACCTGATCTTCCAGAAAACATGGAAGCCGAATTAGAAAAAGTGGTTCGTCTTCTGGTAGAAAACCGCTGGCCGTTTAGACTGCATGCGACTTACAACGAAAGCATTACCAGATTCTTAAATGTATTTGAAAAAATCAACCAAGATATTCCTTTCAACGGACTTCCGTGGATTTTTGACCACGCAGAAACTATTGATGAAAGAAACATCGAACGTGTAAAAGCTTTAGGAGGCGGAATTGCTGTTCAAAGCAGAATGGCTTATCAAGGAGAATATTTCACAGATCGTTACGGAACTAAAGCTGCAGAAAACACACCTCCAATCAAAAAAATGATCGAAATGGAAGTTCCTGTTGGCGCAGGTTCGGACGCCACAAGAGTAAGCAGTTACAATCCGTGGGTTTCCATGTATTGGATGACGGTTGGAAAAACTGTTGGTGGCTTGCAATTGTACAATGAAACCAGATTGAACAGACAAACGGCTTTGGAATTGTACACCAGAGGAAGCGCTTGGTTCTCGCAAGAACAAACAAAAAAAGGAGATATTAAAGTTGGAATGTTTGCCGATTTAGTGGTTTTAGACCGAGATTATTTTACAATTGACGACGAAGACATTAAAAAAATCGAAGCTGACTTGACCATTGTAGACGGAAAAATTGTGTATGCAAACGGAGATTTTTCTTCTTTCTCCCCTCCTCACATTCCGATTCTGCCAGATTGGTCACCAACAAATATTTATAACGGATATCCTGTAAGGAGCGGTTTGCAAAGTGCAATTGAAAAAAATGCAAAAGCCGATGCAAAACCAAAACTAACTTCGCAGATTCATAGCTGCAGCGGAAGTTGCGATGTTCATTTACACAATCACAACGCTGCCCGATTGAGCAATGTTCCTGTTAATAATTATAATGCATTCTGGGGAGCTTTGGGCTGTTCTTGTTTTGCTTTTTAAATCTCAAAAAATGATTGATATTATAAAACAAATCCTGTATTCCGATTTAGGGACATCATTCAACAATGCAGCTCTTTTAGCTTTTAGAGTTCTGCTTGCCATTGAATTATTCAGAGTACACGGAATGAAAAAATTTAGAGTCGAAAACGGACAAAAAGAACATGTTCCAAATCCGCTGCATCTGCCAGAAAAACTAAACGGTTTGGTAGCAACATTTTCAGATACTGTCATCCCGTTTTTCATCATTCTAGGGTTTGGAACAAGGCTCGCGGTCTTACCTACAATTGGTGTCACTGCAATTGGCTATTTTGTGGTTCACCGAAACGATTCGCTAGAAGTGCGCGATGTGCCTTTTATGTACACTTTATCTTTATTACTGCTTCTTGCCCTTGGCGCAGGAACGTATTCACTAGATTACTATTTAGTAACATTATTAAACAATTGATTTAAGCACAAATATTTTAACACATAGAAACATAGATTTTTTGGGAGCAAATAAAAGGCGTTTCTCTTTGCATTAATACACATAGCATATTTTATTCTCTCGCAGATTAAACAGATTGGGCAGATATTTTCCATTACAAACTTTGTCAAAGTTTAAAACTTTGACAAAGTTCTCACAAAGCGTTAATAAATCTATGTGTTAGAAACTAGTTTCTTTCCTCTCCTTTTCAAAACAAAGAGAAAAACTATGTTTCTATGTGTTTATTGATTTAGATTCCTCCACAACTCAAAACTCATAACTCATAATTAATAACTTATTAAAACCCAATTCAAAATGAAAGCAAACATCGGAATCAAACAAGAAAACATTTCAAAAATCGTAGAGATTTTAACTAAAGTTCTTGCAGACGAATTTATACTTTACACCAAAACAAAAAGAGCACATTGGAACGTTGAAGGTCCAGATTTTTACAACAAGCACATTTTCTTCGAACAGCAATATGATGCCATCGATGAAATTGTGGATACTGTTGCAGAAAGAATTCGTTCTTTAGGCCATTACACTCCAGCTACTTTAAAAGATTTCTTAGCGTTAACACATCTTAGCGAAGAATTACAAGAGAAAAATGACAGTAATGGTTTTATTAAAGAATTGCTTCTCGATCATGAAAGCATCATTATATATCTGCGAGAAAACATCAATCTTATTGCGAATGATCTCCAAGATGCAGGGACAAGCGATTTTATTACAGGTCTTGTAGAAAATCACGAAAAAATGGCGTGGATGCTTCGCGCACATTTAAACTAAAAAGAATTATGGAAATAAAACAAAACAATATTTGGTACGTAACCCTGCTTCTAACCATAATAGCAGGGTATTGCGATACCGTAACCTTTGTCGCAGCCGATTCGATATTTTCGGCGCATGTTACAGGAAACTTTATCGTATTTGCCTACCAGATTATCAAAGGTTCAGACTTGCATGCTTGGATAAAACTGCTAACTTTTCCCGTTTTTATTATCGCAGTAATTACAGGGGGAAGAATTGCTTTAAAAGCCAGAAATCGCTACACTATTTTATGTTGGGAAGGGATAATACTGGTTTTAAGCGGCATTGCATCGTACGCCTTTGGTTATCTGCAAAATTTCGAAGAATGGACGATGTATACCATCGCCATGACAACTGTATTTGCCATGGGACTTCAGAATGCTTTTGGAAAACTTTACGCTAAAGAAACGCACGGCCCGACAACTATGATGACAGGAAATGTCACTCAGGCTTCGCTTGACCTGGGAAATCTATTAAAAAACGGATTTAAAGATGCCGAAGTACTTTTAAGTTTTAAAAAACAATTAGTTACAATAATTGGATTTCTTATCGGTTGTTTTCTTGGTGCCGTTGCAGGAAAGTTTTTCGGATTAGGAACTTTAATCCTACCGGGAGCTGCTATGATTATTTGCTATTTATACCACCGAGACAGCCAGTAAACACTCATTTTTGAATTGCAGTTTGCCAATAATATAGTATCTTTAAAGAATGGTTTTTATCTCTTTTCCTAAAAAAGAAATTGCTGATATAGGAATAAAACAAAATACAACCCAAGAATATGGAAACAATAAAATTAGAATTAGACGAAAAAAAACATGGTGCTTTTAATCTCTATGTCGACGATAAAAAACTAGGCGAAATGACAGTAAGCATTAAACCAGATTTGTTGACGGTTTATCATACTGGAGTTGAACCAGAAGCAGAAGGAAAAGGTTATGCAAAGAAACTTTTAGAAGAAATGGTAGCATACGTTCGCGCCAATAATTTAAAAGTTTTACCGCTTTGCCCTTATGTTCACGCGCAATTCAAAAGACATCCAGATGAATACGAAGATATTTGGAAGAAGTAACGTTGAAAAGATTAAAGATGAAAGACAAAAGACTGGAGATGAAAGACTGGAGATGAAAGACTCTTGTCTCTAGGCTTAAAAATTAAAGATTAAAAAACTATGAATACAGATATATTAACAGATGGCGTTCCTTTAAATGAAGCCAAAAAAGCCCTCATCATGATTCACGGTCGTGGTGCAAGCGCGCATGATATTCTTTCTATCACCAAACATCTTAAAGTAGAAGATTTTGCATTGGTTGCGCCTCAGGCAGAAAACAGAACTTGGTATCCGTATTCTTTTTTGGCACCCCTAAACGAAAATGAACCTTCATTTTCAAAATCATTAGAAGCTATCCACCAGGTTGTTGTTGCAATTCAGCAAAACGGAATCGAAAAAGAGAATATTTATTTCTTGGGCTTTTCTCAAGGAGCTTGTCTTGCTTTGGAATTTACAACCCGAAATGCCGCAAAATATGGCGGAATCGTAGCTTTTACAGGTGGGCTAATTGGTGATAAGGTGTATGAAAATCATTATTCAGGAAATTTTGAAAATACTCCTGTTTTTATAGGAACAAGCGATCCTGATTTCCACGTTCCTGTAGAAAGAGTGAATGATACAGAAGCGCTTATGGAAAAAATGGGTGCTGACGTTACTAAAAAAATCTATCCAAATATGGGACACACCATCAGTCAGGACGAAGTAAATTGTGCAAATGCATTGATTTTCAATAAAAAATAATGTTTACTATAACTCGTGTTTACAGCGATGCTAACGGAGAAAGCCATTTTGAAGACTTTCAAGTTCCGTTGAAGAACAATGGAGATATCGGATTTTTATCTGATGATGAGCCTGTCAAATCTATTGTTTTTAGAGAAGTAAGTCCTTCTTACGATTACGATTTTCATAATGCGCCAGACCGCCAATATATAGTATTACTGGAAGGAGGCGTAGAAATCGAAACTTCACTGGGAGAAAAAAGAACATTCTCGACGGGTTCAATTTTATTGGTGGAAGACACTACTGGAAAAGGCCACAAAACTAAAAATATCGAACCAAAGCTTCGAAAATCAATATTTATAAAATTGTAATTTAAAAAAGTGCCACTCCCGATAGCTATCGCAATAAAGAATTAAATTGATTTTTTTTGCCTCGAAGGCGCTAAGACACAAAGTTTTTTTGCAAATACTAAAAAAGAATCTCGCAAAGACGCAGAGTCGCAAAGTTTTACTTTAAGTAATTTAATCTGCATAAATCTTTTAATCCTGATAGCTATTGGGAGCGTGAAAAAAAATCAAAAGTAAGCGCGAGAAACTATGTGCATTTAAATAAGTGAAACGCCTTTTATACATATAAAAAGCTATGTTTCTATGTGTTTAAAAAAAGTATAAACCTTTAATCTGCTTATCTTTTAATCTCGATAGCTATCGAAAGCGTGAAAAATTTTCAATCTTAAAAATTTTTCTTTTTTATTGATTCTCTAAATATACATTTTCCATTATCAAAATCACGATATATCGTGTAATATCAAATTGGGCTCTTTCTTTAAAAACCTTAATAATAAAGCACTTACTCAAATGGAACAGGTTTTGGTTATTCTTTAAAAAACATCAAAAACGTGCCGTATTTCATTTCTTAATCTA
This sequence comes from Flavobacterium anhuiense, assembly GCF_900101855.1. Taxonomy (GTDB): domain Bacteria; phylum Bacteroidota; class Bacteroidia; order Flavobacteriales; family Flavobacteriaceae; genus Flavobacterium; species Flavobacterium anhuiense. Next base: position 421,415 of record NZ_FMVC01000003.1, read on the forward strand.
GGTTAATCGATCCAGAAGCATAACGGACGTAAATTTGTAAAAGAAAAATCAATAACAATTTAATATAACAAATACCATGGAAAATAAAATATTAGGCTTACACCATATTACTGCAATCGCAGGTGACGCTAAACGTAATTTTGACTTTTATTCAAAAGTTTTAGGACTAAGATTCATCAAAAAAACGGTAAACTTTGACGATCCTGGAACATACCATTTTTACTTTGGCGACGAAGTAGGAAGCGCTGGAACAATACTAACTTTTTTCCCTTGGGGAGAAGGAATCCAACAAGGAAGAAAAGGTTCTGGAATGGCAACAGAAATTGGTTATTCTGTTCCAAAAGGAAGTTTGGATTTCTGGCAGAAACGTTTTGAGAAATACAATGTAATTTACAATAAACCAGCTGAAAAGTTTGGAGAAAAATATTTGACTTTTTTAGATCCAGACGGACTAAAATTAGAGTTAATCGAATCTAAAACAGAAGATAACCGAAAAGCTTGGGAAACAGATGAAGTAAGAGCAGATGTAGCAACAAAAGGTTTCCATAACATTACTTTGACTTTAAACAGCATCAAAGCAACTGCTGCCATCTTAACTGACATTTTCGGTTATAAATTAATCGATCAAGAAGTAAACCGCTACCGTTATGCAACAGATGCTGTAGAAAATGCTGCCATTGTTGACTTGGTGGAATTACCAGAGGAAAAACGTGGTTTAAATGCAAACGGAACTATTCATCACGTAGCATTCCGTGTTCCAAATGATGAAATTTTGATGAAATTCAGAGAGAAAATCGAAGATTACGGATTGTCTATTACACCGCAAATTGACAGACAGTATTTCCACTCTCTATATTTTAGAGAACCAGGAGGAGTTTTGTTTGAAATTGCAACTGATAATCCTGGTTTCACTGTAGATGAAAGCTTAGAAGAATTGGGTCAGAACCTAAAACTTCCTGCTCAATACGAACCTCAAAGAGCTGCTATCGAAGCTCATTTGGTTAAAATCAATTAATTAAAAACTAAGCCGGTTTGTCTTAAACCGCGACACAACTATTTGAAAAGAGGTTTTCCTAGAGAAAGCCTCTTTTTTTTTATAACTTCAGAGAATCGCAGTTTTTTATAGCAAAGAATAGCCGTTTACAATACAAAAACTTAGAATCTCAGCCTCTCAGTCCCGAAGACTTGGGATGGCATCTCAAAATCAGCGATCCATCCACTGTTTAAAGAAAGGCGTTTTTTCGCGACTTATGATTACCTCGCGTTCTGGATCAAGTTTTAATTGGATTTTTAGTTTTGCGTTGAAGTAGTTGGCAATAGATTTAATGCTTTCTGCACGAATGAAAAACTGGCGGTTGGCACGGAAGAAAATATTTGGATCTAATTCTTGTTCCAGTTCTTCCATAGTTTGCGGAATAGAAATAATTACACCCGATTTTAGGAATAAATTACTCGTTTTAAATTCAGAATATATAAAATCAATATCGGCGACATCTACGCTTTTGTAACCGTCGCGATAGGTTACTAAAAAACGCATTCTGAATACAGGTTTCTCAATCAGTTCTTTTAGAATTCCAGCTATATTGGTAACGTTGGCTTCGTTTTTATTTAAAGATTTAAATTTGTTTAAGGCAAACTCCAATTCGTTCTTTTCTATAGGTTTCATCAAATAATCGATGCTGTTAACCTTAAAAGCGCGAATCGCATATTCGTTATACGCTGTCGTAAAAATAACAGGGCAAGTGATTTCGATTTCGTCAAAAATAGCAAAGCTTAGTCCGTCAGCTAAGCGGATGTCCATTGTAATGAGATCTGGAGGTGGATTCAATTTTAGCCATGCAACAGTATCTACAACTGTATCAATAATGCCAAGAATTTCGCAGTTGGGTTCGAGCTCTTCCAATAGCCTTTTTAAACGGCTGGCGTTAATGCTTTCATCTTCTACAATTAAAATTTTCATAACTCTTACATTAATGGCAGACGTACGTCATAATAACCGTTTGATTCAGTGAAAATCGGCATTCTCTGAGATAAAATTTTATAGCGGAATTCGATATTTTTATTTCCAATGCCTGTCGAAACCAACGTTTTTCCAGCGGTTCTTTGCAAATTATTTCGAACGACAATATCGCCAGAATCAGAAAAAACAGAAATAGCAAGCGGATTCGCTAAAGTTGCCATATTATGTTTTACAGCATTCTCTACCAATAACTGTAAGGTTAAAGGCGGCAAATGAAGAGCGAAAGCAGACGAATCAACCTCAATTTTTAAGTCGATTTTTTCTCCCAATCTTTTCTTCAACAAATAAAAATAGGCATTCAGAAATTCAATCTCCTCTTTTACAGTAATCGTGTCTTTATTTGAGTTTGAAATCATATAACGATATACTCTCGTTATATTTTCTAAAAACGAAGCGGCTTCTTTCTGATCTTCATAAATCAATTCTGTCAAAGTGCTGAAATTATTGAACACAAAATGCGGATCTAACTGCATTTTTAAAGATTCTAATTTTGAACGTGTTACCGCTTCTTGAAGTTCAGAAGCTCTAACTTTTAATTCAGCAGTTTCTATAGCTTTTAAACGCCACCTGTTTAGAAGAAATATTCCAGTATGAATGGCACTTATGAAAAGCGAAATAATCGCAGCCATAATTTTAGACTGCCAAATGGTAACCAGATCATTTTCTTCTAAGGCTGTACATGGATAGAAATAATCCCAGACACTGGAAAAAATAAAATTTAAGAGACTATTTCCGGCAATTAAACAAATAAACTGTGCTATTGCCCTAAATGCCGGATTTTGTTCCCATCTTATATAATAATTCAATCTTCGGCCCACAAAAAGTGTGAGCTCTGTCAAAATTGCGCAATAGACTAAAATAATGAAAATATCGAAGGTCTGGTCTAAATCAAGCAGGCTTTCTTGTTCGAAATCTCGGTACGGATTGAGCCAATAATAAGAAGAAAGATAAACCAAAAAAACGGCTGGAATTACTATAACTCTGTAATATTTATAGAAAAAATTCTTGCCTGATTTTTTATTTTGGTTCTTTCTACTCATTAATTCATTCAAAAAATCCTATCTCATTAGTGTTCTACCAGAACAGCTTCTGCCTTAGTGGTTGCTGTAATAGTTTCAGCTGATTTTCTCTCGCGCATAACTCCCCATTTTAAGCAAGTTGCTCCCCATGAAAATCCTGCTCCAAATGTAGTTATCAATACATTCTGTCCTTCTTTAAAATCATCTTTAAAATCCCATAAACACAACGGAACTGTTGCAGAGGTTGTATTTCCGTAACGGTCAATATTTACTTTTACTTTTTCGAAATCAATTCCTAAACTTTCGCCAACAGCAGTAATAATTCTCAAATTAGCCTGATGTGGAACCACCCAGTCAATTTGGTCTGCTTCTAATTCATTTTTTGCCAAAGCATCTTGCGAAACCTGGCTCATGGCCGCAACGGCTCTTTTAAATACAAAAGCACCATCTTGTTTTAAATAGTGTGTTCTATGTAAAAGACTCTGCATAGACGTTGGATTTCTAGAACCTCCAGCTGGCACAGCCAAAGAAGAAACTCCACTTCCGTCCGTTTTCAGGATTGTTTTCATTAGACCAGCATCAGATTCACTTTTTTCTAATAAAATGGCTCCTGCTCCATCTCCGAAAAGAATACACGTATTACGGTCTTCGTAATCTACGATTGAGCTCATTTTATCTGCTCCAACGATGATTAATTTTTTATAACGCCCGCTTTCGATCATGTTTGCCCCCATTTCCAGCGCATACAAAAACCCGCTGCAGGCTGCATTCATGTCAATTCCAAAAGCATTTGTAAGTCCGCTTTTATCGCAAACAATACTTGCTGTTGGTGCCAAAATGTGATCCGGAGTAGCTGTTGCTACTAACAAAGCTTCTATTTCTTCGCGGTCTACATTATAATTTTCGATAAGGTTTTCAATCGCAGCTGCGGCAAGATCAGATGTTGCCGTATCGTCATCTGCGATTCTGCGTTCTCTAATTCCAGTTCTTTTGATGATCCATTCTTCCGATGTATCAACTGTTTCTGAAATTTTTTTGTTGGTTAAAATTGATGATGGTACGTAACCACCTATAGCTGTAATTACTGCGCTCATTGTTTTTTATTTTTTTTAAGCTTTGTACTCTTAGAACCCAACGCTTAACACTTTTTTTCTTTTTTTGGACTGCTCATGATAGGAATAGAATCTTTGAGGTACCACAGGAAACCAATATAGTATTCCTTAAAAACCGATTAAATCTGTTGGCAATAACTTTTCTTGAGAAATAATGTTTAAAAACTTAACAAACTATTAACATTATACAAAATCCAATTAAAATAAATTAAAAACCTATACAAAGTGTTCTCTCGGTATAACTCTGTATAGAACCTTTAATTTACCTTATTTTTAAAATCATACTATGCGGTTTCAGTTTGCAGATAATTCCCAATTTTAGCTGTTGCTGTACTGATAAAAAAACCTTTCTGCATTACGTTTTTAGAGTGCCACAAAATTAATTTAAAAATATCTTAAACCAGCAGGTTATTAAGAATAATTAACAAAACTGGCTGAAATGTTAAAATATAATTTTGAAATTCGACAATTAGCTCCAAAAATTACAGAATCTCTAAAATCAAAAAATATCTGTTAAATTTTATTTTGATACTATTTCCTCAAAAAAACTTTATAATTTTTATATCATTAATTTTAAATCAAATCAATCGTTAATAATTCGGAAATGACAATAATGGGATATCTAGACCCGCTGCCAGAATCCTAGTTTTGCTTCTGTGAACCAAAGAATCCCAAAAACCGTATTTTTGAGGCACCATAATCAGCAGATCGGCCTCATAATTTTTAATTTCTTTCCTGATTTCGTTAATAACAGCATTCGATCTTACCGTTTTATACAAATATTTTACGTCTTCAAATTCTTTTTCAATATTTGAATTCATCAAAATTCTCTGCTGCTCTTCTTTCAAATCATCCAATTTATCATCGACAGTAAAAAACTCAATTTCTGCACCAAAACCTCCTAAAGTATTTTTGATCCAGCTGAATTTCTTAATAGCCGAAAAACTTAAGCTGTCACAAGCATATAATACCTTTTTTATGTTCACAAAACGGGCAGCCTGAGGAACAGCCAAAACCGGAATCTGTAAGTTTTTAATCGCTGTTGTCGTTGAATTTCCTAATAATTCCTGCTCAAAAGAACGCTCAGCCATTCCCATTACGACAGCATCGGCGTTGGTTTCCTTAATGATTCTCGGAAGCTCATCTTCTAAAAAAGAATAAGTACAAATTGCTGCTGTTTCTATTTGAAATGAATCGGCTATTTCTTTCGCTACATTTTCAAGCTTAGAAATTGCTCGGTCAATCTGCTTCTGCATTGCATCTGCAGTTATATGCGAGTTGGCACTATGCACACTCAGAGAAAATGAATTAAATAAAACCAATTTTGCGCCAGTAGCTTTGGCTAAACCAGCAGCATACGCAACGGCGTTATTTGCAATGTCAGAAAAATTTGTCGCGGCGATTATAGTAAGAGGTGAAATCATAAATTATGTAATTAAGCTTTCTGCAAAATTGCCCAAATAAACGCTTTACACCTTTTTTATATCACCGAATAATCATTTTTTACGACCCAACCGTAAAATTTCATCCCCGAAAAAACAGGCTTTCTTTTTTGGTTTCTTACTTTAAAAACAAGAAAAATCAAGTCTGTCAGTTTTTATATTTATTACTTTTACTTTTTATTAAAACTTAGCGAATGGACGCCAAATCTCTCTTAAAAGAACATGTTTCTAAAATTGTTTCACTGACCGACGAACAATTCGAGTATTTCTTTTCGCATTTTAAAACAGAAACTTATAAGAAAGGGCAAACTGTTATTAGCGAAGGCCAGAATGTTGACAAAGAATATTTTGTTATTTCGGGCTGTTTAAAATCTTTTTATGTTAATGATGAAGTAAAAATGTATATTCTGCAGTTTGCCATGCCTACTTGGTGGGCGTCAGATTATGCGGCGCTTTACAACAAAACCAAAGCAACAATTAATGTTGATTGCATTTCAGATGTTGAAATTCTCTCTCTTTCAAATGACGACCGAGAAAAACTCTGCAGAGAAATACACGAAGTGGAGCATTTCTTTAGATGGAGAACCAATCGCGGTTATGTGGCTTCTCAGAAAAGATTGCTTTCTTTTATGAATAATGATACGAAAACGAGATACGAAGAACTGCTGGCTCTCTATCCTGCCCTATACAATGCTGTTCCTAAACATTTAATTGCTGCTTATCTCGGTGTTTCAAGAGAAACTTTAAGCCGATTGTACAACGCTTCTAAACCACACTAACGAATGTGATCTACATCACGTAATCAATTTTAAATACCGCCATTACTTTGTATCATAAATTAATAACAATTTAAAATACAGAATAATGGAAACTAAAAATTTTAAAATTTCGAATACTGAAAGTCAAGTAAACTGGATCGGAAAAAAAGTTACTGGACAGCACAATGGAACAATTAATATTCAAGAAGGCACTTTTACTTTTTCTAATGACGAACTGACTGGAGGAAATGTTGTAATTGACACCACTTCTATCGTAATTCTTGACGTCACAGATCCTGCAACAAATCAGCAATTTGCCGGACATTTGGCTTCAGATGATTTCTTTTCTACGGATAAATTCCAAATTGCTACTTTAGATATTACAGCGGTTTCGAAACAAACTGAATCAGATTATTTTATTGAAGGCAATCTTACGATTAAAGCTATTACACATCCAATTGGTTTTAATTTGGAAGTAAAAAGAAACGAGAGGGATTTGAAAGCTTCAGGTAAAATCATCATTGACCGTACCAAATATGACATGAAATTCCGTTCTGGAAACTTCTTCACTAATCTTGGCGACACTTTAATCTACAACGATTTTGAATTGGATGTTAACCTAACAGCAAAACTTGCTTAATACCTAGAAATCATGCCATATGTAAAAATTGAACTAACTCGTGAAGGCGTTACAAGAGAACAAAAGCAAAAGCTAATATCTGGAATTACACAATTAATAACAGATGTTTTGGACAAAGACCCTAGCCTTACACACATCGTAATTCAGGAAATAGAATTGGATGATTGGGGATTTGCAGGCGAACAAGTTTCAGTATTGCGAGAAAAAGGCATTACGGCACAAAAGAAATAATCTCTTTAAAATTAGAAAAAATGAAAACAATTATCATAACCGGTGCTTCTACAGGCATTGGTAAAGCAACAGCACAATTATTTTTAGAAAAAGGGTATAATGTGGTGATCAACTCTGCAAATTTACAGAACCTTGAAAACACGTATCAAGAATTAGGTCATACGAACCGATTAGCGATGGTGCATGGCGATGTAAGCCTTATTGCTACTGGGAAAAAATTAGTCGAAACGGCCTTAGAACGCTTTGGAAGCGTTGACGTTTTAATCAATAATGCGGGAATTTTTCAGCCACAATCTTTCTTAGATGTAGAAGAAAAGGACTTGGATCGTTTTTTAAAAATTAATTTAAAAGGAACTTATTTTACAAGTCAGGCAGCTGTTAGACAAATGCTGCAACAAGGAGAAGGATCTATTATTAATATCGGAACCGTTTTGGTTGACCATGCTATTGATGGATTTCCTGCTACAGCACCAATTTCAAGCAAAGGCGGCATTCATGCTTTTACCAGACAGCTCGCTGCTGAATTCGGAAAAAACAATATTCGCGTAAATGCCATTGCCCCAGGAATAATTAGAAGTCCGCTTCAGGCTAAAACTGGCGTAGACAATGCTGATAGTTTGGCTGGGCTGCATTTATTAAACCGCATTGGAGAAACCGATGATGTGGCGCAATTGGCTCTTTATTTGGCTGAAAGCAATTTTGTAACGGGAGAAATCATTAATTTAGATGGCGGTCATGTTGCTGGCCATAGCATTTGATAACTTCAAAAGTTAAAATCATGGAAAATTTTAGCACAAATGCAGCTCTAATTACGGCTGTACTTATGAATTATTTTAACGGAATTTATAATGGTGATGTCCCTCTACTTCAAAGTGTATTTCATCAAGAAGCGATTATTGGCTTTGATCTTAATGGAGAAACTCATTTTAAAACCGTAAATCAATATTTGGAAGGTGTAAAAAAACGTAAAAGTCCACAGGAATTGGGAGAAGAATTCAAAATGAAAATCCTATCTTTAGAAATTATCAATAATACCGCTGTCGCGAAAGTTCAGGTTCCGATATTCGAGTATAATTATTATGACTTCTTAAGCCTTATCGTTGTTGATGGCAAATGGGTTATCAGTAATAAATTAGCAACTAAAGTAAATTAAAATACAATGTGGAATTCAACCAAAATAACACAGTTACTAGGCATTGAGTATCCAATTTTACAAGGTCCAATGGGCGGTGGTTTTTCAACTGCCGCTCTTTTGGCTTCTGTAAGCAATGCGGGAGGATTGGGCAGTTACGGTGCTTATACGCTCACGCCAGAAGAAATTCGTGAAGCTGGAAAAGAAATCAAACTCGCTACTTCTAAACCTTATAATATCAATTTATGGGTTAATGATGTCGATAAAAGCCTTTTAAATTATCCTTCAGAAAAACTAGAAAAGATAAAACTGCTTTTTAAACCTTATTTTGATGAATTAGGGATTCCGCTTCCCGATTTATCTTCTGATATTCCTTCTAAATTTGAAAAACAAGTTGAAGTTTTATTCGAACTCAAACCAGCCGTCTTTAGTTTCATTTTCGGAATTCCGTCGAAAGAAATACTTCTAGAAAGCCGAAAGTTGGGAATAAAAACTATTGGCGCTGCAACCACTTTAGAAGAAGCACTTGCACTAGAAGATGCCGAAGTCGATGCTATTATTGCCGCAGGATTTGAAGCTGGCGGCCATAGACCATCTTTCCTAAAACCTGCACAAGATTCTTTTACAGGATTATTTACCCTTGTACAACAATTAAAAGCTAAAACCAAAACGCCAATTATTGCTGCAGGCGGAATTATTGATGCAAAAGGCATAAAAGCTGCTATGGCTTTAGGTGCCGATGCTGTGCAATTGGGAACTGCTTTTATGGTTACCGATGAATCTGGCGCGGCTCCCATTCACAAAGAAATGCTTTTTTCAAACCCAAACACTCCAACAACAGTTTCGAAATCACTAACAGGAAGAATGGGCAGAATGATAAGTAATACCATTTCTGATGCTGTTCCTTTTGAAACTGAAGTATTGCCTTTTCCGCTTCAGACCAAATTAATTGCACCTTTAAAAGTAGCCGCGCTCGCGCAAGGAAGAACTGATATGGTTAGTTTTTGGTCTGGACAAAATACAAGTAATTTAAAACATCATAAAGCAAGCGAGTTAATGCAGGCTTTAATTGCTGAAATATCTGCCTTGCTGTAGTTTTTTACCGCAATCCCGATAGCAATCGGGAGCTAAGTTTTTTTGCTTTAGATTATGTTTTTAAGTTCGCAAAGCATTGTATTTATAATCTCGCAAAGTCGCAGAGTAGCAAAGGATTTTATTTTTAAGCCACAGATTATTGTGATTAAAGGAATTTGTCTCTCGCAGATTTAGCAGATTTAACAGATTTTTTTCATATTTAAAAATATAATCTGCTCAATCTGCCAAATCTGCGAGAAATAAAGAAAACTTTGCGACTCTGCTACTTTGCGAGATTAAAAATCATAATATTTTCACACAAAGCTTTGCGAACTTAAAATCTCTAAGCATTTATATAAAAAAGATCCTTGCGCTCTTTGCGGTTAAAAAACACCACCCAACATCCCGTCCATTTCACCCCGAAGTTTGTCCGCTTCAACATATTTTCGATTTCGATTTTAAGGCTTTCAACGCACCTTTGTACCGTTAAATAACTTTAAATATCAAAATCATGAACTCAAAAACAACAAAAATTATCTATTGGACAGGCGCAGTATTAACTTCTTTATGGTTTGGCGCAAGCGGTTTCTTCGAACTAACAAATAATCCATTAGTTTGGGGAATTACACAGCAATTGGGTTATCCAGCACATTTTATTTATATCCTTGGCGTTTTTAAAGTAGCCGGAGTAATTACACTTTTAATTCCGAACAAATTATTGCGATTGAAAGAATGGGTTTTCGCAGGCGTATTTTTCGACATCATTTTTGCTTTCTTTTCAAAAATAGCCGTTTTAGGTTTTGGTGCTGCGACTGATGCAATTGTAGCCTTTATAATGGTAAGCGTAACTTATGCAATGTATAGAAAATTATATACAGCAACTTACGTTCCTTCAGAAATCAATTAATACAAATTACATTAAAATAAAAATGCCTAATTAAGCATTAGGCATTTTATTATTTTCTATCTAATCTTTCTTTAATTAATTATCATGAAAAAGATCATCTTAATTCTCTGTTTTATACTTTCAGCTTTGTTCTTTATAAGCTGCTTTATGTTTCCTGGATTGTAAAATCAAACCAATTAGTTTATCTGAAAAAATGATGAATTAATTGGTTTTATCGATTTTCCAGCCAGCTTAAAAATGCCGTTGCTTTTTCTTTTCCAACCAATAATTTTTCTTCTGTTGGCACACTTAATTTCACAATTATTTTACGAGAAAAATAATGTTCTGCTTCGCGAATCGCCGAAAAATTAACCAAATATTGTCTATTGATTCTAAAAAACTGAATTGGCGATAAAAGCTTATGAATTTCATCTAACGACTGCGTTAACGGGTATTCGTTTTTATCTAAGGTCATAATTGTCGGCATTTCGTTTTTGATATAAAAAAACGCAATATTCTCCGTTAAAACCGTTTGGTATTTATTGTTTTTGAAAACCAAAAAACTGCTTTTCCCTTTGTTTTCTCCATTTCGCGTTAGCAAATAATCAAAATCGGGCATTGCTTTTTTATTTCTTTGGAAGAAGTTTTTCAGTTCTCCTGCTTTCTTTAAGGCTTGCGAAATGCTTTCTCTGGAAAATGGCTTTAGAACATAATCAATTCCGTTTGATTTAAAGGCTTCAATCGCATAATCATCAAAAGCAGTGCAGAAAATAACAGGCGACAAAACCTCAACATTTTTAAAAATCTCAAAACATTGGCCGTCTGCGAGCTGTATATCCATAAAAATCAAATCGGGCTGATCGTTTTCTGAAAGATAATCCACCGCCCCGTCAATGCTTTGTATATAAGACAAAATCTGAACATCAAGTCTGATGCTCAGAATAAGTTGGCCAAGAGCTTTGGCAGTTTTTACTTCATCTTCAATTATTATGATAGTCATAATCAAGTGGTATTTTTACTTTAAAGGTAGTTTCGTCTTTGTCAATTTCAATTTCTTTATGAATCAGGTGCATAAAACGCTGGTTGATATTATCTAAACCAACACCTGTAGACACAGCGCCTCTTTTGAGCTGAATCTTATTTTCGACCACTAAAAACTCATTTTCTGTATAGAGTTTTATTTTCAACGGCTTATCTAAAGAAACGACATTGTGTTTGATGCAGTTTTCAATTAACAATTGCAATGTGAAAGGCGGAATCGCCGAATCGTACTGTTTTGGATTTACTTGATTTTCTAAAACAAATCCGTCTTCAAAACGCGCTTTCAGCAGATAAACATACGAATCTAAAATTTGTAGTTCTTCGCTTAGCGGAATCAAATCCATTTTTCGGCTTTCGAGAGTAAAACGGTAAAAATCAGATAGTTTCAAAATAAAATCAGAACTCTGCGGATCTTGAATATCAACCATAGATTTTAGCGTATTCAAACTATTGAACAAAAAATGCGGATTGACCTGCTGTTTCAATAATTCGTATTGAGCTCCTAGATTTACTGCTTTGGTACGTTCTAGTTCGACTCCCATTTGCTGGGTTTGATAGTTCTGAAAAAGCAGATGCAAGAACATATACACAATCAGATTGATCAAAACTCCGCGAAGTTCGAACATAATCGGCGCATCCATTTTTGAAACCTGAAACAATTCTTGATGTGCAATTACCAGAATCACCATCAAGACAATCCCAAGAATAACACTCAATAAAAGTTTCCAGTTAAACAGACTTTTATTGGCATGATTAGCAGAAAATTTGGGTAAACTGTAGATGTTGTAATACCATATAAAAAGAGAAAACAACAGCGTAATCGAAGAATTTATAATAAGATCTCCAGGTGTAGAATCGGCATCAAATAATTTGGGTATCGAAGCCATAACTGCCAAGGCAATCGAGCTTCCCCAAATGACTTTGAGCGAAACCTGAAAACGTTTTTGTTTTTCCATAATTGAAGTTTGTTTTTTTGATCTTACTCTGTCAAAGATAGGTTTATTTTGAAAAATTAAATTAGATTTTTACTCTCGCAGATTTTGCAGATTTAGGAGTTTTTTTTTTGGAAAACCAACGTTACACATTTAGTTTGTCATTTCGACGAAGGAGAAATCTCCACAAGTAACTCCATACAGAATGTCGCCTATCTTTGTAGAGCTTCTTACGGAGATTTCTCCTTCTTCGAAATGACAACTAAGGTGACCCTAAGCACGTTTCACCCCAAGAATAGCACCCGATTTTATATCTTGAACAAAGCCAATAATTTCAAAATCTTGCGTATTAAAATTCTTAGGCAAAGTGATTGTCGAGTTTCCTTTTGCTACTTTCAAATCGATAGTTTGCAAACGCTGTACAATTTGGTAATGTGATAAAACGCGATGCGCATTTTCTCCTCGCTTTACATTGCTTTTAGCCGATTTTTGAACTACTGCAATAAGCAAATGACTGTTTTTAAAAGTACCATTAATACTGTAATTCAGCGACAATTTATCATTTTGCTGTTTGGTTTCTAAAGACAAATCAACCGCAGCGGGTTTAGAAAGCGCCAATTTTATTCCGTTTCTAAGACTTGTTTCCTGAGAACCTATATAATCTGTTTTTCCGTTAATGATTACTTGAGGAGTATAAATCGGTTCTTTTCCTAGAAATTGAGCGTAATCGTATTGTCTTTTGGTGAAATCAGCATTACTGAAAATATCTTTCCAACCCTGTTTATCCCAATAATCAACATGATACGCCAATACATAAACATTCTTATCCTTGTATTCATTTTGAATTTTCCCCAGCAATTCATCCGCTGGCGGACAGCTTGAACATCCTTCTGAAGTATATAATTCTAAAAGTGCAAAACCTTTTGAATTGTTTTGGCTGAATATGCTATTTCCAATCAGAAGAAACAGCATTATAAAGCCACTTAATAATTTTATCTTTTTCATAATTCTCATTTGTTAAACCTGACAGGTTTTTAAAACCCGTCAGGTTTGTTAAGAGTAGAGTTTTCAGGTCAACTCATAACTCATAATTCATAATTTAAAACTCTTTTTAAAGAATATTAATCTCAACGTTTATATTTCCTCTAGTTGCTTTAGAATACGGACAAGTCTGATGCGCTTGAGCAGCCAAAGCTTCTGCAGTCTGAATATCAATTCCTGGAAGGCTGATATTTAATCTTGCCTGAAGAGAATATTCACCATTTGTTACACATAAATCAACCTCAGCGTCTACCGCAGTTTCAGCCGGAAGTCTAACTCCCAGTTTAGAAGCAGCAATTCCAAGTGCTCCAATAAAACAAGCCGACCATCCCGCTGCAAATAACTGTTCTGGATTTGTTCCAGGACGTGAAGATCCCGGTGTGCTTAATTTGATATTCAATTGTTCATCTGAACTTTGAGAAGCTCCTTCTCTACCCCCTGTTGTGTGTGTTTTTCCTGTGTATAAAACTTTTGTTTCCATGATAATTTTAGATTTTAGATTGTTGATTTTAGATTATTTAAAAATTAATATTTATTGATTCTTGATATTGATATTGGAATTTGGAAATTTAAAAATTGGAATTTATTTCAGGTTCGCTACATCAATTATCGCCTGAGCAAACGCTTTTGGATCTTCTTGCGGAACGTTATGTCCGATGCCTTTTAAAATTCTGTGTTCGTATTTTCCCGTGAATTTGTTTGCGTAGGCTTTTCCATCGGCGAAAGCGCCATCAAAATCACTTCCTATTGTAATAGTCGGAACTTTAATTTCTGGTTTTGCTGCCAAACGTTTTTCTAGATTATCGTATTTTGCTTCTCCTGCTTCAAGAGATTGTCTCCATCTGTAATTGTGAATCACGATAGCCACATGATCTGGATTATCAAAAGACTGAGCCGTTTGATCGTAAGTAGCTTTGTCGAAGTTCCATAACGGAGAAGCGATTTTCCAGATCAGTTTATTAAAATCATAAGTGTTTTGTGTGTAACCTTGTTTTCCTCTTTCGGTTGCGAAATAATATTGGTACCACCATCCTAACTCAGCTGTTGGAGGAAGCGGTTTTAAATTTGCTTCTAAATTCACCACCAAATAACCACTTACAGAAACCAAACCTTTTACGCGCTCTGGCCAAAGTGCTGACATTACAACTGCTGTTCTTGCTCCCCAATCAAAACCTCCAATTACAGCTTTATCTATTTTTAGCGCATCCATAAAAGCGATAATATCACTTGCTAAAGCTGCCTGCTGACCGTTTCTGAAAGTATCTTTGGAAAGGAAAGTTGTAGTTCCAAATCCTCTTAAATACGGGGTAAAAACGTGATATCCTTTTGAAACCAAAATCGGAACGACTTCGTTATAACTATGAATATCGTATGGCCAACCATGAAGTAAAATTACTGGCGTTCCGTTTGACGGACCTGCTTCAGTGTAACCCACGTTTAATAATCCGGCGTTGATTTGTTTTAATGTTCCTAAAGAACTACTTACTTCGATTGTTTTTTTCTGTGAAGTCTGTGCTTGAGTGAAAGCTGCATTCATAAAAAAAATAGCGATTAGAATATTGGATAGTGTTTTCATAATTTTTATTTTTTGATTAGTTGATTATCAGTTAATTTCTTCGTCAAAGGTATTTTGACAATGCTTGTTTTAAAAGGTAAAAAAAGGTGAAGTGGACAAAGTTGAGGGTGAAATGGACAGGATTCGGGGTCGTGTTTTTTTACCGCAAAGCACGCAAAAGTTTTTTGTCTAGATTGCGTTTTAAGTTCGCAAAGCTTTGCAAATAATACGATGTGAAATTCTCGCAAAGTCGCTAAGTCGCAAAGTTTTAAAAACAAAAGCTTTGTGAACTTAAGGTCTTTAGACATTTATCTCAAACAAAACTTAGCGACCTTTGCGAAAAACCTTTGCGCCCTTTGCGTTAAAACTATACGCATTTCAACCTGAAACTATTTTTTCATTACAAGTATGGGTTTGCCTTTTTCCACTATGTAAGTTGCCAGTTCCGAAGCCTTAAAATTGGTATTATTTTTAGCCGAGTGCACCACACCTGCTGGAATAAAAAGTACTTCTCCTGCTTTTAGTGTCACTGGTTTTTCTCCTTCAATCTGATATTCCAACGAACCTTCAACAACGTAAATGACTTCTTCGCCTGGGTGAGAGTGTTTTCCGAAAGCTGAATGCGCTTCAAAATCGATTCGCGCTTGAACCATTTCTTTTCCTGGAGTACTTAGATCATGTTTTTGCAAATCGATGCGTTTTACTCCTTGTGCTGCAATCTGATTCGGAACCAAAAAGGCAATGATTCCTAAAACAATAATTGCGATTATAACCCATGTTTTTTGTTTTTTCGTTTCCATGATTTTTTATGTTTTTTAGTCTAGTGTATATTTCATTTATTTCACGCAGATTTCAAAAAGATTTGCGCTGATCTGGCAGATTTTTTTTAATTTATATCTGCGTTAATCTGTAAAATCTGCGTGAAACAACTTTTATTTTTTTCCCTATTTTCTTAATTAATGTTTTCCTCTTAAACTTCTGAAAGCATCACGAAGTTCAACCGTAAAAATTTGTGGCTCTTCCCATGAGGCAAAATGACCTCCTTTATTTACTTCATTGTAATAAGACAAGTTTTTGTATGCTTTTTCAGCCCAGCTTTTTGGAGCCTGATAAATCTCTCCAGGAAAAACCGTGATTGCTACTGGAATTTTAATATCAGCAGTTTTCTGTTCGAAAGCATTAAAATTGTTATTGTTATTTTCCCAATATAATTGAGCCGAAGAATTAGCGGTATTAGTCAGCCAATACAATGAAATATCGTCTAACATTTCGTCTTTAGTAAGTGATTTTTCGGCATTTCCTCCGCTATATGTCCATTCGTTGAATTTATCCAAGAAAAATGAAGCCAATCCTACAGGAGAATCTGTCAATCCGTAACCTAAAGTCTGCGGGCGTGTTACCATCATTCCGGCATAACCACCGCCTTTTGTATACAATTTGTTTAGCGAATTAAAAGCTGCTTTTTCCTTAACCGATAATCCTGCAGGAGCTGGATCGCCATTTTTTAATGCCTTAGCAACATCAGCAGGAACAGTTGCGGGCATATTCACATGAATACCCAATAAACCTTCTGGAGCTTGGCGTGCCATAGCATCTGCAATTACAGAACCCCAATCACCACCTTGCGAAACATAGTGTTTATAGCCTAAACGTTTCATTAAAACGTCCCAAGCATTTCCAATTTTCTCTGGCCCCCAGCCTGCTGTTTTTGGTTTTTCAGAAAAACCGTAACCTGGCATCGACGGAATTACCAAATCGAAAGCATCTTCTGCCTTTCCTCCGTAAGAAGTCGGATCTGTAAGCGGTCCAACCACTTTTAAAAGTTCAAAAACCGAACCTGGCCAACCGTGTGTAATAATCAGCGGCATTGCATTTTTGTATTTCGATTTTACATGAACAAACTGAATATCCAATCCGTCTATATTGGTTACAAACTGAGGCAAAGCGTTTAGTTTGTCTTCGGCTTTATGCCAATCATAGTCCGTTCCCCAATATTTTACAAGACTCTGAATCTGATTCAGTTTTACCCCTTGCGACTGATCATTTACCGTTTCCTGATCTGGCCATCTTGTAGCATTGATGCGATTGCGAAGATCTGTAATCGCTTCCTGTGAAACACTGATATGATAAGGGCGAATTAGACTTGCATCATTTTTATTTTGTTTGTCCTTATTCTGTGCAAAAGAAGCCGATGCCAACAACATAAAAGTTCCAGTTGCAATTGTTTGTATAAATGAATGTCTGTTTCTCTGAAGTGTTTTCATTTTTTTTGATTTTTAAATTAGTGTTATTCGTTAATTTCTTTGTCAAAAGTATTTCGATAACCCTTCTTACGAAATCAGAAAATAGGTGAAGCGGACAAACTTCAAGGTGAAATGGACAGGCTGTAAGTTGTGAATTATGAGAGGTAAAATGAGAGGGATTTTTACCGCAATCCCGATAGCTATCGGGATTGCGAACTTTGCGGTTAAATAAGCAGTTAGCAAAAAAAATCAGGTATAGTATGTTATCACTATCCTGATTTATATAATTCTTCTATGGCTAATTCTAATTCTCTAATTTCAAATAATTACCATCAAAACTAATCACGACTTTTTCAAATTGGCCGAGAACATCCTGACCGATATTCCCATAGTTTACTTCGCCATAAACGCCATAATCCTTTGGAGCAATTTCCATTTTTGGAAGCTGAATTGTTTTATTTCCGAGTGATATTGGCTGATCTTTTAAAACCAAAACTTCAGTCGAAACAACTTCTGCACCAGCACTGGAAGATTTTGTCGTTTCTAAAGTGCCTATAGAATCCAGATCCGTTTTGAATGTTTCGTAAAATGCTTTGTTAAACAAACTTACTTTTGCACCGCTGTCAAAGTTAAACGGCAAGGTTTTGTTTTTATACTTCAACATTACAATCGCTCTGAGTTCGTCGACAAACAAGTTTTTTTCGTTTGCACTTGATTCTGATTCTTTAGAAAACGTCAATTTATCTTTTTCAAAAGTGATTGTTCCTAATTCTTTTATTATCGGAAAACCAATAATTCCGTTAATCACATACGCTCCATCTGCAAAAGTAAAAGCCTTATCTGGATATACTAAAAACACTGCGTTATGAATTTTCAGTTCTCCTAAATTAATCTCCGACGCAACACCAATACGAACTTTATTCTTCTGTCCTGTAAAACTCTCCACCGAAATATTATGGTCTGGAAGAATTTTAATTCCCATTTTTTTCGCTATGCTTTCTGTAATACAGCTAATTCCTGCCCCCGTATCAAAAACAAAATGAGAGACAGTGTCCTTTGCTTTAACCTCTGTTGTAATCAAACCCGCTTTGTCTTTTACAGCAGCAACAGTAATTTTAGTAAATTTATCTATAGATTGTGGCCTAGTACCTCTAAGCGTCTTCCAAATTTGCTGCGTGTTTATTTCATCCTGAAGTTCTTCTTTGGTAAAATGCTGCTGAAATTTCATCGTTAAAACCTTAGAAGCCATATAAGCCGAATTGTAACTAAAGAGTTTGATATAATTATCATCTTTCAATTTGGCAAATTCATACGTATTTATAAGTTCATTGTTTTTCAAACTGTCCAAATACTGATTTGATAACTTTGGCTTGTTACACACATTGGCATATAATCCTTTATAGAAATAATAATCTTTACCCTTTTCTTTGCTGTTAAGACTGTCCATTTTAGCAAACTGATGCTGTTTACTCAGCTGTTTTAAAATAGAATCCGATTTTGTCTGCCCCAATAGTATTTGCACCGCAAACAAAAGGCCAAGTAAAAATTTATTAGAATTCATTTATCTGATTTTTTGAATGTTAAATATAAGGAAAATCCGAAAAAAAATTAGAGTTTAAAATTCCTATTCTTTGTATTAAAATTAGAATTAAAAAAAAATCAGGTCTAACATTTCTGTCCTTCCTGATTTTTTTTTGAATTAATTAACCTTTACACTTATTTATCTTCTTCCTCTAAAACCTCCGCCGCCTCTAAAACCGCCACCGCCGAAGCCGCCTCCATTAAATCCGCCACCACTTCTTTGGATATTCTGAAAGTTTCGAGTTTGCATTTCGCCGCGATCTCTTGAAAAAGCGGATCGGTCTAGATCACGTGTAACATCAGGATGACCTGCCTCTCCAAGCGGTTTATTTGGTTGTCCAAGCGTTTGATCTGCTTTAGGGAAATTATCCCTCTGAATTCCGTCTCCCATTCGAGTTTCACCTCCTAGGTTTTGGTTGTCGCGCTGCATACGTTCTCCAGCTCCATTTGCACCAAGTCCTTGATTATCGCGTTGAATTCTCTCTCCTGCACCATTGGCACCAAGTCCTTGATTAGGTCTGTCACGCTGAATCCTCTCTCCAGCTCCGTTTGCGCCAAGCCTTTGGTTAGCTCTATTCTGAATTCCTTCACCCGCTTTTTTAGACGAACCCAAAGTTCCTGCTTGCGTCCAGCCGCCGTTTCCGTTATTATAATGGCTCCAGTTTCCGTTGGCATCTCTTTTATAGACATGTCCATCGTGACCAGCATACACATTATTATTAGTGTGAATTGTTGTTCCTCCGCCTCTTCTATGCGTAATTACACCTTTTTTTCCGCTCGAAGTTTCATAACCAATTGCCGTTCCGCGTCGCGTTGTAATGTGTCCTGTTTGCGCCCACTGATTTCCGTTTGTAGCTGCAGAATGTCCCCATTGTGCATACGCATTATGCCCTTGATTGGTTCTCGCATAATTTCCAGTCCACGGATTATACGTGCTTGCAGCCGTGCGTCCGCCATACCAGCCTTGCACACTTGCAGAACGCCCATATCTTCCCGTTGCAGGATTATACCAAGCCGAAGTTCCAGCTGCACCATAAGGCCCATAAACACGTCTTCCAGCGGCATAACCTCCCGTCCACGGATTATAAACGGCTCCTCCTCCATACGCATAAGGCCACGGACGATAAATCGGATACAGTCCGCCGTAATACACATAAGGCGGATAATACCATCCAGTTCCATAAGTCAAGATAGCGCCAAAAGTTGCGCCAATAATAAAAGCACCCAAATAACCTGCTGTTGCACTGCTTTCAACCGTTGTGTCGGTTGTGGTTTGCGTTACATACGTAACATTATACACTGGTGAACTTGGCGGAATCGTATAAATTTCTTTCGGAACCGAATCGCATGTTTTCCAAGGTCCGTTCGGACTTGTCGACATAAACCAAACCGCTTGAAAACACAAATAATACAAATCGCCCACTTTTATAATCTTCTCTTGCGTGTTGCTTGCATATTGCATTTTCGTTCCATCGATAGGTTTAAACTGAGGTGTTCCGCCATCATACGATACTTTTACTTTTGACTCAGCATCCGATTTCTTTAAAATAGCTGTTGTCGGAACTTGCGATAACATAACAGCATCATTCGCTTCCTGAGTTCCTGGAACCGACGATAATACATTGGCACGCGGAGAATCTTTCGGAATTTTAGCAAAATCGGCCGGAAGACTATTACTGGCATAACTCCACGGTCCTGTTAGTTCTTTAGACTTAAACCATCTTCCAGACAATAATACATAGTACTGACCTTTATTTTCGTCAGCAAAAATATCATTCTCGGTATTGTCAATGTATAACAATTTAGTTCCTGGAATTTTAACAAACTTCGGGCTTCCGTTTATGGCAATCAATTCGGCTGGTTTATTGCTGTAGAAAACCTCGGGAGCTCCTCCAGAAGACGGAGGCGGAATCATTTTCTTAACATCATCAAAATTCTGTCCCGAAGGCAGATTGCTTAAACCTGAAGGCAGTTTGGTTGTTTTAGTCCATTTACCTGCGAGATTTTTCGAAGTTAGCCAGATATTCTCCACCAATACATAATAATCTTTTGTGGTTTTATCAAAAAACAAGTCCCAATTGGTATTTACCACATACTGAATATCCGTTTTTTCTACAGGCACCAAAACCGGTTCACCTTGCACAATAAGCAAAATGGACGGATTCGTACTGTAAAAAATTGTCGGAGGATCATTTTTAGCCGCGATTCCTTTTGGCGGACTTTTGGTATGACTTAAATCTGCCAAAATACGATCTACCGAAATAGGATCTCCGCTCTGAGGCAACGTTTCCTTAAACAGCTTTTCCATTTTAGGCACTTTCTTCTCGTCCAAAGCAGGAAATCGCACATCGGTTACCTGAAGATTTTTAATAAAAGCGCTTCGGTTGTCTTTGTCTACCAATGTTTCCGCTTTTAAAGAAGCCACGCCCAAAACCTGTTTTCCGTCTTTTGGAGTCAGCGAAAAAGCCACTCGTGCTGTCAATTCTTTAAAATCTTTCCAGTCATCTATCTGAGGCTGATAATAAACCAATTTTGTACCGTTGTTCTCCGCTTCGCGAGGCCAGCCACGATCGGCAATTAATGTAGAGTCGGCAGTTTCAGACTTTCCAGTTTCAGAACTTGACTGCTCCGTATCTTTATCTTTTTTGCAGGAGAACAAAATCGTACTCAAACAAACTGCAAGTAGTAGAAAAGCATTTCTCATAAATTTTAAGGTTAGATTATTCATTGAAAACTTTTTTCGATCGTCTTATCAAATTGATTCGTATAAAATTAAATTCACCGCATAAATAAAACTACAAATCAGCCTCTTACTTTGTTTCACATTATAATTTGAAACCAAATAAGTGCCTAAATGATTCTTCTTTTCTTGATTTAAGATTGTATTCTGCCACAATTAAAGTGAGCTAAAATGTCACATTGATATTGATTAGGAGCTATTTCCCGCTATCCGTTGCAATCTTTTGTGCTGAACCCCAGCACAAAAGGATTTCCACTTCTATCGGGGCTAGGGCACTCGGTTTCAAACGAAAGTTGTTGCAAAATAAACAAAACAAATAAATGCCCTATTCTATTATTTTTTTGTCTTTTAGAGATCATCGTTATTATTTCTCCCTATCTATATTTACCATAATACCGCACTAAAAATACTGCGCATATACCAGCAGTAAATCCAACTACATTTTAGAAATCCCACTATTCCCCTCTATATCAAAATAAAGGATCGCAAAATTATTGCATCAAATTAACCTTAAAACAAAGAGAATGAGTTTTCTAGCAAACTACAAATCAACGAAGAAAAATGTAACAGCATGAGCAAATTCCAATGCTCCTAATCAATAGAACTTACTGCCAAACAATCGGCTTTTGACGATGTCAAATTCTTAAAAAATAGATTTCAATTTAACCAATCAATACCTTATTTAAATTTCTAAAAAATGTCAAAATTCACAGAACAAGTACATATCACTATAGAAGGCTTTACCCAAAATGTTATCTATTACAATCTTGAGCTTTCTCAAAAAATGGCAGACCATCACCATTTTTCTTTCTTTTGGCAATACACAGGAAAACCTATTATTGCCTCACAAGATCAGGAGAAAGCTTTTAGCAATTACATTGGCAGCGAGGTAATTTTCACCTTTAAAGTAAACGGAATACGCTTAATGTCTAAAGGCAGAATTACAAAATTAGGTTCTATCGATCTGCACGGAAGCCCAGCTGGACTGCACGTAACAGGAACAAGCCATACAATTGCTCTTGATGATATGCCAAAATCCAGAATCTTTCGCGAGAAAAACTTACAACAGATTGTACTCGAAATTTTTGCAGAAGAAAATTCAGGAGAATTCTATCAGAGAGAAGCAATTGTGCCTACCTATACAAAAGAATTTAGTTTTAAGACTCAGTACAACGAAACAAGCTTTGATTTCCTTAAACGTCTTTCTGCACGTTATGCCCAATGGTTTTATTTTGACGGAATGCGTATGCAGTTTGGCCAAATTAAAAACACCGAAATAAAACTTATAAACGAATCTTCACTGCATAATTTTAGCATCGAAGCCAATTTGGTTTCACATAAAACTTCGTTCAGCAGTTATGACTACAATAGCGCTTCTAATATAAAAAATGGTGCAGAAAAAACCTCCGTAGGAAGTCAAGACCGATTTGCCACATTAGCCGTTTTTAAACAGCCTTATATTGTAAGACCCGGACTCGAAAACGGCGCATATACCAGCAATGCTCAAAATAAAGATGAAATTGATGAAATGGTAAAAATGCAGACCGCAGGACGCGATGCCAACAGCATATTTTATAGTGGCACCTCCTATCTGCCAATAGGTTTGGGACAGACTTTCTCTATTGAAAATAAAAACGTAGAGCATCATCTACTGGCAGTTGAAATTATTCACTGCTCTGAGGTAAACGGAAATTACACCTGTAAATTTAAAGCCATTCCCGCCGATGTGGCAGCGCCGCACTACACAGACGTAACTGCATTTGCTCCTGCTGAAAGCCAGTCTGCAATAGTAATTGACAATAATGATCCCGAAAAAATGGGACGCATAAAAGTGGATTTCTTCTGGAATGGCTGGGCAACTAAAAGCGATTGGATGCGTGTTGTACAGCCTTACTCTGGCTCTGGAAAAGGGCTATATTTTAGACCCGAAATTGGCGAAGAAGTTCAAGTAAGTTTTGAAGCCAACAATGCAGAACGCCCGTATATTTCTGGCACCTTTTATAACGGAAAAGAAATGCCCGATTTCTTTGATACAAAAAACCAAATTAAAGGCTGGAAACTCCCTTTTGGGCAGCTTTTCAAGTTTATCGAAAAAGTGGGCATCTGTCTTTCTGACCCAAGTGGGAATGAGATTCAGCTAGATGAGGAAGGCAAAAATATGACATTGACAACTCTAGGAACTTTGACCCTTAATTGTAAAGATCTTATTATAAATGTAGGCAACAATATGGATACAAATGTTACAATAAATAAAACAGATATAATCGGAATAAATCATAGTGAAAGCATTGGTGGATTTAAAGAAATTGGAGTCGCTGGAGATTTTAATGCTGTAGTAGATGGAAAATATTCTGAACATATTAAGGGAAATCTTGAATCTAAAACTGATAAAGAGAGACATGAGATAGCAAAAGAAGGTTTTTATAATAATACAGAAGGCAATTTGAGTAAAAATGCTCAAAAAGAAATAAATAACAATAGCGGAGAGCAGACTACACAAAACTAAATTATGAGCAGAATAAGAATTGTTGGAGGCACTATTACTAAAAATTCAAGCGGAAATCATTATATGTATTCTGATGGGAACATAACATTTAATGCTACAGGTTTTATTCATGAAACGGCAGAGAGTCATACTTATGGCTTCCCTATAAATGCTCCAAAGCCAGAACTGCCAGCAAAATGCATTGTACATTTTAGACCAAAAAAGAATTGGCTAGGAGAAGATTATGGCTTTGACTGGATGAGAATTGGTGACAGTAATTTAATAAACGGACAGACTACTTTTGGAGATAACAACTATAAAAACATTGTAGCAAAACAATATACCGATAACACATTTGGAACATTAGTTACAGACCGAAACGAATGTTATGGTATTTTTAAAAATGACCAGATATTATACAATAAACTCACAAACATTTATGATGCCCACAACATACCGTGGAAAGAAATTGATGACGGCACAGGAAACTGTGTTCCCGAACAATATTATTGTTCTTGGCTTTCTATGTATCCAAATACAAAAGCAACTATTAGTTTGATTATAGATGTCGAAGAAGAACCAGATTTATTACGTTTTGAAGACAATAAATATTTTACAATTACACCAAAAGAAATTATCATAAAAGGTAAAGGAAAAAAAGCACTTGCGAATCATATAACAATAGAATGTTTGCAAGAGTTTAACAGTGACCAAAACATTATTATAAATGCTATAAAAGAAGATGAAAACTGCGTAGAGCAAAAATTGTTAGCAGGTAAATTAAATGTTTGGGCAAATAATAGTGCTAAACAAAAAAGAGCTAAGGTTTTGTTAGTTGAAGTTCTAACACCTGATTTTTCTGATCCTCTAAAAATCAAAAAAGGAAATTTATTAGGACAAAAAGAACTATTTGAAAATTATCTAAAACAAGCTTTAATAGAGACTGATGTAGCTATTACACAAGTTGATGTTTCGGCAGATCCTAAATTCCAGACAGGAGGGCACTATGTGGCAAATAGTCAAATAGTATCACACTATCCTGCTGGTTCCTACCCTACAGGTTTTTTAGCATTGGAAAATTATTTGTACGATAAAATAAAAACCAACCTTAAAACTATAGATCCCACAAGCGAAAATAAATACGATGATTATTATAAAGCTTTTTATTTTGGAGAAAGTGGAGGTCAGCTCAAGTCAAATGGGATGATTTCAGGATTAAATGGATATGCTACTGGTAAAAATGTAGTTTTATTTTTGACCAAGAATGATCAGACTGCTGCTCATGAATTTTTGCATTCGTTCAATCTGCCACATTCTTTTACGAATGAAGAAGCAGATTCAGATGCAATTTTCACTTACAGATATGCAACAACAGAAAATATTCTAGATTATTCACACCATATACCTCAAACTAGATACTCCTTATGGAAGTGGCAGTGGCAAAAAGCAAATCAATCTTTAATATAAAACTATGAAAAGAAAATTTTTATTGTACTTATTACTTGGAATGCTAACTAGCTGTATAGCACAAAAAAAAAATAAAGAAAAACATAGCAATAAAGAAATTATGATACCAAAAATTGATAAAAATTTTGAAATATTTGATTTTTATTTTTTTGAAAAAAATAAAACAACCATCGACGGCTTAGATATGTTTAAATCAGAATCCGTATATAAAACTTTAGATAATGGAACTTTTATTGAGATAATCAAATCGAAGAATTATAGTTATTCAGAAACTCCATTAAATTCATTTTTTATGATTTCTAAAACTTATTTTCTAAACGGTAATATACAAAGTAAAGGTCTAGCTTTTAATTGGTCTAGTTTTTTAAAAGGTTTAAGATACGAATTTGACGAATCAGGAAATCTAATCAAAGAAACAGACTATGACAAGCATTACCAATTTACTTTTGAAGAAATTGTAAAATTCTGTGAAAACGAAAAAATTCCATTGCAAAAAGGTCCCATTTTACAGAATACTGGATATCATACTGTAATAAGAAGGAATTTTAATTGTGAGAATTCATGGTGGCAGATAGAATGGCTTAAAAAGCCAAATACTATAGAAATAATTACACTTGACGGTAATACAGGAAAAGTTTTAAAACGTCAGGAGGCAGATTACACTAACAATTAAATTCCTTTGTCAACACGAGCTGTCCGTTCGTCAACACAAAGCTTATATAACCCGAAAGGAATAAATGTTAAATCATTTAAAAGCAACTATTATGGATATATCGAAATATATTAGTTTACTTCTTTTTTGTTTTTTATTGAATAGCTGCCATAAAACTAAATATGTAAAAGATAATAGTTCTTTTTGGGGAATTTATTTGAAAGAATGGAATTCATCAAAATGTCCAAAAAAAATTGTTTACCAAAGTTATGTGAAGGATTCTAAATTTAAAATCCTAATTAAAAGTGATTCCGTTTTTAATATTGGGGGCTGTGAAAATAATAGCCAAAGAATATTTACACCTAATGTTTTTTATAGAGGTAAAATAAACTATGATATACGATTGATAATAGATGATAGTCTTGAATATAGAATTACAGGAGTTGAAAATAAAATAGATACAGTATTCTACTGTTGTGAAAGCCTTACTATAATGAATAATATATCATCATTAGTGATAAATGGACAAAATATAGACAACAAAAATGCACCTTTAAATATTGAAATTCCAACAAATCTTGGAAAAATTATAAAAAAGTAATGAGATAGATTTTAATGTATACTCGTGGGGAACCGATCCTTTTGGTCAATCAAGATACTTAAGAAAAACAATAACATCGAATCATTTTATGAATAATTACAATGGATATATTAAAGCTAAATAAAATGAAGAAGGTTATATTGTTTTTTTTGGTACTAACATTTACATTTTTCATTTTTCGATTCGTTTACTTTGCTGCTTCTGATTATATTAATTATAATAAATGCGAAAACAGCAAATTTGTAAGTTCTAACAATATAGTTATTAAATTTTCCAACTCTCAAATAAATGAAAATCTTAAAATACTAATCATTCAAAAAGAAGGTTTAAAAAAAATGATTAGATACCATAAAATAGATTCATTGTCAAAAAACAACTTGTCATATTGTTTAGAAGATAAAATATTAAAAACAGATACATTATTAATTAAATTGAGAGATAAAACAGTAAAAATTTATGATTTTAGAAGCCAAGGCTTCAGACAAAAATATGGTAAGAACAAAGGTGATTTTTTCTGCTATAATTATATTAAAATAAACAATATAGAATATTGTTTAGAATCTGACACAATTTATTTAACCTCTCGTGATTTATTACCTAATTATTGTTCAAAATAGATTTGAACAATAAAAGAATAAAATACGTTTTATTTAGATTTGAATTGGGGCTTTTTTGAATCCCCTGCTAGTGCGAGCGTCCCGCTCGTGAACGCAATGTAAATCAATTTTACCTAAATCGGCACGAGCGAGACGCTCGCGCCAGCATGAGCAGTACATGAAAGTTTAAAATCAACAGGATTCAAATCTGGAACAATGTTTTGGACCACTTTTAAAATTTAATAATTATGAAATATTATTTATATCTCCTTTTATTATCTATTATCCTTTTTTCGTGCAATAGTAAAATTGAAAAAAATGTGATTTTAAATTCACATGATTTATCAAAAGATACTCTATTTAGTCCAAAAAATAATTTGTTAGAAAAAAAATGTTTGGATCAAGTTAAGGGTTACAAAAACAAATATGGAATTATACTCTCAAATTATTATACAGACCAACCTATCCCTTTTGATTTTGACAATAATAAAACAGTAGATACAATTGTTGTTTTAAAACCTTATTACGAAAGCAATGAAGAAAATTGTTTTCCTAATAATTCAGAATTTGATTTCCCTATACTTTTGATAAGCAAAACCATAAATAAAAAGAGTGAAATTTTTAAAATTTATAAAAACGTTTTAAAATGTAATACTCCTGTTTATTACGAAGAAATAAAAATTAATAACAGTGGCTTTATTATTTCTAAAGATCTTATAGGGAATAGCGGTTTTTATACTAAAACATATATTTCATTTAATGCTAATGATTTTTATGTAGACAGCATAAATGTTGAGTCTTGGGGTTGGAAACAATACAAAAAAACATTAAAATTTACTGAGACAAATTTTCCCCTTTCTAACTACAAAAGAACAGATATTGACTCTATAAGAACCTTATTAGATAACAATAATCAATAAATAACCAATTTCAGTTTTAAAAATAGCCCAACATGTAAATTATGAGAATTGCAACATTCTTTTTCTGTCTTTTTCTTAATACATTAATTGCACAAAAGAATACACCTGACTTTATTCAAAAGGAGATAAAATCATGTAGAATAGCAATTAATGATTCTTTAAGTGTTTATCAAATTCATGAGAATCTCTTTAACAATGAAATTATTTTTGCTCTAAAAACTGAAAATGTAATTACCTCAGAATGCAATAAAAAGTCGTTAACAAAAAAGTTAATTGAAAAATTAAACTTTTCGCAAAATCCAATAGTGGAAATAAACAATTATGATGTTCAAAATATTGTTATCAAAGATTTTACGAATCTCATTCCCACTAAGATTGTAGCTACAAAGAGATTAAATTATACAAGTATTATAATCGAAATAAATAATTTTTCATATTCGACAGTAGGCACTGGATATCTATACATATGCTTTAAAATTGATCAGAAAGGAAAAGTAATTAAGAAAAAAATATTTGAATCAAAATTGTCTTTAAAAACAGATAGATTTAAGATGATTTTCTAAAACATAATAGAAATAGAAAACCTAATCCCCTGCTCGCAATACAAATTTAATCAAGATGCTCACGCCTTTTAGAAAACCAACTACAAAATAATGTGATTCTATCGTGTTTTGTATAAATTACAATTTAAGAATTGTACTACTTTTTATAATATCAAAACAACTTCTTTTTTAATATATTTGCAGTCCTAAAAGTAAAGTTATGATCTCAGAAAAAAAGTTTGCCCATGTGGTATGGTGGCGGTATTGGAAACAACCGCAACGCTCAACTTTACAGCGTAGGACACCTAAGTCACGTGGGTTTTATATTTCCTTAAAGTAAAGTTATGAGTACCAAAACCCTTTCAAAAGAAGCCGAAATCGGTTTAATGAATTTCTTCAACGACAGAATTGACCCACTCGATATGGCCAGAGCCATAAGACAGGTAAATCTAACCCTCGCATTGGGCGTTCTAAACGATCAAGAAAACATTCAGATCAACGCTGCCAAACTTGGAGACAGCTTCTATTGGCTCAATGAACTAGCCGAAATTTTAGATCCTTATCTGGATTTGGAGTAATAAGGTTTATTCTTTTTGAAAAAATTAAAACCCTTGGTCTTTTAGGAGATTGAGGGTTTTGTTTTTTTAACTTTAGATAAATACCGTAGAAATACTTGTTGTTTTAATTTTTAATAATTGGTATTCTTGCTAAAAAGAAATTTTCAATTATTACGGTTTTCCGTATAATTTCAAAATTTTAAAAATTGAAATTTGTTCCAAATAATTTTATTTATTCAATTTAAAACAAAACTATGCCTACAACAATACAAAATATTGAAGTCCTTCGAGAATATTTGACAGGTGTCCTAGACCGCGCTAATCATCATGCTCAAAATGTTAATCAAATTGCCCTAGCAATTGCTGGTGGAATTATTTGGAAAACAACTAATGATATTAAAGTAATGTCCCGAGACGGTGAAATGAAAAATGTATTATGGCTACAAGTCAATAACAAAAAGCTTTGTTTTGTATATAACCACAATAATTCAAGTATAGAGGTTCGAGATGGAAGTATTCAAGGAAAAGTACTTGCATTATTTAATAATAGCACTCCCTTATCCAATGTTAAATCCTTTTTCGAATTTTTATAGACAGAAAAAAATTATAATTAAAATAGTATTTATTCATTTCTCAGGTATTCCTAAGTATAAAATAGCTTTATAATCTTTGATATATACAAATTTTCAAAATATTTTATTAGCGCATTTCCGTTTTTTCTCATTAAAAAATTAATATTTTTTTTCAATATCTTAGCACAAATTAAATCTGATAATAATATTTTTTTAAGAATTAGAATAATTAGAATAAATCAATTGTTGTTTTTTTTAATATACTTTTTTACTTAACAAATAGGTTAATAAATTTCAAAGTAGCACTCAGATAATAAAACCATAACTAAATGAATGAAAAAAATATAAGAGAACAATTATCAAAAACGCTAATCGATGATCCAAATAATTATAGCAGAATAATAGAGTTATCATCAAAACTAGCCAAATTTGATGAAGAAAATATTCGATTTAGTATTGATGCAGGAGTTATTGACAGACTTGGAAGTGAACTCGTTGCTAGGCAAGAAACAGCTGTTTCCGAATTAGTTAAAAATTCTTATGATGCTGATGCGACAAGAGTAAACATTAAATTTGAGAATTCAGATGAAATAGGAGGAACATTATACATTGAAGACAATGGAACGGGTATGAATAGAGAACAATTAATAAATGGCTTTATGCGAATTTCATCAAGTTCTAAAATCCACAATCCAGTTTCAGATTTATATAATCGTAAGAGAGCTGGGCAAAAAGGTATAGGTAGATTTGCCGTACAGCGTCTAGCCGAAAAACTTACAATTACAACACAAACAGAATCGGATAATATAGCTTTAGTTTTGTCTATTAATTGGAATGAGTATTCTAATGATCTTGATTTAAATACTATTACAAACAAAATATTCACAAAAAACAAAACAAAAGATAAAGGGACAATTTTAAAAATAGAAGGACTGAAAGATAAATGGTCAGAAGCTTCTATAAAACGAATTTATAAATATATTGGAGACATATTACAACCATTTCCTCTACCAGAAATCGAAGAGAGTCTAGAAAATGAATTTGAAAGAATAAATATCGACCCGGGTTTTAAAGTTTATTTTTCTAAAATTGTTAATGGCAGGCAAATTAATATTGTAGATGACAAAATGATGGTTTATAATTATGCTACAGCAATTATAAACGGGTGGGTTGATGAAAATGGTTACGGATTGTATTCCGTAGAAAGTAAGCAGTTTAATATTAATGAAATTACCGAATTAAGTTCAGATCCTGACGAGGACAATGTTCCATATAAGTACTTAAAAAAAGTAAAATTTAGAGCCTATTATTTTATCTATGCTGATGGTTTAGTTCCAAAAATGCAAGAAACTAGTATTAGAAAACTTGCAAGAACTCAAGGAGGAATTAGATTATATAGAAATGGTTTTAGAGTTCTACCATACGGTGAAGCTAATAATGATTGGCTAGGTTTAGATGAATCTGTAAAAAGAAGATCAATATTACCTGTTCATTCTAACTTAAATTTCTTCGGTTTTGTTGAACTAAAAGATAATGAAAATATCTTTAATGAAACATCTAGTAGAGAGGGATTAATAGAAACTGAAGCAGTAATTGAATTAAAAAATTTCGTCTATCGATCAATTTTATCATCTGTCATCAAGGTTGCTGAGATAAGAAATATTAAAATTGTTTCTGGGCAAAAACAAGATGAAGATGGTATCTATGAATCTGTAGAAGTAAGGATCAAAAACATTGCTTTTACGCTGGAAGAGCTTGACCGTGAATTAGAAAAGGAAACAGGAAATATTGAGGTACAGAAACGGAGAAAGAAAAAATTTGACCAAGTAAAAAGAGAAATTGCTGAATTACAGAAAGCACAAGAAGAAGAAAAGGAACAATTCCTAAAAGAAAGATCAATGTTGCGAGTCTTAAGTAGTGTAGGATTAACTATTGGACTATTTCTTCATGAAGTCAAAGACTATATTCTAAATATGGATAATAATGTGTCTTTTTTGATTGAAAAATTAAAAAATGATCAGATGATTCTACATAGATTAACATTACTTCAATCGAACATAGAATCATTTAATACCTATACTTCATATTTTGATTCAGTAATTTCACAAAATGTTTCGAGAAACATTAAACCTATCGATCTAAAAAAAACTATTAATAATTTCTGGAAAACTATTGAAAATGACCTAATTAAAAACAACATTAAATTAGAAGAGCCTGAGCTATTTGGGAATTATCTACTTACTTGTCCTATGCATCCATCTGAATGGTCCAGTATTCTGTTTAATTTATTTAGTAATTCGAAAAAAGCAATAAAGAGAAGCAATAATATAGGTAAAATAAATATTGAATGTGGAAAATTTGAAAATAAGCTGTATTTAAAATTTTCAGACTCAGGTGATGGAATTAAGGACGAAATTAAAGAACGTATTTTCGAAGAATTTTTTACTACTTCATCACCAAATTCAATTGACAAACTGGAAATAAATAATGAATTTACAGGAACAGGATTAGGACTTAAAATAGTAAAAGATATAATAACAAGCTATAGAGGAAAAATATTTGTTGACGAACCAAAAGAAAGTTTCTCAACAACAATTTATATAGAAATTCCAGCTGCAACAGAAAAAGAATTAGATAAATATGGATTATAAAATAATTTACATTGAAGATTTGGACGCCGATACAAGAGTTCTAACCCTTCAAAAAGACAACTTTAAAGTGGAAGCCATTAAACCTTCCAATAGCATTGATTCAATTATAAATGACATAAATCAAAAAAAACCTGATCTGATAATTTTAGATTATATTTTAACAGAAGGGTCTGATTTAAAATATTGTAATGCTCCGACTATTGCTTCGACACTAAGATCTTTAATTGCTACAGATGACTTTATAGAAAGACCAATAGTATTGATGTCAACGCAAGAAAAGATTATAGCATCTTACAAAAAAGATTATACTAGTCATGATTTATTTGACTATGCAATTACTAAAGAAAGTGCAACAAAACTAAATCCCGAAAAATTTATAAATAGGTGTATATCATTTATAAAATCATATCAAAAAATCAAAAAATCAAATTATGACATTGTATCAATTCTCGATACAAAACAGGAAATTTTACACTCAAAGTTGTTTGTCTATCTTAATGAAAATAATAAATCTTTATATGAATACAGTCGATTCATTTACGAACATTTAATCCGATGTTCAGGTTTATTAATTGGTGAAGATATTTTATCAGCCCGTCTAGGAATCTCTAAAGATTCTAAAGATTGGAACAATTTATTAGAATCTTTAGAAAACTATAAATACAAAGGGATTTTCTCAGATTCATATAATAGATGGTGGATGCCTTTGATTGAAAATTGGTGGAAAGATAAAATAGGAGCAAATTATTCTTTAAGACATTACAATGCAGAAGAAAGAACAAAAATATTAACTAAAAAATTGAATCTTAAGCTTAAAACGGTAAATACATCCAAAAATAATTATAGTACTAACTATTGGGTAATATGTAAAGAAACAAAATTGCCTTTAGATCCCTTTGATGGAATCGAATTATTAGATGAAGAATTTAAAGCTTGGCAAGATAAAGATTATGTTTCAATTGATGGATATTTAAGTGATATTGAAAAATACAGTAAGCTTGTTAGCGAAATTGATAGAAAAGAAATGAGAACTTATAAATAATAGACATGAATTTTTTCCAAAAATGGCTATCTAAAAAAGATAAAAAAACTGAGTTATGGAAAAATCAGTCTTATATAAAAGATTTAGAAATTCTATTAACTTTAATAAAAAGGTATGAAATAGATGGTAATTTTAAAGCCATCGAGGATGTTATAGATGTTCTACGAAGAAAAGACTTCGTAGATTATGAATTTTCAAATTTAGAATTTTATATCAATGGAAACATGGTCGGAACTTTACCTGATGATGTAGATCTAAATTATTGTATTGTAAAATTTGACAATAAAGTAGCTTTAACTAATCCTATCGAAAAAAATATAGATTCTCTTCATATTTATACATTAGACCTTAAAATTGAACTATACAAATCTCGAAAAAATAAACAAGATCCAAAGTACAGTTCTTGGCATCTGGATAAAGAAAGAAACCCTGAAAACTGCAAGTACACACATCCATATTATCATTTTCAGTTTGGCGGAAAAAAGCTTGAATATCTAGAGCCAAATCTAGGTGTTTTAAGTAGTCCGCGTATTCCTCATCCTCCAATGGATATTATACTTGCATTTCATTTTATTATTAATAATTTTTACAATAATAAAAGTTTTAAATTTGTAAAAAAAATATTGAATGATCACGATTACCAAACAATCCTAAGTAATTCTCAAAAAAGAATATGGGATGAGTATTTTAAAGCATTTCAAGCAAAGAATACACATGAGGATTATAACTTCAGTAAAGTTTTCCCTCTATACGTAAATTAATGGATAAAAAAATCATAGATTACCTTAATAATTGTACACATCAAGAAACTAATATTAATAAAATATTAGTTTCTGCGTTTTTACATACAAATGAAATAACAAAAGTCAAGAATATTTTCATATCTAATTTCATTATTGACTCAAATGAAAGCAAAGAATATGAACAATTACTAAATTTTGTTAATCTTTATAAACATCCTATATCTATAGAACAGTTATTAAACATTTTTGAGTTTGTTATATCTCCCGAAGATAAAAAAGTCAATGGTGCCGTGTTCACTCCTTTATATATAAGAGAGTATATAATTACTCAATGCCTTAATAAATACCTAACTTTTGAAAAAAAAATAACTGATGTTAAATTTGGTGATATAGCATGTGGCTGTGGTGGCTTTTTTAAAACTATAGTTGATATAATTAAATTGCGTACGGACAAAAGTTATTATGATATATTTAAAGATAATATTTTTGGAGTGGACATTCAATATTATAGTATTGAACGTACTAAGATATTGCTAATTCTTCACGCTATAATAAATGGAGAAGACCGAACCAATTTTGACTTTAATCTTTATCAAGGCAATTCATTAAGCTTTAATTGGAGCTTAATTTCAGAAATCCAACAAAATGGTGGTTTTGATATTATCGTAGGTAATCCCCCTTATGTAGGCGCTTCAAAAATTGATAGTGATACAAAATTATTACTTAAAAAATGGAGCGTTTCAGATTCTGGAAAATCAGATTTATATATACCTTTTTTCGAAATTGGCTTAGAAAATTTACATCATAAAGGAATATTGGGGTATATTACTGTCAACACATTTTATAAAAGCCTAAATGGAAGATCAGTAAGAAATTATTTTTCTACGAATAAATTTGATTTAAGCATAATAGATTTTGGAGGAGAACAAATATTTAAAAAAAGATCTACATACACATGTATATGCATTATAGGAAAAAAACAAACGGATTGCATAAATTATATTAAGTCAAAAAGCACAAATATCAAATCAATAACTGAATCTGATTATATAAACATTTCCTATTCAGATTTAAATGATGTAGAAGGTTGGTATTTAGTTGACAAAAGAACAAGAGAAATAATTTCTAATATCGAAAAAAATGGAAGACCGCTAGGTAAAAAGTATGAAATACGTAATGGATTTGCTACTCTAAAAAACAATATTTATCTTTTTACTCCCATAAAAGAAACTGAAGAGTTCTTTTTTTTTATAAAAGATAACAAAGAATATAAAATTGAAAAATCAATATGTAGAAATGCTATTAAACCAAATACTTTAAAGCTAGAATCCGAAATTGCAAAACATACAGAAAAATTAATTTTCCCTTATGATATATCAATCGAGAGCAATGATTTAAATAAAAAAAAACTAAATATTATTGAAAAGAAAACGCTTAAATCTAATTACCCACTAACATATAAATATTTATTAAATTACAAGAAGATATTATCTGAAAGAGATAAAGGAAATCGAGATTATGAAGAATGGTATGCGTTTGGAAGGAATCAAGCTTTACTTATTTCTGGTTATAAATTATTATTACCGTACATCACAAATGCACCTTGCTTTGTATATACCGATGATCAAGATCTATTATTTTACAATGGATATGCTATTTTTTCAGACTTGTCTGATGACTTAAATATTTTGCAGAAAATTCTAATGTCAAAAGTTTTTTGGTTTTATATAACTAATACTAGTAAACCATATTCTGGTAATTATTTTTCAGTTGCAAAAAATTACATTAAAAATTTTGGGCTTTTTGAAATGACTGATGAAGAAAAAAAGTTTCTACTAAATTTAGAAGATAAAAACGATATTGAAAATTTTATTCTAAAAAAATATAATTTAAAAAGAAAAGATATTCTTTTTTAAAACTTGAATTAAAAGAGCCTGCATTCCCTTACAAGCTCTTTTTTCATTTCAAAAACAAACTAAAAAATCATCCCACCCCACCATCCATAATAACATCAACTCCATTCATAAACACCACAGCTTCAAAATCATTTTAAGTCAAATCTCCTACCCTTCCCATTTCCTTGAGCAAAACTTTCTATACTATAAATCTTCACTTTACAAAACAATATAAATTATTTTTATAACTACTAAAAATTATTAATTTGACTAATAAAACCTTTCCCTATACCTTTGTCTCATCAAAATCAAAGAAATGATTTGAACATCTTAAAAAATAACTTAAAAAATAAAAATCATGAAATTTACAAGAAGAGCAAACGCAAACTGGAAAGGTACAGGAATGGAAGGAAAAGGAACCATTAGTACACAAAGCACGACTTTAGATAATGCACAATTGTCTTTTAAAACTCGTTTTGAGCAAGGTGTTGGAACCAACCCTGAGGAATTAATCGCAGCGGCACATTCTGGCTGTTTTACCATGCAGTTAAGCTTTTTATTGTCTGAAGCTGGTTTTGTTCCAGAAGATTTAGACACAACGGCTAAAGTAACTTTTGAAGACGGAACTATCACTTTAATTGCTTTAGAACTTACAGGAAAAGTTCCCGGAATTTCTGAAGAAGATTTTCAGCAAACCGCTCAAAAAGCAAAAGAGATTTGTCCTATTTCTAAATTGCTAAATACGGAGATTACTTTATCAGTTACACTTAATTAAATTCCAATTCTTTAAATTGCTTCGCCCGTTCGCTATCGCTCGGGTCCAAATTCCAAAACTTTGTGGAGTTTCTTGCGGAGATTTGCTTCGCCTGTTCGCTATCGCTCGGGTTCAAATTCCAACTCTCGGTGGAAAATTGGAATTTGGGATTTCAAAATTGGAATTTGTTTTAATTCTAAAATCAACAATCTAAAATCTAAAATTTAATAAAAATGAAAACACTATATAAAAGCTATTTAGCATTCGCAGCAATAATCTTTAGTTTATTACTTACATCAGTTCAGGTAAACGCACAAAAAACAGCTCCAAAAATTAAAAACGTAGTATTGGTACATGGCGCTTTTGCAGACGGTTCGGGATGGAAAGGTTTGTATCAGGTTTTAACTAAAAAAGGCTATAATGTAACGATCGTTCAGAATCCGTTGAGCTCTTTAGAAGACGATGTAAAAGCAACCAATTTGGCTTTGGACAAACAAGACGGACCAACAATTTTGGTCGGACATTCTTGGGGAGGAACTGTAATCACAGAGGCTGGAAATCACCCGAAAGTGGCGGCATTGGTTTACGTTGCGGCTTTACAGCCTGATAATGGCGAAAATTCGGTTCAATGGTTGCAAACTGCGCCTCCAGCTCCTGAAAATGGTGTATTGAATCCAGACGATAAAGGAATCGCTTATTATGATAAAGCTAAATTCCACGCTGGTTTTGCAGGAGATTTAAGTAAAGAAGACGCTGACTTTATGTTTGCTTCGCAAGGTGCTTTTTATGCTCAGGGCTTTTTAACTCCAATTACAAAAGCAGCCTGGAGAACTAAACCTTCGTACGGAATTGTAGCAACTGAGGATAAAAGTATTGTTCCGAGCATTCAGCACGCTATGTACAAACGTTCGAACACTAAAATAACTGAAATTAAAGGAAGCCATGTGGTGTTTATTTCTCAGCCTGAGAAAGTGGCGAATGTGATTGTGGAAGCATCTAAAAATTAAATTCCAATATTTTAAATTCCAAATTCCAATGAATTGGGAGAAATTTCAAATAAAAATTCCAAATTCCAATTACTGTATAGCTTGGAATTTGGAATTTTTATTTTGGAATTTAAGTCAACTTACTTATTGCTTTAACAAAATAAGGAGAATCGTTCCAGCGGATTTTTCTGTAACTGAAATCTTTTTTGAGCGATTCGGGAAGGCAGTTCCAGATGGCTTCGTTCATTTTTTCGAGCAATAATTTCTTGGAGAAGGAATCGGAAACTACTAGGCTGATTTCTCTTACGGGAACGGGTTCTTTAAAAGGTTTAAAAAGTGCGCCCGTTTCGTTTAAAGTCGAAAGCTTCGGAATAATCGCAAATCCTAAATGCGCTCGAACCAGATTTTTTAAGGTTTCTATAGAATTGATATCGTAGGTAAACTGCTCTTTTATTTTGTCTGACGTTTTTAGTCCGCAGATGTCTAATAATTGTGCATTGTAGCAGTATTCGTGATGCAGGAGCAATAATTCGGTTTTGTCGCCGGGCTGCATTTCGTAAAATTCTTCATTCGCCATTGGATGCGTCTGATTTAAATAGGCTACAAACGGCTCTTTAAAAACAACATGCTCAATTAAATTCGGATTTCCTGTTGGGGTTGCCATAATCGCGACATCGATAGCTCCCGTTTCGAGATCTTTCATTAAATGTCCGGTATAACCTTCTTTAATAATAAAATGCACTTTTGGCGCCGCTTCTTTCATAGCCTGAATAAAAAGCGGAATCAGATAAGGCGATAAAGTCGAAATAATACCGAGCTTCAACTCTCCTTCCAAAAGATTTTTTTCGTTGATTACAAAATCACGAATTTCATCTACTTCACGAAGAATCTTTTTGGCTTTGTTGATGATTTCAATTCCTAAAACCGTTGGCGTTAACGGAACTTTGTTTCGATCAAAAATCTTGATTCCGATTTCTTCTTCCAGATTTTTTAACTGAATTGTAAGTCCAGGCTGTGTTACCATACAAACTTCGGCCGCTCTCGCAAAGTGGCGTTCTTCGTCTAAAGCTACAATATATTTTAACTGCTGAATGGTCATTCTTTTTGAGGTGCTAAGGTACTAAGATGCTAAGGTACTAAGTTGTTGAGTTTTTATAGTGAAAACTTTGTCAAAGTTTGAAACTTTGACAAAGTTCTTTCAAAACGCTAACATTATTTAGAATCAAAATAATTATCTTTTTTTTCATGAAAATCAAAATCCAAAACATCCAATTTATCGTACATAAATTAAACAGCTTTAGGAATGGAGTAAATGCAAATGGAGTAGTTTTTGGAGCATGTTGTATTTATCATTCTTAAATCGTGTTTTAAATTAAACTTACACGCCACAAAAAAAGCGATCTTAACCGATCGCTTTTGTTTTAAGTATTCGATAGGGAATTAGTGTTTCTTTCCGCAATCAAAAAAACTTAGAATCTCAGCATCTAAGCATCTCAGCGTCTTAACCTAAAACCATTCCGCCATCCATAATAACATCTGATCCAGTCATAAATATCGCGGCATCACTGCTTAAATGCGAAACCATTTTTGCGACATCTTCTGCCCTTCCCATTTGTTTTAATGGCACTTTTTCTACTACGACATCCATAATGCCTTTTACGGTGGTTTCGTCTAGGCCTACTTTGTTCATGACTTCGGTTTGAGTTGGTCCTGGGCTAACCGAATTGACACGAATCTTTCTTGGCGCTAATTCTAAAGCCGCCGATCTCATAAACGAGTTCAAAGCCGTTTTACTCGCCGAATAAACCGAAGATCCCGGACCTGGCATACTAGCAGTATTCGAAGAAAGAAATACTACCGAAGCGCCCTCTTTCAAAATCGGGATAAATTTGCTTAAAGTGAAAAAAGCGCCTTTTAGATTCACATTCATAATATTGTCGTACAACTCTTCTGTGGTTTGTTCGATAGTTCCTAAACCTGCAATTCCCGCATTGACAAACAAAATATCAACCAAACCGAAATCGGCTTTTACTTGAGTTGCCAGTTTTTCAATATCTGAAATATTCGATTGGTCTGCTGTGATGGCTGTAACATCTAGTTCTAAAGCTGCTTTTTCTATAGCTTCTTTTCTTCTTCCAGTAATAATTACGTTCGCGCCTTGTTCTTTTAATTGTTTGGCTGTTGCGTAACCTATTCCGCTGTTTCCGCCTGTTATAACGGCTGTTTTATTTTTAAGATTTTCCATCTTTTTGATTATTTAAAAATTATTTGGCAAATTTAAATTCAAAATGGTATAACTTTGTAACCAGTATCATGGAGTATACCAAACTAATTTTATTCTTCAATGTAAAAAAAATATAGCCACGAATTCACGAATTTATTTTTTACAATCTGCATGG
The DNA here is from genome assembly GCF_900101855.1 of Flavobacterium anhuiense. Classification (GTDB taxonomy): domain Bacteria; phylum Bacteroidota; class Bacteroidia; order Flavobacteriales; family Flavobacteriaceae; genus Flavobacterium; species Flavobacterium anhuiense. Next base: position 461,724 of record NZ_FMVC01000003.1, read on the forward strand.
AAAAATGTGATTAATTACACGAATTATATTGATTAATATTCAATCAATATAATTCATAAAGGAAAACTTTGAAAAAAAAATTCGTGCATTACTTCGTCTGTCCCTTCGGTCGAGTCGTGGCGAAAAAAAATTGAATACTATGGAAAGAAATCAGAAAGAAGAAGTACAGGCGCTTCAGGACACGCTGCATGTTTTGGGCGGAAAATGGCGTTTGCCTATCATCAATTCAATCTGCAACGGAAATCATCGTTTCAGAGAAATCGAACGGAGTATTCCGGGAATTACGACACGCATGCTTTCGCGAGAGCTCAAAGAAATGGAATTGAATATGCTCATAAAAAGAACCGAAGATCGCGATGCCGAAATTCAGGTGAAATACGAATCGACGCCGTATTGCAAATCATTTGGTCCTGTGATTGAAGAAATGATCAAATGGGGAAAATCACATCGAGAGGAGATTATTCGAAATTCTTAAAATATTCTCCCACAGATTGCGCAGATTTTGCAGATTATACAAATCAAAAAAATCTGCTTTATCAGCTGAATCTGCGAGAAAAAAAAGAGAGACACTAAAATTGTTTTAAACACATAGAAACATAGTTGCAGATTGCGTATAAAAGGCGTTTCACTTTCATTAATTCACATAGTTACTATGTGTTAGAAACTAGTTTCTTTTTTTCTCTTTAAGGGTTAAAAAAAATCTATGCCTCTATGTGTTTAAAATTATTCGACAAGAAAGTTAAACTTTAAGCATTAAGGAAATAATCGCATCGCTCGGAAATCATTAGAAATTCCTAAAAAAAAGTCAATCCAAAGCTCCATCCTATCCATCCCAGAATATCTTTACTGTTATTTTTGATTATAGTAGAGTGCTTGGTGCGATCTTGAACAAATGTCGAAGTGTTTGCATTACCGTATTTATCTTGTTTCTCAGACCAATAAAAATTCAAAGAAGGACCTGCAGCTATTGCAACGCCTTTACACAATTGAAAAGAAAAAGAGGAATCAAATTTGGATAAGGAATTATAGATATCCCAATTTCCTAAATAAAGATACTGCGTACTAAATTCGGGATTAAAAGTGAAGCGTTTCCCTAACGGAATGTTCTTTCCTAATCCAATTCCAAAAGAAAAAAGATTTTCTTCGTCTTTTCGATCGCTTCTTCCCGCCATCAAAATAGTATACATTTTATGATCTCCTGTTTTTACAGCAAGATTTATATCTGAAATTTCGTTGCTTGTAACACTGATTTTTTTATAACCGCCTTTTTTAAAGTTTAAAAGACCAAAACTATAACCAGAAGGCGAATCTGTAATGTTGACTAATCCAAATTGGACTCCTTGTAATTCTTTAGCATAATTAAAAAGTCCCGTAATTTGAGCACCTCGCACGGTATCTTTTCCAATATTGCAAATTCCTGAAAGCTGTAATCCGTTTTGCGAACCTTTTACCGTGTTGCTAATTCCTGCAATTTGAAGTCCTTTTGAATCTTTATACACGTTGTTATAAATGCCGCTCATTTGCAAACCAATTTGCGAGCCTTTCACACTATTATGAATACCACTCATCTGCAATCCTCTTAAATTGCCAAAAACATTATTATAGATTCCGGCTAACTGCACTCCGTTTACAGATCCTCCAACGGTATTAAATATTCCTGCCATTTGAAGCGCATCAACATTCATACGGTTAATATTATAAAGTCCCGCCATTTCTAATCCGCGAACTCCTGCATTGTAACCTCCCAAAATATTTAAAGAAAAATTATTGACAATCTGCGTATTCAGCATTCCTCGCGTACTGATATTCGGAATTAATGAAGCCTGTACGGGAACTTTAGAAATAAATCCTCCCAGATTGAGCGATTGTATTTTTTGTTTGGAAGAAATGAAGAAACGGCCAATTCCTGATCTTTCAATTTCAGAAAAATCGCCATCAATATAATCCGTTTTATTCTTTTTGTCTCCCAACTGAATTTTAATTTCAGAGAGAAACACCATCGTCACCGTTTTATAATTCTCCTTAACGGCTGTCAGTTCTATGGCTTGGGGTGCATTTTTTAATCGAAGTTCAAAAAAACCCTCTTTATTGGTCAATGTAGACAGCAGTGCATTTTTCTCCAATACACTCACATTTTCAATACGATTGTTCGTTTTTGTATCTATAATATAACCGACTACAATTTGCTGTCCGTCACTCATAACGGTATTTTTCTCCAATACAAGAGCCAATTCTAAAGGAGCATAACGCACAATAATATATCCTGGAGATTCTTTATATTCATATTTGGCACCTAACAGCTGATCTAAAACTCCTTTTATAGTAGTATTATCAGCATGAATATTAACGATGCTATCTTTTACAGCCAGTTTGCCATAGTAGGCAAATCTAAAACTTCCTTTTTCTTCCATCAAGTCCAAAACATTGCTTAATGGCTTCTTGTCTGCATGAACAGATATTTCGTTTTCTAATATTGATTGGGCATTTACTTTAAAAAAGACGCTCGAAATGATAAAGAAAATGACTGTAAAAACAAGCTTTGTGTTACTTGGCATATAAAAGGAATATGATAATTTAATGAATTAAATCTTGATCCAATGATTGGGTTTTCAAAAATACCTCAATTCCTATATTTTCAATAAACATTTTTATAATTTTTCACTTCTTTTCTCTTTCGAACATGAAGCTACTTCTAATAAAAGTGTTCACAAATGGCATTAGCAGTATTACAACGATTTAGTTAAAAACAGCAATAATAAGCGTAATTTTTACACATAAAAAGTATCACAATAAAGACCAAAAGTGAACGATTTTACCCCTTATTTTTCAGCATTTTTCTCTAACTTAGCGGTCTACATTTTGAAATGTAAGATTAAAATAACCATTGTTTTGCTGCAAAACATTGAATGAAAAAGAATTACCATACTTTCTCTTACTTTTTGCTGCTAAAACATTTCTTCTAATAATTTAGTTAATTGAAAACTATGAGCAAATTTGATTTTGGAATTGTAGGACTCGGTGTAATGGGCCGTAACTTACTTTTAAATATCGCCAGCCATAACTTTGCGGCTGCAGGTTTAGACTTAGACACCGAAAAAGTCAATTCTCTTCAACAAGAAGCCGACGCCAATCACACTATTGAAGCAACGACAGATGTAAAACATTTTGTGGAGCTTATCCAACAACCAAGAGCGATTATGTTATTGGTTCCTGCTGGGAAACCAGTTGACAGCGCTATTGCAAGTTTATTGCCTCACTTGGATAAAGGAGACATTATTATTGACGGTGGAAACACTTATTTTACTGATACTGACAGAAGATTTTTGGAATTGTCTGAAAAAGGAATCCACTTCTTCGGGATGGGAATTTCTGGCGGTGAAAAAGGCGCTCGTTTCGGTCCTGCTATGATGCCGGGAGGAGATCAGAAAGCTTATGAAAGACTTCGTCCTATTTTTGAAGCAATTGCTGCAAAAGTAGACGGCGAACCTTGCGTTGAATATTTAGGAAACGGTTCTGCTGGAAACTACGTAAAAATGGTTCACAACGGAATTGAATACGGAATCATGCAATTGATCTCTGAGATTTATGACTTAATGAAAAGAGGTTATAACTTGGATGACGCAACGATTCAGAAAACTTTTGAAGAATGGAATCAAACCGATGATTTGAGATCATATTTGATTGAAATCACTGGAAAAATACTGAAGCAAGAAGATACAGACGGAGGTCTTTTAATCAATAAAATTTCAGATTGGGCAAGATCTAAAGGGACAGGAAAATGGACTTCGCAAAACGCCATGGATTTACAAGTTCCAGTTCCGACAATCGACGCAGCGGTTAACATGCGTGATATGTCTAAAACAAAACCTGAAAGAATTGAAGCCGCTAAAAAATTAGTTTGGAATGCTGATGAAGCAAATGTTTCTCAAAGCGAAGCTATTGCTGCTTTAAAATCGGCTTTGTTCTTTTCTATCGTTGTTACGTATGCTCAAGGTTTAGCTCAGCTTCACACCGCTTCTAAAGAATACAACTACGGATTAAATCTGGAAACGGTTGCTAAAATCTGGCGTGGCGGATGCATTATTCGTGCGACAATTTTAGAAGATTTCAGAAAAGCATACGTGGCAAAAGCAGATTTGCCAAACTTACTTTTAGATGGCAGCATCGCTTCAAAATTAACCAAAAATCAAGCAGGAATGCGTGCGGTGATTCAATTTGCTGTTCAAAAAGGCTTGCCAATTTCGGGATTAATGAATTCGTTAGCGTATTTTGATGCTTACCGATCTGAAAACCTTCCGACAAATCTAATTCAAGCACAACGTGATTTCTTTGGGGCACACACTTACGAGCGTATCGACAAAGAAGGCGTTTTCCATACCCAATGGGCTGAATAAGACAACTAAAAAAAAACAACACAACCACACACAATGACTAAAAACAAAAATATAAATCCGACAATTATTGTAATTTTTGGCGGAACCGGAGACCTGGCAAAGAGAAAGCTCTTTCCGGCTTTTCAGAATCTGTATCTTGATGGCCGTATGGCAGAGAAGTTTCAGATTATTGCTCTTGGTAGAGCTCAAAAAAGTGATGAGGAATTCCGCAGTTATGTTTTAGAAAATCTAAATACTTTCTCTAGAAAAAAAGGACTTTCTGATGCAGAAACTCAAAAATTTCTTTCTCATATAAGCTATCACAGTCTTGATATCGACAAAGAAGAATCGTATTTGGGATTGAGCGAAAAGATAAACAGTTTTGACTTAGAGTTTGGCGAGCGTTCAAACCGTCTTTTCTATCTTTCGATAACGCCTTCTTTTATCTCGACCATTTCGAGCAATATCAAGAAAATTGGCCTTGCGGCGAATGCCAAACAGGATCGTATTATTATTGAAAAGCCTTTTGGTTACGATAAAGCTTCTGCAATAGAGTTGAATGAAATGCTTTCGCAAACTTTCAAAGAAGAGCAGATTTATAGAATCGACCATTATTTAGGAAAAGAAACAGTTCAGAATATTTTGGCTTTCCGTTTTGGAAATTCAATGTTTGAACCATTATGGAGCCGTAATTTTATTGATTTCGTGCAAATTACCGTTGCGGAAGAAGTCGGCGTTGAAGAACGAGGCGGATTCTACGAAGGTGTCGGCGCATTGAAAGACATGATTCAGAACCACTTGTTTCAGATTTTATGCATGACCGCTATGGAAGCGCCTGCTTCTTTGGCAGCAGACGATATTAGAAATCGTAAAGCAGATGTGCTGAAATCAATCCGAAGAATTAAACCGGAAGAAGTTGATCACTACATTGTAAGAGGTCAATACGACGCTGGAACTATCAATGGAAAACCTGTTCCGGGTTACCGCCAGGATAAAGGCATTGCTCCAGACTCTAATACAGAAACTTATGTGGCGATGAAAATTTACCTAGACAACTGGAGATGGCAAGGAATTCCGTTCTATTTGCGTTCTGGAAAAAGAATGGAAGAAAAACAGTCGTCCATCATTATTCAGTTCAAACCAGTGCCACACTCTTCGTTTTCTTATGGAAAAGAAGGCATGACTCCAAACCGTCTAATTATTAATATTCAGCCGGATATGGACATCAAACTGCAGTTTATGACCAAAAAACCTGGTTTGTCAATGTCGTTGCGACCAGCCGAAATGGTATTTGATTATTTTGCTTGTTCGACCATGTCGCCAGAAGCGTATGAAACTTTATTGGCAGATGCTTTGGCAGGAGATCCCACTCTATTTATGCGTTGGGATCAGGTAGAAGAAGCTTGGGACGCGATTGAAACGATTCAGCAGGTTTGGAAAACTACTGCCCCAACCAATTTCCCAAATTACAAAGCAGGAAGTTGGGGGCCAGAAGAAGCTGATGAACTATTGGCACGTCAAGGACACAAATGGATTCCGAACACACAAAACATTAAAAAAGAAGAAGAAATTCTAAATGGTACAGATATACAATAACACCGACGAAATTAATACTAAAGCAGCGGATCTTTTTGTAGAATCAGCTCAAAAAGCGATTGCCGCAAAAGGTAAATTTACAGCCGTTCTAACGGGAGGTTCTTCTCCAGCGGGAATCTACAAATTATTGGCTTCTGATGCTTACAAAAATAAAATAGACTGGAGTAAGGTTTATATTTTTTGGGGAGACGAAAGATGGGTGCCGCTAAATGATGATTTGAGTAATGCTAAAATGTCTTATTCAACTTTGTTAAGCCACGTGCCTATTCCGCAAGAAAATATTTTTGAAATGTACAAAGATGGCGTAACTCCTGAGGATTATGCTGCTGAATACGAAAAGTCTATCAGAACTATTTTAGGCGAAGAAGGAAAATTTGACCTGATTTTATTAGGCATGGGAGATGACGGACATACAGCTTCTCTTTTCCCAGGCGAAGCGGTTCTAGAGGAGCAAACCAAATGGGTTGATGCCTATTATTTAGCTCCTCAGAAAATGTATCGTATCACGCTTACAGCTCCGTTAATCAATAAGGCGGAAAAAATTGTAGTGGTGGCTTTTGGCGAAAAGAAAGTTCATGCTTTGAAAGAAGTGACAACTGGCGAATACAATCCGACTCTTTACCCAATGCAATTGATTAAACCCGTTTCGGGTGAATTATTGTTTTTAGTAGATAAAGTGGCTGCCGGAACGAACTAAGAAATTGTTTTTTTATATAATTTAAGGTCTATGCTGAAAAGTGTAGACCTTATTTTTTTTGATTTTTTTCTCCCGCAGATCTGGCAGATTTGGCAGATATTGTAATTAAAAAAAATCTGCTGAATCTGCAAAATCTGCGGGAGAACTTTTATTCTCAAAGCAATTCAAAAACTGCCAACAAAACACTGAAAAACAAATATTTAAAAAACCTATTTCTTTTTTATTTAATTTTGTTTAATACTCTCCGATTCAATCTATTAGATTATAAGCATCATTTTTCTTTCGAGCTTTTACATTGATTATATAATTTCAAATCTATTTTGCAATGAAATATAATTACTTCCTAATTGCGGTTTTTCTTCTTTTTGTTTGCTGTAAAGAAAAAAACACAGAACCCAAATCAGTTAAAGTCAGCGCTTCGCAAGGATGTTATATTCCGAAAACGAACGATAAAGATTGGTACACCCAAAACAAAAAAGCACCAAAGTTTAAAGGTCTTGAAGGTGTAACATTTAAAATTACAACCAATACCCCAGAAGTTCAGGAATATTTCAATCAAGGGTTAATGCTGGCCTACGGATTTAATCATGCCGAAGCAGCAAGATCGTTTTATGAAGCTTCGCGTTTAGATCCGAATTGCGCTATGGCGTATTGGGGTTTTGCTTATGTCTTAGGTCCAAATTATAATGCGGGAATGGAAGAAGATAATTTTCAGCGTGCTTATGACGCTGCCCAAAAAGCTAAAAAACTTTCTGCTAAATGTTCTCCGAAAGAAATTTCCATGATTGATGCCTTATTAGTGCGTTATGCTAAAAATCCTCCTGCGGACAGAAAACCATTGGATACCGCTTACGCCGCAGCCATGAAAAAAGTCTATCTTAAATTTTCTTCAGATCCTGATGTTGGCACGCTCTATGCCGAATCCTTAATGAATCTTCACCCTTGGGATTTGTATGAAAAAGATACCGAAGTACTCAAAAAATGGACACCGCAAATATTGGCTGTTTTAAACGAATTAATTAAAAAAAATCCGAAACATCCGGGTGCACATCATTTTTTGATTCATGCCGTAGAAGCTTCTGCACATCCAGAAAAAGGACTCAAAAGTGCCAAATTACTGGAGACTTTAGTTCCGGGTTCGGGACATTTGGTGCATATGCCTTCTCATATTTACATTCGTACGGGAGATTATCATGAGGGCACGCTTTCCAACATTGAAGCCGTTCGAATTGATAGTTTGTATTCTACTGCCTGTAATGCACAAGGCGCTTATCCTCTAGCCTATTATCCGCACAATTATCATTTTTTGGTGGCTACAGCGGCTTTAGAAGGAAATTCAAAATTAGCTTGGGAATCGGCACAAATATTACAGCAACATATGTCGCCTAAAATCATGCGTGAAGCTGGTTGGGGAACTTTACAGCATTATTATAGCATTCCGTATTATATCGCCGTAAAATTCTCGATGTGGAATAAAATAATGGAGATTCCGCAACCTGAAAAAGACCTTGTATATCCAAACGCTATTTGGCATTATGCCAGAGGAATGGCATATCTCGGAAAAAATGATATTGCCAATGCCGAAAAACAGCTTGCTTCTTTGAACCAATTAGCCAAAGATAAAACCTTAAAAGAAGTTACTATTTGGAATATCAACACTACTTACGATTTGGTTCAGATTGCTAATAACGTTCTTTCAGCAGGTGTTGAAGCAAAAAAGAATAATTTGGATAAAGCGATTATTCTTTTAAACAAAGCAATAACAATTGAAGACCAATTAAATTACAACGAACCGCCAGATTGGTTTTTCTCCGTTAGACATTATTTAGGAACTGTTTTACTTAAAGTTGGAAAATATGCCGAAGCCGAAAAAGTATACAGACAAGATTTACAAACGCTCCCAAAAAACGGCTTCGCCTTAATCGGACTTTATAATGCTTTAAATCAACAGAAAAAAGAAAAAGAGGCTTTAAAAATTAAAAGCGCTTTTGATACTGCTTGGCAATATGCCGATGTGAAGATTATGGCTTCTTCTAGTATTTTGGAGTGAGTTTAATGTTTCTTTTACGAATTTATTTGAGATATAATAATGTAAAATTGAAGATTTTTATAGGGCTGACTATTAAGACAGAAAAAATGCAGTCTAAAGACATTTGCGCCGTTTTTTAATTTAAGTTCAGGACTTTCTGCGGAGCTGTACTAAAAAAACCTAAGTCATCACATTAAAATCATTTGTCTTTTGTAAAACTCGACAAATTTAGCTTCTTGATTAAAAAGTCAACCATTAGATTTAATTCGTTATTAAGAAAATTCTTTTAGCGATATCGTAAACGAATTGCCTTGTTTAGGTTATGGATTTATTTTTATAAATATTTTATTTACAATATTTACTAATTCAAACAATTCTTCGGCGCTTTTTTTTATACGCTTCCATGATTTTAATTGTCTTTCTTTAAATCGAAATTAGAAAGAATAGATTATTTTATCATAAACAATTTATTACATACAACTGAATTATATCCGAGCTAAACACCAAAATATAAATAAACACTAAACCAATCATGAAAAAACAAATTTTAATTATTTCATTTTTATTTAATTCAATTGTATCTATGAATGCTCAATGGACTGGAACAAATCCTATTTCAACTACTTCAAACGTAGGAATTGGAACTGGTTATGGCGGAGTTGGAAATCTTGTTCCCATAGAAAAGCTTACAATTGGAGAAATGGGGGGCAATATTGCCATCATGGACCGCAGAACTTCTACAACTGAAATGTACTCCAGTGGTATAAAATTTTATGATTTCTATAATGAAGCGGCTGCAATTTCATTGGAACATAACTCTTATTTTGGAGGCAATGTCCGTGCTTTAAAATTTTCAGTAAATGGAGCCGAAAGGATTCGAATTAATTCAAATGGTCGTGTAGGCATTGGTACAGTTAATCCTACCTATATGTTAGACGTAATAGGAACTATAAGAGCACGAGAAATCAAGGTAGATCTTAATGGTGCCGATTTTGTCTTTGAAAATGATTACAAATTAATGCCATTAAACGAATTAGAGAAATTTGTTAAAGACAACAAGCATTTACCAGAGGTACTTCCAGCAAATGAAATGGAAAAAAATGGAACTGATTTAGGTGTTCTAGCCTCTAAGTTATTACAAAAAATTGAGGAATTGACTTTGTATACAATAGAGCAAAATAAAAAACTCAAAAAACAAAATCAAGAACTCACAATGCTTAAAGGAAAAATAAAAAAAATGGAGTCTACAAAAAAAGGATAATCCCAGTGTTTATATACTCCCAGCTCCAGAAGTGCTCAATTAAAAAGCTACACTAAATGTCTCTGACTTTGTGTTTTTCCACAAATATAATTTAAAAACGAAAATTTATAAAAAATCTCCAACTTTACACTAAGACTTCAGATAAAGCCAGAGACTTTTCAGAGGCCTGTTATTGAAAACTGGAGAAAAAAGTTGCGCAAAGTCACATCCAGCGCAACTTTTCAATTTAAGTATGGCACTCTTTGCAGAGCGAGGATATAATTTTTCTTGTGTCTTATATAAGTGAACAGCTCATCGACTTCATACGTCTTGCCTCTGCTGATAATTGGCTTAACAATGTTTCTGGCAATTAAGATGATTCTTTTCAATAGTGTTGTCGTTGATATTTTTAATATTCTTGCCGTGCTTCTTATTCCTAAACCTTCTTTAGTTAATTGTATAATATGATGGTTTATCTCTGTCTTATAAGCCAGATATGCATAATTTTCAACTCTAGTTTTCCCACATGCTCTGCAAATATATCTTTGATTACCCGACTTTGTCTTTCCATATTTTATCATCTTTCGAATAGCACCAACACATCTGTAACACCTTGTCTGGTTTGACTCCATTTTTTTCGATTTAAGGCATTATAAAATAAAAAAACAGCCCAAAGGCTGTTTTAATTTTTATGCGATATTAATATAAATATCTTATTTTCTGTAAATGTTAAAGGCATTAATTAACCACCAACACATCTGATACATTACCTTTTATATCCTTTTTTAATATACCAATCTCCTTTATATAACTTATAATCTTTTAGGTCTTTTGCATTTGTTTTTTTTGATTTTCTTACTAAATATGGCACATCATAATAATTTGGATTAATATAAACATTATCTTCATTATCAACACCTAAAACCATAAAATTTAGTTTTAAAAAAAAATCTATATAAAATTTAATTTCAGTATTAGTAAAATAACCAGCACAATCTCTATTTGGTAAATTGTCATCTATCCTTGTTATTTTTTTTGTTTTTGAATTTACCCAAACAATGTATGGATTACAATGAAGGTTATACTTACTAACTAGTAAAACAATATCATCCTTATTTACACTACGAGTTTCGATATAAGTGTTTTTTAAACATGAAAAATCCGAAGAATCATATTTCGAAATAATTTTATCGATACTTTTTTGATTACTGTTGCATGATTGTAAAGCACAAAACAATAACATTGCTATTAAAAATATTCTGCTCATTTTTTTTAGGGTTTTGGAATTGGAGACAATCCCTTACTTTTGCTCCAAGTTCTATTATTAAATTGATGTTCGATGGAATAGTATACTCCTGATGATATGGACAATTGATCATCTTCACTATCTAGTTGGCCAGGATAGCCATTTGTTCCTGAATTCACAACACTATTATACTCTGCTCCGCCGAGTAATGTTATAGGTCCAAATCCCAAAGCATTTCCAGCTGCTCCAAATAAAAAATTACCAAAATTAAAATGATTGTGAGCAATATTTTGGCCTTGTGGGAGAAACAAATAGGGAGTATATTTTCCAAATTGAATTGGTGATGCACCAGGGAAATTACTAGGAATTGAAGTTACAGAAAAATCAAATTTTCCACCTCCCTTTCCTTCTGCCGCAATGTAACTCCATTTATTGTCCTTATTTTTTGGGTTGAAAGCACCAGCTTCTCCAACCATATCTGAAATTTGTTTTTCATTAAGCACAACAAGTTGACTAATTAGACCATCCTTTATAGCCTTTGAATCATTTTCAGGATCTGCAAATTCAAAATTTAATGCATTTGAATAGATTTCGTAATGTTTTTTTGTTTTCTTGTCGTATCTTATTTTGCTATTTTGATAGAATCTGCCACTCCATTCTTTTTTTCCATCATCTTGTATTTTCCAAAAAGAACCATTTGGTTTAAAAACTGCTAAAGAGTCCCCATTTACATCAACAAAAAAAACAGGATTATTTTTAGTGTAACTGTATGGTGTATTATCGAGATACTTCTCTGAAAACCTATCCATATTCATAAACCTACCCAAAGCAGGATCATAATTACGTCTACCATAGTCGTAAAAGTTAAGCCCCAGCTCGTCTTGAAGCTCCTTTCCGTTGTACTTATACTTGTTTTCTAAACCATTAACAGTGTTATTATATCCTTTATGGGTTAACCCAAAAGGATAGTAATTGTTCTCTTGGACAATCTCACTGCTATTTACAACACCATTATTGTCTTTATCCTGATAACTTAAACGGATATTACCCAAATGGTCTTTGTATTGATAAATATAGTTATAATTTCCTGAATTGTATTCCACATAACCTTCGGCCTGAGAAAAGAATTTCAAAACATTGTTTTCATATTGAAAACCAGCAGCATAATCGGTCGTAATACCATTCGCCGTCTTTCGCTGTTTTGTCCCTGTGGCATCATAGATATAATTAATGGTGCCACCGCCTATAGATACAGCCGTAGGAAGATTTAAATGGTTGTAATTAATTCCTGCAACGTTTTTATTGGCGTCGGAAATCATATTGCCATTCAAATCGTAGCCATAATCAATATTTGATCCGCTATTTCCATTGGTGAAACCTTCGGTATTCCCTGTCGCATCTTCCACTTTCTCCAATCGGTTTCCACCATCATAAGTATACACCAATTTATCAATTTGTCCAAAACTTGCGGTATTGGGTACATTGTTTCCATTTCGATCCAATGTCATGATATTCCCATTTTTATCGTAAGTGAGGGATTCGTTATAACGTCCAAGATTATCATTGGCTTGAATAAGTCGGCTTAGAGCATCATAACTGTAAGTGTAATTTTTCAAACTGCTGTCTGAATTGGTAGTTTTCCAAAATGTCTGACTTATATTTCCGTTGTATAATCCCTTGGTTGGATCTGAAGGACTGTTGTAATTGATTTTAAATCCGAACAAATCACCAGTCCCCATTGTTATATCATTATTATTGGCATTACTATCGTTAATCCCTGTCAACCAGCCTCTAATATTATATCTGTAATCAATATTTTGCAAACGTGACTGGTTTATTTTTCCTCCTACGCCTTTGCCTACCAGTTGTCCCCACTCATTATAGGTATTGCTGGCAATTACTTCCTGAGTCAGATTGTTGATAGTTTGTTTTTGAGTCAATAAACGTCCGGCATGATCGTATTCAAAAACGTCCTTAATCACAATTTCCGCATTCGCCGCCTTTTTATGAGTAGAAGTCGTTTCCAAAACTTTTCCAACTAAATCAAGTTGGCTCTTTACAGTACTGGTTATGTCTAAAAAATTATTTTTGCTGTAATTGTAAATGGGTCTTGTTTTCTCATCATAATAAGTTATATTGGTTATCCAAGTATTTGTACCCAAAACCCTCAGTTTAGTGCCTGTTGACAAGCCTTTCACATTTGTTATAGGAACTATGCCGTAAGCTGTTTGCGGAACCCCTCCATCTAAATCAAAACTGTAATCATCATAATAATTGATTGTAAATAGATTGAGTGTCATTGCATTTGGAAAAGCATTGTTGCTGTAATATACCGTACTGTTATTTATTGTATTGGCACCCTGCTTCGTTTCGAATAAAACGGCAGTAGCATCTGCTTGCCCTTGTACTGTCGCACGATTGCCTGCGTTTACATATTCTCCTGTATAGACCGGTCTGCTGAAAGCATCATACTTCGTAAACAGCCATTTATTTAACGTCCTTAAGTTGACGTCTTGTGTTAGAATTGGCCTGTCCAGTTTATCATAAACGATATATTCCCAACCTTTACCAGGGAGTTTTTTCTCCACAAGACGGTTTCGAGAATCATATTTGTATTGGTAACACAAATCATCAAAATTACCTGCTACAATAGCTGCAGTAAATGTACTCCCAGCTTGAGCATGAAAACCATCAGATAAAACTATTGAATTTGTCGCAACAAGAGGTAAACTGGCTCCTGCTAGCAAAACAGCAGTAGATGTAACATTGCTCTGCACATTGGCCGAACTAACGATGCCTGCAGCTTTTGGTGGGAGAACATAAGTTAAGTTTCCAAAATCATCATATACATAATAAGTATCGTGTGCTGTTTGAGTGGAAATAAGCTGACCATTACTGTCTTTATAATCCGAATAAGTTCTTTTTAATACTATATTACCTTGTTTGTTCTTAAATTCTTCGGTGGTGTTGTTTTTTCCTGACGTCCAATTTTCGTCTTTTGTAATTGTTTTATACAATTGATTTTCTGCATAGTACCCAGAATTCAAAGGAGATAACACTAAAGTAGGCGTATAAGTATTATTAGAAAAAGTATGTGTAACTTTAAAAAGCTTCACTTCGCCAACCGCATTAGTCTGATAGTTTAGTTTTATCTCATGTCCTGAGCCCAGTTTCCAGTCGTTTCCAGGAGCTGCCTGTTGAAAAACACGATTAAGAGGAGAAGCTTCCAAAAGTTTCTCACTATATGGATTGTCATTGACAGTACCATAGTTTGTTTTATATTGTGCAATCAAATTCGTTTCTAAAGTGGTCGGATCAATATAAGTCTTTGTGCTTTGTGTAGATGCATAAGGAAGATATTCCCTGATCTGACGTCCAAAAGGATCATAAGCAATAGGTGTTATAATATCCTTTCCTGTAAATGACTGCCGACTTGCATTTTGCTGTACAGGCCTCCCTAGTCCGTCAAAATATGTAATATCTTCATTTGCCTGATTAATAGCAGGTGACGTAAGAACTGTAGCGCTTGGTACTGTATATGTGGTAGTTTTTATATAATTTTCGCTGTTTGACTGACCAATAATTAAGATAGGAAATAAAAACAAAAGCAGAATTGTAATTTTTTTTATAATCATTTTGGTTTACTGTTTTTTATAATATTGGTTAGAAAATATTTATTTTTCTCTTTTCCATAAATTGAAGTGCACTAAAAATCGCTATTATCTTTTGAAAATTAATATTGAACAAAAGGCTTAAGGCTGTAATTGAAAGATTTTACAATACTTTTTACATCTCCAGTTTCTTTAAGATAAATCTCTTTAAGGCGCCCAAATCCATCGTAGTCATAATATTCAGCCTTATTATTAGGGTTCATAATACTCGTCTGTACCTTAAAAAAAGGATCATAAGTATAGGTTGTCATCATGGCAGTAGCTGGATACATTCTAACCTCATCTATATAAGCGTATGAGCTGCCAATGGTGTGTACAAAACCACTGTTGGCATCTAAAATATTCTCCTCGTACATCCAAGAAGATGAGGCATTTGCTTTACCCCAATAAGAAACAATAATCTTACTATATCCAGCAGAGGCAGGAGGAATATTAATGGTATAAGATCCACTATGTGATTTTTTACCTGTCTTGGCATAAACAGTATTTACTGCATCTATATCTTCTTCAAAACTAGTATGAAAAGGAATATTAAATTTCTGTTCGACAGTAGAGGTCATATTAAAGTTTATGTCATGCTGGTAAGGCCCTGATTTTCCTCCATATCCCGCATTTATTGCAATTGTATAAGTGCCCGATGGTAAAAAGTAAGAAGATGTAACTGATCTATCAGTTTGACTCATAGACAAATAATCGCTGATTTGGGGTAAAGAATATCCCGACTTATATACAGAGATATTAAATGTTGCTTCATGATCATTATTTTTGGAATAGTCCCTAGTAAACTGCACTGTCTTATCTGCTGAAATTGTAAAGGTGCCCAAAGTATAACTTTGATTTAAAGACATTGGCTGTGAAAACATATTGCTAAATAGGTATTCTGTTTGCGATACATTCTGCTCTATGTTGCTAGAGTTTTTTATTTCAGCTATTGGAAAGTTTTTATTATACCCCCACAAATAAGTGATTGGCATCCCATCTTCTTTTTTTAAGCTGAGAACATTTCCTTTTTCATCATAAGATAAAAATCTAATTCTATTTTCTAAAGCAGACTGAGCATCTTTTTGATACCTAACAAACTCTGGTTCTATAATATTATTACCCCAATTTTTATACTCATTAAATATTTTTTGGGTTTGCACACCTTCATTTTTAATAGTCTGTTCAACTACTGGAGTTATAATATTCTTATCAACCATCGTTTTATAAGGCAAAGTTGGATAATAATCATATGGATACTTAAAAGAGGTTACTATATTTTCTCCTGAACTGTTCGTTACTGAAATTTCTTTTTCTTTTAAATTATGCTGGTTGTATTGATAATTTGTGGTTTCCGTAATATATTTAGTGAGATTTGATAGATCATAAGTTTTTTTCGTGCTATAATCTAGGAGCTCCGCTTTTTGGTAGGCTTTTGTATTAAGTGCTCTGAAGGATTGTATATACTCATCAATAAATGATGGAGATAAAGCCACAGCACCTGTTGGTCTTGATGAATACGACAAATAATTCAATCTTCTTGTTATATTAATCCCTGTATTGAATTCTTGAATAAAATGATCAGAATAAGCGTAATTTTCATCAACTACTACATTACCGTCACTATTTTTTATCACTTTTTGAAGTAATTTAGGATGATAATTACCTTTATCATTTTGATAAGTATGGTATTCCCTTATAAGCGATGTATATGAAAACAAGTCAGGAGCAGAATAAGAATACAACGTTGAGCCTGCATTATTTGATGATGTTCCATTAAATTCCGTTACACTGCCATACACAACGGGTAATCCTGGCATTAAATCATGTGAGACGATCGGCTCTGAGAAAAAAAGGTTACGGTCGTATAAAACTTCACAAGATAAGCTCTGATTCCAGCTATCGTTCGGAAATTGAAAATAGACATCTATATATTTTTGATCATACATATAAAATTCATGTTCAATTTTATTAAAAATTGGGATACTATACTGGTATGTCTTTCTGTCTGATACCTTGTTATTCTCAGTATAATTTATAATTTCCGAAACCCTAAATCCACCGAAATAGCCTGCAGGCCCAGAAGGATATAGTTCATTTGTATAAAATCTTTCAAATTTAAAGGATGTTTTTCCACCACTTGGATAAATTATATCCTTAATCATGCAAGCTTTTGCATAAAAACCATCATCAGCTTTTCTATCTCCATATTGAGAACTTTTATATTGAGCGGGAAGAAAATCATTATGAATCGCACTGCCTTTATTGCTTCCGTTGTAATACCCCCAAAAATCTATGTTTACCTTACGATTTTGATCTTTAGAGTAATATGGTGGCAACATTTGGCTTTCATACGAAACAGCATAGGTCTGTGGCTGTAAATTATCTTTATCGATTATTGAAACCGAATTGAGTTTTAATCTTTTATCTGCAGCTGTTGAGCCGAAGTAAGATTGATTAAATGAAATCTTTTTTAAAATCTCGTTTGGTGATTTTTTAGAAGCGATCCAGATTTCAGTTATTCTTTTTAATTCTGTAAAATCTTCCCGATTTGAATAAATAAAATTAATTATTTCATCCGCAGTCTCAATTGATGTTAAAATAGCTTCTTCAAAATTAGTAGGTGGCGAACCTGTGCTACTTTCGGTTGCATAAGTTTCTACTTCATTACTATTGCAATTAGGCGATAAAAATCTTTTCGGAGTGGAAACCATACTTTCAGGATTCCTTACATTAACACTAGAAGTATATTGGTAGACTAATTTAATCTCATCTATTCCATCTGCAGAAGTAATTTTTTTGAGATGCCATTCAGAATTAGAAACATTCGAATTTATATTTTTTTCATAAAAGTAAACAGTTCCATTATCATCTACAATCTGAAAACTAGTTACAATGTTGCTTGTTAGGTTTCTACTAATTTTATAAGGTTTATATGGCAAAGTAATTATAGTGTTATCTAAAGGGTAGTTATATCGAAATACTCCGGTAATACCATTCGGCAGACTATAAAAATATCGATCACTCATTAAATCCTCATAATTATATTTTGTACTCATATAGGTTTCTAAATTTATGGCACTTGGGTAACAATTGCATGAAGAATCATAACCGTTATGAACCATATTCGGCATCGTATTAAGAAATTGTTCAGCATTAGCATAGGTTCTAATTCCTGTTCTTGATTCATCTGGGATATCATTAACTGTTCGCGCTATTATACCACCAGCATTTAAAACCCATCCCAATCCAACTTCTGATGATATATCATTGACTTTTATACCCGAGGCATGATAAGATATGGAAATTGGCAGAGTCAATCTTTTACTTTGAATTGTATAAAGAGGTATACTAATGTTGGGTACTCCTGTGCTGTAATCTACTGGAATTTCACCATATCGCATAAAGTTTTGAGCTGTTGGCGATGGAGGTATGACATTAGGCATTTGAATAGTTTGTCCAAATGCCACACCTGTTAACATAAGGAACAATAAAAAGGAGAGTTTCTTCATAGTTTTTAATTCAATTAAAATTATTCTATTTAAGGCTTTGGTTCATATAAAAAGCAATCGGTTGCGTTTTGAATTCAAAAAAAAACATTAACAATTATATGAATATTAATTTTGATTACTAGGATAATTATACTCTTTTTAATAAGATTTTTTAACATTAAAATACTTTATTGTGCAACTTTCATTTTGTCTTCGTTTCAAAATTAAAGTGTCAATTAATCTTATTATTTTTAAAGCAGTGCTCTTTTTAATTAGACTACTTTTTATTTTTAAGCAATTCATTTTCTTGCTTGAGAACAGAAATATCTTTCTTCATTTCAATTACATATAAAGTCAATTCTTCTATTTTCTGAAGTAATTTAGCATTCATTTCTCCAAGATTAATTCCGTTTTTCAATACTTCATTTTCACTTGGAATATTCTCCAAATGTCCTTTTTCTGCAATATGTTTTTCAACTTCTTCAAGCGTCGGCAGATCGTAGTTCTTTTTAAAAACAAAATCTGACCAGCCTGCCATATCGACTTTTACTTCTTTAGAATGTATTGTACCGTTTACTGCGAGTTTAGAATCTGGAGTTTTAGTACCAATACCTAACATTTCCAGATTTATCAAGTCTCATTCTCTCCACTCCCGTTGTTCCGAAAACTATATTATTATTCATATCAGGAACTGTTGAATAACCCGAAATATCGATAAAAGTTTTAACAGAAATGTTTGTTCCACCTCCAGCAGATAATCTTAAAAAACCATCATCATACAAATGCCCTGCACCGCTATATCCTCTAATTTCGCCATTTGATAAAGTTCCTGCTGTAATTGATGGCCTTGGCAAAGTATTATTACCAACTCCTCCTCCTAATGATAGAGAGCCATTAACAGCAAGCTTACTCACAGGATTAGTAACTCCAAAGCCTACATTTTTATCACTGCTAATAGACATTATAGTATTTGAAATTCCATAATCAATATCTAAAAAGGCTACAGAAGTATTATCGCGAGATTTAAAAACCCATGGTCCTCCAGTATGACGATATGGCTGAATTGATAAACGAGTAATCTGTCCTTCTCCTGAAGGAGAAACCTGATTGCCTATTTTTAGGCTTGTATCAAAACTTACAGCTCCTGAAGTCGGCACTGTGTTTTGAGAGAATGTATAATTAGTAATAAGAAATAAAATTATTAGTCGAATTGTTTTCATTTTATATTTAGTTTAAGTTCTTTCAAATACTCTTTAATCTCTATATTTTCTTTCTTTACACTTTCATTTTCTTTTTTCATTTGAATCATATATAAAGTCAATTCTTCAATCTTCTGCAAAAGCTTAGCATTCATTTCTCCAAGATTAATTCCATTTTCTAAGACCTCTTTCTCGCTTGGAATATTCTCTAAATGTCCTTTTTCTGCAATATGCTTTTCAACTTCTTCAAGAGTTGGTAAATTATATTCTTTTTTAAAGACAAAATCTGACCAGCCTGTCATGTCAACTTTTACTTCTTTGGAATGGATTGTGCCATTTACTGCTAATTTAGAATCTGGATTAAGTGTACCAATTCCAACATTACCTCCTTTGGCATTTAGAATTAAATTATAAAAAGCATTGGGATCATTAAAATCTTGTGGTTGTATCCATCCATAACTTTTAATATTCATTCCAAAATCTAATACTTCTCCCGCACCGTTTGGAGAAGATTGAAGTCTTAAAATGGCTGTTGAGTTTTGTCCATTTGTAGGGCCACCTTGATCTATTGTTATTTGATCTCCAACAATTGTTAGCTTTTGTTTTGGCGCAGTTGTACCGATACCAATATTTCCATTAGCTTGAAAAGTCATTTTTGTTGAATTATTCATTCCGTTGTCACTTCCCCCAAACGACAAAAATAATTTTCCCTGAGTTGTAATACTTGGAACCCATGAAAAACTAGCATTTTGAATTCCAGAACCTCCAAAACATAATTTTGCCGATGCTTGATCTGATATTGCTGATGGTTCACCAAAATATAAATGAGAAAAAGATTGACTTGGGCTCGTCCTTATTTCTAAACTATTATTCGGATTTGTGATTCCAATTCCAACATTTCCTGTTGGATCAAGTTTATTCTGAGCAATATTAAATTGCGAAATAAATACACAAAACAACAAGACTGTTTGTTTCATATTATACATCATTTAGATTATTTTGTAATAGATTCTATTTTATTCTTCAAGTTCAAATTTTCCTTTTCCAATTTGTTCATGCGCTTATTTTGATCAATCATATAAAGAGTCATCTCTTCTATTTTCTGTAAAAGCTTAGCGTTCATCTCCCCCAAATTAATTCCATTTTTCAGAACCTCTTCTTCATTTGGAATATTCTCCAAATGGCCTTTCTCTGCTATATGTTTTTCAACTTCTTCAAGTGTTGGCAGATTGTATTCTTTTTTAAATACAAAATCTGACCAGCCTGTCATATCGACTTTTACTTCTTTGGAATGAATTGTACCGTTTACATCTAATTTATTGGCTGGATTAACAGTACCTATTCCAACGTTACCATTAGCAACTAGAGCCATAACATCGTTAGGCTCTAGATTTGTAGTACCTCCAGCATAAAGCCTAAATTTTAGTTTATTTTCCGATGAAGCGCCTGCTGTTATTGTAGCGTCAATTCCGTGCCAGCGATTTGCTAAAGCAGTTTGGCTCTCTAAATCTGATTTGTAACCATATTTTATAACATTATCGAAGGTCCCATCTACTCCACTTAAAGTTAGTTTAGACAGTCCTCCTACCACACTTAGTTTTGAATTTGGATTCTGAGTTCCTATTCCAACATTCCCATTTGATTTAATCGTCATCTTCACACTTTCATTTGCTACAAAATTAATTGCACCATGTTCACCACCTTTTTTATTATTCACGATATTAAGGTCAAAATAACTTCCAAACCTCAAGCCTTCCAAAGTATATCCGGAATTAACTTCAAAATCACAAGTATCATGATAACCAAAACGAACAATACTGCTCCCCCCAGTTCCTGTTCCGAATCTAGTTAAAGATGAAATCACTTCATTTTTATTTGTATTAAATGTGTTTGAAACTTCAAATTTAGCAGTTGGAACCGCAACTCCGATTCCAATATTTCTCTCGCTAGACATTGTTAATGCTGTACCCCAAGTTCCATAATCAAAATCTAAAAAAGCAGTATCTGTATTATCTCTAGAAACAATATTCCAAGGTCCGCCGGTATGTCGATAAGGAGTCAGCATCATACGTGTAATTTGTCCAACTCCAGATGGAGTAACTTGATTACCAATTTTTAATTGGGTATCAAAATTTACTAGACCTGTTTCAGGATAATTGTTTTGTGAAAAAATTATATGTGTTGTCAATAGTAAAATAAAAAGTTTAAAATTTTTCATTGATTAATTAGTGTAGTTTCTTTTTAAGCAGTAATATGTCTTTTTTCATTTCAGTATTTTCCTTCTTCATTTCAATCATGTAAAGAGTCAGTTCCTCAATCTTCAGCAAAAGCTTAGCATTCATTTCTCCAAGATTAATTCCATTTTCTAAAACCTCTTTTTCATTTGGAATATTCTCTAAATGTCCTTTTTCTGCAATATGCTTTTCTACCTCTTCAAGTGTTGGCAGATTGTATTCCTTTTTAAATACAAAATCAGACCAACCTGTCATATCGACTTTTACTTCTTGCGAATGGATTGTACCATTTACATCCAATTTATTAGCTGGATTTATAGTACCTATTCCAACATTTCCTCCTACTTTAATAAATAAACTACTAAATAATTCACTTTCTCCATAATTGGTAAAGTATAAACCGCTAAGAGTTTTGTTAGTATGATGGGACATGTATCCAATGTTTGCCGCAGTTCCTGCGTACGAAAAAGATTCACCATACCTTAAACTAGTAAATTTATAATTTGTACCTACTTTTCCTCCTTTGTATGACGCAACGAATAAGTTGTCAGAATTATCTTCAACCGAAAATCTAGTATCGGGATATTCAGTGCCAATACCTACATTACCATTATTTAAAATGTTCAAAAAATCGGTCGAATTATAACGCAAACTAAACATATAATTTTTCGTTGCAGGGTATCTTACCAAAGTCCATTGTCCTATTCCTGTTCCAGAATTACCATTAACTGCTCCTAAAGCAATACTTGAATAATCCCCTAATAAAGATGGTAATAACCTTAAGTTTTCGTCATAATTTGAATTTGATGATTGTATTTTTACTGTTCCAATAACATCCAAAGGAACCGATGGATTGTTAGTACCAATGCCAACATTTCCTGTTCCTTCAATTTTATTTTGCCCAAAATTGATCTGTGATACCGATAAAATAAATAACAGTGCAATCCTTTTCATAATATTATCTCTCTTCTAGTTTTTCTATTCTTTTTTTCATTTCACTATTTTCCTTTCTAACTTCTACATTCTCTTTCTTTATTTCTATCAAATACAAAGTCAATTCCTCAATCTTCTGCAAAAGCTTAGCATTCATTTCTCCAAGATTAATTCCGTTTTTCAAGACTTCTTCTTCACATGGAATATTCTCTAAATGTCCTTTTTCCACAATATGTTTTTCAACTTCTTCCAACGTTGGCAAATTATATTCCTTTTTAAATACAAAATCGGCCCAGCCAGAAGCGGTTACTTTAATTTCTCGCGCTCCAATTGAACCTTCAACGGCCAATTTATGAGGTCCTGTTGATACAGTTCCTATTCCCAAACTTCCATTTGAATTTAAAGTCATTTTTCTATTCCCGTAAGAATCCCAAGAGAATAAAGGTCTGGTAATTATGGCCGCACCAGAGGTCCGCGAATCAAAAGTCATAAGGGGAAAACTTCCGTTATCCATACTGGGTTCGGTTGTTGCCGTTAAATAAAGAGATGCTTTATTGTCTGAAGTGCGGTATCCGTTTAAAGTTGGCACAAACTGTCCATTTACAAGTGTTCCATTTGCTATTCTTATATAATCCTGAGAAGCATCGCTAACACTTAATTTTAATAATGTTTCTGAAGCCCCATTTAGTGCAGGAGAATTTATTTCCAAGCTTGCTGTTGGATTTGCTGACCCAATACCTAAATTTCCGTTTATGACTTGATTTCCTGTAAAAGTGTTGAGTCCTCGAGTTGCTAATTCCATCCATGCAGAATTTGATGAAATTAGGGATCCAGAGACAATTTTTCTAAAAAACAAACGGTCATTAACCGTAAAAGAGGATGCTATTTGAAGCTGATAATTGTTTGCGGTATTTGTATGCCTTGCTACAAACAGATGTTGCCACAGATTACTGTTGTCGTTTGCCATGCCAATAGTTGAAGTATTAAGTCCATTATATATTCCTGATTTCAATGGTGCAGAAAAGTCCGGAATAGTTGAGGGAGCATATCCATCTCCAATTTGTTGCGAGTATGAAGCAGAAGCAAAAAGAAATAAAATTGCAGTTATTTTTTTAATTGTCATGTTGTTAGTGTTAGTGTTTAGAATATAATTGGCTTTTAAGATCTTTTATTTCTTTGTTTTGTTTTTTATTCTCCCTTTTAATTTCTGCATTCTCTTTCTTCATTTCAATCATATAAAGAGTCAATTCCTCAATCTTCTGTAAAAGCTTAGCATTCATTTCTCCAAGATTAATTCCATTTTCTAAGACCTCTTTCTCACTTGGAATGTTCTCTAAATGTCCTTTTTCTGCAATATGTTTTTCAACTTCTTCAAGCGTTGGCAGATTATATCCATTTTTAAATACAAAGTCTGACCAGCCTGTCATATCTACTTTTACTTCTTTGGAATGGATTGTGCCGTTGACGTCTAGCCTGTTACTCGGATTTATATTGCCAATACCAACATTTCCAGTGTTTGATATAGTCATTCTAGGAGTATAATTAGTGATGAAGTGAAGAGAATGATCTGTTTCTGTTCCAACGAAACCTCCCCCACCAGTCCAAGTAGTATGAGAGAAAATGCCAACTCGATTAGAAGAATTAGAAGAAGTTGCAATGATTTTCGAGTTGTCCAAACCATAAACATCTAAAACTCTCTGCCAGCCCTGTGCATTAGAGGGATTAGCTGTTCCGATCCCTAAATTGGCTTTTAAAATGTAACTATTGACTACTCCACTTATTTTTAAGTTACCAGAAGATTCAACATCACTTTTAGAATCAAGTAATGTTCTCCATTCTCCCCATGAGTTTTCATTGTAAAATGCACTCCTGTATAAAATTTGACCTCCTTGCCAGTT
This sequence comes from Flavobacterium anhuiense, assembly GCF_900101855.1. Lineage (GTDB taxonomy): Bacteria > Bacteroidota > Bacteroidia > Flavobacteriales > Flavobacteriaceae > Flavobacterium > Flavobacterium anhuiense. Next base: position 486,310 of record NZ_FMVC01000003.1, read on the forward strand.
ATTATTAAAATACAATTGAGAAACAAGATGCGCATATTTTCCATAAATTTCCAATAAAGAACCATAGGTGGAAGGAGCATTTGTTCCGCCATAATTGTCCCAAAGTTTTAATGACATATCTGATATCCCAACTCGTGGAGGACTATTAAAATCTTTCTGTTCTGTAAGCCAATTCAAACTTTTTGAGCCTAGGTATCCGTCAAATGTCTGACTATAAGTGAATGAATGGAATGCAATGAGCATTACAAGAAATATTTTTCTCATTTTAAATTAATTTAATTTGTGTTCCAATTTAGATAGTCTCTCTAAAATCAAACTCAAAGTTTCATTTTGTTTTTTTAGTGAATCAACTTGATCTTGAAGGCTTGTTATTTGATCATGCTGTGTGTTGTTTTTCTTGTTCTGCTCAATAATATACAACGTTAGCTCCTCGATTTTCTGCAAAAGCTTAGCATTCATTTCACCTAGATTAATTCCATTTTTCAGAACCTCTCCTTCACTTGGAATATTCTCTAAATGCCCTTCCTCTGCAATATGTTTTTCAACTTGTTCTAATGGTGGCAGATTATACTCTTTTTTAAATACAAAATCTGACCAGCCTGACATATCTACTTTTACTTCTTTGGAATGGATTGTGCCGTTTACGTCTAACTTGTTTGATGGATTTACAACTCCTAAACCTAAATTTCCTACTGGAGATAAAACTAAAGATGTAATTGTACTGACATCAGACCCATTCCAAAAGGAAGTTTGAATTTTTAATCCTGATCCAGTTTGTGCATATGTTGCCCCCCCATAATTATCAATAATAGTTTTATAAGATCTATCGTTCCAAAGCTGATTTAATATAAGACTTGTACCGTCACCTGTCCAAGTCGAACCAATCAAATTGAGCACAGCTTGTCCTCCCGCATTTAAAGAAGTTTTTTTTACATCTAATAAACCTGTTGGTCCATTTGTTCCTATACCAACATTACCATTAAACACAGTGTTTAGTGAACCTCTAGAGATCTGAATAGCTGTAAAATCTAAATCAGCATTTCTTGTACCAATTGCCAATAAATCATTTAGTCCATATTTAAAAAATGCTCCATAACTATTACTACCTCCTTCACGGATTCTTAATTCGTTATCTGTAGCCCAATCAATATTATCAATATTAATGTTACCAACTACATTAAGTTTCGCATCGGGATTTGAAGTTCCAATTCCAACATTACCATTCCCAGACGATCCTTGTACTGTTCCAGAAGGTGTATATAATTGAGCATTTATAGTTGTTCCATATAGAAATAACAGCGCCAGTATAATTAATTTATTCTTCATAATTTATAAATTCTTTTTTTATCTCTATGTCTCTTTTTGAAGCCAAGTATATACTTGGTAAACTTTTCAATTTTTATTAACAAAACTTAACGTTGGTAATGGCTTAACTCAGATAATCAATCTCATATCAAAAATCCACATAAAAAAATTCATGTAATAATAAATCAGAAAGCGAATCCCTCAACAACTGTTAACGCTTAGTTAAAATTCCGCGCGCAAATAAACAAAAAGATTCTGAGTTTTTTTTACGGGATTCCTCATTTTAATATTTTCAAAATCATAATTAATTATCGTCTAATTCATAAAAGCAAGTTTTCAGGTATTGATAATCTTTTGAAATATTTATAAACCTAAACTCCAAAAATCTAAATAATACTTACAAATTATAGTGTATTTATTCATTCTAATTTCAGCACTTTAGCCTTGATCAATACTAATTTATCAATCCCCTAAAAACCAACTCCAATTATTATCAAATTTTTAAATCTCATGGTTTTTAAAATAATTTTAAGAAACCTTATTTTTCAAATTACTATATTTGGCGCACGTTAAACAAAATAAATCCTCTTTTTAAGGAACAAGATTATAATTACCGCTGCACTGAATGAAACCCATTAAGTTCATATATATCGTCCTACTATCGCTGCTTTGCTTTTTCAGAGGCACCGAGACGTATCAGCCGATTCATCATTTCAGTAAATGTATTACCTTAGATAGTGTTGCGGCAGACGACACGCAGATTTTTTCTTCTGACTTTTCTTCTTCTAAGAATTTAGAAGTTCATTATAAGCTCAAAAAGAAAATGAAATGCAGAGCGACTACTTTAGAACAAAGTACGATCAAAGCTCCGTATCTCAGCAATTTGGTTAATTTCAAGCTTTATAAAGAAAGCTTAATCTATGGTATAGCTTCAATATACCATATCGAAAGGCATCCTCATCTTCATTTGTACCAACTTTTCTAGGCTGCAAAATTTCGTGGTTTTTATATTCTAGTATTCTGGAACAATACCTCATTTACATCTGTGATTGAGCTGTTATTGCTATAAAAACATTTCTCTAAAACGGTACTTTTTCAAATAAAAGCATCCGTAAACCTTATTATTTTCAAAATCCAAATTCAGACTCCCGGTATTTAGTATCAAGGGAGCACATCTATTTATTCAAAAATTTAAACCTAATGATGAGCATTTATAAAAATCAATTTCTTTTATGCACCTTGGCTTTATTCGTTTTAGTCTCGTGCGGTGATAAAGCAAAAAAAGATTCAAACAACATAAAAACGGTTCCTGTTTATAAGGTAACTCTAAAAGACACCATAGTTTCGAGCAAATTTGTTGCCGATGTACATGCTAAAAACAATGTGGAAATCCACGTTCGTATTCCAGGTCTGTTAGACAAAGTTTACGTTAGCGAAGGACAAAAAGTAAAAAAAGGGCAAATCCTTTTTAAAATAAGCGATGTTGAACTTCAAATTCAGCTTTTAAAAGCCGAAGCCGTTTACAAAAGTTCTAAAGCCGATTTAAGAATTGCAACTGTAGAATTAGAACAGGCTCAAACCCTTTTCAATAAAAAAGTAATTGCAGACAAAGAATTAGAATTATCTAAAGCAAAATATGAAGCGGCTTCCGCAAAAGTGGCTCACGCTCTTGCAGAAAAGAAAGCAATCAACCAGCAGATAAGCTTTACCACTATCCGCGCACCATTTGACGGAACAATCGACCGTATTCCGTTCAAAGAAGGAAGTTTAGTAGAAAACGGCTCATTGCTTACTACGGTTTCGCAATTGGACGATGTTTATGCTTATTTCTCAATTCCTGAGAATACCTATTTCCAAATGATGGAAGACAAAACCTTAAACACCCAAGGTGATATCAAATTAGTATTGCCAAACGGACAGGTTTACGATCAAAAAGGAGAATTAAGAACCGCTGACGGAGAAATCGACAGACAGACAGGTTCTATTCAATACAAAGCGAAATTTCATAACCCGCAAGGATTTATCAAACACGGAACTTCTGGAAAACTCATTATTTCAGAACCCAAAACCAATGCAATTTTAATTCCGCAGAAAGCAGTTTTTTCTATTCAGGACAAACAATACGTTTTCCGCGTGAACAAAGATGGAGTAGTTAAAATGACGAATGTTACGATCGAAACGACTCTAGATGATGTGTATATCTTGAACGAAGGTCTAAAAAGCGACGACCTAATCGTGCAAGAAGGCACACAATCATTGAGAGACGGCGATAAAATCAACATGAAACAAATGTAGGTTATCGATCTGTAAAACAGTTATTTAATTATTTATCTAAAACATTCAAAATGATAGAGTTATTTATCAGAAGGAAAATATTGTCATTAATCATCTCGGTTATGATAGTCCTTCTGGGATTGCTGGCGTTGTTTCAGCTCCCTATTACCCAATTCCCAGACATTGTACCACCGTCTGTAACCGTTACAGCAAAATATACAGGAGCAAACGCAGAGGTTTCGGCCAATGCCGTCGCCCTTCCTTTAGAAAGAGCCATAAATGGAGTTCCTGGAATGACGTATATGTCAACTGTAACTTCCAACGATGGCTTGACCTTAATTCAGGTTTTCTTCGAAGTAGGAACCGATCCCGATCTGGCTGCCGTAAACGTGCAGAACAGAGTTACCACGATTCTTGATGAACTTCCAGAAGAGGTAATTCGTGCCGGAGTTACAACCGAAAAAGAAGTAAACAGTATGTTGATGTACTTGAACATCACAAGTACCGACAAAACTCAGGATGAGCAGTTTATCTTCAACTTTACCGATATTAATATTCTTCAGGAATTAAAGCGTATTGATGGTGTCGGACGTGCCGAAATCATGGGGCAGAAAGAATATTCGATGCGTGTTTGGCTAGATCCACAAAAGATGCTTTCGTATAACATTTCGGCAAATGAAGTGATTGCTTCGCTTCAAAAACAAAATATTTCTGCCGCGCCAGGTAAAGTGGGTGAAGGTTCAGGACAGATGAACAATCAGCTGCAATATGTAATTAAGTACGGCGGAAAGTTCTTTGAACCAAAACAATACGAAGAAATTCCGTTGAGAGCCAATTCAGACGGAACTATCTTAAGATTAAAAGATATTTCGAAAATCGAATTTGGCGCGATGAGTTACGGAATGGTTTCTAAAACCGACGGAAAACCTTCTGCCTCAATCATGCTAAAACAACGTCCAGGTTCAAACGCTTCTGAAGTTATTGCCAGCGTAAAAGAAAAAATGGCAGAATTGAAAGTCTCTTCTTTTCCTCCTGGAATGGAATTTAATATTGCGTATGACGTTTCGCGTTTCCTTGACGCTTCGATTCATGAAGTTTTGAGAACATTGGTTGAAGCCTTTATTTTGGTGGCATTCGTCGTTTTCCTTTTCCTTCAAGATTGGAGATCGACTTTGATTCCAGTATTGGCAGTTCCTGTAGCGCTTATTGGTTCGTTTACCTTTATGTCGATGATGGGATTCTCGATCAACTTATTGACACTTTTCGCTTTAGTACTTTCCATCGGAATTGTGGTCGATAATGCGATTGTCGTAGTCGAAGCTGTTCACGTAAAAATCTCCGAAGAACATATGTCGCCAATGGAAGCTACCATTAGCGCGATGAAAGAAATTACAGGTGCCGTTATTGCAATTACCATTGTAATGGCTGCCGTATTTATTCCCGTTGCATTCTTGAGCGGTCCTGTTGGGGTCTTCTACAGGCAGTTCTCATTGACAATGGCCATTAGTATCGTGATTTCGGGTATTAACGCCCTTACGCTTACTCCTGCCCTTTGTGCTATTATGCTGAAAGCACACGATCCGAATAAGGAGAAAAAATCGCTTTTAGACCGTTTCTTCCATAGGTTTAATCATTGGTTTGATAATATTACTTCAAAATACATCAAAGTATTAGTGAAATTCGCTGATCGCAACACTGTAACCGTTGGTTTATTAGTGCTTTTCTGTGTATTAACTTGGGGAACAACTAGATTTTTAGCGTCAGGATTTATCCCTACTGAAGATCAGGGAATGGTTTACGTAAGTGTTACAACACCACAAGGAGCAACAGTTGAACGTACTGAAAAAGCTTTGGACGAAGTAACCAAAATTGCTCAAGGAATTAAAGGTGTCGACAACGTAACGACTCTTGCGGGATACAGTATTGTAACTGAAATCGCAGGAGCTTCGTACGGAATGGGAATGATAAACTTAAAAGATTGGAGCGAACGTGATATTTCGGTTACGGAATTCATGGCAGAACTTACCGAAAAAACCAAAAACATTACCGACGCCCAAATTGAAATCTTTGCACCGCCAACCGTTCCTGGTTTTGGTAATACGAGCGGTTTTGAGCTTCGTTTGCTGGATAAATCTGGAGGAAGTATTACCAATACCGATAAAGTAACGAAAGAATTCATTAAAGAGTTAAATGCTTCGCCAGAAATCCAAAACTCTTTCTCGAGTTTTGATGCTACTTTCCCGCAGTATTTAATTCATATTGATTATGATCTTGCGGCTAAAAAAGGAATTTCAGTAGACAATGCCATGAGCACTTTACAAACTATGTTAGGTTCTTTTTATGCAACCAATTTTATCCGTTTCTCTCAAATGTATAAAGTGATGGTTCAGGCAAGTCCGCAATTCCGTCAAAATCCAGAAAGCATTTTGGATATGTATTTGAAGAATGACGCCGGCGAAATGGTTCCGTTTTCTACTTTCATTAAATTAGAAAGAGTTTACGGACCAGAAGTTTTAACGCGTTACAACATGTACATGTCGGCTATGATTAACGGTGAACCAGCCGAAGGTTACAGTTCTGGAGATGCCATTGCTGCTGTTGAAAGAATTGCCGCAGAAAAACTGCCAAGCCGTTTTGAAGTGGAATGGTCAGGTATGACGCGTGAAGAGATTTTGTCTGGTAACCAAACCATATACATTTTTGCCCTTTGTATACTATTTGTATACTTACTGCTTGCGGCTCAATACGAAAGTTTATTGCTTCCGTTCCCAGTACTTTTAAGCCTTCCAGTTGGAGTTTTCGGTTCTTACATTGCACTTGTAATGGTCGGACTGGACAATAATATTTATGCCCAAGTAGCGCTCGTCATGCTGATTGGTCTGCTAGCTAAAAATGCCATTCTGATTGTAGAGTTCGCCATGGCACAGAACAAACTCGGACGCGATATTGTCGAAGCAGCGATTGAAGGAGCCAGACTTCGTTTCCGTCCAATTTTGATGACTTCTTTTGCTTTTATTTCAGGATTAATTCCGTTGTGTATCGCTTCTGGCGCGGGTGCAATTGGTAACCGTTCAATCGGAACTGCTGCAGCAGGCGGAATGTTAATCGGAACTGTGTTTGGTCTTTTAATCATTCCAGGACTTTACATACTGTTTGCGAAATTAGAAAAACGAATGGCTAAATCTTAATGTGTAATTTTTTAAACATATAGAATCATTCCCAATAACTATCGGGATTAAAAAGTTATAAAGATGTTTCACTTTATTTAAATAATCCCGATGCATTGGGTCTATCTTTTAGAAACTAGTTTCTTTCAAGTCCCTTTTGCAGAAATAAAAATCTATGTTTCTATGTGTTAGAATAAAAATTTAGACAAAAAGATTGAACAAAATAAATTAAAACAATGAAAGAAATATTAAATCAATATAAAAATACTGATGTGATAAGGACAACCAAAAGTGCCGTTATAATAACCGGAATTCTACTTTTGACCGCTTGTTCTGCACCAAAAGTCAGCAACAAACTAGACGCTGCAAAACTTCCTGAAAATTTTGATGCTCAAAGAAAAGAAGCTTCAACCGAAACATTTATTCCGTTAAAAACAGAGACCTTCTTTAAAGATCCAAAATTAGAAGTTTTACTAAAGAAAGCCATTGCCAAAAATCCTGATTATTTAATCATGCAGGAAAGAATTCTTATTGCCAATTCGCATTTAAAAGTGGCAAAACTGGCGCTTCTTCCCTCTTTAGATCTTGTGGCAGATGCATCTGGAACACATTTCGGAAAATACACTATGGAAGGTGTTGGAAACTATGATACCAACTTTTCTCAGAATATTACTGAAAAACAAAGAATAAACGAAGATGTTACTCCTAACCTATTTTTAGGAGCAAAAGTTTCTTGGGAAGCCGACATATGGGGAAAACTGAGCAATCGTAAAAAAGCGGCTCAACAAAGATTTTTTGCTTCTCAGCAAGGAATGCGTCTTTTGCAAACGCGTCTGTTGGGCGATATTGCAGATCTTTATTTCAAATTGATTGCTTTAGACAAACAAGCCGCGATTTACGATAACAACTTGAAAACACAAGAAAAAGCACTTGATATTGTTTCTGCTCAAAGATCTGTCGGAAAAGCTACAGAATTGGCTGTACAGCAGTTTAATGCACAAAACAATAACATTCACGCTGAAGCTTCAGAACTAAAATTAAGCATTGATCAGACTGAAAAAGCTTTATTGACTCTTTTGGGTGAATATGGCGGAAAAATTGACCGAAGCAATGATTTTCTAGCAGGGCATTTGGAGGTTTTAAACCAAAAAATAAGCGTAGATTCTATCATTCATAAAAGACCCGATGTGTCTGAAGCTTATTTTGAATTATTAGCAAGCAACGCGGACGCTAAATCGGCTCGCGCCGCTTTTTTTCCAACGGTAAATCTAGGCGGCTATGCAGGTTTCAATTCGTTTTCATTCAACACTTTTTTTGATGCAGGTTCTTTCGCTTGGCAGTTGCTGGGCGGTTTGACGGCTCCTGTTTTCAACAAAGGACAGATCAAACAAGAATTTTATGTTTCCAACAGAAGGCAGGAAATTTCATTTCTTCAATATCAGAATGCAGTCACCACAGCTTTCAATGAGTTAAGTGCTTTACTGCACCGAAACGAAGCTTATGAAGACGTTTTAAAATATAAATTGAACGAAATTGATCATCTCGAAATTGCCGTAAACGTCTCAAACGATTTGTATTTGAGCGGTTATGCCAATTATCTGGAAATCATCAATGCACAAAAAAATAAATTGCAAGCCGAATTGGATTTTGTTGATATCCAACTTCGAAATGCAAACTCACAAGTATTGCTTTACAAAGCTTTAGGTGGAGGAATAAATTAGTTTATATGTTGGTCAAAAATTGCTTCTGTTTATAATAGCTCATCGCAGAGGTTATTTATATCCCATTTCTTTTGAAGTGGGATTTTTTTATTTAAAATATGACCCGTTGGACTAAATTATTTTTAACACATAGATAAAAGCCATTTATTTTACCGCAAAGTCCGCAAAAGATTTTTACGCAAAGTGCGCAAAGTTTTTTTAGAATCATTACAGTGTAAAAGTTCGCAAAACTATGTCTGCACAAAGCTTTGCGAACTTAAAATATCGATTAGGATTAGTCTCAAAATAAAAATGTCTTTGCGAACTTTGCGTTAATTTTTATACCCTTCAACAGGAAAGCAATTGTTTTTTTATCGAAATTTTTCGGTTACACTTAACAACTATTATCTTTATTCCAAAAAACAAAAAATGGATATTTCCAACATTCTTGATCGCATACACGAACTTCCTGAGCAGTCTAAATTGGCTCTGCAAAACAATGTCACAGAAATAGCTCTTGCTAAAGGACATATTTTGCTAAAAGCCAACAAAATAGAATCTAATATTTATTTTATAAAGAAAGGATTGGTCAGAGCTTATGTTGAAAGAGATAATGAGGTTACTTTCTGGTTTGGAAAAGAAGGCGAAACTGTTATTTCCATGAAAAGTTATGTCGAAGAACAACCTGGATATGAGACTATCGAACTTTTGGAAGATTGCGAATTGTATGAACTCAAAACAGAAAATCTTAGAAAACTCTTTAATGAAGATGTTCACATCGCCAATTGGGGCAGAAAATTTGCAGAAAAAGAATTGATCAAAACCGAAGAACGTTTGATTTCTAAACAATTCAAAAATGCTTCTGAACGCTATTTAGAATTAATGAAAGATCATCCCGAACTCTTGCAAAGAGTGCAATTAGGACATATCGCTTCTTATTTAGGCATTACACAAGTCAGTTTGAGCAGAATTCGTGCAGAATTAAAATAACAGTTAGAGCAAAATTATTTTAACACATAGAAACATAGCTTTTAGAAACTTTAAAGCGTTCCACTAATTTCCATACATAGTTATGTGTTAAAGCTTGTTTTTTTTTGTAATCTTAACCGCAACAATAAAATCTATGTCTCTATGTGTTAAATTTGGTTCCACTTAAGCCAATTCCAAAAAAAAAAGCTTTTTTTATCATTTGTTAATTTTTTTCTGAATTTCATAAAAGAACTTTGTACCACAAAATTTTAACTATATGAACTGGATTATTTTAATCATCGCAGGACTATTTGAAGTAGCATTCGCCTCATGTCTCGGAAAAGCAAAAGCAACAACAGGAACAGAAATGTACTATTGGTATATTGGTTTCTTTATATCATTAACCGTAAGTATGCTTTTATTAATGAAAGCGACAGAAACGCTTCCGCTAGGAACCGCTTATGCAGTTTGGACTGGAATTGGAGCTGTTGGAACTGTATTAGTCGGAATCTTTATTTTTAAAGAACCTGCAGCTTTCTGGAGATTATTTTTCTTAGCCACTTTAGTTGGTTCTATTGTTGGTTTAAAAGCGGTTTCTCACTAAAAATATATTTTACGATTATATTCAACTTTGTCAAAGTTCAGAACTTTGACAAAGTTTTTTTTTATTATTAAACACATAGAAACATAGATTTTTTCTTTATCTCAAAGGCAATCAAAAGAAACTTGTTTCTAACACATAGACATTAGCTATGTGATTTTTAGAAAAGAGAAACGCCTCTACTAAGTCCAACAAACTATGTTTCTATGTGTTTAAAAAGTATTTGCTCTACACTTTAATGCAATTTCAGCATCACATGATAAAAAAATAGCATTTTACATCATTATTCCCTATTCTATCTTTGTCAAAAAAATAAAGCCTAAAATTAAAAATGACATTCAGCCATTCCATTAAATCTTTTGACGAATTAACCAATCACGAAATGTACAATATGCTTCGTTTGAGAAGCGATGTATTTGTCGTTGAACAAAATTGCCCTTATCTCGATTTGGACAATAAAGATCAAAAAGGTTTTCATTTATTGTATTATGTCGATAACGAATTGGCAGGTGTCACCCGCTTGCTTCCAAAAGGAGTATCGTATGATGAAGTTTCTATTGGAAGAGTGGTAATTGCCAAATCGTATCGCGGATTAGGTTTGGGAGTAAAACTAATGGAAGCTTCGATTAAAGGTTGTGAGGAAAAATTTGGAAAAGGACCAATTCGAATCAGTGCGCAATACCATTTGTCGAAGTTCTATCAATCCTTGGGGTTTGTAGAACAGGGAGAAGTTTATGATGAAGATGGAATTCCGCATATTGGAATGCTGAGAGTTTAACGGTTTACGGGATAATCAATTTCAAAACATTGGCCAAAACAGGGTTATGATCTTCGGTTCTCCAATTGACATATAAATCGGTCTCTAAAGGTAACTTTATAAATCGGATTCCTGGAATTTCATGATAGACATACGAATCGGGTAAAATGGCGATTCCGAGTCCTTTTCGAACCAAAGCGATAATCGCAGAACCAAATTCAGAATAAAGATAAACCTCGGGAGCATTTTCGAAAGAATTGAACAACCTTCGGATAAGATCACTGTAACTGCTACCTTCGTCATTGGTCGGTAAAATAAACTTTTGAGAAGCAAGCGTTTCCTTGGTTAAATCGGCAGGTGTCTGATAAGGATGATCTTCTGGAACGACAATTGCCAAATAATCGGTTTGGATTTTTTGAGACTGAATATCTTTATCGGTATTAATATCTCTGGTAAAAGCCAGATCAATTTTATAATTGCGAAGAAAATCCTGCTGATTCTCGTATAAAACCTGAACTAGTTTGATTTTAAGCTTCGGAAAAGCATCTGAGATACGGGATAAGATTTCGGGCATAGCAGAAGCCGAAATAGAATCGGGATGAGAAATCGTAATCGTACCGCTCTCTCCCAACTGAATCTGGCGGGCAGATTGATGAATAAATTCCAATTTACTCAATTCTACCTCCCATTTTTCTTTTAAGAATTGGCCAGCGGCAGTCAGTTTAACATTGCGTTTGTTACGTTCAAACAACTGAACGCCCAGCTGATTCTCAAGAGACTGAATCTGACGGCTAAGTGCTGATTGTGTAATATTCATTTTTCCGGCAGTATTCCAGAAATGAAGTTCGCGGGCCAAAGCCAAAAAATATTTAATCTGCTGTAAATCCATTGATGCAATTTACGCATTTATCAAGAATAAAAAACAGCTTTTAACGCATTAAAGAAATAAAAAATGAACGATCTAAAAATAACTAAAGCCACGATTGATGACGTTTCAACACTTCAATCAATTGGCAGACAAACTTTTTTTGAAACTTTTGCCGATGTCAACAGCGAAGAAAACATGAAAAAATATCTGGACGAAAGCTTCGCTACAGAAAAATTGAGTGCTGAGTTGAAGAATCCGTCATCTTACTTCTATTTAGCGGTTTTAGAGCAAAAAGTGGTTGGTTATTTGAAATTGAATACTGCAGATGCTCAAACCGAAAAAGAAGATGTAAACGCCTTAGAAATAGAACGCATCTATGTGGCAAAAGAATTTCATGGCAAAAAAGTCGCCCAGGCATTATACGCTCAAGCAGAACAAACGGCTGAAGAAATAAAAGCTACGTACATGTGGTTGGGTGTTTGGGAAAAGAATTTCAGGGCTGTGAGTTTCTATACTAAAAATGGTTTCGTACAATTTGACACGCATATTTTCAGATTAGGCGACGACGAACAAACCGATTTAATGATGAAAAAAGTACTGAGTTAAAATGGAAAGAAGACAGCTTTTATTGTTTTTATTAATTCTTGGCACTGCATTTTGGGGAATCTCGTATTCTGTTACCAAAATGGCAATTGGCGAATATTCACTAAATGTATTTTTATTTTACCGTTTCCTGTTGGCTGTCGTGGTATTGAGTATTATTTTCTGGAAATATGTTAAAGACATCAATCGCGAAGCTATTAAAACAGGCCTTTTGCTTGCTGTTCCAATGTTTTTAGGCATTCAGCTGCAAACTGTTGGACTTAAATATACAGATGCTTCACAATGCTCTTTTATTGCGGGATTAACCGTTATTATTATTCCACTATTAAAACTGGCAATTTATAAAACCAATGCTTCTCTTAAAATCTGGATTGCTGCTTTAACGGCTTTAACCGGTTTATTTATTATTGCCATTCAGGATAAATTCACCATAAACTTCGGGGATTTATTTACCATTGCTGGTGCGTTTGCTTTTGCGGTTTATTTAATTGCTGTCGAAAAACATTCGGCTACCAAAAACCTCTTATATTCCATTGTGCCAATGTTTGCGTTTTGTGCGCTTTTTACTTTTTTAATAGCGTTGACAGATAGTTCATCAGAATGGTTTCCACAAAATAATACGTTCTGGATGGGCGTAATTTATTGTGCTTTATTTTCTACAGCTTTTATGTACACGGTTTCAAACGTTTCACAACGTTACTTATCGGCAGAACGTGTAGCGGTTATTTATTTGTTTGAACCTGTTTTTGGTGCAATTGGCGCTTTCTTTATTTTGGGCGAAAACCTAACTTGGCGTTTGCTTTTGGGCGGAACTTTAATTTTTGCTGGAACTATTATTTCTGAAGTCGATTTTAAAAGTGAAAAACTAAAACTGCTGATTAGAAAAAACTAATGCTTTTCTTGGTTTTAACACATAGAACCATAGCTGATTGGAGTTTATAAAGGCGCTTCACTTTTCTAAAAATCACATAGCTGTCTTGTAATCCCAAAGCTAAACTTTGGGCTAAGTTTAATATTTACTTTGAGCTCTACTTTTCGTAAACTTTGACAAAGTTCTCAAGCAGAAATGACATCTTTTATATCTATGTGTTAGAAACTAGTTTCTTTCAACTACCTTTTAGATAAAGAAAAAATCTATGTTTCTATGTGTTTAAACAAAAACTTCGACAAAGCATTAATCCTCAATCAAACTAATCTCAAAAACCGTTTTTCCATTTTCGTTTTTATGCGAAACATATCCGCCGTGCGCTTCAATAATATTTTTGGATAAAGTCAGGCCAATTCCCGCGCCTTCAGTTCTTGTAGTGAAAAACGGAAGAAATATTTTGTCCTCAATTTCTTTTTCAATCCCTTTTCCGCTATCTGAAACTTTTATAAAAATGCGATTGTTTTTGGCTTCTGCCGAAATCGAAATTTGTTTCAGATTGCTGTTTTCTAAAGCATTAATAGAATTCGTCAATAAATTAATCAACACTTGTTCAATCTGTTGCGAGTCGATATTTATCAAATAGTTTTGAGTAACAGAATTGGTAACTTCGATGTTGTTTTTTCTAAACAGCGGATTCATGACTTGAATACAGTTTTCAACCACCTGCTGCAATGCTGTTTTTTCTTTCTTAGGAGATGGAAGCATAGCCAGTTTTCGATACCCTTCAACAAATTTCTGCAAATGATCGCTTCGTCTCAACATTGTCTGCACACTGTGTTTGACATCTTCTAAATCTTCTGCCGAAAGCGAATCTTGCTCTACTAAATCTTCCAAATTCTGGCAAATAGAACGAATAGGCGTTATGGAATTTAACAATTCATGCGAAATCACTTTCATCAAATTGATCCAAGCATCCTTTTCTTTTTTTTCAACCACACTCTGAATCGAGTCGAGCAAAACAATAAAATAATCCTGTTCGAAAATTTCGGTTCGTGAAGCCTGTAAAACAAACGTCTGTTTACTTTGTTTGTTTATACTAAGCTCAATCGAAGTTTTGATTTCATGAAAATCATCTTTTTCGATAATTTCACACAAAGATGGCAGCTGATTCTTGAGGTATTTCCATTTTGAAACTTTAGGCACATTAAAATGGCTCGAAAAGTAATCATTCATTAAAAAAACACTCCAATCGCTCTCTTGCTTCTGCAAAATAATAACGCCCGATTCTATATTGTTTAAAATCGAACGGTAAATAATATCTCTCGTAACTTGCTCATTTTGTTTGTTTTTTAAGGTTTCATACAAAGTAAAAAGCTCGTTATACATACTATTGAATTTATGTTTAGAAAAATCAGAACTAAAATCATCCTGCAATATTGAAGAAATGGTTTTATTATAAATCAAAACCATATTTTTAACATAAAAATACATTTCTCTACTCAGCAGAAAAACCATGCAGAGGCTAAAAATTCCCGTAAAAAGCAAACCAATCTTAAAGAAATAAAGCGACAATTCGATGCCGATAACGATAAAAATTAATCGCAGAAAAAGGAGTTTATAAGTTTGTAAAGTCCTTAACATAACTAGTCGATATTGATATTAAATTTCTCCAAACGTCTGTACAGCGCGCCTCTTGAAAGCCCTAATTCTTCGGCTGTTTTACTGATATTGTTGTTGTTTTTAAGAAGTGCTTTTTCAACAGCAGCTTTTTCAACAGAAGAAAGCTGAATATCATCTGAATTTTCCTCGTAAGGTGTTATTGTTTCTAAATCCAGATCAGAAATCGTTATGGTGTTATTTTCGCAAAGAATTACAGCGCGTTCAATTTTATTTTCCATTTCGCGGATGTTTCCGTTCCAGGCATGTTTTTCAATCTGCTCCAAGACTTTTTTATCAAAAGTGATTTCGTCACGACTATATTTTTCAATCATTTTATCCAAAAGATATTCGGCAAGCGGAATCTTATCTTCGTGACGTTCTCTCAACGGAGGCAAAACGATTTCCATGGTATTGATGCGATAATACAAATCTTCACGAAAATTTTTATCAGCTACTTCTTGTTTTAGATTCAAATTGGTTGCAGTAATAATTCTAACATTCAAAGGTCTTGCTTTCGTTTCTCCCAATCTTGTTACGGTTTTGGTTTGAATCACTTGAAGTAGTTTTGATTGCAAATGAAGGGGCACATTCCCAATTTCATCCAAAAAAATAGTTCCGTTTTGCGCCATTTCAAAGCGTCCTGCTGTATCCGTTTTGGCATCGGTAAAAGCGCCTTTGGCATAACCAAACAATTCGCTTTCAAAAATATTCGAATTTAAAGAACCTAAATCGACTGCAATAAACGGCTGGTTTTTCCTTTCGGATTGTGTATGAATATGATGCGCGAGAACAAATTTTCCGGTTCCATTTTCACCTAAAATCAGAACATTAGCATCGGTTTTGGCGACTTTATCTGCCAGTGAATAGGCCTTTTTTATAATTTCAGAACTGCCGACAAAAAAGTCTTCTTTTAGCTCAACCTCTTTATTTTTCTTCTGTTCTTTTCGAGATTTATCTACGGCTTGTTTTACCGATTCTAAAAGCTTTTTATTTTCCCAAGGTTTTAGAATATAATCAAAAGCACCCGATTTTAAACCTTCGACAGCTGTTTCTACTTTTCCAAAAGCCGTCATAAGAATGACAACTGTTTTTGGCGAAAGCGTTTTGATTTCCCTCAAGAGATACAGCCCTTCTCTCCCATCTTCAAAACCT
The DNA here is from genome assembly GCF_900101855.1 of Flavobacterium anhuiense. GTDB lineage: Bacteria > Bacteroidota > Bacteroidia > Flavobacteriales > Flavobacteriaceae > Flavobacterium > Flavobacterium anhuiense. Next base: position 502,233 of record NZ_FMVC01000003.1, read on the forward strand.
AATCTGTAATTCATGTCTAATAACACTACATCAATGGCATTTTTGGCCAATAATTCGACAATGTTTTTCGGATTATTGAGCGTATAAATGTTTTCAAAATACTTTTTCAAGTAGACTTTTGATGCAAAAAGAATGTCTTCCTGATCGTCGATGATTAAAATAGATGCGTTGGTCTTTTTCATTATTGTTCAGTTTTGGACGAAAGGTGTCCATTTATGGACAGTTTAGATTTTTATCAAAAAATAATCCCTTAAAAACAAGGCTTTTACAAGGTTTAATTTACTGGCACGAAAATCACATTAGAACTTGTAAATCATTAAGAATTAACCTCTTTAGGAAGTACAAATAACAAAATAAATAGCGATAAATTAAAAAAATTTTATCTTAATTTTCAGACTTGTTTCTGTCATTTCCGAAGGGCATAAAAATTTTAAAAGAAAATCAATCAAAAATTAAAACAGTCAAATTATGATTACCATTACAAAACTTTCGAAAGTATTTAGAACTGAGGAATTAGAAACCAAAGCATTGAGTGAAATTTCGTTAACCATTAATCAAGGAGATTTTGTTTCGATTATGGGACCTTCGGGAAGTGGAAAATCGACTTTATTGAATATTGTTGGACTTTTGGACAGCGCTTCAAGCGGAAGTTATAAGCTTCTAGATCAGGAAATGGTGGGTTTGAAGGAAAAACAAAAATCGCAAGCCAGAAAAGAAAACATCGGATTCATCTTCCAGAATTTCAACTTAATTGACGAATTATCAGTTTTTGACAACATCGAATTGCCTTTAATTTATAGCAATGTGCCTTCTGCCGAAAGAAAATCGCGAGTAAACGAAATGGCAAAAATTTTGGGAATCGCACACCGATTGAAGCATTTTCCGCAACAGCTTTCAGGCGGACAGCAGCAGCGTGTGGCCGTAGCAAGAGCTTTAATCAATAATCCGAAAATTATTTTGGCCGATGAGCCAACAGGAAACTTGGATAGCAGAAACGGAAACGAGGTTATGGAATTACTAACCGACCTTCATGCCAGCGGATCGACAATTTTGATGGTGACACACTCTGATTACGACGCTTCTTTTTCGCAAAAAACCATTTTCATGAAAGATGGTGCAATTCTTTCAGAAAAAGTAAATCATAGAAATGTTGATGTATTGGTAAATTCAAATTACTAGGGTCATGCTTAAAAACTGGACAAACATATTTATTTACCATATTAGGAACAACAAATTCTTTACAGTTCTAAACATATTAGGCTTAAGTATCGGAATTGCAGGTTTAATCTTTGCCATTCTATACTGGAATGACGAACACGCTTACGATAAGTGGAATCCTGAAAAGGATAAAATTTATAACGTAATGAATGATTTTGGCGGGGGAAATATCTGGACAACAAACTCTCCAATTCCTGGCCGAATGCTAAAAGAAACTACTTCTTATTTAGAGCAATATTGCTATTATAGACCGTATTATACAAAAGAAACGATTCAGTACAACGGAAAAATAGAATTGGTCGACAAAATCTTTTCGGCCGAAAGGAGCTTCTTTTCTTTTTTCCCTTTTGAGTTTATTCAGGGCAATGCCAAAACAGCTTTTAGCGATCGCAACAGCATGGTGCTTTCTAAAGAAACTGCTACGCGCATTTTTAAGAATGAAAATCCAATAGGCAAACAGGTAAAATATGCCGATCGAATTTTTGTTGTTCGCGGTGTTTACAAATTACCTGAAAAATCGTCGGTAATGCCAGCTGTAGTGACTCCCGTAGTTGAAGAAGAATTAGAAAAAAATAAAGAAAACTGGGGTTTCAATTACGGATTAATGCTTAAGCTGAAAAAACAAAGTGATACGACGGCTGTAATTCAAAATTTGGATAAAATATTTCTTGAAGACAACTATAAAAAACAGGCAAAAGCTGAAGGTTTATCTCTTGAACAATTTATAAAACAATATGGAGATCCCATAAAATCAAGGCTTCTTCCGCTTTCAAGGGCAAGACTTTTTCAAGGTAATTATGCGTTTCCTGAAAAAAATGGCAATTTACAGTTCTTGAAGATTGTAATGGGTTTATCAATCTTAATTTTAATTCTTTCGATTGTAAACTACATCAATATGGCAACTGCAAATGCGATAAAACGTGCCAAAGAAGTTGGAGTTCGCAAAATAATTGGCGCTTCAAAGTCTCAAATTATTGCTCAGTTTGTATTTGAAACCACACTAATGACGTTATTTTCTGTTCTGCTGGCCATGGTAATTGTTGAGCTTTCACTACCCTTCTACAATTCTTTTTTAGAAAAAAATCTAGTCCTAATCGGAGCTCAATTTTACTTTCAGCTGATTGTAGTTTTCTTTGCTGTAATATTGGTTTCCGGCGTTTTTCCAGCAGTCTACATTTCAAATTTTGAAACTCTGAAAGTTCTAAAAGGCAATTTTTCGAGAAGCAAAAACGGTGTCTGGATTCGTAACGGAATGCTTGTTTTACAGTTTTCTATTGCTACGCTTTTTATTATCGGGTCGTTTATTGTTTACAAACAGGTAAACTTTATGATGGAGAAGGATTTAGGTTTTAATGGATCTCAGGTTATGGATATTTCATTTAAACCGCAAAAAGGAAAAAATCAATATGAAAGGTATAAAGCAATTAAACAAGAACTTCTAAAAATTAAAGGCGTTGAAGGTGTTTCTGCTGGAATGTTTTCTATTGGAAGCAATGAGAATTCTTGGCAAGGGCTGCACTATAAAGCAAATAAAGAAGTGATTACGCAGCAATTGCCTATGGATTTCGGACAGCTCAACCTCTTAGGAATCAAAATATTAAAAGGAAGAGATTTGAATCCTGAACTGGCAACAGACAGCATCTCGAGCGCTTTATTGAATGAAACCGCGGCCAAAACCCTAATGGTAAAAGACCCTGTAAATCAAGACATCACATTTGGAGGACAGAAATTTAAAGTGGTAGGTATTGTCAAAAATTTCCATTACATCGGATTAGAATATAATGTTGCTCCAATGATCTTTTTTCATATTAAAGCGTTTGACTGGATGACAAATGATATGAGAAATATTACGGTCAAAATATCTCCAGACCAAATGCCCGAAACGATTGCAGCTATAGATAAATTCTGGAAATCTAAAGTAGATCAGGAATATCCGTTTGAGTATGATTTCGTAGATAAAAACTTCGCCAGAACCTATAAAAAATATCAAGATCAGAGAAATCTGTTTGCTCTGCTGAATGTGGTGGTCATATTAATTGCTGTTTTCGGATTGTTTGCTTTGGCTTCTTTTTCTATGGAAAGAAGACTGCGCGAAATTGCCATCAGAAAAACGCTTGGCGCTGAAACCAATACTTTGCTAAAAGAATTATCCAAACAGTATGTCGTTTTCTGCATAATTGGTTTCCTTATCGGAATTGTTCCTGCCTATTTATTAATGCAGAAATGGCTTGAAAACTTTGCTTCTCGAATTGAAATTCCGATACTGCCTTTTCTAGCAGCTTTTGTTTCGTTGTTATTTCTAACGCTGACGATTGTTTTAGCAAAAGCCTACCAAGTAACAAAAGTAGATGTGCTGCGATATTTAAAATATGAGTAATTAGTTTGAGTTTTTGTAAAAAGCTGTGCAAGTCTGAGCCCCTTGCGCAGCTTTTTTATTTTGATTAAGCGTAAAATCTTTTTAAAATTTTCTTGGCACTATCTGAAGCTACAATCAGTCCACCACTCATCATGATAATGTCTTTGAGAACCAAACGGCCTCCAACTGAAAGATACGGAAAACCAAACTGTGGCGTTGGAAAATCACCTCCCAAATTCGGAACGTAAACTTCTGGTGTAGTAATTAAAAATGATAAGGTTACAAATGCCATTCCGAATGTCAGAAGTCCGCCCACAAAGCCCATTTTAGGAAACCAGATGCCTAAAAGAACCAATAAACCTATTGTTACAATAACAATTCCTAATCCGTAAGAGAAAATGTATGTGCCGTTTTCTTCGTGCCATTTGATGTTTTTCTCAACCGTTTTACCTTCAACGTTTTTGTAAAGTGTGTAGGCTTTTACCGTTTTTCCGTCATCATTTACAATTTGTTTATCGGCATCTTTATAAAAGAAACTCATAAACGGACTATTCGCGACAAGCGGAACTATTCCGTCTGCTTCATATTTAAAGGCTTTTAATCCGCCAATCCAAGCCATTACAACAAATATGGCAATTCTTAAAAAGTGAATAAAGTTGTTTTGTCCATCAGCAATAAATCTTATAAATTTTTCCATTTTGATTATGTTTTAAATACATACCAAAATTACTTTACAGCTAACGGGATAAAAATGGACGTAAAGGAGTTTTCATGGACTATTTTGCCACGATAGAAATACCGACTTCTTTTCTAAATACTGTAGGCGAAATTCCAACACTTTTCTTGAAATAGCGGCTGAAATAGAATTCGTCTTCAAAATTAAGATCGTCTGCTATTTCTTTTATCGTTTTGGTTGTCAAATGCAGCAATTTCTTGGCTTCCAAAACAATTCGATCTTGAATAAGCTGAGAAGGTGATTTTCCAAAATGCTTTTTAATTCTTTTACTAAAAGTATTCACACTCAAATTGTATTTTGACGCATAAAAAGCAACTTCTTTTGCTTCTAGAAAATGCGTGTCTAACAAATGCTGAAACTTCAAAATATCAGCATTTCCTATAGATTCCTGAATTTGTGGTGACATTTTAAGTTGTTTTTCTTTGCTGCTTAAAGCTAGAATAACTTGCAAATAGGATTTTATAATCGAATTATCATAATCCAAATCAGAGTCTTCCACCCTTTTCATTCTTTCCATAATACTCGTAATTTCTTCGTAAATAAAATCGGAAACAGTTACAAAAGGTTCGCTGTAGATATCATTGAATAAAATTCCGTTGCATGCCACTTCTTTTTTATGATATTCAATGCAGTAAAAATCTCCGTGAAAACTTAGAATATTTACGAAAGACGCTGTCGAACTTTTCCATTGCAATAATTGATACGGCGTTAAAAACAAAAGACTCTTTCCTTTGCATTCATAATCAGTTAAATCGACAGAAAAAACAGCTTCTCCGTCAAACATTAGAATGTTGTAATAAGGCTCGTTGATTTCCTTTTGAAGAAAAGAAGATTGCTGCAGTTCGATTTTCATATTACTAAATTACGGTTTGTTTCTTTTGTTTCTCCAAAAAAACTAAACCGTATAAGTTTAGCTTTTTTATTCTTTTTTGGTAAATCCTTTTCTTGTCATTTCACCCCAGCCTTTTGTACCCATAATTTTTTCTTTATACCCGACCAAAGCCGCATAAACAGTAAGCGGATGAAAGTAAAACGGTTCGACAAATGCAGCCATTAAAAGCTTGAAAAAATCGGCTTGTTTTGGGTATTTATGATAGGTTTTTTCTTCACTGTATAAAGCGATCACAGAAAACAAAACTGCAAACGAATACACAAAAAACAATAGCAAGAAGAAAAAATGCCAATTCAACAGACCGAATATTATAAATACAGCAGTGATTATTAAACCAATAAATTCTATCCCAGGCGCTAGAAATTCGAACAAAGTCCAATACGGCACGCTTAACATTCCTAGTAATTTATATTTTGGATTAAGAAACATTCTGCGATGAATGCTTAATGTTTCTATTGTACCTCTCATCCAGCGAGAGCGCTGTTTTTTGAATATTTTGAAATCCTCAGGTGCTTCTGTCCAACAAAGAGGATCTGGAATGTAACTTACAGAATAAGGCAGTTTATTATCCAGCATATAACGGCGCATTCTTACTATAAGTTCCATATCTTCTCCGACCGTTTTGGTGCTGTAACCACCAGAAAGTATGGCTATTTCTTTGTCAAAAGCGCCAAAAGCACCGCTAATCAGCAATAATCCGTCTAGTTTTCCCCAAGCCATTCTTCCTAAAAGGAAAGCTCTCAGATACTCTAAAACCTGAATTCTTGACAACATTACATCTGGTACATTTACTTCGACCAAGCGTCCATTTTTTATCACACACTGATTAGCGATTCGCACCACCCCACCAGTAGCAATAATACGTTTTCCGTACGACTCTAAAAATGGCTTTGCGAGTTTTAAAAGCGAATCTTTATCTAGAATACAATCGACATCAATACAAACCACATAGGGGTTTTGAGCAATATTAAGTCCAACGTTTAGTGCATCTGCTTTTCCGCCATTTTCTTTATCAACAACAATCAGTTTTTTGAAAGCTGCATTTCTAGAAGTATAAATTCCTCTAATCTTTTTGGTTTCAATTTGTGGATGAAAGTCTAAATCGGTTAAAACCAAATCGTAGGTTTTGGTTAAGATTTCCATCGAATTGTCTTTGCTTCCATCGTTTACCACGATGACCTGATAATTATTATAATTCAGAGAAAGTAGAGATTTTACATTTTCTTCGATGGTTAGACCTTCATTGTAAGCGGGCGCAATAAGCGAAAGTTTTGGTGCAAACTCGCTGGTTAAGAGCACATCATAATCAACAAAACTGTTTCGTTTGAGATATTTTCTAAGCTCTTTTGTAGAAATATAAGCCAGCATTAAATAAGAAGACATAATTAGTATGGCGTAACCAAGAATCAGGAGTATGTATACATCCAAAAACCACGTTATTTCAGTATTAAAAAAAGTCATTTTCTTATAAGATTATGCTGTTAAGGTCTGTAAAAGACTCTGTGCTTTGTATTTAATTACCGTGTTTGAAGTATTGTCTGCTAACTGAACTACATAAGGAAGTTTCTGTGTTAGTTTAAGTTCTTTTATAAGTTTTAATCCAAGCGCAATTACAGTGGTGTTTTGCGATTCTAACAAATGTTCAATTCCTTCTCTATCGCCAACATCATGTTTTTTGAAAGCGCCAATAATATTCAGCTGCATCCAATCGTCTATGGGATCTAAATGGTCTACCAAATATTTTATACTCTCAGTACCTTCAAGTTTTATAGCGGCATTTAATGCCACAATCTTTAGTGTTTTTTTTCTCGCTTTAGAGTAAGCAATAATCTGATCGAATGCTTCTTTAATATTAAATTCTGCCAATTCAGTAATTCCTTTGCATTTTACTTCCCATTTCAAGCTTTTAAGCTTTCGGAACGAAGATTTTATTAATCCCGAATCTTTATAAAACTGTTCCAATTTCTGAGCATAAATTCCTTCGTAGTTTTTATGCAGATTAATAAGGGATTCCATTAAAACTTCTCTAAAAAAAGGCGTGTCAAAAAGCACAAGAAAATTTTTGTCTTTTTTTACTTCAGCAAAAGAAATATTCTCAAAAATGACAGCCGATAATACTTTATCTATCACAACACTGTATTCTTTGCTAAGACGTTCTTTTTTGATTTTACCATTTCTGCTGGCTACTATAATAAGATACAGAATAAGTGAACCCGCTAAGAACAGATAAATGGAGAAAGTAAGAAAAGGCACTTCCCACTGGCCGTTTTTATATAGTTCCCAGAATTCTGTCATCTTAAAAACGTTTTGTTACAATTAACTGTACATTAAACTTATTTCTGTATTCGCTAGGAATATATTCCTCATATTCATAAAGGAAAATCGGGCGCACAAAAAACGAATCCCCAAAACGATGCTGATATTGAAGTCCGACACGATAAGCTTTTAATGGCTGTGTAAAACTATTGTAGAGATACAGATATGGAACATTTCCGTATTGCAATTCCAATCTTATTAGGCGTTCTTTTTCTTCATTTACGCGCTGTACGCTTAAAACATGAGAAAAAAGTTCGTTCGAAATATCATAATAAGGTCTGTAGGCAAAAGTATAAATTCCTGCATTATAGGCAACTTGTCCTGTAAGCAGCGTAATGTCGTCTGTATCAAAGTGCATAAATCTTGCTCCAAGCGAAAAATCAAACTTTTTCTGTGGAGCAAAATAATATTCCAAACCACCTTTTGCTACAGGAAATATGGTTTTTCCTGTTGATACTCCAGCATTTGCATACAAATAACTTTTGTTTGAAAAGGTCTGATAAAAATCGGTTTCAAAAAGCATTTGGGTTTCGCTGCCGATATTTCCAATATTTGCCCTTCCTACGATTGCCGATTTGCTGAATTTATGCGAATACTCAACATATCCGTAATGAAATGGCTGCTGACCTGGATCTGATGTCGAGATATTTAAATAGGAAGCCGAAACTGTATTTTTTGCTTTACGTCCAATAAGTGTACGTATTCCACTAAAGGCTTGAGTACTATTATCAATGTAAGATGCTTTATCTATTAAATCTAATGCCTCCTGATCACGGTTTAGTTTTTCCAGACAAGTGGCTTTAATTTTCAAAACCTCAACCGATTTTGGATCAATAGCAAGATATTTATCACAATACAAAATGCATTTTTCATAATCTTCTGTCCAGAAATAAACGTTTATAAGCGCTTGCAGTGCCTCAGGATTCGGATTGCTTCTGTCTGCCATTGGAGACAAAATGTTTATCGCCGATTTATAGTATTTTTTCCAGCTGTAAATTCGTCCTGTGTATGTTTGTATATCTTCATTTTCAGGATATTTGGCACGCAGAGGCTCAATAATCGATAGTGCTTTATCGTAATTTTCTTTTTCAACCTCGCGCTTCGCTTTTGCCAGAGCTTCATCTATATTGATTTCTTGGCCCATTGCAATTGAGGAAATAAAAAGCAGGAAAATAGAATAATATACCAACTTCATCATATTCGAGTCTTTAGCAGTTTATTAATCCTCACTAAAAGCACAGCCGGACTTACAGGCTTAGCAATAAATTCGTTTGCTCCAATGTCAAAAGAATCAAGCTCTGTCTGCTCAACACCCGAAGAAGTTAATATAATGACAGGAATATCAGATTTAAGGTTCTCTCTAACATGCTGGGTAATTTCCATCCCGCTTATTCCTGGCATATTTATGTCGGTCAATATCAAATCATAGTTTTCTTTTTCGATCGCCTCTAGCGCCTCTTTACCATCAGAAAACTGGTCAACATTAAATCCTTTAGACTCTAAGAAAAAAGACAACGATTTGCGTAGGATATCATTATCTTCGGCTACAATAATTCTCATTTTTTAATTTTTTCTCTTTGGGACAAACTAAATCATATTCATTATTACTATAAAACTACAGTATATTTCCGTTATATCATAACTCTTTTAAAATTTTAACGACTTCCTCAATTCCACAACTGAAAATATTCATTTTATCTAAAACGTCTGCCGTAAATTTACCATATGACGCTTCTTCCTCAATAATTGACAGGCAATTGCTCAAATCCTGCAACATAAAAATATCCATGCTTGATTTCATATTATGCGCCAGTTTCCTTACGTTGTCGTAATCAGTTTCCTTAAATGCTTCTTCTAACTGTGCCACTTGATTCGGAATTTTTTCAATAAAAAGATTAATCATATCTTTTTTAAATTCTGGATCGTTTCCAGACATTTCATCTAGAAAAGACATATCAATAATTCTCTTATGATGCGCATCAGCGTCTGGTGACATTACCGTTTTTATGGCTTTTAAAAGAACGGACTGTTTAAACGGTTTTGGCACATAAGCATTCATTCCTACTTTGTAGCATCGCTCCTGCTCTCCTACCAGAGAATGTGCTGTCATGGCAATAATCGGAATGGCGGAATTCATTTCATTTCTAATATATTCTGTGGTTTGGTAGCCATCTTTAACGGGCATTTGTAAATCCATTAAAACCAGATCATATTCATTTTGAGACAAAAGTTCGATGCCTTCTTCACCGTTTTGTGCAATATCCAAATCAAAACCAAAATTATTAATTACGCTTTTTGCAAGCTTTTGGTTTAAAACATTATCTTCGCAGAGCAATATTTTAAGATTTCCCAAATCATTATTAGAAACAGTTTTGACTTCTGCTTCCCTAGCGTTTGATTTTTTATATGACAGGGTAAAGAAAAATTCCGAACCACGGTGTAAGGTACTTTTTACATGAACTTCTCCTTTCTGAAGTTCGACTAGCTGTTTTACTATATTCAATCCGAGTCCAGTGCCTCCAAATGTTCGCGTTGTGCTTTCCTCACCTTGCGTAAACCTTTCAAAAATAGTTTCGAGCTTATCTTTTGCGATTCCAATCCCAGTATCTTTAATAGAAAATTTAAACGAATAACTGTCTTCGGTTTCCTCAATTTTCTTTACCGAAACGGTCACTTCTCCTTCATTTGTAAACTTCAGCGCATTTCCAATGAGATTTACCAATATCTGATTGAGCCTTCCTTGATCTCCAATCACCATGTCTGGCAATTCAGCATCAAGAAAAAGATTAAACTCAACTTCCTTCTGCACTTTTACTTTCAGCAAACTATAAACGTGTCTGAGGGTTTTCTTCAAATTAAATGGCTCGGATTCGATTGGTAAATTTCCAGACTCCATTTTTGAAAGATCCAGAATATCATTTACTATCAAAAGTAAATTTTCGCCAGCAATTTGGACATTTCCTATATAATCACGCTGTGTATCATCGAGTTCTGTTTGTGCCAGCAGATCTGTAAAACCAATAATTGCATTAAGAGGCGTCCTAATTTCATGACTCATATTGGCCAAAAAACTATCTCTTGCCAAAACCGCTCGTTCTGCGATTTTTCGTTGCGTGTACAATTGATTGTTTTTTGTGCTTAATTCCAATGAAGTAATAACATGTTTGGCCACAATAGAAAGTGCATTACGCTGATTTTCATTCAATACTTTGGCCTCATGATCAATAGCACATAATGTTCCAATATTATACCCGTCTGGCGTTGTAAGCGGTACCCCTGCATAAAATCGTATATTAAAACCTCCAGTAACGTTAGGATCATCTTTAAAACGATCATTAAGTAAGGTATCGTTTATTTCTGTCATTTTAGAGTCCAAGATGGTATACTGGCAAAAACTGATTTCACGCGGCACTTCAGAAACGCCTATTCCAATCTCCGATTTAAACCATTGCCTGTTTTCATCAATAAAAGAGATATGCGCAATTGGCACGCCGCAAATATAGGCTACAAGTTTTGTTGCATCGTCAAAAGCATCATCTGGAAGCGTATCAAGTATATTATAGCGTTTTAGAGCTGCTAAACGCTGTAGTTCGTTTTCTGGAATGGGGTAATTATTATTCATTTCTTTGGCGCAGTAAAAAGTATAAAGATAAAGCAAAATAGTCTAAAACCCTTGTCCAGCATAGAGTTTATTATAAAATTATATCCACAAAGACTTAAGTATTACGGTTTGGATTACTTATTTATTCTTTTTTCAATTTTCTATTATCAAATTTATGTTACAATTTAAGAATACTGTTTAATTCCAATATTGTCATTCCTTCAGGAAGCGCTTTGGGTGCTTTTACTAGTTTTTCGGCTAAAAATGAGGTTGCAATTGGTTTCAGATTTTTAAAAAGCCCTATCGCATTAAAGAATTTTATTATTTTAACTGAAATCTTTTCGCCCAAACGATCTGTATTCTCACGAATTAGAGGTCCAGGTCTAAAAATAATATATTGAGAAAAATGAAGCTCTTGGAGGTATTCTTCTAGTTTTCCTTTCATCATAGAATAATATACACTGCTTTTGGCTGAGGCTCCGTACGAAGAAACTAATACCAAAGATTTTACCTTATTTTGTTTTGCAACAGCTGCAAATTCGGCCGGAATATCATAATCGATTTTCCATTGTTTTTCTTTTGAACCTGCATCTTTCAGGGTGGTTCCCAAACAAGAAAAAAGAACGTCTCCATAAATTACGTTCTGAAATGAAGCTACATTTGAAAAATCAACAATATGTTCTGTGAGTTTTGGATGTGATTTTTCTATTGGACGTCTTACAAAAACGGAAACTGCTTCGTAATCATTATTTTCCAATAGCAGGTTAACTAGCTCTTTTCCTGTAGCGCCCGTAGCTCCAATTACTAATGCTTTCATGATTTTAGAAATTTTGTATCGTAAATATAAGGATCTTTTTAAAAAACTTCTACCGATATTCCTCTGAAGCATTCGGAAAATTCCCTTTCAAATGTTTTTTAAAACCTAAAAAATAGACTAGCACAACGTATAGTTTCTCTAACTTCAAATTAGAATTTTTAATTTTTTAATCATGATTTACCATCTGGCGAAAAAGCAATAATTCTCCATCACTATTTTTTTTCCAAACATTTATGCTTTTTCCTTTTACATTTCCGTTTTTTTCGCCGTCACGCCAATCAACGTTATAAAAGCCAAATTCTACAATGGCTTTTTGGGCATAAATGATATTTGAAGTTTGAATAGAAATCTGTTCAATACGCAATGTGCCAGGCTTTTCGTGTTCTGTAAAATAGGTTGTAATCTCTTTTTCGCCAGAAAGAATCGGAGTATAATAAGTCAAATACATGGCATCTGGCATAAACATTTTGGCATGCTCTGCTCCTTGCCTATTCCGAACTAATTCTTTAATTCTATTATTTCTTTCTTTTACTTCTAAAGTTAATTTGTCAGTCGGAATATATTCTTTCGTCGGCGGCACTGCGGTATCGTCTATATTCGGAATATTTTTATCATCAAAATAACTTGCCGAACCCCAAATTTCTGCGGCAATTGTTGGAGGCAGGCTCCTATTGGAAGACTTTTTCCATAAAACTGAATATTTTCCAGAATACGAAAACGGATTCTGTCCGTTTACATTTAAGTTTTCAGCGAAAGTTCCAATCTCTAAAACGTAATTGCCGAGGTCTTGCAATTCTAAAATAGTTCTTTGGTAAGCACTGACTTTTGCCTGTGCCAGCCATTGTTTGTAGAAATCTCGAATAGTTTCTTTACCCACTCGCTGCCTGCTGTGTTCCGGCATAAATAGGGTTTGATCGGTATAAGATTTTACCAAATCTTCTTGTTTTCCATTTATAAAAGCGGTGGCAAAAGAAGCATTATAATCTTCAATCTGCTTCTTTATAGCAGAATCTGCTTTGTTTTCTTGAGCAAAAATACCAATTGTCAAAAAAAGAAAGGCTAAACTAAACTTGATCATAGCATATTTGTTTTGGTTACACACAAATATACAATATTGATATTCAGTATTTTAAAAACAACAAAAAGGATTCAAAAACCACTTTGCAATAAGTCCATTTTTTATTAGAAAGCCTAAAACGGAAAAGTTAATTTTTAGAAAAATAACCATTTATAAGACAATAATTGGTTTTATAAAATGTTTATATATAAAAGATCATGATGCATCTAATTTTTTTAAATCAATACCACACAAGATTAAATAGTATAAAAACATGAAAAAAATATTTTTGATAATTGCCTTTGCTTCTTTTTCAATGCACAGTTTTGCTCAGGAATTGGATAATAAATTCAAATCAATTCCAGCAAAAAAATCTCCTGTAAAAGAAGTTATTCCTCCAGCAGAAGCTGCTCCCAAAGAAAACCCGCCTGCGCCTATCGAGAAGCCAGCTCCATTGCAGGTTAATCCAGACGAATTATTTAAAAACACTAATCTTTATAAGCCAGAAGCCAACGTTGAGGGAATATTTTATAGAAGAAATCAGTTTTTAGGCAATTTCAACACTACTGCCGTTACTTCTACTATAATGTACCGAGATGCAGCTTTTGTAGACGGAGATAAAGTAAAAGTATATTTGAACGATAAAGTTATTGAACCTGAAGTCTTTTTGAACGGCGATTTTAAAAGTGTCAAAATAAATTTGGAAAAAGGAATCAATAAAATTGATATTGAAGCCTTAAACGAAGGTTTTGCTTCTCCAAATACAGCCGAATTTAAGGTTTATGACGATAAAGGCCAAGTTATTTCGTCAAGCGAATGGAATGTTGGTACGGGTTATAAGGCTGTTATTGTTTTAGTTAAAGAATAAAAAAAGAATAAAAAAATTGTAATAAATCATAAAAAACACTTAAAACTGCTGGGTTAAGCAGTTTTTTGCTTGTATATATGTAGTTAACTACGTAGTTTTGTACTTATATTTTAATTTTAAAATGCTATGCAGATTAAATCTATACAGAATGAGTACGAAAATGAAATCGTAGATCTCATATTAAACATTCAGCAAAAAGAATTCAATGTACCAATAACTTTAGCAGATCAGCCAGATTTATTAGATATCCAAAACTTTTATTTCAAATCGGGCGGTACATTTTTAGGCGCTTTTATTGACGGAAAGTTGGTTGGCACAATTGCTTTGGTAAAATTTAATCCAGAAGCTGCAGCCATCAGAAAAATGTTTGTCAAGAAAGAATTCAGAGGAAAAGAATTTCAAATTGCCCAGCAATTATTGGAGCAATTAATTGAATATAGCAAAGAAAACGGAATTAAAAACTTATATTTAGGAACGGTTTCTTTATTGCAAGCTGCTTTGCGCTTTTATGAAAAGAACAGCTTTGCAACAATACCAAAAGAAGCGCTTCCTGCTGATTTTCCATTAATGAAACCTGACAATGTTTTTTGCCATTTAATACTAAATCCATAACAATGAATATAATTGACGAAATAGGCATTTTGGCCATATCAACACGTTTGCAGCGTCTGAGCGAGCAATTGCGCAAAGACGGCGCACAGATTTACAGTTATTTTAATATTGATTTTGAACCAAAATGGTTTCCCGTAATTTACACGCTACATGTAAAAGAAATGCTGAGTGTGGTTGAAATTGCTAGCGAAATTGGCTACAGCCATCCTTCGACGATCAGTTTATTAAAAGAATTGGAAAAAGAGAAAATCATCAGCTCTAAAAAAGACAAACAAGACGAACGCAAGAGATTGATCATTTTGACAGCAAAAGGAAAAGAACTGGTTTCTAAAATGCAACCCGTTTGGAGCATTATGACAAAAGCATTGAACGAAATTACCAACACTCAAAACAATCTTTTACGAGCAATTGAAGAAGCAGAACAGAATTTAACTCGTCAGGGATTTTTTCAAAAAGCCATTGAAATAAAAAGCAAAGACTAATCTTTGCCTGTAATTTTCTTTCTATGGTTATGCCCCCATTTTGCAAGAGAATCAATAACCTCTTTTAAGGTATGTCCGTATTCTGTTAACTCATACTCAACCGTAACAGGCTGTGTATTGAGAACAGTTCTCGTTACCAGCTGATTTTCTTCAAGGTTTTTCAATTCCCTGCTCAGCATTTTCCCAGAAATGCCTTCCACTTCTCGCAATAAGTCGGTAAATCTCAATGTATTGAAGCATAGTGATGCTATAATAGAAATTTTCCATCTTCCGTTTAAAATATACATGGCGTCATGGACTGCCATAATATGCTGATTGCACGATTTTTTATCGTGTATGGGTTCTTTTATCATATTATATTAGTAGGTTACCTCTATGTTACAGTTACTTTTGGTAATCTTATGACAAAAATACACTTAAAGTTTTTACATTTGAATACAATTTTAATCAATTAAAAAAAATGGCCTTAATAGATGCACTAAAGTGGCGTTATGCTACAAAAAAAATGAACGGACAAGCTGTTCCACAAGAAAAAGTAGATTATATTCTGGAAGCTGCAAAACTGGCACCTTCTTCTTCTGGTTTACAACCTTATAAAATCTTTGTCATTACAAACCAAGAGCTTAAAGAAAAGCTAAGAGCAGTAAGTTTTGATCAAAGCCAAGTTACAGACGCTTCTCACGTTTTGGTTTGGGCTGCTTGGGATGGTTACAGTTTAGAGAAAATTTCTGCCGTATTTGACAAAACCATTGCTGAAAGAGGAATTCCTGCTGATGCAATGGATGAATACAAGCAAAGACTTTGGGGAATGTATGAGCCTCTAGGTCAGGAATGGCATGCTAACCATGCAGCAAAACAAGCTTATATTTCGTTTGGTATTGCAATCGCTGCCGCGGCTGAACAGCAAGTAGACGCAACTCCAATGGAAGGTTTTATTCCGTCTGAAGTAGACAAACTTTTAGGTTTAAACGAACTTGGTTTAAAAAGTGTGTTAGTTTTACCTCTTGGTTATAGAGATGATGCAAATGACTGGTTGGTAAACTTGAAAAAAGTAAGAACTGCTCAAGAAGAATTTATAACAGTAATTAAGTAAAAAATTAATTTTTGCTTAAAAGAAAATGCTTTTGAAAGGTACACCAGTACTTTTTTCAAAAGCATTTTTAGTTTAATTATTTCATTTTCAATCCAAAACGAAATCCAGTTTAAAAAACAAAAAACCAATTTTATCAGACTTATGTTATTTTTTAATTATTGTATAAAAAAAGGTACGCAATGCGGATAATTAAATAATATTGTATCCCTAATTTTGCTTTTATCCAAAACTATTCAATCTTATTTACAACAACTAAAATTCTAAAATTATGTCTGATTTTTTAACTCAATTTGGGGAAGACCTAAAAAAGAACGTCCCAGGGTTCATCGCAGTTTCTGTAGCTGAAATTGCAAGCGGCATGTCATACTATTCTCAATCTGTAGTAGCAGATTTTGATCCTGAATTAGCATCGGCTTATAATCTAGAAGTGGTAAAAGCAAAAATGAATGCTATTAAAGCTTTAGGATTAAAAGACCAGGTAATTGACAACATCATGATAACGCTAAGTTCTCAGATTCACATCATTGATGTATCTGACAATCAGGAATACTTTATTTACCTGGCTGTAGATTCTACAAAAGCTAATTTAGGTATGACAAAATCTATCCTTAATAAATACAAAAAAGAAATAGTAGCTAAATTATAACACAATTTTACCTTTGTAAAGAGGAATATTCGAGAACGGATATTCCTCTTTATTTTTTATACAAATTGTTATTCGTTTCTTTTTAAAATATTTTATATTTCGAAATGTAAATAATGGATTTGTATAGATGGAGCTACGCACCTATTTTGAAAAATATTCTGATGAAGCAACCTGTATTGAAGAGCTTAAAAACAAACGTTTAGAAAACGGACTTTTATGCAGGAAATGCGGACATAATACGCATTCTTTCCGTCAGAATGATTTAAAATTTCAGTGTCGCAAATGTGGCAGCCGCACTAGCCTGCGCTCAGGCACTGTAATGGAAAACTCCAATCTTCCGATTCGATACTGGATGATCTGCATTGAATTGATGACGCTTTCGCACAGAAGATTATCCATTCTCAAAATTCAATATTTACTAGGACATAAACGTTACGAACCTATCTGGATGATGGTGCAGAAAATTCGTCTAGTTATGAAAATCAGGGACGAAAAATACAGATTAAAAGCCTATTCTGAATTTGATCCAGAATTTCTTCAAAAAATAGACAAACTCGCAATAAAGAAAAAAGCAGAAAGCAGTAAGTTGTGAATTATGAGTTATGAGTATCAATTTTTTATTTTTAACGCAAGACATTAATAAAAAGCCACAGATTATTAGGATTAAAATGATTTCTTAAAATCTGTATCAATCCTATAATCTGTGGCTTTATAAATATTGCAGAAGCTTCGATTTCTCTCAGCTTGACAATTCGAATTATCAATTGTTAATTCTCCATTATTTCTTCTTATTCTTTTTAGCTTTCGATCTTTTCGCTTTGTTTTTAGCTATCTTTTTTGCCTTTACTTTTTCTTTAGCTTTTTTAGCCTTGGCTTTCTTTTTAGCTTTCGCTTTTAGTTTTGCTTTTTTAGCCTTCTCTTTCTTTTTGTCTTTTTTCTTAGCTGTAGCTTTTTTCTTTTTCAGTTTTTCTTTTTTCTCTTTTTCTTTCACTTTTTTATTTTTTTTAGATTTTGGCTGGTCTTCTTTTTCTTCTGATGTCCCCGCTAATTCAGATGTAGTTTCCTCTCCTTCTGCTGCCTGTTTTGGTTCTTGCACTGCCTCATTTGTGCTTTCTTCTTTTTCTGCAATTTTTCTCGGAGCTCTTTTTGGTTTAGGTTTTTCTAGAGTTTCAACCGCTTCAGATTTTGGAACCAGAGCATCTTTTTGCTCGTTTTCATCATTAGAGATAACTGGACTAGCTTCTACCTCTTGATCGATTTCATTAGTAAGCACTTCTTTTGCCATTATTCTGTTAATTTTAAGAAATTGATTAAATTTATTTTGGATTAAACTAATTTTTAATGTTATTAAATCATTAAATTAACATCAAAAAATAATAAACAAAGATAGATTGAAAAACCTATTCGCCAATGTTAAGTTTTTCATGAGCATAAAAACCAGATTGTATTCATTTACAAATCAGATACTTATCCAATGTTAAGTTTTTTACCATTGCTTTTACAAAATTAAAAACGCCTTTACAGCCTTTTTACAGCTGTTTTTTCTCCGTCATAATGAATACTGAATTGCAAAATTTCGATTTAAATCAGATAAAAGGGTTTACGATTTAGAATATTCAAAAACATATATAAAAAAGCATTGAAAAGGCTCAAAATTCTGTATTTAAAGCATTTTTATTTGATGATATTCCATTTTATTGTTTCAAAACCTGTTTTCGTGTTTCATTTTATAATCTGCAACATAGAAAAAAAAATTTCCTGACTTTGTTTCTTTAAATTTGAGTATTCCCCAAAATCAGATTAAGATAACTACACATTAATGCTTAAATCAATTTATTAATTTAAGGTGGTTATAAATTGCTGTGCTGCCTTTTTTATCCCTGATTGCTTATGGCACAATTTTATTTTTCCTGGAGAATTTGCATTTTATCAAAAAAACTGGCTTTTACGGCATTAGTAGTTTTCCTTACTATTTATCAAACCAATGCTCAAAACTGTACTGTAAATGCTGGAGTTTTAAATGAAACCATTTGTGAGACAGACGCGCTGGTTTTGACTGGAAATAATCCGAGTCCAATTATCGGCACAGTCAAATGGACACAGATTTCGGGTCCTGCAGTAACAATCAATTCGCCAACTAGTCCAAGCACAACAATTTCAGGCTATACAGGAGGCAATACTTATATTTTTAGATATAGTGCAACCTGCGGTGATGGTATCGTGTCGTATCAGGATAAAGTAGTAAATGTTAAACCCATAACAAAGGCTAATGCTGGCGCCAATATCGCAAGCTGTCCCAATAACAATGGTACATTGGCTATTATTGCAAATACTCCGCAAAACACAGGAGAAACAGGATATTGGGAAATCGTAGGAGCCAATAATGCAGGAGTTGTCATTAATTTCCCTAATCTAGCCACTTCAACCATCACTCTACCCGAAACTAGCTGTGGCGTTACAACACTTCAATGGGTTATTGAAGGGCCAGAATATGCTCCTGGACAACGTTGCAGAACCACTTCCCAAATAACCGTAACCAATTATGGAGGCGTAAAACCTGTTTCAGCAGGTCCAGACCAGACTTTAAGCAATTGTTACACTACAACGCAATCAACTAACTTAAATGGCACTTATGGTGGCTGCGGACTTAATGGCCAAAATGGGCAATGGACATTTGTAAGCGGACCTAATACACCAACTATAGCCAACCCAAATGCCAATAATACAGGAATTTCAAATCTAGTTGAAGGCACTTATACTTTCAGATGGACAGTTACTGGTCCTTGCGCTTCAGGAAATGATACGGTTGTAATCACTGTACCGCCTGCAACTCAGGATGTAACACAGCTGCCGGGTGGAGACGAAAACATATATTTTTGCGACAATACTATAAATCAGGTAACTCTTGTTGCGCAGACTCCTCTCTACGCAGGTGAAACGGTGGCCTGGTCTCAGATCTCTGGCGACAGTGGCGCTGTAATTGTATCGCCAACAAACCCTACCACATTGGTAACCAATATTTTTCAGGGAGGCGATCCGTATCGTTTTCGTTACACTCTCACAAATACCAATACAGGCTGTATTTTCACCAAAGATTATATCGTGCAATATAATGGGCAAACAAGGACTATTGTGGCAAATGACGGGAAAGATATTGTTGGAAGCTGTAATGCGACTGTCTTTACAATTCCACTCACAGTAACTGGAACAGGTTCCAACCAATACCGCATCGTTAGCGGCCCTCCGCTCTCTCCTTTAGGGCCTTTTCCTACTGCATTGGCAGATGTTGGAAATTCACTTACTCTGACCCTTACTGCACCTGGGGAATATACGGTTGAATTTATCAGAAAACAAGGCGGAGCATTAACTGTAGAATGTGATTATGGTTTTGATACCCTCAACATTTTGGTTTCTGGAGATCCTACACCATCAAATGCAGGAACCGATGTTAGTCTGCCCTGCGGTGATACAACAACTGTTCTTTCTGGAGTAAGCACAGATGACGGCTTGCATTTTTGGAGTCAGCTCAGCGGACCCAACACAGCTGTTATTGCTGATAATTTTGCAGTCGATACGCCGGTCAGTAATCTTATTTCTGGAACCTATGTTTTTCAATATATCACAAAAGGAGGCGGTGCTACCTGCGGTTTTTCAGTGGCAACAGTTACCGTTTATGTTTCAGACAGTTCGATAGATGATGTTGATGCTGGAACTGACCAAGTAACCTGTGCCGGTTCACAGGTGCCTCTTACGGCTGTCCAAGCTTCAGCTGGCGAATTCGGAACCTGGAGCCAAGTTTCGGGTCCAGATACAATTACTTTTTCAGATGTGAATGATCCGAATGCTATTGCATCTGGCTTTCTAACGCCATCTTCCACATATGAATTGCAATGGACAGTTGCTTATTCGCATCCAGGACCTTCTTGCGGTAGCTCCGTTTCTGATACCGTAACTATCATAACTGATAATAACAATGCGCCCACGACATCAGATGCTGGACCAGATGCCTGCTATTCTTCAGGAACAACCACTTTTAATCTTAGCGGAAACACACCGGCACTAACCGATTTTGGTACTTGGAGCGTTGAACCATCGGCTGGAGTTGTTTTTGCAGACGTAAATGATCCAAACACAATGGTAACCGTTCCTGGAAATGGAACTTATATTTTTACATGGTCAATCATTTCAAGGTTTAGAACCTGTCTTCCGAGCGAAAGCAGCGTATCTGTTACTGTTGCACAAACTCCCCCAATTGCTGATGCGGGACCGGATCAGGAAACTTGCGGTGATACGGTAACAATGGCTGCTACACAAAGTGGCGGATCAACTGGCACATGGACAAGAATTTCTGGCGTTGGAAATTACACCATAAGCGATATTCATGATCCAAATGCTGTTTTTACTTTCTCCTACAGTGGATATTACATTTTCAGATGGACAGTTGATGCTGGTACTTGTGGTCAGGCATTTGACGATATCAATCTAACTATCGGACTTCCTCCTGATCAGGCTGCAGCAGGTCCAGATCAAAATATATGCAACAACAGTACAGTTACCATGGCAGGCAATGCCTATGATAGCTTTTTCGAATCAGGCCAGTGGTCTGTACTTACTGGTTCTCCCAATCAGCCTCTAATTGTAGACCCTTCCAATCCAAATACAGAAATTAATGGTCTTATAGCAGGTACATATACATTTAGATGGACGATAACTGCAAAAAGCATCTTTTTATGTCCAGGCAGTTTTGATGATGTAGTTGTAGTGGTTGACCCAGCAGCAAATGCGGGACAAGACCAAACCTATTGTGATGTTACAAGTGTACAGCTTATAGCCAACGAAAATTCAACAGGAACTTGGTCACTGACCAGTACAACAGGAAACCCCGCTGATGTTATCATTACACAGTCTCCATCAAATAGCTATATTGCTAATGCAACTGTAGTTCCTGGAAATGACTATGTCTTTACATTCACTACCAGCACTACTACATTTCCAAATGGCGCTACATGTAGCGGAACTTCAGATTCTGTAAATATTACTGTTTTTAGCGGTGCCAGCATTGATCCAGACGCAGGTCCAGACCAAACCTTATGCATTAGTGATGTTGGCGGTGTTGCAACCATGAGCGGAAATACTCCCCCTCCAGATGTTACAACATTTGAATGGCGATTTGTTTATCAGCCCGCTGGAAGTGTAGCTGTTATTGATACTCCAACAGCACCATTGACAACAGTTTCAAACCTAACCGTTCCAGGGCTTTACATCCTCGAATGGGTATTCAAAAGCAATGATTGCCGAACTCTTTCAGATATTGTGCGAATAGAAATGAACGCACCGCCAAGTGCCGCCAATGCAGGTCCTGATGATACCGTTGCCTGTCAGACCACTTATAAGACTGCGGCGGTTCCTCCGACGGTTGGTATTGGAACTTGGACGTTTTTCTCTCAGCCTCCTGGAGGAGCTGCAGTGATTGACAATCCGAACAGTCCTGTTACTACTTTATCCAATATTAATGTTTTAGGAACTTATATCTTAACATGGACAGTTACTAATGGTCCTTTTACGAATCCTTCACTATGTCAACCTACTTCAGATCAGGTAGAAATAACTTTCAATGATGTCCCGCCATCTATAGCAGACGCTGGTCCTGATCAAGAACTCTGCAATTTGACCAGTGCTACTATGAATGCTGTTACGGTAACATCAGGTCTAGGAACATGGACACAGGTTTCTGGTCCAAACACAGCTGGCATTGCGTCTCCAAATAATGAAAATTCATTAATGCTAGGGCTAATCCCTGGGACGTATGAATTTAAGTGGACCGTAACTACAACTAATTTAAACGGATGTTTCTCTGAGGATTCTGTTCTTGTAACGATATATCAGAATCCTTCAACTGCCGATGCAGGGCCAGATCAGACTGTGCCTCAATTTTCTCCTATCAATATGAATGCTGTTGTTCCAACAGTTGGCACTGGCAGCTGGACTCAGATAGCAGGCCCGAGCACAATAGGATTTACAGATCCTACTAGTCCGACAACTGCAGTAACTGGGACTATTCCTGGCATCTATACACTTCAATGGAACGTAACAAACGGAAACTGTACACCTTCATCTGATACTATGACGCTTAGAATACTCGCTGTAGCGGATCTTGAATTAACCAAAACTGTAACCCCTACAACAGGAAGTGCTGGTGACGTAGTTACTTTCAATATTAATGTTTTCAACAACAATGCACTAGGCGGATCTGTTACAGCCACCAATGTTGCCGTACGTGATTATATTCCGCTTGGCTTTGCACTTGTTGCAGGATCTGTTACTTCGGCAGGAATATACAATGTTGGCGATAACACGATTACTTGGAGTAATTTGACCATTCCAAGCGGTAGTATCTTAAATTTATCATTTAAAGCTACCATATTACCTGCAGGAGGATCTTACGTAAATACCGCAGAGGTTATCGCCTCTGATCAATTTGATCCTGACAGTACGCCAGATAATCAAAACCCTACGGAAGATGATCAAGACAGTGCTACTGTAGTACTAGATTTAGCCGATTTATCGCTTAAAAAAACAGTTTCTCCTAGTACAGTTAGCATAAATGACAATGTCATTTTTACCATTTCGGTGACTAATAGCGGACCAAATAATGCAACTGGAATAACGGTTTCAGAAAAGCTTCCTCCTGGATACACTTACGTGAGTGACAATGGAGCCGGAAAATACAATAGTCTTACTGGAATTTGGAATGTTGGCAATTTAAACAATGGAAATACGCTCACTTTACAAATTACCGCTAAAGTAAATGTTGTGACATCTATGAACGACTACTTTAATACGGCAGAGATTCAGACTGCAGATCAGCTTGATCCAGACAGTACACCTGGAAATGGTATTACAACAGAAGATGATATATCCACAGCTTCTGTTTCACTGAAGCAAGCCGATTTAGAACTTACAAAATCCGTCACTCCTACTTCAGCCGCAGCAGGCGAACAAGTTACTTTCACTATAAATGTGAATAACTTAGGCCCAGGAAATGCAACTGGAGTTGGTGTAAAAGATGTTATTCCTGTTGGTTACACGCTTATTCCGGGATCAGTATCAAATGGTGGCACTTATCAGGTGGCCACTGCTACTCTAGAATGGAGAAATCTGTATCTTCCAGCTAATTCGAATGTGAATCTTACCTTTAATGCTTTTGTTAATCCTTTAGGAAATTATCTGAATGTTGCCCAAGTCATAACCAGCGATCTGCCTGATCCTGACAGTGTCCCAAATAATGATATTCCTACCGAAGATGATCAAGATGATGCCGAAATTATCTTTATCGGACCATCTGCAGATTTATCTTTAGTTAAAAATGTAGTGGCAGGCAATACAAGCCCTGTGGTTGGAAGCCAAATTTCGTTTGAACTTAAAATAACAAATGACGGTCCAAATAACGCCACTGGAGTACAGGTAGCCGATTTATTGCCTTCTGGTTTCGAATATGTAAACTATAGCTCTTCTGCAGGAACATACAATAGCACTACTGGAATTTGGAATGTCGGAACGATTGATTCTGGTGTTACCGAGTCTCTTATTTTGGATGCCAAAGTATTGCCGACAGGTAATTATCTCAATATAACTCAAGTAATTGCGAGCGACCTTCCTGATCCTGATAGTACACCTAATAATGATGATGGCGATCAAAGCGAAGATGATGAAGACAATGCTGTAGTAACACCTATCCCTCCTTCTGCGGATTTATCATTAACAAAAACGGTAAGCAACCCAACTCCGCTGGTTGGATCTACTGTAACTTTTACCATTATAACCACAAACAGCGGCCCGCAGGATGCAGCACTTGTTCAGGTAACCGACTTATTGCCTTCTGGTTATACATATAGCAGTTTTAATGCCACAAGTGGAACGTATGATAATATGACGGGATTATGGACATTAGACATATTAAGAAGCAGTGAGTCTGAAACACTACAGATCAATGCCATAGTAAACCCGACAGGAGATTACACAAATATTGCTGAAGTTACAAATAGCGATACTGCCGATCCTGATTCGACACCTAACAACGGCGTAACTACTGAAGACGATTATGGAACGGCAACTACTGTTCCTATCCCTCAATCTTCAGACCTGTCATTAACAAAAACAGTCAATAATGCAACACCATTGGTAGGCTCGCTTGCTACTTTTGAAATTGTCGTAACAAATAATGGCCCTCAAGACAATTTTGGCGTACAGGTGACCGATGTGCTCCCATCTGGATACGCATTTACTGGATTTACTGTTTCAACAGGAACCTACGATACTGCCACAGGAATATGGACAGTTGGCAATTTAGTCGCTGGTGATTCTGAAACGCTTCAAATTGTAGCCCGAGTTAATCCAAACGGCATTTATCTAAATACAGCTGAAGTTACCGCTGCAAATCTTCCTGATCCTGATTCCACTCCAAATAACGGAATCACAACAGAAGATGATTACGCAGAGGTGATAACAACGCCAATTCCAACATCAGCAGATTTATCGCTAACTAAAACAGTGAGCAATACTACTCCGCTTGTGGGCACTCAGGTAACCTTCAGTATTCAGATTACAAACTCTGGACCGCAAGAAGCAGATGGCGTTACCGTTACAGATTTATTGCCTTCGGGCTATACATACGTGTCGTACAGTGCAACAACTGGAACTTATGACCCTGGTACAGGACTTTGGGATGTTGGAAATATGCCAGTCACAGATTCGTATACTTTGCAGATAACAGCTTTGGTTAATTCAATAGGAAATTATACAAATACTGCCGAAATTACAGCTAGCAGCCAGCCTGATCCCGATTCTACTCCGAATAACGGAATTACAACTGAAGACGATTATGCTGAAGCTTCAACAACACCAATAGCAACATCGGCCGATTTATCATTAACTAAAACAGTAAGCAATACTACGCCTCTTGTGGGTTCACAAGTAACTTTTAGCCTTCTGGTAAATAACGCAGGACCGCAAGCCACAGATAATGTAGCAGTAACCGATTTATTGCCCTCAGGCTACACCTATGCATCTTACTCCGCAACAGCTGGAAGTTATGATGCCGTAACAGGACTTTGGTCAGTTGGAAGCATGCCTGTTGCATCAAATCATACTTTACAAATAAATGCTGTAGTTAATGCTGAGGGAAATTATACAAATACTGCCGAAATTACAGCTAGCAGTCAGCCTGATCCCGATTCTACTCCGAATAACGGAATCACAACAGAAGATGATTATGCTGAAGCTTCAACAACACCAATAGCACAATCATCTGACTTGTCATTAACTAAAACTGTAAACAATACTGCGCCGTTAGCAGGATCTCCTGTAACTTTTGCTGTCGTGGTTACCAATAATGGACCACAAGACAATACCGGTGTTCAAATTACCGATTTATTACCTTCAGGATATACCTTCAGCAGTTTTACAGTTTCTACAGGAACTTATACTCCTGCGAATGGAGTATGGAATATTGGTAATTTAGCAAACGGTGAATCTGAAACACTTCAAATTACAGCTACAGTAAATGCCACTGGCGATTATGTAAATATAGCCGAAGTAACAGCGGCTAATCTTCCTGATCCTAATTCAACTCCTAATAATGGTGTTCCAACAGAAAATGATTATGCAACAGCTACCATAACGCCAACTGCGCAAGCAGCAGATTTATCTTTAACCAAAACAGTCAATAATACTAATCCGTTAGTAGGCTCCTTAGTTACTTTTGAAATAGTTGTAACTAACAATGGTCCGCAAGATACATCGGGCGTAACGGTTACCGATTTACTTCCAAGCGGCTATACCTACTCTAATTTTACCATTTCTACAGGAACCTATAATCCTACAACAGGATTATGGACAGTTGGCAATCTAATTAATGGGAAATCAGAAACTTTACAGATTCTCGCTGTAGTAAATGCTACAGGAAATTACGTTAACGTTGCCGAAGTAACTTCAAGTGCACTTCCTGACCCTGATTCGACTCCAAATAACGGTGTTGCAACAGAAGACGATTACGCAACAGCGACAGTTACTCCAAATGCTCAAGCTGCAGATTTATCGTTAACTAAAACGGTTAACAATGCCACTCCATTAGTAGGTTCGCCAGTTATTTTTGAAATAATTGCAACCAACAATGGTCCACAGAATACTTCTGGTGTAGAAATAACCGATTTACTACCTTCTGGGTATACTTTTGTTACTTATAGCGCTACAAAAGGACTTTATAATGCTGCAACAGGAAAATGGACAATTGGTACATTCCCAAACGGAGATTCGCAAGTTCTAAGAATAACTGCTACTGTAAATCCTACAGGAGATTATACCAATATTGCAGAAGTAACTGCCAGCAATTTACCAGATCCAAATTCAACTCCAGGCAACGGCATTCCTACTGAAAATGATTATGGAACAGCTACCACTTCGCCGTTAGGACAATCAGCAGATTTATCCCTAACCAAAACGGTAAACAATGCCACTCCGTTAATTGGAACTCCCGTAACTTTTGAAATAGTAATAGCCAATCAAGGCCCACAAAATGCAACAGGGGTTGAAGTAACTGATTTGCTTCCATCAGGTTATACCTATTCTAATTTTACCGCTACAAAAGGAACTTATAACAATGCAACAGGAAAATGGACTATTGGCTCATTGCCGAATGGCGATTCGCACACACTTCAATTGACCGCTATTGTAAATGCTTCGGGCAATTATTTAAATAAAACTGAAGTTACAGCAAGCAGTCTTCCTGATCCAGATTCTACGCCAAATAATGGCAATACGACAGAAGACGATTATGCTGAAATAGCAACCGTTCCAACTGTTCCAATGGCCGATCTATCACTTATAAAAGCAATAGTCGGTGGTAATTTAAGTCCAATATTTGGAGCGACCATTACCTTCGAAATAACGGTAAAAAACAGCGGACCGCAAAATGCAACTGGTGTCAAAGTAAAAGATTTGCTCCCAAGCGGTTACGAATATGTGGTATACAGCTCAACCGCTGGACAATATCATAATTCAACCGGAATCTGGGATATTGGAACGATACCAAATGGTAGTTCCGAATCTTTGCTGGTTTCTGCAAAAGTTAATGCAACAGGAATTTATCAAAATATAGCTGAAGTTTACGCTTCAAATGAATTGGATCCAGATTCTACACCTAATAACGGCGCTACTAATGAAGACGACATCAGTGCTCTTTTAATTGATCCTGTTCCTGCAGTCGCAGATTTATCAATAGAAAAAAGAGTTATTGACAATATCCTTACACCTGCTGTTGGCTCACAAATTTCATTTTCGATTACGGTAACCAATTCGGGACCTAGTGTTGCTACTGGCGTTACCATTAAAGATGTGCTTCCGTCAGGTTATGATTATATATTTTATAACTCAACCTCTGGTGCATACAATCGCTTTACCGGCGAATGGAAACCGGGAGTTATACTGCCTGGTAATAGCCATACTTTGGTATTGAATGTTTTCGTAAAGAGACCTACAGGCACTGCCAACGAATACTTGAACTCAGCAGAAATCATGACCGCAGATCAATACGATCCGGACAGTACACCTGGAAACGGAATCACTACAGAAGATGATTATGATAGCATTTCTGTTACGCCTGTAATTGTTATGGCAGATTTATCTATCAGTAAAACAGCCCTAAATGCAAATACTATTTATGATGTTGGCGCGACAGTTATTTTTACTGTTACAGTATCAAATGATGGTCCTGCAGATGCTAGCGGCGTAATGGTAAAAGATCTGCTTCCGTCTGGATTTACCTATTTAACAAGTAGTCCAACTAGCGGTTTATACAACTATGTCACAGGCGTTTGGAATGTTGGCAATATTGTAAACGGAACCAACCAGTCTTTGGATATCTACGCTCGTGTAAACTCACCAACTGGGGCGGCTAATGAATATATAAATGAAACCGAAGTAATTGCCAGTAACCTACCCGATCCTGATTCAACACCTAATAATGGAGTTAAAACAGAAGATGATTACGACAGTTTACAAATAAATATTGCTGTTGCCGATTTAAGTCTTGAAAAAACTGTCAATAACAAAAATGCAAATGTAGACGAAGTAGTAACATATACGCTTCTGCTTAATAATGATGGACCAAGTACAGCGACTGGAGTCGCAGTTGAAGACATGATACCACTTGGATTGAAAAATATTTCGAATATTAATAATGGAGGCGTTTTCAGCAAGGATATCATAAAATGGGTAAACCTAACAGTTCCTGTAGGGGGTATTACCTTAACCTATCAAGCAACTGTTGACAACCCGCTTGGACTTGAAAGTGTTGATTATGTTAATATTGCCCAAGTGACGGCCAGCAATCAATTTGACCCGGATTCTACTCCAAATAATGATAACGGAGATCAAAGTGAAGACGACGAAGATTCTGAATTTATCAATATTCCTGCTACAGATATAGCTATAAACAAGGAAGTAGATAAAACCGATGTGCCAATGGACTCTCAGGTAACTTTTACCATTACAGCAGAAAATCGCGGAGGCCTAACAGCTACAAATGTAGAAGTACAGGATGCATTGCCAAAAGGATACTCATTTGTAAGCTCAACTGTAACTTCAGGAGCTTATGATCCCAAAACGGGCATTTGGAGCATTCCATCAATCAATACTGGAGCTTCTCAAACATTGACTTTAACAGTTAAAGTGGTCGATTTCAATGATTATCTGAACACAGCACATTTGACAAAACTTGATCAGATAGACACCAATTCGGCAAACAATCAGGATAACGCAACTGTTTCTCCAAACTGTCTGAAAATCTACAATGAGTTTTCACCAAATGATGATGGCCAAAATGATTACTTCTATATCGATTGCATCGAAAGATATCCTAATAACCAGCTGGAAATCTTTAACCGCTGGGGTAATTTGGTTTACTACCAAAAAGGCTACAAAAATACTTGGGACGGAAAAGCAGACGGCTCTGCCAAAACGCTTCCTGAGGGCACCTATTTCTATATTCTCGATTTAGGAGACGGATCTAAAAAAACCTCTGGATGGGTTTACCTAAAATAAAACCATCCAGAAAATGAAAAGTTTAAGAATAGGATTAACCAAAATAGAATTGGCTATGATTAAAAATATGAAAAAGGTTTTCGCGATAATTACTCTATTCTCGGTATATGGAGCCTTTGCACAACAGGACCCGCAATACACGCAATATATGTATAACACAATGACCGTAAACTCAGCTTATGCCGGATCTCTTGGACATTTAACCGTAACTGGTCTTTTAAGAACGCAGTGGGTTGGTATTGAAGGCGCTCCAGATACTCAAAGTTTTTCATTAGACACTCCACTCGGAAAAAATGTCGGTCTTGGAATCTCAATTATAAATGAAGAAATTGGACCAACAGAAGAACAATATTTAGATGCCAATTTCTCATATACCATCAAATCTGGCGAAACACATAAGCTCTCATTCGGATTAAAAGGCGGCGGGCGTGTTATTAATATTGACTGGTCTAAAGGAAGCCACAAAGACCCTGATTCCCAATTTCGAGAAAACATTACCAATAAATTTTTGCCTGTTGTAGGTGCTGGACTATACTGGCATGGAGAAAGAGATTATATCGGGCTTTCGATTCCGAATTTCATGACACGTGAACGCTATACCTACGATGATATCAGCGATGATCTAGTCAATCAGAGAATACACGTATATCTTATTGGAGGTATTGTTTTTGATCTTTCGGCACATACAAAATTCAAACCAGCCGTCTTGGTAAAATACGTTGCTGGCGCACCAATTATTGCCGATTTTTCAGCAAATTTCATGTTCAACAATGCAATAACGCTGGGAGCTTCTTATCGCACTTCAGACTCTGTAAGCGGTTTAGTCGGAATACAGATAACGCCAATGATTATGGCTGGTTATGCCTATGATTACACCACAACCGCTCTGCAGAATTACAACAGTGGCACACACGAAATCATGCTTCGTTTCGAACTGGTTTCGCGCAAAAAAGGATTAAAATCACCAAGATTCTTTTAATACGGATAGTCTATGAAAAGAACAATTACTATACTCGCATTATTGGTTATACAGCTGATTTATTCACAAACCAAAAACAAGGCTGCCGACGCACTTTTTGATAAGATGTATTACGTTGAAGCGGCAAAATCGTATGAGCTTTCCATTAATAACGGAGATGCTTCTAAAGAAATACTTCAGCGGCTTGGAGATGCTTATTATTTTAATACCAAAATGTCAAGCGCATCAAAATGGTACGGAAAACTAATTGCAGACTATTCTAACGAAGTTTCAGCCGAATATCTATTTCGTTATGCGCAGTCCTTACAAGGGATTCAAAATTACGAATTGGCAAAAAAATGGATGAAAGCCTTTGCTGAAAAGCAAAAATCAACAGATCCTAGAGCTAAGAACTTTTCGCTTAAAAATGTGACTCTAGAAGACATTGAAAATATAAAGCCTTCTTTTATACTTGAAAACCTAGACATTAATTCTGCTTATTCTGATTTTGGTCCGATGTTCTATAAAGGAGATTTGGTTTACTCTACCACAATTGACTCCTCGTATTATAAAACTGAAAAATATGGATGGAACGATCAGCCTTATCTTAATATGCAATTAGGAAAAATCAGCGAAACGCAGTCGAATGTTACTTTTAAAGAACATTTCGGAAAAGATATCACTACAAAATATCACGAAGCCTGCATCGCTTTTTCTCCTGATGAAAAAACGATTTATTTCACCCGAAACAATTACAATGGAAAACTAAAGCGCGACAGCAAAGGCATCAATAATCTCAAAATCTTTTCTGCTACGGCATCAGAAAATAGCAATGGCACAGTTTCTTGGAAAGATATTCAGGAGCTGCCTTTTAATAGTGACGACTATTCTGTTGGACATCCGTCGGTAAGCAAAGATGGCAAAAAACTGTATTTTGTTTCGGATATGCCAGGAACAATTGGCTCAACAGATATTTTTGTAGTGGATATTTTGGGCAACAATCAATTCTCTCAACCAAAGAATTTAGGAGAAAAAATAAATACAACAGGAAGAGAAATGTTCCCATATATTACCGATCAGGCGCTATATTTTTCTTCTGATGGATTTTTGGGCTTAGGAGGTTTAGATGTATTCGAAAGTCGAATAAATGATGGCGTTTTTGATGCTCCAGCCAATCTCGGAGCGCCATTAAACAGCAATAGAGACGATTTCGGCTATATCGTTAACGAATCAACCAATAAAGGTTTTGTATGTTCTAACAGAAAAACAGGAAAAGGAGATGATGATATTTATTCTTTTGAAAGATCGTGCAATCAGGCAATAGGCGGTTATGTTTTCGATGCCATTTCAAACAACAGAATCGCTGGTGCAATGGTCACGTTAAAAAATGCCAACGGAATAAAAGTGGCTGAAACAGTTTCTCAACTCGACGGAAAATACGATTTTAACAACAATGTAAATTGCAATACGTCGTATACTATCGAAGTCTCAAAAGAGAATTATAACAATAATACTAAAGCAATTGTAACGGCAAACAGTTCAGGAAAAACCGAAGCTTTAGTCGGTTTAGATCCTGCCCTAATTGTTCGCGAAAATGGTCTTTTAAAAATAAAAATCGGAATCATATACTTTGATTTAGACAAATCAGACATTCGTTATGATGCTGCAATAGAATTAAATAAAGTAGTTCTCTTAATGTATCAGTATAATACGGTTGTAATCAAAATTGAATCGCATACTGACTCGCGTGCCAATGACCAATATAATCTCGAACTCTCTGACCGAAGAGCAAAAGCTACAAGAGATTACCTTATTTCTCAAGGAGTCGCGCCCGAAAGAATCGAAAGCGCAATTGGCTACGGAGAAACCCAGCTGCTCAATAATTGTTCAAATGGAGTTCCGTGTACAGAAGCACAGCATCAGGTCAATCGCCGAAGCGAATTCATCATTACAAAAATGTAAAAATAAAAAAGCGTCCAGATAATCTAGGACGCTTTTCTTTATCTATAATCTGAGAGAAGTCTTTCTTCTTTCTTCTATTTTCTTTCATCTTGCCTCTTTCATCTATACTTCTCTCTCACTGCAGCTTCACACACATCCACTCGCCTTTCATAATCAATTTATCTTCATCAAAAGCTTCGCCCGATTGTTTTATGATTTTTTCGCTCGTACGAATGTTTTTTACCACAAATTTAACGAGTTTATTGAATTCAACACCTCCAAAAAACTCAACATTATCTAAACTCACCAAGCCAAAAACGCCATCTGCGATTCCTAAAAGCTTTATCCCTGCACCTCCACACTGCGCCATCGCCTCAATTAAAATCGTTCCAGGAACAAAATTAAAGTCCGTAAAACTGCCTTGAAGCCAGGCATCTTTTTCTGTAAACGTCTTTAAACCAATGATTGTATCTGTTGTATAAGAAATAATTTCATCAACAAAAAGAAATGGAGCACGATGCGGAATTAAGTCTTCTATTTTTTTAGTCATGATTTGTATTTTGGAACAATGTACGAATCTGAAGCGAAATAAGCAACGTTTTAAATTATATCTCTATTAATTACTTCGCCGCTTTTACTTCAAAAAAAACAAAAAAAAAGAGACACCGAAGCATCTCTTTTCACGTTATCAACTCTAAAATCACAAAGCTTTTATTCTTGCAGTAAAACAAAACTTTTAGCGTTTGCTTTGATTTTAGTTCCTTCAAAATCAATATCAATAATTGCCGCTTTTCGTGGCGAAACTCCGCTATTGCTGAAATGAGTATGCATCACATATTTCATTTTTCCGTTTTTATCATAGAAAACATCACCGTGGCCAACTCCATTAATTCCAACATCTTTTTTACTAATGATTGGGCTATCTGTCGCTTTTTCCCAAGGTCCAAGTGGACTTTTAGCAGTTGCATAGCCTACTGCATAATCGGGATTTCTAAAATCGTTGGCAGAATAGATCAGATAATACAAATCATTATGTTTTAAGACCGTTGGCCCTTCTGTAACTGGCCAAGAAACATTCTGCGTATTTTCCCAAGGAAGAACGCCAGAAATACATTCTTTAAGCGTTTCTTCTTTAATTCCAGACAAATCATCTTTCAGTTCTGCAACAAAAATTCGGTTGCCGTCAGTCAAACGCACATGATAAAGGTATTTTTTGCCATCCTGATCAACAAAAAAGAAGGGATCGATCTGTTTGCCCAAATTAAACATTGGAGCCTTAGAATCGCTTTTAAATGGCCCAAGCGGACTATCGCTGATTGCCATAGCAATATTTTCATCGGCAGTATAAATCATGTAAAACTTATTGTTGTGTTTGAAAACCTGTGGCGCCCAAAAACCTTTGGTTCCGTAAGCATCTCCTTTTTTTAAAGCTAAACCATTTTGTGCTCCAGATGGACCATTCCATTTTTTTAAATCGGAAGAAGTGTACACTTGAAAACCTTCTCCGTTAGGAAAATCTCCCGTGGTTGTTCCGTACAGATAATACACTCCATTTTCATAAAAAATAGTTGGATCTGCGAGTAAGATTGGTTTGGCTTTTGAAGCCGATTTTTTAGCCGTTTCTTTTTCTTGAGAACAGCAAATAAAGACACAAAACAGACTTAATAGGCTAAAATATTTTTTTATTTTCATTATTAAACTTTTTATTTAATTAATTACATTTAAAAACTAAAAATCAAATAGTTAAACAATTACTATAGAAAAACTCTATGATACAAATTTTGTTAAAAATCCGCCATTTCACTTCAAAAAACTCATTTTTATTTTCAAGAAAAAGGTCTTTCCCATAATGTTTTCCAACTCCTAATTTTCAACTCAAAACTTATTATTTTCTAGCCGAAAATTGATATAAAGAAACGGTATGATACTTCTCTCCTGCTTTTAATGTTATTTGAGGGAATTTTGGCTGATTTGGGGCATCTGGAAAATGCTGTGTTTCTAAGGCAAAAGCGGTTCTAAAATCATCTTTAACACCTGATTTAAAGGTGTTTTTACTTTGCATGAAGTTTCCGCTATAAAATTGTAGTCCAGGCTCTTTTGTATAAATATCTAAAGCAATACCTGAAACATCTCCTTTTATCGTTGCCGCATGAATAAAACCATCTCTTTTTTCGTCATTCAACACATAATTGTGGTCATATCCTTTTCCAAATTTCAGCTGTTCATCTTTATTTTCGATTCTTTCACCAATTGTATGTTTTGACGTAAAATCAAACGGCGTATTTTTAACTGATTTAAATTCGCCGGTCGGAATCAAGCCTTCGTCAACTGGTGTAAATTTATCTCCGTAAATCTGCAATTCGTGATTTAAAATAGTACCGCTTCCTTCCCCATTCAAATTAAAAAAAGCGTGATTAGTTAGGTTTACAATTGTAGTTTTATCTGTAGTTGCTTCATATTCCATTTTTACAGCATCATCATCTGTAATAGAATAAGTTACTTTTACATTTAAATTCCCTGGAAAACCTTGTTCTCCATCTGGCGAAACATAGGTAAAGACCAAAGTCTTTTCATTTGTCTTTTCTGCATTCCAAACAACATCTTGAAACCCTTTTACACCACCGTGTAAAGCATTTTTCCCATTGTTTAACGGAATCTGATATTGCTTTCCTTCAAGCGTAAACTTGCCTAATGCAACTCTGTTGCCAACTCTTCCAATTGTAGCGCCAAAGTAAGGTTCTGTTGAGTTTTTATAGCCTTTTATGCTATTCATTCCGACCACGACATCGGTCGATTTTCCGTTTTTATCTTTAACCCACAAACCTATCAATCGCCCGCCATAATTGGTAAAAGCAGCTTTTATATCTTTATTCTCGATCCAATACAAACTAACTTTTTTACCATCAATGATAGTGTCAAAATTTTTAGTTTCTAAAACCGTTTTTATAGAATCTGAGGCTATTTCAGGCTTATCTTTTGAAACTGTATTTTCTTTTTTGCCGTCTTTACAATTGAATTGAAAAAGTACAAGCAACAAAACTGCAGCAATTTGAATATTTTTCATTTTTTATGTCATTGCGAGGAACGAAGCAATCTCATCCTCCGATTATTTTTTTATTTTGACGGAATAGCCAATGGCACTCCTTCACTAACTGGCTCGCCTAAAACTGGAAATCCATTGGCATCCCAATCAATTCTCTGCATTCTTGGCGATCTTTTATTACCACAACCCTCACCCGGATTGGAATTCGCGTGATATAAAATCCAATCTTCTTTGCCGTCAGGAGATTTAAAGAATGAATTATGTCCAGGCGCGTAAACCTTGTTGGCTGAAGATTGTTTAAAAATCGGTTCTGGGGATTTTTTCCAAGCAGAAGCGTCCAACAAATTATCTCCGCCATTGAAAGTCAGCAATCCTAAGGCATAAAAATCAGTCCAGCAGCCACTTGCCGAAAACACAATAAAAATTTTACCGTTTCTCTCTAAAAACTGCGGTCCTTCATTCACATTTACCTGTGGCGGATTTACCTCGTCGTGCAATGCTCCGTGCGTTTCCCAATCGTTTGTTGGCGCAGAAATCATAACACGGTCTCCATCAATTTCAAGCGGATTTTTCATTTTGGCAATGTAAATATTCTGCTGACCGTTTTTGTCTCCTTCCCAGCCTGCCCAAATCATGTACAACTGTTTTTTATATTCGAATACATTTCCGTCAATGGCCCATTTATCGGTTTGTGCAGCGATTTTGCCTTTAAACTCAAATTTCCCTTTAAACGGATCTGAAGATTTATTTTCCAAAACATACATCCTGTGATTGTTGTTATCGCCATTATCTGCAGCGAAATAGCAGTACCATTTTCCATTTATGATATGAAACTCCGGCGCCCAGATTTCTGCCGAATAATTGGTGTTTTTAGGCGGTGTCCAAATTACTTTGCTTTCGGCATTTTTAATATCCGAAAGATCTTTTGTTTTCCATAATACCAATTTATTTCCAAGCGTATTTGTATAGTAATAATAGCCTTTGTAATATGTACTGTAAGGATCTGCTCCCGCTGGCAGAATTGGATTAGTAAATGTTTTCTGCTGTGCAAAACTTATTGTTGTAAGAAGCAGAAGGATTAGATATTTTTTCATTTTTAGTTTTTTGTTAGTCTCTGAATTTTCTCTCGCAGATTTCGCAGATTTTGCAGATTTTTTTATCAGCGTTATCTGCAAAATCTGCGGGAGAAATAAAATTAACTCTAATTCAAAGCATTAATAACCTCCGTATTAATCTTATTTACCGCTTTAAAGTCCATTTTATCCACTTTTCTGTCGTAGGTCATAAAACCGTTCACTTCACCTTCAACATCTGTTGTTTGAGTATAGACTGCAGCCGAGAATCCCGTTTTAACGTATTTTCGAAGCATTTCCGCGTACTTTATGTATTCGGCGGTAACTTCACTCGCATTTTTAAATTTAATGTAACCCCAGTTGTCATTTGCCCTCCAAAGATGTCCTTCTAACGGAAGTCCGATTCCGCCGTATTCTCCAAGCACTGTAACTCTTCTTGCATCGTACAAATACATATCTGGACCTGGATAATTATGCAAATCCAAAATATCTCCTGTTTGAAAGTGATTTCCACCACTTGCAGAATTAATCAAACGGGTTGAGTCGTGCTTTTTAGTCCATTCTGTAATTTCAACGGTTTTAAATTGTCCCCAGGCTTCGTTAAACGGAACCCAAACCACAATACTTGGATATGAATACAAATGATCCATAATCTCTCTCCATTCTTTTCTATAGATTTCTTCCGATTTTGCTGAACGCTGTAATTCTGTTCCTTCAAAATACTTTCTATTTTGCCAAACTGGCTGGTCATCTCCGCTTGGCATATCTTGCCAAACCAGAATACCTAACTGATCACAATGTGTGTACCAACGCTCTGGCTCTACTTTAACATGTTTACGAATCATATTAAAACCTAATTCTTTAGTTTTAACAATATCATATTTCAAAGCTTCATCGGTTGGCGCTGTATACAATCCGTCTGGCCACCAGCCTTGGTCTAAAGGTCCAAATTGGAAATAATCTTTGTTGTTCAGCTGCATTCTAATTATTCCGTTTTCATCACGTTTAGATGAAATCTTACGCATCGCAAAATAACTTTTCACCTCATCAACTATTTTATTTTTGCTGATTAAGCGAATTTTAGTCTGATATAAAAACGGTCTTTCAGGCAACCATAATTTCGGATTATTCAAAACAATATCATTGCTTTCGCCCACAACCGCTTTTTCTTTAGCGATTTCTTTTCCGTTGTCGAAAACAGAAATTTCTACTACATCTCCTTTTTCTGCTCCATTTACCTCAGCTTTTATGTTTATTGCATTTTGATCAATATTTGGAGTTGTTTTTAATGCTGAAATGTTTTTAGCATTTACAGGCTCGATCCAAACCGTCTGCCAAATTCCTGTCACGGGCGTGTACCAAATTCCTTCCGGATTTTTGACTTGTTTTCCTCTTGGTTGTGGCCCATCATTAGACGGATCCCAAACTTTCACAACCAATTTCTGATTTTTCCCTTTTTGGATAAATGGCGTAATATCAAACGAAAATGGCGTATAACCTCCCGTATGCGAACCAACTTTTACATCATTAATAAAAACTTCAGTTTTCCAATCTACAGCGCCAAAATGTAAAAGGATATTTTTTCCATTCCAGCCCGATTCAATTGAAAATTGGGTTTCGTACCAAAGTTCGTTTTTAGAACCAACTTCTTTCAT
This sequence comes from Flavobacterium anhuiense, assembly GCF_900101855.1. Lineage (GTDB taxonomy): Bacteria > Bacteroidota > Bacteroidia > Flavobacteriales > Flavobacteriaceae > Flavobacterium > Flavobacterium anhuiense. The sequence goes on from NZ_FMVC01000003.1 coordinate 540,695, forward strand.
CACGCCAGATAGACTCGATTCAGCCGCAAATGGAACCAGAATCTGCCCGTCATATTTTGAAGGCGCGGCTTTTCCAAATTCTCGAATGCTGTAATTCCACAAACCATTCAGATTTTTCCATTGCCCGCGCTCCATAATCGGACGGGGATATTCGGGTAAAGTTTTCTTCGGATCAACCTGCTCTGCCCATTTAGTTTTGATTTTATCTCCTTGCGGTTTCCATTGCGCATTTACAGCAAAAAGGGAAAACAAGGCTAAAAAAAGGATGCTTTTTCTTTTCATGTTCTATATTTTTAGACATTCAACGAATGCCATGATTTTCTTCTGAATCAAAATGAATTACCGGGCTCATCTCCACATAAGCCCGATAATTACTGAACTAAACTAACTTAACTAACCATTTTTTTGAGTTATGAATTATGAATTATAAATTAACTTAGAGTAATATTTATTCACTTGATAAGTAATGAGCCAAACTCATAACTCATAACTCATAATTCATAATTCATAATTCATAACTTCTTCGTAAGTCCAAATTTCTTCACCAAACTGTCGTATTCTTTTTTAGAGATTGTAATCATGCATCCGTGGCGCACTTTTTCTGGGAGACTGTATTTGTCCCAATCGGAGAAAAAAGTATAGCCAGAGGCTTGAAACCAAGGTCCGTTTAAGTTATCAGCAATTGATAATCCGTACGAAACACCTGGATATTGTTCGTAATACATATACCATATTTTGTCATCTGGAGAAGGAATCAACATTGGCGCTTCTCTAAAGTTTGGACTGATAGATTGCTGGGGCAAAGAATAAGGTCCTAAAAGATTTTTTGATTTAGCAATTCGGATGGTTTTTCCGGTTGTCCAATACAAAGTTGGATAGGTTTCGTCTTTAATCACAGCGTAATAGGAGTCACCGACTTTACGAATAAAAACATCAATTGTTCCCATATCCCAATCAAATAAACGTTTTGGAGTTCCTTCAAATGTTTTTAAATCTTTAGACAAAATGTACAATGTTCGCTGACTTGCCCAATAGCGCTCTCCGTCTTCTTTTGTTCCTTCCAAATGAGGCGTATGCCAAGTCATGATGAACTTTTGAGAAGGCTCATCATAATACAGTTTTGGAGCCCCAATTCGCTGTAAAGCGTTTGAATAATCTGGCGTGCTTTTTAAATCTGGCGTATAATCGGAATGTTTTTTCCATGTAATCAAATCATCCGAAACCCAAATATTGATAGCTTTTGCATCGTCGCCAGTATTTCCAGCGATATAATATTTTCCATCAGGACCTTTGCAGATGTCGGGATGACCTTTATACTCTTCAAAAACTCGTTTTCCGTTATTCAGATTTTCCCAATGAAGTCCGTCCAAACTAACTGAATAGTATAATCTGCCGTAATCGTTATGCGTCATATGCGCAAAAAGATAAGCTTCGTTTTTTGGTTTCTCACTTCCTTTTACCTGTCCAGGAGGATCTGGTTGTTGCGCTTTCGCGGAAAATCCGATCGCAATTGCCATTATTAAAAGAAGTTTTTTTATTGTGTTTTTTTTCATGTTGCTAAAAGGTTTAAAAGTTTTTTCGCCACGAATTCCACTAATTTTCGCTAATTTTTTTTGCCACAGATTTCACAGATTAAATGATTTTTTTTCTAAAACCACAAATTCCACAAATTTTCACTGATTATTTTTTTACTGCCACAGATTAAAAGGATTAAAAAGGATTTTTTTCTTCTGCAACATAAAACATAGCCCAAGTTTTCAACCTTGGATGCGCAATGAATTTACGAACGCCGTGTTTCCAAGGTTGAAACCTTGGGCTATGTTTGAAAAAAATCATTTAATCTGTGAAATATATGGCCAAAAGCAATTATCTAATTATCAAATTGACACATTGTCTAATTCTTTTTATTTGCCTCAGATGTCATCTTTTTAATCAAATCTGTTTCAGCTTTGATGTAAGGCGTTCCGTCTGTATGAAGCACTTCGTGAAACCATAGTTTTGGCTCTGCTGTGTAGGTTTTAGTCCAGCTGTCCCAAGCGTATTTTGTTTGTGTTTTTCCATCAACAAATCCCCAGTTGATCATTCCTACATTGTATTTTCTGGCTATTGGAAGAAACCCCTCGAAAGTGCTTCCATTTGGTCTTGCCATATATTCTGTGCAGATTAATGGCTTTCCGTAACGCTGTAATTGTTTGATTACTTTTTCGAAATCTTGAGGCGTATTGTAATTGTGGAAAGAAACAATATCAGATTGTTCAATCTGCATTTTGTGCATTGGCTTCATTTTCGCTTCGTCGCTCCAGTCTCCAACCCAAACTCCAGAAGTCAATGGCTGAGAAGGATTGCTCTCTCTTACCCACACAAAAACATCTTTTAAAAGCTGTAAAATCAAATCGACTTTGTTTTTGATTTCAACTTTCTCATAAGATGGTCCTGTCATATTATCGGGTTCGTTCCAAACATCCCAACCTAAAATTCGTTTATCATCTTTAAAATGAGAAACTGTTTCTTTTACATATTTCTCTAAACGCGGATATTGTGTTTTATCCTGAAGCGCTTTTTGCCCTGGAGCCTGAACCCAACCTGAGTTATGCGTATGCGGTTTTGGCGCGCGCTGTTTTCCTAAAGCTGGAAACGGATCCCAACAAGAATCAAACAAAACAAAAAGTGTTTTGATGTGATGTTTATCTGCAATTTCAAGAAACTGATCCATGCGTTTGTAAAGTCCTTCTGGATTTTGCTGATGCAATAAATCGTGCAGGTACACACGCATTACATTCATGCCTAAATTTTCTGCCCAACCCAATTCCTGATCGATTCTTTTTGGGTCAAAAGTATCTTCCTGCCACATCTCTAACTGATTTATAGCTGTGCTAGGAGAATAATTTGCTCCAACCAACCAAGGCTGTTCTGCATACCATTTATTGGCCTGATCTTTTGTCCAGATTTCTCTTTTTTCTATTGAGGCGGTTTCGCTTTTATTTTCTTCAGGATTACTTTTTTTATTGTTGCAGCTAAGCAATACGAGTCCTGCTAACATAAATGTCAGACACAATTTTACTTTCTTCATTTCAATTTTATTTTTTTTGAACAATCGTTCTTTATGAAAGGGAATCAGCTTAATTCTTCTGATTCCCTCAAAAAAAATCAGTTTTTAACACATTGGGTGAAATTATTTTTAACACATAGAAGCATAGATTTTTATTGTTCTGCTTAAGGCTATAGAAAAAGCAAGCTTTCACACATAGAACTATGTGTATTATTCTAAGTGAAACGTCTTTAATAGATTCCTAAGGACTATGTTTCTATGTGTTAAGATTAAATTCTGTTCAATTTCACCCAATGTATATCGTTAATATCCAGAGTTCTGCTCTAGATTTGGATTATTGTCTACATCGCTTTGCGGAATTGGCATTCTGTGATTTTTACCAACCGTGAAGTTTTTAAAATCTGGATCACGAAGCGCAATTTTATCAACAGAAGCTTGAGTATTTAAGTCTCCCCAACGTTTTAAATCTTCCCAACGAACACTTTCGCCACATAATTCTAAAACTCTTTCCATTTTCAAACGCTCTAGGAATTTGTCATGATCGTTTCCAATTTCAGGATGTGCTGTCGCCAATGCATTCATATTGGCACGAGTTCTTACCAAATCAACATATTGATATGCTTGAGCAGTGTTTCCCAATTCGTTTAGAACTTCCGCGTAGCGTAATAAAATATCCGCATAACGAACCAATCTGTAGTTTACTTGGTTGTAATAATCCTCATTATTTCTATAATAATCACGGCTTCCTTTTCTAAACCAAGCTTCATTATTGTTCCACTCCCAGTTTCTGCCGTATGTTTTGTCTCCGAAATCAGCTAATAATTGAGGATAAAATAAACTCCATCTTAATCTTTCATCCAATTTTCCGTCTTTATTGTTTTCTTGTTTAAAAGCATCCACTAACCAGATACGCGCTTGTCCGTCAGACCATCCAATTCCTCTAGGTGCAAAAAATTGAGAACGGTTGCTAGAAACTGCAGCGTTTTGATCCTCACCGGTTCCGCCTTTTCTTTGATCTCCAAATTGGATTTCAAAAACAGATTCACTGTTGTTTTCATTTGTATCTGTAAAATTATCTCGGTAGTTAGACACCAAACTGTACTTCGCTCCTGCTCCAGAAATTAAAAATTCTAAAGCCGTTTTTGCTTCTGGCCATTTGTGCTGCTGCATATATACTTTGGCAAGAAAAGCTTTTGCTGCTCCTTTATCGGGTCTTCCTAACTGATCTGCTGACCAATCTCTTGGCAAATCTTCAAAAGCTTCATTTAAATCTTTTTCAACTTGAGCCCAGATTTCAGCTACTTTTACTTGCTTTGGCAAATCTGCTGGCGTAGATGGCTCTAAAACCAACGGAATATCTTCCCAAATTACAGCTGCATAGTAGTAATGCAAGGCTCTAAAGAATTTTGCCTGAGCTATAATTTTCTTTTTATCATCTTCATTTTGAAAAGTAATATTCGGAACATTCGCCAAAACCTGATTACATCTAAAGATAGCTTTGTAAGTATCTCTCCACGTTACGGCATTCCCTTCCCAAAAATTGTAATTGATATAATTGAATCTCGTCCAATCTGCTAATTCAGTCCACGGACTTACGCTATACCCTTCATCAGAAGTTAAATCCAGACGGAAATAAATCCATCTTGCCCACAATCCGTCTTTATAAAACATGGCATAAATAGAGTTTACACCGGCTTGTGCATCACTTTCAGTTTCCCAATATTGGTCAACTGTAATATCATTCGGGCTGTTTAGATCCAATTCGTTTTCACAAGCGGTAAAAACAAGACCTAGAAAAGCTGCTGTTAGTATGATTATTTTTTTCATTACGCTATTTTTTTAATTAAAAGCTAAATTCTACACCAAAAGAATACGTCTTAAGATTCGGGAAAGAACCATTATCTACACCTCTTTCAAAAATTCTGTTATCGCCCGTATTGCTAAACTCAGGATCTAAACCTTTGTATTTCGTGATAGTCAAAATATTTTGTGCAGATAAAGTTAATCTTGCTCTTGTAATTCCTGATTTTTCTAAAACACTGCTAGGCAAATTATATCCAAATCCAATATATTTTAGTCTGATGAAATTGCCGCTTTCTAAGAAACGGTCACTGTCTCCTCTTGAGTTCAAAGTCGAACCTTTTGTAACTCTAGGAAAATCAGTATTTGGATTTTCTGGTGTCCAAGGCTGAATTCCTTTTCTGTAGTTACTATTATCATCAAAACGATCTACAACACTTCTAAATCCGTTGTAAACAGTAGCTCCGTTTGAAGCAATCCAGTTCATAGAAAAATCAAAGTTTTTATATTCAGCTCCAGCATTTAAACCCATTTCAAATTCTGGCCAAGGACTTCCCACGATTGCTTTATCTTCATTTGTAATTTGTCCGTCTCCATTATTGTCTTTAAAACGGATATCTCCAGGAACCGCGTTTGGCATAATTACTTTTCCGTCAGCATTTTTGTAATTGTCAATTTCCTGCTGATTTTGGAATAATCCGTCTGTTTCCAAAACATACCACATTCCTACCGGGTTTCCGCTTCGAGTCATGGTGTTTCCGATAATGTTTTCGTTTTGTCCATTTCCTAAAGAAACCAGTTTGTTATTCACTTTTGTGAAGTTTACAGAAGCATTAAAAGAGAAATCATTGATTTTTTTGCTGTACGCCAGTTCCAACTCAAAACCTTTGTTTTCTACCGTTGCAGCATTAGAAATCGGATTTCCACCGTCGTTTCCAGTAGTCAGTAAAATTGGGAAACCAAATAACACGTCTTCTGTACGAGCAATGAAATAATCTGCTGTTAAGCGCAAATCGTTATTTAAAACTCCCAAATCTAATCCGATGTTGGTTTGTTTTAGTTTTTCCCAACGTAGTTGAGAGTTTGATAATTTCACTTGAGTTGCAGAAGGATACAAAGTTTGGTCTTTGCCTAATACGACTTGTCCGAAATTATTAACGAAGCTTTTAGATTCATATTCTCTGATATTTCCAGAACCTAATTCACCATAACTTGCTCTTACTTTTAAATCTTTAATGAATCCTGATTTAAAGAAAGATTCGTTGCTAATTCTCCATCCTGCAGAAAGAGAAGGGAAATTGCCCCATTTATTGCCATCGCTAAATCTAGAAGAACCATCGCGTCTGATTACCGCATTAAACAAATAGCGATTATCGTAGTTGTATTCTAACCTTCCTAAATACGATGTTAAAGCCGCTTCGTTAATGAAACCTCCCACAACTGGCGAATCTCCTTGATTTAATACCTCATAATATTGACCAGTTCCAGAATTCATCGGAAGATTTCTTTTTGTTCCGTAAATCTGATCGTAGTTGTCTTTTTGATACGTCTGACCAACTAAAAGCGTAATATCATGTTTACCAAATTCTTTTTTGAAAGTCAGCGTATTTTCAAACAACAAAGTTTCTGATCTTCCTTTATTTTGATCGGTTTGAGAAGGATCTTGAGGCTGGTTTAATGTCCAGCTTCCTTTTTTTCTCATGTATTTATACGAATCAAAACTGGTTTCATATCCAAAATTGAAACGGTATTTCAGCCAAGGCACAAATTTTAACTCTGACCAAATGTTTCCTCTAATTCTAAAATTTTGATTGGTTACATTAGAAAAATCAGCCAATGCCAAAGGGTTTGTACCAAAAGTGTCCGCAACTCCTTGTTTTCCGTAACCATATCCACCTGGATTAGACGGATCGTAAAGCGGAATAGTTGGCGTCATTCTGTACACATCAATAATTGGATTTCCAGACATTTCATCTGTTTTAGCATTACTGATTGCTAAGTTTTCTCCAATGCTAAAAATTCCTTTTGTACCGCTTGAATTGACACGAAATGAAATTCTGTCAAAATCGGTTCCGATTACTGTTCCTTCATTTCCAAAATAATTTCCAGACATAAAGAAACTCGAATTCTCATTTCCTCCAGAAAAACTAGCGTTATAATCCTGAATCATCCCTGTTTGAAAAGTTGCATCTTGCCAATCTGTATTTACAGCCATATTCAGATTTTGTCTCGGAAGTCCAGCATTGTCATAAGCCATATTGTTGTATTTGGCAAATTCCTCAGTTCCCATTAAATCATAGCGAGGCATAATTTGAAAACTGCTTTTTGCTGAAACTTCAACTTGAAGCGGTCCTTTTTTTCCTTTTTTAGTGGTAATAATAATGACACCATTTGCTGCTCTGGAACCATAAATTGCTGCTGCAGAAGCATCTTTTAAAACCTGAATCGATTCAATATCATTTGGGTTAAAGTCTCTGTTTGCAGAAGTTACTAAACCGTCAATTACATATAATGGATTGGTGTTTTGAAGATTTTTAAGACCACGAATTTCAACATTGGCTTCTTGTCCCGGGCGTCCGCCACCGCGAACTTTAACTCCGGTAACCAAGCCTTGAAGTCCGTCTGCAACTGTAGTTACCTGTCTTTTCTGAATTTCGTCAGGTTTCACTAATGCAACAGCTCCCGTAAGGTCTTTTTTCTGCTGCGATCCGTAACCTACAACCACTATCTCATCGAGTTTCATGGCATCTTCTGCCATTGTAACGTTTATAGAAGTTTTGTTGTTGATGGCAATTTCTACTGTTTTATAGCCTTGTGAACTAAAAACTAGAGTCTGATTTCCGCTGGCTGAAATTTTAAAGCTTCCGTCAAAATCGGTAACAGCACCATTCTGTGTTCCTTTTATCAAAACATTCGCAAAAGGAACCGCTTGTCCGTCTGCGGTAGTCACTTTTCCCGTAACATTTATTTGCTGGGCAAAAGCGGACTGCAGTAATAAACTAAAGAAAACTAAGAGGTAATATCTCTTCGTTAAAAAGTGAGTGAACTTTGTTTTCATTGATTTTTGCATTTTAGATAGTTTTATTTCTTTTTGTGGTTTGGTTGAATGAAATATGGCGCTTTTTAGCCGTCTGGTATACGGGCAAAAAAAGAACTAATATTCTTTAGTTGTAATAAATTGTTCATTTTGTTTCAAAATTATTAATGGTTGGTTTTTTCAAACTTTATTTTATTGATAGTGTATTTTTAAACTTAAAATTTTATCAATATCATTTATTTGAAAATTCAAAGTAGGCGCTTTTTATTCAAAATAAAATGCTTCATTTGTGTCAATATCTCTATCAAATGATTCAAATTGTATTAAAAACAGCCCATTTTCATTCAGCTGCAACATTTTGTAGAATATTGAGACGATTTGCAGAAATCTAGATTTTAGCCTAAAAAATACAACTATGCGTAAATTCTTTCTTTTTTTATATTTCAGCTTTTTTTCGATAAATTTTTCGAATGCGCAAGACTATTATTTTAAACATTATCAGGTAGAAGAAGGACTTTCAAACAACACAGTTTTGACCTCAATACAAGATAATGACGGTTTTATGTGGTTTGGAACCAAAGACGGTTTAAACCGTTTTGACGGCTATCGTTTTAAAACCTATAGAAGCAGCGGAGATCCTGTTCATAGTTTAGGAAGCAATTATATTCAATCTTTACACGAACACAATGGCACAATTTGGGTCGGTACTGATAAAGGTTTGTATCATTATGATAAAAAACTGGATCGTTTTACGATTTTGAATGAAGCCATAAATGATCGCATCAACGACATCAATCATGACCAAAAAGACAACATTTGGTTTGTTTCTGGCAACATTTTGTATAAATATGCATCAAAAAAGCAGCAAACAACCACTTTCAATCCAAACAAATACTTCATTACCACTTCGATTACGAAAGATTATAAGGGTGAAATCTGGGCTTCTTCTCTCAATAAAATCTATCATTACTCAGAAGAGAATCTTTCTTTTGAAAATATTCCATTAAATCCGCCCGCGAATAAAGCTAATTTCAGAATTACCGTGATTTATGCGGTCGATTCAGAAAGTATTGTAATTGGAACACAAGATCACGGCGTACTCCTATATAATAGAAAAAACAAAAGCACAACTGAATTACAATTCGCAATCAAAGAACCGGTTTTCGTTCGTCAATTCAGGAAAAAAGGAAATGACGAACTTTGGATTGCAAGCGAATCTGGCGTTTATGTATATAATCTAAAAACTAAAACGGCTGTAAATCTTAAGAAAAACTATAACGATCCGTATGCGATTTCAGATAATGCGGCTTATTCTATTACAATTGACAAAGAAAACGGAATTTGGATTGGAACGTATTTTGGCGGTGTCAATTACCACCAGAAACAATACACGCAGTTTAAAAAGTATTTTCCTCAGAACAATCAGAACTCCATTAGCGGAAGCGCCGTAAGAGAAATTCATAAAGACGATCACGGCGATTTATGGATCGGAACAGAAGATGCAGGCGTAAATCGCTTTAATCCGAAAACGCAGAAGTTTACTTCTTATAACGTTTCGTATTATAATATTCATGCTTTAATGCCAAGAAAAGACAAAATCTGGGTTGGAACTTTTGAACATGGTTTGGATGTTTTAGATAGAAATTCGGGCGCAATTTTCAAACATTACAGCGCAAATGATGGCCGAAGCGGATTGCACAGCAACTTCATTTTTTCTTTTTATGAAATGAAAAATGGAGACCTGATTGTGGTAACAACATCGGGACTTTATCGATATAATGAACAGGCTGATAATTTTGAAATCTTGAAATTCTTTCCAGAAACGTATCACTATACGAATATGAAGGAAGACAGCGACGGTAATTTTTGGGCGGGAAGTTATCGCGATGGATTACTATTTTACAATCCGAAAACAAAGAAAAAAGAGGTTTTTACGTACGATTATAAAAATCCAAAAGGCATTAGCAATAATACGATAAATGCCATTTTTGAAGATTCATCAAAAAACCTATGGATTGCAACCGAAAATGGACTGAATCTCGTAAACAGACAAAACCATACTTTTACCAAATTCACAACCAAAAACGGAATGCCGAGCAATGTTTTCTATTCTATTTTGGAAGATGATTCTAAAAATCTTTGGCTGACCACTTCTAAAGGTTTGGTAAAATTTGGTCCAGATCATAAAACCATCAAGATTTTTACCACCGCAAACGGATTATTGAGCGATCAGTTCAATTACAATTCGGCTTTTAAAGATACGAACGGCGATATGTATTTTGGAAACCTCAACGGAATGATCAGCTTTAATCCGAAGCATTTCAGCAAAAACAAATACACGCCTTTTATTTACATTACGAATCTTCAGATTAATAACAAAGATATTGAGGTAAACAGTCCTGACTCACCTATTGAACAGTCTATTTCTTTTCTCGACGAATTGGAATTAAACAACAGCCAGTCTTCTTTTAATCTTGAATTTGCATCTTTAAATTATACCGCGCCAGAATTGACCGAATATTGGTTTCAGCTCGAAAACGTAAACAATGACTGGGTTTATTTAGGAAGAAACAACAAAGTCTTCTTTACCGAACTCTCGCCTGGCGATTATGTTTTTAAAGTAAAATCTTTGAACAGTTTTGGCGTTTGGAGTAAAGAAGTAAAACTGAAAATCCGAATTCTTCCGCCGTGGTACGCGAGCATTTATGCCTATTTGCTATATTTCGCATTGATTTGCGCTGGTTTTTATTACATCATTCGTTATTCTCAAAATCTGACTCAGATTAAAAATAACCGCAAAATAAAACATCTAAACGACGAAAAAGAAAAAGAAATCTATCAGGCAAAAATTGATTTTTTCACGAATGTCGCGCACGAAATTAGAACGCCTTTGACTTTGATTAAAGGTCCATTGGAAAAGCTTTTAGGCATGAAATATGAATCGGAAGAAGTGCCTCAGCATCTTTCGATTATGAAGAAAAACACTTCTCGTCTGTTGAAACTGGTAAATGAATTACTTGATTTTAGAAAATCTGAAATTGGCGGTTTGAAATTGACTTTCGTCGAAGCGAATATTTCTTCGATGGTTCGAAATTTCCATTTGAGATTCAGCCAATTAATTGAAGAACGTGAATTGGAATTTGACTTGGAATTGGGAGAAAAAGACATTCATGCTTTTGTCGATAAAGAAGCATTCAAAAAGATTCTGAGCAATTTGATCAACAATGCAATTAAATATTCGAATAAAAAAGTCTCTATTTCATTGTTCAGAGATGAAAAGAAACTGCATTTGATTGTAAAAAATGACGGAAATGTGATTCCAATTCATTTAAAAAATAAAATTTTCGAACCATTTTTCAGAGTTGATGATAGCAGTACGGCTTCAGGAACAGGCATCGGACTTTCGCTGGCTCATTCTCTGGCGCAATTGCACAATGGAAGTTTAGAATTAATTGAAGATGTAAATTACAATATTTTCGAATTAACCGTTCCATTGCATCAAGAAGAAGAATTTATGCTTTATGCAGATTCTGAAAAAGAACAAACAGAAAGTGAAACGCCAAAAGAACCAATTGAAATCAAAAACGAAAAAGCACAAGTTTTGGTTGTTGAAGATAATGAAGATCTCTTGAATTTTATCACTACCGAATTGGCGGGGACTTACACTGTTTTAAAAGCCCAAAATGGCGAAGAAGGCATCAAAATCATTCATAATGAGAACATTCAGCTTGTAATTTCAGACGTAACCATGCCAATTATGGATGGATTTACAATGTGTAAAAAAATCAAAACCAATCTTGAAACGAGTCATATTCCCGTTATTTTATTGACGGCCAAAAACTCACTAAAATCACAAATCGATGGACTCGAAGTGGGTGCAGACGCTTATGTCGCAAAACCTTTTTCTATGGATTATCTGAAAGTGCAGGCCAATAATTTGATTGAAAACCGCAGACAGATTATGAATTATTATGCGAGTTCTCCCCTTTCACACATTAAAAGCATTGCGCATAACAAAACAGACGAAAAGTTCTTGAAAAAACTGGATGACGAAATCCTTAAAAATATTACCGATCAGGATTTAAGCGTAGAATCACTTGCTGAAATCATGAATATGAGCCGCTCGACTTTATACCGAAAAATTAAAGATATTACCAATCTGAGTCCGAACGAATTAATCAATATTGTACGTCTCAAAAGAGCTGCAGAATTGTTACTAAATGAAAACTATAAAATGTATGAAATCGCAGAAATGGTAGGTTATAAATCACAAACGAGCTTTGGTCGAAATTTCCAGAAGCATTTTAATATGTCTCCAACGGATTATATCCAGAAAAATCGTTGATTATTTAACCGCAAAGTTCGCAAAGGATTTTCGCAAAGAAACGCAAAGTTTAGTTATTGTATTTCATTTTAAGTTCACAAAGGCTGAACTTGAAAAACTTTGTGAACTTAAAATAAAATGTATTGGCTTAGAAATACTTCGCGAGCTTTGCGTTTAAAAAACTTATCTAATTCCTAAAAGTGAATACAATTCCTCCTTTTTATTCAAAGCAACAGAAATATTTTTCCCATCAATCAATTCTACAACATTTCCGTTAAGACTTCTCACCGCTTCGAGATTTAGAATAAAAGAACGCTGCACGCGAAAGAACATTGGAAGTTTCAAAACTTCTTCCATTGATTTTAAAGTTCCTAAAGTCGTGTACGATCTGCCGTTGATAACGAATTTCAGATAATCGTCTTGCGCTTCTACATAAAGGATTTCATTCAACAAAATCTTAATCAGCTTTCCTTCCGATTTAATAAAAATTCGATCGGAATTGATCTGATGAACCGAAGTTGTTTTCTTTAGCGAAAGATATTCTTTGGCACGATTTACGGCTTTCAGAAAACGGTCAAAACGAACGGGTTTCAAGAGATAATCGGCTGCTCCAGTTTCAAAACCTTCGATAGCAAAATTGCGGTGCGCCGTTATAAAAATAATAACTGGAGCGTTGGTAAGCGATTGCGCCAATTCTAGACCATTAAACTTAGGCATTTCGATGTCGCTGAAAACAATATCTATTTCATTTTCCTGCAGAAACAATAGTGCTTTTGAAGCTTCTGCAAACGAACCTTTAAGTTCCAGAAACGGAATTTCGGCAATAAAAGATTCGATAATATCTCTTGCAATTGGTTCGTCGTCAACAACAATGCATTTTAGTTTTTCCATTATTTTCTTAAAACTATTTTTAAATCGACTTTAAACGAATTTTCAAGTCTTTTAATTTCTAATTCATATTGATCGGGATATAGCAATTCTAAGCGTTTACGAGCATTCTCCACTCCTATTCCACCAAAACTAGAATCGTTTGCTGTTTCTTCCAAATCGTTTTCTAAACTAAACCAAAAAGTATTGTTTTCAATCTTTATATTTAGTTTTATAAAGGCATTTTGGCCTTTTAAACCATATTTAAAAGCATTTTCTATAAAAGTAAATGTCATAAGCGGCGCAACAAAAAGTCCAGCGGCTTGTCCTTCAATAACAACTTGAATATCCGTTTCATCAGCATATCGCATTTTCTCTAAAGCGATATAGTTTTTAATGAAATCCAATTCTTTTTCCAAACGGACAATTTCAGTGTTCGATTCGTAAAGCGTGTAGCTCATAATATCTGAAAGATTCAGGATTACTTCTGGAGCCAGATTGTCTTTTCTAACCGTTAATCCGTACAGATTATTTAAGGTATTGAATAAAAAATGCGGATTCAGCTGTGCTTTCAGAAAGTCTTTCTCAATTTGAATATTTTGGATTTCTAAAGCTGTTTTCTCTCTTTCAATTTGAAATTTCTTGTTGTACAATTTCGTGATTTCGACCAATATTTTAGCAAAGCAAAAAGGCGAAAGCAATGAGATAATAATTATGGTTTGAGAAAGCATTCTTTTTGGAGAAACTGCTTCCAGAAAAGTTTGGTTTGCACTCATTTTAATGACGCCTTTCAGTTCTCCAAAAGTAACTTCAAGACCTAAAGCATAATACAAAAGCGAAATAAAATACGTTGCCGCCATCCAAACAAATATTGAAATTGGAAAAACCAATATTATCAGTATTACAATTCTGGTTTTGCTTCCTGAAAATATCTTTGGCAACAAAAGGTAAAACAGCATATAAAACACAATCATATTGACCAATGCCATTCTTATTGTTAGTAAAACAGCATCAAAATAGACTAATTTATAGCCAATTACATAGCTCAAAAAAAGCAAAATAGAAAAACCTAACCACATGAAAACGTGCAGTAAAACTCGATTTCTTTTGGTGAAAAAGTGATCAAAATTCAGCGAAGCGATTTTATCTAAAAAATATCCCGAAGTCGATGTGGTATTTGGCATGTAATACGGTTGTAAAGCAGTTTCAAATATAATTTATTTTTTTTCCATTGAGTGCGAAAATATATTTAACACATAGAAGCATAGATTTTCTTTGCGCTTAAAGACGTTTCACTTTGTTATAATACACATAGTCGTTTTGAAGATATTTACAAAGGTTTACATCTATGTGTGAGAAACTAGTTTCTTTCTCTCTTCTTTTTCGAAATAAAAAAATCTATGTTTCTATGTGTTTTAAAATTAATTAGATATTGAATTCCTTTTTTATAAAATTCTAATCACCGCATTGATCAAATTAATCGTATTATGCCCTAGAATAGAATAAATAAGATTTCCAGAAAACTGTCTTAAAATTCCAACACTCACAGAAGAGATGAATGTTAAATAGACCATTGTAATAATATCAAATTTCAAATGCAGATCTTGATCTAAAACCGCTCCGTGAGAAACTCCAAATAAAACGGTTACGATAACAAATGCCCAGCCAAATTTGATGCCGCGATAATTCCATGTTGGCGCAAAAGCTTTATCTAAAAGCCATAAAGAGATTCCTCTAAAAAGAATTTCTTCTGTTAATCCAGGCATTGTGGCTTGAAAAAGGAAAGTTTCTAGATCAAAAGGATTTCCTTTTGGAAATAAAATCAGTTTGAAAATAATATCGAACAAAGTAAATCCGAAGAAAACCAATAATCCGAATTTCAAGTTTGCTGGTGAATTGGTTTTAGAAGTAAATCCGATTTTGATTCTTTCTTCTTTTGAAACTGAAAAGATAATAATCAATCCTAAAACTAGACTCAAGATTTTTCCAGCCCAATTAAATTTTAAATCCAAGTCGATTAATTGTTTTCCTGAAGCCTGCAAAAACACATCGGCAAGGAAATATAAAATAAAAAATGCTAAATATTTTAAGTTTGGTTTTTCCGATTTAAAGCATGCAATAACAATAATCGGAGCGATTGACAAAATCCAAAGAAGAGGCGTAAATAGTGACATAATTTTGATTTTTAAGGTTTTAATTTAAGCCAAAAGTATATCGAGAGTATATCAATTAAAATTATGATCGGTAGAACACAGCATCCGCTCGGTGAAAATGTAATTTTAAACGATAAGAGATAAATGTTCCTACGGAACATCTCATCGGTAGAAAAAAATATGTTTTTAAATTGTTTTACGGAACGTAAATTGGGCTGGATACCATTTTTTTTCTACCAACGAAACATTCCTACGGAATGATAGCACCTGTTAAATATGGAGAGTTCGATTCAATTCAATTTAAAACAAACCACTAATTAGAAAATGTGCCAATTAGATAATTTCTCGCATTATCTAATTGGCACATTTTCTAATTGCCACATTAATCAATTTCTACCACACATATTTCAAAATCAAACGCGCATTAAACGGCGTTCCTGCTGTAAAATGAATTTCCTCTACAGGATCGGTTTCATTTGCCAATCTTGATTCGGTTAAGAATTGTGTTTCTTTCCATTTGGTATTGAAAATATTATCGATGTTTACACCAATTGACACTTTCTTAATCTGATAATTCACAGAAAAATCGGTAATGCAATACCCTTTTGCTACAACCGAATTGTCTTCGTTTGCTGGTCTGTCGCCTAAGAAACGAGTTCTTATACTTCCTGAGAAACCTTTTAAATCTTTTACCGAAAGTCCGCTCATCAAAGTGTTTTTTGGAGCAAGCGGCAAATAATCATTACCTTTTGTTTCGTCAATTGCTCTTGCGTGTGTATAGGTATAATCCGCATTCCAGAACAACCAATTGGTCAATTGATATCTAATTCCAAAATCGAAACCTTTTCGTTCTGTTTTTCCGCTTGGTTCCACAACAGCTTCATCTCCTACGTACACAAATTCCTGAGCTAGATATAAATACCAAAGAGCCGAATTGACAATCATTCTTGGAAATGGTTTCCAGTTTAAACCTAAATCTGCTCCGTACGTTTCTGGAAGAATTTTTTCTCCTTTTTGCGCCACAACTACACGGGTATCATTACTGTGAAATCCTTTTCCTAACTTCAAGAAATAGTTTAATTTGTCATTTTGAGTATACAAAAAGTTTAGTTTCGGGCTTACAATTGCTTTGGTCTGCGTCTGATTGGTGTAAGTTGCCGCCAACTGATCTTCGTAACCAAACTTGAAATAATCCAAACGCAATCCACCGTTTACCAGCCATTTTCCTGCTGTAAAATCAAGACTTGAATAGGTAAATAAATTGGTTTGGTTGACATTTCCTAAACTCAAATATTCTAAAACTGTTTTTCTGTTTAACGTATGAGACAATTCTACATCTTTATTATTGTCATTTCGAAGTCCAGCGCCTAGTTTAAAACGCCATTTTTCATTTAGTTTCTGATCGTATTCTGACTGAAAGCCTACGATAGTTCTGTTTTCTTTCTGCTTAATCTGATCTCCATTTATAGGATCGTTTAAGAAAAAAGTAAAATTAGAATACAGTTCAAAATCGTATTTATTTAAATATGCGCTGCTTTTAATGTGTGTATTGTTATCAATTTTGGCATCGTATTGCAGATTAAAGTTGGTTCTGTCTGTATTTCCTCCTTCATTCGGATCGATTGCTCCAAAATGCGAAATCGTTCCGTCGTTTACCGCACGGTCAGGAATTTGTCCGCTCGCATCCCATTGGCTTTTAAAATGCGAAACCGAAATAGCCAGACGATCTCCGTTTTCCATTTTAGCGTTGTATTTTCCAAACAAATTAATTCGGTTAAAGTTCTGAGGCGCATCAAAATAGCCATCAGTCATCATATATTCTCCTGCAAAATAAGCCGATTGGTTTTCTTTATTCAATAAATTAAACATAGCCACAGTACGGAAAGTGTCAAATTGCCCGCCTTCAAAAGAGATAGAGCTATTCTGCAAAGCATTTTTGGTATTAAAACCTACATATCCAGCAGTTGTAAAATCGCCTTTATCTACAAAATAAGCACCTTTGTCAAAATCAATATTATCTACTGTTTCTGGAATTACAAAGTGCAGATCAGAATAACCTTGTCCATGCGCGTGTGAAACCATATTTACTGGCATTCCGTCAACGGTGATATTAATATCGGTTCCGTGATCGCAGTCAAAACCTCTTAAGAAGATTTGCTCTGCTTTTCCTCCACCCGCATGCTGACCAATGAAAAGCCCTGGAACTTTACGCAGTAAATCCTGAGAATTTGAAATAGGCTGAATTTCAAAATCGATTTTAGAAATGGTATTTAGGTATTTTAAATTATTGTCAATCTTAACTTCTTCGAGCAAAAATGGTTTTTCTTCTAATTGAATGGAAAGAAAATCTAAAGAGGCTAATTTTATTTTTTGAGTTGAAAATCCTTTTTTGGTAATAATCAGACTATCATTTATCTGTGTTCCTTCTAAGGTAAATTTTCCATTTGCATCGGTATGTGCATGTGTTTTTGAATTTAGATTTCGAATTAAAACTTCTGCTGATGCTTTTCCATCAGAATCATTTACGATACCATTTACTGATTGTGCATTAATAGAAAAAGAGAGAATAAAAAAGAGAAGTGCTGATAAAGATTTCATTGCTATTTTGGTAACTTACTGGAATAATTTGAGCGCAAAAATAGCATAAAAAAGCATTTTTCAGGTTTATTCCAGAGAATCTGAGATATTGTTGCTCTTAGGGTCGTAGAGCATGGCAGTACACAAACAATTCTTTCTTTCTTTGCTTAATAGTATCGGACAATTAATGCAGCTTTTGCAATTTTCCCAAAAAAGTTCATCGTTTGGTAATTCAGAATAAGTTACGGGTTCAAAACCGAGTTCGTGATTCATTTTCATAACGGCAAGACCTGTAGTCAAGCTAAATATATGTGCTTTTGGATATTTTTTACGGCTAAGTTCAAAGATTTTTCTTTTGATTTTTTTGGCTAGACCTGTATGTCTAAACTCAGGTGCGACAATTAATCCAGAATTAGAAACATATTTACCGTTTTCCCATAAAGATATAAAAGCAAAACCTGCCCATTTTCCGTCTGGTGCAAATGCGATAATGGCTTCACCTTCTTTCATCTTTTTCTCAAGCAGTTCTGGCGGTCGGCCTGAAATGCCTGTTCCTCGAGCTTTCGCAGATGATAATGTCTCTTCACAGATCTCATTTATATAGAAAATATGTTTAGCCGTTGCTTCTTCAATAACGAAATCATAAGATTCGTAAACTTTTTCATTTAAAGAAAAAACAGCCGTATCTGTTCTGTCCTGAATGGTTTTCATACTATAGCACTAAACTATTTTAGCGATTAGCATAACCGTAATAAAAAGAACAACCGTAAATACCATTAAGTTGACGAATCGATCTTTGTTTCGTCTAGATTTATTTGAAAAATACGTTTTTGTGATTTCTTTATTTCTTTTGTTACTTGTTTTCATATTCTTTACATGTTTTACAATTAAGGGCTTGTTTAATAATCCTCAACATAAAAACAAAAGGCGTGCCACAGCAACTCATTATATAATAAACCATTCATTATAAAACAAATAATAAAAAATAAGTTTGAGTTAATTTAGAAATGGCTATCAAAATGATACGATGATTTTCAAAATGAAAGGGATTTAAACAAAAAAAGCCCTAAATCGAAATTTAGAGCTTTCTTTAATTTATATAGTTGCTTGTAATTAATCCCACTGATTGTTTTTAGAAACGGCAAATTTACCTGCTCCAGTAAAAAACAATGCAAGAGCGCCTAAAAAATACAGCATTAATAATTCTAAAGCATATCCTCCATGCTCACTAATTGAGAAAATTTCCTGACTGTGCATTGTTGCAACTGCCACCACACAAGTTATTGCCAAAAGAACTGCTGCAATTCTAGTTCTGAATCCTAATAAAATGGCAATTGGCGCCAAAACTTCTCCGATGTAAACCGCATATCCAAATGCACCCAAGTTTTCTACAAGGAACGAAACTCCATGAATCACTTTAGAAACACCGTGAAAAAGCATTAATCCGCCAGTGCTAATACGCAACAGTAATAATCCAAGGTCTGTGTTTTTTGAAATCATAAATAATTTTGTTTTAGGTTAAAAATTTATACTCAATTGGGTTTGTAAGCCGACTAAAATACAAAAATTTCTTATTTAAAAACAATATTATTTAAAACTGTTCCAAATAACCATTCTAAGCTATCAGAATGCCCATTTTATGTTTTAGAACTTAATCGCAATTTTTCCAATTGTCTTTCCTGATTCTAAAAGTTCATGTGCTTTTTTAAGATTTTCGGCTGTAAGTCCGTTTAAAGTTGTGTTCAATGTAGTTTTCAGAATGCCGTCGTCTAACAAGTCTGCTACAATATTTAAGATATTATGCTGTTCAATCATATCTTCCGTCTGATACATTGATCGAGTGTACATTAATTCCCAAGAAAAAGAAACACTTTTGCTTTTCAGTTTATTCAAAACTACAGGCTCAGCGCTTCCGGTGATCGAAGCGATATGTCCCTGCGGTTTAATCAATTCAACCATCGTGTCCCAATAAGCATTGGTGTCTACGAAATCTAGAATAAAGTCAACATGTTCAAAGCCAGCTTCACGAACAGAAGAAATCAGATTTTTATGATCTACCACAAAATCAGCTCCTTGCTGTTTGCACCATTCAATTGTTTCAGGACGAGAAGCTGTTGCAATAACAGTTAAACCTGCAATTTTCTTGGCCAATTGAATGGCAATCGAACCTACTCCGCCAGCACCGCCAATAATTAGAATCGATTTCCCTTTGTCTTTGTCAGCATTAATTCTGATTCTGTCAAATAAAATTTCCCAAGCCGTTAAAGCAGTCAACGGAATCACGGCCGATTCTTCAATGCTTAATGATTTTGGCTTTCTGCCGACAATTCGCTCGTCAATAATCTGATATTCGGCATTGCTTCCTTGTTTGGTAATATCTCCAGCGTAATAGACAGGATCGCCTACTTCAAACAAAGTAACGTCTTGTCCAACAGCCTGCACAATTCCTACAGCATCCCAGCCAATGATTTTTGGGGTATTCAAAACGGTTTCTTTTGCCGAACTCTGACGAATTTTAAAATCGACGGGGTTGACTGAAATCGCGTCAATTTTAACTAATAAATCGTGTGGCCCAGGAATTGGTTTTACAGCTTCAAATTCGATAAAACTTTCTGGGTTTTCTATGGGTAATGATGTTTTAAATCCTATTGCTTTCATTGTTTTAATGTTTAAATTAAAATTGTTATACAAATATAAGGCGAGTTAAAATCTCCTGATTGGTATATATTGAGCGTATATTTGTACATTTTTTTCAAAGATTCTAAGTGTCTTTCTCCCGCAGATTTAGCGAATTATGCAGATATTTCAAATATTAATCTGCTAAATCTGCAGAATCTGCGAGAGAAAATATTTAAATGAAGTAAATTTGTTTGTACTAAAATCTTCCACATGAATATCAGAAAAGCCGAAAAATCAGACTCAAAATATATTGCTCCTATATTATTATTAGCAATGGAAGATATTATCTACAAATTTATTGCTAAGAATGATTACGCTTCCGCGAAAGACTTTCTGGAATATTTCGTTGAAAGAGAAAACAACCAATATTCGTATCAAAACTGTTTTGTGGCTGAGGAAAATGGAGAAATCATAGGCGCAGTTAATATTTACAATGGTTCTGATATAGAAGCTTTACGAAATCCGATTGTGGAATATGTTAGAGCACATTATAATCCAGAATTTGATCCCGAGTTTGAAACACGTGCTGGAGAATTTTACATTGATTCATTAGGCGTAAATCCAAATCATCAAGGAAAAGGAATTGGTTCTAAACTGTTGTTTTTTCTAATTAACGAATATGTTCATCAAAACAAACAGACATTAGGTTTATTGGTGGAAGAAGAAAATCCGCTGGCGAAGAATCTTTATTTAAAACTCGGATTTAAAATTGTGGGCGAAAAAACTTTGGTTGGCAAAAAACTGGAACATCTTCAAATTGGCAATGAATAGTACTGCTTTCGCTAAAGAAAATCATTAATTTTAAATCCAAAACAAACCGCAATGAACCTTAATAATGTATTTGAATCAAATTATAAAAAACTGGGATTTCTGGTTCTGAATCAGGAAACTGTAGAAGCAATAAACAGCGACGAATACAAAGCTTATATTAAGGTATTATATCTTCCGGAAGATTATCAGGTTACTATTGATTTTAAACAATATCAAACCAAAAGCCCTTCTCTGTTTTTTATCAACAGCAATCAATATCTGCAGATTAATAAGGAAGGGAAAAAGCAGGGGTATTTTATGTATTACAATCGTGATTTTTACTGTGTGCAGATTCACGATGCCGAAGTAGCCTGCGACGGATTGCTATTCAATAATATATTTGAAATGCCAATGACCACTTTGCCCGATCAAGAGGTTTTGTTTATTGAAGGCATTTTCAATCAGATTCAGGAAGAGTTTGTTTCTCCCGATTCGTCTCAGGAAGAAATGATTCGAACGTATTTGAAACAGCTTATTATTAAAGCGACGCGAATCTGGAAAATTCAGCAATTAGGTGTTTTAAATGAAGAGCCTTCTAAAGAAATGGATTTCTTTAGGGATTTCAGCCGTTTGGTCGAAATTCATTTCAGAACCAAACATACAGTTGCCGATTACGCTGATATTTTGGGTGTTGCTCCTAAAACGCTTTCTAATAAATTCAATCGTTTAGAACTGACACAGCCAAACGATATTATAAAAGACCGCATTATTCTGGAAGCTAAAAGACTTTTGGGTTATTCATCATTAAGCGTAAAAGAGATTGCATATCAGCTCGGATATGAAGATCCAGCTTATTTTAACCGACTTTTTACCAATAAAGTTGGCGACACTCCATCTAATTTCAAGAAAAAATACCTTCAAGGGAAAAATGTACAATTAGAATAGACTTTTATCCATTTTCAGAGCTTTACTAGCGCCATATCTTTGTCCTATCAAATTATAAATAATTAAAACATAAAAGATATGAAAACTATTAAAGTATTACAGCAAAGTTTATTTATTGCAACATTATTAATCGTAAATACAGTTGCTTCAGCACAAGAAAGACCTTATAAAGGGCAAAATGACCCAGAAATCTTTACAGAGGTTCGCAGCTTTTTAAATGCATTAAATTCAGGTGACGGAAAACCATTAGAACAATTATCTGTTACAGATGCAAGAAACGTTTTAGTAGGTGCTCAAAAATCGGTTCAAGTAGATTATTCTGGTATCGAAGAAACTGAAAAAGTAATTTCACAAAACGGCTTAAAAGTAAAAATTCATATTACTAAACCTAAAGGAGCAAAAGCAAATGCGCCGGTATTTATCTTTATTCACGGTGGCGGATGGGTTTTAGGAGATTATCCTACTCATAGAAGATTAGTGAGAGATCTGGTTGTAGAAAGTGGTGCTGTTGCAGTTTTCCCAGATTATACCCCATCTCCTGAAGCCAAATATCCAGTAGCGATTAACGAAATTTACGCTGCAACACAATGGGTTTCTGAAAACGGAAAAGAAATTGGCGTAGACGGTAAAAACCTTGCTGTTGTGGGAAACAGTGTGGGCGGAAATATGACTGCAGCTATTACTTTAATGGCTAAAGATAAAAAAGGGCCGCATATTAAATTACAAGTTTTATTATGGCCTGTAACGGATGCTAATTTTGAAACTGAATCTTATAATTTATATGCCAACGGACGTTTCTTAACTAAAAATATGATGAAATGGTTCTGGGATAATTACTTGCCTGATACTGCAAAAAGAACTGAAAAATATGCATCTCCATTGCAAGCTAGTTTAGCAGAATTGAAAGGCTTACCTCCTGCTCTAGTACAAACTGCTGAAAATGATGTTTTAAGAGACGAAGGTGAAGCTTATGCCAGAAAGCTTAATGAAGCTGGAGTTCCTGTAACCTTAACAAGATACAACGGTTTGATTCACGATTACGGACTTTTAAATCCGATTGCCAATGTACCTGCTATTCAAACAGCTGTACAACAAGCAGCAATTGTAATCAAAACGACATTGAAATAAGAATTTCAAAACAAAAAAAGCTTTCCTTTTTGGAAAGCTTTTTTTTTAAGCTTCAGAGAAGCGGCATATTTATAGAAAAGAATAAACGGTTACAATATAAAGCTCCGGAGGAGCGACATATATTATAGAAATATGTTGCTCCTCCGGAGCTTTTACCATATGTTACATTGAAATTCTATAAATATTGTGCCCCGCTGGGCTTTACCAATAAAATAATTTTCGTTCCCAACATCCATTCAAAAAAGCTATTCTTTTAAAACAACCCCTTTTTTATGCATTTTGTCGTTTATTTTAAACAATTTGACGATGATTCTGTCGTTATTAAAAAAAAACAGTTCGACAATTTTTGTCTTTTTTGAGATAAAATTTGCAGAATGAAATTGCAATAAAAATTAATAATCAGAATGAAAAACATAACCATATTAGAAGCAGGTTTAATTTTAAGAATAGTTTTAGCCATCACAATGCTTTCAGCTGTAGCTGATCGATTTGGAATCTGGGGAGCTCCAGGCTCAAACGGAGTCGCATGGGGAAATTGGGAGAACTTTGTAGTTTACACTAACACTTTAAATCCTTACGCAAATAAAGCAACAGCAGAAATTTTAGGCGCGATTGCCACTTTCTTTGAAGTTGTGTTGAGTCTGCTATTATTGTTTGGCTTTAAAACCAGACTTGCCGCTTTAGGAACTGCTTTTTTATTGTTCTTTTTTGGATTTGCAATGGCCGTTTCGGTTTCAGTAAAAGCGCCTTTCGATTATTCGGTTTGGACAAGTGCGGCGGCGGCTTTATTATTGGCCAATATCGGGAAAACAGCTTTTGCTGTTGACAATAGGATATAGTTTTTGGTTGATGGTTGATAGTTACGGCTCTCTATAGCTTTGACAAAACTATAAACTTCAAAAAGTCAAAACAAAAAACACTAAAACAAACAACCAACCAAAAACTACAAACCATCAACTATAAACATTTTTAAGGTATATTTAAGTTCGTGAACAAATTTGTATTCGTAAATTAGCAAATACAAAAACACATCACTAAATGACAATACTTACCTTTACGCTTATAATGATTCTGGGTGCTTTTTTAGCAGGTTTTATCGGTTCATTATCAGGCTTAGGAGGCGGTATCATTATTATTCCGCTTCTTACTATTATTCTCGGTGTCGATATTCATTATGCCATTGGAGCCGCTTTGGTCTCTGTTATTGCTACTTCTTCTGGCTCTGCCGCAGCTTATGTAAAAGAAGGGATCACCAACATGAGAATGGGAATTTTTCTCGAAATCGCCACTACTATCGGAGCGGTTTGCGGTGCCTTGCTTTCTACAATTGCCCCTACTTCTTTTATAGCGGTTTTATTCGGTTTAACGCTGATTTTTTCTGCAATTAATTCGTTACGAAAAAAAGAAGAACACATTGTCTTGGAGTCTAGTTCGCTGGCAAAAAAACTAAAATTAGACGGAACTTATCCTTCTCACGATGGTGAGATCATAAAATACGGAACTAAAAACGTGCTTGGCGGCTTCAGCATGATGGGAGTTGCCGGAATGATGTCTGGTCTTCTCGGAATTGGTTCTGGCGCTTTTAAAGTGATTGCAATGGACAATATCATGCGCGTTCCCTTTAAAGTTTCCACCACAACCAGTAATTTTATGATGGGAGTTACAGCAATGGCGAGTTCTGTCATTTATATTCAAAAAGGATATATCGAACCTGGAATCTGTATGCCGGTTGTAATTGGAGTTTTGTTTGGTGCCATGGCTGGAGCCAAGATCTTAGTACGAACAAATCCGAAGAAGTTGAGAATATTTTTTGCCTGCCTGATTTTTGTTTTGGCAATAAACATGATTTATAACGGACTAAATGGAAAAATCTAATATGGTACAGGAAGAAAAATTTGGAGAAAAAGATTTTCAAACCATTATAGGAAACCTGCTTCGTTACGGAGTTTGGATTTCACTGTCAGTAGCCTTTATCGGCGGAATTGTATATTTGATTCACAACGGAAATCAGATTGAAGATTATTCTGTTTTTAAAGAAAATGATAGAAATATATTTGAAGTAATTGCGGCTGTTTACAATGGTGCAATTCAAGGAAATGGTGAATCCTTAATATTTACTGGTATTATTTTGCTTTTCCTTACGCCAGTTTTACGTGTTTTGCTTTCGCTATTTTCGTTTTTATTAGAAAAAGATTATTTATATGTCGCCATTACATTAATTGTTATTGCGATTATTATTATCAGTATTTCATTTGGATTCTCACACTAGATAATTGTAGATTTTAGATTTCAGATTTCAGATTTTAGATTTTGAAATTTGGAATTTGGAATTTCTCAATATTGGAATTTCTCAATATTGGAATTTAAAATTAAGCTTATGGAAATAGGAATAGACAGTTTTGCTTCGGCAATGTACGGCGATAACAATACACTGAGCAGTGTTGATGCCATGGAACAGCTATTGCAGAGAATTGAATTTGCAGATCAGGCTGGTCTAGATGTTTTCGGAATTGGTGAACATCACAAAAAAGAATTTTTAGATTCTGCTACAGCTGTTATTTTGAGTGCAGCGGCGGCAAGGACAAAAAATATTCGACTCTCAAGTGCTGTAACCGTTTTAAGTGCAGCAGATCCTGTTAGAGTTTATCAGAGTTTTGCGACTTTAGATTTAATTTCAAAAGGAAGAACTGAAATTGTTGTAGGTAGAGGATCTGCCATTGAAGCTTATCCCCTTTTTGGATATGATTTGAGAGATTATGATGCTCTTTTTAAAGAAAAACTCGAGCTATTGCTTCAAATCAGAGACAATGAATTTGTTACTTGGGAAGGAAAATTTCGTCCTGCGCTAAATAATTTACCGGTTTACCCAAGAGCTTTACAGGAAAAATTGCCTATTTGGCTTGGCGTTGGCGGAACACCTGAATCTTTTATTAGAGCAGGTTCGTTGGGACTTCCCTTAATGGTTGCCATAATTGGCGGGCAAACACATCGTTTCAGACCTTTAATCGATTTATACCGAGAAGCTGGAAAAGCTGCAGGATATAAACCTAACGAATTAAAAGTTGGTTTACATTCGCCTGGTTATGTTGGCACTACCACAGAAAAAGCAATTGAAGAATACTATCCTGGATATGCTGAATTATGGACCAAATTAGGCTATGAAAGAGGTTGGCCTCCTGTAACAAGAGGAAAATTTGACGGGTTAATTGATGATTTAGGCGTTTTAATCGTTGGAGGTCCAGAAAGAACTGCAGAGAAAATCCTTCGTCACAGCGAAGCACTGGGCGGTGTTGACCGATTTACTTTTCAGATGGACAATGCTGGATTGACACACAAACAATTAATGAATGCCATTGAATTGATTGGTACAAAATTGATTCCGTTGATTAAGAAGGCATAATTATATTCTCGCAATCCCGATAAATATCGGGAGCAAAGACGCAAAGATTTTTTTTAAGCCACTCCCGATAGCTATCGGGACACACAGATTAAAAGGATTTTTTATAAATTAAATAGCGTCCAGCTTTAGCTGGATGAAATTATAAAATAAAATTAAAGGCTTTAGACAAACATCTCTAGTTTGTCTAAAGCCTTTATTCCTTTATTCCTTTGTTACTTTGTTACTATAATCCTCAGAATCTTAGTCCCTCAGAACCTTAGCCCCTTTAAAACTTATAAGTAACCCCAACTCTAAAATTTCTTGGAGCTTCAGCCTGCCAGTAATAAGCATTTAACCAACTGTAGAATGAACCGCTATATAAATATTTATCTAAGATGTTGAATACGTTTGCAGTAACTTTGACTTTACCAGTTTCATAAGATAAACCTCCATCCAATTTAAAGTAAGAAGGTAATTTTTGAAGACCTTCACTCCAAGTATCTGTTTGGCGTCCGTCAAGGAAAGTTCCTCCAAGAGAAGCACCAAAACCTTTTAATTTTCCATGCTGAAGCGTGTAATTTAACCATGCATTTGCAGTGTGTTTTGCATAACCAGGCACAATATCTCCAACCTTAATACCATTAGCTTGAGAAACAGCTGGATCAACTTTAGTTACCGTTGATTCTGTAAAGGCATAATTTGCAATAAGATTTAAACCATCAAAGATTTTTCCTCTAACATCAAATTCAACACCGCGAGCTCTTTTTTCTCCCAAAACAATTTTATACTGTTCGTTTGGCTGATTACTAGGATCTGCTGTTAACTCATTCTTCTTTAAGATATTGTAAACCGATACACTTGTATTCCAAGAACCGTCAAACCAATCTTTTTTAAGTCCAAATTCAACATTATTTCCAGTAAGAGGTTTTACATCGCCACTTCTCACTACACCAGATTGAGGTGTAAAAGCTTGATCATATAACCCGTAAATAGCAAAATCATCAGTAATAGAATAACTTAAACCAGCACGAGGCGTAATATGGCTATCCTCAATTGGTTCTGCCTCGTAGCTGCTAGTTTGACTAATCCAAGTATATCTTGCAGCAAGGGTCAATCTTAATCTATTTTCTAAAAAGCCAAGCTCATCTTGAACATAACCTGCCGCATATTTCGAACCGTAAAGTCCGCCAGCTCTTTGGCTTAAAGGAGTATCGTGATCAAATTGCGGTAAACCATTTGATGGCGTACCATAATTTGGATTATAAACATTAAACGGATTATCAACTGTATCTAAATCATGAGATTGTCCCCAATCTGCCATATAATCTTTGTTTCCTAAATCTACTCCACCCAATACTTTATGAGAAACATTTCCTGTATTGAATTTTCCGTTTACGAAAATCTGTCCTAAATACATATTACTTTCTGCATCCCAAATACCAACATTTCTGATAATCTCACCAGCAGCAAGGTTTCCTTCCGGAATGCCATCAAAATTTCTATCAACTGGTCCAGGACCAACAACACCCGGCCAAGAGCTATATCCCTGCTGAATGTATTTAAAATAAGACGTTTGCGCTGTAAGTTTCCAGTTTTCGTCAAACTTATGTTCGAACTGTAGATAACCACTATGATCTTGAATGTTTGTGTCTGGCAATCCTGGCTGTGTCATTGTAAAATTGCGAGGTAAGGTTGCATAACCTCCTGCTTGTGGTCCAAAAACATAGTAAGAACCTACTTCGGTCATATTTGCATATTGAAAGTTGTATTCAAATGTCAATTTTGTTTTATCATCAATCTGATAAGAAATTACAGGAGCAATTACGTAACGGTCGTTATGCTCAAACGGACGGAATGATCCTTTCTTTTGTGCTGCTCCGTTAAAACGGTATAATAATTTTCCTTTTTTATCTAGTTTTCCATCAAGATCAAGACTTACTCTGTAAAAATCGTAGCTTCCGCCAAGTACACTTACTTCGCCTTTTGTTACTCCCGTAGGCTTTTTAGTCACCACGTTGTATAATCCGCTTGGATCGCCGCTTGAAAGCATGAAACCAGCAGGACCTTTTACAAACTCGATATGATCTACAAAACTCATATCTTCTGTTAATGGTCCCCAAAACGAAGAAACCACGTTAAATCCGTTTCTAAAAGCTTGAATTTGAGAACCTCTCATTGTAATATTCGTATACAAATCTCCCCAATGCTCCAAACGTACAGCACCACTCACGTTACGGATTACACCGTCACTCATGCTCGTAATCTGCTGGTCTTTTAAAGTCTGTCCGCTTACAATTTGTATGTTTTGAGGAATTTCTAATACTGGAGTCTGAAGACGCAATGACAATGAAGGCTTGTCTTGTTTGTATTTATTCTTTTTAATTACCACTTCTTCCAGATCTTCTTGGCTTTCAGAAAGAGAAAAATTCTTAGTTGTGGTTTGTTTTGAATTGACTAAAATTTTATCCTCAACAGGCTGAATTCCAACACCTTTTAATACAATGGTATATGTTCCTGGCTTTACATTTTTAATTTCATAATATCCTGAAACACTAGTAATATCTGAATATTTTGTTCCTTTTAAAGCTACAGCTATATTTTCTGCTGGTTTATTGCCACTCAAAGAAACTTTCCCGTTTACAGTTCCAAGCTGTTGTGCCATTAGATTTAATGAGCTCAAGAACAGCACGAAAAGATAAACTTTCGGGTTAAAAATTATTTTCATTTGGTTTTGATTTTAAATTG
Organism: Flavobacterium anhuiense; assembly: GCF_900101855.1. Lineage (GTDB taxonomy): Bacteria > Bacteroidota > Bacteroidia > Flavobacteriales > Flavobacteriaceae > Flavobacterium > Flavobacterium anhuiense. The sequence continues at coordinate 570,128 of NZ_FMVC01000003.1, forward strand.
AGCGACAAAAGTATGCGCAAATCTTAACTTTTCCAAATTATTTTAATTCATTCTAAATAAATAAAACAAATTATGCTAAATCAGTCAGAATAAATTTAAAAACCATAATTTTTAAGTTATTTCCTGACAATATTAATCTACATTAAGTCCCGAACCAAAATCTATTTCTATCTTTATACTTCGAAATTTCTAAAACCAAAAACAAATAACTTCCTGATATGAAATCAAATACAATAAGAAAAGTCGCCATTGTAGGTTATAACAGAATTCCTTTTGCGAGAGCCAATACAGCTTATTCTAACGTAGGAAACAAAGAAATGATGACCGCATCGCTCAATGGTCTTATTGACAAATACAATCTAAAAGGAAAATTATTGGGAGAAGTTGCCGGAGGTGCCGTAATCAAACATACTTACGACAATAATTTGATTCGCGAATGTGTCATGCAAACCAGTCTTGACCCCGCTACTCCTGCTTGCGATTTACAGCAAGCCTGCGATACAGGGATTGAAAGCGCTATTTACATTGCCAATAAAATTGCTCTCGGACAAATCGATTCTGGAATTGCGGGCGGTGTAGATTCTATCAGTGATATGCCGATTGCTGTGAGCGAGAAACTTCGAAAAATATTGCTAGATGCCCGAAAAGCAAAATCATTGGGTGAAAAAATCAAAACCTTTCTAAAACTTCGTCCGAAAGATTTATCTCCATTAGTTCCTCGAAATGAAGAATCACAAACGGGACTTTCTATGGGCGGACATACTGAAATTACTGCAAAATATTATAAAATATCACGCGAAGAACAAGATGAGTTTGCCTTAAAAAGCCATTTGAATATGGCAAAGGCTTATGACGAAGGTTTTTTTGCTGATATGATAACTCCTTTCAACGGATTAGACAAAGATAATAACCTAAGAAGAGACAGTACAATTGAAAAATTAGCAAAACTAAGTCCTGCTTTTGATAAAATAAACGGTACTTTGACCGCAGGAAATTCAACTCCGCTAACAGACGGTGCTTCTTGTGTTCTTTTGGCTAGCGAAGAATGGGCAAAAGAACAGGGACTTCCTATTTTGGCTTATATCACTTTCGCAGAAATTGCTGCAATTGAGTATGTCAAAAATCAGCAAAATCTTTTGTTAGCGCCTTTGTTTGCTGCTTCTAGAATGTTGGAAAAAGCAGAATTAAACCTGCAAGATTTTGACTATTATGAGATTCATGAAGCTTTTGCAGCGCAGGTTTTAGCTACTTTAAAAATTTGGGAAAGTCCAGAATTGAGTGCCGAAATTGGCTTAAAGAAAACTTTAGGCGCTATTGCTCGAAATAAATTGAATGTAAAAGGCAGCAGTTTGGCGGCAGCGCATCCTTTTGCTGCAACTGGAGGAAGAATTATTGGTGTAATGGCAAAACTGCTTAACGAAAAAGGTTCTGGAAGAGGGTTAATTTCTATTTGTGCCGCGGGCGGACAAGGAGTAACGATGATAATTGAGAAATAATTCCTCTTTCACAATTTAATTTTATAATCTGCTAAATCTGCGGGAAAAGAAACCACGCAGATTTAGCTTTTTTTTTAAAATATCCCTAAAATGAATGATATAAAATTTGGAAGGAAGAGATTATTCATCAGAAAAAAATGCAAAATAAATCTTCTTCAGTAGTTTTTTCCAACAATTCAAAACACTACAAAAACTTTACAAAATAATTCTAACAGTCAAGTATTCCTAATCCAAATCAGGCTGTTATTCTGTCTAAAGAAAACATAACATTAGAATCTTAAATAATTATACAGAAAAGGGGTAAATTTGAGTACCCAAACCTATAAAATTTCTGAATAATTATGAGAAAAAATCTACTATTTAAAATTCAAAAGCGATTTAGGCAATTCTTATCTATTGCTGTATTATTTATTTACTCCCTATCCTATTCGCAGTACATTACCCAAAACCTTGCTCCAACAGCTGTAATAAAAGAAGGACTTGCGCTGGAACAATCTTCTGACGGAAGAATTTTCATAGCAGAAAGAGCGGGTATTGTAAAAGTATTCCAGAACAATGCAGTGTCTACTGTTTTTACCGTAACAACTGTTACAGATAACGAACAAGGTTTACTCGGATTAACCTTGCATCCGAACTTTGCTACAAATGGTTACGTTTATGTTTTTTATTCTATAAATGACGCAAATGTAATTCGACATAGAATTGAAAGAATTAAGATTGATGCCAACAACCAAGTAATCAACAGGCAAGAAATTTTGCTTTTGGAACCTATTGGAGGCGGTTTTCATAATGGTGGCGACCTGAAATTTTTTAACGGCTATCTTTATGTAACAGTCGGTGATAGTCAGCTGAATACAAATTCACAGGATTTGGATACCTACAAAGGAAAAATTCTCCGTTTGACTGAAGACGGACAGCCAGCGCCAGGAAATCCCTATTATGGAAGCGGTTCTATACAAAGACAAAGCATTTGGGTGTACGGTTTTAGAAACCCATGGAGATTAGTTGCCAACGAAACTGCCAACAAACTATTTGTCTTAGATGTTGGAACTTCATGGGAAGAAGTAAACGAAATCAGTAATCCGACAATACGCAATTATGCGTGGGGTCATCCTCAAGGAGGCGACGGAAAACAAACCGAAACCAACTTATTTACCAATCCAATCTTTACATATGCTACTGGAAGTATCGGAAATGCTTTGACTAATGGCGTACTTTATAATCCTGCCATATCTCGTTATCCAAATCTTCAAGGAAAATTTATAATTAAAGATTTTGTACGAACAGAAATTAGGTCTTTTGATCCAAACGTTGCCGATCCTGTTTCGACGGTCTTTTTTACCGCTCCGCAACAGCAGGCTCTTGGAATGATGTTAGGCAATGACGGTTATATTTATTATTGCGCTTATGGAAATAATGGTTCGCTGATTAAGCTGGATTATATAGAAACTGCAGCACCAACAATAGTAAATCATCCACTTTCACAATCTATAATGGAAACCAAACCTGTAACTTTTACAGTTTCGGCAAGTGGAACAGGTTTAACCTATCAATGGCAATATAATAATGCCAATATAAACGGGGCAACTGGTGCAAGTTATACTATTCCAAACGTAACAACGGCAAATGCCGGAAATTATAGAGTAATAGTCACCAATACCGCGGGAAATGTAACCAGTAATCAAGCAGTATTAACTGTAACGCCATTTAGCAATGCACCTACGGTTTCTATTGTTTCTCCATTACCAACATTAAAATGGAATGCTGACGATGTTATTTATTTCGAAGCCACAGCAAACGATGTTGAAGACGGAGCACTACCTGCAAGTGCTTTTTCGTGGAGCATGGATCTTTTTCACGAAGACGTTCCAGGAGCAGGACATTCGCATCCAGGAGCAAGTCCGCAGGGTGTAAAATCAGGCAATTTTATGGCTTCTAACCAAGGCGAAAAAACACCAAATGTTTGGTATCGCTTTACGGTAAAAGTAACCGATAGCAACGGATTGACAGCAACAAGTTTTGTAGACATTAAACCGAATTTGGTTGACGTTACGGCAGCAAGTTCGCCAGTACCCCTTAATTTAGAATTCAACCAAAAACCAGTTACTGCACCTTCTACAAAACAAGTTGTAGCCAATGCTGCTTTACAGACTCTAAACGCTCCAACACCACAGTATGTAGGCAATATCCGCTATGATTTTGATCATTGGAGTCAAGGCGGAACGGCCAATCAAACCTTTAAGGCTCCAGCCTCAGGAGCAATTACCTATACCGCATTTTATACCCCAACTACACTTCAAAATGCACCTTATCAGGGAATAATTGCGCAAATACCTGGAACTATAGAAGCAGAAAATTATGATATTGGCCCAGAAGCTATTTTCGATATCAATGCTGGCGGAGATACGGCTTACAGACCAGGCGACCGTGTTGGAACTGAAGCTTGTAACGAAGGCGGATTCAATTTGGCTTATGTCGTAAAAGATGAATGGCTGAAATATACCGCCAAAGTAAATACAACAGGAAATTACACGATAAATTTAAGAATTGCTACTCCTTACAACACCAGAAAACTACATTTAAAAGTAGATGGCGCAAACCTAACTGGAACTGTCAATATACCTAATACAGGAGGTTTTCAGAACTGGCAGACTGTCGCAATTCCTAATATAGCTTTGACACAAGGAACTCATGTGATCACTTTATATTTTGAAGAAAATGATATCAATGTCAATAAAATGGAATTTGTCCTTTCAGGAAGCACCACTGCTCCTATTGCCGATTTTGAATATAGTCCGCAAATGGGATGTTTGAATACTGCTGTCACCTTTACTTCAGTTTCTGTAGGCACTGTTGATTCTTATTCATGGAATTTTGGCGCTGGGGCACAACCGCAAACTGCAACTGGAATTGGTCCGCATTCTGTTATTTTTTCTACAGAAGGAGATCGAGAAATTTCTTTAACCGTTACTAATTCAAATGGAAGCAATACAAAAAAAGTTACTTATGACGTCCATAATTGTAATCTTGGAGTAGAAAATCCAGATGCAGAATCCAATAAAATTATCGTTTATCCAAACCCGTCAAAAGGAATATTTCATTTGTCAAAAGAGCTAGAATGGACTATCTATTCAGTTACAGGAAGTAAAATTAAACAAGGAGCAGGAAATATTATTTCGATCTCCGAATATCCTTCAGGCATTTATTTCATAAAATCTAACACAACGAGTAAAGCCATGATAATCAGTAAACAATAATTTCATTTTATAAGATTTTTATAGTATATTGGAGTCCCTAAAGTATAGTTGCTTTTAAAGTTTTGCATCAATTCATTTTAAAACAATAAAAATGATGGAATCAAAAATACCCGAAGGACCACTTTCAGAAAAATGGAGTACTTATAAATCGAAAGCTAAGCTGGTAAATCCAGCAAATCGGAAAAAACTTAATATTATAATCGTGGGTACAGGTCTTGCAGGAGCTTCATGCGCTGCATCGCTGGCAGAACAAGGCTATAATATTAAGTCTTTTTGTTTTCAGGACTCTCCTAGACGTGCGCATTCTGTTGCTGCACAAGGTGGCGTAAATGCTGCCAAAAACTACAAAAATGATGGCGACAGTACTTTCAGAATGTTTTACGACACTATAAAAGGCGGCGATTTTAGATCTCGTGAGGCCAATGTTTATCGCTTGGCCGAATGTTCTGCTGCTTTAATTGACCATGCTGTCGCACAAGGAGTTCCTTTTGCCCGTGAATATGCTGGTTATCTAAACAACAGATCTTTTGGAGGCGTTCAGGTTTCTCGAACTTTTTATGCTAGAGGACAGACAGGACAACAGCTTTTATTAGGAGCTTATCAAGCCTTGGAACGTCAGGCAGCTTTGGGAAAAGTATCTTTGTACACCCGTCACGAAATGCTCGAACTTGTGGTCATTGATGGCAAAGCCAAAGGCATAATTGCACGAAATCTTGAAACTGGCAAATTGGAACGCCATGCTGCAGATGCTGTTGTTCTGGCTTCTGGCGGTTACGGAAAAGTATATTATCTGTCTACTTTAGCTATGGGCTGTAACAGTTCTGCCATTTGGCGCGCGCACAAAAAAGGCGCATTTATGGCTGGTGTAAGCTGGATTCAATTTCATCCTACTTCATTGCCGCAGCATGGTGAAAATCAATCCAAACTGACTTTAATGTCTGAATCGCTTCGAAATGACGGACGAATCTGGGTTCCAAAAAAAGCCGCAGATGACCGAAATGCAAATGCCATTCCCGAAGAAGAGCGTGATTATTATTTAGAGCGCCGTTATCCTTCATTTGGAAATCTGGCTCCAAGAGATATTTCGTCAAGAGCCGCAAAAGAAAGAATTGATGCCGGCCATGGCGTTGGACCTATGAAAAATGCCATCTATCTCGATTTCTCAGATGCCATAAAAGCGCAGGGAAAAGATAAAATAGAAGCCAAATACAGTAATCTTTTTGCTATGTACGAAAAGATTACAGGCATAAACGCTTACAAAGAACCGATGCTGATTTCGCCTTCGGCTCATTTTACCATGGGTGGACTTTGGGTCGATTATGAGCTTATGACTACGATTCCAGGCTTGTTTGCTTTAGGTGAAGCTAATTTTGCGGACCATGGAGCAAATCGTCTTGGGGCAAATTCACTGCTTCAAGCTTGTGTCGATGGTTATTTTATTGCTCCCTACACTATTCCGAACTATTTGGCAGGCGAATTGAATTTGCCTAAACCTGATATTTCGCATCCCGCATTTGAAGAAGCTGAAAAAACAGTGAGAAGACAGCTGGATCGTTTTTTACATACCAACGGAACACTTTCTGCAGATTATTTCCATAAAAAAATCGGACGTCTTTTGTACGAAAAATGCGGTCTTTCGCGAAGCAGAGAAAAACTAGAAGAAGCAATAGTCGAAATTCGAGAACTCAAAGCTTCATTTGAAAAAGATCTCAGAATTACTGGCGATAACACTTTAAACAGCGAACTTGAAAAAGCGGGACGAATTGCAGATTATATAGAATTGGCCGAATTAATGTGTTACGATGCCTTACAGCGTGAAGAATCCTGTGGGGCTCATTTTAGAGAAGAATATCAAACCGTTGATGGAGAAGCTGTCCGTAACGACGATGAATTCTGTTATGTATCGGCTTGGGAATGGAAAGGAGTAAATAATGAACCTGAACTCCATAAAGAACCTTTAACCTTTGAATCGGTAGAACTTACAGTGAGAAGCTATAAATAAAATGGTGAATTGTTAATTGTAAATTATTAATTAACAACTCATAATTCATAATTCATAATTCATAATTCATAACTCGTAATTATCTATGAAACTTTATCTAAAAATATGGCGACAGTTTAATTCTTCTACAAAAGGAGAAATGACCGATTATGAAATTGATGGAGTATCAGAACATATGTCGTTTCTAGAAATGCTGGATCTTTTAAATGAGTCTCTTATTCAACAGGGAGAACGCGTGATAGAGTTTGATCATGATTGCCGTGAAGGAATCTGCGGACAATGTGGGGTCATGATTAACGGCCGTGCTCACGGACCTCTTAAAAACACTACAACCTGCCAGCTTCACATGAGAAGTTTTAAAGATGGAGATACTATTTATATTGAACCGTTTCGAGCAAAAGCTTTTCCCGTTTTACGCGATTTGAAAATTGACCGCAAAGCTTTTGATTCCATTATTGCTTCAGGAGGTTTTATTGGCGCTTCGACGGGTCAGGCGCCCGAAGCCAACAGCATTCCGATTTCGTATGAAACCGCTGAAGCTGCTTTTGACGCTGCTGCCTGCATCGGATGCGGAGCCTGTGTTGCTTCATGCAAAAATGCTAGCGCAGCTTTATTTGTTGGCGCCAAAATAACGCATCTAGCGCTTTTACCGCAAGGAAAATTAGAAGCTCCTAAACGCGCTGTTTCAATGGTAAAACAAATGGATGAAGAAGGATTTGGAGCGTGTTCGGATACTAGAGCCTGCGAAATCGAATGTCCGCAAGGAATTTCGGTACTTTCAATTGCTAAAATGAATTTGGAGTATATGAAGGCTTTGACTTTTAGGAAGTAAGTTTTTTTGTCGCAAAGGCACAAAGCCGCAAAGCTTTTCTTTTTTTAGTTTTTTAAATTTTAAAAACTTTGCGCCTCTGCTTCCGATAGCTATCGGGATTGTGAGATTCAATTGTACTTTAAATACATTGCGCTTATCCTTCGACTCCGCTTCAGGAAGACAAAAAAATCCGTATAAAAAAAACTTTGTGCCTTAGCGTCTTCGTGGCAAACTACACCGTAAAATAAGGCGTCAGGATATCTTCAAAATTATATAATCCTTTTTCTTTCTCTTTAAGATTTTCGGCCACAAAAATAACTCCGTTTCCAAAAGCTTCTCTGGAAATCGATTCGTGAATTAAACGCACGGTTTGAAAAGGAAAACCAAAAATAACTTCATGTTTACCTACAATTCCTCCTGCCCTAACCGAATTAATATTTTCTTTATCTACATCAAGCGCTTCTGCTATTTTTACTGCTGTTCCAGATGTTCCTTGTTTCGTTTTAAAATGTTCTTCATTCACTTCAATATCGACCCAAGGTGCAATTTTCTTTAAAAACTTGGCTGCAAACAATAAATAGTTCACTCCCAAAGTAATATTTGGTGACCAAAATACAGTAGTTTTTTTCGAAAGCTTTTTCAGGAAAGCCAACTCTTTATCTTTATAATGTGAAATAGCAGAAATAATTTTCACTTGCTTTTTTGCAGCTACTTCTCCATATGTATATATGCCTTGATGTGACGAAAAATCGATAATGACATCAACAGGATGTTTTTCTAATAATTCTTCTATAGAAGTTTTAGAACTAGAATAGATTAAGCCGGGTTCTTCTGACTGCACTCCAAAAAATTCTGGAACCGATCTGTGTTCTAAAACCGTACTTTGGCGTAAAACCCATTCTAAACAGAATTTTTTATTTTCTAATAATATTGAAGCTACTGATTTTCCAGTTTTTCCGAATCCGATTAATCCTATTTTCATAAGCATTTATTTTTTTATGGGCGAAGCTTGCCCGGTTGAAAATATTGATATTGTAAGATGGCCAATATCAAGTCTAATTTATTTTTTTCGGACAGTTTTTAAACCGTCTGTTTATAAAAATAGAAAAATCATAACAGAACCACCAATTAAAAATGCTTTTTATAACAATTAAAAAATTAATTAACACAACTTTATCTGTTAATGTACTATAAAAGCATAAAATTTTACAGCAAATTGCTTTTTTAAATTATCTCATTTAAAATGTTAAAAATTGGCTTTAAAAAATAAGTTTCGCGCTATACAAGTAAACATATTTTGACTAGATTTATGACCTGATATCCCCAAATTAATATCGTAAATAATGGCTTACAATAACAATGGATTACTTCGTTTTTTAGATGCTCAAAACAAATTGTACTTAACAGCTCTAGACGAAATTAAAAATGGCAAAAAAGAGTCTCCTTGGATGTGGTTTATTTTTCCTCAAATAAAAGGAATGGGCTCGAGCGATACATCTAAATTTTACGAAATCAAAAATGCCGACGAAGCAATTGCTTTTCTTGAACATCCCATTTTAGGAAAACATCTTTTAGAAATTACTTCTGAATTAATTAAAAAAGAAGAAAACGTATCAGATATTTTTGAAAGCATAGATGTAGAAAATCTTCAATCTTGTATGACTTTATTTGCCAGCGTTCAAAATACAGAACCTATTTTTCAGGAAGTGCTTTATAAATACTTTGACGGTTCATCCGATTTTCATACACTACAATTATTATATAGCAATCTTTGATATTTAACCGCAAAGAGCGAAATCCCGATAGCTATCGGGATATGCAAAGAACGCAAAGTTTTTTTTTGCCAAAGCTTTGCGAACTTTGCGTTTTAATTAAGCATTACATAGAATAAACCATTGCGCACTTTGCGGTTAAAATAAGCGGTTAAACAGTACATAAATAAACCTATTCTGAATAATTTTTTCAAGAAACATCTTTATTTTTATTTTATTTAGAATTAATATAAATAAACTTTTATATTTGCCGCTTTCTGAGCAAAATTGAGTTGTTTATAAAATTTACTTAATATTGTTTTCTCCAAAGTAAATTTCGTTTAATGAATAAGAATGTCCGTTTCGAATTAGATCTTTTCCATTCCTTTAAGGAAGGCGACGAAACTGCATTCAAGTTTTTTTACGATAAATATTTTAAGAGAATCCAGTCTTTCAGCATTCAGTTTATTTATGATCAGGACGAAGCTGAAAATCTGGCTCAGGAAGCCTTACTACACCTATGGCAAAGCAGAGAAAATGTGGAGTCTTTAAACGGAATCCAAGCTTTCTTGTTTACTTATGCCAAATCAAAATGCTTGAATTTGATCCGCCACAACAAAGTGAAGAACAAATTCAAAAATGACCTCTTAAACCACAAAGAAAGAGAATTGAATATTGAAGTTTTAAATTCAATTCAGTTCGACCCTCTAGAATTAACCGAACTAGAACGCATTATTCACGAATCTATCAGCTATCTTCCTCCAAAAACCAGAGAAGTTTTTATTAAAAAACGCTTTGAAAATAAAAAAAATGCAGAAATCGCCGAAGAATTGGGAGTCTCGCTAAAAGCCGTAGAAGCCCACATGACAAAGGCTTTAAAAATTCTAAAGACCAGATTGTCTGATTATTTGTTCTTGATTTTTATCCTTATTTATAATAATTAAGAATAAAAAGATAGGGTATTTTAATTCTGAGGTGTACTTACAATGTGAGAAGTTTAAAAAAGCAGACATGACATCTGAAATAATAAGCAAATACCTTTCAAATGAAGCTTCGGAACAAGAAGTTCAGGCACTTTTTGACTGGATCGAGGCATCTGACGAAAACAAAAATCAATTTATAAAGGCTAAGAAGATCTGGGCATTAACCACTCTTTCTTCTGATTTATCTATTGAAACCGCTCCGGTAATCCAGATGCAACCCAAAAATAAAATCAGACAGTATGTACAGTACGCTGCGATATTTTTAGTATTTCTGGGCTTAGGAACGACTATTTTCTTATTGAACAAAACAACTGAAAATCCAAAAGAAATTGTTCTGGAATTGGGCGACGGCCGTCTGGAATATTTATCTGGAAAAGCTCAGACTGCTTTGCTAAATGATAAAGGCGAATTGATTGCCAAAAAATTTCCGAATGAAATTGTTTATTTTGGTAAAGTCGCAGATCAAAAAGTGATTTACAATACTCTCTCTGTTCCGTACGGAAAACGTTTCAAACTTAAACTCTCAGATGGTACTATTGTGAGTTTAAATTCCGGAACAAGTTTACGTTATCCAGAACAGTTTGGTCTAAATGGAAACCGAGATGTATACTTAACCGGTGAAGCATTTTTTGAAGTGGCAAAAGATAAAATGCATCCGTTTATCGTTCATGCAAATCAGGCAGATATTGAAGTTCTCGGGACTACCTTTAATGTGAGCGCATATCCTGAAAACCCTACAGTTAATAGTACATTAATTGAGGGAAGCATTCGAATGTCTGAAGCTGCTAATTCTACCAACGTTATTCTGTTAGAACCAAATCAAATGGCAACATGGCAGAATAACTCGAAAAAACTGGCTGTAAAAGAAGTCGATCCAGCCTTTTATGTTGCCTGGACAAAAGGTGAGCTTGCTTTTAAAGACACGCCATTTTCTATAATCGCTAAAATTATTCAGCGTACTTATGATGTTGAAATTATCAACGAAAATTCTGATTTGGCCAAACAGAATTTCACAGGTACAATTAAAATTAGCGAATCTAGTGTCGAGAACATTTTAGACCTCCTAAAACGTGACACGCCTTTTAATTATTCAATTGACCAAAAAACCATTACAATTACCAATCCGCGATAAATACATAACCATGACATTTACGATACTGCCCTTTTTAAGAAAAATTCTGTTTTTCTTAGCCATTCTCTTATCTGGATTTAAAGGATTTTCTCAGAATAAACTCATAACATTACACGTAAAAAATAAACCTATAAGCCTAATTATCAAATCTATTGAAGAACAAAGTGATTTTAGAATCATTTATAATGCAAAAAAAATAGATACCGATCAATTAGCTGATTTAGATGTCAATAATGCCACCTTAGAAACAGCTTTAAAGAAGTTGCTGAAAGGCACGAATATCTCCTACTACATTCAGAAAAAGCAAGTTTTATTGACAGATGCGACTCGAGTTGATAAATCTAATTCTGGTAACCAGGAAACTGAACGGATGATTAAAGGAACAGTTTACAGCGCAAAAGACAAACAGCCTCTTCCTGGTGCCACTATTCGCGTAAATGGAACTGGAATGGGTGCCATAACCGATTCAAATGGAAAATTTGCTTATGAACTAAAAGGCGAAAACATTAAGGATCAGATTCTTGAAGTTGCTTATTTAGGAATGGAACCACAATCGCAAACAGCGGGTTACAAAAAAGAATTTGTTTTTTATCTTCAAGAAGTTACAGATGAATTGAATCCTGTTATCATTACTTCTTCTTATGGAACTACAAAATTAAAAGAAGAAATTGTCGGAAGTATTTCGACTTTACAGGCAAAAGACATCGCAGTTGAACAGGCTTCTGAAAGTTTTGACAAAATGATTACAGGACAAATTGCAGGGGTTTTGGTCGAAAATACTTCTGGTGTTGGCGGACCAGTTAAAATCAATATTCGCGGGCAAGGAACTTTATCTTCTTTAAGCGGTGCCATTTCAGGAACTTCTTCTCAGCCTCTCTTTATTGTTGACGGTGTTGTAATGAGTGAGGAATATGCTATTGACAGCGCCAATTTTAACGGAAGTGGTGATTTTGCCGAAAATCTGGCAAATCCTTTAATGAAAATTGCACCAGAAAATATCGAAACTATTTCTGTTTTAAAAGATGCCGCAGCAGTTGGAATTTATGGGGCTGATGGAGCTAATGGCGTGATTTTGATTACAACTAAAAAGGGTAAAAAAGGAAAAACACAATTTGGTTTTTCAAATCAGCTTGGAGTTTCTTCTGCCATTAATCAGATTAAATATTTAAGCGGAGAGCAATACACAGAACTGCGAAATGAGTTTATGAAGAATACTACACCTGGTTATGTTCCCGTTTCTTACAACGGCATTAACACAGATTGGTTCAATATATTAAACCGCGCAGGAATATACAATAAGTACAATTTTAATGTTTCGGGTTCTACTTCTAAATTTTCGTACCGTACAAACATAAGCTATACAAAAATTGACGAACCGCAGGTCGGAAATGAAACCAAACAGCTAAATGCTGGAATAAACTTAGGTTATAATTCTGATAAATGGGATATTAATTTGATGCTGAACCCAAGTTTTGTACAAAAAGATGCTCCAAACATCTTTTATAGTTTTGCCTACCTTCCAACCCTTGCCGTTTATAATGCTGATGGCTCTTATGCCGATTTGGGCGTAAGCGGTTCTACTAGGGGAAATCCTTTGGCAGCAATTGAGCAAAACAAAAACGAAGCGCAAACTTTTGGTCTTTTAGGAAGTCTGAATTTATCTTATAAACTTAATAAAAACATTAGATTCTCTACTCTTTTTGGTATGGATTATACCGATAAAGAACAGGATCGATACTTCTCTGCAGCAAATGAAAGCGGACAGTACAATGGCACTTTTATGTTGGATGGAATTTCACGTCCAGCTTGGGGGCGCCGTCTTATCAATCAGAGAAATTCTACAAAATGGAACTGGCAAGGACAAGCTTTATTCAATAAACAATGGAACGAAACTCATGAAATTGATGGTATAATTGGTTTTGAACTTGCTGAAGATAAAACCGATTTCAATTACAAATCTGGAGTTGGATTTTTGAATCCAGAATATATTCATAAAGTGTCTGAAGCAATAAGAGACGACAATCCTGATACACCTGAAGATGAATCTACAAGCGGACAAAGCTACCGAAGCGAAATAAGCTATAACTCCAGAGTTTCTTTGTTTTCACAGTTAAATTACAATTACAAAAAACGTTATTTCTTATTGGCCAATTATCGTCGCGATCAGAGTTCTGTTTTTGGAGATGATACTGATGTGGCTCATAACGGAGGTTTAGGCGCAGGATGGATTATTAGCAACGAGAACTTTTTAAGCTCTAATTCTTGGATCGATTTCTTAAAATTAAAAGCAAGTTATGGTACAACAGGAAATTCAAAAATTGGTTCGTACAGATCTAAAGGATTATACAATGTAAGTCAAAACGGATACAATGGCGGTACTGAAGCCACGCCCGGAGCAGCGCCGAACGGAAGATTAAGCTGGGAAAAAAACACAAAATTCAACGCTGGATTTGATTTTAATGTTTTCAAAAGAGTCGAGTTGACTTTAGAATATTACTATGACAATAAAAGCAATTTGATTACAGCTAGAGATATTCCTACCGAAACGGGTTATGGTTCTATACAATTAAATGCTGCGAGCATGTACAACAAAGGTTTTGAACTTACTACAAGAATTAAATGGGTAAAAAGCAACGCCTTTAAATGGACAACGGCATTTAATATTTCTACAGTAGACAGCAAAGTAACCGACTTAAAAGGTTTGGGAAGCGACTATTCTGCATCAAATCTCGCATTGGCACAAAAAATTGGCTACAGCACTACAACACTATGGGGAGTCAAATGGGTAGGTGTAGATCCAGCTACAGGAAGAGATCTTATTCAAAAAAATGGTCAGGTTTACGATGCGAAAACGTATGGCGAATTATATACGATTGCCGACTGGGAACCCATTGGAGACAAACAGGCAGATGCCTATGGTGGTTTTTATAATAATTTCACTTTCTACAATAATCTAACTTTATCTATTAGAGGTGATTATCAAATTGGCGGTGATCTTTTAGCATCAAATGTTCTTATAGATCAATATAACGTAACATCAAATAGAAACCTTTCTGTAAATGCCTACGATTACTGGAGAAATCCTGGTGACAACGTTACACAATCTGCTGTGACGCTTTCTCCAATAATAACCAACTTAAGCAAGTATGTTTATGATGCTACTTACATCAGAATCAGCAATATTAATTTAAGTTATAATGTGCCGTTAAAAAAGACTTTTCTGGATGCACTTTCTGTATTTGCTGATGCTACAAATGTGGCGTATTGGTACAAAGAAAAAAGTCCAAAAGGATTGAACGGCGTACGAGAGTATAGTTTTATTTATCCGCAGGCAAGAACAATTTCTCTAGGGGTTAATGCTAAATTTTAAGAAAATGAAATATTCAAAATACTTATCAATATTCTTTCTATTCCTTTCATTGCAAAGCTGCAGTGACTTTTTAGAACAAGAACCTGGAACACAAACTTCTATTGACGAACTTTTGCAGAATAAAACAGGTGTTTTACAAGCGCTTAGAGGACTTTATTCTTCGTTGGAAGCCAATGTTCGAACAGAACGATACGCCGTTTATGCTGATTTACAAGGCGGAAACATCAAGTTTACGCCAATTGCAACAGGAAGTCTTAGAGGACAAGTTTCGACTCCCTCAAATGTTGAACAGGTTTATTCTTTTGATGATCAGGCGCTGACCAGTAATTTCAAACTATTTTACGATGATAGTTATGATATCATAAATCAGGCAAATCTAATTTTAGAATACACTCCTTCCCTAACCGACGCTACTGATGCAGAGAAAAATCAGATAAAAGCAGAAGCCTTGGCCATAAGAGCTTATACGCATTTTCTTTTATCGCTGGTTTACAGTCAGGATTATAACTATACTGCCGACGCTTCACATCTAGGAATCGTTTACAGCACTGCATCTATAAAAGGAGGCGTGCAATATCCAGCAAGAAAAACTGCTGCAGAAACGTATGCTTTAATTATTAATGATTTACAGACAGCTATAGCCAATTATTCAGATAGTTCTTTGCTTTCTGGTGCTTCGTATTCTTTTTTTAACCAAAAAAATACAAAAGCTTTATTGGCTAGAGTTTATCTTCAAAAAGGAGATTGGACAAATGCTTACGAAACAGCAAATGATGTTATTACCAATTCTGGAGCTGTATTGACCAGCAAAGAAAGTTTAATTGCAGAATGGGAAAAACCAGACCTTCCTATTTCAGAAATTTTGCTTGAATTTGCTATTCCTAAGGATAATGAAAACAATGTTGCAGGATCAATGTCAAAAGTTTTTGGCTACAATACAGATCAAAGTTTTGAAAAATATACGGCTTCAAATGATTTGATTAATTTATATGAAAGCTCAGATTTAAGAAAACAATTATTCTTGACAAAACCGCTTTTTACATTGGTTGAAGGCGTACAAACTTACGTGAATTACAGCTTTACAAAAAAATTTCAAGATAATGCTGGTTATGTAGCATTTAGACTTAGCGAAATGTATCTAATTCGTGCCGAAGCCGCTTTAGAAACCAACAGAGCAGATTTGGCAATGGCGGACATCAATACGATTCGCGCCCGCGCAAATGCTTCATTATTAACCAATACAACAAGTCTAAAAGAAAATATCTTTTTAGAAAGAAGGAAAGAATTATGCTTTGAAGGCTTTTTATTCTTTGATATTGCGAGAAACCATAAAAACGTTTCAAGAACTGACGGCTGTCTTGCAAATGTGTGCAGTTTGACGTATCCGTCTCTAAAATACGTATTGCCAATACCAACATTCAACACAAATCTTAACCCAAACTTGCAGCAAAATGACTCGTATTAAGATATTCAGCCTATTATTAACAGCGCTATTATACATTTCGTGCTCAAAAGATGATTATAAATTAGGTTCTGATATAGATCCCTATATAAGATTCAACTTTTTGGTTAAAGCAGATAACACTCCTTTAGAATATCCAACTATAAACGGAAGTTTAGTCCCGCAATCTACTTATGAAAACAAGTCTGTAAAAACATTAAAAGTCCCTGTAACCTTAACGACACGTTCGTTAAAAGAAACGGTAACGGCTAATTTCAGCGCTGAAACATCAGGCGTGAGCGATAGCTTTAGTGTAAATCCAGTAAATCAGCTTTCGTTTCAAGGCAGTAAATTAACAGATACCATTTATGTTTCTTTTGATAAAAGATGGGCTGCAAACCAAAGCATCAATCTAAAACTCGAAACGGTTTCTGATCCTGATATTCATATAGGAAATTTAAACACAGCATATCCAAACAATACTTTCAAAATTGATTTGGGAACAATTGCAACTAACTACACTTTTCCTGTAACGCAGTATAATGTCAAAGGCGAAGTAGGCGAAACAATTGATTTTGAAGTGAACTTCCCTAATGGCTTTTTCCCTGAAGAAATTAAAAATGCTAATTTTTTCAAATTTCAAAACGGTTTTGAATATTCTTTAACGCGCGATGATTTTGGCGATAACAGAAGTTCTGTAACATATCATTTAACTCTTTTAGAAGATCTGCAAAATGATGATGCCCGTTACGAATCAAAAATTACTTTAATAAATATTCCTAATTACACTGCTACAGGAAACACCAATCTGACAATTGTAAAACCGATAAAATCTCTAAGAGATATTCAGGCAAATCCAGCATCAAAATTTACCGATCCTACAAATGCGTTTTATTTGACTTATGGAGAACATTGGTTTAGCAACGGAACCACTTGTACTTGGCAAACTTTCAACGCTCTGACTTTTCCTGTTGTAGTTACAAAAGATGATCCGAATGCTATATTATATAGCGACAAAGGAACAACAAATCCTAATGACGATGTGTATCACGATGCTTTCAAAATCGGATTTAATGTTGCGAGCGGAACCAATACAGTAAATTCTTTTGGTTTAAAAAGATGGTTTTCTAACGAAAGCAACTCAGCTGCAATTTCTCCTGGATTCAATATTAAATCTGCTTTGGAATTTTTCCCTGCAAACGGAAACAGCAAAACTGAAGGAACTGTTTTAGTAATTCCACAAGACATTACAATCGGATCAAGTGCAACAAATACTCATGTTATTGCCATTTCTGGCGAAGGAACATACAAAGAAATCAGCAATGGCTTATATGAAATCTCATTTGAATTAAAACTGACAAATGATAAACTATTTGGAGGAACAGTGTCAACACAATACAGAATGTATAACAATAGAACATATCCAAAACCAACGGCATTGAGCATTCCGTGTCCTAAAGAAGTTACGTTGTAAGTATGAATTGTCAGTTATAAATTATGAATGTTTTACCTAGTGAACTTTGTCAAAATTTAAAACTTTAACAAAGTTCCATGACAACTTGAAACCTGCCCTGATAGCTATCGGGATGAAACAAAAACCAAAAAGAATTGAAAAAGCTAATCTTCCCTCTCCTATTCCTGCTATGCTTGACGGCATACAAAAGCGTGGAAAATCCTGATTACATTGATATTCAGGAATTACGAAAAATCTATTCCAGCGGAGACTCATCAAAATGGCCTGCTGCAGAATTACACGAAAGTGTAGACAAATCTAAATTTCAGGATATTGGCGTTTTACCCGCTGTTCCTTATCCTGCTTATAATCCGTATTCGAAAGAAAAAGAAAATTTGGGAAAAATTTTGTTTTTTGATCCAAGATTATCGCGAAGCGGACAAATTGCATGCGCTTCGTGCCACAATTCTGAACTGGGCTGGACAGATAATTTAACGCGTTCATTTGGCCACGACAGGCAAACCGGAAAACGCAATTCGATGACCATTTTAAATTCGGCGTATGCCACTTCCCTGTTTTGGGATGGACGTGCGTCAAGTCTTGAAGATCAAGCGCAGTTTCCTGTTCAGGATCCTTTAGAAATGAATGAAAAATTGACGATTGCTGTTGACAAGATTGCAAAAATAAAAGGTTACAATTCTTTATTCACGGAGGCTTTTGGAGACAAAAAAGTGACTTTAGAGCGAATTCAATACGCTATTGCTACTTTCGAAAGATCGATTAATAGTCCGAAAAGTAAATTTGATCAGTTTGTAAGCGGAAAATCAGACATTTATACCGATCAGCAAGTAAATGGAATGCATTTGTTCAGAACCAAAGCACAATGTATCAACTGCCACAATACGCCTTATTTCAGCGACAATCAGTTTCATAATGACGGGCAGACTTTATTCGGAACCAAAAATGAAGATTTCGGACGTTACAACGTTACTAAAGATGTAAAAGATATTGGCAAATTTAGAACCCCAACTCTTCGCGAAGTTGTAAACACAAGACCATGGATGCATCATGGACATTTTCCAACTTTATTGGACGTGGTCGAATTATACAATTTAGGAAATCCTTCTCCTGTGCAGAAAAAATATCTAGGAACTGCTCGCGATTCTTTGATTCCAAAAGTGGACCCTGCACTTAAAAAATTAAACTTAAGCAAAGAAGAAATAAGTGATTTACTAGCTTTTATTGAAACTCTAAGCACACCAACAAGAAGAATTATAATTCCAGAAATGCCAAAATAAGTTAGTTGATGATTTGCATTTGCCCCAAAAACTGCAAATCCTCCAAGCCTGTTTCTTTATGAAACGGGCTTTTTTTGTTTTTAAACTTCATCTTTTGAATATATTTGTGCTCAACCAAACTTATACGCCATGCAATTATTAATTATTCCAAAAACCACAAGTTATGAAAAGAAGTTTCTTCTTGCTCTTTCTTTCGGCAATTACCTCTTTAGGCATTGCTCAAAGTAAAAACTCAAACTCTAAACCCAATATCATTATCATTAACATGGATGATATGGGTTATGGCGACACAGAACCATACGGAATGACGGGAGTTAATACTCCGCATTTCAATCAAATTGCCGAAGAAGGCATGCGTTTAACCAATTTTAATGCTGGACAAGCTATTTGTACAGCTTCTCGAGCTGCCTTACTAACAGGCTGTTATCCTAATAGAATTGGTATGTCGGGCGTATTGCTTCCAGGAGCTAAACACGCTTTGAATCCGAATGAAGAAACGATTGCATCGCTTTTAAAGAAAAACGGTTACAAAACTGCCAATTATGGCAAATGGCATTTAGGTAATGTATTGCCTTACTGGCCTACCAATTATGGTTTTGATGAATTTTTCGGGATTCCATATTCGCACGATGTATGGCCAATTGATTATGACGGCTACTCAAAAGTTACCGATTCTAAAGATATGCGTTCGAGCTTTCCTCCGCTTCCTTTAATCAGTAATACAACCGTTATTGACACGATTGAAAACATCAAAGATGCTTCAAAACTAACCACGCTTTTTACCGAAAAAGCTATTGGTTTTATCAAAAAAAACAAAAAAGATCTTTTCTTTTTATATCTTACTCATCCTCTGCCTCACGCTCCTTTGGCGGTTTCAGACAAATTTAAAGGCAAAAGCGATTTAGGCCTTTTTGGTGATGTTATTATGGAACTGGATTGGTCTATTGGCGAAATTATAAATGCGCTAGATAAAGAAGGAATTGCTAAAAACACCGTTTTAATCATCACCAGCGACAATGGGCCTTGGCTTGTTTTTGGTGATAATGCAGGTTCTTCGGGAGGTTTTAGAGAAGGAAAATCTACCACTTGGGAAGGCGGCACAAGAGTTCCTTTCCTGATTCGTTGGCCTGGCAAAATAAAAGGCGGTTCTGTAAACAGTTCGCTTATGACCAATATGGATTTATTACCTACAATTGCCACAATAACAGGAGCTTCTTTACCTAAAAATCAAATTGACGGTTTAAATTTTCTTCCTGTCTTAACTGGAAAAACAGCTTCTGGTCCGAGAGAAATTTTTTATTATTATTTTGGAGTTGGAAGCAATAATCTAGAAGCTATTCGCTACAAACACTGGAAATTGGTTTTTCCGCACAAAGGCATAACCTACAACAAAAAGCTACAAGGAAAAGATGGATATCGCGGTGAAGGTGCGTCTGCAGAATTTCCTATGGCACTTTACGATTTAGCGCACGATCCGGGAGAAGTGCGTGATGTGCAGCAATTATATCCCGAAATTGTAGCCGAAATTCAGAAAATTGCAGATACTGCAAGAGAAGATCTTGGTGATGATTTAAATCAAAAGGTTGGAAAAAATATTAGAAAACCTGCTACATATTAAAATATAAGAGCCCGACCACAATCGGGCTTTTTAATTGAAAAATCAATTATAAGATGAAAGTTTTTTCGATAATCTTACAACAATTGGTATCTATCTTTTTGTAGCTTTATAGATTATTTAAAAATGCCATTAAGCGCCAATCCATAATTTTTTACTATCTTTTTATTGATACATAAAATACCTCTTCAACCTTGAAATTATTGGCATTTCTTAAATTTGACTAGAACTCAAAAGAAGCTTTTTCTTTTATAAAAATTTACTGCCATGAGAATAGATCAGATACAAATTAAAACAAACGATATTCAAAAAACGAAAGCATTTTATCAGAACATTTTTGGACTTTTCATTCTAGAAAATGATCAAAAATCGATAACATTTCAAGCAGGAACTTCTATTTTAAAATTTGTTGAAGATTCAGATTTTAATTCCATATATCATTTTGCTTTCAATATTCCCGAAAACCAACTTGAAGAAGCTATTCAATGGTGCAAGGACAAAGTTGATTTAATTGTTCTGGAAGATAAAAGCGTCGTTACCAATTTCGAAAATTGGAATGCACATTCTATATATTTCTTCGATCACAACGGAAATTTACTCGAATTCATTGCTCGACATGACCTTAATAATGAACAAGTTGGCGAGTTTAATTCTGCTTCGATTTTAAACATAAGCGAAATCGGAATTGTTACGGAAAGTCCATTACAATTAGGAAATCAGTTAATCGAAGAACACGGATTGCATTTCTTTTCTCAAAATACAAATACCGATAAATTTGCTGCAATTGGCGATCATGAAGGTTTATTGATTCTGGTACAGCCTACTAGAAATTGGTATCCAACTCAAATTCCTTCTGAAAGTAATCCGGTGAAAATAACTTTGGAAAATAATGACAACATAATTGAATTGTTTTTTTAAAACACTTTGTTTCAAACATATAAAAATATAATTTGTATTTTCATCTTTCAAAAAGCTGAAAAATGATTTTAAAATATCTGAAACCATTTGGACTTGTCTTGCTGTTATTTAGTTTTTATACTTCTAAAGGACAAAACAATCTGAGTAACGAAGCTTTGCTTGCAGAAGCTTCGTTATTGCATCTTCAAAAAGATTATAAAAATGCTATTCTGAAACTGGAGAAAGCATTTTCAATCCAAAAGCCAGATGCTTTGAATGCCTACAAAGCGGCTGGAATGTATTCGCTTGACGAAAATAAAACTAAAGCTTTACAGTATTTAAACTTATCGCTAGATAAAGGCTGGACAGAAGCCGATCAATTACTGATCGATCCATATTTTGATTTCATTAGAAATAATTATTCTGAAGAATGGAAAATCATTGTGCAAAAAGCGCATTTAAAAGAACAAGAATATGAAAAGACACTGAAACTGCCAGAACTTCGAAAACAAATTAACGCAATGGGAATTGAAGACCAGAAAGTCAGGTATTCTAAAATTCAAACTTCAGATCCCGAAAAATTGAATGCTTTACAGCAGAAAATTAACGAACTGGATTATAAAAATCTTTCTACGGCAAAAGAGATTCTAAGAAGCAACGGCTGGCCAAAAATATCTCAAATAGGAAAAGATGGCGCTCATAATTTCTGGCTTATTGTCCAGCACTCAGATCAAGATATTTTGTTCCAAAAAAAGGCTTTGGAAGAAATGGAAAAATTAAAAGGGACAAAAGAACTTGAAATTGAAAATTATGCATTTTTGTATGACAGAGTTCAATGCAATTTAAATTACAAACAAGTTTACGGAACACAAGTAAATTGGACGCAAAATGGAGAAGCTTCGAGTTTTCGAAGTATCATCAAAGAAAATGAAACCGATAAAAGAAGAGCCTCTTTAGAACTTCTTCCTTTAAGAATTTATGCTTTGAATTATGGTTTTAAATACATTCTTCCAACAGCAGCAATTGCTTCAAAAAAGGATCAAAAAGACAAAGAAGATACTTTAAGTCTCATCAACTCCGCTAAAAAATATTATGAATCAAAAGAATTTCAGAATGTCTATGAAAATTATAATAACGCTTCAATGATTTTAGGAGGAATGACTAGCGCTCAAAATTTTGAAGCAGCAGAACTTTTTGCGAAAATTTACAATCAAACGAACGAAGAGCAATATCGAAGTATTGCTTTAGATTTTTTAAGTTTAAACCATCTTAGAGGCGATTTAAACTTAAAATCATTATTGTCGAATGCTGCATTTCAAAAATTCTATTCTGAAAATAGATGGAAAGATATTGTCGGCAGTTTATAATCTCTTAAAACCTCATCCTCTGAATCCTAACCGCATTCAAAATCGCTAAAAGTGCTACTCCCACATCTGCAAAAACAGCTTCCCACATGGTTGCAAGTCCGCCCGCGCCAAGAATTAAGACAAAAGCTTTAACTACGAATGCCAAAGTAATATTCTGCCAGACAATCTTTTTGGTTTGTTTCCCAATATTGATTGCCATTGCAATTTTGCTAGGTTTATCATCTTGAATAACCACATCGGCAGTTTCTATTGCAGCATCGCTTCCTAAACCTCCCATCGCAATTCCAACCGTACTTAAAGCAATTACAGGCGCATCATTGACGCCATCGCCCACAAAGGCAATTGTTTCGTTTTTGGCTTTAATTTCATTGACTTTATTGACTTTATCTTCTGGAAGCAAATCACCAAAAGCTTTTGTGATTCCCAATTTATCAGCAACAAATTGAACCACATTGGTTTTATCTCCGCTCAACATGGTCAATTTTACTCCTAAAGATTTTAGTTTAGAAACCGTTTCTTTAGCATCTGCTTTAATTTCATCTGCAATAGTTAAGTAACCAGCGAATTTACTTTCGTAAGCGATAGCAATTGTCGTATAAACGATTGAAGATGGATCAATGTCATACGAAATCGAATATTTATCCAAGAGTTTAAAATTCCCAACAAACAATTCTTTTCCGTTGTGAGTTGCTTTTAGTCCATGCCCTGAAATTTCTTCGATTTCTTTTAATTCTACCGAAGAATCAATTGGTCCAACATGATTGTGAATAGCTGTAGCCACGGGATGCGTGCTTCTATTTTCAAGAGCATTGACTAATCTTAAGATTTCATCTTTATCAAATTCAGGTTTTATGATGACTTCTTG
Organism: Flavobacterium anhuiense; assembly: GCF_900101855.1. Classification (GTDB taxonomy): domain Bacteria; phylum Bacteroidota; class Bacteroidia; order Flavobacteriales; family Flavobacteriaceae; genus Flavobacterium; species Flavobacterium anhuiense. Next base: position 593,866 of record NZ_FMVC01000003.1, read on the forward strand.
AACTTTAAAAACACCTTCGGTCATAGTTCCTGTTTTGTCTACCACAACATTCTGAATCGTCGAAATACTGTCAAGGAAATTACTTCCTTTAAACAGAATTCCGTTTCTGCTCGCAGCGCCGATTCCGCCAAAATATCCCAACGGAATACTGATAACCAAAGCACAAGGACAGGAAATAACCAAGAAAACCAAAGCTCTGTACAACCAATCAGTAAAAACATAATCATCAACAAAAACCATCGGAATCAAACAAATTCCAATGGCGAGAAATACCACAATTGGCGTATAAATTTTCGCAAACTTTCTGATAAACAATTCCGCTGGTGCTTTTTTGGTTGTGGCATTTTGTACGAGTTCCAGAATTTTAGACAATTTACTGTCGCTGTAAGCGGTTGTTACTTTTACTTCGGCAATCGTATTGCCATTTATCATTCCTGCCAAAACAGTTTCGCCTTTCTTCTTAGTATCGGGTTTACTTTCTCCCGTTAAAGCAGCTGTATTGAATGAAGCCGAATCAGATAATAATTCGCCATCCAAACCTAATTTTTCTCCAGCTTTAAGCTGAATAATCGCTCCAATCTGTACCTCTTTAGCTTTTACTTTTACTGCGACATTGTTTTCTAATATGTGAACCTCATCGGGACGCTGATCCAGCAGACTTTTAATACTCGATTTTGCTCTGTTAACCGCCATTCCCTGAAAAGTTTCTCCAATCGTATAAAACAGCATAACGGCAACACCTTCTGGATATTCTCCGATGGCAAAAGCTCCGATTGTAGCAATGCACATGAGGAAAAACTCAGAGAAAATGTCTCCTTTTACAATACTTTCATAAGCTTCTTTTAAAACAGGAAGCCCGACTGGAAGATACGCAATTGCATACAACGCAATTCTAACATATCCTGTAAACCAATCTTGCGGAAAATAATTATCTAAACCAATTCCGAAAATCAGTAAAATAAAGGATACAATCGAAGGCAAAAATAGTTTAAACCAACTGCCACTTGCATTGTGTTCATGATCATGTCCATCGTGATCATGTGCCTCATTATCAGAATGCACGGGTTCATCATGCGAACAGCAGCAGGAAGATTTGGCTTTATTTGTAGCGTTTTTTACTTCTTTATCTTGATGTATCATTTTTTTGAGTTTCATGCTTCAGGTTTCATGCTTTGAATGCCTGAAGGTATGTTTAAATAATGTTCTAAATTTAAGCATTTTGTGGGAAAGTTTATTGCCACAAAGGCACTAAGACGTTAAGTTTTTTTAGTCTGATGGAGTTAATCTCGCAATTCCGATAGCTATCAGGATTGTGAGCAAATTCTACTCCAACAAAAAACTTAGCCCCTTAGTATCTTAGCAACTTAGCATCTTAAAAAAAACTTTGTGCCTTAGCGTCTTCGTGGCAAAACTAGCTAGTGGGTGTGCTCTCCTCCGCCCTTCATGGCAGACAGCAGATAAAATGCGCCTTTTGTGACAATTCTAGCATTGGCCGGAATATCATGTACGAGCTTCACTTCGGTAAAACCCAAATCGGTTGTTCCCGGCATAACTTCTATTGCTTTAAAATGAATTTCTTTTTCATGAGCTTCTTCCTTTTCTCCTGCTGAATGTTCATGTTTTTCTTCCGCATGCTCTTCTTCTTCAATGAAGACAAAATACTTATCGGCATTTTTGACAACCGCATCTTTTGGAAGAGCTGGGACAGTGGTGTTTGTAATATTGATATTTGCCGAAACATACATTCCCGGAATCAGCCCTTTGGCATCAGCAGGATCGATTTTAGCGTGAACAGCGACAGTTTTGCTTTCGTTGGAGAAAGATTTATTGATTCCGAAAATCTTCCCTTTAATCGATTTATTGGATTGATTCGTTAAGACAAAATCAATGACTTGACCAATCGAAATGGATCCCAAATCTTTCTCATACACATTCAAATCCAAATGCATCTGACTGTTGTCAACAACTTCAAAAAGCGAAACCCCTGTATTCGCAAAAGCGCCTTTCGCAATATTGATTTTTCCAACAAAACCATTTATCGGGGAAACAATTGGAACGACAGACGAACTTCCTTTTGTATTCACATGCAAAGCATCAAGTTTATTTTTTGCCGCTTGTGCGCGAGCTCTTTCTGCTGCTAATTTCGCTTTTACTTCTTGAAAAGTCTTTCTCGGATTCACATTTTCATCACTCAAGGTTTTCTGGCGGTTATATTCTAACTGTAAATATTCAACATTGGCAACAGCCGATTGGTAATCTTCCTGCATTCCAATAACTTCCAGATTTTGAATTGTGGCCAATACTTTTCCTTTGTTTACATACGTTCCTTCCAAAACAAAAATGTCTTTAACCGTTCCGCCAATCAAAGTCGAAACTTCAGCAGAATTTTGCGGGGGAACCGTCGTATAACCATTTGCTTTAATGACTTTATTTAGGTTTCGATCTTCCACAAATCCAGTTTCAATTCCCACTGTTTTGTATTGAGAAACTGTTAACGCCACTTCTGTAGTTGATTTTTCTTCTTCCTGTGGTTCTTCTGTCTTTTTTTCGCTACAACTAATTAAGGTAACCGCAAGGCACGCAATCCCGATAGCTATCGGGAGCAAAGCACGCAAGGAAATTAAACTTTGCGAACTTTGCGTTAAAATCTTTGCGCTCTTTGCGGTTAAATTATTTTCAGATATATTTTTCATTTTTAATTGTTTTTGATAGTTGGAAATTGAAGTTCGATGGCACTTTGATTATAGCTGTGCGTTGCCTCTGCAAATTGTTTTTTAATATCGATTGCTTGATTTAGAAAGCTTATGTACGACCAATAACTCATATCACCATTAGCATAACTTTTTTGAGCCGTTTCAATAATCTGATTAGCGTATTGCAAACCTTCATTTTTATAATAATTTAGGTTCTTCTGCTGTTTTTGAAAGTTGTTCTGCAATTCTTCTCGTTGCAGATTCAGCATCATTTTGTTTCTATCTAAAGCCAATTGAGACTGCGAAACACTAATTTCTGCTGCTTTTGCTTTAGTAGTATTAACACCTCCAAACAACGGAATCTGCAAACCTGCCGTAAATCCCTGAAACAAAGATTCAGTATTTATCGTCTGTGCAAAATATCCTAAACCAACTTTTGGCGTACGCAGCGCCTTAAGTGTTCCTGCCTCTTTCTGATATACTGAAATTTGCTGCTGATAAAAATCGGTCATTAGAACTTCTGCTTTTGTATTTTCCTGACTTTCTATAAAAGTGTATTGCAAAGCGGTATTTGAATCAGGAACTATATTTTCATCTGTCTGAATGAAAAACTGCAATTGTTTCTGATAAATCGCCAAATCGTATTCTAACTGTGCTTTCTGGGTTTCAATTTCTTTTACTTTTGCTTTCGCGCTGATGACTTCAATGTTTCCGCTTTCCCCTGTTTTAAAACGCAGTTCAGCATTTTTTAGAAATTTTGTATAAATATCATTCAATTCTGAATTGAGTTTCTGTATCGAAATGCCATACAAATATTGATAATACGCCAATGTAACCGCTTTTTCGATTTCATAAGAAGACAGCGCTTTTCTTTTCTCTGCTAATTTTGCCAATTCTTCCTGCAATTGTCGGTTGGCTTTTGTAATATTTCCTAGAGGAAAAAACTGCTGTACCGAAACATTATGGTCAAAATCGACACTATTGAACTGACCGCCCTGATACTGTACTTGCAAAGGATCTGGCTGAAAAGCTGCTTTTTTGAGAACGGTTTGTTTTTCGATTTCTTTATCGGCAATTTTTAAATCGATGTTGTTTGATTTTGCTAGTTCTATGGCTTTTTCCAGACTTATAGATTGTTGTGCAAATGCTACTGTAGTTGCCAATAGAAACGCAATTAACCGCAATCCTGGCAACCATCTGAAGCAGAGATTTTTCGATTGATTTTTATATTTTAAATTTTTCATTTTTATCATTTTTGTCTCCCGCAGATCTCGCAGATTAAGCAGATTTTTTCTTTTTAAATTAATCTGCCAGATCTGCTTAATCTGCGAGAAAAATTATTTTCTACACGTAGCAATAAATTATCTAATTATCAAATTTTCTCATTTACTAATTATCTCTGCGGTTAAATCTCTCCAACAATAAATACAAAATTGGCAAAACGATTAAGGTCAATAAAGTCGCTGAAATTAATCCGCCGATTACTACGGTTGCTAGCGGTTTTTGCACTTCTGCTCCGCCGCTTGTAGATAATGCCATTGGCAGAAATCCTAATGAAGCCACGGCTGCGGTCATTAAAACAGGACGCAAACGTGTTTTGGTTCCGATCAAGATTCTTTGAAACGGATCTGAAATACCTTCTGTTTTTAATTGATTGAAATACGAAATCAGTACAATTCCGTTTAGAACGGCAATTCCGAACAAAGCGATAAAACCAATTCCGGCAGAAATACTAAAGGGCATTCCTCTCAGCGAAAGCGCAAAAACACCTCCAATCGCCGATAACGGAATCGCACTAAAAATTAGCAACGCTTGTTTAGCGCTTTTAAAAGTAAAATACAGCAAGACTAAAATCAGTCCTAAAGCAATTGGCAAGGCTACAGAAAGTCGTTTGGATGCTTCAATCAGATTTTCAAATTGTCCTCCATAAGTCACATAATAACCAGCTGGAAGTTTGAAACTTTTGTCCAGTTTTGCTTGAATTTCTTCTACGACACTTTTAATGTCTCTTCCGCGAACATTTAATCCAACCGTTATTCTTCGTTTTCCGTCTTCGCGAATGACTTGTACAGGGCCTTGCTCATATTCAACAGAAGCCACTTGCGAAAGCGGCACTTGCTGGCCACTTGGCAGCGGAATAAACAAATTGCTCACATCTGTAATATTGCCACGATTGTTTTCGTCCATTCTCACCACAACATCAAACCTTTTGCTTTCGTCATAAATTTTTCCTGCCACTTCTCCCGCAAAAGACGAACGGATGATTTGGTTAATGTCTGAAATATTCAGCCCATACAGCGCAATTTTATCATAATCATATTTAATGGTAATCTGTGGCAATCCTGTTACTTTATCAGCTTTTAAATCTCCAATTCCATCAATTCCTTTTATTTTCGAAATCAATTCTGCTGCTTTGGCATCCAGTATTTCCAAATCGTCTCCAAAAATCTTGATCGCAATATCAGAACGGCTTCCTGTCATTAATTCATTAAAACGCATCTGAATGGGTTGCGAAATCTCGATATTCGCACCAGGAATAATTTCCATCTCCTTTTTCATGGCGTTGGCGATTTCTTCCCAATTTCGGTATTTGCTTCTCCATTCTTTCTTGTCTTTTAAAACAATAATCAAATCCCCACTTTCAATTGGCATGGGATCGGTTGGAATTTCACCGCTTCCTATTTTGGTCACAATAGTTTTGATTTCTGGGAATTTGGCTTTTAGAATCTGTTCATATTTAGTCGCAGTTTCAACCATCTGCGTAAGTGAACTTCCCGTCATAATAGTGGCATTGATTGCCAAATCGCCTTCTTCGATTGTTGGGATAAATTCGCCTCCCATGTTTTGGAAAACAATAAATGCAAAAGCAAAAAGTCCGACAGCGACTGAAAGCACCACTTTTTTAAACTCTAAAGCTTTTTTCAATAAAGGAGTATATAGGCTTTCTAACCATGCCATCATGCGGTCGCTGAAATTTTCTTTATGCTCTGTTTTTTTTGAAAGAAATAAAGCGCTCATCATCGGGATATAGGTCAGAGAAAGAATAAAAGCTCCGATAATGGCAAAACCAACAGTCATAGCCATTGGCTTGAACATTTTTCCTTCGGTTCCGATTAAAGCTAGGATTGGCAAATAGACTATTAAAATGATAATTTCGCCAAAAGCGGCGCTGTTTCTAATTTTTGAAGCTGAATTATAAACCTCAATGTCCATTTCTTCCTGCGTTAATTCTTTTTTGTTTTTGAATTTCTGGAGATGATGCATCGTGGCTTCCACGATAATAACGGCACCGTCGACTATGATTCCAAAATCTATAGCACCAAGGCTCATTAGGTTTCCGCTTACGCCAAAGGCATTCATTAAAATAACGGCAAACAGCATCGCCAGAGGAATTACTGAAGCGACAATGAGTCCTGCACGAAGATTTCCTAAAAATAAAATCAAGACAAAAATGACGATTAATGCTCCTTCTAATAAATTCTTTGCAACGGTACTAATAGAGTTATCTACGAGTTTTCCTCTATCAATAAAAGCTTCGGCAACCACTCCTTCTGGAAGGCTTTTGTTTATCTGCTCCATTTTTTCGTGAACACGGTTTACAACAGCGCTCGAATTTTCACCTTTCAGCATTAAAACCATTCCGGAAACAATTTCACCTTTTCCATCTTTGGTCGAAGCTCCATAACGTAATGCAATGCCTTCGCGAACCTGTGCTACATTTCGAACCAAAACAGGCGAACCATTTCGGTTTTTCACCACTACATTTTCAAGATCTTTTATGCCTTTAGCCATTCCGACACCGCGGATAAAATAGGTATACTGATCTTTTTCAATATAAGCGCCTCCTGTATTTTGATTGTTTTTTTCCAGCGCCTCAAAAATTTCGGTAATCGTAACGCCCAAACTATTGAGCATATTTGGGTTTACGGCAATTTCGAACTGTTTGAGTTTTCCTCCCCAAGAAGTTACCTCGGCAACGCCTTTAATTCCCTGCAATTGCGGAATAATAATCCAATCTTGAATAGTTCTCAATTCAATTGCACTGTATTTATTTTCGTAGCCTTTTTTGGCATAAACGTCATATTGGTAGATCTCACCCAATCCTGTCGAAATGGGCGCTAATTCAGGAGAATTTACATAATCGGGAATGTTTTCTTCGGCTTGTTTTAAGCGCTGGAATATCTGTTCACGAGCCCAATAAATGTCTACATCGTCTTCAAAAACAACAGTTACTACGGATAATCCGAAACGGGAAATACTGCGTAGTTCTATTACTTTTGGAACTGTTTTTACAGCTCTTTCTAAGGGATACGTAATTAATTGCTCGACTTCCTGACTTGCCAGTGTTGGCGAAGTTGTAATAATCTGAACCTGATTGTTGGTTACATCTGGCAGGGCATCGAGCGGTAACTTTTTAAGCGAATAACTTCCCCAAGCTATAAGCGCAAGGGTAAATAATAGTATTACGAATTTGTTTCGTATACTGAATTGAATGATTTTATCTAACATTTGGATATATAATGACGTGAGAAATTAGACAATAAATTGCCTGTAAATCTGTGAAAAGTCCACAACTCTCTCGCCCATTTCCGATTCCGATAACTATCGAAACTGAACAGGCATAATCATTATGCTATCTGAGGGGGCTGCCAAATACTTCCGTAGAAATTGGAAATAAAAACAGAATTATAATTGGGTAAAGCAATTGAAATTTGATTGTAAGCTTTAGGGAATTCAAAACTTACAGCAGAATGGTAACTTAAAACCTGTACACCGCAACAATTGCAGGCGCAAAACGGAGAACATAAATCGTTGGTTTTATCATGAGAATGATTATCTTCTGAAGCAAACTGAGCTGTTTTATGCATCGCACTGTTTACTTCCATATCAGCGCATGGCATATTAGACAACGCCAGCAGATAAATTGACAATATGATTCTTATCCATTTCACAGTTGTAAAAATACAATTTATTCTTTAATTTTTCATTTGGGCGAAATAATAATAGCAAAATAAAATATCGTCTAATGGTCTGAAAATTATTCCAATAGTTTTTTTATTTTATTTAAAAATTTTATGAGCGGTAAGAAAATTTCGTTAACTTTAACAATAATTTTAACACTTCTTTAAGTTCCTAATTTTAATTCTTTAAAAAATCATTTTTCTATAAGCCAAAAAAAATAACAAGAGATTCTCTACGCACATTAGTACAATTTTATTTTTCGCAGTCTAATTAATTAATTTTAAATATTCTAATCAATGAAATGTAAGACACTAATATCAGCCTCTTTATTATTTTTCAGCATGCAAATTTTCGGACAGGTTTATACCGATAAAATTGTAGGAGAAAAAAACCAGACATTAAAAGACAGTCTTAAAACAGAAAAATATCCTTACGCTCTTCCTATCTGGGGAGAAAAAGTAGCCCAAAAAGGATATAAACTTCCTTATTCAGCCGGTTTATCTGTAAACTGGTTTTGGCAGGAGTCTGATATTGTAATCAACAATCTGCAAATTGGCTTTAATCATGGACCACAATATAATCTAGATGAGATTGTACGATTTGACAAATCATCAGTTGAGGCTACCGCGTTAACTATCAGACCTGATATCTGGCTTCTTCCTTTTTTAAATATTTATGGAATTTTTGGAAAAGCTAATACTGCCACTAAAATTAATGCCGGAATCTGGATTCCAGATGCTGATAATAATTGGTCTGAAATAACTACTTTCAGCACCAGAGCCAATTTTAATGCCACAACATTTGGTCTGGGAATGACACCAACCATAGGTATTGGAGGCGGCTGGCTGGCTCTTGATATGAATATGGCTTGGACCGATATTAGTTCGCTTGACAAACCCGCCTTTTCTTATGTATTTGGACCTCGATTAGGAAAAACCTTTAAATTTAATAAACCAGACACAAATATTGCGGTTTGGGTGGGCGGATTTAGAGTTCATATTGCTGGAGATACAAACGGAGATCTGCCGTTATCTGATTTCATTAATTTAGAAGGAGCTCAAGAAAAAGTAGATAATGGTCTGGCTAAAGTGGCAGAAAACCAAACCAAAGTAGACAACTGGTGGGATGGTTTAACTCCTGCCGAACAAAAAAATCCTGCTAATATAGCGAAGCATAATACGGCAAATAGAGCTTTAGAAAGCGCTGGCAATATTTTAAATACATTAGACGGAGCGCTAAGTACAGCTGAAAATTCTTCTGTGCAATATTCTCTTCAAAAAAGACCAAAAGATATGTGGAACTTTATCATTGGATCTCAATATCAGTTCAACAAACATTTTATGTTTCGAGCAGAATGTGGCTTCTTAGGCTCTCGAACACAGGTATTAGGAAGTTTTCAATACCGTTTTGGACTTTAATTCAAATGGCATGAAAAAAGGTTTTCTAATCTTTATCACATTTTTTTGTATTACCACGGCACAATCACAAGTCTTAATTTCCTTAATATTTGGAGATAAACTCAATTCAGAGTTTTTGGAATTTGGTTTGGAGGGCGGTGCTAATTTTTCTACGATTTCTAATATGGGCTCCTCTGCTTTGAATCCGGGTTTTAACCTTGGCTTTTATTTTGATTTGAAATCTAGAAAAAACCCCGCTTGGATGATCAATACTGGCGTAATTGTAAAATCGCCTATGGGAGCTCAGGATATTCCGGTGTATTCTTTAAATGATGAAAATCTCGATAACACTTTTGCCGGCGGTCATGTGAATCGTGAAATCCGTTATTTTAATGTTCCGATATTAATTAAATATCAATTCAAAAACAATATTTACCTCAAAACAGGACCTCAATTTGGTTTATTGGCCAAAGCCTTTGATGAGTTTAAAAACGAAATCAATAATGATGATGTGGTCTACAAGAAAAACATTAGAGATCAGATTCATGTTATAGATGCCGGACTTGCTTTTGGTGCTGGCTATCATATGAATGTTGGAAACGGTTTGAATGTCACTGTTCAATATTATTACGGACTCGTTACTGTAATGAAAGGTGATGGCCCGAACAATCAATTCAACAGATCTTTGTATGTTACAGCAGGAATTCCGATTGGAAAAGGTAAAGCGGCACAAAAAAGAGCTCAGAAAGAGGCTGAACTCAACAAAGTGGTTCTTCCTGAAGATGAGAAAAATTAAGAGATTGAAGATTTTAGATTGAGGATTAACGATTTTTGATTTCTCCATCTGAAATCAAAAATCGTTAATCAAAAACCAGCAATATTAATTCCTTTTATAAATTCCAGAATTTCTTCGGTGCTTAAAACAAAGTCAGGAACTGTATGCAGAATGGCGTTATTGGGCATAAAAGGCATTTCTGCTGAAAGCGGATTCTGAACGACACTTATTCCGCCAGCAGCTTGAATTGCCCTCAATCCGATTGTTCCATCTGAATTGGAACCTGAAAGTAATATTCCAATCAAATGTTCACCATATATTTCTGCCGCAGACTCAAAAGAGACATCTATGCTTGGCCTGCTATAGTTAACTTTTTCTGAAGTATCTAACGAAAGCGTTTCGTTTTTCTCAAACAATAAATGATAATTGGAAGGTGCGATATAAACAAACCCAGATTCAAATTTTACTTTATCTTCTACTTCTTTTACAGTAATTTTAGATTTTAAAGCAATTAAACTTTCTAAGGTTTGTTCGTCTGAGTTTTTTCTGTGAACCACAATTACAATCGCAAATGAAATTGGTTTTTCTATAAAAGGCAAAATCTGCAATAATGCCTGTAAACTTCCTGCCGAGCCGCCAATTATTACTACTTTACAATTTGTTATTCTTTTATTTTTCTCCATATTTTCTCTTTAGCAAATTGTTTGTATTTGGTCTGAGATATAGAATATTTTATCGTTTCTTTTGTTCCGAGTGCTAAAAAACCCAAAACAGCGAGACTGTCATCAAATAAATTAACGACTCTTTTCTGCAGATTATTATCAAAATAAATTAAAACATTGCGGCACAAAATAAGATCAAACTCATTGAATGAAGTGTCTGAAACTAAGTTATGTTGCGAAAAAACCATTTTTTCAGAAAGACTTTCATTAAATTTTGCAAAGCCGTAATTGGCGATGTAATAGTCTGAAAAATCCTGCTGTCCGCCAGCATCGCGATAATTATCAGCGTAATCTTTTATCATTCGTAATGGAAAGATACCGCTTTTTGCTGTTTCTAATACCGAAGCATTTATGTCTGTGGCATACAATATAGATTTATGCAGCAATCCAGCTTCTTTCAGCATAATAGCCATCGAATAGACTTCTTCTCCTGTAGAACATCCTGCATGCCAAATACGGATAAAAGGTTTGGTTCCTAATAGCGGAAGGACTTCTTTTCTGAGTGTCAAATAAAATGATGGATCGCGAAACATCTCGGTTACGTTAACCGTAATTTCGTCAATCATTCTTTTACAATATTCGGGATCAGTACGGACTTTAGACAAAAAATCATGAAAATGCTTAAATCCGTCTAAATAGAAAACACGGCTTACACGTCTTTTAAGTGAGGCTCTGGAATAACTTCCAAAATCAAAACCGTAATATTCGTAAACATCATTTATAAGAGTTTCTAATTCAATATCTTCAATCATAATTCATTTAAATTTCCTCCCAAAATCTGAAGTAATTTATCAACATCTACAGGTTTTGAGATATAAGCATCTGCTCCGGCTTGTAAACATTTTTCTTTATCTCCTGCCATTGCCTGCGCTGTTACGGCAACCACCAATGTGGATTTTTGTGATGGAATTGCTTTTATAAGCGGAATTGCCTCATAACCATCCATTTCGGGCATCATCATATCTATCAAAACGACATCTATCGATGAGTCTTCTTTTAATATTCTTAATGCTTCTTCGGCACTTAGACAAGAGATACAATCATACGATTTTGCTTTTAAGGTATTCACCATAGCAAAAATATTTCTTGAATCATCATCTACAATCAACACACGTTTTTTTCCCATTTAAAGCATTTTAAAGATTAGATTTTATCATAAAGCCATACTCGCAGCAATGATAACAGCTGGTCAACATCTACAGGTTTTGTAATATAATCTGAGGCTCCCGCCTTAATACATTTCTCTCTATCGCCAGTCATTGCTTTGGCCGTTACTGCTATTACAGCTAAGTTAAGAAATTTAGGGTTGCTTCTTATCTTTTCTGCTGTTTCATAACCATCCATATTTGGCATCATCATATCCAGCAATACCACATCGGTATCTGGATTTTCATCTAAAATTTTAATCGCTTCTTTTCCGTCAAAAGCCGTAATGACATTCATTTTAAATGCTTCTAAAGCTTTTGAAAGCGAATATATATTTCGTACATCATCATCTACAATTAATACTTTTTTCTCGAACAGAATGTTGTTCAGCGAATTCAGTTTTTTGTAGTTTTCTTTATTATTTCCTTCTTTCTTTTCTTCTACCAAATGAAGGAAAAGTGAAACCTCATCGAGCATTCTTTGATACGAATGTGCCGTTTTTACAATAATCGAATCGGCGTACTTTCTGATTTTTAATTCTTCTTTTATCGATAAACTTTTTCCGGTAAAAACAATCACTGGCAGATTTTCTAATCCTGGACTTTTCTTTACCCCATCTAAAATATCATAAGCCTGTTTGTCTGGAATTCCCATATCTAGAATCACGCAGTCTACATCTTCTTTACTCAAAGCCGATAAACCTGCCGAAACTTCGCTTTTTATTTCAGAATTGATGCTATAAGTCTCCAAGAAATAAGCCAATGCCTTAGCGTGTTTCGGATTATCTTCAATAATTAAAACCTTTTGAGATTCTTTGTTTATGATATGTTCAATACGCATAAAGACTTCGGGAATTTTATCAAAAGCCACAGGTTTGTCTAAGAAATCCACGGCGCCTTTCAATAAACTTTCCTGCTTTAATTTGTGCGATGACATAATGTGCACCGAAATGTGCTTGGTTTGTGAATGATTTTTCAATTCTTCCAAAACTTGCCAACCGCTTTTTATTGGCAATTCGATATCCAATAAAATTCCGATTGGTTTGTAGATTAAGGCAAAATTTAAGGCATAATCACCTCTAACTGCTACTACACCTTTATATCCTTTTTTCTGCGTAAAAGCCAATAATGATTTGGCAAAACTTATGTCGTCTTCTACAATCAGAATTACTTTATCGCCTTCTACAATTGAATCTCTGTCATCTTCAATTTCTTCAGGAACGACTTCGCTGATATATTTTGGTTTTACCTCTTCGATTTCGGCAGTTTCTTCGACTTCTTCTACATGCGGAATTTTATCTGCTGTAACTTTATTGATCGCGAATCCAAAAACTGGAAGACACAACGTAAATGTACTACCTTCATTGACTTTACTATGCAGGATAATTTCTCCTCTCAATAGTTTAGCCAATTCACGGCTAATAGACAATCCTAGACCAGTTCCGCCATATTTACGTTTAGTCGAACCGTCTGCCTGCTGGAAAGCTTCGAAAATTAAAGGCTGTTTTTCTAACGGAATTCCGATTCCAGTATCTTTTACAATAAAGCAGATTATTTTATCATCGTCTGTATCTACTTTGATTTCAAGAGAAACAGTTCCTTTTTCGGTGAATTTAATGGCATTCGAAATCAAATTTTTCAAAATCTGCTCCAAACGCATTTTGTCTGTTTTAATAACGATTGGCGCTTCTTTGGCAATAATTTCAAAATTAATTCCCTTTTCTTTTGCCACCATATAAAACAGATTATGAAGGTTATCTGTAATTTCTTTGGTCGAAACATCTAAGAATTCCAGATCCATTTTACCCGCTTCAATCTTAGATAAATCAAGAATTTCATCAATTAATCCTAACAAACTGTTTCCTGAACTCTGAATTACTTTTGCAAATTCGATTTCTTCATTGTTCATCGTTTTATTGTTATTTTCAGACAATAGACGGCTCAACAATAAAATTGAATTCAGTGGTGTTCTCAATTCGTGAGACATATTGGCCAAAAACTCAGATTTGTAACGAGTCGTTAATTCTAAAGCTTCTGATTTTTTCTGAATTTCTGTATTTTTCTCTTCTAACAGAACGCTTCTTTCAGATAATTCTTCGTTGGTTTGCTCCAACTCTTCCTGTTGCACGCGGAGTTCTTCTTCCGAAGCTTGCAATTTTTCGGTTTGAGCTTCTAATTCTGCATTTATCGCTTCCAATTCGCTATGCTGAATCTGCAATTCTTCTGCCTGAGATTTCGTTTCTTCAAGCAGTTCCATAACTCTTTTACGGTTTTGCGTCGCTTTCAAAGCAATTCCGATATTATTGGCAACCATATTCAGGAACTCTAATTGCAGCACAGAAAAACCATAAATACTCGCCAATTCAACAGCACCTTCTACTTTAAAATCCATTAGCGGAAGCGCCACAATATGAGTAGGCTTAATTTCACCTAAAGCATAATTGATATGAATGTTATCTGGCGAAAGTGATTTTAATTCCAACATTTTACCCGAAACAATTGCTTGCCCGATCAGACCTTCACCCTTTTTAATGCGTTCTCTATTTTTACTCGGTATATAGCTATAACCTCCGGAAATTGCCATTTCTTCTCCATCTACAACATACAAAACCCCAGCACTGCTGTTGGTGTACTGGCATAAAAATTCGATAACATCCTTAGATAATTTCTGAATAGTCTTTTCGCCCAACATTTTGTCATTCAAAGCTGCGACTCCTGACTGAAGCCATTCTTTTTGAGATAATAATTCAAAAGAATTTTTTAAAGAATCTTTCATCTCATGAATAGAAACTCCAAGAGCTCCCAAAGTATCAGATTTTCTATCATCAATCTGAACGTCATAATTTCCTCTAGAAATTTGAGATGCGATACCGCTTATTACTTGAAGCCTTTCAGCAGTTTCTTTATCTTTTTTCTCCAACTCATGCTGCAGCAAAGATCTTTCGTTGTAATCTTTTAGAATTCTAATCATAAAAACGATAGAAATAAGAAAAGCAATAAAAAAGGCAACAACGATTAAAATCAAACTATAATTGCCGTAGCGTTCTGAGTTTAAATTGCGTTCTTCTAAAAGTTTTTGTTCTGTATTTTCTACTTTTCTGATGATTGCTCTTATCTCATTCATCATTTTCCTTCCTTCATTCAGGTCGAAAATAAGCGTTTGTTTGCTTAAACGTTTTTTTACAATTTGATTGTTTAAATACTTAAAGAAACCAGAACGTTTGGTTCGCAACTCTTCTAATAATTTTCTCTGCGAAGGATTGTCGGATGTGAGTTCATCTAATTTTTCGAAATATTCATTTGATTTATTTTCAGCATCATTAAATCGCTCCACAAACTGTTCGTCGCCTGTAAGCAAATATCCCCTCATGCTGGTTTGGGCTTCGGTAATAATCGATGAACCTTCATTTAGGTTATAAATTACATCTTGAGTATGATTGACCCAGAAATTACTATTTAGTAAACTTTTAATACTTATAAAAGAAGCAACCGAACTCACAGTAAGTACAAGCAGTGATACTAGTGAACTAATTAATAAATTTCTTTTAAAATTACCATTCATATATTCTAAGTTATTTTTATTCGTATTTTAAAGGAAGAACAATGATAAAACTTGCTCCTTCTCCCGGTTTACTTTTTGCAGTGATTAATCCGTTGTGTTTTTCTATGATTTTCTTCGCGATTGCCAATCCGATTCCAGTTCCTTCATAGGTTTGGCGGTCGTTTAGGCTTTGAAAGATAATGAAAATTCGATCCAGATACATTTCATCAAAACCGATTCCGTTGTCTCTTACTATTATTCTGCAAAATTTACCTTCTGGAGAAGTCGGACTTTCTATTGATTTCTCCAAAATGGTTTCTGAAGTGATTTCGATTACCGGCTTTTCTTCATTTCCAGAAAACTTCAAAGCATTTCCAATCAGATTTTGAAACACTTGGCGCATCTGACTCGGAATGCTGTCAACCGTTGGAAGTTCATTGGTTTTTATAATGGCATTTTTCCGTTCGATCAAATAATCAAAATCCCCCAATACTTCCTGCAAAACAACATTTAAATCTGTTTTTTCAGGCTTAACCTGTGCCGAAAGTCTCGAATAAGCCAAAAGATCGGTAATTAAAGTCTGCATTCTTTCTGCAGATTTTATAGTTCGATCAACATAATCTACCGCTTTATCATCTGCTTTTAAGTAAAGGTCTTTTATTATTTTGATGAAAATTTGAATTTTACGGATAGGTTCATTCAAATCGTGCGACACCACCCAAGAAAACTGCTGTAATTCATGATTTCGAAGTTCCAGTTCTTCATTTTTCTGAACCAGTTCTTTTGTCCTTTCTGCAATTTTAATTTCAAGATTGTCCTGCGCTTCTTTTCTAATTTTGATTTCTTTAGAAAGCAGGTCTTTCATAGCTTTAAGCTCGTTCTGCTGCTCGTAAATCTTAAGGAAAGTTTTTACTTTAAGTATCAGCAAATCAGAGTCTACAGGTTTTGTAATATACTCAACAGCGCCTGTTTCGTAACCTTTAAAAATATATTTTTTCTCGGTATTAAGAGCCGAAAGAAAAATTACGGGAATATCTTTGGTACGCTGATTTCCAGAAAGGATTTTTACCACTTCAAAGCCATCAAGTCCAGGCATTTGAACATCCATAATAATCAGACAGTAATCTGTTTTAAGGATTTTTTTTAGTGCCTCTTCTCCAGATTCAGCACTATCAACATCGATATTATGCAGCTCTAATGTCTTTTTTAGAGCGATAATATTCGCTCTTATATCGTCTACAATTAATACCATGTCGGAAAACTAAATCGGTTGTAAATCAAAACACTTAATTTTAAAATAAAATATAAAAATTTTCTTATTTCTTAAACAAATTGCAAAATTGTCTGTTAAAAAATGATGTGGAAATCTCAAATGTATAAAAAAAATAATGGGGACCTTTTTTATTTAAATCAAAAATCTTTACAAAATTCCCATCTTTTAACACTATTCTGAACGTTATATATGATTCCTAGCCTGTTAGAAATTCTTAATAAATGAACCTTTTTTAAAAACAGAAGTATTTTCATACGTGATTTACAATTTGTTTTTTATTGAGGTAAATAAAATTTCTTTTAAGACAAACAAAATTTTTGCTTAAAGCTAATTTTAAATAGCATATAATGTTTAAATACGCAGAAATCATGAAAAAGAAACAAACATTCCCCGAACAGAAACAAAATCTTCCTGGTAACGAATATATGATGACCCCCGAACCAGAAATTATACGAGAAAATTATACTGGAAGCGGCAAACTCTTAGGAAAAACCGCTTTTATTACGGGAGGCGACAGCGGAATTGGTCGAAGTGTTGCGGTACACTTTGCAAGAGAAGGCGCCAATATTGCCATTGTTTATTTAAAAGAAGACAAAGATGCTAAAGAAACGAAAGATCTAATTGAAAAGGAAGGCCAGCAATGTCTCTTAATAAGTGGTGATTTGAAGGATGAAAAATTTTGTCGTGCCGCCATCAAAAAATGTCATACGACTTTTAAAAATATCAATATTTTGGTAAATAATGCGGCGGTACATTTTCCTCAAAATGAATTGGAAAAGATAACAAATGTACAGCTCCATAAAACTTTTGAAACGAATATTTATCCGTTTTTCTATATTACCAAGGCCGCGCTTCCTTTTTTAAAAGAAGGCGATACCATTATTAATACGACTTCTGTAACAGCTTTTCGCGGAAGCGAACATTTAGCGGATTATGCTAGTACAAAAGGCGCCATTGTAAGTTTTACGCGTTCGCTTTCGAGCATGTTGGCAAAAAGGAAAATACGTGTCAATGGTGTAGCGCCAGGACCAATTTGGACACCTTTGATTGTAGCCAGCTTCGATAAATTATCTGAATTTGGAAAAGACAATCCGATGGAAAGAGCCGGACAACCTTCTGAGGTGGCACCTGCTTATGTTTTTCTAGCTTCTGAAGACAGTAGTTATATTACAGGGCAATTTATTCATGTAAATGGAGGTGAATTGGTAGGTTAAAAAAGATTCTAAACTTTTTCTTTTTTAACCACTATCAAAGCCAAGATTTTATGCTTTGCTCTCGGAAAGACGCAGAGTCGCAAAGTTTTGTTTCTATAACTTAATGAAAGACTTCACGACTCTGCGTCTTTGCGAGATTATTTTCTAACCAACTTAAAAACAAATCTTATAGAAATGAATTATATAGACATCATAGGACTTTTTGCTGGAGCGTGCGTTACAATATCGACAATTCCGCAAATTTTGAAGGTTTGGAAAACCAAAAAAGTGAAGCAGATTTCGCTTAAAATGTTTGGCACGCTTACTTTCGGAATCGCGGTGTGGGTTATTTACGGCATTCTGAAAAACGATTTGCCGATTATTATCACCAACAGCATTTCGCTGATTTTAAATCTTACTATGGTTTATTTTATTATTTATTTTGAAAAAGAGCAGTAGCCTATAAAAAGAAAAAAACAGCTCGATCGAAGCTGTTTTTTATTGAAAAGTGAAGGATATAATAATGCTTACTAGCTAGCTAATTTTTGGTTGTAAGGTTCTAATTCTAAATATTTTTCCTTTAGAATTTTTGATTGTAAATTTCTTTTTAAAGATAGCACTGGCGCTACAAAATGTCCGAAATTGATTTCTGATAGCTTTTTGATTTCTGTCAGCTGTTTAGACGCAAAATTTAAAACAGGTACAAACGGAGTCAGATAATTATAACTATGCTGAGCTATCTCTAACTGTACAATTTCGCGCAAAATGTTTTTCATTAGCAAATAACGAACCGTTCCTTGTTTCGGAATCGTTTTAAGTTCTTGAAACTTCTCTCCTATTTTTGAGCCCTCAGCTCCGATATAAATATAATTTCCAGATTCATGCGTAAATCTTTTTTTAATCTGAAAAGCAAAATCAGCATTTGCTGCATCATTTACATTTGTTGGTATTCCAATTAATGAAAACTGGATCTTTTTATGGCTTTCAAAGCACAATACGCTATTTATTGAAGACGAATTGCTCATAATACCCGATTGCTGCTCTTTTAAACGTTTAACAGCTCCATTTGCTCCAAAACGGTGCAATACGCTTCCTTTAACGCAATACACAAAAAATACAGGCAAATAAGGATTGGATTCAATACTTAAATTAACATCTTGATTGAAAGTCAAATCAAAATTGAGGTACGACATTTCTTTCTCAAAACGCACTCCAGAAATATTCCCAGTTGCCCATTTTGATTTTACCGCCAGTCTATATTCATTGGCTGTAATAGATAAGTCTCCGCCAAAGCTTTCTTTCAAATTATTAAAAACAGCGTCAAAGCTTCCAGTATTTATGTAAAGTTTTTTCATGTATTAGAATTTTGGTTTTTAATGAATCAGTTAGTAGTTATTTACGTACAAAAACTAACTTTGGTTTTTACTTCATTTCTATAATCCAAATTTCGTTTATATTGGAAGCTAAATCTTTATAGAATTTTGCGGAGAAATTTCATAATTTTTATTTCTAAGATTCTAAGGTTCTAAGATGCTGAGTTTCTAGGTTCATAGCATAGAAAATTTTACCCATCAAAGTCTTAGTTACTTAAAAGCTTTCAAAAAAAGCTGGAAAAATCTTAGCATCTTAGAACCTTAGGAACTTGAACCTAAAAAAAAAGCAGCTGCCTCAAATAAATTTGAAACAACTGCTCATCAGCAAAATAAAAATACCAATCTATTTTTATTCTTTTAAGTCAATTCGTTTATATCAGCATTTTTAGAATAATTGGCTTTCGGAATATCTTTAAAAAATTCGGCTTCTTCTAAATCGGCCATCGGACCATATCCTAATAAATGTGTTCCTTTTCTTTTATCTTTTGTTTCTATAATATACAAAATCGACATATCATCTGGATCGCTCATTCCTTCATATCGATGATGAGCTACAATAAATATATCTTCAGGTTTGTAGGCTTCTTTTGTTTCTGCATCTATTAAACGATCATTTTCGAATAGATAACTAGCAGTATAACCTTCATCCTGATATCTCTTTATATTGTCGGTTTCATGTTTTGAATCTTCTCGTTTCATATCTTTTAACTTTATCTGTTTATCAAATTTCCGTATAGAAACAAGATAAAATTAACTCAATTGATTTTAATGTTGCCTCATTCAAAAATCGCTTTTAAATGAATATTTATTTTTTCTTAATTTTAGCTAAGGCTAATTTGAAACACTAGAAAACATTGAAAAATTAGCTGATTTTGAGACCAATAAATACAACCCTTAAATGAGTAAAAATTATTCTTTTCTGGCAAATGGAGGAGAAATGGGACAACTAACCCGTGCTAAAGATTGGAGCAAAACGGCTGTTGGACCAGTAGAATTATGGCCACAAAGTCTGCGTACAACTTTAGGAATTCTGTTAAACTCCAAGTTCCCCATGTTTTTGTTTTGGGGGCCAGATCATATATGCTTTTATAATGACGCCTATCGTCCTAGTTTAGGAAATGGTGGCAAACATCCCGCTATTCTTGGCGAAAAAGGTGCCGATTACTGGCCAGAAATCTGGGATTTCATAAAACCTTTAATCGATCAAGTTTTTGATAAAGGCGAAGCGACATGGCATGAAGACCAATTGTTGCCGATTTACAGAAATGGTAAAATGGAAGATGTATACTGGACTTTTAGCTACAGTCCTGTGAATGATGAAAATGGAAAAACAAACGGTGTTTTGGTAATCTGCAATGAAACCACAGAACAAGTGCTTACACGCAAAAATCTGGAAGAAAGTGAAAGACGTTTTAGAAACACTGTAAAACAAATTCCGCTTGGCATCTGTATTTTAAAAGGACCAGAATTCATTGCTGAAATGGCTAATGCAACGTATCTTCATATTGCAGGCAAAGAAGAAAGTGATATTTTAAACCAACCCATTTTTGATTCGTTTCCTGAAACTAAAGAAGCTGTTTATCCCTTGCTAAAAAACGTCTTTGAAACTGGAATTCCTTATTCTCAAGATGAATTTGCTGTAACTTTAAATAGATATAACAAACAGGAATTAGCCTATTTCAATGTCGTTTTTTATCCTTTAAAAGAAGAAAACAATATTATAACAGGAATCATAGTAGTGGCTTATGAAGTAACAGAAGATGTAAAAGGAAGACATCTGCTCACAGAAAATGAAGTTGCGTTTCGCAATATTGTTATGGAATCTCCTATTGCAATGGCAATTTTTAGAGGAAAAGATTATGTAATCGAAATGGCCAATAAAGCCATGATGAAGGATATTTGGCAGAAAGAAGAAAAAGACTTTATTGGTCGTCCCTTATTGGAGGTTTTTCCAGAATTATACAATCAGAAATATCCTGAAATATTGCACGAAGTGCTCACAACTGGAAAAAAAATCAGCGAAAACGAAGCTGTTACCCATATTAATATTAAAGGAAAGCTTAAAAAATTCTACCTCGATTATGAATTTACGACGTTATATGAAAAAAATGGAAAAGCTTCTGGAATTATGTGCACCGTTTATGACGTAACTTCTAAAGTCAAAGCTCGAAAAAAAGTGGAGACTACAGAAGAAAGAGCACGTTTAGCAACTGAAATTGGAAAAATTGCTACTTGGGATTTAAATCTTAAAACCAAAAAGTTACTTTATAGCGATAACATTCTAGATATCTTTGGATTTGAAAAAGGCACTAAAATAATACATGAAGACGTTCGAAGCCGTATTCTTCCTAAAGACGAACATATTGTTAAAGAGGCTTTTGAAAAAGCGTTAAAGGAAGGCATTTACAAATATGAAGCTCGCATTTTAAAAGTAGACAATTCAATTGGATGGATTAAAATGCATGGCAAAATCTTTTTTGATGAAAATAATATTCCTTCAAAAATGATTGGAACTGTAATGGATGTAACTGTAGAAAAAAATATGCAGCATGTTCTAGTAAAAAGCGAGCAAAAGTTTCGACTCCTCGCCGATTCTATGCCCCAACTTATCTGGACAAGCGATACTTTGGGGAATCTAAATTATTTTAATGAAACCGTCTACAACTATTCTGGACTTTCTAAAGAAGAGATTGAAAAGAATGGCTGGCTTCAGATCGTGCACCCAGACGATCGAGAAGAAAATGTAAAACTCTGGATGGAATCAGTAAAAACGGGACATGATTTTCTTTTTATCCACCGATTTAAACGTTATGATGGCGAATACAGATGGCAGCTCAGCCGTGCCGTTGCCCAATTGGACGAATCTGGAAAAGTAACCATGTGGGTGGGAAGCAGTACCGATATAGAAGAACAAAAAAACTTTACCAATCAGTTGGAAGAACAGATTATTGAACGCACAACGCAACTGGAACTCAAAAACAGAGATCTGGTTAATATGAATATAGAACTGCAGTCATTTGCTTATATATCGAGTCATGATCTTCAGGAGCCTTTGCGTAAAATCCAGACTTTTGCTAGCCGATTGGCCGATTTGGATGAGCAGAATATTTCGGCGAATGCCAAAACCTATTTAAACAGGATTGAGTTTTCGGCTAAAAAAATGCAAAATTTAATACAGGATTTATTAACCTATTCCCGCGCCAATTCTGCCGATCGCATATTTACAAAAATTAAAATAGACGAAATCGCTGAAGAAGTAATCAGTGATTTTTCAGATCGCATTGAAGAAAAAAATGCCATTGTAGAATATCACGATTTGGGAGAAGCAACACTGATACAGTTCCAATTTAGACAGCTACTTCACAATCTGGTGGAAAATGCCCTAAAATTTTCACGTCCTGGCGTTCCTCCAAAAGTAAAAATATCAGTTAAAAAAGTTGATGGAAAATCGCTTCCAAATGCTGAATTTAAAGACAAAAAATACCACCATCTCCAAGTTTCGGATAACGGAATTGGTTTTGAGCTCGTTTATAAAGAAAAAATCTTTGAAGTTTTCCAGCGTTTAAACACCGAGAGCGAATATCGAGGAACAGGTATTGGCCTTGCAATTGTGAAAAAAATTGTAGAAAACCATAAAGGCTTTATCACCGTTGATAGTGAAAAAGGAAAAGGTTCTGTCTTTAATATTTATATTCCAGATTTATCTGAAATCAGTATTTAAATACAAAATTGGATTGGGTCGGGATAAACTTTTTCCAATCAATTTGTATTGCGTGTTCTATTGCTTTTATAATATCACTCATTAAAACGGGTTTGGTAATAAAGCAATTGGCTCCAAGTTTAAGACATTTTTCAATATTACCTGGCTCACTCGAAGTGGAATAAATGACTACTGGAATGTCTTTTTTGTCATCAGAACTTCTAAGTTCTTCCAAAACGTCAAATCCATTTTTTCCAGGCATATTTAAATCCAAGAAAATCACGGATGGAACAACAGATGATTCCGAAATGGCATTCAAAAAATTTTGACTTCCAGAATATGTTTGCAGCTTAATATTATGGGGAATAGATTCTACGGCATCTGCAAAAATACATAAATCATCTTCGTCGTCATCAGTATAGAATATGGTGAAATCTGTCATCGTATTTTTGGCTTAGAATTTTAATATGCCCAAATATAGTGCAATTTTATCTAATAAATAGGATTTAGATTTAATTTCTTACAAAGTAAATTGAAATATCATAATTTATAAGTTTAATTATATAAGCTGAAAAAGTGTAAAAATCTCCAACTTTACTTTAATATTTTTCAGACAATACCTTCTGTTTGTCAAATAATTAAAATATAAAAAACAACTTAAAAATATAACGTTATGGGCGATCATAAAGACCTTACAGATGAATTTGCAGTAGACAAAATAAAAGATCTGGCTGCGCATATTAAAACGTGTATGTTTTGTACATATAACGAATACAGGATACAATCTCGACCTATGTCTGTGCAGAAAATTGATGATTTGGGAAACCTATGGTTCTTATCTGACAGAAACAGCGGACAGAATGCAGAAATCACACTGAATCCAATGGTTGAAATCTTTTTTGCCGAACCGCATGATAAATTCTTAACTCTTCATGGAACGGCAAGTATTTCATACGATCGAGAAACAATTGAAAAATTATGGAATCCAGCAGTAAAAATATGGATGCCAGGCGGTGTCGATGACCCAAATTTAAGCGTAATTAAAGTAGTTCCGGAAGATGGTTACTACTGGAATAATAAAAACGGAAAAATGGTTGCGATTGCAAAAATGACAGCTGCTTTTATTACAGGAAAAACTATGGATGACGGAATCGAGGGAAGCTTAAAATTGTAGTTTTTTTTGAACCGAAAAGGTTTTTTTGAACCGAAAAGGTTTTTTTGAACCGAAAAGGTTTTTTTGAACCGCAAAGAGCGCAAAGGTTTACGCTATGTTCGCTAAGATTATTTTCTTTTGCGTGCCTTACGTAAACCTTTGCGCTCTTTGCGGTTAAACATCATTACTAAATTAAAATCAAACAGTCATCCTTTTCAATTCTAAAGCATTCAAAATACCTGCTTCGCTTGCTGTATTATTAAAATAAATAAATCCTTTCTTGGAACGAATCTGGCGATATATCTCCCGTAATTCTTCCGTAGAATAACTTGAGTGAAATAATCTTGGGATTCCATGAAAACGCATATAAAGTATTGGAAAATCTTTGAAGATAGTTTGAGGAAGATTGGGATAACTCACACTGCAAAACGTGATATTGTTTTCCTTAAATGCATTCCAAACTTCATCGTTCCACCAGCTTTCGTGGCGAAATTCGACTACATTTTTGAAATTGTAGTTAAGAATTCCGATTATGGCATGTAATTTTTCTCTGCTAAAAGCATAACTTGGCGGAAATTGAAAGAGAACAGCAGCGAGTTTGTCTTTCATGCCTTCCTTACAAATGTTATAAAAGTCATTCAAACGGCTTTCACAGTCTATAAGCTTTTTGATATGTGTGATTTCTTTTGGCACTTTTACCGAAAACAAAAAAGACTCTGGCGTTTTATTGTACCAATTTTGGAAAATACGAACGGTAGGAAATTTATAAAAACTGCCATTAAACTCATAAGTGTCAAAATGCTGGCAATAGAACTCAAACCATTTTTTGGAAGGAAGATTTTGAGGGTAAAAAACGTTCTTCCAAAAACTGTTGTAAAAACTGGAACAGCCTATTTTTACGTGATTTTTCATATATATAATTGTTGGCAGTTAGTGCAGAAAAAGCTTCTGCGTTTTCGTTCTCCAGTCTGCTTTTTCTGGAAAGGAAGATTGCATCGTAAACATATATTTTTTGTATAGGCTTCCCAATGTTTTTTAAGTTCAAACTTCTTTTTCCAGTATAGAAATTCAAAACTATATGTGGAGCATTCAGCAATAAGCTGGCTTTTTATATGAGGCGGAATTTTCTCTACAATCGATTCTGGATGCACATAACAGCGGTACAAAACTTCATTTTTTATAATGTTGCCTACTCCAGAAAAAATATCCTGATCTAAGATGATATCGCAGATCATTTTTTGAGGCATTTTTTCGATACTCTCTTGGGCTTTTTTAGGATTCCAATTTTCATTCATAACATCAACACTCCAATCGTAATGAGAATTAATGTCTCCCTCTAAAATTTTTACAGAACAAGTATAAAAATTAAGCTCTCCGTTTTCAAAGACTAAACTCAATCTGGGTTTTGAAACTTTACGCTCATTTATTCGGTATGTCCCAAACATGAGCATGTGAATTTTTACTGTAAATGAATCAAAACAGATTAAGAAATGTTTTCCCCAAGTTTTAAAAGCTAGAATGGTTTTATCCTGTAGCCTAGAAATATCAATATGCGTATTCCCAGATACAGAAATTATTTTCTGTCCCGTAAATTGCTGCACTTCTTCTTTTAAAATTACTATTGACGGACCTTCGGGCATATACTCAATTTTTTATTTAACTAAAAAAAGTGCAGCTCTAAAACTGCACTTTTATTTTATTTTTTATGCTTATTCAATTTCTGCAGCTTCAAGATTTACTGCATTTACAGCAACTTCTGTCAGGGTTTTATCAGCACCTTTTTCTTCATCGAGTGTTTGCTCTAATAAAGTAGCTGCTTCAGGAATACCTAGAGTTTCGGCAAATTGTCTTAAAGTACCGTAAGTAGCAATTTCGTAATGCTCAATTTTCTGGCTCGCAGCAATAATTCCTGCATCACGCACTACTCCAAATTCTGTTTCTTCCAGCATTCCTTTAGCTTCTTCGATCAAACCTTCCATGGCATCGCATTTTTTTGCCGTTGGTTTTTTACCGACGATTTTAAATACTTCTTCTAAACGGGCAATTTGCTCCTCCGTTTCAGTTAAATGATTGTCAATTGCATCTTTCAATTCAACAGAAGAAGCATTTTTAACCATTACAGGCAAAGCTTTTGTCAGCGCTTTTTCCGCCCAATAGATATCTTTTAGTGCTTCTTCAAATAATTCAGTCAATCCTGAGGCTGCACTCGATTTTGGCTTTGTAACTCCTCTTGGCGTTGTGTCTTTTGTACTTTCTTTTGCTGTACTTGCATTTTTACTATTTGTAGTTTTCATGGTAATAATTTTTATGATTAATAACATGATAAAATTACTTCGTGAATAGCGAGAGAGGTTACAAGATTTTAAATTAAAATTCTATTCTAAACATCTGTTAATTATAGAATTACACTAAAAAATCTTATAAGAAATTCCTTCATCTTCGTGTTAGATTTGTAAATATTAATCATAAAAAACAAACATCATGAATACTATCGATAAAAAAAACGGTTATAATACAGATTTAAAAAATCATTTTTCTGATGATCGAAATTTAGGTGAAGACTTAAAAGACGATAGACGACAAACGGATAATGATAATCGAGAAATTGCAGAGCGTGGCTATACTGTTAGAAACGGATATAATCCGAACAAGCCAAATCCAGATCAGGAAGATTATCTAAACGATGATGATTTGGACGACCTTAATGACGATTTCCATAACGACAGAGATCTAGAGGACAATAATGATGAAATCTATGAAGTCGAATTGGAAGACGATAATTTTGCCGAAGAAAATGACGAATTCGACAATCCGTCAGATCTAAAAGAAGATGAGTATGACTTTAACGAAACCGAAGATGTGCTAGAAGACATTGACGATGAGGACGAAGATGAAAATGATGACGAAGATGATGACGATTATATCGAAGAAGATATTGACGACGATGATAATGATTATGTAGAAGATGATGTTCAGGAAGATGATGATGAAGAAAGTTATCCCGAAAATGATCCGCGCAGATTTTAATCGTTTATTCGTATGAAAATAAAAACCGTCCCGTTATATAACGGGACGGTTTTTTTTGAGTCTAAAATTTAACTACTTAATCTCCAATAATTTTCAGTACTGGATTACCGTCTTTCGTGGTTTTATAATTATTACAGAAACCACAAAACGACACATTATAAAAGTCAATGTGCCGTTTTAAATTTGTTTTTATTTACTGATTTTTATACCCTTGTAGATCTTCCGCTAATTAATGAAATAACGAATAGAACTAAAAATATAAAGAATAAAATTTTAGCGATACTAGCGGCTCCAGCGGCAATTCCACCGAAACCAAATATTCCTGCCACTATGGCTAGAATAATAAAAGTGACTGTCCAACGTAACATAATAATAGTTTTTTAGTTAATAATGATTTTGTTTGTATTGCAAACTTTTAAGCTTTTGGAGAGATGCAGTAACTCTTTTATGAACAAGGCGTTTCTAAATTGATTTCGTAATTCTGAATCAATTCAGAAAATGCTATTTCTGATTTTGTAAAATATTTTCTTGTGCTTCGGCTTTTTTTTGCCAAATCAAAATATTTCTGAATGGAACCATCTTCGTAAGTTGAAATCAAAAGCGGATGAACGTAATAATCTTTGCAGACTTTTCGAGTGTTTCCAAGTGCTTCAGCTGTAAGATCAAAAGCGGTTATAATATTCTGTTTGATTTCTTTTTCATCTGAAGCCACACCTATTTCCATTAAACTTTCAAAGAAAATAATAGACGCTGCCCAAGTTCTAAAGTCCTTTGCACTAAAATATTCGCCCGAAATATTGTGCAGATATTCATTAACGGCATGACTGTCCAGAACTTTTCGTTCGCCATTTTTATCATAATATTTAAAAACCTCATAGCCTGGAATTTCTTCGCAACGACTTACCAATTTTACCAATTGTTTATTGCGAGTGGTAATAGTATGCTGTTTTCCTTTTTTTCCAACAAATTCAAATCGGAGGGAATTTTTATTGATATTGATGTGGCGTTTTCTTAAAGTCGAAAGTCCGTAAGATTTGTTGTCTTTGGCATATTTCTCATTTCCGATTCGAATATGAGTTTCCTCCATAAGCCGAATTACCAAAGCAATTACTTTTTCCTTAGACCATTCTTTTTGTTCCAAATCAAGATCGACTTGTTTTCTTATTGCTGGAAGTTTAGCTCCGAATTCGGCGATTTTATAAAACTTAGTCTGATTTCGAATCAAATTCCATCTCGGATGATAACGGTATTGTTTCCTATTTTTAAGATCTGTTCCTACAGCTTGCAAATGTCCGTTTGTAATATCTGTTATTCGGACATTTTCCCATGCCGGCGGAAGCACCAAACTATTAATGCGTTTAATTTCGTTTTTACTTTTTACATTTTTTCCGTTCTTTTTATAAACGAAATTTTCTCCTTCGCGGCAGCGAACAATTGTTAATTGATGATCATTAATATATTCTAAGTCTAGTTTTTCAATTACTAGATGTGGCGCTTTAATTAGCTGATTCATTAAATTTTCTTTTTTCGCCGCATTCATGGTATTTAAAAATTTATCGCAAAAATAGTTTTGAATTAATTTTAATTATTTCTTAAAGACTCGATTAAATCTTTTTTGTTCATATAAGACCTTCCCTTTATGCCTACTTTACTGGCTTGTTTCAAAAGTTCTTCTTTTGTCCATTCATCATAAGGCTTTGCTTTTCCGCCTTTCTTTCCTGCGTTTGGCGTATTAGCGATACGAGCCGATTTTTCTTTGCTGTATCCCTTTTTCACCAATGCTTCATACTGCTCTTCATTCTTAATTCTTGGATCTGGCATGACTTTAATTTTTATGGTTAACATTTGACATTTCATATGTCGAAATCTGTTATATCAAAATTCATCATTAACACAGGAATTTTTGTTATAGAATTTTTGTCGCAAATTTCATTTTTGTAGGATGGGAATTGTGAAAGTGGAAATGTAAATTTTTCTTTTTTTTGAGAAATGTAAAATGTTAGATGTAAAAAATCCCAACTCTTTTGGAGTTGGGATTAATCAATATAAAGAGACTGTAATTTCAAAATCACCAAAATCAATTGTTTTAAATGCGTTTACAAGGAATTAGGAAATTAGAATTAAAAAAAAATGTTTCATCATTCAATCTATTTTTAGCTCCAACTCATATTGATAATAACTTTATTTCCCGTTATTTCAACTTTTCCTCCATAAGCTTCTTGGTCTTTTGGATGAATTTCATATATTTTGGTATTGTTTCTAATTTTTGGAATATTATTTTGAAACCCCTTACTTTGTTGCATCCACTTCTTTATTTCAGGTTGAGAACTTTCAAATTCAATTATAAATTGTCGTGTAAAAATAGAACCTCTTTTTTCCATATCTATAATTTCTGCATTGTCAGGAAGTTTTTCAAGTTGTCCCCAACTTAAAGCACATTTAATTGCTTCTTCTTTTTGCCAAGGCAACACAAAAGGAGAAAAATAAATTATATATAGAAAAAACATTCCTAATAGAACCAATATCGAAAATATCTTAACAATCTTCATTTAAAAATTAAAATAATTAATCACATTTAATATTTTTATAATCTCGGTAGTCTCAATATAATTTTCTTTTGGTGTATCCCAACGAATCAGCCCACTCAAATTTAACCAATTTTCTTTATCTCTTAATTTCTTACGACAATACCAAATTCTTTACATAAAGAAAATTTAATATCTAAAACAAAGTCTTTTTCTACTCAAATTGATTTTAGGGCTAATTTAAAAAATTTACATTTTAATCCTATAACAATCTATAAAAATCCTGTAAGACATTCCTTTAACTTGTCTATAATTTTACATTATAACATTAAACTATTAAAATCATGAAAAAGTTATTATTAGCCGGAAAAGCCATTTTAGGAGCAGGACTTATTATTATATTCCTTCAATCTTGTAAAAACGAAACCAAACAAGAAGATCCAAAAGAGGTTGCAGAAGATGCGAACGAAACAAAATTTGATTCTATTGACAGCAAAGAAGATGACTCTGAATTTTTAGTAGATCAAGCTGAAATTAATTTAGCTGAAATCGAAATTGGTAAACTGGCTCAAACAAAAAGTACTAACGCTGAAGTGAAAAAATTTGGTAAAATGCTTGTTGATGAGCACACTAAATCGGCTTCTGAAGTGAGTGCTTTAGCAAAAGCAAAAAACTTTACGCTTCCAACTTCTCTAACTGAAGAAGGTCAAGAAGAATACAATAAATTAAACGAAAAATCGGGTGTTGATTTTGATAAAAAATTCGCTGATATGATGATTGATGGTCACGAAAAAGCGATCAAGAAATTAGAAAAAGCCGCAAAAGATGCTAACGATCAAGAAATAAGAACTTGGGCTTCTAACAATATTGCAGGTTTAACAGCGCATTTGGAACATGCCAAAATGCTGAAACAAAACCTAGACAAAAAGTAAAATGAATTAAGACGCTAAGATTCTAAGGTTCTGAGATTCTAAGCTATTGAGTCTAAGAACCTCAAATCTTTGCTAAAAACCCCTTCAAGAGTTGAATTGCTTGAGGGGGTTGTTTTTTTGAGATGCTAAGATCATCGTTCTGCTTTATTAATTTCTAAATTCGCTAAGATTCTAAGCACAAAAGAAAAACTTAGTCTCTTAGAATCTTACCAACTTAGCATCTTATTTAAGCGAAGCCATATCAATCACAAAACGATATTTAACGTCTCCTTTTAATAATCTTTCGTAGGCATCATTTACATCGTTAACTCCGATTACTTCTACATCTGATGTGATATTATGTTCGGCACAAAAATCAAGCATTTCTTGAGTTTCGGCAATTCCTCCAATAAGAGATCCTGAGAAGCTTCTTCTACCTAAAATCAAGCTGAAAGAAGTTACAGGAAGCGGATCCATTGGTGCTCCAACCAGAGTTAATGTTCCATCTACTTTTAATAAATTTAAATATGCGTCAATATTGTGTTCGGCAGAAACGCAATCTAAAATAAAGTTCAAACTTCTTGCATACGCTGCCATTTGCGCTTCGTCTGTAGACAATACCACCTCATCTGCTCCAAGACGTTTTGCATCGTCTGTTTTAGATAAAGATGTTGTAAAAACCACTACATGAGCGCCCATAGCTTTAGCTATTTTGATTCCCATGTGGCCCAAACCACCGATACCTACAATTCCAACTTTTTGACCAGGACCAACTTTCCAATGCTTTAATGGCGAATAAGTTGTAATTCCAGCGCATAATAACGGAGCAACAGCAGCTAAATCTAACTTATCTGAAATATGCAAAACGAAGCTTTCGTCTACTGTAATGCTTTGAGAATAACCTCCATAAGTTTGACCTCCTAAGTGTCTGTCTGGAGAATTAAAGGTCTGAGTACTTCCCTCATCACAGAATTGCTCTAAATCATTTTTGCAATGTTCACATTCTCTGCAAGAATCAACTAAACAGCCCACACCTGCCAAATCACCAACTTTGAAGCCTTTTACATGATCTCCAACTTTAGTCACGCGTCCCACAATCTCATGTCCCGGAACAATCGGATAAATGGTGCCATGCCATTCATTTCTAGCCGTATGTAAATCTGAGTGGCAGATTCCGCAATACAAAATTTCGATTTCTACGTCATGCGCCTGTACAGCTCTTCTTTTAATATCTAAGGTTTTTAATGGTGCTTCGGCAGCTTCTGTACCAAAAGCTTTAATGTTTTTTGTTTCCATAATTTATTTGTTGTTTTGTTTTTGTTTCATCCCGATAGCTATCGGGACAGGTTTAAAACCATTCTAAAATTGCAATAGAAATCCGGCTGACTTATACTGATTTGCAAACAGTTATATAAATTTCGATTATTTTTATCTAATCAAAAAATATAATATGTTATAAATCAGTAAGATCTGCGTAAAAAAACTTAGTCCCGATAGCTATCGGGATAGCAACTTAGTGTCTTAGAAACTTAGAAAGAATAATACTCTTCATCAGTAACACTATCCAGCCATACTCCCGAGCCTTTGTCTACTTCTGTCACAATGGTGATATGAGAATATTTGGTGTTTGGTGTTGCTCCGTACCAATGTTCTACTCCAGGCAAAACCGTAATTACTTTTCCTTTTTCGATAAGATTAATTTGTCCGCCTCTTTCTTGGTAATAGCCAACTCCATCTGTTACAATGATTAATTGCAGACTCGCATTACTGTGCCAATTGCTTCTCGCTCCGGGTTCAAAAGAAATATCTTTTATTACAGTATTTTCAGGGTGAATTTCGCTTGTCTGCTTTTTATATGACACTTCGCCTGTCATATAAGTGTTTGGAATTTTACCTTCTTCGATTACAGCAGTGAAATGTGTCGACATAATTTCGTTGTTTTAGGTTAATAATTAATTTTTAAAATTCTTATAAGCTTATTTGAATGAAATAATCAGTACAACGAATCTCTTTTTTAGAAGGAGATTTTGCTTTTAATTAATACTTTAAAGATTTTTATTTTTTTCTATTATCAAAATTTAAAACTAAATGCAAAGCGGAACATGCTTTTGTGAAGTATTATTTAGTCATTAAAAAAACTGATGCAAAGGTTCGTTGTTTATTTCAGGGCAAATGTAGTGCAATACTGCAATGCAGAAATAACAATATTCAAACAAAAAATTAAGAAATTGAAACAATTTACATTCGAAGCGATTTTGGAACCGTTCCTGTAAGTCTTTTAAAATAATTATTGAAGTAACTCGGATATTCAAATCCAAGCGAATAACCAATATCAGAAATGCTCCAATCTGTATGCTGCAATAAAGCTTTTGCTTCGTTGATTACTCTTTCTGTAATGTGTGCCGTTGTCGGTTTTCCTGTAACTTCTTTTACAGAACGATTTAAGTGATTCACATGTACAGAAAGGCTTTGCGCATAATCTTGGGGAGTTTTTAAAGCTAAAGGCTGATCTTTTGTCTCTATTGGAAATTGTCTTTCTAATAATTCTAAAAACAAAGATGTAATTCTTGAAGAAGCATTTTTATGTTTAAAGAAGTTCTCAGAAGGCTGCATTTTCATAGATTCATGAATAATCAAATTGACGTAACTACGCATCAAATCATCTTT
Organism: Flavobacterium anhuiense; assembly: GCF_900101855.1. Lineage (GTDB taxonomy): Bacteria > Bacteroidota > Bacteroidia > Flavobacteriales > Flavobacteriaceae > Flavobacterium > Flavobacterium anhuiense. The sequence goes on from NZ_FMVC01000003.1 coordinate 626,923, forward strand.
GAATGCATAATCGGTTTCGTATTCTTGAATCATTTTTTGGAATAACGAATCGATAAACACCTTTTGTTCAGGAGTTAAAGTAAAAATTGGCGTTCCTCCTATTTTAAACAAAGGCGATTCCTGAAGGGTTTCTGAACGGTCTTTTGTTTTAAAAAATTCCTCAGTAAAAACGCAAGCATAACCTTCAAATTTCTCAGAAACCGTTTCCCAAGAATATGGAATAATCGGATTACCGAAAAACAAAATCGTTCCGTCAGTTTCTATTCCACGGTCGGCGTATTGAATGATGCTTTTGCTGGTATTGATGCAGATTTTATAGAAGTCTCTTCGGCTGTAAACGGGAACTTTACTGAAATCTCCATTTATAGGATACACTTTAAAACCCTTCATTTTTAAATCTGAAGTAAAATCGCAATTCTGAGTTTCTGTCTGACTATTCATTTTGCAAAGTTATGAAAATCAAACAATATTTTTTTGTTTCAGGTTTAAAGTTTCAGGTTTGCGGGGTTAACCGCAAAGAGCGCTAAGGTTTACGCTAAGTTCGCTAAGTTTTTTTTAATTAAAGAAAATGCTCGCAAAGTCGCAGAGACGCAAAGTTCTTTTTGAATTGCCTCCTGCTTTAGCTGGAGGTCTAAAAAGCTAAGTCAAAAGAGGCTTTAGCCAAACTTAGAACCGTTTGGCTAAAGCCTTTAAAAGTACCTTTTTTTCACATCCAGCTAAAGCTGGACGCAATTCATTTATTGGTATTAAAAAAACTTTGCGTCTCTGCTCCCGATAGCTATCGGGATTGCGAGATTAAATACTTAGCGTGCTTTGCGTAAACCTTAGCGAACTTTGCGGTTAAATTTAATTTTTTAAACTGGTAGTTCGTAATCCTTTTGCGGAAGCATATAAAACCACTTCTTTAGCATTTTCATCTTTTTGAATGATAATTTGCGCATAACCATTAAAAAGCTTTCTTTTCCAAGGTTCTGCAGGCGTAATAACCTGAATGATTCCTGGATCTGTATTCATTACATCCCAATCTTTTATTTTTTGCAATGGCGTTGCTGCAATGTAAATCGTGTTTTTGCCTTCTTTTAGAATAGATGCATTCAAAATATATTTTTGAGAATCTTCTTTGCTTGGTTCCACTTTAGTTCCGTTAACGAAAATCACTGCCTCTGCTCCTATTTTTTTATAAAATAAGCTAACGAGATTAGAAGCCGAATTACTTTTCAAATCAAATTCACCTTTATAAATATATGATGGCGCTTGTTTTTTATAATCACGATCTTTAAAAGCATCACTCCATTCATTTTCAGGATAATTAGGCAATTGTTGAGGCAAAGAAGCACTTTCTACCTTTTGCTCTTTAAAATTATTTATGGCAACTAATGCAATGTCATCAATAAACTGATCACTTTCTAATGAAGTTGGATCTCCGTTGCCCACTCCTAAAATTTTTCCGCCTTTTATAGATAACGTAATTTCGTCGTTTGCGGTCGGAACGTGCAAGCCATTTTTATCAGTAGTTTCAACCGTTACAACCGAAACATTTCCCTTTAAAACATTTTCTTTATCTAATGACAATTTGATGTTTTCTGGTTTTCCAGTTGTTTTTTGAATATCTGAAAGCACTTTTTTTCCGTTTTTATAACCCACAGCTTCCAAAGTTCCTGCAGCGTAATTTGCTTTCCATTCCAAATGGCTGTTTTGCTCCATCTTCTTTTTTCCTAAACTTTTTTTATTCAGGAATAGCTCTACTTCATCGCAATTCGAATACGCCCAGACATCAATTGCTACACCTTCCATTCCAGTCCAATTCCAATGCGGTAATAGATGTAGAACAGGTTCTTTTCCCCACCATGATTTTAAATAGAACACATTGTCTTTAGGGAAACCGCAAACGTCCATCATTCCGAAATAAGAAGTCACAGAAGGCCAGCCATAAGGCGTTGGTTCGCCTCGATAATCAAAACCTGTCCAAATAAACATTCCAGCTAAATAAGGTCTTTCAGCATAAAATTTCCACCCTTCTTCGATACTATAAAAAGTGGGACGAGGTTTTTTATCATAAGCGCTTTGGTAATGTTTGGCATCATCGGTAAAATAAATGCCTCGCGTGGCAAAGGTCGAACCTTCTTCTGTACCCATTCCTGGCTGATGCTTAAACTGATTTCTATGCGCATCGATATCTCCATTTCCAAGATAATTATAGCCCATGATTTCCACTACATTTGATATTCCGCTCTTAAATCCGCTACTGATTCCTACCGTTACAGGTCTTGTCGGATCAATGCTTTTGCTGAAATCCTGCATTATATTGGTAATTCTTTCACCCGTAATTCCGCCTTCAATCTGCCATTCTTCATTTCCTACTGACCAGCAGAAAATACTCGGATGATTACGATCACGTTCCATCATTCGTTGCAAATCATTCAAATGATACTCGTTGATTCCCATTAAGCGGGTTTCATCAATAACCAGCATTCCCAATTTGTCGCAAGCGTCCAATAATTCTGGCGTTGGCGGATGGTGCGAACAACGATACGCATTCGAGCCCATTTCTTTCAGTTTTGCGATTCTGTAGTACTGAATTTCATCTGGAAGGGCTGTTCCAATTCCCGCATGATCTTGATGATTGTTTGTTCCTTTAAGTTTGATCTGTTTTCCGTTAAGGAAAAAACCATTTTCTGGATCGAATTTTATGGTTCTGATTCCGAAAGAAGTTTTGTAGTGATCAATTACTTTTCCTTCACTTTTAATTTCTGTGACCAATTGATACAAATTTGGATTATCAATATCCCACAAAAGCGGATTTTTGACGTTTAATTTTGCTGTGTAAGTATTTGTTTTGTAAAATTCAGGAGCTAAAACATTTTCAGTATTTACTGCAACTTGTTTTCCCAAAGCATCCAAAATAGTTTGGTTTATCTCAACATTTCCTTTAAAATGACCTTTATTTTCCAATTTTACTTCTGCAGTAATTGAAGCATTATCATTCACGATTTCGGAAGTTACGTACGTTCCATTCAGCGCCACATGAAGCGGATTTGTTTTCTGAAGATAAACATGCCTGTAAATCCCTGCGCCTTCATAAAACCAGCCTTCTTCCATCGAAGCATCGACACGAACTACGATGGTATTTTCGCCTCCATAATTAACGTAAGCCGTTACATCATACTCAAAACCATTATAACCGCTTTCTTGTGTTCCTAAATAAAATCCGTTAAAAAAGACTTTTGAATTTCTAAAAACGCCATCAAATTTTAAAGAAATGATTTTTCCTAAATCATCATTTGAAATCGTTATTTTCTTTCTGTACCAGCCAATGCTTTTCTCTGGGAAATTTTTCCCTGCTGCTTTAAATCCGTGGCTGAAACTTGCGCTTTCGCTAAAAGGCTGTTCGACTGCCCAATCGTGCGGAAGATCTAATTTTCTCCAAGCTCGATCATCAAATCCAGAAGCAGCTGGCCCATCGCCAAATCCAGTTTTAGTTAAATAGGAAAAATAGCCTTCTGCATGGCCAAAATCTTTCTTTGTATCGTATGAATGTCCAAATGAAAACCGCCAATCTTTATCAATTAAAATGACTTCTCTTGCTGATTCTTTCTGTGCAAAAACAGGAATTGAAAATAGAATTAAAAAACAAAGAATTGTTCTTAAAAGGAAATTGGTTTTCATAGGTTTGGTTGTTAGTAAAATCAGATAGTGATAAAAATAAAGCTTTTAGAGAAGAAACATTAATAGTATTTTGTCAAAATATGATAAGTCATTCATAACAAATGCTTCTAGAATGGGCTTTCAAAATTTAGAATGAATCTAATGGCTTCAGATTCAAAAATGATTTTCTTTTGATGTAATTTTATATTTAAATCATAAAAAGCAATTACCACTATGAGTACTATTATTAACGAAAATAGACTCCAGACAACTTTTAAAAACCTTGATCAGAAGATTAGCAAACTTAATGATCAGAAGATTGTCGCTTTTTTTGAATCTTTAGGATTATTGGAAAGAAAAGATGTTCCGAAAGACTTTTTGAACTGGGAAAACATACTAATTGTAGTTCCAAATCGACATGTCTCTCACGAACTGAAATATTATAAATATACCATTTCACGAATTTCATTCTTAACTAATCCTTACGCAGATCAGATTCATATTTTTGATTTGAAAGATTGGAAAAGCGCTTCGCAAAACAAAACGCAATTTCAGATTAGAGAAATGCTGAAAACGAGTTTTGGAGGTGTAAAGAAAGTTATTAAAGAGTCTTAGAGGAAAATTAAAAATTTAGAATTAAAAATTAAAAGTCCAATCGATATTGGGCTTTTTTGTTTTTAACTGCACTCGCAAAATTTTATTTCTCTCGCAGATTTGGCAGATTATGGAGATTTTTTCTGCTATTTATAAAAAATTAAATCTGCTCAATCTGCCAAATCTGCGAGAGAAAATCTTTTAGATGAAATACTTTGCGGTTAAGGAAAATTTATTGTACTTCTAAAAGTTCTTTAATTTTAGCTTCTAAAGCTTGACCGTGAATATTTTTTGCTAAAATGATTCCGTTTTTATCGATTAAAAAGTTCAAAGGAACAGATTGCAGCATATAATCTCCGACAACAGGAGACTGCCAATATTTTAAATCACTAACATTCGTCCAAGGCAGTTTTGCTTTTGCGATTGCTCCTGTCCATAAAGGTTTTTTAGTATCCATAGAAACTCCATAAATCGATAATTTGTCTGGATAAGCATTATGCAATTTGATTAGCAATGGCTGTTCTTTAATGCAAGGTCCACACCAAGAAGCCCAGAAATCAACTAAAACTAATGAGCCACGCAAAGAAGAAAGCGCAACTTTCTCTCCTTTTGTATCCGGAAGATCAATTTCTGGAGCAATATCTCCAACATCTACGCCTACTACTTGAGCTTTAGAATTAGTAATTACACAGCATAAGAATGCTAGAATGAGTACAGTTTTTTTCATGTTTAAGTTTATAATTTAGATTATGGGGCTGAAATTTATATCTCGCAAAGTCGCAGAGGCGCTAAGTTATATAATTAAGTATGGATTCGGCTAAAGCCTTCTCTCTTACCCTTTTTTAACCTGCATCTAAAGCTGGAGGCAATAGATTAAAAAACTTTGCGACTTCGCGTCTTTTACGAGATTGTTCTATAGGCAAATATAAATTTTCTTTCACAAAACATCTAGTTTTCTGTATTGCCAATCATAAAATTATACTAAATATTTTTCTTCAAATCCATATATCGGGAAAAGTCGATATATTTGCGCCATGGAAACGATAGAAATTTTTAAAGCATTATCCAATAAATCCAGACTGCAAATGCTGGAATGGTTAAAAGAACCGGAAATTAACTTTCCTGGTCAGCTAGAACATGCCGGATTTGAGCATGGAGTCTGCGTTGGGCAGATTCAAGCCAAAGCTGGTTTGACACAATCAACCGTATCTGAATACCTGTCTATTTTACAGCGCGCTGGTTTTGTCGAAGCCAAACGTGTTGGACAATGGACTTATTATAAACGTAACGAAGGTGCCTTTGAAGCACTTAGTAAATTAATTCAATCTAATTTGTAAAATTACTATGAGTACAAACAACCTATTCTCGGAGTTTAACTTAAAATCGTTAAATCTGAAAAACCGAATTGTAATGGCGCCAATGACGCGCTCTTTTTCTCCTAACGGAGTTCCAACCGATGAAGTCGCAGCTTACTACCAAAAAAGAGCTGAAGGCGAAGTTGGATTAATTTTGTCTGAAGGAACTGTTATTGACAGAAAATCATCTTCTAATGATGCTAATGTTCCTCACTTTTATGGCGATTTAGCTTTAAATGGATGGAAAAAAGTGATTGATGGAGTTCATGCTGGGGGCGGAAAAATGGGACCGCAAATCTGGCATATGGGAATTATGGACAACCATCATTCTGGATGGGTTCCTCCTGTTCCTTTTGAAGGGCCGTCTGGATTAAACCGACCTGATTTTAGAAACGGCGTTGCCATGACTGAAAAAGATATTGAAGATACTATTCTTGCTTTTGGAAAAGCTGCTGCTGATGCCAAAAGATTAGGATTTGACACTGTTGAAATTCACGGTGCACACGGTTACTTAATTGATCAGTTCTTTAGAGCTGAAACTAACTTGCGTGATGATATTTATGGCGGAAAAACGTTGCCAGAACGTAACCGATTTGCAATTGAAGTAATTAAAGAAGTGAGAAGACAAGTTGGTGATGATTTTGCAGTAATTATGCGTTTTTCTCAATTCAAACCTTCTGACTACAACTATAAATTGGCAAAAAATCCGCAAGAATTAGAAGCTTGGCTTACTCCTCTTGTTGATGCCGGAGTTGATATTATTCACGCTTCACAACGCCGTTTCTGGGAACCAGAATTTGAAGATTCTGATTTGAACTTTGCAGGATGGGCTAAAAAAGTTACTGGAGCGCCAACTATTACTGTTGGTTCTGTTGGGCTTTCTGGTGATTTCTTCGGTGCTTTTGCTGGAGAAAGTTCGCAACCAACTTCTTTAGAAGAATTAAACAGACGTTTCGACAGAGGCGATTTTGATTTGGTTGCCGTTGGAAGACCGCTTCTTTCTGATCCAAATTGGGTTGCTAAAATCAAAGCTGGAAAAACTGATGAGTTAAAAGGTTTCAGTAAAGAAGCTTTAGGACAATTGGTTTTAGAATAATTTTTTTTTTTAAGGTTCAAAGGGACAAAGAAACAAAGTGGCAAAGGTTTTCTGCTAAACTGCTTATTCTTTATCTTGTTAAATAAAAAAACACAAAATAGAAAGGGATGAAGTCAGACTTCATCCCTTTTTGAATATCTATAACTAACAAAATTTAGAAATTCATTTTTTTTTAGGTTCAGGCTTGCAGAGCTACAAAGGGACAAAGTATAAAAACTTTGCGCCTTTGTCACTTTGTTACTTTGTACCTTATTTAGACCTTTTTTGAAATTTTTTCACAAGCCAGTTTCTTACTGGTTCATCGTATAATTTTAAGCATACAAATGCTAGTATGATACTTACTATCAATACTCCTATTCCTTCTAAATAGCCATTTTCCATGGTCACTTTGTTGTCTACAACCCAAGCTGTAAACCAATAAATCAATGGGTAATGTGTGATGTAAATTGGATATGAAATATCTCCTAAAAGTTTGCAGATTTTCAATGAAAATTCATTTTTAATTTCTCCCCCTGCCCCGATTGCTACAATAACCGGAAAAACAAAAATGATACAGATCGATTCGTATAAACCATTTATCCAAAGGCTATTTTCGTCTCCTAATCTTGGTAATGCCAGAACAATCGTGATTAAAATACTGCAAACCCAAAAAGCATTTTTTACATGGATTAATTTCCCTAAACGGCATAATAAAACTCCAGCAAAAAACGGGAATAATAGACGGGTAAAGCCAACATTCATTTGCTCTAAATTCAGAGACCATCCTCCAATTACATCTCCTTTAGGGCCAAATACTGTATAATTAATTAACAGTCCGGCAAATATCAATACAAAAACTGACATTACTTTATTCGAAAATTTACGGAAGATAACGGCGTACAAGACGTTTGCAATATATTCGAAAAAAAGTGACCATGCCGGACCGTTTAAAGGATGCATTTCTCCCCAACCTCTAATTTCCATTGAAGGCGGAATTGGCAATAAGGTGAATCCTATTACCATGGTTAAAATAACTTTCCAGAATTCCATTCCTTTAATCATCGGAAACAGTATGTCTGAAGCTTGAAAATAGTAAAATATTGCCCCAATGATCATTCCAAGAATTACCATTGGCTGTAAACGGATTAAACGGCGTTTGTAAAACTCCCATTGGCCCATTTTACCCCAGCGGTCATCGTAGGCATAAGCCACAACAAATCCAGATAAAAGGAAAAAGAAATCAACGGCCAGATATCCGTGATTGATTATTTGAACAAATCGATTGCCACCAGCAAAAGCTTCAAAAATATGAAAAGCAACTACTAAAATAGCAGCAACACCACGCAAACCATCAAGTATTTCGTAGTGTTTTTTGGGTTTAATATCAACTGAAATTGAACTCATTTATGTTTGGTTTAAGGTTAAGTTAGGTTTTTAATTTGAAGATTTTAGATTGCAGATTTTAGATTTTCTACATTCTCAAAACCCCATATTTTAGTTTGGAATTTAAAAATTGAAATTTAATCTACTGATGATTTTTAAGCCACTCTAATCTTCTTTGGTCTGGAAGATGCTTTACAGAGAAATTTTCGAATTTTGCTTCAAAACCTTTTCCGTCTGGCGAAGCAGCCATTAGACCCACCATAACTGGCGTATTGTCTTGCAAAGGCGCATTTCTGGTTAGGATGTAATTTTTATCATCAAACGAATAAAATACCTCAACAGCATCTAATCTTCTCACAGCTTTAATCCAGATAAACGGCGGAGCTTTTTCTAAAGTTGTCACACTCCAATCGCTTTTGTCATGCGTTACAACAGTGCTGACATTAAATTTTCCGTCTACAAATTCTACTCCTGTTTTAATATAATTCTTTTCGTCAATACGAATCATTAATCCCATCTGATCAAAACGAGCAATATAATTTCCCGTCAATTTTACTTTCGCTTCAAACTCGCCTCCATAAGTTGCGTAATAAAAAGGCGCATCATCTACCGTAAAACCATAATGCGAAATTCTCCAGTAATCGCTGTTTGCAGTAACATTCATAATTAAAGCATTGTTTTTAATTTCCCATTTTTCAGGTTCATTAAACCATTGCATTTTATTCAGGCTTTGTGCTGAAATATTTTTCGCAAAAAATAAAGTCAATATTGCAATCGTAATTTTTTTCATGTTGTTTCTTTTTTTACCATTAAGATATTAAGAAAATTAAGTTTGACTTAATGAATCTACTCTTAATGCTTAAATATTAAGAAAATAAAGCTTCTCTTTATGTTTCTTAATGTCTTAATGGTGAATTTTTAACCAAAAGCAAAGCTGCAAATTTTTACACTTGCAGCTTTACAAACCAACCAATTTTTAGAAATAAAAAAACTTATTTAAGTGAAAAATTCACTTTAGATTTAATATCTGTCGAAGAAGCCCCAATAATCGCTTCAAAATCACCAGGTTCAGCAACCCAGTCATGTTTTTTATCGTCAAAGAAACTTAAAGCCGATTTATCAATTGTAAATGTTACTGTTTTTTCTTCACCAGCTTTAAGAGCTACTTTTTCAAATCCTTTTAATTCTTTTATCGGACGTGGCAATGAAGATTTTAAATCTGAAATATATAATTGTACCACTTCAGAACCTTCTCTGCTTCCTGTATTCTTTACGTTTACTGAGAATGTGATTTTATCTCCAGCATTCACTTGCTTTTTGTCTGCTGTAACTTTTCCATAAGCAAAAGTCGTATAGCTTAAACCGTGTCCAAAAGGAAATAAAGGTTTGATTTTGTTTTTGTCTGTCCAACGGTATCCAACATAAATGCCTTCGTTGTATTTTACGTCATCACCACCTGGAAATTCTCCTAAAGCATGAGCTCCATTATCAGATAATTTTACTGGGAATGTGAAAGATAATTTTCCTGATGGATTTACATCTCCAACCAATACATTTGCCAAAGCATTTCCTGCCTCTGTTCCTAAAAACCATCCTTGCACAACTCCCGGAACTTCTTTAATCCAAGGCATTGCCACTGCATTTCCAGAAATATTTACAAAAACAATGTTTTTATTTACTTTCGCTAATTCGCTGATTAATTTATCCTGACCATAAGATAAATTCAATTCTTTACGGTCGTGTCCTTCATCATCCTGATTTGGACTTTTGTTTAATCCTCCAATAAAAAGAACAATATCAGCATCTTTAGCTACTTTTAAAGCTTCTGCAGTCAATTCAGCTTGAGGACGTTTCTCTTCTAAACTTACTTTAGCCACAACGCCGTTGTAGTTGCTTGTAGGGTCTCCAACATAACCTCTTGCATAAACGATTTCAGCTTGGTTTCCGATTCTTTTCTTTAAACCTTCAAGCGGAGTGATTTCGTATCTTGCTTTAAGTGAAGAACTTCCTCCTCCAACTGTCATCATTTTAATGGCATTTTCTCCAATTACAGCTATCTTTTTAGTTTTAGAAAGGTTGATTGGCAGAATATTGTTGTTGTTTTGTAATAAAACGATTCCTTCTTCAGCAATTTTGCGTCCTGCCAAAGCATGTTCTTCAGTTCCAAAAGATCCGAAAGGACGGTTTCTGTCCATTGTTGTCAAGAAAGATAGACGTAGAATGCGACGTACTTTTTCGTCTAATTCTTTAGTTCCCACCTCACCTTTTTTGATCATTTCAGCGTATGGTTTTGCCAAATAATAGTTGTCATAAGCATTGCTTGTTCCCCAAGAAAGACCGTTTGTCCATGAACCAAATTCCATATCCAAACCATTGTGGATTGCTTGCTTCGTATCATTAACTCCTCCCCAGTCTGAAACTACAACTCCTTTGAAGCCCCATTCTCCGCGAAGAATATCATTTAATAAATATTCGTTGTGGCAGCATTGCTGTCCTTTATATTTGTTGTAAGATCCCATAATTGACCAAACATTTCCTTCTTGAACAGCCGCTTTGAAAGCAGGAAGGTAAATTTCGTATAAGGCACGATCGTCAACAATTACGTTCACAGAATTACGGTTTGTTTCCTGATTGTTTAAAGCAAAATGTTTTACACAGGCAGCAACGCCGTTTGACTGAACTCCCTTAATATAAGGAACAACCATTTTGGCAGCTAAAAACGGATCTTCTCCCATGTATTCGAAGTTACGTCCGTTTAATGGGCTTCTATAAATGTTTACACCAGGTCCTAATAATACGTTTTTGTTACGGTAACGTGCTTCTTCTCCAATAGATTTACCATATAAAGAAGCCAATTCTTTGTTCCAAGTTGACGAAAGTGCTGTAAGCGCTGGAAAAGCAATACAAGAATCGTTTGTCCATCCTGCTTGATCCCATTCGTCCCATTTTACCTCTGTACGAATTCCGTGTGGCCCATCGGTCATCCAGTTTTCAGGAATTCCAAGACGTTTTACACCTGGAGAACTAAATTTTGACTGCGCATGAATCATGGCGATTTTCTCTTCGGTCGTCATTCGTTTAAGCGCATCTTCTACACGCTCTTCAATCGGTTTTTTATCGTCTAGATAAACTGGCACTTTGTTCTGAGCATTCATTCCAGCAGAACTTAGTAAAAGTAAAACAACAATTGTTTTAACGTTTTTTAACATAACAGTAATTATTAAAGCATTAGTTCATTAAGTGGGAAAAGTCTTCTTGAGAAAAACTTTTATATCATATTGTAAAACTAAAACGTTATCGTACAAGTTACATTTTTAGACTAAAAAAAGTAGTAGATAAAAAAATTAAAATATTGATTTTCAAATATTTAAAAATTAAAAAGCACTAAAAAAAGTAGTAGTTTTAAAATAAATATTTACGCTTTCAAAGCCATTGAACCGATTTTCATGACCATTTCTTCGAAATCATTTCGCGAAACTGCAGCCTTATTTCGAGCTCTTGTACGATAGTTGTAAATTGTGCTTAAAGAATAACGTAAAAATGCCGCTATTTTAACACTGTCCGTAATTCCGAGTCTGATTAAAGCAAAAATTCGAAGTTCTGTATTTAGCAATTCATTTTGCTTGAGAACAATCTGTTCTTCTGGAATTAATAAAGCATTAAAATCTTTGACAAATGTAGGATATAAGTTTAAAAAGATAATATCGAAGTTTTTATACAATTCTTCTAACTCATTATCAACCAAAGTAGTTGATTTTAAAATTTTATAAATTTCATCAAATTGTTTTGCTGTAGCTTTCTTGTTTAGAATAATGCGGTAATTTTCGAGCTTATTGATGTAAGTTGAACAAAGATTAAAGAAATGCGCAATATATTCTTCTTTAACCAAATTAGACTCAGACAATTGCAAGTTACTTTCCTGAAGCTGGCTGTTGGTTTCGGTAATATCTTTGTTTAATTCAGCTAATTTCTGGCTGGTTTCGAAAAGTTCGGTTTTAATTCTCGAAACCTTTTTCATCTGTATATACACATATATAACTGCAACGATCAAAAATAAAGAAAGCAGACTAATGCAAAGCAGATAAATTTGCAATTCGCTTTTTCGCTGTGCTTCTCGTTCTAAATATACCGTATTGATAATCGAATATACTTCTGACATCAGCAAAGTTCTAAACTGAACATTGCAATAAAGTGCATCTTCAATAGCCGATTGGGTCAGTTTATACGCCATATCTACATCACCGATTTCGTAAAAAACCAAAGCTAATTCTTGCAATGATGCATTGTCTTTATTGGCATTTTTAATATCCGAAGTCGCAGAGAGCGCGTAGTATTTTTTTCTGGCTTCTAGATCATGTGTAGCTTCTCCTATTTTACCCAACAGATAAGTAATCATCGCGTATTGCGGGTTTTCCTCTTTTGTTTTATTCAATAAAACCAGTAACTGCTTTTTGGGATCATTGTATTTTTTATGAATAAAAATATCTTGCTGAATTCTATTTATTTGATATTCTAAGGTATTCGGGTTGAGAACACTTAATAATGAATCTCGATATTTGCCAATCTGTTTTCTATATTCGGGGCTATAACTATTAGCCGCATAATGCTCAAAAAATTCGCGATATGAAATGTAATAATTAGGAACCAATGAAAGAGCCAAGTTCTTTTTGTTGATATTTTTCAGAATGGCTTCAGATTCACGGTATTTTCCAGAAGAAGAATAAAGCGTTACGAGTTGTAGTTGGGCTAAATCGTAGAGCTCTTTATCCTGAAGTTCTTCTGCGATTTTGAGATTCTTTTTTACGTACTGAATAGCCGAATCAGAATTTAGTTTCTGATATTCTAAATACAGTGTTTTATTGTAATTGTATTCCTGCTCTTTAGTAAGATTATCTGATTTAATTTTCTTGAAATTCAGAATTCGCTCTTCTTTAATCTTAACGTAATGCTGTTTATTTTTGATTGCCTCGTTTAATTCTTTTAAAATAGCATCTGTGCTCTCTGATGCAAAAAGAGGAAAGCTGATAAGAACTATAAAAAGGGACAGAAATAGATTTTTCAAACTAACAAAAAAATTAATAAGATGTACAAATATAATAAAGTGTAAATTCAATAATATTACAAGTATCCTTTTTTATAATTTTGTTACAGCAAACCTTATCTAAAACTTAAAAATTATGCCACACTTTATAATTGACTGCTCAGAAAATGTATTACGCAGAAGAGCTGCAGATGAGATAATGCAAGAGGTTTTTGATGCTGCTTTATCGACGAATCTCTTTATCGCTTCTGAAATCAAAGTACGCATTAATCCCTTTACTTATTATAACAACGGAAATACCTTAGATGATTTTATTCATGTCTTCAGCTATATTATGGAAGGAAGAAATAATGAGCAAAAGGGTAACCTATCAAAAGTAATTGTCACAAAATTGAATGCTCTGCTTCCAGAAGTTCCCGTAATTTCAATTAATGTAATGGAATTCGAAAAGTCTAATTATTTCAATAAAACGATGGTGTAAATATATTTAAGATATAAATATACTTATATCATTGAATGCAACTTCATAAAAAAAACTTTGTCAAAGTTTTAAACTTTTACAAAGTTGCTTCAATTCTTATATCACTTATATGGTAAAAAAATTAGACCGCAATTGGCGCCGCTAAACAGCTTTCAGGAATATCAAAAGCATTTACCAAAGCCACAGCATCTGGACGAATATCCCAACAAAGCTGATTCACCATTTTACGAACTGCTTTCGTTTTAACCGCTTCCATATAACCGTCTTCTAGATACCAAGCTTTATTTTTTTCTATTGTTGAAAGCGCGTACAACTGATTCAGTTTTGTCAAAATTGCTTTTGATGGTTCATCCTCAACCGCTTTTATTGCAATCTGAAATTGTTCTAAAACTATTCTTTCCAGATACGCCTGCGCTACGTCAATCATTTGATGTTGCACCACATTAAAGGCGTCATAAGGTTCTAATCCGCCATCAATTAATTTCTTGATACGTCTCGCTGCCGAAGCCAAAATTGTTTTTTCTCTGTGCACAAATGCCTGAAGATGAAACTCTGCATCCAATAAATGTTCGTCTTCTGTTCTTCGAGTTGCAATTGGGTTTTTCTCTGCAATAGCTGTTTTTGCATTTTCGTAGACATAATTAATAATTCCCAACGATCCCATTTCTCCAAACGCCTTTCGGAATTCTGCCAAACGATTTTTAGCCACTAACTGCATCAAAACCGTATTATCGCCTTCAAAAGTAGTGTAGATTTCAGTGTCGTTTTTAAGCGCGTCGATTCGGTTTTCAGACAAATAGCCTTTTCCTCCGCAGGCTTCTCTGCATTCCTGCAAAATATCTCTAGTGCTCCAAGTAGAAAAAGATTTCATTCCCGCCGCCAAAGCTTCAATTTCTTGCATTTCGGCTTCGGTTCTATTTAAAAATCTATTCGTTAAATATTGCAGCGCAAAATGAATTGCGTACGTTTTCGCTAAATGTGGCAATAATCTACGCTGATGCATTCTATAATTTAAAATTGGAACCTCAGATCCACCTTCTGGCCCGAATTGTCTTCTTTGATCGCTGTAGCGAATGGCAATTGTCAATCCAGATTTTGCTACTGCTAAAGCCGAACGCGGAATCCCAATTCTCCCTCCTACCAAAGTGCCTAACATTGTAAAAAATCTACGGTTATCACTCGGAATCGGGCTTTCGAATTCTCCTTTATCATTCACAGAAGCAAAACGATCCAGCATATTTTCTTTCGGAATCACCACATTATCGAAACTAATCGTTCCGTTGTCTACACCATTTAATCCCATTTTATGGCCGCAATCGCCAATTGTCACGCCATTTAATACATTTCCATCAGAATCACGTAACGGAACCACAAATGCATTTACGCCATAATCATGATCATCAATAATAAGTTTAGCAAAAACTGTTGCCATTTGTCCGTGAACAGCTGCGTTTCCAATATATTCTTTTTGTGCGTTTTTGTTTGGGGTATGAATAGTAAAAGTCTGATCGCTATGATTGTATGTCGCTGTGGTTTCCAGACCTTTTACGTTCGAACCATGATGTGTTTCTGTCATGGCAAAACATCCAGGAAGTTTCAGCGAACCAATATCTTTTAAATATTTAGCATAATGTTTTTCGGTTCCTAAAGATTGAACGCTCATTCCCCAAAGCCCAAACTGAACTCCAAATTTAATTACCAGACTCAAATCATGATAACTCAGCGTTTCCATAATCGCAAAATAATCGGCTATGTTTTCTCCTCCTCCATATTGTTTTGGATATGCCATATTTCCGAGATTTTCATCGGCTAGAATCTTGCACCATTTATAGACAGTCTGTCTGAAAACATTAATATCGGTAGAAGTTTCGTAAGCAAATTCAGGTCTTGAAATAACCGATTTTACTCTTTCGATTATTGCTGCTTCTTTTCCATCCAAAATTTGAGTGATTTTCTGAATATCAAAACTGGCATTAGTTTGAGAATTGGCTGTAAAAGAACCTGCTTTTGTCTTGAAATTTTGCAATGCTTCTTCTCCCAAAATTCCTAAATCATTTTCTAATTTTTTAAAATCAGATTCTATAGGAGTTAAATCTAGATTACTTCCTGAAAGTGCTTTTGCAATATCAAAAATAGACTTGATCGAAGAGGTATCCTGAATACTTTTTTCAATATCCAATTTCCATTGTGTGAGTTCATTTCGTGAAGGCGGATTTGAAATATCTACTTTAGAAAGCAAATATTCTTTTTCGTCTGGAGACAAAACATTTAAGGAATTTATAAACTCTTTTAAGGTTGCAAATTCTTTCTGCGTCAGTAAATCATCTGACCAGACTAAATAAAATAATGGAGTAAAGGCTTGAAGTTTGGTATTTTGCATAACGAATCTTAAAATTAACTTTTGTTAAATTAAAGAAATTTATGGCTTAAAGTAAGTTAAGGTTCTCTTAATAAATCTGAACAAAGTTAAAAAAATCAGCCATTCACCTTGCTGTTCATCATGCCGGTTACCACTTTTATCATAGTTTTTCTAGTGAGAAATCTTGGCAAAAATGATTGTGCATAGTTCATTCTTCCAACAATTTTAAAGCTTTTGTTTTTAAGCAATGCTTGGATACCTTGTTTTGCAACTGTTTCTGGAGTATCGGCTGCCATTCCGTTGGTATTGGCTTTTGCCACGGCCTGAAAACCTGTTGTGGTATTGCCTGGACAAAGTGCGGTAATGGTAACGCCCTTATGATTATATTCTCCATATAATGCTTCTGAAAAATTAAGCACAAAAGATTTGCTTGCACAATATGCGGCAACATACGGACAAGGCTGTAAAGCTCCTGTTGAAGCAACATTTATAATTCCGCAATCTTTTTTCTTTATCATATCTGGCAACACCAAATAGGATAATTTAACGAGAGCATTGATATTGATTTCTACCATATCTTCATACTCTTCCATTGTCTGGTCAAGAAAATTAGTCCACTTGCCAAAACCAGCATTATTAACCAATAAATCAATAGACAATCCTGCTTGTTTGATATTGTCATACAATTGCTGTGGTGTTTCTTTTTTAAGAAGATCACCCTCAAAAACGTTTACTTTTACATGATAAGCCGCAGCGATTTTTTTGGCTAATAAATCTAATTTATCTTTTGATCTTGCTGTTAAAATCAGATTTGCACCTTGTTTTGCCAATTCATACGCAAAAGCTTCTCCGATTCCAGATGATGCACCCGTAATGAGTGCCGTTTTGTTTTTTATTGTTTTCATTTCTTTTATTATTAATGATGGGGCAAAATTCATTAATAACTAAACCAACTTACTTGACCTATGTTAGGAAATGAGTTTTTTTCTGATTCGGCTTAAACTTTCAGGTTTTATTCCAATAAAAGAAGCTATGTATTGTAGCGGAACATTCTGAATAATATCAGGATTATATTTGAGCATTTTCAGATATCGCTCTTCGGCAGAGAGATTAATAATATCTTTTGTACGCTGTTCGTTATAGATTACAGACTGCTCATAAGTGATTCTAGCAAAATCAGCCCATTTTGGGCTTTTCTGGCATAAAATATCAAGATCGTTTTTGGTAATCCTAAGCACGTCGCAAGGAGTAATGCATTCTATATTATCTGTCGAAACTGTTCCGTTTACAAAGCTATTAAAAGAGGTAATAAAGCCAGACGGACAATTGATGTGAGTGGTAACCTGATTTCCGTCTTCGTTGTAAAAAATTCTAATAAAACCAGAATTAATAAAATACAGATATTTAACTGGTTTGTTTTCAACTTCTAATAAATGTCCTTTTTCACAATTCACAGACTCAAAAAAAATTTCCATCATTTCCTCATCAGCATTATCTATGTCGATCATTTCATGAACTAAATTTAAAAGTCTGTTATTTCTCATTACAAAAAGGTTCGGTTTTTATTGTTTTTTTTACGCTTTAGCGCATAAAAAAACAGGAATGAAATATACTCATTCCTGTTTAAACATCCTGTTAAGATTCTGACAATTTTCGATTTTAAACCAATAAAAAATATGAAAACTAAGAATTAAGAACCCTTGGATATTGTGGTCATTTTTTGCTTTATGGCAAAAATATGATGCGAATTAAAAACTAACACTGCGGTAAAAATGATACCGTATGCTGTAATCTGCAAAGGCGTAATATTTTCTTTGAAAAAAAAGGCCGCCAAACCAAATGCAATCATCGGATTAATGTTTAATAACATTCCAACTGTCGAAGAGTTGATTCCTGAGAGTGCATACAAATTGAGAAATAAAGGAATTATAGTAAATACAATTGCAATGGTTTCAATGCAGAGATAAAACTTAAATTCCGTTGGAACCGGTCCCCCAAAAACCGGATAAAACGGTAATAATACTAATGCAGCCAAAGTAATATGAAAAGTCAGTACAATAAACTTATCAAAACCTTTATTAGCGCGCTGACTTACTAAATATGAGGCATAAGTTAGTCCGATAATGATGCTAAAAACCATATCCATAATGGCAGCGTAAGACAATAAAACACAGCCTGAAATACTTAATCCTACAGAAATCCACTGCGTTTTGGACAGTTTTTCGTGCAATATAAAATAAGCGAGTATGGTCGTCAGAATAGGACAAACTAAATATGCCAGAGAAGTTGCTTTTACGCTGACATGATTCATTACATAAATATACGTAAACCAATTTCCCATCAAAAAGGCACTTCCGCCAATATTAAGCAGAATCGATTTTCTTTTTTCTGATTTTGGCAACGCTTTAAAGATTTCGATGGTCTCTTTTATCTGTTTTCTTTTGAATAACAAAGCAATCAAAAGCATCAAAATACTACAGCTAAAAACGCGAAAAAATAAAATATCTAATGATGGATACTCATGAATTGGTCTTAAAACCAAACTGAAAAGTCCCCATGTCGTAAAGGCAGAAATAGCCGCGATATAATATTTTGTTGTTTTCACTAAAGTTGTTTTTGAAATGTTTTCTTTTTGATGAAGCAAATTTCTAAAAAATAAAACAGCAATACAGATACAGTTTTTGTAAATTGCAGCATAACAGTTTTTATTTTTATAATGAAAAATTCCAATTACTTATATCTTCAATTTGCTGACCTCATCGAAAAACAGATCAAATCTGGACTTCTAAATGTAGGCGACAAACTGCCTTCTATACGAGAGGTTTGTGCTGAAACGGGCTATAGTATGAGCACTGTCAGCAAAGCATATTATGAAGTGGAGAGCCGCTCTTTGATAGAATCAAGACCGCAATCAGGCTATTATGTAAGTAACATTTCGGCCAGAACAATTCCAGAACCATCGGCAAGTAAACCTCTTTTAACTCTTGAAAATATTGAACGCGAAGATTTAGTGGATTTGGTTTATGGCGATATGCGTAAAAAAGATATTACGATGCTTTCGCTTGGTTTCCCGTCCAATGAATTGCTTCCGATTGCGAAACTGAATAAAGGAATGGTTCAAGCCATGCGCCAATTGCCGAACAGCGGAACGAGTTATGAGGAAATTGAAGGAAACAGTAATCTAAGAAAAGAAATTGCACGCTGGTCTTTTACTTGGGGCGGTTCTCTTACTGAAGATGATATTATAACGACTCCAGGCTGCATTTCGGCAATTTCAAATTGTTTGCTGGCACTGACTAAACCAGGAGATACGATTATTACTGAAAGTCCGGTTTACTTTGGTATTCTTCAGCTTGCGCGATCTTTAGGCTTATATGTAATGGAACTTCCAACTAATATGACAACTGGGATTGAACTCGAAGCGGTAAAAAAGACACTTGCTTCCAATAAAGTAAAAGCCTGTGTTTTAATGAGCAATTTCAGTAATCCATCAGGAAGTATGATGCCAAATGAACATAAAAAAGAAATTGTCCGTTTAATGGAATTTTATAATGTTCCACTAATTGAAGACGATATTCATGGTGATTTATATTTCGGTTCAAGCCGTCCTACGAATTGCAAAACTTATGATGAAAGCGGTATTGTCTTGTGTTGCAGTTCGGTTTCTAAAAGTCTGGCACCAGGCTATCGTGTGGGCTGGGTTTCTCCGGGGAAGTTTAAAAAAGAAGTTCTGAGAACCAAATTGTACCATACGATCTCCAATTCAACTATTACACACGAAGTGGTTGGCGATTTTCTAAAAAATGGCCGCTACGAAAATCATCTTAGAAAAATTCGTCAGATTCTGAATCGAAACTGTACTAACTACATTAATACTGTTTTAGAGTCTTTTCCAGCAGGAACAAAAGTAAGTCAACCACAAGGCGGATTCTTCTTATGGCTCGAGCTGGATAAAAAAATCGATACTGCGGCTTTTTATCATTTAGTGTTAAAACATAATATTAGCATTGCTCCGGGAAGGATCTTTTCATTTCAAGATCAGTTTTCAAATTGTATGCGATTGAGTTTTGGATTGCCTTGGTCTAATGAAGTGAGAACTGCTATTCAGACGTTGGGAAGATTAGCGAAGCAGCTTTAGACTCCAAAAACAAACACAATATTGTCATTTCGACGGTGGAGAAATCTTCGCAAGAAGCTCGACAAAGATTGGCGATTATCTTTACGGAGTTTCTAGTGAGATTTCTCCACCGTCGAAATGACAAAACTATGTGTTTTAAAAAGACTAAATACCTTCTAAATTAACATAGCACGCGGTTTCAACCACGGGAACACATAGTAGGTTTTGCCATTCTTTGCGTTCGAGCGGTTGAAATCGCTGGCTATGTTTAAAACATTTGGTAATTTCTTCCTTCTTCACCTTTCGGAGTTTCTTGTGGAGATTCCTCGTTCCTCGGAATGACAAACTATTATTTGTTAGCGTGATTGCTTCGTTCCTCGCAATGACAAAAAAAAACTGGACAGCGCAACTACACACTGTCCAGCCAACAATTAAAAGAAGACCAAAATTAAATAGTTATAAGACAAAATAAGCGTCTTTTTCGACTTTCTTAGGTTCATCATTTAAATCAAATTCTTTTAGGATATCAAATTCGCTTTGATATTCGTTCAGCATTTGTTTGATATTTTTTTCAATTGTATTTGCAATTGCAGTAACTGGCGTATCTGTTGGTCTGTTTTCGAACGGATCTTGCAAATGAATCGCCATTCTTTCGATCAAAAAGAAAGCGGCACCGATTGCAGTAATCAGCGGAATGGCAAACCAGCTCAATACGCTTGTTAATCCGAAAGGCAATACAAAAATGAACAAACACAAAGTCAATCTGATGTACATACTGTATGTTGTTGGAAAAATGGTGTTTTTAATTCGTTCACATTTCCCCATTTCATCACATAATCTCGACAAAGTGCTATCGATTTCAACCTGCTGATACATATTGATTCTCTTTTCGTTTTTCGCATTTCTCAGATCTCTTGCATGTAGCATTAAAATAGCATTTGGAATATTTTGATGATTCTTGATGTATTTGATTTCTTCTTCACTCATTAATCCTTCAAGCGGTTTTATGGCATCTCTATTTCGAAGCGACTGCCCTAAACTGTAACACCACGCAATTTGTCTTTTAGCAAAATTTTCTTTGAATTCACTAGCTTCAACAGAAAAATCAGGGTCTTCATAAAACGTCAAAACCTGACGAATTAAGGTTCTGGAATCGTTTACTACAGCTCCCCAAACAATTCTCGCTTCCCACCATCTATCATAAGCCTGATTTGATTTAAAGGCCAATAATAGAGAAATAATCGTTCCGATCATGGTCGGAATGGCAATCGGGATATCTACAGGAAGATTGATAAAATAGTGATGGAAAATTTCAAACAGTATCGTATAAGCCAATACTAATGCAATTTCTACTTTAATTTTCCCGAGAACGTACTTCATTGGTATTCTTTTCTTTAATAACATATTTTCGGATTTAAATTAATATTTTTAAGGGGCTAAGAGGCTAAGGTTCTGAGATTCTAAGGTTAAAAATTAAAAAACTTAGTACCTTCGAACCTCAGAATCTGAGGACCTTAGTCTCAAACCATCTCTTCGTACAATGAAAGAACCGGGAGCCCTAGTTTTTCGTTGACATTTTCTTTTTTCGCTTTTTTAAATTTGATTTTTTCGCCTTTTCGGGTTTCTACCAGCATATCGATGTTGTGTTTTGAAATGGCTTCTGATAAAAATGGGGCTACATTTTCGTAGTTATCTTCAAAACTAGCGGTCTGGCTTACAATTTCGAAAGAGAAATTAGCGCTCAAAAATTCCTGTACATCTTTTACGTGGATATTTTTGCTAGAATTTTCTACGTACAATGCTTTATGGAAAACCTCTTTATTAACTTCTGTACTCAGATGCAGAATAGGACATTTTTGATTTCCTGCCAATTGCACGAGATATTGATGAATTCTTTTGGTTTCCTGTTTATAAGAATGCGTGAGAATGACCAATTTTACTGAAAAAACTTCTATTAGACGTTTGAAAATTGGTGCTGAAAGTCCGTATTGATTGTGGACTTTTAATTTAATATTTGAAGTGTGTTCAATAATATAACGGCAAGTTTCCAGAACTTCTTCCTGACTCCTAGTAAGTCCTGACTTCATTTCTCTTAAAAAACCTGACGACGAAAATGTATCAGGGGCTTCTGAAACTAATACTAAAATAATTTCCGACTCAGTATTTTTAGACTGATTTACCGCAGATTTAACAGCCGAAATGGTGTCATCTTTTAAAGTTGTAGGTATAAGAAAATTTTTCATAAGTATATTCTTTTAGTTTATACTTACAAAATAACTCTCAGTAGATTAGACCTTTATTAATCTAAAATTAGAATTTTCTAAAATTAAACATTAGATTTTTTAATGTTGCCTTTTTTGAAGATGATTGTAACGATTGTTCCTTTGTTTTGCTCAGATTGAACTTGAAGTTCGCCATCGTGCATTCTAATAATTTTAGACGCCAAAGGAAGTCCTAAACCATAACCAATATATTTGGCTGCAATTTTACCTCTAAAGAAAGGCTCGTATAAATGCGGAATATCTTCTGGCGGAATTCCGATCCCGATATCATTGATCGTGATTTTGATCATTTCTTTATTGGCCGTAAGGTTCACAAACACTTCATTGTTATCAGAATATTTTACTCCATTGGTAATAATATTGTTGATTGCCAATTCTAAAAGCGGTTTATTGCACGGCAAAAGCAGTAAATTAGAATCTTCTGGAGCAAAATTAAGTTTAATGCTTACACGGTTGTCAGGATAAATCTTGTCGAGATCAGATTTTACATCCAATAATAGTTCGTCCATGCGAGCAATGTCCGATACTTGTTTCTGTCCGTCATAACCCGTTTGAGTAAGCTTAAGGAGACTTTCTGTTAGATTTCCTAATCTAGAAGCCTGACTATAAATATTTTCTAATGAGCCAATATATTCGCTAACTTCTCTTTCTTTGAGAAGCATAATTTCTGCTTCAGCAATGATAGTGGTGATTGGGGTTTTTAACTCATGAGAAGCATTATTGATAAAATTAGCCTGAATCTCAAATGAAGTTTCCAATCGATCCAGCATATTATTAAAAGTATTGGTCAAATCTGATATTTCATCAGAGTTTTTAACTTCAGGAAGACGATTGTGCAGATTAGAAGCACTGATTCTTTTTACTTCTTTGGTAATTCGTGCTACTGGATTGATAACTCGTTTTGCTAAAAATCGTCCTAAAAGAAAAGCTAGAATCACAAATCCGATTCCGCCAAAAAGCATAATTTTAACTATATAAACCGTTGTGTCTTTTCCTTTACGGTCTCTCGCGCCAACAATTACAATATATTTTTGATTGTTTTCTTGAAAAATCTGTCCGAGATAATACTTGTTATCTATTTCGTAAGAATCTTTTCCTGTACTTAAAACATTGGTATAAAAAGTATTCGGAAGATTTAGATTTGTATTATAATCAAAACTATTGTGGCTGTTTACTTTTAATACGTATTCCTCTTCTTCAATCAATTCTTCAAGACCATTTTTTTGAAGATTTTTATAATATTTAATTTTCTCAGGATCTTTCTGAAAATGAATTGAAGCTACAATTTTTGCTCTATCATCTAAACGCTTTAAAAAGTGATATCGATTATTTTCCCTGAATAAGAAAAACACGATGATACACAATAGCGAGGTGCTAAAGGTAGAAAGAGCAACGTAATTGAAAGTGATTTTTTTCCTAATGTCCATATTATGGTTTTATTACATATCCCAAACCTTTCATGGTATGAATCAGTTTCGTTGAAAAAGGTTTATCTATCTTTCTTCTTAAATACGTAATATATACATCAACCACGTTGGTATTCATATCAAAATTAATATCCCAAACATTATCCAGAATTTGGTCACGCGAAACAATACGCCCCGTATTTTTAGCCAAATAATACAAAAGCTTAAATTCTTTAGCAGTCAATACAATATTCTCTCCATCTCTTTTAACCGTTTTTGCACGGCCATTTATTTCTAAATCACCAATTGTGATGGTGTCTATTTTTTCTGTTTCCTGCTGAGATCTTCTGTATAAAGCATTTACCCTAGCATCTAGTTCTCCAAATTTAAAAGGCTTAACCAAATAATCATCTGCGCCAGAATTAAGTCCGGTTACAATGTTTTCTGAAGTTCCTAAAGCGGTTAAGAGTAAAATAGGCACGAAGTTTTTTGCGGCACGAAGTCTTCTGCAGATTTCAATCCCGTTGATATCAGGAAGCATTACGTCTAAAATTACCACATCGAAGGTATAATTATGAATCATTTCTATGGCCGTTTTACCATCCATAGCCACGCTTACTTCATTATTATTTTCTGCAAAACCTTTTCGTAATATCGATAATAGATTTGGCTCATCTTCAACTATCAGTAATTTCATATTAAGAAGTTTGTATATACAACAAAAATAAGAATACAATTTAAAATAATTTTAAACAACTTTACAAATTATGATTTAATTATGAAGAATAAAAAAAGCAGGCCTTATTGCCTGCT
The DNA here is from genome assembly GCF_900101855.1 of Flavobacterium anhuiense. Classification (GTDB taxonomy): domain Bacteria; phylum Bacteroidota; class Bacteroidia; order Flavobacteriales; family Flavobacteriaceae; genus Flavobacterium; species Flavobacterium anhuiense. The sequence continues at coordinate 651,474 of NZ_FMVC01000003.1, forward strand.
TTTTGATATTTTTTAGCGTTAAAGTTTCTTATTCTTAATTTCTGAAACTAAAAAGTTTCTCCAGCATTCAAATAAAATCCTTTAGAATTGTTACCCCACGAGTAATCAAAAATAAGGTTAGTTTTGGACGCTTTGTCAATTAAAAGCCTTAAACCAATACCAGCTGCAGGCTGAATCGACTTGAATAGTTTAAGATCGTTATCAGAATTACTTGTTGTTACAAAATTGGTAAAAACAGTACCGCTCAGCAATTGATTGCAAGTTATCGGAAATCGGAACTCAGTAGATAAATAAACCAATCCATTTCCTCTAAATAATCCTTGCGTATACCCTTCTCCACTTCTACTACGCTGATCCCAACCAATGGCAGGTAGATTCAAGTACGGCACTTTCCCTTTGGTTACAAATTGTCCGTAGGTCCAAAATGCCAAAATATAATGCGGATTCTTATGAGAAACAGGAATAAAATGGCGATACTCAGCAAACAACACATTACTGTATTCCTGATTGTTGAAAAGCACAGGATTAAATCTGTAGTTAATATTGGCAAACCAACCTTTTGATGCATTTACCTGATTATCACGCGAATCGTGAACCAGATTTAAACTTACTCCGTTTAAGAAATATTCAAAATTATCAAATCCGTATTTTTGGCTATAATTATAATGATATGTGTACTTCTCGTTTGCAACATCCAACTCTTTGTCATCTATACTCGAATACCAGTCAATATTAATACCTCCTCCGATGTAATAGTTTTCTTTGACTTCAAAAGAAACTGTCTGATGAAATTTGAAATAGTTATAATCCATATCCTGAGCCAATGAATCTATACTAAAACCGGGAGGACGGTCCCGTCTGGGCGGAATAATATCTGTTCCTAATCCGTAATTGGGTTGTGAAAACAGATACAAGCGATAATCGCCACTTAAAAAGATTTTATTGTTCTTAAGCAATATATTGTTTTTTACATTTACCAGCCATTGATTTTTTAAGGTATAGGTGATTCCAATATTAGCAATTGAATATTTGTCTTTTTCTTCTTTTCCTTTAAAAGTATATTGTGCGACCGCACCAAAAAAGAACCCAGTTGCGGGCTGCGAGCCAATTGCAGGAATTACTAAAAAGAAATTGTTTTTTGTGGGCTTAACAACCAGCGCATCGTCATCTTTCTTAAAAAGATCGAATACCGTTTTAGGAGGGCAAATTTTCGGATTTTGAATCTCAGGATTTTGAATTTCTTCTTGAGAAAATAAATTAAAAGAAATAAGAAATAATAATCCTAAGATTTTAGACTTGTACTGAACGGCATTATTTTGAAAAAAAAGCACCATTTACAAAGTTTTGTTTTAGAAATAAGATTACTATCTCATTGTAAATATAAGCCTTATTTTCAACATGTTAAACACTAAAACCAAATAATTTTCAAAATATTTTAACAAAAAAAGCCGTCAAAAAATATTTGACGGCTTTTTCATATCGTATTTAATATTATTTAGTTATAAACTTTGGATGGATTAGATTTTCTAAAGAATAAATTTCATCCCATTTTTCTTGTGTAATCAATTTTCTTTCGAGAACAGCAATTTGATGCACGCTTTTACCTGTTTTTAAAGCTTCTCCAGCAATACTAGCACTTTCTTCATAACCTAAAATCGGATTCAATTGCGTTACAATTCCGATACTGTTCATCACCATATTGTAGCAGTGATCCACATTTGCTGTGATTCCGTTAATACATTTATCAATTAAAGTCTGAATCGCATTTGAAAGATAATCTAATGAAGTAAACATTGCAAAAGCAATGACAGGCTCCATTACATTCAATTGCAATTGCCCTGCTTCTGCCGCCATTGTAACTGTTAAATCTTGGCCAATTACATAAAAACAAGTCTGATTTACCACTTCTGGAATTACAGGATTTACTTTTCCAGGCATAATAGACGAACCTGGCTGGCGTGCTGGAAGATTAATTTCATTCAAACCTGTTCTTGGCCCGGAACTCAATAAACGTAAATCGTTACAGATTTTAGAAATTTTAACGGCAGAACGTTTTAAAGTTCCCATAATCTGAACATAAGCTCCCGTATCAACCGTTGCTTCAATTAAATCGGGTGAAAGTGTCAACGGAATTCCAACCTCATCTGCTAAATATTTCACGCAGATTTCAGGATAACCTTCAGGAGCATTTACTTTTGTTCCAATGGCAGTTGCGCCCATGTTGATTTCTAACAATAAATCTTGAGCATTTTTCAAACGCTGAATATCTTCACCAATAGTAGTCGCATAGGCTTTAAATTCTTGTCCTAAAGTCATCGGAACCGCATCTTGCAATTGCGTTCTTCCCATTTTTAAGACATCTTTAAATTCTTCTCCTTTTTTAGCGAAAGCTACTTCTAAACCTGCAAAAGTTTTAATAAAACTTTCCATTTTCAAATACAAAGCAATTCTAAAAGCCGATGGATAAGCATCATTTGTAGACTGAGAACAGTTTACATGATTATTTGGATGTAGAAAATTATACTCTCCTTTTTTATGGCCAAGATATTCTAAACCGATATTGGCAATTACTTCATTGGCATTCATATTTACAGAAGTTCCTGCTCCACCCTGAATTAAATCGCTCACGAATTCCTGATCAAATTTACCTGCAATTACCTGATCGCTTCCATAACAGATGGCTTCGGCAATTTTAGGATCAAGCGCTCCGCAATCTTTGTTTGCCATGGCAGCAGCTTTTTTTACATATCCTAAAGCCTTAATAAATAAAGGCTCTTTTGAAATTGGAATTCCGGTAATATTGAAATTCTCTACCGCTCTAAAAGTCTGGATTCCGTAGTATAAATGATTAGGAATTTCTAATTCTCCCAGAAAATCATGTTCTTTTCTTGTTGATTCCATATAATAAAATTGATATGTTTTGACTTAAAAAATAAGTGTAAAGCTACAGTATTTTATGCATAAAAATATGAATAGAATCAAAATCATTTCTGATTTGTTCAGATTATTTTATGGTAAATTAGTACCTTTTCGGTCTCAAATAATTATTAAAAAGAGTTGAAAAAAGAAAGCGAATATTTTCTTGATAAAGAATACAATACGATTGTTTACGACAAAGAAGATCTAAATTTTAAAGACTTCGAATACTGCGTTTTTAACAATTGTAACTTCTCTGCCTGCACTTTTCTTGCCGTTACTTTTATCGATTGCGTTTTTAATGATTGTATTTTCAGCGAAGCCAAAATTAATTACGTTGCTTTGAGAACGGTTACTTTCAATCGATGTGAAATTAAAGAAGTGAATTTTGCCATGTGCGACAAACTCATTTTTGAAGTTCGTTTTAATGATTGTATTCTTGACTTTTCGAAGTTTTATACTTTAAAATTAAAAGGAACTCCGTTTACCAATTGCAGTTTAATAGCTGTGGATTTTATGGCAGCCGATTTAACGAATGTAATTTTTGAAAATTGTGATTTATACCGTTCAGAATTTAGCAAAGCCATCGCCAATAAAGCCGATTTTAAAACGAGTTATAATTATACTATTGATCCGTCTAAAACTAAACTGAAGAAAGCTATTTTTTCTTTAAGTGAAGTAAAAGGGTTATTGTTTACGCATGATGTGATTGTGAGTTAATCAAACAAAAAACGTATAGTTTGTCATCCTAAGGAACGAAGGATCACACTCGGAATTCGACAAAGATTGGCGATATACTTTACGGAAATATTAGTGTGATACTTCGTTCCTTAGGATGACAAAAAAGCTGTTTTAGATTTTCTTCCACATCACATAATCCTCCATCAAATACCCATTTCCAATTTCTATATCAACCGTTTCTTTTATTTCAAAACCTAGTTTTTTATAGAAATTCAGTGCCGTATTAAAACGGTTTACGTTTAATAAAAGTTCGTTTGAATTATTTTCTAAAGCCATTTTTGCAATTTCTTCAAATACTATTTTACCAAAACCTTTTCCTTGAGTTTCTGGCAAAAGATAGATTTTATGGATTTTGGTTATCGCTTCGTTTTTATAATGGTGTTCAATTCCGATAAAACCAATTATAGAATCAGCATCGGAAATCATATAAAACAGTTGCTCTTTATTCTGAATTTGTTTTGAAAGTGCTTCATCAGAATATATCATATCCAACATATATTCTAATTGTTCTGCAGTTAGAATTTCGCCATACGTAATTGGCCAAGTTATATGTGCGATTTCTTGAATTTTAGCAATATCATCAATAGATGCTTCGGTAATTTTAATCATATTATTTTGTAAAAACTTGATTTTCTTGTTCGCTTACGCGGATGAAAGTCGTTCTTTTTGTTAATTCTTTTAATCTAGAAGCTCCCACATATGTGCAAGTGCTTCTTATTCCGCCTAAAATATCTAAAACTGTATAAATTACTTCCCCTTTAAACGGAACTTGAACTGTTTTTCCTTCACTTGCTCTGTATTCTGCAACACCTCCAGCGTGTTTGTCCATTGCAGTTTTCGAACTCATTCCGTAAAACTGTTTGAATTTTTCGCCTTTTACTTCGATCAATTCGCCTCCGCTTTCCGTATGTCCTGCTAACATTCCGCCAAGCATAACAAAATCGGCACCAGCACCAAAAGCTTTGGCTACGTCTCCTGGAGTTGTACATCCTCCATCGCTTATAATATGTCCGCCTAAGCCGTGAGCAGCATCAGCGCATTCTATAATTGCAGACAATTGCGGATAACCAACACCCGTTTTTACGCGAGTTGTACAGACTGAACCTGGTCCAATTCCGACTTTTACAATATCAGCGCCGGCTAATAAAAGTTCTTCGGTCATTTCTCCTGTAACGACGTTTCCTGCAATAATGATTTTATCAGGATACTGTTTTCTGGTTTTCTTTAAAAACTGAACAAAATGTTCCGAATAACCATTGGCAACATCAATACAGATAAATTTCAGTAAAGGATTTGCAGAGATTATTTTTTCAATCTTTTCAAAATCTTCTTTTCCAGTCCCCGTACTTACCGCAATATAATCGTAGAAATCTGGAGATGCATTTTTTAAGAAATTATTCCATTCCTCTAAAGTGTAATGTTTATGAATGGCCGTAAATAGCTTCTCTTTAGCCAAAACCTTTGCCATTTCAAAAGTTCCCACGGTATCCATATTGGCTGCCATAATAGGAATTCCTGTCCAACTAGCAGTACTATGCAAAAATTTGAAATTTTGTTCTAAGGAAACTTCGGATCTGCTTTTGAGCGTTGATCTTTTAGGTCTAAACATTACATCTTTAAACCCTAATTTCAGGTCCATTTCTATTCTCATATTTCGAGATTTTGGTTACTCTCAAATGTAAGAATTTCTGATTTTAGATTTCAGATATTAGATTAACAAAAAGTTGAACTTTTGAACAATTGTCCATTAGTTTGCTTTCGCGAAAGCGCTGATTAAAGCTCTTTTAATTTGATGTATTTTGCGCGGGCTTCGACTTCGCTCAGCCTGACAAAGATATAAACTGAAAACTGTGACTGAGACCTGAACACTAAAAAAAGCTATCCGTGAATCGTTTCGTTTTTCCCGTAATTGGTAATGATAGATTCTTCAAAAGCTAACCATTCTCTCCAACGTTTTTCAACATCAATTCCAACCCCATATTTACGTGCGTAAGTAATGAAAGTGGTGTAATGTCCTGCTTCGCTTTCCATTAATTCTCTATAGAAAACAGCCAATTCTTCATCTTGAATATTTTCTGAAAGCACTTTAAAACGTTCACAGCTTCTGGCTTCGATCATAGCAGAGAAAAGAAGTCTTTCTACAAGACCAGAAACGCGGCTTCCGTCTCCACTTCTTTTCATATATTGATATAGTTCGTTTACATATTCGTCTTTACGCTCACGACCTAATTTTAGTCCTCTTTTGATAATTATATTATGAACTTGTTCAAAATGATCTACTTCTTCTTTTACTAAAGCCAATAAATCTTGAACCAAATCCTGATGCTCTGGATTGTTTGTAATAATCGTAATGGCATTGGTTGCTGCTTTCTGTTCGCACCAAGCGTGGTCGGTTAGAATTTCTTCTATATTTTTTTCAACAATATTTACCCATCTTGGGTCGGTTGGCAATTGTAGTCTTAATACGCCCATTTCTTTAATTTGTTTCAGGTTTATTTTGTTTGCTTCGCCAATTCGGCTAAAGCCTCGTGTCAAGTTTCAAGTTTTTATTCTAAACGAAAAAAGTTTAAAGTTTCATAATGCGTTTATTATCGCATTACAAAACTTTAAACTTGAAACCTTAAACTTTAAACTAATTAATAAGCAAAAATTGGTCTTTCGCTCATCATATCGTTTACTTGTTCTGCAACTTCTTCGATAACAGCTTCATCTGTATGGTTAGATAAAACTTTATCAATAAGTTCAACAATAGTTTCCATATCTTTTTCAACTAAACCACGAGTTGTGATTGCAGCTGTTCCAACACGAATTCCAGAAGTGATAAATGGAGATTTATCGTCAAAAGGAACCATGTTTTTGTTTACTGTAATTTCAGCTTTTACTAATGCATTTTCAGCTTCTTTACCAGAAATATTTTTGTTTCTTAAGTCAATAAGCATCATGTGGTTATCAGTTCCGCCAGAGATAATGTTGTAACCTCTTTTTACGAAAGCATCAGCCATTGCGTTTGCATTTTTTTGTAATTGCATTGCATAAGTAAAGAACTCATCTTTAAGAGCTTCACCAAAAGCAACTGCTTTAGCAGCAATAATGTGCATTAAAGGTCCACCTTGGTTTCCAGGGAAAACAGCTAAATCCAATAATGAAGACATCATTCTGATTTCTCCTTTTGGAGTTGTTAATCCTTGTGGATTTGGAAAATCTTTACCCATTAAAATAAGACCTCCACGTGGTCCTCTTAATGTTTTGTGTGTTGTTGTAGAAACAATATGGCAATGTGGAATTGGATCGCTTAATAAACCTTTTGCAATAAGACCTGCTGGGTGAGAAATATCAGCAAATAAGATTGCTCCAACGCTGTCAGCAATTTGTCTGAAACGAGCAAAATCCATGTCACGAGAATAAGCAGAAGCTCCAGCGATGATTAATTTTGGCTGTTCTTTAGTTGCAATTTCTTGAATTTTATCATAATCTAAACGACCAGTTTCAGCATCTACACCGTAGAATACTGGACGATATAAACGTCCTGAGAAATTTACTGGAGAACCGTGAGTTAAGTGACCTCCGTGAGATAAATCGAAACCTAAAATAGTATCACCAGGATTTAAACAAGCGTGGTATACAGCTGTATTTGCTTGAGAACCAGAGTGAGGCTGTACGTTTGCATATTCAGCGCCAAACAATTCTTTAGCTCTGTCAATTGCAATCTGCTCAATAACGTCAACTACTTCGCAACCGCCGTAGTATCTTTTGCCAGGATAACCCTCAGCATATTTATTAGTTAAAACAGACCCTGCTGCTGCCATTACTTCATCACTTACAAAATTCTCAGAAGCGATAAGCTCTAGTCCATGAATTTGTCTTTCTTTTTCCTCTTGGATAAGATCAAAAATTTGTTCGTCGCGTTGCATTTTTTTGTTTTTCGTTAATTTCACGCAAAAATACAAAAAAACGTTTGTCAAACAGCTAGATTATGATATATTTGACATGTAATTTTTCAACAAACAATTAACATTAAACATGCCAATAACCGCCAACGATACCAGTAGAAAATCATGGTTAGAAGTGCCTCAAAATAGCGACTTCCCTATTCAGAATATTCCTTTTGGTGTATTTCTTACCAAAGAAAATGTCGTTACAGTAGGAACGAGAATTGGCGATTATGCCATAGATTTAGGGGCTTTACAGCAATTAAACTATTTTGAAGGAATAGAATTGACCGATGATATGTTTATGCAGGATACGCTGAATGATTTTATTTCTGACGGAAAAAAAACATGGCGTCTGGTTCGAAATCGTATCGCAGATATTTTCGACGAAAACAATCCGCAACTAAGAGATTCAACAAAACACCGAGATATTGTTATATTTAAAATTGAAGATGTAGAAATGCAGCTTCCTGTTTTAATTGGTGATTATACTGACTTTTATTCAAGCAGAGAACATGCTACAAACGTAGGTAAAATGTTCCGTGATCCTGATAATGCATTATTGCCAAACTGGCTCCATATTCCGGTTGGATATCACGGAAGAAGTTCTACAATTGTGCCATCTGGAATTCCAGTTCACCGACCAATGGGGCAAACCTTGCCTGCCGGTCATGACACGCCTGTTTTTGGTGCTTCACGCTTAGTAGACTTTGAATTAGAAACTGCTTTTATCACAACAGATGTGAATGTAATGGGCGAAAATATTTCAACTTATGAAGCTGAAGACTATATTTTCGGAATGGTTTTATTAAATGACTGGAGTGCTCGCGATATCCAGAAATGGGAATATGTGCCACTTGGACCATTTTTAGCTAAAAACTTTGCCACATCCATCTCACCTTGGATTGTTACTATGGATGCTTTAGAACCTTTTAGAACAAAAGGTCCCAAACAAGATCCGTCACCGCTACCTTACTTACAGACAAAAGGTAAAAAAGCTTTTGACATTCATTTGGAAGTTTCGTTACAACCAGAAGACCAAGAAGAAACTGTTATTTCAAGATCGAACTTTAAATATATGTACTGGTCTATGGCTCAGCAATTGACACACCATACCTCAAACGGATGCCGTGTAAATTCTGGCGACATGATGGGTTCTGGAACTATTTCTGGCCCAACTCCTGATAGTTTTGGTTCTATGCTGGAATTAACTTGGGGTGGAAAAAATCCATTGAAGTTAAAAGACGGAAGCGAACGTAAATTTATTGAAGATAATGATACTGTAATTATTCGCGGTTTCTGCGAAAATAACGAAGTAAGAATTGGTTTTGGAGAAGTTTCTAGCCAATTGTTGCCTCCTTTTACAAGACAATGAAGAGCAGAACAGTCTGAAGAAATATAGAAATAGAAAAACCTTGGCGATAACCAAGGTTTTTTTATGCTTTTTAATCTCTTAAAAGCGTAGAAATTTTAAACCATATAAGTAATTTAAGTTCATTTAATTCAGACTTAATTTCCTTTTATCACTTATATGGTTTTATATATTAAGCAGGAATCTGCTGACTTAAGCAATGCAAAGTTCCGAATCCCCAGATAAAATCAATACAACTGATTCCGATTACTTCTCTATCAGGAAAACATTCTGCTAATATGTTTAAGGCTACACGATCATTGCTGTCATTGAAGGTCGGAACTAAAACACAATTATTCAAAATCAAGAAATTGGCATAACTTGCTGGCAAACGTAAATCTTCAAAATCAACACGTTTTGGCATTGGAAGCGCTACAATAACTGGAGATTTCCCGTTTTCTAATTTTGCATTCTGAAGACGTTTCAAATTATCCTGCAAAGGCTTGTAATTTGAATCATTTTTATCTGTTTCAACAATCGTTACAATCGTATCTTCATTTACAAATCGACATAAATCATCAATGTGGCCGTGAGTATCATCACCTTCAATTCCATCTCCAAGCCAAATTACATTAGTCACACCAAGATATTCTTTAAAAACGGCTTCGTAATCTTCTTTGGTAAAACCTGGATTTCTAACCTGAATTGTTGGATGCATTAAACATTCTTCAGAAGTCAGTAAAGTCCCTTTTCCATTTACATCAATTGCTCCGCCTTCAACAATTACTGGTTTTCCTTTATACATGACCTGGGTTAGCGGAACGTCTATAAAATCAGCCACTTTGCCTGGAACAAATTTATCTAATTGATAATTTTTATATTTTGCCCAACCATTAAAATTAAAGTTTAACGCTTCTCTATTTGAACCATTCTTTACAATAATTGGCCCCGAGTCGCGCATCCAGCTTCTGTTGGTTTTATGAAGAATATAAGAAACGTTTTTGATATTTACGCGGGCTCTTTCAAGCATATCTGCAACTCTTTCTTTTAGTTTTTCATCGGCAACCACCAAAAAAACAGTTTCAAAAGTGGCTACTTTTTTTATAAATTCTACAAAAGCCCATTGAACTGCTTCGTATTTTCCCGGCCAGTCATTGCCATTGTGCGGAAAACACAATACAATTCCTTGCTGTTTTTCCCACTCTGCAGGAAATCTTCTATTATTTGTTGACATAAATAGGTTCTAATTAAGAAAGTGCAAAGATAAGCATTCGTTAGGATTTTAAAACAAATGAGTAAAAATCATACTCCATTTCACAATAAATATCCTTCAAAAATTAAGTTAAAGATTAAATAATACATCCTTAATATTTAACAGAGACCTCAGAATTACTTTTGCCAAAACTAAAAACTAACACATGAAAAATTTATCAATCTCATTATTAGCGGCACTTCTCATATTAGCAAGTTGCAACAATGATGAAAATTCGAACAGCGAACCAGAAGTTGTTGTTAACGAAAATCCTGTAACTTTTAAAGAAATTGGTTCTATCACAATTGGCGGAGAAGCTGCAGCTGAAATTTCTGCTTACTGCGAAAAAACAAAAAGACTTTTTACAGTAAACAACAGTGGGGTAAACCAGATTGACGTTATTGACATTACAGACCCTACAAAACCAATGAAAATTGGAAAAATTGATTTAACTGCTTATGAAGGTGCTGCGAACAGCGTTTCTGTTTTTGACGGAAAGCTTGCTGTTGCTTTAGAATCTACTGTAAACAAGCAAGGAAACGGAAAAGTAGTTATTTTTAATACTTCTGATTACAGCTTAATCAAACAAGTTACTGTTGGAGCATTGCCTGATATGATTACTTTTTCTCCAGACGGAAAATTTATCATGACTGCTAATGAAGGTGAGCCAAATACTGATTATACACAAGATCCTAACGGAACGGTTTCTATTATTGAAACAAGCACTTATAATGTTACAACACTTGATTTTAACTCATTAGCTGGTCAAGCTGCGGCATTAGCAAAAGATGGATTTAGAATTTCAAAATTTGCTAAAACGAGTTTTGCTCAGGATATTGAGCCTGAATACATTACAATTTCTGACGATTCTAAAACTGCTTGGGTAACTTTACAGGAGAATAATGGTGTTGCAAAAGTTGATTTAACTTCTAAAACTATTACTGCGGTTTACCCTTTAGGATTAAAAGACTACAATACTGCTGAAAACGCAATTGACGTAAGCGACAGTGACAGTAAAATTGCTTTTAACCCTTGGAAAGTAAAGGGTCTATATATGCCAGATGCTATCAGTCATTTTACTGTAAACAATACCCCTTATTTTGTTACAGCTAATGAAGGAGACGCAAGAGAATACACCGCCTATACTGATGTGAAGCGTACGAAAAGCATGACACTTGATGCAACAGTTTTTCCAGATGCAGCAACCTTAAAATTAGATGCTAATTTAGGCAGATTAAATTTAGTTGCAGATATGGGAGATACTGATGGAGATGGCGATTTGGACCAAATGGTAAGTTTTGGCGGAAGATCATTTTCTATTTGGAATGGAAACACTGGAAAAATTGTTTATGACAGCAAGAATGATGTTGACAAAAAGACCAACGAAATAGGCACGTACGACGATAAAAGAAGTGATGACAAAGGTTCTGAGCCAGAAGCTGTAGTTGCGGCTAAAATGGGAAATCAAAACATTTTGTTTGTTGGTCTAGAAAGATCTGACGCTTTTATGGTTTACGATGCTACAAATCCGACTTCACCACAATATTTGCAAACTGTAAAAACAGGAGATGCGCCAGAAGGAATTCTTTTCATCCCTGCTTCAAAAAGCCCTACAAAAAGAAGCTTATTAGTGGTAAGTAGCGAAGGAGATGGATCTGTTAAAATTTATCAGCCCGATTTAAAATAATAACTTTTTTTTAGGATAGCAAACGGGACAAAATGTGAATTTTGTCCTTTTTTTATGCATTCTATTATACTAATATTAACGGATTTACACAATTAAATGCCAAAAGATGGGAATTATGTAAGGGTATATACAACACAATCTAAAATTCGACCTCTAATTTTGCTTCAGAGTTTAAAATAAAAACAATTTAATTTTTGATATCATGAAAAAGAAATTAGTATCAGTATCCTTATTATTGCTATCATTTGCTGCGGGCGCTCAAAATATGGCTACCACTTCTACCAAACCTAGTGTAGATCAAGAATACAACAAATGGTCGATCGAACTAAATGGCGGGGTTAATAAACCAACTAGAACAATGACTCCAGGTTATACTACAGAATCATTAAATTTTTTCCACGGTGATTTAGGTGTTAGATATATGTTTAGTCCAAAATTTGGGGTGAAATTAGATGTTGGTTACGATCAATTTAAAGAGAAAAAAAACACTCCAGATTTTGAAAGCCGTTATGTTAGAGCAAGTTTACAAGGAGTTATCAATGTTGGACGTGCTTTAAATTTTGAGACTTGGACAAACACAATTGGTCTTTTAGCTCATGGTGGTTTCGGGGTTTCTCAAATTAGTACTGAAACTGGATTTGGGGGTCAAGATTACATGGCTCACGGAATTGCCGGTTTAACGGGACAAATCAGATTGAGCGATCGAGTTGCTTTGACAGGAGATCTTACTGGAATTGTTAACGGAAGACAAAACTGGAACTTTGACGGAATGGGAACTACTTCTACAGGTGCTTTTGATGGTGTTTTATTAAACGCTTCTGTTGGTTTAACATTCTACTTAGGTAAAAACCAAAAACATGCTGATTGGGTTGGCGAAGAAGACAGAATTAGCGAATTGGAAAAAAGAGTGGACTTAATCGAAACTGGTCTTTTGGACACAGACAAAGATGGAGTTGCTGATTTATACGATTTAGAACCAAATTCTATTGCAGGAGTTGCCGTTAACACTAAAGGACAATCTATTGATACTAATCAAAATGGTGTGCCAGATGAGTTAGAAAGCTACTTAGATAAAACTTACGAAAAGAAAGGTGCAGGAACAGCTACAAACAATACGGTTGAAGAATTAATCAACGGAGGTTATGTAAATGTTTATTTCGATTTCAATTCGTCTAAACCAACAAATGCATCTTTATCTGGTGTTGATTTCTTAGTGAAATACTTGAAAAACAATCCTGGAAAATCTGCTGACATTATTGGTTATGCTGACGAAATTGGAAATTCAAACTACAATGTTGAGTTATCTAGAAAAAGAGCTGAAGCTGTGAAAAAAGTAGCAGTAAATGCTGGAATTGACGCTTCAAGATTGAATGTAATTGCTAATGGAGAAGATACTTCTGTTAATAAAAACTCTAAAGAAGCACGTCAAATCGTGAGACGAGTTACTTTCCAAGTGAAGTAATCTATATATAAAGCTAAAAACGAGAAAAGGAGCTATTCAATTGAATGGCTCTTTTTTGTTTATAAAAAGAGAGTTTAAAAAACTAAATTTTGAAGCCTGATTATAAAGCTTCGGAGAAGTTAAATATTTATAACAAATGACAAATGTTTATAATATAAAGCTCAAGAGGAATAACATGCTCTTTTGAAACTTAATATATATCGCTCCTCCGGAGCTTTTCCATTTGCAGCTATAAATATTTAACTTCTTCAAAGCTTGCATAAAAAAAGGACAAAATGTGAATTTTGTCCTTTTTTTATATTTTAGATAAATTAATTATTTATCGATTGCTCTTTTTGTGATATCTCCAAAAGCATCAATTCTTCTATCTCTGAAGAATGGCCAATTTTGGCGAACATTTTCCTGAAGGTCTAAATCAACCTCAGCAATTAAGATTTCTTCTTTATCGTGCGAAGCTTGAGCTAAAATTTCTCCTTGCGGTCCAGCAATAAATGAAGCTCCCCAGAATTGAATTCCTTCTGTCCCGTCGATATACTTTTCTAAACCGATTCGGTTTGCAGCTGCAACGAAAACACCATTTGCTACAGCATGACCTTTCATTACGTTCATCCAAGCGCCATATTGATTTTCTCCATATTGCTCTTTTTCTTTTGGATGCCATCCAATTGCTGTTGGGTAGAATAAAACTTCTGCTCCTTTAAGCGCTGTAATACGAGCCGCTTCTGGATACCATTGATCCCAGCAGATTAAAGTTCCAACAGTTCCTTTTTTAGTTTCAATCGCTTGGAAACCTAAGTCACCTGGAGTGAAATAGAATTTTTCATAGAAATGAGGATCGTCTGGAATATGCATTTTACGGTATAAACCAGCCTCAGTTCCATCAGTATCGATAATATAAGCACTGTTATGATAAATTCCAGCCATTCTTTTCTCGAAAAAAGGAACAATAATTACTACTCCTAATTCTTTTGCCAATTCGCTGAATGCAATAAATGAAGTGCTGTAAAGTGGTTCTGCTAATGCAAAATTCTCTACATCTTCACTTTGACAAAAATAATGACTGCTATATAATTCAGGCAATAAGATAACTTCTGCACCTTGACTCGCAGCGTCTCTTACCCAGCTGATACATTTTTTAAGATTATTTTCGGCAACATCATTCAGGTTTAACTGAATAACCGATATTTTATACTTTCTTTTCGCCATGACATAAAATTTAGAGTGCAAAAATAGTACTTTTTAAAGGAATGGCAAAGTCGATAACTTTTATATAACAACTAATGATCTGTATTATTTCATATAAAACAAAAAACCATTTTAAATTGATTCAAATCTCTTGTAAAATGGTTTTAAAATTATATCTAAAAAAAAACTTATTCGATAACTAGCTTTTTAACCAAAAATTCTGTTTCAGATTTTCTAAATTTTATTTCAAAAGTTCCTTTTGACTGTGGTGAAAATGTATAAAGTGTATGTAGCGCAGTTGGCGTTTGATTCGCACAAGTTCCCGTAGGGTATTTTGCTTCTATTTGAAATCCTTCTTCTTTACCAATTGATGTACTGCCAATTCTATCAAATTCACCGCAAGCATTATCAACTATAAACGATACATCATAATTAACATCGACACCCACTTTGCCAGTTGCAGGTCCAGAAATCGCTGTAACATTTGCAGCTCTAGAAATAGTTTGAGGTGTTTCTTTTCCATTATCGTCACTGCTGCATGCTACTGAAAAAACAGCTAAAAATAACACTGCCAAAATCGTTTGTATTCTAAAAATTCTCATATAAAATTTAAATTTAGTTATTCTGAATATATTATATAGATGGTGCTAAATTACAAAGGTTGCGTGAAATAATACAAAAAATTTTAAGTGATTATAAAAAAACAAAGCCATTTTACATTGAATAAAAATCTCTGTAAAATGGCTTTCAACCTAAAAAAATATCAGCTAAGCTTCTTATTATTCGATAACTACTTTCTGAGTTAAGAATTCTGTTTCTGATTTCTTGAATTTGATTTCAAAAGTTCCTTTTGTAGTAGACTTGAATTTATAAACTGTTTTCTTTGGTTCTGGCACTTGCTGGGTACAAACTTCTGATGGGTATTTCGCAATTACTTGCAAACCTTTTACAGATCCAATTGTTACTTCTGAGATTTTATCAAATTCTGCACAAGCGTTATCAACTGTGTAAGTCACATCGTAGCTTAGTTCATCATTAACTTTTCCTGTTGCCGGTCCTTTAATTTCTGTTACTAAAGCTGCCTTTGTGGTTGGAGCTGGTACTTGATCCTTATCATCACTGCTGCATGAAACAAATCCAATTGATAAAAATAATACTACTAAAGCTGTTTTTAATCTAAAACTTTTCATATAAAATAATAATTAATTGTTAATTACTATGAAGACAAGGCTTAGTTGCAAAGGTTGCTTAGAAGAAATGTTAAAAAATTCAGATTATCGATTAATATTTTAAAAATCAACAACTTATTCAATAAAAATTATCAAAAAAAATACCGTTATTTCTTATAAAAATAAAAACTCTCTAAAATAGCCCCGATAGAAACGGCATCTTTTTGTTGTGGGGTTCACAACAAAAAATATAGTGAATAGCGGGACTGAACTTCCTTTTAAATGAATCACTCCTGCTCCTAAAAACAAAAAAACACCAGCGTGTACTGGTGTTTCCTTTACTATTTTTAAAGCTGAATTAAGCTGTTTTCTTTTGAAAAATCTTTTTGAAAAGATTTACAAAAAGTAAAACTATAAATCCTAGAACTAATCCAACCGTAAATTCTTTGAAGATTGAAGGGATTTTAATTTCTTCTGACAAATGGTGAAAAAATGGAATATAATGTACAAATATTCCTCCAGCCACTAAAAGTAAAGCAATCGTCCCAATTACGGTTAAACTTTTTATTACAAACGGAAGTGCTTTTACTAACAAGTTTCCGATAAATCTTGAAAGACTCTTTTCACTTTTGCTAGATTTAATAAGCTTAAAACCTGCTTCGTCCATTCTAACGATAAGCGCTACTATTCCATAAACCCCAATTGTAGCTACGACTGCAATTATCGAAGTTACAATTATTTTCTGCAGGAGAGGCTGTTCTATTACAGTTCCTAATGCGATAATCACGATTTCAACCGAAAGAATAAAATCTGTTACAATTGCCGATTTTACCTTGTCCTTTTCAATTAATAAAATTTGTTCCTCAGTAAGAACTTCATCTGTAATTCCCTCAGATTCTTCATGTTTATGAGGAACGATAAACTCGTAGATTTTTTCGGCTCCTTCGTATGCTAAAAAAAGCCCTCCTAAAACTAAGATTATTATAATGGCAATCGGAAAAAATGCACTTAAAAGGAATGCAACTGGAAGAATAATGATTTTATTCAATAAAGAACCTTTACTGATAGCCCACAAAACCGGCAATTCTCGTGAAGATGCAAATCCAGAAGCTTTTTCTGCATTTACAGCTAAATCGTCACCTAAAATCCCTGCTGTTTTTTTTGCGGCAACTTTACTCATTACTGCAACATCATCCATAATTGCTGCGATATCATCTAATAGTGCGAAAAAACCTGAACCCATTTTTTAAATTTATTTTTTAGTGACGCGAATCTAGACATTTTGGCTTAATCTGCCCAATAATATTGCATCAAAATTTATCTTTTTATTCGTATTTTTCTGTACAGCATTTTTTAGTTGCATTGTCCTAAAAGAACCCAAAGAATAATAAAAACTATAATGGTTCCGAAACATCCGCCTCCTAATTTTTTAGCGCCATATCCTGCTAATAATCCTCTGAAAATATTGTTCATGATTTTGATTTTTTTTAATTAATAATTTGCTGATTTTTATAAACTTAAAATTGAATATTTATTCAAGATTTATTGTTATAAGAATTGTGCAAAAAGTTTCAGAATTCACGGCAAAAAAAAGCACCAGTTTTAACATTGATGCTTTTCAAGATTAACTAAACAAAAATAATTATTTAACTGTCTGGTTTCTAAAAACCAATTTGCCGTCGAAAGCATCTAATAAAATGATGCTGTCTGTTGTAATATTTCCTGCCAAAATTTCTTTTGACAATTGATTTAAAACTTCACGCTGAACCACACGTTTCACTGGTCGAGCTCCAAAATGTGGGTCGTAACCTTTGTCTGCCAAATACCCAATAGCCTCTGGAGTTGCATCCATTGTAATGCCTTGCATAGCCAGCATTTTGGTCACGCTCTTTAATTGTAAACTCACAATTCTCGAGATATTTTCGACCGTAAGCGGTGTAAACATTACAATCTCGTCAATACGGTTGATAAACTCAGGACGAACAGTTTGTTTTAATAATCCTAAAACTTCGTTTTTAGCTGCTTCTGTTGCTGCTTCAACACTTCCTTTTAGGTTTTCAAATTTCTCCTGAATGATATTACTTCCCATATTTGAGGTCATAATAATAATCGTATTTCTAAAATCAGCCAGACGTCCTTTGTTATCTGTCAAACGTCCTTCATCTAGAACCTGCAATAAAATATTGAACGTATCTGGATGCGCTTTTTCGATCTCATCCAACAATACAACAGAATATGGTTTTCTACGAACGGCTTCTGTCAGCTGGCCTCCTTCATCATAACCCACATATCCTGGAGGCGCACCCACCAAACGGCTCACACTGTGGCGTTCTTGATACTCACTCATATCGATACGAGTCATGGCATTTTCGTCATCAAAAAGATATTCAGCCAAAGCTTTTGCCAGCTCCGTTTTACCAACCCCAGTTGTTCCTAGGAACAAGAATGATCCAACAGGTTTTTTCATATCCTGTAAACCGGCACGGCTTCTACGAACCGCATCACTCACTGCTTCTATCGCTTCTTCTTGTCCTACTACACGTTTGTGCAATTCATCTTCAAGATGCAATAGTTTTTCTCTTTCTGTCTGAAGCATTTTGGTTACCGGAATTCCTGTCCATTTTGCTACAACTTCCGCTATATCTTCTCTGGTAACTTCTTCTTTGATTAAAGAATTTCCAGATTGGAATTCAAGCAATTGTTTCTGCAATGTTTCTTGGCGTTCCTGTGCTTCTTTTATTTTTCCGTAACGAATTTCAGCTACTTTTCCGTAATCTCCGTCACGTTCTGCACGTTCTGCTTCGTATTTAAAGTCTTCTATTTCGTGTTTTACAGCCTGAATTCCGTCAACGATATCTTTTTCCTGTTTCCATTTTGCATAGATTTCGTTGCGTTCTTCTTTCAGGTTGGCCAATTCCATACCTAAAATTTTCAGTTTGCTTTCTTCTTTTTCACGCTTAATGGCTTCAATTTCGATTTCCAACTGCATGATTTTACGATCCAAAACATCTAATTCTTCTGGTTTCGAATTGATTTCCATACGCAATTTAGAAGCCGCTTCGTCCATTAAGTCGATCGCTTTATCTGGCAAGAAACGATTCGTAATATATCTTTGCGAAAGCTCAACTGCCGCAATAATTGCTTCATCTTTAATCTGAACTTTATGGTGCGTTTCGTATTTTTCTTTGATTCCACGAAGAATTGAAATCGCGCTTTCAGTATCAGGTTCATCGATTAATACTTTTTGGAAACGTCTTTCAAGCGCTTTATCTTTTTCAAAATATTTTTGATATTCATCTAAAGTCGTAGCTCCAATTGCTCTTAATTCTCCACGTGCTAAAGCTGGTTTTAAGATGTTTGCCGCGTCCATCGCACCTTCACCTCCACCCGCTCCCACAAGCGTATGAATTTCATCGATAAACAATACGATGTCACCTTCTGCAGCTGTAACTTCTTTTACAACCGATTTTAAACGTTCTTCGAATTCTCCTTTGTATTTCGCTCCGGCAATCAAAGCTCCCATATCTAATGAGAAAACGATTTTTTCTTTTAAGTTTTCAGGAACGTCACCATCCACAATTCTGTGCGCTAATCCTTCTGCAATCGCAGTTTTACCAACTCCAGGCTCACCAATAAGCATAGGGTTGTTTTTTGTTCTACGAGTCAGAATCTGCAATACACGACGAATTTCTTCGTCACGTCCAATAACTGGATCTAGTTTTCCTGTACGAGCTAATTCGTTTAAATTTTTAGCATATTTATTTAGCGAATTATACGTTTCTTCTGCCGAAGCTGAAGTTACTCTTTCGCCTTTTCTTAATTCTTCAATAGCAGCTTTAAGACCTTTTCCTGTAACTCCCTGATCTTTTAAAATCTGAGAAACTTTACTTTTTGAGTCAAAAATGGCTAAAATTAAATGCTCGATCGAAACGTATTCGTCGTTCATTTTTTGTGCGATAATTTCAGCTTCATTCAAAGCTTTATTAGCATCTCTGGAAAGCATTACATCTCCTCCAGAAACTTTTGGAAAACTCTGAATTGTACTGTCTAAAATTTGTAAAAACAAAGGCACATTTACATTTAGTTTTTTCAAGATAAATGGTGCCACGTTTTCATCAACTTCAAAAATAGCTTTGAAAATGTGTTCATTTTCAATTTGCTGTTGGCCATTTCGCTGTGCTAACTGCTGAGACAGCTGAATGGCTTCTTGCGATTTAATAGTAAACTTATTTATATTCATATTTTTACGTTTTTGATTGATTTTATTTGTTTGACATTTTATAAGATTAAAGTTACGATTTATTGAGGTACTTTTTTAACTCAAATAATTTAACTTTGCATTGTAACAGACAAATTATATTCCACAGCATAAAAACAGACAAAAAGACAGTTTCAATCAAATTTTTCTCGATTTAACGTGTCAGAAAGTCATAAAACAAGCCAAATATGAGTTTTTTTAATTCAATCTTCGGAAGTTCAGAGAACTCAGAAGCCGCAAAAAGTAAAGTAAACTGGACAGAATTAACCGATATGCTTCAATTAATGGAAATTGAAGCCATTTCTCAAGAAAGACCAGTTGTAATTTTCAAGCATAGCACAAGATGCAGCATTAGTCGTATGGCTTTAAAGCAATTTGAAAGAGAATTTGATCTTGAAGGTGTGGTTGATGCGTATTTTTTAGATTTAATCGCACACAGAGATATTTCAAATGAAATCGCCAGCAGATTTGGCGTTTATCACGAATCTCCTCAATTGATTTTAATCAAAAACGGAAAAGCAGTTTACGATGTTTCGCACAGCGATATTGATGCTGAAGCGTTAAAAAGTAAGATCTAAGTTATAAATTATGAGTTGTGAATTATGAATTATGAGTTAATTACTTAACTTAGAATACAACAAATTTTAAAATATAAAAACCTGAAATTATTTGTATAATTCCAGGCTTTTATATTTTTACGCCAAGTCCAATTTTAATTCAAATTAGCGCTCAACTCATAATTCATAATTCACAACTCATAATTAAACTTAAAAACTTCCATCAGATCCGCCTCCACTGAAACCTCCACCTCCAAACTCCATTGGAGAAGCTTGCGGCTTTACTTCTGGTTTCATACCGAAAGTTGAAGCTACAACTAAAGCTTCTGCATTTAATAAACTATCGGAATGATTGATCCTATCTGGTTTAAAAGTCAGACCGCTTTCTTTTTCTTTTAATATCCTAATTGAAAAATAAGCAATTCCGAATAAAACTATACCGCCAAGTGTAAGCGCAACCTCAATCGGTAAAACCGAATGATAAAATCGAATCGTATAAATTGAAAATCCTATAGCTAAAAAGCTAATCCAAAGCATTAATCTGTCTTTCGTTTTTAAAGCCTGAACCAAATAAAGTACTGGAACTATAAAAGTGAAAGCATAAAAGAAATATGCAAACGGAATATCTATTCCAGGTTTTACTTCTGTTCCTAAAAGCTCTGCTGAAAGTTCTCTAACAACCAAATAATTACAAGAAAGATAAAATAAAACTAGACAAAAACTATTTGCCAATAATAGTCCGTTGTAATAATACCTTTCGTTCAGACGATTCATCATTTTTTTCGTCAAAAAGTAAAAAACTCCTGCAAAAATCATTGCTGTAAATGGTAAAATAGCTTTTCCGATATCTCCAAATTCAAACATTCCAAAAAACAAAAATGCCGTTGCAGAAAGGCAGAACACAAGCATTGAAATTACATGCAAATACCTTAGAAAGATAAAAAGCGCTCCAACTGCTACAAAAAAAGCAATCACCATTTCGTAACCTTCCGTTGTTATTCCTATTGCTGCTCCTAAGCATAAAAGCGCATTCAAAATAAAAGCATCGTCTAAACCGTGATTATGATACCCCTGATTTGCAAGCAATTCTACTCCTGCAAATCCAACTACAGCAAAAATATAACAGCAGATTTTAAAAAATGTATTCTCAGCGCTTAGCCCAAACAAAGAAATTGCTCCACAAATTGAACCAAATAATAAACAGCCAAGCAAAAAGAAACCTATTCTAACTAGGATATTTTTCTGGCTTTTTAAAACTGGAAGTTCTTTTTCTATAAATTTCTTCTGTTCTTTACTGATAAAACCTCCTTTGCACAAAGCATCCGCTTCATCTGTTAAAACCTCATTATCCAATAATTGTTTGTTGTATACTATCATTCTGCGATTTCTTTATGGAAGTTTTTAATCAATTTAATAAACATAATAATCGAACCAACAAAGTAAGCTGGCAACAAGAAAATAAGTAATTCCCAAATATCAGAAAAATCAACATTTTCAAAAATTCTGAACAAACCAATGTTTCCGCCGATATAAGCGTAAACAATCATAAATACATATAGAGACATGGCTTTATACTGATAACTGGCTTTATAAAAATAATACGTTGAACCAGCTAAAATTAGAGCAAATAGTATCCAAGTTAAAGTATCATAACCAGTTAAATTACTAATTGCCGTGATGCTTACAATGTGTAGCGCAAAAGTGAGAAAAACCAAACCAAAATGAGCTTTGAGTGAAATTCGCTCGCTATAGATTGTCCATAAAACCAATAAAACTCCTAACATTACTGCTGAATAGCTTAAACTTTGGCTTGCATACAAATTATAGCTGTCATTAAATATATCTTGTGGTGTAACTGAAAGTCCCACATAAGCCGCCAAACCAGTAATTGCAATAGTTAAAACACTTCGATTATCAAAATAATATGCGCAAAAGAAACTAACAATGGTTGGTACTAAAGTAGCCAATCCGTAATGCTCTCCAAAGGGTTTATATTGAAATTGGAGATACCCAATGAAAATACAGGTTAGAATATTTCCCGCCAAAACCAGATATTCTAAAACAGGATGTTCAAATGTTGTTTCTGATTTCTGAAAACCTTTGGAATGTTTGAAACAATAAAAAAAGCAAACTGCAATCACAATTAAAAGCAATGATAAAATGGCAATATGCCCGATGGTATCAATATTTTCATAAATCAAAATTCCAATTCCTGAAGTAAACAGCAATACTGATAAATAAAGGAACAATTTTAATTCCGCATTTAATGAAAAGATTTTTAGGCTTCTATAGGTTTTAACTTCTTCAAACTGATTTTCAGTAATTAAGCCTTTCTCAAAAAGATGGAGAGTCGACTGATCTTTGAATTTTTCCATTGGCGTGTTTTAAACTGGCACATCAAATATATGTATTTAGCATGAATTTTCTGCTTTTAACCTAACAACCTTTACTATTTTTTATAAATATATCTACAATTTATTTGATATTATAAACGTAAAAACAACATTTATAATTCTAAAAATCAAAACCTTAAAACACAAAATCTGATAAATTAATTTGAAATTACTTTAATTCTTTTACATTTGTGCAATCGATTACATTTGCAATTAAAACCACAAAAAACCACACTTAAAAAAATGAAAACAAAAATTATTTTATTAGCATTGCTTCTGCCTTGCTCCTTTCTGTTTGCTCAAAATTATTTTATGAGTGCTCCCGAAGGATTTGGCGCCTCCGCAACTGGCGGTGGGAACGCAACTCCCGTTACAGTTACTACTCTAGCTGATTTGACTGCAAAACTAAAACTAACTACACCACAGGTAATTTTAGTTTCAGGAACTATAAATTGCACTTATACGAGCTTATTGGTGAATGATAAAACCATAATTGGCCTTCCAGGCGCACGATTAGTAAATCTGGATCAAACGGCTGCTGGCTCAGGGATTTTAAGTTTGAAACCTGGTTCTAATAACATTATCATAAGAAATTTAATTTTTGAAGGACCAGGCGCATATGATGTTGATGGGCGTGACAACCTTACTTCAGAAGCAACGAATCTTTGGGTAGATCATTGCGAATTTCAAGACGGAGTGGATGGCAATTTTGACAATAAAGGCGCTGCCGATAACGTGACAGTTTCTTGGTGCAAATTCATTTATCTGAAAGCGCCAAAAGCTGGAGGTTCTGGCGGAGCAGATGATCATCGCTTTTCTGATTTGGTGGGCTCTTCCAAAACTGATGCTCCTTCTGACGGCCATTACAGCATCACTTTTAAAAATTGCTATTGGGCTGAAGGATGCAAAGAAAGAATGCCAAGAGCAAGAAATGCTGAACTTCATATTTTAAACTGCTATTATAACACCTCTGTTTCGGGTTCACTAGCCATTGGTTTAGGCGGCGGAAGTAATAACACAACTTGCTACGTTGAAGGAACTGATTTTGCTAAAATTGGAACTGCCTTTAAAAATTATGTAAGTACTGATGGTGGAACAATCGGAATTACCTTTACAGATTGTTTGAATGCGCCTGCAAATTCAGGAACTGCAGTTACAAAACCTTCTTACCCTTATAGTGTTCTGCCAATCGGGAATGTTGCGGGCTATATTTCAAACGCTTCGTGCGGAGCCGGAGCGACACTTCAGGTTACTCCTCAAGGCGTTCTTTCTACAAGCTGCAATAATTTAGGCCTTAATGACAACAATGCAAATAATCTGGATTTGAAGTATTATCCATCAGTTATAAATCGTCTTTTGAATATTGATTTTTCAAGTGCTGATAATGGCTTGGCAGAAGTAGATTTATTTTCATCGAATGGATCGAAAGTATATTCGCATTCCAAAAACGTTTCTCCTGACGAAAAATTAGAATTAAACGTCGGAAATCTTGCAAAAGGCATTTATGTCTGTAAAGTACAAATAGACAATCGAAGCAAAACATTTAAATTAGTAAAAAACTAATTCTTGTTTAAAGCAAAAGGTCATTGAAACAAATCAATGACCTTTTTACTTTTTACAGCTTATTTTTCACATTTAACAAAACTAAAAAGCCGCTTTCATTTTATCTTTTATTGCATCTAAGCATAAATTGTTGATACTGCCTTCATGCGTGTGTTTTGTCGCTTTTGGAGACTGATACGTTCCTGATTCTAATTGTTCAGCAACAGCTTTGTAAGCATCTCTAAACGGCATTCCTGCAACCACCATTTCGTTTAGAGTATCTACAGTAAATAGATAATCGTATTTTTTATCTTCTAAAATATGATCTTTTACTGTGATATCTTTTATAGAAAAAATTGCAATATCCAAACATGCTTTCAAGTTTTGAATCGCTGGAAACAAACCTTCTTTTAAAAGCTGTAAATCTCTATGATAACCACTTGGAAGATTGTTTGTAATCAAAGTGATTTCGTATGGAAGCGCCTGAATTTTATTGCATTTTCCTCTGATTAATTCGAAAACATCTGGGTTTTTCTTGTGAGGCATAATGCTTGATCCTGTTGTAAGATGCGCCGGAAGACCAATAAAATTAAAATTCTGGCTCATATACAAACAAACGTCCATTGCAAATTTTGACAACGTTCCTGCAACGCTTGTCATAGCAAAAGCAACCGTTTTTTCTGCTTTTCCACGGCTCATTTGTGCCGCAACAGCATTGTATTTCAAAGTTTCGAAACCTAACTCCTGAGTCGTAAACGTTCTGTTGATTGGAAATGAACTTCCATAACCAGCTGCAGATCCCAACGGATTCTGATCTACAATTTTTGAAGCAGCATTCAGCATTGTAATATCGTCGATCAAACTTTCAGCATAAGCAGAAAACCACATTCCGAATGATGATGGCATTGCAATTTGCAAATGCGTATAACCTGGCAATAATACATTTTGATGCTTTTCTGCCGATTCCATCAACAAATCAAATAATGTTTTTACCTGCTCTTTGATTGCTTTTAATTCGTCTTTTAAATACAAATGAACATCAACCAAAACCTGATCGTTACGAGAACGTGCCGTATGGATTTTCTTTCCTGCATCGCCTAGTTTTACAGTTAGAAGATATTCAATTTTAGAATGTACATCTTCAAAACTATCTTCGATTTCGAAATTACCCACTACGATATCTGCAATAATTTCGTTTAAAGCATCAACCAAAGATGTTGTTTCTTCCTGAGTTAATAAACCAATCTGACCCAACATTTTGGCGTGCGCGATTGAACCTAAAGCATCATATTTTGCTAAAACTAAATCTAGTTCACGGTCGTTTCCGACAGTAAATTGTTCGATTTGTTTATCTGTTGGTATTCCTTTTTCCCAAAGTTTCATAGGTCTTATTTTTTTGCCACGACTCGAGCGCTAGCGAACTGGCGAAGCAATTCACGAATTATTTTTTTCAAATCTTTGCGATTATTTTTTCGAATTAATTCGAATTAATATTTCATTTCGATAGAAAAAAAACAATTCGTGAATTCGTGGCGGTTTTTCTTTTATTATAATTTAAAGAAACCCGTTAGTATTTTGATATACAGGTCGATTCCTTCTACAATTTCATTTACAAAAATAAATTCGTCAGCTGAATGCGAACGTAATGTTTCTCCCGGTCCTAATTTTAAAGACTGACAGCTTAAAACTGACTGATCTGAAAGTGTTGGCGAACCATAAGTTGTTCTTCCTAAAGCAATTCCTGCCTGAACCAAACCGTGTTCGATTGGAATAGACGATGAATTTAAGTGCATTGATCTTGGTGTTACTTCGGCATTTACGTTTGCTTTTACCACTTCCAAGATTTCGGCATTGGAATAACGGTCTGTTACACGAATGTCAACTACTAAATCACATTCTGATGGCACTACGTTGTGCTGTTTTCCTGCATTGATTTGGGTTACAGTCATTTTTACAGGACCTAAAACATCAGAGATTTCATCAAATTTATAGTTTTTAAACCACTCCATTACTGGAATTGATTTATATAATGCATTATCGTCGTTTTGATGTGCAGCGTGGCTTGCAGTTCCTTTTACTTTTACATCAAGAACCAAAAGTCCTTTTTCAGCAATTGCTAATTGCATTAAAGTTGGTTCTCCTACAATAGCGCAATCTAGTTCTGGTAAATGTTTTAAAACACTGTTTAAACCGTTTTTACCACTACTTTCTTCTTCCGCAGAAGCCACAATTACAATATTGTGAGAAAGGTTTTGATTTTCGTAAAAATGTACAAAAGTCGCTAGTAATGAAACTAAACATCCTCCAGCGTCGTTACTTCCTAAACCAAATAATTTTCCGTCTTTTTCGATTGCTTTAAACGGATCGTTGGTATACGCCTGATTTGGTCGTACAGTATCGTGATGTGAGTTTAGTAAAAGTGTCGGTTTGTTTTCGTCGAAATATTTGTTGAAAGCCCACACATTGTTGTTTTCTCTCTTGAAAGGAATTTCATTCTGATTGAACCAATTTTCTATTAAAAGAGCCGTCTGATCTTCTTCACTTGAAAATGAAGGGGTTTCGATTAAGCTTTTTAATAAACTAATTGCTTCTTGGGTAAGCGTATCTATATTTTTCATTTTAATAAGGTTCAAAGGCTCAAAGGAACAAAGCAGCAAAGTTTTTGAGCTTTCCTTTGACCATTTTTACTTGCGCAAATTTATTTAAAATACCTCGCGCGCTCTATTTTTTTGCCACTAATTACACGGATTTCCAAACATTATTTTTTTGTTGTAGATTTAAAATCAAAATGAACTTTTTAATGTTTCTCTAAAATTATTTTCTCTTTTAACAGCAAAAATCAAAGTCAATTTGTGGCAACATTTTTTATAATGTAATTGTTGTATGTGGAATATCCGAATTTTGAAGCATTCTGTGATGTCCAATTTTGATTTTCTGCACGCCTCTTGATAAACTATTGAAACAGTTATCCAGTTTTGGAATCATTCCTGAATGGATTACTTTTTCTTCTTTTAGTTTATTATATAATGTCTGGTTGATTTCTGTAATTACAGATGAATCGTCTTCTGAATCCATTAAAACACCTTGTTTTTCAAAACAGTAGGTCAGCGTAACATCAAAAACTTCAGATAAGGCCATTGATAGTTCACTTGCAATCGTATCGGCATTGGTATTTAACAATTGTCCGTTTTTATCGTGTGTAATCGCGCAGAAAACAGGAACAACTCCAGCTTCTAACAAAGTTGCCAATAATTTGGTGTTGACTTGTTTTACATCTCCCACAAATCCGTAATCGATCGTAGGGTGATTTCTTTTTGTCGACTGAATTAAATTTCCGTCAGCTCCAGAAAAACCTATTGCGTTATTGTCTTTAGCCTGTAACTGCGCTACAATATGTTTGTTGATTTGTCCTGCGTAAATCATCACGACAACATCAAGCATTGGAGCATCTGTAATTCGGCGTCCGTCAATCATTTGCGGAACTAATCCAATACTCTGTGCCATTTTTGTAGCCGATTTTCCACCGCCGTGAACTAAAACTTTATAGCCTTCAATTTTAGAAAAATCAGTTAAAAACTGTTCTAATTCTGTTGGACTGTCAATGATGTTTCCACCTATTTTGATTACGGTAACTTTTTTCATGAGGTTGAAAGGTTCAAAGTGACAAAGTAACAAAGTTGCAAAGTTTTTTTAAAAGATTTAAGCCTCTGTCACTTTGTAACTTTGTTTCTTTGTAACTTTAATTTACAATTTCTTCAAAATCTTTTGTAAAACTAATTGTGCTGAATACGTTCTATTATTTGCCTGCTCGATTACGATTGAATTTTCTCCGTCCAAAACTTCGTCACTTACAATTACATTTCTACGAACTGGAAGACAGTGCATGAATTTTCCGTTGTTGGTTAAAGCCATTTTTTCAGCGGTGACGGTCCAATTTGGATCGCTGTTGGTCACTTTTCCGTAATCGTTGAAGTTACTCCAGTTTTTTACGTAAACGAAATCAGCATTTTCAAAAGCTTTGTTTTGATCGTATTCGATTTTGCAGTCTTTTGTGATTTCCGGACTTAACTCGTAACCTTTTGGATGTGTGATTACAAAATCCATATCTTTCTGCATCTGCATCATTTCTACGAATGAATTGGCTACAGCCTGTGGCAATGCTTTTGGATGTGGCGCCCACGAAAGCACTACTTTTGGTTTATCTTTGTGTCTAGGTTTGAATTCTTCCATTGTAATTGCGTCTGCAAGTGACTGCAGCGGGTGACGAATAGCGCTTTCCATATTTACAATCGGCACTGTAGCATATTTCAAAAATCCTGAAATCACAGTTTCTTGATAATCTTTTTCCTTATCAACTAAACCTGCAAA
The DNA here is from genome assembly GCF_900101855.1 of Flavobacterium anhuiense. Classification (GTDB taxonomy): domain Bacteria; phylum Bacteroidota; class Bacteroidia; order Flavobacteriales; family Flavobacteriaceae; genus Flavobacterium; species Flavobacterium anhuiense. Next base: position 680,284 of record NZ_FMVC01000003.1, read on the forward strand.
AGCACGAATAGCAATGATATCACAATATTGCGAAACTACTTCTGCTGCTTCTTTAATGTGTTCAGAAGCGCCAGAATTCATCACAGCTCCGTCTTCGAATTCCAATGTCCATCCTTCGTTGGTAAAATTCATTACCATAACGTTCATTCCTAAGTTCATTGCCGCTTTTTGAGTACTCAAACGCGTTCTTAAACTTGGATTGAAGAATAACATTCCAAGAGTTTTATTCTTTCCTAAACTTTGATTTTTAAGCGGATTCTTTTTGATCTTAATCGCTTGTTTTACCCATTTTGATAATGAGTTGATGTCTTTTATTGAAATATAGTTCATTTGTTTTTGCTTTTTTAGTTGTTTTTTCCGCCACGAATTCACGAATTATTTTTTCCAATCTTTGCGATTTTTTTCGAATGAATTCGAATTAATATTTCGTTTAAATAGTAAAAAGAATAATTCGTGAATTCGTGGCTATAAAATTTTCGTAAATGGAATTTCGTCTTTCAATGCCCGCAGAATAAAATTATCATTCAGTCCATTGACAATCCAGGTTTCGATGTTTGCTGCTTTTGAAATTGCCGCTGCTTCTATTTTTGATTGCATTCCTCCTGTTCCGTGTGATGATTTTGCTTCACCGATTTCCTTCTCGAGCGTTTTTAAATCATTTACTAATTTAATCGTTTCTGGATTTTCATCATGAATTGATTCTTTCGTGTAAATTCCGTTTGTATTGGTAGCAATTATCAGAATATCAACATTTAAAAGAACCGCGGTCAAAGCTGCTAATTTGTCATTATCTCCAAACCGAATCTCATCTGTTGCAACGGTATCATTTTCATTGATAATCGGAATGTAATTGTTTTTGACTAATACATTAATCGTATTTACAATGTTCTTTTTGGTTTGCTCTTTTTCGAAATCCGAATAAGAAAGTAAACACTGCGACGTATTTAAGCCTAAATCTTTGAAATTCTCATTGTAAATCCGCATTAAATGTGGCTGTCCGATTGAAGCTAAAGCTTGCTTTACAAAAACATCTTTATCTTGATTATCCAGTTTTACAAATTGCTTTGCCGCCGCAATTGCTCCAGAACTTACTATGATAAATTCATATTCATCGTTTAAAGCCGCAATCTGTATTCCAAGATCTTCAATCTTTCCCCGCGAAATATGGTTGGTTTCTTTGGTTAAGGTATTACTTCCTATTTTTAATAAAATCCGTTTTTTTGCCATGTCTTTTGTTTTTGCCACGAAGGCGCTAAGGCACTAAGTTTTTTTTAAACCGCAAAGTGCGCAAGGCTTTATATTCTTTGTGTTTACAAACGCTAAGTTCGCAAAGCTTTATCTATAGTTAAATTCTAATAAATAAATAAACTCTAAATTCCAATAATCTGAAATCAAAAATCGTTAATCATCAATCTAAAATCTGAACTCTAAAATCTGAACTCTAAAATCTAAAATTCTAACGTATTTGTCCTTCTCCGTACACGTACCATTTATTGGTTACCAAATGCTGTAAACCAATTGGGCCTCTTTGATGGAGTTTATCCGTACTTATCGCTAATTCTCCGCCTAAACCAAACTGTCCGCCGTCCGTGAAACGGGTCGAAGCATTTTGGTAAACTGCTGCTGCGTCTATTGATTCCATAAATTGTTGTGCGATTTCATCGTTTCTGGTAATAATTGCTGCAGAATGTCCACCACAATACTTATTAATCTTGTCAATAGCATGTTCCTGAGAATCGATAGTTCCGATTACAATTTTATAATCTAGAAACTCTTCATACCAAATATCTTCATTTTGAAGTGTTTTCGTGTTTTCAAAATTCTCTAATGATTTATCAACGATAACTTCCACTTTTGATTCTACTAAAGCTTCGATTAACATAGCTGTAAAACCTTCAAAATTTGGAAGTTTAGAACTTATCAAAACTTTATCTAGTGCATTACAAGCCGAAATTTTAGCTGTTTTAGCGTTTAAAATCACTTTTAAAGCCAAATCTGTATCGGCATCTTCATGAACGTAAACAAAATTATTTCCTCGTCCGCTTACAATAACTGGGCAAGTGGCATGTGCTTTTACAAATTCAATAAGTTTTTCTCCACCTCTCGGAACTATTAAATCGACTTTTTGAGTTGGTTTTTCTAAAAAAGCCTGTGTTTCAGTTCTGTTATAATTCAGATATTCCACCCAGTCTTTTGAAACTCCATTTTCTTCTAAAGCTTTATGCCAAAGACTTACGATTTTTAAGTTTGATTTTAAAGACTCTTTTCCTCCTTTTAATAAAATCTTATTTCCGGATTTAAAAGCAATTCCGCCAGCTTCGATTGTAACGTCTGGACGAGATTCATAAATAATTAAAATCGTTCCGAAAGCAGCGGTTTTATTAACCACTTTAATTCCATTATCATGAGTAAAATGAAAACGCTCTACACCAACGGGATCTTCTTGAGAAGCTAACTGATTAAGCGATAAAATCATTTCATCGACTTTTTTATCATCTACTTTCAGGCGTTCTTCCATCGCTAAATCTGAACCGTCGTAATCGGCAAGATCTTCCTGATTGGTCAAGATTATCTCATTCCGCTCTTGCTCGACCAGCTTTGCCATAGTCTGCAAAACCGCATTGCGTGTTTCAATTGATAATGGTTTCATAATTTCAAGTGGGTTGGTTGTTTTTTGGTTGTTTCTTTTTATAGAAACTTATTAATATCTAACAGGTTTTGGAAACCTGTTAGGATAATAGTATTATGTTTAGTTTTTTAATTCTTCTAAACTTTCTTTTAAAGCTTTTACAAACGTATCAATATCTGCTTTTTTAACAGTCAATGGCGGTAAAATTCTTAATAGATTTTTATTGTTCGCGCTTCCTGTAAAAATATGTTTCTCGATGATTAATTTCTTTCTTAAAGCCGCAACATCAAAATCAAATTCTACTCCAAGCATTAGACCTTTTCCTTTTACTTGTTTGATTCCTGGAACTTCTTTGATTTTTTCTAAGAAATATGCATAAACTTCGTTGACATTATTTTGTAAATCAAGTTTTTCAATTACATCTAAAACTGCAATTCCTGCCGCACACGACAGGTGGCTTCCGCCGAAAGTAGTTCCTAATAATCCGAAACTTGCTTCGAATTTTGGAGAAATCAAAATCGCTCCAACCGGGAATCCGTTCCCCATTCCTTTTGCAACTGAAATAATATCAGCGTTGATTCCGTGATGTTGGAAAGCGAAGAATTTCCCGCTTCTTCCGTATCCTGATTGTACTTCATCTAAAATTAAAACAACATCGTGTTTTTTGCATGCTTTTTCTAAAGCCTGAAAAAACTCAGTTGTTCCCTGGTCTAAACCTCCAACTCCCTGAATTCCTTCGATAATTACTGCTGTAACATCTCCTTTAGCTAATTCAGCTTCAACTAATTCGATTTGATTTAAAGGTAAAAAAGTAACAACTTGCTGTGCGTTAATTGGCGCAACGATCTTTTTGTTATCTGTAACCGCAACGGCTGCAGATGTTCTTCCGTGGAAAGAATTATCAAAAGCTACAACTCTTGATTTTCCGTTATGGAAAGAAGCCAATTTTAAAGCATTTTCGTTTGCTTCAGCACCAGAACTGCATAAAAACAATTCGTAGTCTTCAAGACCAGAAAGTTTTCCTAATTTCTGCGCCAATTCCACCTGTAAAGGATTCTGAATAGCATTCGAATAAAATCCTAAATTATCTATTTGATTTTTAAGTTTAGCTACATAATCCGGCTGTGTGTGTCCAATAGAAATCACACCATGACCGCTGTATAAATCTAAATATTCTACTCCTTTGTCGTCAATAATAGTACAATCTACTGCTTTTACTGGAGTTATGTCGTATAATGGGTAAACGTTGAATAAGTTCATTTTTTTTTAGTTTTTGGTTTTTGGTTGATGGTTGATAGTTTAAGCTCAATATTTCCATAAACTATAAACCAACAACCATCAACTATAATATTAAAATCCGCTTGGTTTCAAATGTAAACCTGTGGTTTCTTCTAATCCGAACATTAAATTCATGTTTTGAATTGCTTGCCCTGAAGCACCTTTGGTTAAGTTATCGATAATTGATGTTATGAGAACCCGGTTTCCTTTTTTCAATAAACTAATAATACATTTATTCGTTTGCACTACCTGTTTCATATTGATGTTCGTTGTAGTAACGGTTACGAAAGGTTCGTTTTTATAGAATTCTTCGTATTTAGCAACTAATTGTTCCAAACTATCATCGCAAACTGTATATAAGGTTGCAAAAATTCCTCTTGGGAAATCTCCTCTATTCGGAATAAAAAGCAATTCGCTGTCAAAATCGTCTTGCAATTGCACTAAGCTTTCTGAAATTTCACCTAAATGCTGGTGTTCAAATGCTTTATAATGCGACATATTGTTGTTTCTCCAACTGAAATGAGAAGTTTCTGAAAGACCTACTCCTGCTCCTGTACTTCCAGTTGTGGCATTAATATGAACATCATTATTAAGCAGATTATGTTTTGCTAAAGGCAATAAAGCCAACTGAATAGCCGTTGCAAAACAACCTGGATTAGCAATATAATTTGTCTTTTTGATTTCAGCCTTATTGATCTCAGGCAAACCGTAGACAAAATCTTTCCCTTCAAAATGCGCATCTTTATTCAATCTGAAATCATTTCCTAAATCAATAATCTTAGTATGACTTGCAAACTGATTTTCTTTCAAAAATGAAATTGATTTTCCGTGCCCTAAACACAAGAAAACTACATTCACATTCGGATTGATTTCGGCTGTGAAATTCATTTCGATATCTCCCATCAAATCGTGATGCGCTACAGAAAGTGGCTTTCCAGCATTTGTTGTACTGTAAACAAAATCGATGTTTACTTTTGGATGATACATTAAAATTCTGATGAGTTCTCCGGCCGTATAACCCGAACCACCAATAATTCCGACATTAATCATGATCTAATTTGTTTACAGATGAGAATATGTTTTGTGCATTTCCTAAAATCTTGATAAATCCTTTTGCATCTTCTGATGTCCAAGCATTGTTCATTTCTCCGTACTGACCAAAACCTGTGTTCATCAAATCGTTAGGAGATTCTATTCCGTCAAGCGAGAAATGATATGGTTTTAATGAAACGGTTACAGTTCCATTTACTGTTTTTTGAGTGTCTTGCAAGAAAGTTTCAATGTTTCTCATAACCGGATCTAAGAATTGACCTTCGTGGAATAACATCCCATACCAATTTCCTAACTGCTCTTTCCAGTATTGTTGCCATTTTCCTAGAGTGTGTTTCTCTAATAAATGGTGCGCTTTGATGATAATTAACGGAGCTGCAGCTTCAAAACCAACTCTTCCTTTAATTCCGATAATGGTATCTCCTACGTGAATATCTCTACCAATTGCGTAAGCACTTGCCAATTTTTCAAGAGCTACAATATTATTTGAAGGCTTATCCGTTTTTCCGTTTAAACCAACTAATTCTCCTTGCTCAAAATGAAGTGTTACTTTCTCTTCTCCTTCTTTTTGTAATTGCGATGGATAAGCTTCGCTTGGTAACGGTTGACCAGAAGTTAAAGTTTCCTTACCTCCAACACTTGTTCCCCAAAGCCCCTTATTGATAGAATATTGTGCTTTTTCCCAAGAATAGCTTACACCATTTTTTTGAAGATATTCAACTTCTTCTTGTCTTGACAATTTTAAATCTCTAATTGGAGTAATGATTTCGATTTCTGGAGCAATAGTCTGGAAAATCAAATCGAAACGAATTTGATCGTTTCCTGCACCAGTACTTCCGTGGGCGATAGCAGTTGCTCCCACTTTTTTAGCATATTTTATAGCTTCAATTGCTTGAAAAACACGTTCTGCACTAACTGATAACGGGTAAGTATTGTTTTTTAAAACATTTCCGAAAATTAGGTATTTGATAGCTTTATCGTAATATTTATCTAAAATGGTTAAGTTGGCGTGTTGCGCACTTCCTAACTCGTAAGCTCTTTTTTCTATTGCTGATAATTCTTCTGCACTAAATCCTCCTGTATCAACAAGAACGGTATGAACTTCATAACCTTTTTCGTTTTTTAAATATTTCAAACAATACGAAGTATCTAGTCCTCCGCTATAAGCTAATACTACTTTTTTCATTTTATATAATTTAGGCTAATACTTTCGTATATAGCAGTTTGAGATTTCTTTTTAATTAAATTTTGAATAAAAAAATAAATGACAAGATTTTGTTTAAGAATAAAGCTTGTTTTATTTTTCTAAGTCTGTTTAAAACAGCCTCATTAAAAGGATGTCTTGGCGGTGTTTTTTGTTTTTCTTTTGGGTCATATAACATTCCCGTACAAAGGCACATTTTATTTTCTTTGCTTTGCAAAATGTGATAATTTGTACATGTTTTACAACCCGCCCAGAAACTCGGATCTGTTGTCAATTCTGAGAAAGGAACTGGTTTATAGCCTAATTCAGAGTTAATTTTCATCACAGCCAAACCAGTCGTAATTCCAAATATTTTAGCATCTGGGAATCTCTTCAAAGAATATTCAAAAACTTTTGATTTTATCTTTTTGGCCAAACCATGACTTCTATAATCTGGATGTACAATTAATCCAGAATGCGCAACGAATTTTCCGTGCTGCCAGCTTTCTATATAACAAAAACCTGCAAATTTTCCGTCTGCCAAAGCAATCATTGCATCACCATTTGCCATTTTTTTCTGAATGTACTCAGGAGTTCTTTTAGCAATCCCCGTACCTCTTAATAAGGCAGACGATTCTATCGTATCGCAAATTTCCTGCGCATACTTAAAATGTTCTTCTTGAGTTACAACAATAGAGATCTTCATTTCAATTATTGAAGTTAGAGTTAAAAATTAAAGCATATTGATTCGTTTGAAATCCAGAATTGAATCCAATAAAATTAAGCAAAAAAGAAGTAACACCTTCAAAATCAAAACATTGATTAAGAAAATTTACAAAACAATAAATACTTTTAGGATATGTTTGTCCAATGGACAAATTATGTGATTTCAAAATGAAAAATGGGTATGAATAAATATACGGCTATAAAACTCAGTGAACACTATAGAGATAGTGTCCGTACTTCGGGAGAAGTAATCGGTGAGTTTGTCCGTGACAAAGAAGTTATATGTAAACTTATTTTATTCATCGGTGCAAAAGTACATCTTTTTTTTATTCACAAAACAAAAAATTAAATTTCTAACATTTTTTTGACGTTTTGTTGTTTTTTAAAGATTTTAAAATTCTAAGGTACTGAGGTTCTAAGGCTTTACTTTTAACTTGAACGAACTAAAAACTTGAAACCTAAACTTGAAACTTAAAACAAAAGAAAAAACCCGACAGTTAAAATAACTATCGGGCTTTAAAATTTTCTCTATTATTCTAAATTACTTTCTAGTAAAAGGTATTACTTGACCATTTGAAAGTATCAAATCGAAACCGTTTTTAGCTTCGTTAAATTTAAGTTTTAAGCCAGCTCTAGCAGATTCGAATGTATCTTTTTCGTTTGCGACAGGCTCTAATGCAAATTTTGGATAATTAGGAAGTTCTGCATTTAAAACGCTATTTTTCTCTGTCAATTCAATTGTCAGAGGAGATTTTGCAGTAACATAATTACCTAAATATGGATCTAAAATAAGATCTTTTTCTATTTTACCTTTTCCCGCTGTCCAAACATTGTTTGACTCATTATTATCTGGGAAAGCATGGTCAGGATCTAAAGTAATGCTCTCAATTTCTTCAGTTGAATTATGTTTGAAAGACCAAGAGTTATTTCTTTGCCAAATTTCTACAGGTAAATTAACTCTTGTTACTTTTCCGCTCTTTGTTTTAACATCTAATACAATTGGCATTGGCATTTTATCAAAATTCTCAACTGTGATTACAGCACCCTTAGCTGGATCGTTTTTCACATATTTAACTGAGTTAACACCTTGGTCAAAACGCCAGTTGTTTACGTACCAGCTTCTCCAGAACCAGCTCAAGTCTTCTCCTGCCACGTTTTCCATAGTTCTGAAAAAATCGTCTGGCTGCGGATGTTTATATGCCCAACGCTCAATATAAGTTCTAAAAGCAGTATCAAAACGTTCTTTTCCTAAGACTTGTTCTCTTAATAAAATAAGACCTGCGCTTGGTTTAAAGTAGCATAACATTCCAATATTAGCTTCTTTCATATTATCAGGAGAACTCATGATAGTTTCTAAATCTGGGCGTGTGAAAGATTCTGCTTCTTGATGTAAATCTGTAGGCTGTTCTTTGTATTCGCCATTATTAAACGCAGCAGTGCTTAAAGAATTGATAAATGTATTAAATCCTTCATCCATCCACGCAAATAATCTTTCGTTTGACCCCACAATCATTGGGAACCAAATATGCCCAAATTCGTGATCTGTTACTCCCCAAAGATCTTGTCCTTTAGATTTCCATCCACAGAAAACAATTCCTGGGTATTCCATACCACCTTCATTTCCAGCCACATTTGTTGCTGCTGGGTAAGGATATTCAAACCATTGTTTAGAATAATGCTCAATTGACGCTTTTACATATTCTGTAGAACGCCCATAAGCGCCTTGGCCTGCACTCTCAACAGGATAAGCAGATAATGCCAATGATTTTTTACCGCTTGGAAGATTAATTTTTGCTCCATCTAAAATGAATGCTGGAGATGACGCCCAAGAGAAATCACGCGCATTTTTGATTTTATAATGCCATGTTTTTTCTGTTCCTGAATTACTATTTGCTGTTGTATTAACTTCTTGCTCTGAGCGAATTGTCACCGTTTTATCACTGTTTGCAGCATCTTTATATCTTTTTAATTGCTCAGCAGAAAACACTTCCTGACCGTTTAACAATTCACCAGAAGCTACAACATAATGATTTCCTGGAACTGTAAGTTTCACATCAAAATCACCATATTCTAAGTAAAACTCAGATGCACCTAAATAAGGAGCCGTATTCCATCCTCGCACATCATCATACACACACATACGCGGATACCACTGTGCAATAGTAAAGATTTTTCCGTTTTTAGTTTCCAAAACCCCCATTCTGTCTGATCCTTCGAAAGGCGCAATAAATGAGAATTCAATTTTAACCTTTACAGAACCTCCTTTTGCAGCCAATGCTTGAGGAAGAAAAATCTGCATTCTGGTATCTGTAACTACATATTTAACATCAACTTCTGTTTTGTTTTTTCCTCCAGAAACTACTTTTACAGATTTAATTTTATTTCCTCCATCAAAAACTTGTCCTTGAGCTCCGTTACGGCTTCCTGTTAAAGGCACAACAGCATTTCCTCTAGAATCGTCTTTGAATAAGTTTTGATCTAAATTCAGCCAAAGAAATGATAATTTATTAGGGCTATTATTGGTATAAGTAATTTCATCTGTACCTACAATCTCATTTGTAGTTGCATTTAATTTTGCCGTAATCTGATAATCGGCTCTATTCTGCCAATACTCTACTCCCGGTTCACCGCTCGCAGTACGAGTTGAAGTACCATTTTTACTGTAAAAATGAGGTCCAAAGGCATCATGGTAATTGTAATTGTTTACTGGATTTGCTGCTGGTGCTGACGGAGTTTGCTGCGCCCATACTGAAGAAATCCCAAAAAATAAAGCCGCGGTTAAAATGGCTTTTGCAGATTGCTTTTTCATATTTTTTAGCTGTTTATGTAGCAAATTAATGAAAAAAAAAGCTATTCACAGAGAAATTTTAAAACATAAATTTAATTTTAGCATAATTTTATCAATAAAATAATTTAAGCCTTTTTCTTAAAAAACTAAATTTTATAAAATATATTTACATCTATTAAAAAAACATTCATTTTAGATTCAACATTGTGACTACAACTATCTCAAATTCTATATTAAAAGCCTCTATCAAACATGCTGGAGCCGAATTATTTTCTATAAAAGACAATCAAAGCAACGAATATATTTGGGAAGGCAATCCTGATTTCTGGGGCAAGCATTCACCTGTACTTTTTCCGATTGTAGGAACTTTAAAAAACAACACCTATACAATCAATGAAAAAGAATATCATTTGCCACGCCATGGTTTTGCACGTGACATGGATTTTGAATTGATTGAAAAAACTGAAAGCAAAGCTGTTTTCTCTCTTAAATCTTCTCAAGAAACATTCGCAAAATATCCTTTTGAATTTGAGTTGCAACTTATTTATACGCTTAGCGAAAATGCACTGGAGCTTGAATATAGAGTAATAAACAATGGGAAAGAAAAAATGCCTTTCTCTATTGGAGCACATCCGGCAATAGCACTTCCTGATAGCTTTGAAAATTATGCGTTTCAATTTGAAAAAGAAGAAAATTTAAAGTACTATCTTCTTGAAAATGATTTAATTTCATCTAAGACTAAAGTTTTGGAGACAAAAAATAATGTAATTCCTTTAAATTATGAACTGTTCAAAAATGACGCCTTGATTTTTAAAACATTAGAATCAAAATCATTAACCATTCTTAACAATTCAAAACCCTATGTAAAGGTGGATTATTACGATTTTCCAAGTTTAGGAATCTGGACAAAAGAAAATGCTCCGTTTGTTTGCATCGAACCTTGGCTTGGTTATTCTGATACCGATCAGAATACTGGTGACTTATATAAAAAAGAAGGGATTTTGACATTAGAAGAAAACAAAAATTTCAGTGCAAAATTTAGTATTACAATATTATAAAGTAAAAAATGTTAAATTTTAATTTTACCCCATTTCCAGTAATAGAAACAGAAAGATTAGTTTTAGACAGGCTTACAGATAAGGACGTACAAGAAGTCTTTGACTTACGTTCTAATCCTGAGACTATGAAATACATCCCAAGACCTTTAGTGAAAGACCATGAAGACGCTCTGGAACACATCAGAACGATTGATGAAAAAATTGAAACTAATGTTGGCATAAATTGGGCTATTAGACTTAAAGGCAACACCAAATTACTTGGGATTATTGGCTATTATCGAATGCAACCCGAAAATTACCGAGCTGAAATAGGTTATATTCTTTCGCCTGATCAGCATGGAAAAGGAATTATTCCAGAAGCTGTAAAGAAATTAATTACTTTTGGTTTTGAAGATCTAAAACTACATTCGATAGAAGCTGTAATCGATCCCGAAAATTATGCCTCTGAAAAGGTATTACAAAAATGCGGTTTTGTTAAAGAAGCACATCTGAGAGAAGTAGAATTTTGGGACGGAAAATTTTTAGACAAAGTAATTTATTCATTATTAGAAAAGTAAAGTTTTATACTTGTTAAAATAATCTTATAATTAATAGTTCTCAAGCATTATCTGCTATATTTGCGCTCGAAATCAGCTAAAAGGCTGTTTTGAATTCCCAAAAATATATGAAAAAGATATCCGCCTTAATTGTTCTTTTATTTTGTGTGCAAATGCAAAGTCAGACTTTTGTAAAATTTAATGGAGCAACTGCTTTATTGTTAATTCCTAATATCGGTATTGAAACCAGCATTGGAGAAAAAACTACATTTAGTGCCGATGTGATGGCTTCCTTTTGGGAATCTTTTAATGGAAATAACCCAATGAAATTTGTCACGGTTACTCCAGAAATTCGTTACCATTTTAAGGAGAAATACAATGGTTTTTATGCTGGGGCACACATTGGAGCTGATAAATACGAAATACAAAAATGGAATTATTGGGATACCAATAAGTACGAAGATGGTTTTGGTTACAGAATTGGGGCTACAGTGGGTTACAATCTCAAATTAAGCGATAAATTTTTACTTGACTTTTTTGTAGGTGGCGGATGGCATCAAGGATTTTATCATGGATATCATAACGACGGAACTCCTGGAAGATATGAAAAAGCAATTCACTGGAATAAAAGCGGTGAATGGCTACCATACCGTGGCGGTGTTATGATTTCGTATAAATTATAAAAATCAGCTTAATTTAGGAAGCGTTTTAATATAAAGATCCTCTACTTTTTTACGAGCCCAATCTGTTTTTCTTAAGAAAGTAAGACTTGATTTTACACTTGGATTTGAATTAAAACACTTTATAGGAATTAACTCTCCTAAAGTGTCAAAGCCATAATAATCGACTAAAGTTTCAACAATTTTTTGAAGTGTAATCCCATGTAAGGGGTCTTTGGATTGATTTTGCATCTTATACTTTTTAAACAATATTAAAAGACCGTACTTCAAAAAAGTACGGTCTTCCTTTTTCGCAAAATTACTAAATAGAATTTTACATTAATCAAATAAAGAATAAATTAGAATATGAATTTAAATCCGACAGAAACAGGAGAAGTCAAGTTTGGATTACTTCCTGCTAATGCTGTATTGTAAAATGGATCTACATTGGCAACGTGTGCCAAACCAAAATTGGTAACTGTTGTTTTTTCTCCATCCTTCGCTTTAAGTGTTGTAGAAGTAAAATTGGCCAAATCGTAAGAGAACTCTACAGAGAAGTTTTTAGTAACAAAATAATCTAAACCTCCCGATACTGAAAGCCCTACCTGATTTACTTTCAACTCACTCTCTTTTTCTTTACCTGTAATAACTGGAATTGCTGCTTGTCCGAAGACGTATAACGAACCAGCTACATTCCAGTATTTTCTAATTAAAGGCTGAACAACGATTAAATCTGTTTTAGCTGCTGTTCCTGCATCTGTATCGGCTTTGATATTAATATACCCTACACCCGCTCCAACAGCAACCGATGGAGTAACAAATGTCCCTACAACTGGAATCACAGATAAATTTGTATTTTTATTGCCTTCATTTTTAGTCTGCTGATAACCAAATTGAGAAGTGGCAAACCAAGCCCCTTTTAATCCTTGAGACGAATCTTGGGCTTTAGCAGTTAAACTGATTAATACGATACTCACTAAGGTAACAATCTTTTTCATTTTTATTTTGTTTTTAATTACAGGACAAACTTATGAGTAAGGTTTCTGCTTAAGACTGATTTAAATCATATATTAAAAGAAAACTTTAATTATCTTTAACTGCAACATTTTTCAATTTTGTCTTACATTTGCAGCTATGATAAAATCAGTCAATATACTTAACAAGAGAGCCCGATTCGATTACGAAATAATCGATACTTATACTGCTGGAATTGTTTTGGCAGGAACAGAAATCAAATCTATCCGCTTAGGAAAAGCCAATATTACCGAAAGTTTCTGCGAGTTTAGCGGCATGGAACTTTTCGCCATTAACACTTATATTGAAGAGTATTCTTTTGGAAACCAATTCAACCATAAATCAAGAAGTGAAAGAAAGCTACTTTTAAACAAAAAAGAATTAAAAACACTTCATAAAAATGTTCAGGCAAAAGGTTTAACCATTATACCTTTAAAGCTATTTACTAACGAAAAAGGTTTAGCAAAACTTCAGATCGGGTTGTGTAAGGGAAAGAAAAACTATGACAAACGTGAATCTCTAAAAGAACAAGATACAAAAAGAGATTTGGACAGAATTAAAAAAGCTTACAACTAATAGCAAATTTAATTTCCTCTTAATGATATATTTATAATATTTTATTGTTATTTTTATTACAAATAATTTAACTGTAAAATATGAAAAAGTATTTAGTTTTATTTTTCGCTATTGTGTTTTCAAGTTGTGGCAGTAATACTTCAATTGTAAACAGCTGGAGAGATCCTGATGTAACTATAACTCAGGAACAATTTAAAAAAGTTTTGGTTGTAGCTTTAGTCAAAGACGAAGCTTCAAGAAGAATTACAGAAAACAGAATTGCATCGGCCAATCCGATATTTAAAACTTCGTATCAATATTTAAACGCAACTTCTCAATTAACGCAAGAACAAAAGCTAAAGGTTTTGCAAGATGAAAACTTTGATGGAGTAATCAGTATGCGATTAGTTAGCAAAGAAAAAGAAGTTAATTATGTTCCAGGCACTTATACAGGAATGTATTACGGAGGTTTTGACGGAATGTACACCGGAATGTATGGATATGGTTTTGGAAACTGGTACGGAATGTATTCTCCTAACTTTTATGATCCAGGTTATTATCAGGAGACCACTTCTTATATGGTAGAAACCAATGTTTTTTCTTTAAAACAAAACAAATTAATCTGGACAGGAACTACAGAATCTCAATATGTTACAGATTTAGGCCAGACGGTTGACGCCATTATGCAAGCTGTAGTGAAAGAAATGAGAAAAGACGGCTCTCTGCCTCCAAAATAATTATAGAAAAAAGCGGCGTATAAAACATCGCTTTTCTTTTAATCTAAAAATTGACGAAATTTGTCAAGACTAAAATTTTCATTAAATGAAATCTTTATTAAAAAACGCCAGAGAACAGAAAGGATTAAAAACGCGTGAATTGGCTCATCTTGCAGGAATTGATCAAGCGTTGATTAGTAAATTTGAATCGGGAACACGAAAACCAACCAAAGATCAAATTATTAAACTTTCTCAACTTTTAGAAATTGATTATGAAACTTTAATGATTGCTTGGCTTAAAGAAAAGATTCTTTATGAAATTGGGGATGACGAACTTACCTTAAAAGCATTAAAAGTTGCTGAAGACGAAATCAAATACAATAAAACGGTTTCAAATCTTAAATTATCTACTTCTTTAGAAAAAATCTTAAAAGAAATTGATGCCTTAAAAGAAAAACTAGATTCTTACCGCCAGTATGACAGCTTTAAAATAAAACAAGCTTTAGAATTGGAATATACTTTTGAAAGCAATCGAATTGAAGGAAATACAATGACACTTCGTGAAACAGATATGGTCATCAATGAAGGTTTGACAATTTCTGGAAAAAGCATGCGGGAACATCTTGAAGCTATAAATCATCAGGAAGCAATTGGCTTTATTAAAGATTTAATGAATAAAAACAATTCTTTAAACGAACGTGATCTTTTATCCATACATAATTTAATCTTACGCGGAATTATTCCGGAAGATGCAGGACGTTATAGAAAAGTTCAAGTTATGATTCAAGGAAGTAGTCACATGCCTCCACAACCTTTAATGATTCCACAGGAAATGGAAGAATATTTTGTTTGGTATGAAATCAATAAAAATAAATTACACCCCGTTATTCTTGCTGCTGAAATGCATGAACGATTAGCCACAATTCATCCATTTATTGATGGAAACGGAAGAACTTCAAGATTAATAATGAATTTAATTCTGATGCAAAAAGGTTATCCAATAGCCAATATTAAAGGAGATTATGAAACAAGAATGCAATATCACCAGTCTTTAGAAATTGCTCAAACCCAAAAAAACAAAGAAGATTTTTTTCTGTTTATAGCTCAAAAAGAAAAAGAATGTCTGGAAAGATATATTTCAATTCTTACACAATAAAAAAGCCCGTTCAAAACGGGCTTTCTCATTAATTTTTATCTTCTAATAAAGGAACAAATCGAAACTCTCCAAATTCATGTTTTTCAAATTGCGTTTCGTTTTTCCTGATTAATAAAGTCATAATCTGAACATCTTCTCCTAACGGAATAACAAGTCTTCCTCCTATTTTTAATTGTGCCATTAATGGCTGTGGAATAAACGGTGCGCCTGCTGTAACTATAATACTGTCAAAAGGCGCAAAATTTGGCAATCCTTTATAACCATCACCAAAAGTAACGTGTTTTGGACGAATGTTTAATTTAGGAAATAAATTAGACGTAGTTTTAAATAATTCGCTTTGTCTCTCAACCGTATATACTTTTGCACCTAAAGCAAACAAAACAGCAGTCTGATAACCAGAGCCTGTTCCTATTTCTAAAACTTTGTGGTCCTTTTTAACTTCGAGCAATTGTGACTGAAAAGCCACCGTATAAGGCTGAGAAATGGTCTGTCCCGCACCAATAGGAAAAGCTTTATCCTGATAAGCGAAATCTTCAAAACTGGAATTCAAAAAAAGGTGTCTCGGGATTTTTTTTATCGCATCTAGAACCGCTCTATCAGTAATTCCTTTTTGCTCTAAAGTGGTTACTAATTGATTACGAAGTCCTTGATGTTTGGCAGTGTCTTTCAAAATGGGTAGGTTTTATTTTCGCAAAAATAAGAAACAAAACAGGATTTCAAATATTGATTTTTAAATAATAAATTTTATAAAGTCCAAAGCCAAAAGTCGAAAGTGGAAAGCTCTCATTTATTATGCTGAACGAAGTTGGAGCTTTTCGCGTCCTAACTAAGCGCCCGACGACTTCGCTCAGGGTGTTAAACAAAAAAGAGCAGTTCCAATCGCAACCCATAATTCATAACTCACAATTCATAACTCACAATTAGATAAATTCATTTTCACGTTAAGCAAATAAATTATATTTTTGTTTAAAATACATTCTCATGTTAAAAGTAGGAGTTTTAGGTGCTGGTCATCTTGGTAAAATACATTTACGCTTATTACAACAATCTGACAAATACGAATTAGTTGGATTTTACGACGAAAATCAAGAAAATGCCGAAAAAATCTCAAAAGAATTTGGCTATAAAAATTTCAGCACAATTGCCAAACTCATTCACGCTGTCGACGTGATTGATATTGTAACTCCAACACTTTCGCACTACAAATGTGCAAAAGTTGCCATAAAATCAGGAAAACATATCTTTATCGAAAAACCAATTGCCAATACCGTTGAAGAAGCTGAAGAAATTATTGCTTTGGCCAAAGAACATAACGTAAAAGGACAAGTAGGTCACGTAGAGCGCTTTAATCCAGCTTTTATCGCTACTAAGGAAATGATCGAAAATCCGATGTTTATAGAAACGCATCGTTTAGCAGAGTTTAATCCTCGCGGTACAGATGTTCCTGTAGTTTTGGATTTAATGATTCATGATATCGACGCTATTTTAAGCGTTGTAAAATCTAAAGTAAAAAGCATCAATGCGAGCGGTGTTTCGGTTATCAGCGAAACTCCGGATATTGCCAACGCCAGAATTGAATTCGAAAACGGATGTGTTGCTAACTTAACTGCCAGCAGAATTTCAATGAAAAACATGCGTAAATCACGCTTCTTTCAAAAAGATGCCTACATTTCTGTTGACTTTTTAGAGAAAAAATGTGAAGTGGTTCGTATGAAAGACGCACCAGAAGTTCCTGGAGATTTTGATATGATTCTTCAAAATGCTGAGGGAGTGAAAAAACAAATCTATTTCACTAATCCAGATGTAGAACAAAACAATGCCATCTTAGACGAGTTAAATTCGTTTGCAGATGCTATCAATAACGACACAACTCCAGTTGTAACACTTGAGCAGGCAACTGATGCATTACGCGTGGCTTATCAAATTATTGATTGTTTCAAAAAATAATAAAATTTCAAAAAATAAATTAGCCACGAATTCACGAATTATTTGGTGAATTCGTGGCTAAATCATAAAAAAAATATCTAGCATAAAATGAAAACAATAGCTGTAATTGGAGCAGGAACAATGGGTAACGGAATTGCTCATACTTTTGCACAAAGCGGATTTACCGTAAAATTAATCGATGTTTCTGAAAAATCATTAGATAAAGGAATGGCAACTATTGCTGCCAACTTAGACCGTATGCTGTCTAAAGGAACAATCACTCAGGAAGATGTTGCAAAAACCATTACCAATATTATTACTTATACAGATTTAAAAGACGGAGTTGTTGGCGTTGATTTAGTAGTTGAGGCCGCAACTGAAAACGTTGAATTAAAACTGAACATCTTCAAACAATTAAATGAATATTGCTCGCATAATACAATTTTAGCAACTAATACATCTTCAATCTCAATTACACAAATTGGAGCTGTTGTAGCACATCCAGAACGCGTAATCGGAATGCATTTTATGAATCCGGTACCGATTATGAAATTAGTTGAAATCATTCGCGGATACAATACAAGCGATGAAGTAACTAAAATCATCATGGATTTATCTGAAAAATTAGGAAAAGTTCCTGTAGAAGTAAATGATTATCCAGGTTTTGTGGCAAACAGAATTTTAATGCCAATGCTAAATGAGGCAATTGAAACGTTATATAATGGAGTTGCTGGAGTTTACGAAATCGATACGGTAATGAAATTAGGAATGGGACACCCAATGGGACCATTGCAATTAGCTGATTTTATTGGACTTGACGTTTGTTTAGCAATCTTACATGTAATGTATGACGGATTCAAAAATCCTAAATATGCTCCTTGCCCACTTTTAGTAAATATGGTGAGAGCTGGAAAACTGGGAGTAAAATCTGGCGAAGGTTTTTACGATTATAGCGAAAGCAAAAAAGCAGAGAAAATCTCTAAGCAGTTTTTATAAAAAGAAATACCATGTCGATTCAATCGAATTTAAATACAATTAAAGCAACTTTACCTGAACATGTAACTCTAGTTGCCGTTTCAAAAACCAAACCTGTATCCGATTTGATGCAGGCTTATGAAGCTGGGCAACGCATCTTTGGAGAAAACAAAATTCAGGAAATGACTGAAAAATGGGAACAAATGCCAAAAGATATCCAATGGCATATGATTGGTCACGTTCAGTCCAATAAAGTCAAATTTATGGCGCCTTATGTCACTTTAATTCATGGCGTTGACAGTTTGAAATTATTGCAAGAAATCAATAAACAAGCTTTAAAAAACAACAGAACAATAGATTGCCTTCTTCAAATTTATATTGCCGAAGAAGAATCTAAATTTGGTTTGGACGAAAATGAACTAAATGAACTTTTAACTTCTGCGGAGTTTAAAGAGTTAAAAAATATTCGTATCTTAGGTTTAATGGGAATGGCCACTTTTACCGAAGACCAAAACCAAATTAAAAAAGAATTCACCCATTTAAAATCTATTTTTGATTCAATCCAAAAATCACAAGACATTAAAGATTTTACAATTATTTCAATGGGAATGTCTGGAGATTATCAATTGGCAATAGAATGCGGAAGTACAATGGTTCGCATTGGAAGCAGCATTTTTGGCGGTCGTTAATAACTGCCGTAAAGACGCACTTCGGTGCTTCTCTACAAACTGAATACTAAAATCTGAACACTGAGCACTTAATTTGTACGCAATACTTGACATAGAAACCACTGGGGGACAGTTTAATGAAGAGGGAATTACCGAAATCGCTATCTACAAATTTGATGGGCATGAAGTAGTTGATCAATTCATTAGCCTTGTCAATCCTGAAATTCCGATTCAGCCTTTCGTAGTAAAACTGACTGGAATTAACAATGCGATGTTGCGTTCTGCTCCAAAATTCTACGAAGTTGCGAAACGAATTATAGAAATCACTCAAGATTGTGTTATTGTAGCACATAATGCTTCTTTCGATTATAGAATCCTTCGCACAGAATTCCGTCGTTTAGGCTACGATTTTGAAGCCAAAACACTTTGTACAGTAGAATTAGCCAAAAAACTAATTCCAGAACAGCCTTCATATAGTTTAGGAAAACTAGTTCGTTCACTCGGAATTCCAATGGCCGACAGACATCGCGCGAGTGGAGACGCTATGGCTACGACTAAGCTTTTCAAAATGCTTTTGGAAAAAGATGTTGAGAAAACCATCGTAAAGGACTTTATAAAACTCGAAGTAGAAAAAGGAATTTCTCCAAAATTCTTAGACATTTTAAATCAAATGCCGGCTAAAACAGGCGTTTATTATATCTACAAAGAAGATGGGACATTAATTTACATTGGCAAAAGCCAAAATATAAAAAAAAGAGTCAATCAGCATTTTACGGGAGTTACAACCAAAAGCAAAAGGATTCAGGCGGAAGTTTTTACTATTACTTACGACGAAACTGGAAGCGAATTAATCGCACTTTTAAAAGAAAGTCAAGAAGTTAAAGTAAATCGTCCGCGATACAATCGTTCGCAGAAAAAAACAGTATTTCCTGTCGCTTTATATTCAGAAATAGATTCAAACGGTTACATCAATTTAATACTGGAAAAAGCAGACGGACGTAAAAAAGAGATCACTTCTTATGTTTCTTTGCAAGAAGGCAAAAATGCACTTTTTAAGATTACGGCAAAATATCATTTGTGCCAAAAATTAACAGGTTTATACCAAACCAAAAAAGAATGTTTTCAATATAAAATCAAAGAATGTGACGGCGCATGCATTGGTGAAGTCACTTCCGAAATTTATAATTTACGAGTGCAGCAATTTATCTCAGAAAACAGTTTCGAAAACAAAAGCATGGTATTGATAGACAGAGGAAGAAATATAAACGAACGAAGCGCAATCCTGATCGAAAACGGGATTTACAAAGGTTACGCCTATTATGATCTAAATTATCAAATCACGAATATCGATATCTTAAAAAATATTCTGGTTCCGATGCAGCACAATCGCGACGTAAAGAACATCATTCAGAGTTATATCCGCAAAAGCAAATCATTAAAAATACTTCATTTTTAACAAAACGAAACTTTTCATTATCTTTAAGGATATGAAAAACAAAAAATCACAATACGAAATCTTTAGAGAAAAAGTCAAAATCGTCCTATATGGCACCAACACCATTCTAGGACGAATGTTCGATTTAGTGTTGCTGGGTTTAATCTTATTGAGCGTTCTTCTTATAATGTTGGATACTGTTGAAGGCGTAAGCTCAAAATATCATGAACAATTATTGATCTGCGAATGGGTAATTACAGTATTTTTCAGCATTGAATATATACTAAGAATTATCTCCATTCAAAAACCAGTCAAATACATTTTTAGCTTTTACGGAATTATCGATTTACTCGCCGTATTACCCATGTATTTGTCCATCTTTTTCCCTGGCGCAAGCATTTTATCGATCGTAAGGGCCTTACGTTTCCTTCGATTATTCAAAATTTTGCATATTCCGCAAATCAACCATCAATCACTGCAATTAAAAGAAGCCATAGAAGCCAGTAAAGAAAAAATTCTGGTTTTTATTTATTTTGTTCTCGTTAGTACCGTAATCATTGGGACTATTATGTATTTAGTAGAAGGCAAAGAATCAGGATTTACCAGCATTCCAATGGCAATTTACTGGACAATTGTAACCTTAACAACAGTAGGCTACGGAGACATTTCGCCACAAACTCCACTAGGACAGTTTATTGCGGCACTTGTAATGATTTTAGGTTATGGCATCATTGCTGTCCCAACTGGAATCGTAACTGCCGAATTTGCCAAAAGCAGTCTAAAAAACAATTCAGTAAGCGGTAAAAAAACATGCAAGAAATGCCAGTCCCAAGTCCATTTTGACAACGCTAAATATTGTTATGAATGCGGAACCGAACTGCCAAATAATTAATTTTAGAAGCTAATCCAGCTGTACATTCCAACTCCTCCTTATATTTGTAATTTTTTAAGGCATAAAAGGAGCTTCTGCTGGTCGCTCTTTTATACCAAAAAAATTCAACAAATATAAGTCCGGGGTTTCCATTTCCATCTGGGCTAAAAAATATGAAATACCTAATTACCATTGTCGGACCAACAGCCATAGGCAAAACAGCCTTGAGTATTGCTTTGGCACAACATTTTAAATGCGAAATCGTTTCTTGTGACAGCCGTCAGTTTTTCAAAGAAATGACAATAGGAACCGCAGTTCCAAGCCAGGAAGAATTGAATTCAGCCAAACATCATTTTATTCAAAACAAATCTATTTTTGAAAATTATACCGTTGGCGATTATGAAAAAGAAGCTTTAGCCAAAATCGAAGAATTATTTCAAACCAATGATTTCGTAATTCTCATTGGCGGTTCAGGATTATATGTTGATGCCATTTTAAAAGGTTTCGACGAATTTCCCGAAATTGATCCAAAAGTTCGTGCTGAAGTAAATTCAAACTATGAAAAACTTGGAATTGAATATCTTCAAGAACAACTGAAAAATTTAGATCCTGAATATTTTCAAAAGATAGCAGCTGAAAATCCACAGACTTTACAAAACCCGCAACGAATGATGCGTTTTGTAGAAGTTTGTATCGGAGCTCAAAAACCATATTCTTCCTTTTTAAATCAAAAGAAAAACAATAGAGACTTCACTCCTATTTTAATTGGCTTAGACGCCGACAGAGAAATCATTTACAGCAGAATCAACCAGCGTGTTGACATCATGATGAACGAAGGACTGCTAAAAGAAGCCAAAACACTTTATCCTAATAAAGCGTTAAATGCACTTCAAACGGTCGGTTATAGAGAATTATTTAGTTATTTTGAAGGAGAATTCACTTTGCCTTTTGCAATAGAAGAAATCAAAAAGAACACCAGAAGATTTTCTAAAAGGCAATTAACGTGGTTCAAACGAAACGAAAACAAAAACACCAAATGGTTTGATTACGCAACAAATAGAAAAGAAATCATACATTACATAGAAAATCTTACAAAGTAAGAACGTCTTTTATCTATCCTCTTTACTCTATTTCCTAAAAAAAATAAAAAATGCCAATATCTCCCAATTTTACATCAGTTTTAAGCAAGGACTGGGAAATCAATTTCACGCAATGTACGCCAAACGGCTACTTAAAATATACAGATTTGTGTAATCTTTTACAATTAACCGCTGCAGCACATTCTGAAGTTGGCGGAATCAGTTTTTCTGATATGCAGGAATTTGATCAAGCATGGGTTTTAAGCCGAATGCGCGTTGAAATTACAGCATTACCAAAATGGCAAGATGTTGTAACCGTAAAAACATGGATTAACAGTTTAGAAAATTCACGTTCTGTCCGTGCCTTGGAAATGTATGTAAACGGAAAAAAAATCGTAGGAAGTGAAACCTATTGGGTCGTTTTCAATACCAAAGCACGTCGTCCAGAAGCTTTAGCGTTGCCTTTTGAACATTTCGAATTATTTCCAGAAAAAAGAGCAACAGAAGAAGGATTTTCAAAAATCAATATCAATCACGAAAAAGAAGCCGTTTTCGAAAAAACAGTCTATTTATCAGATTTAGATATTGTAAATCACGTAAATAACGTAAAATACTTGGAATGGTGCCTTGATCATGTTGATCCAAAACGGATCATGAAACAAGAAGTTAAAAGCTTTGAAATGAATTTCATGAAAGAGCTTTCGCTTCAGGATAATATAGTAATTCACGAAAGTGAAGATGATGATCATACAACCGCAACTTTCAGCATTACAAAAGGTGAAAAAACGTGTTTTGCTTTGGAATTGCATTGGAAATAACTTTTCTTTAATCTCACAATACTATCCACAATATTGTCATTTCGACGAAGGAGAAATGACAAACTTTGTGTATTTAACTTGACAAACAAAAAAAGCGATGCAAATTGCATCGCTTTTTTCTTAAAAATCATTTCGATTTCTTTTTAGAACCCTTCTTAGTTTTCTTCTCTTCCTTCTTTTTTAATAAATCTATTTTACCTTTAATTCTTTTCTCAACTTCGCTAATTCCTGAATCATAGTCATTTTGAATAGAATATAATTTTGCTTGCTTAATTTCTTTTAAAGCGTCTTTGAATTTATACTGCACTTCTAACAGAATGGCTTTATTAATATAAATCTCTGATTTATTGATTCCTTTAACAGTTAAAGCAAAATCAATTAATTTTTGTGCTTCTTCGTAATCCTCATTTAAAATCAACGTTTTCAGATAATACGGATATACTTCAAGAGCATGAATGTTAATCGCTAAAGCTTGCTGAAAATAAGATTTCGCTTCTTCATAATTCATTAACTGCTCCGCCTGAATTCTTCCGTACAAACACAAAACCATTGTATTTTTGTCATCATAAGAAAAAGCATAATCTAAAGACTCAATTGTTCCTTCCAACCAAAACGGATAATTATCCAAGGCCTGAAAAAGGTATTTATCAGTTGTTTTCATTTCGTAAATCGTTTTTTAATTTCTGACGAGTTCCTTTGTAGCTTTTCTCTACTTTGTTCTTTTTAAAATCACTTCCTGTAAAAACTCTCACGGGATTTCCACGCTCTACATTGAGCTGATTTTCCCATTGTTTTCCAACATGATTTTTAAGCTGAACTAATTTCTCGTCTTCTAGTTTTTTTATTAATCTTTCTGTTGCCAGTTTTTTGTTTTGGTGCTGCGAACGGCTGTCCATTGCTACAACAGCAATTCCAGTCGGAATATGAGTTGCACGAATTGCCGAACTCACTTTATTCACATGCTGTCCTCCTGCCCCAGAACTTCGCATGGCTTGATATTGAATATCATTTTCTGAAACTGAAGCATTCTTCTGTGGTTCAATTTCAAAAATTCCAATAAACCAGTTTTTTCTTTTATGCATTTTCCTAAACTGACTCTGACCAATCCATTGAATTGTTCCAACCCAAGATTTCACAAACTCATCGGCATTTTTTCCTTTTACAGAAATTGAGGCAGTTTCAATAGTTCCATTTTCTTCTCCTTTCTCTCTCTGAAGTAAAACCACATCTAAATTCTGATCCTGCGCTTCTTCCAAAACTTTTTTAAGCACTTGGGCAACTACCCAAGTGCATTCTGCAGGTCCGCGACCCGCCGTTATCTGAATAATTCTTTCCATTTTAAATTTCTCCTTAACGATCCATTCTAACAATTTTCGGCGTAAAAGTCCCCAAAACTTCAACTAGATCAGTTTGATTCGTCATTACTTTCGTGATGTCTTTGTATGCCATTGGAGCTTCGTCAATATTCCCACCGATTAAAGTCACTTCGTGTTTCTTCAACTCTTTATTGATCTGACTTTGTGTAAAAGTGCTTTTACATTTTGCTCTCGAAAACAAACGTCCTGCACCATGAGAAGCCGAGTTCAGACTCTCTGCATTTCCTTTTCCTTTTACAATAAAACCTGGGGCAGTCATCGAACCCGGAATAATTCCCAATTGCCCTTCACCAGCAGGAGTTGCTCCTTTTCTATGCACAATACATTCTTGACCATTCACGACTTCTTTCCAGGCAAAATTGTGATGGTTTTCAATTGTCACCACTACTCTTTTTCCAATTGCTTTTGCAATTCTTCTGTGAATATCATCATGACAGGCTTTTGCATATTCTCCGGCCAAATTCATCGCAAGCCAATATTCCTGACCATCGTGCGTATTCAGATCCAGCCAAGCCAAATGCTGTACGTTTTTTGGCAACGGACATTGTTTTGTTGCTAAATACGTATAATGTTTCGCAATGTTAGCGCCCAATCCGCGAGAACCGCTATGCGAAAGAACAGCAAAATATTCGCCTTTTTCCAATTTCCATCCATTTTCAGGATTTTCAATTTTGGCGATTCCAAATTCTACAAAATGGTTTCCTCCTCCTGATGTTCCTAATTGTTTATAGGCTTTTGGAAGAAGATTCTTCAATAATGGAATATCTTGAAATCCACTATTGTAAAACACCTCATGATCTACACGCGAAGCATGCGTTTCATACATTCCAAACTTTGTATTGTCTTTTAAAATGGCTTCCAATTGATGTTCTTTTCCTTTAAAATAAGAACCGGGCAAATCAAAAATTGAAAGGCTCATTCGACAGCCAATATCAACTCCAACTCCGTATGGAATCACGGCATTATCAGTCGCTAATACGCCACCAATTGGCAATCCGTAACCCGAATGCGCATCTGGCATTAATGCTCCTGCAACAGAAATTGGCAGTTTCAATGAATCGTACAATTGAAATTTTGCCTGTTCATCAATTTCATTTTCACCAAAAATTTTAAAAGGAGCTCTGGTGTTTTTAAGCTGATGCATCCTTACTTGGACAGGTTTAATTAGCCCTTCAGCTACTTTTCCCCAAGTTCCGTTCCCTTCGTACTTTTCAGGATTTAGCAAAACATCTTTTGCTTCTGTTAGAATAGATTCTTTTTTTTCTCTTTTTCTATATCTGTTTATCTGCCCTAAGGCGATGTTTATTGAATTGTTTTTTGGAAAACCTAATTTAATCAGGTCTTTTCCAGATAATTTATTTCCCATAAATTGTTTAATTATGTTATTGTGCAGAATAAATCAGATTGAAATCTGGAAGAAATCAAAATGAAATAAACATGCGGAATCATTTATCTTTTGGATAAATACTAAATGTTTTTTCGGGAAAATTTTGAAGTGTCTAGAATAAAAAAAAGCCCGAAACTTATTGTCTTCGGGCTTTTTTATATATCTAAAAATGTATATTTCTAAGATTGAAATAAGCCACGAAGAATCGCTGCACCAAATTCGTTTGGTGTGAAGCTTTGTGATGTCGATGTAAGTACAAACATTTTTTCTTCGTTTTAAAGGGTTATTATTTTTTTCGTGTGCAAATATTCAGAATTGTTTTTTGAATTTCCAAATTTATTTTAAAGAAAATTCTTTAAATAATTTTAAAACCAGAAATAACACAACAAGCAAAACCAGCATATAACTTTAACAATCAAACAATTAGATTAATAAAAACATTTCATTTTGGAGCAATAAAAAAGCTCTGATTTCTCAGAGCTTATATTTTATATAAATGAACTTTAATTATTCAGAAACTTTGCTTTTTACTACTAATCTGAAACCTTCTCCGTGAATGTTTAAGATTTCAACATCTTCATCTGCTTTTAAGTATTTTCTCAATTTAGCGATGTAAACGTCCATACTTCTTGAAGTAAAGTAGTTATCATCTCTCCAGATTTTAGTTAAAGCTAATTCTCTAGGCATTAAGTCATTTTCATGAAGAATTAACATTTTAAGCAATTCGTTTTCTTTTGGAGATAATTTAATTGGTTCCTCATCTTGGAAAGTAAGGAATCTCAATTTTGAATTTAAATGGAATTTACCAATATTAAATTCAAATTGTACTTGCTCTGCTTTTGTATCAGCTGATTTTCTTTGAATGATTGCTTTAATTTTCATTAAAAGAACTTCAGAATCAAAAGGTTTATTTAAATAGTCGTCAGCCCCAGCTTTGTATCCTTTTAAGACATCCTCTTTCATAGATTTTGCTGTCAAGAATATAATTGGCACCTCACTGTTCTTCTCTCTAATTTCTTTGGCTAAAGTGTAACCATCTTTATAAGGCATCATTACATCAAGAATACATAAATCATATACGTCCTTCTTGAATTTCTCGAAACCTTCCATACCGTTTTTAGCTAAAGTAACTTCAAAGTCATTTAACATTAGATAATCTTTAAGAACCGCCCCAAAATTTAGGTCATCTTCTACTAAAAGTATTCTTTTGTTAGTATTTTCCATATTTTAATTTATTAATGGTATTTTTATTATAAAGGTGCTACCTTTTCCTTTTTCGCTTTCTACATATACTTGACCATTGTGATCCTCCACTATTCTTTTTACATATGCCAATCCTAAACCATGACCTTTTACATTATGAAGGTCACCGGTATGCTCTCTATAAAACTTCTCAAAAACTCGTTTCTGAGCTATCTTACTCATTCCCAAACCATGATCTTTTACTTTTATCAGAATCATGTCCTTCACATTTTCTGTAAAAATTTCAATCTTAGGCGCATCTGGAGAATATTTGATTGCATTTTCTAAAATATTAACCAATACGTTTGTAAAATGAACTTCATTTATCAAAACTGTTGTTCTGGCTGCATTATAATGCTTTTCTACAGTTCCTTGTCTGTCTTCTAAAATTAAATTAACATGCTCGATTGCATCGTCAATAATATCTGTAACTACAGTAGGCTCTTTTGTAATGTCAAGCTCCCTCTTTTCTAGTTTAGAAATACGCAATACATTTTCGACTTGAGCGTGCATTCTTTTATTTTCATCTCGAATCATTTGAAGATATCGATAAACCTTTTCTTTATCTTCAATAACCTTAGGACTTCTTATCGCATCTAGTGCTAAATTTATTGTAGCGATTGGAGTTTTAAACTCATGCGTCATGTTATTAATAAAATCTGTTTTAATTTCAGAAATATGTTTCTGGCGCAATAGCTGATTTAATGCACTCGTGTAGGCCACAATTATGATTAAAGTAAAAACTATCGATAAAATAGTAATACTTAACAATTCGGATAATAAGAACTTCTTTTTATGAGGAAACGTAACCGAAAGTTCATATCTGCTGTTTCCTTCATTATCTGTATAAATTGGAATATTGTATGTAGCTTCTTTATCATAATGAAATCCGTCAGATTTTATCTTTGTTGGATTACCGCTACTGTATATTCCGAATTCAAACTTGGTTTTTACACCATATTCTTCGAGCTCTTTCTTCAATAATTTAAAAAGCTTATCTTTTGTGATTCTCCCTTCAATTGGAGTCAAAGAAGCAATATCTTTATATTGAATCTGTTGCTGAACTTTATTTAATATGTCTAAGCTTCCTGATTTTTCAATTTTCAGATCAGGAATAATACTCTGTCCTAAACTATTATTATCAATTCCGTTATTGTTATTATAAACTTCAGTTACTCTTTTTGAACTAAAATTTTTAAAACGTTCACTGCTGAATTTTTTGTTAAATACCGAACCATTGATATCATAATCCTCAGATGTCAAGGTATTAGAATAAACAATTGTTTTATTTGTTTTTGTGTTTCTCTGTACATAAAGTACTTCTAGTAAATCTTCTTTTTTTGGAATTTTACCCGTACTGTCTTTAATACGGTTGTATTTGTCGTAGAAACTGTACTCTTCTTGTTGTTCCAGCTTATCTGCAACATTTCCAATTACTTGAGTAACGTGGTATTTAAATTGCTCTTCATTATTTTTGAACGAAGAATTGAACCAAAATACTTGAACCAGAATTATCCCTATCAAGGACAGACTCATCAATAAAACAAGTATTCTAAAAAATAATTTATTCATCGAAACAAAATTAATATTTTAACAATATACTAAATAATACATTAACCAAATATTAACATTTAAGACTGTTTTTGTTTTATATTTAAAATTTTAAGAATTTTAACAACTTCTTCTTTAGCATTTTTAAGATTATTGTTATTAATCACGAAATTGCTCTTAGAAATTCGTTTTTCATCATCCCACTGCATTTTCATTCTGCTTAAAACTTGTTCGCGGGTCGTATTATCTCGTTTTATCACTCGTTCAATTCTCACTTCTTCTGGAGCTGTAACGGTTATAATTACGTCGCATTCTTTATATCGGCCACTTTCAAATAAAATTGCGGCTTCATAAATCACATAATCATAATTTTTATATTTTTCTAGCCAAGCTTCAAAATCAAGTTTCACTGCTGGATGCACAATGGCATTCAATTTTGCCAATTGTTCCTTATCATTAAAAACTATCTGTGCTAATTTGGCACGATTCAAAATATCACCATCAAAAATATTGCCACCAAAAGCAGATTTTACTTCATCGAGAATATTTTTTGACTGCATTACTCTTTTAGCACCGTCATCGGCGATATAAACAGGAACGCCCATTTCTTCAAAATAGTTTGCAACAGTTGTTTTACCGCTGCCAATTCCTCCTGTAAGACCAATAACTTTTGTCATTCTTATAATTTAAAAAACATACGCGGAAAAGCTTCTTGTGGCTTTTTCTTTAACAAAATAACTTTCACATATGATTTCAAAAATCCTGTTCCGTAACCATAAAACTGTTTCCAAACAGCTATTACAGACAAGTATCCAATTTTGATGCTTTTGTTTTGCACACTGGCTGTAAGAAAAATTATAACGAAATATACGAAATATAATTGTAATAAAATATCGATATTAAAAATTAACAATAAAAAAGCTAATAATAATCCGAGTATAAAAAATGTTGGAAAGAAAAAAGTAAGCTTATTATGTTCTGGATACCAACTATTTAAAATTGGCCTTGCAATACCAAACTTATTTACTTGAATAGAGAACTTCTCCCAATCAATTCTTCTTTTATGATACACATAAGCTTCTTTAAAAAGTCTTGTCTCGAAACCTAAATTCCATAAACGAATTGATAAATCTGGATCTTCTCCAGGATGTATGTTTCCAAAACCTTTCGAAGCCTCAAAAGCTTTTTTAGAAATACCCATATTAAAACTGCGTGGCTGAAATTTATTGATTTTCTCAGAACCGCCTCTAATTCCGCCTGTTGTCAAAAAAGAAGTCATAGCAAAATTGATTGCTTTTTGAATGTCTGAAAAACTGTCTAGTGCTTTATCTGGTCCGCCAAAACAGTCCACATAATTTGCATCTAATTCTTTGCGAACTTCTGTCAAATATTGAGAGGGAATAATACAATCCGAATCAAAAATGATGAAATAATCTCCTCTGGCTCTCTGCATTCCAAAATTTCTAGAATCTCCCGGACCTGAGTTTTCTTTAAAATAATATGATATATTTAATTTTCCTTGATAATTCATCACCACATCTCGACATGGAATTGAAGATCCATCTTCGACGAGAACAATTTCAAAAGCTTCATTATAATCAGATTTTGAGAGACTTTCCAAAAGCTCATCAACTTCATCTGGACGATTATACACGGGTATAATTAAAGAAAAAATCATAGCAGAATGCGCGTTATTAAAGGGTATATTTTTAGTGTTGTAAAATTTTAACAAAGATATGGTATATTCATAAAAAAACCATCAACTTTTGGCTGATGGTTTTTCGTTTTACTAAGTAAATTAGTATTATTTGATGCTTTCTATCTCAACAACTTCGTTAGTATCTGCGTTATAATCAACACCAGGAACTTCAAATCCGAATAAGTTTAAGAAATCATTTCTGTATCCTGCTAAATCACCAATTTCTGGCAATGTTTCAGTTGTTGCTTCTAACCAAAGTTTAGCCACTTTTTCCTGAACATCTTCACGCATTTCCCAATCATCAATTCTGATTCTTCCTTTTTCATCAACAGGAACTTCAGAACCAGTGTATAATCTATCTTGGAATAAACGCTGAATTTGCTCGATACAACCTTCGTGAATTCCTTCTTCTTTCATGATTTTGTATAAAAGAGAAATATATAACGGAATTACTGGAATTGCAGAACTTGCTTGTGTAACCAAAGCTTTATTTACAGAAACATACGCTTTTCCTCCAATAGATTTTAAAGAATCACCGATAGTAAATGCAGTAGCCTCTAAATGATCTTTAGCACGACCAATTGTTCCTTTACGGTAAACCGCTTCAGTCAATGCTGGCCCAATATAAGAATAAGCAACTGTTGTAGCTCCTTCAGCTAATAAATTTTCAGCTTTTAAAGCTTCAATCCACATTGCCCAGTCTTCTCCACCCATAACAGCAACTGTATTTTCAATATCTTCCTCATTTGCAGGAGCAATAGAAACATCTGAAACTTTTCCTGTGTGGAAATCAACTGTTTTGTTTGTAAACGTCTGCCCAATTGGTTTTAAAACTGAACGGTGCGTAACGCCTGTATTTGGATTTGTACGCACTGGAGAAGCTAAACTATAAATCACAAGATCTACCTGACCTAAATCTGCTTTAATTAAATCGAGAGTTTCTCTCTTAATTTCGTTTGAGAAGGCATCTCCATTAATACTTTTTGCATATAAACCTGCTTTATGAGCCTCTTTTTCAAATGCTGCAGAATTATACCATCCTGGAGAAGCAGTTTTTCCTTCAACTGGCGGTTTTTCGAAAAACACTCCAATTGTTGATGCACCAGAACCAAAAGCACTAGTAATTCTTGAAGCTAATCCGAAACCTGTTGAAGCACCAATTACTAAAACTTTTTTAGCTCCAGCAATTTCTCCTTTAGATTTTACGTATTCGATTTGATTTTTCACATTTTGTTCAGCTCCAGTTGGGTGGGCAGTCAAACAAATAAATCCTCTCATTCTAGGTTCTATAATCATCTTGCAATTATTTTTTTTTGTATTATTTCAATTTCAGTTTTAATTTTTCAAAAATAGACATTTTATCTTTAACCCTTTTCATATTGGCCTTCATATTGTCAATAAAATTTGGGTTTAATGCGTTTTTCACAGCTTCTTTATAATACCCATAAGCCACAATATATTGGTTTTCGTATTCCGCCATTCTTCCTAATTCACTGTTATAAGAAGAGTTATCAGCATTTTCTAATGTAGCCAATGTAAAATTAATATGCTCTTTTGCCTCGGCATAACGGCCAATATCAATCAGCAAATACGTATAATTTAAGTATGGAGCAGGATATTTAGGATCAAATTTCATAGCCAATTTATAGTGATAGATTCCTCTCTCGTAATCACTTAGCTTGTTATAATAAATCCATCCCAGATGATTATGGGCTTTGCCAAAATCAGGATATTGCGATAAAATTTCTTCCAACAGTTCTTTTGCATCTGCCGAATTTCCTTCAGAAATTAACGAATCTGCTTTTATAAACTGATTTTCGTAAAAACTCAAACTTTCCATTTCTCTGTTTTAATTCAATAATTCCTTTGCGTGATTTAAAGCCGAGTCGGAAATATTAGCTCCTGACAACATTTGAGCAATCTCTATAATTCGATCTTCTTGAGCTAAAAGCTTTAACTCAGACTGTGTATCATCGCCAATAGTCGATTTAGAAACCTTGAAGTGGGAATCTCCTTTTGCTGCAATTTGAGGCAAATGAGTAATAGCAAATATTTGCATAGTGGCACTCATTTCTTTCATAATCTCTCCCATTCTAATTGCAATTTCTCCAGAAACTCCCGTGTCAATTTCGTCAAAAATCAATGTCGGCAATTTTGAATATTTAGCCAAAATTGCTTTCACAGCCAGCATTATACGAGACATCTCCCCTCCTGAAGCTACTTTTTTCAGCAAACCAAAATCAGTTCCTTTATTGGCAGAGAATAAAAATTGCAATTCGTCTTTTCCATTTTGGAAATAAGTTTCAGAAGGTTGCAATTCCATATTAAAACGAGCATTCGGCATTCCTAATGTTTCTAAAATAGCAACCAATTGCGCTGATAGATTCGGGATTGCATTTACTCTGTTTTTATGTATTTTCGATGCATAATTATCTAATTCAGCTGCTTTCTCTTCGATAATTTTAGACAAAGAAGCAATCTCTTCATCCATATTATCCAATTCCAATAAAGAATTACCCAAATCTGATTGGATTTGAAGAAGATCATCTACAGAACTCACCTGATGTTTTTTCTGCAAATTATAAATCAGCTGTAATTTTTGATTTATCAATTCTAACTGTGCAGGATCATTTAATAATTTCTCTGAACAGTTTTCCAATTCTTTAGAAATATCATCAAACTCAATAGTCAAACTTGTAATTCTTTCGAATAGATTTTGATATTCTGGCGAAAAAGGAGCCACTTTTTGCAATGCATTTTTGATTTCATTCAAATTATGAAAAACACCAAATTGTTCTTCATTGGCAATGGCTAAAGATTTATCAAGAGATTCTTTAATGATCTCAACATTATTCAGTTTTTCGTAGTCAGCCTCTAATTCTTCTTGTTCTCCAGATTTTAACTGTGCTGCAACCAATTCATTTAATAAAAATGTATGGTATTCTTGCTCCTTGCTTGCATCACTTTGTTTTTTAAGCAATGCGTTTAACTTAGATTTATCTGATTTATAAGATTTCAGCAGTTTTTGATATTCAGCGATAATTTCTGAATTATTCGCAATAGCATCTATAATCTTAAACTGAACGCTCTCATCAGAAAGTTCCTGAGTTTGCTGTTGCGAATGAATATCAATTAAATACAAACTTAAATCTTGCAATTCCTGAAGATTTACAGGACTATCGTTTATAAAAGCACGAGATTTACCAGAAGGAAGAATTTCTCTTCTTATGATTGTATCATCTTCATAATCTAAATCATTAGCCTCAAAAAAATCTTTTAAATTGTATTTTCCGATTTCAAACTGCGCTTCAATAACACATTTTTCTTCTTTATTTTTTAATGAAGTAAGATCTGCTCTCTTTCCCAAAACAAGACCGATAGCTCCCAAAATAATCGATTTTCCTGCACCCGTCTCACCTGTTATTATAGAAAAACCTTTAGAAAAATCTATGGCTAGCTTTTCAATAAGAGCATAATTTTTAATTGACAGTGATGTAATCATAGGGCGATTTGGTAAAAATAAAAGTTATAATGATAAATATAAAGATTGTCAAAAGAGAAACGAGATTAGTATTTAATCTGTGACCATTTGGTAGAGTTTAACGGTGAAACTTTATTCAAAACATCCGTTAAATCTGTAATTGAAATACTTGGTCCGCCAGAAAAAATAGAAACAATTTCATCTGATTTTGCGTCAAAGAAAACTCGAGTTATAAAAGCATTTGGTTTTACTGAATTTAGTTTTCCTATTAACAGCAAAGCATTTTTTATTTTTTCTTTTGCAGCTTTTTGATCCAATGTCATTGCATCCAATCCTGTATGATAAGCATAAGTTGTTTGACGTAGATCGCTATAAGTTGGCGCGATCATATCATTAATCAAATAATAACGATTTTGTAATCCGTCTGATTGATTCCACCCTTTAAATCCGCCTTGTTGCGCCACATTGGCAATATTTTGCGCAGTTTGAAGATATGGATTTCCTGCACCCATTTGAAAAGTATCAGCATCCATACCTAAAATCATATAACAATAAAAAGAGATTACAGAAACCAAATTTGAATCGTAAGTATTTGGATTAAACAGCAATGGCTCGTATTCTGTATATCTAAAGTTAAAATCTTTATCGTTATAATTTAAAACAGGAGAAGAATATGTAGAATTAAAAATTAACCTAGAAGATTGAACCTGAATGGTTCCTGTAAACTGATCTGAACTATTTGATGACAAAGTAATATACATAGAACAGTTTATTCTCTCATTTTGTTTTAAAACTGATCCCGTCCAATCTGTTTTATTTACAAATTCAGACAAAGCAGTCTGAAGTGTTTTAAAGACCTGATTATTTGGATTTGTCAGACGTTCTGTATTGATAGTTACTGTACAATTTAGCTGTTGAGCTTGTACAAAACCAAAGCTTAAAAACACTAATAGCGTAACTAATTTATTCATAATCGTCTAAATATTTAATTTTACAAACATAAATTGCTTCCAAATTATGTTTCCGGCGTATATTTTAAATTGATGATTTTGAAAAATGCTGAATAACCTTATTCAAAATATCAGCCGCTACAGATTCTTTTGATTTCAATTCCATTGGCTCAATTTCAAAATTCTTATCAATAAACGTTACTTTATTGGTATCTTTCTTAAAACCGGCACCTTTATCTTGTAAGGAATTTAGAACAATCAAATCTAAGTTTTTTTTCTGAATTTTCAACTTAGCATTTTCAATTTCATTTTCGGTTTCTAAAGCAAATCCGATTAAAAACTGATTTTTTTTGATGGCACCCAAAGAAGACAGTATGTCTTTTGTTTTTTCCAGCTCTATTGAAAATTCTTCTGTGGTTTTCTTAATTTTCTGATCTGCAACAAATTTAGGTCTGTAGTCTGCAACAGCTGCGGCTGCAATTGCCGCGTCAACTTCATTAAAATGCAAATGACAAGCATCATACATTTCTTGAGCTGAAACAACATCAACCACTTTTATTAGACTATTTTTAGCTTTTAAATGAGTCGGACCTGCAATCAAAAATACTTCTGCTCCTAAGCTCGCCGCTTCATTGGCAATATCAAATCCCATTTTACCAGAAGAATGATTTCCAATAAAACGCACAGGATCTATCGCTTCGTATGTTGGACCAGCAGTAACAAGTATTTTTTTTCCTTTTAGCGGCAACTTGCTCTCTAAATCAGCTTCTAAAAAAGCAACAATATTTTCAGGTTCAGCCATTCGGCCTTCTCCAGATAAACCGCTAGCCAATTCTCCGCTTTCAGCAGGAATCATAATGTTTCCATACTGTTTTAATGCAGTAAAGCTAGATAAAGTTGAAGGGTGCTTGTACATATCCAAGTCCATTGCAGGTGCAAAATAAACTGGACATTTTGCCGATAAATAGGTAGCAATTAAAAGATTATCGCAATTTCCCGTCGCCATTTTAGACAAAGTATTTGCAGTAGCAGGCGCAACCAGCATAAAATCTGCCCAAAGAGCCAATTCTACATGATTGTTCCAAACCTCATCTTCATCATCTTGATTAAAGAAACTTGAATGTACTGGATTTTTTGATAAAGTAGATAATGTAAGTGGGGTTACAAAATCCTTAGAAGCAGGTGTCATGATCACTTGGACATGTGCACCTGCTTTTATAAAAAGTCGTACTAAAGTGGCTGTTTTATAGGCTGCAATTCCACCGGAAACACCCAGTAAAATCTTTTTCCCGTTTAAAACTGACATTGTACTATTATTTGTTTGAACTTCTGTGGTAAGTTTTACCGTCTAACCATTCTTGAACAGCTAAAGCGTGTGGTTTTGGTAATTTTTCGTAAAATTTAGAAACTTCAATTTGTTCTTTATTTTCAAAAACTTCTTCTAGACTATCATTATAAGTAGCAAACTCTTCTAATTTTTCAGTCAATTCTTTTTTAATCTCTGAATTAATTTGATTTGCTCTTTTAGCCATAATGGTAATTGCCTCATACACATTTCCTGTTGGCTCTTCAATAACTGTTTTGTTGTAAGTTATTGTGTTTACAGGAGCATTCGTCTTTTTTAAATCCATGACTTTATTTTATTTAGTAAATTTTTGTAAATCTGTTTCAACTCTGGCATTCATTTCGTCTGCCTTTTCTTTGTATTTTGTATCGCTTTTAAACTTCAACAGATTAGCATAAGCGGTTTGCGCAACGTGCAGACGCTCTTCCATTTTTGAAGGAACACTGTTAATGGCCAATTGATATGCTGAATCGTATTTATAAAACAATGCATCTTCTTTTAAAGGCGTTCCAGGAAAATCTGCTATAAAGTTATCAAAAGCTATTATTGCCGATTTATAATCTGAAATTGTATTGTATCCTTTAGCATTTTCATATGCTTTTTTCTCTAATTTTCCGTTCAGTTTTTGCACAGCCTCGTTTGCTTGAGGAATGTATTCTGAGTTTGGATAATTATCAATAAAAGCCTGTAATTTCTCCAATGCTTTTACTGTATCTGCCTGATCTAAGCTGTAAACTGGCGATAATTTAGAATAGCTATATGCCCCTAAAAACGCAGCTTCCTGTACTTTTTCACTTCTTGGATAACCTGAAACAAATGCTTCGAACTGATAACCAGCTAGATAATATTGTTTTGTTTTATAATAAGATTGCGAAAACATGTAAAAAAGCTTTTCTGCCTGAGGTTTTCCTCGGTAAGAAGTGGCTAATTGCTCAAAAAGACGAATCGCTTTTGTGTATTTACCGGCATCATACATTTTTGTTGCCATTTCAAATTTTGCTGCAACATCTTCATTTTTCAATGCTTTTTGATATTCTCCACAAGAATAAAAAAGAGTTACAACAATTAATAGCGATAGTATTTTTTTCATTTTCTTACTGTTATTACAATCTCTCAGACAATTATGCCAAAGTGAAATTGCACCGAAGTTTCGGTGACAAATTTAGTTATTAATTTAGCTACTGCAAAATAATTTTTTAGTATCTTAAAATACTAACACTTTAACAATTATTTAATGCTGTTTTTTACAAACTCATTAAGTCTTGTTGCTAGAGAATCATCAACAGATACCAATGGAAGACGAACAGTATTCTCAGCAATTCCAAGTGCTTGGAAAATTTGTTTGATTCCAGCTGGATTCCCCTGCTCAAAAATCATATCGATACTGTCTGATAAAAAGTAATGTGTTTTGAAAGCGTCTGCGGCTTTTTTATTCAATCCTAATCGAATCATTTCCGAAAATTCTTTAGGAAAACCTTGTCCGATTACAGAAATAACTCCTGCTCCACCCGCTAAAACGATTGGAAGCGCCAGCATATCATCTCCAGAAATCACTAAGAAATCTTTTGGAGCATTTTTAATAATCTGCATTGCTTGAGCCATATCTCCAGCAGCTTCCTTAATTGCTACAACATTTTTAAAATCGTTAGCCAAACGTACCACTGTCGAAGGAAGCATGTTGCTTGCCGTTCTACCTGGAACATTATATAGGATTACAGGAATTGGAGAAGCTTCAGCAATTGCTTTAAAGTGCTGATAAATTCCTTCCTGAGTAGGTTTATTATAATATGGAGAAACAGATAATATCGCTTCAAAAGCAGAAAAATCTCTTGTTTTTAACTCTTCTACAATCTGCATAGTATTATTACCTCCAACTCCTAAAACTAGAGGCAGTCTTCCTTTATTCACATCGATTACAGTCTTTATAACCAATTCTTTCTCTTCTGCTGTAAGGGTCGCATTTTCAGCTGTTGTTCCCATCACAACAAGATACTCCACTCCACCATCTATAGAAAAGTTTACAATACGCTGTAAAGCTTCGATGTCAACAGAAAAATCTTTTTTAAATGGCGTTACAAGCGCAACACCCGTACCTATTAATGATTGCATATTATTAATTAAAATTTATTTTATATTTTTTAAATACCGAAACAATTCCGAAATGAATAGTTTATAGTTTCCTAATTCTGTACTAATTGTCAATCGGTTCAGATTTTGATCTACAGCGGAAAATCCGACTTTAAATTTAGCTTTTGAATTGCTGGTTACCAACATTAAAAAAACATTTTCAATATCGTAGTAACTTAGCAAAAGATCAAATTCTGAATTTATAAATTCATTTAAGAAACCTTCTGTAATTTCTCCGTTCCAATTGATGTGTTTTTTACCAAAAGTTGGACGCGAATAGGCTTCTTTTTCCTTAAATTTTTCTTTGTAGGCAAGAACTTTTATATTTTCTAAAGCAATTCCGTGGAGCGCTAACTCTTTTATTACGGCTTCTGAATATTCAAAAGTGCTCTCATCTATCAATAAACCAATTGTTTGAACGTTTTTAGCAAATACTTCGCTTTTTTCATTATTTAAATTAACATTTAATGATTTTTTTACAAAAAACTCCTTTATATAATTCAAAAACATAGTACTTTTACCAGATTACAAAATTAATTATTTAAGTTGCATTTAAAATGGTAAAACTAAAAAAGTATAACGGATTTTTAAAACTTTTTGTTATATTCTTAACACTTTTTTCAATCTCTTCATGTAGTACAAAAAACTACAATTTAACTAAAATTGAGGGAAAACAGCTTACTGTTAGTGAAAAAGCTGGCGAAACAGCTGAAATTGAAAATTTTATTAAGCCTTATCGCGATCACATTAATAAGGATTTGGATAATGTATTGGCGTATTGCCCTGAGACTCTTGACAAAAGCACGGGAAAGTGGCAAACTGGCATTGGAAGCTTAATGGCAGATGTTTGTGTGCAAAGAGGAAACATCGTTTTTAATGCACGCGAAAAGAAAGATATTGATGTATGTCTTTTAAATCATGGCGGTATTCGCGCTATTCTTCCTAAAGGAAATGTTACCACTAGAACGGCTTTTGAAATTATGCCGTTTGAAAACAGTTTGGTTGTGATGGCTTTAAAAGGTGATCAAATCTTAGATATTGCTTCTTATATTATTAAGGAGAAAAAACCTCAGCCTTTGTCTGGAATGACGTTTACTATTACAAAAGACAACAAGGCAAAAGATATCATGGTTCAAGGTAAACTGCTTGATCTAAACAAAACGTATTATGTTGCTACAAATGACTATTTGGCAAATGGAGGCGACAGCATGACTTTCTTTGCAAAAAGCACTCAAAAGTTTGACTTAAACTACAAACTTAGAGATGTTTTGATTGATTATTTTAAAGAAGTAGACACAGTTGTTGCTCCAAAAAATATCAGAATAACAGAAGAATAAAAGAGTTTGCCGCGAATTACACAAATTTGCACAAATTTTTAAATGATTGAAAAACCAATTCGTGTTAATTCGTGAATTTGGTGGCTAAAAAAAAAAATTAAAACGACATAGCGCCTCTGGCAAAAAAACATATAAAATGAAAAGAAGAGAGTTTATCGAAAAAACAGCAGCAAGTACTGCCCTATTAAGTTTAGGATTGTCTTTGAGCAGTTTTGAAAGTAACGACATTAAGCATCTAACAATTCTACATACAAATGATGTGCACAGCCACATTGATCCTTTTCCTGCTGATGATCCGCGTAATCCTAATAAAGGAGGCGTTTCTCGTCGTGCTGCCTTGATTGAAACTATTCGTAGAGAAAATCAAAATGTGCTTTTGTTAGACGCAGGTGATATTTTTCAAGGAACACCCTATTTCAATTATTATGGAGGTGAATTGGAATTTAAATTGATGAGCATGATGAAATATGATGCTTCAACAATTGGAAACCACGATTTTGACAATGGTCTTGACGGATTGTATGCTCAGCTTCCGCATGCAAGTTTTGACTTTATCAATTCTAATTATGATTTCAAAAATACCGTTATGGACGGACATGTTAAACCGTACAAAATCTTCAATAAAAACGGAATTAAAGTTGGTGTTTTCGGCGTTGGAATTGAGCTTCAAGGTTTGGTAGACAAAAAATTGTACCTAGAAACAGTTTATAACAATCCTGTTGAAGTTGCTCAAGATATGACAAAACTTTTAAAACAAGAACAGAAATGTGATTTGGTAATTTGTCTTTCGCATTTAGGTTACAAATACAAAGATGAGCCAACGAAAATTAGTGATTTGACATTTGCCGCACAAACTCAAGATATAGATCTGATTATTGGAGGACATACTCATACCTTCTTAGACAAACCTACAGTTGTAAAGAACAAGGCTGGAAAAGATGTATTGGTAAATCAAGTAGGATGCTACGGAATCAATTTAGGCCGCATCGATTTCTATTTTGACAAAGATAAAGCTCATACCAATCAAAGCGCCACTATTGTAGTGTAGTCTTTTTTTGAATTCTAGCTTTTTCTAAAAAGTATTCTACCATAAAGAAATAAGCTAGAATTTGAGTTGTATCTCGTATTAGGACTAGAACGACCGAATACGAGAAATATTCATTAAAAATGTAAAAGATATCAGAAAAGATATAGCTTATTGCCATCAGAGACATCAATAAAGCGATATGCGTTCCTTTTGTGATGTAGCTTACGAAGCAGAAATAGCTTAATACACTCAAAACGATTCCGTATACAGTGTAAATCCAAATAAATTTTCTCATACTGTCAAGCTGCAGACTCAAAACAGAAATCAATAAATACACTATAAAAACAACTACAATAGAAATTGGCAAAATATCTCGTTTAGTTAGTTTTATCCGTTCATGTTCCCTAATAAATAAGGTAACAATTAAGCCATATACCGCCAGAAAGCAAAGCACTCCTCCTAGTTCGGAACTTTCTACATCCATCAAATCATAAACTTGTCCAACAAAACAAAAGAGAAAAATGACACCTTCTGTTTTTTTTATTTCGAACTCACTGCTAATTAAATAATAAATAAAAATAGCAGGAAGAACAATCGCTTTTGAGTATGTCGCAAAAACTTCTTGCTGAGTCCAATCAAAAATAATTGTACACAACAAGGCAAAAAAGAACAAAATTAATGACGGTTTATTAAGCTTCATTCAGTTTGTTTATAAAATCTTCTTCTGATAATATAGGGATGTTTAGCTTTGTTGCTTTTTCCAGTTTTGCTGGCCCCATATTATCTCCTGCCACTACAAAATCTGTTTTTGCAGAAATTGAGCTTCCTACTTTCCCTCCGTTATCTTCTATGGTTTTCTTTAATTCGTCTCTAGAAAATTGACTGAAAACGCCAGAAACCACAAAAATTTTTCCAACAAATTTATCAGTAGCATTTGGGTTTATTTTTTCTTCAATTTCAAATTGGATTCCATAACTTTTTAAACGCTCAATAATTTTTCTGTTTTCTTCATTTTCGAAGAATTCGACAACACTTTTGGCGATTCTTTCTCCAATTTCATCAACTAAAACTAAATCCATTAAAGAAGCTTGTGCTAAAGCATCGATATTCTTATAATGTTTGGCAAGTTTTTTAGCCACAGTTTCTCCCACAAAACGGATTCCAAGCGCAAACAAGACGCTCTCAAACGGAATTTCTTTTGATTTCTGAACTCCATTTACCAAATTTTCTGCAGATTTCTGAGCCATTCTTTCCAAATGCAGAATATCCTCAACTTTCAATTCATATAAATCTGCATAATTATGCACCAAACCATTTTTAAATAATAAAGTGACAGTTTCACCTCCAAGTCCTTCAATATCCATTGCTTTTCTTGAAATATAATGCTGGATTCTTCCGATAATTTGCGGAGGACATCCGTAGAAATTAGGACAATAATGATTGGCTTCACCAACATTTCGAACCAATTCGGTGTGGCATTCTGGACAATACGCAATATAATGCGTTGGTTCTGAATTTTCAGGACGTTTTTCTAAATCTACTGCAATGATTTTTGGAATGATTTCTCCTCCTTTTTCAACAAAAACAGTATCATTTATTCTTATGTCTAATTTTTCAATCTGATCGGCATTATGAAGAGAAGCTCTTTTTACAATGGTACCTGCAAGCTGTACAGGCTCCAAATTCGCCACTGGTGTTATAGCTCCCGTTCTTCCGACTTGATATGAAATTGATTTTAATACAGTTGAAACTTGTTCTGATTTGAATTTGTAAGCAATTGCCCAACGTGGTGATTTTGCTGTATACCCTAATTCTTCCTGATGCTGGATACTATTGACCTTTATCACAACTCCATCAGTTTCATAAGGTAAATTATGGCGGTGCGTATCCCAATAATCAATAAAGTCAAAAACCTCATCCATACTGTTGACTAGTTTTGCTTCCATAGGCACTTTAAAGCCCCAGCTTCTAGCCAATTCCAATCCTTCATATTGAGTCTTGAATGGCAAATTATTCCCTGTCACAAAATAAAGAAGACACTCCAGCGGACGTTTGGCAACCTCAGCGCTGTCTTGCAATTTTAAACTTCCTGAAGCTGTGTTCCTTGGATTTGAATAAGGTGTTTCGCCAATTTCGATTAATTCCTGATTCATCTTTTCAAAACCAGCAAATGGCAGAATTATTTCGCCTCGAATATCAAATTTATCTGGATAATTTCCTTTCAAATGTAAAGG
Organism: Flavobacterium anhuiense; assembly: GCF_900101855.1. Taxonomy (GTDB): domain Bacteria; phylum Bacteroidota; class Bacteroidia; order Flavobacteriales; family Flavobacteriaceae; genus Flavobacterium; species Flavobacterium anhuiense. The sequence goes on from NZ_FMVC01000003.1 coordinate 723,160, forward strand.
AACTGATTTTATAGTTTTTATATTAGTAGTGACCTCATCTCCTTGAAAACCATCTCCACGTGTCAAGGCTTGAACTAGTTTTCCGTTTTCGTAAGTAATGCTTATCGAAGCTCCATCATATTTTAGCTCACAAGTGTATTGCAAGTCAACATTCCCTAAAACTCTTTGAATACGGTTTTCCCAATCCAAAAGATCTTCTTTAGAATAAGAATTATCCAAAGAATACATTCTATACTGATGCGCAACTGTTTTGAAATTTTTGGTAACAGCTCCACCTACTCTTTGTGTTGGCGAGTTTTCATCAAAAAACTCTGGATGTTTATCTTCTAAATCCTGAAGTTCTTTTAATTTAATATCAAAATCATAATCTGAAATTGTAGCATTGTCTAACACATAGTAATTATAGTTGTGTTGATTAAGTTCATTTCGTAATGCTTGAATAGTCTCTTGAATGCTCATAAATTGTAAAATATTGCAGATTATTGTGATGAAAAACTGAATATCAAAATTAGAATTTATTTTTGTTACAATGCAGAAAAAATAAAAGTTTTAGAAATCAAAAATCAGACTGCAAATTCATGCAGTCTGATTTTCTCCTTGTCCATTATTCTTAAAAAAGAATTAAAAAAAACCAACTTCCAAATGGTTTCGACGTTTTATATTTTTAACTGAAAATCAACATTTTACAGCGAAAATATAAAATTATTTTTGAATAATGATAAAGTCTGAACGTCTATTTAAGAGATGTTCTTCCTCAGAACATTTTACACCATTTTTGCATTTATTAATTAATCGGGTTTCTCCATACCCAATGGCACTTTCAATTCTAGAAGCATCTATGCCTTGCGAAAGGATATAATCTCGAGTTGATTTTGCTCTATTGTCTGAAAGTTTCAAGTTGTACGAATCTTTTCCGCGCGAATCGGTATGAGATTCAATTTTGATTCTGATGTTTGGGAATTTCTGCATGATGAACACAACCTTAGATAATTCTTCTACTGCTTTTGGCGTAATGTCATACTTATCGTAATCAAAATAAATCGGGTTTACATCTACTTTTTCTACTCCTTGTTTTTTAACAACCAAATCATCGTAATTGCTCAGCTCAAAATTGACATCTTTTATTTCGCCTCCATTCTGATCGGTGGTTTCCACAGTTTTATCGTCACTGCTGTAATTTGGTTTTGCAGCAATCATTTTGACTACTTTGTTACAAGGAACTTCGATAGCATATTTTCCATCAAAATTTGTTTTGGTTTCGCCTAAAACTTCACTAAAAGAGTTGTACGCCATTATAGTGACATCTGCTAAAGGTTTTTTCGTTTTACGATCTATTGCCATTCCAGAAATACTTTGGTTGCAAACTGGTTTTCCTTTTACGAAAGAATAAATATCATCGTCTCCTTTACCTCCTGCTCTATTTGAAGAGAAATAGCCGTAAGCATCTGTTTTGTCAATGATAAAAGAAAAATCGTCTTTGTTGCTATTGATAGGTGCTCCAAGGTTTTTTGGCACTGAAAAAGTTCCATCTGCCTGAAGCTTACTTTCGTAAACATCCAAATCTCCCCAACCGTAGTGCCCATCAGAAGAAAAATATAAAACTCCGTTTTGAAAGAATGGAAACACCTCATTCCCAATAGTATTAATATTAGGGCCGAGATTCTGAGGCGAACTCATTGTGCCGTCTGCCGCAATTTTTACCATGTACAAATCGGTTTCTCCTTGTCCGCCTGGCATATCTGAAGCAAAGAAAAGCAATTTTCCATCTTCGCTTAATGACGGATGTCCAACAGAATAATCGTCACTATCAAAAAACACTTTTTCTGGATTTTCTAATTTATTATTGACGATGGATCCTTTGACAATCTGGAAATTATTTACCCTCGCTTCATCAACAACCAATTTGTTTTTCTTTACAATATTGGTCGAATAATAAATCGTTTTTCCCTGACTGTCAAAACTTGCAGTTGCTTCGTGATATTTAGTCATTACATTTGGAAGAAAAACCGTTTCGTTGAATAAACTTCCATCTGCCGGATTTCTTTCTGCGATATACAGATTTAGAAAAGGCTGATTGTTCCAAGTATACAATTTCTCACTAAACTTCGTCGTATCTCGAGCCGATGTAAATACGATGTTATCTTTGAAAAATGTAGCTCCAAAATCTGATTTACTCGTATTAATATCTAAATTTTTAATGGTATAAAGAGGTTTTGCCTTCGCAACGCTGTCCATGTACTTCTTTTGGGCAACATATCGGTTAATTTCTGCTTTATCTCCTTTTTTATTCAGGTATTCTTTTGTGATTTTATCTGCCTCATCATAATCCATAACTGCTTTCATAGATTGAATGTAACGCAAATAGTAAATATCAGTCAGATTATTTCCCTGCACTTCATATAATTTTTTATACCATTTTAGTGCATTTCTAGAATCAGAAATAAAATAATAAGAATCTGCCGCATTCTTCAAAGTCTGCGCTGATGGATCTTTTATGTTTTGCAAACATTCTTCGTAAGCTTTGGAAGCATCCAGATAAGAAAAGCTTCTAAACAAAGCATCAGCTTTCTTTAAGTTAGTTTTTTGAGCGAAACTAAAAGTAACGCTCAAAATTAAACATAGGATATATAGTTTTCTCATAAGTTTTGTTTTTAGAAGAATCGAGGAGATTTAATTTTACTTTGTTTTTGAACAAATTGATAACGCAAGATGAATTCGTGAGAACCATCGTTGTATTTGTTCAATTCGCTTACAGTGTAATCAAAAGAATATCCAAGAAAGAAACTTGGTGAAATTTGAAAACCTGCCAGTATAGCTATCGAATCATCTGTTCGATACGCTCCTCCTATAACAAACTTTTCTTGAATCATGAAATTTGCTGATATATCTGCAGTGATGGGAGCCCCGCTTACTGCTTTCACTAAAAATGCTGGTTTAAATTTCAAATTTGGATTCAAATCAAAAACATAACCTCCCATTAAATAGTAATGCATACGATCATAATCAATAGATTCACGAACATCGTCATAGTAATCATTCTGAATAAAACTCGGAATAGAGAATCCTACATACCATTTTTCTGTATAATAGTAAACCCCTGCTCCTACTGCTAATTTCATCTGATTGTTAATGTTCTGATTTAACAAAACATCATCATCATCGTAATATCTCCCTTTAGACCAATCGATGTTTAACATCCTTGTACCCGCTTTTACACCAAACGCCAATCTTTGTTCGTAGCCAAGAGGTATTGAATAAGAGAAATTTCCATCCAGATACAGCTCATTTGAAGGGCCAATTTTATCATTTACAACGCTTAAACCTACTCCTAGTTTTTCATTTCTAAGTGGAGAATGAACAGAAAAAGATTGTGTTTCTGGAGCGCCTGGCATTCCTACCCATTGCGAACGATATAAAAGTGCTGCCTCTATGGTTCCGGTAGATCCAGCATACGCTGGATTTACCGCCATAGTGTTATACATATACTGCGTATATTCGGGATCTTGTTGTGCCGAAGCGCAAACCGTAATAAAAGAACATATTAAAATGAAATATGTTTCTAATGATTTTATATATAGTTTCATAACGATACTTATTTAGTTTAATTAATTAGATGATTAATAGAAGTGGGTTATCTCATGATAGACAACCAGCCTTTTTTAACCGTTCCATCTCCAATGGTTATCACATAAAAATAAGTACCTGTTGGCAGCATATCTCCTCTATTAACTACACCGGATACATTTGCTGTTCCGTTCCAATCATTTTCATAATGTGCTTTACTATACACTAATGCACCGTATCTATTAAACACTTTCAGCTCGTTGTTTGGATAAGATTCAATACAGTCAATTCTGAACAAATCGTTTTTGCCATCATTATTTGGAGTAAACTCATTGTAAACCGTTAAACAAATTGGTTCTAATGTAACTGAAGCTGAATTGTTTGAAGCATCAACATCTAAAGGAGTTGAAGTTTCCACAGTTGCTACACTTGTATAATTACCGTTTGGCAATACTTCTGCAACAATTGTTAATACTACACTCTGACCTGCATTTAGCGTTGGTATTGTCCAAAGCTGCGTCGCTGGATCATATGTTCCTGATGTTGCAGATGAACTAACTAATTGCAAACCGCTAGGAAGTAAATCACTTACAATAGTATTTATGAAATCGCCTTCTCCTACATTGTTCACTGTGATAGTAAAGGTTACCTGATCACCAAAATTTGGAGTTGGATTATCAACTGTATGAGTAATCGTTAAATCTGAACAGCTTGCTACAGTAACATTTAAAGTCTTCATTGTTCTTTCGTCACAATTGTTAACATAAGCTACTGTTACTGTTCCTGGTCCGATGTCTGACCAAGAAACGGTTACAGATCCATCGTTTGTACCACCTCCTGAAATAATAGTACCTCCGTTAATAGTCCATACATAATTGGATTTTCCATTTGCAATTGAATAAGTTACACCTTTGAATACACATGGAGTATCATCTGTAGAAGTAAGTTGAACTGCAGCATCATTTTCAAATGCAATGGTAATTCCTAATCTTGGTCCGTTATCACAACCATTAAATGTATTAGCTAACGCCCCTGCATAATAAGTAGTTGCCGTAAGCGGAGTGGTATTTGCTAATGGAGTTCCACCAGTTGCAGATGCATACCAAACCACATTTGGTTCGTTTACCAAAATATTAGCTAATGTTGGCAAAGCAGATAAACAGAATGTCTGTGTTGTTCTTGGTGTTGTAATTACACTTGGTGAATTTACATTTACCGTAACAGCCAATCTTGCTGGATTTTCACAACCTATCGCACTTGAAACTGCTCCATAATAAGTTCCTGTAACAAGCGCTGTTGTTGGCGGAATTGCTGTTCCTCCTGTTGCTGTGCTATACCAAACAACATTTGCTTCGTTTACTTGAATATTTGCCACAGTTGGCGAATTTAAAGTACAGAAGTTTTGAGTTGTATTAGCTGTCGTCGGCGTTGGACTTGGATCGGCTACTGTCACTGTTACCTGAAGACGAGTTGAGCTTTCGCAACCTGCTGGATCAACAATATTTCCAAAATATATTCCAGAAGTAAGAGCCGTTACTACAGGAATTGCTGTTCCTCCAGTTGCAGCTGTATACCATGTTACATTGCTTTCGTTTACTTGAATATTTGCAATTGTCGGAGAGTTTGCAGAACAAAAAGTCTGTGCTGTATTGTTTGTTGTTGGGTTTATTGTATTACCAACCGTTACAGCTACTTGTAATCTTATACTGCTTTCACATCCTGTTACTGGATCCTTAATTGCTCCAAAATAAGTTTGCGTAGTTAGAGCAGCTGTAGAAGCTAAAGCTGTTCCTCCTGTTTGAGCTGTATACCAAACTACATTGCTTTCATTCACTTGAATATTAGCCACTGTCGGATTTGCTCCTGTACAAAAAGTTTGTGCCGAAGCGTTTGTTGTTGGTGTTGCAGGATCTGACACAGTTATGTTAACAGTTAATCTTGAAGCGCTCTCGCAGCCCGTTGTCGGATCTGAGATTGACGCAAAATACTGTCCTGTTGTCAAGGCTGTTGTTGGAGCAATTACTGTTCCGCCTGTTGAAGCTGTATACCAAACGATATTAGTTTCATTAAACTGAACGCTCGCAAATGTCGGAGCATTTGCCACACAGAAGTTTTGAGTTCCAGCAGTCACCAGTGTTGGCGTACCCGGATCGCTTACAATCACATCAACCGTCAATCTTACAGCGCTCTCGCAGCCTGTTGTCGGATCTGAGATTGCCGCAAAATACTGGCCTGTTGTCAAAGCTGTTGTTGGAGCTATAACTGTTCCACCTGTTATTGCTGTATACCAGACAATATTAGTCTCGTTTGTCTGAATGCTTGCAAATGTCGGAGCATTTGCCAGACAGAAGTTTTGCGTTCCCGCTGTCACCAATGTCGGCGTTCCTGGATCATTTACAATCACATCAACTGTCAATCTTGTAGCGCTCTCGCAGCCTGTTGTTGGATCTGAGATGACTGCAAAATACTGGCCTGTTGTTAAGGCTGTTGTCGGCGCAATTACTGTTCCGCCTGTTATAGCTGTATACCAAACGATGTTCGATTCATTAAACTGAACGCCCGCAAATGTCGGTGCATTTGCCAGACAGAAGTTTTGAGTTCCCGCTGTCACAAGTGTTGGCGTACCCGGATCGCTTACAATCACATCAACTGTTAGTCTCGCAGCGCTTTTGCAGCCTGTTGTTGGATCGCTAATCGCTGCAAAATACTGGCCTGTTGTCAAAGCTGTTGCTGGCGCAATCACTGTTCCGCCTGTTATAGCTGTATACCAAACGATGTTCGATTCATTAAACTGAACGCTTGCAAATGTCGGTGCATTTGCCAGACAGAAGTTTTGCGTTCCCGCTGTCACCAATGTCGGCGTTCCTGGATCATTTACAATCACATCGACCGTCAATCTTGTAGCGCTCTCGCAGCCTGTTGTCGGATCGCTAATCGCTGCAAAATACTGGCCTGTTGTCAGAGCTGTAGCAGATGGAATCAATGTTCCGCCTGTTGAAGCTGTATACCAAACGATATTAGTTTCATTAAACTGAACGCTTGCAAATGTCGGCGCATTTGCCAGACAGAAGTTTTGAGTTCCAGCAGTCACCAGTGTCGGTGTTCCCGGATCGTTTACAATCACATCAACCGTCAATCTTGTGGCGCTCTCGCAGCCTGTTGTTGGATCGCTAATCGCTGCAAAATATTGTCCTGTTGTCAGAGCTGTAATAGATGGAATCAATGTTCCGCCTGTTAATGCCGTATACCAAACTATGTTCGATTCATTAAACTGAACGCTCGCAAATGTTGGAAGATCTTCTTTACAGAAACTTTGTGTTCCTGCAGTCACCAGTGTCGGTGTTCCAGGATCGTTTACAATCACATCAACCGTCAATCTTGTGGCGCTCTCGCAGCCTGTTGTCGGATCTGAGATTGCCGCAAAATATTGTCCTGTTGTCAAAGCTGTTGCTGGCGCAATCACTGTTCCGCCTGTTATTGCTGTATACCAAACGATGTTCGATTCATTAAACTGAACGCTTGCAAATGTCGGAGCATTTGCCAGACAGAAGTTTTGAGTTCCTGCAGTTAGCAGTGTTGGCGTACCCGGATCGCTTACAATCACATCAACTGTTAGTCTCGTAGCGCTCTCGCAGCCTGTTGTCGGATCTGAGATTGCCGCAAAATACTGGCCTGTTGTCAAAGCTGTTGTTGGAGCTATAACTGTTCCGCCTGTTATTGCTGTATACCAAACGATATTAGTTTCATTAAACTGAATGCTTGCAAATGTCGGTACATTTGCCAGACAGAAGTTTTGCGTTCCCGCTGTCACCAGTGTTGGCGTCCCCGGATCATTTACAATCACATCGACCGTCAATCTTGTAGCGCTCTCACAGCCTGTTGTCGGATCTGAGATGGCTGCAAAATACTGGCCTGTTGTCAGAGCTGTAGCAGATGGAATCAATGTTCCGCCTGTTAATGCCGTATACCAAACTATGTTCGATTCATTAAACTGAACGCTTGCAAATGTAGGTGCATTTGCCAGACAGAAGTTTTGTGCTCCTGCAGTCACCAGTGTTGGCGTACCCGGATCGTTTACAATCACATCGACTGTAAATCTTGTGGCGCTCTCGCAGCCTGTTGTTGGATCGCTAATCGCAGCAAAATATTGTCCTGTTGTCAGAGCTGTAGTAGATGGAATCAATGTTCCGCCTGTTAATGCCGTATACCAAACGATGTTTGCTTCATTAAACTGAACGCTTGCAAATGTTGGCTGATCTTCCTGACAGAAATTTTGCACTCCTGCAGTTACTAAAGTCGGAGTTCCTGGATCGTTTACATTTACTGTTACTTCCAATCTTACAGAGCTTTCACAGCCAGTAACCGCATCAGTTGCTGCTCCATAATAAATTCTGCTTACTAATGGAGTAGTTGAAGCAATTACGTTTCCTCCTACTGCTGCATCGTACCAAATCACATTGCTTTCATTTGCTTGAATATTTGCAACTGTAGACGCAGAAGACAAACAGAAATTCTGAGTACTATTTGTAGTTGTTGGCGTATTTGGATCACTAATAATAATTACCGCATCTTGCAATGTTCCTGCTAAATTTTCGCAGGTATTAGTGCTAGCAACAGCTACATAATACGTTATCGGACTTACCGCTTTTGTTAAACCTGTAGCGGTTAATACACCGGCAGCATCTATAGCATAAGTAACTCCTGCTATTACAGCTCCATTTGTAATTGGTTGTGTTTTATTAGCATCTAAGTACCAAGTGAATACTGGACTAGTTAATGTTGGTGCTGACGGAGTTAAAGATGCCGGAACACCATTACAAACTGTTACATCGTCAACTGTAATATCGTTTACTGTTGAAGGAGGCAAAATAGTGAATGTAATTTGTTTTCTGTCCGCAGCTGCAGTTTCACACAATTCATCCGAACTCACTCCAACAAAATAAGTATAAGTTCCAGGAGCCAATCCGTTTACTCCCAACTGTGCAGTCGTTTCACCTGGGATTAACTGGCTGGTCGTTCCATCAAAACGATACCAGTGGTAAACAGGATTTGTTAAAACTGGCGTTCCGCTTAAGCTTGTTGCTAAAGTTACAGTTCCAGAAGCAGAACAAATTGATGTTGCTGTTCCTCCATTCAACGTAATATCTGTCAAAGCATTTAATGGAGCAGAAGCTTTCACTTCAACAGTAACTTCTCCTCTTGCGTAATTTTCACAACCATAACGTACTGGCTGCACATAATATCTGTAGATTCCTGCAGTTAAATTATCTGGCACCGTAAAAGTCGGTCCGCTTGCAACCAAATTTCCTCCTGTTTCTGCATCGTACCATCGATAAGTAGAGCAAGCCACTTCGGGTATCTGAAGCGTAATATCGGATCCTGGACAGACCGTTATTTTATTCTGCGGATCTGCTCCAATGACAGTTGTATTGGCTGTTCTTTCTACAGTATGAACTCTTAAGAAATCTAGTACACCTGCAACACCTCCTAAACGAATTCTAACTCTATCGTAAATTTCTGTTGGAGAAGATACTAATACCATTGCCAAAGAATTCCCAGGCAATAATTTTACACTCAACAATGTACTTGTATTTTGAATTGGAGCACCAACTGCCACATTTCCTAAATAGCGCTGAATTGAAAACCCTGTAAGCGCATTAACACTTAAAAGAGTCCCCGGTTTAGAAATCACAATTCTTAAAGTATCACTAAGAACAGAAGGTGTTTTAAATTGCGCTGTTAAATCTGCAGCCGCTAAGACTCCTGCCCCACTATACATTGTTGCAAAAGTAGTCACATCATTGTCAGCAATATTCCAAGCATCACTTACTCCTACTAATGCAGTTGCTGCTCCGATTCCTAAATCTGTTGCACCATAAAAAATATCCTGAATATCTCCTGAAGTACAAGTTACTGCTGTAACAGGTTTATTATAATGAGCATCAAATACTTTTGTATTTTGAGCAACACTTAAAAGTGAGGCTGATTGAATACGAATACCGTCATAATCTTGTGGTCCAGATGCATCTGAAGGAACAAAAGTAAATTCATATGTATTATCTCCTGAAATCAGATTTAACAATGACCCAGAAACAGGCTGCATTGCGCCGATAGGAGTTCCTCCAATAGTTCCAACTACTGATAAATTCTGGCCAACAGCCAATAAACTATATTCAGAACCTAATTTAACCGTTACTGGAGTACCTTTAGCAATAGGAGAAGACCAAGTTAAATTCTGCCATGTTGTACCAACTCCCAAAAGTCCTAAACCTGTAGTAATTGTTGAGAATGTCTGAGGATTTCCGTCAACTGCATTCGCACCGTTTGAAACACCTCCAGTGATTATAGAACCTTGAGATTGTGCAGAAGCATAAACTCGTTCTGTTAAGTTTTGACAGCTTGTAAGGTCAATTACATTGATTATTTTAGTTGCAGTTGTAGTACAAATTCCGTCACTTGCAACAGCTGTATAAGTATAAATTCCCGGAATATTTAGTGGACCAGTTGTAAATGGAGGTCCAGCAATTGGATTTCCTTGCGGATCAAACCATGTAATTGTCCCCGTAGAAACTGCATTTAATGGAACATCTGTTCCAACGTTTACAGATTCTTGCGGAGTAGTTACTGTCAAACTTGGTAAAGCATTAATTGTTACCGTTACAGATTGTTTAGCTGAAGGACAAGTGCTTGTTGCACTTTGTGCTTCTATAGAGTAAACTCCGCTTATTGTTATATTTGCAGCCGCATCGGCAGTTATTACATTATTTGAAGGATCGTAAAAAGTATAAGTAGTAGCTCCTGTCGAATCAAAATTAGTGATTGCATTTACCAAATTAGCACTTCCACAAGCTTGCAATGGAGTAGTAATGACAGTTAAAGGAGTTGTTGAAGGGAAATTAACCGTTACTTGTTTTAAATCTCCATTCACGTTTTCACAAGTACCACCATTTAATGTAGAGATATAATAATTATAAGGAGCTCCAGCAGCAGTTAAACCGCTTAATGAAAGAGCACCAGTCAGAGCATCTTTTGCGAATGTTACTCCACCAATGACACTTCCGTCTACTATTTCTGTAGTTTTATTTTGATCTGTGTAATATTTGAACTGAACGCCTGCAATAGCAGAAGATGGGGTTAAAACCGCCTCTCCTGTACAAGTCGCTTCAACTGGACTTGTAATTACAATATCTGCTGCAGTCGGTATTGGCAAAACATTAACTGTCACAGCTTGACGTAAGCTATTTATACAAGTTCCGCGAGTTGCCTCTAAATAATAAGTAATGGTAGCTGATAAAGCTGCTGTTGGAGATACTGTTACAATATTTCCTCCTGTTGGAGCATCATACCATACAAAAGTTTCTCCTCCCGCTGAAGTTGCAGATAAATTAGCTGTCTGACCAGCACAAATTGGTGCTGCAGCTCCAGTAATTGTAGCATTTGGATATCTATAAGCCGCTTGATAAATATATAAATTACTTAATAAAGTTGCAGTACCTCCCAATCGCACTTCTATACGGTCAAACGCCGCTGTTGCTGTTAAACTAGCTTTAAATTTATTTCCAGATAATAATTGAATGTTTAATAAACCACCATTTACCGCTGTTCTGTCATTATTATAAGTGGCACCATTATAAGTGGCAAGAGTAACATTAGATAATGCCCCTATATCTAAAAGCCCTCCTGGAACTTCTAAATCAACATCGATGATATCTCCTGCCAAACCTGGATTTGCAAAAATCAATTGTTGCTGTAAGTAAGCCCCCACACCAACTGGTACACTAAGCTGTGAGAAAGTAGTAATATCACCATCAACGGCATTATTTGGGTCTGTAGGCGCACATAATACACATAATATACCATCATTTGATGATACTTGAGAATTAGCCTGCAAACAAGTACTAGCATTTGCTATTACCGTAACCGTAACCACTCCTCTTGCTGTATTAGGGCAATCAGTTGTTAAATCAGAAGCCTCTACATAATAAGTTTGATTACTTGTTAATATTGGAGTCGTAAAGGAAGTAACATTAGTAGCTACTAGATTTCCATTTGTTGCCGCATCATACCAATTATATCGTACTCCAGAATCTGGATTCGCAATTGTCAATGTAGCACTCTGACCAGACTGAATAATTACATTAGATGCTGTAAAAGTCGGTGTTGCAGGTATTGGACTAACAGTCAAATTTACTGTTGTGCGTGTTGGAGTTGTACATGCACCGATAGCAGCTTCTACAAAATAAGATGTATTTACAGTTAATACAGGAGTCGTAAAAGCATTACCTGTAAATAGTAAAGTACCGCCTGTGGCAGCATCATACCAATTATATGTAGTACCTGCAACAGGTGCCTGAACAGTTAAAGTCGTATTCTGACCGCTACAAATGGTTGTAGGTGAAGCAGTAACAGTAGGCAATACAGGATTATCTATTAATACTTGAATTGGATTTCTTTCGCTATTCACACAACCATTTCTTGTAACCTCAACATAATAAGTCGTTGGTGTAGTTAAAGCAGGAGTTGTAAATGCAGCTGTAGAAGCTAACGAAGTCCCTCCTGTAGCAGCACTATACCAATTTACAGTTTCTCCCACTGCAAGAGCCGCTGTCAACGTTGTACTCGATCCACTGCAAATAGTTGTATCTCCAGTAATCGTAGGTGCCTTATATCTATATGCTGCCTGATAAATATCTACACTTGTCAAAACTGTTGCCAATCCTCCTAATCGAATTTCTACTCGATCAAAATTGGCTCCTGCCGTAACACTTGCTCTAAATCTATTGCCACTTAATAATTGCAAAGTAATAAGAGGATTATTTATAGCAATTCGATCGTTATTATAAGTTAGTCCATTATATGTTGCTAAACTAACTGCGCTTAATAATTGTACATCAGCTAAACCGCTTGGCAATTCTAATTCAACATCAACAATGTCTCCTGCTTTTCCAGGATTATTAAATTGTAATGTCTGCTGAATATACCCGTTTACTAACCCAACTGGTACAGTTAATCGGGTTGCAGTTGCTGTATTTCCATCTACAGAAAAATTTGGATTTGTAGAACTACATAATAAACACAAACCGTTTTGAGTAATCTGCTGACTTCCTGCTTCAAGACAGCCCATAAGTGAAGCTGGCTGAACCGTTACAGTAACCGGTACTCTAGTTGCACTAACACAATTTCCATTTGGACTTTGCGCTTCAACATAATAGGTTTTAGTAGCTGTTAAAATTGGCGTCGTAAAAGTGGCTGTATTGGTCGCAACAGCAGTTCCGCCAGTAGCCGTTTCATACCAATTTAATTGTGCCCCAACTTCTGAAGTTGTTGCGTTTAAAGTTGCATTCTGACCAGATTGTATTGTTACACTTTGTGTCAAAACTGTTGGTGTAGCTGGAACAGCTGTAGAAACAACATTAACCTGAGTACGAGTTGGACTAATGCAGCCTCCTATGGAACCTTCCACAAAAAATGGAGTAGTTCCTAAAGAAACAGTTGGCGAATAAGTCGTACCTGTTGCTAATGCGGTACCTCCATTTGAAGTAGCATACCAAGAATAAGTTGTTCCTGGAACAGCATTTACAACTGACAAAGTAGTCTGCTGTGTAGATCCTGTAGAACAAACGGTAAGTCCTGTGTTACTAATTGCAGGTGCAACCGGATTAGAAACATTTAAAACAACAGGTACACGAACATTTCCTTCGCACCCTGCTGCTCTAGTTATTCCTATATAATATGTCGTATTTGCTGTTAAGGCAGGAGTTGTATACGTATTTCCTACCGCCAAAGCTGTTGTCGAAAATTCAGAACTATACCAAGCTAGCGAAGTACCCGCAGCTGGTGTTGCGGTAAGAGTTGTTGGAATTCCAGCGCAAATAGTCTGTGTTAAACCGCCAGAGACAGTTGGCTGTGCAAATTCTAATCTAACATCATAAATTCTTAAATTTACCAAGAGACTTACTAAACCTCCAACCTGTACTTGAATTTGGTTGGTATCGCCTGTTATCGGAAACTTTGCAACAGCAACAGTATTGCCATTTAGTAAGTTTAAATTCAAAAGCGGACTGTTTAAAGCCACACTTGAACCTACATTTGTTCCAGAATTTTTCGCTTGAAGAGAAGCATTTGACAGTAAACTTAAATCAAGCAAACCATTACCCGTACCAAAGTAAATAGCAATTTGGTCACCGGCTCGTGCCGTTTGGTTCAAAGTCATTGTTTCTTCGGCGAAACATCCCAGCAATCCAACACCATTTGTTAGAGTTGCATAAGTTGATAAGCCAGCACTATCATAAGCATTGGCTGGACTATTAACATCTACTCCTATACATAAAAGTCCTCCTCCCGTACTATTTGTCTGAGACACAGGTCTACAAATAGTCTGAGAGAATGCATGAGTACATATAAAGAATAAAGTTAAAAGTCCCAATAATCTCTTTTGAAAGAGATTACAAAAAGTAAATTTTTTTTTCATAATTTGGAAGATTAGAAAATGGACAATAAAACACCTCTTGCAATAAGTGCAAGCACTTAAGCAATTAAACAATCAATTAAAAATCAAACAGTTAAAACAAAATACAGCAACTTGTAAAAAAGCTGTCAAACTCTGTTTTAGTAAAAAAAAATATGCTGAGTTCGGCATACCAAAATATACCGGAGAACAAATTCGATCTCTCTGAGACAAAATAAGTTCTGCATTTTCAGGAAAAATGATTGTTGTCAGTTTTCCCAGAGGAGTGATTTGTTGTAGGTCAAATTTTCATTACGAAAATTTCTTAGTCGAAGCAGAACTGGGGAATTCTATATAGTCAATTCATTTTTTAGAGAAGGTTGATTAGTCATTCCCAAAAATATCAAGCTACAAGGCTAGATTAGAATCTTCATTATATCCAATAAAATTATTACTCCTTACAATTAGTACACCCAATGGGGTAATTATAAGACAGCAAACTAAAAGGTAAACGTTTTGACAAAAAACTAAATATATTATAACGATTAAAATTATCGTTGAGACGAAGTAAGCTTAATAGAGTAAAAAATAAAGCTAAAATAAGGTAAACAACTAAAGTAAATTTGATAAAGAAAGTAATTGTCAATTCCATAAGCAGACTTATTAAGTTATTATTTAATTGTTCTAATTTCAATCTCAACAATTAGTAAAATAATTTTACCTGTATGTTTAGAAACCAAAAGAAAACTTTGTTTAACTTTTGTTATCTAAAATTAGGAAAAACAAAAACATAAAACAAGCCTAAAATTCTTATAATTTATTCTTAAAACTTTAATTCGATAACTCTGGACGACGTAAAACATTAGAAAAATCGCTACATTTAACATAATTTCGCTGCTGTTTATTAACTAGATAAAATAATAAACAAAATATGTTAAATCGATATAAATAAAGTAAAATCCTACATATTTAACAGATTTTAAAGGCGAAATTGTCTGTTAAAGAGTTCATTTAAGTAATTTACCCCAAAAAAAAAAGTTCTTTTTTCAATATATTGAAAGATTAGAAATAATCACGTAGAAATACGGGGTCAAAATTAACAAAAACATTAAACAAAAGTTAAAAAATAAAAAATGGCAAACAATTATTTGTGAATTGATTGCCATTTAGACGTTTTCAAAAAAACTAGAATTAAGATTCGATAATGGTATTAATTTGATTAAATAATTGACCGTCGCTTAAA
Organism: Flavobacterium anhuiense; assembly: GCF_900101855.1. Lineage (GTDB taxonomy): Bacteria > Bacteroidota > Bacteroidia > Flavobacteriales > Flavobacteriaceae > Flavobacterium > Flavobacterium anhuiense. The sequence continues at coordinate 738,414 of NZ_FMVC01000003.1, forward strand.
AAAGCACCTTGTTTAATCAATTCAAAAATTGAAGAATTTCGTTCCTCTGTAAAAACCTTCTTCCCTACCTTCATTTCAATATTGTCAGTAAACATATTATCACTCAACCATTGAAGTCCGTCTTTAGTTAAAAAATCAACTTCAGGAGAAAATGATTTTAAAACAATAGATTGAATGTAGGTATCAAAACAATGAAATAAAAAGATATGATTCTTAGAAAAGTGCTCCAAATATTCTGCTCTAGTCAATACGCCTTCCCAGATCAAATCTGAAAAAACATCAAGTTCCTGTTCTGCAACTTCTGGTTTATTAACTTTAAGTTCTTCCCACTCCTTTCTATCTATTGCTTGTGTAGCCAAAAAACTTGCAAATTCAGTATGTAATTCATCAAACTGCTCTTTTGTTAATCTCGCGTATTTCATTTCCCTTTAAGTTTTAAACTTTACGCTGCAAGCTCTAAGCCTCAGCCATAAATCTAATTGTTAGTGTCAGTTTTTTTTAAACAAAAAAAATCCCGATTTACATCGGGATTTTAATATAGGTTTTAAAACTATTACTTTTCAGCAACAATTTCGTATGGTAACTCAACAATTACATCTCTGTGTAAACGGATACTTGCATTGTATTTTCCAATACGTTTTACGATACCACTAGTGATGAATTTTCTGTCGATAACGTTTCCAGATTTTTCTAAAGCTTCAGCAATGTCGATGTTTGTGATAGAACCAAAAAGTTTCTCTCCACCAGCTTTTGCAGAAATTTTAATTTCAAGAGCTTTAATTGTTTCTGCTAACGCTTTTGCATCAGCAACAATTTTAGCTTCTTTGTGTGCTCTTTGTTTTAGGTTTTCAGCTAAAACTTTTTTAGCAGAAGGTGTTGCTAAAGTAGCAAAACCTTGAGGAATTAAAAAGTTACGTCCGTAACCAGGTTTTACAGATACTACATCATCTTTAAATCCTAAGTTCTGTACGTCTTGTTTTAAAATAATTTCCATGTTGTTGTCCTTATATTTTAGAAGTTAGGTTCTGTTCTAACAGAAACCAGCGACTAGATTTTTATACTATTTTAATAAATCGGCCACGTATGGCATTAAAGCTAAGTGACGAGCTCTTTTTACAGCTACAGAAACTTTTCTTTGGTATTTTAATGAAGTTCCAGTTAAACGACGAGGAAGAATTTTTCCTTGCTCATTAACGAATTTCAATAAGAAATCAGCATCTTTATAATCGATATATTTGATTCCAGATTTTTTGAAACGGCAATATTTTTTAGTTTTGTTAGTTTCAATGTTTAAAGGCGTTAAATATCTGATATCTCCGTCTTTTTTTCCTTTTGCAGATTGCTCAATTGTAGACATAATAATTACGCTTTAGTAGATTTTAATTTTGCTCTTCTTCTTTCCGCCCACGCAATAGCATGTTTATCTAAACTTACAGTTAAGAAACGCATAACTCTTTCGTCACGTCTAAATTCAGTTTCAAAAGCAAGTAGAACTTCTCCTGGAACTTTGAATTCGAATAAGTGATAAAAACCACTTTTTTTGTTTTGGATTTCGTAAGCCATTTTTTTAAGACCCCAATCCTCTTTCGATACCATTTCAGCTCCTCTACTAGTAAGAAATTCTTCAAATTTCGTTACTGTTTCCTTCACCTGAACCTCAGATAAAACGGGATTTAAAATGAAAACAGTTTCATAATGATTCATAAATAAAAAATTTATTTGTTAAAATTGGGTGCAAAAGTAAGCATTTAATTTATATATGCAACATTTTTTTCCTTTTATTCGTCGTAATGCAAAAAAGATGCCTCAACTTTAGTTTTTTTTACAAAAAAATAATACATTTACTACTGCTATCCTGAATTTATTCTAAATTTAAATGTTATGAAACTAAACTGTGTTGTTGTAGATGATAGTTCTATACAAAGGACAATTATTGCCAAATTGGTTAATAATCACCCAGGCTTGCATTTAATCGGGGATTTTTCTAATGCAATTGAAGCAAAAAGTTGTATCTCATTAAATAATATCGATTTAATATTTCTTGATATAGAAATGCCAGTTATTAACGGCTTTGATTTCCTTGACGGACTAAAATCAAAACCGCAGATTATATTTATCACATCTAAAGCCGAATATGCTTTAAAAGCTTTCGACTATGACGCTACCGACTATCTCCAAAAACCAATTGCAGTAGATCGCTTTAACGCCTCTGTAAAAAGAGCAATCGATATGCATCTGCTCAAAAAAGACATCAAAGAAGAAGAAGGCGAGCATATATTCATCAAAAGTAATCTAAAAAAACTTAAAATCTTCACTTCAAAAATAAAATGGATTGAAGCTTTTGGAGATTACGTGAGAGTTGTAACCGAGGATGACAGCAATCTGGTTCTTTCTACAATGAAATCTTTTGAAAATGATTTATCGAAAGACAAATTTATCCGTGTTCACAAATCATATATTATTAATATAGATAAGGTTGAGCGTTTTAACAGCAAATTTGCTGAAATAGGCATCACCAAAATACCATTAAGCCGCAACAAAAAAGAAGATCTGGTAAAAGCGCTTTCAACTTCTTCTTAATTGCTATTTAATAGAAATCTACATTAATCACAACTTTTATAGCCCTGTATTGGGCCACAGCTTCAAAACTATTCAGCATTTTCTGAATAGTTTTTTTTGTGTTTCCTAAATGAAGATTTTGCGGAATCTTAATCAAAATAGTTCTAATATATTCGTTTCGAATTCTGCTTATAGCAGGCTCTTCTGGACCTAAAACCGGCATGCCTAAATTCTGGCTCAAAACCTGATACAGCCACATTGCTCCCTCTTTCAGTTTGTCAAAATCTTTGTGTTTTAGTGTAAGTTTTATAATTCTGAAATAAGGTGGATATCTATAGATTTGCCTGTCATACAATTGCTCTTTATACATACCTATATAATTATGGTTTGTAACCTGCTGAATTGTATTATGATTAGGATTATAAGTCTGAATGACAACCTTCCCTTGTTTTTCAGACCTTCCTGCTCTTCCCGCAACCTGAGTCATCATCTGGAAACTACGCTCAAAAGCCCTAAAATCGGGATGGTGAAGCATATTATCGGCGTTCATTATTCCAACCAAACCAACATTATCAAAATCAAGTCCTTTGGCTAGCATTTGTGTACCGACTAAAATATCAATTTCACGATTTTTAAATGTATCTATTATTTTTTCGAAACCGAACTTGCCTCGAGTAGTATCTTGATCCATCCTAGCTGTTTTAGCTTTTGGAAAAAGCGAAGACAATTCCTGTTCAATTTGCTCTGTCCCAAATCCTTTTGTAGTCAAATCTATACTTGAACAGCTGTGGCAATTTGTAGGTTTTGCAATTGAATACCCGCAATAATGGCAACGAAGCTGATTTTTGTGTTTATGATACGTCAGACTAACATCGCACTGCTGGCAATGCGGAACATGCCCACAAGTCAAACATTCAATTATAGGCGAGTATCCTCTCCTATTTTGAAATAAAATAACTTGCTCACCCAATGACAATGATTCGGCAATTTCTTCAATTAAAAGATCACTAAAATGCCCTGTCATTCTTTTTCTGAAATGCTTGTCTTTGATATCAACTAAAATTACTTCAGGCAAACGAACATTTTTATAACGTTCGGAAAGAGTTACCAATCCGTATTTGTCATTTTGAGTGTTAAAATAAGTTTCGATGCTAGGCGTTGCTGAGCCTAATAAAACTTTAGCTTTATGAAAATTAGCCAAAACTATAGCCGCATCTCTCGCATGATATCTGGGCGCAGGATCAGTCTGTTTGAAAGTCTGCTCATGCTCTTCGTCAACAATTAATAACCCTAAATCATTAAATGGCAAGAATAAAGCCGATCTCGCTCCTATTACAATTTGTGCTTTAGGCGAATTCTCAAGCGTTTGCCTCCAAACCTCAACTCTTTCATTATTGCTGTATTTTGAATGAAAAACAGCTACTTTATCGCCAAAATGAAGACGCAACCTCGAAACGAGTTGTGTGGTAAGTGCAATTTCTGGCAAGAGATACAAAACCTGTTTTCCTGTATGCAGATATTCTTCAATTAGCTTTATATAAATTTCGGTCTTCCCGCTCGAAGTTACACCATGCAGCAAGCAAACTTCTTTCTCTAAAAAGCTGTTTTTGATTTCAGAAAAAGCTTTTTCTTGCGCTTGGCTCAACTGCAATTCCTTTTCCGTTTTTTCTCCATCAAATGTAACACGGTCATGCTGCAAATAATATTCTTCAAATATTTCTTTTTCAATCAAAGATTTTACAGCTGCTGAGCCTGCATTTGAAATTTCAGTAAGCTTCTTTACTGTAATTGGCTTTTTTTCTGAGGCACTGATTTGAAAATAAGCCAAAACGATTTCTTTTTGTTTATTAGCATTTTTCAGCACCGTCAGCAATTCTTCCAAACCATTATCCGATTCATATTTAGAATGTAATTTTACATACCGAACCAATTTTGGCTTGTAGGTTTCTTTTATTTCTTCATCCAAAAAAATAATATCCTTCGCAATCAATTTCTGCAAAATTGGAAGTATATTCTTTTTGTTTAAAATCGAAACAATTTCCTGAACCTTCAGTGAACTCTGATGGTGTAAAGCTTCATAAATCAAAAACTCGTCGTCAGAAAGCTCGCTGTCGTTTACGATAACATCAGGTTTGTGCGAAATAATGGTTTCGCTTTCCAACAGTAATCCACTTGGAAATGCTCCGCGGTAAACATCGCCAATCCCGCACATATAATAATTTGCAACCCAAAGCCAGTGTTTAATCTGGATTTCGGTCGCAATTGGTTTTTCATCCAAAATCTGATGAATTTCTTTAGCCTCATACAATGTTGGCGCATTTTCATGAACATCCAAAACGAGTGCCGTATATATTTTACTTTTACCAAAAGGTACCGCAACCCGCATTCCTTTTTTTATAAAATGGAATTCAGCCTCAGAAACACGATATGTAAAGGTTTTTGCTAAGGAAAGTGGTAAAATAACTTCGATAAAAAACATGTACTATAGATATGAATGCAAAGTTACTTTTTTTCGGTAGAATTTTGAGCTAAATACTCCTTAACCAATTTTAAAGTATGATCTATTGATTTATTGGTTGTTCCGCCATCATGTCCCGGAATAACATACTTTGGATTTTTAAACTTTAATTGAACTTTCTTGATTGATTTCTCCCATTCTTTGACATCAGCATCTCCTAAATAGCCTAAATCTTTCGCTTCTTCACTTTTTATAAAACATCCGCCATAAAGAATTTTATCTTTTCCAAACCACGCTACGATATTATCTGGCGCATGTCCTTTTCCTGGATAATAGACTTCAAACTTATATTGCCCGACAGTAAAAGTAGTATCATTTGGAATTACAAACTCCGCTCTTGGTTCGTTTTTCTCCTTCAGAATGTCATCCGTCAATTTAATTGAGTATGTTTTAATTACTTTTTTTCGGTAAAAATCAAATCCGCCTGCACGATCCTCATGTGAGTGCGTACCAAAAAGCATCACAACTTCTTTATTGTGTTTTGCTTTTATACTATCCAGCAAAGGCTGAAACTGCGTTTTATCCCAAGGCGCATCAAAAAGCACAACTCCTTTATCTGTAACCACATACATGGCATTGGCAGAAATAAGAGTTCCGTCGTAATCATGAAACGTTTTATAAACATAAAAGTCACCTGTTAGATGACTTATTGGTAATGGCGAATTCTTAGATTGTCCAAAATTATTTGAAACTGCGACTAAGAATAAAATTATCGAAGTTAATTTTCGCATTAGATTTTAATTAGCTTTTTACTCTAGTCCAATATTGTGTTCTACCCATTAAAGAAATCCCAACATAACCTCGTAGTTTCAATTTATCGGCAGATTCTAAAGTAACATAACATTTGTATTTTTTACCGCTTGTAGGATCCAAAATTGTCCCTCCGTTATATTCAGAACCATCCTTTTTAAGTCCGTTTATAATAACCATTCCTAAAATGGGTTTGTTTTTTTCGGCACCATCACATTTTACACAAACATCTTTTTTGTGGCCTTCACGAAGTATATCCACTACCTTGCCATATATTTTTCCTGATTTCTCGTAAATCTCAACAATCGATTTTGCTTCGCCAGTTTCATCGTCAATTGTCTTCCATTTTCCAATTACACTTTGACTTTGCATGGTTAGGGCAAAGAAGAACATTCCGATAGTTAGCACCAAATTTTTCATATTATTTTTCTTTTTTTTGTTTTAATTTTCTGATAGAAGCATTCAATTCGAACCCTAAAAGCAGAATCATACAGTTTATCCAAATATAAAACATTAGAATTAATAATGTCCCAATTGAACCATAAAGTTCGTTGTATTTTGAAAATTTTATAACCCAAATCCCAAAAAAGAATGAAGATATAACAATTAAGACCGTCGTAAAAACAGAACCAATACTAATAAAAGGCACTTTATTATACTGCTTTGTTCCATAACGCAATAATATTGAAGATGTTATCAAAATCATTAAAATCACGAATAAATATCGTCCTAAAATAATCAGCGGAATACGATCACTCAGTACATCTTGAATAATGGTTTTTTGAATGAAAACCTCAAAAACTACAATTGTAGCTACTGTCACAAACAGAATAACCGTCATTACAAGAGAAATCGCTAAGGCAACGAGATACTGCTTAAAAAATCCGCGTTTATCAAAAACGTGTTTTGAAGATTCAAAACCACTCAAAATCCCATTAATTCCATTTGCCATCAAAAAAATCGAAAGCAAAAATCCAGACGATAATAATCCCGAGTGACTATTGTTTAAGATATCGCTGATAATTTTACTAATTGCATCAAATGTATTTGGAGGTACACTCTGCTGCACAAACTGTAGAAAATCTTCCTGAAAATTATCTATCGGAATAAACGGAATTAAGTTTAAAATAAATAAAGCAAAAGGAAATAATGCCATGAAAAAGCTAAAAGAAACAGCACTTGCATGATATGAAAAAGCCCCTTCAAGAATTCCCAAAGAGTACATTTCGAGCAAATCATACAAAGAAAATCCCTCTAACCAAGGGAATTTTATTCTTTTAAAAAGTCGGGCCAGATTGCGTATTACAGGCAGCTTCTCAATCCGATCTTCTATCTCTTTCGACATATTATATAGATTTTTAGACTTCTTAGATGTTAGACTTCTTAGATTTTAAAACGGATAATTACAATCAAAATTTTAAAAAGCTTTTAGGCTCAAATCCATATTATAGACAGAATGCGTTAAAGCACCTGACGAAATATAATTCACACCGCATAAAGCATATTCGCGAACTGTTTTTTCACTGATATTTCCAGAAGATTCTGTCTGGCATTTTGAACCAATCAAATTGACTGCCGTTTTTGTATCTTCATAGTTAAAGTTATCTATCAGAATTCTATGAACTCCATCGCTCAATAAAATTTCTCTGATTTCATCCAAATCACGAGCTTCAACAATAATTTTCAAGTCAAGATTATTCTCTTTCAAATATTCTTTAGTTTTTGCAATAGCGCGTGTAATTCCGCCAGCAAAATCAATATGATTGTCTTTCAGCATGATCATGTCATATAACGCATATCGATGATTCTCGCCTCCGCCAATTTTTACAGCCCATTTTTCTGCCACTCTAAAATTTGGAGTTGTTTTACGCGTATCCAAAATCTTTGCATTTGTTCCTTCCAAAAGCTGCATTAAATGGTTTGTTTTTGTAGCAATCGCTGACATTCTTTGCATGGTATTCAAAACCACTCTTTCGGCTTTTAAAATAGATTGCGAGCTTCCAGAAACTTCAAAAACGACCTCACCATATTCTACACGCGTACCGTCTTCAATAAATGTTTTTACTTTAAGTTTCGGATCTACATATTCGAATATCATTTTGGCAAGTTCAACACCAGCAATAATTCCCTGATCTTTTACCAATAGCTTTGCCTGACCATGAGCTGTATCAGGAATACACGCAAGCGAACTATAATCGCCCGGTCCGACATCTTCTCTTATGGCATTTTCTATTAAGAGTTTTAATTCTGCTTGAAATTGAACTTTGCTTATCATTTTTCTGTTTTTAATAATAATGCTAAATTAGGATATATTTTATGGATTTGAAAATTCCAATAACATGAAAAATTATGCAAAACATTAAATATCTCTTTTTTTAACCCTTAAGATATTCTGAAAAATAAAGTTACAATTCTTAACAACACTTAATCTCTTAATAAGCGTTCAATTAAATATCTTTGAAGTTCAATCAAACAAAAATCATGGGTTTAATTAAAGACATTTACTCCGTTACTTTTTACGAAAAATTTACTCAGGCTGTTGCCGAAGTGTATCCAGCATTCAATAAACAAAAATTTATTGAAGCGATTTATGAAGGCGATTTTGCTCAAAAGGAATGGAAAGAAAGAATGAAACATACAACAGTAGTGTTACATCAATTTATGCCTCAAAATTTTCCCGAAGCTGTTTCATTGATTGATAAAATCATAGAAAGTTTAAAGAAAAATAGTTTTAAAGAAGGAAATCTGGCTTTCGTCTTCTTTGCCGATTATATTGAGATGTACGGTTTAGACGATTTTGAAACTTCGAAAAAAGCTTTTGTTTCTGTAACCCAATTTATAAGCTGTGAATTTGCCGTTCGTCCTTTCATTTTAAAATATAAAGAGAAAATGATTGACGAAATGATAAAATGGTCATTGCATAAAAATCATCACGTACGCCGTTTAGCAAGCGAAGGTTCTCGCCCGAGATTACCATGGGCAATGGCAATTCCGTTTCTAAAGAAAGATCCTTCTTCTATTCTGCCGATTTTGGAAAATTTAAAAAATGATCCTTCTGAATATGTCCGTAGAAGCGTAGCCAATAATTTAAACGATATTGCTAAAGATAATCCGCAGATTGTGCTCGGAATTGCTTCGAAATGGAAAGGCTACAGCAAAGAAACTGACGGAATTATTAAACATGGCTCGCGAACTTTACTAAAACAAGGTCATCCTGAAATTTTAAGCCATTATGGTTTAGAAAGCACTAATATTGAACTTTCTTCTTTCGAAATCAAAACTCCTGTTGTAAAAATTGGTGATTATCTTCGGTTTCAATTTCATTTAAATAATAAAAACGAAGAGCCAAAAACGGTTCGTTTAGAATATGCCGTTCATTATAAAAAAGCAAAAGGACATTTAGCAAAAAAAGTGTTTAAAATCAGTGAAAAGATTTATCATCCGAATCAATTAACCAAAATTGAAAGAAACCAATCTTTTAAGTTAATCACAACTAGAGTTTTTCATACTGGAGCGCATCAATTGTCGATTATTATTAATGGAAAAGAGAGCGAAGTTTTGGAGTTTGAGCTGGTGGATTAAAAATCTAAATTTTACAAATTATAACGATTTAACCGTCTAATTTGTCATTTCTGTAAAAGTTACTTATTTCGGTAACGGATTTATCATTTCGATTGGCTTTTTTCCATCAATTCCCTGATGCGGTCTTTCATGATTGTAATAATATAAATATTGCAGCAATTCCTCTTTTAACTCTTCTTGAGAATCAAAATCAGTATCTCGCAATAAATCCTCTTCCAGAGTTCTCCAAAACCTCTCCACCTTGCCGTTTGTCTGTGGGCGGTAAGGTCTGGTGTATCTGTGTACGATCCCGAGCTCCATCAGCATTCTTTCGAAAGGATGCTGATTTTTTACCTTGCTGGTTTTAATTCCAAATTCAGCTCCATTATCAGATAATATCTCTTCAAATTTTATTTCATAATGGCT
>NZ_FMVC01000004.1 GCF_900101855.1 Flavobacterium anhuiense
AAAGTAAGCGGACAGTTCGTAGCTTCTGAGGGATGCGGAAACGCCGGAACTTATACCAACACTTGGACTGTAAAAGATGACTGCGGAAACACTTCAGAGACTTTCACTCAGGTAATTACGATTCAAGATACAACTGCTCCTACTTGGCCAACTGCTCCAACAGCTTTGAATGTGACTTTAGAATGCAGCGATACAGAAGGTCTTGCAGCAGCTCAAGCTCAAATCCCTATAGCTTCTGACTTATGCGATTCAGATGTTCTAAACATCGAAAAAGTAAGCGGACAGTTCGTGGCTTCTGAAGGATGCGGAAACGCAGGAACTTACACCAACACTTGGACAGTTAAAGACGATTGCGGAAACACTTCTGAGACTTTCACTCAGGTAATCACCATTCAGGACACAACTGCTCCTACTTGGACAACTGCTCCAACAGCTTTAAATGTGACTTTAGAATGCAGTGATGCAGAAGGACTTGCTGCCGCTCAAGCCCAATTCCCTATAGCTTCTGACTTATGCGATACTGATGTTCTAAACATCGAAAAAGTAAGCGGACAGTTTGTGGCTTCTGAAGGATGCGGAAACGCAGGAACTTACACCAACACTTGGACAGTTAAAGACGATTGCGGAAACACTTCTGCTACTTTCACTCAGGTGATCACAATTCAAGATACAACTTCTCCTACTTGGAATACTGTTGCTGGCTCTCTAGACGTGACTTTAGAATGCAATGACACAGAAGGTCTTGCAGCGGCTCAAGCTAAAATCCCAGCTGCTTCTGACTTATGCGATTCAGATGTCCTAAACATCACTAAAGTAAGCGGAGAGTTCGTGGCTTCTGAAGGATGCGGAAATGCTGGAACATACACCAATACTTGGACTGTGAAAGATGATTGTGGTAACACTTCAGAGACTTTCACTCAAGTGATCACCATTCAGGACACAACAGCGCCAACTTGGACGACTGTTGCTGGCACTCTAAACGTAACTTTAGAATGTAGCAATACAGAAGGTCTTGCGGCTGCTCAGGCTCAGTTCCCTACAGCAGCTGACTTATGCGATGCTGATGTTTTAAACATTGAAAAAGTAAGCGGACAGTTCATAGCTTCTGAAAGCTGTGCAAACGCTGGAACTTACACCAATACATGGACTGTAAAAGATGACTGCGGTAATGTTTCTGATACTTTTACTCAGGTAATCACAATTCAGGATACTACAAAACCAACTTTCGCTGGTGAACTTCCTGCAGATATTACAGTTTCTTGTGACGCTGTTCCAGAACCATTTAATATGGTAGCTTCTGATAATTGCAATGTAGACTTACCAATTGTTTTCAGTGAAACTAAAAGCGATATTAAAAACGAATGCGGTACAGAATATACCTTAACTCGCAACTGGTCAACAAGTGATTGTGGAGGAAATTCAATTTCTTATACTCAAATTATAACAGTAAGAGATACTACTCCTCCAACCGGTACAGCACCAGCAGATGTTGCCAATCTACAAAGTGCAGCAGACATTCCAGGAGGAAGTCCAGATGACATAAAAGATGCAACAGACAATTGCTCAGGAACTGTAAATATTACTGTAAGCGACACTAACAATGGAGGAACAGGATGTAATGGAGAATCTTACATCTTAACCAGAACTTATACATTAACAGACTGTGCAGGCAATAAAACTGAATTAGTTCAAACCTTTACAGTTGAAAATAAAGTTTCTGTAAGCGGTATTGCTACAAATGTAAGCTGCCAAGGAGAAAGCGACGGTTCAATTGCAGTTACTAGCAGTGCTGGAGCTACTGTAGTAATTACCAATCAAAATAATGAGGTAGTTGGAAATACTAATCTACCAGCTGGAACTTATACACTTACTGCAACATCTTCAGTAAATACTGAAAATGAAACTTGTACAGCAACTGCAACAGTTGTGATTACAGAACCAAATTATAGAGTTAAAATATCTGGTCAAATCATAAATGTAGACACTAACGCTCCTCTTGCAAATGTACCTGTAACATTGATTCCTCAAGGAACAACTACAGGACCAATACAAATGCGTATTACAGGTGCAGACGGAATGTACAGTTTTACAGGAATGCCTGCCGGAAGTTATTTAGTGCAAGTACAAGATGCTAATTTAAATAGTGCCTATCAATTATACCCTGTTGATTCTAGCTTATTCTTTACTACTCTAGAGGAATGTGCTTTCCAAGTTCATAACTTCGAATATGGAGCTTCTAAACTTCCTGTTCTTGGAGATTATGTTTGGTACGATACTAATAGCAACGGAATTCAAGATGAATGGTATGATGCCAATAATGATGGTGCCGTTACTAAAAACATTCCAGATTCTAATGGAGCTATTGATTACACCCAATGGGAATGGATAGATCTTAACGGAGACGGAAGCTATGCTGGTCCTCAAAATATTGGGGAATTAAATGCTGGTGGTTTCGGAAATGCTCTTAGTGCAAATGTGATCATTGATGGTCCAAATGGATATCATGATGAAGTTATTGTGGGAATAGAAGGTTTCTGGAGAAACCGCCCAGAAATAGCAAATCCTTATGGACAATATACCGTAAAATTGGTAAGAGATGCTAATTTCGATACTGTAGCTGCAAACTTAGGATTTACTGGTTTGGTAAAAGTCATTCCTTCAATGTCTGCTAAAAACATAGCTGGCAAAACAACTAAAGCGCAATTGCATACCGTTTGTAAAACCACAACAGATAGCGGTTATGTCGTAACAGTTACACCAGAAGATTTGGTTCATTTAGATATTGATTTCGGTGTAAGCTGTAAAGAATACAAAGATATTGTAGCTAATGATGACAGCGCTGGTCCAATTGCAGGTGTAAATCACACTACAACCAATGTACTTAATGTATTGCCAAATGATACTTTAGAAGGAAATCCTATAACTGCATCTGATGTAATTATAACAACTGTAACACCAAACGAGTTTTTACAATTAAATGCTGACGGTTCTGTTGATGTACTGCCAAATGCTCCAGTTGGAACATTAACAATGGTATATCAAATTTGTGAAGCTGATCAAACAGACAATTGTGACACAGCAACCGTTACCATTACAATAGAAGCTCCAGTTATGACTGTTGCAGCAACATCAATATGCGTTAATGATGTTCCTTACCTAGATTACGTAGTAACACCAGGAAACTTTACTCCTGTAAATGGCGTGACCATAGCATGGGCAGATAGCAATAACAATGTAGTTACAACAATGACTGATCTGCCATTAAGTGGACGTGTACTATGGCCAGGAGCTGTAGTAGATGAACAAGGCAAAGGAATTGACTGGCCAGGCTGGATTTTTGAAAATAACAGATGGATTGAAGCAGCTGATGGATTTGAAAAATTACGTCCAACAGCAAATGTAACTCTATCTCTTAATCCAAGCCAAACTATCACAGTTAACTATCCTCCTGCTGATCCTTTTTGTACTGCGAGACCAACATTTGCTATAGTGGCAAACGATGACAATCCTGCACCAATAATAGGAAACTCAGGACAAACCACAGTGGGCAATGTTTTAACCAACGATACATTAAATGGTTCAGCAGTAAACATCAATGATGTAACTTTAACAACAAGCGTTACTGATCCAACAGGATCGATATCGATAGCTTCTGACGGAACAATAAACGTCGCAGCAAATACACCGGGAGGCACTTATACATTAACGTACCAAATTTGCGAAAAAGCCGATTTTGGAAACTGTGATACTGCTATAGTAACCGTTACTGTAATTTCCCCACTAATTGCAAATGATGATACATACAGTAATATAGGATGTAACACCTTTGGATTAGTAGGCAATGTTTTAAGTAATGATTTAAAAGGAGGAACACCAGTAACAATAGAGTTAGTAAACTTTACACTTACAGCCGAAGGGAATAACACCAAAACAGATCCAAACATTACAGTTGATGCTTCTGGTAATGTAAATGTATCAAGCTTGACACCTGCAGGAACTTATATTTACAACTATACAATCTGTGACAAATTAAGTTCTCAAAACTGCGATTCTGCCACTGTAACAATCATAGTGATTCCAAATGGTGTTGTAGAAGTAAGCGGCACAGCATGTACAGATGACTCAACATTAGTTAACTTGAACAGTCTGCTTCCTGAAGGAAGTCCATTGACTGGAGTTTGGCAGGATAGAAACAATACTAATGCGCTTCAGGGAAGCATTCTTAATCCATTCGGTTTAGCATTAGGCAATTATGCTTTTGAATATATAATAGCTGACGAAAGATGTCCGAGAAGCATAGTTTTAAATATGGAAATCAATGATGATTGTAAAGTCTTAGCTTGTGGTAATGTATTAGTGCATAATGCTTTTTCTCCAAATGGTGATAATATAAACGATTTCTTTAAAATTGACAATATCGATGATACCACTTGTTATCCAGGCAATACTGTGGAAATATACAATCGCTGGGGAGTTTTAGTATTTGAAACTACAAACTACAATAATACAACGAATGCTTTTGATGGAACTTCAAGAGGAAGAACAACTGTTAAGCAATCTGACGGACTACCAACTGGAACTTATTTTTACATTATTAACTATAAATCTCTGGATGGAAACAACAATGTTCAAGATCATAAATTAGACGGATACTTGTATCTATCCAAATAGTACTTAGAATACGCTGTAAATATCATTTTACAGCGTATTTAAAAACATCCGTAAAATTTAACCATCTCAACAAAAACATTGAAATTCAATGATTTAAAAAGTCAATAGTAATTATTAAATAAAATCTACTATGAGAACAAAATTATTTTTCTTCGTCATTCTGTTAGTTACATGTTCAGGGTATTCACAGCAAGATGCACAGTATACACAATATATGTATAACACAATAAATATAAATCCTGCCTATGCAGGTTCTCGTGGAGCACTTAGTATTTTTGGTCTTTACCGCACCCAATGGGTAGGTCTCGACGGAGCACCAGAAACAAGCAGTTTTTCAGTTAACTCTCCTATAAATAATAGCAAACTAGGTATAGGGGCTTCATTAGTCAATGACAAAATTGGTCCTACCAATGAGAATAATATCTCAGTAGATGTCTCTTATACAGTTCAGACATCTGCCGATTTTAAACTTTCATTTGGTATTAAAGGAACTGCAAATATTTTCAATTTAGATGTAAATAAATTAAATCCTGCTGATCAGGGAGATCCTCAATTTCAGGATTTAAACAATAAATTCAGTCCAAATGTTGGAGCTGGAGTCTACTGGCATTCTGATAAAGCTTATATTGGTTTGTCTGTTCCAAATTTTATTGAAACAAATCGTTACGACGACAATGACGTAGCAATTTACAAAGACAAAATCAATTATTATTTAATTGGAGGTTATGTATTCAATCTTGACAAATATGAATATGTAAAATTTAAACCTGCTGTTTTAGCCAAAATGGTTCAGGGCGCACCGCTTCAAGTAGATCTTTCAGCCAACTTTATGTTCTATGATAAATTTATGCTTGGTGCAGCCTATAGATGGAGCGCTTCTTTAAGCGCTATGGTTGGATTTCAAATCACAGACGGACTTTATTTAGGTTATGGGTATGATAGAGAAACTTCAAACTTAAACAATTATAATTCAGGATCACACGAAATTTTCCTTCGCTATGAATTCTTCTCAAACAAAGGCAAAATGACAACTCCTCGTTTCTTCTAAAAATTAGGTATCATGAAAAACTATACACTACTTTTAATTACAATTATAGGTGCTTTTTCATTTAGCAGTTATGCACAGCAGTCAAAAATAAATAATGCAGACAAAAAATATGACGGCTATGCTTATGTAGATGCAATAAAAACTTATGAAAAAGTTGCTGCAAAAGGCTACAAATCTGAAGATATGTTTAAAAAACTGGGAAATGCCTATTACTTCAATTCAGATTTTCAAAATGCGGCAAAATGGTATGGCGAGTTATTTGCAATGAACACAAAAGTGGAACCAGAATACTATTTTAGATATGCGCAATCTCTAAAATCTACTGGCGACATCAGCAAAGCCAATAAATTTCTGGATGAGTTTAATGCTATCTCCAAAAATGACAGCAGAGGAAAACTTTACAAAGAAGATGTAAACTACTTGGACCAGATTAAAGCAAATTCTGGGAGGTACCAGATAGAAGATGCAGGTATAAATAGCAGGTACTCAGATTACGGATCATTTATTTACAACAACAAAATATATTTTGCTTCAGCGCGAGATACTGGAAATTTTACAAAACGCAAACACAAATGGACGGGAGAATATTTCACCAACATTTACGATGCAGATTTAGATCCTGCAACAGGAAGCACATCAAAGGTAAATAAATTCAAATCTGCTATTAATACCAAATTTCATGAGGCCTCTCCCGTGTTCACAAAAGATGGGAAAACAGTTTATTTTACCAGGAATAACTATATTGATGGAAAAAAAGGAAAAGACGAAAACAAAGTTACCTTAATAAAACTTTACAAAGCAGAGCTGGGAAAAGATAATAAATGGACCAATATTACCGAGCTTCCTTTCAATAGCAATAACTATAGCACGGCTCACCCAGCTCTTAGTCCTGATGAAAAAACGCTTTATTTTGCTTCTGATATGCCAGGGTCAATCGGAGAGTCCGATATATATAAGGTTGCCATAAATCCAAATGGCGGATATGGACCACCAGAAAATCTCGGAAATAGCATTAATACAGAGGGAAAAGAAACCTATCCGTATCTGACCAGCGAAAATGAGATTTATTTTGCATCTGACGGGCGTCCAGGTTTGGGAGGTTTGGATGTTTTTGTTGGCGATATCGACAATAGCGGAAAAGTTAGCAATATCCAAAATGTGGGAGCAGATGTCAATTCGCCAAAAGATGATTTTGCGTACATCATTGATCCCGAAACAAGAAGAGGTTTTTTCAGTTCCAACAAAGAGGGCGGACAGGGTTCTGATGATATTTACAAATTTCTAGAAACTAAAAGGCTCAGATGTGTTCAGGAATTGTATGGCGCTATAACAGATGCTGAAACCGGTGCCGTGCTGCCTGGAGCAAAAGTTACTTTGTACGATGATCAGATGAATCTTAAAAACTCTGTTGCTGCAGATGGTTCAGGTCTTTACTCTTTTGCTGTAGATTGCGGAAAAACTTATTATGTTAGAGCCGAAAAACCAGAATACACAACCAGAGAATTAAGCGTTACGATTGAAAAAACAAGCGGTAAAACAAACTTGCCAATTGCACTGGAAAAAGCAACCTGTAAAGTTACCGTTGGAGATGATTTAGGAAAATGTTTCGGCATTAAAATGATTTATTTCGATTTGGATAAATCAAATATTAGAACCGAAGCTGCATTGGATCTAGAAAAGATACTAGCTGTTCTTAACGATTATCCTAATATGAAACTAGACATCCGTTCGCACACAGACAGTAGAGCTTCTCATCAATACAACGAAGCTTTATCTGACCGAAGAGCCAAATCAACTATTCAATGGCTGGTTAAAAACGGAATTGCGCCAAACCGATTAACTGGAAGAGGATATGGTGAAACAGAACTTGTAAATAAATGTGCTGATGGCGTTCCATGTACCGAAGAAGAACATCAGGCCAATAGACGAAGCGAATTTATTATCACCGCTTTATAATCTTAACAATAGACCAACAAAAAAAGCTGCTTAAAAGCAGCTTTTTTAATTTAAAAAGTCGTTGCAATTCTATGAATCACAACGACTTCTAAAAAACCAACCTGTTCAATAAATCTTTAAAGCTTAACAAAAATGTTAGTATAATATTTTTTTCCTGTAGCTGGATCTGTCGTGACAGACAATCCAAAATGAGTAAAATCTCCTTCAATATTTTCTTTGTGACCCGGACTTTCTAGCCAAGCTCTTACAGCTGCCTCAGGAGTTTTATAATTGTAGGCAACATTCTCTCCTACTTTTTTTGCTCCTAATACACTCGTCATATTGCTAGATCTAGCCGCAAAATCATTATGATTCACAACATTATTTTCAATCATATATTTGTTATGCTCTTCACATTTAAAAGATATATGATTCACTCTTTCCAAAGCATTTAAACCAATACTCAAACGGTATTCGTTTATCAGTCTCATCGTTTCTATTTCGGTATCGTTGTATGTGTAATTTGCAACAAGCGTTTCTGTTGGACTAGTAGTATCCAAGCTTGCTTCGGCAGCGTCAGCAGAACATGCGTTCATTGCGACTAAAATCGCAATGAACAACATGGTGCGCGTAATCTTTTTCATAATCATCAGCATTGTAGCGGTTTAAAGTAAATGTTGGGGCAAATCCTTTAAATTTATCTTTGAATAAATATCGTTTGCTTTATTGTATTCCAAACGTATTCAATTTACCGTTAAAGTGCAAAAATAATCGACGAAATGCATTCATTTTATATTTTTACATATAAAATTCCTACGTAAAAATACTTTTACGAAGATAATCTTTCAATCTTCCAAGAAAAATCTGACTGGCTAGTATAACGAATTCTATCATGAAGTCGATTTGGTCTTCCCTGCCAGAATTCAACTTGCAGCGGAGTCACAATATAACCGCCCCAATTTTCAGGTCTAGGAATTGGTTTTCCGTCAAATTCGGCTTCTAGTTTTTTTAAGTTTTCTTCTAAGAATGTTCTTGACGGAATCACTTCGCTTTGATTAGAAACAATCGCTCCAAGTTTACTGCCTTCAGGTCTTGAATCAAAATAATTATCTGAAATAATCTCAGAAGTTTTCTGCGCAATTCCTTTAATAATAACCTGACGTTCCATCTCCTGCCAAAAAAATGACAGACAAATATTTGGATTTGCTTCTATTGCTTTTCCTTTCTCTGAATTATAATTGGTATAAAATATAAAACCTTCCTCAGAAAATTTCTTCAATAAAACCACACGAGATTTAGGGAAACCATCCAATCCAATCGTCGAAACCGTCATAGCATTTACCTCTCCGCTTCCGCCAAAATCTTCCACTTCATGAAACCATCGGTTAAAAAGATTAATCGGATCTTCAGGAATATTAGTTTCCAATAACTCGCTTTTCTCGTAAGATTTTCTATAATTACTTAAATCGTTCATGATTTATTATTTAGATTATTGACTTTAGATTTTAGATTTTTTGTTTCAAGTTTCAGTTTTCAAGTTTGTCAGGCTGAGCGGAGTCGAAGCCCTTCTAGTTACAATAAGAAACTTAGCATCTTAGAACCTTAGTATCTTAGCAACTTTAAAGATCAAAACTCACTCCATCATCTCCCAAAAGCACATTTGGAAAAACTTCCTCAGCTTCTTTCTTAAAAGACTCTATTCCATCATATCGTGTTGAATAATGACCTAAAATCAATTGCTTTACATTAGCTTTTAAAGCAATATTTGCAGCTTCTTTTGCCGTTGAATGAAGTGTTTTTTCTGCCAATCTTGCCTCCGATTCTAAAAATGTCGATTCGTGATACAAAATATCTGTGTTCTGTATAATTGGAATTATATCTTCGTTATAAACCGTATCCGAACAAAAAGCATAACTTTTTGCTGGCGGTGGGTCAAAAGTAAGTTTTTCGTTTTCAATTATAGTTCCATCGTCAAGCGTAATATCTCCGCCATTTTTTATTTTCTGATAATACGCAACATGTATATTATAGCGCTGAACAGCTTCTACGTTTAATTTTCTTTCGTCTGGTTTTTCTTGAAAAAGATAACCATTGGTATAAACGCGATGCTTCAACGGGATTGTTTTTACGATAACTTTCTTATCCTCAAAAATAACTTCGCTTTCTTTCGATTCTAATTCATGGAAAAACAAAGAATAAGTTGTCCATGATTCTGTCAATTTTAACTGAAGCAGAATCAATTCTTTAATTCCTTTTGGACCATAGATATGCAAATCTGTGGTTCTGCCTAAAAGTGAAAAAGTTGAAATAGTACCTATTAATCCATACAAATGATCTCCATGAAGATGTGAGATAAAAATGTGATTAATTTTTGAGAATTTAATCTTGTTTTTACGAAGCTGAACTTGAGTTCCTTCGCCGCAGTCAATTAAAAATAATCTGTTTTTAATGTCTAAAACCTGCGAAGTCGGATTAGTAAGCGTTCTGGGAGTTGCGGCATAACAGCCAAGTATAGTTAATTTCATTTCTCAATTAAAAATTGATAATTGACAATTATTAATTTTTAATTATCAATTGTTAATTATTAGAAACCTAGATCTCTTTCTATTTCTTCCATTTCGATAATATCGTGAGCTTCTAAAAGAGAAGGCACCACAACCAATTTATCTGAAATAGCATTAAAATCAAGATCGGTTGCTACAATTACAAACGATTTTTTTGCTTTTTTCTGAACTTTAGAAAGCGGTAAAAAAGCTTTTAAATCATTTTCTGAAATATTAGAATCAGCTGATAAATCGATTATAATATTTTGTTTTTCAAAGGTTTTAAATTGTTGCGTTACTTTTTCCAAGAAAGCATTTACATCTCCTTGCGTATCTTTAATCGTAACGGTATGTCCTTTTTGATCTACTTTCATTTTATATTTTTGAGGGCTTATATTTATGCTAATTTACTAAGTTTTTTTGTTGTTTCAAGTTTCAAATTTAAGTTGCCAAACTTTGTGAGCTTAACCGCAAAGTTCGCAAGGTTTTTTCGCAAAGTACACAAGAAAAAACAAAGCTTTGCGAACCTCGCGTAGCTCTTTGCGAACTTTGCGGTTAAATTTTAAACCAGAAACAAAATTATTGCTGAATCTTAGAGGCCAGCAAATAAATAACCGCCATTCTAATCGCTACACCATTCTCAACCTGATTTAAGATTACAGAATGTTCTGAGTCGGCCACTTCAGAAGTAATCTCTACTCCTCTATTGATTGGCCCAGGGTGCATGATTACAATTTCTTTGCTAAGAGAATCCAAAAGCGGTTTATCTACTCCATATTGCTGTGCGTACTCGCGTGTTGATGGGAAGAAATTCACATCCATACGCTCGTTTTGTACACGAAGCATATTCGCTACGTCGCACCATTCTAGCGCTTTTCTTAAATTCGGTTCAACCGTAACACCAAGCGATTCAATATATCTTGGAATCAACGTTTTTGGTCCGCAAACTTTTACTTCTGCGCCTTGCATCTGCAAAGCATATATGTTTGAAAGCGCTACACGCGAGTGCAGAATATCGCCTACAATAACTACTTTTTTTCCAGCAACATCTCCCAGTTTTTCTCTGATAGAATAACTGTCCAATAAAGCCTGAGTTGGATGCTCATGTGCTCCGTCTCCTGCGTTTACAATGCTTGCTTTGACATTTTTAGATAAAAAATAAGCCGCTCCGGGATTAGAGTGGCGCATTACAACCATATCCACTTTCATTGAAAGGATATTATTTACAGTATCAATCAAAGTCTCTCCTTTTTTAACCGATGATTGAGCTGCAGAAAAACTGATGACATCAGCAGATAAACGTTTCTGCGCTAATTCGAAAGAGAGTTTGGTTCTGGTACTGTTTTCGAAGAAAATATTGGCAATAGTAATATCTCGTAATGAAGGAACTTTTTTAATTGGTCTATTAATGACTTCTTTAAAATGATCTGCCGTTTCAAAAATCAGGTTAATATCATTCTCGTTGATATATTTGATTCCTAATAAATGATCTACGCTTAATTCTTTCATTGTGTGTGTTTATATGTTTAATCGTTGAATTGTTTAATCGTTTTTTTAATGTTTAACCGTTTATTTGTTTAATTGTTTAATCGTCTGCTTTGCGATTTAACGGTTCAACTAATTTTAAAATTTGTTAAATTATTTAATCGAAATAAATCGATTAAACAATTAACCGATTACACGATTAACCAAATTTAATTCGTCACAAGGTGAACAACATCTTCACCATCATTTTCTTTCCAGCTTACAATTACTTTTTCACCATTAATAGCATCTACCTGACGGCCTCTATAATCGGGTTGAATTGGTAAATGACGGCTGAAACGTCTGTCTATTAAAACCAATAATTCAATTTCTGAAGGTCTTCCGAAAGATTGAATGGCAGTTAAGGCAGAACGAATGCTTCTTCCGGTAAACAAAACGTCATCAATAAAAATGACTTTTTTGTCTTCTACTATAAAATTGATTTGGGTTTTATTGGCTTCAAGCGGTTTATCAGTACGACGGAAATCATCTCTAAAAAAAGTGATGTCCAAGTATCCTAAAGAAATTTCAGGAACCATGTATTCGTTTTCTAATATTTGTTTTAAACGTTCAGCTAAAAAAACGCCTCTTGGCTGAATTCCAACTAAAATAGTTTCAGAGAAATCAAGATGTTTTTCGATTAACTGACAAGCCAAACGATGGAGTATGATAGTAACTTCTTTAGAATTAAGTAATACTTTTTGACTCATAAGTGATTGTAATGTTTGGTTGCGCAAATATACGGAATCTGATTTTATTTGTTGGGGTGTTGGGGTTGGAAATATACCTTTTTTTACAGATCTCAATTTGGAGTAAAAAAAGAATTTTGGATAAATATCTTCAATAGTTTAAAAAAAACTTACTTTTTAAACTATTTTACGATCAAAATTATATTTTAGCAAATAGATATGTAAAATTAATAGCAAGCAACTACTTATAGCTACTTTATAAAAAACAAAAAAATGGGGAACAAAAATTTACCTAGAACATTTAAAAATTTAAAAGAAATTTATAGCATAAATCTTTATGATAAAATTCTAGAGTTACGAAAATTTGAAATTGAAAATTTTTGGAAACGAACACTTTTTTTTTGGGGAACTATTGCAATTGTTTTAGCTGGATATTTTGGTTCGAAAGTAGATGAAAAATACCTCATATTTATTTCACTGATAGGTCTTCTCTATAACATCATATTTTCACTAAGTATTAGAGGAAGCAAATATTGGCAAGAGCACTGGGAAACAATGGCGGTAATTTACGAAAACGAATTAGATTTTGATTTGTTTAAAAGTGAAACTTCGTACTTAATTTACAAAAACAGCAAGCATTTTATAACTACCCCTTATAGATTTTCAGTTTCAAAATTAACAATGCTATTGAGCGATTTAACCGTTATATTATGGTTTCTTTTATGGCTTAAAGATTTATTTAATTCTTTCGACAAAAAATTTATATTCTTTCAATTTGAATACTGTGCAAAGCCTCATTTTTTCACAATCTATGTTATTATTGTACATATTCTACTGATTGGATACTTTAGATACTCTATAAGAGAAGGAAAAGTAATACACAACTAAAAAAACAATTTAAAAAAACCTTAAAAATTATGAATAATTATTTGAAAGATAGTTTTGTATTCTTTAACGAAGTTTCTAGAAGAATTGAATATACTATCCCCGATAATGAAATTATACAATTAGCTTTTAATATGGCTTTAGGCTGTGAAAGATTATTAAAAGGAATTTTGTATGAAATAAACCCAACGTATATACTAATAGAACCCGATTTTAAACATTCTTTACAAACTTTGTATCCTGATAAAATATTATCAACCATATCTGGATCTAAACAATTAGAAAACAAACCAAATTCCGATGTAATAACTTTTAACAATAGCTTATTAAGAACACAATTAGTTTCGGAAAGCACTATAAATCATAAAAATATTTTATTTACAATTTCTAAAGCAAGAGATATAATTGCGCATTGCGAGCTTAATCAATTGGAAAAACAGAGTATTAAAGAAATTATTCAACGTGATTTTTACACAATGCTTCTTTCTTTTTCAAAAGAGCTTCAAATTGATAAAAGACATTTTTTTGATGGAAAACACATAAAACTTTCTAAAATTTCTGCTTCTCTACAAACTGATTTAAATGAAAAATTAAAAATATTAATAGAAACACATCAAGAAATATGGAAATCGTTAAGTGGTAACGAAAATTTTATTACACAAAAAGAAAAAAGTACTCAAACAATTCTTGATTCAAGACATAAAGATAAAATTGAATGTCCTTCTTGCAAAAATATTGCAATAATTTATTTAAAACCCATCGTTGAATTTAATCAACTTAGATTACTTGAAGAAACTATAGGCCACGAAATTATAAAATTAAAATGTGAATTTTGTAAATTAGAAATTAACGAATCATCCATTTTAGATAAATTAGGAATACGTAATAGAAAATTACATCGAAATTCAGAATGTATTTATTGTGGAATACCACTTGAGGAAGGAGAAACTTGTAATCACTGTTCATCAGGAAGCATTAATATAGTTTTAAGTTAAAAATTACGAGATTGTTTTTAAACATTTATTTAGCATTAATTTTAAATACTAACCGTATTGTTTTTTAAAAAAACTTTTGCTCCAAATCCTAAAACATTTCCAAAAAATTCTATAACACATTTTCCTGATTCGTGAAGTAATTTTAAGTATCAATTTAAAACATCAGAATCATGCAAAATAAAATACTAAGATTGTTAATGGTATTTGTAATACTGTTTTCATTTTCAAGCTGTGAAGTTATAGGAGACATTTTTAAAGCCGGAATGGGATTCGGGATATTTATAGTAATCTTTATTATTGCGATTATTATCTGGATTTTTGCCAAAATGTTCGGAAGCAAATAGTAGTAAAATAAACAAATAAAAAATCCCAAATTCCAAGTTTAATCGGAATTTGGGATTTTTTTTATCGATGTAGAACAAAGTCCAATCTTTGTCGAGTTCCTTGCGAAGATTTCTCCTTCGTCGAAATGACAAACTATGCTTGAAAGATATAGAATAGAAAATCCCAAATTCACAAAAATTGGAATTTGGGATTTTAATATATTGGAATTTAAAGATTAAAGATTGTACATCTTCTTTCTTTGTTCTTGAATTTTTTCATCATCAAGATATTCGTCAAATGTCATGTAACGATCGATAACTCCGTTTGGTGTCAACTCTACGATTCTGTTACCAACTGTTTGTGCGAACTCGTGGTCATGTGTTGTGAAGATTACAGAACCTTTAAAGTTTTTCAATGAGTTATTGAAAGCTGTAATAGACTCCAAATCTAAGTGGTTTGTCGGTTCGTCTAGCATTAAAACGTTAGCACGCTCCATCATCATTCTAGACAACATACAACGCACTTTTTCTCCTCCAGATAAAACTCTAGATGTTTTAAGAGCTTCTTCTCCGGAGAAAATCATTTTTCCTAAGAAACCTCTAATAAATACCTCATCACGCTCTTCTTCCGTTTTTGCATACTGACGTAACCAATCCACTAAAGTCAAATCGTTTTCGAAATATTTATGGTTTTCAGCTGGCAAATACGCTTGGTTCGTAGTAATTCCCCAATCAAAAGTTCCTGCGTCTGCTTTTTGTTCTCCGTTTAAGATTTCGTAGAAAGCAGTTGTTGCGCGTGAATCTTTAGAGAAAAGAACGATTTTATCGCCTTTTGCCATATTCAGATCCACATCTTTAAATAAAACCTCTCCGTCTACAGAAGCCGCTAAATTTTGAACGTTCAAAATCTGATCTCCCGCTTCGCGATCTTGATCGAAAATAATTGCAGGATAACGACGGCTTGAAGGTTTGATTTCGGCAATGTTTAATTTCGAAATCATTTTTTTACGAGAAGTAGCTTGTTTCGATTTCGCCACGTTTGCACTAAAACGACGAATAAATTCTTCCAACTCTTGTTTCTTCTCTTCTGCTTTTTTGTTTTGCTGCGCACGTTGTTTTGCCGCTAATTGGCTAGACTCGTACCAGAACGTATAGTTTCCTGAGTAGTGGTTGATTTTTCCGAAATCAATATCAGAAATATGTGTACAAACCGCATCTAAAAAGTGACGGTCGTGAGATACAACAATTACAGTGTTTTCGTAGTTTGCCAAGAAGTTTTCTAACCAAGCGATTGTCTCGAAATCCAAATCGTTGGTAGGCTCATCCATAATCAGCAAATCAGGATTTCCGAAAAGTGCTTGCGCCAAAAGCACACGTACTTTCATTTTTCCTTCCATATCAGCCATTAAAGTATAATGATCTGCTTCTGTGATTCCTAAGTTAGATAACATCGCTGCGGCATCAGAATCGGCGTTCCATCCGTTCATTTCTTCAAACTGAACTTGAAGCTCTCCAATTCGGTCTGCGTTGGCATCATTATAATCCAAATAAAGTTCATCCATTTCTTTTTTAACAGCGTACAGAACTTTATTTCCCATTAAAACGGTTTCCAAAACAGTATGTTCGTCGAACATGTTGTGGTTCTGGTTTAAAACCGACATACGTTTTCCCGGCTCTAAATGAATGTGTCCAGAAGTTGGGTCGATATCGCCCGAAATCACTTTTAAGAAAGTAGATTTTCCAGCACCATTTGCTCCGATAACTCCGTAAATATTTCCATGAGTGAAAGTTGTATTTACTTCATCAAATAAAACTCTTTTACCAAACTGAACTGATAAATTATTGACTGTTAACATGAATGTCTTTTTAATTAATTTGGTGCAAAAGTAGTGAAAAAGGTTCTAAGTTGCAAAGATGCTAAGGGGCTAAGGTTTTTTTCTTTGCGTGAATATTTTCTCGCAAAGTCGCGAAGACGCAAAGTTTTGTTTCATCCAAAGTATTATAAATGCAATGATGAAGTGTTATTACACAATCTTGTCATTTCGACGAAGGAGAAATCTTCACAAGTGACTCTACAAAGATTGGCAATTATTAGGACCGGAATTTCTCGCGAAGATTTCTCCTTCGTCGAAATGACAAAAATGAGGTTACTTTGGTATAAAACTTTGCGAGATTAATTTAGCTAGAGTTTACTTTCCTTTTCTAAAGCCACTTCTAAACTTTCAAAATTAGGAAGCACTTTTGCAATCATTCCTTCTTTGTTTAGAATAAAATGTGTTGGGAAAGAATTCAGTTGCAAAGCATTATTCATATATTCTTTCATGTCTGGAATTACAGAATACAAAAGAGGTTTTCTAGCTAAAAACGTTTTTAATTGTTCTGCTGAATCTTCGGCCAAACTCATGAAAACGATATCTTTTCTGTCTTTATATTCTTCGGTCAATTTGTTGACTTGAGGAAACTCTCTGATGCATGGCGTGCAGTGAATGTACCAGCATTTTATCACAATGATTTTTCCTTTCATGGATTCGTTGGTTACTAGATTTCCGTCTAAATCTTTGAATGAGAATTGAGGAAAAGCGGTTCCTTCCATTTTATAGTTTTTATAAGCATCAAAACCAATTTGATTGATTGTCGCTTTTATACTTGTA
This sequence comes from Flavobacterium anhuiense, assembly GCF_900101855.1. Taxonomy (GTDB): domain Bacteria; phylum Bacteroidota; class Bacteroidia; order Flavobacteriales; family Flavobacteriaceae; genus Flavobacterium; species Flavobacterium anhuiense. The sequence continues at coordinate 17,265 of NZ_FMVC01000004.1, forward strand.
TCTGTTTTTGGCTGAATTTTAAAAAGCTTATAGACGTAAATATTCGCTTCAGATTTCAATCGAACTGGGATAAAGTTCCCGTTTGCTAATTTATCTAAAAAGGCTTCTTTTGTTATTTCTTTTGAAGCTTCGTCTAAAGCGGTAAAATCTCTCGAAAGCATTATTTTTTTATTCTGATAAACGGACCATTCTGGGTAAGTTTTTTGAATTTGAGTGGGATCGACTTCTGGATTTCCGAATTTATTTTGGCCGAAAGAGAGAGTAGAAACTAAAAATGTGATTAAAATAATTAATAATTTTTTCATGAAGTTTTATGCGATAATTGTAATTCAAAAGTACGGATTTCTTTTTAACCGCGAAGTTCGCAAAGGATTTACGCAGAGTTCGCAAAGGGTTTCTCGCTCCCGATAGCTATCGGGACTGCAGATTTTTTTCTAAAATCTTTCATTATGAAACAAATATGTGTCACAATAAAAATAGTAATTCTTTAGATTTGCTAAAAAAATAAGATAATGATTACAAATAATTTTTCAACCGAACTTGAAACAAGATTAAACGATTTCTTACAGACAAAATTGATTGTAAAGAAATGGCAAAAATGATACGCGAAGTAAATAATGTACTTTCATTATCAGTTATGAGAAAATGCGAAACGATAAAATCGGGAATAAAGAATGTCGATGATAATTTTTATTGGCTTAATCAACTTGCAGAAGTTTTAGATCCTTATTTGGAGGCATAAAAAAATGTTTTAGCCATAAAAAAACCCGACAATAAAATTGTCGGGTTCATAATGCTCTACATGAGGCAAAAACCAAATAACAAATTACCTCAATTCACAGCATTTAAGAAATAAAAATTAGGTTAAAAAATAAATAACCAAACTCAATTTTAACCGTCCCAATTTTCTTATTTCTAAATTTTCAATACTTTTATTTTAGTTTAAAAAGTTCATTACTTTCAATGACTTTTTGTGTCCTGATTTATTGGTTACAATCACAACAAAAATCTGTTTACTAGCAAAACTTGGGCTGTTAAGCAACACTTCTTTATTGTTTTGAATGTTTCTGTGGCTTGTAACATTTTGTCCTATCGTATTGAACACGTCAACCTGAGCAATTTCTTCTGTTTCATTAGATACCGATAAAGTATTGTTTCTAAAATAAGCCACAGTCGTATTGCTATCAGGCGTTATATCTTCTACAGCCAATGTTTTAGCCGTAGCTTGCGATGCAAAATAAGCTGCATACGCTTTAGACAATTCAGATGAATTACCGCAAGAAGAGGCATCCCAGTTTACAGACCAAGTCATTAAACCTCTTAAAGAAGGATATGGTCCGCCTGGCTGCATAGTGTAGGTTCTTCCAGTGAAATTGGTTCCGTTTCTTAAATAGTCCATAGCGTTAATTCCTTCTGTAGGAGTTAGATATCCGCTACCTGCCGCACTCGGACAAGCTGGCAATGCAATAAGAACTTTTGAAGCTGGCAAACCATCAAAATGCATTCCTGTTGAAGCAATGTTATACCCTTTTATAATCATATCAGTTAAAGCAGTAACCATGTTTGCTTTCTTAGCTGTACCATAATACTGGCCGTCTAATCCGTTTTCCCCTCCTGTGTTGTACAATTGTACCGCTAACAAATCCAATTCGTTACGTAAGTTTTGAATGATCGGCAAGAACGAACCGAAAGTATCTGTATAAGTAGTATAACCACCTTGTACATATTGTGTTTCTGGAGCTGCAGTTAACAAGAATCCAGGGCCATAGTACGCTTTTAATTCTTTGAAAGCATCTACTACGTTTTTCAATCTTGGATAAGCTGAAATACCCGCATAAGAAATATCTCTTAAACCTCCTGCGCTAAAATTCATCGATCCGCCTTCAAAATCAATATCAACTCCATCAAATTGGTACTCATCGATAATCGCTTTTAAACCATTAACGAAAATATTTTTCTGAGTAACATTTTCTAAAACAACATGTCCATTTTGACCTCCAATAGAGACAATAACAGGAACACCGCTATCTCTTAAAGATTTTATATCATTTTTCAATAATTGCTTATCGAAAACTCCATTGGTCAAATATCTAGCATCATTTGTAGTTAGTATTGGAGTATAACCATCACGATTAACGGTTTCTACGAAAGCATAATCGACTACGTTAAATTTGCTTCCCTTTATTTGAGAAAAATATAAAAATGGAGCTGAAGTATTTTCCCAAGAATGCGCATACCCTAAAATAATTTTAGATGGAAGCGGAATAAATCTATTACCACTTATTGTAGCAATTTTAATAGTATTGTTTAAAGTAGTCACAGCAGCTTTATTATCTGTTGCTTTGATTACAATTGGATAATCCTGATAAGCAGTTGGCGTAAAATTATATGTATAAGTATTATTTGTACCTGCTGTCATATTAAATGTCCCTCCATTTATGGTAATAGTAACACCAGAAACTGATCCGTCGCTGTCAACCGCTGTAACTGAAATTGGAACAGCTTGGAAAGAGCTTTGGTATATTGTAGTATTCGACGGCGAATTCCAAGTAATTACAGGTAATGTATTTGGACAATTTGCACCCGAACAAGTTAATGTAAAACTATAGGTTTTTGAATCTGTTGTTCCGTTTGATGCAGTAGCCGTAACGGTTAACGTATGAGAAACTCCAAACTGATTTGCTGCTGGCGTCCAAACCGAAGTATAAGTTCCAGAAGAATTGGTAGCACTTATCGTTTGTCCGTCTAAACTAAATACAACAGATGAGATTGTAGTCGCATCGGCAGCGCTTAATCCAACACTTGCCACAAAATTAATTGATGATCCTAAATTTATAGCAATCGCCGAAGCTGTTGGCGCTGTAATGGCAACTACTGGCTTAGTCACAACCGTAGTTTGTGTATTAAAATTATAAATTGTTGGCGTTGTCGGAACAGCAAAGTTTGCCAGATTATTTGGGTAATAGGCTACTTCTCCATTTTGCCATGAATTTAATTTCAAGCTTAGAATTTGCGTATATCCTGCTACAACTGAATTATCAAAAGTATAATTTCCTGATGCATCTGTTGTCGCTAGAACGCTTTTCCAGTTGTGTGTATTATCGGTCCATGGTAAAACGATTTCTACTTTAGCATTCGCTACAGGCGTTGAACCATTTTTCACAGTTCCGCTGATTAGATTTGTAGCTGCTGCTAATGCTACTTTAGCCGTTGAACTTGTATTGAAATTATAAACCGTAGGAGTTGCAGGAATTGCAAAGTTGGCTAGATTATTTGGATAATAAGCCACTTCGCCATTTTGCCAAGAGTTTAATTTCAAACTCAAAGCCTGTGTATAACCATCTATAACCGAATTGTCAAAGCTGTATTTTCCTTGTGCATCTGTTGTTGCTAAAACGCTTTTCCAGTTGTGGTTATTATCTGTCCAAGGTAAAACCAATTCTACTTTCGCGCCAGCAACAGGAATTGTTCCGTTTTTAACTGTTCCACTGATTTTGCTCGTAGTTGTTGCAACATCTTGAGTAAAATTCAATGTTTTATTAGCATTCAAGTTAGAATAAACTGTAGATGCTGGCGTGAATGTTTGGCCTGTTAAAGCAGCTGTAACTGTATAATTTCCACCAAAAGCTAAAGTCAATGAATATGCTCCGCTTGCATTAGTAGTTGCTGTAACATTTCCTGCTGTAGATGATGCAGTTACTGTTACACCAGAAACTGGAGTTGTTCCGTTAAGAACTGTTCCGCTTACAGTGTACGTTACCACTGCTGCTCCTTGAGTAAAATTAAGCGTTTTATTCGCGTCAATTGCATTGTAAACTGTTGAAGCCGGTGTATAAGAGAATCCAGATTTTGCGGCCGTAACGGTAAAGTTTAAACCAGCTGTTAATCCAGCAACACTATACGCTCCACTCGCATTTGAAACTCCTGTCAAAGTTGTGCTTCCAGAAACTGCAGAAACTGTAACACCAGAAACTCCTGTTGTTCCGTCTAGAACCGTTCCGCTTACTGTGTAAGTTGGTTGAGTTCCGTTGATTGTTACTCCTGTCTGATTAACTGTAACATTCGTTAAACTAACAGGAACAAATGTATAACTTGCTTTTACTGCTGTAAGCGAATAATTTTGTCCTGAAGTTAAATTATTGAAAGCAAAGTTTCCTGTAGCAGAAACTACTGTTTGAATTACTGCATTGCTTGCATTTCGCAATTCAACCGTAACATTGGTAACCAAAGCTGATCCGTTTTTTACAGAACCAGAAATACTAACTGTTCCTGGAACAACGCTTCCAAAAGAAGTATCAACTTGGTTTAATAATGAATTCGGAATTGAGCCTCTTGTATCTTGAGATAATTCCCAAATCATACCTCCTGCTAAGTTTCTAGATTTTATATATTGAACTTTTAAATCCATTGACTGTTTATCTTCATAAGAAATAAATTCTTTTGAAGTAGCATTATATAAATAAGGAACTTTTGTTGTGTTATCCCAATATCTCACCCATCCTGCAGAAGCTGCACTTGCAGTAACCTGCATTGTGTTTGGATCTAAATAAGCGTGTGAATTGGTAACTGGATTTCCAACTAAATCACAGATTTCGATACTTCCAGATTTTTCACAAGCTCCAGAACCATCCCATGTTCCTGTTGGGTTTTGCGGATTTGTACATCCAGGAACTACATATCTTGGTGCTGAAACAAATAATCCGTTTGTTGAATTTGCAGCAACGTTATCGAATTTTTTTCCGTAAAAAGGCAATCCCATGATTAATTTATTGGCAGGAAAACCAATTACATTCAAATATTGATTAGTCAATTCGTCTAATGATTCTGATTGCGTTGCGCCATACAACGGGTCATTAGGGTTTCCGCTTGCATATAAAGGTGCGTTGTAACAAGTTTTATCGTACCAGTTACCGCCAAAATCGTATCCGAAATAAGTGATATAGTCGCAATAAGTCGAAATATCTTCTGTCATTCCGTATTGTGCTCTGTTGTTTGGCCCTAAATACTGTTTAGAAACATTTCTAACATTGTTTCCAGCAGCAATTGTAACCAGTTTATTTGGCATTGCCTGACGCATCGCTTTCAATAAAAGCACTAAATTTTTATTGTCGTCTGGGCTATATTTTTGTGGAGGAACAGGCGCACCATTTACTATTTCTGTACCGTCAGTTCCACCAGAAAGAGGATATTCCCAATCGATATCGAAACCATCAATAAACGGGTATGTAGTAATGAAGTTTGCCATGTCTGCTGCTAAAGCCGCTCTTGCTACAGGACTTGCAGCAATTGGAGAAAGATCTTGACCTTTTGTCCAGCCTCCCACAGAGATTAAAACTTTTAAATGCGGATACTTTTCTTTCAATTTCATTAAATCATAAAAGTTTCCTTTTACTGGTGCATCCCAAGGAATTCCACCTTCCATATGCTCAAAATCAGCATAAGTGTCTAAACATTTTAATTTTGTATTCTCAGGATGGGCAGGATCATAAGTGGTCCCATAAAAAGAATAATTTAAATGCGTCAATTTACTTCCATCAATCTTCGGAACATTAAAGTCCCTGGCATAGATAGACCATTGTGCATAATACCCTACTACTTTTTTTCCGTGGGCTGGTTGCGCCAACGCAAGTAAGGGAAACAGTAACAAAAAGAGCAATCTGTAAAAATGTTTCATAATTAATAAATATTAGTTAATAGAAAATAAGTAATTGGGCCGCAGCAGCATCAAGCTTCTGGGTTTCGCTCAACTGCAGGTTGGAAGGCTGCTATCGATTGGAAATAAACTCAAATTAAATTCTATAGATAAATATTACTATTACTGATTCATACATAATCATTAGCCAATAGTAGTGATTGATATTTATTTATAATTTTTAAAAAATTAATGTTAAATACAAATGATAAATTTGGGACTACTCATCAATCTATACTCTTTTATTGTCATGTTTTGTGGTATTCTTTCTATTTGGTTTTTAAAAGGTTAATACTCCGTTATTGGTTATTTTTTTAAAATTTTTACTGATTATTTCTGATGTGTTTGTTCTAAAAATTCAAAGTTGTCATTGTAATTACCCCTGCCATAAATATGGCAGAGATAATTATCACTCTAAAAAAACATTAGTAACTCAAAAACGTACTAAATACTAATTCAAATCCAACTCTAAATTAATTTCTTTAAACTCTCATAAACAGACAGTTCTACATCTGCATGATCTTTTGTATTGCATTGTTCAATCAATTTTTTCAGATCTGCAGGCGCTAAAGTTGATTTATTATCCAAAACCAATAATAGTTCCTGAGAAGCATCATTTAGTTTTTTAGATAATGGTAATATTGGCTGCACCAACGGTGCGTTATTGCTTAATTCTGTTAATCCTTTATGAACTGCAATCCATTTTGTAAAAAATGCAGCCACTTTGGCTTTATTGTCTGCCGATTTATTAGCTAAATATTGGCTTACAGCTGCGTCAAATGCTAAAGCATCTTTTGCATCTGGTCCGCAGGCATCTGCAAACAAGGTAAACGGAGAATACATTTGGTACTCTGTTCCTCCTTTGTTACGAGTATATCCTTTCAATGGTTCGCTTACATTAGAGAATTCTTCCAATGATTTGATATCTTGATTGTTTGAAATGTTTCTTAAAATCACATCTTTGTTTCTGATATGTGTAATGCCCAATTCTTCCAATCTAAAAGAAATATTTTCTAAACGCTTGCGCATATTCTCAACATCTACTACATCTTCTGCCGACCATAATCTTTCTGCAATTGCAGCAGTTCTTGGCCAAATTCTCGAATCTATCGTTGTTGGGGTAACCAACTCGGTCCACATTGTAGCTTCTCCGCCTAAAATTCTTGCTTTTTCGTCACTAGTTAAATTAGCTCCTTTTGGCATTGGGTCATTTAGGTAATGGCTTGCGATTGGATACATTAAATCAATATAATATCCATTTGATAAAACTGTTTTGTATCCTTTTTTAACGGCATCTACAAGAGATTGTCCAGCTGGCATTCCTTCGTTTGGACCTCTCCAAGAATGCACAATGGCTTCTTTAGATAAATTTTTGGTTAAAATTTCTTCCCAACCCATTAATTGTTTTCCGTGTTTCTTTAACATCGGTGCCAATTGCATCGTGAAATACGTTTGCAGTTCGTGGTTGGTTTTTAAATTATGCTTCTTCTTGAATTCTTGAATTTTAGGATTTGCATCCCAGTCTTTTCCTTCGTTTTCATCTCCTCCAATGTGAAAATAAGCACCTGGAAACAACGGACAAACCTCATCAAAAACCTCGCTTAAAAGCTGGTATGTTTTAGGATTTGAAGGATCTAATGTTGGCGAAAAAATTCCAGCATTTCTTTCAATTCCATAGGTAGCAATTGCTGTACCTTGAATATTTTTTTCGGATGTTCCTCCTGTCAGCGTAATCACTTTGCTTCCAATTTCTGGATAAGCAGTTAAGATTGCAGATCCGTGACCTGGAACATCTATTTCTGGGACAATTAAAATACCGCGCTCATCGGCATATTTTACGATATTTTTAATTTCCTCTTGTGTGTAATACATTCCATCCGAAGCTACTTGCGTAAATCTTGGATGTTTTTTCATTTCAATTCTCCAGCCTTGATCATCAACCAAATGCCAATGGAAAACATTCATTTTCATTGCTGCCAGTGCATCAATATTTCTTTTCACTACATCAATTGGCTGAAAATGTCTTGAAACATCCATCATTAAACCTCTCCATGTAAATCTTGGGAAATCTGAAATTTTTGAAGCTGGAAAATAAAATGTTTTTGAATTGTTTTGAAGCATTTGCAATAAAGTCTCTAAACCATGTAAAGCTCCTAAATCGCTTGAAGCGTTTAAAGTGATTTTGTTTGAAGTAATATCTAAATGATAACTTTCGTCTTCGTATAAACCAATTTTACCGCTTTTGGTGCAATTAATCTGTAATTCCGCATTTGGAACTTCATTTAATTTTTCAATAAAACCTTGCTCGAAAAATATACCTGTTCTACCATCCAAACGGCGCAAAAAACGAGTTACTCCACCAAAAATTCTTGGATTTGGATTTCCAGTAATGTTTACTTTAAAATTTTTGCTTAAATTAAAATTACCTTCATTAATAACAACATTCTGAGGCCAAGGCATAAGATTCAGCTGCTCTTTCTGGACTTGAGCACCTGCAGATATGCCAGCAAATAATAGTACAAATAGATATTTCATTTTTCTTTTTTTTTGGTTGGATAGTTTTTAATAAGTATCCGCAATTTATATAAAAAACAAAACTCAGAATGATTCCAGCTTTTACCTCACTTTCGCAATGAGATCAATCTGAATTTTGCTATTTGATTCATTATAAAATGAATCGGAAAAAATTTAGTAGTCAAAACGTTTAAAGGCTTCAATCGCTTCATACTCAGCCAAACCTAACTCATCGTATAATATGGCTGTGTTTTTGTTTCGATCTTCTGCCCTAACCCAGAATTCACGAGAGTCATTGCCTTGAAACATTACCCTGTCCTTTTGAGACTGGTGGTGTAAAATGGCATGACGTTTCAATAAGACTTCTGATGGACTTAACGGAACGGCCATATCTATTTCATGAATATCCCATTCGTGCCAAGCGCCTCTATAAAGCCACAACCAGCAATCATCCATGTATGGTTCTGATTTAAGTTCTTTTAACGCGGCAAAAATGGCATTTAAACAAACCTCATGAGTTCCGTGAGGATCTGCAAGATCTCCAGCAGCAAAAACCTGATGTGGTTTTATCCTCGCAATGATATCTTTTACAATTGCAATATCTTCTGGTCCTAACGGATTCTTCTTAACTTGTCCTGTTTCATAAAAAGGAAGATCTAAAAAGTGGGTATTCTCATCTTTCAGTCCGATGTATCTTGTTGCTCCGTAAGACTCTCTTCTTCTAATTAATCCTTTTAGTTTTCTTACTTCTAAAGAATCAATCTGATTTTCGGATTTATTATTTAAAAACTCGATAACCGATTTGAAATTGATATCTGCTTGACCTTCTCCGATAAAATCACTGGCAACTTCTGCAAATTTTAACGCTTCATCATCTGAAACCGCAATATTTCCCGAAGTTTGGTACACCACATGAACATCGTGTCCTTGCTTGATTAATTTCGAAAATGTTCCTCCCATAGAAATCACATCGTCATCAGGGTGCGGACTAAAAAGTATCACTCTCTTTTTTGCCGGATTTGCTCTTTCTGGACGAAATGAATCATCTGTGTTTGGTTTTCCTCCTGGCCAACCGGTAATCGTGTGCTGCAAAATATTAAACATGTTAATGTTCATATCATAAGCAGAACCTTCCTGAGCCAATAGGTCGGACATTCCGTTATTGTTGTAATCACGATCTGTCAATTTTAAGATAGACTGTTTTGTTTTTTGACAAAGCCAAACAATCGCTTTACTTTTCAATTCAGGTGTCCAAAGACATTCGCCAACTAACCAAGGCGTTTTAAAACGAGTTAATTCTGAAGCGGCAGACTGGTCTAAAACAAAAGTTGCATTTGGATGATTTTGCAAAAATGTAGCCGGAACTTCTGAACTAATATCTCCTTGAACAGTTCTTTTAATAATGTCCGCTTTATTTTGTCCCCAAGCCATCAAAACAATGCGTTTTGATCTCATGATGGTTGAAACCCCCATTGTAATGGCACGTTTCGGCACATTATCAATACCATTAAAAGCTGATGATGCATCAACTCTTGTAATATGATCCAAAGTGATAATTCTTGTTCCTGAATTAATATGCGAACCAGGCTCATTAAATCCAACGTGTCCTGTACGTCCAATTCCTAATAACTGAAAATCAAGACCGCCAGCGTTTTTAATATTCATTTCATAATCGATACAGTATTGATTAATTTCATCAATTGCTACTGTACCATCAGGAATATTAATATTTTCAGGTTTAATATCAATATGATTAAAAAGGTGCTCATGCATGAAATAATGATAGCTCTGATTATTCTCTTTAGTCATCGGATAATATTCATCCAGATTAAAAGTGATTACATTGCTAAAACTAAGTCCTTCTTCTTTGTGCATTCTCACTAGTTCCTCATAAACTTTGATCGGAGAAGAACCTGTTGCCAAACCTAAAACACAAGATTTATTTTTTTCCTGCTTAGATCTAATAAGCTGCGCAATTTCCTGTGCTACAATTACAGAAGCTTCAATAGAACTTTTGAAAATCTCGTTATGAATTTTTTCAAAACGAGTTTCTTCAAATTTCCCAGCGCTTTTATAACTGATATCAGGTTTTATTTCTAAAGCACTTTTCATTTTTTTCTTTTTTTGTAGTAAATTACCCTTTTGGTCTTAAGATATGGTATAGACAGCTTTCACCATCTATACCATACTACTAACCAAACTTAATATTCTTTTTTTTTAGAAGTTTGCTTTATCAACATCCCACCAAAGTCTTGTAGCTCCATTGTCTGGTCCACCAAGAACCGCAACTCCAGATTCTACTCCTTTAGGATTGTTTGTTGCTTCAGATAATGGGAAAGGTAATCTTCTTACTCCTAATGCAGTACTTATAACTCCACCACTTTTATTATTTGTGATTCTAAATAATTTTGGATAACCTGTTCTTCTGAATTCAGACCAAGCTTCTTGTCCGTCAGGATATGTAGCAATCCATTTTTGAGTGATAATTTTTTCTAAGTTAATTTCATTTGTTGCTCCCCAAGCCACTGTAACTTTAGAAACTGCCGGAGAATTATTTACTGGATTAATTGGATCAACATAATCCTTAGCAACTTTTACATTATCAGCTATGTATGCAGCTGCACCCTCTACACCATTTTGTTCAAAAGATGCTCTAATGCCCGCTTCATATAAATCTTTTGCTACACCATCCATGTTCCATCCTCTTAATGCTCCTTCAGCTCTTAAGAAGTAAACTTCAGCTGTTGACATCCACGTAACTTCTCCAGTTTTTGTACGAGCTCCTGTTTGCGAAAAATTAGCATATGTTGAAGGTGTTGGATAAACAATACCTGTTCTAACTCCTTTATATTCGCCAGCAACTTGTACAGATGGCTCCCAATATTTAGCCATTCTAGGATCTTGATATCCGCCTAAAATAGATTCCATATCAGCCCCCATAAATAATCCAACCCAAGCATGACTCATCACATCTATAACATTTAAATCTAGTGGTGATTTAATCTTTAACACATCTGCATTCAATTTAAATACTCCTATTGAGTGATTTACCGCTTTTTCTGCTTCTGTTTTTGCCAGTGATGGATTCACTTTAGAAATACGCATAGCTAATCTTAAACGTAAAGAGTTTGCATATTTAACCCACTGCGAATAGCTTCCGCCATAATTAGATTGATCCGTTTCAGTAAATTTAGAAACCTCACCATCAGCAACTCTCGCTGTCAAATCGGTTACTGCGAAATCTAAATCTTTAAACATTTGAGTATAAATTTGTTCCTGAGAATCATAAGTCGCCAATCCATCTCCCCCAAACTTAGAATATACGGCTGGTCCATACATATCTGTAATACGTTGCATAGTTGCCACTTTGATTATGAGTGACCATGAATAAAACTGGTCATATTTTCCTTTTGCTCTTTGTTCAATCTTAAACAAATTAGCGATGATATTTACATAAGCATCATCCCAAGCGTAACCATTCCAGTTTTGATTTAAATTGTAGTTATGATTGTTTATTCCACCAAACTCATTTGGAGTAGTCATATACCCTGACCATCCATCTGCCTGTAAACTTTGCTGCAATTGATATTGCCAAGTTACATCTGATATGTAAAGTCTAGTAAATGCAGGTTTTATCAAACTTTTAATATTATTAAAATTTTGTTCCAAATCTGGTGTAGTTGCTCCTACAGGATTTTGATTCATCTCGTCAAAATTATCTGTACAACTAAAAGCTGCCAGAAGAGACAAGCATATCGCTGTTCTTTTTATTATATTTAATGTCATGATTGTAAGATTAGAATGTTAAGTTTAAATTAATACCGATACTTCTTGTTGACGGCATCCCAAACACATCAACACCTTGTAAACCTTCACCTGTACTTAGTGCCACATTTGGATCGAATGGAGCATCTTTATAAATAAAGAATAAATTTCTGGCAATTAAAGAAACTGTAGCCGTTTGAAAAACTGGTAATTTCGTTTTATTGAATGTATATCCAATTGAAACCTCTCTTACACTAACATTGGTAGCATCGTAAATATATTGGCTACTCACTCCATTTCTCCCTGCAACATTACTGTAGTATTCATATGGATCCATTGAAGTTACAGCAGTACCATCACTTGCTTTAACACCATTAATATTAACAGTTCCCGCATTTCTTGCATCTCCTGTAGCTTTAGAAACTCCATTGAAATCATTAATTGCTTGTGTTAAACTAAGCACTTCTCCACCAAAGCGGCCGTCTAATAAAATGTTTGCTGTAAAAGCACCTAGTTTGAAAGTGTTAGACCATCCTAACATAAAATCAGGATTTGCATTTCCAATTTCTTTCCAATCTGTTCTTTGCAATGTATTGTCATCATTAACTAAGATTCTGCCTTGTGCATCTCTTTTAAAATCGAAACCTTCAATTACACCAAATGGTCTTCCTTCGATTAATGAATATCTGTAAGAGTTAGATCCTGGATCTGTAAGCACGATTCTTCCGCCTGTTGATTCTGAAGGAATGTCATTTACCCTACTTCTGTTTTGAGAAAAGTTAATTCTTGTATCCCAATTGAATTTTTCACCTCTAACAATGTCAGCAAATAAAACAACCTCAAAACCTTTATTCGAAATACTACCAGCATTAATACCGTAAAAAGTAAATCCATCAGGGTTTGTTGACTCCGCCGGAACCTGAAGAAATTGATTTTTTGTTTCTGAAGTATAGTAAGATAATTCAAAACCTAACCTGTTATTAAAAAATCTCCATTCTGTACCAAGTTCTAATTCAGATTTTAACTCATTTTTCAAGCTAGTTCCTCTTCTTGGTCCCACTGTAGGGTTCACTATATTTCCAGCTACGATGCTAGATGTTGGGCTTGTAATAGTCGATGCGATATCATTACCCACTTGAGCAAAAGTGGCACGAACTTTACCATAATTAACAAACTCTGGCATCGTTGTCATTTCACTAAGAATTGCAGTGGCACCAACAGCTGGGTAAAAATAACCCGGATCTTGAGTATTTGCTAATGTAGAAGACCAGTCATTTCTTCCTGCTACATCCAAGAACAAATAATCTTTATATCCAAAAGTTGCTGCTGCAAATACAGACTGTACTTCTCTTTCCGATCCTGTCTGAACATTTCCATTATTGTTAACGAAGTTTCCTAGTGTAAAGATGTTATCATAAACAAGTCCGCCACCGATTCCTGAATCAATAGTCAATCCAGTAGTTCTTGAGTGATTTATACTTGTACCTAAAGTACCATTAAAACTAAAGTTGTCGTTAATTTTTGTATTAAACAAAGCAATTAAGTCAGCATAGTTTTGTGTTCCAATAAGATTTGAATTGATATATCTTCCCGTTGGGTGTACCAATGAAGTTGCAGAACTTCCATACATCCCTTTTTGAAAATTACTTTCATTTCTGTTATAACTATATCTTGAAGTTAAATGAAACCACTCAGCAATTTTATAATCTAAAGCGATTGCTCCTGTAAAGAAATTATTTTTATCAACAGATTTTTGTCTGTTAATCTGCCAGTATGGATTTTCATTACTTTCATTTACTGTTGCAAATCCTGGATAGTTTTGCTGCATCATATTTTTTACCGGATCAAAAACTTCATATGTTTTCAAATCATTTAAAGTAAATGCTCTTGGATGGCTATAAACTCCAGCGATTGGGTTAAAATATAAACCGTTAGTTGGTCTGTTGTTAATTGTTTGAGTAACATAATTTGCTGTTACAGCAACACTTAATTTATCATTAAAAAATTTACTTGTCTGACGAATTCCAAAGTTATTTTTCTTTATGTGATTTCCAGGAATAATTCCAGAACCATTTGTATTTGCATAACTTAAAGCAGTTGAAGCTCCATCTGTAGCTTTCGTAAAAGTCATAGAGGTAATTTGAGTATTTCCTACTTCAAAAAAGTCTTTAATCTCTTTATCTCCTTCCACCTTTTGTTTTGGTCCCCAAGATCTTGGATCACCTGGATTAGAAGTATAATCAGACTGAAATTCTGGAAGGTAAGCTGCTGTTTCAAATGTTGTAACTGAATTCACATTAAATGATTCAGCTCCAGCTTTTGCTTTTTTAGAAGACAATAAAATAACTCCATTTGCTCCTTGAGAACCATATAATACAGAAGCCGCAGCACCTTTAAGAACTGTCATACCTTCATAATCGTCTGGATTTATTAATGAAACTACATCTCCTCCATCTTTATTACCTCCATTCAAATCACCAAAAGTTCCATTTGGCTGCCCTGCCCCACCATTATATAACGGAATACCATCAATAACATATAAAGGCTGATTATTTACAAAAGATGAATTACCACGAATAGTAACTTTTGTAGTTCCTCCCGCTCCAGATGAACTTCGTGTTACCGCAACTCCAGCAATTTTACCAGCCACAGTATTAATTAAGTTGGCATCTTTAACACGAGTTAACTCTTCTCCCTTAAGCTCTTGAGCAGCATAAGCCAAAGATTTTCTTGTTTTCTTTATACCTAAAGAAGTTACAACAACTTCATTTAATGCATTTGAAGCTCCTTGAACCAACTTCACATTAATTGTAGCAGCATCTCCTACAACTATCGTCTGAGTTTCTAGTCCAACATAAGTAAATACTAAGCTCTGACCTTTTTGAACTTCAATAGTATACAATCCGTCAAAATCGGTAGTTGTCCCCTTTTGACCTCCTTGTACAGCAACAGAAGCTCCAGGTAATGGCATACCGTCAGAATCTGTAATCACACCTTTGACACTTTTTACTTGTGCAAGCGAAACTTGCGCCGTAAAAACAATCATAAAGATTAAGAAAATTTTTTTCATGTTTATTTTTATTTTGTTAGTTATGAAGTAAAATTATTCTTAAGGCATTGTTAAAAAAAATAAATTAAACCAACAGCAATAAAATTTAAACGAACGACATAAATCATTCAATAATACGCTTTACGAAAACGTTCTAATACAAAAATTAAACACCAATATCCTTTTTTTGCGAAATTTTATTCAAAAAAATTGGCTTTTTGCAGTTAATTGTTTAAAGTTGCACAATATTTCAATATTGTTAAGAAAAACCAAAAAACCGTAAAGAACTTAAAGCCAGTTGAAAGAAATTCGAAAAGTTAAATTTGATATTAAACTGCAAAATCATATCTGGTTTTGGGGAGTATACTTTACTTTAAACTTTTTAAGATGGGGCGCTTACTTTAATGATTATCCTTATGCTTTCAAATCAAACTTAATCGAATTTTCTCTGGTAATTCCTTTAGTATATCTGAATTTATTTGTTTTGGTTCCGAAGTATGTATTGAAGCAAAAATATATTATGTATACATTTTTATTGCTTCTGAGTCTATTTGGAATTTATTTGGCTAAAACTGCGCTTACTTACTACATTATATCTGAAAACATCTGGCCAGAAGCAAATCGAGAATATCATCCTTTTGAAATTAATCATATCGTTGCCGTTTGCATTGGAGAGTTGTATGTACTAGCAATGGCATCATCAGTTTATCTGACACTGACATGGTTACGAGAAAGAGAGAGAAACAGATCGCTAAGAGAAAACCAATTTAAGATTAAACTTAAATACCTCGAAAATCAAATTCAGCCACATTTTTTCTTTAATACATTAAACAACTTATACGCACTATCATTAGAATCATCCAAAAAAGTTCCAGATGTAATCATAAAACTTTCCAATTTGATGGAATATGTTTTATATGATGTAAAGGGAACTAAATTCGTTCCGTTAATAAAGGAAATCGATTATATCCAGAATTATATCGAAATTGAAAAGCTTCGCTTTGAAAATGTTGAAGTGACCATAAATTTAGAATCAAACATAGATGACGTAGTTGTACCTCCTCTAATTTTTATTTCATTGGTAGAAAATGCATTCAAGCATGGCGGTCTAAACAACAAAAACTTAAAAATAAAAATCAATTGCAGAGTCATCGAAAACAAAACGCTCGATTTTGAAATCTTAAATAATTTTGTACTTTCACAAAATCATAATCCAAAAAGAGGAATTGGTTTAGTTAATACAAAAAAGAGACTGAAACTGATTTACAAAAACAATTTTAGCCTGAAGCATAGCACTAAACTAAATTTCTACATAATCCGATTACAAATACCTACTCAGAATGAAGATTAAATGCGTGTTAATTGATGATGAGCCTTTAGCTATTAAAGTCCTGGAAAATTATTTTACCAATTTTACAGACTTTGAAGTTATAGCAACATTCACTAACTCTCTGGAAGCGCTCGATTTTATTAATAGCACTACTGTCGATGCCGTCTTTTTAGATATTAACATGCCCATGATGACTGGTTTTGAACTTATCAGCCTCATCGAAAATAAAACTAAAGTTATCATTACCACTGCTTTTAGAGAATTTGCTGCCGAAAGTTATGATTTGGATGTTCTAGATTATTTGGTCAAGCCCATTCCGCTGCCAAGATTTATAAAATGCATCAATAAAATAACCACCGAATACAATCTAAAAAACAATATTAAGGTCGAAACCGCAAAAGGCGATTCTCATATTTTTATCAAAGTCGATAAAAAAATGATGAAGATTAATATTGAAGAAATTCTATTTGTTGAAGGAATGAAAGAATATATAAAAGTTGTCACGCCAGACAAAACTTATATTACACATAAATCTCTTACATCGCTCTCAGAAGAATTACCTCAAGATCGCTTCCTTAGAATACATAAATCTTATGTAATTGCTCTAAATAAGGTAAAATCTATAGAAGGAAACCGCGTTCAAATTCAATCTTACAACATTCCGATAGGCAGAAACTACAGTAAAGAGGTTAAAAACAAGATATTGGAATAAAATATAATTACGAATTACATTTTCTAAGTCGGTTAAAATTAACACTTTGTTGAAAAAACACAGTCGTTGGTTTAAATTTAACATTATTTATACCTTTTTATTTTTTTTTGATAATCCTAACAAATATATTTACGGTCTTCAAAAAACAATAAAATAAAAAATTAACCTTATTATTATGAGTTCAGAAAATGTGCAAACCAAATGGGGGCAATTTATCTCTTTGATAATCGTCTTCTTCTTTTGGGGTTTTGTTGGTTCAGCCAATGACATCCTGATTCCAGTATTCAAAAAAGTATTTACGTTATCGCAAGTACAATCTCAATTAGTAGCTTGGGCTTTCTATGCTGCTTATTTTGTTGGATCAATCATATTCTTTATCGTTTCTTTAAAAGTAGACGTTTTACAAAAATACGGGTACAAAAGAACCCTGTCAGCAGGATTAGTTTTATCAGCTGTAGGTTCGTTTTTATTCGTCCCAGCGGCTACAATTCAAAGTTTCCCTTTCTTCTTAACAGCTTTATTTACAGTAGGATTAGGATTTTCAATTCAGCAGATTGTAGCAAATCCTTTAGCCATTAAAATGGGAAGTCCAGAAACTGGAGCGCACCGTTTAACGCTTGCAGGAGGAATCAACTCTTTTGGAACAACAATCGGAGCTATCTTGTTAGGTATCGCTTTATTCGGAATGGGAGACAACAAAAAAACAGCGCTTTCATTAGAAGATATTAAATTGCCATTCATCATTTTAGGTCTTGCATTTATTGCTGTTGCGGTATTTATGAACTTTTCTAAAATTGAAGATCCTATAAAAGAGGAAGAAGCAATCATCAAAGACAAACACAGCAGTTTTAACATTCTTGACTATCCGCAATTATACTTGGGGATGTTAGGAATTTTTATTTATGTTGGAACTGAGGTAACTATCATCAGTAACTTGCCTGCTTTATTGCACACACACGAATTCGGAAACGTCCTAGAAGATGCCGTTGCACCATTTATTGCGCTTTACTGGGGTAGTTTAATGATCGGCCGTTGGAATGGTGGAGTAAATGTTTTCAACACTTCTAACTTGGTAAATACGGCTCTTAAATTTATTGTGCCTGCTGCTGCATTTGGAGTAATTATCGGAGCAAATATCTTTGCTGCTCACGATGTTTCTTCATTCTACATCTACCCAATCTGGATTTTACTATTTATTGCTGTAAGTTTTGTTGGTGGTAAAAACGCTGGAAAAACATTAATGCTTTTCGGAATTTCGGGATTAACGATGATGGTTTTAGGATTGGCTTGGCCAGACCCAGAAATTACTAAATTCTTCTTTATTTCTGGAGGATTGTTCTTATCTATCATGTGGCCTTCAATCTTCGATTTAGCGATTGCAGGATTAGGGAAAAACACAGGAAAAGCATCTTCTTTCTTAATTATGATGATTCTTGGTGGTGGAGTAATTCCATTATTACAAGGAAGCATCTGTGATTTAGATGCTACAAATCCAAATGGAATTTTTGGAATCACATATACACATTTCTCATACATCGTACCGCTTATCGGTTTTGCTTATTTAGGATTCTATGGTTTCTATTGCCCTAAAATCTTGAAAAAACAAGGAATCAGCCACATCGAAAGTGCTGGCGGAGGACACTAAGAATTAAAAAAAATCCAATATATAAAAAATCCAAATTCCAATTTTACTAATCGGAATTTGGATTTTTTTTATTTCAAAAAAAGAAAAAACTTAGAATCTCAGCATCTCAGAAACTTAGCCTCTTTTACTTCGCATTAATGATATTACTCAAATTCTTCTTAAAAATAGCTTTATTCTGAGCCGATAAAGGATAAACGACATCTTTGTCTGCATGAACGATTATCTTATCAATATCGGCATTTAAAAGCGCTTTCGGATCTTTTATTTTTAAGGTGCAAGCTCCATCAAAAAAACCATCATCTTCTATCGTTTTTCTAGCTTCTATTTTTGTGCCATCGCTTAAAACTGCTGAGATTGTCATTTCACTATTTAATGTTTTCGAATAAAACCCATCCATTACCAATAAAAGACGATAAGAGTTTTTCAATTCCGGACCTTTAAACTCATGTCTCGTAATATTATAACGAAGACCTTTTGCAAGTGTTTGAAATTTTACAGAGCAATCCAACTCATAAGTAGCAACATCTCCAGCCTCATTTACCGAAGTAATAACTTTAGCGGCTTGGGCGTTTATTGAAAAACTCGCTGCAAAAAAAGACAACATAAATAAGATAACTTTCATATTTAACTATTTAAGATTCAACATAAAAGTAAAAAAAATCGCCTTTTCTCGTTAGAAAAAAGACGATTTTAATTTTGTAAATATCTAAGGATTATTTGTTTCCTTTTTCAAAATCAGCTACGAACTGAGCTAAACCGATATCTGTCAATGGGTGTTTCAATAAACCGTAAATTGCAGAAAGAGGTCCAGTCATCACATCAGCACCAATTTTTGCACAGTTTACAATATGCATTGTGTGACGCACAGAAGCTGCTAAAATTTGAGTTTCATAACCATAGTTATCATAAACCTCTCTAATTTCTTGAATCAAATTCAATCCGTCAGTAGAAATATCATCTAAACGACCAACAAACGGAGAAACATAAGTTGCTCCAGCTTTTGCTGCCAAAATAGCTTGTCCTACAGAGAAAACAAGAGTTACGTTAGTTTTAATTCCTTTATCAGAAAAATATTTAGCTGCCATAACACCTTCCTTAGTCATAGGAAGTTTTACAACGATTTGCTCATGCAATTCAGCTAGCTCCTCGCCTTCCTTAACCATACCTTCAAAGTCAAGGGCGTTAACTTCAGCACTTACATCACCATCAACAAGGTTGCAAATGTCAACATAATGCTTAAGGATATTGTTTTTTCCAGTGATTCCTTCTTTTGCCATTAATGACGGATTAGTCGTCACACCATCCAAAACACCTAAAGCCTGTGCTTCTTTAATTTGAGCTAAATTAGCTGTGTCAATAAAAAATTTCATAATTTATATTATTTAAATTGTGTTGAATTATTCTGGGCGTGACCATATTTGCAAAAGGCGCACTCATCAGAACGTTTATAAGAGCCTTTCTCAAATCTGGTCGGGATAATCTGCTGCTCCGCCGCGGACTGCTCCTATCCCTCACGCAAACGCAGGTGCAAAATTACGAAATCAATACCAATAACAATTTCAAAAACGAGATCAATTTGTAAATTCTATCAAAATTCACAAAATAATTACAAAGAGTAAATTATTTATTTCTGTTTAATTCTTTCAATTCGTCCCTAATTTCTTCCAGAACTCTTAAAGTATCTTCTTTATAATTTTCAGAATTATTTATTTTATCGCTTACTGCTCCTAATATCCTACGAATTACAAACCAAATAATCAGTAAAACTAAAACGCTAAAAACAGCTGGTAAATACTCTGCAATCTTTTCCATAATTCTATAATTTATAATGATTCATTAGCATTTTCTCGTAAACTTTATCTGGAAGTGCACGTTTTAAAACGATTGAAAACTTTTGCATAAATGCACCAACTTTATAGTGTACATTCGGTTTTTTGGTTTGAATGATTTTGTAGACCGCTTCTGCCATTTCATTTGGATTACTTCCCGCATCAACATGATCATTCATAGTTGCCAGAACTTCTCCATAAACCTTTTCGTAAGCCGAATCTTTTATAACTGGTGCATGATAACGTCCTGCTGCAATATTTGTAGCAAAATCTCCAGGAGCAACGTTGGTAATTTCAATTCCAAAAGACTTCACTTCCATTCTCAAGGCTTCAGTAATCAACTCTAAAGCTCCTTTTGAAGCCGAATAAATGCTTCTGTACGGAAGTCCCATGTAACCAGCAATTGAAGTAATATTTATTATAAGTCCCGAATTCTGTTTACGCATCTGCGGAAGCGCAGCTTTCATAACTTCAATCGGTCCGAAAAAGTTCGTTTCAAAATTATTTCGAATTTCTTCCGTAGGAATTTCTTCTAATGGCCCAGTAATTCCAACTCCAGCATTATTGATTACAATGTCTAATCTTCCTGAGGTTTCAATAATTCGGTTTACAGCATTTTTAATAGAATCAGAATTTCGAACATCTAATGCAACCAAAGGAAAAATAGAATTTAGAACTTTCTCAGGATTTCTGCTCGTTCCGTAAACAACGAAACCTTTCTGATGTAAAAATTCACCAATAGATTTTCCAATTCCTGATGATCCTCCGGTAATTAAAACGACTTTGCTCATTTTTTAGTTATAAATTATGGATTATGAGTTATGATTTTTGGAGATGGTATTATTTTGAACGCTATATAATATGTTCAATCTTTACTTTTAACCAAATAACGTCTAACTTAAGATTGGGTAAAAATAAAAAAATCCTCCATAAAGGAAGATTATAAACTAATTAAATTCTAAAAAAAATGGCAAGCGACCTACATCGCACCGCTCAACCACGTACCCTTGCTATGTTCCCATCCTGGGGGAGTCTGCAGGAGCTGGTCGTGTAGGACTTGCCGGTGCAAATATACAACCTTTTTATATTTTTGCAAGACCTTTGTTGCTATAAAAATAACGTCGTATATTGGCATATTGAAATTTTAAACTATGAAAAAATATAACTTCCTAGCTGTCATTTTATTAGGAATCACATTAATTGGATGTAAAGAAAAAAATAAAGGTGAAAATTCTTTATTTACTATCGATGATTCTGCTTTTCCAGCCCATTTTACACAAAAAGAATCGCTTTCAATCGGAGTTTTAAACCCAAATTCGAAAGAAATCGACAGCATTGCTTACTTTATAAACGATAAAAGAGTTGGAGGTACAAAAGGTGCCGAAAAATTTAAATTTGAATTAAAAGATCAAAAATTAGGCTACCAATATCTAAAAGCTTCTGTATATTTTGGTGGAGATTCTTCTGATGCAACTAAAAGAATTGAAGTTGTATCTGACATCGAACCTAAATTATTAAACTATAAAATTGTAAACACTTTTCCACATGATACAACAGCTTTTACTGAAGGTTTAGAATTTCATGACGGAAGACTTTTTGAAAGTACAGGACAAAAAGAAGATTCATACTTCAGAGAGGTAGATTATAAAAACGGAAAAGTAATCAAACAAGTTGATCTTCCGAAAGAATATTTTGGAGAAGGAATTACTTTCTTCAATGGGAAATTATATCAGCTTTCATGGCAGGAAAAAACCGGGTTTATTTATGATGCTAAAACTTTCAAACTAGAAAAAACATTCAAATACGATAAAGATATTGAAGGTTGGGGAATGACACATGATGACCAATACATTTATCATTCTGATGGAACAGAGAAAATCTGGAAAATGGATCCTTCTAATCAAAAACTAATTGATTACATTAATGTTTATTCTGGCAGTTCAAAAATTAAAGCATTAAATGAACTAGAATTGATCAATGGAAAATTTTATGCTAATGTTTGGCAAAAAGACGCCATTGCTGTTGTAGACCCAAAATCTGGTGCAGTTGAAGGAATTATCAATTTATCTGGACTACGTAAATTTGTAAAAAGCAAAAATGCTGAGGTTCTAAACGGTATAGCCTACAACCCTACTACTAAAACCATTTTTGTTACTGGTAAATATTGGGATAAAATATTTGAAATAACAGTTTCTGAATAATCTTTAGAGAAAAAACAATTTACGAATTTCACAAGTTTTCACACATTAATCCGTGGAAATTTGTGAAATTTGTGTTTTATAACAATTTATATTAATGATCACTTTAATTACAAACATACAAGAGTTACTTCAGGTTCGCGAAACTTCTATTGCTAAAGTTTCAGGTTCTGAAATGGCTAATCTTCCAACAATTAAAAATGCTTTTTTAGTCTTAAAAGACAATCTCATTAAAGATTTCGGCTCAATGGATAATCTTCCAAAAATAAATGCCGACAAAACAATAGATGCAACAGGAAGAGTTGTGCTCCCATCTTGGTGTGACAGCCATACTCATATTGTTTACGCAGGAAATCGTGAGCAGGAATTTGTAGATCGCATTAATGGACTTTCTTATGAAGAAATCGCCAATCGCGGCGGCGGAATTTTAAATTCAGCTAAAAAACTAAACGAAACTTCCGAAGAAGAGATTTATGAACAGTCTAAAATTCGTTTAGAAGAAGTAATGCATTTAGGAACTGGAGCCGTCGAAATTAAATCAGGTTATGGTTTGACGGTTGATGGAGAATTAAAAATGCTTCGAGTAATTAAAAAACTGGCCGAAAACTATCCTATTGCCATAAAAGCTACATTTCTAGGCGCACATGCATTTCCTTTACATTACAAAGACGATAAAGCAGGTTATTTGGACGAAATTATAAACGAGATGCTTCCCGAAATCTCTAAAAATAAATTAGCAGATTATGTAGATGTTTTCTGCGAAAGCGGTTATTTCTCAGTAGAAGAAACCGAAAAAATTATGGAAGCAGGTTTGGCCTTTGGCTTAAAACCAAAAATTCACGTAAACCAATTCAACTCTATTGGCGGAATTCAGGCTGGAGTTAAATTTAATGCACTTTCTGTCGATCATTTAGAAATTATGAATCCAGAAGATATTGAAGCTTTAAAAGGAACAGAAACAATGCCTGTAGCTCTGCCTTCGTGTTCTTACTTTTTAAGCATTCCATATACGCCAGCACGCGAAATGATTAAAGCGGGCTTGCCTTTAGCATTGGCTACAGATTTTAATCCTGGTTCTACCCCATCAGGAAATATGAATTTTGTTGTAGCAACGGCCTGCATCAAAATGAAAATGACGCCAGAAGAAGCCATCAATGCCGCAACCATAAACGGCGCATATGCCATGGGACTCTCTGAAACTCACGGAAGTATTACAAAAGGCAAAAAAGCCAATTTAATCCTGACAAAACCAATTTCCTCTTACTACCAAATTCCTTACGCTTTTGGAAGCAATCTTATTGAATCTGTTTTTGTAGAAGGAAAAATTTTAGAATAATCATTTCAACGATTTAAATATTGCCAGTGGTTTCAACAACGGATAACGTATCGTTTTTCAAACAACAATAAAATTCAAATTTCATACATAAAAAAAGGTCTGTGAAATCACAGACCTTTAATATCTTAGTGGTATTTTATATTCCCTTCTGCGAATTATCTTAAACTGAAACTAGTTTTAGAAACTAACTCATCATTATCAAAAATATTGATAAAATAAGTTCCTTTTGCAAAATCTTTTCCTGGAAGATCTTCGCTAACTTGTACAGTTTTATTTTCATACTTTACTGTAGTCTTAAAGCTGTAAGTTAATGAGTTATCTCCAAAACTTTCTGTTTTTTTCTCGCCTAAAACATTGTTTTTAGCATCAATAACTTGAACATAATACGTTTTGTCACCAGATTTAGCAATTTGGTTTTCAGCAATTGTAAAACTAACTTTTAAAACGTCAGCACGGCTTGCTTTATCTGTTTCAATTTGTTTACCTGAGCTTTTCAATTTGTAAGCTGAAGTTTTAGTATTCAATACAGATAATTTAGAACCTTTTTCAACAGTTTTAGCTAGTTCTTCGTTTTGACCCACTAATACTTCATTATATTTTTTAGATTCTCCTAAAACTACAATAGTACTATCTCTTTGAGTAGTTAAAACACCATTTTGTTTTTTCAACTCATCGTTTTCAGCAACTAAAGTTTTCATTTTGCTTTGCATTGCTTGAACTTGAGATCTGTATTTAGAAACATCTCCTTTAGACTTGTTCAAATCATCCATTAAAGCCACTACTTTGTCTCTTTCTTGGATTAATTCGTCAGACATCGAAGTATTTTCAGCAATTGCAGCATCATAAGTCGCTTTTAACTCCTGTAAATCTTTCATTACAGATTCTTTTTCTGTCAAAGTTGTTGTAAGCTCCGTTTTAACTACTTCTGTATCAGAAGATAATTTAAAAATATACACTAAACTACCGATCAGTAGGACTGCTAAAACTGCGATTACCGCCTTTAGACTTGAATTGTTGTTCTTTGGGTTTTCCATATTTAAATAATTTTCTTTAATAACAAATTTAAGAATTAATATAAGGTAATAACGTAAGTTTCTACAATTATATTATTTTTGGAAAATAAATTTTTTTCATGGAAAAATTAATCCCTTTCACTATAAATGATTTAGCAAAAGTCACAAATCATAGAAGTGGTGAATTAAAGTTCGGAGAAAAGATGATTGTCATTCCGCCAGGAGCTGACAAAATTACTTTTCTCAAAGAAAGTGAAGCAAAATATGTTCTTTTAGGAATTCCTGAAGATATTGGCGTGCGTGCCAATTATGGAAGACCTGGAGCTGCATCGGCATGGCAATCTGCCATAAAAAGCATTGCAAACATTCAGCATAATAGGTTTTGTAAAGGAAGTAACATTATTGTTTTAGGGCAAATCAATGTTGCAAATGAAATGCGCGAAGTAGAAAACCTTGATTTTAATGATATAGATGATCGTTCAAAATTAAGTCAGCTAGTTGAAAAAATAGACAAAGAAGTTTCTCATATCATTTTTACTATTATCAAAGCCGGAAAAACTCCAATTATTATTGGCGGAGGCCATAACAATGCTTACGGAAATATTAAAGGCGCCGCTCTTGCGAAAGGAAAACCAGTAAACGCAATTAATTTTGATGCACATTCTGATTTTAGGATTTTAGAAGGCCGTCACAGCGGAAATGGATTTTCATACGCTTATGAAGAAGGTTTTTTAAAGAAATATTTCATTTTTGGGCTTCATGAAAATTACACTTCAAAAAGCGTTCTAGATATTATAAAAAAACTAGAAGACCGCGTTCGATACAATACTTACGACAGCGTCAACATCAGAAAAGAAAAAGATTTTAATCGTGAGATGATTACAGCTTTGGATTTTATTAAAAATGATTCTTTTGGAATTGAAATCGACCTTGATGCAATTCCAAACATCGCCAGCAGTGCTATGACAATCAGTGGTTTTTCTGTGGAAGAATTGAGACAATTTGTTTCTTTCTTCGGCGAACATA
Organism: Flavobacterium anhuiense; assembly: GCF_900101855.1. Lineage (GTDB taxonomy): Bacteria > Bacteroidota > Bacteroidia > Flavobacteriales > Flavobacteriaceae > Flavobacterium > Flavobacterium anhuiense. The sequence goes on from NZ_FMVC01000004.1 coordinate 43,374, forward strand.
AAAACGCCACTTATCTTCATATTTGCGAAGGTGCACCAGATTTAGACAATTCTCCAAACAATAATTTAATTGGCAAATTAATTGGTTATTTAGTGACCGATTTCATTAAAGCCAATATCGAAAAAGACTGATTTAAAAGTAAGTTCTAAATTCAAAACAAATTGGTTTTGCCAAATAAAAGCTAATTCAAACAAACGATTGACTGAATAAACCTATCTTTGCACGGCATTTTAGAATTAAAGCTAAAATAGTTAATCACTAAGATATGTTATTCGAAGATCTATCACTTTCAAAAAGTATACAAAAAGCCGTATTTGAAGAAGGCTATTTAAATCCCACTCCGATTCAGGAACAATCTATTCCGGTTGTTTTATCTGGAAGAGATTTAATTGGCTGTGCGCAGACAGGAACAGGAAAAACGGCGGCATTTGCCATTCCAATCATACATCAATTACATCGAATTGTTGGCTCATCAAAAAAAGCAAAACAAATTCGTGCGCTAGTTGTTACGCCAACTCGTGAGCTTGCTGTGCAAATTGGAGAAAGTTTTGACACTTATGGCAAATATACCAATCTAACACAATTAACAATTTTTGGAGGTGTTTCGCAAAATCCACAGGTTGAAACCTTAAAAAAAGGAGTCGATATTCTAATAGCCACTCCAGGGAGACTGCTTGACTTACATAAACAAGGTTTTCTTGATTTGAATCATCTACATACTTTAGTGCTGGATGAAGCCGATCAGATGCTGGATATGGGTTTTATAAACGATGTGAAAAAGATCGTTAAATTAACTCCAAAAAACAGACAGACTTTACTTTTCTCTGCAACAATGCCAATTGCGATTCGTGAGCTTGCTGAAATGTTTCTTCAAGATCCAGCAAAAGTTGAAGTTTCGCCCGTTTCATCAACAGCTGAAAATGTAGAACAGCGTATTTATTTTGTTGATAAAACAGAAAAAAGAAACTTATTATATAGCTTGATTAAAGAGGAAAATTTATCAAACGTTCTTGTTTTTTCGAGAACAAAACATGGGGCTGATAATGTTGTGAAAGCACTTCGTAAGAAAGATATTCCTGCAGAAGCCATTCACGGAGATAAATCACAAAACGCTAGACAACGTGTTTTAGATGCTTTCAAAAACAAAGAAGTTGGCGTATTGGTTGCAACGGATATTGCGGCGCGAGGAATTGACATTGAACAATTGCCATATGTAATCAATTTTGATTTACCGAATATTCCTGAAACTTACGTTCACCGTATTGGCCGTACAGGTCGTGCCGGTAATGGTGGAATTGCGATTTCTTTCTGCGGAAAAGATGAGCTTCCTTATTGGAAAGATATTCAGAAATTAATCAAAGTGGACGTAAAAACAATTGCAGATCATCCTTATCAATGGCATTCTGGAAGTCCAGAAGCTGGGGAAAAACCTAAAAACTCAAACAGAAGCGGAGGCGCTCATAAATCGAGAAAATCGAATAACTCCAAGAAAAATAAAAAACGCTGGTATTAAACAGCGTTTTTTTCGTTTATAAGGAAATTGATTATTTTAAATAATTTAACCGGTTCAAAAGGTTTAATGATTATATCATTCATTCCAGACGAAATCGCCTCATCTGTAATCTCGTCTTTATCGAAAGCAGTTAAGGCCACAATTGGAGTTTCTATGCCGAGAAGACGTATCCTTTTAGTAGTTTCAAATCCGTTCATTAAAGGCATATTGATATCCATCAAAATCAAATCAAAGGTTTCGTTTTCTAAAATTTTAAGCGCCGCAAAACCATCGTCAACCACTTTGCAGGAATAATTATTTTTTTCGATAATCTTTTTCGTAACAAGCTGATTGATCAAATTATCTTCGACAACTAAAATTTTATAAATTTCGCTTGAAGTAAGATCAACTTCAATTTCATCAATAATGCTTTTCGTTTTCGCTAAATCATGTTCGAATGCAATTGTAAACGAAAATGCAGTTCCTTTTCCGAGATCACTATCCAATGTAATCGTACTTCCAAAAAGCCCTAGCAATCTTTTTACAATACTAAGCCCTAAACCAGTACCTTGATAATCTTCATCTCGTCTGCCAACTTGGACAAATTTTTCAAAAATCTTATTCTGATCTGCAACTGCGATTCCGATTCCGTTATCTTTAATTAAGAAATCTAAATAATACAACTTTCCTTCTACTTTATTTAGCTTTACGTTAATTTCAACTTGTCCATCTTTAGTAAATTTCAATGCATTACTTACCAAATTCATTAAAATCTGAGCAAGACGAAGTTTATCACCAATCAAATATTCCGGAATATTTGAGTCAATATTGGTAGAAATTCTATTATTATTTTTCTGCGAAAGGAAAGAAAGAGAGTTTTTGATTACCGTAATTTCGTCTGAAATATTAAAAGTCAGGTTTTCAAGTACAATTTTGTTTTCTTCAATTTTATTAATCTGCAAAATATCATTTACTAGAGACAATAAATATCTGGCAGAAAATTTTAGAGAACTTAAATGCTGGCTTCTCGAAATTTCTTTATGTTCTTCGAGCAGCATGTTGGTAATTCCGACCACACCATAAAGTGGCGTACGTAATTCGTGGCTTATAGTCGATATAAATTGTGTTTTGAGCAAAGAAGCTTCTTCTGCGATTTCTTTTGCTTTAAGAAGCTCCAAATTGTGTTTCTTCTTATACCGGATATTCTTTATAAGTGTGACAATTAAAATTAAAAGAATGAGAGAAATCAAAATAAAAAGAATCACAATAATTTTTGATTTCCTTAAACTTTGAGACTGCTCTACTTTTTCGCCTTCAACTTTATCAATTTGCCTCTTATACTCATCCAATTCAAGACTTAAACCGGCCTGAGATGCCTTTTTAAGCTTCTTAACATCATATACCTTATCCGAAACTTTATAATGGTTAACCAGTGCATCATATGCTTCTTTGTGCTTGTTGATTTTATTTAAAAAATGCGAATATTCTAAATAAGCATTTGCCAGATCTGTTTTCTCCTGGCATTTTTTTCCTGTTTCAATAGCACTTAAAAAATAAGCATTTGCGGCCTTATTATCATTTATATGGCTAGAATAAATACCATTGAGCATATCAACAATAACTTCTGTTGAACCGTCATTATATTTTATTTTAGTGCTGTTAACATACTTTAAAAAAAGATTTCCCTGTTTATAATTTCCTATATCAAAATAAGCCCACGCGATATTTACATTGGTAAAATAAACTTCTTTTAGATCATTAATTTTCAAAGCATAGGCGACCGCTTTTTTATAGTACCGAATTCCTTCATCAAACTGCTTTTTTTCAAAGCAGTACATATTCCCTAAATTATTATAGAGATTGCATTTTAAAGTATCATTGCTGGTTTTATTGGCATAGTACAGTCCTTTTTTATAGAAAAAAATAGCTTTATCAAACTCCGTCAGCTCGTTGTAATTCGCAGCAATAATATTATACGAACGAGCAATGAGACAATAATCTTTTACTGCTGTCGCCGCATTTAAAGCAGCTCTCGAATAGATAAGTGATTTTTCAAAATTAGATTCTCTAAAATTCAAAAGCGCTTTCTTTACAGTCTTATCAATTTTAGGATCGAGGTTACAATTAGATTGCCCGATTGCCGAATTGGCAAAGCAATTCAGAATTAAAAATAAAAGAAAAAGAATCCGTTTGTGGGGCATTAATCGGCTAATTTGATCAAATATACACTTTAAAATAAAAAAAAGCTGTATTTCATAAAAAAATACAGCTTGTCAAATATTATATCGATAACTAAGATAAAAAAATTAAAATCTCAGTACTATTATTATTCTTTATTGCTCTCCCATTGCCCAACAACAGAAGTAGCCAATGCATTTCCTAGCACGTTCGTAGCACTTCTAAACATATCGCAGAAATGGTCAATTGGAAGAATTAATGCGATTCCTTCAATTGGAATATCAAACATACCGCAAGTTGCTGCAACGACAACTAAGCTTGCTCTTGGTACACCTGCAATACCTTTACTGGTAAGCATTAAAACTAAAAGCATTGCCATTTGCGTTCCTAAATCTAAATGCACATTGTAGAATTGAGCAATAAAAATACTTGCAAAGGTCATATACATCATGCTTCCGTCTAGATTAAACGAATATCCAAGCGGCAACATAAAAGAAACAATTTTATCTTTTACTCCAAAGCCTTCCAATTCTTCTGTTAATTTTGGAAATACAGCTTCACTGCTTGTTGTTCCAAAAGCAATTGCCAAAGGTCCTGTAATACGTCTTAACAATTCAGTCATTCTTCCTTTAAGGAAAATATATCCTATGGCAATTAAAATAATCCATAAAGTACTGATTCCAATTAAGAAAGAACCGAAAAATTTGAAGTAAGTAATCACCAATTCTTCTGCATCTCGTATGGCAAACACACCTGCAATAGCTCCAAAAACTCCAATTGGCGCAAACTTCATTACATAGTTTACCATTTTCAAAACAATGTGCGATAATTTATCGAAAGCACCAATAATTGGTTTAACAGTATCTCCAAGAGAAGCGGCTGCCAATCCGAAGAAGATTGAGAAAACTACAATCTGTAGAATCTCATTAGTTGCCATTGCTTCGACAATACTTTTTGGCACTATATGCTCAACGAAATTATCAAAAGACAGATTTTGCGTTTTGCCAGTAACTTCTGAAGCTGCTGCCATGTCAACGTGATCTAATTTTAGACCAACACCTGGCTGTAAAATATTGACATAAAACAATCCAATTAGAAGCGAAATAAATGAAGCTGTAAAAAACCATCCAATAGCTTTTCCTCCAATTCTTCCCACAGTTTTGATATCTCCCAATTTTGCAATTCCAACCACCAAAGTCGTAAAAACCAATGGGGAAATAATCATTTGCACCAAACGAATGAAGATGGTTGCCAGCATTTTTATTTTACTGCTAAATGCCTGTGCTGCTTCTGGCGAAATGGTATTGTGCAATATAATTCCTAAAATGGCTCCTAGAACCATTGCAATTATAATTTGCCCTGTTAATCCCGAAAGAAATGATGTTTTTTTAGTTTCTGTAACTTCTTGCATTAAATTATTTTTTGATTATTAAAATATAAGACCCTCACTGTCTTACCTTTTATTAATATGTTTTGTTGATTAAATAGAAATCTGCCAAAACAATTGCTGCCATCGCTTCTACGATAGGCACTGCGCGAGGCACTACACACGGATCATGACGTCCTTTTCCTGTCATGGGTGTAATGTTACCTTTATTATCTAAAGAATCTTGAGTCTGCATAATAGTTGCAACAGGTTTAAAAGCCACTCTGAAATAAATATCCATTCCGTTGCTTATACCGCCTTGAATTCCTCCTGAAAGATTTGTTTTTGTGGTTCCGTCTGGGTTATATAAATCATTATGCTCACTTCCTTTCATTTCAGAACCAGAGAAACCGCTTCCGTATTCAAAACCTTTTACAGCATTAATAGAAAGCATTGCTTTTCCTAATTCTGCATGAAGTTTATCAAACACTGGCTCTCCTAAACCAACCGGAACATTCTGAATTACACAAGTTACAACACCTCCGACAGTATCTCCTTGTTTGCGGATATCGCGAATATATTCTTCCATAATCGCTGCAGATTTCTCATCTGGGCAACGCACTGGATTGCTTTCAATTTTAGAAAAATCCAATTCCTGATAAGGTGTATCTAAATGAATTGGTCCAACAGAAGAAACATAAGCATTGATTTTAATTTCAGGCAACATTTGTTTTGCAATTGCGCCCGCTACTACCCTACTTGCTGTTTCTCTAGCAGAACTTCTACCTCCACCTCGATAATCGCGAAAACCATATTTCTGATCGTAAACATAGTCGGCGTGGCTTGGTCTGTAGTTATCTTTTATATGCGAGTAATCGTCTGATTTTTGATTGGTATTTGGAATAATGAAACCAATTGGAGTTCCTGTTGTTTTTCCTTCAAATATTCCTGATAAGAACTGAACGCTATCTGGTTCTTTTCTTTGTGTAACAATTGCTGACTGACCTGGCTTTCTGCGAGCCATATCTACTTCAATTGCTTCAAAATCTAATTGTATTCCTGGAGGGCATCCGTCGATAATTCCGCCTAACGCTTCACCGTGAGATTCTCCAAATGTAGTAACTTTATATAGTGTGCCGAAGCTGTTTCCTGCCATTGTGTTTTGTTTTGAGCAAATGTAAGTTTTATGAATTAAATTAAAAAATTTAAAACTGGTATTATTAACGAAACATTAAATGGAATAAAAATCACAATTTGGTAAAATTATCCTCTTTTTAATAACCTTTTAATAAAGTCAGATTTCACAAACTTTCTTTCATTTGTAAAACTTCAAATCAAGAAAAATTGAAAAAAAGAAATGTCGAATTGGTCATTCTTTCTGATGTCCATTTAGGAACTTACGGAAGTCACGCAAAAGAACTAAACAATTATCTTTCAAGCATTAAGCCCAAAACTTTAGTTTTAAACGGCGATATAATCGATGCTTGGCAATTTCGTAAATCTTATTTTCCAAAAGCACACTTGCGAGTTATTCAGCGCATTATCGGAATGGCTTCTAAAGGAACAAAAGTGTATTATATTACTGGAAATCACGATGAAATACTTCGAAAATTCAGCGATATGAATATGGGAAATTTTGCTCTAGTCGATAAATTGGTTTTAGAATTAGATGATAAAAAGGCCTGGATTTTCCATGGAGACGTTTTTGACGCTTCTGTTCAGCACTCCAAATGGATTGCAAAATTGGGCGGACTGGGTTACGATTATTTAATTTTAATGAATCGTTTTGCGAACTGGTGTCTGGCAAAATTAGGACGCGAACCGTATTCTTTTTCTAAAAAAATAAAAGCAAGCGTTAAGAAAGCGGTAAAATTTATTTCAGATTTTGAAACCACTGCAACCGATCTGGCTATAGAAAAAAACTACGATTATGTCATTTGCGGGCACATTCATGAACCAAAAATCATGACGAAAGAAAACAAACACGGTTCTACTTTATATTTAAATTCAGGTGATTGGGTAGAAAATTTAACTGCTTTAGAATATCATAAAAAACGATGGAAATTATATTCTTATAAGGCCAGCAATTTTGCAGAAGAAGAAAATCTTTTAGAAATGGAAGACCTGATCACTTCTCAGCTAATTTCATCCATAATCCTAAAATAAACATCTCAGAAACAGTTTTTTAAGAATTTTAACACGTCAAAATCTTAAAAATGTAAATTATGTAACAATTTTCAAAAATGTTATACGTTTTATATCTGACTGTAATAATACATTTGAAAAAAATTAATTTACCATTTTTATGAAAAAGATACTATTATCTGCCATTATGCTTCTTGGTTTAGCATTTACGGCTCAATCACAAGAAATTTCGAAACACGCTTTAGGATTACGTCTGGGTGACAATAACGGATTTGGGGGAGAAATATCATACCAACTAGGATTGAATCAAAAAAACAGACTTGAATTTGATTTAGGATGGAGAAACAGCAGAGATGTAGACGCAATAAAAGGAGTCGCTCTATACCAATGGGTTTGGAACATCGACGGAGGTTTTAACTGGTATGCTGGTGTCGGTGGAGGACTAGCTGCTTGGGATCATGATTATTACAACAATAATTACAGATACAATGATAGCGGAACATATGTTTTTGCTGCTGGAGATATCGGTATAGAATATAGATTTAAAGAGGTACCACTTACTTTATCATTAGACGCAAGACCAGAAATTGGTTCTGGATATTACGACGATGACAATTTTGGATTTGACGTTGGCTTAGGTGTCAAATTTAGATTCTAAAATAAAACTAAAAAATAATTGTAAGAAGAAGCCTGTCGTTTAAAAGCGACAGGCTTTTTTTATGGGTTTCAAAAGAAATTTAAAAAAGGGCTTCGATTCCGCTCGGCCTGACAAACTTTGGAATCGTTTCCTAAAAACAATCGATATCCAGGCTGAGCGGAATCGAAGTCCAGTCTTTATATAATTTTATTTAATAATAATTTCTTTCTTAGAATGGATTTTTACAACCGTATAAGGATATGAAATCACCTGCATAGTCATGGCGTCTTTTGCAGGACTGTTTTCTTTTACTGTTATAATGATGTTTTTATCGGTTTCTTCAACCTTTTCAACATCGATTGTATAACCGCTAGTGTTTTTCTCACCCATGTTAAGAATCACGTAATTATATTCTTGAACATCTGGATCTTTCATTTTATGTGCTAAATTCGGATCGTTTTCAAGCATTTTGATTTCATTTGGCTCGGTTAAAATTTCAAAAAATTTAATATTTCCACCGCCATCAGATTGTTTTGTCAAAACCTCATACAGCGATGCGTTTGAACTTTCAACCTTCTTCACTCCACACGAAATCAAAACAAAAACCGCTAAAACAGAAATTACTTTTTTCATTTTATCCTTTTAAATTAGTGTTTCTCCAACTTATAATCATCAACTGCTTTCTGATATAAAGCTTCATATTTAGGCAATATGTTTTTAATATCAAATTTTCTTGCTACTTCTAATGCGTTTGCTTTAAATTGACTTAAAACAGCATCATCTTTTAAAATCTTCAATGCATTTTGCGCCATTTCTTCAACATTTCCAACATTGCTCAAGTAGCCAGAAAAACCATCATAATTCACTTCAGGCAGACCACCAGAATTACTCGAAATTACTGGAACTCCACATGCCATTGCTTCTAAGGCTGCCAAACCAAAACTTTCAGTTTCTGAAGGCAGTAAAAACAAATCGGTCATGCATAAGATTTTATCAATCTCATGACTATTCCCAAAGAAAATTACTTTATCTAAAATCCCTAATTCCTGACATAATATTTCTGCTTTTTCTTTTTCAGGTCCGTCACCAACCATCATCAATTTAGATGGAATTTCTTTCTGAACATTGTAGAAAATCTTAATGATGTCTGGAATACGTTTTACTTTTCTAAAGTTACTGATATGCGTAATAATGCGCTCATTTTCATTAGCCATTACATAACGATGGCAAGGCGCATTCGGGTCTTTCTTTACTTTGTCCAACTCAATAAAGTTAGGAATAACTTTTATTTTGTTTTTAATCTTGAACAACTTCAAAGTATCATCTTTCAAACTCTGCGAAACCGAAGTCACATAATCAGATTTATTGATACTAAATGTTACCGCAGGTTTATAAAAAGGATGGTTTCCGACAAGCGTAATATCTGTTCCGTGAAGTGTTGTAATCATCGGAAGATTAATTCCTTCATTTTTCAGCATTTGCTTTGCCATATAACCCGCATAAGCATGAGGAATAGCATAGTGGACATGCAGAAGCTCTATTTTGTACAATTTCACCATATCCACCAATTTACTCGATAGCGCTAATTCGTACGGCTGATAGTGAAACAAAGGATATTCTGGAACATTTACCTCATGGTAATGAACATTAGGATTTAAAAGCGCCAATCTTACTGGCTGACTATATGTAATAAAATGTATTTCGTGTCCTCTTCTGGCTAATTCGAGACCTAACTCTGTGGCTACCACACCACTACCTCCAAAAGTAGGATAACAGACTATTGCTATTTTCATGGATTAAATTTAATTCTACGAAAATACTCAAAAATAGCGTCTAATTAACCGTTTAAATTGTTAGATTTTTGACAAAATTAGATTAATTCTAGTTGATAAATATTTCTAAAAATTGCAATATTTCAGACAAACCTAACAAGTTTTAAAAACCTATTAGGCTTCAAACTTGAAACTTGAATCCTGAAACCATAAAAAAAGGCACAAAATATAAATTTTATGCCTTTTTAATATTTTAATATTTTTCTTAGAAAAACCTGCTATGCCAGCTGTCGGCTGCAGGAACTTCCCAAGCTTCATTAAATTCTTCAATATTGGTAACCAAATTATTAAATACAATTGTATTTGCTGTTACCGCTTTATCTTTAACCATTTTCTTGAAATCAATTAATGGTTTATGTGCAATATGTTCTCCAAGCTTAAAAGTAACATTCATTTTATCTAATAAATCAACGTCATACTTTTTTTCTAAACTTTGAATAAACTCAACAGAACTATCTATAGAACATCCCGTAGCAGCTTGAACTTCTTGATTTACAGCCAATATAATAAATCGGTTGTATTTTAATAAATAAGAAGCTTCTAAACTTGTGCCATGTGCAGCCCACTGATCAACAAAAGCTTTTAAATCTGCTTCTATTTCAGAAAACTCTTCCTCAGAAAATTTTCTGTTAGATTGGTAAATCCAAACTCTAGATTCACCTGGTAAATTTTCGAAAGGTATATACATTTTTAAATTTTGTTTATTTTGTTTGTTTTGTTCCAAGTTTCAAGTTAAAAACTTAGAACCTTAGCACATTTGTAACTTAGAACCTCAGATTACAAATCCTGTGCGTTTGCAATTAATTCAGCGATGTCCAGAACTTTAACTTGGCCTTCTTTTTCTTTATTCTTAATTCCGTCTGTCAACATAGTATTGCAAAACGGACAGCCTGCCGCGATAATATCAGGCTGAGTTTCCAAAGCATCTTCTGTACGAAGAACATTTACTTCTTTGTTTCCAGGTTCAGCATCTTTAAACATTTGCGCCCCTCCTGCTCCACAGCATAATCCGTTTGCTTTAGAACGCTTCATTTCGACTAATTCAACGTCTAATTTCTGAATTAAATCTCTTGGCGCTTCGTAAACTTTATTTGCTCTTCCTAAATAACAAGGATCGTGGAAAGTAATTTTTTTCCCTTTAAACTGCCCGCCTTCTACAGTCAATCTCCCATCATCAATTAATGACTTCAAAAATTCTGTATGATGGATAACTTCATAGTTTCCACCTAATTCAGGATATTCATTTTTTAAAGTATTAAAACAGTGCGGACAAGCTGTAACAATTTTTTTTGCTTCATAAGCATTCAAAACCTCGATATTCATCATGGCCTGCATTTGAAACAAAAATTCATTTCCGGCTCTCTTTGCAGGATCGCCAGTACAACTCTCTTCTGTACCTAAAACCGCAAAAGAAACATTCGTACGGTTCAAAATTCGTACAAACGCTTTAGTAATTTTTTTTGCTCTATCATCAAAACTTCCTGCGCAACCTACCCAAAATAAGACCTCTGGCTGTTTTCCTTCGGCAAGCATTTCTGCCATTGTTGGCACTACTAAACTTTCTGACATTTCTCTCACTTTTGTTTAATCGGTAATCTATGAATTGTTTAATTGTCAAAGAAAAAAGACAATTCTATAAAACCCGAAATATTATTTTAAAATCGATTAAACGGTTAAACAACTAACCGATTAAACCATAAATCTTAATTCTCGTTTTTCCAATTTAAACGGTCTTGTTGGCTGTATTGCCATGGCGCGCCATTGTTTTCAATATTAGTCATCATGGCATTTAATGACATTGGCGCAGCACTTTGTTCCATAACCAAATAACGGCGCATATCCATAATAATAGACAACGGACTGATATTTACTGGACATTCTTCAACACAAGCATTACAAGACGTACAAGCCCACAATTCTTCTGGTGTGATATAATCGTTTAGTAAAGTTTTGTTGTCTGGAACAAAAACACCTTTATTGGCATCGATATTTTTACCAACTTCTGTCAAACGATCTCTTGTATCCATCATAATTTTACGAGGAGACAATTTTTTACCTGTTTGATTTGCTGGACAAGAAGAAGTACAACGTCCACATTCTGTACAAGTATAAGCATTCAACAGCTGAACCCAGTTTAAATCCTGAACATCACTTGCACCAAATTTAGCCGGATGTGCATTTTCATCAGCTGGAGCAGCCGCAAACGGATCTGCATTTGGATCCATCATTAATTTTACTTCTTTAGTAACCGAAGCTAAATTATCAAATTGTCCTTCCGGTTTCAAATTGGCAAAATACGTATTTGGGAATGCCAAAAGAATGTGCAAATGTTTTGAAAAGTATAAATAGTTCATAAAAACTAAAATACCAGCAATATGCAACCACCAAAAGATTTCAAATAATAGGCCCACAACTTCATTGGAAGTTCCATTAAAAATCGGCGCTATAAATTGGCTTATTGGGTAACTTCCCGCTTTATGAAAATGAGAATATCCTCCAGGCACATTTTGCAGATGATAATCTGAAGCATTCATCAACAAGAACAAAATCATTAAAACCGTTTCAAAATACAAAATGTAATTTGCATCACTTTTTGGAAATCCTGTTAAATCAGAATGTATGAAACGTTTTAATCGGATAAAGTTTCTTCTAAGCCAAAAAACTGTAACAGAAAAAATTACAAGTATTGCTAATATTTCAAAAGAGGCAATTAGAACATCATACACTACTCCTAAATAAGGAGCAAAAATTCTGTGCGTTCCAAATAATCCATCAATGATGATTTCGAGTAATTCGATATTAATGATAATGAAACCTGCATATACTATAATATGAAGGATACCTGCAACAGGGCGTCTCACCATTTTTGACTGCCCAAGAGCAATCAATGCCATGTTTTTCCAACGAGCTTTAGGATTATCTTTTCGATCTACATCGACTCCCAGATTAATATTTCGGATGATTTTTTTTACGCTCGCTGCAAAAAAACCGAAACCTGCTATAAGAAGTACTGCGAATAAAATATTATCTAAATAACTCATTTATAATTATTTTTTATCGGTTGAGTTTGTTTCTTCAGTTGGTGCCACGTATGGTTTATTTTTCTTTCCGAAAAGAGAAACGTTTACGTAACGAGTTGGATAAAGGCGAAGATCTTGCAATAACAATTCAAGTTCTTTTGAAGTTTTAGTCAGGTTGTTATATAAAGCCTCGTCGTTAAGTATTTTTCCTGCCGTACCTTTTCCAGAGTTCAGATTGCTCATTAAAACATCTACTTTAGCTAAAGTCTGGTTCAAGTTACGAACGGTTTTACCTAAATCTGCTTTGTTTAATGAATCTGAAATTTTATTGAAGTTACCAGACATTTTATTGAAGTTTGTTACCATTCCGTTAATCTGTCCTTTATTGGTATCCAAAATATTGTTTAGACTTCCTGAAGCTTTATGAAACTGTGTCATTGTCTGACTTAGTTCAGCAATTGTTTTCTTTAGATTTTCTTGAGTGTTTTTGTCTAAAGTATTATTTAATCCTGTAACCAAATTATCAATATTCAAAAGCATTTTATCAAGCTTTTGCTGAATTGGTTCAATTTTTCCTCCTAATGATTCTGTTAGCCCCAGTTCAACGTTCGAAGCCAATTTTTGTCCATCTTCTGCTAATTCTTTATCAGCAAAATTTGGAACAATTTTAATTTGCTTTCCTCCAATTAAACTCGGCGAATAAATATAAGCTGTACTTGTTTTAGAAATTGGAAAATCTGTTTTAAGCTGAAGTTCAACCAATAATTTACCTGTAACTTCATCAATTGTAATTTTATTTACTTTACCAATCGCAAGTCCGTTAAGCGTTACTGGCGCTGATGGTGATAAATCTTCAACATTATCATATTCAGCATATAATATTGTATAATTAGTAAAAAGGTCTCTTCCCTTTAAAAAACTATATCCCCAGATAAATAGTAGAATGGATGCGATGACTAAAATAGCCGTTTTAATTTCTCTTGTTAGTTTCAAAATTCTAAGTGTTTGTACAAAATTAATATAAATATTCGAACTTACGCTTATTATTTAATCGCGTCCTGAATACTGATTTTTTCGCCATCTTTAGTTGCCACTAAAAACGCAGCGCCATACCCTTTACTTTTAGCTTCTTGCAAATATTTTTGGGCTGTTTCATAACTCGGAGTTTCTTCGTAGAAATATTTATAAATATTATTTTCGTAGATCATCGTTACATTTTTAAGCCCTTTAAAGTTTTTAGGTTCTAAAGGTGTTTTTTTGATGCTTGCAATAAGCTGCACCTTAAAAAACGTTCCTTTTGGAGCACTTTTTGCCACGGCAACTGGAGCGGTTGCTTTTGGTTTTGCCTTAGTTGAAGTATCTTTTATGGGCCGACTATCCTCTGACTCAGTTCCTGAACCAAAGTATTCTCTTTTATAACTTAAAATAGCTTCCGCAATTGCTCTTGCAATATCATCCTGACCTTCTTCCGAATTAAGAATATTTCCTTCTGTTGGATTAGATACAAATCCTGTTTCAACCAAAACTCTAGGCATATACGCTTTATGAAGTACCATAAAAGGCGCTTGTTTCACACCTCCATGGCGAAGTTTTTTTCCTAATTTTTCAAAGTTCTCTTCGATTTTAGTAGCCAGAGTAATACTATTATCCAAATATTCTTCTTGCATCAAGGTCATACCAATCATAGATTCTGGAGAATTTGGATCGTAGCCTTCGTATTTACGTTTGTAATCTTTCTCTAATGTAATTACGGAGTTCTCTTTTTTTGCAGCCTCTAAGTTTGATGCTACTTTACTTAAACCCATTACGTAAGTTTCAGTTCCATCAGCCGCAGTATTTTTATTAGCGTTACAGTGAATTGAGACAAAAATATTTGAATTTGCTCTGTTGGCTATATTGGCTCTTTCTACCAAATCAACAAAAACATCCGTTTTACGAGTATAAATTACGTTAACATTTGGATTTAGTTCTAAAATCTTCCCCACTTTCAAAACAATAGCTAAAGCAATATTTTTTTCGATTCGCCCACTGTACACAGCTCCAAAGTCATGATCTCCATGTCCAGCGTCAAGTGTCACTTTAAATACATTTGACTGACTATGAGCATAAAAAGACGATAGCATTAGAAATAAAGCAAATATTACTTTAAATTTGTTAATTCCATTCATAAATCTAAAAGTTAATTTTAATAAAACGCAGCTGTTATAATTTTTAGAATTGATTATTTTTGCCAAAAAATTATATGTAAGTTTGACGTGTCAAAAAACAAGCCATAATTTTACAAAAATAGCATTTAAACCTTTGCATACAAACTTATTTAATATCGTTTTAATATCATTTTTCCTAACTATAGGTTGTGGTAATTTATATTCGCAAGAAATAAAAAACAAAAAAAAGCCTTTACCTGCTGTAAAACAAACAGATAAAGAATCTGTTGCCATTAAAGACACCATAAAACTAGATACTGTTAAACCAAAAAAGACTTTTTTGGACGGAAAAGTTAGATATGTGGCCAAAGACTATGCTAAAATTGACCAGAAAAATAAGCTGATTACACTATACAATGAAGCAGAATTATACTATAAAGATGTAGAATTAAAATCGGGTATAATTGTACTTAATTATGAAAAAGATGAAGTTTATGCAGGAAGGATTAAAGATTCTGCCGGTGTTTTAACGCAATATCCTAATTTCAAACAGGGAGCCAGCGAAGTACAGCCAGATTCTATCCGATTTAATTTTAAAACCAAAAAGGCCTTAATTTACAATTCTCGAACAGAACAAGGCGAATTTAAAATTAAGGCTGCAGTTACTAAAAAAGAAAACGATTCGGTTTACTTTTTAAAAGGTGCCCGTTTTACCACTTCAACAGATGTAGATCATCCTGAATACTATTTCCAGACTAGTAAAGTTAAGTTTATACCAGGAAAAAAAGTAATTACGGGTTTGACCAATATGGTAATTGCTGACGTTCCAACTCCTTTGGCATTGCCTTTCGCTTATTTTCCAATGAGTCAGGAAAAGAGCGTTTCGGGTATTATTATCCCAAGCTACAACGATTCTAACACGAGAGGTTTTTCATTGCAGAACGGAGGTTATTATTTCGCTCTTAGCGATAATTATGACTTAACCGTACTTGGCGATTATTACACCAACGGAAGTTACGCCATGCGATTTGAATCTGCGTATGCCAAGCGATATAAGTATAGAGGAAATGTCAACATTCGTTTTGAAAATCTAATCAACAGCGAGCGCGGTTATCCTGATTACTCAAAACAAAGCATTTACAATATTCAGTGGTCGCATTCTAAGGACACCAAATCAAATCCAAATTCTACTTTCTCTGCTTCTGTAAACATGGGTAGTAGTAAGTACTTCAAACAATCTATCAACCAAGCCAACATTGGATCGAACTTAAACAACACCTTAAGTTCTTCGATTTCATATAATAAAACTTTTAATACAATTCCTGGTTCACGTATTTCATTATCTGCAACGCACAGCCAGAATACTCAGACAGAAGACATTATTATGACACTTCCATCTTTGCAGGGAAGTATTGATCGTATTTATCCATTTGTTGGGAAAAATGGGGTAAAAAAAGGATTAATTAAAAACATCAACTTACAATATAACGTAAGCGGTAAAAACTATTTCAAAACAAAAGATTCGTTGTTTTTCAAACCTCAAATGTTTAATGATGCACAGTTAGGATTACAACAGACTATACCATTAAGCACTAATTTTAAAATTTTTAAATATTTTAGTGCTGGAGCTTCAACAACTTATCAAGAAACATGGGTTAATAAAACCATCCAAAAAGTTTACGACCCTACTGCCGGACAAACTATTAATAAGACCGTAAATGGTTTTGATGCTTTTAGAACTTATAATTTCAGCACCAATTTAGGAACTACTATTTACGGAACTTTTAATTTTGGAGCTGATAAAAAAATCCAATCTATTCGACATGTCATGCGTCCAAGCATAACGTATGCTTATACGCCAAGTTTTGAGAAATATTACGACACATATGCCGTAGATGCTTCTGGAAGAATTACTTCTGAATACACAAGATTCGAGAACGGATTATACGGTGCTCCAGGAAAAGAGAATTCTAACATTGTTGGTTTTGCTCTGAGCAATACTTTTGAGGCAAAAGTAAGAGACCGAGACAGCACAAAAACAGAGCCTAAAAAAATAATGCTGCTGAACAACTTAAACTTCAGCACGAGCTATAACTTCAACGCTGACGGAAAAACAACATTTGGATGGCAGCCTGTATTGGTAAGTGGTGGAACCCAATTTTTTGATAATAAAATGAATATGAATTTTGGTGCCACATTAGACCCATATGCGATTGATAATGGAGGTAACAAAATTGATAAATTCAACATTGACAATGGCGGAAGTTTATTTAGAATGACTAGCGCAAACGTAACTGTAAACTACTCATTCTCGAATAAAGGAACCGGAAAGGAAAAAAACACGCAAAGCCAGAGGAACGGTGGACGTAGCGATGATTTATTTGGAACCAATACCGATTTAAATGACAGCCGCAACAGCCAATTTGCCAATGAACCTGAAAAAGAAGATGTGATAACAGAATTCTTCAATTCTAAAGTTCCGTGGGATATGACGCTTGCCTATTCGTTAACCTATTCAAACGTAAAACGAGAAAATACTATTTCCGGAAACTCTATCATGGTTTCTATCAATACCGACCTTACTCCTAAATGGAAAGCTGGGGTTTCAACTGGTTACGATTTTGTACAAAAAGGAGTTACCTTTACCCAATTCCGTTTTGAAAGAGATTTGTTAAGCTGGAGAATGGCCTTTAACTGGCAGCCATTGGGAACAAATTCTAATTGGAACTTCTTCATCGGAATTAAATCTGGTATGCTTAGCGATATCAAATGGAACAAACGCAGCGTTTCTAACAGATAAACTACTTTCGAATCAAAATAATTTCATTATGAAAAAAATCATTTTTACCGAGAAAGCTCCAGCTCCAATCGGACCTTATAATCAAGCTGTATTATCTGGAAATACACTTTATGCTTCTGGACAGATCGCAATTAATCCTGAGTCAGGAGAATTGGTTACAGACAATATTAATGATGAAACTACTCAAGTTATGAAAAACATTGCCGCTATTCTTGAAGCAGCTAACATGACTTTTGAGAACGTTGTAAAGTCAACTATTTTCATCATGGACATGAACAATTTTGGCGCAATAAATGCTGTTTACGGTTCTTATTTTAACGAAAAAACCGCTCCAGCTCGTGAAACGGTTCAAGTGGCTTGTCTGCCAAAAAATGTTAATGTAGAAATATCTATAATTGCAGTGCAATAGCATCTAATAATAATTGTGCCGTTGCTTCATTGGTTGCCAGCGGCACATTATGTACATCACAAACACGAATCAGCATATTGATATCTGCTTCATGAGGATGGCTCGATAAAGGATCCTTGAAAAAGAATACCATATTCGTTATTCCTTCCGCGACTCTTCCTGCAATTTGCGCATCGCCACCCAGCGGACCAGAAAGCATTCTCTGCGTTTTAAATCCAGCAGCTTCTGCTTTTCCCCCAGTAGTACCGGTACCGATAAGCCTTATTTTTTCATTGTGTAAAACAGCTTCATTTTTGATTAAGAAATCAATCAAATCTGCTTTTTTACCATCATGAGCAATAATGGCAATCTCCATAAAACCAGAACTATTGATTAGCGACATGGTAAGCAATTAATCCATCAATTGGTCTTCTTAAAACATTCCCTAATTGAAGTTCATATTTGTTAAATGTCTCTTGTAATTCATCTTTCAAATAAAATGCAATAGAACCAACAAAATGTACTGGAACCTCTTTGCAGTTATCAAATTGTTTGATGTAATTCTTAACGAAAGATTTCATTCCTTTGAAAATGATTTTTCTGCAGAACTCTGTGTCTTTATGCTTAATCAAAAATTTAGCGTAAGTTGCTAAATAAGCATTCGGGTTTGGTTCTTTATATAATTTGTTTTTAATAAAATCAGGATCAACGTCGTACTCTTTTTCAAGTTCAACAGCCAATTCTTTAGGCATTTTATTAAAATAGTATTTTCTAATTAGTTCTTTTCCAAAAACATTACCACTGCAATCATCCATTACGATGTATCCTAAAGATTGAACTTTTTGGTGCAATGTTTTTCCATCGAAATAACTGCAGTTAGAACCTGTTCCTAAGATGCACACTATTGCTTCTTCTCCTTTTGGAGTTGTTGCATAAACAGCAGCATAAGTATCTTCTTGAACGTCTACAATTGCGTTAGAAAAATATTCTTGAAAAATTCTTTTCAGCCACTCTTTCATTCTATCCGTACCACAACCGGCACCATAAAAGAATAAATGCGTAGCATTTTTTTTATTTTGTAAGATATCAAAACGGTCATTTAATCTTTCAATGATTTCTGGCTCGTCTAGAATTTCAGGATTTAATCCTAAAGTTTGTGTTGTGAATAATACTTTTCCATTATCATCTATCGCAATCCAATCGGCTTTAGTAGATCCACTGTCAACTATTAATTTCATTTGTTTAGTTTTTGGAATTAGGTTTTCTATTTTTAATTTAAAAGTGTGTTTTTTACATTAATTATAGAAGTAACAAAATAAGAAAATCCCGTTATTGTAAAAGTAACGGGATTTTGCAAAAATATATATTATTATTTTAAACCTGCAATATGTACAGATAAATCAATTAATTTACTTGAGTATCCGTACTCATTGTCATACCAAGATACTAATTTGAAGAAAGTAGAGTTTAATCCGATTCCTGCACCAGCATCAACGATTGAAGTTCTTTTATCTGAGATAAAATCTTGAGATACAACTGCATCTTCAGTATATCCTAAGATACCTTTCATTTCATTTTCAGAAGCTTTTTTCAATACAGCTAAGATTTCTTCGTAAGTAGTTTCTTTTGCTACTTTTACAGTTAAATCTACTACAGAAACGTCAGCAGTAGGAACACGGAAAGACATTCCTGTTAATTTTCCATTCAAAGATGGGATAACTTTTCCAACCGCTTTAGCAGCACCTGTTGAAGAAGGAATGATGTTGATTGCAGCAGCACGTCCACCTCTCCAGTCTTTTCTAGAAGGTCCGTCAGCAGTCATTTGAGTTGAAGTAGTTGCGTGAACAGTTGTCATTAAACCTTCAACGATTTCGAAATTATCGTGGATAACTTTAGCTAAAGGAGCTAAACAGTTTGTAGTACAAGAAGCGTTAGAAACAACTAAATCAGAAGCTTTTGCAGTTTCGTGGTTAACTCCCATTACAAACATTGGAGCGTCAGCAGAAGGAGCAGAAATGATTACTTTTTTAGCTCCACCTTTTAAGTGCTCACTTGCAGTTTCGATAGTAGTGAAGATACCAGTACATTCAGCAACAACATCTACATCAACTTCGTTCCATTTTAAGTCAGCTGGATTTCTTTCAGCAGAGATACGGATATTTCTTCCGTTTACATATAATTTTCCTTCTTTAACTTCTACAGTTCCGTTGAAACGACCGTGAACTGAATCATATTTTAATAAATAAGCTAAGTGATCTACGTCTAACAAGTCGTTGATTGCAACAACTTCTACATTATCTCTATTGAAAGACTCTCTAAAAACGATTCTTCCGATACGTCCAAATCCGTTTATTCCTAATTTTACTTTTGACATTTTACTAATTTTTTTGCTTTTGTTTTTATTACACTATTTCAAAGTCTAATTTCCTCACAATAAACTTCTTTTCTTTTTTAAACTTTTTATATTGATTATGTAGACATTATGTCTGACACTCTTAATAATTCTCTATCAATTTCTGATTTTCCTTTGATAGCTTGCTCAAGTGGAGTTAGAACAACTTTATCTTCACGAAGTCCAACCATATAATTAGATTTTCCTTCAATTAAAGATTCTACTGCTTTTACCCCTAAACGGCTCGCTAAAACACGGTCAAAACAAGATGGAGAACCACCACGCTGCATGTGTCCTAAAACAGAAACTCTTACGTCGTATTCAGGAAGGTTGGCTTCAACATAATCTTTTAATTCAAATACGTTTTTACCAATTTTATCTCCCTCAGCAATAACCACTATACTTGATGATTTTCCTGATGCTTTACTTTTTTGAAGGGAATCTAAAAGACGATCTAAACCTAGATCTTCTTCAGGAATAAGGATTTCTTCTGCTCCTGCACCAATACCTGCATTAAGAGCAATATGACCAGCATCTCTACCCATAACCTCTACAAAGAAAAGACGGTTATGAGAACTCGCTGTGTCTCTAATTTTATCGATACAGTCTACAACAGTATTTAACGCTGTGTCATACCCTAAAGTAAAACTTGTACCATAAATATCATTATCAATTGTACCTGGAATTCCCATTACCGGGAAACCAAATTCTGAATTAAAAATTAATCCTCCGGTAAAACTTCCATCACCACCAATAACAACCAAAGCATCAACACCAGCCTTAACAAGATTCTCGTGTGCTTTCTTTCTACCTTCAGGGGTTCTAAACTCAACTGAACGAGCCGATTTTAAGATCGTTCCACCTTTGTTTACAATATTATTTACGCTACGTGGTCCCATCTCTTTGAAGTCACCCTCAATCATTCCCTGGTACCCTCTATAAATTCCGATGCATTCTATATTATGATATGCGCAAGTTCGAACAACTGATCGTATTGCAGCATTCATTCCAGGTGAATCTCCTCCTGAGGTAAGAACACCTACTTTTTTTATTGTTTTTGGCATTATTTAAGTATTAAAGTGTAAAATTAGCAAACATTCAGCACTTTTCGGGTTACGATTATCATAAATTAATAAAATCTGTTAAATTCAAACGTTTTCGTTAATAAGTTTTTTCTAGGAAAAAATTTCATTAAAAATAATAAAACGCTATTTTTTTAATTAAATCGTCAAAATTAACAATACCCTAATGAAGTGTTATAAAAATCAGAATTTCCCGCTCACATGGAAAATTTTAAAAGAGTGCCTAAATTTAGCACAAAAAAAACCATTATGAGAATAATGGTTTTATAAAAGGTTATTTTTAACAAAGTGTTAATAATCGTTGTCAGGAATTAATCCTTGATTATTGCTTGGTGTATGTTCCTGTTCTTTTTTCTTCTTTTCTTCCTCCTTTTTCTTTTTCTCTTCCTCTTCTTTTGCTTTTTTCTTGTTTTTTTCTGAATCTTTCTTACTTGAGAAATTCATATACTCAGGAAGATATGAGTCTTGAAGATCATCATGAGAAGAACTTTTTACAGCTTTTTCTATTTTATGGTTTTTAAACAGCTTATTTACAAGCTCACTAAAGGTATCAAAATCTACCTCATAAGAGATACCCACACCTTGCGTATAACCAATTCCTTGTCCTATATAATTAATATCATTTTCTTTATTGAACAAACGAAGGTTCATTGTTCCGTCCTCATTTACACGATACAAAATTTCTATATCTCCAACAATAGCAGATTCATTTACACCTCCAACCGGAACTCCTAGTTTTCCGTTGATGGTAATTCTTTCATTAATTTGAGACGATATATTAGCCACAAACTGACCGTCAACCTCCTGCCCTGTTCTTCTATCTGCAGCAATGTAGTTTAAGTCGATATTTACTTTATCATTATCTGACTTAATAATGCCTCCTAATAAACTTGAAGCGGTTTCTGTCAATGTTCCAGAGAAATCTCCCTGGCTAAATCCGTCGGTACTCATAAACGAACCAGTCGATAACAAATAAAGAGCTTGTGTTTGGCGAATATCTTTATCATCCAGTTTATATTGTATCTCCGATTTTAAAACGTTACTTACCGATGGAAACTGAATATCAAAATTAGGTTCTGGACTTGCTAAATCTCCTCTTAAACCGATAACCACTTCTACAGGAACTTTTTTGTTGAATGATGAAGTATTATCTAAAAGTACTGCTGGATTGGCTTGCGTTTTATAAACTGCTTCCAAGTTAAGCTGGGCACGCATCGGGTTTCCTTCCCATATAATCGAACCTCCTTTTTTCACGGTAAACTTTTTATCGATAAGTCCACCGTATTTAAAGTTATAAGTCCCTTCGTATGCTTGGAAATCTCCCCACATATTAAACTTACCTAAAGTATTGATTTTAAATAAAAGCGATCCATATCCTTTTCCTTTCATACCATGCCCCGAATTTCGATCTAGAATAACTTCAACTTCGGCATCTGGTGTAATGTCAAAATCAAACTCCAGTTCAAGTCCATTATAATCTCTTGTTTTTTCAACAATTCCGTTCTCAAGATTATACTTTTCTTTTGGTGTTACGAAATGGATCCAGCTGCTTTCTCCAACACTTTGCGCATTATTAATCGGGATCTTAACCTCGGTACCTTTTTCAGATTTTGCATCTACCTTAATAAAAAGACTTTCTACAGGACCTTTTATGCTTGCTGTTCCATTTATAAAAGCTGTTCCGAAATAGGCGGCATCGTCACTGTCTTTTGTATCTAATGCCACCAAACGTTTAGAAGTAATATTTAAATCTAACTTCCAATCACCAAAATTATGATGTTCGATACTTCCATTCAGCAAACCTTTCGTACCGTATTTCGTATCCGTTAATTGATTATTTCTAAACAAGAACTTTTCATTTGTCAAATCAATAACCGTTCGATCGCTTAATTCGTAATCGGTATTTAGGTACGGAATTGTCATTCCGGCTTTTTCAACATACAAACGTCCGTTGATTTCGGGTTTCTTCAAATTTCCGATAACAGCGGCATTTCCAGAAACAGAACCTCGCACATTTGACAGAACATCTCCGCCAATCGTTCCTAAAGTAGCCAGATTAAAGCCTTCTAGTTTAAGACTCATATCCATTATGGTTTCTTTATTCTCTATGGCAAAAGTTCCGTTAGCCCTAAACGACTCGGTAAAACCATTCTGGATTGAGGAGTTAACCGTGAATTTTCTAAAAGATTCATCTCCAGAAATATCAAAATTAAGCGTACCCAATTCTGTATTGTTCATGACAAGATGATCAATTTTTATGGATGCCGTGGGCTGATAAACATTTTTATTCTGCTTATAATTGACGTTTCCATTCAAATTACCATTAAATACAAATTTGGAATTTGCGGGCGTAATTTTATTGATGTCAACATCTTCAAAAGTCAACACAAGATCTTTATAATCTTTTCCTTTTATAACTCCGTTTAAATCAATTTTCTGGCTTTCATGAGATAAAACAATATTATCAAATGTAAAGTTTTTAAAATACTGATCGATAACAATCTGATTGTCTTTTTCTGCATCTTCGTTTAAGTACCAGATATAATCCTTAAACTTCATTTCAGATTTCTTGATTCCGACAATATTGTTTTTGTTCTTATCAATTGTATGAAACAAATCGAGATTAAAATAATCTTCGCCTTTATCTCCACCTTTAAACTCCGAACGAACAAAAAGCGTATCTTTTGCCGTAACATTAATCAAATTAAAATCTCGTATCTTATAATAAGGAGTCTTGATGCTATCTAATTCGACATAAGCATTATAAAGCGGATTTTTATTATCAATGTTAATGCGTATATTATCAAATGTGTTTTTATCTGCCGTAATTTTTTTAGATCTGAAACGGAATTTAAACTCCTGCAAATCTGAATCTATTTTTCCTCGTACAACTGTCGAGGAATCAATGTTTATTTCTGGATAAAGCATTTCGACTACTTTATCGTAAACACGGAAATTGAAATTCAAGAATTGCCCTTTTCTAACTTTATAAGGTTTATAATTGGTATACAAACTACCTACAGAATTCATAACCAATTTATCCAATTGATCAAATCTAAATTTACCGACAATTTTTCCGTCTACAACATCATTTGAACTAACTGTAATAGTCCTTAAACGGTCAGCATCAAAACTTGAGTTTAGATTGACTTGATCAAAAACATAAGTTGTTTTAGGATTCTGATATTCAGCATCGTTTATAAAAATATCTCCCTGAAGGTTTTCAATAGAATTTCCAGTTAATTGAACTACGACATCTCCTCTAAAATGTGAAATAGAATCGTTTATAAATTTAAGCTTTCTTAAATCTGAGTTTTCAACGTTAATATGAAAATCGTAACGATTTTCTCTTTTGCTCAAATCCAACAAACCATCAAAATTTAAATTTAAATTCGGATCGTTTATCGCAATTTGTCCCTTATAATAAGGAAGTTTGAAATTTCCGTTTACTACTATATTATTATAGGTATATTTATTGTAATCTAGTTTCGAGATGTCTCCTTTAATAACGGTATTCAAATATTTCTCAGTAAAACCAACTCCATCTACATCAAGATTCAAAGTAGTTTTTCCAATATCTTTTCTATTTAAAACCGCGCCTACGTCAAAATTGTTTAAGATAATATTTCCAGAATAAGAAGCCTTATCAATAAAATCCATATTATTCAAATGAAGATCAACTTCTCCATTTCCGACATCTGTGGCAATTTTAAAAGCAGTTTCTAATGCTATAGTTGAAACTTTAGCTTTTCCGACAATATTAAATTTACCGATCCGCTTCATTTCTTTCGGAAGCCTTTTACCTAAAACTCCTGGAAGTAAAACCACCAAATCATCATAACTAGAAAGCAGTTTACTAAACTTTCCATCCATAGAAAACTTCTGCTCTTTGCTGCCCAGAAGATTTCTGAAATTGATTGTTCCGTTAATTTTTGATCCGTTTGTGTCGCTTAGTCTCAATCCTGTAAGCGTCATATTGTTCAACGGCCCGTCTAACTTAGTTTTTAGTTTAAAATGTTGATTTTTACCCAAACCATCATAAAAATGGCGAATATCATTGGTAGCAATAGAAGATGAATCTATTAAAACATCAAATCGAACTTTATCTGTAAAATCAAGAAAATCTGAAGGTTTATAATTTAAAATGGCTACGCCGTAAATTGAAGATCTTTTGGTTTTTATAGCCAGATTTTCGACTTTAATCTGTTTTTTGGTATAACTGAATTTACCTGCAAAATTGGAAACATACAAACCGCGATGATCCATAAATGAAAACCTATGAATGTTTGTATTTACATCTGGCCCATACAACTTGAACTCACTGATATAAGCATTTAATTTTGTAAAATCCAGAAACTTAGGAGTCGTTTTATTTTCATCAACAACAGAAAATCTTCCTTTTTCGATGTAAGCGTTTTTGGCCGTCAACAAAAAATGCTTCGTTGATTTTTTCTTAGGCGTATTTTCTACCTCAAAAGCTTGGATAAACTTATTGATATTATTCTCATCTTCACCTTTGTAGGTTTTCAGATTAAAAATCAAACCTGTCAAACGTAAATCTCCAAAAATTAAATCTCCGTCTAAAAGCCTACTAAAACTGGCAATATCGGTAGTGATGATATCCGAATAAATCATCGTTTTTTTATGATGATCTAAAATCGTCACTTTCTTCAATTTTACTCCACCAAAAATATTGATTGCCGTTTTTTCAACGTTAATATTAACCTTGTAATCTTCATTTAATCTGTTGGTAACATAATTAGCAATCTGTGTCTGAACCACAGGAAGAGAGAGTATGATAGCCAATGCTAACAAAAGTAAAATCAACCCAATTAGGGTTCTAGATATTATTTTCTTTACTTTTTTGATAGCTTCTTTAATTTTAGTTTCTTTTAAATTTATTTTGAACAGACAAAGAACGGCTGTTTTTGATAAAAATTCTTTAATTTTGGGGCACTGCTTAAATCAAAGAGATAAATTCATTTGATTTGTCAAATATAATTCAAAATTTGTGCCTTTATATGCAAAATCCAGAGGTTTTTATTCTAGCCATCGAAAGTTCATGCGATGATACTGCTGCCGCGGTTTTACATAACGACAAAGTATTGTCAAATGTTGTAGCCAATCAATTAATTCATAATCAATATGGAGGTGTTGTTCCCGAATTGGCTTCCCGAGCGCATCAGCAGAATATTGTCCCAGTGATAGATGCTGCACTTCGTAAAGCAAATGTACAAAAAGAACAGTTAAGCGCAATCGCATTTACACAAGGGCCAGGACTAATGGGCTCTTTATTGGTGGGGACTTCATTCAGTAAATCACTATCACTAGCCTTAAATGTGCCGTTAATTGCTGTAAATCACATGCATGCTCATATATTGGCTCATTTTATTGATGAAGAAGGCTACGACAAACCTGAATTTCCTTTTTTAGCTTTAACCATTAGCGGAGGACATACTCAGATTGTAAAAGTGAATAGTTTTTTTGATATGGAAATTATCGGAGAAACTACAGACGATGCTGTAGGCGAAGCATTTGATAAAAGTGCTAAAATTCTTGGACTTCCTTATCCAGGCGGACCTTTGATTGATAAATATGCGAAGGAAGGAAATCCAAAAGCATTTCCTTTTACAAAACCAAAAGTTCCGGGATTAGATTTTAGCTTCTCTGGATTAAAAACCGCTATTTTATATTTCATTCAAAAAAACAAACAACAGAATCCGAATTTTATTGAAGAAAATCTAAATGATATTTGCGCCTCTATTCAGCATACGATTATCGAAATTTTGATGGATAAAATAAAATTGGCTGTAAAAGAAACTGGAATTACGCAAATCGCTATTGGCGGTGGGGTTTCTGCAAATTCAGGAATTAGAAATACTTTGAAGGAAGCAGAAAGCAAATATGGCTGGAAAACTTTTATTCCGAAATTTGAATACACAACAGACAATGCTGCAATGATAGGAATTGTAGGATACCAAAAATACTTATCTAATCGTTTTGAAACTTCTTCTGTGGTTTCTAAAGCCAGAATCGAATTTTAATCATGCAGTTATTTTTTAATCCGAATATCGACGAGACAACTCAAAGTTTTTCTTTTGATAAAGAAGAAAGCCGTCATATAATAAAAGTTCTCAGAAAAAAAGATGGAGATATTCTGCATGTTACAAATGGCTCAGGACTATTATTTGAAACGCAAATTACATTGGCTTCAGACAATAAATGCACCGTTGAAGTCCTTTCGATAAAAAATGCCGAGAAGCCAAAATTTCATCTTCATTTGGCCGTCGCGCCAACCAAAATGAATGATCGTTTTGAATGGTTTTTGGAAAAAGCTACCGAAATCGGCATTCAAGAAATTACACCGATTTTCTGCGACCGTTCTGAACGAAAAGTAATTAATCGTGATCGTTTTGAAAAAATCATTCTTTCGGCAATGAAACAATGCAACGAAACCTTTCTTCCAAAATTGAATGAAGCAATTTCGTTTAAAGAATTCATGAAACAAAAACAAAATGGTCTTCAATTAATTGCTCACTGCGAAGAAACCGATAAAAAGTCTTTGAAAGAAGTTTTAAAACCAAATGAAGATGTAACCATCTTAATTGGTCCAGAAGGCGATTTTTCTGAGAAAGAAATTGCATTGGCATTAGAGAACAATTACAAACCTGTAACTTTAGGAAACACGCGATTGAGAACAGAAACAGCTGCCGTTGTCGCTTGCCATAGCGTTGTTTTTTTTAATGAATAATTACTATACAACTTTATCATTAAAACCTACTAATCTTTGTCGAGCTACTTGTGGAGATTTCTCCTTCGTCGAAATGACAAAATGCGAAGAACACGATATTTAAAACTAACATGAAAAAAATATTCTATTTATTATTACTTTTTTCAATTTCTTCTTTTTCACAAGAAATCGCTTTGCTTAAATACAGCGGCGGCGGCGATTGGTATGCAAATCCAACCTCCTTGCCAAATTTAATCAGTTTTTGCAATGCGAATATTAATACCCGCATTAAGAACAAACCTTCGACAGTAGAACCAAGCAATCCAGATTTGTTTTCGTATCCGTTTGTGCACATGACGGGACACGGAAATGTAGTTTTTAGCGATGCTGATGTAACCAATTTGAGAAATTATTTGACAGCCGGAGGTTTCCTGCATATCGATGATAATTACGGAATGGATCAGTTTATTCGAAAAGAAATCAAAAAGATATTTCCAAATAATAATTTAGTAGAACTTCCGGCAAACCATCCCATTTTTCAAAAGCCATTTCCATTTCCTAACGGATTGCCAAAAATTCACGAGCATGACGGAACACGCCCGCAGGCATTTGGGATTTTTATAGACAATAAACTGGTTTTACTCTATACTTACGAATGTGATTTGGGTGATGGATGGGAAGATGCCGAAGTCCATAACGATCCTGCAAACGTAAGAGACAAAGCTCTTAAAATGGGTGCCAACATCATCAATTATATTTTTACCAATTAAATTCTAGAAAGTGCAGCTAACTCACGAAGAAAATCAATTTGAAAGAAAAACGTTTCCCATTACTTTGGTATGCGATCATATTTACTTTCAGCAGAATATTGGTTCTTTGTTCCGAATTTCTGAGGCTTTCGGAGTTGAAAACATAGTCTTTTTTGGAAAAGATATTCCTCTTACACCTCGTAAAATTAATAAAACTTCTCGCAGCACACATCTTCATGTGCCTCATTCTGTAATTGAAGATTATAGTGAGCTTAACTCCTATTTGACTGATAATAATTTTGAAATTATTGCTTTAGAGATTACTTCAAACAGCAAACCTTTAAAAGAAGTTATGATTCCTTTCGATAAAAAAATTGCTCTTTTGATTGGAAGTGAAATTAACGGAATCTCAGAAGAACTTCTAAAACTCTCGCACCAAATTGTGCATATTACTATGTTTGGCAAAAACAGCAGTATGAATGTGGTACAGGCTGCTAGCATAGCGCTTTACGAAATTACTTCGCTGTAAAAATTCGAACTCTGAAAAATTTCTTTTAAATTTTTACTGAATTTTAAAGTTAAAGTTATCGTTAAACAACAGATAATCACGACGAAATACATTTTAAAAAGACAAAAGAAAGAAAATACTTAATAATTTTTTAATGTTAATTTTTGTAGGAATCAGTGTTTGTAAGGGATTGTAAAATTTCTCACAAAATTTCTTTTCTAATATTTTGCGAAAAAGGTATTTTGTTATAAAATTGTCGCATTATTCAACTAATCAACATTTTTATAACAAAAAACCCAATTTATTATGAAAAAAGTTATTATTACCACATTTGCAGCATTAATGCTGTTTGCTTGTCAAAATGAACAATCTGATTCTGCTAATGCAGATGCGAGCGTTGCTTCAAGAAGAGGTTGTGCAACACAAGAAGTTTTAGAAGCTCAATTGAAAGCCGATCCAACATTGGCAATTAGAATGAATGAAATCGAAACTTTTACTGCACAACACGCAGGTTCAAATTTTACTGGCCGTTTGGTAAATGGTAAAATCGAAATTCCAGTTGTAGTGAATGTATTGTACAGAACTGCTGCACAAAACATTTCAGACGCACAAATTCAATCACAAATCGATGTTTTAAACAAAGATTTCAATGCTTTAAACTCAGACTACAATAATGTACCAGCATTATTTGCAGGAGTTAAAGCTAACATTGGAATTACTTTTGTTTTAGATCAAGTTATCAGAAAATCTACTACAAAAACTTCTTGGGGAACAAATGACGCTATGAAAAAAACAGCTCAGGGCGGAATTGCTCCAACTTCTCCAACTACAAAATTAAACATGTGGTCATGTGCAATTGGTGGCGGAATCTTAGGCTATGCACAATTTCCTGGCGGTTCTTCTGCAACAGACGGAGTAGTAATTGACTCTCGTTATTTCGGATTATCTGGTTCTGCAAATGCACCATTTAACTTAGGAAGAACAGCTACACACGAAGTTGGTCACTGGATGAACTTACGTCACATTTGGGGAGACGCAACTTGCGGAAGCGATCTTGTTGCAGATACTCCTACTCATAACACAGCAAACTACGGAGTTCCTGCTTACCCACACTATAGCACTTGCTCTGGTACACCTGTAGAAATGACGATGAACTACATGGATTATGTAGATGACGCAGCTATGTACATGTTCTCAACAGGTCAGAAAAATAGAATTGCTGCTATTTTTACAACTGGAGGTGCTAGAGCTTCTTTTGCACAACCATAATAAAAAAAACTTAATTAAAGGCGAGATGATTTCATCTCGCCTTTTTTTGTTTATGTCTAAATTTTAGAATGCTTTTTCCTATATTTATAGTCTAAATTTTAAACATGATCACATCAAAAACTATTTCAAACGGAATATTAAGAGCTTTAGCCACAATCTTAATAATTGGCATCGTTTTATATTTTTTATATGAAATCCAAACAGTAATCGTCTACTTATGCATTTCGCTAATATTGTGTTTAATTGCAAATCCGATGGTCTTGTTTTTAAAAAACAAATTAAAATTCAACAATTCTTTGGCGGCCACAACTACAATTATCTTTTTCATTTTTTTAATTGTGGGCTTCATATTATTGTTTGTTCCTTTAATTATTTCTCAAGCAAATAATCTAGCACTTTTAGACACAGCGCATCTTCAGGCTAAATTTATGGAAACAGAAACCCATCTTGAAGAATACTTTAATATTCAGCATATTGACTTAAATAAAATTATAAAAGATTCTAAAATTACATCATTCTTAGATTTCAGTTATTTCACTGGCTTTATAAATTCGATTATCAATTTTATGGCCGACATGGGAATGGGATTGGTATCTGTATTTTTTATTACTTTCTTTTTCATTAAAGATCAGGAAATTTTTAAAGATCAAGCAAGAAGAATTCTTCCTGATTCAAATGAAGATAAAATTTTGAATTCAATAACAAAAATTAATCACTTATTAACCCGATATTTTATTGGTCTCTTGCTACAATTAATTGTCGTATTTATTCTTTATCTTGTTGTATTGCTAATCTTCGGAAATAAAAATGCTTTCGTAATTGCCTTTTTATGTGCCATTCTAAACATAATTCCTTACTTAGGACCAATTATTGGAACAACTTTGGCTGCAATTTTAACCATGATCAGCATGATTGGACAAGATTTTCAATCTGAAATCTTACCAAAAACTATTTATGTTGTTATAGGCTTTTTAGTAGTTCAAGCAATTGACAATAACATCAGCCAGCCAATAATTTCGTCAAAAAGCGTAAATTCGCATCCGTTAGAAATATTCTTAGTCATATTAATCAGCGGTATTACATTTGGAATTGTCGGAATGATAATCGCAATTCCAGCATTTACAATGATTAAAGTAATATTAAAAGAATTTTTTCCAGACAATAAAATCGTCTCCGTATTAACCGAAAGAATTTAGTTTTGAACAATCCTATTTTGCATCCAGAAATTCAAGAATATATAATTCAAAATACTGGTGCAGATATAACAAAATTGGCGCTGCAGAAAAATCCGTTTCCTGAAGTGGATTGGATTTTAATTTTAAATCAAATTGAAGCCCGAACAAAAGCAAAGGAAAAACTTCCTACTTGGTTTGCTACCGAAAACATTATTTATCCAAGCAAGATTTCTGTAGAACAGACTTCTTCAGAAAAAACTGCATCTTACAAAGCTTCTTTAATAGCTGGAGAATCTCTTATTGATTTAACGGGTGGCTACGGTGTTGACGATTATTATTTTTCTAAGAAATTTAAATCGATAACACATTGCGAAATAAATGAAGAATTATCTGCAATTGTTTCAAACAATTTTAAAAAATTGCAAGTTGAAAATTGCGTTTTTCATGCTGGCGATTCGACTCATTTTTTAGAAGAAACCAATCAAAAATTTGACTGGATTTATATCGATCCTTCACGAAGAAATGACAGTAAAGGCAAGGTTTTTATGCTGAAAGACTGTCTGCCGAATGTTCCTGAATTGCTTGATTTCTATTTTCAAAAATCAGATTCGATTTTAATCAAGACTGCTCCTTTACTGGATATTTCAGCAGGATTATCAGAATTAAAAAATGTAAAGAACATTCACATCATTGCTCTAGAAAACGAAGTTAAAGAACTGCTTTTTGAAATTCACAAAGGATATACAGGCGAAATAACTTTAAAAACGTCCAATATCTTAAAAGAAAGAATAGAAACTTTTGAATTTGTTTTAGGAAGCGAAACAATATCGCATTCTTATGGTTTGCCTCAGCAATATCTCTACGAGCCCAATGCCGCTATCATGAAATCTGGCGGTTTTGATGAAGTTAGCTCAGCTTTTCAGATTAATAAACTGCATAAACATTCGCATTTATATACTTCAGACCATTTAATTGATTTTCCAGGAAGAAAATTTGAGGTTCAAAAAGTCATTTCGTACAACAAAAACGAAATGAAAAATGAACTAGCCAATAAACAAGCAAATATCACTACTCGTAATTTTCCTGAGACTGTAGAAAACATTAGAAAAAAATGGAAAATAAAAAATGGAGGTAATTTGTATTGTTTTTTTACGACAGATGTAAAAGATAACAAAATAGTTTTAATTTGCACCAAAATAATCTAACACAATGAAACAATTAATTACACTAACTCTTTTCTTATTAACCTTTACCGCATTTGCCCAAAAACCATGTGAATATAGTGTCAATGTAAATGATTCTATCGGATCTTATAAAGTAACAAATGAATATTTAATGAGTGAAAAATATTTTGGCGGAAGCTTTAATTATATTTTCTTCTCTTTAGCACAAACTGATGGTTTGCCTACATTAAACCTTCAATCTATCCAAAAAAGCAAAGATTTTATTAAGGCAAATTGTTTTGATAAAAACTCGAAAATATTCTTGCAATTAGAAAACGGAAAAATTGTAACTCTAATGCACATTAATCAAGAAAACTGTGGCACACTTGTTCGTGATGACAAAGGTTTTGACAACCGAATCAATACTGGGATTTTTATGTTTATGAAAGACAATTATGAAGAGTTAAAAAAATCTCCAATTTCAATAATGCGAATTAAATATCTTACGAATACCGAAGATTATATCGTAAAACGAGAACTTACTTCGGAACTAACTGGAAAAGTGACTAATCCGAATACTTATTTTATGGACAATATCAGGTGCGTCGAGTAATTTTTAATCGCATTTCCATTTCTGATTGGATACTTTATCTTTTAAACCTGTTTTTAAATTATAATGCCACCACTCAGAATCAAAAGAGTTGAAACCATTTTTAATCATGGTCTTTTTTAAATAAGCTCTATTAGAAAGAATTTCTTTTGAAAGCTGTTTAAAATTATGACTCGCCATAATTCCAAAAAAATCAAAAGAAGTTCCCATATCGACTTCTTTTCCTGTTATATCTACTAAAGAAATGTCTACGGCTCCTCCTCTGTTATGAATGGAGCCTTTTTTTGGATCTGCCACATAAATAGGATCCGATACAATCTCCCACATTTTTTTCTGAATATCTAAAGGCCTATAACAATCATATAATTTGATTCTGTAGCCTTTCTTCAAAAAATCCTTATTGGCCGCAATTAAGGCTTTTACAGTTTTTAAACGAAGCATGCATTCAGCGCAATCATAAACTTTAGTTTTTAAGAAATTATCATCTGTGGCATATTTCATATCATAAACAAAATCATTGCTATAATCTCTTAGATTTACAAACGAAGTATCAGAAATCTTAACTTCTGCAGGAGAAGTGTAAACTTCATTCTGAGCTTGTAAAAAACCTATTCCTAAAAGAAAAAAGACTAAAATTTTGAAAGTATGATTCATTGTAAGACAATTTTAAAAATTGAAGTTAAACAAAAAATCTTAAAAATTGGTTCTTATGATAATATCTTAAATTTTTAAGTTTATTTTTTTCAATTCAAAACCCGTCATACATTACTTCAAAACAAACATTATTTTTAATATCTTTATGAAAATTAGACCATTACAACTTTGCAACTAAAATATTCATTCTAAAATCAGTTATATTATGAATTATAGAACCAAATACATTTCAATAGTTATTGCTAGCAGTTTAATCTTGTTTTCATGCAAAAAAGACATTGCAAAAGAAGTTCCTAGAACAGATTCCACGTCTCTAAAAACTGAGACCTTAAAGACAGACAGCACTACTATAAATCCGAACGATACTTTATATAATTTAGTAGATAAAAGTGTCGTTGGAACACAGTTTTTAACTAAAAGCAGTTTGGCTCCGAGATTAAAAAAATTGTTAGGATCTGATTACGATCAAATGGTAAAAAACTGGAATACCGAGACCCCTTTTGAAAAACAAGATAATATACTCCATGCTTGGGGTTGTAAGCAGCACGATTGTGGCACCTATTCTTATGATTTATACATTGACGTTAAAAACAATAAAATCAACGTCTATAAATTTTCAGAATCAAAACTGACCATTTTTAAAGAAGATAATTTTGAGATTGAAATAAATGGTAACTTCTTGAAAGATCTAAATATCAAAAAAGAGAATACAGAACTTAAAAAATAATTACGATCATAAAAAAAGCGGCTTAAAAACCGCTTTTTTTTTATTAAATATTTTGAAAACTATATTTCTCCCGTAACTAAAATATTCTCTTTTACACCTTTGTTTTTGAGCATTCTAAAATGAGATCGAACAGCATGATAAAATGGATATGATGTGTAAGGCAGACCGTATTCCTCTGCATAACGTCTTATAATTGGCGTAATATAAGGATAATAGGTATGTCCAACTGCAGGAAAAAGATGATGCGCTACATGGTGTGTAAACCCGCCATAAAGAAAATTAGCCAATTTGCTTTCTGTACTAAAATCTTTAGTCACAATCATTTGGTGCATTACCCAAGTATCGGAAAGATTTCCGTCTTCATCCGCATGCGGAAAATGAGCATCTTCGTCAACGTGAGTTGAAACCAATGCCACTACGCCAAGCGCACTACCACATAAATGCATTGACAGCCACGCAAAAAGCACCATATACCAAGGCTGGCTTAACAACATCATCGGGATAAAAAGCAAATAAACAAGATTGATGATCTTAGCGGCAAACAGTCTATACACTTCTTGCCTCGGAATTTTATCTACTACTTTCTTTACATAATTATCCTTAGTTCCAAAGAAATCTTTAAAGTCTCTAATATAAAGCCAATTGAGGCTGTAAAAAGGATAAATAAACCACATGTAAATGTGCTGATACTTATGATAATTAAACAGCGGACTATTTGGAAATATTCTAATAATATCGCTCTGTTTGATATCTACGTCCCAATCTGGTACGTTTGGATACGCATGATGCAGACTTATATGGCGTCGCATCCAAAGCCAGTGATTACTCCCGAAGAGTTCTAATACATATAAAAACCATTCATTATGCTTTGGCTTTTTAAACAAAGCTCCATGTGCAGCATCATGAAAAGCATTTATAAACAAAACGATCATTGTAATTCCAGACAAAATGTAAAAAAGAAATAAAAAAGGTGTCTGGTTTCCGAAAATTAAAATACAGGCGTAGAACAAAAAAAATACTGCCAGAAGCCCTAAAGACTTCACAACGTTTAATACATACAAAGACGAGTTTTTTAAGACCGTTTCATTCACTTCTAAACGCATCTTTTTAAAAAAATCATCTGCTCCTGGTTTAACATAAACCGGTCGTTTTAATTTTTCCATATTGGTTACTGCTAGAAATTGTTAATCAAATTTAGTAAAAAAAAACTTAAACTGTAAGCGTAGATTTAAATAAAAAAGGGGTATTTTAAACAAAAAAACCACTCAAAAAGAGCGGTTTAATTAATACTGTGACATTTTAAATTGTTAGATACTTTTTGGAAAACATTCTATCATTCCTCAAACTTTTTGTCTGCCAGACGAAGGCGAATATTATGAATACGACCTTCAATTTCTTGTAAGTCATTCAAGATATTCTGCTTCTCGTACACTGGCCCAACTTCATTAACCTTATTTTGCTCATCGGCAAAAAGATCATTCAAATCCACATCTGGAAAATTTTTACTTAAGCTAATAATAAACTCAGAACCTATACTAGCTGTTCCGTGCAAATATCTTCCAATCATTGCAGGGCTAAATCCTAAAATTGCCCCTACTTCCTTTTGCTTTAATCCTTTATCCTTAAAGAATTTACTTAGTTTCTCGTGATACATCATTATTAAAATTCAAACAAAATATAGCTATAATATATTTTTTAACATAAAAAAGAATAAATAATATAATATTATTCTTACATTTACACGTAATAAAATACATACAAATAATTATTAGCAAATATATGTCAAAATTAATCAATAATAGCAATTTTAAAGAAGATAATTCTCACAATAAAAAAGCTTATGAATTTATAGATAAGCATTTACCCGTTACGTATGTGGATCTTACAATTGCTTGTATCGTAAAAAAAGGGCAGCCTGCTCCAAGTAAATCATTAATTCGAAACGTCAGAAATAAAACCATACTCAGAAACGACATTTTGCTTGCATTAGTAGAAGTTGCAAACGAGAATAAACTTGCAATAGAAAAAATAAAACTTTTAACCTCGCAATCTTAAAAACATACTACAACCATTTCAACCAAAGCCATTTATGACAACTCATCATAACAACCAAAAAGAAAATAACCTTTCCGAATCTTTTCAAAACCAATTTAAGATCTCGTCCTCAAACGAAAACAATTTAGAAAACATTCCAAATTTATACGGAATGAGCCTCGAACAGTATATAGAAGGTCTTGAAATTCATTCTAGATGCTTTAATCAAATGGAAAATGTGAAAAGGATAATGAATTAAAAAAGTCCTAATCATTTCATAAAAATCACATCAAATACACATCATAGGTTTTCCAAATACAGCATAAACCCTTATAAAACTTGTTTGTATAGCAAATTTTCTATTTTAAGCCTTAAACTATTCGTCTAAGAAAAAATGGCCCTTTTTTGTAATTTGCTCTTTCTACAAGCGAAAAAAAATAAAAAACCATGCTAAAATTTAGAAAACAACTAAGATGCATCTTAATAGTTTTGCTCTTTTCTATTTCAGCTTATAGCAAAACTATCATCCATGTAAATCAAGTTGGCTTTGATCCAAAAAGTCCAAAAATTGCTATTATTGAACATCAAAGCAATCTTTTGAATTCAACTTTTGACATTATAGATGCTGATTCTGGAAAAACAGTTTTCACGTCTAAAATTGGAAAGGCAGAAAGTGTCGACGACTGGAAACTGGGTAACTTTTATTACAAAGCCGATTTTTCTTCTCTTCAAAAACCAGGGAACTACAAAGTATCATTTAAAATTACAGATCAAATTTATACTTCAGCCCGCTTTTCAATTGAAGAAGACATATTAGCAAAACGAACCATTTCTTCTATTGTACACTATTATAACAAACAAAGAGCCAACACTCCCGAAGAACTGGAAGCTGACAAAAACATGTTATTGTTTGGAAGCACAAAAAAAGTAGATGTTCACGGCGGATGGTGCGATGCATCTGGAGATGTGAGCAAGTATTTTTCGCATTTAGCCTACGCTAATTTTGTATCTCCGCAACAGACCCCTTTGGTAACTTGGTCACTTATAAACACATCCGAAAGCATTTCAAAAAAGCTCGTACATTGGAAAATAAAAGATTCTCTCGATAACGAAGCCATTTGGGGAGCCGATTATATGATGCGCTGTCTTTCTGATGAAGATTATTTTTATATGATAGTATTTAGCTATTTTGACAAAAACCCTGCAGCAAGAAGAATTGTTGGATTAAAAGCCAATAGCGTTACTACTGACGAATATCAATCTGCTTTTCGCGAAGGCGCTGGAATGGCAATCGCGTCACTTGCCAGAATTTCAAAATGGAATAAAAACGGTGATTTCACTTCAAAACAATATCTAGACGGAGCGAAAAGAGCTTATGCACACCTTTTAATTAATAATACGAAATATGATGATGACGGAAAAGAAAACATCATAGATGATTATTGTGCTTTGATGGCAACCACAGAATTATGGATAGCCACGAATGAAAATTTTTATAAAGACGAAGCCAGAAAATGGGCTCATAAACTTGAAAACCGAATGACAGACAAAGGTTGGTTTAGAAGTAATGATGCAAATCGTCCGTTTTGGCATGCAGCCGATGCTGGTTTACCTATTGTGGCACTAACCAGATATCTGAAAAAAGAATCTGACAGTAAAGAAAGAATTGCGGCAGAAAATGTTATCAAAAAAGCTTTGGAATACAATTTAGCCGTTAGCAACAATGTCACTAATCCATTTGGTTACGCTAGGCAAAGTTTTTTATATAATGATAAAATTCAAGACGGATTTTTTATTCCGCATGATAATGAAACTGGCTGGTGGTGGCAAGGCGAAAATGCAAGATTGGCTTCATTGGCTACAGCAGCGATAGAAGGCGGAAAAAGCATTTCACTACAAAAAAACAACACCACAAAAAAATCGCTAGATTTATATGCGTCACAGCAACTATCATGGATTTTAGGTTGCAATCCGTATTCTATGTGTTTTTTGTACAAATTTGGCGAGAACAATGTTCCTTATATGCACTCTAATTACGGTCACGGATCTGAAAAAGGCGGTATTTCTAACGGTATTACGGGGAAAGATGGAAATGGAGACGGTTCTGGAATCGATTTCAAAATGGAAGACAAAGGCAATGAATGGCGCTGGACCGAACAATGGATTCCGCATTCAGCATGGTTTTTACAGGCAATAACTGCAATTGTTGAACCGTAAATTAATTCGATTTACTAAATTATTTCCATGAAAAACTCAATAGCATTCATTTTACTTATTTTAAGTTGTTTCTTTCAGCAAGATTGTCTGGCTCAAAAACAAAAAAAATCACGTTTTAAAGCTTTAGTTTTATATGAAAATGGCGGACATCATCTTCCATTTACCAAAGCCGCAAAACCTTGGCTAAACAAACTCGCCATCGACAGCAGTTTTACCATTGACTATATCGAAAACACCAAAACAATCAATGAAAATCTTTTAAAACAATATCAAGTTTTTATACAATTAGACTATCCACCTTATACGTGGAGCGAAGAATCAATGCAGGCATTTCAAAAATATATGAACAGCGGAAAAGGCGGATGGGTGGGCTTGCATCATGCTACTTTGCTTGGAGAGTTTGACGGGTATCCTATTTGGAAATGGTTTTCTGATTTTATGGGCGGAATCAGATTTGTGAATTACATACCCGATTTTGCAAGCGGAAAAGTAAATGTAGAAGATAAATCTCATCCTGTAACTAAAGGAATTCCTTCTGATTTCATTATTCAAAAAGAAGAATGGTATACCTATGATAAAAGTCCGAGACCGAATGTTCATGTTTTAGCTTCAGTTGACGAATCGACTTACCAGCCAGATTCAAAAATAAAAATGGGAGATCATCCCGTAGTCTGGACAAACGATAAGTTTCCTTCACGAAACGTTTATATTTTTATGGGACACGCGCCAGAATTATTCCAAAACGAAGCATATACCACCCTACTTCGAAATTCTATTTTCTGGGCAGCCGGCAAAAGATAAACTCAATATTACACATAATTGCTATTTTTGCAAGTCATCAAGAAATAAACAATTTTAAGCTGTGATTCAAATAAAAATTCATTTATGGAAAGTTTTAGATTATTTTTAAAGAGCATCGTCCCCATCACTGATCAGGAATTCGAAAACTACAAATCCTATTTCAAGGCAATAACTTTAACCAAAAACGATTATTTTTCCGAGATTGGCAAAATCTCAAAAAAGGTCGGTTTTATAAAGAAAGGATTACTTCGAACGTATTACATAAATGACAAATCTGAAGAGGTAACTTACTGCTTCTGCACGGAAAATAATTTAACAACTTCATACAAAAGCTTTATCTCACAGGAGCCATCAGAACTCTCTATTCAAGCTGTCGAAGATACGGAGCTCATAACAATCAGCTACGATCATCTTCAGAATCTCTACCTCCAGAGTCCTCTCTGGCAGAATATTGGAAGGACAATTGCCGAAAGACAATATTTGGTAATGGAGCAGTACGCAAGCGTTCTGTGTAACGAAACCGCAAAAGAAAAATATTTACGTTTACTCAAAGAGCAACCCACCGTCATAAATAAGGCTTCTGTAAATGACATTGCAAGTTATCTTGGGATAACACGTAGAACTCTCAGCAGAATCAGAAAAAAAATTGCCCAAGGAATTTGAGGACATTTGCCCTTTTAAACGAAATGATAATCATATTATTTTGCTTTCTATTAAATTCAAAATAAATGGAAACAGCAATTATCATTAACACAGTTTTAATCATTCTTTTTTCTATACTTGCAGTATATGATGGACTCTATCTTCATATTTTCAAATACAGACTTCACAATCATACCGAAAGCAGAACAGAACACTTCACACATACATTGAGAGCAATTTTCTTTCCAGCAATTTTATATTTCTTGTTTCTGCAACAAAACTGTCAAATTAGCTTTATTATTGGTATAGTGGCAGTAATTCTAGATCTTTTAGTCCTTGGCATTGATGCATACATTGAAAAAGACAGTAGGAAATTCATGGGAGGACTTCCTCGCTGGGAATACATTCTTCATCTGTTTGTCAACGGATTTCATTTTGCCTCAATAGCAGTATTTTTATCGCTGAAGTTAAAATATGGAAATGATGGCATTATCATTATACCCAGCATCGCTGAATATCAAAATTCTAAATTATTCCATACAGTTATAGGTAATCTTTTACCAGGGGCGACCATCATTGCAATCGTTCATATTTTTTTATGCTTTTCAAAAACTAGACTTTATTGGGAAAATCTAAGACAAAATATTCGATGCTGCTAACAAAAATAATTATAGCAAACAACCACTATATCAACTTAAAAAAGAAAACTACCCACACTATATTTAACAGGATGCCAATAAAAATGAGTTGTCCCTAAAATGAGTTGGTACAAAATCGACTTATTTTAAGATGAGTCAGAAGAACTAGTATAAAGAGCCGCTTAATTAAGTGGCTCTTTATTTATACAATAGATTGTCCTTATTTTTTATAATACGGTAATTTATTGCGTACTCGGTAAAAATGTTATAAAACAAAAAGCCACTCGATTTGAGTGGCTTATTGTGAACGCAGAAGGATTCGAACCTTCGACCGCCTGCTTAGAAGGCAGGTGCTCTATCCAGCTGAGCTATGCGTCCATTATTTCAATTGTAGTCGGGGTGGCAGGATTCGAACCTGCGGCCTCCTGCTCCCAAAGCAGGCGCGATAACCGGGCTACGCTACACCCCGAGGCAAAATTTAAGCGGAGAGACAGGGACTCGAACCCTGGCGACGGTTACCCGTCGACAGATTAGCAATCTGCTCCATTACCGCTCTGGCACCTCTCCTTGCTCAAGGAATTGCTTCCGTTTTGCGAGTGCAAATGTATAACAACATTCCTTTTCTCACAAGCTTTTTTTTGAGTTTTTTTAGTTTTTTTTCATCTTTTTTCAAAACCGCTTCACAATCAAACAAATAGAATTAACAAAAATTTCACCTTAAATTTAAAATTCACTATTCAATACAAAGTTTGAATTTATTCAAATAAAGAGTAAATTTGCTTACTAACTATTATTAAACAGAAAATGAACAAAAGAGTTGTTATCGTTTCTGCCGTTAGAACACCTATCGGAAGTTTCATGGGCGGGTTATCTACTGTACCTGCACCAAAATTAGGCGCTGCTGCTATAAAAGGAGCCCTTTCAAAAATTAACCTTGACCCAAAATTAGTCGATGAAGTTTTCATGGGGAATGTAATTCAGGCAGGTGTTGGACAAGCTCCGGCACGTCAAGCAGCACTTTTTGCTGGTCTGTCTGAAGAAGTCGCTGCGACAACAGTAAACAAAGTATGTGCTTCTGGAATGAAAGCCGTAATGTTTGCCGCTCAAGCAATCGCATGCGGTGACGCTGAAATTGTAGTAGCGGGCGGAATGGAAAGCATGAGCTTAATCCCGCACTATGTGCAAATGCGTGCTGGAAACAAATTTGGCCCAGCAACTATGCTGGACGGAATGCAGAAAGATGGTTTGACAGATGCTTACGACAACAACGCAATGGGAGTTTGCGCTGATTTGTGTGCCTCTGAATACAAAATCAGCCGTGAAGAACAAGACGCTTTCGCTATCCAATCATACGAAAGAAGTGCAAAAGCTTGGGATGCTGGAAAATTTGATAATGAAGTCGTTCCTGTTGAAGTGCCTCAAAGACGCGGCGAACCTATTATATTCTCTAAAGACGAAGAATATACTAATGTGAAATTAGATAAAATTCCATCTTTAGCACCTGTTTTTACAAAAGACGGAACTGTAACTGCAGCAAATGCTTCTACAATTAATGACGGAGCTGCTGCTTTGGTTTTAATGTCTGAAGAAAAAGCAAATGCATTAGGTTTAAAACCATTAGCATACATAAAAGGTTATGCAGATGCGGCTCAAGAACCAAAATGGTTTACAACAAGTCCAGCAAAAGCGTTACCAAAAGCCTTGGACAAAGCAGGAATCTCAATTTCAGATGTTGATTTCTTCGAATTTAACGAAGCTTTCTCTGTTGTTGGATTAGCCAATGCAAAAATATTAAACCTTGATAACGATAAAGTAAACGTAAACGGTGGCGCTGTTTCTTTAGGACATCCTCTGGGAGCTTCTGGAGCACGTATTATTGTAACTTTACTAAATGTTTTAGAACAAAATAATGCAAAAACTGGAGCTGCTGCAATTTGCAACGGTGGTGGTGGCGCATCAGCAATTGTTATCGAAAGAGCTTAAAACAATATCTAAAAAAATCAGGAGTTATAAACGTAACTCCTGATTTTTAACTTTATAATTTTCCTTACATGTTTGGAATTTGCAATCTTGCCATAGTACCCGTTCGAGCTGAAGCTAGTGACAGAAGTGAAATCGTGACACAGCTTTTGTTTGGCGAACACATCGAAATTTTAGAACGCCACAATCAATGGGCTCGAATAAGAATTCAGTTTGACGACTACGAAGGCTGGGTCGATTCTAAACAATATCAAGAAATCACCAAAGAGCAATTTGATCTCTTGAGTAAAGAGTCAATTATTT
This sequence comes from Flavobacterium anhuiense, assembly GCF_900101855.1. Classification (GTDB taxonomy): domain Bacteria; phylum Bacteroidota; class Bacteroidia; order Flavobacteriales; family Flavobacteriaceae; genus Flavobacterium; species Flavobacterium anhuiense. The sequence continues at coordinate 87,053 of NZ_FMVC01000004.1, forward strand.
TAAATGCAGATTTAATTGATTACATCACAGCGCCAAACAACCTATTGCTTCCTATTCCGCTTGGAGCTTCCTTATCTTTTTTAAACAACAGCGAAATCAATACTTCAAACTTTGATTTTGAAGGAACTAAAACCAGCGGTACAAAACCTAAAAGCGCATTAATCAAAACCGCTTTTATGTATTTGAATGCTCCGTATTTGTGGGGCGGAAAAACTCCTTTTGGAATTGATTGTTCTGGTTTTACCCAAATGGTTTACAAACTAAATGGCTACAAAATTCATAGAGACGCTTCTCAGCAAGCACTAGAAGGAGATCCTTTGAGTTTTATTGAAGAATGCGAACCAGGCGATTTGGCCTTTTTTGATAATGATGAAGGAAATATTACCCATGTCGGCATCATAATGGAAAACAACTACATTATTCACGCAAGTGGAAAAGTACGCATTGACCGTTTAGACCATACCGGAATTTACAATCCAGAATTAAACAAACACACTCATAAACTTCGTGTTATCAAAAAAATTATCTAATTAAAGTACGCGGATAAAACAGATTCGCTTTGCGAAAACGCGGATTTACACGGATTTTTTATTTTTAGTACTTTCTGCGAAATAAAAAAAGCCTAAAAAATTAGCGTGAATTCGTGAATTCGTGGCAAAAAAGACTTAAGCACTTAATCGAATCGACTTTCTAAATTCAGACGGACTATAGCCTTTTTGTTTTCTGAAAAACTTATTAAAGTGGCTTTCATCCGTAAAACCAAACTCGTACGCAATTTCATTAATACGCTTATCGCTGAATTGCAAACGGTGTTCAATCAGTTTTGTTTTATAATTACTGATATACTGCTGCATCGTTTCACTAGCATGCTTCTTAAAATAACGACCTAAATACGTATTCGAAATTCCGAAATAATCGCTAATTGATTCTGCTTTAATTTTTTCAGGATAATAGATATTGTTCTGAATGTATTGCAGAATATCCATCGCTTTCGCTTCAGTTCCAATATTAACCTGTTCAGGAAGATATTTTGCAATATTTCTTGCCACTATAATAATTAGTGTATTTACTAATTGCTGAATCAATTCCTGATTGTAAACATCCTTATCTTGATGTTCGCGGCAAATGGCTTCGATCATTACTTTTACCAAACATTTGTCAGGATCATTTTTTAGAATACAACCCGGCTGATGATTGGCATTTTGAAGAATGTACTCCAATCGCTGAATATTTTCATTCTGCAGACTCGAATTCTTTAAATAAATATCATTAAACCTCAAAAAGAAAAATTTCGTTTCGGTTTCAATGGTAAAATTATGACAATCCTCTGGCGTTAATAAGAACAAATGTCCTGGATCATATTCAAAAATATTCTTATTAATACACTGTCTTCCTGTACCTTGAAGAATATATACTAATTCAAAAAAATTATGACGATCTCCAACATCTGGATATTCAGTTAGCGTCTCAAAAGAAACCGTAAAAGGTTCGTATAAGTTTTCTTTTTTCATAATTCCATTTATTTGAAGATGCAAATATACCTAAAAAAGACAAATATATACCAAATAAGAATCATAAAAACAGTATAATTTTGCCTCGTCAAATTAATCAAAATAAAATTACAATCATGGAATATAGAAAATTAGGCAACTCAGAACTTGAATTATCAGCTATTACATACGGTGCATTTGCCATTGGCGGAACCATGTGGGGCGGAACAGAAAAGAAAGACTCAATAGCATCTGTTCAGGCTTCTATCGATCACGGCGTTACTACAATTGACACAGCTCCTTTTTACGGATTTGGTTTAAGCGAAGAAATGATCGGAGAAGCTATAAAACTTTACGATCGTTCTAAAATTCAATTGCTTACTAAATTCGGTTTGGTTTGGGACGGAAGCAATAACGGAAAAGGGGATTACTTTTTCGACGCTGACGACAATGGCAAAAAAGTTCCCGTTTACAAATATTCATCAAAAGCTAACGTAATCAAAGAAGTTGAAGAAAGTTTAAAACGTCTTCAAACTGATTATATTGATTTACTGCAAATTCACTGGCCAGACTCCACAACACCAATATCTGAAACAATGGAAGCTGCTGAAAGCTTAATTCAGCAAGGAAAAATCAGAGCTTTCGGAGTAAGTAATTACAATGTGGCACAAATTCAGGAAGCACAAAAAACAATTCAAGTGGCTTCAAATCAAGTGGCATACAGCATGCTAAATCGTAAAATTGAAGAAGAACTAATTCCTTTCACAGTTGCAGAAAATATCGGAATCATTGCTTACAGTCCTATGGAAAGAGGTTTATTGACTGGAAAATATTTCACTGACAGCAAATTAAAAGAAAACGACCACAGAAACGGATATTTCAATCAATTTGATCTTCAAAAAGTAAAAACTTTGGTTGAAGAATTAACTTCTTTAGCACACGCAAAAGAAGCAAGCTTATCACAATTGGTTTTACGCTGGACAACTTTACAAAAAGGAATTTCAATTGTTTTAGCTGGAGCAAGAAACGCAGAACAAGCTATTTCAAACGCCAAAACAATGGATTTTGACTTATCTGCTTCAGAATTAGAATTCATCAATCAGGCGATTGCTAAAATAAAATAATTCTCTTTTTTTAACACGTAGAAACATAGTCTTACTTTGTCTACAAAGGCGTTTCACTTGCATCAACAAACATAGAGCTATGTGTTAGAAACTAGTTCTTTCCATTCCCTTTTTCAGAAAGAAAAATCTATGTTTCTATGTGTTAAAAAAAATCTCAACAATTAAAATAATTTGGGCGTGTTTCGCCGCGGCGAACCGGGCTATCCGCTAAATCTTTTTCTTTTTAAAGAAAAAAGAAAAAGGATATCGCTCCTATCCCTCACGCGTCCATTTTCATAAGAAACAACAATTAAAATGAAAAAGATATTTATAATTAACGGCGGGCAGAAATTTGCTCATTCAGGAGGAAAATTCAATAAAACTGTTCAAGATTGGACAATCGAATTTCTTTCAAAAAACAACGATTACGAAATAAAAACAACACACATCGAAGATCAAATCGATTTACAAGAAGAAGTAGAAAAATTCGTTTGGGCAGATTTAATTATCTACCACACACCAGTTTGGTGGTTTCAATTGCCAAACCTTTTCAAAAAATACATCGACGATGTTTTCACACAAGGACACAACAACGGAATCTACAAAAGCGACGGAAGAAGCCGCGTAAATCCAGACATCAATTACGGAACTGGCGGACTTCTACACGGACGCAAATACATGCTGACGACAAGCTGGAATGCACCTGCAACAGCTTTTACACTTCCAGGTGAATTCTTCGAAGAAACTTCTGTTGATGACGGCGTAATGTTTGGCTTCCATAAAATGAACAAATTCACTGGAATGGAACGCCTAAACGGATTTCATTTTCATGATGTTGAAAAAGGTGCTACACCAGAAAATATCGTTATCTTTAAAGAGAATTATACGAAACATTTAGAGCAAACTTTTAAAAACTTATAATTATGATTTCGATTACCGCAATTTTAAAAAGTAAACCAGAGCATTTAATTGAAGTTAAAAACCTGCTGACACATCTAGTAACCGAAACTAGAAAAGAAGCGGCATGTATTCGTTACGATTTACACACTTCCGAAAATGTTTTTATTCTTTGGGAAGAATGGAAAGATCAGCCAGGATTAGACTTGCATAACAATCAATCTTATTTGCAAGAATTCATAAAAAAAACTGAAAATCTGGTTTCGAGCCCAATTCAGGTTTACAAAACCGCGCAGATTTTATAAGTCCTTATAGCCACGAATTCACGAATTTATTTTTTAAAATCTATGCGCAAAGATTTTAGATCAATTCGTGAATTCGTGGCGAACAAAACTTATTTAATTCCTCCAAAAGCTCCGAAACACATATTTTTATGCAAAATTTCGACTTTTGAAAAACCTACTTTTTTCATCAAATCCAATTGGTAATTCATCGATCTAGGCGAATCTTCTTTTTCGATATAATCCAAAACTTTCTGGCGATATTCTGCCCCTCCTATTCCTTCTAAATATTCGCCATAGCGTTGCCACGTATATTCGTTCAATAATTCTGTGTCTTGAGTTATTAAATCCGAAATCATCAAACAACCTCCTGGTTTTAATAATTTGAATAATTTAGTAAAAGTCGTTTCCCAATCTTCATCATCCCTTAAATGATGCAAAACTGCTCCAGCCAAAATAATATCAAAACTATTTTCTTCTAAAACAATTTCGCGGATATCGCCTTGTTTGATTTCAACTTTTCCGTTCGTTTCTGCCGAAACTCTTTCAAAAGCACGATCTAACATTGGCAAACTCAAATCGACTAACGTACAATTCAAATTTGGCACTTTAGATAACATTTTTAAAGTATAATTTCCAGCTCCACAGCCAACATCCAAAACATTTGTAGCATTCGGAACAATGCGTTTTGAAGCTTCAGTTATTAATTCCAAAGAAATAGTCGCGTCGATTGTGGCGACTTGTCCCGTTTCTAAATTTGAAAATCGTTCGACATCATGGTCAAATCGTTCTTTGATTTCGGCAATAGTTGATTTTTTCATGTCTTTTGTTTTTTTTTTTTAACTCTCGCAGATTCAGCAGATTTAGGGGATATTTTTGCTATTGTATGATCGGAATATTTGTGATTAGAAATGATTTTAATAAAATTAATTAACAATCTGCCCTATCTGCTAAATCTGCGAGAGACTTATTTTTTTGCTTTTTCAAAACTATTCTTTCCATAAATACTTTAAAAATACTATTTTTATCAATCAACAATACTTTTAAAGTATCATGGAATTACGTCACTTAAAATATTTTTTGGCTGTAGCCGAAGAACTGAACTTTACCAAAGCCTCAGAAAAACTTTTTATTTCGCAACCACCGTTAAGCCGACAAATAGGTGAACTAGAAGAAGAACTGCAGGCAAAACTTTTCATTCGGAACAATAAAAAGGTAGAATTGACCGAAGCTGGAAAATATTTTGAAAAAGAAGTTAAAGCTCTTTTCCAGAATTTGGAACACATTTCTACTAAAACAAAAAAAATAGCAGAAAACGTTTCTGGAGAGTTCAGAATCGCTTATATCAGTTCTATTTATTCAGCAGTTATTTCAGATTTAATCAAATACCTGAAAGCGAAGTTTCCGTATGTCAATTTCAAGCTTTTTGAAATTTCAACAACCAAACAAATTGATGCTTTAGAACAAGGAAAAATCGAAATGGGAATTATACGATCGCCAATTCATTCTCCAAAAATAAAATCACATTTATGGTTTAAAGATGGATTTTCATTAGTTTACAATAAAAAATCCGTTCAGATAAAATCAGAAAATGAGATTGTAAAACTGAAAGACGAAACTTTTGTTTTCTTCAATAAAGATTACGCACCGCATTATCATGAAGTTTTACTGGAACTTTGCGCTTTTTATGGCTTTACGCCGAAGATTATTCACGAAGCCAACAACATCAATTCCATCGTGCAATTAGTCAAAAACGGATTGGGAATTTCGATTGTGCCTTCAAATATTGCTAAAAACAATCAAGATCCTGAAATTGGTTTTATTGAATTGAAGAAAGTAAATCTTTTTACAAATGTTTCTATTATAATTTCAAAAGAAGATGATTCTGAGATTACACAATCTGCTGTTGCCTTTTTATTGCCACAAAGACGCTAGGACACAAAGTTTTTTTTTTAAGTAGAAATAAGCGTACAGTTTGTCATCCTGACGAAGAAAGGATCACACAAGAAATTCCGCAAACAGAATCGCCAATCTTTGTCGAGTTACGTGTGTGATCCTTCCTTCGTCAGGATGACAAAAAATGAGAGAAAATCCTTTTAATCCTTTTATCCTGATAGCTATCGGGAGTGGCAAAAAAACTTAGCGTCCTAGCGCCTTTGCGGCCATAACAAAAATTCGTTACAATTTAGTACAGAAATCCGCATAAGAAAAACAGAAGTTTTAAATACCTTAGCAAATTATAATTCTACAATAAAAATTTCAATAAAAATGGCCGAGCAATCTTCAATTCAGTGTCCAAACTGCGGAACACCTATCGACGTAAATGATGTCTTAAAACATCAATTGGAAGATAGCATTCGTAAAGAATTCCAGCAAAAAGCCAATATTCAAAACCGTGAATTAGAGCTTAAAAACGAACAATTGGAAAAAGCTAAAGCCGAATTTGAAGCGAAGAAAAAACAGGAAAACGAACTTTTTGCAGAACGTTTGGAACGCGAGAAAAAAACAGCTGAAAAAGAAATTTCTGAAAAGCTGAAAGCCAAACTCGAAGAAGAAAATAAAGATCGTTTGCTTTTAATGGAAAAAGAACTCTCTGAAAAATCAGAAAAAATCAGGGAATTAAATAAAATGGAAGGTGAAATCGCCAAATTACAGCGCGAAAAACTGGAAATGAAAGAAGCAATTCAGGCCGAAGCCGAAAAACAATTGAACGCGCAATTGGCTTTGGAACGTGAAAAAATCAGAAAACAGGAAGACGATAAAAACGAGCTGAAATTCAAAGAACTTCAAAAACAGCTTGAGGAACAAAAAAAGCTGACCGAAGAAATGAAACGCAAGCAGGAACAAGGTTCTATGCAGTTGCAAGGTGAAGTAATGGAATTAGCGATTGAAGAATGGCTGGCCAATAATTTCCCTCTCGACAGTATTGATGAAGTTAAAAAAGGTGCCAATGGTGCCGACTGTCTTCAAATTGTAAATACACGCGAGCATCAAAACTGCGGTTCTATTTATTACGAAAGCAAGAGAACAAAAGCATTTCAGCCTTCTTGGATTGAAAAATTCAAAAACGATATTAGAACCAAAAGAGCCAATATTGGAGTTTTAGTAACTGAAGTAATGCCTTCTGGAATGGAAAGAATGGGCATGCGTGACGGAATTTGGATTTGTACGTATGAAGAATTTAAAGGTTTAAGTGCGGTTTTGCGTCAGTCTTTAATTCAAATCAATCAAGCCGTTCAAGCGCAGGAAAACAAAGGTGATAAAATGTCGATGTTGTATGATTTCTTGACCAGCAACGAATTCCGTCTGCAGATTGAAGGTATTGTAGAAGGTTTCACACAAATGCAAAACGATCTGGAATCAGAAAAAAGAGCGATGCAAAGAATCTGGAAACAGCGCGAAAAACAGATCGAAAAAGTGGTTCATAATACATTAGGCATGTACGGTTCTATTCGCGGTATTGCCGGAAATGCGGTTCAGAGCGTGAAAGCTTTAGAACTGGATTTTATTGAAGAAGAACAAGAAGATGAAGAACCTAAGGAATTGTTTGAATAATTTCGATTTATAAAAATGTAAGCTCTCGCAGATTTTGCAGATTGAGCAGATATTTTTACTGCCACAGATTTTACAGATTAAATAGATTTATTCTGCTTAATCTGTAAAATCTGCGGGAGAAATAAAAAATCAATCGACTTTCTTAAAAACAGCCAATTTCCCCGAAGGATTTGACAAGATCAATTGATTATTCCCAATCGAATAAGTATTCGTACTCTGCAAGGCTTTAGTAAATTCTCCTTCTTTATTTCCTTGCGGACAAGCCATTAAAGTTGAAATCACTTTGGTAAAACGCAAAAGATCTTTTTCGAAAAAGATTTGTCCGGTTATTGAATTGCAACCGCCATATCCCATAAATTTATTTTCAGCCGAATTAATCTCGATTCTCGGAAATTCCTTTTGAAAATCAGTTGCAAAAACTTTGTAACCGTTTAATTCTTCCAAAACCCAAATATCGTGAAGACGATAATCGGTAAGATATTTTCCGCATCCGCTAAGTTTCTTCGTTTCTAATTCTGAATTATTTCTAATTTCAACTTTTACGCTGTAAGGCGAAATCGCACCAGACATTGAATCTTGACAATCTAATTGCTGAATTGTTATAGTCGCAGAAGTCGTTTCATTATTTACTTTATACATTTTCACATTAGCATCCATTGCTCGAATCGCATCAACAGCAGGAAAAGTAATTTTCTCTTTTCCTGGTATTAACGACGTAAAAACGATTTCCTCATTTCCTATTTTGATTCCCCAAAACGGCTCATTTCCTGTTCCTTTAAAATAATATTTTAGATCTTCTTCTGTTGAGCTTACTGAAGATGTTGTGGCAGATTCTTTATTTGCAGTCGTTTTACAGCTTATCATTAAAACTGTTAAAAACAATATTGAAAGTACTTTTTTCATGGGATTTTAGTTTAAAAATGTTCTTCTTCGTAAAACAAATGTAAAATTCTTATGAATTTACGACATTTTTTTGAAACGCTTATTTAGAATCCTTTCAAATTTTAAAAAATCGAATAACTCCAAAATCATTCAAAGCCTAGGCTATGCAAAAGATTACGTCAAAATACGTAGTTCCAAAATACACTCTCTCGCTAAAAAATAAATTATTTACGTATTTTTATAAGTATAAATACTTATATTTGCGTAATAATACTTAATTAAAGAAATCATGATTAGAGTAATAGTAGTTGGAAACGGCATGGTTGGTTATAAATTTTGCGAAAAGTTTGTTGCAAAATCAGGACAAGAAAAGTATCAAATCACAGTATTTGGAGAAGAGCCAAGACGCGCCTATGATCGTGTTCACCTAAGTGAATACTTTGGAGGAAAAACGGCAGATGATCTATCATTATCTACGACCGAATGGTACGCAGAAAACAATATTATTCTAAACACATCTGAACTTATTACAGATATTAATCGTGATTCAAAAACTATACATACACATTTAGGCAAAACACATACGTACGACTACTTAGTTTTAGCAACTGGTTCTTCTGCTTTTGTTCCGCCAATTGAAGGTGTCGAAAAAGAAGGTGTTTTTGTTTACAGAACAATAGAAGATCTGGATGCAATTATGGCTTACGCTAAAAAAATAAAACAAAAAGGCGCGAAAGAAGCGGCTGTTTTAGGAGGCGGTTTATTAGGCCTCGAAGCTGCAAAAGCCGTTAGAGATTTAGGATTGAATCCGCATGTGGTGGAATTTGCACCTCGTTTGATGCCGAGACAATTGGATCAAGGCGCGAGTGATATGCTTCAATCAAAAATTGAAGAATTAAATATTGGAATTCATCTTAACAAAGCAACGCAATATATTGACGGAAAGGAAAGTATAACAGGAATGATGTTTGCAAACGACGAATTATTAAAAGTCGATATGCTTGTGATTTCTGCAGGAATCAAACCTCGTGATGAACTGGCAAGAGTTTCAGGACTTGAAGTTGGTGTACGAGGCGGAATTGTGGTAAACAATCAAATGCGAACATCAGATCCTTGCATTTTTGCTATTGGTGAAGCTGCACTTTACAACCAAAACATTTACGGATTGGTTGCTCCAGGTTACGAAATGGCGGATGTTGCTGCAGAGCAAATCTTAAATGGTGATAAAACCATGAAAGAAACCATCGATATGTCAACACAATTGAAATTGATTGGTGTAGAAGTGGCGAGTTTTGGTGATCCTTTTATTGAAAACAATGACGTTACTGCTATTATTTATGAGAATAAATTGAGTGGTGTTTATAAAAGAATCAACGTTACCAAAGATTCGAAAAAACTTTTGGGTGGAATTTTAGTCGGAGATTCTAGCGATTATGGTTCGCTTTTCCAGATTTATATTAATGAAATGGCACTGCCGAAAAACCCAGAAGATTTGATTTTAGGTTCTCGTGATGGTTCTGAAGGTTCTTCTTTAGGAAGTGTAATCGATTTGCCAGACACAGCGGTAATCTGTTCTTGCGAAAATGTTACCAAAGGCGCTATCTGCTGTAAAATTTTAGACGAAAGCTGTGCTTCACTTTCAGATGTTGTAAAAGCAACCAAAGCGACTTCGGGCTGTGGTGGCTGTAAACCAATGGTTTCTGATTTAGTAAAAGCAACACAAAAATCTTTAGGAAAAGAAGTCAAAGAAGTGATATGCGAACATTTCAGCTATACGCGCCAGGAATTATTCGATTTGGTAAAAATCAACAAATACGATAATTTCTACGACGTTTTGGATCATCACGGAAAAGGAGACGGATGTGAAGTCTGCAAACCTGTTGTTGCTTCTATTTTCTCAAGTATTTACAATGATACGGCCAACAAACACATAACAACTCAAGATACCAATGATAGATTTTTGGCCAATATCCAACGAAACGGAACCTATTCGGTTGTTCCAAGAGTTGCAGGAGGCGAAATTACTGCAGAGAAATTAATTGTAATTGGCGAAGTGGCAAAACAATTCGATTTGTACACTAAAATCACTGGAGCACAAAGAGTTGATTTGTTCGGAGCGCATTTAAGTGACTTGCCAAAAATCTGGAAAATATTAATCGATAATGGTTTTGAAAGCGGTCATGCTTACGGAAAATCCCTTCGTGCCGTAAAAAGCTGTGTTGGAAATGCTTGGTGCCGTTACGGAATGGACGACAGCGCCGGATTTGCCATCGAGCTAGAAAACAGATACAAAGGAATCCGTTCTCCGCATAAATTAAAAGGAGGTGTTTCGGCTTGCATTCGCGAATGTGCCGAAGCCCGCGGAAAAGATTTCGGATTAATCGCTGTTGAAGGCGGATGGAATTTATACATCTGCGGAAACGGTGGTGCAAATCCAAAACACGCTGTTTTATTGGCAGAAAAAATAGACAAGGAAACCGTAATCAAATACATGGATCGTTTCTTAATGTATTACATCAGAACAGCAGGTCCGCTGATTCGAACTTCAACTTGGCTAGAAAAACTAGACGGTGGTTTAGATTATTTGAAACAAGTAATCATCGAAGACAGTTTAGGAATCTGCGAAACGCTTGAAGCCGAAATGCAAACTTTAGTCAACACTTTCGAATGCGAATGGAAACAAGTGCTAGAAAAACCAAGATTATTAAAACGTTTCAATCACTTTATCAACTCAGACGAAAAAGACGACAATGCTGTTTTTGTTCCTCTAAGAGATCAAAAAATGCCAAAAGCCTGGACTTAAAAAAATATCTTGCCACAAAGACACAAAGACACAAAGTCAAATTACAAAAACTTAAAAAAACTTAGCGCCTTTGCGCCTTAGTGGCAAAACGCCAAGCTCCAAAAAAAAAGAAAAAAATCATTAAACGTTTGCTGTCCTTCTTACCCTCTTTTTTACTGCGCCATCAAATCTCTCTTGATTGTAAAAAGAGGGCTAAGAAACAGGAAATCAAAACTCAATCAAAATGGAAGAAATCTTAAATCAATACGAAACAGTTCATGCGAGCGATGCAACAATTTGGTTCAAAGCAGGTAAAGTAGAAGATTTTCCAACCAACCGAGGCGGATGTATCAAATACAAAAACAAACAAATTGCGATTTTCAATTTCACACGCAGGAATGAATGGTACGCTTGCCAAAACGCCTGTCCACATAAAATGGAAATGGTGCTTTCAAGAGGAATGACAGGCTCTGCCGACGATATTCCGAAAATCGCCTGCCCGATGCATAAAAAAACATTTTCTTTAGTAGATGGCTCGAACTTAAATGGCGAAGAATATAGCATTGCAACTTACCCGATTAAAATTGTTGAAGATGAAGTTTTTGTTGGGTTCGTAGATTAGACTTTTAAGAGCCAAGAAGCAAGAAGCAAGACTATCCAAGTTTTTCAAATCTTGCTTCTTGCTTCTTTCATCTCACTTTTAACTTTCGACTTTTCCACTAATTCCGTATCTTTGAAATCTATTACTTAACCAAAAAAATGACTACACCTTTTCAAAAAGCAAGCGAATGGATTGATGCCGAAAATGCACAAGATCCGAACATCGAGTTAGACCAAAATAAAGAATATCCAAAAGAATTACTGTATTCGAACAGGATGTACGAAAGACTGATGCAGTTTGAACCAAATGCCTCAGAAGAAATTCAGATTGCTTCAAAAGCACAGCATATCTGCCGATGGAAAGTCGCTCGCGAATCGTACCCAATGGATCGTGTGGGTTATTTGAAATGGAGAGAAGAATTGAAAAAATTCCACTCTAAAACTACGGCCGAAATTCTGGCAAAAGCAGGTTACGATCAAGCTTTTATCGATCGTGTTTCATTCTTAATTGAGAAAAAACTGTTAAAAAAGGATGCCGAAACTCAATTATTGGAAGATGTAATTTGCCTAGTCTTTTTAGAATATTACTTAGAACCTTTCGTTCATAAACATAATGAAGAAAAGCTGAAAAACATCATCAAAAAAACTTGGGATAAAATGTCGGACAAAGGACATCAAGAAGCCTTAAAAATCAATTATTCTGAGGAAAACTTAAACCTAATAAAAGCTTCTTTGGGATTGTAAAAAGAATATGAAGAAAAGCAATCAGGAAGCTGCAGAAAAAATCACTTTCAAAAATTTACGACGTCTGTATTTTTTTGCACTTCTTACTATTGCCTTAACTATAATTATCAGTCAGTTCTTAGTACAATACAATCTGAATCAGCAACTAAGCGATTCTAAAATCATTAATTTTTCCGGCAAGCAAAGAATGCTGAGCCAGAAAATCGTAAAAGAAGTTCTGATTCTACATTACGTTTCTGATTCGGCTACAGCCAAAAAAACTTCGCATTTAAAAGAGGTTTTAGAGCTTTGGAAAAGAAACCAAAACGCATTAGAAAACGGGAATGACAGCTTAGCTTTTCCAAAAGAAAAATCAGAAACGCTAAATAAGCTATATCTAGAAATCAACCCAATTTTCAATAAAATTTCAAAAACCACGGACGCCTTTTTATTGAATTTACAGCAGAAAAAATCGGCATCTGGAAATCAAAAATTGGTTCAGACGATTTTAGAAAACGAAGGCATTTTCCTTTCAAAAATGAACCAGATTGTAACGCAATACGATCTTGAAGCGCACGAAAAAGTAACCGAACAACGCCGAATAGAATATTGGATTTTTGGTTTTACACTTTTGATTCTGGTTTTAGAATTCTTTTTTATTTTCAAACCAACCAATAAGAAAATAGAAAGATTAATTACACGTCTTTTATCTTCCGAAAAGAAAGCTTTAAAACTAGCATACGACACCGAAATTCTGAGCGAAATCAAAGAAAACTCTGTAAAAGAATTAAAATCGCTCAATTACGCAATGGAGAACACGTTGCTTTATTGCCGAATTTCTCCAGACGGTTCCATCATTCATATTGGAGAAAAATTCGCTAAACTTCTCAATTACACTAAATTTTCATCCAACAAAAAATTCTCTGAAGTCCTTACTGCTGACGAAAAAGAACAGGTTAATTTTGACCGCCTGATTTTCGAAAAACAGCGCAGTGGCTGGCAGGGCGAAATGAAAATTTTGACCAAAGAAGAAAAAGAAATTTGGCTCGATTTATCAATGGTTCCCGTAATGATCAAAAAAGACGAACTGGAACTTTTGATTGTCTGTTTCAATATCACCGAACGCAAAAAAGCACAACGTGAAGTCGAACGCTTAAACCTTGAAAACACGACTGAAAAAATCAATCAACAAAAGATTATTTCGAGCAAAATTGTTGAAAATCAGGAAAACGAACAAAACCGAATTGCCAAAGAAATTCACGACGGAATCGGCCAGATGCTGACGGGTTTAAAATTCAGTTTAGAAAGCATTAATTTAGATGACAGAGAAAAATCAGAACAAAAAATTGAGTATTTAAAGAAACTTTCTTTGGATATTATAAAAGGTGTCCGCACGGCCACTTTCAACTTAATGCCCCCAGAATTAAGCGATCACGGAATCGTTTCTTCTTTAGCAAAACTAACACAGGAACTTTCAAAACTTACGGGAAAAGAAATCCTTTTTTACAATAAAACCGATTTCGACCAGCGTTTGGATTCGTTAATTGAAATCAATATTTACAGGCTTACTCAGGAAGCCATCAACAACGCCATTAAATATGCCGAATCGACTCATATTATTGTGCAGCTTTCACACAGCGAAACACTTTTAAGTATCATCGTAGATGATAACGGAAAAGGTTTTGATGTCAATTCAGTCGAAAAAAAACGTAACAGCGAATCCGGAATGGGCCTTTTATTCATGAAAGAAAGAATCCAATACATTAACGGTCGCGTTTTCATGAACTCCATTCCAGGCGAAGGAACCAGGATTACTTTTAATATTCCTATTCTTAAATGAGATAATGTGCCAATTAGAAGATTAGATAATTCAATTCGAATGTCTAAATATACAATTGTCAGGCTGAGCGGAGTCGAAGCCCACATAAGTAACTCTACAAAGATTGGCGATTTAGATTGTGGAGTTTCTTTGCGCGAGCTTCGACTCCACTCAACCTGACAATACTAATTAGTTAAATTTACATTTAGATATTGAAATTGATTTTTGCAATTGCCATTGATACTGTTTTTTTTAATGATTTTTTAATATTGGAGTTTGGAATTTCAAAAAAATGGAATTTTAAATCAAAAAAGTACGTATATTAGCGTCTTCTTTTTAGATGAATATACGTAAAAATAGAGAATCAAAATTAAGTAAACTATGAGCAATATCATTCGTGTAGTATTAGCAGATGACCATGTTTTTGTTAGAGACGGAATCAAATCTTTGCTTGAAAACGAAGCAAACATCGAGGTTGTAGGCGAAGCAATTGATGGCGCAGATGCGCTTGAAGTTGTTACAGCAACAAATCCTGATTTACTTATAGTAGATATTCGTATGCCAAACTTAACGGGCATAGAGGTAGTAGAAAAACTTAGAAACGAAAAAAACAGTGTAAAAATCATTATGCTTTCAATGCACGAGTCTGAAGAATACGTATTGAAATCGATAAAAGCGGGAGCTGATGGTTATTTATTAAAAGGTTCAAGCAAAGAAGAATTCCTAAAAGCTCTGCACAGTGTTGCTGCAGGAGGAAAATATTTTAGCGGAGACATTTCTTCTATATTAATTAGCCAATTGACAAATTCATCTGCATCACTAGAACCTAAACAAAATTTAGGCGAAGAAATGATGATTACCAAAAGAGAAAAAGAAATCTTGACGCTTCTTTTATCAGGTAAAGGAAACAAAGAAATAGCTGAAGCTCTTGAAATTAGTAAAAGAACTGCCGAAGTTCATCGCTTCAACTTAATGAAAAAGCTGAAAGTAAAAAACCTAATGGAACTTTCTAATAAAGCTGCCGAGTATTCTTTAATTTAAAAAATACGTATAAATACGTAATTATTTATCAAAAACTGCGTTTTGGCAGGTTTTAACTAAGTTATAGTACTTATTTTTACTTAAAAATATAAGTGCTATGAAAAATACAAACTCACTATCGCAATCACACAAAATTTTATTTTTGAACACATTGGCATTTACAGTGTGTTTTGCCTGCTGGACATTAAATGGTGTTTTAGTAACCTTTTTGGTTGATAACGGAATTTTCCACTGGAGTGTTGTTCAGGTTGGATGGCTTTTAGGTATTCCAATCTTAACTGGATCTATCATGCGTCTTCCTATCGGAATTTTAACTGATAAATTTGGCGGAAAATATGTTTTTTCACTGTTATTACTGCTTTGTTCGATTCCGCTGTTTCTCCTTCCCTACGCTGACAGTTTCACCATGTTTGCCTTACTTAGCTTTTTATTCGGAATGGTCGGAACAAGTTTTGCAGTCGGAATTGGCTATACATCAATCTGGTATCCAAAAGAATGGCAAGGCCGCGCTTTAGGAATCTTCGGAATGGGAAATGCCGGTGCCGCAATTACAACGTTTTTAGCTCCTTCTCTATTAAATCATTTTTCAATCAATGATCCACAAAACGGATGGAAAATTCTTCCTGTCATATATGCTGTTTCATTGGTCGTAATCGGTGTTGCCTTTTTAATTTTCGCTCAAAACAAAAAAATAGAAAGTAGCGGCAAAAGTGTTTCGCAAATGCTTTTGCCACTAAAATCACAAAGAGTTTGGCGTTTTGGAGCATATTACTTCTTGGTTTTCGGATGTTTTGTAGCCTATTCTCAATGGTTATTGCCAAATTTTATGAACGTTTACCAAACGAGCTTAGTAATGGGCGGTTTGTTCGCAACCATGTTCAGTTTACCATCTGGAGTAATTAGAGCTTTTGGAGGTTATTTGTCTGATAAATTTGGAGCAAGAAAAGTAATGTATTGGGTCTTGGGTTCATCAGTAATCTTAAGTGCTTTATTATCAATTCCAAAAATGGAAATTACTACTTCAGGACCAGGAATATTAGCTACTAAAAAAGGTGTCGTAAATGAAATCAGCGATAAAACCGTAAAAATTGGCGATAAAGAATATCCTATTGCACAAAAAACTGCCAACATGAATGAAAATGCTATTTTCCCAACTTCTACTAGCTGGCAAGATGTTGTAGTAGCTCACAACCAAAGTGTAGCAAAAAAAGAACTGATAGCCAAAGGAGTTACGGTTATTAAATTTGATGCCAATATGTGGGTATTCCTATTTTTGGTAATTCTTATTGGGATTTCGTGGGGAATCGGAAAAGCAGCGGTTTACAAACACATTCCAGAATATTTCCCAAATGAAGTTGGCGTTGTGGGCGGAATGGTCGGAATGATTGGCGGTTTGGGAGGTTTCTTCGGTCCGATAATCTTCGGATATTTACTTACTGCAACCGGAATCTGGTCAAGTTCATGGATTTTTATTCTAATCTTTTCAACTGCCTGTCTCGTTTGGATGCATTACACTATAACACAGCTATCTAAGGAAAAACGAATTAAAATAAGCAAGGCAAAATTAGAACCTGCATATTAGACTTAGATTAAAAAAAAATTAGAAATATGATCGGAGTCTTAGTAAAACATGGCTTTTTCTTATAAATTTACGCCTGAAAAAAATATCACCCATGAAACAAATCAGAATTATTTTCCTGTTACTTCTAGTATCTACCGCTGCCTTACAGGCACAAGAATTAGACGTAAATCTTCAAATTAGGCCACGTTTTGAGTATCGCAACGGTTACAAGACTTTGCTGCCAGAAGGACAAAAAGGAACTTCTCAAATATCTCAACGTTCGCGTTTAAACATTAATTTCAAACAAGATGATTTAATTGTAAAATTAACTTTTCAAAATACCAGAACATGGGGTGATGTTCCTACTGCAACCGTTGCCGATAAAAATGGCGTAGCTGTTTTTGAAGCTTGGGCACAATATAATTTTACTGAAAAATGGAGTGCCAGAATGGGGCGTCAAGTTCTTTCTTATGACAATCAGCGTATTTTGGGCGAAATGGACTGGGCTCAACAGGCTCAAAGCCACGATGCGCTTACCATTACCTATCAGACAGAAAAGCAAAAGTTAGATTTTGGAGGAGCCTATAATTCAACTGCTGAAAATGTAGTTCAAACTCCTTATACAGTTGCCAATTATAAAGCGATGCAATACGCTTGGTATCACAATCAATTTAGCACTGATTTAGGTTTAAGTTTTTTATTGCTTAACACTGGTTACGAATATGCAAACGCAGATGCAAAACTTTTAGTTGATTATAAACAGACTTTTGGACCTTATCTAACTTACAAAACAAGCAAAATAGACAGTAACTTTTGGGTATACGGACAAACTGGAAAAAGTACTGATCTGCAAGTAAGCGCTTGGAATGCCGCTGCAAATTTTAATTACAACATTACAGAATCATTTAAAGCTGGTTTAGGATATGAATTTTTATCTGGAAAAGCTTCAAATGACGGAAGTACCGTAATTAAATCTTTTAACCCGATTTTTGGAACCAATCACGGATTTAACGGTTACATGGATTATTTTTATGTTGGAAATCACTTAAACAATGTTGGTTTGCAAGATGCTTTTATAAAATTGAATTACAATATAAACAAATGGCAATTTGCTCTTATACCACATGTGTTTTTAGCAGCAGCTGATGTTGTAACGCCTGCAAATGAAAAACTAGATTCCTATTTAGGAACTGAGATTGATGCAAGTTTTGGATATAATTTCAAAAAAGACATCACGGTAACAGGCGGTTATTCTCAAATGTTTGGTTCAAAAACAATGGAATTTATCAAAAATGGAGATGCAAATCATACCAACAATTGGGCTTGGTTAATGATTTCTGTTAATCCTAGAATTTTTAGCTGGAAAAAATAATTTTTCTTAAAATTTAACTCATATTTTTTACCCTTTTCCTATTTCTGGAAAAGGGTATTTTTTTATTTCAAAAATAATGCGGATTATATGTTTAATTAATTATATTTGAAGTGATTATGAACCCCCAATTCTATCCTAATGAAGCCATTTCTAAAATTGTCATTGCTAACTTTTATTGTCACGCAAACAGGTATTGCCCAAAAATACGATGATGCCTTAATTTCGAAAAACTCAGAAATTAATTTTGCCAAAACGCAAAAAAGAGGAATCAAAAAAAACAACATGGTTTATTATGTTGAAAATGATCTACAGACCGTTTCTGCCTACAAAAGAAAAAAACTGAAATGGCAAACTAATGTAATTTCGATCTGCGGAAAACCTAAAAAAGGCGAACCTGAAATTAGATATGTTGGTTATAACTCGAACAAACTGCTTATCGTGATTGGAAAACATAATTTTGCAGAAATTGACGTAAATAGTGGTGAAACAAAATTTGTTGGCTAAGATTAAAGAAATATAAATATATAAACTGCCCTTTTTCTGTTTTTAGAAGAAGGGTATTTTTTTGATATTATATAAAAACATATTATACATAAATTGGGTATATTTGAGTTCACTTTTCATATAAAAACAAAACCCAAGAATACATGAGGCATGAATTGTTAGCCATTGAAAAAGAAAATCCTTTTAAACATTGCAAATTACAACGTGAAATTTATGCTGAAGTACTAACTGAAGTTGTAAAAACTAATAGTCAAGGCTTTGTAATGGGGCTAAATAGCAAATGGGGCACAGGCAAAACAACATTTGTAAAAATGTGGCTAGTTTATTTGGAAAATTTGAATTTTAAAACAATTTATTTTAATGCTTGGGAAAATGATTTTGAAGATAATGCATTAACAGCTTTAATTGGAGAATTAAAACCAATTATGAAACCTGAATCAACAAAGTTATTTGATAATATATTAGAAAAAGGTTTAATAATTAGTAAACATATATTGCCAATTTTAATAAAATCCTTGATTGAAAAACACATTGATTCTAAGAGTTTACAGGATAATTTAAAAGATATAACAGAAGAGGCAAAAGACATATTCAAAAAAGAAGTTGATGAATATTTACATCGAAAAGAAAATATAACTGAATTTAAGGAAAGTTTAAAAAAATTTGTTGCAGATACAACTAAAGATAAACCTTTAGTTTTTGTAATCGATGAACTTGATCGATGTAGACCAAATTATGCTGTATCCCTTTTAGAACAAATTAAACATTTTTTTTCTGTCCCAAATATAGTTTTTGTTTTATCGATTGATAAAAAACAATTAGAATTTGCAATAAAAGGTGTCTATGGAAATGATAATATTGATTCAGAAGAATATTTAAGGCGATTTATTGATTTAGAATATTCACTTCCAAATCCTGATCCAAAAAAATTTTCAGATTACCTTTATAACTATTATAATTTATCCGAACTTTTTGAAGAAAAGAATAGAAATATGATTGGTAATGAAAAAAGTGAATTTTTGAAGATCTGCTATTATCTTTTTTCAAATCCAAAAATTACACTTAGACAGCAAGAAAAAATATTTGCTCATGCAACGGCCGTTTTTAAAACATGTAAAGGTCAGAGGCAAATTTTCCCGGTTCTTTTTATAACCCTTATATATTTAAAGGTCCTTCATTCTGAAAGCTACAATAATATCAAACTAAAAATCTATTCTATTGAAGATTTACAACAATCAATTTTAAATATATTTTTTCTAAATGAGAAACATTATCTCCAACCTTTAATCGAGGCTAATTTAGTTTTCTTTTATAATAATTTTCTTAATCCTAATACTAATAATGACCAACTGTACGATTTCAATCCAGTTACAAATACAAATGAATTAAAGATAGGAGCCGTATCTGACCACAATCAACTATTACGACTAATTATAGATTTCGAAAACAGATATTTTGACTTTCAAATAAATTCTATAGACCAGATAATTGCTCGCATTGATCTTGTTAGTCGAGAATAGTTATTCAATTTGTTTTTTAGCAAGTACAGTTTAATAATATATATAAGGAAGCTATTAAAATGAAAATCATCGCTTGGAACTGCAACATGGCATTCAGAAAAAAAGCAGAATTCATTCTCGCTCATAATCCTGATATTGCTGTAATTTCTGAATGTGAAAGTCCTGAAAAATTGAAATTTCCAACCGAAATACAAACACCAAAAGATATTCTTTGGTTCGGCACAAATCCGAATAAAGGTCTTGGCGTTTTTTCTTATAGCGATTTTCGTTTTCAATTATTAGATTGCCATAATCCTGATTTTAAAAATATTCTACCAATAGCCGTTACCGGAGGAAAAGCTGATTTTATGCTATTCGCCATTTGGGCAAATAATCCTGCAGATAAAGATGGCGCTTACGTAACTCAAATTTGGAAAGCGATTAATTTTTACGAAAATCTAATCAAAGAAACCAAAACCATTTTGATTGGCGATTTCAACAGCAATACTATTTGGGATAAACCACGTCGCGAAGGCAATCATACCACTGTAGTAAACAAACTAGCCGAAAAGAATATTTTCAGCACGTATCACAAATACTTCAATCAAATTCAGGGGCAAGAAGCACATCCAACTTTGTATATGTATCGACACGAAAACAAGCCGTATCATATGGATTATTGCTTTGCTTCAAATGATTTTATTGAAGCTTTAGAAAGTGTGGAAGTAGGAAGTTATAAAGATTGGACTTTGCACAGTGACCATAAACCTTTAATAATTAAATTCAATACATAAAACATGAACAACTGGACTCAGCGTTGGGACGACCGTTATAAAAGCGAAGAATTCGCATACGGCGAAGAACCCAATAACTTTTTAAAAGAACAACTAGAAAAACTAAACCCAGCCTCTATTCTTTTTCCTGCCGAAGGCGAAGGAAGGAATGCCATTTTTGCTGCAAAATTAGGCTGGCAAGTTTCCGCTTTTGATATCAGCCAAGAAGGGAGAAACAAAGCTTTAAAATTTGCAGAAGCAAATAACGTTTCGATTGATTATAAGGTTGGCGAATTAGAAACTCTTGATTTTGAAGCAGAACAATTTGATGCAATTGCATTGATTTACGCGCATTTTCCAGCTGAAATTAAATCGGAAATTCACAAACAGCTTCACAAATTTTTACGCAAAAACGGAATCATTATTTTTGAAGCTTTCAGCAAAAAGCATTTAGAATATGTAACTAAAAACGAAAAAGTTGGCGGACCAAAAGACATTGAATCTTTATTTTCGATAGAAGAAATCAAAGCCGATTTTCCAAATTATGAAATCATCGAATTGGAAGAAAAAGAAATCGAACTCAGCGAAGGTTTATTCCATAACGGAACAGGTTCAGTAATTCGATTTGTGGGAAGAAAAAAATAAATATTTGTACGTACAATCATTTTTAACACATAGAAACATAGATTTTAAAATACATCAAAGGCGTTTCACTTTCATAAATACACATAGCTATGTGTAAAAATCTAGATTTTTAAAATAATCTTTTTCGACAGATTTCAAATTCTATGTTTCTATGTGTTAAAATGCAGACGCATTGCAATGCATCCTACAATCAGAAACCTTAGCATCTTAGAATCTTAGCAACTTAGAAACTTAAAAATACTTATGCTCCATTATTTCAGCTCGCAAGGTTGAAACTTCCAAAATCCCAACACGTTTTCCTTCTGTTTTTATCAATGATTCTTTTTTTAGGCTTGATAAAATACGAATGGCTTGTTCTTCTGTAGTTCCGGCAAAATCAGCAATTTCCTTTCGTGAAAGCTCAATATCGATCAAACCATTCCTTTGTCCAAATTTGCGATGAATATATAGCAATAAATCAATCACACGTTCACGAACATTCATGTGTGCAATTTTGCGGATATTATTTTCGCTTTTATTTAATTCTTCAGCATAAAACAACATTAAGGCATACGTAAATTCGGGAATGTGCTGTAGAATTTCAATCATTGTTTCATTACTGAAATTACACAAAACAGTATCTTCCAATGCATAAGCGCCAATTAGATATCGTTTGCTCGTTCCAAATCCGCGAAAACCAATTATATCACCGTTTTTGGTTAATCGAACAATCTGTTCACGACCGTTAATTCCCGTTTTTACTGTTTTGGCTTTTCCTTTGCAAATAAAATAAAGTCCCTGCAAAGGCGAGCCTTCGGTAATAAACTGATCCGATTTTTTACAGATTATATTCTGTTTTTTAGAAATATAACTTGTCATCTGCTCTAAATGCAAATGTTTCTTGATAAAACAATTTTCATTGGCACAGGAATAACAAACGGTTGGTTCTTCTTTCATGAGTCTAATTTTTAGCCGATTAAAAACTAATTTGTTGTTGCTCATTTATTTTCATCAAAAATAAAAAAATAAATCCAAAAAATACGTATTAATACGTAAAAATACTTATTTTTGCTTACGTACTTTTTCTAAAGTCAAATTATTCAAATAAAGTAGTATCTCTAAATAGAACTCTAATGCAAACTACGAAGATCAAAACTACCTGTTCCTACTGCGGCGTTGGCTGTGGCATAATCGTGACCAACGATGCCAAAAATGGTGTAATGGTCGAGGGCGACAAAGATCATCCTGTAAACAAAGGAATGTTATGTTCTAAAGGAATGAATCTGCACTACGTAGTCAACGATACTTCTGACCGAATTTTATATCCAGAAATGCGTGGAAGCAAATCGTATCCGCTGGAACGCGTAAGTTGGGACACTGCTCTGGATCGAGCTGCAGCGGTTTTTTCTTCAATCATAAAAAAACACGGACCAGATAGCGTTGGTTTTTATATTTCGGGTCAATGTTTAACAGAGGAATATTACTTAGTCAACAAACTCGTTAAAGGATTTCTAAAAACCAACAATATCGATACCAATTCCAGACTTTGCATGAGTTCTGCAGTGGTAGGCTACAAAAAGACTTTCGGTGAAGATTCTGTGCCAATTGCATATGATGATATCGAATTGGCTGATACATTTTTAATTACAGGCGCAAATCCAGCTTGGTGCCACCCTATTCTATTTAGACGTTTAGAAAAACACAAAGAGAAAAATCCGAAAACTAAAATAATCTGCATCGATCCAAGACGAACCGACACTGCCGCTTTCGCCGATTTGCATTTGCAGATTATTCCAGGTTCTGATATTATTTTATATCATGCTATTGCCAGACGCATTATCGAAAAAGGTTACGTAGATCATGATTTTGTAAAAAACCACGCCGAGAATTTCAAACCATACAAAGATTTAGTTTTAGGAACTTCACTTGAAAAAGCCTCTAAACTTTGCGGAATTTCGGTAAACGACATTAAACTTGCTGCCGATATTATCGGAAAAGCAAAAGGTTTTATTTCGCTTTGGGCAATGGGATTAAATCAAAGTGCTGTTGGCGTTGACAAAAACACGGCATTGCTGAATTTATCTCTTTTAACGGGACAAGTTGGAAAACCGGGTTCAGGTCCTTTTTCATTAACGGGACAGCCCAACGCAATGGGCGGACGCGAAGTAGGCGGAATGGCAACGCTTTTGGCAGCGCATAAAGATATTGCCAATCCAATGCATCGTAAAGAAGTTGCTGATTTTTGGGGTGTTGACGAAATTTCAGACAAACCAGGTTTAACGGCAACAGAAATGTTTGAAGCTTTAGAATCTGGAAAAATGAAAGCCGTTTGGATTATCTGTACCAATCCACTAGTGAGTTTGCCCGATTCGAGAAGAGCCGAAAAAGCACTTCAAAACGCTAAATTCGTTGTCGTTCAGGATATTTCTCATAATGCCGATACCGCCAAATTTGCCGATTTATTATTGCCTGCTGCTGGCTGGCTGGAAAAAGAAGGAACGATGACCAACTCGGAGCGTCGTATTTCTTATCTGCCTAAAGGAATCAATGCGCCTGGAGAAGCGCTTCCTGATATTGAAATCTTGATTCGTTTTGCTAAAAAAATGAATTTCAACGGCTTTAATTTCAACAGCGCCGAAGAAATCTACAAAGAACATTGCGCGCTTACCAAAAATACCAATATTGATATTTCATTCTTAAATTATAATCGTTTAAAAACCGAAGGAACTTTTCAGTGGCCTGTTCCAGATTACAATCATCCGGGAACTCCAAGATTATTTACCGATAAAAAATTCTATACGCCTTCTGGAAAAGCGATTTTTAATCTGCCTGTTTCGATTGAAAATACGTCGGTGCAACCAAATGATGAATTTCCTTTTATTTTAACCACAGGAAGAATTCGCGATCAATGGCATACGATGACTAAGACTGGAAAAGTATCTCGATTATTAACGCATATTCCAAGTCCGGTTTTAGAAATAAATCCAATTGATGCATTTAAAAACGATATTAAAAATGGTGACATTGTGGTCGTTTCAAGCAAAAATGGAGAAGTCCGCGTAAAAGCAAAAGTCACAGATTCGATCAAAGAAAAAGTAGTTTTCTTGCCAATGCATTGGGGAAAACAACTTGAAAATGATTTAAATAGAACCAATAATTTAACGAATACAGTTGTTGATCCAATTTCAAAAGAACCTGATTTTAAGTTTACAACCGTTTCGATTAAAAAATATGTAAAACCTTTTCAGAAAATTGCCATTGTTGGTGCCGGAGCAGCTTCTTTTCGATTTATTCAAAACTATCGGGAGTTCAATACAACCGATGAAATCATTGTGTTTTCGAATGAAGTAAATCCGTTTTACAATCGCGTTTTGCTTCCCGAATACATGACTGGAGAATTCAGTTGGGAACAGCTTTTAAAAGTAAAAGACGGAGAAACTTTCAATAAGCTAAAAATTACTATGAAAGCGGGAGTTTCTATTGATAAAATAGATGCGAAACAAAAAACAATTCTAGACAGCCAAGGAGAGATTCATACTTTCGATTCTTTGATTCTTGCAACAGGAAGCCGTCCGTTTATTCCTGAAAATGCACAGCTGCATCTTCCTGGACGTTTCACCGTTCGAAGAAAAGAAGATGCTGACCGTTTGAAAAAACATTTAGACAACACCAATCTTCCTCCAGAAGAACAGCATGTCGTCATTATTGGCGGTGGTTTATTAGGATTAGAATTAGCAGCCGCTTTAAAACATAAAAAAGTAAAAACCACTATTATTCAGCGCGCTTCTCGTTTGATGGAACGTCAGTTGGACCGAATTTCAAGCAAATTATTAGCCGAAGAAGTCCAGCTTCGCGATATTCAGATTTATTTTGATAATGAAGTCAGTACGGTTTTTGAAACTGATAATCCCAACGAAATTGAAATTGCTTTAAAGAGCGGTAAAATCATAACGGCCAATGCCATAGTTTATACAATTGGAACTATTCCGAATATCGAAATTGCACGCGAAAGTGGACTTTCATGTGGACGCGGAGTTAAAGTAAATCAATATTTACAGACTTCAAATCCAGATATTTTTGCAATTGGTGAAATAGCTGAATTTGATAATAAATTATTCGGAATAACTTCTGCCGCTGAAGAACAGGCAGATATTCTGGCTAATTTTTTAGCAGGCGATATCAGCAGTTATTACAAAGGCTCTATCCTAATGAATATTCTGAAATTAGAAGACATTAACCTTTGCAGCATTGGAGATATTACGATTCCAGAAAATGACGATTCGTACGAAGAAATTGTTTTTGCCGATTTGAAAAAACGTTATTACAAAAAATGCATTGTAAAAGATGATCTTTTGGTCGGTGCCATTTTGATGGGCGATAAAAACGAGTTTGCCGAATTTAAAACGATGATTGAAAGCAAAATCGAATTATCAGACAAACGAAATACGCTTTTAAGAGGGAGTTCAAACGCAAAACCGGTTTTAGGAAAATTAGTCTGTTCCTGCAGTCAGGTTGGAGCTGGAAACATTGAAGAAACCATTAAAAGTGGTGTAAACGATTTCACAGCATTATGCAAAAACACAGGCGCAGGATTAGGTTGCGGAAGTTGTAAAACAGAGGTTAAAGAGATATTGGCGAAGTGTAAATAAGTTTACAGTCGCAGTCTCAGTTTTCAGTGAATACTAGACCGAGACTGAAAACCGAGACTGAAAACTGAGACTGAAAACTGAGACTGAAAACTGAGACTGTAAACTAAAAAAAATGGAACTAACAAGATTAATAGTAAAAGGAGGCGTTATATCGCCAGGAGAATTACGAGAAGTTGTAAATATCGCTTTGGAAGAAGGGCTGGATTCCATTTCGTTTGGTTCTAGACAGGATATTATTTTTCCAAAAGGATTTAAATCTTTGGACAAAACCACTTTAGGAAAACATCATTTTGTTTATCCCGACCAGAAAAGCGGGAACAATATCGTTTCATCTTATGTTTCGACTGATATTTTCAGAAATACCAATTGGCTGACTGGAAATCGTTTTTTATATATTTTGGAAGAGTTTAAAGAACAGCCAAAACTAAAAGTCAATATAACCGATCCGAAACAGCAATTGGTTCCTCTGTTTACAGGACATTTAAATTTTATAGCTTCAGAACACGAAGATTATTGGTATTTGTACATTCGTCTTCCGAAATGGGAAAAAATGGAATTCTATCCTGTTTTGCTTTACAGCTGGGATTTGGCAAAGATTTACTATGAAATCGAAAAAATAACCGACGAAGGTTCTGTTGATATTGAAATGCTTTTTACTTTAGTAAGCGAAGCTTTAGACACTAATAACCGAACAATCGACAAACCATTGAACATTCCGTTTTATCCATTTCCGTATTACGAAGGAATGAACAGAATGGGAATCGATCAATATTGGCTGGGATTGTATTGGCGAAACAATCTTTACGATTTAGATTTCTTGAAAGAAATGTGCGATTTGTGTTTTGAATGCAAAATCGGAAAAATCTGTATCACGCCTTGGAAATCTTTCATCATAAAAGGGATTCCGAAAGATCGAAAACTAGAATGGGAAAAATTCTTAGGAAAACGAGGCATCAACGTTCGTCATTCTTTATTAGAACTCAATTGGCACTTACCTGTTGCAATGGAATGGGCTTTGAACCTAAAAACGTTCCTCGTTAGAACATTAGATCAATTTGACATCAGTACATACGGATTGAATTTCGGAATTTCAGAATACAATCGCGACGGGCATTATTTTACTTCGATTGTCATTGAAAAAAATGAACTGCCAAAGGATTTAGAATCCATTAAGATACGCGATACTTACAATGTCTTGTTCGCAAAGAACTTCGACCCAAATACACGTGAATACATTGTGCATTCGCAAGATATTGACAAACTCGAACTGCCAACCATTCTAATTGAATTAAGTCGAAAATATTTTGAAGAATTAGGAAACACTGCGTCTGAGATTATTGAAAAACAACAGAAAAAAGAAAAACCGCAACAGGATATTTACCAATGTCAGGAATGCTTAACGCTTTATAATTCTGAATATGGAGACGAAACACAGGGAATTCCAAAAGGCCTTTTGTTTGAAAATCTCCCAGAAACGTATTGCTGTTCTCTTTGTGAAGCACCAAAAAGCAATTTTAGGATTTTGGAAACGGTTGAAAATTAATAAGTTCTATTATTTATGTATTCAAAAATTGCGTATATTTAGCTTAACAAAGAATTTATGATAAAGCTGCATACTTCAAAAGCTTTATAATCATTTGGTTAACATCTATTACTCAATAAAAAATACCGTTATGATAAAAAGAACAACATCAACTTCTGCTGAAAAAGTTACTGATATTCCCGCAGAAACAGCTGTAGAAAGTACTACAGAAATACAGCCAGAAACCAAGACAACCATTAGAAGAACCACCAGAACGGCTGTTAAACCATCAGCTGCGAAAACTGCAACTACAAAATCACCTGCTGCGAAGACAGCAGCTACAAAAGCTCCTGCAGCTACGGTAAAACCTGTGGCAAAAACTCCTGTAAGAGCAGCTTCAAAAGCGACTCCGTCTGCGACTGTGAAAAAAGCAGCAACGACTCCCACAAAAACAGAACCTATCGTTTCTGAAATCGTAGAAATCAAAACTGATGACATTCCGGTACCTTTTGAAGAAAACAAGCCAGTTGTAACGGTTGAAAAAATTGGTAAAGAAAAAAACGATATAAAATCAAAGCTGAAAGCTAAACTTAAAGCCAAAAAAGAAAAAGAAAAGAAAAGAGAAAAAGCGATTAAAGCTGTTATTAAAAAATTAGAAAAAGCTAAAAAAGCAAAACTAAAAGCCGCTGAAAAGAAAAAAGAAAAGGCTAAAAAAGAAAAAGCAAAAGCGAAAGCCAAGAAACTTGAAAAGAAAGCTAAGGCTCAGAAAAAAGCTAAAGCTAAAAAGAAAAAATAGTTATAAGAAAGGTTTGACTTTATGAGTTGAACCTTTTTTTACGCACCAACGAGTCATTGCGAATTAGGCTTAGACTTCGGTCAGCCAGACAATTCACAATTAATAATTTACAATTAATAATTAATTTACCCCCCAATCGCAATCATACTACGATTATCTGAATGAAGTGTTGGATCATCAATTTCATTAACGGTAGACATTCCAGCGCGGACTTTCTTTTTATTCTGAATCGATTCTGAAATCAAATCAGTGATGGATTCTCCGTTTCTAAATGCCGTCAACAAATCGGTTTCTGCATTGGAGAAAAGACAATTTTTAATTTTACCATCCGCCGTCAAGCGGATTCTATTGCAGCTATCGCAAAATGGATTTGTAATCGAACTGATAATTCCGAAATCGCCTTGAAAGTCTTTAATTTTATAATTTCTCGAAGTGAAGTTTTTTTCATCTTCCAGTTTTTGAATTTGATCCGATAAAAATTGAGTTTCTACTAAAGATAAAATCTCGTTCTGTGACACCATTTTACTTCTGTCCCACTCATTTCCTGCAAAAGGCATAAACTCGATAAAACGAACTGAGATTGGCAGAAACTGAGTCAGTTTTACAAAATCGACAATTTCGTTTTCATTAAAACCTTTAATCAAGACTACATTCACTTTTACCTCAAAATCATGATTCAAAAGCAAATGCAAATTATCAATCACTTTCTCAAACTGATTTCGAAGCGTTATAGAGGCAAATTTAGAGGCTACCAAAGTATCTAAACTCAAATTAATTTTTTTGACATTAAATTGCTTTAAAACGTCTATATGACGATCAATTAAAATTCCGTTTGTCGTTATAGAAAGTGAAATGTTTAAAGTTGATAATTTAGAAACAATTTCGGGAAAGTCCTTTCTTAATAAAGGTTCTCCGCCTGTTAATCTAATTTTGTCAACACCATTTTTTACGAAAGTCTGAGCAATTGCAAAAATCTCATCTCCAGTCATTAAACTGGCTTTTGGAGAAAGCGGGATCCCATCCGCTGGCATGCAGTACGTACAACGCAGGTTGCATTTTTCCAGCAGCGAAATGCGCAGATAATTGTGCTTGCGTCCAAAACCATCCGTCAAAATAGTGTTAGAGGCTGTCATGATTTTTTCCTTTTAAAATATGAAAAACGTGCATTACGTGCGGAAAAACAGCATCCATAGATTCTTTTACTCCGTTTGTTGAGCCTGGTAGCGCTAAAACTAGACTATTCCCCAAAGTTCCTGCAACACTTCTAGAAAGCATCGCATACGGCATTCTTTGCTGACCGTAATTTCGAATAGCTTCTTCAATTCCTGGAATTCTGCTTTCTAAAATCGGCTCTAAAGCTTCAGGTGTTACATCTCTTGGCGATAAACCAGTTCCGCCCGTAAAGATCACCAAGTGATTTTCTTTAGCGTAAGCTTTTGTTTTCTCTTGAATAACGTCCAATTCATCTGGAATGA
Source organism: Flavobacterium anhuiense (assembly GCF_900101855.1). Taxonomy (GTDB): domain Bacteria; phylum Bacteroidota; class Bacteroidia; order Flavobacteriales; family Flavobacteriaceae; genus Flavobacterium; species Flavobacterium anhuiense. The sequence goes on from NZ_FMVC01000004.1 coordinate 117,001, forward strand.
TTTCGTAATGCGAAGTTTCAACTCCGTATGATTCTAATTTTTCTACAATTGTTTTTCCTGAACGATCTTCTTTATCGCCAGCAAAAATCGAGTCAGAACAAACAAAAACCGCCGCTTTTATAGCATTCGGAAACTTATTTTTGAAAGAAGATTTTCCGCCTTCTTTATTAATTAATTTAATTGTTGAAATCTCAATTTCTTTATCAATTGGTTTCAGCATGTCGTACATGGTCAACGCTACGATAGATGCGCCGTGCATCGCTTCAACCTCAACTCCTGTTTTGTAAACGGTTTTTACTTTGAAAATAATATGAATCTCTAATCCTTCAATTTGATATTCGACTGAAGTAAATTCAATTGGAAGCGGATGACAATCTGGAATGGATAAATGGGTGTTTTTTACAGCAAATAATCCAGCCGTTTTTGCCATTTCAAACACGTTTCCTTTTGGCACCAAATTATTGACAACAGCATCAATTGTTTCTTGTTTGCTGACTTTGACAATTGCGGTTGCGGTTGCGACTCTTAAAGTGCTTATTTTATGCGTAATATCTACCATTAACTATTTTGTTTCCATGTGAATGTATCGTTTTCAAACATTTCTTTGCCAAAAATCGGAACATCGGTTTTGATCCAATTTACGATAGCTTCTGTGGCTTCATAAACTTGTTTGCGACGTGTTGCCGACACAAAAACAAACAAACAGATTTCGCCTGCTTTTACCACGCCCAAACTATGATAAATATGCATACAGGTCAAATCAAATTTGGCGAAAGCTTTTTCACGAATTGCATATAACGCTTCATTCGCCATGTCTTTATACGCCGAATAATCAATTGCAACGACTGTATTGTCGTGAATGACATCGGCACGGACTTGCCCTAAAAAGATATTATGTGCCCCAATAGTATGTTTTGATTGATGTTTGGCAATCGATTCGGCAATAAACTCAGGAGAAATCGGTCCTTCTACAAATACATTTTTACTCATTTTTTATATATTTTTTTTTAGCCACGAATGCACGAATTATAACGTAATAATTTGTGCAATTACATTGATTTTAAAAAATAAAATTCGTGAATTCGTGGCTATCTTTTTTTTCTTCTAATAAATTTCGCATTACTAAAGCCCCACCAGCAATGCTTTTTATATTTTTAAATCGATGCTTTTGAAGCAACTCGAATGCAATTTTACTTCTAATTCCAGATTGGCAGAAAATGTAAATGGTTTGTTTTTTATCCAGTTTTTCTAACTTACTTTCCAAATGCATTAACGGAATCTGAATTTGATTTTTTAAACTGATTTTTGGCGATTCATCTACATTTCGAACATCGAGAAAAAGAACTTCATCGTTATCCATTTCATTCAAAACTGATTCAAAACTTACTTCCTCCACTTCACATTTATTGTATTTTTCTTCGAATGCTTCTCTGGTGATGGTTTGAAAATCATTTTTCTCGAAATCATACTTTTGCTGTTCGTTATTCAGCGTATTATAAACCAATATTTTTCCGCTTAAAATTGCTCCGATTCCGAGAATCATTTTTAAAACTTCATTGGCTTGAAGCATTCCGATAATCCCAACTGAAACGCCAAGCACTCCAGCTTCTTCACAATTTGCCGCGTTTAAATTTTCTTCGGGATATAGACATCTGTAAGTTGGTCCATTTTTATAATTGAATACCGAAACTTGTCCTTGAAACCTGAAAATTGATCCGTAAACCATTGGTTTATGAGTTACCAGACAGGCATCGTTTATTAAATATTTGATGGCGATATTATCTGTTGCATCAACTATAATGTCATATTTTTCAAATAATGAAATGGCATTTCTTCCAGATAACTTTTCAGAAATTGCTTTTACTTTAACTAAAGGATTCAATTCAGTAATCATTGCTTTGGCTTCCTTTGCTTTTGATTTTCCGATAGCTTCAGTTTTGTAAATTACTTGTCTTTGAAGATTAGAAATTTCGATAACATCATGATCTACAATTCCAATTTCTCCCACTCCTGCAGAAGCCAGATACGGCAAAATTGCAGCGCCCAAACCTCCTGCACCAATTACTAAAACTTTTGATCTGGATAATTTTTCCTGACCTTCCTCTCCTATTTCAGGAAGTATAATTTGTCTGTTATATCGGGTTGATGAACTCATAAATCATGTTTTTATCCTCCTGCAAATGGCGGCAACAATGCTACAATATCGCTAGTCTGTAAAGTGTAATCTGAAGTTTTGGAAACTATTTTTTGATTGACTGCAACGCTGAAAGTCAGTGATTCAAACTCGTATTTTTCATTTAAATCCTGTAATAATTTTTCCAACGACCATTGTTCTGAAAAAGATAATGTTTCGAATTCACATTTTGTTTTTTCAGCGACAGCTCCAAAATATTTAACCTCAATCATTTTTATAAATTTAAATTTTGAAAAATAAATTCGTCATCAAAGTGTTCCTGAAAATACGAAATCCAACTTGATGTAGTTCTAACGACTTCACCGATAACGATAATTGCCGGCGATGATATGTTTTTTTCAGATACCAATTTAGTAATTGTATTGATAGTTCCAATTACTTTTTGCTCTGAATTTTTCGTCCCGTTTTGAATAATGGCAACTGGCAAATCATCATTTCTATTTTCTTGATAAATCGAAATGATTTCGTCCAATTTATGCATTCCCATTAAAATAACAACCGTTGCAGCCGATTTCGATGCCAATTGAATATCTTTTGACAATTTATGGTCTGAAGTTGTTCCTGTAATAACCCAGAAACTCTCTGCTACTTTACGCTGCGTCAAACTGATTCCAACCGAAGCAGGAACTCCTAAAGCAGATGAAATTCCAGGCACAATCGCCGTTTCGATTCCAAAATCTTCAGCAAATTCGATTTCTTCACTTCCTCTTCCAAAAACAAAGGGATCACCGCCTTTTAAGCGAACCACATGCCCATGAGTTTTTGCCATAGAAACAATCAAATCGTTAATCTGATCCTGAGTATAAGCATGGCAACCTAAACGTTTTCCAACAAAAACAATTTCTGCATTTTGTGCATATTCTAACAATTCTTCGTTTACCAGAGCATCGTACAAAACGACATCGGCACTTTTTAAAACTTTAATTGCTTTTAGCGTAATCAATTCAACGTCGCCTGGACCTGCACCTACAATAGTCAATTTGGGTGTTTTTAAATCTCGCATAGTCTTTAAGTTAAATTGATATTCAGATCATTTAATTCGTCTGCCGAATTAATATTCGTCAAATGATAGTTTTCACTTTCTTCTATATTGATAATCTGATGCGGCAATTTGGCCAGCAGATCCATCACTTTAAGCTCATCAGAATCGATCGCTTCTTTTATAACAGAAACAATATTTTTTGAATAAATCCCAATTAACGGATGTGTTTTGCTTTCGGATGCAAAGACTGTAATTCCAGCCTCACTTGTATGTTTTGAAATTAATTCTTGCAATAATTCAGTCGAAATTAACGGAATATCACAACTCAAAATCAGATTGAATTCGGTTTCTGAATGTGATAATGCAGTATAAATTCCACCCAACGGACCTTTATCTTCAACTAAATCTGCTATTTTTTCATAGTTTAAATAATCGTATTCTTTAGAAGTCGTGATTAATTTTATATGGTTTGTAATGGGCAAAATTGCCTGAATGATATGCTCAATGAATGGTTTTTCCTGAAACAAAACCAATCCTTTTTCTGACTGCATTCTGGAGCTTTTTCCTCCGCAAAGAATAAATACTGTTAGTGTTTTCATAGTTTTCTTATTTCAGGTTTCTTTTGTCTATTCTTGCCACAGATTAAAAGGATTAAAAAGATTTCTTTAAATGCTTTGTTTTGATTTTTTTACCACGAATTACACAAATTTTCACAAATTATTTTTTTTAAATATGTAACTGAAATTCGTGTAATTCGTGGCAAAAAAAAATCCTTTTAATCTGTTAAATCTGTGGCAAAACCATATCATTATCAAGGAAAAATCAATTTCACGCTTGCCATTAAAATCACCGTTCCTAATACCATTTTTAATGTTCTGTTGGAGAAAGAGCCGCTTCCGTAAAATCCTCCCAGCATTCCTCCTACAACAGCAATTGGAACGAGATAAAAACTTTCCATCGGAATTGTTTTTCCTCCTAAAAAGAATCCCAACATTCCTGCAAATGAATTTACAAAAATGAATAAACTGGAAATCGCAGCCGATTCTTTTACTGATGCCCACCCTAAAAATAACAGGATCGGACTTAAGATAATTCCACCGCCAATTCCCAACATTCCAGATAATAATCCTATCGCAAAACCAATGGCCAAAGCAAACGGAAGGTTTATTTTTACCTCTTCTTTTTCTTTAAAATTAAATATTCCAAACAACCTCAACGCTGCAAAAACTAATACAGTTCCGAGAATTATTTTATAAATCGTATTATCTAAAGTGATAAAACCTCCTATAAAAGCTGCTGGAATCGAAGCAATAGCAAACGGATAAAACAGCTTGGGTTTGAAATAATTATTTTTATAATAAAACAAAAACGAAATACTCGATACAAATAAATTCAGCAACAAAGCTGATGGTTTCATAATCGAAACCGGAAAAGCAAAAATGCTCATCAAAGCCAAATATCCAGAAGCTCCGCCATGCCCAACGCTTGAATATAGAAATGCAATTATAATTAATGCAAAACTGAATAATAGTATATTTTCGGAACTTAGGAGAGTCATTTTGTTTTTTTGTTTTTTGTTTCAGGTTTAAAGTTTCAAGTTTAACAATATATGTTTTTATTTATACTGCGCTTTTGCTACTTATCTTAAAAAATCTTTTCTCTTTAATCTTTTCTCTTTAATCTTTTCTCTTTAATCTTTTCTCTTTAATCTTTTCTCTTTAATCTTTTCTCTTTAATCTTTATTCTAAAAACCTAATCAATGGGCAAGATTGTTACTGATGTGCCTTTTGTAATGCTTTCGGTATCGTGTGGCACAATTACCAAACCATTTGCGATAGCAAAAGAATTAAGCATTGAAGAAGCTTGTCCTTCTAAAATGGTAACACTTGTTTCATTATATAATGCTTTCAAAAAAAGTGTTTTTCCTGTGTCATTGACTATGTCGTTTTCTAATTTTCGAACAATTTTTGGCAAATGCGTATTCGAGAATCCCATTTTATTTTTGACTGCAGGATACACATAAATATAAAAATTAGTCAATGAAGAAGCTGGATTTCCTGGCAACGCAAAAACTAAAGTATCTTTTTTAGAACCAAAAAACATTGGTTTTCCAGGTTTCTGATTAATCTTGTAAAAAAGCTCTTCTACTCCATTTTTCAGCAAAGCTTCTTTTACAAAATCATAATCCCCCACAGAAATTCCGCCAGATATTAGCACAATATCATTCTTCTTAAGGATGGGTTGCAATGCTTTTTTTGTTGCTTTTAAACTATCCTTCACCGTATGAACTTTAACTTTGTTAATTCCGATGGTCTGCAAAGCCGCTTGCAGCATTACAGAATTGCTTTCGTAAATTTTCCCTTTAGAAAGTTTCTTGCCTGGCTTTACCAACTCATTTCCCGTCACTAGAATAGCCACTTTCGGTTTTTTATAAACTGTTATTTCTGTAATTCCTAAACAAGCTAAAAAACCAATTGCTGCTGGAGTTATTAATGTATTGGCATCAAAAACAACATCCTCTGCACTAATCTGTTCGCCTTTGTTTCTAACATTAGCAAAAGGTTCTGGCATTTTTGCAATCAAAATTGAATCCCCATTTACCATTACATGTTCCTGCATTACAACAGTATCTGCGTCATTAGGGACATATGCGCCTGTAAATATGCGTACGGCTTGGTTTTCTTTTAGTTTTACATTGGCATGATCGCCAGCCTGCGAAATTCCTACCACATCAAATTGATGTCTTCTTGAATGAATAAAAGCATAGCCATCCATTGCCGATTGGCGAAACGGTGGCATTGAAATCGGCGAGTAAATTGTTTCTGCCAAAACATATCCAAGCGCTTTTTGAACAGAAATTTTCTGAGTGGACAAAACTGAACTGTTTGCAGCGACAATTTCTAAAGCTTCTTTTACTTCTATCATTTCGTTTAATTATAAAACTAAGTAAAAATACTTAATACAAATATAAGTATTTATCCGTAGGTTGATTAAAAAAATTTACTTTTCTTTTTATAGTCTATAAAATTACTCTAATTTATTCAAAATCAACTTGAAATTTAAATTTAGATTTTAGATATCCGTGTCAAAAGAGTTTTTTTTGACTCTTTTTATGCTTTTGTAACCATTTAAGTCTATTAAAAGTGCTGTTTTAGAGTTGAAAAATAAGTATAAAATACTACAATTTTAATCCAAGCACAAAATTTATTTTAACATTTATCTGATTACAGAATTCTTTGTTATCCCTTTTAAAATAAGGGACAAACAAGACAAGTCCTTCTTACAGCGCTTCTACAAACATATATTTTTCAAAAAAAACTCCTCAAACTTTTGGTTTTTATTATATAAAATTTAACTTTGTCTATAGGATTAGTAGAGTTTAAAACAGTATTTCAAACTATAAAAATTATTATTGTGAAAACAACAGAAAGCATATCGCGTTACATTCTTCCTAAAAAATACACTTATAGCACTATTTGTTATATGTGTTTCTGTTGTTAATTATCTACTCTTACTTTGTTTGCCTTTAGAATCCATATCGAAGCAAAACATAAAAAATATCACCAAAAATATTTATTGAATTTTAACCAAGAATCTCTCCAATGCATTCAATTGTATTGGGCAAGGCTCTTGAAACCATACCTATTTATTTACAAATTAAATAACTAACAATTAAAAAGACTAAAATGAAAACAATGCAAACCTGTTGCTTTAAATAAAAAAAGCCATTTCTGCGGCAACAGAAATGGCAAGGCTTAAAGAACATTTATCACTAAATCAAGAACACTTTTAGAGTGCTGTATAAACAGTGCTCAGGGCGTCTTGTTAATTACTTAAAACCAACACAAAGAAATGAAAAAAAAGTTAAACATACACATACTGCTGTTTCTACTCTTAATAACGGCAGGAATACAAGCCCAAAATACCACCCCACTTATTCAATCAAAACTAGATGGAACTGTCGTTGATGCTATTACAAATCAACCTATAATTGGTGCTTCGGTTACCATTAAAGGAACAACCCACGGCGTTGTGACAGATGCCGAAGGAAAATTTTATTTTCAAACGGGACAGAAATTTCCTTACACCTTGATCGTAAGTTACATCGGATATAAAAAACTAGAAATAATTGTTGAGAAAAATCCCGTAATTATTAATCTTAAAGAAGAACGCCAAGAACTAGACGAATTGGTAGTTGTAGGTTACGGAACTCAAAAAAGAAAAGACATTACCGGCTCGGTAGCTTCGGTTCCAAAAGCCAACTTATCTCAGGTTACTTCTTCGGCAGACAATCTATTAAGAGGTGCAGTTGCTGGAGTTGTAGTTACACAAAGTTCTGGACGTCCGGGCGCTTCTTCAAGCGTTCGCATTCGCGGAGGAAACTCGATTACTGCTGGTAATGAACCTTTGTATGTTGTTGACGGAATCTTAATTTACAACGATAACAATAACAGTAGCGCGGGAGTAACATATGCGGGTGCGAGTGTCAATGTTCTTTCTACTATAAATCCTGCTGATATCGAATCTATTGAAGTTCTAAAGGATGCCTCAGCAACAGCAATTTATGGCTCTAGAGGTGCCAATGGAGTTGTAATTATTACGACAAAAAAGGGAACCAAAGGACAAGATAATATTTCGTACCAAGGCTATTTCGGATTTCAGAATATTTCCAAAAAACTGAAATTGATGAATGCGAGCGAATGGGCAAGTTTAAGAAACGATGTTCAGGCGAGTATTGGTCAAGCTCCTTCTTTTTCTCCTGCACAGATCGAGGCTTTGAAGACTTCTGGAAACTACGATTGGCAGTCGGCAGCATTTGTAACGGCAGCACCTGTTCAAAATCATAATTTATCATTTTCTGGCGGAGACGAGAAATCTAGATATGCTATTTCTGCAGGATACTTTGATCAGGATGGTATTGTTTTAGGATCTGATTTTAAACGTATTTCGCTACGAGCCAACTATGAACGAAATTATTCTCAGAAATTCAAATTTGGCGTAAATGCCAATTATACGAACTCCATTGCAAATGGTGTCGGTACAAATGGAGGCGCCAATGCTGGTAGAAACCCAAACCCACTTGTTAGTGTAGTTTTGACAGCTCCTGTTGTTCCTATTAAAAATGCAGACGGAAGTTACAACGTAACCAACAATCCTTACGCAACTTCTGTAAATGGTTATGTTCCGAACCCAATTAATGATTTGGAAAATACAACGAACGAGACCAAACTAAACAGAATCCTAACTAGCTTATTTGGTGAGTATAAATTCAATAAAGAATTAACTGCTAAAGTTGCTGTGAGCGGCGATGTTTTAAATACGAAACAAAATTACTATGCGCCTTCAAACACCACTACTGGAGCAGGTACAAAAGGATTGGCCTCTATTGGAGAAAGGTTAGTAAGTTCTGTTTTGAATGAAAATACGCTTACCTACAATACCAATTTTGGCGAAAATCATAAATTCTCTGCTCTAGGCGGTTACACACTTCAGTACACAAAAGGCGAAGTGGTAAATGCAGGAGCTCAGACTTTTGTTAACGATGCCAATACTTACAATGCACTTCAAGATGGTGTGGCGGTAAAACCATACAGCGAAGCTTATGAAAGTGTTTTGAAATCTTGGCTGGCTAGAGTCAATTATTCTTATAAAGGAAAATACAACTTTACACTTTCTGGACGTGCAGATGGTTCTTCAAGATTTGGTTCTGAATCACTTTGGGGCTACTTTCCTTCTGCTGGATTCTCATGGAATATTACCGACGAAGAGTTTGCCAATAACATTAAAGGCGTAACCGAAGCAAAACTAAGAATTACAGCTGGAACGACAGGAAACCAAGAAATCGGAAACTACCTTCCTTTGGCTTCAATGGGATCTGTAAATTATTCTTTTGGAGGAACATTATATACCGGTTTAGCTCCTACCCGATTGGCAAATCCAGATTTGAAATGGGAAAAGACAAATCAATATAATGTTGGATTGGATTTATCATTATTAGACCGAAGAATCAATTTTGTTTTTGATGTGTATTATAAAAAGACGAAAGATTTATTGATCAACGTTCCTGTACCATTGAGTTCGGGTTATGCCACAGTGCTTCAAAATATTGGTGGAGTTGAAAATAAAGGTTTTGAAGTTGGTGTAACAACGGAAAATATAAAAACAGAAAACTTCGCTTGGAACTCCAATATTGTATTTTCTCTTAACCGAAATAAAGTTACTGAGATCGGAAATGGCGTAGATCAGTTTTTCCCAGTAGTGCCAAACGGCTCTTTATTGCAGCAGCAGCCTGTCACAGTAAAAGTAGGTTTACCATTAGGAACTTTCTGGGGTTATAGAACCAACGGAATTTTCCAGACTCAGGAAGAAGTAAATACACAGCCAAAAATTAACAGTTTGGCCAATACAAAAGTGGGTGACAGAAAGTATGTTGATACTAACGGAGATGGCGTAATTACAGCTCTTGACAAAGGCAATTTAGGCACATCTCAACCAAAATTTGTTGGAAGTTTCAGTAATACAGTTTCATACAATGATTTTGATTTAAATTTCTCTTTTCAAGGTGCATATGGCGGAAAAATCTTTAATGCCTTAAATCAGCAATTGGAGATTTCTACTCTTGGAACCAATGCGGCGGCGACTCTAAATGATCGATGGACACCAACAAATCCGAGTAATGAAATTCCGAGAGCTTCTAGTTCTCCTTTAGGAATTGTTTCTGAACGTTATGTTGAAGATGCTTCTTTCTTACGATTAAAATTAATCACATTAGGATACACTTTACCTAAAAGCGTTTCTAAAAAACTGGGAACAAAAAGCGTAAAAATCTACGTATCAGCAGAAAACCTAATTACATGGACCAAATACACTGGCTATGATCCAGAGGTAAGTTCATACGAACAAAACAACTTATATCCGGGAATTGATTTTGGTTCTTATCCAAACTCCAAAACATTCATCTCGGGCTTGAACGTAACTTTCTAAGTAAAAAAAATATATAATGAAAAAGATAATCATAACATTCCTTTTAAGTGCCAGTCTATTGGTATCGTGCACTGATCTTGAGGTGGCACCTAACTCTTTTGTAACCGAAGACAATTACTTTATCACTCAAGATGATGCAGTAGCGAGTGTAACTGCAGTATATGCCTCTTTGAGCCTTGATCCAGGTGAGCAAAGTTTATTTGGTCGAAACCTTTACTTCTTAACCGATATGGGTTCTGACTACGCAGCTGCAGGAGTTTCTGCTACAAACCCGCAAGTTAGAGCCATGAGCAGTTTAACACACGATGCTACAAATGATCGTGTTCAGGTAGCATGGAGACAAATTTACAACGGAATCAACAGAGCAAATGTTTCTATTGATAATATTCCGAAAGTTTCAGGTTCAGAAGTTATCAAAACCAGATTGATCAATGAAGCTAAATTCATCCGAGCATTGCTTTATTTTCAAGCAGTTCGTCTTTGGGGCGGAGTCCCGATTGTTTTGCATGAAGCTAAATCTATCAATTTGGGAGATTTAAAAACGAATCGTTCTACAGTTGAGGAAGTGTATACCCAAATCATCAAAGATCTAACAGATGCCGAAGCGCTTCCAAAAACGTATACGGCAGCAGATGCTGGACGTGCCACATCAGGAGCAGCAAAAGCCATTTTGGCAAAAGTGTATCTGACTAGAAAAGATTGGCCAAACGCGATTGCAAAAGCTAGAGAAGTAATTGACGGAGGTTACGGATATGCTTTGTTTGAAGATTTTCAAGATATTTTCACTAAAACAAAAAAGAACGGAAAAGAGCATATTTTCTCTGTTCAGTTTGAACCAAATCAAGCAGGAAACGGATCAAGCGGAAGTACTTTTCAAGCCACTTCTTTTACTGGATTTACAGCAACAGAACCAGCAGATATCATTTCAGACGTTGCTTTGTTTTATGACATCTATGCACCTGGAGACAAAAGAAGAGATGTAAGTTATGCCAAACAATTGCTTAATCCAGCGACAGGTACGCTATACACTTTTCCAAAACCTATTTTCAAAAAATACTTGGATTTGTCTAATCTGGCGACACCTTCAAACGTAGCGATCAACTTTCCAGTTATTCGTTATGCGGACATCCTTCTGTCTTTAGCGGAAGCGATAAATGAACAAGGAGGTCCAACTGCAGAAGCATACGAATTGATTAATCAAGTGCGAAGAAGAGCTTTTGGAAAAGCCATCACAACTCCAGATGTGACTGTTGATTTAGTGGGATTAAACCAGACGTCTTTTAGAGCTGCAATTCAGGAAGAGCGCAAAAAAGAATTTGTTCAGGAAGGGCAACGCTGGTACGATTTGGTAAGATGGGGAACATTGGTTACTGAAGTAAAAAAGGTTACAGCTAAAAACTCAGTTTCAGAAAGAAATAATCTGTATCCGATTCCGCAAAGCGAAAGAAATATCAATCCTGATGGATTGCCACAAAACCCTGGATATTAAAAAATTTAAACGCATGGAAACATAGATTTTAAATTATTAATAAAAAAGTAAAAGAGAAACTCGTTTCTCCACACATAGTTACTATGTGAATTGAAATAAGTGAAACGCCTTTTATCAGAAAACAAATCTATGTTTCTATGTGTTTAAAAATAGGAACCATTATTTAAAAACCATATAACTAAAAAAACTATAAAAAATGAAAAATTTAAAAAATAGCATCTCAATCAAAGGCTCTAAGAAGGGGCTTTTGATTACTGCTGTCCTGATTGCACAATTGGGAATAGCACAAGACAAACAAGAATTTAAGGGTACAATCGGAAAAACTCTGGCTGATTCTAAAGAATACTGGCCAGATCCTATAACGGCACCAAAAGGCGCTCCGAACATTGTTTGGATTCTTTTAGATGACGTTGGATTTGGAGCTTCAAGCGCTTTTGGAGGCTTAATCAATACGCCTACTTTTGATAATCTGGCAAATAATGGTTTACGTTATACAAACTTCCATACAACAGCAATTTGTGCTCCTACCCGTGCCGCTTTATTGACTGGAAGAAATTCAGGAAGAGTTCACGTAAGCGGATTTTCTCATACTATTTTATCGGCTGGTTTCCCAGGTTGGGACGGAAGAATTCCTTCTGATAAAGGAACAATTGCAGAGATTTTACGCGACAATGGCTACAACACGTTTGCAGTTGGAAAATATGGTGTTACACCAGATGAAGACGCAACAGATGCGGGTCCGTTTGACAGATGGCCAACGGGAAAAGGTTTCGATCATTTTTACGGATTCTTAGGCTCTCAAACCGACCAATACAATCCTGATTTGGTTGAAGACCAAGTTCACATTAAACCTGACGGACGTCATTTGAATGAATTAATTACAGATAAAGCCATCAGCTACATTCAGAAACAGCAAAAAGCGGCGCCAGGAAAACCATTTTTCTTGTATTATGCTCCAGGGGCGGTTCATGCACCGCATCAAGTAGCTGAAAAATGGGTTGAGCCATACAAAGGCAAATTTGATGAAGGCTGGGATGTTTATCGCGAAAAAGTATTGGCAAACCAAAAGAAATTGGGTGTAATTCCTCAAAATGCCGTTCTGCCAGAACGTAACGCTTTAATTACAGAATGGAAAAAATTATCACCAGACCAAAAGAAAGTATACGCAAGATTCATGGAAGTTTACGCTGGATTCTTAACGTATACGGATTATGAAATTGGAAGAGTTGTAGATTATTTAAAACAAAGCGGACAGCTTGATAATACTTTAATCTTTGTTGCCATTGGAGATAACGGTGCAAGTAAAGAAGGGACTCTACAAGGAACAATCAACCAAAGTTTATTTGCTCAAGGAAAAACCGACGAAGAAAACTTCCAAAGCAATTTGAACAACATTGGCGAAATCGGAACAGCTAAAGGTTTAAATACCAATTACCCTTTGGGATGGGCTCAGGCAACAAATGCTCCTTTCAAAAACTGGAAACAAGATGCACAGTCTGAAGGAGGAACTCGCAACCCGCTGATTGTTTTTTATCCAAACGGAATTAAAGACAAAGGCGGTATAAGAAATCAATACAGCCACGTAACAGATATTTTGCCAACGACTTTGGATATTGTTGGAATTAAAGCCCCAGAATACATTAGAAATATTAAACAAGATATTATTCAAGGTTCAACTTTCAAAGCTTCTTTAGACAATCCAAAAGCTGAATCATTACATAAAGTGCAGTATTACTACATCTTTGGAAACAGAGCCATTTACAAAGACGGATGGAAAGCTTCTGCTGCGCATTTGCCAGATTCTTTCGCAGTAAAAAAATCTTTAGGAAGCAACGAAAAACCTGCTCCAAGCAACTTCGATACTGATGTTTGGGAATTATACAATCTAAACGAAGATTTTAACGAACGTAACAATCTGGCGAAAAAGTATCCTGAAAAACTGGCTGAGCTTCAAAAATTATTTGACGAACAGGCAAAAGAAAATAATCTATATCCTTTAATCGATTGGCAGGATGTTTATAACAGAAGAATTCACAATACTGGTGCTGATAAAGGAAAAACAATTTCTGACTTAATCAAACAAGCAACTAAACCAGGAGGAACCAATAATTAATTGCATAACCTGCAAGGTTTCAAAAACCTTGCAGAACATAAAAAGAATAATTATGAAACGAGTAGATTATGAAATCATAGGAAAAAAGATTGTCGTTGGGATAATCTTGTTTTTAGTTCCACTGGCTATCCTAGCTGGCGGATTAGCAGTAGTAAATCAATTTTTAAAATAAGAAATCATGGCAATAGTTCAAAAAGAAAAATTAACGAGAGACTTAACTATAAGTTTTTTCATTTATTCATTGCCTGTAGTGGCAATTTACCTGTATTTTAAACTAACTGGTGGAGCTGTAAGCGAATCCCATTTAACATTGCCTCCATTTTTAGAATTTGCACAACCCATTTTTGCTAATATTCGAACTTGGGGATTAACCGTATTTATGATCGTTTTAGGAATTATCGAATTTGCTGCAGGTTTATACGATGACGAATGGACTGGTGAAGAACGCAAAATTGACATTGTTTGTTTCTTAGCTCCAAAATTGATTTTGCCTCCTATCATTGCTTTTTTCAGTTTAACAGCTTTACCTTATTTATTGCCAAATCTGGCTAATTCATTATCATGGGTTCCGTTTTGGGGAGGTTTTTTCTTAATAGCAATTGCTGACGATTTAACGCAGTATTGGTACCATAGATTGCATCACCAAGTTCCATTTTTATGGCGTTTTCACAGAACGCACCATTCAGCTCCGTACATGGGGATGGCAATGGCTTCTAGGCAAAACTTTATTTATACGGTTTTCTTTTCTCAAATTTATTTGACAGCCACTTTAACGTATTTAGGTTTAGGCCTTCCTGCTTTATTTGTTTTAGTAATCAAAAGTTTCATCACTTTGGGAGCGCACTCAAGCATTCCGTGGGATAAACCTTTTTATAAATACAGAATATTGCATCCAATTGCATGGGTTTTAGAAAGATTGATCTCTACTCCTGCTACGCATCACGCACATCACGCAGATACAAGCGGAGACGGTGTTGGGCATTTCAAGGGAAACTTCGGAAACATGTTCTTCATTTGGGATGTTATTTTCGGAACAGGATTAATTACTCGCCAATATCCAAAATCATTCGGAACAAAATCATACAAACAAGAAGAATGGTATGCACAGTTTCTTTGGCCGATTTTTAAATCTAAAAAAGAAGGAAGTTCTCTTGCCGAAGGTGTATTATCGCTTCCGCTAAAACCAAAGCCAGTTACAGCCGAAGAAACTCCTGCACCGGTATTAGAACAAGTATAAATGCTTCTTGATATGAAAAATCAAATGTTAAAATCCAGTATAACAGCAATTGCCTTTTTATGGGCAGTTGCTGCTTTTTCGCAAAATGAAATTCACAGTTCATTATCGCTAGATTCATTTTATTCGAAAATAAAAAGCCAAAAAAATCCACAGATTGTTGATGCCAGAACTCCAGAAGAATTTGCATTGAATCATATTGAAGGTGCTGTAAACTTTAATCTTCAATCTGAAAACTATGCGCAATCTGTTGCTAAACTAGACAAGTCAAAACCTGTTTTTATATATTCCATCGGAGCTGGCAGAAGTGTCGCTTTAGAAAAAGAATTATTAAAAAATGGTTTCTCAGAAGCCTATAGTTTAGAAGGCGGAATTGCGAATTGGATTGGAAACGGAAAACCTTTTTATTCTAATCTAAAAAGTAAATTGTCTTTGGCGGAATTCAATAAGATTATTACTGATAACAAAACTGTTCTTGTAGATATCGGTTCAAAATACTGTGCTCCTTGCAAAAAAGTAAAACCAGTTTTAGAAAACATTAGATCAGAATATGGTTCGAATTTAAAAATCGTAGAAATTGAATTGGAAGACAGTCCGCAAGTTATTGCCGATTTAAAAACCGTAAAAGTTTTCCCGACTTTGATTTTATATCAAAACGGCAAAATTGTTTTTAAGAAAGAAGGAATAAATGACTTGAAGAACGAAGTTGATGTTGCGTTGGCTTCGAAATAAGCACAATCTTTTACACAGTTTCAACGCACAATATGTCATCCTGAGGAACGAAGGATCACACTAGTAATTCCGTAATCAGAGTCGACAATCTTTGTAGAGCTACGTGTGTGATCCTTCGTTCCTCAGGATTACAAAATACTGTCAAAAGCAATGCGAACTAACCAAAAACCAAAATATGGCAACCTATAAAAAAATAACCAAAATCGTAATCCCCATTTTAATAGTGTTTCTTCTTCTGGCAGCATTTTTATTTTGGCCGATTAATACTGAAGCCACTTTAGTCAAAGAAGATCAAAAATTGGCAGAAGGGAAAAAAGAATTTTTAGCCTCAAAACCTAAAGATTCCATTATTGGAAAAAAGACCAATATCATTATTCTGCTTGCCGATGATTTGGGCAAATATGATATTTCGCTCTACGGCGGAAAATCGACTCCTACCCCACAAATCGATTCTTTGGCAGCTTCTGGAGTTACTTTTACAGATGGTTATGCATCTGCTGCAATCTGTTCGCCTTCGCGTGCCGGATTAATTACAGGAAGATATCAAGAACGTTTTGGACATGAATATCAGCCCGGAGATCGTTATCCGAAAAACAATTTAGAATATTATGGTTTTAAATATTTAATCAATACAGACGGCTGGAGATTGAATGATAAAATTAATTATCCGAACGAGGCTTCCATTAAAACGCAGGGACTGCCAAAATCTGAAATCACCTTTGCCGATTTAGCCAAAAGACAAGGTTACAGCACTGGGATTATCGGAAAATGGCATTTGGGACACAATAAAGGATTTTTTCCTTTGGACCGCGGTTTCGATTATCATTACGGATTTTATCAAGCATTTTCGCTTTATGTCCCAGAAGATGACAATCCTGACATTATCAATCATCACCATAAAGATTTTACAGATAAAACGATTTGGGGAAATGGACGCGTCGGAACTGGACAAATTCGCAGAGACAGCACTATTATTGATGAAAAAGCGTATTTAACCGAAAAATTTGCTGAAGAAGCGGAAGCTTTTATTGATAAAAACAAAAACAAACCATTCCTACTTTACATTCCATTTAATGCGCCTCACACGCCATTTCAAGTTCGTAAAAAATATTACGATCGTTTTCCGAATGTAAAAGATGAAAACAAACGCGTTTATTTTGCCATGATCAGTGCTTTAGATGATGCGATTGGCAGAATTCGTGAAAAAGTCAAGAAAGAAGGCTTGGAAGATAATACTTTAATCATTTTTGCCAGCGATAATGGTGGTGCCGATTATACTTTTGCCACAACAAATGCACCTCTGAAAGGCGGTAAATTCTCCCATTTTGAAGGCGGAATCAATGTTCCTTTTGCACTTTCGTGGAAAGGAAAAATCAAACCAAACACTGTTTATAAAAATCCTGTAAGCACTTTGGATATTTTTACAACCATTGCATCTGCAATTGGTTCTGATTTACCAAAAGACAGAATTTATGATGGTGTAGATTTGATTCAAACCGTAAACGAAAATAAAGTCGCCCACAAAGATTTATACTGGCGTTCGGGCGATGCAAAAGCGATTAGAAGTGGTGATTGGAAACTAGTCATTAGCGGAAAAACACACGAAAAATGGTTGTACAATCTTGCCTCAGATAAATCTGAAACAACAGACCTCTCACAAAAAAATACAGAAAAAGTAAAAGAATTGCAAACTGCGCTGCAAACTTGGGAAAAAGGTTTAATTAAACCGTTGTGGCCTAATTTAACTTATTATGAGTTTGACTTTGGCAAACAAAAATACTTTGTCGATTTGTAACCTATCTACAAACATTACGTACTAAATAATTCCAATATCCTAACAGGTTTTAAAAACCTGTTAGGATAACAAATTAATTAAGAATACAATGTCAACCTCAACAAAATTTACTATTCACGAAGACTGGACAGTCGTAATTCTCGGTTTTCTCATTATCGGAATCTCTCTTTTTATTTTTCTTCCCGAAGTTCCCGTTTTTAAATGGACGAACGGAACAGACTTAATATTCGATGTTTTCGAAATCAAAAACATTAAAATAATTGGTTTTCAGTTTTTTTATTTTATTGTCATTGGAATAATCGGCACTTTTTTAGTTGGAAAATCGATTAAAAATTTCATTTTTGGATTTCCCGTAGTTTATGTTTTAACGATTCTAGCTTTAATTATTGCAGGAAATGCTGAAGTAAAAGCGCTTAATCTAGAAGCCGTAATTTTCAGTTTAGCTATCGGATTGATTATCGGTAATTTTTTCAAACTCCCACAATGGTTTCGTTCTGCTTTGTCTACTGAACTTTTTGTCAAAATCGGATTGGTTTTATTGGGAACAAGCGTCATTTTTTCGGATATTCTTAAAGCAGGTTCATTAGGTTTAATTCAAGCTTTGGTCGTGGTTTTATCCGTTTGGTATTTTGCATTCTGGCTTTGCAGAAAACTAAAAGTCGATGACGAATTGGCTATGATGATTTCGAGTGCGGTTTCAATTTGCGGTGTTTCGGCGGCAATTGCCACTTCTGGTGCGATAAAAGGCGATTCTAAAAAATTGTCTTACGTGATTTCTATGGTTTTGGTAACTGCGATTCCTATGATGATTTTTATGCCTATAATTGCCAGTCATTTTAATTTTCCCGAAGAAGTAACAGGAGCTTGGCTTGGCGGAAGTATTGATACTTCTGGCGCTGTAGTGGCATCTGGAACTTTGGTTGGCGAAACGGCTTTAAAAATAAGTACAATCGTAAAATTTTCTCAAAATGTTTTATTAGGATTAGCTGCTTTTGCGATTTCTGTTTATTGGACTTACACGCACAATCAGTCTTCAGAAGTTCAAGAATCTAAGCCAACGCTCCGCGTTATTTGGGAACGCTTTCCAAAGTTTGTCATTGGCTTTATTGTGGCTTCCATTGTTTTCTCTTTTTTTGTTGCGCCAGAAACTCGTGATGAATTAAAGGAAAGTTTAAAAAATCTGCAAGGGTTTTGGTTTGCTTTAGCTTTTACTAGCATTGGTTTAGAAACCAATTTTAAAGATCTATTACAGCATAATAGCAGAAAACCTTTGATCGCATTTTTAACCGCACAATTCTTTAATATCTTTATTACATTGATTATAGCTTTTTTGCTTTTTAAACCTTAAAAACAAAACACACATTCCTGCGGAATATATAACCGCAATTTGATTTCAATTCTAACGACCGAATGTTTTTAGAAATGTATTTCTCTTTTGAACTTTTCAAAAAGTAAAAAAAACAAACCAAAAATATACTACTGGTAAATTATAAATATGATGAATAAACGAATAAATATTTTACTTTCTGTCCTATTGACGGGAATAATAGGCTCTAAAAAAACCGAAGCACAGACTTCATCTGCCAAGCCCAATGTAATTTTGATTCTGGTGGATGATATGGGATATTCTGATTTAGGAAATTATGGGTCTGAAATTAAAACTCCAAATTTAGATCGTTTGGCCAAAGAGGGAACACGTCTTCGCGAGTTTTACAACAACTCGATTTGCGCACCAACGAGAGCTTCTTTGCTAACTGGACAATATCAGCATAAAGCTGGAGTTGGTTATTTTGATGTGAATCTTGGTCTGCCAGCTTATCAAGGTTACTTAAATAAAGAATCTTTAACTTTAGGAGAAGTTTTCCGTTCGGGAGGTTATAGTACTTTAATGTCTGGAAAATGGCATGTTGGCTCTGAAGATCAGTCACAGTGGCCAAACCAAAGAGGTTTTGATAAATTTTACGGAATCTTGAAAGGGGCTTCTAATTATTTTGACACGAAACCACTTCCTTTCGGTACAACACCTTATCCTGTAAAGATGATCCGAAACAACGAAGAACTACACCCAAAAGACGATTCTTACTATTTTACAGATGAAATCGGGAATAATGCAGTTACTTTTTTAGAAGAGCAAAACAAAGAAAACAAACCATTCTTTTTATACTTGGCATTTACTGCTCCTCACTGGCCATTACAGGCAAAACCAGTTGATATTGCCAAGTACAGAGGCAAATTTGATGAAGGTTGGGATATTTTGAGAGAAAAAAGAATCCAAAAATTAAGAGAAAGCGGTATTATACTTCCAAACCAGACTATTTCTCCAAGAGATCCAGAGGTTCCAGAATGGGATAAACTGACTTATGATGAAAAACAATTCTGGAAAGCCAAAATGGAAGTTTATGCTGCAATGGTTGACAATATGGACCAGAACGTGGGTAAAGTTTTAGACAAATTGAAAGCGCTTAAAAAAGACAAAAACACTTTAATTATTTTCATTGCAGATAATGGTGCTCAAGGCGGATTTAATACTTATAATCCATTAAGAAGAGGTTTAGTCCGCAACGACGGGCCTGTAGGCTCTTCTGGTTCTTTTGATTATCAGGAACAAAATTGGGCATATCTTTCTAATACTCCATTGCAGGATTACAAAAATAATATGCATGAAGGCGGATTTAGCTCTCCTTTTATTGCTTGGTATCCATCAAAAATTAAAGCGGGAAGAATCGATAAAGGAACTGGCCATATTATTGATCTTGCCCCTACTTTTTATGAATTGGCAGGAATTGAATATCCTAAAACTTTAAATGGCGTAAATTCTAATCCGCTTCCTGGAAAAAGCTTACTTCCGGTTTTATTTGATAATGCTTCTGAAGTAAATCGTGGAGCTCCTTTATTCTGGGAAAGAGCTGGAAACAGAGCGGTAAGAGAAGGAAAATGGAAATTGGTCTCAATTTATCCGTCTTATCAATGGGAACTTTACGATCTTGAAGCAGACCGTGGAGAAATGAATAATGTCGCTGCACAAAATCCAGGAATTGTAAACGATCTTTCGGCCAAATATTTTGACTGGGCCGACAAAACAGGAGTTGTAGAATACAGCAAATTCAAGCAAAAAGGAGAATTAATTCCTGGTGCCCCTCAAAAGAAATAATTACTTTTTTTGATATTTTTAGTAATTATAACAAAAAGCGATTGCTATAAAACAGTCGCTTTTTAAAACAAAAAAATGGTCTCTACAAAAAAGCAGCAAGTATACTTGCTGCTTTTTCTATTTTTAATCTCAAAGGAGGATTATTTAAACTCATTCAAGGATTTCTCGATAATGTCAAGACATTCTTTAATTTGCTCTTCAGTCATTACCAAAGGCGGAGCCAGTCTGATTTTATTTCCGTGAGTTGGTTTAGCCAATAATCCATTATCTCTAAACTTCAAGCAGATTTCCCAAGCTAAATCAGATTCTTCGTCTGTGTTGATTACAATTGCGTTTAAAAGACCTTTTCCGCGAACTAGTGTAATCAAATCGTTTTTATCTGCAATTTTATTTAATCCCTCTCTTAAAATCACCCCTAGACGTTCTGCATTTTCAGCCAGTTTTTCGTCTTTTATCACTTCTAGCGCCGCAACCGCAACTGCAGCGGCAACTGGATTTCCACCAAAAGTAGATCCGTGCTGCCCAGGTTTAATCACATTCATGATTTCGTCATTACATAAAACAGCCGAAACTGGATAAACTCCGCCAGAAATTGCTTTTCCAAGAATTAAAACATCCGGCTGTACATTTTCGTGATGAACTGCCAATAATTTTCCTGTACGGGCGATTCCTGTCTGCACCTCATCGGCAATAAAAAGTACGTTGTGTTTTTCACAAAGTGCTTTCGCTTTCGCTAAATAACCTTCAGAAGGAACATAAACTCCTGCTTCGCCCTGAATTGGTTCAACCAAGAATCCAGCGATATTTTTAGATGAATTTAAAGCATTTTCAAGCGCTTCAAGATTATCATATTCTATTTTAATGAAACCATCTGTAAAAGGTCCGAAGTTTTTGCGCGCCGTTTCATCATTTGAAAATGAAATGATAGTTGTCGTTCTTCCGTGAAAGTTGTTCTCACACACAATAATCTGCGCTTGATTTTCTGGAATTCCCTTTACTTCATAAGCCCATTTTCTAGAAATTTTCAAAGCTGTTTCAACCGCTTCGGCACCTGTATTCATTGGAAGAACTTTATCGAAACCAAAATATTTCGTTACATATTCTTCATAATTTCCTAATTTATCATTGTAAAAAGCACGAGAAGTCAAAGTCAGTTTTTGAGCTTGTTCTACCATTGCATTTACAATTTTAGGATGGCAATGACCTTGATTAACTGCAGAATAAGCAGATAAAAAATCATAATATTTCTTTCCGTCAACATCCCATACATATACGCCTTCTCCTCGTTCTAAAACGACAGGAAGCGGATGGTAATTATGAGCTCCATATTTGTTTTCTTTTTCAATCAAAACCTCCGATTTTGATGAAAGTGTTTTTTCTGTACTTATCATAATATGCTTTTTATTTCCACAAAAATATTAAAATTAAACAAATAACAATCCAAAAAACGATATTTTGACTCAAATATAACAAAATAAAAGTCAAAACTTAAATTTAATCACTACGAAAAAGACATATTTATTTTTTCGAGAAATATGATTCGATGGCTGTTTATTAAAAAAAAGAATTACTTTTATGAATCGCAAAAGACTCAATTTTAAAACGATTTTTACTGAATGGAATTATTAGACGAATTTGATATTAGTATCCTTAAAGAATTAGAAAAAGACGGAAGAATGGCTTATTCTGCCATTGCCACTAATCTTAAAATATCAAATACAATGGTGCATCAGCGTATTAACAGAATGATTGAACAAGGCGTGATTGGCGGTATTAAGCCCATTATTCAGGAAAAGAAAATAGGTTACGACTGGGCTTCTTTTACTGGACTCACACTAAACAAAGATTCTGATTCTGAACGGATTATTGAAGCGCTTAAAGAAATTCCTGAGATTACCGAATGTTATTATGTAACCGGCTCTTTTACGCTTTACATAAAAATCATCGCCAAAAATCATGAACACATGCGCCGTATTCTTTATGAAAAAATCGATGGAATTCCAGGTATCGACAAAACCGATTCTATTGTAGAATTAGGCTGCGCTTTTAAACGAAACATATCATTATAAAAAGGAAAAATATTCTTTTATAATATTGGTTACAAACCTCACAAGAATTTACTTGTGAGGTTTTTTTGTAACATAATATTTCTGATATTTGTTAAAAATTGAAGAAATCATGAAAAACTCCATAATCTATTTATTCAGTGCAATCTTATTTTCTAACCTTATGAATGCGCAGTTAAAACCAGTGAAATATTCAGAAGGAAGCCAACAATTGAATGGCTTATTTATAAAATCTGCTAAAAAAAGCACTAACAATCCAGGCATCTTACTTTTGCCAGCTTGGTTAGGAATTGATAATGCTTCTAAAGGAATTGCTGAAGAATTATCTAAATTAGGCTATCACGTTTTTATCGCAGATATATACGGTGAAGGAAATTATCCTAAAAACACGGGAGAAGCCGGAAAACAAGCAGGATTTTATAAAACAAATTACGAAGCGTATCAAAAACGTATTGATGCTGCTTTGAAGGAATTGGTTAAGTCTGGCGCAAATGCCGATAATATTGTCGCTATTGGTTATTGTTTTGGCGGCACTGGAGTTCTTGAAGCTGCCCGCGGACATCTGAATGTAAAAGGAATTGCTTCGTTTCATGGAGGTTTAGGAAAAGATGCCAACAGAAAAACAGAACCAATTTCTGCAAAAGTTCTCATTTGCCATGGTGCAGACGATCCGTTTGTCCCTAAAGAAGAAATTGCATCATTCCAACAAGAAATGCGCGATGCTAAAGCAGATTGGGAAATGATTTATTATGCAAATGCTGTCCACTCTTTCACAAATCCTGAAGCAGGAAATGACAATTCTAAAGGCGCAGCTTACAATGCTGTTGCTGCAAAAAGATCTTTTGACCATTTACAGCTTTTCTTAAACGAAGTCCTGAAAAAATAATTTCAAAAAACCTAAAGACTACCAAAACAAATCAACATAAACCAATGTCACATAATAAAATTAGAGAAGACAAAACTTGTCTCAACTGCCGACATGTTGTAGAGCTAAAATTCTGCCCCAACTGCGGACAGGAAAATAGCGATAGCCGAAAAACTTTTCATCATTTGTTTATCCATTTCTTTGAAGATTTGACGCATTATGAAAATGCTTTTTGGAAAACCATTCGCAACTTGCTTTTTAAACCTTCAACATTAACCAAAGAATACCTTTCGGGAAAACGCCTATCTTACTTGGCTCCTGTCAGACTCTATATTTTCATCAGTTTTATTACATTTTTATTGATTGCAATGTTTCCGAGCAAAGTAAAAGGCGATATTGATAAAAGTGAAAAAGCTCTCAGCAAAGAACTGGCTAAAAACACACAAGGACTTTCAAAAAAAGACGAAGACAAGTATTTCCATTTAAAATCAATGAAAGAGATTGACTCTATTCAGAAATATGGAAAAGAAAGCAGTAAGTTGAATGCTACCAGTTATTGGCTTTATGAAAAAGCAGTCCATGTTACTGAAAACAATACCAAAAGAGAAATTATTGAAAAGTTTGTAGAATCCTTTTTTCATAATCTGCCAAAAATCTTATTTATCATTATGCCATTTTTCGCTTTTTTTCTGTGGCTTTTTCACAACAAAAAAAGGTGGTATTATTTTGATCATGGAATTTTCACACTCCATTATTTTTCTTTTCTTTTATTGATTTTTCTTATTATGTTTATTATTGATCGATTGATTGGTCTGTTAGGAGAAAATAATCCTTTGACTTTTATATCCTCAATTACAACATTTATTGGCACAATCTGGATGTTCTATTATTTTTATCCTGCACATCATCGTTTTTATGGTGAATCTAGAATAGTGTCATTTGTTAAAAGCGTAATGCTGTTTATAATAAACTCGCTTTTTATCCTATTTTTACTGACCTTTTACGTTCTTTACACATTTATTAATTTACACTAACTATTTAGAATGAAAAAATTACTCATTTTATTTTTAATTGTTACTGCGTACTCTTGTAAAACAACGCAGTCAACAGCATCTAAAGACAATTCGGATCCTTCAAAATATATTAAGGCTATCAGCGAAAAAGATCTTAAAACAATGCTTTACACTATTGCTTCTGATGAAATGGAAGGTCGCGAAACTGGTTCTAAGGGACAGAAAAAAGCAGGTCTTTACATGATTGAGCAATACAAAAAAAGTGGAATCTCTTTTCCAAAAGGGGCTTCAGATTACTATCAGCCTGTTCCTGCAGCATTTATGAATGCAAGACGTAATCAAAACCTTCCTGATTCTGAAAATATCTGGGCTTATATTGAAGGAACAGAAAAACCAGATGAAGTTTTGGTAATTTCTGCACATTACGATCACGTGGGCATTAAAAACGGTGAAGTGTACAACGGAGCTGATGATGATGGTTCTGGAACTGTAGCTGTTATGGAAATGGCGAAAGCTTTTGCGAAAGCGAAAAAACAAGGCCACGGACCCAAACGTTCAATTTTGTTTCTTCACGTTACTGGCGAAGAGCACGGTTTGCATGGATCTCGTTACTATTCTGAAAATCCGTTATTCCCAATTGCAAATACAATTGCTGACATTAATATCGACATGATCGGCCGTCGTGATGTTGAACATTCAAATACAAACAATTATGTTTATGTAATCGGCGCTGATAGATTATCATCTGATTTACATAATGCAGTTGTGGCTCAAAACGAAAAATACATCAAAATGGACTTGGATTTTAAATTTAATGATCCGAAAGATCCAAACCATTTCTACGAGCGTTCTGACCACTATAATTTTGCTAAACACGGCATTCCATCTGTTTTCTTCTTCAACGGAGTTCATGAAGATTATCACGGAAAAGGTGACGAGCCTCAAAAAATTGAATACGATGCTTTGACTAAAAGAACTAAACTGGCTTTTGTTGTAGCATGGGAATTAGCAAATAGAGAGAATAGACCGGTAGTTGATAAGAAATAGTTACAAAGGTTCAAAGTAACAAAGTGACAAAGGTTCTAATTGTACCAATAAAAAAGGATGAGTTAAAACTCATCCTTTTTTATTTTATATATACCTAAAGAAAAAACTTTGTCACTTTGTTACTTTGAACCTTTGCCCCTTCTTCTAGTCATTCATAGAAATCAAAAACTCCTCATTATTCTTCGTTTTCTTGAAACGATCATTTACAAAATCCATAGATTCTACTGGGTTCATATCTGACAGATATTTACGCATAATCCACATTCTTTGTAATGTTTTCTCGTCTAAAAGTAAGTCATCGCGACGTGTACTTGAAGAAGTAAGATCGATTGCAGGGAAAATACGTTTATTGGCTATCTTACGGTCTAATTGAAGTTCCATGTTTCCAGTTCCTTTAAACTCTTCGAAGATAACCTCATCCATTTTAGAACCAGTTTCTGTTAATGCAGTTGCGATGATACTTAAAGATCCGCCGTTTTCTACATTTCTGGCCGCTCCAAAGAAACGTTTTGGTTTTTGTAATGCATTGGCATCAACACCTCCACTTAATACTTTTCCGGATGCAGGCTGAACGGTGTTGTAAGCTCTTGCTAAACGTGTAATAGAATCTAATAGAATCACAACATCGTGACCGCATTCTACTAAACGTTTCGCTTTTTCTAATACAATGTTAGCGATTTTTACGTGTTCTTGCGGTTCTCTATCGAAAGTTGAAGCAATAACTTCACCACGCACACTTCTTTGCATATCGGTAACCTCCTCTGGACGCTCGTCGATAAGAAGAACAATCAAATAAACTTCTGGGTGGTTGGCTGCAATAGCGTTTGCAATATCTTTAAGAAGCATTGTTTTACCCGTTTTAGGCTGAGCAACGATCATACCACGCTGACCTTTACCTATTGGTGAAAACAAGTCTATAATTCTTGTTGAAATAGAACTGCCTTTTTCGGCAAGTTTGAATTTTTCTGAAGGGAAAACCGGTGTCAAGTGTTCAAAAGAAACTCTATCGCGAACTACTTGCGGATCGTGACCATTGATTTTTAATACACGAACCAAAGGAAAAAATTTCTCACCTTCTTTTGGAGGGCGAACCACTCCTTTTACTGTATCTCCTGTTTTTAAACCAAATAATCTGATTTGTGAAGTTGACAAATAAATATCGTCTGGAGAAGCTAAATAATTATAATCTGATGAACGTAAAAATCCATAACCGTCTGGCATCATTTCTAGAACGCCTTCACTTTCAATAATTCCGTCAAATTCAAAATCAGAATCTCTGAAATTATTGTTATTCTTTTTATTCTTATGATTAGGATTTTGGTTATTGTGGTTTCCGTTTCCATTGCCATTCCCGTTTTGATTTTGGTTCTGATTCGGGTTTTGATTTTGGTTCTGGTTCTGATTTTTATTCTGATTCGGATTAACCTTTTTTGCAGGGGTTTGTGTAGTTTTTTCAGCTGTTTCTGCTGTTGGCTCAGAAATTGGTTCTGATGGAGTTAAATCTGTAACTTCTTCAGATGCTACTTCTTTTACTACCTCTTTCTCTTTTTTAAGTGCTACTTTTTTCTCGTATGCCTGTTTATTGAATTTTACTGCTTTAGGTTCTTTTTTTCCTGCCGCAGGCTTATTTTCCTGTACTGCTTCTATCGTCGTTTCTGCAATTGGCTCTACTTTTTCTGCAGTTTCTTTATTTTGAACAGTTTCCTCTACTTTATCAAATTCTAAAACAGGTGCATTTTTGGTATTTGCTGCTTTTGCTTTGGCTGGTGCAATTCTAGCGCGTTTTGGTTTCTCTTCTTTAGTTTCTGCTGCTTCAGTTTTTGGAGTTTCTGTCGGCGCAAGAGATGCCTCTTGGTGTGCTAAAATCTGACTTATTAAAGTCTCTTTTTTGACACCAGTAATCTTTATTGTTTTAGCTAACTTAGCTATTTCTTGAAGCTCAGAAAGCTTCATTTCTTTTAATGCAGAAATATCAAACATGAATGTTCTATGAATTTAATTATTTTAAGGAATACTGTAAAAAGAATAGGTAGATAATTAATTTGAATTGACCGCAGTATGAAGTGCTTACGGTATTATGATGCAATAATACGAATAAAATTTTATCATACAATAGTATTTTAAAAAAAGAAAATATATTTTTGTAAAACATTTTTAGACCATGATACAAAGAATTCAGACTGTATATTTATTTCTAGCTTTTGCTGCAACTGGCATTTTAATGCTTTTTGTTCCGCTTTGGACAACTAATGCAGGAAAGCCATTCTTTTTTATGCAGGATCAGCTTTATACTATTTTATTAGGCTTAACAACAATGCTTAGTATTATCAGTATAATTTCATTTAAAAAGAGACAAAATCAGTTTGTGCTAAATAGACTGAACATCATATTGAATTTAATTTTATTAGGATTATTTGTATATCGATCACTAAATTTATCTGGAGGGACTGAGGTCTCTGAGAAAGGTATTGGGATGTTCATGCCGATTGTTGCTATCGTGTTATTAGTTTTAGCTAATAAGGCCATCAAAAAGGATGAGGATCTTGTAAAATCTGTAGATCGTTTGAGGTAAACCTATAAACTTAGTTTATTTTGTGCGAAGAAGAACCCGAATTTTTATTCGGGTTTTTTTTACCCTATTATATTATAAATCAAACCTAAAGGGTACAATTAGAATCTATTTACGTGATAAATTTGCATTTTCAAATTCAAATAAATCATGACACCAAAAATAAGGATTCATCTAGCAGATGATCATCAGGTCTTAATTGATGGATTGTCCAACTTACTTCAAACCGTTTCAAACTTTGAAGTGGCAGGAACTTCATTAGACGGCACCACTGTCTACGATGATGTTGTGAAAGACCTCGCCGATGTTTTAATTTTAGACATCAGCATGCCGAAAAAAGATGGTATTGAAACCCTTAAAGAATTTAAAGAAAAACAACTGCCTTGTAAAGTCATTATTTTATCTAGCTATGATGATTTAAAAATCATTAAAGAAGTAATGAAACTAGGCGCAAAAGGCTATCTGACAAAAAATTGCGCTGGAGAAAATATTATTGAAGCGGTTGAAGCCGTTTATCAAGGTCAGGAATATTTTAGCGACGCGGTCAGAGAAAAAATCTTCAACTCCTTTATGGACAGTCCAAAACTGAATCATAATGTGATTATAGAAAATCCGATTTTAAGTCCACGTGAAATTGAAATCATTATTCTGATTGCTTTGGAATATAGCGGAAAAGAAATCAGTGAAAAGCTTTTTATTAGTTCGCATACTGTCGAAACGCATCGCAAAAACATCATGAAAAAGCTGAACATTAAAAGTACAATCGGCCTAGTGAAATATGCCCTTAAAAACAATCTTATCAACCCTTAACAATTGCTTTTATGTCTGTTTTTCGTTTTTTTATCTCTTTGCTATTATTTTTTGCTGTTAAAGCAACTAGTCTTGCACAGCCAAAAGATATTGCAAATGCAAAGACTCTTCAAACTCAAGTTGATAATAAAACAACAATTAAGCCTATTAGCAAATCGGAACAGTTGCGAAATAAAAAAATCGTCAGCTTATCTATTATACTTACAGTTATCATTTTTCTTTTGTTTTATTTCCTATACCAAAACAATAAGCTTAAGCAAAAAATAAAACGAAAAGACACCAAACAGAAAATTCTTCTAGATATCATCAATTCTGGCATTGATTCTCAAGAAGCAGAACACAAGAAAATTGCTTCTTTTCTGCATGACAATATTAATTCGTTATTATCCTCAGCTGGATTGCATTTAAATACATTTACAGCTCAGAACGATATAAAATCTGATGAAATACAAAAGGCAAAAGCCATTTTATCTGAAGCTCATGAACTTTTAAGAGATATGTCTCATGATCTTGTTCCATCACTTTTGGTGCGTTTTGGACTGATATATTCTTTAGAAGATTTATGCGAAAAAAACTCCAATTCTGCTATTGAATTTGAATTTTCGAGTTTTATTCCAACCAGCAGAAGATATGCTGAGAAATTTGAAATGAAAATTTACTTTATTGTCAGCGAATTATTCAGCAACATCACAAAACATAGTAATGCCAAAAAAGCAAAACTTTCTCTTACGGAAAAAGAAAATAAATTGATCTTGCGTATCTATGATGACGGAATTGGCTTTAAAACTGAAAAATTAAAAGATGCTGAAGGTTTTGGCTTAAATAGAATTAGAGCTAGAATTAAAAAATATAAAGGCTCATTATCAATTGTTTCGAAAGAAAATCAGGGAACTAAGATAAAAATTCAGATTCCGTTGCCACATTAATCACTTGGCTCCTATTTCAATAATCTCTAAATCTTTTATTTTATCATCGTCGATCACAAATCGAAGCATGGTTCTCACTTTATGAAAACCGCTTTTTCCAGCCGCACCCGGATTCATATGCAATAAATTGTGCTTTTTATCAAACATGACTTTCAGAATATGCGAATGCCCACAGATAAATAATTTTGGAGGATTCAGCGCTAGTTCTTCCCTAACATTCTGATTGTACTTTCCCGGATAACCTCCAATGTGCGTAATCCAAACCGGTACATTTTCACATGAAAAACGGTTATTTAACGGAAATTCTAACCTCGCTTTTGCATCGTCAATATTTCCATAAACTGCTCTTAGAGGTTTTAACTTTTTTATAGTATCCGTAACACTCAGATCTCCAATATCTCCAGCATGCCAGACTTCATCGGCTTGAGCAACATATTTTAAAATTGTATCATCGATGTGACTGTGAGTATCGGAAAGTAAGAGGATTTTGGTCATTTTTTTAAGAGGCTAAGATTCTGAGATGCTAAGATACTAAGTTTTTTTTCTGGAGAGACGTACTGTGGTGTGTCTAACGTCAGATTACTCAATAACTAAATTTTAAACAGAACGAAAGACGCACTGCAGTCTCTACAGATAGAAATTACAAAAAAAACCTTTTTAGCTCTGAACCTTTGCAACTTTGTCACTAAAAAAAGAAAAAACTTAGCACCTTAGCACCTTAGCATCTTAGAAGCTTTTTTTCATACCTTTGTGCCTTTGAACCTTTGAACCTCAACAGTGAGATATTTTATTCAATTCGCTTACAACGGAACACATTATCATGGCTGGCAGATTCAGCCAAATGCTTCTTCAGTTCAGGAAACTTTAAATAAGGCTTTTTCAGTTTTATTAAATGAAACTATCAGTATTATGGGTGCTGGAAGAACGGATACTGGTGTGCATGCGAGCGAAATGTACGGGCATTTTGACACAGAAAAGACTTTAGACATTCCGGTTTTGGTTTATAAACTGAATTCGTATTTACCAAAAGACATTGCGATTTTTGATATTATATTGGTTCACGATGATGCACATTGCCGATTTGACGCAACTAAACGAACATATGAATATCATATCAATACGGTTAAGAATCCTTTTTTACAGGAATTGAGCTGGTATGTGACGCAGAAACTTGATGTAGGTTTAATGAATGATGCGGCACAATTATTATTGAAGCATACCGATTTTCAGTGTTTTTCAAAAGTTAATACTGATGTCAACACATTTGATTGCACGATTTTTGAGGCGTTCTGGAAACAAGAAAACGGAAAACTGATTTTTACCATTTCGGCAAATCGGTTTTTAAGAAATATGGTTCGCTCCATTGTGGGAACTTTGATTAATATAGGATTACACAAAATCACACTGGCAGATTTTGAAAACATTATTGCCAGCAAAAACAGAGAAAAAGCAGGGTTTTCTGTCCCAGCACATGGTTTATATTTAACCAATATCTATTACGATTACATTTAATAGCCCTGATTGCAGTGAAAAGCTTTTTTGAAAAAAATATAGTTTTTGTAATTTTTATGAAGCGACCAACGGAAGCTTTATAAAAATTAAACAAAAACATATTTTTGAGAAAAACTTGTAACGGAAAGCAGGAAACAGCTCCTAAAATAAATGAAAGCAAAAGCATTCGACACAGGATTATTCAAACGAATTTTAAAATATACCCGCCCTTATAAATGGCGCTATTACGGCGTAATTATTTTTGCCATTTCGCTGTCTATTTTTGCCGCGCTTCGTCCTTATTTACTTAAAGAAACAGTAGACGGTTACATCAAAACTCATGATAAAATGGGATTGCTGCTATACATCATTCTGATGGGAGTGGTTTTGCTTATGGAGGTTTTTTCTCAGTTTTACTTTGTGTATTGGGCAAACTGGCTCGGTCAAGACATTGTAAAAGATATTAGAACCAAACTTTTTCAGCATATTCTGAGTTTTAGAATGAAGTATTTTGATTTGGTTCCGGTTGGACAATTGGTGACCCGTGCTGTTTCGGATATTGAATCGATTGCTCGTATTTTCAGTCAAGGTTTGTTTATGATTATAAGCGACTTGATGAAAATGGTTGTAGTTTTGATTTTTATGTTTTACATGAACTGGAAACTGACTTGGATTGTCGTAATTGCGATGCCAATTTTGGTTTATGTAACTAGAATTTTTCAACGCAAAATGCAAGTGGCTTTTGAAGAAGTGCGAACTCAGATTGCCAACATGAACTCGTTTGTACAGGAACGCGTAACGGGAATGAAAATCGTGCAGCTTTTTAACCGCGAAAAAATCGAAGCCGAAAATTTTAAAGAAATCAATAACAAACATAGAGTTGCTTGGATTAAGACTATTTTATACAACTCCATCTTCTTCCCTATCGCCGATATTATTTCGTCTATTACTTTAGGTTTGGTTGTGGTTTATGGCGGTTTTAGAATTTTGAACGGAGATCATTTTACAACTTTTGGAGATTTATTCTCTTACACGATGTTTATCGGAATGCTATTTAATCCGTTAAGACAAATTGCAGATAAATTTAACGAGATGCAATTGGGAATGATTGCTGCCAATCGTGTTTTTGATATTATCGATACACAAGATCATATTCAAGATACAGGAACAATTGAAGCGCCTGTTTTTAACGGAAGCATCGAATTTAAGGATGTTCGTTTTAGCTATATTCCCGAAGAAGAAGTTATAAAAGGAATTGATTTGTCGGTTTCATCTGGACAGACTGTAGCTATTGTAGGTTCAACGGGCGCCGGAAAATCGACTATCATTAATTTATTGAATCGCTTTTACGAAATCAACAGCGGTACAATCTGCATTGACGGAGAAAATATTGAAAATTATACTTTGGCTTCTTTAAGAAAACAAATTGCAGTCGTTTTGCAAGATGTATTTTTGTTTGCCGATACGATTTATAATAATATTACCTTGCATAATCCAGCAATTACTAGAGATAAGGTAATTGATGCGGCAAAGAAAATTGGTGTTCATGATTTTATTATGAATCTTCCAGATAATTATGATTTTGATGTAAAAGAGCGAGGTGTCATGCTTTCTTCTGGTCAGCGCCAGCTTATTGCTTTTTTACGTTCGTATGTGAGTAATCCGAGTATTTTGATTTTGGATGAAGCCACTTCTTCTATCGATACGTATTCAGAAGAAATGATTCAGCGTGCAACGGAGACGATTACAAAAGGAAGAACTTCTATTATTATTGCACATAGACTAGCAACAATTGTAAATGCAGATAAAATTGTGGTGATGGATAAGGGATTGATTGTTGAACAAGGAACACATCAGGAATTATTACTTAAAGCTGATGGTTACTATAAAAATTTATATGACTCGCAGTTTGCTGTGGCGAACTAAGTCATAATGGTATTCTTTGAAATTTAGATTAAAAAATATTACTTCTAGACGTGCTTTTTTAATATACGTTATTGTCTCCATTCTGGTTACTGTTACATCGGTTTATATTCTAAGTAATCTGATTACGGATCTGACCGAAAAATCGAATGATGATCTGGCAACACGTAATTTCTTTAAAAAGCAGGAATTCTTGTCTGAGGAATTTTCAAAGTTTTGGGAACAGGAAAAAAGAATTGAACACGTTTTAAAAATAAGCAGTTCGGCAAATCTTGACAATAATTTACAGCTTTTGTCTTCGCTTCAAGCAAATAATAAACTGGTTGTAAACAACTGGTTTCAAATTAATGACAATGCTATTCATTATGGAAACAATTTTATTTCAGACGAAATCAAAAATGATGTAAAAGAATTTGTTCTCCAACATAAAAATGCAAAAGATCTCAGTTTAGTTCTTCCACAAGGAAAAGAATGGATTTGGCGCATTTATTTCAAGTTAGTATCAAAAAACAACACCACCATAAAATACGGTTATGATATTAATCTAAGACTGCTTCATAGTTATATTTCTAAAATAGATAAAACGGCTTCCAACTATGCTTTTATTTTTGATAAAAAAGGAACCTGTGTTTACCATCCAGAAATTGCTTTTCTTGGAAAGAATATTTTTAAAATTTCTTCTTTTAGCCCGTCTGATACCATTTACAGCAAAAAAGAAGATTTTTCAAAAAGGACAACCATGTCTGAGTTTTTAAAAATGGATGTTGTTCGTTTTACAACAAAGATGAATATTAAAAACTCAAATTGGTTTGCCTGCGTAAGCATTCCGAAAATTTATGTAGATGAAAATGTAACTTTGATCAAAAAGTATACAACTTTAATTTATTCGATTACTACTGTAATGCTTCTTTTGATTTTTTATCTTTTCTCCTATGCCAACAGACGAGCTTACAGAGAAAAAGGAATTGTCATAAAGGAGAAAAACAAGCTATTGGTTGAAAATGAAAAAATAATCAAAGAAAAAGCTCTCATTCAGCTACAGCAATTAAAAGAGCAGATTAATCCGCATTTTTTGTTTAATTCGCTCAATTCGCTTTACATGTTAATTGGAAGCGATATTAAAGTTGCGCAGAAATTTACTTTAAACCTATCTCGCATTTATCGTTATTTAATTGATCCGCCAGAAAAGAACATTGTTCTTTTGAAGGACGAATTATTATTTATCGAAAAATATATCTTTTTACAGCAGACTCGTTTTAAGGAAGAATTATTCTTTTCTATCGAAATTGAAAACGAAGCCGCTTTAAGCAAACATATCCCCTATCTTGCTTTTCAGATTGTGGTCGAAAATGCTATTAAGCATAATACAGCCACTCAGGAAAGTCCACTTACCACTAAAATCCTGATTCAAGAAGACCAGGTAATAATCAGCAACAATCTTCAAAAGAAATTGACTGCTGAACCAAGTACAAAATTCGGGTTAAACTATCTGAATAGCATTTACCATTATTACGCAAAAACCGATTTTAAAACATCAGAAAAAGACGGCTATTTTGTTTGTTTTCTTCCATTAATATCCATTCACTCCTAAAAAAAAGCCACTCACTCCTTTTTGTTTTTTTCCTGAACTAAAATAAAATAGTTTCGGCCTCAAAATTAACCTAAACTTAACATCTGATGAAGGAAAAGGCATTCCTGCATAATTTGATAACATTTTGCATATTTCTATTATTATTATCGCCACTTACTGTTCAATCTCAAAAGAAAAAGAAAGACAGAAAAGAAGAAGCAACAGAAATTAAAAAAGATACTACCGATTCTAAAAAAGGTAAAAAATATGACGACCTAGTAAAAAAAGGTTCCGTAAAAAAAGGACTCTTCAATATCATTCAGGTTAAGACTGACGTTTATTTTGAAATTCAAGACAGTTTATTTAAGAGAGAGTTTCTGGTTGTAAACAAATTATCTCAAGTTCCTTTTCAAGTCAACGAAGCTGGTTTAAACAAAGGAATGAATTATGAAAATAAGATTATTAGCTTTTATAAAGATACAATCGCAAAGAAAGTCTGGGTAAAATCTTATGTACCGAAGGTTTCTTCACCAAAAGAAGATGCAATTACTCAATCGGTTCAAAATAATTTTGCCGAATCTATTATTGAAGTTTTTGATATCGAAACAAAAAATAACGATTCGTCAGCAGTTATAATTAAAGTAAACAAGATTTTTGACGGAAAACAGAAAAGCTTCAATGATGTTTTGAGCAGCATTGGGTTTGGAGGTTCTGTTAAATCTGACCTTTCGTATATTGAAAGTTTAAAATCTTTCCCAAAAAACATTGTTGTCAAATCTCAACTGACAACCTCTATAAGCGAAGGCGGTCCTGCATTGTCAGTAACCCTTGGCGTAACAAGCAATATTATTTTATTGGATAAAGCTCCAATGAAACCTCGTTTTTCTGATAACCGAATTGGCTTTTTTACTGAAAAGCATTGGTATTTTGCCGATGCCCAGCAGGCAATGCTAGAAAAAGAATTGATTACCCGCTGGCGTTTGGAACCAAAGAAAGAAGATGAAGAACGATATTTAAAAGGTGAATTAGTAGAGCCGAAAAAACCAATCGTTTATTACATTGATCCTTCTACTCCAAAACAATGGAGAAAGTACATTATTGATGGAGTACGCGATTGGCAGGCAGCTTTTGAAAAAGCAGGATTTAAAAATGCTGTTATTGCAAAAGAACCTACTGAAAAAGATTTAGATTTTGACATTGATGACGTTCGCTATTCTGTAATTACGTATGCTGCATCTCCAAAATCAAATGCAATGGGACCATCTGTGGTTGACCCAAGAAGCGGTGAAATTATCGAAGCCGATATTATCTGGTGGCATAATGTAATGACTTCTCTTCAAAGCTGGATGCGTATTCAGACGGGGCCAATTGATCCTAAAGCTAGAGGAAATAAATTTAGTGACGAACATATGGGAGAGGCAATTCGTTTTGTTTCGTCTCACGAAGTGGGTCATACTTTTGGTCTAAAACATAACATGGGTTCTTCTTTTGCTTATGATGTAGAATCGTTGCGTTCTAAAGAATTTACAGCAAAAATGGGCGGAACTGCACCATCAATTATGGATTATGCTCGTTATAATTATGTAGCACAGCCAGAAGACAACGTAACGGTTATTACTCCGAAAATTGGAGAATATGATAAATATGCTATTGAATGGGGTTACAGATGGTACTCGCCTAACGACAACGAAACAACAAAACTAAACGCCATAATTGCAAAACATCAAGATGACCCCATTTACTTTTATGGAGAACAGCAGGAAAATATAATAGATCCGCGTTCGCAATCTGAAGATTTAGGAAATGATGCTGTTAAAGCAAGCGAATACGGTTTGAAAAACTTAAAACGCGTTGTAGATAATATTTTAAGTTGGACTTATGAAAAAGATCAGTCGTATTATGAAACTGGAAAATTATACATCGGAACTATTGGTCAATGGCAAATGTACAACCGACATGTAATGAACAATATTGGAGGTGTTTATTTGAACACAACCGTTCATGGAGATAACAAACAAAGTTACATACCTGTACCTGCAGCAATGCAGAAAAGAGCAACAGATTATTTAGCTAAAAATGTAATTACCATTCCGCAATGGTTATTCTTTAATGACATTCTGGACAAAACAAATCCGTTGAAAGATTCTCCGCTTGGTCCATACGAATATACTCCGTATACACTTTCGAGAGAATTGCAATATAGTATCATGTATGATTTATTTAGCGATGATCGTTTGCTTCGAATGACTGAAAATGAATTATATCAGCGCAACAAAACTAAAGATCCTGTTTTTACCGTAAATGACTTGTTTAAAAAAATGCATCAAAGTGTTTTTGCAGGAACTATTGCTAATAAATCACTGTCGATTCTAGAGCGTATGACGCAAAAGAATTATGTAGATGTTTTGGTGGTTTCGACTAATAAATTATTTGAAAAAACAGATGCAAAAAAAGCATTAGACATTCAGCAGACTTTAAACATGCCTCATTTATGCAATTATTTAGACTATGCTCATATGGCAAGAAATATTAATCAATCTTCTTTAAAAAGAGTTACAGAAGTGACTTCTGATAAAAAAGGAGAACTAAATAAAATCCTTCAATTATTAAAAACTAAAAAAAGTACAGGAGACCAGTCTACCCAAAACCATTACCGCGATTTGATACAACGAATCGAAAAAGCCCTAAATAATACAACCTTTTAATACACATTCCAAAAACATGACAAAAATTTTACATGCCTTACTGCTGTTCCTGGCCATCGCAGGATATTCGCAGGAATCCCGAACTATTACGGGTATCATTCAAGATGAAGCAGACTTATCACCAATTCCAGGTGCATCAGTCTTCGTTGAGAATAATTCTATTTCGAACAAAACTGCTATGGCAGGTATTATTCACAGTGA
Organism: Flavobacterium anhuiense; assembly: GCF_900101855.1. Classification (GTDB taxonomy): domain Bacteria; phylum Bacteroidota; class Bacteroidia; order Flavobacteriales; family Flavobacteriaceae; genus Flavobacterium; species Flavobacterium anhuiense. The sequence continues at coordinate 154,861 of NZ_FMVC01000004.1, forward strand.
AGCAATCGGAACTACTTCAGATTTCGACGGTAAATTCACTTTGAAAATCGGAAAAAATGTTACTTCGCTAAGAGTTACTTTCATGGGGTACAAATCGTATACTTTGGAATTATCTGCTCAAAAAAGTTACACTGTTAACTTAACATCTGAAACCGCAAAACTTCAGGAGGTTGTGGTAACAGGTTACCAAAAAATTGAGAAAAGAAAACTTACTGCTGCCGTTTCTAAAATAGATATGTCGGCTATTCAGCAGACTGGTGTTTCTAGTATTGACCAATTATTGGTAGGACAAATTGCAGGGGTTGCTGTTTCTACTCCATCTGGAGCACCTGGCGCGCCAGCTAAAATTAGAATTAGAGGTACAGCTTCTCTAAACGGAACTCAAGATCCTTTGTGGGTATTAGATGGTTTACCATTAGAAGGAAATGATGTTCCTAAAAACTATGACAAAGATAATATCGATCAGCTGAACAACTTTTCTATTGCAGGTTTAAATCCAGATGACATTAAAGATATTACAATTTTAAAAGATGCTGCTGCAACTGCTATTTACGGTGCTCGTGCTGCAAACGGTGTTATCGTTGTGACTACCAAAAAAGGTAAAGCCGGTAAAATGGTGATTAGTTTCAACACGAATACTTTTATCACTCAAAGACCTGACTTTGACAAATTAAATTTGATGAATGCAAGTCAAAAAGTTGATTTCGAACTTGGCCTTGCAAGTCGCGCTGATTTAACATACAGAGATGATGCTGGAGAGATTTCTCGTATCTTAAACGGATCAAACGAGTTAGCAGCTTATAGAGCAGGAGGATTTTCTGCGTTAAGTCCTGCTACACAACAATCAATTAATGATTTAAGAAAAAACAATACAAACTGGGGTAATTTAATTTACCAAACTGCAATCAATACTCAACACGGTTTAAGTTTATCTGGTGGCGGTGAAAAATCAGATTACTATTTCTCTTTAGGATATTATGATGAAAAAGGAACTACTATTGGAACTGGTTTCAAACGTTACAATTTAACTTTGAAAAACAATTTCGAAATTACAGATAAATTCAAAGTTGGAGTTGGGATCTTTGGTTCTGAAAATAAAACTACTTCATACTTAACAGATACAGACGCTTATACAAGTCCTAGCAGCTATTCAAGAAACGTAAATCCGTATTTAACTCCTTACAACGCAGATGGAAGTTATAAATACGATCAGGATATTTCTGGTTACTCAGATCGTTACGTTCCTTTTAATATTTTAGAAGAAAGAGCTAATACTTCTCACGATTTAAAAACAAGAGCGATAAAAGCTTTATTAGATGCTGAATATAAAATCACTAGAGATCTAAAAGTAACTTCTCAATTAGGTTTACAATTAGACAATTCTTCTAGCGAAAAATTTGCTGATAAAAACACATATTATACTAGAAAAGAAAAAGAAAGATCTCGTTATTTTACAAATGGAGCTTTTAATTACTTTTTACCTGAAGGTGGTATTATCCAAAATGCAAACACTGACTTTTTCCAATACAATTTAAAAACAATGGTGAATTACTCTAAAACTTTTGGAGAAAAACACGAAGTTGAGGCTATGATTGGTAATGAGTTAAGAAGAAATTATACAACTACTATTGCAACAAAAGGTTTTGGATTTGATAAAAACACTTTGACTACTAAGCCAATTATGTTCCCAAATAGCTCTTTTGCTAATGACGCGATATATAGAACATATCAAAAATCTGAAAACGAAAATGCTTTTGCTTCGTTTTTTGCTACAGCTTCTTATACTTACAATAAAAAATATAGTGTATTTGGAAGTGTGAGATATGATGGTTCAGATTTATTTGGTGTAGATCCAAAATACAAATATTTGCCTCTTTGGTCAACTTCTGCTTCATGGGCTGTTTCTGAAGAAGATTTCTTAAAAGATAACTTAACACTTTCTAACTTAAGATTACGTGCTTCTTACGGTTTACAAGGTAATATTGATAAAAACACTTCTCCTTTTGTAATGGGAAGATACAGCAATACAACAATTTTACCAGGACAGACAGAACAAACAATTTCTGTTGAATCTCCGCCAAACGACAAATTACGTTGGGAAAAAACTACTAATACCAACTTAGGTATGGATCTAGGTTTATTCAACAATCGTATCAGCATTGTAACTGATTTTTATGGAAGAAAAAGTACAGATTTAATTGGATTGAGAGCAGTTCCATTTGAAAATGGTTTTGAGTACAGCAACATGAACTGGGCACAAGTAAGCAATAAAGGTTATGAAATTACCTTGTCTACAAGAAATATTGACCGTCCAAACTTCAAATGGAATACAAGCATTAACTTTTCTCATAACAAAAGTAACGTAGATAGAATTGAAGTACGTGATACTGATTTACTTCCAAGCAGAGAAGGTCGTCCTGTAAACGCAGTTTTTGGATTAAAAACAAACGGCATAGACGAAAATGGCTATCCTTTATTTGTTAATAAAAATGGTGAAACAGTAAATACTCAAACTTTCTTTAAATTATACGATCCTTATGCTGATTTCTTCCCTGGAGAACTTACAGAATCTTCTTTAACACCAGCTGAGTATAGAGATTTATTTGTTTACTTAGGTGATAGAGATCCAAAATTCACGGGAGGTATTACCAATACAATTCAAGTACATAATTTTGATTTTACAGTTGCCGCTGCATTTAATTTAAAACAAACTGTTGTAAAAACACCTCCTTACAACGGAACTGAAGTAGACAGAGGACAAAATTATTCTACTGATATTTTGAACGCATGGTCACCAACCAATACTTCTTCTAATCTGCCAGGAATTGTAGGTAAAGATTCTGGAACAGGAGATTCTTGGATGGCATATCAATGGTTCTCATCAGGTACTCCTTTAGACTGGAATAAATACTTAGATACATGGGTTAGCGAAATGAGTTATATGAGATTGAGCAGTATGCGTCTAGGTTATACATTCCCTAAGGCATTTACAGATCACATCAACATTCAAAGCATTAGACTTAGCGTTGAAGCAAGAAACTTATTTGTAATCAGTTCTGATTTTAAAGGATATTTTGATCCTGAAACTTACGGAAACATTTATGCACAGCCAGTTCCTAAATCATTCACTATTGGATGTAATGTAACTTTCTAATACAATTAAAGATGAAAAAAATCTCAAAATACATATTCCTTTTTGCTGCAGCAATTGCAGTAACGAGCTGCGATGATTATCTTGACATCACACCTGTTGGGCGTGTTATACCAGAAACACAAGAACAATTTCGTGCGGTATTAACAACAGGATATTCAAAATATCCGGAACACAAATCATTAACTACACTTCGTACAGATGAATTGACATTGAATGAATTTAGCGAAGATCTTAATATTTATAAAGACATTTTTATTTGGAAAGATGGTAATCCAGACCGTATTACAAGAGATTTCCAATATCAGGATTTATATAATGTAATTTTCTATACGAATGTCGTGATTAATGAAGCATCAAAAAAAGTTGCGGCTTCTGAAGAAAGAAATCAATTAATTGGAGAAGCTTATGCTTTAAGAGCAATGGCTTATTTTGATTTAGTTAACCTTTTCGGAAAACCTTACAACACTGCAACAGCTGGTACAGACAAAGCGGTTCCATTGGCTTTGGAAATTGACCTAGAGCAGGCTTTCGTTCCTCAAAGTGTTGAAGTAATTTACAATCAAATTATTTCTGACACTCAAGAAGCTGAAAAACTAATCAATTTAAATACACAGACAAAGGGCTTAAATTATCGTTTTTCAAAAGTTGCTTTGTATAGCTTTGAAAGCCGCGTATACTTACAGCAACAACAATGGCAGAAATCTTTGGATGCCGCAAATAAGGCATTGGCCATCAACAAAGATCTAGTTGATTTAAAAGCGACTTCTGTTTTTGCAACAAAATACGATTCAAAAGAATCTATATTGGCTTTAGAAGACGGATATATCAACAGATTAAAAGGAGCTTCATACGCTTCACCTGAGTTAATTGCTGCCTACAATAGAACAACCGATTTACGTTTTCCTCTTTACTTCTTAGCGAGTGGAAGCCGTTTCAGAATTCAAAAAGGCGGTAACGATGATCAAAAATGTACGTTTAGAACTTCTGAATTGTATTTGACAAAAGCAGAAACACAAGTTCAGTTAAATAATATTGCTGATGCAAAATCTACTGTTTTAGCTTTCGTTAAAAACAGATATACTCCAACAGGATATGTCGATCTTGAAATTGCAATTAATGCTATGAATGCAACAGATCTTACAAACTTCATTTTAGAAGAAAGACAACGCGAATTTGCTGTTGAAGGACACCGTTGGTTTGATTTAAGAAGAACATCTCAAAAACAAATCGTCCATACTATAAATGGCACTGATTATACTTTGATAAAAAACGATCCGCGTTATACTATAATTTATCCAGCAAACGCGAGATTGAACAATCCCAATCTATAATTTTACCTAAATTGTTTTTTTTTAAGAGGTCTAGTTTTACAGCTAGGCCTTTTTTTATAAACAAAATGCTCTCTTTATTGCGAATAAGAATTCCTGAATTATCTTTGCCGCATAATTAGGTAACAAATTTCCTTAAAATGAAAATTGCCATTGTCGAAGACGAGCATCTTGCTTCAAGCTATCTAAAATCTATTTTAGAACAGCAGGACGTTTTATCGATTACCGCAATCACTATTTTAAAATCGGTAAAAGAAGCTGTTACTTTCTTTAGCGAAAACAAAGTAGACCTTGCCTTTATGGATATTCATTTGGGTGACGGAAAAAGTCTTGATATTTTTGAAAGAATCATTATCGCCTGTCCAGTCATTTTTATCACGGCCTACGATTCTTATGCGATTTCGGTCTTCAAGCACTTTACAATCGATTATCTTTTAAAACCATTTGAAGAAGAAGAATTATTGGAAGCACTTCAGAAATTCAAAAAAATAAAAGATAGCTTTAACAGTGATTCTACGCTTCAATCTTTAGTGGCAATAGAAAATCCTGAAACCAATAAAATCCAGCGCCATTTTCTAGTAAATCACGGTTATAAGCTGATTTCTATTAACGAAAGTGAAATCACTTACTTTACTGCGACTGGAAAGCATCTTTTTATTCATATAAAATCGGGAAACAGTTATTTGTACAATAGTACCTTAACCGAAATTATAAACAGTTTAGATTCCTTCAATTTCTTTAAAATAAACCGAAAATATATCGTTAGTAGAAACAGCATTAAAGAAGTTATAAAACATTCCCATCAGAAAGTAGAATTGATTCTAAACGTTCCAGCAGCCGAATCTGATGCAATTTTCATCAGTAAAAAGGAAATTAATAACTTCAAAAACTGGCTGGATCAATAATTTAATAATTATTTAGCTATGAATTTACGATAGTTATCAAAATTAAAAAACTGCATTTTTGATAATTTGTGATTTAAAATCCGACTAAAAACTATCAAAAAGACGTCAAAACGTTAAATTACCGTTATAGAAATCATAAAATTGCCCTTTCACAATCAGCAAGATAGCTGAAATTTTTGGTTTATTATTTATCTTTGAGAATATAGAAATCAAATGTAAAAGACAATGCCACAAAATAGATTTTATCCCGATGAAAAATTCAAAGAAATAGAAATAAATGCCTCATTACAATTAAGATACGCCATTTCTAACAGAGGAAGATTAATAAGTTTTACTGACAAGATTGAGAACGGACGCATTCTAAAAGGTGGCTTAAGCGACGGATACCCAACTTTCCGTTTTAAGGTTAAAAAAGACGACAAAATCGTAAACAAATATCTTTTCTTATACAAATTAGTCGCTCAATATTTTATCCCAAAAGATTCTGAAGATCAAACGTATGTTCTGCACTTAGACTACAACAGAGCTAATGATGATGTAAGCAATCTTCGTTGGGCAACCAAACAAGAAATGATGGCGCATAGCCGTAAAAGTCCGCGCGTTATTCAGGCAAAAAAGAACTTAATTGAACACAATCTCAAAGCAGACGGACGAAAATTAACCACAACAAAAGTGATGTTAATCAAAAAAATCCTTGCAAGACCTGAACAGAAAACACGTCTTAAAATGATTGCGAAACAATTTGGCGTAAGCGAAATGCAAATTAGAAGAATTGCCAGCGGAGAAAACTGGGGACACGTGAAAATATAATTATGAATTAGGAGCTATGAATTGTGAATTCATAACTCATATATAAGCCACAGATTATATCGATTAACACAGATTTTAAAAAATCATTTTAATCCTTATAATCTCTGGCTTATTTTTTTTACAATCGATTCAACTGTCAGGCTGAGCGGAGTCGAAGCCTACAAACAATGCTCTTCGAATATGCTGAGAGCGACACTCAATAACCATGTATATTTTTCAGATTTATCGTCAAAATCGCAAAAATCACCTCAGAATTCATAATTTACAATTCACAATTCATTCGGTTTCTGTGAAAAGACCAAAATCTCTGCCTTTAAAAACAAAATTTCAGGTGTTCATATAAAATAAATCCTTAAATTCGCAATCACAAATAACAAAAGAAGAAATCGAAAGATGAGTTTCGGAAATATAAACTTCATTTTCGATAGTTAATACTAAAAGCAAAAAAAATGAAATACGACGTTATTGTTTTAGGAAGTGGTCCTGGAGGATATGTAACAGCGATTAGAGCTTCACAATTAGGCTTTAAAACAGCTGTAGTAGAAAAAGAAAATCTTGGAGGAGTTTGCCTTAACTGGGGATGTATCCCAACAAAAGCGCTTTTAAAATCTGCTCAAGTTTTTGATTACCTTAAGCACGCTTCTGACTACGGATTGAAAGTTTCTGAATTTGATAAAGATTTCCCTGCAGTTATTCAACGCAGCCGTGGTGTTGCGGAAGGAATGAGCAAAGGAGTTCAATTCTTAATGAAAAAAAACAAAATTGACGTTATCGAAGGTTTTGGAAAACTAAAACCAGGAAAAAAACTTGACGTTACTGATAAAGACAATAAAGTTACAGAATACAGCGCTGATCACATTATCATCGCAACTGGAGCTCGCTCTCGCGAGTTGCCAAACTTACCTCAAGATGGTGTAAAAGTAATTGGATACCGTCAGGCAATGACATTGCCGACTCAACCAAAATCTATGATTATTGTTGGTTCTGGAGCAATCGGAGTTGAGTTCGCTCACTTCTACAACTCAATGGGAACTGATGTAACTATCGTAGAATTTATGCCAAACGTAGTTCCTGTAGAAGACGAAGATATCTCAAAACAATTTGAGCGTTCTTTGAAGAAATCAGGAATTAAAGTAATGACTAACTCTTCTGTTGAGCGTATCGATACAACAGGAGCTGGAGTTAAAGCTTTCGTTAAAACTGCAAAAGGAGAAGAAGTTTTAGAAGCTGATATCGTACTTTCTGCTGTTGGAATTAAAACAAACATTGAAAACATCGGATTAGAAGAAGTTGGAATCGCTGTTGACAGAGATAAAATCTTAGTAAACGCTTACAATGAAACTAACATTCCAGGATATTATGCGATTGGAGACGTTACTCCAGGCCAGGCTTTAGCTCACGTAGCTTCTGCTGAAGGAATCAACTGCGTGGAGAAAATCAAAGGTCTTCATGTAGAACCAATCGATTACGGAAACGTTCCTGGTTGTACTTATGCAACTCCAGAAATTGCTTCTGTAGGTTTAACAGAAAAACAAGCAAAAGAAAAAGGTTACGAATTAAAAATTGGTAAATTCCCATTCTCAGCTTCTGGAAAAGCAAAAGCTGCAGGAAATGCTGACGGATTCGTAAAAGTAATTTTCGATGCTAAATACGGAGAATGGTTAGGATGCCACATGATTGGTGCTGGTGTTACAGATATGATTGCTGAAGCAGTTGTAGCTCGTAAACTAGAAACTACAGGTCACGAAATCCTTAAATCTATCCACCCTCACCCAACAATGAGCGAGGCTGTTATGGAAGCTGTGGCTGATGCTTACGGCGAAGTAATTCACTTGTAAAATATACCGTTTTACGGTTATATATAATTCTCAATTTATAAAATCCGATTTACTAAAAGTAAATCGGATTTTTTTATTCCTAGTAATTACATCTCTCCTATTTTCATTATTTCAACGTTAGGAAAAATAAACCAAACAAAAATTTGTTTAAAACTTTACGTAAGAAAATTTTGTCACACTATCTAAATCATTATTTTTATTCTTTTTAAATAAGACAAGTGATGAAATTACCTTTTATAGAAATTATCGAAGCCACGACAAGCGATCCTAACTTATTAATGTGGAAGTTTCCCGATGAAGATAAAGAAATAAAAAATGGCGCAAAGCTAACCGTTCGCGAAAGCCAGCATGCAATGCTTTTAAATGAAGGACAACTTGCTGATGTTTTTTCTCCGGGACTTCATACTTTATCTACAGAAAACATTCCAATTCTAAGTAAATTAAAAGGCTGGAAATACGGATTCGAAAGTCCTTTTAAAGCCGATATCTATTTTTTCAATACACATCAATTCATTAATAATAAATGGGGAACTCCTGCTCCTATCCTATTAAATGATCCTCAATTTGGTCAAATTAGAGTTCGAGCTTTCGGAAGTTTCGATCTTAAAATTTCTGATGCTGCTAAATTCTTTCGCCAATATGCAGGAACTTATGAGCAACTTACCATTTTTGAACTTCAAAACCAATTGAGAGATTTTGTTGCTCCAAAATTCGGAGAAGTTTTAGCCAATGAAAATATAACGGTTACAGATGTGGCGGGAAACATTACACAATTAGGCAAAAAAATAGAACCTTATCTTAAACCTTATTTTGAGCAGTTAGGAATCGAACTCACTCTGTTTGTCATTACAAGCATAACCTTACCAGAAGAAGTAACAGCACATTACGATAAAATCACCAATATGAATATGGTAACCGATATAGATAAATTTACCAAATTCAATACCGCTACAGCTATTGGCGATAAAGGAACTGCTTTGCACGATGCAACTCAAAATGCTTTGAGCATGGGAATTCTTTTAAATCAGCTACAGCAGAATAAAGAAACTCCAAAACAGGAAACGGGAGACGATTTAACCTCCAAACTTCAAAAATTAAAATCACTGTTTGATGCTGGTTTAATTGATGAAGATGAATTTAAAACTAAAAAATCAGAATTATTAAGCCAATTGTAATGGAAGAGAAAAAAGTCAATTCGTTTTTGAACAGACTTAAAGAAAATGCTCAAAAACAAACCAATTATGGAGGCGAAATGGAGATTACAGAAGCCAAAATAAATGCCAAAGACTGTCCAAATTGTGGTGCTGGAAGAGCCAAACAAGATGGACTGACGCATTGTGCCTATTGCGGATTTGAGTTTTTTAACATAAAACTTACCGATGGAGTTTATATCAAAAAAGAAGATAATTCAATTTAAAAATCAGATAGCGTGTTCGGATTATTCAAAAAATCAAAAGACAGTCAAAATGGAGAATCTACTCCAGAATGGTATTCAGAACTTCAAGAAAATCAACAAAGATGGTTTGCCTTTTTAGAAAAACTAGAAGCTAAAATGGAAGAATTTGCCACAGCAGCAATTCCAGAGCTTAAAGAAATTATGCAAAGCGATGATGATATTTATAAAAGAACTTTTCACAGAGTATATTCGGGTGTAAATGGCCAGTTAAATAACATTAGAGAAAAAGCGAGAGATGTTTATGAAGAAAAAGTACACGACGTTTATTATAATTTCAATTCGCAAATTTCAGTTTTGAGCAAACATCACGATTTGCTTTCCGATTTTAGAAGCGCTTGTTCTGATCGTTACAACGAATTTGAAAATAAATATGACTATTGGAGAAAACAGATCGACAAAACTCAAGAACGCGATCTCGAAACCGAATATCAAAAAATATTAGACGAATACGAAGCCATTAAAAACAAATTCAACTGCACGCAATGTGGTGGAAATATCGTGATTGAGAAAATATTTTTAATCCAAACCTATATTACATGTCCGTATTGCCAGACGCAAAACACATTTGCACCAAGCACACTTGGCAGAAACCTTCAGAATATTGCAAGAAATCTCGCTGAGCAGCGAACAGCGCATATGTATGAAGCTTATGAAGCCGAAAAAGACAAAGAACGTGATTTGTATCATCAGCGACATGAATTAAGTTTGAGCATTATTCATGAAAAAGACAAAAAAGTGCTTCACGAAGTTCAGTTAAAAATGGACGATTTGGAAGAACAAAGACAATTTGCCATTAAAAATGCTCCAAAACTTCATCAGGAATATTTAAGAGCAATGTATGACGAGTTGAATAAAATCACACCAGATTTAAAGGAGCACAACGAAAAAATGTATCAAAATCAATTGCAATACCTATAATTTATTAATCCTTAAAAAATTTAAAAATGTTTAAAAAACTTTTTGGAGCTCTAACAGGAGACAAACAAGAAAACCAGAATTACGAGACTCAGACGTCAAATGACAATTATGAAAATAATTATGAAGACAATTATCAAGAAGTAGAATACGATCCAGAAACTTTGCACGGAACACATTATACTGTTGAAGATTTTGATAATGAAGTAGCTGAAAGAGCTGAAGCATGGATTGCAGATGAGCGTGCAAGCGGAGAAAACCTTGACGAAAAAGATATTCAGAACATTTATTTTAACTACAGAAGAACGGTTTATACAGAATGGAATAACTGTGACTCTGACCAAATGATTCGTTTTGAGCATGCAAATTCATTAAAATATACAGGAGTTCAAACTTCTGGATTTGTAAAAGCAGATGATAATAATCCGTTTTTAGAGCCAGTTCACGGTGTTGATTTAAGAACTTATACGGCAATGTGCCTTAAAATCAGTGCTGGAATCGATTATCTGGAAGTTTGCAAAGCCATGGGATTTGAACCAGCGGTTTGGGAAGAATTAAATACAATCTGGCCACAACGTATGGGCGAAGATACTTCGTTTACCGTTACTACTTTATTCGGACAATATTATGCTGAAAATGTAACTGTACCTCAACTGGAAAACCTAAAAGCTGAAATTTCTGAAGAAGGCGCTGCCAATTTAGAAAGAATAAAAAGCGATCGTTATTTCTACGAAGAATTGGCTGGAGCAAGACAAGCTGCATACGAATACGGAATCGATGGTGCGCAATGGATTTTGGAAAATTTCGGAATTAATCTTGCCGATTTCCAATCTGTAGCAATGCAATGGATGACTGAACAAAACCAAAACTGGAATTCAGCTGATATTACAGAATTTCATGATTATCAGCAGCAAAAACAAAAAGAATATGCCGCAAAATTTGCTGCAGAGCAGGGCGGAAATATTGCTGACGATGTGAATTTTTAAAATTTATTTCTTATGATAAAAACCGATTTGCAGAAACAAATCGGTTTTTTTATCGTTAAAACTATTCAATTCTATAGGAATCATTTAAAATTATATATAATGGAAGAAACAAAAATATTCTACGCCGACGGAGAAAACCCAAAAATGATTGAAGCTTACAAAAAAGCTCAGGAAACTTTTAAATATTTCTGGAGAGAGCTATCTTGGGAATACAGAAGAATAGTACCTGGATTAGACGTTGCGTGCGTGAAATTAGCTTTTACACAAGAAATAGACAACGAAACTGTCGTTGAGCACATGTGGATTAACGATGTAAACTTTGACGGTGAAACTATATACGGAGTATTAGTAAACGATCCGAACGAATTGACGAATGTAAATAACGGAGATGAAATTGCAATTCCGGTCAATCAAATCAGTGACTGGCTGTTTGCTATTAATGGCCAAACTTATGGGGCATTTACAATTCAAGCAATGCGTTCTGAGATGAGCGACGATGAAAGAGCATCTCATGATGAAGCTTGGGGACTTGATTTTGGTGATTTTAATGATATTATGATTGTAAATGAGCAAAAAGAAAAACCCGAAAATCTGATCGAACACCCAATGAGCAAGAACATGAAAGAAAGTCTTATTGAATTCGTTACCAATAATCCTGCAGAAGTATCAAGTCAAGACGAATTAGGATATACTTTTCTACATCGTGAAACTATTGCTGGAAATCAGACTTCTGTTGAAGTTTTATTGGAATCTGGTGCAGATAAAAATGCTAAAACCGCAACAGGCAAAACTGCTTTAGATTTTGCTAAAGAATTAAAATGGGATCATTTGCTGCCTTTATTGCGATAAAAAGCTTTAAAATCCGATTTGCGAAAAACAGATCGGATTTTATTTATAAGACACAATATTTTTTAAACTTAAAACCAAAACTATTCTATTTTTCATCTGTTTAAAATAAAGAATGTGCTACTTTTGCTGCACCAAATCTAATCTGCCACAGAATGAAAAAATTATTCTATACGCTCGTACTGTTATCTTCAGTTCTTTTATCTGCCCAAACAAAAAACGACACTGATTTTGCTTCTCAGTTAAAAAACTCTTTTTCAGGATCTACAGACTGTGTCAACGACTTCGAAAAAATACTGGCACCAGCCGAACTTCAGTCTTTGAATTCTACGCTAAACGGTTTCGAAAAAAAATATCTTTATAAAATTGTTGTTATTACAACTCCATCTTACGCGCCATTTCAATCCTTGGAAGAATATACTTTGGAACTGGATAAATTTCTATCAAAAGACCCGCGATTAGACCCTACTCTTTTAATAATCTTAAGTAAAAAATTAAGACAAATTCAGGTTATAAGTGTCGATTTTATAAAATACAAATTAAGTACAGAAGACACACAAAACATAATAAGCACTTATTCTGTTCCCGAACTTAAAAAAGGAAATTATTATAAAGCTTTGGAACTGGCTTCGAATGAATTCATGAAAAAGCTTCAGCCATAAAACACATCAAAATCCGATTTGCATAAACAAGTCGGATTTTTTTATTTACCTTGCCTACACTTAACGAACACTAAATGTAAATTCGAAAATGGTAGTTGTAGAAGAAGCAAAAAATGTCAATTTACCGCTTTTAAGAACCATTTTCTTAAAAGAACGACAACGAACATTTACAGAGCAAAACACATCAGAATTTAAACTTGAAGATTTTGACAAACAAACTCAGGGAGAATATATTCTGAGTGCACTTATAGATGATATTCCCGTCGGGTTTATTTCGATCTGGATACCTAACAATTTTATCCACCATCTTTACGTTGATAATGCATACCAAGGAAAAAACATTGGCACCCAATTATTAAAAGCCGCAATACAGAAAACAGCATTTCCAATTACGCTTAAATGCCTTGTAAGCAATACCAAAGCAATTGATTTTTACCTCAGAAAAGGATTTGTAGAAAAATCGAGAGGACAATCGGGCAATGGAACTTATATTTTATTTAAACTAACAAAAGAGATACAATAACTTAAAGGCTGAAGATATGACGGTTCAAGAATACAATGATTCTCAGACAGCAGAAAATAAAGAAATCTGCGATTTTCTTTATGCAATTATTCATAAAAACTTAGCCGAAGCCGAAAACAAAATCTGGCATGCACATCCTGTCTGGTTTCTAGACGGAAATCCTATTGTAGGTTATAGCAAATTAAAAGATTCGGTTCGGTTGCTTTTCTGGAGTGGACAATCTTTTGATGAAGAAAAACTTCAAAATGAAGGTTCATTTAAAGCCGCCGAAATGCGATATACAAACGCCAGCCAGATAAATGAAGAAGATCTGGAGCGCTGGCTCGAGAAAAGCAAAGAAATTCAATGGGATTACAAAAACATTGTAAAACGTAAAGGAGTTCTAATTCGAATAATGACTAAACCATATTAACCCAAAAAACCTAATGAAACTTTTACCCCTACTCGCCTTTACATTTTTAACTATAACAACTTTTTCACAAACAAAAATGCGACCTATAAACGAACTTATCGATCAAAATGATTCCGGATGGAAGTTAATAAAAGAATGGACCGCTTCTGCTAAAAACAAAGTTGAAATCCTTCCCGCAGATCCGCAAAAAGCAAAAGACGCTTTGTATCATACGCAAGTAACAACCAGCTCGCCCATGGGCGCAATTGTGTATAAAACTGGCGGAATTTTAATCGATAACGGCTGGATCAGAATATTAGGTTCTGGAAGCGCAAAATTAAATCGCAGCCTTCCCGATTGGAACAAAGGAAAATCTTTTAAAGAATTTGGAGAAACGCCTTCTCATCTTTTAATTGCCGACGATGCCTTAGGTGGCTTTTATTTGCTAAATGGAGGTGCATTTGGAGCAGATCTTGGAAAAATATATTATTTTGCTCCAGATAATTTAGAATTCGAGCCTCTCGATATTACTTATTCGCAATTTTTAGAGTTCTGTTTTAATAATGACCTAGACAAATATTACGAAGGCAGCCGATGGGAAGATTGGAAAAAAGAAGTGATTGCTTTACAAGGCGATCAGGTTTTCAATTTTTATCCATTTTTATGGTCAGAAGAAGGAAGTGATATCAATAAAGTACAAAGAAAAATTATCCCTATTGAAGAGCAATACAATCTCAACTTAGATTTAAGAAAACAGATTCAGCAGTAAACTAAAACACATAACGAATTATTTTTCAAAACTTTATTTTTAATTTTATTACTGACATGCAGTTGTCACAAGGTCATTTTACCTTTACGAAGTAAAACTAAAAAAGATGGAAACTAAAGACGGAAAATTGGCTGTTTATGCTCCAACTAGACAAGATTGGCGAAATTGGCTTGAAGAAAATAGCCAAATAGAAAAATCGGTTTGGTTAATCTTGTATCACAAAAAAAGCAAAACACAAAGTGTAAATTTAATCGAAGCTACCGAAGAAGCGCTTTGTTTTGGATGGATTGACAGCCTCTGCAAAAAACGAGACGGAGAAAGCTACTACCTCACTTTCTCTCCCCGAAATCCAAAAACCAGTAAATGGAGCAAACCCAACATCGAAAGAGCTGAACGTATGATTCAGCAGAATTTAATGACCGAACATGGCCAGAAAGTAATCGATATTGCAAAAGAAAAAGGAAAATGGATAATTGACAATCCATAATAATAAGCTACAGCAATTTCAACATACATATTTAAAGCTTCAGCGATAAAGTCTGCTGAAGCTTTTTTTTGATAAAAACTATTTATTTATTGTTTATCAATAAATTTTTATTATTTTAGCAGCATAACTTTTAATCTTGAATAACATGGAACTTAAAATTGGAACACCACAGATTCTAAAAATCCTGAACATCTTATCATGGATTATTTTTATTGGCTTATGTGTTGAAGCCGGTATGTATCTTTTTAATGGAATTTACACTATGACTATAAATTCCTATAATGCCCGTTTTCTTGATTTACTAGACCTGTACAATTTCAGTCCAAGTTTTTACATTCAAGAAATATGTTTTATTAGCATTGTTGCGATCTTAAAAGCGATTATGTTTTATCTAATTGTAAAAATGCTTCACGACAAAAAATTAAATATCGAACAGCCTTTTACTGCTGAGATGGGACGCTTTATATCTTACCTTTCATACTTGGCTTTCGGAATTGGGTTGTTTTCTTTTTGGGCTTTCAAATTCAACAATTGGCTAATTATCAAAGGTGTAAAACTTCCATCGCTAGAATCTCTCAATCTTGAAGGCCATAGTATTTGGATCTTTATGGCCATTATAATATTTGTTGTAGGACAGATTTTTAAAAGAGGAATCGAAATCCAATCTGAAATTGATTTAACCATATAAACAAAAAATTATGCCCATTATAGTAAATTTAGACGTCATGATGGCAAAAAGAAAAATGTCATTAAATGAACTTTCAGAAAAAGTAGATTTGACATTATCCAATCTTTCTATCTTAAAAACTGGAAAAGCAAAAGCAATTCGTTTCAGTACGCTCGAAGCCATCTGTAAAGTTTTAGACTGTCAGCCTGGAGATATTTTAGAATTTTCTGAAGATTAATTTTGTTTTGGATTTAATTTGTATTTTCGTACAAATCGGTTGTGGTTTTTAAATAATTTGAAATCTAAAAAATCAAAAATGAATATTCTAATCGTTTACGCGCATCCAAGCAAAAAATCGTACACTTTTCAGGTTTTGGAAAGATTAAAATTAGCATTGGGGAATGAAAACTGGAATGTAGAAATCTCAGATCTATATGCATTAAATTTTGTAAGCGATATGTCTGAAGCAGAATATGAGCGTGAAGGATTTGCCAAAACACAGCTTCCAATTCCACCAGATGTTTTAGCAGAACAGGAAAAAATAGAAAATGCAGATTGTATTATTTTCCTGTATCCAGTTTGGTGGAGCGATTGTCCTGCAAAACTAAAAGGCTGGTTTGATCGTGTTTATTCTGTTGGATATGCGTACGGACAAAATGAAACTTCCAGAAAAATGAAAACCATTCCGTACGGACTTGTAATTTGCACCGCTGGTCATCCTAATGATTTTTTGAATGAAATTGAAATGGCTCAAAGCATGGAAAAAATTATGCTTGAGGATAGACTTGGAAAACGTTTTAGGAATAAAGAAATGATTATTTTAGGCGGAACATTAGAGCTTGAAAATGTAATGGCAAAACATTTTGAAATAATCAATACAATTCCAGAAAAAATTAAATTAATACAATAATTTTCAAATATTTACCAATAAAAATGACGCCAGAAAGCAATTTAGAAAAATCAGTTTTTGAAGAAATCCCAACCGAAAAAATATACTCTGAAAAAGCAATACGAATAGGAACCTTCTTTGCAGGTCCGCTAGTTGCTGGTTACTGCATTGCAGAAAATTTTAAAGCATTTAATGACTTTGAAAAAGCAAAAAACACATGGATTATTACAGCGCTATCAATGATTGCAATTATTGGGCTTATTTTTATTATTCCCGATAACTTTCCAAGCATTCTTTTTCCAGTTCTTTATTCAGTTGTTGCTTCTTATTTCTTGAAAAAATTTCAGGAACAGAGCATTCAAAATCATATTCAAAAGGGTGGCGAAACTTTCGGCGGATGGAGAGTTGCTTTGATTGGTTTATTAAGCATTCTTATATTTTTTGGAATTATTATGAGTGTAGTTCTATTGACAGAAAGTTCCATATAACTTTTGTAAAAAATATTATTGCAAAAAATTTCGAACTACTTTAATGACATTCTTAAAAAAATAACACAATATATTATGTCTTTCAACAAAATAAAAGTTTACCACTTATTTTGGATTGTTTCTATTCTAGTTTTAATTATTGGTTTTATAAAAAGTTTTTATCATCACTCTTTTCTGGATATTAATATGCATGACACTTATTATATAATTCCCAATCTTGAAATTACTGCTAGTCTATTTTCTCTCTACTTCTTTATGGGCTCAGGTTATTGGTTGATTCAAAAAGTTTTCAAAAAACAGCTTACAAAACCTTTCACCTTAATTCACTCTATTATTTTGATTGGAAGTTTTATGATATATTGGTTTCTTTTTCTTTATTATAAACTAATTGCAAATAATGACTTCTCTCTAGTTGATGATTCTTTAATGCTAAATTTAATATTAATCTTAGAAATTTCTGTTATCCTTTTTGTTGCCACTCCTATTTACATTGCAAATTTTATGATGGCTTTCTTACGAAAGGAATAAGAACAGAGTTTGTCCGAAAAGCACCTCAAAATTGTCTTTTAAGCCCTTAATCAATTGATTTTTAGATTGTAATTTTACTTTACTAATTTAAAATTCAATTGATTATGAATACTCAAGATTTTACCACAACAATAATTGTCAATCAATCACCCGAAGAAGTTTTTAAAGCCATACAAAACGTTAAAGGCTGGTGGTCGGAAGAAATTGAAGGGAAAACAGCAAATGAAGGCGACGAATTCAAATACCATTATGAAGATGTTCACCGCTGCAAAATAAAACTGATCGAAGTCATTCCGAACCAGAAAATTGTTTGGCTGATTGAGGAAAATTATTTCAGTTTCACCAAAGACGATACAGAATGGACCAATACTACGGCCGTTTTTGATATTTCGCAAGAAGACAATAAAACAAAGCTCACTTTTACACATGTTGGTCTGGTTCCGGAATATGAATGTTTTGATGTTTGCAAAGCTGGCTGGAGCAACTATATCGAGAACAGTTTGAAAAAACTAATTGAAACCGGAAAAGGACAGCCTAATGCAACTGGAAAACCTCAAATAGAAACCGAAAGGGCTTTATCTAAAAACTAAGGTTACTATAAAAAAGGCTACAACAACAATAGATTCGGCTAAATGATTTGTTCTGATGTTACGCAACTTTGTAATATCAAAATATAGAACAAATGAAAATTATAATCACAGGTTCTTTAGGGAACATTAGCAAGCCATTAACAGAGGCGTTAGTACAAAAAGGAAATACTGTTACTGTAATCACAAGCAGTAACGACAGACAAGAAGAAATTGAAAAACTAGGCGCATCAGCTGCAATTGGTTCTGTAGAAGATTTAAGTTTTTTAACTCAAACCTTTACTGGAGCAGATGCAGTTTATTGCATGATTCCGCGTGCAAATTATTTTGATCCGAATCTTGACTTGGATGCCTTTACCCGAAAAATTGGAAATAATTACGCAGAAGCCATCAAACTTTCTGGAGTGAAACGTGTTGTTTTCTTAAGCAGTATTGGCGCACATTTAAAAGAAAAATCTGGAATTATTCAGCGTTATAATGAAATCGAAGCCGTCTTGAATCAGCTTTCAGATGTTGCAATTACTTTTATGCGTCCGACTTCATTTTACTACAATTTGCTGGCATATATTCCTGCGATAAAAAATCAAGGTTTTATTTCGGCAAATTATGGAGCTGATTCATTGATTCCATGGGTTTCTCCAAATGACATTGCAGAAGCTATCACAGAAGAAATAAGTAGTCCGCTTGACGGGAAAAAAATACGTTATGTGGCGAGTGAAGAACTTTCTGGCCATCAGACTGCAAAAATTTTGGGTGAAGCAATAGGCAGACCCAATTTAGAATGGAAGTTAATTAGCGATGAAGAAACCTTAAACGGGTTAATTTCTGTTGGAATGCAGCCAAAAATTGCGCAAGGTTTGGTAGAAATGTACGCAGCACTTTACAACAATACATTGGGCGCAGATTATGAGCAAAATCGTCCTTCAGTTTTAGGAAAAACAAAACTGTCAGATTATGCTATAGAATTTGCTTCGATTTATAATCAAAATTAAGTACTTTAGACTATGGCAAATCTACAACCGGTCCGAATAAAAAGTATCAGCGAATTTCATGAATTTAGAAACTTGCCAAAACCTGAACACCCTTTGGTGAGCGTCTATAATTTTGAAGATTTAAAATACTTGAATGAAGACGAGCCAAAAAGCTTGATGCTCGATTTTTATTCGATTGCACTGAAACGAAACGCAAATGCCAAAATGCGTTACGGGCAACAGGAATATGATTTCAAAGAAGGTGTTTTACTTTTTATTTCGCCAGGACAGGTTTTTTCTATAGAAGGAAATGCCGAAATGCAGCATACAGGATGGTCATTATTGATCCATCCTGATTTTTTATGGAATACGCCCCTTGCACAGAAAATCAAGCAATATGAATATTTTGGATACGCAGTTCACGAAGCGCTTCATCTTTCTGATAAAGAGGAAAAACTGATAATTGACATCATTCAAAATATTCGGCAGGAATACCAATCCAATATAGATAAATTCAGTCAAGATGTTATTATCGCTCAAATTGAATTGCTATTGACTTATTCTGAGCGTTTTTATAACCGCCAGTTTATTACTCGAAAAATAAGCAATCATCAGATTCTGGCACGATTAGAAAAATTGCTCGAAGACTATTTCAACAACGATTCTTTAACAAAAAAGGGACTTCCGACAGTGCATTATATTGCCGAAAACTTGAACGTATCACCAAATTATTTAAGCGCCTTACTGAAACATCATACAGGACAAAGCACACAGCAGCATATTCATAATAAACTGATCGAAAAAGCTAAAGAAAAACTCTCAACTACTAATTTATCTGTTAGCGAAATTGCTTTTGAATTAGGTTTTGAACATCAGCAATCCTTTAGCAAATTGTTCAAAACAAAGACTAATGTCTCTCCAATTGAGTTCAGGCAATCTTTCAATTAATAATTTAACAAAAGAATAAATTTCATAAATTCGTTACAATAAAAGCAAAAATTATGAACCCTATTTTAAGAAATACTTTGGCCGTAATTGCAGGTCTCGTTGTCGGAAGCATTGTCAATATGAGTATCATTTTGATAAGCGGTTCTATAATTCCGCCACCAAATGGCGCAGATGTTACTACTACAGAAGGTTTACAGGCTAGCATGCACTTATTTGAGCCAAAGCATTTTCTATTTCCTTTTTTAGCCCACGCCATCGGAACTTTTGCTGGAGCACTTACAACTGCATTATCTGTGGCTTCTAACAAAACAAAACTGGCTTTTATTATCGGAGCTTTCTTTTTATTTGGCGGCATCACAATGGTTTTTACACTTCCATCTCCAATTTGGTTTAGCGCTGTCGATTTGGTTTTAGCTTATCTTCCAATGGCATATCTGGCTTCTAAAATTGCTTCAAAAAAGAAAATCTAAAGAAAAAATGAAAACTCAAAACACTATAAAACCAGCTAAAAAATGCTACAGCCATATTGGAGGTAAACTTGGCGAACTGCTTTTTGAAACATCGCAGACAAAAAATGGATCGCCAAAAATGAGGCTTCAGACAAACACTTTTACATCACTGAATTGGGAGAAAAAGAATTTGCTAAATTGGGCATAGACCTTTCCAAAATCAAATCGGAAGAAGTTTAATTTTATAATTATTCAATTCTTTTCTGCAAAATTTGTAGCGCCTAATTTCATATCTTAGTTTACTTTTAAATCCTGAATCATGACTAAGAAAGAAATCGCTAAAAACTTCCTGAAACTGGCAGCCAAAGGACATTCTCATGAAGGTTTTCGGTTATATGTCGGAAAAAATTTCAAGCATCATAATGCCTACTTCAAAGGCGATGCAGAGACATTAATGCTTGCTATGGAAGAGTCTGCCAGAACAAATCCAAATAAAATTTTCAAAATCCACCATATTTTAGAAGACGATAAATTCGTTGCTGTACATTCTCACCTAAAGCAGAATTCGGAAGATATTGGTTTTGCAGTAGTTCATATTTTAAAGTTTAAGGATGATAAAATCGTCGAACTCTGGGATCTCGGGCAACCTGTACCAAAAGATTCTATTAATCAAAATGGAATGTTTTAGTTTACAGTCACAGTGGCAGCGCCAATTTGGAACTGAAAACTGAGACTAAGACTGAAAACTAACTAAAAGAAAATAAATAACCAAAATGAACTTCATCACCAAAATCTCCTTATTATTTGTTTTAATCTTCGCTTCTTCTTTCAATTCATCAGCTCAAAAAAAAGAGGATTATAAAAAAAGTATTGATAGTATACTCCAAAAGGCTAATCCTAAATTTAATGGTGTGGTTTTAATTTCGCAAAACGGAAAAACGCTATACTCTAAAGTCGAAGGTTTTTCGAATTTTGAAACCAAAAAACCTTTGAAATTGGATACACAATTCGAAATCATGTCAAACAGCAAATTAATTGCCGCAACCTTACTTTTATTGGAAGTTGAAAAAGGAAATGTCGATTTGAATACTCCAATCAAAAAGTACTTGCCAGAACTCACGCAAACTTGGGCAGATTCTGTTACAGTTCATCAGCTTTTAAATCATTCTCACGGAATTGTAGATTTACAAAAACCATTGGCTTTTAAATCTGGAACGCAATTTAAATATGGAAATCTAAGTTTCAATTTGGTTGCCAAAATTGTAGCATTAAGCTCTAAAAAAAGTTATAGAGAGATTGCCGAATCGCTTTTTAAGAAATTAAAAATGAATCAGACTTTTTGTTATTCTGCAGATAAAACTCAAAATTTGGCAACTGGTTATTTTAATGCAAAAAATCAGTTGGAACCTATTACAACTAGACAAATTACTGACGAAAGTCTTGGAGCAGATGGCATTATTTCAACCGTTTCAGATCTTGCGATTTGGAACAATAATCTTCATAAAGGAAAAATTTTGAAACCAGAGTCTTATCAGCTATTAACTCAAAATACCATTCTATCCCAGCACAATTTCTTCGGCAAAGAAAAAGACGGTTATGGCTACGGGATTAGAGTTGTAGAAAAAGAGTCCGTTAAATATCTTGGCCACACAGGTTTAGGAGATGGTTTTTCTTCTGTAAATTTGTATTTCCCAGAAAGTGATGTGAGTTTGATTGTCATGGAAAATCAGATGCCTGAAGATTCTAATTTGTATTATGCTTCTGAATTTAAAATCAAAAACATGCTTTTGAAAACCAATTTATTAAAGAAAAAGTAAAGCTAAAATGGCAAAAAATAAAACCGCAGAAACTCAAAATAGCGTTACTGATTTTATTAACGCTGTTGAAAATGATAGCAAAAGAAATGATGCTTTCGAACTCCTAAAAATAATGCAGGAAATAACAGGATTTGAACCTAAAATGTGGGGACCTAGTATTATTGGTTTCGGAAGTTATCATTACAAATATGAAAGCGGACATGAAGGAGATGCGCCACTTGCGGGTTTTTCTCCAAGAAAAACTGCACTGACCGTTTATTTTTATCTGCCAGAAAAAAAAAGAGAAGCACTTTTATCTCAACTTGGAAAACATACCTCTTCTAAAGCCTGTATTTACATTAAAAAATTGGCTGATATCAACATCGAAATCTTAAAAGAAATAGTTTTACTCTCTATAGCACATACCCAGAAATTATATCCCTCAAAATAAATGATTACATTTTTAATTCTATTAGTACTAATAGCCCTTGTTCTCTACCGATTTTTGAACCATCCAAAATTCGGAAAAGCGCCTTCTGGCGAAAGGCTCATTCAAATTCAAAACTCTCCTCAGTATAAAAATGGGAAATTCGAAAATCAGAGTTTTACTCCAGATTTGATCGAAGGAGCAAGCATGGCGGGAGTTTTATTTGAATTTTTCTTTAAAAAGGTAGAAAGAAAAACTCCGACAGATTTGATTCCGTCTATAAAAACCAATTTATTGGAACTTTCTTTAGATCAGGATATTTTAGTTTGGTTTGGGCATTCTTCCTATTTTATTCAGCTTGAAGGAAAACGTTTTTTAATTGATCCTGTTTTTAGCGGTAACGCCTCTCCGATTCCTGGTACAACAAAATCGTTTAAAGGATCTGATATTTATACGGTCGACGATCTTCCAGAAATTGATTATTTATTGATTACGCACGACCATTATGATCATTTGGATTACGATACGATTTTAAAATTAAAACCTAAAACTAAAAAAATAATTACCGCACTTGGTGTCGGTTCGCACTTGGAATTCTGGGGATTTTTGTCAGATAAAATTATCGAAAAAGATTGGTACAGCACCATCAAATTAGATGAAAATCTAACGCTTCATACCGCGCCATCAAGGCATTTTTCAGGCAGAAGCTTTAAAAGATGCAATACACTTTGGACTTCATTTATTCTCGAAACTAAAGATTTTAAAATGTATTTGGGTGGAGACAGTGGCTACGATTCTCATTTTGCAGAAATCGGTGAAAAATATGGCCCTTTTGACATTGCTTTACTTGATAATGGCCAATATAATGAGAAATGGAAATACATTCACAATATGCCAGAAGATGTAATAAAAGCCATGAAAGACCTAAAAGCCAAAAGGGTTTTCCCAGTGCATTCTTCTAAATTTTCATTATCGCTTCATTCTTGGGATGAACCTTTGAAAAGAGTTACAGAATTGAATAGTTTGTCTGAAAATCCAATTACTTTAATTACACCAATGATTGGCGAAACAGTTGAATTAAAAAATGACAAACAGGAATTTAAACAATGGTGGAAAGAGGTTAATTAATTGTTAATTGTTATGTCACCCTGAGCGAAGTCGAAGAGCATTCCAATTAGTACTAAGACTTCTTCGCTCAGCCTGACAATGTAGGCAAAACTTGAAACCTGAAACAAACTTAAAAAACCGTGAAAAACAAAACTTTTTTAGCACTTTTATTTCTCGTAACAACCAACATCTTTTCTCAAAACACTTATGTCTTTTTGGGCTCTTATAATCGTGATAAAACGGCAGAAGCAATTCAGGTTTATCTATTGGACACTTTGAGAGGAAAGCTGACAAAATTCACTTCGGTTAAAAATATTGTCAATCCGTCTTATTTGACAGTTTCTCCTAATGGAAAATATGTTTACGCCTGTACAGATACCAAAACTCCAAATGCAGGAAGCGTGAGCAGTTTTGAATTTAATACTACAGCGAAAACTTTAACTTTTTTAAACAGCCAAAGAAGCGGTGGCGAAAATCCGGTTTATGTCAGCGTTCATAAAAACGGAAAATGGCTTGCCAACGCCAATTATACAGAAGGCAGCGTTTCTGTTTATCCTCTTCTGGAAAACGGTAAAATCGATTCGATTGCACAGAATTTTCAGTACATGGATGGAAGCGTAAACAAAGAAAGACAAACCAGGTCTCATGTACATTCAGCAGTATTTTCTCCAAAGTGCGATTATTTCTTTTTGCCCGATTTAGGTGCCGATAAAATTCGCTGTTATGCTTTTGATGAAAATCAGAAAAAACCTTTAGTTGAAACTCAAAATCCGTTTACGAAAACTGATTTAGAAGCTGGACCAAGACATTTTACCTTTCATCCCAATCAAAAATGGGGATATTGCATTGAAGAAATGGCGGGACAAATAAGTGCTTACAATTATGAAAATGGCATTTTAAACAAAATTCAGCGCATTGCCACACATCCAGAAAAAATAAAAGAAGGTTTTGAAAGTTCTGACATCCATATTTCTCCTGATGGTAAATTTCTTTATGCCACAAACCGAGGCAAGGAAAACAATATTGCTATTTTTTCTATTGATGAAAATGGTTTACTGAAAAGCATTGGTTATCAATCTACTTTAGGAAAACATCCGCGTATTTTTGCTATTGACGAAAGCGGAAAATTTTTAATTGCTTCGAATGTTCTAACAGGTAATATAATTGTTTTTAAAAGAGATTTTAAAACTGGGTTATTAAAAAAAGTAGGAAAACAGATTAAAATGCAAAATGTTTCATGTGTACAGATCAAACAGATTTAATTTTTTTTTCATGCAGATTTCCCTTCGCAAAAAGCCGTTCTGAAACTTGGAGCAGAAAAAAATAATGAATTCACATTTACTGTTAATGGTGCTGAAGTGCCTTATTTTGAATATGAATTGAAGAAAAAAGAATAAATGATAGAAGAAAGAGGCAAGAGAAAAGATATTGAATTTAATACATCGTCTTGCTTCTTTCATCTTCCATCTTTCCTTTCTTAAAAAAATAAAAAAAATGAAAAGAATAACTGTTTTCTGTGCTTCTAGCTTTGGCACTGAAAAAATTTACGAAGAGCAAGCAAGAGCTTTAGGGAAAACTTTAGCCGAGCAAAATATAGAATTAGTTTATGGAGGTGCTAATGTGGGCTTGATGGGCGCAGTTGCTGACGGCGCTTTACATGCAAGCGGAAAAGTGATTGGCGTGCTGCCAAACTTTTTACGATCTAAAGAAATTGCTCATTTAGGCTTGACCGAATTAATTTTGGTAGAAAGCATGCACGAAAGAAAAACCAAAATGAATGATTTGTGTGATGGTGTAATTGCGCTTCCTGGTGGTTTTGGAACACTGGAAGAACTTTTCGAAATGTTGACTTGGGCGCAATTAGGCTTGCATAAAAAACCAATTGCCATTTTGAACGTAAACGGTTTTTATGATGCTTTGATAACTTTACTACAAACCATGACAGAAAAAGGATTGCTGAAAGAAGTGAATCGAGAAATGCTTTTGGTTAGTGATAATATTGATGATTTGTTAGATCAAATGAAAAATTATGTTGCGCCAACTGTTGGGAAATGGATTGACAAGAAAAAGCTATAAATTGTGAATTATGAGTTAAGAGTTATCTGTTCGGAATAAAAACTACAAAATTTAGAGTTATATTTACAAATCCATCTCACTTCTAACAAACAACATCTAACCTAAAAAGAAATGAAAACAGAAAACAACAAATATGCAAAGGCCGAAATGCTGATTAGAAAACCTGTTTCAGAAGTTTTTCAGGCTTTTATTGATCCGCAGATTACGAGTAAATTTTGGTTTACAAAAGGATCAGGAAAATTAGAAGAAAATCAAAAAACCGAATGGACTTGGGAAATGTATGGTTTCTCTCTTTCTGTTACGACACTTGTCATTCAAGAAAATAAAAAAATTGTGATCGAATGGGGAAATCCTGACGAAATTACATTGGTCGAATGGGTTTTTAGTCCGTTAAACGAAAATGAAACTTTTGTTAGTATTACTAATTCTGGTTTTCACGGAGACACAGATAAAATAATCGATCAGGTTCGCAACTCAACTGAAGGCTTTACTTTGGTTTTAGCTGGAGCAAAAGCTTATTTAGAACATAATTTAAGATTGAATCTGGTTTTGGATCGTTTTCCTAAAGGACTTGCTTAATTTTATTGAGCCGCAAAGTCTTTTTTTACCGCAAAGCACGCAAAGATTTACGCAAAGAACGCTAAGTTTTTTTGAGAGTCATTTAAAATGAAAAAGTTCACAAAGCTTTGTCTAGACAAAGTTTTTTATAGACTATGCTTTGCGAACTTAAAATATAGATTTTGTTTAGCCTTCGTATTAAAAAAAACTTAGCGCACTTTGCGGTAAAAATTTAACCGCAAAGAAAGTCAACTTGAAACCTGAAACCTGAAACAAAAAAACTATCATGGAAGTTAAAAAACCTGAAAATATAGACGAATACATTGGCGGATTTCCCAATGATGTTCAAGAAATTCTAGAAAAGGTTCGAATGACAATTCAGAAAGCGGCTCCTGATGCTAAAGAGAAAATTAGTTATTCCATGCCAGCTTTTGAGCAGAAAGGGATTGTCGTTTATTTTGCAGCTTTTAAAAATCATATCGGGCTTTATGCACTGCCTTCTGGACATGAAGCTTTTGCTGCAGAACTTTCAAAATATAAATCAGGAAAAGGTTCTGTGCAATTTCCTTTGAAAGATCCAATACCTTATAATTTGATTGCTGAAATCGTTAAGTTTAGGGTAAAAGAGAATCTTGAAAAAGCAAAAAAGAAGTAACCCAAATGAATTTAACCGAACATTACAATCAGCTTTATAAAACATCTTCTGAAATCATTTCGGCAGGAAAATACTCTATTGATTCTGAACTTAAAAACGAATCCGATTCCCGTTTTGGAATCACGCTTCTTATTCGCCCGAATGATGAAATTAAAGCCAACATTCAGACTTTTATCAACGAATTAAAAAAAGCTGAACCAGAACAGTATTTTTATCCAGATTCAGACATCCATATTACTGTAATGTCTATTATTCCTTGTTCGGAAAACTTTAGTTTGAATCAGATCTCGCCAAACGAATATATTGAGGTAATATGCAGAAGTCTTGTTGAAGTAGAGAAAATCAAAATTCATTACAAAGGCATAACCGCTTCTCCATCAGCCATTATGATTCAAGGATTTCCAAGTGATGAAACTTTAAATAATTTACGAAACAGGCTTCGAGAGAATTTCAAAAATTCAGGATTACAGCAATCTATAGACAGCCGATATGAGATTTCTACCGCACATTCTACAGTAATGCGTTTTCAAGAAAAACTTCATGATCCTAAAAAACTGATTGAAATTGCAGATAAATTTCGTGATTATGATTTCGGAGAGTTTGAGGTCAAAAATTTAGAATTGGTTTATAATGACTGGTATCAAAGAAAAAGCTCAACGCGCGTTTTGGGTGATTTTGGATTGAGATGATTTTAGAAATCATCTTCTGTTTTAGCTTTAAACTTACTTAAAAATCCATTTTCTTTTAAAAAATTGAAGCCTAGATCAAGTGTAATTTCTTTTCCATCGTTAGCTTTAAAAGTAAAAAATCTTCCATCACTAAAAATAGTTTTCTCGGACTCATCAGACCAATATTTTAGTTTATATTTCTCTATCTTTTTAGTATCAACTATTTTAGCATTCAATAGCATACTCTTCAGAAAAAAAAAATCTGATTGAGCTAAATATAAAATTGTACTTTTATCTTCAAAATACGCATAGTAAAAATCAAGTAAAAGCGTTGTATTTTTAACTTTTTCCAGTTTTACCTTTCGTTGTAAATGTCTAATTTCTCTGTAAGCCCAAAAAAACTCCACAGGAGCTTCTTCACCGTAATCTTCAATTGTTTTTACAATTTTATTGTTTTTAATAAATGTTACACTTATTGTTTCATCATCTGTATGTGAAGCTTCATAATCATTTTTCAAATTATACCAACCAGATTTTAGAAAATCATTTTCAATATTAAGAAATTCTTCTTTTTTGGTAATCGCGGTAAAAAAGCCAATACTATCGGCGTAATGTCTACCATTAAAAATAATTTTACCTGTATTATCAATTAAAAGATCCTGAACAGGACAGCTACCATAACAGCCAGAGGAAGAAACAACTATTTTATCAAACAAATTCACTTTACTTTTATCAAAATGAATTCTAGTCCACTTAGAAGATTCATTTTTAGTATCAACCAATTCTAAAGTGTCTTTTTGAAGATTTTTTATTTTAAAAGATTCCCATTTTTCGGTCGATTTATTATAAAGTTTCAGGCTGTCGTTTTTAATTTTGTAGGTGGAACTTCTGCCTAAATAGATTGATTCTGTTTCACCTTTAATTTTATTAAATGCTTCCTTAAAAAAACCTAGTTTATTATCATAAACCCCATTTTCTTTAAACTCATATCCTCTAAATTTATTCCTTATACTCAATGGAGGTTTTATAATCCTTAAATTCCCATCTTTCGGAATAACTGGCTCTTCATACAAAAACTTCCAATCTCCCACAATCAATCTTTTGTTATCATTTTCTAAATTACTTTTACATGAAATAAGTGTTGCAAAAAACAACGTAAAAACAAAAGATTTTGTCATAACTAAAAAGATTTGTTGATTTATTTTTATTTAGAAAACTTCCCAAAATGCCATAAAACACCAGCTGGATCATGCAGAAAACATTCGCTTCCCCAATCTAGATATTTTATCGGAGTTAATTTTGCTCCTTCGTATTTCTCGGGAAGATTTAAAGCTAAAAGCTCGTCATAATATCGCTCGACATCATCAACTTCTACAAAAATCATAGTGTTTTCAATCCAACTTTTATCGTAATAATCTTGAAGATAAAAAGCGATTTCTCCAGATTTAAAAACTGAAAAATTAGATTCTAAAACTGTTTCTTCAAATCCTAAATCGCGGTAAAAGCTTCTTGAGATTTCGAAATTCTTAGCTCCAATAAAAGGTCTGATAGATTTTATTTTGTGATTCATAGCATTTATTTTTAATCTTGAAACCATTCAATTCCCTTATCTAGTCGGACAAGAAAATCTGTAAATGATTTTCCAATTTCGACGTGATACTTCGGATTCAAATCAATAAAAGGAGAAAGAATGATTTTTACAGAATTATCATCATCAAATTCAATTCCTATAAACTCGCCGCTTCCATTTGTGCCAATGGCGAGTGTTTGGGGCAGTTTTTCAAAAATATGATATTCTAAATTTGCATCGATAATTTCTTCTAGACTCCAAAGTTTTATAAACTCAACTCCAATAAACTGATCTATTCCCAAGTAATTCTCAACATAATAAACATAGTCTTCTGGAAGATCAAATTTTAAATGCTCCTGAATATCTTCAATTGCTACTAAAGAATTTTCATCCCGTTTTGGAAAAACATACTTCCTAAAAATCTCTGCTAATTCTTCTGTCATAAAACTATAAATGAGTTATCCTTTCTTCAAAATACTTCCAATACCTCGCCCGATCTGTTCTATGGCTTCGATTCCTTTTGCTAAAGGCGATGATGTAAAATCTTCATAAGCATCCATTGAACTTTCTTTTCTATCGTCTTGCGGATAAACTAAAATCACATTGTTATCGTTGAAATATTTTTCAAATTTCTGTGGCAGTTTATCAAAAATAGACTGATATGAAACAGAACCTTTTCTAGAAAGATTAAAAACGACTAAATCGGTTAGTTTTATTTCGTCTGAAATACTTTCAAAATCTTCCCAATCAGAAACATTTTTAAATCCTAATTTGGCATTTAATTTCAAATTATTAGCAATCTGCTGAATGGTTTCGTGAGTTTTATATTCAGCATAAAGCACAATCGGAATACTCAATTCCTGTGATAAACGGCATATTTTCTGAAGCAGTAAGTGAAACCCGACACCTCTTTCAGAAAATGGCGGACAAATAAAAACCAATCTTTTTTCTTCGATAAAATTCTTCTGAAATCTACAGATAAACAGACTCTTATCAACATTATTGATGATTGAATCTACATTTTCTCCAAAAATTTTATCGATAAATCCTGTTTTTCTCGGCCATCCGACAATTACAATATCGGACATAATTTCTTTTGAAGTTCTGGCAATTCCACTCGCTGGATTGTGGTCAATTCTGGCAATGGTATTGATTTTAACTTCTGAAGCTGAACCTTGAATAACAAATTTATCGGCCGCTTTTCTGTACTTTAAAATATTTTTTTCTGCCTGATTATTATTCGGTACAATCGTCAATAAAGTAATGGGGTTAGATGATTTTTTATCTTTTATCAAAAGAGCAAAATCCAATAAACTTGCCGCTGCAGAAGTTTTCGCCAGTGGAATCAGAATATGTTCGTCTAAAATTTGATCTCTACCAGCATCTTCATGAGAAAACTCTTCTTCGCAGATTGCAATTTTCTTGGCGGCTTTTTCAGTTGCAAACGAAGCTACAATACAAGTAATCAGGATTAGAATAATGGTTCCGTTTAAGATATTTTCGTCTAAAATTTTAGCTTTATAACCCACCAAAATCACGGCTAAAGTTGCTGCCGCGTGCGCACTGCTCAACCCAAAAATAAGCTGTCTTTCGGTTCTGGTATATTTAAAAACAATTTGAGTAAAAAATGCTGCAATCCATTTTCCAAATATCGCCACAACACTCAAAGTTCCAGCTACGATTAAAGCTGTTGGTCCGCTTAAAATAACGCTGACATCAACTAACATTCCTACTGAAATCAGAAAAAACGGAATGAATAATGAATTTCCAATAAACTCAATTCTGTTCATTAATGCTGACGAATGCGGAATTAAAGGATTCAATGCCAAACCAGCCACGAACGCGCCAATAATAGGCTCTACTCCTGCTACTTCGGCTAAAAAAGCTGCAAAGAAAACCACAGAAAGCACAAAGATGTAATGCGCATGTTTTTCACTCTCTAATTTTTTGAAAAACCATTTAGCAATTCTTGGAATAAGCAAAAACATTATGGCTGAAAAAATTGCCAGCGAAATAGTCAATTTGATCCAGAAAGCCTGATTTAAGCTTCCTTGAGCACTTCCCATAATTACGGCCAAAATAATCAAAACAGCTGTATCGGTCAAAATTGTTCCTCCAACAGTAATGGCAACTGCTTGATTTTTGGCAATTCCCAGTTTACTCACAATCGGATACGCAACCAAAGTATGTGTCGCAAACATGCTCGCAGTTAAAAAACTGGCATTGAAATCGTATTGAAGCAAATAAAAACAAACTGGAAAACCAATTGAAAGCGGCAGAATGAAGGTAAAAAAACCAAAGAGCAAACTCTTATTTCGGTTGGCTTTAAACTCATTCATATCCAATTCTAATCCAGCAATGAACATAATGTACAGAAGTCCAATTGTTGAAAAAAGATCAACTGCAGAGTTTTTTGCCAAGATATTTAAACCGTGGGGACCGATAATAACTCCAGAAATAATTAGTCCAATAATTCCCGGAATATTAATTTTTTTAAGCAAAATCGGCGAAAGCAGAATAATAAAAAGTATTAACGAAAAAATCAATACGGGGTTGCTTAAAGGTAATTCGAATTCTTGTAATAGATGTCTGAAAAATTCTATCATATGGTAACTTTATCTTCTTGTGGCATTATAATTTGTAAAAAGACATTTTCAGAATTCAAACAAAATCCATGAAGTATTAATATTAAAGAATCGAGTATTTTTAGCACTCGTTCTTTTACAAAAATACCTAAAAATAGTGAACTTTTTACTTAAAGCACATATTAAGGTTTTAAATTTATTTCGTTGCCGAATTATTAAATTTTAATATTTTTTTTAACAAATACGCAAGATTAACAATCAAAAATTAATCATCATTGCATTATTCGATTATCTTTGTCTTAACAAAAATTGAACAATGGAAGAATGTATCTCTGTTTTTGATATGCTTAAAATTGGCGTTGGCCCTTCAAGCTCACATACTTTAGGTCCTTGGCGCGCTGCCGAACGTTTTCTTGAAGAGCTCAAAGACGAAGCAATTTTAGACGACATTACAAGAGTAAAAGTCGACTTATATGGCTCTCTTTCTTTAACTGGAAAAGGCCACGCAACAGATCTTGCTGTAATGCTCGGATTGAGCGGACAAGATCCTGAATATATTCCTGTTGAAGATATTGCGGGAATTATTAAAAAAATCGAAACTACAAACGAAATCAATTTGGGCAACCAAAAAGTGATTCCGTTCTTTTTTCTTCAAGACATTGTTTTCAACAAAGATTTTCTTCCGTTTCATGCCAATGGTTTGAAATTTACAGCTTACAAATCTGATGATTCTGAATATGAATCTACTTTTTATTCTATCGGAGGCGGATTTGTTGTAAAAGAAGAACGTACCAATGCGAAAGAAAAAAAAGCTATAAAATGTGCGTTTCCTTACCCGATTCAAAACGCAGCTGAATTGTTGAATTATACTATTACTGAAAATAAATCAATTTCTGAAATTGTATATCAAAATGAAATTTCGATGCGTCCAGAAGCCGAAGTGCATTCAGAATTAATGCGCATTTGGAATACAATGCTGGAATGCATGTACATTGGCTGCCACTCTGAAGGCATTCTTCCTGGCGGACTTCATGTGCGCAGAAGAGCTTTTGACATGCACCAAAACTTAATCGGATTGTCTAATTATACCGACCCGCAAAGCTGGTTGGAAGAAATTAGAAAAACTGAGGTAAAATTTCGTCAGATTCTAAAATGGGTTAGCTGTTTTGCACTTGCCGTGAATGAAGTAAACGCTTCTCTTGGACGTGTTGTTACAGCGCCTACCAATGGAAGTTCTGGAGTAATTCCGGCCGTTTTAATGTATTATATGGTAATCGAAAACCATAGTGCTGGCGAAAAAGAAATCAAACAATTTTTGATGGTTGCGGGCGAAATCGGAAGTATCTTCAAAAAAGGATCTACTATTTCTGCTGCAATGGGCGGATGCCAAGCTGAAATTGGCGTTTCTTCTGCAATGGCAGCGGGAGCTTTGTGCGAATTGATGGGCGGAACTCCTGCTCAGGTTCTTATGGCTGCTGAAATCGCAATGGAACATCATTTGGGTTTAACTTGCGATCCTATTGGCGGTTTGGTTCAGATTCCTTGCATCGAAAGAAATACAATGGGTGCAATTAAAGCGATAAATGCTGCTGAATTGGCCTTAGAAACGGATTCAAAAAATGCTAAAGTTCCTTTAGACAAAGTGATTAACACAATGTGGGAAACGGCAAAAGATATGAATTCAAAATACAAAGAAACTTCTGAAGGAGGTCTTGCGGTTGCCGTAAACATGGCTGATTGTTAACTTTTTAAGGTTTGCCACAAATTACACAAATTAGCACGAATTAAATTTTACTCAATTACTCAAAAAAAATTGGTGTAATTCGTGGCAGAAAAAAACCAACCATTTACATGAAAAAACTTTACCTTTTACTCTTTTTCTGTTCTATTTTACTTCATTCTCAAGAACGTTATTTTTTAAATTCTGATACAAGATTATTTATTTCTCCGAATGCATCTGCCGATTTTTTAGGGTATTTTAAATATGGAGCTGAAGTTCGCTTATTATCTGAAAATCAAAATGGCTGGTACAAAATACAAGCTGATAATTTGAACGAAGGTTATGTGCAAGAAAAGTTTATTGCAAACAGCCTTAACGCAAAAGATGTAAAAATTAAAGATCCCAAAAATCCTATTTTGGAAGGTGGCGATGCTTATTACGGTGGCAATCATCTTTTTGTTCTTGCAGCTGGACTGAAAGCAAGAGCTTTGCCCGATAAAAGTTCAAAAATCAGAGAAATTTTATTTACAGGAGATCCTGTTGCAGTAAACTATCTTCCTGTAAATCCTGATGAATGGGTAAATATCAGCGGAATTTTTAACGAAGAATATTCTAAATATACACTGAGAAAATTTCTTGGCCTTAGACCAAACTTTGATGCTTTATTGAAAGATTTCGATAAACTTGATGCAAACGCGCTTAACGAACGTAAAACAGTTAGCGAAAGAATTGTAGAATTGGCATGGAACAGTGATTATTCTAAATTAATTCCTGCTTATCAGAGATACTATGAAGTTGTAAAACAGCTAAACGATCCTAAATTACTTAGCGAAACAGAATTGAATATGGCATTAGCCAAAGGTCTGGCCAATCATAAATTATCAGAACAGATTATTGCCTTTACTCAAAAATCCCATTATTCTTTAAAAGGTTTTAAAACAAAATCGGTTAACATTTCGCTGGCAGATTTAATTAAAACGATGGGAAATCCTCCCAAAAAAACTCGTATTTCAGACGAATGCGGCATTTATTTGAGTGATTTATTTTACTACTATCCAGATTTGGAAATTTCTGTTGATGAAAAACAAAAGCGGGGAGAAATCATTAAAGTTTTCATCAACGAAAACAACAAATTTATTATAAATCAAAACGCTATTTTAGATCATACGCTGTCTGAAAAAGCTTTCATTGAAAAATATGGAACTTATATTGAAGCTTCTCTAAAATCGGCCCACATTTACAGTATCATAATGGAAGACAGCCAATTCCGATTAGAATTTAAAGACGGAAAACTATTTTCTGTCGAAATATTCTATTATTGCTGATTCCCCTTTTACAATTATTCAATACTTTTACATTATCAAAAAAACAATAAAATGTCTGTAGCAAAAAAAGATTATAAAAGAATCACAACAAAGTCATTAATTGAAATGAAAAGCAATGGAGAAAAAATCTCTATGCTAACTGCGTATGATTATACAATGGCGAAAATTGTTGATACCGCTGGTGTCGATGTAATTTTAGTTGGTGATTCGGCATCAAACGTAATGGCTGGTCATGAAACTACTCTGCCTATTACTTTAGATCAGATGATTTACCATGCTTCTTCTGTAGTTCGCGCTGTAGAAAGAGGCTTAGTTGTAGTTGACTTGCCTTTCGGAAGTTATCAATCAGATTCAAAAGAAGCTTTACGTTCTTCTATCAGAATCATGAAAGAAAGTGGTGCGCATGCTGTGAAATTGGAAGGCGGAAAAGAAATAAAAGAGTCTATCAAAAAAATATTAAATGCCGGAATTCCAGTAATGGGACATTTAGGATTAACTCCTCAATCTATCTATAAATTCGGAACTTACACAGTTCGCGCTAAAGAAGAAGAAGAAGCTGAGAAATTAATTGAAGATGCTCAAATGCTTGAAAAAGTAGGATGTTTTGCTGTCGTTTTGGAAAAAATCCCAGCAGCTCTTGCTAAAAAAGTAGCAGACAGTATTTCTATTCCTGTTATCGGAATTGGTGCTGGAGGTGGCGTTGACGGTCAGGTTTTAGTAATCCATGATATGTTAGGAATGAACAACGAATTCAGTCCACGTTTCTTGCGCCGTTACTTAAATCTTTACGAAGAAATGACAAAAGCAATCAGCCAATATGCTGCTGATGTTAAGTCTAGTGATTTCCCGAATGCTAGTGAACAATATTAAAATCAGACTGGCTTAGATTTTTAGACATACTTAGACTTCTTAGATATTGCACTTAAATTCATTTAATTGCGCAAAATTCTAAGAAGTCTAATTTTTTGAAATCTTGAGCTTCTGCCAAAACTATCAATAATTTAAGCCATGCATCAATTTAAAGAGCTTTTGATCTGGAAGAAAAGCAGATCATTTTGTTCTAAAATTTATTCTGTAACAGCCACATTTCCTAGTGAAGAAAAATTTGGAATAATAAATCAATTAAGAAGAGCTTCTGTATCAATCCCTTCAAATATTGCAGAGGGCTCTTCAAGAAATTCAAATAAGGATTTTGCTAGATTTTTAGAAATTGCTATCGGATCAGCCTATGAAGTTGAAACACAACTTTTAATTTCATCTGATTTAGGATTTATAAATGAAGAAAGTACAACTGAACTAATTAACTTACTGGAAGAAATCACTAAAATGACATCCCGATTTAGAGCGACGTTATTATAAAATCAAAAGAATCAGTCAAAATCTAAGAAGTCTAAGTATGTCTAAAAATCTAAGCAAGTCTAATATGAAAATTGTTTCCACCAAAGATAATTTACAAGTACTTCACGAAGACAATCACATCATTGTGGTTAATAAGCGTGTGGGCGATATTGTTCAAGGCGATAAAACAGGCGATAAACCTTTGTCTGATGTTGTGAGAGAATATATCAAAGAAAAATACAACAAACCTGGTGATGTTTTCTTGGGTGTGATTCATCGTTTGGATCGACCTACAACTGGAATTGTGGTTTTTGCGAGAACTAGTAAAGCTTTATCGCGAATGAATGAGTTGTTCAGCAATCGTGAAACTAAAAAAACCTATTGGGCTGTCGTAAAGAATAAACCACGTGAAGCATCAGCAAAATTGGTTCATTATTTAAAACGAAACGAAAAAAATAATACTTCAAAAGCACATTCAAAAGAGGTGCCTGATAGCAAATTAGCCAGTTTAGATTATACGATTATCAAAGAACTTCAAAATTATACGGCGCTCGAAATCAATTTGCATACAGGACGTCATCATCAGATTCGTGCTCAATTAAGTGCCATTGGTTCGCCCATAAAAGGAGATTTAAAATATGGCGCAGACCGAAGCAATCCAGACGGCGGAATTCATCTTCATGCCAGAAAACTAACTTTTGTGCATCCTGTTTCTAAAGAAAACATAACGATTGTCGCGCCGACACCAGACGACCCAATTTGGAATGCTGTATGATTTTTATGATTTAATTGTTAAATTTTTAAATTTTATCAATTAACTTGCATAGGGAAAATTCAAGTTAATCGGAAAATGGATTATAAAAATAACATCGGATATCGAAAGGAAACTC
Source organism: Flavobacterium anhuiense (assembly GCF_900101855.1). GTDB lineage: Bacteria > Bacteroidota > Bacteroidia > Flavobacteriales > Flavobacteriaceae > Flavobacterium > Flavobacterium anhuiense. The sequence continues at coordinate 192,173 of NZ_FMVC01000004.1, forward strand.
TAAAAAAGTTATTGTATAATATTCAAAAAAGCGAAGATTTAATCGTAAAAGCTTTATACGATGACTTTAAAAAACCTGAGTTCGAGGCTGTTTTGACCGAAACCAATTATGTCATTTCAGAACTCAAAGATGTTATAAAAAACATTAATAAATGGGCCAAACCTGAACGCGTTTTTCCTTCACTTTTAAATTTTCCTTCTAGCGATTATCTTTATAAAGAACCTTATGGAGATGTATTGATTATAGCGCCTTGGAATTATCCTTTTCAGCTTGCTTTATGTCCGTTGATTGCTGCGGTTGCTGCAGGAAATAGAGTGGTTTTAAAACCTTCTGAACTTACACCTCATACCTCGGCCATAATTGCAAAAATTATAGAAAAAACTTTTCATGTTAATCACGTCGAAGTTTATGAAGGCGGAATCGAAGTTTCTAATAAATTGCTTGCACAGCGTTGGGATTATATCTTCTTTACTGGAAGCGTTGCTGTAGGTAAAATTGTTGCAAAAGTGGCAGCAGAAAATTTAACTCCAGTTATTTTGGAATTAGGCGGGAAGAACCCATGTATTGTTGATGAAACTGCCAACTTAAAACTTGCCGCAAAACGAATTGTCTGGGGAAAATTCATTAATGCCGGTCAGACTTGCATTGCACCCGATTATATTTTGATTCAGAAAAATATGAAGGTTAATTTTATTTCTTACTTAATTGAAGAAATCATTAAAGCTTACGGCAAGAAAATTGACAAATCTCCTGATTTTGCGCGAATTATAAATACAAAAAACTGGTACCGACTCACCAATATGATTCAAGACGAACATATTTTATTTGGCGGAGAAAGTGATGCCAACAAACTTTATATTGCGCCAACACTTCTTGAAGAGCCAGATTTGGACAGTCCAGTTATGAAAGAAGAAATCTTTGGCCCAATTCTGCCTATTCTGGTTTATGAAAATGAAAATGACATCGAAAAGGTTGTCAGCCGCTATGAGAAACCTCTTTCATTTTATATTTTTAGCGAAAATAATTCATTTACAAAGAAATTAATTTCAAAATACTCCTTTGGAGGCGGTTGTATCAACGATACTGTTGTTCATTTTTCTAATAATAGACTGCCTTTTGGTGGTGTCGGCCATAGCGGAATTGGCGCTTATCACGGTAAACGAAGTTTCGATACATTCTCTCATCATAAAGCAATTGTGAAAAAAGGAAATTGGCTTGATTTGCCTATGCGCTATGCGCCTTACAAAGATAAATTGGCTTCGATAAAACGAATTTTAGACTGGCTATAAATCAGTTAAAAACATTTCGCAATGTTTTGTAGATTTTTATATGGTATTGATTAAAAATATTATATTTACGTCAAGATACCTTTAAAAATGTTATAAGTCTATAAAACAATTATAAATATAAATGAAATCTACACTTGACCAAATTGAGGACATTAAAAAAAATGGCTTTTCCCTTGATTTTTCTTCCGTTTTCAATCACGCTTTCGAAAACTATAAAAAAATAGCTCTTTATTCGGGACTTATCATTTTGGTCTTAGCCATTATCATTGTGATGGCATATATGGGAATATTGATCGCCTATTTTGGAATCGAGAGCCTAAAGCAAGATTATCTAAAGGAATTCACAAATCAAAATTTCACAGGTGTTGAGCTTTTAGTTCAAACTATTGGATTTTCTTTGTTAGCAGCATTAATAGCTCCTTTTGGTGCAGGATTTTTAAAAATGGCAGATTCTGCAGATAAAGACATTGAATTTAATGTCTCTACGATGTTCTACTATTACAAAGGAAAATATTTTGCACAGATTTTCGTCGCAGCTATTATCACGGCTATTACAGGAAACTTGCTTTCAAATTTAATTAGAAGTTTAAATATTCCATTTGGAGAACTTATTGCATTTGCAATTCCCTACATTATATCTTATTTTGTTTATTTGTCAACTCCTCTAATTATTTTTGGGAATTTGACAGCAATAGAATCCTTGAAAGCAAGCATTATCATAGTTACTAAAAATCCACTAAACATATTCGCATTTTTTATCATAGGTTTTTTAGGTGCTTTGGTAGGACTTGTGGCATGCTGTGTAGGAGTAATATTTACTGCGGTTTTTAATAGTTCAATGCAATATGCTACATATTTTGCCATTTTTGGAACACATTCTGAAGAAGAAGATTCAATTGATTCAATCGGAAAATACAATGTAGATTAAAATAGAAAATTCTTAATTATAAAGAACCTAACCACTTCTTTTTAAGAATTCTCAAAACGCTATTTACTTAACCAACATACCCAAATTCTATGGCCGCAAACTGTAGTTTTTTCAATTCGGTTATCTCAGGAATTTCTGCCAGCGGAAGTGCCTTTGAGTCAATTATGACCGGATGGTATGTGTTTAATTCTGATATCATTTATTACAACAATCATAAACTTGTTGTTTTAGGATTATCGCTTATTGCCTTTCTTTCGCTCTTAGTTTACCAGTTTTTTAAAATTAAAGCTAAAATTGGGTATTTCATTGAAAAAAAGAAAGAGCAGGAAACCGTAAGCAAAGAATACCAACTTTATATTCTATTTTTCGGTATTGCGGTAATTGTTATCGAAATCATCAATGAAATTTTCAAAATCAGACCCAAAAGCCTTTTATTGGTAAATGTCCTGATTGGTATTTTTGTTCTGATTATTTACGTGATAACAAACAAAATCAAATGGGTGAGAGATAAAATCCAGCAGATTTTTATTTCCTGTTTTTTTATTTATATCAGTTATGTCGCCTATAATATTGTCACCTTACGAAATGACGTAGTACCTATAATTGTTTTCCTGATCTCATTTTTCTTTTCGTACAACATTCTCAAACCCATAAAAATTTATTGGTCTTTTGTTGGTTTAACATTTACCTTTTTAATTGCTACTTTATTATTTCATCTTATCCCAATAAAGTCTTCTATTTTATTGCTTAATTTCTGCATCCTAATTTTCATTATAAATCAAGTTAAATATGCTGTCTTATTAAACAATCGTGACAATTTTAGGTTTGCAAATGAAATAGTTCACAAAGGCAATTCGCTTACCATAGCCTCAAATCAAAAAAGCGAAATTCTTTTTTGCAGTGAAACCATTACTCCCATTTTAGGATATCTGCCTGATGAAGTGATGGGATTAAAATTCTGGGAGCTAACCCAAGATTCAGAAGAAAAATTAGACCCCATTAAAAACCACGAAAACAAGCTGTACATCAGAAAATTAAAAACAAAAATTGGCGAATACAAATACATCCAATGGAAAGATAAAAAGTTCTCAGAAGATTTAATAATTAGTATTGGGCAAGATGTTACAGAGCAGATTATCGTTCAGGACCAATACAAAAATCTAATTCAGACCGCAACCGATATTATTTTTGAAATTGATGCAGAAGGATATTTTACTTTTATGAATGAATTTGGTTTTTCGATTCTTGGTTACACTGAAAATGAAATCATTAAAAAACATTATTCCAATTTTATTCATGAACATTATATTACTAGTGCTGTAGATTTTTATGAAAATTTAGTGCTGAATGAAAATAATTATCCCATTATCGAAATTCCAGTTCTGAAGAAAAATGGCGAAGAAGTATGGATTTCGCAAAAGATCATTGTACGTAAAAATGATCTGGGATTAACGACTGGTTTTTCTGGCATTGCAAGAGATATTACTGAAAAAAAGAATATCGAAAATGAGAAAAAAAAGCGTCTTAAAAAAATTGAAGCTTACAATAATTCGACCAAAAAATTATCGACTACGGACTTTAGCAAATACAATGAATTAAACACCATTATTGATTTAATACTAAAAGAAGCAGCCACAATTAGCGACGTCAATCGTGTAAGTTTTTGGAAATATGACAACGATCTCATTACCTGTAAAAATCTTTTTAGCCTTGACAATCAAAGCTTAAACGATAAAAGCATTTTAAAGAAAGAGTCCTATCCTATTTATTTTGAAACACTGAACAACAAAGCGATTATAAATGCTCCAGATGTATTCAACAAATTAGAAACATCTGAATTTCAAAAACTTTACTTTACAAAAAACAACATAAAATCGATGTTGGATGTTCCTATTTTCCTAACGGGACAATTGGCAGGTGTGGTCTGCTTTGAAAGCACCGAACAAAAACGCGAATGGGATAATGAAGACATTAATTATGCAAGAACTATCTCAGATGTAATTTCGCTTGCCATTTCCTCACAAATGCGATTGGAAGCAGAAAGAAAATTACAGCTTAAAAGCCAGCTTTTGTCTGCACTTTCTTTATGTACCGAAAAATTCCTGCTAAGCAAAACCACACATCAGATGTTTGAGGAAACCTACAACATTATTGGAAAAGCAGCCAAAGTAGATCATATGTATTACTACGAAAAAGATGCCATTTACAATACTGTAAGCCAAAAATACAAATGGTCTCGCGAAGGGGTTACACATCAGATTACACCTTTGCGTTCTATGACCGAAGAAAATCTGCGAGAGATTTATGATGCGGCATCGCAGAGAAAAATCCTAAATACGCTAACTCGAAATCTTAATGACGGTTTTTTCAAAAAGCTTCTGATCGATAACGAAATTCAGTCAATTTTAATTTTACCGATTTACATAAATGATATTTTTACTGGTTTCATTGGTTTTGATGATTGTACGACGGAAAGAAAATGGTCTGAAGATGAAATTAATATCTTTCAGGTTTTGGCCAATAATATTTCGTCTGCATTAGAAAGAAACCGAAATGAAACTAAAATTATCGAAAGTGAAGAAAAATTCAAATTGATTGCCAACAACATTCCTGGAACGGTGTATTTATCGAAATTTGATGCTTTCTCAACCAAAATATTCTTAAACGACGAGGTTTCGAACCTTACTGGATATTCAAAATCCGAATTTATTGAAAATAATTTGTCTTTTCTATCGTTAATTCATCCTGAAGACAAAGAAGAAGTAATTAACAATCAAATCGATAATCTCCAAAACGGAATGCCTTTGCATAATGTATACCGCATTAAGCGCAAGAGCGGCGAGTATATTTGGATAGAAGAATTTGGAGACGTAATTAAGCGAGATGATGAAATTGAATTTGTTGGCGGAATCTATTTTGATATTACAAGCAAAAAAGAAATCGAAGACGCTATAAAAGCCAAACAATTGGCCGAAGCAGCAAACAAATCAAAATCTGACTTTTTAGCCAATATGTCGCATGAAATTAGAACTCCTCTAAACGGAATTATTGGTTTTACACATTTATTAATGAAAACAGATTTAGAGGAAATTCAAGAAAAATATATGACGACAATTAACCAATCGGCTCATTCTCTTCTTGAAATTATTAATGACATTTTAGATTTCTCAAAAATTGAAGCTGGAAAATTAGAGCTCTTTATTGATTTATATGATCTCAAAAAAATCTTAGGGCAAGTCTTTGATTTAATTGTCTACGAATCCAATAAGAAGAATCTCGAACTTGAATTGAATATTGACCCTGAAGTTCCAAAATATATCTGGACCGATATTGTCCGTCTGAAACAGATTTTGATTAATCTGCTTTCTAATGCGGTTAAATTTACAATTGAAGGTTCCATCAAATTAAATGTTTCCGTTTTAGAAAAAAAACACAACAACAACTGCGTGATTCGCTTTGCTGTAATTGATACAGGCATTGGCATTTTGGAAAAAAATCAACAGAAGATTTTCAAAGCCTTTTCTCAGGAAGACAGCTCTACGACTAGAAAATTTGGAGGAACTGGACTTGGTTTAACCATATCCAATCAATTATTAGCTTTAATGGAAAGCCGTTTACAGCTAGAAAGCAAAATTGATGAAGGAAGCACTTTTTTCTTTGATCTGAATTTAAAAACGAGTAACCAAAGCATTAATGACAAATACAATGCAGAACTTAAAAGTTTAAATATCAATCTTGATTCTGATGAAATTGAAACAAACGGCAGCAATATTACTTTTCTAATTGTTGAAGACAACAAAGTAAACATGCTTCTTCTTAAGACCATTATAAAAAATCTTTACAACAACGCTTTTATTTTCGAATGTGAAAACGGTTATGAAGCCATTCAGCAATTTGAACAAATTAATCCAACCATAATTTTTATGGATATTCAGATGCCGATTATGAATGGATATGAAACTGCCAAGGCAATCAGAAATACTAAAAAAGGACGAGATGTTCCAATAATTGCTGTTACCGCAGGTGCAGAAAAAGAAGAACGCAACAAATGTATTTCTGCCGGAATGGACGATTACATTTCTAAACCAATTATGAAAGGAAGTGTTGAAGAGGCTTTAATTAAATGGCTAGGTAATTTTTAGTTTTTAGTCTCAGTTGCAGTTTTCAGTCACACACTATTTGCTGAGAGTGAAGACTGCGTCCGAAAACTAAACATAAATATCTTTACTCTAAAATTTATCATAAAAAATCTATAAATTCGTACAACGTTTCAAACAAAAACAAAAAACAATTCAATATGAAATGGAAAGGCAGCAGACAAAGTGATAATGTAGAAGATCGAAGATCTATCTCTGGTGGCGGTAAAGCCATAATTGGTGGTGGCGTAATTGGTATTATTGTTTTACTTCTGAACCTTTTTGGAGGTGAAACAGGTCAGCAGATAGCTCCTATTTTAGAACAAATGCAAGGCGGACAAGGCCAGCAGACTGAAGCCGCTGCCCCATTAAGCAAAGAAGACGAAGAAATGGGGAATTTTGTTAGGGCAATGCTAGCTTATAATGAAGATACATGGACAAAAATTTTTACGCAACATGGCATGACTTATGAAAAACCAAAATTAGTACTTTTTAAAGGAGCCGTACAAACAGCCTGCGGTGGAGCATCTTCGGCCTCTGGGCCGTTTTATTGTCCTGGTGATCGTAAAGTGTATATGGATTTGGACTTTTTTGAAGAATTGAAAACCAAATTTGGTGCAAAAGGAGGTGATTTTGCCATAGCTTATGTAATAGCCCATGAAATTGGCCACCATATACAAACTTTGATGGGAACGTCTTCAAAAATGCGCCAGGAACAGCAGGGAAAAAGTGAAGCCGAAGCTAATAAATTATCCGTAGCTTTAGAGTTGCAAGCAGATTTTTATGCAGGAGTCTGGGCTCACGACAATCAGGAAAAACTTGAGGCAGGAGATATTGAAGAAGCATTAAGTGCAGCTAGTGCCGTTGGAGACGATGCCATTCAAAGCAAAATGCAAGGACACGTTGTTCCCGATTCTTTTACACACGGCACTTCAGAACAAAGAATGTATTGGTTTAAAAAAGGTTATAAAACAGGTGACATTACACAAGGCACTACATTTGAAGAAATTCGATAATACATAAACCAAATATAATAACCACAAGAAAAGCACAACTTAACAGTTGTGCTTTTTTAATTTCCAATATTCTAAAACCCAAACTCCAAACTCTTTGAGATTAGATACAAATAAAAAATTCCAAATTTCAAACTGTAGTGAGTTGGAATTTGGAATTTCAAAAATTGGAATTTTACTTTTTTAGTTTTCGTCAGAAAACAAAAAAAGCCTTGAATTTCTTCAAGGCTTTAAATCTGGGTGGCTGACCGGGTTCGAACCGGCGACCCGCGGCACCACAAACCGCTACTCTAACCAGCTGAGCTACAACCACCATTTTTCTGCTTAGCGAGTGCAAATATAGAACAAAGGTTGAGTTCTACAAAGAAAAAAATGAAAAATTTTTATAAAAATTAAATCAAATTTTCTAAGCTATTGACAGCCAAACATCTTTCAACTGTAAAACCTTCTGCAAAATCTTTCCCAACTAGTCTTCCTAGGTCTTGCGCACGATAATTTAGGCTCTCAAAAAAGTTTTTACTCGTAATTGGCGTTGCAGGTTCATTCGAATTAGGATCATAAAATTGAGTTTTGTAAGCCATAATCGCTTCCACTTTCTTTTCTTCAAAACCTGTAATATCCACAACGAAGTCTGGGGTAATGTTTTTCCATTGAATATAATGATATACTACTTTTGGTCTCCAAGCTTCTTGTGCCTCGCCATCAATCGAAGTTTTGATTTTCATCAAACCAGACAAAAAGCAAGCATCAGAAACGAGTTTGCTTCCTCTTCCGTGATCAATGTGGCGATCGTCAATTGCATTGCATAAAACAATCTCAGGTTTATATTTACGAATCATTTTAATGACCTCTAATTGATGCTTTTCGTCATTTACAAAAAAACCATCACGCATGCGTAAATTTTCACGTACAACGACTCCTAAAATTTCCGCTGCATCTTTTGCTTCCTGATCTCTAGTTTCCGCAGTTCCACGAGTTCCCAACTCACCACGAGTTAAATCTACAATACCTACTTTTTTACCAAGTGATACTTCTTTTAAAATGGTTCCGGCACAACCCAATTCTACATCGTCTGGATGCGCGCCAAAGGCTAATATGTCTAGTTTCATTATCTATATTTAAGTCACAGTTGACAGTCGCAGTATTCAGTCTCAGCAAAACTGAAAACTGTGACTGCGACTGTAAACATATTTTTAAGTTATTTTCAATACTCTTTTCATCGTCATTGATTTGTTGACGCTTTCTTCCCATTCTTTTTCCGGAATGCTTTCTTTTGTGATGCCGCAACCCATATACAGAATTGCTTTTTCTTCCTGAATCTGCATGCATCGTAAATTTACAAATAAATCAGAACTTGCATTATTTCCTGCAAATGTGCTGTTTAATTCGCCTAAGAAACCCGTATAGAAAGTTCTATCGTAATTTTCGTTTTCCAAAATAAATGCTTTCGATTTCTTTTTAGGAAGTCCGCAAACGGCTGGCGTAGGATGCAAAGTATCGATAACTTCTTCTAAAGTTGAATTATCTTTTAAAACACCCGAAATATCCGTTTTAATATGCCAAATCGATCCTGCTTTCAAACTGTAAGGTTCAGAAACCACTACAGAAGCCGTAAATTCTCGAAGGCGTTTTACAATAAAATCAGTCACAAATTGCTGCTCGTCTTTTTCTTTCTGCTGCCAAACAATTTCCGTTTGCAGATTATCTTTCTGTGTTCCCGCCAAAGCCATGGTTTCAAAAACATTTCCGTTTGCTTTTAGCAGTTTTTCTGGTGTGGCTCCCATCCAAAGCCCTATTTTTGGGTGAAAGAAGCAATAACAAAAAGTGGCTGGATATAACTGAACCAAGTGCTGAAAAGTTTCAATACAATCAAATTCAGCCAAAGGCACTTCTTCACTTCTTGATAAAACTACTTTTTTGAATTCTTCATTTTTGATGGCCTGAATTCCCTGAGCTACTAAATATTCATATTGAAATTTAGCTTCAGAATCAAAACTCAAATCATCAATTTCTATTGGAGCAAATGAGGTTTCTTCTTTATTAGCAGTAATAACTTCCGATTCACTTTCTGGAATTAGGATCAATTGTTTTTCATCAAAAGAAGCAAAAACAAATCCTTTTTCGCTGTAATCAGAAACCGTATTTAAATTATTATTTTGCTGTAAAATCCCAATGTAGTTTTCTGAATTGGGTTTTGAATAAAGCACAAAGGGTAAATTTTGTTCTTTATGATTTTTAATTTTTAAGAACAATGCATTCATAATTTATTCACTTTTCTTTCTTTCCAAAACCATATTAGTCAATTTGCAAAGCGAAACCAAGTTTCCTGCTTCATCAGTAATTTTAATTTCCCAAAGATGAAGACTTCTTCCTTTGTGGATAATTCTGGCAGTACCAAAAACATAACCTTCACGAATACTTTTTAGATGATTTGCCGAGATTTCAATACCTCTTACCTCCTGCTCTTTCGGATTGATAAAAAAGAAAGAAGCTGCACTTCCAACACTTTCTGCCAAAGCTACAGAAGCGCCGCCGTGCAATAATCCCATTGGTTGATGAACGCTTGGATTTACAGGCATTTTTGCAGTTAAAAAATCTTCTCCGGCGTCGATATATTCAATTTTCAGCGTTTCCATTAATGTGTTTTTAGAAAACTCATTACAGCGCGCTAAAATCTGTTCTTTTGTATAATTCATTAAAATAAACTTTAAAAACGTAAAATTAAAGAAAGATAAGACACAAATCGAAAAATCGGATTCTAAAATTAAAAATCAATTATGAACTTGTCAGTTTTTTGCTATTTTTACAAAAACAATCCAAATCAATCTTTAGCTTTTTGCCACTCCCGATAGCTATCGGGATACACAGATTGAAAAGGTTTTTTATCTACAATTTATTCGCCACTAATTCACGAATTATTTCAAATAAAAATTCGTGAATTAGTGGCTAAAAAAGAAATTAAATGCGTCAATACTTTATACTCTTCATTTTCGGAATAATTATAACTTTCAGTTCTTGCAGAACTGACTTTGATACCGTTGCCAGCACAGGAGATTTAAAGTTCTCAAAAGACACGGTTTATTTGGATACTGTTTTTAAAAATATTGGCTCAAGCACGTATCAATTAAAAGTTTACAACCAAAGTAAAAATGACATTTCGATTCCGATTGTGCAATTTAAAAAAGGTTTGAATTCTAAATATAGAATGACTGTTGATGGAATGACGGGCAACAACGGGAAAATTTTTCAAAATGTTACACTTTTAGCAAAAGACAGTTTGTACATTTTTATAGAGACAACGGCAGATATCACAGACGCAAATCCTGATGATTTTTTATATACAGACGAAATTCAATTTGACAGCGGAGCCAATCTGCAAGAAGTGGCGCTGGTTACTTTAATTCAAGACGCTGTTTTTTTATATCCAAATCAAAATCCTGACGGAACCAAAGAAAAAATCAAAATTGACGGAAAAGATGTTGACGGATTTTATTTAAATGAAAATGATCCTACAAACGGAAATGAGCTTCTTTTTACAAATGACAAACCGTACGTTATTTATGGTTATGCTGGAGTTCCAGAAGATAAAACCGTGATTTTTGAAGCCGGCACAAGAGTTCATTTTCACGCTAATTCTGGCTTGTATGTTAGCAAAAATGCTTCTCTAGAAATAAATGGAACAGCTTCAACAAGTGATAAATTAGAAAACGAAGTTATTTTTGAAGGCGATCGTTTAGAATCGCTTTATTCTGACATTCCAGGACAATGGAAATCGGTTATTTTTGAAAAAGGGAGCGCCGATCATTCGATTAATCATTTGACTTTAAAAAATGCTGTTATTGGTTTAGATTTTAGAAGTCCTTCAATCACAATAGAAATTAAAAACTCGCAGATTTACAATTGTGCTGAATACGGAATTTCGGCTCAAAATGCTCAAATTGTCGGAGAAAATATAGTGATTAATTATGCTGGACTATCAAGCTTGGCTTGCGTTTATGGCGGAAACTATCAATTCACGCATTGCACTTTCAACAATAATTGGCCTACAGCTTCACAATTTTCTGTGAGCTTAAGCAATTCTTTGGCTGGAGCAACGCCAGAAACCAATCCGTTGACACAGGCTACTTTCAACAATTGCATTATTTACGGCTCAAATACCAACGAATTTAATTTGAGCAAAAATACTAACACGCCATTTGTTTATCAGTTAAACAATTGTCTTTTAAAATTCAGCAGTTCGACAACAAACCCAGATTATCAGTTCAAAACTGATACGGAACATTATAACAACATTATTCTGAATGAAAATCCGAAGTTTTATAATGTTTCTCAGAATAAGTTTAATATTGATAAAACTTCTGCCGCTTTCGCGAAAGGGAATCAGGCCTATATAATTCCAACAGATATTTTAGAAATTACAAGAACTTCTCCACCAGATTTGGGAGCTTATCAGAGTCAGGATTTCCCTAAATAATGGTTTTGCCACGAAGGCGCTAAGACACAAAGTTTTTAATCTCGCAAAGTCGCGAAGTCGCAAAGATTTTGTTTTGCTTAAAATTAAACTTTGCGACTTAGCGACTTTGCGAGAAAACTTGACAAAGAAATTCTAAAAAAAACTTTGCGTCTTAGTGCCTTCGTGGCAAAAAAAAACTCGTAAGAAAATATATCCAAAATTAAACATCACTTAACGCAACGCATTCATAAAAGTAGTAGATTTGTTATAATACATTTTTAAAAACTTAAAAATCAAGTTTTTAAAATAGTTTTCTCAACCAAATCTTAAAACTATTAATTATGAAGAAAAACTACTTTTTACTGTTATTGATGTTTACTGCAATTGGTTTTGCTCAAATTCCGTCAGAATATTACAGCACTGCAACGGGAACGGGCTACACTTTAAAAACTCAATTGTACAATATTATAAAAGGCCATACAGATAACGGTTATGCTGGATTGTACACCACTTACCAAACTTCTGACGTTGATAATTTCTATGAAAACGACGGAACCATATTAGACATGTATTCTGAAAATCCATCAGGAACAGATCCATACACTTACACAACGGGAACCACTCAAAGATGCGGGAATTATTCTGTAGAAGGAGATTGCTACAATAGAGAACATATTATTCCGCAATCTGTTTTTAGCGAGCAGTCACCAATGGTTTCCGATGCGCATTTCATAACTCCAACTGATGGAAAAGTAAACGGAATACGTTCCAATTATCCGCACGGAAATGTAAGTTCCGCAACCTATACTTCTCAAAACGGAAGCAAATTAGGATCAAGTGCCGTTTCTGGATATTCGGGGACTGTTTTCGAGCCAATCAATGACTTTAAAGGCGATATTGCTCGAATGTATTTCTATTTTGCAACTCGATACGAAAACACGGTTGCGGGTTATTCTTATGCTATGTTTAATGGCACAAGCAACCAAGTTTTTACAACCGCTTTTTTAAATATGCTTTTGGCTTGGCACGCGCAGGATCCTGTAAGCGCAAGAGAAATCGCTAGAAACAATGCCGTTTATGCAAGACAAAACAATAGAAATCCATTTATTGATCATCCAGAATATGTAAATCAAATTTGGGGCGGAACTCCATCTGGAGATACTCAAGCACCAACTGCACCAACGAGCTTGGCTTCAACATCAAAAACAGCCACTTCAATTACGCTTTCGTGGACAGCTTCTACAGATAATGTAGCAGTTACGGGTTATGAGGTTTATGCCAATAGTGTTTTAAAAACAACAGTTTCTAGTACCACCACAACAATTACAGGTTTGACTGCTTCAACAGCTTATTCTATTTATGTAAAAGCAAAAGATGCAGTTGGAAATACTTCGGCTTCAAGCAATACGATTTCAGTTACAACCAATAGCAACGGAACCGGAACTGCAACCGATCTACTTTTCTCTGAATACATTGAAGGTTCTGGAAATAACAAAGCTTTAGAAATTGCAAACAATACTGGAGCTTCTGTTAATTTATCTGCCTATACAATCAAAAAACAGACAAATGGCGCAGGTTCTTGGAGTACAGGTTTAGCATTGAGCGGAACTTTAACAACTGGAAGCAAATTTGTAATTGTAAACAGTTCTATGTCATCAAGTTGTTTTTCTACAAGTGCTGCCAATATTTCGACCACTGCAACCGAACTGACTTTTAATGGAAATGATGCTGTAGGTTTATTCAAAAATGGCGTTCTAATTGACATTATTGGAACTTTCAATGGCGGAACAGCCAATTTTGCGATAGATGTTACATTAAGAAGAAAATCGACTGTGACTTCTCCTAGCACAACATTCAATTTAAGTGCACAATGGGATTCCTATTCACAAGACACTTGCAACAACTTAGCAAGCAAAATGGTTCAGGCTGCTGAAATCGAAGAAGAAGTCATTGCAGACGAAATTGCAATTTACCCAAACCCTTCTAATGGAAATTTCAATATTCAGCCAGGAATTGTAGATAGTCCTTATTCGGCTGAAATTTTCTCATTCTCTGGTCAAAAAGTATTCGAAAAACAAAATACGACTTCTCCAGAAGTTTCGGTACATAATCTTTCAACAGGAATCTACATTATTAAAATTATAAAAGGAGAAAAAACAGCATTTAAAAAGGTCATTATTAATTAAAAATTAGATTTTCATCAACCAAAAAAGCGACAAATTGCCGCTTTTTTCATAATCTGTGAAAGATTTTTCTTTAGAAATGTATTTTTCATCACTTTCTGCATTTCGTAAATTTTGCAAAATTGCCCTATTGTAAACGTCAAAATTGTGCCGTTTTATTTTTGATTTTTTCCTTTCTAAAAGTTTAATATTACAGAACATATCAAAAAAGAAATTTTAATAAAACATTAAATTTCTCGAAGGACCGAAACCTCTTGATATTGCGTCTTTTTGGTAGAAAAAATGCAAGAAAAAAGCAATTTCATTTTTTTTGAAAAGAGATGGTTTTCAAATTTGCGCTTACTATTTATTTACATTAAATTTGCAGCTCAATACAACAAACTACACAAATGATCCATTTCTTTGAAAACCAAAGCAAAACTGTTTTTGCCGTACAAACGCAAAACGAAATTTCAGCTCAAGACATTTCAAAATTAAACTGGCTTTTTGCCGATGCGAGTAAGATCGAAAAATCTGCATTGACAGGTTTCTTTGTTGGGCCTCGCGCAACCATGATTACACCTTGGAGTACAAATGCTGTAGAAATTACTCAAAACATGGGAATTTCTGGCATTATCAGAATCGAGGAATTTCATCCTGCAACGGAAGATTTTACTGATTTTGATCCAATGCTTTCTCAAAAATTCAACGAATTAGATCAAGAAATCTTCACTATCAACATTCAGCCAGAACCAATTCTAGAAATTGATGATATTGCTGCTTACAACAAAGTAGAAGGTTTAGCTTTAAGCGAAGAAGAAGTAGAATACTTAAACAATCTTTCGACTAAACTAGGAAGAAAATTAACTGATTCTGAGATTTTTGCTTTCTCTCAAGCAAACTCAGAGCACTGTCGTCACAAAATCTTCAACGGAACATTTGTGATCGACGGAGAAGAAAAACAAACTTCTCTTTTCAAATTAATCAAAAAAACATCTCAGGAAAATCCTAACGATATTGTGTCTGCTTACAAAGACAACGTTGCTTTTGTAAAAGGGCCAAAAGTGCAACAATTTGCACCAAAATCGGCTGATAAACCTGATTTTTACGAAATAAAAGAATTTGATTCTGTAATCTCATTAAAAGCAGAAACACACAATTTCCCAACAACAGTTGAGCCTTTCAACGGTGCTGCAACAGGTTCTGGAGGAGAAATTCGTGACCGTTTAGCTGGAGGTCAAGGATCTTTGCCATTAGCTGGAACTGCTGTTTACATGACTTCTTACTCTCGTCTAAAAGAAGACAGAAAATGGGAAAATGCAGTTGAAGAAAGAAAATGGTTGTACCAAACGCCAATGGATATCTTAATCAAAGCTTCAAACGGAGCTTCTGATTTTGGAAATAAATTTGGTCAGCCGCTTATTACAGGTTCTGTTTTAACTTTCGAACACGAAGAAGAAAACAGAAAAATTGGTTACGATAAAGTAATCATGCAAGCAGGTGGAATTGGTTACGGAAAATTAGATCAATCTATCAAACACAAACCAAAAGAAGGCGATAAAATCGTAATTCTTGGAGGTGAAAACTATAGAATCGGAATGGGTGGTGCTGCAGTTTCTTCTGCAGATACTGGAGCTTTCGGTTCAGGAATTGAGTTAAATGCCATTCAGCGTTCAAACCCTGAAATGCAAAAACGTGCTGCAAACGCGATTCGTGGTTTGGTAGAAAGCGATAATAACCCAATTGTTTCTATTCACGATCATGGAGCTGGAGGACACTTAAACTGTCTTTCTGAATTAGTGGAAGAAACTGGAGGTTTGATCGATTTAGATAAATTACCTGTTGGAGACCCTACTCTTTCTGCAAAAGAAATTATCGGTAACGAATCTCAAGAAAGAATGGGATTGGTTATTGGTCAAAAAGATATCGATACGTTGCAAAGAATTGCCGACAGAGAGCGTTCGCCAATGTACGAAGTTGGAGATGTAACGGGAGATCACCGTTTTACTTTCCAATCAAAAACTAACGGTTCAAAACCGATGGATTATGCTTTAGAAGATTTCTTCGGAAGTTCTCCAAAAACAGTTATGACTGATACTACAGTTGACAGAAAATATGCTGATGTTGCTTACAATGCAGCAGATTTCGAAACCTATTTAAAAGACGTTTTACGTTTAGAAGCTGTTGCTTCAAAAGACTGGTTAACAAATAAAGTTGACCGTTGTGTTGGAGGAAAAGTGGCGAAACAGCAAAATGCAGGTCCTTTACAATTACCATTGAATAATGTCGGCGTTATGGCTCTAGATTATTTAGGAAAAGAAGGAATTGCAACTTCCATCGGGCACGCTCCTATTGCGGCTTTAATTGATCCAGTTGCTGGATCTAGAAATGCTATCGCAGAATCGTTATCAAATATTATCTGGGCTCCAATTAAAGATCAGCTAAAAGGAGTTTCGTTATCGGCAAACTGGATGTGGGCTTGTAAAAACGAAGGCGAAGATGCTCGTTTATACGAAGCGGTACAAGGATGTTCAGATTTTGCAATTGAATTGGGAATCAATATTCCGACAGGAAAAGATTCGCTTTCAATGAAACAAAAATATCCAAATGATGAAGTAATTGCGCCAGGAACGGTTATTATTTCAGCTGCAGGAAACTGTACCGATATCAGAAAAGTTGTTGAACCTGTTTTACAGAAAAACGGAGATTCAATCTATTACATCAATTTGTCTCAGGACGATTTCAAATTGGGAGGTTCGTCTTTTGCACAAATCAGAAATGCAATCGGAAACGAAACTTCTACCATTAAAGATGCTTCTTTCTTCAAAAATGCATTTAATACAGTTCAGGAATTAATCGGCGAAAGCCAAATTTTAGCAGGTCACGATATCGGAAGCGGTGGTTTAATCACAACTTTATTAGAAATGTGTTTTGCTGATGTGAATTTGGGTGCTAAAATTGATTTCAGCGCTTTCGCGGAAAAAGACGTATTGAAAATCCTTTTCGCGGAAAACATCGGAATCGTTTTCCAAGCTAAATCTGATGCAACTGTTGAAGCTAAATTGAAAGCTAACAATATCGAATTCTTCAAAATCGGTTCTGTAACTTCTACAGCTACTTTAGAAGTTGGAAATTGGAAATTGGACATCCCAACTTATAGAGATGTTTGGTTTGAAACTTCTTATTTATTAGATCAAAAACAATCTAAAAACGGAAGAGCTCAAGCACGTTTTGAAAACTATAAAAATCAGGTTTTAAATTATACTTTCCCTACACATTTCACAGGAAAGAAACCAGAAATCGACAATTCTAAACCAAGACCAAAAGCAGCTATTATCCGTGAAAAAGGAAGTAATTCTGAGCGTGAAATGGCAAATGCTATGTACTTGGCAGGTTTTGACGTAAAAGACGTTCACATGACGGATTTAATTTCTGGTCGTGAAACGCTTGAAGATATTCAATTTATTGGAGCTGTTGGTGGATTCTCTAACTCAGACGTTTTAGGTTCTGCTAAAGGTTGGGCTGGAGCTTTCTTATACAATGAAAAAGCAAAAACAGCTTTAGATAATTTCTTCAAAAGAGAAGATACTCTTTCTGTCGGAATCTGTAACGGATGCCAGTTGTTTATGGAATTGGAAGTAATTAATCCAGAGCACGAAGTTCACGGAAAAATGCTTCATAACGAGAGCCAGAAACACGAAAGTATCTTTACTTCTGTAACTGTTCAAGAAAACAATTCGGTTATGTTGTCAACTCTTGCTGGAAGTACTTTAGGAGTTTGGGTTTCTCACGGAGAAGGTAAATTCAAATTGCCTTTAGCAGAAGAAAACTATAACATTGTTTCTAAATATGCTTACGAAGGTTATCCTGCAAACCCAAATGGCTCTGATTACAACACAGCTATGATGTGTGATAAAACAGGAAGACACTTAGTAATGATGCCTCACATTGAACGTTCTACTTTCCAGTGGAACTGGGCGCATTATCCAAAAGACAGAAATGACGAGGTTACGCCTTGGCACGAAGCTTTTGTTAATGCCAGAAAATGGATTGAGAAAAACTAAAAAATATATTTTTACCAGAAGCGCCCGAACTTTATCGGGCGTTTTTTTGTCACAGATTAAAAAGATTATCACAGACTACAGATTTTAAAGAAAAATTACTCGAAAATCAGTTTTCTACGGAGTAAAAACTTACCTAAAACAAATAGTTTCATTCTTGTATTTTTAAGCCTGCATTCTATAAAAAAAATGGATTATATTCGCCCAGAAAAAAATCAGCCACTCGATTTTTTCAGCCCAAAAACACTTAAACCTACATAGAATGAAATTTTTAAAATTACTTTTTGCTTTCAGCTTATTCTTTGCTGTTACCACATCACATTCACAAGTTCACGTAGATCAAATTACCCACAATTCTAAGGAACGTTATATTACTACGACTATCGGATATCCAGTTCCGGGAACTTATGCTCCTCTAAATCAAAAACAGCCTATTACAGTTTTAAATCCAGACGGCACAGGTTTTATTCAAGCCGAAGATTTAAGCAAACAAAAAATCAATTGGGGAATAGAATGCACAGAAGAAGGCGTTCCTGTTTTCAAAGAAGGATTCAATAGCGCCTCTTATACTTTCTGGTATAGACCAAATGATAGCGAAGAATGGTATTATTCTCAATTTTCTATTCATTTTGCCAAGAAAAAAATGTTTTTAATGGGAGAAAGAGTAAAAGAATATGAAGATTACAACGTTCAGTAAATAAAAAAAAGATACCTTCCCATTAAATATTTCTTCATTTTTGACAAAATTTCCTATCAAAAAGAAAACGTTTTCGTTGATTTTTAATAGTCTCTATAAATTTTCCCATAAAATTTCATTAAATAAAAAATCATACCTAAATTTTATTTAATTTGCAATCAAATTCAATATATTAAACATGGTTTCAATCACACGCCTTTTTGATTTTCCCTATTATCAACAAGAAACTTACAATCTTCCAGTTGCTCTTGCAACCAAAAAAAATGGAGTCTGGGAAAAAACATCTAGCGAGGAATATATTGCAAAAGCAAATGCTATTTCGAGAGCATTATTGCGTATGGGCGTTCAGAAAGATGATAAAATTGCTTTAATTAGTTCAAATAACCGTACTGAGTGGAATATAATGGATATTGGTATTTTGCAGACTGGTGCGCAAAATGTTCCTATTTATCCAACAATTGCAGAAGAAGATTACGAATATATTTTAAACCACAGCGGCAGTATTTATTGCTTTGTTTCTGATGAAGAAGTTTTACAGAAAGTAAATGCAATTAAAGCCAATGTGCCTTCTTTAAAAGAGGTTTATTCTTTTAATGAAATTGCGGGATGCAAACATTGGTCAGATTTATTGGTTTTAGGTGAAGACAAAAGCAATCAAAGCGAAGTTGAAGCCAGAAAAGACAGCATTAAGACTGACGATTTAGCCACAATTATTTATACTTCTGGAACCACAGGAAGACCAAAAGGAGTTATGCTTTCGCACAAAAATATTGTGTCGAATGTTTTAGACAGCTCGCCAAGAATTCCGTTTGATCCAGGAAAAAGCACTGCATTGAGCTTCTTGCCTATTTGCCATATTTTTGAAAGAATGATTTTGTACATCTATCAATACTATGGTGTATCGGTTTATTTTGGAGAATCTATTGACAAAATCAGTGATAACTTAAAAGAAGTACGTCCAACTGTAATTACAGCTGTACCAAGACTTTTAGAAAAAGTTTACGATAAAATTTATGCTAAAGGAGCCGAATTAACAGGAATCAAGAAAAAACTATTCTTCTGGGCTATCGATTTAGGTTTAAAATACGAACCATACGGAGCAAATGGTGCTTGGTATGAATTTCAGTTAAAAATTGCCCGTAAATTGATCTTCAGCAAGTGGAAAGAAGGTTTAGGCGGAAATTTAGACTTGATGGTTTCTGGAAGTGCTGCTCTACAGCCACGTTTGACAAGAGTTTTTGCTGCGGCAGAAATTCCGGTTATGGAAGGTTACGGTTTAACTGAAACGTCTCCTGTAATTGCCGTAAACGATCAAAGAAATAGAGGATTTAAAATTGGAACTGTCGGAAAACCAATTCGTAATCTCGAAGTTAAAATTGCCGAGGACGGAGAAATTTTATTAAAAGGCCCGAACGTAATGTTAGGCTATTATAAAGATCCTGAGAAAACTGCAGAAGCTGTTATAGACGGTTATTTCCATACAGGAGATATTGGAGAAATTGACAGCGAAGGTTTCTTAAAAATTACAGATCGTAAAAAAGAAATGTTTAAAACTTCAGGAGGTAAATATATTGCGCCGCAAATGATTGAAAATGCCATGAAACAATCTCGTTTTATTGAGCAGATTATGGTTATTGGTGAAGGTGAAAAAATGCCAGGAGCTTTTATTCAGCCAAACTTTGAGTTTGTAAAAGAATGGGCAAAAATCCACAAAATTACTTTAGGAAATACAGATGCAGAAATTAGTGCAAATCCAGAAGTAATTAAACGCATTGATGAAGAAGTGGAAAGCATCAATAAAAAATTCGGACACTGGGAGCAAGTAAAACGTTTTGAACTTACTCCAGATGTTTGGTCTATTGATGGCGGACAGCTTACTCCAACTTTAAAACTAAAACGTAAAATCATTAAAGAAATTTATAAAGATCTTTACGCTAAAATCTACGGAAACAATTAATAAATCAGAATAATATAACCAAACGAAAAGGCTGTCTCAATTGAGACAGCCTTTTTTAGTGTTAGAAAACAGGTGTTTTTACTTTAAATACCCAGCCATAAATCCTGTATTTTAGCTTATTGTCTTTTATAACAAAAAAGCTATGCCTTGGAATACCCTTGAACAATTATGGAAACGCACTGTTGATCCTCAAAATGCTGATCTCGGTCAAACCAACTGGAACAACGAAATCAAAACCTTGTATCAGCTAGGTATTGGTATGGAAGATGCTTTGCAATTTTTATATTTCGAAAAGCCAGATTATGAATCTTTTAAAATCTGGATCAACAACCGAAAACGTGATATAGTAATTGAACCCGAAGATTTAACCGACAATGTTTTATCCGAAGAAGATCTAGAATTCTGGAACCAAAATGGCTATGTAATCGTTAAAAATGCTATCTCAAAAGAAGACTGTGAAGACACTCAAAAAGCTATTTGGGAATACCTAAAAATGGATCCTAATAAAAAGGAAAGCTGGTACGAAAGCCATGAAGATCTAAAAGGCCTTATGCTTAATTTTTCTGATCATGAAACTTTAAATCGGAACCGTTTTTCTCCAAGGGTAAAAAAAGCGTATGAACAGCTTTATAAAACCACTAAAATTTACAAAACGATTGACAAGGTAAGTTTTAATCCGCCTGAAACAGAGAATTTTAATTTTCTGGGAAGTCCGCTTCATTGGGATATGAGTTTGAAAAAGCCGTTGAGTTTTGGCCTTCAGGGCTTGCTTTATTTAACCGATTGCGGACCAAATGATGGCGCTTTTCATTGTGTTCCGGGTTTTCATAACCAAATTAATCAGTGGCTTGACGAACTTAAACCTCAAGAGAATCCGAGAGAAAAAGCCTTGCAGACACTGCAGTCGAAACCAATTATCGGGCAAGCAGGAGATTTTATCATTTGGCATCAAGCGCTTCCGCATTGTGCGACACCAAATAATGGTGAAAAACCGCGAATGGTTCAATATCTCACTTATCTTCCAGATGATTATAATGCAGCTGGAGAGTGGATTTAAACCATTCTAGTTTTTCAAACACCAATGCAAGATTTTAGCGATGTTTTTAGCATCATCAATACCGCGATGGTGTGTTCCTTCCAATGGAATATTCAGCAACTGTAGAGCGCCATTCATTCCTGTCGACCTCTTCAAGCCAAACTTCTCGGCAAAATGTTCTTTTACATTGATATGCTCCTCTCCCATCGGATATGGAATGCCAAACGATTTACACTGTTTTGTCAGCATATTCAAATCGTACTGCCCATAACTTGCCCAAGTGTACAAATCTGGATTGTATTCGTCGATTAGCAAATCAACAGCTTCTTCAAAAGAAACTCCATTTTTATCCAGTAAATCTTGAGTAATAGTCGTCAGTTCAGTACAAAACGGACTAACATGAGAACGTTGTGGCTTTATCAGAATCCCCTTGTTCTTAGAGATTTCTCCCGTCCCAGTATCTAAGACTGCTAATCCGATTTCAATAATTTCATTCTGCTGTCCCCTCGGGACTGCGCCTTGCCAACATGTAGCTTCTAAATCGATAATAATAATTTTATCTGTTGTTTTCATTTTTTTAATTTTTAATAATTGTTTTATTTAACCGCAAAGAGCACAAAGGTTTACGCAAAGGAACGCTAAGATTAGTTTCACGCTCCCGATAGCTATCGGGATTGCAAATTTGAGCAGATTTTTAATCCTTTTAATCTTTATAATCTGTGGCTAAAAAACTTTGTGTCTTAGCGCCTTAGTGGCACTCCCTAGAAAAACATGCTTTTGAAATCTAGAAAGAAGTTTCTTTTCTTAGACTTCTTTTCATGCTTTTCCTTTTTAGCAGATTTCTTTTTTTCAAGAACTGCTTTAGCTTTCTCAATCCGTTTAACTGGTTTTATTTCTTCAGTTTTAGACATTTCGTAGAACTTTTTAAAAGGACGTGGTTCAAAATCAACCAAAATAGCTGCCATGTTTATAGCGTCAATGTTTGACGGATCTGTTTCTCCTTTGAAGAAAGTTTCGATAGGTCTGAACTTATCCTTTTTCTCCTTAAACTTATTCTTTTTACTATGATCGAAATCTAAGCCCAATAGGTTGCTGAAGACGTTCAAGTCATCCTTTGTTGGGTTGTTTTCGAAAATTAGCCAGCACAAATCACGAAGTTTTCCACGAGAAGGCTTGTACAAGTAATCAAAGTATTTACCTTCTTTTTCTATTTCGTATTTTTTTCTAATTGCTTTTTTGTATTTTTCTAGTGTATTGTTTTGCATGGTATTTTTTTTTTGTAATTCTTGGGAATCTCAGGAAATCGAAGGCTTTTCTGGGAAATCCAATATCACAAAAGTTTAAAAGCACCCTTGCTTTACCAGAGAAATATCTCTACATGATATATATGGTTTCCCGAAAATGTACCTTTTCATTCCATAGGAAAATGAGCTTCAAATTCATTTTTCCAATTGAGGCAAATGGCGACTCACTAAACTCCATTGCATCTGTTTGACCACCGTGGCCCGACGAATATCCTATTTCTTGATTCATCCTTAAATTTTTATTGTTAAACATAAACTGTCAGTGTTTACCACTAACGGTCCCTACTTTTTACTTCATTACTATTTCTTCATGAACAAATATTACAATTGTTCTGCGCAGTTATTTTGCGTATTTCTTTCTCTTGCCGCTAAGGCGCTAAGACACAAAGTTTTTCTTTTTTATCTTTTCTTAAATCTTAGCGCCTTTGTGCCTTCGTGGCTAATAAATAGTCACAAAAAAAGCACCCGATTAAAGGTGCTTCATAACAAATACGATATAACTATCCTATTGCCTATATTGATGCACCAACATGTAAAAGCGTTCACGGTCCGAAGCCGCTGCTACTAGTCCTGGGTTATGTATGTATAATTTAAAACTCATTTTATTTATTTTTTAATTGTTGTTGTTATTTATTGTAATTGCTATTGCTATTGCTATTGTTATTGCAATTTGTTTCAATTTTGTTCGGCAAAGATATGATGGAAAAATTCATATTTCCAAATATTTTTTAAGAATAATTTTCTGATTATCAGTTAGTTAAGCCAAAAATAAAGACAAAGAAATTCCTGTCCGCAAACTGGTGCAGATCTCACTTTTGTATCAAATGACTGTTACTCATCAGATTACTTTCCAAGACTATATCTCTCTATTTTTATTAATCATTAAACATTTTGGTTAAATATTTTTTTAGTTTTTTTAGTTCTGGTTTGTTTTCTTTATCATTTTGTTGTTCACTTTTGTCACACTGAGCGAAGTCGAAGTGCTTTAAAACAAAAAAAGCGTCCTAAAATGAGGACGCTTTTCTATTCTATGATGAGTTTGACTCTAAATTCTAGATCATAATTTCATAAAAATACATACGCATCCTGAGCAATTAGCTGGAAAATCTCCGGCCAAACGTTCAAAAAATGGGCTTGATAAAAGTTTCATATGTATTTTTTTCTATTATTAATTACAGATACAAATGTAGTATATTTTAGATTAATTTAACAAATATTAGTTAAAATTTAATTTTTATAACAATTCTGCGGATTAGTATTTGCAGGGTTTAGTGATGTAATTGTTATCTGATTACGTATTAAAGTTTGAATTACTTTTCATCATGTGCACGCCTAGGGAGCAAGGGCTGACATAGGCAAGATCTGTTCTAGATATTCTATTAACTTTCTTCATCATCAGTTAATAGATACCCCTTTCTCTTTAGATAATCATTATAAATTTTTTGAATTTTCAGTTCTTTTTGAGTTGACAACCATTCTATTGGATTTTCAGTATGCTCTTCGGGTATAAGTTTATAAATCTTAATTGCAATTGATCTTGAAATCCCTTTAGAAATCAAAAATAAAACTAAATTATCTCTAGTTCCCAATTCTAACATTGTAGGTAAAGAAAGGCTAAGCCTATATAACTCTAATTCTTCTTCTGTAAATACATATTCTAAGATATCTCCTAGTAACTTAGTATATTTTACTAAAACATAACTTATTATCGATGAATAAATTTTTATTACTTCATTTATTGTTTTATTTATGTCTCTTTTATTATTTCTATCAATACTTTTTTTGATATCGGCATTAAAATTTATCTCTCTAATTATCAATTCTTTAAAACTTCTATTATCTAACCACAAAGTAGCATAAAATACCATTTGTGGAACTGTTCTGGAAATATCATGTTTAAAATAAGCTTCCTTATTAAAATCAAATATTTCATCCAACTTGTATAATATATTCTTTAATTGTCCAAAGAAATTACTTTCTTCGTGAACTTTTTTTGATAATGTCTCCCTATTCCATTTCGCATTTATATATTTATGCATATGAAGAACCCAATCTTTTACACCTTGTTCCTTAATTCTTAAGTATAGCTCATTTTGAAGTTCTGGATCTATACTCGGATTGAGTCGTAAAATATCACTAGGTAGCTTGATATACTTTAATTTTTCAGAGAGATTACTTACTATTACTTCGATTAAATTCTCATCTGTATTCTTATCCTTTAGATACTCAACGAGTTTTTCTTCCCCTTTAAGATACTTCAGTTTTAGAAAAATAACTCCAAACTCTAGTTTCTTATTCCCAACATCTAGAGGTTGATTTAAAGCCGAAACTAAATCGTCAATTGGATAGCTTAAAATTTTATTAATAGCTGGAATAATTTCTTTATCAGGTTCATTTTCAAAAAAATCCTCAGCCCATTCTTCTTCTTCTTTTTCCAAGCAAATTATTGTTCCGGTCAGCGCATCTCTAATCCTACCAGCCCGCCCAACGATGTTTCCAAATTCAAATGGGCTTAGTTTCTTATTATCTTTTTTTGGGTATGGAATAAAAATTTTTTCGGCAGGTAAATTAACTCCTTCTACTAATGTAGAAGTACAAATAATATTATCAAGATATCCATTTGAAAAAAGATACTCTAATTCACCTCTTATAATCTCAGGCAATTTGCCATGATGAAAAGCAGATTTAATTTTTAATGTGTCTATTAAATTGTATTGATGATGGATTTCTTCTTTTATTAAATCAATCAATTCATTTATTTCCTCGCTTAATTGGGTTTTTCATTACTTTTAGCTAATGTTAAATAATGTGAAAATTGCTCAACATAATTTGCTTTTGGTAAGTAAATTAAATTTTTGCTTTTCTTTCCAAATTTCAATAAAACCTTTACAGTCGTTTTTAGTTTATTATCCATTATTTGCTTTCCATAATCAAAATCAATTGGAACCTCTATTTTGTTTATTAATTCTTCAAGAAAAAAAATATTAGCAAGAACTACCTTATTATCTTTTAATGGTTTTAAACTAATTTTTAATTGAAATACTGGAGAGAATATTGTTTTTAGATTTTCGCTAAACTCTTTAAACATTTGTTTTAATAATGAGTCTGGATTATTCAAAAACGGCCCTGCGGTTATTTTTCTAGATTTTTTCCATACAATTTCCATTTCATTGATTAAATGTTCAAAAACAAACCCCCTATTTCCTTCATCTTCAATATTTTGAACTTCGTCTATAAAAATTATATCTGGAGAAAAATCATTTTTATAAGAATATTGTATTAATTTTAATGTTCTTTCTGGAGTTAATATGAATATCTCTTTATCTGAAAATTGTTCTTTTAAAGTAAGATCTTCTTTTTCAATGAATGCAGTATTTATGTTTACATCGGAATCTAATATTTTCCTAAAATCTTCTGAAACTTCTGAAATTAAAGCTCTTGTAGGAACAATATAAACTACAAAAAAAGATTTTCTATTTAAAAATGAATGTCTAACAAAATTTTGAACTATAAATGATTTACCAGCAGAAGTTGGTGCAGAAATCGCTACATTTTCATTGCTTTTTGTTAATATAGTCCATAAATACTTTTGATAATCTGAACCAATAATTTTTCCTTTCCCACTCTCAATTTCATTTAATGCTATTTTGGATCCCAATTCAAAATCCATTACAGTACCAAAACTATCATCAAAAAATAAATCTCCTGATATTGAATTTATTGTTATAAGCTCTTTAAAAAAACGAGTTGTAATCAAATTACCAGATCTCGATAAAATTATATATGCAACCTTTCTATACTCTTTAGATTCAAATTCTAAAAAAAGAGCAATTCCAAATACTGAACTCAAATATTTGTCATTTTCTTCTGTACTAGTAGCAATTATAGAAGCAAGCCATATCGCCTTGTCTAGATTATTTTCATCTATCAGTTTTTTTTTAGACTCTAAATCTAATTCTGAATAAAATCTATTAGTTATTAAAGAATGTAAAACCTCTCTAAAAACAGGATGCTCTTTTGCTGATTTAATCGTTAAATTAGTCATTCTTTCCTTTCATATTTTTTCCCATTATGAAAAATCTGATAACACATTTCTCTAAAAGAGCTAACATCTTTCACTGGCATCATAAAAAATTCAAGCGTGATATCTAAAACATCGGGTAACGATTTTTTAATATAATTGGCTCTTTTAGTTTTAACT
Organism: Flavobacterium anhuiense; assembly: GCF_900101855.1. GTDB lineage: Bacteria > Bacteroidota > Bacteroidia > Flavobacteriales > Flavobacteriaceae > Flavobacterium > Flavobacterium anhuiense. Next base: position 219,410 of record NZ_FMVC01000004.1, read on the forward strand.
GATTTAATTAATTTTAAAACTTCGTTTTCTATTTCTGTTAAGTCCTCGTCAATTATTTTACCAATTTTTTTTTCTTTATACATTAAAAAAGCTGGATAACAAATACTGTATTCCTTAAATTCTTTTTGTTTGACTCTTAAACTTTGATAAATAAAATCCAAATCGCTCCGTTCTAAATCATATAAATTTCTACTTAAATGTTTTTTTGCCACATCCAGTTCTCTTTCTACTGTTTCAAAATCAGTTATAAATCTTCCAAGTGATTCCATTACATCTCCTACGCATAAATTAAAATTATTACGCATCTTAGATTCACCAATTAATAGTGTTGCTTTATCATTAATATTTCCGATAAAAATTCCGTCTGCTCCTTTTACCTGATCATTATTATTATATGTTTGGGAAATTTTATGAACAATCATTGGTGCTTGCAATACAGACTCAACAAATAGATATAGAATTAATTCTCCATATCGTCCATCAGTTAAAGGGTCGATATCTCCAAAATAGCTTAGAGCTTTCTCAAGGGGATTATGTCCATCCTCAATAAGTTCCTTTATTTCTTTTTCATCAAATACATATTTTTCAACTTCACAATACAGGTAATTTATAAAACCTTCTATGTTCAGCTCATTATTTTCACATTTTAAACTGTAAAATTTAACTTTTATATCATCTGAAATCACTTCTTCTTCGTGTAGAAAAAACCAATTTAAAAAAGTATCTCTATCGACTTTAATAAGCTTTAACCAATCTATTTCTTTAATTCTACTTGCCATTTACAATTTCTCATATTACTTACACAGTAAATATATAAAGATTTTTACTACATCATTTTACGGTTTTCCGTAATCAAGAATTTCATCATTAATATTCTTTCACGATATTTTTATTTTGATAATCTACTCTCAAATATATACAAACAAAAAGCCTTCAAACCAAGTACAAACACCTGATTTAAAAGCCAACAAATAATCTTTGTAATTAAGACTTAAATCCCAAAAAAGCTTTTAGAATTCCTAGTTGTTTCCTCCGCTACTTTAGCTAAAGTAATTCCTTTAAACTGTGCAATTGTTCCGGCAACATACGGCAGAAAAGCAGGTTCGCAACGGCGTTCGTGATATTTCTTCAAAAGGCTGTTCGGGACATTTTTAGGAAGCATAAACGGCGCATCGGTTTCAATCATCATTCGGTCAAGCGGTACGTACTGAATGACTTCTTTTAAAGGACTGAAACGCTTGGCATCTGAAATCGCTCCCGTAAAACCCAGATAAAATCCGTTATCGAGATAGGTTTTGGCTTCTTGCAACGTTCCCGTAAAACAATGCACAACGGCTTTTGGCAGTTTCGGCAGATAGTCTTTGGTAATATTCATAAACGAATTGAAAGCGCTTCTTTCGTGCAAAAACAACGGTTTCTGTACTTCAATAGCCAATTCTAATTGGGCTTTATAACATTCTTCCTGTTTGTTTCGGGGCGAAAAGTCACGATCAAAATCGAGTCCGCATTCGCCAACCGAAACTACGTGTTTCAGTTCTAATAATTTCCTCAGTTTCGAAATACTCTGCACATCGAAACTCTTCGCATCATGCGGATGTATGCCCGCCGTAGCGTACAACACGCCCGGATATTGTCGCGCAATCTTAGCAGATTCTTCGCTATTTCGTACGCTGGTGCCCGTGAGTATCATCTGCGATACATCGGCGTCGAGCGCGTCTTGTACGACATCGTCTATGTCGTTTTGGAATTGTTTGTTGGTTAGGTTGATTCCTATGTCTATATAATTCATGTTTTTTTTAAAGTTGCTAAGGTTCTGAGATACTAAGATGCTAAGGTTTTTTCTCTCTGAACCGATTATTTTTTCTTTTAAGATTTTGCAGAGAAAGGAAGCAAGAGGCAAGACTTTCTCATCTTTCCTCTTGGCTCTTTCTTATTTGTCTACTTTTTTAATTTTTAAATTTTGTGCAGAAAAGAAACAAAAGACAAAACAGTCATATCTTTCTTCTTGCTTCTTGCTTCTCCTTAGTCTTGCCTCTTGCTTCTTGCTTCTTCTTAGTCTTCACGGCTTCCATCATCCGCCATTCTAACTAATTTCGGTGTAAACTTCGCCACAACATCCACCAATTCTTTCTGCGCTTCCATCACCTGATTGATATCTTTATACGCCATTGGGGCTTCGTCAAGGCCTGCTCCGATAAGCGTAACGCCATGATCTCTCAGGATCGATTTCATTTCAGTTTGTGTGATGTTTTTTATGGCTTGGGTTCTGCTCATTTGTCTTCCTGCGCCATGTGAAGCCGAATTAATAGCGTTCTCCTCGCCTTTTCCTCTCACCAAAAATCCCGGTGCGGTCATACTTCCCGGAATGATTCCCATAACGCCTTTTCCAGCTGGAGTTGCTCCTTTTCTATGCACGATCACTTCTTCGCCGTTCCAAGTTTCTTTCCAGGCAAAATTATGATGGTTTTCGACTTTAGCTAAAATCGTCGCACCCAAAGCGCGTTCCATTTTGTTATGGATAATCTCGTGACAAGCCGAAGCGTAATCTCCCGCCAAATTCATCGCAAGCCAATATTCCTGACCCAATTGTGAATTCATATCCAAATACGCTAAGTTTTTGGCAACTTCTGGAAGTCTGCATTCGTCTTTGGCAATTTTAGTATAATGTCCGGCAATTGTGGCTCCCATTCCGCGTGAACCAGAATGCGTTAACAAAGCGACGTACTTTCCTTTTGGGATATTCAAAATCGCATCGTCTTGAGCAAATTCCATGATTCCGAATTCCACAAAGTGATTTCCTCCACCCGAAGATCCTAATTGCGACCAAGCTTTATCTTTCAGGTTCTTCACAAACGGATTCATATTAAATGTATCGTTCTCCAAAACCGCATGATCTGATTTGTATTGACCGTGAAATCCGTGACCTGCTCCAAAAATTGAATTCGCGATTAATTCTTTTTTGAATTTGGCTTCGTTTTCAAAGTAAAAATCTTCTGGTATATCATAAACCGACAATGCCATTCTACACCCAATATCGACACCAACACCATACGGAATAATGGCATTTTTTGTGGCAAGAACTCCGCCAATCGGTAATCCGTAACCTTGGTGCGCATCTGGCATTAAAGCTCCGGCAACCGTCACAGGCAGTTTCATGGCAACTTCCATTTGCTTTCTGGCGCCGTCTTCGATATGATCCAATCCGTAAGCCGAATACGCATTCGGATTCTGATTTAAAGCAATGAAATCTTCTGGTTTTTCATTCGATTTTTCGATTAAAGCCACAGCCAATTTGCTGAAGATTTTATCGTCGATATAGTTTTCTGGAGTTTCTAAGACGTTTTTGTAATGAGCGATCATTTCGTCTCTTGTAAATCCGTTTCTTTTGCTGTTTATTTTTAAGGCAATCCCGATTATTTTTCCTTCTGGGAATCCTAATTCTAATATATCTGTACCGTTTATTTGTGTTTTCATTGTTTCTTTTTTAAGTGACAAAGTGCCAGAGTTTGATAGTGACAAAGGTCTTTTACTACTACGCAGTTATTTTGCGTAGGTTTTGTTTCACGCAGATTTTGCAGATTTAAGCAGATCTAAAAGAATTTTTTTTGATAAATAATCTGCGCTAATCTGCTAAAATCTTTTTTAAATCTGCGTTAAATATTAAAACCTTTGTCACTTTGTTACTATGAATCTTTGCAACTTAATCCACCAATAATTGCGTAACAACCGCTGGGTTCATCGCCCATTGCGCTGTATAAACCTCATCGGCAATTTCATTTTCAGTGATTGTTAAACCTTGAGCTTCCGCTTTAAGCTGTAACAAACTACCAATATTCAACTTGCTGTTTAATTTTGCCAATAGCGCCTGAACTCCTTTGAAATCCAAACCACCTACAACCTGACCTCCGAAAGTCATCTCTAACCAAACGATTTCTCTTTTGGCTATATCCAACACTCCAAAAACTAAGCCTTTGGCAACATTCTGCGTCACTCGAACCTGATGATCTACACACGACGGATCGTATGCTACACCAGTTTTCTCCGAAATTTTCATCGGGTGTTTACTGTTCATCCAACCTACAACTAGATTTGGCGTAATACTTCCGTTGCTGTACGCGTTGCAAGTAAAAGTTACAAATTTGGCTTTGGCTTTCGCCAATTCGTCGATGTTGATGTTGATATATTCGGCAGTTCCAATTTTATTCGGAATGCTTCGGATATCTCCACTATGCTGACAACCTGTAGTCGTCAATCGGCTGAAAGAACAAATATCTGAACGATCTTCGTAGGCAATATGACAGCTTAAATCCATATCCAAATGTTGTGCAGGAAGATCTTTACCCCACTGCATAAACAATCGCACTTCGTTATCTTCAACTGGAAAACGTGTTCCCATTAAAGCAACTGGCAAATCCTGAACAGTTTCGCTTCGGTCACCTATAGAAACCGGAATATTAAACAATTGCGGATCGATATAGATTGTTTTGTTGGTGTTCGCAATTTTCGAAAATCGTTTTTTCATGGCCAAAAGACACAATTCTTCGATTTGATTTTTCATCGCTTCCAACTGAAAATCTTCGTACAACTTCAATAAAGCATTTGCTTCAATTCGTTTGTTTGTTCCACCCAAAGGCTTCACACTTCTCTGCATGTTTTTATCAAAATAATTTTGAGCATACATATTCAAAGTAAACACCAATCGAGCCGGAACTTTATCGATGATTTCTTCAAAGTGAGCAATAGTTTCTTCTGCACCAAACCAAAGCATATTCGAAAATAACGAACGAGCAAATAATCCTGGACGTTGTTTTAATAACGCAAATGTTTTATCGGCATCAAATTTCAATCTTGACGAATCTACTTTGCTTTGCCAAACATCATAGACTTGGTTGTAGAATACATCCATTAAAAAGTTCAATTTCTCAAATCCTTTTCTTTTGCTATATTCTGCCAAACGCAACGCTCGGATAAAACGAACCCACATTCCTCTTTTTGGATGCATGGTTTCGCACATAGCCTCAACATCCATATCCATATTATTCAACCAGTTTGCCACCATTAAACATTCTTTTCGGGAATATTTTAGTTTCAAATCTTTTTGAGACGCAATTCTCGCCTGAACGCTTGTATCTAAAACATTGTAGAAATGCTGAGCATTTTTTGATGTTCTTTTGATAATCGTTTTTGGCTCAATAATTTGCAACATTCCCGTGTTTTTGTACCATAAATATCGTAAGATATCGGTTGGCGTTTTCAAAAACTGAGACGCTTCGTCTTCTTTACCATTTTCAATCAAAAGATCGATTACCAGCATTAAAGTTTCCTTCATTGCTACTTCTGTTTTTGGTAAAGGCAAATATTGCATCGCCATTTTTAAACTATCTACCTGAGTAGCGTCTAAAGCGGTTTTAGATTGCAATAACGATATATAGAAATCATTTAAATCTTTTTCTGTCCACAATTCCAACATTTTCAATTTGCTTCCTTGTCCGATATTTTCCAGTTTTCCAAATTCAAACGGAGTTCCGCAGAACGGACAACCATTGTATCTTTCTAATGGAAAAGTATTGTCTGGTATAATATGACCGCATTGTAATTTACTTCCGTTTTTAGTCTGGAAAATATTTCCGAAAAACGTGATGATATGATCTACAACAGATTCGTTTGTTGGAACATTCCATTCTTTTACCAAAGGCGTCCAGTTTTTATCTGTCCCTAGAACTTCTCTCAAAACTTCTAAAACCTCGATTTTATAATTCGGGCTTACATTGTTTAAAGCATGAAGCAATGATTCAGAAAATGTAAATCCAAGTTTTGAAACATTGGCCAACAAAACTGAAGTTGTTCCTGATAAATTTTTAACATCATTCGTAATCATTTCTGACGGAATGAAAATGGCATTTTGGCGTAAACTGATTTTTAATAATTCTTTTGTTTTCATTTTTTTTTAATTTTTAAAATTTAGATAATTGTGCTTCTAGTTCTACCCAAAAGATTTGAAGTAAGAAACACTTGACCTGAAATTTGACGATAATTGATTAACTAAGCTAAAATGGAGCGGGCTACCGCGAAAGAAGTAAGTTAATCTTGACCCTCGGTTTTTATTAATGATAATTTTAAAACTTAATAACCAGCAACCTCCTTTCGGAAGTTAGGAGTCGAACCTAAAGAAGTAAGTTTTAATTGACCATTAATTGTGGAGCAGGTGGGATTCGAACCCACGACACGGACATTAAAAGTGTAAGAAGTAAATTTTGATTGACCTTTTATTGATAATTTCAAAACTACCTGCTCTACCACTGAGCTACTGCCCCAATTATGATTGAAAAATAAAAAGGTAATGGTGTAAGTGTGTACGTGGAAAGTGTTTTCGAAGTAACTCAAACTTGACCTATTTTATTCTTTTATTTCTATGAACGTTTGTTTTTATTTCTGAACAAAGATTTTAAAACTAGTGCGCAGTTATTTTGCGTAGTATAATTTTTGTTTCATTTTTAAGAAATACTGCTTGTTTTATTTCTTGAGCAAAGATTTCAAAACTACTACGCAATTATTTTGCGCAGTAAAAAAAGAATTTTAAATTTGAGTAAAAAACAAGATGAATTTAAAAGAAATTTATTCTGATTTACTCTTAAATATTGGCTTTTCAGCAAATGAAATTCAGCAAAATTGGTTGGATTTAGAAAAGGCATATTCCAAAAAATCAAGGCATTATCATAATCTCACGCATTTAAAAGAAATGATTGCCAGTTTTGAAGTCTATCGTGATAAACTTCAAAACCCAAACGAAATATTATTTTCGATTTTCTATCATGATTTTGTGTATTCGGCATCCAAGAAAGATAACGAACTCAAAAGTGCTGAATATGCTTTGTCTGTTTTACCTAAAAATGTCAATCTAAATAAACAATTAGTTTTTGATGCGATTTGTGCAACACAACAACATCAACACAATGCAATTGAAGATATTAATTGGTTAATCGATTTTGATTTGAAAATCCTTGCTAAAGATTGGGACGATTATAAAATCTATTTTGAACAAATTAGAAAAGAATATCGCATTTATCCTGATTTTCTATACAAACCCGGGCGTGCAAAAGTTTTGAAGCATTTTCTGGAAAACGAGTTTATTTTTCAGACTGATGAGTTTAGGAGTTTGTATCAGGAAAAAGCTCGGGCTAATATTGAAAAAGAGATTCTATTATTAACGTAAATGCGTGAGGGATTGAAGTGGAGCTCTTTTTTAAGGCGATTTTTCTTCGCCTTAAAAAAAGCGGGAACGTAAAGCCCGACCCGGAGGGGCACGCCCAAAATTTCAACGCAGAATTAATATCGCAAAGACGCGAAGTCGCAAAGTTTTTTATTTAAAGTATTAATTAAACACACCGTTTGTCATTTCGACGTAAGGAGAAATCACACGCGGAATTCGACAAAGATTGGAGAAGTTCTGTATGGAGTTTCTAGTGTGATTTCTCCCTTCGGTCGAAATGACAAAAAATGAGAGAAATCATTCTAATCCTCATAATCTGTGGCTTAAAAATAAAAAACTTTGCGACTTCGCGACTTTGCGAGCAAAACCACACACAGCCATGTCACAAAACAAAAACGCCTTAATCCGGTACAAAACAATCGATAAATGCCTTCAGAATAAATACCGACAATGGACACTCGAAGATTTAATCGAAGAATGTTCTGAGGCTTTATTTGAATATGAAGGACGCCAAAATCCAATAAGTAAACGAACAATCCAAATGGATATTCAATTGATGCGGAGCGAAAAACTCGGTTATAATGCGCCGATCGTAGTTTACGATAAAAAGTATTATAAATACGAAGACGAAGATTTTTCGATAACCGATATTCCACTGACGGAAACCGATATGAATGTTTTGACGGAAACCGTTTCGATGTTGAAGCAATTCAAGGATTTCTCCCTTTTTAACGATGTCTCGGATATTTTACAGCGATTGGAAGATAAAATCTACGCCGAAAAGTCGCATACCAAACCTGTTATTTATCTGGATAAAAATGAAAAACTAAAAGGACTGCATTATTTGGATGAAATATATCAGGCAATTATCAAAAAGATGGTTCTGATTATTACCTATAAATCATTTAAATCTGCTGAAGAGACGAAATTCCATTTTCATCCTTTTATCTTGAAAGAATTTAATAATCGCTGGTTTTTAATCGGAAAGAAAAAAGCAACACAGCCAATTACCAATTTAGCATTGGACAGAATCATTTCTATTGATTACGATTTTAATCATCCATACTTAGAAGAAGATTTTGATGCTGACGTATATTATAAGGATGTAATTGGTGTTACCGTAAATTCAGGATTAAATGCAAGACGTATTGAATTATGGGTCGATGCTTCGAATGCGCCTTATGTACTTACCAAACCTTTGCACACTTCTCAGCGATTAATCAAAGAAAATGAAGACGGCAGTATTATTATACATATATATGTAGTACCAAATTATGAAATGGAACGTCTTCTGTTAGGTTTTGGAAGCTGTTTGGAGATTTTAAGACCAGAAGGTCTTAGAAATCGTATGAAAAAGATACTTCAAGACGCTATTTCACGCTATGATCCAAAAGAAACGACTGAAATAAATGCATAATTTTTTACAGAATACAGAATTAAATGCGTTTTAAAAACCAAAAAAGGATTTTTACAGCATTAAAAATGTTAAAATCTAAAAAAAGAATAGTATATTACACTTAAAATAAACAACCAAAACCCTCTAAATCAGGGATATTTTATAACTAACCAAAAAATTATTAAAAAATTATATGCATGCATAGTATTTTTTAATTATATTTGAAATCGATATAGTTACCTATGAAAGACAAAACGATAGATTATATTTTGAGAGCAACATGGCAAGCTGTTTCAAGAATGTATAATGAAGAAGCTGCTAAATACGATGCAACAATGGCAACAGGATTTGCTCTTTTAAGTATGGACAAGGAAGAAGGAACTCCGTCAACGGCTCTCGGCCCAAGAATGGGAATGGAAGCCACAAGCTTAACAAGAACCTTAAAATCTATGGAAGAAAAAGGTTTGATTGTTCGCAAGAAAAATCCAAGTGACGGTAGAGGTGTTCTAATCTATCTGACCGAATTTGGAAAAGAAAAAAGAGATTTATCTAAAAATACAGTTCTAAAGTTTAATGAAACCGTTAGAAAGCATGTCTCAGAAGAAAAACTGAATCATTTTATCGAAGTTTCTGAAATTATCAATGAACTGATTCACGATAAAAACATATTTAATCAAACAGAAAACACAGAAGAAAAGTAATCAATTTTGATAGCCCTGATTCTGTAAAAAAACAAATAATAACAAATATGAAACGCACAATTAAAAAAGTTGCTGTAATTGGATCCGGAATTATGGGTTCAGGTATAGCTTGTCATTTTGCTAACATTGGTGTCGAAGTTTTACTTCTGGACATTGTACCGCGTGAACTGACCGAAGCTGAAGCTAAAAAAGGATTAACACTTGAAAGTAAAGCCGTTCGCAACCGTGTGGTAAACGAACATTTGGCGAATTCATTAAAATCAAAACCATCTCCTATTTACAGTCAAAAATTCGCTAGCCGAATCACTACTGGAAATACGACAGATGATATGGCAAAAATTGCCAATGTAGACTGGATTATCGAAGTTGTTGTAGAGCGTTTGGATATCAAAAAATTGGTTTTTGAACAAATCGACAAATTCCGTAAACCGGGAACTTTGGTTACTTCAAACACTTCTGGTATTCCAATTCACTTTATGAGTGAAGGAAGAAGCGAAGATTTCCAACAGCACTTCTGCGGCACTCACTTTTTTAACCCTGCGCGTTACTTAAAATTATTTGAAATTATTCCTGGTCCAAAAACTTCAAAAGAAGTATTGGATTTCTTAAACGAATACGGATCTAAATTCTTAGGAAAAACTTCGGTTGTTGCTAAAGATACTCCGGCGTTTATTGGAAACAGAATTGGTATTTACGGAATCCAAAGTTTATTCCATTTAGTTAAAGAAATGGGATTAACAATCGAAGAAGTTGATAAATTGACAGGACCAGTAATTGGTCGTCCAAAATCAGCTACTTTCCGTACGGTTGACGTTGTTGGATTGGATACTTTGGTACACGTTGCCAACGGTATTTACGAAAACTGTCCAAACGACGAACAGCACGAATTGTTCAAACTTCCTGATTTCATTAACAAAATGATGGAAAATAACTGGTTAGGAAGCAAAACCGGACAAGGTTTCTACAAAAAAGTAGACAAAGATATTCTTTCTTTAGACTTAGATACATTAGAATATAGAGCTGCAAAAAAAGCAAATTTTGCAACTTTAGAATTAACTAAAACTATCGACAAACCGATCAATCGTTTTAAAGTTTTAGTAAAAGGAACGGACAAAGCAGGTGAATTCTACCGTAAGAGTTTCGCTGGAATGTTTGCTTACGTTTCTAACAGAGTTCCTGAAATCACAGACGAATTCTACAAAATTGACGATGCTATGAAAGCTGGTTTTGGATGGGAAAATGGTCCATTCGAAATCTGGGATGCCATTGGTGTTGAAAAAGGAATTGAAATTATGAAAGCAGAAGGTTTAGAGCCTGCTGCATGGGTAAACGAAATGTTGGCTTCTGGAAGCAAAAGTTTTTATACTGTAAAAGAAGGCGCTACTTATTTCTACGATATTCCAACAAAATCGCAAGTTAAAGTTCCTGGACAAGATTCATTCATTATTCTGAACAACATTCGCGAAAGCAAAAAAGTTTGGAGCAACAGTGGCGCAATCATTCAGGATTTAGGAGACGGAATCTTAAACTTAGAATTCCAATCTAAAATGAATACAATTGGTGGCGACGTTCTTTCGGCAATCAATAAAGCAATTGAATTAGCAGAAAAAGAACACCAAGGTTTAGTTATTGGAAACCAAGCAGCGAATTTCTCTGTTGGAGCTAATATCGGAATGATTTTCATGATGGCGGTTGAGCAGGAATATGATGAATTGAATATGGCAATTAAATTGTTCCAAGATACAATGATGCGTGTTCGTTACTCTTCTATTCCAGTTGTGGTTGCGCCTCACGGAATGACTTTTGGCGGTGGATGCGAAATGAGCTTACATGCTGATAAGGTTGTTGCTGCTGCAGAAACTTACATGGGATTAGTTGAATTTGGTGTTGGAGTTATTCCTGGTGGTGGTGGCTCTAAAGAAATGACTTTAAGAGCTTCCGATTTATTCCGCAAAAACGATGTGGAATTGAACGTTCTTCAAGAGTATTTCTTGACAATTGCAATGGCTAAAGTTTCGACTTCTGGTTACGAAGCTTTTGACACTGGACTTCTTCAGCATGGAAAAGACATTATTGTAGTAAACAAAGATCGTCAGATTGCTGAAGCTAAGAAACATGCATTGTTAATGGCAGAAGCGGGTTATACACAGCCAATTAGAAGAAATGATATTAAAGTTCTAGGGAAACAAGCTTTGGGAATGTTCTTAGTTGGAACAGATCAAATGCAAGCTGGAAAATACATTTCTGAGCACGATAAGAAAATCGCTAACAAACTAGCTTACGTAATGGCTGGAGGTGATTTATCTGAAGCAACTTTAGTATCTGAACAATATTTATTAGATATCGAACGTGAAGCTTTCTTGAGTTTATGTACAGAGCGTAAGACTTTAGAAAGAATTCAATACATGTTGACTAAAGGAAAACCGCTTCGTAACTAGAAAAATAGATAAAGAAGAAAGAAGCAAGAGAAAAGACAAAACTCTGTTTTGAAATCTTGCTTCTTGCATCTTTCTTCTACCAATCTTAAAAAACAAAAAACAAATGAAAACAGCATATATAGTAAAAGCATATAGAACAGCAGTTGGAAAAGCTCCAAAAGGTGTTTTTAGATTTAAAAGACCTGATGAATTAGCAGCTGAAACCATTCAGTTTATGATGGACGAACTGCCTAATTTCGACAAAAAACGTATTGATGACGTTATGGTAGGAAATGCCATGCCGGAAGCAGAACAAGGTCTTAACGTTGGCCGTTTGATCTCTTTGATGGGATTAAAAGTGGAAGATGTTCCTGGAGTTACAGTAAACCGTTACTGTGCATCTGGATTAGAAACTATCGGAATGGCTACTGCTAAAATCCAATCAGGAATGGCAGATTGTATCATTGCCGGTGGTGCAGAAAGTATGAGTTATATTCCGATGGGAGGTTACAAACCAACTCCGGATTATAAAGTGGCTGCGGCAGGTCACGAAGATTATTACTGGGGAATGGGTTTAACTGCTGAAGCGGTGGCGAACCAATACAAAATCTCTAGAGAAGATCAGGATGAGTTTGCTTACAACTCTCACATGAAAGCTTTAAAAGCGCAAGCAGAAGGAAAATTCGACAAACAAATCGTTCCGATTACTGTTGAGCAGACTTTCATCAATGAAAATGGAAAAAAAGAAACAAAATCATACGTTGTAAATAAAGACGAAGGGCCAAGAGCCGGAACTTCTAAAGAAGCTTTGGCAGGTTTAAAACCAGTTTTCGCTGCTGACGGAAGTGTAACGGCTGGTAACTCTTCTCAAATGAGCGATGGTGCTGCTTTCGTTTTAATCATGAGCGAAGAAATGGTAAAAGAGTTAAACCTTGACCCGATCGCACGTTTGGTAAACTTTGCTTCTTCTGGTGTTGAGCCAAGAATTATGGGTATTGGCCCTGTAAAAGCAATTCCGAAAGCATTAAAACAAGCTGGTTTAACATTGAACGATATCGAGTTAATTGAATTAAACGAAGCTTTTGCTTCACAAGCTTTAGCCGTTACTCGTGAATTGAATATTAACCCTGAAATCGTAAACGTAAACGGTGGAGCAATTTCTTTAGGCCACCCTCTTGGATGTACTGGAGCTAAACTTTCTGTTCAGTTATTCGACGAAATGAAACGTAGAGGTAATAAGTACGGAATCGTTTCTATGTGTGTGGGAACTGGACAAGGAAGTGCTGGAATCTACGAGGTTTTATAAGACTTTTTAGAGGAAAGAAGCAAGAGGAAAGACTTTCTATTTGGGATGAAAAGTTAGCCTGAAATGGATTTTTAAAAAGTAGTAAAAAACTTACTTTTAATTTTTCTTCTTATCTTGCCCTCAAAAACATGAAACACAATTTCAAGAATTTGAAAATTTGGATTTTAGCTATGGAAATTACAAATGATATCTATAAACTAACCGCCACTTTTCCAAAATCAGAAACCTATAGTTTGGCAAATCAAATGAATCGATGTTCTGTTTCTATGCCTTCAAATATTGCAGAAGGTTCAAACAGAGGAAATAAACACTTTCAACATTATTTGAATATTAGTTTAGGTTCGTCATTTGAATTACAAACGCAATTACTGATAGCTTTTCAAAATGAATATCTATCAAGACAAAAACAGAAGAAATAGAAAACAAAATAATTGAATTTCAAAGGATGACATCAGGTTTCATAAGTAAGTTGATTTAAAATCTTGCTTCTTGCTTCTTTCATCTTTTATAAAAAACAAAAACAAAATGGCAGATACAATCGAAAAAAACGTGACTCGTGGTGGTCAGTTTTTAGTTAAAGAAACAAAATGCGAGGATATCTTCACACCAGAAGATTTTTCAGAAGAGCAGTTAATGATGCGTGACTCTGTAAAAGAGTTCGTTGACAAAGAATTATGGGCGCATAAAGATCGTTTTGAGAAAAAAGATTATGCGTATACAGAAGCTTCTATGCGTAAAGCAGGTGAACTTGGACTTCTTGGTGTTGCAGTTCCTGAAGAATACGGCGGATTAGGAATGGGATTTGTTTCTACAATGTTGGTTTGCGACTACATTTCTGGAGCAACAGGTTCTTTCTCAACTGCTTTTGGTGCTCATACTGGAATTGGAACTATGCCAATTACACTTTATGGTACTGAAGAACAAAAGAAAAAATACGTTCCGAAATTGGCTTCTGGAGAATGGTTTGGAGCTTATTGCTTAACGGAACCAGGTGCAGGATCTGATGCTAACTCAGGGAAAACAAAAGCGGTTTTATCTGAAGACGGAACTCATTATCTAATTACAGGACAAAAAATGTGGATTTCAAATGCAGGTTTCTGCAGCTTATTCATCGTTTTTGCTCGTATTGGAGATGATAAAAACATTACAGGTTTCATTGTAGAAAACAATCCTTCAAATGGAATTTCTATGAATGAAGAAGAGCATAAATTAGGAATCCGCGCTTCTTCTACTCGTCAGGTTTTCTTCAACGAAACAAAAGTTCCTGTTGAAAACATGTTATCTGAAAGAGGAAACGGTTTCAAAATCGCGATGAATGCTTTAAACGTTGGTCGTATTAAATTGGCTGCAGCTTGTTTAGATGCACAAAGAAGAGTTACTTCTGGAGCTGTAAAATATGCTAACGAAAGAATTCAGTTTAATACTTCTATTTCATCTTTTGGAGCTATTCGTTCTAAATTAGCTGAAATGGCAACTAATGCTTACGCAGGAGAAAGTGCTTCTTACCGTGCTGCAAAAGACATCGAAGACAGAATCGCTGCTCGTGAAGCAGAAGGAACTTCTCATCAAGAAGCAGAGTTGAAAGGTGTTGAAGAATATGCAATCGAGTGTTCTATCTTGAAAGTAGCGGTTTCTGAAGACGTCCAAAACTGTTCTGACGAAGGTATTCAGGTTTTTGGTGGAATGGGATTCTCTGAAGATACTCCAATGGAAAGTGCTTGGAGAGATGCTCGTATCGCTCGTATTTACGAAGGTACAAACGAAATCAACAGAATGCTTTCTGTAGGTATGCTGATCAAAAAAGCTATGAAAGGACACGTTGATTTACTTGGACCAGCAATGAAAGTTCAGGAAGAATTGATGGGAATTCCATCTTTCGATACTCCAGATTACTCTGAATTATTCTCTGAAGAAAAAGCAATCGTAGCAAACTTGAAAAAAGTTTTCTTAATGGTTGCTGGAAGCGCTGTTCAAAAATACGGACCAGAATTAGATTCTCACCAACAGTTATTAATGGCTGCTGCTGATATCTTAATCGAAATCTACATGGCTGAAAGTACAATTTTGAGAACTGAGAAATTAGCTAAAAAAGAAGGTGAAGATAAAGTTCAAGAGCAAATTGCTATGGCAAAATTATACTTGTACAAAGCGGTTGATATCGTAAACTTAAGAGGAAAAGAAGGAATTGCTTCTTTCTCTGAAGGTGACGAACAACGTATGATGTTAATGGGACTTAAACGTTTCACTAAATATACTAACCTGCCAAACGTGGTAGCGTTAAGAGAAAAAATTGCAGAAAAATTAGTTGCAGAAAATTCATACTGCTTCTAATTTCAAAATAGTTTTTAGCTTTTAATTTGTTATAAACCCGTGCAAGTCCGAAACTGCACGGGTTTATTTTTTTTTAATATGCTTATCGAAAGATATTTCTTATACGTCGCAATATTTTTGCAGCGATTTGCAAAATATTTGTTAAAATTAGCTTATAGACTCATACGGTATAGCTAAACATAAAATGCATTACAGTATATTTAACATTCTAAAAACTATAAAAACAAAATAAATGAAACAAATTAACCTAATTGCATCATTTTTATTGTGCTTTTGCTTCACAGCTGTCTTAGCACAAAAAAATAAAAAAATGGACATTATTGCTTATTACACTGGCGATTCTCAACTTATTGATAAATATGAAGTTGGAAAATTAAACCAGATTATTTTTAGTTTCTGCCATTTAAAAGATGGAAAACTAAGTGTTGATTCTGCCAAAGATTCTATCACTATCAAACATTTAGTTTCGCTTAAAGCAAAAAATCCACAGTTGAAAATTATTGTATCTCTTGGAGGATGGGGAGGCTGCGAACCTTGTTCTCAAGCATTCTCAACTGCTGAAGGACGCTTAAAATTTGCAAAGTCTGTAAAAGAAGTAAGCGATTATTTTAAAATTGACGGTTTAGATTTGGATTGGGAATATCCATCGATTGAAGGACTTCCAGGACACTTATATCAACCTGCTGACAAAACTAATTTTACAGAACTAATCAAAATATTACGTTCTACTTTAGGTAAAAAATATGAATTGAGCTTTGCTGCAGGAGGCTTCCAAAAATGTTTAGATGAATCTATTGACTGGAAAGCAGTTGCTCCTTTTGTTAATCGCATTAATATCATGAGTTACGATTTAGTAAACGGATATTCAAAAGTTACTGGTCACCACACGCCTTTATACAGCACAAATCCCAAAGAAGAATCTACAGATAGAGCCGTTGAATTTTTATTGAAACTAGGTGTTCCTGCTGAAAAATTGGTAATTGGAGGTGCATTTTATACCAGACAATGGAAAAATGTAGAAAACATCAATAACGGATTATACCAAGCAGGAGAGCACTTTCAAGGTGTTGACTTTAAAAACTACGCTACAACATACACAGAAGCAAACGGCTGGAAATATTTTTATGATGAAAAAGCTCAAGCACCATATTGGTACAATGCATCAAATAAAACTTTTGCTACATCAGATGATTTAAAATCTATAAGAGCTAAAGCGGAATATGTAAAAGCAAAAAAACTAGGTGGCATCATGTTTTGGGAGCTTACTCTAGACAGTTTCCGCGACGGAATGGTAAATGAGATTTACAAAGTTAAAACTGAAAAATAAAAAAAGGGAATCAAATTGATTCCCTTTTTTTAAAAACGAATATTCTACATCGTTTTAGTTTTATTTTTGTCCATTTCACCAATAAACGGAATTGCTTCTAAAATTTCGCTTCTTATTATAGTTTGAAGATAAACCTCAAGCTGAATAAACTTTGCCGCGTTTATTGAACCAATTGCTTTTTTTGCCTGATTATAAGTCTTAGAATAAAGCTTCTCGTAATCAACGTGGTTTTTTAAAGTAGCCTTTGCCAACTCATCAGCTTTTGCATCTGTTAAAGTTTCATAATTAGCTGCATAATCATTTAATAGTTGAAACTTTGTCTGTCCTAAGGCTTTTCGCGACGTTTCATAGTCATCATAAACTTTAGTGAAAGCAGCGGCTTGTGCATCAGATAAGTTCATGTACTGTTTTACCAGATCTGCTTTAGATTTTCCATAAACACTTTGTACTACTTCTAAATCTTCTTTATAAGAAGACTGTGCATAAGATGAAAACGAGGCTACCGCCATGATAAGAATAAGTCCTAATTTTTTCATAGTTTTAATTTTAAATTTGTTTTTAAAAATATATGCATACTCAAATATACTGATTTTAAACACTTTAAATAAAATAACATTTTAAAAGAAAGAATATTGGTAAACTGCTGAAAGCGCATAATAATTTAGTCCGTTGTTGGTATATGCCCCAATATGATATTGAAATCTAATGGATTGCCCTTTTGCAATTGGAGTAGAAAAAGTTCCTCCTACGCGCCAGTTATCAATCTGGCTATCATCCGAAACGCCATCAGTAATAGTTCGGCCTCCAAAAAACCAAGTCGTATTAAAACCAACCCACATTTGATTTTTAAAATAATAGCTTGCATGCGCCTGAAGGCTGTAGGTTGGTTTTTGCTCTAATTTTTTTCCTAGATAATCATTATTATCCGTATAAAACCAAACCCCGCCATAAGCCTCAGCATACACATGAGCAAACCGTTTCGATACTCCTATTTCTGGCTTGAAAGCCCATCGGTTTGTTCCAATGTTTACTTGTTTATCTCCATAATATCTTCCTGTTGGGATTGAAGTAACCAAACTGACTCCAAGAATTGTTTTTTGCTCAAAACTTCTGAATTCAGATTTATCAAGTGCAGGAGAACCTAGCAAATTAATTCCAAAACGCACTTTCATATCTGCAAAACCAGTTCTTGAGCCAGTAACCCGCTGATCACTAACTACGGCAGATCCATCCATAAAAGTAAAAGGCAGTCCAACCTGTATACGAGCCAATTTATTTGCCAATCCAAACGTTCTAATATAATTCACAGCCATATTATGGCTTTGAAGTTTAAAATCTTTTATAGGTAGAGAAGGATCTGTAAGCACATTTCCATTTATAAAAACATAACCTGTAGCAATTACATTTAAATCTTTAGGAACATTAGCATACGCTCGAGGTTCCAAATCCTGAGCAGATAGGGACAACACACCAAAAAAGAAAACCAAAAGCGAAAACTGCCACTTTACTAACCAAAAAAAGATTCTTACCATATATTCAGACGAATTTGTGACAAGCTTACCCCATGAATTATATCATTGTTTCTCCGCTGTTTTGGGAGCATATATTATTCCATCATAGCTAATTGGGCCTCTATTATTACTACTGACAGAAAGTGTTGTGCTTCCGTTATAAAAAATAGAAAACAGTAAATCATAAACATCGCTTTTCCCTCTTACTGTCGCTTTTAGAATAGTATTATTCTTTTTACTTTCAACTCTAATATTTTCGGGTTTGCCTTCAAATTTTATTCCGCCATCACTATTGTATCCCACATTATAACCACGTCCGAAAAAGGGAAGATCACAAGTTGTACTGTCAGCTTTAAACTTTAAAAAATAAGTATTATAGTCCAGCTGGATTAATCTCCCGCCTTGAGGCGTTGCTTTCTGAGCTTCAAAAACAAAATTTTGGCTATCTATAAGCGCTTTAATTTCATTTTGTTTTTTAAGTTCTCTTTCTTGCTTGAGTTCTTTTTTTGTTTTTTCTTGTGCAGAAACCGAAAAGTTTAGAATACTAACTAAAAAAAGCAAAACAGATAATTTCGTTTTCATAACATTATTTTTTAGTGAAACGCATCATGGCAATATCTCCAGAAATAAAATTCAATGTTTTGCCATTATCTGTTATATCATATGATGTAATTTTCTGCAGTGTACTCATATACGCCTGCTCCCCTTTGCCGCCATCTAAGCACATCATCTTGGTTACGGCCATGGGTTGAGTAAAATCAATTTTGTTGCCAGTCACATTCAGTTTTCCAGTGTATGAATTACAGCTGTTGTTTCCGGATACCTGATTCTCTTTCGTATTAAAATTTATACTTGGCTTTTTATTTGGATATAAGACATCAAAGGTTTGTGTGTCCGAGATATAATTCAATTCCCAATTTCCATCAAGCTTAGAAACTGCATCGGTTTTTGCGCATTTACAAGAAATTAAAAACGAACTAAAAAAAACGAGGGTAAAAATCTTTTTCATCATAACATTAAGGATTAAATGTGAGCGAATTAGATAATTAGCTTTCAGAAATTATTCGTTAAAAAGCTATACGAATTTAAACAATATTTTCGGTTTTTAACTCAATCAATATCAAATTATAACGTATAGTTTGACTTTTTTTTAACTTTTAGAGTTAATCAGTTCCGTTATTTTATGTTAAATTTACTTAATCTTTAATTAAAATGCCCGTAAATATGAAAAAACTAATCGTTTCTTTCGCTATAATTACAGCCTTAATCATTGGCTGTAAAACAAATAATAAATCAAATGATGCTAAAACTCTGACTGTTGCACTAGAGCCAAAAAGCAACAGTAAAGTAGCCGGAACTGCTACTTTTGTTGAGAAAAATGGCAAAGTAACTTTTACAGCAAAAATCACAGGGTTAGAGCCTGGAGTTCACGCCATACACATTCACGAAAAAGCAGATTGCAGCTCTGCAGACGGAAGTTCTGCCGGGGGACACTGGAATCCAACTTTCAAAAAACACGGAAAATGGGGAGTTGGAGAATATCATAAAGGTGATATCGGAAACTTTACCGCCGACGCAAAAGGTAATGGATCTATCACTTTAACTACCGACGAATGGTGTGTTGGATGTGGAGATTCTAACAAAGATGTTCTTGGAAAAGGTTTAATCGTACATGCAGGAACAGACGATTTTACCACTCAGCCAACAGGAAATGCCGGAGGAAGAGTTGCTTGCGCAGGAATCATTAAATAAGAAAAATTTGAATAACCGCTATTTTTAACAAAATCTAGCGGTTATTTCATTTTAAAATGAATTCTAAAACAAGAAAAAGACATAGCTTTGCATCAGCAAAATAAAGTCAATGATTAACCCATCAGCACCAGGCTGGATCGATAAGTTTTTTAGTGAACAGAAGTTTTCAGAAGCTATTCCTTTTGAGACTGTGGATTTGTTTTACTATAAAGTAAGAGAAACGGGATTTATTTATGGCCATATTATTGCTATAGATTCGCAAGTTCCAATTCCGATAAAAGGCTGGTTTAAAACCGAAATTTCCAAAGTCGCTTTACTTAATACGCTCTACCATATTTTTTGCTTAGAGAAAAGAAACTCGGAACCTAGAAATTTTATTTCTGAAGTTTTAAAGTTTTACAAGCAAATGAACCCAGAAGGATTTAATTTGTTTAAAATTTTATTGCCGAAAGATACTCCTTCTCTATCGCTTGAAAATATTATTGATCAGAGAGTTCAAACCAATGACAGTATCATCAGTAAAAACTTTTCGCATTTGGTGACCAATGCACTTTTGTTTATTGATGTTTTAGCTTTCAGACAATATTTGGAGCACGGAGAAATTCCTGAAAAATATTTAAAACGAATTGAAGAAACAGTTCTTGGAATTGTTGGTTTGGCTTTGAAAACCAAAACCGTAAAATCGCAACATGACGATCTTTTGATTAAACTTTTTGAAGCTTCTATACGCTATTCAAAATTTTCAAAAGTAACGGTTGAGACCTTAGAGACTTTGAATCTTGATTACTTTAAAAACAGACTTGAACAATATTACCTGATTGACATGGCCGGAATGGCTTTGTGGAGTGATGGCGTGGTGGAAAACGAAGAATCGTATTTTCTATATGCTTTAGGTTCAACAATGGGAGTTCCTGATGATTTTGTGACCAAAAGTATGGACACAACCAATACTTTTATCACTACACATAAAAAGAAAATTCCGTACTTTAATTATTCAAATCCTGTTAAGCATTTTTACGATCAAATGACGCATAGCGTAGTCAAATTAATCATACGAAATAAAAACAGGCTGATTAAAGAAATTGTTCAAAGTAAGGAATTAATGGTGCTACTTGCCTACTCTACCACTAGAGATTTGGATGCGAAGGAAAAGAAAAAAGTAAAAAAACAGCTTTTAGACATTTGTAAAACCATTCCATCGCTTACCATATTTTTACTTCCCGGAGGAAGTTTATTGTTGCCGATATTGATTAAGTTTATTCCAACAATGCTTCCATCAGCATTTAATGAGAATTTAGACGAAAACGAATAAAAAAAATCGCCCTTTTTAAGGGCGATTTCTATTTTTTAACGATTAAAGATCTAATTGGTAAACTTCGTCTAGTTCATCATTCGAAGCAATGTTTACATTTAAGTCTGTTACAAAACCTGAATTTAATCCGTAAACCCATCCATGAAGCATTAAATCTTGTCCATTTTTCCAAGCATTCTGTACAATAGATGTTTTTGCTAAGTTGTAAACCTGCTCTTTTGTATTGATTTCAACAAAAGCATTGAAACGCTCTTCTTCATTTTCAATTGAGTTTAAATATTTATCGTGAAGACGATATTCATCTTTAATATGACGTAACCAGTTATCGATAATTCCAACAGATTGATGTCCCATTGCAGCTTTCACACCACCGCATCCGTAGTGTCCACACACAATAATATGCTTAATTTTTAAAACATTTACGGCATAATCTAGAACACTAAGCATATTCATATCAGAATGCACCACCATATTGGCAATGTTACGGTGAACAAAAACTTCTCCTGGTTTTGCACCAACAATTTCGTTTGCAGGAACACGGCTGTCAGAACAACCAATCCACAATAATGGTGGCTGTTGTCCTTTTGCCAAATCAGCAAAATAGTTTGGGTCTTTTGCCAATGAAGTTTCAACCCACTTTTTATTGTTTTCTAATAACTGCTCATAAAATTTTCTCATTTCTTTATTTTTTTGTGTGGTAATTTTTAAGTTATAATAGCCTCAAAAAATGAACTTGATGTAAAGTTACCTAAATTTTGACATTTCTTAGGTCTTAAAAACACCTAAATTTAATTATTCTTCTCTAACAACTTCTCTTTTAACTAGTTCTCTTTTTGCCACATCATAATAATGTTCAATCGTAACATGATTATTATTTTCTGGCGTATTTTCTAGTTCGTATGCTTCTTTAAATCCTTTAAGCTTCACTTTGATGTTTTCATCAACCGCTCTGGTTTCTTTAAATTCGCGAATCAAATCTAAAACGTCATGTGCAATATACTCTGTATCATGAGCATTGATGATTACCTTTGAATTTTCTGGAATTTCATTTAAAGTCTGCTTGATAGCCGCTTTGTTTAAAAACGAAACTTCCTGAGCTAAATCGATATGAATGATATCGCCATCTTCATATTCTTCTTTTTTAAATACATAAGCTCTTTTTAAGTTTCCTCTTAAAACAAAGATGATACTGATGATAATTCCCAACGCAACACCTTTTAGCAAATCTGTCGCAACAACAAAGACCAAAGTTGCGATGAAAGGTACAAACTGGTATTTCCCCTTTTCCCAGAAATGCATAAAGGTTGCTGGTTTTGCTAATTTATATCCGATCAAAATCAAAACCGTAGCCAATGTTGCCAATGGAATTTTGTTCAGAATTGCTGGAATAGACAATACACTTATTAATAAAAGAATACCGTGAATAATGGTTGACATTTTAGATTTTGCTCCTGCGTTGTTATTCGCTGACGAACGCACTACAACAGATGTCATAGGAAGTCCTCCTAAAAGCGAACTAACGACGTTTCCAATTCCCTGAGCTTTAAGCTCAACATTGGTGTCAGTATAACGTTTTTGCACATCCATTCTATCAGAAGCCTCAATACACAAAAGAGTTTCAATAGAAGCGACAATGGCAATTGTAATAGCAACCACCCAAACTTGCGGATTTGTAACAGCAGTGAAGTCTGGCATTATTATAATTGATTTAAAGTCTTCAAAAGATTTTGGAACTGGCAAAGAAACCAAATGTTCTTTCGCAATTGCCAAAGTGCTTCCTGTAGATACAAATATTTCGTTTAAAACTACTCCAGCAATAACAGCGACTAGAGCTCCTGGAACCAGTTTTATTCTTTTTAAGAAAGGAACTTTATCCCAAGCTAATAAAATTACTAATGAAACTGCCGAAACCACAACAGCTCCTAAATGAATATGATTTAAAACATCAAACAAAAATGAAAACGAATTACTTCCATCATTTTGAATAAAAGCTTGATCTCCTTCGAAATCGGCATCATAACCAAAAGCGTGCGGTATTTGTTTTAAGATAATAATAATTCCGATACCCGCTAACATACCCTCTATTACGTTTGTTGGAAAATAATTCGATATACTTCCCGCTTTTAAAAATCCTAATGCTAATTGAATTAGTCCAGCAATAAAAACAGACATTAAAAATACATCGAACGCACCTAAATCGGTAATAGCGGTTAAAATGATAGCGGTTAACCCAGCAGCTGGACCTGATACACTAATATGTGATTGGCTTAAATATCCTACAACGATACCACCCACAACACCAGCGATAATTCCAGAAAATAACGGTGCTCCAGAAGCCATTGCAATACCTAAACACAATGGAAGAGCCACCAAGAAAACCACTAAACCTGAAGCAAAATCAGATTTAAGGTTAGCAAAAAGATTGATTTTTTTTGTCATAATATAATACTAAAAAAATTATTCATTAAAGATTTGCCACATCTCAATAGAAATGCGGATAAAGATCAAAATAATCGGAAGTATTATGCTACGTTTGGCGGTGGAGCAAATATGCTCGGAGATATGTTGTCTAGTTTGACAATATTTTCAGAAATAATTGTTTTTTTCTCGATATAAACCTGAATCAAAACTTCATGCTCAAGAATTGTAGGGTGAACTACATTTTTAAGTTCTTTGTGCACTTCTTCTTCAGCAATGCTAAAAGATATAGCCGTATTATTCCCTTTCTTTAACGCCTGAACAATTGTTGGGGTCGATAAGAAGGCAATAAAAATGAATAATAATATGCGGGCTATAAATTTCATCAAAGCAAAAATAGCGTTAAACAAATAAAATCAAAGAGATTTTTATAGAAATTTAACACAAACAAAAAAGCAGAATGCAATTTTCATCCCATTCTGCTTCTATTTTATTAAAAACCAATACATTATAACGATTCTTCTAACCAAGCATTCATCATCCAAATTGTTTTTTCCTGCTCAGCAATAAAGTCGCTCATCATAGAATTGGTTCCTTCATCATTAATTTCGTCAGATTTGTTCAATATTTCTCTTTCTATTTTTAATAAATCAGATAAGGAGTGAACAATCAGTTGAACTGCTTTTTCATCGTTAGAAATATTCTTTCCAACCGTCAATTTATTATTTTGAATATAATCTTCAAAAGTATGCAGAGGCGTTCCTCCTATTGTTAGCACTCTTTCTGCGATCATATCTATTTTAAGTTGTGCATCTGTATATAATTCTTCAAACTTAACATGTAAATCAAAGAAGCGCTTTCCGCGAATATTCCAGTGAATCCCTCTTAAGTTTTGATAATATACTTGAAAATTTGATAATAATACATTCAATTCTTGTACTAACAATTCTGATTCTTTTACTGGTAATCCTAAAATATTTGTCTTCATAATCTTATTTTTTACACTAATTTACTACAAATTTAGAGTAACTTTACTAAAATATATATAAATAAAAATTATATTTTCTTATTTTCGCATCACAAATTACTATCAACATGACTATAACTCAATTGCAATATGTGTTAGCGGTTGCTGAGCATAAAAACTTCACTCTTGCTGCTGAAAAATGCTTCGTAACACAGCCAACTTTAAGTATGCAGATACAAAAGATTGAAGAGGAGCTTAATATCTTAATCTTCGATAGAAGCAAAAAACCAATTCAGCTTACTGATATAGGACAAAAAATTGTCAGTCAAGCGAAAAACATCGTAAACGAAGCCGATCGCATAAAAGATATCGTAGAACAGCAGAAAGGTTTTATTGGCGGAGAATTTCGTTTAGGAATTATTCCAACGATTATGCCTACACTTCTGCCTATGTTTCTGAATAATTTCATTAAGAAATATCCAAAAGTAAAACTCTTAATTGAGGAGCTGAATACAGAGGAAATCATTACAAAACTAAAAAACGGGCATCTAGATGCTGCAATTGCCGCAACGCCGCTTGAAGACGAAAAAATCAAGGAAATTGTATTGTACTTTGAACCATTCGTAGCCTACATTCCTGAGCATCATGCTAGTTTTCAGAAAGAAGAAATTGAAGTAGCCGACTTAAACCTCAATGAAATTCTGCTTTTACAAGACGGTCACTGTTTTAGAGACGGCATTTTGAATTTATGTAAAAGCGTCTCTGACGTCGATCAAAATAATTTTCAGATTCAAAGCGGAAGTTTTGAAACTTTAATTAAATTGGCAGACGAAGGCCTTGGTACAACGTTACTTCCGTACTTGCACACCTTAGACTTAAAAGAATCTGATAAACTGAAGCTTCGTAACTTTAAGGAACCAAAACCAGCTCGAGAGGTAAGTTTGATTTACCCAAAGAGCGAATTAAAGATGCAAATCATTGATGCACTCAGATCTACAATCGCAGGCGTTGTAAAAGGCGCAATTGTTTTTCAGAATGTTCAAATCATCAGTCCATTACAAAAGAAAGCGCAATAAAAAAGGAGCCAAATTGGCTCCTTTCTTTTTATACTTTAATTAGTTGTAGACTTTGTTTTAATTCTGGTTTTCCGACAACGAAATTCAGTAACCACTCTTGCA
Organism: Flavobacterium anhuiense; assembly: GCF_900101855.1. Classification (GTDB taxonomy): domain Bacteria; phylum Bacteroidota; class Bacteroidia; order Flavobacteriales; family Flavobacteriaceae; genus Flavobacterium; species Flavobacterium anhuiense. The sequence goes on from NZ_FMVC01000004.1 coordinate 245,236, forward strand.
ATTGTTCCATTTCGTAAGGCAACAGTGTTTTGATAGCTTTTTCTAACTCTTTGCAGAAAAGTACCGGATCGAAACTAACTCTTTCAAGTATTGATTTCGTGTAATCAAACATCATTTTTGACATAATAAAATAAGATTTTCGGGGGTTATCTATTTTTTTAAACTCGCACCAAATTTAAACAAATAACCAACATAAACATTACTTTTAACTTATTTTTTAAAAAACTTTAGCAACGAATACGTTTTCTTAAAACAAATAAATCAATATAGAATCATTCTAAATTATTCATTTGAACCGTTTTAAAAGCTCGAAACATTTCCCTTTTTCCTGGAGGTCCTGTTAATTTTTCTACCGTAAATCCAACTTCCATCATGCTTCTCTTCACAACTCCTCGAGCAGCATAGGTAACCAAAACGCCGTTTGGTTTTAAGCTATTGTACATTTTCTGAAAAATTTCAGTACTCCAAAGCTCCGGTTGTACTCTATATCCGAAGGCATCAAAGTAAATCAAATCATAAATTTCAAAATCGTTTATTTCGTGAAAAAATTGTTTTCTTTTGGTTAACGAGAACAGGTCGCAAATTTCTATTTTTTCATTCCATTCACTTTTATGCATTTTCTCAAAAATGTTCTCAAATTCCAATGCCTCGAGTTCATCGGCATAATTCATCTCCAAGATTTCATCTGCATCAACAGGATATGCCTCTACTCCAACATAATCTATTCTCTGATTTTTTCTAATAGCTTCCAAATACGTGATAAAAGCATTTAAACCAGTCCCAAAACCTATTTCTAATATACTTATTGGATTTTCAAATAATGAAAGACCATTTTTAATAAAAACATGTTTTGCTTCCTGAATTGCACCGTGTTTTGAATGATAACACTCGTCCCATTCAGGCAAACGAATTGTAGTTGAGCCATCTAGCGTTTTAATTATTTCCCTTTTCACCTTTTAAGAATTTAATAATAGCTTATTGTTGATTTTCAAGCCATTTCAATAATCAAATTTAGTCAAAACAAATGCGTAAAGCCTTAAAAAACGACACTTTTTTCATAAAATCTTTATAAAAATCAATTAAATATTTGAGTTTATTATAGGATAAACAAATCTCAATCAAAACCTATAAATAATGAATTTTCACTAAGCATTTTACAGATTTTTACGTAATTTTGCATTCGATAAATTCCATTTTACACGATATCATCACTTTAGATTTCTGAGAGTGAAGAATATCTCACAAAAAACATACATAACTATGAGTACAACTCAAACGAGCAAAATTGAAATCATTAAAGCTACTTCTACAAAAATAAACGAAGTAGATTTTGACAACTTAAGTTTTGGTGCTGTATTTACAGACCATTTATTCGAATGCGATTTTAAAAACGGGCAATGGCAAAATCCTGTCATTAAGCCTTATGCTCCAATTTTAATGGATCCGTCATCAAAAGTCTTCCATTATGGACAAGCGATTTTTGAAGGAATGAAAGCTTATAAGGATGACAATAATGATGTTTGGTTGTTTAGACCAGATGAAAACTTCAAACGTTTTAATAAATCTGCTGTAAGGATGGCAATGCCAGAAGTCCCAGAAGCTATTTTTATGGATGGTTTAAATGAATTATTGAAATTAGATAAAGATTGGATTCAAAGAGGAAACGGAGCTAGTATGTACATTCGTCCTTTCATGATTGCTACAGGTCCTGGCGTAATTGCAAATCCTTCTGATGAATATAAATTTATGATTTTACTTTCTCCTGCAAAAGCATATTACGGAGGTGAAGTAAAAGTTATCATTGCTGAACATTTCAGTAGAGCTGCAAACGGCGGTATTGGTGCTGCAAAAGCTGCAGGAAACTACGCTGCTCAATTTTACCCAACTAACTTGGCAAACAAAGACGGTTTCCAACAAGTTATCTGGACAGATGATGCAACGCATACAAAATTAGAAGAAGCTGGAACAATGAACGTGTTCTTCAGAATTAACGATACTTTATTAACAGCTCCGACAAGCGAAAGAATTTTAGATGGTGTGACCAGAAAAAGTTTGATTGCAATGGCTGAAAAAGAAGGATTAAAAGTAGAAGTTCGTCCTGTAATTGTTTCTGAATTGGTAGAAGCTGCTAAAAATGGATCTTTGAAAGAAATCTTCGGAGCAGGAACTGCTGCTGTAATCAGCGTTATCAAAGGATTCTCATATAAAGATGAGTATTTTGAAATGGCTCCAATCGAAAATTCTTATGCTTCTTTCTTAAAAGAAAAATTAACAAATCTTCAAAACAAACTTTCTGAAGATACTTTTGGATGGACAGTGAAAGTTCAATAATCCAAAACCATATAAAAAAGAAACCCGATAAATTTAGTTTTATCGGGTTTTTCATTTTTCCTTTATTATTAAATTTAGCTTCTCGTTGCCGTTACTTGCGAAGATTTGCTTCGCCTGTTCGCTATCGCTCGGGTCTCCTTCGTCGAAATGACAAAAATAACGTAAAGCTTTGCGAACTTGCCTTTTTCTAAGAACTGCAGAAAAAAAACTTAGCGTTCTTTGCGTTAAAAAACTTCTTTACAATAATTTAGAAAAATCAGGTTTAAAATAATTTGGACCTTTCATTACTTTTCCGTCTTCGCGGTAAATTGGCTTCCCATCTTCTCCTAATTTACTCATATTACTACGTTGGATCTCATCAAAAACAGCTTCAATTTTATCCTGAAGTCCGTGCTCGATAATTGTGCCGCACAAGATGTACATCATATCTCCAAGTGCATCTGCAATTTCAACCAAATCATTATTTTGAACCGCCTCGTAATATTCCTCATTTTCCTCCTTCATTAAATTATAACGAAGTAATTTTTTCTCTGCTCCTACATCGGCAATTGGAGTTAAACTGTGGCCAATTTTAAAAGCAGTGTGAAATTCGGTTACGGCGTCAAGTTGTTTTTTCATATAGTAGTTTTCTTTTTTTTGCTAATTTAAATCACTTTCTAATAATCTGAAAAATTATTGAATGAAATGAAAAGGCAATTTAGCAGCAAATCGTTTACAAATCTCTAAATTTGCTAAAAATTTTTATAATTATGTTTAGTCAAGGACAATTACTATTTGGAGTATGTTTTTTTATCGCTTTTGTAATCATTATGATATTTGCTTATCGAAAAGATTTGAAATTACACAAAGTTTTCTACAAAGGAAATTACAAAGTACTCCTTGCCTTTCTGCTTTTCATCGTCCTTTTGTTCGTAATTAAAATCTTTCTAAAAAGATAAATTATTCTGGTCGTGATAAAATAAAACCTAATAATTAGGGGTTATTAGTAAGACTCATAATAAAATTTATAACTTTACCGAAACCAAACAATCTACCATGAAAATTCTAAAGTATTTATTTCTTTTTGCACTTTTAAGCTTTGTTGCTCTTACTGTTTTTGTTGCTACACAGAAAGGAGATTTTTCTGTAGAAAGAAGTAAAGTCATCAATTCGCCTCGTGCAACGGTTTATAACTACCTGAATGACTTTAGAAATTACGAAGATTTTGAATCATGGTCTGTTGAAGATCCTACGATTAAAATGACCTATGCTAATAAAACCAGTGGCAATGGCGCTACATTTTATTGGGATGGCGCAGACGGAAAAGGAAATTCTATTATTCTTAAAACGAAAGATGGAGAAAGCATCGATCAAAAAATGCAGTTTGATGGCACCGAAGCCGATGTAAACTGGACCTTAAAAGATACTTTAAACGGCAAAACAAAAGTTACTTGGAAAGGAAAAGGAACTATGAGTTTTCTATTTAAAATATACACCGCTCTTCATGGCGGTTCTGACCGAGTTATTGGAACTATCTATGAAAAAAGTTTAGCTAATATTGACAAAAACTTAGATTACGAAACTAAAACTTATGCTGTTAAAGTAGATGGAGTGGTTAAGAAAACTGAAACTCCTTATATCAAGCAGACTTTTACTAGCGAAATTGCCAAAGTAAGCAAGAATGCTAGAATTGTAATTCCGAAGCTTATTCAGTTTAGCGAAACAAATGGTTTGTCTGCGGCAGGAAAACCTTTTATCATTTATCATACTTACGACACTAAAAATGGTTTAGCAAAGATTTCTATCTGTTTGCCTATTAATAAAGAGATTTCAACAAGTTCGGGAAGCGATATTTTAGCAGGAAAATTAAATGGTTTCGATGCTGTAAAAACAACGCTTAATGGAGATTATTCCCATAGGAATGAAGCCATTGCAAAAACAACGGCTTACATAAACAATCAAAAGATTATTCCAGATTTAAGCTGGTCTCATCTTGAAATTTTGACATTAAGCAAATTGGATGTAAAAGCTTCATCTAAATTGGTGACCGAAATTTATTTTCCAATAAAACCAAAAGTAGTTCCTGTTGCTACAGAACCTGTCTATGCTCCAGAAACTACTGGCGAAATGACAAGCGAGCCACGAGCAGAACAACCTACAGAAAAGCCTCGTACAGAACCTGTAAAACGCAAACCAGCTGCACCAACTCCAGCTCCTGCGCAAACACCTGCACAAGAGGAAGATTCAGAATTTTAAATAATTTCAAAAGCGCATTAAACCTTTTGTTTTAAATTCTGTCTAACTTCTATTAAAAAAAGTTTACAAAACAAAAAGTTTGATAGACGAGAAAGAATTTATAAAACAACTATTAACCCCTGAAACGCAAAATACTGCGTTTCAAAAACTCTTGTCTGATTATCAGAAACCTTTGTATTCTCATATTCGAAACATTGTTTTGAATCATGATGATGCTGATGATGTATTACAGAACACTTTTGTAAAAGTCTTTCAAAATCTTAAAAACTTTAAAGGAGAAAGTAAACTTTTTTCCTGGATGTATCGTATTGCCACAAATGAAGCTTTGACTTTTCTATCGCAAAAAGCAAAATTAAGTGGAATTTCTTCTGAAGATCTGCAAAACAAAACCATTGATGGTTTAAAAGCCGATCTCTATTTTGATGGAGATGAAATTCAAATCAAACTTCAAAAAGCAATTGTAACGCTTCCAGAGAAACAGCAATTAGTTTTCAAAATGAAATATTTTGAAGAGTTAAAATATGAAGAAATTGCAGATATTTTAGGGACATCTGTTGGAGCACTTAAAGCATCTTATCATCACGCAGTAAAAAAAATCGAATTATATGTTACAACAAATTAAACCTTTTGTAACTAAAACTGTCTTATAAGTATTATGAAAACATTTAAATTAGAAAACGAACCCAAAATAAAATCTGGCTTTAAAGCTCCAGAAAACTATTTTGATGATTTTTCGGAAAAGGTTTTGCAGCAATTAAACGAAAAAGAAGTTAAGGTAATTCCTTTTTACAAACGTAAAAAAACACTTTGGATGGCTGCCGCTGCAGTAGTGGGCTTTGCAATATTAATTCCTGCCATAAATAATTATAGAGCAAATTCAACCGATCTTGACGAGGCTACTTTAGAAAATTATTTATCCTATCATTCTAATATAAGCCAATACGATCTTATTCAAAAACTGGATGACAGCGATATCGAAAAATTAGGTAACGATGTTACTCTAGAAGATGAAACTTTAGAAGATATTTTAGCTACAAGCCCAAACATAGAACACTTAATTTCAGAACAAAATTAAATCAAACTTAACTCAACAACTTAGCTCAACAATGAAAATAAAAAACATTTTACCGCTATTGCTATTTCTGACAAGTTTTTCATTTTTTGCACAAAATGGAAAAATTGATGAAAAGCGAGAAAAGATTAAAGCTTTTAAAGTGTCATTTTTAACGACAGAATTAGAACTAACTTCAACCGAAGCTGAAAAATTCTGGCCAATTTATAATGCTTATGATGATAAACAATATGAATTGAAGTACCTAAAAATGAAGACTTATATAAAACAGTTAAAAGATGAAAATCTTAAAAATCTTTCAGACAAAGAAGCTGTAACGTTATTATCTCAAATAGAAAGTACAGATAAAGAAATCTATCAGCTTCGTGAAAAATACATGAACAATCTGAAAAAAGTACTTCCTGCAAAGAAAATACTCTTACTTAAAAAATCTGAAGACGACTTTAATCGAAAATTATTGCAACAATACCGAGACAAAGCCAATAAGGATTAAATCTTAACGATACAACAGCGATAAGAACCCTATATAATAATACTTACTTTATTATTTAGGGTTCTTATTTTTTTATTTAAAATTCAATCGGACTACCTTATTGTGTCCTGCTGCGATTGCAGTATTTCTGTTCACAAATCGAATGGTAAAAAATTTGTTATCTGTAGAAAGCTGCATCCAGTTTTCTCCTCCATTTTGAGAATATTGTATTCCTTCAGAACCAACACAAACAATTTCTCTTCCATTACCTCCAGGAACATATTGTATACATGACGCATAACCAAATCCCATATTCTGACCAATTAATTGCCAAGTCTTGCCGCCGTCTTTTGTAAAAGCTTTATTATTGGCTTTATTATTAGGAAGATCATAATCTCCTCCTGCAATAAAACCTTGTTTAGAATCATAAAAATCGGCAGTAAAAATTCCTGTCATCTGTTTTCCTTGCACAATTGGAGTTTCTACAACTTTCCATGTTTTTGCCTTATCTGGAGAATAAAAAACACGCGCTTTTCTTCCGCCTGAAACCAACCAAGTATCATTACCTTTTATAACGATATTTGTATTGCTGGCTGCAAAGGCTGCTTCTCCCGTGCTATTTGTCGGCAGTTTATCAGAAAGCAGTTTGGTCCAAGTCTCTCCGCCATCACGAGTAACTATAATTGAAAAAGTATCTTCTGTTGGATCACCAATTGCAATTCCTTCCTTGTCGTTCCAAAACTGCATGCTATCGTAAAATACTTTTGGATTAACTTCTTTGTAAACCAATTTAACTTTGCGATCCTTTTTTGAAACAGAGTAAAGAAGTGCAGGATTTGCCACACTCAATAAAAAAATATCTTTTGAAGTTTGCGCTATACTTCTAAATTCTAATTTTAATGTATCGCGATAAATATGTTCTTCAAATTTTTCTTTTTTATCCAAATCATAATACCCAAAACGAGAATTATCGGCACCATACCAAACTTTATTTTTATCAATAAGAATTGCTCTAATACTAATTCTGTCTTTAAATAATGTATCTACCGTCATTGAAGTAAAGCCATTATTGTAAGCAACGTCAGTTTTATAATTAAATGATCTAAAAGACATCAATAAAATAAAAATAACACAAAATAAAGTGAGTTTTTTCATAGGAAACTTAAAATTTGGTTAACGCTAAAATACAATTAATTCCCACATGGAAAATTAATTTTCTTATTTTTTTGCTAAGCTTATTTATTGTTTCATTTACAGAACTTTATATAAAAAAGTCACAAAACCACTATTCTAAAAATTTAAAACGCTAAAAATCAGCATTATAAAATTCATCCTGTTTTAAATAAATTTTGTGGCACAGTAATTGGATATCTCATAACACAAAATAATTTAATACAAATTAGCCATGAAAGCGAATTTACTTTTAATAGCAATATCAGCCCTAGTTTTTGGTTCTTGCGCTGCGCAAAGTCAAACTACTGTTTATGCAAAAAACTCAGATATAAGCGATAACTTAGATTTAAGAGCTGTTGCTTCGATGTTTGGAGAATCAGCCAATCTTCAAGATTTTGAAAGACGTTTAAATGACCCTAAATATCAAATATCAAATCTTGACCTTAACGGAGATGACGAAGTAGACTATCTTCGTGTAATCGAAAGTGTTGAAAACAGAACTCACGTTGTAATAATACAAGCAGTTTTGGACCGTGATGTTTACCAAGACGTTGCTACAATAGATGTAGAAAGAGACAATTACAATAAAGTGAGCGTTCAAATTGTTGGAAACGCTTACTTATACGGAGCAAATTACATTTATGAGCCTGTTTATAGTGTGGCACCTGTTATTTACACTTCATTTTGGGTAACAAATTACAGACCGTATTATTCAACTTGGTATTGGGGTTATTATCCAACTTACTATACTGCTTGGAGACCTTACCCTGTTTACAGATATAGAAATAATATCAATGTTTGCATCAACGTACACAATACATATAACTATGTAAATGTGAGAAGAAGCTACAGAGCCCCTGCTATTTATGAAACAAGACGTAGTTACGGTTACGAAAGAATGCGTCCTAACTACAGTTTTGCTGAAAGGCACGCAAACACATCTAACAGATATGAATTAGAACAAAGACGTGTAGCAAACAGAGAAACTAGCCGAAATACGTATAACACCAATAGAAATTATACAGGAAGAACAACATCTGATAATGGTATTTCTAACAGAACATATGCTGAAAACAGAAATGCAACAAACAGATCATCTGTAGACAGAAGCAACAATACCACTAGAGGTTATAACTCTACAGGCAGAAGTACTGAAAGTGTAAGCACAGAAAGAAGCACAAATCGTGGTGGTTATTCAAATAATGGTTATAATTCTCAAAGAAATGAAAATGCAGCTAGAGTACAGAATACTCCAAGAGTAGATTACGGAAACGGAAATACTTCTAGCACATCAAGAGGATATTCTAACCGAGAGGCATCTGCTCCAAGAGCTGAAAGAAGTTCAAGAAGTTATTCTGAAAACCAGTCTAGCAATTCAAACAGAGACTATTCTGCTAGACCACAGCAAAGCCAACGTTCAGAATCTCCACGAATGAGCCAAGAATCTTCTAGAGGAAACCAAGAATCTAGAGGTGGACAGAGCCAAAGAGATAACGGTTCGAGTTCTAGAGGAAATGGCAGAAGAGGTTAATTTTCGAAATAAATAATATTCAAAAAAGAAAGCACAATTTTACGATTGTGCTTTTTTTTATCTTTTTAATTTTAATTGCCTCTAATTTGTTTTAAAACAGTAAATTTGCAACCGTCTTTTTATAAAATTATACATGAGCGCATCGCATAAAAACTTACATAGTAAGTTGTCTATAGGGGGTTTATTGATTACTTTAGGGATTATTTATGGAGATATCGGTACTTCTCCACTGTACGTAATGAAGGCTATTTTGGGTGATCATACGATAAATGCTGATATTGTTTTAGGAGGCATTTCGTGTGTGTTTTGGACACTTACATTACAAACTACAATTAAATATGTACTTATTACTTTAAGTGCAGACAACCACGGTGAAGGAGGGATTTTTGCCTTATATGCATTGGTCAAGAAAACTAAAATTCAATGGCTTATAGTACCCGCGATTATTGGTGGTAGTGCCCTACTCGCTGACGGAATTATAACCCCGCCTATTTCGATTTCTTCTGCTGTAGAAGGAATTAGGGCATTTTACCCAACGATGCAGACACAAACTATCGTATACATCGTAATTACCATTTTATTCGTTTTATTTACTATTCAGCAGTTTGGAACTAAATTGGTTGGAAAATTCTTTGCTCCAATGATGTTAATCTGGTTCGCTATGTTGGGTACACTAGGAGCAATTCAGGTATTGAATTATCCTGAAGTAATTAAAGCGATTAATCCTTATTACGCTTATCATTTATTATCGATACATCCTGATGGTTTCTTCGTTCTTGGATTTGTTTTCTTATGTACAACTGGAGCTGAGGCTTTATATTCTGACATGGGACACTGTGGAAGAAAAAACATTAGAATTAGCTGGATTTTTGTGAAAACCACTTTAGTTTTAAACTATTTTGGACAAGCTGCTTATTTAATTCACCACGAAGGAAGTACGTTACAGCAATTAGGAGGTGAAAACGGAAATCCGTTTTACTTGATTATGCCACATTGGTTTTTACCTTTCGGAATCGTAGTTGCAACTCTTGCCGCTGTAATTGCATCTCAAGCGCTTATCTCTGGTTCGTTTACATTAATTAACGAGGCTATGCGTCTGAACTTCTGGCCAAAAGTAAAAATCAAATATCCAACAGAAGTAAAAGGTCAATTGTACATTCCGTCAATCAACTGGCTATTGTTTTTTGGCTGTGTTGGAATCGTTTTACATTTCGAGAAATCAGGAAACATGGAGCATGCGTATGGTCTTGCCATTATTTTGTGTATGATCATGACAACCATATTATTGAATTACTACTTAATCATGAAACGTGTAAAACTGTACTTTATGGTACCGTTAATTACAATTTATTTATTGATTGAGTTCAGCTTCCTTTTTGCTAATATTACCAAATTTGCCGAAGGTGGTTACGTAACATTAATTATTGCGAGTTTACTTATTTCTGTGATGACAATCTGGTATCTAGCTAAGAAAATCAACAAAAACTACACTAAGGTGGTCAAAGTTGATGATTACAAGCAAGTTCTGGTAGAGTTAAGCCAAGATTTATCCATTCCGAAATATGCCACACATTTGGTTTATATGACCAATGCAAATCGCGTTGATGAATTGGAAGAAAAAGTAATTTATTCGATTCTTCAAAAACGTCCAAAAAGAGCTGATATTTATTGGTTTGTTCACGTTAATATTTTAACTGAACCTTACAAAACGCAATATAAAGTAACAGAAATTGCGAAAGACGATATTTATAGAATTGATTTTAACTTAGGATTTAGAGAGCCAACCAAAATCAATTTGATGTTTAGAGAAGTTATCAAAGACATGGTAAAACGAGGTGAAGTAGATATTACCAGCCGTTACGAATCTTTAAACAAGAACAATATTATTGGAGACTTTAAATTTGTATTGTCTGAGAAATTCTTATCAAACGACAACGATTTAAGATGGCATGAAAATATTATCATGAACTCTTATTTCTTCATAAAAAAACTGAGTTTGTCTGAGGAAAGAGCTTTTGGTCTAGACAGCAGTTCTGTTAAAATAGAAAAATTCCCGATGGTGCTTCACGCTCCAGAAAATATTGGATTAACGCGTATTACAAAATAATAGGCTTTTAAATAATTCAAAAAAACACTCTAATTTGGAGTGTTTTTTTCTTTTAATACGAGTTAGATTAAGATTCAGTATTAAAAATTTAACTTTCAATCAATTAATAGTACCTTTGCAACTCAAATTATAGAAATGAGATTACACAGAAATTTAGTTTATACTACCATTGACTCTTTGAATGCCATTTTCAACGAAGGAGAATATGCTGATAAAGTGGTAGCCAGAGCATTAAAAAAAGACAAACGTTGGGGAAGTTCTGACAGAAAGTTTGTTGCTGAAACGATATACGAAATTGTTCGCTGGAAAAGATTATATGCAGAAATTGCCGAAGTAAAAGAACCTTACGACAGAGATAATCTATGGAGAATGTTTGCGGTTTGGGCAGTTTTACGCGGTTATCCAATTCCAGATTGGAGACAACTGGAAGGAACTCCTGAAAGAAAAATCAAAGGTCGTTTTGATGAATTATCTAAAACTAGAGCCATAAAAGAATCTATTCCAGATTGGATGGATGAATTGGGCGTAAAAGAACTTGGTGAGAAAGTTTGGGCCAAAGAAATTGCAGCGCAAAATCAGCCGGCAAAAGTTATCTTGAGAACTAATACTTTAAAAGGTACAAAAGAAAGTCTTAGAAATACTTTAATGGATTTAAATATTGAAACTGAATATTTAAAAGATCAGCCAGATGCTCTTGTTTTAAAAGAAAGAGCAAACGTATTTTTGACAGACGCTTTTAAACAAGGACTTTTTGAAGTTCAAGATGCCAACTCTCAGTTAGTTGCAGCCTTTTTAGATGTAAAACCAGGAATGCGCGTAGTAGACACTTGCGCAGGTGCGGGCGGAAAAACATTACACATGGCTTCTCTAATGCAAAATAAAGGACAATTGATTGCAATGGACTTGTACGAAAGTAAATTGAAACAATTGAAATTAAGAGCTAAAAGAAATGGTGCTTTTAATATTGAATATCGCATCATCGACAGCACAAAAGTGATTAAAAAATTACACGAAAAAGCCGATCGTGTTTTAATTGATGCACCTTGTAGCGGATTAGGAGTTTTAAAAAGAAATCCAGATTCTAAATGGAAATTACAACCTGAATTTATCGACAACATTCGTAAAGTTCAGAGCGAAGTTTTAGAAAGCTATTCTAAAATTGTAAAACCAGGAGGGAAATTAGTTTACGCCACTTGTTCTGTTCTTCCATCAGAAAACCAAGAACAAGTAGAAAAGTTCTTAAAAACAGAAATCGGGCAACAATTTACTTTTATTGAAGATCGTAAAATGTTAGCTTCAGAATCTGGTTTTGATGGATTCTATATGGCGCTAATGGAAAGAAAAAAGTAAAAATTCCAATATCAAATTCCAAATTCCAACCTTGGAATTGCTTAATATTTAAAATCCCAAATTTCAATCTGAGTTATTGAAATTTGGGATTTTTTTATTTTACAACTTTGTCAAAGTTTAAAACTTTGACAAAGTTCTAAACTCAAGTTTGGAATTTAAAAGATTGAAATTTTACTCTTGCAAAGTTGGTTTACGAAGTAATTTTCCGTTTTCATTTTCTTTGAATTTTGAAACGAAGACTATTTCTTTTGGCTTCTCGTATTTCCCTAAAACATCAAAGAAATCAGGTTCAAATTCTTGTTTTTCTCCTTCTATAACCAAAACTAGTTTTTCTCCTAAAGTAGTATCTGGAAGTCCTGTCACAAAAAATCTATTAGCAATTTTTCCTGTCAGTTTAGCTTCAATCTGTTCTGGAATCAGCTTTACCCCTCCACTATTGATTACATTATCAATTCGACCTAAAAACTTAAACTGCTGTTCATTCACCAACTCTACCAAATCATTTGTGACAATTGGCTCATCAGAAATTGTAGCTACATGAATCACCAAGCATTGACGATCGTCCTGAGAGATTTTGACATTTGGAAGAATCGAAAAAACAGAATCCCCCAAACGTTTCGCCGCAATATGCGTAATTGTTTCGGTCATTCCATAAGTTTCGTAGATTTCTGTTTTTAAAGGCAAAAGCTTTTCCTCAAGAGCCGAATCTAATTTAGCTCCGCCAATAATTAATTTGTGTACTTTAGAAAGTCCGCCTATAGAGTTTTGAACCTGAAGCGGCACCATTGCCACAAAATCGTAAGTCGTCGTATTGAATTGTAATGGATGCAGACTTGGCGAAACCACATCTAATTCCAATCCTAAAATTAAACTTCTCACCAGCATCATCTTCCCTGCTATAAATTGCGTTGGCAAACATAATAAAGCTTTATTTCCTGGCTCCAAACCAAAAAAATCACCTGTTGCCAAAGCAGATTGAATCATGGCTTGTTTTTTTAATCTAACCAGTTTTGGAAGTCCTGTTGTTCCAGAGGTCGTCATTTCGATATAATCTTTTTTATCAAACCAGTCTAAAAAGAACTCTCCAATAGATTGTTCATATGCATCTCCTTCTTTAATATAACTATAAGCGACACGGCACAAGTCTTTTGCATTTAGATGATATCCATTTAATTTGAAATAATTGTGAACGTTATTTTGAGTTAAGTTTTGCATAATCTTAAGCATTTAATTCGACATTACTAATTTTTCCTGTTAGCTTTTCTTTCCAATTTGTCCAGCCATATTTTTTACTAAAAATAAAGAGCAGAATAGGATAAATAATAACCACTGGCAGAATTACATCAATTCCTGCTGAAGGTTCTGAAAGATCTTTAAATATAGAATTGGTTTGAAAAACGGTCCAATCTGAAGTAACCAATAATGCTCCAACAAGATTGTTTGCAGCATGAAATCCGAGTGCCAATTCCATCCCTTCATCCATCAGCGTTATTACACCCAAAAACAATCCCGTTCCTATATAATAAATCATGATAACACCTCCCATTTTTTCAACTTCAGGATTGGTCCAATGCATCGAGCCAAATATGACAGAAGTCATTAAGAGCGGAAACCATCTATTCTGAACTAAATTGGCAAATCCCTGCATTAAATAACCTCTAAAAACATATTCTTCAGTTGAAGTCTGAATCGGAATTAAAATGCATCCTAAAACTGCTAATGTCAAAAAAGGAACTAATTTAAACTGCAATACGAATTGCTCAGGTGATCTTAAATATACGAACAAAAAACTGAGCAAGGAGAAAAATGACCATAAAAAGAAAGAAAACAAGATTCTTTTCCAATCCATTTTAGATCTTGAAGTTGTCACCGACAATAGAGTTTGACGATGAATATATTTAACCACAAAATAAATTCCTGCAAAAGCAAAAATGAAAGAAATCATTATCAGAAAAAGAGTTGTATTAGACTCAAACATTTTCATTATTTCTTCATTTGTAGTTGGGAAAGCAACATGCTCTGTGAATGTTTTATAAAATACAGCTGCTGTAATTGGAATTTGCCCTATAAAAGATGCCGAAATAATAAAAACTGATCCTAACAGATATTTCCAAAATTTATTCTCGGGCTTAATTCCTTGTTCTAAAAACATAAATTTAAAATTTTAAAAAATGAGAATTCAAATTCGATAAGTTAATCTTACTTTTGATAGCACTAAAATACCGCCTTTTTATTTTACGAATATTAAACGTTTAAATATAACAAAATGATACAAATTTACCACAATCCAAGATGCGGAAAATCGAGAAATTGTCTAGCTTTTATTGAAAAATCGAATCAGGATTTTGAAATCATACCTTACTTAACTGAAACTCCATCTTTTGACCAATTAAAAATATTATTAGGTCAACTAAATTTAGAGCCAATCCAACTCATTAGAACAAAGGAAAAAATCTGGATCGAAAATTTTAAAGGAAAAACCTTGAGCGATGACGAGATTATAAATGCCATGGTAGAAAACCCAATTTTAATAGAGCGTCCAATTGTTGTAAAAGACGGAAAAGCTATAATTGGCCGAGACCCAGAACTCGTTGCTTCTTTTTTAGATTGATTCTAAAATACCCTATTAACATTTTTTTGTGATTCTTCTCTTTAAACCAAAAACTACATTTGGCGTCTAAAGAGAAAAAGAAAACCAGAAAATGAAAAAAATCAAATTTGCTGTATTGCTTGTATTCATGTTTACAAGTTTCTACAATTACTCTCAACAAGGTCCCGGAGGCAGACCCAAAGTAAAAGTCACCGGAAAAGTTTTCGAGAAAGTAAGCAAACAACCATTAGAGTATGCTACAATTTCACTTACTGCTCCAAATGATACAAAAGTTGTTGCTGGAGGTATTACGAATCCGAAAGGAGAATTTGAAGTTGCGGTTGCACCCGGAACTTACGATATAAAAGTAGAGTTCATTTCATTCAAATCGACTGAAATTAAACAGAAAAGCATTCAAGGCGATACCAATTTAGGTGTAGTAAACCTATCTGAAGATGCTGCACAACTAAACGAAGTTGTAGTTCGCGCTGAAAAATCGACTGTAGAAATCAAACTGGACAAAAAAGTTTACAACGTTGGTCAGGATATGATTGTAAAAGGCGGAAGTGTTAGCGATGTTTTAGACAACGTCCCTTCTGTTTCTGTTGATACAGAAGGAAATGTAAGTTTAAGAGGAAGCGACAACATTCGTATTTTAATTGACGGAAGACCTTCGCAAGCTATAAATATTGCAGAAGCTTTAAGACAGCTTCCAGCGGACGCAATTGACAAAGTAGAAGTAATTACAAACCCATCAGCGCGTTATGATGCTGAGGGTGGTTCTGGAATTATCAATATTGTTCTTAAAAAAGGAAAAAATCAAGGTTTCAACGGAACTTTTATTGCTTCAACAGGTTTACCAGAAACGTATGGATTAAGTGCTAACTTAAACTACAAAACTGAAAAGTTAAACTATTTTACAACTGCTGGTTACAACTACAGAACTACAGAAGGAGCTGGCCAGACCAATTCTGAATATTTAAATCCAGACGGTACAACAAAAAGTTTCTTAGACGAAGACCGCGATACAAAACGTATCAGAAACGGATTCAATGCAAGAGCTGGAGTTGAATGGACCATAACGCCATCTACATTCTGGACAAATGCTATCAACTACCAAAAAAATACGGGTGACGATAGAGATCTGATCAATTATTATAATTACGATGCTAATCGCAATTTTACTGGAACAACGTATCGTTTAAACAACGCAGATACTGGAAGCGAAAACTTTGAGTACACTTCTAATTTGATTAAGAATTTCAACGATAAGGGACACAAACTTACCGCAGACCTTTCTATTTCAAGAAATACAGATGATAGCTACAGCACTATTACAGCCTCACCGAATTTCAATAATACGCTAAACGATCAGATCCAAAAACAAGTATTATTTCAGGCAGATTATGTTCTTCCGCTAGGAAAAGGAAGCCAGTTTGAAGCAGGATATAAAGGAAGTTTTGGAGATCTAAACAACGAATATTATGTAACTGAAAATGGAGGAGCAAAAGATCCTAATTTATCAAATACTTTAGAATACAAAGAAAACATCAATGCACTTTACACACAGTATGGTTTCAAAGTAAATAAATTCTCTTATTTATTTGGTTTAAGATGGGAAGACACGGACATCCATGTTAATTTGCTAGACAATAGCGATTTCAATACTAAAAAATACAACAACTTATTTCCAAGTGCTTTTATTAGTTACGAAATCTCAGATCAAAGTAATTTCTCTGCAAGCTATAGCAAACGTTTGTCAAGACCAAGAGGACGTTTCATGAACCCTGCGGTAAACTATGCAAGTAATGTTAACATCTTTCAAGGAAATCCAGACTTAGATCCTTCTTTGACAGACAAATATGATATTGGCTACATCAAAAAATGGGATAAAGTAACCTTCAATACATCGGCATATTTTGAAGACACAAAAGATGTTTTCAGTTTTGTACGATCTCCTACTGGAGACGAAGTTAATGGAGTGCCTGTAATCAAAAGCCAACCTATTAACTTAGGAAAAGAGCAAAAATTTGGTTTCGAATTTACGTTCAATTACACTCCATTCAAATGGTGGAAATTAAACAGTAACTTTAACTTCTTCAATGTAAAAACTACAGGGGAACATAGTTATACAGATACGCAAGGAAAAGAGATTGTTCAAGATTTAGACAATCAGGCTAATTCTTGGTTTGCAAGAGTAAACTCTAAAGTTACACTTCCGTACAAAATTGACTGGCAGTTGACAGCAATGTACAACGGAGAACAAAAAACAGCTCAAGGTAAAAACTTAGGCCAATTCGGAATGAATACTGCTTTCAGCAAAGATGTCATGAAAGACAAAGGAACTATTGCTTTCAACATTAGCGACGTATTCAATTCAAGAAAAATGAGATCGTACACGTATTTAGATGATGTAAGTTCATATAGCGAATTCCAATTCCGTAAACGTCAGTTCAATTTATCATTCACATACCGTTTCAATAAACCAAAAGGTGAAAGAGATAAAAATGCACAGCCAAGAAATGATGGCGGTGGAGACGGTGGCGGAGATTTTCCTGGATAAAATCTTTTAAATTCCAATCTGGATAAAAAATTCCAATAAAAAAATTCCAAATTCCAATTTTTATCATTGGGATTTGGAATTTTCTATTTATAAGGAACCCGACAGGTTTTAAAAACCTATCGGGTTTAAATAAGCTTATCGAATTGGAATTTGGAATTTGTCCCGAGGCTTCGGGATTGGAATTTCCTTTTTTTGGCACAAAAAAAAGAACCTTTTGGGTTCTTTTTTTATGACATCAATCTAAAATTAAATAGATTGTTCTTCTTGTCTTTTTCTGGCTCTTTTTTCTTTAATCATTTCCCAGCTAGCTCCTGTTACCCAATAAGATAAGAAACCTACCAAGAAAAACATTAACCAAAACCCTATAGTTAGTATGGTTAAGAAAAGTAAAAAACCTAAGTACTGTGAAAATTCAAACATGTTTTCCGGAATTTTTGAATGTTACCACAAATGTAGGGTATATATTTTTTCTCAGCAATAAAATCTAAATCAATTTTCGTTAAATAACATTTATCCGTATATTTATACTCATTTTAAATAAGCTTTTTTAGATCATACAATCCCTTTCTCTAAAAGAGCTCAGATGAATTTCATCAAAAAATTTCACATTTTACAAATAACATTTTTACATACAACATAATGAAATACAGAATAGAAAAAGACACCATGGGCGAAGTTCAAGTCCCAGCCGATAAATATTGGGGTGCACAAACAGAACGATCTAGAAATAATTTCAAAATTGGGCCGGCGGCATCCATGCCAAAAGAAATCATAGAAGGTTTTGCTTACTTAAAAAAAGCCGCTGCTTATGCCAATTACGATTTAGGCGTTTTGCCAATCGAAAAAAGAGATGCAATCGCAGCAGTTTGCGACGAAATTCTTGAGGGAAAACTAGATGACCAATTCCCTCTTGTAATCTGGCAGACGGGTTCTGGAACGCAAAGCAATATGAACGTAAACGAAGTAATTGCCAACCGCGCTCAAGTCCTTAAAGGTTTTGAAATTGGCGAAGGCGAACAATTTATAAAAGCCAACGACGATGTAAACAAATCCCAATCGTCAAATGATACTTTCCCAACTGGAATGCATATTGCCGCTTACAAAATGGTCGTAGAAACTACGATTCCTGGTATCGAAAAACTTCATGCTACCCTAGCCAAAAAAGCTGCAGAATTTAAAGATGTTGTCAAAATCGGCCGTACGCACTTAATGGATGCGACACCATTAACTCTTGGTCAGGAAATTTCAGGTTACGCAGCACAACTAGCCTTCGGATTAAAAGCCTTAAAAAATACTTTATCCCATTTATCTGAAATCGCTCTTGGAGGAACAGCTGTTGGAACAGGATTAAACACTCCAAAAGGATATGATGTAAAAGTCGCAGAATATATCGCAAAATTTACCAACCATCCTTTTGTAACGGCAGAAAATAAGTTTGAAGCGCTTGCAGCACACGATGCAATTGTAGAAACACACGGAGCTTTAAAACAATTGGCTGTCTCTTTAAATAAAATTGCCAACGATGTTAGAATGCTGGCTTCAGGTCCTCGTTCTGGAATTGGCGAAATTCATATTCCTGAAAATGAACCAGGTTCTTCTATTATGCCTGGAAAAGTAAACCCAACGCAATGTGAAGCTTTAACCATGGTTTGCGCTCAAGTTATTGGAAATGATATGGCAATTGCTGTTGGCGGTATGCAAGGGCACTATGAACTGAATGTTTTCAAACCTGTAATGGCGGCCAATTTTTTACAATCGGCACAATTATTAGGTGATGCCTGTGTTTCTTTTGACGAACATTGCGCACAGGGAATCGAACCAAATCATAAACGCATCAAAGAATTAGTTGATAATTCGCTTATGCTAGTAACTGCTTTAAACACCAAAATCGGATACTATAAAGCGGCAGAAATTGCTCAAACCGCTCACAAAAACGGAACAACTTTAAAAGAAGAAGCGGTTCGACTTGGTTATGTAACTCCAGAAGATTTTGATGCTTGGGTAAAACCTGAAGATATGGTTTGAGTTATGAATTATGAGTTATTACTCTAACGTAAATAATAAAAGGAGAAACATTTATGTTTCTCCTTTTTTATAGACAAAATCGGCTAACTCTAATTCATAATTCATAACTTATTTACCGTCTACATAATCCTGTAAATAACTGAATCTTTCTGTTAGTTTTCCATTTTCAGTGATTTTGGCGCGTTTTAAGATTCCGTCTTTATCACCGTTGAAGAAAGCTGGAATTACGTGTTCCATAAATTGTTCTCCAAAACCTTCGCTGGCATCTTTTGGAATTTCACACGGCAGATTATCTACTGCCATTACTGCAACTGCAGCTGGATGAAAAAGATCAACTTCACGATCTTCTAACGGAAAATACCCATATAAGGGATCTTCAATGGTTGACGAACGTATTGTACAAGCAATCGGACCGTTAACATCACAAGAAATATCAGCTACCACTTTCAATTTGCAGTCGCTTGCGTTCAGCATTTCTTTGGTTAAAATCATCGGTGCATTACTGGCATAAAAATGTCCAGCAAAATAAATGTCAGATACTTTCGTGAATCGTTCAAAATCAGATTCATACTCTTCTGGATGCTTAACAAAATCTACAAAATCCAAAACCTGCCCGTCTTTCCTTTTGTTGTATTCCAAAACATCCAATTGCACATAAACCGCTTGAGCATATTTTTTAGTCAAATAATTATCAATTGTAATTTCCTTCACTTTTATAGCATCCAAAATTTCTTTGGCTCCGCTCCCAACCTTTCCAGTTCCAGTAACTACAAATTTCAGAGCTGGCATTGTGATACGCTTTAAGTGTTTTATCAAATCTTCTTTTCCTGAAAGAGTTTCTGCTTTTGGAAGTTTGAACAATTCGAATTTAATTCCGAATGCGCGGATTCCGTTATAAACACCAACCATTCCAGCATATTTTCCAAAACCAATTAAACGATGATCGTATTCGTTTACAATCGTTTCATGATCGTATAAATCGATATTTTTTTCTAAAATCGCCTGAAGTAATTTTCTATTATGAGGCTGTTTTTTAATTGTATGAGAAAAAAAGAAATACGCTTTGTTTGGAATCAAGCTTTCTACAGGAACTTCTTTCACACCAAATAAAACATCGCAGTCAGAAACATCATCAGTAACGGTAATTCCCATATTTTTATAGTCATCATCAGAAAAAATTCTGATATCTGAACTTTCGACTTTTACAGAGGCATCATGATAAAGTTGCTTTAATCTTGTCAATTCATTTGGAGAAAAAACAACTCTTCTGTCAGGCGGGTTTTTTCTCTCTTTTATGATTCCAAATTTCATTAGATTGGTTTTTTAGTATTTAATAATATAACTTTTTAAAACATATTTGTTTCAAATATAACAAATTTAGTTAAAATTTTGTTTCAAAAATTCTATTTAAAATGTTCCAAAACCGTTAAAAGCTGAAAAACAACCGAGTAAAATTTAGTTTTCTTAAAAAAATGTTAAAAAACACAAAATAGAGCTCCAGAACCAAGAATACAACAAAATTGAATTCGATATATTTGTTTTTAAAGAACGATGCAAATGATTTTCCTTAAAAAAACAAAGATACCACAAATACTTTTTTCAATACTGGTTTTAAGTTCATGTGGCCAAAACAAAACAGCAGCCACAGATACAACTCAGACAGTCGAAGATACCTTACCTAAAATGAAGCCGTTAGGAGCTGAACCGAAAGTTTCACAGGCTTATAAAAACTCAGTTGTCGGCAGAATAAATCACTTTTACAACAAAAATTGGCCAAATAATACCATGAATGGAAGTTTCTTAGTGGCCAAAAATGGACAAATTTTATTTGAAAGATATAATGGTTATGCCAATAAAAATGAAGGAACGGAGATAACTCCTGAAACACCTGTACAAATTGCTTCTGTGAGCAAAGTGCTAACTGCCACAGCGGTTTTAAAATTGGTTAACGCAGGTAAAATCGATTTGGACCAAAAAGTAAATACTATTTTAAAAACTTTCCCATACGAAGAATGTACCATAAGAATGTTATTGGATCACCGCACAGGAATGCGTAATTACGCTTATTTCACAGACCGCGACAAATCGATTTGGGACAGACATAATCAATTAACCAATAAAGACATTTTAGATATTCTGGCTACAAAAGATATTGGTTTGGAAGCTAAAACTGGAACACGTTTTAGTTATTGCAATACGAATTATGCCATGCTGGCTCTTATTATAGAAAAAATTACGGGCTTAAGTTATAAAGAAGCCATGTCTGAAATGATTTTTAAGCCTTTGGGAATGACTCATACTTATGTTTTTGATGATGATAAAGACAGAAAAAAAATTGTTCCTTCTTATAAAGGCAACGGTGTAGAAATTGGCTTTGATTATTTAGATAATGTTTACGGAGATAAAAATATCTTCTCGACTGCACGAGATCTTTTAAAATTTGATCGCGCAAGACAATCGCCAGATTTCTTAAAACCTGAATTACTAAAACAAGTTTACACTGGCTATAGCAATGAGCGTAAAGGAACTAAGAATTATGGTCTTGGCATTAGAATGATTAATTGGGAAACGGGACAAAACTTTTATTTTCATAATGGATGGTGGCACGGAAATACCTCATCTTATATTACTTTGATGAAAGAAGGCGTAACGATTATTGCCCTGTCTAATAAGATGACTAGAAACACTTATGCAGTTCGTAAACTAGCTCCGATTTTTGGAGATTATCCTTTTAATTTTAAAGACGAAGAGTAAAAATAGTTGTAAAGTCATAAAGCCCAAAGTCGAAAGTCCAAAGTCTTAAAGTTGTTGTCTATTTTGACTTTGTCTTTTAATATACTAATTGAGGTACAATAAAAAGGAGCAAAAGAAAGTAAGCTTTTGATTTTAAAAACTTTATAACTTTCAAGTTTCGATTTCCGGCTTTAGACTTTCCGACTTTGGACTTTGGACTTATATTTTTTTGAAAATTTTAGCAGAAAGTAATTTCAAATACTCTAAATTTGCAGACTTATTTTTTGGGGTCGACTGGTTTTGACAGCAAGTCGAATTGAACAGTAAGCACGTCGAGCATTGAGACCTTGCTCGTAAATATAAGATCTCGAACTTTTACACGGCGAAAATAATTACGCTTTAGCTGCATAATCCGAATCATAGTAAGATTACGCCACGTCTCTACAAGGTAGAGAAGCTGGATTCTCCTGGAAAGCCTTGGTTTGTGGCGTTCCGTTCAGGGGAACCGTAAAAATAAACCTAGATTTCCATGAGCTTCGGGTGGATTTCGAAATTTAAGAAGATAAGTGTTGGGTGGTTGTTTCTGGCCTAGCTCAACATCGAAAATCCAATCAGGAAATAAGCGTGTAGAAAGCTCTTTAGTTGCTTGTTTGGACCCGGGTTCGATTCCCGGCGACTCCACAAAAAAGCCTGTAAACAAATTGTTTACAGGCTTTTTGTTTTTTTTTGGTTGACAATTTGGTTGATATTTTTTCTCCTTTGGTTTATCTTATTTTTTTGATGCTAAATGATAGCAATTCCAAAATAATTTTAAAACATCGCGGAGCTATCCATACATATTTTTTATCTCCGACATAACAAAGGTACTTTGGGTACTTCCTATGCTTTCAACTGATCCCAATTTATTAAACACAAAATCCTGATAATGCTTCATATCTTTGGCAGAAACTTTCATTAAAAAATCGTAATCGCCTGAGATATTATAACATTCTACAACTTCTTCTATTTTCATAATATCACTGACAAACTGATTCCCAATATTACGATCGTGCTGTTTTAGTTTGATATTACAAAAAACAATGAATCCCCTGTTTAATTTTTCTGCATCAAGAAGCGCTATGTATTTCTTAATATAACCATTGTTCTCTAATCTTTTAATGCGCTCAAAAACGGGCGATGGGGAAAGATTTACCATCTTCGCCAGTTCTTTTACTGTATATTTAGAATTATCGTGAAGTATATTTAATAACTGAAGATCAATATCATCTATCTGCTCCATAGAATTTTACTTTAAATTAGGTTTAATTTATTTCTAAATTAGAATAAAATTCTTTAAATACAACTAGAAACAACACAAAAATCTTATTTTACACCAATTAAAAAAATAATAACCTGCACTTATTTGATATAACAAAAATTACACTTCTTTTCGCCGAGCCATACCCTGAGCGATAATACTGGCGGCAATCAATTGCAATGCATGGTAAAGCATGAGCGGCAGCAATACGATCCCGGTGATAGTACTGTGCTGAAAAAGTACTTTTGACATAACGGTGCCATGTACCAATGACTTTTTAGACCCGCAGAATAAGACCGTAATACGATCTTCATCTGAAAAACCAAGCAGGCGGCTGAGTAGTCCTACACAAAAGAATACGACAAAAAACAACGCCATCATCCCTACAGCAAGTCCAGCAAGTTCCAGAGCGGTGAAACCTTCAAAAAGATGTTCGGAGAATGACTTGCAAAACGAAGTGTAAATAATGGTTAGAATAACTGCCTGGTCGAAATATTTGAGCTGCTTCTTGTATTTTTCGGCAATGGCGCCAAAACGGGAATTTAAGCTTATGCCAATCATGACAGGCAGCAAGACTTGAAGAATCAACTTTATGACGATTTGAGTAACATCAAAATCGTCTGTCGCAGAAGCTATAAACAGCCCAACCCAGAGCGGCGTAACCAATACTCCGATCAAACTAGAAATGCTTGCATTGAAAATCGCTGCGGGAATGTTTCCCTTAGCAATAGAGACCATAACCACAGAAGAGGATACTGTTGACGGTAAAGCCGCCAGAAAAAATACACCCAACCACAGCAGCTCGAACCCGTTATTGACAAACAACGGGCGAAATGCCAAAACAATGAGCGGAAAAAATAAAAAGGTGGTCAACTGGACGACAATGTGCATTTTCCAGTTGGAAAGTCCGGCTTTTAGTTTCTCAACACTCAGTCGCATGCCATAAAACAAGAAAATCAAGGAAACCCCAGCATTGGCAATCTCCTCCAGCGAAACAGGTTCTTTAACCATGCCTGGCTTTGGTAAAAAATAAGCCATCAGAATCATGGTGGCTATCATTAACAGGAAACCGTCGAAACCTGCTTTTTTTAATACTTGTAATAATTTTTTCAATGTGTATTAAATATTATTCCTCCATAGAAGTATGGACTCCATTATTAATATCGAGACTAATCCCAAGTTCTTTGCGTATAATTTCTGCTCCTGCACTTAAAGCACTTAATTTGCCTCTAGCTACGTTTCGAGATAACGGAGCCATACCGCAGTTTGTAGAAGGGTAAAGATTTTCGGCATCTACAAACTCAAGAGCTTTACGCAGGGTATCAGCTACTTCTTCTGGCGTTTCGATAGTGTTGGTTGCCACATCAATGGCACCGACCATTACTTTTTTACCGCGAACCAATTCCATTAAATCTAAAGGCACATTGGAATTGTGACATTCTAAAGACACCACATCAATTTTAGATTTTTGAATTTTCGGGAAAATTTCTTCGTATTGTCGCCACTCAGAACCTAATGTCTTTTTCCAATCGGTATTTGCCTGTATTCCATAACCATAACAAATATGAACAGCAGTTTGACAATGTAAGCCTTCAATGGCTCTTTCTAATGCCGCCATTCCCCAATCGTTCACTTCATCAAAGAACACATTAAATGCAGGTTCATCAAACTGGATAATATCTACCCCTGCGTCTTGAAGTTCTCTTGCTTCTTGATTGAGTGCTTTCGCAAATTCCCACGCCAATTTTTCCCGGCTTTTATAATGGTCGTCGTACAAGGTATCTACCATTGTCAGCGGGCCTGGCAATGCCCATTTTATAGGTTTATTAGTCTGTTTGCGTAAAAATTTAGCATCTTCAACAAAAACTGCTTTTTGGCGTGCAACCTCACCTACAACCACTGGAACACTCGCATCATAACGGTTACGGATTTTTACGGTTTTACGGTTTTCAAAATCTACACCGCTTAAATGCTCGATAAAAGTCGTTACAAAATGCTGGCGTGTTTGTTCGCCGTCACAAATGATATCTAGATCTGCCAATTGCTGTTCCTGCAGAGAAATGCGCAGAGCATCCTGTTTCCCTTCAAGTAACTGATCTCCTTCTAATTTCCATGGTGACCAAAGTTTTTCGGGTGGTGCAAGCCAGGCTGGTTTGGGTAAACTTCCAACAATAGAGGTGGGTAGTAATAATTTTTTCATAATAATATAATTTTAATGCGTTGTAATCAATTAAAGGGTAAAATTAGCAGACCATTGTTCCAAGAGACTTTTGTAAGGCTTAATGAAATGCTCTTCTGCATATTTACCCTGCTCAACAGCCAGTCGGCTGCGCTCTTCGCGGTCATAAACCACGCGAGTCAGTGAATAATCTTCGTGTTTAAGACTAGGCTTATAGATTTTTCCAGCCACTGAATTTGCATTGTAAATTTCAGGACGATAAATCTTCTGGAAAGTCTCCATTGTGCTGATTGAGCTGATTAATCCAAGATCAGTATAATCGGCAAGCAGATCTCCAGAATGATAAAAAGCCATCGGTGCCACACTATTCGGAGGCATGAAAAAACGAACTTTTAAGCCCATTTTAGAGAAATATTCATCAGTGAGAGAATATTCATTCTGCAGATATTCAAAACCCAGAACAGGATGCTGGTAGTCAGTGCGGGTATACGTTTTGTTGCTCGATACACTTAAACAAATGATCGGTGACATCTTAAAATGCTCTTTATAAGTGACCGAATTCACAAAACATTTATAAAGTTTTCCGTGCAAATCGCCAAAATTTTCAGGAATAGAAAAAGTAGATTTATTTTTATTGTACTCGGTCAATAAAATACTGAAATCATAATCACGAACATAAGAAGAATAATTGTTTCCGGCAACCCCTTCGATTTGCTGGCCACTTTTACGGTCAATAATATTCGTTTTTAAAACTTCAATCATCGGTAAATCGTTACTGCCATTTTTATCATCAATACTCATCGTTACTGTGAGGATTTCAAGTTCTATAAGGTAACGATCAGCTTTTGGATTATCCAAATGAGCCAATGCATTGAATCGATTGTTAATCATATTTAAGGCATTGCGTAAGTTTTGCTGGCGCTTATCTCCTCTAGCCAGATTTGCAAAATTGGTTGTCAAACGCGTTTGGCTTGAGGGATGATAGTTTTCATCTAAACAAGTGCTCTTTAGTGTGAATGCAAAATCATTCTTGATTGCATTCTGAGTATTTTTAATATCCTGCTTTTCGTTTATTCCCCTCTCTTCTTTTATGTTCGCTTTCATTTGATGATAATATTTAGTTTTTTATCCTGCAAATTTTAAAATAAAAGATTAAATATTTTTATTCATACTTAAAATCAGATAATTATTCTTTTTATGTATGTTTATAAAGATTATTATCCTTTAAACAAATCTAATAATGAGCGAAAACAGATAATTATTCTTAGTGCACTTAAAGATGATTGATTCGGAGTTTCCTTTATTACTTCAAAAACTCGAAAAAGAAAATATAAAGGAAAAATTATACCTAATAAAAGCTCAAATAATACTACTTTCAAATACTGGACATAATGTAAAATGATTGCAATCTTCTTTGTCTCGAACTTAAATCACATATACTATTTTAATGGATATTATTTAAGTTTATCAATAAACATTACGATGGGAATTAGCTGTTCGAATGAAATCCCTGCGACTCCATAAAAAAGCCTGTAAACTCTTGTTTACAGGCTTTTTTTCAATTGTTTCTACAATAGTTTTAACTATAACGGTGGCATTAAGTATTCTAAACGACAAATACGGCTTCCCTACAAAGAAGACCGCATCTATCAAACTAATTCAAATTAAAAAAACTATAAAGTTGCTTTTACTTCACCACAGGTAAGCATATTTTTGGGATAATATGGATTTTTGATTTCTTTACTATCGCTTGTCCAAACTGCGCCAGTCATTGGGCAGACTTGTAAATATAATGTTTCATCTGCTGCTTTAAACTTTGAAGCCTGATCCCAGTACTTTACTGAAAGAGTCTCAAAAATCTTGCGCTGTTTATTAATGTTTTTTGTCACGGCAATCTGATTAGCCAATTCTATAATTTCTTTTCTTGAAATTGTAGCAATGTTCATTTGCTCCAACGTTAATTTTTTAAACTTGAAGTTTTTCAAAGAATTCGTCAAAGCCACAGCACTTTTAACGGCAACAAGGCTATCCGAAAGTATTAAGCTATTCTTTAAAGCTAAATAACTCTTTGTAATTTCTTTCTTTTGCTCTTCTCTTTTTTGCACCAATTCTGGAGTCACTTCTTCTTTTGACGTTAATTGTGCCTGAGCCAGAGTACTTAAGCAAATCAATGCTACAACTAATATTTTTTTCATATCGCGGTTTTATCTAATTTATTAACGATTTTATCGATTTCGATTAAAATGCTTTCGAAGTGGTCTTTATTGAATCCTGAAGAAGCATCTTCTAATTTTTTGATTTCATCTCTTAATTTTAAAAGATGCTGTTTCCCATACAATCTAATATCGCTTCGCTGAGCTGCATTTAAGGCTTTTCCGGGTTCTGCTTCTTTTGGCAATAAAAGCATGCCTAGTTTTTCAATATAACCACGCTGTAAACTTCTTCTGTAAAAATCCTGCTTTTCATCGCCTGTAAATTTCACCCAAACTGTCTGCTGCAAATCGTTTAAAAATTCAGGAACTGTATAAGCATTTTCAAACTGGATCGATTTAAGACTGATATTGTACAGCATGCCTGGACTTAAAAGCATATTTAAAACCTGATTCTGCTGATCTGAAATTTGATCAGCTGTTTTTAAAGAAATAAGCTGATCAATTTCCTGCGGGTACATCCATAGCGGAGCTACAAACAATTGTCTTCCGACATAGTCAATCGCGGCTTTTACTTTTGCTTTTGGTATCTGCTGATAGACAACACCTTTTTCATCTACAGTTCTTTTGGTCACATAATTATTACCGATATATTTCAATACATGGTACAAATAGATACTATATTGTGACACCACCGCTTTGTGCATGTCCGATAAATTATCGTAAGCATCATTAGGCTGATAGGTCCATTCGATAAGATTTGGCACAACGCGCTTTAAATTTTTTATTCCGTAATCACTTGCCTTTACTGCGTCATCACCGATATCTTCTCTTTGGCTGCGCGGATCTTCATCTTTACCTTCTCCGCCAAACCAT
Source organism: Flavobacterium anhuiense (assembly GCF_900101855.1). Classification (GTDB taxonomy): domain Bacteria; phylum Bacteroidota; class Bacteroidia; order Flavobacteriales; family Flavobacteriaceae; genus Flavobacterium; species Flavobacterium anhuiense. Next base: position 273,920 of record NZ_FMVC01000004.1, read on the forward strand.
AATTTAGGATTAGCAGCTAAACTATCAGTAGTTAATTTCGCCAATATTTTTTCTTCTTCAAACTCGTCCTTCGCATTTGGATAATATCCATAACCCCATTGAACCGCCCATTTGTCGTAGCTTCCAATACGCGGATAAATTCCTTTTGGACTAATATTGTCTTCTGGCTGCGCCACATAATTAAAGCGGGCATAATCCATAATAGAAACGGTATGGCCATTGGCTTCTACCCATTTTTTGTCACGAAGTTTTTCTACTGGAGTAGCATTACTTGCTCCCATATTATGGCGTAAACCAATAGTGTGACCTATTTCATGCGAAGAAACAAAACGGATTAATTGTCCCATTAATTCATCATCCAGATGCATTTTTCTTGCTCTCGCGTCAAGAGGTCCAGCCTGAATCATATACCAGCGCTGCACTAATTTCATCACATTATGATACCAACCAACATGGCTTTCTATAATTTCACCGCTTCTTGGATCGCTCACACGAGGCCCATACGCATTTGGCGTTTCAGAAGCGTAATATCTTACTACAGAATACCTTGCATCTTCTAGACTCATTGTTTTATCGTCTTCTGGCCATTCTTTCCCTACAATCGCATTTTTAAAACCAGCGGCCTCAAAAGCTTTCTGCCAGTCGTTGATTCCCGCAATTAAATATGGTCTCCATTTTTTTGGCGTTGCTGGATCTATGTAATAAACTATTTGCTTTTTTGGTTCAACCAATTCGCCTTTTAGATATTTTTTAATATCCTTCTCTTTTGGCTCTAAACGATACCTTTGAATGATAAATTTCTTCTGTGCGCGTTGTTCGTCATCATCAAAAAGGACATATTTGTTGGCAAAGTATCCCACTCTTTCATCAAAAAAGCGTTTGCGCATTGGTGTTTTAGGCAATAATACAATAGATGTATTTAATCTAATGGTTATGCTTCCGCTGCTTGCAGTACTGCTTGTGTACGTTTTTGTGGTTTTCACTTCGATATTGATTGCATAGGTATCAATAGCCTCAATAAAAGATTTATCATCGGCAAGAGAAGTCAGTTTTTTTTCTGTTTTCTCTTTGCTTTCTAAAGAAAACATCGGATTGTCTTTTTTGAATGCATCTGTTACATCAATAACAATATTTCCGTTATCTGGATTAGTTGTCTTTATTGCAAAAGCCCCTACAATTGGGTTTTCATTACTTCCAGCCAATGCTTTTGCCAACATTGAATCAGCCGAACGTACATCTTGCTTATATTGCAGCGATCTCAAATAAACCGTATTATTAGCTCCTTTTTCAAAATAAATGGTTTGTTCGTTGGCTTTTTCTCCTCCAAAAGCTCCCATTCCTTCTGGAGTAGATAAATATCGTGTTACCACTAGCATGTATCTATTAAACAAGCTGTCTGGAATCTGAAAATAATATTTAGTATCAACCTGGCTTACAGTAAAAAGCCCTGATTTATTTTTTGCTTTATCTGTTATTACCTTATTATAAGCCTGCATGCCTTTGGGCTGTGTACTGGTACTATCGGCTTTTTTTTCTGGGGTTTGAGCAAAACCATGCTGCCAAGCAGACAGCATGGTTAGTATTATAATTAACTTTTTCATTGAAATTAAAACGGAACTTTTTCGTCTGTATTTAAAGTAAGCTTTGGATTTTTTGTCAGTGCCGATAAAGGAAACGGAATAATGTACAATCTTGAGTTAGGCTGCAATGTATAAGTCTTTTGAGGAACTGTTTTGTTTACGATTGGAAATACTCTTGTTATTGTTTTTGCGTATTCTGCTTCTGTATTTAATCGCTTTAGGTCAAAAAACCTATTAAATCCTAAAAGCAGTTCTTTTCTGCGTTCGTTCACCACCAATTCCATAGTTTCTTTTCTAGTTGCAGGAACCGTTAAATTTACTGTGCCAGATAGAATACGTTTTGCTCTTAAAGTATTTAAAACTCCTACTGCTTCGTTTAATTTATTGTCTCTGGCATAACATTCTGCTAGCATTAAATATACTTCAGTAGTCTTCATGCCAACTGTTGGATAAAAAAACCTTGTATATTGAACTCCCCAATAAGCAGTATTCGAACCCTGATCTAAATTGGTTGTACTCGTAGAATTGAAAAACAAATTAAAACGAGCATCATTTGTTCCAAATAAAGTTCTCAATTCAGGGCTAATAATATAGCTCTGCGCAAAATTCATTTCGTTATAACCTGTCATGTACATATAACTAAGAACTTCAATATTGTCTGCAGCTGGAACAGCCACTGATGTTGGCCCTCCTTTTGCGCTGTAAGCAACCATATCAAATATCTGATTGTTATAACTCAATGACTTTTCTGCCGCAGCCTGTGCCGCCGCAATTTCGCGTTTAAACAAATGTACTTTAGCTTTAAATGCGTAGGCAAATGCCAATGAAGGATGATAAACATCCATTGGTTTTTCCTTCAAATATGGCAACGCATCTTCTATATCTTTCTGTATAAAATCGTAAACCTGAGCAACAGTAGATTTTGAAGGCTGCGCTTCCAGATCAAATTTATCCATGATACAAATTCCTCCATCAGTCGCAGCGGTTTGCGGATCATAAGCTTTAGCATACGTATTTACTAATAAGAAATGATCGTACGCTCTATAAATTTTAGCTTCGGCTTTGGCTAATTGCTTTATGCTCTCATCTCCTTTACTATCATCAACCAACGAAATAACAGTATTCCATCTATTAATATAAGTATAAGCTTGATTATAAAAACTTGAAGCTGTGAATAAAGAAACCCTGTCTATAGTTTCATCAAAAGTAAAATTAATGATGTCGATGTTTGGAGTTCTTCCTATCACGTTGGCTTCTCTCATCCATTGGTCATCTGACAAATATTGAAAGTTATTGATTGGATACCCTCTATTTGGCAGCGACACTAATTCAAGAAATTGTTGAGGAGTTTCGATCACCAAAGCGCCTTTGGGTGTTATTTCAGTGTATTCTTCGCATGATGAAATCGTTAACATCATCAAAGACAATAATAGTATATAAACCTGTTTCATTTTTAAAGAGTAAGATTAAGACCTAGTAAATACGTTTTTGGCAATGGTAAATTACGCGTACCAGAATTTAGGCTATAAACCTCTGGATCAATACGATTACCAGCTGCACTCCAATACCAAATATTATTCATTTGAAAAGTAAATTTTGCAGACGCCATTTTTATTTTAGTTGCAAAAGCTTTAGGAAGATTGTAAGCCAAAGAAATATTTCTCAATTTAATATAATCGCCATCTACAACATTTGCGGTTGAGTTTCTCCATTGGCTGCTTATTGTTCCCGCATAATTTCTAATATTTTCGGCGAAATCAACATACAAACGAGTATTGTCATTTCTATTCGTGTCAGTATAACGATCTGTGATACCAGAAAGATTTACGGCATCAGAACTCATATCTAAGGTTTCTTTACGCATTACGTTTCCTCCCGAAAAAACAAACAGAAAATTTAAATCGAATTGTTTATACGAAAAACGCTGAGATAATGAACCTGTGTAAGTTGGCATTAAAGTTCCCACATTTACTAAGGCATCTGCATTGGTAATTGTTTTTATACTTGTAGAAACTGGATTTCCGTTTTCATCAAAAGTTATAGAAGGATTTCCATTTTCATCCAAAACGTAAGGATAACCATTTACTGTTCCTCCGTATTGGTAAGCATACATGCTATTAAATAATTCATTTTCTAGAAAAAAATTGGTTGGCGAAGAAACATATACCGATGCTGTCGATTCAGCTCTTGTTACTTTTTTAACGGTTGTCTTGTTGTGGGCAAAAACTAAATTAGAATTAATGCGGAAATTACCGTTATTATACCATTCAGAACCAATACTAAATTCTATACCTTTATTTAATAGAGCTCCTGCATTGATTTTTCTTGACAAAGCACCAACAGTAGGATCAAGATCTGTAGTCGCCAATAAATCGCTGCTGTATTTGTGATAAACATCAATTGTACCGTTTAATTTAGCTCTAAATAAGCTATAATCTACACCAATATTGGTACTTTGTGTTTTTTCCCATCTTAACATCGGATTTGGCTGAGCCGTAATATTTGTATATTGTAAAGATTGATACAGGTTATCGTTTCTTCTTGTAGCAGTAATATAAGGTGTTGTATTTTGATCAACATTTCCGTTTATACCATAAGTTGATCTCAATTTTAACATACTTACCCATTTAACCTCTTTCATAAAATCTTCATTGCTGATATTCCAGCCTAAACCTACGGACCATAATGGACGGTTTTTATATTTTGGATCAACTCCAAACAAATCTGCTCTATCTACTCGGTAACTTCCCGTAAGGTTGTATTTTGATAAATAAGTATAACTGGCAGTACTAAAAATAGAAAAGTAACGGTGAAGGATTTCTTGCTGTGTTCTGCCTAATGCTGAAAGTGTTCTGTTATTCCCAAAAATATAACTAGAAACTCCCGTTTGGCTAAGTGCAAGATTGTTTAATACTGCAGAAGTAAGTGTAACAGGATCATACCCATATCGAAGTTGCTCTATGCTTCTTGGAACAAAAGTTTCGCGCATTTCTGTACCAACTAACGCATTAACTGAGTGCTTGCCTTCTGCAAACTCTTGATTAAAATCTAATTGATTTCTAAAAGAATAATTACTTGCCTGACTGCTTGCCTGTTTGTATCTTCCTCCTGTAGAAAAGCCATCAACGTAAGTGTATGCATTTGTAGTCGGATTATAGCCTGTTAAAGCATTGATAGCATAACGCATTCTATAAGAATTGACATCATGATATTGTTCTCTATCATTTTTTCTTACTTCATATTGAAATTGTGTATTAAAGCTTAGACCTTTCCATAATTTAGCTTTTACGTTAGCGAAAGTTCTTAGGCTTAATGAATTTTGCTCCTCAATACCTTCTTTAAGCGCATCTAAAACATTAAAATTAAAAGATTTAAAACCGCTTAAACCTGCAAGTTTTTCAACCATAGCCGGATTAAGAGCTCCACTAGAGGTAAATCCATCTTTAATTGATGCAAATGAAGATTGCACTAAATTTCCGTTATCATCTGTAATACGTTCGTATCGTTTTTGAATGTCGTAATTGCCAAGATCATATTCTGTAACATCGTCATTGCTGTAGGTTCCATTTACTCCAAATGTTGCATTTAACCAATTATTTATCTGGAAACTACTTTTTGCGTAAAGATTGAATGCACGTCCAGTATTATATTTTATACGATTTTTAGATTCATCATAATTAAGAGACACATACGTATTCTGTTTGCTTGTACTGCCCGAAAATGCGATATTGTAACGCTGTCTAAATTCATTTTGCCAAACATTATCGCGATAATCTTTATTGTAATCATTCTTTCTCCATTGTGCAAGAGTACTGTTATAAGTGGCATTATCGATTTTTCCCTCTTCCAGATTTCTGTTTAATTGATAAAGCGGACTGTAATATTTTGTACTGCTGTTTCCAATATCTCCGTAACTGCTAAACATGGTTGCAGTATCAGCAAATCTTGCTCTTTCTCTATTGTAAACCGCCTGCTCAAAATCAATCAGATCACTTGTTGAGGCATAGTTCATATCTCTCAAATTTGGTTTATCTGAAATAAAGAAATCTGAGTTTACCGTCACTTTTAACTTACCATTTCCTTTTTTGGTAGTTAATACAATAATACCATTTGCCGCTCTTGAACCATAGATAGAAGCTGCTGCTGCATCTTTTAGAACATCTACACTTTCAATATCATACGGATTAATTTCATCCAATGTTAATTCTGTTGGCAGACCATCTATTACTACAAGCGGACTATAACCCACATCTGCAGAAAAAGTACCGATACCTCTTAATATTGGCTGATCAGATCCAAGTCCGTTTGGATTTTTTTGAAACATCAAACCAGCTACACGGCCTTCAAGCGCACTAGATAAATTGCCATTAATATTTTCGTTTAACACCTTTTCATCAACCTTACCAATAGCCCCAGTAAAATTACTTCTGGCAATTGTCTGAAAACCCGTTACCACAACTTCTTTCATGGCAGCCACTTTGTCTTCAACAATGAGTGTTAATTCTGTGCGTCCTGCAATCCCAAAAGATTTATTCTCAATAGTTAGTCCAGAACATTCAAGAACAGCACTTGATGAAACTTTATCAAAAGAAAAACTACCATCAAAATCGGTTATGCTTACTCTGTTAGTTCCAGAAACCGTAACTGTTACTCCCGGAAAAGGTTCATTTTTATTGTTTAGTACTTTTCCTCGTATATCGATCAGTTCGTTTCCCAAGTTCTCGGCTTTATCTTTTGAACCAGTCACTACTATAGTTTGGTTCGCAAGATTGAACTTTAAATTCTGACCGCTAAAAATCCGATTTAAAGTTTCCTTCAATGAAGAATTCTTTACATTAATCGTAACAGGTTTAGCATCTTTAAGCAGTTTTTGAGTGTAAAAAACTTCATAATTAGCTTGTTTGGCCACTTCTTTTAATACCGTCTCAAGCGATGCGTCTTTAAAATTGACAGTAATAGTCTGAGCTTGGCTCTTATAACTGCAAAACAAAGTAAACAGAAGACTTAATAAAGCCAGAAAACTAACTTTTGGAATCTTTTTTTTAAGTTTTTTGTAAGGTTTTTTTGGTTGTAAATTTAATTTCATACATTTACATTAGTTATAGTTAAACAATAGTGGACAACTTATATTGGCTATAAACTTTTTAAACAACCAGAAGCATCGCAACTGCCTCTGGTTTTTTAGTTTATAAACTCAATATAATCGGTTAAATAAAAGACTTACGGATAGACGGTAATCGTTTTTCCTTCGACCTTAAATTTTATATTGCTAAGCTCAAGCACTTTTAATACTTCAGACAAATTTTTATTTCTAAAAGTACCACCGTTAAATCTCACGTCTGAGACATCGCCGCGGTATTCTACTTTAATTCCGTACCAGCGTTCCAGCTGTTTCATTACCGATTTCAAATCAGCATTATCAAATTTAAATCGGCCATTTTTCCAAGCTATTGCCGCTTCTGTATCAACTTCTCTAATGGCAATTTTAGCATTATCACTTATATTAGACTGCTGGCCCGGTTTTAAAATTGCTTTCTGATTTTTAGAAGAAACCGCAACACTTCCTTCTAACAATGTAGTTTTTACAGCTGCTTCATTATTATAGGCATGTACATTAAAATGTGTTCCTAAAACCTCAATGGTCTGTTTGTCAGATTTTACTATAAAAGGTTTGCTTTTATCTTTAGCAACTTCAAAATAAGCTTCTCCTTCCAATTCTACGACTCTTTGATCTCCGTTAAACTGAGTTGGATATTTGATAGACGAAACGGCATTCAGAAATACCTTTGTCCCGTCTGCTAAGACAATATTATACTGCCCTCCAGTTGGCGTAGATAGTGTATTAAATGAATTGCCATTTTCTTTTGAAGTATCCGCATCTGGATTTATAACATAAGTAATCACTCCATTGGCATCCATTTTTATAGTTACCTCATCTTGATCTTCTTTAGCAATGATATCTTTCGAAGAAATATCAGAAAGTATAATCTGTTTTCCGTTAGAAAGCGTCAAAATCCCTCTGTTTCCGCCTGGAGCAATTTCTTTTGCCTTTTCAACAATCTGAATATTTTCTTGTTTTGCTGCCGTTTCCAATTTTACAAAATAGAATATTCCAGCGCTTAACAGCACAATAATTGATGCTGCAGCGGCAACACGCGGCCAAATATTAATCACTTTTGTTTTTTGAGCCAACGGAAGCCTCGATTTCAAATGTTCGTAACTATCTGCCAGTTCGTACTCGCTAAGCTGTCTCTTGCTATTTGAAGCTTTATGTAAATACCACGCATCAAGTTTACCTCTATCTTCATTAGATAAAGTGTCATTTTGATATTTTTTAAGCAGTTCTAGAAATTCAGTTTCATTCATAATTACAACACGAAATTTTGTCTCGTTTTATAGTAAGACAGTTAGAAATGGGTTTTGTCATAGATGAAAATCAAAAAAATATTAATTTATCATTAATAAATTCATCAAAACGTTAGTTTCTCTTTATTAATGAGGTTATTAGAAGTAAATTTTGTTTTAAATTTTAACAAAAAGAACAAGAAAAAATTACCAAATGAAAACATTTAGGGCCGATTTTAGTTTTCCACGAAGAATTTTCAGCGAATTATAAACTTGCTGTTTAGCTGTTTTGTCGGTTATATTTAATTGTAAGGCAATTTCATCATACGAAAGTTCTTCTACTTTTCTTAAAAGAAAAACTTCACGCATTTTTTCAGGAAGTAAGGCTATTTCGCTTTCAATAATTGCTTCTAATTCTTTTTCTCTGAGTTTAGAATCAGCAAAAACATAATCGCTTTCTATAAAATTCGAAATCGAATCAGCATAACGCGAAACTACTTTTTCGTGAGCAATATGATTAAGGATTTTGTTTTTTGTTGCTTTGTACAAATAAGAAGATAGAGAACCCGTAATTTCCAGCTCATGGCGTTTGTTCCAAATAAATAAGAACACTTCTTGAACAACGTCATTTGATTCATCCTGATTCCCAATCATTTTGTAAGCATGATTTACTAAAAGTCTGGAATATCTCTCAAAAATTTCTGTATACGCTAATTGATCATCTTCCTTAAGAAGATTCAATAAAATATGATCAGCATATTTGCGGTAAACAGACATTTAACAATAAAAAGTGAGGATCAAAAACACAATATTAAACATTTTTAGTGTTAAAAACCAAAAGATGATGTAGTTAAAACAAGCGCAAAGGATTTCGTAAAGCATTTTTTTAAATATCAATATGATTAATCTTAATAATATTGAATAGCCAGAATTATAGTTGGAAAAAGAACCAATTTATATTTTTTCAATCTTCTTGCCCTTGCCTTTTTTGGTTAAATGAAAATTTGATAAGACTGTTAGAAAATTATATAAAACAATTAGCCGTGTTAGAATGTAATTTTAGAATAATCTAATACAGAATTAGATACAATTATTCTTTAAAACTTATTTAATATGAGATCAGAAAATTACATGTCAGACGAATTTGGATTAGAAATGAATTCTTACGAGGAACAGCTATTATTAAATTATGATGATTATCTGGAAGGCGATTATAACAATAGGCTGACAGCTTCTAATCACTACAATCTAGAACTAGGAGAATTGGAAGATAATCTTGAATATGATTTCGACTCGGAATATGACGAAAATGACTGGGAAGAAGAAGAAGATTTAAATGATAATCTTGCAGGAGAATATGATGAGAACGAAGAAAAACCAGGAAGCTTTGAAATGATGAACTAAAAATAGCACTATGAAAAATTGGTATATACTTCTAATGTCAATTTTCTGTTTTTCATGTCAGCAGAAGGAAAATAATAAAACTGCTGCTGACGCTACAAAACCTGTTGTTCAAAAAGAAAAGCAGGAAAATAAACAAATAGGCGATACTATTGCTATGAATTTCAAAAATGAAGAAAATGTGTTTTCAGCTGAAGGCCATTTAGATTCTCTGAATTCAAAAGTGTATGTTCAATTCAAAAATGAAGTTTTGGGTGAATTAAACGCTCAAATTGTTCCAGATGCAGGAAAAGGAAACATCCGATTTAATCAAATTATTTTTCCTGATAAAACCTCAGATGGCCCTTTTGGAATGGACTTGAAAATCCCGCTTCAACAAAAAGGAACTCATATTTTGGTAATTGGCCATTCTTTAATGGCCAAAAATCCTTATTACGGCAATTTTAAAGTGCAGTTAAATATTCGAAAAGAATAAAGATCTATTAAAATCATACTTTAATTCTCTTTCTATTTTTCGCCCAATAAGTAAGATATACAATTCCTAAAATTAGCACCAATATATCAAATCTAATAATTTGCGGTATGCGATTGATTTGATCATTATAATAAGTTCCACCCAAAAGCGCTCCTAATCCAATTCCGAGTTCCATCGAAATATACATAGTGGCAACCGCTTTCCCTCTATGTTCAGGATTGCTCATATCTATGGTCCATGCGCTAATTGCTGGAGACAAAATACCAGTCCCAACTCCATAAATTCCAGCTCCAATCAATAACATCTCAATATCTCTTCCCGAACTAATTATAAAAAGAGCAATCGAAGTTATGATTAATCCAGCCATGATCACTTTTGGTCGGCCATGTCTATCTGAAACTTTTCCTGCCCCAAAACGCACCATAACCGAAGCTACCGTAAAAGCTGTAAAAAATATACCTTTATTTGTCGCTCCCAAATGCTCACTCCAATCTGGAATTAAGGTTAAAATAAGTCCGAAAGCAGTGTACGAAAGAAAAGTAATAATTCCCGCAGGAAACACATTTTTATCTACAATATCGTTTCTTCCTATAATGAACATTGATCTGTTCAATTTTTCTTTCGACTTAAGAGTTTCTTTCATGTTCATTACGATTATAATTGAAAAGAAAGCCAAAAATGACGAAGTGTAAAACATCACATTGATTCCATAATTATTTACAATCATACTTCCCAGCGCAGGTCCTAGTGCACCTCCAATACTAAAACATAATCCATGCATTCCGAGAGCTTCTCCCCATCTGTGCTGCGGAATAATATCTGCCACATAAGCCGATGTCGAGGTTGGTTTAAATCCTGTTGAAAAACCATGAACCAAACGAAGTAATAAAAACCCTGAAACAGAACTCAAAATCGGATACAAAAATCCGCATACCACACATACCGAAGAACCTATTGCCATAACAGGAACACGTCCCCATTTGTCGGTAAGCTTACCACTGAAAGGTCTCGAAATCGCAGCTGTTAATGTAAACAATGAGATAATAAGCCCTTTGTATTCTGCTCCTCCAAGACTGCTTAAATAATTAGGAAGTTCAGGAATCATCATATTAAAACTTGATGAAAATAATAAAGAACTCAAACAAAGTAAAATGAATTGTAAAGTATAAATTGATTTTTCGTTTTGTGACATTATTGGATTTTTATATAACTAAAGGCTGATAGAAAATTATAATTTTTAGAATAATTCCAGCTGATTGTTTGGGTTTATAGGTTTCTTTTTAGGAGGTTTTGCATCGCCAAAAACGGTTCTTCCGCCATACTTGTACGATTCCTCTCGTTCTCTCTGGATAAGAGCATCAAAATTAGAATTCGGCGTAAAACTTTCTTCTGCTTTCCGCGAAATCTCAGATAGTTTCTGAATGGCACTTAATTTATCGCTATTTCCGATTTTGGCGCGATTAATCGCTCTTTGCAACGTATCAATAGTTTCATCGTAGATCTTAACGGGAACAGGAAAGGGATGTCCGTCTTTTCCTCCATGAGCAAATGAAAAACGTGCTGGATCTTCAAATCGTGTTGGAGTTCCATAAATGATTTCGCTTACCAAAGCTAAAGATTGCAAAGCCCTCGGCCCCATTCCTTTTAAGAGCAACAGTTCTTCAAAATCTTCGGGCTTATTTTCATGCGTAGCCCAAAGCATGGCGCCCAATCTTTTCATATTCACATCTTCCATTCTCACATCATGGTGCGCGGGCATAGAAAGATGCTGCATTTCTTTTATGATTTTAACTGGCGATTCTTTTACCAATTCTAAAATACCTTCGCGAGATTTTGTTGCGGCATTGGCTGTAAGATTTAAAATCGAACCCTGATTTTCGCCATAAATAAACGTGTGCGGTTCGTTGATAAAAGATTTTAAATCTTGCGAGTGCCAATGGTATCTTCTGGCAGTTCTAGAATTCGGATTCATTCCCTGCTGGATAACAGCCCATTGTCCTTTATTATCGACAATAAAATTATGCTGATACAATTGAAATCCGTCTTGAATGGCGGTATTGTCCACTTTTGCCGTAAGTCGGCTGCAGCTGGCAAGATTGATTCCATCGAGGCCTGTTTTTTCTCCCACAAATAAGAGTTCTTGTGGCGTTGCCATAGAATGTTTTCCTTTTCCTCCACAAATATAAATTCCCAACTCTTTTGAGTGCGGATTAACCGATTTTTTCAAAGCTCCAAGCACCGAAGTTGTAATTCCAGACGAATGCCAATCCATTCCCATTACAGCTCCAAAACTCTGAAACCAAAACGGATTGCTTAATTTGCTAATAACTTCAGCAGTAGAAAATTCTATAGCAATGGTTTCCACAATGGCAAAACCAAGTTTAGACATTCGCTCAGCAAGCCATAATGGAACATGTCCATAATGTAAAGGAAGATCTGCCGTGCCGGAACGTTTCATTTGCTGGAATTATAATCCTGCAAAAATACTTCTTTTAATTGTGAATTATAAATTGTGAATTGTTAATTCAAGTGTAAAACTTTCTAAATAATCAATTGCGTCTATCTATAGGGAGATACACAAAATTTGCACAAAAAGGCTTTAGTCTAAATAATAACGATATTCGATTCCGAAAACCCCTAGCTGAAACTAGGGGCTATGCAAAAACATATCAGCGATTGACAATTCGTAGCTAACCATCAACCATCAACAATTTAGACAATTTCAATATCGTCTGCAGGTTCTTCAACGGGCTCGGGATTATCATCTAACCATGCTACAAATAATTTATATCCTATTGAAAACACAATTGGTCCGACAAATAATCCGATGAAACCTGACATGATGAAACCGCCAATTACACCCAGAAAAATTACAAGCATTGGCACAAGCGCTCCTTTACCTAATAGAAGCGGCTTTAAAACATTATCTGAAAGTCCGCTGATGATAAAAAACACAGTCCAAAAAACAGCATGGCCAGAATCTCCTGTTGAAAAAAGATAGATAATAACTCCAATATTAATTATAATGGGTCCAATTTGTAAAATAGAAAATATCAAACAAATCAAGGTCAATATTCCCGCATAAGGGATATCAGCCATAAATAATCCGATGGCCTGGATCAGAGTCTGAATAACGGCAACACCCAAAATGCCTTTAACCACTTGATAAATTGTTGAAACAGAAATTGTCATAATTTCTTCAGCTTCACTTCCTGCAATTTTTTTAAGGAATTTCATAAAGAAAGCTTTACCTCCTGGCGATACTAATAAAACTCCAGCAATAATAACCGAAAGTATAAATTGCAGAAATGCAGCACCAGAACTCAAAATACTTGCCATAATTTTAGATGACAATTCTCTAATCTGATCTTGATATTTAACAACGCCTTGTTCCAAATCTGTTGACATCGTTAGCAAAAACTCGTAAAGAGGCTTCCCAATTATCGGCCATTCCTTTATAGAAGGTCCCGGTGGACTAATTTTAAGCGTTCCTGCTTCAAAGCTGTCCTTCAGTTCCAAAAAATTGCCAGTCGCCGCTTTCAGGAAATAAATAAGAGGCACCACCATAATGGCAATAATCAAAATAGTAATGACAACCGATGCCAATGCTTTACGTCCTTTTAATATTCGCTGCAATGAATTAAACAATGGATAAAATACAACAGACAGTATTATAGCCCAAAGGATAGGCATAAAAAAAGGCAACAGCAATTTAAGACAAAACCCGACAAGGAGAAATATGAAAAATAACTGCAAAATAGTATCAAAGAGTTCTTTCTTTTTATTCGAATAAGTTGTTTTCATGGTTATTATTTTAATGGTGAATGGAAATTTTGAGTTGTGAATTGTTAATGGTAAGTGATTTCTTTAACTCCTTACTCTTGCTTCTCTAATCTTGCTTCTTCTCAGTCTCATTAATAGAGAAATTGGCATCTGAAACCAACCTTCCAATTAAGATTACTGGATACAAAACGCCCGTAAGCACTTCAATCTGAACTAGGGATCGAGCCAAAGGATGAAGAGGCACTATTTCCCCAAAACCTGTTGAAGTGATACAGATATAACTGAAATACATAAAACTAGCCAAATCGCTATTGCTTGTAAATTTCGATTCGGTTATCTGAAAAGCACCTTCAATATGTTCAAAAAGAAATAAATAAAGGGTTGACCAAAAATGAACCAACAGCATGTAAACTACAATCGAACCCACAATGCGATAAGTTGTGACCGGACCAGGTTCTAGAACTTTTATTAAAACCAAAGTAATTAGCAGAAGCATGATGGCAATAGAAAGAATAAGGTCGGCAAAGAGAATAAAAATATTATGTTCAAAATAATTAATCCATTGTGTTACAATGAATAAAAATGGAATTATTGAAATAATTAGAGCCTGTTTTTTATGTTTGGATAATGCCAAAATTCCAGCAAAGAGAAACAGCATCCAAAATATATTAACAGCAACCACAAAGCGTGTATAACTGCCGAAAAAAGGAATGATAATGAAATGCATGATAAACAGCAATATCAACATACCGCTGAGCCCTTTTTCTTGAGTCCAAAAGCGATATAAAAAACGATCTTTTTTTACTATCATAATGTTAATTTCAAATATTAAATTCCAATCCCGAAACCTCGGAAAAAATCTATGTTCTTACTTCTTTACTCTTGCTTCTTTCATCTTTCATCTTTCATTTTTCATTTTTCATCTTTCATCTTTCATCTTCAAATCGGAATCGGCTCTACTTCAACTCTTCCAATTGGTCTACGCCAAAGTTTGAAAATCAGTATAATGAAAATGGGCAGAAAACAGACTGCTGACATGACGAGATAAATATCTTTATAAGCCAATAATATTGAGGCTTGCGAGGTTTGATTAGAAAGACTCTTCTCAGCTTTTTTCTGTGCTTCGGCATCTGATAAACCCATATATAAAAATTGCCTTTTTGAATTTTCCAACTGATTTTCGGCTTGTTTATTTATCGGACTCAGCTGCTGGCTCAGACCAGTTTTATGCTGCACATTCATGTTCGAAATAAAAGTTCCTAAAACAGCACTTCCCAACAAAGAAGCAAAAACTGCCTGAGCAATAATTCCAGTCATCATGCGCGATGTGCTTAGAAACGGAGGAATTCCCTCTGAAATGTAAAGCAGCGAAACAGGGAAAAGAAATCCCATTCCTAACCCTTTAAAAATTAATGGCAGATAAAAATCAGATGCATCAATTCCTGGATAAAATCTGAAAAAAAGTATTATGTGATACATTCCGTAACAGGCAAAACCAATGACCCAAATCGTAGCGAGATAAATGCGTTTGTATAAAAGATAAGTCGAAAGCGGAATTGAAATACATAATCCAATTAAAAGTGAAAGATGCGTTACCGCTCCCAAAACAGGATCAAAACCTAAAACATTGGTCATATAGCCCGTTACAACGCTTCCTGTCCCATTCATTATTCCTATATAAAACATTAAAAATGCACCGGGAATCACATTTTTAAATTTGTAAACATCCGGATTAATTAATGGTTCTTCCGTAAAACGAACATGAAGCAAATAGATTCCTGCCACGATAAACAAAACTGCTGAAGCTAATGTTATTTTAGGATCATTAAACCAATTTCTGGTCTGACCTTCGGCACATAAAAAAAGGATAATCGTAAAAAATAGAATCAGTATAATCCAGCCTCTCCAATCAAATTGAAATTTGGTTTTGAGAGGCGCCACATCGGCTCTGTAAAAATACCAAGCCAGAATAATACAGATTAAAAAATTGACATTCAGAAAATAAATTCCAAACGTCCAATTATGAAAACTCACAAAATGTGCTCCTAAATACTGATACAAATGCTGGCTCCCTTTTTGAATAAACTGAAAAATTCCATACATCAAAGCCATATTTAAAGCTGGATTGTATTTTAACAAAATGGGCACCATCGAAGCAAATATTCCGATAATGGAAACAATTGCCAAAAGCGAACGGCATAAAACAAACCAAGCAATAGTGGGCGCAAACAAGGATGCCGTATTGAAAAGCAGAGACAAAAACGAAACCGATAAAATCATGGTTCGAACTTTAATTTGTTTTCCTAATTTCAAACCCAAAGGCAAAAAAGCCAACATTGCAAAAATGGGAATGTAAACCGCATAACTAAAAGCCGTGGTAGAAGGTCCGAAATGTCCTAATATCTGCGAATTATCATAAGTTGTGACATTGAGTCCGTTAAAAAAAGGAATCGTCAGGATATACAATCCTGCCAATGTAAAAACGCTCCTTTTTTTTCCTGCAAACATCTCTTATTTTTTTACTTCAACTGTTACATTCATTCCTGGTCTTACTTCCTGAAGCTCTTTTGTTGGAGTTTCAAATTCAATTTTCGCTGGAATACGCTGTGTGATTTTTACAAAATTACCAGTCGAATTATCGGGTTCAACCATAGAGAATTTGGCTCCTGTGGCTGGAGAAAAACCAGCAACTTTTCCTTTAAATTCTTTTCCGTCTAACGCATCAATTGTAATGGTCACTTCTTGTCCTTGCTTTATTTTTTCGATTTGAGTTTCTTTAAAATTCGCTGAAATCCATAATTTTTCAGTCAGTACGATTGTAGCAATGGTTTGATTGGCATTGATTAATTCGCCAATAGACAAATTTCGTTCGCCAACAAAACCATCAGCGGGAGCCAATATAACCGTATAAGACAGCTGCAATTTTGCTGCATCAAGATCTGCTTTCTTTCTCGCAACAGTTGCTGTGGCAGCTTCAAGATTAATCGAACTCTGTTTGGTAATCGAACTGCTGGCATCTAGACCTTTTCTGCCCGCCTTTACATAAGCTTCTTCCGATTTTAATTTGGAAATAACCTGATCATATTGATTTCTCGTCACAGCCGAATCGGCATACATATTCTTGAAACGCTGATAATCTTTTTGTGCTTTTTCTAAACTCGCCAAATCTCCCGCCAATTTTTCTTTTCCCGAAGCCTGATTAGAAATCGAAGTGGTTATATTTTGCTGTAGCGAATGCAGATTTCCTTCGGCTATAGCCAAATCAGCTTCTGCTTGTTTGACTTTGATGATATATTCTGAATCGTCTAAAACAACCAATGTATCGCCTTTATGCACCTGCTGATTGGCTTCAAAACGAATTTCTTTTATATGGCCAGTCGCTCTTGCCGCAACGTTATTGATGTAAGCTTCTACCTGAGCATTATTAGTAGTTTCGTAAGAGCTGAAATCAAAGAACAAACTTAAAATCCACACCCCTCCTGCAAGTAAAAAAACAAAAGACAGTAGCGTAAGAATGCTGTTTCTCTTTTTTTCACTTTTCTTAACTGCTCCGTTTTGTGTATCTGCTTCGCTCATAACAAGAAATTTTAAAGTTTGCCCATTGCATATTGAAGTGAATAATATTGAATGATTAAATCTAAATTGGCGTTTACAAGTGAAATTCTGGAGTTATTTAACTGTAATTCTGCATCTACAATCTCGCTGATTAAAGCAAAATCATTATCATATCGGCTTTTTACAATTTTATAATTGCTCATTGACAGCTCGACATCTTTTTTGTAGGTTTTGATGTTTTCTTTACTTTCAGCATATCTGACAAATGCATTTTTTACTTCTGTCGTAATCTGATCTTTGGTAACTTCTAGAGCGATATTGCTCTTATCAATTTCCAGTTTATCACCATTTATCCGATGTTTCAGATTATAAAAACTCGAAATATCCCAGTTTAAAGAAAGTCCCGCTGCCCAGTAATTCAGAATATTGACATAATTGGGCCATTGAGCCGGATATTCTGTATTCAGTATGAGGTTTGCATTTAAATTGGGTTTAAATCCGCTTTTGGTCAAACTCAGCGAAGATTCTGACAATTTGATTCTTATACTTGCCCTTTTTATTTCTTCTCTGTTTTGAAAAGCCTCTTCCAAACTTTCTTGCAGGTTCATATTTTCTGTCGGAATCATGCTTTCTGTCACTTCAGGTTTCAGAATTGTATTGGTCGGGAAACCGATTAATATATCCAGATAATTGCTGATAAGCTGAATGGTATTGGTGCTTCTAAAAACCGAAACCTTAAAATTAGATTGTTGTAGTTCGGTTCTCAAAAGGTCACTTGTCAGATTCTGACCGTTTTTTACACGCGATTTCAGCTGATTTATTCGAATGTCAGTATTGATGATATTCTGTTTCGTAACCTCAATCTGGCGGTACAATTTCTCGAGTGTGAAATATTGTTCTGTAATGGCATTTTTAACGTCTGCCTCAGTCATTCGAACAGCAGATTCCTGCATTTGACTAATTAATTCCTGCTGATTGATTCTGGTGTTAATGGCATTTCCGGCGTAAATTGGAAGTGAAGAAATAATATTAGCAAAAGCCTGATGATCGTAATAATCTACGGTGACATTTCTGGCATAAAATCCTTCATAGAGTTTAGGATCTCCGATGTAGTTGTATCCGCCATTCAAACTTATTCTTGGCGCTTTTGCAATTTTTGCCTGACCGACATTTTCGTTAGCAATAGCCAAATCAGCATTTGCCAGTTTTAATTGCCGGTTATTTTTAATTCCTAATAAAATTGCTTCATCGAGTCTTATTTTTTTTGCAGATGCAAGACTGCTGGTATCCTGCTGAGCAAAATTGAAGTTACAGCAGCACAATAAGACAAGAGTCAAATGTTTTAAATTTGAAACTCTTAATTGCCAATAACACATCCGATTATATTGATTTAATTTTTAATTTTTGGGAATTGTAATCAATATTCTTCAACAAACCTTTCGGTAAAACTTGAAATCTTTCTATAAAAAAGTCACGGCGTAAAATCTGAAATTGTTCTTTTGCGATAATTATTTTGATATAAATTTAAACAATTATTATTCAAGACTTTAGAGTACAAACACTCAAAATTGTTTCATTTTATAAATTGGAACAATTTTTAAGGCTTTGAAGCAAAAAAAATTGCAACAATCAGATGATCATTGCAATTTTAGAAAGAAATCAAAATGTAATTGTCGGCGTATAATTATCTCAATTTACAGTATCCATTAAATAGATCATTGAATGGGCGAAAGTGTATTCATCAGATAGAATAAAACTAATTTTGCCAGAAATAATAATGATGCATTACAAAGTATGAGTTTAGTGCATTAATCAGTGTGGCTCTCTTTTTAGGACTATCATTTCCAAATCTTTATCAAACGGAATCTGGACTTTATACTAAAAACCTAACAGGTTTTCAAAACCTGTTAGGTTTACTACTAACTAATCTAACTTAAACCATTCATTTACTTCTCTTGCGATGGTATCTTTAATTTCGGGATTTTCAAATTCATTTGAAACCGAATTATATACATAATCTTTTTTCCACTTTTTATAATTATGAGCCACTTTTTCAATGGCATCGCAGATATACAAAAGCTCTTCATTGGTTGTAATTGGATGCAATGACAAACGTACCCAACCCGGTTTATTGGTCTGATTTCGCTGCAATAATTCGTTTGTAATCTCTGCCGATTTCTTTTCGTTGATATTGAACAAATAATGAGCATAAGTACTAGCACACGACCAGCCACCGCGAACCTGAATTCCGAAACGGTCGTTTAAAAGTCTTACAATCAGATTGTAGTGAATATCTTCAATTACAAACGAGACACAGCCAATTCGCTCAGTGGTCAAATCTCCTAAAATAGACAAGCCTTGTATTTTTTGAAGTCTTGAAAAACAAAGGTCAAGCAATTCTTTTTCTCTTTTTTTGATGTTCTCCACGCCCATTTGCTCTTTCAATTCTAAAGCCAATGCCGTTCTAATAACCTGCAGAAATCCTGGAGTTCCGCCATCTTCTCTTACTTCTATCACATCACTGTAACAATATTTTCCTAACGGATTGGTCCATTTTACATTTCCTCCACCTGGATTATCTGGAAAATCAGATTGGTATAATTTTTCATTAAAAACCAGAATACCGCAAGTTCCTGGCCCTCCTAAAAATTTATGCGGAGAAAAGAAAATCGCATCCAATTGTTCTTCTGGGTCTTCCGGATGCATATCAATTTTAACATACGGCGCCGAAGCCGCAAAATCTACAAAACAAAGTCCGCCGTTTTGATGCATGATTTTGGCCAATTCGTGATAAGGCGTAATAATTCCTGTAACATTTGAACAAGCTGTAAACGAACCGATTTTTAAGCTTCTGTCGGCATATTTTTTTATTGCTGACGAAAGAGCTTTTGGGTCAACCAAATTATTTTCATCGGGTGGCAGAATAACCACTTCTGCATTCGTTTCATACCAAGAAACCTGATTGGAATGATGCTCCATGTGTGTGATGAAAACCACTGGTCTATCTTCTTCAGCTTTTGTTCGAAGCGCCATGATACGCTGCAATTTGGATAAAGCAGCCGTCATTCCGCTTCCTGTTGTTACCAAAACATCAGATTCATTGACATTTACCGATTTTTTAATAATATCTCTCGCATGCTGATAGGCGTAAGTAGAAGTTTTTCCTGTCTGACTTGAAAGTGAATGCGTATTGGCAATCATGGGACCAATTTTATTAAGCATGATATCTTCGATCGGGGCGTATAATCTTCCGCTGGCAACCCAGTCTGCATAAACTAGATTCTGTTCTCCGTAAACCGATTCGAAAGTATGATCAATTCCTACTGTATTTTCTCTAAATTTAGAAAAGTAACACTCAGGTTCTGTTGGTTTTGTTGTTGGCTCAATAGCATTCATATCCTTGTCATTTTAAATTAACTAATATTGTATTTTTTGTATTTCTTATCAATCTTATCATTCATCTGAAAGACAAGATTGCGCTTTTCTTTTTTAAATTTTATTTTCTAAAAGTCTTTTCAATGTAGATTGCAATTCTTCTCCATACAGGTTTTTCGCAACGATTACTCCTTTCGAATCCACCAAATAATTTCCAGGAATGGCTCTTACACCATATAATTTGGCAACTGCACTGTTCCAGAAAAGCAAATCAGAAACATGCGTCCAGGTTAAATTATCGTCTTTAATTCCTTTGATCCAGTTTTCTTTCTTTTTATCCAAAGAAATTGCGACAATATTGAATCCTTTGTCATGAAATTCTTTGTAAGCCGCAACAATATTTGGATTCTCTCTTCGGCAAGGTCCGCACCATGAAGCCCAAAAATCAATTAAAGTATAGCCTTTTAAGTTATCATAAAGTCGAACTGGCTTTCCATCAGGATCATTGGCTGTAAAATCTGGGGCTTTTTTACCTACCGATAATCCGTCTAAAACAATAGCCAGTTCTTTTAATTCTTTCACGTAAGTGGTACTTTGAAGACTTTTATCTAGCAAAGCAATATTTTGTGTAATCTGTTCAGGTGTTAATCTGTAAGACCAGTTTCTGTACAATACATAAGCAGAAACAATAGATTTTGGATTTTCTGTTATGAATTTACTGATTTCTACATCTTTGCTCTTTTTATAGGCTTCAAACAAATCCTGAGAAGCAGAACCTTCAACCACAGATGTTGTGTAATATTTCTTCGGACTCAGTTTTACTGTAATCGGATTTTTTTCTAGAAAAATATGCAATGGCGAGCTTTCTGTATTTACGCTTAATCCGTATAAATCTGGCGTTTTTACTTTCGTTTTAAAACTAAAATTTCCGTCTTTTACTTTTGCCGAATCAATCGTGGTAAACATCTTATTGTGAAATTTCTGCAAGTAAACGTATTGCGCTACAGTATCAGCAACCGTTCCTTTCAATTGTAAATTATTTTCTTGAGCCTGAGTTTGAAGAGCCCCAAGAAATAAAGCGAAACCTAACAGTATTTTTTTCATTTTATATTTAGTTTTAAGATTAGACAAAAGAATTTCAGGCCAATGTCAGAAGTCATTGGCAGTATTTTATTTTACAAAGAGAATCTGGAATAAACTATTGTTTTAGCATTTAGAAAAAAGCAAAGGCGTTTTCTTCAAAAATGGAATTCAAGAGCTCATAACCGACATATACAATTGATTCAGCTTTCATATTAATAAAGATTTGGTTAGATGATCTTAAACAGATTTACGGAGAAATCTTTCTTATCTGCCCGCTTGTAGCGGAAGGATTTAGCACCTTATTCGGCAACAGGTTGCTAAGACTTCATTGGGCCTATTCCCTCAGTCTTTCTGGATAAGTATCATGTTATAAATTTTCTTCGATACAAATATATATTAATTCTACCGAATTAGTCAAGTTTAAGTTGGTTTTTTTTAAAATTAATTGAAAAAGCGTTTTTAATAAGAAAACAAATCGCTCATAATCAAATAATTAAAAAACACAAATACATCGTTTTGAAATTCTTATTTATAAAAGAAATTCATACGTTTTTAAAATCTGAATTGAAAAGTATTTTTAAATTCTAAAGAAAAAGATGCAGGTATTGGTTCTTTTCCAGATTGGAAAGCGGTTCTTTTAATCCGTTTTCAAGATTTGAGGTAATCAGTCCCAACACTTGTTTTAGATCGTTGAAATTATTTGGCTTCACAAAATAACAGAATGCACCAAGGTTGCCGGCAGCTTCCATATCATTTTTATGTGAAGAAGTAGAAATCATAATTACCGGAATATCTTTATAACGCTCTTCCGATTTTAATCGTTTCAGACATTCCCATCCATTCATAATAGGCATATTTAAATCTAAAAAGACAACTTCAGGAGTTTTATCATGACTATTTAGCATTTTCAATGCTTGATCCCCATTTTCTGCACAATGACAAATAATACTTTCATCTATATCAGCCAACGCTTCGCAAAACATTTCTGCGTCGTCCCTGTCATCATCGGCTAATAAAATTATTTTCTTACTCATGCTTAAATGTCTTTTTCTGTTTGTTCAAATGGCAACATAATTGTAAAAACAGCTCCTTTATCGACAATTCCATTTGCTGTAATGCTGCCTCCGTGACGTTCCGCTATTTTTTTACAAAGCGACAACCCTAAGCCAGTTCCTTCATAACGGTCTTTAGAATTTAATCGGGTAAAAGTTTCAAAAATACGTCCCGTCTGATCGGGGTCAAATCCGATTCCGTTGTCTCGTACCGTAATTACAGCAATTCTTTTACCGTCTTCAAATTTTTCTTCTGTATTAATGGCAATCTGCGGCGGAACATTTTCTTTAGCAAATTTAATAGAATTGTTTATCAGATTATAAAACAATTGATAAAGCAGCACAGAAGCTCCTTCAATAACAGGAAGTCCTTGATAATAAATATTTCCGCCTGTTCTTTGAAGTGAAATTTCCAGATCGGTTTCTATATTTTTGATGACTTCGTTAAGATCAACTATTGTTGCTTTCTGCGAGTCGGCATTGATTTTAGAATAGGCAAGTACACCATCAATCATAGTAAACATGCGATCTGCCGCTACATGGATTCTTTCAATATATCTCGTTGCCGATTCGTCGAGCTTATTTTCAAGATGGTCTTCCAAACGGCTTACAAATGTTTTTATTTTCCTAACAGGCTCTTTTAAATCGTGAGAAGCGACATGAGCAAATTGCTGTAAATCATCGTTAGAACGCTGGAGTTCTTTGGTACGGTCCGCCACCAAAATTTCCAGCTTTTCGGTAATCGACTTCTGTTCATGAATATCGGTGCAGGTACCAAACCAATTGGTGATAACGCCTTCTTTATCTCTAATAGGAAGTGCTTTACTCAAAAACCAACGGTATTCGCCTGTACTTCCATTTTTTAAACGAAATTCCATTTGGTAAGAAGACCCCGCTTGAACGCTTTGATACCAAGTTCTTAAAACATCATAAACATCATCGGGATGGAGCGCTGGAACCCAACTGGAATCACCAAATTCATATTCATTAAAACCGGTGTATTCATACCATCTGCTGTTGTAATAATCTATAAATCCGTCAGGACGAGCAGTCCAGATAATTTGAGGCACCAGATCGGCAAGCTGCCTAAATTTCTCTTCACTTTCTGCAATAACATTTTGAAGTTCTTTTTGTGAAGTAATATCACTCGCGGCGCCAAACCATTCTACGATTTTTTCTTTTTCATCTAATATCGGAACCACTCTAGACAAAACCCATCTTACAGAATCATCTTCTTTTATAATTCTGTGTTCCATTTCAAAAATGCTTTTCTCCACTATAGATTTAGAAATAAGATGAACTGCTTGTTCCAAATCGCCAGGATGTACAAATTTATCCAGCCAATTGATACTTTGCCCTCCAGTTCCAGAAAGCCTTCCTCCTCCTTCAAGGCTATGCATTACCATCCAATCAGAATCCATTCGGTAAACCAGATCAGATGAAGCGTTGACCAAAGCTCGAAAACGGTTTTCACTTTTTTCCATTTTCTGGCGAGCTTCAACTTGTTCGGTAACATCAACCGCTACTTGAATCATTCCTGTTATCTGATCTTCTTCAATTAATGGGCGATAGGTCAAGTTATAATAGTAGTTTTTTAATTCTCCCGTTCGATTGTGCGGTACAAGAACCTCGCTTTGGTCAAAAGGAATTCCTTCATTATAAACCTTTAAAACCTGCTCCCAAACATATTGCCCTTCAAGTTCCGGCAGCACATCAATCAATCGCATACCAATAATTTCTTCACCACGGCCTATCATTTGCAGCATGTGTTTATTTATCTGCTCAATAACCAAGTCGTCTCCTCGTAGCACTAAAGTTGGGGCTGGTGTCTGATGGATCATTTTGCGAAAACGGTTTTCACTCTGCTGCAATTTTTCTTCAGCTTGTTTGCTTTCCGTAATATCTCGTGTCGTTCCTGCTACAAGTTCCACTTTTCCGTCTTCATTAAAAACGGGAACAAAAATATAATCGTATATCCTTCTTCCTAATTCTGCATGCGGAAAAGAAACAGTTCCTCTAATGGATTTTTTTTCAGCAACTACAATGTCTATTTCTCTTTCGTGCATTTCGGCATGCCAATCTTCATATCCATTTTCTCGAAGGCCGCGCCCAATTGCATCCTCTGCCGATTTCCCCCACATTGTCAGTAAGGCTTTATTGGCATAAGTAAACTTATAATCGAGATCAAACACATAGACCAAATCGGGAGTCCCATTTATTATAGAGTTGTAAAGCCTTTTTTGTTTTTCCGCATCAATTAAAGCAGTATTCAGTTCGGTTTCGGCATATTTCTTTTCGGTAATATCCTCCATTGTCATTACCAATAAATCATCTTGCATAACAACAGTAAATTTCAAGCACTGTTTTCCTCTTTCATCATTATGCCATTGCTCAAAATAGGCTGTAATTCCGGTTTCTGCGGTTTCAATACACTTTTCGAGAATCGTGTTTCCTTCAATTTTAGAAAAAACTTTACTGAATCTCTTTCCCTTGTAGTCTTCGATATTGATCCAATTTATAAGGTAGTTATTTAGCAACAGCACTGAAAAATCTTCGATTGTATTTTTAGTGCTATGCAAAGGTTTTAAAACTGCAATACCATTTGGCGCAGCATTAAAAACAGTTTTAAAAAGGTCTAAATTATTTATTAACTCCATTATCTTACTGAGTGAAAATAATTTCTAATGCTGCTTAATTTACAAAATACGCTGAATTTTGTTAAATTCCTTCTCAAATATAAATAAAAACGCATTCACTTTAAGCAATCTTTAAAATGATTTTTAACTAAAAAACATAGTAAAAGTCTTTTCTGATGCAACATCAAAAAAAGCTGAATCCTTTAGATCCAGCTTTTTGTTTTTTGTGCATAATAAAACAATTATCGCTTGATAGAATCGGTTTTAACGGTTGAAGTCGTATCCATATTTATGGTATCAACTTCTGGTCCAACAGTATCCATAGTGTTTTGAATGCTATCATTTTCATGCGAATCTATTGTAGTGCTTTCATTCTTTTTACAAGAAAATGCTAATCCTGCTAGGAGAATCAAAAAAGCCATTTTAGTTATTATTTGCGTTTTCATAATTATATTTTTTAATGAACATTATCAAATTTTAATTTTTATAAAAATAGCTCTTTATACAAATGTACTCTTTACACAATTTTCAAAACTTCTTATATAATGCTGTTATTTCTTTTTCTTCTTTATACTGTCTTTTTTCAATCTTACGCTATCTTTTTGTACACCCGATTCACTGGTGTAGGTTGCGCCATCTTCTGCGCTCGCACTGGGACCTGTACCTGTTCCAGCGTTGCTATGTTCTGCAGATCCGCTGTTGCCAGATCCCATACTCTGCGGATCTTCGACATTTACGGCATTATCATTAATGCTTCTTGCAGTGTCTTTTGCCGCTGCACCAGTATCTAGCGGATTTTGGTTAGTTTCTATTTCGTCGCTGTACCCATCATTATTGTTTTTACAAGAACCTATCATTCCTGTTAGAATAATGAGAATCAAAATTTTTAATGTTTTCATAATAATTCGTTTTTACAATTTGCACTAAGAAACTACCATTCAACTATTTATGTTTACAAAATTTCTATTGGTTGTTATATAAAAGCACAATGGAAATCCTATAAATTTTTAGAATTAAAACTGTAAGCCATTGGTATTTTTTACTTAGTAGCTTTGATATGAATGGATTAGACCTCAACAAAAAGTTTAAAAAATGGAAAATTCAAATCAAAATATAAATGAAGGCAGTATTACTTCAGGTGATAATGTTTCTTTCTGGATTGATTCTACAGATATAATTGCTTTCGAAAAACCGACTCAGGACATTACTACTGAAGTGCTGATTATCGGAGGCGGTATTGCGGGACTTACAACTGCTTATAAGCTTTTAAAAGCAGGAAAAAAAGTGGTTTTGGTAGAAGACGGTTTTATTGGCAGCGGAGAAACAGGAAGAACTACAGCACATTTAACTTGTGCCTTAGACGATAGATATTATTATCTTCAAAACACATTTGGAAAGGAAAACGCCCGACTTGCCGCCGAAAGCCATACGGCCGCAATAGATGAAATAGAAAAAATTGTAAATGAGTTACAGATTGATTGCGATTTTGAAAGAGTAAACGGTTATTTATTTCTTCATCCGAATGACAAGGAAAAAAATTTGGATAAAGAATTTGAAGCTACTCAAAACGCAGGGTTAGAAACTGTCCTTTTAAACCATACGCCTTCGCTGGCCGAATCTCAGAATCAAAGATGCCTCGCATTTAAAAATCAGGCGCAATTTCATATTTTACATTATGTAAAAGGACTTTCAAAAGCTATAATCGATTTAGGCGGCACTATTTATACTGAAGCACACGCCGAAAATATAACCGAAAAAGGTGCAACCGTAAATGGTTTTAATTTTTGTGGCAAATATATAGTTGTGGCAACTAATACACCTATTAACGATGTGCTGACCATGCATACCAAACAGCACGCTTACCGAACCTACGTTATTGGAGGAAAAATTCCGAAAGGCAGTTTGCCGCATGCTTTATGGTGGGATACTGGAGATCCAGAATCCAAATGGGTTGCACAGCCTTATCATTATGTGCGATTGCAAAATTTTGATGATGAAAATGATCTGCTGATTGTGGGAGGTGAAGATCATAAAACGGGACAAGCTGATGAAGAAGGAATATCTGCATTTTCGCGTTACGAGTTATTGGAGATTTGGGCTAGAAAATATTTTCCATTGTTAAATGAAATCAGCTATAAATGGTCTGGACAGGTTATGGAACCTTTTGATTCTTTAGGCTTTCTGGGCAGAAATCCAGGCGATCAAAATGTCTTTATCATTACTGGTGATTCTGGAAATGGAATGACTCACGCTACTATTGGTGCCATGATTATTTCTGATATGATTCAGGGGATCGACAATAAATGGCAGGATTTATACAGTCCGTCGCGAATCACTTTTAAAGCAATTGGAGATTATATGAAAGAAGCTGGAAATATGGCTTCGCAATATCTGGATTGGATTACAGGATCTGATCTTGACAACACAGCCGATTTAGAACTTGGGGAAGGCGGTATTCTATCTTTCGGATTACGAAAAGTGGCAGTTTATCGAGATTACGACAAGACGCTTCACGCCTTCTCTGCTGTTTGTCCGCATTTGGGCTGCATTGTGCAATGGAATTCAGATGAAAAATCTTTTGATTGCCCGTGCCACGGTTCCAGATTCGCAGCCGACGGTACAGTATTAAATGGTCCTGCTGAAAGCAATTTAAGCAATCTTCACATTAAATAATATAAAAATATATACAGCATGGAAATCTTATCAAACTACTTTACTGAAAATATATCTCAGAAACGAATTGTAATAACAGGCGGTACAACTGGAATTGGCAAAGCTATTGCCGATTTACTAGTTTCTCTTGGCGGAAAGGTCTTCATTTTTGGAAGAGACGAAACGGATTTTTATCATGCTATGGATGATATTAAAGCCAAATCGTCTAAAGGGGAAATCTATGGAGAAACAGCAGATATCACCCAAAAAGAAGATATTGCCAGAATTTGGGAAAGGGTTGACAAAGTCCTTGGCGGAATAGATATTTTAATTAACAACGCTGCTCTGCCAGCTCGCGGCATTATTGAAGGCGAGTATGAGGATTGGAAGTATATTTTAGAAACCAATATCTTAGGATATATAGCTTTTGCGAAAGAAGCAGTCAATAGAATGAAAGAACAAAAATCTGGGCATATTGTAAATATTGGTTCTATGAGCGCCGAAGTCAAAGAAAAAACAGGCGTTATTTATGTAGCCACCAAAACTGCCATAAGAGGTTTTAGCACTGCTTTACGCAAAGAAATTAATCCGCTTGGGATTAAAGTATCGCATGTAGAGCCAGGTGCGGTAACAAGTGATATGCAGCCTGATCCAAAAGAAGTCCAAAAAGAGAAAATAAAAGAAATGAAGATGCTTGAAGCAGAAGATATTGCCATGAGTGTATTATTTTGTCTCTGCCAGCCCAAACGTTGCGATGTTGTTAGCATGCAAATAAGACCTCATCTCCAGATCATTTAAAAATAAAATACTCACTTTTTTCATTTTTTTAATTTGAAAATGCCTGTGCAAATTTCTGTGCGGGCGTTTTCTTTATTGTTCTGAAAATTATAGAATTTAATCTGAAAATTATGTAAACAAAATTTCAGATTTCATTTTTACATTAGCGTTACCATACACAAAATCTTTTTAATCTTCACTTAATAAAGTCTATTGTTTAATGGACTCTTATTTTTAAACAAACTGAAAATTTAAAAATAGCTGTCTTTAATCGTTTATTTGGTGAAAGCAATCTCATACTTTCTATTTTCTATTTTGTTGCTATACATGCATTTACTAATTGCATCTGTTTTTGCATGTCTACGTTTTTAGTATAAAGCTTTCGTCATATGAAGGTAACTTAACCCCAAACGACCATGAATATTGTGCATTTAAATAGAACTCAAAAAGCCGAATCTTTTTTTCCGATTGTTGCCATTAGTTCAGCTTCATCAGAAATTGAAATTCTAAAAAAAGTAATTTCAGAATTTCCCGCAGATTCTAGAATGGCTTATCTCATTATGGAAGATTTGTATTTTCCACAAACCGAAAATCTAGCATTCGAACTCGAATCGTATTCAGAAATGCCAGTTATAGAAATTGTCAGCTCAGTTGATCTTCACCCAAATCACATTTATGTTATTCCAGCTAATAATTTTCTCGAAATCGAAAATGGTTCGCTTGTGCTTAAATCAAGAACAAGAAGCAGTAATTCTGCCAACTGCCTCGATTTCTTTTTTGATTCTCTTGCTAGCATTTATAAAAGTTATACCATTGGTCTTGTTATTTCTGGAAGCGCTGTAGATGGTTTTGCCGGACTTAAAAAAGTCAAAGAAATGGGCGGTACTTCTATTGCAATTCTGCACAAAAAGGGAGTTCCGAAAAACGATGACACTGGAAATTTTATAGATTATTTTAGTCCGCAAGATCGAGTTTCAGACAAATTAAAAGAAATACAAAACAGTTATGTAGTCAATCACGCCTACCAAGACAATCAAAATAATAACAACGAAGAGGAAGAAAATCTACTTAAAGAAATTACTGCTTTATTACAACTAAGAACAGGAACCAATTTTCAACATTATAAACATCAGACAATTCGAAGACGTATTGCAAAAAGAATGGTGGTTACACATCAGGAAAGCACTCAAAAATACTTGAATATTCTAAAAAACAGTACAGTAGAACAAGACGCTTTGTTTAATGATATTCTTATTCCTGTGACTTACTTTTTTAGAGATGCTTCATTTTTCGATCATTTGTGCACAGCCATTTTTCCCTCTTTAATAGAAAATGCAAACAATGAGATTTTACGTATTTGGTCTGCGGGCTGCTCGACGGGAGAAGAAGCATATTCACTGGCAATTTGTCTGCACGAATATTTAGAGCAGAATAATAAGCATAATATAAAAATTCAAATTTTTGCCTCCGATTTATCTGATCATTGC
This sequence comes from Flavobacterium anhuiense, assembly GCF_900101855.1. GTDB lineage: Bacteria > Bacteroidota > Bacteroidia > Flavobacteriales > Flavobacteriaceae > Flavobacterium > Flavobacterium anhuiense. The sequence goes on from NZ_FMVC01000004.1 coordinate 304,121, forward strand.
ATTGTCAAAGCGCGCTCGGGAGTATACACTTTGCAAGATGTCAAAAATATTAGCAGTGAAAGACTCGAAAAATATTTTACAAAAAGAAACAATACATTTCATGTCAATAAAATTATTCAGGACATGTGTGTATTTGCTGTTCATGATTTAACAAAAGATGCCTCATTTTCTAAAATAAATCTTATCTCCTGCCGCAATGTTTTAATCTACTTTGATACAGAATTACAAAATCAAGTGTTGACTTCTTTTCATTATTCTCTAAGAGATAACGGATATTTATTTTTAGGAAAAGCAGAAACAGCCCATAATGTGCCCGATTTATTCGCCATAGTGGATAAACAAGAGAAAATCTATATTCGAAAAAATGAAACGAAACATCCCAAAACTATCCGTTTAGGCACAAACAGCAATAGAACAAAAAATGTTGCCTCAGAAACTGAAATAGATTATAAAAAAATTGCTTCTGACATTCTTCTTGAAAATTTTTCTCCTGCGGCCGTAATGATAAACGAACAGCTTGAAATTGTCTATTTTCACGGAGACACAAGTCCGTTTTTACAGCCAGCATCTGGAAAACCAAGTTTCAACATCTTAAATATGGTTCGAGAAGAGATTAGTCTGGAACTTAGAAATGCCATTTTAAAAGCAAGAAACGAGAAAAAAAACTTCTCAAACGGCTACATTGCTGTAAAAAAACAATCTTTTTTAACTTCTTTCGAAGTTATTTTTCTTCCTTCAAATCTTGATTTGCTGTTGATTGTGTTTTGCAAAAAAACACTTTCGCATTCAGAACTCATTACCAATGCTGAAAGTCCTTCGGACGAATTTGAAAAAGAATTGCATCAGCTTCGAGGCGATTTTAAAAGAGTTACCGAAGAACAGCAGATTTATTTTGAAGAATTGCAGAATACCAACGTAGAATTATTGGCTAATACTGAAGAATTACAGCTTATAAACGAAAAACTTACGGCTTCTGCTGAAGAATTGCAGTCAAATAACAAGGAGCTTTCTTTTTTAAATGAAGAATTACAGAACCGTAGGGATGAACTTGCTCTTATGCGAAACTTTTACGAATCTATTGTAAAAACAATCCGAGAGCCAATACTTATAATTGATCGAAACGCTGCTATAAAAAGCGCCAATACTTCATTTTACAATTATTTTAAAACCATTCAGGAAGAAACAGAAGGAAATTCAATTTTTGAAATTGGCTCTTGCCATTGGAATATTCCAGAATTCAAAGAATCTGTTTTGAAGAAAGTAAATCAGGGAGAAACGGTAGAAAATTTTAAAATCAGTTTTATTCTTGAAAACGGAATAAAAAAAACAATGATTTTAAATGCCACTCCCATTATTCATTCTGTTCCCGAAGGAATGATTTTAATTGCACTTGAAGATATTACAGAGTTAGAGTTTAGCAATGAATCTATTAAAAATAAAAATCTTGAATTAAAAAGCTACAGTGAACATCTAGAATCATTTACCAATGCAGCGAGCCATAATTTGCTTGAACCTGGACGAAAAATCTATATGTTTGGAAAAAAGGTTTTAGACTCCGAAAAGTTATTGTCGGAATCAGGAAAACACAATTTGCATCGTCTATTGAATACAGCTGTAAATCTGAATCAGCTTATTGAAGATTTAATTGATTATTCTAAAGTAAATTTTAGCGAAAAATCTTTCAAGAAGACTGATCTTAATGTTGTAATAAAAAAAGTTATGATCGAACTAAAAGTCATGATCCAAGAGCACAAAGCAGAAATTATTTCCGATTTGCTTCCTGTTCTTTATAGTATTCCTTCCCAGATGAAACAGCTTTTTTCTCAATTAATAATCAATTCTATTAAATATGCTAAGAAAGGTGTAAACCCCCAGATTAAGATAAGTGCAGTACAGCCATCTCCAGAGGAAATTAAACATGTAAATGCCAATTCAAGCCGAAATTATACTAAAATCATGATTAAAGATAATGGAATGGGGTTTACGAAAGATTTTGAAAATTTAATTTTTGATCCTTTCTATAAGCTTCATAGCAACGAAGACCATTATGGTAGCGGATTGGGTTTGACGATCGTGCATAAGATCGTTTCCAATCATAACGGTTTCATTCAAGTTTCAAGCAAACCAGAAAAAGGAACTATTATTTGTATTTATCTTCCTGTATAAAAAAAGAGTGGAAAACCACTCTTTTTATTCTTTAATCTGTTTTTGTTTCTTCATTTCGAAAAGTTCGAATGTTCATGACGGAATTATCTTTATGTCTGAGCTCTTCGTAATCAGCATCATCTCCCCAATCTCCTGTATTTGGTTTTTGAATTGGGCTATTGGCTTCATTTAATTCCTCATCCTTATTCTCGTCATTCGGAAAATACATGTGATACCCCAAAATAGGATCCCAATTTGCTTCTTGAGTACGATCAATGCCATCTTGGAATAAATCGTTGTTTTCATTTCTTGCATCCATTTTCTACTGTTTTTATACCATCAGAAATTGAAAGTATGATTATTACCTCGTTTCATAAACAGTAAAATTCAATAAATTAAGCGAAGTACTTGTTATATCATTTTGGAGAAAATTTATAAGATTCTGTTTTATAGTGTTTTTATTTTGTTTCGCCATTTTGATTTGTATTGTTCGGCAGAATGTTTCAGTGACCAGTATTCTATTATGGTCTGTATAGTTTCTTTAAATTTTTCATCGCTGTAAGGCGTTATAAAATAACTCTTTGCAGGTATTGCATAAGTATCTATGACAAAAGAACTGGTAAACAAAATAGAATAAAAAAGGCAAGGACATTTCATCTTCCTTAATATTGTTTTTTTATAACTGGATTGTCTGTCATCTTCATTGAATTGCAATACATTGGAAAATAACAAAAAAGGTATATTTTTTTGAGCAGCCATATACAACATAGCCTCAGCAAAGGTGTTGAAACAAAGCAGAGTATTCCTGAGTTCCAAATCTGAAATAATTTCCTGAAACAAAAGACGATTTTCTTTGTTTTCTTCTATTACAATTATACTTCCTTTTATATTCATGATTATAATCTTTTGGGTTAGACATTCAGAATATTCTCATTTTCAAAGTTCATATTTTAAAAATCTTTCATTTATATAATTGTTAGCGTATTTTTACATAATTCCCACACTAAACCCTTCAAACAATTGATTTTTAAAACATTATCTGCTAAATAAAAAAGTGGGAATAATGAAAGATTTGCCTAAAATTATATAAGTAGAGAACGGGATGCCATTATATTTTGCGCAAAAAATTAATCCTTAAACCCCAACAACATGAACAACTTATATTTTAAAATTATCGCAATCGTCATTTTGATAAGTTTTAATTACAGCTGCGACGCACTTTGCAATGACGAAGATTCTCCTAGCGCTAAAAAAGAAGCGGCAGTACTTAAAAAAGCAGATAGCTTAAATGTATCTATAACTGACTAATAGTAAAATCAAACGGCCTGTAAAATCAATATTTACAGGCCGTTTTTTAACAATCTAAAATCTGAAAAAAAAGTCTTTTTAAAAAGTCACCAGTTTTACTCCCAAAGTAAACCAGCGTGATGGCAATGGCACCGCCCCTACTTCATAATAAGTGGCATTAAAAATATTCTGGCCATCTAAGAAAATAGTGAATTTGTTAATCGCTTGACTTACTCTAAAATCATTTACCCAGTAAGAAGGTCCTGTAATTCTTTCGTTGAAACGAGTTGCAAACATTACAGACAGGTTTTTAAACTGATAATCTATTGTATTGGTAATTTGATGTTTTAATGAAGAAATTGCATATTTTGAATACGTTTCTGTACGTGTCGTCTTAAATTCAGAATCTAAATAAGTATAGGCTAACAAAATGCTTAATCTAGAATCTTTAGAGAAATCAAATCTGTAATTTCCGCGTAAATTAATTCCGTTTGTGTTCAAATCTCCTTTGTTCTGGCTCTGCCAAGGCACATTTGTAGCATTACGCATCCAGTCGATATAATTGTCTATTTTTCTGTAGAAATAATTAGCGTTTAAGCTCAAAGCTCTTTTATTGTATTTAAATCCAATTTCGCTCTGAAAAGCATTTTCTGAATCTAAATCTGGATTCCCGATATTTCCGGTCTGCTTCAGATACAAATCGGTAAACGACGGAATTCTTTGGCTTGTTCCTACATTTCCAATGATTTTAAATGCGTCGGTAATAGCATAACTAGCATCGATTCCTGGATAGATTTGCCATTTATAATCTGAATTGTAGTTTAAATAAGTTCCGATATTGACATCCAGTTTTTCAGTAAAGCTTCTTCTGTATTCTGCATAAAGCCCAACATTTTCGCGATCGTGGTCTCCAATGTTTGAAGAATGAATATTTTCATTTCTGAATTCAGCTCCAAAACCAATTTCTCCTTTTGATAATTTAACCGTAGAATTCAATTCTCCCGCAATAGAATTAGTATAATGCTGACTTCTTCCCACAGCTAGATTTGAATTTCCCAAATAGCGGTAATCATCATAATTGTATCGGTACGTAACTCTCGGCATGATTTTCCAGCTATCTGTAATTTGATGATTGGACTGAATGTTGGCAAACGTAGTCTGAACAATCTCAGTAGCATTTTTATCTCCTGGTGCAGCGTAAAATCCGTTTGCTCCAAATCCGTTTTTGATGTAACCTGCAGAACCTAAAATTTCGTTCTTATCATTTATCTGCACGTTTCCTTGGTAGAAAATTTTATTGTTTTCGAATGCTGTATTATAACGGTAACCATTACTTTTATCGTGCGAAGCAAAAAGCAAATGCTGTTGTTTTTCTTTGCCTAAAACAGCTCCTGCTTGAACGCCTGTTCCGTAAAATGTATCGCCAGTGTCCTGAGTATCTTTTTCGAAGTTAGAACCTGCATAAGTGCTTACTAAAAATCCAGAATCAGTTGGCTTTTTGGTAATGATATTAATCGCTCCAGTTAAACTGTTGATCCCATAAATCCTTGCCGCTGGTCCGCGAACTACTTCAATTCTTTCAATTGCTTCAACCGGAAGAGGCAAGTTCAGCATATTATGAGCCGTTTGCGAGTCGATTACTTTTGCTCCGTTTAACAGAACAACAGTCTGCTCAAAACTTCCGCCGTCAACACTGATGTCTGCTTGAGTTCCAAAAGGTCCTCTTTGTCTAATATCGACTCCGTTGGCATATTGCAATACTTCTTGCAATGTTCTTCCTGGAAGTTTTTTTATGGTTTCGCTCGAAATAACGTAAACATTTCTGTTTTGCTTAGAAATAGGCGTGTTAAAACGGCCTTCATTAATAATAACTTCATCCATTTGGTTGATGGAATCCTTTTTTGTCTGTGCGTAAAAATTGGTACAAATTACTGTAAAAACAGCAAAATAGATTTTTTTCATTTTGGTTTACTATTTTTTTGGCAAAAGTAATCTCTTACCGTACCAATAAAGCATACCAGTTTTGTAATTATAACTAGTCCGGACGAATTTCTATTCTATTTTCCTAAAATTCAAATAAACCTGAAAGATATTACTTATAAATCAAATGTTTAACTCTCCATCTTTTTCCCAACTGCTCCTTATTTCTTCTTCCGAAATTCCTACCTCAATCTGATTATGATTAGTTTTTCATGTCGTTGTATTTTTAGCCACGAATTCACGAATTATTTTTTTATATCTGTTTATTAAAAAAACATACTGAATTACACTAATCTAATATTGAAAATTCATGAATTCGTGGCTAAAAAAATCATCTATTAATTTGCCTCCAGATTTTAGCACTAAAATCGTCTTTATACATTAATCTGTTTGTCCTCGTTGGATTTACACGATTCGTCAGAATGATTAAAAATCGATTTCTATTTCTGTTCATGAAGAAAAAAGTTCCTGTAAAACCTGTATGTCCAAAATCGTCTTTGGTAAAAAACTCATCCGGTTTTCTTTTGTCAAAACCTAAACCTCTATAAATTCCTTCTTTTGCAAGCGGAGAATCTGCAAACTCTTTTACAACATTTGCTTTTAGAATCTGTTTTCCATTATAAGTTCCGTTGTTCAGTAACATTTTACAGATTACTGCAATCGATTCTGCATTGGCAAACAAACCTGCATTCCCAGAAACGCCTCCAAAAATCGCCGCTGCTTCATCGTGCACATAACCTTTAACCGTATCTTTTCTAAAAAAATGATCTACTTCCGTTGGCATTACATTATCTATCGAAGTCCATTTTAACGGATTATAGCCAATTTTTGAAATGCCTAATTCCGTATAAATTTCATTGGTAAACTGATCGAGTTTCTTTCCTGTTTTGGTTTCAATCATTTGTTTCACCAAAAGCAAGTTTAAATCGCTGTACAAATATTTCCCTCTCGGATTTGTATTTGCTTTCGCAATCCTTTCGTAAACTGATGGATAAAATTCTGGATTCAGCCACATATTTTTATAAATCTGAACCCAATTTTGTTTCGGTTCAAAAACCAAATACTTTGAGTCGTAAACAATGTTTTTGTTCACATACATATTATCAAACTGCTCAACATATTGCTCCGATTTTTGATTGCTCAACAAAGGCGAATTATCTGGCGTAGAAAGCAATGCCTGATAAAAAGTGATACTTGGCGTTAATCCAGAAGTATGTGTTAAAAGTTCAAAAAGCGTTAAATCTGCAATGGCTGTATTTTTATACATTGGAACAATTTGGCCAACTTGATCTGTAAGTTTTAGTTTATTGTCTCCAACCAAACGCATCGAAACAAGCGTCGCTCCAAGAACTTTAGACATCGAAGCCAAATCGAAAACATCGTCAGATTTCACCAATTGCTTTTTCGTATAATCATGATATCCATAATTTTTTGAAATCAGAACTTCATCTTTAGTTCCAACAATAATTTGCGCACCAGGAAAAAAGCCTTTTTCGAGCGCATTTGTCATCATTGAGTCGATATAAACTTCATTTCGCTTTAAATCGAAAGACTGCTTTGCATTTTTCTGGGAATGACTTTTTGTTCCCACAAAAATCAAAGAAATCATTATAATTTTAACACCAATATTTTTCATAGTACTACGGATTAATTTTTAAGTCCTGCGCTGCCATCAAAGGCTCGTTATTGGTTCCCTTAATTTGTATTCTAACTGCTTTTACAGGCTGTTTTGGATAAATTGACGCATTTCCGTAATCAAAATTATCGCCTTTTATGAAATCCGTTCCGTTGTATGAAAACTCAACGTAACCGTCATTTATTATAAATCTCGGATGATGCGGAATTCCAGTTAAAACATCTATTTTAGAAGAAGTTACAGGAGTAGTAAAAGTATACAAAATCCAATCGCCATCTTTACAAGCAACATCAGTACGCAAATACGATTCTTCGTTATAATCTTGCAGATTTGAAATCGGGAACTTCGGATTTTCTGTCATCGAAGAAGTCACTTTAACTTCTGGTTCTTGATATGGCGAACAATTGAATTTTACGTTTGCCGCTGACTTTTTCTCTTCTTTATTTTCAACAGTAAAATCTAATCGATACGTATTTTTTTCGTTATAATTTCCAATTACAAATCTCAAACGAGGTTTTGCTTTTAACGCTTTTTCGTCTGCATAAGTCTGAATCAATTTATCATTTTCAAAAAGCGAAACACTTTTGATTGTTCCGTTTGCTCCATCATCTGCTGGATTAAAATTCAGATACCAAATTCCTTTTTTATCAACATGCTCTGAGATATTTTCTGAAATCGTTAAAACTTCTGCTTTCGATGTATTCCAATTGGCAACAGGCAATTTTTCAGCTTTTACAGCTGGACTTGCCGAAGTCTCATTAAAGAAAACTCTAAACCTATATTGCTCATAATTTTCTGTCTGAATTGGTTCGGTATACAAAGGCGACTGTCTTGTAGGCTCGTTTCCGTCTTTGTCAAAGCGAACAACCGCACCTTCATAAGGCGGCGTTACTGTGATTGTTCCATTTTTATAAATCGCTGTTGGAGGAAAATCTCTAAAAGCAATTCCCATATCGGCTAATCTTTTCAAATGGCTGTTGGTTAATCTTCCATAAAAATCATCCCAGTTTTTATCTTCTTTTTTAGACCAGCCAATTTCAGCCAAAGCGCTTATTCTTGGATAACTCTGGTATTCCATGATTCTTGCAGGGCGATCCAAATATTCACTCCATAAAGCACCTTGAACTCCAATTATATTTTTTTGTTCTTCAGGAGTTAAATCGGTATCTGGAATTGGTTCAAACGAATACGCTCTTTTTGTATCCGTAATTGCCGCCCAACGATGACCACGTTCTGTTTCTGATTGTGCCATGTCAAAATACAAAAATTGTCCCGGTATCATGATGGTCTTATATCCTTTTTTTGCCGATTCAATTCCGTAACTAATGCCTTGCCAAGCAGAAATAAGTGTGTTTGGATCAATTTCTCCTCCTTTTAAGATTTCATTCCAGCCATCTGTTTTTTTATGGTATTTATCAACGATTTTTTGAACCCTTCTAAAGAAATAATTCTGAAGCTGAAAACTATCTGTAAAACCTTCTTTTGCCATCAAAGCTTTGCATTTTGGGCATTGTTCCCAATTTGCACGATTGACTTCGTCTCCTGCAACATGAATATATTCAAAGGGAAACAATCCAGATACTTCTCTAATGATTGAATCTAAAAGGTCATAGTTTTCCTCTCGACCAACACACCAAACATTTTTTACTTCTCCTTGAACACTTTTAAGTTCCTGACTTATTTCACATCCAATTTCTGGATATGACGCTGTAACTGCTCTCGAATGTCCTGGAATTTCGATTTCTGGCATTACCGAAATACCGCGATTTGCCGCATAAGCTACGACTTCTTTAATGTCTTCTTGCGTATAAAAACCTCCATAACGTTTGTCTCCAGAACCGTAAGATGGCAATAAGACTTCGCCAGGACCTCTCCAAGCACCTTTTAAAGTCAAATCTGGCATCGATTTGATTTCGATTCTCCAGCCATTATCATCTGTTAAATGCCAATGAAAAACATTCATTTTATGTGCCGCGAGCCAATCGATATAATTTTTTACGGTTTGTTTGTCAAAAAATTGTCTTGAACAATCGAGCATCATGCCTCGCCAGTCAAAACGTGGATAATCTTCTATTTTTACAAACGGAAGAGTTCCTTTTTTAACTTCTTTTGCAGAGCAAATTTGCAGGAAAGTCTGGAATCCGTTTAAAACTCCTTTATCCGTTTTTCCTTTTATGAAAATGCCACTTTGGTTTATTTCCAATTGATACCCTTCGTTTGGAAGATCCAATTTCTTATCTACTAGAAATGAAATGTTATTTTTTCCGTGTTTTTTTCCAATGGAAACAATCGGATTAATTCCAGTACTTTTTGAAACACCTGCTGCAATATAATCGGCGCTATTTTTTACTTTCTTATCTACGACAATTTTTAAAGAAGAAGGCAAAACAAATTGTCCTGTGCTTTGTTGAGCGGATACAGGTTTTGGAATTATATCCAGTTTTTGGGCTTGTATAATACTAAACGAACTTAGAAATATGGCTAATAGAAGAATGTTTTTTCTCATTTCTTTTTATATATTTTATTTTGTTGAAAATTCAATGGGACTACTTTCTGTCTGGGTCTGACTTAACGCAGTGAGCGCGTAAACATAGTTTTCCAAATTGGCATTTGGTACTTCTAGTTTTAGAGCTGTTGTCACATAATAAATATTCTCAGGATTCGAGAAATCTGTAATTTTCCCTTTTGGAAATCTATAAATCACATATTTCTTGTCATTAAATGCAGCTTTCCAAGTTAAAATTGCATTATTGCCTTTTTTGGCAATTACAGCATTTGTTGGCGGCTCTGGTTTTAATCTTGTAATTCTGTTTGCTTCTGGAGTTAGAGCGATATACTTGTATTCTTTTTCAACGAGAGGTTTTCTAAGCGTATCTCCTTTTTTCAGAAAAGTAGAAGCTGTAAAATGCATCGAACCATCAATTAAAGGCATTTTACGAATCATTTCAATCTGCTTCACAATTTGATCCGAGCTTCTCCATTCTGGTTCTTTCGCAGTATTTGAAATTTTATAATCGCCATGCCCCACGTAAACATTTGCACCATATTTATGTTCAGCCCACCATTTTGCGAGAACTTCAAAGTTTGCTCTGTCAAAACCAATATGCCAATAGATTTGAGGCGTTACATAATCAATCCAGTTTTCTTTTTGCCATTTTAAGATATTAGCATACAAATCATCATAATTGGTAGCACCTGCTCTGGTATTAGAACCTTGCGAATCTTTGGCAATATTTCGCCATACTCCAAAAGGCGAAATTCCGAACTCAACTTCTGGTTTATTGGCAATAATAGTATCTCTGATTTGTTTAATGATTAAATCAACATTGTCTCTTCTCCAATCCTCTTTATCTTTAAACTGACGTGGTTCTTTAGCGAAAGCTTTTTCATCAGGAAACTCTTGACCTTCAATTTTATACGGATAAAAATAATCGTCCATGTGAACGGCCTGAATATCATATTTACGAACAATTTCGCCAACTACAGAAGCAACAAAATTTCTTGTTTCCTGCAATCCCGGATTAAAATATCTGGTTTTTCCGTACGTCAGAAAAAGGTCTGGTCTTTTAAAGTACAAGTGATTTTTTGCAAGCACATCTCTTACTGTATCTTTCTGAACACGATACGGATTCAGCCAAACATGCACATTCATGCCGCGTTTTCCTGCTTCATCAATCATCATCTGTAGCGGGTCAAAACCCGGAGCAACGCCTTGAGTTCCTGTTATCCAATGCGATGCTGGTTCTTTTGTCGATTTGTAATACGCATCGGCAGTTGGACGGATTTGAAAAATGACCGTATTCAAATTATAAGAACGTAGATTATCCAAAATGGCAATCATTTCGTTCTTCATTTCTTTGTCTGATAAACCAGGTTTAGAAGGCCAGTCGATATTTTCTACGGTAGAAATCCAAGCAGCGCGCATTTCTCTTTTTGGAGACTGCTGACTGAAAATTTGGGAATGAATCAGCAATATTAGGATTAGTAATTTTAGACTTTTCATAGGGTTGTGTTTTTTGGTTAGCTAATTGTTGTTGAATAATTTAACCGCTAAGTTCGCTAAGATTCACGCAAGGTTCGCAAAGTTTTTTTTAATCTCGCAAAGACGCGAAGTCGCAAAGTTTTTTTTTAAGCTTTTAATAATACTTTGCGGATTTCGCGACTTTAAATTTACGTTGGGAAAAAAACTTAAAAATTATTCCAGCAAAAATATCCCTCCTTCAATAAGTGATGCCCAGACTTGCCCTTTATCATCAATTGTAAAACCATTTACGCTTGAACTTCCTAGGTTAATTTGCTTTACAATCTCAAATTTAGAAGCATCTACAATCAAAACTTCTCCTTTTCTGCTTCCTACGTATATTTTGTTTTTGTTTTCTAATATTGCTGCTGGATTGTGTTCGTATCCAAGTTTTAAATCTAGCACTTTGCTTTGGTTCACCAGATTTTCTTCTGTAAGTTCAAGATCATCGCTAAGAGGCAATCTTAAAAGTAAGCCGTCCATTGTTTTACCGTAAAACCATTTCCCATCTTGACTTTTTCCCATCGATTCTCTAATTTTCCATTTCTGAGTTCTTAAAAGTGTTTTTCCTGTTTCAATATCCAAAATGGTCAAAAAACGTTGTGGAGTAACAAAATAAAGTCGGTTTTTTGTCGAAACCATATTTACATTTCCAGCCGAATATAAAATTTGTTTATCATTACCATTGTTCCATTTCCAGATCAATTTTCCTGTGTTTTTATCCAGACAATACACATACGAATCCCAAACTCCAAAAATTATTTTATCGCCTTGAATTAACGGTGTTCCTTGCGAATATGACGCTGGCAAATTATTCTGCCATATTACTTTTCCAGTCACAGCATCTGCACAAATAAATGCTGTAGAACTCGCCGTATAAATTTTATTGTTTTCTGCAATTGGCGAGCCTACCAAAACGCCGCCAACAGGGATTGTCCATTTTTGTTTGCCAGATTGTGTGTCAAATCCTACTAGGTTTCCTTCTATTGTACCGATAACTAAATTATTTTTTACGATGATTGGCGAAAAATAAATTGAATTTCCTGTCTCAGTTTTCCAATTTAAAGCTTTGTTTTTAAGGTTTATAGATTTTATTTCGCCTATAGAATTCGTAAAATAAACACTCTTTTTGTCAAATGCCGGAAGGCTGTAAATTGAGGCAATATCCTTTATATAAGGAGATTGCATTGCCAAACTATCTTTAGGAATTACAATTTTGGAAGGTTTTGACGGAACCGAAAATTTAAAAACTCCAGGTTTATCTATTTCTTTTTGATAGATACTGATACTGTCTTTGCTGATAATTACTTGATTATAACTTTTTGTTTTTCCATCCAGAGAAGTTATTGATGTTCCCATTATACCGCTCAAACCAGAGAAATCATATTTTCGTAAGGTGTGTCCATGACCGCAAAAGGTAGCAACGGTTGGATATTTTTCTAAAACCGAAAGGACTTCTTTGTAATTGCTCACGCTGTTATCTAACGGATAATGAGCAAAATTCAGCACTTTTTTATTATTGTTTTTAAGATTGTCTTTTAGAGTCTTATCAAGCCAAAGCACATCTTCGTGTTTTACAAAACCATCCCCCATTTTCATGTAAGGTCCACAAGGAAAACCGATGAAAAGATAATCACCTTTTGAAAACACAAAACGGTCCTCGCCAAATATTTTTTTATAAGTCAAGCCGGCGCTTTCGCTCCAGTTGGTTTCATGATTTCCTGAAATGACGTAATACGGAATTTTCAATTTAGATAGAATTGAATGAACTTGTTTTAACTCGTCATCGGCACCTCTATTGGTCAAATCGCCAGTTACAACCGCAAATTCAAAATCGGAATTATTGATCTCTTTTACAATATCCTGCAATAAAAAATCATTTTCATTTCCTACCGAAACGTGTAAATCTGTGAGCTGCACAAATTTGATCTGTTCTGATTTTTCTATATTTTGAGCAAAACTCGTTGTGATTACAAAAATTAAGAGTATTCTGGAAAATAGATTTTTCATTGGTAATTTTATTTAATTAAACTATAATTTATTTAGAATCTAATGGCGTTTATGGTACCTTAGTTACAATTCTTTGGCAAAAAAATACCTAACAGGTTAAAAAAACCTGTTAGGATAACCAACCAAAATTTATGTATTCCGGTATGTGTGGAACCCGAAATACACTTTAGGATTACTTTGTTTTTAGATTTTCATCAAAGAAATCATGAAAAAACAAAAGCTGATATTTTAAAGAATTCTCCCAGTATTTCAGATTATGTTCTCCTGGGCGTTCTATATAATCGTGATTTATTTTTTGAGCCAGCATTTTTGCATGAAGCTCTCTATTAACGGTCATGAAAAAATCATCAACTCCACAGTCAATAATTAGTTTTAGTTTGTTGTCTTTTACTAAATCGAGCATATTGGTAACCGTATTTTTATCCCAGTTTTCAGGATGTTCCGTAATGGTTCCCAACCTTTTTTTGATGTCCCAATTTTCAGGAAACGGACGAAAATCTACTCCACCACTCATACTTCCTGCCGCTCCAAATACATCCTGATGCTTAAATGACAAGTATAAAGCGCCGTGACCACCCATGCTCAAACCCGAAATCGCTCTAGCTTTACGATCTGCAATTGTTCTGTACTGCTTATCAATAAACGGAACCAATTCTTTTACAACATAAGTTTCATATTTAAAACTCGGATCAAGCGGACTATCAAAATACCAGCTTGAATAATTCCCGTCTACTCCAACCACTATAAAACCATATTCATCCACTTGTTTTCCTAATTCCTTAAAATCTTTTGCCCATGAAGCATAATTTCCGCTATAACCATGAAGCAAATAAACTACTGGAAATGCTTTCTTACTCTTTTTATAATGGTCCGGAACTACTACGCAAGTTTTAATATTCTTCTGCATCGAAGCACTAAAAACCTGCAATGTATCAACCTTTGCTGCTCTGGCTGTAAAAATTAAAAGCAGTAATACGATTGAGTAAATTATTTTTTTCATAATTGATGTTTTTATAAAATAATATTTTTGAAAAGTACTGGTAAAATACGAAAACTTATTTCAAACAACCTTTCAAAATGGTTACAGGATGCATCGCTTTTCTACTCGTCCCATCAAAAATCTGATGACGACAGCTGGTTCCCGCAGCTGCAATTTCGGTTGATGGTTCTGTTGCCCTAATTTTTGGAAACAAGGTATCTTCTCCCATCTTCATACTGATTTCATAATGCTCTTTTTCGTAACCAAATGAACCCGCCATTCCGCAACAGCCCGAATTGTAAATGGTCACGGTATTATTTTTTGGAACATTCAGCATCGCAAAAGAAGCTTCAACAGAGCTTAATGATTTTTGATGGCAATGCCCATGAATCTTTATATTTTTCTCTCTTTCAGAAAATTGTCCAGCATGAATTTTTCCCTTAGCAATTTCTTTTTTGAAAAATTCTTCAACCGTTAAAGTGTTTTGGGCTAATTTCTCAGCGCTTTCCTTATCCGAAGCCAATCGGATGTATTCGTCTCTGAAAGTCAATATTGCCGAAGGTTCGATTCCGATTAAAGGCGTATTTTCAGAAACTATATTTTTGAATGTATTGACATTTTTATTGGCTATTTCTTGCGCTTCTTCCAAAAAACCTTTGGAAATAAAAGCTCTGCCGCTTTCTTCGTGATCAACTACAATTACGTTATAACCTAATTTAGTCAGCAATTCGAAAGCATCAATTCCGACTGAGACATCATAATAATTGGTAAATTCATCACAGAAAAGATAAACGCTGCCGTTTTCAAAAGAATTATTTTCATAAAGCTTTTTGTTCTTTTGATACCACTTTCTAAATGTCTTTGAAGCTAGTAATGGCACTTGTCTTTCAGGTGCAATTCCCATACGCTTTTTAACGAACGAAAGATTGGAAGCCCAGTTGGTCATAGATGGGGCAATACTTCCCAATTCATTCAATTTAGAATTGAACGCAAATATTTTATTTCGGAAAGAAAATCCGTTTGCTTTTTGATATTGATATAAAAATTCTGCTTTTAAAGTTGCTACATCAACATTGCTTGGGCATTCGCTCGCGCAGG
The DNA here is from genome assembly GCF_900101855.1 of Flavobacterium anhuiense. Classification (GTDB taxonomy): domain Bacteria; phylum Bacteroidota; class Bacteroidia; order Flavobacteriales; family Flavobacteriaceae; genus Flavobacterium; species Flavobacterium anhuiense. The sequence continues at coordinate 319,277 of NZ_FMVC01000004.1, forward strand.
CTTTACAGCTCACACACAACTCAAAAACCTTATATAATTCTTCGTGATCGAATTTGTTTTCTTTTTCTGAATTCGTCAAATATTCTCTTAAAGCGTTGGCACGTGCACGAGTTGTATCTTTTTCGTTTCTTGTTGCGCGATAACTTGGACATAAAGTTCCTCCGGCAGAAGGCATTTTTCTGCAATCGCCCGAACCATTGCATTTTTCTGCAGCACGTAAAACGCCTAAACTATCAGAGAAATCTTGAATGGTTTTTATCTCAGGTTCTACCCTTCCCGCCTCGAAACGAAGGTTTTCATCCATTTTAGACGCATTTACGATTTTCCCAACATTCAAAATAGTATCGGGATCAAATGCTTTTTTGATTCGTTTCAGCAGTTCGTAGTTTTTATCGCCAATCATAAACGGCAGGAACTCCCCTCGCAAAATTCCGTCGCCGTGTTCACCGCTCAATGAACCTCTATATTTTTTAACCAGATGCGCAACTTCAGTAGATAAATTTCTAAACTGGTGCAATCCTTCTTTTGTTTTCAAATTTATCTTCGGACGCAAATGCAGCTCTCCCGCTCCGGCATGTGCATAGTAAATGGCACTTTGTCCGTGTCTTTCCATCATGGCGGCAAAATCGGCAATATAATTTGGAAGATCACTCAATTCAACCGCTGTATCTTCAATAGAATCGGCTGCTTTGTCGTCTCCAACAATGCTTCCTAAAAGCCCAAGACCTGCCTTTCTCACCTCGTTTACTTTATCAATATCTGCTCCATAGATTTTTGGCAAAGCGTATCCGAAACCATTAATTTGAAGATCATTAATCAAAGCATCTGCTTGCAATTCGGCATCTTCCATACTAATGTGAGATCCAACTTCGAGCATAATAACTGCTTTTGGCTCACCCACAATAAAAAAACGGTTTTTAGCCTGTTCCCTATTGGTTTTGGTGCAGTCTAAAATCGTATCATCCATCATTTCGCAAGTGTACAAATGATGTTTCATTGCAGTCACTACAGCTTCTAAACTTTCTTGAATGGTATGAAAATGCGCGACAACCATAATATTGTTGGTTGGCGGTAAATCATCCACTTTTAAGGTAATTTCTGTTGTAAAAGCCAACGTTCCCTCACTTCCGCAAAGCAGTTTTCCTAAATTGATGGTATCTTCTGTTCCTGAAAAAAGTTTCGATTTCAGCAAAACATCAATTGCGTAACCTGTATTTCGTCTGTGAATTTCTGGTTTTGGAAATTCTTTTAAGATTTCTTCCTGATTTTCCTTGTTCGAAAGTTCTTCGTAAATCGTTCTGTAAATTTTACTTTCTAAAGAATCTCCTTTAGTTTTTTCAATAAATTCTTCAGAAGTTAAATCCTTAAATACTGCTGTAGAGCCATCACTTAAAACGGCTTTTATTTCTACTATTTTATCTCTTGTAACACCGTATCGGATTGAAGTCGTTCCAGATGAATTGTTTCCGACCATTCCCCCAATCATACATCTATTGGTTGTTGATGTTGTTGGAGCAAAAAACAGTCCGTGTGGTTTTAGATATAAATTCAGTTCATCGCGAATTACTCCCGGCTGAACAGTTATGGTCTTCTTTTCAGAATCAAAAGAAACAATTTTAGTAAAGTGTTTTGAGACATCTACAATGATTCCGTTTCCAACAGTTTGGCCTGCTAAAGATGTTCCTGCCGTTCTTGGCGTTATCGAAATCTTATTTTTTGAGGCAAAACGAATAATGTTAATAATATCATTTTCTGATTTCGGAATGGCCACGGCAAGCGGCATAATTCTGTAAGCAGAGGCGTCTGTGGCGTATATTTTTTTATGAAGATCATCATAAAAAAGGTTTCCTTCTAAGGAAGCTTCTAATTCTTGTAATTGGAGAGAATCGGACATTTAATTGGTTCTGTTGCTTTTTGGTTCTTTAATACATGTTTTATTTCTGCATTTGGCTAAAAGCTATCCGCAAAAACAAAACATTCTAAATTTTATTAGAATTGAATATTTATTAAAGTTCCTATTTGGAAACTTGAACTTCATTAAATGCATTAGAAAAATGGCAAGTAAACGAAGAGTGATTTTTATAAATATATCTGACTAATAAAATTAGTTTTAACAAATATAGATACAAAAAGCATACAAATACATTATTTTGCGTTTTTTAACACAATAAAATTAAAATACCGCAACAAAACGCAGAAAATATATTGCAAAAGTTTAAAATTACAAGATAAAGACTCCCGATTTTCTATATTCATCCAGCCTTTCATCTTCTGGATCTAATTCTGTCACAATAGTATCCAACTGCGTAAGATCACATACGCCGTGAGGCATTTTGGTATTTAACTTATTTGAAGCAAACATCGACACCACCCTATCAGAAGCTTCTATCATAGCTTTTTTAACAATAGATATTTCATAACCTACTTCTGTAAGTCCCTGTTTGATATTAATACTGCTGGCGCCAATGAAACAAATATCGGCTTTAATTTTAGATACTACCTGAATCACATCCATACCTATTGTCACCATTGCGTTTTTTTGCATTTTTCCGCCAATAAAAATCAAATCTATATTAGGGTGTTGAGACAGCTGCATAGCGATCGGTAAACTATAAGTATATATGGTAGCTTTTAAATCGGCTGGGATTAACTTTGCAAAAACCAGATTGGTACTTCCTCCACTCATTATAATAACCTGATCGTCATGAAGAAGAGATAATGCTTTTGTTACAATCTTCTTTTTTTGTTCTTCTGCAACAATAGCAATATCAAATACATTATCAGACTTTTCTTTTACCTGAACAGCACCTCCATATACTTTCTCTAACAGCTTTTTGCTATCCAATTCGTTCAAATCTCTTCTAATTGTATCTTCTGACAAATCGAGAGCCAAAGCTAAATCTGTTGTAACAACTTTTTGGTCTTCAATAAGTTTAGTCATTATATATTTATGTCTTTCGGCTTTCAGCATGTTTTTATAAAAGTTAAAATTCATCACAAATATATCAAATATTTTATTCGATATTAGAAAAAGCCACAAAAACTGCAAAATCATGCATTAGTAGGATTTTAAAAACAAATTCAATTCTGATTTTTTATTTAAAAATGCGTTATTTTGCGTTTTTTAAATTATTTTTAGAAAAAAAACACATAAAAATGCATTTGTATGCAATAAATAGATATATTTGCTCAACAACAACCATAAAAAACCAGATTAATCATGAAAAAATTACTCTTTATTACAGTGTTGGTTTTGTGCATTCAAACAGCATTTGGACAAGCAAAAACAGTTACTGGAACAGTAAAAAACAAAGCAGATGGATTTCCGATACCTGGAGTCAGTGTTATGATTCAAGGGACTTCCAACGGAACTACAACTGATTTTGATGGAAATTTCAGCATAAGCGTCGCGTCAGGACGAAGCCTTAGCTTTAGCTACATGGGCTTTGAAACGCAAGTAGTGAAAGTTGAAGGGCAACAAAAACTTAGTATTTCACTTGCGGCGACTGCTGCAAAATTGGATGAAGTAGTTGTCGTGGGATTCGCTTCTCAGAAAAAAGCAAATCTTACTGGCGCAGTTGCTAAAGTAGATGTAAAGAAAGCTTTAGGAAGTATTCCTATTACAGATATTACAAAAGGTCTTCAAGGAACTACTCCTGGACTTAACATTACTTACAATTCAGGAAACATAAGCAAAGGATCAAAAGTTAATATTCGTGGAGCCGGAACTATTGTTAATGGCGAAGTTTCAGGATCCCCGCTTATTTTGGTAGATGGTGTTCCAGGAGATTTATCATTATTAAATGCAGAAGATGTAGAATCGATGTCTGTACTTAAAGACGCCGCTTCTGCTTCTATTTATGGTGCACGTGCTGCATTTGGAGTTATATTAGTTACTACTAAAAGCGGTAAAAATGCAAAAGGCAAAGTACGATTTGCTTATAGCGTAAATACTGGTATTAGCAACCCAATTTCGTTGATTCAATTTAATGATCCTACAGTAGAGCTACCTGCAATGATCGAGGCACAAGCTAGAGCGGGTAACGCCAATCCAGAGTCTTTTGGTATGAACTACAAGACATTATTGCCGGGTATTATTAACTGGAAGGAAAAATATGCCGCGACAAGAAATCCTAATGATAAAAACATGATTTTAGGAGAGGATTTTGACGTGATTGGCGGCAGAGAATATTTTTATAGAATCTGGAATCCGCATGATGAAATGCTAAAAAAGAATTCTATACAAACGCTTCATAATTTATCAGCTCAAGGTTCTTTGGGAGAAAAAAGCTCATTTATTGTTTCGTTAGGTCTTGCTAATCAAGATGGTGTAATGAAAATCAATACCGAAACCAATAAAAGATTCAGTCTTAATATGGGTATGACTACTCAATTAACAAACTGGCTTACTGGAGATTTTAAAGTATTAGGAACTTTCCAAGAATATGATTCACCTTTTAACTACTATAACAATGGTGTAGATACTGCTGGTAATGGTTATTTTGGATACTACATGCGTTGGGGATCTTATTTCCCATACGGGACTTACAATGGGACTTACTTCAGACATGCTCCAGGTTACATGGCAAATGCATCTCAAAACGAGAATAAGTCAAATGATATGAGGATAAGCGGAAAACTTACTGCTCAAATTACAAAAGACTTTAATCTTATTGGAGAATATAGTATCAATACTAATTTTTCAAGCCTTAAAATGAATGGTGGTCAAGTGCCACTTTGGGATTGGTGGACAAGTGCTGCTGACTTAGTTGCGGGCAAACCGACATCTATGGAAACTGCAAACGATTTTGTTGCACAAGCCAAAACATCTTACACTAGAAATGTAGCCAATATTTATGCAAATTATACTAAAACATTAGGTGAAAACCATAACTTTAAAGTATTAGGAGGTTTAAACACTGAGTGGTACGATCAAGAAAGAACCTATGCTCGTAGAAATACACTTTTAGACAAAAGCAAACCAGAATTTAATTTAGCTATTGGTGACCAATTTACTGCACCTCTTGTGGCTAATGATATCTTAAATCCAGGTTTATCAAGATATGCTATTGCTGGATTCTTTGCACGTGTCAATTATGACTACAAAGGAAAATATCTTTTGGAAGTAAACGGGCGTTATGACGGTTCATCAAAATTCCCTACAGATGAGCAATGGGGATTCTTCCCTTCTGCTTCTGTTGGATACAGAATTTCGGAAGAAGCTTTCATGGAAGGCACAAGAAGCTGGTTAAATGATTTGAAAATTAGAGGATCTGTTGGTTCAATTGGAAATCAGAATATTGCTAACAATGCCTTTTTACCTGTTATGACTAATGTTACTACTAATCCTAACCCTTATTGGATAGGAAGCGGTACAACCATTCCTCCTACTGTGAATCAGCCAACAAATGTTGATCCTAATTTAACTTGGGAAAAAGTAACTACTCAGGATATTGGTATCGATATTCGTATCTTTAATATGCTTGGATTAACTTTTGACTATTATCAAAGAGATACCAAAGGAATGTTGGCTCCAGGTAAAACACTTCCAGGCTCATTTGGTCAGGCTGCTGCCAATACAAACTCAGGAAATTTAAGAACAAAAGGTTGGGAGCTTGCTCTTAACTTTAACAAACAAATAAACCAAAACGTTAGTGTTTATGCAGATCTTACCCTTTCAGACAATACTACTGAAGTAACAGAATGGAATAACTCTGCTAAACTGATCTCAACTTCATCTTTTTACGCAGGTCAAAAACTTGGGGAAATTTGGGGATTAGAAACAGACCGTTTGATTCAAACTACAGATCAAATTGATGCAACCGGATTAATCGTAAATGGTGTTGATTATAAAAATATTAGAACAGGTGCTTTTAAATTCGGCGCTGGAGATGTAATGTATAAAGATCTAGATGGTGATGGTGTAATCTCAAGAGGAGATGGAACAGCTCTTAAACCGGGAGATTTAAAAGTTATTGGTAATACAACTCCTCGTTACCAATATGGAATTCGTTTAGGAAGTGCTTTATACGGATTTGACATTGATGCTTTCTTTCAAGGAGTTGGTAAACGTGAATACTGGGCGACTTCTGATTTAGTATTGCCATTCTACAATAGAACAGATGCTATGTATGTAAACCAGAATGATTACTGGACACCAGAAAACACAGATGCTTATTTCCCTAATCCGTACCCTAACCATGCTGGAAATGCTTTTGGAACTTATGCACCTGGATCTAACAACTTTGTGGCACAGTCACGTTATTTATTAGACATGTCTTATTTACGCTTAAAGTCTGTAACGATTGGATACACTTTTCCTAAAAGCATTACCGAAAAAATCGGAATCGATAAAATTAGACCGTACGTTTCTGGCTTAAACTTAGCGACTTGGAAAAGCAGTAAATTGCCAGTAGATCCTGAGATTAATGAAACAGAAGCTGCATGGGGAAGAACTTTCCCTTATTCTAAAACGATATCATTTGGTATTCAACTTGCTTTCTAAAAAAAGTATTTAAAAATTAAAAAATTAATCAAAATGAGAAAATATATAACAAACTCTAGGATAAAACTAACAGTTGCCTTGTTTGCTATTGCAAGTGTAACGGTTAGCTGTTCAGATTTCTTGGACACACCACCTGAAGATGTTTTTACAGATGACAATTTTTGGACTTCAGAAAATAATGTAAAAACATTCTCTTGGTTGAACTACAATACCTTCAACGGTTATGGAAATAATGCAGGTACTACAGCTGACTTCTACTTCCATTCAGGAACAGGATTAATAGATGACAACCTAGCCAATAACGTTTTTACAAACTTTCCAACGGCCCCAAATGCAACTAATGCAAACTGGAACGAATACTACACTTTGGTTCGTCGTTGCAATCTTATGCTTGCAAGAGTACCTAATGTGCCAATGGATCAGACAAAGAAAAACCACTATATAGGTGTTGCCAAGTTTTTTAGAGCTCATACTTATTTTCGTTTAGCACAGCAGTTTGGCGATGTGCCTTATACAGACCAATATTTGGCTCAAAGTGATGTTAACGTATACAAACCAGCTTTATCAAGAGCAGAAGTTATTGACAATGTAATTAAAGATTTGGAAGAAGCAATTCCAATGCTACTAAATGTTGACGATAATAATGTTACAGTAAATAAATATACTGCTTATGCATTATTAAGCCGTGTATGCTTAACAGAAGGTACGTACAGAAAATACAATTTAGGACAGAATGGAAGCACTTATCTTCAAAAAGCAAAAGATGCTGCATTGGCTGTAATGAACAACAATTCTTACAAATTAAATGCTGATTGGAAATCACTTTACAATTCTGTTGAATTATTAGGAAATACTGAAGTAATCTTAACAAAAAGATACATAAAAGGTGTTTTAGGAAATGGAATACAAGCCTACACTAATACATCCACTGTTCAAAACGGATTGACAAAATTTGCCGCACAAAGTTATGTAACTACTAATGGACTACCTATTAAGCAAGCTGGCAATACTCAATATTTAGGCGATAACACTATTGCAAATACCTTTGCCAACAGAGACCCTCGATTTGCCAAAGCATTTAGCAATGTAGATTATGCTTATTCTGATAAACCTTATACTGGTCTGACATCTATTACTGGTTATGTGTTTCAGTTATATAACAATCCTGCTACAACAGGTACAGAGGTTACCACAATTGGCCAAAATCAAATTGACGCACCAGTTTTCACATTAAGTGAAGTGTATTTAAACTATGCTGAAGCATGTGCAGAATTAGGAACTATCACTACTGCAGATCTTAATTTATCTATTAATAAAGTTCGCACACGTGCTGGAATTGCAACTTTGACTACAGATGGCGTAAATGCATCTGCTAATGGCGTACAGATAGATGATCCGCAAAGAACAGCAGCATTAGAACAAATTTCAGGAATTGTTAATCCAATTATATGGGAGATTCGTCGCGAGCGCAGAATCGAGTTTATGAGCTGGACTACCATGAGAAAAGAAGATTTAATGCGTTGGAAAAAAGGAGATTACTTAGACACAAATGCTAATCCTGATGTTGCTTTAGGAGCTAAAATAGTAACTCTAATAGGAACTAATTCTAAAACAAAAGTAAACGCAGAAGGATATGTAATTCCTTATGCTGCTGGTGTTGCAAGAACATTTGTTTCGCCAAAGAATTACTTAAGCGCTATACCAACAAATGATATCAATTTATACGCTGCAGAAGGTGTAGAATTGAAACAAAATCCAGGCTGGTAATATAGTAAACTCAATAATTGCCTCCATATAATACACTGCCTCTGAAATGAGAAATTTTAGAGGCAGTATTTTAAAATACTCTTTTTAAACACGTTGTGACCAATAAAAAAGCCAAATAAAAATTTACACCTGATTCATACAGGTTATTCTTGTTAGTTTTTAGATTCCCCAAATCTTCCTAAAACATTCATATACTCCGATAAAATATTAATTTTATTAGTCCAATTCGTCTTTAACTAATAACTGTATTTAAAATGATAAAATATATAGCAAAAAGTGCTTTTGTTGCAGCGCTTCTGTTTTGCGCGCCTTTATATTCGGCAGCGATTCTGCCAATTGAGCACCATAATTCAGAGGAACTCAATTATGCCGTTATAAAAACGGGAGCTGACAACTACGAAAAATACTTACCGCTTTTAAAAGATAAAAAAGTCGGAATTGTAACCAACCAAACAGGAATTTTATCCAACAAAACACATGTGGTTGATTTCCTTTTGGAGAAAAAAATTGCTGTTCAGACTATTTTTGCTCCAGAACACGGATTTAGAGGAACTGCCGACGCCGGCGAACATATTGTTGACGGAAAAGATCCGAAAACAGGTTTGCCGATTATTTCACTTTACGGCGACAACAAAAAACCAAAACCTGCGCAGTTATCTGGAATTGATGTTATGATTTTTGACTTGCAAGATGTTGGAGCACGATTCTATACCTACATTTCATCTTTACACTATGTAATGGAAGCTTGTGCAGAAAACAACGTTCCGCTTATTGTTTTTGATCGTCCAAATCCAAATGGTTCTATTGTAGACGGACCTCTTTTAGAAAAAGAATTTACCAGTTTTGTTGGTATGCACCCTATTCCGCTTCTTCACGGAATGACAATTGGCGAATATGCGCAAATGGTAAATGGAGAAAAATGGCTGAAAGATGGCGCTCAATGTAAACTAACCGTAATTCCTTGTGTAGATTATAATAGAACTATGCCATACAGTTTATTGGTAAAACCGTCTCCAAATTTACCTAACGATCAATCTATAAATCTGTACGCCAGTTTATGCCTTTTTGAAGGAACAAATGTGAGCATGGGACGCGGAACTGAAAAACAATTTCAAATCTACGGCTCTCCATATTTAAGCAAAACCAATTTCAGCTTTACTCCAAAGCCCAATTTTGGTGCAAAAGACCCTTTATACAACGGAAAAGAATGTTTTGGTGAAGATTTGACAGCCTATCCAAAATTGAAACAATTAGAATTGAAATGGCTTATTAAAGCATATCAGAATACCAGCGACAAGACAAAATTCTTCAACGCATTTTTTACCAAACTCGCAGGAACAAAAAAACTGCAACAGCAAATTGAAAGTGGTGTTCCTGAAGCTCAAATAAGAAAAACTTGGCAGAAAGATCTTGAAGCTTTCAAAAAAATGCGAACAAAATATCTAATTTATAAATAATACTTCAGTTCCCTTAGACTTAATTTTTTAAACAATAGAAACATAGACTTTGATAGACTTACAAAAAAGCGTTTGATTAGCATAAACACACACATATATATTGCTATGCAGAAATGTAGTTCTCTTTGGTTTGTTTTTTAAAGATTGGTTACCTTTTTAAACAAAAATCAAAACCTGTGTTTCTATGTTTTAAAATTAAATTCCATTCTAGATAAAAACAGCAAACTATTAATGTAAAATAGAGAAGCCTGATATTAGAAAAATCTCGGTTTCAAAAATCAAAAAAAAGAAAAATGAAAAATAAAAATCCTGAAACTGAACAAGAATCTTTGTACAAAGACTTGGATCAAATGAGCGTGAAAGAACTTCTTACCAACATTAATACAGAAGACAAAAAAGTTCCGCATATTATTGAAGAGCAAATTCCTAAAATAGAAAAACTGGTTAAAGCCATTGTGAAAAAAATGCAATTGGGCGGAAGACTATTTTATATTGGAGCCGGAACTTCTGGGAGAATCGGGATTTTAGATGCATCAGAATGCCCGCCTACTTTTGGTGTTCCGCATGATATGATTATCGGAATTATAGCTGGTGGAGACACTGCAATCAGAAAAGCAGTTGAAAATGCCGAAGATGATACCGAACAAGCATGGAAAGATTTAGCCAAATTTGAAATTTCAAGTCTTGATATGATTATCGGAATTGCTGCTTCTGGAAACACGCCATATGTTTTAGGAGCACTTAAAAAAGCAAAAGAACACAACATTAAAACGGGAAGCATTTCTTGCATCAGCAACGGATTAATTGCTCAAGAGGCTGATTACCCGATTGAATTGATCGTGGGTCCTGAATTTTTAACAGGAAGTACGAGAATGAAAGCAGGAACAGCTCAAAAACTAACCTTGAACATGATTTCTACTTCGGTAATGATCAAGTTAGGAAAAGTAAAAGGCAACAAAATGGTTGATATGCAGCTTTCTAACGAAAAATTGGTAAAACGCGGCATTAAGATGATTATGGAAGAATTAGGAATTGAATATGAAGTAGCTGAAGAATTATTGCATAAACATAAAAGTGTAAGGGCTGTTCTATTGGCTCACAGCAAAAATCAGGAAAACTAAAAACCACACTATCAAAATCTTTTTATAGATTTATCCAAATTCAAAAGCTGAATAAATTCATTTTTTGGAGTTTTTAACACCGACCTGACCGACTAAAATCCGTCAGGTCAATTAAAAAACAGCTTCTAGTTTATATTTAACACATAGAAACATAGTTCTGAGATTTCAGGATTGTGTCAAAAAAAGAAATAAAAGAAACTAGTTTCCACATATAGTATAGCCTATGTTTACTTAAATTAATGGAACGCCTTTTTTAAAATTTAAAAAAAACTATGTTTCTATGTGTTAAAATAATTGCAGCCAACGGCTTTAAATAATTTATAAAAACCAAAAATCACCAAAACTATAAAATGACACCAAGTACCATCCTTCTCCTTATTATCATTTATTTCGGAACATTATTCTATATCTCACATCGAGTAAGCAAGAAAGACAGCGGAAATGAAGCTTTTTTTACAGCCAATAAAAATTCAAAATGGTATTTCGTGGCTTTCGGAATGATCGGAACTGCATTGTCAGGAGTAACGTTTATATCTGTTCCTGGAGAAGTTGGAGCACCAAGCGGTGAACAATTTAAGTATTTTCAGTTTGTATTAGGAAATGCGCTTGGATTTATTGTCATTACAAAGCTTTTACTGCCTCTATATTATCGAATGAATTTGACTTCGATTTATGGTTATATTGAGCAGCGAATGGGTGTTTTTAGCTATAAAACAGCGGCTTCAATTTTCTTAATCAGCCGAACTATCAGTTCAGCATTCAGATTGTACTTGGTTGTAATCGTTCTACAGCGTTTTGTATTCGATTTTTATCACGTTCCTTTTGCGTTTACTGTTTTAATTTCGCTGCTGTTAATCTTCTCTTATACGTATAGAGGCGGATTAAAAACGATTATTATTACAGATACTTTACAGACTTTCTTTCTAGTAACTTCTGTTTTCCTTACCATTTATTTCATTTGTGACCGAATGGATTTGAGTGCCATCAGTGCATTTGAAGAAGTAAAAAACAGCAATTATTCTAAGATATTTTTCTTTGATGATTTTATGGGAAGTAAATTCCATTTTGTTAAACAAATTCTGGGAGGAATGTTCGTAACTATTGCCATGACAGGTCTGGATCAGGATTTAATGCAAAAGAACTTGAGCTGTAAAAACATTGGCGAAGCACAAAAAAACATGTTTACTTTTACAGGAATCTTTGTCATCATCAACATTTTCTTTTTGAGTGTCGGAGCCTTATTATATATCTATGCAAACAAAAACGGAATTGCTGTTCCAACCGATTTAATTACAGGAAAACCAAGAACCGATTTACTTTTCCCTGAAATTGCTTTAAACCATTTAGCGCTTGTTCCTGCAATTGTATTTTTATTGGGAATTATTGCTGCCACTTTTGCTACAACAGATTCTGCTTTAACTGCCTTAACCACTTCTTTTTGTGTTGACTTTTTAGGAATGGACAAAGCAGAAAACAGCCATAAGAAAAACACCGTGAAAATTAGACATTTAGTACATATCAGTTTCTCTGTTTTAGTCTTTTTTATCATTTTAATTTTTAACTCAATCAATGACAGCTCTGTAGTGGGAATGATCTTTAAGGTTGCTTCCTACACTTATGGTCCGTTATTAGGATTATACGCCTTTGGTTTGTTCCAAAAATCAAGACATGTAAACGACAAACTGGTTCCTTTTATCTGTTTGCTTTCACCGTTGTTCACCTATTTCATTAATGAATATTCTAAAGTTTTATTTGCAGGATATGTTTTTGACAATGAATTAATTATACTAAACGGATTAATTACGTATTTAGGATTATTTATTACCAGTTCACGCAGTGAAAAAGAAATAAGTTTCTAATTCAGTTATTACTCTTGATGAATCAATTTGAGTGTTAGAGCATTAAATTCAAATTGATTCTTAAAAAAAATGATATGAAAAATCCATTCATAAAAATTAGTTTATACGCCGCTTTTATATTTTTAATTACCAATTGCGCATCCAAAAAAAATAATGGCGCAACAGATAATAAAAAGGATATTCCTTTAAAAGACACTGTTGTTTACGTGCCAAAAAATACTTCAGAGAAAAAGACCTTTTTCAAAGATTCTGATCAGGAAACGGTTTGGGTTGACAGCATTTATAACAAAATGACCGTACAGGAAAAAATCGGGCAACTGTTTATGGTTTCTGCCTATTCTAACAAAGATTCTGTACACGTAAACCAAATCAGCAAACTGATTGAAGATTATAAAATAGGAAACGTTATTTTCTTCCAAGGCGGACCACTTCGTCAGGCGAAATTAACCAACTTATACCAATCAAAAGCAAAAGTTCCTTTGATGATCGGAATCGATGCTGAATGGGGATTGGCCATGCGTTTAGACTCAACATATCGTTATCCGTGGAATATGACTTTGGGCGCGATTCAGGATTTAAAATTAATTGAAAATGTGGGAAAAAATATGGCAGCCGAAAACAAGCGAATCGGCGTTCATTTTAACTTTGCTCCTGTTTTGGATATTAATACTAATCCGAAAAATCCAATTATCGGAAACCGTTCTTTTGGTGAAGATAAGGTTAATGTGAGCGAAAAAGCAATTGCTTTAATGAAAGGAATTCAAGGAAATGGCGTTTTCTGTACAGGAAAACATTTTCCGGGGCACGGAGACACCTCAACCGATTCACACCACGCCTTACCTACCGTTAATTTTTCTAAAGATCGTTTAGAATTAGTCGAATTATATCCATACAAAAAATTATTCGACGAAGGTTTGGCTTCTGTAATGGTGGCGCATCTTAATATTCCGAGTTTAGAATCACAGCCAAACTGCCCATCTTCGGCTTCTTATAATGTGGTGACCAATCTGCTGCAAAAAGAATTGGGTTTCAACGGATTGATTTTTACTGATGGTCTGGCGATGAAAGGCGCAGCCAATTTTAAAGGTCCTGGAGATTTGGAAATTGCAGTTATTTTGGCTGGAAATGATATTTTACTTTGCCCAGAAAATGTACCCGTTGCGTTTCAGAAATTGGAAGCAGCTTACAACGAAAAAGTAATTACAGAAGAGCGATTGGCACATTCAGTAAAAAAAATATTGCATTACAAATACAAAGCAGGATTAAACAAATACAAGCCGATTGATTTAAACAATTTATACAATGATTTAAATCCGACGCAAAATGATGCTTTACATTATAAATTGTATGAAAATGCAATTACAGTTCTAAAAAACGAAAAAGAAATCCTTCCGATAAAAGATTTAAGTGAAAAAATCGCGTACATCAAATTAGGTGAAGATACGAACAGCACTTTTGTTTCGACCTTAAAAAAATATACTGAAATCACAGAAGTTAAAGACACCAATCTTGACAGTCTGAATAAGGAATTGAAGAAATTCGACAAGGTTATTATCAGTTATCATAAAGTAAATAAAGCTTGGGAAAAACAGGAATTTACGTTGCAAGAAATGCTTTGGCTGAAGGAAATTGCCAAACATAACAAAGTAATTTTAGACATTTTTGCAAAACCATATTCGCTTTTATCCGTTTCAAATTTTGATGACATCGAAGGACTAGTGGTTTCGTATCAAAACTCAGACATTAGTCAAGTCGTTTCTGCAGAATTAATTTTTGGTGCTATAGAAGCTAAAGGGAAATTGCCTGTTTCCATCAATGATGCTTTCCACGTAAATGATGGTTTAACTACAGAAAAACTAAATCGTCTGGCCTTTACAGCTCCAGAAAATGCAGGAATGAATCCGGCAATTTTATCTAAAATTGACGCCGTAGCACAAAAAGCAATTGACGGGAAAATGGCTCCAGGAATGCAGGTTTTGGTTGCCAGAAAAGGAAACGTAATTTTTCAGAAATCGTACGGAACGCAGACTTATGATAACGGAAAAAAAGTGACTGATTCTGATTTATATGATGTTGCTTCGATTTCAAAAATGATTTCAACATTGCCAAATGTGATGCAATTGTACGATAAAAATAAAGTAGAACTGGATACCAAACTGAAAGATATGTTGCCTTTTTTTGCCAAAACAAACAAAGAAAACATCACTTTCAAAGATTTGTTGAACCATTACGCAGGACTTCAAGCTTGGATTCCGTTTTACAAAGCGACATTAGACAAAAACAATCAGCCTTCTGAAAAATATTATCGAAAAGTAGCCGAAAACGGTTTTACAACAAAAGTAGCCGACAATCTTTATATTCGAAATGATTACCATGACACGATTATGAAAATCATTGCTGAAAGTCCTGTAGCACTAAAAAAAGAATACAAATACAGCGATTTTACTTTCATCATTTTAAAAGAATATTTAGAGAGAAAAACACATAAAAAGCTAGAAGATCTGAGCAAAGAAAATTTTTTCAACACATTAGGAATGACAAATACGCTTTACAATCCGCTAGAAAAATTTGACAAAAGCAATATTGCCCCGACTGAAATCGATAATTATTTCAGACATCAGGTAATTCAAGGTTACGTGCACGACATGGCCGCAGCAATGGAAGGCGGAGTTGCAGGTCACGCGGGAATTTTTTCTAATGCGATGGATGTTGCCAAAATGATGCAGCTGTTTTTGCAAAAAGGAAATTACGGAGGCGTTCAATACTTTTCTCCTCAAACTTTTGATGCTTTTAATACTTGTTATTATAAAAATCAAGGCGTTTTAAGAGGTTTAGGGTTTGATAAAAGAGTTCACAAAGGCGGACCAACCTGCGATTGTGTTTCTGAAGCAAGTTTTGGCCACACAGGATTTACTGGAAACATGGCTTGGGCAGACCCAGAAACCGAAATCGTGTATGTATTCTTATCTAACAGAACCTATCCAGAAGTAGTAAATGACGAAAATAAATTAGCCAAAGGAAAAATCCGAGAAGAAATTCAACAAATCATTCAAGATGCGATAATAAAATAATTCAAGACAAAAGTCTTGCTTCTTGCCTCTTTCATCTTTAAAAAATCTAAACTATCAAAACCAATGACAAAAGAACGTTTAACCTCACTCGATGTCTTTAGAGGATTTACCATCTTCTTAATGACGATTGTCAATAATCCGGGAAGCTGGTCATCTATTTATCCGCCCCTTGAACACGCCGAATGGCATGGTTGTACGCCTACTGACTTAGTTTTCCCGTTTTTTGTATTCATAATGGGAACCGCAATTCCATTTGCAATGCCTGTAAAACATTTTGATGGAAGTGTATTCAATAAAATTTTAGTCCGTTCGCTTCGAATTTTCTGTTTAGGGTTATTTTTAAGCGTTTTCAGCAGAATTCATTTATTTGGTTTAGAAGGAATTCCGTTATTAGGTTTGAGATTAATTGTTGCTTTTGCAGTAGCTTATGCCCTTTTAGGAAACTTTTCGATGAAAGTCAAAACCATTTTGGCCGTTGGTGTATTTTTAATTCTTATCTCATTATCATTTAGCGGACTTGAACATTTTGAAGACACCAGAATTCCAGGCGTTTTACAGCGAATTGCGATTGTGTATTTCTTTACTTCAATTTTATATCTAAAAACAAATTTAAAAACACAGATTTTAGTTTTAGCTGGACTTTTAGTTGGATATTGGCTTGTAATGGCTTTTATTCCTGTTCCAGGATTTGGTCCTGCCAATTTCGACAAAGGAACCAATCTTGCGGCTTGGATAGACGATACGCTTTTAAACGGCCATCTATGGGCATCATCTAAAACTTGGGATCCAGAAGGAATTTTGAGCACTTTGCCAGCTATTGGAACTGGAATTTTAGGAATGTACATTGGCCAACTTTTAAACTTATCTGTCGATAAAATCGAAATTGTAAAAAAGACAGCAATTGCAGGAACTGCTTTGGTAATTGGAGGATTAATTTGGAACATCTTCTTCCCTATCAATAAATCACTTTGGACAAGTTCTTATGTTTTGTACACAGCTGGAATTGCAACGTTATGTCTAACATTATTGTATTACATAATCGATATTAAAGGGCATAAAAAATGGACTAAACTATTCCTGATTTGGGGAGTAAACCCGATGATTGTGTTTTTCTTTTCTGGAATAATTCCGAGAGTTTTAAGCGCTATAAAAGTAGCAGATCCCGAAAAAGCTGGCGAAGAAATTGGCCTTCAGGCGTACATCTATAATCATGGAATTGTACCTTGTTTTGAAAATCCGTTGAATGCATCTCTTGCTTATGCATTGTCTTATGCCGTTTTCTGGTCGTTTATCTTGTGGATCTTCTTTAAAAAGAAACTAATTTTTAAAGTCTAACTATTTTTTTAAAACACATAGAAACATAGTCTTGCAAACTCAAAAAGGCGTTTCACTTTAAATAAACATAGCTTGGCCATGTGTGGAAACTTGTTTCTTTTGGCATCTTTTTTTCAAAACAAAAACTATGTTTCTATGTGTTAAAATTAAAATATATATACTATTTCAGCCGGACGTAATAGTTTGATTTGGTCATCGCTCTGATACTTGTTGTAAGATCGCTTTTCTTTTTCTAAAAATTTTGAGAAAAGCAGTATCTTGCCGTACCAATAAAAAGTATTAGTTTATAAATTATGGATAGTCCGGTTGAAATTCCTTTTAAAAGCTTTATTCAGTTAAAACCAGAAGAGAGCACTGCCATTTATCTGCAACTCGTTTTTGAGTTTATCAAAGCCATACAAACGGGTTTTCTTCCTGAAGGCACCAAACTTCCAGGCACTAGAATTTTATGTAAAGTGCTTTCCGTTAACCGAAATACTTTAATCAAAGCCTTTCAGGATTTAGAATCGCAAGGTTGGATTGAAACACTTCCGAATAAAGGAACTTTTATTTTATCACAGCAAAAGCAAAAAAATAAAGCCGAATTTACCATTTCGAAAGAACAAAATTCGTCCGATAATGTCGGTTTCAGTTTTCAGCGTTCTACTATTCTTGAAAGTCCCATAGAAAACAGTAATCTGCCGTATCAGTTTAATGACGGAACGCCCGATTTACGATTGGTGCAAACTGATGTTTTAGGTCGGTTATATGTCTCAAAACTAAAAAGAAGAAAAACATCCAAAACTTACGAACAGATAGAATTGCGTTCGCATTTGAACTTTAAAACTCATTTTTCTAATTATCTGAATTTAACCCGCGGAATCCGCATTTCTACTTCCAATCTTCTTACGGCAAGCAGTCATGAAATTGCTTTGTATCTGGTTACAAAAGTGCTCATAGCACCCGAAGATAAAGTTGTTGTAGCTTCTCCAGGTTATTATATGTCCAATATGACACTGACTAATACGGGAGCACAAATTATTTCTATTCCTGTACATGAGGATGGAATTGACACCAAACGTTTGAAGGAAATTTGCGAAACATCAAAAATCAGGGTTTTATATCTGACCTCCAATTATCATTATCCAACGACCATTTCACTTAGCGCTAAAAAAAGAATCGAGGTTTTGGAATTGGCCAATCAATACGGATTTGTGATTTTGGAAGACGATTATGATTTTGATTTTCATTACGACAATAATCCTGTTTTGCCTTTGGCCGCTTTCGATTCCAACCAAAAAGTAGTTTATATCGGTTCGTTTGGGAGATCGCTTCCTTCAGGTTTTAGTTATGGTTTTGTGGCCGCCCCTGCAGAATTTATTAAGGAACTAGAGAAACATCAAAACATTCTCGAACCAAGAATAGATGTTATAAAAGAACAAGTTTTAACCGAATGGATTACCGAAGGTGAAGTGCATCGGCTTTCCAAAAAAAATAAAAAGACTTATAAAGAACGCCGAGATTATTTTGTTTCACTTTTAAACGAAAAACTAAAAGGTAAAATCAAATTTAAGATTCCGCCTCGAGGATTGGCCATTTGGGTTGAGTGGCTAGGTCATTTTAATCTGATACAATTTCAAAAGGAGTGTGCCAATAATAGCTTGTTTCTGCCGAAAACCATTTTATACCAAACCAAAAATCTTACTGCTACACGTTTAGGATTTGGACATTTGGAAAAAGAAGAAATGGAAAAAGCAGTTTCTATTTTGAGTGAAAGTTTGGAAATAATTTTAGCGAAATAATTTTCATATAACCCGTGGTTTCAGCCATGAGAATGCAATGAAATTCCTCTCCGAATGTCCCAATATTTGAATATAAATGCGCATAAACAGCTGTTTATTCTAAAAAAAAATGGCTGTCTTTTTCGACAGCCAATTGTGCAATTATTATAAAGTTTTTTCTCTTTCCCAAAAACGGTGTTTTCCTAAAGCTTTTATAAAAGAAACACTTAAAGTTTTATCGACTCTATTTTCACTCATTAAAACTCCTGGATCTTTGTCTTTTATATCACTATTGTTTTTTATAATCTGAGTTCCTTCTCCTTCAGCTGCAATAAATTTACAGTGATGATATGAGTCATTTAAAAACTCTTTTACTTCTTTAATTTTTGAAAGATCGGTAATTCCTTTTCCAGCTGGAATAAAAACACCATCAAAAAGCACGGAAGCCGCAATTTTATAGGTTTGATCAACTGAAATTTCTGTACCATCTTCAGAAACAATTGTTCCTAAATGCGGAGCTATGATAATCGCTTTTGCGCCTGCGTTTTGCAAAGCTGTTTTCATCGCTTTAACCGAATCGGCACTTACGCCTTCTGTACATAAAAAAGCAATTTGTCGCGTTGCAATGGTATTAGAAACAGTCGGGTTTTTAAGCATGCTCAAAGCATCAGAATGAGTTATATTCTGATTTACTTTACTAGGTTCTTGAGTACCTTTATCGTCTGCCCCAACTCCATGATTAATCGGTTTTTCTATATCTTTTGGAACTGGAATTCCTAAATTTTTTCCAACGGTTGCAGCTAAATTGGCATCAACTTGATTTAAAAGCCCAAGCATTCTTTCTCTTACCGAAATTGCTTCGACTTTTCCTAATTCAAAAGATAAAGCACTCGCAATATGATCTTGCTCTACAGGAGTCTGGCTATTATAAAAAAGTTTTGCTTGGCTAAAATGGTCTGAAAAACTTTTGCTTCTTGCTCGTACCTTATGCGCATCAACACGTTCATTAAAACTCACAAATCCGCCCTGATCCATTTTGGCTTGAAACGGGCATCCTCCACCTAAAGAATTTGGATGGTAACTTACTTTTCCCACCGCAATTTCCTGACGCATATGTCCGTCGCGCTGATTGTTGTGCATTGGAGCAATAGTTCTGTTAATTGGAATTTCATGAAAGTTCGGGCTTCCTAATCTTGACAATTGAGTATCAGTATATGAAAATAATCTTCCTTGCAACAGCGGATCATTTGTAAAATCAATTCCAGGAACAATATGTCCTGGGTGAAACGCAATCTGTTCGGTTTCTGCAAAAAAGTTATCCGGATTTTTATTTAAGACCATTTTTCCGATAATGGTTACCGGAACCAATTCTTCTGGAACTAATTTTGTTGGATCAAGCAAATCAAAATCAAATTTATGCTCGTCACTTTCCGGAATAATCTGAACGCCTAATTCCCATTCTGGAAAATTTCCCGCCTCTATGGTCTCCCACAAATCTTGTTTATGGAAATCTGGATTTTTTCCTGATATTTTTTGCGCCTCATCCCAAGCAACTCCATGCGTGCCTAATTTGGGTTTCCAATGAAATTTTACAAAATGAGATTCATTTTTCTCATTTACAAATCTAAAAGTGTGGACACCAAAACCTTCCATCATTCTTAAACTTCTCGGAATCGCTCTGTCACTCATCACCCACATAATCATGTGCATTGATTCGGGCATTAGTGAAATAAAATCCCAAAAAGTATCATGTGCCGAAGCCGCCTGAGGAATTTCATTATGAGGTTCTGGTTTAACGGCATGAATTAAATCTGGAAACTTCATTGCATCTTGAATAAAAAATACCGGTATATTATTTCCAACCAAATCAAAAATGCCTTCCTGAGTATAAAATTTGACTGCAAAACCGCGAACATCTCGAGCTAAATCTGTAGAACCTCTAGAACCTGCTACGGTAGAAAAACGAACAAAAACAGGCGTTTTAATACTGGTATCGTTTAAGAAGCCCGCTTTGGTATATTTTTCCATTGTTTTGTACAATTCAAAATAACCATGAGCTCCCGAACCTCGCGCATGAACGATGCGCTCTGGAATTCTCTCGTGGTCAAAATGGGTAATTTTTTCTCGCAGTATAAAATCTTCCAAAAGAGACGGACCTCTTTCTCCTGACTTTAAAGAATTGTTATCGTCATTAATTTTAACGCCTTGGTTAGTGGTTAAAAACTCATTCTGAGCACTAGATTTATTAAATTCTAAATCATTCTGTTTGCCATCCGAGTTGTCTTGGTTTGTTTTTTTTGAATTTTTCATTTTCTGTTGATTTTACATTTACCATTCAATGAACTATAAATTTCTACTTTGGTTTGCGAGACATTTCTCTAAAATAGGTCAACAAATTTAGGAGGCTTTTTTGGTTTAACTTTATACAATTAAGCTTAAGGATTATAACATTCTAATCACAATCAAAATGAAAATCAGCACTTTACTTATAATTATATAATTACAACTTGTTAATCCTATAACAGGAAAAGCCATTCCGAAAGTACCTTTGAAATAGAGTTTAATTCAAAAAAAAGCTTATGATTTTTTTCATCATTATACAATTAATTTTAGTTGCTATTGGGGCGACATCGGCTATGACTTGGTTTAGTTATGCGATGTCGGAGAATTTCAGGGAATTGTATAAAGAACCTGTTTTATTGAGTTTTGCTCTAAAGAAAACAAACATCACCCTTTCCGAAAAATCTCGGAAAACGTGGGGATGGCTAATACATTATATTATTGGTTTTCTATTTGTTATGGGATATCATATAGTATGGGTGAAGAATATTTTGCCAATTTCGCCACTCAGTGCGCTTATATTAGGCGTTATCAGTGGTGTAATTGGAATACTCAGCTGGATTGTTATATTTAAAATGACCGACCATCAACCCCCAATTGATTTTAAAGGTTATTACATTCAGCTGTTCTTTGCCCATATTATTTTTGCCGTCACAGCAACCGCGCTCTACTCTATTTTACTAACTATTTTAACCCTTCTAAAAGCTTATGTCACTGTCTAAATACAATCAGAAAAGAGATTTTAAACAAACGCGTGAACCGAAAGGAAAAATCGAAAAATCAGCAAGCGAGCTAATTTTTGTCGTGCAGAAACATGCTGCGTCACATCTTCATTACGATTTTAGGTTAGAGATGGACGGTGTTTTAAAAAGCTGGGCAGTGCCAAAAGGCCCGTCGATGGATCCTGAAGTGAAACGTTTAGCCATGATGGTTGAGGATCATCCGTACAGCTATAAAGATTTTGAAGGCACCATCCCAGAAGGAAATTACGGTGCTGGAAATGTAATTGTATGGGATAACGGAACCTATACTTCTGATGAAAAAACGGCTTCTGACGAAAAAAAATTATTGAGCGATCTGGCAAAAGGACATTTGAGTTTTATTTTAAAGGGCAAAAAATTGAAAGGTGAATTTTCTTTAGTCAAACTTCACGGAAAACAGGAAAATGCTTGGCTGCTAATTAAGAAAAATGATAAATATGCTTCTGAAGAAGATATTTTAGAGAAGAATAAATCGGTTATTTCTAAAAGAAGTCTAGAACAATTGGTTGAAAAATCTGAAAAGCTCACTTCAAAAAGCGAAGAGAAAACTACTGAGAAAAAAGTAGTAAAAAAAAAGTCCAACCCAAAAGCTGACATCGCCGAATTTTTAAAGCCCATGCTTGCCAGCGTAAGCGAAAAACCTTTTGATGATGACGAATGGATTTTTGAAAATAAATACGACGGCTACAGAACGATTGCCGTTATTAATCCGCAACAGGTTGATTTGTTCAGCAGAAACGAGCTTTCTTTTAATGCTAATTTCAAACCCATTGCCGAAGAATTAAAACAAATTGACCACACTGTAGTTTTGGATGGCGAAATTGTAGTAGAAAATGATGCTGGAAGAGCCGATTTTCAGCTGCTTCAAAACTATATGAAAACAGGAATCGGGAATCTAAAATATTATGTTTTTGATTTATTGAATTTGGACGGAAATCTCATTACGGAACTCTCTTTATTGGAAAGAAAAGAACTGCTCAAAATTCTCTTTAATAAATATCCTTTTTCTAATGTTTCTTATTCTGAACATACCGTTGGCGACGGAATTAAACAATTTGAAAAAGCCGTTAAAAATAAAACTGAAGGCATTATTGCCAAAAGAGCAGACAGCACTTACACTATAAATCGAAGAAGCACCAACTGGCTAAAAATAAAAACAGCAAATGAAGAAGAAGCAATTATAATTGGCATTACCGAACCGCGAAATTCCAGAAAATATTTTGGCGCTCTTTTACTCGGACAATACGATGGCAAAAAACTGCAATATATTGGCAAATGCGGCAGTGGTTTTACAGAAAGCACGCTAAAAGATTTATATACCAAATTAAAACCGCTATTTACAGCCAAATCTCCGCTTGACGAAAAAATTCCGATACGCGATAAAATTCAGTGGGTAAATCCAAAAGTGGTGTGTCAGGTTAAATTTTCAGAATGGACTCAAGATCAACATTTAAGACATCCCGTTTACCTCGGAATTCGAATTGATAAAAAAGCAGAGGAAGTTTTTTTATCATTCCCAAAAGACGATTCAACTCAACTAAATTCAGATGAAATGGCAATTACACCAGAAAATAAAAAGGAAAAAACAGAAAACGATTATGATTTAAAAGTCGGAAAAACAGTTTTGCATCTTACTAATCAAAACAAAGTCTATTTCCCAAAAGACGGCATCACTAAAGGCGATATTATTCATTATTATAATGAAGTTTCAGAATTGATTCTGCCTTATTTAAAAGACCGTCCAGAATCAATGAACCGTTTTCCTAACGGAATTGATTCGCCAAGCTTCTATCAGAAAGATGTTGATGTAGATAAAATTCCGAAATGGCTCAAAACCAAAAAAGTCTTCTCAGAATCTAATAATGCCGACATCGATTATCTCATCTGTAATAATAAAGAAACATTGCTTTATATGGCAAATTTGGGCTGTATAGAAATGAATCCGTGGAACTCGACAACCAAACACATTCAGAATCCAGATTGGCTGGTAATTGATTTGGATCCTGCAGGAAATGATTTTGCTCCTGTGGTGACAACCGCTTTGGTGGTGAAAGAAGTTTTAGACGAATTAGAAACCGAATGTTTATGTAAGACTTCGGGTGCTTCTGGACTGCATATTTATATTCCGCTTGGCGCGAAATATGATTATGATTCCATAAAAATTCTTGGCGAATTAATAGCAAAAGAAGTGCAATCCAGACTTCCAGATATTACTTCAATTGAAAGAAGCATCAAAAAGAGAAAAAATAAACTGTACATCGATTTCTTGCAAAACCGACGTGGGCAAACTTTAGCGGCCCCGTATTCTGTTCGACCAAAACCTGGCGCGACAGTTTCTACGCCTTTGGAATGGAGCGAAGTGAATGAAAAACTGCATCCGTCGCAATTTACCATCAAAAATGTCTTGAAACGTTTTGAGAAAAAAGGAGATTTGTGGACTCCCGTTTTATCAAAAGGAGCCGATATTAAAAAGATTATTCACAAACTAGAAGAAAATCAAAACGTTTAAGAAGATTTTTTCTTTTTGGTTTCCAAACTGGCTTTCAGCATTTCCATTAAGTCGTCGCTTTGTTTGTGTACGACTTTTAGTTTTGGAGCCGTTTTTTTGAGTTTTCCTTTGGCTTTCTTTTTAATGATATCCAAAAGTTTGGCGGTATATTCGTCTTTAAAACCAGAAATATCAAATTTCTCGGTAAGCTGATCGATTAGTTTTTCGGCCATGTCCATTTCTTTTGTAGACTTTTTGGACATTGGCGGAAGCTTTAATTCATCTGTACTTCTAATTTCCTGTTCAAAACGAATTCGGTTTAAAACAATGACATTTTTGTACGGTTTTAAAATAGCCAGACTTTCTTTGTTTCTTAAAACAAATCTCGTAACGCCAACTTTTCCTGAAGCTTCAAGCGCATCACGAAGCAATCCATACGCATTCATCGCGCCTTTATCGGGTTCTAGATAATATGGCTGTTCGTAATAAATACTTTCAATTTCTTTTTCGAAAGCAAAACTTTCAATATCGATTGTTTTGGTTTTAATGGCATCTGCAGCTTCAAAATCGGAATCTTCCAGAATAACATATTTGCCTTCAAGATTATACCCTTTTACGATATTAGCAAAATCTACTTCTTTTCCTGTGTCTTCATTGACACGCTTAAACTTGATATTGGCGTGATCTTTTGCATCAAGCATGTCCATATCCAAACTGCTTTCCTGCACCGCCGAAAACATTTTTATCGGAATATTAATTAATCCAAAACTTACCGAACCTGTCCAAATTGATCTCATGGCTTTTGCTTTAAAAATTGAACTCTAATTTAGTTCAACCAAAAAACGTAAGCCTTACAAAATCAAAAAATTACTTTATAAAATTATGAGTTATGAGTTATGAGTTTTACTGATGTGTTCACGTGGTTGAAACCACGGGCTATGTTTGAATAGTTATGCACATAGAATAAAAAAATTATGAGTTATGAATTACAAGCACGACCACGCTCATAATTCATAACTCATAACTAAAAAAAATTACCATCCTCTTACAGCACCGCCTTTAAACTCGCGTTCAGCTGCTTTTTCCACTTCTGGAGATTGAAAAGCTTGTAAAAACTGTTTTACTTTTTCTTCGTTTTTATTGTCTTCACGGCTTACGACCAAATTTACATAAGGTGAATCATTATCTTCAACAAACAAAGCGTCACGCGAAGGAACCAATCCAGCTGCAGACGCAAAAGTATTGTTGATAATGGCGATAGAAACATTTTGGTCGTCTAAAGCTCGAGGCAATTGAGGCGCTTCTAACTCTAAAATTTTTAAATTTTTAGGATTGCTTACGATATCTGTTACTTTTGGCAATAAACCAACACCTTCTCTTAGTTTCAATAATCCGTTTTTCTGTAGAAGCAATAAAGAACGTCCGCCGTTTGTTGGATCATTTGGAATAATAATCGTGCTTTCGTTTTTCAATTCAGAAAGACTTTTTATTTTTTTAGAATAAGCTGCAATCGGGTATACAAATGTATTTCCGATAATGGCCAATTTATAGCCTCTTTGTTTAGACTGCTCGTCTAAATATGGTTTGTGCTGAAAAGCATTTGCATCGATATCACCCTGGCTTAAAGCTTCATTTGGAATTACGTAGTCGTTAAACGAAACCAATTCTACTTCCAATCCGAATTTTTCTTTTGCCACTTTTTTAGCCGCTTCAGCCACTTTTAATTCTGGTCCCGATGCCACACCCACTTTTATAAAATGAGGATCATTGTTTTTACTTTTTCCGCAATTAACCAAAACAAAAGACAAAGCAAATATCCCGGCAGTTTTTAAAATATTTAATTTCATGATTGTTCTATTTTTTAATTTTTAATTCTAAATTTTTAATTGATTATCTGTGATCAAATCTCTTTGATAATCGGTCTCCAGCAAACTGAATCGCGAATACCAAAATGACCAATAATGCCAAAACCGAATTCATGGTCACGGCATCATAACCAATATATCCGTATTGATATCCAACTTGCCCTAAACCACCTGCTCCAACAGCTCCACCCATTGCAGAATATCCGACAAGGGTAATTAAAGTAATAGAAGCTGCATTGATTAAAGAAGGAAGAGCTTCTGGCAATAATACTTTGTACACAATTTGCAAAGGAGTTGCACCCAATGCTCTTGCTGCTTCGATTAATCCAGACGGAAGGCTCAACAAACTGTTTTCTACCAAACGGGCAATAAATGGCGCTGCACCAATGCTCAACGGAACCAAAGCCGCGCTAACGCCAATTGAAGTGCCAACAATAGCACGTGTAAACGGAATCATCCAAACGATCAAAATAATGAATGGAATGGAACGAAAAACATTTACTATAACTGATAATGTTCTGTTTAAAACGGGTTGGTCCAGAATCTGATTTTTACGAGTCAAGAACAATAAAATTCCTGTTGGAAGTCCTAATAAAAAACCGAAAAAGCCCGATACAAAAGTCATAACAATGGTTTCCCATGTTCCTTTTAACAATAAATCTATAAGAGAATCAGACATAACCTAAAATTTCTGTTTTAATGTGTTTTGAATTAAAATATTGAATCGCTGCATCGTAATTTTCGCGTTTTCCTGAAAGTTCGATCAGCATCACGCCAAAATTAACCTCGCCAGCCTGATCCATTTGCGCGCTGACAATTTTGAAATCGGTATCAAAAAGTCTAGAAACCTCTGAAATAACAGGCTCGTTAACTGATTTTCCCGTCATTTCCAGTTTTAATAATGGATTCAAATTACCGTTGTCATCTTTTTGCAATTTTTCCTGATAAACAGACGGAATCTCGATATGAAGCGAAGAAGAAATAAATTCTTTTGTCAGTTCATGTTTCGGATCTGCAAAGATTTCGCCCACACTTCCCTGCTCTATCAATTTTCCGTGACTGATAACCGCAACTTCATCACAAATCGATTTTACCACTTCCATTTGGTGCGTAATCAGCAAAACGGTAATGTTCAGACGTTTGTTGATGTCTTTCAATAAATTCAAAATCGATCTTGTTGTTGCAGGATCAAGCGCACTTGTAGCTTCATCAGACAAAAGCACTTTCGGATTATTGGCTAAAGTTCTTGCAATCGCCACTCTTTGTTTTTGTCCACCAGAAAGACTTGCCGGATAATCGTTTGCTTTTTCCGCCAATCCAACCAATTGCAATAATTCTAAAACACGCGTTTTAATTTCGCTTTTTGAAATTCCTGCCAGTTCTAACGGAAAAGCCACATTATCAAAAACTGTTCTTGAAGAAAGCAGATTGAAGTGCTGAAAAATCATTCCGATTTGTCTTCTCTCAATCGCCAATTCTGCGTTTGATAATTGCATTAAAGATTTGCCATCAACGATAATTTCGCCAGAAGTTGGTCTTTCCAACAAGTTCACGCAGCGAATCAAAGTACTTTTTCCTGCTCCGGAAGTTCCAATTACACCAAAAATTTTTCCCTCAGGAACCTTTAAAGAGACATCAGATAAAGCAGCAACAATTCTGTCTTTCTGATGAAACGTTTTGGTTACATTTTTTAATTCAATCATTCTTTACGGTTTAAAAACAAGAAAGCCTTTCATAAATTAGTTGAAAGGCTCTTTCGAAATAAATTTTATCATTTTATATATTAAGCCAGATCAATAAACACCATTACAGCAGCACAGTACATCATACTGCAACGATAATAATTATTCATTTTCTGGTTCTCTTTCTTCATAGCGACTGCAAATTTAAATAGTTATTTTCAATTTTAACCTATAAATCGTTAAAACTTTTATTTCCCTATCAATCTAATAGGTTATTTTAAAATTCTAATCTTGAAAATCTAAATTCCAATTTTGAAAACCCCAAATCACAAAATTTTATTTCAATTCAAAAAAAAATCCAAACTCCAGTTAGTTTGGAATTTGGATTTTTAAAATATTGGTATTTAAAACTAGTTGTTTTGTTCTGCGATTGTAGATTTATTCAGTTTTATAACTCTGATTTTCTTATTTGTATTATCAGATAAGAAAATACGGTCGTCAAGCTGGGCTGTACCGACAATAGTACCAAAAGCATTTTGTCCTAAAATATCAGAAACGCTTAGAACAGCTTTGTAGTTCATCTTTATAAAATCTGCTTTTGGATACAATTTTAAATAAGACACGCTTCCAACATTTTCTGAAGTAACGGCAAAATCTTTACTGAAAGATACTGCAATTGGTTTTATGTCTACAAATTGCACTTTTTCTGGCTCAATAGGAGTTGTAAGCGAATTTGCGGCATTGGCTTTAATTTTAGCAATATTATACTGCAGATAACTTTTTGCATCTCTCCCACCTACAACCAAGTTTCCGTCTAAAACATCCATTGAATATATTTCAGTATATCCGTTAAGAGTATTTAGTTTGGCAATAGGCTTTAAATTCCAGTCGCTTGTTTCTGTTATTTGGGAAGTTTCAAAAACTTTTATGCTTTTTTCTTTTTCTTTCACAAATACCAATCCGTCTTTAGCCACAACACCAAAAACGTGCACGAAAGTCTGCCACCATTGGCCGTTTCCAACTGTACTAATTCCTGCATTTGTAGTTTCATCAAAAACAAATAATCTAGATTCTGTAGTGCCTAAATAAATACGGCCGTTGTCAACAGAAACCGAAGTAAGGCTTGTAAGCGGAATAGTCGTTGTGCCTTTTGTATATTCTTTTATTGTTTTGATGTGTGCTAATGTCACAGCATTAAAAATCTCTAAAACATTTCCGTTTACAACGTATAGTTTTTCATTAGACAATGCAATTCCTTTTGGGTCAAATGCTTCTGTGCTTCCTGGGATATTTTCGTTGGTAATAGATGCTTCATCTGTTGGATAATAATACGTATAATCTTTAGACGTCGCATCGTTTTTACTGCAATTGGTAAAAAAACAAAGCGCAAGGATCAGGGGCAGAATATGTTTCATGTATAGTTTATATTTTAATTCCATTTTCCTTCGCCTTTATATTTTACTAAAAATGGATTGTTAGGTTTAATTTCAAATACTGGTTTTTTATAAGTTCCAGTCACATATTTTGTTTTTGTATACGTTTTTAAAACATCTGGATCTGTAAAGGGAAGATCATTTAGATAAATCAAATATTTATAAAAATCAGTAAGCATTCCCTGCTGTCCACCGCCTTCTCCGCTGTTTGCCAAGTTGCTGCTGTGGCTGAACCCAATATGATGCGAATATTCATGCGACCAAACCGACATATCTCCAACCCAATGTCCGGTTACATAACCCGATTCCCATTGCGATGCCAGATTTCCTCCGCCCCAAGCAGAATCTCCTCCAACCATTGCCATATAAACGGTTCTTTTGTCTAAGTAATTCCAATATATTTTTTCGATTTCTTCTTTAGAATAATAATCATAAACACCGTCTACATCATCTGCATTTCCGTGCCAGTTTAAGGCTCCGTTTATTCCTGTTCCAGCTGCCGCAGCCTGTTCTTGTTTGTATTTGTCAAAATTGGTGAATGTGCTATAATACAATGGATGGCTCAAAGCATACGAATAATTGATAATCATAGTAATGGCCTCTTTTGCCAAAGCAGGATTCATTGGAAGAAATTTGCCCAATTCATTAATGTGGTATCCATCATGAAACTGAACTAAATGATTGGATTTTATTTTTTTGAACTTTTGAAATAAAGGGTCATCTGATTCTATTGAGAATTGAATGGCACCAGAGGAAAATCCTTCAATTTTGTCAATTGTCACTGCATTGCCTGTTTCTAACAAATAATCGTTTTTCTGATCGGTTAATGGAATTTTATGAAATGAGCGATGAAAAGCTGGTATTTTAGAAAAACTGTAGATTACAAATCGCTTATCATAATTTGGCAGTTTCGCGTAGATTTTCACATTTGTAAGTCCGACTGGAGAGTATAAAGAAATCTGTACAGAATCTTTTCCTTTTTGAATAACCTGAAGCGGTTCGTTTACTCGAAACCATCGATCGGTTTTGTCATACATTTTTGAAGGACTTTCGTCATCTTCAAACATCGTCATTGGTTTATTTTCTGCTGGTAAAGTTGTGGCATCTATAGTTGGCAGATAGTTTGGCTTGTACGAATCTCCATCGTCACTACAGCCAAAAATAGTACTTGCCAATAGGGCAAATACAAAAAAGCGAGTGTTTTTTCTCATCAGTAAGTAAAGTAGGTTTGGGGTTAAATCTTCGTGCAAAACTATAAATATACTTTATATATACAAGCTGTTTGCAAGAAAAATATGAATATAAAATATACTAAAAGTAAGTTTTTATAAACACCTACTATACTTAAAAGTTAGATTTTA
Source organism: Flavobacterium anhuiense (assembly GCF_900101855.1). GTDB lineage: Bacteria > Bacteroidota > Bacteroidia > Flavobacteriales > Flavobacteriaceae > Flavobacterium > Flavobacterium anhuiense. The sequence continues at coordinate 350,082 of NZ_FMVC01000004.1, forward strand.
AAGTGGCTATTCAACCAGATTTAATGTCTTTATTACAGCCAAATCAGAATCGAATTGAACAAAACTCGCTGGAAAACCCGACTTAATTTTTCCAACTTTTTCTTTCATACCGATTGCCGCTGCCACTCTTGTAGTTGCCATTTTTATAGCTTCGTCCGGAGAAACACGCAAATGGTTATAAGCATTTTGCACGGCTTCTGTCATTGAAATTGATGCTCCAGCAAGATTTCCGTCTTTGTTTCTATAAAAACCATCAACTAAATGTGCGTCAAAGTTATCCCATTTAAAATTGGCAACTTTTCTCCCTAAAAATGTAGCATCGCTGATTAAGAAAAATTTATCCTGTTTTAATTTGTACGCTATTTTTGCGGCTGCATAATCGCAGTGAACACCATCTAGAATTATTGGAGCGAAGACTTCTTCATTTTCAAAAACGGCTCCCACTAAACCTGGTTCACGATGCCCGAACTGTGTCATGGCATTAAACAAATGTGTTACAAGATTAATTCCTTTTGCGAAATAAGGCTGTGCTTCTTTATGCGTAATTGTTGAATGTCCGATTGAAATAGTAATACCACTTTCAATCAGCATATTTAACTGTTTTTCTGTAAAACATTCTGGAGCTATGGTAATGACTTTTATAACGTCTTTTCCTTTACTGATAATTTCTTCAAGTTCTTCATCAGTTGGTTTTCGAACCTGATCGATGCTATGTGCTCCACGTCTCTGCGGATTCAAGAAAGGCCCTTCTAGATGCATTCCAATTACACCATTTTTATGTTTTTGCATGTAATTGCGAACGGCCTCAATTCCCTCTAAAATGGTTTCTCTTGACGAAGAAATTAGACAAGGTAAAACATGTGTTGTGCCATATTTCATACTAGCATCATAAATATCCTGAATGGTTTCTTCATTGGGTGTCTGGCTGAAATAATATTTTTCTCCACCATTAATTTGAATATCTATAAATCCTGCCGAAAGATGATTTCCGCCCAAATCTATGGTCTCGATATTGTTTGGAATCTCTTTTTGCACCGAAATAATAATTCCGTTTTCTACAACTACAACTCCATCTTCTATTATTTCTTCTCCTGTGTGTACGACAGCATTTATAATCGCTTGTTTCATTTTGTTTATTTCTTTGTTCCAAATTTAAATAAGTTTGAATTAATTCCTAAACAAAAAAGCTTTAGAAAAATATCTAAAGCTTTTTAAAATTTAAATTCTGAAAACTAATATAATGCAGACAGGTACAGACTACATATTTTTTTATTAATCTGGATTTGCCAGTATTTTATACAATTCGGCATTCGAAAGATAAAACTGATTCTCTAAACTAATTTGTGACAATTTTGCACTAACCAAATTGTTTTCTCTTGAATTGATTAAGAAAATCGAACTTTCTCCAAATGAGAAGAGTTTTTCTTCTGAGTCCAGCATTGTCATATAATCTTTTACGAGATTGTCAATTACGACTTTTTGTTTTCTTAACGAAGCTATCTCGGTCTGCTGTGCTTTTATTTTATTTTTTAATTCTAATCGCTGCTGACCTATGTCAAATTGCATGTCTTGAATTTTCAGTTTTGCCATTTTCAAACTTCCACGTTCTTTTCTTAAGAAAATTGGGAAGCTGAAATCGATATTAAACTTATAATCATCTGCATTGAAATTATTCCAATAATTAGGCTCTGAAATATAGTTATACCCTACGTTTATTTTTGGAAGCAACGAATTGGCTTTCAGCTGGCGATTGACTTCCAAAATATCCATTTTAGTTTCAAGCGACTGAATTTTTGGATGTGAGTCTAACGACTCAACATCGACCATCATGGCGTCTGTCTTTAAAGTTTCTTCTATGGTCTGAATTAAATTCTGCTCTGGTTTTACCAAATCTCCCAATTCAACTGGAACATTTTCTATCCATAAAAAATTAGCTAGTTTCAATTTTGCTTTCGCTAATTTCAGATTTCCGTTTTCAACATTCAGTTCTCTGTTTCTTACTGTAATTTTAGCTTCAACACTGTCAATCGCTGGCGCGTCACCTGCTGCAATTAGTTTCCTAACACCTTCAAAACGAGTGCTGGCAAAACCTAGATAATTTTTATACAGTTCGGCTTCGTTATAGCTTTTTCGCCATTCAAAATAAGCCTCACTTGCTTGGTACAAAACTTCAATTGCTCTCAATTTACGCTGTGCATCGCTTAGTTTTACCTGAAGTTTTCCTTCGCGAACATCTGCCATTCTTTGGTTAATGAACATTCCTTGGCCTAAAGCAACGTTAATTCCGAGCGACGTTAAACCTGCTTCTGGAGTTTTATTCTGCGGATTGTAATATTCCCCGCTTGTATCATCAAAACCAGCTTTTACTTCAATTCCGTACCAGGTCGGAATTTTGAAACTGCTGTTTAATAACGAATAATATTCTGTGCCTTTAAATTCTTTCTTATTGTAATCTACTTCAATTTTTGGGTCAAATCCGCCACGTGCCAGCATCAATTTTGCCTGAGCGTTGGTCACTTCAAGATTAGCTTGTTTTACGAGCGGGTGGTATTTTTTAACATATCCCAAATACTCGATAAAAGTAAGCTCCTCTTGATTAAAATTCTGGCTATGCAGTGTAGAAAAACAAAATAGTATTAAGAAAGAAAACAATTTTACAAGATTTCTCATTTTACTTTTTCTCCTTTCCTTTTGCTTCTTTTTCTCCTGAGTTATAATAATTTGGAGGGAAACCATTCAGGTTTCGCCAAATCTCGTACCATACCGAAACGGTTTCTAACAAGGCAATACTTTGTGCTCCTGCGCCAATACTTAATTCTTTTGGCCAATGACGGTCTTCTCCATCTGGCGAAATCAGTATTCGGTATTTTCCGTTTGGGCTGATAAAGTTTTCTATCGCTACCACTTTTCCTCCGTAAGTTCCGTAAGATAATCCAGGCCATCCTGAAAATACAATTCTAGGCCATCCATCAAACCAAACACGAACTTTTGCGCCTCGGTGAACCAGCGGCAAATCGATTGGGTCTACATACGTTTCTACCGCAATATCATATTTAGATGGCATGATGCTTACTACAGGAGTTCCTTCTTTAATCGTTTCTCCAAGACCTGCCAATAAAGCACGGTTTACATAACCGCTTTGTGGCGCCGTAATATAATATAAACCATTTCTAAGTCTATAATTGGTATATTGGTTTTCTAACTTATTTACCTGGGCTTCTGTATCGTATTGCGTGCTCAAAGCGGTAAATTTATCACTTCTCGATTTTGATATTTTTTCAGCATATTCAGCAGTAATTCTATTGATTTCTACTTTTGCATTTATCAATTCGTTTTTGCTGCTCAACAGTTTATTTTCCTGCGTAATCACATACGCTTCAGCTTCTTGCAGTTTTAATCTTTTCTGCTCGACATCGGTAAGCGGTTTTAGGCCTTCTTTGTTTAATGCAGTCGAACGGTCAAATTGTGTTTTTGCAATTCGAAGCTGTGTTTTTACCGCTACCAAATCCATACTGTCACTTTTTATTTTCAGTTGTGATTGGCGGATTTTGTTTTGTGCCTGTTGCAGTTTCAATTGTCTTTCTGTGCTAAGCGACTGCGCCTGCACATCAAGAGAATTTACTTTGTCGCTATACGATTCTACGGCCATTTTTTTGGCATCAACCTGTTGTTTGGTATTGCCAACGAGATTAGGATCTAGATAATCTTCTTTAATCTCCGAAATGTAAAGTATTGTATCACCTTTTTTTACATAATCCCCTTCCTTTACAAACCATTTTTCAATACGGCCCGCAATAGCATTGTGAACCGTTTGCGGTCTTTGATCTGGTTTTAAAGTAGTAACAGAACCTGTACCAGAAATATTCTGTGTCCAAGGCAGAAAAAGGCATAATACTGAAAATATCAGAAATCCGATGATGACTCTGTTTAAAATTTTATAATGTGGCCTGCGGGCAACGCTTGTAATCGATTTGTATTTGCCCGGCGTTATAAGTACGTTATTATCTTTAGATATGTTGAGCATGATTAAAGCTTTATGTCGTTAATAATTTTTCCGTCATCAATCGTAATCATACGACTGCATTTGCTTTTCCAAATGTCACTTTTAGAAGTCACAATAACAGTCCAGTCATTTTCTTCAGAAAGTAAAAAATCAACGATTTTACTCGAAGTAATTTCGTCCATTTTATCAACTGGATCTTCTAAGAATAAGATATTTGGTTTACCCACAATACTTCTTGCCAAAAGAATTTTTTGAACATCAGAAGCAGAAAGTTCACGACCTCCTGGATGAATTTGATTCTCCAGTCCGTTCTCAAAAGTTTTAATGTACGGCGTTAATCCAACATTATCTAAAGCCCATTTTAAATCATCGCTATTTAATTTTTCATTTCCAAAAACAATATTCTCGCGAATAGTTCCTGCAAAAAGCGTATCACCCTGCAAATACGTTCCCGCCTGTGCTCTGTATGTATCTTCGTTAAGGCGGTTCATATAGTTATCAGTCACATACATGGCTCCGCTTTCTGGCTCTAAAACACCTGAAAGCAATCGCAGCAAAGTACTTTTTCCTGCACCATTTGTTCCCGTAAGAATAATTTTTTCTCCTTGAGAGATTTTCAAATTGATATTCTTAAGCGATTTTTTGCTGTGTCCTGGATAATTGTAACTAATGCTCTCTGTCTCGATATTGATTCCTTTTTCTGTTTTGTCAGAAGTCTCAGGAATGCAAGAAGTCTCCATATCAGTCACTTGACCAATTTTTTCAACAGAAGTCAAAACGTCGTAAAATGACTCTAATCCGAAGATGATTTTTTCTACTGAGTTAATTAATAATACAATTACGATTTCAGCTGCTACGAACTGCCCTATGTTCATTTGGTGGTGAATTACCAGAAAACCACCTATTGATAATAAGGCAGCAGTAACAATTACCTTAAAAATAGTAAGCTGAATGTATTGTTTTTTCATTACCTGAAAGTGTTTTTCACGGTAATTTACATAGTTGTTTACATAGCCGTCATTTCTGTCCAGAGCATATTCGAAAGCTCCTTTTCTGCGAAAACTTTCTCTGTTTCTCGCAATTTCCTGAAGCCAAGCTGCTACTTTGTATTTAAATTTTGATTCGTTCAAACTGGTTTCTAGACCGTCTTTGTACGAAAACTTAAAAATGACATATAAAATGACAATAAATAAAAGTCCAATTACCGTAAAGAAAGAATGGTAAAGCACTAATAATATAATTCCCAGTCCGACCTGAAGAAATGCTGTACAGAAATCAAGCAAAAGTTTTGCCGTGCCTTTCTGCACCATTAAAGTATCAAAAAAGCGATTTGCCTTTTCTGGAGCATACTCTGAGTACATTTCTTTAAATTTAATCAAAGGCAGTCTGTACGCAAACTCAAATGAAGAACGCACAAAAATTCGCTGCTGCAGGTTCTCTACAATACGCAGCTGTAAAATCGTTAGTACGCCTCCAAAACCAACTCCAACCGTAACTAGAATCACAAGAATGATCCATGATACGCTTAGCTGTCCGCTTTGAATAAAATTAATAATGGCTTGGATTCCCAAAGGCAGAGAAAGATTTACTAACCCTGCAAACGCAGCATAGAAGATAATTTGATACACATCGCGCTTATCTAGCTGCAATAAGTTGTAAAATCGTTTGAATGGTGTCATGAATTTAAAGTATAAATACAAGATTATTACATAGAATAAATATACGGCAAAAACCGCATTAACAGATTAAGATTTTGAACCTAATCCTTAAAAAACAAGTATTTATGAAATCATCCGAGGAGGCGGTATGTCTATTTTACCATGAAAACTAAACGAGAAGATTGTATTATCGATGTATTTTTTTCCTTCTGATTCTACTAGAAAGTAAAAATTAGGCATTAAGGATTCTGATGAAACTAAATATTCCATTAACGGAATTCCTTTTGCTAATTTGGCTGTTTTGGTATCTTTTGTTTTGTAGTCATCCAGCTCTTCTGGAATTCCGTCACACTTAAAGATTTTTTTTAAGAAGTTGCATGTAATGCCTTTTACCGTATAGGTTTCTGCATTATCGGTAATAATTCGGCTTACACCATTTGCGATGTTTAAACTGCTGATTAAAAAATAGCCGACAAGTAACGCCTGAAGGCATTTACATAAAAAGCTATTTTTAATCTTATTCAACATACTCTAAAATGGCGTAAAGCTTAAGAAATCACATCAATTTGAACTGAAATCCCACTGATTTAAGGCGTTTGCTATAATTATTTTAAGGGTGCAAGTTAGAGCCATTTTTTTTGCAGAACATTAAAATAACATTAGAATTTAGAATCATTCAAAAGTTTATAATTACATTAACAAGGCATTCTTACAGGCCTATCGGAATTATGTAAAGACAAACTACAATTCTATAACTCAGATGGCTATGGTCATTATACTTTTGGTATTCGAAAATTTGATACAATTCTTTAAAAATATATTACTAGTGTTACCGATTAAACAAATTAGATTTACAAACCATTTAATACAGAATCAAGAGATGACTTACGCAAAAAATGATTTGACCCGATTTTTAGATGCGCAAAATAAACTTTATCTGACCGCATTATCTGAAATAAAAAAAGGTAAAAAAGAAACTCATTGGATGTGGTTTATTTTTCCGCAGATCAAAGGACTTGGTAAAAGTGCTCTTTCTGATTATTATGCCGTTGCCGACCTTAAAGAAGCAACTGAATTTTTAAATCATCCGATTTTATCGAAACATTTAATTGAGATTTCTAAACTTCTTCTGACTTTAAAAAAGAAATCTGCTGAAGGAATTTTAGGAGAACTTGGTGCCAGAAAGCTGCATTCTTCTATGAGCTTATTTGTACAGGTAGAAAATGCGCATCCTGTTTTTCAGGAAGTTTTAGATACTTTTTTCTACGGCCATTTGGATCAATTAACTTTGAATTTTACACAAAAAACTAGTGTTCTGCCAGACACAGTACTTTCTTAATATTCTTAGAACAAAAAAGGGAATAGCTCGTAAACTATTCCCTTTTTGATTAACAACATAATTATAAATAAAGCACAAACCCTGAACTTTAACTTTTCTCAAAATTTGAAACGCCTTTTTTAAGCCAATTCAAATATTCTTCGATATCTGGATTATAAGCTGAAGTTTCGTTGAGCGTCTCTCCGTTATGATCTACCAGAACATAAAATGGCTGTGCGTTGGTTTTGTAGGTCAGCGTTTGGAATTCGCTCCATTTTTGACCAATATATTTTAATTTTTTTCCTGTTATCTGAGAAGTGACCTGCTCGCTCGGATTCAGTTCTCTTTTATCATCTACATAAAGCGAAATTAAAACCAAATCACCTTTTAAGATTTTCTGCACCTTTTCGTCAGACCAAACATTATCTTCCATCTTACGGCAGTTTACACAAGCATGACCAGTAAAGTCTATCATAACCGGTTTCCCTATTTTTTTGGCATATTGCATACCCAAATCATAATCGGTAAAAGCCATAATATTATGCGGACCAAGCTCTGCTCCTTCTGGAAGATTTTGTGTTATTTCTTTTGAAGCGGCATTATTCAATCCGTTCGGAATTTCGCTGTAATGCATTGGCGGAGGAAAACCACTGATCATTTTAAGCGGAGCGCCCCAAATGCCTGGAATTAGATAAATGGTAAAAGCCAAAACCACAACGCCTAATCCTAATCTTCCAACGCTTATATTAGAAACCGGACTATCATGCGGCAATTGAATTTTTCCGAACAAATAAAAAGCCAGTGTTCCAAAAATGGCAATCCAAATTGCTAGAAAAGTTTCTCTTTCCAGCCAATGCAATTGCAGGACCAAATCGGCATTAGATAAAAACTTAAACGCCAAAGCCATTTCTAAAAAACCTAAAAATACTTTAACCGAATTTAACCATCCGCCTGATTTTGGAAGCGAATTTAGCCAGCCCGGAAAAGCGGCAAATAAAGTAAAGGGCAAAGCCAAAGCCAGAGAAAAACCAAACATTCCGACAAACGGAGCAATTCCGCCACGAGAAGCCGCCTCTACTAATAATGTTCCCACAATTGGTCCTGTGCAAGAAAAAGAAACAATTGCCAAAGCCAAAGCCATAAATAATATTCCGACAATTCCGCCTCTATCTGCTTGCGAATCTACTTTGTTTGCCCATGCATTAGGCAACATAATTTCGAATGCGCCTAAAAATGAAAACGCAAAAATCATTAAAAGCACAAAAAAGATCAGATTAAACCAAACGTTTGTAGAAAGCGCATTGAGCGAATCTGCTCCAAAAGCCCAAGTCACAATGGCGCCCAAAAAAATATAAATCGCAATAATGGCAATTCCGTAAAAAACGGCTTTTCTAATTCCTTGCGATTTGGTTTTGCTTTGTTTGGTAAAAAAACTCACCGTCATCGGAATCATTGGAAAAACGCAAGGCGTTAACAAGGCTGCAAATCCAGAAAAAAACGACAATAAAAAAATCGTCCACAAACTTCTGGATTCTGCTTTTGGTTCGCCTTTTTTGATTTCTTTTTTAGGCGCATTTACAATTTCTGTAGGAACGATTTCTTCCGTTTTTTCTTTTATTTCAGTAACCGAAGAATCTATTGTTTCTGTTTTTACTTCTTCTTTTACTGCTGCTTCTATTAAAGTCTTCGCTTTCGCGGAAGGGCTAATGGAAAATTCTAATTCATCTGAACTTGGCGGAAGGCAGTTTTCATCATTACAAACCATGAATTCAACTTCGGCTTTGATTTTGAAAGGTTTGGATGAAAGTATTTTAATGCGTTGTCTAAAAGTGGTTTCTTTTTCAAAAAACTTAATCTGCATCTTGAAAACAGGATCGCTAACCGTTTTTCCCTTTTCTTCTTTTACAACATCTGTTAACTGAAAATCTGCGCTTTTTATAAAATTAAAATGAGTTGGAATCGGTCCTCCGTCTGAAACTTCCTGACTGTATAAATGCCAACCCGATTCTATAATGGCTTTTGCCTGCAATTCATATTCAGTATCTGAAATTTTCTCGACACTGGTTTTCCATTTTATGGGATTGTATATCTGAGCCTTTACGAATATGGAAAACAGCAGGAAAAAGCCCAGTAAAAAAATATTCTTTTTCATGGGTAAAAATCTTTAAAAAGAGGGTTGAATAGCAAAAAACAACCCTCTAAGTAATCCGCTATACAAACTAAATTGCTTACTAATTCAAAATACTATTTGATAGGGAAATACAAATTAAACTCTAGTAAATAAAAATTGGGTCAGATTATTTTAATGGTTTGAAAACGATCTCATAAGAATCTGCTTTGTTCAAAAATGAATTGGCAAATTCTTGAATGTCTTTTGCAGTAATGCTTTTTACAATATCAACATAAGTTGCAGGATCATTCATATCGTAATTGTTCTCGAAATAATTATAAATCAAGTTCATACTATAACTGTTGAAGTTTTTGCTATCTTCTCTAGATTTCAAATAATTTGTTCTTGTCTTTTCGATATCTTCAGCAGCAATTTCTCCTTTCTTGATTTTATCAATTTCCTGATAGACAATTGGCAGCAAATGTTCGACTTTATCAGCATCGCAATCAAAATTAACCTGAAGATTTACTTTAGAAATTGGAAGTTTATCAACATTTGCATTTACATGCGCGCCGTAAGTTCCGCCTTCTTTTTCACGCAGACTTTCAGTATAACGCAAGGTTAATATATCGGCCAAATAAGAAGTTAGAATCCTATTTTTTTGATTAAAAGCGTACTCTTTAGAAAATGCAATTCGAACAGAACTTTTTGGAGTTTCCATTTTGATGAAAACATCTTTATCAATTTTATTTGATGTCCATTTCGGAACTTGTTTTTTGAATTTTTCCTTACGTTTAATTCCATTTATACTAGCGATATATTTTTCTAATAATGGTTTTAAAACTTCTGGCGAAACATCTCCAACAATATAAAATTCAAAATTTGAAACATCTGCAAAACGATCCAAATAGAAAGCTTTCATTTTATCAAAAGATAAATCGTCGATATATTTTTGATTGAATGGCTGTACTCTCGGGTTGTTTTTTCCATAAACCACAGCTGTTAAACTGTCGTCCATTTTTGCATTGATATCATTTGCTCTATTTTTAAGCGAATTTTGTAATCTTTGCTTTAACAATGCATACATCTGATTATCAAATCTTGGCTGTACAAAACGCAAATGAACCAATTGCATCATCGTTTCAATATCTTTTACGTTTGCAGAACCTGAAACGGTTTCTTTAAGCGAACTAATGCTTACAGAAGAATTGGCAATTTTTCCTTTTAAAACTTTATCTAAATCAACATTCGAAAGTTCGCCAACTCCAGACATCATTGCTAAAGTTGTAGTACGCCCAATTGACGGAAGATCTTGCGGTTCGTACAATGAAGTTCCTCCAAAACTTTCAGCTTTAAGCTCCACTTCTTTTTTGTTTTTATCGGCAAATTTGTAATGCACTTTTACGCCATTGCTCAATACAAAAGTGGTTGCATCGATTGCAGTTTCTTTTTTCTCCGAAACAATTTTTCCAGAATTGATTTTCAGATTTCCTAAAAGTGTTTTTCCTTCAAAAGTATCCACATAAGGCTGTAACGATGCATCGTTTTCTGCTTTCTGAATAATATCAAAAGCTTTTTCTTGAGTTAAATTATTTTCGTTTTCTACACCTGTAACCGCTACCACACGATTTTGCGCTGTATATAATTTACTAATTTGCTCTTGAAGAATTTTCGTGTCCACATTTTTCAAAATGCTTTTTACCATTTCAAATTCTGCTTTTGGGTCGGCAATTACTTCGTGATTCAAATAATCGTCTTTTACCATTCCGATAACTTGTTTATGCGGAATCTCATTTAGTTTGTCTAAATAGTTTTCATAACTCGAGATATTTTCTGTAATGGCTCTTTCGATTTCTCCTTTAGAAAAACCAAATTTATACGCACGAACCCATTCGTTCATTACCATCGCAAAAGCTTCAGCTTGTTTTTCTGGTTTCGGAGAAACGTTCAAAATCCACATATCATTCAAACGCGTGTAGTTTTGATATCCGATTGATGCACTTTTAAAAGGGCATTCTTGTTTCTGCGCCATTTCTGCCAAACGATTATTTAAAATAGAAAAAGCAAGGCTTCTTTGTGTCGATTTCTCTAATTCTGCATAATCATTCGTCGATTTTTCGGCTGTATGGCGAATCATAAAACTTATGTTTGAAGCCGAAATTTCTTTGTCTAAAGCCAGTTTAAAAGTTGGTTCTACTCTTTCTGGAATGGCAATTTCAAAACGTTTTTTAGGATTTACAGGTTTCGGAATATCTGCAAAAAGCTTCTTGATTTTTGCTTCGATTTCGTCTGCATTGATATCTCCCACAATTGCGATTGCCTGCAAATCTGGACGATACCAATCTTTATAAAAATCTTTTAAAACCTGATATTTAAAGTTTTTAATGATTTCCATATCACCAATTGGCATACGGTCTGCATACAATGAATTGTTGTAATAATACGGCGCCAGCTGATTGTAAATTCTAGCTCTTGCATTTTGTCTTGTACGCCATTCTTCGGTAATCACGCCACGTTCGGCATCGATTTCTTCATCTGTTAGAGATAAAAAATTTGACCAATCGTGCAAAACCAATAAACAAGTATCGACAACTCCGCCATCTTTTGACGGAATATTATCTAGATTGTAAACCGTTTCGTCTGTGCTTGTGTAAGCGTTGATATTTTTCCCGAAAACGGCACCTTGTTTTTGAAGCGTATTCAAGATTCCTTTTCCTTCAAAATGTTTCGTTCCATTAAACGCCATGTGTTCCAAGAAATGCGCCAGACCTTTCTGCTGATCGTTTTCTAAAATCGAACCAACATTCTGAATGATATAGTAACTTGCCGTATTTTTATTGACATCTGTCGGATAAATATAATACGTCATTCCGTTTGGTAGCACTCCCTTTTTTATTTTCTGGTTGACCGCAATTGGTTCTGTTGCTTTAAAGTTTTGCGCTTGCGCGAAAGTTAAACTTCCGATAAAAAGAAGTAAAACTGATATTTTTTTGCTGTATTTCATAAAGCTATTAATTAACCTTTCAATAATTTATCCAGTTGCACTCTCAACTCTGGATTTGACGGACGAAGCGCATCGGCATTGATAATATTTCCTTTTGTGTCAAACAATAAAAATCTTGGAATCGCATTTACGTCATAATTTTTTGCCACATCAGAACCAAAATCTTTATCGGCCATTAATTGAATCCCTTTTAATTGTTCTTTAGTAACAAAATCTTTCCATTTTTGTGCGTCTTTTGGTTTATCCAATGAAAGACTTACAAAAACGATATTTTTTCCGTGATAATCTTCCTCGATTTTTTTCATGTGTGGAATCTCTGCTTTACAAGGTCCGCACCAAGTTGCCCACAAATCGATGTACACAAATTTACCTTTAAAATCTGAAAACGAAACTGGTTTATCGTTGATGTCTTTATAAGTAAAATCCAATCCTTTTTGCCCCACATTTTTATGAAGTACTTTTTCATATTCTAATAAAAATGCTTTACTCGCGTCAGAAACCATAAAAGGTTTAATGCTTGGCGCAATTTTTTCGTATTCTTCAATTTTCATTCTTGAAGTTGCCACTTCTTCGCGAAGGTATGCATCTTTTAAAGCTGGGTCTGTAATATGAGTAATTGATTCTGTTAAGTCCAAACGTTTTGGTTTCTCACCACCATTAATGCTTACATAGAAAAAATAATTGGTCATCAAAGAAACTCCATTCGCTAATTTTAACAAATCTGGATCTGTAAACTTTTTGTCTGCCATCCAAGTTTTAATCACTGCCGGACGATCGTCTTTGTCTGGAAACACAGATCTTGGCATTCTGAAAAAAGTATAAGTCAATTCTTCAACATCTGTTGCAACGGCCAATTTTAGTAGTTTATTGAAATTCGCATCTTTGGTTTTAATTGATTTTGAAAATTCATCTGCTTTAGCAATGCCTTTATCAATGAATGGATAAAATTCTACATACGATACATTTTCACCCAAACGGGCAAATGGCGCAAATTCGTTATAGATTTCGTTTGCTTTTTGCACCAAAGCATTTTGTCCGATATTCTTTCCGCTTAAAACATAATTGGTTTTATTAACCACAAGATTAATATCTAATTTTGGTTCTAAATACAAACGAATTAATTGGTTTCTGCTTTTAAATTGTCCATAGTCAACATAATAAAAGCCAGCAGCTGAAACTGGTGTCATAAAGCCAAATTCCCCCAGTGAATTGACTTTTGCGGTAGCAGCAACGACTGGCTTTCCTTCTTCGACATTGTAAAGTGTTACCTCTTTTGCTTTGAAATCTGGAATCGTAATTGTTCCTCTGATTACTGCGTATTCCGAAAGATTGGCAGCAAAGCTCATTTGAACCGTAATGAAGGTCAAAATGAAATAAAAAATGTGTTTTTTCATTGTTTCTTTGTTTTTTGGTTGATAGTTTTAAATTGAAATTCGCATAGATTGATCGCCTTGTTCTATAATGAAGTCTTTGCTTTCTTTTGTTTCTTTTAATTGTTTCAGATTTTCAGGCTTCAGTAAATCTTTTGCCTCAAAATCATTAATCTGTGTGACTTTTGCACCAATTTTGACTTTTTTCAAATCCTCATTTTCCTGATCTATAATTCTCTTTACCAGAAGATTTTGGTTTTCATCAAAATCTAAATCAAGTCCACTTAAATAGAAAGAAGACATTTTTTTGAAATTCTTATTCGGTTCCAAATACACCGTTTTATGCAAAAGATCAATGGTAAAATTGAAACGTTTTATTAAATCAATTCCGAGTGATCCATCAGCGAAGGCCCAGCTTTTATTGGCTTCGTCATATTCCTGCAAGGCAATTGTTACGTTCGGAAAATTGTTTCCGTTGATCGCAACATTTGGAATGGCACCACCGACAATTTTGGTTTGTTTTCCTAAACTGAAATTAACAGAGTTGTATTCGGTTTTTAGACTTGCTTCGAGATTGTTTTTATGATTGAAAGGTCCGTAAGCTATAAGATCGTAACCTGCCCCAGTATCAAAAGTGAAACTGCCTTCGACTGTTTTTTTATCTTCAAAAGTCAGATTCATTTTTACTACCGGAAGTCCCGATTTATAATCAAAAACCAATGGCTTTGCTTTTCCCCAATACTTAAAATTTCCGAAATTATACAAGTCAATCGTCATCGTGTCAAAGTTGACCGACGTGATAAAATTTCTCAACAAGTTTGCACCAAACAATCCGTCATAAACTCCATGTTTCGGAAAAATAACCAAACCTTGATTCTTTAGAACTTGATCGCCAATATAAATAGTATTATCCGCAGAATACTGCACTTGCTGACTTCCGCCAACTACAGATGCCGATTTACTTTTGGTAACAACAACGCCTGCTTTGTAGGCGCTGTCTGGATTGAGCGCCATTCCGTCTGCACCTGTGTCAAAAAGCATTAAAAACTCACGATCGGCTTTGTTTAGTTTTATTTTAATGGCGATTCCGTTTTCGATAATTTCAAACGGAATGCTTGCCACTTCTTTTACTTGCGCGTGTCGGTCAACTTTGTATAAAGAATCGAAAAAAGTCACGTACAGCATTTTATTTTCTGAGTTGAAGACGATTTGAGACGGCTTTTTTTCTTTTCCTTTAAAACAAAAATCTACCAAGACAAAAGTTTCATTTTTAATCGACACAGATTTTGCAACCTGAATAGAATCTAAAGCCGGAAATGCTTTGAAAATACCATTCAGATAAAATTCGTTTGAAGAAGAATCTCCAACGCCAACAGTAAATTGCGGCGCCAGAAGATCTTTCATTTCGGCAAAACTCTTGTTCTGAAAAGCTTTTTCGAAAGTTTTAATAGATTTCTGAATGTTGTTTTGAGCATGAATTGTACAGCCAAAAATCAGTACTAAAAAGAAAAGTATCTTTTTCATTTCGATTACTTGTGCGAAGCCGAAGGATTAACTACCACTTTTTCTACTCCAAAATCTTTTAATAAAATACCCGAATATTTGGCGAATTCTTCTGGCGTATAGAGTTCTTTAGATTCATTTACTAATTCTGTAAATCCTTTTAAATCGTTCTTTTTTTCGAATTCTTTTTTCTTGCGCTGTAAAATGGAAAATACGTGTGTTGTCACATTCCATGTTCCGTAATCTTTCGCCAGTTTTTTACTATTGAAAAGAAATGCATCATCATATTGTTTTCCAACTCGCAATCCAGTAACAATTACAAAAGAAATTTCATCAGAAGAATCTTTAGATTTTAAATATGTATCGATCACATCGAAAGGAACATTTCTTTTTCCGTTTAAATACGCTTGTTTGTAAAAATCAGGATAATCATTTTCATTGATTTCAGGACTATACTTTTTGAAAATCCCTTTTTTAGCCGCTTCTTTTGCGTTTTGAAGTAAAGCTGTAAATTGCTCTACGTTATGAAAACCGCCTGCAATGTCAATTATTTTTCCGTCGGCATTCATCAATAAAAAAGTTGGAAATCCGGTAACGCCATATTTCATGCATAGCTTTTTACCGATTTCTTCTTTCAAAATATCTGATTTGAAAATGACAAAATCAGCGTTTAAAAGTGCTGTTACTTTTGGATCAGGAAACACTTCTTTGTCCATTTGCGCGCATGGCATACAGCCTGTAAAATACAAATCGACAAAAATTAATTTTTTCTCTGTTTGCGCTTGTTTTTTAGCTTGTTCCCAACTTTCTTGAGTGGATTGCGCTTGTGCTTTTAAGGCAATAGATGGACAGGCAAGCAGCAAAACTGCGCTTGCGATTCTAAAAAATCGTTTCATAAAATGTGGGTTATTCAGCCGAATGAATTTTAAAAATTCATTCGGCTTTGAGTTATCAATTTTTAATTATCTAGCACGGTATGCAACATCAACAATTTTACACAATCCTGAATAACTATAATCAAGTACCAAATCTCCATTTACAGGAGGAACAGTAAATAATTCTAGTTTTCCTACTGAACCATTGTAACTTCCAACAATTAATTTTTTATTGTATAATTTATTGGCTCTTGCATTACAATCCAGATAAGTGATTTCTTCACTTCCTTTGTCCAGCATCAATTTTGCAGACTGAGTTCCATTATCATACTCATATAGTTTTCCTCCAACTGCATAAAACAAATAACCAGAATCTGGACTTACAGCAAATTTGGTCGCTTTATCAAAATCTGGAGCATTCAAGATTTCTTTATAATACGTTTGCGCAAAAGCTTTATTAAATCTCAACAAATGAAATTTACCTGTTGTAATATTTCTTAAGACCGCAAAATTTTCATAAGAATTGTAAGCTGACGTAGTCATAAACACTAGATCGCAATTGGTATTGTTCCAATCCAAAACAGTTGGAGAACCAACAACTGGAGGCATTATAGAACAATTTCCTTTTACTACATTCATACGAACAAAACGACGCAAATCTTTATCAAATAAAACTGGAGGACCACCGTATCCTTGATTCTCCGCTATAAAAGGCGCTGCATAAAAAGGTTTTGTTTCTGTATCCAAGATATTGTTTGGCAAACCATATCTAACTTGCTGCACTTTTATGTAACTATACACATTTCCTTTGCTGTAAATAATGTTTTCTGCAGGGCCAGCAGATTTCATAAAATCAACACCAAAATTGGTATCAAAAGCACCACCAACACTTTCGTAAGCAATATTTTGAGATTGTGTCCAAGCAAAAGAGTCTGGTTCTAATCTTGCTGTACCAGTTTCTGTAGAGGTTACATAAATTCCATAAGCAGTGGAAGTGGCAAGGGCTGAGCCAAAACATTCTACATCGACAGCTTTACCACTTAATTTTAGAGCTGAACCTGCAGCGTCTAAAACATCTGTAATAACACGTGTTGTTCCGTTTGGTATTATAGAAACCATATCTAATCTTGCTTTTCCATCAACATCACCTACCACAAGCCATCCTTCATAAATAGCCGAAACTACATTCAATGTAAAATAGTCCTGTTTCTTTGTAACCCCAGTAACTTTGTCAGTAATTAAAAACTCCGTTTGCCAAGTAACTCCAGTAACTTTATCTGTAATGAGGTAATAAATCTTGTACTGACCAGGAGACAATTTTATTGCGGCATCAAAATCTTTTGTTGTGCCGATAACAGTTCTAGTTCCCTTTAACGCTACCCATTCAAATGTATAGCGATTAGGATCAGTCCCATCATCTTTGGTAGGATTTAAATTTGGAGATATTTTAAAACTTTCTCCA
The DNA here is from genome assembly GCF_900101855.1 of Flavobacterium anhuiense. GTDB lineage: Bacteria > Bacteroidota > Bacteroidia > Flavobacteriales > Flavobacteriaceae > Flavobacterium > Flavobacterium anhuiense. Next base: position 367,385 of record NZ_FMVC01000004.1, read on the forward strand.
GTATAAACAGTATACTCATTATCGATACCTGTTACATTTAAGGTATTAATATCAGTATAATTGTAATTCCCTTCATCGCTTACGCAACTGCTCGCTAAGATCAACAGGAGCATCACAGCGATTTTAATTTGTATCTTTTTTATCATTTTTATACGTTTTATAATGAAATGAATTTGATAATTTATGGAAGGAACATTTCTGTGCCGTCTTCTTCATAAATAGTATTTCCAGATTTCTTCTGATCGGCTAAGTAACGTTTCATAAAATTTTGATAATATGTTACATCTGGCACCGTTAGTCCTGGAGAGCCAAGTTTCTGTGCAAACATTTCTGGATTTAGACTCATTAGTTCACACATTAAAAAGAATTTCTTAGCAGTAAAAACACCCAAATAAGCGGCAAACCATCCTGGAGGTTGTGTTAACTTGTCATCGAAAGTTATTTTACATCGAATAAAACTCATGGTTTTTCCCGTAATAGAATTCACCACTTTTGTCTGCATTTTTGTGGTAAACCATTCATTTTCTTCAAGATTTAAAACCAATGTATATTGATTGGTTTTCATATCTGGAGTTCTAAAAAAAGCAACATCTACTGTATCGACATGTTTTCCTGCATGAAGGTAAATTTCTTTAGGAAGAGAGAAATGAGTTCCTTCAATCGCTGTGCTCGATGGATCTACAGTAAGTTTTACTTTTCTGTCAACATCACTTAGGTTTCCTTGAACCCTAATCGGAATTTTGAAAATTCTTCCCGTTATAGCTGGCCTATCTAAACTGAAACTAAATCCTGTACTATCACGAACAGGCTCACTAATCCCATTTGGAGCATATAAAGCATTAGAAAAATAAATATTATCGGTGTCTTGGTATGTTTCAATTTCTTCTTTCTCGCAAGATGTAAATCCTAAAAAAGAAACGAAGATTATACTTAAAATCAATATCTTATTCATATTTAATCTTTTAAATTATTGAAAGTTAATTTCGGAATCTGGTAACGGTACTACATATTGAGTGGCATTCATAGTCAAATTTCCTGATGCCGCAGCACCGTTTGGAATATTTGCAGAATTGATTCTTTTGTAATAGAAAAACAACTGTCCCTCTCCAATAAATTCTTTTCGGTATTCTTTTGTGACTTCGGTTGCTAAAACTGCTGTTGCTGCTAAATTTCCAAGTCCTCTGTTAAAGCGAAGCGTATTTAAATAAGAAATTCCAGTGGCAGGAACTGTTGAAGTTTCGGCTGCGATTAAATACATTTCTGAAAGTTTGAACATTGGAATTTGCAAACGAAACACTTTAGTCTTATCACTAACATCTTCATATTTAAAGAATGTTTTCTGAGTTTTTCCTCCAACAATTGGAATTTTCCAGCTTGGAAGACTTCTATAATCGTTATCATTCGACTCGAAAACTGCATTGATTCTAGACAATAACGGAGAATATATTTTACGATCTTCCAGACTAGAATCAAACAAATCTTTTTGTTTGGTATATAAGGTATAATCGCTTAGAGCAAAGAAATTTTCTGAAGAAAAAATACGATCAGGATCTGCTGCATTAGTTGCATCTAAAAAGGCTGTCCAAGGAAAAAGTGTATTTGATTTAGTAAAATTGATTACTTCATTTGCTATAGTTGAAGCACCTGTTTTATCTCCAGAATATAATAGGACACGTGCCTTTAAGCATTTTACTGCCAAATAATTCATTCTATTTCCTCTGTTTACAGAATAATACGGATTGCCCCCAAAAGCGCCCGATCCTGTATACTTTCCAGTGGTCAAAACAGGGTCATTTGCTAAAAGAGTTAAAGCCTGATCAAGATCTGCAAGCACCTTTGCAATTACATCATTTGCTGGAAGAATCGGGTTAATTGTTGTTACATATTTATCATAATAAGGAATTCCAGGATCAGCAGGAGCTACTTTGTAAATAGGCCCATAAAGACGAAGCATATCAAAATGAAGCATAGCGCGAATCGCAATCGCTTCGCCTTTTAACATATTAGCTTTTTCTGCAGAAATTACACCAGCATGTTCTTCTATGCTTTCCAGAAATTTATTGGCTGATAAAATGGTTGTAAATGCTGTTTCCCAAATACTCGTGAAAGTTGCCTTAGGTGTTTTTTCAGCATAGTTATAACTCGCCATAGTATATTTTTCATGATTTGACTGTATATTATACTGCTGTGCCAAAATCTCAACGGCATCCATAGTCAGCTGTTTGCCATAAAGATTATTGGAGGCCAATTGCAAATAAAGTCCATTGTGCACATTCTGAACTCCTGTTTCTGAGCTGTACAGCTGTGATTCTAAGATTTTATCCTGAGGTACCACATCTAGAAAATCACTACAGCCAACAACTGTAAGAGATACTAGAAAAAGGAATGAAATTTTATGTAAATACTTTTTCATACTAATTAAAATGATACGTTTAAATTAAGTGAATAGATTCTTGAAAAAGGGTAATCGATACCTCGCTCGGCTTTGATAGAAGACACTAGGAAAAATTCGTTTGCAATAGCATTAAATGCTAATCCAGTTAATCCTGCTCTTTTTAGCCAAGCTCTATCAGTTACTCGATATCCTAGACGCATAGATTCTCCTGCTATATAATCGTCTTTTTGAATAAAGCGAGAAGATATTGGAGTAGCATTCGTCAAACCAATAGCTTTAAATTGTGCTACCTGTCCAGGTGTTGTCCAACGATCTGTAAAAGCTCTCGCATCTTGATTATCAAAAATATTATCCTTCGAGATATTTTCTACTTTGTTGTACAAGGCGGTATTAAATCTTTCCGCTCCAAAACTGTATCGCACTAATAGTCCGAAACTGAAGCCTTTATAGGTCAAGTTTGTAGAAACAACTCCTGTAGCCGTTTCTCTAGAATTCCCCATTACCACCTCATCTTTTTTATCTAATGTAAAAGTCGATTGACCATTTTTCTTTAAGAAAACTTCTCTTCCTGTTGCAGGATCAATCCCTAAAGAAGGAACAGCCCAAAGGTCATTACTGCTCGCTCCATCGTAATAACGCGTAAGACTTGTTGTTTTTTGAGCAGCCTCATTTAGAGAAGAAAGAGCATTATTAAAACCTCCTAATTTATTATCCCCAGAAGCACCCATAATACCAATTCCCCAAATAAAGTTCTTTTGAAGATCATAAATAAAGTTGTAGTTCACTTTCCATTCTATTCCTTGTGTAGCTAGATAGCCTATATTTAATGGATACGAATTTACCCCTGTTGAAGCAGCCATATCAATCGCCACAATTTGTGGAGAAGTCTTCCTTTTGTAGGCACCTAATGTTGCAGTCAGTCTATTTCTGAACATAGCCAAATCTAATCCAACTGATAAATCTTTTGTTCTTTGCGCTTCTAGATCAGGATTCGCCAGTTGAGAAACCGATAGTCCAGGTCCAAAAACGTTAGTGTTAATACTATATGAATAAACGTCATAAGAAGCAAAACCTACTAAATTTTGATTTCCTGTCTGTCCAATATTTCCGCGAAGTTTTAAAATATTAACAATGCTTTCGTTCATTTTGAACTCATTATTGATATTCCATCCCACACCAACACCCCAATATGGAGAATATTTTTTATTGGTTCCGAAGTTGGTTGCTCCTGACATTGTTTGTGTAAAATCAAACAAATATTTTCTATCATAAGCATAGTTGATTTGATTGGTTAAATCAACACTTCGAATTAACTCGGTGAACACTTTAGGTTTTCCGTTTGGCTGGTATCCAAAAGCAAATGCTGGATTTCCTTCAACACCTAATGGAAACCCTCTCAGCGTAGTTCCAAAAGCATTGTTTCTAGTTTCTAAAGCCGAAGCTCTAATGGTATAATTGAAAGAATGTACATTTTTAAAAACATTAGAATAAGTGGCACCAAGATTGGCGTTCCATTTATCAGTAATTGCCTCGTTTTTAAAGTACGATCCTTTTTCTGTCGCAATATCATTAATATATCTCGTATCATCTGGCGATACAAAAACAGTTGAAAGCGTGCTGTTTCTTGTTACCGATAATGCTCCAGTTGCTTTTATATGTGGATTTATATCGTAATTAACAGCAAAGTTATTCGTAAAATTGAAAGAATTTGATTTATCGTAACTACCTAAGAAAACATTGTAAAGCGGATTAGGAGCCTGATTTACCACAATATCTTTTGCTTCTAAAGGTAATGAAGAACCATCCAAATAACGTGTTATAATTCCATCTTCATTATATTTTGGATAATACGGACTTGTTTTTGCCCAAGTTTCAAAAGAACCATACGGTGATTCTTGGTTATCTCCTCCAGAAACAAAAAACTGATTGTTAATACTCAATTTATTCTTTCGGTAAGTTAAAGTAGCATTGTATCCCCAAGTATTATGCTCAGTCCCTTTCATAGTTCCCGTAACCTTTTTATAATTTCCTGCGATATTGAATCGGAACTCGTCACTTCCACCTCCGAAATTCAAACTATGCCCTGAGGTAATTCCCATTTGAATTGGCTCATTTAACCAATACGTATTGATTCCGCTTCGCACACCTGCTAAACGTCTTTGATATTCTTTTTGTACTTTAAAGTCAAATTCAGAAGCATTATTAGAAGTGGTATATACTCCAGAAAGTCTTTCAAACTCCAGTTTTTGCTCGGCATTCATTAAATGATAAACACTTAAATCTGCTAATTCGTAAGATGAATTATACACATAATTAAACTGCAATTTTCCAGGTATTGGTTTGTTTGTTTCAATAACCACAACACCATTTGCAGAACGAGAACCGTACAATGCAGTCGAAGCCGCATCTTTTAATAAAGTGATGCTCGCAATTCTATTAATGTCTAAATCGACAACCTGCTGTAATGTGGTTGGAAATCCGTCCAAAATAAATAGAGGCTGATTCGGATCGTCTCTAAACTGACTATCAACCTGATTTGCTGTTAAACTCGTCTGCCCTCTCACCTCTATAGTTGGCAAAATATTTGGGTTTGAACCCGCAATATTATTATTTACAACAATAAAAGACGGATCTAATGATTTTAAAGCCTGAACCGCATTTTGCGTAGACACCTGTCTTAATTCCTCACCTTTAAAAATAGTTACAGCACCAGTTATCAATTCTTTTTTACGAACAGTAACCCCTGTATTTACAACAACTCCTTCAAGCTCTTTTCGTTCTTCCTGAAGTTTTACATTAATTATTTTTCTGTTATTAACCTCAATAACTTGCGCACGATGTCCGATATAGGTAAAGAGAATTTGTCCATCATCTGGAGCTGTAATGGTATATTTACCATCAAAATCGGTTTGGGTAGCAACACCTGTGCCTTTTACTTTGATATTTACTCCTGGAATAGGCTCTCCCTTATCATTGGTAACAGTTCCTTTAATTTCAATAAATTTGGATTCTGGAGCTACAACTTTTTCGGTTGCTTTTTTCTCTTTTACAATAATTGTATTTCCAGCAGAAAAACTAAAATCAAAATCCTTATTGGAAAAACTGGCTTCCAATAAATCATTCACTTTAATTTTTCCCTTTTTTAAATGTACTTTAGGTAATTTTTTAAATAAATCTTCCTGATAAATAAAAGTATAGTTGGTCTGTTTTTTAATAATGTCAAAAACTTCGTCAACAGATACTGTTTTATCAGCTGTAATTACAACTTTCGTGTTTTGTGAAAATAGATTTACGGGAGAAAAACCAAAAATTGTAGTACAAAACAAGAAGATAAAAGTTCTCATAATGTTAATAATTAGCCGCTTTCTAAAATAGAAATAGGCACTGGTTAATTTAAATTTCATAAATTTACATGTTAATTGGTGGTTGGTTAATAAAACTGACTTACTGGTTGATACACAGAAAGGGATAAAGCGCAGTACGGTGAGAGGTCTAAACTTTAATCCCTTTTCTTTTTTATTTGATTATAATTTTATTGTCTTTCTTTTCATAGGCATTAATAAAATTGATATTCTTGATCGTGGTTAATATGTCTTCTAATTTCTGATTCTTATTTAAAACACCATTAAACTTGACATTGCCAAGCGCTGGATCTGCAAATACAATATCAACATCGTACCATCTTGACAATACTCTCGCAATATCTTTTAAAGGCATTCCTTTGAATACAAACAATCCTTTTCTCCAAGAAATCTCATTGTAGACATCGGCTTCAGAAACACTTATATTTCCATTGTATTCTGTTATTTTAGATTGTTGGCTTGGAGTCAGAATTTGCTTTTTGGCGGCATTGCTTACAGCAACAACTCCTTGTACCAAGGTGGTATAAATTGCAGGTTCATCTCTATAAGCCTTAATATTAAATTCTGTTCCGATAACCTCAACATTCTGTTCTTGAGTTTTAACTTTAAATCTTGAACCCTTATGTTTGGTACTTGGCGAAACTTCAAAATATGCTTCTCCATAAACCAATTCAACTTGTCTGGTCTGGCCGTCAACAAAAGCAACTGGGTATTTTAATTGCGATTCAGAATTCAGCCAGACTTTGGTACTGTCTGCAAGTTGCACAAAAAACTGCCCGCCTCTCGGAATCGTTAAAAGATTATTGGCAATTGCTGCAGATTTTCCGTTGGAATTGTAAATTAACTTTTCTCCATTACTAGAAGCATTTCCTTTGCTGTATGATTTTCCTTTTTCTAATTCGATAACAGAACCGTCTTCAAGAGTCAGAGTTGCTTTATCGCTTCCAATTAAAATTTCTTTGTGCGCCACTTGCGGTGTTTCAATCTTAAGCGGATTTGTTTTATTTATTATTAATGAAATTGAAATCAGCAATAATAATGATGCCGCCATGGCAATCAATTTGAAAGATGTTTTGGTATAAAATGGCTGAATTGATATGATTTTAGATTCTTCAGATTGAATGGCGTTTTGAAGACGTGTTCTCATTTTTAGTTCAAGTTCTTCCTTAGAGCCCAAAGTTTCGTCCCAATTCTTATCGGTTTGGAAACTTTCGTAATAATTCAATAATTTATTATTCTCCTCGAGATTGGTATCACCGGAAAGATATCTATTTAATAACAGTAAGAAATCCTCTTTTTTCATTTTTTATTGTATTATTTCGGGAGTATATGAGATAAGTAACCAAAAAGGAATATACCCCCTAGTCCAAATTGCTTTTTTTTTGATTTTTTTTGAAAAAGAATTAAAAAAGAAGAAAAACCACACACCATCAACCCAAATCACTGCATTTTTAATTCCGCTAAAAGATATTTTTTGAGAGCCATAAAATCATCGCCATACTCATGCTTTCGCCCATCGAAGAGCGAATAGTATGCAATGCTTTGGTAATATGATTTTCGACTGTTTTTGTAGAAATATTAAGCCGTTCGGCAATTTCTTTATGACTCAACTGTTCTTCGCGACTTAGTTTATATACAGCTTGACATTTTTCAGGAAGTCCTGCAATGATTAAATTCAACTGTTGCACCAGTTCGTCGTGCATTAACTGTGTTTCTGGAGTTGTAGACAAGAAACGTTTTTCTAAATCATCAAAAAGTTCTACATGAACTTTGTCTTTATTTTTTCTCAGATGATTAAAAACCTGATATCTCGCGCAGGCGTACATATATCCTTTTAGCGAAATATGAATTTCGATTTTTTCACGATTGTGCCAGATATTCATGAAAATATCCTGAATAATATCTTCGCACAATTCTTTGTCTTTAATGACATTATAAGCCGACATAAAAAGTGCCTGCCAAAATGTATTGTACAATTCTGTCAATGCCGATTCGTCGCCGCCGCGAAGACGATCGATTAAAATCTGATCCTGATTTAAGATAGAATTTGGCAATGATGGAAGTTTATGGAGATTGAATAATTCGCAACAAACTTAATAAATTCCGTTAATAATCCTAATTTGTTCTTAGTCTCAGAGAATTGCGTTTCTGATAAATCTTAATTTTAACAGCAGATTTAGTTTAAAGAAATTCTAATTTCACCAACAAAATCAGCTTGTTTTTTAAACATAAATAAAATTCACAATTAAAATAAAATGAATTTTCTAAAATCTCCAAAACAACTTCTTTTTACGTTAAAATTGTATTTTTATTAAATTTCAAAAAAATGACGTAGCCAATTTCTTTAAATCTAAAATTGAGTTTTTCAGGCTTCCTTTTTTTAACTCAAAATTTCTTAAATAAAAAATTGCTCTCCTTATTTTCTTATCTTAAGTCAAGGTCTTAACTTTTTCATAGCCATTACTTTTGAGAATTATTAACCTAAAACTCAAAATACATTTTATGAAATCATCAATCTATCTTAAAATTTTACTTTTTATTGTCGGACTTATTGGTTTTTCGATTGGGATCGCGCTTTTATTTTTTCCGATAACTTTTGAAGCTTCAGCAGGTATTTATCTTAACGAAAATGATTTTAGTCTGTTGAGCGAAATCCGTTCTTCGGGCGGAACGCTGATTGCATTTGGAATTGTAATTGTTACGGGAGCATTCAAATATTCATTTACAAAAATTTCTCTGCAAACAGCAATTTTACAGTATTTCGCTTACGGATTTTCTCGCTTATATGCCTTAATTGTTGATGGAGTTCCAAGTCCAACAATTCTAAATGCGGCGATATCCGAAATTGCAATCGGAATTATTTGCACTGGATTTTATTTTAAATATAAAAACGAACTCGGGTAAAACAGATTCGCGACAGCTACTTGTAATAAGTTTTAGCTATAAAAACAAACTCATTTCTGAACTATCCTTTTTCTAATTCTGCTCAATGATTCGGGCGTAATACTTAAGTAACTGGCAATATGAACGAGCGGTATTCGATTTAAAAAATTAGGATTCGATTTCATGAATTTCAGATAACGTTCTTCTGGATTGTAATTGTTTAGCAAAGCAATATAACGTTCTGCTTTTCGATAATCTGAAACCATGATCAACAAAGTTATATGCTCCAATATTGGGCTTTTTAATTGCATTTCTAATTCTTTTTCTCGAGTGCCACTCACTAAAATGGTGTCTTCAAGACATTGGATGTTAAATTCAGAAGGTTTTCCGTCTAAGTAGCTGGAATAAATCACTAAAGGCATTTCTTCTATAAAAAAACCCGAGGTTTTTTCGACTCCATCAATCATTTTGAATTGTCTTAAACAGCCTTTTAAAACCAAATAACATTTATCGCTAATCTGTCCTTCTGTTACTACAAAATCGCCTTTTTTAAAAAATTCGATTGTTGTGTTTTCAATAATTAGATCAATATCTGAAGGCTTAAACCTATTGAATTGTCCTAAAAATTTCCGAAGCAGATCGTTCATTGTTACAGTTTTAAATTTTCATTTTTAAAAATAACAAAAGCTATTTAATGTACTGAATTTGAGGCTCATTTTTTTCGTCACTATACTATTAAAAATACTCTAATGATAATTATTGTATTTTTGGACTAGCAAAATATATTTATTTACCAAACAAAAACAGTCCAGATGCTTCGACCGTGGCCATTAGAAATTCAGCTTGATAAAAAATCAGATAAAGCCATTTACCTGCAAATTGCCGACGCTGTAATAGATGCCATAAAAACTGGAAAATTGGTAAGTGGCAATGCATTACCAGGAAGCAGACAACTCGCCGAATTATTGAAAGTAAACCGAAACACAGTTGTAGAAGCTTTAGACGTTTTAATTGCCGAAGGCTGGCTCATAACAATCGACCGAAAAGGAACTTTTGTAACGCAGTCACTTCCGCAAATCAATCATGATGCAGAAAACAAAAAAGACCAAAAAATTAAAATAGAGGAATCCAAAAGTTTTTTAGTTTTTGATGACGGACTTCCCGATAGCCGGCTTGCACCAATGAATGATCTGGCAAGAGCGTATCGCGAATTGTTTAGCCGAAAATCGCGCTGGCAAATTATGGGTTACAGCAGCGAATTGGGAAATTTGGAGTTTAGAAAATCGATTGCTCAAATGCTGAATTTTAAACGTGGTATGAGTATTTCTTACGATCAAATCTGCATTACGCGCGGAAGCCAGATGGCGATGTATCTTGCCTCGCATTGCATTTTAAAATCAGGCGATTTTGTTTTGGTCGAAAATCCGGGGTACAAACCTGCTTGGGAAGCTTTTGAAAATGCAGGCGCAACATTACTTCCCGTAAATGTAAACTCAGACGGATTGGATATCGATCAAGTAGAAAAATATCTTGAAAAACATTCAGGCATAAAAGCAATTTACGTTACACCTCATCATCAATTTCCGACCACGGTAACGCTTTCTTTAAAAAAGAGATTAAAACTGATTGGACTTTCTAATCAATATAATTTTACAATTATTGAAGACGATTACGATAATGAATTTCATTTTGGACAGCGCCCAATACTTCCGATTTCCAGTTATTCGGTTTTGAAAAACTATATTTACATTGGCACTTTCAGCAAAATTGTTGCTCCTGCGCTTCGTATTGGATATCTGGCGAGTTCTCATGAAAACATTCAGAAAATCGGAAACCATAGAAAAATAATAGATGTTCAGGGCGATAATATTATGGAAGAGGCGATTTTGAACCTCATCAATGAAGGGAAAATAAAGCGTCATCTCAAAAAAGCCAATTTGGTTTACAAAAACAAAAGAGATTATTTTGAAAGTCTGCTAAATCAATATCTGAAAGATAAAATCACCTTTACAAAACCTGAAGGCGGGCTTGCATTTTGGATTGTTCCAAAAGAAGAAATTGATGTTCTTGAAGTTTTTGAAAAGCTAAAATCGCAAGGCATTCAGATTATGAGCCCAAACCGATTTAGTTTTGATGAGACTATCAAAGGTTTTCGTCTAGGATATGCTTCACTCTCAGAAAAACAAATGGAGGAAGGAATAAGCGTACTTTCAAAATTGCTATAAAAAGCCCTTCGACTTCGCTCAGGGTGACATGAAGATTGTCTGGCTGAGCGGAGTCGAAGCCTTTCTAGTTATCAGTCTTGCAAATTAATTTAATTGCAATTCTCCATTTCAATAATAGAAAACCCATTTGCCCGAATCTGATTTTCAACTTCAATCGGCGCTTTATCAATGTGACAGAAACGGCATTCTTTAGAAGATAAAGTCTGTCCTTCTTGCGCTACACTTTTTAGATATTTTTTACCGTATTCATATACCTGTTCTGCATCATTAACATTTTCATCTACCAAAATATCAAAGTGCATAATTTTTCCGTCTTTGCGGGTTACATAAGTATCCCAAACTGCTATTTTCATTTTTTTAAAGGTGCTAAGATTCTAAGTTACTAAGATTCTAAGTTTTTTTTTCTATGCAAATTTATATTGGTTTTCGTAGTGTCAAATCATCCAGTTTTTTCATTTTTTGAAATATACTGGTCCAGCAGAATTTTGCTGTTTAGGCATAGTTTTGCAATATGGAAAACGAAATTATTTTTAATTTAACTAAAGTGCGCCAGCGTATCGAAAATGCCTGCAAAATTGCCGGCAGAAACACTGCTGATGTTCAGCTTTTATTGGCAACTAAAACGGTTCCAGCTGAAAAAATTCGAATCGCAATTGAAGCTGGAGAAACTTTAATGGGCGAAAACAAAATGCAGGAATTGAGGGATAAAAATGATGTTTTGAAAAATCTTCCTGTTGAACGTCATTTTATTGGACATCTTCAAACCAATAAAATAAAAGATGTCTTGAAATATGTGACTTGCATTCAATCTCTAGATCGAATAAATCTGGCTGATGAATTGCACAAACAACTTCAAAACCAAAACAGAAAATTAGATGTTTTTGTGCAAGTCAATACATCTTACGAAGAAAGCAAATTTGGTCTAGCTCCAGAAGAAGTTTTGTCTTTCATTAAAAAAATAAAAACTTACGATACATTAAATATAAAAGGTCTCATGACTATTGGTTTGCTTGATGTTGAAAAAGAAAAAATGATTCCGTCACTCCGGCTTTTAAGAACTATTCGGGATGAAATTTATTCGGAAGGAATTGACGATTTGCAAAATCTAAAACTTTCGATGGGAATGTCTCAGGATTTGGAACTTGCTATCGCGGAAGGTTCGAATATGGTTCGAATTGGCACTTCGATATTCGGAAACCGCTTTTTAGGAAAAGAAATCTGGAACGAAAACATTGCAGAATAAAACTTAATTTTGAAGCAAATAAATGAGCAGATGAACCTGAATGATCTTACTGTAATTGATAATGAAAAAATTGCTTTAGACGATTTATTTTTTAGTGATGAGAATAAAGCTGCATTGCTTCAGATTATCAAAGAGCATCAATATATCGAAGAACTAAAAAAGTACAATCTTAAAGTTGATAATAAAATTTTATTGCACGGAAGTTCTGGCTGTGGTAAAACGACAACAGCAAAAGCGATTGCCAATACGTTAGGCAAAAACATTATTATTGTAAACCTCAGCACTGTTGTCGATTCTAGAATTGGTGAAACTTCTAAAAATTTAAAAGCCATTTTTGATAAAGCCATTAGAGAAAGAGCGGTTTTATTTTTAGACGAATTTGATCAGATCGGAAAAAGCCGTGACAGCGATGATAAAGACGTAGGCGAAATGAGGCGTTTGGTCAATACCATTATTCAGCTTTTTGATTATTTCCCTTCTGATAGTTTACTGATTTGTGCTACCAATCATTATGAGATAATTGACAGTGCTTTATTGCGCAGATTTCAGCTTCGTTTGAAATATGAAATGCCTTCAGAAAAACAGCTCGATATTTATTATGATAAAATTTTAAGCAGTTTTCCAAAACATTTTCAAAACATCGAAAGACGTTATGCCATTTCGTATGCTGAGGCTTTAGATTATATTAATACTACTATGAAAAAGCAGATTATTGCTGCTTTGGATTCAAATAAAAACATATAAAATTCGACATAATTTCACGTTTAATTATTTGTTCCGTAGGAACATTTCATCGCTAGAATTAGATTGACATCATTGTTTTACGTTCCTTAGGAACGTTTGATTGTCATGCATTTTTTACCGACGAGACGTTCCTAGAGGAACGGGGTTCACTGGTTACCTTTTTTTACCGATCAAACGTTCCTATGGAACGTGTAACCACAATCCACATTTTAATTCTACCGATGAAATGTTCCTAGCGGAACGTGGGTTGTAATGGTTATCTTTTTTTAAATCAAAAAACCCGCTGTAAATGCTCACAACGGGTAATTCTCTTGGGTGGAGTTTTATAATAGAATGAAAGTGTACTTGTTTATAAGCCTCTTGTCAACCAGCCTTTTTTGTTGGCTGTTGCAATAGCATAAGGCCCTATCCAGAATAAACTGAAAGTGTAAAAAACACTATATGAATATGCCCAGAATGATTCTGAAAGCGTGTATCTTTTTGCATAAAATACCATAGAAAATGTTGAAAACATTAAAATGGCTACCAATGTTGAACTTAAAAATAATACTGGGTGAACCGCAATAAAGTAAAACATAAATAATATAAAAGGATACGTCATTGCAATTTTAAAAAACTGGTTTAAGAATAACATTCTCGCGCCAAATTTTGATCCTTTTCTAAAATCTGTAAAAACATATTTTGCCATCATTAGGTTTTCACGAACGTTGCTTCTTGCCCATCTTATGAACATTTTATACAGACCTTTGTATTCTTCAGGAACATTCGTCAATACAACGGCATTTCTTTGAAATTTAACTTCAAAACCTTGTTTCAAAATCATATTAGTCAAAGCACGGTCTTCTCCAATATCTGAAGGTTCGCCCATAAAAGTTTGGTTGATCCATTCTGGGAGACAGTTGAAAACGGCATCTCTTCTATACGCTGCCAAAGCTCCCGGCGTACATAACACAGATCCCAACTCGCTTTCTGCAGAACGCTGAAATTCAAAACTCATTACGAAACTTACATTTAGCATTTTTGGCAAAATTGCTTTTTTGTTGTTCAAAACCTGAACGTTTCCTGCAACTGCACCACATTTTTTGTTTACCACAAACGGACTCACCAAGTTTCTTAAAGTATCTTTTTTTACAATAGAATCGCTGTCTACGGTAACAAATATTTCTCCTGTTCCTAATTTAAATCCTCTGTATAATGCCTGACGTTTCCCTTGATTTTTTGGCTGCTGGAAAATTGTAACGCGATCTCCCAATTTTGCTTTTGCTTCTTGCATCCAGTACCAAGTATCATCTTTACTTCCATCATCAATTGCTAAAAGCTGTAGTTTTTCTGCTGGATAATCGCTGTCTGCAAGACTTAATAGAGTATCCCAAACTAATTTTCCTTCGTTATATGCCGGAACGATAATCGTACAGATTGGCAATAAATCATCTGATACAGAAGGAATTGCTTTATATCTTAAATACAAGTAAGAGCTGTACAAGAAAACTCCTGCTTGATAGAAAAACAAAATGGTAGTGATTACTAAAAATGGCAATCCCCAAGTCGAAGCAATTCTTTCAAAATGAAATTGCTCAAAATCGTCTTGTAAAAGAAATACTGAAACTAATCCAGCAATTAATAATAAAAATGTTGCAACAAGAACCGCTAATCCAAAAGGGCTCGTTGGACGTTCTACATGCACTTTTGTTCTTTCGTTGGTTCTGAAAAAAGAACCGTTTAATGTTTTTTCGCTGATTGCTGAACTGCCGTTCGCATAAAATTGTTCTGAGATAATTGTTTCGCTTTTCATGCTTATACTCCTTTTTTAATTTCCTTAATTTGGCTTTTAGTAAAATCTTTTCTTTTCTCATTTATTGGTGGCTCTTATTCGAGAAACAATAAAAAAACAAACGCATCAAAGATTTTGACATAAACACTTTTTACAAGTGACGTGCCAATACGATTTTAAACTGATAAAGAGCTATTTAGAAAAAGAAGTTCAAAAAAGAGTGTATAATTATTTCACACTTTTTGGATACGGTACACACTAAAATTGGAAAATTATGAATACTGAAAGCGAGATTTCAAAGGGTTTCTCAGCGATTTTCCTATTCGTATTTAGAAAGAAACGAAATCTCAAAACTGTTTTTTCTCGCGAAAAATTGATAAGAATTAATAAAACGCCATTTTAAAAATAAAATTGTTTGAGAGAAAGAAAATAGATTCTAAAACAGCTTTTTTTAGGTCTTTGAAAAACATTCTTCATAAAAAATCAGGAAATCTTATCGAAAAAAGTTAAATTTATCCGAACAAACTTAACCCTAAATTAAGGAGACTACAAAATGAGTAAGGAGCATTACCATCTTTTACTGGCTGACGATGACGAAGACGACTGCCTTTTCTTTAAAGAAGCTCTCGATGAAATAGCTGTCAGCAATGATCTTTTAATGGTTCACGATGGCGTACAATTAATGGATTATTTAAAAAATAATATTGTAAATCTTCCAGAAGTTGTTTTTTTGGATCTTAATATGCCCCGAAAAAATGGCTTGGAATGTTTGGATGAAATAAAAAATGACGAAAAACTAAAAAATCTGCCCATCATTATTTTCTCTACTTCACTGGATAGTGAGATAGTAAATAGACTATATCAACAAGGTGCTTCTTATTATATCAGGAAACCTGGAGAATTTTCTAAACTGAAATCTGTTATAAATAAAGCCCTTACCATTGCATCTGAAAACAATTTCACACAGCCTGAAAGAGCTAATTTCATACTGCAACCCTAACTCTATTTGGAAATGAGCCATAAAAAAAAGGAACATTATTTCCTTTCCGAAGGAGGAGAAATGGGAGAATTAATTCGTTCCGCAAATTGGAGCCAAACTCCTTTGGGTGATCCCGAAAAATGGCCTCAGAGTCTTAAAACCATGACTGCGATGATGTTAGGCAATCCGTTTGGAATGTACATTGCTTGGGGGAAAAATTATATTCAATTATATAATGATGCTTTTCGTCCTATTCTTGGCGCTTCAAAACATCCGGATGCGTTGGGCGGAAGCTCTAAAGATACATTTGCCGAAATCTGGGACACCATTGGTCCTATGTTTGCCAATGTTATGCAGGGACAAGCAGTAAGTTTTCCTGATTTTAAAGTTTCGCTTCATCGAAATGGCTATACAGAAGATTGTTATTTTGATTTTTCGTATAGTCCCATAAAAATAGAAGACGGTTCTATTGGCGGAATCTTGGTTACCGTTATCGAAACTACCGAAAAGAAAATTGTTGCAGATGCTTTACAGGAAAGTAATGCACGATTTATCAATAATATTATGCAGGCTCCTGTCGCAATGTGCATTTTTAGAGGTAAAAATCATATAGTTGAAATCGCCAACGAACAAATGCTGCAGCTTTGGGGCACAAAAGCAGAAAATGTAATTAATAAACCTATTTTTGAAGTTCTGCCAGGATTAAAAAAACAAGGCTTTGATGAAATTCTTCATAACGTTTTTACAGACGGAAAAAAAATTACCACAGACGAATTATTTGTCCAATTAAATCGAAACGGACAAACTGAGAACACTTATATCAATTTTGTTTACGAAGCCTTAAGAGAAACCGACGGAACTATTTCTGGTGTAGCCGCAATTGCTACAGAAGTTACAGCTCAAGTTTTGGCTCGTACGAAAATAGAAGAAAGCGAGCAAAAAATAAGGCAGCTGGTTGAAAATACCCCTTTTCCGATTGCGGTTTATGTAGGCGAGGAAATGCGCATTGAACTGGCAAATGACTCCATCATTAAAGTTTGGGGAAAAGGTCCCGATGTAATTGGAAAAACATACACCGAAATTCTTCCTGAATTAAAAGATGAGCCCATTTTTAAACAAGTCGAAATGGTGTATAAAACAGGAATACCTTTTCATTCCAAAAATTCAAAAATTAATCTTATTGTAGACAACGTTGTAAAAACTTCTTATTTTGATTACAGCTTTACGCCACTTTATGACAACTATGGAAATGTATATGGCGTAATGAATACCGGGGTTGAAATAACTGATTTATATTTAGCCAAACAAAAAATAGAGGAAAGCGACAAGCGTTTCCGCGATACTGTAAGGCAAGCTCCTGTTGGCATTACGATTCTTCGCGGCCCAGAATATGTAGTCGAAATGGCAAACGAAGCTTATCTCAAACTTGTTGATCGAGAGGAACAAACTTTTGTCGGAAGACCACTGTACGATTCTTTACCAGAAGTAAAAGAAACCGTTAGCACTTTATTAGACAGTGTTTTAAATACAGGAATTCCGTATCACGGAATTGAAGTTCCTGTACCTTTAAACCGATATGGAAAAATAGAAACCTCTTATTTTGATTTTCTTTACCATCCATTAAAAGAAGAAAATGGGAACATTTCTGGAATTTTAGTAACGGCTACTGAAGTCACTGAAAAAGTAGAAGCTAGAAAAAAAATTGAATTAAATGAGGAACGCCTCAAAATTGTAGTGGAAGCCAGCGAATTGGGGACATGGGAATTGAATGTTAAAACCAGAATACCTTCTTATTCGCAAAGATACCTTGAAATTCTTGGAGGTTACACGGAAGAAGTGGCATTAACTCACGAAGAATTATTAGCCCATCTTCATCCTGATGATTTACACATTAGAAATAAAGGCTTTAAGGAAGCTTTAAGTACAGGTTTCTTAAATTATGAAGTCCGTGTAATTTGGAAAGACCAATCAATACACTGGATTGAAGGAAAAGGAAAAGTTTTTTATGATGAAAACCATGATCCTCAAAAACTCATTGGAACAATTCGAGATATTACAGAAGAAAAAAAATACCAGCAGAAGATTGAAGAAAGCGAAAAGAAACTTCGCAATCTTATTATGCAGTCGCCCGTTCCAAAAGCCATTTTGCGAGGAAATGATTTTGTAATCGAAATGGCCAATTTTGTACTTTTGAATAATATCTGGAAAAAAGAAGAAACTGAAGTTCAAGGAAAAAAAATACTAGAAATATTTCCAGAGCTGAAAAAACAAAAATATGCTGATTTATTAAAGAAAGTTTACGAATCTGGAAATGTATATTCGGAATCAGAATCATTATTATTTTTTGAAAATGAAAAAAGCGGCAACCCATTTTATGTAGATTTTGAATTTGCACCGCTCCGCGAAAGTGATAATTCGATTTCTGGAATTAGAATGACGCTTATTGATGTTACGGAGAAAGTTGAAGCGAGAAAGAAAATCGAAGAAAGCGAGAAGAGATTCCGACTGCTTACCGAAAGTATTCCGCAATTAATCTGGGAAACCGATGCCGATGGAAATGCCCTTTTCACTTCGGGAAGATGGCTTGAATATACTGGCATTGAACCAGGAGTTGAAGGGTCATGGCAGAAAATGATTCATCCAGATGACTTTGATGAAAATATAAAAATTTGGCAGCATGCGCTTGCAACGGGAGAAATGTACCGCTGTGATGTAAGAATGCGAAGAAAAGATGGTTCGTACAGATGGCATACCGTTATCGGCGAACCAGTTTTTGGACCTGACAATAAAATTGTAAAATGGGTGGGAGCCTTTACCGATATTCATACCGAAAAAGCTTTTACGCACGAACTTGAACAGCAGGTTACGGCCAGAACAAGAGAATTAATCCAAATTAACGAGTCGCTTCGAAAAAGTGAAGAACGTTACCATTTAATGGTTGAAGAAGTTCAAGAATATTCAATACTCTACTTGAATCCAAATGGCATTGTGGAGAATTGGAATGTTGGAGCTGAAAAGATTAAAGGCTACAAGGCAGAGGAAATTATCGGAAAATATTTTGCTGTTTTTTATACCAATGAAGATCAGAAGAATAAATTGCCCGAGAAACTTTTGGAGTTGGCTCGCGAAAAAGGAAAAGTAATTCATGAAGGCTGGCGTACGCGTAAAGACGGAAGTTTATTCTGGGCAAGCGTAGTTATTACAGCTGTGCATAATAAAAAAGGTGACGTTATCGGTTTTTCAAAAGTTACGCATGACTTAACCGAAAAGAAAAAAGCCGATGATAAATTAAAAATGAATGCACTCGAACTAGAGCAGAAAAATAATGAGCTGGAAGAAATGAACAAAGAACTCCAGTCGTTTGCTTATATCTCAAGTCATGATTTACAGGAACCGCTCAGAAAAATACAGACTTTTGCGTCTCAGATTATTGAAAAAGAAGCCGAACATTTAACAGAAAACGGAAAAGATAAATTCAAAAGAATGCAGAACGCAGCACAGCGAATGCAGACCTTAATTAATGATTTATTGGCTTATTCAAGAACAAATGCCCAAGAACGTATTTTCATAAAAACAGATCTTGCCCAAATTATAAATGAAGTAAAGGAAGATTTAACCGAAGAACTAGAGCAAAAAAGTGCCGTAATTGAAATTGAAGACAGCGTTGAAGTTAATATCATTCCGTTTCAGTTCAAGCAGTTGTTATATAACCTCATCAGTAATTCATTAAAATTTTCAAATCCTGATATTCCAATTGTAATAAAAATTAAAAGCAAAATTGCATTAGGAAAAGATTTAGAAAATGAAAAACTGATTCCCGCTAAAAAATATTGTCACATTGAAGTTTCAGATAACGGTATTGGTTTTGAAGCCCAGTACAACAAAAAAATATTCGAAGTTTTCCAGCGCCTTCATGGAAGAGACCGATACAACGGAACTGGAATAGGATTAGCTATTGTAAAAAAAATTATTGAAAACCACAACGGAATCATCACGGCTTCGGGTATTCAAAATAAAGGAGCTTCTTTTGATATTTATATTCCTGTAGAATAAGATTTTTTAAATTCTAAATTCCATATTTCAATTCATAAAAAAAACGGAAACTGCAAATAAGCGGTTTCCGTTTTTCCATTTCAAAGGAAATTGAAATTATCTCAAAACAAATTTTATCTAGTATAAACAGTAATTATACCTGTTGTTTTGTCTTTAATTTTTAACTCTTTGTTGGTAAGATTCATGATATCGCTAGTAGAACTTACATTTCCAACAGTAATAGTCAAATCATTATGGGATCTTACATAAGTACCAGTAGTTTCTGTTAAAGCACAATTACTTCCATCATAATCTCCAATAACTGCAGCATTACTTAATTTTAACTCTAAATAATCTCCAGGACATCCACTTTGGTTTTGTGGAGCATCTACTAAAACTTCTTGACCGTTAACAATTGTTCCTGTTTTGCTTAGATTATACTTCCCTTGGATAGGAACTATTGTTTCTCCTTCATTATCGTCGTTACTACAAGAGGTTACGAACATTCCCGCGCTTAAGGCTAATACGAATAATATTTTTCTGCTTTTCATGATTTGTTTGTTTTTTATTAATTTAATTCAATAATGCTAAATTAAAAGTATATACTTACAAAAAATTTCATGATTCTGCGAATATTTTACATAAATCGCATTTTCGCTAGATTTTACTTTTTCACATATTTATTCAAAATATATCTAGTTACAGGTCTTAAAGGACTATTATTCTCGGGATGTCTTCCATGTCCATTGAAGAAATCTATTCCATTTGCCGTTTTGCCATACCAGACAATTGCTTCTCCATTTGTATTAAAAAATGGTGTTGTATCGCATACTTTTATTTTTTTTAAGTCAAAAACAGTTTTGTCAAAAGGTTCTACAATATTAAAACTTCCCAGACCATTTACTTCCAAATCACAGCTTACTTTTTCGTAGTGATCATTTGACCATTGCATGCATTGTTTTTGAAAGAAAGCAAAATAAATCATTATCACTAATCCAGCAGAGAAAGCTGTAACTACTGCATATATTATCATCCTAGATTTTGTTGGTTTTCCTGTCGCAACAAAAGTTGCAATAGGGATTGGTGCTATTTCAGATTCTAGAGATTGAGTTTGCTCTACTTCTTCGACTTTTAGACTATCGTCCTCTTCTATTTTATCAATTAAGGTATTAAATGAAGTTTCTTTCTTAGGTGGCGGTGTAGTATCTCTTAATTCTTCTATTAATTTCTTTTCTTCTATACTAAGTTGTTTCCTGTACTCATTAAAAGGTCTTGGTTGAAGATCAACCAATATTGCTGCCAATTGAATGGTATCTTCAGCAGGATTCTCTGTTTTACCTAAAAAAAATCTCTTAACCGCTTCTAATTTGTTCAGTTCGTCTTCTCCAAATAAATTTTTCTTGTTCCTATCAAATGGAAAATCAAAAAAAGATTTAAAGGCAATTAAGTCATCTTGATTATTATTTGTATCAAATCTTTTGACGCACAAATTTCTAAGATTTGCTGCTGTAGGAGAATTTAAATTATTTGAATATTCTCCATTTTTTTCCTCTTCATACTTTGCTTTAATAGCGTTTTTATAATCTTCAAAAGTAATGGTTTGCATAGGCATTTGGACTTTTTAAAACTTTTCTAAAATACTTTCCTCGACTTTTTATGACTTTCTGGAACTTATCCCGACTTTAAGAAAATATATTCGACTTTCCTGACTTTACGCTCCTTACAGCCCTAAACCCAACATAACTTTGCCTCAACAAAATTAGTTATCGCTTTGATCTGCAGGTCAAAAGCAAATGTACAAAACTAGTTCATGTACCAAGTGCGGAAAACCGTAAGATGGATTTTATCCGGGAAGTATAGATGAAAATCTTACGGTTCTACACACTTCACTTCCCAAACAAATTTGGCATTGCTGTCATTAAAAAACAATCAGGAAAAACTCCAGACAGCAATCCTCATGTCTAATTTTTAATCCATAAAAAAAATGAAAACTTTATATTTATTGGGAGCGTGCGCGCTGTTGTCAACTACATTATTTTCTTGTACTGCTGATGAATTTGAAACAGAAAGTAAAAAAACTGAGGTAAAAAAGGAAGTAACTCTGCCAGAAGGACAAGCAAGTGAACCAGATGGTCCTGGCGATGATCCAATTGTGGTTCCTCCACCAAAAAAATAATCCATAAAATAGTACATATCTATTTTATTATTAATTTCGGGGAAAGTATTATTTATGATACGATCCCCGTTTTTATTTCTTCTAATCGCATTGTTTGTTTTTTCGTGTGCAGAAAAGACCTCTACTTCTATTGATGATAAAGATATAAGAGAAAAAGCCTTTCAGTTTAGAGAAAAGGGAATTGCACAGCTTCAAGAAAAAAACTTTAATAGCGCTTTTTATTCTTTTAATAAATCTAAAATCTCTTACGAAAAGATCAAAGACAGTGCTAACATCGTCTTCAATCTTATTCAGATGGCTTCGATCCAACAGATAAACGGAGATTATTATGGAAGCAAAGAAACACTGACGGAAGCTTTGCCTTATATCAAGAGAAAAGATATTTACAGCGCATCTATCAATAATTTTTTTGGCATTGCCGACAAGGAACTTTCTTTATATGACGATGCTATATCTTATTATAAAGAAGCTATAAAAGATTGTACAGATTCTATCTCAAAACAACCTCCTTTGAATAATATAGCCGTAGTATATATTCAACAGAAAAACTACAACAAAGCAATTTCCATTTTAAAATCAATTTTAAATAAAAAAGATTTAGACAGCATCTTGTCTTCTAAAACTAAATCGAGAGTTCTTGATAATCTTGGGTTTGCTTACTTCAAAATAGGAAAACCAGACAAAGGTTTGCTTTTAATGAATGAGAGCTTGGATTTAAGGACTAGAACTGAAGATTTTTATGGAAGCATTGAAAGTTATCTTCATTTAGCCGAATATTATTCAAAAAACGATGTGAAAAAATCAAATGAGTATGCTAAAAAAGCTTATGAAATTGCAACTAAATTCAATAGTATTGATGAGCGACTGAGAGCTTTAGCGTTTCTTGTTTCTAACGGATCTGAAACAAAGTATGGCAAGAAATATATTTCTTTAAATGACAGCATTATTAAAATCAGAAACAATTTTAAAAACAAGTTCGCTAAAATTAAATACGATTCCAAAAAAGAAAAAGACGAAAATCAGAAACTTAAATTAGAGAAAGCTGAGAATTTGCTTGCGCTTCAGAAAGCTAAATATCAAAAGATATTTTTCATAATAGGCATTTCATCTCTTTTTCTACTATTGCTTTATTTGAGAAAGTTTTATCAGAATCGAAATCGAATTGAGAAAATAAAAACAGCATACAGTACAGAAACCCGAATTGCAAAAGACATTCATGACGGTCTGGCAAATGATGTTTTTCATGCTATTACTTACACGCAAACTCAGCCTTTAACCAACGAAAGCAATAAAGAAAACTTACTCCAGAAACTTGATGACATTTACTCACGCGTTCGTGGAATTTCTAGAGAAAACAATGATATAGATACGGGTTCAAATTTTCCGAACAATTTAAAAGCAATGCTTTCTACTTATAATAGCAGTCAGACTAACGTTATCATAAATGGTGTTGAAAAAATAAATTGGGATTCGGTTGATGATTTAAAGAAGATTGCCATTCAGCGAGTTTTACACGAATTAATGGTCAATATGAAAAAACATAGTGAAGCTCCTGTCGTGTCTATAAAGTTCAATACGGACTCAAATTCTCTGCTTATTGATTACAGTGACAACGGAAAAGGCTGCGAAAAATCAAAAATTATAAAAAATGGTCTTCAAAATATGGAAATCCGTATTCTGGCTGTAAAAGGAACTATTACTTTTGAAACTGAACCGAATAAAGGTTTTAAAGTAAAAATAACAATGCCTAAATAAGAGCCTATGTTTAAAAAAGTAATAATAGCCGAGGATTTTGAAGAATTCAATTTAGCCATCAAACAGACTTTGAATGATTTCAACATTGTCAATTTCCAACACGCTAAATATTGTGATGATGCTTTTCTTAAAATTAGAAAAGCGATTCAGGATAACGAACCATACGATTTATTAATTAGCGATCTTTCGTTTAAAAAAGACCATCGCGAAGTAAAAATCGGCAGCGGAGATGAACTGATTCAAAAAGTCCGCGAACTCCAGCCTGATATTAAAATCATCGCCTACTCGATTGAAGATAAAAGCGTTCGCATAAAATCACTTTTTGAAGATTCTGAAATTAATGCCTTTGTGCTAAAAGGCAGAAATAGTATTGAAGAACTCAAAAAAGCATTGACCATAATTTCGTCTTCTGATCAAAGATTTATTTCACCAGAAGTTGCTTCAGCGCTTCAGGAAAAAGGCAATTATGAAATAGACGATGTAGATATTAAAATCTTAAAATATTTGTCTGCTGGAACTTCTCAGGATGAAATTATAGAAATCTTTAAAAGCAGCGATATAAAACCAAATAGCAAAAGCGCTATGGAAAAAAGATTGGCAAAACTAAAAGACTTTTTCAAAGCCAACAATACCATTCATCTGGTTTCGATTACAAAAGATATGGGGATAATTTAAATCTCTATTTATTACCCATTTAAGCTCCTTCGGGAGCTTTTTTTATTTTCAAGAATTATAATATCGGATTATGGATTTCCGTAAAATACTGGTTTTGATTGGTTTTACTTTTGGGTTGTAAATCAATTTAAAAATTAATTAAAATCAAAAATTATGGAATACAAAGTAGTGCCATTCGTGGCTTCAATCGATCCAAAAAAAGGAACTTCTAATCATGTTGCTGAACAACTTGAAAGTTTAATCAAAAATTACACAAGCCGAGGTTGGGAATATGTGCGCTTAGAAAGTGTATCCACATTTGTTCATCCTGATAATGGTTGTTTTGGATTCGGTGCAAAACCAGGCTACACAACAAATAGTCAAATGGTTGTTTTTCAGAAAAAATGAAATATTTAACCTTATTAATTATTCGATTGTATTGGATTTTAATTCCGCAGTCTAACAGAAGGAAATGCATTTTTAAAAAATCCTGCTCAAATTATGTTTTTGAAATAACTCAAAAAGAAGGATTTATAAAAGGTTTAAAAGCATTTCAATTTCGATATAAAAACTGCAGAGGAAATTTTTCCATTTTTAAGAATCCAATTAATGACCAAATCCAAATGATTCTTCCTTCTCAAATCATAATTGACCGAGAAGAAATAGCGGAAAGATTAATTAAACAAATCTAAATTATCTATATCATGAACCATAAAAAAATTACTCAAGTTATACTTTCATTACTCGCAATTTTCGCTTTTGCAGTTTCATGTTCAGAATCTGGTGATTCAATTGAATCAACTGTAACTAATACAGGCTCGTCTTCGAGTCCGTCCTCAAATTCAAATTCAAATTGTCCAACAAAAACTTGTGATGATTTCAAAAGTCAAGCCGATGCTCAAAAAACTTTTGAAAGCAACAAAAAATGCTATAAAAATTTGGATGGAGATGGAAATGGAAAAGCTTGTGAACATTTAAAATAACTAAATAAAAACCATGATAACACTAGAACTAAAAAGCCATTTCTTAAGATTATATCAAATGGCATTATCCGATGATCAATTTGATGTATTAGAACTTCAAATGCTATATCACTTTGCAGACGAAAGAGGAATTCCAAAAGAAGAACTCGACAAACTTTTTCTGAATCCGATTAATGCTGAGTTTATTGTTCCAGAATCTTTACATACCAAAATCGAATATCTGTATGATCTTACCAGAATTATTTGGGCCGATGGAAAAATTACTGACGACGAATTAAATATGCTTAGAAAGTATTGCCGAAAATTTGATTTTGTCGAAGAAAACATCAATGATTTATCTGATTATCTGATTGATTGTGTTCAGAAAAACATTGGTAAAGAAGAAATTATTAGTCAACTAAACGCTTAAGTTATGAAACCACTTTCACAATTATTTAGTTTAAAAAAATCTGAAGATTCTCCTTTTAAAATTCCGGAAGAGAATGAAGAAGACAGAGAACAAATTAGAATCACCTATTATCAAAGCGGTTTTGCTGCATCGGTTAAGGCAACCGGAAAACCAATTGTTTTAAAAGCATGTCTTCAAAATTTATATATGAGTTTTGAAGATCAGTGCCGAAAACAAAAAATGGAACAAGACAAACTCAAACAGCCGTATCGCGAAGAACAGGAAAAAAACAGAACAGAGCTTAAAAAATCTGAAGCCGCAATTGGCATTTATGAGAAAAAAGAACAGGATATAAATGATAATATCGATCAGATAAAAAACGAAATTATTGAAGTAAAACGAAATCCTGACAAATACGGAATCGAAGAAGGAAAAGGTTTAAAAGCACAATTTTATATTGGTTTGATTCTTTTATTGCCAATTACACTTTATGTTTTGGTGTTTTATATTTCGGCTTCTTATTCTGCTTTTTTCAAAGAATTTTCAAATGACAGTTTAACTGCAGCCATTTTTGATGCCGATGCATTTACAAATGCTTTCAAAGCAAGTTGGCTCGAAGGCGTTTTGGTTACCACTATTCCGTTTGTTTTTATGGGATTGGGGTATGTTATTCATATGGTGCAAAAAGGAAAAGGAATCAAAAATATTATCAGACTTGCTGCACTTTTTACTATTACATTTCTATTTGATGGTCTTTTGGCGTACATCATTGAGAAAAAAATATACGAGTTTAATAAAACAACAGAATCTTCCCCTTACAATTTAAATATCGCTTTGGGTGAGCCAGAATTCTGGATGATCATATTTGCTGGTTTCGTGGTGTATATTATCTGGGGGTTGGTATTTGATTTTGTAATGAAAGAATTTGAAAACATTGATAAAATTCGAGCTTTTATAAGAGGGCGAAAAGAAAATTTATTAAATCTAGAAAAACTAAAATCTGATTATGTTAATAAAATCAACGGTTTTAAAGAACAGATTGTAACCATAAATGGTAAAATATCAGAACTTCAATTAAAAATAGACGGCTTTGTTTTTCCTGTAAAAGAATATCTGCATTATCATCATCAATATAAAGAAGGCTGGTTTCAAGCTATCAATACAGAAATTGCCTTGCCTCATAAAGAAAAAGTAGAATTGCTGGAAAATTGCGAAAATCTATCTGAAGAGCATCTTGGAAGATTAAACTTAATAGATCCTGATTTTCAGCATTTGGTGTATTTTAAAAATTAAGATTATGAAAAATACTTTACTTAAAATTTCAATGTCTTTGTTGTTGATTTTCTTCTTTTCATGTAAAGAAGAAACCAAAACAGAAAGCAAAGAAACCTCAACTAGAAGTTCTGTTTCAGAAAATTATAACATTAGTATTTTGGTAGATTTATCAGACCGAATTAGCCTCAAAAAAAATCCAAATCCAACAATGGAAATTTATCAAAGGGACTTAGGATATATCAAATCGGTTTCTGAAGCTTTTACAGATCATCTGAAATCAAAAAAATTGAGACAGATTGATGACAAAATGCAATTGTTTTTTAATCCAGAACCCGAAAATCCTGAAATTAATTCTATTTCTAAAGAATTGAGAATTACGGTAAATAAAGATAATGCGTCCAAGAAATTCCTTAATTCCATTAATGATACTTATTCTTCAAAAACATCAAAAATATATGAATCAGCGATTAAAGATGATAAATATATCGGTTCAGATATTTGGAACTTTTTCGACAGCAAAGTTCAGGATCAATGCATTGACAAAGATTTTAGAAATATCTTAATTATTCTCACAGACGGATATATGTTTTATGAAGGAACGCAAATTAAAGATGGAAATTTATCGAGTTATTTAACACCTCAGCTAATTAAACAAAATGGCTTGAATACAAATAACTGGCAGAAAAGATTCAATGAAGAAAATTTTGGTTTTATTAAAGTTGATACCGATTTGTCTAATCTTGAAGTTTTGGTTTTAGGAATAAATCCAAGCAAAAATAATCCGTTTGAAGAAAAAGTTATAAAGGCGTATTGGACAAAATGGCTTTCTGAAATGAAAATAAAACATTTCGAAATTAAAAATGCTGACTTGCCTTCAAACATGGATAAAATCATAAAAGATTTTATTTCCGAAAAAGAATAAAAAATCAAATTTATGCTTTTTAAAGAGGAACTTTATTGTCCTCTTTTTTCCGTTTAAATCCATTCCAAAAAACTTCCATCAAATTTCCATCTCGTTACGGATTTCCATAATACACTGATTTTTATTGGTTTTACATTTGAAATATTAATTTAAAACTACAACCCAATGGAAATGAATATTCAACTAAAATCATTAGCCGATAAAATAAATCAGCTAAAAAGTAAAATCGAAACCGAAGAATCTACAAAACATGCTTTTGTACTGCCTTTTATACATGTTTTAGGATACGATGCCTTTAATCCGCTAGAAGTAGTTCCTGAATTTACGGCTGATCTTGGCTTAAAAAAAGGAGAAAAAGTAGATTATGCTATTTTTCAGAATGGAGAACCAATTATTATTGTAGAATGCAAAAGCTGGAAAGAAAAACTTACTGTTCATAATTCACAATTATTCCGCTATTTCCATGTCACTAAAACGCGATTTGCACTTTTAACAAACGGAATTCATTATCAGTTTTTCACCGATTTGGACGATCAAAACAAAATGGACGAAAAGCCATTTTTAGAATTTGATATCTGCAATCTAAAAGAAAATACGATAAACGAAATTGCCAAATTTCATAAAGCGAATTTTGATGTCAATAATATTGTAAGCAATGCAAGTTCATTAAAGTACATTAAGGAAATAAAAAAGCAGATAAGTACAGAATTAGAAAATCCATCAAATGAATTTACAAAACTTTTTGCCAACAAAGTTTACACAGGCAGGCTTACAGAAAAAGTTGTGGAAGAATTCAAAGATTTAGTTCAAAAATCAGTAAATCAATTTATTAATGATAAAATTAATGATCGTTTAAATGCGGCTTTAAGTAAAGAAACAATCAAACAACAAGACGAAGAAATTGTCTCAGTTGAAGATGATAGCAAAGTGGTTACAACCGAAGAAGAACTTGACAGTTATCGTATAGTAGTTGCCATTTTACGACGAAAACTCCCAGTAGCCAGAATCGTATATCGCGATACACAATCGTACTTTGGAATACTGCTGGATGATAATAATCGAAAACCTCTTTGCAGGCTACATCTAAATGGCGGTAAAAAATATTTAAGCCTCTTCAACAATAATAAAACCGAAGCTAAAATTGCAATTTCATCAATTGATGATATTTACCAATACGAAAAAGAATTATTAGAGACTGTAGCGCTTTACGAAACAGAATTAAATCCCGTATAAGTACTCATTTTAAAGAATTTAATTCTAAGTAGATTTATTGCAGCTACAAATACCACATCGCCTATGCAAAAAAACTACCTCATCTTACTTTTATTATCTACGTTTTATTCGTGCAAGAAAGCTGCTTCTCCGCCTCCATTGCCACAAGTAAATTCGTTTTACAAACCAGTCATTACACCAGATGACCGAAAAACACTTACACCAGAAGAAGCCAGAACGTATCATGTAAATAAAACGTATCAATACGAATACAGAACAGGAAACCCTGGAAATTACGAGTACAATTATGATGTAAAAGGAATAAACAGCAGAGGCGATTCGGTTTGTGGGAATATTAACGTTCAGGGAAAATACGGCGCAGGAATTTTAACCAGCGATTCAGTTGCTGAAGTTGAAATAAATACGGAATGGATCTCATACGGAAAATTAAAAGCTACTGATAAACAAGGAAATGAATACCATTTGATTGTTAAATAAAAAATATATAGAATGAAATATACTCTACTTTTACTTTTTGTTTTTGCAGCTTCTTTTCGACCTCCAGAAACAAAAGTGTTTATTTGCGGTTCTACTGGCGCAAAAAAATATCATTATAATGAAAATTGCCGTGGTTTAAGATCTTGTAGTCATGAAATAGTTAAAACATCGCTTAAACAAGCTCAAGGTCTAGGTTTGACACTATGTGGATGGGAAGATTAAAACCTTCCCGTTTTTACATTTAATTATTTGATAATAATCACTTTACAATAATTTCACATTAGTTTTTTTAATTTGATATAAAACTAATCGTTATGAAATTCTTTAATCTAAAATTCCTAGTATCATTCAAAGAATGGCTTTTTTTAAGAGCAATGCAATCTTCTTTCCTGCATTAATAAACCATTATAAATAAAGGAAAGCACTACTGAATGAATAAAATTGAAAGCTCATTTTTGAACAGAAACCAATTTGGTGAAGATTTCTTGTGGGGTGTTTCTACCGCCGCTTTCCAAATTGAAGGGGCACATGATGCCGACGGAAAAGGTTCTTCTATCTGGGATGTTTTTACTTCTCAAAAAGGAAAAATCAAAAACGGACATCATGCCTTAACAGCTTGTGATTTTTACAACTGCTATGAAGACGACATTAGTTTAATAAAAGAATTAAATATTCCGAATTTTAGATTCTCTATCAGCTGGCCCAGAATTATGCCGACAGGCATTCATCCTATAAATCAAGCAGGCATCGATTATTACAACAAAATTATAGATTCTCTGCTGTCATCTGGAATAGAACCTTGGATAACACTCTATCATTGGGACTTACCTCACGAACTTGAAGTAAAAGGAGGCTGGACAAACCGCGAATCGGTTTCTTGGTTTAAAGAATATGTCGAAGTCTGCGTACAATATTTTGGCGATCGCGTTAAAAACTGGATGGTGATAAACGAACCTTCCGTCTTTACTGGAGCAGGTTATTTTTTAGGCATTCATGCACCTGGAAAAAAAGGAATTACCAATTATCTTAAAGCGATGCATCATGTTACTCTAGCTACTTCAGCAGGAGCTAAAATAGTTCGTGAACGAATTCCAAATGCCAATATCGGAACTACATTTTCATGCACGCATATCGAACCTGCAACTGAAAGCTCAAAAGATGTTGAAGCCGCAAAACGTGTAGATACTTTATTAAACAGAACTTTTATAGAACCCATTTTAGGATTAGGTTATCCGCAGAAAGATCTTCCGGTTCTTAAAAAATTGAATAATTATATACTTGAAGACGATTTAAACAATCTCAATTTCGATTTTGATTTCATCGGATTACAGTGTTACACCCGAGAGGTTGTAAAATCTTCTATCTTAACTCCGTACATTGGCGCTGAACTGATAAGTGCTGAAAAAAGAAATGTAATTTCTACAGAAATGGGCTGGGAAGTTTATCCGCCTGCTATGTATCATATCCTTAAAAAATTTAATGAGTATAACGGAATCAAAAAAATAATTATTACCGAAAACGGAGCCGCTTTTCCTGACACCGTTCAAAACGGAAAAGTACACGATATAAAGCGAACTCATTTTATTCAGGATAATTTAGAACAAATTCTAAAAGCTAAAAATGAGGGTATAAATGTTGACGGCTATTTTGTTTGGACTTTAACCGATAATTTTGAGTGGGCAGAAGGTTACAATGCCCGATTCGGACTAATCCATGTAGATTTTGAAACCCAAAAACGAACTATAAAAAACTCTGGATTATGGTTTAAGGATTTCTTATCCTGATTTTACCGTGAAGTACGCTAAGTTTTTTAAATAACTTTCAGTCAAAACAAAGTTCGCAAAGCTATGTATAAATTGCTTTGCGAACTTTGCATTTATCTTTTTGCCTTTGCGATTAAAAAGCTAGACCCAAATAGCATTAAGACTTATATTTATAATTCTGTTTTAATATTCCAACATGGATTTTTCCATTAGTTTTTAAGTTAGTTATAATCCTAATAAATTTCTCTTCGGGATATTTTACATCAAAACTAAAGGTTGTATCTTTTGTTTTAACCTGAAGCAAGTGTTTCCCTTCGCCAGACACCGACAATCCTACTGTTTCATAAGTAGGGAGTTCTTCTGTCGCTTTCAAATTAATCTCTTTCACTTTTTCTTTATCAAGAAATACTTCAAGCTTTAAGTTATCCAATTTCATATTCGTTGGCTGTTCAAACGAGACAACGTATTTTTTGCAGCTGACAGCGCATAAAACAATAAATAGTATGAGAAGCTTTTTCATAAAGGAATTTTAAACTGATTGTTATTAAAAAATCAAAACCGTTTTTTAGTGTTTTATAAATATAAATAATTTTATTTCAATCTGCTGAAAAAACAAATTCTATAATTTTCTGGGGATATAGAATTACTCAAAAAAGTCCGAAAAAAAATATCCAAAAAAAAGCAAAAAAAGAGTAGAAAAATCTGTTATTTCATTGAATTCATTAGGTTTATCCATATTTTTTTCTTATATTTATTGTGTAAAAAACAGTAAATATATGCCTAAAAACAAACTTTCTAAACGCCAAAATTACACTTCAAAAAATTTTCTTTTTTATCTCTTCAAGCATTTTATTTTTCAAAATGCATTTAAATTTCATTCCGAAATTATATTTCTCAATTTTTTTTCTGCACAAAATATAAGCATGCAGAAGATACCAGAGCAACTGCTCCAACTGCAATCGTAATTATTTTGCGCGGATATATTTTCTGAGCCACTTTTATAGAAAATAGATCTTTTAAATTCAGCATAAGATTTCTCTTTTTGGGAACTTCTTTAGACTCTTCATTTTCATTTTTCAACAAAACAGTTTTTTCTATGCCACTACCATCAATTTCAGCAGTTACATTCTCAACGACATTCTTAATTTGTTTGGCTTCTTCAATTCTACATTTTTCGTTGAATTTTTTAAAAGGGCGTGGCTGAAAATCGACTATTACTGCTGCAAGATTTATGGCATCAATATTTGATGGATCTGTTTCGCCCTTAAAGAAAGTTTCAATAGGCCTAAACTTATCTTTTTGATTTTTAAACTTATTCTTTTGAGTATAGTCAAAATCTACGCACAGTAAATTCCTAAAAACTTTTAAATCATCTTGAGTCGGATTATCTTCAAAGATAAGCCAGCATAAATCGCGTAGTTTTCCGCGTGAAGGATGGTGTAGGAAGTCAAAATACTCTCCCTCTTTTTCGATCTCGTATTTAATTTTAATCGCCTTTTTATATTCTTCTAATGTATTATTCATTTTGCCTTTTTTAGAAAATTCTTTTGACTCTTTATTTTCACTCTTAACCAAAACTTTTTATATGCCTTTATTTTCGATCTCTACAATTAAATCTTTACCAGCAATTCAATTTTTGTTCCAAATCTATATTATTTATATAATTTTTTTTAGCTATTCGCAACCAACTTTTGACCGACAAATTGCATCTATTACAAGAGATTTGTATTAAAATTAAATAATTCAAACTAGACTTTTAGGCTTTTTTCTGGGAATTTCTGGGAATCTCAGGAAAACGCAGGAATTCCGGGAATCTCTTGCCAGATAAGGCCTGGAAGCTCCTTTACTTTGCATCAAGAAATTAGTTCAGGTTTTGTCTGCAGACTAAAACAATAATGAAAACCAGTTCTAATTAAGAGTGTAAAAAACTGTAAGACCAAGTTTATTCGGGAAGTATAAATAACGTCTTACTGTTCTACACACTTCACTTCCCAAAACCAATGTTGGTATTGTCCCAAAAGACTCTGGATCATTCCGGACCGCAATACCTATGTCTAATTTCTTAAAAATAAACAAAATGAAAAAACTAATACTATTTATCGCTTTTGCGTTATTGTTCACGATATTTTCTTGTACTCCTGATGAGTATGAGACTACACCAAAAAAGAAAATTGAAAAAGTTGGCACTCCGTCAGCAGAATATAATGATGATGGTCCTGGTGATAAACCTGGAGGAGGAGGAGGAGGAACACCTCCACCTCCCCCAGCTCCATAATAAAAAAAATATTTTTGGTGTCAATTTAATTACTATTTTCGGGGAAAGTAAATTTAAATGTTACGATCCCCGTTTTTTTATTGTATTATTTTGCTTTTTCTTTTTTCCTGTGAAGAAAAAAAGACCGTTAATCCTAAAACTAAATCTATACAAAAAGAGGCTTATGCTTTGAGGGATAAAGCTATTGAAAACTATAAAAACCAAAATTTCAATACTGCTTTTTACGATTTCAATAAGTCAAAAAAACTATATGAAACTTTAAAAGATAGTGCCAATATTGGATATATCCTTATCCAAACATCACTGATTCAACAAATCAATGGAGATTATTATGGTAGTAAAGAGACCCTAACCGAAGCATTGCATTATGTTAAGAAAAACAGTATTTATGCAGCTAACATAAAGACGAATCTTGGCATTGCAGACAAAGAACTTTCTCTTTATGATGATGCTATTTTTTACTATAAACAAGCCGCAGAAGAATATTCAGATCCTCTCTTAAAACAAGCTCCCTTACAAAATATTGCTGCTGTTTATATTCAACAAAAAAAATATGCTAAGGCAATCCCAATATTGGATTCTCTTTTGCAATCTCTTTCAAGTAAAGATTTAAAAGAGAAAGCTATACCAAGTGACAAGTCTATACTGCTCGATAATTTGGGTTATGCTTACTTTAAAAATGGAATAGAAATTAAAGGGCTTCATTTAATGAATGAAGGTTTAAAAATTAGAATTGATACTAAGGACACCTATGGAAGTATTGAAAGTTATCTACATCTAGCCGATTATTATTCTAAAAAAGACAAAAAAATATCAGATGAGAATGCTCTGTTCGCTTATAAAGTTGCTACAAAGCTTAACAGTATTGACGAAAGATTAGAAGCACTACAAATTTTAATTTCAAACGATAATACTGCTAATACCCCAAACTATACACAAAAATACTTTACGCTAAATGACAGCATTATTAAAATTCGAAATAATTTTAAAAATAAATCCGCTAAAATTAAATACGATGCTAAAAAGGAAAAAGACGAAAACGAAAAACTTCGTTTAGAAAAAGCCGAGAACCAATTATCGCTTCAAAGAGCCAAATACCTAAAAATCGTATTTGCAATTGTTTTTGTCTTTTTAGTTATTCTAATATTCATTTTAATACGTTATTACAAGAATAAAAATAAGTCCATCGAATTTAAAACCTCATACAATACAGAAACTCGAATTGCCAAAAAAATCCATGATGAGTTGGCTAATGATGTTTTTCAGGTTATCGCTTTTGCAGAATCTCAACCGTTATATGCAGAAAATACCAAAGAGAATCTTTTGCAAAAACTAGATGATATTTACAGCCGTGTTAGAGGTATATCTAGAGAAAACAATAGTATCGATACTGGTGCAAATTTTACCCGCAGTATAAAAGAAATGCTTTCTGCATATAATACACGAGAAAGAAATATCATGGTTACCAATTTAGAAGACATAAATTGGGAAGGCATTGACGATATAAAAAAGATCACCATCAGCCGAATTTTACAGGAACTAATGGTAAATATGAAAAAACATAGCAAAGCAAGTCTTGTGGTTATACGATTTGAAAGTGACCAAAAATCAATTTTTGTAAATTATATGGACAACGGGATTGGCTGCGAAAAAAGTATGATTCTTAAAAATGGTCTACAAAACATGGCAAACCGTATTCTCGCTGTTAACGGTACATTTGATATTGAGACAGAACCAGACAAAGGATTTAAAGTAAAAATATCTATGCCAGAACAAACGCAGATTAAAGTAAAAGAAAAGTTCGCATATTAAAATTAAAAGCCTTTCTGAATTAAATCTAAAAAGGCTTTATAATCTAAGAATATACTTTTCCCACTTTTTTACCTATTCTACAACTCCGCTTTCTAATATACTGAATGTTTTGTTTTCAGAATCTATTTCAGCTAATACACCAAACGGAAGGGTAAATGTTGGGCATGTATGACCAAAATCCATTTCTGTTACAATGGCTAGTTCAGTTAAATTTTCTTCATTTATAATTTTCAAAATTTCGTCATTATATTCTTTAATATATTTGGAATCGTATGGACGGCCGAAAATAATTCCTTTTAAACGATGCAAAATTCCTTGTGCTGCATAATTTCTAAGCCAATATCTTAACGTGCTTGGTTCAGCCATATTTTCAGAAGTTTCCAAAAACAAAATACAGTCATTCCATTCCTCTACAGATGGCCAAAATTCGGTTCCTTTCAAAAATTCCAAAACGTCCAAACAGCCTCCAATTAATTTTCCCTGAACTTTCCCATTTCCCTGCAAAAAATTCCATCCATCAGATGCCGTAAGTTTTCTTTTTGTATTTGACAATGATGCATCAAACCAATCCAGATATTCTGATGTCCAGCCTTCCTTATTCGGCAAAATTTCTCCAACTGGTTTTGTAGCAAACAATGTTCTTTTAATATCCTGAATCTGATAATCATGCATTCCGCAATTCTCAGCAAATCCAACCAAAAGTGAAGTGCCGTAAAAAGAAGTCAATCCTGCCTTTAAGCAAGCAAAATGTGTTATTGTTGCATCGGAAAAACCTAAAAATATTTTTGGATTTTTTGCCATAATATCCAAATCTAAAAAAGGCAGAATTCGAACGCTCTCTTCTCCACCAATATTACTAATAATAGCTTTAACAGATGGGTCTAGAAATGCTTGCATTAAATCTTCTGCACGAGCTTTTGGATTATTATAAATCCAATCAGCAGATTTCAATGCATTTTTAGTTTCCACAACTTCCAATCCGAATACCTCCTGAAGCTGTTTCTTTCCATATTCATATCGGTGAGGCAATTCTCCTGCGCCTCCCCAAGAAAGCGATATTGTGGCAACTTTATCTCCCTTTTTTAGTACTTTTGGCTTAATAAGATTTTTCATAAAACAACTTTTGAAATACAAATATACAGAAGTAAAACTTTTTGTTCTGAAACCAAAAAAGCCTTTCTGAATTTTACTTCCGAAAGGCTTTTCCTCTACAAATTAATTGGCAAAATTATTTCCATCCGCCGCCCAAGTCTCTGTAAACATGAACTGCAGCATTTAATTGTTCTTTTTTCGTATCTATTAATTCTAATTTCGCTTCCAAAGCATCTCTCTGTGTCATCAAAACTTCGAAATAATCTACTCTAGCCGATTTAAACAAATCGTTAGAAACATCAATTGAAGTATTCAGAGCGTCTACTTGTTTCGATTTAAGATCGTAACCTTTTTGCAGATTCTCAATCTTAGACATTTGGTTTGAAACTTCTAAATACGCATTTAAAACTGTACGATCATAGTTGTACAATGCCTGAAGCTGTCTTGCATTAGCACTAGCAAACTCTGCTTTGATAGCGTTTCTGTTAATCAGCGGCGCCACAAGATCTCCTGCTAAAGAATATAAGAGCGATTCAGGCATAGTAAACAAATAAGAAGGTTTGAAAGCATTTACTCCTATCGCTGCTGTAATATCCAAAGAAGGATAAAACTCTGCACGAGCAACTTTTACATCTAATTTTGCAGCAACCAATTCCAATTCTGCTTGCTTAATATCTGGACGGTTCTGTAATAGCTGAGAAGGAATTCCAGAACTTACAGCAGCTGGCAATAAGCTTAAGAAGTTAGTGCTTGTCGTTCTTTTTATTTCCTGAGGATATCTACCCAACAAAAAGTTGATCTTGTTTTCAGTCTCTTTTATCTGCTGCAAAATATCAAACTCCATACTTTGTGAAGTTAGAACTTCTGCTTCAAATTTCTTAACTCCCAATTCTGTTGCTCTTGCCGCTTGCTTTTGAACTTTTACAATTTCTAAAGCGTTAGTCTGCAATTTAATGGTCTGTTTTACAATATCCAATTGATTGTCTAGAGCCAATAATTCATAATAAGAATCAGCAACTTCTGCGATGAGGTTGGTAATTACAAAATTTTTACCTTCCACTGTAGCTAAGTATCTGTTTAAAGCTGCTTTTTTAGAATTACGCAATTTTTTCCAGATATCTACTTCCCAATTTGCATAAGCTGCAATGGTAAAATCTCCCAGCGGGTCTGGCGTTTCTACTCCCGGCTTGATCTCTGTTGTAGCATCACCTGCACCTTGACTAGTATATCTACCCACTTTTTCTACTCCTGCTCCCGCACGCAGACCTGCTGTCGGCAATAAAAGTCCTTTTTTAACACGGATATCATTCTTTGCAATTTCGATTTCCTGTAAAGTGATATTCAGTTCCTGATTATTTTTGAGCGCAACATCTATTAAATCTATAAGATTTTGATCTTTAAAATAATCTCTCCAGTTTAATGCTGCCGTGTTGTTGTTTGCATCCTGCGTTTGAGCTGTTGCGCCAAACGATTCAGGAACTGGCGTATTTGTAGTAACTGCTGCCTCAGGCGCAGGGGTTTTACACCCTGCAAGTGCCAGACATACAGCTAATGCAATACTATATTGATATGATTTAACTTTATACATGATTGTTATCAATTTCTTCTGTTAATGGATTTTCTTCTTCATGTTTTACCAATTTGTATTTTTCTGCAATTTTGGCAAAAATGAAGTATAAGCCTGGAATTACAAATACACCGCAAATGGTTCCGATAAGCATACCTCCAGCAGCTGCGGTACCAATTGTTCGGTTACCAATTTTACCTGGACCAGTTGCAAAAGCAAGCGGTAATAAACCTGCAATAAAGGCAAATGAAGTCATCAAAATTGGACGGAACCTAGCTTTTGCTCCTTCCATAGCTGATTGTAAAACCGATAATCCTGCAGCATGTCTCTGTATCGCAAACTCCACGATCAATACCGCATTTTTACCTAATAAACCAATCAACATTACCATGGCAACCTGTGCATAAATGTTGTTTTCTAATCCTGTCAATTTCAATAAAAGGAAAGCTCCAAAAATACCTGCTGGTAACGAAAGAATTACTGATAATGGCAGAATGAAACTTTCATATTGCGCAGCTAATACTAAGTAAACAAATCCTAAACAGATTAAGAATACCCAAATAGCTTGATTACCTTGCGCTACCTCATCGGCAGAAATACCCGCCCAGTCAATGTCATATCCTCTTGGTAATTTTTCGGCAGCTACTCTCTGAATTACTTTAATTGCTGTACCAGAACTATACCCTGGAGCTGGCGAACCACTGATTTGAGTTGAGGTGTACATATTGTGACGCGTAATTTCTGAAAGTCCGTACACTTTTTCTAATTTCATAAAAGCAGAATAAGGCACCATTTCATCGCGATCGTTTTTCACATACAATTTCAAGATGTCATCTGGCTGTGCACGATATTCCGGTGAAGCCTGAACAATAACTTTATAGTTGATACCGAATTTAATAAAACTGATTTCGTAGTTACTTCCCACAAGAGTTGATAACGTATTCATCGCATTTTCGATAGAAACCCCTTTTTGCTGTGCCAAGTCGTTATCGACTTTCATCATGTATTGAGGAAAACTAGAGCTATAGAAACTAAATACGTTTGATAATTCCGGCTGTTTGTTTAATTCAGCAACGAAATCATTATTAACCTGCTCCATTCTCTTATAATCTACAGAACCGGTTTTATCTAACAAACGAAGTTCAAACCCTCCAGCAGCACCATATCCTGGTACAGCAGGCGGTTGGAAAAATTCGATATTTGCTCCCGTAATATCTTTACATTTTTCTTCCATTTCGTGCATAATCTCCAAAACAGATTCTTTTCTGTCGCTCCAGTCCTTCAAGTTAACCAGACATGTTCCAGAGTTGGCTCCTGTACCTTCAGAAAGAATCTCATATCCTGCTAATGAAGAAACAGATTTTACTCCATCGATATCTTCTGCAATTTTCTGAACTCTCTCTGCAATGTTATTTGTTCTTTCTAAAGATGAACCTGGAGGAGTCTGAATTACGGCATAAAACATTCCCTGATCCTCATTTGGAATAAATCCTGAAGGAACTGAACTGCTTATTAAAAATGTTCCAATACAGAAACCTACAAGCGCCAAAATGGTAACCACTCTTCTATCAACAATTTTACCCAATAGATTTTGGTATTTTCCTTGCGCTAGATTGAATTTTTCGTTGAAAGCATCAATAAATCTATTGGCTGGCGTTGGTTTTTTAGGTTTTCCATGATTGTTTTTTAACATCATTGCACAAAGCGCAGGTGTCAATGTCAAAGCCACAATACCAGAAAGAATAATCGCAGTTGCCATAGTTACAGAGAACTGTCTATAGAACACTCCAACAGGACCAGACATAAACGCAACTGGAATAAATACCGCAGCCATTAAGAAGGTAATTGCAATAATTGCCCCTGCGATTTCATGCATGGCTTGTTTTGTCGCTTTAAATGGCGAGAGATGTTCCTCTTCCATCTTGGCGTGAACAGCTTCGATAACTACAATCGCGTCATCGACGACGACTCCAATTGCCAATACCAAAGCGAATAATGTAATTAAGTTCAATGAAATATCAAAGAAAGTCATGAACACAAAAGTTCCGACCAACGATACTGGTACTGCAATTGCCGGAATAACCGTAGAACGCCAGTCTCCCAAGAAAAGGAAAACGACTAAACCTACTAGAATGAATGCTTCAACAAGCGTATGGATTACTTTTTCAATGGAAGCATCAAGGAATTTAGAAACGTCATACGAAATTTCATAATCCATTCCTTTTGGAAATCTCTGTTTGATTTTTTCAAGTTTCGCTTTAACTTCTTCAATAACTTGATTCGCGTTACTTCCAAAAGACTGTTTTAATACAATCGCTGCAGATGGTCTTCCATTCAAATTAGAATAGATGTCATACATTGAGCTTCCAAATTCGACTTTGGCAATATCTTTCAGACGTAAAAGTTCTCCATTTGGATTTGCTTTTACTACGATATTCTCATATTGCTCTTTTGTTGTAAAACGCCCAGAATATTTCAATACATATTCAAATGCTTGAGAACGTTTACCAGAACTCTCTCCAGTTTTACCTGGAGAAGCCTCTAAACTCTGACTTGATAATGCTTCCATTACTTCATCAGCAGAAATTTTATAGGCCAACATACGATCTGGTTTTAGCCAGATACGCATTGCATATTCACGTGTTCCTAAGATATCTCCAGAACCAATACCATTTACCCTTTTCAGCTCAGAAAGTACATTAATATCAGCATAGTTATATAAGAACTTCATGTCTGTATTTTTGTCTGTACTGTAAAGGTTCACGTACATCAACATACTTGGCACCTCACGGGTAATCTTGATTCCCTCACGAATTACCAAAGGAGGAAGTTTATTGGTAACAGAAGCCACACGGTTCTGTACGTTAATGGCTGCTTGGTTAGGATCTGTCCCTAAGTTAAAAACCACTTTGATTGTAGCTTCTCCATCGTTTCCTGCATCAGAAGCCATATATTTCATTCCTGGAACCCCATTTAAGGCTCTTTCCAAAGGAATAACAACTGCCTTAACCATCAATTCACCGTTAGATCCAGGATAATCTGCAGTAACGTTCACCATTGGAGGCGAAATTGTAGGGAATTGTGTGATTGGTAAATTTAAAACCGACAACACCCCTAAAAAGACAATAATCAACGATATTACTATCGACAGAACAGGTCTTTGTATAAATTTATTAAACATTTTTATATTTTTTAAATGATTAAACTTATTGAAGTTTAAAATGTTTCAAGTTTCAGGTTTCAAGTTTTTGGTTCAGTACGAAACCTGAAACTTGAAACTATTAAAACAAAAAACTATTCTGCTTTTAAGCGTAAATGATTGATTACTTCTTTAGGAGATTCGTAATCGAATTTAATCTTGTCGTTTTCTTTTACTTTCTGAACACCTTCAAGTAAGATTTTATCATTTTCTGTAATACCACTTTTGATTACGTATAAATCAGGAATTTCTCCTGTGATTGTAATCTCTCTAGAACTCACTTTGTTGTCCTTACCAACTACAAAAACATATTTTTTGTCCTGAATTTCGTAAGTCGCTTTTTGCGGAATTACAACAGCATTTTTAAGAGGAACATTCATTTGAACCTGTCCTGTTTCTCCATTTCTAAGTAATTTTCCAGAATTAGGGAACCTTGCTCTGAAAGCGATATTTCCAGTTTCATTGTTGAACTCACTTTCAATAACTTCAACATTTCCTTTTTCTTTAAAAAGCTCTCCGTTAGCCAAAACTAAATTCACTTTGTTATCAGCACGGTCTTTAATGTGCGTTTCGTAACTAATGTATTCTGGCTCAGAAACATTGAAATAAGCAAACATCTGACTGTTGTCTGAAAGACTTGTCAATAGTTCTCCTTCGTCAATTAAACTTCCAAGTTTTAAAGGAATACGGTCGATTGTTCCGTCAAACGGAGCTCTGATTTCCGTGAATAATAAATGAAGTTTTGCTAACGATACTTCAGCTTTTGCAGATTGCAGTTTTGCTTGCGCCACACTCAATTCGTTTTTAGAAACGATATTCTTGTCTGCCAATAATTTAGCATTTTGCAATTCGATTTCTGCCGATTTTTGTTCAGACTGCGCTTTTAATAGTTCTGCCTGATACATGTTTGGCATAATTTTGAACAACA
Organism: Flavobacterium anhuiense; assembly: GCF_900101855.1. GTDB lineage: Bacteria > Bacteroidota > Bacteroidia > Flavobacteriales > Flavobacteriaceae > Flavobacterium > Flavobacterium anhuiense. The sequence goes on from NZ_FMVC01000004.1 coordinate 409,518, forward strand.
ATTGTCCTTTTTTTACAAACTGTCCTTCGTCAACATATATATTTTGTAAAAACCCTTTTTCTTGGGCACGAAGTTCTATATTTCGAACCGATTTTATTTGTGAAACGTATTCTTTAGTAAATGAAGTGTCGATTCTAACCGGATTAGTAACGGTAAATTTTTCAACTTCTTCTTTTTCTTCTTTTTTAGATGTACAACTCGTTAAGCACACCAAGGCCATTAAGCCTGTGAACACAATGATTTTTTTCATGATTTAGTTTGGAAATTAAGCGATTGAATGCTTTTGGAATAAAAATTCCTTTTGGATGTTAAAATGCATCAGTCAGCCTTAGTCCAGACCTTAACCTTCATATAAGCAGAAGTAGAAAAATATACAACAGCAAGATACGCAGAGATCAAAACTCAGGTAACCGATGTATACTGTAAAATCAAATTCTTAATACTCGTTGAGTAATATAGATAGGATTTGAATGCCCGAAGACAGGCGCAGAAAATTTTAAACGATTAGAATCATTCGCTGCAGACTGATCTGAAAGTGCCAGATACAAAGCGTCTACCAAACTATACGAAGCAGTAAAATACTTGTTCGTTAGTAAATTAGTGTCATCACCGCCAAGAAAATCCTCTTCAATATCAACATCGGCAACGTCTTCTATTATAGAACTGCCTCGATCTTGATTGGTAAATTTAACTCTATGTTTTTGCAGATGATGGTGATTATGAGGACCAAAAGTATTGGCATTCAAATATTGGCCTCCGCCAAACAGAAGCATATTCATGAATACTAAAAATACGATTAAATTTCTCATTTCGGTGCGAAAGTAATAAAAGAATTAAAACAAAAAAAGATTTTTTAACAAGCTTTAACAGTTAGATAAAATGAAAACGTTTTCGGTAGCTTTTTACATGAAGATTAGATGAAGAAAAATATTATTTCATTCAAAAAAAACACACATAAACAACTACAATACAATCATTTATAAAAACGAAATGGAATTTTATTTTTAAATTTTAATTTGCATTATTGTAAATTCTTGACCAGCTTTTACAAACATTTTATGAGTATCTATAAATCCTATTTTTTCATAAAATGTTTTTTTATTACTTCTGGCGTTACACCAGACTTTTTCTATTTTTTTACTTTTTGCAAATTCCAATATATATTTTAGAAGATAGGAAGCCATTCCTTTTCCCTGGTATTCTTCTAAAGTAGCTAATTTTCTAAACTGCATTTCTTTCCCTTCTATAAAACAAGAAACTATAGAAACTAATTTACCATCTTCAAAAACTCCAAAATGAAATCCTGAATCGTCTTCTTCTAGCTGAACAAAATCAAAAGGCTGGTCAGGCCACATTACTTCATGGCGGATCTGCCAAGTATCAGATGCTTTGATTGTTTTTATTTCCATAAGTTATTTAGTAATCTTTTCAAAAATAATTGATTTTAATCTACATAATAAAGGAAAAAAAAAGAAACATACAAAACTAACAATCAAATACTTATAAAAAATAAACCAGATAAATCATTCAATTTAAATCTATTATGTTTATTTTTATGGTACCAAAATCAAATAAGATCCTTATGAAAAAATTCTTTTTAGTAGCATTTTTATGTTTTTGTGTAAATGGATTTGCGCAATTAATACAAGTTGGACCGCAGTTTTCGACCAATATTACTTCCGTTGATGCAAAAAACTTTAGTTCCGACCATACCAATACAGGAGTTGGTTTTTCTGCTTTTGCTCGAGTAAATCTTACCGTTTTTTATGCGCAGGGCGAATTTGGTTATGCCCAAACTAATTTCAGCGTTTTCCAAGACGGTGTAGGAGAAACCGAATTTAAATTATCTGGAACCGATGCGACCTTAATCGCTGGTTTTAAAATCATTCCGCTTGGAAAAATAGGAAATGTAAGAGTCTTTGCAGGGTACAATTGGAAGAATTATTCGGACATAAACCCAAGCAATAATTTAAATCATATAGCATTTGAAAGAAACAATCACAGTGTGCTTGGCGGTGTCGGCGTAGATGTGTGGCGACTTACTTTTGACGTAAGGTATCTTGCAGGACTCAGCGACATAGATGCTTCTAGTGGCGAAATTAAAACTGGAATAACCAGTCTTTCACTTGGATTTAAATTTTTATAAAGTATAAAACATAAAAAAGGGAATCAATTGATTCCCTTTTTTTATTTAGATCTTAACATAATAACTTTCTTCATTATCATTATCTATCTTCTGTATTCCTGTTTTTGTTTTAACCGCAACATTAACGACATGAAGAATATTTGACTTTTCATTCAGACTGCAGTTCCAAATTGTTCCGTCTGAAAGGATGATTTCTGAGAATACTGATGCAGTGCAGTTTGCATCATTATAAACTAAATTTTCTGTTTTTAGAAGTTTCTTTACTTTTGTTTTTTTGTCTACTTCATAAAACGCTATTTCATTTTCTTTGATCTCAATTAATTCGTCAAAACTAGATTGATTGGCATTATCTGCCGTAGCTGCAGACCAAACTGGCTGATTCCCTGTTCGCTTCCAAGTTCCAATGGCTTGACTTAAAATTTCTTTTCTCAAAAGGCTACGTAAAGTATCCACTTTATTTACAGCATCTTTTCCAATTTCATTGTCTGGTATAATCTTTGCTGCTAAAGAAAATAAGTCGATCGCTTTTACAAACTCGGCTTTTTTGTAGTAAGAAACAGCTAATTCATATTTGCTTTTTTGAAATGCTGTTTTTTGGTCATTCTGTCCAAAGAACTTGAATGTACTTAGTAATACAATCAGGGCAAATGTGTTTTTCATTAAATTTTGTAGGTTTTTTATTATTTCACAAACCTAGTCTTTTTTAAAGAAATTCATTTACGGTTTTCCGTATTTTTGATTATTATTAATTATTCTAAACAAATAACGTTATTTTATTAAAAATAAAATAACGTTATTAACGAATTCATTAAAAACATCTCAATCTATTTAACAAGTAAAACATTGTTTTCTGGCGTTGCATCCATAAAAATCCCCCCATCGAGCTGAATTTGCAGTATTTTTTTTGTGCTTTTCAAAATGATTTTAGCCGTTTTCTGATTTTTTTCCCAAATTGCTGGTGTTTGATGTAAGATTACTTTCGATTTATCAGCGTAAGTAATTACAACGTCAAACGGAATGGCAAAACCTCCAATGTTTTCTACTGTTATCATTTTCTTGTCAGCAGAAATACCTTTTACTGCGATATCTAAATAATTGTTGGTAAAGAACCAATTATTAAAAAACCAATTTAAATTTTTACCTGTTGAGGTATTAAATGAATTAAAATAATCCCACGGAATTGGATGTTTGCCATTCCAAGTATCCATGTAATCGTGTAGTGCTTTTTTGAATAAGTCGTCGCCCAATAAATCTTTCAGTGCCAGATAAGAAAGCGAAGCTTTTCCATAAGAATTATTACCGTAACCAGCACCAGAAACCTGTGTAGACATTGTTATAATAGGCTGATCTTCTTCTGAAGATCGATCGTTTATATAATGTTTTACTCTGAATTCTTTATAAAAGTTATCCGCGGCCTCTTTTCCATGCTCAGCAATCCCGATTAAATATTCAAAAGTTGTTGCCCATCCTTCGTCCATAAAAGCATAACGTGTTTCATTAATTCCCATATAAAAAGGGAAATAAGTATGTGCTACTTCGTGATCTTGCACTAGCTGTGCAAAAACAGGATCTCCCATTTGTGAGTCGTTGCACATCATTGGATATTCCATATCGGCAAAACCTTGAAAAGCCGTCATCTTAGAAAAGGGATAAGGAACTCCTGGCCAATTATTAGAAAACCAATCTAAAGCATATTGATTGTTTTTTACAGAATTTACAAAGTCAGTTCCTTTAATATCGTAAGCTGCCTGAATACTCGCACGTCGATTTGTTTTCTTGTCTACAATTACACTGCTGGCATCCCATAAATAATGGTCACTTAAACCAAAACATACATCTGTGATATTTTTAGCTTCAAATTTCCAAACATTCCAATCGTACTGTTTGGTTACGATACCGCTTTTCATTTCTTGCTCGTTAGCGATATGCAAAATTTCATTGGTTGTATAAGATTTCTTCAAACGCGATGCAAATTCAGGCTGTAAAACCTCATCCGGATTTAATAAATCGCCTGTCGCGTAAACCACATAATTTTTTGGTGCTTTTACAGAAAAAACATAATCGTTAAAGTCATTATAGAATTCCTGACGGTCTGTGTGCGGCAATCTATCCCAACCATTGTAATCGTCAAAAACAGAAACTCTCGGATAACTATATGCTACAAAGAAAGTAGTTTCATCAATCTGACCTTCTCTTCCGCTCTCTTTAGACAAAGGATAATTCCACTCAATATTTATAGTTGTTTTTGAGTGCGGTAGAATCGGTTTTTGCAATTTTACATTTCCAACTGTTCCCCAATTTTTAGCATCTTCTTTATAGACTTCATTTTCTATCTTTAATGAAGTAATCGTCAATCCGTCGCTTAAAAAATCGCTGCTCACATCGCTTCCACGAGACGAAGTGGGTTTATGAAGATTATTTACAAAACGGATAACTAAATTTCTCAACGTATCCTTGCTATTGTTCTCGTAAATAATAGTTTCTGTGCCTGAAACCAATCTGGTTTTAGGATCAACAGAAATTTCCATATTATATTTTCCGCGGTTCTGCCAATAGTTTACGCCAGGTTTCCCGTCTTTAGAACGTGTTCCGTTTTCGTAGGCTTTTTTTATATTTCTCGGCACGTAAAGCTCTTGAGCAATAGTATCTTGGGCAAAAAGAACAAATGCTATTAATGCAAATTGCAAAAATCTCTTTTTCATAATGATTCTTAGGTCTTTAAATTGTTTGGTATATAACTAAGACTGCTTTTTTTAAATAATGTTACAAATTTAGTTATTAATTGTTAATGGTTTGTAGTTGATGGTTTGTAGTTGATGGTTGTTGGTTAATGGTGCTTTTTAATTTTTAATTTTTAATTTTTAATTTTTAATTTTTAATTTTTAATTAAAAAAACTTAGCATCTCAGAACCTTAGCATCTTTAAAAAAGAAAAAACCGTCTGTCACCAAAAGCAACAAACGGCATCTACAATTAATATATAACCTTGATGACTACAAAATATAATCTGTATTAATAAAATTCGATTCTTTGCTGTTAAGCAATTCCTGCAGAATCTCATTATTATAATCGATATCTTTTGAAGCTACAAACGTACGGATTGAGAATGAACGTAAAGCATCTGGAATACTCAAAGTTCCGACAGCAGAATCTTTTCTTCCTGTAAAAGGGAAAGCGTCTGGACCTCTTTGGCAAGAACTGTTGAGGTTTACTCGACAAACTAAGTTTACTAAGGCATCAATAAGCGGTGCCAATGTTTTTATGTCTTTACCAAACAAACTTACTTGCTGTCCGTAGTTTGATTCTGCCATATCTTTCAATGGTTCTTTAATATCTTTGAAAGAAAGTACAGGAACAACTGGTCCAAACTGTTCTTCGTGATACACACGCATTTCTTTGTTTACTGGATAAAGAACTGCTGGAAAAATATAGTTTTCAGTATGTTTACCTCCTTTTTCATTTATCACTTTGGCGCCCTTTTGAACAGCGTCGTCAATTAAACCTTGAATATATTTTGGTTTATCAGTTTCTGGAAGCGGCGTTAAAGAAACTCCTTTTTCCCACGGATTTCCAAAAACCAAACTATCTACTTTCTCAGCAAAACGTTTATTGAACTCTTCTCTAATTGATTCGTGAACGTATAAGACTTTCAGCGCCGTACAACGCTGTCCGTTAAAAGATAAACTTCCTGTGATACATTCTTGAATAGCCAAATCTAAATCGGCATCTGGAAGGATAATCGCTGGGTTTTTAGCTTCTAAACCTAAAATTAGACGCAATCTGTTTTTGTTCGGATGCTGATCTTGCAAAGCAATCGCCGATTTACTGTTTCCGATTAATGCTAAAACATCAATTTTTCCAGATTTCATAATCGGAGAAGCCACTTCACGCCCTCTACCATAAACAATATTGATTACCCCTTTTGGGAAACTGCTTCTGAAAGCTTCCAACAATGGCGAAATACATAAAACACCATGCTTAGCAGGTTTGAAAATTACAGTATTTCCCATAATCAAAGCTGGAATCAGCAATGAGAAAGTTTCGTTTAAAGGATAATTGTAAGGTCCAAGACATAAAACCACTCCAAGAGGTCCGCGGCGAATCATGGCGTTTACTCCTTGAACTTTTTCAAAGTGTGAACTGCGTCCGTTTAGTTCTTTGTAGCTTGCAATTGTATCGTAAATATACTCTACTGTTCTGTCGAATTCTTTTTGCGAGTCTCCTAATGATTTTCCGATTTCCCACATCAAGTATTTTACCACTTCTTCGCGGGTTTCCTTCATTTGCTTCACAAATTTTTCCATGCATTTAATACGATCCACTACTTTCATAGTTGGCCATAAGCCTTGTCCCATGTCGTATGCATTGGTAGCAGCTTCGACAACTTCTGCTGCTTCTTTTTCTCCCATAAAAGGAATAGAACCTAATAAAGTCGGCGAATATTTTTCGGTTGAAGAAATAGTAGAAAACACAGGTGTGGTTTGCCCTGTCCATTGTTTCAATTCTCCATTTACAAGATAAGTATCTTGATTTATCAGCGCATTAATCTGATATTCTTCTGGTATAAAACTCATAATTTGGTTATTTAATGGTCTGGTAATTCTATTTTCAAAATAAAAAAGAGGCTTTTTTATTGCCTCTTCTTCTTTTTATGGATGTACTGTTTCACCTTCCCAATCTAGGATTCCTCCAAGCAGATTGTAGGCGTTTTCTATACCCAATTCGTTCATGATCTGGCATGCTTTTGCGCTTCTAGCCCCAGAACGGCAGTATACATAATAATTTTTATTTTTGTCTAATTCTTCTATTTCATAGATAAATGCTTGCCCTTTATTGATATCAATGTTTAGAGCATTCTCAATGTATCCGTCATTAAATTCGTCTTCAGTTCTTACATCAAGTATAACTGCATTTTCGTCAGCCTGTAACTGAGCAACCCAATCTTCTTGTGATAAATTCATAGTAAAATGTGTTTTTGTAAAATTACGACGTTTCTTTATATAAAAAACGTACCAAATGCGATTTCGATTATTATTCTCAGAAAACGTTTTAGAGAAAGTATTATAATCAGTGAATTACAAATTTAGTTACTATTTTTAAAAATTCAGCCTACAAAATCGATAGAAAATAGGATTTCTTCATTTACATAGAATTACTCATAAATCTAGTTTTCTGACAATTATTCCCATTTCAAACCATTATCTTTGTAATCAAATACATTTTTTAATTCGATTTTGATAAAAACTTAGTCACAATGATTTACATCTTTTGGTTCAAACTAGATCCAAAAAATAGAAAATTCGACTTGGCTCTATGTGACAAAATTATTACACAACATGCAGCAATCATTAAAAACCATATTTCCTAATTTCTCTAACGAACTTATCGCTACAATCGAAGAAAACGGAAGTCTTCAGGATTTTAAAGCCGGAACCATTTTAATGCGTACCGGACAGTATATTAAAAATACCGTTCTGATCATTAAAGGTAAAATCAAAATATATCGCGAAGGTGAAGATGGCGGAGAATTTTTAATGTATTACTTACAGCCTGGACAAGCCTGTGCGATTTCGATGATCTGCACTGCAAAAAGCGAAAAAAGCCAAATTATGGCAAAAGTAGTAGAAGATGTAACTGTAATGATGATTCCGCTGCAGCTAATGGACAAATGGATGATGGAACACCGTTCTTGGTACGAATTTGTTATTGAAACTTACCGAAGCCGTTTTGAAGAAGTCTTGGAAGTTGTAGACAATATCGCTTTCCGTTCTATGGATGAAAGGTTAGAATTCTATTTAAAAAGACATTCTGATGCCTGCGGCTGTTCTGAAGTAAATCTTTCGCATCAAGAAATTGCAACCGAATTAAATACATCACGCGAAGTGGTTTCCAGATTACTCAAAAAAATGGAACAGCGTGGTTTGGTCAAACTGAACAGAAACCAGATTGAATTGCTAAATTTTAACCATTAAGATATTAAGTTAATTAAGTTGGATCGCTTAATATTTCTTAACCTTTAAAAGTATCATTAAGAAAGCATTGCTTAATTTCCTTAATTTCTTAATGGTAAAATTATTTTAGGTCTGTGATAAATGTTACTGTAGAATTCTAATTTCCGAAGCAACTTTGCATTAAAATAAATGCAATGGAATACTTAGGATTTTTCGCCTCAATCATAATCGGAATTACACTTGGCTTAATTGGCGGCGGTGGTTCTATTCTGACAATTCCAATTTTAGTTTATTTATTTAAAGTCAATCCCGATCAAGCGACTTCTTATTCCTTATTTATTGTCGGATTAACAGCGTTATTTGGAAGTTACAGCCATTATAAAATGGGAAATCTAAAACTGAAATCAGCTTTGTATTTTGCGGTTCCTTCGGTTGTTTCTATTTTGATAATCCGCGAAGTAATCTTTCCGCAAATTGCATCGACTTTGTTTTCTGTCGCTTCTTATACGGTTTCAAAAGATTTTCTGATTATGATTATCTTTTCAATTTTAATGATTACTGCCGCTATTTCGATGATTAAAAAAAATCAAACCGAAATAAAATCGGTTGAAACCAATTATTTCCAGCTTAGCTTCATTGGATTCTTAGTCGGAATTGTAACTGGTTTTCTAGGCGCTGGCGGCGGATTTCTGATTATTCCTGCCCTTCTTTTTTTCGCTAATCTTCCAATGAAACAAGCCGTTGGAACTTCATTATTAATCATTACCATAAACTCGTCAATAGGTTTTGCAGGCGACCTATATATCGGAACACCTATAGATTATACTTTTCTGATGAGCGTTTCAGCTATGGCTTTAATAGGCATGTTTATTGGGAGCCAACTTTCTAAAAAAATTGACGGCACAAAATTAAAACCTCTTTTCGGATGGTTCGTTCTCATAATGGGATTTTATATTATTGCTAAAGAAGTCCTATTCTAACAGCAATTTCAAAAAATTTATTTAGTTTCACTTGTAGAGTAATCTTTGTCAAAGCATTATGCTCTGACAAAGATGAAACTAAAACTTTTAGAGTTCTCCGAATTTATCTTTATAACGTTCCAATTCTATTTCGGTTCTAGAAAGCAGTTTTTCTAATAATTGGATTTTATCTTCATAAAGTTCTTTTATAATCGAAGTGTTATCGGCATTAATTAAAATACTGCCGTTATTATTTCCATTTATTTTATTGAAACTATTAAAATATTTGTCGTAATCAAAACTAATTATATCCTCTACGCTTACATCTAAAATCTTCCCTATCTCAACCAGTTTTTCATAACTCAAAGAAGTTTTTCCTTTTTCAATTTTACTGTAGCCCGCTTGGGTTACACCTAATCTTTCCGCCATATATTCCTGAGTGTAATTTTTTAACTCTCTAATGTTTTTAATCTTGCTTTTAATTGTTGTGGCCATAATTTTATTCTGATTTGGGATCATGTATAGTTAAAACAGCCAGCCGTTAATTTGTAACGACTTAACTATACTTATTTTTGGGTATTTGTTAAGCTACTTCATAATGAACACTATGACTTAGCGTTTTGTTAATTTTCTTTTTTTGATAATAAAATAACCATATATCAGTGCTGCCATTATGAAAAAAACATCATAATGGGAAATAGTAAATACAAACATCTCTGATTTTTCTTAAGCAGTTCTTTGTATACTGCGTTCAAATTGAAGATCTAAATAACTATCGATCTGCTTGCCAATTAACACGCGGTCTTCTGGCTCAATTTTAGTTCTTATTTCATTCTGGTAAATATCTTTAACAAAAACAAAATATACAAACTCGTCTTTATTACCAAACCTGGCGATTATAATAAATGCATAGCATAAAAGCGCAGGAATAATGTAATACAAGTCCATTAAATTGGAAAACAGCATGCAATAATACGCAACAGTTGTTACAGCTATAAAAGCGCCATTTTCTAGAAAATATTTTCTCTTTTTTTTGAGCAGTCCGAGCTCTTTGATTTCATCAAATTGATACTGCCAGTTTTTAGATTTATAACAAAACCTAACCTCGTCGGAAAAAATTGTTAAAGGCATAAATTCAGTAGGTAAAATAGATTTAAGTTTTAGTAAAAATCGTATCCAAAAATTCTTTTAGGGGGAAAAATTCTTAGATACGCAATATTAAGCATTAACTGCTTTTTTTTTCGGCAATACAGCTTATAGAATATAACTGTTGGTTGTAATTAAATCTTTTGTAAAAATTGCCTTATGGTTTTTTACTGCTAAATATGCTAATTAATAGAAAATATTATTATGGCGTTTTCGCCGCAGCGAACGGGCTATCCGCTAAATTCCCGATTAACAAAAACTACGGCTAAAAAAGCCTTGTTTTTCTAAATCGGGAGATACCGCTTCTATCCCTAACGCAGACTCAGGTAAAATGACGTTCTGTTTTTAATATTTTCAATCAATTGCCTTCAGCTTTAGCTGGAGGCAAACAAATGTATACAAAAAGGCTTTAGCCAAAAACCGCAAAGTTTGGCTAAAGCCCAATTTCAAATTCAACAAAAAACCTCCAGTTAAAACTGGAGGCAATTGATTTGATATTGAAGGAATTAAAATTCGTGTATTTCATAGTTACAAAATTCAGAATTCCATTCAAATCAAAATAAAAATTCGTGATCCCGATAGTTATCGGGAGTGGCTGTAAAAAAATCAATGCTCCCCATACCCTACATCATCCATTTTACCGCTAAAAACACGATATTGAATAACAAAGTAAACAATCACCAGAAACAAAGCGATAAAAAACCAGCTCAAACCAGCGTTTAATCCGTATTCGTGAGCAGCAGTATTATAAATCGTTAATGACGGATTTACTTTATTGGTTGAAGGCAACACATTTGGAAAAATCGAAACCGCTGTAGAAGCAAATCCTCCAACTAAAAACAAAGTCGAAAACAAAAATCCGTGACCGTCTTTTTTAAAAGAACGAACTTTGAATAATCCAGCAATTCCAACAAAAGTCATTAAAGGAAAAAACCAGAGAATCGGGTTTTCAACAAAATTATGAAATGGTTTCGGCTCAATAAAGTGCCAAATTTGAAGCGAAATACAAACTAAAACCAATAGCACAATATTCAAGGCAAAAACCACTTTTTTCAATTTCGGATTTAGCGCCGAATTTGTTTTATAAACAATCCAGTTTGCACCATGAATCGTCAATGCGACAACACTCACAATTCCTAAGAAAAGCGTAAACCAATCAATAATTCCCAATTCATTCGCTTGCGGACTAAAAGTTGGATTCCATAAAGGCAGAAAAAAATAATGCGCTTCTTGCGTTGAAACGCCATTTTGAACCATTCCGAGATTGACACCTCGAACGATATTTCCTAAAGCAATTCCGAAGAAAAGAGCCAAAAGCAAACTTGCAATTCCGAAAGCTTTATCCCAAATTGCTTCCCACATATGATTATGAATCTGTCCACGCATTTCCAATCCGATGGCGCGAAAAATCAACAGCCATAAAATCATAATCAAAGGCAAGTAAAATCCACTGAAAGACGAAGCGTATAAAGTTGGAAATGCAAAAAACAAAACGCCTCCAGCTGCAATCAGCCAAACTTCATTGGCATCCCAAAATGGACCAATCGAATTGACAATTACTTTTTTATCTCTTTCTGTTTCGGCAAAAAATAAATGAATAATTCCTGCACCAAAATCATAGCCGTCTAAAACGAGATAAACAGCCAAAATTCCCATTAAAACTACGTACCAAAAAAATTCCATACTTATATTTTTTCTGTTGAAAGTTCCACATGACGCGGCCCTTTATTGATAATTTTTCCAATCAAAAGCAAAAACAGCATTCCCAGTAAAAGGTATAAACCGATAAAACCAAGCAATGTAAACAAGGTGTTTCCTGAAGAAACCGTCGGCGAAGCTCCAGATGCTGTTCGCATTAAATTATAAACCAGCCAAGGCTGCCTTCCTAATTCGGCCGTATACCAGCCTGTGGTATTGGCAATATATGGAAATGGCATCATAAACATCAAAGACCATAAAAGCCATTTGGTTCCAAATAGTTTTCCTCTTATTAATTGAAAAAGTGAAAGCACCATTAATCCAATAAACACAGTTCCAAGACCAACCATAATATGATAGGCATAATACAATCCCGAAATATTAGTTGGATGCAGATCTTCTTCAAATTGATCTAAACCTTGAATTTCCTGATTCCAATTTCCGTACGTAAGGAAACTTAGAATATTTGGAACGGCAATTTTATTGTCCAGTTTTTTGTCTTTCACATCGGGCTGTCCGATTAAGACAATCTCTGAACCTTTTTTCTCGGTATGAAAAATCCCTTCCATCGCAGCAAAAGTTACGGGCTGATATTTCACGACATTTTTAGCCAATAAATCTCCTGTTGGAACAGCTACGATAATACTCGAAATCAATCCGAAGATTACCCCTGTTTTTAAAAATAGTTTTCCGAAAGAAACATTTTTATTACTTAAAATATAGAAAGCTCCAATTCCAGCCACGACAAAAGAACTTGTCACTAAAGAAGCCGCTTGATTGTGCAGAAAAGAAGGCCAAAGCCAAGGATTCAAGAATAATGCTTGAAAGTTATTCAATACAAATTTTCCGTTTTCCAGAATTTCGTAACCCACAGGATTTTGCATCCAAGAATGTGTAGCAATAATTAAAAATCCACTGGCCCATGAACCAATCATAATTAATAATCCGGTTACAAAATGCCATTTATGTCCGAGAAGTTTTTCTCCAAATAAAAATAATCCAAGAAAAGAAGATTCGAGAAAGAAAGAAAACATTCCTTCCATTGCCAAGGTCTGACCGATGATTCCTCCTGTCAATTCAGAGAATTTTGCCCAATTGGTTCCAAATTGAAACTCCATCGGGATTCCTGTTACAACGCCCATTGCAAAATTGAGAGCGAAGATTTTCATCCAGAAATGGGTGGCGTGATTGTATTGTTCGTCTTGAGTTTTGAGATATTTCCACTTGAAGTAAACAATGATGAGCGAAAGGCCCATTGTAAGTTGTGGAAAGAGATAATGAAAAGTAATCGTGAAGGCAAATTGCATTCGATCATAAAAGAGCATTTCTTCCATAATGGTAATTTGTTTATGAAGTTCCACAAATTTAACCATTAGAACCCGAATTAACGCCCTTTAAAAAAAGTTTATCGCCCGATATTTGTTAAACTTTTCAACAATTTAAAGGGTAGAAATAACACTTGTCAATACAGCTTTGTCAAAGTTCAAAACTTTGACAAAGTTTCTTCGCATATATTTTTTGCGAACTGTTTTCTCATTTCGACGAAGAAGACTCGAGCGATAGCGAATAGGCGAAGCAAATCTTCGCAAGTAACTCCGTAACGAGAAGCAATTCTTTGTCGAGCTTCTTACGAAGATTTCTCCCTTCGGTCGAAATGACAAGATTGCGTATAGATTTACATGATCAAAAAAAATAACCCGTGGTTTCAACCACGGGAAACGTATTGTAATATCCATTGTGTTCCTGCGGTTGAAACCGCAGGCTATGTTTGATTTTGATTGCGTGGTTATTATTTTATTTCTCTAAAATCCCCTTTTCAACACTTTCATTAATCAAACCTTCGGCATAATTCCATATCGATTTTGAACCTTCCTCAATAACGCTTTTCTTTTCGTAAACTTTATCGTATTTCACTCCAAACTCTTTCCAAGTTCCGCCATTGTTTGATGTATTCTGCAATAAAGGTTCAAGTCTGTCCATAGATTTTGCAAATTTAGCTTCGTTGGTTTCTCCTGCTTCAAATTCTTCCCAAATGGAAATAAATTCTTCTTTTTGTTTTTCAGGAAGTAAACCAAAGATTCTGTTTGCTGCTAGACGTTCTTCATCTGTGTTCGAATGATTTTTTACGGTATCGTAAATAAAAACATCGCCAGCATCTATTTCTACAATATCATGAATCAAAACCATTTTTACGACTTTCAAAACATCAATCGGTTCATTTGAATGTTCTGCTAAAACAATTGCCATTAAAGCCAAATGCCAGCTGTGTTCTGCATCATTCTCGCATCTGTCGCTGTTGAATAATTTGGTCTTGCGCTGAATGTATTTTACTTTATCAATTTCTTTTATAAAAGCAATCTGATCCAATAAGTCTTGTGTCTTCATTTTCTTTTTTGTTTTGAAATGACATTCGTCATATGCAAAATTAAAGCTTAAAGCGTAATTGCTCCACTTTAAATTTAATTTATCTCAACTGAATATGTCAAACACCACATTTTTTTACACAAAAACCTAATTTCTGTAACATTAGTCACCTATTTTTTTAAAAAACAAGACTACCTTTGTCTTCCATTATTTTTATTACTGAATCATGAAAATAGAACAAATTTACACCGGATGCCTTGCTCAAGGTGCATACTATATTACTTCAAATGGCGAAGCGGCCATTATTGATCCGCTTAGAGAAATTCAGCCTTATCTGGATCGTTTAGAGCGCGATGGAGTGAAACTGAAATATATTTTTGAAACGCATTTTCACGCCGATTTCGTTTCTGGACACGTAGATTTAAGCAAAGAAACGGGAGCTCCAATTGTTTACGGACCAAATGCTGCCTGCGAATTTGACTGCATTTCTGCAAAAGACGGACAAGAATTTAAAATCGGAAAAGTAACTATTAAAGTGTTGCACACTCCTGGTCATACTATGGAAAGCTCTACTTTTTTACTGATTGATGAAAACGGAAAAGATCACGCCATTTTCTCTGGAGATACTTTATTCATTGGAGATGTTGGACGTCCAGATTTAGCTCAGAAAGCGGCTGGAATGACACAAGACCAGTTAGCTGGAATTTTATTTCATTCGTTAAGAGATAAAATCATGACGCTTGCTGATGACGTAATTGTATATCCTGCGCATGGTGCTGGAAGTGCTTGCGGAAAAAACATGAGCAAAGAAACCGTTTCGACAATCGGAAATCAAAAAGCTACCAATTACGCTTTACGTGCTAACATGACCGAAGAAGAATTTATCAAAGAAGTTACTGATGGATTATTGCCTCCTCCTGCTTATTTTAGCATGAACGTCGCAATGAACAAAGGTGGTTATGAAAGCTTTGAAACTGTTTTACACAACGGAATGAGAGCTATAAACGTAAAAGATTTTGAAGCCGTAGCAGAAGAAACTGGCGCTTTAATTCTAGATACAAGAAGTGCTGCCGATTTTAGTAAAGGATTTATTCCGCAGTCTATCAATATTGGAATCAACGGTGATTTCGCTCCATGGGTTGGAACTTTAATTGCAGATGTAAAACAGCCAATTATATTGGTTACTGCAACTGGAATGGAGGAAGAAACTGTAACGCGTTTAAGCCGTGTTGGTTTTGATACGATTATCGGACATTTGGAAGGCGGTTTTGAAGCTTGGCAAAACGCAGGTTTCGAAATTGATACTGTAAACAGAATCACTGCTGAGCAATTTGCTAGTGAATTTAAATTCGGAGAAGATAAAGTGGTTGATATCCGTAAAGAAACAGAATACGCCGCAGAACATATAGATGACGCTTACAGCAAACCTTTGGCTTATATTAATGATTGGGTAAAAGATATTAATCCGAATGAGCATTTTTATTTGCATTGCGCTGGAGGTTACAGAAGTATGATTGCTGCTTCTATCCTTCAAGCAAGAGGTTTCAGAAATTTTTCTGAAATTGAAGGCGGTTTCGGAGCGATTTCAAAAACTAATGTCCCAAAATCAGATTTTGTTTGTCAGAGCAAAACATTAAAAGCATAAATATAATTTTACCATTAAGATATTAAGAGAATTAAGTTGGAATGCTTAATTTTTCTTAACCTTCTTTTGAAAAGTTTCATTAAGTCAGATTGGCTTAATTCTCTTAATATCTTAATCGTTAAAAATAAAAAATCTAAATTTTAAAAGTAAATGAGTATACTTGAAATCATTAAAGAACCTTGGCCTTGGTACGTTGCAGGCCCTTTGATTGGATTAACAGTTCCAATTTTATTAATTATCGGAAATAAATCTTTCGGGATTAGTTCTTCGCTTCGTCACATTTGTGCGGCTTGTATTCCTGCAAATATTTCATTTTTTAAATACGACTGGAAAAAAGAAAGCTGGAATCTTTTCTTTGTTCTTGGAATATTTTTCGGAGGTTTTATTGCTGCTCATTTTTTATCAAATCCAAATCCAGTGGAAATTGCTCCTGAATTATCAGAGAAATTAGCCACTTACGGAATCACAGATCATAGCGGTTTGGTTCCCGCACAATTATTTTCTTGGGAAAGTTTATTGACTCTTCGCGGATTCATTATGATTGTTGTAGGCGGATTCTTAGTAGGTTTTGGAACTCGTTACGCCGGAGGTTGTACAAGCGGTCATGCGATTATGGGATTATCAAATTTACAATGGCCTTCATTAGTTGCAACAATCTGTTTTATGATTGGCGGTTTTGTAATGGCACTTCTGATTTTGCCTTATATTCTTTCACTTTAAAATTTCAAAAATGAGTTTAGAAAATAAAAATATAGACGGCGAAGGAATCAACGCAAGCCAGAAAAAAGAAACGGCAATAGGCAATTTAAAATATTTAATCGTTGGAATCTTTTTCGGAATTGTATTCGTAAAAGCAGAAATCATCAGCTGGTTCCGTATTCAAGAAATGTTCAATTTGGAATCATTTCACATGTATGGCGTAATTGGATGTGCTGTCGCAGTTGGATTAATTTCTGTTCAATTGATTAAAAAATTCAATATCAAAACTCTTGATGGTGAGAAAATAGAAATTCAGCCAAAAACTTTCAATAAAGGTCAAATTTACGGCGGATTATTATTTGGTTTTGGATGGGCCATTACTGGAGCTTGTCCAGGTCCGCTTTTTGCGCAAATTGGCACAGGAGCAACTGTAATTGTGGTTACTTTGGTTAGTGCCATTGCTGGAACTTGGGTTTATGGTTTGATTAAAGATAAATTGCCTCATTAAAAAATGAATACAACAGAAAAGCTATCTCTTAGAAAAGCGAATCTTTCAGAAATACCTCAAATCTGGGAAATCCTACAAGATGCCATCGAACAAAGAAGATTAGACGGAAGTACACAATGGCAGGATGGATATCCGAACGAACTTTCCATTAAAAGCGATATCGAAAATGGTTACGGTTATGTTTTTACCGAAGATGAATCGATTTTGGCTTATGCAGCTATTATTTTTGACAAAGAACCTGCTTACGAAAATATAGAAGGCAAATGGCTTACTGATGGCGATTATACTGTTGTGCATCGTGTAGCGGTTTCAAAATTGGCAAAAGGAAAAGGCATTGCAACAAAATTATTCCAAAGCATTGAAGGTTTGTCTGTCGAAAATAATATTTACAGCATAAAAGTAGACGCCAACTTCGATAATACTCCGATGCTGAAAATTTTAGACCGATTAAAATATACGTACTGCGGAGAAGTCTATTTTAGAGGCTCTGCAAGAAAAGCATTTGAAAAACGATTGATATAAATATACAATCCGTAAAATTGATAACCCGACATTTTAAAAATCTGTCGGGTTATTTTTTTTTAGATCTAGCAAATCAAACTTGAAACTTGGAACCTGAAACAAATAAAAACCATAGTTTTTTTTCTTCATCAATTTTTAATTTCATTTCGTTAAGTTTGCTTTAAACAAAAAGCCCCATACATATATGAACCGCTCCGAGCAATTAACCAAACTAGACAATACCGAAAAATGGGACGTAATAATAATTGGCGGAGGTGCAAGCGGTCTCGGGACGGCAGTTGATGCAGCAAGCCGCGGTTATAAAACCATTTTATTTGAAGCTGTAGATTTTGCAAAAGGAACTTCTAGCAGAAGCACCAAATTGGTTCATGGCGGTGTACGTTATTTAGCTCAAGGAGATGTGCATTTAGTTAGAGAAGCATTAAAAGAACGAGGCTTATTAGCGCAAAACGCAGCTCATTTAGTGAAAAACCAATCGTTTGTAATTCCGAATTACCATTTGCTGAGTGGTTATTTCTACACTATCGGATTAAAAATTTATGATCTATTATCAGGCTTTTTAAGTTTAGGAAGTTCTAAATATCTTTCAAAAAAGAAAACTATAGAAATGCTTCCAAACGTAGAGGAAAAAGGTTTGGTCAATGGCGTTATTTATCATGATGGCCAATTTGATGATTCTCGTCTGGCTATTAATCTTGCTCAAACAGCTGTAGAAAACGGAGCTTGTCTTTTAAATTATATAAAGGTTACCAATTTATTGAAAGACGAAACAAATAAAATTATTGGCGTTCAGGTTCAAGATCAGGAAAGTGGAATTAAATATGATATAAAAGGTTCTGCTGTAATAAATGCAACGGGAGTTTTTACAAATGCCATCATGAAGTTAAATGATACGGTATATAAAAAATACATTGTTCCAAGTCAGGGCATTCATTTGGTTCTTGATAAATCTTTTTTGCCAGGCGAAAATGCTTTAATGATTCCGAAAACCAAAGACGGAAGAGTTTTATTCGCTGTTCCATGGCACAACCGAATTGTAGTTGGAACAACCGATACTTTAATAAAGAAACAAAGTTTAGAACCTATCGCTTTAGAAAGCGAAATTCAATTTGTTTTGGAAACCGCACAAAGATTCTTGGCAAAAAAGCCAGAAAGAAAAGATGTATTATCTGTTTTTGCAGGACTGCGTCCGTTGGCAGCGCCGAAAGAAGAAGACAAAAGCACCAAAGAAGTTTCTAGAAGTCATAAAATTATAGTTTCTGAGACGGGTCTTATCACGATTACTGGAGGAAAATGGACAACTTACCGAAAAATTGCTGAGGACATTATTGATAAAGCCATTAAGACTGGCAAATTACAACCTAAAGAATGCCATACAGAACATCTTTCAATTCATGGAAATCAGCCAACGAATGCTCCAGACAGAGAAAATCACCTTTAT
Organism: Flavobacterium anhuiense; assembly: GCF_900101855.1. Lineage (GTDB taxonomy): Bacteria > Bacteroidota > Bacteroidia > Flavobacteriales > Flavobacteriaceae > Flavobacterium > Flavobacterium anhuiense. Next base: position 428,596 of record NZ_FMVC01000004.1, read on the forward strand.
ATATATGGTACTGATATTTCGAAAATAATTGAATTACAGGAAAGCGAACCCGAATTAAAAGAAAAACTGCACCCTAATCATGAATTTACAATGGCAGAAGTAGTTTGGGCAATCCGTTATGAAATGGCACGAACTGTAGACGATATTTTAGCCAGAAGAGTTCGTTTATTATTTTTAGATGCCAGAGCTGCAATTGAAGTTTCGGAGAAAACCGCACGAGTACTCGCCAAAGAATTAAATCATAATGAAGCGTGGATACACTCAGAAATTTCCAATTTTAGACAAATTGCGAAGGGTTTTCTTTTGTCTGAATTCCAATAAATCACTAAAATTTCGTTGATTCTGAGAATCTTTCGGATTAAACGCATCTTACAAAAATAGGTTGAGAAATATTTTATACACAAAATTTCACTCGAAATTAAAAAACCATTAATTCACAAAATATCAAACCTTTACAATAAAAATTATTTTAATTTTATCATCTAAAAAACATTCTCTTTAGTTCCTTGAAAAACCTGCTTTTCTTGTATTAACAAAAAATTAACACAACACTTGTATATACAACTATTAAAAGTTATACATTTGTATATACAAATTATACACTTACGACTATGACAATTGAAGAGGTTATTAAGAGTACGGTTAAGATGGATAATGCGAAAAAAGTTATTCTGAATATCATGTACACGCAGAATGTGGTTCAGGATCATTTCAACGAGTTGCTGAAACCGTATGATTTATCTGGAGAACAGTACAATGTGTTACGTATATTAAGAGGACAAAAAGGGAAACCTGCTAATATGTGCGTGATACAAGAACGAATGCTTGCTAAAACAAGCAACACAACACGATTGGTAGACAAATTATTATTAAAGGATTTTGTTACGAGAAATGTTTGTCCGGATAATCGAAGAAAAATTGAAGTTTCCATTACACAAAAAGGATTGGATGTTTTAAAAGAGTTAGATCCGAAAGTTGATGAACACGAACAAATGTTTGCAAATAATTTAAAACCTGAAGAATTAGTTTTCCTAAATCAATTATTAGAAAAATATAGAACCAACAAATAAAATAATAAAAACTATGAGCAATTTCTTAGAAAATCAAAATTGGAGATACGCAACTAAACAATTTGATGCTTCAAAAAAGATATCTGATGCAGATTTAAATACATTAAAAGAAGCCGTTAGATTAAGTGCATCGTCATACGGATTACAACCTTACAAAGTAGTTATTGTTGAAAATCCAGAATTAAGAGAAAAATTAAAAGGTGCTGCTTGGGGGCAAACTCAAATTACAGATGCTTCTCACCTATTCATTTTTGCAAACGACTTAAACCTTGATGCAGGTTCTGTTGACAAATATATCAGCAATATCAGCGAAGTGAGAGGCGTTCCTACAGAAGCTTTAGGCGGATTCAGCGATATGATGAAAAATGTAATTGCAAATTTATCTGAAGATGCAAAACATATCTGGACCGCAAAACAAACCTATTTAGCTTTAGGAAACTTATTAAACGCGGCTGCTGAATTAAAAATTGATGCAACTCCAATGGAAGGTTTCAATGCGGCTCAATTTAATGAAATCCTAGGTTTCGATAAATTAGGTTTAAACGCTTCTGTTATTGCAACTGTAGGTTACAGACATGATGATGACAAATCTCAGCACCAGAAAAAAGTTAGAAAATCACACGAGGAATTATTTATCACTATATAATTATTATTAATCAAATTCAAATTTAATTTTAAAAACATGAAAAATTTAAAAACTATTGCAATAGCATTATTCGTAGCAGCAGCTGGAATCTCAGTAAACGCTCAAACTAAAAAAATCGACGTAAAAGCATCTACTATTAAATGGGTAGGTAAAAAAGTAACTGGAGAGCACTCTGGAACTGTAAACTTCAAAGAAGGAGCTCTTGTTTTCAAAGGAAAAAAATTAGCTGGTGGTAACTTTACAGTTGACATGACTTCATTAACTGCTACAGATTTAACTGGAGAATACCAAGGAAAATTAAACGGTCACTTAAAAGCTGACGATTTCTTCGGAACTGACAAATTCCCAACTTCAAAATTAGTTTTCAAAACTATCGGTGCAAAATCTGCTGACGTTTATACTGTAACTGCAGACTTAACTATCAAAGGAATTACTAAACCTGTAACTTTTGATATCACTGTAAAAGGAAACACTGCTACAACTGCTTTCAAAGTTGACAGAACTAAATATGACATTAAATATGGTTCAGGTAGCTTCTTCGACGGTTTAGGAGATAAAACTATCAACGACGAATTTGAATTGGCTGTAGCTTTAAAATTCTAATATTTCAAGCTTACTAATTCAGAAATACAATAAACCCCAGCAGTATAAAACTGTTGGGGTTTATTTTTAAGTACTTCTTTTAATTTTTATTGGATTTTGTCTTGTATCAAAAACATCCAAAATTTCAATTGAATTTCTCTTTAAATTAATCCAATAAATAATTTTATAATTTTTGTAGACCAAATATCGTATTTCTTCAGAGTAGCTTTCTAAAAGTTCTTCTTTTTGTCCTATTGCATTTGTTGGTTTGGGTTTTAATTTTAAAGTTTCTTTGGTAATCCCAAGTACAATCTTTTTCGCAACAGTTAAGCTTGCTTCTTTCTTATAATAATCAAAAATCTTTTTTAATTCAGTTTTAGCAAAATCTGTCCAATAAATTTTCAACTCCATTTCTCAATCTCAGAAATTAACTCATCAACATCTGTTATTCTTTCATTTTTAGAATCGTCTAAAGAGTCATCAATTCTTTTATGAAATTCAGCAATAGACATTGGTTTTAATTCTAAATCTTCTTTAATTTCTTTTTTTAACAATTTTTCAAACTGAGAAATTGCCTTCTCACTTTCAAGTTTAAGAAAGTCTCTAATAAAAATCACTTTTCGAGTATCTAAATCCATTTCTTTTATTTTTATCAAAGTTACAAATTATCTTTAAATGAAATTTAATTGCAAATAATTTTAAAATAGACTTTTACAATAAAAAAAGGCTTTAACCCTTTTCAAAAACTTAACATTCTTAATAATATAGTAACTCTTTCGTAATAAGTATCAGGACTTTGATTAACATACGGCTTCTAATTTTGGGACAATTAAAAAAGTCAAAAACTAGAAATTAAAATCATAGTTATGAAAACAAAATTACATATTGCATGCATAACCTTCATTATCAGCTTTTTCGCACAAGCACAACAACAGCCAAAAGGAATCATCGGCACTTCGAACTGGATGACCAACTGGACAAGCTTTAAACCTGCTGGCAATGACTATGGCGAAGCAACAAACATAATTGCAGGAACAATCGATAAAGACACAAGATTAACGAAACGTAACATCTACCATTTAGTTGGCGTTGTGTATGTTACAAATAATGCAACCTTAACGATCGAACCTGGAACCGTTATCCGTGGCGATGATAAAACCTGCGGAACTCTTGTCATCACTAATGACGCAAAAATTATGGCAGAAGGTCTTGAAACTGATCCAATTGTTTTTACGTCTGAAAATGAAATAAACAACAGAAAACCCGGTGACTGGGGCGGAATTATCATTTTAGGAAAAGCTCCAATAAACTCTCTAGGAGGCATTCACACTTTGCCTTTCGATTTAGATCCAACTTTAAATCATTACGGAGGACAAGATTCAGAAGACAATTCAGGGGTTATGAAATATGTGAGAATTGAATATGCCGGCAGAAAATTAAGTGCTTCTAAAGAATTAAACGGTCTTTCTCTTGCTGGTGTTGGGAGAAAAACAACCATCAGCCATGTTCAAATCAGTTATTCAAATGACGATTCTTTTGAATGTTATGGTGGTGATTTGAATCTAAGCAATTTAATTTCGTACAGAACAACCGATGATGATTTTGATTTTACGCAAGGTGCTCAAATTAATATCTCAAATAGTATTGCAATTCGCCATCCGTTTTCTTCAGATATTTCAGGTTCAAGATGTTTTGAGGTAGATTCATATGAAAAAGTTGCTTCTACAGACATGACCAAAAAGATGACTAAAATCAATGCAAGCAACATTACATTGGTTAATTTAGAAGAAAATAACCAAGGTTTGGTTAGAGAATCTGCTTACATCAAAGAAAATACATTTTTCAACTTAACGAATAGTGTGGTTTCAGGCTTTGCTCCTTTTATTTTATTGGAAGGAAATATCGGAAACGGTGAAGCTAATTTGTCTAAAATTAGTTTCAAAAACGTTGTGGCAAACAATTGTACAGGCGAAATTGAAAGTGAATCTGGAAGCAATATTCCAGGTATAAAAAGCTATTATGGCAATCCAGCTTACGGAATAGAATACACAAAAATGAAACTTAACGAGTTATTTGCAATACCAAACATCAAAGGAAATCCAGATTTTAGATTAAACGTAAATAACACGATAGCAAGTGGAAATTAACGAGTTATAAAAGTATTCCGAATCAAAATTTAACAAATTTTACAAATTCGAAAAGTTTTTTTTCAAATTTTATGTACTCTAATTAAAATTACATTTATATCTTTGTCACATCAAAATAAAAAAATGAGAACAATTTTAAACAATACTTGGTGGTGGAGCAATTTACGTCAGACGTCGTGAACGAAGCTTCCTATGGTATTGTAAGAAATATAAAAATATAAAGGGCTTGTCATCACGACAAGCCCTTTTTTTTGATCAAAACCGAAAATAAATTAACAACACATAAAAACTATATATTTTGAAACCTTTTATTCTTAATACACATTACAAACAAATTCTGGCAGATACGGTTACGCCAGTGAGCATTTATTTCAAAATCAGAGATAAATTCCCAAACAGCTTATTGCTGGAAAGTAGTGATTACCACGGAAATGACAACAGTTTCTCGTACATCTGCTGCAATCCGATTGCTACTATAAAGATTGAAAACGAAGTTATTTCTAAAACTTTCCCTGATGGAACTTCAGAGAAAATAGCTATTGATGCTTCAACTAATATTCCGCAAGTAATTCAAGAATTTTCAAGTCAGTTTAAAGCAGAAAAGAACGATTTTAAATTCATCAATAATGGTTTATTCGGATACATTTCTTATGATGCCGTTCGTTACTTCGAAAAAGTTTCAATTGCAAAAAAAGACAATGCGACTTCTATTCCAGATGTTTTTTATGCAGTTTACCAAAATATTATTGCAATCAACCATTTCAAAAATGAAGCATATATTTTCTGCCACAGCGTTGACAATAAAAATAATATTGCAGAAATCGAGCAATTACTGCAATCAAGAAATATTGCTTCTTATAAATTTTCTAAAGAAGGAGAAGGTTTTTCTAACCTAACCGACGAAGAATTTAAAGCAAACGTAGCTTTAGCCAAAAAACATTGTTACCGTGGTGATGTTTTCCAATTGGTTCTTTCTCGCCGATTTACACAAGGTTTTAAAGGAGACGAATTTAATGTGTACAGAGCTTTAAGAAGCATCAACCCTTCTCCATATTTATTCTTCTTTGATTATGGCGATTTCAAAATATTCGGTTCTTCGCCTGAAGCTCAAATTATTGTAAAAAACAGAAAAGCTGAAATTCATCCAATTGCAGGAACTTTCAAAAGAACAGGAAATGATGAGCGTGATGCACTTTTAGCAAAAGAACTTTCTGAAGATAAAAAAGAAAACAGTGAACATGTTATGCTAGTAGATTTGGCAAGAAATGATTTAAGCCGAAATGGACATGATGTAAATGTTGAAAAATACAGAGAAGTGCAATTTTTCTCTCACGTAATTCACTTAGTTTCTAAAGTGACAGGACATTTACACGACAAAGCAACCACAATGCAAGTGGTTGCAGATACTTTCCCAGCAGGAACTTTGAGCGGTGCTCCAAAACACAGAGCAATGCAGTTAATAGAAGAATGCGAGAAAACAAACCGTAACTTCTACGGAGGTGCAATCGGTGTTATGGACTTTGACGGGAATTTTAACCACGCGATTATGATTCGAACTTTCCTTTCTAAAAACCATCAATTGCACTGTCAAGCAGGAGCCGGAATTGTAGCTAGTTCTGATGAAGAAAGCGAAATGCAGGAAGTTTACAATAAATTGAGAGCATTGAATACGGCGCTAGAAATGGCAGAAAATATTTAGTGTTCAGTCGCAGTTTTCAGTCTCAGAACTTGAAACTATAAACAATTAACTATAAACAATAAACCATAAACAATTAAAAACTATGAAAAAAGCAGTATCTATTTTAGTTTTAATCATTGCCATGACTTCTTGCAATTCAGAAAAAAAGCAAAATCCGATTGAAGGAACCTGGCGTCTTATATCAGCCGAAACAACTGAGAAAGATTCTACTTTTTCAACTTTCAATCCAAAAACAAAAATGATTAAGATTATTAACGATACACATTTTGCTTTTTTTAACCATGATTTAAAACACGGAAAAGATTCAACAGGAGCATTGTTCTTTGGCGGAGGCGGAAAATATACTTTGAAAGACAGTATTTACGCAGAACATTTAGAGTTTTTCAACAACCGCGATTGGGAAGGCAACAAATTTGAATTTGTGGTGAAAGTTCAAAACGATACCTTAATTCAAAAAGGAATAGAAAAAGTAGAAAAATTAGGAGTAGATCACATTATTATTGAAAAATACGTTCGAGAGAAATAAATAAAATTTAGTTGCCAGTCTCAGTATCAGTTTTCAGCAAAAAACTTAGTTACTCAGAACCTTAGCAACTTAGCAACTTAAAAAAAATGAAAAAGATTTTAGTTATAGACAATTACGATAGTTTCACTTACAATTTAGTGCACTATTTAGAAGATTTAAATTGCGAAGTTACCGTTTACAGAAACGACGAATTTGATATTGATGAAATTGCATCTTTTGAGAAAATTTTACTTTCTCCAGGGCCTGGAATTCCAGACGAAGCCGGTTTATTAAAAGCAGTTATCGAAAAATACAGTCCGACGAAAAGTATTCTTGGCGTTTGCTTAGGACAGCAGGCAATTGGAGAAGTTTTTGGCGGAACACTTTCAAACCTTGATAAAGTATATCACGGCGTTGCAACAAATGTAAAAACAGTAGTTTCAGACGAAATTTTATTTGAAGGTTTAGGAAACGAATTTGAAGTAGGAAGATACCATTCATGGGTTGTAGACAGTAATTTACCTGAAGATTTAGAAGCGACTTCGGTAGACGAAAACGGACAAATCATGTCTTTGCGTCATAAAAATTATGATGTAAGAGGCGTTCAGTTTCACCCAGAAAGTGTTTTAACACCAAATGGAAAAAGGATTTTAGAGAATTGGATAAAGAGTTAGTTTACAGTATTCAGTCTCAGTTTACAGTCTCAGTAAAAAACTTAGAACCTTAGCATCTCAGCAACTTAGAATCTTAAAAAAATGAAAACTATATTAAATAAATTAATCAACCACGAAGTGCTTTCTAAAGAAGAAGCAAAAAACGTATTGATTAATATTTCAAGCGGTCAGTATAATCCAAGTCAGATTTCGGCTTTTTTGACTGTTTTTATGATGCGAAGCATTACAATCGAAGAACTTTCGGGATTTCGCGAAGCTTTACTAGATTTATGCATTCGTGTTGATTTATCAGCCTACAATACCATCGATTTATGCGGAACAGGAGGTGACGGAAAAGACACTTTCAATATTTCAACTTTAGCTTCTTTTGTATCGGCTGGAGCTGGAATAAAGATTGCAAAACATGGAAATTACGGCGTTTCTTCTATTTCTGGGTCAAGCAACGTGATGGAAAAAATGGGAATTAAATTCAGCAACGATCCTGAATTTTTAGAGAAATGTATTGATAAAGCTGGAGTTTGCGTTTTACATGCTCCCCTATTTCACCCAGCGATGAAAAATGTTGGTCCGATCAGAAAAGAATTGGCTGTAAAAACCTTCTTTAATATGTTGGGACCAATGGTAAACCCATCGTTTCCACAGAATCAATTGGTTGGCGTTTTCAACTTAGAATTAGCTAGAATGTACGCTTATCTATATCAAAATACCGATGTGAATTTTACCATCCTGCATTCGCTTGACGGATATGATGAAATTTCCTTAACAGGGCCGACAAAAACAATTTCTAACCACATGGAAGGAATGTTAAATCCAGAAGATTTTGGTGTTCATCTTTTATCTCAAACTGAAATTGAAGGTGGAAAAACTATCGAAGAATCAGCAGAAATCTTTACCAACATTATTTCAGGAAAAGGGACTGAGGCACAGAATAATGTGGTTTGTGCCAATGCTGCAATGGCAATTGCAACAGTTACAAAATGTTCTCCAAAAGAAGGTTTTGAACTAGCGAAAGAAAGTTTATTGTCTGGAAAAGGACATCAGGCATTAAAAAAATTACAAGAATTAAGTAAATAAAATTTTGTTTCATCCCGATAGCTATCGGGACAGTTTCAGGTTGTTTTGAACGTTCTACAACTTGAAACATGAAACGTGAAACGTGAAACAACACAACATGAACATTTTAGATAAAATAATAATAGACAAAAAACGAGAAGTTGTTCTCAAGAAATCGATTATTCCGGTTTGTCAATTGGAAGCTTCTGTATTTTTTGGAAAACAGACTATTTCTCTTAGTCAGAAATTGAAAGAAAGTAATTCTGGAATTATTGCTGAACACAAACGCCGTTCTCCTTCAAAATCAATCATCAACAATAATTTTACTGTTGAAGAAGTAGTAAAAGGTTACGAAAATGCTGGTGCTTGTGGCATTTCAGTTTTAACAGACGGAAAATATTTCGGTGGTTCTCTTGACGATTTACTTTTAGCAAGAGCATCAGTAAATATTCCGCTATTGCGAAAAGAATTTATTGTAGATGAGTACCAGATTTTAGAAGCGAAAGCACATGGAGCCGATTTAATTTTATTAATCGCGGCAGTTTTAACCCGCGAAGAAATTAAATCTTTATCTGAATTCGCTAAAAATTTAGGCTTAGAAGTTTTACTGGAAGTTCACAATCAAGAAGAATTGGAAAAATCAATTATGCCAAGTTTAGACATGATTGGCGTGAATAACAGAAACTTAAAAACGTTTGAAGTTAGCTTAGATTTCAGTAAAGAATTGGCATCTCAAATTCCAAATGATTTTGTAAAAGTTTCTGAAAGCGGCATTTCATCAATTGAAGCCATCCAAGAATTAAAACCATACGGTTACAAAGGTTTCCTGATTGGAGAAAACTTCATGAAAACCGATAACGCAGGACAAGCCGCAACGGATTTTATTAAAAATCTGGGCGTTTAAAAAATAGCCACGAATTCACGAATTTAGTTTACAATCATTCGTGAATTCGTGGCGGAAAAACTTTGCGAACTTTTTCGCATTCAAAACACAATATAATAGAAAAAAACTTAGCGCACTTTGCGGTAAAAAACACAACGAAATGAAACTCAAAATATGCGGCATGAAATATCCCGAAAACATTCTCGAAGTAGGATCGCTCCTACCCGATTATATGGGGTTTATTTTCTGGGAAAAATCCGCTAGATATTGTAACGGGAATGTTCCCGAATTAATAAAAACGATTAAAAAAGTGGGCGTTTTTGTCGATCAGAGCCAAGAAGAAATTTTGGAGAAAGTTGCAAAATACAATTTACAAGCCGTTCAGCTTCACGGACACGAATCCGTTGAATTTTTATCAGAATTAAAAAATCAATTGCCAAAGAAAATTGAAATCATAAAAGTATTTTCTGCAGATGAAAATTTTGATTTCGAAACCATTAAGCCTTTTGAAAATGTCTGCGATTATTTTCTGTTTGACACAAAAGGAAAATTGCCTGGCGGAAACGGAACAACTTTCGACTGGAGCATCTTAAAAAAATACAATTCGAAAAAGCCTTTCTTTTTAAGCGGAGGCATCGGAATGAACGAATTAAAAGCCATTGAAGAAATTTCAAAAACCAAATTGCCAATTTATGCGGTAGACGTAAACAGCAAATTTGAAATCGAACCAGGGCTAAAAAATAAAAATCTATTAAGTAATTTCAAACGCAAATTTGAGATTGTAAACATTTAAACTTTAAAAAAGATGAGTTTTAACGTCAACGAAAAAGGATATTACGGAGAATTTGGAGGAGCCTATATTCCTGAAATGTTATATCCGAATGTAGAAGAATTACGCCAAAAGTATTTAAGTATAATGGATGAACCTGATTTTAAAGCAGAGTTCAATCAATTACTGAAAGATTACGTTGGGCGTCCTAGCCCGTTGTATTTTGCAAAACGTTTATCTGAAAAATACAATACCAAAGTTTATCTAAAAAGAGAAGACTTAAACCATACCGGCGCACACAAAGTAAATAATACGATTGGTCAGATTTTATTAGCAAAACGTCTAGGTAAAAAAAGAATTATTGCCGAAACTGGAGCTGGACAGCACGGTGTGGCAACTGCAACGGTTTGCGCATTAATGGGAATTGAATGCATCGTTTATATGGGTGAAATTGACATTGCACGTCAGGCACCAAACGTTGCGCGCATGAAAATGTTAGGCGCAGAAGTTCGTCCAGCGCTTTCAGGTTCAAGAACTTTAAAAGATGCCACGAACGAGGCGATCCGGGATTGGATCAATAATCCTGTTGATACACATTATATTATCGGATCTGCAATTGGTCCGCATCCTTATCCAGACATGGTGACGCGTTTTCAAAGCATTATTTCAGAAGAAATCAAATGGCAATTGAAAGAAAAAGAAGGACGCGAAAATCCTGATTATGTAGTTGCTTGTATTGGCGGAGGAAGTAATGCCGCAGGAACTTACTATCACTTTTTGCACGAGCCAGAAGTTGGAATTATTGCGGTTGAAGCCGCTGGAAAAGGCGTTGACAGCGGTCATAGCGCAGCAACAAGCAAATTAGGAAAAGTTGGTGTTATCCATGGCTGTAAAACGCTTTTAATGCAAACACCAGACGGACAAATTACAGAACCTTATTCTATTTCAGCAGGTTTAGATTATCCAGGAGTTGGACCTTTGCACGCACATCTGGCACAAACAGGACGCGGCGAATTTTTCTCTGTAACCGATGATGATGCTATGAATGCAGGTTTACAGCTTACAAAATTGGAAGGAATTATTCCAGCGATTGAAAGTGCGCACGCATTTGCAGTTTTAGATCAGAAAAAATTTAAACCAAGTGATATTGTTGTAATTAGTCTTTCTGGACGTGGCGACAAAGATTTAGATAATTATATTGATTACTTTAAATTGTAATAAAAGTATTAATTTGCACATCTCTAATCGCAACTATTAACGAGAAAAATATAATTATGGAAAAGTTATTCTCATACGGAACATTAAGATCGAAACAAATTCAAATGCAGATTTTTAAAAAAGTATTAGTTGGAACTCCAGATCAGCTCTTGGGTTATAAACTAAAAAGTTTACAGATTGAAGAAGAATTTGGAATGGCAGATTATGTGGTTGCAATACCAAGTGAAAACACCGAAGAAAATATTCATGGTGTAGTTTTTAATGTTTCTAATGCGGATTTAGCAAAAGTCGATTTATTTGAATCTAATTCATATAGAAGAGTTCAGGTCAAACTGAAATCTGGAACAATTGCTTGGGTTTATACGGAAAATAAATAATTAAAAAATGATTTTAGCAGCGGCACAGACAAAACCAAAGCGCGGAAACATTGCTTCAAATTTATTAAATCATTATCAGCTTATTGAATTGGCAGCTCAAAATGGAGCTCAGCTAATTGCTTTTCCTGAAATGTCAATTACAGGATATGAAAGGGAAAATGCGATGGAATTGGCTTTTGCCGAAGATGATTACAGGATAGATCATCTGAAAGATCTGGCAACCGACAATAATATTGTCATTATTGCTGGCGCTCCGATTTTAATTAAAAATGAATTGTTCATTGGTCAATTTATTATTGCTCCCAACGATTCGGTTTCTATTTATACAAAGCAGTTTTTGCATGAAGGCGAAGATGAATTTTTCCAATCTTCATTTGACAACAATCCGATGGTTACGATTGAAGATCAAAATATTGCATTTGCGATTTGTGCTGATATTGATCATCCGAAACATCCTGAAAATGCTGCAAAAAATAATGCCGATATTTATATCGCGAGCATTTTCTTTTCGCCAAACGGAATTCCGAATGCGTACAGAGATTTGCAAAATTACGCTGAAAAACATCAAATGAATGTTTTGATGTCTAATTTCAGCGGAGAATCTTGGGGATCGCCTTCAGCTGGACAAAGCGCATTTTGGAATACTAAAGGCGAATTAGTTGCTCAAATGAATGACTCAGATTCTGGTTTATTATTAGTTGAAAAACAAAATGATAATTGGATAAGCAAGGTTTTAAAGTTTTAAAAAATATGCCACAGATTACACAGACTCTCAAAGATTTTTTTCACGCAGATTTAAACTTTTAATCTTTGGCTAAAGCAAAATATAAACATACCTAACAGGTTTTTGAAACCTGTTAGGATAAAAAATATTAAAAATGAACAGAATAACTCAAAAATTACAAGAAGATAAAAAGATCCTTTCTATTTATTTTTCTGCGGGATATCCGAACTTAAATGATACTGTGCAGATTATTCAGGATTTAGAAAAAAACGGAGTCGATTTAATCGAAATCGGGCTTCCTTTCAGTGATCCTTTGGCAGACGGACCGACAATTCAGGCGAGTTCAACACAGGCGCTTCATAACGGAATGACAACTCAAATTCTTTTTGATCAGCTGAAGAATATCCGCGAAAGCGTAAAAATTCCGTTGATTATTATGGGGTATTTTAATCCGATGCTGCAATACGGAGTTGAAGCTTTTTGCCAGAAATGTGCTGAAATTGGAATTGACGGTTTAATTATTCCAGATCTTCCTGTTGATGTTTATGCAGATGAATACAAAGCGATTTTTGAAAAATACGGATTGATCAATGTTTTCTTGATTACGCCTCAAACTTCAGACGAAAGAATTCGTTTTATTGACAGCGTTTCAAACGGATTTATTTATATGGTAAGTTCTGCAAGTGTTACAGGATCTCAATCTGGATTTGGTGATGTACAAGAAAGTTATTTTGAAAGAATCGCTAATCTGAATTTAAAAAATCCTCAAATTGTTGGTTTCGGAATTTCAAATAAAGAAACTTTCAATCAGGCAACAAAATATGCAAAAGGCGCTATTATCGGAAGTGCTTTCATTAAACATTTAAGTGAAAAAGGAAGCGGAAAAATTGAAGAATTTGTTGGAGAGATTCGATAAACAAATCTGATTAAAAATATAATATCCGTTTAGTTTGTCATTTCGACGAAGGAGAAATCTTCGTTGCAAAATCGACAAAGATTGGATTTCACTTTACGGAGCTACTTGTGGAGATTTCTCCTTCGTCGAAATGACAAGATTGTGAAAAAGCCTGAAAAATAGAGTTTTCAGGCTTTTTTATTTTAACTAATTAAAGCACGATTTAACATAAATTATCGAAAACGCTTTATGTTAATATTGTGTTAAAATAAAATTAAACAAGCGTTTAAATTAAACAAGTGTTTAATTTTGCATCCGATTAGAAACAACACCATGTCACACATCGAATTGAACGATAAAAAAATTCAGATTCTTAATGTTGCAGAAAGGCTTTTTTCTGAGAAAGGATTTGAGGGTACATCGATACGGGATATCTCCAAAGAGGCCAAAATTAACATTGCCATGGTCTCGTATTATTTTGGGTCAAAAGAAAGACTGCTGGAAGCTCTTATTTTCCACAAAACCGTTGATTTAAAATTACAGCTTGAAAACTTATTGCAAGAAGACATAGAACCTCTTGAAAAAGTCAATAAATTAATCGAAATTTACATCAACAGAATTTGCCTTAACAAAGGGATTTACAGGGTTTTACATTTTGAACTTTACAATAAAAAGAGAGAAAAAAGCCTTCAAGCTTTTACTGAACTTAAAAAAGGAAATTTAAAATCAGTTGAAAGCATTATTAAACAAGGTCAAGCCCAAGGAGTTTTTAGAAAAGATGTCAATATCCAGCTCATCACTCCAACCATTATTGGAACCTTTTTTCACTTTCACATGAATCGCTCTTTCTTCGAAGAAATATTTGATTTAAAAACAGAAGAAATGTTTAACAATTACATTAAAAACGATCTTACAAAGCACATTCAACAAACTATAAAAGCGCTACTTGTTTATGAAAATTAGTCAATTAATGCTCTTTGGAGTTTTCTTTATCGGAATATCTTCAGTAGATGCACAAGAAAAAACAAGTTTAACCTTAGGCGAAGCCGTGAAAATGGCTTGGGAAAAGAGTGACGAAGTTACGCTTGCCAATACCAAGGTAAACACTAAAAAATACGAATTACAGACGGTTAAGAATAACCAATATCCTGATTTAAAAATTTCTGGCCAATACCAGCGTCTTACAAAAGCTTCTATTGATTTGCCAAATCAGGGTCAAAGTGCTTCTTTAGCATCTCCAGACCGTGCCATGCTTGGAATGGCTAACTTAAGTTTGCCAATATTTGCTGGATTTAAAATCCAAAGTAGCATTGATGCTTATGATAGCATGTATGAAGCTGAAACTGCAAATGCTGCAAAGACAAAAGAAGATGTAGCACTAAAGGTAATCACTTACTATACAGCTTTATACAAAGCACAAAAAACTTTAGACGCTCTAAACGAAAATCAAAAAAGCGCCAAGCAGCGTGTTACTGATTTTATTGAATTAGAGAAAAACGGAATTATCCCGAGAAACGATTTATTGAAAGCGCAACTATTGGTTTCAAAAACACAATTATCTATTGATGAAGCTAATAATAATATCAATAACATTAATTTCTATCTGACAACATTGCTTAAATTAGACCCAGCTGTTAAAATACAGGTAAATGAGGATGATTTTTTCAATTTAAAAACAACAGGCGCGCCTTCAACAGATGCATTGGCTCTTGAAAACAGAAAAGATCTTGAAGCTATCCGTTTACAGCAAAAAGCTTCTGAAGCAAATGTTAAGATTGCAAAAGCCGGATATTACCCAACGCTTTCATTACTTGGAGGTTATACTGCTTTGGATCTTAAAGACATCATTACTGTAAAATATGCAATGAATTTCGGTTTAGGTTTATCTTATGATTTATCTGGAATCTTAAAAAACAATGCACACGTAAAAGAAGCCGAAAGCAAAGCTCTTGAAGTAAAAAACACTGAAGCAATCATGACAGACCGTATTAAAGTTGAAGTTCAGAAATCTATTGAAGATTATGACTTAGCAATCAACCAAAGTGTGGTGTATGACGAAGCGCTTCAGCAAGCAGCAGAAAACTACAGATTGGTTAAAGATAAATTTGACAACGGTCTTGCTGACACCAATGATTTGGTTGAAGCCGATGTTGAACAATTAAGTGCCAAAATTAACACTGCTGTAGCAAAAGCAACCATTATTCAAAAATATTACGAATTACTTTCAGTATCAGGACAATTATCACAATCATTCAATCTTTCTAAAATATAATCGATAGCTCTCATGGAAAAGAAAAAAACAAATAAAAAATTCATCATCATACTTGCAGTTCTGATTTTAGGAGGCGGAACTTACGGAATATCTAAATACCTACACGGACAAGCTCACGAAGAAACAGATGATGCTCAGATTGAGAAAAGAATGAACCCGATTATCCCAAGAGTTTCAGGATATATCAGCAAAGTTTATGTGAAAGATAATGATTATGTAAAAAAAGGAGATACTTTATTTACAATCGACAAGAGAGATTATCAATTAAAGATTGACGAAGCTAATGCTGCATTGTTAGCCGCTGAAGGACAATACGAAGCTGCAAAAGCAGATATCGGAAGTGCAAATGCAAGCATCTCAGTTTCTGATGCTCAAATGAGATCTGCAACAGGTTCTATTGAAAGTGCCAAAATTAGATTGAGACAGCTTACAAATGATTATAACCGTTACAATAACTTGTACAAAACACATACAATTACAAAACAGCAATACGAGCAAGCGTTAACTGCAAAAGAAGAAGCTGAAAACCAAGTGCGTGTTTTAGAACAACAACAAAGAGCTAGTTCTTACCAAAAATCGGTTATTCAGTCAAAATCTAAAGTTTCTGACAAACAAACAGAAGTTGCAGCAGCAAACATCAAAAAAGCAAAAACAATGCTTGATGTGGCTCATTTAAACCTTTCTTATACTGTAGTAACAGCTGCAATTGATGGTCAAGTTTCTAAAGTTGATATTCAGCCAGGACAATTGGTTCAGCCAGGACAATCTTTATTCTACATTATTAACAATAATGAGGCTTGGGTTGTAGCTAACTTCAAAGAAACACAATTGAACAAAATGGTTGTGGGGCAAAAAGTAAGCTTAAAAGTAGATGCTTATCCGAACTATGAGTTTAAAGGAACTGTATCTTCTTTCTCTCCTGCAACAGGATCTCGTTTTTCATTATTGCCTCCTGATAATGCAACAGGAAACTTCGTAAAAACAATTCAAAGATTACCAGTAAAAATTACCATAGACGAATCTAACGATCCTGAAAAAGTAAAACTTTTAAGACCAGGGATGAACGTTGACGTAGATGTACATTTGAAATAAAATAAATGGCAACAGCAGTACAAGACGACGATTTAGTAGAATACGGTTTCAGACGTGTTATCATTACGATTACAGCAGTACTTTGTGCACTGTTGGAAATCGTTGATACGACGATTGTAAACGTAGCGCTTACAGACATGCGCGGAAGTCTTGGTGCTACCTTGACCGATGTCGCATGGGTAATTACAGCATACGCAATTGCGAATGTTATTGTAATTCCGATGACGAGCTGGCTATCGCAGCAATTTGGAAGACGTAATTATTTTGTGGCTTCCATTATAATATTTACAGTCTGCTCTTTTTTGTGTGGTAATGCCACCAATATTTGGGAACTAGTCGCTTTCCGTTTCGTACAAGGTATGGGCGGTGGAGCATTACTTGTAACAGCCCAAACGATTATTACAGAAAGTTATCCCGTAGCAAAACGTGGAATGGCGCAGGCTATTTACGGAATGGGAGTAATTGTTGGTCCAACTCTTGGTCCGCCATTGGGAGGATATTTAGTAGATAATTATTCTTGGCCTTATATTTTCTATATCAATATTCCGTTGGGAATTATTGCTACGATTTTAGCTTTAACTTTTGTTAGAAGTCCGAAATATGGAGAAAAATTAAAATCCAATCAGGTTGACTGGTGGGGAATTATTTTACTGAGTGCCTTTATCGGCTCTTTACAGTTCGTACTAGAACACGGACAGCAAGATGACTGGTTTAATGATTCAACAATTGTAGCCTTAAGTGTTGTTACTGTTCTAGGATTGGTTCTTTTTATTTGGAGAGAGCTTACTTACGAGTATCCGATTGTAAATCTTAGTGTTCTAAAAGATGGGAATCTTAGAATTGGAACTGTAATGTGTTTCATTCTTGGTTTCGGATTATATGGTTCTACTTTAATTATCCCAATTTACACGCAATCAATTTTAGGATGGACCGCTACAGATGCGGGGTTGTTGTTGATTCCAGGATCTATCACCACAGCGCTTATGATGCCATTTGTAGGTAACATGATTCAGAAAGGTGTTCCGCAGGGATACATGGTTGGAGTTGGATTTTTAATTTTCTTCTTCTTCACTTTCATGATGTATAGCCGCATGACACCAGATACTGGAGTTGAGCATATGTACTGGCCTTTAATTTTGAGAGGAATTGGTTTAGGATTGCTTTTCGTTCCTATAACAACGCTTTCGCTTTCTACATTAAAAGGAAAACAAATTGGTGAAGGAGCTGCTTTTACTGGAATGATGCGTCAATTAGGTGGATCTTTTGGTATTGCGATTATTACTACTTTCATTACCCGTTTCAGCCAGTCGCATAGAGTAGATTTAATTAATAATCTAGACCCTGCCAAATTTGACGTGCAGCAGCGTATTGCAGGAATGCAGCACGCCTTTATGGCAAAAGGATATAGTGCGGATGTTGCTTTGAAAAAAGCATATCAGGCAATAGAACTTTCAGTTATGAAGCAAAGCACCGTAATGGCTTATATGGATATTTTCCTTTACCTAGGAATTATGTTTTTATGTTGCATACCGATTATTCTCTTTATCAAAAAAGGGAAGAACAAAATTAGTGCAGCCGACGCAATGCATTAATAATAATAATTTTATAATACGCAGAAACGCCGAATTCATCATTTAGAATTCGGCGTTTATTTTTTTAGTTTAACTGCAAAGTGCGCAAAGAATTTTAATTCTGAGAATCTTTAAAAACGCAAAGTTCGCAAAGCTTTGTGATAAAAACTTTGCGAACTTTGCGAAAACCTTGCGTCCTTGCGGTTAAAAAAACTCAGAATCTTAGTATCTCAGAATCTTAGCAACTTTAAAAAATCATCTTGTAAAAACCAAGTGATTTCCTTTAGAAAGATTCGCATCAAACTG
This sequence comes from Flavobacterium anhuiense, assembly GCF_900101855.1. Lineage (GTDB taxonomy): Bacteria > Bacteroidota > Bacteroidia > Flavobacteriales > Flavobacteriaceae > Flavobacterium > Flavobacterium anhuiense. The sequence continues at coordinate 447,079 of NZ_FMVC01000004.1, forward strand.
ATATCCTTCGTAATTAAAACCTTTTAAGTCCTCTATAGTTTCTGCATTAGTGTCAATAATATAACGCACCATCATACCTCTCGCCTTTTTGGCAAAGAAACTGATCATTTTTAATTTTCCGTCTTTGTAATCTTTAAAGTCTGGAGTAATCACAGGCACTTTTAAAGCTTTTACATCAACAGCAGAAAAATATTCGTTACTAGCTAAATTCACAAACAATTCATCTTTTTTCAATTCTTTGTTTAAGGCTTTAGTTACTGTTGGTTTCCAGAATTCGTGTAGATTTTTAAATTCACCAACTGGCATTTTAGTTCCCATTTCTAAACGATATGCTTGCATTAAATCTAATGGTTTTAAAAGTCCGTAAAGGCCAGATAAAATTCTAAGTTTATCCTGAAGAACATCTAATTTTTCTAACGGAATGGTATAAGCATCCAAACCTGTGTACACATCGCCATCGAAGGTATAAACTGCCGGACGGGCATTTTCAGGTGTGAAAGGTGTTTTCCAATCCTGATTGCGTTTCCAGTTTAAATCGGCTAGTTTGTCTGAAATTGACATTAGCTCTGATAATTCAGATGGCTTTTTTTGTTTTACTACTTTATGAACCACTCTTGCTTCTTTTAAAAATGAAGGTTCTGTATATTGAGATGTTGGCAATTCTTTTTCGAAATTCAATGATTTCGCAGGAGATATAACAATTTTCATGTGTGCTTTTTTCTATGTTTCAAAAATACAAATTGCATTTCTAAAAATAGATTATCATAATTGATTTGTTTTATTGTGGTATATTTTTTCGCCACGAATTACACGAATTTCCACGAATTATTTTTTGCCACAGATTACAGATTAAAAGGATTAAAAAAATCTGTGTGAATCTTTTTAATCTATGGCAGAAAAAAATTACGACCTGCATGAAAGAAAAATTAGTGGAAATTCGTGAAATTCGTGGCAACCCTTTCTCAATTCATAAAAATCGACGCTACAAAATGTGAAATTGTTCAAAAAAGTGAGCTCTAGATTATAATAGGCATTTTCTATGTTGTAAATTTGCATGCATTTTATTTCGATCGAAATTTGAAATGTATTTTTATTCAAAAATGGAATTCGTGGCGATACAAACAAACTATAAAACTGCTTTACAAAACAAAATCTTCGATATCATTTCGAAAGCTTCTCAGGAATTAAATGTTGACTCTTATGTGATAGGAGGATTTGTTCGTGATTTGCTTTTAAAACGAGGTTCTAAAAAAGACATTGATGTAGTTGCTGTTGGAAGCGGCATCGAATTGGCTCTTAAAGTTTCCGATTTACTTCCGAACAAACCAAAAGTTCAGGTTTTTAAAACTTACGGAACTGCTATGCTTCGTTTTGAAGATACAGATATTGAATTTGTTGGCGCCCGAAAAGAATCGTACACTCGCGATAGCCGAAATCCGATTGTGGAAAACGGAACTTTGCAAGACGATCAAAATCGTCGTGATTTTACAATCAACGCATTGGCTTTATCATTGAATTCAACCAATTTCGGAGATCTTTTAGATCCATTCAATGGATTAACAGATTTAGAAAATAAAACAATCAAAACACCATTGGATCCAGATATTACCTATTCTGATGATCCTTTGCGCATGCTGCGTGCGATTCGTTTTGCTACTCAATTGAATTTTGAAATTGAAGAAAATTCATTGAACGCCATCACAAAAAATGCCGAACGCATTAAAATTATTTCTGGCGAAAGAATTGTAGATGAATTGAACAAAATTCTTCTAACAGATAAACCTTCGACAGGATTTTTACTTTTATACAAAACTGGACTTTTAGATTTAATCTTACCTGAATTAACCGCTTTAAATCAGGTAGAAGAAATTGAAGGTCATACACATAAAAACAATTTTTACCATACGCTTGAAGTTGTAGATAACATTTGTCCAAACACAGATGATGTTTGGTTGCGTTGGGCGGCTTTATTGCACGATATTGGAAAAGCGCCGACAAAACGTTTCAGTAAAAAACAAGGTTGGACTTTTCACGGACATGAATTCTTGGGCGGAAAAATGGCAAAAAAAATCTTCGAACGTTTACACATGCCTTTGAACCACAAAATGAAATTTGTTCAAAAAATGGTTATTATGAGTTCGCGTCCGATTGTTTTGGCTCAGGATATTGTGACTGACAGTGCGGTTCGTCGTTTGGTTTTTGATGCTGGTGAAGATGTAGAGAATTTAATGACGTTGTGCGAAGCGGATATCACAACCAAAAATCCTTCAAAATTCAAGAAATATCATAAAAATTTCGAAATCGTTCGCAAGAAGATCGTTGAAGTAGAAGAACGAGATCATGTACGTAATTTTCAGCCGCCAATTACTGGAGAAGAAATTATGGAAATATTCGATCTAAAACCTTCAAGAGAAATCGGAATTTTGAAAGAAGCGGTAAAAGAAGCAATTCTTGAAGGCGATATTCCAAATGAATATCAGGCGGCTTATGATTTTGTGATTAAAAGAGCTGCCAAACTAGGCTTAAAAAAAGTTGAGAAATAAGTATTATTTAATAAAATGAAAAAAGAGAATAAATCAGTAATCATTTGGTTACTATCGGGCTGTGTTTTATTGTTTTTAATGGTCGTTGTGGGCGGTATCACGCGTTTGACCAATTCAGGTTTATCTATGACCGACTGGCATTTGGTAACCGACACCTTTCCGCCTTTAACAGAAGCCAAATGGCAGGCTGCTTTTGATGAATATAAAAAGTTCCCTGAATATCAAAAAATCAATATTCACAACGATTTTCAATTAGCCGATTATAAGTTCATTTATTTCTGGGAATGGTTTCACCGTTTCATCGGACGTATTATTGGTTTGGTTTTCTTTGTGCCGTTTGTTTACTTTTTAGCAAAAAAGAAATTAGATACACCAACCATTAAAAAATGCATCGTTCTTTTAGCAATGGGAGCTTTCCAAGGATTCTTAGGATGGTTTATGGTAAGAAGCGGATTAATTGACAATCCAGATGTAAGCCACTTCAGGCTTTCATTACACTTAACTTTTGCTTTCATTACTTTCGCATACACACTTTGGGTTGCGCTAGATTTAATTTATCCTGAAAGAAATATCAATAAGATTTTACCTTTAAGAAATATTGCTCGTTATGCTTTAGTCGCTTTATTAATCCAAATTATTTACGGCGGATTTGTGGCAGGTTTAAACGCAGGATTAATTCACAATCACTGGCCTTTAATGAGCGACGGAGAATTTATTCACGAATCGGTTTTTATTGAACAGTCTTCTTTAATAAAAAATTTAATTGAAGGAAAAAGCGGGGTTCAGTTTGTACACAGAACTTTTGCTTATGTTGTAGTTGCGATTATTCTTTTCCTTTTCTTTAAAAGCAAAAAATATACGCTTACGCATACTCAAGCAAACGGAATCAAAACTTTAGTGGTTTTTGTTTTCATTCAGTTCTTGCTTGGCGTTTTTACTTTATTATATAGTGTTCCTTTGGCTTTAGGATTAATTCACCAAATTATGGCGTTTTTCCTTTTAAGTGCTATGACATATACATTACACCGTTTGAGCAAATAAAACGGAACATATTAAAACATAAAAAAGGCTGTCTCAAAAGGACAGCTTTTTTTATAAGCTTCAGAGAAGCGAAATATTTATAGAAAAAGATAAATCTTTACAATATAAAAAGCTCCGGAGGAGCGACATATTCTTTTAGTCTTAATATATGCCGCTCCTCCGGAGCTTTTTATTTTGTTTTATTATAATTCTATAAATCTTGCACCCCGCTGGGGTTTTACTGAATTAAAATCTGCTTATTTTCTACTTTTAAAAATATAATTTTATCCCAACCAAGCTTTAAAATCCTGCACTTTTTCTCGGCTTACAATTACCTCATCATCTTTGTAACTTGGCAAAATCACTTTTAATCGTGAATTGGTATACACTTGAATTTCTTTGATTGCTTTTAGCGGAACAATAAATTTTCTGCTTACGCGAAAGAAATCCTTTTTGTCTAGTTCTTGTTCTAAAATCTCCAAAGTCGAATCGATCAGATAGTCACGATTGTCATAGGTATGAATGTACGTTCCTTTATTTTCACTGAAAAAACATTCAATTTCTTCAGTTGTAATTACTTTTAAATGCTGTCCTATTTTAACTGTAAATCTCTTTTTATATGTTTTCTCAAAAGGATTAGATAACATTTGGCGAATCTGCTCAAAATCAAGCTGAAGATTTGAAGATTCAGTAGCTGCTTTCGGAAGACGCGATTTGAATTTTGAAACCGCAGTTTCCAAATCATCTTCGTCAATTGGCTTTAGGAGATAATCGATGCTGTTCAATTTGAAAGCTTTTAATGCATATTCATCATAAGCCGTTGTAAAAATGATAGCGCTTTTAATGTCTATTTTTTCAAAGATTTCAAACGATAAACCATCTGACAACTGGATATCCAAAAAAATCAAATCGGGATGCGGATTATTTTCAAACCATTGAACCGATTCTTCAACTGAGTGAAGCATCGTTTCTACGGTTACGTCTAGCTTTTCAAGTTTTCTCTGCAACAGTCTTGCAGCTGGTTTTTCGTCTTCTATAATTAATGTAATCATTTACTATATTGTAAAAAAGTGAAAAATGTTAATCCGTTGAATAAAATTATTTTAAACACATAGAAACATAGTTTTATAGGAATCTACTACAGGCGTTTCACTTAGAATATTACACATAGAATTATGTGTTAAAGCTTGCTTTTTTTACTCTTAAACACAAGCAATAAAAATCTATGTTTCTATGTGTTAAAATTAAATTTGCTTGCTTTCACCAAACAAGGCAAAATATACATTCAAAGTTACTCCCATTTATTTTTATTTGCAGCATCTTTTTCCATGTATTTCTGGATTTTTCTTTTTTCCCAATCTGATCCAAAAAACCAATCAGTCCCGAAAACAGATAACGCGTGTGCTAATAGACCAATTCCCCAGAAAAATGCAGTCGAATAAGTATGCCATTCTGTTAAACCACTAAAATCCATTCCTTCGTTAAAATTATCGCGAGTCAAACTTGATACAATGATGATAATATTTACAATAAGGAAAATTTTCAAATGTGAGTAAAACCTTTTAAGTCTTTTTACTCTTCTATAAGCTGCATTATAATTTTCATCGTCTGTATATTCTCCAAAATGCTGTCTTGCGTAATCTTCGTACATTTCTCTTCTAAAACGTCCCATAACTATGTTTTAATTATTTCCACTTGTTTTTATTCTGTTTTTCCTTCTCCATAAATTCTTTGATTTTTCTTTCTTCCCATTCCTTGCCCATTCCTGGAAAAACCTCAAAAACTTTTAGTCCGTGAAAAACAACTCCTACTCCCCACCATAACAATGGCCAGAAAAACCATAAGTATTGAGGCGATGTATATAAATTGATAAAGATTAAAATAGCGTTTACTAAAATGTATGCTAGAAGATTTCCGTAAAACCCTTTAATGCTTTCAACTTTCTTTTTGGCTTGGATATATTTTTCCTCGTCGCTTAAATTCCTTTCCATAATTATTCCCATTTTTGTTTTTTATACTTTTTTTCTAAAATGCTTCTTAGTTTTCGCTCTTCCCATTCTTGTCCAAAAATCTTGTAAGAAGCAAACAAATCGATTGCAGAACCTACAATTACAGCGGTCCAAATAATTACAATTACCCAATTTATGTATTTAATCGGAAAAAATTGCAATGGCAGATTGGTGTATTCCTTTAAAAGAAAAACTATCAATACAATGGTGTAAAAGAACAAATGCTTGTAAAAAGATTTCAGCTGAATTACTTTTTTACTGGCTAATTCTTGCAGCATTACTTCTTCCTGATCGTTATTCAAATTTTCCATGATTATTTTTCTAAACGTTGCTGGTTTTCTTTTTCTAGAATTTCTCTGATTTTTTTCTCTTCCCATTTCTTATTGAAAAAAGGCGGCAGACTAAAAACTTTTAATCCGTGTAAAATAATTGCGACCCCCCAACCCAAAACAGACCATATAAACCATAAGTATTCTGGACAAGTCATTAAGTTAACCACAATTGCTATTGGGTTGCACAAAACATAAACAGTCAAATGTTCGTAAAACCCTCTTATTTCTTTTACCTTTTTTTGAGCTTCATAATAGCGGTCTGCTTCTGTGAAATCTTTTTCCATTATTTCCACGTCTTTTGTCTGTTATCTTTCTCTAAAATCTCACGAATTTTTCTTTCTTCCCAATCAGAGCTATATCCAAAAACTTTAAAAGCATGCATGGCAACTCCAAATCCCCAGCCTAAAGCAGAAAACCAAAACCATTGAAATCCTGGCGAAAATTTTAGATTAATAAAAATCAAGAACGGAATCACACAACAATATGAAATTATATTTCCGTAAAATCCTTTTAGTTCTTCTACTCGTTTTTTGGCTCTATAATAAGCTTTTGCTTCATCCGTATATTCTGCACTCATTTCCATAACGGCAATTTGTTTGGTTAAAATTGGAATTCTAACGGTGAAATTCTTTCCATCTTCCTCAATCTTCACTTTTCTATCTGTTATAATTCCGTATCTGTTTACAATATTCTGCAGTCCTACACCTTGTCTATCCTGCAAGACTTCTTTTTTCTGAAGATCATTCTGAATAGCCAGATAATCTTTATCAATAAAAATTCTAATATGAAGTGGTTTCTGCTCGCTTACTACATTGTGCTTTACGGTGTTCTCCAATAAAAGCTGTAAAGAAAGTGGCACCACTTTGGCTTCCGGATTAATGTTTTCTGTTGGCAGTTCGTAAAACAAACTATTCTCGAAACGCATTTTCAGCAGATTCATATAGGTTTTTGCAAATGACAATTCGTCTTCAACCGAAACCAATTCTTTGTCTTTCTGTTCTAAAACATATCTGTAAATTTTAGAAAGAGAGGTTGTAAAACGCTGCGCATTATCTGGATTTTCTTCTATTAAAGAACTAAGAACATTCAAGCTGTTAAAAAGAAAATGCGGATCGATCTGATTTTTTAAGCTTTCGAATTTGGCATTTGCCGTTCCAGCAATAATTTTCTGTTGTGTTACTTTATTTTCCTGATAGAGTTTATAAAAATTAAGTCCATGAAAAAACAAAAGCACAATAAAGGTCATTACTGCAGATTCGATATAATTTTCTGCCCTTTCATTGGCAAGAAAACCTATAATCGTTTTATTCTCGATTATTACGCTTGTAAACAAACGCAATACTCCAATTATAATCATCGAAACTAAAAATGAACTTACAAAACCAATGAATATTCTCTTTATGGAATATGGATTTTCTCTGAAAACCCTATCTAAAAAATCAAAAAGAACAACGTTTACGATATACAAAACCACACTGTAAAGCATGCAGTACAAGAAATAAATGTAAAGATTCTTGGTAAAAACTGCAGTTCCTAAAGAAGCAAACCGAATTAGAAAAGAGAATAAAAATACTATTCCTCCAACTAAGCATGCTTTTAACAAATTAGGTTTTAATATCATCATATTTTATAAACTAGTGAATTATTTACAAGTTTTCTGAATTTCTAATGCTCTATCCAATCCCCATTTTGGAGAATAAGGTGTTGCTGGTTTAAAAGTATTAAAAAGTTCAATAGATTTATCAACTTGCGCGCATAAAGGTTTAGTGTCAACGCCTGTCCATTTTGCTCCTCCTATTTGATAATCTGCTTCGCCAAAAACCGCTCTTGGATTATTTGGATCTAATGCTTTAGCTTTCGCGTAAGCTTCCATCACTTTAGCAGAATATTTCATTCCGTTTGTCATTGGGTCTGCCACAACATAACCTGTATAAATTAAAGCTTGCATTACATACAATTCTGAATTGGCTTGGTCTTTTATTAATTCAATATCTAAGGCATCTTGCGCTTTTGTCAATAGCAAATCGATTTTTGTTTTATCTTTTTCAGTAAAAACAGCTGTTGCATTGATTAAAGCTACATAATAATTTGGCAAGTAACTGTTTTTTTCAGCCGCAGCAATTCTTTCAAATAATGCAGAAGCTTCAGCATTTTTTCCTTCTTTCCAAAGTCCGAAAGCTTTGTTCATTCCTTGCTCAAATTGTGTTTGAGCTGAACTTATTACTACTATAAAAAGTGCTGCTAAAGTGATGATTTTTTTCATTTTATAAGTTATTTAATGGTTTTGTTTATATGGATTAGTTATTTGTCTATTTAGAATACAATTTCAACTTTTGAATCTTTGCTGATATTAAATTTAGCATCTTGATATGACGGAGGTCCCATAAATCCTTTTGCGTTGTTTGAAGCTGCATACTCTTCAGATGGAATTCCCATTGCGTTTCTGTCAAGCTTTCCATTGCTATTTTCATCATGATAAGTAGAAATTGCATATTCTCCCGCTGGAAGATTATCGAAAGTTACAACCGCTTTGTTGTTTTTAATTTCCGAAGCCAGACTTTTGTAAGTTGTTTTAAGAAATGTTCCGTCTGAATTGTATAATCCTACTTTAACCATTCCTGTGTCGTTTTTTAATCCAGAAACAGTCACAGTTAATTTCGCATTTTGAGCAGACATTAAGCTGCAGATAAATAAGATCGTTATTGTAATAATTTTGGTCATGATTTCTTTTTTTTTAAAGTTTCTAAGTTACTAAGGTTCTGAGATTCTAAGTTTTTTTTGTTGATGATTAAAACTCTTTTTTTAAGGTTCAGAGGAACAAAGTGGCAAAGTGGCAAAGGTTTCTTTTTTTTACTTATGTAAGATTCAGAACCTTAAACCTTTGCCACTTTGTTTCTTTGTTCCTTTTAATTTACACTTCAAAAGTATGCTGGTTTTTAGTCTTTTAAAATTAAATGATACTGAGTTGTTGATTTTGGTTACTGAATTGTTTTTTTTAAAGTGACAAAGGTTCAGAGGGACAAAGTAACAAAGGTTTCTCGCATAAACTCTTTTAAAAGCTTTGTCACTTTGTTACTTTGTCACTTTGCTACTTATAAGTTTTTCAACTGATTCTCATTTTTATTCTGGCTAATCGTCCAGAAGAAACCTATGAAGAAGAATCTGTCTGCTGTTGGCACTACGGCTTGTCTTTGATATACTCCGCTTGCGTCTGGTGTTTTGGCGTAATCGTATCCGAAAATATTTTGAGTTCCTAAAACATTCGAAACTGAGAAATAAAGGATTTTTTGTGTTGTTAATAAATACGCCCAGCTAAAACTTAAACTATTATATGATTTTGTTTTTCCGTTCATAAATTGCGTCTGGTTCGGATCATTGTACGGACGTCCTGAGCTGAAACTGTTTGTTAAACTCGCCTGAGATTTCCAGTCTGTAATAAAATATTTTGCAACTACAGATAAATTATGGTTGGCAATAAAACTTGGAGTTGCCATGTTTGGAAAGTTTTTATACTGTCTTTCCGAATCTATATACGAATATGAAATCCAATATTCTAAGTTTTTATACAAATTGCTGTCTCTCCAAAATAAATCCAATCCTTTTGCATAACCCGATCCGTTATTATTGAAGACCGAATTGTACTGAATATCTCTCGTGTCGTACTGCACCAAATTGCTGTAATCTTTGTAGTAAGCTTCTGCTCTCAATGTTTGCCCTGGTCTTGTAAACGTATAATTTAAAATGTAATGTCTTGCTTTCTCACTTTCAAACTGATGGTATTTAGAAAATTTAATATAATCTACAACTGGCGTTTGAGAATAATCTCCGTAAGCAAAAGAGAATTGACTGCTTTTTGAAGCTTTATAACCTAATGAAGCTCTTGGCGCAATATTATTTTCGTTTAAAAGACTGTTGTTTGAATATCTCAAACCGACTTTCAAAGCTAATTTTTTAGAAAACATAATATCGCCTTCAGTGTAAGCTGCAAAAATGTTAGAATCGTAACCATTTGTAACATCAAGAGCGACATTATCTGCTACATTTTCGTCATATTTTGTAATGAAATAATCAGATCCGAAAGACAATTTAAAATAGTTTGAAAATTTCTTGCTAAATTTCAATTTCAGTTGCGCTGCATTTTCTTGGCTATTTACTCCTGTAATATCATATTTCAGTTTGTTTTTGCTGTAACCGTAACTAACTCCAGAAGTAATCTGCCATCCCGTTCCAAAACTTCCTTTGTAAGATGAATTCAAATAGAAGTTATTGTTGTTCATATCGGTTCGAATCGGATTCTCGAAATTGACATTTTTCTGATTTAAATCAAATTTTTCAGAATCAAAAGAAGCATACAGCTTAAATATTCCGTTTGTGAAATTGTATCTATACACTGTCTCTCCTCCAAGTGACTGATAAGGATTGTTCCAATCTACATTTTGAGGAATAACCGCTTGATAAGGTGCTAAATTCACGTACATCATATTTACGCTCAATGAACTTTTTTTGAATTTTTGCGTATTTCCCAAGCTTAAACCAACCGTCATTAATCCGATATCTGTTTTTTCGTGATCTTCTTCATCTTGTGTATTTAGAAGTAAAACACTTGATAAAGCTTCGCCATATTCTGCAGAATACCCTCCAGTAGAAAATGCAATTCCGCTGAACAAGAATGGAGAAAAACGGCTTCTAGTCGGTAAATTATTAGTTGTTGCACCGTAAGGCTGCGCTACACGAATTCCATCTACAAAAGTTTGAGTTTCGCTCGCTTCACCTCCACGCACAAACAAACGTCCGTCTTCGCCAACCGTCTGCGTTCCTGGCAAAGTCTGCAATGCTGCCACAATATTTCCAGCAGAACCTGCTGTGGTCACAATATCTAAAGGTTTTAAAACTGAAACTCTCGCCTTATCTCCAGATTCTAAAGTTCCCGCTGTAATGACAACAGCATCTAGAGCATTAACATTTTCTCTTAATTTTACTGTTTGATCTTTATAATTGGCAACATCAATTTCTTGCTTGTAAGTTTCAAAAAGTAAAAAACTAACCACTAGAAACTTGTTTCCTGTTTCTGTAGTTTCAAAAGAAAAATCTCCAGTCTCAGAACTTGTTGCTCCATCGTAAGTTCCGTCAATGTAAATATTTGCACCTGCAACTGGTTTTCCTTTTTGATCTACAACTTTCCCTGAAATCGTATTTTGAGCAAAAATTAAAGCGGTAAAAAATAAAAAACTAACTGTAAAAAATAATCTGGTTTTCATGTCATCTTTGGTTTTTGATGATGCAAATGTATTTTAACAATTCATGTTAAAAAATATATAATAACCCAATTGTAGATTTTCGAGGATGAGTTGTAAAATACTAATTTGTATCTTAGCTAGGAAAACCAAAATCATTATTTTATGTCAGAAAGTAAACGAATTTCAAATTTATATCAGTCTATTTACAACGGAAATCCTTGGCTTGAAGTTAATTTAGACAATACTTTAAAAAACGTTACGGCTGAACAGGCTTACAGAAAAATAAACCCAAACCTTAATACAATTTGGGAAATTGTAAATCATTTGATTCAATGGAGAAGGAATATTTTACAGCGTATGCAAGGAGAAACAATCATAACTCCAGACCATAATTATTTTGTTCCCGTTATAGATCCTTCTGAGGCTGCTTGGGAACAATCGCTTCAAACGCTTGCAAAATCCCAAGATTCCTGGAATGCTTTTTTTGAAAGTTTTGATGATGAAGATTTAGCGAAAATTTACGTGAATAATGGTCATACTTATTACGAGCACATTCACGGAATTATCCAACATGATGTATATCATTTGGGACAGATTGTTATTTTGAAGAAACTGCTTTAATTATAAAAAAAATTTTCGCACAGTATTGTTATTTTGATGAATGAGAAATCTTCGTTGGTAGCTCGACAAAGATTGACGACTTTCTTTACGGAGTTCCTTGTAAAGATTTTTCCTTCGTCGAAATGACAAAATTGAGACTAATTCTAAAATTAATTGATCAAATGAAGACCTCAATTTTTATTCTAGCATTTTTATTTTTTAATGCCATCGGTTTTTCACAAGAAACCGAAGTGAAATACGATGAAGCTTTAGCTAAATCACTTCACGCCGACGAATACGGAATGAAGAAATATGTTTTTTGTCTTTTGAAATCTGGAAGCAATACAACGGCTTCTAAAGAAGAAACCCAAAAACTCTTTGCAGGCCACATGGAAAATATTGGCAAATTGGCCAAAGAAGGAAAATTGGTTGTAGCTGGACCTTTTATGAAAAATGACCGAAATTATCGTGGAATTTATATCTTTAATGTCGAAACGATAGAAGAAGCCAAAGCCCTTGTTGCCACCGATCCGGCAATAAAAGCCAATTTACTCGAAGCCGAATTAACGCCTTGGTATTGCACCGCTGCTTTGCAGGAAACTGTAAAAATACATGACAAAATTGCCAAGACGAAAATGTAAAATATGAAAACCGAAAAAGAAAAAATGATCTCTGGCGAATATTATAATGCCTTTGATCCAGAATTGGTAAAAGGTCGTCGTGCGGCAAAAAACCTTTTGCATAGCTTAAATGTAAAAGAATACAGAGTTACCAAAAAAGCAAAAGAGATTTTAAAGGAATTAATTCCAAACGCAGGAGCTGGTTTTTATATTGAACCTCCTTTTCACTGTGATTACGGTTACAATATTTTTGCAGGCGAAAATGTTTATTTTAATGTGAACTGTGTGGTTTTGGACTGCGCACCTGTAACAATTGGGTCGAATGTGTTTATCGCGCCAAACGTTCAGATTTATACTGCTTCTCATCCGCTTGACGCTGAATTGAGAAAAACATTAGAAAATGCGTATCCAGTTACAATTGGAGACGATTGTTGGATTGGCGGAAATTCTGTTATTTGTCCAGGTGTGACTATTGGGAAAGGCTGTGTCATTGGTGCTGGCTCTGTCGTTACAAAAGATATTCCAGACAATTCGCTTGCTGTTGGAAATCCTGCAAAAGTTATTCGAAAATTAAATCAAGAACCTGAATCCAAAAAATAATGCTTACCCTTAATAAAGTTCACCATATTGCCATTTTATGTTCCGATTACGAAAAATCGAAATATTTTTATACCCAGATTTTAGGCCTGACTGTAATTAGAGAAATCTATCGCGAAGAACGCCAATCTTATAAATTAGATTTGGCTTTGAATGGTTCTTATGTTGTCGAATTATTTTCTTTTCCGAATCCGCCGAAAAGACCTTCTCGCCCTGAAGCGGTTGGTTTGCGCCATTTGGCTTTTGAAGTAATTAATCTAGAAGAAACGATTGCTTTTTTAACTTCAAAAAATATAGAATCAGAACCGATAAGAATTGATGAAACCACAGAAAAACGTTTCACTTTTATTGCAGATCCTGATTTATTGCCGATTGAGTTTTATGAAAGATAGTTTTTTGCCACAAAGGCGCTAAGACGCAAAGATATTTCGCATTTTTTGTCATTTCGACGAAGGAGAAATCTCCGCGAGAAGCTATACAAAGATTGGCGATTTTGATTGCGGAGTTACTTGTGAAGATTTCTCCTCCGTCGAAATGACAAACTACCTGTTTAGTCTTTGCCTTAAATAAAAAACTTTGGGTCTTAGCGCCTTTGTGGCAAAACCTTAACACGAAAGCTTTTCTTACTAATCCCCATTTTAACACACTAAATTCAAGATTTCCTATAAAAAACCGAATTTGATGCTTAATTTTGTAACCCGCACAAAAAAAGTGCGATTTCAAATTTACTTCTGATGAACAAAACGGCGCAAATCAAAAAAAATCATCAATTAATCAAACTCCGAAAATTAGTTATTGTTTCTATCTTAATTGGCTTCCTTTCTGCTTTTCTCGGAATTTCGCTCAAAAAAATAACTGAATATTACGAAGAGATTTTCTTTCACGAAGTATCAGTTCATCCCATATTTTATATCGTATTTCCAGTTTTCGGTCTGTCGGTAATTTATTTCTTAAGGCAATACCTTTTCAAGAAAAAAGAAAATAAAGGAATCAAGGAAGTTTTTGAAAGCACGGCATCAAAATCTAAAAATCTCCCATCTTATAAAATTCCATCACATTTCATAAACGGATTATTAACCGTTATTTTTGGCGGTTCAACAGGAATCGAAGTTTCTACAGTTGTTGCTACGGCAACTATTGGTTCTGTTGCACACGAAAAAGAAAATGTTTTCCGTCAATACAAAACAGAATTAATTTGTGCAGGAGTTGCAGCCGGAGTTACAGCACTTTTCAGCAGTCCGATTGCGGGCGTTTTATTTGCTTTCGAAGTAATTTCCAGAAAAGTAACACGAGCATTTGTAATTTCGAATTTAATCGCTGTTTCAATTGCTTTTGGTTTATTGACAATTTTAAAAGAAGAGCCTTTATTTGCGGTTTCCATTACAACATGGCATTTAAAAGCAATTCCGTATTTCATTCTTTTAGGAATTTTGGCGGGAATGAATTCGGTTTACCTAACACGCTGCGTTTTATTCTTCAAATCACAATTTGGAAAAATCGATAAGCATTATTATAAAATCATTATTGGTTCTGCAGTATTAAGTATTTCATTATTCTTTTTTCCGCAATTATATGGAGAAGGTTATCACGCCATTAAAGGAATTTTTGGAAATGCACATCAAGCGCAACTGACTATAACTTTAGCTTTGACTTTTATTGGGATTTTAATTTTAAAACCCATAGTTACTTCAATCACATTGGCTTCTGGCGGTGACGGTGGTGTTTTTGCACCAAGTTTATTTATCGGAGCATTTTTAGGTTTGTTACTGGCTTCTATTTTAAATAGCTTTTTCCATGTAAATGTGATTCCCATTAACTTTATGATTATCGGAATGGCTGCTGTTTTGAGTGCCAGTATTCATGCGCCTTTCACAGCGATTTTCTTAGTTTGCGGTTTAACAAACGATTATACTTTGTTTTTCCCAATTCTGGCCGTTTGTTTGATTTCAAAATATACAGCTAAAACAATTTATCCGTACACCGTTTACAGTTATTCTCCAAGCTTAGTTAAATAATTTCAGACTAGTATAATCTGAAGATAAAAAACATACATCAAAGTATATTTAAAAGCATAACGAGTAAAATATAATACCACAATAATGCCAACAGAAAAAATAAAAAGAAGCTATCGCAAAACACGTTACATTCTTTATAAGGAAACTTTAATTGATTATAAAGAACACTTTTGGTCGTTTTTAGGTTCGTTTGTCGGAATCGGGATTTTAGCCTATCTTGAATCTTCACAATTTACAGGCAGTGATGTAGTTTATTTAATTGGCTCTTTTGGTGCATCTAGTGTTTTGATTTACGGAATCATACAAAGTCCGTTTTCACAACCACGAAATTTAATTGGAGGACATCTTATTTCAGCTTTTATTGGTGTCACTGTAAACAAACTAGTGCCAGATATTGTCTGGATAACTGCTCCTCTCGCGGTATCGCTTTCCATTATTTTCATGCAGATTACAAAAACATTACATCCGCCTGGAGGTGCAACAGCTCTAATTGCAGTTACAGGTTCAGCACAAATAAAAGGTTTAGGCTATATGTATGTGATTTCGCCAGTTCTAGTTGGTGTTTTAATTTTATTTGTAATCGCTTTGATTTTTAATAATATTACTCCAAGCAGAAGTTATCCGAGTCATAGTACTTATCACAAACATTATCATAAAATTAGAAAAAGATTGGCGAGAAAGTAAAAGTTTTCGAGTCTCGTTTGTCTCCCTGAGCGGAGTCGAAGGGCACTCCTATTGGAAAAAGGCTTCGATTCCCCTCAGCCAGACAAACTAATTTAAAATCAACTTTCTAAAATCTTTTCAACAAATCGCAATTCGAGATTCGAATTTCGTTTTTTATATTTTACCTTTGACCTCTCAATAAAAACAAAGATTATGGTTTATAAATTTAGAGTTATTCTAGACGCCGAAGAAGATATTTTTAGAGACATTGCAATTCTTGAAGATGATACTCTTGAGGATTTACACAATGCAATCTTCAATGCTTTTGGCTTTGACGGATCAGAAGTGGCTTCATTTTATACTTGTGATGATACATGGAATCAAGAAGATGAAATTCCGCTTTTTGATACAGGAGATGTTCCTGGCGAAATAAGAACCATGAACGATTATCCGTTATCTAGTATTTTAGACAAAGAAAATACAAAGATTATCTACGTTTATGATTTTATCAGCATGTGGACTTTCTTAGTTGAATTGGCTGCTATCGAAGATGAAGCTGTTGGAGCAACTTACCCAGAAACTTTATTCTCTCACGGTGAAATGCCAGACGAAGCTCTTGAAAAAAACTTCGAAGCCGATGACATGCACAATGATATCTACGGAGAATTTGAAGACGATCTAGACGAAGACGATCTTGACATGTTCGAAGGCGATGACAGCTTCGAAGATTATGGATTTGAGGAGAATTGGAATTAGTTCTTGAGTGACAAAGATACAAAGTGACATAGTAACAAAGGTTTCCCTTTAACAGTCAAATATGAATTTGTAAGTTTTTGCTTAACTTTACATTTGAATTTTTAAATGTAAAATATGAAAACTTTTCGCGATCTTTTGATCTGGCAAAAATCCATGAATTTGGTGACTGAGATTTACCAAATAACAAACTCATTTCCAAAAGAAGAAATTTATGGATTATCTTCACAAATTCGAAGAAGTTCAATATCAATACCAAGCAATATTGCCGAAGGATATGGCAGAAATGGGAATACAGAATTACTAAGGTTTTTAAATATTTCTATTTCTTCTTTATTTGAAATGCAGACTCAACTTGAAATTTCATTCAATTTAAAATATATAACCGAGTACCAATTCAGTAAAATAAATGGTGAAAGCAGGGAATTAGAACGAATGTTAAGCGCTTTTATAAAAAAATTAAAAGATTGTAGATAAAACTTTGTCTCTTTGTCACTCTGTCACTCCAAACCTAAAATAAATGATCAACTTATTCAACACCCACATCGACACGCTGTCAATACACCGCGTAGGAAACAAAAGCCGTAACGAAGCGATTTTTTTATCAGAGCAGCCGTTTAATTTAAATGACGAAATTGTGCCGCTGATAAAAGAATTCTTTTTTAAGCCTTTTAGAGAAAAAGAAGAAAACTATTATCAGTTTGCACACGAAGTGGACTTGGACTACAACGACATGTTTAAATATGCAACTGAGATTTTTGCTAACCCTTCAAATGTTCATGAGGTTTCTAAAAACATCACAAAGCATTTATTTGAGCAATCCAATCACCCGCATATTAAGAACGGAGAGGTTTATGTAACATATTTGACCAACTTAAGCATTGATAATAATGTAGTTGATGCAATTGGTATTTTTAAAAGTGAGTTACAGGCAGACTTTTTACAGTTTGAAGAAAAAGGAAGCAACCTTGAAATGATTTTACAGCAAGGAATTAACTTGAGTAAATTGGATAAAGGATGTTTGATTTTCAATTACAAAAAAGAAGAAGGATACAAAATCCTGACTGTAGACAGCAACCGTTATGATGCGCGTTACTGGTTAGAACACTTTTTATCTGTAGATGCTTTTGAAGATGAAAATTTCATCACTAAAAAATATTTAAAATTCTGTCAAAACTTCGCAAAAGACGTGGTATTGCCAGCAGAAGACAAGAAAGAGGAAGTAATGTTTATGAACCGATCTGTGAATTATTTCGCTAAAAACGATCAGTTTGAGGAGCAGAATTTCTTGAATGAAGTACTAGACAATCCTGATTTGATTCCTGAATTTAAAAACTATAAAGTTGATAAAGGAGAAAAATACAGCATCGAAGATGTAACCTCATTCCCTATTGCCAACGCAGCAGTTTCTGACGCTAGAAAATCGATTAAAAACGTAATTAATCTGGATACTCATATTCAAATTAAAATGGATTTCATTAATCCTGAAAGTGCAGAGAAATTTGTTGAAAAAGGCTGGGATGAAGAAAAACAAATGTATTACTACTTAGTTTACTTCAACAAAGAAGAAAAAAGCTAAGAAGTTTTCATTTTCTATTACTTACTTATTTAATACAAAAAACGGCGATTACAAATGTAACCGCCGTTTTTTATTTGATAGATTTTATATTCTAAAATAAAGAAAATATCGCTTTTAAAATATCATCGTAAACTTGTTTGTCTTTTTCTCCGGCTCGAGCCAAAACTCTAATTCCAGAATAATTATTGAAAATAAATCTTGCAAGTGATCTTGCATCTTGTTTCTCTGAAATCTGGCCTAATTTCTGTCCTTTTCTTACAGCATTGCAAAAAACATCTTCTACTACTTTCTGATTATCGTGAACAATTTTTGCGATCTCTGGATCATGCATTGCCAATTCAACTGCAGAATTCACCATAAAACAGCCTTTTGTAATTCGATCTTGAAGACTTTCTATAACCGCTTGCTTGAAAATTTCTGTTAATGCCGTTTTTATATTTTCAGCATTTTCAAAAAGCTCATTAAGACTATCTAAATTTTGCTTTTGATATCGTTTTAATGACTTTACAAAAAGCTTTTGCTTATCTCCAAAAGTATCATACAAACTAGAACGGCTTAATCCTAAATGATTTACCAAATCCTGCGCAGAAGTTCCGTTGTAACCTTTGTGCCAAAAAATCTCAATTGCTTTATCTAAAGCCTGATCTTCATTAAATTCTTTCGTTCTAGCCATGATATTCAAATTAAATTCTTCACAAAGATACAAAAATACGGAACAATCGTTCCTGAATTAGTTAAAAAATTATAGCACTGTATTTACAATAAGCCCACCGTCAACCACAATTTCTGATCCTGTAATAAATGAAGCATCGTCTGAGGCTAAGAAACTAACTGTTTTTGCAACTTCAGCAGATTGTCCAAAACGTTTCAATAAAATCTTTTCTCCTAAAGCAGATCCTAAACCTTCAACTTCTTCTTTTTCTAATCCAACTTTTCCATATAAAGGTGTTTCAATTGGACCAGGAGAAACCGCATTTACTCTAATTTTTCTTGAAGCCAATTCTACAGCAAAAACTTTATTTAAAGATAATACTGCTGCTTTACTCGCTGCATAAACGCTAGAATTTGGCATTCCGACATGAGCATTTACAGAAGTATTAAAGATAATTGAACCTCCGTCATTCAAAATTGGAAGCACTTTTTGAACTGTAAAATAAACTCCTTTTACATTCACATTCATAATACTGTCATAATGGTCTTCTGAAGCTGAATCTACTGGTGCAAAAGCTGCAATTCCCGCATTTAAAAATAAAATATCTACTTTTCCGAATTTTGTTTTTACTTCTTCAACTAAACCGTCAATTGATTTCAAATCAGATTGGTCAGCCACGATCCCTGTAACGTTTAGTTCCTTTTCCGCTTTCGCTAAAGCTTCTCTGTTTCTTCCTGTTACAATTACTTTTGCACCTTTTGCCACTAAATCAGCCGCTGCTGCATATCCAATTCCACTGTTACCGCCTGTTACTATCGCAACTTTGTTTTCTAAATTTTTCATTGTTATTTGTTTTTAAGTTATTGATTATTTAATTATTATGATACAAAGATACAATAACGGAACGATCGTTCCGTTATTGTGTTTGTTAATTTTTTGTTAAAACTAAAACTGGCTTTCGTGACGCGTTTATTTTAAAGGCAATCAGCTATTTAACTATAGCGAAAGAAATTACAAAATGTCGTACATTCTTAATTTATGCTTAATTTTGCATTAAAAAATAACTCAGATGGATATTCAATTTTTTAAAGAAAGTCCTTTTACCACTATAATTTCATTTCATAAGCTTATTGAATCTTTTGAAGAAATTGCTCGGTCAGATGTTGATTACAGATCAAACTATGCCAAAGCAATTTTAGAACAAATTGAATTAATTCCGGAACTTAGGACTGGAATCCAGGATTATTCGGTTATCAAAAACAATGAAGCTTTAATTAAGAATATCTTAGCCGATTTATTTCCAACTGCATTGACGCACAATGAAATAAAAGCGGTTACGATTCCATTCCAGAACATCTCATTTAATTATACGGAGCGTTTTAAGAAAATCTTGAAAAATGCCGGAGATGAATTTTATATGGAAATTCGTGATTTTAGCGAACATCAATTCTATATTAATAACTGCTGTTTAATTCTAAGCAATTATTACAAACAGCACGTTGATTTCAATCAGCCCTTTTTCTATGACATTCCGAACGAAAATGGAATTGAAAAACATTATCGTATTTTATACAATGCTGATTTCATGGAAATTACACCGACTGAAAACGCTGTTCCGCTAACTCAAGAAGATATCGATCAATTATTAGACAACTATAACGACATCAATTTATGGAAATCTAAATTTCCAAAAGGAAGTTGGATTTTAAGAGGTTTTGGAATTGTTTCATTATTTGATGCTACCACAGAAAGTGCTATTTCTATTCTAAAAAGCAATTTATTGAAACCTGGCCCTAAAACAGTTACGACTGACGAGGAAGTTTCTAATATTTTTCAATCCATTTTTAATCTTCCAAATTTGAAAGTCGGATTTATTATTTATAATTCCGAGGAAGAGAAATTTATCAGACCGGCAAAATACGAAAATCAGATGAAAAGCTTTCTTCTTTCTGACGATCAGGAAGTGGATTGCAAAAATGCTTTTTTTGGATGTTCTTTCGAAAATCTATTAGACAATCAAGAGCCTTTTGTAATTTCTAACGTCAGCAAGTTTACCAAAGAATCTACAAACAAAAGACTCGGCGAACATTTACTGTCACAAGGCATTCAAAGCTGTATTTTTGCTCCTGTCATTAAAAGTGGACATTTATTGGGCGTTGTGGAACTGGTTTCAGAAAATCCAAGAGATCTGAACAGTGTAAATGCTACAAAACTCGATTTGGTTCTGCCGTATTTAACTGATACGATTGATCGCTATAATACCGATATGCAACATCAGATTGAAGCGATTATTCAGCGCGAATATACTACCATTCACCCGAGCGTATACTGGAAGTTTAAGAGAGAATCGCAAAATTACTTTCAGAATATGAATCATACTAAAGATTATATTTTTAAAGAAATTGTTTTTAAGAATGTATATCCGCTGTATGGTCAAATAGATATAAAAGGTTCGTCTGAACACCGAAACGAAACGGTTAAAATTGATTTAAAAAGTCAACTTACAGCTCTGTTAGAGATTTTTGATAATCAAGACTCTAATTCAAATCTTGTTCTGTTGGAACAAAGAAAATTTGAATTGGAATCGCTTAGAAGCGAATTGGATTTTCCTTTAAAAGCAGACACCGAACAGCATGTACAGCGTTATATTGAAGAAGAAATTCATCCGATATTAAAAAACACTAAAAGCAATCCAAAAAGTAAAAAGCTTGAAGAATTGTATTTTGAAAAACTGGATGAAAAAACCGGCATGTTTTATCAGGAAAGAAAGAAGTTTGACAATGCCATGTCGATTATCAATAAAAGATTAGCAACGGTTTTAGACAGAAAACAAGTTGAAGCCCAGCAGATTTATCCGCATTATTATGAACGTTTTAAAACAGATGGTGTTGAGCACAATTTATATATTGGAGCTTCAATTTCGCCAACAAAACCATTCGATATTATGTATCTGCATAATCTTCGTTTATGGCAATTGCAGACTTTATGCGAAATGGAACTGGAACACCATGATCTTAAAGAATCTTTACCATATGAATTGGATGTCACGTCACTGATTCTGGTTTTTAGTTCTGCGCTTTCTATACGTTTCAGAATGGATGAAAAACGTTTTGATGTAGATGGAACTTACAATGCAAGATATGAAGTGGTTAAAAAACGAATTGACAAATCTCATATTAAAGGCACAAACGAAAGAATTACTGAAAAAGAGAAAATTACAATTGTTTACTCTCAAAATAGTGAAGAAGCAGAATATTTAAAATACATTAAATACTTGCAACACAAAAAAATTCTGGAGCCTTCTATTGAACAATTTGAAGTTGAAGATCTTCAAGGAGTTTCTGGTTTGAGAGCGATTCGCGTGAAAGTAATCAACAATAATTCGAATCCAGGAATTAAAAAAATAACCTATCAGGATTTATTAGATGAGCTCAACTAAATAGTTGAGCTTTTTTTGTTTTTAAAAACATAGATTTTGAAAACCGATAAAAGGCATTTCATTTTTTTGAAAAAAACATAGTCGCACCTAATATTGAAAAAAGCTTTGTCAAAGTCTAAACTTTGACAAAGCTTTCTGAATTTTGAGCTATGTGTGAGAAACAAGTTTCTTTCTCTATTCTTTTTTACACAAAAAGATCTATGTTTCTATGTGTTTAAAATTTTAATTTAAATAGACTTAAAAGCAATCACAAACGCAATTACCGTTATGATAATTCCAAACATAAAAAAATTGTAGGCAATTCGGAGTAAATTATATTTTCGCTGTAAAACCAATCCCAAATAATACAAATCTTTAATCATGGTTGAGTATAAATAATCACGGTCTTTCATCATTTCGTTCATTGCCCAATCATAATCTTCGAGCGGCATTTTGTAGAAATTTCCAAAAAACATCAAATTCACTTTTTTAGCTTCTACATCATCTCGAGTAAAAAATCCAGATGTTACTTTCGGGCGTGTAGAAAGAATCGCAAAAATAATTGTAATTACACTCGACATCAGCATAATAAACGTTGGCACGACCAAATGCGCATTTTTCGGACTATCCAATTTTGGAATAATAGAAGACAAAGCTATCGAAATAATAATGGCATTTACAGACAATAAAATATTGGCTTTGCTATCTGCAATACCGCTTAAACGCGTATGATTTCCAAGAGTGACACGAAATAAAGTATCAATCCCACGATCTGGTTTATCGGCTTTTTCAGCTTTCTCTCTTTTTTTATTTTCTTCTTCGAGTGCTGCGGCGGCTTTCAATTCCTGTTTATTGATTTTTTTCTGAATTAATAAAAGATTTTTTTCTTTCAGAGGCTGCCATTTTCTCAAGGCGTAATCTGTGTAGAATCTGTGTTTATTCAATAAAAAATTCAGGTTTTCTCTTGTCCATTCCTCATTAGAAAAACTCACTATACCTGCATTTTTTAATTCCAAACGCAGTAATTCGCAAGTTGTCGCATATTCAGCTCCCATTAAATGGGCATAATCTGCATCTCTGATAATCTTTTCTAAGTGTGTTCTAGGCTCATATTCTTTAACCGTAGCTAGAATCAAACTCGAAACAAGCGCGATAAATTCTTCCGATTTTCCTTTTTCTCGTAAAAACTCAGCAGCAATTTTTGTACTTGTTTTTTCATGATTTTCATACCCTTCAATATATCCCGTATCATGAAACCATGCAGCAACCAAAAGTGCTTCCTTATCCTCACCGCTTACATCTTCTTTTTTGCAAAGTTCTTTGACTGCAGTAACAACTGTAAAAGTATGATTAAAATTATGGTAAGAATATAAATTAGAAAGTTTATCTTTGAGTAAATTACTCACGAAATCTTCGGATTGTTCTATTAGATTCATAAAGAATATTTTTATACCACTAAATTATGAAATTGTTTTTGGATAATCATTTTATTGCTAAGATTAAAAACTATTCATTAGCAATTATTGCCCTATTCATTGTTTACGCCTGCGCCACTCGCAAACCGCAATACGGAAAAAATGTTAGTGCCAACGAAACAGAAAACGCAACAGACACCATAAAAATTGCACATACTTTTTTCCTTGTTGGAGATGCTGGAAATGCCGACGAAGAACAGGCGCAGCAAACGCTTGAACTTCTGCATAAAAAACTTAAGAAAGCAAGTAAGAAGTCAACGCTTCTTTTCTTAGGCGACAACATTTATCCGAAAGGATTTCCGGGCGATAAGCATCCTGAGGATAAGGCTTTAGCAGAAACTAAATTAACTAACCAATTAAAATTAACTGAAGGTTTTAAAGGAAAAACAATCGTAATTCCTGGAAATCATGATTGGTACAGCGGTATCAAAGGGCTAGAACGTCAAGCTGATTTTGTTACGAAATATTTAAATGATAAAAAAGGTTTTCTTCCAAGGAAATCCTGCCCTATTGAAAACGTAAAAATAGATAGCACGACTACTTTGATAGCTGTTGATAGTGAATGGTTTCTTGAAGACTGGAACGATCATCCAACAATCAATGATAATTGCGAAATTAAAACCAGAGAAGCTTTTTTTGAAGAACTCGAAGGCCTTTTAAACAAAAATCAAGAGAAAACCGTTGTTTTGGCTATTCATCATCCCTTACTAAGCAACGGAACACACGGCGGGCAATTTTCATTAGAAAAACAATTATTTCCTTTAGAGCAAAAAATTCCGCTTCCGATAATTGGTTCGTTTATCAATTTATTACGAAAAACTTCTGGTGTAAATCCGCAAGATATCCAGAACAAACAATATACGATTTATACTAAAAGAATTAAAACCCTTTTGCAAAAGCAGAAAAATGTGATTGTAGTTTCTGGTCACGATCATAATCTGCAATATATCAGTAAAGAAAATATCCAGCAGATTATCAGCGGAGCAGGCTCAAAATCGGAAGCCGCACGAGCGATCAATCCTTATGATTTTTCATATGGCGGAAATGGTTATGCAACATTAACTATGTTTAAAAGCGGAGACGCAAAAGTTTCTTTTTATGGAAATGAAAATGGCAAAGAAAAGTTGCTTTTTGAGCGAGAGATTATAAAAGCCAAAGAAATTAACTGGGCTTCTGATATTCCCAACAAATTTCCTGAAACTGTGACCACTTCGATTTATTCTCCAAAAATGACTCAAAAAAGTGCATTTCACAGATTTTTATTCGGCCAGCATTATAGAAAATATTACAGTCTACCGATTGAAGCGAGAATTGCTACAATTGACACTTTAAAAGGAGGCCTAAAACCCATTCGCGAAGGCGGGGGACATCAATCCGTTTCATTAAGAATGTCTGATCCTCAAGGGCGTGAATATATCATGCGTGCTATGAAAAAAAGTGCGACTGTATTCTTGCAATCAGTGGCTTTTAAAGATCAATATGTGGTAAATGAATTTGAAAAAACATACGCCGAAGATTTTTTGTTTGATTTTTACACTACTTCTCACCCTTATTCTTCTTTCGCTATTGGAAGCATGTCTGATCAAATTGGATTGAGGCATACGAATCCAATCCTGTACTATATTCCGAAGCAAAATGGTCTAGGCGAGTTTAATGCGAGTTTTGGAGACCAATTATATATGGTTGAAGAAAGACCTGCTGACAATCATCTTGATGGCAAAAATTTTGGAAAACCAAGTAACATCATCGGAACTGATGATATGATGCTGAACCTTCATAAAGATGAAAAATATACTGTTGATGAAAAAGAATATATCAAAGCGCGTTTGTTTGATATTCTTTTAGGCGATTGGGACAGGCATAGCGATCAATGGCGTTGGGCTGAATATAAAGAAGATGGTAAAGTGATATACAGACCAATTCCAAGAGATCGTGATCAAGCATTTGTAAAATACGATGGCGCCTTACTTTCACTTATAATGAATATGCCTCCTCTTCGTCATATGCGAACTTTTAAAGGTGATAGAATCAATGTAAAATGGCTTGGAAGAGAACCATATCCTATGGATTTGGCATTTCTAAAAACTGCTGGAGAAAAAGAATGGGTTGAACAAGCCAAATACATTCAGGAAAACTTAACAGATGCAGATATCGATGTGGCTTTCAAAAACATGCCAAAAGAAGTTCAAGACGAAACGGTTGATGAAATCAAAGCAAAACTAAAAAGCAGAAAAAAAGATCTTCAGAAATATGCTCGCGAGTATTCTGAAGTGTTAGATAAAACCGTTATGATTGCGGGAACAGATAAAAAAGACAAGTTTGTTTTAAATCATAATGTAAAGAAAGGTATTGAAATTCAGGTTTTCAGAATTAAAAAAGAAGGAGATGAATTGCTTTACACCAAAAACGTAACTGATGCTAAGACCAAAAATCTTTGGATTTACGGACTAGACGATAATGATGTTTTTGAAGTAAAAGGAACCGAAAAATCTAGCATTAAAATTCGTCTGATTGGTGGTCAGAACAACGATACTTATAATATTGAAAACGGAAGAAAGGTTATTGTTTACGATTTCAAATCTAAAGAAAACACATACAATCTTGATTCTAAAACGCAAACTCAGCTTACAGACGATTACGAAGTTAATGCTTACAATTACGAAAGGCCAAAATATAATGTAGTATCTGGTCTTCCAAACATTGGCTATAATCCAGATGATGGTGTAAAAGTAGGAGTTAATGTCAATTATACGGTTAACAATTTTAAACAAAATCCGTACACGCAAAGACATATTTTTAATGCCTTCTACTATTTTGCAACTGGCGGTTTAGAGTTTAATTATGCCGCACACTTCCCTGGTTTATTGGGAAAATGGGTTATTGATGTAGAATCATTGTATACAACTCCAAATTTTGCCATGAACTATTTCGGTTATGGAAATGAATCGCAATACGACGATGATTTAGGAATGGATTACAATCGTGTGCGCATTAGAAAATTTAATGCTTCGGGCGCTATTCGTCATGTTGGAAGATATGGAAGCGAATTTAGCATTCAACCCATTTTCCAAAGAATGACGGTTGAAGATACAGAAAATAGATACATCAACATTCCGGGTATTGTAAATCCAAATGTATTTGACAGTCAGAATTACGGAAGTTTAAAAGTAAAATATCTCTTTAAAAATTCAGATTTTGCCGCGAAACCTACATTAGGAATGTATTTTATGATCGCAGGAACATGGACGACAAATCTTGACGACACAAAAAAGAATTTCCCTACGCTTGAAAGCGTTTTAGGATTTACCCATAAAATTGATCACAACGGAAAATTGATATTAGCTACTTATCTTAAAGGAAAGGCCATTTTCAACAATAATTACGAATTCTATCAAGGTGCTTCTCTGGGAGGCGATACTGATTTACGAGGTTTTAGAAATGAGCGTTTCTTAGGAAATTCTTACTTCTCCCAAAGCTCTGATTTACGTTTGAGCATAGGAAAAATCCGCAAAACGATTGTGCCTTTTACGTACGGAATTTTAGGAGGTTTCGACTATGGAAGAGTTTGGCTTGATGGCGAAAATTCTAAAAAGTGGCACCAAGATTACGGCGGCGGACTTTGGCTGAATGCGATAAATGTTATTACAGCAAGAATCTCTTATTTCAAATCTCCAGACGAAATTGGAAGATTGATTTTTGGGGCAGCATATAGTTTTTAAAAAAAGAAGCTGAGATTCTGAGATGCTAAGGTTCTAAGTTTTTTTTAGCCCTGAGTTTAAAAAAATAGCCACGAATTCACGAATGATTTAGTTTAATTCGTGAATTCGTGGCTAACTTTTTTGCTTTAAAACTTAGTATCTTAGCAACTTAGAATCTTAGAGTCTAAATTCATAAACCTCACCTCCTATTTTGTTTGTTTTTTCGTCAGCGATAAGCAAAGTGTTGTTGTCTTTAAAAACGATGGCTTCTTTTTGTGAGAAATGATTTAAGTTTAATTCTGTTTGAGTTCCTTTATGGAATAAATCTCCTTTAAAGTTTTTAAACAAAAGCACTTTATCATGACTTAATAAAGCTACTTTTTTTCCGTCTGGACTTATTGTCGCACTTGTCAGGACACAATGATTGTAATTGTTGCAAGTTTTAAATTCCCCCATTTTAACTGCTTTCTGAGTTCCTGCAGCATTTCTGATTTTGTATATAAAAGCTGTTCCGTCAAAACCTTTGCTTCTATTTTTGGTAAAAAGATAGAAATAGCCACCTTGCTCAAAGAAACCTTCAACATCGTAAAACATTTCTTTTTTCTTTGGCGGAAATTCCTTTTGCTCTGGGTATGAAAATGAAATTTTATATTCAGCTTTAGCTACATCATGATTCAATTCATTTTTTGGAAGCTTATAAATGCACAAATCTCTTCTTTCATTATCATTATTTCCAAAATCGCCAATGTAGATATTTCCCGTTTTATCTCTTGTAATATCTTCCCAATCTACATTTGTAGCGTTTGAAATCGTAATGGTTTTGGCTAATTCCCCTTTAGAATCGATAGCATAAATAGCATTTTTATTTCCGCTGTCTTCCAATGTATAAAGGGTTTTGGTTTCAGGAAAATAAGCGATTCCAGAAACTTCTTTTAATTTTTTCGGAAGCGAATAAAGTTCTTTTAAATCAGAACCAGATTGTTTCTGGCAAGCTAATAAAACTATTGAACAGATAACCAAAAAAGATTTTTTCATAAAATTATTTTTTAAAACCATATAATTTAAAAAGATTGGCTTAATTGATCTTATATAATTTATATGATGAAATGATTTAAACTAAGTTAGTGTTTTTAAAATTACGGGTAATAAATTCAAATGCAGCGTGCATAATATGTCCCATTGATTTTGCATTTTTAAATTTCATATCGTTTGTATAACGGTACAATTCCATTTTTAATTGCAATAAATGCTCCTGCGTTGAGATGGTATCATGGCACATAATATTCAGCAATTTTTTTATTCTCGTTTCGGCTGAATGAATACGTTTTGCCAAAATTGCTCTTTCTTCATCCTTATATTGAATGATTGAACGTTCCTCTAATTTCTCCTTGATCAATTGAATCATCGGAAAATTTTCCTTGAAAAACTGCGGGCGATACACTTTAAAATTTCCTTCGTAACATTGCTGGTCAAAATCGATTGGACGAATTTTATAGACTACCTGATCAAAATCGTGAATCGGGACAATTACATAATTATATGCCCTCATATCTCCCAAAAGACGAATCATACAGCGTTCGTTAAATTTGACAAACTCTTTGGCAATCTGTGCTTTTTCCATTTCACTACATTTGTCTAGCAGCGTATCCATAAAAACATCACCAGGAATTCCGATAATATGCTCTTCGATCAAAGTATCTTTATAAACCAAAAAGTTAATTTTATCTGGCGAAAGAATATCCTCCAATTCCAGTCCGTAAATACGAGATGCATCTGCTTTTTTGATGTAAAAATGGACATAGTTATCGTTGAGAATATTTCGGACCTTAATTCTAAAAGGTTTTGAATTTCCGAACGTACAATAATCAATTGCATCGACGTTTAGATATTGAATAATTTCACTATTACCATCAGAATGCAGAAGCGAGTATATTTTCTTCAGATTTAAATCAATTTCATTACGTTCAAATTCGCTATAATATACCCGAATCCAAAGCGTGTCGGTATCATTTTTATCATAAACATTTATCGAACCCGAAAAACGCAGCAAGTCATCATAAAACACAGAAACTTTAGAAATACGCTCGTATCGCTCTAAATAACTTAAAAGTGGTTGTGTTAAAGGAAAAGACGGTTTTTTTAAAACCATTAAAGGCTCGCTCATTTTGAATATCTTTATTACAAATTTACGTCAATACGATTTAAAGTTAGAATTTAAAGTAACAAAAATCAACTTGGCTCGTCATACTAAAAACTAAAACCAGAAAAATTTGGAAACCATATTAACCATTGAGAATTTAAGTAAGAGATACGGCCGTATTCAGGCTCTAAAAAATGTATCTTTTCAAATACAAAAAGGTCGTGTTTATGGCATTCTAGGGCCAAACGGCAGCGGAAAATCGACTACTTTAGGAATTGTATTGAATGTTGTCAATAAATCTTCTGGCAATTATCGCTGGTTTGATGGCAATGTTGAAACTCATGACGCCTTGAAAAAAGTCGGTGCCATAATAGAAAGACCCAATTTCTATCCGTACATGACGGCAGAGCAAAACTTAAAATTGGTCTGCAAAATCAAAAACATCAACTATTCTAAAGTCAATGAAAAACTGGAATTAGTTGGTTTGAGCGAGAGAAAAGACAGCAAATTCAGCACTTTTTCTTTAGGAATGAAACAGCGTCTGGCTATTGCGTCGGCACTTTTAAATGATCCGGAAATTTTAATTTTAGATGAACCCACCAACGGATTAGATCCGCAGGGAATTCATCAGATTCGAGATATCATTAAAAAAATTGCCTCACAAGGAACTACTATTTTATTGGCTTCACATTTATTGGACGAAGTAGAAAAAGTGTGTTCTCAAGTAATTGTTTTAAGAAAAGGTGAAGTTTTATATTCTGGTTCTGTTGACGGAATGTCTTCAAACGAAGGTTTCTTTGAAGTTCAGTCAAATGATAATCTACTTTTAAAATCTTCTTTAATTGAGCATCCTGCTGTAGATAGAGTTTCTGAAGAAGACGGAAAAGTTCTGGTTTACTTAAAATCAGATTTATCAGCTTCAGAGTTAAATCAGTTTTTATTTTCTAAAAATATTGTATTAAGTCATTTAGTAAAACGTAAAAACAGTTTGGAAGCACAATTTTTAGAATTAACCAAAAACGCTATCGCTCAAAAAAACTAAACCATGAAAAGACTTCTTTCTATAGAATTGCAAAAAATCTGGATGAACAAAGCCAGTAAAATATTAACTCTAACTTATTTCATTTTACTTTCTTTTATAGCCTTAATTGCAGCTATAAAATTCGACATAGGACCTTTCAAATTTCATTTGGCAGAAATGGGAATTTTTAATTTTCCTTTTATCTGGCATTTTAATACTTATGTTGCCGCTTGGATGAAATTCTTTTTAGCAATCGTTATTGTTTCAATGATGGCAAATGAATATAGCTATGGAACTTTAAAACAAAACTTAATTGATGGTCTTAGTAAAAAAGAATTTATTCTATCGAAATTCTTAACTGTCGTTTTATTTGCCTTTGCGTCTACTGTTTTTGTTTTTGTAATGAGCTTAATTCTAGGATTATGCTTTTCTTCTTACACAGAGTTCGGGATTATCTTTAGTGACTTAGATTACCTTTTGGCCTTTTTTGTAAAACTGACAGGTTTCTTTTCTTTCTGTTTATTTTTAGGAATCTTAGTAAAACGTTCTGCTTTTGCATTGGGTTTCCTTTTGGTTTGGAACATTCTTGAAGGTATTGTTAAAGCTATTTTGGCATTCAAAGTTTTTCCCGACAGCAACACTAATCAAAAAATAATGCAATTTTTCCCGTTGGAAGCTATGTCTAATTTAATTGTCAATCCAGGCCCAAGATTATCTGTTGTCAAAAATATTGGCACACAAATGGGAATTGAAACCGATGCTGATTTTAGCGTTGATTATTTTGCTGTTTTTATTGTTTTAATTTGGACTTTCGTATTTATACATTTTTCTTACAAATTATTAAAAAATAGAGATTTGTAGTATATTTGCTACTATGAGTCCTTCAAGAATTTTATTTCTAACATTCTTTTTGTGCTGTTTTTATAACAAAATCAGTGCACAGGCTATATCTGTAAATTCTACTGCCATACCAGCCGATTTAATTCAGAATGTTTTAATAAATAGTTCTTGTATAGATACTGAAAGCGTAAGTGCTTCAGGGAATCCGACTCCAAACCAACAGAGTTATGGTTCTTTTACGGGAGGTGCAAATTTTCCATTCTCTAGCGGAATCGTTTTAAGCACTTCCCCAAGCAAAAAAGCTGAAGGCCCTTACATACAGCAAGAGTCAAAAGGCACGCAAGTGCCAGGTTGGAATGGCGATACTGATCTTAATCAGGCGCTGGGAATTAATAGCAGCACTCAAGCAACATTCTTAGAATTTGATTTTACAGCGTTGACCAACTCTATCAGCTTTAATTATATTTTTGCCTCAAATGAATATCAACTCAATTTCCCTTGTATTTATTCAGACGGATTTGCTTTTTTGATTAAAGAAGCGGGAAGCACTGAAAACTATAAAAATCTCGCTGTTTTACCCAATACTACGACAGCAGTTTCAGCAACAACAGTCCATCCAAAAATTGACAACATGAACGGAGCTGGCGGAGAACCACTTATTGGCTGTGCCGCTGTAAATGAAAACTACTTTAATGGATATAATACAACTTCTAGCCCTATTAATTATGCTGGCCAGACAGTAGTCATGAACGCTTATACAGATGTCATTCCAAACAAAAAATACCATTTAAAATTGGTTATTGCCGATGATGCAACAAGACAGTATAATTCGGCAGTTTTTATTGAGGCAGGCAGTTTTGTAACGAAAATAAATTTTGGTGAAGATAGAACTGTAGCAAATAACAATCCTATCTGTTTTGGCGAAAATTACGTTTTAGACACCAATATAAGCTCACCAGCTTACACTTTTAAGTGGTTCAAAAAAGATGCTTCCAACAATTATGTTGAGATTTCTGGAGCAACGTCTTCATCTTATCCTGTACAAACAACAGGAATGTATAAAGTCGAAGCAAACTTGACTGGCTCAACATGTATTTCTATAGGAGAAATTACCATTGAGTTTGCTCCTGAAATTCAATCAACCAACACTTCTTTATTACAATGTGATGATGATGCCGATGGTTTTACCATTTTTGATTTAACGAAAGTTGCTAATATTGTAAAAAACAATAATCCGCAGATCACCAATCAAGGATATTACGAAACTTTGGCCGATGCACAGGCAAAAACAAATCCAATTTCAAATCCGCAGCGTTACACCAATAAAGCTCAGAATCAAATTGTTTTTGCTAGGATTGAAAATGCTTTTGGCTGTAGTGCAATACCTCAAATTACATTAAATGTTTCAAGCGCTGTAATTCCAAATCAGACTCCAATTGCCAAGTGTGATGAAGATGAAACGCAAGACGGTCTATATCAATTTGATTTAGCGACAGAAGTGACTCCTCAAGTTTTAACGGGTTTGCCCCCAGGATTGATCGTCAATTATTTTTTGACAGCTTCAGATGCAGTTACAGAGACTAATCAGCTACCCAATATTTTTAAAAATACTACGCCCAATAGCCAAACTATCTACGCTCGTGCTGCTAATGGCTCAAACTGTTATGACATAACTCCTATCGAATTGATTGTACATACTTTTGACCCGCCTAATTTTGAAGATGTAACACAATATCTTTGTAAAGGTGATGAGATAACATTAGACGTTGCTACTGGCTTTAGCAGCTATACTTGGTCTAACGGAAGTACGACAAATTCAACCCAAGTTAATACCGCTGGTGATTACTCTGTGACGGTAACAGATGTAAATGGATGTAAAAAAACCAAACTCTTCAAAGTAATTTTATCTGAGCCAGCTACAATTACAGGAGCAGATGTAAAAGATTTTTCTGGAATAGACAATTCTGTAAAAATTCTGTACACTGGAGTTGGAAATTATGAGTTTTCTCTTGACGGAAACACTTTTCAAGACGATCCTACTTTCACACAAATAAGTCCAGGAATCTACAATGCAATTGCCAGAGACAAAAATGGTTGTGGTCCGTCTAATGTATTTCAAATATATGTTTTGGATTATCCGCGCTTCTTTACTCCAAACGGAGACGGATACAATGATTTGTGGGCAATTAAAAACATTGACCAAATGCCAGACTATACGATCTCCATTTTTGACCGCTACGGAAAATTATTAAAACAAATGAATCAGAATGGATCTGGTTGGAACGGAATTTTTAACGGAAGAGAAATGCCTTCAGATGATTATTGGTTCACACTTCTTTTTGTTAATGGAAAAAATGTAAAAGGACATTTTAGTTTAAAAAGATAAAACTACTTCAAATTTCAACTTTTTTAAATTCCAAATCCCAATAAATGATTAGTTTTATAGATAAAAAGAATCCCAAACTCCATAATTGGAATTTGGGATTTTTTATATTGAATTTTAAATCAGATTAGATTTTAAATCTTTTTCTATCATTTTCGTTCAAGTAAATCTTTCTTAAACGTAAAGATTTTGGAGTAACTTCAACATACTCATCTTTTTGAATGTACTCTAAAGCTTCTTCCAATGAGAATTTGATAGCTGGAATAATTCTAGCTTTATCATCAGCTCCAGAAGAACGAACGTTAGAAAGTTTTTTCGTTTTTGTAACGTTAACCGTCATATCGTCGCTACGAGTATTTTCTCCAATTACCTGACCTTCATAGATATCCTCGTTTGGATCAACGAAGAATTTACCACGATCTTGTAATTTATCGATAGAGTAAGGAATTGCTTTTCCGTTTTCCATAGAGATTAATGAACCGTTATTACGTCCAGGAATTTCTCCTTTGTATGGTTCGTATCCAATGAAACGGTGTGCCATAATTGCCTCACCTGCAGTAGCAGTAAGCAATTGGTTTCTCAAACCGATAATTCCACGAGATGGAATGTTGAATTTGATGATCATACGCTCTCCTTTACCTTCCATAGAAAGCATTTCTCCTTTACGGATAGTTACGAACTCAACCGCTCTACCTGAAAGGTTTTCTGGCAAATCGATAGTTAATTCTTCAATTGGCTCACATTTAACACCATCAATTTCTTTGATGATAACTTGTGGCTGACCAATTTGAAGCTCGTACCCTTCTCTTCTCATTGTTTCGATAAGAACAGACAAGTGAAGTACACCTCGACCAAAAACCATGAATTTATCAGCTGAATCAGTTTCTCCAACTTTCATCGCTAAGTTTTTCTCAAGCTCTTTTGTCAATCTTTCACGGATATGTCTAGAAGTAACAAATTTACCTTCTTTACCAAAGAAAGGAGAATCGTTAATTGTAAACAACATACTCATTGTTGGCTCATCGATAGCGATAGTTTGTAAAGCCTCTGGATTTTCAAAATCAGCGATGGTATCACCAATTTCAAAACCTTCAACACCTACAACAGCACAAATATCACCAGCAACAACTTCTTCAACTTTTCTACGGCCTAAACCTTCAAAAGTGTGTAATTCTTTAATTCTAGACTTGATGATTTTACCATCTCTCTTTACCAAAGAAATTGGCATTCCTTCTTTTAAAGTACCTCTTTCAAGACGACCAATAGCGATACGACCTGTAAAAGAAGAGAAATCTAAAGAAGTAATCAACATTTGAGGAGTACCTTCAGTTACTTTTGGCGCAGGCACATTTTTAATAACCATATCCAACAATGGCTCAATGTTTTGCGTTTGAACTTTCCAATCATCAGACATCCAGTTGTTTTTTGCAGAACCGTAAACTGCTGGGAAATCTAACTGCTCTTCAGTAGCTCCTAATTCGAACATTAGGTCAAAAACTTTTTCATGAACTTCCTCAGGAGTACAGTTTTCTTTATCTACTTTATTGATAACCACACAAGGTTTCAATCCTAAATCAATCGCTTTTTGCAAAACGAAACGAGTTTGAGGCATTGGTCCTTCAAAAGCATCAACTAGCAAACATACACCATCGGCCATGTTCAATACACGTTCTACTTCACCTCCAAAATCGGCGTGGCCAGGAGTGTCAATAATATTGATTTTTGTTCCTTTATATTGAACCGATACGTTTTTAGAAGTAATTGTAATACCTCTCTCACGCTCTAAATCGTTATTATCTAAGATTAAATCACCTGTGTTTTCGTTCTCACGAAATAACTGACAGTGATACATAATTTTATCAACCAAAGTTGTTTTACCGTGATCGACGTGGGCAATAATTGCAATGTTTCTAATAGATTCCATCTGTGATTTTTAATGGGCGCAAAGGTACACTTTATTTTCTAAAAAAAAATGTTTCTGACATAGTTTGCGTATATACAATCAATTAGTTAATACAAAAACACGAAAATATCGTTTTCAAAATGACATTAAGATACGTTCTGTTATAGTTAAATTAACTATATTTGAGGTGATGAAAAGTAAAACTCTCCAAATTACTCTTATTTATACCATCATCTCGATAATTATGGCGGTCTTATGTCATAAATTACTCATAACCTACTTTTCTTCTTCAGAATATCTATACTTATCTTTAATAAAAGATGTTGTTTTTATTCTAATCACAGGACTGGTTTTCAGATTTATACTTTCAAAAAACGAAAAAAGAAACATAACCATCTTTGAAAAGTTAAACAAAACCAATGAAGAAATAGAAGAATCGAATGAGAAATATGACATTGTAGCAAAGGCGACTAGCGATACAATCTGGGATTGGAAAATTCAAGAGGACAGTATTAATTGGAACAAAGGAATCGAAAGTGTCTTTGGTTACGATCCAAAAGAAGTGGGTAAAACTTCTAAATGGTGGTTTGACAAAATTCACCCGGAAGACAGCATCCGAATGTCAATAAAATTATATTCCTTCATAGAACAGAAAACTGAAAAATGGCAGGATCAATACCGCTTTAGATGTGCAGACGGATCGTATAAATATGTTTTAGACCGAGGTTTTTTATTGAAAGATGAAAATGGAAGAGCCATCAGAATGATTGGAGCTATTCAGGATATTACAAAACAAAAAGAAGAAGAACAGCGACTAAAACTTTTAGAAACCGTAATTACACAATCTAAAGACTCTATTTTAATTACTGAAGCTAATACTTCTGAAAGAAAAATACCTAAAATAGTCTATGTGAATCCCGCTTTTTCTCAAATGTCAGGCTATCAGTCGAATGAAATTATTGGAAAATCGCCAAACATTTTTAAAGGACCAAAATCAGATTCTGAAGAACTGAAAAAACTCTTAACGGCTATAAAAAATGAAGAAGAATGCCTAATTGAAACCATTACTTATACGAAAAGTAAAAAAGAATACTGGGTACGCTTTTCCATGATTCCTATTTTTAATAATGAAGGAGTGATTTCGCATTGGATTTCAATACAAAGAGATATTACTGACGAGAAAAAATTGGAGACAGAAAAAGAACATCTTATCCGAGAATTAACCCAAAACAATAAGGATTTAAAGCAATTCTCATACATAACATCCCACAACCTTAGAGCACCACTTTCTAATTTAATTGGTCTTTTAAATTTAATAGAAGACATTCCTATAGAAAATGAGGAGCTAGAAGAAATATTAGCTGGATTTACAAAATCAACGCATTTACTAAATGAAACCATCAATGATTTGGTAAAAGTCATCATTATTAAAGACAATCCTTCGATGCAAAAAGAAGAAGTATCTTTAAAAGAAGTTTTTGAAAATGTTTTCAGTCAACTTTCGTTTCAAATTGAGTTACACAAACCCATAATTAAGCTTAAATTTGATAAAGTTCCAGAACTTATTACAAACAAGGCTTATATTGAAAGTATTTTATTAAATCTGCTCACCAATTCTATAAAGTACAAATCGGAGAACAGAAAACTGAAAATATCCATAATAGCCGAACAAATAGAACAAAGAACCATCTTAACCTTTAAAGATAACGGAATCGGAATTGACCTTGAACGAAATCGCGACAAAGTATTTGGCCTTTATCAAAGATTCCATAATTATCCTGACAGCAAAGGCTTAGGGCTATATCTTGTAAAATCGCAGGTAGAAACAATGGGCGGTACAATCTCCATTGATAGTGAAGTTAATAAAGGAACTACATTTACGATAACATTTAAAAATTAATTATTATGCTTGAGCAGATTTTATGCATTGATGATGACCCTATCACATTAATGCTATGCAAAAAAGTCGTTTCAAAATCTTCATTTTCGCATGAAGTTGTTACAGCTCAAAACGGCGAAGAAGCCCTTCATCATTTCAATGTTTTAAAATACACAAATGACAAAGCAAGAAAAAGGCCTGAATTAATTTTTTTAGATTTGAATATGCCAATTATGGGCGGATGGGAGTTTTTAGATCATTTCACTTCCCCAGATTATAGAGAATTCAACATGGTTCCCGTAATTGTATTATCTTCTACTATAGACCCTGAAGATCTTGCAAAGGCAAAAAAGTACCCTATTATTGTAGATTTTCTTTCAAAACCTATTACACAGCCAATGTTGGAATATCTTAAGAGGAAAATTGATTTATAAAATTCCAATGTTCTAAATACCAAACCCCAAAATTCCTTAACATAGAAAATTAAAATTCAATAATTCAATTTTTTAAAACAACAAAATCCAAATTCCCAACATTACAAATATTAGAATTTGGATTTTCAATTGAAATTTCCTTTTCGAGTTAAAACAAAAAAGTCCTCTAAAAGAGGACTTTTTATATCTTTAGTAAATTGTTTTAATTACAATTTAGCAACATGTTTAGTTAATTTAGACTTCAAGTTAGAAGCTTTATTATCATGAATGATGTTCTTTTTAGCTAATTTATCAATCATAGAGATTACAGTAGATAATTTAGCAGCAGCATCAGATTTATCAGTAGCTAATCTTAATGCTTTAATAGCATTACGAGTAGTTTTATGTTGATATCTGTTAAGAACTCTTCTCTTTTCGTTACTTCTGATTCTTTTTAATGCTGACTTATGATTTGCCATTTTCTTTTAATTTTAGATGTAATAATTATTATAAATACTAGTTAAAAAAGAAAAACCTCCCACAATTGCTATGCAATCACTTTGGTTTTAACTAATAAAACAAAAACCGAGACACCAATTTTTGTTTTACAAAACTTATTTACAACTAATTTTGTAGTCCGTAGGGGAATCGAACCCCTGTTACCAGGATGAAAACCTGGCGTCCTAACCCCTAGACGAACGGACCTCAATTCTCCTAAGTTGGAAACTTTTCAATATGTAATATAACTTGTAGTCCGTGGGGGAATCGAACCCCCCTTACCAGGATGAAAACCTGGCGTCCTAACCGATAGACGAACGGACCGTGCTTCTGTATTGCGGATGCAAAGATACATCTATTTTTTATTTGCGCAACACCTAATGCAAAAAAATATATCTTTTTTTAATATGCCTTAGCAAAAAGCACTCTTTTAGAAGAAGGTTTCCCAGTAAACACACAGGTTCCCGCCTCTTCAACAGCGTCCAAAGGAATGCAACGAATCGTCGCTTTTGTCAATTCTTTTATCTTTTCTTCTGTCTCAGCGGTTCCATCCCAATGAGCAGATAAAAAGCCTCCTTTTCCTTCTAAAACTTCTTTAAATTCCTCAAAACTATTTACTTCCGTAATATGAGTGTTACGATAATCTAATGCTTTTGTAAATAAGTCCCTCTGAATCTGTTCTAGAAGATCATTAACATGTTCAACGATTTTTTCGCTAGCAACAACTTCTTTTGTCAAATTATCGCGTCTTGCCACTTCAAAAGTTCCGTTTTCTAAATCTTTTGGACCAACTGCAATTCGAACAGGAACTCCTTTCAATTCCCACTCTGCAAATTTAAATCCTGGTTTTTGAGTTGTTCTGTCATCGAATTTAACCGTGATTCTTAATTTTCTCAATTTAGCCGTCAAGTCCTTAACTGCTTCCGTAATTTGAGCCAGTTGTTCATCTGTCTTATATATAGGTACAATAACCACTTGAATCGGAGCCAAATTCGGAGGCAATACCAATCCTTGGTCATCAGAATGCGTCATAATTAGCGCCCCCATCAAACGAGTAGATACTCCCCAAGAAGTTCCCCAAACATGCTCTTGTTTTCCTTCAGCATTAGCAAATTTAACATCAAATGCTTTTGCAAAATTTTGCCCTAAGAAATGAGACGTACCAGCCTGCAATGCTTTTCCGTCTTGCATTAATGCTTCGATACAATATGTTTCATCCGCTCCAGCAAAACGCTCTGTTTCAGTTTTAAAACCTTTTACAACTGGAATTGCCATAAAGTTTTCAGCAAATTCAGCATAAACATTCATCATTTTTTCAGACTCTTCCAATGCTTCTTCTTTTGTAGCATGAGCGGTATGCCCTTCTTGCCACAAAAACTCAGCAGTTCTCAAGAACAAACGCGTACGCATTTCCCAACGAACCACATTTGCCCATTGATTAATTAACAAAGGCAAATCTCTATACGACTGTACCCATCCTTTATATGTAGACCAAATAATAGCTTCACTTGTTGGACGAACGATAAGCTCCTCCTCTAATCTTGCATTGGGATCAACCATTAATTTACCTGGTCTTTCCTCGTCATTTTTTAATCTGTAATGCGTTACAACCGCGCATTCTTTAGCAAATCCCTCAGCATTTTTCTCCTCCGCTTCAAACATGCTTTTCGGCACAAACAAAGGGAAATACGCATTTTGATGTCCAGTTTCTTTGAACATGCGATCTAACTCGGCTTGCATTTTTTCCCAAATAGCATATCCGTATGGCTTGATTACCATACATCCTCTAACTCCTGAATTTTCAGCTAGATCTGCCTTTACAACCAGTTCGTTATACCATTTCGAATAATCTTCTGATCTTGTAGTAAGGTTCTTACTCATATTATATTTTTTGGCACAAATTTTGTTTTAAATAATTTTAACTAAATAGTTTGACAAAACTAACTAATTTTGTAATGTGCAACAATAAAAAACACCACAGATATGAAAACTTACCTTTCACTCCGCCAAAACTCTAATCATTTTTACTTAATTGGATTACTGAGTTTACTGCTAGCATCATGTGGTTCTTACCAAAACTCCTCTTATTACGATAATGATGGCGTTTATGGTGGTTCATCTGTTAAATATGTAGCAAATGGAACAAACAACCAATACAAGGAATATTTCAGATCATTACAAGACGACAATCAGCCAACTGAAATATTCACTGACGTTGACAATTATACTAATTATTCTGACAGCACTCAAACTGCTTCTGTAGCTTATCCCGCATGGGGAAGCAGCAGTTCTGACGTTTCTGTAAACTTCTACACTACCCCTACATGGTCATTTGGATTTGGATGGGGATATCCTTATTACGGATGGGGATATGGTGGTTATTGGGGATGGGGTTACCCTTATTATGGATGGGGATATCCAGGATGGGGCTACTACCCAGGCTGGGGTTATCCAGGATGGGGATATCCTTATTACGGCTACAACTATTCATACAGCTACGGAAGAAGAGGATCTGCTGGATATTATGGAGACAGAAACTATGCTTACAATAGAAATTATAGCACCAACAGAGGCTACACAACCAATAGAAACTACACCACTACTAGAGGATACTCTACTAATAGAGGAGATTATACAACAAACAGAAATTACACCACAAATAGATCAAACAGCTATACTGACTTCAGAAGAACCTCTACTTTAAACAGAGGAACTACAAGTCCTACATTTACTAATAGAGGAACATATAACAACGGTTCTAATTATAACTACACCAACAGAAGATCTTACAACAATAGCGGAAATACCACAACAAACAGAAGCTATACGCCTAACTACAACAACGGCTCTTCTAGAAGTTATACACCAAGCAACAGTGGCTCATCAAGAAGCTACTCTCCTAGCATGGGAGGTGGTGGCGGTTCTAGATCATACAGCGGCGGTGGCGGCGGTGGCGGAATGAGATCTGGCGGCGGTGGCGGAGGAAGAAGATAATTTTCCTCAGCACACTTACATTCGAACTAAAACTTATCAAAATGAAAAAAATATTTTTCCTATTTATAACGGGACTAACTGCCTGCGCGTCATATTCTCAAGAAGTTTCAGATGCTCTACGTTATTCACAAGAAAATCTTACCGGAACTGCACGCTACAGAGCCATGAGCGGTGCTTTTGGAGCTGTTGGAGGAGACATTTCTGCCTTAAGTGTCAACCCTGCCGGATCAGCAATCTTTAATAGCAATCAAGTTGGAGTATCATTTAGCAATCAGAATATTAAAAACAACTCTAACTACTTTGGCACTCAGACTTCAGACAAGGAAAACTCTTTTATACTGAATCAAGCTGGTGGTGTTTTTGTTTTTAAAAACCACGATCCAAGAGTTGGCTGGAGTAAAATTGCAATTGGGGCAACTTACGAGAATACAAATAATTTCAACAATGAAGTTTTTTCTGCAGGAACGAATCCTACGAATTCTGTTGGCGCTTATTTCTTAGATTTCGCAAATGGCATTCCTTTAAAATATATAGATGGCTTAGACTATAGAGATTTAAACTATACAGAACAGCAAGCATATATGGGATATTGGGGACATGTCATTGACCCAGCTGCTATTGATCCCGAAAATACCCAATACCTCAGCAATATTCCTCCTGGCGGGAATTATTATCAAGAAAATGAAGTTTATACCAGAGGCTACAATAGCAAACTAGGCTTCAATATAGCAACTTCTTACAAAGACCGCCTTTATTTTGGAGCGAATTTAAATGTTCACATAACCGATTATAGAAGATCTACAAGTTTCTATGAAGACAATGACAATCCATTGCAACCATACGAAACAATTTCAAATTTACGTTTCAACAACGAGCTATATACATACGGAAATGGATTCTCTTTTCAACTTGGAGCAATAGGAAAAGTTACCGAAGCTTTTAGGCTTGGTATAGCTTATGAATCAAACACTTGGTACGAACTATACGATGAAACCTCTCAAAGCATCTACACAACTAGACAAGCAGACGGCGGACCTGCATTAAATGCTAATGTAAATCCAAATGTTGTAAACGTATATGATTCCTACACCTTACAAACACCAGACAAATGGACTTTTAGCGCTGCTTATGTTTTTGGAAAATCTGGTTTATTAAGTATTGATTACGGCATAAGAAATTATGGCAACAGCAAATTTAAGCCTACTAGCGATCCAGGCTTCAGAGGAATAAATAATGATATCAGCAATACTTTAACCAGTACAGGCGAACTTCGTATAGGAGCCGAATACAAAATCAAACAATTAAGCTTAAGAGGCGGATACCGTTATGAAGGAAGCCCATATAAAAATGGAATCACAGTTGGAGAATTAAACAGTTATTCGGCCGGTTTA
Source organism: Flavobacterium anhuiense (assembly GCF_900101855.1). Lineage (GTDB taxonomy): Bacteria > Bacteroidota > Bacteroidia > Flavobacteriales > Flavobacteriaceae > Flavobacterium > Flavobacterium anhuiense. The sequence goes on from NZ_FMVC01000004.1 coordinate 489,752, forward strand.
GGTTATAATTTTGGATCTACAAAACTAGATTTAGCTTACTCTTATTTAGAAAGAGATTCAAATCAAGGTTTCTTCACAAGAGGATTCACTGATGGAGCTAACATCACTTCGAAATTAAACAATGTCACTATGACCTTATTATTTGAATTGTAATTAAAAATCAAAATAGATGATTGAAATTTCCGTCAGGTTTTCCTTGACGGATTTTTTTTATCCATTAAAAGAAGCCTTTAATTTTAATTCAAATCAAAAAACACAAGCAACCAAACTAGTTAACTTCATAAAAAACAGCTAAAACAAACTGCAAACTAGCGTAGTTTGAATAAAAAAAGTGTAATTTTGCACTCCAATTTATAAAAGTATGAGAACCAAGTCTTTAAAAAAGAACAAAATTAACGTAATCACTCTTGGGTGTTCAAAAAATGTTTATGATAGTGAAGTCCTAATGGGACAGATTCGCGCGAATGGAAAAGAAGTTGAACATGAAGCTCCTGCAGAAAAAGAAGGAAACATTATTGTAATCAATACTTGCGGATTTATTGATAATGCTAAAGCAGAATCGGTAAATATGATTTTGGAATATGCAGATAAAAAAGATAAAGGACTTGTTGACAAAGTTTTTGTAACAGGATGTTTGTCTGAACGTTACAGACCAGATTTAGAAAAAGAAATTCCGAACGTTGACCAATATTTTGGAACTACTGAATTACCTCAACTATTAAAAGCGCTTGGAGCCGACTATAAACACGAATTACTTGGAGAGCGTTTAACTACAACTCCGAAAAATTACGCTTATTTGAAAATCGCAGAAGGTTGTGATAGACCATGCAGTTTTTGCGCAATACCATTGATGAGAGGTTCTCATGTTTCTCAGCCAATTGAAAAATTGGTTAAAGAAGCTGAAGGTTTAGCCAAAAATGGAGTTAAAGAATTAATCTTAATTGCTCAAGACTTGACTTATTACGGACTTGATCTCTATAAAAAAAGAAATCTTGCTGAATTACTTGAGGCATTGGTAAAAGTAGAAGGAATTGAATGGATTCGTTTACACTATGCTTTCCCTACTGGTTTCCCTATGGATGTTTTAGAAGTAATGAAACGCGAACCAAAAATCTGTAATTATATTGATATTCCGTTGCAGCACATTTCAGATTCAATTTTGAAATCAATGCGCCGTGGTACAACTCAAGCCAAAACAACTCAGTTATTAAAAGATTTCCGCGCTGCGGTTCCAGGAATGGCAATTAGAACTACTCTTATTGTTGGTTACCCTAGCGAAACTCAGGAAGATTTTGAAATTTTGAAAGATTTTGTTCAAGAGATGAAATTTGACAGAATGGGATGTTTTGCTTATTCTCATGAAGAAAATACTCATGCTTACTTATTAGAAGATGATGTTCCAGATGATGTAAAACAAGCTAGAGCAAACGAAATTATGGAACTGCAATCTCAAATTTCTTGGGATTTGAATCAAGAGAAAGTTGGCAAAGTATTTAGATGCATCATTGACAGAAAAGAAGGTGCTCATTTTGTGGGTCGTACTGAATTTGACAGTCCAGATGTTGACAATGAAGTTCTTATTGATGCTTCTAAGCATTACGTAAAAACTGGCGAATTTGTTAATATCAAGATAATTGAAGCGACAGAATTTGATTTATACGGAGAACCTGCTTAAATTTACACTGCGCTATTGCAAATTTTAGACAAATACTTTTATGAAATCTACTCTTAACCTAATCGTTTTCGTTTTTACTTTATTCTGTTTCAACACTATATCTGCTCAATATGGTGGATACAATAATGGTTACGGTTATGGCAACGGCTATGGCGGTTACGGAAGAGGTGGCGGAATGGGTATGGACAGAAGCATGATGGCTGGTCCGTCTCAAGGCACGCAAAGCAAACCAAAAGAAACACCTCCTGAAGAAATTGCTGCGATTATTATCGAACAAATGAAACCGCAAGTAAATCTAGATGAGCTTCAGGCAATTGCAATTTCAAATGTTTTAGCTGAAAGCATTAGAGAGCAAGGTATTTTGCTGAAAAACGAAAGCAGCAGTCAAGATCAGAAAATTGAGCAGATTAAAGCTTTAAAAGAAAGTACTGATAAAAAAATCAGCGCTTTTTTAAATCCTGATCAAATTGAAAAATATAAGACTTTCATGGATACTTTTAAAGACATGAAAAAGTCAAAATCTAAAAAGAAAAAAGATAAAGATTCTAAAGAAGACTCAAAAGAAGCAAAAGACACAGATACGAAAATATCAGAATAATCGTTTTTAACCTATAAAACAACGTATTATGACAAAAAAACATTTTTGTTATCTGATTTTAGCTGTTATTGTCAGTGCTTGTTCTACAAATCCGTACAAGAATACTGAAAAAGCTTACGATCAGCAGCTGAAAAATTTAGAAAACCAGATTACAAGCAAAGAAGCCAAACCTATCCCAGCAGTCTCTCCTATTGTGATTGACACTTCGTATGCACAGCAGCTTAGAATTATAAAAGATACATTATCAAAAACAAACTCTACTTATTTACAAAACGGAATTAACACCGAATGGATTGGTACAGTAAATTTCAATTTAAGAAAGCCAAGTTTTGTTATTATCCATCATACTGCTCAAGATTCTCTTCAGCAAACAATTAATACGTTTACAAAAACCAAGACTCAAGTAAGCGCACACTATATCATTTCTGAAAACGGAAAAGTAGTGCAAATGCTGAATGATTATTTAAGAGCTTGGCATGCTGGAAATTCTACTTGGGGAAAAACGACAGATTTAAACTCTTGCTCAATCGGTATTGAGTTAGACAATAACGGTTTCAAACCGTTTACCGAAGCTCAAATCAGTAGTCTGGTGGCTTTATTAACCAAGTTAAAAAAGGACTACAATATTCCGACACAAAACTTTTTAGGCCATGCCGATATTGCGCCTGGAAGAAAACAAGATCCAAGTGCTTTATTTCCTTGGAAGACCTTAGCTGAAAAAGGATTCGGAATCTGGCCAGACGAAGTCTTAGAACCAGCTCCTTTTGATTTTAAAATTGAACCAGCATTAAGAATTATCGGTTACAACACTAAAAATCTAACAGCAGCGATTCAGGCATTTAAACTGCATTATATTCAAACTGATGTAACTTCAGTTTTAGACAGAAAAACAATCGATACGATTTATTCGATTTATAAAAAACAGGTTCAATAAAACCTCAACAATTAAATAAAAAAAGCGTTTCTGTAAAAACTACAGAAACGCTTTTTTTATTGTTTATTATAGAAGATTTCTTGTTTTCGACTACCAATCAAACGTTCCTACGGAACGTTTAACCCCGCAGCAATCAATTCAATTCTACCGACAAACATTCCTACGGAATGATTATTGCCTGTTCAACTTCAACTGGAAACTTCGAACTTCGAACTTCGAACTTGAAACCTGAAACCTGAAACCTGAAACTTGAAACTTGAAACAAATAAAAAAGCTGCCAAAACATTAGAATGTTTCGACAGCTCCAAAAAAAAAAAAAAAAATATCAATCTTTATCTCTAGAAAGAGTATGTTGTTGCAATTAGAGCAAAGAAGCTTCCACCAGTAGGCAATGCATCTTTATCTAAAAATATATCTTCAGACGCTGCATCGTATCTTAGCTCAGGAATTATAGTTAGTTTTCCAACTTTGTAGTTTAAAGAAACTGTGTTAGCAAATACACTTGATCCTGCCAAAGTCCCTAAACTTGGAGCTGCATCTTTAGCATCAAAATATTCCATTCTGTACGCTAAAAGCAAGGCCGGATTGAAAGAATAAGTAGCATATCCTACTAATGAAAACCAATCTCCATCTAAATTACTGTCAAAATCATTTGTCGTTTTAGCATAAGTTGCATTTAATCCAAGTGAAAAACTATCTGAAATTGCTTTAGAAGCTGTTAAATCAAACTGCGTTTTATTTTCGTCAGAAACTGGAATTGTACTTCCTGGTATTGGGTTAGTGCTTCCTGTTGTAAAATTCAAATACGCACTCCCTGTATCTCCTATATATCCTACTTGCCCTATGAACGTTTTTTGGTAAGAGCCTGCATCCATAGCCGATTTAAAGTCTGTTGGGTTGGTTAATCCTAACATGGCTGTAAATTTGCCAGAAGTATATTGTGCTTTTACCCCCGTATTGAAAAACGGTCCATAAGAAAACGCATAAGACATACTGTAGTTTTTATTATCTACCGCATCTAATACTTCATAACCGATATGGGTTCCGAAACTACCCGCTACTACTTTAAATTCATCGGTCAAATTGTACGTAAAGTATAATTGTTTAATTAAAAATTTTGCACTTGCATCTTTATCTGGTGTTTCGTTATATGAAAATTCTGCTGCTCTTTTTCCGAAACCTAAGTCTACAAACACAGAAGCTTTTCCAAAAGTATGGCCCGCTTCGATCGATGCCATTCCTAATTCAAATGAATTCTGTGAGTTGGTAAAGCTCGTTAATCCATTCATTTGTTTTGAAAAATCATATTTATAGTACGCATCTGCAGAACCTCCCCATGTGGTTGCTGGCGGAGCTGCTGCTTCCTCTTCTTGGGCAAAGGCAAAAGAACTAGTTAACATCGCGGCTAAAATGTGAAATGCTTTTTTCATGTTTTAAATTGGTTTTTAGTTATTAATTGATTCTGGTTAGTTAATCTTTTATATATCTATTTAATAGTATAAGTCATTTCTAAAACCTTTCATGCGCCTTCAAATCATCATCATTTTCATTAGCGAATTTATTAACTTTTGCATGAGTAGAATAATTCAAAAGTGCTTTTTTGACGTTTTAGACGAAGAATTATGGATTACAAAAATTAAGTCGCCAATAATCGTGATTTGATATTTATAGATAATTGTTTTTGAAAATTCAATAACACATTTTAAACCAATTTTACTATTTTCACATGGGTAAAAGTAAAAATTACTACAAAAATTAGACTAAAAACATCATTTAAAACATTTAAAAACAAAAACACCCCATAAAAAACATGGGGTAAATTTAAAATTATAAAAAACAAAGAAATACAGAACCTATAGAAAAATCAAAACAAAGATATTTTTTATCAAGAATAAATTCCTACAAATTTAATCCTTCCAAAATGCTTCTCTACATAAGATTAGGGGGCGATTTTACTCTATAGAAAAACCAAAAAAAAGCCCGTTCGTTTAAATGAACAGGCTTTTATATAAATGGCTTAAATGATCTATTCTTCTTTATTATATTTTCTTAAATATTCACGGACTTTAATTCCTGAATCTTTCAAATCTTCATCTCTCCATTTTCCATCAGATTTAGCGGATTTTTTTAGAATAGAACAAGTTTCATCCTTATCTGATACTGACCAAGTAATCCAGCTTAGTTTTTTAGACTCCATCCAATCTATATATTCTTGCCAAGCTTTATAATTGAGAGGCCCATCTCCAGACGCTTCCATCCCAGCAGATTCAGAAATAAACACTGGTAAACCTCTCTTAATAGCCAAATCTGTTCTATCTCTCAATTCTTTGCCATGCGTTGCCGCATAAAAATGCATAGTATACATTATATTAGTATAACCTCTTATTGGATCTTCGGCTGGAAGATCGATATCCTGATCCCAATGTGGACAGCCGACAAGAATAATATTATTAGGATCGTTTTCACGAATTACTTGAATTATTTCTTCTGCATAATTTTTTACTTCCCACCAAGTTTCATAATCTGGTTCGTTAAATATCTCATATATAATATTAGGATACTTGGCATACTTTTTTGACATTCCTTCAAAAAACTGTTTAGCTTCTTTCAGATTTACATTATGGCTGTGCCAATCTATAATGACATAGATGTCAGATTTTATAGCTCCATTTACAACCGCTTCTATTTTCTCTTTAGAAAACTGTGGATCCTTTATATATGAGTAATCACCCAGTTCGATTCCCATGGCGGCACGAACTACATTACAATTAAAATCTTTTTTTAACCAGCTTACTGCTTTTTCATTATAAAATCTTGGCCACATGCTATGCCACCCAAAACTTAATCCGCGAAGGACAATCGGATTGTTATCTTTATCTACAAGCTGAGTTCCGAAGACGCTTAACTGGCCGTGCTTTTTTACAAATTGCGCTTTTGAAACATTTACAAACAGCAAAAGCAAAAAGGCGGCACACCAAAACTTTGATTTCATAATGTATTGATTTAAGGAATTAGTTTTAAGGTAACAACACCATGTGAAGCGATTTCAGCATTGAAAGCTTTTTTTGTGTTTCCGATTTCTTTGTTTTTCCAAAGGTCTTTTATTTTAAAGATTGTTTTATTAAAATCTGCTTCATAACCAAAATCAGCATCTTTGATATTGTTTTTCTTCCAATCAAAATTAATCTTTTTTGAAGTTTCAGTTCTGTTTACAAAACTCACTGCCCAAGCACCATCTGAAAGCGGTTTAACCCATACTTCTACTCCATCTAAAATAGCATATTTAAATCCCTGAATTCCTAGTTTATCTTGATTTATGGCAAGAAGTTCTTTATTGGTCAAAATTGACAAAGTCTCTTTTGACATTTTTCTGTAATCATTACCTGTAAATAAAGGAGACGAAAGCATGCACCACATTGCAAAATGCGTTTTATCTTCGGTATCATTCATTTCGTTTCCAACTTCCATCATATCAAAATCATTCCAATGATCAGGACCAGAATATTTACGGATATCTTTTCTCATATCGGCAATTTTCATGAATCCCCAAGACGACCAATTTTCTGGATGCTTGAATTCGCAGTCAAAGCATGGATAGATATCTCCTGATATTCTCCAAAGGTTTCCAACTGGTTTTCCCCATTCCCATGGCTGATTGTCTCCCCATTCGCAAAGACTAAAAACAATTGGCCTTCCAGCTGTTTTTAATGCATTGCTCATTGTTGTATAAGCTTCTTTTGCTGTAATACCTTCTGTATTGCACCAATCGTATTTTAAAAAATCGATTCCGAGTTTTGCATAAAATCTAGCATCTTGATATTCATAGCCTCTTGTTCCTGGATAACCCGCACATGTTTTTGTTCCTGCACAATTATATAAACCGAATTTCAGGCCTTTATTATGAACATAATCTATAAGCGCTTTCATTCCGCTTGGAAATTTTTCTGGATCCGGCACTAAGTCACCGTTTGCATCACGCTCGTGCGTCATCCAGCCATCATCTAAGACAATATAGTTATAACCCGCTGCAGCCAAACCAGAAGAAACCATAATATCGGCCGTTTCTTTTACTAATTTTTCATCAATATTGGTCGCAAAGGTATTCCACGAATTCCATCCCATTGGAGGTGTCATTGCTAATCCTTCAAATTTTCCAGCTTGCTGTTTATGCGTGTTGCCTTGACTGAAACTTAAAACTGAAAAGCACAGAGAAAACAATAAAATTATTCTTTTCATAAATTAAATTTAAATGTGTTAAAAAAAGCATTCCCTAATTGAGTAGATTAGGGAATACTTGAAACAAAACTCAAACCAATACTAAGATTTTATTTTAAAACAAATCCCATGTCATCCATAAGAATGGTATTTCCTCCAAAACTTCCAGATTCCTGAAGCGTCAGCTGATCAAATGTTGTAGGATTTCCAATATCAGAAAACGGAATCTCAATTGTAGTCCATTTGTTCGTTAATGGCTTTTTAATTTGATAAGCCCATCCGCCAAAAACAAATATCACACTGGCATTTGCATTTGTAGAAACACTTTTTACTTTTACTCTAAAGGCTTTGTATTTAGAAACATCTCTTGAGTTAAATTTCATATCAGCTCCATTCCATCCGCCAAAAACAAATTTAATAGCTGCTTGCCCCTGGACTACATCATCTTTAAAATTTGTATCAAAAGTATCACTTCCGCTCCACATCCAATGTCCGGCATCACCTTGAATAACATCATCATACAATGCTGATCCAACTGCTTCTTCAGATGTGGTAGTTCCTGAGATATTGGTAACACTTACATATTTATCTGCAGAATTTGCTGGCATTTTAAATTTAATCTCTGTTAATGATGAAGAAACTATCTCTGCCTCTGTGGTTCCAACCTTAACTATAGGATCAAGGAAATAATCTCCATAAATGGTAACCACATCACCATCTGCCGCATTTATCGGGTTATAACTTCCAAACTTAGGCGTTGGAGGCGCTATAACAAAATCGTATAAAACTGTTCCTTGTTTTGTAACCAATTTCAATTTATTGCTTGCATCTGCATAAGGTGTTTTTTCATCGATTAAAACAAAAATTGCAGTATCGGTAACTAGTGTAGGGTTAAAATAAGTATCAAAATCATTAAAGTAGATTTTTGTTACACCTGAAAGTCCTTTTCCTTGAATAATATAATAATTTTTAGGATCTCCAACTGTAACAGGAACCAAATCACCTTCAACAGATTTTGCAACACTTGTAATGACTGGCGCTCCGGAACTTCCAGAAGAGTCATCATTGTCGCAAGATGAAAACACGCCCAGCACTATAAATGCCATTGTAATGAAAGGCAAAACGTATTTTATTTTTATATTTTTCATATCAGTCTAATTTTTAGGGATTATTTAAAAGTATACGGAACTGGAGCCTGTAACAATTTAGGATTTTTAGCCACTTCGTTATCTGGATAGTCCATATAAAAGTCATTTGTTGCGTGATCTTCACTATAAACTGGTGTATAGTAACGCTCTCCATATCTGTCTCCTCTATTTTGTGCCGACATAATAGCGATTGCTTTCGCTTTGTCTATACGCCCCAGATCAAACCAATAATCTCCTTCAAAACATAATTCTTTTCTTCTTTCTAAAAATATATCATCAAAAGTAATTGAAGTTAAAGCGGCTAAACCTGCTCTCTTTCTTACTGCATTTATTGAACTTAAAGCTGATGCATCTGAAGTGCTTGCTCCTCCAGCTAAAACTGCTTCAGCATGAATTAACAACAATTCTGCATAACGCATTACATACGTATTATTATCCATCATTGCCCATGCATCTGCCTGACCTGTAACATTTCCGTTAACTACACCAATACAATATTTTTTAATTGCTCCACCAGAAGCTTGAGCAAGATCTTTACCTGATGGAACTGTAAATCCTATTCCTTGCGTAGTTTTAATATTTGGATAAGTGTCACCGCCAACCATTACAGTTTCATGTTTTCTTAAATCTCCAGCATCATATAAAGAAAGCATAACTTCTTGGCTCGGGCCAAAAACTCCCGCATAAGATGCATTTGAAGTTGACAATGTGCCATCTTGGAATCCGAATTGTGTATTACAGTTATTTGCAGAACCATAAGCTCCGTCTCCTTTCCATTGAAGAGCAAAAATCGATTCTTCGTTATTATTGTTTGCATATGTAAACAAATCACCAAAACTTTTTCCAGGAAGCTGATCTCCTCCTAAAAGTTTAAATTCACCGCTATTGATAACATCTTCTGCCATTGCTCTTGCCTTTGCATAGTCTTTTTGATACAAATACACTTTTGCCAGCATTGCTTTTGCAGAACCTTTAGAAACGTGTCCGTTATTTGCATAATTAGCCCCTCTGTTTTTTGCCACCAATAAATCAATTGCCTTTAAATAATCAGATGTAATTAATTTATAGATATCTTCAACGGGATTTGTATTTACATAAGGATTACTGGTATAGTCTAATGGATTTTCAATAATGGGCACTGGTCCCCAAAGTCTCACTAAATCAAAATAAGCAGTAGCTCTCATAAAATACGCTTCTCCAATAGTATTATTCAAAACATCTTGAGAAACACCTGGTCCTACTCTTGCCGCAAGAAAGTTAATAATCATATTGGACTGCTGTACGTTTGCCCATAAAGATGACCAACCATTTACTAATTCTGGATCGCTTCCGTTTAAAGAGAAAGTTCTTAATCCGCTCACGTCAGGAGAACCAGAATACATGTTTCCAGATCCTACTTCCAGCGCCCACCAGAATTTATTATACATTTGAAACCAAGTTCTGCTATACATCCCATTTGTTGCCGATGACACTTGCTCGTCTGTGCTGTAATACGAATCCAAACTTATTCCATCTTCAGAAGGTCTATCAGTAAAATCGTCCTGACAAGATCCAAAAGTCAAAAATGCCACTGCCATAAAAAGCAGGCTATATCTATTTAAAAAAGATTTCTTTTTCATTTTCTTTAATTTTAAAATTCTAGGTTAAGTCCAACTAAAAATGTTCTCGCTACGGGATATCTTCCGTTGTCAATTCCTGATAAAAGCACATTCTGATTAAATGAACCAATCTCCGGATCATAACCTGAATAATTTGTAAACGTATACAAGTTCTGTGCAGACCCGTACAATCTTAATCTTGAAATTTTATATTTTGAAATTACATCTTGCGGCAAAGAATACCCTAGTGTTATATTCTGAATTCTTAAGTACGATCCATCTTCAACATAACGATCTGAAATAAGAAGGTTATTATTTGAAGAATCTGCAATTGGCCTTGGGTTATTACTTGCTGTATTTGTTGGAGAATAATAATCCATTGCCTCCACTAATTGGTTATCATATAAGGAAGCATTTGTTGTACCAGCTCTTCTTGTCAAATTCATAACATCATTTCCGTACGAACCTTGAAGAAAAATAGAAAAATCTACGTTTTTATATTTGAAATTGTTTGTAAATCCGTAAGTGAATTTTGGATGCGGATTCCCAATGAATGTTTTATCATTTGCATCAATTTTTCCGTCTCCATTTACATCCACATATTTAACATCTCCCAAAGCTGTTTCTCCTGCTCCCGTTCCTACCGCCTGACCAAATTGAAGCGGTGCATTATCCAAAACTGTTTGATCCTTGAAAATTCCGTCTGTTTTATACCCGTAGAACAATCCAATCGGATTTCCAATTGTAGTATTGGTAACTACTACTGGCTGATATCCGTTGGTATTAACCTCTTGAGTTAACACAATTCCGTTAGCAATTTCGTCTAGATTATTTTTGTAATGAGAAACCACCAAAGATGCATCCCAATTAAAGTTTCCTGAAGATCTTAAATCGTATCCAACCGTAATATCATAACCTTTATTACTCATAGTTCCCAAATTCGAGTATGGAGCAGAAACTCCTCCGTACTGACCTCCACCACCTGTCAGATATAAAGGTAACGGCACTTGAAATAAAAAACCTTTAGATTTTTTGTCATAAACATCAAAACTTGCAGAAAGTTTATTATTCAGCAATGTAAAATCAATACCTAAGTTGGTCTGATTCAAAGATTCCCAAACTAAATCTGGATTCGGATAATTTGATGGCAAGAATCCGCTTCCTAAACCTGAATTCTGCGTTCCTAACATTGCAGAGTAACTGTTATTTGGAATCTGCTGATTTCCTGTTTCTCCATAACCCACTCTAAATTTAATATTGTCTATATATTTACGAGTTCCTTCCATAAAAGACTCGTTAGACAATTTCCATGAACCAGAAATAGCGTTAAAAACCCCTTTTTGGTTATCTGTAGTCGGATCAAATTTCGAAGAAACGTCCTGTCTGATAGAAGCCGTAATACTATATTTATCATTAAAGTCATAAATAACACGAGCAAACAAAGACGAAAGTGAAGCACTTCCTTTATATTGTGTTATCGTATTATTATCAACATCTGCTAAATTAATGGTGTGAATTGAATTTGTTTTAAAACCTTGCGCAGATGCAATCAAACCTTCCCAATGAGAATCATTTGCTTCCTGACCTGCCAAAAGCGTTATTTTGTGCTTGCCAAAAGTTCTGTCGTAAGTCAGTAAATTTTTAATATTTGTAGAATACCAGTTTTGTCTTCTTACGTCCAAATCTGCCAATAAATTTACCTGGCTTCCCCATGCATACGATGGTCTGAAGTCATCATTCTCAGAAAACTCCGTATTTGCGGCAATTTCAATGCGATATTTCAATCCTTTGATGATATCTGCCTCAGCATAAACATTTCCTAAGAAATTTTTTCTAACCAATTTATTTTCCCTAGTTAACGCCTCAGCAACTGGATTATAATAGGTAACGCTTTGTTCAGAAGATGGCGGACCTGCAAATGAGCCATCAACATTTCTAACCGGAATATCAGGAGATTGCAATAATGTATTCGAAATTAATCCTGAATAACTTTGGTTTACCGTAATTCTTTCATTTGTAATACCTCCTGTTAGATTTCCACCAATTCTTAACCAAGATTTAATTTTTGAATCCAAATTCAATCTAACCGTATATCTCTTTAACCCCGAATTGATAATCGTTCCTTCATTATCCAAGTAACTTCCAGACAAATAATAGCTTGTTCCATCTTTCGCACCAGAAAATGAAAGCTGATGACTGTTAGAAATAGCCGTTCTATATACTTCATCCTGCCAATTTGTGCCAGCTCCTAGCAATTCAGGATGAGAAAACTCCTGACGAGTCTGAAAACCCCATAATTTAGCCAAATTGGTTTTTAAAGTTGCGTATTCTGACAATGTCAAAACATCCAATTTATTGCTTATTGTTGCAAAAGAAGTATAGTTCTCATACGATACTTTTCCGCCGCCTTTCTTACCCGATTTAGTTGTAATAATAATAACACCATTTGCACCGCGAGACCCATAAATTGCAGTTGCCGAAGCATCTTTCAAAATATCCATAGATTCAATATCATTTGGATTGATCATAGACAACGGACTCATAGCTGTATTACCACTTCCTCCAGAGGCAGAAAACCCGTCCTTACCTGCCAAGGTCTGCCCGCTCGTAGATTTACCAGTTGCATCTCCAGAAATTGGCACACCATCAATGACGTACAAAGGCTCATTTGTTCCTGTGATAGAAGTCGTTCCGCGAACTCTTACAGAAGCTGCACCACCCGGCTGGCCAGAGTTATTTGTTACCGAAACTCCCGCAGCCTTACCTTGAAGCATCTGATCAATAGAAACTTGTTTTAAGTTTTCAATATCTTTGGAGCGAACAGAAGAAATAGCTCCATTTACATCTTTCTTTTTCTGAGTTCCATATCCAATTACAACAACTTCTTTTAAGTCTTCTGAAGACGGTTTTAAAGAAATATTGATTTTAGTTTTGCCCGCAATGGCAATTTTTTGGGAATCAAAACCGATAAATGACACTACCAAAGTCCCATTTGAAGGGGCATCAATACTATATTTACCGTCAAAGTCTGAAGATGCGGTATTTTTAGATCCAACAACAGAAATGTTGGCTCCAGGAATTGTCATTCCTTTATCATCAGACACTACTCCTGTTATTTTAACCTGAGCAGTAATAAAATTACTAGTCAGCAGCAAGAATACAATCAAAGGAACCGCTCTGTGGTTAGCATTCCAATGAAGAAAGTGAGTCATTAGTTTTTTCATAATAATGTTTGGTTAGTTAAATTTGTTTATTGCATAATCTTAAAAGCAAATGCCAGGGTAATTTTTACTTTTAAATTATTTCAACAAATCTATAACAGCGAGAATTATCAAATCGATAATATTATATCATTTAATGATAATATTTTTACTATAGGCGATTAAAAAAACATATACAAAAATAAAACCGCCTAAAAATTAAATTATTCGCAATGACAATCCTCAAAAAGAACCTAAACAATGAATAAAAACTAATGAAATATCAAAAATCAAACGTTTTCGTTAAAAATAATATTTATTTGTGATAAAAAAGTATCACTATAAAATACGTTTCAGCCCCGAAAATTCTTCACGATATTGACTTGGCGTACAATTTTTTGTCGCTTTAAAACTGCGATTGAAGTTTGCAATGTTATTAAAGCCAGATTTAAAAGCAACCTCAGAAACACTCATGTCTTTTTCTACCAGCCAACGTGCTGCGTAACCAATTCGGATATCATTTATATAATTGACGAAAGTTTTTCCTGTACGTTTTTTAATAAATCTATTAAAAGAAATGATAGACATACTGGCTACATTTGCTGCATCTTCTAAAGTAATTTTCTCAGCGAAATTTTTCTGCACGTATTCGTAAACCAATTTCATTTTATCATAATCATCAAACGTATCATAGTCTACAGTATATGTAGAAAGTAAACGCTGATTTCTGGAATTAGCCAGATCATATAACAAAGAAGTAATCTCTAAGAAATAATCCATACCATCCAATTTAGAAAGCTTCACAAGCCTTGGCGTTAATTCTTCGGCTGTTTTTTTCGAAAACAAAATGCCGTGAATAGATCGGTTAAACATATCCCTGATCGGATTCATAATACGTCTTGCAAGCAAAGATTCATGAAATAAATCATTATGAAATTGTATCGTTATCTCGTGTATTTTTTTATTGGTGCATTTATTCAATTCCCATCCATGGTATAAATTCGGACCAATGAGAACCAACTCTACATTATCAATTTCTTCAATATTATCTCCTACAACCCTCTTTACTCCTTTTCCATTTAGAATAAAATTGATCTCAAATTCTGGATGATAATGCACCGGGAAATCAAAACTATCTTTTACGCGATCAAAAACCAAAAAGCTGTCACTAGCAGCAAGCGGCGCTATTTCTCTATAAAAATTTTTCGTAGTACTCATATTAAAAAGTATTTTTCAGAAAGGTGATATTCTATTTTTTGATTGCAATAATATGATATATAATTGATAAAATAATATTAATCACAGTTTAATCATCCGTTTATCTTTGAAAAAATTAATTATCATATCTTTAAAAAGAATATTAGTAATAAACATTAATCATTTTTAATCAAATAACTTTTTATAGTTTTAATAATGTTAAAGACAAATTGCTAAAGAATTTTAGAATAAAAAACTAACAGATTTTAAAATCATAAATATCATATCTTTAGCAGTTAGTGCCATTAACTATCAATAAATCGACAATGAAAAAACATTTTATCATGCTTCTAACGGCTGTTTTTGTAAGCACTTCATGCGAATCGCAAAAAAGCAACAGTAATACAATTTTGTCACTTTCAGATAAAAAAGCAACAGCTGAAACTCAATCACTTTATAAAAACTTAAATACATTATCTCAAAAAGGATTCTTATTTGGGCATCAAGACGATTTGGCTTATGGTGTAAAATGGAAATATGAAGACGGACGAAGCGATGTAAAAGATGTTGCAGGCGATTATCCAGCAGTTTATGGATGGGACATTGCAGGTTTAGAAAATGATAAACCTAATAATATTGACGGTGTTCCTTTCAATAAAATGAAACAATATATCATAGAGGCAAATGCACGTGGCGGAATTTCAACCATCAGCTGGCATTTTGACAATCCCGCAACAGGAAAAGATGCTTGGAATAATATTCCTAATTCTTTAAAAACCATTTTACCTGGAGCTCAAAATCATAAAAAATTCACTTCTTGGCTAGATAAAGCGGCAACTTTCTTTTTGTCATTAAAAGATAAAAACGGAAAAAACATCCCGATACTTTTTAGACCTTTTCACGAACTTACGGGCGGATGGTTTTGGTGGGGAAAAGGAAACTGCACTCCAGAAGAATTTAAAACCGCTTGGAAATTCACTTTCGATTATCTCCAGAAAAAAGGGGTTCACAACCTTATTTATGTATATAATACAAGCAGTTTCAGCAGTGAAGACGATTTCTTGGCCAATTATCCTGGAGATGAATATGCTGATATTTTAAGTTTTGACACTTATCAAAATAATGATGATTCGACTGGTGAGAAGTTTATCAGCGAAGTTCAAAAGCAATTTAAAATTTTAAACGAAATATGTCTTCAAAAAAGCAAACCAATGGCATTGGCTGAAGCTGGTTATGAAGCCATTCCAGATCCAAAATGGTGGACAGGCACTTTATTGAAAGCAATCGGAGACTATAAAATTTCTTATGTTTTAATGTGGAGAAACCATGGCTGGCAGGAAAAAGAACAAAAAATGCATTATTATGCTCCATTTTCTGGTCAAGTAAGCGAGAAAGATTTTGTTGATTTTTATAATCTAGATCAGACAATATTTGAGAAAGACATTCCGAAAAAATTAAAATAACTGCCACAAAACAAATTAAAACCTTAAAAAATAACCAATGCACGACAAAATTAGTTTAAAAGAAAAAATCGGTTACGGACTTGGAGACGCTGCTTCATCTATGTTCTGGAAAATTTTCAGCATGTATCTCCTCTTTTTCTACACCGACGTTTTCGGATTAGCGCCTGCCGTAGTGGGAACCATGTTTTTAATCACTCGAATCTGGGACTCTTGCTTTGATCCGATTGTTGGAATTCTAGCCGACAGAACCAAAAGCAAATGGGGAAAATTCAGACCTTATCTTCTTTGGGTTGCCATACCTTTTGCCGTGATTGGAGTTTTAACTTTCTATACTCCAGATTTTGACGAAAAAGGAAAAATCATCTATGCCTATGTGACGTATTCTTTAATGATGATGATTTATTCTTTAATCAATGTTCCGTACGCATCACTTTTGGGCGTAATGTCTTCTGATAGAAAAGAAAGAAATACGCTTTCATCTTATCGAATGGTTTTTGCTTTTGGAGGAAGTCTTTTGGCACTTTGGCTGATTGAACCTTTGGTAAACTACTTTGGTGGAAATCTAAATTCTAAAAGTGGCTGGCTGGCAACAATCGCAGTTTTCGGATTAATCACAACCATATTTTTTTGGGCTTGTTTTGCATTTACTAAAGAAAGAATAAAACCTATTGCAGACGAACAAAATAACCTAAAAGAAGATTTAAAAGATCTCCTAAAAAATAAGCCTTGGTGGATTTTACTCGGAGCAGGGATTGGAACTTTGGTGTTTAATTCCATTCGCGACGGAGCTGCGGTTTATTATTTCAAATATTATGTCAGTAGTTCTATCAATTTTGATTTTTCATTTTTCGGAACCGATTTTCATATGACACCAACCTCAATCTACTTGGTTTTAGGACAAGCTGCAAACATCATCGGAGTTATTATAGCTACGCCAATTGCGAATAAAATTGGGAAAAAGAAAACCTTTTTTGGAGCAATGGCTTTAGCTGCAATCTTAAGCCTTATTTTCTATTTATTCGGAAAAAAAGATATTTTCTTAATCATGAGTTTCCAAGTTTTAATCAGTATTTGTGCAGGCTGTATTTTTCCATTAATCTGGTCAATGTACGCCGATAGCGCCGATTATTCAGAATGGAAACAAGGACGTAGAGCTACAGGACTAGTATTCTCGGCTTCATCCATGTCACAAAAATTTGGCTGGACCATTGGCGGCGCTGGAGCGGGCTGGCTTTTAGGCTACTTTGGTTTTCAGGCCAATGTCGAGCAGACTGCGACAGCTCAAAACGGAATTCAATTAATGTTAAGCATACTACCAGCAATTGCGGCCGCAATCTCGGTAGCTTTTATAGCATTTTACCCTTTATCAGAAGAAAAATTACAGATTATAGAACAGGATTTAAGCGAAAAGAGAGATCAAAATCAATAAAAAACCAAAGACAAAGCAATCAATTTATGACAACAATAACATCTTCAGTCCATTTTCAAGAAAGAAAATCGGCATTAGAAAAAGAACATAAAATACTTATTGAACAAAAAAACGAACCACAGGAAATTGTTGGAAATGGCATTTATGACCGTTACAAAAATCCTGTTGTTACGGCTGCTCATATTCCGTTAAACTGGCGTTTCGATTTTAATGAAAAAACAAATCCGTTTTTACAAGAAAGAATTGGCATCAATGCTGCTTTCAACGCTGGAGCAATGAAATGGAATGGAAAATATCTTTTGGCTGTTCGTGTTGAAGGAATAGACAGAAAATCATTTTTTGCCATTGCCGAAAGTCCAAACGGGATCGACAATTTCAAATTTTGGGACAAACCTTGTGTAATTCCGCAAACAGAAGATCCAGATACAAATGTGTATGACATGCGTCTGATTAATCACGAAGATGGTTATGTATATGGCATTTTTTGTACTGAAAGAAAAGATCCAAATGCTCCAAAAGGCGATACAAGTTCGGCCGTTGCTAATGCAGGAATTGTTCGATCTAAAGATTTAGTAAACTGGGAAAGATTGCCAGATTTGATTTCAAATACTGGCCAGCAGCGAAATGTAGTGTTGCATCCGGAATTTGTAAACGGAAAATACGCTTTATACACGCGTCCACAAGATGGTTTTATTGATGTTGGATCTGGAGGCGGAATCGGTTTAGGATATGTTGAAGACATGAAAAATCCAGTTGTTAAAGACGAAAAAATTATTTTCGGAAAACAATATCATACCATTTACGAATTGAAAAACGGTTTAGGGCCAGCGCCAATCAAAACTTCAAAAGGATGGCTGCATTTAGCGCACGGAGTTCGTAATACTGCTGCTGGATTGCGTTATACTTTGTATATGTTTATGACTGATTTGAATGATATTTCGAAAGTAATACACGTTCCAGCTGGACATTTTATGGGACCTGAAGGAATTGAAAGAGTGGGCGACGTTTCGAATGTTTTATTTTCTAACGGATGGATTGAAGATGAAGATGGAACTGTTTACGTTTATTACGCTTCATCGGATACAAGAATGCACGTGGCAGTTTCAACTGTAGACAAATTAGTAGATTATGTTATAAATACACCCGCAGACACTTTTGTTTCTGCTGGTTCAGTACAAACTATCATCAATCAAATCGAAAAAAATAACGCAATCTAAAATACCGTGTCATTACAACTCAAGCTTTTAAAATCGGAATTAACGGCAGAACTGAATTCTATTCTTAACTATTGGTCAGAACATACTATTGATGACCAAAATGGTGGTTTTGTCGGGCAAATTGATTTTAATGATCAACTCATTCTCAATGCTGAAAAAGGTTCGGTTTTAAACGCCCGAATTCTTTGGACGTTTTCTGCCAGTTACAAAACCACTAAAAGCGAAAACCACAAAAAACTGGCAGAAAGAGCATTTGAGTTTCTCGCAACTTACTTTTATGACACACAATTTGGAGGTCTTTTTTGGAGTATAAATGAGGATAAAACTCCAAAAGACACCAAAAACCAGATTTATGCTTTAGCTTTTGCGATTTACGGATTATCTGAATTTTACAGCATTACAAAAGAAGAAAAAGCTTTAGAAATAGCTACAAATTTGTATTTAAAAATTCAGGAACACAGCTATGATCCTGTAAACAAAGGCTATTTTGAAGCTTTTACCAGAGATTGGCAACCCATGGAAGATTTGCGTTTGAGCGCAAAGGATGCCAACGAAAAGAAAACCATGAATACGCATCTTCATATTATTGAGGCTTATGCGAATTTATACAAAGTTTGGAAAGACGAAAATTTGCTGGCAACGATTATCGAATTATTAGAAACTATCGAAAAATATTTTATCAATACCGAAACAGGACATTTACGTTTGTTTTTTGATGAAAACTGGAAAGAGAAGCCAGATGTCATTTCGTATGGACATGATATTGAAGCGGCTTGGCTTTTGCAGCAATGCGCTGAAATTTCAGGAAATGAAACTTTGATTGACAATTATAAAAAACATGCCATTCAAATTGCAGAAGTAACCAAAGAAGGTTTAGATGCTGATGGCGGTTTATGGTATGAATTTGATGCTGAAAAAGATGAATTAATAGCAGAAAAGCATTGGTGGCCACAAGCCGAAGCTTTAATCGGTTTTTACAATGCGTATCAATTGACAGGAAAAGTAGAATATCTTGATATTGTTTACAAAAACTGGAAATTCATAAAAAAACACATCATAGACCCACAAAACGGAGAATGGTTTTGGGGAGTGTACGAAGATTATAGTGTAATGCAAAAAGATAAAGCTGGATTCTGGAAATGTCCATATCATAACAGTCGTGCATGTCTGGAGCTTATTCGTCGAATTGAAAATTAAAATTTCAAATAAAAATCAAAACGTCTTATAGAACGTAAAGCCCTAGCCCCGATAGAAGCGGCATCCTTTTATGGTGGGGTTCACCATAAAAGATAGAGCGGATAGCGGGATTAGCTCCTTAAAATATAAATTATGAAAAATAGATTTTTTAAAACACTTTCATTAATCTTAATTTTTACTGCAATTGCTTGTCAGGCACAGGAAAAAATTACTGTGAAAGGAAATCAGTTCTATAAAGGCGACAAACCTTACGCTTACATTGGAACCAATTATTGGTACGGAAGCATGTTGGCATCAAAGAAAATAGGAGACCGTAAAAGACTGTTGCGCGAATTGGATTTAATGAAGAAAAACGGAATCGATAATTTGCGCATTTTGGTTGGAGCAGATGGTGGGAAATACGATTTCACGGTTCGTCCTGCGTTGCAATACGAACAGGGAAAATACGACGAAGATTTATTGGACGGACTGGATTTCCTGATTAGCGAAATGAGCAAACGAAATATGTATGCCGTTTTATATTTGACCAACAACTGGGAATGGTCGGGCGGAATGTCACAATATTTGGAATGGAATGGCAAAGGTCCGGTTCCAGTTCCTAATATTCCGCCGAATACTTGGCCGCAGTTCATGTCGTATACAGAACAATTTCACAGTTGTGAACCTTGTATGGAAGCTTTAAACAGTCATGTGAAGTTTATTATTGGCAGAACAAATGCGTATTCTAAAAAGAAATACAATGAAGACAACACGATTATGTCGTGGCAGGTTGGAAACGAACCAAGACTTTTTACGGTAGAAAATGAAGCAAAATTCACGAAATGGCTAAATTCTATTGTGGATTTGATTGATAGTTTAGACAAAAACCATTTGGTTTCTACAGGTTCTGAAGGAAAAAATAGCTCGAATGATAGCATGGAAATTTTCGAAAGAACGCATCAAAACCCGAATATTGATTATTTGACCATGCACATTTGGCCAAAAAACTGGAACTGGTTCAAAGCTGATAATGCCGAAACAACATTTCCAAAAACCATTGAAAACGCTGGAAAATATATTGACGATCACATCAAAGTAGCCAACAACTTAAACCGTCCAATAATTATTGAAGAATTTGGTCTTCCGAGAGAAAATGAAAATCTGAATGCTGGAGCTCCTTCTGTTTACAGAGATAAATTCTACAGTTATATTTTCGGAAGAGTTGCCGAAAGCGTTAAAAATAACGGTCCGTTAAGAGCTGCCAATTTCTGGGGTTACGGCGGCGAAGGAAAAGCAATTCATCCAGATGGAAAATGGAATCCGGGAGAACCGTTCACAACAGATCCGCCACAAGAACCTCAAGGTTTAAATTCGGTTTTTAATGGAGATAAATCAACATTAGAAATTGTGAAAGAGTATAATTTGAAGTTAAAAAAATAAATGATGATTAGGGGCAACCTAACAGGTTTTAAAAACCTGTTAGGTTTAATTATTATGATAAAATACTCTCAATCGCATTCAATTCATCATGCGAAAATTCGGTATTCTGTAAACAATCAATATTGTTACACAATTGTTTTACAGAACTAGCGCCAATTAAAACTGATGTAATTCGTTTATCTTTCTGAAGCCAAGCCAAAGCCATTTGCGCCAAAGACTGATTTCTGTTCTGAGCAATTTCATTCAGCTGAATTAATTTCTGAATTCTTTCCTGCGTCACCTCATCCTCTCTTAAATGCCCGTTTGGATTATGCGCTCTTGAATTTTCTGGAATTCCGTTTAAATATTTATCAGTCAAAAGTCCTTGTGCTAAAGGCGAAAATGCAATACAGCCGACTCCCTTTTCTTCGAGAACATCCAACAAACCATTTTCAACCCAACGCTCCAACATCGAATATTTAGCCTGATGAATCAAACAAGGCGTTCCTAATTGTTTTAAAACATCAACCGCAACACGAGTCTGTTCTGCCGAATAATTACTAATTCCAACATACAAGGCTTTTCCACTTCTAACAGCATGATCTAGCGCCATCATCGTTTCTTCAATCGGAGTTTCTGGATCTGGGCGGTGCGAATAAAAAATATCTACATAATCAATACTCATTCGTTTCAAACTTTGGTCTAAACTTGAAAGCAGATATTTACGAGAACCCCAGTCGCCATATGGCCCTTTCCACATGGTATAACCCGCTTTTGTAGAAATCACGATTTCATCACGCAAATTTCCCTGAAAGTTATGCCATAATATTTTTCCGAAATTCTCTTCAGCAGAACCTGGAACAGGACCGTAATTATTCGCCAAATCGAAGTGTGTAATTCCTTTATCAAAAGCCTCAATAGCAATACTTTCGGCATTTTCAAAATTATCAACCGATCCGAAATTATGCCATAAACCTAAAGAAATCTCAGGCAATAATAAACCACTTTTTCCACATCTATTATATTTCATTGTTTTAATTTAAAAGTTGGAGTTTTAATAGATTTTAAAGATAAAAAAAACTCCCGCAGATTTGGCAGATTTAGGAGATTAAAAAATCCACTTGATCTGCTAAATCTACGGGAGAAAATAAATCTTATTCTTTTTTAAACTAAATCATGCAGTTTTTTCAGTTTAAAAGAAAAATAAATATAAAAAATCCCGCTTGCGATGAAAGCAAAAGCAGTCCAATATACTATTGAAAGTCCTGCAAAAACAGGATTCCATAATAACAGAAAAGAAAACAAAAGTCCCAAAATTCCTAATCCTAAAAGATTTTTCCAGTCGGGAACAGAATAGCTTTTTAAGTTAAAAGCCATAAAAATAGCCATTACAGAACGAAACAAAATAGCCAATCCGACATAAAGTGGCAAAAGTGTTACTGAAACTAATGGATTAGCAATTAATACTATTCCAACACCTAAACCAATAATTCCTGATACCAGTGTCCAGCCCCAATTGTCTATTTTTTTTCTATTTGAAAGCGCAAAAATAATTTCAAAAATTCCGCTGACCAGAAATGACACACTAAATAAAAATGCCAATGTTAAATATGCCTTTACAGGTGTGGCAAAAGACCAAAATCCGATGATTACAAAAAGTATTCCCACTAATAACGGAATGTACCAATAATCAATTGCTGCCTTCACTTTTTTAAATAAAGAATGTTCCATAATACTATTTTAAAATCTTGCCTACTCTAGAAAGTTTTCAGCTTACCTTAAATCACCAATTAAAAATATTTAATTGGCTGTCTATCAAAGATAAAACAAAAGCATAAACCAAACACTTTTTCTGTAATAAAATACTGATATATAAATACTTGAGCAACATGACAAATCAATAGTGTCCAACTTTAGCTGGATGAAAACATAAACACAATCAAAAGGGCTTTAGCCAAACTTACAAAGTTTGGCTAAAGCCCTTTTCTTATTCTTATTCCCCTAGCTAAAGCTAGGGGCTATTCAAAAATCTTCGCGTCTTTGCGAGATTAAAAAAACTTAGTGTCTTAGCGCCTTCGTGGCAAAAACCCTTTTACTCTTTTATCTCGAAACCACTTTGCAAACCTTTATCAGAGCTTCCTCCAACCATGATTTTAAAAGTTCCAGGTTCTACTAAATAAGCTCCTTCATTATTGTAAAAACCAAGTTGTTTGTCCGTTAAAGTAAAAGTTACCGTTTTAGTTTCACCTTTTTTCAGATTCACCAATTCAAAACCTTTTAGTTCTTTAATTGGGCGAACGATACTGGCATATTCATCATGAATGTACAATTGCACCACTTCTTTTCCATCATAATTTCCAGAGTTCGTAACCTCAACGCTCACTTGCACTTTTTCATCTTTTGCAAAAGAAGTTTTATTCAATTTCAGGTTCTTATAATCGAAAGTGGTGTAGCTCAAACCAAAACCAAACGGAAATTGAGGTGTTTTCTCGACATCCATATAGTGCGACCAGAAAACATTTTTATCACTATCAATTGGTCTTCCTGTACTGTATTTGTTGTAATAAATTGGCACCTGCCCTACATTTCTTGGAAACGACATTGGCAGTTTTCCACTCGGATTATAATCTCCGTATAAAACCTGAGCAATCGCATTTCCAGCCTGAGTTCCCAAATGCCAAGCCTCAACAATTGCTGGAACATTTTCTGCCGCCCACGGAATACTCAACGGACGGCCGTTATTTAAAACCAAAACTACATTTGGATTTACTTTATAAATTTCTTCTAATAACTCTTGTTGTAAACCTGGCAGATTCAAATCAGTTCTACTTCTTCCCTCACCGCTTTGAAAACCATATTCACCTAAAACCATTACGACAACATCTGCATTTTTTGCTGCTTTTTTCGCCGCTTCAAATCCCCTTTTGTCTGTTGTGTTGAAAACTGTTTCAGTTAAGAAAGTCGCTTTTTGTTTTAACAAATCAACACCTTTTTCAAAAGTCAGCTGATTGCCTTTATACTGCTGCATTCCTTCTAAAACTGAAACCGCAGTATCATCAGAAGCTGCAATTCTCCAGCTTCCCAACGGACTGTTTTTATCATTTGCCAAAGCGCCAATCAAAGCAATTTTCTGTCCAGATTTCTTTAGCGGAAGCAAATTCTTTTCGTTCTTTAATAAAACGATAGATTTTTTTGCCATATCCAAAACGCCTTCATTGTTGGCTTTACTCCCAACCACTTCTTTTTCGCGTTTTTCATCACAATATCTGTACGGATCATCAAATAATCCTAATTCAAATTTTACGCGAAGAATTCTGCGTACGGCATCATCAACCAAAGATTCTTTTACTATTCCAGATTTTACCAAATCAACCAATTTGGCCACATACAAATACGATTCCATATCCATATCAGAACCTGCAATAACTGCTTTTGCCGTTGCATCGGCTTCGTCTTTGGCATAACCGTGCGCAATCATTTCGCGAATCGAAGCATAATCTGAAATTACAAATCCGTCAAACTTCCATTTTCCTTTCAAAATATCTCTCTGTAAAAAAGCATTTCCAGTTGCCGGAACACCATTCAACGTATTAAACGAATTCATAAACGTACGAACTCCGGCATCTGCAGTTGCTTTAAAAGGAGGCAAAACCGAATTGTATAATTTCGAATTACTTATGTCTACAATATTATATTCCAATCCCGCTTCAACATAACCATAGGCGGCAAAGTGTTTTGCACAAGCTGCAATCGTATTTACTTTTGCCAAATCAGCAGTCGTTTCGCCCTGAAAACCTTTTACACGCGCATAAGCGACTTTACTTCCCAAATACGGATCTTCTCCCGCACCTTCCATCACACGTCCCCAACGCGCATCATTTGCCACGTCAACATTTGGCCCAAAAGTCCAATTAATTCCAGATGCCGAAGCTTCATCTGCCGCAATAGCCGCCGATTTTTTAATCGCTTCTAAATCCCAACTCGCTGCTTCTGCCAACGGAATCGGACTTAACGTTTTATAACCATGTATTACATCAAAACCAATAATTAGCGGAATCCCTAATCGCGTTTCTTCAACCGCAATTTTCTGAACCGCACGAACTTCTTTCACTCCACGAACGGTCAGCATCGATCCGACTAATCCTTTTCTTAAATGTTCGTATTTTAATTCCGCCGTTCCACCTTTTGGCGCTGGTCCCGTTACATCCCAAAAACCATTGTATTGATTCATTTGCCCTACTTTTTCCTCAAGCGTCATTAACGGTAAAAGCAAATCGATACGTTGTTCAACAGTTTTATTTTTATCCAGATATGGCTTTTTCTGTGCATTCATATTTCCAATCGTAAAAAGGGAAAATACCCCAATAATTAGTATTTGTTTATTTTTCATATGTGGTTTAGTTAGTTTTTTCTTTAAGATTCTGAGGTTATGAGATGATAAGATTCTAAGTTTTTTTGGGGCGTGTCCCGCCGAAAAAGGCGGGTCGGGCTTTCGGCTATATCTTTTGTTCCGTTTCTCTTCACAAAAGGATACCGCCTCTATCCCTCACGCAAATCGTTTTCAAAAGAGTATTTTCGGCTATCTTGTCATCCTGAGAAGGATCACACTAGAAACTCCGCATAGAACTTCGTCAATCTTTGTCGGCTCCCGAGTATGATCCTTCGTTCCTCAGGATGACAAACTTTGTGTCTTTACTTTGTGGAGCTTCTTGCGGGGCTTCGACTTCTCATAGCCTGACAAAAAATCTAAAATCTAAAGTCTTGCTTCTTAATCCTTTCTTCTTTAAACACTCACTCAGAAACAAAACAAGACGCCGGCAAATTCGCTTTATTAAACAAATCTGACTGAATCGTATTTCCCCATGCAAACCTTACTTTTGTTGGAGAAACCACTTTTTTACTTGTCAATATCACTTCGTTATTTTTAATTGAAGCTTCGGCTGGATAGAAAACTCCATCTGTTCCCGCAACTTCAAACTGATTCGATTTTTTATCTTTGAAATATAATCCTTCAGCATAATCAAAAGAAACGGTAACTTTGTTTTTATCTATTTTAATGGATTTAAAGAGCGGCCCATTAACTAAATTAGAATTTACTTTATAGGTTTCAGCCAAAGCTAAATTGGCCAAACGAATTCCAACCGCTTTTTTATTTTTTGGATGAATATCAATAGTGTCTGAAACATCGCTGATAACTACCATTCCGGTTTTCGAAACCTCTTTCAGCAGTTTTCTCTGGGAATTTCGAACTGTTACATTGGAGAAATTATTCGAACCTGTTTTAAATGGCGCTATCTGAACATAATAAAACGGAAATTCGTCTTTCCATTCTTTTCTCCAAGACGTAATTAAAGCGCCTAACGTTTTATCATAAACCAAAGAGCCAACATTTGATTCTCCCTGATACCAAAGCGTTCCTGCAATTTTAAATCCAACTATTGGATAAATCATGGCATTGTAAGCACGTCCAGGCTGCCTTGGTCCGTATTCTTGTTCGTTGAGTTTTTTGGCATTTTCCAATAAAACAGGATCGTTGTTTACCACTTCTTGTGACATCCAGATTTCAGCAGGAGTTCCTCCCCAATTGGAAGAAATTAATCCGACTGGGACATTTTTCAAATCTTCGCGCAGACGTTTGGCAAAAAAGTAGCCAACCGCACTAAAATATTTCATTATTTCAGGAGTCGATTCCGTCCAGTTTCCCAGTAAATTGTTCTGCGGATTTTCTGCCGTTAATTTCGGAACTGTAAAAAATCGAATGTTAGGATTTGTGGCATTTTTCATTTCTTCTTCGCCATCATCAATTCCCCAACTTACCGACATTTCCATATTCGATTGTCCAGAGCAAAGCCAAACTTCTCCAATCAAAATATTTTTAAAAACAACTTCATTGTAACCTTTTATCGAAATGGTAAAAGGTCCGCCAGCTTCTGGAGTTTTAATGGTTAATTCCCATTTTGCCTGATTGTTGGCAACCGTTTTATATTCCTGATTATTCCAGCTAGAAACCAGTTTTATTTCTTCTTTTGGATTACCCCAACCCCAAATTTTCACTTCAGAATTGCGCTGTAAGACCATATTATCACCAAAAATATTCGGAAGCGAAACGTTTGCCATCATAGTACTGGAAATCAATAGAAAGAAAACAAACTTAATTATATTATTTTTCATTTAGCAATTTCTTTAAAAATGGTGCATATTCATTTGCCAAAACCTTATGATCTGCAACATCAGGATGTCCGCTACAGCCATTTGGAGTCATCGGTTTAAATTTGAAAATTTGAATCGGTTTGTGCGCTTTATCATTCGCGAAAGCATTTTTAACTTTATTCAAGCAATCTTCAAAAACTACTGCTCTATCTCCGCCAACCATTGGACTGTTTGTAATGACAATCTGTGCTTTCGGATTATGTAGGTACAACATCTTTATAAAACTGATGTAATTCGAAACATATTTTTCAGGATTGAATGGTAGACGCTCTTTCTTACCGTCTCCACCAGAAAAATCATTTGTTCCTAAAGCAATACTTATAATATCTGGCTGAAAAGCAAAGTCGTACTTTGGCTTTGACACATCTTTTGTGAGATATAAATTTGGATACACATCTGGCATTATGGCTTCATCTTTATGCTCGTCATTCCAATTTCTGTACATTCCGATTCCCGAAACACAGCTCATTAAATAATCTGCTCCAATTGCTCTTGAAAGTGTTGGTCCATAAGCGTAGTAACCATTGTGATGATCCATATATTCTCCTTTATCACAAGGAATATCTGACGGATCGCTCGCTGCGCCGCACGTAATAGAATCACCGATAAATTCGATTTTCTTTTTCTTTTTAAATGAAATTGGAACCAGTTTTGCCGTTGTTCCAGCAAACAAAATATTACCGCTTTGGGCTTCTGTATTTTTGTAGATTTCTAGTCGATGCTCTTTTTGATTTGAAGTCACTTTGATTGGAAATGACTGAATCGCTCCTTTTTCAATTCTAACCTTTCCTATATATTTCCCATCCAAAACTAATTGCACATAATTATGATGTTCATAAGAATCAACGCTTTGAAGTGAGATTGAGCATTCATTTCCTGTAAAATTAAAAGAAACCGAAGAAGCCGTTCCGATTAAAATTACCTGATCATTTTGAAGTTGATCAACTCGGCCTTCGTATAAAAAAGTTTTATTCGTATTTTGAGTTTGGGCATTAGAAAAAGCCGAAATCAGCAAAAACGAAATTAAAATAGCTGTTTTTTTGGGAAACATAATTTATTTGTTAAATCTAAATACGATTAACAAATATATTGGAAAGAGTTTATCTAAAAAGATACTAAAATGTCAAAAAGCAATAAAAAAACACCACATAAACACATCATTTGGGAACTAAATAGTACTTATTTGTATTTTTTAGGGTGCTCATGTTCTTTTTAAAATAAAATAACAGTTTATATTTAGCGTTTCAATTGATATAAGACCAGAGAAATGAGATCGCGCCTACTATTTTTTTTATTGCCATTTGTTTTACTTTCTTTCACAATAAAAAAGAAAGAGCCTCAACATTTAATTCCAAACACTAAAATTCAGACCGAAATAAATCGCGATTCCATTATTGCTTACGCGAAACAATATTTAGGAACTCCTTATGTATACGCCAGCAGCAATCCCAAAAAAGGTTTTGATTGTTCAGGTTTTGTCAGCTATGTTTTTAACAATTTCGGATTGACATTACCAAGAAGTTCCAGTGGTTACAAAAACATAGGCAAAGCTCTAAAACCAGAAGAATTTAAAGTGGGAGATGTATTAGTTTTTTATGGTTACAAAAACAGAAATGTTGTCGGTCACCTCGGAATAATTTGTGAGGCCAACGGAATGCAGTCAAAATTTATTCATGCTTCCTCAGGAAAAGCACAACAGGTAACTATAACAGCGCTTGATACAGAACATTATACCAAACGCTTTTACAAATGTGTTGATGTCTTATCGAAATAAGTTTTGCCACAAATTACACAAATTTCCACAAATTTATTTTTGCCACTCCCGATAGCTATCGGGATAAAAAGATTAACACAGATTTTTTATAATCATTTCAATCCTTTAATCTGTGGCTTTAATTTTTTCACCCAATTATTGAATAGATTCAGTTTTGGAATTTGGATTTTTGAAATTGGAATTTAAAATTTTATTCTTCTGTTAAGAGTTTAATCATACTTTCATCTCTTCCATAAATATCTTTATAGAAATTTAAATTACCTTGTCGATCTACCCAAGCGGTAAAATATCCAATATAAACTGGAACTTTTTTCTTAAGCGTATACCAACTTTCTTTTCCAGCATGCATGGCTTTATCAATTCTTTCGGGAGTCCATGCAGGGTCTACTTTTAACAACTCTATGGCCAACTCTCTTGGTTTTGCTACACGCACACATCCGTGGCTAAAAGCTCGACTTTCTCTTTCAAACAAACTTTTTGATGGCGTATCATGCAGGTAAATATTGCTTGAATTCGGGAATAAAAATTTCACCAATCCTAAAGAATTATTTTTTCCTGGAAGCTGACGCACTGCACCATTGTTCCATTCTAGATTTTTCTTTTGCAGATAGTTTTTATCCTTAGCCATGCCTGGCTTAATTTCCGATTTTATAATACTTGGCGGCACATTCCAATACGGACTGAAAACAATATTGCTCATCATTCCGCTGAAAATAACCGTTTTTGTCATAGCTCTACCCACAACAACTGGCGATACAAAAGCAATTTTACCATCTTCGACTATATACAATCTAAATTCAGGAATATTGACTTCTATATACTTCTGCCCTTTCTCTAATTCCGGATCTATCCAGCGGCAGCGCTCCATATTAACAATAATGGTCTTGATACGATCTGAAACAGAAATGTTCAAATCATTTATATGCTCGAGAAGAATCGTGTTTTTTGGGGTATAACCATGACGCAATTCATAGTTTTTCATGGCTTTAATCAAAGTCGTATCACAAATAGCACTTTTATTGTCCTCTTGAATGTCTTTGGTAATAAAAAGTCTCTCTCTAATTTGCGCCACAACAGCAGACGAATCTCCTACTTTCAGGCTTTTATAATCTTCACCTGTTTCAATAGTTTTCCAACCTCCATTTTTCTCAATTTCTCTATACTCTTTCAGAGCATCGCGCAGTTTGTAATACTGGCTGAACATCTTTTTTTTCTTATCATCCAAAATGGTTGATTTTTTAAAAATAGAATCTGAAAGCACTTGGTAATTAAGCTTTTTACGAGGTAAAAGCCATTCTAAAGAAACCACTGTTTTTTCGTCAAAACCGCCTACTTTTTCACCATAATAGTAATATAAATTAGAAAGCAGTAAATCGGTATCTTCTTTTGTGATTTTGGTGTTTGCATTATTATCAAAAACAGAACTTAATTGCTCATTATAAGGATAATTCGCTTTTAATCCTTCTTGATCCAAATTTTTGTATTGGTTAAATAACGTATTGGCAAATTCTACAATTCCTTTATTATCTTGCCACAATTGAGTCGACTTATTTTTTTGATATAAAGCAGTTACATCATTTTTAAATTTATCCAGTTTTGGATAATTTTCATAAAACTTCGCAATACGAACACTGTCAATTGTAAGTTTTAATTCAGGGACTTTTTCAACTGTCTTTGTTAAGTTTTCCTCTTTTTTATCAGCTTTCGAATTACACGAAAAAACAGCAAAAAAAACAATAGCAATAATAGGCGTATACCAGATTTTCATAACTCAAAATTTTTGATTAAAAGTAGAAAAAATTATATTAAAACAAAGAACACAGCAATAAATCTTAAACCTTATTTTTTTGAAGTTTAAGCGGTTAATAAAAATAAAAAGCTCCAAACAATTTACATGTCTGGAGCTTTCGCCATATAACCAACCTATTAAAATTCTAATTAAATAACTGTCCCTTTTAGAGTAAGTACTTTTGGTGTTGTTTCTGCACTAGTAGTAACAGTTACTGTTTTTGTAAAAGCGCCTTTGTTTGCAGCATTGTAAGTGGCAGTAACTTTTCCAGATTTACCAGCCTGAATTGGCTCTTTTGTGTAATCTGTTGCTGTGCATCCGCAAGATCCTTGCACGTTTGTAATAACTACAGCCGTTTTTCCTGTATTTTTAAATTCGTAAACAATTGCTTTTGGAGTTCCCTGCGGAATTTGTCCAACATCAATTGTTTCTGCTTTCCAAACAATTGTAGAAGCTGCAGTTGCTGAAATTTCAGTTTCTGAAACTAAAGATTGTACTGGGGCAATTGCTGAAAAAGACATTAGGCCTAAAGCCAAAGCTAACATCGAAATTTTGATCATTTTCATAACTGATATATTTAAAATGGTTTATAGTTCATTTTGATATTACAAAGGTAATTCAGACAAATTCAAGTCGCTGTTAACTGGTTTCAAACGTTTGTTAATGACTTGTTAACCGCCTGTTTTTAGGCCAAAATTGATTAATATTACACTCTCAAAATTCTTTATTCTTGAAAATTAATAAACTCAACAGCATCATTCTCTTAGGATTAGTCGCTATCATTAGTATTTTGGTAGCACAATTGCTATGGACAAAAGAGGCTTTTACAATCGAACAAAAAAAACTGAGCCAGAAAGCACATATTGCCTTACTGGAAGTGGCTAAAAAATTATACGAAGGAACCAATCACGAATTGCCTGTTCAGAATCCCGTTCAGAAAATTGCAAATGACTATTACATTGTAAATGTCGATAACGAATTTGAGCCTGATATTTTAGAATTTTATCTGAAAATGGAATTCAAAAAAATGAATATTACGACGGATTTTGAATATGCAATGTATAACTGCCAAAGCGACGAAATGATTTATGGTGATTATATTTCGCTTTATAAGAAAAAAGCGGAATGTAAAAAGACCGTTTATTTCCCTAAGCACAAAAATCTGGTTTATTATTTTGCCGTGCGTTTTCCAAACGAAACGACTTATCTTTTTAGTTCGATGCGTTTTTGGTTTATCCTTTCAACTGCATTAATTCTCATTCTGCTGATCTATGTGTATTCGATTTTTACCCTTTTGCAGCATAAAAAATATTCAGAATTGCAGCGTGATTTTATCAATAATATGACGCACGAATTTAAAACGCCACTGGCTTCTATTCTAATCGCTTCCAAATATTTGATTGAACAAAAACCAATTAAAGAAGATAAGAAACTCTATACGTATACTGACATTATCATAAATCAAGGAAATAAGCTAAACGGACATATCGAAAAGATTCTAAATGTCGCAAAAGCAGATTATGCGCCTTTAGAACTTAAAAAAGAAAATATTTTGATTGTTCCTATTATTGAAGAAGCGATAGAAAACATCAAATTAAAATATCCTGAAGCTTCGATTACAATTGAAACGGTTTCTAGAGAATATTTACTCGAAACAGATACTTTTCATTTTGCCAATTTAGTGTACAATCTGCTGGATAATGCAATGAAATACTGCAATGATAAACCAGAAGTCACGATAAAAATTATCGAAAATAATAACTGTTTAAAATTAGAGTTTACTGATAAGGGAATTGGGATTAATCCTAAAAAAATATCTTTTATCTTTGATAAGTTTTACCGCGTTCAGAACGAAAAAAGCAATGAAGTGAACGGATTTGGACTTGGTTTGTATTATGTAAAAGAAATCTGCAGTCTTCAAAACTGGAAAATAAAAGCCGAAAATAATCAAGAAAAGGGTATTACCATAACTTTATCAATTCCTTATAAAAAATGAGAAATTTCAAAATACTATATGCCGAAGATGATGAAACTTTAGCGTTTTTAACCAAAGACAATTTGGAGCAAAACCATTATGAGGTAATTCATTGTTCTGATGGAAAATCGGCGCTGAAAATTTTTGAGGAAGAAGAATTTGATATTTGCATTTTTGATATTATGATGCCAAAAATGGATGGTTTTGAACTTGCTGAAGCGGTTCGAAAAATTGATCTTGAAGTTCCGATTATTTTTCTTTCTGCCAAAACTTTAAAAGAAGATCGCATTAAAGGTTTGCGTTTAGGCGCGGATGATTATTTGGTAAAACCTTTTAGTATTGAAGAATTACTTCTCAAAATTGAAATTTTCCTAAAGCGTTCACAGAAAAATATTCCAACTGCAAAAACTATTTACGAAGTTGGCAAATATCAGTTCGACACCAAAAACTTCATTCTTTTTAATGATGACGAAAAAGTGGGTTTAACACAGCGTGAAGCCGAATTATTGAAACTTTTCTTGGACCATAAAAATTCTGTTTTGAAAAGAGAACAAATTCTAACTTCTTTATGGGGAACTGATGACTACTTTATGGGAAGAAGTTTGGATGTTTTTATTTCGCGTTTACGTAAAATCTTAGCAAACGAACAAGGAATTTCTATTGAAAACCTACACGGAATTGGATTTAGATTTTCTATTGGGTAAATCACAATTCTGTTAAAAATAAAGAAAAATCTGTAATCACTTTTTCGAAAAACTTTGTATTTTTAATATCTAATTTTCTTGGATATGAAATTACATCATTTGCGAAATGCCTCTTTGGTAATTGAAACAGAAAAGCATGTCATTTTAGTTGACCCAATGTTAGGTAAAAGAAAAACAATTCCGCCTTTTACTATTTTCAGATATAAACCAAAACGAAATCCGCTCGTGGCATTGCCAAAAAATAGCCGTGATATTTTAAGTCGTGTAACGCATTGTTTGATTACACATTTACACCCAGATCATATTGATAAAGCTGGCGAAGTTTTTTTGAGAAGAAAAAGTATTCCGGT
Organism: Flavobacterium anhuiense; assembly: GCF_900101855.1. GTDB lineage: Bacteria > Bacteroidota > Bacteroidia > Flavobacteriales > Flavobacteriaceae > Flavobacterium > Flavobacterium anhuiense. Next base: position 523,823 of record NZ_FMVC01000004.1, read on the forward strand.
AATTTGCAGTTCAAAGGATGAAAAAGCGCTTGTTCAAAGAGGATTAAGCGTAATTCAAACTTTGGAATATTGGGAACCGCAAAAATTTCTTGATGGAAAAATAACAGGAATTCCAGCCATTCATGGCTATGGATTTGTTGCCAAATTAATGGGGAATGTAATGGGTTTTCTTATTGAGTTGGCAGATCAAAAATCTATTTATATCAGTTCAGACACTATATTTACAGAACATGTCGAAAAAGTCCTAACACAATTGAACCCTGACATTTCTATTGTGGCTTGCGGTACAGCGAGATTAGATTTCGGACAGCCTTTGTTAATGCGAATGGATGATATTCTGAAATTCGTAACACTTGCCCCAGGAAAAGTTCTCGCCAATCATTTAGAAGCATTAAATCATTGCCCAACTACAAGACTGCAATTAAGAACTGCACTTTCAGATCATGGTCTTTTAACGAAAACTTCTATTCCAAATGACGGAGAATGCATTGAGTATTAAAGCACCAATAACCCAAATTCTCGTAAAGTGTTTATAGGTTTAGAATACCAGAACAATTCGAAATCTTCCAATTCGGTTTCAAAATCATTTTTAACCTCCTGAAAAGTATAGTTTTTAGAACCCGAAACAGCAATTTTTGATAAAATTGAAGTCAGCCACTCGCCTTCTTCTTTACTGGTTTGAATATTGAAACTTTCTTTTTTGTCATGAAAAGTTAATGACATCATTTCCCAGCTTCTTCCTTTTTTTGATTTTGTAAAGATTTCTGTTGCAGGTTTTCCTCCTAGCCAAACCACTTTTGCATTTGGTTTTGTATTGAAATCGTTTTGTTCTTCTAACGCATTAAAAATAAAATCAGGGTGAATTTTGGTTTTCGGGATTTTAAAATCGAACCATTCTTGAAGTTCATAATCAAAACAGATTCCGTGCATGAAATTAAAAAGCGATTTCTTTAATCCGAAACTAAATTTATCGTGATTGATTCCTGTTGCATCAGTATATTCAATATCGTTATTGGCAAAAGTTCCAATTACTTCCGTTTTTTTGGTCACGCCAAATTGTTCCGGATATAATCCTACTGGACTATGAGCCGTCAAAGCAAACTGATGCCAAAATCCTGACTGTAAAACTCCCGCTTCAAACAATTGGCGAACCATTTCAAGGCTATCAACTGTTTCCTGAATCGTCTGAGTTGGATATCCGTACATCAAATACGCATGAACCATAATTCCGGCTTCGGTAAAATTTCGTGTTACTTTGGCAACTTGTTCAACCGTTACGCCTTTGTCAATTAATTTCAATAATCGATCCGAAGCTACTTCTAAACCGCCTGAAACTGCAATACATCCAGAAGCTTTTAACAAGAGACATAAATCTTTTGAGAAGCTTTTTTCAAAACGAATATTGGTCCACCAAGTTACAGCTAGTTTTCTTTTTAAGATTTCAAGCGCTAAAGCACGCATTAAAGCTGGCGGTGCAGCTTCATCTACAAAATGGAATCCATTTTGACCTGTTTTCTCGATTAGTTCTTCGATTCTGTCGCATAAAAGACTTGCAGCAACAGGTTCGTAAACTTTAATATAATCTAAAGAAATATCACAAAAAGTACATTTCCCCCAATAACAGCCGTGCGCCATTGTCAGTTTATTCCATCTTCCATCGCTCCACATTCTGTGCATTGGATTTACAATTTCGATAACCGAAATGTATTTATCCAAAGGAAGATCTGAATAATCCGGAGTTCCGACCTGAGATTGTTTATAATCGTGTTTTAGAGAATTATTTTTATATACAACTTCTCCGTTTTCTAATAAAAATGTTCGTTTATAACGCTTCTCTACTTCGGTCGAAGTGACAGAATTTGGATTTTCCAAATTGAAAATTAATTCCTCAATTGGAACTTCTCCATCATCTAAAGTGATGAAATCGAAAAACTCAAAAACACGTTTATCAGAAAGCGAACGCAATTCAGTATTTGGGAAACCGCCTCCCATTGAAATCTTAATTTCAGGATGATTTTGTTTTACCCATTGTGCAGAACGAAACGCGCTATATAAATTTCCAGGAAAAGGAACAGAAATTAAAAACAAAGTCGGTTTTATGGCCTCAATTTTAGCTTTTAAAAGCGAAATTAAAATCGAATCGATGTAAGTTGGTTCTTGCTGAAGTGCATCATACAATTCATCAAAAGAATTAGCACTTCTACCTAAGCGTTCTGCATATCGGCTAAAACCAAAATTTTCATCAACACATTCGACAATAAAATCTGAAATATCCTCAAGATATAAGGTCGCCAAATGTTTTGCTTTGTCTTGAGTGCCCATTGTTCCGAAAGCCCAATCCAATTCTTCCAATTGCGCAAAACGAGAAGCTTCTGGAAGAAAATCTTCCTGACAAATCTGCAATGCCAAAGTTGGATTTTTTCCTTGAAGAAACTGAATTACAGAATCGATCGTTTTGATATATTCACCTTGAAGGGCAAAAATACGTTTCGAATTGTCTGAGATTTCAGAACCTGAAACTTGAAACTCTGAAACTTGAAACAAATCTTGCAATCCTTTTTTCGAAAACAATTCCAAAATCACATCAATACCCAAATCAGCTTGAACCGATTCGATGTTTTTGGTATTCAGAAAACCTTTTATATACGCCGTTGCCGGATACGGAGTATTCAGTTGAGTAAATGGCGGCGTAATTACAAAAAGTTTCGTTTTCAAAGGGATTTATTTTTTGCAAAAATACGGGTTATTTTGAGACTTTTCAGCGTTTCATTTTTTGATTTGAGTTTGTAAACAATTAATTACATTTGCCACTAGCCAAATTATTCAAATGAAACATACATTACTATTCCTTTTTTTCTTACTAACACAACATTCATTTTCTCAAAACAAAAATCAATCTATTGGTTTTATAGAAAATAAAGGACAAATTATAGATCAAAATGGAAAACTAAATATTGCTGTAAAGTACTTATTGAATTCTAATGGCTTGAATGTTCAACTGAAGAAAAATGGATTTTCTTATGATGTTTATGAAATAAAAAAGACTCCAATTGTTCGTTCTGTAACAGCAAAAACACTTCCCTATTTAAGTCCTGAAAAGGAAGAATTTAATTTAGAATACGCTTTTCATCGAATAGATATTGACTTTGTAAACTCCAATTATAAAGTTGAAGTGATTACAGAACAAAAGTCAAGAGATTTTGACAACTACTATAATATACCAAATAAGCCTGAAGGAGTTACTGAAGTTTACAAATACAAACAAATTACATATAAAAATATTTATCCAAATATTGATGTTGTTTTTACAATTCCCGAAGATCCACAAAAAACAGTAGAATATAATTTTGTCATTCATCCTAAAGGAAAAATCTCTGATATTCAATTAAAGTTTAATGGAGCAGAAACCAATTTGGCTGATAATAAAATCCAAATGAATACTCGTTTTGGAAAAATGGAAGAAACACTTCCTGCAAGCTGGATTGAAGAAAAAGGGCATAAAAAGGCAATTGTTGTTGGATATCAAAAATTAAAGAAAAATGTTTATGGATTTCGTTCTGCAAACTTCTTAGCGGGTAAAACAGTTGTTATTGATCCTGTGCCTACGAGACTTTGGGGGACCTATTATGGTGGTTTACAGTGGACAGAGTTAAACGCTTTGGATAAAGATAGTTTTGGAAATGTCTATTTTGCAGGAAAGACAGCAAGCACTTCAAATATAGCGACTTCAGGTTCTCACCAACCTAATGCTGGATTTATAAATTATCCAGGTCGAATTACATATGATGGCTACATTGCTAAATTTGACGGCAATGGAAATAGATTATGGGCAACCTATTACGGCGGAGACCTAGATGACAACATTAAATCCATAAAAGTATCTGCGGATAAAAACCTTATCTTTTGCGGGAACACTTCCAGTACAAATAATATATCGACGGCAGGTTCTTTTAAAGAGAGAAAATCAGGATATCATTCTGAGATGTTTTTAGGGAAGTTAGATTCAAATGGAATTAGACAATGGGCTTCATATTATGGAAATGACAATGGATTGACATTTGCCAACAGCGTTGTCGCTGATGAGCAAAACTATATTTATCTTTCGGGTACAACTACTAGTGACGAATATATTTCTACTCCAAATTCTTTTAAAGAAAATAGAATAGACAACAATCGTTTTGATGGTTTTTTAGCAAAATTTGACTCGAACGGAAATAGAATTTGGGGAACCTATTTTGGAGGTGATAAAGATGATTCCTTTGAAGATTCTGCAATTGATAAAGATGGAAACATAATTTTAGTAGGTTACTCTCAAAGTGACACTAATGTAGCAACATCAGGTTCATATAAACCTGACTATAGTATTGGAAATCTATCTTCAACAGGAGATGGAATAATTGTAAAATTTAATCCAAATGGACAACGAATCTGGAGTACATATTTTGGTAAGGCAAATAGTGATTGGATTTATACTTGTAAAATATTTGGAGATAATTTATATATGACAGGGGAAACTGAAAACGATAACATTTCAACTCCTGATGCTTTTGAACCTGTAATGAAAGCATCTTATAGAAGTACTTATTTTGCAAAATTTAATTTAGCTCTTCAAAAACTTACTTGGTTAAGTTATTCACAGGGAAAGGTTACATCAATTTTTCCAAAAAATGACAATGAAATTTTCATTGCAGGGGAGTCTGTATATGGTTTTGACATAGCATGTCCAAATGCCTATAATCCTGTCAATTATACTTTCTCTGGATTTATGATAAAATTAGATGGAAATTGTAAAAAACAATGGGGTACTTATTTTGGCAAAACAGGATCGATTGATAATCCGCTAGTAATGAGCGAAGGATCAAATAATATTTTTATAAGTGGAATTATCAATGGAAGTTTTGCAGATACTGATATTGCAAGTTCTGGAGCTTTTATGGAAGCGCCTTTAGATTGGCCTTCTGGTTTTCTTATGAAATTTCAAGAACCAAATCCACTTGGGATTCCCAATGCTATAAGCAACTCTCCTATATGCAAAGGGACAGCATTAGAACTTAAAGCATCTGGAGGAACTAGTTATTTATGGACTGGCCCAAACAATTTTGCTTCAACTGAACAAAGTCCTGTGATTGCAAATACTAGTACTATTAATAGTGGCGAATACAGTTGTCAGATCAACGGAATAGACAATTGCGATAACATAAAAAAAATATTTGTTTCAGTTATAGAAACAACTTCTCCAACAGGAAATACAAACCAGCCGTTTTGTTCAGCACAAAATCCAACAATCGCCAATCTTGAAATTAACGGAACTTCTATAAAATGGTATGATGCATTAACAAATGGTAATTTATTATCTGAAACAACAAATCTCCAAAATGGAAAAACATATTACGCATCACAAACAGAAAACAGTTGTGAAAGCCCAAGATTTGGAGTTACAGTTTCAATCGTAAATACTCCTTCAGCTCCATTGGGAAATCCGGAGCAATCTTTTTGTAAAAAGGAAAACAAAACGCTTAATGACATTCAAATAACAGGGCAAAATATAAAATGGTTTGACACTAGTTTTTCTGCTTCTGTTTTACCAAATACAACTCTTTTAGAAGATAATCGAACGTATTATGCTTCGCAAACAATTGGCTGTGATAGTGACAGAACACCAATTCTTGTTCGCGTATATAACACGCCTTTACCAACAGGAAATAATAATCAACAGTTTTGCATTGATGAACTTTCAACAATTGAAGAGCTTAAAATTGTAGGATCTTCTCTAAAGTGGTACGATGCTGCAACAAATGGGAATACATTACAAGAAACCGATTTATTACATACTGGAACGTATTATGTAACTCAAACCTTAAACAACTGCGAAAGCGAAAGATTTGCAATTACTGTAAAAATACAAGACACTCCAATTCCATCTGCTGATTCTCCACAACAATTCTGCAGTCAAAAAAATGCAAAAATTAGTGATATTGAAATTGATGGACGAAATATCAAATGGTATGAAAGTTATTCTTCTACCAATAATTTATCAGAATCTACTTTGCTCGAGAATGGAATCACTTATTATGCTTCTCAGACCGAAAACACTTGCGAAAGTGATAGAATTCCAGTCACTATAAATATTTTAGAAGCAACTTCTAAGGATTGCATTAATTTAATAAATGAACTTCCGTATCCAAAATTCTTTACACCAAATGGTGATGGTTTTAATGACACTTGGACAATAGATCCAGATTATTTAGCTCCTAATTCGTCTATTAGAATATTTGATCGTTACGGAAAATTAATTAAAGAATTAGCATTAAACACCTCTTGGAACGGAACTTATCTTGGTAATCAGGAACCAGCATCTGACTATTGGTTTACTGCTACTAGAATAAACGGAACAGAATATAGGGGACATTTTACTCTGAAAAGATAGATTAATAGAAAAGAAAAACCACAAGAATGAAATTAATCTTGTGGGTTTTGCTTTATTCTTAGGTTTGGCAATTACGGTTTCTTAGTTTAAATATTTTCAAAACTTATGTTCGTCTTTACTAATCACTAAAAACGAAATTAAAGATATAAGAGCAGCAGCAATTAAATAGAACCCTACATAACTCACATCATAAGTCTTAGCTAGCCAAATTGCAATCATTGGCGCAAAAGCAGCTCCTAGAATTCCTGCCATATTAAATGTCAAAGATGCTCCCGAATAACGAACATTTGTTGGGAACAATTCAGAAAGAAAAGTCCCAAGCGGTCCATAAGTGAATCCCATCAGAGACATTCCGATACAGGCAAAAACAGCTACCAAAGCAATATTTCCTGAACTTAAGAAAAACGAAAAGAAAAATCCAAAAACAGCAATTGCTGCTGTTGCCGCAATAAGCATTTTACGACGGCCAATTTTATCTGCTACGACAGCCGAAACTGGAATAAATAGCGCGAAAAACAATACTGAGAATAATTGAATTAATAACCCATCTCTTTTTGCAATTCCTAAATCTGACGTTGCCCAACTTAGAGTGAAAACCGTCATCAAATAGAAAACCAAAAATGTTGTAATGGCTGCAAAAGTTCCAAATATTAACTGGTTTTTATATGATTTCACCAATTCTAAAAAAGGAACTTTAACTTCTTCTTCGTGTTTTTTAGCTTCTTCAAAAGAAGGAGTTTCTGTAATTTTTGTTCTAATATAAAAACCAACAATTACCAAAAGTGCGCTGGCAATAAAAGGAATTCTCCAACCATAATTCATAAAATCTTCATTACTCATCGAATCGGTAAGCAATAGAAAAGTTCCGCCTGAAAGCAACAATCCGATTGGAGCTCCTAATTGCGGAAACATTCCATACCAAGCGCGTTTGTGTGGTGGAGCATTCTCAATGGCAAGCAAAACGGCTCCTCCCCATTCTCCGCCTAAACCAACTCCTTGTCCGAATCGGCATAACATCAATAATAATGGTGCCGCAACACCTATACTGGCATAACTTGGCAAAAACCCAATGGTAACGGTCGAAATTCCCATGGTCAGTAAAGCAGCAACAAGGGTAAATTTACGTCCAATTTTGTCGCCATAATGCCCAAAAAAAGCAGAGCCTAACGGACGTGATAAAAAGGCGATGGAAAAAGTGGCTAAGGATTCCAGAGTGGCCATCGTCGAATCTGAACTTGGGAAAAATAATTGAGGAAAAACCAATACAGCTGCATTAGCATAAATATAAAAATCAAAAAATTCGATTGTAGTGCCTATAAGGCTTCCAAAAAGAACATGTTTTAGGGAGTTCTTTTTACTCGGGCTATTTTTCATGAAAATTGATATCTTTTTTATTTGCAAAAATAAAGTTTCATTATTAAAAACTCATGTTTATACAAATTACTTTTACCACTACTTTACAATTTTAACAAATTATCTAAATTTTCAATTTTCCACAATGTAATATAATCAAAATTTAAAATCCTGATTACAACGTTTTTAAAAGCATCAGAAAAAAATCAAATCTTAAGCAATTGTTAATAGCGTTTTTAACTGTATATTTTCATTAAATTTACAGCTGTCAAAAATAAATTTAAAATTATGCCTACCGACTGTATCAGCTTTCAATCTTCTGGATATTTCTCTAAACTAATGCAGGATTATTTAGATCAAAAGCCAGAATTAAAACCGCTGTACAATAATTTTCCAACATTAGAAAATTTCGAAAAACAAATTGTTGAAAAATCAGCCAATTTTGACCATAATAACCGAGCAGTATTGGTTGACACTTTGCAGAAGCAATATCAAAACATTGAGGTTTCTGATTTAACGAGACAAAATATTTCGCTATTAGCACTCGAAAATACTTTTACCATTACAACAGGACATCAGCTAAATCTTTTTAGCGGACCGTTATATTTTTTATATAAAATTATTTCTACGATTAATTTAACTAAAGAATTAAAATCAAAATGTCCTTCTTATAATTTCGTTCCAGTTTATTGGATGGCGACAGAAGATCATGATTTTGAAGAGATTAATTATTTTAATTTTAAAGGAAAAAAAATCCGTTGGAATGCCGAAAGCACTGGGCCAGTCGGAAGGCTTGCAACTGATGGCTTAGAAGATTTATTTGAAGTTTATTCTAAAGAATTAGGCTCAAGCACAAATGCAAATGCGCTTAAAAAACTTTTTGAAGACGCTTATTTAAAACATGAAAATCTAGCAGATGCAACGCGTTATTTGGCCAATTCTCTTTTTGCCAATTATGGTTTGGTTATTATAGATGCAGACAGTGCCGATTTAAAACGTGCTTTTATTCCGTTTGCAAAAGAAGAATTACAGAATCAGACTTCATATAAAGCAGTTCAAAAATCAATTGAAGAACTTGCTGATTATACCGTTCAGGTAAATCCGCGTGAGATTAATTTGTTTTATATTGAAGATAAACTGCGTGAAAGAATCATTTTTGAGAATGATAAATATTTCGTAAACAATACCAAAATCTCATTTTCAAAAGATGAAATTTTCAAATTGTTAGAAAGCAATCCTGAAAAGTTCAGTCCAAATGTTATTATGCGTCCGTTGTATCAGGAAATTATTCTTCCTAATCTCTGTTACATTGGCGGAGGCGGAGAAATTGCTTATTGGCTGGAACTTAAAGCCTTCTTTGAAGCTGTAAACATTACTTTCCCAATATTATTAGTGCGAAATTCTGTTCTTTTGGCAACAGAAAAACAAGTTAAAAAAGCGGATAATTTAGGTTTGACTTGGAAAGATTTATTCAGCAAATCAGAGAATTTAATTAATTCGATAACACACAAACTTTCTCCATTTCCTATTGATTTAACAGAACAAAAAGAAGCGCTTGAAAAACAGTTTGGCTATCTTTTTGAATTGGCCGAAAAGACAGACAAATCTTTCTCTGGAGCCGTAAAAGCACAAGAAGTGAAGCAAAAGAAAGGGCTGGAAAATTTAGAAAAACGCTTATTAAAAGCGCAAAAAAGAAAACTTCAAGATCAATTGCAACGCGTTACTGATTTACAATGCGAATTGTTTCCAAATTACAGTCTTCAAGAACGCCAATCTAATTTTTCTGAATTTTATTTAGAAAAAGGAGATCAGCTGATTCCGCTTTTAATTCAGAAATTAAAACCTTTAGAACATAATTTTGATATCATAATAATCTAAAATAATTATCTTTAGAAATTCAAAAGCGATAATTTAGGAATCAAATAACCAGCTCATTTCCGATCTTATTGCTCTCTCAAACCAAATAGAATTATATTTTTATAACCTATTAACGACCTAACCAAATGGTAAGAGAACGCCTAATTTCGCTTGATGTCTTTCGCGGACTGACTATTCTATTGATGACTATTGTAAACAATCCCGGTGACTGGGGAAATGTTTATCCTCCGCTTTTACACGCACACTGGAATGGCTGTACGCCAACCGATTTAGTATTTCCGTTTTTCATTTTCATAATGGGAGTTGCTGTACCGCTTGCCATGCCAGAGAAAAAATACGACGAGACAACATTCAACAAAATCCTGATTCGTTCTCTAAGAATGTTCTGTTTAGGGATTTTCTTTAACTTCTTTGGAAAAATTCAATTGTTTGGTCTTGATGGAATTCCGCTTCTGCTAGTAAGGCTGATCATTACTTTTGCTGTTGGTTATGCGCTAATGGGAAATTTTAGCAAAAAGCTAAAAAACATTTTTGCTTTTAGCATTCTAGCTATATACATCATTTTAGCTTATGGAGGTTTTGAAAATTATGCAGACGCCAGACTTCCTGGAGTTTTACAGCGTATTGCAATAGTTTACTTTGTAGTTTCCTTATTATATTTAAAAACATCTCGCAAAACACAACTTTTTACTGGAATTGTTTTACTTTTCGGCTATTGGGCAATTATGACTTTAGTTCCTGTCCCTGGAATCGGAGAAGCTAATTTAGAAAGAGGAACGAATTTGGCCGCGTGGGTTGATAGCGTCTTATTAAAAGGACATATGTATCATGAAACCAATACTTGGGATCCGGAAGGAATCTTAAGCACAATTCCATCTATTGTAAACGGAATCATTGGATTATTTATTGGTCAGATTCTGCTTCTTAATGTAACTAAAATCCGGAAAGCACAAAGAATGGGAATGATTGGTACATCGCTAATCTTTTTTGGATTAATCTGGGATTTAGTTTTTCCCATAAACAAATCCATCTGGACAAGCAGTTATGTTTTATATACTACAGGATTAGCGACAGTATGTTTAACTGTATTGTATTACATAATTGACATTGCCGAATATAAAAAAGGATTCAAATTATTTGTTATTTGGGGAGTCAACCCAATGATTGTTTTCTTTGCTTCGCAGATTATTCCGCAAGCTTTAGTAATGATTCGTTTTCAAAATCCATCAATTCCAAGTGAGCAGACTAATCTTTTAGATTATTTGTACCGTTTTGGCATTGCACCATTTTTCAGCAATCCGATGGCAGCTTCTTTGGCTGGAGCGTTAACTTATGTAGCCATTTGGACCTTTATTTTATGGATTTTCTATAGAAACAAATTGATTTTTAAAGTCTAATTTTTAACCATATAAGTGGATATAAGATCATTTTTAGTAGTGCTGCACAATTTGCAAACAAATATTTTTCAATAAGCTTTTAAATGAACTTACATCACTTATATGATTTCAAAAAAACTTTTTCTAAGCAAAACATCATTCTAGTATGTTTAAATTATGAATTTATTAAAATCAATTCATAAAAAAAGTATACTTTTGCACAAAATTTAATAAAATACAAAATGGCAACAAATAGAACTTTTACAATGATTAAACCAGATGCTGTTGCAAACGGACACATCGGGAATATCTTAGCAATGATTACTAATGGTGGTTTCAAAATCGTTTCATTAAAATTAACTCAATTAACTGTAGCTGATGCTAAAGCATTTTACGCAGTACACGCAGAAAGACCTTTCTACGGAGAATTAGTTGAATTTATGTCTCGTGGACCAATTGTTGCTGCTATTTTAGAAAAAGAAAACGCAGTAGAAGATTTCAGAACTTTAATTGGTGCTACAAACCCAGCTGAAGCTGCTGAAGGAACTATTCGTAAAGCATACGCTACTTCAATCGGAGAAAATGCAGTTCACGGATCTGACAGCGACGAAAACGCTGCTATCGAAAGCGCATTCCACTTCGCAGTTAGAGAGCAGTTTTAATTTGACTTCTTAGATGGTTAGAATTTTAGACTAACTTAGATTTCTTAGAATTAAATAAAAAAAGAAACCCACCTCAATGAAGTGGGTTTCTTTTTATCATCTACATTTTTTTTTAATAATCTGAAAAGAAGTCTAATTTAGTCTATCTTAAAACCACATCTTTCACCACCTCACGTCCCAATTCTTCATTGATCATTTTCACAATTTTATATTTTCCGTGAGTTAACTCTTCACGCAAAACAGAAGAACCTAACTCAACATAAAGCGTACTGCCTTTAAGAACAACATTTCGGGTATACGTATTCACGCCATTTCCCATAAGCTGTCGCCAAGCCTCACGAACATCAATTTGATCCATTCCAGGCTGCAATTTATTAACCTGAATAATTTGCTGTAAAACAGCGCCAATAGTTGTTTCGTTATTTAGTCTTTTCGCCATCGTTCAAAAGATTTACTGGTCCAGCTTTTTTATAATGATATTCTATTTTTTGAGGGTTTTTCACCACGAATTTATCATCCGAAAGCGAAATAATTTCTTCGCTCCATTTGGTGTATTTCGTTTTATAATCCAAGAAAACCTGATCTCCTGCAAAACGTACTGCAACATTTTCAAAAGTATCTGTTGTCAAAAAAGTGCCGTCAAATTGCGGCATCACTTTCGTTCGAAGACCTTTATTATTTTTGATTTGAAAAAAATCAAAAGTTTCATTCATTTTATACTCCTTCTCTTCACCTTTCTCGAAAACCACTTTTTCAATTTCCCAATAGCCATTTAGTTTAGCAATATCAGCAGGTTGTATTTCCTGTTTACAGCTCACAAACAAAAGCGAACAAAACAAAACTATGAAAGCATTTTTCATAAATAAAAATATTAAAATTTATTCTTTTTTCTTTAAATGAAGTCGAAGATTTAGGAGCTAATCCTGCTATCCGCTGTATCTTTTGTTTTTTAAAGAAAAAAACAAAAGGATGCCGCTCCTATCAGGGCTAGGGCTCCCGTTTTCAAAAGAAATTTTTCTTGGACTACAAAGATAGTCTTATAATCATCAAAAGAAATAAAAAATCAAAAAACACATTAAACTATTTTGCATATTTTTGGTCAAACCCCAAACCAAAAGCAAAAAACATGAACAGAATAATTTACACCATCCTGGCATTCTTGTCGTTAACTGCATGCAGTAAGGATTCAGCCGAACCAGATCCCGTTCCAACTCCTGAAGAAAAAATGTATTTTCCTCCCTTAACAGGAACAACTTGGGAAACAAAATCTATTGCCGAATTAAAATGGAATCAAAATGCCGTTCAACCTCTTTTAGATTACTTAGAACTTAAAAATTCTAAATCATTTATGATTTTAGTAAATGGCCGAATTGTTTTAGAAAACTATTTCAATAACCATACAGCCACATCAAATTGGTATTGGGCAAGTGCAGGAAAGACATTAACCTCAACCATGACAGGAATTGCTCAGCAAGAAGGGCTTTTAAACATTAACAATAAAGTATCTGATTATATTGGAACTGGCTGGACAAGCGAAACTCTGGCAAAAGAAAACTTGATAACTTGTAAACATCTTTTAACCATGACTTCTGGTCTTGACGATACCTCAGACGAAGTCGATCCAGAAGATTTAATTTATAAAGCCGACGCCGGAACCAGATGGGCATATCATAATGTATATGTAAAACTTCAGGACATTGTAGCAAAAGCAAGTGGACAAACTTGGGAGAATTATTTCAACACTAAATTAAGAGACAAAATCGGCATGAACGGCACTTGGGTTCAACTTGGCGTAAATAGCGTTTATACAAGCACAACAAGAAGCATGGCACGTTTTGGATTATTAATGCTGAATAAAGGAAAATGGGAAAACAATGTAATTCTCAATGAAGCTTTCTTTAATGAAGCAACCACAACTTCTCAAAACATCAATTTAGGTTATGGGTATTTATGGTGGTTAAACGGAAAATCAAGTTATCATTTGCCTCAATTGCAGTTAACTTTTCAAGGAAGTGTAATCCCAACTGGACCAAGCGATATGTTTATGGCTTTAGGCAAAAATGACCAAAAGATTTATGTAATTCCAAGCAAGAAAATGGTTGTAATCAGAATGGGAGATGCCGCCGATAATGTAAATCTCGCGCTTTCTGATTTTGACAAAACGTTGTGGGAGAAAATTAATGCACTATATCAATAAAAAAATAGCTTTTAAATAAAAGTCATTAGAATACTTCTATTTAAAAGCTCAAATATTTTTAGATAAAAAACTATCGATTAGTTTTTATTCTTTTAAGCACTCCCAAAAAGAATAAAACAATTCCTAAAACCAGTAGAATATAGTATACTGAAAGATTTTTATCCTTTAAAACGTTTGCCAGAACGAAAGATATTACACTAGCAAAATAGAACGTTAAAGCCGATATATTTTTCATTATAAATTATTTAAAAAAACTGTCAACGAATTCATATTTATTGAAGACTTGTAAATCTTCAATTCCTTCGCCAACACCAATATATTTAACAGGAATTTGAAATTGATCTGAAATTCCAATCACAACTCCACCTTTTGCAGTTCCGTCCAATTTAGTAACAGCTAATGAAGTAACTTCTGTTGCTGCTGTAAATTGTTTTGCTTGTTCAAAAGCATTTTGACCAGTAGAACCATCTAAAACTAAAAGTACATCGTGAGGAGCATCGGCTACAACTTTCTGCATTACACGTTTTACTTTTGTAAGCTCATTCATCAAGTTGATTTTATTATGAAGACGGCCAGCGGTATCAATAATTACAACATCAGCATTTTGAGCAACTGCCGACTGCAAAGTATCAAATGCTACAGAAGCAGGATCGCTCCCCATCTGCTGTCTTACAATAGGCACATTTACACGATCAGCCCAAACTTGCAACTGATCGATCGCCGCTGCACGAAAAGTATCTGCCGCACCTAAAACCACTTTATGGCCCGCTTTTTTAAATTGATAAGCCAATTTACCGATCGTGGTAGTTTTCCCTACTCCATTTACTCCAACAACCATTAAAACATATGGCTTTTTATCTTTCGGAACTTCAAATTCTGTTGCCTCACCGGTATTAGTCTCAGATAACAAAGCGCCAATTTCATCACGAAGAATCTGATTTAATTCGTCTGTTCCTAGATATTTATCTTCTGCAACACGTTTTTCAATTCTTTGAATGATTTTCAATGTCGTGTTTACTCCAACATCAGAACCTACAAGAACTTCTTCAAGATCATCTAAAACATCATCGTCAACTTTAGATTTTCCTGCAACGGCTTTGCTTAACTTTGAGAAAAAAGTAGTTTTTGTTTTTTCAAGACCTTTGTCTAAAGTTTCTTTTTTTTCGCTAGAGAATAATTTTTTAAAAAAACTCATTTTTTGTAGTTTATTAGATTATTAGATTTCTCGATTTCTAGACAAGAAATCCAAATCTTTAAAGAAAGCGCAATTGTTTCTCAAAAAAAGGCCAATTGTTACGATTCTTTAAATTTTTAGACAAATATAGGTAATAAAAAAGCTACTTCCGAATGAAAGTAGCTTTTCTATATAATGTAATTGTAATTATTTCTTTTTCAAGAATTCATCAACTTCTTCAGGAGCCATAATAGATTCTACGAATGTATATGCACCAGTTTTAGGAGATTTTACCATTTTGATGGCTTTTGATAATCTCTTAGAAGATGTTTGTAACGATGCTACGGTTTTCTTTGCCATGATTCAAATGTTTTGGAATTCAATAAATCTTCAAATGAAAAACCATTTGAGATTTTATCAAAATCTCTAATTATTACTTAATTTCTTTGTGAACAGTTACTCTTTTTAAGATTGGATTAAATTTTTTAATCTCTAATCTATCTGGAGTATTTTTTTTGTTCTTAGTTGTAATATATCTAGAAGTTCCTGGAACACCAGAAGTTTTGTGCTCAGTACATTCTAAAATTACTTGGATTCTATTACCTTTCTTTGCCATCTTGCTATATATTTATTTAGGAAAAGATTATTTGATAAATCCTTCTGACTGCGCTTTTTTCAAAACTGCAGTGATTCCATTTTTATTAATTGTTTTTATCGTAGATGCTGCTACTCTAAGAGTAATCCATCTATCTTCTTCTGGAAGATAAAAACGCTTTTTAACTAAGTTTACAGAAAACTTTCTCTTAGTTTTGTTCATAGCGTGAGAAACGTTATTTCCTACCATCGCTCTTTTACCTGTAAGGTCACAAACTCTTGACATTATACTTATCTTTTATCGTTATTCAAAATCAGGGTGCAAAGAAAAGAAAAATAAACCATTGTAGCAAAAAATTATTGCACAATTTTTAAAATTTCTTTCTGCAGTATTTCTAAACTCTTAACAGATGCCCTATCTATCACTTTTTCACGAGGTTGTCCAAAGTTAAATTCCTCTACAATTACTCCGTCTGGCGTTGCTAAAGCGATAAAAACAGTGCCAATTTCGGCATCAGAATCACCTTTTGAAGGCCCTGCATTGCCCGTCGTTGCCAGCGCATAGTCGGTTTTCAGCAATGCTTTAACGCTCAAAGCCATAGCAGATGCAACCTCAGCACTAACCACTGAAAATTGGTTTATTAAATCTTGCGAAATTCCTAAAACATTTACTTTAGCTTCTGTTGCATAAGACACAACGCTTCCTTTAAAATAGCTTGAGGAACCCGGAACAGATGATAGCAGAGAAGCAATTCTTCCTCCAGTGCAACTTTCTGCCGTTGAGATGGTTTTATTTTGCTTAGAAAGCAATTTGCCAATTACAGTTTCAATTGTTTCATTTTCTTCATAACCTACAATTATATCATGAATTATAGCATCTAAAGACTGAACATTAGATTCTATTGCTTCTTCTAATTCTTCTTTATTGGTTCCTCTTGCCGTTAAACGCAGACGAACTCTTCCTGGATTTGGCAAATAAGCCAGTTTTATAAACTCTGGAAGATTGTTTTCCCATTGTTCAATACGTTCTGCAACTAAACTTTCGCCTTGACCATACGTTAAAATGGTTTTGTGGATAATATAAGGACGTTTGTATTCGCGAACGATTTTTGGGATTATTTCCTCTTCAACCAAATATTTCATTTCATAAGGAACTCCTGGAAGCGAAATAAAAACCGTATTTTCTTTTTTCATCCACATTCCTGGCGCCGTCCCCACTTTATTATGCAATACTGTACAAGTTGACGGAACTAGAGCCTGATCTTTATTCAATTGAGAAATTGGCCTTTTGTAGAAACCTTCTATCAATTCTGTAACGTGAGCCAAAACTTTTTGATCTACAACCAACTCATCATTAAAATACTCACAGAATGTTTTCTTGGTAACGTCGTCTTTAGTTGGCCCCAATCCGCCTGTCACAATAACAACATCTACTTTGTTCTGCAATTGAGCAAAAGTGTCTAAAATGTGTTTTTTATCATCGCTTATCGACAGCATTTCTGCCACCTCAACTCCAATTCTATCGAGTGATTTAGCAATAAAAGCCGAATTTGTATCTACGATTTGGCCAATTAAGATTTCATCTCCAATAGTAATAATTGCTGCTTTCATATCAGTGAAATATTTTTGATTCTTACATTAAGCAAGACTATAATTTATAAGTAGAAAATTTAAATTTTGTGTTGGAGGAAAATATTAACAGCTTTTACAAATTATAAGCCGCTTACAAAATTTAAAAAATGATTTTGACTTATTCCTTAATTTAAAGAAATCAGGAATAAGTCAAATTTTATATTAAAGATCAAAATCTTTTTTAATTTCTTTAATCGCTTCTTTTACCTGTACTTTAATACTTTTAAAAGTTTCGATAATATCTTTTTTCTTGCCTTCGGCTTTTGTCCATGCCTCTACCTGCAAGATTTCTTCAAAAGCTACATTTAATCCCATTAAATCTAATGTTGGCTTTATTTTGTGCGCATACGAATAGGCATATTTATGATCCTTCTTTTTAATTCCCTCTTTTATTTGTTTTAAATCTTCCGGAACTTCTGTAACAAATAAAGTTAAAATTTGATTTACAAATTCAGGATCGTTATCTGAAAGCGCATATACTTTCGAAAGGTTATACTTTAAAGCCATTATTTTACTTGTATTCTGAATAATTTTTTATCTTCTAAAAAGCCTTCTAAAACATCATTTGGTTTTACAGCCGCAACGCCTGCTGGAGTTCCCGTAAAAATAATATCTCCAATTTTTAAAGTAAAAAACTGAGATACATGAGAGATTAATTCATCAATCTTCCAAAGCATCATACTCGAGTTTCCTTTTTGAACTGTTTCTGAATTGCTTCTTAATTCAAAATTAAGATTTTCCATAGAAACAAAGTCAGTTTTTGGCAAAAAATCTCCAATAACTGCTGAGCCGTCAAATGCCTTGGCTTTTTCCCACGGAAGTCCTTTTTCTTTTAATTTACTTTGTAAATCTCGAGCCGTAAAATCGATCCCGACACTTATTTCATCATAATATTTATGAGCAAATTTTGGCTCAATATATTTTCCGACTTTATTAATCTTCACGATTATTTCCACTTCATGATGAACATCTTCAGAAAATTCAGGAATAACAAATGGATGCTGTTTCAACAAAACTGCAGAATCTGGTTTCATAAAAACAACAGGCTCGCTCGGACGTTCGTTTTTTAACTCTTCAATATGATTGGCATAATTCCTGCCGACACAAACTATTTTCATCTTTTTAGTTTTCAGTCACAGTTTTCAGTCGCAGTTACCTAAATACAGAAATAGTCTCAGTCAAAACTGAAAACTGAGACTGCGACTGATAACTTATTTTGTATTTAATTTTCTTAATTTAATTGCTGTCAAAACTTTTTTGGTGTACAGCGGAAAATCAGCATTTTGAATCCAGCTGAAATATCCTGGCTCTGCTTCTAAAACTTTCTCCACCTTTGCTCCTTTATGTTTTCCAAAAGTAAAAATTTCTTCGTCATCTTTATCAAAAGCAATCATTCCTGCAAAATCAGCAATTTTCTTGCGCGTTGTAAATTCAGATAGCGATTTGATATCATTTTCCAATTCTGGATAACGATCTAACTGTGCTTTTAAAATTTCATAAGTTGCCATTGTATCAGCCTCTGCAGAGTGAGCATTATCCAAACTTTTTCCGCAATAAAACTTAAATGCAGCACTTAATGTACGCTCTTCCATTTTGTGAAAAATAGTCTGAACATCTACAGAAACTTTGTTTTTCATATCAAAATCGACTCCTGCTCTAAGCAATTCTTCAGCTAAAAGTGGAATATCGAAACGATCTGAGTTGAATCCGCCCAAATCACTGTCTTTAATCATATTGTGAATGTGTGGAGCAAGTTCCGCAAAAGTTGGTTCGTTAGCTACTTTCTCATCAGTGATGCCGTGAACTGCAGTGGTTTGTGGAGGAATTGGAATTGTTGGATTAACCAGCCAGGTTTTACTTTCTTTGTTTCCGTTAGGAAAAACTTTGAATATTGAAATTTCTACGATTCTATCTTTACCGATATCAATTCCCGTTGTTTCGAGATCAAAAAAGCAAATTGGTTTGTTTAGTTTTAATTCCATTTCTAATTTTTATAAGTTTACAAATGTAATTTTTAAAGCGGAATATCTTCCTTTATTCTGGAGTTTTTTTGTCTAAAAAAGCTTTCAATTCGCGATTTTAACTTTTTCAAAATAAGCCTGGAGCGAGGCTAGGCATCTCGATTTAATTTTTTTCTTACAAAAGAAAAAATCCGACAAGTTTTTAAACCTATCGGATTTGATTCTATCTTTTAAATGATTTTAGAAATCTCTATCGACATCAAAAGCTTCCAAGTATTCTGCTACTCTTTTCACAAAACTTCCTCCCAAAGCTCCATCAACAACTCTATGATCGTAAGAGTGTGACAAGAACATTTTCTGACGGATTCCGATAAAATCTCCTTCTGGAGTTTCGATAACCGCAGGAACTTTACGAATTGCTCCAAGCGCTAGAATACCTACTTGTGGCTGATTGATAATTGGCGTTCCGAAAACACTTCCAAAAGTACCCACATTTGTTACGGTATAAGTTCCGCCTTGCGTATCGTCTGGTTTTAGTTTTCCAGCTTTTGCACGGTTTCCTAAATCGTTAACCGCTTTTGCCATTCCAACCAAATTCAACTGATCTGCATTTTTTATTACAGGAACAATTAAATTTCCGTTTGGCAATGCTGCCGCCATTCCTAAATTGATATTTTTCTTTTTAATGATATAATCTCCGTCAACCGAAATATTCATTCCAGGAAAATCTTTTAAAGCTTTCGCAACAGCTTCCATCATAATTGGAGTAAAAGTCAATTTCTCGCCTTCTCTTTTCTCAAAAGCAGCTTTTACTTTATCTCTCCATTTCACAATGTTCGTTACATCGACTTCAATAAAAGATTGTACGTGAGCCGAAGTCTGAACCGAAGCCACCATGTAACCTGAAATCAGTTTACGCATTCTGTCCATTTCCACAATTTCGTCTGCGCCATTTACAGAAACCGGAACTGCTTGCTGGCTTTTTTGAACAACAGGCTCAACCGCTTTCGGAGTTTCAGTTTTTGGAATTTCAGCAACTACTTTTGGAGCGGCTTCAACTGTTTGAGGCGCTTGAACAGAACCCGATTTACGAGCCTCTACATATTTTAGAATATCTTCTTTCGTTACTCGTCCGTCTTTTCCAGAACCAGCAATATTTTCAAGTTCACTTAAAGAAAGACCTTCTTCTTTCGCAATATTTTTTACCAAAGGAGAAAAGAATTTATCTGATCCTGAAAAATCATGAGAAGTTACTGTTTCTTTAACCGATTCGATTGTTTTTTCGATTTCCACAGCTTCTGCAGGAGCAGCAGTCTCTTGAACTGCGTTTACAGCTTCTGGATTCGCTGTTTCTCCGCCCTCAGTTTCAATAATAGCAATAGTCTGTCCTACTTGCACTAAATCATCTTTACCAAACAATTGCTCAACTAAAATTCCTGATACTTCGCTAGGCACTTCGCTGTCAACTTTATCTGTTGCAATTTCGAGTACGGCTTCATCAGCCTCAATTTTGTCTCCAACTTCTTTCAACCAGTTTGTAATGGTTGCTTCAGCGACACTTTCTCCCATTTTAGGAAGCTTTAATTCAAATCTTGCCATATTGTTAATCTAAAAGATGTTTTTGATTTTCAGATTGCGAAATTAATGAAAATTTTAAACATAAATTACACTTAATATAATTTTTTACTCAATTTTCACGATTTGCCCTCTGTCATTCCTTGAATTACTTCCAATAATAAAACCCGTCTTTTTGGGAAAAATTTTAAAAGTAACCTGCTTATCTTTAAGAGTTTCTAGGATTTCGATACATTTTTTGAATGAAATATAGTGATTATCCAAAATGATCTCTGCCTTTTTACCCTTTAAAATTAGGCACGAATTTACCATTTTTTCTCCTTTGAAATCTAAAAAAGCAACTTTATTTTCCAAAATCGAAGCTAGTTTTTTAGCGAAATTCTCATTTTCGGAGTATAAAAAATAACTTTCTGGCAATGGGTTTTCTTTTGGTTTTCCTTGAAACATTTTAGCAATTGAAAACAAAAAAGCACCAACTTGAATAAAAACACTAAAAAGCCAAGACTTCTTAAAATGCTTCTGATAAAAGAAATTCATGGCTTCCTGAAAGCGCTTCATGTATTTTTCGTCTTTTACGGTGCTTTCTCCTTTAAAATGCAAAACGGTGGTTTCATTGAAATAATAATTTGTTTTTTGCATTTGCAAAGCGCGATACGACAAGTCAATATCATCGGCATACATAAAACAATCTTCATCAAAACCATTCAAGTCTCCATACAATTTTCTTTCTAAAAACATAAAAGCGCCAACAAGAATATCGACTTTTCCTGTTTCATTTTCATTGAGATATTGCGCGTAATATTGATTAAAAAATCTGTTTTGGGGAAAGACTTTATACAATCCTAAGATTTTTGTGAAGGCAATCCAAGGCGTTGGAATTCCTCTTTTGCTTTCTGGCAGAAATGCTCCAGTTCCATCAATCAGTTTACAGCCGATAATTCCGAGATTATTTTGCCTTTCGGCGAAAGCCAGAATCTTTGTAAAAGTATCTTCTGCAACAACGGTGTCGGGATTTAAAATACAAACGTACTTTCCTTTCGCTTGACGAACACCAATATTATTGCCTTTTGGGAAACCAAAATTTTCTTTGTTTTCAATAAGCTTTACGTCTGGGAATTTTTGTTTCATCATCAAAACACTTCCGTCTGATGAATTATTATCTACCACGATAATTTCTGCATCGATTGTTGCAATTGCTTCCTGCACGCTTAAAAGGCATAGTTCGAGAAAGTAACGTACATTGTAATTTAAAATAACAACCGATAATTGCATGAATAATTGAATCTGTAGATTTTGGCCGAAGTTAGAAATTTTCTGATAATCCTAAGCGCAGCGACCAATCGTTTTTACTGATTCCGTAATCCAAAGCCAAATTACTGCCGTTGCGTTTATTCCATTTAATGCGAATTCCAGTTCCAACCGCGGGATTCCATTTTTTAAATTCATACGTATCAAGCTTGGAAACTGAAGAAATATTGGTAAAAAAAACAGCGCCAAAAAATCCGTTTCGGCTTATATCGGTTCTGTATTCCGTTTCAAAATACATTAAAGCATTGCTTCGATATCTGTTTTTGGTAAATCCGCGGCCCGTTTTTCCTTCACGGTCCCAACCAATGCTGGGCAAATCCAGATAATGGGGTTTTCCTCCAAAAGTTGACCAAAAAAATGCTCTAGAAGCCCAAATCCGATGTTTGGTTTTGCTAAAAGAATGGTATTTTCGGGCATCAAAATAGATAGACTGCCACTTGTCGCCTTCTACTCCACTGGTATTAAGCCGTAAATCGGCTTCAACATATAAACCCTGTTCTGGATTAATAATATTTTCTCTTGAGTCGTACAAACCTTGAATCGCAAATCCGAAAGAAGTCTCATCAGAATAATCGCCATTCATATATTTATAATAATCGGTTTCTCCATCGATATAAGATTCTTCAGAAATATTTTTATAATTGTCAAAAAGAAAACCCACTCCCAAACGATAATTTCCGACAATCTGCCTTGTTATAAATTGATAAAAACGCCACTGTTTGTAATCGAGAGTTGACATTTCTTTATCAGAATTGTCGGCGCCCAATCCGTAAGTATCCTGAGGATAAATCATATACCGATAATCTCCAATTAGATTCCATTTATTATCACTTGTGTAAATATAAGATTGGATTGGAAATACAAATTGATTGCTGAAACTGAAATAAGGCGAAAAAGTGATCTGAGACATTTTAGTTTTTTCTGCATCTCCCAAATAAAAAGTCGTCAGAAAAGAAACCACCAGGCCATTACTGGAATTAGCGCCGACAGGGACAGGCAACAAAGAAAAAGTTAGTTTTCGCTTTCTATCTGGCCGAATCGTATCCTGCTTATCAAAAATTTTATGAATAACATCAAGAATATCTCGAGTTCCCACGTCTGTACTATCATTTTGAGCGTGACAAAACGATCCTATTAATAGTAAAACCAATACATATTTAACTTGTAAAACATTCACAAACAATATCTTAAAAAAACCATTTCTTACAAATTTAAAATTTTATTAAGAATAAAATCAAAATTTTATCTGAATTAAAAAGATTTTTGAATGAAGCAAAAAAGTTATATTTGAAATGATAAACTTATGATTTTGAAAAACTTGCAAACGCTACGAATTTTTATTTTTTTACCATTAATGCTGCTTTTTGGTTTTTCTGCAAAATATCAGAAGAATGGACCAAACCTTGTAAAATCGAATAAATGGTTTATTGCTGGGCCTGCAATAGAAAGCGAAGAGGAAATAAACAAAATTAGACTAGAAAAAGGAATTGTTGCTGTTACAGCAAAAGACAATCCTAAAGGAGAAATAGAACTGAATGTCATGATTACGCCTTCTGAAACCAATGACGGAGTTCCAACCCATCTTTCTGATGATTCTAAAACAGTAGAAATTACTTATCAATCAACCCAAATTATAAAACTACAGGCAAGAGAGGGAAATAATGAGGAAACGGGTTGTGTACATGGAGGTTCACACCCAAGAGTAAGTATTCCCGCTTCGCCAAAACATTTTTCTACCATAAAAATTCCTTGGTCAGATTTTAGACAAGACGAACTTCCTGACGGAAACCTTTTGAATATCCATAATATATGCAAATTCAATTTTGTCAATTATAATCCTGTTTCTGGTTCGGTTTTAAAGATTAAATCGGTTATTTTATAGTTCTTTTTGTTTCAGGTTTCAGGTTTTCAAGTTTTCAAGTTTTCACCGCAAAGCACGCAAGGTTTTGCTAAATATCCTACTCATTATAAACGCAAGGTTCGCAAAGCTTTTTGTAAAAAACTTTGCGAACCTTGCGTATAGCTTTGCGCTCTTTGCGGTTAAGTTCATCAACTTGAAACCTTAAAGATGCAACTGAATTTTATATCTGTTTAAAATTTTCATTACAAAAAGCATAATTATTGAAAACAACAGAGACCATAAAATTCCTGGAATTCCTTCTCTAAAATATCCTGGTATAATATGAAGGTTGAAAGCTTTACAGAAATAATAAATAACGCCTGGTAAAATATAAATCAACAATGGGTTTGCCGCTGCAGGCATAAAGAATTCGCTCCATTTGGTTTGTTTTTTAACTTCCATCAGCCAATACAGAAAATAGAACAAAGCGGCGCAAATTGCTGCAGAGAACATTGTCCAAGATGGCGTTCCTTTTATTTTTGAAATTCCGAAATATGGGCGAAGCAGAACTGCTGTTACCGTAAACAAAACAATAAAGCCAATTACTGGCCAGTTGATTTTGGAACTGATTTTTCGATCAAAAAACAATAAAGAAATTATAATTCCTGCCGAAGTCAGCGAAACATGCGTTAGATGTCCCGCTATAAAACTCAACCAAGAAGTGTTTTGAACAAAAGAGTTTTCGATTAAATTGAGAGAATTCATTACAACAGCAAAAACTAAAAAAGCAATCATAGCCCACAGATTTCCTGAAACCAGCCAATAATAAATGACCGTAAAAAGGTACGCCCAACCTATCAAACCGAGAATTCCCCACCATTTTGGCGTCATTCCGCGATCTCCTGTATCTTGCACATATATAAAGTAGAGTGCTATGAGAACCAAAATTCCTCCGTATTGCAATACGTTTTTTAGCCAAAGAGGAAAATCTTTTGGATATTTATTCCAAATCGGAATTGGCATTGAATAAGCCAAAAGTCCCCAAAATGCAGGCGTAATTATCATTTTAGCGGCATCATATCCATATTCGGCATTGACCATAAAAACACCAATTATAATAAGTGCAATGGTTCTTTTTAAAGTGTGTGTCCAGATTGTTTTTGGACTGTCTCCTTTTATAAGTCGGGCATTAAAAGCAAACGGAATAGACATTCCGACGATAAATAAAAAAGCAGGAAAAACTAAATCAACAAAAGTCATTGCATCAGCATCTGCGGGCATGTGCTTCATCCATTGAGGCACATTTTGAATACTCGCCAATTCGTTTACAAAAATCATTACAAAAATGGTAATTCCACGCAAAGCATCAATAGAAATAATACGCTGATTAAACAAATTCTCTTTTATTTTCATAATTTTTTACTTTTTTACTAAAAATCAAATATAACATAATTCTAAAATGTCTTGTTACAAATTCTCGACTAATTTTGCGCGTTATAAAACTGATTTATACATTTTTGTTACATGCTTTCATTCCTCAAATCGAAACCCGCATTAAAAGAACTGCTTGATGGCAGTTTTGTAGATATCCATTCTCATATCTTGCCTGGAATTGATGACGGAGCAAAAAACATGACAAAATCAATTGAATTGGTTTCGGCTTTACAAAAACTTGGAGTTTCTCAAATGGTAACAACGCCGCATATCAACCATTATGTTTGGAATAATTCTCCTGAAATTATTCAGTCTAAACTCAAAGAAACCCAAAAAACATTAGAAGAAAACAAAATTAAAATGCCTGCTCAGGCTGCAGCCGAATATTTTATTGACAGCTGGTTTGAAAATCATTTTAAAGAAGAAAAACTTCTGACTTTAAAAGACAATTATGTTTTGGTGGAAATGTCATATTTAAATGCTCCGCTAAATATTTACAAAACCATTTTTGAGATACAAGTTGCGGGTTACATTCCGGTTTTGGCACATCCTGAACGATATGTTTTTTACCACAACAGGTTTTCGGAATATGAAAAATTGAAAAATGCGGGCTGTGTTTTTCAGCTGAATCTTCTTTCTACAGTAGAATATTATGGATCGCAGATTGCTAAAACTGCCGACGATCTTTTAGCAAAAGGAATGTATAATTTTTGCGGAACCGATGTTCATCATAAAAAGCATATTGCGGCCTTTGACGATAAAATAAAAATTAAAAATATTGAGCCTTTAAAAGAAGTTATTAAGAATAATCAGTTTTTTAAGTTCTAAAAACCTAATAGGCGTTTTCTTCTCCTTTAAAAATATTGATAATAGTCTTTACAATAATTTTAATGTCAAGCAGAAAACTCCAGTTTTCGATATACCAAATATCATATTCCACTCTGTTCTCCATATCGCTTAAGACTTTTGTTTCTCCTCTAAAGCCATTTACCTGCGCCCAGCCCGTAATTCCAGGTTTGGCATATTGACGCACCAAATAATTATTAATAAGATCACTGTACTCTTTAGCGAGATTAACCATATGAGGTCTTGGACCTACGACAGACATATCGCCAAGAAAGACATTAAAAAATTGTGGCAGTTCGTCTATACTCGTTTTTCGGATAAAAGCACCAAATTTGGTAATTCGGCTGTCTCCTTTTTCAGCTTGTTTTTTATGAGCCATACCATTTACATACATACTTCTAAATTTTATGCACATAAACGACCTGTTGTCTCTTCCTGATCTTTCCTGCTTAAAAAAGACAGGGCCAGGCGACTCCAGTTTTATAATGAGCATAATAATCGGGAACAGCCACGGAAATACGAGTAAAATAACTAGACTCGAAAAACAAACATCAAAAGCTTTTTTTAAAAGTCTGTTTGAAGCAAACTCTAAAGGTTCTGGACGAAACATTAAAACTGGCGTATTTTCATAAAAAGCAACTTCTACTTTGCTTGCTTTTGTATAAAGCTGAAAATCGGGAATGAATTTGATACGAATCATATTTTGCTCGCAAATTCTGGTCAATTCATTAATGATTTCGATATTGTCAATATGCAGCGCCACATACATTTCGTCAATTTTTTTATCGATAACAAACTTTTCAACGTCATCGAATCTCCCAACAATCAAATCGGAATCAACTACCTGATTATTATTTGTTTCATCAAAAAAACCCAAAAAACGATATCCGAAAGTTAAATCCTTTGCAAGCACTTTACGAATTTTTTCTCCAGATTCATTTGCTCCAACAATTATAAAAGTTTTAAAATTATATCCTTGTGCTCGAACGTACTTTAAAAGCTTCATTGAACAATATCGCGAAATCATGAGCAGTCCAAAAAATATCAGATAAAAATAAACCAATCGAAGTCTTGAAATATCAACGTATTTTAAGTAAACGACAAATATCGACACTAAAGCCGCATGAATAGAGATCTTTTTGATTGTTCTCCATAAGATCGATTCGATTGGTTCTACCCTCACGCTTCGATTGGAATCTTTTTGAAGCAGTAAAGCAACCCATATTAAAACAGCCAAAAGCGAAATGGTTCTTTCGTCTTTAGATAAAAGTTTGTCTAAATTGCCAAATCTAGCCAATGCAGAAAGAATAGTCGCAAGATTTAATAATACAATATCAACTACTACAAACAAAAGTTTATAATAACGTGAAATTCGGTAATGTGATAATTTTTGTAAAATTTTCATTGCGGGGCTTCGTTTTATCCAAAAGAATAAAAAAGACTTTTGCACTTAAAGTCAATGCAAAATAACACTTAAATTATATTTTTTGAATACTTATTTCATTCTATTATTTAAAACTTTACTTTTATCTTATGCAGACTTAACATTGCACTCATGCTAAAAATTCTATTTTTCTTCCTGACCATCACCGCTTCGGTTTATTCTCAAATTCCCGGCTGTACAGATCCACAGGCAGAAAATTACAATGCTGCATCTGGACAAAACAACGGAAGCTGCAGCTATAAAAATCTGAAAATAAAGCCCGAATATTCTTTTCAGTTAAGCGATTCGTTAAAAGAAACTTCTGGGTTAATTGCCTTCGAAAATCTGCTTTGGACACATAATGATGATCACGATAAAACAATTTACGGATTAGATTCTTTAGGAAAAATTAAAAAGAAAATCGTTTTGGAACAGGCAGTAAATCACGATTGGGAAGAAATCTCGCAGGACAGTACGCACATTTATATAGGAGATTTTGGAAATAATTATGCCGGAAATCGATCGGATTTGAAAATTCTTAAAATCGAAAAAAAATCTTTTATGGAAGGCAATCCTAATATTGAAACTATTTCTTTTGCCTATTCTGATCAAACCGACTTTTCTCGTTCAAAACCCAACAAAACCGATTTTGACTGCGAAGCTTTTATTGTTTCTAAAGACAGTATTTATCTGTTTACCAAACAATGGAAATCGTCTAAAACCAATATTTATGTTTTGTCGAAACAAGAAGGAACACAAATTGCAAGATTTAAGGCAACACTCGATACCAAAGGTTTGGTTACTGGCGGTACTTATTTGGAAGATAAAAAACTCATTACTTTGTGCGGCTATACCAAAGTTGGAAAACCATTTTTGTATCTGCTTTACGATTTTAAAAATCAGGATTTTTTATCTGGAAATAAAAGACGCATCGATTTAAAACTTCCTTTTCATCAAGTAGAAGGAATTGCAACAAAAGACGGATTGCATTATTTTATTACGAATGAATCTTTGGTTCGCAAACCTGTCTTAAACAATCCACAGCAAATTCATTATTTAGATTTGAGTTCTGCATTGGGTTCGTATCTCCATAAATAATTCGAAAATGCAAGATAATAGTTTACTTTTGCAGAAAGTTGTGATTTAGAAACATTCATAACTCATAATTTATAACTTATAATTACAAAAGTGAATTACTTATCTGTAGAAAATATTTCAAAGTCATTTGGAGAAAGAGTCCTTTTTGACAACATTTCTTTTGGAATCAACAAAGACCAAAAAATCGCTTTTATTGCAAAAAATGGTTCTGGAAAAACCACTATGATGAACATCATTAACGGAGTTGAAGAACCAGATACAGGACAAGTTGTTTTAAGAAAAGGAATCAGAATGGCGTTTCTTTCACAAGACAATAATCTTCAGGATGAACTTACGATTGAAGAAAGTATTTTCGCCTCAGACAATGAAACTTTAAAAGTTATCGAGGCTTATGAAAAAGCTTTAGAAAATCCTTCAGACGAAGAAGCTTACCAAAAAGCTTTTGACGCGATGGATCAGCACAATGCATGGGATTTTGAAACGCAATACAAACAGATTTTATTTAAATTAAAACTGGAAGATTTTAAACTTAAAGTAAAAAATCTTTCTGGGGGACAAAAAAAACGTCTTTCATTGGCTATAATTCTAATCAATCGCCCAGATTTATTGATTTTGGATGAGCCAACCAACCATTTGGATTTAGAAATGATCGAATGGCTTGAAAGTTATTTTGCCAAAGAAAATATTACGCTATTTATGGTAACGCACGACCGTTTCTTTTTGGAACGTGTTTGTAATGAAATTATCGAATTAGACAACGGAAAGTTGTATCAATACAGAGGAAATTACTCTTACTATCTTCAGAAAAAAGAAGAAAGAATCACTTCTGAAAACGCCAGTATTGACAAAGCGAAAAACCTTTTTGTAAAAGAATTAGAATGGATGCGCCGCCAGCCGAAAGCGAGAACTACCAAATCTAAATCGCGTCAGGACGATTTTTACATTATTAAAGAAAAAGCACAAAGCCGAAGAAAAGAAAACAAAGTTGAGCTTGAAATTAATATGGAAAGAATGGGAAGCAAAATTATCGAGCTTCATAAACTTTCTAAAAAATTCAAAGACAGAGTTATTCTGGACAATTTCAGTTTTGATTTTCAGCGTGGCGAAAGAATCGGAATTATCGGTAAAAACGGAACTGGAAAATCTACTTTCTTAAACCTGCTTACAGGAACAATTCCGCCAGACAGCGGGCGCGTTGTAAAAGGTGACACGATAAAAGTGGGTTATTATACGCAATCTGGAATTAATCCAAAACCAGGTCAGCGCGTTATCGACGTTATTAAAGAATACGGAGAATATATTCCGCTGGCAAAAGGAAAGATTATTTCGGCTTCCCAGCTTTTAGAGCGTTTTCTTTTTGATGCGAAAAAACAATACGATTATGTCGAAAAATTGAGCGGTGGCGAATTAAAACGTTTGTATTTGTGTACCGTTTTGATTCAGAATCCAAACTTTTTGATTCTAGATGAGCCAACAAACGATTTGGATATTGTAACGCTTAATGTTTTGGAAAGCTTCCTTTTAGATTATCCTGGATGTTTATTAGTGGTTTCTCACGACCGTTACTTTATGGACAAAATTGTAGATCATTTATTTGTTTTTAGAGGAAATGGAATTATCGAAAATTTCCCAGGAAATTATTCTGATTTCCGTGCTTATGAAGACAGCGCCGATGTCTCTGTTGCAAAAGAAGATACAAAAACAGAGAAAAAAGACTGGAAACAAAACAATACATCTGGAAATCTGACTTTTAACGAACAAAAAGAATATCAGAAAATCGAACGAGAGATTAAAGACTTAGAAATCGAAAAAGCCAAAATAGAACAGTTATTCTCTGACGGAAAAGTTGCTGATGCTGATATCGAGAAAAAAGCCAATGAACTTCAAAATATAATCAATAAAATAGATGCGAAAGAAGAACGCTGGTTTGAACTTTCTGCTAAACTGGAAGGGTAGGTTTAGTTTCCAGTCGCAGTCGCAGTTTTCAGTTTTTATTCTTTTTAGAAAGAAAATTCTTAATTTAGCTAAAAAATAAATTATGGATTTTAAAGAATTATTAGCCTATAAAAAGTCGTTTGAACTTGCTATGGAAATTTTTGAATTATCAAAAACGTTTCCTAAAGAAGAAAGATTTTCACTAACCGATCAAGTACGCCGATCTTCAAGAAGTGTTGCTGCTAATATTGCTGAATCATATAGAAAAAGGAGATATACAAATCATTTTATAAGCAAATTAACTGATAGCGATGCTGAAAACTCAGAAACAAACACATGGCTACAGTTTTCGTTAGAATGCCAATATATTTCAAAAGAAACATTTGATAGACTAAATATTAAAAATCTCGAAGTTGGAAGATTGATAAATTATATGATCAACAACCCTAGTAAATTTGGATGCAGTCAGAACTAATGATTGCTACAAAACTGAAAACTGCGACCGCGACTGAGACTAAAAACTATTTTACTATATTCGACACATTAAAAAATAAAATATCAAAATGAAAAAATTATTAGTCGCCCTATTTACTTTAACATTATTCATTTCTTGTGCAAACTCTGAGAAAGATACACCTGCAACTCCTCCAAAAGATTATACTCAAGAAAACGACAAAGAAATCA
Organism: Flavobacterium anhuiense; assembly: GCF_900101855.1. Classification (GTDB taxonomy): domain Bacteria; phylum Bacteroidota; class Bacteroidia; order Flavobacteriales; family Flavobacteriaceae; genus Flavobacterium; species Flavobacterium anhuiense. The sequence goes on from NZ_FMVC01000004.1 coordinate 555,220, forward strand.
CAGATTATTTAACCAAAAATAATTTAACTGCAACCAAAAGTGAGTCTGGTTTATATTATATCATTAACGAACCTGGCACGGGCGTGCAGCCAACTGCTTCTTCAAAAGTAACTGTGGCATACAAAGGCTATTTCACCAATGGAAATATTTTTGACCAAAGTAACTCGAGCGGCATTACATTTCCACTTTCTGAAGTAATTAAAGGCTGGACAGAAGGAATTCCGTATTTTAAAGAAGGCGGAAGCGGAGTTCTGCTTATCCCTTCTCATTTAGCATATGGGAGTTATCCACGTCCTGGAATACCAGCCGGATCAGTTCTTATTTTTGATGTGAAATTGATTAAAGTAAATTAATATTTCATTTTAGACCTCTAAATGTTGTTTCAAATACAATCTTATTTAAAATTTCTTTGGTATTCTAAAAACGAACACGCGGTTCATTCGCCATTTGTTTTTAGTCTGCTGACAAAATGTTTTTATGACAAGAAATCTAAGCCAGAATATGCCACTCTTAAAAAGTATAGAAAAACACTTTTAGAGAATAAAAACTTTATTGAAGTGACCGATTTTGGAGCGGGTTCGAGAGTTTTCAAATCCAATAGAAGACAGATTTCTAAAATTGTGCAAACAGCTGGAATTTCACCAAAACGTGCCGAATTATTGTTTCGAGTTACCAATTACTTTAAACCAGAAAAAATCCTAGAAATAGGAACATCTTTAGGCTTAGCAACTGCGGCTTTGGCTTTAGGAAATCCAAAAGCGAAAGTGGTTACGATTGAAGGCTGTCCAAACACCGCAAATGTTGCTCAGAATCAATTAACTGAATTTGATTGCCATAATGTTGAAAATGTAATTTCTGAGTTTGAATCTTTTTTGATTTCTGAGAACATTCAAGCAACAAATTACGATCTGATATATTTCGACGGAAATCATTCAAAAAAAGCAACTCTAGAATATTTTGAACTTCTATTACCAACAATCAACAATGATTCTGTTTGGATTTTCGATGATATCCATTGGTCAGAAGACATGGAAGAAGCTTGGGAAATGATTAAAACCCATCCTCAGGTAAAAGTCACAATTGACACTTTTCAATGGGGATTTGTATTCTTTAGACGAGAACAGCCAAAAGAGCATTTTATAATACGAACATAAACAAGAAGCATTGGCTTATGATTTGGTAGAAGACTGGACATAGAAGAAAATTTCTATGCTGGAACAGAAAGACATGATCGAAGACAGCTTGTTAAAACTAATCTCAAATTATTTGAAAATTCCTATTGAAGCTTTTCAAAATTTTGATGAAGAACAGACTGTTTATGTTATTGCGTAAATAACACAATTATTCCTATATTTGGCACAACTCAAATATAAAACTAATGTATTCTATTCACAAAAAAACAAAAAGAAGATTGTTAAATAAAAATTGTTTAGCAGGATTATTTTTATTATTAGGAACAATTGTAAACGCTCAATTTTTAGCACAGACATTCTCTGCCGATTTAAATACATTCGCTAATGATTTAGCTATTTATACCCCAGCCACACTAAATAAGCCTTCAAATTTCGGCACTGTTTTAGCACTTCGGTACTGGGAAGGGCCTGGAACTTCTGATTGGAGAAGCCAATTGGCATTTGGCACTGAAAATGAGCTTTACTATAGACAATCAACAAACAATGGTGGAACTGTATGGTCATCTTGGAATAAAGTATACCATTCAGGAAATCTCAACAACAATCAAACTGATTTTCACGCAAAAAATTTAACTGCAAAAGAACTAGCAATCTATAGCAATGAAAGCGTAAACGGGTGGGGCATTTCACATCTTTATTGGCAAGGTCATTCATTAATTATGGGATCTCCAAAAGGAGCTTATGCTCATAATAGCATAATATTGAGACCTGGAGGAGCAACAAATGGTGTTTTAGAAAGTACATTTGAAATAGATGCAGCCAACGAAATAGACAATTACGATACTCGCATACGTTTTGCAACATCTGGCAGTTCATTTATAAATGCAGGAAATGTTGGAATAGGCACAAAGAATCCTCAAAATAAATTAGACGTTAATGGTACCATTCATTCAAAAGAAGTCAAAGTTGATATGGATGGGTGGTCAGATTTCGTTTTTAAAAAAGAATATAATTTACCAACCCTACTAGAGGTTGAAAAACACATTAACGAAAAAGGGCATTTAGAAAATATTCCGAGTGAAAAAGAAGTTATCAAAAACGGCATAAATTTGGGCGAAATGGATGCTAAACTTCTCCAAAAAATTGAAGAGCTAACATTATATGTAATAGATTTAAATAAAAAATTAGAAGAACAAAACAAAGAGCTAGAACAAATGAAAAAAGAACTAGCAAGTAAAAAATAAAAAAATAAAAGACGATCATTTCTGATCGTCTTTTTCATTTCTAATTCAAAATTTTTAAAAGTCTATTTTTTAGCTTCTTTATTTTCTTCAGATTTAGCTCCCATTCTGTTTACAGTGTACATTGGTGCAAACTTAATTTTCAAACCAGCAATTTTTCTGTTATCCTCGGCTGACAAACCTTCTTTCTCAACTGTATTTTTACGGCTATCAAGCGCTTCATACATTAATTTGATTTCATCCCAGTCTTCTCTAGAATATTTATCTTTATTATTTTCTACAGTATGAACAAACTGCTGATAAACACTATGAATATTTTGGGCATTAACCCAATTAAAATTCATATCGTCACCAATTTTTCCTGCGCCAAACAAAGCATCTCTTAACTGCTGTTTCGGACTAGGAGTTGGAGGGGCAAATTGGGCGGTCAATTCTTTTTTAAATTCTTCGTATTTAATTTTACTTGCATTTACTTTTTCAGTCGCAGCAGCATTGTCTTTAATATCTGCTAAAGCGGCTTGAGCTTCTTGAGATCTTCTATCGTATTCAGCTTCTACGCTTTTCCAATTGTCTTTCAAATCAGCGGCAGCAACATTTTTAACAGAGTCAACATACACTACATAACTTTCTACTGTTTTCTGAGCTCTTTCTTGTTTTTCATCTTTACATGATGTTAATGCTAATACTAATACTGCAATTCCTGTAGTTATTTTTATGTTTTCCATAATCTTAGTTATTAATTAATTGATATATTCAAATTTACTTAATACCAATTCTAATAAATTACATTATTATCATATTTTTAAAATAAAAAACATTTTAAAACTATAAAATATCACATATAATGAGAATTACGCAAAATTAATTCTGAATTATATAACCGCTTTTGTTTAAAAAAATCTATTTATTAATTATCCCGGTTTTATTGTACGCCAAAACGATTTGTAACAAAAACCAATTATCAACTACTTATTCAAAAGTGTTTTGTACTTTTAAATCCAAAATTGTAAACTAAAATGGCTGAACCATTAATTAAAATAACCGACATCAAACGAAATTTTACTTTAGGAAATGAGATAGTTTATGTTTTAAAGGGAATAGATCTAGAAATACAAAAAGGCGAATATGTTGCTTTAATGGGACCTTCTGGATCAGGAAAATCTACATTAATGAATTTATTGGGCTGTTTAGATACGCCAACTTCGGGTCGTTATATTTTAAATGGAAAAGATGTCAGCAAAATGAAAGATGATGAATTGGCGGAAATTAGAAACAAAGAAATTGGTTTCGTTTTTCAGACCTTCAATCTTTTACCAAGAACAACTGCCTTAGATAATGTTGCCTTGCCAATGATTTATGCCGGTCACGGAAAATCTGAAAGAATGGCCCGCGCAACCGAGGTTTTAAAACAGGTTAATCTGGCAGACAGAATGGATCACCAGCCCAATCAGCTTTCTGGAGGACAGCGCCAGCGTGTTGCTGTTGCCCGCGCTTTGGTCAACAAGCCTTCTATAATTCTGGCCGATGAGCCAACAGGAAACTTAGACAGTAAAACTTCTGTTGAAATTATGAAGCTTTTTGGAGATATTCATGCACAAGGAAATACTGTAATCCTAGTAACTCACGAAGAAGATATTGCTGCGTATGCTCACAGAATTATCCGTTTACGAGATGGTTTAATTGAAAGCGACACGAAAAAATAATTTTAGATTTCCGATTTTAGATTTCTGATTTTAGATTTTAGATTTTAGATTACTTGCTAAATCTTAAATTTTAAACAACAACATTTCAATCAAAAATCTAAAATCAAAAATCAACAATCTACAATCACCATGAAAGTATATACCAAAACAGGCGATAAAGGCACAACGGCTCTTTTTGGAGGAACTCGCGTACCAAAAGATCACATCAGAATTGACAGTTATGGAACTGTTGATGAGCTGAATTCTTATATTGGATTAATTCGCGATCAGGAAATGGATTCGCATTACAAAACCATTTTAATCGAAATCCAAGATCGCCTTTTTACGATTGGTGCCATTTTGGCAACTCCACAAGAGAAAGAAGTTTTAAAAAACGGAAAACTTCGCCTGGAAAATCTCGGAATAATTGAATCAGATATTGAATTACTCGAAAACGAAATAGATAAAATGGACGAGAGTCTTCCGCCAATGACTCATTTTGTTTTGCCTGGAGGGCACCCTACCGTGTCACATTGTCATATAGCACGCTGTATTTGCCGTCGTGCAGAACGTTTAGCAGTGCATTTAAGTCATAATGAACACGTTCCGGAAATAGCAATACAGTACCTAAACCGACTTTCTGACTACCTTTTTGTCTTGGCACGAAAGTTGTCCTCAGACTTAAAAGCGGAGGAAGTGAAATGGATTCCAAGAAAGTAAACAGTCGCAGTTTTCAATTTTCAGACTGCAAAACTGAATACAGAAAAACACAGTAGTTAGTAGCAAATTTCAGTTTTAAAACTGAGAACTGGCACTGAAAACTGAGTACTAGCAAAGACGTTCTTAAATTTTATTAAAATAAATCAAAATTTACTTGTCTTTTTCAGTAAAAAATTTATTTTTGCACAAACTAAACAGATAACAGATGTATTGGACATTAGAATTAGCATCTTATTTAAGTGATGCGCCATGGCCTGCTAACAAAGATGAACTTATTGACTACGCCATTAGAGCTGGTGCTCCATTAGAGGTAGTAGAAAACCTTCAGTCAATCGAAGATGAAGGTGAGATATATGAATCAATGGAAGAAATTTGGCCTGATTATCCAACAGACGAAGATTATCTTTGGAATGAGGATGAATATTAAAAAATAAACCAAAGGAAAAAGTCTCATCATAGAGACTTTTTTTTTGGTTCAAATACATATTATATAATAAAAGAAATACAATAAATCATGAGTTTCATAAACAGTATTATTAAAGTCTTTGTCGGCGATAAGTCGCAGAAAGATGTCAAAGCTTTACAACCTTACTTAAATAAAATTAAAACATTCGAAGCTCCATTAATGAGTCTTACAAACGACGAATTAAGAGGAAGAACCGTTTATTTTAAAGATAGAATCAAAGAAGCTAGAGCTGAAAAAGATGCTAAAATTGCTTCGCTGAAAGCCGAAGTAGAAAACATCGAAGACATCGATAAAAGAGAAGACATTTATGATGCAATAGATGCTCTTGAAAAAGAAGCTTATGAAATCTCAGAAAAAACTTTAATGGAAATTCTTCCAGAAGCTTTTTCTGTTGTAAAAGAAACGGCTCGCCGTTTTAAAGAAAACTCACACATTGAAGTTACAGCAACTCCTAAAGATCGCGAGTTTTCAGCAACAAAATCATATATCACTATTGATGGTGATAAAGCTATTTGGGCTAACAAATGGAATGCTGCTGGAAAAGACATCACTTGGGACATGATTCACTACGATGTTCAATTAATTGGTGGTATGGTATTGCACGAAGGTAAAGTTGCCGAAATGCAAACGGGAGAAGGAAAAACTTTGGTAGCTACTCTTCCACTTTACTTAAATGCTTTGACTGGAAACGGTGTTCATTTAGTAACGGTGAACGACTACTTAGCGAAACGTGATAGCACATGGAAAGCTCCTTTATTCGAGTTCCACGGTTTATCTGTTGACTGTATCGACAATCACCAACCAAGTACAGAAGCTAGAAAAAAAGCTTACGATGCGGATATCACTTACGGAACCAACAACGAATTTGGTTTTGACTACCTAAGAGATAACATGGCGCACTCGCCTAGCGATTTAGTGCAGAGAAAACACAATTTTGCCATTGTCGACGAGGTTGACTCTGTATTGATTGATGACGCTAGAACACCTCTTATCATTTCAGGACCAGTTCCTCAAGGAGATCGCCATGAATTCAACGAATTGAAACCAAAAATCGAAAACTTAGTTGCACAACAGCGTCAGTTAGCAAATGGTTTCTTAGCTGAAGCTAAAAAATTAATCAAAGAAGGTAATACAAAAGATGGAGGTTTCCAATTATTGAGAGCTTACAGAAGTTTACCTAAAAATAAAGCATTAATTAAATTTTTAAGTGAAGAAGGAATTAAACAATTGCTTCAAAAAACTGAAAATCAATATATGCAAGATAACAATCGTGAAATGCACAAAGTTGACGAAGCTTTGTATTTTGTGATTGAAGAAAAAAACAATCAAGTTGAATTGACAGACAACGGTATCAAATACCTTTCTGGAGATACTGATGCAGATTTCTTCGTTTTACCAGATATCGGAACAGAAATCGCTGCTATTGAAAAACAAAAATTAGATAAAGACGCGGAAGCTGAAGCCAAAGAAAGATTATTCCAAGATTTTGGCGTAAAAAGCGAACGTATCCATACTCTTACTCAGCTTTTAAAAGCATATGCTTTATTCGAAAAAGATGTAGAGTACGTTATCATGGACAACAAAATTATGATTGTCGATGAGCAGACAGGTCGTATCATGGACGGACGCCGTTATTCAGACGGTCTTCACCAAGCGATCGAAGCAAAAGAAAACGTAAAAATCGAAGCTGCAACTCAAACTTTTGCAACAGTTACATTACAGAACTATTTCAGAATGTACAGCAAATTAGCAGGTATGACTGGTACTGCTGTTACAGAAGCTGGTGAGTTATGGCAAATCTATAAATTGGATGTTGTTGAAATTCCGACAAACCGTCCGATTGCGAGACAAGATAAAGAAGATTACATTTACAAAACCACACGCGAAAAATTCAACGCTGTAATTGAGGATGTTACTGAATTATCAAAAGCAGGAAGACCAGTATTGATTGGAACAACTTCTGTAGAGATTTCAGAGTTATTAAGCCGTATGCTTAAAATGAGAGGAATCCAACACAACGTATTGAACGCTAAAATGCACAAACAAGAGGCACAAATCGTTGAAGAAGCTGGTAAAGCTGGAGTTGTAACCATTGCAACAAACATGGCTGGTCGTGGTACCGATATTAAATTATCTCCAGAAGTAAAAGCTGCGGGAGGTTTAGCAATCGTTGGTACAGAGCGTCACGACTCTCGTCGTGTAGACAGACAGTTGCGCGGTCGTTCTGGCCGTCAAGGAGATCCAGGAAGTTCTCAATTCTACGTTTCCCTTGAAGATAACTTAATGCGTTTATTCGGTTCTGAAAGAGTTGCGAAAGTAATGGACAGAATGGGATTAAAAGAAGGTGAAGTTATTCAGCATTCTATGATGACTAAATCTATCGAACGCGCTCAGAAAAAAGTAGAAGAAAACAACTTTGGGGTTCGTAAACGTTTATTAGAATATGATGACGTGATGAATTCTCAACGTGAAGTAGTTTACAAACGTCGTCGTCACGCATTGTTTGGAGAGCGTTTGAAACTGGATATCGCGAATATGCTTTATGACACTTGCGAATTAATCGTAAGCAATAATAAAGTGGCGAATGACTTCAAAGGATTTGAATTTGATTTGATTCGTTATTTCGGAATTACATCTCCGATTTCAGAAGCTGAATTTGCAAAATTAAATGATATTGAAGTTACTGGAAAAGTTTACAAAGAAGCCTTAGCATTCTATACAGAAAAAACAGAAAGAAGCGCAAGAGAAGCTTTCCCAATCATTAAAGGAGTTTACGAAGAGCCAAACAATCATTTCGAAAGAATTGTAGTTCCATTTACAGACGGAATCAAAACTTTGAATGTGGTAACAGACTTGAAAAAAGCTTATGACAGCGAAGGTGCTCAATTAATTGCTGATTTTGAGAAAAACATCACGCTTTCTATTGTTGATGAAGCTTGGAAAAAACACTTACGCAAAATGGACGAATTGAAACAATCTGTTCAATTGGCGGTTCACGAGCAAAAAGATCCATTGCTTATCTACAAATTAGAAGCTTTCAACTTGTTTAGAGGAATGTTGGATAACGTTAATAAAGAAGTAATTTCATTCTTATTTAAAGGTGACTTACCTGCTCAAAACGCTCCTGAAATTCACGAAGCAAGAGAGGTAGCTCGTCCAAAAGAAAACTTACAACTAAGCAAAGACGAAATTCCAAACAGCGAAAGTTTAAACCGTGAAGCTGGAGAAACACAACAGCGTCAGGTTACTGAAACTATCGTTAGAGATATGCCAAAAATCAACCGAAATGATACTGTAACAGTTCAGGAAGTTGCAACTGGTAAAACAGAAACAATGAAGTACAAAAAAGCTGAGGCATTAATCGCTGCTGGAACTTGGGTTTTGATTAACTAAATATTTTTTTAGTATTCAGTCGCAGTCTTAGTTTACAGACTGATACTTTAAATACCATAAAAAAGACCGATAGTTTAAACTATCGGTCTTTTCTTTTATTTATTTATCTAAATTTCTAGTTTATGCTTCGAACTGTGACTGAGACTGAAAACTGCGACTTATCTAGGATTATCCTGATAATATCTTGCCTCAATTCGTTTTATATCACGTATCGAATTTTTAGCCCAATCTAATCTTTTTGCTAAAATTTCTTCATCGCTTAATTTCCAATCAATATCAGATCTTCTAAGTCTGTTTGTCAAACTTTGAATAATAATCGCTGCAGAAACTGAAATATTCAAACTTTCTGTAAAACCTACCATTGGTATTTTTAAGAAACCATCTGCGTTATCCATAATTTCTTTTGACAATCCTTCTTTTTCTGTTCCAAAGAATAAAGCGCTTGGTTTTGAGATATCAAAATCTTCAAGCATACAGTCTTTTTCATGTGGAGTTGTGGCAATAATCTGGTATCCTTTGCTTCTTAAATCTGAAAGGCATCCTGAAACCGAATCAAATCGGTTAATGTCAACCCATTTTTGCGCACCTAAAGCAATTTCTTTATCGATTCTTTTTCCAAAGCGCTGTTCAATTACATTTAATTCCTGAATTCCAAAAACTTCACAGCTTCGCATTACCGCACTTGTATTATGCATCTGATAAACATCTTCTACTGCAACTGTAAAATGTTTTGTTCTATTTTCTAGTACTTTTAAAAAATTAGCTTTTCTATTTTCAGTTAATATGTTTTCTAAGAATGCGAGATAATCTAAATCAATCATTTTATTTAAGTTTGGCGCAAAAATACATAAATAAAAGAAAAAGAAGCTTCGTGCAAATTTTCAACGCGCCAAATCTTCAATGAAATTGGCATTCAGCTTTTCGTGAAGCAGATTAACTTCATTCAAATTAATAGACAAAATATCGTCTTTGTAAGAATCTCCAATAAAAACAGTATTTTCATTTTTAGAATGTTTTTTAAGTCGTTCCAACATGCCATTTAATTCAATTTCGGAAAATTTGACATTTATGAAAGCTATAAATCTTTCTACGACATTTTTCATTCCATCATTATAATTCAGCAGTATCACATTGCTGTCTTTTTCATAAAAATGGAGAAAACCTTGAAAATATTTTTCTAAAACCAAAGCTTGATACTGCTGAAAACTTACCTCTTGAACTTCTTTAGAAGTAATTCCAAAAACACTCGACGGAATTAAATTTGGAATCATATGCATACCCGCCATCTTTTGGTGCGACCTTAAAACTTCTCCTGGATTTCGATACAGTAATGCAAAAGGAATTTTAGGAAAAACCGATCGCAAATAAGAAGCCTCAAAAATGCTCCACGCGTCTAGTTTTATAATCAGATTTTTTTGTTCAGTAGATCGTTTCTGTCCAAACAATCTTATAAGCGATTGAAGCAAAATGGTTTTAGTACCTGCATCAAAAGCATCGCTTCTTAAAATCTGATCGACAATTGGAGCTTCAGACACCATAATGTTTTCAGACGAAGTCGCTAAGCACTGACTTAACATAGTAGAGCCACATCTTGATATATGAAAAACAAATCCTTTTAATGGTACAAATTCGAGTTCGTTAGACCATTCAATTAGATTTTCTGTTGTACTTATTAATTTAAACAGTTTTGAATTATAGTTGTGGCTTCTACATTTCGCAATTGTTTCTTCAAAAAAAGGATCTGCAAAAGGAATATCAGAAAAATAAAGCCATTCAAAATAGACTTCATTTTCTTTTTCAATCAATTTAATCGGAATCCAATTTGAGATAAGATGCTGTATACTTTCCATTTTTATGGGTTCATTTGTGATTGAAGTTCGGCAATAATCTTAGCATTGGTTTCAGATGGGTTTCTGGAAAGCTCTGCAATAATCTGTCGTTTTACCTCATCTGAATGCTGTATTTTGGGTACGAAATTCACATCAAAACCCATTTTAGAAAACAATTCATCAGACCAATCATTTCTTATGCAATCTAAAGTCAAATGAATTCTAGGTTCTGAACTTTTATTCTGAACACTGTGCGGCAATTGAAAATTGGCATACCAACACTCTCCCATTTTCATTGGAACTAGTTTTTTATCTACATAAAAATAAACTTCAGAATTGGTTACAATAGGAACATGAATCCTGAAAAAACCATCTTCATACGACGTATCATTATCAACATGCTCTTTTATCTCACTATTAGGACCCAGTCTTAGTAATCTCACCGCTTCTTTTTCGCATTCAAACCAATCCATTATTTCTTTAAAATACGGACAGCTATCCAACAAAGGCGTATTTTTATATTCTTTATCTGCAAAAGAAAGTATGTCGGTTTCCAAACCAGATTGCGACCGCAAAGAAACGCTTGTCCATTTTCCTTCGTAACGATTCGTATTAAAATGCGGTGTCCATAAATTGGTCTCGCAAGTCTGTAAATCGTTTTGCAGTTTTTCTATTGAAAAAGAAATGGGAAGCTGGCAGGAAGAAGGATTCATAACCTTAAGATTTTAAATTGCTAATTATAAAATTGTAGAGTTTATTGGCAGAAACCAAAACAGCTTCTGAATCTGTTTTTAGTACTAGATCTGCTTTTTCTGGAATTTCAAAAACATCGCTTATACCCGTAAAACTTCTAATTTTATTTTGATCATGATCTGGCAGTAATGCTCTTTTGTATAATCCCTTCGGATCTCTTTCAATCAAATTAGCAATAGAGCAATCAAGGAATACCGTTTTTACAAATTCAAAAGCTCTTAATTCACTTCTAACATTTTCATACGGATTTATAACCGACATCAAAACGATTTTATTTTCCTCGATTAAACTTCGGCCAACCTTAAAAAGACGCCGTACATTTTCGCATCGGTCTTCTTTAGAAAATCCCAAATCTTTACAGATTGTCTGCCGATAAACATCACCATCTACTATTTCAGCTTCGTAATTATTTTGAAGCAGCAGATGCCTGACATTTTCTGCCAAAGTCGTTTTCCCTGAACCAGAAAGCCCTGTAAATTGAATTAAAATCATTTAGAAACGCTTTTTTCAAATAGAACATTAAAATTAAATAATTCAGAAAGAGAGACAAAGCGTATAAACCCCCATTCTTTTATCCCAAAAAGTATAGTTTCTCCTCGCTATTTACTAAACATTGAATAAAGAAATCACTATTTTTATCTTTTAATATAACTACGAATGAAAAAGAAACTGGTTGTTTTAACAGGAGCAGGAATTAGCGCTGAAAGCGGCATTAAAACTTTTCGCGACAGTGATGGTTTATGGGAAGGACATGATGTTATGGAGGTCGCAACTCCACAAGGCTGGCATAAAAATCAGGAATTGGTTCTGGATTTCTACAATAAAAGACGCCAACAGTTAAAAGAAGTAAATCCGAATTTGGGTCATATTATTTTGGCTGAATTGGAAAAAGACTTTGACGTACAGATTATAACTCAAAATGTTGACGACCTTCATGAACGCGCAGGAAGCACAAACGTTTTGCATTTACATGGCGAACTGCTAAAAGTGCGAAGCACTCAAAATAAAAACCTGATTTTAGATTGGACAGAAGATTTACTTACAGGAGATTTAGATTTGAACGGATATCAATTACGCCCGCATATTGTTTGGTTTGGCGAAGAAGTTCCTGCACTCGAAGAAGCTATTGACATTACAGAAACCGCAGATTATTTTGCTGTAATCGGGACTTCTCTGCAAGTTTATCCTGCCGCTGGATTAATTTCTTATACTCCAAGCACAACTCCTGTTTTTTATATTGATCCGAAACCTATTTCGATTCCGAATCTTAGAAATAAAGTTGAAACCATTGCCAAATTTGCTTCTGAAGGAGTTGCCGATTTAAGGGAGAAATTATTGAATTTAGAAAAAACAACATGATTTTTGAAAGTTGGTTACAGCAATTATTTCCGTTTAATCTATTCTGCCTCTTTGTTTTCTTTTTAATTGAAAACTCTGCGCTGGTTGTTTTATCGGTTTTAATTGGAAAGATGCTAGAACCCGAAAACACTTTTTTAAAGAATAAAGATCGAAAATGGGTGCTTTCTACGCTGCTTTGCAATACATTCATCACTTTAATCGGTTTTGAATTGTATCGCTACGGAATTATGAAAGTAGATTTTTCAGCCTCTATTAAACTTATCATTTTTGATACTCTTTTATTGATTCTTCTGATGGATCTTTTCATGTTCATTTTTCATTTTCTGGTTCATCATTTAAAATGGCTTTACCCAATTCATAAATTGCATCACACGCATGTAGAAACTAATGTTTATAGTTTATATGTTCTTCATCCGATAGAAACTTTGGGTTTTGGCTTTATATGGCTGTTTTTAATTACGATTTTGAAGTTTAATTATTTGAGCATCATTATTTATCTCGTTTTAAATCTGTCTTATGGAATATTCGGGCATTTAAAAAAAGACATATTTCCATCTTTTTGGTACAGCAATTCCTTTACAAAATGGATTTCGACTACTAAATTCCATAACGATCATCATAAAAATGAGTCTCACAATTACGGTTTTTACTTTACCATTTGGGATAAAATTTTCAAAACCATGATTTAAGCTCAAATATAGCTTTCAGAAGTTTTAACAATACCTTATATTTGCACCTTTCGAAAAAACAACATCACAATGACTACTCTAAACGAATTGAATGCTATATCACCAATTGACGGAAGATATAGAAATAAAACTCAAAATTTAGCACCTTTCTTCTCTGAAGAAGCTTTAATAAAATACCGCGTTTTGGTTGAAGTGGAATACTTCATTGCTTTATGCCAAATTCCGTTGCCTCAGTTGCAAGGTATTGATTCTAGTCTATTTGAAAGCTTGAGAAACATCTACAAAAACTTCTCAACTGAAGATGCTCTTTGGATTAAAGAAACAGAGAAAGTAACCAATCATGACGTAAAAGCGGTTGAATACTTTATTAAAGATGCTTTTGAGAAATTAGGTTTATCTCAATACAAAGAGTTCATTCACTTCGGATTAACGTCTCAAGATATTAATAACACTGCCATTCCGCTTTCTACAAAAGAAGCGTTTGAGCAAGTTTATATGCCAACTTTAATTGCTGTAATTGCAAAATTAAAAGAATTGAGCGTTGAGTGGAAAGACATTCCAATGCTGGCACGTACACACGGACAGCCTGCATCTCCTACTCGTTTAGGAAAAGAGATTTTGGTTTTCGTAGAGCGTTTAGAAGAGCAAATGCGTTTGTTATTTAACATTCCGTTTGCTGCTAAATTTGGAGGAGCAACCGGAAATTTCAATGCGCACCACGTAGCATATCCACAAATTGACTGGAAACAATTCGGAAATAAATTTGTTGAAACTGATCTTGGTTTAAAACATTCTTTCCCAACTACTCAAATTGAGCACTACGATCATTTTGCCGCTTTCTTTGATGCTTTAAAAAGAATCAATACGATTATCATCGATTTAGATCGCGATATCTGGACGTATGTTTCAATGGATTATTTCAAACAAAAAATCAAAGCTGGAGAAATTGGTTCGTCTGCAATGCCACACAAAGTAAATCCAATTGATTTTGAAAACTCAGAAGGAAACTTAGGAATTGCAAATGCTATTTTTGAACACCTTTCTGCAAAATTACCAATCTCAAGATTACAGCGTGACCTAACTGACAGTACTGTTTTACGTAATGTTGGTGTTCCTTTTGGACATACAGTTATTGCTTTTGAAGCTACTTTGAAAGGATTAAATAAATTGCTTTTAAACGAAAGTAAATTTGCTGAAGATTTAGAGAAAAACTGGGCAGTAGTTGCTGAAGCTATTCAAACTATTTTACGTCGCGAAGCGTATCCAAACCCTTACGAAGCTTTAAAAGGATTAACAAGAACTAATGAAGCAATCGACAAAAATGCGATTCATAACTTTATTGCCACTCTGGAAGTTTCAGATGCCGTTAGAGCAGAATTATTGGCTATAACGCCTAGTAATTACACAGGAATTTAAGAAAAATACCAAATATTTTACCAAAAAAAGCTATCTTTATCGAGATAGCTTTTTTTTATTAAATCCAGAGGCAAATCCAGGTTAGACTCCTTTTATTTTAATAGGAGCCAATGAATTTCATTTGAAATAAAAAGCTGGATCAGCCGCTAAAAAAATACCACGTTTTTATATGATTGCATTAAATGCCGCTGCGGAAACTTCACACCACTTACAACCTTTAATTAGTGATTTAGGATTAATCCTGATGACCGCCGGAATCGCTGTTCTATTATTTAGAAAAATGAAACAGCCTTTGGTTTTAGGTTACCTTATTGCAGGATTTTTAGCTGGAAACCATTTTGATTTCTTCCCATCTATCACCGATATGAAAAGTGTCGAAGTTTGGGCAGAAATTGGGGTTATATTTTTACTTTTCAGTTTAGGACTCGAATTCAGCTTTAAGAAACTAATGAAGGTTGGAGGGACTTCTTCTGTCACCGCCATAACCCAGATCTTGTTTATGACCGTAATTGGTTACGCAGTCGGGCAATGGATGGGCTGGGGAAAAATGGACAGTATTTTCTTGGGAGCCACACTTTCTATTTCGTCCACAACTATTATTATCAGAGCTTTTGATGAGTTGGGCGTAAAAGGAAAAAAGTTCGTCGGAATTGTTTTCGGAGCTTTAATCGTCGAAGATATTGTGGCAATTCTGATGCTGGTTTTGCTATCAACTATTGCTGTAAGCGATCAGGTTTCGGGAACAGCATTATTACAATCTGTTTTAAAACTTATTTTCTTTTTAATTATCTGGTTTTTAGGGGGAATCTTTATTATTCCAACTATTTTCAAAAAAGCTAAACATCTGATGACAGATGAAATGCTACTCATCATCTCATTAGCATTATGTCTAATGATGGTCATTTTTGCTTCAAATGTTGGTTTTTCTCCAGCATTAGGCGCTTTTATCATGGGATCTATTATTGCTGAAACTACAATGGCAGAGAAAATTGAACATTTAATTCAGCCTGTAAAAGATTTTTTTGGTGCTGTTTTCTTTGTATCTGTCGGAATGTTAATTAATCCTGTAACATTGATAAATTATGCACTCCCTGTCGCCATAATTACTTTACTGACCATATTCGGAAAAGCTTTTAGTTCTTCTATTGGTGCTTTGATTTCTGGCCAGCCGTTAAAACAATCTGTTCAAACCGGAATGAGTTTGGCACAAATTGGAGAGTTCTCATTTATTATTGCCACTCTTGGAATGTCCTTAAAAGTTACTAGTGATTTCTTGTACCCAATTATTGTGGCTGTATCTGCAATCACGACATTTACCACACCTTTCTTAATTAAATATTCTGAACGTTTTGCTTTCTTTTTAGAGGCAAAAATGCCTAAAAGATGGGTTAAAAACATTAACCGTTATAGTGTAAATGCACAAGCCATTAAATCTGTCAGTACTTGGCAAATTGTACTTCGTTCTTCGATTACGCAAATTATTCTTCATACCATTATTATTACAGCCATTATATTATTGTCCTCCAAATTTGTAGCGCCATTGGTTGCCGATACACGATTCGGAAATACATTAGCCGCTTTATTGACTCTGGTTGTAATTGCTCCATTTTTATGGGCACTTTCGCTCCGTCGAGTAAAAGTAGATGAAGTTGAAACCCTTTGGGAAGAACGCAAATATCGTGGCGCACTTTTAATGCTGATTCTGATAAGAATGAGTCTCGGCCTATTCTTTGTCGGGTTTTTATTGAATATTTTCTTCTCCCCTTTAGTAGCTTTCGTAGCGCTGATTATTGCAATAGGAGCTTATCAAATTTTCCCTAAAAAACTAAATGAGCAATACCATAAAATTGAAAATCACTTTTTGAAAAATCTAAACGATCGCGAAAACAAAAAGATCGATAGACGATATGCCAATTTAATGCCGTGGGACGGACACATGTCTTTCTTCGAAATTAAAAAAGAATCAAATTTAGTGGGTCAGACTTTACAGGAACTCAAAATTCGTGAACAATTAGGAATTAATATCGCCTACATTAAACGAGGAGAAGTCACCATTCCAATTCCGACGAAAACGGAACGTCTATTTCCAGGCGATGAAATATGTGTAATTGGAACTGATGCACAAATAGCAGAATTCACCAAATTCTTAACTCAAAACGAAACAGAACCGCCTACAAAAGTAGAAGAAACCGATATTGTTTTACGACAGCTTGAAGTTTTTCAAGACGAGTTTATTCAAAAAAGCATCGGACAGTTCAGAGCCAAAACAGACGGAATGGTCGTAGGAATTGAACGAAACGGAAACCGTATTCTAAATCCAGAATCTAGTTTGATATTAGAGAAAAATGATATTCTCTGGGTTGTAGGAGATAAGAAAAGAATGAATGCTTTGTTGGCGGCCAAGTAATTTCTTTTTTTAAAAGGGACAAAGTAACAAAGGGACAGAGTAATAAAGGTCCTGGTAAAAATAAAAAGGCTGAGATTTTTCTGTTTGAAAAATCTCAGCCTTTTTAACTTTGTCTCTTTGTTACTTTGAACCTTTGCCCCTATAAAAATTATTTATTCGGCTGCGGAGTCAATCTCAAATAAGGTTTGATTGGCGTATGTCCTTTTGGAAATTTAGCTGGAATATCGCTATCTGGAATTGCAGGTGCGATTACCACATCTTCTCCATCTTTCCAGTTTGCAGGAGTGGCAACGCTATAATTGGCAGTCAATTGTAAACTGTCAATTACACGAAGTAATTCGTCAAAATTTCTTCCAGTTGAAGCTGGATAAGTCAAAGTCAATTTTATTTTTTTATCTGGTCCGATAACGAAAACAGAACGCACTGTAAATTTATCGCTTGCATTTGGATGAAGCATATCGTATAGATTTGCTACTTTCTTATCCTCATCGGCAATGATTGGGAAATTTACTTCTGTATTTTGAGTTTCGTTGATATCTTTAATCCACTCTTTATGCGAATCTAAACCGTCTACACTCAGAGCAATAACTTTAGTATTTCTTTTTTTGAATTCTGGCACATAATTCGCCACAGTTCCCAATTCAGTAGTACAAACTGGCGTAAAATCTGCTGGATGTGAAAATAAAACACCCCACGAATCTCCTAACCATTCGTGAAAATTAATTGGTCCTTGCGTGGTTTCTGCTTGAAAGTCCGGAGCTATATCGCCTAATCTTAATGTTGACATAATTTCATTTTTTTAGTTCATCTAAAATTAACCAAAAAAAGCATATAGAAAACATTGATTTTCTTAAAAAAAGTTAAAATTCTACTTTGTCGATATAATTAGTATTTTACTCCTAAATAAAACTCAAAACAAAATACCAAAAAGCAAGCGTAACAAAGGAAATTGGAATTCCAAAACCGATCATCATACTGCTTAATTTTGGTTTTAATCCATAAGTTGAAGCTAAGATCGCACCCGTTATCATGGGCGCCATGGCGGTTTCCATTATTGTAATTTTTATGACTTCAGAATGTTGGTTAAAAATAAAAACATATAGCACAAAAATTATAAAAGGAATCAAAAGCAATTTAAAGAAAAGTCCAAGTCGTAAAAATTTCCAATGCTGGCTTTTTCTATCAAAAGTCAATTGCAAACCAACAGAAAGCAAAGCTAAAGGTGTTACTAAACTTCCTATTTTTAGCAATACTGACTGAAAGTTATCATTTAAATTATAATCGAAAATATTCATTAGACATGCCAAAACAAACATCAGAAATGGCGGAAACGTGATAATTTTTTTGAAAATTCCTAAGGCATTCGGACTTCCTTTAGAATAAAAAGCCGCTGTAAAAACCCCAAGTGTTGAAACTACTACAAAAGTTCCCGGCTGATCAACTAATACAGCCGTTTCCAAACCTTTCTTTCCAAACAAAGCCTCAATAATCGGGTATCCTAAAAAAGAACTGTTGCTTAATCCTGCTGTCAAAATCAAACAGCCAATCAGTTTATTGGACCAGCCATTTCTTCTTCCTAAAAAATGAAAAAAAATAAAAGCCAGAATATAAGTAATCCACCCCGCTCCTATTGGAAATAGCAATTCGCTGCTCCATTTTATTTTAGGAATATGATATAAAGTAATGGCAGGAAGGCAGAAATAAATAACAATTTTATTGAGCGTCTTATAGATATGAGTGGGAAACTGTTTTACGTGCTGTAAAACCAAACCCAGCGAAAGAAAGAGAAATATTAGTATAAAGTTGTTCATATGTAAGATCATCACAAAAATAAGTATTTAAAATTTGAGGTAAAGAATTAATTTTTAGTTAAATTAGTACTTTGTGTTACAAAAAGATGTAAATTTGTAACATATTTTATTACAGTATGATTTCAGGTAAATTTGCCATAACGATTCACATTCTTACTTTGCTCCATAAATTCCCCAATGATTATTTGTCATCGGAGTTTATTGCGGGAAGTATTAATCTAAATCCTGTTTTGGTTCGAAAAGAAATTGCCAATTTAAAAGCTCATCATATTGTAGAAAGTAAAGAAGGAAAAAATGGCGGTACAAAATTAGCGGTCAATGCTGCTGATCTAACTTTAAAACAAATATTCGAAATGACCTTTGAAACAATTGGGTTAGGCTTTGCAAAGAATCAGCCGAATCCTGATTGTCCTGTTGGAAAAAACATCAATCAGCATTTGGAAGCTTTATATAGCGAAATGAATCAAAACGTCAGCAGACAGCTGGAGGGAATTTCATTGGAAGATTTTTCGAATCAATTTTAAAACTATTTTTTTACCCGAAACTGTAACATTTTTTATTACTAAATAAATTTAATATTATGAAAATCGCACTTATAGGAGCTACAGGATTTGTTGGCTCAGCAATTTTAAACGAATTAGCAGACAGAAAACACGAAATCACTGCTATTGCAAGAACTCCAAAAGATACAGCAAATGCTAAATGGATTGCTGCAGATATTTTTAATGTTGACGCTTTGGCAGAAATCTTGAAAGGTCACGATGCTGTTGTCAATGCTTACAATCCCGGTTGGACTAACCCTAATATTTACGATGATTTTTTAGCAGGTTCACAAGCTATTCAGGAAGCGGTTAAAAAATCGGGTGTTAAACGTTTTATTACAATTGGTGGAGCTGGAAGTTTATATGTTGCCCCAGATTTACAAGCAGTTGACACTCCAGATTTTCCAAAGGAGATTTTCCCTGGAGCCAACGCCGCCAGACATTATTTAAATATCATCAAAGAAGAAAAAGATTTGGATTGGGCATTCTTTAGCCCTGCTTTCGAAATGCATGCTGGAACTAAAACAGGAAGAACTGGAAATTACCGTTTAGGTTTAGAAAATCCTGTTTTTAATGACGAACAAAGAAGTATTTTATCTGTAGAAGATTTAGCTGTTGTAATTGCTGACGAAGTAGAAACTCCAAAACATCATCAAGTACGCTTTACAGCTGGATATTAATTTTTAAAGATGCTAAGATGCTAAGGCACTAAGATTCTAAGTTTTTTTTGCCACGACTCGAGCGATAGCGAAAAGGCGAAGCAATTCACGAATTTTCATTTGAAAAACTATGTCTGATATTATTATTCGAATTAATTCGAAAAAATAATCTCAAAGATTTTAAAAATAAAATTCGTGAATTCGTGGCAAATCTTTTTTCAGCTCATTTTGAGAATAACAAATTCGTGCAATTCGTGGCGAACTAACTTTTTGAAACTGTTTTTGTTTTCTGTACTTTTACATTTCTAAAAAGTGCGTTTTGTCAAATTCTAATAAACAAACTGGCAATATATCTGAAAAAGCTGGAATTTCACCTCCCGAAATCACCAATATTTCGGCTATCAATCAAATTAAAAGCAAACGCAGGCAACAGCCCACTTCTCAAGAACTAATTGATGGCATTTTAGAAGGAAACAGAACTTCTCTCAGTCGCGCGATTACTTTAATTGAAAGCACTAATCCAGATCATTTTGAGAAAGCTGGCGAAGTTATTCAAGGCTGTTTGTCTCATGCCAATAAATCAATTCGCATTGGAATTACTGGTGTTCCGGGTGTTGGAAAAAGTACTTTTATTGAGGCTTTTGGAAAACACCTGACACAATTAGGAAAAAAGGTCGCAGTTTTAGCAGTTGACCCAAGCAGTTCTCTTTCACACGGAAGTATTTTAGGCGACAAAACTAGAATGGAGGAATTGGTTAAGGACGAAAATGCATTTATCCGACCAAGCGCTTCGGGAGAGACTTTAGGCGGTGTAGCAAGAAAAACCAGAGAAACTATCATACTTTGTGAAGCCGCAGGTTTTGACACCATTATTATTGAAACTGTTGGTGTAGGCCAAAGTGAAACTGCTGTTCACAGTATGGTCGATTTCTTTTTACTTTTAAAGATTTCTGGTGCTGGCGACGAACTTCAAGGCATTAAACGTGGCATTATGGAAATGGCAGATGCTATTGTCATTAATAAAGCTGATGGCGATAATGTAAAAAAAGCCAATCAGGCGAAAGTAGAATTTAATCGCGCTTTGCATTTATTTCCTCCAAAAAAATCAAACTGGCAGCCGAAAGTAACTACTTGCAGTTCGTTGACAAAAGATGGCATTTCTGAAGTTTGGAACACTATTTCTGATTATTTTGAAATGACGAAAGAAACCGGGTTTTTCCAAGAAAAAAGAAATGAGCAAAATCACTTCTGGATGATGGAAACCATTAACGAACAGCTAAAACAAAATTTCTATAATCAGCCAGAAATCATATCATTATTAGAAGAAAGTAAAAAAGCAGTGCAAAACAATGAAATTTCATCGTTTGCAGCTGCTTCTAGTTTGTTGAAAATATATTTCAATAAAGAGACAAAGTAACAAAGTAACAGAGATACAAAGTGACAGAGTAAAAGCTTTGTTTCTTTGTTACTTTGTTACTATTTTTTAGCTCTAAGCTTATACTTGCTTTCCTTATACAAATTCCCTGCTGTAATAACATGCGCCAAAGCATCTTTTGCTAAATCTTCGTTTAGTTTTACAGGAACTAAAGTGGTATCATTTTTTATTTCAAATTGAAGTGGTTTCAAATTGGGTTGCATGATCACCACTTGGTTTTCTACTCTAAATGCATTGATATCATTAAACTGCATAATAGATCTTCCTTGTACTTTTGGATCTAGTTTAGCTAGATTTCGACCTACCATAGGAGTTTCGAAAGGCATTCCTAAATATCCTAATAATGTTGGCGGAATATCAATCTGACTTGCCAATCTATCATAAATAGCTCCTTTTGGAACTCCTGGCCCCATGATAAATGCTGGAATATGGAATTTATTGATTGGAACTAAATTTTTACCATACGTTCTGGTATTGTGATCTGCAATTACAATGAAAATTGTATTTTTAAAATACGGTTCTTTTTTAGCCATTTCAAAGAATTTTCCAATAGAGAAATCGGCATATTTCATAGCATTGTTTACCGTATTAGGCTTTTTATCATAAGGTTTAATTCTTCCTGCCGGATATTCAAAAGGCTCATGATTTGAAGTCGAGAACATTAAAGAGAAAAACGGTTTATCGCCTTTTGATTTAAAATACTGATTGGCTTTGGTCACCAAATCTTCATCAGAATAACCCCAAGTTCCTTTGAAAGCATATTTATTTCCATCAGAATCAAAATCAGTTTGGTCCACAATGTCTGTAAAACCATTTCCGTTGAAAAAAGAAGCCATGTTGTCAAAATTGGCCATTCCGCCATAAATGAAACTGGTATCGTAACCTTTTTGTTTTAATGCTTCCGCTAAAGTAAAAAATCCTTGCTGTGAGTTTCCAAGCTTTACAACACTTTCTGATGGCGAAGGCAAAAATCCGGTCACAACCGCTTCAATTCCGCGTACGCTTCTGGTTCCTGTGCAATACAAATTGGTGAACAAAGTTCCCTCTTTAGATAATTTATCAAATTCTGGAGTCAATGGTTTACCTCCTAAAATTCCAACATATTCTGCACCTAAACTTTCTTGCAAAAAGATAACCAGATTGTATGGTTTCTTTACAACGGAATCTGGTTGCTGCACATGTAAAAACGGGATATCTTTATCTGTAAAATCGTTTGGCCCAGCGATCATGTATTTCTTTACACGAGCAATTGCCTCGGCTTCATCCATTTTACCATACATTTTAGTATTTCCTTCATTTTTGATCGAATAAGCTGCAAAAGCTACTGTATAAAATGAATTTAATCCCAAAGTATTTGTCAATTGATCTGTCGAGAAAACAGCATTACTCGCATTAATAGGACGTTTTGAAGTTAGACTCGAACGCGCTCCAAAAAACAATAAAAAAGCCACTAATGGAAATACCATTAATTTGAATTTGTAATCTGCGCTGGTCGTATGAAAATATTTTTTCCCCTTTTTGAAAGCAAAATACATCACAACTCCCAAAATTAGGAATGTCACGACGATAGAAGTCAGATAGCTTTTTAAAAGCATTCCAACCACTTCTTTCGGATAAATAAGATAATCTAAGAAAATCTTATTTGGACGCGTGTCATATTGTTTTACAAAATCTGGCGAAGCTAATTCCACAAAAAGAATTAAAAACAGAAATAGAAAACTATAAATTACCAGAAATTTGTTGGTGAATTTTATCCATTTATTCGGCAGAAAAGTAATTAGCAATGCGGGTAGAAACGACAAATAGCAAAGCAATATCAAATCCATTCGAAGACCGATTGGAAAAATATACCAGAAATCTGGCGTTTGGACTACTCTTTCTTTAAAAAGAAAAAATAAAAAGATTCGGCTTAGAGTGGTTATCAATAATCCGATTGCAATAAAACTAAAAATCGGCTTTAGGAAACGTAAATTTTTCATTAAAAATAGTATAGGAACGTAAGATCAGAAAAACAATTACTCTTCGTAACGGTTAATTTCTCTATCATAAAACTCATTTGCTTTTTCAATTAAACTTTCCATTTCAGCATTTAATTCTGCTTCATCAAGATCTTCAGGTTCTTCTAAAAACTCAACCTCATCGTCTTTTAAATTGATAATAAATCTTGGATAATCTAGGTGGATGATAAAAATATCATCTGGAAAATCAGTGTTGTCTCCAAGTAAAAATTTAGGTAATTCCATATGTTTATTTTTTTTTAGTAATTGATTAATTTATTGTTTTGCTACTGATTTCATATATAAAAATCAGCCTTTTATTTTTTCAAATTTAATTATTCTGTATCTGAATTCTTAACCAATCTTTTGGTTAAGTAATGAAAACGGACATACAAACAGATCGCTGCGGCTGTTAAACCTGCCAAAAGTCCGACCCAAACACCTTGCGCTTTCAATTCGGTGTGTTCTCCTAAATAATACGAAATAGGAAAACCAATAACCCAATAGGCTACAAAAGTAATGTACATAGGCACTTTTACATCTTGCAATCCGCGCAAAGCACCTAAAACCACAACTTGGATTCCGTCAGAAATTTGGAAAACAGCTGCAATTAAAAGCAGTTTTGAGGCAATGGCAATTACTTCCTCATTATCCAAAATCTGTCCAGTATTCTCCATATTCAAGAAAATATTTGGAAGATAATCGTGGAAAACAATAAAGAAAATAGCAAAAACAGTTTCTAAAATAATGGCTAGCAAAAATATAGAACGTGCTACAACAATCAGTTTTTTATAATCCATCAACCCTCTTTGATTACTTACACGAACCATAGAAGTCACGCTTAATCCCATTGCAAACATAAAAGTCATCGACGCCAAACTCAAAGCAATCTGATTTGCCGCCTGACTTGTCTTTCCGATATTCCCGCAAAGCCAAATCGAGGCAGTAAATAAAACTACTTCAAAAAGCATTTGCATCGCAGAGGGAAATCCGATACTGATAATTTTTTTTATGGTTGCTTTTTTTATTTCATTAAAACTAAAACCTTTAAAAAAGCGTTTTAAATCGTCTCTTCGCGAAAGCATAATGTGCATGAACATTACTAAAAATATTCTAGAAATTACAGTTCCTAAAGCCGCTCCGATAATTCCCATTTTTGGAAAAAACCAAATACCGTATATTAAAACATAATTAATTCCAACGTGAAGAACGTTTGCCATTACCATAGCATACATAGAATATTTGGTTAACGACATTCCGTCTGCAAACTGTTTATAACCCTGATACATTACTAATGGAATTAGAGAAAAAGCCACCCATCCTAAATAGGGTTTTGCCAGCACGATTACATCTGCTGGCTGTTTTAGCAATTCCATAATGGGTTTAGCAAACATGATTATCGTAAAAAGCACTAATCCTAGAATGGTACAAAGAAATAATCCATGATGAAAAGCCGACCGAATTTTAGTATCATTTTTCTCCGCATCACCTTCGGCAACAATTGGCGTAATAGCTGTAGAAAAACCAATTCCCAAAGACATTGCAATAAAAATCATGCTATTTCCAAGTGAAACTGCCGCCAATTCCGTGCTTCCAATTTTACCAACCATTATATTATCGACGATACCAATTAAAGTATGTCCAACCATTCCTAAAATAACAGGATATGCCAGCCTTAAATTATACGAAAACTCTTTGGTGTACTGCTTTAAATTCACTTCTAATCTATTTTGTGCGCAAAGATAGTCAGAAGCTTCGAATTCTATCCTATCAATAAAAATATATCCCAATTTTAAGACAAAAATAAGACGAACTCAATATTATGTAACGATTTTTAAAAATTGTATAACAAACTCCAAATGGCTTCCATATAATTTTACATCATAGAAATTTCAAAAATATAAGCCATGAAAAAATTACAGATGTTATGCCTAGCTGCGTTCACGTTTTTATTTGCCAACACAACTTTTGCTCAAGACAGCGAAGTCGAAAATTACGATCAGGGTTTTAGATTAGGAGTCGGTTTAAATGGAGGTCTTCCAACCGATAACGATTATGACTGGTCTCTGGGTGGAGATGTACGTTTACAGTACGATCTTTCTAAAAAAACATCATTAACCTTAACAACGGGATTTACAAATTTATTTATGGGGAAAGATGAACTTGGAAATAACATAAAAGATCTTGGATTCATTCCAGCCAAAGCAGGTTTTAAAGCTTTTGTATTAAAAGATCAATTTTATGTTTTAGGAGAACTGGGTGCTGGTTTTGCTGTAACAAACGGTTACGATAAAACTACCTTTTTATGGGCTCCAGGAATTGGTTATGCCAACAAGTACATCGATTTAAGTGTTCGTTACGAAGATTATCATGACTTTAGAACCAATCAAGTAGCATTGCGTGTTGCTTATGGTTTTAAACTTTAAAAAATAGGTTTAATTTATTATTTTGTTTTTGGTAAAAATCCGACAGCTTGTAATAGTTGTCGGATTTTTTATTTTATACCGTTGGTCAAAAGAAAAGTGCTGGTAGTCAAATGATTTTTTTGGATTGATTTAGAACGTGGTAATTCGCAGAAAAATTAATCAAATTATGAGCAAAACAATCTTTTATCTATCGCAGCTTTTTCTTTTTTTATTGGCTACCCTAGCTGCACGTTCACAATCAGGAATTTCAGGTGAATTTAAACTCGATTATGTCCCATTTTCTAAATATGTACGGCCAATAGACAGCACTAAGACAAATGCTGAAAGCAATTTTAAAAGAGCACAGCTGGCCTTTGAAGTGCCACTATCTTTAAAAATGGATAAATACGATCATCCAAAACTCTGGTCGGTATTTTTTAATGCCAGTTATGCCAAAATGGAAAACAGAAACTACAACATTCAAGATCTTCCAATAGAATTTCAAAGCGGATTCCCGAATGAATTGCTCAATACGCAAATTGGAGTCAAACATTTGCGCTCTATTTCTTCTTCTTGGTCTTTATTAATTATGGCTTCTGTAGGTGTTTATACGGATATGGTTGAAATTAATAAAGATGATGTCCTGCTTCAAGGCGGCATTCTTTTTATCAAACAATTTAATCCTAAACTGGCTTTGGGTGCTGGTCCGGTTTTAACTAATAGTTTTGGTGTTCCGATGGTTCTTCCTGGAATTTATTTTAACTGGGAATCTACTGGCGCTTTACATTTTAAAGTTGCTTTTCCCGAAGGTGTAGAAATAGGCTATCGAATGTCTGATAATTTTGACTTAAAAGCAGTAGTCGAAATAAGCGGAATGACAGCTGAAACCAATATTGGAAATAAATCCACTCTGCTTGGATATCAGCAGATAATTGCAGGCTTACGACCTCAGATGAAATTTGGAAAACATTGGATTTTAGAACCAACTGGAGGAACTACTCTTGTTCGAAGTTTTTCGACAACAAACCGAAAAATTAAAGAAATCTTTAAGGAAAAAGATATTGCTGATCCAAGATTCACGACCACTTTTTATGGAGCAATAGCTCTAAAATGGAAATTCTAGAGCTATCTGCTTAATAAGTTTTTATACACTACCTCTTTCAATAATTCCTCACGGCGTGTTCTTGAAATAGGTAGTTCTTGTCCTTTTATAAATAAACGTCCGCCAGAAATAGAATCTATATGCGTAACATTTACGAGAAATGATTTATGGATTCGAAAGAAAATTTCTTTGGGAAGTGTTTCTTCTAATGAAATCATCGTCTGATGAATAATCAGCACTTTATCTTTAAAATGAAGTTTAGCATAATTTTGCATTCCTTCGATATACAAAATATCAATCCAAGAAATTTTCTGAAATCCTTCTTCCTGACGCACATACAAAAAAGGATCCAATTGATTTTGTTTTGGCGAGCTCAGCATCTGATGCCATTGTTTTGCTTTTAACGAAGCCTGATAGAAACGCTGAAAAGTAATTGGCTTTAATAAATAATCCACAACCTGAAGGCGGTATCCGTCTAAAGCATGTTCTGAATAAGCAGTTGTAAAAATCACCAATGGCGGGTTTTCTAAAGATTCTAAAAATTCCAATCCAGACAAATAAGGCATATTTATATCCAGAAATAATAAATCTATCGCTTTTTCCTGAAGATAGGAAGTGGCTTCTAGAGCCGAAGCACAAGTGCCAACAGTTTCGAGAAAATCAATTTTAGAAACAAAATCTGCTATTCCGTTTCTTGCTATAGGTTCATCGTCGATTATGAGACATTTCATTTTCATAGTTTTTTTGTTTCTGGTTTGTTTTTTGTTTCCCGCAGATTTGACAGATTTAGCAGATTTTTTCTTTAACGGCAAAGTACACAATCCCGATAGCTATCGGGATCGCAAAGTTCGCAAAGTTTTAATTTTTGTAAATAATGCTTAGAACACAAAGCATTGCAGATTTAAAATTCGTGCTAATTTGTGCAATTCGTGGCAAAAAAATTATTTTAAATCTAAAACCACTTCAACAGTAAAATCAGAATCAGTTTTATGAATATCTAATCTGTGTTTCTCTGGATATTGTATTTCCAGTCTTTTCTTTACATTCTCTAAACCTAATCCTTGATTTTTTGAAGGTATTTTGTATTGCTCTGTATACGAGTTTTCAATTTTAAAACTCAGCTGATGATTTATTTGCTCGCAAGACAAATGCACATATCCTTTTTGATTTGGAAGTCGGGAAACATGTTTAAAAGCATTTTCGATTAACGGAACCAAAAGCAACGGCACAATCTGAAGCTGTCCATTTTCAATGCTCCATTTGCTTTTGACTTCCAATTCATTTCCCCAACGAGTTTCTTCAACAGCAATTAAATCCTTTAAATATTTGATTTCAAGATGCAAAGGCACATATTCCTTGTTGCATTCATACAATTGGTACCGCAAAATATCCGAAAACTGAACCAATAAATCTGAAGCTAACTTTACATCGCTTTGCATTAGAATATGGATATGATTTAACACATTAAACATCAAATGCGGATTGATCTGATCTTGCAAAATCTTGATTTGCGCTTCTAAATGCACTTGTTTCAATTCTGCATGACTTCTTTCGATAGCATTATGTTCCTGATAAAACCGAAGTCCGCAGGCTGTGCTACTTATTAAAATTGCGGCTGGAATGCTGCCATAAAATTGTGTCCATAAAAACTGAAGTGTACTCAAATCAGCTTGATCGGGATATAACCTGCTTCTTGATTCTGGATTTGAAAAAACGGCATATATGGTTGCGAGGCAAAATGACAGAATAAGAACCACCACAATACCTTGCAAGGCAAACAAAGCCATTTTATTTTTTCGCAAAGCACGAGGCAATAATACATCACTTAAAAAATGCGCTAAAGCGGTTGAACAAAATAAAATTAAAACGGACTGAGAAAAAGCAGACCAAAAACTGTAATCTTCTATTAGCTGTCCCCAAATTGTAAAACCTAACAGACACCAGAAAAAGACTAAAAACATCCAGTGCCTATTTTTATTGATTGCAATCATCTATAAATAATTTCTTGAGAAAATTTAACTTCAAAAGTAGCCCTATATTTTTTAAACAAACAACAAAGGACCATAATTGTAAAGCGCTATTGAAATTAATTTGACAAACTGCGTTTTTGTGTTGACTAATGGTATATAAAATAACCCCGACAGTTTAAAAAAATTATCGGGGTTCAAAATTATCTAATTGACAAATTATCTTAATTCTCTAATTATTTCTCTCCTAATTCTTTCTTATACAACTCAATATTTATTGCTGTTTTTTCGTCTAGTTCTGGTTCTTTAATATCGGTGTGTTTCTTCATTTCTTCCCAGATAATTTTAGCTACAATATAACGCGACATTTCTTTGTCATCGGCTGGAACAATGTACCATGGCGCATGAGCTGTAGAAGTTTTATTTATCGCATCCTCATAATACTTCATATATTCATCCCAATATCCACGCTCTTTCAAGTCTCCAGGCGAAAATTTCCAATTGTGTTTTTCTTCTTCCAAACGACGCAATAAACGCTGGCGCTGTTCTTCTTTGCTCAAATGCAAATAGAATTTCATTACGATTGTTCCGTTTTGGCAAATGTGTTTTTCAAAATTATTAATCTGTTCAATCCTGTTTTTCCAAAATTCGGTTGTAATATCATCTACAGAATCAATTCCTGGCAAGTTTTCAGCCAGCACATATTCAGGATGCACACGCGTTACCAAAACATTTTCATAATGTGTTCTATTAAAAATGGCAAACTTCCCTTTTTCTGGAAGTGCAATATAGTGACGCCATAAATAGTCATGCTCCAGTTCTGTAGAAGTCGGTGTCTTAAAACTATGCACCACAACCCCACGCGGATTAAACTCCTTAAAAACTTCTCGAATCAAACTATCCTTTCCCGAAGTATCCATTCCTTGCAGGCAAATCAAAACGCTGTATTTGTTGTGCGCATACATTACGTCTTGCAAATCGCTCAATTTGGCTTGAACTTTATCTAGTTTTTCATCTTTTTCGTCATCATCTGCATCTACTTTTAATAAAGTTGGAAGTTTACTTAACTTGATTTTATTTGTAACTTTAAAATCTTTCGGGTCTATTGATTTCATATTTTCGAATTTTGTATCATAAATATAGTAATTTTACGAAGCAAATTCCTGCTATTCATTGCAATACTTTTCAATAAATTGCTTTTTTCCAAGCCACAACAAGAGCTTCCTTCGGTCGCTTTGTTCTGTCAGGAAAAAATGCCATTTCTTTTCAAAGTATTTCTCCCGAAGCTTCGGGACTATCAGGGCTAGGCAGTTATTTTCAAAACAACATTCATCTATAATTTTTAGATTTTATATTTAGATAATGAAAAAAAGCTTTGTAATACTACTACTTTTATTAGGAATTCAAGGTTTCTGTCAAAATGAAATCGATTCTCTTGAAGATCAAATACGTGTTGAGATTTTTGGAAAATGTTTCTCGCAGCTAAAACCACTTCCCGAAGTTAAAAATACAGCCAAATTAAACAAAATACCATTTTGCAGTTTGTATCAGTGCGTTCGTTATGTACAGTATGTAGAATACGAAGAGAAAATACAAAATGCGATTTTAAAAAGAGCAGTTGAAATTGCTGCATTGCTTTATAAAAACGAAACTCCAATATATTTGATAAGCGGAATGAATAGTTCGGATAAAGCATTGATGAAAAATATTAACTTAAAAGATGATGATAAATTAGTATATATAAGTGTTGCCGAATGCATTTCATCTAGTACCTTGGACAGAATTCAAGAAGTTGTAAATAATGAAACTACAAGACTTATAAATCTAAAAAAATAACTCTTTTCATGGAAAAATTCACATTAGAAATATTATTTCAAATCATCGGAATCGGCTCGGCATCGGGATTATTTTACAATAATGACGCGCTTTATGTAATTGGCGACAACAGCGGATTTCTTTACGAATACAATATGCAAAATCAGCAACTGAATCAGCATGCTTTAATTGACAATCCAACGCAGAATATTCCGAAAAACTTAAAACCCGATTTTGAGTCACTTACACATCATAACGATACACTTTATGTTTTTGGTTCTGGTTCAACCGAAAACCGAAACAAAATGATTGAATTTGATTTGAAATCGAAAACCGTTTTACAAAAAAACAATTTAGTCGATCTGTATGCCGTAATGCAGAATTTCGGAGAAATTAAACCAGAAGATTTTAATCTAGAAGGTGCTATTTTTGATGGCGAAAACTGGTATTTATTCAATCGCGGAAATGGCGTTTCAAACAAAAACACCATTTTTACGATTCACGCCAAAAATCTAGGAGAAGAATTTGCTCTAATTTCTGTTAATTACAAACTGCCAAAAATAAAAGGCGTTCGTTCTAGTTTTACCGATGCTGTTTTGGTCGACGATAAAATCTATTTCCTCTCAACTGCCGAAGACACCAAATCGACTTATGATGACGGAGAAATTCTAGGAAGTTTCATCGGAAGAATTGATGTAAAAACCATGAAAATAGATTTTACTCAAAAAATTACCTCAACCAATAAATTTGAAGGTCTGACTTTCTATAAAAAAGAAAACAACAAAATCGAATTTTTGCTTTGCGAAGATAATGATACAGAAGTTTTAGAAACGAAGATTTATAAATTGACTTTGCCGATTAAATAAAACTTAGCGAATCTCTCTGTCGCTTTGTGAATCTTTGCGAAAGAGCTATTACACAAAGATTCACAAAGGTATTCGCATAGAAACACAAAGGTTAAAAATACTCCCTTAAATGAAACAACTCTACAGAATTATATTCATCCTATTTTTTATCAGCCTTAAAATTTATTCTCAAAAGCAAGAAGCCATAATCTATTTTAAAGACGGAGATTCTATTGAAGGATACGCTTATCTCAAATTCAATAAAATAAAATTTAAGGTTGCTCTAGAAGACAAACCCGATACTTGGGACGAAGAATTTGTAAAAAGAATTAAATTCGTTGATTTTGGTTTTTCAAGAACTTTCGAATATGTAAAATTAAATTCTTTGGACAAACCCAAATTGGTAGAAATCATTACTAAAGGAGAGGCAACCTTATATAAAAAACTTGGATCAGATTTTAGCCTTGCTGATAAAATTTATAATCCATACGACGACCGTCCTACAAGTTCTGGAGGTGCAAACTTAAATCCAGACTTTAAATCCCAAGTAAATTCAGATATGCAACTACAGTCATCTTATCCTTATGGGAATTTACCAGACCCTTCCGTATTTTATTATGTCAAAAAACAAAAAGACAAATATCCAACATGTTTAAACTGCGGGATTGTAAACTCATGGCGAAAAAACACTTCGAAAGTTTTTGCTGACTGCGATTTTATCGTAAAAAAACTAAAAAGCGACAAATGGATTTTCGAAGACATTAAAGAAATTGTAGAATTTTATAATGATGTTTGCTTAGGAGAATAATTACGATAAGAAGCAGAGCAGTGCGTCTCTATAATAAACCTTTGTAACTTGTAGCTTTGTAACTTTGTCCCTTAAAAAAAATATTTTAATATTTTTTTCACCCCCGTCCCAACCTTTTTATCTTTTTTACTCTCTATACAAGAAAGACAACAATTGTGATAAACGAGACTCAAATAGCAAACTGTAAAAAAATGCACCGAGATGCCCAGCGTCAGGTGTACGAATACATGGCGCCAAAGTTGTACCGCCTTTGCAAAAGATATTTAAAAAAGGAAGAGGAAATCGAAGAAGCTTTGGCCGATTCTTTCTTTACTATTTTCACCAAACTAGAACAGTTAAAAGAAGCTTATGCTTTTGAAGCTTGGGCAAGACGCATAACTGTAAATCATTGTTTGGCGACGATTAGAAAAGAAACCAACTTTAATATGTATTTAGATGATGTGAAACTGCTTTCGCAGCCTTCTGTCGACGAACTGAATACATTGGAAGAAGAAGATTTACTTAATTTATTAAATCATATTCCTGACGGCTGTAAAACTGTGTTTAACCTTTTTGTCATTGAAGGTTTCTCACACAAAGAAATAGCCGAAATGCTGAAGATTTCTGAAGGCACCTCAAAATCACAATTGAATGCCGCTAAGACCAAACTGAAAGAACTGGTTAATAAACTGTATTATCAAAAAGCAAAATAGTCATGGACAATCAAGATAAATTATTCGATAAAATAAAAGAAGCTGCGCAAAAAGCCGAGTTTCAAGGCTTTCCAGGAATGGAAAAAGTCTGGGCGCGCGTAGAAGAAAAACTGGACAAAAAAGAAGATAAAAAAACAATTGCATTATGGAAAAAAATCGCGGTTGCCGCTTCTCTTCTATTATTGCTTTCTCTAGGCTTTCAGTTTTTACATTCTAATAAAGAAACTGTAACAGAAATTCCAAAAGTAGTTTTGGAAGAAAAAGAAGCAAAACAGCCTCAAACTGAAGAGCCAATTGTAAAACAAAATGATGCAACTTCTTTAGGAATAGTTTCAAACGAAGAAGCAGTTAAAATTTTAGACAATCAGACTAAAAATAAAGAACGAGTTGCGGTTCAAGAAATAACGATTCCAAAATCAGAACCTGTTTTATCTGCACCAGCTCCGAGTATTGCGGCAGAAACTGTCGTTTCTGAAAATGCGCCTCTTAAAAGTGAATCTTATGAGGAAGAAAATAACTTCGTTTCAAAAAAAGAAGTAACTCCAGAAATGGGTTATTCAAGTTATCCTCAAAGAGAATCTGCAAAAGTTGCTTACGCTGCAACGCCAACGCAAAAAGCAAAAAAGAACGTACCTTTAGTGATTCTTAACGGAAACGCAATGGCTCATAGCGACGACGTAAAAAAAGATAAAATGGTGCGAGATGAGCTTCCAAATCTAAATCCAGAAAATGTAGATTCTCTTGTTGTCCTTGATGAACCTTTGTACATTATTGATGGAATTTACTATTCTGAAAATGATTTGTTTGGCAAAAACCCGACTAGTCCGTATGCACCTTTAGATAAACAAGACATTAAAACCGTAACTATTTTGCAAGACCTTGAAGCTACCGAAAAATATGGCGAAAGAGGTAAAAAGGGAGTTGTTATAATCACTACAAAAAACGGAAAACCGGCTCCGAAAAAATAATCGGTCCACAATAAAACTTTGTCAAAGTTTCAAACTTTGACAAAGTTAAATCTCAACATTAATTCTAAAACTTATTATCATGAAAAGTCTAAAACTTATTTCATCAGCCATTGCTATGGTTATATGTTTCGTAACCATAGCACAAGAAAGAACTATTTCTGGAATCGTTTCAGATGAAACAAAACAGCCACTTCCAGGTGTAACCGTTTTCAATCAGACATCAAAAAAAAATGTTGCAACTGATTTTGATGGAAAATATAGCATTCAAGCTAAAACTGGAGACATGCTAGTTTTCTCTTATATTGGATACAAAAACCAAAATCAAAAGGTTCAAAACTCAAATACGATTAATATAAAACTACTTCCAGATAATCAGACCTTAAGCGAAGTTGTAGTTTTGGGTTATGGCGTAAGCAGTTCAGAATATGAAGACCGAAGCTATGCTCGTGCTGAAAGAAGAAGAGAGAAAAAAGATGCAGCACAGGCACTTAAAGGAAAAGTTGCAGGAATTCAAGTTCAAAATTCTATGGGATATTCTGCTATGCCAAGCCCGACTGTTTCTATTCGCGCAAATGAATCAGTTTCTCCAAAAAGTGAACCTATGTATATTATTGACGGAGTTCCTGCAAAAGCCAATCAAATGGCAAAAATAAATCCGAATGATATTGATAATGTTTCGGTTTTAAAAGATCAAGCCGCGACTTCAATTTATGGCAGTAAAGCTTCGAATGGTGTTGTGGTAATTTCAACCAAAAATGAAATCTACAAAAATCTTTCTGAAAAAGAACTGGATAAAAAATTAAATATTATGCCAATTCCGACAGAACCAACTCAGGAAGATTATGATGCTTTTATAGAAAATGCTTTTGAAAGTCCAAAAACAGCGCCTCTTTCTACATTTTCTATAGATGTTGATAATGCTTCGTATACCAATATCAGACGTTTTTTAAACAATGGCCAGCAAGTTCCAAAAGACGCGGTTCGTGTAGAAGAAATGGTTAATTTCTTTAAATATACTTATCCACAGCCAAAAAATGAGCATCCGTTTTCTATCAATACAGAAGTAAGCGATTCTCCTTGGAATAAGAATAATAAAATCCTTAAAATTGGCTTACAAGGAAAGAATATTCCAACAAACGATTTACCTGCTTCTAATCTTGTTTTCTTGATTGATGTTTCGGGTTCGATGAGCGACATGAATAAACTGCCTTTATTAAAACAATCAATGAAAATTTTAGTAAACGAATTACGTGCAAAAGATAAAGTAGCGATTGTGGTTTATGCGGGCGCTGCAGGAATGGTTTTGCCTCCAACTTCTGGAGATGAGAAAAAAACGATTATCGACGTTTTGGACAAATTACAATCTGGCGGAAGTACAGCCGGAGGCGCAGGAATTGAATTGGCTTATAAAACTGCAACAGAAAATTTTATTAAAGGTGGAAACAATCGTGTGATTCTTGCAACTGACGGAGATTTTAATGTGGGAAGTTCTTCTAATTCTGATATGGAAAAATTGATTGAAGAAAAAAGAAAAACAGGTGTTTTCTTGACTTGTCTGGGTTACGGAATGGGAAATTATAAAGACAGTAAAATGGAAATCTTGGCCGATAAAGGAAACGGAAATTATGCTTACATTGACAACATTCAGGAAGCGAATCGCTTTTTAGGAAAAGAATTCAAGGGTTCGATGTTTGCTATCGCGAAAGATGTAAAAATCCAGATCGAGTTCAATCCGAAGCAAGTTCAAGCGTATCGTTTGATTGGTTATGAAAACAGAAAATTACGTCCAGAAGATTTCAAAAATGATGCTATTGATGCTGGCGAATTAGGAAGCAATCATACTGTGACGGCTTTGTATGAAATTATTCCAACTGGTGTAAAAAGTGATTATTTAGCTGAACAGCCTGATCCTTTAAAATATACTAAAACCGAAACCAATTCAAACAATTACAGCAACGAATTGGCAACGATAAAATTCCGTTACAAAAAACCTGATGGCGATAAAAGCATCGAAATGGTTCAGGTAATCGAGAATAAATCGGTTGCTTTGGATAAAGCGAGTGATGACATGAAGTTTAGTTCTGCCGTAGCTTGGTTCGGATTAAAATTGAGAGATTCAAAATTAATTGCCGACAAGTCTTCTGAAGAAATTGTAAAACTAGCAAAACAAGGAAATTCTAACGACAGCGAAGGTTACAAAGCAGAATTTATTCGTTTGGTTGAAACTTCTAAGCAGTATAATTAATAAATATTGTATTACATTTGCAGCTTTATTTTCAAAACTTATTTTACACACGTATGAATCCTATTTTAAGCCAAAATCTATTTTTAGTAAAAGAACATATTGGAATGTTCAAAGCCGCAAACAATTACGATATATATCATCCAGAAACGAATCAAATCATCATGAACTGCCGAGAGAACAATCTTGGATTCTTCACAAAAGTATTTCGTTTTACAGATTATAAAAGAGCAACTCCATTTAATGTTGAAATTACAACTGCTTCTGGAGAAAAATTAATTACAGTAAGAAGAGGCGTTGCCATTTTTAGATCGACCGTTGAAGTATTAGACGAGAAAGATCGCTTAGTTGGCACTTTCAAACAAAAATTTTTCTCAATCGGCGGAAGATTTGAAATTTTAGATAAAAATGAAAAACCTGTTGCAACGCTTCAAGGAAAATGGACTGGTTGGGATTTCAAATTCTCACATGAAAACAAGCAATTGGCACAAGTAAGTAAAAAATGGGCAGGATTAGGAAAAGAATTTTTTACAAGTGCCGACAATTATGTTCTTCAAATTGATGAAACAGTTGCTGCTGACAGTCCGTTGAGACAGTTAATTTTAGGAGCTGTCATGTGTATCGACATGGTTCTAAAAGAATAAAAAAAGTTGTTAAACTTAGATTAAGAATACCTTTTAAAGCATCATTTTAGTCTTCAAAAGCTTATTTTTGTAAGACTTAAAATGATGCTTTCTGCATTTCTAAAAACACAATCATGACCGACTTAAAAAATAGAAACGCCTTTATTACAGGCGCAGGAAAAGGAATTGGAAAAGCTGTTGCCATTGCTTTGGCAAAAGAAGGTGTAAACCTGATTTTGGTTTCAAGAACTCAAAATGATATTGATCAGCTTGCTGCCGAAACCGCAAAACTTGGCGTAAAAACGTTGGCGCTGTCTGCCGATGTTTCTGACATTAATTCTATCAATTCTGCCGTTGAAAAAGCTATTGCTGAATTTAAACACATCGATATTTTAATCAATAGTGCTGGAATTGCTTCTTTTGGAAAATTCTTAGAGTTGGAGCCAGAAGCTTGGGAAAGAATCATTCAGGTAAATTTAATGGGAACGTATTACACTACGCGTGCCATTATCCCGAATATGATCGAAAGACAAACTGGAGACATTATCAATATTTCTTCAACTGCAGGATTAAACGGAAACGCATTGACAAGTGCTTACAGCGCATCTAAGTTTGCTGTTTTAGGTTTAACTGATTCTTTAATGCAGGAAATGAGAAAACACAATATTCGTGTTACAGCTCTAACGCCAAGTACTGTGGCAACTGACATGGCAAAAGATTTAAACTTAACTGACGGAAACCCAGAAAAAGTAATGCAGTCTGAAGATATGGCAGATTTAATTATTGCACAGTTAAAATTAAACCGAAGAGTGTTTATCAAAAACAGCAGTATTTGGTCTACTAATCCTTAAAAAATTAAATTCCATCCCGATAGCTATCGGGATGAAATTCCAAATTCCAATCTCATAGCATTTGGAGTTTGGGATTTGATTTTTGGAGTTTAGTGTTTGGAATTTAATTATTGGAATTTAAAAAAACATGATGGAACAATATTTAAGACAATTGGTCGAAATAGAATTTCAGGATAAAAAAGAAATCTTCAGCGGGTTTTTAATTGATTATTCCGATGAATGGATTTTGCTTCGAAATAACCCTGTAGATTTTGTTTTGGATGGTTTTGTTATCCTGAGAAATAAAAATATTGAAGCCGTAAACCGAGATCATGATCTGGCTTTTACAGAAAAAGTAATTCGTTTGAAGGGATTAAAAACAAATTCTGATGATATTATCCCAATCAAAGATTTAGCTTCAATTATTAAGTACGTTTCAGAGAAATACGGTATTTTTCAAATTGCCAAAAAATCATCTAAATCTGCCTATTTAGGAAAATTAATAGAATTGAATGACGAAGAATTGACTATTAATTTCTTAGACACAAGAGGTCAATTTGGCGGAGAATTAGGATTTAATCCCGAAAAAATTCGAGTTATTGAGTTTGACACTGATTATATTAATTCTTTGAAATTGGTTGTTCAGGATAATGAATAATATATAAAACAGAAAAGCCTCTAATAAGAGGCTTTTTTGTCATTCCGAGGAACGAGGAATCACACTAGTAATTTCGTATGCTATAATTGCCAATTTTTGTCGAGTTTCGAGTGTGATTCCTCGTTCCTCGGAATGACAAACTTTATCTTTAAGCTTCCGCCAGTTTATTCAAAAACTCAATGCGAACACTTCCGTCTTCATCAATCTTAGTCAAATTGATATCTTGAAGCGTATTTACCAATTCTGGATTCCATGGTGTTTTTACTTTCACATAGTTTTCAGTAAATCCATGAATGTATCCTTCTTTATTTTCACTTTCAAAAAGTACAGTTCTGTTGGTTCCTAATTGGCTTTCGTAAAAAGCTCTGCGTTTTTTAACTGATAAACCGCGAAGCATTTTACTGCGTTTAGCGCGAACATTTGAAGGAACTACGCCTTCCATTTCTGCTGCTTCCGTATTATCTCTTTCAGAGTACGTAAAAACGTGTAAATATGAAATATCTAAATCATTTAAGAAATGATACGTTTCTAAGAAATGCTCGTCTGTTTCTCCAGGAAAACCAACAATTACATCTACACCAATGCAAGCGTGAGGCATTACTTCACGAATTTTAGCAACACGATCTGTATAAACTTCACGTAAATAACGGCGTTTCATTAATTTCAAAATATCATTGCTTCCTGATTGCAGCGGAATATGAAAATGCGGTACAAAAGTTCGGCTTTTAGAAACAAATTCAATTGTTTCGTTTTTCAATAAATTTGGTTCGATAGACGAAATTCTTAAACGTTCGATTCCTTCTACTTTGTCTAAAGCCTGAACTAAATCTAGAAAAGTATGTTCGTGTTTTTTGTTTCCGAACTCCCCTTTTCCATAATCACCGATATTTACACCAGTTAAAACAATTTCACGAATATTCTGTGCAGAAATTTCTTTGGCATTTTTTAATACATTTTCTAAAGCATCACTTCTCGAAATTCCTCTTGCCAACGGAATTGTACAATAGGTACATTTATAATCGCAACCATCTTGAACTTTCAAAAATGCTCTTGTACGATCTCCAATAGAATAACTTCCTACGTAGAAATCAGCTTCGGCAATTTCGCACGAGTGCACTTCACCCATATCATTTTTGCTCAAATCATGGATATAGTCTGTGATTTTGAATTTTTCTGTAGCGCCCAAAACCAAATCAACTCCGTCAACTGCAGCCAATTCTTCTGGCTTCAATTGCGCATAACAGCCAACAGCGGCAACAAAAGCTTTATCGTTCAGCTTCATGGCTTTTTTGACAACCTGTTTAAATTGTTTATCGGCATTTTCTGTTACAGAGCAGGTATTAATCACATAGATATCTGCAACATCTTCAAAATCGACGCGGTCAAAACCCTCGTCATTAAAACTTCTGGCGATTGTAGAGGTTTCTGAAAAATTCAGTTTACAACCCAGAGTGTAAAAGGCAACTTTTTTTCTATTTTCCATAATTTGTCTTAAATTAATGAAATCGTTGTCAAAAAATTTAAGGCTGCAAATTTACAAACAATATTCATCAAAAGAAAGCGATTAATGCACTTCCAATCAATAATTTGCGCTAATATTAATTTAGAAACATTCAAAAGTTAATCTTTTTTACCTTTATTTTACAAAATACAAGACCTTCGTTTTTTAGATTTTAGTATTCAGATAAGAATAAAATGACAAAATAATCGACTAAATGCAAGTTTTACCGATTAAATACATTTTTTTCTATTTTAAATTCAAAATTTCTTACATTTACCATTGTTATGCATCATGTTGCCAATAAATTCATATTAAAGAATTTTAGTACCCTTTAATTAATTTAATAATAATTCGGGCATAACAATTTTGAATTTTACTCGTTATGTTGTTGTTTTGTGTTACAAAATGAAATGGGAAAGCCGAAAACCAAAGAGAGTAGGCAAAATTATAATAACAAATACCACGCTTTATGAAAGCATTTTTACCCACAATCTGCTTGATGTTCTTAACCTTATTTAGTTCGCAAGCGCAAACTAATGCCCCTGCTGCAAATGCAAATCCATTTCCTACTATTAGTACATTGACGACTTGGGCAAGCTTTAACTCACAACAGCAATTTGACGT
This sequence comes from Flavobacterium anhuiense, assembly GCF_900101855.1. Classification (GTDB taxonomy): domain Bacteria; phylum Bacteroidota; class Bacteroidia; order Flavobacteriales; family Flavobacteriaceae; genus Flavobacterium; species Flavobacterium anhuiense. The sequence goes on from NZ_FMVC01000004.1 coordinate 595,832, forward strand.
TGCTATTCGTGCAGTTGGGTTTAAGTTTGAAGTTAAAGAACCAGGTGAAGGATCTACAGCTTATACCTACATTCGTAAAGTAACTGTTAACGATGTAAACTATACGGATAGAATTGTATACAGAATTACCAATAATAATTCTGCAAGTATTATTTCTTTAGTAACCGCTTCTACTGACTTGGTTAGTTTATACACTCCACAATTAGCAAGTTTTAAAAACAACAACTGTAAAACTGAAATGTCTAAAGACAAAAATACAACGTGCAGCTGTTACGAAAGTGCAAATTTTGCAATCGATCTTTGCGATGAGCGTGTAAAATTAACTATGGGTGACGGAAATAAATATTTTGTTTCTGTAGCTAAAAAATAATTATAACTCTGATTTGTTTCCAAATCTTTACTGACTTTTAAGTATGTAAAGATTTGGAACACATTTCTTAGTTGGAGTTTGGATTCTTAAGTTCGTACCAAACTTCTAATTCTTCTTGATATTCGAAAGAATTCACAAAATGGAAACCTAGTTTTTCTAAAATCTTTCTAGAATTTTCGTTTCCAGCATCTGCATAAGCATAAAGCACTTCTACTTTCATTTCGTTAAAAGCACGATCAACAAAAGCTTTTCCTGCTTCTGTTGCATACCCTTTTCCCCAATGTTTTTCGATAAAACGATATCCTAACTCATAAAAGTTTTTGTGGTTATTGATTTCGTCTGTAATAAACTTAATTCCAGACCAGCCAATAAATTCGTTCGTTTCTTTCAAAACAACTGCCCATCGGCCTGTTCCATGATCTTTATATTGTTTTTGAACAAACTTGATATATTCAATGCTTTCTTCAATATGTTTTACGGGTCTATTCCCTACAAATAAATGCACGTTTGGATTAGAATCCAATTCGTACATTCCTTCTGCATCAGAAAGTTCAAGTTCCCGTAAAATCAGGCGTTCCGTTTCAATAGGCTTTTTCATCTTAGTTTAGTTTAAAATATAACGTGTTACTACTTCAGCAACACCATCATCATTATTTGAAGCTACGATTAAATCTGCTTTGTCACGCAATTCTGGCGTTACATTATCAACCCAAACTCCTAAACCGGCATATTCGATCATAGTTAAGTCATTTCCGGCATTACCTACGGCGATAATTTCGCTTTGGTGAATTCCTAATTTATCAGCCAAAAACTTCAGACTTGCCGCTTTATCAATGCCTTGTTGCGCCGCTTCTAAGAAAAATGGTTTTGACATCGAAACGCTTAAATGAGGCATAGCTTCTTTTAAATCATTTTCTAGCGTTCTCAAATACGCTGGATCTTGAAGCAAGATACATTTAACCGCTGGTCTGTCTACATAATCTTTAAAGCTTGACACTTTATGATGCGCCATTCCAGTAATTTCTTTTTCTACTTCTATAAATTCAGAATCCGTTTCGCTGATAATTTCGTCATCCAAATAGGTAATTATGTGCGTATTTTTCTTTACGCTATAATCATATAACGCATGAATTTGTTCTACAATCAATTTCTGTTCAAACAAAACCAAATCGTCTTTAACACGACTAATTATTGCTCCATTAAACGAAATCATATACGAATCGTTTACATCGAGTTCCAGCTCTTTAGCATAAGCCGTCATAGCTGTAGTTGGTCTTCCCGAAGCCAGAACCACATAAACGCCTTTTGCTTGTGCTTCTAATATTACTTTTTTATTTAAATCTGAAATTCTATGATCATCTGTCAACAAGGTATCATCCATGTCGAGCACTAACATTTTGTATTGCATTTTTTTATAGTTTGCAGTCTCAGTCTCAGTTTTCAGTTTGTATTGTGACTGAAAACTGAGACTGAAAACTCTTAAAGACTCATTCTAAATTCTTCAATAACGGGATTTGCTTTTGCAAAATCAGTTTCCTGAATAAAAACCTCAACTGCCAAATCTGTCTGTCCAAAACCTCCCAAACGAGCCGATTGAATATTATCTTTTTTAACTGTTTCGACTCCAGCTTCTTCTAATCTTTCTTGCAAAGCAATTGCTAATACTTCACTTCCCGAAAACACTTTCATTAATCCCATAGTATTCTTTATTTTATTCTAATATTACTTTTAATTGTCTTTGAAAATCTTCATTTTCGTTAACGCCAATGTGTTCTTGGTTTTTTAATGGATAAAAATAAGCATTTGATTTTAAAAGCTTTTTTAACCTTATCGAATTTTCAACAGGGATTAACTGATCGTTAGTTCCATGAAAAATATAAATTGGGCACTTTATTTTTGGAAGATATTCATTGGTTTCCAAACTAAACTTCTTCATGAAATCAGGAAAAAAAGGAACTCTTGAGCTTGATAATTCCAAAAAATTATAATACGGCGCCTGAAGAATCAATGCTTTTGCTTTATTTTCTAAAGCCAATTTTGTCGCAAAACCAGAACCTATAGAATAGCCTGCAATTATAATTTTATCCTCAGAATATCTTTTTGAAATACTTTTATATACAATTGATATATCTTCAGTTAATTGCTCTTCATTCTCAATTTCACCTTCACTTTTACCGAAGCTTCTATAATCTAAAATAAAAATATCATAGCCCTGAGAGGTATAAACTTTTGCAATCTTCCCCCAAGTTTCTAACGTCCCTGCATTTCCATGAAGATAAAAAATAAGCCCTTTAGAATTTTCTGCCTTGAACAACAATCCATTTAAGACAGCTCCATCAAATGATTTTATATTTATTTCTTCAAATTTCTGCTGATAATCAAACTTATAATCTTTTGGCAATCTCGATGCATGAAAAACTAACTCAACTTGATTAAAATATACATAGGAAATTATCAAAACGTAAATAACAAGAAAAAAACACAAAAGTACTATTGACAAGAATTTGAACGTTTTTAAAATCTCCATAAATTAGTTTGCAGTTAAGTTTTAAGTAAAAGTGGCAGTTCACATTTTGCTGTAAACTGCCACTGTATACTGTGACTATATATTATTCCTCTTCAATATCATCCTCTTCTTCATCAAGCTCCTCTTCACCCTCTTCATCCATATCAAATAAATAAGGTTCAATCATGATTTTGTCTGCCAAAATTTCAATTCGTTCTGTTAGAGTTTCAGTAAAAATAATTCGCTGTACTTTGGCAATACTGTTTGAAATACGAGTGATTTTAGCATCGTGACGCAATTTCAAAATCGGATCGGCATCGTCAATAATAAACATTTTAAGACGATTTACGTTGTAACCCGCCGTACTGAACATGTCATTCAATTTCGTTGGCGTACCAATTAAAACATCAATTCCGGTAGAAACGTAATTTTTATCATAATCCATATCTCCTTTGTCGTGCACGCCGTAAACCTCTAGATTAGCATATTTTCCTAATTTCTCAAAAAGGTCAACCATAGCGGTCATTTTCTCTTTATCCTCAACAATGATCAAAGCACGAGGCGATTCTTCTGTTTTTCCCGCCAATTGCTGAATTACATTCAATACAATTGTAGTCGTTTTTCCGCTTCCTTTTGGCGAAACAATTACACAGTCTGCGCCACTTTTTATGGTCGAAAAAGTTTCCATCTGCAAAGCATTGGCTTCCGTCAGACCATTTTCAATTAAACCGTCTTGTAATTTCTCGTTTATCTTTTTTAATTTCATTTTTTTATGCTTTAGGCTTTAAGCTTTATGCTATAAGCTAAAATATTATATTTTTAAAAGCCTAAAGCCTATAGCTTAAAGCTTATTGCGCGAAGCATTTATTTGCTAGCGAACATTTTTACATCTGTTTCAGAAATTTCGTTTCCTCCCAAAATGATTAATCTTTCTACCACATTTCGAAGTTCGCGAATGTTTCCTGTCCAGTCATATTCCTGTAATAATTTTATGGCTTGCGCCGAAAATGACTTAACCGCATTTCCTTGTTCCGAAGCTATTTTCTCTGTAAAATGAGAAATCAAAGCTGGAATATCATCACGTCTTTCATTCAATGGCGGAACTTTTATTAAAATTACAGCCAAACGATGATATAAATCTTCACGGAAACGGCCTTCGGCAATTTCTGTTTTTAAATCTTTATTGGTTGCGGCAACGACACGAACATCCACTTTTATGTCTTTATCGGCACCTACTCTAGTAATCATATTTTCTTGAAGCGCACGCAAAACTTTTGCTTGCGCCGAAAGGCTCATATCTCCAATTTCATCCAAAAAAATAGTTCCTTTGTCAGCAGCTTCAAACTTTCCAGCACGATCTTTCACAGCAGATGTAAAAGCACCTTTTACGTGTCCGAACAATTCGCTTTCGATCAATTCGCTCGGAATTGCAGCACAGTTTACTTCAATCAAAGGAAAACTAGAACGCTCGCTTTTTTCGTGCAATTGATGCGCCACTAATTCTTTTCCAGTTCCGTTTGGACCTGTAATTAAAACTCTGGCTTCGGTTGGAGCCACTTTATCAATCATCAATTTTATATGATTAATCGATTCGCTGTCACCAATCATTTCGTAGTTTTTACTGACTTTTTTCTTTAGAATTTTATTTTCAACTACTAATTGTTTTTTATCTAAAGCATTACGAACTGTATTCAGCAAACGATTCAAATCTGGCGGTTTCGAAATATAATCAAAAGCTCCTAGACGCATGGTTTGAATAGCCGTTTCCATGTCGCCGTGCCCCGAAATCATAACCATTGGGATTTCTGGTTTTATCTTTTTTACTTCTTCTAAAACCTCAACACCGTCCATTTTTGGCATTTTGATATCGCACAAAACCAAATCGTAATCGTTGTTTTTTATTTTTTCAAGTCCCGCAACACCGTCTTCTGCTTCATCAACCTGATACGAATCATTTTCTTCTGATAAAATTTTTACCAAAACTCTTCTGATTGCTGCTTCGTCTTCTACAATTAGTATTTTACTCATTCTTTTTCTAAGGTTCAAAGTTGCAAAGTTACAGAGTGACAAAGTTTAAAATCCTTGTCGCTATGCTACCTATTAACCTGTTATTAGTAATATCTCTTTTATGCTTCAATACACAATCTTAAAGTCGCTTTTGTAAGTTATACAAAATTCAAAAAAAACTTTGAACCTTTGCCACTCTGTAACTTTGCAACTTTAAAGAACTAGTACTTCAGCCACTTATACAATTCCTTCCAGGTTGGTTTTTTACCGTACATCAAAATACCGATTCGGTAAATTTTTGCGGCGAACCAAACCACAAGGAAAAATGTTGCAAACAATAATGATACCGAAATTGCTATTTGCCACCATGGAACGCCAAACGGAATACGCATTAGCATTACAATTGGCGAAGTAAGCGGAATCATTGAAAATACAACGGCCACAGTTCCGTGCGGATCATTAACAACGGTAAAAAATCCGATGTATACACTTAAAATTAAAGGCATTAATATTGGAAGCAAAAACTGCTGAGAATCGGTTTGATTATCAACGGCTGCTCCAATTGCCGCATAAAATGAGCTATACAAAAAATATCCTCCAATAAAATAAATCACAAATCCGATTATAATACTTGCAATTGGCAGATTCCATAATTCGGCAATATACATTTGCGCTGAACCTGAAAATTCATGCTGAGCCGTTTGCATCATTTCTGGAGAAATTCTAGCCGTTGGACCAACATTTACGCCAAAGAATGCCGAAGCGGCAAACATTAATCCTAAACCGATAATTGCCCAAATTATAAATTGCAGAATTCCTGCTAAAGAAGTCCCTACAATTTTACCAATCATTAATTGGAATGGCTTTACAGATGAAATAATGATTTCGATAATACGGTTTGTTTTTTCTTCGATTACACTTCGCATTACCATATTTCCGTAAATGATAATAAACATCATAATTAGGTAACCAAATGCACCGCCAATTCCTATTTTAATTTCATTTAATCCTTTTAAACTCTCTTCTCCAGAGGCTTTCACTAAATGAATATTTACATCTGACTGTGCTTTCTGAATAGCCAGAGTATCTAGTTTTGCTTCTTCTAGATTTAGTTTTGTGATTTTATTTCCGATAATATCCTGAGTGTTTTCAATAAAAGAAATACTAGGGCTGTTATTGGAAATAAATTCAATTTTACTTTCTAAATCTTTTTTATTTTCGGTTTTCGGAATAACAATTAATCCGCTGAAATTTTCTTTTGTAATACTATCCTTTAAGGCTTTTACATCAATTTCAGACAGATTGAGATATTTAAATTCTGCACCTTTTCTGTTTTCCTTTAAAAAATCTGAAGCAAAAAGTCCAGTTTCATCATGAATCGCAATTCTTTTCGTTTCTGCTTTCATGGTACTTAAATAACCAATAAAAACAGCAATAGCCACAAATAAAAGCGGACTCAAGAAAGTCATGACAACAAAAGATTTATTGCGGACTTTAGCAATAAATTCTCTTTTTATAATCAACGAGATAATACTCATAAATAATTAATTTTCAAATTTTAAATTCCAAATCCCAATTTATAAGCTTGGAATTTGGAATTTCTATATTGGAATTTTTAAATTTTGTTTTCAGTAACCGTTTGGATAAAAATATCGTTTATGCTTGGAATTTTTTCAACGAAGTGCGTTACTTGTCCGCGTTGCGTTAAAACATTCAACAATTCGTTTGGAGAAGCATTTCCGATCTGAATATTTAATTTTAAATCATCATTCAAAGATTTAAAACTAGCTGGAGAAACAGTAAATTTTTGTGTAATGTCATACATTAATCCTTCAACATTATTGGTCAAAATTCCAACCTCGAAACTGTTTGTTCTAAACTGACGTTTTACATCAACCACTTTTCCTTCTATCAGTTTATTAGATTTATGAATCAAAGCAATATTTTCACAAAGTTCTTCTACGCTTTCCATTCTATGAGTCGAAAAAATAATGGTTGAACCTTGTTCTTTTAAAGCCAAAATTTCGTCTTTAATAATATTGGCATTTACGGGATCAAATCCAGAAAATGGCTCATCTAAAATCAGCAATTTTGGTTTATGCAAAACGCAAACCACAAACTGAATTTTTTGCGCCATTCCTTTAGAAAGCTCCTGAATTTTTTTATTCCACCAACCTTGAATTCCCAAACGGTCAAACCAATAATCCAGTTGTTTTTTGGCTTCAGCTTTAGAAAGTCCTTTCATTTGCGCCAGATACAGACATTGTTCACCTACTTTCATTGAACTGTACAAACCTCGTTCTTCTGGAAGATAGCCAATAGTCTGCACATGTTTTGGCTGTAACTTTTCTCCATCCAAAATTACTTCACCGCTGTCAGGCATTGTAATCTGGTTTATGATTCTGATAAGGGAAGTTTTTCCTGCTCCATTCGGACCTAATAGCCCATATATACTGCCTTTTGGCACATTTAATGAAACTTCGTTAAGTGCTACATAGTCGCCATATTTTTTTATGACTTTATGTACTTCTAGTAAGTTACTCATGTTATTTTTAAGGATTTACTGCGTTGCTTCTCCCATTACGGTTCAGCGACTGTAAAAGTAAATAATTACTAGCGAATCTGTGTCATATTACGCAAAAAACCCATTCTATTTTATGCTAGAATGGGTTTTTGATTATTTATAGTATTTTAAAAAAGTTAAGATTATGAGAACATATCTTTTACTTTCTCAAAAAATGATTTCTCTGATTTTTCTGGACTTGGAGCAAAGTGCTCGTCTGTTAAAGCATTTTCAAAGAATTGTTTTTGTTCTTTATTTAATGTTTTTGGAGTCCAAACATTTACGTGAACCAATAAATCTCCGCTTCCGTAACCGTTTAAACTTGGAATTCCTTTTCCTTTCAATCTTAAGATTTTTCCAGATTGAATTCCTTCTTCCAGTTTAATGCGAACTTTTCCGTTGATTGCTTCAATATCTTTAGAAGCTCCCAAAACTGCTTCTGGGAAACTGATATATAAATCGTAGTGAACGTTTTCACCTTCACGCTTCAAGAATTCATGCTCAATTTCTTCAATAGCTACAATTAAATCTCCTGGAATACTGTTTCCTGGTGCATCGTTACCTTTATTAGCAACTTTCAACTGCATTCCGTCAACAACTCCTGCAGGAATTTTGATTGATACTGTTTCGTCTTCTTGAACCATTCCTTGAGCATCTGCCTCAGAAGGTTTTTTATCTAAAATCTGACCAGAACCTCCACAAGTAGGACAAGTAGATGCAGACTGCATTCTTCCTAAAATGGTATTGGTTACACGCATTACCTGACCTTGTCCGTTACAAGTGGTACAAGTTTTATACGTTACGCCTTTTGCCTGAACTTTACGTTTTACTTTTACTTTTTTCTCCACTCCATTTGCAATTTCCTCTAAAGTCAATTTTACTTTAATTCGAAGATTGCTTCCTTTCGCACGGCGAGGACCTCCGCCTCCGCCTCCGAAACCGCCAAATCCGCCACCAAAAATATCACCAAACTGGCTGAAAATATCATCCATGTTCATACCTCCGTGACCACCAAATCCGCCAGAACCATCAAATGCTTGATGACCATACTGATCGTATTTTGCTTTTTTCTGCGGATCACTTAAAACTTCATAAGCTTCTGCCGCCAATTTGAAGTTTTCTTCTGCCTCTTTGTCGCCTGGGTTTTTATCAGGGTGGTATTTTAAAGCACTTTTTCTATACGCTTTTTTAATTTCGGCAGCATCAGCATTTTTTGAAATGCCTAGTATTTCGTAAAAATCTTTTTTCATAATCAGGTTAAATTCCAAATCTTAAAATTCCAAAATCCAAAAAATACAATTGAAATTTTATTTGCATTTTTTAGTTTCCTACAACAACTTTAGGGTAACGAATAATTTTGTCGCCTAATTTGTATCCTTTTTCAATAACATCTACAACTTTCCCTTTTAATTTATCAGATGGTGCTGGAATTTGGGTAATTGCTTCAGCAATATCAGCATTGAAAGCATCTCCTGCCTGAATCTCAACTTGTTCTAAACCTTTAGAAACTAAAGTGCTTTTCAGTTTTTCATGGATCAACTCAACTCCTTTTTTCAAATTTTCATCCTCAGATTTGTTGATCTCTACAGTTGCTCTGTCAAAATCATCTAAAACTGGAAGCATTGCCAATAAAACTTCTTGGTTTGCAGTTTTAAATAATTCAAGACGTTCTTTTGAAGTTCTTTTTTTATAATTTTCAAATTCGGCGAATAATCTCAAAAACTTATCTTTTTCTTTGGCTAAGTCTTGAGCTAGTTGCTCCTCAACACTTAATTCTTCAACAATTAATTGCTCTCCATTGGCGTTAGTCTCTATCGTTGCGTCATCTAATTCCTGATCGAATTCTGTATTTTCCGTAGTCATATTGCTTTTATTTTTAAAAATATTTTTAAACTTCATTTTTTATTTCTTTGTTGGATTGCAAAAGTACTGCCAAATCTTATAAAATGTCAAATTGTCACTTTATTAATTATGAGACATTTAAAAAACGCAATCACATAGAAAAAATTTATTATAATTTTAAGACTATTACGTTTTAGTTTATATTATCTTTGAGACCAATAAAAAACAATTATTACCACCAAAAATTGAATTTAAGGGTTGGCTTTGGCCTCTAAATAATTATTAATTCAAGTTTACCTTATATTAAAAAAAGCTTCGCCTATAGAGACGAAGCTTTTTTTTATACTTTTAATGACTGGTTGTCATTTTATTTCTTTTGCACGGGCGGAGGGATTCGAACCCCCATCAACGGTTTTGGAGACCGCTATTCTACCCTTGAACTACGCCCGTAACTTAAGGTCGGCAAATTAAGAGTTTTTTTTCTTCTCCAGCAACTATTTCAGGCATAGATTTTAAAAGAAAATCCTTTGAACCTGCGGAATCTGAAGCAAAAACTTTTGTTCCAGACAGTTAGCCTCTCAAAGTATTTTTTAATATTTCACGCAGATTTAAAAAGATTTAGGCAGATTATTAAAATAGATTTCGTTTTTAAATCAAATTAAATCTGCTCCAATCTGCAGAATCTGCGTGAAACATAACTTAATTTAGGACTGTAAAGCTTTTTTCAATCCGTCGAAAGCTACAGATACCTGCTCTCCTGTCACTAAATTTTTAAGCGTGTACGAATTTGAATTAATTTCCTGATCTCCAACCAATACCGCAAACGGAATCAAACGTTTATCTGCATATTGAAATTGTTTACCCACTTTTACATTGTCTGGATATAATTCTACTTTTATATTTTCCTGTCTCAATCTCTGAATCGCTTTTGAAGCATACAAAGCTTCTTTGTTGCCAAAATTCAAGAATAATGCTTTAGAAGTAGCCGCAACCGTTTCTGGAAACAATTGCAATTCTTCCAGAACTAGATAGATTCTATCCAATCCAAAAGAGATTCCGACACCACTCATATTTTTCAATCCGAAAATACCCGTCAAATCGTCGTATCTTCCACCACCACCGATAGATCCCATTGCTACTGTTTTTGGAGCCGCAACTTCAAAAATAGCTCCGGTGTAATAATTTAAACCACGTGCCAATGTCACATCCAAATCTAAAATTGCAGTCGATAAACCTAAATCGGCCACATTGTCGCAAATAAATTTCAATTCTTCCACACCTTTCATTCCTTCTTCAGAAGATGACAACAAGTCCGAAAGTTGTGCAATTTTGTCTGCAAAAGTTCCTGAGAAACTAAAAAGCGGTTGCACTTTTACCAACGCTTCTTCAGAAATTCCTTTTTCTATCATTTCTTTTTTAACGCCATCTTCTCCAATTTTATCCAATTTATCAAGCGCAACTGTAAAATCAATTAATTTATCTGAAGCACCGATAACCTCAGCAATTCCAGATAAAATTTTTCTGTTATTGATTTTAATTGTAACACCCTCTAAACCTAACGATGTAAAAACAGTATCATATAATTGAACCAATTCTACTTCCTGCCAAAGTGATTTTGAACCGACAACATCAGCATCACATTGAAAAAATTCCCTAAAACGCCCTTTCTGCGGATTATCTGCTCTCCAAACTGGCTGAATCTGATATCTTTTGAACGGAAATTCAATTTCACTTTGGTGTTGCACTACATATCTTGCAAACGGAACTGTCAAATCGTAACGCAAGGCTTTCTCAGAAATTTTTCCTGTGAATTTATTTAATTCGATTCTTTGCTCTAAAGTGATTTTTTCAGCAGAATTCAGCTGTAATTCCTCGATTGATTCTGGTAATTCAATTTTACTTTTATTGTAGAAAAAATTACCTGAATTTAAAATTTTAAAAATCAGACGATCTCCTTCTTCGCCATATTTCCCCATTAAGGTATCTGAATTTTCAAACGAGGGCGTTTCGATTGGCTGAAAACCGAATTTCTCGAAATTAGCTTTTATAGTCTGAATAATATATTGACGTTTTGACACCTCTGCTGGTGAAAAATCTCTTGTTCCTTTTGGTATACTTGGTTTTGAAGCCATTTTTTTTATTTTAGATTGTTGATTTTAGATTTTAGATTTCCTTTGAAAACTAAAAACCTAAAATTCTTTGACATTATTTCTTTTAATTTTTAAGCGAATGCAAATATCTTACTTTTTAAAATAAATAATAACACTTCGAAAACAAACTTGTAACAAAAACCGTATTTTCGTGACAAATTGGTCATGATGCTAAAATTATTTAAAGAAAATATCCGAATTGCTTTTGGTTCTATCAAAACCCAAATTCTGCGTACCGTTCTTACTGTTTTAATTATTGCTATCGGTATTACTGCTTTGGTGGGTATCCTTACGGTAGTTTCTGCATTAGAAAATACAATTTCCACCAATTTTGCATCAATGGGAGCTAATACGTTCAACATCAATCAATACGAAAATACGGTTCGAAATCGTGGCGGAAACGAGCGTGAAGTTATCAATCCAATTATTTCTTATCCTGAAGCTGTTGCTTTTAAAAATAAATACAAATATCCTTTTACAGAAACATCCCTTTCTTTTACTGCAACCTCAAAAGCTGAAGTAAAATATTTAGATACCAAAACAGACCCCGAAATTACAGTTGTTGGTGTAGACGAGCATTTCATTGCCAATTCTGGCTTAGAAACTACTTTAGGTCGTTCTTTTAATCAATTTGATATTGACAACAACACCTATTCATGTATTGTCGGCTCTGATTTTGAAAAAGGACTTTTAAAAGATGTAAATCCGATAGATAAAATCATTTCGATTCGCGGTGCACGATTTAAGGTTATTGGCGTTCTAAAAGAAAAAGGCTCTACTTTTGGGAACAGCCAAGATTTACGCGTTTTGATTCCGATTCAGGTTGCGAGATCCTTATTTTCTGCACCAAACATCAACTATACAATCAGTGTGATGGTTTCTAAAAAAGAACTTTTAGACGAAGCTGTCGACAATGCTACAAGTACCATGAGAAGGGTTCGTAAACTTAGTCCTGTAAGAGATAATAATTTCGGCATTGGGCGCAGTGATGACTTAATTAACCGAATTTTAGGCATTACCAAATATTTAGGCTGGGCCGCTTGGATTATATCCGTTATTACGATTTTAGGATCTTCTATTGCTTTAATGAATATTATGATCGTTTCGGTTACAGAACGTACCCGCGAAATTGGCGTTCGTAAAGCTTTGGGAGCCAAAAGATCAACAGTTGCTTTTCAGTTTTTTATCGAGACTTTATTAATTGGACAAATTGGAGGTTTGGTCGGAATCATTTTGGGAATTCTGCTTGGTTTTGCTATTGCAACGGCCATGAGCTTTGTTTTTGTGATTCCGTGGATGGCGATTTTTGCCGCTTTCGCAACAAGTTTTTGCGTAGCATTGGTTTCTGGTTTATATCCAGCTATTAAAGCATCAAAATTAGATCCTATTGAAGCTTTGCGATATGAATAATTTTTAGTCGCAGTTTTCGGTCTCAATTTTCGGTCAATACTGTCTGAAAACTGAGACCAAGACTGAAAACTTAAATATTCCCTTTTATCATACGATCGTTGTCGTAAATATCTTTTCTAAGCTCAACGTTTTGAAAACTCATACTTTCCAGCAAATCAATCATTTCTTTTCCAAGATATTGGTTGATTTCAAAATACAGTTTTCCGTTTTTCAGAAGTCCGTTTTGAGCTAGGGAAGCAATCTTTCTATAAAAAATAAGCGGATCGCTATCTTCTACAAAAAGCGCCAAATGCGGTTCGTAATCCAGTACATTCTTTTTTATTTCTACTTTTTCTAGATTTCGCACATAAGGCGGATTAGAAACAATGATATCAAACTGACAGGTAAATTCATCAGTTTCTAAAATATTCAGCAGCATAAAAGTCACCTCTACATCATTTCTAATGGCATTCCTTTTTGCGGTTTCAATCGCTTTTTTAGAAACATCAACACCAAAAACTTCAGCATTCGGAAGATTTTTAGCCAGCGAAATCGCAATACAGCCCGTTCCTGTTCCGATATCGAGAATTCTTATTTTTTTGTTTTTATCTGGACTTGCATTTTCATTAATAATCCATTCAACTAATTCTTCTGTTTCTGGCCTTGGAATTAAAACATTCTCATTTACTTCAAAATCCAAACCATAAAAGTTGGTTTTTCCAAGTAGGTACTGAATAGGAACTTCTTTCTTCAGCTGATTTAGCAACTCGTTCCAGATCGCGAAATCCTTCTCATCAAATACTAATTCATGATTTAAGGCTAAATCAATCTGGCGAAGTTGGTATCTATCTTCAAGTATCAAATAAAAAAAGCTTTCTGCTTCGTACGCATCGTAAAAAGGAGATAATTCTTTAATAAACTCAGTACGATATTGTTTAATTTTCATTTTTATTTTTTGAGCATTTTATATCAGCCGAAACTGACATTTATCTTTCAATAAGTCTTGCTTGTTTTAAATTTGTTACCTTAAAGCTACAAAACTTTGAGCATCCAAACAGGACAAGAATTATGCCCAGTACATCCCATTGGAGCATCTAAATACTCAAAACCGGATTTTTTGTAAAGTTTTTGTGCGGCATGCATAAATGGCATGGTTTCGATATAGCATTTTTTAAAACCAAAAGATTTAGCTTGCTCTAAACATTTTTCCATCATTTGAGAGCCAATTCCTAAACCTCTTGTTTTTGGAAGGAAATACATTTTCTGTAATTCGCAAATTTCGGAGTCACCATTTTCCAAAGGTGCAATACCAGCGCAGCCAACAATTTCTCCTTCATTTTCGACAACAAAATAGATCGATTTGGGTTTGCTATATTGTTCAAACATCAAATCTAGATAAGGATCTTCGTATGCTGTACCTACTTTTGGAATTTCCAGTTCATCAAAAACAGAACGTATCAAACTTGCAACTACCTGATTGTCTTTCTTTTCAATTGTACGTATTAACCAATTTACCATTTTTTTATTCTAAATCATTATATAAGCAAAAGCAAATATACTTTTTCTGTAGCTTCTTAACTTAGTCATAAACTCAAAAATAACTACTTTTGCACTGTGAATATACATGAAAAATATATAAAACGCTGCATCGAACTGGCACAAAATGGACTTGGAACAACGTATCCGAATCCGATGGTTGGCAGTGTGATTGTTTATGAAGGTCAGATTATTGGTGAAGGCTGGCATAAGAAGGCTGGTGAGCCACATGCAGAGGTAAATGCCGTAAATTCGGTAAAAGACAAATCGCTGTTGAAAAAAGCTACAATTTATGTAGGCTTAGAACCGTGCAGCCATTTTGGAAAAACTCCTCCGTGCTGTGATTTGATTATTGCAAATGAAATTCCGAATGTTGTAGTCGGCACAGTTGATCCTAACGAAAAAGTAGCTGGAAAAGGCATTTTGAAATTAATTGAAGCTGGCGCTAATGTAACCGTTGGTGTTTTAGAAGATGAATGCAACGAGCTGAACAAACGCTTTTTTACTTTTCATCAAAAAAAGAGGCCTTACGTAATTTTAAAATGGGCGGAAAGTCAGGATGGTTTTCTGGCGCCAGAAAAAGTTAGCAATCAAGATCGAAAACCGGTTTGGATCACCAATCAATATTCGAGACAATTGGTTCATAAATGGCGAACTGAAGAACAAGCAATTTTAGTTGGAACACAAACTGTAGTTGATGACAATCCGAAATTAAACGCCAGAGATTGGGACGGAAATAATCCAACAAGAGTTGTTATAGATCGAAATAACAGAATTGATCAAAACAGTTTTATTTTTGATGACACTGTGAAAACTATTATTTTTTCTAGCGAAAAAGAAAAATCACCAACAAAAAACACACAATTTGAAGTAATTGATTTCAGCAAAAATATTGTGCCTCAGATTTTAGATGTTTTATACCAAAATCAAATTCAATCTGTGATTATTGAAGGCGGAAGACAAACGCTTCAATCTTTTATCGATGAAAATCTTTGGGACGAGGCACGAATTTTTATTGGAAAAACAAGTTTTGAAAAAGGAACGAAAGCTCCAAATATTTCAAGAAAAAACAGCATCAAAACCAACATTTTAAGCGACGAACTAATACAGATTAAAAATCATGATTAATGCGATAATTTTTGACTTCGGAGACATTTTTATCAATTTAGACAAACCTGCCACAATTTCTGGTTTACAAAAATTAGGAATGAAGGAGTGGAATAATGAATTTGAACAATTAAATCTTTCTTTTGAAGTGGGCGCTATTTCTCCAGAAGATTTCATCGGCGGTTTTCAAAAACAATTGCCCAATGCTTCAAAGGAAGATATTCTAAAAGCTTGGAATGCTGTTTTGGCAGATTTTCCATTTTATCGTTTGGAATTTCTTCAGGAATTATCAAAAAAATACCGATTGTTTCTGTTAAGCAATACCGATTCTATTCACATCAATACATTTGAAGAAAAAAGTGGCGTTTCTTTTTACAAGGATTTTTATGACTGTTTTGAAAAAGTATATTTTTCTTTTGATATCGGAATGAGAAAACCAGATCCGAAAATTTATCAGTTTGTTCTTGAACAAAACAATCTAGTTGCCGAAAACACCTTATTTATTGACGACAAGACAGAAAATACCGATAGCGCCGCGGCTTTAGGAATCAAAGTTTGGAATCTTCAAGTTGGGAAAGAAGATGTGGTCGATCTTTATAAAAAAAATATACTTTAAGAATACTGCTTTTGGAAATTAACGATACTTATCAAACTATTGCGGCTGCATCTGAAGAAATACTGTTTAAGGAAAAAGGCAGTAAATTCTTTGGTTATGCTTTTCCAATAGATCACGAAGATGAAGTAAAGCCCATTATTGAAGAGCTAAAAAAGCAGCATCCGCATGCGGTGCACTATTGTTATGCTTACCAAATTGGTGTTGGAAATAAAGTTTCGTATCGTGCCAATGATGATGGCGAACCCAGCAACACAGCTGGAGCACCAATTTACGGCCAGATACAATCTTTTGGATTAACTAACGTTCTTGTAGTAGTCGTTCGTATTTTTGGAGGAGTAAAATTGGGTGTTGGCGGTTTAATTGCAGCTTATAGAACTACAGCGCAGCAGACCTTAGAAGTTTGTGAAATTGTAGAAAAAACAATAGACGTCGAATTTTTAATTTCTTTTGATTATAAAAACATGAACAAAGTCATGAGAGTGATCAAAGAAAAGAAATTAGAAATCGTATCTCAGGAAATGGAAATGGATGAAGTTTCTGGACTGCCAATTGGCAAAATTGTGACAAAAACGAGAAAAAAAAATGCCGAAACAGTATTCAGCATTTTTGATTTAATGTTCGAAATTGATATCAAAATTATATAATTTAACATCAAAATGAAGGCAGTTTTAACACTTTTCATCCAGTGATTTGAATATATCTAAAATGTATTCTGGAGGAGCTGTTGGACGACCTGTTTTTAACGCAACAAATACTAAAATAAACGTTGCAGTTGTTAATAACTCATTCGCCTCATTATAGATTGCGCAGTCAAATTCGATCTTCACAGAAGAGTGACTTTTGAATGTAGTGTGAATTGTTAAAAGTTCGTCGTATCGCGCCGATTTTTTGTAGTTGATATTCATGTTGACAATTGGAAGACCAATTCCGCTTTCTTCCATGCTTTTATACGAAACCCCTTTATTTCTAAGCCATTCCACGCGTCCTATCTCAAAATAAGGCACATAATTTCCGTGATAAACGACTCCCATTTGGTCAGTTTCTGAGTAACGAACTCGTACTTGAGTCTGATGATTTTTCATTTATAAAATATTAAAAAAATTCGAATTTGAAAAGGCTCTTTACAACTTTTTTTTATAAAATTAGATACCAAAATATTTTTTTTTACAGAAATTTGTTCACATATTTGTTATCCCGAAATACGGAATAAAATTGCTCCTTTTTTATTAGGAGAATCTTTATAACAATAATAAAAATTTATCTGAATCTATGACTAAAACTGCTCAATCGGTATGGGAAAACTGTTTGTCCTTTATAAAGGATAATATTCAAGACCAAGCATATAAAACTTGGTTCGAACCAATCAAATCAGTTGAGCTAACCGATAACGCATTATACATTCAGGTTCCAAGTAAATTTTTCTACGAATGGCTCGAAGAGCATTACGTAAAATTATTGAAAGTTGCGCTTACCAAAGAACTGGGAAAAAACGCAAAGTTACTCTATAAAATTAAAATGGAGAACACTTATGGCAATAAACAGCCGTTTACCGAGCAGCTGCCAAGTGCCAATAGAGTGCCAATGAAACCGCAAGAGGTTGATGCTCCGTTTAAAAACTTAAATCCTGAACTTAAAAATCCTTTTGTAATTCCTGGAATCAGAAATTTAAAAATTGAGTCTCAGTTAAATCCGAACTACAGTTTTGACAACTTCTTAGAAGGAGATTCAAATAGATTGGCTCGTTCTGCTGGTATGGCAGTTGCCAACAAACCAGGGGGAACTTCATTTAACCCATTATTAATTTTTGGAGGGGTTGGTTTAGGAAAAACACACTTAGCGCATGCTATAGGTGTAGAAGTAAAAGATAAATATCCAGAAAAAACGGTTTTATATATTTCTGCTGAGATTTTCACACAGCAATACATTGATTCTGTAAAAAAGAATAATCGTAATGATTTCATTCACTTTTACCAATTAATTGATGTTTTGATTATTGACGATGTTCAATTCTTATCTGGAAAATCTGGAACACAAGATGTATTCTTCCACATTTTCAACTATTTGCACCAAAACGGAAAACAAGTAATCTTAACTTCTGATAAAGCTCCTGTTGATATGCAGGATATCGAGCAAAGATTATTATCTCGTTTTAAATGGGGATTGTCTGCAGAATTGCATCAGCCAGATTACGAAACGCGTATTTCAATCTTAAAAAACATTTTATACCGCGATGGTGTAGAAATGCCTGAAGATATTTTAGAATACGTTGCCCGCAACATCAAAACAAACGTAAGAGAACTTGAAGGAGCTATTATTTCATTGATCGCTCAATCTTCTTTCAACAAAAAAGAAGTTACAATTGAACTGGCGAAAAGTGTTGTAGAGAAATTTGTTAAAAACGTAAAGAGAGAAATCTCTATCGATTATATCCAAAAAATTGTTTCAGACTATTTCCAATTAGACATTGAAACACTTCAATCTAAAACTAGAAAGAGGCATGTTGTGCAAGCAAGACAATTAGCCATGTTCTTCGCTAAAAAATTCACTAAAGCTTCTTTGGCTAATATTGGTTCGCAAATTGGAGATCGCGATCACGCAACTGTTCTTCACGCTTGTAAAACAGTCGACAACTTAGTTTCTACAGACAAACAATTTAAAAAGTTTGTTGAAGACATCAATAAAAAACTAACGCTTTAAGACGCGCCATGCCTGTAAAAATCTTAATGGTTTGTTTAGGGAATATCTGCAGATCACCTTTAGCAGAAGGAATTTTAGCCTCTAAATTACCTCAAGATAAATTTTTAGTTGATTCTGCCGGAACAGGTTCTTGGCATGTTGGACATTGTCCTGACAAACGTTCTATTGAAGTTGCCAAAAAATACGGAATCAATATCAGCGCACAAAAAGGAAGACAAATAAAAGCCTCTGATTTTGATGAGTTTGATTATATCTATGTAATGGACAATTCGAATTTTCGCGATGTTATTCATTTAGCCAAAACTCCAGAACACAAAAACAAAGTCCGTTTGATTTTAAACGATTTATTTCCAGACGAAAATGTAGACGTTCCTGATCCGTACTATGGTTCTGCCAATGGTTTTGAAAACGTTTACAAAATGCTGGACGAAGTGACTGATTTAATTGCAGACCAACTTCTTAAAAAACACTCCTAATCTAATTCAATTGTTTCTAAAAAAGAGATAATTGAATTTTTTAATTTTAAACAAAAGCACATGAAATCTTTCGGAAAATTATATCTAATTCCAACTACAATGGGCGAAAGCGATCCGATGGATGTTTTACCTCAGACTGTTAGAAGAACGATAGAAGTTATCGACCACTATATTGTTGAAAATGATAAAACTGCTAGAAAATCTATAAAAGCCGTTTATCCAGAAAAAAAACAATCTGAATTGGTTCTTTTTACTTTGAACAAAAGAACAGAAACTAGCGAACACAATGATTTCATCAAACCTTTGCTGGAAGGAACAAATATGGGATTAATGAGCGAAGCTGGCTGTCCTGGCGTTGCAGATCCAGGTGCTGCAATTGTAAAATTGGCACATGAAAAAGGGATTCAGGTTGTGCCTTTAGTTGGTCCTTCTTCTATCCTATTGGCTATGATGGCTTCAGGAATGAACGGCCAGAGTTTTACTTTCAACGGATATTTACCAATTGATAAAGACGAGAAAAAATCGGCAATTCGTCATTTTGAGAAATTATCTTATGATAAAAATCAATCGCAATTATTCATTGAAACTCCCTACAGAAATAATAAACTGATAGAAGATCTTTTGCAGATTTTAAGTCCTGCGACACATCTTTGTATTGCGGCAGATATTACTTTGCCAACAGAATTCATCAAAACATTGAAAGTTGCTGATTGGAAAAAATTAAAAATTGACATTGATAAGCGTCCTGCTATTTTTATTATTCATAAAATGTAATTAATCTTATGAGAATGAAAAAAACTTTAATGCTAATTTTGATTTTGATTGGTTTCACACAATGTAATTTTTTCACAGAAACTAAAGCTTCAAAAGAAGAAAAAACAGAACAGAATATTGTTAAAGAAAACAACTTTGAAGAATCTATCACAGAAGCAAATATATCTGATAGTGATAATGAAGTTCAAATAAAAGAAGACACCACAATATATGCTATTGACTCAATTGATGTAAAACCTGATTTTGAAGGGGGAATACAGAAATTTCAAAAATACATCAAAAATAATTTCTTCTACCCTGAAGAAGATGAACATGTAAAAGGTATGCTTGAAGTAAATTTTGTAGTTGAAAAAGACGGGAATCTTAGCAATATAAAAGTTATTAAAGATATTGGGCACGGCACAGGAAACGAAGCAATTCGCGTTCTAAAAAAAGCTCCTAAATGGATTCCGGCAACCAATAATCATAGACTTGTGAGAACTCTTTACTATTTATCAATACCTGTGGATAATCATCAGGAACAAAACCTTTAATTTCTATTTGGCCTGCAAGTTTTCCCTAATCAAACTTCACTATGAGCAAACTCCCTAACATAACCACAAGCATTTTTACGGTAATGTCAAAAATGGCAACCGAATACAATGCCATAAATCTTTCTCAGGGATTTCCAAATTTCCCTGTTGACGAAAGATTAACAGATATAGTTGCAAGATTAGCAAAGGAAAATGTACATCAATATACTCCAATGGCAGGTTATCCGCCGTTGATGAATAAAATTGCAAAGCTGACTCAGGATTCATACAATAGAACGATTAATCCTGATTTAGAACTTTTGGTTACGGCTGGAGCAACGCAAGGAATTTTTACAACAATTTTAGCTTTAGTAAGAGAAAATGACGAAGTAATTATTCTTGATCCAAGTTATGATTCTTACGAATCTCCTGTTTTACTTTGTAAAGCAAAACCTGTTCGAGTTGCTCTAAATGACGATTATACTCCAAATTGGGATAGAATTGAAAAAGCATGTTCTGCTAAAACCAGATTGATGATTATCAATAATCCGCATAATCCGACTGGAAAAATCTTAACTGAAAATGATTTTGTCCAATTAAAAAATCTTCTGGAGAAATATCCAAACATTATCATTTTATCCGATGAAGTTTACGAATATATTACTTTCGAAGAAAAACATATTTCGGCACATACAAAAGATTTCCTTTTAGACCGTTGCGTGATGGTTTCTTCTTTTGGAAAATCTTTTCATATAACAGGCTGGAAAATTGGCTACACTATTGCTCCAGAACATTTAATGAAAGAAATCAAAAAAGTCCATCAGTTTTTGGTCTTCAGCGTGAATAGTATTTCTCAGTTTGCCATTAGCGAATATTTAGATGTTGTTGATGTCAATCTTCTTGGAAAATTCTATCAGGAAAAACGAGATTATTTTCAAAAACTGCTTCAAAATAGTCGTTTTGAACTAAAACCTTGCGAAGGAACTTATTTTCAGGTTGCTTCCTATGCTAATATTTCAAATGATGACGATGTAACTTTTTGTAAAAATCTAATTATCGATCATGGCGTAGCTGCAATTCCTATTTCGACCTTTTATTCAGATCATAAGGATCAAAAATTAATTCGTTTTTGCTTTGCCAAAGACGAGTTCACACTTGAATCTGCAGCAAAAAAATTATGCGATATATAAAATTTTTCAAAATTTTATAACATTGTTATGCGTGCATCCTATTTTATTTAACTAATATTGTAAAAAAAAGAAAAAATATGAGCTACACAGATAAAATGTTGCGTGATGATGCTTTAAAAGGCAAAGTCATTGTCGTTACAGGCGGCGGAAGCGGTTTAGGCAAAGCTATGACCAAATATTTTCTCGAATTAGGAGCTCAAGTAGCGATAACCTCTAGAGATTTAGAGAAGTTAAAAACCACAGCTGCCGAACTGGAAAGCCAAACTGGAGGCAAATGTCTTCCTCTTCAATGTGATGTTCGCCATTACGAAGAAGTCGAAAACATGCTTCAGGAAACTTTAAAGGTTTTCGGAAAAGTAGATGTTCTTTTAAATAATGCGGCAGGAAACTTCATTTCGCCAACCGAAAGATTATCTGCAAATGCTTTTGATACTGTGATAGATATCGTACTCAAAGGTTCTAAAAACTGTACGTTAGCTTTTGGAAAACACTGGATTGACACGAAACAAACTTCGGCAACGATTTTAAATATAGTAACTACTTACGCTTGGACAGGATCTGCTTATGTGGTTCCTAGTGCTACTGCAAAAGCGGGAGTTTTAGCAATGACAAGAAGTCTTGCTGTAGAGTGGGCAAAATACGGAATTCGTTCTAACGCAATTGCTCCTGGACCATTCCCTACAAAAGGTGCTTGGGACAGATTATTGCCTGGAGATCTTTCAGAGAAATTTGACATGGCTAAAAAAGTGCCATTAAAAAGAGTTGGAGATCACCAAGAATTAGCAAATTTAGCTGCTTACCTAGTTTCAGATTTCTCTTCATACATAAATGGAGACGTAATCACAATTGATGGTGGCGAATGGTTAAAAGGTGCCGGACAATTCAACTTATTAGAGGCAATTCCAGAAGAACTTTGGGATCAGCTTGAAATGATGATTAAAGCAAAAAAGAATAAATAAATACAAGTGCTTACTAAATTCAGAATATTTTTTTAAACTATACTGATTGCACGAAATCCCGAAGGTTTACTTTCGGGATTTTTTTATGTTTTTCACCATATAAGTAATATAAGTTCAGCTAAGAAGCATTTTGTTTAAATATCTGTTTACTTAAATTTACTTATGTTACTTATATGGTTAAATTATTTTAAATGTTTAACGATTCAGTTAAATTATTATTTTTGCCAAACAAATATCAAACAAAAATTTTATGCTCATTATCGGACTTGCAGGAGGAACAGGAAGTGGAAAAACTACAGTAGTACACCAAATTATGAATGAATTACCAGACACAGAAGTTGGGGTGATTTCTCAGGATTCGTACTACAAACAAACCGATAATTTATCTTTTGACGAAAGAGCATTAATTAATTTTGACCACCCACGTGCGATTGATTTTGAATTATTGGTAAAACATCTAAAAGCTTTAAAAGCAGGAGAAACAATCGATCAGCCGGTTTATTCTTTTATTCAGCACAATAGAACAGACGATACCGTTTCGACTCATCCAAGAAAAGTGATGATTGTTGAAGGAATTTTGATTTTGACAAATCCGGAATTGCGTGACATGTTCGACATTAAAATCTTTGTTCACGCAGATTCTGACGAAAGATTAATTCGTCGTTTAAAAAGAGATATTTCAGAACGCGGACGCGATATTGATGAAGTTTTAAACCGTTATCAAACGACTTTAAAGCCTATGCATGAGCAATTTATCGAACCTTCTAAGGCTTTTGCAGACATTATCATCCCGAATGACAAATACAATACGGTAGCAATTGATGTCGTTCGTGCCGTAATTAATCAGAGAATTTCATAATTTTTATCGTAAATTTAAACCATAAAATTATATGCAGCCCAGCGAAGGTCGGGTTTGCTCTCTAACAGGTCTAAAAAAACAATTCAAAAGAAATTATCTTATATGAAATTTAAGAATCCATAT
This sequence comes from Flavobacterium anhuiense, assembly GCF_900101855.1. Lineage (GTDB taxonomy): Bacteria > Bacteroidota > Bacteroidia > Flavobacteriales > Flavobacteriaceae > Flavobacterium > Flavobacterium anhuiense. Next base: position 619,508 of record NZ_FMVC01000004.1, read on the forward strand.
AAAGACAAAAAGTGGTTTAAATATCTAGGCAATAAATATGTTTGGGTTTTACTGTTTTTTATAGTTTGGATGTTATTTTTAGACAATTACTCTTATTTTGATCATCGCTTTCTAGATCAGCAGATACACGAACTCGAGGATAATAAAAAATATTATCAGGAAGAAATCAAAAAAGATCAGGAGCAAATTAAGCTACTCAAAAATCCAGAACAAATTGAGAAATACGCTCGCGAAAAGTATTTTATGAAAAAGGACAGCGAAGATATTTATATCATACAATTTGAAGGAGACACGATTCAAGAAAAAGAATAATCAAAAAAACTACAATGGCCACTAACCTATTCGACGATTTTAATCCGATTTCATCCAAACAATGGAAACAAAAAATTCAGTTTGAATTAGATGGAGCCGATTACAATCAAACTGTTATTTGGAATTCTCCAGAAGATATTCAGGTAAAACCTTTTTATCATAGCGATGAGTTTACAAAAGCTGCAAATGTAAATACACAAGCTTCAGATTTTAAAATCTGCCAGAATATTTTTGTTTTCGATGTAGAAAAATCTATCGAACGCACTTTAAACACTTTAGAAAGAGGTGCAGAAAGCCTTCGTTTTACAATCGAAAATGATAAAATCGATGTTCAAAAACTATTGAATAATCTTCCTTTAGAAAACAAAAACGTTTACTTTAATTTCAGTTTTATCTCAATCGATTTCGTTAAAAAATTAGACACAATTTCAATTCAGAAAAAAGCTAATTTTTACTGCAATTTTGATCCAATCGGACAATTAGCAAGAGAAGGAAATTGGTTTACTACTTCGGAGAAAAATAATTTTGAAACATTAGACTTACTTTTTAAAAATACAACCAATTTAAATCTGCTAAGTGTAGATTTGGGATTGTATCAAAATTCTGGAGCTAATATTACTCAGCAAATCGCTTATAGTCTAGCGCATGCAAACGAATATTTAAATCGATTCTCAGATACTGCAAAATCTATTGTTTTTCAAGTTTCTGTGGGAACAAATTATTTCTTTGAAATTGCTAAACTTCGTGCGCTTCGAATGCTTTTTGATTTAATCGCTGCAGAATATAATTCCAAAATCGAATGCCATTTATTAGCAACGCCAACAAAACGCAACAAAACAATTTACGATTATAATGTCAATATGCTGCGTACGACAACTGAATGTATGTCGGCAATTTTGGGAGGCGCTGATGCAATTGCTAATTTGCCTTACGATGCTTTATACCATAAAGACAATGAATTTGGAGATCGAATTTCTAGAAATCAGCTTTTGATTTTAAAACATGAAAGTTATTTTGACAAAGTAGATAACCCAGCTGATGGAAGTTATTATATTGAAAGTTTAACCATGCAACTGGCAGAAAAAAGCTTGGCATTATTTAAAGATATAGAAGCCAATGGAGGTTTTCTAAAACTTTTAAATGAAGGCACAATCAAAAAGAAAATTCAGGAAAGTGCCAATAAAGAACAGGAATTATTCGATTCTAAAAAAGAAATTCTTTTAGGCACAAATAAATATCCAAACAAAGAAGATAGAATGAAACATGATTTAGAATTGTTTCCTTTTGTAAAAATCAAACCAAGAAAAACATTAATTACCCCAATTATCGAAAAGAGATTGGCTGAGAAAATGGAGCAAGAAAGATTGGAATTAGAATAATCTCAAACGTAATTAATTAAAAATTCAAAAAAAGTGTCTCAATGATTAGAAAAGACCTTAAACATATTACTCTTCAAAGTCAAAAGCCGAAAGCTGAAAGTCAAGGAAACTTGGCAGACAACTTTACGACAGCTGAAGGAATTGAAATTAAAAAAAACTATTCTGAGAAAGATATCGAAGATTTAGATTTTCTTGATTTCGGAGCCGGTTTTGCACCAAATTTACGCGGACCATATGCCACGATGTATGTGAGACGTCCGTGGACTATTCGTCAATATGCTGGATTTTCGACAGCAGAAGAAAGCAATGCTTTTTACCGAAAAAATTTAGCGGCAGGACAGAAAGGACTTTCTATTGCTTTTGACTTACCAACACATCGCGGATACGATTCAGATCACGAAAGAGTAGTTGGCGATGTGGGAAAAGCTGGTGTCGCAATAGATTCTGTTGAAGACATGAAAGTGCTTTTCGATCAGATTCCGCTAGATGAAATGTCTGTTTCCATGACTATGAATGGAGCTGTTTTACCTATTATGGCTTTTTATATAGTTGCTGCTGAAGAACAAGGTGTTAGTCCAGAAAAATTATCGGGAACAATCCAAAATGATATTTTAAAGGAGTTTATGGTTAGAAATACTTATATCTACCCTCCAACTCCTTCGATGAAAATCATTGCTGATATTTTTGAATTTACGAGCAAAAAAATGCCAAAATTCAATTCTATTTCCATTTCTGGTTATCATATGCAGGAAGCTGGAGCAACAGCTGATATTGAATTAGCATATACTTTGGCAGATGGTTTAGAATATATCAGAACTGGATTATCAACAGGAATGACGATTGATGAATTTGCTCCAAGATTATCTTTCTTTTGGGCAATCGGAATGAATCATTTTATGGAAATTGCCAAGATGAGAGCTGGGCGTATGATTTGGGCAAAATTATTACAGCAATTCAATCCAAAAAGTGATAAATCTTTGGCATTAAGAACGCATTGCCAAACCAGCGGATGGAGCTTGACAGAGCAAGATCCGTTTAACAATGTTGCTAGAACTTGTATAGAAGCGGCAGCAGCGGCTTTTGGCGGAACACAATCGCTTCATACTAATGCTTTAGACGAAGCAATCGCGCTTCCAACAGATTTCTCTGCGAGAATTGCTAGAAATACTCAAATATTTCTTCAAGAAGAAACTAAAATCACTAAAACAGTCGATCCTTGGGCTGGAAGTTACTATATTGAAAGTTTAACCAATGACATCGTAGAAAAGACTTGGAAATTAATTGAAGAAGTAGAAGAACTCGGCGGAATGACAAAAGCAATCGAAGCTGGAATTCCGAAACTTCGAATTGAAGAAGCTGCAGCTAGAAAACAAGCAAGAATTGACAGCGGGCAAGATATTATTGTCGGTGTGAATAAATATCGTTTAGAGAAGGAAGATCCGTTGGATATTTTGGATGTAGACAATCAATTGGTTCGCAAACAACAGGTTGAACGTCTTGAAGAAATAAAACGAACGCGAGATTCTGAAAAAGTAAATAAGTCACTAGAAAAATTAATCCATTGTGCGCAGACAGGACAAGGGAACTTATTAGAAAATGCAATTGAAGCCGCTAGAAACCGAGCAACATTAGGCGAAATCAGTAATGCATTGGAAACAGTTTTTGGCCGTTTTAAAGCACAAATTAAATCTTTTAGCGGAGTGTATAGTGCAGCAATAAAAAATGACGAGAATTTTGAAAAAGCAAAACAACTAGCAGATGTTTTTGCCAAACAAGAAGGAAGACGTCCTAGAATTATGATTGCTAAAATGGGACAAGACGGTCACGACCGTGGTGCAAAAGTAGTCGCAACAGGTTATGCCGATGTTGGTTTTGATGTTGATATAGGCCCATTATTTCAAACTCCAGCAGAAGCTGCAAAACAAGCTGTTGAGAATGACGTTCATATCTTAGGAGTTTCATCTCTAGCTGCTGGTCACAAAACATTAGTGCCGCAAGTTATAGAAGAATTAAAAAAACACGGACGAGAAGATATTATGGTAATTGTGGGTGGTGTAATTCCGTCTCAGGACTATCAATTCTTGTTTGATGCCGGCGCATCGGCCGTTTTTGGACCTGGAACTAAAATAAGTGAAGCGGCCATAAAAATCTTAGAAGCTTTGATAGATTGAGTTTTGCAGTCTCAGTCTCAGTACTCAGTATTACCGATATGGAAAATAAATAGAAAAAGAGGTTGTTTCACCTATTGCGAAACAACCTCTTTTAATTTAGTCGTTTACTGTTGCGTTACTATCAGCTTCTATAAAAGAAAGATCGTAACCTGCAAAATCTCTCATGTAGCTTTTCAAAGAAGTCCCAAAAGCATCTCTAAAATGCCTGCTTCCTTTGTTTTTGAAAAAATTCTTTACAGAACCTGCCCCGCCTAAATGCGCTGCAGCTAAAATTCCTGATTCGGTAATTTCAATACCGCTGACGATTTTGCCTTCGTACTTTTCGATTTCGTTACGTAAAATCCATTTGTTTTTGGCTAGTAAAGCCATAAAAGCTTTTTCTTGTAGAGCAGGATCTTTTAAAAAGGCTTTAGTATCATTAATTCCGATTGCTCTCAAAGCTTTAGAACCAAATTGATATTTACCCATATAACCAAGGGTATTTACAAGTCTGTACTGCCCTTGTGATTCTTTAAAAGCGACTGCTTCTTTAAATCCTATTAGACGATTTCCTGTGAATGGGACGTTTGCGATTTTTGGATAATCATCTTTTTCTTTAGATGGAAAAATGTATTCTGATCCATCCGTTTTTTCAATTAAAAACCAAGGTTTGGTTTCGTGGTTAGAGGGAATAAATCCCAAACTTAAAAATGTAATAATAACGACTAAACTCGCATAAAAATACCATTTCTTTATCATAAATTGTTTTTCTTCAAGACGCTGTCACCCTCTTGAAATTTCTACGGTGCAAAGATAAGTTATTTTAAAAATATGCTTAAAATCAATAGTTTAGCATTTTTTACGCAAAATCGTAAACTGCTTCTATCCCAGTTATAGTAATGGATTCCGAGAGATTTCAGTTCTCTTTTTTTAGCTTTAAAAACCCAAAATCGAAGCCAAAAAAAAATCGCATTTTATATAAATTTTAAGCAAATTTCACCAAAAAGAAAGAATTTTCTTATATATAATACTTGGTTTTTATTCAAATTTTGAAAACCAGTTTTTGAATTTTATAAAATTGAACATCAAAAAATGTGTATCTTTTTATTAATTCATTACAAAAAATACTCAAAATAATAAATTCATAAATTTTCGATTTCAATCCAATTTTTGCATTTGAAAAAAAAACCGAAGTAAAATTTACTTCGGTTTATAATTTTTTAGAGACTTAAATTTATCTTGTCACACCTTGACTAGCAATCCAGTCAGAATATTTCTTTGCATTTACATTGTGTTCTGCCAATGTCGCTGCAAACTCGTGATATCCGAAACGATCTACACTTGCACAGAAATAAATATAATCGTTCTTCTCTGGATTTAAAACTGCTTCTAATGCTGTAATATCAGGCATTGCAATTGGTCCAGGAGGAAGTCCCTTGTTCACATACGTATTATATGGCGATCTCATTACCAAATCGTTATAAAAAACTCTTTTAATAACTTGATCAAAATTGTTGTCTCTTAATTTTAAAGCATAAATAACGGTTGGATCAGCTTGCAAAGGCATTTCTAAACGCAAACGATTCAAATAAACTCCTGCAATACGTGGTCTTTCGTCTTTTTTAACGGATTCTTTATGCACAATTGAAGCTAAAATTGTAGCTTGCACTGGAGTTAAACCTTGTTTCTTTGCCTTCTCGATTCTTTCAGGTGTCCAAAAATTATGATATTCTTTTATCATTTTATCACGAAACTTTTCAGCTGAAGTATTCCAATAAACTTCGTAAGTATTTGGAATAAACATTGCAAAAACATTTTCTTCATTAAATCCGTTTGCTGCTAAAAATGTAGAATCTTTTATCGCTTTTAGAAGTGACAAACTATCTGCTTCAATTTCTGCTCCGATTCTTCCGGCAAAATTCTCTAATCTTTCTTGATTATTGAAAACCAACTTAACAGGAATATTAGAACGCATTGCCCTTACTAAGTCGATATTATTCATATCTTTTTTCAGTAAAAAACGTCCAGATTTTACATTTTGCGGATAATCTCTTTTTTCGGCAACCAATTCAAAGTTGTCAAAATTCTTTATGTAAGGTGCTAATATCTTTTTTACATCAGCATAATTGGCATCTGTCGGCACATAGACATACACTTCCTTTTCTTCAAATTTAGTATTAGAACTAAATATTTTACTGATTAATATAAAACCATAAATCAATAAAACTGAAATGATGGCTACGGCACTTATCGTGATTATTTTTTTTAGACTCAAAGCTTAAAATTTAAATTTGTTTATTAATTAACTGATAAATTGCTTCATCGTGATAGCGGTTATGATACAAGATCCAGTCTTTTTTGATTCCGATTTTCTTAAAACCAAATTTAGTAAAAAGTGCAAGACTTGCTACATTTTGTACACCAATATTTGCATACAATTGATGAAGATTTAAATTATAAAAAGAATATTTTATTAAAAGCCCTAAAGCCTCAGAACCAATATTTTTCCTTTGATTTTCTTCTTTCTGAATAACAATACCAATCCCTGCCCTATTATTTCTAGGATCAAAATCAAATAAATCAATCAATCCGATCGCAGGAAAATCTTCATCTTGGCAGATAGCCAAACGAAGCTGTTTTGCTTCATAAATATCTTGATGTGCATTTTCCAAATATTGTTTAATCAAAAAACGACTGTAAGGAGTTTGCGTATTACTAACTTCCCAAATATTTTCGTCATTTTCTATAGAGTAAATGAACTCTAAATCTTGAGGCTCAAGTGGACGCAAATAAATCGAATCGCCTTTTAATGTAATCATCTTGATATTTTAGATTGTAGATTTTAGATTGATTGGAATTTGGAATTTAAAATTTGAGATTTATAAAATTAAATCTCAATTGTTCCTTTGAATACGAATTTTGCAGGTCCTGTTAAGAATACGTTTGTGTAATCGTCATTATTTTTATCAAAAGAAACCACTAGTTTTCCTCCTTCAACATTTAAGTTTATTGAGGTTTTATCAGTTTCGCCGATCGCGTTCATAGCAATTGCAACTGCAGTTGCTCCAGTTCCGCAGGCAAGAGTTTCATCTTCAACTCCTCTTTCGTAAGTTCTTAAAGAAAAAGTATCGTTATCTACTTTTTTAACAAAATTAACATTGCTTCCTTTTTCTCCGTACAATTCACCATAACGAATTGCGGCTCCGTTTTCTTTTACATTATAATGTTCCAAATCATCTACAATCTGAACATGGTGCGGAGAACCTGTATTTAGGAAAGTATAAGAATCTTTTTTCTGAATTTCGTTTACATCAATCATTTGTAAAGACACAATTGAATCAGCATTTACAGAAGCGTGATGCAATCCGTCGGTTGCGATAAAAGTGGTTTTGTCATCAATTACACCTAATTGATTGGCAAAAGCAACAAGGCAACGTCCGCCGTTTCCACACATCGAACTCTGATTTCCATCTGAGTTATAATACACCATTCTGAAGTCAGTTTCAGAATCATTTTCGAGTAAAATTAATCCGTCTGCTCCAATTCCGAAACGTCTGTCGCACAGACGCTCAATAAGTTTCACATCGTCTTTTGGAAAGAAATTTGTACGATTATCAATCATGACAAAATCGTTTCCAGTACCTTGATATTTATAAAATTCTATTTGCATTTTTTAGTTGTTAGAAATGCAAAAGTACGAACTATTAATTAATGAAATGTTAATCATTGTTAAAGAGCGTTAAACCGTTTTTACAAATAATTTTTTGAAGTAATTTTACGTTAAATAAAACATGAAACTTAAATTCTAATAACTTAATTACAAATTCTAATATGAAAAGATTTTCAGCCTTATTTTTAGTGTCATTATTAAGTGGTGCTATTACTCTTGGTGCTTACAAGTTATTATTTGAAAGCAACAATTCTTTTTTTGGAAAAGGAAATTCTGTTGTAACTCTTGCCCCTAACTCTTATGGAAAAAATGTTGGTTTAGGTGCTGAAATACTAGATTTTACCGAAGCCGCAGACAAAACTGTACATACCGTTGTTCACGTAAAAAATGTTTCGAGAAGAACTATTAGCAACCCAATGCTTGAATTTTTCTACGGATATGGCGGACAGCAACAACAAGAACAAGTAGGAACTGGTTCTGGTGTTATTATTTCTGAAGACGGATACATTGTTACGAATAATCACGTAATTAAAGATGCCACAGAAATTGAAATTACTTTAAATAATAAAAAATCATACAAAGCGAAGTTAATAGGTACCGATTCAAAAATGGATATTGCCCTTTTGAAAATCAATGCTGATGAAAAACTTCCTTATACTGCTTTTGCAAATTCTGATAACGTAAAAGTCGGAGAATGGGTATTGGCAGTTGGAAATCCTTATAACTTGACTTCTACTGTAACTGCTGGAATTGTTTCGGCTAAAGCTAGAAATTTAGACCAAAGCGGAATCCAATCTTTCATTCAGACTGATGCTGCAGTAAACCCAGGTAATAGCGGTGGAGCGTTAGTAAATGCAAGAGGTGAATTAATTGGAATTAATACCATGATTTCTTCAATGACAGGTTCTTATGTTGGATATTCTTTTGCTGTTCCTTCTAATATAGCTCGTAAAATTATTGAGGATATTATGGAATATGGAAATGTTCAAAGAGGTATTCTTGGTGTTGAAGGTGGCGAATTGAATGCAACAGCTTCTAAAGAATTGGGAGTAACAGAAACGCAAGGATTCTACATTAATAGAGTTTCTAAAAATTCTGGCGCAGAAAAAGCTGGTCTAACTAAAGGTGATATCATTGTAAAATTGGATGATCAAAATATTGCAACTTATGCAGATTTATCTGGCTACATCAATACAAAACGTCCAAATGATGTTGTAAAAGTAACTTACATTAAAGACGGAAAAACTAAAACTGTCCCTGTTACTTTAAGCAAAAATGAGTTTTACAGCGCTGAATTTAAAGGAATTGAATTAGAAAATATTGATGCTGCTGACAAGAAAAAATTCAGAATCGATTATGGCGTTAAAATTAAAAACATCAGCAATGAGAATTTAATGCAATATCAAAATGAATTAGTAGGAAATATTATTCTTAGCATTGATAATGTAAAAGCAACAAACGTTGAAACGGTTTCAAAACTTTTAAGTAAAAAAGACGAAGGACAAAGCGTTCGAATTGAAATGATCAACAGAAACGGAGAGATTTTCAGAATTATTATATAAGTCACAGTTTTCGGTTCCAGTTTTCAGTTACTAAAACTGCAAACTGGGACTGCTACTGAAAACTTCAAAAAATGCCATCTTAGAAATCTAAGGTGGCTTTTTTATTTTCAAAAATAAATGCTAAAATAGTTTACGAAATCGATTGAAATAGATACTTTTGCGCAAAATTTTAAAATAGTGAGCATTTTATTTTTTCAATTATGAGTAACAAATCATTGTACCAAAAAGAGGTATCCTTACAAGTCGACCGAAGAAAAGCGGGTGTCGAATTAATCAAAGTCATAAGCGATTTATGGTATGACAAATCAATCGAGATGGTTTTATTCAAAAATCAGTTATTGGATAAAAACGTTAGCGATATTATCAATCTTCATCAATATGCTGGTGAATTCGTAGGTAAACCAATCAGTATTTTTGATTCGGTTGAAATCGCAAAAGTGGTATTATCATTAGATCTTCCACCAGCAAAAATAGATTTGGGAAAACTAACTTACGAGTATCGCTTAGAAGATGAGAAATATCCTGATGCAAGATATTTTGTTATTGAAAAATTGAAAAAAGCAAAATCTTCAAAAGAAATTAAGCCTAAAGATATTGTTTTGTATGGCTTTGGAAGAATTGGACGTCTATTGGCGAGAGAGCTAATGTCTAAAACTGGAAAAGGAGATCAGCTACGATTAAGAGCAATTGTAACTCGTGATAAAAATGACGCCACAAGCTTAGAGAAACGAGCTTCTCTATTGCGATATGATTCAATTCACGGAGATTTTCAAGGTTCTGTTATAGCCGATGCTAAAAACAATGCCTTAATTATAAACGGAACAACTGTTCATATCATTACAGCAAATTCCCCAGAAGAAATCGATTATACTGCCTATGGAATCAATGATGCTTTAGTAATTGATAACACTGGAGCGTTTACTACCGAAGAAGCATTAAAAAGACATTTAAAATCAAACGGAGCTAGTAAAGTTTTACTGACTGCTCCTGGAAAGGGTGTACCGAATATTGTACATGGTGTAAATCATAATGAATTTAACCCTGATGAAGTAAATATTTTTTCAGCTGCATCATGTACAACAAATGCCATCACTCCAATTTTAAAAGTGATTGAAGAAACTCTTGGCGTTGTAAAAGGACATTTAGAAACCATTCATGCTTACACCAACGATCAAAATTTGGTAGATAATATGCATAGAAAATACCGTCGCGGTAGAGCAGCTGCTTTGAATATGGTGATTACCGAAACTGGCGCAGGAAGTGCTGTTGCAAAAGCTTTACCATCATTGGAAGGCAAATTAACCTCAAATGCGATTCGTGTTCCTGTCCCTAATGGATCTCTAGTTGTTTTAAATCTAGAAGTTAAAAAAGCAACATCAATTGCAGGAATTAATAAAATCATGAAAAAATATGCTCTTGAAGGAGAATTAGTAGAGCAGATAAAATATTCTTTAAACAACGAATTAGTTTCGTCCGACATTGTAGGAACTTCAGCTCCATCAATTTACGACAGCAATGCTACTATTGTTTCTAAAGACGGAAAAAACATCGTACTGTACATTTGGTACGATAACGAATATGGTTACAGCCATCAAGTTATTCGTTTAGCAAAATATATTGCCAAAGTAAGACGTTATACTTATTATTAATTCAACCAAACTAACTTTTTTGCTAAAAACCATCGGGATTTCCTGATGGTTTTTTTTATTAAATCGGAAGAACAGTCGTACTTTTCACTTCTGAAATAACAAAAACAGTATTGATCAAAGAGACTTCGGGCAAAACCGATAATTTTTTCTGGTGAAAATGATGATAACTTTCCATGTCTGGAATTATAATTTTCAGCATATAATCGAAGTTTCCTGAAACATAATTACACTCTACTACTTCAGGCAAATTCAAAATCGATTGGTTAAATCCTTCCGATGTATCGTAAGTCTGTTTTGTAAGCGTAACTTGGCAGTAAACGGTCAAATTATTTCCGAGTTTTTTCTTGTCTAGAAGCGTCACATATTTTTCTATAATGCCATCTTTTTCAAGACGTTTCACCCGATCATGAACTGGTGTTAAAGACAAGTTTATTTTGTTTGCGATGTCTTTTAAAGTATAGTGCGCGTCTTCCTGCAAAAGACGTAGGATTTTTTTGTCAATTTCATCTAAAGCCATAACGAAAACGTTTTATTAAAATTAGATAGATTTAGTCTTTTTTTCTTTTTGAAGAATAAATTCAGACCAAAAACAGAATATTTTTCTGTAAAAGTAAAAAATAAAATAATATTTTCTTATTTATTAAGCATTAAACCATAATTTATTCTCTATCTGTAGATTTGTAAAACAATTTCAATAAAAAACAAAAAATATAACAAAATGATAATAGGTGTTCCTAAAGAAATAAAAAATAACGAAAACAGAGTTGCTTTAACTCCTGCAGGTGTATCAGAAATGAAAAAACACGGACATACAGTTTATGTTCAATCTACTGCTGGTTTAGGAAGTGGTTTCGCCGATGAAGAATATGCACAAGCTGGTGCAGTTATTTTACCAACAATTGAAGAAGTTTATGCTATTGCAGAAATGATCATCAAAGTAAAAGAACCAATTGCTTCTGAATACCCATTGATTAAAAAAAATCAATTATTATTCACTTACTTCCACTTCGCTTCGTCAGAAGAATTAACACATGCAATGTTAGAAAAAGGAGCTGTTTGTTTAGCTTACGAAACTGTAGAAAAGACAGACAGAAGTTTACCATTATTAGTTCCAATGTCTGAAGTTGCTGGTCGTATGGCTATCCAACAAGGAGCGAAATATCTTGAAAAACCATTAAAAGGAAGAGGAATTCTTTTAGGAGGAGTTCCAGGTGTACCACCTGCAAAAGTATTAGTTTTAGGTGGAGGAATTGTAGGAACTCAAGCTGCAAAAATGGCTGCTGGTTTAGGTGCTCAAGTTACTATTATGGATTTAAGCCTACCTCGTTTACGCCAATTGGATGATATCATGCCTGCAAACGTAAACACAGAGATGTCTAACCACTACAATATTACGAGAGCAATTAAAGATGCTGACTTAATCGTTGGTGCTGTTTTAATTCCAGGAGCAAAAGCACCTCACTTAATTACTCGTGATATGCTTAAATTAATGCGTCCGGGAACTGTTGTTGTTGACGTAGCGGTAGATCAAGGAGGATGTATAGAAACTTGTACTCCTACAACTCACGAAAACCCAACTTTCATTATTGATGATATCGTTCACTACTGTGTAGCTAATATGCCAGGAGCTGTTCCTTACACTTCTACTTTAGCTTTAACAAATGCAACTTTACCATATGCTGTACAATTAGCAAACAAAGGATGGGAAAAAGCTTGCGCAGAAAATGAAGAATTGAAAAAAGGATTAAACGTAGCTAATGGAAAAATTCTTTACAAAGGAGTTGCAGAAGCTTGGAATCTTCCTTTTAACGAAGAAATAGTATTAGCAAACGCATAGTGTTAATACTTAACAAGTGCTTACTAAGTCACTATTCCAAAAGGCTTTTCTTAATTGAAAAGCCTTTTTTTTATGGCATAAAAAAACCTGTCATGAAGACAGGTTTTTCTAAATAATAATCTTTTTATTTTTTATTGTCAAGAACTTCAGTCATAACTTTTGCCTCGGTTCCATTTGGGAAAGTAACTTTAATTTTTTGAGCAATTGTTGGAGCAATTTCCGTAATTGCTTTTTTATCATACGACTCACCTTTTTTGATATGCCAACCATAGAAAATAGCTGGAACATGTGTATCATAGCTATAAATGGTGCCGTGAGATGTACCTGTTGGAGTATATTCAATCATACCAGGCTTATCTACAATAACTAAATCACCATTTTGTGTAACATCATAACCTTTTGCCACAAAATTAAGAGCATAGTCATTTCCAGCATTCGCTAAAACTTCTTCTTCTGTATAAACCTTTTTAACTTGCGGTTGGGTTATTAAAAACTTTTTAAAAGCATCTTTAACTTTATCAAGATCTAATTTCTTGTCCTTAACAATTTGCTTATTAAAGAAAACATTAAAATTCGAATAATTTTGAATCAAATCTACACCGAAAGTCTTAGTTGAAAAATCCTGTAAGCTTTTCTTAACCTCTTTTGAAGGATAATTGTCAACATTATATTTACGATCTTTCAAATAGATTACATTTTCAGCTCCGGCATGATCAGCAGTTAAGAAAAGTAAGTAATTCCCTTTTCCAACTGTTTTATCCAAATAAGCCAAGAAATCAGCAATTGTCTGATCTAATCTTAGATAAGTATCTTGAAGTTCCATCGATCTAGGACCTAACAAATGACCTACATAATCTGTAGATGAAAAACTAACAGTTAAGAAATCAGTAACATTATCCTTCCCTAATTCTTCTTTCTCAATAGCTCTTTTTGCAAACTCAGCTAAAAGATCATTTCCAAAAGGAGTAGCTCTGATAACACCTGCATCATTTTTTTCATACATAGATTTTAAATCATATGGAAAAACAGGTGCAGCACTTCCATACAGCTTTCCTTCATATGGATTATTATCTGGAAGACTTTCATTGTAAACCGAAGCAGGTCTATACAAATCCCATCCTTTATTAATATATTTTAAGTAGTTTTTTTCATTATTGAATTCAGTAACCCATTCTGGCAGTTTCTCACCGTAAAAAGTACTAGAAATAAAAGAACCTGTTTTACTGTACCAAAATGCCCAGTTCGCAAAATGTCCTGCTGGCAATATGGCTCCACGATCTTTTAGACTCATTCCAATAACTTTTCCAGTAAAGTTAGTAGCCATTCTTACTTCATCAGTAATTGTAGTACTTTGAAGATTCTTTGGAGACAACGCGCCTTCTTCGGCAGTGCCATCACCTACAGTTTTAACTCCTGCATCATCCGTACAATACATTTCTTTTCCAAGAGTTCTGCTAAACCATTCGTTACCTACAATTCCGTGTGTAGCTGGAGTTGTACCAGTGTAGATTGAAGCGTGTCCAGGAGCAGTATAAGTTGGCATATAATTGTAATGCATATTCTGGAAAGTAAATCCATCATTCATTAATCTTTTAAAGCCGTTAGGAGAGAAATCATCTGAAAAGCGATATAAATATTCCATTTTCATTTGATCGACAACTATACCCACAACTAACTTTGGACGTTGTTGCGCACTTAAACCTGTTACAGCTAGAAGTGCTAACAATAAAATATTTTTCTTCATATTTAAAAAGTAATTTAAACACAAAAATACTCATTCAAATCCAAAAAGTCTAAAGTATCAATATTTAACCGTCAACAATTGACTATAATTTAACAGTTATAGGGTTAAAGTTTAAAATGCCACATTCCTTCGTGACAAGCAAGCATGTACGTCATCCCTAACGCTTGGTCAGGAAAAAAGTTTTAGGGCAGCTGCATTGCGGGATTTCCAAAAATTGGCATAAAACAGAAAACCCCGTTTCGTTTAGAAACGGGGTTTTACAAAAGAAAGGCGACGACATACTCTCCCACATGACTGCAGTACCATCTGCGCTGGCGGGCTTAACTTCTCTGTTCGGGATGGGAAGAGGTGAGCCCCGCCGCAATAACCACCTTAAGGCTATTCGCTGCAAGCAGCTTCCGACTGTTAATTATCAATTGTAAATTATCAATCAGACAATATCTTAACATACTGGGATAAAGAAACAAAGAGTTTTTTTAGAAAGTTCTCTCCTCCCGATTGCTCGGGAGGAAAAGGGTGTGCATAAGCTTACGGATTATTAGTACTGCTCGACTGTGACATTACTGCCTTTACATCTG
>NZ_FMVC01000016.1 GCF_900101855.1 Flavobacterium anhuiense
TTTCACCGAGCGTAAGGTTTTTCCTGATTCGGCTGGCATTTTCTCATTTTATCGCGTTTTCCGATATCCGATTTTAATGGATCTTCAGCCTTTGGAGAGGTTTTCCGAAAAGAAGACAGAATCTAAGACATCTCCTAACTGCCCGTTTTTAATCTCTCAGAGCCGCAAAGGCGCAAAACTCTGCAAAAATCTTCCCCCGAAAACCAATCTATAGCCCCGATAGTCCCGAAGCTTCGGGAGTAATTTGAACACAGATTATTTTGTAAAGATAATCTTCGTAGTCGCTATCAAATTAGAAACATATTAGCCACATTTAACAACAGATACATATTCACAAAATTGCAGGTTATTTTATCTGATATTTAATCGCTTCTACGGAATCTTATGCATCATTCAGATGGAGATTTTAAGTATTACAACAAAGAACACACTGAATATTTGTCTAAAACAAGATTCGCAAATATGACCCAAAACTATGATCCATAATGAAATACAGTTTCAAAAAGGCAAATGGTATTTTTAAAGAAGAATTTGGATTATCTGAAATCTTTGAAGATTTGAAAGCCTAAAAAACAAGTTCTTGAATCTGTTTTATTCTATAACCAAATCAGAGTTCATTTATCAATAAATATACTAACTCCAAATCAAGTTCATTTGCAAAACCAAATCAACTTTTAAAAAAAGGGAACCAAAAGTAATTCTATTCAGATTTAACTAATTTTTATACTAATAATCGAGCCGGGCTTTTTCAGGACAACTCAGAAGTTTTAGCTATTCGAAGCGAATGGCTTTTAAAGCCATTCAGAAAATTAAAAATAATAACAATCCTACTTCAAAGCCAAAGGACTCAAACGAAAAAAAATATTCACACCTTTCCTCTTCCTACCATTTAAACCATAAAGAAACTACGCTTAAGATTTCCTATTCATAAAAAACAACTACCTAATTTTTATTCTATAGATTACCAATAATCTCAACTATAAAAATAATCTAACCTCATAAAAGGTAGTGCTCAACCATCTAACATAACACCTACAAATATTATCAGCATAATAACAACTTCTACTTAGAATCAAGACTTTTGCTTGTCATTATAAAAGAAAACACAAAAAGAAAAGAATCTCCCTCCATCTCATTAGAACCCCTCAGACTTACCAATAGGAGATAAAACTTTTCCAAAAGCGCCATAAAACAGAAAACCCCGTTTCGTTTAGAAACGGGGTTTTACAAAAGAAAGGCGACGACATACTCTCCCACATGACTGCAGTACCATCTGCG
>NZ_FMVC01000013.1 GCF_900101855.1 Flavobacterium anhuiense
CCCTTGGGACCTTCTCCAGCCCCAGGATGTGACGAGCCGACATCGAGGTGCCAAACCCCCCCGTCGATATGAGCTCTTGGGGGAGATCAGCCTGTTATCCCCGGCGTACCTTTTATCCTTTGAGCGATGGCCCTTCCATGCGGAACCACCGGATCACTATGCTCTACTTTCGTACCTGATCGACCTGTATGTCTCTCAGTCAAGCTCCCTTATGCCATTGCACTCTGCGCACGGTTACCAAGCGTGCTGAGGGAACCTTTAGAAGCCTCCGTTACTCTTTTGGAGGCGACCACCCCAGTCAAACTACCCACCAAGCACTGTCCCCCGCAGCACGGGGTTAGGCCTCAGATAAACAAAGGGTTGTATTTCAACAATGACTCCAAAGCGCCTGGCGACGCCCCTTCACAGTCTCCAACCTATCCTACACATCATTTATCCAAGGTCAATACTAAGCTATAGTAAAGGTGCACAGGGTCTTTTCGTCCCACTGCGGGTAAACGGCATCTTCACCGTTACTACAATTTCACCGAGCTCATGGCTGAGACAGTGTCCAGATCGTTACACCATTCGTGCAGGTCGGAACTTACCCGACAAGGAATTTCGCTACCTTAGGACCGTTATAGTTACGGCCGCCGTTTACTGGGGCTTCAATTCAATGCTTCTCCGAAGATAACATCTCCTCTTAACCTTCCAGCACCGGGCAGGTGTCAGGCCCTATACTTCATCTTGCGATTTTGCAGAGCCCTGTGTTTTTGATAAACAGTCGCCTGGACCTCTTCACTGCGGCCCACATCGCTGTGGGCGACCTTTCTCCCGAAGTTACAGGTCTATTTTGCCTAATTCCTTAGCCATGAATCTCTCGAGCACCTTAGGATTCTCTCCTCAACTACCTGTGTCGGTTTACGGTACTGGTTCTTACTGCCTGAAGTTTAGAGGTTTTTCTTGGAAGCCCTTAGGCGCGCTATCTCTTTGTCCGAAGACTCCGAGTACTATCGCATTTCGCCATCTTCTACGGATTTGCCTATAGAAGATATAGCTAGGTGCTTTAACGGACTATTCCGTCAGTCCGCGGCGCTTTCATCACTCCGTCACCCCATCACAGCAATAAGAAGTACGGGAATATTAACCCGTTGGCCATCGACTGCCCCTTTCGGGTTCGCCTTAGGTCCAGACTAACCCACAGCTGATTAGCATAGCTGTGGAAACCTTAGTTTTTCGGTGTGCGGGTTTCTCGCCCGCATTATCGTTACTTATGCCTACATTTTCTTTTCTGACCGGTCCAGCATACCTTACGATACACCTTCAGCCCTGTCAGAATGCTCCCCTACCACTTGCACATACATGCAAATCCATAGCTTCGGTAATATGCTTATGCCCGATTATTATCCATGCTCGTCCGCTCGACTAGTGAGCTGTTACGCACTCTTTAAATGAATGGCTGCTTCCAAGCCAACATCCTAGCTGTCTGGGCAGACAAACCTCGTTCTTTCAACTTAGCATATATTTGGGGACCTTAGCTGATGGTCTGGGTTCTTTCCCTCTCGGACTTGGACCTTAGCACCCAAGCCCTCACTGCTGGTAAACATTATATAGCATTCGGAGTTTGTCAGGAATTGGTAGGCGGTGAAGCCCCCGCATCCAATCAGTAGCTCTACCTCTATATAACTATATCCAGCGCTGCACCTAAATGCATTTCGGGGAGTACGAGCTATTTCCGAGTTTGATTGGCCTTTCACCCCTACCCACAGGTCATCCGAAGACTTTTCAACGTCAACCGGTTCGGTCCTCCACTGTGTGTTACCACAGCTTCAACCTGCCCATGGGTAGATCACACGGTTTCGCGTCTAACACTACTGACTAAAGCGCCCTATTCAGACTCGCTTTCGCTGCGGATCCATGGCTTAACCACTTATCCTTGCCAGCAGCGTTAACTCGTAGGCTCATTATGCAAAAGGCACGCCGTCACCCCACGAAAGGGCTCCGACCGCTTGTAGGCGCATGGTTTCAGGATCTATTTCACTCCGTTATTCACGGTTCTTTTCACCTTTCCCTCACGGTACTGGTTCACTATCGGTCTCTCAGGAGTATTTAGCCTTAGCGGATGGTCCCGCCGAATTCAGACAGGGTTTCACGTGCCCCGCCCTACTCAGGAT
>NZ_FMVC01000005.1 GCF_900101855.1 Flavobacterium anhuiense
TTAGTTAGTTAGTTAGTTAGTTAGTTAGTTAGTTTTTGAGAACGTTTTTTTTTTTTTTTTTTTTTGATTTTGGCCGGCAATTGTGGAGTTGGGAAAAGAGTGCGGTTGATTTTACCGGCAGATGTATTTTATTGTTATTCGATTGCTTATAGTTTCATAAGATTTGGAAGAACTGGTTCGAGTCCTGTTCCCGCTACTAAAAAACAAGAAACTCTTCTGAGCCCTAACGGGACAATTCTCGAACCATTTTACAGATGATTTAAATAAAATAAATATCAAACAATATTAAATTTTTTGGTTCAAATCCCATAAAGGTCACAATACTTCCAATAAAAATGTTCTATTTATTTTTTTTAAAATGGCAAATCATCAGGTTCAATAAAACTTTCTGGAGGAAGTGATGATGTTGGTAGGGGAAGATTATTAACAATAAATTGATTTAAAATATCATCTCTATCCATGAATAGAATTTGACTACGTTTTGAAGTGTCTAACTTGCCCCCTAGCCAGTTCTTAGCTGATTTGGTTATTTCACCGCCAGCAACTATAAAAGCATGATCCACTAATACTTTTTTACCAATTTCTGGGTCAAAAATTTCGTGACCTAGCATCATTAAAACCTGATTATGAATTTCACTAATATTTGCATTGCTACCCTTAGTCATTCCTGCAGCATCAAGTTTACCTTTTTTTACTTGTATTCCAAAGTATAACCAATGCTGTGTTGGAAGAATAAATTTCATCCAAATATCTTTACCATATTCTAAAGATTTATCCTTATGTCCTGCTACTGAAATTTTATAAAAACCCAATTGTCGAAATAATGGCAACAATATCTCTTCAATTAAATTATCTTCTGAACATTCATCCAGATATTTAATAAGTATTTCACGTCTTTTGGTTTCTGCTGTACTAAATGGTCGATGTGGACTTGCAGAAGGTTTTAAAATTTTTTGTGACGGAATATGTTTAATATAACATTTTTTATCCTCTCCGTAAAAGGCTTCGAAATTTTCTCTAAATAATGCATTATTAAGCTCTTCCAGTGCATTTAATCGTTTTTTATCTTCGTTAAATGAATTAGATTGATCCATGAGCACTTGGATAACTCTACAGAAAGCTTCAGAAGGCATGTCATGACTGTTCGAAGGTTCTTTTAATATTTCACTTAGGACTTCAGCAACCCATTTGGGTCTTGTTGAACCATCATGTACGAATTCGGTATCTGCATCTCCAAAAAATTCCGTTAAATAAAAACTACTTCGATAAGTAAAATATGATATTTGATTATCCTTGATATCTCCACAGATCATTTTTGCAATCTGATTAAGTGTTCGTGCTTTAAATTCCATACCAAGATGTTTTTGTCGTTGAGGCTAAGTTAAGAATTTCATAATACAACTTTGTAGCAAAAAGGAAATGAATCAAAATTAGTAGCACTTTGGATAATCATAAATTAAAAAAAATCTAGTTGATGTAACAATTAGTAATGCTCTTAATATTAGCAAGCTTATCACTTTTTATGCGACCTTGACGGGGCAGAATTCGAACCATCTTTTAGAAGATATTAAATTTTAAATATCATCTCTAATGTATAATAAGCCCCATTAAAAGCCTCAATAGGACAAAACTCAAGCTTTTCTACGATTGCTTAATGTTTTTATGTGGAAAACCAAGTAAAAAGAATCTAGTAAAGATAACTTAATTGAAATAATTTGTTATGATGTTGGAAATAAAAGGGAATACATAAAAATAAAAACCTGAAAATAAAAGTATTATAATGATTTTAGTAAGGTAATTTTCAAAACCATTAAAGTTTATCTTGTGATTTTGAGAATCAATTTTAAAAGGAGTTAGCAAGCCTATAAAGATGTTCAAAAGAAATAATATTATTATTTTTTCAAAAAACGAAAATGTTAAAATTTTATTGAAATAAATATTATCAGTTAGTCTAAGAGAAAATAATATGCAAATCGCAATTGCAATAAATGAAATTGTTGTTAGAATCTGAGCAGATATCAATATATTTCGCCTGTTTATAAAACTCTTATATTTGCTTTCGTCTTCGCTAAAACAAACGTAAGTACAATTTATGTTTAAAATCCTGTCACCCATGATAGTAAAAAGATTGCCGGGTATATTTCTTGTAATAACTCCCTCTTCTGTTTTTTTGTATCGAGTAGCTTTTAGCAAATAAACTCTTTCCAATTTGCTAATGTCATTAGCACAAATATCGTAATCAGCAAAAAAACCAGAATATAAAGTTGTCTCTTCTCCTTTTTCAGACACAAGAATATCGAGATATGTATATTTGACTTTTAGTTTATGATTAAAGTCTGAAGAGAAATGATGCTTGAATTTTAATATTTTACCAGAAAACAAGTAATGCCAATTGTTGCCATAGCGAAAAAATTTCCATTTTGTGTCTACACCAAAAAACAAAATCATTTTACTGGCAAAAAGTCCTATAACTGCTGCGAAAATATAAACTCCTCCAATATAGGGAAGGAAACCATTATAAACAGTACTAGAAAACCCTTTAAATTTGTTTGTTGAACTTAAATCTGATGGCTCTATAACGAAGTTTGAATAAAACTTTTCTATAATTTGGTCAATATCAACATTTTTTTTTCGAAAAAAATTAATAATCAAAATAAAACCTAATGATAAGATAATACCAATGAAAAAAGAATAAATTAAGTTAAGAATAGAACTTATGCTACTAGTAATTTGTTTTGAAAACTCACCATTAAAATAGAATCTTCTCGCTATAAAGCCAGGAAAAACTATAAAAAACAAAATAAAAATAAGAGTACTAAATCCAATAGAAACCTCCATATATTGTTATTTTATTATAACAATATTATGCTGGTTATCGTCATTCGATTGACTTTCTTTAATTGTTTTTAAAACGTTTTTGTAGACAGCATTATTTTCTGTTTCTGCTAAAGCCCAATTATTAGAAGAAACCTTTGTAGTCTCAGCTTCATTATTTATTATTCTAATATCCTCAAGAACAGGGAAGAGTATTTCTTTCCAATTTAGTTTTAGCTTTGTCATTTCTTAGAGTTTTTGATTAAAATAATTAGCAATTAAAATTACCAATAGTTGAAAAGTATGTTTTTAATTGTCGCGCAAATGTATATAAATGTACATAATATATGAATATATAAAATGTTATTTAACACAATTTAAATAAATTATCATCTAATCTTTTAATTATTATGTGCATTTTTACAACACTTAAGAACCTTTTTCTACTTAATTAGAGTTTAATTTGAGCTTAACAAAAGCTCTCATCATTGGATTTGTAAATCTGTAACGTGTATTTATTCCACTTCCGATTTTTGTTAAAACATTCCCTCTGTCTGTACTACAAAATTGCTTTAGATTATAAGAAATTGTTCCGCCAGATACATTTGAACCCGCAATTATATTATAATTTTTAATTATATCCATTTTATTAATACAATTGTAGTTGTCTATTGGCGATTGGGCACATGCAAAAATAATATCTTGCCATTTTTGGGTTCCAACAATCGCTTTTCTGTAAGATGATTTTAATTGCTCATTAGTATTCTCGATCCCTTTTTTTATTGCAATATTTAAATAAACTTGTGAAAATTCAAATTTATTATTTTTAATTATTTCATGTGCGCCATATTTGCACATTAAATGTACATAATGAGGAAAACCAGAAGCAAATTCAATGATTTTTTCTTTAACTTTAATTGATATCTTGATATCTAAAGCTGCTAGACCATTATCGATAATTTCTTCACATTCTTTTTTCGACATCCTAGGCATCTTGACTTGTTTTAAACATCTTTCTAGACTTTGATGATTACCTATCAAAGATTCAATATCATCTGCTATACCAACTAAAACTATTGTAGAATTTGTAATGTTATCTGAAAATGATTTAATTAAATCTGCAAAATCCTCTCTAGTTTTGTCGTTAATAATGTTATCAAATTCGTCAAATATAAATAGAAAAGTATATTGTTTGTAATTATTCAATATTTTAATAATATCAGATTGAAAATTTTCAGATTTAGGATTTAAATAAGTGCCTAAGTTTATAAAATGTTCAATTTCTGAAGGCTTAAATCCTATTCCTTTAGTTGTTGTAGAATGCTGTACTTTACCTAAAGCTTGTAACCAAATATTATTGAATGTATCTTTTCTGTTACATGTTACTATAACTGGAAATAAATTGGTAAAAGATTCTGTCATTTTATTTGCTAAAGAAGTTTTTCCAACTCCTCGCTCTCCAAATAAAATAGCGTGTTGTCCCCTTTCATTAATAGCATCACAAATATTTGATAATTGTTCGATTCTTCCAAAAAAGAAATCTGATGTTGTGATTGGAGAGGATG
Source organism: Flavobacterium anhuiense (assembly GCF_900101855.1). Classification (GTDB taxonomy): domain Bacteria; phylum Bacteroidota; class Bacteroidia; order Flavobacteriales; family Flavobacteriaceae; genus Flavobacterium; species Flavobacterium anhuiense. The sequence continues at coordinate 4,380 of NZ_FMVC01000005.1, forward strand.
GAGAAAAAACTTTTGATAAAATACTAAGTCTTTCTTCTTTAGTTTTTGCTAGTGCTTCCATCTAAAATATTTTAAGTGTTTGGTTAGTTAATTTTATTTGATTTTATGATAAAATATAAATTTTACTAATTAATTCTAATTTTGACACAGTATTAAATTGTTGATTAATAACATGTATATAATTAAGTGAAATTTTTAATACTAAAAATCATAAAGCTTTAAAGAAATGAATTGCTTTACTATAGATTTTTTGGAATTTCTATATTTTTTTTATAGTTCTCAATATTAGAGTGATTCCTATATTTATCATAAAGAGACTTAAAATAGAAACAATTTATTAGTAATAAAACAATACTAATTATGATATTTAGAATAAAACTTTTTTTATAATATTCAATAGATTTTTCTATATCCCATTCGTTTATAAACAAAACATAAACAATGATTAAAATCAATACTAAACTTGATATAATACATTCAAAAATGGTTCTTCTACGCCATTTTTTTAATTCACTCTTAACGAAAATTTCTTTTTTATAATTTTCAAAATCTGAAGTGGTTGATATTAAGGCTTTTTTAGTGTTTTCTAATTCTTTATCACTATTCAGGTTTTGCTTTTCAAGCTCTTTTCTGAGATTTAGATATTTATCAGTTTGATTTTTTACAGCTTTAAAAACTGCATCTAATTTTTTAGCTGTTTTTATTTCAATTTCTTTTTGTTTATCTGCTTCATCATTTAATTTTTTGATAAACTCCTCTTTATTTGTATTAGCTAATGAATTCAATTCTTCAATGTCGGTTAACTGCTTATTTGCTATTCTCTTTGCAATTCTAACAATATCATCATCACTAATTTCCTCTTGTGCGTATTTACAAAGATTTTCATCTAATTCTTTTAATACTCGTGATTTAGGTAGATTTTTGTTTAAAGTTAGAGATATTGTAGATGTTAATCCGATATTCACTAAATCATCAGAATCAAACTGTTTGTTAAGTGATGGACTACTTAACCATAAAATGTTAAGTAAATCATCGGCTTTAATTGTTGTGGACTGAAAGCCATTTTTTAGATTAAGGGAATCGCCAAAATATGAACTCGAATTGTTAACAAACCAACAGTTTGCCTTTTCAAATTCCTTTATTGGTTTCACTCTTTTTTTTCTAACATATAAAATTGCTGTTGCATCATGTAAGGCTGATATGTCAGAATTTCTAAATTTTTTTAACTCTTCATATTCAGTCGTAAATTTAGCCTCGTTTGTAATTTTATCATGATGATGTAGTATATTAATTTTAAATTTTGTAAGCTCCCTTGTTATGTTGTCTGAAATTCGTTCTAAATCAGCTTTTGTAATCTTCAGTCTATCACATGCATTATAAACATCTTCAGGATTAATTTTCTTTTGTAGAAAAGATTTGTCAAAATTAAGAGCTTTATTTTTTAATAGATTTTCAGTTTCTTCAATTGTAGCTTTCAATACAGAGATTGTGTAATTATTAGCTTGAGCTACTTTTATCAAAGTTCTACATGTGTGTGTTGATTCAGGTGTATTCAAATCCAAAAGACCTACAATAAAATTTGTATCAAGGAGTAATTCAACTTCTTTTGTGCTAATTTCAGGTTGATACTCAATGAAGCAAGAAATTATAGATCCTAGATATATATCTTGTATTGTTTCGTAAACAGATGCTATTGATTTAAAGAAAGAGATGAATTGGGCTTCATAAGTAAAGTCCTCTCCATTTTTGTCATTTTTATCAGAAAAATATTTTGATAAATTAAATTTATTCTTTTCAATAAATTTAAAGATGTTGTCTGGAAGAATTTCTTTTTCTGAAACTGTTTCAAGAAATTGGATGTAAAGTTTTTCTATTCTTTCAACTTCCTCTTGCTTAGCTGTAAAGACATAATCAAAATCTTCAAAAACGTAAGAATTAATAACGAAACTATCATCTTTATGGACTACGAAATCTGTTTTTTCTGCCGTATTTACCTCCTTACTTATTTCAAATAATATTGTTCTTAGTACTGGAATAGGGAAATCTAATGAATACAATAGGTCTGCTTCAATTTTTATTTCGCTAATATTAGCTCCCTTACAAACACCTTTACTATTTAAATTTGATATGGCTTTTTTTACTAATGGTATGAAAATATTAATTGGTCCTTTTACTAAAGAGCCATTATTTCTAATATGTGAAAGTAAACTGTATGTGATTGCTTTGTTTTTATTTTTCATTTAGTGAGATTGGTAGTTACGCTATATTAGATCAAAAATACCGAGTTTATCCTCTCTGTTTTGATTTAAGAGGATAAGTATTCTTAAATTAACGAAAATATGATAAAAAAACAATTGTTTCACTAAAGTAGTAACTGGAATTATAAACAAGAATTGTGAACAAAGTTTAGATTATATTTCTACAATCTAAAAAAAATTAAATATTCTTATAAATTCTTCTTTTCTTTTTTTGCTTAAACTCTTTTGATACTGAGTTATTTACTTTTTCTCCACGTAGCAGTATATCAGCAAGATTTTCTTTTACATGTACTCTTAATTCAAGATCTTGAAAGTTCTCTAAATTCGCTGAAATTGAGTTTTGATGCTTTCTTTCAAGCGCAAGAATGTTCAAGGCGCAACTTTCTTGAATCCCTTTTGCACTGAATTCCTTTCCGAGACTGCTTCCATTGACAACTGACTGTGTTTTAAAGTCGATAAAAGTAATTCCGTAAAGCTTTCCCTCACTGCTTTTTCTTAAAATAGTATGAATGGATTCATCTTTGAGCCTTTTACATAATCTCTCGACAGAAGTTATTCTTTTATCAAAAAAAGCTTGTCTCAAAGCATTTTTTACACGGCTTTTACAGTATTGCTTTTTTGATTCATTTACCCTGAATTTTTCCTCCAGAAATTTTAAGGTAGGTCTGCTGTAGAATTCGCTGGCTTTTATCGGCACGCCTATCGGTTTCGAATTCTGGTCAAGTATCTTGTAAAGCAGTCCGTTGTTTTTAAAAACTCTCGATTCCTCGCTTCCTCTGTCAGCATGCACATTGTAGAGGTTTAAAACCGCATTGAGTTCAGGCAGGCTTGAATATTTATAGTCAAATAAAACCTTGTTTAAAACTGAATTGATCGCCTTTCTGGACTCTGCTTTTCCGTATTGGACTCTGCCGACATCTATCGGATTTAACGAAAATTGTTCTTCGTGTTTTCTTCCTTCGGCTTTTACAAGCCCGAAGATTTCTTCAATTTCTTTTCGGGCAGGTTCTGATTTTCTAATACCTAACAAATGTAAATCGATTCTTTTCCCGTCTCTCTGAATGTTGTTTGTCACGATATGGCAGTGCGGATGCCCTGCATCATAATGCTGGTATACCAAATAAGGCTGTCTGCCGAATCCCAGTTTTTCCATATAAGTGTCTGCAATTTCAGCCAGTTTTTCTTTCGAATGATTCTCCGAAGGATCAAAGTTTAGCGAGATATGAACTGTATTTCGCTTCGCATTGGTATTGAGTTCTGCCAGTTTTAGAAAGCGGTTTAATTTTGAGGTGAAACTCAGTTTTTCCAGTTCCAGCGGATAATTCACAGCACTTATACATTCCGCTTTTCCGATCGCAACTTTATTTTCGTTGTAATTCAAAATGCCTCTTATGGACGAGCTTGTTTTTATCACTGCAACCATTTTTCTGCTATTTTCTGGGTGTGACCTGAGACCTCTTCCATTTTATCAAAAAGTCTTTTTCTTTGGATCTCGAAGAGATAAAGGTGTCCTTTGAAATCGGGAACTGTTTTGAGCGTGTTTATCTTTCTGGCAATCTGATTAATATTATTGCCGATTGCCCGCAATTCGGAAGTAAGCAAAGCTGTCTCTTCCATCAGTTCGTCTAAAGACTGGTTTCTGTAAGTGGCTACAATTGGTTTGTTGAATAAGTGTTTTCTGATGTGTTCACTTAATTTTCGGCAGGTGCTTGCTCTGAATCTTTTTTCCAGTTCGGCATACTCCAAAGGAGTGAATCGCAGTCCCACGATTCGTGTTCTGTTTGAATTTTCTCTTTTCATCATCTTTCATTTTCATTATTATCAAACTCTTTGCTTTTAAGATTCTCCACCGCCGAGTTCCGAGGCAATGGGTGGCAAGATAGGCGGTTGTTAAACAACCGTTCATCTTGCCATTAGCTTTACGGTTGACTTAAACTTCTTTTAGTATTTTGATTATGTATATTCTTGTAACTTTTTATAATATTAGGTTTAGGGCACTTTACAAATTTTAAAAACGGAATAGATATAGCTTAGATTCGTTTTCATTCGAAACGGATAAAAAGGGCAGCCAAGATAGCGCCAGCAAGTCTGCTGCATGCGCATAACGGATTCCACATTCTTTCCATCCGCCCTTCGGGACTTATAGCACTCCGCATCCTCTAACTGGTGCTTGATCTGTGCTTTCTTTTTTTTCGTTTTTTCTTTTGAAAACAAATTTATTTAAAGGGCGGAGCGGGAGTTAAGGGAAGCAGCTGGAGCAGTATTATTGATTTAGTTTTTATTAAGCATTCATCAATTATTGGCCAGCTGACAATTATTTATTCACTATTAAATTTTAAGGTTATGGAAATTACGGGAAGAGTTATTAGGGATTCGGCAGTAAGAAGAGCGGGAGAGAAAGAGGTTTTGAGTTTTACCATAGCGGTTAATGACCGCTATAAGATTTCGGGAAGTTCCGAGTATAAGGAAGTGACTACTTTTATTAACTGCTCCTATTGGATTGCTATGAAGGCGGGCCAGTGGGTTAAAAAAGGGGCGGTCGTGCTCTTAAGCGGAAGGCTGGGCATTCACGTGTACATCAACAGCGAAGGAAACCCGATCGGGAGCATTGATTTTCATGTCGACAAAATTAGCTTTGCTGCATTTGCAGAAAAAAGCAGTAATAACGTGGATGCTGGAGAAAGCGCTGGAAAAGCGCAGAAGGGAAACGGCAGAACTGCTTTGAAGAATGGGAAAGATAAGGCATTGGAAGAAGTGCCATTTTGAAAAGACATTTAATTTTAAAAGTCAGAAATCATGGCACATCATATTTATTTCAATGAAAATACAGGACGACACAGCTTTTTCAGCGTAAAGGAAAAGCCGTGGCACAATCTCGGGCAGACAGTGGAGGAGTATCCGACAAGCGCCGAGGCGATAGCGCATGCGGGGTTGGATTTCGAGGTGGAGAAAAGAAGGCTATTTACGCCTTCTGCTCCAATTGTTACGCAGGACTTTATAGATGCGGGCAGGCTGGATATTCCAGATTACTGCAGTACGGTGCGGACTGACACCGATACTGTGCTGGGAGTGGTGGGCAAGGATTACCATATCGTACAGAACAGGGATGCCTTTTCTTTTTTTGACAGCATAGTGGGCGGTGACGGGATTTTATACGAAACCGCTGGCGCTTTAGGGAATGGTGAGCGAATTTTCATTACGGCAAAGCTTCCTGACTACATCCGCGTGGGAAAAGATGATATGATTGAAAAGTATCTTTTCCTCACGACCTCTCATGACGGGAGCGGGAGCATTACGGCAGCTTTTACGCCGATACGAATCGTATGCGCCAATACCCTTAACGCTGCCATGCAGTCTAAAAGTAATACGGTGCGCATCCGCCACACGTCAAATGCTAAAGACCGCTTAGAGCAGGCGCATAAAGTTATGGGGATATCGGACACCTTGTCCAGCAGTCTGGAGGCAGTTTTCAATTATTGGACAAAGGCGCGCATATCCGATAAAGAGGTTAAAAAACTGATCCAGCATGCTATGGCTCCCAGTAGGGAAGTGCTTAAAAAGCTGCAGGAAGGACGCAAAGAAGAGCTCTCTGCCTGTTTCAATAACATGGTGGATAATGCGTACGAATATGCGATGGCTCATCCTACCCAACAGACAGCCACTACTAAAGGGACAGTATTTGGCGCCTACAATGCCGTGACGGGCTATTTTCAGAATGTTAGAAAATATAAGGACGATGAGGCAAAACTTTCTTCCATTTTAATGGGAGGAACGGCGCAGCTTCGCGGTCAGGCAGCATTTAACTTATGCCTTGACTTTGCTGTTAAAAGGTTTAGCTCCTATATAGTGCAGAATTAAGGCTTTTTCAGATTGTGGATACAGGCGGTTATGAACAGCCTGTATCCTTATGCCGGTTGCGCTGCAAATCGCAGATTTGCAGCGCGTTTTATTTTAGAAAGTTATTATAGTTAATTTTTCAGTTTTTGTTATGACTAGCAACCTTGGTTTATTTAGCTCTACAGCTATTTAGAAAACAGTGCTTATTTGTTTTTCCAAAATAGAAGCCTGTTTTTTACAACTGTTGTGGGAAAAGTACGATGTAATTTTGAAGATATATTTAATTCTGTTAGTCACTAGCAGCAATAAAACTTCAGATTATGATCTCACACAACAAAATAAAAAGAAACGCAGTAGACGTTATCGGTCTTTTATATATTCTGCTTTTTGTTTATGCAGCGTCAAGTAAAATGCTTGATTTTGAAAACTTTCAGATACAGCTTGGACAATCCCCGCTAATAAGTGCATTTGCTTCATGGGCGGCACCTTCAGTGCTTGCTCTTGAATTTTTAACTGCTCTTTTATTGATGATTCCAAAATTTAGAATGGCAGCCTTATTTTTGGCGCTCAGCCTAATGAGCCTCTTTACAGTCTATATCTTTATTATTTTAAATTACAGTTCATTTGTGCCATGCTCGTGCGGAGGAATATTAGAGAAAATGAGCTGGACAAGCCATCTGATTTTTAACATGATATTTGTTCTGCTGGCAGGGCTGGGTATTGTGTTGAACCATAATACAGACAGGACCTATAAATCACGAAAAAAAACATTTTCAGTTCTATTAAAAATGATATTTACTGTCGGAAGCAGCGCAGTGATGATAATCATTCTGTTTTTATGCTCGGAAAGCATCATGCATTTTGAGAACCCCTTCATAAGACGCTATCCCCAGCATCCTGCTATGTTTGAGAGCCAGCTGGACTTAAAATACAATTCCTACTACTTTGCAGGGCAGTCGCACGGACGGATTTATCTGGGAAATTATACCGCGCCCCTGCATCTAAAATCGGCAGATGGGCGTCTGCTAAGCTTGAAAGCGGAGAAAATCACTTTTGATGCTAAAGGGATTCCTTTCCAAAAGCCTATAGTGTCTGTGCAGGAATCTTTTTTCTTCCTAAAAGACGGCACCGTGCCTGCGATTTTCAGGGGAAATACTTCAGACTGGAAAATTAACCATCAGATAAAAGGGATGCCTTACTTTACGCAGCTGGTGCATATGGACAGCATTGCGGCCGGATTCAGATCCAATGACGGGAAGAATCTGGCGCATATTTTAGGCGTTTTCAGCGAGAACGCCAGACCGCCTGTCAAGTATAGCGGCGAGCTTCTCCAAAAGCAGATTGATGGGGTATTTGATACCGACGGGATGCTGCTTTACAGCGAGCAGCTGCAGAGGCTGGTATATGTTTATTTTTACAGAAACGAATTTATCATAGCCGCTAAAAACGGAGAGCTCATCAGAAGAGGCAACACCATTGACACCGTTTCAAAAGCAAAGATAAAAGTAGCCTACCTCAAAGGGAAAAAAGAGCGGACGATGAATGCGCCACCGCTGATTGTAAATGCCAATGCTGCAGTCTGCGGGAATCTGCTCTTTATCAATTCAAAGATCAAGGGGAAGTTCGAGGACAGCAAGCTCTGGGAGCAGGCTTCTGTAATAGATGTTTATGACATGTCAAAAAGCATGTATCTGATGAGCTTTCCGATTTATAATCTGCAGGACCATAAGATGGGCAGCTTTTTCGTCACAAAGGACCGCTTCTTTGCGCTGATCGGAAACAGTCTTGTGGCCTATAGATTTAGGGACATATTGAAAAAAGAATTTAGAAATGGCGGTTTTGTGCAGAACTGACATTTTAAGATATACCGGCCAGTATCAGGAAACAGATCGAAAACCTGTAGAAAAAAGTAGATCAGAGTTTAATCTAATATTTATATTATGAAAACGCTATTTTTTAAAAATGGAATTGCGGCAGCAGCAGTTGTTGCAGCAATTACGGGAGCTTTTGCGACTTCGTCACAGAATGCTTCAAAGAGTTTTGCCCCTAGAGTCGGCTTTACGCTGAATGCCCAGGGCGAGTGTAATATGGCGGTGGCCTGTGACGACAATCCGTCACTGTTTATCTGCCGTGTAGGCACCTCGGGACCGATTGCATACGGCAAGAATCCTCAGGGGCAGTGCGTCGAATCGCTTTGGCGCCCGCAGTAACAGCCTTTAGTTAGGCGCTCTACCGTTCCGGATTTCCGGAGCGGTATTGCAAATAAGACCATCTGAATTTTTAATTGGAAACAGCGGCATCATTTTGCATGCCGCAATTAAAAAAGATAAAATTATGAAGAGGATTATTTTAAAAAAACGTCTGCCGCTTTTAGCCGTAGTGCTTGCCGTAACGGGCGCTTTTGCCTGTTCGGCGCATCGGAATAGTGAAAACCGCCGAGCTCCGGCTGTAGGGTACACTTTAGATGCGCAGGGCGAATGCAGCATTGCCGTTGCCTGCAATGACACTCCCAGCGCTTTTATCTGCAGATTGGGCGGATCAAGCGGCCCAATTGCCTATGGCAAGAATCCGCAGGGCAGATGCGTGGAAACGCTTTGGCGACCTTTTTAGTGAGCCCTAAGAAAGCAAAGCCGTTCTGATTGAACGGCTTTTTTATTGCTGCAGGGAGTCAGTCCATTGCAGCGCTGATCCAATCGGCATCTCTTTCCTCTTTTAGGAAATAGCCGAACCATTGCAGCACTCTGCGCGTCAGATCTTCCTGATGGGAATGGTCTGCCAGCCCATGGCGCTCATTAGGGTAGAGCAGCATCACATTTTTTTTGCCCAGACGGCGCAGTGCCAAATGGTATTCCACACTCTGCTGCCAATCCACCTGCGTGTCCGCCTTACCGCTCCATGTCAGAAGGGGAATCTTTAGATCAGTTATGTAAGAGATCGGGGAGTTTCGCTTATAATCTTCAGAGTTATTAAAAGGATCCTTGCCATTCATATTCCATTGCACTCCGTGGAAGCGCCAAATGTCAGGCCTGCCTGTCCTCCAGTTTATGGTCAGATAGAAGCGGCTCAGGTCTGTAATGGCTCCGCTTGCAATGGCCGTTTTAAAGAGCTGGGACTGGTTTGCAATGAAGGCGGTTTCATAGCCTCCGAAAGAATGTCCCATCAGAGCTATGGAATCGGGATCTGCAATATCCATGGAGAGTATTTTTTTGATTCCAGATTCAGTGCAGTCTAATGCGGAAGGGCCCATATTTTCTTCCTCCAGCAGGATATCGGGAAGGAAAACAAAATATCCCTTAGAGGTGAATACCGCAGGATTGAATCCGGTTTCATTGTGCAGTGAAGGCATATGGTATTGATGCAGTTTTCTTGACTGGATTTCATAGATATGGACAATCATGGGATATTTCCTTTTTGGATTATAGTGGGCAGGGTAGTACAAAACGCCTTTAAGCTTCTGGCGTTTTGAATTCTCAAAATGTATAAGTTCGCTTTTTCCCCAATAGTACTGTTCCTGCTGGGGGTTGCTCTGGAAAATGATTTTGTCTTTCCTGTTTTTTTCATGAAGGACAATCTGGGGCGGAAGATCAAAGCGCTGCCTGCAGTATAGAAACTTTTTCGCTGAGGGCGAATAATGCAGCTGGTCGGCGTATGCATCTTCATAAGCTATTGGCGTTTCCCCTTTATTCTGCTTCCATATAAAAAAGCCTGTTTTTTCATCTGCGCCTCTTCCATTTAAAATCACTTCTTTAGTGAGATCGTATGCTGCCGGCTTCAGGCTCCCATATTCAAAGACTAGCGGAGAGATGCCGGGATTGCCGCCAATTCGGTAGACGATTTCTTTTTCGCGTCCATGGGTAAGCCTCCTTGCCGAAGAGCCATCCGGTTTTACCGCCCAGATATCGTACTGGTCGTATAGCAGCAGTTCGGCATTGTCGCTGCTCCAGCCGGGATTGCCAAATGCGCTGATAGAAACCAGGCTGTTCACTTTTCCCGCAAAAGCCGTTTTAAGGCCGCGGGTGATGTCGGCATGCCGGTCTTTTTCTATATCGTAAGTCCGCCAGCTGCCGTCTTTGAAATAAACCAGATAGCGTCCGTCTGGAGATGCCGTCAAATATTCATAGAAGGAAGAGGCCTTTGCGAGTATCTGCTTTTTCTTCATGGTGGCAAGATCTAGAAGATAATAGTCGCGTGGGGCTTCCAGATGGAATTGGGGTTCGTATTGGAGCGGATCGGAAAGTATAGCGTACTTGTGATTTCCGTTAAAAAATACTGACGGGAGATCTTCTGTGCTGACCATTTCAGATTTTCCCTGCTCGGGATTCCATACCATTACCTTAAGCATTTCAGCAGGCTTGCCTGCAATATTTCTGTAGGAGTGCACCAGCTTGTCGTTTGCATTCCAGATTTCAGGCTCCAAGGCGGATTGGGAAAGCGCATCGGCCTGTTCTTTTCTGATATGGAAAAACACGCGCTTGAGATCTTCTGAAATTAAGATTTTATCGGGAGGAGAAGTTGCCATTGCCGTTTTTTCAAGGAATCCTTCGGAGTGGGCATTATATTCAAAGAGTTTTTTCTGATCTGTTCTGTAGAAGAACAGCGATTTTATCTTTTTATCGTCAGATACGGAAAAAAATGCGGCTGCTCTGCCGTCTCTGCTCCAGGAAAAGTCAGTGTATCGGTCTGGGCCTGAAGCGATCTGTTTTTCGGCCATTTTTCGCAGATTCATAAGGCTAAGGGTATGTCTGCCATTGCTGGTGGTTGTAAAGAGCAGATGGTCCTTTTGGGGATTGAGCGAGTATTGTGCCGCATGGGCTAGTGGTTTTACAGTGTTTGCGCGTGGTGTCCGGATCAAAAGCGACTGCTGCTTTTCGGCATCTCTTTTTAGCATAATGATCAGATTATAAGCTTCAGCATATTCATACGAAAGCACATCTGGTATAGAGTCGTGCTGTCCGTTTTTTAGGTCTATGGAATGAAGGCTGTTTCCGCTCTGTGCGTAAAAGAACTGATTGACGGTAAAGAGGGAGTTGTATGCTGCCGGAATGCAGTAGGTTTTAGTGCTGTCAGTTGTGCTTCTGATAAATAGGGTATCGGCACCAATCTCATAACGCACCGAATAGCTCGCCCAATGGCCATCAGCTGAAAACCGGTCAAGGGAGGTTTCTGCCCAGAGACTGTAATCTTTCTCCTGTAGCTCTTTTTTCTGCAATCCCTGCCCCCATAGGGGACAGGTTTCCAATTGCAAAACAAATAAAAAAACTAAAAATAAAGGTAAATTCTTAAATGGCGTTCCGATATATGCAGAACGGAAATATTGTATAGGCATAGCGTTTTTGCATTAATAGCCAGGATTCTGCGGCTGAAGATTTGGATTGGTGCTCAGTTCAGCTTCAGGTATCGGGAAGAGCCTGTCTTCAGTGTTCCATCCGGGCTTCACTGGCGATAGGGCATTGTCAAGTCCGCCTAGACGTTTGAGGTCGAAAAAACGGTGGCCCTGCTCTGTGAAAAGCTCCCATCTTCTCTCCTGCAGTACGGCATTTATGATTTCATCAGCGGTTACCGCTTCGGTTTTATCAAGTCCGGCACGCAGCCTGACTTTGTCTAAATCTTCTTTAGCGCCGATTAGATCGCCTTGGAGGGCCCTTGCTTCCGAGCGGATAAGGTATTGTTCGGCCAGTCTGAAGATAACGGAATATTCCTTTGACTGCGCCGTATTGTCCCTTTCCTTGTATTTGAATGCATGGTGCCAGACAAAGGAGCCGCTTGAGAGGGATTTGATCCAATGCGACTTGCGAAGGTCATCCGCAGCAAAGGATTGGAAGAGCTCTGGGCTTAGGGAAGCTACCGAAGGAGGAGTGCTGATAAAAATAAAGGCAACGCCTTCCTGCGTATTCTGGCCTGCAAATGCTGACTGCAGCTGCCAGATGGTTTCTTTGGAGTTTAGCAGAAAAGTGCGGTCAATATTCTGTTCCAATGAAAATAGGCTGTTTTCATTGAGAAGGGCAGATGCTTCATTTGAAGCTTCCGCAAATTGGCGGTTATACAGATACACTCTTGATAGCAGGGCTCGGCACACCCATTTATTGGCGCGTATCCTGTCAGCCGGACTGTAAAGAGCGGGAAGCATCTCTGCAGCGCTGCTGAGGTCTGCAATTGCATATTCATATGCCTTCTGAATGTCCACGCGCGACGCCTTGCTGTTTTTTCTATAGTCTGTGCCGGTTATGTAAGGGATGGAGCCAAAAAGATTCGTGAGATAAAAGTGCACTAGCGCCCTAATAAACAAAGCTTCCCCTTTAAGCTGTTTTTTATTCTCAGCGGAAAGATTCTGGCTTTTCTCCACTCCCTCTATGAGCGCATTTGCGGCATAGATCTGGTTGTAGGATGCATTCCAATAATCCTGCAGTGCCGTGGTGGAAGGCAGCAACCTATTGTTGTAGAAGGCGGCGCCTGAACTGGAGGCATTTTCATAAGACACCGTTTCGTCTGCGTAATTTCCGAGCTGGAGAGATAGGCCGGTATAGGCGCCGGTAAGCATTCCCTTATCTCGAATTTTAGCATAAATATCGGCTAATGCAGCCGAAGCAGTGGCATAATCTTCGAACACATCCTTATTGGTAAGCTGTGATTTTGGAAGATCGGTTTCGACAAAAGAGTCGCATGAAGACAGCTGAAGCAGAAGAGCGGCGGCTGCAAATAGTGTTATAATTGTATTTTTCATCTTCGGATAGTTAAAATGTTAGTTGTATGCCCGCACTGATTATTTTAAGGGGCGGAAGAAAGCCTGCGCCTCCAAATTCAGGATCGCCGTCTTTGAATTTGGTCATTGTAAGCAGATTCTGCCCCTGAAGCATGATTTTGCAGCCCGTCTCCTGAAGCCCTAAGGGCAGGTCAAATGATAGGGCTATGTTTTTAAGGCGGATATAAGACCCATCAGCCACCGTTCCGTCACTGAACGTATAGTAGTAATCTCCCATCACAGCTTCATAGTTATATCCTGTGGTTGCAATCTGGTACGGAGCGATATTGTCGGACTGCGTCCATGTCTGGTTCATGCGCTGCAGCTGGTTTGACATCATTCCGGCAGGCCCCATCGGATAGGTTCTGCTTTTCTGTTTTACAAACTGGAAAAGGAAATCTAGATTCCATTTTTTATAGCTGAGCTGGTTCTGCAGACCGCCATAAAATTCAGGGTTGAGATCCACTGCAGTCTGCCTGTCATCGGGAAAGGAGATGATGCCGTCTTTATTCAGGTCCTCAAACTGATAGATGCCTGTTTGGGGATCCACGCCTTTGTATTTATAAAGCAGCTGGATGTTTAATGGCTGGCCTATGCGGTACTTCTGGCTGTAGGTCGAACTTTCCAGATTAGGGAAGCGCAGCAAAGTGTTTTGGGCAAAAGAGATGTTTGCACTGGTGGACCATTTAAACTTTGAACCGTTAAAATTAATAGTTCTAAGGGTAAGTTCGAGCCCTCTGTTCTCCACTTCTGCATCCAGATTGGCTTGCAGTGAGGGAAAGCCTGTCGTACCGGGAAGGGGAAGTCCGACCAGCTGGTTTGAGGATCGGTTGCGGTACCAGGAAGCTGTAGTGAAAATCCTGTCCTGCAGAAAGCCAAGCTCAAGGGCAAATTCCAGTTTTCTGTTGATTTCCCATCCAAAATTCGGATTGTAGAGCCTAGAGGGCTGGAGTCCCGTCATTCCTCCATAATTTATTCCAGATGTGGTATAGGTGTTTAGAAACTGATAATCGCCGATCTGGTCATTCCCAGTTGTGCCGTAGCTCGAACGGATTTTTCCAAAACTCAGCCAAGAGCTGTCCGCTAGGAAATTCTCATGTGAGAAAATCCATGCGCCGCCCGCAGCTCCAAAGACTGCGAATTGGTTGCCGGGCCCGAATCTGCTTGAGCCGTCCCGTCGTCCTGTCAGATTGAGAATATACCGTTGCTGCCAATTGTAGTTGATTCGGGCAAAAAAGGCCTGATACTTATACTGGGTCTGATCGTTGCTATATATGGTGATGTTTTTGGCCGCAGCAAGATTGTAGATTAGGCTATTAGAGCTGAATCCGTTTGCGGTCTGATATAGAATATCGTTTGTCTGGCTCTGGAAAGTGCCTCCAATGAGCGCATCGAGTTTTCCCTTTGCAATGGCTCTGCTGTAGTTTAGCTGCGGCTCGATAATCCATGATGAGCGGTCCGTGCCATAGAGGTATATGGCAGAGCGCGCACTTGTGATATTATAGGCAGGATTGTAAATTGTGGAAGGCTGGGTTCTTGTTTCGGAACTCTTCAGATCAGTAAAGCCAAAGCTGCTTTTTATGGTGAGATCCTTTGCAATCTCGTATGAAAGCACGGTATTGGCTATCAGACCGCTGGTTTGGGAACGGAATTGCGCATTGAGATTCCGAAGCGGATTCTCCCATGTGCCGTTTTCCCAGTTCAGGCTTCCATCAGGATTGTAAAGAGCAGGCGCATTGGGAGGAAGATATCTTGCATCAAAGCTCAGATCATAGGCAGGCAGATTATTATTCTGGCTATTGTAGCCGCCTGAGAACGTGATGCGGAACTTGCCGTCTGCAGAAATATGGTTCAAATTGAGCTGCATTCCGCCTTTTTTATAGCGAAAGTCTCCCGGATAAACCGTTGTTTCCTGATGGTAGTTGCCGCTGAGCAGAAACTGCGTCTGTTCTGATCCTCCCGATATGGTTCCCTGCAGATCATTGATCTGCGCAGTGCCGCCGAGAAGCTCCTTCTGCCAGTTGGTGTATCTGTTCTGGTCCCAAGTTCCATTGATGTCATAATCCCAGTCATTGTATTGCGCAAGGCCATCATTTATAAAGGCCTGCCTTCTCATGGCAAGGTACTGTTCTGTATTCATGAGGTCTGGAAATTTGGTTATTTTTCCGGCTCCTGTTGAACTGTTGACAGAGAAGGAAGTTTTTCCTTTTTTCCCTTTTTTAGTGGTGATGAGAACAACCCCATTTGCGCCCCGAGATCCGTAGATTGACGTGGCATCTGCATCCTTAAGAACTTCAATGCTTTCTATTGAATCGGGGTTAATGCTGTTTAATGGGCTTGAAACAGTAGGGAAAGGGCTTGAGGTTTGGAAATGTCCTATTGGATCCGAAGAAAAGGGCACTCCGTCAATAATATAGAGAGGCATATTGGCATCGCTCCGGAGACTGTTCTGTCCCCTGATTTTGATGTCGAAACCTCCGCCGGGCGCACCTGTGGTTTGGACAACATTTACTCCGGCCATTCTTCCCTGCATGGTTGCCAGAACATTGGTCACGGGCTGGATCTCTATTTCTTTGGATGAGATTCGGGCTATGCTTCCCGTCCGCTCGCTTTCTTTAACGGAATAGTATCCCGCATTTATTTTGACTTCCTGAAGTGTTGTAGTATCGTATTGAAGCTTGACTGCTATTTTAGTGCGCCCCTGAACCGCTATAAAAGCGGTTTTGAAACCCAAATAGGAAACAGTTAAGGTATCATAAGGAGCGCATGTGATTTCGAACTGTCCATTATAATCTGTAATTACCGTAACATTGGATTTGTTTTTTACAGCAATGGTGACTCCTGAAAGCGGATTAGTGCCGTCTGTGACATTCCCCTGCACTTTATGCTGTTGAAAGATAGACTTGAAAAGGCGTGTAGGATTTGATGCGAAAGTGGATGAGAAAGATAGCAGAATGCCTGTAAAAATTAGGCAATAAAGAGCTCTTCCATCCTTGTAAAATGAAATATTATTCATAATATTGGGATTGGTTAGTTAAAAGGATTTGACTGACTAGAACCCTCTGTTGAAGTTTGGTCGCTGAAGCAGAGGGTTAGCTATATATAAGGCTAAAGCTTTTTATATAACAAGAATGGACAATTAATGCATAGGCAGAATATATTTTAAAGTTAGGCATGTTGCGAAACTTAAAAAAGGAAGAAGGATTGGCTAAGAATTTACAGAGAGTTTCCTGTTTAAAAAAGGCGTGGAACTCAGCTTATCGAACAGAGGTACTGGCGGCACCAACCACAATAAGTGAGCCCACGCCGCAAAGACGTGAGCATCTTACTTATCCTCTCGTGGTTTTAAAAACGCCAGTTTTCTGTTCGAGATTCAAAGCGAATGCTTCAAAATATTTTTTATTGAAGAGTCGCAAATTTAATAAAAAATCTATTATAGATTCTTTAAATTTTAATATGCATCAAATATAGTAAAAAAAATCACACAATTGTCAAATTTGACAATTTTTTTCCTTGTAATTGTTTCAATTTCACTTCATGAAGGAAATTAGAGAAAAATATTTTGTAGTTTTTGGGAAGAATCTAAAGAAATTATTGGAATTGCATGATAAAGATGTGATGACGGTAGCGTCGGTTGGAAAAATTGAACCAAAGCAGGTTTACCGCGTTTTGAAAGGTGAGCATGGAGCTTCGATGGGAACTATAATATCTATAGCTAAAGGACTTGATATTCCACCTAAAGAATTGTTTGATTTCGACTTTGATTTAAGCGATGATTAGTACATAAAAAAGCCCTTCAAACTGAAGGGCTTTTTAAATAAAGTAAGATCAAATAGATTATTTCTTTGATTCTTCAATAGAAACTTTTCTGAATTCTTTTAAAAGTTTTTCAATCTCTAAAGATGATTTGCGTGCTCTTGCTCCGGCAGCTTTAACGCCTTTCTCAGCTAATGATTCTGATTCTGCTTTGAAGGTGTCAATCTCGGCACTGATTTTTGCGATTAGGTCTTTCATTTTCTGCATTTTTTTAATTACACGGCAAATGTAGCAGTTTAATTAAAATGAAAAGAAGTAATTCTTGTAATTATTTTACTTGGTGAGCTGTTCGATAAAATAGTTTACAGGCATTCCGGTTTTGGCTTTAAAGGCAAATGAAAAACGCTGGGTGGTGCTGAATCCGGCTTCTTCCGCTAGGGCATTGTTGCTGTATTTTCTGTATTTGGAATCTTTATGAAGCAGCGAGATGATATACTCAATCCGAAGCTCGTTTATATATTCATTAAATCCCTTGTCTCTGTAATGGCTTATAATGCCTGCAATGTATCTTACATTGGTGTTGAGGTATGCGGCCAGGGTTCCCTGATTCCAGTCTTTCACCAAGAATTTTTTGTCATTTTCAAATTTGTCCAGCAGTTTTAGGATTTCAGCTGCAGTATCGCTGTTGATGCCTAATATGGGCAGCCGGTCAGTTTTGATTTTTGCCTTATTTTTAGAATCCGTATTAAAAGTCTTCATGTGCAGATCAAAGTTCTTTTTATAGATGGTGCGGTTCTTATAATGCCGGTATAGAAGAAATAGCGTAAAGGCAAGAAGCGCAATAAGCGCCGCTATCAATATGGCGCGGTTCTGCCTTTCCCTTAGTAGTTCTTCGCTGATCTGCTTCTTCTGGTTTATCAGGTCTGCAGTATCATACTCTTTATGGATTTTGCTGATGAGGTACTTATTGGTTTCATAAAGAAGTTTATCTGCTTTGAGGAGCTGGTCAATGTAATAGAGCTGCTTTTCAAGATCATTTCTGCCTTTGTAATATTTTATCAGTATTTCATAGACTTCCCTGAGATCGGCTCTGAGGTAATTGTGCAGGTTAAAGATCTCATCCACTTTAATGAAATGGGGAAGCGCTTTTTCCATTTCATCAAGGGCCACATGGCTTTTGCCTATATAAAAGTTTCCGATGGATATATTGGCAAAATCATCATAGGACTGGATTCCGGGAAGGCTGGATTGGATCTCGGCAGCGGCCTTGCGGTAGTTTTTCAGAAAGAAGCTGTTGATGCCTTCCGAATGGATGAAATATGGTTTCATTTCGGGGATATCCAATCTCTCGCACTCTGCGAGGCCAAGCGCGTTGGTCTGGGAGCACATGCCGTAATTGCCTGATCTGTTGTAGGTGATGCCAAGACAGTGGAGCGAATTTAAATAGGGTCTCGGATGGTCTTTAAAGTTGGCAATGCACTCTTGGAACAGCGCTGCCGCTTCATCATAATAGCCGATGTAGAATTTTACAAGCGCAATATGGTATTTAGCCTTATAGGTAAGATACTTGTCATCTGTTCTGGATATGTAGCTGCTGGCGGCAAGATAGTTGTCGAGGGCTTCACCTAGTTTTTTATTTCTATAATGCAGTATTCCCTTTGATAGATAGGCAGAGCCGATCAAAACATCGTTTTTTGACCTTTGCGCCTCATAGATCATGCTGTCAGCGTAGGCGAGCTTTAGCTCGGGGGGAGCCTGATGCATAAAATTCTTATAGGCGTTGACGGTCTCTTTGAAGCTGTTCTGCTTTCTGGCTTTGTGAAGGTAGGCGTAAAGATATATGGAAGCGGCGGCTGTATCTTTTCTGAGTTTATAGATTCTATCATCGAGGTAGTCGAAACTTTTGTTTTTTAGAGAATCTGGAACTTTGAAGCTTTTTTTCTGCGCAGAGATTTCATGGCTGAGAAATGAAATAAGCAGACAGATGAGAACAGCATTTCGCATAGAAGCAGGTTTAAGTTAGCAATTGGATCGGGCAGGGAAGAGGTGCGGAAAAAGATGGGTGATTAAGGCGAATGTATAGCCAAATATAGCGCAAACTGCTGTAAACAAAGGAAAAATAGTGTTAAAGTTATGTGTGGATTATCGGAAAATCCATAGCGGATTTTCCGAAATGCCACTGGAGTTGTGTTGCGGGTGTTTCTTGGAGCGCATAGCTTTGTTTCGAATTCAAAAGCAAAATGTGAGGCAAGGTGCCTGATAAAAGTTCTGCTGACCCGGGTGAAATGGACTGAGAAGCAATTCTCGGTAATGCAATA
Source organism: Flavobacterium anhuiense (assembly GCF_900101855.1). GTDB lineage: Bacteria > Bacteroidota > Bacteroidia > Flavobacteriales > Flavobacteriaceae > Flavobacterium > Flavobacterium anhuiense. The sequence goes on from NZ_FMVC01000005.1 coordinate 23,288, forward strand.
AACCTAAAACCATGAAAAATTATCTATTATTCGCAGTCCTGTCTTTTTTTATCTTTTCCTGTTCGCAGGAATCCCAAATCATTGAAAGCTCTTCAGATTCTCTAATTTCAGATTCAGAAATGCGTCTTCGTTATAATGCGCTCAATCCCATGGATTATAAAGGAAAAAAGTTCTATGAAGATTTATGCTTATACCAGAAGAATAATGGCATGCCAAAATCATCTGCCCAGATGGCTGGACAGCTTCAGTTTATTTCAGGCAGCATTTCCAAATCCAACCCCTTCAGTAAAGGAATAATTCCATTCACAGATCAGCTGGTGGAATCCATTATGGCAGATCCAGACAATATGATGATAGCTATTGTGGAGCAGAGCGGCCTTACGGTGGAGTCAAAGAATAGCTTGATCTCTTTTTTGGAAAGCCTGCTTTCAAAAAGGCACGAGGAGTTCAGCATACTCTATGCATTTGTGGCCGACTACGAGCAGGGGCTCATCATCAGCACAGCCATTATGCAGGAGGAAAAAGACACTCTTCTGACTGTTTCTTCGATCTCAAGATATTCGCTCTATTCTGAAGAAGAGCGCAAAGACAGAGACTGGGACCATTCTGCGGGAAGCAGATCCATGAACGCTTCTTTTGGGGATGATAACCTAGCGATTGTTTTAATAATTGCCTATTTAAGCAGTCTGATCTGATTCAGTCTGAAATCTCGAGTTATATTTTTATGCTGCAGGATCTATTAAAAAGAAAGCTTGAAGAGTGCGGTGAGGAGCTGGCAGTTCATATCATTAAGAAATATGAATTTAAAAATTCTAGACAGGCTGTTTTTGAAACAGAGAACTGTTCCATCCTTCTGATTAAAAATGGTTCTCTGACTGTTCAGTTTTGTGGCGCCATGTATGAATTGCGTAAAAATGATCTGCTGCTTATATCGAAAAAATTATTGTGTAAAGTGATTGAAATTGGGGAAGGATTCCAGTTTTATCTTCTCTCTTTTCCCTCAGTCTCATCACTGAAAAATATTTACCAGGGCGAGGCGCCGCATTGGTTTTATTTTTTCACATGGAATCATCCTCTCAAGACAAGTCTGGAAACAGGAGATTATGCAGTGCTATCGCTGTCCTATAAATTAATTCATAACATCATTAAGAATAAACAGACTGAAAATTTTAGCGGTGCGCTCAGGCGTCTTGGCTTTGATATTTTTCTGTACGAGCTTCTCGCTATTCACAGTGACGAGAATTTTAGGGCGCTATTTCCGGTCAGACGTAATCAGGCGCTGGTGATGCGTTTTTTTACTGTCTTGTCGATTCACAGACGGAGCTGCCATAATGTAAAGTTCTATGCAGGAGCATTATTTATCACTTCTACGCATTTAAATAGGATAGTGAAAGAGGTGACGGGAAAAACGGTAAAGAAAATAATAACAGAGGTCCTTATAGCCGATGCACTGATCATGCTTAAAGAGTCTAAGCTTACAATTGCTGAAATAGCGGAAGAGCTGGAATTTGATTCCATTTCTTCATTCAGCACCTATTTTAAAAAATCAACCTCACTTTCCCCTTTGGAATACCGTTCAAATGCTGTCAAGAGATTTAAAAGCCGTTAGCATCTGCTAATGGCTGTAATTTAAAAACATGAAAATGATGAAGAATAATTATCCTTTGGAATGGCTTGATAGGCTGATACTGGAACATCTGAATCCCAATCATGCAGATTTAAGTCTATTGTCAGAAGCTGAGCTCGCCCTTATTTCAGAACAGGTTTTAAAAGAATCGGGCCGCATACAGGTAAGGATCAAGAATGAAATATTTGCTCTGAGACGAAAGAGGCAGATCCGTCTGCAGGTCAGAAAGTACCATTCCATTCTGATTTACCTATTGGACACCATGATGGACAGCCAGAAGAGCAGCGTCTTTCAGTCAGCACTTTTGCAGGGAACTGCAGAAGCTGTGATAAGCTGTCTGGACGGTCTGCTGTCATTTTTGGAGAAGCGGTTTTCAGTTTACTTAAGTCTGGATGAAAGGGTTCCGGTTACCTATCTGCTCGTATCAGCAAAGGAACTGCAGCTCAAAATGAAGAAAATTAAGAAGCGTATAGTCGGCAGGGAAGAGGTGAGACAGGTTTTAAGTGCTGTATTGGGTGAGCTGGCCGGCTGCATTTCGGTGCAGGGCAGGAGCAGGGTAACCTACCGGCAGCTGCTGTATGAAAGAACCGTAGTTAAGGATTTGGAAGAGATGGATTATTCTGATAATTCGGATGATTCGGATGATTCGGATGATTCGGATGGGCAATCTTTATTCTCGATGCTGGACCATAAGCTCATAGAGCTGAACTTTAACAGCTATTCCTATATCAGTCTGCTGATAAAACGGATTGAAGCAAAGGTGCAGATGCAGGAGCCGCTTTCCCAAAAGCTAAGTCTGCTTCACTTATGCTTTAAAGAGTTCAGCCAGATCCATTCCAATGAAAAGCTGTTTTTTAATGCAGGCCAGCATCATCTTAAAACGGTTATGGGAAACTGGTTCAGGCATGAGCTTGAGTATCTGCAGAGCGAGCTTGCGGCAGTTTCGGGAGGCAGAGAATCTGCCGTGGCGGATAAGGTGGAAAATAAGGTGGAGTGTGATCTTTCTGCAGACCAGATCGGAATTATCCTTCGCGCTGCCGATGAGGCGCGTGTGGTGAAGTCCAGATCCATGAGCCTTGTCTTTCAGAGGATAGTGCCCCATCTGTCCACAGCTTTTAAAAGGGATCTGTCGTACCAGTCTGTGCGCAGCAAATCCTATAATGCAGAGGAGAATGACAAGAATATTGCCATACTGACTTTGGAGAAGATGATTAAGAAGATCCGGTCGTATTGAATTTTTAACTGCATTATCTGTTATTCTTCTGAAACAAAATGCGTGGAGTTGTGTCTAATGATTTTGAGATTTAAATTCTTTTTCTTTTATCTGTATCATTAAAACCAAAAAGCTATGATGACCTTACTTGCCATATTCTTTCCTTCGTTGTCCTTTCTTCTCAGGGGAAAGCTTCTGACTGCTCTTTTATGCCTTATACTGCAGATCACGCTGATCGGATGGATTCCTGCGGCTGTATGGGCGGTGCTTTCGCTTCAGAATGCAAGAGCAGACAGAAGAAATGCAAAACTTATTAAAGTAGTAAAATCTAAATAGATGGAATGGAATAGTTTTAAAGCAATTATTGCTTTATAAATGTTTTTTAATAAATTTATATCGAAAAAATTAACAGTTGTTTAATCGAAGATGAAATGTAAGGCTGTTTTTTTTAAATTGATTAAGTTGGCTTGGTTTCCATGCCCTATATTGAGATTTTGCATTGATTTATTATAGAAATATAACTAGCAGACTGTTTAACTTTTGTAAAAAAAACACTTACTGAAAACTATGAACTATTCAATATTCACCTCTTCTGTTCTGCCAGCTGTTTTCCTGCTATCAGTTCATTATAATGCCGCGGCTTTAGGGAGCCCGCGTCCAACAGATAATAATATTCCGTATGCGCGCGAATTAACATCAGCCATTGCAGCGGAAGCTTATTTAATGGTTTTATGCGAGTACGATGCCAACATAACAGTTGACGGAGAGCTTTTGGGTGAAGTGGCTGCAAATCAGTTTAAAAGATTCACGATTTTTCCAGGCCAGCATATGATTCTAGTGGAAACGAAAGATGGTGCGATGCGCTGGGAAGGCCAATTGCATACTCCTGAGAATGAACAGACTTTATTAAAGCCGCAGCTTGCTCCATCGGATGTGTCGGTAGGCATTCCGGGAATTTTCAAGGATCCTGCCGATCAGAAAGAATATAAAACTGTCAAGATAGGAAATCTTGAATGGTTCGCTGAAAACTATTCGAGAGACATTCTGGGCAATAATGCGCCAAATAAAAAACCTGCAAATATTTCTTCATACGGACGCTTATACAAGTCTAATTATGTCAGCCCTCCCAATGGCTGGAGAATCCCCACGGAAGACGATTATGCAAAACTTCTCAAAATGTATGCTAATCCCTACGAAGCTTTAGTTGGAGGAAAGTCAGGATTTAAGATCGTATTTGCCGGCATTGTTGATATCGATAAATATGCATTGGGATTTGACAGCTTAGCGGCATTTTGGACTGCTACTCCAGGACCGGAAATAAAAGATTTGGGAGGCAAGAAGCATCCCTCAACAAAATTTCTGATAGTCAATAGGGCAAAAGGCACAGTCGAAATGTCGCACGCTTATCAGTCAAAGTTTTTTTCTGTGCGTTTTGTGCGGGATTTAAAATAGAGTAAATTTTATCTATGATAAACTAAAATTAAAAACTTTGATTTGGAAAATTTTTTAAAAAAAATGGAAAATTATTTTAAGGAAAAAGGCTTTATATAAATATTTAGTAGAGAGCAATTTTAAGGATGAGCAGCAATGCTCATCTTTTTTTTTAGATTTTTTAGAGAACTTGAAATAGGCAGGGGGGCTTATTTTCTGGATCAGGTAAATAATAAAAATTAAGATTCTCAATAAATCATTAACGGGTACAGAAGGGTACAGCAAAAAGTTGTACTTGTAGCAGGTCTTATCTAATTGTTCCTTTGTCTGGCAATAAAATCAGAATGCTTATTCTGATTTTTGGACAGATGTTTAATGATTAAATAGAACAGTTATGCTTGCAGATGTTTCATGGGGCGTTTATATGACCGCAGTTATTGTTTTTCTTTTCTTTTGGTATGGATTTCTGATATTCCGTTATTATTCTAAGAATCCTAAGTCTATTTTCAAAGGCGGTTTTCTGTTCAGATCTTCTGCTGAAAAGCAAGCTGGAAGAGCTGGCACATTTTCGGAATACAAAGAATCTTTCAGCACGCTTGAAGATGCTGAAGAATTATATGATAAGATTTTAGGAGCATTTACCGAAAGTGATGCTCGAGGCATTTCAAAAACGGAATTTGAAAATTATCTGCGGTTCATCCTTTCTGAATATCCCTTCGTAAAACAGTCCGGTCTTCGCGAAAAAATCAATTCGCTTGCGATTGCAGAAAGTGCAAAATACCCCGAATTTGTTTTGAGCAGTTCGGAGATGGACAGTCTGTGGGAAGAGCAGCAGTAAAAAATAGGCAGAGAAATTTCCCCTGTTCGCTCTAGTGCGGTATGGCAGTTTGTGACAAGGAAATAGAGGCTGTAACAGCGGCATTTCTCTGCTTTTATTTCAAGTGATGGTTTAATTTAAATGATAGGTGATGAAAAGATGGAATTGGAAATTGAAATCGTTTTGGAGAAGGGTGAAGAGATTGAATGGCTCGCTATTGGTGCTGCTGTTTTTCAGCGCCGTAGCGTACAGCCAAGACGGAGTGGCGGGTATCAACGAAGCCAATCAGAAGGTGCGCAGCTATTTTGATGCGGGCACCGAACTGATGTACGCCGTAGGAGCCATACTGGGGCTGATAGGAGCAGTTAAAGTCTATCAGAAATGGAATGCCGGAGATCCCGATACGGGGAAAGTGGCCGCAGCCTGGTTTGGCAGCTGCGTATTTCTGGTGGTGGTGGCAACGGTCATTAAATCCTTTTTCGGAGTCTGATGGCAAACAGCGTTTACAGCATCAATAAGGGTATTAATCAAAGCATTGAATTCAAGGGATTGAAGGCGCAGTATATCTGGTATTTAGGCGGCGGAGTGGTAGCGCTTATGATCCTGTTTGCCATTATGTATATCATCGGCATTCCTTCTCTGGTCTGTGTGGGTTTTATCGGATGCTGTGGAGGTCTGCTTGTTTTTAATATCTACAGGATGAGCAATACTTACGGCGAACATGGCATGATGAAAGCCATTGCTTCCAGACAGCTTCCAAAATGCATTAAAGTTTACAGCAGAGCGGTTTTTGTAAAGATATAGTCGTAAGACGTTAATTGTGATAATGAAAGGGGGATGGAGAAGAGGATAGAAGAAATGCTGCCTATTATGGCAGTGGAGCACAACTGCATAGTGTCCAAACAGGGAGATGTTACAATAGTTTTTAAAGCAGAACTGCCTGAAATTTTTACACTGTCAGATCAGGAGTATGAGGCTTTCCACCAATCATGGATAAAGGCGATCAAGGTGCTGCCGAAGTTCTGTGTTTTTCATAAACAGGACTGGTTTTTAGAAAGTGCTTATAAAGCTGATTTTTCAAGTGAAGACAGCAGTTTTCTAACCAGAAGCAGCGAGCGTTTCTTTAATGAAAGGCCTTTTCTGGATCATTCCTGCTACATTATGCTGACCAAAAAACCAGCGGGAAGAAGAAATTCAACCTCATTATTTTCTAATCTGCTCAGGAGTTCTATAGTTCCGGAAGAAACTCTAAAACCGCAGCTGCTTCAGGATTTTATAGATGCCTGCGGCCAGTTTAAGAGGATTATGGAAGACAGCGGATTTGTCTCCCTTACCCGTCTGCAGAATGATTCGCTTGCAAGCGGAAGCAGAAGCATCGGGCTGGTGGAGAAGTACTGCTTTTTAGCCGAACAGGGTGACTCCTTTGTCTTTTCGGATATCAGGTTTGATGAGGGACTGCAGGTCGGGGACAAGCACTGCCAGTTATTTACGTTAGGCGATGCGGCAGACCTGCCGGCTTTGTGCGGCTCGCGGATCAATTATGACCGCTATTCGACTGATAAGACCAAGTTCAGCGTTGGTTTTGCATCGACGCTTGGCCAGCTTTTATCGTGCAGCCATATCTATAATCAGTATCTGTTCATTGAAGACGCGAAGAAAACCATCCAAAAGCTGGAGGGCAAAAGGCTCCGCCTGCAGTCGCTGTCGGCCTACAGCAGGGAGAATATGATTGCAAGGGATGCGACCAATGACTTTCTCAATGAAGCCATATCCCAGCAGAGGCTTCCGGTGAAGGCGCATTTTAATGTGCTGGCCTGGAGTGCTGTTAAAGAGGAGCTGAAGGACATTAAAAACAAGGTGTCTTCGGCGCTGGCGCAGATGGATGTGGCAGCCAAGCAGGAAACGGTTGGAGCCGCGCAGATTTATTGGGCAGGCATGCCTGGAAATGCCGCAGATTTTCCAATGAATGACACCTTTGACACTTTTACGGAACAGGCGGTATGTTTTCTGAATATGGAAACGGGATATAAGTCTTCGCTAAGTCCCTGCGGTATTAGGCTGGGCGACAGGCTGACAGGAAAGCCGGTTCATGTCGATATCAGCGATGAGCCAGTTAAAATGGGAATCTGCACCAACCGCAATAAGTTTATTTTGGGGCCTTCTGGCAGCGGCAAGTCATTTTTTACCAATCATATGGTAAGAAGCTATTACGAGCAGGGAACGCATATCGTGCTGGTGGATGTCGGGCACAGCTACAAAGGGCTCTGCGATATGGTAGGAGGCTATTATTTCACCTATGACGAGAATAACCCGATCCGCTTTAATCCCTTTTACATTTCAGAGGGAGACAGTCTGGATACGGAGAAAAAAGAGAGCATTAAAACACTGCTTTTGGCACTCTGGAAAAAAGACGATGAAACCTTCAATAGAAGCGAGTATGTGGCGCTTTCCAATGCATTGCAGCTGTATTATGAGAAGCTGGATGCTGAGCCTTCTGTCTTTCCCTGCTTTAACAGCTTTTATGAGTTTTTGAAGGATGATTTTGTTTCAATACTGGAGAGCGATAAGGTAAAAGAAAAAGACTTTGATGCGGATAATTTTCTCTATGTGCTGCGCCCCTATTACAAAGGCGGGGAGTTTGATTACCTGCTCAATGCCACAGAAAATCTCAATCTCTTAAAAGAAAGGTTAATAGTCTTTGAATTGGATAATATCAAAGACCATCCGATTCTTTTTCCGGTGGTGACGATCATTATAATGGAAGTGTTTATCAATAAGATGAGAAAACTCAAGGGAATCCGTAAAATGATCCTGATTGAAGAGGCATGGAAAGCGCTGATGAAGGAGGGTTTTGCGGAGTACATAAAGTATCTTTTTAAGACTGTTCGCAAGTTTTTCGGTGAAGCAATTGTGGTAACCCAGGAGGTTGAAGATATCATTTCCTCGCCTGTGGTAAAACAGGCCATCATCAACAACAGCGACTGCAAGATCCTGCTGGACCAGAGCAAATATCAGAATAAGTTTGGCCAGATTCAGGAGCTGCTGGGACTTACAGAGAAGGAAAAGGCACTTGTTCTGTCCGTAAATAAGGCCAATGATCCAGCCAGAAAATATAAAGAAGTGTTTATTTCTCTGGGAGGGATGCTCTCAAAAGTCTACCGAACAGAAGTTTCGCTGGAGGAATATTTAGCCTATACGACAGAGGAAAGCGAGAAAGTGAAAATGAATGCCTATGCCAAGAAGTTTGGCGGGGATATCAGGAAAGGAATAGCCGCAATGGCTCAGGATATGAAAAATGGAATCAAATGAAAAGGAAAAATGAAAAAGAAATTAATTATCAGTCTGGTCTGCCTGCTTTTGGTAAGCACATCGGCAAGACCTGCCGAGAAAACCATGGCGCTGCCGATACTGGAAATTGTAAAAGCAGTCACCAAGAAGGTAATCAGAGCAATCGATCTTAGAATCCAGAGACTGCAGAATAAGACGATCTGGCTTCAGAACGCACAGAAGCAGGCGGAAAATGTCCTATCCAAATTAAAGCTGGATGAGATCTCGGACTGGACCCAGAAACAGAAAGATCTTTATAAAGGCTACTATGAAGAGCTGGCAAAAGTAAAGTCAATTATCACCCACTATCAGAGGATAAAAGAAATTGCCAAAAAGCAGACACAGCTTGTTCAGGAATATGAAAGAGCCTGGAATCTCTTCAAGCAGGATACCCATTTTAAAGACAGCGAAATCCAGTATATGGATCGGGTTTACACTGGAATACTGGAGGAAAGTGTGAAGAATATCGACCAGATTTTTTTGATTCTGGATTCTTTTACCACCCAAATGAGCGATCTCAAACGTCTTGAAATCATCAATAAGGCTGCCGATCAGATTGATCTAAACTACGATGACCTTACCATGTTTAACCGGCAGAACATACTGCTGAGCCTGCAGAGGGCCAAAACAGAAGCAGATGTAAACCAAGTGAAACAATTTTACGGAATTCCATAATCCAATAAAAAATATGAAAAAGATAACTGCAATTCTAATAGTATTCTGTGTTTTTAGCCATAGTATGATTGGGCAGGCAAAGCAGAGAAAGGAACTTTTGCTGCAGATAGCGGCGCTGCGGGTTTATATAGACTATGCAAAAAAAGGATATTCAGCGGCACCAAAGGGACTGAATTTTATCGGGGATGCGAGAAAAGGCGAAGTCAGCCTGCATGGAGATTATTTTTCGTCGCTTTTAAAGATCAATCCAAAGGTCAGGAATTATTATAAAACAGCTGAGATTATTTCCATGCAGCTTAAAATAATGAAACTCTGCCGAAAGACTCTGGCAGAGCTTCAGACTGCTGATCTGTTTCATGGAAGCGAGCTGGATTATATAGAGAGGTCTTTTGGGAAGCTGCTTCAGAGCTGCAGCCAGACTCTCGATGAGCTGCTTGCTGTTACAGCCGATGCAGAGCTGGCACTAAAGGATGACCAGAGGATTGAGCGCATTGATCTGCTGCACAAAACCATGCTGGAGGATTATAATTTCTGCCTTTCGTTCAGCAGTGAAGCCAGACTGCTGTCGATTTCAAAATCTGCAGATAGAAAGGATTATAAGGATGCAAATGAATTGTACGGATTTTAAAATAAGCGATGATGAAAAAGATACTAATGTTTATGGCAGTTATCTGCATCTTTCTGATTCCTGGCCATTCAAGAGGGCAGTCAGCAGAAATCCAGCAGCTGATTTTAAATATTGAAAAGCTTTCCCAGTTCAAGAAAATTCTCAGTGACATGAAAAAGGGATATGAGCTGCTTTCCGGAGGATACAAAACGGTTAAGGATATGACTGAAGGAAACTTCAGCCTTCATAAAACCTTTCTGGACGCGCTGATGCAGGTAAGTCCTGCGGTAAAGAAGTATAAAAGGGTGGGAGAGATAGTGGATTATCAGATTTCAATAGTTAGGGAAAGCCGCAGCGGAATGAACCGATTTATAAAAAGCGGGAATTTCAGCGGACCCGAACTGAATTATTTTGAGAAAGTTTACGGAAATCTGCTTAACCAGAGCCTTCGAAATCTCGATGAGCTAACGATGGTCATAACCGCTGATAAGCTGAGAATGTCCGATGACGATAGGCTAAAGGCCGTTGACGGTATATATGAGCAGATGCAGGATAAGCTTCTTTTTATAAGAAATTTTAATGCATCATCCAATGTGCTGGCTCTTCAGAGAGCGAAGGAGAAAAATGATGCTGACGCTTCAAGAGCATTACACGTATTTAAAGACTAAACAATGACGATATTTTTGAATAAAAAAGCAGCGTCTGTGGTTCTTATGGTATTGCTCTTTCCGTTGCCGATCTTGGCACAGGGACTTGGTGATGATATGAGCAGCCTTCATGGTGTTTTAGACCGGCTTTATGATGAAATGATGCCCTTGTGTTCTAATCTGATTGCAGTAGGGCAGGGAATAGCAGGATTTGGATCGATATGGTACATTGCTTCAAGAGTCTGGAGGCATATCGCCAGTGCAGAGCCTATTGATTTTTATCCGCTCTTCCGTCCCTTTGCAATAGGATTCTGCATTATGATTTTTCCCTCGGTTCTGGCACTTATCAATGGCGTTATGAAACCGACTGTAACAGCCACCGCCGCTATGGTTACAGGCTCCAACAATGCGGTTGCAGTGCTTTTGAAAGAGAAGGAAAAAGCGATAAAAGAAACAGATCCATGGAAGATGTATGTCGGTGCGGCAGGAACGGGAGACCGGGACAGATGGTATAAATATACGCATGACGGAGCCGATCCTTCGGATGAGAGCATGCTGGCGGGCATAGGAAACGATGTAAAGTTTGCTATGGAGAAAGCCTCTTACAGCTTTAGAAATTCTGTAAAGGAATGGTTGAGCGAGATTTTGAGGGTATTGTTTGAAGCGGCGGCTTTATGCATCGACACCCTTCGGACTTTCCAGCTGGTGGTGCTATCCATTTTAGGGCCGCTGGTATTTGGAATAGCGGTATTTGACGGTTTCCAGCATACGCTCACGGTCTGGCTCGCGCGGTACATCAATATCTATCTCTGGCTTCCGGTTGCCAATATTTTCGGAAGCATCATCGGCAAGATCCAGGAGCTCATGCTCAAACTCGATCTGTCTCAGGTGCAGTCCTCGGGAGACACTTTTTTCAGCAGGACCGATACCGCCTATCTGATCTTTATGGTGATCGGCATTATCGGGTACTTCACGGTGCCATCGGTAGCCAACTATATCGTGCATGCTGCGGGTGGAGGAGCCTTGGGGCAGAAGGTGACCAGCCTGTTCAGCAGCTCGGCATCTTTAGCGGCAGGAGGCGCATCACAGGGAGCGGGGATGGCGCTGGATGCTATGGGGAATGCGGCAGGAAGGATGGCTCAGAGCATGTCCTCTTCTGCAGCGAACTCGCCCTACTTTGAAGAGAAGGGAAATTACAATCGCGACAGGCTTAAAGGGAATTCCTGATAAAATTCAAAAACAATATAAATCATGTTTGCCAAAATGAAAAACATCGATACCGCTTTCCGCTATGTGAGGGGATTCACCATGCTGGTGATTGCCGGCTGTGTGGCGATCTGCTGCTATGCGCTTTACACAAGCCATCAGTCCGTGGCACTGATGCAGGATAAGGTCTATATACTGGCCAACGGCAAAGCTTTGGAAGCTTATGCTTCGGAAAGAAAAGATAATATTGCTGTGGAGGCAAGGGACCATGTGAAAACCTTCCACAGATTTTTCTTTACGCTTGATCCCGATGATAAGGTCATAAAAACCAACATTACAAAAGCGCTTTATCTGGCAGACGACAGTGCAAAACGCATTCATGATGACCTGAAGGAAAATAATTTTTATTCGGGCATTATATCGGGAAATATCAGCCAGACCATCCAGATTGACAGTGTGAGCATCGATATCCGTGAATATCCCTACCGTTTCAGGTGTTATGCCAGACAGAACATTATCCGCACTACAAGCATTCTGAAAAGAAGCCTGCTGACGGAAGGTGCCCTTCGAAACGTTTCGAGAAGCGATAACAATCCGCACGGGTTTCTTATTGAGCGGTTTAATACAATCGATAACAGGGATTTATCAGCTGAAGCCAGAAAATGAAATTCATATGAAATCTTTATTTGAAAAACGCACTGAGCCTGTGGTTTATCACAAGTTTTATCTGCTGGCGCAGAAAAGATGGGCTGAAAAAATGAAGGAATTCACGGATGGCCTATCAAAAAGAAAACTAATCTGGGCATTGGTCTTATTTACGATTTTGACATCAGGAATTCTGATCTATAATCTATACAGATCATTTTATAAAGAAGCGGAAGTTTCAACAGCTTCTGCAATTAAGACAATCAACTTAAAAAATAAAACTATGGAAGAGAAAACAGTACCGCTAAAGGAGTCTAAAAAGAGAAAGATGCTTTTAATGCTTCCTCTTATAACGCTTCCATTTCTAACATTCTTATTCTATTCCCTGGGAGGAGGACAAGCGGAAGCTAAAACAGCAGAGAATGGGCAAAAGAAGGGTTTTAATTTTAATCTGCCTCTGCCTAAATTTAAAGAAGACTCAGCACTTGACAAGATGAGCTATTACGATCAGGCGGCAGCTGATTCAATAAAACTGCGCGAACAGATAAAGAAAGATCCTAATTATTTTGATGATAAAGCCTCTGAAGATAAGGCTAATTCTTTTTCCGCAGATGATTTTGAATCCCGAATTCTTCCAAAAAACAGATCGGCTTTCCATTCGCAGTCTTTTCAGGACCGCAATGAACAGAAAGTTTATGAGAAGCTTAGGGCTCTCGAAAAAGCAATCAGCCAGCCTGCTGCTTCGAGTTACGGTCAGGACATGCGGGAGTTTGAAAATTACGGCTCGTCCAAAGGAGAATCGGAGGATATTAAAAAGCTAGAAGGATTGATGTCAGCCCTGAATGCTCCTGCTGAAGCTGATCCCGAGCTGCAGCAGCTTGGAGGCATGCTGGAGAATATTCTGGATATCCAGCATCCGAAGCGTGTGCAGGAAAGGCTTAAACAGTCCTCTGACAGTAAAAAAGGAAAAATATATTCCGTACTGAAAAAAACGGAAGAGAACAGCATAAGCTCACTAGAGCGGAATGCCGATTCGCCGAGCTTATTAAAAACAAATGCATTTTATTCTCTGGACGAAGAACAGCCTTCTGAAGCGATGCAGAATGCTATTGGAGCGGTTATTCATCAGACGCAGACCCTTGTGAATGGATCGGTGGTTAAATTAAGGCTGTCGCATGATATTTTCCTGCAGGGAACAGTGATACCGAAGAATGCTTTTCTGTACGGAACCGCAGCTTTAAAAGGAGAAAGGCTCGAGGTAAAGATCGCCAGCATCCAGTACAGCAATTCCCTATTTCCGGTGGAGCTTGCCGTTTATGATATGGATGGCATTGAAGGCATCTATATTCCCGGAGCGGTTAATAGGGATGTTGCCAAAGCATCCGCGGACCGTTCCATCCAGACTCTAGGCCTTACAGGCGTTTCGGATTCTTGGGGAGCGCAGGCAGCGGGAATGGGAATCGAGGCGGCCAAAAGTTTGATGGGCAAAAAAGTAAAGCTCATAAAAGCGGTGGTGAAGGCAGGGTATCAGGTTTTGCTGTATGACGAAAAACAAAAGAATGTAAAACCTTAAAAGACAAAAAATATGAAAAGAGTGAAGCATTTGTTTTTAATCAGCTGGATGCTGGTTTGTTTGTCAGCGTATCCGCAGTCTAACGTAAGGCAAACCGCCTTTTACGAAGACCAGTATAAGAATCTGCAGGTCGGATTCTCCAAGACGACCAGCATTGTTTTTCCTTATGCAATCAAGAGCATTGATAAAGGGAGCGCTGATGTGCTGGTTCAGAAAGCAAAAGGAGTGGAGAATATACTGCTGGTAAAAGCGGCTAAGCGGCACTTTTTCCAGACCAATCTAACTGTGATAACTTCTGAGGGCCGATTATATCTGTTTGTGCTGAACTATGATGAAGGCTGCCCGGACTTAAATATTAAAGCGGACAATGCAGTGGCCGCATCTAGGGAAGTGCTGTTTTCTTTAGAAAACGAAAATCAGAAAAAAATAGAGCAGTGCGCTTCGCTTGCCTTATCCAAAAAGAAAAAGGCCGGCGGTTTTAAAAAAAGCAGGAATAAGATCATTCTTGAGGTAAACGGCATTTTTATTCAGGAGGATGTTTTATATCTGCGGGTGGCTTTTGAAAACAGATCAATGATTAATTACGATATTGACCAGTTCCGTTTTTTTATTAGAGACCGGAAAAAGCCAAAACGCACGGCATCGCAGGAAATAGAAATCCAGCCTCTGTACGCAACTTCAATCTCTTCAACGATTCCCTATCAGTCTGCAATAATGAAAGTCTATGCGCTGGAGAAATTTACAATTCCAGAGAATAAGTATCTCACGCTTCAGATGATCGAAAAAAACGGCGGACGGCATTTGGAGATCAATATCGGAGGCGATCTGGCCGGCAGAGTGTCTCTGATCCCATAGTCCAGCCATACTGTTTATAAACTTAAAAAAATAGCATGGAAATAAATTTAGAAGATGCTGAAATGCTGCTGGGGCTTGCCCAAGAAATGGCCTCTTACGGCTATCGCTATATAGCATATCCTTTGAACCGGACGGCTGACAGCGATGCCATCGAGTTTTTCAGAACATCAATGGGGGCGGAGGACCACTGTCTTGTGGGGCAGCATGACACGGATTATTTTAAGAGCATGCCCATAGGTTCGCTTATAAATGATTTAAAGACAGTCATAAGGGGCGCAATTGACATTTCTGGCAAGCAAACGCTAGAGCTTGCTTCATCTGCCCAGATTCTCAGAGGCACGGAAAACGCATTGGAAAATAACTTAAAAGGAAATACGATGAATCAGAAGAATTTAGAATTTTTAGAAAATCAGATCAAATACACGGGTTTCGGGGAAAGCCTCAACGCTGTATTGAAAGAGCAGATGGAAAAGGGGGAGAAAGAATTTATGATTCCCCATGAAGCGGAGTTTGGAAAAAGCGTTCTCCAATCAGAGCTCAGCTTTAAAAGATCAGACCAGAGCGATCTCTATTTCTTTAACTCCTATAAGGCCATGCTGTCCAAGGAAGGGGCTCCCCATGCGCTGGAGCAGATTTTCTACATCGGAAAGGACAATAACTTTACGATGAAGGAAGCTTTTAATCTGCTGGAAGGAAGATCGGTAAATAAAGATCTGGTCACTAAAGATGGGGAGATTTACAATTCTTGGATTTCTTTGGACTTTAAGGATGCCGAGAGCAACGGAAACTTTAAGATGAACCACTACCATCAGAATTACGGCTATAATCTGGAGGCGGCTCTCGAGAAGCATTCGATAAAAGAGCTCGAGACCCCGAAGTTTAGGGAAGACCTGATGAATTCGCTTAAAAAAGGGAATATCCAGTCGGTGACTGTCATGGTAAACGGAGAGGAAAGAAAACGTTTTGTTGAAGCCAATCCCCAGTTCAAGACCATCAGAGTGTATGATGCTTCAATGCAGCGCATCAATGGCAGAGTAGGCAGGGATGAAAAGCAGAAAGACTCCCAAGAGCATAGCGTCTCCAAATCACAGAAAACTGGCGGTGAGAGTGAAGTCGGAGAGGAGCCGGGACAGAAAGAGAAGAAGCAGAAAAGGAAATCGCAGTCGATTTAAATTTAAATAGTGATGGCTGATGAAAACCTGAAACCCTTAACGGATTTCTTTTCCGCTATTGAAAAGGACTTTCGGATCAGCAGCACCCACATTGCCATTTATGCGGCGCTGCTGCAGTTCAGATCTGTTAAGGGTTTTATTAACCCTGTTGAAGTGTTTAGAAGGGAGCTGGCGCCGGCAGCCAAGATATCTTCGGCCCATACCTATCACAAATGCCTTCACGAGCTGGATGAATACGGCTATCTTCGGTATGAGCCTTCGTTTAAGAAAACAAGGGGCAGCCGGATTTATTTTTATGATTTTGAAATATCTAAAACTGAATTGTTATGAAGCCATTTGCCTTTGAAGATCTGCCCGACATATTGGGAACCCTTGCCATGCGGGTGGAGAATATTGAGCGTATGGTAAGGGAAATTAAAAGCGGAAAAATTACTCCGGAGGCCGATCCTGGCCTGATGACCGTTATTGAGGCTTCAAAACTGATTAATCTTTCTGTGGCGACCATTTATTCCAAAGTTTGCCGAAATGAGATTCCAGTCAATAAGCAGGGCAAGAAGCTGTACTTCATAAAGTCAGAGCTTTTGGAATGGATAAAGTCCGGAAGGGTTAAGACCATTTCAGAACTGCGCTCGGAAGTGGAGCAGCGGCTAAAAAGCAGGGATTGATTTTCCCTGCTTTTTTATGGGTTTAGTTTTTAATTCCAGGCGGCCTTTGATATATTGGATTCTGATGGAGCAGCATAATTCTGCATTCGATGTTAATGTTAGGATTTGGAACAGTCGGATGCTGTTTTATGTTCCGTTTTGCAGCTAATTTTGCTGTTTTAAATTGCAGAAAACATGACAGCGGAACAAGAACTGGAAGTGGATGCCTATGTGCTGGCATCTTCTGGGCTGCGTATAACATCACGCGGCTATAAGGCATTGAAAACATTATTGGAACATGGCAATCTCCTGTACTGGTGCATCGGAAAAAATGACACTCTGGAGCTGGCAAAGGTTCTTATCCATTTAAAATTTCCGTATAATCATGTTTCGGGAGGGCTGGAAGTGCTTCCGGAACATAAAAGAGATTTTTATTATCTGGTCATGCACCGTCATGCACAGGTTAGAAAACGGCAGTATCCCAATACTCATTTAAGCGTGGGCAAGTCTGACAGATACAGTGATGGAAGGCCTGGATGGGCCGAGAAGATAATGGCCAATAGAGAATCGGAACAATAGCATTCTGATTCCCATTTTTTTATGGAAGGTGCATATATGTCTGCATTGGAGAACCGGAAAAATTATTTTATAAAAAGGCTTCAGAATTTATCTGTCAACTAATGGAAGAGTAACTCTTTTTGTTAGCGGTCTATTTTCTGCTGGAGTATTTGGAACCAAAGATTCGCTTTCACCTCTCGAAAATAAATGCACGTGATTAGATTCAATTCCTTTATTCTGTAAATAATATGAAACTGCTTGCGCTTTTTTCATTCCAATTTCAAGATTGCGCGCTTCCGTTCCTATATTACAAGTATATCCTGTAATAGGGAAATTTCTTTACGCCTTTTGTTAAAGCGAATCTCTTTTACATTTGTAGGTAAGCCAACTGTGTTAAAATATTATTTCAAGTAAAAGATTAATTATTGTTTTTTAAAAATCTGAAAATCATTATATTAATATTGTTGTGAATATGATTTATAGATAAATTGAACCATTGTGTTTTAAGATAAAAGAGAATAAAACTCCCGTAGCTTCGTTTTTTAATAAAACGATACTATGGGTTTATTTGATTTTATGATAGTGGAAATCGCTATGGATTTGGGAACAGCCAACACTTTAATAATTCACGGAGGAAAGATTGTAGTCGACAGTCCTTCAATAGTGGCAAGAGATATTAGGAACGGAAAAATCATTGCCGCTGGTAAGGAAGCCAGTTTAATGCAGGGCAAGACCCACGAGAATATTAAAACTATTCGGCCGCTTAAGGATGGGGTCATTGCGGATTTCGATGCTTCGGAAAAAATGATCAGCTGGTTTATCAATAATATACCTGAGATAAAGAAAAATCTTTTTAAGCCCGCACTGCGTATGGTGGTCTGCATTCCAAGCGGCATTACGGAAGTTGAAATGAGAGCCGTAAGAGAGTCCTGCGAAAGGATGAACGGAAAAGAAGTCTTCTTGATTCATGAGCCGATGGCTGCTGCTATAGGAATGGGGCTGGATGTCATGCAGCCAAAAGGGAACATCATTGTGGATATCGGCGGAGGAACAACAGAAATTGCTGTAATTGCGCTTGGAGGAATCATCTGCGATAAATCCATAAAAATTGCGGGAGATGTTTTTACCGGAGATATACTCTATTATATGAGGACGCATCATAATCTCTATATAGGTGAAGCCACCGCTGAACAGATAAAAATAGAAGTGGGGGCGGCAATTGAAGCGCTTGAAGATGCTCCAGCCGATATGATGGTGCGCGGAAGGGATCTGCTTACCGGAAAGCCCAAAGAGGTGCAGATTACTTCAAGAGAAATTGCAAGAGCTTTAGACAAATCAATACTGCGAATTGAAGATGCCATTATGGTAACGCTTTCAGTGACGCCTCCTGAGCTGGCAGCAGATATTTATAACACAGGACTGTATCTTGCAGGGGGAGGAGCGATGCTGCGGGGTCTTGATAAAAGAATTTCCCAGAAAACAGACCTGCCGGTCTATATTGCAGAAGATCCCCTGCGAGCAGTAGTAAGAGGAACGGGGATCGTTTTGAAAAATATAGACAAATATAAAAGCGTACTGGTTAAGTAGTTGCTGCATATGGATCTATCGCAAGAGAATGTCTTGCCAATTGAGGAATAGATTTAAAGCTATTATTTATGTCAGATCTGAGTATTTCCACTTGTTTTTTAATGGGGAAAATTGGAAGCGTAAAAATAGCATTTGCTTTTGTTTTGTTTCGTTTTAAGGCTTGGTATTAACGCTCAAGATTGAGATTTTTTTCTTAGGTTTAGTAGCAAAATTTGATCTTTTCTGAAAATAATGCCATTATTTTTTTAGATTATCATTTTGCAGGATGTTCCCATTTTTTATAAAAAAACTGTGCCATCATCTTGCTTAATAATCTTCAATTGCATAGAAAATTCAAATGGTTTTTGATGATTTTAAGACTATTTACTTTATATTTGCTTCAACTACTAGATTAAAATGTTCTCTGAAAAGCTATATATTTTTCCAAATTATCGGACACATGACAAATGATGTTTTTTGTAAGATTATATTTTTTAAAATTTGTACCTTATTTGTACCTCGACATTGCTTAAGCCTTATTAAATAAGAAAAGTTAATTTCTGCATCGGAAAATAGGTTTCACAAAACATCACAAATTAAAACAAAGAATCCCAGTTAAAATGTCTTAAAACAGCATTTTAACTGGGATTCTTCTTTCTGTTTATTTAGTTTTATTTACAGATAGTTTGTTCCTTTTTGTACCATTATTGTACCACGAAAATATTTTTCCACATTTGGATTTTTTTTTGGACAAATCATGACACAATGAGACACACATAGATACAATGGGACACATAAAGAAACATTTCTATGAGTACAAACATCAAGATTGCTCGAATTTGCGAATTCTGTCAAAACGAATTCATCGCAAAAACAACAAAGACCCAGTACTGCTCGTTAAAATGCAGCAGCAGGGCATACAAAGCAAGAACAAGGCAGTCCAAAATCGATCAGAGCAACAAACAGACTGAGATTGCCAAAAATCCAATCCTTGAAGCGGTAAAGGTGAAAGATTTTCTCAGTATCAAACAGGCAGGTCTTCTATTTGGTATAAGCAGAAGTACTATTTACAGATTAGTTAACAGAGGACAACTGGACATCGGAAAGTTTGGTAAACGAACAGTTATTAGAAGATGTGATCTTGATTCTTTTTTTGCATTACCTGTTGAGGATTTGCTTTTTAAACCGAAACAGCAATTTCCAGGCTTTGATAATTGCTACACAATAACCGAAATTCAACAGAAGTTCAAAATTTCTTCTGGTGCACTTTACTTCTTGATTCAGCGACGTGGCATTGTTAAATATGCGATTGGAAAATTCACCTATGTCGCCAAGCAGGATATCGATATAATTTTTAACACTACGGGAATATGAAAAATATTAATGTAACCTTAAGAAAGAGAAAGCTGCCAAGTGGTAGAGTTACCCTTTACCTTGATTTTTTCCCGCCGGTTTATAACCCAAAAACCGGGAAATTTTTCCGTAGAGAATACTTAGGTTTATATCTGGAACCAAAGCCAAAAAACAGCATTGAAAAAAATGTAAATTCTGAGAACCTATACAAAGCAGAGCTTATTACTGCAAACAGATTCAATGAGGTCAACAAACAACAAATTTATACTCCATTTGAACTTGAGAGGATTCGTCTAAAAGAAGTAGGTGAAAAATCATTTATAAAATATATAAAAGAAACAGCTGAAACTAAAAATGGCAACAATGCAGAAGTCTGGAAATATGCAATAACACACTTTGAAAATTTTTTAGGAAATAAAGATATACAAATGCACGATATTGATGTCACTATTATAGAGGACTTTAGAGATTATCTATTAAAGGTAAAATCTATACGAAATAAGGGAAAAATTTTAGCACAGAACACAGCCCTGTCCTACCTCAATAAAATCAAAGCTACTCTTAAGAAAGCCTACAAAAAAGGATTATTACAGAATGATATCAATGCTGCTGTACAAGGTATAAAGGAACAGGAATCCCAAAGGAATTTTTTAACTATGGAGGAAGCTCTAAGATTGTACAATACGCCATGTAAGAAAGACATTGTAAAACGAATATGCCTATTTTCTCTGTTAACTGGTGTGCGTTATTCCGACCTATCCAAACTTACATGGGAAGAAGTACAGTACAGCAAACAGGAAGGACACTATATAAGATTTAAACAGCAGAAAACAGACAGACCAGTAACACTTCCAATATCACAGGAAGCATTTGAATTTCTGGGAGAAAAAAATCCTGAACAGAATACAGTTTTCTGTGGCTTAAAAAAATGGGATGTAGACAGATTAGTACCTATATGGATCAATGATGCAGGAATAAAAAAACATATTACATTTCATTGCTTCAGACACACGTACGCAACATTGCAGATGGCTGCAGGAACCGATATATTTACAGTTTCGAAAATGTTGGGCCATAAAAATATAAAGACAACTCAGATTTATACAAAAATCATCGATGAAAAAAAACGAGAGACTACTGGGAAAATTTCGTTCAAATGAACATAATTTCATTAAATGAAATCCATACTAAAAAAATTTAAACATAAAAAAGGCTGCCTAAAAAGACAGCCTTTTTTAATTAGAGAATAATTCGGATAAATTAATTGAGACTAAAATCCTCCTGATCAGTTTCGGCAGCCAGATCAATAACATTGTTGACTAAGAACGCCTCAATCAAAGATAGTGCGTAGTCCCGATCGATAGGTAACATATCTGATTTTAAAACTTCGTCAATATATTGTTCAGGATTCCATAATTGACGTATTAATTCAGGATGTGTAGGTTCAATCGTTTGCAGTACATCCTCGAATTTCCTGTTTGCTGTTTCAATAAATTCCTTACGATCTATTCCTGTCAATGGCAGAGTAGTAATTTTAATTGTAGATTTCTTTTCCATAGGTTTAATTTTTTGATTTTCAATTGATGGCTTTTCTCTTTTAGCTAGACGATAATCGTAACCACCACTTTGGTGCCCATCTACATCAGCAAAAACCGCTTTAAAAATGTCAAGTTTAAACTCTTCATCAAATAAGAAACCTTTCTCATGTTGCTCGCCCGAGATATAAATATCCCATTCTTCAATACTGATTTTATCCATATTATCGAACAATAATTTTGATAATTCCAGTGTATCTGGATTTCCTTTTAGTAGCACAGTCCATTTTTCAAATCCTGCCAGTCTGGCAATGATATGTTGCGCATTCATTAATGTGAACTGTTTTTCATCGATGTCGAAATCAGTGACCAGCGCATCAACATCGAAAAATTTTGGCGCATATTCGAAGAGATTGTCGCCTAAAGAAGAATCGAAATAAGGTTTTTGTGTTTTAAAATCTTTGTGAAGATTTTTTGCTTGAAGTTTGAAGTACTCAATAGTTTTCATAATACATTCCTTTTGCACCAACTTAATTACCCTGAATATTTTGCGTTCGTAATCTTTATTTGGATAATAAGCAGGTAGGTTAGCATTATTAAACTATTGGCTGATGAAATCTTTGCACGAACGAGCAAGCTTGCCAACAAGCATAATGCAATTTTAGGAATAAAATTTTAATCCACCAAACTTACTTGTACTGATTTTCTTTTGCATAACTATTTATAGGGATTCCTATTTCAAAATCATCCTTAATTAGAATCTCATGAAGAATTTTAAAATTGAGTGATTCCATAATTTTAACGATAAATAAATTGCAAAAATGAAGTTGTAAAAGTTATTAGAATAGTTGTTCTGATCTTACATTCATTTCTTGTCTTTCATTACTTCCCCTTCATTTTTAAATTCAATAACCAGTATGCTTTTGTCTCATTTCAGCAGCAAAGGTATTTCCGTGCCCTTAACGCACCAGCAAGGCCAAGTCCTACAGATTTGACAAAAAATCTCCACCCATACGGGTTGTATTTTTTGTCAAAGCCTTGCTGTTGCTAAACACTAACCTTTTTATGCTCCTGAAACGAAACATGGCATACTCCGGCTCTTTAGACGAATAAAAAAAATGTCAGCAATGAAAAGTAAAATATTAAAAATGGATTTGATGAAACAAAACAGCACCTCCTCTCATTGCCGAATAAAATTTCAAAAAATAATCACTAAAAATCGAATATTATGAACATTACAGGAAGATTGACAAGGGATGCTGAAGTACGCACAACGTCACAGGAAAAACAAGTAGTAAACTTTTCAGTAGCAACAAACGACAGCTATCGTAACAAGCAGGGCGAACGAATTGAACAGACAACCTATTTCGACTGTTCTTATTGGATTACTCCAAACGTAGCCAAACTGCTCACAAAAGGAACATTGGTAGAATTATCAGGCAGGGTAAGCACAAGAACTTGGACAGGAAATGACGGAGAGCCAAAAGCGGGACTTAATTTCCATACCTCACAAATCAAACTGCACGGAGGTAGCAGGAAAACGGAAACGGCACAAACTACTGCACAAGCCGAAAACAAAAAGGCTACAAAACAGGGAACAGAGGACGACCTCCCGTTTTAATAACAAGTTTTCAAGCATTTTTTAACATCAAAATTTCAAACATTATGGCACATAATATCAATTTCAACGAGATTACAGGAAAGTATAGTTTCTTTTCAGTACAACAAAAAGCGTGGCACGGTTTGGGGCAAATCGTAGAGCAATATCCAACAAGCGAGGAAGCTATTAGACACGCAGGTTTAGATTATGAAGTAGTAAAAACATCTTTATTTACAAAGGGTTCGGGCATTATTCAAATAGCCGAAGGTATTGTTTTACAAGATAATGAAATTGAAGTACCTAACTATTTCGCCAACATACGCACCGATAACAATGCCGTATTGGGTGTAGTTGGTAAGGATTACCATATCGTACAAAACCGTGAAGCCTTTAATTTCTTTGATGCCATTGTAGGCGGTGGCGAAGGAATTTTATATGAAACCGCAGGAGCATTAGGCAACGGAGAACGCATTTTTATCACAGCCAAATTGCCCGACTATATCCGTGTAGGTAATGGCGATGATGTAACCGAAAAGTACATTTTCTTAACCACTTCGCACGATGGTAGCGGAAGTATAACAGCCGCATTTACACCTGTTAGAATAGTCTGTCAAAATACTCTTAACGCTTCATTAAAGAGTATGACCAATGTAGTACGCATCAAACACACTTCGGGAGCAAAACAACGTATCGAAAACGCCCACAAGATTATGGGGCTTGCCAATACATTAAGCAACCAATTAGAAGGTATTTTCAATGAGTGGGCAAAAGTAAAGATATCAGACCGAGAAGTAAAAAAGCTAATTCAGTTGGCACTTTGTCCTAACAAGGAAACATTTGATTTACTGAAAAAAGGTGCTGAAGATGAAATTTCTACCGTGTTCAAAAATACCGTTGAGGATGCTTTTGCATACGCTATGGTAAGCGATACACAGCAGATGGAAACAACCAAAGGCACACTTTTCGGAGCGTATAACGCTGTTACAGGCTACTATCAGAACGTAAGAAATTATAAAAATGACGAAGCTAAACTACAGAGTATTGTATTGGGCGGAACGGCTCAACTCAAATCGCAGAAAGCATTTGAATTGTGTACCTCATTTGCTTTGGATGGTTCGGAAATCCTAAACCTTAATTAAATAACCACAGGCTACCGCCTTAATCGGTGGTAGTCTTATAATTATAACTATGAAAGTAACGGATATAAACGGTTTCTCAATCGAAGTGAATGACCTTAAAGAAGCAATCATTACAGCAAAGCGATTTACTGAATACAAGCACGAGGACAAAAGTTTTTCAGAGTTCGATAAAAGACAAAAAATCTATTGGATGGATATGTACGAGAAACTGACAGCAATCAAAGAACAAGTAACGACACATTAAAATTTTAGAACGATGAATACCAATTTTTTCAATCAGATACAGCAGTTGGACTTTACAGGAGTATTGCAACTGAACATTTCAAAGGGAATAGAAAGCAACCTAATCGTAACGGTACTGCTCAACAACGAACAATGCGGAGATAACGCAAAAAATGCTATTCCCCCTTTGACATTTAACGCTACGCCACAGGAATTTGACGAGGGATTTTTTGAGCAGATAACCACCCCTGTACAAAAAGTTTCAGGTTTGATGGTAGATATGGAAAAGTTCTTAAAGCAGATGGATGAAGCCAAAAAGCAATCGGCTATGGAAAAAGAAAAAACAGATAAGGAGAAGAAAGAAAAAGATGCCAAAGACAAGAAATTCAAAGACGCTATGGCAAAGGCTGACGAACTGGAGAAAGAGGGCAAATTCCGTGAAGCGTGGATGAAAGTACCCGAAATTACGGAGTTTCCGGAAAAAACAGACGAGATACGCAAACGCAAAACTTCTTTGTCTGACAAGTTCGCCACACCGAGTCTTTTCGGTGCGATGGAAGAAGCGAAACCCGAACCGCCACAAGCGGAAGAAATTATAGAAGATTATCCGATAGCCGACATGGACGAGGAAGAATAGTGTTAACCTAAAAATCAAAGAATATGTTATTAGCAACGCAACTACAGAGAGTTTTTATATTGAACGACAAAGGGCAGGAAATCAAGCTGACAGACCCCGAACCAAAATGGAGCGCACAGGCGGTAATGAATTTCTATTCCAACACATACCCCATTCTGACCACCGCAAAAGTATCAGCACCACAAATCAAGGACGATACCGTACAGTACCGTTTTGAAAGTGCTATGGGAACAAAAGGTTAAACCTAAACAGTAAAACAATGACTTATGCAACCACATACCATATCGGGCACATTCAAAATGCCCCAACAAGCCAAGCAACGGCAATTGCACCGCCAGTTAAACGAGTTCGCAAACTGGATGCAGAGACCCAAGGACGCAAACGAAATCAAAAAGGACAAACAGCAGTCCGTACCAGTGGCTATGTTGCCAATGATTTTCTAAGAACTTCCTTCCTACCAAGATTGAAAGAAACAGAAATCGTACAAGCTTGCAGGGAAAATGCCAAAATGGAAAGGGATTTTTATACTTCCCTTTCCAAACTGGCAGAGCATTACGACATCAATCTTAAACCATCGCAATTTTTAGGGTATCCCTATAATATCGCATTGGCTTTAAAAGATGCCGAAGAACAGCTAAAGCAGAAAGTGAGGAATTGGGAAGAGATCCGATTGGTACAGGATAGTAAGAAAACCTTTTTCACAAGTGAGGAAAGGTATAGTACAGGTTCAACCCTGTACTACATACCAGTTATACCGCTTTACCGTTGGCTTAAAAACCCGAAGCGCAAACAGATAGCCCAATTATTCTTGTCGGTTTGCAGTTACCTGTACCACCTTGCCGACATTCCCTATTATAGACAGGAAAACAGTTACCTGTACTGGATGTACGAAATGCACAAGGATTGGGTAACAGAGGATGATTACGGAGAAGATACAGAAAACAATCTCCGTGAATTTGCACAAGCCGAATGGATTGGCGACCGTATGGAACAGAAAATATACAATAATGCCAACCTAAAGCATTTTAAAGACCGTATTGACCGCTTTAAAGTTAAGGATAAAATAGATATTGATTGCTTAAAAGTGGCGCAGGAAGCCTACGCCATTTATCAGAAGTACCCCAGTGAAAGCATATTCCGCAATGCAAAACCGAACGGAGAAGCAAATGAAGAAGATATGGATAACATCATTTCAATGCAGAAATACATTTCTTTCTGTGCCGATGGCAAAGGATGGCTGATGGATAATTTGGTACAGTCGGTTAATAACGAATTGCAGGAATACGGACAGATGGAAGAACCCATAATTATCAAACGGTTTGACGGAAGCGACATAATTGCTAATACATTGGAATTTGAGAACCGTTTGTTATCGATGATTGACGAACTGACCTACATTTTAAACAATTTTTAAATCAGAAGCGATGAAAGATATAACACAGGATTTCGGAACGCTATACTATCCCAAATCGGCTTTGGTATTTTATCAGAACACAGGAAAGGGCAACGATACGTATGTAGAACATTTTGATATGGACAAAAATGGTACGCCGATAAATGCCCATCCTTTGACCATACAGGAAGCCAACCGACTGGCAAAGGCATTGAATACTGCAAAAGAGGATAAAGACCCTTTATTGAAACCCCAGGGCATTATTGGAAGCCATATTTTACATTTTGACCCTAATGCAAATAAGGTGGTGTGGTTTACAAAAGCAATGCAAAGGGAACTACATTTTACAGAAAGTTTGGGCATCTCTAAAGGCATTGCAAGTGTACCGCCTATGCTATGGATAGCTAACCGCAACGGTTTAGCGGTGTTTGCTTTGAAAGGCGACCGCAGACCGACTGAAAAAACGAAACTGTACAATGCTCCATTTTTCAATGTGTATGAGGATGGAAATGTATGTATGGGAACGGTAGATGTACGGATAAAGAAAACCGCTTCATTGGAGGGATTTATAAGTGAATGGGAAGGTTTTTTCTTTAACAGCTATTTCAGTCACCTAATGCACGATTACAATCCAATAAAAGGAAATTGCGTAAGCCTTTGGGAAAATCTAATCGCCACAGGCGAATTCTTTCCAATGGAAGTTTTGACGAAAAGTAATGTAACCTTAAAAAATATATTGTGATGAACACACAAAAAACAAAAGTCCATTTTACAGACAATAGTTTGATAAACCCTACCAATCCAATATCTGTTAACCTTATCGGTGCAGGTGGCACAGGCTCAAAGGTTCTGACCGCCTTGATGGAAATGAACCACAGCTTGATTGCATTGGGACACACAGGATTGTTGGTTCGCCTTTGGGATGATGACGTTATTACCGAAGCAAATTTGGGTAGACAACGATTTGCAGAATGCGAAGTTGGGTTATATAAATCCGTTGCCCTAATCAACCGAGCCAACCGCTTTTCGGGTACGAATTGGAAAGCCGAAACACAGAAGTTTGAAAAAGATAGTTTAGGCAAACTTGAAAACGCACAGGCTACGATTTTTATTACCTGTGTAGATAGTGTACAGGCAAGGTTTGGTATTGCCGAAATACTGAATGAAATGGATAACGGAAAATATCACCACAACAGACCAAAATATTGGATGGATTATGGCAACAGCCAGCATACAGGACAGGTTTTGTTATCTACCATAGGCGATATTAAGCAACCAAATTCAGAGCGATTTGAAACCGTTGCCAATCTGCCAATGGTAACAGAAGAATTTGGCGAACTGCTGAAACAGTCCGAGCAGGAAGATGATACGCCAACTTGCAGTTTGGCAGAAGCATTAGAAAAGCAGGATTTGTTTATCAATTCTACATTGGCTCAAATGGGAAGTTCGTTATTGTGGGGCTTGTTCCGCAATGGATTGACCGAAAACAGGGGCTTTTTCCTTAATCTGAAAGATTTCCGTTCACAACCCATTCCAGTCGCCTGATAGCCAAAATCGGGCGGCAAAAATGCAATTCCTTGCTACGGTCGGAAACGCATTTTTGCATTTAAAGGTGCAACCACTTTGCTAAAAATCTTCCATTTCATTCTTTCATTTCCCTATTTTTCTCAAATAGGTTGCGATCAGCTTTCAGGGATATTCTTTATCCCTTTTTTTGTCGTACCAAACTTTTTTTCTTTCCACATCTGCGACCAAAGAAAAGAAGCAAAAGAACGTCGCTAAATTAGCACTAGATTTTTGATGCTATTAGCAACTTCTAAATCTCGCTTAAATTTCCTTTTCTTCCATTATTCTTTAACGTTTTTTATTTAAATTAGCCTATGCCTTAAAGTTCTATATATGTTTCAGTTAAATTAAAAATACTTTTTCATTTAATTGGGATATTACTAGACTCGAGCTAATGTCTTATTATAAAACCAAATTAACACAAATGCATTTAGCATATATCAGAATAGAAAATTATAAAGGTAGCGAAGTGATTGAAACAGCATTCGATCCGAAACTGAACATAATTATTGGTGAAAATGGATGCGGTAAATCCGCAATCATTGATGCCATAAGGTTATTATATAATATTGGCGAACCGATTAGGGAACTTTCCGTTTCATTTGATGATTTTCATCAAAAATCTATAGACAATGGCAGAAGTAAAGTCGTTCAAAAGTCTTCCCTAATAACTATTACATATATTTTTAAGGGACTATCAACTGCACAAAAAGGGGCTTTTTATGAATATATGGTAATCGATCCCAATAAGATTGAAGAAGATTATGCTAAAATCATAATTTCTTACGAGGATAAGGACGGAAAATATCCGCATTTCACTTACAATACTGGAAATATCGACGGTCAAAAAGCCGATTATAAAACGTTTGAGTTATTTCAACACTATTATTTAGGAGCATTAAGAGATAGTACTAAAGATTTACTGAGTACCAGAAATAATATTTTAGGAAAAGTTATAAGACGATTTGTGAAAAGAGAAAATTCTGAATCACAAATAGAGCAAATTATAAAAGATGCAAATTCACAATTATTAGATCGTGATGAGGTTAAAAATACTCGGGATGGTGTTAACACTAATCTTGAGAGTATTTTTAAAAAGGTTATTGACAATAAAATTGGTGTAAGAATTGAAGAAGCAAAAACAGAGTATATAGTCAACGCAATCAAACCTTATCTTCCGCATGATAGAACTACCTTGGTTGATGAGGGTTTCCATTTGTGGCAAAACAGTTTAGGTTTAAACAATCTAATTTATATTGCTGTTGTCCTAGGTGATATAAAAGAACAAATTAAAGATAATGGTCTACCACATTTTGCATTATTGATTGAAGAACCAGAATCTCACCTTCATCCACAATTGCAACTAAGTCTTTATAACTTTTTAAATAATGCGAATGCTACCGAAAATAGTCAATTATTTATAACTACGCACTCACCAACTTTAACCTCGAAAGTTCCTCTAAAAAATCTCATATTGTTAGATTGTGGAAAAGCAACAAAACTTGATGAACAATTTCAAAATAGGGAATCTGAAAAAATAATCGAAGATACTACCAAAAGTAGAGAATTGTTAGATACAGATTTTGTAAATAGCATGAAGAAACTTCAGAGGTATATCGATGTAACCAAATCACAGCTTCTATTCGCAAAATCAATTTTATTTATTGAAGGAATATCGGAAGAACTCTTGATTTCAGCATTTACTCTTTTGGAGGACTATAAACTTGAAGATTACAGAACAGAAATTGTTAACGTAAAGGGAACTTCATTTTATCCTTTTCTGTATCTTTTCAACCACTCCAATATATCAAAGCGAATAAATAAGCCCATTTCTATCATTACAGATGATGACAGATTTACAGAATCAAAAAAAACTGAGTATAGCTTCAACAATTTGGTAAGTGACACAACGGTATTGGATTCATTAGATGACTCTATCCAAAAAGGTAGTGCTGTATCAAGAATCAAGAATTTGAATTCTGTTAAAAACAATGCCGACAATATAAAGATTTTTGAGTCATTTAAAACCTTAGAATATGAAATAGCATTGCATAATGTGAGTCATGACAGAAGTATTTTTAAGGACAACTTTTTAGTAAAATATCTTGATATAGTAGAAAGTGATAAAGTCAATAAAATTGTTACATATATGTCAACGTTTCCAAATGATCTGATGTCAGATGAGGAAAGAAGAAAAGTCGCAATTCTTTTATGGAAAGTATTACCTGCTAAAGCTGAATTCGCGCAAGACTTTTCTATTCATTTACTTGATAACTTGGAAGATGCAAAAGCATCATTTATCGTTCCGATATATATACTGAATGCCCTAACTCATTTAAAAAACGGATTGTAATGTATTTTGAAAATGAGGAAAGACTGGCTTACTTACAAGCTAGAGGGAAAGTTATTTTAAATGCTTGTCCTGGTAGTGGAAAAACAACAACTATCGCAAAGAAGATATTAAATCTAGAGATTTCGAAAGAAATCGGAGGTCATTCTGGAGTTGCTTGTTTATCATTTACTAACTCTGCAAAAGACGAAATTAATGAAGCGTACAGAAAGTTGAGTGGTAAATCACTTCAATTTCCTAACCATGTATCGACAATAGATAGTTTTATAAATAAATATATAACACTTCCGTTTTATAATTTGCTTAATCGTGATTTTAATAGGCCAAAGATACTAGACCATACAACCATCTTGGATGACATGTGGAAGACTACATATGTAAAGAATGGCAAAACACTTGAGGGATTATTAAGACCTCTGAATAACACAGAATATAAAGCAAAAAATAATAGAAGTGTTTTCCATCTATATCCTCCAAGTGAAATAAGAATTGAGCCAAATGGAACTTTTTCTATTAATGGAAATCAACCATCATCGGAAAAAGTTGATAAAACCAACTTTGAAAACTATTGTAAACTAATTAAGAATACTCAATTTCGAAAAGGACTTATATCTACTGGAGATTCTGCTTTCATTGCTCTTCACTTGTTAAAAAATAATCCTAAAATTTGCGAATGGCTTAGTTTAAGATTTCCATTTATCATAATTGACGAGGCACAGGACAATTCATTAATGCAACATGCCATATTTGAAGAATTAATAAAACAGGGGTTAAATAATATTGAATTGATTGGAGATCCATATCAAAGCTTATATGAGTGGAGAGATGCAAAACCGACTGAATTTTTAAGGAAATATGAAAGCGACCATACTTGGCAATCATATGATATGACGGATAATCGCCGTTCGCCTCAAAGCATAATTGATGTTTTCTCAAAAGTAAGACGACCGGCTGACACAAAAATTAACAGCGTAGATTGTGAAGATTTTGAAGAGTCAATTTTAGTTTATAAATATTCTAGCGACAATCATCAATTGATTATCAAACATTATGATGATCGTTGTGCTTTGAAAAAATACGCCAGTAGCTGTATTGTTGTTCGAGGAAATTCATTAAAAGATTCCTTGTTGGGAAAAAAAACAGAACAGAGGCCTTGGGGGATTGATTTGCCTAAAAGCATTATTTATGCTAAAAATCTTTATACGAGTGGTGATATTAAAAACGCAATAAAAGAAATTAGAGCAATCTGTATTCCACTCGTTCACTCCGATACAACAGATTACCACACATTAAAAGAAGTTGAGAAAGAAAAGAGTTTAGACCCTCATTTTAACTCATTGATGATTACTATTCTAGATGAATTACCAGAATTTAGTAAAACAATTCAAGATTGGACAGTTGAAACTCAGGAATTTTTAAAAAACAAATTAGAACTTAGTTATGATATTGATTTTAATTTACGTAATAGAAAATCAAAATATTTAGAAAAAGCTACTCTTTCAGAAAGCGTGAGCCAACATTTTAAAAAGTCTTTTTCAGCTTTCAATATCCCTATAACTACAATACATCAAGTAAAGGGGCAAACATTGGATTCAATTCTTGTTTTTTTCAATGAAAGAAAGCATAAGGATAATATCATATTTGAAAACATATCAAATATTGACAACGTTTTTCCCGACGAGACTAAAAGATTAATCTATGTGGCTTTATCTCGACCAAGACATCTTTTAGCAATGGCATTCCCGGACACGATAACAGATATAGATATCAAAGAGAAATTTGGTGAAGGAATAAGAATAGTGACACAAGAAGAATTGATTTAACAGCACTTAAGATATGTTTGATGATAGCTTAAAAATATATACAGAACAACTTATTGAAAAAATTGGAAGCAATCATAAAGAATTATTTGTATCTGTTAAGGTGGAAAAATACGCTAAACCAGGAAATTGTTTTCTAAACGTACAGCAAAAAGTAAAAACTGACGGAGGTACAATTATTTATGGCTGGTCTGTCCTAAATGGAGATTTCTTAATGGAAGCAGAAAGACATGCTGTCTGGAAATCACCTAATGATGAACTAGTAGATATTACCCCAAGTACACAAAATTTGGATTTTACTTTTTTTATTCCACAAGAATTGAATTATAAAGGACAATTTATTGACAACGTAAGAATTAATAAAACGAAAAATGAGGTAGTTGATCATTGGATTATAATATCGTCGTTAAGGAGTAAAATTTTTAATACGGCTTTTAGAAAAGGTGACTACATTGAAATTCCAAAATATATGGAAACCTTATATTACAGATATGAAAATTTAAACAATTATTACTACTCATTTTTGGTTTATGGAGGGAGTATGTCACAAAATTGTTTTTGTAACAGTAAAAAGCCCTATAGCAGATGCCACTCGATGACCATTCAAAAAGATTGTGAAAGAGATAGTAAAAGAATAGATTATTTACAAAAAAAGTATTTACCAAAATAGTGCTATTAAAATTAGAAAAAATATATGCTAACATATAACGAACTCATAGGTCTGCGGGACAAATTAGCAAATGGTGAAATTCAATTAGAATTTGCAAAGGCACTGTATTGGAATGACTCCAAAGAAGAACAACGCTCTTGGCATACAAAAGATTGGAAAGAAAGAAGATTGGAATTTCTTAAAGATAAATGTGAAATATGCAATAGCTCAGAAACATTAACAATACAACATCAATCTCATCCAAGAAAATACTCGGACTATTTAAGAGAAATTACAAGAGGATATACTAAAGAATATATAGACACCAATCAGCAAATAAGTAAATCTGATTTTACAGATTATGTGTTTAAAAAATATGATTATTACGCCGTTCCACTGTGTCCAAATTGTAATAACAAAAATCCAAGCTTAAGGGTGAGAAAAACTCCAAAATATCGTTGCGCAGATTGTAAGCACGAATTTGATGAAGCAATTTTTAGATCGGCGAATGAACTCATTTCTATTTTTTATGAAAATGAAGATGCATACGAAGTTCAAGACAAATGTTTTGTTTCAAAGGATAAATGGAAAAATAAGAATAACCTATCTAATATCCGATATTGGCAACAAAGAGAGCGTGCAAAAAATCAGGATACAGAACAGATTGAAAAAGAAGCTTTTTTACTCCATGTAAATGACTGTATAAAATATCTTTCATTTAAAGACGCAATAACTGCCTGCAGAAAATGTGCCTTTAACTTTGATATCAAAAAAATGGAACTATGCCCTCAATGTAAGCAACATTACAAAGGATTTCAGTATCCAACCTGTATTGCCTGTTTACCAGAAGAAAATCTAAAAGCGGCATTAGAAAGTATACAATTTGGAAAAGAATGGCATGAAATGCATGAAAGGTTAGATATTGACTAAATATAACCATTAACTTCCTACAACTTTTTTGATAGCTTTCTTAAAATCAATCGTGTTACTACCTAAAAGTAAAAAACTTGAAAAACACATATCCAAAAGAGCTTTTCCTACCTTCTCATTGTCGATATCACTATGAGCAATAAGTTTAACTTTTGGATATTCTGATCTCAATTTCCGTAGCTGTTTCAGTATGCTCTTGTCGTAAAAATCAAGATCTATAATACAGGCTTTAGGAAAAGCTTTTAAAGTGGATAATTTGGATAGCCCATCCTCAATATTTTCCGTCCGAAACAACACGTCAAATCCTGAATCAATGAGGTCATTGCAAATAATATCTAAAATTGGGCTTTTATCATTGATAAATGCTAGGTCGATTTTTTGTCGGGAGGTACCAGTTTCCATATCATCATACTTTTTAAAAGTTGATGTAGCCCTGCAAAAAAGAAGCGCAGGCAACTACACTTACCGCACATTGAGGTACTGGTATACCCGACAACGAATAAGCGAGCGCCCACGCCTATGGCATGAGCGTTCTTCCTTATTGTCCCGTTGTCTAAAAATTACCAGTTTTCAATGTGGGACTTAAAGTAAAAACACTTTAAGATTTTTCTATATGTTGCTACAAAGATACTAAACTACTTTTGATACACCTCACGCATTTAATTGAGATGGATAAATTATCATCGAGTACTGTTTTTTTTGTATTGCTAGAAATTATATGGTCTGCTTTATTTATTTTTTTGAATATGTTTCAAGGTCGATTTTGAAAGTATTTGGCAGATTAGTAATCTTTTAAACTAAACCACTCTGCGAAAGTGCAGAGGTTTGCTTTGACGAGAGACTGAAAGTCTCTCCATTTTAAAAACTAACTTAAAAATATTATTAAAAGTCAAAGATTAGATTTTTTCGTATTACTAAAGTACTGCAATAAATTGCAGGGTTTTAAACCCCGATCTGAGACCAATAAAAAAATCGGATTGTCCAAAGGCAATCCGATTTGCTAAAATATATTTTTCAGATAATTATCTGTGTTGTTTAATTTGCTCTGATTTTACATCCTGTATTTGGTTCTCCTTTTTCTCACGAGAGTATACCCAAAGAGATAACAGCCCGAAAATGATCATTGCATAAGCAATCCATTTGCCCACTCTTTCGATAAATTTGATAAAGACAGAACTTTCATAAGATGAGAAACCTTCAGCTCCCATAGGACCACGCCTATAAAACTTTCGGCGGTTAATCCAGTAACGAAGTCCTAAACCTAAAACCAAAAATATTACGCCTATTACTAATGATGCTACCATAACTTTTAGTTTTAGTTTATGATGATGATAAATTTAAAAAATATTGATGACCCTTTAAAATTTTCTAATGCAAAATACTGTAAATCAAAACGGCTTACCTTTCGATAAGCCGTTACTTTACTAACAAGTAGTAACCTAATCACTACTATTGAACTGAAAGGTCAATTTCTTTTCATTCCCAAAACTGTCAGATATCCAAACATCAAAGGATTGTGATACCGCAGACGTTGAAGTGTAGTACAAACGAAACTGCTCCGCTGGCAATTGATACAGGTCATTAGGCAAGTACGGCGAATTATCGTAATACTGTAACGTACCTTGTCCATCGAACTGAAAATAGCGGAGGAAATACTGCGTGTTACTGTAATTCCCTGTACGTTGTATTGTAATGCGTATCTCTACCGTCTGTCCGTTAGCGATATCTTTAGGTACTGGCATCACATTAACCTCAAAAGGGAAATCGTTTTGTATTTCCAGTTCGTCATCTTTGCTACAGGACACCAAAGTAACCGAACTTGTCAGGATTGCCAGTAGCACATATATTGGCAGTAATCCTATTCTGAATTTATTGAATATTTCTATCATCGTTTTTACGTTTTAAAAGTTAAACCTTAATCCCACACCTGCCGATGGTCGGAACTGTCGCAAATCTGTACCCCACAGCACCTTTGTACGCCCTTGGAGGACAAGTACAAAACGGTCGGACAGATAGGTTTCAAATGTGAGGCGACCGCCAGCTCCATAAATGAAATGGTCCTCGCTTACTATTTTCGCACCGTCATATAACATCGCTTCGCCACGGTTGATGCTTTCATACCCGACTACGCCTGTTATTCCGGCATTCAGTGTAATGTTTTTACGGCTGTCGCCTAACAAAAAGAAGCTGTAACCGCCCTCAGCAGTATAAGTTTCCTGTGGTATGCGAAACCCTTTATAATCGTGATATTGGTGCGTGTATTCCAACGCCCAAAGCTGATAATTACCGTTTTTGCCGTTTACGGTCATTGCTACATTGATATAATAATCGTTGCCGATTTTGTCATCGGACAAAATGCCTGTACTTACTTCCAATCCTTTCTGTTTGGGTAGCATTCTTTGCGCCTGTGAAACCGTGATGGCCATAAAGATGAGCACCACGGTATAGATATACTTTTTCATATTATCTGCTTTAAAAGGTTATTAAAATTTTAGGTGCATATCGTTAATCAAACGGGCTTTGATCAGATCGGAATTTTCTATTTGGAGCGTCTGTTGCCTGCCACCATTTTTCTCAAAAATCTCAATCAGCAGTATCTTGTCATCGGCAATTGTAAATTGGTCTAACAGGAATACGTTTTGTTCAGTCGATTTTCCGTTAATACCATCCACTAAGGGTTTGTAGGTTCTTAGCGGTGTCAGTGGACGTTCCTGTACTACGGTGCGTTTGGCTACTTTCTTATCCACTACCTTGAAATTGATAAAATCAATCTCGAAAGGCACATTGGTTTTGTTCCTTAATTCTGTGTGGAAATAATACTTTCCGTTGTGAATATAAATACCTTTCAGAATAAACTGAATGCCGAAGCTTTTAGCCCCAATGTGCTTTACAATGCGCTTGTCTTTTTGGTAAATGGTTTCCAAAAGCAACCCTGCCAATGACGGAGAATTGTTGCCCAATTCTTCGAAAAGCACGTCGTTTCCGTTGGCTTTATCTACCGCTTTTTGCATTGTGAGC
The DNA here is from genome assembly GCF_900101855.1 of Flavobacterium anhuiense. Lineage (GTDB taxonomy): Bacteria > Bacteroidota > Bacteroidia > Flavobacteriales > Flavobacteriaceae > Flavobacterium > Flavobacterium anhuiense. Next base: position 60,063 of record NZ_FMVC01000005.1, read on the forward strand.
AGGTCATAGCTCATTGCCTCTGGATAGGAACTGTAATACACGTTGAAACTGTAAAAACGTCCGTCATTGGTAATTACGGAAAAGTTTGTTTCAGGTTCAAAATCCCTAACGGTTGCCTTTACACGCAATACGTTTTCCGCATCTTCCGCTTTTCCAGCAATCAGATATTCGCTTCCCAAATCCACATAACGTATGGCAGTCGGGAAAATTAAATGTGAAGTTTTATCATAGGTAACTTCCATTTTGTATGGCTCTATCTTACCCAATTCAAGCGGACTTTTTGATTTTGCACTGTCTTGTGCAAAAGAGGTTACGGCTAAGCCGATGGTCAGGGCAATTGCCCCAAAGTATTTAAAAATATTTTTCATTGTCTTTGTTATTTAATTTTAATGGTAATGAAGCTTGTTCCGCTGTACGGAACAGGTTTCATTTTTCTATTTATTTGAATTCAACATTATTGTTTGGAAACGAGGAACACCTGATGTCCTGCCTTTATTGTAACTTTTGGCGTGCGAACCTTTTTGGCGAAATAGCCCGAAATGCCCTGTACTACGCCACGGCTCAAATCGGCAGCAACCTGTTGTCCCGCATTTTGTGTAAGCATCAGGCTTGTTCCTGATTGCTGGCTCATATTACCTGCCATTTCGGTAAGGGCGTTCATTTCAGGAGAATACGGAACATACAAGCCTTGCTGTCCGTCCAAATCATAAATGGTTATATCTACCGGAATGATGTTACCCTCCAGTTCTACGGAGGTAACTTTCAATTGCAACCTGCCATTTTGAAATTTTGCATTAGCCGTTACAATAGTCCCTTTTGGGATTGTACGTCCGGGCGTTTTCGCATCTTCAAGCAAGCGTAACCGAATGCCTGTTTCACCAACTACTGTTTGTGCATCGTGTACACATGCTTTGATACTGTTTTTAGGTTGCGTAACCTGCTGTACAGTACCTGCGGTATAGAAACCACGGTTTTTATTCTGGCTCCAATCGGCTAAAAAGGCACTGTCTGACGGTTCACGGTATAAGGCTGATACGGTATTTTTTCTTGCTGAAGTGAACGAGACAAAACGTTCTTTTTGTGTGGAGACTTTTGAAGCTGCGGTTGCGTCATTTGAAGGCAATGCATCAGGTGAATTTGTACCTGTCGGAAGATATTTCGCCGCCATCTGATACGATTTTTCCATCAATGCCAGCTGATCGTCAACGGTTGTTGGCTTGGGTACGTCCTTGTCTGCCAATTGTTCTTTCAATTCGTCAAGTTGCTTGCGGAGTTCCATCGTTTCACGATTATCGTCCTGATAAAAAGAACCTAATGTAGATTGTGCATTGCGATAACTGTTGACTGTCGGATTTCCATATCCGCTCGTTTTTTTACTATCGTAATTTTCCTGCTCATCGATCGGTTCATCTGTTGGATTTTCTGCACTCTCTGTATTCCAGTAATCAGAGAGCGTGGTCAACGAATTTCGCTTTTCAGCATCCTTCTGTTCCAGCATTTCCTGTTCATAAGCTTTCTGCTTGTCTGCCTGCATTCCGGCTTCGGTAGCCTGCGGAACCGCATCGTTCAGTCCAATGTTCTCAATATCTTTCTTGTCTTCTGATGGTTTAAAGATGAGGTACATGCATCCAAGAAAAACAATCCCCATCAAGCCAAATATCAATGGCTTTTTCAATTTATCCATCTTATTCTGCGTACTGTCTTGCAATACGTCATTGGTTTCTGTCGGATTTCCTTCCGTTACCCGAACAACCCTCTTTTTGTTCTCATTTTCTTTCATAAATCCTATTTTTTAAAATTGTTGATAATGTGTCCTGCAATACGGCAGGACGTTCTTTCTTTTTAAGGACAGGGTTTTCAATATGTTCAATGACCATATTGTTATCTGGTTTTCCTGCATCATACCATACTTTAAATAGTACCCCAGCGGTAAGGATTAGGTAGGCGACGAAAAAGTACAGGGTGTATTTATGCTGTCTGCCAACGGGCAATGCCCGCCATTTTTCATCCAGCTTTTCAAAGTACCCGTCCATTTTTGCTCTTAAACTGTTCATACTTTAATGGTTTTTATTATCGCATTCCAAACCCTCTTTTTCGGGAAGAAAACTCTTGTTTGGGTGTATCCAGCACTTGTGCAATGGCTTCTTTTCTTGTTGGAATCGAACTGGTGGAGAGATCTGTCAATTTGGATTGCTTTAATAATTGCCCGTACTGGTCTTTTCTCTCAATATTCATTTTCTGCACATCGAAAAGACCGTCTTCATGCTTCACCCACATATTGCATTCAATTTTTGGCTTGTCCTCGCCATTCCATTGCAGGTAAGTTTTAAGCATCAGAATATTGGGCAAATTCGGTTTATCCGTTCCATCATTGCAAGCCTCCAAAAACTTGCTGATACTGTCTTTGATTTTATCTGCATAGCCTCCTTCAGTTTGGAAATAGCCATCGTATCCCTTGTCGGTCAGGGATTTTGCGAATGTTTCTACATCAAGTGATTGTTTCATATCTCATCTTTTTAGCGTTCAATAACTTCAATATCCTTATTCTCTATCACTGCAAATTTTTCGATATTGAAGCCCTGCGGATTATTATCGGAACGGACTGAGTTTACCAGATAGCACGAGGTTATCAGATTACGTCTGGTTACATTGCTGGAACGGATAATAAACTGTTTGGCATAGGTTCGAACCGCATACGGATAGGTATCAAAGTTGCATACCACGCTGTCCACCTCGGTACGCTGCTGCACATTACCTGATATGATACGGTTGTAGTAACCTTTTTCTGAAAGGTCTTTGTAATAATCAAAGGCACTTTTGTCGGCAAGATTGAACGCCCTTTTCATATTGCTTTCAATAGCATCCTTATCAGGAGCCAGCGTAAAGAAGAGCTCATGAAATCGCCTGATATGTTCCCTGGCTTCAACTGGGCGGTTAATACTCGCATCCTGTGACAGCGCCAGCATCAGTGATTTTCCATTATCCAGGACATAAACCTTTTGGCGTTGCTGCTCCGCAAAGCTGTAGGACTGCCATACGGCATATCCTACAACACTTATGCAGAGTACGGCAAATACAAGGGCGTACAGCCTGATTTGGCGAAAACTGTTTTCGATATTTCTTAATGTCTTAAATTCCATTTTCTTGAATATTTGATTGTTTTATTTTCCCATTAATTTGCCACCGATGTTTCCTACCGCCGAACCGGCTCCAGCTCCTGCAATATTTCCAGATTTCATTGCTGTCTGGTTTACATTGCGGGTGAAGTTTCCTGCACCGCCTGCCTGAATGATCCAGCCTGTAACTGTTGGGATAGTGAAGTATCCTACGATACCGATAATCATAAATATGATGTAAACCGTATTGCTCGTATCAGGTATATAGGTGGGGTCGGCAAGCATTTCGATGTCCCGTTCGAGTATGAGCGATTGTATCCTTGCAAGCATGGAACTGAATAGATCAGAAACAGGAAGCCACAGATATACGCTGACATACCTGGTAATCCATTGCGTGAGCGTGGACTGAAAGCCATCCCATACGGATATCGCAAAAGCTATTGGCCCAAGTATGGAAAGTACGATCAGAAAAAAGGTTCGTATCGTATCTATGACGAGTGCCGCCGCCTGAAAAAGGATTTCCAGCAGATTGCGGAACCAGTCCTTAATAGCCTTTTCAATATTATAGGCCTGCCTGTCCATATACATTCCTGCCATTGTGCCGATGTCGGAAGGCGACCAACCCAATTCATCTAATTTCTTGTCAAACTCTTTATCCGATACCATATAGGCAGTTTCAGGATTTCTCACCATTGCTTCGTATTCCAATTGGTCTTTCTGCTGTTGCAACTTATTGAGATCAAGTACCTGGTCTTCGAGTATGGCGTGTGTTCCCGTAACGACAGGGCTTAATACCGCATTTATGGTTCCCAAGACGATGGTTGGAAAGAACATAATGCAAATACCCAATGCAAATGGACGCAAGAGCGGAAATACGTCAATTGGTTCGGCACGGCTTAAAGCCTGCCAGACCTTTAATGCCACATAAAACAATGCTCCCAAACCAGCCAACGCTTTGGCTACTGCTGCCATATCGCCTGCAAGTGGCATCATATCGTCATATAGCGACCGCAGGACTTCGTGAAGATTATTCCATTCCATTACTACCAATATTTTTGATTAGAATTTCCATATAGTTCAAGCACTCTCTTGGCGTCGTTTTTCTTTTTCGCTCTCAGGTAGCTTACCGATATATTTTTATTGGTGTAATAGCGTACAAGGCTGTGGTAATCTTTTACTTCCTTGTACACACGGTCAATAATGTCCATGCGTTCTTTGTCATTGAGTGAAAGGCTCGATGAGCTTACAATCTGTTTGAGTTCTTTCAGCAACTCGGTACTTTCATTAAGCAAAGCCGAATAGCCATTACCAATGGCGGTGAGTTCCTGTGGCGAGAAATTGGGATCGTTCATCATTTTTCCGAAATTGGTTACATACATTTCGGACACATTGCCAACCAGCAAAACAGTCTGCTGTACTTTACGGGCATCTTTTACCAGATTGTTGACAGCCTGAAGCTTGTCGTAGTATTCCTTTCCCTGCTTATAGACTTTTTCTACTTCCTTGAAGTTTTTTACCACGTTGCTGACGGTCGAAGAAGTCTGCACGATTTCGTTTGCAGAGTTCAGGATACCCGAAGCCAGGTTTGTCGGATCGGTAACCACCCATTGGGCTTTTGCGGACGGTGCTACGGCGAGCATCAATGCCGTACAAACCACATACATTACTTTTTTACTCACATTCATCTTTATTTGATTTTTGTGTTCGTGAATCTTCGATTTCATTGTTCAGAAATTTTAAATTGTTAATGACTATTGATTTGATTTGTCACGCCGCTGCATAGCGATGTGTTTGATCGCGAGTTCTACATTGCCATCCAGTTCAGCAGCAAGCTGCATAACTTCCATCTTTTCGGTTTCTTCAGTGGTATAGGCTAAGTATTCCTCCAGACTGACTTCTGTGGCATAGACTGCCGAGTGCGTACCACCTAAGCCAATCCAAACCTCCTTGTAAAGTCGGCTGGCATCATTGTTCATATTGATGGAAAGTACCTGGCCTTTTTCCTTGTCTGTAAGTCCCAACATAGCCTGTATGTCATCGAATTTGTTCATATACTTGCGCTGGTCTAATAGAATTTTGCAGTCGGAATTATTGATGATACTTTCCTTGACAATAGGCGATTGGATAATATCATCGACCTCTTGAGTTACGACTATGGCTTCCCCGAAAAATTTACGCACAGTCTTAAAAAGGTACTTGATATATTCTGCCATACCTTCCTTCGCAATCGCCTTCCAGGCTTCTTCAATCAGGATGAGCTTTCGGATACCTTTCAGCCTTCTCATCTTGTTGATGAACACCTCCATAATGATGATGGTCACAATCGGAAATAAAATTTTGTGATCCTTTATCGCATCAATTTCAAACACAATAAAGCGTTTTGATAAAAGGTCTAATTGCTTATCAGAATTGAGCAGGTAGTCATATTCACCACCTTTGTAGTAAGGTTCGAGCACGTTCAAAAAATTGGCAATGTCAAAGTCTTTTTCCCTGACCTGTTTTTCTTCGAGTACCTTGCGGTAATCTCCTTTTACATATTCGTAAAAACCATTGAACGATGGGAAAATATCATCCTGTTTGATACGTTCGATATAACCGCTTACTGCATTTGATAATGCGACCTCTTCAGAACGGGTTGGCGGTTCATCATCACGTTTCCAGAGTGTCAGTATCAAGGTCTTGACACTCTCACGCTTTTCGATGTCGAACACGCCATCATCAGTATAAAAAGGATTGAAGGCGATCGGGTTATCTTCCGTATAGGTAAAGTAAACACCGTCTTCGCCTTTGGTTTTGCCTTTAATCAATTCACATAAACCCTGATAAGAGTTACCCGTATCTACCAGCAAAACATGAGCACCTTGCTCATAATATTGTCTTACCATGTGGTTGGTAAAAAAGGATTTCCCCGAACCCGACGGACCAAGTATAAACTTGTTCCGGTTTGTGATAATCCCACGTTTCATCGGCAGATCGGATATATCCAAATGGATCGGTTTTCCGGTAAGCCTGTCAGCCATCTTGATACCAAATGGCGAAGGTGAATTGTGATAATTGGTTTCTTCTGTAAAAAAGCACAATGCTGGCTCAATGAAGGTGTAAAAACTTTCTTCCGCAGGAAAATCCCCCGCATTGCCCGGCATTCCTGCCCAGTACAATGTAGCTACATCCGTAGTGTTGTGACGCGGTTTGCATTCCATCAGTGCCAATGCACTACCGCAATCGTTCTTCAACTGTTTGAGTTCCGCAGGATCTTCCGACCACGCCATAATGTTGAAATGTGACCGGACAGACGAAAGTCCAAAACTGTGGGCTTCGTTGAGATACTTTTCTATCCACTCTTTGTTGATCTGGTTGGCACGGCTGTACCGAGCCAACGAGTGCATATTCCTAGCAGACTTCTCAAACTTTTGCAGGTTGTCTTCGCTGTTATCCAGAAATAGGTACTGATTGTAAATGTGGTTACAGCTCAGCAACAATCCTACAGGTGCAGCAAACGATAAACGGCAGTCGCTACGGTCAGTAGACAGCTTTTCAAATCGTGTATCTGCCGAAACAGTTGCAGGCAAATCGTCGGTATCAGACAAAGTATGTAACGACAGCCTTTTATTTCCAATACGGACTTCTTCAGCATTTAAGGCAATATCCTGCATAGGCGTGCCTGCTTCTCTCGACAGCGTAAGGTATTGTTCCAATAATCCCTGCGTTTCATCTGTTCCGATGATATCATCTTCAGTCAGACGCCTAAGTGTTACAAATCCACTATCGTTCAGGATACGTTCAAACTGTGTTACCGCTTCCATAAACCGATTTATAGTTTCCTTATTGATTTCCTTTGGAATAAGGTTGCCTTTACAAAGCGATGAAAAATTGCTTTGCATACGCATTCTATTCTTGGTGGTTTTCGTCAGGAACAAATAGCAATAATGGTTTAGGAATGGTCGTTCGTTGAAATGTCGCTGGTAGGATTTTGACAAAAAACTTTGGTCATCCTGCGAAAGATCAGGCTGATAGTTTTCTTTGATATACCAATCCTGCTTGTGTATTACCGTAAAGTCGGGCAAGGTCTTGATAGCCTTGTGCCAAGCGGAATGAATGGCTTCGTACTCGGCAGAAGCTACTGTAAACAGTTCCGGCAACTGTACCTCAAAACAGGCGGTAATGTCCGCATCTTTAGAAAGAATGCAGTTATTCTCTACTGCCAGCAAAGGAAATTTGTTTTCCAATGTGGCTGTCTTAGCTACATTTCTCATACGGTTTTGGATTTAGGAGTTAATTTTAAATACCTGTGTACAGACTTGCGACAAATGATGTAGCGGGGGTGTCTTTTGCTTGCACCTATTTTCATCAGTCCGTGTTCACCGTATTTTCTATTCAGTGAAAAGGTCTGCCATACGATGAGCGAAGCGCCACCCGCACCGAGGAACAGGCAGACGTAATTACTTACGCCAGCCATATACAGTATCATTACCAAGATGAGCGTTCCGAGCAGACCGCCAGCGAAGATGAACAGGTACTGTGCTTTGAGACCTTTAAATTCCACCGTTCTTCCGATGCCTTTGTTGATATTGTAATTCATAAGGCAAGGGATTAAAGGAAGAATGAACGCAGGATTGTAGCGGCTACGATCAAGAAGATACACGCACCAAACCACGAAGCCGCTGTTTTGCTTGTATCAGGATCACCGCTACTGAATTTGTTATACACCTTTACGCCTCCGATTAGTCCCACGACCGCACCGATAGCGTAGATTAATTGAGTTGCGGGGTCGAAATAACTTGTTACCATTTGGGTAGCTTCGTTGATACCCGCTTGACCGTTTCCCTGTGCGAATGCACCAATTCCTGACAGCATAGCCACAGCTGTCAGCAAAACTTTTTTTCTCTGTTTTTCCATAATTGAAACACATTAGATTCTTATTGTCTTCCCGCACTTTGCGGGCTTTCGGGACAAAGGTGTTTCAGAAAAAGAGGTCCTATAACAAATTGGCGGTGTGAGGAATTGTTTGGCTTTGAGTGGCAGTTAAAACTATGAAATATCTTATATTAGCTGTTTTTTTTAGCTAAAAATAGTATAATTGTAAATGCTAAAATATAGCTCAATAATTTATTAGAAATCAAACTAATTCAAAACCAATATTCAATTCGATAAAGAAATTAATTACTAATGCAAATACATTTTATCTGGATCAAAGAATTCAACTCAATTAAAGAAGTGGGAGTAAATTTATCCTCTAAATTTCTAATTCATTTAGATAAAAATGGCGAAGATTATTTATTAACCATCAAGGATAATCCTGATTATATTCTTGATTTTTTCAAAGAAAAAAACATTACTAATGTTAGTGCAATTATTGGAAAAAACGGAGTAGGAAAATCAAGTATACTTAAATATATAAAAAACAATCTACCTAAAGGTCTTAATGGTGGTGTTCGGGATGATATGTTTGTCTATTCAGATTTTGAAGGTACAAGTACTGAGCAATATCATATTGCTTATCCAGAGTCAATTCCCCTAAAAATAATATATGAAACTAGCGTTTCTTTTAAGGAAAAAAAATTTGATAAACTACGGTTTTCGTCTAGGATAGATTATGTAGACTTCATTTATTATAATTATCTTCTAGAATTTAATGAAGATTATATTAATTTTAGTGGTTTGCAAAATATATCGACTTCATCACTTCTTTTAAAAGAACGAAAAAGAATATTGGAGGAGAATCAGCCTTTGGTAATTAAGAAGGATTTATTGACTAGAACAAGTGATTTGGATTTCCTACATATGTTAGAAGTTTCGCAAGCAGTTGTCTTTATCACTAAAATGGAGGTGGAATTACCATTTAAAAAACCTAAATCATTACGCTTAAATATAGACTTAAAAGAGGACGATTATTTTGTAACAAATGTGGAGAAGGATGAAGATGTTAAAAAGCTTTTGGAAGATCTTTATCCTATTTCTCTTAATCTTGGAGATACAGGCGTTAAAGGTGCTTTTGTAAGTAACTTACTTTATGCCGTCTTTATCAATTTTTTAATTACCGAACGAAAGTACAGTGTAAATAATCCTTATTTTCATACAATTGATCTGAAAGAAGAAGATACTCGTGATAGTTATATCACTCGTTTTTTTACCAGTATGAAAGGAGCTAACTTTCTTAGTAAAGTAGATGATGAAGAGCTAATGGTTGGAATTCCTAAATTAGATAATTTGTCTTATATAGTGCCTCAGTTTATTAATCTAGTAACTGAGTTGATTGAAAAAGACATTATAATGGTGAAGAGCGAAACAGAAGCTTTTTTTAATTTAGGAGAAAACGCTGATCAATATTTTAAATCCTTTCAGTATTTATATATAGAAATTAAAGGTATTACTTCATTTCTTCAATTTAGATGGCACTCTTTGAGCGCAGGCGAACAGTCTTATTTGTCATTTATGTCAAGGTTTTATTCGTTATTTCATGAGGAATCAATTCGATTACAAAACAATCTAATTATTTTGATTGACGAAGGCGATGTAGGTTACCATCCTGAATGGCAAAGGATGTTTTTTAAAAATACTATCCAATTTTTAAGCGCATTATTTCATGACAAAAAGATTCAATTAATTATCACGTCAAACACTCCTTTTTTAACGTCTGATTTACCTAAGCCCAATGTTTTGTTTGTTGAAAAATCAGAAGATGGGAGACCTGTTTTTCACGACAAACAAAATCATAATGCGAATACTTTTGCAGCAAATATACATACACTTTTTTCCGATTCATTCTACATGAATGGAATGCTAATCGGAGAATATGCAAAAGATAAAATAAATGAAATCATAAAATACATAAATGATGAAAGCATAACAGAGCCTAATTATAATTACAAAAAAATTATAGATAGTATCGGCGAACAAATATTACGAAAAAAACTTCTGGATATGTGGTTTGAAAAATTTGGATTAGCTGAAAAATTGGAAATCTTAAAAAGAGAGGTTGCAGAAATAGAACAAAAAATTAAAAACAAAAATGATACAGGTTCCCTATAGTCTATCAGAGCTTGATAAAATGGCATTAACTTTTTATAAAGATATAAAGAAAGAATTTGATATCAGTTCAAATCTAAAATCCTACGCAGGTAGTGATTTAAAGCCTGTAATGAATTATTTAGAAACAAATCTTAAAAGAATAATCACTGGAAGGCCCGATCAATTAGAGTTGCAAATGAAATTGCTGGATAATCTTGTGAAAACTGCTAAAAGTAACTACCTTAAAAGAAATCCTTTAAATTCGAAGAAGAAACCTACAACAACTGCAAATGTAAATACATGGTTTAAAACTGAAATTTTAAAAATATTTAATTACGACACAGATGAGCAGTCATTTACAAAAAAAGAAAAAGGGAAAATAGCATATCGACACGCCAAGAGACTCGATATGAATACTTGTCCCTATTGCAATGCAAATTTTACTTTTACCATTCGAAATAAAAGAATGAAATCTCGTCCACAATTTGATCATTTTTACAATAAAAATAGATATCCATATTTAGCTTTGTCATTCTATAATCTAGTGCCAAGTTGCGCTTTATGCAATTCGGGAGCTTTAAAGGGTCAGAAACCATTTTCTTTAGCAACAAATATTCATCCATTCATTGAATCTTTAGAAAATGTTTACCAGTTCAGAACAAAAGTTAAATCGGTTGATTTTCTTGTTTCCGGCAAAGATTTTGAGCTAAAAATGAATTTATGTAAAGGAATAAAAGTTAGCAATCCTATTGCAATTAAAGCCAAAAGGAATGTTGAAGTCTTCGCTTTAAATGATCGTTATAAATACCATAAAGATATCGCAGGAAATGTTATTAAAAATTCATATATGTATTGTAATACATCCATTGATGATTTATATGAAACCTTTAAAATAGGCGGAACGAGTATCTTCAAATCAGAATTGGAAATAAAAGAACTAATCGTAGGTAATTATCTAGATCCAATTAATTTTCACAAACGAATACATACGAAATTAGTTAAAGATATAGCAGAAGAGTTTGGGATTGTAATTTAAATAGAATATTAGGGAGTCACACAAACTCCCCAATATCAAAATCACTCAAATCATTATTCCGCAAAGAGGAAGAACTAGCTCCCGTTTCAGATGAGAGTGTACCATCCAAAAGCTCAGCAATTTTTCGGGAAGCACCTTCTACGGAATTTTCCAATAGGATGAATAATTCAGTTCCCTGTAATCTTTGAACTATGGCTACCGTTGTTTCCTTTTGAGATTGTTCCAAATTTTCTTTTTGGAGCAATGCTCCTACGGAGCTTAGTTCGTCGTAGGTAACCCCTTGGGCAAGACTGTCATCACCACCGGATATCCCGTACCTGTTCCATTCTTCTTCCTCATCTTCCAAATCAGGCATATTGCTGAAAACTTCGTCCAGTTCTTCCTGCGGAATTTGAATGCCAACGTTTTCATTTTCGTCGTATTCTATGTCTAAATTATCAGGGGTTATCTCCTGTTCAGCTATTTGGCTTTCATTGGCGGTGTTTGGCACTGAAAGGCTTCTTGCTGGCTTCGGCTGACCCATAATATCGGGCAGGTTCGGATTGGCTTTTTCCTGTGTCAGCTTTTTCTGCGACCTTTTATGAATGACAATCTTATCCTGCAACAGTAGTACAATGACTATCAGCAGGCATATCACAATTATTATTTCCATAATCAAATGCTTTAAAAAATGGGTTTAAACTTTTCGTTGAAATCATCCGTGATTGCTTTTTCAAACATTTCAAAATGATGCTCCAATATATTGTCAAGGTAGGCATACAGCGGTATCTCGTCCTTGCCAATGACCTGAACAATCCTAGATAACCGTTCGTGGTATTCCTGCCTGATATAAATACTTTTATCCCCTCGCTTTGTCATTGAGTGGTTTCTCAAAAAATGTTCACCGTAACTGCCGTCAAGATTTTTTTTGATGCGGTTTCTTTCCCTTTGTACTGGCTTGCTTTGAAGCAATTCTTCCTGTTTTGCTTCTTCTTTTACAGTTTCCTTTTTCGGCTCTTCAGATGGTTCGTGAGGAAGCTGTATGCCGTCTTTTTTAATGCCGTCCACCATCAGGTTCATCATCAACTCTTCGTTGATGTCCGGCGTGACTTTCCTTTTATTATCTTTCTCCATAGAGCTATAATTGTATGATTTTTAAAAACTCATTGATGAACAAATCCAACTGGCAGGCTTTCATCAATCGTTCATCGGGAGGCATTACAGTAGAACGGAAAACCGTTTTGCTGTCCGCCTCGCTTTCTTTTCGAAAACGAGTGCTGTTCTTCACTTGGCTTTGCATCAGACTTAACCCCAGTTGCGCTATAAGCTGGTTGTAAACGTCATATAATGGAGTGCTTTCCCTGCCATCCACCTGGTTCCAAAACAGGTTAATGGTTTTAATTGATGTTTCTCCTTTTTTCATAATTACATCCTGCAAAAGCTGTGTGAAAATGAGCGTGCTTTCCATTACCACACGATCTGCCGTGATAGGTGTAAAGATGTGGTGCATTCCAGCCAATGCTTTTAAGATGCCAGGCGTGTTCACAGTTCCGGGAAGGTCAAAAAATACCACATCAACGGGAATAGCAGAATTTGCAACAAATTCCTGAGCCTCATTCAGTACATTATCTGCTCTATGCTGTATAATCGGATAGGCTTTCTTGTTGATGGTAGTAAATTGCTTGTATGCCATCTTTTTCAAAGCTTCATTTTCCATCACCATTGCCAAATCACGGGCTTTCATTTTCATTAAACTATGCTGAGGAAAATCCGCATCCAATACGGCTACGTTGTAGCCCAATCGATAGTGCATTGTACTCGCAACAAGCGTGGTAAATGTGCTTTTGCCAACACCACCTTTTTGAGAAGAAAAGGCAATAAACAGAGGTTTCTTTTTTGTGTCCATATTTTAAAAATTTAAAGTTTCAAATTCTTGTTTTCCGTCTTACAGGGGTTCCGGCAAGCCGTTCTGAGTTCTCGCTTTCATTCAGGATAGCTATCAGGGTTGCCTGCGTTCATGACTGATGACCTGCTTCCTTGCGGTACAGCAGTCGTGCAATCATTCCGACATCTTATCAGGCAGGCTTGCCATCATTGTTTCATTCCGTCAATCAACCAATCATTCAAGCGGGCTGGATATTCAGATAACAAGCGTTCATGCTTTCTCGTAGTCTTGCAATCTTGCATTCCAGCAATCAGGCAGGCTGTCTTGCCTGCCATCTTGAATGTGTGCTGTCTGCTATTCCTGAAGCACGGACTGCTTGACTTCCTGCAAACATTCAGACACAAAGAACCAATCAATTTTATTCGATTGTATAGCTATGGCAGTGTTTGGCTTTCAGAGGTAGTGTTTGGCATTGCCATACATTACACTCCTTTCGTAAAGAGGAGGTTACTTTGTGAAATGATTTTTATTAACGGATTTATGCAAAAGTCTTTAGACATATCAGGTGGCAACGGGAACGGCAACAAGCCGTTTTTCCCTGTTACATTCAATCCGTCCCGAAGGGCGGATTATAGTGTTCAACCGAACACGGCAAGTTGTGTTTTGAGGCACTCGAAACCGAGTTAGTGCCTCAAAACAACTTGCCCTGCTGGGAGCTGAAAAACACTCTCCGAAGTCGAGGTTTTGTATGAATTAAAAATGGATTAGTGATGAATGATAGCAGTAACAAAAAACAGAATAAGGGCGGACGGACACCTAAAACCGACCCAAGCATCCACCGCCATGTTTTCCGTCTTACAGATGAGGAGAATGCCAAACTTTTATCACTTTTTGAAGCATCGGGAATGCCCAATAAAGCGAAGTTTATCATTTACCTGCTGTTCAATAAGGAAATGAAATCGGTTAAAATTGACAAAGGAACGGTTGATTTTTATATGCGGTTGACTTCGTTTCATAGCCAGTTCCGTTCCATAGGCGTGAATTATAATCAGATTGTGAAGTTGTTGTACCGTCATTTTTCGGAGAAAAAGGCAGCAGCATTTCTCTACAAATTGGAAAAACAGACGGCTGAAATGGCGACTTTATGCCAAAAAATCATTCAAATAACTGGAGAATTTGAAGCAAAACATTTGAAAAAATAGCCTTCGAGATGATAGCGAAAATTGGAAGAAGCGGGAATTTATACGGTGCATTGGCGTACAATCAGCTTAAGGTCGATAACGAAAACGGGCAAATTTTGTTCTCTAATAAGATGATTGAAACCCCAAGCGGTCATTATTCCGTTGCACAATTAGCCCAATCTTTTGCCCCTTACCTGATAGCCAACCGCAATACAGAGAAACATACGTTGCATATTTCGCTCAATCCAGATCCAAAAGATAGCGTCAGTAATGATACTTACAGGGAAATGGCAGAACAGTATATGCGGGAAATGGGTTATGGAGAACAGCCTTTTGTGGTTTTCAAACATACGGATATCGACCGAAGTCATATTCATATTGTATCAGTTTGTGTAGATGAAAGCGGAAAAAAGATTTCGGACAAGTTTGAGAAAATGCGGTCTATGAACATTTGCCGTGAACTGGAAAGAAAGCACGAGCTTATACCTGCAACGGATAAAGAGCGTAACCAAAATGACAAGGTTTTCCGTCCGTTGGATTATCGGGCGGGCGATGTAAAAAGCCAAATCTCTTCCGTAGTCCGACATCTGCCGAACTATTATCAATACCAAACTTTGGGAGAATACAATGCTTTACTTTCCCTGTTCAATATTACCACCGAAAAAGTAGAGGGCGAATTGCAGGGAAAGATGAAACAGGGATTGTTGTACATTCCTTTAAATGAAAAAGGAGAAAGAGCCGGGCATCCATTTAAGGCTTCATTGTTCGGAAAGAACGCAGGGCTTCCTGCCTTAGAATTACATTTTGCGAAATGTAAAAAGGCTTTGAAAGATAGCCCAACCAGACAGACCCTTAAATCTGCCATTACCGTTGCTTTGAAATCAACAATTGATGAGCAGGCTTTTAAAAAGCAATTATCTGAACAGGGCATTAATGTAGTAGTACGCCGGAACGATACAGGTCGGATTTATGGAGTTACATTTATAGACCACAATTCCAAAGCTGTATGGAATGGTTCACGTTTAGGAAAGGAACTTTCTGCCAATATCTTTAATGATTATTGGAACAACAATATCAAACCTGAGATTAAAGAACGTGTTGCACAACAACCGAAAAGGTCCATATCAAATGATGAGGAAATTCCTGTGGAAAAACCACACCATTTTTTCGACTTCCTAAATAATGATAGACACGAAGACGGTTTGATTGAAGCATTTGGCGGATTACTACCCGAAGCCCAAGGCGAAGATTACGAGGAAGAGGATTTTGCTAATAAAATGAAGAAGAAAAGGAAACGCCAAAGAGGTCAATAATAGTAATCAGCCCAAGGCTGCTATACGACATTTGATTAATTTTATTGACAAATTATAATAGTTGAGTTTACACCCTCAAACTTCCCATCGAAGCAGGCGTTATGGGAACTTGAACCATTCATTTCTTTATTTAGGTTTATGTTTCAAGTCATCCTGTTGAACTTTTGCGGCTCTACTCCAGTCAACAAAAATATTATTGGTCTTTGCTGTTTCAAGAGTTTCTTTGAATTTAATTAATGTACTGTTTATTGCTTCTTTTGTTGGTCTTGTCCCGGCAAAAGTAGGAATTTCAATAGGTAAACCATCAGGATTTCGGGCATACTCAATTGATAATTCTTCTCTTTTATCCTCTGGAATGTTAGCCATACCGCACAAGTCTTCAAATGAACTTGATATTCCAACAATGTCTTCTATTTCTGTTCCTTTTAGTATTGATTTTAAAATTATTTCTGATTGATAATCTTTGAAGTTAATTAAAGGTTTTGCAGCTTCGTAATCTTCATTTTTAAATTCTTCCACAGCTTTTTTAAACACATCATCTTCCCATAGTGAGATGATGTTGATTACGATTTCATTGGGTTGTGGAATATGTTTAAATAACATTACAAATTTTGTATTAGTTCTAATTATGCCTTTAAATTTCTTTGCATAATCCTTGTCTTTTGTCCAACTCGCTATTCCTTCAAAAAAATCATCTTCTATTAGTATTGGAATAATCTCGCCTTCAAGTATGAACCTTTTTCTATAACAAAAATGATTTACTGTTTTAAATTTAGCTGGTATATTCTCACACTGTTTTACTAATTCATCCGCAATTTGTCTTCTTTTTTCTTGATTTTCTACCCAACCTCTTTGCCAATTTGATAAAGCGATTAAAAAATCTTTTGAAAATATGTTTTTCTCGTTCATTTGGTGTGTTATAATTTTTAACAGTTCATCTCCTTTTTCTGGTCCTATGGTACAAATGGTTAATTTGTAAATAGATGTATGTCTTTAGATTATTATTGTTTGAAAATATTTGTTCTTTCAGCAACAAAAATAGTTCAATTAATCTTCTACTACAATGGCTTAAATATGCCATAAAGCCAAACACTACCACTCAACGCCAACGACTACCACATTCTTATAGCCACTATACATAGCCTTTAAATTCACGCCCGAAATTAAAACTTAATAATAATGCAGGGAGAAGACGATTTAAGAGGCTTAGCCAAAATTATGGCTTTCATGCGAGCAGTAAGTATCATTATTGTATTGATGCATCTCTATTGGTTTTGCTACCGTTTCTTTATAGAACGTGGTTGGACGTTGGAAGTAATCAACAAGATATTAGGCAATTTCGACCGGACGGCAGGTTTGTTTTCACATACCCTTTACACCAAAGCATTCGCTTTGGTTTTACTGGCATTGAGTTGCTTAGGTACTAAAGGCGTAAAGAATGAAAAGATAACCTGGTCTAAAATTTACGTGGCTTTGGGCGTTGGCATTGTGCTGTTCTTTCTGAACACACCATTGTTAAAACTATCTACAGTAACAGGGACATTCTTGTATATGCTGACCATATCGTTAGGTTATATCGCCTTGCTGATGGCAGGTGTATGGATCAGCCGTTTATTACGCACTAACCTGATGGATGATGTTTTCAATAATGAAAACGAAAGTTTTCAACAGGAAACTAAATTGATGGAAAATGAGTATTCTGTCAATCTACCCACAAAATTCTATTACAAGAATAAATGGAACAACGGTTGGATAAATATTGTAAATCCTTTCAGAGCAACCATTGTATTGGGAACTCCTGGTTCCGGTAAATCGTATGCCATCGTGAACAACTACATTAAACAGCAGATTGAGAAAGGCTTTAGTATGTACATCTACGATTTCAAATTTGACGATCTTTCTACCATTGCCTACAATCATCTATTAAAGCATAGGGATAAATTTAAAGTTCAACCGAAATTCTACGTCATCAACTTTGACGACCCACGAAAGAGCCACCGTTGTAATCCGCTCAATCCGGATTTTATGACAGACATTTCAGATGCTTACGAAGCAGCTTATACCATAATGCTAAATCTCAACAGATCTTGGATACAGAAGCAAGGAGATTTTTTTGTGGAAAGTCCGATTATCTTATTAGCAGCTATTATTTGGTATCTGAAAATTTATGATAACGGTAAGTATTGCACTTTTCCCCACGCTATTGAATTACTGAATAAGAAGTATTCGGACGTATTTACGATTTTAACTTCCTATCCCGATTTGGAAAACTATCTATCACCGTTTATGGATGCTTGGCAAGGTGGCGCACAAGACCAGTTACAGGGGCAAATTGCATCAGCGAAAATTCCATTGTCTAGGATGATTAGCCCGCAATTGTATTGGGTAATGACAGGTGATGATTTTACGCTGGATATCAACAATCCTAAAGAACCAAAAATTTTATGCGTAGGTAACAACCCCGATAGGCAGAATATTTATTCTGCTGCTTTGGGATTGTATAATTCCAGAATTGTAAAACTCATCAACAAAAAAGGACAGTTAAAAAGTTCAGTTATCATTGATGAGTTGCCTACCATATATTTCAGAGGATTGGATAATCTTATTGCAACTGCAAGAAGTAATAAAGTGGCTGTTTGTCTAGGCTTTCAGGATTTCTCACAATTAATAAGGGACTATGGTGATAAGGAAGCAAAGGTTATTCAAAATACTGTGGGTAATATTTTTAGCGGTCAAGTAGTTGGGGAAACCGCAAAAAGCCTTTCAGAACGTTTCGGGAAAGTGTTACAAAAACGACAGAGCTTATCAATCAATAGGAACGATACCTCGACTTCTATATCGACACAGTTGGACAGCCTTATCCCTGCATCCAAAATATCAACCCTAACTCAAGGGATGTTCGTCGGTTCTGTTTCCGACAACTTTGATGAGCGTATTGAGCAGAAAATATTTCATGCCGAAATTGTAGTTGATAATGAAAAGGTGGCATCCGAAACGAAAGCTTACCAAAAGATACCGGAGATTCTATCTTTTGTAGATGAAAAGGGAGTTGATAGCATGAAGACAAACATTGACAACAATTACCGTCAGATAAAATCTGATATTGTTAGTATTGTTGAGAATGAAATTGAACGTATTAAGAACGATCCGAACCTACAACATTTGGTACAAAACGCACAATGATTCTTGATTTTAATATACTTTATAAAAAGCGCCCTCCTTTATCCATAGCAACAAATGACAATTTACTCAATAGTCGCGTTGGGTGCCATTCCCAATTCATTCATATCATCTAAAAAAAAATCATGATATTAATTTGATGTTTTCTCACTAAAATTGTATTGACTTTAATTGTATGTCATTATCGAATTGTATGCTTTTTTATGTATTTTGAAGTTTAAGCAATATAGCTAACATTGCAGAAGAAAGATTGTCCATTATTTTGTACATTTATACACATTTAACCATTGGAGTTTTTAGCCTATGCATCAGGAAGCACAAGATAAATTTACAATAATGATTGATTTTTTTAATTCAATTATTCCATTGAATGAAAAAGAAAAGGAATTGATCCGTCAATATTTCCATCTGCGTTGCTATAAGAAACGTATGTTTGTACTTCAGGAAGGAGATGTCTGCCAGCATCTCAATTTTGTACTTTCCGGTTGTCTTCGCATGTATAAAGATGATGAAAACGCAAATCCTCATATCCTGCTTTTTGCTACGGAAGGATCATGGATCAATGATCTGGATAGTTATTACGAAGAAAAAAAATCATTATTAAACATTGATGTTCTTGAAAACACCGAATTGTTTCAGATTAACCGTGAAAATATTGTAAAGCTTTATCTCAGCGCACCAAAATTTGACAGGATTTTTAGAATTCTTACAGAAAGAAACCTTGTGCTTCTTCAAAACAGGATGCTTGAAAATATAAGCCTTTCCGCAGAAGACCGCTATTATAATTTTCTCTCCAGTCATCCAGACCTCATCAATAGAATACCACAGGTTCATATCGCATCCTATTTGGGCGTTTCAGCAGAGTTTATCAGTCGATTGCGAAGCAGAAGAGCTAGAAATCCTTTCATGGGAACTTGACCTGGATCAATAGTATTTCTTGATCTGGTTCTTTGAAGAATCATTGCCGGTGTAGGTAAATTTGCATAGTAAAGTAAACAACATTTTATTATGGAAATTGTCAATATAAGCAAGCTGATCAAAACCCTTAATCCCGTAAACGGATGTACCGCCGGCTGTGTATATTGTTATGCACGAAAAATTAATAACAGATTTAAGATCACTCCCGATTTTGAGGTTCCTGAATTCAGTCCGCACCGTTTAAAACAGATCAAGCAGTCAAAGATTTCGCATACCTACTTCATGACTAGTATGAGTGATTTCTCTGGTTGGCAGGAAGAGTGGAGAGCCATTGTTTTTGATTATATCAAAGATTTTCCACAGCACACATTTATCTTTCTCACAAAATTCCCCGAACGTATTCATTTCGAGACCGATCTTCCTAATGTATGGATAGGTGCCACCATTACGGCAAAGAATGAAAAACGCAGGATTGATGCTTTAAGGAACAACATCAAAGCAAAAAACTATTTTCTCACATTCGAACCCCTTTTGAATGATCTTGGAGAGCTTGACCTTCATGATATTAAATGGATTGTCATTGGACCAGAGACAGGAAATAGAAAAGGTAAGGTCAAGGTAAAGAAGGAATGGGTGGATAATATAGTTAAACAGGTAGACCAGAAAAATGCTTCAATCTTCATGAAGGATAGTCTTATCAATATTTTAGATCCTGAAGATATGAAACAGGATTTGCCCTTTACTGATACTGTTGAGAATAACAAAGAAGAGAAACAGATTTCATTTGATTTCCAGTAAAATTAACCGGCGATTACATATCAGATGTTGACCTATGTCAATATTCGATATTGATCTAGGTCAAGCGTTATACTGCAAATTCATTCTTAAATTAGTGACTATTGAATTTAATGTTTTCAATTTCATTTGACCGATTATTTTTTAGGTAAATGTTATTTGGAAAGAAAGTAGCACATTTAAAAATAAGGAATATGGAAATAACGGCAGCTCTTATTAGAGAAAAAGGAGGAAAATTTGGATTAGA
The DNA here is from genome assembly GCF_900101855.1 of Flavobacterium anhuiense. Classification (GTDB taxonomy): domain Bacteria; phylum Bacteroidota; class Bacteroidia; order Flavobacteriales; family Flavobacteriaceae; genus Flavobacterium; species Flavobacterium anhuiense. The sequence goes on from NZ_FMVC01000005.1 coordinate 80,721, forward strand.
AAAAGTGGTAATCGAAAAGCCGCGTGCCGACGAAGTGCTGGTAAAGATTATAGCTACTGGGACATGCCATACAGATATGGCCGTAAGAGACCAGCAGATGGGTCCAACAGGATTCCCTTTTATACTGGGACATGAGGGAGCCGGAATTGTAGAGGAAGTAGGTGAAAACGTAAGGAATCTGGAGCCTGGAGACCATGTCGTACTTACATTTGGATCGTGCGGAGAATGTGAAAACTGCAAAAAAGGCAATCCTGCATATTGTGAAAATCTGATGGGAATGAATTTTTCAGGCTGTCGTTTAGATGGAACACACAACCACGCCAGTCATCAGAAAAATGAAGAAATACACGATAACTTTTTTTCTCAGTCTTCTTTTGCAACCTATGCCATATCGCACAAAAGCAATACCATTAAGGTCAATAAAGACGCTCCTTTAGAAATCTTAGGTCCTTTGGGATGCGGAGTTCAGACTGGAGCCGGAGCTGTTATCAATTCTCTAAAAGTCTCACCGGGTAAATCCATTGTTATAACCGGTGCGGGCGCAGTAGGTTTATCTGCATTGCTGGCAGCAGTAGCCTGTTCAGCAGGAATTATCGTGGCTGTCGATATTAATAGCGAAAGATTGGATTTTGCAAAAGAATTAGGTGCCACGCACATTATCAACAGCAAAAACCAAAACGCGGCAGAGGAATTAAAAAAAATACTGCCAAAAGGATTTGACTATGGATTAGATACCACCGGTCGTAATGAGGTAATCAATACCATCTTATCTGCTTTGAAGCCTTTCGGTGAAATAGGTATATTGGGAGTTGCAACAAAACCGCTTGAAATAGAAATGAATTCTTTTGTTTCCAGAGGGCTAAAGTTAAAAGGCATCGTTGAAGGCGACAGCGTTCCATCTGAATTTATTCCCCAGATGGTTAATATGTATCTCCTTGGACAGTTTCCTTTTGATAAACTTATCAAGAAATATAGTTTTCAGGACATTAACCAGGCTATTGAAGATTCAGAAAGCGGCAAAACAATAAAACCAGTCATTCTTATAGGTGATTTTGAAAAATAGTTTTTCACTTCAGATATAGGAAGTTTCAAGCTGATGTTGACGACGGGTATTGAAAAAAGACAGAAACTTACTTTATAAAATGCACAATGAAAACAAAAAGAAATATTGGCGGCTGGTTTGAGATTTATGTGGAAGATATGCAGCGGGCAATTGATTTTTACCGGTACGTTTTTGATGATATAAATTTTATTGACCTTTCAAAAGGCGACAGTCAGATGCAGATGTTTGAATGGGAAGATCATTTCCCTGGAGCGGGAGGCGCATTGGTGAAGATGCAGTTCAACAAACCTTCGCCAAATGGAACGGTTATTTATTTCAACTGTGATGACTGCGCGGTACAGGAAGCCAGAGCACGTGAAAAAGGTGTGGAGATTTTAGCTTCAAAAACACAGCTTCCTCACTTCGGTTTTTCAGCCCTACTCAGAGACAGCGAAAATAACACGATTGGGCTATACTCCTTAAAATAAAAAAGATTTTATACAAAACAATTAAACAATTAAGATATGAAACTACAACAAATAAGAAATGCAACAATGGTTGTACATTATGGAGGCAAAAAATTTTTGATTGATCCTATGATGGCAGATAAAGGGACATTGCCCGCATTTCCGCATCCCGCAAGCGGTGACGAACGTAATAACCCCTTGGTCGACCTTCCGGTTTCTATAGATGAGCTTGTCAATGATCTTGATGCCGTTTTTTTAAGCCACCTGCATTACGACCATTATGATGATGCCGCAAAGAAATTCCTTCCCAAAGATGTAAAAATTTATGTGCAGGATGATGCTGATAAAAAAGAAGTAGAATCAGCTGGCTTTACAAACGTTGAGGTTCTGACAGACGGCACCGATGTTGACGGAATTAAGCTGTTCAAAACCCAGGCCCAGCATGGTTTTGGTGAAACCTTAAAATTAGCAGGGAATGTTCACGGGTTTGTCATGAAGCATCCCTCGGAAAAAATCTTGTATTTTGTCACTGACTCAGTATGGTATGAAGGTGTTCAGCAGGAACTTGAAAAACACAATCCTGATATAGTAGTAGTCAACGGCGGCGACAATCAATTCGTTGGAGGAGGTCCGCTTATTATGGGCAAAGAAGATATTAAAAAAGTGCACCAGACTGCTCCTGATGCCACTTTAGTGGTAAGCCATATGGAAGGGGTAAATCACAATACTTTATCAAGAAAAGAACTCAAGCAATTTCTTTCAGACGAAAATATTTCTGATAAAGTATTGGTTCCAGATGATGGAGAACGTTACGAGTTTTAAATATCAACTAAGGGAATAGATCAGATTTGTTGATACAACACATCCGTTATTCTATAGATTAACAGACAGAACATATACAGGAAAGCAAACTGTTATAATAATTTAAAATAAATAATAAAATGAGCGTACAAGAAACAAACAAAAAAATAGCCCAAACTGCATACCAAAGAATTTTTGGTGATTTAGATGTATCAGCAGTAGATGAATTTATCAGCAAGGATTTCATTCAACATAACCCAACATTACCTGATGGCATTGAAGGTGTAAGGGGTGTTGTTCAAATGCTTAGTTTGCAAGGAGTACCAAAGCAGCAAATTCAATTTAAACACATTATTGCACAAGACGATACTGTGATACTTCATACTCGTACCGAAATGGGAGGAAAAGAATGGAGATTTATTGACATTTATCGTATTGAAAAAGGACTGCTAGCTGAACATTGGGATGCGATGATGCAGATGCCTGATGAGCCTGCAAATAATAATCCAATGTTCTAAACAGGTTTGCGTCCGCAGTTATACAAAATGAGAAAATAAAAAGAAAATTCGTCAAATACGAAACGCCTCATTATTGATAGAATATGCTGGTAAAAAAAATCTGGTTGACCCAATGCTTTCTGATAAAGGACGTTCGCTTTTGTTTGTCAAGTGATAATGAATAAAAATAATATTTATGAAGTTCACGAAGCAATGCCCGAAGCTACTATTATCTTAATTCATATGGAAGGCGTAAATCACAATACTTTATCCAGAAAAGAAATCAAGCAATTTCTTCAGACAAAAATATATCTGATAAAGTATTGGTTCCAGATGATGGTGAACGATACGAGTTTTAAAAATCAAATAAAGATTTGAACATAAGTTGTTGCTATAAATACTATCCATTATTATTTAGATTAATGGATAGTACATATACAGGAAAGCAAACTGTTATGATAATTTTATCAGGTTTTCTTTTCCAAACTCTACAAGTTTATCTATAATTGGAATAGTCTTTAAACCAAGTTCGGTCAGCCTGTATTCTACTCTCGGCGGAATTTCCGGATAGGCCTTCTTATTTACCAGTTTATTCTCGACAAGCATGTTCAGTTCCTGTATCAGCATTTTTTCACTTATACTAGGAATAGCTCTTTTTAATTCACCGTATCTCATTACATCATTACCGATTTGAAAGATAATCATCATCGTCCATTTACCCGCTAAAAGACCTAAAGATGCTTTTACAGGGCAATTATCATCGCAGGGCAAAATTTTTTTTTCTTTTTTTTCCATTGGTTTTAAATAATTCTAACTTTTTGGTAAGTACCTGACTAATACGTAAGTACTTGTACAAAGGTAAGTAATGTATTAATTTTGTACAAGTTAAAACGTAAATTATTAGAAAATGAAAAAAAACGTATTAAGGATGTTGTTCGTTTTTGCTTCTATTTTATTATTAAGTAATAGCATAGTTGCTCAGGAACGCAGCATTACCCTTGCAAATGAAATGAAATGGATTCCTATGGTAAAAGAAATGGGAGATAAAGGCCCTGTTTTCTCAGTAGTATTTGGTAACCTGGCAGATATTGGAAAACCAATTGGCGTAATGGTAAAGATTCCGGCTGGCACAGCTTCCCCGCTGCACACTCATAGTTCAAGTTACTGGGCCGTGATGATTGAAGGGAATGAAAGCGCCTATGTTGGAGATGTAAAAAATGCAAAACCTATTCCTCCGGGATCTACATGGTTTGAACCAGGAAAGAATCCGCACTGCAACAAATGCTTTGAAGGGAAAGACTGTTTGTTCTTTGTCTACTATGAAAAAGGAATGGATATGCAGTTATTAGAAGAAATGAAACATTAATCAAAAACAATAAAAAAAAATGAAAATTTTAGTATTCGGAGCTACAGGCTCACAACAATTCAATGTAATTGCAGAAGGAAAGAAAAAAGGTGCTGAAGTATTTGCAGCTACAAGTTCAGAAAAAAGCTTTGATAAGCTGAAAGATGCTGGTGCAACGCCTGTCTTAGGAGACTTAAGCGATGTTTCAAAAATGAACGAAATTACTAAAGGTATTGATGCTATCGCATTTATGATCCCTGTTTCATTACCAAATCCTTTTGATGGTCTAGTTTATGCGAAAAATGTAATAGACGCTGCCAAAGCAAACGGTGTTAAGAAAATTGTTTGGAACACCAGCGGATGGCTTCCTGAGCAAAAGATTGGTGTTCCTACCGATGATGTAAAGTTAGACATCAAAGATTATCTGGTTAACAGCGGTTTGGAGTATGTGATCATCGAACCAACAATCTATATGGAAAATATGATGGGTGGTTTTTGCGCACCATTTATTATAAATGAAAAGAAATTAGCTTACCCAACTCCTGAAGCAATGCCTATCGGATGGATTGCATCTAAAGATGTGAGTGCATTTGTTGTAGAAGCTATTTACAATGATGATCTAAAAGCGGATACTTTCCAGATAAGCGGTCTTGAGAATTTAAAAGGGAACGATCTTGCGGAGAGGTTCTCAAAAGGATTTGGCGACAACATTGTTTACTACGCACAGCCTCCACAGGAATTCAAAGATATTTTAGCGCCATACGTAGGAGAAGCCGGAGCATCAGCTGTTGCCTCATACTATGAAAGCTTAAAAACAGCTACGGTATATCCTCCAAAATTTAACCCGGAAATGAATAAGGTGCTTGAAAAATTGCCTGTAAAGATGACTTCTTTGGAAGAATGGGCAAAAGATAACAAAGCATACTTTTCCAACTAAAAGTTTATAGCTTTATGAAATTAAAATCAATAATTGTTTCACTCTTATTTTTGACTTTGGGGATTGCTAATCTCCAAGCTCAAAAAACGACAAAAGCAGAAACAGTAAAAAAGACAACTAAAATGACAGCAAAAGAAACAGTAGAGGGTTACTCAACAGCTCTTTCTAAAGGAGACATTCCCGGGGCATTTTCTTATTTCAGCCCTAATGCAAAATGGCATCAGCCCGGCAGACACAAACTTGCCGGAACAAAAACTGGTCTTGATGCTATTGGAAAAATGCTTGGAGATATGATGGGAGCAACACAAGGAACTTTGGTTGTTAAGCCGACAGGTGCAATGATGGTTAATGGAAACTTCGTTTCTTTTCCTGTTCATTTCAGTGGAAAAATTGGCGACAAAACAATTGATATGAAAGGTATCGATTTGTTTGAGGTTGTTGACGGAAAGATTATTCAGGTCTGGCTATTTTCAGAAGATCAGGATCGTGAAGATGCTTTTTGGGGTAAGTAGTATGTGATACTATTTAAAAAGGCGGTTGGCATTTTATGCCATACCGCCTTTTTAGCTATGTAAGGAATTACAAAGCCATACAATTCCAATAAAGCGGAAAACATATTAATGAACCTACTAAATAATGTCTGATTTAAAAATCAGAAATCCATAAATCACCAACCTGTCAGATACTTTATCTATGGAACTTTTAAAATCTTTTGGAAACAAGAAAATTGGGTATGTGCCTTTTGATACTACAGCTGCATTTGACGAAATACCAATTCCCTGCGATGATTCAGCAGATTGTTATGTCATTCTCTTTGCAAAAAAAGGAAGCACCGTTACAGCTGATTTTTCAGTTTATAAAGCGGAACATGATAAGATGTTCTTTTTTAATATAGGACAGCAGTTTCAACTGGATGATGATACAAAAGGTCATCTGATTTATTTCAACCCTGAATTTTACTGTATCGCCTTCCATGACAAGGAACTTACCTGTGACGGTATATTGTTCAATAATGTTTTTGAAACCCCTATGATTGGCTTGGACAATAACGAAAGTGACTTGTTTTGCAGAATCATAAAAGAATTAAAGAACGAACTTTATAAAGATGATTACTGGACAGAGGAAATGCTAAGAACCAAATTAAAAGAACTTATTATAACAGCGAGCAGATCCTGGCTTGAACGATCACCGGATAACGGTCAAGCAGTAATTAAAGAGGATGAAGTAAGCCGGAAGTTCAGCCAGCTTGTTGAAATTAAATACAATAAACTGCACAGTGTTTCACAATACGCTGAACTCCTGTACATCAGCCCGAAAACGCTGAACAGGAAAATTGTTCATGAGAAAGGCATATCGCCTAATATTATTATTAAAAACAGGATTATGCTTCAAGCCAAGCGTTTACTAGCCAATACTGATCTTACGGTAAAGGAAATATCAGCACAGCTTGGCTATGATGACCAATCCTACTTTGTGCGTTTTTTTAGAATACAGACTGGTAAATCACCCATAGAATTTAGGAAGCAAACCAATATTGAGCAGTAAATATAAAATTGGGCATAAATCTTAATTTCAATCCAAGCTTTGACTTTTAGCCTTCGAGCTGATGTTATGCAAAAATCAATTTGAAGGCATTCTTACCATATTAAATCTGCTTTATCTAAATTTGTAATAATGATTCAAAGATTACTAATTTAAGGTCTTTTTGAGGTTTATGGATTATACCTAAAATCTTTATAAATGATACAAAACAACTTAAAATTATAGTACGATGATGGAGTTTTCAATTGAGAAAATCGAATTTTGCAGACAGCAGATCCCTAATCCTGTGGCATTATATCAGATCATCTTTTTTAAAGAAAGCGCATACATAGATGTAGATTTAAGTTCATACCGTATTGCCGGCAATACGCTTCTTTTTTTATCCCCCTACCAGCAGATAGAATATAAATCAGATCAAACAATTGTATGTGATGTCATATTTTTTCATGGAGATTTTTATTGCATTGAATACCATAAAAAAGAAGTGGCATGCAACGGACTGTTATTTAACAACATATACATACAGCCGCATGTCAGTTTTGAAAAAGATTTATTTACAGAACTTCTGAACATCAGGCAAAGGATGTTTGACGAAATGGAAGAACAGCAAAACAGGTCAGACAGTGTGCTTAAAGCGTATCTGCAGGTGATACTGGCTCTGGCAAGCAAAGAAAAATCGAACTTTCTTCTCAATCAAAAAAAATCAACAAAACCGATTCCTCAGGAAGGACAAAAATTTCAGAAGCTGCTGGATGAACATTTTCTATTGGAGCGGTCTGTAAAATTTTATGCTGATCAATGTCATTTGTCAGCAGCATCATTCAGCAAAAAAATCAAAAATCAGCTTGGAATGCCGCCAACCTATTTTGTTGTACAGCGAATTCTTCTTGAAGCTAAAAAACTCCTCCACCTCACACAAACACCCATCAAGGAAATTTCTAGAGTACTTCAGTTTGAAGACGTACACTATTTCAGCAGGTTCTTTAAAAAAAATGTCGGCGTGTCCCCTACGGATTACCGTTTGAAAGTAGGTATTTCAATCGTGGCAAAATAGTGCACCAATTAGCCCGTTTTGTCCATACCCATTTAAAGATGCATTGCCTAACTTTGGCAAATGCAAAGATTAATAAACTCCCTACTACATTTTTTTTCCAAGGCACAGCTATCATTCAACAATTTGCTGCGTATTTCAGTTTTCATCGTAATGGTCTGGATTGGAGGCCTCAAAGTCTTTCCTTATGAAGCAGATGGGATTGTCCCTTTTGTAGCCAATAGCCCGGTAATGAGTTTTTTCTACAACAAACAAGCTCCAGAATACCAGGATTATAAAAATCCTGAAGGCAGGACCTCCAAAGTAAATTCTCAATGGCATAAAGAAAATGGGACCTATACATTTTCAAACGCTCTGGGTATGGTAATAATCTCAATTGGGATTGTGACTCTTTTAGGCATCTGGTTTCCAAAAACAGGCTTTGCCGGGGGATTACTGACAGTAGGCATGTCAATCGTAACACTTTCCTTTTTAATTACAACACCAGAGGTATATGTGCCGAATCTTGGAGGAGATTATCCTACGCCGGACTATGGCTTTCCATACTTATCAGGAGCAGGAAGGCTTGTGCTAAAAGATGTAATTATGTTGGCAGCAGGCCTCGTCATATCATCAGATGCAGCATCTAGGATACTGGCAAAAGAAAACAGAAGATCTTTATAAGAATTTCGAAATAATTTGATGATATAGATTTATGGGGAAATATTTCAAATTTTCGGCGCTCATTCTTTTAATGATTTTTTGTTCGATGGTATTTGAGGAACGTGAAATTATCCTGCCGGAACTTGCGGCTTTGGCCTTTGGCAGTTTTGTCTACCTTAAGCATGAATGGATTTCTAAACCATTGAATTTATTTGTAATTCCTTCCCTTACGGCAATAATCGGCTTTGCCGTAAACTCAATGACAATTCCGCTGTTCCAAAAACTTGTGATTGTCATGCTATCAATGATAATTTTATTTGCGCTGTTAAAGAATGTTCTGGCTCCGGCATTGGCAACCGGACTGCTTCCTGTAATCACAAACTGTACTTCTGTTACATTTTTGGTTTCTATATTTGTTTTTATGGGGCTTCTGGCATTAGGTGCTTGGTATGAACGAAGAAATTCCATTCATCAAACGAATACAGCCTTGGGAAACCCTCCTAAAAATATGGCTGATTATCTGGGCCTGCTTTTTATCTGGTTTGGAATATGTTACTATTTTGATGCCTTACAGATGGCTTCAATTCCTCCGGTTATAGTTGTTGGTATGGAAAATTTCCAAAAACATAAAGTAGACTTTCAAATTGTTGCAGAACAAGTCCTTGTTTTGGTAGTAGCTGCCGTGTTAGGATCTTCTATCCATTATTACATTGAAAACCAATTGATACAATGCTGTCTTATACTTGTTTCAATTTCACTGCTCAATAAATTAACGGGTATAAAATTGCCACCCGTTTACGCAATGGCATTACTCCCTATGGTTTTACCCACAGTTACTCCATTGCATTTTACAATCAATGTAATGCTGGCATCAATAAGTATTCTTGGAGGTGTTTACCTATACAAATTCAAATTATTGCCTGCCTTAAAAATAAACAATTAGCCATACCGATTTGTTTGTCGTTTTTTTACCACACAGACTGCAAAATCGTCTTTAGAAATCAGCAATAAAAGCAGAATAGACTAGAAAGTGGAAAAATGTCCTATACATTGTGCATTATATCCATTGTACCAAATTTAATAGAGGGATAAATTTGTTCCATAGATAATTAAAAACAATTATAATATGGGAATAAATATCAAAGCCGTCTGGCAGGGAAATCTAAAACAGGGAAACGGAAAATTAAACATAGAAAATTCCGGATTGAACGATGTTAACTTCAAGCCTTTCTTTGCGAAAAGTGACGGCACCTTTACAAACCCGGAAGAACTGCTAGCTTCAGCTCACGCTACCTGTTATGCAATGACACTGGGCTACATACTTTCAGAAAGCGGTATTACTGCTGATAGTCTTGAGAGTAATGTTTCACTTGTAATAGAAAATAATGTGGTGCAAAGTTCCAACATTAATCTTCAGGCCAAAATCCCTGGTATTGACGATGAGCAGTTTCAGCAGTTTGCTATTAAAGCGAAAGAGATGTGTACTATCGGAAATGCCTTGAGTGTAGAAATCACTTTAAAGGCATCATTGGTGTAATAATAAAACAAAGCCGACGAAATAGGCGGTTTTGTTTTAAATAATTGCCTAAGATCTGATTAATAAACAAGATAAATTATTTGAAATGAAAATAGAAATTTGGAGTGATGTAATCTGCCCATTCTGTTACATCGGCAAAAGAAATTTTGAAGCAGCCTTGGAACAATTTGACCATAAGGAACAAATCGAAGTGGTTTGGAAAAGCTTCCTGTTGGATCCTTCCATTTCTGAACAGTCCAGCGAAAGTTATCACCAGTATCTGACAAAGCGTAAAAATATGCCCTTAGAACAGGTGAACGCAATGCTGGCTAATGTAACCCAAATGGCAAAGCAGTCAGGATTGGATTATCATCTAGACCAATCGATCATTGTCAATTCGCAAAAAGCACATCAGCTGATACAATTTTCAAAAACTAAAAAACTGGGAGACAAAGCAGAAGAGCTTTTATTTCTCGCTTTTTTTACAGATGTAAAAAACATAGCTGATACAGAAAGCCTAGTCAAAATAGGTTTAGAATTGGGGCTGGACGAGATTGAACTGAAATCAATATTTGATGATCAAAAGTATAAATACGAGATCACTCAGGATATACAGGAAGCTCAAAATATTGGGATAAGCGGTGTGCCTTTCTTTTTGTTCGACAGGAAATATGCGGTTTCAGGTGCACAGCCATCACAGGTGTTTTTAGAAACACTGAACACATCCTTTACGAAATGGAGAGCATCAAATCCAAAAACACCTATACAGGTAATTCAGGGCAGCAACTGTTCCCTTGAAGATGGATGCAACTGAGAGGCTAAATTTTAAAATAGCAACTTAAAACAAATTGGCATGCTTGATATGTATCGAATGTTTGTAAAACCGGAAGGAAAATGGGGAGAAAGAGGCGCTTCTATGATGGTCGGCTTAGGGAATACCATGGCAATCCAAGCCGTTGAACTTCTTGGTCTTGCTCCCACTGACCATACTCTTGAAATAGGGTTTGGTCCAGGAATAGGTCTTCAGGCTCTTGCAAATGCTCTACCAGAGGGAACTGTTACAGGTATAGATCCATCAGATCTTATGCAAAGACTGGCGACCGAACGTAATGTTATGGCAATAGATGCAGGCAGGATATCCCTCATCAAAGGCACTGCTTCGCACCTGCCGTTTAACGACAATAGTTTCAATGGAGCACTTGCCATGGATAATATGCTTTTCTGGGAAGAACCGCTTAGTGCGTTAAATGAAGTTTATCGGGTGCTTATGCCGGGAGCTAAATTAGTGTGCTCTTTTACCCCCTTTTCAGGAGGCGGAAGAAGAGGCTGGCCGGAACTGTTTGCAAAGGCAGGATTTGTTGATTTCCATATCAGTGAGCATAAAAAAGGATTTTTTATAATAGCAGCAGTTCCCAAGTGATATAAATCGTGCACTTGAAAAGAACTGATCAGCTGGTGATTTTTAAAATGTACAGCTGGATAATAATAGAATTTTTATTAGAATGAATTACTCGGAAAGCCCTTATAACATCAATCATATGTATGAAAAATTTAAGCTGGATGAATTTAAGGTAAAAAAGAATCCAATTGAGCAGTTTGATGATTGGTTTACAGATGGACAAATGAATGAAATGGGCGCGGTATCGGTATCTACGGTGGAAGAAGATGGCTGTCCGAGAACACGGATGGTTTTGCTTAATTCATATAACCGTGAAGGCTTTATCTTTTATACTCATTACGACAGCCGAAAAGGAAAATCGATTGAAAAAACAAGCCAGGCCTGTCTGCATTTTTTTATGAAGAGCGTGCAAAGACAAATCATTATTAAAGCTAATTTGGAAAGAATCCCTGAATCTGTAAGTGATCGGTATTTTCAGATGATTCCTAGAGGAAATCAGCTAAGTGCGTTGATAACACAACAAAGTAATCTAGTGCCTGATCGGGATTTTCTCAGCAATAAAATGAGGGAACTCGAGAAAGAATTTCGGGGAAAGGAAATTCCAAGACCGGAATATTGGGGTGGCTATCTGGCAAAACCTTACGAAATGGAATTTTGGCAAGGCAGAGCAGACAGCCTGCACGACAGGATCCTTTACAATTTGACAGATAATCTTGGCTGGAAGATTTCGAGATTAGCGCCTTGAATTTAAAGGAAAAAGCTCCAAAGCAGCCACCTTTTGGAATGTGGGAAAGAATATATCTAATCGTATATAATACAATAAACAGCAATGAAAAAGTATTTGAGTAACTGGAATTTTATGCGGGTGTTGAGACTTGCATTGGGTATCTTTGTGATTACACAAGGCGTTATGGACAAACAGTGGATGCTTGTAGGCCTTGGAGCCTTGTTTGCATTAATGCCTTTGATGAATATTGGATGCTGTGGCAATGCGGGATGCAGTACGCTCAGTGCCAGAAGTAATAAAAAATTAGAAGAAACAACGTATGAAGAAGTTCGTTAAGAAACATTTGCTTGCCATCATAGGCATTATAGTAGGTGCAGTTGCAGGATATTTATATTGGAAATTTGTCGGCTGCAGTTCCGGTAGCTGTGCAATTACTTCCAGTCCAATGAACAGTACGCTTTATGGGGCATTGATGGGTGGACTTCTATTTTCAATATTTAAAAAAGAAAGACAACAAGATGACATTTCCAGAAATAATTAATAGTGACAAACCGGTATTGGTAGATTTTTTTGCTGAATGGTGCGGACCGTGCAAAATGCTGTCCCCAATCCTTGAAGAATTAAAAGAGCGCATAGGAGACAAAGCAAATATCATAAAGATTGACGTAGATAAAAATCCACAGGCAGCTGCAGCATACAATGTCCGAGGCATACCAACGATTATTATTTTTAAAGACGGAGAAATACGCTGGCGCCAATCAGGTGTTTTTCAAGCAAATGAACTGGAAAGACTGATCAAAGAAAACATTTAACTAAAATAATGCCACTATTGCAAGAAAGGATATCGAGATAAATTATCTCGGTGTCCTTTTTTATAACAGTCAAAAAGCAAGTTTAATCGGTGTGGTCTAGTCAGAAGTATTTAAATATTTTCAATGAAGTTAATATTTAGGATTATTTGAAAAACTGCACAGTATCTTCTAAATTTTCCTTTTTTATAAATGTCTGTATAAATTCCTGCACCTCATTTTTAAATTCAGGAGAAGTTTCAAAAAAATTTAGATGAAAATCATCGTCCTGATCAGTAATATGGATTATTTCTGTATAGCCTCGGGAAATTAAACTTCCCTTCAATTTAATTATATTCTGTTGCTGATTGTTATTTAAATCTTTACGAATCTGCAGTTTTACATCCTTTTTCATTTTATCCTATTTTAAACAGCAATGCTATTTTCTGAAGATAAAAATAGAAAAAATACTAATTTATTGCGTTCTCCAAACACAACATTCCAATGAATTTTATTAACAAAATTGTCATTTATTAAAATTCAAATAATCTTTTTTCAGGTAATTCCTTAAACGCTACAATTTAGAAAGAACTTTTATAAAAAGAAGCCCTGAGTGTGTCAGCATCAACAGGGCTTCGGCTATCAAATTAAAAAAGGAATCTGTTTGGTGGACAACCTTGGCTAGTACAGTCCCTTTATAAACTGATAATCTTTTTCTAACGGATTTTCTTTGTTATTCAATTCTTTTGACTTTATAAGCTGCAGTGTTAAAGACTTTATTTTTATAAGAAAAACAATGGCCAGAAGTACAAAAATTAAAATCATAATGGAAAAAACTTGAATCATAGGTGTTGCTTTTTAAGTTAAAAATTAGCTGTTACTGCCTTTTTACAGGCAAGATTAATTTAGTATTTTTATGTTCTTTATTAGATGGCAAGATTATATTTTGTACATTTTTAATTACCCTTTCTGGGTTATTTTCAAGATATAGAATACTTACCATAAAAATACAGATACATACTGGAATGAGATAGCATATACGAATCATACAATTTTTTTAATTTATTTTATACTCAGGATATACTCTGCCAGCTGATCAAGTTTCTGCTGGTCCAACTGAGATTCAAACCCAGGCATCTGTGGATAATCAGGTCGTTTTTTTCCCGGATTCTTTATCCATTTCTGCAGATCTGCCGTATTGCCTTTATAAATTTTAGCCATTTCCAAAACAGGCGGACCTACTAATTTCTCATCAATTTTATGGCAGGACGCACAATACTGGCTAAAGACTTTCTGTCCTTTTTCTGCTTCTGACATATCTGCCGAAGCAGCTCCGGCTTCCTGTTCTTTAATTTTAGCTAATGCCTGCTTTTTCAAAATTTGAAATTCGTTGGTCTTAATTTTTACCAGTTCACGATGCTTTTCAAGTGAATTAGCCCTGTAGATCTGCCTGCCTGAGCCCATACACAGAACGGTAATTCCAAGCAGGAATGCTATTTTATAAAAGTCTTTTTCAATGTTTTCTTTTTCACCGGTGAGTCTTTTCCAAATAAGCCACATAGCTGGAACCGCAAAAGCTACACCAGAGAAAATCACAAGAATCAGGTTCCATCCCATACCTTTTGAGGGCAAGGTCAGCAATACGAGCGGACCTATCATAAACTGACAGACAGATGTTGTCAACGCAAGGGAGTAGCCCTTTTTTTGAATATCGTATCGGGTAAATTTTTTATAAATTTCCTCAAAAGGATAACTCTTTCGGCTGTTGTACCAAAATATAAATAAGCCGGTTACTGTCAGTGAAGACAATATAAAATGTAAATATCTAGGAAAAACATTTGGAAGAAACAGTGCGTCAACAAATCCTTTTACCACCGCCCATTTTTCCGGAAAGAGCATTAGATTAATATTGGTCAAAAATATAAAGGGAATAAACAGAAATATAACTGTTGCCACAGCGAGTATTGAAATATGAACCGCTTTATGATGCTCCAATTTCTCCCATGTATATTTATGGAGGTAAGTAAGCAGGAATGCTATAGTTACCAGCGGTATTACTGCAATCCACATCAAACCTGTGAGTGCATTTGCCGAGTAAAAATAAATAGTGTAAAGAACATTAATACTTAAAAGCGGCGCTATCCCAAGAACGACGGCAATACTTTTATTGACTGTTATGGTTTTGGCTATTTCGTGTGCAAGTATATCGTACTCCTTATTTTTGAGTCCTTTAATCTGTGCTGCTAAAGTTAGTATCGAACCTCCAAGCATTAAATTGACAAAGAGGATATGCAATAGAAACGACAATACAAGAACAACTACAAAAAACCATTCAGGCATTGGCAGAGGCAGTGGAATATCTTTGGGAACCGGTACGTTATTTTGCAACGCTATATATAAATTTATCATTTTTAAATATCTTATTTTTTATTTGCTAAAATTGTCTGTGCATTTTGTAGTTCACTGAGCTTTACACCTTCAGACTGAGCTCCCTCCAAAACATCTCCGGTATCCTGAATATTACGGATATAGGCAGCTAATGCTTCACTTTCTTGCTGAGTACCAGGGAATGGCGGCATATAAGTTCTTCCGTTATGCATATTGGGAATGTAAGACGCCATTGAATTAATATCCAAAGGTTTATCAATTCCATACATCCGCTCAAAAACATCAACAACACTGTTGACTCCCTGTGTAGTATGGCAGCGGCTGCAGGCGATTGCAAAAACATTTCTTCCGGCTTCCACTTTATTTTCAGGAGTTATTTCGGTTACTGTAGTGTAAGTGGCATTTTTGAGCAGCCCGTACTGTTGATAAACGGGATAGTCTTCCTCAAGTAATAAATTTGAATACATATACCCTCCAATCACATAAGGCTTTCGGACAAATTCACGAACCCTTTCAAAGAATCCGAGATAGGCAAAGGCCATAACTACAGGAAATAAGACCACGTAACTTTTAATCCATCGGGTTTTGTATAAACCCATAACAGCCATTATCAAAGACGATGAAATGCCGAATAATATAAAGTACTTCATTAAATCGTAATATTGGTTGAAATCCATGGTTCCGACTGCTGTACTCATATTGGCTGTCATGGCTTCGGGAATTGAGTTGTAGTAGATTACTGCTCCTACAAGGGAAATCGGCGCCCAAAGAATAATCCATTTTGAAATATATTTAACAGCCTTCATCCTTAAATCCGTACCCTTTTTAAAGAAAAGCGTTACCAGCAGCATCCCAAAACTTCCTCCAACAAGCATAGCTGTAGGGGTTCTAAATAATAATTGGGGAAGATAAATCGGATTAGTAAATCCATTAAGCAAACTTTTATGGGTATTCCAGTTTCCCGGATCCATCATAAAACTCAAAATCGAAACAATAATAGCCATAGTAATCCAAGAGAACAAACTTAAAAACCAGCCGAAACGAATATGTAGTAATTTCCCCCTTAGTGTTGTATTGCTACTCTTCCATGTCAAAAAGTAAATCATGATCAAAATCACTTCGGTAACAAACACCAGCCATTCTACAAACCATGCCCAGTAAAATACCCTTATCAAACTACCGATAGAAGTAGGACTCACTAGGGCAACAGAAAACCATATCCCGACACCGGTCATTGCTCCAAGTGTTGTTGTGATAATAAAAGCAATTTTCATCATATTGTAAATCCTCTTATCCCAATCTAAATCGGTAATCTGATTCATCCCGCTTTTCTTAACACCTTTTTGTTCCAGCCATGTGATAAGGGGCATAAAACCTACCGCCAGACCATGATTGATCATAACGTGAATAATGGCAATGATAGCAATGAGCATCCTATTATTGAGCCAGTCTAAATGAAAAATTGGAAAGTCCATAAATTATTCTGTTTTTATTCTGCAAAGCTCGTACAGTAATTCAAAAACTGCTAAAAACAAAAAAGCAGGAAGTTTAAAAAAACGTTCCTGCCGGATTTGTTAATAGTACTTTTTACATTGCCTTTTAGTACACTGAACTTAGTTTTTCAATCCATCTGATTCTTTTTTCACACTTTATTCTTTTCGTTGCATGACTCTTAAATAAAAAAGGCTGAAAAGTTATACTTTCCAGCCTTTTGGCTTATTGTTGATTTACAAAATTACTTCTTATTCTTTGCCAGATATTCATCGGCATTTTTCACGAAGTCCTCTTTACACACCCCTGAACAAAAACCGTATAATTTACCTTTATAAGTAACAGTATCACTAACTCCGTACTTGCTGATATCCATATTACAGCTGAAATCTAAATTACTGGCATAAGTTAATTTATTGAGCGGATTTTTAGGATCTTTATAAACAGCTTCAGATTCCATTGTATGGGAATGATCGTGCGGGTGTTTTTTTTCTTCTTTTTTATTACAGCCTAAAAAAAGGGCTATTGCGGCAATTAAAATGATTTTTTTCATAGTATTGAAATTTAGATGATTATTTTATGATGACAGAATGATAGCGGTCGCTCACTTCATTCCAGTTTATTATACCCCATACGGCTTCCAGGTAATCAGCCCGTTTATTTTGATATTTCAAATAATAAGCATGCTCCCAAAGATCTATCCCTAATATAGGCGTTCCTTTCTGCTGGACATCAGCCATCAGGGGATTATCCTGATTTGCTGTCGAGCTTATCTCTAACTGCTTTTTATCAGACACATACAGCCAAACCCATCCGGATCCAAAGCGTGAAAGCGCCTCCTTGTTTAATTTTTGCTTTAAATTTTCCAGCCCTCCGAATGTTGCGGTTAATGCCTTTAACAATTCAGCTGAAAGCTTTGTGTTCTTCTCAGGCGTCAGTATTGACCAGAACATCTCATGGTTATAGTGCCCTCCTGCATTATTTCTCACTCCAGCAGGTAAAGTTGATGCCTTTGAAAAGAGCTGTTCGAGTGTCATTTTTTCATAAGCAGTACCTTTAACCGCATCATTTAAATTTTTCACATAACCTGCATGGTGCCGGCTGTAATGGATTTCCATTGTCTGGCTGTCTATAAATGGCTCTAAGGCATTGTAGGCAAATGGCAACGGTTTTTGAACAAACTGAGCTGACACGGATAAACTCATTGCCAGCATTACTATTAAAATTTTGTTTTGTAACATATTTTTGTTTTTTAATGATTTGATAATCTGCGAAACTGCTCAGGTGTTTTATTTGTCTGTCTTTTAAAAAAGGTTACAAAGTAGGATGTGTTTTCAAAACCCAGCTGGTCTGCAATTTCATTTACTGAATAGTTGGTAAAATGAATCAGACGCTGTGCTTCTATTACAATACGTTTTCGTATGAGATCTCCTGCAGTATAATTGGTGATTTCCTTACAGATTTTATTTAAGTAATTTGGCGTCACATTGAGCAGGTCAGCATAAGCAGCAGGCATTTTTTTCATTTTAAAATCTTTCTCAATCATCTTTTCAAATTCTTTGACCTTTTGTTGTTTAGGACTATTGTTTGTTGCTAATCCTATGGGGTCATAAAGTCTATCCAGATCAAACAGCAGGATATTAAGATAAGAACGAAGAACTTTAACAGACTCCCTTTTGTGGAGGCTGAACTCCTTAAAAAATATTTCAAGCAGGTAAATCCATTTATTTCTTTCCTCGTCACTGAGCCTTACAAACAATTTGGAAGCATCATGAAGAAATATAAATTGTTCTAAAATATTAGTATTATAACGCAGGGAGAAAAAATCTTCGGTGAAACAGATTATTTTTCCTTTCGCTTTGTTATTAATGTCGACACTGCTTATACAGCGCGGCTTTATGATGATGACCTTGGCGTTTTCCAGACGGATTTTCTGATTGTCAATCCTGATTTCTCCTTCTGCCTGCTCAATAAAGAGAAGCATGTAGAAATTCTGCTTGTGCGGGTATTCCAGCATCGGAAACCGCTGAAGCAGGTTTGCCGGATTATCCATCCAGAAATGACTGCCGTCATCAGTAAATAAGTTCATACCGCAGACTGGTATTTCTGATATTTGCATTTTTTTGATTTTTATGATTAATACTAAAACAACAGTATTAAACAAATCTGGGGGGATGGTAGATCGAAAAAATATAATCGGATTTTTGACTGCTCTTATCCAGCATCGGATATTCATTTTTAAATACAAAGTATATCGCCGTGAATGAAAACTGCTGCGGTTGCTGCAGAAACAGCTGCACCTCTTTATATGTTACTGTTGGGAATTTTTGCTCCTGTTTTTCACTTGCTTTTAATTTATTTTCCAGATAACATTTTCCATTACAAATTGGAACAGCATCAAACCTGTTGATACATAGATTTTTGGCAATATAATCCTGATTAATGTAAAAGTCACCAATAATCCATATGCTGCCTGCATTTTGAAACGCAAACAGTATGAGAATAGATAAAATGATACATTTTTTCATCAGTGCAATTTTATTTGGCCGGGCTTTCTTCCAAAAGTTTTTTCACATCATCAATCAGCCTGTCTGTTTCCTTTGGATTTGTACCATCGTAAACCCCGCGAACATGGCGGTTTTTGTCAACAAGCAGAAATCCTCCGCTGTGAACAAAACCTCCGGGCTCGTTTTTATCAGGATACGCCGTTGCAAAATAGCTTTCGGTCGCAATTTTGTAGATACTGTCCCTGCTGCCGGTCACAAAATGCCAATTTTTTTTTATACCATTAGCCACCGTATAGGCCTTCAAGCGCGGTATGGTATCATGCTCAGGGTCTATGGTGTGGGAAAGAAACAATACTTCATCATTATCCTTGTAGGTTTCATACACTTTTTTGAGCTCTACATTCATTTTCGGGCAGATTGAAGGGCATGAAAGGAAAATAAAATCCGCTATATAAATTTTGCCGGCAAAAGTAGTATTGTTTACCACCATACTATCCTGATTGGTAAACGAAAAATCCTTAATGCGAGGATATCGGGTTTTATTTCCTTCTATTATCGGATTTCCTAAAATCGGAAGTTTCTCCTGCACTTTCCCACAAGATGTGAGCATCAGGCAGTATATCATGATCCAAATTATTTTTTTCATCATTTTTATTTTTTAATTATTTATTAGAATAGATTAGTAGCTAACTCCATAGGGAATAAGCCACAAACCGCATTCACTGATTGAGTATATACATATCATCAAAAGATGTTGGAGTAAATTGTAAAATATGGTTTTCGCTGGTTAACTAAAGATTGCAACATGGCTTTGTCCAAAAGTCATAATCCTATAAAAAACAAATAAGGAAAACCTCTCCACAACAAGACGATAAATTAATCTCTTTGTTGACCCTGTTAGTAATAATGCTTAAATACACTAATTATCACCTCTTCACACAAGCATCTTTTGATTATGCATTTTAGAAGCTAACTACAGCCCAAAACATAGCAATGACCACATTAATGCTAAAAGCACAATGGGAAATGAAACCAATATAATTGGGAAAATTAAGTTATAAAATGGCAGCTGGCGGGCGGAAAGTAGATAAAGAAATGCCTACAGGCTTGCTGTTTAAAAAAGAAAAATCATCTTCAGGTGATTCTGCAATAATCGGAGATATAAAATTTATTTCCGAGCTAGTACAGATATAAACAACCTCTAATTTTTCTTTAAGGCTGTCCTGCATTTGTTTTTCATTATCTGAATATTTTTTAAGACTTTTTTGAAGCTGACATCGTCCGTTGCAGGAGTTAAAAACCTGCTTGCGCTGTATACAGATAGTCCTGGCAATTTCCTGCTGATTTAATTTGAAAGAAACATAAACAAACGTGCTACCCATGGAAGGCAGAAAGATAAGACCGCAAAGTAATATGACAATATACTTTTTCAATTGTATCAGTTTTGTTTATAAAAGCAAAAATACATTTATTTTATTTTTATTTTTAACAAACTCTTGTTTAATTAAACAGAAACACAATATAAATACTTAAATACGACCTCTTACAGGAAAAAATAAACTTTAAAGCTTAATACTATATTTTTCAATAAGACCCGCATTGGATAATTAGGATTTACAAAGCCTATTTACGCTACCAAGTCGGGCTGTATGAATTAAAATAAAATTTTATCTTTACAAAAAACTGGCATTGAAACAAAGCATAAAAAGAAACTCTATTAATGATATCCTTGAAGCATTAGGCGACACACCGCAGGCAGAAGGTCTTCATATCTACATCAGTAAGGAAGATATTACTGAAAGCCCTTTTCCTTATCCATTCCGCTCAGACAGTTATACTATTATGATTATACTGTCAGGCCGCTCAAAAATTCAATTTAATTTACTGGATTACACCATAGAAGCCCATGACATTGTGCTTATTTCTCCACATACGGTTACACACGTTAAGGAGATAGAAAAAAGTATGTCACTTATTGCCATTAGTTTCACCATGAATTTTGCAATTAATCACACCCTTAACCGTACTGATATAACCGCATTTGAGTTTTTCGCTTCCAAAACAGCACTAAGCCTTAGATTAAAAAAAACGGAAATAGAGAGTCTGATTAAACTTACCGATTTGTTGTATGAAAAAAATACTATTGTGAGTCCATTTTATGGCAAAGAACTTTTAATTCATAGTTTTAATTTATTGATGTTTCAGGTTGCCGAAATATATAGTGAAAAATATGCTTCAAATGTCACTAAAATGAACCGCAAGGAAGAGCTTGCTTCAAAATTCATAAAACTTCTGGAAGAAAATTTTAAGAAAGAAAGAAAAGTACAGTTCTACTCTGACACACTAAATCTAACGGCTGCACACCTTTCTAAAATACTTAAAGAAGTGTCTGGCAAAACAGCGGGAGAACTTATAGATGCAGCCATTATTACTGAAGCCTGCATTCTGCTATCGAACCCCGTATTAAGCATTTCACAGATATCTGATGAACTTAATTTCAGTGATCAGTCTTTCTTTGGTAAATTTTTTAAAAAACATTTACAATTATCCCCGTCAGAATACAGGAGAAAGACATAAGATACAGTAGAAACAAAACCTGTTCCAACCCAATTAACCAACAGTATCTATCTATTCTCCTATTTCTGATTTTTTCTTCTGACTCACAGGGTCGAAAACAAATGAATCATTAAATTCTATGGGGTTATCGGGCATAAAATACGAGATTCCCATATAACTTGCCACAACACCATGCCCCTGTATCAGCTTTTGCCCGTTACGCAGAAAAATAATCGGGTTTATAGTCTTACTGCCCCCATAACTGATGTATCTGAATTTACCCCGCAGGGTATCACCGGATATCTCTCCTTCAACTGCACCTGAATCTTTCATAGACCGGCTGCCGTAATACACTTCATACGTGCCGTAAAATCTATTTTTATATGCCGTGATTTCTAAAAATGCCGTGTCCTTTCCTTTTACTGCTGTGTATAAAACGGGATGTTGTTTTACATCATTACAGCTGAAGATAAAAAATAGAATAACAGCTATAACAGCACCATAAATTCCATATCTCAATATTTCAAACTTCATCTTATATAATTTTTAATACTACTTTTATTTTTCAAAATTCCTATCATTAATAAAACCTATAAAATGTGGGTTTAAAGATAAAGCCCACCCTAAGCATTCCCCGTTCTGATTTAAAATCGATAAGGCTCTCGCTGTATCCCTGCCACCACTGCAGTGTAACAAGCTGGTTTGCATTTTTTTTCAGCCGATAACTTACAGCAGTATTGACGCTCCCTTTAAAATCCCAGTCAGCCCCTTTTCTTACTATTATATCAAAAAATAGCCTGTCTTTATCCAACACCCACTGCAGGTGTCCTTCTCCATAGCCAATGTACCTGGGCAGCGAAGGGTTATTGTCAATCAAAAAAGGTATCCATGCTTTCAGGCTCAGTATGACTCTGGGAGAGAATATCCTTGTAAATCCTACAGAAACAGTATTTAGACTTCGTGAATAGATACTGTCACGTCCATTGGATTCATGCTCGATTCCCAGAGTTAGTGCGCCAAAAAACTTATCTTCCCTGAATGCAGGTTTTAAAAGCATCAGACCGGGATTATAGTTGCTTTCTTCAAATGGACTTGATGCTTTATAAACTTTCCAAAATGATTTCTGCGTATAAGTCAGATAAGGATAAAAATCTGCTAAAGGTTTGTTGGATAAACGCTGTTTAAAACTGAACTGAAATTTTGCATCCATGCTGTTTCTAGAAGGTTTCTGCCCAAGATCAACACCGGTTACAAAATAATTATCCTTATAAATAGAAAATGCCGGAAGCCTGGTAATAACTGCATGTATCGAATCTCTTCCGGCAGGAATCTGGGCATAAACTAATACTGTAAAAAAAAGTAAAAGAAGATTTATTTTCATGTAATGGTATTCATTACTGCAAATTTATTCTGGAAGACTAGTATAT
This sequence comes from Flavobacterium anhuiense, assembly GCF_900101855.1. Taxonomy (GTDB): domain Bacteria; phylum Bacteroidota; class Bacteroidia; order Flavobacteriales; family Flavobacteriaceae; genus Flavobacterium; species Flavobacterium anhuiense. The sequence goes on from NZ_FMVC01000005.1 coordinate 103,844, forward strand.
AAAAGGTCATTTTTGAGCCAAAATTAGTCAGTTTATGGCTTTTCTGAAGATATGCCCTAAATCAGTATCATACTAAAACAATTAGATTACAAATCTTACAAAGAGATATAAATCATCGCAAAAAGGATATCTATATTGTTTTTTACTTCTGTCTTAAATAAAGAAATCAAATTATTTTATTTTATAAATTTGGTATTATACATTTACATGTGGTCTTCACTAGCTATGTAGCTTTTAATAAAGAGATATTGCTGAATTCCATTTTATATTTTCCACAAAAAAATTCTAACTATTTAATTATTATAATCGATGTCAACAACCCAAAATTTAAAATTCGAAACACTGCAGGTACATGCAGGACAAGTAGCTGACCCAATAACAGGTTCCCGTGCTGTACCGATATACCAGACAAGTTCTTATGTATTTGAGAATGCTGAACATGGTGCTAATTTATTTGCCTTAAAACAATTTGGGAATATCTATACCCGTCTTCAGAATCCAACTACAGATGTTTTTGAAAAACGTGTTGCTGCACTTGAAGGCGGTGTTGCTGCATTGGCAGTTGCTTCGGGTCAGGCCGCACAATTTATTGCCTTAAACAATATTCTAGAATCCGGAGACAACTTTATTTCAAGCAGTAATATATACGGCGGTACTTACAATCAATTTAAAGTATCTTTCAAAAGGCTCGGGATTACGGTTCAATTTACAAAAGAAACTACAGCAGAAGCTTTTGAATCACTTATTAATGAAAACACAAAAGCATTGTACCTTGAAACAATAGGAAATCCAAGTTATGACATTCCTGACTTTGATAAAATAGCAGCCGTAGCTAAAAAACACGATTTACCCCTTATAGTGGATAATACATTTGGAGCAGGCGGTTATTTATTCAGACCCTTGGAGCATGGGGCTTCAATTGTGGTTGAATCAGCAACAAAATGGATAGGCGGCCATGGAACAAGCATCGGCGGGGTAATCGTTGACGGAGGTACTTATAATTGGGGAAATGGAAAATTTAAACAATTTTCTGAACCATCGGAAGGATATCATGGACTGGTTTTCGCTGATGTATTTGGGGTCAACAGCCCTTTTGGCAATATTCAATTTGCTATCCGTGCACGTGTTGAAGGACTTCGTGATTTTGGACCGGCTATATCTCCATTTAACTCTTTCCAGCTGATTCAGGGTTTAGAAACATTATCCCTTCGTGTACAGCGCCATGTTGATAATACCTTAGAGATAGCCAAATGGTTAGAAGGACATCCACAGGTCGAGAAAGTAAATTATCCTGGACTTGAAAGTTCTCCTAGTTATGCCAATGCACAGAAATATTTTAAAAATGGATACGGTGCCGTTCTTTCTTTTCAAATAAAGGGTGATGTAACAAAAGCCGACTCGTTTATTGACAGTCTGGAACTGATCAGCCATCTGGCAAATGTGGGTGATACTAAATCTTTGATTATCCATCCGGCAGCCACGACACATCAACAGCTAAGTGCAGAAGCACAAAAAGCTGCAGGAGTATTTGTTGGACTGCTGCGTTTATCAGTAGGTATTGAGCACATTGATGACATCAAAGCTGATTTACAACAGGCTTTTGATAAAATAAAATAGACAACTTACTCTACATTAAAGGTTTAATTATAAAGTAATTTTAAACAAAAAATGCCTGCAAAATAAATATTGCAGGCTTTTCTGTTCATTACAATTACTAAAAAGTTTGGCTTTTATGAAATAATATAAATTATACGATTTGCTTTTTAATAATTAGGAAATGCCAATAATGGTATTTCCAATCCCGATGCCATAATTCTTGTTTTGCTGGTATGCACAAGCGAATCCCAAAAGCCATATATTCTGGGAACCATAACTAAGATATCAGCGTTATATTTTATAATTTCTTTCTTTATCTCAGAAATTACGTCATTAGACCGTACAGTTTTATAGATGTGTTTTTCGATCTCAATTTCTTTTACGATAGTTAAATTTTCTTTGTTTTTTTGTTGTATTTCTGAAACACTTTCATCAACACTAAAAAATTCAATTACTGTTTCAATGTTTCCAACAAGTGGTTCAATCCAACTGAGTTTTTTAGTCGTTGACCAGCCTAGTGAATCACAGGCAAAAAGGACTTTTTTTAAACCTTGAAAGCGCGCATTTTTTGGTACAGCCAAAACAGGAAAATTTATTTTTTTGATTACTGATGTCGTTGTGTTTCCCAATAAATCCTGCTCGAAAGAGCGATCTGCCATTCCCATCACTATAAGATAAGCTTTTGTAGCATTAATTAGAGACAAAAGTTCGTCTTCAAGAAAAGAATAACTGCAGTGCCAATTCACTTCAATCTCAAAAACTTCTGCTGTTTCTTTGCTTAAAGTTTTTAGTTTTGAAACTGCCTTGTCCAATTCTTTTTCCATTCCACTTGCGCTAATTCGTGAATTGGCGCTATGTACACTTAAAGAGAAAGCATTGAATAGAACTAATTTTGCTCCTATTGATTTTGCAAATCCTGCCGCATAAGCAACAGCATTTGAAGCTGTTTCAGAATAATTAGTTGCCGCAATAATGGTCAGCTGTGAATTCATTGTGTGACTTTTAAAATGTAAGTAATAATGCTATTTATTAGTCAATTGCTATTTTATTTATACTCTCCAATTGCCTTTTTATATTTAGCTTCCATAATTTTATATCCAGCTTTGGCATCGATAACATCAGCGTATGCTTTCTGCCAGAGTACCTGCGCCTCTAAAACATCTTCTCCCAAAACTGTTCCCGCATCAAAACGATCCTGATTCAGGCGCAGGTTTTCTTCTGCCTGATGAAGTGATTTTTTGCTGAGTTCAATCTGAGTAACGGACTGGTTGAGCATCAGCCAGGCGTTTTGAATTTCTATGGCTAATAACTCTTTGGTTTCTTCTAGTTCGAATTTTCTGGCCTCAGTTTGAAACTCCTGTTCTTTGACCTTCTGCTTTCTTCCTCCCCAATCCAGAATAGGTACAGACAGGGTTACAAGTCCAACGAAGGCCTGCATGTCATCATTTCCATTAGAAAAGTTGATGCCCTTCCCATAAGAAACCAGACCATTCGCACTTACTGCCAGCGTAGGTTTTTGGTTTCCTTCTAATAATTTACCCTGATACTGCTGAATTTCCACTGCCTTGTTAAGCATACCGATTTCCGGGCGTTTCTCTACTGCTGTCTTTACATCTGACTGGCTTATGAGCTGTATATCTACAGCTGTATCTTCTTTAATATCAAAATCAACATTATATAAACCTGTAATTTGTGCAAGGTTTAATTTTGCCATGGCAAGACCGTCATTGGCTCTGGTTAAATTCAGTACCGCTTCGTTCTGCTGGACCTCTACTTTAAGCAGGTCATTCTTGTAAATCAATCCTGCATCAAAAGAATTCTGAAGATCCTTTTTTAGAGTATTTAATAGTTTCAGATATCGTTCGGCCAGTGCTGCTTTTTCCTTTAAATTGACAAACTGCCAATAGGCTGTTTCCACGCTCAGCAATACCTCATCTTCTGTTAAGTCTTTTTGAGAAGTCTGCAAATCCACTACAGAACTTGTCATCTTTTTTGCTGTCTGGATTTTATTTCCTGCATATATAACTTGCGTTAATGCTACCGAACCGTTTGCACTGTATTCAGGAAGCAGAGCTTTAAAAGGATCTGAAAGATAAAGCCCGAAAACGCTGGCATCAATAGTGGGTTTTGTAGCGGCTTTCGCAGATGCATTGGCTGCTATTGACGCATTAATACTGCTTTGTGCTTTTTTAAGCTTTTTATTATTTTCTAAAGCCTTGCTTTTTATTTCCTGCAAGGAGAACTGCTGCTGAGCCTGAACAAATCCTGATACCAGCATCAGTGAGACTAATAAAAGTAGTGTATTGAGTTTTCTTTTCATGTCTATTTATTTTTAAAACGTTCCTGCCAAATCTTGTATTTAATTGAGATCCAGCAGGAAGTTTAAATTTTATATTTATCAATGCGCCGGTTTGTACATTACATCATCCTCTCCGTCTGGCTGATGTTCAGGCGCTTCATCGTGGATAATTGGATTTTTTAAAAATTTATAGTACATCACCGGAACTACAAAAAGCGTCAATATCATCGAAAAAATAAGCCCAAATGCCAGTACGCTTCCCAGCGGTGCCCACATAGGAGATTTCCCGACAATCATCGGAACAACTCCTACTGCAGCTGCAGCCGAAGTAAGAAATATGGGCCTCATTCTTCTTTTTGCAGCGGCGATAGCCGCCGCCTTGTGTTTATAACCGTGATCCCTAATAAGCTCATCGGCGTAATCGACCAGTATGATTCCGTTTCTAACAACAATACCTATCAAACTTATGATTCCCATAAAACCAGTCATTCCAAGCGGGTTTCCTGTTACAAGAAGTCCTAAAAAGGCACCAAATAGGCTTAATAAAAACGTACAAAGCACAATTAGTGATTTTGCAAGACTCTTAAACTGAAACAATAACGTCAGGAAAATAAGAATAAGACTGACTCCCAGTGATACTCCCATTCGAGGTGCATTCTCACCGCTCGACTCTGCATCTCCACCGTATTGTATACTGGTTCCGGGCGGAAGCTTAAGGGCATCAAGATCAGGCTGGATATCCTGAAGGATACGGGACGGTTTTTTGCCCAGCTGCGCCTCAGAGTATACGCTCAGCATTTTCAGACCGTTTCTTCTCAGCAACATTCCTGTATGCCACTGCGGATCCAGTGTGGCAACTGCTTTAAGAGGAACCTTTTTTCCATAGCGAGTTGAAATATGCAGGTTTTCGAGTGCTGTCAGATCTTTTCGGCTCTTTTCATCAAAACGCAGGAATATATCCACGGTTTTATCTCCTTCCCACAAGGTTGAAATCGAATAGCCTTTCAAACCTGCCCCTAAAGTCTGGGTAATGGACTGGGAGCTGATGCCTAAACGATTGGCTTTTGCATTGTCTACATTCAGTTTTACCCCCATATAATCATATTCATTGCTCAAACGCACATAATTGACACCCTCTGCCTTCTCTAAAATTTTCTTTATTTCCAATGCGGTGCGCTTTTGGTCAACTTCATTGTCACTTATAACGCGAATATCAATCGGTGCACCTTCCTGAAAGCTGAGCTGCTTTATCTTCACTGCGCCATCCTGCATAAATCCTTTTAGTTTATCCAGATATTCTTTTGCCATTTCATTGGTTGCATCACTATCGGTAGTCGTAATAAATACCTGGGCAAAATGTTTCCTTGGAGTTTCAGGAGCATATGAAGTGTGGAAACGAGGAGAACTCATTCCGATAAAACTAGTTACATCAACCACACGCTGATCTTTTTTCAATATTTGTTCGAGTTCCTTGACTTTCTGTTCGGTTTTTTCAAGTGATGTCCCATTCGGCATCCAGACTTCCATATTAAACTGGTTTCTTTCACTTAAGGGAAAAAATTCCGAATCCACCTTAGTAGCTATAAAAACTGCGGCCACCACGGATAAAACTCCCATACCAATAGTGATTTTCGGATTCCTAAATGCGGCTTCTACACCTTTATCAAAAGCAGACTGCAGATGATCCAGCAGATTTTTCTTCAAAGGCCTGTCGCTTATCTTGTGTTTCAGTCCTTTTTTAATAAAAACATAACAGGTGTAAGGGGTAAATAAAAGGGCAACCAGCATGGAGACAATCAGTGCAATGGCAACTGTAACGGGCAGATAAAACATAAAATCCTTAGCAATTCCATCCATAAAAATCGCCAGAGGCAGAAAGGCAAATATGATGGCCAGTGTAGCCGTGAAAATAGGGATCATCAATTGCTTGGCAGCCTGCCAGGCCCCTGTCCATGGTTCTACACCTTCATCCAGTTTTTCTATATAATTATCTACAACCACTATGGCATTATCCACCACCATTCCCAATACTATAATAAGTGCTGCGAGTGTTACCTGATGCAGTTCAACGCCCATCATATTCATAAAAGCAAAAGTAATCAGCATAGAAATCGGCGCTGCTGCAGAAGCTACTACGGCAATACGAAAGGGAAGCAATAACATAACCACCAAAAGCACCGAGGCAATAGCCAGACCAAATTCCTTCATAAAATGGCTGATACTGTGCTCAACATCTTTAGGCTGGTTTACAATGGTTTTCATCTTAATATCAGGCGGAAATGTTTTCTGTATTGCAGCAATCTTTTCTTCTACTTCTTTCCCAAATGCTACAATATTATTACCCGGAAGCATATCAACAGACAGCACCATGGCTTTCTCTTCGCCTATTCGCACAAAGGATGATTTTTCTTCAAAACGTCTTTCGATCTGGGCAACATCTTTCAAACGAACAATAGTTCCTGAAGGTGTTGTATAGACAATCTGGCTGGCAATATCATTCTCATCCTTATAACGGCTGTTGGTGTATACCGGAACAATATTATTGGATCCCATAGAGACCTCGCCTGTGTAGCCCGTGATGTTCTGCTGTTGCAGCACTGCCATAAGTGCGCCGGCATCCAGGCCATACTGCTGCAGTCTTTTATCATCTATTTTGATGTAAATCTGCTGTCTCTGTCCTCCCGAGCGGTTGATTTTAGAGACCATCGGAATAACCTTAAGTCCGTCTTCAAGTTTATCGAGGTACTTTTCAATCTCAGCGTAGGAACGTTCCTTTGATGACACTGAAATAATCATCGCTGTTACATCAGCAAAATTACTGTTGATAAACGGGCCGATAACTCCCTGAGGCAGTTTGGAGCGCAGATTGGCATCCATATCAAGCTGCAGGGTATGCCAGAACTTTTTACGGTCCTGCACCGTTGTGTAGATTTCTGTTGTGATGAAAACCTGTCCTTCACGTACCTCGGATTTTACTTTTTTCTTCTTGATTTCTTCAAACGAAAATAAGTACTGCTCTATTTTTTTTGCTACTTCTTCTTCTACCTGATGTTCATCGGCACCTGGATAAATAGCATATACCAAAGCAGTGGGCATATCAATTCGGGGATTTTCGCTTCGGGGCATGTTCACTAAAGAGTTAATCCCCATAATCATCAAAAGGACAACAAGCACAATGACAACCTGTTTATGTTTCATTGCTGCTTCCAAAAAGTGTATGTTACGCTTTGTCATGTTTTAAATTAATTGGAGATTAAAATTTGATAGGTGTGCCGTCTTCTAAATTGGTTTGTCCACTTACGATAAGTTTATCGCCCGCCTGCAGACCTTCATTAACAACAACATCATTAGTTCCTGTCATCTTGGATATATTCACCCTCTTTTTAAAAGCCGTATTATCTGCTTTGGCAATAAAAACGTAGTTTATATTATCCGGATCTCGTACAACTGCTTGGACAGGAATAATTACAGCATTCTGGGTTTTGCCTGACTTTATGCTGATATCTGCAATCATTCCCGGAAGAAGTCCTCCGTTTGGATTTTCTAACCGTACTTTTACAGTGTATGTTTTAGACATATCATCAGCCTGCGGATTGATTATGGTAACCTTTCCGCTAATTTTTTTATCTAATGATGGAATTGTAATTTCTGCACCGGCTCCAATTTTCAATGAACTGATTTCATTTTCATTAATAGCGGCCACAGCATACACTTTGTCGGTTTTTACAATTGTAAAAGCCGGAATACCGGGTGCAGCTGTCGCACCGGCTTCTGTTAATTTGTGGGTAACAATTCCCGAAAAAGAAGCATATAATTTGGTATCGTATAAATTTTTGGATGCAGTTTCCTTATTGGCTTTTGCCTGCGCCAAACTTGTTTTTGCAGCAATGTAGTCACGCTCTGGAAGACTCCCTTTTTTGTACAGCTGGTCTAAACGGTTAAAATTGTCCTGTGCCTGTTCTAATCCTGCACTGGCCATAATAAGATTGTTCCTGTAGGTGTTTTGTTCTATAGATGCTAGCAGCTGTCCCTTAACCACATGCTGTCCTTCCTGAACCATTACCCCATTGACCCTTCCCGGTACACTAAAGCCTATCGAGACTGTATTATCTGCTTCAATGGTGCCGCTGTACTCCAAGACCTGAGACTGAGGCGAAACCGCTATTTCATTTACACTTACTTTTACAGGCTGGGCTGTTTGGTTTTGATCTGATTTGGTTTTACCACAGCCAGCTCCTAAAAACAAGACACTTAGAATAAAAAAAATATTCTTTTTTAACATTACCATATAATTTGCTTTTTAATTATCACTAAATTCCAATCGATCATTCAACCGATCGGTGCAAATCTCTATAGAATGTTTAAGGCTCAAAAGGTCTGTTTCGTGCCGAGTTTGGTCAAAAACTCATTTTTTCCGGAGTTTAATTTTGATAATCAACCACAGTAAAAAAGTTTACTTTGCTACCATTTTGATAAATAAGGTTATTTGATACACTTCATTTTTATAGGAGTTTTTAGTAAATTGCAATTAAATTTCTAAAAATATCCAAACCGTGGAAACCTATAAATTTCATAAAACTGAGTGTGGTGTAGATTTTTTATTAAATGTTGTCCATTTGGAAAGCGCAGATGATATGTATCTTAAAAAGATGCCTTTTAATACTGATTTTTTTGAAATCGTATTTTTCAAAAAAACAAGCGGCAGGCTCATTTTAAACCATCAACAGATTGATTTGACAGACAACAGCATTATCTTTATTTCTCCTTATCAAAAAAGACAATGGTACTTTGATGAGGATAAGGAGCAGAATTTTACCATTTTAATTTTTCAGGAGGATTTTCTGAATGATTTTTTTTCTGATAAACTTTTTACCTATAAACTGTTGTATTTTTATCAATTGCATTTTCCTGTAGAAATGGTGGTTGACAAGGACTTCATTCAGAGTTATTGTACTTTTCTCATTGAAATAAAAGCGGAGCTTATTAATCCAAAGGCAGACAGCGAACACATCATTCGCTCTCTCCTGTATTATATACTTCAAAAACTCAACAGGGAATATGCAACGAGAAACAATCTTGATGTGCAAAAGGAGAATAAGCATTATGCATTTCAGTTTAAACAGTTAATCGAAATACACATCAAGGAAAAACAAAGAATAGCAGATTATGCTGAAATACTTGGAATAAGCAGGGTTTCTTTGAATTCGGCAGTCAAAGAGCAGTTTAATGTAACAGCAACTCATCTCCTAAAACAGAGGCTGGTTCTGGAAATAAAAAACTATCTAATCCATTCAAAACTGACAGTTAGTGAAATTGCCTACAAACTTCATTTTTCTGAACCCAATCATTTGATGCGTTTGTTTAAAGCCCAAACAGGATTTACAACAAGTGAATTTTTATCTGATAGTGGGTATAGAGCTTTAGTTTAGTACAATGCAAATGATCAAGTATTTATCAAAATGGTATAATCAGAGTAGGTTTTGGTAGTCCTAATAAATGACTGATGGACGAACTTTGTGTTATAGGTTTAAACAAATAAAAAAATATAACATGAGTAAAAAAGCATTATTAGTAATTGATATCCAGAACGATTATTTTGAAAACGGAGCATGGGAACTGGTAGGTTCAAAAGAAGCTAGTCTGAAGGCTAGAAAATTAATGGACTACTTTAGAGCAAATAAACTTCCTATTGCAAACATACAGCATCTTGCTGCGGATGTAAACGCTCCTTTTTTCCAACCAGCAACATTTGGAGTTGAAATCCACGAGAATGTTAAACCACATGAAGGAGAAAAAGTCATTCAGAAAAACTATCCAAATAGCTTCAGGGATACAGAACTCTTAGAATATCTTAAGGCCAATGATGTGACGGAACTGGTCATCACAGGGATGATGTCACATATGTGTGTTGATGCCACAACAAGAGCTGCAAAAGATTTGGGTTTTGAATGTACCGTTATTGCTGATGCATGTGCTTCCAGAGACCTGGAGTTAGCTGGTAAAACTGTTAAAGCAGAAGATGTGCATACTGCATTCATTTCGGCTTTATCATTTTTCTATGCGACGGTAATAACGGCGGAAGAATTTCTTAACGCCTAAACCAATAAAGGGGACAACATTGATTGTCCCTTTTTTTATAAATTCAATTACTTGAACAGTTAGATTACTTCTAGTTTATACCTAATGACTGATAAGTGAAATTGTAAGCCAATCAAATCTATTTTGTGGCATAACGAATATCAATACAGTATTAAAATTCTGAGCCATCATCTACGGGTTATTTGAATTTTATGATATGCATATATTGTCTTAGTAAATTTTTATTTTATCAAATGGAAAAATTCTACAGCCAAACTCTCAATAAACTGGATGCATCAATCGGTAAATTTGAAACTGATATCGATGATTCTATTCAACAGATAGAAATTATTATTGATAATATTCTTAAATCCCTAGCAGATTTAAAGGCTTTTGTTTTGAAAAGAGGATTTAAAAGTATTGAAGAAGAAATTCACTTTTTCAAGTATCAAAAACCATTAATAGTATCAAAGCTCATTTATTACAATGCAATCTATAAAATCGAAACAAAAAAGCCTTATGGTGTAAAGCCTATTAAAAAATACCTCAAAAATGAAGTAAAGAAACTCAAACGATTCTTTGATAATAATCTTGAGTTTTATAAATACTACCGCACCAATAACACATTTATTGATGATAAACTATTCGTGCGTGGAAACTATGATATTAAGTTAAGTTTGGATACGTTTTATTTCGAAGCAGACCATAGTTTTTCCACTTCCCACGATTACAAAGCTGCAAAAATAATAGCTAATGACTTAATATACTTATATCTTGAGGATCAGCTTCACGGTGCAGTTTATAAATCCAAATCCACAGATTTACCAAAATTAAATTGGCGAGGGAGCAAAACATCTCTGACAGAATTGATATATGCTTTGTATGCTCAGGATGTTTTTGATAATAAAGATATTAAAGTAATTGCAAAAACTTTTGAAGACATCTTTAGTATTGAACTAGGAGATTTTTATCATACATTCATGGAACTTAAATCAAGAAAAATAAACCGTACTAAATTCCTTGACAGTCTTCGTGATTCACTTATCAAGAAAATGGATGAAAAGGATGAATTATAAAAAAAGCCTGTAAAGTATATCACTTAAGAGAAATTACAATATTCAAAAAATTTTTATTGATCAACAATCATAGGCATTGGCAGCTCAATAGGAACGCTGATGTTAAGGTGCTCTTGCAGTCGTAAACGGAAGTACGACAAGTCTTTTTGTTGTGTATTCATGCTACAAATATTTCTTATGTTTTGTTTAAAACATAAGAAATATAGCTGTAAATAATCCATTTGTAGAAGTATAAGGGTTTGGCTTAGCAGTGTTGGATTTACACAATACTAATTAACTGTAGATAGATTTTATTTGTATTTTTACCCAAAGCTATTGAATTTTAAATGATAGGAATAAAGATTGAGTTTACAGATATTTTTATTTACAATATGATTATTAAAAACACAATCACTAATCAAAACAATTATATTGATTTATGGATTTTTTTAAATGCAAATTATATATTCTGGGAAATGCAGGAGCTGGAAAATCATTCTTTAGGAATACAATAGAAGATTTTATTCATTTTGAAAAAAAATCTGCAATGGATAAATTCAATGGACATGACTGGCTCATTCGTACAGAAAATCTCCAAATAGAGGTTGAGATAAAAGAGTATAGAAATTCTGAATTTGAGTTTATCAATTTTGAGTCAAAAGAAGTAAAAAATATTATTCTTTATATTACAAACGAGTATCAAGATAAATTAGAATTTTCTATTCAACAAAAAAATGTTGAGCAACTAAGATTTTTATCAAATAAGGCACAAATTATTATTGCAACACCTTTATTTAGGCCTTATGAGCTAAATAGAGATTTTAATTTTAGCTCCCTTAAAAAGATTTTTCCATTTGTTGAATATTTTCTCCCTATACATGATTTTCATTATAGAGAGTATGAAAACTCATTCCAAATTGGTCATCTATTGAGGCAAATAATAGTAAATTCTCATCCATATTCTCTTAAACATGCGAAAGAACTTATAAAGGTTAATTTAAAAAATGAAGACACTACATTAGATTTAGGTAATTGTGGATTAACTAGTTTAAATGAGGTAAAGGAGTTATTTCAAAATACACATATAAAAAAATTAATTCTTAGTAACGAATGGGGTGAATTTCAGAATGGAGGTTGGGAAAGAAAAATAAGTAATAATAAACTTGAGCCTAATGTGCTATTTGGATTTCCTCAAGAAATTGGAAACTTAAAAAATCTTGAAGTTCTTATCGCTGGAGGAAATTGGAAGACCTCAAGAAAACGAACAAGATATTTTTCTTCAAATTGGTATATAACTGATATTAAGCCATTGGTACGGTTAAAAAAATTATCAATATTAAACTTGAGTAATAATGAAATAGAAACAGTCGCATCACTTTATCAATTATCTCATCTAAGTAAATTATATTTAAACAACAATTCAATTAGCAATTTCCCAAGTATTGATAAATTTCCAGAATTAAATGAACTATATCTAAGCAACAATCAAATAAGAAATATCAAATTTTTATCCTCAGAGGACACAGCAATTCAAACTGTTGATTTACACGCTAATCAGATAACAGATTTAACCCCAATAAGAAAATTAATTTCAAAAATCGACATTAAAGATTCTAAATGGGAAAACAATACTATCAGTATTGGGCGTAATCCATTATCAATTCCTCCGGCAGAAGTTGTTGCTAAAGGAAAACAAAGTATAGAAGCCTATTTTTCTCAACTTGAAGCTGAAAAAGAAATACAGATTAAACCCTTTAAAAATGCTGATATAAAACTTATCATGGTAGGTAATAGCAATGTAGGAAAATCTACATTCGTCCATTGGTTGAAGATGGGTGTAGTTGATAAAACCATTGCAACTACACATTGGTTAAATTTGGGAATTTGGAAAGTTAAAAAAGGCACTAAAAATTACACTGTAAGGGTCTTTGATTTTGGTGGTCAAGAATACTATCACGACACACATCATCTTTTTTTCACAAATAGAACTGCTTATGCATTGCTATGGGATCAACTTTCTAACCATTTCGATGAATTAGAAATAGAACAAACACAAAGTGATGGTCAAAAGAAAACTGTTAAAATTGAGACATTTCCTCTTGAGTATTGGCTTGATTCAATTAGATATCATACACAAAAGAGGAAATTAACTCAGATTGAAAAATCTATAACAAAAATTCTTGATGAAAGAGACGAGCAAATTGAAGAATCAATTAGAGGTAAAACTGATTGGACAAAATCAGTAACCAATTCAGTAGATAAAGTGTCCGAAGTATTACATGAAAAGGAAGAAGAAAACATATTAATTTTACAAAACAAGGTAGATTCAAAGCAATCAAAGATTTTTCTAAATGAAGAAAATCTAAATAGAAATTATCCTAAGATATACGATTTTGAACAGGTTTCATTGTATAAAAATGATAGACTTGAATTATCTAAAAATATACTTTTTGATATTTTTGACAGCTTAGAAGTTTTGAACAGGCAGTTTCTTGGAACATGGAATCATATAAAACAAGATATCGAAAAAAATACCTTTAATAAAAGTTTTTCCATTGAGGATTTTCTAAGTTACTGTAACAAAATAATAAAGAGACTACCGGAACTGAAAGGCAAATCAGCAGCACAACGGAAAAAAGTGCTATTTTTGATAGATGATGCTAAAGTCTTTGCGTCTTTTTTAGCGGATATTGGTTTATGTCTTTATTATCCCGAAAATAATCAATTAGAGGGAAAAGTTTTTTTAAATCAAAATCAAATATTGGGAGATTTGAATAAAATCCTTCTTTCTATTAACAAAGTTAATGGAGAAATCAGTCAACTAGATATTGCGAATACATTGAAAAAACAAGAGGAAAGTGACGAAGTGAAAGATATAATCAGCCTAATGCTTCATTTTAAAATTCTATTTAGACATCCTACTGTAGACAAAAAATCTTATATCGCACCTCTCTATTTACCTCCAAACCCACCTAAAAGCATTAAATTATTCCAGTCACTGTTTAATAATCCTGTTTATCGTTTTCACTATGAAACATTCATTCATAAGAGCATAATATTAGATCTATTTCATAAATATGGTTCTAAAGCTTTAAGTGAAACAAGTGATGACTCTTCGTTTTATTTTTGGAAAAATGGAATAATTATTAAAGATGAGGTTAGTAAAGATATCGCTATGGTTAAGTTCTCATCATGGAATAATGACAATAAATGTGCTTCACTTAATATTTATTCTTTAAGCTGTACAAATGATAAATTCATCGAAACTATCGTTGGACATATTGATTCTATAAATCAAGGTATAAAAGTCACAAAGCTTGTTCCAGATGAAAACAATAAAGATTTTATTCCATTGGATATTATTCATCAAAATGAGAAAGAGGAAAATCCAATATTCTTTTATAATGAAAAATATTACAGATTAACTTCTTTCAAAAAATATTTAAAAACCCCATTAAAAATGAAAAAACTATTCATATCATATTCAAAACAAGATATAAGATTGGTTAATAAGTTTATTGAACATCTTTCTGCGTTACAAAGAGATGGTAAAGTTTCCCATTGGTATTGTAGTGAATTGGAAGCCGGTTCTAATTGGAATGATGAAATTCAAAAACATTTTGATGATTCAGACATTGTTTGTTTCATGATTAGTCCAAATTTTATGAAAACCGACTATATACATGAACATGAGATAAAAAAGGCTTATGAAAGGAAAAAAGCTGACCAAAATTTTAAAATAGTCCCTATAATCCTAAATTTTTGTCGTTGGACAACCGTAAATAATAATTTAGGTGAATTCACTGCACTTCCTTATACAGCTAAACCTGTAATGGACTTTAAAAATCAAGACATGGCTTGGTACATTATTGAAGCATGCTTACGTTTAATGATAGAAAATGATTTAAATCCAGCAGGTGAAGATTTTTATAATAAACAAAAACTTCCATCTGATATTTTAAAAATTTACAATAGAATTGTAGAAGATAAAGTAGATAATAATAGTATATAAATATTTTCTATGTATGCTTTGATAGATAGATTAAAAGTAGATACAGAATTACAAACAGAAAAAATTAACAAAATGGCAGATACTAGGAGCATAAAACTTCTTAGAATTAGAAAATAACTGAAGGATTTTAGAAAAGTTTCTTTAGAAGGTTCAGAAGCATAAAACAAAACTCTCCTGATTTGGAGAGTTTATTGTTTATTTAAGATGCGTAACATTCTACTCACTTCAATATCCATTCTTGAAAAGGCAAACCATTTTTTTGCCAAATCTTTCAGTGATGCTCCGATGTGGTAAAGCTCTGTATTGTCAATAATCAAAAAGCGGTCATGAGCATCGGTGAAAATCTCAATTTCTATAGGTGCATATTGACTGTTGTATCGTTGCAGATCTAGCTGTAACTGATTGCTGATAGTTTTGGTATAGATTGTTGTTGTTACATTATCCTTGCGTTTCCCCAATAAAGTCAGCACCGTATCGTCCACATAATTATCAAGTAAAATAATAGAACTTTCTGCACTTCGGATAATATCAGAAACAAAAGTATAGGCATCAAAAACTTGCCCGTTATAGAAAATACCTTTTTCGCTGTGGAGCTTATCGCTTTCCAAAGCTTTAAAAATTTCTTCAAATTTTTGGTCGGCTTCTAGTTGCTTTAATTCAATACTATCCAAACGATGAAACAAAGAAGCATTGCTGATAAGCATTCTCCGCATTTCTACGAAAGCTTCCATAATTTCAACGCTCACTTTAACGGCAATATCCGAGCGGAGTATCGCAGATGCCATCGCAATCCCTTGTTCGGTAAAAACGTATGGCAAATAACGTCTTCCACCGTAATTTAAACTTGAGGTTCCAATTTGGAACCTCAAGTTTTCAAATTCCTTATCTGTCAATTGAAAGCAGAAAGAAATAGGAAATCTTTCGATATTTCTTTTTACGGCTTTGTTGAGGTTCTTTGTTTCCACTTGGTATAAGGAAGAGAGGTTGCTATCCAGCATCACTTGCTTGCCACGTATGGAATAAATCAGGCTCTTGATTTCCGTTGTGCTAATGGTAGGTTTATTTTCCATTACTTTTTGTAGCTTTTATTTTTATCAAACTCAAAAGAGGTCTTGCATTCTTCATCCAATACGATATAGGCATCGAATTTCTTACCTGCCTTGCTTTTCATTCCTTTGATGAGTGAGGTTTTCTTTTTGTTGATAAGGCTTTCAATATCTGCTATGCCAATTTGTATTCCGCAAACATTACGGAACTGTAACCAATTACAAACTTCATCCGGACACTTTACTATTATATCACGGATAATGAGTTGCTGGTTTTTACATTTTGGACAAACCAATTTAGGCAAGCTGTTTTGAGCAATGGAAGTCTGTAATAACTCATTTGTAATAGATAAAGCATAAGCTTCCATTTCTGTTTGAAATACTTCTGAATCAGTTTCGTTATTCTCGATTTTCTGCAAAGCGAGTTCCCATTCGGCAGTCATAGCCACGTCCGCAATTTTTCTGTCCTTAACCAAATCATATACCTGCAGTCCTTTTTCGGTTGGTATCAGGGATTTCTTTTCTCGTTGGATGTAATTGCGGGTAAACAGCGTTTCAATTATCGATGCTCTTGTAGCCGGAGTACCAATACCAATATTCTGAAGGGCTTTTCGTTCTTCATCGTTCTTAATTTCCTTTCCTGAGTTTTCCATTGCAGATAACAGACCTGCTTCAGAGTAAAGCACAGGTGCTTTAGTTTGCTTTTCCAAAAGTATAGCTTCCTTTATTTTGATTTCATCACCCTTTTTCAGTTGAGGCAGATCCTGCAAAGGTTCAGTATCATCTTCTGAGAAATTTCCTTTGATTGAACGCCAGCCAAGTTCAATAATCTTACTGCCTTTTATCGTAAAATCATAATGAAATACTTGTAAATCTACATCGGTGATTTCTTTGATACAAACTTGTGAAATGGCTTCGAGTAAACGAAAAGCAATCATATCATACACTGCATTTTCTTTAGCATTGAGTGCCGATGGAATTTTATCCGTAGTCAACAAACCGTGGTGGTCAGTAACACGCAAATTGTTCACTATGCGTTTATTGTAACGATCACACTTCACTTGAGTTATGGCTTGTTTACAGATTTCCTTATCTTGTAATGCTCTTACGAGATTAGGGATTTCTGCCCACATATCTTCGGGAATGTATTTACTTCCAGTACGTGGATAAGTGATAAATTTCTTTTCGTAAAGGCTTTGGGCAATGTTAAGGGTATCTTCGGCAGAAAGATTAAGCTTTTTATTTGCTTCCTTTTGCAGTCCCGTTAGGTCAAACAATAAAGGCGGTTGCTCTGTAACGCTTTTGGTTTTTACCAATGTAATAGTTGCCGTATCGCTTCTCTGAATAGCTTTCAATGTATTATTGGCAAGTTTTTGATCTTCCCATTTTATCTTTGAGATACTTTTAAAATCTATCAATTCTTTGTTGTGCGATAATTGTATCTGCCAATATTGTTGCACAGCAAAATTCTTGTTTTCCAGATAGCGTTTGCAGATCAAAGCCAATGTCGGTGTTTGTACTCTTCCCAGAGAGTAAATCCCGTTGCCTGCAGCAATGCTCAATGCCTGTGTAGCGTTGATTCCAACCAGCCAATCGGCATGGCTTCTGCCTTGTGCTGCCTGATACAATCCGTCAAATTCTTTTCCTTTTTTTAGATTGTCAAAACCTTGTTTGATTGCTTTCTCTGTAAGTGAACTTATCCAAAGCCTTTCAAAAGGTTTGTTGCATTTGAGATATTCATAGATATATCTGAAGATAAGCTCACCTTCACGGCCGGCATCGGTAGCGACGATAATACTGTCAGCTTTATCAAATAATTCTTTAATTACTTTTAGTTGTTTTAATGCCCCTGTATCGACTGTATAGCCTTTTTCTTTTTTGATTTTTCTTACAGTCAATAAAAACGGGTTTGGAAGTATAGGTAGGGATGCCTTGTCAAATCCTGACACCCCATAATCTTCAGGCATTGCCAACCCGATCAGGTGTCCGAATGCCCATGTAACAAAATAGCCGTTACCTGTCAGATAGCCCTCTTTTTTCTCAGACGCTCCCACAAGTAAGGCTATTTCTCTTGCTACGCTTGGTTTTTCTGCAATAATTGTTTTCATGTTATACTACATTTTTCTGCCTTTAGATTTCGCAGGTTCTTGCTGTTTCTCTTGTTGCTCTTGTTGTTTTTTGTCTTTTGGAGTTTGTTGCTTAGGTCCCAAAGGCTCTTTGATATTCTTTGTCGCTTCATTGGTTTTTCCCTCCGAATTGACTGCTGTTTGTGTTTTGTGAGCTTCGGTAGGCTGAGCCTGTTCCTTAACCTTATTCGGAAATTCAAATTTGGTTTTTCCTGATTCCTGGTTATAGGTAATATATCCCTGATATGGCTTTCCTTTTTTATCAATCAGGCCGTCAATGTAAACAGTCTGCCCATTTTTGTAATCCTTGTATTGCTCATCATTTAGTTCTTTTCCCCTAAAAGTTTTGGGAGCTTCCTGAGGTTGGCTTTGCTTATTATTTTGTTGATTGCCTTGCGATTGATTGTTGGAATTACTTCTGTCGAATAAAAATTCTACATATCTTTTGTCGGCATTAAATTGAATATTGGCACTGAAAGTATCACCTTTTTTAGAAATCATTCCTTCAAGATAAAGCGGTTTGCCTTCAGTTAAAGCCTGCTTTTGCGTATCATCTAATTTTACCCCCTTAATCTCATCCGGAATCTTAATGAATTCTGTTTTTAGAGCAATCAGCTCATTGGTAAGCCTGTCTACACTAATAATTGAGGGCATCATTTCACCGGTTTTGGTGTTTTTTAAATCGACTACACGTCCCATATTTCCTGTTTCCAGCAGGTTTTTTTTGTCTTCATCTGTAAACTTATGTCCGAAAAATTCAAAGTTCAGGTTGGGTTCCTTTCTGATACCATGTATCGCTGCTACAACCTTTCCGTCTTCAGTAGACTGTAAAGATAAACGAGCATCTGTACGGACAATGGCACCGCCCATATTGACACTTATTGGAACGAGCTCATTGGTTTTATAACCTTTTAATAAAGGTTCTAATAAATTCATTTTTTCAAGACGTTCTTTACTTAGCCCAAGATTATTCATGGTATCCCAATCAATCTGTTCTGGCTTAAATCGATTTTCATTTGTTTCAGGTGTTGTCTGTGTTGTTTCCATATTGTTTTGATTTTCTTGTTTCTGTTCTTGTAAATTTTCTGATTTCACCTCGTGTTCCTTCATTAATTTTTCTCCATCAGGAGTAGGATTGTTTACCTGCTTCTGCATATCATTTGCAACATTAACCGCAACAGGTGCAGGTACTTTAAAAAATGAGAAATTGGTCGGATTTTTCAATTGGCTGAAAAAATTGGAAAAGAAGTTGGAAAAGAAATCACCATGCTTATCCACACGCATAAACTGATTTTGGTTTTTCTTAGTCGGTTCAACGGTTTCCATTTTACCATTTTCATCAATACTCTTTACCGCTTGTATTTTCATTTTCTCTTTATCCAGTACAAGTAGAATGTCAGATAGTTGCTCAGTTATTTCCTGTTTATTTAAAGTTTCTTCACTCATAATCTTAAAAAATTAAAATTCAATTTCGAAAGTAAAATAAGACTCCACTTCATTACATTACTTGGCATTCAAAGGCAGTGTTTGTCGCTCAAAGGCGCTATAGCTTTGTAGATTGCGGATTAAAACTATCTCTAATGAACTGATGAACATCAGAAAGCTTATAATACAATTTACCGCTTATGGTGTAATAAGGTAGTTTCCCGATAGAGCGGTATCTTTGAAGGGAACGGTTACTGATTTTTAACATTTGAAGCAGATCCTGATTATCTAGCAATTCATCTCCATCTATACTGTTACGTTTATTTCGTATATTATCTATTTGGTCTCCCAATATATCAAAACGCACCATCAGGCGTTCCATCCACGCTAAAAATTCTATTCTATCAATATTCATAGAGCTATTTTTTTTAAAGGGTTATACCTGTTTTTTGTCTGTCTTTAACTTTCTACCTTTTCTTTATAAGTTAACTATGCAAAATTGCCTAGGTTCTTATTTTATTTATGCCAAGTCTTGCCAATTGGTTTAGCCATTTTTTGATTTTTTTTTATAAATAAAAAAATCCTCATTTCACAGGTATTTGAAGGAAAACAGAATAGTTTTGAATGAACTTTCAGCAAGAATTTACCAATGGGTATATATTGGCAAAAAAAAAGCAGTACGTTTTTGGGTACTGCTCTTTATAGTGGTATTGAAATAACTAAAGGTCTTTATCCATATATTCTTCCAGAGATATTTTGAGCTGGTCTAAAAATGCCGTTCGAGAACCCACTCTTGTTTTCATTCGGTGGAAAGAGTGATGTATATCATTGAGTGGTGTTTTGAATAGTACCTGAAAAATCAACGCTAATTTTCGGATACCTATATTTCTATGTGAAATTGAATTTGAAGCATAAAGAGCATATATAAGTTCGATAAGAGCATTTTGAGAATTTGTCCAGGCAATGTCCTTGTTTCCTTCTCCGTTTATTAAAATCATATCGGGATTTTCTTCAGGATTAATTTTGGTAATCAGATAAGTATAAAGCAGTTCGTTGGCTATAATGTGAGCTACCTTGTTGTCATAGTAAGTCGAGAAACTAAGGTCAATTTCGAATACACTACTCTTTAATCCATCGTGGTAATTGATTTGCCCCAGTCTAAAGTAAGTATCATCACGATCTGTTCTACATGCACGGTAGTATCTGTAAAAATCTTCATTGCAAATGCTTTCTTTATATTCTGATTTGAGCGATTTGAATTGGTTTTCATAATAGCTTTGATGTATTTGACCATTACTTACAGGGCAAGTAGTTTCAATACGAAATACTTTGTTATAATAGATGAGTTTTCCTAATATTTGTGGTTTGATATTCTTGAAAAAGTTAATTTCATTCTCTTTATCTTTAAATCCAGTTTGTAAGGTTTCTGATTTTATTGAGTACAACATTTTTTTCAGGAATAAAGTCATTTGATATGCCTCATCCGCCATTCGCATCATCTGTGAAGACAGTTTAACTTCCTGATGATGAATTTGCTCTAATATCTTATTCAATATAATTTCCATAGCATAGTCTTTTTAAAGATTCTCAATTATTTGATCTGAGGGTTATCTATTGTAGATATGCCAAATTTTGGAAAAAATAGTAAAATAAATATCACAGTTTCCCCACAGTGGGGATATTTTATTCTTTATAAAATTGAAAATAACCGATGAACTTTTATTACACTCTATCAATTTTTGATTGAATGTAATTGAAACAATTGAATGAAACGATTACTGTTAAAGGTACACAGTATATTAACTAGGATTTAAACAAATATAATTTCCGTTTGGGTAATAGTCTTGCCATCTAAATATATTCTTAAATGCCTAAAACGAGGTATAAACTGCCTATTAAAGACAAAGCATACCTATTAAAGACATCATTAATAATCAACTTTGCTAAGTTTTAATTTTACCTGGAATTTAAAAATTAAGACACTCTATGAAGCCATTTACATTTGACCAGATACCTACAATGATGAAGAAACTCCATGATAGATTAGATCATTTAGAAAGACTTATCATAAAGATTTCTTTTAAAGAAGAAAATAAGAACGAATTATTGAACATTGATGAAGCTTCTAAACTTTTAAATCTATCAGTACCAACAATTTATTCTAAAGTAAGCAAACGGGAAATCCCAGTTAATAAGCAAGGAAAACGTCTTTATTTCTACCGGCATGAATTGATGAAATGGATTAAGGCGGGCAGGGTGAAAACTCATTTAGAAATTCGAAACGATATTGAAAAAAAGGTTATAAAACCTTAGGTCTTAAATTATATAACATTACAATTCGTAAGAAACCCAAATATCTTTTTCTTTGATTTGAAAGTAAAGTAAAATGAGTAATCTGTTATTTTTTTATAAATTTAATAACTTTTCATAAACCTAAAATAATCTTGAATTGATATGAAAATTTTAAAGAATGCAATAGAAGCAATCCAAATTGGGCTTGAAGATTTTAAAAACGAAGATCCACGAAGAGCACAATCTGCCATACGAAATATTTTTGCTGGAATGTTACTTCTATTTAAAGAACAATTACGACGTATGTCTCCAGAGAATAGTGATGAAGTATTAATAAAACAAATAATTATACCGATACTCGATGCAAATGGAGAGTTATCCTTTCAAGGAAAAGGGAAAAAAACTGTAGATGTCCAACAAATCAGAGAGCGATTTAAAGGATTTGGAATTATAGTTGACTGGAAAGTAATAGATGAGATAAACAATCTTCGTAATAACATCGAACATTATTATACAGAAGAATCATCATCAGTAATAAATGAAGTAGTCTCAAAATCTTTTGGAATTATAAGAGATTTTTGTATCAACTACCTTGAAGAAGAACCTAGTATCCTTTTAGGACCAGTTTCGTGGGATATTTTTCTGGAGACAGAAGAGATTTATGAAAAAGAAAAAGAAGAAAGTGAACAATCTCTTTCAAAAGTAGACTGGACTTATTCTATCCTTTTTGAGTCAATTAATAATATGCGTTGCCCCTCATGTAAATCAGATTTAATCCATGCACAAGATGTTCATAAATATACACCAAGTGAAACTCTGCCTTTACGTTGCAAAAAATGTAATGAAGAATTCGATTTTGTTGATGTAATTGAGGAATGTATTATTGAAGACCTTGCTTCTGAAGCATATCTTGCAATAGTTGATGGGGGTAATGATCCTTACACAGAATGTCCAGAATGTGGACAATCAACCTATGTTTTTTCCGAAAAATGCTGTCTTACTTGTGGTTATCAACAAGAAAATAAAACTTGTTTAGTTTGTGGAACTTACTTAGATATAGAAGAAGGATATAATGGAAATATCTGTTCTTATCACAAGTGGGCATGGGAAAAGGCTGAACGTGATTAAGAACAGATGGTTTTAGAGCAGCTATAATTCACCATTAATGTAAAGATTTAGAAAATATAAAATCTTCCCGGATTATATATGCTGATGAAGATGCATTCTTGTTAATCAGCAAATCTAAGATTTTAATAAATGAATTTCTAAGCTTTACATTGCTTTGTAGTGCCTTCCTATAAGTACTATCATGGTAAGCTTGAATTATCAGCTTGTCGAAGTAATAAGAATTTTCATAATCAATCCTATCTTTACTCATACGAGAGGCGATTACCTCAACAGCATCTGGCATCATTTCAGTAAATCCGATACCAGATACCAATTTGATACTATTATCAAGATTTGCCCCTGCATCTATGAAATCCAGCAGTAGTTGTTTTTTGCCAGCCAAAGGCAGCCAGTTGAATTGATAAGAATCAGACATGTAGTAATGATTAAAAAGCAACTGCTTGTCGAATGTAAAGACTTTAGCTTTTGTACATTTATCAATGAATTTTTCCAGTAAGTTCCAGTATCGTAATTTCGATTCGTCAGCCAAGTAAGCAAGATGTAAGTCTTCCAATCGTTGCGATATGAAATCTTTAACTTTATTTCTCATTTTTCGTTCGTCACTGCTTTCAAAAACTATATCAGTCATCGTTTCAAAAAAGTTTGATGCTACTTCCAACTTTTGATTAAGCATATATTTAGCAGAAAACTCACCAAATTCATGAAGCGATTGATAATTGAATTGATCATGAGTTACTCTATAATCTTTTTTGTTTAGGTTATTTAAAATATACTTCAAAAGAGAAAGACAGAAACCTTGTAGTTTTAAACTCTCAGTATCGTATGGAATTAGTTTATGTATTTCTAAAAGAATATCAATATTATTATCATCAAACTCGATGCTCTCGAGTAAAATCTCATTGTCACTAATTTCAATGGATTTTATTAGTTCATCGTATTTTCTTCGAACCTCTATAATCTTCTGATCTCGAGATAATTTTTCATCACCTGCATTTATTTCTGATATTTTACCACTGCCTTTAAAGTACTTAATTAATTTATCAATAAATAACACTAGTCCTCTTTTTTGAAGCGCCACTGATGATATCTGCAAGTGCCTGGTGCGGTAAAGTAATTTGCTAAATGATGAATAGTGATATATCCCTGCTATACAATTCTCCATGAAATTAGGATCATTCTTCCATAAATAATTATGAATAGTCTTAAAGAGAGGTTTTTTTTCCAGATTTCCTCGATAAGAAATCAGGGCGAGAAAAATGTATCTCTTCAACTTTGATTTAAGTTCTCCTTCCGACAAATGCATAAGTAGAGGGAGAACTGAGTATGATATTTCAGTCTCTAAAGGAGTATGCGTAAATCCAAAAAAACCGATTTTTTCATCTGCTCTGTGAAGATCATATTCAATTATAGCACAAATTTTATCAGTACACCAGTTTCTCTCGATTTCGTTTAGATTTACGAAATAATCGCGGACACCAATTCCCGCTGTCAATCCTGTATTTTTTTCTATAACATTAATTTTAGTATTTTGCTCAGCATCTTTAATGACTTTAAATACATCCTGCCATTTTTTATAGCTCTCATCTTCAACAGGAGTGTACTGAAATTTTTTAAAACTCCAGTTGGTTGCTATCGAAACTACAGATGATTCTTCGGCATCTTTTTTATATTCGTCAACAATATGCTGAAGACTTTCATCCACGATAGCTTCCACCAAATATCCTTCAGGTACCTTTGCAGTCACTTGATATTTTCTGTAATCCATGTAACTTACTTGAAGCTTCCATTGCTCATCCGCTTTAGGGTCTTCATAAAGAGCATCTAATATCTTGTGGATTTGAGGAGCTAATTTTCCAGTAGAATGATCTCTAACGAAATCACGAATCATAATCTTTCGGTGTTCCAACTTTTGGAAGTTATGCAATTTAATTTGATGCTCCCGAGCATTCCTCATCGTTCCCAGAGGACTAAATGCTGATGATTCCTTAACAACTCTTAAAATATCCCAATTGT
The DNA here is from genome assembly GCF_900101855.1 of Flavobacterium anhuiense. Lineage (GTDB taxonomy): Bacteria > Bacteroidota > Bacteroidia > Flavobacteriales > Flavobacteriaceae > Flavobacterium > Flavobacterium anhuiense. The sequence continues at coordinate 128,914 of NZ_FMVC01000005.1, forward strand.
ATATATCTTTGAAACCTAAAAGAGGTAATACTTTTGTTGCACCTAATTTAGGATGTGCCATAGCCACACTCATCAATACAGCAGATCCCATAACATTGTTACTCTTTTTTAAGAGCGTTTCAAAAGCGTAGTCCCAAATAAGTAGAAAAGATTTATCTTCTTCTGTTTCTATTGTTTCCTCCCTTATACCAGCTAACGAAAGTAAGAATTGCTCCAGCGCCATCAACACAGACTCGATAAGGTCTGGCACAGCGATGTAGGTTCCACGGAACATAGTCCATAATGTTGCACTAGCATGTTGCGTATTAACCGAACCATCAGTGAATTGCAATTCAAATTTTGTTCGGTCACTGGACTCAATCTGATACGTTGATTTTTTGTCGTAGTCAGATTGAAGATAAGCTAACGTACAATGGTTTAGTAATTTTACGATAAAATTGATTGTATGCACTGGCTTTTTCAGTAAAAGATATGATATCGGCGTCTGATATGGACTCGCTGGAAAATAACGCAAATCAATTTCTGCGCTAATTCCGAATGAATTCTCTTTATTTTCATAATGCCCTTTGTAGATAAATTGATTCTCGTGATCGTTTTTGATTTCTTCGGCAGGAGGTGGTGGATAGTAAAACCACTTTTCTTCCAATATTTCAATTACAAGTTCCGGGTAATTCATACTAACAATTTTACTTTCATCACCAGAAATGACAAACTTGATAATTGAACCATAAACTCTTTTAAGCCCATTTTTTCTATTGCTGATCTTAGTAGTATGAGCTTTATAAATCAATTCTCTGACTTCTTCTGAAACTACTTCTGAAAGCCTCAATAATAATCTGATACAATCTTCTAAATAAGAATCAAGAGATGATAAATATTCACTATCCTTATCTTCGGTTTCAAATGATTTAAAGTAAGCAAGTATAATCATAGCTACTTCCCTAGCTTCTGGTGGTAAGGAACTGTCCTTTATTCCTTTTTTCCATTCAAGTATCATATTAATGATTTTAGGAAATTGTCTTTCAAGAGAAGAAATATTGTCATTCACAAAACTGATCATGTTCTGCCAACCATCCCCAAAAGGTATAAGATTGACGTTATGATAAAACTTCGTCTTCTCTTCAGGTTTATATAAATTCAGGTTGGTAAGATCGAGTTTTTGGCAAGCCACTTTCAATACAAAGATAGATCGCGTAAAATACTTAAAATTATCTTGAAAAAGGAAAACTTTATTTTCTTCAAGAAAAATCTTGCTGTAAGGAGATTGCATAATGGCTACCAGAATTTCATCCTTCCAATAGTTTTCTACTTCCTTTTCCGAAAGTGTCAATTTCATCAGCTCGTTAGCTTGCGGACTTCCAATTTGCATTTTCTCCGAAAACCAAATCCTGAAAGCTCGTCTTATAGCCGCAGTTGTGTCAAGAGCTATATAAAAATGATCATAACGCCCTTCTGCTATTGCATATCTTTGGAAATTTTCTTCAATATGACGCTCCAGAGCCCAATCTTCAAAAATATCATGTGATGCTGCATAACCTCTACCAGTAGTTGGTTCTTTATCTATAATGCCATCATGATACAATGCCTCAATAATAGTATCATGGGGTGTATCAATAAAAGCATAAGTACTCATACCCGCAGTCCGTGTAATGGCTATCAACATAAATACTTCTCCGCGTAATCTTTTTACGGATGCCTCGCAATGAGAAATTCTACTTTCTATAACGTAATCCCACATGATTTTCCTGAATGCCATTTCAGAATCTACATCCTCCATAACTGTTCCACTGGCAAGATTGACAGCCAAATCTAAATTAAAAGGAATTTCCAGGACTTTGGCCAGAGATTCTTTCTCAAGCAATGATTTTAATTGAGGATATTCTCTTTCCACTTTAAGAAGTTCATCATCACTAAGAACAGGTATTTTGAAATCGCTAAATATTGGAAACTGTCTCAGAAAACGTATTTTTAATGATTCAATGGCATAGCTCCTGCATGTCATCACTATTTTAATATCGTCTCTTTTCGCAATTAGTGCAAAAAAATCCAATATGGTATCTGCATTCTTTGTTTCCAGTAACTTCTCTATACTATCTATCAATAATATTTTATGTTTGGTAAAGTAGTTAGAACTCAGAACGTACTCAAGTTCTGGAACAAACCCAAACGGATTCTGGCGAAATATTTCTATAAGACTATTTTTATCCAGCTGCTCGCCTTGTAGAGCAATAATGCTATGACTTTCTCCTAGTTCGTGAAAAGCCCTTTTTACAATTGAAGATTTACCTACTCCTGGATTACCATAAACAATCGTGAATTTCGAATCATTAATTTTTTTAATCAGAGCACTTGTTAACTTACTTCGTTCAAGATTTATTACTCCAACCTTGTCTCGAATTCGCGACAAAACCCTTTCTGTATTGGAATTTAGCTGTTTTATAGCATTCAGGATATCCTGATTGGTTTCGATACTTAGTAATGGTAATATCTCATACCTATAGTTTTCAAGCAGGGTGTTAACAAGATGTAGATTGATACCTAAGACACGCTTTGTCGTAATTTCATAAGAACGAAAAATACCGCATACGTAATCAGCTATTTCAGTTTTTAAAACAATTGGGCTTCCCGAATAGCCCTCTACCAGATTATCCGAGTTATAATGACCTGTTATTGGATCGGCAACCTCAATTTGTATTTCGTTATCGTAATCACGATCACCCACTACATTCAGTCTGTATAGGGTTCTCTTACGTTTGTTTTGTACCGCTTTTGGGATACCCGTTATTTCAGCACAAATAGAATCTCTAGGATGCTCACAAAGTTTAGGAGCGTGTTCCAGATCAATACATGACGGAAGAATTGATAATGGTACAATAATAATCCCAATGTCCTCCGTGTCAAAATTTTCCCCCAATAAGATGACGTCAGTATCATTCAAATCATAACTTTGCCATTCACCATCTAAAAGAAATTGAATAACTATATTATCTTTCTTTAAAGGAATATCGCTTTTGTCAGTCAGACAGTGACGAGCTGTAATTATATAAGCTTCTGAGGAGTCTGAAGAAGGACTGAATATAAATCCGCCACCAAAACCTTCAGGCGTCGAAATTCGGATTATGTAATCGTGGATAGTAGAATTCATATATCAAAGAATAAATTTCGTTCACCTTTCTTAGGAAAATTTAAATTAATCTTGCTTTCTTTATCAACATCAAAAATACTATCTGTTAGGGAGTTTTTTTGTGTAATATAAAATTGAATTTCCTTATCTGGATTTGCATTTAGAACTTTTACCAGTGTTTCTTTGTTTGGAAGGTTCGATTTATTGAATCCATCTGCCGAAATGATATAATTTGAACATTTGACTAGTTCCAAAAGCTCATTTCTTAAATTATACTTGCTTCCATGATGCGGTAATTGCATATAATCCAATTGCACAGGCTTTCCGTTGTTTACTCTTTTAAGATTCGCAATTAGCACATCTGGCTCACTGTCAGCCGTAAATAATACAGCCGCCTCTTTGTATTCAAATAAAAATGCAATACTTGAAGCATTTTCCTCTGAATGTGATTTATGCTCTTTAGAAATATCAAAATCTTCAATAGGTGTCTCATAATCATTTTTTCCAGCCGCCTTTTTTGACGAAGAATCCCGTGTTCTTAGAAGACTCTCTTCTTTCTTCCATTTTTCCTTTAGCTCATCTAAGTTTTTTTTCTCCGGAGATAATATAGTGGCCTTAGCGCCCCATAAATCAATCGTTCCCGAATCGGTTGTTATCGACTCATTGACAATAGAATTCTTAATTAAGTAATCTCTTAGGTTTATACCTTGCCTTGTACTTTTTCTATTGGAATCACGTATACCCGTATCATAATCCCAAATAGAATAATTATACCAAAATTTGGTTTTGGAGAAATCTACATTCCCCAGTAGCTCGGTATCTTTTAGAAGTCTTAAAATTCCTCCAATGTGATCATCGTCTATATGTGATAAAATCCATAAATCAATATATTCATCAGGAGTTTTTACAATCTCCTTCAGTGTTTTACGTAACCCATCATCATAAACAGAGCCTTTTTCAGTTCCTCCATCAATAATTATATTATGTATTTTATTGTCGTTTCCTAAAAAACGGATATGTATTGCATCGCCACATCCTGCATCTAAAAATGTAATCTTCATAATTTGCATTTTGATTATGTTAGTAGTTTTAAATTTTTTTCTAGATCTATTCGTTCTTGATAGATTTAAAGATGAATGCTAGTCATCAATTTGTTTTTCAGCTCTGTCGTAAATTCAAATTCGGTATATCTGTCAAACCCATTACTTTTGCAGGCATCAAAAAATTGAAGATATTCATTTTTTACTTCTTCAGAAATTTTGGTATTGGTTAAAACAGCATTTCTAAGCTCTTCAGGATCAGAAAATAGATTCAAAAACGTCCAGTTAACTGTATGCAATGATTTTTCTCTTAAATCTGTTTGAATACTCATTCGAAGAAAATTAACGGGATTATGAAAAGATAAAACTTCCACAATTAACTTTGCCATTTTATCTTTGATTTGGTGGCGATTATACCCTTTGCCACTGCCATCTTGTAGAGGCTCAAATATTTTTTCACTTGTCCAGTAAAAAATATATACAGCGTCTTCTGAAAGTCCAACATTATCCAAATGCTTTTTAAAATATTGAATCTGAAAATCAGTTAGTTCTTCCTCCGAAAGTGGAAAATTTCTGTTATCTGTTCTAATATGATATATCATTTCATTATGGAATAAATAAGGAAAAGGAGCTTCTTCAAATAGACTTATAATCAGTAATTTAAAATCATATGTATTCTGTTTAAAAAATTTCAGATTAGAATTATATGTATTATCCCATAAAAAATTAAGTAAAGAATCAAATGCAAAATTTCTGACACCCTGTTGCAACGCATAGAGTGGGCCTGTATAAAAAAGAGCCTTGACCTGAAGTTCAAATTCAGACCTGTTTAAAGCTTTCAACTGAAATAAACGTGCAACAGTTTCCTTTATCATATTTTGGTCTGCATAATTGTCTATCAATTCCTTCAATTTATCCAAACCTCCACTAAACGCTTTTTTAAAAAACTTTTCCGAAATCTCACGGCTACCAATACGATAACGAAAGTAACGATCAAAGTACATGGGATGGATAATAGAGTTTTTGGCACTTTTGGTTCTTTCCCACCCGAAGAATAAATGATGCAACAATCCTTCAATCAGCTTAATTTCATCATCCTGATATTCATTTTCAGAACGAAGCTTCCTAATAATGGAAATCTTACTCTCCTTGTCTTCGATATATGTATCCAATTCATAAAATTGTGACTCAAGAGTCGCAAAAGCTTGCTCATGAACAAAATCTTTTTTGTTTTCATAAAGCCTGTCATAAATAAGCGGGAAACGAAATTTTAATAATTCCAGAACAAAAAAACTCTCAAAAAATACTTCATCTTTAAGTTTAATATAAATTAGCTTAAAACCATTTATAAACTTTATGATATCGCGGGATTGGCGAAAAATTTTTGGATATGCATACTCATATTGGGGACTAAAACCAGTTGTTAGTATATGCTCTGTAAACACTTTAAAATCATCTGGATCCAAAAATAGTTCAAGATATCCCTGAAGCTGTATCTGCAGATCACTTGAATCACGTTTTGGTAATGGAATCTCTAACTGTATGATCTTATCAAGATAACTTGCGCCTGTATTAGCATTAATTGTAAGAACAGCCCTGTTGACATAGCTTTTATCATAAGCAACCAAATAAAAAATATTAGTAAAATTGGCACTATTTCTTATTATACGGAGCACCTCCAACACTTCTTCGCTATAAAGACGGTCTAAATCATCAATAATAACTACAATTTTTTTTCCAGAACTTTCAAGTAACTGATTAATCCTTTCATAGTCATCAATATAGTTTGATTCATGAAACAAACTTCCTATAATTCCTGTATGCCTTAAAATTTTCTCCATCGTAGAACTTGTACGTGCCAGTTTACGAGAATAGTCTAATACTAATCCTGATATCTTAGGATCTACTCTATACAAATTAGACGAGAGTACATCAAAGAAATCCTGCTGAATATTTGATTTTCCTTCTACACCCCAGGGATTAAATTCTATAACTGAAATCTTTTTTGTATCAAGATTAGTTTTAATAAGATTCATAAAAGAAGTCTTGCCAGTACCGTATTCGCCCAGTATTCCGATAGCAAAAGATTTTTTATTTGAGGTAATATTGATTTTATCTGCAATCTCTTTTGCAATCCCTTTACGATTAAAACTATCTTCATCAGCTTTGAATATAGGTAAATCTTCATAAAAACCATCTGAAGGTAGGTCTTCTAAAATTGGATTTTTTTTGATAATGCTTAAAAACATCGGTACTGTGAATCCTATAATTATTATATCCCAATTACTTAAGACCGGACAAAATCGAAAGCTGTAAAAAATCCAAAATTTACTGGTAGCCATCAAAATATAAAATCCCAGACTAATAATTCCTATCTGTCGTGCAAACATTTTACTTCCATAAATAGTTAACCATAATAAAATGCTAACTGACAACAGTACTAAAACTAGACTATTAAAAATCGTATCTTCAAATTCAGAAATAAGCGGTATAACAAAAACTTTGTTGAGAAGTATATTTAAAGATTTTCTAAAAAAGGATAATGATGCGATAATGGCAACACTAACAGTAATTATTGGTAGTTTTCTGGATATTTGAGATAAGATCATCCTTAATGTTATATAGTTGATTTGGCTATTTTTTTTATCTCAAATATAGATTAATTTCAAATTATTAATATAATTTCTTGAGAACTTTGAATGTAACTTCTACACACTATGAAATCATTTAGAATGCTTATACAAAATAATTCTTTCAAATAGTAGAAGATAACAAAATCTTTAGCGACAACTTTTTAGTTTTGAAAAGATCTAATCTCTAAAGAACTATAATTACTTAATTTTTTTTATATCTCTGATATGTAAATAATATTCAGAATTTCTACTATTTTTGCATAAACAACTCCCATGAGTTATCTTAAACTCAATAAGGATACTTTGTTTTAGTTTGAGATACTTTGCTTTAAAATGGACCATAATTGTACCACTACATTTGGAATACCCTGTAAAGAAAAGAAAGTTAATTTCTGCATCGGCAAATAGAGGGGCAAAGAATCCAAAATAAAATTTGCAAAAAGAGTTAAGATGTTCGTAGAACATTTTAACTCTTTTTTTATTGAAATTCAAAAATGAACGCTAAGTAATATTATACAATTCTATTTAAATAACTCTTTTTTAGTGATATAGTAATATTTTTTTTGTATTATTGTAGTATAGTACAGTATAGTACTGTTGTAAATTTTACTAACTAATTAAGAAAACCATGCAAAAAATTACAAAAGAAACCGTCCCAGTTAAAAACATTCTAGCTTTAATGCTTTTTTTATTAACGATATGTAGCTGGGGGCAGACTTACGAATTTGAAAACGGCACTCGTACCGGAAATGCCGACATTCAGAATTGCGATTCCTGTTCAGGAAAAATAGTCGGTAATTTAGGAGGTACAGGAAGTGTCTCTTTAAACGTCAACGTAGCTACAACAGGCTGGTACAATCTGCAATTGTTTTACTGTACAGGAGATCCGCGTGCAATTCGGTTAACTGCTGGTTCAGCCACGGCTATTGCAATTCCATGTGAGCCAAGTGGAGGATGGAGCACAGCAGCTTCCAAAAATATAAGCGTCTATCTAAACAGCGGTACAACCACTCTGCTTTGGGATAATACCAATTCATGGGCTCCTAATCTGGATAAGTTTGTCTTGACACCATTAGCGGTTGGAACTAACCAAACTATCGCTTTTGGAACAAACAATAGTATTGTTTATAACCTCACTAATAAAACCTATAGCATAAAGTTTAATGGTGCAACTGTAATTAGCAATGCATCTGCTTATGCCAACAGTGATCAGCAATACTTGAGCAGTAATTTTGCTTCGGCGGTTTATACTTCAGAACCGTTTACAGACAATATAGGAAGCGGCACCAAACATATTTTTACTTTAAGTGGGAATTATAATCTTGGAATGCAGCAGATTTTTTACACATACACCAATAAAAACTATTTGGCGGTGCAAGTGGTCTTAACAGGAAACGGATCAAACTGCTATAAAATGTCGCCTTTAACCAGTAACCAGATAACGCCTAATTTTGGAACAGGAGATACAAGAGCCGTATTTGTTCCTTACGATAATGACGCTTGGATTCGCTACAATGCTTATGCTTTAAACTCAGCTGAGTTTACAGCATCAGAAGTAACCAATATTTATAACAATACTAACCGAAAAGGTTTAGTGATTGGTTCTTTGGAACATACAAAATGGAAAACAGGTGTTACGGTAAGTGGTGGAGGTTCTTCGTCGGCTTATGTTTCGGTTGTTGCGGGTTGGACCAAACAAGATGTAACCAGAGATGCGCGAGGACATGGTTGGGTAAATGTCGGCCAGACAAGCTGCCCTTCTCCAAAAGTTATGATTAATGCTACAGATGATTGGAGAACTGGATTTGAAGAATTTGCACAAGCCAACGCAGCAATGCAACCCAAATATATTTTTGATTGGACAGCACCAAAACCAATTGGTTGGAACAGTTGGGGAGCTATGCAGACCAATATTAACTTAACGAAGGCTAAAGCAGTTGTAGATTTTTTTCATAATGATTGCCCTGCGTTTAAAACGGAGGATAATACTTTATTCATCGACTTAGATTCGTATTGGGATAATATGAGTGATTCGGAGTTGGCACAATTTGTTACTTATGCAAAAAGCAAAGGATATAAGGCTGGAATTTATTGGGCTCCGTTTGTAGATTGGGGAAAATACAATCGTCAGGTAGAAGGAAGTTCATTTACTTATAATCAGTGTTGGACAAAAGTCAACGGAAATCCTTTAGAATTGGATGGCGCTTACGCTATGGATCCGACAAGTCCTGGAACTAAGGCAAGAATTCAATATTTTATAAATCGTTTTAAAACTGCTGGATTCGAAATGATAAAAATTGACTTTTTAACTCATGCAAGCATTGAAGCAGACAGCTTTGCAAATAACCAATTGCATACAGGAATGGAAGCATATCAAGAAGGAATGAAATTCTTAATTGACCAAATTGGAGGAACGATGCTGGTTCAGGCAGCTATATCACCTAATCTCGCTACTGGTCCTTTTGTGCATGTAAGACGTATTGCATGTGATGCGTACGCGACAATAAGTGATACCGATTATACTTTGAATAGTACAACTTATGGATGGTGGCAAAATCAAATTTATGATTATATAGATGCAGATCACGTAGTTTTTGGAAATGTTTCAATTGGACAGAATCGTGCAAGATTATTAAGTAGTGTAGTTACAGGAACGGTAATTACAGGTGATGATTTTTCTGTTGCTGGACAATGGAAAACAACTGCGCAGAACCTTTTACAAAATAATGATGTAATGGATGTTGCCCGTAATGAAATGAACTTCATTCCTGCTGATGGAAATACAGGATATAATGCGGCGAATGTTTTTTCGGCAACACATAATAATGTGACATATGTGGCAGTTTTTAATTACAGCAATTCGACTGTGACAAATAATATCAGTTTGAGCCGTTTAGGGCTTGGTTCAGGCAATTATAATGTTAAAGAACTTTATTCTGGAGCCACGAGTACAGCTCAAAGCACATTAAGCGTTCAACTACCTCAGGCTGATGCTGCGATTTATGCTATTTCTAGCGGGACATTAAGTACTCCAAGTTATAATTGGTCGAATGCTTCTACTAATTATGTTTTTCCTAATCCTGCGACAGACAGTTTTAGAATTAAGTTTGATCAGGAAATTAATGGTCCAACAACAATCTCGGTACACAATATAGCAGGAAAAGAAGTTTGGAAAAACACTGTTACAACAAATGGAACAATTAGTTCAGAAATTCCGGTAAACGGTCTTACAAAAGGCGTTTATGTAGTAAAAGTGAAAGCATCTGGACATCCTCAGCAAAATTTTAAATTTGTTAAGAATTAAAAATCTTTAAGTAACTTTTAAAAATCCCGATTTTCATTATGTTGAGAATCGGGATTTTTTGTATTGATGTTTTAGAATTTTTAAACGGCAAATTTGAAATATAGTACTTCTTGTGCTGTATATTTTTTGTTTATTTTTTTGAAATTTTTATCCGTTTATTGTCAGATTGACTATTTTGAAGAAAAAAATGCAATCCTTTTTAAGTGATTTTATTTATTGATTTATAGGTGTTTATGTTTTTGGAATCGGAAAAAATGAGCACTATTTTTACTTATATTCTTGCAGGGTTAATTTTAATTTGTATTATTGTAGTATAGAATAGTATAATAAACCGAAAAACTTATCTAATGAACCACTATCCTTTTCCTTTAAAAAAACTGTTTTTATCTATTTTTCTGGCAGTATTTTTTTGTATATCAGCTTTAGCGCAAAAAAATATTACAATGACTTTTGGTAAAAACGGAATCATTATTTATGATGCGAAACAAAAAACGATTTCAGTAAGCCAATCTGGAAAAACGGTATTTAGCGGAGCAAAAGCTTCTGTTATAGTTAACGGAAAAACCATAACGACAGATTCATATCCGGATGCTGTTTTTGCAAAACAAACCATAAAAGATGATTTAGGAAATGGCTTAAAATATACTTTAATTTATAAAGAAAAAAATAACCCAACTTTAATTCAGAGTTTTTATACTTATACCAATAAGTCTTACTTTATAACTCAAATAGAAATAGTAAATAACGGAAAACAGATTGCGACCAATTATATCTCACCATTAGATTTAGGCAAAATTGCTTTTGATAAAATTGAAAATCTGCACAGCGTTTTTGTTCCTTATGACAATGATGCTTTTATAAGTTATAATTCTAAAAAACTAGATACTATTTCTCAAAATACTAGCGCAGAAGTTGGAATTATATTCAACAACAATTCAAGAAACGGTTTTATTGTAGGTTCGCTTGAACATACCGTTTGGAAAAGCGCTGTTAAAACAATCAATACAAATAAAGAAGCACAATTTTCGGCTTGGGCTGGATTTTCAGAAAAAGAAATAACTAGAGATAGTATTGCGCACGGAATAATAAAAGGTGAAAAAGTTTTATCGCCTAAATTCTTCGTCGGATATTATTCTGATTGGAGAGAGGGAATGGAAGAATATGCAAAAACAAATCGTATTGTGGAGAAACCTTTTGTATTTACTTGGGATAAACCAACTCCAGTTGGCTGGAATAGCTGGGGCGTTTTGATGGAGAAAATTAATTTTGAAAATACGACTAAAGTTGCCGATTTTTTTGCGAACTCAATTCCGCAATTTAGAGTAGGCAATACAGCTTATATTGATCTTGATTCTTTTTGGGATAACATGGTAAAAGGCGGATTTACAGGAGATTTTAGCAAATTAAAAGAATTTACAGATTATTGTAAAAGTAAAGGTTTAGAGCTTGGAGCTTATTGGGCACCTTTTACAGATTGGGGTTGGAAAGACGGCCCAAACCGTAAAGCAGAAGGTAGCGATTATACTTTTGGACAATTGTGGACTAAAACCGGAAATACTTATTTTGATTTCGACGGTGCTCGTGCCATAGATCCTACACATCCTGGAACGCTTAAACGCGTTGATTACGTTATTAATAAGCTAAAAGCATGTGGTTTTAAAATGATAAAAATTGACTTTTTGGGTCACGCCGCTGCAGAATCGACTTCATTCTATGATAAAAATGTGACCACAGGAATGCAGGCTTATAAAGTAGGAATGGAACATTTAGTAAAAGCATTAGATGGACAAATGCTAATTTATGCTGCAATTTCTCCTAATATGGCTACAGGCCGTTACGCACACGTTCGCCGTATTGCATGCGACGCTTGGAAAACAATCGAGCAGACACAATACACATTAAATAGTGTCAATTATGGCTGGTGGCAAACCTATTCCTACGATTATATCGATGCTGATCATGTGGTTTTTGCAGATGTTACCGAAGGCGAGAATCGTGCGAGATTAATTTCGGCTGTCATTACTGGAACATTAATTACAGGAGACGATTACAGCAAAGAAGGAATCTGGAGCAAACGAGCTAAAGATTGGCTTCAAAATCAGGAATTGCTTAAAATTGTTGCCAATGGAGTAGCTTTTCGTCCAGTAGAAGGAAATACGGGAAAACTAACAACTGAAGTTTTCGAACAAAAAATAGGAAATGATTGGTATGTGGCAGTTTTAAATTATGGTTCAGCAGCTAAAAATTTTGCTTTATCATTAGAAAGACTTGGTGTTAAGAACGGTAATTATAAATTGCAAAATCTTTTTACAGCCGAAACTGTTGAGATAAAAAACAACAGTATAGACTTAAATCTTGGTGCTAAAGATGCTGGTTTATTTAAAATAGTAAAACGTTAATTGATAGAATTATGAGAAAACATTTTTTTAAGAAAACGGCTTTAGTATTTACCTTATTTATTCTTTCCTCAAATGTAATTAACGCAACGGTTTTATTACCATCTTTCTTTACAGATAATATGGTTTTGCAGCAAAAAAGCACTGTTCCGTTTTGGGGAGAAAGCGATAAACAATCAGTATCTGTTACAACTTCTTGGGATAAAAAGACTTATAAAGCCAATGTGGTAAACGGTAAATGGAATGTAGTTTTAAAAACTACAGTTTATGGTGGTCCTTATACTATTGCGATAAATGACGGAGATTTAAAAACACTTCAAAATATTTTAATTGGTGAAGTTTGGCTATGTTCCGGACAAAGTAATATGGAAATGCCTTTGGAAGGCTGGGGAAAAATCGATAATTATAAAGAAGAAATTGCAAATGCCGATTATCCTCAAATACGATTATTACAAGCCGAACATATCGAAAGCACTTTACCTCTAAATACACTAAAAGTGCAACACGATGGCTGGAATGTCTGCAGTTCTAAAACTATTGCCGATTTTAGTGCGACAGCTTATTTTTTTGCTAGAAAAATTTATAAAGAAAAAAAGATTCCTATTGGATTAATTCATTCTTCTTGGGGCGGAACATTAATTGAAGCTTGGACAAGTTCTGGAGCCTTAAATACCATTCATGATTTTGATGTTCAGATTGAAGCGATGAAATCTGAAACCAATGCTGCCGCATTATTACAAAAATATAATGCTGACATGGGAGATTGGGAAATGAAAGTGAGAGGTGCAGATGAAGGATTTGAGACAGGAAAAGTGATTTGGGCAGCACCGAATTTTGATGATACTTCATGGAAAACAATGAAAATGCCTTCTTTTTTTGACAGCAACGGATTAGGGAATTTTGATGGTGTAGTCTGGTTTAGAAAAAAAATAAATATTTCAGATACTAGTAAAGATTTTACTCTGAATTATTTCGCTGATGATGACGATATAATTTGGTTTAATGGGAATTATATTGGAGAAACCAGAGGTTATAATGTAGAACGCCATTATACTATTCCAGCCAAATATTTGAAGAAAGGCGAAAACCTAATAACAATAAGAGTTTTTGACGGAGCAGGAAATGGAGGTATTTATGGCGATGAAAATATCGCTTTAAAATCGGATAAAGAGACTATTTCATTGACCGGAGATTGGAAATATGTTATTGGTGTCGACAGTAAAGATTTACCTGGAAAACCGTATTTGGCACAAGGACAAAACCGACCAAGTGCCATATACAATGCCATGATAGCGCCTTTATTAGATTATAAAATAAAAGGAGTAATCTGGTATCAAGGCGAGAGTAATGCCGAAAGAGCGCATCAATATCAAAAGTTAATGCCACTCTTGATAAACGACTGGCGAGATAAATTTAAAGACAAAAATCTTCCTTTTTTCTTTGTGCAATTGGCTAATTATAAAGAGAAGAAAAAACAGCCAGGAGATTCAGATTGGGCAGAATTGAGAGAAGCACAATTCCTAACCTTAAAAGTTCCCAATACAGGAATGGCTGTTACAACCGATATTGGTGATGGAGAAGACATTCATCCAAAAAATAAACAAGATGTAGGAGGGCGCTTGGCGAATATTGCTTTAGCGAAAGTCTATAATACCAAAATTGATTATTCGGGACCTCTTTATAAATCATATAAAATTGAGCATAAGAGCATTATTCTAGATTTTGATTTTAATACCGGTATTAAAGCTAAAGACAATATTCTGAAAGGATTTTCAATTGCGGGATCCGACCAGAAGTTTTATTGGGCAGAAGCAAAAATAGTGGATGGAAAAGTAGTGGTTTATGCTCAGGAAGTTCCAAATCCTGTGGCTGTAAGATACAATTGGGCAGACAATCCAGACGGAAACTTAACCAATGCATCAGGATTGCCAGCATCATCATTTAGAACCGATAATTGGAAAGGAATTACAGAAGGAAAAAAATAAAAAAATAACATATAATAAAATGAAAAAACAAAGTATCAATTTAAGGCAGTCTTTTGCGATAGCATTTTTTATTCTCACGAGTTATTGCACTACAGTTACCGCACAACAGATTATCGCTGTAAAAACAAAAACTAACGCATTAGTTTTACAAGTAACACCTGGAAAAGAAGTAAACACTATTTATTTAGGAGAAAAACTGGCAAACGACTCGGATTATGCTAAAATACAAAGTCAGTTTCGTCAAGGAACGGATTATTCAGGAATTTATAATGCGGCTTACACTGCTTCTGGATCAAAAAATTTATTAGAACCTGCAATTACAGTAACACATGCTGACGGAAACACTTCTTTGGATTTGCTATATGTAAGTCACAAAACGAATGCGGTAAGTACAGGAGTTTCTCAAACCGAAATTACATTAAAAGATCCTGTTTATCCAGTTGAGGTTCATTTGTTTATTCAATCTTATTATGATACTGATGTTATTGAGCAATGGACAACCATTCAGCACAATGAAAAAGGAAGCATCACTTTAAATAAATATGCATCGGCTAATTTATATTTGAAAGGATACAAAAACTTTTATTTGAATCAATATCATGGAGACTGGGCAAAAGAAATGCAGCCAGAAGAAACTAAAATTACTCACGGAATCAAAACTTTAGATACGAAATTAGGTTCTCGCAGCAATTTGTTTCAGCCTTCTGTTTTTATGGTTTCTTTAGATAAACCAGCTACTGAAGATGAAGGGAAAGTTTTATTTGCAGGTTTAGAATGGTCAGGTAACTTTAGAACCGATTTAGAATTAGATCCACTAAATAATCTTCGTGTTATTTCCGGAATCAATAATGCGGCGGCAGCTTATAAATTAGCTAAAAGCGAAGTATTTACTACTCCTAAATTTTGGTACACTTTATCATCAAAAGGAAAAGGAACTGCAAGCCGTAATCTGCACGATTGGTCAAGAAGTTACAAAATCTTAGACGGAAAAGAAGATCGTTTGACCTTATTAAACAACTGGGAAGCAACATATTTTAATTTTGATGAAGAAAAACTTAAAGTTTTAATTGCCGATAGTAAAAAACTAGGCGTTGATATGTTCTTATTGGACGATGGCTGGTTCGGAAATACGTATCCTCGTAACAATGATGATGCAGCTTTGGGAGATTGGGATGTCAATAAAAAGAAATTGCCAAACGGAATTGGAACTTTAGTAAAAACGGCCAAAGACAATCAAGTGAAATTCGGAATTTGGATTGAGCCTGAAATGGTAAATCCTGCAAGTGATTTGTATAAAAAACATCCTGATTGGGTTATCAAACAGCCAGGAAGAGCAGAACATTATTTCCGTAATCAATTGGTTTTAGATTTGGCAAATCCAAAAGTTCAGGATTTTGTTTATGGAGTGGTAGATAATCTTTTTACTGAAAATCCAGAATTGGCTTATATTAAATGGGATTGTAATGCTGTGATTTATAATGCTTATTCTAATTATTTGAAAGACAAACAGAATAATTTCTACACCGATTATGTAAACGGATTGTACAAAGTGCTGGAACGTATACGCGTAAAATATCCAAAAGTGCCAATGATGCTTTGTTCTGGCGGTGGAGGAAGAGTAGATTATGGTGCTTTGAAATACTTTACAGAATTCTGGCCAAGTGACAACACAGATCCTTTAGAGCGTGTTTACATGCAATGGGAATACTCGTATTTTTATCCAGCGCTTACTATTGCGGCACACGTTACAGACTGGGGAAAACAACCTCTAAAATACCGTACAGATGTTGCTATGATGGGAAAATTAGGTTTTGATATTGTGGTAAAAGATTTAAATGAAAAGGATTTGGCTTTCACTCAAAAAGCAATAAAAAACTATAACGAATTAAGCAATACCATCTGGCAGGGAGACCAATATCGTCTGCAGAATCCGTGGGATAATGATGCTGCTTCTGTAATGTTTGTCAATAAAAATGGTAATGAAGCTGTGGTTTTCAGCTATTCTGTTAACTCTAGATATGAAGCAGGAACTCATCTTCCAATTAAACTAAAAGGATTGCAGGCTGGACAAAACTATAAAGTAGAAGAAATTAACGTGTATCCAGATAAAAAACCAGTGGTAGAAACTGCTGTATATTCGGGCGATTTTTTAATGCAAGTTGGGATTAATCCGAATGTTACAGCATCAAACAGTAGTGTTGTTTTAAAAATTACTAAGGCCTAAACTAAATTTCAAACATTAGTATATATTTGTAATACAATATTTTCTAAATAAATACTTATTAAAACGATTTATGAAGCAAATTATTCAGCAGATCAAAAATCTTGAATCTATAAATTCCTTATCTAAGCATGAGCAATTGGTTCAGGGAATAATTAATGCCATTGATGAAAAGGTAGTCGTAAAAGGCGATTTACTTCCTTCTGTAAATACTTTTATTAGCGAATTGGGTTTTGCGAGAGAAACCATTGCAAAAGCTTATAAAGAATTGGTGCACAGAGGAATTATCGAATCGAAAAACCGATTGGGGTATTTTGTAGCTACCAATGATGTAAAGCAGGAGTTAAAAGTGGCATTGCTGATATTTGCTTTTGATATTTTTCAGGAAATGTTTTACGAGAATTTTAGAAAAGGACTGGGCAAAAATGTGCAATTGGATATTTTCTTTCATCATAACAATTTTGATACGTTCGAAAATATAGTTCAAAGCATAAAAGGAAAATACGGAATGTTTGTTATCGCTCCGATTCCGAATAAAAAAACACCTGCTGTCTTAAAACAATTGCCTACAAACAGAGTGCTGTTGGTAGACCGTTTTATAGAAACGGATGAAGATTACAATTATGTTGCACAAGAGTTTGGAGATTCGTCTTACAACGCTTTTGTGCAGCTTAAAGATAAAATTAAAAAGTACGATGAACTTGTTTTCTTCTTCAAGCCATCGTCTGCAGAACCTAATGAAATCTTAAATTCTTTTAAAAGATTTATGAAAGATTATGATATCAAGGGAGTTATAAAAGAAGAATATACAGCTGGCTCTCTGGAAAAAGGAAAAGTATATTTTACCATTCACAATTTGGAACTTTGGGAAATGCTGAAAGATTCTAAAATTAAAGGATTGAAGATTGGTAAAGACATTGGTTTTATTTCGCATAACGATGATATTGTAAAAGAGATCATTTTTGACGGAGTAACTACATTTTCTACAGATTTCTCTGAAATGGGAAGAAGAGCAGCCGATTTTGTGCTGAACAGAAAAAAAACGCAGGAAATCATTCCAACAGTTCTTATCGATAGAAATTCGCTGTAATTTATGAATGTTTTATCGATTGTTAGTTTCCTACTGATTACGGGTTTAGTTGCCGTTATTTCAGCAATAAAAACGCGAAAAAAAAAGGTACAGACAACAAGCGGACTTTTTTTTGCAGACCATAACAATAATTTTTTTATAGTCGGAGGTGCTTTACTGCTCAGTAATATAAGTGCTAATCAGTTTATAGGTGAAAACGAATCTATTTACACCAATAACATGAGCGTGATAGCATGGGGCGTAAGTTCTGTGCTGGCGATGCTTTTGGTTGCTGAGTTTTTTCTTCCAATTTATTTTCGAACTGGAGCAATGACAATTCCCGATTATCTCGGAAAGCGTTACGATCAATCGACTAAAAGACTCGTATCGATTATATTTCTTTGCAGTTATATTGTTAATTTACTTCCAGCCGTATTATATGGTGGAGCAGTAGCGCTGACTGGAATGTTTAATTTCTTGTCTCCATTTGGATTTAGTTATTGGCAGAATATCTGGGTAATGGTTTGGCTAATAGGTCTTACAGGTTGCGCTTATTCAGTTTTGGGCGGTTTGCGAGCCATATCGATCAGCGATACTGTTTTGAGTGTCGGTTTGCTGACTATTGGTATTGCATTTCCTTATTTTGGATTTAAATTCTTAGGAAACGGAGATTGGTTCAAAGGACTTCATATTCTGCTGTCAGAAAATAAAGAGCATTTAAATGCAATTGGTGGTCCTCATGATGAAATTCCGCTCAGCACCATTTTTACAGGTATGTTTATCATGAATCTGTATTATTGGGGAATGGAACAATTTATTGTACAGCAGGCACTTTCGGCAAAAAGTTTATCCCATAGCCAGAAAGGTATGGGGCTAGCTTGCTTAGGAAAGCTCTTGTGTCCTTTTATTATCAATATTCCTGGATTGGTTGGAACACATCTTTATAAAAATTTAGAAAATACAGCAGAAGTTTTTCCGCTTGTCATCAAGGATACCATGCCTGGAATCATGATTGGTCTAACGGCAGCTGTTGTTCTAGGAGCAGCAATAAGCACTTTTAATGCAGGACTTAACAGCAGCAGTACTTTATTTGTTCTTAATCTTTACAAGCCATGGTTAGAGAAAAGAAACAAAGAAGCGACAGAGAAACATTTGGTTTACACGGGACGTAAATTTGAAATTATTGTTTCAGCTCTGGCTATGTTTTCGGCACCATTTATCATTTTTAGTAAAGCTGGTTTTTACACTTACTTGCAGCAATTAGGCGGTATGTTTTGTGTGCCCATTTTTACTATTATACTGATTGGTTTTGTATTTAAAAAAGTACCACCTCAAGCAGCAAAAATAGGTATGATTTTTTTCATTTTGAGCTATATTATTTTCAATTATGTATTGGACATTAAATTGCATTATCTGCACATGCTGGCTCTTTTGTTTATTCTGACTTCATTCTGTATGCTATTGGTATCTAGGTATTATCCTGCGTATCAATACACCGAAATCAAATTAGAAACAGTAGAATTATCGCCTTGGAAAAATCGTTATTGGTATTTTGCTTTATTGATTATTGGCATGATAAGCATTTTTACTTTATTCTCTAAATGGGGAATAGCTTAGGTTTTAAGGTGCTGAGATGCTGAGGTTCTAAGGTTTAGGTGCAAAGGTTCAGAGGTTCAAAGATTTATGTAGAGGCGCACTTCAGTGCGTCTTTTTTTATGTTTTAGGTTAAACCTAACAGTTTTTTAAAACCTGTTAGGTCTAATTAATAGACATATATTGAAAAGTTTTTTATTAAAAAGACACATTTTGCATGTCTTTTAAAGGATAAATATCTTGAGAATGAGTTCTTTAATTTTGTACACTTTTTTCCTTGGTTTTAATTGAGCCTTTCTTCTTTTTTGTCTGACATTTCTTTAAATTATCATATCCTTTATTTTCTTTTTCCTTTTTTAGGTGCCGTATTTGTGGCAAAGCCGAAATAAATCAATAAAAAAAATAGCAAATTCTTAAAACATAAATTTGGATGTAATGAAAATATTTGTATGTTTGTAATGTTGTAGTATAGTATAGTATAAGTCAATTCGTTTTCTCGTATTTTAAATGCTCAATAAAGAACAAAAAACTAACTAACTAATTTATTAACTAAAAACCAAATTATTATGAGAATTGCAATAAGATACTTATGCTTCTTAGTAGTTATGTTGTATGCCGGCACACTTTACTCCCAAACCATAACTGGTAAAGTTAAGGATGAACAAAATTTACCTTTACCAGGGGCAACTATTCAGGTTAAAGGTACTCAGAATTCAACAGTAACAGACATTGATGGTAGTTACAAATTATTAAATGTAAAATCTGGTTCCACGCTTGAGTTTAGTTTTATCGGATTTGATAAGCAAACTGCAATTGCAAACAAGTCTGAAATTAATGTCTCTTTGACTCCAAGCACTCAGGAACTGACAGAAGTGGTAATAGTTGGAGCTGCTATAAAAAAGGGAGATCTAACAGGTGCCGTAAGCAGTGTTTCTGGAGATAAGCTTAGAGAGGTTCCTACTCCAAACGTAGTGCAGGCGCTTCAAGGGCGCGCGTCAGGGGTCTACGTGCAGCAAAGTGCAGTGCCTGGCCAAACAGGGTCAATAAGAATTAGAGGGAATAATTCTCTCAACTTTGGCGGTAACCCAATATTTGTAATTGATGGTTTGATTACAGATAGTAATTTTGAAAACATAAATCCTGATGATATTGCGAGTATGGAAGTGCTTAAAGATGCTTCTGCTACTGCATTGTATGGTTCAAGAGCTGCAAATGGAGTAATCGTAATCACAACAAAAAAAGGTTCAAGATCAGGAGAAGCAAAAATACAGTATGACACATGGACTGGTGTATCTGAATTTGCAAGAACTATTCCTTTGATGAATGGCCAGCAGTTATTTGATTTAAGAGTTGACGCTTATGCAAATCGTTATATGGATGAGAATCCTGGTGCTGATCGTGTTGCTTATATTAATCAAATTAAGTCAGATGGTTCGACTGTATTTGCACCTTATGAATTGGAATCTTACAGAACTGGTAAAAGCTACAATTGGCTAGATCAGGTAACGCGTTCAGGCTTTCAAACCAATCATAATTTAAGCTTTAGCGGAGGAGGAGAAAAAGGAACTTATTTTGTAAGTTTTAATTATGTTGATCAGGAAGGGCTTCTTAAAAATTCTGATTTTAAAAGATATAATGGAAAAATTAACCTTACACAGGATTTAAAATCTTGGTTGCAGTTTGGTACCAATACGACCTTTTCAAGAAGTCAGAGCAATTACCAAGAAGGAAGTGCCTTTGGTGTGGCATTGGGAGCAAATCCATTATTGCCTATAGACCCAAAAGCTACTTATTTGAGATATGGTGAAGTATTTGATCAAAATCTTTACAATCCAATAAAAAGTCTTGACATCATAAATACAAGTACGCGCAATAGACTTACAAGCAGTAATTTTTTAAGCGCAAAACCAGTAAAAGGACTTGATATCAGAACGAATCTTTCTGTGGATGTTATAGATCAGGCAAATTTTGATTATGTGCCAAGCTACACTGGACAATCACTTAGAAATTCTATGAATGGCGAGGCGCACCATTATAGATATTCACAATTAAATTATCAATGGGATAATACTGTAAGTTATAGTAAAGTTTTTGCTGCAAAGCATGACGTAAGTATAATGGGAGGATTTTCTGTACTAAGCAATTCGGGTAATACTACAGATGTAAGAGCTCGCGGATTTGTGAGTGATGACTTGACATACATGGCATTATCTGGGGCTTATCAAAAAGACAATGCACAGTTAGGATCGAATTTTACAGATTATACAAACCAATCGTATTTTGCAAGAGCTAACTATACTTTTGATGGGAAGTACAATATTACAGGTACAATAAGAAGAGATGGTTCTTCTAAATTTGGACCTAATAACAAATGGGGAACTTTTCCTTCTATAGCGGGAAGCTGGGATATTTCTAGAGAAAATTTCCTTTCAGGATTTGAAAAATTAAGCCAACTTAAGTTTCGTGTAGGTTATGGTATGGTAGGAAATCAGAATGTAGATGCTTACAGATACTTTGCATTATACAATGCGCAAGTGAGCAATAATTCTGGAACTTACGTGTCTGATAATTACATCGATAATTTTGATTTAAGATGGGAAAAACAAAAACAATTTAATATTGGATTAGACGCTGGTTTTTTCCAAAACAGATTGACTGCAAGTGCTAACTATTTCCACATCAATAATGATGATCTTTTGATGTTGCGTAACATGCCAGTTTCATCAGGATATAAATATAAGTTAGACAATATTGGTGCTACCACTAATGAAGGATTTGAATTAGAACTTAGCGGTGACATTATTAAAAACAAAGATTTTAAATGGAATGTTTCTGCCAACATATCATCCGCAAAAAATAAGGTTACAAAACTTTACGGAGATGCTACAGAGATTTACAATTTAGGTGGTTATAGCAACAATGAAATCCAGCGTACTGGGAACTTTTTCTTAGGAAAATCAGTAAATACGGTTTATGTGTTTCAATATGATGGGATAGCACAGCAAGGAGAAGATCTTACTAAAGTAAATTATGGAAGCCGAACTGTTCAGGCTGGAGACATTAAAATTAAAGACCGCAATGGAGATGGTGTAATAAACGATCAAGACAGATATGTGGTTGGCGATTTGAATCCTGATTACTATGGTGGTTTTTCTACTGATCTTAATTATAAAGGTTTTGGATTAAATGCAGTATTTGCGTATTCAATAGGAGGTAAGAGACCAAGTGGCACTTATGAAAGCTATATGAACTCTGGAGGAATGAGTGCAGCACATACAGATCTTTTGGATCGTTGGACTCCAACAAACACCAATACAGATGTGCCAAGAGCTTATTATGGAGGAGGAAGATATACTTTAGGCGAAACAGATAAGGCGATACAAGATGCTTCATTCCTTAGATTAAATGCGCTTACATTATCTTATACATTACAAGACAGAGTTGCAGAAAGTGTTTTTCTTAAAAATTGCAGGTTTTATGTAACGGGATCGAATCTATTTATTATAACTAAATACAAAGGTTATGACCCTGAGGGAGGAGATTCTTATCCGATTTCTAGAGCAATAGTTATGGGATTAAATGTATCTCTTTAATCAAATTAATTCTAAAAATTATTTTTATGAAAACAAAAATTATAGCCTTTATGGCCCTAACAATATTATCCGCTTCCTGTTCTTCAGATTTTTTAGATCAAGAACCAAAAAGTTCTCTTACTGCTGAACAAGCATACGGCAGTTTAGGAAAAATAGAACCTGTTCTTTTGGGAGCTATAACAAATTGGAGAAATATGCAAAAAGACCGTGCAGGACTTTATACTTCTCTTGGTACAGACGAGGCGCAACAAGGAGCTTTGCAGGTGACTGGAGATGCAAACCAAGCGGGGCTAGATTTGTACAATGGTTTCCTAAGTCAGGAAAATCAGGCAATTGGACAATTATGGAATGACAGATGGCCAGTGATCGAAGTTGCAGCTCAGTCTATCAGAGCATTAGGAATTAATACCGAAGATGATAGTGCAAAACGCGATCTTTTAATGGGTGAAGCTAGTTTTTTAAGAGCAACATTAATGTTTGAACTTACACAATACTGGGGAGAAATACCGATTAATGATAAAGCAAAATCGGCAGAGTTTGGTTTAAAGCGTCAGCCTTTAGATTTGGTTTACTCTTATATAGTTGCCGATTTGGAAAGAGCAGTAGAGAAACTTCCTGTAACACAAAGCAATCCTGCATTTCCTGCAAAAGGAGTAGCTCAGGCGCTTTTAGGAAAAGTATATCTATATGCGCCAGAAGCATCAGGATACCGTGATTATAACAAAGCAAAAAAATGGTTTGAAGAAGTTATTAAATCTGGAAAATATAGCTTGCTGCCTAATTACGCAGATGTTTTTAATCCTGATCATGCTAATTCTTCAGAATCTTTATACGAATGGCAGTATAACAACAATTGGCCAGATAACAACCAGATACAATGGCAGACAGGTTCAAGAGTTTTAGCCAATATGGATCAATATGCCTATTTTGGAGGTTACGATCTTATTCTTCCTACTCAATATTGCTATAAAGACAAAACGGCTGGAGGATTATGGGAAGCTGGTGACACACGTAAAGCTGCCAGTATCCGTTATGATTTTACTTATAAGGGAGTTACGCCAACACTTCCTGCAGGTTTTGGTGGTGATGAGCTAGATCCACACATTAAAAAATACGAAGATATTCGTGTAGATGGAAAACAATCATTTTGGAATTCTGGTAAAAATAAAGCCTATATCAGATATTCTGATGTATTGCTTAACTACGCAGAATGTTTAAATGAATTAGGAAGCACAACAGAAGCCGAAAGTTATGTGAATCAGGTTCGAACCAGAGCTTTTGGAGGAACATTGCCAGCAGGAATGGCTTGGAGCGGACTTTCTCAAACGCAGTTTAGAGATCAGATTCTAGATGAGCGTATGCGCGAATTGGCTTTTGAAGGATGGAGAAGAATGGATCTTATTCGTACAGGAAAATTGGTAGAATTGGTAGGCGCTCGCAACAAATGGGCAAAACAAAACGGTACCATTGCAGCATTTCATAACCGTTATCCTATTCCAATTGGAGAGATTAAGCTTAACGATGAGATTGGCCCAGAGGATCAAAATCCGGGCTATTAGTATCTAAAAAAAATCAATAGTAATTTTTATTTTTTTGGTTCATGTGGTTCGGTTAATGCCACAGTTTTGATTTGTAATGCCATTTTGGGTATAGGTAGTAACAGTACTGAGTTCTTCTGTTCGAAAAAGCTTATTCCAAAATGGCATTCTTATTTCTTATAATTCAACAATTTTTAATCATTCAAATAACAGTATGAAATTTTATACTTATCAGGTTTATCTCTATTTATTTGTTTTAAATGCCATTTCGTTCAATTTTTACGCTCAGAATAAAGTAAGCCTAAACTCTTCTGATATTGTTTGGAAGGTAAAACCACAAGCAGAAATAGGAAAAGACAGCCTTAAAATGTTTGCTCCAAATTATTCCGATAGCGATTGGGTAAAAGCAGTTGTTCCAGGTACAATCTTTAATTCTTATGTAGTAAGCGGATTAGAAAAAGACCCTAATTTTGGAGACAATATATATCAGGTCGATAAATCAAAATACGATCGCAGTTTTTGGTATCGTTCTGAATTTGCCATTCCGGAAAATTTCACCAAAGAAATCATCTGGCTAAATTTTGAAGGTATAAACCGTGAAGGAGAAATTTACCTTAACGGAAAAAAAATAGCAGTTTTAAGCGGAATGATGCAACGCGGCAAATTTGATATTACAAAGCTTATAAACCGTAAAGCAAAAAATGTCTTAAACATTTTAGTGAGCATCCCAAAACAGCCGCTAAATAACTACGGAAGCCCAACTTACATTTCTAGCGCAGGATGGGATTGGATGCCTTATGTGCCAGGATTAAATTCTGGAATTACAGACGATGTCTTTTTAACCAATACCGATAAAGTCACCATTGCAGATCCATGGATTCATACCAATCTACCAACCAATGCACGCGCAGATTTGGAAGTAAAAGTAGATTTGAAAAACACCTCTTCACAAAATCAAGAAGGAGTTCTAACTGGAGTGATAATGCCAGGGAACATAACCTTTTCTAAAAAAATAAATTTGGATGCTGACGGAATTACAAGTGTAAAACTGACAAAAGAACAGTTTCCGGAACTTTCCATTCAAAACCCGAAACTTTGGTGGCCCAATGGTTACGGCGATCCTAATTTATATACTTGCCAATTTACTTTTAAAGTTGGAAATGTAGTTTCTGATAATCAAAAAATAACTTTCGGAATTAAAAAATATACTTACGATACAGAAGGTGGCGTTTTGCATATTGCCATCAACGGAAAACGTGTTTTCTTAAAAGGAGGAAACTGGGGAATGAGCGAGTATATGCTTCGTTGCAGAGGTGAAGAATACGATCTAAAAGTAAAGCTTCACAAAGAAATGAATTACAATATTATCCGTAATTGGTTAGGTTCAACAACAGATGAAGAGTTTTACGAAGCTTGTGACAAATACGGCATCATGGTTTGGGATGATTTTTGGCTAAACGCCAATCCGAATCTGCCATTGGATATTCATGTTTTCAACAGCAATGTAATCGAGAAAATAAAACGTGTTAGAAATCACGCCAGTATCGCAATTTGGTGCGGAAATAATGAAGGTCTTCCGCAGCCTCCACTAAATGGCTGGATTGCCGAAAATATAAAAACATTTGATAACAACGATAGATATTATCAGCCATGTTCGAATACAGGAAACTTAAGCGGTAGCGGACTTTGGGGCAATAAAGATCCGAGGTTTTATTTTACAAAATATCCAGAACCTTATGCGGGAACAGGCGACGGTCCAAGCTGGGGATTAAGATCTGAAATTGGTACAGCCGTTTTTCCTAATATCGAAAGTTTTAAAAAGTTTATTCCAGAAAAAGACTGGTGGCCAAGAAACGATATGTGGGACAAACATTTCTTTGGTCAAAAAGCATTTAATGCAGCTCCAGATAATTATGATAAAAGCATCACAGAACGTTACGGCAAACCAAATAATCTGGAAGAATATACTAGAAAAGCACAGCTGTTAAACATAGAAACCAACAAAGCCATGTACGAAGGATGGCTGGATCATATGTGGGAAGATGCTTCGGGAATTATGATCTGGATGAGTCAATCTTCATACCCAAGTATGGTTTGGCAAACTTACGATTACTATTATGATTTAACGGGAGCGTATTGGGGTGTAAAATCGGCATGCGAGCCTGTGCACATTCAGTGGAGTCCTGTAGACAATTCAGTTAAAGTAATCAATACAACAGGAACTGATTTTAAAAATCTGAAAGCCGAAGCCGTTGTCTATAATTTAGATGGAAAAACGGTAGGAAAGTATAAGCAAAATGCTGTGGTTGATTCTTATTCTAATACAGCTGTAGAAAGTTTTGTAATTCCGTTTTATTCCAATCAGAAAGATTTGGCTTTTCAAAAAAATGTTACCGCATCCTCTACTGATGGAGGAAATACAAGAGATGTTGCAGATGGAGATTCAAATACGCGCTGGGCAAGTAATTCGACAGATAATGAGTGGATTTATGTAGATCTTGAAAAAGAGTATATTGTGAATCGAGTGGTTTTAAACTGGGAAAATGCTTTTGGAAAAGAATACAAAATCCAAATTAGTTCTGACGCCAAAAACTGGACAGATGTAGGCGTGATTAAAGACGGAAAACAAGGTCTTCAAACTATTTCATTTGATGAAACAAAGGGCCGTTACGTTCGAATGTTAGGAATAAAACGTGGTTCAGGCTGGGGATATTCATTATACGATTTCAAAATTTTTGGAGCCGAAACCCATGTTGATACTTCCGATTTAAGTCCTGTGCATTTTATTCGATTAAAACTAAAAGATGCCTCAGATAAATTAATCAGTGAGAATTTTTATTGGAGAGGCACCAATATGAAAGATTTTACAGAACTGAATAAACTGTCAAAAGCCAATGTAAATGTTTCCAGCAAAGTCTTAAAGCAAAACGGGAAATACATTATAAAGTCAAAAGTTTCAAGTCCGTCGGGAATAGCTTTTGGAATTCAGATTCAGGCATTAAACGAAAAATCGGGAACTCAAATACTACCGGCAATCGTAAGCGACAGTTATTTTACTTTGTTAAAAGGAGAAAGCAAAGAAGTCACAATAGAATTTGATGAAACAGCTTTAAAAAATGGAGAAAAACCCGTTGTAAAAGCGATTCCTTATAATAAATAAGAGAGTTTTATATCCTAACAGGTTTCCAAAACCTGTTAGGTACTATTATAAAGTAAGCCCCTTAAGGTTTTAGAAATAATCAAAACAATAAATATGCATATCAAAATAATCAAACGTTTTCTTCTTATACTATTGCCATTTCTGAGCTTTTCACAAAACAATCAGCTCGAATTATGGTACACTAAACCCGCATCTCAATGGGAAGAAACTTTGCCTCTAGGAAACGGAAGGTTAGGCATTATGCCCGATGGCGGAATTGAAACCGAAAAGTTAGTTCTAAATGATATTACTTTATGGAGCGGATCTCCACAAGATGCTAATAATTATAAAGCTTATACTTTTTTACCTCAAATAAGAGAATTGTTATTGGCTAATAAAAATAGCGAAGCCGAACAGCTCATTAATCAAAATTTTGTTTGTACAGGCCCAGGTTCAGGGAGCGGGGACGGAGCAAATGTACAATTTGGATGTTATCAGGTTTTGGGAGATATGACCTTAAAGTTTGATTATAAAACCAAATCAAAAGCTATAAATTATAGTAGAAATTTAAACATCCAAACTGCACTTGCATCAACTCAATTTACTATTGACGGTGTAATTTATAAACGAGAATATTTTGCTGGTTTTGGTGATGATGTCCTTTTTGTAAAATTGACTTCAAGCAAAAAAGGAAAACTTAATTTTACCGTTAAGTTAGACAGATCGGAACATTTTAAAACTGTAAACAGTGACAATTCCTTAGTCATGACAGGTCAGTTAAATAACGGAATTGACGGAAAAGGAATGAAATATAAAGCCAAGGTAAAAGCCAAAACAGCAGACGGAAGTGTTTTATATACTAACAATACAATTGAAGTAAAAAACGCAACAGAGGTCGTGCTTTATGTTTCTGCAGGAACAGATTTTAAAAATCAGAATTTTGAAACTGTTGTAGATAAAACTTTGGATGCTGCTTTGCAGAAAAAGTATCAGGATCAGAAGAAAAAACATATTGAAAACTACCAAAAGTTATTCAATCGTGTAGCGCTGAATTTTGGAAAATCAACTAAAAATGCATCGCCAACAAACGAACGTTTGGATGCTTTTATGAAATATCCTGATTCAGATACCGCACTTCCTGTTTTATTTTATCAATACGGACGTTATTTGAGTATCAGCAGTACAAGAGTGGGTTTGCTTCCTCCAAATTTGCAAGGTTTATGGGCGCATCAGGTTCAAACTCCGTGGAATGGCGATTATCATCTTGACGTAAATGTTCAGATGAATCATTGGGCATTAGAAACAGGAAATTTATCTGAATTGAATCTGCCTTTAAAAGATTTAGTTAAAGAAATGGTGCCTTACGGCGAAAAAACAGCCAAAGCCTATTACAATGCTGATGGTTGGGTAGCACACGTTATTACGAATATCTGGGGATTTACAGAACCAGGAGAAAGCGCCTCTTGGGGAATTGCAAAAGCAGGTTCGGGCTGGCTTTGCAACAATCTATGGAATCATTATTTATACACGAATGATCAGGCTTATTTAGCTGAAATTTATCCAATCATAAAAGGCGCAGCGCAGTTTTACAACAGCATGCTGGTAAAAGATCCAGAAACAGGATGGCTGGTAACTTCACCGTCAGTTTCTCCTGAAAATTCATTTTTCTTGCCAAATGGTCAGGACGCACATGTTTGTATGGGACCAACAATTGATAACCAAATTGTTCGTGAATTGTTCAATAATGTAATTGCAGCTTCTACCAAATTAGGATTGGATAATACTTTAAAATCAGAACTTGAAAAACGACTTAAATTACTGCCTCCTCCAGGGGTTGTTTCTCCTGACGGAAGAATTCAGGAATGGCTAAAACCGTATAAAGAACCAGACCCACAACATCGTCATGTTTCTCATTTATACGGATTATATCCAGCGCCTTTAATTACCCCAGAAAGCACGCCAGAACTTGCCGAAGCGGCTAAAAAAACACTCGAGGTTCGCGGAGACGATGGTCCAAGTTGGTCAATAGCTTATAAAATGCTTTTTTGGTCTCGTTTAAAAGAGGGTAACCGAGCTTATAAATTATTAAAAACGATTTTGAGACCAACTTTAGCAACGAATATTAATTATGGAGCAGGAGGAGGAGTGTATCCAAATTTATTTTCTGCTGGGCCGCCATTCCAAATCGATGGTAATTTTGGTGCCGCAGCCGGAATTGGCGAAATGTTGATACAAAGCCATGCTGGATTTGTCGAATTATTGCCTGCAATGCCCGATGCTTGGCTAAAAGAAGGTGAAGTAAAAGGACTTAAGGCGGAAGGCAATTTTACCATAAACATGAAATGGAAAAATGGTAAAGTAATTGAGTATGAAATTAAGTCTGCAATGCCAGCTAAAGTAAAAGTAAAAGTGAATGGAGAATTAAAAGAAATCACTTCTTCTAAATTATAAGTTCGAGTAGTAATCCTGCAAGGTTTTAAAAACCTCGTAGGTTTACCTTTTTTATCTCGATTTAAAATATAATATCTACAAGATTTTGAAAACCTTGTAGGAATAAGAAAAGCAAGACCCGACAGGTTTTAAAAACCTGTCGGGTCTGCTGTTAAAAATAGTTACTAACTTAAACCGAAACCGATTCTTCGTTTTTTAATAACGATAAATGTATCGTAACTCCTGAATGGCTTTTCTCTTCAGAAAGAACACTGTTAAAAGTTTCCTCAGCTTCTACTTTTTTATCAAGACCTAAAAGACCTAATCCTTTCATGTATAGACAGTGAATTTTATTTCGCTTGTCCAAGTCATCTTCCCAAATCATAAGATCTGGAAGCGAAACTGCAAAATAATCAATCGTAACATGATCGTTTACATGTTTTTCTGCGTAAGCAACAAACTTCTCGAAACGTTTATTGGCTTCTGGAATATTGTTTAATTTTAAGAAAGCCAATCCCTGATAGAAAATTTTATCTGGTTGTTGGTCATTATAAAAAATCGCTGCTGTTGGTTCTTCTAATCCTTGAGTTGCTTTATGCCACCAGTTATTCGCTTCTTCTAAATTATTTTTCTTTTCGAAAGCAACTCCAAGCCAATAATGAATATCGTTTTC
Source organism: Flavobacterium anhuiense (assembly GCF_900101855.1). Lineage (GTDB taxonomy): Bacteria > Bacteroidota > Bacteroidia > Flavobacteriales > Flavobacteriaceae > Flavobacterium > Flavobacterium anhuiense. Next base: position 159,652 of record NZ_FMVC01000005.1, read on the forward strand.
TTGTGCGCCTGGCAGTTTTCCTTCACCTAAATTTTCTGGATAAATTTGAGCTTGTTCTAAAAGTTCGATTGCTTTATCATAATTGCCCTCAGAAATCTGTTGTTTAGCAATTTCGGTCAAAGAAATCACGTATTGACCGCTTACTTTTCCTTCACCACCTTCCCAAGGATGGAATTTTCTGTTTTGCAATAAAGTCAAAGCTTTATTATGTTTGCCTAAAAGATTGTACAAAGCCACTCTTTCTAAATACACATCATCTCTTTGAATAACCAACTCTAAATGTTTTTCTAAGAAAGCCAGTCTGAAAACCAAATCTCTGTTCAAACGTTTGTACAATTGGTCTAATTCCATTAAAATTCTGGAATCTTCCGTATCCAGAGAAAATGCTTTTTCTAAACTTGAAAGCGCTTTTTGCTCATCATTTAATTTATTGTAATAAGCCAATGATAAGTTACGGTGAACAGTTGGAAACGTATCGTCTATAGCAACCGATTTTTCCCAGCAGGAAATAGCATCATCATAGAATTTTGAAGCATACCAAAAGTTTCCTAAATAATACAATGCTTTTGCGTCATTCGTCTGTTTCTTGATAACTTCTGAAAGAACTAAAGCCGCTTCAATCTGGTTTGGAAAACAGTAATCCGGTTTTGCCTGAGAAGCCTTTTGGAAACATTTTTCGGCTTGACCGAAATCATTTAATTTTTCATAAAATGAACCTGCAAAATACCATGCCATTGGATAAGTGTTTTCATCTTTCAGACCTTCATTTAATAATGATGCAGCTTCTTCATATAAACCGGTTGCGCTGTAATCTAAAGCATATTCAATATAAGTATGAATGTTATCTCGGATTAATGCATTTAGATACGCCAGATCTTTTTTATCGGTACTTAAAATATACTTTTCATATAGCAATCCGAAATTAAACAAGTCGTTCTGTAAATATTGGTCTGCAAGTTGAAGTGCTTTTTCTTTTTGATTTAATTTTCTAAGAAATGCTACCTGCAAATGCAGTGCTTTATGATCTTCGGTATTTTTAGAAATAGCTTTTTGAATGTGTTCCAAAGCCAGTTCAAAATCGCCATTTAAAGCATCAAGTTGTGCTACATAAAAATAACCTTGATTTTGCCAAGCTGCATTCCAAGTTGATTTGTAAAAAGCATCGTATGCTTCTTTGTTTTTGTTCTGATATTTAAGACACAATCCCAAATTGAAGTAAGCTTCACCATCGTACGGATTTGGGTTTCGCTGCGTCAATGTTTTTATGGCTGCTCTAAAATAGGGTTCAGCTTCAGTAAATTTTGCTCTTCGCATGAGCCATAATCCCATAGCATTATTAGAACGAATATCGCCAGAATCACGTTTTAAGGCTTCTTCGTAATACGGAATCGGACTGTAAGTAGCGTGTCTGTATTGCTCCAAATGCTGTGCAGTCAGGAATAACTGTTCATTGTTTTGGATATCTTCTGGAGCAAGTGCAGGTTTTGCGGCTTCTGGAATTTCATCTTCATTTTGTCCTTCATAAATCCAGTCAACTAAAACTTTATCATCTGCATCGGTCACAGAAATCGATAAACCTTCTAAAGAGGTATTGTACTCAAAATCGATAGTTTCTTCAAATGAATTTTTGGGAGAAGCATCGTATTGTTTTTGTAACAAAACAATATCATTGTTTTTTAAAGTGACGGTTGTTTTTGGATAAACTCCTGTTGTGTAAGCTTTAATTACTAATTTGTTATCGATGCTTTCCAGATTAACCATCGCGTTTTTAGTGGCATTTTTTACAACTCCTAAATCACGATAGGGCATAAAAAATTGCGTAAATTCTTTTTGTTCGCCTGGCATAATCCAAGTAAAATCAGGCTGATTGTCGGTATAAACCCCGCACATCAATTCGATATAAGGGCCATCTTCATCAGTAAGATTACGATCCCAAGCACGACCGAAGTCGCCGTGTCCCCATGTCCATTGTTTTTTCCCAGGAGAAACATGATGATTGGCAACATGAAGCAATCCGCCTTTTGAATCATTTTCGTAACCTCCCACAAAATTATATTTGGATGCAATCGCCATATATGATGTTGGAACGGGAATATTTTTATAACGCGAAATATCAGTTCCTGGCGAATAATCTACTTTGTAATACGTTCCTTTTGCAATTGGGAAAGACGAAACGTCGCGCTTTCCATGATCAAAAACAGCATTTACATCTGGAGGAAAAACTGACTGATAATCGTCATTTACTTTAACTGCAGGATTGGCCCACCATAAAAAAGTCTGTGGAAATGAGGTTCTGTTGTATAATTGGGCTCTAATTTCCAAATAAGCTTTATCTGGATACAACCGGAATCCGGCCATACCTTTGGTTCTAAACATACGTTCTACTTCGCTGCACCAAATTGTAGCGCTCCCGTCTTCATGTTCTTCTATAGTAAAATCAACAGGGTCAAAAGTGGTTGGTCTATGGTGCTGTGGCCAGTTAAACTCAATTCCACCAGAAATCCAAGGACCTGTAAGTCCGACCAATGCAGGTTTTACAACCTGATTGTAATACACAAAATGACGTTCTTTGGTTTTATCGTAAGCCATATGAACGCGTCCGCCTAGTTCTGGTAAAATCATTATTTTAACAAACTCATTTTCAAGATAAACGGCTTGATATTCTTTATTGGTTTTTTCGTCAGCAATTTTTTCAATAACTGGATAAGGATATACAGATCCGTTACTTCCCTGATACACTCTTTTTTCAATAAATACAGGATTTTTTTCAGGTTTGCCCACCTCATAAGTTGGCAGGATTATTTTTTCCTTCCAAACATTTACTTTTTGCATGATGTAATGAAATTTAAATTATTGAATATTCTTTGATTCTTTATCAGAAACCATCAGTTTTTCAATCTCTTCGAGACTTTTGTTTTTGGTTTCAGGAAGTTTTTTAGATACAAACAAAAATCCTAAGGCACAGATAATTCCGTAGATCCAGAAAGTTCCAGATGTGCCTAAGTATTCGTTGAAGATTGGAAACGTTTGTACCAAAAGTGCAGATGCTATCCAGAGTGCAAATGTGGCAACAGACATCGCAACACCTCTGATGCGGTTAGGAAAAATTTCAGATAAAATAACCCACGTAATAGGAGCAAGAGACATGGCGTAAATAGCAATTGCTAATAATACCAGTAATAATAAAGGGAGACCGGTAACATTGGTATAATAAAAATAACCGAGTAAGGCGTAAATTATGGCAAGTCCAGCCGAACCAAAAAGCATTAGTTTTTTACGTCCAATTTTGTCAACAGTTCCCATGGCAACCAATGTAAAAACAAGATTGATACTTCCTGTAATTACGATATTCATAAACAAATCATTAATGCTATAACCAGCCGAAACAAAGATTTCCTGAGCATAATTAAAAATGATGTTAATACCGCACCATTGCTGGAAAGCGGCCAATACAATTCCGATTAGCAGAATGGGTAAAGCTCTTTTATCAAGCAACATTTTGAAATCGGTTTTTTCGGTTTCTTCTGTAAAAGTTTCTTTAATTGTGGCAATCTCTTCTTTGGCGTAGGCCAAACCTCCAATTTTAGTTAAAGTATTCTCTGCTTTATCATGGTTCCCTTTTTTTGCAAGATAGCGAGGGCTTTCAGGTATTAAAAACATTAATATAAAGAAAAGAACCGCGGGAAAAAATCCTGCCCAAAGCATCCATCTCCAGCCTGTTTGACCGTTCCAAGAAGCTAAAATCTGTTCATGTGAATAATCTGGCGGAATAACATCAGTAATTAACATATTGGTAATCTGTGCAGCAAGAATTCCAATCACAACGGTTAACTGATTGATAGAAACAAATAATCCTCGGGTTTCTTGAGGGGCGATTTCTGCAATGTATAAAGGAGAAATGGTAGAAGCGATTCCAATTCCGACTCCGCCGATAATTCGCCAGATAATAAACACGGTAAAGGTTTCAGATGCTCCTGTTCCAAGAGCGCATAAGGAGAATAATATGGCAGCAACGATTAGTATAGGACGTCTTCCGTAACTGTCGGCTAGTTTTCCTGCAACGGCTGCTCCTGCGACGCATCCTACAAGCGCACTGCTCATTGCCCAGCCTTGCAGAGCTGGAGAATTTGTAATGCCAAAATAAAGTTCGTAAAATGGTTTTGCGCCGCCGATTACAACCCAGTCGTAACCAAAGAGTAATCCTCCCAATGCCGCAACAAGACTGATTGATAGTAAAAAGGTATAATTATAGTTTTTCATAAAAAGGTTTTATAGCTTTTGTAAAATTAGCGGAATAGGAACCTTTGATTTATGGATATTTTTTTTGAATAGATGGATTATAATCTGATTTTTTACTATTGAATGATTAAGTGCGAAAACAATTGCGTTACTGCTTGTATTCGGTTCGATATTGTATTGGTGAAGTACTCATGATTTTTTTGAACAAACGAGAGAAATATAAAGGATCATTAAACCCTAAATTAAAACTGATTTCTTTTATGCTCATAGTGGTAAAGCTCAGATATTGGCAGGCTTTCTGCATTTTTAAATAATTGAAATAATGTATAGGAGAGTAACCAGTCTGCTTCTTAAATAGTGTAAAAAAATGAGAAGGAGAATAATTAAAATAAGCGGCAACATCATTAATTTTTAAGGAAATATCGAGATGTTTTTTCATATAGTCAATAGCCGATTCAATAGTATTATCCTCTGAAAATTTTCGGTTCCTTTGAATGAAGAATTTTTCATACAAAAAGGTATTTAGTAACTGCCATAACGAAAGATTGGCAAATTCGAGATTACTGGCGCTATAGCCGTCTTCCATAACGTCTAATATGTTTTCAAAAAGTTCTATGCGTCTTTCTTCAAGTGATAGTTGAGGTGCAGTGTCAGGATGTTCGGCAATGAATTTATCATAGAAAAAAGGAGCTTGCACTCCCGTAAAATGGATCCAGTAGATACTCCACGGATTTTGTTTTAAAGCATAATAATCATGTGCAACTTCAGGAGGTATAATATAAAAGGTATTGGCTTTTAATGTTATGGTTTTATTTTCTTTGCTTATGATGCCTTCTCCTTTGTAACAATAAATTAAAATGTATTGCTTGCTCCCATGTTTTCGTTTCATGGAGTGATGACTTGCATTAGGGAAAACACCAATATCCGTAAAATATAAACCAGCTATAAGCGGATTCTTTTTAATGATCGAAAGTATATTCTTTGGAATTACAATCATTCGCTGTCCTAGAAAACCTTCTTTGACTTTTGTTTTTTCTTTTTGCGCTGCATTTTTCATGATCCAGATTGTGTTTTTCAAATATCGTAATTTAATCCATGCTTTCACAAAAAATGTCCATTTTGAGAACCATAATCAAAACTAAATTTGAAATTCTATACTAACACTTCAAATTCTAAACTTTTTGTAAAACTTTATGAATGGTACAAATAACATTGTTTGGGAGTCTTTTGGCTGGCATGATGAGAAAGAGATTTTCAAATTTCAGATCACAAATAGTCACGGCAACTATGTCGAACTTATTAATTATGGTGCCATAGTAAAATCCATAGTAGTGCCAGATAAAGTGGAAAACAAAGAAAATGTGGTTTTAGGATTTCCAACTTTAGAAGGTTATGTAAAAGATCAATCTTATATAGGAGCGACTGTTGGCCGTTTTGCAAATAGAATTCATAATGCGGCATTTTCTATCAAAAATAAAATCTATTATCTCGATAAAAACGATGGTAAAAATAATAATCATAGTGGTTCGGCTGGATTTAATAACAAAGTATTTGATTGTATTGTAGAAGAAGATGCCGTATTTTTTTCTCTTGAAAGTAAAGATGGAGAGGGTGGTTTTCCTGGGAATTTGAAAACAATAGTACGTTATAAATGGACAGATCAAAACGAACTTAAAATTGATTTTCTGGCAGAAGTCGATCAACCAACTCCGTTAAATTTTACCAATCATTCTTATTTTAATTTGACAGCTTGTAAAGAAAAAATACATCATCATCAGTTAACCATTCAAGGATCAAAAATTCTGGAAAGTACTGTTGATTATATTCCAACTGGAAAAATTTTGCTCGCCGACGAATATTTGTTTTTGAGAGATGAATTAAAAGACGTGATGCAAAACAACGGACTTAATCTCTATTATATTTTTGATAGAAAAACTAAAAATGAAAATGCTGTCTGCGAATTGTATGATGAAAAATCGGGAAGAATAATGCGTGTTTATACCTCATATCCAGGACTACAATTGTATACTGGAGATTATTTAAACTGTGATATTGTTGGAGAACATAATAAATTATACAGTTCATTTGACGGACTCTGCTTAGAGTGCCAGTTTTATCCCGACAGTCCAAATCACCAGCATTTTCCGAATACGATATTCCAATCCGGACAAGTTTATAACGAAACTATTATGTATGCTTTTGATGTAATAAAATAACAAAAGGAACTATCACCTCTAATAATTATAAAATGAAAAAAATCTTTCTTAACCGATCTTTAAGTGTGCTGATACCTGTGGTATTTTTTGTGCTAACGAGCTGTGTTGCACAAAACGAAGAACTTTCTTTAAAATCAAAAGATAATCTCAATGAAATCAATTTGTCTCTGACCAAAGACGGAAAATTATCGTACAAGGTTTCCCGTAAAGATAAAACAATAATCGAAGATTCGCCTCTTGGACTTGTTTTTGAAAATCAGGATTTTTCATCAGGCTTGTCTGTTGCAAAAGTTTCAGCTATTGAAGAAAAGCGTGAGCAATACGAACTTAAAGTAGCGAACAACAAAGTAATAGATCATGTTTTTAAAAGCAAAAGCATTACATTCAAAAACAGCAAAGACGCTTTAATGACAATAGATTTAATTGCAGGCCAAGAAGGTGTTGCTTTTAGATATAAGTTTCCCGAGCAGGAAAAGCAAACTAGAATACTTAAAAATGAATTGACAGGTTTTCATATAGCTCAGAATGTAAAGGGATGGTTGCAGCCTTATAACAAAGCAGGAGATTATACACCAGGTTATGAGGATTTTTATATTAATGTAAAGCCTGGAGATCCTATAAATGGTGCCAGAGGTGAATCAGTTGGCTGGTGCATGCCGGCGCTTTTTAATGTAAATAATACTCAAAATTGGATTTTAATTGCAGAATCAGGAACTGATGGTTCATTTCCAGGCTGTCATTTAGATTCAGATTCTAAAGATGGAATTTACAGAATCGCTTTTGCTAAAAATGATGAAAAATTCACACTGCCTTTAGCTGATAAAGGAATTGCATATCCTGAATCAAACTTGCCTTGGACAATGCCTTGGAGAGTAATTATGATTGGAGATAAAGCAGGAGATATACTATTATCTACCATGATTACCGATTTGGCTCCAGCTTCTAAAATTGAAGAGACTTCATGGATTGTTCCAGGAAAAGCGGCTTGGTCGTGGTGGTCACATCCTGAAGATTTTACGCCAGAAATGTATAAAAAGTTTACAGATGTTTCGGCATCATTTGGATTTAGATACACGCTTTTTGACGCTGGATGGGAAAAAGCAAACAGAGAAGGAAAAATTATTGACGATGCTTTGTCGAAAGGAGTTCAGCCACTGGTTTGGGGTTATTCGGCTGAATATTTTGACGCTGATAAAAGGAAGAAGAGATTTAAGGAGCTGGCAGAAATGGGCGTAAAAGGAGTTAAAATAGATTTTTGGTGTTCAGACAGACAGGAAGTTATGGCAACGCTGCAGTCGGTTTTTGAAGATGCAGCCAAGGAACATCTTTTGGTAAATCTGCACGGTACTACAATGCCAAGAGGCTGGCATAGAACATGGCCGAATTTCGTAACAGCTGAGGCTATTTTAGGAACTGAAAGTTATTTTTATGAGCCAAGATTTCCTGAAAAAGCGGCGGAGCAAAACACTGTATTGCCTTTTACAAGAAATGTTGCAGGACCAGCAGATTATACGCCATTTGCTTTGACTTTTAGAAAGTACACTCGTTTAAATACAGCGACGCACGAATTGGCTATGGCCATGATTTATACTTCAGGAATAATTCATTTTGCCGATTCAGAAGAGGTTTTCAATTCACTTCCGAATGAGTTGAAGAATTTACTGAAAGAAATGCCAGCAACATGGGATAAAACAGAATGTATCATTGGAGAGCCGGGCAAAGCATTAGTATTGTCACGCCAGAAAGATAATCTTTCTTATATCGTGGGTATTAATGGAACTAATGCAAATCAAACCATAACAATTGATCTGAAAAAATACGGAAAAGGTTTTTCAAAATTCAGAATTATTTCTGAAGGAAACGATAAGTTAATGGAATTTAAAGTAGAGACTTATCCTGTAACTTCAAACTGGAAATATAGCTTGGCTCCAAAAGGAGGATTTATTATCCAATTTATTAAGTAGCGGAAAATAGAAAAATAAGTTTGGTTAATAATGTGTGATTTTTAAAGATAAGAGAGTCTATTGATTTTTATTTTATACTTATTAACAAAAAAAGTTTAAATGCTTTAGGAGTTTTAAAACTTAAGTTTTTTTATCTATTAAGATGTTATTGATTGACATTTCTTCGCATCAAAAAATAAAAGCTTACAATCAAGAAGCGAAGCAGTATATTTTTTATAAAAAAGACCGATTGTTCTTTTTTTATTGTAATTTTGTCATAGTAAAAAAAAGGGCCATGAAAATAAAGACATCCAAGTCAGAAAATACTAAGCAGTTAATTATAGAAAAAACGGCATCGGTTTTTAATACAAAAGGCTATGCAGGTACTTCCATCAATGATTTGATGAACGTAACGGGTCTTTCGAAAGGCTGTATTTATGGTAATTTTGAAAATAAGGATGAAATTGCCCTGAAAGTCTTTGATTATAATTTTGCGAAGATTACCCAGCATATGAAAGAACGCATCCTAGCAACAGGCGATTCAGTTGAAGGACTGTTGGTTTATCCAGAAATGTATAAAAACTACTATAAATATCCGTTTTTACAGTCGGGATGCCCGATACTCAATACAGCTACAGAAGCAGATGATACCCATCCGCAACTTAAGGAACGCGCGCAAAAGGCACTTGATCTTTGGAAAACTGCTATTGTGAATCAGGTAAAACGAGGTATTGAAGAAAAGGAAATAAAAGAAGAAACAGATCCAAATGAATTGGCTGTGATTATTATTTCGATAATCGAAGGGGCGTTTATGCAGGCAAAAGTGAATAATAGAATGACCGAGCTCAAGGTAGCAATGTCGTTTTTGGAAAAAATGATTATGCAGTTAAGAGCATAATTTTTTTTACTATAAAAAAGACCGATTGGTTTATTTTGAATTATAAAATAATAAACAATAATAAAATGGAAGAATTTGATATTGCCGTTATAGGATCAGGTCCTGGCGGATATGTAGCCGCAATTAGAAGCGCACAGCTTGGTTACAAAACAGTTTTAATAGAAAAATATAACAGTTTGGGCGGTACTTGTACCAATGTGGGATGCATTCCTACGAAAGCACTCCTGGATAGCACGCATCATTATGCAGATGCAGCGAAGAGTTTTAGAGCGCATGGAATAGAATTTTCAGATATCCAGCTAAACTTTGAGCAGCTTTACAGACGCAAAAGCGAGGTGGTGCAGAAGAACACACAAGGCCTAGAATTTCTGATGAAAAAGAATAAAATCAGCGTACTTCATGGTATAGCTTCTTTTGTCAGCGATGAACAAATTAAAGTTTCACATGCCGATCAGACCGAAACTTTTTTAAAATCAAAGAAATATATTATTGCTACAGGATCTAAACCAGCTACGATTCCTGGTGTCATCATAGATAAAAAAAAGATAATTACTTCTACTGAAGCGTTGGATATGAAAGAGAAGCCTGAACATATTGCTATCATCGGTGGTGGCGTAATTGGTGTTGAAATGGCATCGATCTTTAATAGAATAGGAACAAAAGTGACCATTTTAGAGTATGCTGATAACCTTATTGTTAATATGGATCAGGAACTCGGAAGTGCTTTGGCTAAAATTTTAAGTAAGGAAGGTGTTGAAATTAAATTGGGACAAGCGGTTTACAAAACAGAAAATCTGGGTGAAAAAGCTAAAGTGTATTTCAAAAATAAACAAGGCGAACAAAATGAGCTAAAGGTTGATTATGTGTTAGTTGCAGTAGGTAGAAAACCCAATGTAACTGCTTTGGGGCTGGAGAATACCAATGTAACATTAAATGCCAATGGCACTATCAAGGTAAATGAACTTCTCCAAACAGCAGTACCTAATATTTACGCTATTGGTGATGTTATTGGTGGAGCCATGTTGGCTCATAAAGCCGAGGAAGAAGCTGTATTTGCGGTGGAAAGGATAAATGGTCAAAAACCGCATATTCATTATAACCGTATTCCTTCCGAGGTATATACTTGGCCAGAGGTTGCTTCTGTAGGGGCCACGGAAGAGGAATTAAAAAGAGATGGAGTTGCTTATCAAATAGGCAAGTTTCCTTTTGCAGTCAACGCCAGGGCCAGAGCAGGTATGGAGCAGGAGGGTTTTGTTAAGGTGATTTCTGATCCAAAATATGGCGAATTATTGGGTGTGCACATTATAGGAGCTAGAGCAGCAGATCTTATAGCACAAGCCGTTGTAGGGTTAGAGTACGAAGTGACCGCGGGAGACATGGCTTCTATCAGTTATGCTCATCCAACCTATTCAGAAGCGCTTAAAGAAGCATATACGATTGCTTCAGGAAAGCCGTCACTTAATATTTAAAACAAAGGATTGAAAAAATCATAATTCATTTTAGTTTAAAATTAAATTCAAACTAGACTAGAGGCAGCGAAAATTTGTGCTGCCTCTAGTGTTTTATGCTCTTAGACTGAATAGTTTGATGCACAACGGAATTAGTGCGCAGGAAATGGCGAGAAATATAGCGACCCTGATATAATAGATTTTGCCAAAGGGAAGTTCGTTTTGCAAGATGCATGTTATTGTGTGGAATGGAATCGTTTTGCTGCGAAATCATTTTTTAAATAATTCTGAAAAATAATATTCTATTTCTTTTTGTAATACAGCTGCACTAATCCAGTTTCAAATGTTTTTGCCGAAACAAATTCAAGTATTTGCTCAGGTCTGCCGTCTTTAAAAAGTTTGGTTCCATTACCCAATAAAACAGGGATAATTGAAATTATGAATTCATCGATTAAACTATTTTTCAACAGTTCATTTATTACTTCAGCGCCGCCATCACAATAAATATTTTTTCCTTTTTCAGATTTTAGCTTCTCGACTAGTTCGGCTATGTTTCCTGTATAAAAAATTGTCCTCCCTATTTGTGGCCTTTCAGTTCGAGTGATGACATAAACATCTCTTTGGCCGTTGTCGTAATGAGATGCACCGATTTCCTTTAGCACATAATCATATGTTTTTCTGCCAATAATTAAAGTATCTACATTAGCAGTAAATTCAGCATATCCATAATCTTCATCTTTTTTTTCGACAAGTTTCAAAAAGCTAAGATCGTCATTTGGCTTTGCTATGTAGCCATCTAAGCTCATAGCGATGAAAAGTGATATTTTTCGCATTTTTTATTAAGTTTTAATGTTCTGTCAAATGTACTTTTGCGCCACCGATTATACTTTGTAAAAATGCGACAAATTATAATGATGAAGGCCAAAATCCAGTGTTTCGCTTAATTTCATTACTGAGATGCGAATGGTCGTAATAGCCACATTCAAATGCAATATCCGAAAGGCTTCGATGTTGATTTGTTTTTTGGATAATATTTAAAGCATTTTGAAAACGAATAATATTTGAATATTCTTTTGGAGAGAATCCAATGTATTTTTTAAAATTACGCTCCAACTGTCTCACCGTTGTGCAATTCTTTTTAGCTAATTCGTAAATACTGATTTGTCCGTTTGTTAAATCTATATCCCTAATAACAGATTGCAGAGGAATGTTTTTGTTGTTTATTCTATCCAAATAGAAGCGGTTAAAATAATCGAATGGTTTTTCAAATATCTTATCAGCATGAAATGAATTAGATTTTTCAAATTCAACAGTATTATTAATCAATATATTTTGCGGGTCGTAGCTATAGAAATTAGCAAAAGCGGCAGGTTTTAGACATGCGCCTGCTAAATGAGTATCCATATCAATTAAACTATCTTTATAGGAATTCATAGCACCAACAGCGTAAGTTTTTCCGAATTCAAGATGTAGAGAGCCGTTATCTGTCAAGCAGTTGCTTCCTAAATTTATAATAATTCCACTGCATCCGTCTGGATAAACCCGTTCCCACTGCGCTTCGTATGGGTTTCCTTTTAGTTCCCAAAAGAAATGAATATAAGGTTCTAATTCCTTGCAGGGTTTTATTTTTATGTATTCCATACGCATCTATATTAGTTACAAAAGTAGCTAACCTTCAATTTGAACGAATAAAAAGACTGTTAAATATGTCTATGCTTTTGACCGATAAATCCATCTTATGGGATAGCATTATATATAATTTTATTTTCAGTTCAGATCTTACTTCGTTGTTATGGTTTTTTGGGTAAGACTGCTAATGTTAGTAAAATTTGTTAGGTTTTGTTTGTGCAGGGGAGATTAATAGTTATTTAATCTCCTTTGTTTTGTTAAGCCAAAGTGATTAAGACAATTTAATAAATATGTGATTTATATGAAAAGCGAGAATTTTAAAATTAAAAAGAGCAGTTCCCTAAAATTGGCTGTCATAGCTTTTATGCTATTGTTTTTTGGTCCAGTAAAAGGATATTGCCAAAATGAAGAAAAGACAAAAAGTGCTTTTGGAGTTATTGAAAGACTTGTGGGAAGTCGTGCCAACGAATTTCAGTTAAGTCTTGATGAAAACAAAAAAAGTAACTCGGAATGGTTTAAAATTGAGACAGAGAATAATTTGGTCAAGATAAAAGGTTCGACTAATACCGCAATCTGTTATGCCGCATACAATTTCTTAAAAGACATAGGAGCAGTTTTGATTAGTTGGGAGGGAAACAGAATTGATTTGCCTAAAGCATGGCCGAAATATTCAAAAAAAGGAGAAACGCCTTTTCAGTACAGAGAATATCTGAATGCCTGTACTTTTGGCTATACAACTCCGTGGTGGGACTGGAAACGTTGGGAACAGGAAATTGATTGGATGGCATTGCACGGAATCAATCTGCCGACGGCAATGGAAGGTCAAGAAGCGGTTTGGGAGGAATTATGGAAAGAATATGGCTTAACCAGCTCGCAGTTAGAATCTCATTTTGCAGGACCAGCTTATCTTCCTTGGCAGCGTATGGGCAATATTAATAGTTTGGAAGGTCCATTGCCACAAGAATGGTTTGTTAAAAAAGAAGCACTTCAGAAGAAAATCTTAGAAAGAATGAAAGCGTTGGACATGCATCCTGTCGTACCGGCTTTTAGCGGTTATGTGCCAAAGGCTTTCGCCGAAAAGCATCCCGAAGCTAAAATTACAGAACTTAAATCATGGTCAGGCGGTGGATTTGCCAGTACTTTTCTATTAGATTCCAAAGATCCATTATTCAAACAAATTGGAAAGCGTTTTATTGAAATTTATACCAAAATGTACGGAAAGTCTAATTTTTATTTAGCCGATTCCTTCAATGAAATCGAGCCTCCTGTTTCTGAGCACAATAAATATGAAGAACTTTCCAATTATGGAAGCGCTGTTTATGAAACTATAGATGAAGCCGCTCCTGGTGCTGTTTGGGTTATGCAGGGATGGCTTTTTGGTGATAACAAAGAATTTTGGACTAAGGAAGCAACGAAGGCATTTTTAAGCAAAGTTCCAAATGAGAAAGTGATGGTTCAAGATTACGCCAACGATAGATATAAGGTGTGGGAAAATCAGGAAGCTTTTTATGGCAAACAATGGACATACGGGTATGTACATAATTACGGAGGATCAAACCCAGTTTATGGAGATTTGAATTTTTATAAAGATGAATTGGCAAGCTTGCTTAAAAATCCAAATAGAGGAAATATTGTAGGCTACGGAGCAATGCCTGAAGGATTAAACAATAATTCGATAGTTTACGAATATATATATGATCTGCCATGGACTAAAGCAGAACAGCCTTTAAATGATTGGATGGCTAAATATTTAAATGCAAGGTATGGACAGACTTCAGAATCTGTTTTTCACGCTTGGGATTTATTGCTCAAATCGGTTTATAATGTTAAATATTGGGAAACACGTTGGTGGAACGACTGGGCTGGAGCATATCTATTATTCAAACGTCCTACACTGAAAATTACGGAGTTTAAAGGAAATCCGGGAGATAAAATCAAATTAAAAGAGGCTTTGGATATTTTGAAAAAAGAAGCTAAAAAGTACAATAAGAAGAATCTTATTCAATACGATTTAATAGATGTTTCGAGACATTATAATTCACTTTCTATTGACGAAGAATTGATTGAATGCGTAAAAGCGTATCAGGAGAAAAACATTGCAAAAGGAGATCAATTGTTTAAACAGATCGAAAAACAAGTTTTAGAAACAGATAAGATGATGTCTGGACAGCCTTTAAATAATTTAAATCAATGGGTGAAATCGGCCTCAGATTATGGAAGTTCACCAGAAGTTTCTTCATTGTATGTTAAAAATGCCAAAACATTAATTACCCTATGGGGTGGAGAAGGCCATTTGAATGACTATGCTTCAAGGTCATGGAAAGGAATGTACAAAGGATTTTACTGGCCAAGATGGAAAATGTTTTTGGAGGCTCTAAAAAAAGCAGCCGTTACTAATACTTCTTTTGATGAAAATAAAGAAAGAGAATCAATTAAAAATTGGGAAATTAATTGGACAGAAAGCAAATAAATTTATTCTTATGTGATAATAACTTCGTATATAAACATATTTTAACCCAATATTAATAACATAACATAAAGCCACACCATCAGTATGCAGAAGAAAAATTTCCGAAATCGATTTATTAGTCAGTTTTTCATTATATAATTGTATAAAAAAAACGTCGCTAAGCCTTACTATCATTGACTTTATAGAAATTATCCATGTTTATGAATAACTTGTCCATTTGTTAACATTTCTTTAGCACTAATTTCGTCAATACTTTAACTAAAATAACCAACATTTACAATGGAAAAACTTAAACTATTATTATTAGCCTTTTTCTTTGGCTTCTCAATTAATACTTGGGCACAAAAAACAGAAGTGTCCGGTGTTGTATTGGATGACAAAGGTATTCCTATGCCAGCAGTTAATGTACTTGAGAAAGGTACAACTAATACTGTTACAACAGATTTTGACGGAAAATTTAAATTTACGACTTCAAACAAAAATGCAATACTTGTGTTTTCATTTATGGGTTTTGAAGATCAAGCCGTAAAATTAGACGGAACGAAAACCAACTATTCGATTAAAATGATGTCTACCACAACCAACTTAGAGCAAGTTGTTGTTGTAGGTTACGGTAAAGGATCTCGTAAAAACTTAACCACTGCAGTTTCATCTGTTAAGGCTGAAGATTTGAACAGAGGAGCAATCAGCGACGTTGGACAGCTTTTGCAAGGAAAAGTTTCTGGTTTGAATATTTCTTCAAGCGGCGATCCAACAAAAACGGCTTCTGTGGTTTTGCGTGGAGCTTCAACATTAAATAGTTCTCAAGGGCCATTTTATGTAATTGACGGTATTCCTGGTGTAGACATTTCTGTGATTTCTCCAGATGATATTGCTACTATTGACGTTTTAAAAGATGCTGCTGCAACGGCAATTTATGGTAACCGTGCTGCAAATGGGGTTATTATGGTAACAACAAAAAAAGGAAGCAAGGGTAGAACGCAAGTGGCATACAATGGATATGTTGGATGGGAAGAAGTTTCAAACAATCTGGATATGATGAATGCAGATCAGTTGAGAGATTTTACAACAAAAAACAATCTAAACTTTACTCCAGAAAATGACAAAGGTGCCAACACAAACTGGCAAAAAGAAATTTTAAGACCTGGACGTGCCAAATCAAGCAGCCATAATCTTTCTATGAGTGGTGGAGGAGATCACGGAAGCTATACTGCAAGCATCACTTCGATTAATAAGGAAGGAGTTATGTTAAAAAGTGATTTCTCTCGTATAATTGCTCGTTTGTCTGTTGAACAATATGCTTTTGATGATAAAGTTAAATTTGGCTTGAACGTTACTAATTCAAATACGAAATATCAAAATGTACCGCAACGTAATACGGTACTTTTGCAAGCAGCAAGTTATCTTCCTGTGTCTCCAGTAAGAAATCCTGATGGAAGTTTATTTGAAAATTTTGTGAGCCCAGGATATTTTAACCCTGTAGCCTTAATTGAACACGGTACTGACGAAACTAGAACAGATAACCTTGTAGGGAATCTTACTGCAGAAGTAAAACTTCCTTTTGGAATTACGTATAATTTGAATTTAGCACATCAGAGATTAACGGCTTCACACGGAGAGTTTTATGACAGTTATTATTCTCAATACAATAGTGCGAACTTTTATAACAACCCAGATCCACCTTTGACAAAAACATTAGTTAACTTTGGTGTAAATGGTTCTGCATTGAGAAATTCTTATGAAACTAGAAATAATATTATAGAGAGTTTCTTCACATGGGATAAAACATTTGGAGATCATAAAATAAAAGCTGTTTTGGGGTACTCATGGCAGGAAAATACTTTAGGAGATGGTTTTCAGGCTACAACGACAAACTTTCCTGTAGACAATGTTGGATACAATAACTTAGCTTTAAGTAATTACACTTCAGTTAATGGTTATGTAGTAAATTTTGGTGATAGCAAAGCCTATCAAAAAACACGTTTAATCTCATACTTCGGACGTTTAAACTATAATTATAAAGACAAATATCTTTTGCAAGGATCTCTAAGAAGAGACGGTGGATCTATGTTTGGTGCAAATAACCAATGGGGATATTTTCCATCTGTAGGAGGTGCATGGAGATTGGACAAAGAAAGTTTTATGCAGAACCAGAATATTTTTAGCGATTTGAAACTGCGTGCAAGCTGGGGGGTAACAGGAAATTCTTCTGGGTTTAATGCTTATACGGCTCAATTTATATCTGGAAGTTTAGGAACTTTTTATTACAACGGACAACAGATTGGGGCTTATGGACCTAACCAGGCTGCAAATCCTGATTTGAAATGGGAAAAAACAGCGACAGCAAATATTGGACTTGATTTCTCTATTGCGAAAGGAAAAGTAACAGGTTCTGTTGATGTTTACGACAAGAAGACAACAGATATGATCTTCAACTATAATGTTAATCCAGTATTGGTGCCAGTAGGAACAATTGTAGCAAACGGAGGTACAATGTCTAACAAAGGTATTGAGCTTAGCTTAAGCACAACTCCAGTTAAAACAGCAAATTTCAGCTGGAATTCTAGCCTTAACTTGGCTCATAACAAAAATGAGATCGTGAAATTAACTAGTCCGTTTTTTGTTGGAGGTGACTCTATCCGTCGTGTACAGCCAGACGGAGGCGGACAGACAGGAAGTACTTTGCAAATTTTTAAAGAAGGAAAACCTCTTGGACAGTTTTTTACCTTGAAATATGCAGGAAAAAATGCAGCTGGGGTTTCTCAGTATTATGACAAAAATGGTGATTTGACTACTACACCGCAAATTGGGGTAGATTACCATTATGCAGGAAGTGCACAGCCAAAATTATTGATGGGATGGGCAAATAATTTTCAATACAAAAAATTTGATTTAAGTATTTTCTTCAGAGGAGTTTTCGGGAATAAAATTTTCAACGCAACTCGTGCCGATTTGTTTAGACCAAGTACGGCAATGACCAATAATATTTTGGTTGATGCAGGAAATGAATCTCCAAATGATTTAAACTCATTTAAATATTCAGATCGTTTTATCGAAGACGGAAGCTATATAAGATTGGACAACATGACATTAGGATATAATTTTGGTAAAGTAGGCAAGTTCATAAGCAGTCTTCGCCTTTATCACACCGTAAACAACGTATTTGTGATCACTAAATATACTGGAATTGATCCTGAGGTAGAACAAGGAGGAACAGCTCCTGGTGTAGATTCAAATAACTTCTATCCAAAAACAAGAACGTATTTGTTCGGTTTAAATGTGACCTTCTAAAAATTAAATGCTAAAAATTATGAAAAAGATATTAAAATATTTAGGACTCCCAGTACTTATGGCTGGTTTAGTATGGTCTTGCAGTGACCTAGATGTGCCTATTACAACACAATTGACACCTGATGTATTTCCTCAAAATTCAACACAATATGTTCAGGCCACGGGTCCAGTTTATGTAGCTTTCAGAGGAGAATTTTCTTTTGCTTGGTGGTGGGCTCAATCTTTAAGTACAGATGAATCTATTTTGCCTGCAAGAGGAGGAAACTGGTTCGATAACCGAAATTATATTGCCATGCATTACCATGACTGGAATGCTGACAATGGTATAATTGGAAGTCTTTGGGATTGGACATCTAAAGTGATTGGAACATGCAATCAGACGATTTCAATTTTAAGACAGACAATGCCAGAAGGAACAGAGAAAAAGACTCTGATTTCAGAGATCAAAACAATGCGTGCTATTTCTTATTTCATGTTAATGGATAGTTATGGAGATGTGCCTTTGGATACCTTGTATGGAGATTTTACTGCTCATGCTAAAACACCAAGAAAAGAAGTTTTTAATTTTATTGAAAAGGAATTAAAAAGTGCCGTTCCTAATTTGAATCCTGCATCTGGGGTTAGCACTTATGGACGACCAAACAAACAGACTGCCAATGCAATGCTAGCCAAATTATATCTGAATGCTGAGATATATTCAGGAACCTCACGTTATACAGATTGTATTGCAGCTTGCGATGAGGTAATTAATTCAGGATTATATGCTGTTGAGCCAAGAGCAACTTACCTGCAGATGTTTTACCCAACCAATGGGCCGCAAATGAAAGAGTTTATTTTTGCAGTTCCTTATGATCCAGCAGCAGTTACAGTTGGCTACAACGGACAAATGTATCACGCACGTTATGATGTGCCACGTTCTGAGAGAGCTAAATTTGGTCTTTCTTTTACGCCAAGTGCGCCTAGAAGTACGCTTCCTGAATTTTATGCTTATTTTAATGATCCTAACGATATTCGTAACAAACAGTGGTTGACTGGTCTTCAGTACATGAATGATGGCGTGACTCCAGTTATGGTTACAACAACTAAAAAAGGATATGACCAGTTTTACACAGGATCTGATGGAGGTGCGTCATATACTTATCAAGTAAATTTAACGCCAAATATTATACCTCGTCAGAGTGAAGCTTTATTTGATCTTGGAAACGATGAAATTGCTTGGAACATGGGGTATAGAAATATTAAATTTTACCCAGATGCTACTTCAACAAATCGTAACCAAAAGAATGATGTTCCTTTCTTACGCTATTCAGATGTGCTTTTAATGAAAGCAGAATCAATCCTTCGCGGAGGCGCTGTAACTTTAGGTCAAAGCGCAGATGCGTTGGTAAACATGGTTCGTTCTAACCGTACAACATCTGCACCTGTAAGCGGTGTTACTTTAGAAGAGCTTTACAAAGAAAGAAGCCGTGAGTTTGCTTGGGAGGCATGGCATAGAAACGATATGATTCGTTTTGGAAAATATGAAGGATCATGGGGCTATAAAACTAATACAGATGTTTATCGTCGTGTATTCCCGATTCCAACCAATGCTATGGTTTTAAATCCAGCTTTAATTCAAAATGACGGATATTAAAAATAAGGGTTTTAAATAGGTACGCATTGTGTAACCCGATTTAATTTTGAAAGGAGAAGAGCGTAAAATTCTTCTCCTTTTTACTAAAAGTAACATTGGTTTTTGCTACTTATAATAACCAATTCATTTTTGTTTCATTTTTAGAATGCTTGCAAAGCCTAATCAAATGTGTTTTTTGAAGATAAATGAGAGATTAAGCTTTGTAACATTCTTTTAATTTTTAGAAAAATCATTATCAGCCCAATTTGTCCCATCAATACACAGCATAAATGGAACTAAGTAAAATCTATAAAATAGGACATATTGCCATAAGTTTGACTTTAGTTTTTTTATTGTCATGCAACGCTCAGAAAGCCATTTCCTTGCAAAAGAAACAAGTATCAGATATGGTTTATCCGTTGTTGGACACCGAAAATTCAAGATGGTTTTACTTTTCATCAGCAAGCCGCCCTTTTGGTATGGTTAATTTAAGTCCCGATACTGAAATTAAAGGCGATTGGGGAGGCGGATATAAATACACTACAGATACAGTTAAAGGTTTCAGCCACATTCACGAATGGCAGATGTCTGGTGTATCTATAATGCCAGTTACGATTTCTGATGCCAACAAATCAACTATTTTTAAAGACTTTTATTCCAAATTTAGCCATCAGACCGAAATCATAACACCAGGATATCATTCGTTAAAACTAGACAGATATCAGATAGCGGCAGAATTGACCAGCACACCAAGAGTCGGATTTCATCAATATACTTTTCCTAAAAAAGCACAGAAAGCAGTTCTTTTTAATCTGAACACTGTTTTAGGGCCTTGTGAAAACACTAACGGGAAATTAGAAAAAGACAATGATTATGAACTTTCTGGATCATTAGTTTTGAGCACTAATTTCAGGCGTCCAAAACCATTGACCGTATTTTTTAAAGTCAAAACAAATCAACCAATTACTTCTGTAGAAAGAGATAATACGACAGGAAATTGTTTAATCCATTTTGGTGGAGCCAAAGATAAAATACTGATAAAAGTTGGCATTTCGTATACCTCTATAGAAAATGCCTTTATGAATATTGAAACTGAATTGCCTTATTGGAATTTTAACCAAACAGTTGCGGATTCAAGAAAAGAATGGAGTGCTTTATTAGGAAGAATAAAAATAGAAGGAGGCACTGAGAGCGATCAAAGAAGATTTTATACTGATTTATGGCATGCCTTACAAGGAAGAAAAATGATCAGCGATGCAAATGGAGCCTATCCCGATAATACAGGAAACAAATTCAGGGTAGGACAATTGCCTTTGAGCGCTAATGGAAAACCGAAATTCAACCATTATAATTCTGATGCTTTTTGGGGCGCACAATGGACGATTAGCAACCTCTGGGGATTGGTTTATCCTGAGATTATGGAAGAATTTGTGCATTCGCTAATGCAGTATTACAAAGATGGCGGTATCATTCCTCGCGGTCCTGCTGGCGGAAATGATACGTATGTAATGACAGGAGCTTCGACAACTCCATTTATAGTCAGCGCAATCCAAAAAGGAATTGTAAAAGAAAATTTAGAAGAGATTTATATAGCACTCAAAAAAAATCATATGCCGGGCGGTATTATGGAAAAAGCAGGATATGAGCACAATACCAATATTGGAGGCGGACTAAAATATTATTTGCAAAAAGGATATGTGCCGTACCCGCTTCCCGATGGCAATTTCGGAAGCCATCAAGACGGAGCAAGCCAGACTTTAGAATATGCCTATCAGGATTGGACTTTGGCGCAGCTGGCTAAAAAACTGAATCATGAAGAGGATTACCAATACTTTATGAAAAGATCTGAAAACTACAAAAACATATTTGATTCGTCAATCGGTTGGATGCGTCCGAGAAATGCGCAAGGAGAATGGCGCGAAAATTATGATCCTTATCAGTATGAAAACGGATTTATTGAATCTAACGGAGCACAGTCAACTTGGTTTGTTCCTCATGATATTGAAGGTTTAGCATCATTAATGGGCGGAAAAGAAAAAGCAACAGAAAAATTGAATATTCAATTTGAAACAGCTAAAAAACAAAATTATACCTCAGGAACTTCACATGACGCAGAATTGCATCCAGAATTCAGCAGGATTCCTGTAAATTTCGGAAATCAGCCATCAATCCAAACTTCCAATATATTTACTCTTTTAGGAAGAGCCGATTTAACGCAGTTCTGGACTAGAAACGTAGTGAAAACCACTTTCAGCGGATTATCTCCTGCAACTGGCTATAACGGAGATGAAGACCAAGGTCTAATGGGAAGTTTAAACGTTTTGCTTAAAATAGGCTTGTTTCAAATGAACGGGGGAACAGACAAGGATGCAGTTTACCAAACAGGAAGTCCAATTTTCAACAAAATTACGATAGATTTGAATCCAGCATATTATTCAGGAAAGACATTTGTAATTAGAGCCCAGAATAATAGCTCAGAAAATGTATATATAAAAAATATCAGATACAATAATAAAACAGTAGAAGACTTTACGCTTTCGCATCAACAGATTACAAATGGAGGTGAGTTAATCTTAGAAATGTCAGATCAGCCAAAATCTTAATACTAAAGAAATAATTAGGGAATGAAAAATACAAAGTCGCTCATTTTTTTAGCAGCAAGTTTTCTTCTTGCCATAAATAGCAGTGCTCAGCAGAATGTACATCAATATGTTGATCCAATGATAGGTTCAGAAGGCGTGGGAAGAGTTTTTATCGGGCCTTCTTGTCCTTATGGAATGGTAAAACCAAGTCCAGATTGTACTTCTAGTCCAAACAGCGGTTGGCTTCCAGAACCAAAAGAAGTGACAGGATTCAGTCAAGTGCATGTGAGTGGAACGGGTGGAGGACCAAAGTACGGCAACATCCTGATTATGCCTTTTTCTGGTGCTTTGGATAAAATGGATCAGACTTCTTTTAGAGCTGAAGAAAATGTAAAATTGGGTTACTACGAAACTGTTTTTAAAGCAAATAACATTAAAACTGAAATTACGACTGGAGAGAAAGTTTCATTTTATAGAATTACCTATCCTAAAAACAGTTCAAAAGAATTAAAGATAGACCCAGGATTTTTTTTGGGAGAAGAAAAAATTCCTGATGCTAGAGAAGCCCAGCAGTTTGTTGGCTCACAAATTGAAATAGTTTCAGATACAGAAGTGAGAGGCTATAGCAGAATTAGAGGCGGATGGAATAATGGAAGAGCTTACACGGTTTATTTCTGTGCCGTTTTCGATCAGCCAATAGCGAAATATGTGACTTTCAAAGACGGAAAATTCTATAATAATCAGAAAACCCAATTTGACTCAGGAAAGAAAACAGCCGCATTATTGTCTTTCGGAAATGGAGGAAAAGAAGAGCTGAACGTCAAAATCGGAATTTCGTTTTTGAGCGAATTAAAAGCGAAGAATAATATAGATGCTGAAATTCCGCATTGGGATTTTAATGTAGTATTGGGCGCACTGCAAAATAAATGGGAGAATTTATTAAGCCGTATTCAGCTTTCAAAAGACACTTCAGACGAATATAAAAAAATGTTTTATACAGGTTTGTATCACACTATGATTATGCCTGTGGACAGAACAGGAGAGAATCCTTTATGGACAAATGATGAGCCATATTACGATGATTTTTATACGATTTGGGACACATTTAGAACTTCAAGTCCGTTAATCGCGCTGATTGACAGCAAACGAAAGGTAGATATCATCAACGCGATGCTTAATATTTACAAACGTGAAGGATATATGCCAGAAGGAAGAAGCGGAAATGATAATGGAAGAACTCAAGGCGGATCAAATGCTGAGGTGGTTATCGCTGATGCTTTTGTGAAAAACTTAAAAGGAATTGACTACGAATTGGCTTTACAAGCCATGATTAAGGACGCTACGGTGCCTCCGGGAGGAAATGAAGAAAGAGAAGGACGCGGCGGACTTTTGGATTACCTTAAATTAGGTTACGTTCCTTATGGCACTGACCGCGCAGGAAACCGAACAATCGATTATTCGTACAACGATTATAATATTGCCACAGTGGCTAAAGGTTTAGGCAAAACAGAATTGTATAATCAATACATGAAACAAGCTGAAAACTGGCAGAATTTATGGCGTGCCGATTACGAAAATAACGGAGCAAAAGGATTTATCATGCCAAAAGACAAAGACGGAAATTGGCTGGATGATGTCGTTTTTGGAGAATCCAAAATCCAGAAACCTACTTTTAAGTATACGCCTGTTATTATCGAATCTCCTTGGTATGTATGCCATTGGTGCGTGTTTTTCTACGAAGGAACTTCTTGGGAATATTCATTTAGCATTCCGCATGATGTTCCAGAACTGATTAAAAAATCGGGAGGAGAGAAAGCATTTGAAAACCGTCTGGATATTTTCTTTGATCAAAATTTATATAATGTGGCCAATGAACCTTCATTTTTAACGCCTTGTTTGTACCATTGGATCGGAAAACCTTATTTGAGCAGTGACAGGATTAGAAGCATTATAAAGAATAATTTTAATACTTCGAGAGAAGGTTTGCCAGGAAATGATGATTCTGGCGCTATGTCTTCTTGGCTGGCTTTCCACATGATGGGACTATACCCAAATGCTGGACAGCCTTATTATCTGATCAATACGCCTTTGATTAAAGAAACAGTAATACAGTTGGAAAATGGTAAAAAGTTTACCATCTCAGCTAAAAAAATGACGGATAAAAACAGATACATAAAAAGTGCTCTACTAAATGGAAAACCATACAACAAAGCATGGATTACGCATGATGATATTAATAACGGTGGTGAATTGGTTTTAGAAATGGATTCAAAACCATCAGCTTGGGGAACGACAATTTTACCGCCAAATAAATAAAAAATGATAAACAGGATGAAAAATATATTTTTAATGCTTCTTTTCTGCATCGTTTATCAGAAAGGAATATCTCAAAATTACATTCCAACATTAAAAAATAATACGCAACTGCATTATGTCTGCAAACTGCACGGACAAACGAGAACTTTACAGCTCATAGCAGAAACAGCAACTGATAAATTAGCTTTTAAATTAGAAACCAGAGGCGTGAAAAGTAAAATAGTAATGCTTCCCGAAGCCGTAAAAAACGGAACCGAATTAAGTTTTAATCAAGGAGAATATGAGCCAGTTTTAAACTTAAAACCAACAGAAACGTTTTTTATGATTTCGCAGTCGGCTTATCAAGATTTAGTCAAAAAAGGTTCCTTTGTTTATAATAATACAACATATGTTCTAGATAAAAAAAATGCAGAAAGTGTTCAAATTGAAGGCAAACCAGTTGATGCTCTGCATGTAAAAGCGAAGATTGATGAAACTGAAATGTGGATTGTAAAAAATCCAGATTTCCCCTTAATCTGTAAAATCACAAATAATCCATTAGGAATCAACCCAACGTTGGTAAAGGTCGTGGATTAATAGAATAATTTCACCCAAAGGGTTAAAGTTTCTGAGTTATAATAATAAACCATGGCATTTAAAAATTTCTGTTGGGTATTGATTTTTGCAGTTCTAATTTCTTGTAAAACAGAACAGCATTCGCACGATCAAAAAATAAAGATTGGTTTTATAGCCGATGCACATTTACAGGATATTTTTGCCAAATTTGAAGACAGCAATTATCAAGGCATTCAAAACCCTGTAACGGGCGAATACGCCAATATTAGGACCATGAATGCGCAACTGCATTCAACTCGAATTTTTAATGAAAACTACTTTGCTTTTTTAGCAGCGCTAAATGACATCGTAAAAAGGGGCATTAAACAGGTTGTGCTTCCAGGTGATTTTAGTGATGACGGACAGCCCGTTCATGTTCGCGGATTACGAAAAATACTCAACGAATATTCTCAGAAATACGGCATTTCGTTTTATGTAACCACAGGAAATCACGATGTTGTAAGACCTTTTTCGCAAGATGCTGTTAAAACTGATTTTTTAGGAAAAGATGGAAAAGAACAGATTATTAGCAGTTCTGAAAACAATTTTAAGGCAAGTAAAAGCGAACTAGTTCCAATTATAACTGCCGATATAAAAAATTGGGGTTATAAAGAAACGATTGAAGAAATGCGTGATTTTGGTTTCTTTCCTAAAAAGACCGATTTGTATTGGGAAACACCTTTTTCAAACTACACTTACCAAGAATATAATTTTGAAGAAGCCCAAAAAGAATCCGCTTTAGAAAAAAGAACGTATAAAATTAAAGACACCAATTTGTTTCTGCCAGATGCAAGTTATTTCGTCGAACCCATACAAGGAATCTGGCTTTTAGCTATAGATGCCAATGCGTATGTTCCGAATGAAAAATTATCAGGAAAACCAAATGATCCTCATGACTTTTCTGGAGCCAATACAGGGTACAATAATGTTCTGATTTATAAAAGCCATTTGCTAAAATGGGTAAAAAAAGTGGCAGAGCAAGCAAAAGCAAAAGGAAAAATACTAATTGCTTTTAGCCATTACCCAATGGTGGAATTTAATAATAATGCTTCAGCTGAATTGAAACAGCTTTTCGGTGCCAATAAAATGCAATTGCAGCGTGTTCCCAATGAAGATGTCGCACAGCAATTTGCAGATGCGGGAATTCAGGTTCATTTTGGCGGACACATGCACATAAACGATACAGGCGTTAGAACGACAGCAAAAGGAAACACGCTGTTTAATATTCAAACTCCATCGCTTGCCGCTTATATGCCAGCTTATAAAATTTTGACCATTGATTCAGATTCTGAACTCGAAGTTGAAACTGTTGTAATTGGAAAAGTACATAAATTCAATAGTCTTATTCCTTTTTATGAAGAGGAATATGCTCATTTAAAAGAAATAAAAAGTAAAGACGTTTGGGATAAAGAAATTCTAAAGGCAAAAGATTATGAAGAATTTACCAATTGGCATTTAAAAGAGTTGGTTCGTCTAAGGTTTTTGCCTGAAGATTTTCCTGCAGAATTTCTAAAATCTATTGTAAATCTATCAGGAAGAGATTTATTAGAAAAGAACAAAAATAGGGAAGAAGTTGCTAAAGATTTGAAAGAGAATTCTCTGACCCTTTCCGATTTTGAATCATGGAATGGTTTTGATATGATTTTCGATTTTTACCGTTTAAAAAGTGCTGACGAATTAGCATTTTCAAAAATTGGAAAAGAAAGATTAAAACAATATGAAGTCATATGCAGACAGTTAAAAAAAGCAGATGACCCCAAACTGATTTTATGGGCAGAAATATTTCATAAAACCATGAATGGAGAGCCTTCCGATCATTTTAAGATTGATTTGAAAAATGGTAAAATTCATAACTTATCTGTTAAATAATTTTAATATTTATTAAATCAAAAAGATTAAATTGCATTTATAATTTATTTTCATGAGATTAAAATTCCTTATAGTATTCTTATTATCTGCCAGTTTTTATTATTCGTATTCACAGAATATAAAATTTGCGCATTATAACGACAATAACGGACTGTCTCATAATTCGGTACGCCATATTGTACAGGATAAAAAAGGTTTTATGTGGTTTGGAACATTCTCTGGATTAAACCGTTTCGACGGTTATCAGTTCAAGAATTACATGAGTTCTACTCCTGGAAAAAATAAATTGTACAATGATGATATTACAGCTTTAGAATTAGACGAAGCTTCTAATAATTTGTGGATTGGAACCCGAAAAGGATTGACGCTTTTTAAAATGGACACCCATGTCTTCACGACTTTTTTTCATAAAAAAAACGATCCAAACAGTTTGCCTGATGATGAAGTGAGATCGGTTTATGCAGATAAATACAATAGAGTTTGGGTAGGCACAAAAACCAAAGGAGTTTATTTGTTTTTTCTGAAAGAGAACCGATTCGAGAAAATCAAGCTTAAAGGTTTTGATTATGTCAAAGAGATTTTTGAAGATAAAAAAGGAAATGTTTGGGTTGGTAGTTATGAAAAATCAGGTGTTGCCAAAATTACAATGGATGCAAAAGGGGCAATTGTTAGGATAATGACCTATACGCTCTCTGTACCAAATTCAAATGTCAAAAATCCATATCTTAATTTTATTTACGAAGATGCCAAATCGGATATTTTTATAGGAACCCGAGAAGGACTATACAAATTGGATAAAGCAAGAAATCAGTTCATTAATCTTTATATTGAGAATAAACAGATTCGAGGCGCTTTAGGTCCATATTTTCTATCTGTTGCAAAAGCCCCAGACGGGAAATATTGGGTAGGAACGTTAGGAGGATTGCTGGTTTGCAATGAATTGGAAGATATCCAAAAAGGAAATTATAAATGGTATTATTCTATTTTGTCAGATGATAGTTCGCTGGTTGATAATTTAATTGCATCACTTTATTTTGATAAATCTGGGGTCTTATGGATAGGAACCGAAGACGGTCTGGACAAATATGATCCTTATGAAAATCAGTTTACTTTAAACAAAGACATATCGCGTTCTATTGGCAATCAGGCGCCTAGAATAAGGGGATTTGCCAAAACATATGATGAAAAAGTAATTGTAGCGACTTATCATAACGGACTTTTTATTTCCAATACAAAAGGCTCAGTTCCTTTGCATAATACAGGAAAAGATATTGCCAGCATTTATTCCGATGATGGAAAGATATTTTACTGCGGTCTTTGGGATGGAAATATTTTGGTGTACAATTATTTGACAAATTCTTCCAGAGAAATACATACAGGATTTGATAATTCGCCTGTTTTTGCCTTTTCTAAAATTGATGGAGAGTCTCTCATTGCGGGTTCATTTGGAGAAGGCGCTTTATTTTTAAATACGAAGACCCTACAAGTGCAGACCTCAAGCAAGCTTTTGCCAAACTTTCAAATCAATGCGATTGATAGGGATGCCAAAAATAATATATGGTTTGCTACAGAAACGGGAGTGGTAAAATACAATATCAATTCAGGGAAAATAGAAACCTATTCATCACTTTTTATCAAAGAAAAGGGAGTGCCGCATGATGAAAATGTAAGTGATGTTTTAGTGGACGTAAAAGGCAAGATATGGGCTTCAACACGTTTTGGGCTATGCTTATACAATCCGAAAAAGAACGAATTTGAGCCGATAAAACAACTGAAAGAACTTTCAGGAAAATGGATTACCGATATCCTTTCAGATGCGAAAGGAAATTTATGGCTGAACATCAATAACAACAACATTGCTTTTGTTAGAGCCGATTTGAAAGATATCAGCATTTACCACGTAAACAGCGGTAACAGGCTCGATGTTTTCAGCTCCAGTGGCTTCTTTTATTTTAATAATTCGAATATTTTTCTGGGCGGTAAAAACGGAATCATTTCCTTTTCACCACCAGCAATGCAAAGAAACAAATGGTCGCCATTGCCCGTTATTTCCGAATTTAAGATTCAGAACGAAGAAGTTTTTCCAGAAATGGAAATCAATGGAGAAATTCCGCTTTCAAAAGATCTGAATTATGGTAAAGAAATTGAGCTTAGCCATAAAAACCGAAATTTTTCGATTCAGTTTTCGACTCCTTCCTTTGCAAATGAAAAATTGAATAGATTTCAGTATATGCTCGAAGGCTTTGATAAACATTGGATTACTGCTAACAGCACTTCAAGAATAGTCCAGTATACGAATTTGTATCCTGGCAATTACACTTTTAAAATACGATCAAGCAATAGTGACGGATATTGGAGTAAAACGGTTTCTTATAAAATAAAAATCCTGCCTCCGTTCTGGCTTACGCCGACTTCATTTTTAATGTTTTTTGCGATTCTGTTTGGAGTTTTCTATTTCATTAGAAGAGAGATTAAAAACCGAATAAGGCTAAAACAAGAACTGCTTACCGAAAAAGTAAATAGAGAACATGATATAAAACTCAATAATGAAAAGCTGCGTTTCTTTACGAATATTTCGCATGAACTAAGAACGCCATTAACATTGATTTTAGGGCCTGCAAAACAACTTTTGGAGGAAAACAGCAATGCAACCGATTATGAAAAAAGCAGATATAATCTAATTTATCAAAATGCTAGCCGATTGTTGAATTTGGTAAATCAAGTTTTAGATTTTAGAAAAGCGCAATCAGGCGAATTAAAACTGAAAGTGACTAAAACAGATATTTTGGCGTATTCTAAGAATATTTTCGATTCGTTTAAAGAAATGGCCTTTAATAAAAAGATTAAACTCAATTTTATCACAGAGGATCAGCAAATAAATGGATGGCTGGATAATGACAAGTATGATAAAATACTGTATAATCTTTTATCGAATGCTTTGAAGTTTACCAATAAAAACGGAAATGTAGATTTGTATGTAAGGCTTAAAGATGCCGTTGAAGATATTTTGGTAATTGAGGTAACTGATGACGGAATCGGGATTCCGCTAAAAAGCCAGAATAAAATTTTTAAACGTTTTTATCAGGCATCGAACAGTCAGGAAAATAACACCGGATCGGGAATTGGTTTATCGCTGGTAAAATCTTTGGTATCTATTCACAAAGGAACTATTTCTGTTGAAAGCACACCAGGAAAAGGAAGTACATTTAGAGTTGAAATTCCAATAGACCGTGCTTCTTATGAAGATAAGGAAGTCTTTGAATATGCTCTCAAAAATGACAATTTAAGCATGCTTATTCCAGAAAAAGCAGCGAAGAAAATCATTCAAAATACAGATTTAAAAGAAAAAATCTTGGTTATTGAAGACAATAGTGAACTCAGAAAATATCTGGTTGATTATCTGTCTGATTATTACAAAGTTTATGATGCCGAAAATGGACAAGAAGGTTTGAAAATATGCCGACAAATTAAGCCGATCTTATGTGTTACAGATGTCATGATGCCTGTTATGGACGGATTGGAATTTTGTCGAGAACTTAAAAATGATGAATTTATAAGTCATATTCCGGTTATAATGCTGACTGCACTTTCTGAAAATATGGATAAGGTAAAGGGCTACGACACTGGAGCTGATGGTTATCTGGTAAAACCTTTTGAGCCATTGTTGTTGAAAACTGTTATTGAGAATATGATCAAATCGAGATTGGAGCTCAAACAGAAATTTTCTGGAGAAGTGGAAAGCAAAGTAAGCATGCTGACGCATTCGCCAGTAGATGAAGAATTTATGGAAAAAGTAACCAATCTGATCAATGATAATTTAAGTGAAGTAGATCTGTCTACCGATTTCTTGTGTGATAAATTGGGAGTAAGTTCGTCTAAACTCTACAGAAAAATAAAAGAGCTTACCGACTTGGCTCCAAACGAATTTATTAGAACGATCCGTTTGAAAAAATCAGCAGAATTGCTTAAAACTAAAAAATATAATGTTTCAGAAGTGACCAATCTCGTTGGTTTCAATGACCCGTTATATTTCAGCCGTTGCTTCAAAAAACAATTTGGTTTTCCGCCAAGTAAACTGATATAATTAAGTTTTTTCTTCCACGAATTCACGATTTTTTTTGCTCATATTAGATCGGATTTTTGTTCTAATTGCACTAATTTCTACAGATCGCTTATTTTCATTCCGAGGAGAACCTGAGTGATAGCGAATAGGTGAAGCAAATTTCCATAAGTAACTCCGTAAAGATTTTAACTCCATTAAAAACATAGCCCAAGGTTTCAACCTTGAGTACAAAATATATTTCCATTTGCGGTATTCTGCGCTTAAGCAATTATAAATATTCATCTAAATAATTTAGAAAAAATCCGTGTAATTTTTACTTAAAAAAGAAGTAGCATCTGTCTTCAAATAAAAATTCGTGAATTTGTGGCAAAAAACACATTGCCATAGCTTTTCGTTTGTTTAGTATGAAAAAATCCTATAATAATCAATTTTATCCATGTTTTTGATGTATTAGTCCATTTTGAAAGGAGTATGTAATTCTATTTTTGTCTTGTAACTTTTAACTATTAAGCATTATGAAAAAGCATATAGATACAGATAATCCTTTGAAAAATTTAGATGAGTGGGAAGATGATTTGCTAATGCGATATCCTGATCCTTCTGAAAAAAATGTAAAAGAAAAGCAGAAGGAAGAGTTCAGGAATTATGTCGATTCAGAAAGGGTAGAAACAGTTAAAGAGTTTTATAGAATAAACCACACGTATCAAACCTATGATTTTGTTTGCAGTAAAGAACAGGAATTTCTGCAATTCAACAAAAAAGAAATGTCAATCTGGGAGGCTGTTGATTTTTTAAACACACTTGTAGACGACAGCGATCCAGATATTGATTTAGATCAGACGCAACACCTTTTACAGACTTCAGAAGCAATTAGAGCTGATGGCCATCCTGATTGGTTTGTCTTGACGGGTTTTATTCATGATTTGGGTAAAATATTATGCTTGTTTGGAGAGCCGCAATGGGCAGTTGTAGGAGATACATTTCCTGTTGGATGTGCCTATTCGGATAAAATCGTGTACTCAGAATTTTTTAAAGAAAACCCAGATTATACAGATCCAAGATTCAATACCAAATTTGGAATCTACACAGAAAATTGTGGATTGGATAAGGTAAAGATGAGTTGGGGGCATGACGAATATTTATATCAGATTATGAAAGATTATCTGCCAGAACCAGCTTTATACATGATTCGTTATCATTCATTTTATTCTCAGCATAAAGAAAATGCTTACGAACATTTAATGAATGAAAAAGATATTGAAATGTTTGACTGGGTTAGAAAGTTCAATCCGTACGATTTGTATACAAAAGCTCCAGTTAAGCCCGATGTACAAGCATTGCTTCCTTATTATAAAGAATTAGTGGCTAAATATCTGCCTGAGAAATTGAAGTTTTAAAAAGACCAGATAGATACATAGAAACATAGTTTTTTGAGCTAAAGATGTATTATAAGAACTAGTTTTCCACACATAGCTTGATATTTTATAATAAGTCAAACGCCTTTGAAATAAAGAAAAAAACTATGTTTCTATGTGTTTAAAAAAAATAATGTCAGCTATCTAAAACCAAAACAAATGCAGAAAACCAAAACCAAAATACTTTTATTCAGCCTGCTTATACTTTGTGGTGCAGCTGTTTTGGCACAGGAAAAAGATCGCAACGATTGGGAAAATCCTCTTGTGTTTCAAATCAACAGAGAACCCGCAAGAGCAGCTTTTCTTCCTTATGCAGATGAAACTTCCGTAATCATTGATAAATATGAAAATTCGCCTTGGTATTTTTCTTTGAATGGCAAATGGAAATTTTCATGGGCTCCAACACCAGATGAGCGCCCAAAGGATTTTTATAAAACAGATTTCAGCACATTGCATTGGAAAGAACTTCAAGTGCCTTCGAATTGGGAACTAAACGGATATGGAGTTCCGATTTACACCAACATAACGTATCCTTTCGAAAAAAATCCGCCTTTTATCAATCATTGGGATAATCCTGTTGGGTCTTATAAAAAAGATTTTGTGCTACCTGAAAATTGGAAAGGCCGACATGTTTTTCTTCATTTCGAAGCAGGAACTTCAGCAATGTACATATGGGTAAATGGAGAAAAAGTGGGTTACACAGAAAATACTAAAAGCCCCGCAGAATTTGATATTTCGAAATATTTGAAACCGGGTAAAAATAATTTGGCTATTGAAGTTTACAGATGGAGTGATGGTTCATATCTGGAAGATCAAGATATGTGGAGACTTTCTGGAATTGACAGAAATGTGTATTTGTATAGTACTGACAATGTTCGCATTTCGGATTTCTTTGCAAAACCAGATTTAGATGCAAAGTATAAAAACGGAAGTTTAAATGTTGATGTGAGTTTAAAAAATCTGACTTCAAAAGCGGTAAACAATCAAAAGCTGGTTGCAAAATTGGTTGACGCCTCGGGCAAAAATGTTTTTAGCAAAGAATTCAATATCAATTTTGAAGCTTCAAAAATTCAGAATCTTAATTTTTCTCAAAGTATTTCAAGTCCGAAATTGTGGAGTAGTGAAACGCCGAATTTGTACACTTTGCTTTTGACTTTAAAAAATACAAAAGGAGAAATTGTAGAAACCGTTGGAACCCAAATCGGATTCAGAAAAGTGGAACTAAAAGGCGGACAATTATTGGTAAACGGTGTCCGATTAATGGTTCATGGCGTAAACATTCACGAACATAATCCAGAAACTGGACATTATCAGGATGAAGCCACGATGTTGAAAGACATTCAGATGATGAAACAGCTCAATATCAATTCTGTACGCTGCAGTCATTATCCGAACAATATTCTGTGGGTAAAATTATGCAACAAATACGGTTTGTTTTTGGTGGATGAAGCCAATATTGAAAGCCATGGAATGGGAGTAGAAGGACAGCCTCTAAAGTGGATGAATCCAAAAACGAATCCGGGCCATCTTCCAGAATGGAGAGAAGCACATTTAGATCGAATTTATAGCTTGGTAGAAAGAGATAAAAATATGCCATCGGTAATCATTTGGTCATTAGGCAATGAAAGTGCTAATGGACCTGTATTTCATGAAGCATATAAATGGATCAAAAAAAGAGATAATTCGCGTTTGGTTCAATTTGAACAGGCAAAAGAAAATGAGAATACAGATATCGTCTGCCCAATGTATCCAACAATTGAATACATGAAAGAATATGCTGCGAGAAAAGAAGTGAGTCGTCCGTTTATTATGTGTGAGTATTCGCATGCCATGGGGAACAGTAGCGGAAACTTTCAGGAATATTGGGACATCATTCGCGGCAGCAAAAATATGCAGGGCGGATTTATTTGGGATTGGGTAGATCAGGGATTTTATGGAATTGATGAAGCGGGTCGTAAGTATTGGACTTACGGCGGCGATATGGGAAGCCAAAACTATCTAAACGACGAAAATTTCTGCCATAACGGATTAGTTTATGCTGATAGAACACCGCATCCTGGAGCATTTGAAGTGAAGAAAGTCTATCAGAATATTTTATTCAAAGCAGTCGATATCAAAAATGGTATAATCGAAATTAATAATGATTTTGGATTCACAAACCTGAACAAGTACAACTTTAGATATGAAGTTTTAGAAAACGGTAAAGTAATCAAAGAAGGAAATTTGAATGTTGCTTTGAATCCAAAAACTAAAAAACAATTCAAACTTGATTTACCAAAATTAGAATCAAAAGAAGGAATAGAATATTTGCTAAATGTTTTTGCTTACACTAAAACCGGATCAGATTTACTGCCTCAGAATTTTGAGATTGCGAAAGAACAATTTGTAATCGAAGACGGTAAATATTTCCAAAAATCTGAAAAAACAAACAATTCGAAAGTTCAAGATGAAAAAGATCAGTTTGTTTTAACTTCTGATAATGTTACAGTTAAAATCAGCAAATCGACTGGATTAATTTCCTATTGCAGTATAAAAGGCGAAGAATATTTTAAGCAATATCCTGAACCTAACTTCTGGAGAGCGCCAACCGATAATGATTTTGGAAACAAAATGCAGATTAGAACCAATGTCTGGAGAACGGCAGGAAAAAATACATCGCTAGAAAATATTCAGCAAATTGAAGAAAACGGTAAGCAATATATTGTTGCTAAATTGAAGTTGAATGATGTTGCTTCAGACTACACTATTAAATATGCATTAGGAAATGACGATGCTTTGGAAATTCAGGCTTCTTATAAAAAAGGAAATAATCCAGTGCCAGAGCTGCCGCGTTTCGGAATGATTTTCACCTTGAAAAATACTTTGGAGAATCTGGATTATTACGGAAGAGGTCCTTTAGAAAACTATCCAGATAGGAAAACTTCTTCATTCAAAGGAATTTATAATAGTAAAGTTGCAGACCAATATGTTCCTTATACGCGCCCGCAGGAAAATGGATATAAGACCGATATACGCTGGTTTAAATTGTCAAGCAATACAGGAAATGGCTTGGAAATACAAGGTCTGCAGCCTTTATGTATGAGTACTTTGAATAATTATCCGAGCGATTTTGATGGCGGGATTTCTAAAAAGAACCTTCATTCCAGTGACATCACTCCAAGAGATGAAGTAGTTGTTTGTGTAGACTTAACCCAGCGAGGTTTAGGAGGCGACAACAGCTGGGGACAACCGCCACACGAACAATATGTATTAAGCCAAAGCGAATACAGCTACGGATTTATTATTAAACCACTTTAAATAACCTGTTGTTTAGTTCCAGTCACAGTTTTCAGTCACATAAACACTGAATACTGCGACTGTGACTGAATACTGCGATAGAAAATTAAAACTAGAACTAAAAAATGAGTAACCCTACAAACGGAAGATTAATTTCTTTAGATGCGCTGCGCGGATTTGTAATGTTTTGGATTATGAGTGGCGAACATATAATTCATGCTCTAGCCAAGGCGGCCCCAATTCCTATTTTTCTCTGGATGTCATCGCAATTGCATCATGCGGAATGGAATGGCATTACATTCTATGACATGATTTTCCCTGTGTTTTTGTTTGTAGCAGGCGTTTCTATGCCATATTCTTTTGAGAAGAAAATGAATTTAGCGGGAGTATCAACTCCGCAGGAATTGCCCTCAAAAGAAAAACGAAAAATATACCTTTCTATGCTGAGGAGAACCATTATTTTAGTGGTTTTAGGTTTTGTAGTAAATGGATTATTGCGTTTTGACGGCTTTGACCATACCCGTTTCGCGAGTGTTTTAGGAAGAATTGGAATAGCTTGGTTTTTTGCCGGAATGATTTATTTGAATTTTGATTTCAAAAAACAGTTCATATGGTTTTTAGGCATTTTGATGGGCTATTATGCGGCCATGAAATGGATACCGGTTCCTGAGTTTGGAGCGGGAGTTTTAACCAAAGAGGGATCATTAGAAGGATATATTGACCGCCTATTTTTACCTGGCAGACTTCACAGTACCGTTTATGATCCAGAAGGCATTTTTTCGACTCTTCCCGCGATTTCTACGGCATTATTAGGAGTTTTTACAGGAACATTTTTAAAAGCAAAAAATCAGTTTTCAATAAATGCAAAGTTAATTTTGATGGCTTTGACAGCTGTTTTGTTAATTATTGCAGGTTTAATTTGGGACATTGATTTTCCAATCAACAAGCATTTATGGACAAGCTCTTTTGTCTGTTTTGTCGGCGGATTTAGTATTCTATTTTTTGTCTTTTTCTATTTGATAATTGATTTGTCTGGCTTTCATAAATGGGCATTTCCGTTGATTTTAATTGGTTCAAATTCGATTTTAATATATATCGCAGCCGAAGGTTCTGTAGATTTTAAACATACTGCTGATTACTTTTTTGGAGGTATGATACAGTATTTGCCAATGATATGGCAGCCAGTATTTGTTGCTCTCTCAGTAACTGGTGTACAGCTTCTTTTACTTTATTTTCTGTATAAAAGAAAATGGTTTCTCAAGATTTGATGCGATCGGATCTTACAATACATTTTACTATCTAACCACACAATAACCACACATTATGAATGTATTACAAACCGCAGATTACATTGTTTTCTTTATTTACTTTATCATAGTCACGGCCTATGGAATGTACATTTATAGAAGCAAAAAAACTGCAGCAACCAGTTCCAAAGAATATTTTTTAGCAGAGGGTTCGCTTACTTGGTGGGCAATTGGAGCTTCTTTGATTGCGTCTAATATTTCAGCAGAACATTTTATCGGGATGAGCGGTTCGGGTTTTGCCATTGGACTTGCCATTGCTTCTTACGAATGGATGTCTGCGGCCACTCTGATTATCGTGGCCATGTTTATTCTTCCCGTTTATTTGAAGAATAAAATATTTACCATGCCGCAGTTTCTAGCCAAAAGATATAGTGGAACCGTAAGCACGATCATGGCCATAATTTGGCTTTTAATTTATGTATTTGTAAATC
Organism: Flavobacterium anhuiense; assembly: GCF_900101855.1. Lineage (GTDB taxonomy): Bacteria > Bacteroidota > Bacteroidia > Flavobacteriales > Flavobacteriaceae > Flavobacterium > Flavobacterium anhuiense. The sequence continues at coordinate 197,251 of NZ_FMVC01000005.1, forward strand.
TTACTTCGATTATCTATTTAGGCGCTTTGGCCATTTCGTCCATTGCACCGATAAGTTTTCAGTTTTGTGTGATTGGATTGAGTCTGTTTGCTGTAATTGTGACTTTGGGTGGTATGAAAGTAATCGGATACACAGATATGTTTCAGGTTATTGTTTTAATTCTGGGTGGACTGGTAACAACTTATTTGGCCTTGACACTATTGTCAGACCAATTCGGTTTTGGGAAGGATATCTTAAAAGGATTGTCTGTAATTGCCGATCAAGCCCCAGGACATTTGCATATGATCTTAGATAAGTCCAATCCGCATTATAATGAATTGCCAGGAATGTCGGTTTTAGTGGGGGGAATGTTAATTAACAATCTGGCTTATTGGGGATGCAATCAATATATCGTTCAACGAGCTTTAGGAGCCGATTTAAAAACAGCGCGTAAAGGAATTTTATTTGCCGCTTTTCTAAAATTATTGGTTCCAATTATTGCCGTTTTACCGGGTATTGCCATGTTTGTCATGCATGAAAACGGAACGTTTCAGCAGGAAATGGTTGACGCGGCTGGAGTTTTAAAACCAGATCATGCGTACCCGACTTTAATGAATCTGCTTCCCGCAGGATTAAAAGGAGTGGCATTGGCGGCTTTAACAGCGGCAATTGTGGCTTCTTTGGCTGGAAAAGCCAATAGTATTTCAACTATTTTTTCGCTAGATATTTATAAAAAATATTTCAACTCACAAGCGTCAGAAAAAAAATTGGTTCGTATAGGAAAATGGTGTGTGGTGGTTTGTATGATCATTGCAGCTTTTGTAGCTCCTGCATTAAAATCATTAGATCAGGCGTATCAATTTATACAAGAATATGTGGGATTCTTTTCGCCAGGAGTTTTAGCGATTTTCTTGTTGGGAATGTTCTGGAAAAAAACAACTCCAGCTGCAGGATTGGCAGGGGCATTGTTAACGGTGCCTATTGCAGCGGTCTTAAAATTCTTGCCGATGTGGACAGAAGGCGCTTTTCCTGATTATCCTTTCTTAGACAGAATGACTATTGTTTTCTTTATCATTGTATTGATAATGGTGGGAATCAGTTTAGCCAAACCAGTATCAGAAGAGGAAGCTGAAATTCATAAAATTGAAGTTGATAAATCGATGTTTAAAGTATCATCAGAGTTTATAGTTGGATCTTTTATTATCTGTGGAATTTTAGTGGCTTTGTACACTGTTTTCTGGTAATTTATGTTTTGCCACGAAGGCACAAAGACTCAAAGTTTATTTAAAAGGATTAAATTGAAAATTGCTCGCAAAAGCGTAAAGTTTATTAAGGAGAGAAGGTTTTAAAAAAAAACTTAGCGACTTAGTGTCTTTGTGGCATAAAAAAAATAGAAATGAAAAGAAATTTTGTAATCATACTGGTTGTTTTTTGTGTTTCCTTAACCGTTTCAGCGCAAAAAATATTTGACATTAAAAAATATGGCGCTGTGGGAGATGGTAAAACTTTAAATACAAAAGCAATCCAAAAAGCCATTGATGCAGCTAATAAAAGTAAAGCCGGGAAGGTTGTTTTTTCTAAAGGGACCTTTCTATCGGGAAGTATTGTTTTAAAAAGTAATGTAGAATTATTTTTTGAAGAAGATGCCGTTTTGTTAGGAAGCACCAACCCAGATGATTATCCGAAATATGAAGGAATAAGAGCTTTGATTATTGCAGCTGAATCTAAAAATATGGCGGTAAAAGGAAAAGGCATTATAAATGGACATGGAAGAGAACTGGCTTTAGCAATTGATTCGCTGCATCACACGGGAGTTCGAATAGATCCGAAATATAATTACAGAAGAATGCGTCCTGAAGATGGAAGAGGAAAACTAATTTCGTTTGTAAAATGCGATTCGATCACAATGACTGATATTACTTTGAAAAATAGTCCAGGCTGGACACAATGTTTTAGAGAATGCAAGAATATTGTCATTGATTTTATGAAAGTAGAAAGCAGAGCGTATTGGAACAATGACGGAATTGACGTCGATGGTTGCGAAAATGTCCGAATAACCAATTGCAATGTGAACACTGCCGATGACGGAATCTGCTTGAAATCGGAAGTTCCGGGACTTCATAATAACAATATTTACATTGGAAATTGTACCATTAGATCAAGTGCCAATGCTGTGAAATTTGGAACAGGTTCTTACGGTAGTTTCAAAAATGTAACCATCGAAAATATCAAAGTTTTTGACACGTTTAGATCCGCAGTAGCGATTGAATCTGTTGACGGAGCCGAAATTGAGAATATCAAAGTTTCAGATATAACAGCTGTTAATACAGGAAATGCAATATTGATTCGTTTGGGGCATAGAAACGGAGATAAACCAGGATCTATTAAAAATGTATCGGTAAAAAACGTAAAAGTGCAAGTACCGTTTGGTCGTCCTGATATTGACTACGATATGCGCGGGCCTGAGGTTGATTATTTCCATAATCCGTTTCCATCTTCTATTGTTGGAATTCCGGGGCATTTAATTGAAAATGTGACATTAGAAAATATTGAAATCATTTATCCAGGAAGGGCATCAAAAGGAATGGCATATCATCCACTTAGCCGATTAAAAGATGTAAAAGAAAACATAAACGGTTATCCTGAATTTAACATGTTTGGAGAACTGCCTTCTTGGGGATTTTATGTCCGTCACGTAAACGGAATCGAAATGAAGAATATAAAACTGATTTTGGATAAAGAAGATTTCCGTCCAGCTTTTGTTTTTGATGATGTCAAAAATCTAACGATGAAGGCAATTGATATTCCTTCAGATAAAAACAATCAGATTGTTTTCAAAGATGTTTTGGAAAGCAATTTGGACAGCGAAGCTGCAAAAAGAAAAATAGAACCAGAACAGAATAAATTTGAATTGCCTGCCCATTAAGAGTTGGCCGCAAAGACGCTAAGAAGCAAAGTATTTTTGTTTCACGCAGATTGAAAAAATCTAAGCAGATTTAACAGATATTTTATAAAAAAATCTAATTAAATCTGCCTAAATCTGAAAAATCTGCGTGAAAAAAAACTTAGCGCCTTTGTGCCTTTGTGGCAAAAAAAAAATAAAAAATATGAAAAAGAAATCGATCATCACGCTGCTAATTTTCTGCCTTTCGTTAACCGTTTCTGCGCAGAAAATCTACGACGTTAAAAAATATGGAGCAAAAGGAGACGGTAAAACCAATGATGCTGCAGCTATTCAAAAAGCAATCGACGCTTGCAGCAAAACGGGTGGAAGAGTTTTAATTCCAGCACCATTTACCTTTTTAGCAGGACCAATTGACGTCAAATCAAAAGTAGATTTGCATATCGAAGCTGGGGCGAAATTACTGGCAAGTCCAGATGAAAAACTCTATACAAAAAGTGCTTTCAGAACCAATCCTGGAGAAGGGACGATTTGGATTGGAGGAGAAAATATAGAAGATTTCACAATTAGCGGAAGCGGGAAAATAGATGGAAACGGAATTTCTTTTATGGGAGCAGAAGAAGATGACGCATATGTTTTAAAACCATTCAATGTTCTTGATCCAAGACCTCACGTATTGACGATTATCGGTGGTAAAAATATCAGAATTAAAGATGTTCATATCGGAAACTCAGCTTATTGGACAGTTCATTTGGTAGGCTGTAACGATGTAGTAATCAGTGGTATTACTTTATTGAACAGCTTGAAAGTCCGCAACAGCGACGGAATTGATTTGGACCATTCTAAAAATGTCAGAATCAGTGATTGTTATATTGAGAGCGGAGACGATTGCATCTGTTTGAAAAACAGAAGAGAATTTGAAGAATTTGGAGCTTGCGAAAATATTACAGTTACCAATTGTACTATGACCAGCAGCAGCTGTGCTATTAAAATTGGTTCAGAAAATATGGATGCTATTAGACAGGTTGTTTTCAATAATTGTATTATTAAAAACAGCAATCGAGCATTAGGAATTCAGAATCGTGACGAGGGAACGGTAAGCGATGTTATTTTCTCTAACATCATTATAGAAAGTAAATTAAACACGGATACTTGGTGGGGAAAAGCAGAACCGATTTATATAACAGCTTTCAGCAGAGCGAAAATAAATCATAAAGATGCCAATTGGCGTTTCCCGAAAGGAGCAACAGAAGGAAAAGTGGGCGAAATCAAGAATATTTATTTTTCTAATATTCAGTGCACAGGAGAAAACGGTGTTTTTGTAAGCGGAGAATCTAAAGATAAAATCAAGAATATTGTTTTTGATAATGTGAGTGTTTTTATAGATAAAATTACATCCTTTCCAGGCGGATTGTACGACAGACGACCTGCTAATGTAGAGGGTTTTGTGAAAGGAAGCACTTCAGGATTTTATTTTGATAACGCTGAAAGTATAAAAGTTCAGAATTGTACCGTTCAATGGGGAAAAAACAAACCAGATTATTTTAAATATGCGGTTGAAAGTAAAAATGTCGATGATTTGAAAGTAATCAATTTGGATGGAGAAGCCGCTTTCCCAGATAAGTATGAGGCAGTTAAGAAGTAATTTATTCTTGAAAAAAATAAGTGTAAAAATTACAATAAAGAGAGGCTTTAAAAAGATTAATTAATAAATTGCAGATATAAAAACAATACAATGAAAATAAAATTAATTTCAACATTATTCATAGGAGGTTTGCTATTTAGCACTATTTATGGAAATGCTCAAAAAGCGGTTCTAGAGGTTGATGCTTCCAAAACGATAACTAAAATTCAGCCGACCATGTTCGGTTTGTTTTTTGAAGACATCAATTTTGCTGCTGATGGTGGACTTTATGCTGAAATGATTAAAAACAGATCTTTTGAATTTGAGAAACCTTTAATGGGATGGGAACAACCTAAAAGCAACAGATCTTCCATGAATAAGGAATCCGGTATGGCTCTGCCCATCAACGTAGCGGCAAATAATACTAATTTTTGCAGGGTTGAAATTAATAATGACAAAGGTTATGCTTTAATAAATGAAGGTTTTAGAGGAATGGGAGTGAAGAAAGATGCGAGATACAATCTTTCGTTTAAGGCAGCTAATCATAAAGGAGCCATCAGAAAGATTATTTTCCAACTGATTGATAAAGATCAAAAAGCGCTTGGAGAAACCAGTGTAGTTCCAAAATCTGATGAATGGACCAATTATAGCGCACAATTTGTGGCAACTGAAACAGAAGCCAAAGCAAAGCTGAAAATCACTTTTGAAGGAACAGGAACAATTGATTTGGACATGATTTCATTATTTCCTGAAGATACTTGGAAGAATAGAAAAAATGGACTTCGTAAAGATTTAGTTCAGCTTTTATACGATGTAAAACCAGGATTTTTACGTTTTCCAGGTGGTTGTATTGTGGAGGGAAGAACTTTGTCAGATCGTTACCAATGGAAAAAATCTATTGGGAATGTTGAGGATAGAAAAACCATGATGAACAGATGGAATGTTGAATTCAATCATAAATTAACGCCAGATTATTTTCAAAGTTTTGGTTTAGGATTTTTTGAATATTTTCAGCTTTCAGAAGATATAGGGGCAGAACCGCTTCCAATTTTGAGCTGCGGAATGGCGTGCCAGTACAACACTGGTGAATTAGCATCCATAGACGAACTGGATCCGTACGTAAAAGATGCTTTAGATTTGATTGAATTTGCAAACGGCGCTGTTACGACAGCTTGGGGAAAAGTTCGTTCAGATATGGGACATCCAAAACCGTTTAACTTAAAATATATCGGAGTTGGAAACGAGCAGTGGGGCGCTGATTATATTGAAAGATATAAAGTTTTTGAAAAAGCTATAAAAGCAAAATATCCAAATATCATTATTGTGTCAGGCAGCGGGCCTTCACCAGATGGTGAACATTTTGATTATGCAATGAATGAACTCAAAAAACTGAATGCAGAATTGGTTGATGAACATTATTACCAAAGCCCAAAATGGTTTAGGGAAAATGCTGGCCGTTACGATAATTATGATCGCAAAGGCCCAAAAATATTTGCTGGAGAATATGCGGCACAAAGTGTTTCTGGGGCAAATCCAAACAATAGAAATAATTGGGAATGCGCCTTTTCTGAGGCTGCTTTTATGACAGGATTGGAGAGAAATGCAGAAGTAGTGCAATTAACTTCTTATGCACCTTTAATGGCTCACGAAGATGCTTGGCAATGGACACCAGATATGATTTGGTTCAATAATCTTCAGTCTTATGGTTCGGCAAACTATTATGTACAGCAATTGTTTTCGACTAATAAAGGAACCGATTTATTAAGCATTACGCAAGATGGAAAAGCGTTAATTGGTCAGCATAATTTATACGCATCGGCTGTAAAAGATGTGAATAGTAAAGAAATTATTGTGAAATTGGTTAATACAGCTTCAACAGCATCTGACATAAGTATTGATTTGAAAGGAGCGAAATTAGGGTCAAAAGGAAGTTTGATTAGACTGGTAAGTGCAAATTTACAGGATGAAAACACTTTTGCAGATCCAAAAAAAATCACGCCAAAACAAAGCGAATATAAGATTACGAAAGGGAATCAGCAATTGAATCTTCCTCCGTATTCAATAACAGTGTTAAAATTGAAAACGATTTAATTAATTTCATCAAAAAGTAAAATTCATGCTGGATCATTCTTTAAAAAAAAGCTTTTTTATGCTCATTGCATTAGCAGGAGTTTCTGTTTCTGCACAAAAAGATTTAAAACTGCAATACAAACAGCCCGCTGTTGAATGGACGGAGGCACTGCCTGTAGGAAATGGTACTCTGGGCGCAATGGTTTTTGGAAGGGTTGAAGCAGAGTTAATTCAGTTAAATGAAGCTACTTTATGGAGTGGAGGACCAGTTCATAAAAATGTAAATCCAGATGCTTTTAAAAACTTAGCTTTAATTAGAGAAGCGCTTAAAAATGAAGATTTTGAAAAAGCTAATGTTTTGACCAAAAACATGCAAGGACCATATAGCGAAAGTTTTATGCCTTTAGGAGATCTTATTTTAAAGCAGGATTTTGGCGGGCAAAAAGCGGCATCATACGATAGAAGCTTAGATATACAAACCGGATTAGCCGTAACGAGTTTTAATGCTGGCGGAGTAAATTACAAACGAGAAATCTTTGCTTCGGCTCCAGCACAATGTATTGTAATTAAGCTTTCGGCAGACCAGCTGAAAAAACTTTCTGTGACCATTGATGCGGCAAGTCTTTTAAAAAATCAGAAAGCAGTACAGAATCAAACATTAGTTTTAAAGGGAAAAGCGCCTTCGCACGCCGATCCTAATTATATCGATTACAATAAGGAACCCGTTATTTATGAGGATGTAGCTGGATGTAGAGGTATGCGCTTCGAATTGATTATAAAACCGGTTGTAAAAGACGGCGAAATAAGCTCTGAGGGAGATAAATTAGTTATCAAAAATGCCAGCGAAATTCTACTTTTCGTTTCGGCAGCAACTAGCTTCAACGGATTTGATAAATGTCCAGACAGTCAAGGAAAAGATGAACATAAATTTGCTGAAGCTCCAATAAAAAAAGTTGCTGGTAAAAAATATGATTCTCTATTAAAAGAACATATTGCTGATTTTCAAAAATTCTTCAATAGGGTTTCATTAAAGCTAAACGAAAAAGAAACATCCAAGTCTGATCTTCCAACTGACATACGATTAGAACAATATGCAAAAGGTGAAAAAGATGCGGGTCTCGAAGCTTTGTTTTTTCAGTTTGGACGATATTTACTGATTTCTTCTTCGCGTACGCATAATGCGCCAGCAAACCTGCAAGGAATTTGGAACAATAAGCTTCGTGCACCTTGGAGCAGTAATTATACGACCAATATTAATTTGCAGATGAATTATTGGCCCGTAGAATCGGGAAGTTTATCAGAATTGTTTTTTCCGCTCGACGAATTCATTAAAAATGCTTCTGCAACAGGAGCAGAAACAGCTAAAAGTTATTATCATGCCAACGGTTGGGTTTTGCATCATAACTCTGATATATGGGCTATGACTAATCCGGTTGGAGATTTTGGAAAAGGAGATCCAATGTGGGCCAACTGGTACATGGGAGCCAATTGGCTGAGCAGACATTTATGGGAACATTATCAATATACTGGCGATAAAAATTACCTAAAAAAAGTATATCCCATTATAAAAGGTGCGGCAGAATTTAGTTTAGACTGGCTACAAAAAGATAAAAATGGCCATCTGGTAACAATGCCTTCAACCTCTCCAGAAAATATATTTTATTATGACGGCAAGAAACAGGGAACTGTAACAACAGCTTCGACAATGGATATCGGAATCATAAAAGATTTATTTGAAAATACCATTGAAGCTTCTAAGGTTTTAAATGCCGATTTAGAGTTTAGACAAAAAATAAACAATGCGAGAGAGGAATTACTTCCTTTTCAAATTGGAAGTAAAGGGCAATTGCAGGAATGGTATAAAGATTTTGAAGAAGAAGATCCGCACCACAGGCACACTTCACATCTGTATGCTTTGCACCCAGCCAATTTAATTTCTCCTCTTCAAACCCCAGAATTGGCTGCTGCGGCAAAGAAAACACTAGAACTTCGAGGAGATGATGGAACAGGTTGGAGTTTGGCATGGAAAGTAAATATGTGGGCGAGACTTTTGGATGGAAATCATGCCTATCAGTTATTCAAAAATCAATTGCGATTAACTAAAGATAATGATCCTAACTACAGCAGACACGGAGGCTGTTATCCAAATCTTTTTGATGCGCATCCGCCATTTCAGATTGATGGAAATTTCGCAGGAACTGCCGGTGTAATCGAAATGCTGATGCAAAGCCAAAATAAAGAAATACATCTGCTTCCTGCTTTGCCAGATTCATGGAAAGATGGAGAAATTAAGGGAATTACAGCAAAAGGCAATTTTACTGTAGATATAAAATGGAATGAAGGTAAAATGAGCCAGACAACAATTGTGTCTAATATCGGAGGAACTTGCTCTATACGATCAGCGCAACCCTTTATAATTGAAAAGTTGAATGTCAAAAGTGAAAAATCGTCTATTGGTTACACTGCGGTTTTTGAGACTAAAAAGGGAACTTCTTATAGCATAGCACCTTTAAAATAAGATTGTAATTTAATAAAAACAACAAAAACGAATTATAGTGAAAAGCAAATAAAATCTTTTGCCCAAACAGACAACAATGTCATTTAGAATAATAGCACATTAAGAAGCTGTAATTTCTAAGTGATATTCTGTAAGAAACGTCAGAGATGTTTTTGCTAATTTTGATATACATTGGTGTGGCAAAATGCTGTACAATCTGTCAGAAAAGAAACAGGGGACCGACGGGGTTCGTCTGAAGGTTCTGTACAATGATTTAGTTAATTTGCCCCATACCTTTTCAGGCACCCGTCGGCTGCCAAGAAGCTCCTTAATTTTTGAGGGGCTTTTTTGTTAAGTGGATTAAAGGAATCCTTAATTTCAATCAGGTTACACGCAACTATATGATTGAGCGGTAGCATGTTTTCTGGTACTATCTGCTTAGCTATAAAGAAAACCGCCTGCATCTTTAGAACACAGGCGGCGGTTATTATTGTTTAAATTATTTAGACGATAAAGATGTTGGCTATATCCACTACTTGCTGGGTATTTAAAGGCTCATCGTAGGCTTCTGATCCTGCGGCAGCTCCAAACGCGGCGGCAGTATTAAATCCAGCTTGCACCGTTACGCCTTCTCCGTCATAGACGGCCTGAGTGGCAGCTGGCATTCCAGCACCTCTCTCGGCATTTGAAATCCAGCCTTTAAGACCTCTTAGTCTTCTAACCTCTGACGCATGGCGCGCTTCTACCGAATGGATCTGTAGAGCGGCGGTCAGCAGATCCGGTGTTGTAATCAAGTTGGCGGCCTGTCCCTTGTAAGCTCTTACGCCAGTATCTTCAAAAGCTTGTGCCAAAGCTAGAAAAGTAGGATAGTCATTAAAAGGATCAAAAGCGCCTCCAACTGTAAAGTCAAAGGTCGGCTTAGCGACAAAATTGGCACTTGCTGTTCCTCCAAGTCCCGCAATAAGAAATTTAACATGGTCGGACTCGTGGGCTGAGATCTGCTGGAATACCTTTAAATCCCTACCGCCGTTCTCAGATGCTGGGATGACACCTGAATCCAGTGCCATAGCATAAAATTCATCTTCTAGGTATTCAAGAGTGAGAGCGAACTGCAGTGCACCTATTGGCGTTGCAGGAGTAGCTGTTATATCTTTGGCAAAAGCTTTGCTGCTCAAGGCAGAAAGCCCGAAAGGTATTGAGGCCATAGCCAGATTTTTTCCGATATTTCCAAACTGAGCAAAACTTTCTCTTCTGGTGCCCATGCTTTGCATTATGCGCTCATCGGCGAAGGATTCTATAAATTTTAGGATGTTCATAATTTCCAGTTTTTAAGGTTAGCATTAAGGCAGGTATTTAGCGGTAAATTTAGTGGAGATAAATCCTCCAGCAATCGGAAGTATCTTTGAAGGATCCTTCGCGTCATCTAGCCCTGTTGACATATTCACGATATCATCTCCTGCAAAATCCTTTGAATTAGGATTGATTAGGCTTCGGATAGCCGATGCATGGCGAGCTTCCACCGAAACAATTTTTCCTGCCAGCAGCAGATAATCGGCTGTTTTAATCAATCTCCCAGCTCCGTTATATGCGGCAACTCCCGTGTCTTCAAGCGCTTTGGCTGTAGCAAGGACTTCAGTGCGGCTGTTAAAGTTTAGAGAACCGTAGTTAAAAGAAAGTGTTGGCAGTAGTTGTGTGGACGGATTAGGAAGCGCTCCGGTTAAGGCAGCTTTAAAGAAATCTCTGTGCACCACCTCATGATGATAAAGATCAGTCAGTACTTCGCGTTCTAAAGAACTGAACGCGCTGTTGAAGCTAGAGGCGTTAACGACTTTCGTGTAAAAGTCGGCTTCTAGCTGCTCTAGGGCATAGGCATAGGTGAGAACCCCGAAATCTCCTGAGCCTAAATCGAATACGCCATTGCGGACGCCCGGAAGGGTATCCTCCTGCATGGGTTGGTCATCATCACTGTCGCTGCATCCTGCGATAAGAAGACTTGCGGAGGCAAGTGCCAAACCGCTGAGCTTCAAAAAACTTCTTCTGCTGTCCAGGGACGGGTTTACTGCCTGGATTTTAACTTCGTTTTTCATAATCTAGTTTTTATTAGGTTAAACAACACTGGTTTAGTTCGCTGGTATTTAGGTATTAACGAAATTTTAGCAAGTACGGTTTTAAAATGAAACTCTTTTTTCTAAAACGTCCGCTACGCTTATGAAAAATGAAGATAAAGGAGTCTTAAACTCTGTTTGTATTTTTAGAGCTAACGAAAAAGGGAGATTAAATTTATGTAAGGTTTCAGAGGTATTATATAAGCAACAGCGTCATTTATGAGACAAATTTGATTTATTAATTTAAACATTATCGATATGCTTCATCCTGTTACGCCTTGGACAGCTACTGTTCAGGCAGATATTGTAAATGCCGAGTTGCTGCATGAAACCGCGCTTTTCGAATACCAACTTCAGATATATAATGCTGGAGATTCCCTATGGCTTGCCATGCAGTGGCCTAAATCTGGAAGAATGGCATTTAGACTGGCCTTTGGCATGAACAGCAATTTTTATAAAGTTCAGGTTAAGAAGCGGGAAAATGATTTGCTAATAGAAGCTTGGACTAGACTGGGACATTATACGGTCAGGCTTTGCTTTCCAGAGGCAGATTCAGCGCTGTTTCGTTATACTACCTCATTCACAGCGGCTTTTTCTCTACTGATTCCATTCTGGCCTCGAGATATTGTGCCACTAACCTATGACGGCAGGGTAGAGAATACCTCAGGGATCATCCATTCACATCAGCAGGGCGCGCGCTCAGGGCATATCTTTTTCAGCATGACTCGACCTGAAACAGGATCGGTCTTCTATTTCCAAAATCTAAGCGCCATGTCTGCCTACTGCGAGACATCGCAGACTTCGCTTTCGCAAACAGTCGGAGGAAGCTGGCCAGAAATAGGATTTGAATTTCCCGTAAACCGCGAGAAGCCTATCCCTGAGGGGATAGAATTTATTATCTCAGATGCTTTGGTTTTGCTCGATGAAAAGATTATGAAGGAAGAAAGTCAGATGACCTCTGCGTTTTTAAATCATCTTAGCGTCATTTACAATCATATTGAAAAGCCTGAACCTGTTTATCAGGACTGGCTTGGTATCGCGGAGAAAGTTTTGGGGCAACTGCACCTGAATAAGGGGTGTTGGACAATGGCCAATAGTTCGCCTTTCTTGAATGCTTATGTATGCGATTATAAAACTCCTGCTGAAATTATGGTGCAGTTGGCTGTGAAGCTGCCTCTTCACGAATATTTAGCCTGGTCTGAAAGTTCCCATCCCATGTATGATGATCTGGATATGGGACTTGAGGACTTCTATGATGAGCGTGTCAAAAGCATCGTCCGCTGGCATCCCGCTCTTGTAGACCAGCTAGACAAATCTGAAGAGCAGAAACGTGAGATGGTGATGGATTCTTGGTACCTCCATCATCCGCTTTTAAATTTGGCGCGTCTAGCCCTTAGAGGGGATAAAATTGCAGAGAAGCTCTTTCTGGATTCCGTAGATTATGCCGTAAAGACCGCACGGCATTTTGACTATAATTGGCCAGTTTTTTATAAGATGACAACCTATGAGGTTATTAAGGCAGAAACCCAGCCAGGAGAGGGAGGGGAGAAGGATGTGCCAGGCTCCTATGCTCATGTAATGCTGATGGCGTACAAGCTCACAGATGAAAAGCGTTTTTTAAATGAAGCCCTGCGTGCACTTAAAAGTTTAGAAGGGCTAGGATTTGACATTTTCTATCAGGCCAATAATACAGCTTTTACCGCCGGTGCATTGGCAGAGCTCTATCTCGAAACCAATGATGAGAAGTTCCTCAAGCTGAGCTATAGCTGTATAGCTGGCCTATTTAAAAACATGCAGATCTGGAGTTGCGGCTACGGTTACGGAAAGCATTTCCCCAGTTTCTTTTCGGTATTTCCCTTAGATGATGCGCCCTATACAGCAGCTTACGAAGAGTTTGAAGTCTATGCTGCTCTTCATCATTATATGGAAGTGACACAAAATATTGACATACTCCCAGCATTAAAAGTATTAATTCCTGAGTTCATCAAATATGCTTCAGCAAGGCTTGCCTATTATTATCCGCCATTATTGCCTCAGGATATGATTGCTCAAGAGATTAAAACAGGGGAAGTGCAGAAAGAGCTATGGGTGCCTTTGGAAGACATTCACGATGGGTGGGAGAAATCTGGAGAAGTCGGACAGGAAGTTTATGGGGCAGGCCTCGCTTTCGGAGTGGTGCCCCGACAGTATTTTAGGCTAAAGGATCTTAATGCAATAGGCTTTATCAATTATCCTGCACTAAAGTTCCGCTTCGTAAAAAAAAAGATCACCTTTATAGTAGCTGGAAGTCCAAAGTTTAGGGCTCTAATGAAAGTCAGCGGGCTTTCCAAAACTGCCGTATCAAAAATTAAGGTAGAGGTTAAAGAGAATTCCAAATATACCGAAATTAAAGCCGTCAATGGGAATGAATTTGAATTTCCTGGTGATGCGGCAGTAAGAATCAGCTGGTAATTTGGCTCATGCAAAAGATGGAACATTATTTTTAGAACAGATGCCCACTTGGGACTTAAATTTAAAAGATATGAAAACATATAAAGTAGGTATAATAGGCTATGGTGGATTTGGCCAATTTCTGCACCATTGGTGGGACAGACTGGAGCAAATCGAGATAGTGGCTATCGCTGATACCACGGCAGGTCTTAAGACTGAAGGGAATTGTAAGTTGTATGGGAGTTGGAAGGAGTTGCTTGCAGATCCCCAAATAGATATTGTAAGCATTGTAACACCTCCTACGCTGCATGCCGAAATGGCCTGCGCTGCCATGCAAGCTGGAAAGCACGTATTGCTTGAAAAGCCTGTTGCCATTAATCTGCTCCAAGCTGAGCGTATTCTGAAGGTCCAGGCAGAGACGGAAAAGATTATTACTGTTGACCATATGATTCGATATAATCCCATTATCCACTCTTTGATGGCACTCTCGGAAATCGGAGCGCTTGGAAAGTTGCGGCATGCCGCTGTACACAATTATGCACAGGATCAAGCTCTACCTGCGGAGCACTGGTTTTGGGATGAAAAAGTCTCAGGTGGCATTATGGTAGAGCATGGAGTACACTTTTTTGACATAGTAAGTGCACTTAGCCGTCAGAAGCCCGTAGAGGTTTATGGCACTTCTGATCAGCGCAATCAAAGGCAGAGAGACCGCATGTCAGCAATTGTCAAATATGATGATGGACTCCTAGGGGAATATCATCATGCTTTTTCCGGCCCTGGTTTTTTTGAACAGACTACTCTTCATTTGGCATATGATCTTGCAAGAATTGAAATCGAAGGCTGGATGCCTATGAAAGGCACTCTGAAAGCTCTTACCAATTCTTCAACTCGAAAAGCTTTTACTTCTCTGCCAGATTGGAAAGAAATTTCAGCAGAAGCGATTGGCTGCGGCTCTGATGACTCGAGGCCAGAAGGCTGGGGAGCAGCAGAGGCATTATCAGAGGAGAAAGATTCTGTAAAGGCTGGCGGAATATTTTATAAAGTAGACCATATAGTTTCGGGCAGTTTTGAAATTCAGAGGACCAAGGCAGAAGTGTACGGTAGATGCGTGCAGGAGCTTTTGCTTGATGTCATTGCAAAGATTGAAAACAAAGAGCATGAGCTTGCCGTTACGCTCCAAGATGGAGTGCAGGCGTTGCGAACTGCACTTCTAGCTTCAAGATAGCTTAAGAGCAACCTTTAAAAGATGATTCTACGGAAATAAAAAAAGGAAACAGTGTGTTTTTCTGTTTCCTTTTTTATAATTGTTAAGATTAATAGGTAATTATCTGCCGCTAGATGCAGTAATTTTTCCTAACTGTAGCCTGTAGTCCGGTCTTTTTGCATTGTAGATATCCACAAAGGTTTCTTTATTATCAGTTTGGGAATATACATTAGAAAAAATACTGTTGCCATACCAGTTTTCCAGATCTGAATTATCAGTATTGTTTTCTGTAAAGATGTTGCCAGTGCACTGGTTGAAAAACATCTCTTCAAATTTGATTTTTTTCAAATTATCAGCATTCATTTCAGTTTTGCTATCCAACAACACTGCTGGATTAAATCCTGATACAACGCTTCTTTTTAGTTCTAGAGCAGTGTTTTCGCCGACATAGATTGCTTCTTTTACTAAACCTGACTGAACATCAGCCTTAATATTCTCGCTGTCATTAAGAAGGGTAAGATTGGAAGCAGAAACAAAAGTCGATTTTTTTGTGAAGTCAGTTTCGTTTTTCTTTTCATAAGCTTTAACCTCTAGGCATCTAGAACCATCTTTGTTGCTTGAAAGGTATGAAGATCTCACTGCAAGAGAATTGAAAAGTCGACATTGTGCTCCTTGAGTAATTTTAAAGTCGTCATTGATAGATTTATAAGAAACCAACTGCGATGCATTTACATCTCCGCCATAAAAGGCAAAAGAATCGCCTCCTGAGAAGCTCACCATAATGTTTTCTAAGACTGTTTTATTTCCAGCTCCTGCAACTGTAAGGCCGTTAAAGGCATCTGCTCCCTTTACTTTTCTTCCAGCAAATTCAATACGAACATATTTTAAGATTCCTGAGGAGCTAGCGGCATTGTTGCCACCATAAACGGTAAGGGAAGGATCAAGATCCATGTTATAGGAGCCCACGCTGCCAAATTTATTGATAGGCGCATCACCCAAAATAACTATGCCGCCCCAGTCGCCTGCCTTTTTCATGCTGGCATTTGAGGTAAATATGATAGGGTCTGTTTCCTGACCTTCAGCCATAATTTTAGATCCTTTTGTAATAATAAGAGTGCCTTTGGTTGCGGCATCTCCAATAATTACTGTACCCGGGTCAATAGTTAGAACCGAATTATTGGTTACATATACATTGCCATGAAGAATGTATACGTTTTTTTTCATCAATTTAGTATTCTCGGTAATGTTTCCAGCCAGTATTTGGTTTGCATCTTTGGATTCGGTTTTCTGTGGCTTGAATTCTGTCCAGTTGTCCAACCAGTTTGCATATCCAATTATTCCTTTTTCTTGCTGTGCATTTGCTGCCACTGCTAGTAGCAGACAAATCGTTAAAGTAATTTTTTTCATAGTCTTGGGGCTATTGTTATTATTACATGTTTTTGGTACTCAAATAGTTTACTTATTTTTATTTTATAGCAGATGTAAAAATGATCGCTAGTATTAAAAAAACAAAAATCTCTACTTTTCGGATGACCTACTACAAATATACTAAAAAGATTAGACTCTGCGGGGCTTTGCTTATATTTAACATTTGTTGAAGCAAACTTAGCTGAGAAAAGTTTTTCAGAGGCTTTTTATCTGTTTTTGAATTACCAGAATAGGTTTCATTTTTTAAATATTTGGTTTCATCTTATAAAATGAAACCAGATTGATATACGAATAGATATCCATTTAAATTTTAAGGCTTTAATTTTAGTAAGATATTAATTCCAATAAATTATAGCTCTATGAAAAAGAAAACACTATTAATGGCATTGATCAGTTTATGTGCTTTGGCATATTTAAGCTCAGAGGCTCAAACTAAAAAAAAGCCTAATATCATAATGGTTATCTCAGACGATACAGGCTGGGGAGACCTAGGGGTCTACGGAGGAGGAGTAGGTCGAGGCATGCCGACACCCAATCTCGACAGAATGGCAAAAGAAGGCATGCAATTTTGGTCATTTTACGGACAGCCAAGCTGTACCCCAGGAAGAGCCGCGATGCTTACAGGACGCATTCCGAATAGAAGCGGTATGACCACAGTTGCTTTTCAAGGACAGGGAGGCGGACTGCCTAAAGAAGAATGGACGTTGGCTTCGGTGCTTAAAAAAGCCAATTACAAAACGTATTTTTCTGGAAAATGGCACCTTGGAGAAGCAGACTATGCAATGCCTATAGCGCATGGTTTTGACAAAATGCAGAATGTGGTGCTTTATCATTTGAATGCTTATACTTATGCTTTCCAGTCTTGGAATCCAGAGATGTCTCCAGAGATGCTGGAGCTTTTCAAAAAAGTGACTACAGGTATACTTGAAGGCGAAGCAGGAGGAAAAGCTAGAGAGGTTAGTAAGGTTACTGAAGAGAATATAGCTGAACTGGATATGATGATGGTAGAAAATAACTTAAAGCAGCTTGATGAATATGGAAAAAGCAAAGATCCGTTTTTTATGTGTATCAATTTTGCTAAAAATCATCAGCCAAACCTTCCTTCTAAACAGTTTGCAGGCAAATCTCCAGGTAAGAGCAAATATTCAGATGCTGTAGTAGAGATGGATTACAATGTAGGCCGTATTATGGATAAAATTCGTTCTTTGGGCATAGCAGAAAATACAATTGTCATTTATACAGTAGATAATGGCGCTTGGCAAGATGTGCATCCTGATTCTGGATATACTCCTTTTAGAGGTACCAAAGGAACAGATAGAGAAGGTGGCAGCCGCGTGCCTGCAATTGCTTGGTGGCCAGGACAGATTGAGGCAGGAAGCCAAAGCCATGATATTGTAGGCGGACTTGATCTTATGGCTACTTTTGCAAGCCTTGCTGGAGTGGAGCTTCCTAAAAAAGACAGAGCAGGTGCTGACATGGTTTTTGATAGCTATGATATGTCAAATGTATTGTTTAAAAAAGGAACGCCGCTTCGTGATAGATGGTTCTATTTTACAGAGGCCGAATTGTCGCCAGGAGCTGTACGAATAGGAAAATTCAAAGCGGTATTTAATACGCGAGGTGATAATGGTGCTATTGCAGGAAGTGACGCCCCTGGGCAGCAACTAGGCTGGAGAGGAGATGAAACCTATGTAGCAACAGTTCCCGCTATTTACAATCTGTGGCAAGATCCTCAAGAGCGTTATGATTTGTTCATGAACAGCTGGACAGAGAAAACATGGACAGCTATAATTTTTAACCAGGCCATTGCAGATCTGATGAAAACCTATGCCCAGATACCTCCAAGAGCACCTCAGAGCGAAACTTTTACAGGCGAGATGCAGATAGAGCGTTTTAGGACTATTGAACAGGTGAAAAAAATGATGAACGAAAAGAAAACCACTCTGCCACCATTAAGTGTGGATCCAAAATAGATTGGATATAGAACTTTAACAATCAAAGGGACAGCGTGCTGTCTCTTTTTATTTTTGGGCTAAATTATGTTTTCCTTAATTATAGAAATGTTGGACTACGAAGCTCTGAAAAGAAGATCTACATTCAGCAATGCCATGATGGATTTTTTTATAATTTAGCTTCTTATAATGGGAAACGAGAAAATTTTAAGCGGAAGAATTGCTGTTCCTGAAGAATTTCAGGAGGTATTTTCGCATTTTTATTTTGCAGAGAACAATTCGGAAGGGACGATCACACAAACACTTCTGCCTTCCTATCAGACTATTATGATCTTCATTTTTGGAGAAAAGGCTTTGATCCACACGCAGAACGATGCCAGTTTGGAAGTGGAGAAGTCTATTGTTCTGGGGCCCGTAAAAAAAGCATTTGACTATTCTCTACCCGCGGGGAGCAAAATTTTAGCAGCAAATTTTAAAGACGATGCCTTTTATCGTTTTTTTGGACCGGCGGCCATTTCAGAGAATCTACCCGTTGATTCTGATTCGTTGCTAGATGAAAACTGCTTTACTGCCCTTTGGAACAGACTTGCAGGGATTGAAGATCAAGAACGCCAGGTAGAGTGTATCCTTGAATTTTGCAGGCCTTATCTGAGAAATCGAAACCCGGTGGTCCAGCAACTAATAGAACTAAATACTACAGCTTACAGTCCCATAAAGGAAGTGGCTGGAGATAAAAAACAAACTGAGCGCGCCATACAGCTTACCCATAAAAAACATTTAGGCTATTCAGCCAAAGAGATTATGCGCTTTCGGCGTTTTCTTAAAGCTGTCCAGATCATGCAGACTATTGCAGGGAGAGCTTCAAAAGAGGATTGGTTTGAAATCATTGAGCAGTGCGGGTATTATGATCAGAGCCAGCTTATTAACGATTTTAAACATTATATAAATCTAAGCCCATCCAGATATCTTAAGCTCCAGTGCAGCATATGCAGTCCTTTGGAGTAATTTTCGTTTTCTTACAATTTTATGGTATGTGCCAAGTCTAAATTTGTCCTATCAATTTAAAATTATAGAACAATGAGACATTTAATTATTTATGCCCATCCTAATGGGGAAAGCTTGAACGGAAAATTTAAAGATGCCTTGCAAGGTTATTTGTTGCAAAAAGGCAATGAGGTTATAGTTAGAGATTTATATGAATTGCAATTTGATCCTGTACTTTCACTTCAAGATATGGAAGGCCAAAGAAAAGGCCAGGTGGAAGATGATGTAAGACTAGAGCAGGAATTCATAAGCTGGGCAGAGCACATAACGTTTATTCATCCGATCTGGTGGACAGGAATGCCCGCTGTTATGAAGGGCTATATTGATCGAGTATTTAGCTATGGATTTGCTTACCGCTATGATCAGGGCGTTCAGAAGGGGCTTCTTAAGGGGAAGCAGGCTGTGATCATTAATACGCATGGCAAATCGCATGATGAATACCGTGAAATTGGAATGGATAGGGCATTAAGGCTTACTTCCGACAAAGGAATCTACAACTACTGTGGATTTGAGATCAGCCAACATTTCTTTTTTGAAAAGGCAGACCGTGTGGATGCCGAAACTGTGGAATCATGGATTACAGAAATATTGGCCTTGTACAAAAACACGGCTGTCGCATTATGAATATCTCGCATTCAGCGCAGGATATTCTGCACAGATACCGCAATGAGGCTGGAGCAATAAAAGCAGAGCAGGGACTTATTCTTATTCCAGATGTGAGTGGCTTCACCGATTTTGTCCCAAGTATATGTATCGAAGCAGGAAGCTATATTTTGCGTGAGCTTCTTATGGCTATTATGGATAGTAACCGTCTAGGGATGAAGGTTTCTGAAGTAGAAGGGGATGCTGTCCTTTTCTATAAATTTGGTCTGCCTCCTCAAATTGATCTTATTATTGAGCAGTACGAAATCATGCTGAAGAATTTTAGGGAAAAGCTGGACGCTATAGAATCCCTTATCGATAGAAAGCTTAATTTATCCCTGAAGTTGGTCGCGCATTACGGGCTTTTTGCCGAATATGCTGTGGGCGGTTTCAGTAAGCTTTATGGCAATGCAGTAGTGCAGTCGCATTGTTTGCTCAAAAATGCAATTCAGAGTAGCACTTATGTGTTATTCACTTCTGAATTGCTGAATTGTAGTGGCTCGGATCACAGCTTTAACTCAGAAGAAAACTATAGCTATATAGATTATAAAAATAGAAATCTTGCTTAAATTTAAATCCTGACAAATTAAAACTCTTTTGTTTCAAGTGTCAGAAATTAGTAAGGCACATGGAGAAGTTTTTTTAGTTTAAAACCAAGATAAAACTGACATTTTTTCGCTTAAAAAACTGAAAAAATGTCATTTTTTTCTACTGGCACAATTTTGGTTTTTTTCTCGTCGGCACTGCTAGCCAGTGCATGTTCACAAATATTGTCTAACAATTAAAAGTAAAATGTTATGAATCTTATCAAAAGAAATGCAGACCAACGCACTGGTTTGCCTCGTATGTTTTTTGATGATGTTTTTGGCCGCGAGCTTTTCAATTGGGAAAACAGCAATTTTTCTGCAACAAGCACCACGCTGCCATCGGTAAACATCAAAGAGACAGCAGACCATTATGAAGTCGAAGTTGCCGCTCCTGGGCTAGATAAGAACGACTTCAAAGTAACCCTTGACGGAAACCTGCTCACAATTTCTTCAGAGAAAGAAAACAATCAGACTATCGAGCAAGAGAATTTTACCCGCAGGGAATTCAGCTATCAATCTTTCCAAAGAAGTTTTGAGCTACCTAAAAATGTGGTGGACGAAGAAAAAATCAGCGCCCGCTATGAAAACGGTCTTCTTTATCTGTCCATCCCTAAAAAGGAGGAAGCCAAACAGAAACCTCCAAGAAGGATTGAAATCGCGTAATTTTCAATCTGTTATTTTACCTTGTTTTTAGTTAAAGCTGTCCATTTGGACAGCTTTTTATTGTTGTTAAAACCAGAATTATGTCTTCACAATTATTCTCAGGGATAGCTGTGCTGTCCTGTGTTGTCTTATTTTTAATTTTATTGTTGCGTCGATTTAGACAGCCCTATTTTACCGCATACATTATAGCGGGCGTTCTTCTGGGACCAAAACTATTAAACGTGATCCACGATCCCGCAGTAGCTACGGAATTAGGTGAGATAGGAATTGTGTTGCTTATGTTTTCTATCGGGGCTGAGATAGATCTGCATCATTTAGGCAGGAATTTCTATAAACCCTTTGCAATAGTTCTAGTACAGATTCTGATGAGCTTTTTATGCATGTATGCTTTGGGGGTCTATTTGGACTGGTCGGCCAGCAGGATTATGCTGATGTCCTTTATCATAAGCCTTAGCAGTTCTGCTATAGTGTTTCAGTATCTGGAGAAATCTGGAGAAATTAGAAGCTCATTGGGTATTATAACCTGTGGTGTGCTGCTGATGCAGGATATTCTTGTTGTTCCAATGATCCTCTCACTCAATTTCATTTCAGGTAGTAATGCATCTTTTTTTGAACTTATTAAAGTATGTGCGGGAGGCATACTAATACTACTGTTTTTAAGAGCTGCAATCAAAAAAAAGATTTTGAAGATTCCCATGAGAAGAGAAATCATTGCCGATCATGACCTGCAGGTGTTTATCGGTTTCTGCATTTGCTTTGGAATGGCTTGGGTGAGTTCTTGGTTTGGACTGTCTCCTGCTTTTGGAGCATTTGCTGCTGGAATAGTAATTGGCCAAGATAAAGCTACACGTTGGCTTGAAAAATCTTTGATTCCCTTGAGGGTTTTCTTCATGGCATTCTTTTTTCTCGCCATTGGATTGCAGCTTGATTTACATTTTTTTGCTGCAAATGCAGGCACAATTATAATTGTTGCTGTAAGTGTTCTGTTGATAAGCAGCCTTATTAACAGCCTGCTTTTTAGGTTAACGGGTAGCAGCTGGAGAGATAGTATATATGCTGGTGGACTGCTGTCGCAGATAGGTGAATTCAGTTTTGTTTTGCTTACCCTTGCCGCCTCACTTGGCCTTGTCGAGGATTACATCTATCAGATCACTCTTGCAGTCATAACTTCTACCATGCTACTATCTAGTATCTGGCTTACTATAATCCGAAGGTTGATCTATACGTTGCCGCCTGTTGGAAAATCTTAGTATTTAGATTTTTATGTTTTTTTTTAGGAATGTTAAAATTGTATTAAATTTTATTTTGTTTAATATTTTTTGATTTTTGTTAAACAAAATTGTTGTAAATTTAATCTAGCTAATCATAAAAAAGACACACTATGAAAACTATTAAAATGAAATTCGCAGCCGCATTGGCTTTATTTGTTTTGACACTGGGTTCATGCAGCAATGATGATAATGGTCCTTCACAGGATAATATGAGTATTTATGCAACCGCGAAAGCGAATGCCCAATTAAGCGTTTTGGCATCAGCTTTGGAAAAAGCAGGTCTTGCTAGCACATTGAGTTCTTCAGGATCTTTCACCGTATTTGCTCCAACTAACGAAGCTTTTAATGCATTTTTGTCTAAAAATGGATATGCAGATCTTAATGCAGTTCCCGTAGCTGCCTTAAAAGAAATTTTACTTAATCATGTTCTAAGCACAAAAGTTAAGTCTAGTGCTATAGTAACAGGATATGTTAAAACCCTCGCAAAGGGAAGCGCCTCTACAAGCAACACCCTTAGCATGTATATAGAAAAAAATACTGTTGTGGATATTAACGGAGGAAAAGCCAATGGAGGTGCAACTGTAACCACTGCCGATATAGAAGCAACAAACGGTGTGGTGCATATAGTCGATGGCGTTATCGGTCTGCCTACTATAGTGACTCATGCTATAGCAAACAAAAACTTTACTACTCTTGTGTCGGCACTAACCTATAATCCTGCTTCGGGATTTGCAGCCATGCTTTCGGGAACCACAGGTTCTCCATTTACCGTTTTCGCTCCCACAAACACTGCTTTTGCAAGTTTTTTAACGGAGACTGGATTTTCTGGACTCTCAGCCATTCCAGCGAATGTTTTGGAAACAACCTTAAAGTATCATGTTGTAGCTGGTGCAAATGTCCAGTCTTCAGCATTGACTAATGGGCAGACGGTAAATACTGCCGCAAGCCAAAGTTTTACAATTAATACGGCTGGAGGAGCCAAGATAACCGATGCAAACGGAAGAATAAGCAACATCATTATTACCGATGTACAGTGCTCCAATGGTATTATTCATGCTATAGATAAGGTTCTCCTGCCTAAATTGTAATTTCTTGTTTGTAATTTTTTGTGGGCAATTGTTTTTAATGGCGGTTAAAAGCTTTTTTAACCGCTTTTTTTTTAAATAAATCTTGATTGGTTAGGAACTACAAGATTATTTCTGACTTGATTTATTTTGCCAGACAATAAACAGCAATACGTTTTAAAATGAAAACTAGAATAATTTTACTCATTGACGATGACTGCGATGATATTGCATTTTTTAAGGAGGCATTCGCGGAGATGGATGATCGTTTTACGCTTATCTGCGCAGATGGCGGTGCGAAGGCCATTCAAATGCTTAATGAAATGGATAGTGCCCCTGCGCTTATATTCCTTGATGCGGGCATGCCCATGATTAATGGATGGGAATGCCTGAAGCTTCTCAAAGCTGAGAGCCGTTTTGCATCCTATCCTATCATCATGGCTTCAACCTCTCAATTGTCTTCAGGAATAGAAAAAGCCCGTGATTTAGGGGCACTGGCCTATATGATTAAACCTTGGGATTTTAAAGAATTGGTATTTATGATCAAGTTGATTTGCGCAGGATTGGATGGGGCCCTGCAGCAGAATCTGTTAGATCTTGAGCTGGCGATGCCAAATCATTTTTTTGTCTTTTGAGCAACACAGGATCAGCCAGATGCAGATTGGCTTAAAAGAAGGACGGGTTCATCTTATCAAAATAATATCATAACTTTTCCTAAAAATAAAGCTGTGTATCCTAAAGAGCTATGACGGATATATGATGAAATCGGACTGCCTTTTTTGGCAGAATTAGCACGGACTTTTTATAGGCTAAATTTAGAGAAACTTTAGTTTTTTTTTGCCTTGCATTTTTTTGCATGTTTTAACCTTTGGGCATTTGGGAATTTTCAAACGAAAATTCATTTTGTTTTGAATAATGTTTCTACAATTTTTATCTTAATTTTCTTTTCTACTTCTATTTAAGGTTGTAAAGTAGTAATTTTCTTTAATATTGTTCTCTTTTAAATTTAGCGCGTAAATATTTTATTAACAATTGTTAAAGTATTTTTAAAAAGAAAAAGCTTTGTCTTTGCTAGAGTTTGCGCATTATTTTGTGATTAGTAATGAATTATTATGCGTTTTTAAGTTAAAATTTTAAGTATAGTTGCATGTTTTTGCGTTTTTATTTGTAATATATTTACGGTTATTAACCAAAAAACTGCCCAACTTATGAATCAAAAACTACTCAATCTATTCTTTTTAATAGCTATAAACGGCTTTATTTTAGGTCAGGGAACTAATATAACTCCAGGCTGTTCTAATAGCGGACCAGAAATAAGTGCAAGCCCTAAAGCAGATTTAAGAGGGACTTATTTAACATCAGTCTATAATTTGGACTGGCCAAGTAATAGGACTGCAACTCCTGCAGTTCAGCAAGCCGAGCTAATTACAATTTTGGATAAATTGGTTCTTACGGGAATCAATACAGTTTATTTTCAGGTTAGACCAGAATGCGATGCTCTTTATAACTCATCAATAGAACCTTGGTCGTATTGGCTGACAGGAACTCAAGGTGCGCCGCCAAACCCAATGTGGGATCCTTTAAGTTTTGCCATAACAGAATGCAGAAAACGAGGATTGGATCTGCATGCATGGCTGAACCCTTATCGTGCAAGTGTTGGCGGTTATACATTGGCAAACAATCATGTTTCTAAATTAAATCCGTCTTGGGTTTTTACAGCTTCAAATAATGCCAATCTTAAAATTTTGAATCCGGGTTTGCCAGCGGTACGAAATTATATTATCAGTATTGTAGAAGATATTGCTTCGCGATATGATATTGACGGAATTGTTTTTGACGATTATTTTTATCCAGATCAGGGTATGGCAAATAATCAAGATGCCACGACTTATGCCAATAATAATCCGACAGGAATAAGTAATATTGATGACTGGCGCCGTGATAACGTGAATCGAATGATTGCAGGTGTTTATGATGCTTTGCAGGTTATTAATGCCAATTATAATAAAAATATTGTTTTTGGAGTTGCTCCGTTTGGCATCTGGAAAAGTGGAGTTCCGACAGGAATTGTTGGAAATCCTTCTTATAGCGCATTATATTGTGATCCAATAAATTGGCTTCAAAATGGGAAAGTAGATTTTATTTCTCCTCAATTATATTGGAAAATTGGCGGTTCTCAAGATTATATTAAACTTTCGCAATGGTGGAATGATCAGGCCGCGACTTATGGCAGACATCTATATGTTAGTCAAGGGTATGATCGCTTGCCGAGTACTTCATCTCAAAATTGGCCAGCTTCAGAGATTCAGAATCAGATAGATCAAAACCGAATTGCGGGAATGACCAATACTTTTGGACAGACTTCTTATTCAACGCGATATATTATGAGCGACGAAAAAGGAATCGCAACAGCCTTACGAAATAATCAGTATAAGTATAAATCTTTTCCGCCTTCGATGCCATGGAAGGACAATATTTGTCCATTAGAACCAACAAATATTAGATTTGAAGGCAATATTCTAAAATGGGATGCTCCAGTTGCAGCCACTGATGGCGATTTGGCAATAAAATATGTGGTGTATGCATTTGCAACACAGGCCGATATTCCAAATTTTAAACAAGACGGCACAAAAGTTTTGGACATTGTAAATGCAACTCAACTTACTTTGACTACGGCACAATTGACTGCTCCAAATAATTATTTTCTGGTGACGGCTTTGGATAAAAATAATAACGAAAGTGCTAATATTACAGGTGTTCCATATAGTAGCTTGCCAGCGGCTCCAGTAGCTTTAAGTCCTACCGAAGGAGAGTTGTATGTGAATTCTCCTGTAAATTTTTCTTGGAATTCTACAGTTAGTAATGCAGATTACCGTATTCAAGTTTCGAAATCTGCAACAGGATGGACAGAAACGAAAGGATTTACGACTGCAACGACCCCAAATGCTACAGTTGTTGTAAATGCTGTCGTAAATACAACCATGAGTTATGTTTGGGATCAAGCTAACGCTGCAGTTTATGAAGCTCCAATAGGAGGAACAACTTATTATTACACTATAAGAAGTTATAGTGCTGCAACAGGAGCTTCAAAATATTCTACTCCTGTAAGTTTTACTCCAAAAAGTGTCAATTGTACTGTGCCAGGAACAACTGTTATTACTGTTGATAACATTGATGCAACTTTAGTAGGATCATGGACAGCAACATCTGCCACTGCTGGCTATGTTGGGACAAATTATATTCATGATGGCGATACGGGAAAAGGAACCAAAACAGCAACTTTTACTCCAACAATTACTCAGAGAGGAAGATATGAAGTCTTTATCAATCATACCGCTGGAACTAATCGCGCCAATAATGTTCCTGTGGATATCATTCACGAAAGTGGAACAACAACTGTTCTTGTAAATCAGCAGATTAATAATGGAACTTGGGTTTCATTAGGAACTTATAATTTTAGCGCAGGTACTAATAATAAAGTTGTAATTCGTACCACAGGTACTTCAGGTGTTGTTATTGCTGATGCTGTTCGTTTTTATTTCATAGACTGTCTGCCAGATGCTACGCCACCAGTAGCCGATTTTACACCAGCTTCGGCTACAATTTGTGCAGGACAAACGGTTTCATATACGAATGCATCTACTAATGCAACTTCCTACAGTTGGTCGTTTCCAGGAGGAACTCCGAGTACGAGCACTGCTACGAATCCAGTTGTAACTTATAATACTGCAGGAACTTATAATGTTGTTTTAACCGCTACAAATGGAGCAGGTTCAAATACGAAAACATTGACGAGTGTAATTACTGTAAATCCTTCAGGAGCAGTTACAGCAGGATTTACAGCTCCTTATTCAGAATTGGCAACAGGCGAAAATATGACTTTTACCAATACTTCTACAGGCGCTACAACTTATGCATGGACCTTTCCTAATGGTTCTCCAGCAACGAGTACAGCTGCAAACCCTACAGTAAATTTTACGACAATAGGCAGTAAGACTATTACTTTGGTAGCTTCAAATGCTTGTGGTAGTAATACTTACACAATGACAATCTGCGTTGGAACAAATACCAAAACTACACTGGAAACTTTCGAAAGTTCGGCAGGAAGATTTACAAGTGTTCCTACTGCGTCAGGTTCAACTGTTGGAATTGCAACCACATCAACATTGGCAAGAGCTACAGATAGTTTTAAAAACGGGACAGCAAGCTTAAAAGCAGTTTTGTATGATAATACAACGGTAACAACAAATTGGTTAGTGCGTTTGCTTTCGGGCGGAGGTACACCTGCGAATAATCAGGCTTTTGTTGGGAATCAGGGATCTTTTGGATTTTGGATGAAAACGAGCACGGCAAATGCAGGAGCAACGGTAACGGCTTGGATTGATGATACGGATGGTTTAGAAGAATTGCCTCCACAAACAATCATCAACAATGGAGCTTGGAACTATTACGAATGGTTTTTGCCAACTGCCGTTGGAACCACTATTACTACTGGAAATGGAATCGTGGGCGGAGTATCTGTAACTTTGGATGCTATTGTAATCAAACAAAATAATACCGCGTCTACCATGACAGTTTGGATTGATGATATTCAGCATAATTATATTTCTGCTTGCTCTGGAACTAGAAAAATGTTGGATGTAGAAGAGGCTGAAGATCTTAAAGTTTCTAATGAATTAATTGTGTATCCTAATCCAACCAATGGAATATTGAATTTGAAATTGGATAGCAACATAAAGTCCGATGTCAGATTATTTAATATTACAGGACAGCAATTGTTGAGCACCACTTTTGAAGGTACAGAACAACAGCTTGATTTGAACAATTTTACAAAAGGAATTTACCTTCTTCAGGTTTCAACTGATGGAAAGATAACTACTAAAAAGATCATCTTAAATAAGTAATTTTTGTTTTTAGGTTAAGGCCGCCAATTCAATTGGCGGTTCTTTTTGTGCTAAAAAAAATAATTTTAAAAGTGTTTTCTTATTAATAATCATAACCGCGTAAACTATTTATTAACAAAAAGCAAAAAACATGAGGAAAAACAAACTTATCGATTTGCGAAACCAAATTGCTTCAATTATGGTTTTGTTTAGTATTGCAACCGGTTTGGCGCAAACGACGCCAGACTCCAAAAAACCAAGTGATGAGCAACTTTATTCTTTGGCAGACAAACACTTGAAATCTTCTATTAAAAAAGAAGTCAAACCTGATGGAGAGGTATTTCTGCAAAGAGATATGGGCGACTATCTAGCATTAGCGAATAAAAAAAATGCAGTAACCAGCAAGCCAGATTTAGTAGAAAAACACGATGAATTAGAATGCGAGCACAATGGGGAACTTTTGAAAGAGTATCTAAACAGACCGCATCCTTCAGTTAAAACAATGGTAAAATATTTTACTGAAGCTAGTAAAGAATTTGATGTTCCTGTAGAAATTTTAATGGCAGCTGGACAAGTGCAAAGCAATTGGGCGCAAGTGTCTTCTTCTTTCTACGGGTCTTGGGGAGTAATGGGATTGATTGAAAGCGATTTTAATAATCAAATTGCTGTAGCTGCTAAATTAATCAAATCTACTCCAGAGGCTATTAAAACGGATGCTAAAACTAATATCAGGGCAGCAGCAGCCTTATTAAAAAGTTATCAAAAAAAAACGAATCCAAAAGGATTGGAAGATTGGTTTGATGCGACACGAGAATTAACAGGTTTGAAAGATGAAGAAATGAAAACTTCATTGGCAGAACGTTTTTTTAAAGTAATAAAAGAAGGGTCCAAAACAGTTACACTTTGGAAAGAAATCATAGATATAAAAGGAAATTCAGTAACAATTCCATCAAACAAAAACTCCAAAAGTTCTACGGCAAAAATAAGCGCCGTTCAAGCAACAGCAGCGGTCGATTATCCTGATGCTTTGTCAAGAATTACCTCTTGCAATTATGGAGTTGGGCGAAATGGCTACGGTATAGATTACTATTTTGTCCATTATATGGCAACAGGCACGTATGAAGGTGCTATTTCTTATTTTAATGATTGCAGCAGAACAACACCAACTTCTGCACACTATTGTATACGCAACTCAGATGGCCAGATTTCGCAAGTTGTGCGCGAGGCTGATCGTGCTTATTCGCAAGGAGTTTCAGGATATCCGCAATGGAATGGAGCCGGAGTAAGTACAGAACACGAAGTTTTAGCAACCAATTTATCTATGTGGGACAGCCAACCTATGCTTAATGCAGCGGCAGCTTTGGCAATTGATGTCTGCGATAGAAATGGTGTTCCGAAAACAAGACGTGTTACCAATGGTAATCGCGGAATTTATGGCCATAACGATGTAAATACGGGAACAGATTGTCCTAATCTTACAACAGCTCGCTGGAATGTTTTATTGGCAAAAATTGCAGCGGGCAGTTCAACAAATGTTCCAGTTCCAACAGCACCTACTGCGGGTCAGATGTATGTAAGTACTCCCGTAAACTTTACATGGGATTCTGCAGTTTCAAATGCCGATTACCGCATTCAGGTTTCCAAATCGAATTCGGGATGGAATGATACGGACGGATTTACATCGGCAACTACGCCAAACAGCACAGTAGTGGTGAATGATGTGGTAAATACGGTAAAAACGTATTCCTGGAATGCTACAAACTCAGCAGTATCAGAATCTCCGGTAGGAGGAACGGTTTACTATTACACAATCAGAAGCTATAGCGCAGCAACGGGCACTTCAAAATATTCGGCTCCCGTGAGCTTTACTCCAAAAAGCGCCGGCTGCACACTGCCGGGCTCAACTTCGATTACGGTTGACAATCTAGCGGCGACTTTATCAGGGGCCTGGACCTCCACTTCAGCAACAGCAGGATATATAGGTACGGATTATATTCATGATGGCGATACTGGAAAAGGGGCAAAATCGGCGACTTTCACTCCTTCAATTCCTCAAAGAGGGAAGTATGAGGTATTCATCAACTTTACGGCTGGCACAAACCGCCCTACAAACGTTCCGGTTGATATCATTCATGAAAACGGAACAAGTACAGTTACGGTAAACCAGCAGATCAATAATGGAACTTGGGTTTCATTGGGCAGATACAATTTCAGCGCCGGTTCTGCGGGAAAAGCTGTGATCCGCACAGCTGGCACAACTGGGGTTGTCATTGCAGATGCCTTTAAATTCACCTTTATTGACTGCCTGCCTGAAAATACGGCTCCAGCAGCCAGTTTTACGCCAACAGCTGCCGCAGTTTGTGAAGGGCAAACGGTAGCCTATACCAGCACTTCTGCAAACGCAACTTCCTACAGCTGGTCATTCCCGGGAGGAACGCCAAGCACAAGCACTGCAGCAAATCCAGTAGTCACTTACAGCACGGCAGGAACTTACGATGCAAGCTTGACTGCTACAAATGCAATAGGCTCTGACACTAAAACAATAACAGGATTGGTGACTGTAAACCCAGCAGCGGCTGTCGTAGCTGGATTCACAGCCCCTTTGACAGAATTGGCAATTGGAGAGAGCATAACGCTGACAAATACTTCAACAGGGGCAACTGCTTACGCTTGGACTTTCCCTAACGGATCTCCTTCGACAAGTACCGCAGCAAATCCGTCAGTAAGCTTTACATCTGCGGGTTTGAAGACTGTTACCTTAGTGGCTTCAAACGCCTGCGGAAGCAACACCTACACAATGACATTTTGTGTGGGGTCAAATACTACAACAGCTTTGGAAACTTTTGAAGCTTCGGCAGGAAGATTCACGCAAGCTCCAACCACTTCTGGCTCTACTGTTGGTATTGCCACAACTTCAACTTTAGCACGAGCTACAGATAGCTATAAAAGCGGAACAGCAAGTTTAAAAGCAGTTTTATATGACAATACATCAGTTGCCACGGATTGGCTGGTGCGTCTGCTTTCAGGCGGAGGAACTCCTGCAAACAATCAGGCTTTTGTAGGGAACCAAGGCTCTTTTGGCTTTTGGCTGAAAACCAGCACTGCAAATGCCGGAGCGACTGTAACGGCTTGGATTGATGATACAGATGGATTGGAAGAACTGCCTCCGCAGGCGATCATAAACAACGGAGCTTGGAATTATTACGAATGGTTTTTGCCAACTGCGGCAGGAACAACAATCACGACAGGAAACGGAACCGTTAACGGCGCTTCTGTAACTTTAGATGCGATTGTCATCAAACAAAGCAATACGGCCAACACAATGACAGTTTGGATCGATGATATCCAGCACAATTATATTTCTGGATGCTCCGGAACCAGAAAAATGCTGGATATAGCTGATGATGCTGCAGAGGTAAAAACTGGCGATGGATTAGTAGCATACCCGAATCCGACAGACGGAATCTTGAATTTGAGTTTGGAAAACAACACAAAATCTGATGTCCGATTATATAATGCTTTAGGCCAGCAATTGCTGAACACCACTTTTGAAGGGGCTGAACAGCAGCTTGATCTGAATGGCTTTGGAAGAGGGATCTATCTCCTTCAGGTTGTTGCAGATGGCAAGACGATAACCAGAAAGATTATTTTAAATAAATAGTTTTAACTCGATTTTTTTAGCTGCCCAAACCCGTAAAAGATGTTTGGGCAGTTTTTTTTACTTGTTGCCAATCTTAACAATGTAATTATTGTTTCTTTTCATATTATTGATTTTATTTTGTTTAATATTTTTTGATAAAAATTAAACAATTATTACCTTTAATCTATAAATCAAGCCTTTATTTAAACTGAGGTATAAAACATGAAGTTTTTAATAGTGATCCTAATATAAAAATGGTGTTTATGGAAAAAATACTTGTAATAGGAGGAAGCGGAGGAATTGGAGAAGCAATAGTATTGGAGCAATTGGGAACGAAGCAAGTTTATAACATTAGCAGAACTGCTCCTAATATTTCACATCCTAACTTAATTCATTTTACGGCAGACATTTTAAAGGACGCGCTTCCAGAAATTGAGAAAATTGATGCTATTGTTTACTGTCCAGGTTCTATAAATCTGAAACCTATTCTGAGTTTAAGCATTGATGATTTCAGAAATGATTTCGAAATCAATGTTATTGGTGCTGTGAAAGTAATACAGCATTATCTGCCAGCCTTAAAAAAAGGCACAAATCCGTCTGTGGTCCTTTTCAGCACAGTTGCAGTAAAACTTGGAATGCCTTATCATGCTAGTGTTGCTGCAGCAAAGGGTGGAGTAGAAGGTCTTGTTAAATCACTAGGTGCAGAGCTCGCTCCCGCAATCCGTATTAACGCTATTGCACCTACTATTACAGAAACTCCATTGTCAGCTTCAATCCTCAGAAATGATCGTATGAAAGAAAATATTTCTGAGCGTCATCCTTTAAAAAGATATTTACAGCCTAAAGAAGTGGCTAAAATGGCAGATTATCTTATTTCAAATGCGGCAGGATCTATTTCGGGACAAATTTTCCAAATGGATTGTGGCTTGGTCAGCTTTAAAATCTAATATGTCATCATGAAAATTCTATTAACCGGCTCAACAGGATATATTGGCAAAAGAATTCTGCCCTTACTACTTGAAGAGGGACATGAAGTAATTTGCTGTGTACGGGACAAGAACAGATTTTTTTATCCTGAAAAGTATTCAGCAAACGTTAGACTTCTTGAGGTTGATTTTTTGCAATATAAAAGTGTAGAAACTATTCCTAATGATATTGATGCCGCGTATTACCTTATTCATTCCATGTCTAGCGCTGACAATTATGATGAGCTTGAAAGAATTTCTGCAAGTAATTTCAAAAAAAAGATAAATGATACAAGCGCTAGGCAAATTATTTATTTAAGCGGAATTGTCAATGATAAATCCTTATCTAAACATTTGGCTTCTAGAAAGGCGGTAGAAGAAATCCTAAAAAGTGGTAAAACTCCAACAACAACCTTGAGAGCAGGAATTATAGTAGGTTCAGGCAGTGCATCTTTTGAAATTATACGGGATTTGGTCCATAAACTGCCTGTAATGATTACACCAAAATGGCTTAATACTAAATGCCAGCCTATTGCCATTGCCGATGTTTTAGAATTTTTAATGAAATCACTGCTAAACCCTAAAACATACAACGCGAGTTTTGATATTGGCGGGCCAGATATTCTTACATACAAGGAAATGTTGCTAGAATTTGCAAAGATTAAAAAACTCAAAAGATTTATTTATACACTGCCAGTAATGACGCCTAAGTTGTCTTCCTATTGGTTATATTTCATTACTTCCACTTCTTTTAAACTGGCTTCGGCATTAGTGAGTAGCATGAGAGTAGAAGTGGTTTGCAGGGACAATAGAATCAATGAGTTGTTGGATATAAAACCTATGAGTTACCGTCATGCGTTACAAAAAGCAATTGTAAAAATTGACCAAGATGAAGTAGCTTCGAGCTGGAAAGACGCGCAAATAAGCGGACAGTTTAAAGGAAGTATTTCATATTATTTAAAGGTTCCTAAAAAAGATTGTTTTATCGATAGAAGAAAAAGAAAAATTATAAACAGAGACTATACTATTGCTAAAATTTGGTCTATAGGAGGAGAAACCGGATGGTATTATGGTGATTGGCTTTGGGGTTTGAGGGGATTTATTGATAAGCTTTTTGGAGGTGTTGGAGTTCGACGAGGAAGAACGAATAAACATGATATACATGCAGGAGATGCTCTTGATTTTTGGCGTGTGGTGTATGCTAATAAGGAAGAAGGAAAATTAATTCTCTATGCAGAGATGAAACTTCCGGGAGAAGCATGGCTCGAATTCAAAATTTTTAATAATACATTATATCAGGCAGCAACTTTTAAGCCATCAGGAATTCTCGGAAGGTTGTACTGGTATGCTGTGCTGCCTTTTCATGGTTTTATTTTTAATGGCATGATCAATAAATTGATAAATTGACTTAATAACTTTGATATTTGTTATTATTAAAGGCTATTTGAAAAGAACTTCTTAGTTCTGTATTATTTATAAATTCTTTTTGTTTTATTTGATTAAATTCTTAAAATTATGCGGAAAAGTCAGCTTAAAAACTAAAAGTATGGATAAAGTTTAATTAAAAATATGATTTTTATTTTTTAATTCAATTTTTTTTCTAATTTTATCGTCAAATAATACCACTCTATTTTGATTGCAGGAAAAGCAAATACAATCACAAAATCAAAATCTCTTACTCTAAGAGGTCTTCAGCCTATCTTTAACTGTTGAAGAATTGATATGCAAACACTATTCTTAAGTGTTTAGTATCATTATTGTATTTTTTATTTTCTCAACCAAACCTAACCAAATGAATTTTACCAATTTATTATATCGTTGTATTGATTGCAAATCACTTTATCTAAAAGGTTTGCAGCCAATATTTAATTGTTAAAAAGTTTCACTTCTCAGTTTACAGATTTTTATGCCAAAACTCTTCATTTTCATGAATAGTCGAGGTGTTTCTATTGTCAATTTTATTAAATTTTAAACTAAGAAAATGAAACTAACCAATAAAATAAAACTGATTATTGTGTTGTTGTCATGTATTACAACATATGCACAAAAAACTATAAAAGGAACTGTTACAGACAAACAATCCAATATACCCATGGTAGGCGTCAATGTTATTGTTTCTAATTCAAAAGCAAGTACAATTACAGATTTTGATGGAAAATTTCAACTTCAAATACCTGAAAACAGCACTTCGATAGAATTTTCCTATATCGGATATCAAACCCAAAAAGTTACGATAGACGAAAAATCCAATTATACTATTTCTATGACTTCCGGTCAAGGCCAAAGCCTAGATGAAGTAGTAATTATTGGTTATGGAACGCAATCTAAAAAAGATGTGAGTTCTAGTATACAATCTATAAAAACCAAAGATTTGCCTCAGGGAACTTCTTCAAGTTTTGAAAACAGTTTGCAAGGACAGACTCCTGGGGTGAATATAAGTTCGTCATCGGCTACACCAGGAAGTGCTGTGAGCGTTAATATTCGTGGTGTTTCTTCTATATCAGCGAGCAGCCAGCCTTTGTATATCATAGACGGAATTCCAATCGTGTCTAGAAATAATTCGGCACTAAATGCAAATATACAGCCAGTTAATCCATTAGCAGATTTGAGTCCGAATGATATTGAATCTTTTACAGTTTTAAAAGATGCTGCCGCAGCCGCCATTTATGGATCAAGAGGTGCTAACGGAGTAATCTTAATTACCACAAAAAGAGGTAAAACAGGTAAAAGTATTGTAGATGTTAATTATTACACTTCTTTTGCTGAAATTTCGAAATATCCAAAAATGGTTGACAGCGAGAAGTTTAAAAAGTTTTTTAACACCGCTGCAGAATTTGACGGACTAGGTTCTGATTATTTTGATTGGATCGATACTTCAAAAGGAATCAATACCAATATCTACGATGAAATCTTTAGAGTTGGCGTAACGCAAAATTTAGATCTTAGTGTTAAGGGCGGAAGCGAAAAAACGAGCTATTATCTGAGCGGAAATTATTATAATCAGGAAGGAATTCAAATAGGTCAAGGCTTTAAGAGATTAAGTGCCCGCATGAATCTGGATCATAATATTAATGAAAAATTCAAAGTAGGAAATACATTTTTTATAACGCGTAGCAACCATCAGAGAACAATTGGCGAAAATGATGAATATGGAGTTGTAATTAATGCACAAGGCTGGGATCCTACAGAACCTATTTATGATGAAAATGGGAAGTATACCAACCCTTTTAAATACAACACTTGGTGGCCGCTTGAAAATCCTGTTCAGATTGCCAAAGAGTATAAAAACATTTCTCAATCTACGCGCGTGCAGGGTACAGCATATGTTGAATGGAAAATTATTCGAGATTTAAAGTTTAAATCGGCTTTTTCATTAGAGTATTCCAACCTAGTTGAGGATTCTTATGTTCCTTCTGGCACAAATAAATCGAAGACAGGTGAAGGTATTTTTGCAACTTATGAAGAAACCAATTGGCTGGTAGAAAACACTTTAAACTACAATAAACAATTTGGCGAAAAGCATAATTTCGGAGCTATTTTAGGATGGACAATACAAGAAAATGAAACTCGTTTTTCTGACCAATCTGGTGTCGGATATGCTACTAACACTACATCTAGTATTTCTGCTGCAAGTACTATTATTGCTAGTACTTCGGGTAAAAACCAATATGGTTTGCAATCTTTTTTTGGAAGAGCAAATTATGTTTACGATGATAAATATATAGCATCATTTACAGTGAGAGCTGATGGTTCTTCACGTTTTGGAGAGAATAATCAATATGGCTATTTCCCATCAGGATCTTTAGCTTGGAGAGTTAATAAAGAAAAATTCTTTAAAAGTGAAAGTATTTCTGATTTTAAAATCAGAGCTAGTTACGGACTTACAGGAAACCAAGAAATTGGTTCAAATTGGAGAGGAACTTATACTCTAAATGCTAATTATAACGGAGTTCCAGGAATAGCACCTAACCGATTAGAAAATCCGGACTTGGGTTGGGAAAAAACAAAGCAAATTGATATAGGTTTAGATTTTGGATTGTTTAAAAACCGAATCACTTTAACGGCCGATTATTTTAACAAGCAAACAGATGATCTTTTATTGCAAGCAAAAGTTTCGGGACTTACTGGTTTTAATTCTGTTTATCAAAATGTTGGAGCTATAGAAAATAAAGGTTTTGAATTTGGAATTAATGCAGCCGTCTTTGATGGAGATGATTTTAAATGGAATACAGGGGTTAATCTAACGTTGCTTGACAACAAGATTAAAAAATTGATTAATGACGGTGAAGAAGTGGGAAGAAATCATATTTTGAAAGAAGGACAAGAAGTAAGCACTCTATATTTAATTAAATTTTTGGGTGTGGATCCACAAACTGGAGACGCAAAATTTGATGACATAAATAAAGATGGAATAATCGATTTTTCTGACAGACAAATGGTTGGAGGCGCATTGCCAACTTATTTTGGTGGATGGAGCAACAATTTCAGCTACAAAGGATTTACTTTGACGGCAAACTTTGTATTCTCTGGAGGAAACAAAATATTCAATCAAAGCCGCCATGTTTACGATAATTATGGGTATACAAAAAGCGGTATTCCATATTCTAATATTAGCGAAAGAGTATATGATAATTATTGGAGAACGCCAGGGCAAATTACTGATGTGCCAAGGCCTTCTACAAAAGATGGACAGATGCAGCGCTTTAGCACGCAATTTTTGGAAGATGGAGATTATATCAGATTGAAAACTTTAAGTCTTGCTTATAAGCTGCCTTCTAATGTGATTCGCAAAATTGGTTTGAATAGTCTTTCTCTTTATATCCAAGCTCAAAACCTATTTACTATAACCGATTATTTAGGTTTCGATCCTGAAGTTTCTACAAATACTTCAAGTCAGGAAGATTTGAATATTCTGCAAGGGGAGGATTTTGGAACTTTAGGTCAGGCACGCACTTTTACATTAGGATTAAGTACAACATTTTAAAATTTGAAATCATGAAAAATAAAAAGATATATGTATTCTTGTCTATGTTACTTGCTTTTACAGTTTTAGGATGTGATGATGTACTGGACACAAAATTAGATGATGAAATTCCGGCGGCAACTGCCATAACTGATAATATTTCATTAAAAGCCGCCGCTGTAGGACTGTATGACGTGATGCAAAGCGGAACGTACTACGGAGGTGAATTTATATTGGCTCAGGAATTAACGGGAGGCAATGCAGATGCGACCGGTTTTCAAGAGCGTTTTACCCAGTTGGACAACGCTATTGTGCCACCATCAAATGCTTATATTCAAAGCAATTGGGTAAATGTTTATACGCTTGTTAATGCCAGCAACTTGATTTTGCAGAAAATGGAAGAGCTTGAGCTGAAAGATGACAATTCTAAAGGAACTGCACTTTTTTGCAGAGCACTAGGACATTTTGATGCGTTGCGCCAATTCGGGCAGTTTACAGATCCAAACTCAAAATATGGTATTCCTGTTTCAACTAAATATTTGGATGCAAAATCTGCTAAAGAAATTTCCAGATCTACTGTTGCTCAGTCTTATCAGCAAATTATTTCAGACTTAAAAGATGCCATTGCAATTTTGAAATATGACAGCAATAGATTTTTTATTACAAAAGCTGCTGCTGAAGCTTTGCTTGCAAGGGTTTATCTGTATCAAGGCGATTATGATAATGCCATATTGTATGCCAGTAAAGTAATTAGCAATAGTACGTATAAATTAAATACAAAATTTAATGATATTTATGATGTTGAAGGTTCGTCTGAAGCTATCCTAGAGTTACAGTTTTTAGGTATTGACGGTAATAGTTTAACCGAATTTTTATCAGTTTCACCTCCAGAAGTTTCTGCTGATTACAATAGTTTTTTCAAACCAATGGACGACGACAACGATCCAAGAAGTTATAAATATTACGATTCGGGAAAAGAAGTTTTTTGTGATAAATATGGAACTCGTGACAGCGAAATTGACGGAAATGCCATTATCATTAAACTTTCAGAAATCTATCTGATTCGTGCAGAAGCTTTGGCAAAGAAAAACCCTCAGGATTTAACTTCGGCTTTGGCTGATTTAAATGTGGTGCGTCAAAGAGCTTTACCGAGTAATCCTTACACTTTAGCCCAAATTCCAAATCTAGATGCTTTTGTTACTATTTTGATTGAAGAAAACAAAAGGGAATTAGGTTTTGAAGGACACCAATGGTTTACTATCGTTCGATTAGGCAGAGCAGCTTCAATTTTGAATATTCCTGCTTTCAGAACAACTTATCCAATACCGCAAAACGAAATTACAATTGCCCAAGGCAAGTTAGAACAAAATCCAGGATACTAAAAAAATCCCCCAGGAAGCTGCTAATGCGGGATTCATTTACAAAAAATGTATGTCGCTTAGCTAGTCTTCTTTAAATTCAAAAAAAGAAAAAGAAATGACAAATAAAACGCCGTTTGCACTTTGTATACACGGAGGTGCGGGTGTGATAACTCCCGAGAATCTATCACCAACAGATAAAAAAATGATAAAAGAGGATCTTATTCTTGCTCTTAATGCAGGAGAAGAGATCTTAGCAAAAGGCGGTAATGCCGTTGATGCGGTCACTGCTGCCGTAGTAGCTTTAGAGAATAGCATTCATTTTAATGCGGGAAAGGGAGCCGTTTATTCTCGAGAAGGAAAACATCTATTAGAAGCTTCAATAATGGATGGCGCTACGTTAGAGGCTGGATCGGTAGCAAACAGTATGAAAATTAAAAATCCCGTTCTATTCGCCAAAAGTTTATTAGGATATAAAGACCTTATCATGATTTCTGGTGAAGCTGCCGATAATTTGGCAGAACAAACTAATCACGAATTAGTAGAAAACCATTACTTTGATACTGATTTTAGAAAAGAACAATTTTTGGAGGCAAAAAAAATCTCTGAAACAGCAACTTTTCTCGATCATACCAACTTAAAGATGGGAACTGTTGGCGCAGTTGCTATTGATAGAAATGGCAATATAGCCGCAGCGACTTCGACAGGAGGAATGACTAATAAATTGGATGGACGAATTGGCGACTCTGCAATTATTGGAGCTGGGACTTATGCCAATAATAAGACTTGTGGCGTCTCTTGCACTGGTGTTGGAGAATATTTTATTAGAGCCACAGTATCTTCCATGGTTTCAAATTTAATGGAATTTGGAAAAATGTCTCTAGAGCAGGCAACCGAAGTAACAATAAAAGGCCATTTGACAAAGTTGGGTGGAGAAGGAGGGCTTATTGCAATTGACAAAGACGGAAATATTAATTTTTCATATAATTCTCAAGGAATGTACCGTGGATTTGTGTGTGAAAAAAAGAAAGAAAAAAAAGTATATATCTGGGATAACGAAGAAGTATAACACTAAAATTATATCATGAAATCTATTCCATTTTTTGTAATCTTGTGTTTACTACTGTTGTGTTCTTGCCAATCAAAGCTTAACAATGTTGAAGAGCTTAAAACTAAAGGAAAGCTATTCATAATTGGTGGCGGAAAAAAATCTGATAAATTGGTTTCTGAATTGATTGCAGTTAGTAATCTAAATAAAGAAAACTTTATGGTGATACTTCCAATGGCTAGCGAAGAACCCGATTCGGCAGTTTATTATACGGCAAAACAATTTATTGGATTAGGTATAAATTCAAACAAGATAAAGGCTTTTAATTTTAATCGAATCAGCCAGCCAAAAATACAGATTGATTCTCTCAAAAAAGCTAGCCTTATTTATATTACTGGTGGAGATCAAAATTTATTTATGAAATCAGTTTTGAATACCCCTGTTTATAAAGCCATTCATTCTGCCTATCAAAATGGGGCAACCATAGCAGGAACAAGTGCTGGCGCAGCAGTAATGAGCACAAAAATGATTTCAGGAAATGAATTGAAGCACCCAACTTATACTGGAGAATTCCATAGCATCGAAGCAAAAAATTTTGAATTAGCAACGGGATTGGGTTTGCTGCCAAATGCCATTATCGATCAACATTTCATTTACCGAATGCGAATGAACCGTTTATTGTCGGTTGCTATGGAAAATCCAGATTATTTAGGAATCGGCATTGATGAATCGACTGCTATAGCGGTACAAGGTGACGATGCAAGAGTTACTGGAGATTCGCAAGTGGTCATTATAAGAAAAACAAACAAAACAAATATCCAAGTCAAAAACGGACTATTAGGAAGTAAAGATATTAGATTAGAAATCCTTCTGCCGGGAGAGAAATTTAAATTATAAAAAAAATGAAAATATTAGAAAAATTCCCAGATACAATTACTATAATTCTAGTAATTACACTTCTCTTTATAGGTCTGACATGGATAATTCCGTCAGGAGAATTCGATCGTACGATTGCAAACGGAACGGAGAAAATTATTGCAGGTTCTTACAAGTCTGTACAAGCATCTCCTCAAGGAATCAAAGCTTTTTTGGAAGCTCCGATTAAAGGATTTATTTCGGCATCTCAAATTATTGCTTTTGTCTTTCTGGTGGGAGGAGCGTTTTCTATTATAAACATGACGGGCGCAATAAACGCAGGACTTTTTAATGTAATTGAGTTTAGTCATAAAAGGCCAAAACATAAAATTTTTATTGTTCCATTTTTAATTGTATTATTTTCTTTTGCAGGAGCTACTTTTGGAATGAGCGAAGAGATTTTAATCTTTATTCTGATTACCGTACCCATGGCAAAAGCAATGGGTTATGATGCAATTGTTGGAGCGGCAATTCCAATTGTAGGAACTGGCGTTGGTTTTGGAGGTGCCTTTAGCAATCCATTTACTATTGGCATTGCACAAGGTATAGCACAAATTCCAATTTTTAGCGGAATGGAATATAGGATTTTTGTCTGGTTTATTTTAACAACATGTGCTTGCTTCGTAATTACGCATTATGCAATAAAAATTGGAAAAGATCCTAAGAAAAGCCTATTGTTTGGCATTGCCGATGAAAAAGAGAATAGCAATCTTGAGACATCTGACTTTAAATTAGACACCGCTAGGAAAATAATTTTATATGCACTTTTTGTAACCATTCTCATTTTAATTTACGGGGTGAGCAATTATAATTGGTACATAAACGAAATCGCTGCTTTGTTTTTGGCCTTAGCTATTTTTGTCTCCATTGTTTACAGAATGTCAATATCAAAAGCGATAGATGCTTTTGTATTGGGAGCTAAAGACATGATGACTGCGGCATTGGTAATCGGACTGGCCAAAGGACTTCTAATTATTACACAAGAAGGCAAAATTATTGACACGATACTTAATTCTATTGTATCAATAACCCAAAACACGCCAAAGGCTGTATCTGCTGAATGCATCTTTTTTTTCCAATCATTTTTAAACTTTTTCATTCCGTCAGGATCGGGACAAGCTTCTTTGACCATGCCCATTATTATTCCGATTTGTGATGCCTCAGAAATAAGCCGACAAATGGCAGTGCTGACTTTTCAATTAGGAGACGGCTTTACTAATCTTATTATTCCAACAAGCGGAGTTACAATGGGAGCGCTTTCTTTGGCTAAAATACCTTATAGCAAGTGGTTTAAATGGATGCTGCCTCGAATGGTGGTATTCTTAATAGCATCAATGCTGCTGATTCTTCCCCCTTTATATTTATTCAATTGGTAAAATCAGACTAAAATGAAAACACTAGCAATAACTTTTCTGTTTATTTTGAGCGCTTGCTCTTCTGAAAACAATACGGAAAATTCGGTTCCAAAAACACCAGAAGCAAAAAACTATGTGTCTTACTTTACAGGAAATAAAGTAGATAGAATTACAGCCCCAAAGGGAGGAATTTGCTTGATGGGAGGAGCAACCGAAAACGATCAGGCAATGAAATGGTTTTTAAATAGGGCAGATGGCGGAGATGTTTTAATATTACGCACTTCGGGAACGGACGGCTATAATTCGTATTTGTATACCTCTTTAGGAATTGCTATTAATTCTGTTGAAACTATTGTTTTTAAAAATGCCAAAGCGAGTTCTGATGCATATATAATAGAAAAAATAAATAATGCAGAAGCAATTTGGTTTGCAGGAGGAGATCAGTGGGAATATATTTCGTATTGGAGAAACACGCCAATTTCTGAAGCCATCAATAAAGCAATAATCAATAGAAAAGTTGTCGTGGGC
This sequence comes from Flavobacterium anhuiense, assembly GCF_900101855.1. GTDB lineage: Bacteria > Bacteroidota > Bacteroidia > Flavobacteriales > Flavobacteriaceae > Flavobacterium > Flavobacterium anhuiense. Next base: position 240,368 of record NZ_FMVC01000005.1, read on the forward strand.
GGAACCAGTGCTGGTATGGCGATTCAGGGAGGATTTTATTTTTCGGCTCAAAATGGCACGATCACTTCTCAAGAAGCATTGTTAAATCCTTTTGATACAAAAGTCACAATATCCAACGAGTCTTTTTTAGATAATGCAATTTTAAAAGATGTCATTACCGATACCCATTATGATAATCCCGATAGAAAAGGAAGACATATTGCTTTTTTAGCCCGAATTATAAATGATTATAAAGTTCAAGGAAAAGGAATAGCTTGCGATGAATACACTTCGGTTTGTATAGGCGAAAAAGGAATTGCAAGAGTCTTTGGAAATTATCCTTCTAAAGATGATGTTGCCTATTTTATAATGCCAAATACAGAAATTCCAAACAACAAGCCAGAAATTTGCAAACCAAACAATCCATTGGAATGGAATCTGAATAAGGTTGCCATTAGCGTTTACGAGGTTAAAGGAACTAGTGCTGGAACTAATACATTTAATTTAAATAATTGGATTGATGGAACTGGAGGCACATGGAAAAAATGGTTCGTAGAAAATGGCAAACTCAATGAATAAGGGAAACGCAATAGAATAATTAACTCTCAAAAATAAAATACCAATATAATACAAGATGTACCATTATCTTCAAAAATATAATAGATTCTTGCTGCGGTTAAATGTAAAGAACGAAACGTCTCGACTTCGTGCTGTAGTTTTGGGTTCAGCTGTCAGCAATGGTCCAACTCCATCTATAGAAGAGGCCTATGACCCTAAATCCTTGGAACATATTAAGGCAGGAACTTATCCTGTGGAAAAGGATATGGTTGCTGAAATGAAGGCTTTTAATGCAGTTTTTAAAAAATATGGCGTAAAAGTGTATCGCCCAGAAACGATTGAAAATTACAATCAGATTTTTGCCCGTGATATTGGATTTGTCATTGATGATGTTTTTGTAAAATCTAACATTTTGCCTGACAGAGAACGCGAACTGGACGCGATTCAATATGTAATTGATCAGATTGATCCATTAAAAATTGTTCGTCCGCCAGCAGAAGTTCATATAGAAGGCGGCGATGTTATGCTTTGGAAAGACCATATTTTTATAGGAACTTATAAAGGGAGCGATTATAAAGATTACATAACTGCAAGAACCAATATGCATGGCGTAAATTATATCAAATCTCTGTTTCCTCATAAAATTGTAAAAGAGTTTGATTTAGTAAAATCTAAGTTAGAAGCAAGAGACAACGCTTTGCATTTAGACTGCTGTTTTCAGCCAGTAGGAAAAGATAAAGGGATTATCTATAAAAGAGGTTTCCGCGAAGAGGCAGATTATTTGTATTTGGTTGAACTTTTCGGAAAAGAAAACTTATTTCATATCGAAAGAGAAGAAATGTACAATATGTTTTCGAATGTATTTTCAATAGATGAAGATGTGGTGGTTTCTGAGAAGAATTTCACGAGATTGAACAACTGGCTTCGTGAAAATGGTTTTACAGTTGAGGAAATTCCTTATGCAGAAATTTCAAAACAAGAAGGTCTGTTGAGATGTTCAACTTTGCCATTAATTAGAGACTAAATAATGTTTCAAGTTTCAGGCCTTGCAAAAAACTTGAAACCTGAAACTTGAAACGAAAAAAATATAAAAATGAAACAGACAACAAATGCAATCCTAATGATTAGACCCGTAGCATTCAGAATGAATGAACAGACGGCAGTGAATAATTATTACCAGAAAGTATTGAATGGACTTTTGCCAGATACTGTTAATGCTAAAGCGCAGCAGGAGTTTGATGCTTTTGTAGAAAAGCTAAGGGCTGTTGGTGTCGATGTAACTGTTGTTGATGACATTATAGAAACCGATACTCCAGATAGTATTTTTCCAAACAATTGGGTTTCATTTCATGAGCATGGTGATGTAGTATTGTATCCTATGTTTGCAGAAAACCGTCGTCTGGAACGTCGTGATGATATCTTGGATATTTTGGAAAAAAAAGGCTTCGAGATTTCTAATATTATTTATTATAACGCGGCAGAAGAAGAAGGCATTTTCTTAGAAGGAACCGGAAGTTTACTTTTAGATCGTGCCAACGCAAAAGCATATTGTGCTTTGTCGCCTCGCGCAGATGAAGAATTGGTTATTAAATTCTGCCAAAACTTTGATTATACACCAGTAATTTTTAAAGCTTTTCAAACTGTAAATGGAAAGCGGAAACTGATTTATCATACTAATGTGATGATGTGCTTAGGCGAAACTTTTGCAGTTATTTGCGCAGATTCTATTGATGATAAAAAAGAGCGCAAAATGGTTTTGGATCATTTAAAAGAAGATAAAAAAGAAATCATTTTAATCACAGAAGATCAGGTAAATAATTTTGCAGGAAATATGCTGGAAGTGAGAGGGAAAGATGATAAGAGATATATTGTAATGAGTGCTTCAGCACATCAAATCTTGACTCCGAAACAAATTGCCCAATTAGAAAATCATGCAGAAATTTTAAGTTCAAGTTTAGATACGATTGAAGCTTGCGGAGGCGGAAGTGCTAGATGTATGATGGCTGAAGTTTTCCTGCCAAGAATTCACAGCATTGCTTAGCGTTACTTTGAATGGAATGAGATAAATAAATATGGAAAATATGAGAGAAAGTGCCTGTGGATATAAGTCGCAGAGATTTGCTTGTATACGTTAATTAAATCAGTGTTTTTATTTTCATGATGCCAGCAGAAGAAAAGAAAAAGCCACTGTTTTAAATGAAGATCTAAAACAGTGGCTTGGTATTTATATGATTGGTAGAACTATAAAAGTTCTGTCTTTACTCAACGACTATCTTTTTGGATGCAGCAGATGAATCTTGAAGAACCCTTGCTACATATATGCCTTTGCGAAGTTTTGTTCTAATAGTTTGATTAGCATTGGTTTTCAGATTTTTTGCTTCATAAACCAGTTCGCCGCCAATTGAGTATATGGCTAGAGAATACTCTTTATCTGACTCTGAAGTGAAATGGATATTAAACTCTCCACCCTTTGACGGATTTGGATATATCTGTACGCCAGCATCTATTTCTATATTGTCTGCTGAAATATTCTGTGCAACAGCACTTTTTGAAGTCGTTCCTATTTTATTGAATTTAAATAGTTGGCATGAAGTCCCATAATATTCCCAAAGTTGGAGATTTGCTGTTCCATCCATATTGCAGTTGGATGTGTCCCAGCCTTTTGTGGTGTCAACTGCTGATTTTATGCTGTAATAGCCGTTGCCAACATCGGTTACCAGCCATTTTTGGGCATCATTAGTATAATTGTCCCAAAGCCGTATCGATTTCCCATTTGTTGGATCTGCACTTTCAAGATCTATTACACGTCCAGTTGAGCTTGCATTGGATTTAAAACGCCAATACCCGTTTCCAGCATCAATGGCAATCCACTGCTGTGCTGTTGTGCCCAATCGATCCCAAGGTCGGATGGCAGTGCCATTTGCATTCGTTCCATACATAAGGTCTACCACTTTATTTGAATTTGTTTTAAATTCAATTTCATAGACGCCATTGTTTACTAGAGTAGTGCAGGTTTGCGACGGAATGTTGCTGTTTGCATATTCAGAGAACCACTGTTTGACTGGCGCAGCGCACGCCTCCCAGTTATTGTTGAAGGCAGTTGTAACATTGTAGGGATCTGCATTAGTTATAAGTCCCTCGGGTGCCAGTAGATTCCAGCTGCAATTTCCTGTGGCATCGATTCTGCCCTTAAGATTAAGTCCGAAACCGCTTGTTGTTCCAGTTCCCCATGTCTCTGCTCCAGTAGGTGACCAATCGGTTTCTGTTATCATAATTGGTGCTATATTAGCAATCGGTTGCACATTGGCATTCCAAGCATTATTGAAGCTGGTTGTATTTTCAGCATTTGCTCCCCAATACCCTGGATAGACATGTACAGCATAGCCAATATTGCCACCTGTTATCAAATGGTTTGGATATCCCTGATAATGGGATTGGTATCCTGTTCCCGGTATCCAGCAGACATTATTTGCACCATTAGACCTAATTCTATTCACAATATCTTGAAAGAAGTTCTTCAATGCGGCAAAGTGCTCATCACCTGTTGCGCCCCAGTTTCCATTTGTTCCTAGTATTTCTATAGGTTCATTGGCAATTTCAAACATAACATTGTCTACATTTTTTAAGTTGGGATGACTCGATAGATATTGCCAAACCGTTCTTAAATAATTATGGTAGCTGTCTCCATAGGCAATTCGATTGGGACATACTCCAGGAGGGCGAAGCACAACATAAAGGCCTCTGCTTCTGGCGTGGTTGATTAGAGGGATTATGACTTGGTTTACATAAGTAACCAGTCTATTATAATCAAAGCACGAGATGTTATTTTCTCCAGCTGTGCATCCTGGTGTGTTAGTCCAGTAGGGATCGATATGGAGTCTTATGTAATTTAATTTCCATCCATTTGCTGTGTTTGTGAGCGCATCCATAACGGCATTATTGTAATTCAGACATCCCTGAACATTATAATTATCCCAGCGACATTGGCCATAAGAACAGCCATTGAACCAGGGACTGGGAGTTATGGCTACCCCGTGCAGCAATACATTTTTTCCGCAGGGATCTTTTAGATTCTTGCCATCAACATGTAGAGGAGGCAACGGCATTCCAGGCCATGCATATAATTCCATCAGAGGAATAATCGCCAGAAATAGAAAAATCACTTTTTTTACTCTTTTCATAACTTTAATTGGTTTAATTAGTTAGTAAATTAACCTACAACTTCTTGTAAGTTTTTCATTGCTAATTTAATAATAAAAGAAATTAAAAAACAACCGATTGCGTAATTTTTTAACATGAATTTTTCAGATTTCAGTATTTAGAGCAGGTAAAAGGGAAATTAACTATTGTAATATTTTATGTTTTTATTTTGGGTGATGTAAAAATTTTGTTGAGGGATGATATTGATGGTATCATTTTCCTATTTTTTGCAATGCTCTTATTACAATTGTCTTAAAAATTTTGTATTTTAGTTCAAGCCCAGTTCCAAATCTTGAAGACATGCTGAACTTATGCAAATGTTCGGCAGCTTGAAAATCATCTCGAAGAAAAGTATCTCAGAATTGTAATAACAGTTTTTTAGATAGCCACAGAACGTTTGATGGCCTGATGCTTTTAGAATGCTAAAATTGGGATTTATTTTTACAGTATAGATCGTTTTAACCTTAAATAGCTTAAGAGATGCAAATGAAGCAAAAAGACGAAAACCTAGACCAATCAGCCCATATTGCTGAATTTTTATCAGCTATTAAAACCAAATCAGACCGTTTAGCCAATTATTTTATTTTCACCTTTTTTGCTTTTGGCTTGTTTCTGGCTACTTTTTATGATACCTGGCAGATAGCAGTTGGAGTGGGTGGCCTATTATTGGTGGCCTATTTTTCTGCAAAAATGGTTCTTGCTGATTCAGACTTATACCAGTATGTTTTAAGTGCTGTTTTAGGAATCTTTATGGCCCAATTTATCTATCAGATGCATGGCCTGTTTGAAATGCACTTTACAGCATTTCTTTCCAGCGCCATATTGATTACATATCAGAAATGGAAATTACAGATTCCTCTTCTAATCATCGTTATAGTGCATCACGCCCTGTTTGCCTATATGCAGTACTCAGGGGTAGGCGGCATTTATTTTACGCAGTTGGATCATATGTCGCTGCAAACCTTTATATTCCATATTGTTCTTGTGGCGGCTATTTTCTCAGTTTGCGGACTGTGGGCCTACCAGTTTAAGAAATACAGCGAAATGCATATCGATCTTATTTTCAAGAAAAAAGAAATTGAAAATATGGAACTTAAAAGAGCCAATTATGAATTGGACCACTTTGTGTATAGTGCTTCCCACGACCTAAGAGCACCGCTAAATTCCATGCTGGGGCTGATTGAAATTGCAAAAGATGAGACAGAAGAAGACCATACTTTGGAATATTTAGAAGCTTTGAAAGGCAATGCAGAAAGGCTGGACACCTTTATCTGTGATATTTTAGACTATTCGCGTAATCTCCGCACTGATGTAAGCAATGACTCGATTAGTTACAAAGAGCTTTTGAATGACATAGAGCAGAATCTAAAATTCATGGGCGATAATAGCCGCAGCGTTGATTTTATCACCGCTATTAGAGGGGATAGCCCTGTTTTTTCTGATAAAAGCAGGCTTAACAATATTTTAAATAATCTCATTTCAAATGCGATTCGTTATCAAGATACCGAAAAGAAAAATCCTTTTGTTAAAATTGAAATTGACATTTTGGAAGATGAAACGCATATTGTAATTAGTGATAACGGAATAGGCATTCCAGAAGAATCCCAGCCTAAAATATATGATATGTTTTATCGCGCATCCAATAAGGCGGTAGGATCAGGGCTTGGGCTCTATATTGCAAAGGAGGCTCTCAACAAACTTGGAGGCCAGATAAAGGTAACTTCCAAAGTGGGAGAGGGAACCGCTTTTTATATTCAAATCCCAAACAGACAGATTATAAAAATATAAAGTGATGGAAGCAGCTTCTCAAAAAACATTTTACAAAAAGGTTCTTGTTGTCGATGACAATCCGACAGACCGATTTATTGCAAAAAAAATGATTGAAAAATGCAGTTTTGCCCAAGAAACTATTCTGTGTGAATCTGCTCAGCAGGCATTGGAATATCTGAGAGCATTGGAAGATGAGCCTGATGCTTTACCGAATTTTATTTTTCTAGATATCAGCATGCCGGGCATGGATGGATACGAGTTTCTGGAGCAGTATGCCACTTTTCCAGAGGTGATTAAAGCCAAATGTATAATTTTAATGCTAACCACTTCTCTGCATCCCGATGACATTGAGCGCGCCCAAAGCAATCCTCTGGTCATCCGGTTTATAAACAAGCCTATAAGCAGAGATAAGCTCGAAATGATTTCCAATGATTTTCCTGCGGAAAATTAGGTGGCGTTTTGCTATTAGACAGAATAGTAGTGAGGAAGCTGGTTAGAAAGTGGATTATTTTACGTTTTTTTGATGTGTATTAGCAATCAAAATTTTTGCATTATGTGCTAAACATAAGTCAGAATGTACCCCAGCAATGCGCCTCCCAAAACTACTAAGGCAGTATTTAATTTTTTTAAGGTAAAAACTGTAATACCGCTAACGCTTGCAATTAAAACTGTTCGCCAATCAGTAACAGTTTCTTCGGCCATAGATATGCACAAAGCGGCTATTATTGCTATAGAAGCAGCATTTACTGCATCAATAAAAACAGATAATCCTTTTGCCCCTCGTAATCGTTTCATTATAAAGTTAAGCAGTACAACGAAAATAAAAGATGGCAGAAAAATTGCGACAGTCGATATCACTGCTCCTGAAAGGCCATTTATTTGATAGCCGATAAAAGTTACAGAAGAAAATACAGGACCGGGTGTAAATTGGCCTACAGCAATGGCATCCATTAATTCCTGCTTTGTAAGTAGACCCTTGGCTGTTAATTCAGCATCCAAAAAGGCAAACAGCACATATCCGCTTCCGTAGAGAATAGCACCTATTTTTAGAAACGTTAAAAAGAGTTTAGAATTTACTGCTGTCCAAAATCCGGTTTGAGGCAAAGACATTAAAGCAAGTGGAGCAAAGCTGCCAAGTCCGTCAATTCTCATTTTTTGAATATAAAAAAAAGCCATCGCCAGAAGTCCCGATCCGAAGAGTAGATAAATTTCATTAGCTCCGAACATAGAGGCTGTAAGGACAGCTATTGCGATCAAACCTAAAAATATAGATTTTACCGACTTTACAGCTAATGGTGAGACTGCTCCAATAATAATGGCTATAATAGCTGGTTTGATGCCATAAATGAACGGCTGTACTTCAGGGAGCTGTCCATAAAGACTGTATAGGTGTGCCAGAATCCCAGTTATCAATACGGCTGGCATGATAAAACAGCACCCGGCAGTTAGCAAACCCTTCCAGCCTCCTTTGACATAACCTATATGAATAGCCATTTCGGTGCTGTTCGGTCCAGGAATAAGGTTGGTAGCTCCAAGCAGATCCAGAAAATGCTGTTCATTTAGCCATTTGTATTTCGAGACCACTTCTTTGTGCATCATGGCTATGTGCGCAGCAGGTCCGCCAAAGCCAATTGTTCCCAGCTTTAGGAATACCCGTGCAATTTCTTTAAGGGTTGCATTATGCTCCATTTTTCATTAAAGTTTTGTCAGCTGACCAATTGCCAGCACCTTTAATAATAAGAAAAATGCTTCCCAGTAGCATTGCCCAATCTGTGCGGCTCTCGTGCATCATTTCCCAAAAGCCATCTTGGGCAAGAATTTTGAATTTGGTAGTGACTATAGCTGCAACCATTATTACTAAAAGAGGAATGCCTGCCAATCTTGTGATAAATCCAATCAAAATTAGTATTCCACAGATTATTTCTAAGCCAGCAACAAGGTTTCCTAAGAATTCAGCAGAAGGCAGTCCCATTTTTTGGAAACGGCCTACGCCGCGAAGAGCGGGAAACAGAAATTTTTGAATACCTTCTGAAAGAAATACCGTACCGACCATGAGACGGATAAGTAACGTAGTTTTTGAGTCGTCCGTCTTAATTATATTATGAAATTTCATGCTTATATGGGCTTAAGGATTTTTTGGACTAGTAATGTTTCAGCTCATAAATCTAAAAAATATATTCAGATTAAGATCTATTTTTTTAAAGGTTCAATGGCATAAAACTTTTGATCTCTTAAAAGCCCTCTATCTGGTATTTTAAATCTGGATGAATGAGGTATTTCGTTGCTAATAGAGACAAGGAGCGTCGTATTTTTCTTTTTCAGATTTGTGAGCAATAGTTAGCTTGAATCTCTTGGGAGAGGGAAGTAACGAAGCTGTTAGCCCTATACGATGACTAATTTAATGATTAGACCCAAGAAAGCCGCCACCACAATAATATAAGGTTCCTGAATTTTTTTTATATAAAGCAGTGCAAAAATGGTGATAATAGCGATGATAGCCGTTGGAATGTCTATTATGCTCCTTTTGGCTATTACAATTACAGATCCGACAAGTGCGCCTATCACAGCGGCCGTAATGCCTTCTACAAATGCTTTAACAGGCTTGTTCTGAGCAATCTTCTTAAACGATGGAGCCATCGCGATAGTAAAGAGATAGCAAGGAAGAAAGGTCGCTAGTGCAGCTACCAGTGCCCCCAAAAAACCATTGACGAGATAACCTATAAATCCTACAGTTATTACTACAGGGCCTGGCGTGATCATGGCAACAGCAACAGAGTCCAGAAACTGCTGTTCTGTAAGCCACTGATTTTCGGTCACAACTCCTGAATGAAGAAAGGGAACTATAGCGAGGCCGCTTCCGAAGACAAAGGTGCCGGCTTCAGCAAAAAAGACCGCTATTTTAGTGAGAGTTGAACTTTCATAGCTCCAAAATATAGCGAGAAAAGTAATTAAAGAAAAAGAGTTTGCAGTCTTTATATTCCACCATTTAGGACGCGCATAAACAATCATGTATAGAAGTCCTGCTGCTATAAAAAGAAACACTTGTTCTTTTTCTGTGACATAAGTGATAAGAACGGCAAGAATAAAAAATAGCCATAATAGCCATTTGGATTTTATTGCTTCAAGATTTGGCTTTCCTATAGATTTTAAAGTAAGTTTATACGAACTCAAAGCTATTATTCCGATAACAGCTGCGCCTACACCGTAAAATACAGCCTGAATCCAAGAAAGGCCACCATATATCTGATAAATAATCCCTAATAGCAGTACCATTAAGAAAGAGGGCAGTACAAAGGCAAATCCAATTAATGTTGCACCCAAAAAGCGATAATGCACAAATCCTAGATAAATGCCAAGCTGTGCTGCAAGAGGTCCAGGCGCTAGCTGTGCCAAGGCAAGTCCTTCTCGGTATTCTTCTTCAGTTATCCATTTTCGATTTTCCACCAAATCTTTGTGCATATAGCCAACCAAAGCAACAGGACCTCCGAATCCGATTGTGCCGAGCTTTAAGAAATATAGAAACAGCTCTTTTAATGTGTATTTGGGATTTTCGTTCATAAACCTAAATTTTAAAATGCAATTCCAAATTGAAAGCCTGCTGTAAAGGAAGCTGGATGATCGTTGCCAAAGCGTACAGGGAGAGGTATAGCGGCAAAGTAGCTGCAATTGGCGCTTTTTATTATTGTTTTATTTATAACAGGTGTGAAGCCATATCTCCCCGAGGACTCAAAAGCGGCTCTTCCTGCAAATGTAAATCCGTTTCCTAAAGCAACCAGAATTCCAGGATGGAACAATAAATTGGTTACTTTATCAGTTCCCTGATCATCTTTAATATTCGGAACTACCTCAAAAGAAAATCCGATTTTCTCGTTTTTCCAAATATTGATTCCCGTTGGGAAACCCACAGCATAATAATCTCTGAAGTTTACAGCAGTTTGATCTTCACTTACAGTTACTATTGGATGCAAAATGCCAAAATATCCTGTAATCTTAGGATAAACAGTTTGAGAAAAAGAGGTGTGGCTGAATACTGATAAAATTAATAGAAGCTGAAATCTGAAAGACATTGGTTTTGGTTTTTATAAGTTATGAAAACAAAATTATCATCATTGAAGTTCTCTTAATAGAATGCTTTTTACGTTTTGTATATGGATTACTTTTTTTGATCTTTTTTTACTCAGACGGATTTGACAGGACGATTCTGTTGGATTTTAAAAGTTTAAACAGTAAGATATTGTTTGCAGTGTAACCCAAACAAGAAACAATATGTTAGAATACTATTACTGGAAAATAATTAAAGTTGATTGGCAGCGCTTATCTTCTGGTTCCAAAGTTTTAATTTTAGAATTTATTTTAATAATATTCTTTCAGTAATTATTTTATTTGAGGAAGCATCAATTCCCGTAACTTCTGCATACTTAACATTTGGTAGCCAGAACGAGCCTCCTTCAATTCGTACAAATATTTTTTCTACCTGTATTTTTTTGCGGTTCACATTTACAAATGCATGATATTTTTGATCTGAATCTATTTTCTTCAAGGTGAGGGGAAGTTTTTTATAGGCTGCAAACTGAAGCTCAAACTCTTCATTATTTAAAATCTTACTTTCGATTCCATAAGCAAATCTGCGCTGGATATAATTGAAGTCTTTTCGTTCTCCCTTTTCAGCATATCGAATCCAATACCCTTTTACGGGATTGCTTTTGTTTATTTTTCCGTTTTCTAGATAGTTTATGGCATAAACAGCAGTGTTTGTATTGGGATCTCGCTGAATGTAAAACAGCATATCATCTATATTTTTAGGTGTTGGAAAATGTAATGGCGATGGATTTTCAGACTGCGCCCATAGTTTTTCAGAGGCCATGTTTATTAAGATCGCTATAGCGATTACTGATTTTGAAAAATATTTAAACGTCAATTTGTCCATAACACAACATTTATACGTTAATTTTATTCGGTTGCACTCTGTTTTTCGTTTACCCGAAAAACCCAATATTTAATTAGTGGGTAATTAAAACCATACGATACAAAACTATCAGTGATTATTCTTCCGATTCGATAATCGATTTGAAATGTTTTCTGCAGAATGAGCGTGCCGAATGATTTTAAGGAAATGCTACCCAATACAACCAGCGCAAATTTGAAAAGCTGGTTATTGATACAGCTGCTATAGCCAGAGTGATTTTTAAACACCCAAAATCTATTGATGCTGAAATTGATAATTGCGCCAACGCTTCCTGAAATTAAAATAGAGAAGGTGAAATGCAGCTTAAATATTTCGGTCAATAAAATCATTAAGCCATAATCCGTAAGGCCGCCTAAAAATGCCGCAACTTGCGCCCGTAGAAAAGTGAAAATTGATTTTTTCTTAAACATCTCAGTCTTGGCTTCTGTCTTTTAAATCGCCCAGCTTTAAAAGTTTAAAGCTGTCTATGGTATTGATTACAAATAAAATAATGGTAATAAAGCCAGCCAAGTAAGCAATTGATCCATGAGCAAAGACTTCTGCAATTAAAATTAGAGCAATAATAAACCTGAGTTCTGTTGGACCGACAAGACCGGAATCTATGCTGTATTGGTTTGTGATTTTGTAGCGTAGCTGGCTGATGATCATAGACCAGCCATACAATGCAACAAAAGCAAAAGCTATGATTTGCGTACCGTTTTCAGCATAGATGTAGTAGCCAAAGCCTATAAGCACGATACCAATCCAATCGACGATGATATCGAGCGCAAAACCATACCAGCGGCGCGGAATATTTCTGTAATATGCCAATCTTCCATCTAAAGAATCTCCTAACCAATTTATAGCAAGTCCGATAATGCCCAAAAGTAGATATTGATCTGTTGAATAAGCACCCAAAACAAAAGCTAAAAAGACTAACCCAGAACCAAGCGCACCAATTAAAGTGAGCAGGTTAGGTGAAATGAATCTTGGCACCTTCGGAAGCAAAAATACAATGGTCAGCTGCTCCGCTCTTTTTAAGATATTAGTCCGTTTGCGGTCTGAAAATGTTTTTTGCACAATAGCATTACTCGCTTCATGCTGCGTTTCCTTTCCCATTAATAACCCAATATTAGTAAGCCTGACAGTATACCCAATTCCAGTTTTATAATTTTTACTTTTATCTTTCTTTGGACATTTTTTAAAAAATCGGAGGTTCTTTTTAGTTTACCTGATCTGACCAGATAACTAAATGCAATAACAAACAGCATATTACTTAACAATTCCCGCAAAACGTTGATAGAAAACCGTTGGGCTGTTCTCATTTTTAGGAGCATATTTTCCTGCTATAATGGGAATATAAATAACTCTTCTTCTGCTTTCTTCGCCGCGGATAGATGATTCCGCGACTCTGTGCCACAAGCGCCCGTCATGGATGGTTAAATCTCCAGCTTCTGGAATTATTGAAACTTCGTCTGGATCTTCTTTATGGTCTAAAAAGTATTTCTTGCGAAAAAGCATTTGGTAAATACTCTGTTTGTGCGTACCTGGAATGATTTTAAGACCGCCGTTTTCAGGTTTTAAAGAGCTTAAATGAATGCCCACATTTAACATGGGATTTAATTTTGTACCATAAAAAATATCCCTCAAGCCATCTGTATGCCAGCCCATCTTAGTAAACTTGCTTTCAGGTCCATTGATATAATGATTGAAAACCATTCCATCTTTTTCTTCAGTGCCTAATCTTGCGCCATCGCCTGCCAATTGCAACAAGCTATTAAATCTTGGATCAAGTAGAAGGCCGCTTAATGTTTGATGGTGCTGATTGATAAAGGCAAAGCGCTGCACAATAGGAGAGCCGTCTAAATCTTTACCATATTTAATTGGAACGCCGTTTACTTTTTGAAGATCATTGTCAATCCATTTTTGTTCTACTTCTTTTGAAGCATCAATGATTGATGAAACGGTTTCTGGGGTTATAAAATTTTTGAAATGGATAAAACCATATTGGTTAAAAAAGTTGATTTGTTCAGCAGTTAATTGATTAGCTAGGGTAAATGTTTTATATGAAGAGACCATGATAAATATATTTAATAAATGAAAAATAGTGTTTGAAATTTTATCTAAAAGTTTAGCAACAGCTACAACAGCAACAGCAACACATTCGCATGTTTGCGTGCATTTGGCTTTTAGGAAAATTAAACATATTTCTTTTACTAGACATATTCTATCGAATTAGTAGAGATTTAATGCGAAGATAATATAATTTTTCTTTTACAATGAATTTTTTTTAATTTTTTTTTGAAAAAATTAAATTTTATAAATCCCAGCTGCTGTTTTTTCGATAAATGCCTTCGGTAGTATACGGTTAGCATAAACAGAAATGATATTTGTAAAACCAGGAATAACTTCTGATTTTTTTCCGAACATGGCTTTTACTGCCATTTTTGCCACTTTATCAGGTTGCATATTAAACTTTTCAGCCATTTTGTTTAAAGCGCTTAAACCCGCTCTTGCAGCAAAGCCTGTATCGACAGGACCTGGACTGAAACAGGTTACTGATATTGAAGTTTTGGCAAGTTCGAAACGAAGAGCACGAGTAAAGGACAAGATAAATGCTTTTGTGGCTGAATAAATTGCAAGTGTCGGTACAGCTTGATACGCAGCCGTACTGCATATGTTTAAAATGTAGGCTTGTTTTTCTTTTGAAAGAATAGGCATCAATAAATGCGACAATTCTACCACTGCATTCATGTTAAGCTGCATCATGCCAAGCTGATTGCTGAGAGGAGAATGGCTAAAATCGCCCCATACACCATAACCAGCGTTGTTAACTAAAATGCCAACGGGATAATTATTCATTTTTACCCAATCAACTACTTTCAGGGATGCCTCTTTTATTGAAAGATCAATAGGAAAGATAGGAGCAATAGTGCCGTATTTTGCATGAAGATCATCAGATAGCGTCTTTAATTCCTCACCACTTCTTGCAACAAGCAGTAACGGATAGCCCTGTTTGGCCAACTCGTAAGCAATAGATTTTCCAATTCCTTTGCTTGCACCAGTTATTAAGGCATATGCTTTTGTCTCTTCGCTCATTCTATTAATTTAATTATCAAATATAAAGATTAATTTTTAACCCGGTCGGTATAATTAAATAGTTTGATTATGTTTATGAGCCTGTCAAATGTTTTTTTTTTGATCTATAGAATAAATGTTATTGTTGTAAAGATGAACTTTTAAAATTTATAGGATTTCATTTGAGACACTAAATCAGCACAGCCAAATAACGGGAAAATATTTTAAGTGAATGTACGCTGTTATTAAATCTTACCTGCCATAAAATAGGACAGGTAAGATTTAATTTTGAGTGTGAAATTATTTGTTAGGTGCAATATCTCCACGGCGTATAGGCACATGAACAGCTTTGTATTGTGATGCAAATTTACCGTTTTCTGAAGCAGCCTTAGCAGTAAAGAAATTTTCTAAGGCTATAGCGACTTGGAACGAGAAATCGGTTGAATATACATTCGGGTCCATAGAAGTTCCGCATTCTATATTCTGAAACCACTCCATCCATACTTTACCTCCTCCTCCAACAGGTGGGTTTACGCCTCCGTCTGGAGCAGCATTAGGCGGAACAAGAGATGTCACTGCAGGATATTGAGCTGCATTATGGCATGACATGCATGAAACTGTATTAAGATCAGCAGGACCGTCTAATCTGCCGTTCCATCCAAGATGCTGAGGAGGCAGATTTGGACTTTCGAAAATTACCGTTTCTTTCAAATCCTTGTTTACTTCAGTCTTAATTGGCGGATAAGGAGATGTTTTGTTAATCTTGTTTTCGGGATCATTCCCCCATGTAAGCCCAACAGGCACAAGATTCATCAATTTGTTTTTCTTGTTTAGCTTACCATTGTAGCAGAAAGTTCCAAATACCCATCCAGTTCCTTGAGGATTGCTAGGACTTCTGTCTGCTCTAGGATCACGCACAGAAATATCCATTTGCAGAAGGTGCACATCAGAAACTACTCTTTTGTCTGATTTCCAGAAATTTTCTGTTATATAAGCTTTCCAAGTAAGCGGATTTACAAGATAATCTACGAAATCTGTACCTTTTGGAGCATCGGTAAAAAGCAGTTTGATAAAAACAGTCCCTGTTGGGAAACCGCCATTGTCATAACGTTTATCCAATACTTTTATATTAGGATTTTGAGGAGATTTCCACATTTTACCCATAGCATAACCTGCTTTATCATTGATCAAGGTAATGGCGTAAACCGAGTAGTCTCCCTCAATTCCTTTGAGTCCTGGTCCTAACTGTAGAGGTCCCAGAGGCGCTTCTTTAATTAAACCATGAAAACCTTCTGTACCTCCGTTTGGCGGGTAAGCATTTGGTCCTTCAACACTTGGATGAAGCCATGGAATATGGTACCAGTTGCGTACTTTGTTTTTGTATGGATCCCATTCCTCTGTATTTCCCTCAAAACCATAGTCACGTACAGCTTCTATATATTTTAAAGGTTCTTTCTTAAAATCAATATCCAGAAATTTAGGCATTTCCTCTGGCAATTCAGTTGGGAAATCTGTTTTTAGACGAAAAATAGGCTGGTCAGAATATTTTTCTCGATATTCTTGAGGGCTTACCATGTAACCGAAGTCGGGAAAACCATCTTCTTCATAATTTTTCTGTTCCAGTGCAGCGAGGGCTAGATTCTTTTTTTCTGCAACAGGTTCTTCACGTTTTTTGTCGCAGGAAGCAAACAAAATCGAAATTGCTATAATAAGCGGTCTTAATTGTTTCATAAATTGAAGATTGGGTTAATAGTTTATGTATTGGCTAAATTGTTTTCAGTAATCTCACAAGCCCTACGCACTTCCTGTACAGTAGCAGGAGCATCTAGTCGAAATAGTGGAGATAATCCACGCTCTACTCTTGAGGCTCTTATGGCATCTTTTATGGCAAAGAAGACACTGTTGGCTAGCACTAAAGGAGGTTCACCGACCTCTTTGGCAGAAAATATCTGGTTAGGATCTTCAGGTATGCTTTGAACAGATTTTTCATCCCTTGGAAAAAGATAGGTGTTCATTTCTAACGGAATTGTAGTTATAGCAGGAATTTTGTAACGCCATGTATTGGTTGAATTTAATCTTCCGATGTCTGGACCGTCTGTTTCTGATACTAATTTTTCAGTTAATAAATATCCGATTCCCTGAACAAAAGCGCCTTCAATCTGGCCTATGTCAATAGCAGGATTCATACTCCATCCCATATCATAAATAATATCAGAGCTTATGATTTTTACTTCTCCTGTGAGGATATCTACTTCGGTAACAGAACAGGCAACAGAATAGGTGAAGCCCACAAAGGAATCAACACCGCCGCCAAGCGAAGCATCTTTTATACGTTCTATGCCTGGAATATTCGGCTGGTCTTTTTCAGTTTTAAATGTCATGGCTGGAATCTGTATTTCGCCACCTTTTATTTTAGCATTAAAAGTAGCAATAAGATTTACCCTTTGAGAGGCGGCCAAACTGATTAGGTTTTGCCATATCATAGATTTATTTCCCTGTTTTGGGTCAATTTTTTTGGCCCAGCCTTTATTTTCACCTGCGCCGTAATTCCAAAAATCTATATTTTTATTTTTGCACCATTCTTCGCCATTTTCATTTAGCATCTGATAGCCAAATTCCATAAGCCTAGATCGCATTTCCTCGCAGGTTTGTTTTACGGCTTCGCATGAATAAGGAGTTCCTGTAGAACCTCCCGTACTTGTTGGATTCGGAGTGATGCTTGTATTTACATTGTCAATAAAAATCATCTCCATCGGAATTCCTAAGACATAGGAAGCTACCTGCTGTGCTTGAGTAACTAAGCCTTGTCCAATTTCAACACCTCCCTGATGGATTACTACGGTTCCGTCGGCTGGATTAATGGCCACAATAGCAGCTGATTGTTCCAGCATAAGCAGATTATATCCTGACCCATATTTTACAGGAATCATAGAAATACCTCTTTTAAACCATTTGTTTTCTTTATTGAATTTTTGGACATCTGCATATTTAGCTTCAAAATTTGAAACTTCTTTAGCGTATGCCCATACCTGTTTCATATAGCAGTAAGTAAGCGCCTGACCAAATGGAGTCACATCACCACGGTCGTAAAGATTTTTTTCACGCAGATCTTCAGGTCTCATGCCAATAGAAACAGCGGCATCATCAATAGCATTTTCTACAATATTTTTTCCTTGTACATCTCCAAAGGCACGCATCGCTGTGCTAGGAGCGGTATTGGTTCTGCATACATCAATCTGGCTTTCGAAATTTTTAATTTTATAAGCATTATCTGTGCGCAGTTGGATGCAATTGGATACGATGAAGGAACAGTCATAGAAAGCACCGCCATCTCCCCACATTTTAAGCTGGAAACCATGAAGAATTCCTTTGTTTTCAGGTTTATATTCACCAGTATCTACGGCAATTTCGTATTCACCATAATATGCATGGCGTTTCCCGATCATGGCAGTATCTTCGTCACGTGGCATGGCTATTCTGACAGGCTTTTTCACCGCTTTCGCAGCAACCGCAGCAGGTCCAGCCACAAAGCGCGTTTGTTCGGTTTTTCCTCCAAATCCTCCTCCAACGGGCGGAACATTTATTTCTACTTGGTGATGGTACATGGCTAATGCCGAGGCAACCGTATCATGCATTCCGCCTGGACTTTGTACAGATGGCTGCACTTTTATTCGGCCTTCGTCTACAGGAGTTGCAATACAGGCTTGCGGTTCCATATAAAAATGAGCTTGTCCACCACAAAGCTGTGAAGAAGTAACCACTGTACACGGGATATTGTCTACATTCTCTTTTCTTTTGGTTATGGATTGTTCACGTATTAGAGTTTCAATTTTAGTGGGATGTTCTTTCACCCAATCAAACTGGCTTCCTGGTCGCGTTATCTTCCAGATATGTGATATAAACGGGGTTGAAGTAGGCGCATCGGGAAAGATGCTTTCTTTTTTTATCGCTTCAAGAAAATCGAATATAGGTTCACTCCATTTTCCTGTCCAAGGAGTTCCAGGTTTTGTATATTGAACATATTTTTCAGAAACCTCTGTGGCAATTCTGATTGCTTCCTGTTCGTTTGAGGCAAGTACCATAGCAATAGATTGACCAACATAACTCACTAATTCTTCTGCAAAAAGCGGCTGGTCATTTCCCATTCCCTGATAATTACGGCCTCCGTTTTTAACGTTTTCATGAGTAATAATATCGCTAAAAGCAGGAAATTCCTTTTTAAGATGTACTCGTAATTCTTCAATTTCGACTTTTTTGCCATTCACTGCGAAAGAATAATTCATCAGGGCTTTTCGGCTTTGCACAAATGCTCCGTTTAATGTTTGTGGAGGCACAGGAAGCTCATGTGTGTAATGAATCTGTCCTGAAGTTTGGTACATGGCCGTAACTTTGATATAAGGCTGTGCCACTGGCGCTTTGTAATCTTGTGTTTTATATTTTTGAACGCCATCACTTGCAGGCCATTTGTTCCATTTGTTTTCTGCCGAAGAAATCAGGTTTTCTGGGATTTTAGCTCCTTTAGCAATTAAAGCGTTAATGATTGATTTGTAAAAAAAGGATACGGCCAATTGTGTTCGGTATTCTTTCGTGAAATCTTCATTCGGAACTTCTTTCATGCGTTCGTCCTGAAGATCTAGTTCTTTTCGCACTTCTTTTGCCAGAATTGCTGAAAGTGTAGCAGCGTCTTTAAGCTCTAGCTTTATATTTATCATCGCTTTTTCAGTCTCTGTTGCTCTCCACGGATAAGGAGCAATACCTCCAAGTGCAATTACTGCCGACTCCGTAATATACTGATCGCTAATTTTGAAGCTGGTCGTAGCATTGACAATACTGTGAGCGTTTACTTCACGAAGTGCTACTTTTTGAGCAAATACAATAGCATTAGAGTCTTTTAACGAAATTTCATATGAGCTAAGAACAATAGTATCAGCAAGTTTTGAATCTGTTTTTATTGCTTCTAAAAGTTCTTCTGCCGTTTTTGCATACGCTTTAAATTGGCCATTTTTCTCTAATTGGAAATAGCTGATTTTTACATTTAAAGCAAACAAGACAGTGAAAAGGTCTGACGGAAATGGTTCGCCTGTGCCTTTTGGAATATGTTTTAGAACTAGCATCGTGTTTCCGCCAATTGTGGCAGCATTACGTACTATTCGCCCAGCGGTTCTGCGAGCCATATAGTCTAATGCTTCAAGTGCTGTAACATCCGATTGGGATTTCTTTTTAATGTCTTGCCCAGTTTCAATGTACTTAGAAAGTATTTCAATAAAGCTGCTATAAGTGGTGCTGGCTGATAGCAGAATGTGATCTTCAGTTATTTTATTTCTCTCGTTTAATTCGGGAATGAAGCGAATATCAGCGTAAAAAGTACTTGGCAGATACTCGTTTTTATAAATTCCGTAAGAGGTATTTGCATGTACCAATCTAACGTCGTGGTTTTCTTTTAAAATTTCTGCGAGTTCCTGTAGTGTAGTCGGAGCAGCCCATCGATTGGTTGAAACGCCTATAGCCGAATTTTGGGCTTCTTTTGGGAAAGGTATTTCTAATTTGCCTGGTAATTGAGCTTTACCCACAGGATCAAGCATGCAGGGCATCCTCTTTTCCTCATCATCCTTACTCCAATCAGAAGCAAAAGTTTTCATTCCCGTAAGGATTGATCGATATCCTGTGCATCGGCATAAATTACCGTCAAAGGCTTGTTCGATTTCTTTTTTGGTTGCTTTTTTGTTATTGATTATGAATTCTGACATATTCATCACAAATCCTACGCTGCAATAACCACATTGGCTGCCGTTATTAAGCGCCAATTGATATGCGACTGGGTTTATTCCTGTATGCGTCTCTTCAGATGGAAAATCAGAAATATTCTTTATAAGTTTTATGTCAGCAGCACTGGATCCATCTTTAGTGGCTCGGGCAACTTTTTTTAGAACAGCAAGATGTTTTTCTTCAGCTTGTTTTTCAGCCTCTTCTAATACAGGAGAATAATCTTCGCCTAACGGAGCAGGCATGCGTGTTGAGCTGGTTTTTTGGACAAAATGCTCTGGATCGGGCTTACGGGCTGCACCTGTTCCTTCGATAGTGGTAATAGAAAGTCCTCCTATAGAACATACTGGCCTAAGGCAGGAGTTTATTGCCAGATGGTTGGGTTTCTTTTCCTGATTATCCCATTCTGACAAGATAACTGTACATCCGCCACAGCCCCCTTGTCCACATGGTTTCTTTGGTCCGCAGAGCGCTACTTCGGGAGATCTTAAATAATCAATTAAAAGTAAATCGGGAGAAGGATTTTCTATAATCGTGGGTTTCCCATTTAAAAAGAAATTTACCGTGTTTTTCATAGTAGCTGAAGAATTGATTTGTTTTTTGATTTTTCTAACTTAAAAAATGAAATAAATCCACATGGAATTCACCAGTAGCTGAACTGGAAATCTTACATACAGATGTTTTGGCGCAGAGTTTTTTGATGCTATTGAATATTCATGCCTTTTATAGCAGCATTTCAATAGGATAGGAGTATAGAAATGGGGATTTTAATAATAGTTTATTTCAGAAGAATATAACAATAGCTTTTGTTTAGAAACATTTGGAGCAGGAATATTATCTGTAAATATTCGATTATTAAATCATAACAAATGTAAGATGACGTTTGAAATTGCCATCAGGTAGTAATACGTGTTTTTTAAGAGAAACCCTATAAAATGATTTTTTAGATTATAAATCAACATCTAATGCAAAGAGAAAATTTAAAGTTTTTCAATCTACTGGGAATTCTATAACATCTGCTTGAAATTAAATACTTTATGATTTTTTGCGGTTTGTAACTTTATGATGAAGTTAAAAAAAATGAATATCAATAATAAAAATTAAAGTTATGGCAGAAATTAAAATTGAAAAGAAGAAGCCTATCTGGCCATGGATTATAGCCCTGCTTTTGATTGGTGCGATTGTATATTATGTCTTTTTAAGGGACGATCAGATGCAGGATCCGAATAGAACAGAAATCGAAAATGTTACTCCAGCGGATACCATTGGAAATTAATTATAAAAGCAACAAAAACATGGAAAATAAAGACAGAAATTTATACAGGCTTGATGAGCTTTCCGACTATAAAGTAGCTTCTGACTATTCTGATGTCAGGGGATGGAAGATAGTGGATGCGGACAATCGTACAATAGGAACTATTGACAATCTATGGGTGAACAAAGATATGCAGCGTGTGGTGTATCTAGATGTAAAAGCCGATAAAACCTTAATTGAGGACAGCCAGCGAGAGGTGCATGAAAATATAGCAGATGGAAATGAAAAGGAATTTATGTACCGTGACGGAGACAGCCATTTGATCATACCAATTGGTTCGGTGAATATTAATAAAGATACGAAGACTGTTATGGCAAGTGGAATCGGATATGACACATTCAGAAGAACAGGCCGTTTCAATACTCAGCAGCGATTTGACCGAAATTATGAAAGGGCAGTGCTAAGGTCGTACTATCCTGATAATGATCCAAGTGTAGGGTATGACGCCGATGACGATACTTTTTACAGTCGTAAGGAATTTGGTGATCGTTAGATGGTCAATTACAACCTGAAGGCTTTAAAGCGAGATTGATTTATGGAGAGGTAATGGCAAGACCAGATGTCTAGGATGTCTGGTCTTTTTTGTGCGTGATTTTTTTATAAATGACCAATAAATTGGTTTCATTTTATAATTTGAAACATGTTTGGTCTTGTATTTTAGCTGAAAATCAATTCTGTAAGATAACTTTGAAAAGAAATTAGCCATGAACAAATTAAAAAATTAGAAATTATGAAAAAGTATCATTTATTAGTTACCTTGTTTTTCTTTTCACTGGTGCTTTCAGCGCAAAGCAGCCAATCATTTCTGCTTAACCTCTATGGAGGGTATACCTTTTCCGATAGAGTAGATTTCGATTCATCTTACGGAAAGGTGGAAGATGGTTTTGAGTGGGGAGCAGGTCTGGAATATTTTATAATGGATAATGCTTCAATCGAGTTGAAGTATAACAGGCTCGATACACACATGCCTTTGTATACAAAAGTGCCTTTAAACAATGGTGCTATTGCTCCTGGAACCCAAGTTAATGCGGGCGATGATAAAGGCGCTATCAATTACATACTGGCAGATTATACGTATTATTTTGGCTCAAGCTCCCAGAAAGCGCTTCCTTTTCTTGGTGCAGGTTTAGGGGTGTCAATTCTTGAAACGCCAAAAAGCGGTAACGGAACTTATTTTGCTTGGGAGATTAAGGGCGGTGTGAAAATAAAAACCGATTCGCCGGTATCGATTAATCTTCATGCCTATTTGCAGTCTATGTCAGCAGCTGTTGGATATGATTACTATTGGGATTACTACTGGGGTCCAGTAGCAGTCACTGATTATGCATCAACATTTCAATTTGGTCTTGGCGCTTCGCTAAGCTACGATTTCAGTAAATAATAGTCAGCATAAAAACATTTTAACAAAAGCCTTGGGAACTTCCAAGGCTTTTGTTTTTGCGCTAAATATGATTGTTAATCATGAAGACAGATATTTTGATATCTGTCTTTTTTTTGATTTTAATTCTTTTTCCGAATCCTGTATTGCAGTTTGCTTAAAACAAAAAAAAGAAGTTTCAAAATTTCTTAGAATTGATAGGCGTGATACAATTTTGAGTATAGCTTTGTACGATTCCTTTTTTAACCTATCTTCGCTTTTTATAGATTTCTGAAAAACATTTAACTCCTTTAAAACCTAATTTGTGGAAAAAAATCATGAAGACGCAGAAGAGAATCAGCTTAAACGTGGGCTGACTAACCGTCACATTCAGTTAATTGCTTTAGGCGGATCAATAGGAACAGGCCTTTTTTTGGGCATTGGTCCAGCGGCTGTATTAGCAGGGCCATCTGTTATCTTAGGATATGCTATTGCTGGAATTATAGCCTTTTTTATTATGAGACAACTTGGTGAAATGGTTGTTGAAGAACCTGTTTCAGGAAGCTTTAGCTATTTTGCCTATAAATATTGTGGTTCTTTTGCAGGTTTTGCATCAGGTTGGAATTATTGGATTTTATACATCTTAGTTAGTATGGCTGAACTTACAGCCATCGGGGTTTATGTGCAGTTTTGGTGGCCTGAAATTCCGCTGTGGGCATCCAGTTTATTTTTCTTTCTGGTTATTAATGCTTTGAATTTTGCCTCGGTAAAAGTGTACGGAGAAACCGAATTTTGGTTTTCTATTATAAAAGTTGTTGCAATTATTGCTATGATACTTTTTGGAACGTACTTGCTCGTAAGTGGAACAGGAGGAGAGCAGGCTACGATTCATAATTTGTATAACGATGGGGGATTCTTTCCAAAAGGCATTTTTGAAAAAACTTCAAATGGCAGTTTTCAAGGTTTATTAGCTGCAATGGCATTAATTATGTTCTCCTTTGGAGGTTTAGAATTAATTGGAATTACTGCAGCTGAGGCAGAAAATCCAGAAAAAAACATTCCAAAAGCGACCAATCAGGTTATCTATAGAATTCTTATATTTTATGTTGGGGCATTGGTAATTTTGTTTGCTTTGTCACCTTGGAAACAAATCACTACAGATAGCAGTCCGTTTGTTATGGTTTTTCAAAATTTAAACGGAATGGAATTTGAGTTGTTTGGCAACAAAATATATTTTACAAGCCTTATTGCTAATGTGCTTAATTTGATTGTATTAACTGCCGCCTTGTCTGTATATAATAGTAGTGTATACAGCAACTCACGTATGTTATTTGGTTTAGCAGATCAGGGCAGTGCTCCTAAATTTTTGAAGAAGCTAAACAAACACTCAGTGCCAATTAATGCGATTTTAATTTCTTCGTGTTTTGCGGCTATCTGTATTTTAATAAACAAATTAATGCCAGAAGAAGCTTTTGGCATTTTAATGTCTTTGGTCGTTTCTTGTTTAGTGATTAACTGGGTTATGATATCGTATACGCATCTACAATTTAGACGTGCAAAAGACAGGGAAAATACAAAAACTAAGTTTGCATCGATATTTTATCCGATAAGCAATTACATCTGTTTTATTTTTTTGTTGGGTATTTTATTTATCATGTGGATGACGGATATGAAGTTATCTGTAGAATTAATTCCAATTTGGCTGGGTATTCTTTTTGTATTTTATAAAGTTTATAAAACTAAAAAATAAGTAGATTAAATATATTCTATTTCATCAGAAATGGAATTATTATCATTTTTAGTATAAAATTTATCTTCATGAGCAGAAGTTAGGCATAATTCAATTTTTTTAGTATTTCAAACTTAATGGTTTACAGCAAAGAAAACTTTCCAAAAATGTGCTCTGAGCGCAATACTGTCGTTACCGTAGTAATGTATATGCTGTTTGCACTTTTATGCATCGCAATGATTGCTTTATTTGTTGGAATTCCATTAGCTCTCCAATTGGAGCATAATAGCCCTTTGTCTAACGGAGAAATGATTTTCAATCTTATCTATTTCCCTTTGCTGCTTTGGGGCAGTTGGTTACTGTATAAAAATTACCTCCATCAAAAGCAAAAAAAAGTCGTTTTGATTTCTGTAGATCAAGATGGTCTTCATCATCAACAAGCTGATGGTTCGGTTTACAGTGTTTTATATAAAGAACTCGAGAAGAGCAAAGAGGATTACGTAAGCGATATTGATCGGAAAGTTGGAACAAAATATTCGCCAGGATATATTTTTGGTTTTAAGAACGGAGTGAAAGTTCCTATTCATTTTTCAACAGCTGAAAATGGATTGTCTTATGTTCCGAAAAATAAATATCAGCTAATTGCTCATTTTCTGCAAGGTGCTGTTTTATTTTGCCCACATATAAAAATTTCGCCTGCTGTTTATGCTGATAGTTTTATTAATCCCAAAACTTTTGAATTTGATAAAAAAGCTCAAAGATTGACATACTTTATAGCTTTTGTACTAGTTATAATTATTCTGCTTGCAATTGATTTGTTTATAAAATATACCAAAGGCTTTTCGATGCTATTTTAATGTAAATGCGCAGGCAAAAATGACAATTCATTTAAAATAAAAACGAGTTAAATGAACTTTAACTCGTTTCTATCTTCTAATCTTTTATAAAAATTAAATTTTGCTTTCGTCGGCAACGGCATCTTGCCATTTATCCCAAACTTTTACTCCTGCATCATAACCATCATAACCAAAATTTTGGCTTAACTGACCTTTAATATTAGGCTCTATAGCAAGTCTATAAGGAATTGGCCAGTAATTATTACGCTTGTCCATAGAATAAAACTTTACGCCTGGTTTAAGAGAAATTCCAGCTGGATATTTGTTGTAAAGCGTGTAATGTACAATGCGCTGCCACCAGTAGCTTCCGCCAGTTGCATCTTTTCCTGATTGTTTATCCCAAGTATCTTTGCTATACGTATTTCCCCATTCATCTGCTTTTCCGCTTAGAGCCAAACAGTGCGAAATACGTTTTAATTCTACATTTCTCCATTCTTCCATATAAAGTTCTCTTCCTCTTTCTGCGCAGATATCACCAATCGTTACTGTAGTATACATTTGCGAAGCTTTTGCTCTAGCTCTTACCACATTTACGTCCTGAGCCGCTCCAGAAACATTGCCTTGATAAAAACGTGCTTCAGCGCGCAGTAAATAGGTTTCGGCTAAACGATAGATATACATGTGTGCACTTGCTCCTGCAGTAGCTCCTTGAAAATCATTTGCTGCTGGATTTGCTTCGGCCACGACATCATGATAAAAGATTTTATAATGTGGGAAATCAAACCAGTCACGAATAGAATCTTGTGCTAACAATTTTCCAGATGCATCCCTCATTCTGAAATTTTGACCTGCCCATGTCGCGCTTCCGCCAGCTCCAGATGCATATTTAAGATCTTCCATATTTACCCAGTTACCGACAGTACTGTTATGCCTAAGATCGATTTTATCTTCAACACCATTTACAACCCACATTGGATGTTGTGAGTAATAAGAACCGCTGATTGTACCAATTCCACGTCCAATTGCTCTTTGATAATCATACTTTGCATTATAATTTGTTTTATCAGTCAACGGAAAACGAGGTGCTGCAGTTTTTCCGTCGGGAGTAATTAAATTGGCATCATTCCAGTTTGGACCAAAAATTCTCATGGATGAAAAGGCTAAAAACGATTGCGCACCTCCATTTGGAGCCACCAATATGGCCTCAGTATTAGAGCTAATCACTTTGTTTTCTGGTCTATGTAAATCCCAAATCACATTTCTTGTAATTGGCCATGCGGTAGGATTTCCTCCTGGATCAAAAATTCCTAAATTGCCTTGCACCAATGCATAGCCTGACTGGTTAATCAAAATATTAGCTTGCGCTTCAGCTTCAGCAAATTTGCCTGATGCTAAATAACATTTAATCAACAGCTGACGGCAAGCGCCTTTGCTCACCATTCCAACATATCCAATTTTAGCCTGTTCTGGAACCCATTCTACAGCTTTTTCCATATCTGCTGTAATCATTTCTATGATGGCTTCTTTTTTAGTAGAATAATAACTCTGTTTTGGAACTTCTAAAATTTTAGTAATCAACGGGATGTCTCCAAATTGATATACTAAATTTAGATAACGATAAGATCTGTGGAAATATGCTTGACCAATATATTTTCGTTTAACTTCCTCTGATAAACTTGTTACTTTATCAATATAGGTTAATACAGTATTTGCATTTTTAATTCCTGTATACGCTTCTGTCCACATGAACCCAAGATAAATATGTTCTCCACCAGCATCTCTTCTAAAATCTCCAGTAGGAACAATAGTATTAGCATAATCGGCAATATTGCTACCCGTGTCTGTTTTTCCGTATTGGGCCATATCAGAGAAAAGATACTCGGTACCAATTGGCACGCTAACACCAGAATAACCAAAGTGAATATAATTATTACGCAACTGCTTATCACAAAGTGCTAAAGTTGCCTGTAACCCAGCTTCTGTAGAGAACGTAGTTTCAGGTTCATAGAACGAAAGCGGATCTGCTTCGAGAAAATCTTTTGAACAAGAGCTAGAAAGCACTGCCAATGCTAAAAAAGGCACTAGCTTTGAAATGCTATTTTTTATATATTTTTTCATTGTTGTATAATTTTAAAGTTGGAAATTAAAACCTAAATTAAACTGTCTCGTAGCCAATCCTCCTGTTTCTGGATCTCCAAAATATTTCCATTCTTTAGAAGCAGCCCATGTCGCTACGTTTTGAACTGAAGCATATATTTTTATACTCTTAATATGCACTTTATCCATAAGATCTTTAGGAAGCGTGTAGGCAAGCGAAATATTATCTAGACGAATAAAACTACGGTCATACAATCTTCCCGGTGCAACTGGAGTTCCGGCAGGCCCTTTAGCATCAAGACGTGCCCAGTCATTAGTTGGGTTATCTAATGTCCAATATGGATTCACGTATGGGTTAAAATTGAATTTATATAAACTCGCATCGTTGAAAGTATTCATATAATTTGAATTCAGCGATTTGCCCCCCATATTAGCATACATACTAATACCTAAATCCCAATTTTTATAAATCTTAAAATCATTACGCAACATCCATTGTACTGGTGGATTTGAGTTTCCTAAAAACTGTTTGTCTTTTTCATTATAAACTGCTTTTTTGTATGGTTTACCATCTGAGTCTACCGCATCGATATCATCTGCTGTATAACTGTTAGCTACTTTTGGATCTCCAGGGCGCTGTCCGTATTTTTGAGCTTCTTTCCATTCATCTTTCTGCCAGATTCCAGTTACTCTATAATCCCAGATTTGGGAGATTGGTCTTCCAATAAACCATCCATTAGCAGAATCATTTCCTTCTTTTTTCCCGATTACATTTCCATTATCATCTTTAATATCTACCATGTTTCCATATAATGAGACAATTTTGTTTTCGTTGTAAGATATTCCAAATGAAGTACGCCATTCAAAATTTGGTTTTTTCATGTTTAGTGTGTTAAGGCTCAATTCAAAACCTTGATTTTGAACTTCTCCAAGGTTGGTAGCAATTGTTGAAAATCCAGTAAAACCTGGCAAAGATTGGCTCATAATCATATCATGAGTAGATGCTTTGTAAAAATCTAATGTAGCAGTGATTCGATCACGCAAGAATCCTAAATCAAGCCCAATATTTGTTGAGGTAGTTTTTTCCCATTCCAAGTTTGGATTTGCCATACGGTCAAGTGCTAAATACTTTATTTCAAGTGCTTTTCCAGAAGCATCTAAATAGCCCATAGTTCCAGTATTGACTAAGTTTGCCAAAGAAACATACGGATCTGCAAGCGATCTATTTCCGTTTTTACCCCAAGACAAACGAAGTTTACCAGTGCTCATAGGTTCCCAGTTAAACCATTTCTCATTTTTAAAGTTCCAAGCAACACCAAAAGAAGGGAAAACTGCGTAAGGATTTGAAGCTCCAAATGCCGAATATCCATCACGGCGTACCGTTGCTGTCAGCATATAACGATTATCAAACGAATAGAAAAGTCTCGCCATTAATGCATCTGCGGTTTCATGTGTATCGTTTGATCTAAGTGCACTATTCGCCATTGTTGCTGTGTTAACAAGGTGAAAACCTAATGCATCTGATGGCTGAATATTATAGGCATCCATTCCGTCTGACCAAAAACGGCGTTCTTCTGCTTCCTGAACAAAAGTGGCAATAATGTGATGTTTTTGTGCAATCGTATAATCCCATGTAATGGTATTATTCAAGTTGTAATCAAATCTTGTTGAGTTATTTCTATTTACCCCTGTGGTAGCTGCAGGCCAGTTTGGATTCTGCGTTGATCTAAAATAACGATCGTGAAAAAACTGGTAACGAGGAGCAATATTGAATGCGTAGGTGATACCTAAAGGCAAAGTTACTTTAGCATTGAAAATAGTATTCAATGTTGTATATCCTGTCTCTTTATCAATAAATTGACGCTCGTAGTAATAGTTGTAATTTTGTCCAGAAACATTTTTTCCCATAGGCTGTCTCTCATAATTGCCATTTGCATCGATGAAGGTTCCAAACGGACTGGTTCTCATCATATTATTATCTCCAGCATTTGTACCTAAAGAAGGCGTAACATCTCCATCTGATCGATCTTGAAAATTAACGTTTACTCCAAGGTCAAGCCAATCTGTAACTTTAGCGTCAACTTTCATGTTGGAGCGAGCGGCTTTATAATCGTTCCCAACAATAGCTCCTTCTGATTTTAAATAACCAAAAGAAACATAATAATTTACTCTGTCAGCTGCACCTGAAATACTTAAATTGTTATCATGATTAATCCCTGTTCTAAAAGAACTATTGCTCCAGTCATGTGTTTTATTAGCTAAGAAATTTGCCATTAGTGATGGATCAAAATTCAATCCTAAACGTGCTCCCCAAACTTCTTTACTGCTTTTTCCATTTGTTTGAGAGGCTGGCTGATAAGCTAACCATTGCGCTTCAGTAATGCCCCATTTACTCAAATCATTTGGATTTGAAAAATACCCTGGTTTTCCATTAGCCACTGTTCCAGCAATAAATGCTTCGTATTGTCCTGTTGCTGTGTTGACACCATAGGTTTGAGCAGTTTCCCAATCTTCACGGTATTTTAAGTAGCCTTCTGGAGAATACACTTTGCGATAAGCACTTTTATTGCTAATCGTTGTGTTGGTAGAAAAACTTACCATAGGCTTACCTGTTTTGCCTTTTTTGGTTGAAATAAGAATAACCCCTGCAGCTGCTCTCGATCCGTAAACAGATGCTGCCGAAGCATCTTTTAGAATATCAAGTTGGGCAATATCGTCAGGGTTGATTTCTGATAGCTCACCATAAAACTGCATTCCGTCTAAGATAATAAGAGGTGAATTATGACCACCCGCTGTATATACAGAAGTCTGCCCTCGAATTTGTATATTCCCGCCTCCTTTTGCAGAAGGATCATAACCTACTCGCACACCAGGAGTTCCTCTTAAGATATCCTGAACGGTCTGCGGATTTTGGTTAACTAATCTATCAGGAGAAACTTGAACAACTGCTCCTGTTAAATCTTTTTTCTTCATTTTACCGTATCCTACAACTACAACTTCCTCCAACGAAGCCGTTGTCCTTTGCATTTTTACATTTACGATAGTTTTTCCTTTTACAGAAACTTCAGTATTGGTATACCCCAAAAAAGAGAATACTAATACAGCATTTTCATTTTCTACTTTTAAAGAAAATTTTCCGTCAAAATCTGTTAGGGCAGCATTTTTACTTCCTTTTTCCAAAATGGTAACACCTGGAAGTGGCATACCATTTTCATCATTGACCTGTCCAGTGATGTTTTTTTGTTGTTGAACATTTTGCGATTTCGCCGCACCTTTAGAACTAAGGGTATATCCGTGGACTTGCGATAGAGAAAACAAAATGCAGAATAGCATCAATTTTGTTTTCAAACTAAATCCAGATACCCCATTAGGACCCATTTTAATCCTGATAAAATTTGTCATTTTGGTTGGTAATTTGGTTAATTGAATAGTTAGTTTTGGAAATTGCTTATGACACCTGTCAAGTGGAGGTCTTCAGTAACTTCGAGTGCAAAATTGACTAATAATGATTTTTAGAAGGAGAAATAAAATACATTTTTGGGTGCAATAAAGTCCTGAAAATATATTTTCATGGTTTTTTTAGCCATAAAAAATATTTTCTGTAAAAAAAATATTAAAAAAATGAGAATAAGATGTTTACTGCAAAAACGGAAGTTTAAAAAGTGCAGTTGGTGTTGATTTGCTTAAAATACGTTTAGGAAACCCAATTAGTTTAAAAAGAAGCTTTTGAATAAAGTTTTAGGGTTTATAAGGATATAAATCTTTTAACGGAATGATGATGCCATTTTTAGACATTTCACATTCGGCGTAAGCGTTTTTATATACCTTAAAAATGAATTTTATATCGCTTGAAGATACGCCTTCATTTAATTTTCTAAAAGCGCTTAAAACTTCAATAGGAGACAATTCATATTGAATATTATATTTCTTTTTCTTTTTATCCTCCCAATAGATATAAAATATTTTAGGAATGCTGCGAATTGCAGCAGCATCAGCATCTTCTGAAAGTTCTATTCGGTCGTCTTTAAATGAATATGCATAAAAACTTGCCAACACATCTTGTTCTTCCATTTCAACTTTTGAAGACCATTTGTACTGATTTTGAAGTAAATCAGCATAATCGGTTATATTTTCAATGCTTTCAAAACGATTGTATTTTTCGCCTAAAGATTCTTCATAAACTAGCAGATCCAACTTTCCCGCGATTTCTTTAGCCATAAATGTTTCCAAAAGCTGAGGTTCTGTATTTTCTTTAGGAATTATTTTTAAAAGGATTTTGCCTTTAGGCAGTATTTCTAAAATTAAAATAGGTACCACATCTTTTTCGGTAACCAAATTTTTCATTTTTTTATAAGGAACCAGAGTTTGAAGCTGATAAAATTTGCGTTCGTCTACAGAGAAATATTTTAGTTTAAGAGAATCGGGTAAAAGCTCTTCCTGCCAGATTTTGAAAAAAATAGAATTCTCACTTTTAGCGCTGGTTACTCGTTTTGATTCAGAATCGATTTCACTTTTAGAATCGTTGAAAGTATTATAAAAAGTGGCATCTATAATTTGAATGATATTTGAATTTTCTGCTGTTGGATTTTCTAAACTGCTATGAATTTCAGCATTCCAAAACATTTTGTCTTGCTCTTTATTTTTAAATCTGGTGGCAAAATAAAGGGCGATTACGGCAACCAGAATTACAGCCAAGAAAATGTTGATATAATCGAGTTTTGTATTATTCATGGTCGTTCTATTAATGTTGATATGCTTTTGCTAAAGCTCCTAAATATGATAACACTGCAAATACCATAATTGAAACAATTACTAGAAATATAGAAAAGTATTTGAATTCTTTTTTATACGGAATATTGGTGAAAAATATCGAAATTAAAACTGAAATTGCAGGAACTGTAAAGCAGAATAATGGCATAAGTGCGCCCCTATAGGCAGAAGAGTTTGATATTAAATTTATATAATCCATATAATAATACAGCACGATTTCTATGCAGAACAATAAAATAATGGTTAGGAATGGATTGTTTCTCATGTATAAATGATTTGGATTTTTAAATATAATAAATGTTATTTTTCATTCTGATTAATTTGCGAATAGATTTTGCCTTTCCAAAACAGCGGTTTATCTGGGTTTTCGGGATGTTCAAAAATAAAGTCAAATTTTGCTTTTAGAATTCCATTATGCCATAAATCCCTGTCAATTGTAATAATACCTTTTTTGCAAGCATATATTTGCTTTCCTATTGGACCCGAAATGCTATTTAACTCGATTTCAGGAATACATTTATCCTTTGTTATTTTCAGAATCAAACTGCTATGAGTTGCGATATTTTTATTGGTAAAACAATAAATTGTATCTCTACTGATTCTTTTAAAGCTTATAAAATTTGCACCTGCCCATTCATAACTGTTTGTTTTAGATTTAATCGAATGAAATAGGTGAGTGGTATCTACAAGCTGATAGAATTTTGCCAAAGAATCTTTATAAATTTTTCCATTCTCATCTTTCATCCTCTCTGTTTCCGTCGGACAAAGTCCGTCACAGCTTAATTGCCCAAAATCATTTCGATAAACTCCTTCTGGATATTCCCAATTTTTTGCAAATGAAAAATCGCCTGATAGGTTTTTCTGCCAATTGATTTTAATTTCTAAGTTTTTATTCTTTTCAATTGACGAACTGCCAGATAAAAAGATGAATATTAAAAAAATATATGTAAAAAACTTTATCATTGGAGATTATTATTTGGATTTTATAAATGTGAGATACTTTTCACCGCATTGCGTAAAATGCACATATTCGTTCATTGCATTTCCGTAATTCTGAATTTGTATTGTGTCGGTATCATATATGCCGTCAATTTTTCCAAAGTTCAAATAAAGAGTATCATCTTCATTATGTTTTCCAACCTTACCTTTTGAAATGATTTTATTCCTATCGAAAATTAAAAATGAATATTCTCCAGCTTTCTTTTCGATTTTAATTTTAAACCTAGAATTTTCGCAAGATGTCAAAACATAAATTCCAGCAATTTCCTGATTGGCATCGGAATATGAAACCAAAGATTGCTGTTTTTGTAAAACATGTACAAAAAGAAAAAAGCTCGAGAGAAGAATAAATTTTTTATAAATCATGATTCTTAAATAAAATAGTAAACGGATAGTACAAAAATGAAAATAAAAGATTTACTGATTTCAGCTAATATAAATTCGTTGAAATTCTGAGGAGATTTGCAATGTTCTTTTTTAAATGTGCACTCAAATTACTTTTTGTGTTTGCTTGGACTTAAGCAAAAACCATTTACAGAGAAATAAAAAAATATATCGAAAGTATAGCATTTAAAACATTGAAATAAAAAATTATATATTCGTACTGCAAATTTTGATCTTTATAAAGAGACAGTTTCCAAGAGCTTTTTTTATCTGGCTTAAAATTTCAATTTGTAAAACTGTTATTTCCTAAATATGAACAAAATACGAACCTTAATAATAGAAGACGAACCAGCAATTAGAAAAGAGTTGCAATGGTTAGTCTCGCAAGAAGATTCTCTAAAACTTGAAGCGATGGCAGGTTCGGTAAACGAATCAGTACAAATCTTAAAAAATACAGAAATCGATTTGATTTTGATGGATATTCAGCTTACAGATGGTACGGCTTTCGATATTTTGAATCAAATAGAAGTGACTTCTTTTCATATTATTTTTATTACCGCTTACAATCATTTTGCAATAAAAGCCATTAAGTATGGTGCGTTGGACTATCTTTTAAAGCCTATAGATAATGATGAATTTGTAGCAGCGATACAAAAAATCAAAAAGGTAAAACAGACCGATTATTTGAATCAGATTAATCTTGTGAAGGAATATAGTTCAAGAACGATCGATATGAGTTCCAGAATTTGCATCACATCTTTAGACTGTATGCAAATTGTTCGTCTCAATGACATTGTACATTTGTCTGGCGAAGGATCTTATACTCAAATTCATTTGGAAAACAAGAAAGTAGTAACGGCTTCTAAACCCTTAAAATATTACGAAGATATTCTTCCTGAGGACTTTTTCATAAAAACCCATCAGTCTTATATTGTCAACAAAGATTTTATAGATAAGTATATGAAAACAGGCATCCTTGTCATGAAAAATAACTCCGAAATTCCTGTAGCGACTCGCAGAAAAGAGTTTGTGATAAATCATTTAAATCCTTTGAGATAATGAAAAAAACATTACTTTTTTTGCTGCTGACTGTTATTTCTTGTCAGCATAAATCTGAAAAAGTGTCGATTCATCCAGAAAAAATGCTGGAATCATTGCAGGTAATCAGCGATAGTTTAGATCAAAATCCAGAAGCAGATAAACTGGCTTTCTGGTCAGGCAAACTCAAAGAAAAAGATTTCTCAAAAACAGGTTCGGCTTTAGCATTCATACATTACAATCTGGCAAAAAACCTAGTAAAAAAAGACATTGACAGTGCCAAACAGCATATCAATTTTGCTTTAGGTTTGGTAGAAAAAGAAAAAGAATTCAACGCCCTAAAATTTACCATTTATAATGGAGCGGGTTTAATTTCAGAACTTGAAGGAAAGTTTTATCAGTCGGTTTATTATTTCAATAAATCTGCGGCAATCATTATGAATGACGATTCGCTAAAGTGCAAACCAATGGCAAAAGTTATCTGTTTGCTAAATGCAGCTCAGGATAATAATAAAATCAGCCAATATCAAAAATCAATCGAACAGAATCAGCTGGCCTTAAAAATTTTAAAAGGATTGCCTGAGGATAATTACAAATATAATTTTAGGGCTTATTCGCAATTGTTTACCGCCTGTGAAGAAAGCAATATTTATAAGCCAGATTCGCTTCTTTTTTACATTAAAAAACTCAAACAGATTTCATCAAAAACAAAT
This sequence comes from Flavobacterium anhuiense, assembly GCF_900101855.1. GTDB lineage: Bacteria > Bacteroidota > Bacteroidia > Flavobacteriales > Flavobacteriaceae > Flavobacterium > Flavobacterium anhuiense. The sequence goes on from NZ_FMVC01000005.1 coordinate 275,899, forward strand.
GAGCCGATGCAGGTTAGATTTACTAATGAGCATATGGCACATTATTATTTGTTAAACAATCAGTACGATAAGGCGATACATCATTACAATTTGGTTAAAGGATATGATGAAGAAGGTCTATTGGCAAGTCCTGAAAGTCCTGTCATGATTAAAAATCTTTACACCACTATTGCCAACCTAATCGATCTATATGTTCATACCAAACGTTTTCCTGAGGCAGAAAACTTAATTAAACAAGCTGATAAGATTGAAAGGCAGCATTTGCAGCTGTTGTCTTATTATGAAAAATGTCTGAACAAAAAAGCCAAAATGCATTATTATTTTGCGAAAGGAAATAAAGAAAAAGCTCTAGAAGAAGCAGATGAGATATTGGCACTTAAAGATAACATTCTCAGGAATTCGGGTATTCAGGCTACAGAAGAAATGGCTACGATATATGAACTTCAGGCCAAAGACAGGTCTATTCATGGATTAAATAAGGCGATTGATAATACTGAGAATCGTCTTGAACGAAATCAATTACTGTTGCTTATTGTGGGGTTATTATCATTATTGGCCATTTCGTGGATATTTTTGCTTTATTTTTTCCAAAGACAGAAAAGGCAAAAACAAGAAAAAGAGAAAATTTTATTGCAGCAGCAATTGCTGAGAACGCAAATGGAACCACATTTTATTTTTAATACTTTGTCTGCCCTGCAAAGTTTTATCAGATTTGACGAAAAAGAAAAATCTATAAAATATTTAAGTCAGTTTAGCCGATTGTTGAGAAGCAGTTTAGAATTAAGCCGTAAAAATTATGTGCCTCTCGACCAAGAAATCGAAGCAATAGAAAACTATCTGAGTTTGCAGCAGATGCGCTTTGAATATACGTTTGCCTACAACATAATCGTACCCGATACGGATACTTCTGCTTTATTGATACCTCCAATGCTGATTCAGCCCTTTGTCGAAAACGCTATTATTCATGGAATAGGAAGTCTTTCTGATAAAGGATTGATAACACTGGAAATCGCCGTGGAAGAAAATCAGATCGTGGTGAAAATTACAGATAACGGAAAAGGTTATCAGGATAAATCGAATGCTGATTCCGATCATCAGTCTTTATCGGGGACTATAGCCCGAGAACGTTTGGAGATTTTGGCTAGAGAAAACAAAATCAAAACCAATATAGAAATTACTTCCAATGACAACGGAACTATAGTTTTACTGACACTTCCTCTTAAAAACTAAAGACGCCCGTACGGATTTATAAAAAACCTTTACAAATATTCAATTACAGCATACGGATTTATATCAGTTCAAATCCGTATGCTTATATTTTTCAAATTTGTCTTAAAAAAGATAAACAATAAGAATTTGAAAGCTAAAAGCAATTTAATCGGCGCGGTGCTCTGTTTACTTTTATTGACCGCATGTTCTAAAAAAATACTAACTGATAATCCCGAACCCGAGGCAATGCTTTATGAAATTAACCATAAAAACGATGTGAGTTTGGTATTCTTCGACCACAATCAGGGAAGTGGTTTAGAAAAGCATTTAAATATCTATCAACGATTTGCTGAAGCTTTTGACACCATTCAGGATGTGCATGTGTTTCATGTCAAGGAAGATTGCGTAATCGAGTTTAGGAATTATGGCTACTATTATTTCAATAACCAAGATTACAAGCTAAAATCGGGAATGATATTGTCCAATGGTGTCGATAAGCCGATTCTTGTAACCAATCCGGATAAGTATATTGAAACCTACGAATCGTATTTTAAAGTTCCCTTTAATGACAAAGTGTATTATAGCAAATTGCGAAAAGCAGAAATCGCGGAAAGGCAGAAAGAATCAGAAAAAGAATTAAAATCAAAATTTAAAGTGGATCAGAACTATGCTGATAATTTGATGCAAAATTCAAATGTTTCTTATTATCCAAAGCCCAATGTTTTTTTGAGCTGTTCTGCAGGAAAGGTAACAGCAAAAGCGTATAAAGACAGTTCCAAAACTGCAAAAAGTTTTATGCAGTTAGAAACGCTGTATGATAAAAACGGACAAATTAAACAATACTCGACCATTATTAATGGCGTTTTGTATTCCGACGATCTGTATTATAGAAATTCATATCATTTGATTGACAGTATAGTGCGAAGAAATGAAAAGGGAGAAAAATCTAAGGACGTTTTTAAATATGGCAAAAAACAGTTCAGCATCATTTCTGTTGATGAAAAAAATGTGATGATTGCCAAAGTGTTTCATTTGAATGACAAATTTCAGTGTGCAAAGATTGAAACAGTAAATGGGAGCGGAGATGTGGTTGCGATCAGTTTTTGTGAATATGATGATTTGGGAAGAATTGCAAAAGAAGTCAATGCAACGCAGAGACTGGTTTATGAATATAAAAACGAACAGGAAGTTTTGAATTCTAAAATGAAAATTTACAACATAATGGACAATACATTACTTTCTGAGAACATGCGATATTCAGAGGGTAACAAAGACATTTTTATATCGAAGGAAAAAGATAAGATTTTATCGAAAACTATATCATTAAATGATTCTAATGGCTGTGCTAAAATGATATACAATTACAATTCTGATAATAATTTAAGCGAAGTGTATGAATATTCATATGAGAATTAATTCTTTAATTTGAATAGTAAATTATATTCAAGTAAATATTTCAAAAAAAAAATATGCGTGTTATATTAATCTTTTTTATGTTTTTATCGTCTGCGGTTAGATGTATTTCGCAGGAATCTCAGATTTATTCTCTTTCAAAAAAAGAAAAACTTTCTACAGAAGCGTATGAAGTTTTTAGAACCAATAAGTTTTTGAATTTTAAAGATAAAGACAGTCTAATCGAAAATATTGAAGGTTCTGTTTATAAGAAAACCAATTTGAATACATTTTTCCAGTATAAGAAAGATTGGGAAAAAATTCAGAAAGAGGATACAGCTTCTTATGCTAAAAAAGACAATGCAAAATATGCGTATAAAAACAATGCGATGATTGAAACTTATTTAGAATTTGGAAGTTACAACGTTCGAAAAGAAATAAAAACGGTTTACAATCCGAAAAGTTTTGTCTTATTCCACGAGAAAAAATATTTTGTGGGAGAAAACTACAATCGTACTGAAAGCATTGTTAATGAATACGATAATCAAAACAGGGTAATTAAAACTATAAAACGAACTGAGTATAGCAAAAAAGAAAATAATGAAGAATCGATAATTACGGCTAAATACGAAAATAATACCGTGACTATTTCAAGTAAAAATGGAACTATTGTCTGTGAATTAATCAGTAATAAAAATCTTTTGGAGAAAGAATCTTTATTAGCGTTGCCTTTTGATTATTATAAATATATGGAAGAATGTTATTTGGAAGAAAATGCAAAATGCAATGAAAAGTATCCGCGAGTAAAAGGAAACGAATTAAAATCAATAACGAATATTATTCATGCAAAAATCAATAAAAACAATCCTAATGTTGTATATAGAATAGATAATGGAGGATTGCCATTTCAGACGTATCTTGTAAATATTCGAGATGAAAAAGAGGATTATTTTCTAAATCATTTGATTCTAAATGTAAAAGATCAAGAACTGATTTCGAAGCAGCTTATTGCAACTGAAGCAGACGGAGAAGTTCCAGAAGATGCAAATTATTCTGCCAAATCGTTTGTAATCAATAAAGATTTAACCATAAGTATTTTTGAAATGCAGTTTTCCAAAATTTATAAAAAGCTGAATGAGGGTTATAAAATTACCCCTGAAGGGAAAATCATAAGTTCTAAAACCAGATCTGAAAATAGGAGAGAAGCTAATTCTTGGTCAGGGAGATACACTTTTAAGAGAACAAATAAAGATGAACTGGTAACCAGTTTTTCAATAGACATAAAAAGTCTAGACGATATTGCCATTGTTTACATTGGTGATGGAGAAAAACCAGAATTGTATAAAAATCTTAAGGCAGAAAATATGGCTGAGGATAAAATTAAAATAGTATTCAATAAAAAGTATAATGAACTTGGAATTATATACATTCAAAAAAATGATAAGCAGTATATAATCTCAGGAGAGTCAATAGCAAACATTAATCCAGGGAATGATGAGTATCCGCTTAAGAAAGGGAATTTTTAAGATAAAGGAATATTTAGAATACTTATTTAACTGGCTTTGTGAAGTCACCATTCAAACATCTAAACCTAATATTCAAATGTCTCAGACTTTAAAATAAAACTTCATAATATAAAATTCTGCCAAGATATAAATGGAAAAAAGTCGTAGACTTTTGAGATGTTGTGTTCAATATGGCAAAAAAAACGCAAAGTCAGAGACATTTGCGCAGCTTTTCAGTTGAACTTTCTGGGGAGCTATGGAAATTAACCTAGCTGTGTGATGATTGAGAACTATTTACGTAGCATGGATTGATAGCGAGATTAGTAATCTCAAAATTTAAAGGTCTTCATAAAACTTAAATAATCAAAATAAGCGTTAATCGTTTAAAGTAAGATTAACGCTTATGTATTTAAAAAGGGATTTAATATTCTTTTTTTCTAACTAATAAGATACTTTATAAACTTACTCACTAAAGTAACATAATTTCATCTGTAGGCAATATTTCCTGCATTGGCAAAGACTACCTTTATGGGAAGGTTCAGATGGTTGTAAACGATGGAAGTGATGTTTTTATTGGCATCGGATACCATGTTCCGTTAAGGTCATAGGCATAGTCATAGCATGCATTGGCTCCGTCAATGAATCCCAAATCCTTGCGGCTGTTGCTGGCAACTTTGGTTAGTTGGTTGATGTTTATGCTAAAAAACAAGCCTGATCTCAATACTCTAAAAAGCAGCAAACCCCGCCATTTGGTAGGGGGGCTTACTATTCCTTTGTCGAGTTTCTTTGCGGGCACGGAAAAAATTTCCGCGCTATCGTTGCGCATATCCGAGCTATCGGGTTGATTTTGCAATTTGAAAAATAGATCTTGTTTCGTAAAAACATTCTTATTATTAAGGCTACACAAATTTCTCCGACTTTATATCATCTCACTTTCTTTGAAAAAGAAATATCTAAAAGCTATTAACTTTAATATCAAATTGAATGTAGGTTAAGATATTTACAAATTTAGGTTTTTAAGAAGTAATCGTAAAAAGTCGGAGACTTTTTATCAGGTTTACAATTTCTAAGGCAAAAAAATTGCGCAAAGTCAGAGACATTTGCGCAGCTTTTCATATGGAACTCTTCGGAGAGCAGGGGATTGAAAAAATGCAGGAAAATGATAAATCTGTAATCAAAACTCTAATTGATGCCTTCATTACCAAAAAGAAAATCCAGCAGTTAGCACAATAAAACAACTCTGTAAAACATAAAAAAACCACTGATTTCAAGTGGTTTTCTTGTTTTTAAACGATTCCGGTTTTCTAAGGTTTCAAAAGAAAAACAAAACTTCCAAAGCCAAAGCCAAGCCGACGCTCTGCCCATGCTTCTCCCAAGCTATGTTACATAATAAGTCATTATAGTGCAGGCCCTGCGGGTGCGCTCCGCCCTTCACTATAAACTCATTATGTAAAATATCCGCCCCCCAACGCTCTGCCAGCCAACGCCACTGCCAACGCACTAGGTTAGTATATTATTTTGTTCAGTCGCCACAAGGGCTATGCTTGCTTTTTTTAAAAGAATGCCTCAGAGCTTTTTGCTTTGATTTACTTTTATTAAAAAGGCACTCTTTTAAAAAATCAAGCCGATTTCTCATAACTTTATAAATGCAGAAAACCTCGCCCCCGGCGAGGTTTCTGATTTATATGCTTTGTCGATGTTCTTTGCTGATGACTTTCGCAAAGTAGGTAATTTTATTTTGTATGTGTTACGCGTAAAATCTTACAATCCTTTTTCTGAATTTCAATTATCGGAATACCACCAAGTTCATCTAAACCAATAGAGCCTTCTATATGCCAGATGTTACCATTAATTAGTTTTGCAGTAAAAGGCCTTTTCGTAAGTACTTCATTTCCATAAATTGGAATCAATATTGTTTCTGCAATTTTTATTGCAGTTTCTTCATTTGGAACATAATTAATATCTCCTGTTGGTTTTATTGTAGTACAAAAAGTAAAACAGGTAGTTAAAAAAAACATTAAAATAAATTTGTAATTAATTACTTTCATTTAGTGTTGATGTTTAGTTAGATTTAATTTGAGAAGCTTTTATCTCTACAGGTTTAATTTCAACAGGCTTAGGTGTTATAGTTGTAACAGGCACCATTGCATCTTTTGTATTTAATCTTGAAGGATGTTTTGGATCACTAGGCATCGCAGTACTTAACAATGTTATTTTATCCGTCTTAACATCGTATTTTTGAAAAGAACCATTTGGCGTTGCAACATATACATCTAAGTTTTTTCTTTCAGCTAGTCCCATATCTCCTCGACTTTGTGCATCGCCAGCAAGTCCAGAGAAATTATCATTATCATACAATACACCGTATGCACCATGGGTGTGTGCCATTGCTTCCTCACTAGTTCCTGCAGGAACAGTAACTTTGCTTGGATTTACGCCATCAGGACCTCCTTCGACTGGTTCTGCATATGAATATATAGTATTTCCACTGTTATCACTTGTACTATAAACTTTGGTTGCAAATTCACGATCTTTAACAATTGAAACACCATTGTAATTTTGAGAAAAATTTTCAGCAGCAGCATCTTTGCTCTTATATGGAAAATATGGCTCAAGCCCTTCCAATTCTCTAGCATCGATTACACGGTTACCACTAAAAACATATGGTGCCCAATCACGATATTTTTCAGTTAGAGGGTCAATACTCATAAATCTTGCGATGGCCGGATCATAATTTCTCCACTTAAAGCTGTCCCAGTTCAAGCCCAGCTCATCCTGACGCTCTTGTCCTTGAAACTTGTACTTTAAAGCGCTGTTTGTTGACGCAATTGCACCATTGTAACCCATATGCTTCATCCCAAAAGGATAGTAATTGTTCTCCTCCTGAATGGTCAGGTTCTTGTCGTAGCTCAGACGTATGTTGCCCAAATGGTCCTTGTACTGGTACACATATTTGTATGTGCCTGCAGATGGCTCAACATAACCTTCTGCGGTTGGGAAAAACTTCAGCACCCCGTTTTCGTACTGGTATCCTCCCAGATAATCGGTTGTTATGGCAGCCTTTCCTGTTTCGCTTACAATCTTTTTCAATTTCTGCCCTGCAGCATTGTAAATGTAGGCAATATTTCCGCTTGCCGCAAAAGTTACCTTTACGGGAAGGTTCAGATGGTTGTAGGCAATGGAAGTTATATTTTTATTTGCATCGGATACCATGTTTCCGTTGGCATCATAGGCATATTGGTCTGCCGCGTCAGTCTGCGCGATCTGGGTGGTAAACCCAAAGTAATTGTTTCCTGCTTCCTTAACTCTTTTCAGCTGGTTGCCATTATAGGAATAAGTCATGTAATCCATCCATTCTAAGTTTGCTTGAGAAACCACATCTCCAGAGCGGTGGAGGAAAGTGATGTTGCCGTTCTTATCGTATTGCAGCTTTTCAAAATAGCTTGAATTCTGCGCCGCTGACGCACTGTTTCTGAAATCGGCATTTATAAGCCTGTTAAGCTTATCATAGGCATAATTATAGCTTCTGAGCACACTTTCAGAATTGGAAGTCTTCCAGTGTGTCTGGCTTATGTTTCCATTGTAGAGCGCATCGGCTCCGGCTGAAGGATTCTCATAGCTGATCTTAAAGGCAAAAAGATCCTTAGGGTCTCCAGGCTTTGCAAGAGAGGTGACATCGTTGATTCCCGCCAGCCATCCGCGGATGTTATAGCTGTAATTGACATTCTGGGCACTGTTTCCTACCTTTTTGGAAATGAGCTGCCCCAGCTCGTCATAGGCGTTCTCGGCAATAACCTCGACTGTCCCGCCATTTATCTGATGGGTCTGCACCAGAAGGCGGTCCTGCGCGGAGTAGATGAAGCCGTCTCTCGTGGTAAGCTCGGCATCGGAAGCCGTTCTTTTATGCCTTGTGATGCTGTATTCCGTTTTGCCCGAAAAATCAAGTTTGGTGTCGGTACAGGTATATCCTCCCAGATGGTTTGATGTCCATACCCTCACCGGCCTTGCCTTATCGTCATAGATAGTGGTTGAGGTTTCTCCCAAGGCTTCGGCGCTTGAAGTGAGCACCCTTGTCCATGATCCCGATGCGAGACCCTTAACCTGAGGGGATATGTTCTGGCCTTCCAGCATTGCAGGCACTGCGGCAGCGCCAGGGAAAGCGTAAGTGTCGTAATAGCTTACCGAAAGGAGCCTGAAAGATGCAGGAGCCACAGCATTGGTGTAATGGGCAGGCACTCCGTCCAGGGTTCCCGAAGCCGTTCTGGCCTCATTAATGGCAGATGCGCCGTTCTGCGCAGCCTGCAGTGTGACTCTTCCCGCAGCATCAGCCGAGGCATGCTGCGCCCATCCGGTATAGACTGCGCGGCCGAAAGCATCGTATTTGGTGATGGTCCATCCCGTGCCGTTCCCATCAGGGAAAGGCGAATTGGCAGGGCCTGTGGCCACAATTCGGTCCAATTTGTCATAGACCATAAACTCCCACTGTTTTCCTGGCAGCTTCTTCTCGGCCAGCCTGTTTCTGTGGTCGTATCTGTACTGGTAGCACAGATCGTTTAAGAGGGTCTGGGTGCCATTGTCGATCATAGCCGAAAAGACGCTTCCAGCCTGCGCATGGAATCCCGGCAGCAGGGTGATGGAATTTGAAGCGGTCAGATTCAGGGTCTGTCCAGGCGCGACCACAGCCGTAGAGGTGATGTCGGCCTGAATGCCTTGAGAACCGTCAATGAGGTCGGAAGCCTTTGGAGGAATCACATAGGTTAGGTTTCCGTAGATGTCATAGACATAATAGGTGTCGTGTTTTGCCTGGGCATCATAGGTTCTTTTGAGCACAATCTGCCCTTCCTTGTTTTTGAACTCAACGGTCGATCCGTTTATTTCAGATGGAGCAGCAGCCGTATTCTCGTCATAGGTTACGGTTTTATAGAGCTCATTGGCGCTGTAGTAGCCATTGGCGACAAGGGAAATGCCATACAGTCCAGATGCGGAATTCCATTGCGTGGCGGCAGAGAACAGCCTCACCTCATTGGCGGCATTGGCCTGGTAGTCCATTTTTATTTCATGGCCCGATCCCGAATACCAAGCGTTTCCCGGAGCGGCCTGCTTGAGCACGCGGCTGAGCGGAGAAGCCTCAAGCTCCTTTCTGCTGAAGGGATAGGAAGTGGCTTCCATAGCGGGATTTCCGTTAATGGCAGGATTTGGATTTGCATAGTATGAAGACTGTTTGGCTTTGGCTGAAGGGTCAAAAGCCATGTCTGCCGTTTCTGCCTTAAACGGCAGGTATTCTTCTGCCTGCCTTCCGAAGCCGTCGTATTCGATATAGGTGATGATGTCCTTCCCTGAAGCCGACTGCTGCGAGGCGTTCTGCTGCACGGGCCTTCCCAGTCCGTCAAAATAGGTCGTGTTCTGCGATGCCTGCTGGATGGTTGGGGATGCTATAGGTGTGGCGCTCGGCACCTTGTATTTTACGGTCTTGATGTAGTTTTCGCTTTGCGTCTGGCCTGATGCCATAATAGGAAACAGAGCCAAAAGGAATTTTATTGCGTTTTTCATGATGCTTTGGTCCGGTTAGTTTTTATAATGGTACTGGTTCTCTGAAAGGATGTTTCCTGCATTGTCCCTTACGGATTCTAGCCTTCCGAAGCTGTCGTAGGTGTAGGTGGTTTTATCTCCTTTAGGATCTGTGATAGTGCTTACTCCGACCAAAGGAATATAGGTGTAAGTGGTCACCATGGCATTTGGAAGAGCATTTCTCAAGGCGTTTAAGGCTGAGATCAGATCGGCTTCGTTTCCTGTATTGGAAAGGTTTTGGATATTTGCGGCATAAGGCTGAACTTCGCTGTAAGAGGCATTTTCGATCTTGGCTACTGGCTGGGTTTTGTTGTATCCCCAGATGATGGAAACAGGAGCGCCGTTTTCAGGAGCATATTCCAAAACATTTCCATTTCCGAAAGCAACTCCGTTAATTGCATCAGTGTCATATAAAGTAAATTTTACTTTACGATTAGCGTCATTAAAAGGAAAAGTTTCTACTAATCCTTTTGAAGAATGGATTTCTTTTGGAAGAAGTACACCGCCAGTAGTACTGCTCAGTTCATATTTTGTATTAGATTCAGATGTTTGTACATTGTTTACAAAAGTCTCTGTTTTTACAGGCTGGCTAATCTTGTTTTGGTTTATCAGAGTCTGCATTTCAGCCGTCTGTTCTGTTGAAATCAAATCTTGAGGATAACTTAACTGTGTTCTTAAGGTTTTTGATTTGCTATTGACAGTCTCAGTTTTAGTTAGTTGATGATGAATCGGGTTTTCATAACTGTAAGTTGTAATTTTTTCATTTGTAGGATTCTCATTTTCATCATAATCTGTTTCTATTGTTTTGATTATTTGCTTTTTGCCCTGCGAAGTCTGACCAACCGCGTAATAAAAAATACCAGTATGAAAATCAGCTGATTGATTATACGGTAAATAAAATGAGCTAAGTTCGTCTCCTGGAAAAATTGCTGATGGAAAATTGTTAAAAACAATATTATAGGGTAGTGTCGATTGTTTTGATATTGTATATTGATTTGTTATACTTTGAACTAATTTGTAGGTGTTGACAGTTGTACCGTTTTTGTATATATTTTTTTTCAGCAATGAGCCTCGGTTCCATTGGTCATTTTTATAAAACGCAAAATCGGATAAAAATGACAGTGGTAAATAAATGTTTGCAACAAATTCCCCATTATAATTGTAAATAGGATTAAAAAACGGACTTTTAAATACAGTAGGAAGACTGTTGGCATTAATATCAAATAAACGTTCTATAGGAATATTTTCAAATATATATTCTGTTTTGCCATTATTTGAGTTTGTATTTGTACTAAAATCAAATTCTGTTACCTTACCATATGTAATAGCTGGACTTCCACTAGTATTATTGTCAAACACCGAAGAGGTTGAAAGAATAGAAACTACATCAGATTTCGACTGTCGAACGAACATTCCTCTTACAAAACAACCATTTCCTTCTCTAACAATTACATTAGGATCTTCATATTGGAACAATTTGGTAAATGCAGGGACAAGGTTATTTTTTCCATCGTAATTTTTTATTGACTTAATTCTTAATCCTCCAATAAATTTAACAGTAGGTACAGTGGTACTGCCAATGTTTTCTTTCCATGAAGCAGTAATAGTAGTTAAAGGACACCCATAGGCACCAATCTGACCAGATCTATATTCTTCTGCAGATAAAGTATGGGTAAAATCTCCAAAATTTTTGTCATATTCAAATGATCCTCCAGCCGTAAAAGGCAATGGCCTCTGCCACATTTCACTATCATATTTAACATTTGTAATTCCGCCAGATTCTTGTGTAGCTGGCATAAAAGAGATATTTAATTTTCCACTACCTTGTACATAATTTACTGGTGTAAAGGTTGTAGTTTTTGTATTTGGACCATAATTTGAATTACAGCCACTACCGTAAACCACTACTGAAGCACTTTTAGGAACTACATTAAATGTAGTAACATTTTCCATATATCTATTGGTTTCATATTCAAAAACAGAATAGCCACCTTCTGGATAAGTAATTTTTTGTAAAATTCCTGATTTCATTAAGTTTTCATCAGCAGATCTATTGCCATTACCAATCGAATATGTAACATTGTTGTTAGCCCATTCTGAGTCTCGCTTGACAACTGTTGGAGGTGATAAACTCCCTTGATTTGCATTAATATATCCCCAATAGTCTTTTTTTGTAGTCCCCCTTTGAGGTAATGGAGTACTTTCATATTCAAATTTATGACTTACATTTAATAGATTGTTTGTTAGCTGATTTAGTTTTAATGATTTAGTTCTACTTTTTGTATTTCGCTCATTATAGTAACTTAAAGGTATAAATGAATCTACCAAAGGTCCACCAGATCTGGAATAATAATCATAAATAAAACCATATTCAGTAATCAAATTTTTTGTATTTCCTTTTAAAGAAAAAACACTTATTTTATCTAATTTGTATTCATCAAGTAAATCTTGTCTGTCTTGGGAAGATATAAATTCTATCATTCCATTATTAAAATTTATAGTACTTAAAAACTGTTTGTTTGATCGCGTTACATCGGATATAATTGTTTTTAAGATGGGAGGTGTAATAGCTCTAATTGTATCTGTTAATTGTTCACCAATAGGTATTGCATAATCAATAGAATTATTTAATGGTTTATACGTAAAAGATATAATATCATTAGGGTTTTTACTGTTTGGCGGAATTATTTCAGTAAGATACCAAGTAGAAATATAATCTGGTTTGTTAATACTCGTATTATTATAAATAAGCTCATTAGCATTATAGCCATTTATACTCTGTCCAAAGCGGTAAGTTGTTCCATCGTCTTTTGTTATTTCTAAACTTAATGTATTAATTAATAATTTATTATTTGTTGAAGAAGTCTTAACAACGGTGTTTTGTAAATCTCTAAATACAGCTTGACCATTAACAAAATAAAAAGTGCCTGATAAGCCAGGTGCGTTTACAATAAATTCATCATAAGCCGAATCTGTTCCAGGAGTACCAGCTCCAGCATTGTAAGGATTAAACTGATTGTATAAAGTATTGTAAGCTAAAGATGTAAAAGGAGAATTGGTAATATCAGGTATTGGTGAACCATTATCTGGAACTCCTTTAACATTTCGCACAACTGCTCCTCCAGCATTTAAATTCCATCCTAAACCTACCCATGAAGCTAGTTCATCTAGTTGAATTCCAGCACTATTATAACTTATGTCAATAGGTACAGTTAATTCCTTTGTTTTAATGGTGTAAAGAGGAATACTAATGTTGATTTTTCCTGTTGAATAATCGACAGGAAATAATCCTTGTTTTGCAAACGAAGCTGCGTTAGGACTTACTGGAAAATAATTGGGAATATCCTTTGTGACTTGACAAAAAATGGAGTTGGGTAAAACTAATGCAAGTAGCATTAATTTATAAAAAGTAGTTTTAAACATGTTAGTTACCGATATTTATAAATATTGAAAAAGTAAGTTTTTATTTATAGGAAAACACAATAATAAGTTAAATTTTGTAATAAAAAAGAATGATTCTTAAAAGATATTAACAAAAATATATTCATAAATTTATTTGTTTTGTGTTATCCTATCGCACTGCTTAGTTGGAACATAGGCAAATACATAGCAACTAACAAAACTGCCACTAAAACCCCAACAAAAAGAATGATAAATGGTTCTAAAACAGTTGTCATAACTTTAGATTGCTGTACTACTTCTTGGTTGTACTGTTCACTAAGCTGTTTGAAAACATATTCGGTTTGGTTGGTTTCTTCTGCTACTTTTACAAGCGATATGATTCGATTATCAAAAAGAGGAGTATTTTTTAAACTTGAACTCAAACTGTTTCCTTTTAAAATGCTATTCTCAACCTGTTCTAGGGCTTCCTGTAGAGGAACAAACTGAATCATTTTTTTTACCATTTGTATACTATTCAATAGCGGTACTTTAGCAGTTGTTAGCAAGGTTACAGCCTGTGTAAATTGTGCCAGATAGACTTTTGTCATAAATGGGCCTAAAACGGGAATTTTTACGAGAAAAAAGTGAAGCGTTTTTTTATACTTGTGGTTATCTTTAAAAAATTGGGTAGAGGCAATAAAAGTAATAAGTCCTAATAAAAAATACAAGCCATACGTTTTAGTCCACACCGATAGTTTTACAATAAATTGAGTTAAAACGGGTAGTTCCATATTATTTTGTTTAAAGATATCTTGAAACATTGGCACAACATAACTCAACATAAATATAACAACCAATACGGCAGTACTTAATACGATAGATGGGTAGGTGAGGGCAGCCACTATAATTCTTTTCTGCTCGTTTTTACGTTCAAAAAAATGACCTAATTCTTCGCATACTTGAGCCGTAGTTCCTGTTTCTTCACCAATTTGAATAGAATAATATTCGTATTCTGTAAATGATTTTGATGTTCGTAAAGCATCAGAAAATGGCTTTCCGTTTACTACATCATTTAAAATAGTTTGAATTAAAACTTTGTCAGCGCTTTTTTTTAATGATTCAATAATCAGTGATAATCCCTCTTTAAAACTAACCCCTGCTTTGAGCAGTACGGCTAGTTCGAGGTAAAATGCCTGCTTTTTTTTATTGTTGAAACTTTCACCAAAAAGCGTTATCTCTTTTTTTAATAAGTTTTCAATACTACTTGAATCCTTTGGCTTAATAGTTCTTTTGTTTGGGGTATTTTCTATTTTAAAGGCCATCTTCCTGATTCATTAAAAGGGTTAAATCATTTTTTTTCGAAACAAAAATCCGATAATCTGGTAGTTCTGTTTCTGCAGTTATTGATAAAGCATCTATCGGTCCAGAACTTATTTCTTTTCCTCTAAACAAAGCTTTGTTTGGAATAATTTTCAGCTTAATAGTATCAAGATTTCTCATGCTGAATTTCTCTTGAAAAGAATAGGTTGTAGTGTCTATCTCTGAAACCATTATGAGAGTTTGTTTATTACCGTCATAAATAATAGTGTGCGTTTCATTAAAATCCTGCCAAAGTTTTTGCTCAAATAATGCCAATGTGCTTGTTTTTTCAAAATTTGCTTGAATACTATGAATTTGCTTCTGAACAATTCTTAAAACACTAAAAGCCATTCCAACAACAATAGCAGTTATGATCATAACCACTATTAGCTCAGATAATGTAAATGATTTTAATTTTCTTGGAGCCATATAATTTGTTGTTTCTTGATTTCCTTTCCCGATACAGTATTAAATGCTGAAATAGAAATTATTTTTTTTGATGAAATAGTTTCTAAAGCAATATTGATATTCCAGTCTTTAAAATTTTCCTGATAAGGGAGTCTAATAATATTGTTTTGAATATCGTACTCTAGTTCATTTATTCTAGTCTCAATGCTATGAGTATTTTTTGAGAAAGTATTAAAAACCAGATTATTTAATATTAAGCTAGAAATAATAAATATAATGACAACCAAAACGGTTGCAACAACCGCTTCAATTAGTGTAGCCGATTTTATTTTTTTTAATAAAGCCATTTCAAAACAGTTTTAGGTTCTTGTTCGAAAATGATGCTGCCATAGATTTCAGGAATATTCTCGTTTTCAATAGTTGCATTATAGATGTGGTTGACAAAAATGGACCCCGCTTGATTGGCTGTAAATTGCTTTGTATAAACCGAGCCAGAAACGGTTCCTCGTATATCAAAATTTCCATTGCAATAGACTTGTCCCTTTATTTTTGAATCTTTTTCTAAAATTAGTTGAGTCAAAAAATCCGATTTTTCTTTTGTCTGCAAATAAATTACACTTCCTCTTATATTGCTTCCTGTATCAATAAAAATTTGATTATCTGGTGTGCTACTATAATTGGCATTTTCAGTTATACTGTTTTTATTATCCTGAAACAGCATCAATGCCGAAGGATAAGATAAATTACATTTTTTACCCACTACAATTTTTCTTGATGCAATTGCCTGAAAACATCCTATTGTTTCATCTTCGATTTCGATAATTGGTGCTATTAGAATTAAATCTTTAAGTAAGGCCGTTTTTTTTATTTTAATGGAAATTTCAGATTTAATTATAATATTTCCAGAAAGCATTTTGTTTTCTATTGTTATCGGATTTTCTGAGTAAAATCCTTTTGTTTCGTTTTTAAAAGAATTGGTAATCTTTATACTAGACCCTAAGTTTATATAGCTTTCTTGGTGTTCTATTTTATATTCCTTTAAATAAAAATTGACAGCATCTAGAAATGTTTTTTCAAGCTTTGGAAGTTCAGAAGTGCTTTTCTCAATTTTCCCATAAATTAACTGAGAACCGTAATAACTGTTTCCAGCAATGTAACCAGAGTTTACCCCTTGACTTGGTAAATAAGCAGTCCCCTTTATTTTAGTATTTCCAACGACAGAAAGTCCGTTGTGTGTTTCTTGCAAGTAAAGAGTAGGTGATTTATCAGCTGTTAGTAAAGATCCTATAATAGCAGTTTTGATGAATCTTTTTTTTCTGTATTGGGTAATTGTAATTCCTTTTTGAAATACTCCCCATTGAGACAGATGTGTTTTAATAATCTGATTTTCTTTTTTAAGAAAATCTATTTTGGCAGTATCAATATTTAATTCTTTCTGCTCTAAAAGAGACTGAATTCCGATATCAGCAATCTGAATATTTTCAATGGCTCCTTTAGACTGTTCTTTCATATAAATAAATGTATAGGCATATAAAACTAAGCCTGCCAGCAAGAGAGCGATTAAAACAGCAATAAATACTGTAAATTGCAACGCACCAGATTTTATTTTGAGTTTTAATTTCAATCCTGAAGCATTATAATATTAAGATTGCCTTTATATTTGACATATACAGATTCTTTATCGCCAGACTTTAGAAAAACGTCATTTTCAGTATCTCCAATTTTCATATAATAGTTTTTGCCATCAATAATCAGCATATAGATGGTGTTTTTTCCTTTTGAATCAGCAATTGAGCCTTTATAAGTGATTTTAGGCCACACTAGAGCTTCTGGCTGTTTGAAAGTTTTTGGAGAAACCGAATGTGTTTTTTTAGGCTTTGCATTGGTTTCATTAGCATACATTTTGCCTAAAAAAGGATCTCTATAATTGATATTAATATTAAAAGATTCTCTTTTATTAACTTTCATGGGCCTAAAAGTAAACTCTGGATTATCGGGTGCAGAAACTTTATCTGGATTTGTAAATGAAAAAAGCTGAAAAAGGACAGCTCCCCAAACTAATAAAACAAGAGGTAGTAAGATGTATATGTTTTTTTTGTTTTTCATATTTTTATTTCTGAGCAGATTCTTTCTCTAATTTTGCTACGCGCAAAGCTAAACTTTTTAATGATTCAATCTCTTTTGACTGCTCTTCTATTTTTTTATTCTGCTGAATAGAATAAAGTGTCAACTCTTCAATTTTCTGAAGTAGTTTAGCATTCATTTCTCCTAAATTGATTCCATTTTTCAAAACTTCTTCTTCGCTTGGAATATTTTCTAAATGCCCTTTTTCTGTAATATGCTTTTCAACTTCCTCAAGTGTTGGCAAATTGTATTCTTTTTTGAAAACAAAATCAGACCAATTTTCCATATCGACTTTTACTTCTTGTGAGTGTACGGTTCCTTTTACGTCTAGTTTGTTTTTGGGGTTAATCATGCCAATTCCTACATTGCCTCCATCAGCTTGAATTATCAAATCACTCCATGCGTTTAATAGAGAATTATGTGCTCCAAACCATGCTTTACCATTATATTCACCCATTACGATAGCATTTAAGTCTCCAGATGCAACAATTCGACCGCGCCAAGTAGCATTAGATGTTCCATTTTCTTTCACATGTAATCTGGTTTGGAAACCAATATTTTCAGTGCCAATACCAACATTCCCATCAATATTTGTCATTAATAATTGTTGCCATTTTCCCCATAGAGAATTTAATGGGTACGCTTTTCTATAAAAAATCCCACCATCATTAAAATTCAATTGATGATTAGCACCGCCTGAGTTGTCAGTATCTTCCCATGGTGCGATAGTTAAATTAGCTGAATACATACCATATCCAGGAGCACCTATTATACTTCGTTCTTTAAAATCTGCTCTAATCGAATGTTCAATAAAGTTAGGAGCATCATTAATTGATCTAGTGTCATTTATTATCAATGAAGTGGAACTTTGAGCATAGAATAAATTGAAAATACAAAATGCTAGTAATGGGAAAACGGTATTTTTTTTCATTAGTTATGACGTTTATTTTAGTTGCTCTTCAATTTTTAAAAGTCTTTCAGATAAAGATTTAAGAACAGTTTTTTCTTTTTCTAATTCTTCAATCTTATTTTCTTGTGAAGATATTTTTTTATTTTGCTTAATGATGTATAATGTCAACTCTTCAATTTTCTGAAGCAGTTTTGAATTCATTTCTCCCAAATTAATTCCGTTTTTTAGAACTTCTTCTTGACTTGGAATATTTTCTAGATGCCCTTTTTCTGTAATATGCTTTTCAACTTCCTCAAGTGTTGGCAAATTGTATTCTTTTTTGAAAACAAAATCTGACCAGCCATTCAAGTCTACTTTTACTTCTTTTGAATGTATTGTACCGTTTACATCTAGTTTATTCAATGGGTTTATAGTACCAATTCCAACATTTCCATTAAAATAAGCATTTCTATTTTGAAAAGTTCCAGTAGTTGTTGCATATGGATCTACAGTTGTTTTGTAACTATGAGCAGGACCATTATCTTCATTGTACGGAAGAGCGTTTTGAACTCCATCATATACAGTCGGGTTTACTGCATAATTTGATTTATAATAATAAGTTGTACCGCCACCACGAAGCCAAATAATGATGCAGTTGCAAGCTCCCTGTTCTGTGGCATCTCGCCAGCCCGCAATAAAATTAGAAATAGATCCTCTAGATGGTTTAATGTCAGCATCGATAAACTGAGAACCGTGTCCCCATCCTGTGACATGATATGTAAAAGAAGCCATTAACGAGCCTTTCCATGTAGAGTCTAGATGAATGTTGGCTCGCGATAAAATTAAATTTGTTGGAGTATTATTATTCCACCCTCCATCTGCAAATGTAACTGGGTAAAATTTGTCAATATCTCCGCCAACATTAAAATTGCCTGAAACTTGTCCAAAAACATATTTTGAACAAAGAATAAGTATGAATACAAGTAAAATCTTTTTCATTTATCGTTTACTTTCAATTTGTTGAATACGTTTTTCCATTGATTTTTGATTGTTTTTCAATGACTCATTTTCTCTGATTATTAAATCATTTTGTTTTTTCATTTCAATCATATATAAAGTCATCTCTTCAATTTTCTGAAGCAGTTTTGAATTCATTGCTCCTAAATTGATTCCGTTTTTTAGAACTTCTTCTTCACTTGGGATATTTTCTAAATGGCCTTTTTCATTAATATGTTTTTCTACTTCAGCCAAAGTTGGGAGATTATACTCTTTTTTGAAAACAAAATCAGACCAGCCAGTCATATCAACTTTTACTTCTTTAGAATGAACTGTACCATTTACATCTAGCTTATTCAATGGGTTTGTTATGCCAATTCCAACATTTCCATTATCCATAATGGTAAATCTATTATTGCACATTCCACTACCACAACCCAAATTATCATAAGCCCAAAATTGTAAACTATTTCCATAACCGCCTGTCATATTGTAGATTGCCCATATACTTGCAGTTTGATTTGCGGTCTTGGAAGGATTGTTTAATTGAATTTTTCCCCCTGTATCTGAACTTATAGAACTAATAACTGCACCAGTAAATAATCCGTTTCCGTTGACCTCTAATTTCTGAAATGGATTTGTTACTCCTATTCCAATATTTTTATCACTATTAATGGTTAAGGCAGAACCAGTAGTTCCATAATCTATATCCAGGAATGCTAAAGAAGCATTGTCTCTAGCTTTAAAATGCCATGGTCCACCTGTATGTCCATATGGTGTAATAGATAAGCGTATTGTTTCACCTGGAGTGCTAGGAGGAGCTATTTGATTTCCTAAATTTAACTTTGTATCAAAAGTAACTGGTCCAGTAGGAGGGTAGTTATTTTGGGAGTACAATGCTTGAAAGGAAAGTAGTATTATAAATATTTTAAAATTTTTCATTAGCATTAATTTATTTTTGATTTTAATGTTAATATTTCTTTTTTCATTTCAGAATTTTCTTTTTTCATTTCAATCATATATAAAGTCATTTCCTCAATTTTCTGTAACAATTTAATATTCATTTCAGATAAATTGATCCCGTCTTTCTTCATTTCTTCTGCAGAGGCAATTTCAGGAAGATGTTTATTTTCTTTGATGAATTTATCTACTGAATCTAAAGAAGGAAGATTATAATTTTTTTCAAAAACGAAATCGGCACCTGCATTTACGGTTACTTTTACCTCACGTGATTGGATGTTTCCTGCTACCGTTAGTTTTGATGTTGGATTTATAGTTCCAATACCAACATTTAAATCTTCATTAATTGATAAAGAAGGAGAAAAAATGCCATTATTATCTTTCCACCCTAATCTTAAATATCTATTGTTTGATCCAGCATAATTAATATTTGTTTTAATCTGTATAGCTCCGCTGTTTCCAGGACCAGATATTGTGCCGATTTCTCCATGTTGCCCCAAAAATAGATTGCCTGTGACTGATTGGTTTCCTGATAAATACTGGTCTCCAATAAATGTGTTTGTTCCTCGAGTTGCTAATTCTACCCAAGTAGAGTTTGATGTAATTAAAGTACTGGCCGCAATTTTTCTGAAAAACAACCGATCATTAACTGTTATTGAAGAGGCAATTTGTAATTGATGATTGTTATTTTGATCTAAATGTCTTGAAACAAATAGATGCTGCCAAGGATTACTGCTGTCAGGCGTTGAACCTATCGGATTTGTGCCGTTATAAACTCCAGACTTCAAGGGAGCTCCAAAATCTGGAGTGATTGGAGCAAACCCATCGCCAATTTGCTGTGAATACGAAATAATAGAACTTAGCAAAAATGCAACTATACTTGTTTTTTTTAATAGTTTATTTTTCATTTTTTAATAATTGACTTTTAAGATTTCTAATTTCCTCATTTTGTTTTTCATTTTCCTTTCTCATTTCAATCATATATAAAGTCATTTCCTCAATTTTCTGTAACAATTTAATATTCATTTCAGATAAATTGATTCCATCTTTTTTCATTTCTTCGGCAGAGGCAATTTCAGGAAGATGTTTATTTTCTTTGATGAATTTATCTACAGATTCTAAAGAACGAAGATTATAATCTTTTTCAAAAACGAAATCGGCACCTGCATTTACGGTTACTTTTACTTCACGTGAGGTAATATTTCCCGCTACAGTAAGCATAGAAGAAGGTTTTGCAGTACCAATGCCCACTCTTGCTGCATCCAAAACCAAGGGCTGGTTTCCTCCTCCTGTTTTTAAGAATACAGGGAAATCATTATCAATAAAATCAGGAAAGCGCGCTGTATTGCTTATCTCTAAAAATCGGCCGTCTCCACTGCCAATTCTGGCCGGAAAGAAATGAGATTTTCCATAAACTGTGAGCGGCGCACTAGGGGTATTTGTTCCTATACCCACATAGCCATTTGTGTTAAGGTGTAATTGATTTAGGTTTTCAACTCCCATTTATTTGAAAGGTATGTAAATCAATATTAGCATTCCAGCCTTTGCTGATTATTTTGCAGATGTCATTTGTATTTAAATCAAAAACTAAATTTGAATTTAGTTTTTTAAAATCTAATGTACCTGCTGGTGTTGAAGTTCCGATGCCAAAATTTCCGGAATAAATAAAGGAGTTTCCATTATCTTTAAAATAAACATTGTTACCAATCAAGGTTCCTCCTGCAAAATCTTCAGCATAATTTAATGCTAAAACATTATTGGGAGCATGTACAAAAGCTCTTCCTCCTGAACCTCTATCAGAATACTTAAAGGTAACATCAGCCATACCATTATAATAAAAGATATTGTTTCCGTTTGGGGAAATGATTTGTGAAAATGTTGTAAATGAGGTCAGAATAAATAGAATAGTGGTTACTTTTTTCATGATTTAGTTTTGGGCTTTTTTTAATAATTCGATTTCTTTCTTCATTTCAATCATATACAAAGTCATTTCTTCAATTTTCTGAAGGAGCTTAATATTCATTTCAGACAAATTGATCCCATCTTTTTTCATTTCTTCTGCTGAAGCAATTTCGGGAAGATGTTTATTTTCTTTGATGAATTTATCTACAGATTCTAAAGAGGGTAAGTCATAATCTTTTTCAAAAACAAAATCGGCACCTGCATCTACAGTTACTTTTACTTCGCGTGAAGTGATATTTCCAGCAACCGTGAGTTTTGAAGTTGGGTTTATAGTACCAATCCCAATATTTCCATTAAAATAAGCATTTCTATTTTGAAAAGTTCCAGTAGTTGTTGCATATGGATCTACAGTTGTTTTGTAACTATGAGCAGGACCATTATCTTCATTGTATGGAAGTGCATTTTGTACTCCATCATATACAGTCGGATTTACTGCATAATTTGACTGATAATAATAAGTGGTTCCTCCACCTTTAAGCCAAATTATTATACACCAACAGGAACCATTGGATGTTGCATCACGCCACCCAGCTATAAAAGGCACACTTGACACTAAATCTGCTTCAATAAAATTTGCCGCATTGCCATAGTTAGTAATATGATATTTAAAATTTGCCATTAATGCTCCTCGCCATGACGAGTCTGTATGTGTTGAACTTCTGCCTAATGTCAAATTTGTAGGTACATTATTATTCCACCCACCATCATAAAAAATAACTGGGTAGAATTTATCAATATCTCCACCAACATTAAAACTGCTAGAAACTTGAGAAAAAGCATGTTTAGAAATAATAAGCAATATTATTACCTGAATTTTTCGTATCATTATTTATTTTCAATTTTAAGGATTCTTTTTTCAAGCACTTCCAGTTTACTTTTCAATGATTTGTTTTCTTTTTCTTGTTTGTCATTTAGTTCATTCATTCTTATCATGTAAAGTGTCATCTCTTCAACTTTCTGCAGCAATTTAATATTCATTTCAGATAAATTAATCCCATCTTTTTTCATTTCTTCTGCCGAAGCAATTTCAGGAAGATGTTTGTTTTCTTTTATGAATTTGTCTACAGATTCTAAAGAAGGTAAATCATAATCTTTTTCAAACACAAAGTCGGCGCCAGCATTTACTGTTACTTTTACCTCTCGTGAATGGATGTTTCCTGCTACCGTTAGTTTTGAATCGGGCATCATAGTGCAAATTCCAACATTTCCGTTTGATGAAATTCGCATTCTTTCTTGCAAATCGGAGATTGCCGGGTTATCAGTATTTCCATCCCATCCTGAATAAAATACCAACGCCTTTCTTCCATAGTTTGCGTCTCCAATTCCTCTCAAAGCTACTCCGTTATTAGGCAGATATCCACCAGTTAAAAGTAAGTATGGCGTACTGGTATTATTATCGCCTTTTGCAGCATGTATTCTAAGTCCTGCATCAGTATTGGAAGCATCAATTTGAAATTTTTTCTCTGGATTATTTGTGCCAATACCGCTATTTCCTGTCCCTCCAATCTTTAAAATACCAGATGAAACTACATCGCTTTTAGAATCCAATAAATTTCGCCATTCTCCCCAAGTATCTTGACCATAAAATGCACTTCTATACATGATTTGCCCGCCATCCCAATTATTGTTAAAGTAAAGGTGAGAAATTAAATGGCCATGCTGTCCATAAATTTCTAACAAAGTGCCGAATTGAGAAGGTGCATTTGCACCAGTATAATTATCCCAAAGCTTTAATGACATATCTGCTACACCAACTCGTGGTGGGCTATTAAAGTCTTTTTGCTCTCTGGTCCACTTTAAACTATTGGTTCCTAATTCGAATGTTTGACTGAACATAAAAGTCTGCAAGGGAATAAATATAAGGAGAAATATTTTTTTCATTTAATTATTTAATTTTGTTCTGAAAGAGATAATTTTTTAAGAGTAGATTTGAAAGATTCGTTTTCCTTTTTTAATAACTCAATTTGATTTTTAGATTCTTCTATTTCTTCTGATTGCTTTTGATTTTTCTTTTCTTGTTGAATTAGATACAAAGTCAATTCTTCAACTTTCTGTAACAATTTAATATTCATTTCAGATAAATTGATTCCATCTTTTTTCATTTCTTCTGCCGAAGCAATTTCTGGAAGATGTTTATTTTCTTTGATAAATTTATCTACAGATTCTAAAGAAGGAAGGTTGTAATCTTTATCAAAAACAAAATCGGCACCTGCGTCTACGGTTACTTTTACTTCTCGAGATGCAATGTTTCCTGCTACGGTTAACTTCGAATCTATTTTTGCAGTTCCAATACCTACATTACCATTAAAGCCATTAATTACAAGAGCATCATTTGTTATTTGAGTTCCATCTCCATTATAAACTTGAAAATGAAGGTGTTTGTCTGAACCTCCATTATTTATTTGAAAAGCCTGACCATTGGGATTAAAAATTTCTCCAGTAAAAGATTCTCTGTTAAATGCTAAGGTTCCAAAATAAGGAGCCGTTCCGGGATGAATACTGACACCAGTTCCACCTGACTTTATAGTAAGTTTTGATTGCGGATTTGTGGTGCCAATTCCTAAATTGCCTTCAATATTTTGATTGCCTATAAAACTATTTGATCCTCTGGTAGCTAATTCATTCCAAACAGAATTAGAGGAAGTAAGTTGGTAATTAGCAGCTTTTCTAAAAAATAGTCTATCATTTTCAGTAAAACTTGATGCGATTTGAAGTTCATGATTATTTAGACTGTTTGAATGTCTCAAAACAAGTAAGTGCTGCCAACCACTATAGGTTAAATCAGGGATAGAACCAACAGGATTTAAAGCTTCATAAATGCCAGATTTTAAAGGTTGCGAAACATCAGTTATGTTGGAGGCAAAGCCCTCCCCAATTTGTTGTGCATTTGAAATTACATTAATGCAAAAGAAAGCTAGTGCAATTAAGTATTTGTTTTTCATCTAATATTATTTTGATTTGTTTTCAAGTTTAGAAATTCTTTCAGAAAGTAATTTGAAAGTTTCATTTTCCTGTTCTAGTTTTTCTATTTTCTTTGATTGGTCATTATTTTTTCTTTCTTGTTCAATTATGTAGAGAGTTAGTTCTTCAATTTTCTGAAGAAGTTTGATGTTCATCTCAGATAAATTGATTCCGTCTTTCTTCATTTCCTCTGCAGAAGCAATTTCTGGAAGATGTTTGTTTTCTTTGATGAATTTATCTATAGATTCTAAAGAAGGAAGATTATAATCTTTTTCAAAAACAAAATCTGCACCTGCATTTACGGTTACTTTTACTTCGCGTGAAGCGATATTTCCTGCTACAGTTAATTTTGAAGTTGGGTTTGTTGTACCAATACCCAAATTTCCATTCAAAATATAATGATTCCCGCCTAATCCGTTTAGTCTTAAATCATAATCAAATGCAATTGGTGCGCTAAAATCAGATATATTAACTCCAACGGGAGTTTGATCAATTTTGATTTGATTTGCATAGGTTATAGTATCTACCTTTTCTTGTAAATAAGTAATTTTTACTCTATATGTGGCATAATCTCTTACGTCAAAATAAACGGGCAATTTTCTGTTTATTTTATCTCCAAGAGTTGAAGTTAAGTCAATTGGCGTTCCTAGAGAAATTTTTCCAGAATGATAGATACCATGTGATTCTACAAGCTTAACAATGGGCGATCCAATATTTGCACCTTGTAAAAAACCGTTTTCAACTATGTACTTTTCGTACCCTGTACCGAATGAAGTTTGAAATAATTCAATAATAAGTAATCCTCCAGTTTGCCAATGATAAGAGTTATAACCTATGGTTGCAATTTCATACCTTCTTGCTTGAGTATCAACTGCCGATAAATTAGTGATTACACTTGTTTTTAATCCGTTTTGATTAATGTCATTTTGTGCGTTTGATAATGCCGAAGCAAATAGTAAAATTGTAATTATTGCATATTTTTTTAATTTCATAGTAAAGAATATTGCCTTAAATTATTTGTTTGTCTTTTTGAGATTTTCAATCTCTTTATTTTGCTTTTGCAGTTGTTCCTGAACTTTATTTATTACTTTATTTTGCTCGATTATATGTAGAGTCATTTCTTCCATTTTCTTGAGTAGAATCATGTTCATTTCAGCGAGCATTAGGCCATTTTTTTCAATTTCCTGTGCAGAAGGCACTTCGGGTAAATGTTTATTTGCTTTGATATAAGATTCGATTTCTTGCAACGATTTTAATTTGTAATCATCTGCAAAAACATAATCGGGTACTAATGGCCCTGCCATATCCACTCGAACCTCTTGGGTGTGAATTTTACCTTTTACAGTAAGCTTCTCGTCGGGATTTATAGTTCCTATACCAATATTGCCATTAATGGCAATTCTCATTTGTTCGTTATTGTTATCAGTGCAAAAAGTCATAAACCCCCCAATTATTCCACCTCCTCTGTAAAAATTAATAGAGCTATTGGTTTCTCCATAAAAGTTGTGTACAATGGAAAAACTTTTGACATTTCTATAATCATTTCCTTGTGTGTCAAACCCTTGAACTCCTAAGAAAGTTCCAGATCCAGTACCATCTCCCTCTCCTAATCTTCCAAAAACGGTACCTATTTGACCATTGGGTATGTATTGTGCCACATCCAAATTAGCTCTAGGTGAGGTAGTTCCGATACCAACATTGCCAGAAAAACTCTGATTTCCTATAAAATTATTTGTTCCTCTTGTAGCCAACTCTATCCAATTTGGATTAGAAGATGATAAATCTGTAGCAATTTTTCTGAAAAATAACCTATCATTTGAAGTAAATGAAGAGCCTATCTGAAGTTGATGATTGTTAGTTGGATTTCCATGACGAATAACAAACAAATGTTGCCATTCAAAACTATTGTCAGGAGTTCTACCTATTGCATTGTCTCCACCATACCCTCCTGACAACAAAGGTTGTGTCCAATCGGTTTTAATTGTAGCATATCCATCATTTATTTGTTGAGAATATGAAAAGATGGTGTGTGATAGAAATAGGGATAGCATTATTTTTAGTTTCATTATTGTTGAAGGGATGTTATTTTTTTTAATTTTTCTATTTCTTTATTTTGTTCTTCATTTTCATTTTTCATCTCTTCATTCTCTTTTTTCATTTCAATCATGTACAATGTCATTTCTTCCATTTTTTTTAGAAGAGACATATTCATTTCGGCGAGCATTAAGCCATTTTTTTCAATTTCTTTGGCTGATGGAATTTCAGGAAGGTGCTTGTTTTCTTTAATATAAGATTCGATTTCTTGCAACGATTTTAATTTGTAGTCATCAGCAAAAACATAATCTGGTACTAATGGTCCAGCCATATCCACTCGAACCTCTTGAGTGTGGATTTTACCTTTTACAGTAAGTTTTTCATCTGGATTGATAGTCCCTATACCAACGTTTGAAGCAAAAAAAGCATTTCGGTTTTGATAAACTCCTGTATTTATGGCATATTCTTGAACTGCAGTTTTAAAGCTGTGTGAGGGACCATTAACTTCATTATAAGGAAGCGCATTTTGTGTACCATCATAAACGACAGGGTTTACTGCGTAATTTGATTGATAAAAATAGGTCGTTGAGCCGCCACGAAGCCAAATAATAATTCTACGCTCGGCGTTTGATGCAGATGCGTCTCTCCAGCCTGCAATAAAGTTTGAATAGGATCCTAAATAGTAGCCTGTGGGAGCAGCAATGTCGGCATTAATAAATGAGGAATCATTTCCCCATTCTGTAACGTGGTAAGTAAATTGAGACATGAGCGATCCTCTCCAAGAAGCATCTGTGTGTACATAACTTCTTCCTAAAGTTAAATTTGTTGGTGCATTAACTGCCCATCCGCCATCATAAAAGGTAACAGGGTAAAATTTGTCAATATCACCATTAACTTTGAAACTTCCAGATACTTGGGAGTAAATTTTAGTAAAAAGGAAAATAAAAGAGAGTAGAAAGTATAGTTTTTTCATAGGGTTATTTTTGTTGTTTTAATTTCAATATATCCTTTTCCATTTCATCATTTCGCTTTTTCATTTCAATCATATATAAAGTCATTTCTTCAATTTTCTGTAAAAGTTTAATATTCATTTCAGATAAATTGATTCCGTCTTTTTTCATTTCTTCTGCAGAAGCGATTTCTGGAAGATGTTTATTTTCTTTAATGAATTGATCTACAGATTCTAAAGAAAGCAAATTGTAATCTTTTTCAAAAACAAAATCGGCACCTGCATCCACAGTTACTTTTACTTCTCGAGAAGCAATATTTCCAGCAACAGTAAGTTTTGAGGTTGGGTTTACTGTTCCAATGCCAACATTAGCCATAAAGTAAGCATTTTTCTCTTGGTATTTTCCAGCTGTTGTTGCATATTCTTCAACAACGGTTTTATAACTATGTGCAGGTCCGTTAACTTCATTGTAAGGCAATGCATTTTGTGCGCCATCGTATACGGTTGGGTTTATCGGATAATCGGATTTGTAATAATACGTGGTTCCGCCACCACGAAGCCAGATTATGATGCAATTGCACGTTCCCTGTTCTGTGGCATCTCGCCAGCCTGCAATAAAATTTGCAACAGATCCTCTAGAGGGTTTGATATCAGCATCTATAAATTGAGAACCGTGTCCCCATCCTGTGACATGGTATTTAAAGGAAGCCATTAACGATCCTCTCCATGTAGAATCTAGATGGATGTTGGCCCGTGATAAAAATACATTTGTTGGAGTGTTATTATTCCAGCCATTATCAACAAATGTCACTGGATAAAATTTGTCAAAATCTCCTCCAACATTAAAACTTCCTGAAACTTGTCCAAATGAGTATTTTGAACAAAGAATTAGTATACCTATTAGAAATATTTTTTTCATTATTGGTTATTTTCAATTTGTTGAATGCGTTTTTCTATTAATTTCTGATTGCTTCTCAAAGACTCATTTTCTTTTATTATTATGTCATTTTGCTTTTTCATTTCAATCATATATAAAGTCATCTCTTCAATTTTCTGTAAAAGTTTAATATTCATTTCAGATAGATTGATTCCTTCTTTTTTCATTTCTTCTGCAGAAGCAATTTCTGGAAGATGTTTGTTTTCTTTAATGAATTGATCTACAGATTCTAAAGAAGGTAAATCATAATCTTTTTCGAAAACAAAATCGGCACCGGCATCTACTGTTACTTTTATTTCTCGCGATGAAATATTTCCAGCTACTGTAAGCAATGAGCTTGGATTTGGAGTTCCTATGCCTACAAAACCATTTCCTTTTATTGTAAACAAGTCTCTACCTCCTGCACCTATATCTCGTACCCGCATATAACTGCTTCTTGCCGCATTTTCGTTTGTTCCAAAAGAACCAACATCAATAGTAAAAGCATTAATTAAATCTTGGCTTCCAGGAACGTTAATATAAATATTTTTACTTGCTAGAGTTTTTGCGGTAAAATCAGTATCCCAATTGTTTAAATTTCCAGAATGCCAGATTCTGTTCCAGCCTTTCCAACCGGAAGCCCATCTTCCAAAATATAATTCATTTGTTGCAACGCCATTTACAAGACTAACATAGTTATTTACATCAAAGCCAAAATTTAAACCTTGATAATAATTTGCTCCCAATATATTGTTAGTAGGCTCAACGGCGATCCATTGACCGTTGACTCCAGAAAAAGAAGAAAGGTTTGTTTCTACATTTCTTAATGGAAAATAGCTCTGAGATTGAACAATTATTGTAAAAGAAGTGGAGAGAAGGAGGAATAGTTTTTTCATTTTTATGGTTTGATATTATCTTCTATTTTTTTTAACCTAGCTTCTATATTTTCGAAATTTTTATTTTGTTTTTGAAGTTCATTAATCTTTTTGTTTTGTTCAATCATGTACAAAGTCATTTCCTCAATTTTTTGAAGAAGTTTAATATTCATTTCAGACAAATTAATACCATCTTTTTTCATTTCTTCAGCAGAAGCAATTTCTGGTAAATGCTTGTTTTCTTGTATAAATTTATCTATCGAATCTAGTGAAGGAAGGTCGTAATTTTTTTCAAAAACAAAATCGGCTCCTGCATTTACAGTTACTTTAACCTCACGCGATGCAATGTTTCCTGCAACAGTCAAATTAGAATTTCTCTCGTTCGTTCCAATAGTTGTATTGCTACTTAAAATATGAAAATTATTAACCTGATGCGTTTCATCCATATTAGGAGTAAAGTCCTTAATATCGGTTAAAATAGTTGTATTTACTGGCAGACCATTAACTTGATAATTAATAGATTTCATGTTTTCTCCTGTAGATTTTGTCCATCCTGAAAATTTATAGCCTAAATCATGATAAGCCGCACTGTATGGCACATCGACCGCTATATATTTTTTTCCGTTATAGATACATGTTTTTAAGGTCCAATTAGCATCATTTACAGAAGTTCTAATAGTAGCGTTAATGTTGGCATATGCTGATGAAGTATTTACTTCTACAATATTTATTCGATTATAAGAAGCAGCACTGCCTCTAAAAGCTGTAATTGTTCCTACTGCATTATTCATGGATATAAAAGCGCCATTATAGATTTCGTGCAATAAAATTAGATTACGGGTATAATCTCCTTGGGCATTATTGCCTATATTTATTATTTTAAAATCATCAGCTACAGGAGAAACTTGAATTTGCGCATTTATACATGAAGTATGAGTGATTGCTATTAAAAAGGCTAGTTTTATTATTTTCATTATTGGTTACTTTTTTTTAATTGTTTTTCAAGAGTGCTTATTTTTTCGTTTTGCTTTTCATTTTCTTTTTTCATTTCTATCATGTAAAGCGTCATTTCTTCCATTTTTTTAGCAAAGCCATGTTCATTTCGGCTAGCATTAAACCATTTTTTTCGATTTCTTTAGCAGATGGAATTTCGGGTAAATGTTTGTGTTCTTTAATGTAATTTTCAATTTCTTGTAATGAATTCAATTTGTAATCATCGGCAAAAACATAATCAGGAACTAATGCACCAGCCATATCAACTTTTACTTCTCGTGAGTGGATTTTACCTTTTACGGTAAGTTTTTCGTCTGGTGTTGCTGTACCAATACCTACATTTCCATTTTGAAGCGCCTTAATAGCGAGTGAAGCGCCATCTGAAGTAAAAACATTTCCTACATATAAATCCCAGTCAGCTGTCATAGGAAGGAATTTCATAACACTGGTATCATTTCCAGTTATATTTAAAGGATCAAAATTCCCGTTTACATTTATAGAAATAACTTTGATATAAACTATTATTGGTGTATTGACTCCCAAAGTATTTACGGCACGTATTCTAAATCTAGGATTTGCATATTGTGTATTACAGTCAATAGTAAAATTTGTTCCACTTCCTACATAAGGATTGTTGTTTATACGACCAATTTCTCTCCATAAGTTAGGATTGGAATGGCTGATAGATGCAATGTGCGTTGCCGCTGAAGCGATATTCCCTCTAGTATAACTTAAAGAAATCTGATAATAACCACTTGCTCCAGCTGATGTTGGATTTACTCTTAAAAACTCAACATAATCGCCAATAGCATAACCGGCTGGGAAAGTAACGCTAGTTTCATATTCTGTTGCATAAGCTATCGAAATTGCTTTATAAAGATTTACAGCTATAATTTTTGCAGAGGAAAAAATAATCAATAAGCAGAAGAATAGTCTTTTTTTCATGGATAGTTATTGTTTATTGGTTAGGGTTTCAATTTTCTTTTCTAGATTTTTGATTTGTTTGTTCTGTTCGATCATGTAAAGTGTCATTTCTTCCATTTTCTTAAGTAGAGCCATATTCATTTCACCTAGCTTCAAACCATTATTTTCAATTTCCTTGGCAGAAGGAATTTCAGGCAAATGTTTATGTTCTTTAACATAATCTTCGATTTCCTGCAATGATTTCAGTTTATAATCATCAGCAAAAACATAATCTGGGACTAACGGGCCAGCCATATCAACTCGAACTTCTTGAGTGTGGATTTTTCCTTTTACAGTAAGCTTTTCATCTGGAGCTATTGTACCAATGCCTACATTTCCATTCAAGATAATCGCCATCTTGGTTGAATAAGCTAAACTTTCCGTAGAATTTGTAGCATCTGCCGTTTGAAAAAGTAATCCATTTAGGCCAGTGTCTGTACCCGCAAAAAGCCTTACGCCAAATGAATTGTATAAATTGGTATGAGTGATAATTTCCAGACCACTTCTGCCATTTCCATATTGGCCTAGTTTGATTTCTTCAAAGTTATATGTTCCTGGAAAGCTAAGTTTGTAATTATTGTTATTTATAAACTCACCAATTTGCAAAATAGTTTGAGGATTTGATGTTCCAATGCCAATATTTCCATTTGGTAAAAATGTCATATATCTATTGTTTAAATCTTTACCTATGAAATTGCTTGAAACAGTAGAAACGCCATTTATAGAGTTGCCAGTAGAACCAAATGTAAAAAAGGATTCGCTCCCCGATTCATTAGCTAGAGAGTAAGCACGTCCCCAACCGCCTGTATACCCGGGGAAGTTTGTTTTTATCTGTGCACCGTAAGTAGGATAACTTATACCAATGCTAACATTATCAAAAGTGGTGTTTTGAGATTTGATTGAAATAATAGTATTAAAGAAAAGAACTATTAAAATTATTTTTTTCATATAAGTTTGGTTAGTAGTTTCTTTGGGAGAAGGTTTTTAATTTATAGTGAAGTTGAAAACGGTACTTCTTGCACTTTGGTTTCCTGCATCATCAAATGATTTGACGAACCAGTAATAAGTACCTTTGGTCAATGTCTTATTGTACGGACTAGTGGCTTTATCTTTGAAATTTAGATTTGTCAAAGCACTTTCTGTGTAGACATATAAACTATCTTTCTCTGAACTTCCAGAAATTGGAGTTCTATTCCATTGAAAGTTAATGCTGGTATTAGTAGTCGTACTTGCATTCGTCGGATTGGTAGGAGCAGGAGTGTTTGGTGCTTTAGTGTCTACTAGAATAGATCTCGAAGTATAAAGTGTTTCGGCATTTCCGTTGCTGGCACGCACTTTCCAAGTATATTTTCCTTCGTCAAAAGTAAAGTTAAATAGAGTGGTTTCGATATTTTGATCTTTTACCAAAGTATTATTTTCATCTAAAATTTGGACTTGATAGCTTGTTGCCCCAATTATAGCGTCCCATGATAATTTCTGAGCGGCTATTTTGGTTGTTAAATTGTTGGCAGGAGTTACTAAAACTACGGTATTCTTTTCAAAATCATCATTATTTAAAATCTCAAAACTTCTTTTAAAGTATGCAGTTTCATATGCGCTATTAATTGCTTTTACTCGCCATTCGTATTTTCCAATATTTAATTGCTGTGTAAAAGTATTTTTGGTTAAGATGGTATCAAGAACCACTTGTTGCGGGGTTTCAAAATTTGGAGTAGCAATCTGAAGTTGATATTTCTCTGCACTTTCAACATTTTCCCATGAAAAAGTGATTCCAGAAAAAGATAAAACCGCATTATTGGCTGGCGCTGTCAGTACAACTTCTTTTTTAGAAATATCATCGACCATTAGTATTTCTTCGCACGAAATAAAATTGAGTATGAATAAAAGTGAAAAATATTTTAAGAAAGATCTGTTCATTATGGTAAAGAAATAGGTATTTATAAAAGTAAAATTCGGTCTGAAAAACTATAGATCAAAAAGATCTTTGTTATTTTTTTTCTCGCTTATTTTTTGTTTGGTTATTCCGGTGCATCTATCATTTTCGTTTACGATATCAGCAACATTCCAATGGCCCTTTACCGATTTTGTCCAACAGAATGAACTGACTTGGTACGCCACAATAGTTTCAGGATTAATATCTATAATATCTGTTTTTTTGCCTGCTTTGTATAATGCTATTGTGTATTTTTTGTATTGGTTATTAGCCAAATAATAAGCATCAGCTTGTCTGATTTTTGCAATTTCATCAGTTGGTAAGCTTACAGCTAGACTTGAAATTAGTTGCAGATTTTGAGTATCCGTTAAAAGTTTTAGAAGTGAAGCATTATAATCTGCATTTATCTCATCAACCAATCCGGCAACATCTAATATTTTGATAGTTACCAACTCAGGCTTAATGGGAAGACTGTCTATAAAAGCTACTTTGGTTTGGTTTTGATTGTATTTAGCTTTTGATTTATAGATCTTGTTTAATTTTTTATTGTAAGGAACTACGCCAATTTCTACGCGAATATTGTTTTCAAGTTTTGCCAAAGCTTTAGGCTCAAAAGTATTGAGATTGTATGATAATTTTGAAGTTCCAATACTCCCTAATTCTACAACTGAAGAGGAAAATTTATAATTATCATTTTTGATTTTGGTTGTCTGGCAAGCACTGCAAATTATTAAAATTAAGACAACAACTTTTTTAAACATAACATTTTTTTTATTGTAATTATTTTTTTATATTTTTTAACAAATCTAATCAAATAGATGTAATGTAGTGTTAAAATTTAATCTTTTATTTTCAGATTTTAAGCTCTTATGTTATGATTTTTTTTGATGTAATATCTTATGTTTGTCTTTCACTAAAACCGAGCAAATATAAAATACAAATTACTTTTTCTTACCCTTATTTTTATGTCAGATTACAAGTGCCCAAACTTTCTCAACAAATTTGACACCAGTAGGATGGGAGCATAACATTTTGTTTAATGCCACAACTCGATATACAGTTACCCGAACAGGACCAGTCGTAGATTTGCCTACCTTGTTTGATGGTGGAATGATGCCCTATTATACTTCAACTCCCATTTCTGCATCAAATCCAGTTGTAATACTTATAGAAGGTTTACCAGAAGCTCATACCCAAACAGGAACGTGGGTTGGCTGGACAACACGTTACTGGCCAGCAAATCGATTTAAGATTGAAGGTTATGATAATGGTTGGGTAACTGTTGTAGATTATTCCTCAACTGACTATGTAGGGTTTAATTTTTCTACTCAAGTTCCTGTTCCTGGAACATATAGAAAACTTCGATTTACATTTTACAATGCTGAAAACAATGGAAATTTAGGTCTTTCCGAGTTATTCTTTATTCACCCCGAAGCTACCCATCCCTATGCAGGATTACTTTCTTACGCGGCAACAAATTGGAAAGATAATGGTTCTAATTTAATTTACAATTTAGGCAATGTAGGTATTGGTGTAAGTTCGCCTCAGAATAAATTGGATGTAAATGGCACCATACATTCTAAAGAGGTAAAAGTCAATATGGAAAATTGGTCTGATTTTGTTTTTAAAGAAGAATATAAACTGCCTACAATTGCTGAAGTTGAAAGGCACATTAAAGAAAAAGGACATTTAGAAAATATTCCAAGCGAAGAAGAAGTTTTGAAAAACGGAATTAATTTAGGGGAAATGAATGTAAAATTACTACAGAAAATTGAGGAGTTAACCCTGTATGTTATTGATTTGAATAAGAAGGTAAATGATCTTGAAATAAAAAATGATAAGCTTAAGGAGCAGAATAGCTTTTTGTCAAAAGAGATTAATAATTTAAGGAGGAGATAAAAGTTTTATTTTATTTAGTAAAAATCATAATTAAAAGCCGCTTCAGAAAAAGTGGCTTTTGTTTTTATTAACTCTATAAGGACGGTACGTTTGAACGATATTTTTATAAATAATTCGGATCAAATCTCTTACAACGAAGTTGTCCCATCTATAGAGTATGACTTTCCTTTAATTGAATCTTCAATAAAAAGATTATCTTCAGGAGTCTTATATTCAAAAATTTTTATTTGATCGCTAATGTTTCCAAATTTCACCAAATCATTATAAGGTGAATACAATTCTAACTTTTTATTTTTAATTCGTAAAAAAATGCAAAAGTAATTTTCTGAATCTCCTTTAGGATATATATAAGATGAAGGCATCGAATTACAATTTCCCTCTTGTAATGAAAAATAAATTTTTTCACCACACTTTATTTCATAAAATTTAATTCCTTTAAAATTATAGATTCTGGTTACATTATTATTATTTTTTGTAGTGCAACTAAGTATCGTTAATACTAATCCAAATAATAGTATCGCTTTATATTTAATGATCATTTCTTTAAAATTTACTTTCTTTTTTTAGGTTTTTCTGGAATAATCCCCGCTCTGCAAAGTGTTCTTGTAATAACTTAACAAGTTGTGCAATCCCGAAAGCTTTCGGGGCTGACTTTGCGCCTTGCAAACAAATGTAACTACGAATGTTAATACGATAAAGTCTGCAACTTTACAAAAAATTCTAGAATAAAAATTCTATTAAGATTTGGAGAGTAAAAGTATGGAGACTTTTGACAGGTCTTTCATATTTAGGCCAAAAAAATGCGCAAAGTCAGAGACATTTGCGCAGCTTTTCATATGGAGCTCTTCGGAGAGCAGGGTGATGTTTTTATTGGCATCGGAAACCATGTTTCCGTTAAGGTCATAGACATAATCATAGCCTGCAGTGGCTCCGTCAACGAATCCCAAATCTTTTCGGCTGTTGTCTGTCGCTTTAGCTAGGACAATTTATATCATCACTAACTATGGAACACTATATCGAATTTTTATTCATTTTAGCACGTTTAAGAGACTATTAAAACAAAAAAGATGAGCATTAATGCCCATCTTTAAATTGTTTTTTAATGATATTTATTTTATTTCAATAGATTAGAAATCGAAATTTCATATCACTAACTTTAAAACACTACCCAGTATGGAGAGGTAGAATATTTAAAGCAAAGCAGATTTAATAAATTGCTCATTCGTCATTATCTTTCATTTCTTAGAAGAATCAATACATTTATTAAAAATTTTATCAGCTTCTTTTATTTTTTTTAAAGTAATTTTTTCTAAAAACTCGTTCAATTTTTGATCTTTAATTCTGTATGACCAATTAACACTCGAAAGTGAACCTCTATATTCTTTTGAAAAAGGTAATATATCATTAACCTTAAATCCTCCTAATAAATAGAAATAATCTTTTTCAAAAGAATAACAAACGTAATAGTCACACTCGCACCAAGCAAAGGTTACAACGTTTCCTTTTTCTTCACAGAAAAAGTTACCTTTTATTTTTATGAAGAGAAATTCATTAGTGCCATAAATTTCATAAGGCATGTTTTTTAAAGAACTTATTTGTGATTCGATATCCTTAAAGCCATGTTTGCTTATCGTAAATGTTTTTGCTTTATAAATTATAGACATTGTATCAATATCTTTTTTTTGAATATCTACTTGCGAGAAAACAAGTGCCGGAAATATAAATAATATAATTAAAATTAACTTTTTCATTTGTCTGATTTAAAATCTTTATTAGTATACTCGTCAGCTCTTTGTCCAGATGGATCGTTGTTTTTATGGCCGTCGTGTTTTTGTAAATTAATTTTATTGTTTATCAACCATTCATAATATGATTGAGTATTTTCAATTATATAATCGGCATGACCGAATTCATGTTTGCTTACTTCTAAAGTTGTTCGATCTCCCGAAGGGGTATTTCCAGTTACAATCGTAGTTGAATTAGAGCCAAATGATGATCTTAAACTAACATTTTTTGGATCTGAATTTTCGAAAGAGGTATTGTTTTGACCATCGTTATTATGTATATAGTCACTGGATTGCCAGTATATATCAACGCTTAAAGAATTCATTTTATTATACAGTTCTGGAGCTTCCTTTTTTAATTCATTTATTTTATCATTAGTTTTTTTAGACTGAATATCGAGTTCTTTAGATTCTTTTGTTAATGATTTTATCTCTTTCTGCATGTTTTTATAGCTCTTAAATTGACTGTCTGTCAATTTTTTCTTCAATTTACTTTCTGAAAGACCTGAAAGATTCATTTTAGCTAATTGTGATTCAATATATTGATTTTTTGTTTTTATTTTTTCGTCAATCTCTTTTTTCTTTACTTGATCACCATTAATTATTTCCATTCCATTTGGATCTAAAAAGTATACAGGATTATTTAAAGAATAGGTATACATTGATAAATTAGAATATTTCTCCGCTAGTGGGTCAATGTTCATCCAACGACCAAGTGCAGGGTCATAATTACGAGCCCCATAGTCGTAAAAATTCAGCTGATTGCCTCCAATGCTTTCATCTTGAAGCTCCTTACCATTGTACTTATACTTTAAAGCGCTGTTTGTTGAGGCGATTGCACCATTGTAACCCATATGCTTCATTCCGAAAGGATAGTAATTGTTCTCCTCCTGAATATTCAGGTTCTTGTCGTAGCTCAGACGTATGTTGCCCAAATGGTCCTTGTACTGGTAAACGTATTTGTATGCGCCTGCAGATGGCTCAACATAACCTTCTGCGGTTGGGAAAAACTTCATCACCCCGTTTTCGTACTGGTATCCTCCCAGATAATCGGTTGTTATAGCAGCCTTTCCTGTTTCGCTCACAATCTTTTTCAATTTCTGCCCTTGCGCATTGTAAATATAGGCAATATTTCCGCTTGCCGCAAAAGTTACCTTTACGGGAAGGTTCATATGGTTGTAAGTTATTAACGTAATATTTTTATTGGCATCGGATACCATGTTTCCGTTAAGGTCATAGGCATAGTCATCGCCTGCATTGGCTCCGTCAATGAATCCCAAATCCTTGCGGCTGCTGTCTGTCACTCTGGCCAGCTGGTTGCCGTTTCCAGAATAGGCGTAAGACAGATTGTCGATCGGCTGCACGGCTTCGCTGCTGCCGTTGCGCGTAAGGGCTGTGATGTTTCCGTTTTTGTCGTACCACAGAGATTCATTGTAGGCATTGCTCACAGCGCCCGCTTTTACGGATATGCTTTCCTTTAGGCGGTTCAGATTGTCGTATCTGTAGCCGTATCCGCGCAGTATTCCGTTATCCGAATTGGTTGCCCATTGGGTCTCGGAGATGTTTCCGTTGTAGAGCGCCGCTGCGCCGCTAGCTGCAGACGGGCTGCTGTAATTGATCTTAAAGGCAAAGAGATCCTTAGGGTCTCCAGGCTTTGCAAGAGAAGACACATCGTTGATTCCCGCCAGCCATCCGCGGATGTTATAGCTGTAATTGACATTCTGGGCACTGTTTCCTACCTTTTTGGAAATGAGCTGCCCCAGCTCGTCATAGGCGTTCTCGGCAATAACCTCGACTGTCCCGCCATTTATCTGATGGGTCTGCACCAGAAGGCGGTCCTGCGCGGAGTAGATGAAGCCGTCTCTCGTGGTAAGCTCGGCATCGGAAGCCGTTCTTTTATGCCTTGTGATGCTGTATTCCGTTTTGCCCGAAAAATCAAGTTTGGTGTCGGTACAGGTGTATCCTCCCAGATGGTTTGATGTCCATACCCTCACCGGCCTTGCCTTATCGTCATAGATTGTGGTTGAGGTTTCTCCCAAGGCTTCGGCGCTTGAAGTGAGCACCCTTGTCCATGATCCCGATGCGAGACCCTTAACCTGAGGGGATATGTTCTGGCCTTCCAGCATTGCAGGCACTGCGGCAGCGCCAGGGAAAGCGTAAGTGTCGTAATAGCTTACCGAAAGGAGCCTGAAAGATGCAGGAGCCACAGCATTGGTGTAATGGGCAGGCACTCCGTCCAGGGTTCCCGAAGCGGTTCTTGCTTCGTTTATGGCAGATGCGCCGTTCTGCGCAGCCTGCAGTGCGACTCTTCCCGCAGCATCAGCCGAGGCATGCTGCGCCCATCCGGTATAGACTGCGCGGCCGAAAGCATCGTATTTGGTGATGGTCCATCCCGTGCCGTTCCCATCAGGGAAAGGGGAATTGGCAGGCCCTGTGGCCACAATTCGGTCCAATTTGTCATAGACCATAAACTCCCACTGTTTTCCCGGAAGCTTCTTCTCAGCCAGCCTGTTTCTGTAGTCGTATCTGTACTGGTAGCACAGATCGTTTAAGAGCGTCTGCGTTCCGTTATTGATCACAGCCGAAAAAGCGCTTCCAGCCTGAGCATGGAAGCCCGGCAGAAGGGTGATTGAGTTTGAGGCTGTGAGGTTCAGGGTCTGTCCCGGCGCCACAACAGCCGTAGAGGCGATGTCGGCCTGAATGCCTTGAGAACCGTCAATGAGGTCGGAAGCCTTAGGCGGAATCACATAGGTGAGGTTTCCGTAGATGTCGTATACGTAATAGGTGTCGTGCTTGGCCTGCGCATCGTAGGTTCTTTTCAGGATGATCTGCCCTTCCTTGTTTTTAAACTCAACGGCCGATCCGTTGGCTTCAAGCGGAGCCGCGGCCGTATTCTCGTCATAGGTTACGGTTTTATAGAGCTCATTGGCGCTGTAGTAGCCATTGGCGACAAGGGAAATGCCATACAGTCCGGATGCTGCATTCCATTGCGTGGCGGCAGAGAAGAGCCTCACCTCATTGGCCGCATTGGTCTGGTAGTCCATTTTTATTTCATGCCCCGAACCCGAATACCAAGCGTTTCCGGGAGCTGCCTGCTTGAGCACGCGGCTGAGCGGAGAAGCCTCAAGCTCCTTTCTGCTGAATGGGTATGAGGTGGCCTCCATGGCGGGATTTCCGTTAAGGGCCGGATTTGGATTTGCATAGTAGGAAGACTGTTTGGCTTTGGCCGAAGGGTCAAAAGCCATGTCTGCGGTTTCCGTCTTAAACGGCAGGTATTCTTCCGCCTGCCTTCCGAAGCCGTCATATTCTATATGGGTGATGATGTCTTTCCCAGAAGCCGACTGCTGCGAGGCATTCTGCTGCACGGGCCTTCCCAGACCGTCAAAATAGGTCGTGCTCTGGGATGCCTGCTGGATGGTGGGCGATGTGATAAGCGAGGCGCTCGGCACCTTATATTTTACTGTTTTTATGTAGTTTTCGCTCTGGGTCTGGCCTATTGCCAATATAGGGAACAGAGCCAAAAGGAATTTTATTGCGTTTTTCATGATGCTTTGGTCCGGTTAGTTTTTATAATGGTACTGGTTCTCTGAAAGGATGTTTCCTGCATTGTCCCTTACGGATTCTAGCCTTCCGAAGCTGTCGTAGGTGTAGGTGGTTTTATCTCCTTTAGGATCTGTGATGGTGCTTACTCCGACAAGCGGAATATGGGTATAAGTTGAAATCATGCAATTAGCAAAGGCGCCATTGTTTCGTAAAGCATCTATGCCTGCTAGATTAGTCTCGTTTAGATTGTTTATGCTTGAAACGCCTAAAGCAGATGCAATTTGGGAAGCTGTTGCGTTTTCGATCTTAGCAATCGGAAGGGTTTGGTTATACCCCCAAATTATAGAAACAGGATTTCCATTTTCTATTGTATATTGAGTAATATTACCAAAGGTGTCATAGGTTTGATAAGTTACTTTTTTCTCCAATTGGTCAGGAACAACATTTCCTTTTTTAGTATAGATATATTGAGGTAATATATTTGGCTGATTAACTATTGAAGATGGAAAACTGCCATATTTGGTTCTCTTTTCTGATAATTTATTTGCCCCCTTAAAGGATTCTTGTTTTAATGGAATTCCAATCATGTTTTTTGCAAGGAGTTCATTTCTGAAAGGTTCATTTGTCATTTCAGCATCTTGCGCGTAGTAATATTTAGTTTCTAATGTTTCTCCTTTCGAGTTAACATTTGTTTGCGATGATAATTGTATGCTTGTTGGAGTTGAATTGTAAAAATAATTTTCTGATTGAACAACACTATTGCCTCCAAAATAGTCTATTATTGTTTTAGATTTTAATTTATCAAAACCAGTATAAATTTTAAAATAAGGTATTATGGTCTGAGGGTTACTATTGTTTTCTATACCATACTTATTGATTTGAGGGATACCATAAAAAAGCATCGGTGTTACTTTTGAAAATATTCCTGGATGTGGTACATACATAGGATAAATGTGTTTTGAAACTCCTGATTGAGGAAGACAAAAAGCGTTTCGATCAATTAACTGATAATTAATATCGTCAACATAGCCCATGTTTTTTTCTATTTGATCTCCGTAATAGGTGTATTGCTCTTCTTTTATTGCTGTTCCATTGTTATAGAATAGTTTTTTTAATAGTTTCCCTCTGTGCCAATCTTTAGGTTCTTGTTCTCTTAAATCATCAAATATTGGTATTTCTGAAAATTTAGGCTCAACCCAACTAAAGTAACTGCTTTCTTTAATTTCTTTTTTAGTGGTATTGTCAAAATCAATTTGATCAACTTTCGTATAACCAACGTTTGAGCTCGATGTTTTGTATAGTGATAATGTTGAAGAGGAAGATAATTTAATTCCTAAGTTATGTGAGCCTGAACCTGGTTCTGTGCCAGGAGAATAAATAGAGATATATTCAGCATAACAAGGTACGTTCATCATTTTTCCTGAAGTGATATTATTGTCATCCTGATATTTGAAATTAGTTGTATATTTTGGGCCATTTGAAGTGTCATTTGTATATGTTTGAATATTTTTTATTCTTAATCCTCCTACATGAACATCATCTCTAACTTTATCTCTATATCTTAAAGTAAAGCTTGTATTATGGTAAAAATTATAATCATTAGGACTTGATAACAAATAATTTTGAGTAACAACTATTTTTATTCGATAAGCACCTTTTCCTCCTACATCAAAATAGCTTTGGATATTACCTGATGTATTTTCATTTTTAGAGATAGTACCATAATATTTAATGTCTGTGAAAGTACCATCACTCTGTTTTTGCTGTAAGTAAAACTGAACATTGTTAAATTCAGCATTTATTGTAGAAGGAACTTTGAATGGTAGGTTTGAAGATATTATGACACCAGCCTCGGCACCTTTTAAAGACGAACTGTAAATAGTTGTTTCTAATTCGTTACTATAAAAAGTTTTGTTAAAGCTGTTTGTAGAACTTGGTGCTGGATAAAAGTTTTTTAAATCATATCCAGAAACTGAGAATGAAAAATTTCTTACTGAGTATCGCTCATCTGAAATAGCGTCATAGTAAATACCAGTTGTAGGATTTGTTAAAGCTACATGATTCTCATAATTATAATATTTGGAGCCTCCTTCTGGAAATTTAATACTTTTTAATGAAAAGGTTTTAGTGTATAAAGTATCAATATTTCTATTGAAGCCATAGTCACTATCTACAGTGTATGCCTGTGGCAATAAATTTTTAGGAAAAAGAGAGTTATTGGTTACTTTACCATTAAAGTATCCCCAATGATCCTGTGCTTTTGAATATTTAGAAGGTATTTTGTCAAATAAATAATAATCAAAATTATAATTTTCAACAACTGTATTTTTTGAATCATAAAATTTGACAGCGTCAAGTCTTAATCTCTTATCGACAGCATCCTGACCGAATAAATTGCTATTTGCATTAAAATAAGTTTGAACAAATTCTATTCTCTTAATAAGATTGTTTAATTTATCATAAACTTTAATTTCCTGTAATTTTTTTGCTCCTGTTTGAAGATCAATTCTATCTCCATATGTGAAATTAATTTTACCTGAGGGAAAGGTTATTTCAGATATCAATTGTTCAATGTTATTTGTCACAGTTGATTCATATGATGAGCCATTAATTTCATTTGTGCTCATCGTTAATATCTGCGTTGTTTGATTAGAAAGATTTGTATATAAGTTATAACGAGCCGTTAAGTAAGTGTATATAATTTCTTTGCTATTTGGGGAGATTATTTTCTTCAATTGCCATGACTGGTCAAATGGTGTACCACCATATGTACTAATAGCAGAGCGACCATCTTTACCTAAAATTAGATTATATCCATTAGGGAGTTTTATATTAAAGTTATCTAAAAAGTATCCTGCAGATGCTAT
The DNA here is from genome assembly GCF_900101855.1 of Flavobacterium anhuiense. Lineage (GTDB taxonomy): Bacteria > Bacteroidota > Bacteroidia > Flavobacteriales > Flavobacteriaceae > Flavobacterium > Flavobacterium anhuiense. The sequence goes on from NZ_FMVC01000005.1 coordinate 319,369, forward strand.
TGGGCTTACCTCATAATTAATGCTGATGTCATCTAAGGGAAAGGTTATAAATTTTTTCAATTCTTGGTTAAACATAAATTTTCCGCTGTGTCCAAAAAAACTATAAAAGAAATCATCGGGACGCATGTCTGCCATTGGATAATTTGTAGTTATATTGTCTCCTGCTCTAAATGAATCGTCATAAAACTGAACTCTGTCAGCATATAAGTAATTTTGAGAACAATTATAATACCCAACAGTATTTGGTAATAATGTTCCTTTAAAATTACCAATTCCCTTAATTCCATTATAGTCTTGGTGCATGAAAAAACGTTCATCTGGTAGTCCATTAGTGCTTCTCGTAATTTGTCCGCCAATATTTAAACTCCATCCTAGGCCTATAGATGTTGCGTCTTCTTCGACTTTTATACCTCCAGTATTGTAAGAAATAGAAATTGGTACTTGCATACCATCCAAGTCAATGGTGTAAATAGGAATGTCAATAGAAGGCTGACCAGTATATAAAGAAACATTGTTTAATAATCGTTTTTTAAATTGATATGATTCCGGAGGAAGTGGAATTCCATAGTCATATTCTGTAGATTTTTGACCGTATGAACATAAATTTAGTAATAGAACAAAGGCAATTATTTTAGTTTTCATCTCAAGGCATTTAATTTTTATTGTGAAATTTTCTAGTATGATTTTTTAAGTGTATGATTACGAGATTCCTATTGAAATCTTGTATTGATTAAAAAAGATTGTAATTATAGTAAAATATTTCTTATAAATTTAAAGTTTTATTAACAAATTATTTCTCATTATCTACGCCATTGTTTTCTCGATAAAAAAGATATATTTGTAAAAATTAATTTATATTTATTTTGAAGAAAAATTTACTGAAAAAACTGCCATCATTCAATCTTCAGGAAATGTTGATTGTTCTTGCCATAATTGGAATTTTACTTTTAATAGCCCTTCCTAACTTAATGCCCTTGATCACAAAAGCTAAAAGTGTTGAGGCTCAGGTTCAGCTTAAAGCCATATATAATGCTGAAAAGCAGTACTATTTTATGTACTCAAAATACAGTCCTAATTTTACTGAAATAGATTTTGAAGCGCCAAAAACAACCAAAGAAAATGGAAGCGCGAACTATGTTTATGAAATCGTACATTCAAGCAATAATGAGTTTAAGGTAAAAGCTACAGCAATTACAGATTTTAATGGAAATGGAGTTTTTAATGTTTGGGAAATTGATCAAAATGGCGTTCCAAAGCAAATCATAAATGATTAATGTGGTATTTGAAATTAATATTAATTATTCTATTTGCAATTGTTTTGTATCAGGATTTTAAAAGCCGGATGGTTTACTGGTTTTTGTATCCAATAATTGGAATTTTAGCTTTTACGATTCAGTCTAACGCTGTGCCGCTATCAGTTGCATTTGTCAATTTTGCTTTTAATTTATTATTTGTAGTATTTCTGCTTGCTGTAACATCAATTTATATAAAGTTTAAAAATTTAGATTTTAAAAATACAATTGGAATAGGAGATGTGTTATTCTTTCTATTTATAGCAGCTTCTTTTTCAATTGTCTCATTTTGGATTCTTTTCGTCTTTTCGCTTATTTTTTCTTTGCTTTTACATTTAATTTTAAGCAACAAAAAAGATGCCTCTACAGTTCCACTTGCGGGCTATATGTCTCTTTTTTTTGGTGTTGTTTACATAGTTTCTTTTTGTTATAACGATACTTTTTTATTTGCATACTAGATGGAGAGTTTCAATATTCCAATAGAATTTCAGCAGCTTGTAAAATCAGAACAGGCTTATTATTATAGAATTATTCCAGTAGGAAAAAATCTAGATACAGTTGTATTAAAAACTGATGCAGCAGATGTAACCAGTCTTCAAAATGAATTAGGCGTACTGCTTAGTTTTCAGGTAGAATTAGAATTGGATTCTGCAGAAAATATTAATCGATATTTAAGTACAAACTATAGAAAAACTTCGAATGATGTTTCGGAAATCCACTATACATCAGATTTCTTAGAAAAGATCGTTTTGAATGCAAAGGAAATAGGGAGCAGTGATATTCATTTTGAACCTTATGAAAAAAATGCACGAGTTCGTTTTCGTTTGGATGGTAAACTAAAAGAGCAATTTCATATTTCTGTAGAAGAATATCCTATTATTGTAAACAAAATTAAAATCAGAGCGCAGCTAGATATTTCAGAAAAAAGACTGCCGCAGGATGGCCGTATAACCATGGTTACAGATTATCAGGATTTTGATGTGCGTGTTTCAGTTCTGCCAACTCTGCATGGTGAAAAAGTAGTATTGCGTATCCTGAGCAAAGATACCAGTCATATTGATATTAATTCTCTTGGATTTACAGACAGAGAATTAGCGATGTATCGCGAGAATATAAAAAAGCCAAACGGTATAGTTCTCATTTCTGGACCAACGGGTTCTGGAAAGACCACAACACTATATGCGACATTAAAGAACTTAAATGTTCCAAATACGAATATCTTAACAGTTGAAGATCCGATAGAGTATACTTTAGAAGGAATTAATCAGGTGCAGTTAAAAGAAAATATCGGACTTGATTTTGCCGCAACTTTGAGAACTTTCTTAAGACAAGACCCTGATATAATCATGGTTGGAGAGATTCGTGACGTAAATACAGCCAATATGGCAATTCGCGCTGCTTTAACCGGACATTTGGTTTTATCTACAATTCATACCAATTCGGCTTGGGCAACTGTTTCTAGGTTAATAGATATGGGAGTTCCCGCATTTTTAATTGCCAGCACGTTAAATATGAGTGTTGCACAGCGTTTGGTGCGAAAATTATGCAATTCCTGTAAAACAGAAGAAAGAATAACTGATGAAATTTTTCCAACCGGATTTGAAATCCCGAGCGATCTAACATCTCATTTTGTAGCAACTGGATGCGAAAACTGTTATCACACAGGATATTCTGGAAGAAAAGCTATCTATGAAATTTTACCGATTGATTCTGAATTGTCTAATTTGATAAAGAATAATCAGCTGGATATCAATGACTATCTAGATGATAAAAACATTTTTACACTAAAACGTAACGCATTGTTATTAATTAAAGAGGGAATTACTTCTGTTGATGAAGTTTTTTCATTACTCTTGTAAAATTAAATATATAAAAATCTTACATTATAATAAGTTTCATGAGAAGAATAATTACGCTGTTTTTTATACTGGTTTTCCAAATTTCGTTTTCGCAGGAAAATCGTATTTTACAGATTAAAAATAATATTGAATCTATTTCTGCAGATGCACCAGGCTTAAACGAAAAGGTCAGCGTTAATATAAAAGAGGCTTCATTGTCAAGTTTTTTACTAGCAGTTTCTCAAATTCATAAACTTAATTTTAGTGTTGCATCAAACTTGCAGCAAATTAATATTGTCAATAATTTTTCTGACGTTACTGTTGGAGATCTTCTTGTTTTTTTATGTAAAGAATACAACTTGACAATTGATTTTACGGGTAATATTTTATCTATTAAATCGTACGAAAAACCAGTTGAAATTCAAAAGGTAAAATCTATTGATGTATCTTATGATTTAGCCAATAACTTGCTTTCGTTGAATTTGAAAGACGATAAATTATATGACGTTTTTAAGAAAATTATGGATGAAAGTGGCAAAAACTTAGTTTTTGCTCCAGGACTAGAAAATCAGCTGCTTACTGCGTATATCAAAAGTATGCCTTTTGACGCAGCTTTAAATAAAATGGCATACGCTAATAATTTGAGCGTTACCAAATCAAGAGATAATTTTTATGTGTTTGATAAGCTTGAAGGAAATTATGCTGTTGAAGGAAATTCGGATGCAAATAATGCAATAAGACAAAACAAACCACAGCGTCCTAGAAAATCTAATTTCTTCTTTACTGTTGTTGATGCTGATAAAAAACTATTGAATGTAGATTTTGAGAACACGCCAATATCAAGCATTGTTTATGATATTGGACATGAGCTAGATTTGGATATGTTTATATCTAGTCCGTTAGACAATGCAGGAAATGGAACAGTAAAAGCAAAGAATATTACCTTTGACGAACTTTTGGTAAAATTATTTGAAATAAAATCGGATGGTGGTTTTGTTCAAAATAGTAATCAGCAATTTAATAATAATAGCAATAATTCAGCGCCAGTTGCTGCTTCAGGAGGTGCTTACACTTTTAAGAAAAGCGGTTCGGTGTATTATTTTGGAACAAAAGACCAGCTTGTAGTAAGAAACATAAAGTTGGTGCCACTTATGCATCGTTCCATTGAACTTTTAAGCGATCCGTCAAAAGAAGGAAGAAGTGCTGGAAGACTTAATAACGTAAATAGTTATACGAATTATAATTCTAATGACAGTAGTAATAGATACAATTCTAATTCGAGTAATTTTTCAAATCAAGGCAATAGTTTTAATAATAGCAATAACAGCAGCAATTATTCTTCATCATCATCTTCTTCAAGTAGTACGCCATCAGAATCTATTTTAACCATTATTCCAGATGAAATAAAACGAGATTTAGATATCAAAGTTGATAAAGAATTAAATAGTTTTCTGGTAAATGGACCAGCAGCAAATATTGAAAGATTTGAATCTTTTGTTAATTATATTGATAAAGCAGTTCCTGTTATTTTGATTGAGGTTATGTTGCTTGAAGTGAATAGAAGTGCTACAGTAGAAACAGGAATAAATGCTGGGATTGGCGATAAACCAGTTACAACAAAAGGGACTGTTTTTCCTAGTGCAGATATAACATTGGGCGCAACAACAATTAATAAAATCATTGATGGTTTCAGCGGATTTGGCTCTTTGAATATTGGACAAGTGGTTCCAAACTTTTATTTGAGTTTAAAAGCTATGGAAACAAATGGAAATTTGAAAGTGCGTTCATCCCCAAGATTATCTACTTTGAATGGTCATAAAGCTTATTTGTCTATTGGAGAAACTACATACTATGTTGTTACTAATCAGAATTATTATGGTTCTCAAATTCCACAGGCATCAGAAGTTAAAAACTACCAGCCTATAGATGCAGAATTGTCGGTAACGATTATGCCGTTAGTTTCTGGAAACGGACAGATTACTATGGATATAAAAGTAATTCAGTCTAGTTTTAATGGGCAAAAAGTGGATAAAGATGCTCCTCCTGGAATCAATTCTCGAGAATTCACATCCATTATTAGAGTGAAAGACCAAGATTTAATTGTTTTAGGCGGATTGGAAGAATCTGTAAAAAATGATTCGGGAACTGGTGTGCCTTTATTATCAAGAATTCCAGTTATTAAATGGCTATTTAGTTCTAGAAAACGTGAAGATTCTAAGAAAAAATTAAGTGTATTAATTAAACCTACAGTAATTTACTAATGGCAAAATTTTCCTTAAATAATTTTTTACTTGGAAAGCAATATATTGCTGTTGAACACTTCACTTTAAACAGTGAAGATAAAGTTGCCTTGCTTTTAGTTGAAAATAAAAAAGAAGGACTTGTAATTAGTAAAAAAGATAGGGTTAGTTATAATGGTACAATAGCTGAAAAATGGGATTCAAAACTGCCTTTTTTCTTAATCATAAATTCAAATCAGGTTATTCAGAAAGAAGTTTCAGGTATAGATCCTTCAGATGAAAAGTTGTTGCACAAATCTTTTCCGAATACTAACTGGGATGAATTCTATTATGAAATTTGGAGAGTAAAGACAAAGTCAGTTATTGCGATTGCCAGAAAGTCATATGTAGATACTTTATTAGAAAACTACAAAAATCAGAAAATTGAAGTAGCAGGAATAAGTCTTGGTGTTTGTTCTATTGCAGATATAATTGAATATTCTAATGAAAATCAGTTTTTTACAAATTATCAATTAGTATCAAAGGAAGAGAATCCAACTATTGCCATAAATCCATTAGACACTACAGTTGCTTATACTATAAATGGACTACAGATTGAAAATAGACAGCTTCTCGCTTTTTCAGGAATCTTGCGATTGTTGCTGAATAATACTGCAAATACTGGATCAGCACTATCGTACAGTGAAGAGCTTTATGATGATTTTAATCAAAATTCTTTTTTTAATAAAGGAATTAAAATTATGGTCGGTATTGTTTTAGCAATACTAGTATTCAATTTTATCTTTTTTTCTCGCTATTACAAATTAGCACAAGAATCATCAGAGACACTATTAGTAAATAAATCTTCAATAGAAGACGTTACTGAAATTAAACAGAGAATTATAGTAAAAGAAGAAAAAGTTAAAGATATTGATGGAAGAATGACCTCTAGAAGCTCTCAAGTGATTAATGAAATTGCGAATAGAGTTCCGACTTCGATTTTGTTAACAGAATTAATTTTTAATCCGTTAGAAAAAAAAGTTAAGGCTGAAGAACCAATTCTTACCAAAGATAAACTGATTGTAATTTCAGGAACCACAATTGCGAACCAAGATTTTACTAAGTGGGTGGAGGAGATTGAAAAGCTAAAATGGGTGGATAAAGTTTTAATCACTCATTTTGGTAAAAACGAAGAAAATGAAACGACTTTTTCTATAAACTTAACATTGAAGTAAAATGAAGCTAAACAAAAGAAATAAACTTTTGGTTATTGGTTTTTGCATTGTGTTGTATATTTGCTACTCTTTTGCAATTTCAAATACGATACAATATTATCGCGAATATAAAAATAAGCAAGAAGAGATAGCTGCAGATAGTAATATGCCAAATTTGATTGCTCAGTTGGTTCAGAAGGAAAAACAATTGGATCAGATTTTGGATAATTATGACGTAAAAATATCAGAATCATTTCAAAATGATTTACTAAAACAATTGACCTCTTATAGCGATAGTTACCACTTAAAAATTGTCGATTTTAAAGAACCTCATATCAATTTACAAAAAGGATTTAATACCACAAGTTATACTTTCTCTCTGGAAGGATCTTTTAATGGCTGTCTGGCATTATTAAATAAAGTTGAAAATAATCCAATGCTGGGAAATATTAAGCATTTAAACTTTGTAAAAAAGAGAAATTATAAAACTAATACAGATCAATTGTTTGTAGAAGTTATAATGCAAAAAAACAAAGGAGTGTAAAAATTTTCATTTCGCCGATTATGTTAAAGGACTTTACATAATTGTTGTAAAATGAGGAAAGACGTAATGTTTTTACTTAAGTCATTTTTATATTAGCGCGATTAGTAAGTAGTTTGTGTTGCAAATATTCCGTATTGTTTTATACTTATGGAAGGAATATTTATGTTTTAAAGAGTATAATGTTGTAAATACAATTTTTAACCCCTTTGCTTTAAATAACAAATAGAAACTAATATAACAACAATGTAACTTAATGGAGGAGATGCCATTTGCTAATTTTTAATTTATGAAAAAGATTTTTTTGATATTCATGGCATTTGCCATACAGATAGGTTTTGCTCAAAATACTTTTCCGTTACCTTCAGGAAATGTTGGTATTGGAACTAATAATCCAGATGTTCCTCTGGATGTTATTGGTACGGTAAAAATACAATCATCAAATTCAAATTATAACGAGAACTTAAGGCTATTGCCATCTCTAACAGGAGGTTATGCGAGTGTCGCTTTGGGAGCCGTTAGTGGGAATTCTGGAACAGGAATTGGGCAATGGACTTTAGTAAGATATCCAGCAGCGAGTAATTATATGTTTAGTTTGCGATATAATTCTACCGATTTTTTTAATATAACAAGCGAAGGTAACGTGGGTATTGGTGAATTGAATCCTGAAAGTAAATTAACATTGAAAGATAAAGACCAAGTTTTAAGTTTTTTAACAAATAAAAGATTAGACGGCGGATGGCCTCCAGTAGAAGATTTATTAACCATGACAATCCAGTCTTCAGGAGTTGCTCCAGGGAATATTGCTTTCGCTACAGGAAATAATGAAATGATGCGAATTTTAGGAGATGGCAACGTCGGCATTGGCACACGAAATCCAAAAAACAAATTAGATGTAAATGGGACTATCCACTCCAAAGAAGTTAAAGTAGATATGACAGGCTGGTCAGATTTTGTATTTAAAAAAGACTATGCTTTGCCAACTTTAGATGAAGTTGAAAAGCATATTGCTGAAAAAGGACATTTAGAGAACATTCCTAGTGAAGAAGAGGTTTTGAAAAGTGGAATCAATCTTGGTGAAATGAATGCTAAGCTTTTACAAAAGATAGAGGAAATGACATTGTACATGATTGAGATGAAGAAGGAAAATGACGAAATGAAAAGAGAAAATAATCTGATAAAAATAAATCAATTAAAATTGGAAGAGGAAGTTAAAAAATTAAAAAGTAAATAAAATTATGAAGAAGATTATATTTTTGGTTGTATTTATTTCACAAATAAATTTTGCTCAAAATACTTTCCCATTGCCATCTGGTGATGTTGGAATTGGAACCACAAATCCAGCTGGTACTCTACATTTACAAAAACTAAACTCAAATTTAGTTTTTGATTTAAACACTAATAGTTTATGTAAAATAGTAAGCAAAGGTTGGAATGCCAATATTGATATACATACATTTCAAATTAATGGCATCGAGAATTTAAACCAGCTTCATTTAAATACAAATGGAAATATAGGTGTTGGAACAGATCAGCCTCAGGCTAAATTCCATATTCAAGGTGATTTACAAAATAATGGAAATATACTTCTCGGACATATGGGAGATACTAATTATTTAACTTCAAGAGAAGTGGGGCAGATATTAGCAATTAGAGGATCACAGGAAATAACATTTGGGACTTATACAGATAATTGGTATAATCGAATGATAATTTCGAATTCAGGAAATGTTGGAATAGGTACCGTTAGTCCAACTAATAAACTTGATGTAAACGGCACAATCCATTCCAAAGAAGTAAAAGTTGACATGAAAGACTGGTCAGATTTTGTGTTTAAAAAAGAATACAATTTGCCAACATTGGAAGAAGTTGAAAAGCATATTGCGGAAAAAGGCTATTTAAAAAATATTCCAAGTGAAAAAGAGGTTTTAGAAAATGGGATTAATTTAGGAGAAATGAATGCTAAGCTTTTGCAGAAGATTGAGGAGTTGACATTATACTTAATTGAGATGAAAAAGGAAAACGAAGGCTTGAAAAAAAGAATAGAGAAAATTGAAAAAAAATGGTGAAATGAAAAAGATTTATTTATTAATTATTGTGTTTATTTCACAAATAAATTTTGCACAAAATACTTATCCTTTTCCTGAGAATGGTAAGGTTGGTATTGGAACAACAAATCCTCTAAGTAAATTAGATGTTATTGGTACTGCGATGTTCAGAGAGACTAATTCTTCTTATTACAGCGAATTAAGTTCAGATGTCAATAATGCATATTTAAGAAGTTATGGCGTTGCAAATTCTCTTCTAATATATGATATGTTGGGGAAACCAATCGTAATGCAACCATATTTAGGTAATGTTGGTATTGGGCTTTTTAATCCTGATGCAAAATTGGTTGTAAATGGAAATGCAAAGGTAAAAGAGAACTTATTTGTTACTGGGGCATCGGGAGGGTACACAACTGGGGATAATCCGATTTTATATTTTGGGGTCACGAGCGATTTTGCGAAGATAAGTGTTCCATTTGCAGATAAAATGATTTTCTCATCATACCATGGATATACTTTTAATACAAGCTATAATAGTGCTTCGGCACTTCCTGCTGTAACTATTGATATTATTGGTAATGTTGGCATAGGTGTTACTAATCCTACTAATAAACTAGATGTTAAAGGGACTATCCATTCGCAAGAAGTTAAAGTAGATATGACAGGCTGGTCAGATTTTGTATTTAAAAAAGAATATAATCTGCCAACATTGGAAGAAGTTGAAAAGCATATTGCGGAAAAAGGCTATTTAAAAAATATTCCAAGTGAAAAAGAGGTTTTAGAAAATGGAATTAATCTGGGAGAAATGAATGCTAAGCTTTTACAGAAGATTGAGGAGTTGACTTTATATGTGATTAAATTGAATAAAGAAATTGAATTGTTAAAAGAGGATAAACAAAATTAAAAAACAAAAATACTACCGTATTACACTAATTAAGTATTGGATCAAAATTTTTATATTGAAAATCATGAAATTAAAAACAGTATATCTTTGGATTGCCTTAGCCTTTTTTCAATTTTTAGCTTCGCAAACATATGAACTACATAATTCTGTAAACTTTAACAATGTTAATGATGGTCGTGATGTTCCAGACGGAATCACATGGTTTAAACCCGAGCCATTAGATTATGGCATTTATCGAACTAGTGGATCTTGGTCTTTACCCAATTTTCAACAGCTTAAAATTGCTTTTGAAACAGGTATTATTATTGACGGTGGTTTTAGATATGGCAAAAGCGGCATGTATTTGCAACCTAACGGCGGTTTTGTTGGAATTGGGACATTAAATCCGTCGCAAAAATTAGATGTAAATGGAAGTGGTATATTTCAAGGAGCAGTTATTAGCTCAATTTCAAATGAAACTGGCGGGCATATACAATTGATAAATCCTTCCAAAAACGGAAATGGAGTTGCCAGTACTTGGATGATATATAATATGACGGGAGTGTATGGAAATAGTCTGCAATTTTGGGCGTATGATAATTTAAGCTGTGGAGGAGGATTATGCAATAATCGTTTTACTATAATGGATAATGGCAATGTTGGTATTGGGCAAACAAGTCCAAATAATAAATTAGATGTTAACGGTACAATCCATTCCAAAGAGGTAAAAGTAGATATGTCAGGCTGGTCAGATTTTGTATTTAAAAAAGAGTACAATCTGCCAACATTAGAACAAGTTGAAAAGCACATCGCTGAAAAAGGACATTTAGAAAATATTCCAAGTGAAGAAGAAGTTTTAAAAAATGGAATTAATTTGGGAGAAATGAATGCTAAGCTTTTGCAGAAGATAGAAGAATTGACTCTTTACATAATTGAGATGAAAAAAGAGAACGAAACAATAAAAAAAGAGAAGCAAAAGTTTGAAGAAATATTTGAACGACTAAACAAAATTGAAAACCAATTAAAATAAATTCTTTAAAATGAAAAACAAACTGGTTTTGGTTACTGCAATTATATTTTCTATATCCGTTAAAGCACAGTTATATGTTCCCAATGGTCAAATAGAAGGTAGTTCTGTTAATAATAATGTTGGTATTGGTACACAAACTCCAGTAGCAAAACTTAGTGTTCAAGCTGGTCCAAATGGATATCCAACTCCGTTAAAAGCAATTAGTATTTGGGGACCAAATTCACCTGCTAACGCAAATTCAGCTCAAGATTTAAGTTGGGATTTCGCTGCAGCAGGATCATCAGCTATTAGAAGTTATAGAGGATCTAATTTTGATACTTACATGCAATTTTTAACAAATAGTGATTTTGGTGGAAATGCGCCACAGATCAGAATGCATATTAGTCAAAATGGTAATATTGGAATTGGAAATACAAATCCAGCTGTAAAACTTGATGTATATGGTACAATAAGTAGTTACGAGCCTACGGCATTGGGGGCAACTATAAATTCCTTTCAGTTAATAAGTCAAAGAAGTGGCAATGTTGGTGAAAATACAATTATAAATAGATTATGGACATATCGAGATGGGAGTCTGAATAATTGGTATGCGTCAAGACTTCACGATGGAATCTCAGTGGATAATTCTTTTCAAACTCCAAATATCGATACAAAAACATGGTGGGAAAGAGATCCTTTAGATAATATTCAGTCATGGGGAAATAATGCTGAAACTTACTTAACAATTAATAAAGGTAATATTGGAATTGGTACACAGAATCCAGATACGAAATTAGCAGTAAAAGGCACAATTCATTCAAACGAAATCAAAGTGGATCTTAATGTTCCAGCACCAGATTATGTTTTCGAAAATGATTACCAGCTTAAATCTTTAGAAGAAGTTGAAAATTACATCATTAAAAATAAGCATTTACCAGAAATTCCTTCAGCAAAAGAGTTCGAGAAAAACGGAATAAATGTTTCTGAAATGAACATGGCTTTATTAAAAAAAATAGAAGAATTGACTCTTTATGTAATAGAACAAAACAAACGTTTAGATAAAGTTGAAAAAGAGAATATCGAACTAAAAAGAGAAATAAATTCATCTAAAAAATAATAACAATGAAACTTAAAATTTTATTACTGCTTTTATCTTTCCAAATAGGTTTTTCTCAAAATACATTTCCATATCCTGAAAATGCTAGTATTGGAATTGGCACCGTTACTCCACAAGCAAAATTACATGTCAATAATGGAGACAATTCGTATGGTACTATTTTGGCCAACAGTAACGAAGCTGCTTTTTCATTGTATGCAAAGTCTTTGTTTACGCAACCTATTTATACCGAATCATTTAGGCTTGGATTGAAATACAATGATGTTGAAAATAATGGCTTTATTTCATTTTATAGAGGTGCGTCTGTAAATGGCGGTTTTTTAGGTTTTTCTACTAATGGAGAAGAAAGAGTGAGTATTATTACTAATGGAAATGTTGGTATCGGAACAAAAACTCCTGAAAGCAGATTATCGGTTGCAGGCTCTTTAACAATAAATGGCAGCCTTAGTAATACTTTACAGAGACCATTGATTACGGCTGGTACTTTAGAAAATGGAGAAATTAGAGGATATAGTGGAGCAGGAAATGCATACGATGATGGTTTTTTAAGATTATCTGCAGGAGCTGGAACATCTTCATATGTTAAATCATTTATTGACCTGTCTGGTTATTCAACAGTTCCGGATATGAATGGTAATATAATTTTTGGAACTTATGGCTCTGAAAGAATGCGTATTGATAGAAATGGTTATGTTTCAATTGGTACAAAAGCTCCAGACGCACTATTAACAGTAAACGGAACAATTCATTCAAGTGAAGTAAAAGTAAATTTAAATTTTCCTGCTCCAGATTATGTTTTTAAAGAAGATTACAATTTGAGATCTCTGCAAGATGTTGAAAATTATATTAAAGAGAACAGTCATTTGCCAGAAATTCCTTCAGCAAAAGAGTTCGAGAAAAACGGAATAAATGTTTCTGAAATGAACATGGCTTTATTGAAAAAAATAGAAGAATTGACTTTGTATGTAATTGAAATGAAAAAAGACATTTCTATGCTAAAACAAGAAAATGAATTGCTTAAAAGTACAAAATAAACCTAATCATAAATATGAAGAAATATTATCTTATTCTTTTCTTACTTTCTGTTGCGTTTGGAAGTGCTCAGAATTATAGCAATATTGTAAATTATTCAATTAATGGTACTCCCGTAAATGGTGTTAAGATAAAAACCAATTTGCCTTTTAAAGTAGATTCACAAATGCCAACAATAACGATTTCTGGTTTTAATTATGGAAGTAGTGAACCAATAAGGTTAATGCTAGTATATTACATATGGTACACAGGGGTAAATATTGAAGACAGCTCTACATATTATTTTTATGAGCCTAAAATGTCTTCCTCAGGAAGTTATACACCCCAAGTATTTTTATCAGTTGAAAATGGGAAAGTGGTAATTTTTATAAACGATAAGTCATATTTTCAGAGATTTACTGTAAGTGCTTACGCTCAAGGAATGCAGGAAACTAGTAGCTGGTTTCAGGGATGGACGGTTGTTGATGAGCCGATGACCGGAATTAAAACAGTTGAAGTTCCATATCAGAATAGATTTAAAGGAAATGTTTATTTATCTGGAGGAAGTATTTGGAATTCGGCTGGAAATGTTGGAATAGGTACAGAAAATCCAGATGCAAGATTGACCGTAAATGGAACTATCCATTCTAAAGAAGTAAAAGTTGATACAAGTATTCCTGTACCAGATTATGTTTTTAAAGAAGATTACAATTTGAGATCTCTTCAAGATGTTGAAAATTATATTAAAGAGAACAGTCATTTGCCAGAAATCCCTTCAGCAAAAGAGTTTGAGCAAAACGGAATAAAGGTTTCTGAAATGAATATGTCTTTATTAAAGAAAATAGAAGAATTGACTCTTTATGTAATTCAACAAAATAAAAAGATTTATGAATTGCAGCAGGAAAATAAAAAGTTGACGGATTTAGAAGCAAGATTTCAGAAATTTGAAAATGCAATAAAGAATTGAGACAGTTTTAATCGAAGAAAAAGCTATAAATTATTTTCTTTTGAATTCTAAATTATTTTGGGCGTTATAATCAGGTGTTTTTACGTGACTGTATTTTATTTTAATGAAATACATTTACTTGAATAATGATTTTGGTGTAATTGACTTAATCATGACTAAAATCATACAAAACGCTCCAAATGAATGAGAATGAAAGACACGTAATTATTATTGGCGGTGGAGTTGCAGGAATGAGTGCCGCTCATGAACTTGTTGAGCGCGGATTTAAAGTCACTGTATTTGAGCGCCAAGAAAAACTTTGTGGTGGAAAAGCCAGAAGCATTCCAATAAATGGTACAGCAACATCTCCAAGTAAAGAATTACCTGGTGAACATGGTTTTCGTTTTTTTCCTGGTTTTTACAAGCATATCATTGATACAATGAAGCGTATACCTTTTAAGGGAGATTTAGATGAAAAATGCGTTGCAGATAACTTAGTTGACTGCCCAAATATGATGATGGCAAGAGCAAATACAATTCCTATTGTTTTACCAAGCCACCTGCCTCGTTCAATAAAAGGAATTAGAGATTTACTTGAAAAAATCAAAATCTTTGATACAGGATTAAGCGAAGAAGAAAAAAAATTAATTGCTTTAAAATTATGGCAGCTACTAACAAGCTGTAAAGATAGACGCTTTAATGAGTATGAGCGTACTGGATGGTGGGAATTTACTGAAGCAGCAGTACATAGTGAAGCTTATAGGACAGTCTTTGTTGACGGTCTTACTAGAACTTTAGTTGCTGCAAAAGCCGAAACTTGCAACACTAAAACGAATGGAGATATTTTAGTGCAATTAATGTTCAATATGGTGGATCCAACAAGGCATACCGATAGGATTTTGTCAGGACCAACAAATGAGAAATGGCTTACTCCTTGGTTAGATTACCTAAGATCAAAAAATGTATGCTTTAATTTTGCAAGCGAAGCAATAGATTTTGAGGTTAAAGAAAGAAAAATAGCATCTGTTAAGATCAAAAAAGATGATTTGATATCGAGCCATGAAGCAGACTATTTTATCTGTGCAGTCCCAGTTGAAAGGGCAGCTCCAATTTTAAATCAACGACATTTATTAGAGTTAGATCCCAATTTAAAATTTACCGATACACTTAAAAAATCTGTCGCATGGATGAATGGAATACAGTTTTATTTAAGAGAAGACGTAAAAATTGTTGATGGGCATATCATTTTATCAGATAGCCCTTGGTCGTTAACAGCAATTTCGCAAGCGCAATTCTGGAATGTAAGTCTTTCTGATTATGGCGATGGTAAAGTAAAGGGAATAATATCTGTAGATGTAAGCAATTGGGAAAAAAATGGATTGCTGGTGAATAAACCTGCAAATAAGTGTAATAAATGTGAAGTTATACTCGAAGTTTGGTACCAGCTAAAAATATCTTTCAATACACCAGTAGCTATATTAGAAGATGAAAACTTGTTTATGGCTTTTATTGATGATTCAATAATATTTAGCGAAGATCTTTTTGATGAAGAAAAAAGAAAATCGAACTGTGATATAAACACGTTTGTGCCATATGGTGCAAATACAGTGATTGAAAATGAAGAACCGTTGTTGGTTAATGAAATTAATACTTGGTCAATTCGCAATGATTCTCGCACCTCAATTTCTAATCTTTTCTTAGCCTCAGATTATGTTAGGTCATTTACAGATCTTGCGACAATGGAAGGAGCTAATGAGGCTGCGCGCAGAGCAACAAATAACATTATAGACGTTAGCGGAAGTAAAGCGAAGTATTGTAAAATATGGGATATTCATGAGCCTAAATGGTTATTATTCTCAAAGTATCTTGATAAAAGAAGGTATAAAAAAGGATTATCATGGAAATCTCATGAATTGTGGTGGGTAAAATTAATTAATTACATTATTTATTTGTTTAAAAAATAAATAGAGATGCTTAAAAGACTAACTTTATATTTTATTCCTTTAGAAAAGCAAGAACTGCCAGAAATATTATTAAAATATAAGTTGGTAGTGAACATAATCTTAATTACTTTTTTGTTCGACCTTGATTATGCGCTTATTACTGTAACGATTAAAATGAGTGAAGGTACCATAAGTTTAATTGCCGCTGCTATACTTCATTTGTTGCTGGTCTTTGCAATAAAGAGGAATGTTTCTCTCTTATTTATTGTTAATTTTTATGTTTTAATTGGTGTATCAGCAGTTTTTATTTCTATTTATTTCTCTGGAGGACTAAATTCACCTGTTTTGCCTTGGCTTGCAACATCACCTGTAGTTGCCTTACTTATGAATGGAAAAAAGACAGGACTAGTTTGGCTTTTTATTAATTCGGGGATAGCGTTATATTTTGGAATTTCTGATAGGTTAGGATATGCTTTCCCATTACATTATGACTTAGATTGGAAGAATTCGCTAGCGATAAATTGTTTAGTTGGATTGATTCTAATTGTGTTTTTTGTCTCTTTTGTATTTGAAAGCGGAAAAAATTCAGCATTCAAAAAATTGGCAGAGAATAGTATACTTCTAGCAGAAGAAAAACGAAAGAATGCTTTTCATGAAATTTCGCAAGAAATTCATGATGGCGTAGGTCAGACATTGTCTATCATTAAACTCAATCTTCATTTATTAGAAAAGATAAAAGATGAATCTGGCGGAAAACTTAATGAGACAGTTGAGCTTGTAACAAAAGCTATCGTCGATCTTCGCAATATTTCCAACCATCTATATAGTGAAAATCTTCATAGCTTCAATCTTGAAAATGCATTAAATGATGATCTCACTTTAATTAAAAATATTGGAACTCACTCTGTTTTGCTTAATATAACGGGTAAACCCAATCTTGATCCCAAAACTTCTTTCACAATGTATCGTATAGCCAAAGAAGGTTTAAATAATATCTTGAAACATGCCAATGCAACATCTATAACAATTACTTTAGATTACTCAAATCAGTTTAGTATGATGATACAGGATAACGGAGTCGGAATTTCATATAAAAATGAAAATGGACAAGGTATTGCTAGTATGCGTGATAGAATAAGTTTGCTTGGAGGATACATGTCGATTGAGAATTCAGGTGGCGGAACGATATTAAAACTGTTAATATAACATCCATGGAGACTAATAATCAGGATTTGCTTATTGCACTAGCAGATGATCAGCAGCTTTTTTTGCGATCTTTGGCAACGCTTATTGATGGTTTTGATGGAAAAAAAGTAATCATGGAGGCATTGAATGGAAAGGATCTTCTCAGTCAATTAGAGATTACGTTACTGCTTCCTCATATTATACTGATTGATGTCAATATGCCTATTATGAATGGAGAGGAAACGGCTCTATTGCTATCAAAAAAATATCCTGATATAAAACTTGTTGCTCTTTCTATGAAAGATGATGATCGCACTATCATAAAAATGATAAAGGCTGGCTGCTGCTCCTATCTTTTAAAAGACATTCACCCTAATGAATTGGATAAAGCATTAACAGAGATCAATAATAATGGCTATTATAATAGCGATACTATTAACAAGAATCTTAGACGATTGCTGTGTCATGATGAAGCGGAATTAAAATTATCAGCAAACGAACAGTTATTCTTACATCATGCTTGCAGTGATATGACTTATAAAGAAATCGCTTCGAAAATGTGCCTTTCAGAAAAGACAATTGATGGTTACCGTGAAGCTATCTTTGTTAAATTAAATGTGAAAAGCCGTGTTGGTATGGCTTTAGAAGCAGTTCGCCTGCAGCTAATTTCGCTATAATTCAAAAAACAGGAATTTTCCCCCTTCCTGACCGGAAATCTCCCCGAAATCAATTTTCATTCACACTGTATTTTAGCTATGTAATTCTTTAGGATAGATAAAGTAGCATTGATAATTGTGCTAAATAATGCTTTGTAGAAACGGAATAGAAATATGTTGAGTTTACGAATTTAAAATTTGATGGTTAAACTTAGTGTTACTTCTTGAATTACGCATTACTATATTTTATTGAATCTAGTAAAGAAACTAATTTTTTTATCGATGCGATGGACAATATTTATTTCATTGATTATCTAACTATTAATAACCCTTTAAGACCCCAATTATGAAAAATTTATTTCTCATTGTGCTATTTTTTTTTAGTCTTGCAATGTTTGGACAAAAAGATTCGACTTACATGAAGAGCATGATTAAAAAATACTACGATGCTATTCGAGATCCAAAAGAAGAGAGCGATAATGCTCATAAAATATCTAATGACTTTGATAATGAGAAGTTTAAAAAGAGTATATATGTGCCTAAAATTATTTCTTTTAAAGAGTTAGAAACAAGCACAAGTTACATAGATGCTCGTGTAAGGCAGAAAAGTAATAAAAACAACAAAATATTATTAACACCTTCAGCATCAAATGCATTTTTTGCATCAGAAGTATCAAGTTATGTGACATCTTCAAAAGATCTTACTTTTCAAAAAGCATATGCTGTTTTAAATACGGCTGACAAAACCTTGTTTTTGGGCGGGACATTTGATACTCGAGATAAAGAAACGGATGCTGTTAGTCATTTAATTACCACGGGAATTAAAGCAAAAGTTGATGATGATTTTTCAGCAATTTATAAAAATGGAAAATTGCAAAATGATTTAGGGGTTAGTCTAAAGTATCATTACATATGGAATGGAAGTATTTATTATGAGGATGAACAACAAGAAGAAAAAATAAATTCTTTTAGAGTTAATGTAATTGAGAAACTGGTCAATGAAAGTATTTATGATAATCCATCGGACAATAAAGCCGAAATAGATTTTTATAAAAAGATTGCGGAAGAAGAAATTGATTATTTGAGAAAATTTAGATTATACAGCTTAAGTACTGATTATTGGATTTCTATTGAGACCTACATGCCTGTCTCACCACGTCAGTATGAATTGTTGCCTGATATATCGACGACGGAAAGTAAAAAAGAAAATTTTTATCCTTGGTACATTACTGCTGGTTTTACAAAATATTGGAAATGGAGTAGTGGACAATCATGTTATATCAGCGGATTTGGCAATGTCAAAAATAATAATAACATAGAAACAGAAGCACTTACGAAATATACTCTTCCTATATATAGTCCGGATAACAGTTCTTTGATAGAAGATAATAAAACTGTTTATGGAGGTGATTTTAAACAATTTATAACTCCCTCTTTGAGCGCTGAATTTGTAAGCTTTTTTGTTTTAGAAGGAACATTTGGTTTTAGTTCAGGAGTTGATAAAACTTTTGGAGAATACGATACTTTGAATTGGAAATTGGGAATACCATTTAGCTTAAAGGATAAAGATGAAAAACCGTCCGTTAATTTTGAAGTTGTATGGAAAGAAGTTAATAAAGATCATTTTGTAGGAATTAATGTAGGATTCACTTTTGGAAAATTCATTCAATAAACTGATGATTTTAAAAGACAGTGGAAAAAGTAAATCATAATAATTTTAAATTGATTATGTAAAGGTCTAACTAAAATATATTAAAATGAAAACAACAGAATCAGAATTAAAATCAGCTTTCGATTTAGATGCTACTACATTTTTGCCTGCTAAAGAATTTAGGCATATATACAACAAAAAAGTAATTTGTGTAACCGATTCTAAAGGATATGCCGAACCAAATAATCAAGATCCAGCTAAAATTAGGGTGGATGCTACAGATGGATTTATACCTCTTTGGGATTTAGGCGTAAGCTTAAATTGGAGATTTAGTAAATCTTTTGATACCTATTTTAAAAATCCCGAAGCAGCTAAACATGGAGTAAGAAAACTTTTTGGAGAAGCAATATTAGCTTGGAAAGATTCATGTCCAGTTAAATTTAGAGAAGTTAGAGATGCTTGGGATTTTGAAATTAGTATGCATCGTGAAGATTGTGATAACACAGGTTGTGTATTAGCTTCAGCTTTCTTTCCTGGTGCTGGTCAGAATACATTTTACATTTATCCAACTATGTTTCATCAGTCATATCAAGAGCAAATAGAGACCATTATACATGAAATGGGGCATATTTTTGGTTTGAGACATTTCTTTGCAAACATAACCGAAAGTAGATGGAGAAGTGAGCTTTTTGGTACGGATAGTCCTTTTTCAATTATGAATTATGGTGACAAAAGCAAGCTAACAGACATTGACATCGAAGATCTAAAACGTTTATACCAACTTGTATGGAGTAACCAATTAATTGAAATTAACGGCACACCGATTAAGAAGTTTATTTCGTTCCATATGGTTTAGATTATGCAAGTAGATCGAGATTATTAGAATAGTTTTATGAAAGTGTTTTGGTAACTAGTTGTGCAATAATTTGTTATGGGTGAAAGCTTTAAATTGAGTAATAAATAAAATTTAGAAACAAATACTAAAATATTATGGAAAAAATAGCTTCAAATTCGTTTGCGGAATATCGTTCTGCATTATTCACTTCAAATCCTTTTAAGATAGGATTTCTTTTAAATGATGTTATTCATAATCCAGATTCGGCTATTCTTGTGGAGCCAGTCAAGAACGAATATTGGATTTTTTATACAGGTGACGCTTCATTTCCTGAGGAGAAACACAATGACATTAAACATTTTCAAGCAGAGAAAATTCAAAATGAAGTTTTATCAATAAATGATAATTCAGTTGATACTGGTCAATGGTTGTCAGAAATGGTTAAGATAGAACCTGGCGAGTTTTTTGTTCCTACTATTTGTGCAGCTATTAATAAGATAAAAAATAAAAATAGCATTAGAATAGCAATAGAACAAGGTGAAGGTTTTAATCGCAAACTATATTTTTATTATAAAAAATAAGAAATCTAGGCATTATTTATTTTTTATAATTCTTAATTCATCAAAATCTTTTAGCTAAAAGATGCATATAATTTTTCAGTGAAACTTATACATTTTCTATAGCCTATTAGAAAGGTATTTATTTGGCATTGGCTTTAATTATTTAAAAAAAAGATTACTTGAGTTAATAGAAAATTTAGATAATCTTAGATATTATATTGAAGAGGGATTAAGGTAAAAAAATAACGGATAACAAAAAAATATGAAAAAAATTGATTTAAACGACCCTAAACTAAAAGGTAAGTATTATGATGTTAATGATGAGGGAACTGAATTTTCCATACCTCCAAGAGATTTTTTGGATTTAGGAATAGAAAAAGTTGATGAAGATTTAAGCTTATTTGTTTGTAATAGTACAGGATGTAGTAATCAAGTTAAAATTACAGACAGAGGCAATGCAGAATATGCATGGTACTATTTAGATAATCTTTCTGAAACTGATGCAACTATTACCATTGAAAGAAGATGGATATACGAAGGTTCATGGCGTCGTGAAACAGCACAATGTCGATTATATCCTGGAGAAATAAGAGAAGTTTTTAGCTTTCCTAGAAATCAGAACCCTATGTGTTGTATTACTGTTTGTTCTCTCACAAACGTAAATAATAAATAATTTATAGTTTTAAATTTAAAAATGAAAAAAAATATTTTTTTACTGATTTTGTTCTGTACTATTAATCTTTGTGCCCAGACATCTATAAACCTTTATAAAGGAGCATGGAGTACTGTAAATCCAAATAAAACTACAATTATATGTAACTCGGCAGTTTCTAGCCGGATTTATAGAATAACTAATGGAACAATGAGCGCTGATAATGTATTTGATGACTATACTATATTAGTTGATGGCATCGAGTTGCCGAGAAGATTTATGGAAGGAGGAGGAGTTGTTGTAGAAGGTAAACGAGTTGAATTAAGGCAAAATGGTGTAAGCACGGTATCGATCGGAGTATGGGAAATTATTCAGAAACAAGTTGTCGAAGCTATTGCAAGTACTTGGGCAGCGAAACCTGAGCTGAATAAAGAGCTTTTAGTTGCAGACTTGAAAACAGCTCAAGAATTTCAATTTTCAGTAAATTCAGAGTTTATTGGATGCAAGCAAAATTTTATAGAAGTAGCTGTTGATGGAAATACAGTTAAAGATAATGATGGGAGACCAGTCAATTTTGCCGCTTCTAGTTCATTTCTAGGCGAAGGAAAACGAATAACTATTAAAGTTTCAGGTCAATGTTCTGCTAACAACAGTTTTGTATCTGGATCACTTTTGCTAAGAAAAATAGAGCACTGATATTTAATTCTTTGTTTGAAAGAAATTAATTTGAAAGAATTGTTATAAAAATAAAATAGGTGACGCATTTATTTTGTGAAAGTGAACTTAACATGTATGCTTCTCCATATTTTAAACTTTTTATTTTAAGAACGCGGTTTAGACAAATTTCTATCGTACATAACAATAGTTCCTGCCACGGCAACATTCAAACTTTTTTCCGATTTAAACTTTACTAAATGATGGCATTTTTCCATTACTTTTTTGGATAAGCCATGATCTTCTGCGCCCAATATATAAACACACCGTCTAGGATGTTCGAATGTTTCCAGATCAGCAGCTTTTTCAGATAATTCAACGCCAACTAATCTTGCTCCTTTAGGTAAGTTCTCAAAAAAAGCTTCAAACGTATCGTAATGAAAATAAGGAATTGCTTTTACTGCGTCGTGTGTATCGCAGGCTTGTTTGGCATATCGATTTCCAATGGTAAATATAAAAGTAGCCCCTAAGTTTTGAGCTGATCGCCATAAAACACCTAAGTTTTCTGGCGTCTTACCATTTTGTATTCCTATGCCGAAGTATTCATTTATAAAATTATCATTCATACGGGCAAAAGTACAAACTGTAGGTTGATAAATCAATTTTTGTTTAGAAGAAAAGAAGCCTTTTAATTCTAAAATAGTTGTAATTTGATGGCTCTATTGTTGCCTTTTATCAGAAGAGTTGGTTTTACTTTTAGATATTAATCTCCATCTGTTTGATCGGCAGTAATAGCCGATTGATTAAGCCAATCAAGCTTGCCTTTAACAGCTTTAACTTTGCTATGATTTGCAGCAAGTTTTTGATCAGCTTTTGTTTTTACTTTTTCATCTTCATTACCAATTATATGCTGATGAGTAATTTCTCGATCGGCCTGTATTTTTTTTATATTTTCTTCTGTTTTTTGAATTTCCAAAGGTAAAACTTCAAGACGGTCAAGTGGTGCTTTAGCATGTAGTAATTTAAGATTCAGGTCAGTTGCAGATTTTTCAGCCTTTTGAAATTCAGCTTTAGCTAGCTCCAATTGTACTTTAATCTCTTTACCATTTGCTTTATCATATGCTTGTTTATAAGCATATTTTGAACTCAGGTCTTTAAGTGCACGTTCGTTGAAACTTTGACCAGGCTCCCAGCCTGTTTGTGTCAACGTATCTCCACGAAAAGTTACTGGTATTCCTGGTTTAGGTTTTCTGGTTTTTGTTCCTACTACGACAATATCATTCAGGATTTTTTGTTTAGTACTTTCTAAATTTTCTATGGCATTTTGAACTTCTTGCTCCATATCCTTTAAAAGTTTTTCTGTGCGAATGCTTTCCTGTTTAGCTGATTCATATTCCTGTTCTGCTCGTGCAAGTTCCTTTTTGAAACTTTCTTCTTTTACATAAGGGGTTAATTTTTGCATTTCCTGGCGTAATGAGTCAAGGTGGCTATTTGCGGCCTGTATTTCTGCATCAAATTGTTTTATTTTTTTTCTACTGGCTCTAAGGTCTTTTTGAATAGTATTAAGCTTATTACGTTGTTTGGCATAGGTAGATAATTCAACTACATCTTCTGCTTCAGAGTCAGAATCATAGTTTAGTGAAGAAGGAGATTCTTTATCGATAGAATTTACTTTAGGTATGTCTCCATCAATAACTTCTTCACCCGTGAGTTCTTGAAATCGTGCTTTGTTTTTAGCTACAATTGTACTGGCTCGATACCCTACAAACAAGCCTCCATGTGTACCTCCAGAATAAAAACTCCAATCTTTAAGTTGCTTGCGAATTTCTTCATTCATAATTTTATGAGATGCATTGCAAGCAAAGCAGTCAGCAAGAGTACCACCTATATACACATCTTTTTCATTATACTTGCCATTTTTACGACGTTCCAGAATTGCTCCAGTGACTTTAAGTTCACCATGCATATTTTGAGTTTTATCAGATGGATTTGTAGAGGTTGGAACTACATAGATACCAGCAGTGCCACTATTGTATTTGGCTCCATTAATTACACCTGCATTGATAGCTATCATCAATCGTTTTAACTGTGATGAAACTTCCTCGTTAGTTTCTACTCCAGTCTCTTCATTTGTATATGCCCCTTCCAGTAAATTTTTAGTCTTGGCTATGTCTTTGGTGCGTCTATGTCCCGTGATTCTTTTGTCTGAAGAGCCAGCTAATGGATCTTCGTCATGAATTATATTCTTGAGTTTTGCAGCTACTGCTGCTAACTTTTTCTCCTCTTCTAAACTTTCCTGATTGACACTCAAGACAAGTGTATTATCATCCAAAGCTACAGCAACGTGAACATTGGTTTTGGTTGCAAGAATTCTTCCTATTCGGTCTATCATTCGCTCAAAGCGTGTCAAATTTTTACGTGGAACTGCATGATGATGCCCTTTAGTGGTAGACGCTGGATCTGCAGGTGATTTATAGCTTTGAGATCTACCGTGAGTAGAAGGTGGAACCAAACCATGTTCTTCGTCTTCATTGAGCTGTGCAACGGTTGTCTTAGTTGGTTGATTTTGAGAGAGTAAAAAAGGTTTGGTTATTTGCTTTGTCTGCAAAGCCTTAGCCCCCATAACATCAGCCTCCTTTTCCAAACCTTTGTCATCATTTACATTCACTTTACCTTTCATCTGTAAAGTAGGCTTTACTCGCCCTTGTTTTTGCTGTACCACATGCCAGGCTTCATGAGGCAAATGTTTTTCTTGTCCGGAAGCTAGATGAATATTTGTTCCTTGCGCATAGGCATGAGCATTAAGTTGAGCAGGTTTGTCTGAGTTATAATGTACTTTAACATCATCCATAGAATGACCAGAGAGCTTTTCTATGCCTGATTTTAAATTGTCTGGCAAGCCAGTATTATTGACTTTTTTTTGTAAAACAGAAACGGGACGATTGTCCTGAAGTTCTCTTGCCTTATTTTGAATAACTTTTTCGTCAGAACTATTTGCGGCAGATTGCGTTTTCGTTTTATGAGTTGAATATTCCATAAAAACCAATTTTAATTGCTATTAGTTATTGCTAGATTTAAGTTTTATCTTCTTTTCTTACTTGGTCTGCGCATATAATTTTTTGCAATTTTTTTTCTATGCAGTGCATGATATTTCTTGAAACCTGTTACTCCTACATTTGCTCTGTTTCCTCTTGATGTATTGCATGTTCCGCAAAAAATTCTGCCATTTCTCATGTTATTTTTACCGCCTTTTGATGCAGGTTGTATGTGATCAACGTGAAATTGTCCATCGCCCATTCTCCTTCCTTTAAAGGTAGCATAGTGTATTTTTTTGTGTTGGAATCCACAATTAGTGCAGGTATGAAAACCTCCGTTACTCTTTTTATTTGCTGCTAATTTTTTTTCGCGTTGCTCTTTGGTGAAATTTATCCGTCCCAATTGCACAACATTAGAGTTAAAATTGGCAATCGCTTGATTAGATTTTAACTGTCTAACGGAAATATTGGTATTGGTTAAAGTTGACGACGAAACACGATTATCGGCCAACTGAAAAGTGTTGCCAATAGTATTTCTATTAGGAGTAAGACTGTTTGCCGCACCTTGATGATCATTTTCTTTTGGAACTTCACTATAGCGATTCATAATGCTTTCTTTTTATTAAAATTGCGATGAGGAATATAGTCGAATATAGTTTCTAAGCTATTATGCCAGAACCGCCTGATCCTGAATCAGGATCATAACGAAAATCTTTATAAAAACCTTTATTTTCAGGTTCATCATCTGGTGTGTGGTATCCGTCTTCTTCATCTTCACTTTCGTAACTCACTTTTTTCTTTTTCTCATATTTATGGCTTTCATTGCATTTTTTGCACAAGGCTCTTAGACGATCAGGATCATTATGATCTTCTCTTATTTCTGAATCAGTTGCACCTTTTGATTTCAAGTCGCGCTCACGTGGCGCCCATGGCGGATAATGGTCTAATGTTAAAGCCCGTAGTTCGTGAGGATTGCCACTTTGGCTTGTGTAGGCAAATCGGGTTAGTTCTAGTTTTTTGCTTCCTTTCTTTTTATAAGCAAGCGGTCTTCTGCAGCCAGGACAAGTATAAATTGCATCAAAATTGCTATTTACATTAGTACGTTCATGGGCAGTATGTTCGATAACGTGATCCCTTGTCTCATTAGGAATATGATATCTTTTTTGTTTTTTGGCTTGTGGTGGAACATAATCACCGCTGCCATCGTCGTCACTTTCCGAGTCTTGCCTTTTTCTTTTCTTCTGGTTCTTTTTTCCATCACCGCCTTTTAATTGTGTAACCGTGTTAGTGTTATCTGTTAATGTGTTCTCATGCAGTTTTTTCTGTACGATAGAATATTCCCGATTATCTTTTAATTGAGCTGTGTTTTTATTCTGAGTAGCATTTGCCGCAGCAATTGAGGCTATGTTTTCGGATATTTTTTTGTGTTGTTGCGTCATTTTCTTCTTTTTTGAATTGTATAACAGCTTATTCTTCCGAGTCTATTTGATCTTTAAACGATGTGACTTTTACAGGACCAATACCACCTAAATAATGGATTGCTGAACAAAAAGGATGATTTTGAATCATAGTTTTTAAGCTCTCAAGGTTTTGATCAAAATAGGGGAGTTTTACTTTTCTTCCTGTAATGAGCTTTATGAGATGATCATTTTCTAAAGGATAAATTTTAAAAAGAGGTTTTCGTGCAGCATAAAAAAGACTTTCGTCATCAGCAATAAAAGAAATTTCTCCACGGTTTTCTTTTAGTTTTTGCGGATTGGTTTTTAATAAATGAATAATCTTAGCCTCAATTTTACTCACCATTTCATCTACACTTTTTTCAGTAGTTTGTACAATCAAATAAAGATTTTGGCTCGTAATAAGATATCCGTTTATGAAAAAAAAGATTTTGTCGTCGAAGTCATTTAAAGCCATTGCAATGATGGTGTTGACATAATTGGAATCGAAATATTTTTTCCAGTTTCCAATTTTAAGCGTCACTTTATGACGGTGTAATTGTGGCGCAGCAACTGCAACTTTTTTTATATTTTCATCTTTTTTCATAATGCGTCAATTCATTTGAGTAACCATAAGGGTTTTGTTCTCCTTTTTAAATTCACGTCTAATGCCTTCCAATAAATCTTGCTGACCCACTATAGTTTCATTCTTCTGAATGGCAGCCAGAGCGCAAAAACGCAATACATTAATTATTGCGCCGCCAGCCAATTCATAGTTTTCGGCAATATTTTCGATATCAATAGCAGGATCAAGTTGACATTTTCCTGAAAAGGCTTTTTCCCACAATAGCATTCTTTCTTCGGCGGTTGGCATTGTAAAATGAATCATCGATTGAAACCTTCTCGAGAAAGCTTCGTCCATATTTTCTTTTAAGTTGGATGCTAGAATAACAACTCCAGGGAAATCTTCAATTCGTTGAAGTAAGTATCCCGTTTGCTGATTGGCGTGCCGATCGTTTGAAGAGGAAGCATTGGTTCTTTTTCCGAAAAGCGCATCGGCTTCATCAAAAAATAAAATCCAATCCTTATGTTGTGCGACATCAAATATTTTGGATAGATTTTTTTCGGTTTCACCGATATATTTTGAAACAATCATAGAAAGATCGACTCTGTATACTTCTCTGTTTGTACTTTTTCCGAGTAAAGTTGCCGTAAGCGTTTTTCCAGTTCCAGGAGGTCCGTAAAAAAGGGTTCGATAGCCAGGTTTTATTTTGTTTTCAAGACCCCATTCTTTCATAAGAGTTTCGCCATGATTAAGCCAAGCATTAATTTCCATGACCTGATTCATAACATGTTCTTCGAGAACCAAATCGTCCCAGTTTAAATTGGTCGAAATTTGTTGAGCTGGAAACGAAACACTATGTTCCAATTTAGGCAGAGTGCCCGTTATGAAAAAGTTTAGCCAGCGTTCATTAATCGAAAGAACCTGATTTAGAATGGGAACATTAGATTCTGAAGTTTCCAAAACCAAAACCTGTTCTTTGACAAGAATATTCGATGTGTTTAAAATGTTGAGCAATTCAATTCGTAATTCTGGATTAACAGCCGTAATCAAAAAGGAAAGCGTTTGGCCCGTAGGCAGAAAACCGCTGTGGTTTTTATTAACAACACCACCAAATTCAGTAAAACCACGATCATACATCGCATTTTTGCTAAAGAAAATATCTAGAACTTCAGGTTTAATCTGAGGCGCTAGAATCAAAGCAAGACAAAGCCGTTCGTAGAGATTCAAGTTCCATTCGGCTAATTTTTTATAATAAACACTTTCTTCAGTATCTTCATTGGCTTCAGGCAATGGAATATCTTGCCATCGGTTTTCGTGGCCTTCTTGAAGCAGATAACTGCAAATAACCTGATCGATTACCTTTTGCAGCCAATCCATTTCATTATACAAAACCAAAATATTGGAATTAGTTTCCATACGCTCCGAATAGTTTTTCTACATCGTCCAAATTAGCATCAGCCCATTTAAAATATAACAAGGCCGTATTAGGATTTAACTCATTGCATTGCAGCATATCCAAATAAAAACCTTGTGCATTTTGCATGATCATCTGAGTGTTGTAATCAGTGTCATTATGAAAATTAGAATCAAAAAAAGAATCTGTCCATGCGCTTACATTGTTTTCTCTGGCAATAAAATCACTAATGAAATACGATAGTTTTTCGTCTTGAACGACTAATTTTTTAGCCTTAAAATAAGCGGGTTTTCTTTTGGTTTCTCTATGATAATATTCAATATCTTTTGACTGGATTGTTTTGGTTTTAGAATGTCCAAAAATATCTGTCAGACCAAAGTTTTCTGCTTCGCAAGCCAATTCCAATTCTGCATTTGCTTCCCCAGCTGTAGCGAGAGTTGTATTTTTGGCTGTAGCACTTTCTGTTACCACATAAAGCTCTCTGAAAGAGTATAAAGTTTGGGTCAGTTTTATAATTAACTGCTGCTGGATTTCGTTCCAATTATTAATCTTTACAGATTCTGGTTCTTCGGCTTTAAAAATGAAACTTCCTTTATGGGCGAAAGCCAGTATTTGTTTGCTGAATTCAAAATCGCCTTCAATAGAACCATGCGCAAGAGATCGTCCAGAATAAGGTTTTGAAATGCCATCGCTAAAATTCCAATTGGCGTCATTTAATGCAATTACGCCACTAATATCTGCATCGTGATGCGATATAATGCCATTGCGATAAATGTTTCCCAAAAGAATGATTTCGCCATTTTTAATTTGGAAATAATCACCAGGAAAAAGACTTTTATTCAACGGTTTTGTAGGCAGAAATCCTCCTGTTTTTAAATAAAACTGTCTATAGAAATTCTTGTTAGTATAATTCATAACCTTAAAAAATTAGAATTAAAGTCCACTGAATGCAGGATTGAAAACAGTGGACATTTTAATTTGTCTTAAGAAGCATAAGCCGCAGCAGTTGCAGCAGCTAAACTAGATTGAAGCGACTGAAGTTTGATTTGCGCTTTGCTTAAATTGCTTGTTGCAATAACCAATTGTCTTCCAGTTTCGTCATTTGCAGTATTTGCTTTGTCATAAGCAATCTGAGCATTTTTATACGCATTGTATATTAATCCTCTAATCGAAGAATCAGAAGGGGATGGTGCAGGTAAAGTTGCTTCTAAAGACTTGCTATTTGTTAAAGTAAAATACAATTTAGCTGCCTGTTTAGTTTCTAGAGTAATTGCTTCTTCAGATTCAAGAACAGAAGCTTCTGCAGCCAATGTAGATTTTAAAGCAACAAGCGTAAGAGCAACGGCATTGTTTGCGTCTGTGCCTGCAGTGTTGATTCTGGTAATTAAATCATCAGAAATTAACGGATTAAGCGCTTTTTTGCGAATTACAAGATTAGACAGTTTATTAATTATTTCTACAGAATAAATTAATTTGCTAATCAAATCGCTAATCCAAATGCTCACTCTTTTTGAATCCTGAGTTGCAGTTGCCGTTTTTGAAAAGGCATTTTCTGAATTAAGTGCCAAATCGTATGCATTTTGAACAACTTGATCTATTAAGTTTTTATTGCTTAAAGCATGAGAACGATTACTTTCTGAAACCAATAAATAACCTTGATATCTCGTTGCTTTTTCATTCAGCGAGTTTACAATGGTTTGCTGCTGCTGTACAATTGCAGTTGCATCAACCACTTGATTTTTAATCAAGTCTAGTTCAGCTTTTTTCTTTTCTGTAATTCCGTATCTCTGCAAATTAGGACTTGGTGATAATATAGTTTCCATATAGTTCAGGTGTTAAATGGTTGATGATTTTGAAATTTCTTTTGTAGAATAAGGTATTGGCGTTGTGTTTTGCCAGTCAGAAAGACTGTTGGTGTATTTGGTTTTAGCGTTTTCACTGCCTTTGTAGTAAGACAACACAACAGGAATATAACTTTTATCCTCAATTAGCGGATTTCCAAAATTATCTGTAGTTGTAGTATCAATATGTACACTAAATTCTTGGCCAGAAGCCGCTTTGTGGTGTTTAGCACTCGTAAAGTTTCCAGCAGGAATGTTTTCTGCTAAATTTAAATTGAAGTAAAAAGCATTGCTGTTTTTAACTGGTTTAGGAGATTTCTCTTTAACCTCTTTCAGTTTAGCATTCAAATCTGTCAATTGGCTTTTTGCAATGCGTAATTTCTCTTTAGCATCGGCCAAAGCACTTTTCAGACTAAGGCTCTTTTGCTTATCCTGATCCGTTTCTTTATCTTTTTTAGCTCCGTCGGCATTAGCTTGACTAGCAGAATTGTTTAAAATTTCTATTTCTTCATTAAGAGATTTAATTTCTGCGTCTACAGCTTTAATTTCTTCTTCTAACTCCATTGTTTCAATTTTGTACTCTAGAGTTTCCAAATCTTCGTTTGTAGCAATATCATCAGGATAAGGCAAGAAGAAACATCTGTAATCAATTTCATTTGCTTTTAAAACGTCTTCTTTATCTACACTAAAAGTGATTTTAGACAAATCTTCAGATGCTTGCTCTCTAGAATTTGCTATATTCTTGGCCGTTTTTAAGGTATAAGTCAATGCAAACGTCTCAGAAGGAGCAGACAAATATTCATCAAACGTATTGATTTCTTTTTTGTAGTTTTCTGTAAAGATGATTAAAAGAAAGGCTACATAATTTTCGCCAAGCACAAGAGGATCATTGTCAGAATCTCTAAGTTCTTTGTAGACTATAGATGATTTATATTTTCCTTTGGCATCTGGATTCTGAGAAGCAGGAATACTTTTGCATTGAGCTGGATTGCCCACTAATAATTCTGCATTCGAAGCACTAAAAAAAGATTTTTTGCTGTCTTTTACCATAATGATATTATAGCTTAAAACAGGATTTGCCAATCCTTTGTTTTGTGTTCCAGGATCTCTGTCTTCTGGCGAAAAAGGACTTCTGTAAGCATCAAAATATACGCTAAAAGTGCCCGCTGCAGGATCAAACTGCTTTGGTACTTCTACAACCAAACTTTGGTTAAATAATGCATTGTTATAGTTATATGCTTTTTTAGAAGCATCATATTCTACTTCACTACACTTTATAGCACCTTCTGCAGCTCTTGTGGCAATACTTGCTTTAGCTTTTGTATCGTTATCTGCTGTTAGTACAGCAGTAGTTGCTGTTAAATCAGCAGTGGTTACCTGCAATAAATTATTGACAGAGGTATTCGTTAACTTAGCGCCGTCAGCAACTGTTGAGGTTGAAACTTCAGCAATCGAAGCTGTGGCTTCCATCGCAAATTGCGAAGTCTGTTCGGCAATATAAGCCGTTTTGTTAATCAGATTGTAAGCCTCAAGAGCCTGCTGGTAAATTTGAGTTCCATAATCTGCAGCATTGATAATGCTATAAATGCTTCCGATATCACTTGCCAGACGCACAATAGAATTTGACGCAATTTGAATGTTAGAGGCACAAACCGCCATATTGCTAAGGGCTTGTGTGACATACGTTTTTTGCTGATTTGCAGATAATAATAAGTTGTCTGCCATGTTCTTATTCTTAACAACTACATTATTTATATGTTGCTGTTCTTTGTACATTTTGGTTGTTGCATCGAGTTTTTCCTGCGCAACAATTTCAGCTCCCTCGGCATAATAAAGAGTAAACATTGAAGTGCTCAATTGTGAACTCAATTGTTTTTTGGTCATCTCCTGACTTTCTAATGATGACAATACACTAGAATGCAGATTTTCATTGTAACTGTTCATAATAGTTTTTTTAGTTGATTAATTTATATTTCAAGATCGTATTCAATGGTTTTTTATTCATTTAACACATAGAAACATAGGTTTTACTCTCTTAAAAAGACTTTTCAACTCATTCAAATGCACACAGCTACGGCTATGTGTAGGAAACTTGTTTCTTTTTTTATTCTTTTTTTATGTATAAATCTATGTTTCTATGTGTTTAAGAATTAAAGGCAATGTTTTGTTAATAAGGCCAAATGACATGTAAAGGCTTATCCATCCAATGGTATTTCATAATAGAAAAAGCAAAAGGAGATCTGTTGATCAAAATATCATAAGCCCTTTTCTCTACAGTAAGTTCCCATTTGTCTTCCAGTTCTACCAGAATTCCGTCGCGTACAAGCCAGTTTCCTCTAAAGCCATCTATGGAAGAATCTCCAATATCTGGCCAATGCGAAATAGCTGCTTGTATTAAACCGTTTATTAATTGCTTTTCCCGATCAGATATTTCTACAAAATCGGGTACTGTGTCTGTCAATGGTAAACCGCACAAAACTTTATTCAATGGCAGATAAACTTCTTCGGTTTCCTGCATTCCTGTGATGACGTACTGTAAATACTGCACAGCTCTAACCTGATGTTCGTTGCTTATAAATTTATTCTCTGATGTAAGATTCAATCGAGCAAACAGCATTGCGATATAATCGTTCAAGAGCACAATTCCTGCGTTTCTAACCGCAACACCTTGCTTGAGGTTAGTTTTTGGTTTTTCTTTAATTCTAATTGTTTCCATTTTCGATAGTATTTCGGTTTGTTTTAAAATTGGTGCAGTTTGTTTTTCTGTTCGAAGAATTTCTTTAAAACCAAGCTGTAAAGCAGGCGGAAATTGATAGATATATTTTTCCATGTCGGCCAAAAAGTTTTTCTTAGAAATCCCTTTTTTAGTCACCACTTCCCAGATTAGTTCATTCCATATTTTATCAATAGCGATAAGTCTCCAATTGTCATTGACAACAGCTTTTAAAAGTTTTCGAAGCAAAAGATGCTGCATTTCTTTAGAAGCCAAACCTTTGATGGTTACAGATCCCAAAACCTGATTGAACTTTTCCAGAATTCTCAAATACGATTCTCTGTTTTTATCCAATTGGCTTGTTGCATTGCACAAATTATGAAAGTTGATATTGCGGCAAAGCCAATCCATTTGAGCTTCGGGAATAAATTCTTTTTTCATTATTCTAAAGAAAATCTGAGGCTCTTTTACCATAATGACATTCAGAATATCTTTGATTTCTATTGTTTTAGAAATGCTGAAATCAGTAGAAATCTGACGTTCGATAATAATGGAAGAAATCCATTTGTATTTTTCTTTTTCTGATAATACTTGAATCTCAAAAAGTATGTCTGAACTGACAGTCTTTGAAATTTCATTAGAAAGCACATAATCCGAAATCATTTCGCTTTTAAAAAAATGTTCTAATTCTGTTACAGAGTTTGCTGATTCAAAAGAGTTTGTTTCGTTTTGAATCTGTATTTTTTCCTTTGCAACAGTCTTTTTCAAATACAATTTCAGTTCTTTTTGAAGCAGTTTTTCAAATAAGATTTCATTGCCTTTATAAGCTGAATATTTTAAAATCGTGTTCCAGAAAAGTTCGTTTAATTCCCAAGTAATTTTAGTTTTTGAAGCCGATTTTACGCTATTAATAATGACAGCAGATGTCTTCTGAATCCAGTTCTTTTTCAGCGCAACACCATTTGTCAAGAAATAATGCAATAGATTTTCGCTTTCCTTTCTGTCTTGTTTTCGCAGTTCTATAAAACCCGAATCATTAAAATTGGAAGTCAGTAATTGCGCTAATTCTTGCTGATCTTGTTGCGATGTATTCTGAATGAGCAATGCAAGCGCAACGGTGTCGATTGAACTTGTATTTCTTAATTGGTTCAAAAATGTCTTTTTGATGGCAACTCCAAAAGATTTAATTTGTTTGGACTGAATCAGTTTTGCGATAAACTGAAAATAATCGTTGCGTCTTGTGTCAGTTACTTTTTTGGATAATTGCATGATAATAGTTTCCAGAAACAAAGAGGAATTATGTTCGGGATGAAACAGTATTTCCTGCATTCCGAGAAGTAATAAATTATCCGTTATCAATTCTTCTGGAAAATCATATTTATCCTTTTCGTTCAGAATTTCATAAACAACCTGAATGGTCTGTACGAGCTTTGTCTTTTTATAATTGGCAGTTTTTACCAATAATTGTAGCATTTCACGATTAAGGACCAGCGGAAGTATTTTCTTTAAAACTTCTTTATTTCCGTATGAAAGCATTACCTCAAAAGCCATTTTAGGATGCAATAAAATGGTTCTCGTAAGTGATCTTTGCAAATCAATAAAAAAGACACTTTTGGTGCTGTTTTTCTGTAATTCCAGTTCTAATTTGGCAACAAGATTCTTAAAATGAACAGCTGGATAATTAGAATTATTACGGTTTATTTCCTTGCAGTAAATCGCATTAAGATTGGTATAAATGGTTGCCGAATTATTATTTTTTACCGCCGCAGGAATTTTAGCATTGGTAAACATCGCCAATAAATGCTCGTGGCTTAGATTATTTTTTCTGCCTAATTCCTTAATGCAGAAAAGCAGAAACGCACTATTGCCAGCATTTTTATTTTTAATTAAAAAAAGCATTCCAATTTCCCATAAAGCCTTATTGTCTGTTTTGAGTTTAAAGGTTTGGCTCAGTTTATTCAAATACGTTATCGATTCCATTTGAAGAAGCGATGGAGTAGTGTCTAATCTTGAAAAAAGTACTTTTATAGAAGTTTCGTTTAAATCCTCAAGCAGTGAAGCAAGCAGGTTTTCTTCTTTAAAAATAGGCTGAATAAGGGCATTAAATTTTGTTTTGTTTTCAGTGCTTAATGCCACAATTAATTCGTTCAAATTGTCTTTGTCTGCCTTAAATTTTCGGCTGTTTTTATTTTGAAGTAATTGTTCAAGTAAACTCCAATAATTTATCTTATAATCATGTAAATGGCTTTCATTTTTTTGTGTTTCATATTCTTGAGTCAGTATTTTTAGGCAAGCAATAAAATTGTTGTTTTGAGAAGTTTTATCAGAGAGTTTTACAATCGCATTTTCGATCAAAACAATAAGTTCTGCGTAAGCAATATTGTAATGATTTGCCATTTGCAGAATACTACTTTTCATGAAAGCGAGCTTATTAAATAGAGTGCCGCGTTCCAGCAATAAAAAGTTAAGAATAAAGAACCAAAGATTCTTTTTGAAACTGATTGTACTCGTCTGAATAATAGTTTCCTTAACCTGAATGTTTACCATAATAGAGCTAAACTCAATTATCGAACTACTATTATTAGGTTCAAGCGCCGCAATTATTTTGGTTATATTTTTTTCGTCAAACTGCCATGCAATTCGTTTTCTAACTTCCTCATGCGTCATTCCCGTTTCCTTGATAATCGCAATAACCTCAGCTAGATTATTCTGAAGTAATTCTGCCATAATTTGGTTTACAGAACCTTCTTTGTTCTGATAATTCCATGGCAGATAACCTTCTAACAAAAAGACCATCAGATTTTCCAGAATCGATTTTTCTTTATTGTAAACCGCGATTCCGTTTTGCTTCTGACTGTTTTGATACAGAATTAATTCGGCTATTTTTTCCCTTAATAAATTGCGTATTTTTCGACTTAAGTCAAATTCAAGATCGCCATAATCGCAAGAGCCAAGATCAAGTTCCAGAGATTCAATTCGCCAGCTTTGTTCCTGCGGACATAATTCATTAAAAATAGTGGCGACTTCTCTAGGCAACGAGATTTTGCTCCAGGCGCTCAAACGTTCCTGAAGTCTGTAGCTTTCTTTTTTCTGGTCAAAAGTTGTGTCCCACTTTAGACTTGATACAATATGGCTATTTATTTCTTCCATTTTTCGTTTCTAAAATTGAGGTTAAACTATTGATCAAATTCACTGAAGAAATCTCTGGATTTGCTATTTCTAAATTATTTTCCTGTTTATTGAATAAATCCTGAGTATTTTTAAAACGCAAGCTATCATGCCAATTACTGTAATTAGGTATTAGAGTTTCCAATTCTTGAAGACTTACAAACAGACATTCGCATTTTATGTTTGTTGGAAGGCATATTGAAAGAAACAGTTTTAAACGTTTTTTGAATTCAGGAGTTTGTAATTCAGGAATAAAATCAGGAAATAATAAGATGGCATTTTTCTTAAAAAGTTCGTCATTAATTGTAATGAGTCCGTTTCCAGAAGAAACTGTAATGCGAAATGCATAATCGGATGATTTACTTTTTGTATAATCTGTAGTTATTACAGTTTGAGAATCGCTAGAAACCAAAAGATATTTCTCCGAAGCAAATTCCAAGTAACCATTTTGAAATTGAGTATCCAAAACAGTTTGGTTCAGACTATTTAGAATATAATTTATATTATTTACTGATTGAAAATCAATATTCTGAATTGTGTAATTTAAACTATCACTTTGCTTTACGATTTGTATGTTATATTTTAATTGATTTAAAAGAATAGAGGTTTCAATAAAGATGCTGCCTTTTCTTTTTTCTTTAAACCAATATACTTTTTGTATAGTTTTATTGGCGTTCAATTGGTCTTCTATAGAATGTTGTGAAGCTTCAAATTGAGCCGTAATAAAATTGTTATATATATTTTTTAATCCGAAAAGGAGATTCAGTTTTAATTCAAATCCCGAAAAATTGCTGAAATCGGTTTTGCTTAATTTTTCTTTTTTATTGAGATGTTCTGATTTAAAAATAAAATCAGACGTGTTTTCATTGATGTAATCGTAATGATCGTTTTTAATATTGAGATTATGAGTCGGAGTTATTTTTGAAGCCGTCAGAAAATTGCAGGCTTTTATTCTATTATACGTTAGTAAATCAAGGTTTTGAAGATATAGACTCTTCAAAATGATTTGATCTTTTTTCTTATTTCCCGTATAAATTGTACCAGCAATTATGGCATCAATAACTTTAGGCGATTCGCCGTGTCTCGCAAGCAAATGATCTAAAATTGTATTTCTTCTTTCAAAATTGACATCTTCTTCCTCCATGATTTTCATCATTCCAAAGATGTAAGCATTGTAAGGATCTTGCTGATATTCTAACCAGCTTTTTTCTTTTAGTTCTTTTTTAGTTTCGTCGCCATAAGTGTATTCAAACACATTATTGTTTTTTAATAAAGGCTTGATATGAGGAACATTGTACAGTGACTGATAAAAATAGCTTGGAGAAAACATTTTGTACGGAACAGGATATTCTAAGTGTTTTTTCTCATACTTATCTTTTAGCGCATAAAAAGCATCTTTGTCTGATGGCGAACCGCATACAGAATTGGTAAAAGAAAATAGTTTTGAAACATTGGCCAGTTGCGAAAACTGATTGGCCAGAACCTGATCAAATAAGGTTAAGTAGCCTTTTAGCTGACGTGATTGCGCGACTTGTATGGGAGCAGAATCATCTTCAATTTTATCATCGCCAATGCCATATTGCTGCGGAAATGTATTTTGGATAGAATAATAGCTGTTAATGTCTCTAAAACTGCTTTTAGGCAATTTTATAGCAGGTTTGTTATTTAAACTTATCGCTGTTTCTTGATATTTACTGAGATTAATTTGCAACGGGCTTAAAGCATCAGTTTGAACTTCTTTTCCGTTGCTGATTAACAATAGTTTTTTTTCTCCATAAGAAGCCAGAATATCTATCGCTATTATCTGACTGATAGTCGATTGCAATGCTTGAACATGATTACTGTTCTGATAAAGCTGAACTCCTGAAACTGAAATAATACCAGCTACAGACTCAATTACTGGAATTAGATCGATAGTTTTGAGAGTATCTTTTTTATCTAATATAGATTCGCTTAAAATCCAGCCATTTTTTAGATAAGGCCCATCATATATTTCGGCAGCATTATATCCATCTTCTTTTAGAGAATCATAATTTACCTGAGCTATTTTCGGAAAAATATAAGTGCGAATTTTGTCTTGCAGTTCTAATAAAATGGCTTGTTCGTCT
This sequence comes from Flavobacterium anhuiense, assembly GCF_900101855.1. GTDB lineage: Bacteria > Bacteroidota > Bacteroidia > Flavobacteriales > Flavobacteriaceae > Flavobacterium > Flavobacterium anhuiense. Next base: position 357,903 of record NZ_FMVC01000005.1, read on the forward strand.
GCGTCTTTTTCAATTTCAATTTTTCCGCCAATCAAGCAGTTTTGTGGCTGCAGAGCAATTGGCATATTAAAAAGTTCGCCAATATTTCGGCTTTGGTTAAGGTAATAAAATGACGATTTACAAATAGTATCTCGCTGAATGCTATCGGTAATATCGGGATTTATATAAAGATATACTTGATATACTCTGCTAAATGGTGGAAGATTGTCATTGTAAGTTACTATTTCGGCATTATAAACATCTTCGATCCCGTCAATGATGTATTTTTTGTAATCATCAATTGTATAGGGCGAAGTGGTCAAGATTTTATAAGGAAGATAGAACTGATTTTCTATTTCCATTTTTCCTGTAGAATCGGTCAAAATATCGGGAATAGAAAAATCGATACAATAACCTAATTCTGTAAGCGCATAACAAACCTGATCCAAAATGGTCATTCCAGGATCGCTCGGATTAAAGTTGGTCCATTCTGTACCAATATGATTTTGGATATAATCAATAGCTTCGTCTTTCAGGAAATTGAAATCCTGATGCGGCGGAAGCTGTGTTTTTGTTATTTGATTATTAATATCCATTATATCAGATTTGAAATATTATGATTGGGAGCAGAAACTAAAAGCGTTGCTTGTCCGTATGGCATTAAAGTTTTTTTTTCACTTTTTAAAGCGGTTTGCACTCCCGTAATGGGATTGATGTAATAGCTTGAAAAGGATACATTTTCGACAGAAAGGACTCCTTCAATAGTTTGAATAAATGTGCTCACTTTGGCATCAACAAGCGGTTTGTCGATTTCTATTTCCGAAGGGCAATTGGAAATCCATGGCGATAAGTACTTCTTTAAAGCTAGATTTACATTTTTGTTTACCAACGTTTTTTGGTAGTTTGGATCGACTATAATAGAGATATTGATGCAAACATATTCCAGATTAAAATTGGAAATGTTCATGTTTATAAATGGCGACGAATTGGCGCTTAAATACTGTTTTACTTGAATCTCAAGTGCATTTGTTACCAAAGGAATAAAAGCGTTTGAAGCGTTATCTGACGCTATTTTTTTGACTAAATAAACATTAGTGCTGTTGTCGCTTTTTTTAGTAACTACTTTTGAATAGTATACGGTATCAAATTTTTCGGCAATCAGCGTATAATAATCGGTTAATGTGCTTGCTCTGTTTTTGGTTTTAATGCTATTGCTTACTCTTTTGTTTCTATCGGTTTTGTCTTCCGCGGCTTTTCCTCCAAAAGAAGCGAATGGCTGAATGATGGTACCTATTTCTGGAATCTTGGTTTCCGGTTTTGTGATTGCATTAGCCTCTATCTGCGGACTTTGTGTATCGGTCAGAAATGAAGTTCCTGTTCGTTGTACACTAAAACCGTTGGTTTGCATAAAAGTGGTTTTAGAAAACGAAGCAAGATTGCCAGTAGCCGCAATAGAAATCCAGTTTTTGGTTCCAGGCATTATCGTGCTGTTATTATTGCAATCTGCGGGAATAGGAATTTCTATAATTCCAGAACATCTAAATTGGCTGGTTTGATCAGATAAAGGCTGAATGTTTTTCCAACCTGAATCGCTTAAATAGTAATACATTATGTCATTCTGATTGGTAAGCGCGGTAGAATTTCTGGCCAACTCAAAATAGAGGTTCAAAGTGCTGTCGCAAATCAGATTATCTAGTTCGATAAATAAAGCGCCGTTATAATTAAAAGAAGGATAAAGCGGAAAACCTTTTGCGGCATCGTTTTCAGAACTTCCAATGATTTGGGTATTAAATGTATTGGTTTTGGTTTGGTCGGCTGTTTCACTATCAAATACGGTATAGTTTGAAAAAGGAGCATATATAAAATACTGCAGCGGATAATCGCCAGCTGTGCCATCAAGTTTGTAGGTTACACTAGCATTATAAATGGCAGAAAAGGTTTGTATTTTGGGTGCAAAAGGTACATTGGCCGCGGCAATAAAATCTGTCACTTCTTTGTCTTTAGCCATGGCAAGTTTATTGCCATTTTGTAAAGCAATGCTAGCCACAACATTTGCATACAATTCTGAGCCAAAGCCATATTCAGGACTTGATAAAGTCATTTTTATAAATCCCGATGAACTTTCTTCGGTAAACTTTAAAGTTTCTTTTTGAATGTTTGGATCGGGCTGCAAAAGCTTGACGCCATTTTGCGCAGCATTAGATTTTGGATCGGGTTTAGAATATACATAATAACTGCTGGAGGTGTTTAGAGTATTATTGATAGCATTTATTGGCTCAGGATCAAATAAATAAACAGATTTAGGGATTTCATCAATGGGAATAAAAAAATTATCAATATCACTGCTTTCAATTTTGGTCATTTTCAGGCCTTGCCATGATTTGTTTTGAATAATATTAAAATCAACAGTAAAACTGGTGTTTGTGAATTCGCTTGGAAAAACAACATCCTCCTCTGGTTTAGATAATATATTTCTAATTGTTCTTCTAAGTCCTGCTTTTGGAGTTGTTTTAGTTGGATGCAGATATTCATTATATTGCTGATAATATACTTCAAAATCAGCTGGTCTTTTATCCCAATCTATTTCTACGATAAAACTGTCGAGAGGTTTGCTCAAGATTTCATTATTTCCAATAATAAAATTGGCATTTACCAGCGGAATTGGTCCAAAAGGAGTGTAGGGATTTTTTGTGCTTAATTCACCAAAATCATTATACAATTGAAAGGTTTTTACACCCGTTACTTTTAAAGCAATAGTTATCGAAGTAATTTTAGGAGGCTCTTGCGGATTTGGAACATTCTGAAATAAAATCTTCATCATTGGCCAATCGCTTTTCAATCCGTCAGGATTAACCAAAAAAGGTTCGATTGAAGCTACTGTCTCGTCAAGAACTATCTCTATCGTAAAAACAGTATTTTGCTTTGTAGCGTCTGCTGTAAAATCTGCAGGAGCCAAATTCAGTTTTAGCCATTCTTTTTGTGTGCTCAAAAAATAGCTGGCTTCTTGCAGTATTTTTATATCTATTGGAGAATCAAATTCCAAAGTCAGGTTTACTGTTCTTACTCCTTCACGCAATAATAACATTGGTGAAGCAAAACCAATTCCGATTAAAGAAGGACTTAGAGAAAGATCATCTGAACCGAAAGTTTCCCAACTGATTGCTTTATTTTCTGCGTCTAATTGAATTTCTGTTGGCTTATCAACAGTTTGTAAATTATAAAAAGCATTGTTTTTATCTTGATAAGAAAGCTTATGCACGCTCGCAATTGCAGCAGGATTTAGGTTTACATTTTTTTGAGAAGCAAACAGAATAGGATTCTTTTGCGCATCGACTCCAGCATTAAACAAGGTTCCGGCTGGCAAAGTAAATACAGCTGTTGGCTTTGTAAGCGTCGCACACAAAAAGGTGTGATCGGCAACTGCAGGGAGTTTAGTCTGTTTTAGAATATCTCTATAATAAAAATCAAGATGCTTTTCAGAAAGACCATTCATGCGATCTTGCTGTACTTTTAAAATATTTACAAAAGAGCGCAAAAGAACGGTGTCTGGAAAATGTCCTTTTTGAAGATTTAATTTCTTGAATTCTTTTCCCGCATGATGAATTATGGTTTCTAAAAACTGAAATAGCTTATCTCCAATTTTGGTTAGAATATCTAGACTAAATGCCGTTATTGAACTTGTTTCCTGTAAAACGGAATGTTCTGTTTCAAATCCGAAAACCTGCCAAAAAGGAGTTTTGTCTTTATTGATATACCAAATGCTTTTGTCAAAAGAGTTAAAATCTTGCAGAGGCGCTGAGGCAATAGACAAACCATCAATAGCTAATTTGTTTAAATATTCTCTAAAAGACTGAATTGCCCAGAAATCAATGCTTAATCTTGTTTTAACTTCTTGTAAAATATAACTTTTAAGATCGTAGATTTCGCTATTTCTCAGCATATAATGAGTCCAGCGTTCTATAATTTTATAAATGGCCGTAATGCGGTCAAAAAGATTGTTTAAAGCATTTGAATGCGGAATTCCGCCGTTTTCGTTTTGTATTAATCTTTGAATTTCGGTACAGCTATTTTTATAATCTGAATGCAGTTTTTTGTAGTTTGTTTTTGAAATCGAAGCCATCAGAAAAACAGGATCTTTTAGTAAAAACGGACTCCAATTGCCATAAATGGTATTGTTGTCATTATAGAAATTGATCAATTTGCTGAATTCTGTCAAAAAGTACAGCCAGTCTTGCTCGGTTCTTCCGTCTATTAAATGCGGACTTGGAACGAGTGCTTCGTTGAGAGAATTTATAGCGCTATTTTGATCAATTAAAATCATTTTTTCTTGTCTAAGTTTGTTCCTTCTTTTACATAAAATGGGAACACATAGTTGTGTCTTGTATTGGTTTTTGAATAGATGTAGCTAATCAGTATTTCTATTTTTCCGTTTGCAACATCAGTCGATGCAACTTTTACATCTTGTACTAATATTCTTGGCTCGTAACGCAGTAGGGAAAACTTGATAGCTTCAATGATTTCGCCTTTAAGCGTGCTGTCAATTTTTCTAAACATAAATTGCTGTATTCCTGAACCAAATTCGGACTCAAGAGTGCGTTCGCCTTTTCGGGTATTTAGAATAACATGAATAGATTCGTTAATGTTGGTTTCATTAGCGGACAAATTCAGCTGATAGTTATCTGCAGAGAAAGACACAGGAAATGCCCACCCTGAACCTAAAAAGGCAGTTTCATTATGTTCCAAATTATCCACCGATCATTACATTAAATGCTCCTAGCATAATTGAGCCTCCGTGGGCTGTCGTATCTCCCATTCTTGCGGCTGGCATACCGCAAATCATAACTGTCGCAGATCCTTTTATAATAGAATCTGGTGGTCCTACACAAACCAGTGTATCGCCAACTTTGGCTGCTGGTAATCCGCCGATTAAAACAGTTGGCGCACATGGTCCTACTATTGGTCCGCCTACATGCGGAACTGGTGGCACTCCCGGAGTAACCATAGGACATTGGTGAAAGTCTGTAAGTCTTGCTGCTGGTGGCATAAGTTTGTTGTTTATGGTTTATGGTTTGTTGTTTATTGTTTATTGTTTGTTGTTTCTGGTTTTTGTTCATAGCTTTTTAGTCATAATTGGGCATTAACTATAAACTATAAACCATCAACCACAAACTGATTAATTAATCATTACCATCGCGCCTTTCAATGTCAATTGCATTCCGCCTGAGACTTGAGCCATTTGTCCGCCTTGAGCGCTGTATTGCATATCTGCGTTTTCTTTGATGTTAAGGCCTTTTATAGCAACATCTCCGCCACTTGACTGTATGTTGACACCTTGATTTCCTTTGATGGTAACATTTTGATTTGCCGAAATGTTGATGTTTTTTTGGCTTGATAAATCAATTCCACTGTTAGACATAACAATACTGTTATTGTTTTCGTCCTGAATGGTGATTTTCTTGTCTTTATCGCTAATGATGATGGTGTTTTTATTGGGTGTGGCAACAGTCCATACTTTGTTTTCATCATCAAACTGCACCGATATTCCTGATTTGGAAACAATAGCTTTTATTGAGTTTTTCTGATTTGGGTCTAAACCTGTATAAGGTTTTATGCTTGTACTGCTGTAGACGCTTCCGAGAATTATAGGATAACGCGGATCTTCATTTATAAAACCCAGAATGACTTCGTCTCCAACTTCGGGCATGAAGAAAGCTCCAGCTCCGCTTGTCGAATAAAAATTGGTAAGCCTTGCCCAGATTCCTTGCCCTTTTGGATCCAATAACGGAACATCTACTAAAACTCTGTATTGAGAATCAGGATCTTCATACATCTGTTTTACAGTTGCGTTAAAAAGGCCTTTCGCTCCAGGAACTAGACCAGAAGCCGGCGGTGCCATAACATCTGGTTCTTCGGTAAACCAAAAAGGAGAAAGCCCCAGTGAAACCTCAGTAATCCAGTTTCCTTGCGATAAATCGTGTACAACTCCTGCAACTAAGTAATCGCCATTAAAGCGATCTCCAAGACCGGCGAAGGTCATATATTTTCCGGGATCAACTAAATTTGTGCCTTGAAATTTGGCTTCTCCCATTATTTTAGAATATTCACTTTTAATAATCTGTGCTTTCGACCAATTAGTCAAATCAGCAGTTTCTAGCGGGGCAGAAGTCTGCAATTGATAGGTCGAGAGTCCGACAACTTCAGAAAGTTTTTTTGTAGTTAAATTTCCTGATCCGCTAACATCTGGTGCTGCATTACCCGTTACAACGGCTTGGGTTTTAAAATCCCAGCTATTGGCAGCCACATTTCCTAACTGGGTAACAGCACTTAATTTGGCATTAAATTCAAGCAAAGTATCGCCATACGTTACGGTAAGCACTGATGAGATGTTTTTGTCGGGAGGAAATACAGAAATTTTTCCGTTTAATGTGGTTACGATTAGTCCATTTGCCTCGGCAAGAGATAAAAGATAATCCCAATCGGTAACGTAAAATTGTACTTGTTCTGGCCAAGTTGTGCTAGTAGCAGTAACATCTGCGCTTAATCCCGAATAGTTTCCTATAAGAGACGTCATAATATCACTGTCTTTTTGTTTTGAGTAAGTAAGGCTTTTTCGGCCCACAATCATTTTTATGGCGTTGTCACGGCATTCAACTTCAAGAGCCGATCCTACAAGATTATCAATACGGATGGTCTGGCTCATGATTACACCAGAAAAAATAACTGCGTTGGTATTATCATATCCAGCTTCAATGCTGATTGATGCTCCTGGAACAAAAGTAGCGGAAGAACTGGCGTCAAATTTACCAGTATTAGGTTCTCCGTCTAGAATGGTAACTTTTGCAGAAGCAATTCGGTTTACTTTTTTTTCTATATGTACAGAAAGCACACTTAGTTCATCGGCTATTGGAGAACCGTTGACTTTTACGACAAATGTTGCGATTCCGCCACTTTTTATTTCGGTTGAGGCACTCATTAATTTGAAGGGTTTATAGGTGGAAAAATTAATTTGTCGATACCATTTAGGTTTCTGAATTTGTTAAGTTTATTATACTCTGCAACCTGTATGTAGTACGAATCATCGTTCCATACTTTCTGGCACAGCTGTGGCAATGACATTCCTTCGGAAACACTCACAATGTGGGTAAGGTCTGGAGATTCTGGAGCATCAGTTCTAGTTACTGTTTTTGGAGAAATGTAACGGCTAAATGACAGCGATATCTTAGCTCTAAGCGGACTTCCGTCTGGTTTGAATAAAGTGTAAGAGATGTCAATAGAATCGAGTACTCCGTTGAATGTGATATTCTGCCCCCATTGTACTTTTACAAAATTAGGTCGGTGTATTTTACCGTTATAGGTGTAAATAATCGTTTCTAAAGCAGTTATTTCTTTGGCCATATCGGTACGTTTGGCATCTATAATTCCGGTACAGTCTATTACCATTTCAAAGCTCAGTTTATCGCTTGGAGTGCTTTTGTACTTTTGCGAAGCCGAACTTGTTGCGGGTGCTTGCTGCTCGTTGTATTCGATGCTTTTCTGTATTTTGATATTATCAGGATTAATCATAAAGGCATACGGACTTCCAGAGAATTTGTTTTGAAATTCTTCGTCTGTGTATCCCGTAATTTTCATTAATTCTAAACTTGCCATTGGGTTATTATTTTAAGTTTAAATTTTTTAAAGCCTGTTAAATGTTTTCTCTCGCAGATTTCGCTGATCATGCAGGTTTTTTTAATCTTTTGATGTGGCTTTAACGTTTATAGCTATTCTCCTGATTTTTCTCTGCAATTAATCTTTTACATTCTTCCAGCAGCTGTTTTCTCAAAATGGAAAATTCTCTTTCTTTGGTCAGAGCCAAATTCTTCGCATTTGTTGTTACGATTTCCGTTTTGATAATGAGTTCTCTTATTTCGATTGGCATAATGGTCTACGTAAAAAGTTTATTAAAGTTGGTATCCTTAGAAATGTCAAAATAGGTGTAAGCCAGTTCAATAGATTCTATCGCAATGTTGCTTTCCTGAGAGTTTAAATCAGAAACAGAATATTTTACCGGATAAGCGTTGTTAAAAGTCCATTGCATGCATACTACACCAGAGGCATTGAGCAATTTTAAGATCACATTTTTGGGCTGTATTGGGTTTGATAATCCTTGATCGATGCAGTTGGCGCACCAATTGACCAACTGAGATCCAGCAGGTACCATAGCTCTTTTAAGCACTAAGTTTTGACTGTTAGAAATGGTTGGGAGGCGATATTTAAATCTATTTTCGCCTCCGCAAACAATTTCTTCTACGCTTAGTTCTTTAGAAATTCCAGATACCTCTTTGAAAGCCGCATCTACACCCGCAAAAGAGAGTGTAAAATAAAAGCTTACAGGATAATCATTACTTGCCGCCATTTTTAATGATCAGCTGTTCGTGTGCAATTTCTATAGTGTCTACTGCAACCTCGTTACCGTCAGATTTCAAATCGGTGCTGGTGATTTTGGTTGGCCAGGCATTGTTTAAAGTCCATTGCATGGTGACACCGCCTTTTTCGTCCAATAATTTTATTAGAACGGTTCTTCTTTTAATCGTATTCATTACGACTTGCTGATGCCAATCCCAAAAAGTATTATCGTTTACAAAAATTCCGCGTTTCATGGTTACGTTTCCATATTTGGTAATGCCAGGCATTTTTTCTACAGAAAAAAGAGGACTGTTACTTTTGCGATATTCTATAATTTGATTTTCGACATCCATTCCTGTAACTTCCTGAAAAGCTACTTTTGTCAATTCTGTTCCAAGATCTACTTCGAATCTAAACTTTGGCATGGGCCATGTTGCGCCTTGTACGCTTCCGTCATCTGTTGCCATATTATTTTATTTTAAATTAAAAATTTGCTTAATTAAGAGTATTATTTGATTAACTAGAAGTTGCCATTTGCTGTTGAAATGTCAGAACGATAAATTCGGCAGGATGAACAACAGCAACTTTTACAGTTACATTCATGAAACCATTTAGTATATCATCTGCAGTCATTGTCGAACCTAATCCGCAGGCTACAGAAAAGGCTTCAGAAGCGCTCGCTCCCTGTAAACCTCCTTGTTTCCAAATCGAACTAAGAAAACTGCTAATCATTGAAATTACAGCTTCCCAAGTGTTTTTATCATTAGGCTGAAATACATATGCCTGAGCCGCAAGTTTGCAAGATTGCTCTAGGAAAATCATGGTTCTTCTTACAGGAATATATCTCCAATCCTGACTATTCCCGTCAAGTGTTCTAGACCCCCAGATTAAAATGCCTAAACCGTTAAATGTTCTAATCGCATTTATCGATTTACCAGAAACAGCATCAACGTTTAAATTGGCTTGCTGGCTTTCAGAAAGAGAAATCGGCAATGATGATACGCCCACAAAAGAAGTATTTGCAGGAGCTTCCCACGGACCAACAGCGTTATCAACAGTAGTAATAACTCCTGCCATAGCTCCACTTGGAGGAAGAATATTAGCATCGGCCAAAATATGCTTAATCATAAGAGAGTAAGTCTGGCTGGCAATAAGCAATGCATTGTGATTTTGCGTCACAGTCAAAGTGCTTGACGGACTTTGGATATTGGCAATAATCGATGCAGCGGCTGGGTTAGGAGCACTTGGTGGATTAAGAACTGCTTCAAGCTGTTTCAAATCTCCGCCAAACAAATTTGTATAATCAATATCAGAAGTTTGCATTATCGTAGTTCCTATAAAAGGATAATAAGCCATTCCATAGTTTAACCCAACAGAACCTGTATTCATTCTGAAATTGGAAATATCCTCCGTATACAAAATAGGATCTGGAGCGTCGCCGCCAATAATGTCAAACAAGCACATTGCAGTCTGCATTTGTGTAGCCTGAAGCAGCATAGATTGCATTAGAGTTCCGTTGTCTTCTACGCTTAGCAAAGTGGCTTCTGGGCAAATGTACATGGTTGGCTCTTGTTCATTCAGCAATAAAGAAAGACCTTTTGTCAAATCATTCAGCTGTACATTTGGATTTACAACAGGAATGCCTGGAGTTCCTGCTTTTTGTGACGGAGGGCCATAAGAACCAACAGAAACAATATAAGCATCTCCACCTCCATTTTCATAAAATAGTCTTACGCTATTGTATAAATAATACACCGTGTTAGGATCTGGAACAATTGAATAGTACGTTCCTGCAATCAGCATGTAGTCTCCCTTTAGGGGCTGACTCTTTTCTGCTACCAGATAGTATTCAGGGCTGTATTGTTTGGACGGACTTGCTGGCGCAGGTGGATCCGGCAAACAGAAAAAAGCCTGAAAATCAGCAAAAGATGTGATTTTTACTGGCACATTCGTATACGATTTTCCTTCGTATGCGGCCTGTGGTGTGTACCCTATAAATGCTGGTATAGCCGTAGCAACTCCAACAACAGAATTGGGAAAAGCATTTAATTCTTGAATGTAAACACCAGGAGTTTGAATGGTAGATAAATTCATTGATTTTAGTTTTTAATGTTCATTTTTAATAGTTTTTTATAGATAGATATACATTGGTGATGCGACCTCGTTTTGGTCGCTGTTCTCGATAATTCCGACTCGGGAGACATCTGGACACGGAAGTCCTTTTATAATTACTTTGGGTTTTATATTGTTTTGATTTGCAGATGATGAACTGTTTACCAAATCAAATTTATATTTTGGCTTTTCGCTAAGTGTGATATAGGTTTTATTGGAAGTAAACAATAATGCCGATTCTCCAGTTTGGATTGTTACATTTTGAGGACCGTCAAAATGTATGTTTTCCTTTTCTGTAATCGAAGGATTATTGAGCTGTACAGCATTTTTATTTATAAAATAATATTGCCATTGTGTTGCTCGTGCAGTAAAGTTTATTTTAAAAAGAGGAGAATGGGCTGTTAGTATATCTTCGAAATAAATTTTTAAATGGCCAAAATGAGAAGAAATTGGTTTGTTCTCTAAGGTTTGGTTTAAAATTATTTTACCATTATTGTTTATATTTTTAGGATCCTGACTGGAATACGTAATAGCTCCAATCCAGTTTATGGGCAATGTGGTAAAGAGAATAAAGTTTGGATTGCTGCATTTGATATCAAACTCAAAATAATTTTGCTGTGTTGTCGTAGAAATATAATTTAATAAGTCTGATAGCGAAGATTTTGTATTAGAATATAAATCAAATCCGTTGGAGACAAGATTCATTTTGAATCCGAATTTTTTTAATGTTTTGTCAGTCGTATGATTGGGAATAAAGTGGAGACAATTGCATTTTCCGTTATCAAAAAAAGTATGATAAGCTGCAATGCTAAAGATTTGTATGTAATTGCTCTGTATCATTTGACGATATTATTACTGGTATTTTTTACAGACGGTATGATTTCCATAATTTCGTGAGCCTGAACTTTTATCAGTTTCATTTTATAAATAATCGAAGGCTGATATTTCGTTGCCATTGCTGTCCATAAACTGTGCATCTGATGATAGGAGATCTTTTCGTATTCAAATTCTAATCTGCTCAAACCATCTGGAATAGAAGAGGAGGACGATGCATCGATATAATTGTTAATCTGAAAGAAGACAATTATAGCATCCAGAAATTTTAAAGATTCGGTGTAATCCTCAAAATTGCTGCTAATGAGCAAGTCTATATTATATCTTTCTGTTGGATTAAAATTGGAATAGTTGCCACTTTCTAACCTCTGATTTCTGACATAAAAAGGCTGATTGGTTTCTTTTTCAATATTGATAAGAGACAAAACCACTTTGTTCTGATTTGCTTTTGGCAAAGTCCCGCTTGGTTCAATGAGATAGTTCAAAACAGTTTTATCTTCGGTCAAACCAAAACGGTTTTTTAAAAACTGTCCCAGTAATTTATTCGTAAATTGAAGTGCCTGGTTGATCATCGCATTTAACTCTTAGGATTAATGAAGTGCCGTAACTAAGAAATTTAGCTATTGGTAGTTGTAAAAGTAGCTGAGAATTAGATTTGTACGAAAAATTTGTAATATACTTTTCATAGACAAAACCATAAGAGATTGTGTGTTTTTTGTAGACAAAATGTAGACAAAGTTTTTTTTGTCTATACTTTGTTACAAATTGAAGTGTAAGACATTAAAAATTGTTATTTTACTAAGAGAAAAAGCGACAAAAAAGTAGAGATTTAAGTTTAGAAACAGAGGTTTGAAATCAGAAAATTGAGGCATAAAACCTCTTTTGCAATGCCAATCATAAGAAAGCATGCAATTGTTGGAAAGCGAAATGAAGGAAAGGAAATTTTAAGAAACTGTTCTTAAGTATGAAATGATATCATCTTCTTTTTTAAGAGTTAATTTCTTTTTTAGACGATATTTATGAGTGCGAACGCTTTCTTGATTGATGCCAAGAAGATTGGTAATATCATTGTTGCTCATATTCATTTTAATATAGCAGCAATATTTTAAATCTCTAGAACTTAAAGAAGGATGTTTTTTGGCAAGAGCCAGAAGAAAATTAGGATTTGACTGTTCAAAATAGATTTTAAAATCATCCCAAAGTTTATTGTCGTTTGCAACGGTTTTGATCGAATTTACAATAGACATTAATTCAATTCTCGTTGCATCATCCACATTAGGATAGAGATACGAAATGCGTTCTTTTATCTTTAAGAGAACTTCAACCTTTTGGTCAAGTTCCATTACATAATGGCTTAATTTATCGGAATCATTCTTCTGTATTGCTGCTTCTGCAAACGACGCGGTAGGCATATTTTGTGATTCCGTTTTTTTTAAAAGAAAAATAGAGCGTATTCTATAAATTAAAAAATCGGTATTCTGAATCTGATTAAACGGATAAGTGAAAACGATACTTTGTTTAGACCAGCATAAAGATTCGCATTCATAATTTTGAGTCAGATATAGAATTGGAAGATCCCTTTTGTCAGAACTGAAATTGGTGTCATTTAAAACAAGTTTGTTTTGTTTAAAACCCAAAATTACCAAATCAGGATTTAAAGAGTTTATCGTATTCTTTAAATCAACTCCTCTCGAAACTGTGACCGTAGAAAAAGCATAATCAGAGACTATAGATATTGCATTCAATATCACAGTCAATATAGTGATATCGTCACATCCAATTACTATAGATTTTTTTTCGAGCATCTTTGGGGTGTTTGTTGCTTCTTATGTAATATTAATTTTTAATACGACATACGAAATGAAAAATAAATAATAACATTTTCTTGCCATAAAGCCGATTTAATATCCAATAGAGCTTAACTAATAGTTTATACAAAAAGTCATTTCTCTAGTAAACATTAAAATGGTTTTATAACTTGATTTAAATTCAATTAAAATATTTGGATTAAATAGCGGCTTGTAAAAAGGAGTGTAAATTTATTTAATCTATAGGAATATTACTATGAGTAGTATTACCTGTTTTTGTATTTTCTGTGTTAATTAACATTTTTTTAAAGGCAAATATCAATTTTCCAAAAAACTGAGTTTGTTTTGACTTATTGAACTTATGTAGAGATGTTTATAATATAGATTAAGCTGCGCCTTTATGATATTCTTTTTGTATTTCATTGGTTGAATTCCACTATCGTAGGGTTTTTGCCAATGATGATGAGGTACAGATTTATGTGTATCATGTGATAACAACCTGACTTTTCATTGTTTCATTTTAACGGTTCAAGGTTCATTTTACTATTTCTGGTTTCAGATTATAATCTGAAACCATTTCTATTGTTTCAAATAAGAAGATTAAAGTTTTTCACTTTAATTTTAAGTATTATTTCAAAAGCAGTTTTTCTTACATAAAAGAAGAGCTGCCACCAATTGAGTATGTATGAACTTATAAGGTAAAATAAAGTATTAATTTAAATACAAAACCTATGGCCGCCATTCCTGATGAATTGTACAATGTTAAGTTTGCAGCGTATTTTGATTCAATGAAAGAATTGTATATACTCGATCAAAAATTTAAAGTAATATGCGATGCTTATTGCGCAAGCACGGCTAAAACTGAGCTTTATAAGGATAAAAGCGAAAAAAACTTTCGACGCAGAATGAAATTTGAGAATCTGTCAAGGGAGTTAGAAGAAGAAATTCTTTTCTACATTATGCGTAATAGGTAATTGTTGCTATTAATCTTCATTTTTTGAAAGCCTTATTTTTGATACGACTTTCCATTGTTCCATTTTTTCAGCTGTAGTTAATCCTGCATTTAGTCCGCTAGTGGAGGGTAGTGTTATATAAGTAATTCCATCTTGCGGTACAGAATGTTTGTGAAAGTATTTTGCGGCGGCTTTGCTTTCAAAAAAGACGTATTTTATGTTAGGAAACTGTTTGTGCAGATTCTCAAAATCGTTAATAGTTTCTTCTGTTATTTTGGCGTCGCTGCTTCCTTCTCTTTTGCAGCTTTTAAGGACATTCCAAAGTCCAATATTGTATTTTTTGACGAGCGCTTTACGATCTTCATAAGAAGTGCTGAACTCTTCTTCAAAAATAGCAAACAAAATCTTCCAGAAAAGATTGCCTCTGTTGGCATAGTATTCTTGCTTTGCAATAGATTGCTCACCCGCCATGGTGCCCATAATTAGGATAATTGTGGAATTGTCTATTAATGGTGGGAGGGCGTGTTTTAGCATGAGTTTTTTGTTTTTGTAAAATTAGGGATAAAGATTTGAAATGAATAATCATCAAATTATAAAGATACTTGTACCGAAAAGCTACGCAAATTTTGATTGGTTTTTAAAACATGGAAATCAATAAACCTCTGTAATTTATATTAAATTTAGTTTTATAGTCGAAGTCTTTTAGATATTTTCGTTTTCTTAAAATGAAGATGAGGTGGCGCAAAGTTAGTTTCTAAATCTTTCGAGATTGATTAGAGTTTAGGCGGAGATTACTTTGCGGATCGGGGTGAAACAAAATCGCAAGGATTTTCATTTAAAGCAAGTGAAGGAATTAAGTCTATAAAATCTTTATATTAAACTTATAAAAAAAATATTATTATAAGCTTTGTAAGATATGTTTAAATTTGACTTTAAGAACTTTTTAAAGTATGAAAGATAAGTTAAAGGTATTTAGTGTTATAGGATTAATAATTTTGGGAATCTACTGTATAGCAACTAAATTAAGAGAAAAGGAGTTGCAAAACATTGATTTCATTAATAAAAACTATAAAATTACTAAAGGTGTAGTTATTAAAAAATCTATCCAAAAGGGAAATCATATCAGAGTTAGGTATTATGTTGGAGATAAAGAATATATTGGTATTGATGGTTTTACTTCTTCTCAAAAAGTTAATGAGGGAGATACTATTTTGGTTAAATATTCATTTTCAAAACCAGAGTTAATGATTTCACAGTTTAATGAACAATTTGATAGGTGATAATATCTATAGTTCTTGGGAAGATAGTGTAGGATGCTCGCTCTAGCAGAGTATTACTAATCTTATTTGAATTTAAATATGATAAAATTAATTATTCGTTTTTTATTGGTAGTGGCAACATGTGTTGTTTTATTTAGATATAAATATCTGGATAATTATGATCTAATAATTGAAGTTTTTTTAATTATCGGTTTAATCTTAAACTACGGGAAAAATGAAAATACTGTTGAAGCACTTTCTAATTATTTTTATTGGCTGATAATGATCTTCCTAATTTTTTTGCATACTAAGATTGATCTTTTCAGTTTTATTGATGCTTTTATAATTCTTTTAGCATTTAAAACGTTTGTTTTGTTTTTGAATTATTTCAAATATCAAAAAGTAGCTGTTGTAAGCTCATATTTAAGCAAGATTTGGATTTTTACCTTTTATTTATATTTAACTGAAATTATATTAAACAGCACTCATGGCTTTAGAAACTTATTTTTTAATATCGGAATAATTTCTGCAATTGAAACAATTCTAATAATTTCTAGAAATAAGGAATGGAAGCTTAATACTGTCAGCTTTTGGTAGTGTATTTGTAAAAAAGAGTTTAAAACAAAAACATAAAAAGAGATTTAAAAAAGTCTGCCTTTTATATTGAACTAATATCTGGTATAGCTTATTTACCGACTAATTTCTCAAGCCTAGGCATTATTTCATCTTTCTCTTTCAGCATTCTCTCAAACAAAGCAATTTTTTCTTCGTGAAGTTTTTTCAATTCTTCATGAAGCATATGTTTTGCTAGATATTATATCTTTTTTAAAGAATATCAAAATGTTGTTCTCTCATCCCATTCACGTTTCAGCATAGCATACTGAAACTCGCTTCCCCATTTTCCTTTAAAGAAAATATTTTCAATAAAGTGTCCTTCTTGTTTAAAACCAGTGCTTTTTAATAGATTGATAGAAGCAATGTTTTCTGCATCTACAATTTCAACTACTCGGTGAATTTGTTTTTTATCAAATAGAAAAGCTAAAATGCCAAGTAAAACCTCTTTTGCAAAACCTTTCTTTTGTTCAAGATGAGAAATCGTTATTCCGATTTCGGCAATTCTTGTGTCGTATTGGTCAAGTTTAATGGCACAATCGCCAATAAGCTGTTTAGTTTCACTATTTTCAATTCCGTATTGCACCCATTCTCCAGCTTTTCCAAAATGCTTCGTTGCGTTTTCTTCAATAAAGTTTTTGGCTTCTTCAATTGTCATAACATCAAAACCTTGATATTTGGTAACCTCAGGATTTGAACGGTATATATGAAAATCGGATAGATCTGATAATTTTAGGTGTTGTATATTAAGTCGTTTGGTTTGTATATTTAATATTTCCATTGAGTAAATTTCTGCTCGCAATAATGCATTCCAAATATATTTAAATATTTTTTGAAATACGATCTAAAGAAACGGCGCAGTTCAGAAAGCTTTCAGAACTGCGCCGTTTTTATATTTCTCAGTATTTTAAACCACCGAACAAGCACTTTTATTTTCTTTAACCAAAGGCTTAAGTCCAAGATTTTGAAACATCTGCATATCTTCAGAAAGACCTGGATTTGGCGTCACCAATAGCGTTTCGCGCTCTCCCGTAAAAATAGAATTGGCACCTGCCATAAAACACCAAGCTTGTTCTTCTTCGGTCATTTCGATGCGTCCTGCACTTAAACGAACAATAGATGCAGGCATAACAATACGCGCTGTAGCAATCATTCGAACCATATCCCAAAGAGGCACTTTTGGGTTATTTTCTAGCGGAGTTCCTTTTACTCTCGCCAAAGCATTTACAGGAACAGATTCTGGATGAACGGGCATGGTAGCTAACGTTAAAAGCATAGAAATTCTATCGCCATCAGATTCTCCAAGACCAATGATTCCGCCTGAGCAAACCGTGATTCCTGCTTTTCTCACGTTGTTAATCGTATCCAAACGCTGATCAAATTTGCGAGTGCTGATTATTTCATCATAATAACTTTCTGAAGTGTCCAAATTATGGTTGTAAGCATAAAGACCCGCTTCTTGAAGACGTACAGCTTGTTCTTCGGTAAGCATTCCGAGCGTGCAGCAAACTTCCAGTCCAATATCGTTTACACCTTTTACCATTTCGATAACGCGATCAAAATCTTTGTTATCTCGAACTTCGCGCCAAGCTGCAGCCATACAGAAACGAGAAGAACCGCCCTCTTTTGCTTTTTGCGCATGTTCCAATACTTTTTCTGTAGGAAGAAGAGCTTGCACTTTAATATCGGTATGATATCGCGCTGCTTGTCCGCAGTAAGAACAGTCTTCTGGACAGCCGCCTGTTTTTATAGAAAGTAATGTGCTAACCTGTATTTCTGAAGGTTTATGAAACTCTCTATGTACAGTAGCAGCATTATAAACCAATTCTAATAAAGGCTGATCGTAGATTGCTTGAATTTCTTCTTTTTTCCAGTCGTGTCTTATTTGCGTGCTCATTTTATTTGATATGCTTTAATGATTTTTGGTCAAAAATATCATTTTACTGTATCATCAAAATGTACCACTTTTTATATTTTGAGTAGACCGGTTAGAAAGCTGTATATTCTAAACAGGAAGATTTTTTTCAAAAGCAGAACCAAAAGAGAAAAAAGAATCGGTGCTTCCAACGCCTTCAATTTGGTGAATTTGTTCGTACAATATTTTACGAAGTTCTTCATTATTGGCTGCAACGATTTTAATGAATAAAGCATAATTGCCAGAAACCCAATGGCATTCTACCACTTCGGGAATTTGCTTTAGTTTTTCTGCAATAGAATAGGAGAAATGAGCTTCTTTTGTAACAATTCCGGTGTAGGTAATGGTTTCAAAACCAACTTGTTTTGGATCCAATTTTACAGAAAAGCCAGTTATTACGCCAGATTCTTGCAATTTGCGAACTCTTAAGTGGACCAATGAATTGGAAATGTTTAATTCGCGTGCCAAATCAGAAAAAGCAATTCTTCCGTTTTCGCTTAGTTTCTGTATGATTTCTCTATCTAAAAAGTCAATATTTTCATTCTTTTTAATCGTTGCCATATGCTATGCTGATTTATGGATTCTATTATTTTGACAATTCTTTTGGTAAAACAGGTTTTCAAAGTGTCAAAATTACAAAAAAAAGAGTTCAAAGTGTCGAATTGTAAATAATCGTACAGGTATAATGTTATAATAACAGTATTATCTATAGATTTGTGTCATTATAACACTATTTAACAAACTTAAAAATGGATAAGAATCAACTACTTACGAAACTTTGGGAGCAATATATTGAGATTACTCCATCTGCATTGAAAATACACGAATTACTGGAAGAAAAAGGTGAAGAAATTTTAAATGACCATATTGCAATTCGTACTTTCAATGATAAACGTGTAAATATTGAAGTATTAGAAAAAGCTTTCATAAATGTTGGCTACGAAGCAAAAGGGGAATATTATTTTGAAACCAAAAAATTATATGCTAAACATTATGAAAATGCTTTAGATAAAAATGCACCAAGAATTTTCATTTCAGAATTAGAATTAGAAAAATGCTCAGCAGAATTGCAGGAAAAAGTGCAACAGCTTTTAGACAACTGTGATCAAAATGTATTCAACGATCCGAATTTGGTTTTAAGCGGAGCGGTTTGGAAAGGAAATTCGCAAGCGGTTTACAAATCATTACTAGAAGAGTCTGAATACGCGGCTTGGATGTATGTTTATGGTTTTAGAGCCAATCATTTTACAATCAATACCAATGCTTTAAAAGGATTTAAAACTTTAGAAGAATTAAACAATTTCTTAGAAGCTAGCGGATGGGAACTAAATGCTTCTGGCGGAAAAATTAAAGGAACTCCAGAACAGCTTTTGGAACAATCAAGCACATTGGCAGATTTATACGATGTTGATTTTGAAGAAGGAACATTAAAAGTGCCATCATGTTATTATGAATTTGCGTTGCGTTATCCAATGTCAAACGGAGAATTATACCAAGGTTTTGTGGCTTCATCGGCAGATAAAATATTTGAAAGTACCGATGTAAAACTTCAAAAAACAATATAATATTCAGTTAATAGAAAACGCATAACTAAAAGTTTATAATGGCAATAGAAGAATTAGAAACTACAATAAAAGAAGCTTTAAAAGAATTAAACATAAAAGACATAAATGAAGGAACTTCAACGGGATTGAATAACTTTTCTAACGGAGAAATTCTAGAAAGTTATTCTCCTGTTGATGGAAAATTAATTGGAAAAGTCAAAACATCAACTCCAGCTGATTATGAAAAAGTGATGGAATCGGCTAACGAAGCTTTTAAACAATTCCGATTAATTCCTGCGCCAAAACGTGGCGAAATGGTACGTCAGTTTGGCGAGAAATTACGCAAGAATAAAGAAGCGTTAGGAAAACTGGTTTCATACGAAATGGGTAAATCTTTGCAGGAAGGTTACGGAGAAGTACAGGAAATGATTGATATCTGTGATTTTGCGGTTGGACTTTCGCGTCAGCTGCACGGCTTAACGATGCATTCGGAGAGACCGGGACACAGAATGTATGAGCAATATCATTCTCTAGGAGTTGTCGGAATTATTTCTGCATTTAATTTTCCAGTTGCCGTTTGGGCTTGGAATACCGCTTTGGCTTGGGTTTGCGGAGATGTTTGCGTTTGGAAACCGTCTGAAAAAACACCGCTTTGTGCCGTTGCCTGTCAAAATATTATGGCAGAAGTGATAAAAGAAAACAATTTGCCAGAAGGAATTTCGTGTTTAATTACGGGAGATTATAAAATAGGAGAGTTGCTGACCAATGATAAACGTATTCCGTTAATTTCGGCTACAGGTTCTACTAGAATGGGTAAAATTGTGGCGCAGGTAGTTGCAGGACGTTTCGGTAAATCATTATTAGAATTAGGAGGAAACAATGCCATCATTGTAACACCCGATGCAGATTTGGAAATGACAATTATTGGTGCCGTTTTTGGCGCCGTAGGAACAGCGGGACAAAGATGCACTACAACACGTCGTTTGATTATTCATGAGAGTATTTATGATAAAGTAAAAGAAGCTCTTGTTTCAGCATACAAACAATTGCGCATCGGAAATCCGTTGGACGAGAAAAATCATGTCGGACCTCTTATTGACAAACAAGCAGTTGAATTGTATAATGAAGCTTTGAAAAAGGTTGTCGCGCAAGGAGGAAAAATTCTGGTTGAAGGCGGTGTGCTTTTTGGTGAAGGATACGAAAGCGGTTGTTACGTAAAACCCGCCATTGCAGAGGCTGACAATTCATTTGAAATTGTGCAGCACGAAACTTTTGCGCCTGTATTGTATCTGTTGAAATATTCTGGAACGGTTGAAAATGCTATTGCAATCCAAAATGATGTGGCTCAAGGATTATCATCGGCAATTATGACAAATAACTTAAGAGAAGCCGAATTGTTTTTATCAGTTGCTGGTTCTGACTGCGGAATTGCAAATGTGAATATCGGAACATCTGGCGCTGAAATCGGTGGTGCTTTTGGAGGTGAAAAAGAAACTGGAGGCGGAAGAGAATCCGGTTCTGACGCTTGGAAAATTTACATGAGAAGACAAACCAATACAATCAATTATGGTGTTGGCGTGGCATTATCTCAAGGGATAAAATTTCATTTATAAAATGAATTTTGCCAGTAAAATAACAAGTTCTATATTTAAATAAAAAACACTTCATAAAAATGAAATAACATGTACAAAAAGAAATTTTTTTTGATTCTTGTATTCTTTTTCATCATCTCGTCGAGCTGGTCTCAAAAAGGCTTTTCCATTTTAGAATCAGCTAAAAACAGTATCAATTTTAAAGGAAATCCAACAAATGCTACAGACAGAAAATCTCTTGCGTTTTCTGATAAAGGCGCTTGGTTCGCCTTCGGATTTTTAGATGTTTCAAATGTTCAAGCAGGTTTTTCGGGGCCATTTTTAATGACCGAACAAAACGGCGTTTGGTTAAGTTCTTCTTTTGTTTCATTGCAATTAAAAGATGAAAAAGGCCAAGATATTATCGACTGGAAAAGCTCATTGGTAGCACAAAACAGTTATAACAGTCATCTAGAACAGCAGTTTAAAAATGAAAAATTAGAAGTAAAACAACAACTGGTGTTTTTATCTGGGCATTCGGCTCTGCAAAGAACAAGCATTACCAATAAAACGGCAAAGACAATTACGCTTTTTCCGTCTTATAATGCGTCTCTTTTTCTAGATGATTTGCAATTGTCTAATGAGAAAAACACTTTAAAAATTGTTTCTTCAAAAAGCATAGCGGTTGGTTATATTCAGTTTCTAAAATCAAATCCAGAAATTGAAATTACCAAACAAGGATATAAGGCACAAACGGAGAAACTGGTTTTAAAACCAAATGAAACTAAAGAAATTGTAGTTTCACAAACTTTTATTTTTCCGCAATATTCTTGGAAAACGGAAAACGAAACGATACAGAAAACGGTATTCACTACACTGTTAAACAACACACAAAAAGAAAAAGAAAAACAGCTGGCACAACTTATTGCCAAAAAGAAAAACATTTACAAAGATCACAGTTATTCAGATTTGATTGCAAAATTGGTGCTGACTTTACAGAACAACACCAGAATTCCAGCAGAAGGATTGAAACATGGCGGTCTTTTTCCGAGTTACAATTACGAATGGTTTCATGGTTTTTGGGCTTGGGACAGCTGGAAACATGCCGTTGCAGTAGCCAATTATGATGCCGAATTAGCCAAAAATCAGATGCGTGCTTTATTCGATTATCAGGATCCAAATGGTTTTATTCCAGATTGCATTTACAGAAATAATCTTCTAGAAGAAAACAATTACAGAAATACAAAAGCACCGCTTGCTGCTTGGGCAATTTGGAAGATTTATGAAAAGACAAAAGATGTTAATTTCATAAAAGAGTTTTACCCAAAGTTGACTTTATATCACAATTGGTGGTACAAAGAACGTGATCACGATCAAGATGGTTTATGCGAATTTGGTTCGACAGACGGAACTGTGATTGCAGCAAAATGGGAAAGCGGAATGGATAATGCTGTACGTTTTGATGATAGCAAAATCTTGAAAAATGGCGAAAAAGCGTATTCATTAGATCAGGAAAGCGTTGATTTAAATTCGTTCTTATTTGCAGAGAAAAACTATCTCAGTAAAATGGCATCAGTTTTAAAATTAAATGATGAAGCTAAAAAATGGAAGAATGAAAGCGATGCATTAAAACTCAAAATTCAAAAGCAATTTTGGGATCCAGAAACAGGTTGGTTTTATGACACCACAATTGACGGTAAAACATTGATAAAAGCAATGGGATGCGAAGGATATTGTCCGATTTGGGCAGAAGTAGCTGCAGCCGAACAAGCCAAAGCAGCAAAAAACAATATGGTTGATCCAGCGAGTTTGAACACTTTTGTGCCTCTGCCAACATTGGCTGCTAATCACCCAAAGTTTAAACCAGATAACGGATATTGGAGAGGACCTATTTGGCTTGACCAAAGTTATTTTGGCATCAACGGATTAGAAAAGTATGGATACACGAAAGAAGCAAATGAATTGGCCTATAAACTGATGCATAATGCTGAAGGCGTTATGGACAAAGGAACTTCTATCAGAGAAAATTATCAGCCCGTAAATGGAAAAGGATTGGAAGCTTACAACTTCAGCTGGTCGGCTTCGCATTATTTAATGCTGCTTTTAGAGGATAAATAATATAAAGCGTTGGTTTTTAATACATAGCAACATAATTTACTAGACTCATAATTGTAGCGGTGAAAGACGTTCTACTTTTCTTAAGCAAACATAGCTATGTGTTAGAAACTAGTTTCTTTCACTTTATCTTTTTTAGAAATAAAACTATGTTTCTATGTGTTTAATTTAATAAATCAACAACAACAACAACAACAACAACAACAAAACTAACATGTCTAACCACAAAACTTTAACCAAAATTATATTAGCAGGATTGCTTATGGCAAGCTGTAATTTAACACCTGTTTTTGCTCAGAACAAAAAGGGGGCGGTTTCAGAAAAACAGGATCCGCAACGTTTTTTCTCCAAACCAAATTTAATGCAGATTGGAGTTTATTATTATCCAGAGCAATGGCCTAGAGAACAATGGGAACGCGATTTAAAAAACATCAAAAAACTGGGTTTTGAGTTTACGCACTTCGCTGAGTTCGCATGGACTTTTATGGAACCCGAAGAAGGAAAATACGATTTTAAATGGCTGGATGATGCTTTGGCTATTGCCGAAAAACAAGGCTTGAAAGTCATCATGTGCACACCAACGCCAACTCCTCCAGCATGGATGGGAGAAAAATATCCTGAAATTTATCTGGTAGATGCAAGCGGACGCAGAAGAGAACACGGAAATAGAGCCAATCAATCTGTTTCTAATGAAAAATACAGAGAGTTTGTAGCTAAAATTGTGACCGAACTTGCAAAAAGATACGGCAATAATAAAAACGTTATTGGCTGGCAAGTTGATAACGAACCAGGAGCACCAGACGATTTTAGTCCGTCCGCACAAAAAGGATTTCAGAAATGGCTTAAAGCGAAGTATGGTACAATCGAAAAATTAAATGCGGAGTGGGTAGCGAGTTTCTGGAGCATCAGATACAATAATTTTGAACAGATTGCGATTCCAAATGCAGAGATTTATTTTGAAGACAAACTAAGTCCACATGCTGTTTTGGATTTTAAACGTTTTACAGCAGATTCTCAAGCAGAATATTTGAATTTGCAGGCAGAAATACTTCGCAAATATATTGATCCAAAACAATGGATTACGACCAATTATACCAATGTAGTTTACGGGGCAGATCCTAGAAGAACAGATAAAATGGATTTTGCAACTTATACGATGTATCCTGTAAGTGGAAGAAACAATTTAGGCGGACAAAATTTTAGAATGGGACATCCTAATAAAATTTCAGAAGCAAATGATTATTACAGATCCATAAATGGCGTTACAGGAGTAATGGAAATGCAGCCGGGACAGGTAAACTGGGCAAGCATTAATCCGCAACTGCTTCCGGGAACAGTCCATATGTGGATTTCTCAGGCTTTTGGCGGCGGCTGTTCTTTTACTTGTACGTACAGATACAGACATCCGCTTGGAAGCAGCGAAATGTATCATGACGGAATTGTGGGTACAGATGGCGTGACGTTGACAACAGGCGGAAAAGAGTTTGTTCAGTCAATTGAAGATATGAAACTGCTTCGTAAAGAGTACAATCCAAAAGCAGTAATTCCGCAGGAAATAGCGAAGAGAAAAACAGGATTTTTATGGAGTCACGAAAATCTGTGGGATTTAGAAAACCAGAAACAAACAGAATTTTGGAGTACTTGGAGACATAGAAACATCTATAGTTCAGCTGTAAAATCGACTGGTGCTCCAATGGATTTTATCACAGAAGAGAGCGATTTTTCTGCATATCCGTTTATTGTTGCCCCAGCGTATCAATTAATTGATCAAAAACTGGTGGACAAATGGACGAAATACGTCGAAAATGGTGGAAATTTAATTCTTTCCTGTCGAACAGGCCAAAAAGATAAAAACGGCCATTTCTTTGAAGCCAAATGGAGTGCGCCAATTGTACCTTTGATCGGAGCAGATGTTGAGTTTTTTGATATGCTCGTTGAAGATGTAAACGGAACTATAAATGCTGGAAACAATACTTATAAGTGGAATGTTTGGGCAGATGTTTTAAATCCGAAACAAGGAACTGAAGTTTTGGCTTCTTATGCCGATCAGTTTTACAAAGGCAAAGCGGCGGCGATTACCAGAAAATTAGGAAAAGGAACCGTTACTTATATTGGAGCTGAAAGTAAAGACGGAAATCTGGAAAGACAATTAGTAAGAACTGTATACGAACGTGCAAAAGTTGCCATTGAAGATTTGCCAAAAGGAGTTTATGTAGAATGGCGTGATGGTTTTTATGTGGGTGTGAATTATACCAATGAAACTATTAATCTGCCAATTCCTGCAGGAAGCAAAATATTGGTGGGAAAAAATCCATTAGAACCAGCTCAGGCTGTAATTTGGAAATAAAATTTGCCGCTAATAATTTTTAATAAATGCCACGAATTACACTAATTTACACGAATTAAAGACTTGAAAAATTAGCGCAAATTCGTGCAATTAGTGGCTAAAAAAAAACAAAAACAATTTAATAGAATAGCAATGATTTTTTCAGAAACAGTTATTCAGTACTTGGTAAAAGAACATTACGGATTAAATGTAGCCGTAAAAGCATTAAATGGATATGACGAATTGAATTTTCTCTTGTCCGATGACAAAAATGAAAAATACATTCTCAAAGTATCAAATGAGAGTCATTCATTTCCATTTTTAAAGGCACAAGCTTCAATTTTGAGGCATCTTGGCAATAGTGCTATTTCAGATTGTTTTCAGCATTTTTGCCTTAATAAAAATGGCGAGGGACTGACTGAGATACTAACAGATTCCCAAACCTATCATATTAGAATTCTCAACTTTCTGGAAGGTACTTTTTGGGTAGACGAGAAGAACAAAAACAGCGAGCTCCATTATAATCTAGGTTCTTTTTTAGGTAATATGGATGCTGTATTAGCTAATTTTTCGCATCCAGCAATGCATCGCAATTATACTTGGGATATTAGCCGTGCAAGTGAAGCAGGCGATAATTTAAAGTATATTCTAAATCATGAAAGAAGACGTATTGCGGGTTATTTTTTATTGCAGTTTGACACCGAAGTGCTGCCGCAGTTGCATCGTCTAAGACACGCCTATATTCACAATGACACAAATGATTATAATGTTTTGGTGAAAGACAATCGCATTAGCGGACTGATTGACTTTGGCGATATGGTTTACACGGCTTTAATCAATAACCTTGCGATTGCCTGTGTGTATGCGATGCTTGATGAAGAAGATCCGTTAGCTGTAGCGGCAACCATTGTCAAAGGATATCATAATTCGTATGCGCTTACCGAACAAGAATTGGATCTTTTGTATTATTTAATTGCAGGAAGACTTTGCATTAGTGTGACACAATCTGCTTACAATGCATCGTTAGACAGTAACAACGAACACCATTTTGTTACCGAAAAACCAGCTTGGGATTTGTTATATAAATGGATAAAAGTAAATCCAATCAAAGCGCAAGATGCGTTTAGAAAAGGGTGTGGTTTTGATGGATTAATCAATGATAACGATTATTCGGAGCTTCTTGAAATTAGAAAACAGAAAATAGGAAGAAATTTAAGCATTGGTTACAAAGAAAAATTAAAAATTGTAAAAGGAGCTTTGCAATATTTATATGATGACAAAGGAAGAACTTTTGTTGATTGTGTAAATAATCCATCGCATGTTGGACATTGCCATCCGGTTGTGGTTAGAAAAATGCAACATCAAATAGCGACTTTAAATACAAATACGAGATATTTGAATGACGCCATAACGGATTATGCGCAAAGGTTGACGGCAACTTTACCTGAAAAACTAAGCGTTTGTTATTTTGTAAATTCTGGTAGTGAAGCCAATGATTTGGCTATTCGTATGAGCCGTCATTTTACCAAACAAAAAGATATTATCGTACTCGATCACGCTTATCACGGAACTTCGACGGTCGCAATGGAAATGAGTCCGTATAAATTTGACAGCAAAGGCGGTTCTGGTCAAATGCCTTGGATTCATAAAGCAATTAATCCAGATTTGTATCGAGGTCCTTATAAATATGGCGATGCAGAAGCAGGAGAAAAATATGCTGCAGATGTACAGCGAATTATCGAAAATTTAAAGAAAGAAAATAAGGCGCCAGCAGTTTTTATCTGTGAAACTTTATTAGGAGTCGGCGGTCAAATTCCGTTGCCAGAAAACTATTTAAAAACTGTATATGAATATGTTCGTGCGGCAGGAGGAGTTTGCATTGCAGATGAAGTTCAAGTTGGTTTTGGAAGAATTGGAGATCATTTCTGGGGATTCGAATTGCAAAATGTGGTGCCAGATATTGTTGTCTTAGGAAAACCAATAGGAAACGGGCATCCGTTGGCAGCTGTAATTGTAACCGAAGAGATTGCAGAAGCTTTCAACAATGGCTTGGAGTACTTTAATACTTTTGGCGGTAATCCTGTTTCTATGGCTACAGGATTGGCTGTTTTAGATGTAATTCAGCAGGAAGAAATGCAGCAGCATGCATTGGAAACTGGTAATTATTTGATGGATGGATTAAAAAAATTAATGCATAAATATCCTATCATTAGTGATGTTCGAGGACACGGATTATTTATTGGAGCAGAAATGGTAAAAGATAGAACTACAATGGAACCTGCCATTCCTGAAATAGATATTGTAGTCGAAAAGCTGAAAGCCAAAGGATATTTGTTAAGCACAGATGGACCTCTGCACAATGTTCTAAAAATAAAACCGCCAATGCCATTTAATAAACAAAATGCTGATGAAATGGTGCAATTACTTGATATTGCATTGAGCGAATTATAGTTTTTTAAACGCATAGAAACATAGATTTTTATCTTAAAAAAAGACACAAAAAAGAAACTCGTTCTTAACACATATCTATGTGTTTTCATGCTAAGTGAAACCCTCTCACACAATAAAAATCTATGTTTCTATGTGTTAAGACAAAAGTTAATAACAATTAAAAATGAATAATAATATCCTTTCCAAAAGTTCTATTAATCTTACTGTTTTAGAAAAGCAATTAGAAGGAAAATTATTTTACGATCATACCATGCGTCTGCTTTACGCAACAGATGCAAGCGCTTACAAAGAAATGCCTTTGGCTGTAGCCATTCCGAAAACTAAAGAAGATATTCAGAAAATTATTGCTTTTGCTAAAGAAAACAAGAGCAGTATCATTCCTCGTGCGGCTGGAACTTCATTAGCAGGGCAAGTAGTTGGAAATGGAATTGTGGTCGATATTTCGCAAGAATTCACCAAAATTATTTCGGTAAATCAGGAAGAAAAGTCCGTTTGGGTAGAACCTGGCGTTATTCGTGATGAACTGAATTTGCATTTAAAACCGTATAAACTTTTTTTTGGACCAGAAACTTCCACCAGTAATCGCTGTATGATTGGTGGAATGGTGGGAAATAATGCTTGCGGAGCTCGATCTGTTGTGTATGGATCAACTCGAGAGCATGTACTTGAAATAAAAGGTTTTTTAGCAGATGGAAATGAAGTTGTTTTTGGTTCTCTAACCAATGCTGAATTTGAAGATAAATGCAACGGAATTAATGTTGTGAGTCCCTTAGAACAGGCTATTTATGTTCAAGCTAAAGAAATACTATCATCTGAACATAACCGAAATTTATTTGAAACTAATTTTCCTAAAAAATCAATTCCGAGAAGAAATACAGGATATGCTTTGGATTTATTGGCAGACAGCAGTCCATTTAATAATTCTCATGAAAAGTTTAACTTCTGTAAACTGATTGCAGGGTCTGAAGGAACATTATTTTTTTCTACAGCAATAAAACTAAATCTAGTTGATGCTTTAAAACCGTATTCGGCTTTGGTTTGTGTGCATTTTGAAAGCATTCATGAATCTTTAAAAGCTAATATTGAAGCGCTGAAATTTAATCCAGATAGCGTGGAGCTGATTGACCATTATATTCTGGAATGCACCAAAGAAAATATCGAACAAAGTAAGAATCGTTTTTTTGTGAAAGGCGATCCTCAAGCTATTTTAGCGGTTGAATTTTTAAGAGATTCGCAAGAAGAAATAGACGGCATTGCCAAAGAGATGGAAGCCCTGATGCGTTCTAAAAATCTAGGATATCATTTTCCAATTGTTTATGGTGAAGATACCAATAAAGTTTGGGCATTAAGAAAAGCCGGATTAGGCTTATTATCTAATATTCCGGGAGATGCGAAAGCGGTAGCTGTAATTGAAGATACAGCTGTTGACGTAAATGATCTGCCTGATTTTATAGAAGATTTTAATGCTATTCTAAAAAAGAGAAATCTAAACTGTGTGCATTATGCGCATGCGGCTACGGGTGAATTGCATTTGCGTCCGATTATAGATTTAAAAACTCATGAAGGGACAGCACTTTTTAGAACTATTGCAACCGATATTGCACATTTGGTAAAAAAATACAAAGGCTCGTTGAGCGGAGAACATGGAGACGGAAGGCTTCGTGGAGAATTTATTCCGCTAATGTTGGGAGATGAGATTTATGAATTATTTGTTCAAATAAAAAAGGTTTGGGACCCGTGGGATGTTTTTAATCCGGGGAAAATCGTGAATACGCCTCCTATGGATACAAGTCTGCGATATACGGCTGGACAGGATACGCCAATGCCTGAAACTTATTTCGATTTTTCGGAACACAACGGAATTCTTCGTGCCGCCGAAATGTGCAATGGATCTGGCGATTGCAGAAAAACTGAGAAAAGCGGCGGAACAATGTGTCCAAGTTATATGGCTACCCGAGATGAAAAACATACAACTCGAGCGCGTGCTAATATGCTGAGAGAGACCATTACAAACTCAGTAAAAGCCAATAAATTTGATGATGAAAACTTGCTGGATGTTTTAGATTTGTGCCTAAGCTGTAAAGGCTGTAAGTCAGAATGTCCTTCAAACGTAGATATGGCAAAACTGAAAGCAGAAACTTTGCAGCAATATCATGATAAAAACGGTGTAAAATTTCGATCAAAACTTATTGGAAATACACCAAAAATAAATCAGTTGTTTGCTTCAGTTCCGTGGATGTATAATTTGTCAACCAAAGGAATTCTCGGAAATTGGATTAAAAAAAGTACTGGTTTTGCTGTGGAAAGACAATTACCCTTAATGCATAAAATTACGTTTGCCAAATGGATAAAAAACTATAGGCAAATAGGTGATTTTAGAAATGGAAATGTCTATTTGTATAATGATGAATTTCTCAACTATTATGATGTCGAAATAGGGCAGACGGCCGTAAAACTTTTGAATCAATTAGGGTATAAAGTTTTGATTCCTGAAATAGGAATAAGTGGAAGAACATATCTCTCAAAAGGAATGCTAAAAGAAGCACGTGAAATTGCAGAACAAAATATTAGAGATTTTGAAAAAGCGATTCCAAGTGATGGTGTTTTAATAGGAATTGAACCTTCGGCGATACTTTCATTTCGTGATGAATATCCTGATTTGTGTCGTGGAGATTTAAAAGAAAAAGCGAAAACAGCAGCGAAAAGAACTTTCTTGATAGAAGAATTTCTAGCTCAAGAATTAGAAACTGGACGTATTACATCGGATAGTTTTACAGAACAGACAGAAAGAGTTCGCATGCATGGGCATTGTTTTCAAAAAAGTTTATCTTCCTTAGTGCCACTTAAAAAGATACTTTCTCTTCCTAAGAATTATACAGTCTTGAATATTCCAAGCGGCTGTTGCGGTATGGCAGGTTCTTTTGGTTACGAAAAAGAGCATTATGATATTTCGATGAAAATTGGAGAAATGGTTTTGTTTCCAACAATTAGAAAAGAAGAAACAGCTACTTTAATTTCTGCATCAGGAACAAGCTGTAGACATCAAATTACTGATGGAACGGGGCGAAAAGCATTGCATCCGGTAGAAATATTGTTTAAGGCTTTGAAATAGAGATAGATTTATTATCGTTCTAATATTCTGTAGAGGCGCACTGCAGTGCGTCTCGCGCACGTTTGTCCTCAAAGATTTTCCTGTTGCACATATACTGAGCGTAGACTCACTGCGGTGCGTCTCTACAGATATACTGTATTTATAAAATAATCTGCTAAATCTGCAAGATCTGCGTGAGGCATTTTTATTTATATTTTTCTCTCTCGCAGATTTAGCAGATTTAGCAGATTTTTTTGTTTAAATCTGTATATAAATCTATTGATATAAAAAACAAATCTCCTTGATATATTGGGCGTAGATGCACTGCGGTGCGTCTCTACAGATATACTGTATTTATAAAATAATCTGCTAAATCTGCAAGATCTGCGGGAGGCAGTTTTATTTATATTTTTTTTCTCTCGCAGATTTAGCAGATCCTATTGGTTTAAATCTGCGTGAAAAAACTACTCGAATAAAAACAAACCTCCAAGATACATTTCGGAGGTTTGCTTCAAAAACAATAATTCAAAAAAAAATTATAACTTAATATTTATGGTATTACCATCTTTAATAACCTTATTGATCGCTAGTTTTTTTCCGTCAGTTATTTTTAACTTTAGATTTTTGCCAGCTCTTTCAACGGTAATATCAAAATCACGTTCAAATGCATGAATATGCTTTAGTTTCATAGTAGACCAAGATTTAGGAAGTCTTGGCGTAAAATCGAAACTGTGCAAACCTGTCGGACGAATACCAAATAATCCTTCTGTAAAAATTCGGCAATACAAACCGCTTTCAGCCGAAAGGTGACGCTGAT
The DNA here is from genome assembly GCF_900101855.1 of Flavobacterium anhuiense. Classification (GTDB taxonomy): domain Bacteria; phylum Bacteroidota; class Bacteroidia; order Flavobacteriales; family Flavobacteriaceae; genus Flavobacterium; species Flavobacterium anhuiense. The sequence goes on from NZ_FMVC01000005.1 coordinate 389,675, forward strand.
CGCCTTCTGGATATGCTTCTACAGGATATGGCACGTGATCTCCCAATAAACGTCGGTTAGAATAATAATGCAAGAAATCTAGCGCTTTGTCTGTTTCGCCAGCAGCTAGAACGCCTCTTAAAGCATACAAAGTAGAACGATCCCAGAATATTTTATCTCCGGCAACACTTGCCAAACCATCTTTAGTCCATAATCTAGAAGAAAATAAGGCATCTATAGTTCCGTCTTTTCTATCATAAATTCCCATGGTAAGTGGAGTACAGATCCAAGCTCTTAAAACATCATTTTCTTTGTAATATTTATACGTTTCAAAACCTTCGACTTTTGCACCAAAATACTTTTCTATAGCGGTTCTTAATTTTTCAGCTTCCGCTTTATATTCTTTAAGCTGTGTTTCGTTTTTTCCTAAAACCTTGCCTAGATAAACGGCAGAATGTAATGCATCATAATACAAAGAAGAAGTATTAAGATTGGCTTTTCCTGCAGGAAGACGCCCTTCCAATTCATCAGAATCTGAAGCAACAACGCCATCTGAATTTATTTTTCTGCGACAATATTCTAAGCACCATTCAATTAAGGGCCATAACTGTTTTGCTTCATCTGTATTTCCTCTCGAAAGCGCATAGCGAGTAGCTCCATAAGCAATCATAGCACCATCTCCGCGATCTCCTGCACCTGCCCAAATATCTGTTCCTTCTGCCACAATCGAACTCGGAATAGGTTTGTAATCTTTATTCATGAATTTGGCAAACTGAAGATAGGCATTTAATGAAGCCTTGTTTCCATAGTCATATCCTAAATACGGGAAGAATGGACCAATATATTCCGCTTGATCGTTTGCCCAAATGGCAGCATAATACGATTCTCCGCCTGGACCGTGCATTGGACCGCCTTTGGTTTCAAAAATACTTTCAGCCGCTCTGATTTTCGCGAAAGCAAATTCGGTATTCAAAACCTGATCTGGCGTTTCCAAAATCAATTTGCTCCATATTTCACTAATCAATTCTAAACGTTTGCTTTTTTCTTCTTCAACATTTACAGCAGGAACGGTTTCGTTTGCTTTTACGCCTGAATAGACAACAGAAAAGCTAACCGATTCATTTGGTTTCAGATTAAAACTTCCATTATTAATAAGATCTGCATGAATAGTATAACTGCCTTCAGTTCCTTTTGCAGGATCTGTGGTATAAACAGCATTCGATTTTGGAATTTCTATAATGCAGTTTTTATCAGAGCTATTTTTGATGGTATAAATTTCGTTATAAACCGCCAAAGCTGTAGAAGGAAAAAACTGTCTTGTAAGTTCAAGTTTATCTGTTTTGCTTTTAACCAATAATGTTCCGTTTAACGTTAATGAAACCGTTTTTTCTGCTGCAATCGGTTTGTAATTTACAGTAACAAGATCAAAAGCATCTTGCGCAAACTGACGCGTTAAACTCGCATGCGTATTATTCGGAATGGTTCTCAGCATTGGCCAGACTAAACTTCTGGTCGCATGAAAAGAACCATCAGCCGCTACGCCATACCTTAGAACGCATGAGATTCTTTTACCACTCATTTCGATATGATCATCATGCGGAATGCTATTGTTTATTTGCCAAGAAATAGAACCGTCGGTATTAATTTGCCAACGTTGATCTTCTTGTGAAAATGCTGTATTTGCTATAAAGCATAAAGCAATAAGAACCAATAAAAAGGATTTAAGTTTTTTTCTAGAAGATATCTTCATAGCGTTTGATTTTAAATTGTATCCATTGTATGAGTAGTACATTGGACGAGTTGTTTTAGCGACAGGCCGCCGTTATTTTCTGTCCAGGATTCACACGAATTGTAATAGCAGTGTAGGGATTTCCCTTGTTGTCCTTTTCATGAATTACGGCAGCTTTTTTATTATTTATAAAGATAGAAGTATAATTCCCAGGGAACATTGCTTTCCATTCTATAAATTTTTCGCCTTTGTTGTGTAGTGTTGTAGTGGTTTGTTTTTCGTGTTTTACAGCTAATGTTGTCTGTAACACGGGTAAATTGTCGACCTCAGAAATGCTGTCTTTTTTTCCTCGATGTATTGTTGTTATTGTTCTTTTTGAAGCATCTGGCTCTATTCCCATACAACCGTGTACGATGCCTTCAATTACGCCGTATGAAACTTCTGGATATTCTCTTCTTTTGGTTTCAGGATCGGTTAAATGTAAAATGTATTCGTATGCTTTGTCTTCGTAACCATATTTGTATAAAAGGAACGGAAGATAAGAAGCATTTTCTACATTGCTTTCTTCTGAAAGAATGTGTTTAATTGTCTTTTCAGTTCTGTCTGTATCTGCCAAAACATCGAACCATAATAAAAATAGTTCGCCCGCATCTTTGCTAAATTTACCATCGGCGGTATAAATTACATTGTAGGCCGATGCATTTTGATCCCACCAGATTTGCTCGATCTGCTCTTGATATCTAAGTGCCTTTTTTTCGAAAAAAGCAGCTTTTTCAAATTGTCCTTTTTCTTTTAAAATAGAAGAATAGGTAAGTAATCCTCTGTAAATGGCTGCAACTAGATCGACTCCCATTTTTAAACCCGGAATGCCTTCGGAATAAGAAGCTAATCCTCTACATTTATGAAAATCGTCTTTGCTATTGAACGGAGTAGGAGTGTTTACAAATTCTGGTCTGGTTAATAGCGAATCGGCTTCCAAAAACCAATGTTCTATATATGCTGTTGATGATTTTTCGAAGAAATTTTCAAACTCAGGATTTTTGATATAATCTTCATCGCCTGTCCATAAGTACAATCTCCAACAAGCAAATATGACATCAAAATTGCTATTCAGGTTGTACCAGAATTCTTTATCATTTCTATAATCTTCTGGAGCAGGTTTTCCGTATTTATTAATTTCCCAATAAGAGCACCAATCTTTATTTTCCGAAATGTTTTTAGCAAAAAGCGAAAGCATGTTTTTGTTTTCCTTACTCAATCCAAGGATTTCTGCGCCAATGCTTTGATGAGAGACATCGCGCATGCAAAATGCAGATCGGGAAGGAAGAGCCGCTTCATACCATGGTCCAACAGGATCGTTCGAATCTCCTTTATAGCTCAGAGCCATACTTTTGGCACGTTCAAATGCCAGCTGGAGTGCAGGTTCTGTAGATTTGAAAGTAATTGTTTCCTGACTGAATGAATTCAGAAAGAAACAGCAATTTGCCACACAAACTATAAAATGATTTTTCATAACGCTATTTTCAATTTGGATTGATTTCTAGAGACATTTTAAAATCAAACCCATCCCTCTAGATGGGTTTGCTTAATCGGTTATAGTTTAATTATAACCAGGGTTTTGGGGTAAACCTGTTCTGTTAATCTCATCTCTCGGAATTGGGAGCAAATAATGCTGTGGTTTGAAAATCCTTTCCTGAACTTTAGTGTAGGTATACGTTTTAGAACCGTCACTGTTTTTGGTAATGATTACTCCCATAAGAGGTTTGTTTTCAGTTTCTTCGGCTATTTTCCAACGGCGAACATCATAGTAACGGAATCCTTCGAGACATAATTCTACTTGTCTTTCGTTACGGATTTTATTCTCTAAAGCTGTTCCGGTCAAACCTACTAACGGATTTGTAATTCCTGCACGCTGTCTGATCAAGTTAAGATATTGAATGGCAGTCCCTTCATTTCCTAATTTAAATTGCGCTTCGGCAAAGTTTAGGTAAATTTCTCCTAAACGAGATATAATCCAAGCTTTATTAGTTTGTGTTTCATTATTGTAATTGTAAGTTGTATCGCAATATTTACGGAAAGTATAACGTGTTTTACTGGCATTCCAAGTATCCCAACCTTGTGGAGAATCTAAACCGCCTTCGTAGAATTCAGCTTTATTAGAACTTCCTGCATCGTAACGATCTTGAAAGAATTCAGGTTTTCCGTAAGCACGTCCGTCATAAACAATGTTTTTGTAAAAACGAGGATCTCTGTTTACATAAGGTTTTTGAGGATCATAACCAGATGTTGGATCTGTAATGTCTTTTCCGTCAGCTGTTCCGTAAGCATCTATATGGCTTTGGCTTGGTGCAAAATTAGCCCATCCGTGAAAACCGCTTGGCGAATTAAACATTTCTACACCATTAAATGCACTCCATTGCGGATCTTTACTAGATAAACGGCAGAAGATGATTTCTGAATTGTTTGTAGTAAAAAGATCTTCGTACTTTTTGTCGTAAAGTGAATACATATTTAAATCCATAACTGCTTTTGCAGCGTCTGATGCTTTTTTCCATTTTGTTAAATCATTAGAAGGATTCCATTGCGGACTTGCAGCATAAAGTAATGTTCTTGATTTTATAGCTAAAGCTGCGCCCTTTGTTACTCTTCCTAAATCTTTAGCAGTTAAAGGAAGCAATTCAGCAGCTTTGTCTAATTCTGTAACAATAAAATCGACACATTGGTCATAAGTGCTGCGATCTACTTTAAAATTACTGTTTAAGTCGAAAGGCGTAGTAACAAGAGGAACTCCTCCGTAATCACTAATTAATTTGAAATATGCATAAGCTCTTAAGAAAAGCACTTCACCTTTTAATCTATTTCTCCAAGCTTCGTCTCCTGGCACGTTATCAATTCGGGACAAAAAGATGTTGCAGTTTTGAATGGTAGCATAAGTAGGTTTCCAAGTGTTGAAATCTCCCGCGTTGTCTGGTGTAAGAGCTCCAGAATTTAAATTCCATACATCATAATCGTTAAAATTATTGAATGCTTCATCACAAGCAGTAGATAAAATCCAGCTGCGGTTGGTTCTGTCGTTCCAGTTGTGCTGCGTACTTGGTAAAACGGTATAGAGATTATTAGCAAAAGCTTCGGTAAGTTTTAAGTCATTCCACACATTTTCATCTGTATAAGAATCCAAAGGCGCTTTATCTAACGGGTCTTCACTACAAGATGTTACAGTGGTAACTGTGATAAAAAGAGCAGCCGCAATAAGAGCCTTCTTTTTTATATTTATTAGTTTATTGATTTTATAATTTTTCATGTCTTGATCTTTTTACCTTGTTATAATTCAATGCTTACACCGATTCTGTAAATACGGGTTTGCGGATAATTTACTCCTGTCGTATTATTGGTTTCAGGATCTAAATTGTACTGTTTCATGTGATCGATAGAAAACAAATTGGTTCCTCCCGCATAAAATCTCGTATTTAATATTCCGAATCTAGACAAGACTTTTTCTGGTAATGTATATGAAATCTCCAAAGATTTTAATCTGAAGAATGAAGCATCTCTTAACCAGAAGTCAGCTGGAATATTGTTTCTTGGATCAGAATCATTGAAGGCAACAGGGTATTTTGAATTTGGATTATCAGCAGTATATCGGTCTTCGTATAACCATCTTGGTGGTGCCACGATAGCGCCTTGAGCTTGCGGAAGAATCATTTGTCTCGCTTTTGCCTGACCTGTCCAAAGCATATCTACAGAAAAACCTTTGTATTCAGCTCTGATTGGAATACCATAAGCAATTTTTGGCGTTGCCGATTCAGGAATTCTCACTTTATCATTAGAAGTGATGCTTCCATCACCATCAATATCTTTTACCCAAAGATCACCCGGTTTTGCTCCTTCAAAGTGAGGAGAATTGTCAACTTCTGCTTGAGTACGGTAAATTCCGTTGGTTTGATATACCATCCAAGAATCAATAGCTCTTCCAGTTGATTTTTGCCAAGCTGGAATATTTGCCGCTTCATCTCGAAATAATACTTCACTCTGTGCATAAGTAAAATTGAAACCAACACTATATTTAAAACTATTGATATTGTCGGCGTAGTTAATAGACCAATCAGTACCTCTGTTTACCGTTTTTCCAATATTTTCTTTAGGAAGAGATAATCCTGTGTATAATGGCACAGAAGCATTTCTAGCTGCAAGAATGTCAGATCTTTTATTACTGAAGTAGTCAAAAGTCGCTGTTAATTTATTTCCAAAGAATCCGAAATCAAAACCGATGTTTTTAGAATCTTGAATTTCCCAAGTAATATTTGGGTTTGGAGTAGAAGAAAGATAAATACTGTTATTTAACGTATAATCTGATCCAAAGTAGCTGTAAAGCTGCTGATCTGTTGTTAACTGATATCTTGTCAAGAAAAGATATTGGTTAAGATATTCTACACCATTAATAGTTTCTCTCAAATCGTCATTACCCATTCTTCCCCAAGAAGCTCTAATTTTTAGTAAATCAAATCCTTTTATATTGTTTTTGAAGAAAGGCTCTTCAGAGATTTTCCAGCCTGCGCTTATAGCCGGGAACATACCCCAACGCGTTGACGAAGGGAAATTGAATGATCCGTTATAACGTGCAGAAACTTCTGCAAAATATTTATCATCAAAATTGTAAGCCACTCTTCCAAGGAAACTTTCACGTCCGTCCTGATAGGCGCCGCCAGTTGCGTTTTGCCCTTTAGTGCTTCCAGTAAAAATCTGATCCAATTGATCGCTTAACAAATCTCTTCTGTAAGCATACGTTTGGGTTTTGTCCATTGTAGTCTGCTCGTAACCTACAAAAGCATTAACAGAGTGTTTGTTGAACTTACGATCGTAAGCTAATTTTGCGAAATATGTATTTTGATTTGCAATTCGCTCATCCTGCATAACACTAGTTATACTGGTGCTGTTTTTTACGTTATTGTAACTGTCATTTGTTTTGTCATACGAATAAGCATCCCATGGTTTTGTAAATCTCTTTTCACTACGCACATTATAGTCAAATGCAGCGTATCCGCTAAGAGATAATCCTTCAGTTATTTTTGGCAATTTCAGCTCAAATCCAATTTTAGGATTTACAATTAAGTTTACCACGTGATCATAACCTGCTGCTGACGAAGACATTAAAATTGGGTTTCTACCATTTGTGATACCAGACGACGGAAGTCCATTTTTCCAGTATGCAGGAATAAAAGGATACATACTAACTGTCTCGTGCATAATGCTTCCAATGCTTACCGCAGGAAAGTTTCTGTCTTCTTTACGAGTAGCGATATCTAAGTTTACTTTAAAGTTTGAAGTAATATTAACATCAATATTAGATCTTAAATTGAACTGTCTGTATCGCTCGTCGCTATATCTAAGATTACTTTCTTGGTTTAAATATTGTCCAGAAAAGAAATATTTAACCTGCTCGTTCCCACCATTTACAGATAGAGAAAGGTTGGCTTGCGGAGCATCTTTTCTGTAAACTTGTTTTAACCAATCTGTACTGGTATAATTAGGATCGTTTCCAGCTTTATATTTGTCAATTTCTGCCTGAGTGTAAGGAAGCGTTGTGCCTTTATGAGCATTAAGTTCGTTATAGTACGTCATGTATTCCCAAGAATTAACTCTTTCGCTCATTCTGGTTAACTGCTGAATACCATACGATCCGTCAACTTTAATCGTTGGCGCGCCTACTTTTCCTCTTTTAGTCGTTACCAGAATTACCCCATTTGCAGAACGTACTCCATAAATAGCTGCCGATGCATCTTTCAAAACCGTTACAGATTCAATATCGTCAGGGTTAATTCTGTTCAAATCACGATCAGGAATACCGTCTACAACTACAAGCGGACTTGTACCTCCGCCAAATGAATTAAATCCTCTAATCAAAAGGCTTGAGCTGTCATCACCAGGTCTTCCAGAACGGTTATTGGCAATTACCCCAGACATACGTCCAGCAATTCCGTTAGATACGTTTGCAGATGCATTTTGAGTTAGAACACCTCCTTTAATAGAAGCAATTGCTCCCGTTGTAGAAGCTTTTTTCTGAGTTCCGTACCCAACGACAACCACTTCATTTAAAGTCTGATTCTGTTCTTCAAGCTGAATGCTTGCAGCGTCATCAGCACGAACTTCTTTTGTTAAAAATCCGGTGTAAGAAAAAACAAGAATACTGTTGGAGTCAGGAACCTCAATTGTGAAATTGCCATCAAAATCTGTTGTTGCCGTTATTTTTGTTCCTTTTACAAGAATGTTTACACCAGGAAGCGGTTCTCCTTGCGGGCCTGTTACTTTTCCTTTTACTAGTTTTTCTACGGCAAAAAATGTGTTTTTGTTCTTTGTTAGAGTTAAATCAGAAGACAGTTTGGTGGAGAATTTTGTCTCTTTCAACTCAGCAGCAAAAGAACTCTGTAAAGCGAGTGCCAGTAAGGCTCCAGATGTTAGTTTGGTAATCTTCCACGTCTCAGAAGAAAGCCACTCTTTTGTCGGTTTTTGTTTGGTCATGTTTTAGTGGTTTTTGTTAGTTAGTAATTTATTCTCGTGGTCCGTTTTCATCTTTTTCATTTTGGAGAAACAAAATGCCTTGAGCTCGTGCAGATTGTTTATGAAAAAGAGATAAATGTGAAAACCAAAAGTATAAATGTTTCTAAACCAGCACATACCAGTACCTACCAGTTTTTTGAGATATGCGTAAAAAACATGCCTTATTTAAGATAATTTAAAAATTAAAGTGGATAATATATGCATAAAGCGTAAGTTAAAGTCAATTAGACTAATAGATGTGAGTTTTTATTGTTATTAAAAGCTTATTTGTTCTGTTCGATTCTTAAAATCAATTTTTGGAAAAAACAATGGAGATTATGAGAAGTCAAAAAGTGATTATTTTGATTTTTAAAAGTGGATAATATAGTATCAGAATTTTTTTTGCAGAATAATTTTTGATTTTTTACTCGTTTTTCTTTTGTTGACCATACCAGTCAGTGTTTTTAAGCTAATATGTAAGAGTAAACTTGTTTATGTTTATTCGTGTTTTACGATTCAGAGCGATTTTTAGGTAATAAAATATCAGAATCGGTAAAAAAGCCTAAAAGTTTTATCAAAAGCCTATTTTGGATTACTTTTCCAAAAAAGGAAAATCTAAAGGCAGAAATATGGATTTAATTATATTTTGCTATTTTTGGAATTCATTTTTACATTGATATAAAAGGTTTATTAGAGCTCAAAAACCTTTTCTTATGAATTATACCAAATAGAACCTTTTATATATGGGTATAATTAAATGAAATTTCTCTCGTGGTTTAATTGATAAATGTGATGTTCGGAGTTTTAAGATGAATTACAACAATTGATTGTATTGTAATCTTTTAAAATCTCCCCAAAAAACATTATTTATTATTAATCAAACTTTTATGAAAAAAGCACTTCTCATATTAGTCTTAACCATTTTGTTTTGGAAGACTAATGCACAAAATGATCCCATTGCCATTGAAACCCAGAATACAGCATTAATTCTAAAGGTGGCAAAAAACGGTTTGCTTTACCAATCGTATTTAGGGACAAAACTCGAAGCTTCGGCATATAATGCGCTTTCAAAAGAAACCGAAAGAACATTTGTTATCAACGATGGAAATCCGTTGCTAAATCTAAGACATCAGGCGTATCCAACTTACGGAACCAATAATTTGTTTGAATCGGCTATTCGAATAACGCATAATGACGGAAATCCTGCTTTAGAACTGGTTTATGTAAATCATCAAACAAAAAAGTTAGATAGCAATACGACTGAAACCAGTATAAAAATGAAAGATCCAGTTTATCCTGTAGAAGTGACATTGTATTATAAAGCTTTTTATAAGGAAAATGTTATTGAACAGTGGACAGAAATTGTGCACCGCGAAAAGAAACCTGTAACGCTGTACAACTACGCTTCGTCTATGCTGCACTTTGATGCCGATAAATATTGGCTGACTCAGTTTCATGGTGATTGGGCAAAAGAGGTAAGAATGCAGGAAAGCGAATTAACGAGCGGTGCTAAAGTAATCGATTCGAAGTTGGGTGTAAGAACCAATATGTACCAGACGCCAGTTTTCTTTTTAGGTTTAAATGAAAAAGCCAAAGAAAATACAGGGGAGCTTGTTGCTGGAACAATTGCATGGTCGGGAAATTTTAAGTTTACTTTTGAATTGGACAACAAAAATTCTCTTAGAATTAGTTCTGGAATTAATCCGTTTGCTTCAGAATATAACCTTCAGCCTGGAGAAGTATTTACAACTCCTTCTTTTATTTATACTTTTTCAAATAAAGGAAAAGGACAGGCCAGCAGAAATTTACATTCGTGGGCAAAAAATTATGGCGTAAAAGATGGAGACAAATCTCGCTTGACTTTATTGAACAATTGGGAAACTACCTTTTTTAATTTCGACGAAAAGAAATTAACCGAAATGTTTGAAGATGCTAAAACATTAGGTGTCGATATGTTTTTATTAGACGACGGTTGGTTTGGAAATAAATATCCGAGAAGCGGAGATAAATCTGGATTAGGAGATTGGCAGGCAACCAAAACAAAATTGCCAAACGGTTTAGGTTTTCTGATGCAGCAGGCAGAAAAAACAGGAGTTAAATTCGGAATTTGGATTGAACCCGAAATGGTGAATCCGAAAAGTGAGTTGTATGAAAAACATCCAGATTGGATTTTAAAACTGCCAAATAGAGAAGAAAGTTATTACAGAACTCAATTGGTTTTGGATTTATCGAATCCTAAAGTGCAGGATTTTGTGTTTAAAACAGTAGACGATATTATGCAGACCAATGGAGGAGTGGCATTCTTTAAATGGGACTGTAACCGAATGATGACCAACGCATATTCTACCTATTTAAAAAATCAGCAGTCACATTTGTTTATTGAATACACCAGAGGTTTGTACAAAGTCTTAGAACGAATAAAAACTAAATATCCGCATTTGCCAATGATGCTTTGCGCGGGAGGTGGAGGAAGAACTGATTATGCTTTCCTAAAATATTTCACAGAGTTTTGGGCAAGTGATAATACAGATCCTTATAATAGAGTATTTATTCAGTGGGGTTATTCGCAGTTCTTTCCGGCTTTTTCGATTTGTAATCACGTAACTTCATGGGGAAATCAGTCTATTAAATTCAAAACAGATGTTGCCATGATGGGAAAATTAGGTTTTGACATTAATGTAAACGAACTGAAAGAAAAAGAATTAAAATATACTCAGGATGCAGTTGCAAATTACAAAAGACTAAGTTCTGTAATATGGCATGGTGATATGTACAGAATAGTTTCTCCTTATGAAGACAGCCGCGCGGTATTAATGTATGTTGATGAATCAAAAGACAAAGCCGTTTTATTTTCGTATACGCTTCATCCGCTTTATGATCCGCAATATAATTTGGTTCGTTTTCAAGGTTTAGATGCCAACAAAACCTATAAAGTGGAAGAAATTAATTTAATGACGGATGCAAAGAAAACGCTTGAAGAATCTGGAGAATCTTTTACAGGAGATTATTTAATGAATGTAGGTTTGAGAGTTTTTTCTTCGAAAGTAGAATCAAGCGTTGTACTTGAAATAACAGCAGTTTCGAAATAAATAGATTTTTATGAAATAAATCAGCTGTCTGATCTCGTTTAAAACAATGAGAGTAAACAGCTGATTTATTTTGGTTTCATTTTATGAAAATCTAATTTAATCTGCTCAATCTGCTCAATCTGCTAGATCTGCGTGAAATATTTTTGCGTCTAGATTTTTCTTAACAGATTTATAATCCTTTTAATCTTAATAACCTGTGGCTAAAAAAAACTTTGCGGTTTAGCTACTTTGCGAGCATTTTTCTCTCGCAGATTTAGCAGATTTTGGAGATTTTTTTGCGTCTGTTTTAATTATTTTAATTCCGATAGCTATTGGGAGCTTGAACATTTGTAGTTATAAATTACAAATTCAGTTTTCTATACTGCAAAGGCGAAAGCTGTTTTAATTCCTTAAATTTTCTATTAAAATTGGAAATATTATTAAAGCCGCACATTTCGGCAATTTCCAAGACAGAGAGTTCTTCATTATTAGACAATAACTTTGCAGCTCTCTCAATACGCACTTCAATTAGAAATTGAAAAAAAGACTTGTTGGTCCGGACTTTGAAATACCGGCAGAAAGCATTTTTGGTCATACTGGCGATCGAAGCAATTTCATCAAGCGTGATATTTTTATGAAAATTGGTCATGACATATTCAAACACAATCTGCATTCGTTTACCTTCATTATCGGTTATTTTCTTTTGATATAAATAATTAGAAAGCGGAGTATATTCAGATGTTGACAGCCATTTCAGAATATCTAGAAATAATATAAAACGAGTATAACTGTCAGCTTTCTTCAGCTTTTTAAAATACTTGACAACTTTCTTCGGTGCGTTATGAATAATGAATCCGTTTTTGCTGCTTTCTAAGATTGGTTGAATATTTCTAAAAGTAGAGAGTTCAAAAAAATCTCTTCCGAACGAATTGAAGGTAAAAAACAAAGTGCGCATTACAGAAACTACATTTTCCTGAACGTCGCTTCTAAAAACATGAGGTAAGTTGCTTCCAATTACTAGAATGTCGCCTTCCCGATATTGCGAAATAGTATCGCCGGCAAAAACGGCACCTTCTCCTTTTTCTATAAAACTAATTTGAATTTCTTCGTGTTGGTGTAGTTTATCATAAAACGATACTTCGATATCTTCTTGATATATAAGGGGATCTTCTCCAGATTTTGGAATTTTAAATGGAAAAACTTTCATATAGTGGTTAGTTAGTTACAATCAAATATATTGCATTTAATCAAAAAAATGATGCTATAATGTTCTGTTTTTTAAGTTTTGTTTCTATATAGGGTAATATAGTATCATTTTGTGGTAATTTTTAAAGGGTGCGCTCTGCGGTTTCTAGATAATTTTGGCTTTAAATAAAAAATTAAAATTATGAGTATTCAATGGAATGGCGTGATGCCGGCGGTAACCACAAAATTTACTGCAGATGATAAATTAGACTTCAACATGTTCGAAGTCAATATGAAAGCACAATTAGATGCTGGAGTATCGGGAATTATTTTAGGGGGAACTTTAGGAGAAGCCAGCACACTTTTAGAAGAAGAGAAAAGAGAATTAGTAAAACATACCGTTTCGCTAACAGAAAATAAAGTGCCTGTAATTATGAACATTGCAGAGCAATCTACAAAAAATGCCATTTTAGCTGCCAATAAAGCTGAACAAGATGGAGCAAAAGGATTAATGATGCTTCCTCCAATGCGTTATAAAGCGTCTGATTTTGAAACGGTTACTTTCTATAGTGAAGTCGCAAAAAATACGTCGCTTCCTATTATGGTTTACAACAATCCAGTTGACTATAAAATTGAAGTTACTTTAGGCATGTTTGAAGAGTTATTGAAATATGATAACATTCAAGCAGTAAAAGAATCAACTAGAGATATTTCTAACGTTACCAGAATGATCAACCGTTTTGGAGATCGTTTAAAAATATTATCAGGAGTTGACACATTAGCATTAGAGAGCTTATTTATGGGTTCTGACGGTTGGGTTTCTGGATTAGTTTGTGCTTTTCCTGAAGAAACAGTGGCAATTTACAAATTAGCAAAAGCAGGAAGATTTGACGAAGCTTTGAAAATCTACAGATGGTTCTTGCCTTTATTAGAATTGGATATTAATGCATTTTTGGTTCAGAATATCAAATTAGCAGAAGTTGCAACAGGAATTGGTTCAGAACATGTTCGTGCGCCAAGATTGCCATTGCAAGGAGCAGAGAGAGAAAGAGTGCTAGCCATTATTGCTGAAGGATTACGCACTAGACCAACTTTGCCAGACTATAAAAATTTATAACAGCATATTCGCATGATTGGCTGTGGCTTTTAGTTTTCAGTCGCAGTCTCAGTTTCCAGTTTCCATTTACAGTCAGGGTTTTCGGTTACTGTGTTTACTGCGACTGCGACTGAAAACTGCGACTGAAAACTGCGACTGAAAACTGCACTTCACTCATTCATAAGACAAAAATCATGATTACAGGAAAAAATTACATAGGAAGCCAGCTAAAAGCAGGCGGTACAAAATCACTAAAAACATTTAATCCAATATTGAATACAGAAAATCCATGGGTTTTTACAGAGGCGACTCAAGATGAAATTGAAGAGGCAGTTACTTTGGCCAATCAAGCGTTTGCGAGTTATAAAAACTATTCTGGTATCGAAAAAGCTAAATTTTTAAATGCCATTGCTGATGAAATTTTAGCATTAGGAGACGATCTTTTAGTTCAATACTGCACCGAATCGGGTTACCCGAGAGGAAGAGCAGAAGGAGAACGCGGAAGAACAATCGGCCAGTTGAAAGCTTTTGCCGATATGCTTACAGAAGGAAGCTGGGTACAAGCGACAATAGATACTGCAATAATTGACAGACAGCCTGCCCCAAAAGAAGACTTACGCAAAATGTTAACACCTTTAGGGCCAATTGTGGTTTTTGGATCAAGTAATTTTCCTTTTGCATTCTCTACAAGCGGAGGAGATACAGCTTCAGCTTTGGCTGCGGGTTGTCCAGTTATTGTAAAAAGCCATTCTATGCATATTGGAACAGGCGAAATGGTGGCTTCAGCAATTATAAAAGCGGCTCAGAAAACTAACATGCCAGAAGGTGTTTTTTCTAACCTTATAGGAGACGGAAGAACGCTAGGCACAAGTTTGGTTAAACATCCATTGGTAAAAGGAGTAGGTTTTACAGGAAGTATTAAAGGCGGACGAGCTTTGTGCGATTTAGCGGCACAGCGTCCAGAACCAATTCCGGTATTTGCCGAAATGGGAAGTATTAATCCTGTTGTTCTGCTGCCTAATGCTTTGAAAAAAAACAGCCAAAAATGGGCGACAGCTTATGCGAGTTCGATCACTTTAGGTGCAGGTCAGTTTTGTACAAATCCTGGATTATTATTAGCTATAAAGGGAGAAGAACTGAATGACTTTGCTGAAAATCTTAATGAGGCAATCGAAAAAATTCAGCCAGGTTGTATGCTTCATCCTTCTATTTACGCTGATTTTAATAATGGAATTTCAAAAATAGAAGAGCAGAACGGAGTTTCAAGAATCGCTCAATTCAAAGGAGAGACAACACCAAATCATGGAGTCCCTATTGTTTTAAAAGTTTACGGAAAAGAGTTCTTGAAAAATAAAGTATTGCACAATGAAGTTTTTGGTCCTTTTTCAATTTTAATTGAATGCGAAAATGAAGCTGAATTAATTGAAGTAATTTCTAAGCTGGAAGGACAGCTTACAGGAACAATTATCAGTGAGGAAAATGAAATTGAAACTCATAAAGGAGTAATTGCTGCTTTACAGAATCGTGTGGGACGCTTGATCTATAATGGCGTGCCTACAGGGGTTGAAGTTTGCGCTTCAATGCTTCACGGCGGGCCTTATCCTGCATCGTCAGATTCGCGTTATACTGCGGTAGGTATCGATGCGGTTTACAGATGGGTGCGTCCGGTAAGTTTTCAGAATTGGCCAGATCATTTGCTGCCAGCTGAATTGCAAAACGAGAATCCGCTGCAGATTGTTCGTACCGTAAATAATAAACTAACACTATCTCAAATATAAAATGGTAAAGAAAACTTTTTTTTGCGTAGATGCTCATACATGCGGGAATCCAGTTAGGGTTGTTGCTGGCGGAGGACCTAATTTGCAAGGCGATTCGATGAGCGAAAAACGGCAGCATTTCTTAAAAGAATATGATTGGATTCGTAAAGGATTAATGTTTGAGCCTAGAGGGCATGATATGATGAGCGGCAGCATTTTGTATCCGCCAACAAATCCTGAGAATGATTTTGGAATTCTTTTTATAGAAACTTCAGGCTGTCTGCCAATGTGTGGACATGGAACAATTGGAACTATTACAATTGCTGTCGAAGAAGGTTTGGTTACTCCAAAAGTTCCCGGAATTATCAAAATGGAAGCACCAGCAGGTTTAGTGCATATCGAATATCAGCAGACTGGCAAAAAAGTAGATTGGGTACGTCTGACCAACGTTAAATCTTATCTGGCTGCAGAAGGACTTACCATTGATTGTCCAGAATTGGGCGAAATTGTTTTTGATGTAGCTTACGGAGGAAATTACTACGCCATTGTCGATCCACAAAAGAATTTTTCTGGAGTTCAGGACTTTACAGCAAGCAAAATTGTTCAGTATAGTCAGGAAGTACGTAAAAAGATTAATGAAAAATATCCAGATTATTTCATCCATCCAGAAAATGATACCATTAGAGATGTATCACATATGTTATGGACGGGATCGCCTATAGATTCAACATCCTCTGGAAGAAATGCTGTTTTTTATGGCGACAAAGCAATAGATCGTTCGCCTTGCGGAACAGGAACATCGGCTAGAATGGCACAATTGCACGCTAAAGGAAAATTAAAAAAAGGAGAAGAGTTTATTCACGAAAGTTATATTGGAAGTAAGTTTATTGGAAAAGTGGTAGAAGAAACTTCTATTGGAGATATTCCAGCTATTGTTCCAAGCATTCAAGGTTGGGCAAAAGTGTACGGATATAATACTATTATAATTGATGAAAGCGACGATCCATATGCATTTGGATTTCAGGTTATTTAAAAATCAGTGTATAATATAATTAAGCTGTTGGTCAAATTAAATTATTGTTTTTTTGAATAGCCCCTAGTTTTAACTAGGGGATTTTAGAAATTGTAAATAGGATGGCTTTAGCCAAATTAACGTGGTTGTTGTTGAAGCTAAAACCATCTTTTACAATTTTAATTCTTAATGGAACATATAATTTCATTCCACAGATTTAAAATATAATTAGTAGTTCAAAGAACTCTTAACGAATTAAAATTTATGAAAAAAGTTGCTGTTATTGGCGGTGGAATTATTGGCTTATGTTCAGCTTATTATCTCGCAAAAGAAGGTTACGAAGTAAGCATATATGATGAGTCAGATATGGACAATGGATGTTCGTACGGAAACGCAGGTATGATTGTGCCTTCACATATTATTCCGTTAGCCCAGCCTGGCATGATTGCACAAGGAATAAAATGGATGTTTGATAGCCGTAGTCCGTTTTATGTAAAACCGCGTTTAAGCAAGGATTTATTAAGATGGGGCATGCAGTTTTATAAACATGCCAATTTGCGTCACGTAGAAAAAGCAATGCCTGCTTTACGCGATCTCTCTTTATTGAGCAAAGAATTATATCAGGATTTTGCCAAAGAAAATAATTCTTTTTTTTATGAAGAAAAAGGACTTTTGATGCTTTATAAAAGCGATAAAGTAGAAGAAGAAATGCACCACGAAGGTAAAGAAGCAGAACGTCTTGGTTTAGAAGTAGATTACCTATCCAAATCTCAAGTAGCACTTTTAGAAAAAGGAACGAATACTAATGTAATTGGAGGTGTTCATTATAAAAGCGACGCCCATTTGTATCCTCAAAAATTTATGGCTTTTATCAAAGAAGAATTATCTCGTTTAAAAGTCGAAATTCATTCTAAGACCAGTGTCAAAGATTTTGTTTTAGAAGGAAGTAAAATAGAAAAAATTGTAACCAATAAAGGGCTTTTTAGAGCTGATGAAGTGGTATTGGCATCAGGATCTTGGAGTCCGTTTTTGGCTAAAAAACTTAATATTTCCATTTCTATTTTATCTGGAAAAGGATATAGTTTTACTTTAAAAGATAAGACTCAAAAGCCTAGTATTCCGTCTATTTTGTGTGAAGGAAAAGTAGCGGTGACTCCAATGGCAAATGATATAAGATTTGGTGGGACAATGGAAATTACACACACCAAAGACAATAGAATAAACGCAAACCGACTTCAAGGAATTATAAACAGCATTAATGATTTTTATCCTGATATGAAAGTGGAAATGCCAAAAGCAGAAGACACTTGGTTTGGATTCCGCCCATGTACACCATCTGGAATGCCAATTATCGCTAGAGACAAAAAAGTCGTAAATTTGACCTTAGCAACAGGTCATGCCATGATGGGATTAAGCCTAGCGCCAGCAACAGGAAAAATTATCACAGAAATTATTTCTGGTAAACCGACTTCTGTAGCAATTGACAGATTCCAAATATAAAATATGAGATACAACCAGATTCCGGTTTCTTTGTTTATTGAAAACCGAAAAAGATTTACCGAAAAAATGAAGCCGAACAGTTTGGCCATTTTGACTTCAAACGACGTAATGCCTAATAACGCAGATGATGTTATGGGCTTTTCGCAAAACAATGATTTGTTTTATCTCTCTGGAATTGATCAGGATGAAACCATTTTGGTGCTTTATCCAGATGCATTTAAAGAAGAAAACAAAGCTATACTTTTTGTCAAAGAAGCAAACGAACACACGCTCATTTGGGATGGTAATTTTTTAACCAAAGAACAGGCTACCGCTATTTCTGGAATCCAGAATATCAAATGGCTTCACGAATTTGAAAAGACTTTACAACTGTTTGCCTTTGAGTCAGATATTTTTTATTTAGGTCACAATGAGCATATCAAAAGGGTAACTGCTGAAATTGAAACCAGACAAGACCGAATGATAAAATGGTGTAAAGAAAAATATCCATTGCATCAATATGAGCGTGCGGCAAAAATAACCCGCGAATTACGCCCAATTAAATCAGATTTGGAAGTTGATTTAATCAAAAAAGCAACTGCGATTAGCGTTGAAGGTTTTCAAAGAGTTTTAGGCGCAATTCGTCCTAATATTAAAGAGTATGAGTTAGAAGCCGAACTTTTATATGCAACCGTAAAAAACGGAGGAACGAGACAAGCATTTAGATCTATTGTAGCGTCTGGGTTAAATGCCTGTTCATTGCATTATAACACTAACGATGATATTTGCCGAGAAAATGAAATGGTGCTGTTGGATTTTGGAAGCTGTTATGCCAACTATAATTCAGATACTACAAGATGTATTCCGGTTAATGGAACTTTCAGTGCTAGACAAAAAGAGGTTTACGAATCGGTTTTACATTGTTTGAAAGAAGGTTCAAAATTGCTGAAACCTGGAGTTTTATCGAAAGATTACGAGCTTCAAATGGCAAAATTAATTGAAGCTGAATTGGTAAAGTTAGGGTTAATTACAGAAGAAGAAATTAAATCGCAAGATCCAGAAAAACCTGCTTACAAGAAATATTTCATGCACGGAACAGCGCATCATTTAGGATTGGATGTTCACGATGTTGGCTTGTATTCACGACCTTTTGAAAAGGGAATGGTGCTTACTTGCGAACCTGGAATTTACATTAGAGAAGAAGGAATAGGTTGCCGTTTAGAGAATGATTACTTGATAACAGAAGACGGAAACATCAACCTGAGTGAAGCACTGCCAATAGAAATTGCAGAAATTGAAAATTTAATTAAAAACAAAAAATAAGATGAAAAAGTATTTGTTGTTTCTTTTGTTTATATGCACTTCTGTTTTTGCACAGAAGATTGATATTAACAATCTAAATTGGTTGCCAAATTCTCATTCGTTTTGGGTAAGCAAAGATAACAATGTGTCGGTTTACGATGTTGATAAACTCGATAAGCAAAACACGATTTTGTCTAAAGAACAATTAGCAGAAGCTGGATTTAAAGGAGAAATCGAAGATTTAGTATGGAACGACTTAAAAACAAAGGTTTTGGTTTATGCTAATTCTAAAAAAGTATGGAGAGACAATACCAGAGGCGATTATTGGTATTTTGATTTGGCTTCAGGAAAAGGAAAGCAATTAGGCAAAAACTTGGATGCGTCGTCATTGATGTTTGCTAAATTTTCAAGCGATAATGAAAATGTTGCCTATGTCTCAAAACACAATATTTATGTTGAAAATCTGAATTCTGGAAAAATTACACCAGTAACAACAGACGGAACAGATAAAATTATCAATGGAACTTTTGATTGGGTTTATGAAGAAGAACTGGCTGCAAGAGATGGTTTTAGATGGAGTCCAGATGGAAAAAGCATTGCTTTTTGGAGAGTAGATGCAACGTCTACCAAATTTCATTATATGATTAATAATACCGATTCGTTGTATCCGACAATTATTCCTGTAGAATATCCAAAAGCAGGAGAAAAACCGTCTTCTGTAAAAATCGGAATTGTGAATATTGATTCTTTGCAAACCAATTGGCTAAACATTCCGGGAGAGCCAGATAATAATTATTTGGTTCGGATGAAATGGATTAATAATGAGTCTGTTATGGTGATTCAATTAAACCGAAACCAGAATCAAGTTACGATGTATGATTGCAATGCAAAATCAGGATTGGCTAGAGTTATTTACAAAGAAGAATCAAATTTTTGGATAGATGTTTTTGATATTTCTTCGGGACTATATGATATTTTTCCTTGTCAATTTGTGGATAATGAAAAATCCTTTTTATGGAGTTCTGATGCCGACGGATGGATGCATATTTATAAAATAAGTTTGGATGGAAAATCAAAAGAATTGGTTACCAAAACTAATTTTGATGCTTATTATAAAGCCTATAACGAAAAAACAAAAACAATATATTTTATTGCCAGCCCAGATGATGCCACACAGCGTTATTTGTATGAAACCAATTTGAACTCTAAAAAGACAAAAAGAGTAACACCAGCTATTTTTGAAGGTTCAAACCGATATATCTTTTCTACTGACGCAGCTTACGCTCAGCATACCAATGCAAGCATTTCGAGAGATTATAATCAGAGATTGATCGCTTTGTCTGGACATCAAAAGATTTATCCAAAAGAAGCAGATGTTTTTGCTGCCCCTCATAGAGATTATTCGTTAGAAAAATTTAAAGTGAAAACAGTTGATGGCATTGATATTGACGGAATCATGGCAAAGCCATTAGATTTTGATGCTTCAAAAAAATATCCAGTTTTCTTTTATGTGTATGGAGAACCAATGGCTACGGTTGCCAATGACAGCCCTTATTTTAATGAATTTATCGCTGCGTTAATTCCGAAAGGATACATCGGAATTGCTATGGATAACAGAGGAACTCCCGCAATGAAAGGAACACAGTGGAGAAAATCAATTTATAAAAATATCGGAATTATCAATACGCACGATCAGGCAATGGCGGCTAAAGAAGTTCTAAAATGGGATTTTATTGATGCCGATCGTGTAGCAATTCACGGTTGGAGTGGCGGTGGAGCTGTAACTTTAAATTTGATTTTTCAATACCCAGATATTTATAAAACGGGAATTGCGATTGCAGCAGTAACAGACCAGCATTTTTATGATAATATTTATACAGAACGTTATATGGGATTGCCTGAGGAAAATGAAGCAACTTATATTCAGGCTTCTCCAGTAACTCATGCTAAGAACTTAAAAGGAAATCTGCTTTATATTCATGGTACAGGCGATGATAATGTACACTATAAAAATGCGGAAGTCCTAATCAACGAATTGGTGAAGTACGATAAAATGTTTGATTTAATGATTTATCCAAACCGTTCGCATAGCATTGATGAAGGCGAAGGAACCTCGCAACATTTAATGGATACTTTTGTGAGATATACAGAAAAAAATTGCTCGCCAGGAGCAAAATAAAAAAAGTAATATATTATAAAAAGAGGAGAATTTCATCAAGTTGAAATTCTCCTCTTTTTTTTGGGCTTTCTGATTTTGACATGAGTTAATTGTTTGATTTTGAAATCTTTTCTAAAAGGTAATATAGTAATTGTGTAATTACGAAATTGTTATTTATAGGGTAATATAATCAGGTTTTTCGGTAATATATTATCATAATAATTATCTAAAAAGCAAAATATTTGCCACATTAATTATAAAACCATTTTATGAAATTGAAGATTAATTTTAGAAAAATTGCAGTGCTCTTTTTTGTACTGTTGACTAAACTGACCTTTGCCCAAGATCGGGTTGTATCAGGAATTGTTTCAGATGAGAATGGAGTGCCTTTGCCAGGCGTAAGCATACTGGTTAAGGGAACTCAGAATGGCTCTCAGACTGATTTTGATGGAAAATATTCAATAAAAGCTGAAGCAAATGCTGTGCTTGTGTTTAGTTTTATTGGAATGCAGACTAAAGAAGTTCAAGCACGCGATAAAAACGTAAACGTAAAAATGTCTGCAGGTTCTACACAATTACAAGAAATTGTAGTTACAGCTTTGGGACTTAAAAGAGAGAAAAAATCTTTGGGTTATGCTACACAAGAAATAAATGGAGATCAGCTAACAAAAATAAATACAGGTAACGTTTCGAATAATATTTCTGGAAAAATTGCCGGTGTTGAAATTAGAAGAAATAATAATATTGGCGGTTCTACCAATGTTGTCATTCGTGGTACAACTTCCTTAACAGGAAACAATCAGGCTTTATGGGTTGTTGACGGAATTGTATTAAATAATGATAATACCAATTCTGCAGATCAAAAATCGGGAGGGAACGTAGGAGGTTACGATTACGGAAATGCCGCTTCAGATATTAACCCTGATGATATAGAAACGATGAATGTTTTGAAAGGGGCCGCAGCAACCGCATTATATGGTTCTCGAGCATCAAACGGTGTTATCATTGTAACCCTTAAAAAAGGAAGCAAAACAAAAGGAGGATTAGGATTTGATTTTAGTTCTGGAGTAAATGTTGGAGTCGTAGATAAGAAAACTTTACCAGAATATCAAAACCAATATGGGGGAGGTTATGGCGATTTTTACGGTACAGTTGATTTAGGCAGTGGAGTTCATCCTTACGCTGCTACTGATGACGCGGCTTGGGGACCAAAATTTGATCCTTCATTGTTGGTTTACAACTGGAATTCGTTTTATCCAGAATTGCCAACTTATGGAAAAGCGACGCCTTACACCGCTGTAAAAAACAATCCAAATAGTTTTTATCAAAACAGTTTAACATATATCAATAGTATCTCTTTTTCGGCAGCAAATGATCAGGGAGACTTTAGATTTGGTTATACAAATTACAATCAGCAGCAAGGAATTCTTCCTAATAGCAACA
Source organism: Flavobacterium anhuiense (assembly GCF_900101855.1). Lineage (GTDB taxonomy): Bacteria > Bacteroidota > Bacteroidia > Flavobacteriales > Flavobacteriaceae > Flavobacterium > Flavobacterium anhuiense. Next base: position 412,417 of record NZ_FMVC01000005.1, read on the forward strand.
ACAGAAAAGACAATTTTAATTTTTCTGGAAGTTATAAAGTTACACCTAAAACCAGAATTTCAACTTCAGCCAATTATTTGACATCTAATGCTATTGGAATGAATGAAACAGGATACGGAGATGGAGGAAATAACTATTTGAGCAGTGTCAGACAATGGTATACGACTAATGCTGATTTTGGAGATCTAAAAGAGGCTTACGAAATAACAGGTAAAAACACAACATGGAACGTTGGTTCGCCAGACAATCTAGCAGTTCAGTTTCACGATAATCCTTATTTTCAACGTTATAATAACTACAATTCATTAAAAAGAGATCGCTTCTTCGGTAATGTTGTGGTAAAAACAGAAGTTACCAATTGGTTTGATATTATGGGACGCGGTGCAGTAGATTTTTACCATCAATTGCAGGAAGAGCGTATTGCTGTAGGTTCTAAAAGAACACCAAATGCTCTTGGCCAATATTCTAGATATGATAAAAATTTCCGCGAAATCAATTTAGATTTAGTATTGAATTTTAAAACAACCATCACAGACGGAATCAATTTTAATGGTATGTTAGGAGGAAACACGAGGCGTTCTGTTAATAATTCTATCTACGCAGTAACAAATGGCGGATTGGTTGTGCCGGGGATTTATGCCTTGACCAACTCAATTGACCCAATTAACAGTCCTGACGAAATGCAGCAGACATTGGGAACCAATAGTGTTTACGGTATGGCAAGTTTTAATTTCTTAGATACGTATTTTCTTGAAGGGACTTATAGAATAGATCAATCGTCTACTTTGCCAAAAGATAATGATACCTATTCTTACCCATCGATTACAGCGACTTATATTTTTAGCAATCATATTAAAGCAGATTGGCTTTCATTTGGTAAACTGCGTTTGAATTATGCTGAAACAGGAAACGATGCTCCGTTTGCGGTAACTTCTACGCTTTATCCTAAAAATACCAATTTTGGGCCAGGGGGAATCCGTTTTTCTACAGATAACAGCAGAAGCAATTCTGATTTAAAAAATGAGTTGACAAAAGGAGTTGAAGCAGGTCTTGAACTTAAGTTCTTCAAAAACAGGTTAGGCGTTGATTTTTCATATTATAAAACCAATACAACAAACCAGATTCTTTCTATCGAAACTCCAACACAAACAGGATATACAAGAGCTTGGATTAATGGTGGAGATGTTCAAAATAAAGGATTTGAGGTTACAGTAAATGCTACTCCTATAAAAACTAAAGATTTCTCATGGCAAGCTACAGTAAACTGGTCAACCAATAAAAATGAAGTAATCTCTTTAGGTGGAGCAAGTCAGATTTCATTAGGATCATTTCAAGGAGTAAATTATGTGGCTGAAGTAGGGAAACCAGTAGGGCAGTTAGTTGGTTCTGGATATACTTATTTAAACGGAGAAAAAGTAATTCGTTCTAATGGAAGATATCTACAAAGTGCAGGAGTTGTGATCGGAAATGTAGCTCCAGATTGGATTGGCGGTTTCAATAACGTTTTGACGTACAAAAACATTGCTTTCAACTTTTTAATTGATGTGAAAAAAGGTGGAGATGTGTATTCTCTAGATCAGCAATACGGACATACAACTGGAATTTACGAAAGTACAGTAAGCAATAACCATAATGGAGTTCCTCAGCGTGAACCAGTTACTCAAGGCGGTGGTATATTGTTGGACGGTGTAAAACAAGACGGAACGCCAAATAATGTTACAGCTAGTGTAACTGGAACTGATGGATATTATTTTTATAATTCTATGCCACAGCAGCAATATGTATATGATGCATCTTATGTAAAACTTCGCGAAATAGGTTTGAGCTATAAACTGCCAAAAAGATTTTTAGAAAACACATTCATCAGCAATATGGTTTTTGCTTTAAACGGAAGCAATCTTTGGATCATCCATAAAAACCTGCCATACGCAGATCCTGAGGCAGGAGCATCTTCGGGTAATTTACAAGGTTTCCAGACTGGAGTACTGCCAACTACAAAGGAGTACAGTTTTACCATGAAAGTTCAATTCTAAAAATAATAAAACATGAGAATTATAAAAACAATATTTTTTGCAGGAGCAGTTTTGTGTGCAGCAGCTTCGTGTGATAACTTAGATGACATGAACAAAAATGAAAAGGCTTATGAAACCGCTTTGCCAAGTGCGTTGATGACTAATGCACAGGTTAATTATGCTTACTTTCTAACCAATGCTTCGGTAAATTCAAACAATTTTAGAGCCTATGCACAGCATTGGTCTACATCAACGTATACGGATGAAGCCAATTATAATCAGGCGAAAAGAAATTTAGGAAGTTCGCATGCTGTACTGTTATACCGTGATGTGCTTCAAGATCTAGTAAATGCACAAAAACAAATTCAAAACACAAAAGTATTAGGGCCAATTGAAGAAGGCATTAAGAAAAATCAGCTTGCTATTTTAGAAGTGCAAATTGTAATGGCTTATCAAACCCTAGTAGATTTGTTTGGGAATGTTGCATATTCCGAAGCGTTAGATATTAAAAAATTTCCGCTTCCAAAATATGACGATGCAAAAACAATCTATTTTGATTTGGCTTCTCGTTTGGATGCTGCTATTGCGGCTCTAAATGATGAAAATGGAAGTTTTGGAAATGCCGATTTAATTTTTCACGGAAATGTGGCAAAATGGAAAACATTAGCCAATAGCGTAAAACTAAAAATGGGCTTGCATCTTGCGGATGTTGATGCTGTAAAGGCAAAAGCAATGGTTGAAAGTGCTTTTAATTCAGGAGTTATGACGACAGAGGCTGATACGGCGTTGTTTCAGTACTTTTCTTCAATAACAGATATGAATCCGTTGTATGACAGTTTGGTAAACGAAAGCCAGATTAATATTGCTGAATTTTTTGTAAATGAATTAAATGGTAAAGAAGATCCGAGACGCGATTTTTTCTTCAATCCGAATTCAAAGGTAAACGGGCAATATAAAGGAGCTCCTTACGCAAAACAGGTTAATTATGCAGATTATTCAAATACTGGTGCAAGATTAAGACAGAAAACAAATCCAGGAGTAATATTCGATTATACCGAAACTTGTTTTTTACTGGCAGATGCGGCAAGCCGAGGCTTTAACGTTGGAGCTGATGCTGCAACATATTATACTAAAGGGATAGAAGCAAGCATGAAATTTTGGGGAGTTTCTGATGCTAATGCTCAAACTTATCTTGCACGTCCTGATGTTGCTTTTGCTACAGCTTCAGGAACAGACAAACAAAAAATTGCTTACCAGCTTTGGATCGCTTACTACAATCGCGGTTTTGAAGCATGGACAGAATACAGAAGGTTAGATTATCCAATATTGGTAGCGCCTTCAACAGCTGTGCAAGAAGCTGAAGGAAAAGTTCCTGTTAGAAATATTTATTCAACATCTGACAAAACGCTGAACACGGCAAATTATGAAGCAGCTTCAGCAGCAATAGGAGGAGATTTAATGACAACGAAGATTTTTTGGGACAAATTTTAATTTTGAGTTAGTTTAATTTGTTTTTTTGAGACCAGCACTTTCTAAGCGCTGGTTTTTTTGTTTTTAACAGTATTTACAAGGGTAGACTGATGTTTTTTAGTATGTTTTGTAAGGTTTGTTTTTAGTGTTTTATTATGAATGTTTTTTAATTATGTGTTTTTTTAAGGTTAAAAATATGATAATTATGTATTAATTCTGATTAAAATACTATCAGAAAGATAAAAGCTTGTGCGGTAATTTTGATTATTACTAATTAAAAAACCTAAACAAATGAAATTAAAATTACTAATCTGCTTTCTGATTTTCAGCTCATTGAAAGTTAGTGCACAGGGTTTGCCTTGTAGAACAAGCGAAGAAAATGAAAAAGTGTATCGGAATAATCCACATGCACTTCAAGAGAAAAAGAACTTTGATGTTTTCAGTAAAAATTTTGCGGCCCAGCGCAAATCTTCAACAGCAAAAACAGCTGCAACTACTTACACAATTCCAGTAGTATTTCATATTTATGGTGATGTACAAAGCGGAAAAACAGTTACGTACGAAAAAATCGTAAATCACCTAGCTCAGCTTAATGATGATTTTAATGGTCGTAATGCCGATTATCAAACAGTTGAATCCTTTTTTCAACCTCGACGCGGAACTTTAAATATAGAATTTAAACTTGCTAAAAAAGATCCGAACGGTGGTTGTACAACAGGAGTTGTTTTTCATCCAACTAAAAATGGTTACGGAAATGGCGGAGGCTATGATGACCAAATTGCTGCCGACGCTTGGGACAATACCAAATACATGAATGTTTATATTCAGAATGATTTGTACAATGACGGAGCGACAAATAATTCGGGAGTGGCATGGTATCCTAATTCAGATATGACGGCAAACAATACAGCTCGTGTTGTTTTTAACGGAGCTTATTTATATGACAACTCTTATAGTAAAGAATTCTCCGCAACACTTACCCACGAATTCGGACATTTTCTCAATCTGATTCATACTTTTGAAGGAGGATGTACTGGAACTGATGAAGTTGCTGATACTCCAGCGGAAGACGGAAAACATACCTTAGGCTGTACTCCAGGAACAAATTGCAGCGGAGACAAAGTAAATTTCGAAAACTACATGGGGTACAATGGAGCGCAAGGCTGCTACAAAATGTATACTCAAGGTCAGATTGATAGAATGTTGGCTGCTTTAGAACATCCTGCGAGAAAATCACTTTGGCAGGCGCAAAACTTAATTGATACTGGCGTAAATGCTACAGGAAGCACGCTTACTGCTTCGGCTACAGTTTTTAAAGAAGCAATTATAAACGATGGTTCTTTTGACACTTCATCAATTATCAAACTAAACGGAGCTAAAACTTTTGCTGTTTCTTCTGGAACATTAACAGCAGGAACTCATTTCACTCATACTTTCCCAGCAGGAATTACACCTGTACTTACTGTAAATTCTAATAATCAAATTACGGTTACATTAACAGGAAAAGCAACGAATCATGCATTAAGCAATAATACTTCAGGCGGAATTAGTTTCTTACCGGCCGTATTTACAGGAGGAACAGCTGATTTATCATGTACTTCTTTATTTTTCAATTTTAAATTTTCAGATCCATACGGAATCTTTTTTGTCGACATGCCAGATGTGACGGTTTCGTCGGCATTGACATGGAAATATTTTGAAATTGCAAAAGGAGATGATCGTGCGTTTGGAGGTTGGCGTTATGCTGCAAATGCTTTAAAAATTGAAACTTATGCCAAGAGATTAGTTTGCGAAACAGGCACTAGAAATATTTCTTTATTAAATTCAAACACAGCCGTTGGTCCAACAAGCAATATGACTGCTCCGGGTGCATATCCAAATCAGTTAGATTTAAGAACAGCGAGTTATACCGCTTGGGACGGAAAAACAGGTTACGTAGGATTTGATTACTTAATGGATGGTCTTACTTGTTACGGATGGTTTAAGGTAAAAGTAAATGCGGATGGAGATGGTTATACAATTTTGGAATATGCTTATAATACAAAGCCAAATACTCCAATTTATACGGGAATGACTGATAAAACAGCTACAACTTTATCTCCGGATACATTGTATGAAGCTGAAGTAAATGATGGAAGCATAACATCAACTGCGACAATCGCTTTGAGTACTAATAATGGTACATTCACAAAAAGCAACGGTACTTTTACAGCAGGAACTGATTATACTATTACTGGCGTTCCAGCTGGTTTAACTGCAGTTTTAACTCTTGAAAGCAATACTAAAACAGTACTTTCTTTTACAGGAAAAGCTACTGCACACAATACAACAAACGATGCTGTTGTTACAGTTACGTTTAAAGATGCAGCAATTACTGGCGGAATAGCTACTTTGGATACCGCGAGTAAAACAATCAATTTGAAATTTGACGCGCCTTATGGAGTGTTTTATGTGAACAATCCAGATTACACGGCCAATGCAGCATCTACTTGGCAATATTTTGATTTGGGTATTGGAGATAATACTGAGTATGGAGCTTGGCAATATGCCGCAGCGGCTTTAAAAATGGAGACCTACGGAAAAAGATTAGTTTCTGAAGCTGGAACGAGAAATATATCATTCTTATCACAAGGTACTTCAATTGGAGCTTCAAGTAATTTTGCAGCGCCAGGGGCATATCCAAATCAATTAGATTTAAGAACTGCTTCTTATACAGCTTGGGATAATAAAACAGGATATATTGGTTTTGAATATACAAGCAGAGGGCGTACTTGCTACGGATGGATGCACGTAAAAGTGGAAGCTGGTGGAGTAGGATATACCGTTTTGGATTTTGCTTATAACACCAAACCAAACGAACCTATTTTAGCAGGAGTACAAACTACCAATATAGTATTTGCGCCAACAAATTTAACGGCAACAGCCAATGCAGCAAATTTAGAAACCGTTCTTAATTGGACTAATAATGCTACGAATGCTTCAAATGTGATTATAGAGAGAGCGGGAGCAGATGATGTTTATGCAGAAATTGCTACGTTAGCTAACACTGCATCAACTTATACCAATACAGGTTTAACAGCTGGAAACACTTATAAATATAGAGCAAGAGCAAAATCTGGAACTGATTATTCTGCGTATTCTAATGTGGTTTCTGTAACAATTCCGGTTGCTCCACCGTGCACTGCGCAAGGAACAAACGGTTACGAATACATAAGTTCTGTAGCAGTAGGAAGTTTTGTAAATACATCTGGAAAAGAAACAAACGGTTATGCCGATTATACTTCTAAAGTGATTACGCTGAATCCGAATGCAAATACAAGCGTTACTTTAACTCCAGGTTTTACAGGTTCTGCTTACACCGAATATTGGGGAGTTTGGATCGATTACAATAAAAACAATCAGTTTGAAGCATCTGAAAAAGTGATTAATAATATTTCATCTAATGGTGCGGTTACAGCAAGTTTTACGCCTCAATCATTTACAGGAACTACCAGAATGAGAGTGGTGATGAAATATAATGCTAATCCGTCTTCAACATGCGGAAATCTTGGGGATGGAGAAATTGAAGATTATACTGTTCAAGCAGGAACATCTGTTCCACCAAATCCAGCAACTTTGACAATTCCTGCTAATCTTGGAAACGCAGGAGTATATTCGTCAGGATTTTATGCTTCTTGGGCAACGTCAACAGATGCTGCGTCTTATGAAGTGCAATTAAATACTTCGTCAGGTTGGACAGCGGCAGGAACTTCTACAACATATTATTTATGGATTCCGAAACAAGGAACTCAAACTGTATATGAATTTAGAGTAAGAGCAATAAATGGAACGGCTTTTAGCGAATGGAGCGCTTCTCATACAATCGATTTACAATCTGGAAGCACTGGTTTGCCAGGCATAAATACAAATACGGCGAAAGCATTTACAATGTATCCAAATCCAGCGTCAGACGTTGTGAACTTTACTTTTGATAACATTGATGTCAATAAAGTAAAAGTGTCAATTTACAATAGTACAGGCCATTTGGTAGATACAGTTCATAATACAACGGTTTATTCTCTTAAATATTTAAATAAAGGAGTTTATATTGTTGTCGCTACAGATGGAAAATTTGTAGAAAAGAAAAAATTATTGGTTGAGTAATAAGTTAATTTAGTTAAATGAATATGGCTGTCTATTTTGTAGACAGCCATATTTTTTTTTGATTCTTTTGGAAATGAATATGCCACTCCTCTGGAGCTACCGGAATAAAAAAGAGGTTATTTTGGCTTTTAGACTGCACTTGCCTCTTTAATTCTGCCCAGAAGCTCGAAATATAGCCCGTGGTTTCAACCACGGGAACGCAATGAATTTCCTACGCATGTCCCCGTGGTTGAAACCACGAGCTATATTTGAATATAAATGCGTATAAATAAAAACAATTGAGGCTGTCTCGAAAACTTTTGAGACAGTCTCTTGTTTATTAAACGAGAATTATTTTAAACCTCTAATCCAAACGGATTATCAATACTCTGCATTGGCTCCGTAAACCATTTTGGACCTTCAGCTGTCATGTAAAAATGATCTTCATGACGAATACCAAATTGACCCGGCATACAGATCATAGGTTCATTACTAACCACCATTCCTTCTTTTAAAATGGTTTGATTGCCTCTTACTAAATAAGGATATTCATGAATATCTAAACCTGTACCATGACCTACACGATGTGGCAAACCTGGAATTTCATAATCACCGCTTAAACCCGCTTCTGCTAGGACTTTACGTGCGGCATCATCTACAGATCCGCATGTTGCTCCAATTTGCGCAGCATCGAAGGCTGCTTTTTGAGTTGCTTTTTCAAGATTCCATATTTTTCTGTGTTCCTCACTTGGAGTTCCGTATACATAAGTTCTAGTGATATCAGACAAATAACCTTCCAAACGGCATCCGGTATCAATTAAAACCACATCATTATCAACTAAATTTTGAGGAGCTGTAACTCCATGCGGATATTGCGAATCTTCTCCAAAAAGAACAATACAGAAATAAGAACCCGATGCAATACCAGCTTTAATATGTGCCTTATGTATGAAATCGACAACTGTACTTACTGGAATTCCTGGATGCAAAATGCGAGCCGCTGCTTTTTGAACAGTCAAGGTTATATCTTTTGCTCTCTGAATGATAGCAATTTCATTAACCGATTTATGCATTCTACAACCTGCAGTTATAGGTTGAGCGTTTACAAAACTGAAATTTGTATTTGCTTTTGAGATGGCATCAATTAGAAAAAAAGCAGCCGATTCATCCAGCGCGATATTGCCTTCAATACTATTTTTGTTTTTTAGGATATTTCCAAACAATTCAGAAGGGCTTTCATGTTCTTCCCAGAAATTTAAATTTCCTTCGATTTTCATGAAAGTTTTAAAAGTTCCTTCTTCAAATTTCGGAACAATATATTCAACTGTTTCATCTTCAAAAATTAGAGCGCCAACCATACGCTCAGACGGATTCCATTTTGTTCCTGTAAAATAATACAGATTGGTTCCAGCATTTACATAAAGCGCTTTACAATTGAGTTCTTTCATTAAAGAAACCGCTTTTTTAATACGCTGTTTATACTCAGGTAGTTCGATTGGCACAACACCAAGCGTCATGTTTTGTATTTTTTCTAATTCGATGTCTACAGTTGATCCGCCAACTCCAATTGCCATTTTTTATTTTTTTAAAGTTATTATTTAATGCACCGTAATTCGTTAAACTGATATAAAGTTCAATTTTTCAATAAAAGTAAAGCATTATTTGGATTTTGTTCTATGTTAATGTAAACTAGATAAAATATTACATTTTAAGGGTAATATAGTATCAGTTACTGCTTTGTATTGCACTTACTTTTAAAAACTCAAATAACAAGATTAAAAATGAACCCAAAATCCTTTATTATTACGCTGTTCCTTCTTTGCTTGAACTATTTTGAAGTTTCTGCTCAAGAATCTTCACTAAATCTACAGCAAAAACTAACCGAATTATTTCCAAAAGCCATTATAACGCGAATCGATAACTTAGAAAATTATACCGAATCGTATCAGCTTATTTTAGACGAACCTCTTGATCATAAACACCCAGAAAAAGGCACTTTTCAGCATTATATTTATTTGTCACATTTAGGTTACGACAGACCGACTGTAATTGAGACTCATGGTTATAATACAGAAAATATTAAAAGCGAAGTGAGCAGTTTATTACAGGCCAATCAGGTTGCTGTTGAATATCGTTTTTACGGAAAATCAAGGCCAAATCCGATTCAATGGGAATATTTAACTAATGATCAAGCTATTGAAGATTATCATAACATTGTTACTAAACTAAAAAAAATATACTCGGGAAAATGGATTTCAACTGGAATCAGTAAAGGAGGAGAAACGGCTTTAATTTATAAATCAATCTATCCAAACGATGTTGATGTGGCAATGCCGTATGTTGCACCGCTAATTAATACCTGTGAAGATCCGAGAACTATAGAGCACACAAGAACGGTTGGAACGCCAGAGTGCAGAGCAAAAATAACAGCGTTTCAAAGAGCTGTCTTGCAAAATAGAGAAGCTGTCTTAGACGTTTTTAAAGGCTTTTCAGCTGAGAAAAAGATGCAGTTTACAGAAGTTCCTTTTGCGGAAGCTTTGGAATATGCTGTTTTAGAATTTCCTTTTTCGTTTTGGCAATGGGGAGGAAAATGCGACGAAATTCCGCCAATAAATGCCTCTGCAAAAGAACTTTTCGATTATTTAAATAATATTGTTGGAGTAGGGACTTACAATGATAAAATGTCATTTGTCTATCTGCCGTCTTATTATCAGCATTTAAGCGAATTAGGTTATTATGGTTTTGATCTTGAACCTGTTGCCGATTTGTTAACTATTGTCAAAAGCAGTTCTAATGCACGATTTGCACCAAAAGACGTTACAATAAAATATAATCCAAAGTATATTAAGAAAGTGCGCAAATATGTTGAAAACAAAGGCGATAAAATACTTTACATTTATGGAGGCTATGATACTTGGTTTTCGTGTTCTCCAACTCCGAAGCCTAATGTTGACGCTTTAAAAATGGTGCTTCCAGAAGGAAGTCATTCAACCAGAGTCAAAAATTTTCCTAAAAATGATCAAAAACTGATTATGGATACATTAAAAAAATGGCTGGATTAGAAGGCTCAAAAAAATTACTAATTGCGTTTATGTTTCTAATAATTTCTGTCAAGTGGCTTTCCATAACAGATTTTTTTTAAGGCTTATTCGCAATAAATTTGAAGAAAGAAAGTTACATTGAGATAATATTAACACGTTTTAGCATGAAATGTGGTCTGTTAATCGAATTTTAACATATAATATTGTAGTTTTCAGATATTTATAATATCTTTAACTTATGATATGGGAATTGTATAAGATTTGTGTATAATTTTGCAACAGAAAAAATTATCAATGACCCCAAGTCATAACTATTAACTTAACATTTTGCCTGGTATGAGAGTATTTTTATTGGCACTGCTTTTTTCCTTAAGTTCGTTTACCTCATTAAGTATGTGGGACGAAGATGAAATTTTAGATGAAGTTGAATTTGCGAGACTCAATGAGCACGTAAATGAAATAAAGGCTTTTACAGCATCAAATCACAAGTATAACAATAAAATTGCTTTTCTTGTGGACATGAAAATTAAATCTGGGAGAAATCGCTTTTTTGTTTACGATCTTCAAAATAATCAAATTCTCGATCAAGGTTTAGTGGCACACGGAAAAGGCTCTGAAACTGGAATAAAAGGAGACATCTTACAATTTAGTAATGCTCCAGAATCTAACTGCACTTCACTTGGAAGATACTCTGTAGAAAAACCATATAAAGGTGTGTTCGGAAAAGCTTTCAGATTGGCGGGATTAGACGAAACGAATAATAATGCCATGAAACGTGCCATTGTATTGCATTCTTATAAAGAAGTCCCATCTGATGAAAAAGAGTATTATATCATTAACAGTCACGGTTGTCCAATGGTTAATCAAGAATTTTTAACTAGACTTTCAAAATATATAGAAAGTTCAAATTCTAAAATCTTATTGTCTGTTTATTATTAAATAGAATCAGCAAAATATAAATAAAAAGAGAGCCTAGGCTCTCTTTTTTATATCAACACATTAGATTTTACATTTTTTGCTTACCCCAATTATTACCGCTTACAATATAAAAGCCTGTTATTGGCTATAAATTAGGATAAACTTAACTTGTCTGATAAAACTTATAAAAGATACAAGTTGTAAATTAGTAGAATAGTAATTAAAAGTTTATTTTATGAAAGCAGTACGTTTTTTTGGACACAAAGATGTCCGCGTTGTTAATGATATTGAAAGACCTGTTCCTAAAGGTGATGAAGTTTTGTTAAAGATCGGCGGAGCTGGAGTCTGCCACTCCGATCTGCATATTATAGATGAAGGGACCGTTGTGGGAACCGTTTTTACGTTGGGACATGAAAATGCTGGATGGATCGAAGAAGTTGGGGAGAATGTTGAAGGTTATAAAAAAGGAGATGCAGTTTTAGTTTACGGTCCGTGGGGATGCGGACATTGCAAACCTTGCCAGCAGTCCAAAGAAAATTATTGTGATCATCAATCTGAACAAGCATATGGTGGCGGACTAGGACTGGACGGCGGTATGGCCGACTATATGCTCGTGCCATCTTCTAGACTTTTAGTGCCCATATTTGACTTAGATCCTGTTATTGCAGCGCCGTTAACAGACGCTGCCCTTACACCTTATTCTGCGATAAAACGTTCTCTTCCTAAATTAATGGCTGACGAATATGTGGTAGTAATTGGCGTTGGGGGATTAGGTCATGTTGCTTTACAGATATTACGAGAAATAAGCGGAGCCGAAATTATTGCTTGCGATGTAACAGAAGATAAATTGGCTTTTGCTAAACAATTGGGCGCAGCTTATGTAATTAATTCTAAAGATGCTGATGCGGCAGAACAAATCCAGAAAATCACGGGAATCAAAAAAGCTAAAGTTGTTCTAGACTTCGTAGGAGCAACTTCTACCATAGATTTGGGAACAAAAGTAGTGAGTCTTGACGGAGATCTTACCATTGTTGGTCTTGGCGGAGGACATTATCAATACAGCATGAATGGTTTGCCTTTTGGCGTAAGCATGACTAATCCTTATTGGGGATCAAGGACAGAATTGATGGAAGTGGTGGGTCTGGCAAGACAAAAGAAAATTCATATCGAAATTGAAAAACATAAACTTGATGATGCCAACGAAGTTTACGAACGAATGAGACAAGGTAAAATAAAAGGCAGAGCTGTTTTAATACCTTAAATTTATACAGCAAAAAAATCCGTTCTGAGAAACGGATTTTTGTTTGTTAGAATAATAGTTTGCAGATTAAAAAATATCAATATATTTGCGCAGCAGATCAAAAAAATGAGAAACATCATTAACATCGCGGTTATTATTATCATTATTATCATTCGATAGTGGTGAAGGGATGTTATATAAATAGTAAAAATACAATTTAGAAAAACCTCCCCTTAGCGGGAGGTTTTTTTGTTTACAGCAAGCATGAAAAATTCAATTCAGAATAGCATTATTATTTCAATTATCATTATTCGTATCACATGACGAGTCAGGATTCTATTGTCTATCAAAAAAAGCCTTTCTCAGTCAAAATGTGAAAGGCTTTTTTATTTCTCAGCAGCTCATTCAAACACAAATAAAAATCAACAATGAAAAACGAATTTACTCTAACCATTTATTCAGAAGATCAAATCAGATTAATAAGCAAATTATCTAGCATGTTTTTAAGAAAACAAATTCAGATTTTGAGCCTTAATATGTCTATTTGCGAAATAGAAAATATGTATAGACATACCATCGTAATAAATGAAACATTGGATTTAGTCATCAATTTAACTTCGCAAATAGAGAAAGTCATTGAAGTTTATAAATGTTATTATTCGTTGAATGAAGAGATTGTTTTTAAACAAACCGCATTATTTAAAATTCCTACGGCATTAGTTATGCAAGACCCAGAAACGGAAGTATTATTTAAAGAAAATGACCTTAAAATTTCAGAAATTCAAAAAGAGTATACTGTATTGCAAGCCACAGGAACAGATGACGAAATAGTATATTTGACTGAAAAATTAAAGCCGTTAGGATTAATTGAATTTGTGAAAAGCTCAAGAATTGCTCTTTCAAAATCGGATAAAGGTTTTTGCGTATAAATTAAAGAATAATGAAAGATCAATTGTTGGTGGTTTCTGTTTTTTCTAATGCAAAAGCTTTGTTTTTCTTCAATATTTCTTACTTTTAATAGTCATTACTAAAGCAGATAGAGTATGATTTCAAGTACAAAACGGTTATTGTTTTTTTTCTTATTGATTTTGGTTTTGATAAAGCCCTTCACAGCAGAAGCACAGCTTTTAGGAGGCGCAAAGACTACAACAGAAGAACCAGTTAAGATTCCGGATGATTCACTAGGAAGAAGGACACCCCAAGGAACTGTCAACGGGTTCATTAAAGCGCTTGGCGATCAGAATTATCTGCGTGCCAGTCAATATCTTGTTCTAAGCAAGCGTTCTTATCGTAAAACAGCCGAAAGAATACAGATTGCAAAAACTTTCCAGCAGCTGTTGGATCAAGGAGGTAATTTCTCGCCGTCATCTATTCTCAGCAATAAAGAGTTAGGACGTTTAGACGATAATCTCACAACGGGTATAGATTTGGTTGGAAATATATCCACAGATAAAATAGACATACAGCTTTATTTAGAAAATCAGTCAGATGATAGCGAGCCGGCATTATGGCTTTTTTCTGCAGAAACTGTAGAGGCAATTCGTGGAGCAGATGTGAGCGGTGAAAAAACTTTTTTAGATAGGGTTTTACCCAAATTTTTAAAAGACAGAAAATTAGGAAATGTTCCTATTGGACATTGGGGAGTTGTGGTAGTAATGGCTGTTGTAACATATCTGCTTTCTAGACTGCTCATTTTTGTGCTTATTTTTCTGATTCAAAAAATATGGAAAAAGGCAGATACTGAAAAAGGAATCGCAATTATAGATGCATTTACATTGCCTGTTCAGATGTATTTGACAGTAATTTTATTCGTTGCATTTACCCAGCGAATGGGAATTTCAATAATTGTCCGCCAGCGATTTAGCATTATAATAATTACGATCGGAATTTTAGCTTTTTTAATCTTGCTTTGGAGAATGACCGATTTTGTAAGCATGTATACACGAAGCAGGATGAGCAATCGAGGGCGTGCTTCTGCAGTATCTGCGGTTTTATTTTTAAGCCGTACTATGAAAGCGGCGATTGTAGTAATCGGAATCATTGCCTTATTAGGAATTATCGGAGTTGATGTTACGGCCGGTCTAGCTGCACTAGGAATTGGGGGGATTGCATTGGCTCTGGGAGCACAAAAAACAATAGAAAATTTTGTAGGAAGCGTAAGCCTTATTGCAGACCAGCCATTGCGTGTTGGCGATTACTGCCGAGTTGATGATATAAAAGGAACCGTAGAATCCATAGGCATGCGCTCTACAACATTGCGTACTGCAGCGCGAACTATTGTCACAATTCCAAATGGACAATTATCGGCTAGTAAAATAGAGAATTATGCACATCGCGATCGCTTTATTTTCAATCCGATTTTAGGTTTTAGAATGGAAACAAGTCCAGACCAGATGCGTTATCTGCTGGTGGAAATAAAATCTTTGCTTTATGCACATCCCGCTGTTTTAAATTCTCCTCCAATTGTTCGTTTTACTGGTATCACAGCAGATGCTTTAAAAGTAGAGATTACCGCTTATATTGAAGCTGTAAATTTTGAAACATCGCAAGAAGTCCAAGAAGATCTTTTACTGCGAATGATGGATATTATAGAAAAAAGCGGTACAGCTTTGGCTTATCCATCGCAGACGCTTTATATGACCAGAGATACTCCTGTTTCTGATGAAAAAAGAAATGAGGTTACAGAAACAGTTAAAAAATGGAAAGAAAGTAATGAGTTACAGCTTCCGAAATTTGACCCAAAACGTGTGGAAGAATTAAAGGGAAGTATAAAATATCCTGACAAGGGCAGTTTTAATCCTGATGATGATAATACCTTATTATAAAAGAAACGAGCTTCAAAAATTTGAAGCTCGTTCTATTTTAAGAAAAATATAAATTAGCTTTTAGATTCTTTGACAATTTCCATATTTCCATCATCTTGTTTTACAATTTTCCAGTCTGGATTTAGTTCTATTTCATAAAATTCGCTTATAACTTTTCTTCCTTCAATTTTAGACGGGAGCGGAAAAACAAAATAAGTTTTTCCATCTTTATCATAACTTAAAATGCCAGCTTTTCCCAATTGATTATTACCGTAAACTGTTGCAAAACTTCCAAAGTTATTTCCTGATTTATCACGGCCTTTAATACTCGAATACACAATTCCTTTATCGTTTAAAGTCATCGTTCCATTCATGTTAAAAGTGCGCCCATAATGGTCAATATCAGCAAGTGCAACTTTAAGAGTCGGTTTGTTAATTAGTAAATCAGTATAATACGAAATTAGCTTTTTTTGTTCTTCTTCTCGGGCAATTTCCTGTTTATTTATTTCCGTAAAATTATTTCTTAATTTGGCTAATTCTAATTGCTTTTTATTGATAGTTAATTTTGATTTTAAAAACATAACTTCATAAATATCAGTGAAATTATAAATATTATCTAAACCTTTTCTCCAGGATATGTTTAAGCAATCAAAAAGCAATCCGTAAGCTGGGCCCGTGGCATAAGGAAAAGGTCTGGTATACGTTTTAGCCTCTTCTCGCTGATTAATTTCTTCTAATGCCTTTTCATATTTATTATCATAAGAAGAGAGAACAAAACCAGTATAATTTGCCAAACCTTCCAAAGTTTCAATTTCCAATTCATCATTCAAATATTTTGAATATTGCTGTTGTCTTTCTTTTCTAAAAATTACAGCATCTTTCAAATAATTTTCAACCTCATTCATTTTTCTTTTTTGGATTACCGCTTTCAAAGCATTTTTTAATGCTTGATATTCCAATCGCAATAAAATACGCGCATTGGTTTCGTCGAGATACTCAATTGGATTTCCGTTAAACTTTCGGGATTTCATTTGCAGTAAATGGAATAATTCATGAATAATCGTAGCACTTTTATCGTCCAGATAATTATTGAGAACAGTTGCATATTCTTTCCCTTCATATTTCTGAGTGGTATTAACAAAAACAAGCGAATTAGGTTCCATAGTTTTAGAAAATAAAATACCATTGTCGGTTTTGCTATTAGGTAGCTTTACCAAACTATAAATTGAATGGTCAAAGTCGATTACAATAATGCTGTCGTTCCAGATTCGTTTTCCCCAAAGCTTCCCATTCTCTTTTTCTAAAAGTTCTTTTGCTTCCAAAAGGCAGGATTGAATATTTTGCCTGTTTTTAAGAGCTTTTGCTGATTCTTGGGCGGCAGAAAATTGAAAGATTGCAATGAAGATTAGTAATAAAAGATTTTTTTTCATTTCCGATTGATTTAAGATTTCGGAAACAAAATTAGATTGGACAATTTTGAAAATCAGTTATGCAGAGGTTGAATTTGGGACTAATTCCAAGGATGATTTTTCAGTTTAGAAGCCAATTCATGACGATTTGCAACATCCAATTTAGCATAAAGATTTCGAATATGTGTTTTTACCGTACTCAGTGAAATAAAAAGTTCATCAGCAATTTCTTTGTTTGCTTTATCTTCTAAAATAAGCTTGGCAATTTTCTCTTCCTGATTGGTCAGAGTTAAATTTGAAACCCCAAATTGATTTTGTTTTGGCTGAAGCAATTTTAATCGTTTAAACTGTAAAGCTGAAATAACAGCCAAAACCAATACTAGAAAACCTAAAAAGTAATTCAGCGTTCGCTGAAAGGCATATTTTTGCTGTAGAATGACATTAGAAATTTTTGAAAGTTCGTCTTGATATTGAAGATAGTATGATGCCTCACCATAATAGTTTTTGAGTGAGTTTGAAACACCATCGTAAAACGCATCATCTTTTTCAAAGTCGTTTTTAATGTTATAATCATTTCGTTTAATGTCCGAAAAAGCCAAAAGTTTGAGCAGAGGATGTTTAATGCTTTTCTCGGTATATGATTTTACTTTTTCTGCAAAATCATTTACGGCCTGTTGTTGCGCTTCCTTGTTTTTGATTTGAGCATTATTTTTCTCTAACTGTTCCTCGAAAGATTTTAAATTTCTCCATTTTTTATCGGCCAAATTACTGTTTTGGGATTCGCTAAACCAATTGTTGCCAGATTTTGGAAAATAAATCGTATCTCTGTTTGAAAAAATAAAGTTATGATAATTGCTTTTCTCATTATCGCTTACCAATTGCAGTCCTTTGATCGTATTGATATTGGAATGGATGCGGTACAATTTGTCTTTTTCGGATAAAAGCTGTCCTTTAAATTCAAAATAACCATCTTCATCTGTTTCTGTTGAAAAAAGAATCTGATTTTCGGTAATCATAGTTTCTTCATCATATTTCAGCAGACTCAAATAAACTGTTTTGTTTTTCTGTTCAGCATCAATATATCCCGAAATCTTATATTGTCCATAACAAGTCGGAACCGCAGAAAGAATAAGGATTATCAAAAATAAAACTCTGGATGTTTTTTCTTTTAGCATTTTAGATCAAGTAATAGAAAAGCTTAGGAATGATTAAAAATACAAAAAAAGATTAAAGGTTAAAGGACTGTTTTTTATTTGATAAGCACAAATATTAGCATTAAAGCTGAGGCGGAACCAAATTGTCTAAGTCTGAAAGTTTATAGAATTTAAGATCATTCAATTTCATGTATTTGCAAATGAATTCTAAAGTTTCTATTTTGACCTGATAATTTTCAGTAATTTCTTTTACAGGTTTATGTCCGCATAAAAGCAGAATTTTATTGTTCTTTTTGGCGTAATCTAATAATTCAAGTACATATGGAATGCTGAAATGAATATGGCTGTTGTCAATATCAAAAGCAAATACAATTTCTGAATTATTGAAGTAACTGTCCTGTTTCTCTGGAATTTCACCGCCAAACGCTCTTCCTCTAATAATTTTGAACAGAGGAGATAAAGCCTGATCTAACGAATCTGACCTTTCTCCGTATGGATAAGCAAAAGAAGTGACATCGAAACCTTTCTTTTTCATGGAAATAATCATAGGATCGATTTCTTGTTTCATGTATTCCTTAATGCCAAACTGTTTCGTAAACTTAACAGCATTGTAATGATGATAACCATGACCGGCTATTTCATGGCCATATTTTTGCATTTCTAAAAGCGTTTTAATTTCAGGCGCTCCAATAGAATCTATTCGACAGACGTTAAAAGTAGCCTTCCAGGAATACTTTCGTAAAGCTTGGTCTGCCTCAGACCATTCGTCAACGTAAGCATCATCAAAAGATAAAATTACGCCTGCTTTATATGTTGGTTTTGCTACAGGTTTAGGTTTTTTATTTTCACATGAAAATAAAGATAAGAACAATAAAAATAATACAGTTTTAGTAAAAAGTATTCTCATAGATTTTAAATGCTAGCGAATAAGATTTAGAATATAATTTTAGTCAAAATTAAAGTTTTTTCTTATAATTATTGCTTTTATTCAAAATTAAAAAAGGTTTTATATTCTGATGGTTACCCATTTTTCAAACCTTCCGTGGTGACTGATTGAAATGTCTTGTACCGATTTAGCAGTCTTTAAGTATGGAATGCCATTTTCATCTTTTATCATTTCTTTGCTATCCACTTCAACCACATTATTTATATTCTTCAAATTGTTTACAGCAATTGTGTGAATGCTTTCTAAAGAAAATATACTTTTGGTATAATATCTATTTTCATTACAAATTACTTTACCCAATGCGAGATTACAATTGATAAAATCTAAAGAACAAGAAAGTTTCTTGGGACTGAATTCTCGTATTTTGGTTTCGCGATTATAAATTTTGTACACAGCCTCTTTCATGCTCCATAAAAGCCAAACCATAGTTTCAGGCTTATCATAATCATTTATATACTGCTGTTCTTCGGCTATAAAAAGCTTTTCTATAAAACCTTTTCTTTGCCAATTGCTTTCTATACGCGACTGTGCAAGATCTATAACATCATTGCCAATCATTTTTCGGCTAGTTTGGTTTCAATGATTTCAACAGCAGTTTTTACATCAAGCATGCGTTCCATATCGGCATTATCGATCACGACATCAAAATTTTCTTCAATGTCCAGTACAATATCAACTAGATTGGCTGAATTGATATTCAGATCTTTAATAAAATCCGTTTCTTCAGTCAGATTTTCAAAAGCTTCTTTGTTAGTTGCAAAAGGCTTGATAATTACTTTTAATTCCTTGATAAGTTCTGTTCTGTCCATGTTAGTTTTCAAATTTTTTAAATAATATACATGCATTTACATCGCCAAAACCAAAACTGGCTTTTGCAATTATTTTGGGGTTGATTTTAATAGTTTCTAAAAGAACTTTTGATGGGTCGATAAGCGTTGCAATTTCTGGATGAAGGTCGGAACAATTTTTATTTCCAAATAAAAATCCTTCATGAAGTTGTAATACAGTGGCAATGCTTTCAATACTTCCAGAAGCACTTAAGCAATGGCCTGTTAAGCTTTTTAGAGAATTAATGTACGGAAAATCAGCGCCATTTCTCCCTAATGCTTTTGTCCAGTTTTCAATTTCAAGACTGTCTTTTGTTGTGGCTGTCAAATGCCCGTTTATAGCATCAATTTCATTTGGATGGATTCCTGCGTTTTCAATAGCGGTTTTAATGCATCTTTGCACCGCCGTGCTGTTTGGAGCCGTCATAGTTCCGCCGTCTCTTTGTCCGCCCGAATTGACGTTTCCGCCCAAAATTTCGGCATATATTGTTGCTCCACGTTCTAAAGCAGTTTCCAAATCTTCAATAACAAAAGCTCCAGCACCGCTTCCAGGAACAAATCCTGCTGCCGTAGCGCTCATGGGCCTTGAACCTTCTTCGGGTTTATCATTAAATTTGGATGAGCAAACACGAAGCGCATCAAAACCTCCCCAAATATAAGGCCCACTATCAGATGTGCTTCCAGCCAAAATTCGTTTTGCCTGCCCAGATTGTATTCGATCATAAGCCATCAAAATAGCTTCAGCACCAGTCGTACAAGCCGAAGAATTGGTTGTAACTTGATTCCCTAATCCGATTTTGCCGCCAAGATAGGCACTTACACCGCTGTTCATAGTTTGTGCAACAACAGTGCTTCCCAATCTCCGTACTTGCAGTTCATCAATTTTATAAATGCTTTCGCGGAATTTATCTATTCCTGATGTTCCTGAGCCAAAAATAGCTCCGCTGTCCCAATCAGGATTTTCGTTTAATGGCAATCCTGCATTATACCAAGCTTCTAAACCTGCAATAACACCATACAAAATGCCAGTGCTGTTAAATCCGCGAAGTTCAAGTTCTGTAAAATATTGTGATTTTAATTCCTCAGATATTTGTGGCTGACCCGCAATCTGACAAGAAAATTGCAGTTCTTCAAGCTGTGCATCATGCCTGATGCCCGAAATTCCGTTTTGCAGTGCGTGAGTAAATGCGGGAACCCCAACACCATTTGGTGCAGCAACTCCGAGACCTGTTATTACCACTCTCTTTTTCATAGTTTCTTTGTTATCATTCCGGCCAAAACACCTCTGCAGACTTCTTGTCCAGCTTCATTTTTCATTACCGCATTGCATTTTAATTTTCCAAAACGGAAGAACAATTTCTCAGAAGTTACCGTTACTTTTTCATTAGGATAAACGGGTTTTAAAAATTCCATATCGGCAGAAGTAAAAGCGATTACGGTGTTTTCTCCCAAATCATTTCCTAAGAGAAATATTCCCAAGCAAACCATTCCGATCTGAGCCATAGTTTCAGTTAAAATAACTCCCGGAGTTACAGGATTATCTTTAAAATGCCCTTTGTAAAAGTCCAGATTCTCTCGAAATGTATAAGTTCCTGTCACACCATTTTCGTCAGCATGAAGCAATTCATCCACAAACAAAAAAGGTTTGCTGTACGGAAGCTGTGCGATAATATCATCTAATTTCATAAACTTTCAAATTACCATTGCAATAAAACTCTTTGTGCCGAAAATCCTGGGCCAAAACTTAGCATTAAGCCTTTTTCTCCTTTTTTTGGATTTCGATTCATAATATTTTCCAGAACGTACAAAACGGTAGCGCTCGACATATTGCCATAATTTCTCAGGATTTCTTTTGTATCATCAATATTTTTCTCCAATCCAGCAAAAAGCGATTCGACGGTGGTGACGATTTTTTTCCCGCCTGGGTGAAAAATCATGTGGTCAATATCTTTTATTTCTAAATTATTTTGTTTTAAGAAAGGATGAATAATATCTCCAAAATGAGAAGCAATTGTGTCTGGAACTTCTATATCCAGAACCATTTGCAATCCGCTGTTCGTTAGTTTGAAGCCCATCATGTGTTCGGCATCATAAAAATGATACATCTGTTCGTCGAGAATTTCGGGGCCAAAATCGTCTTCTTTTGATGATAATAAACAGCAGGCGGCACCATCTCCAAAAATGGCAGCGCTTACAATATTTGGCATCGAGAAATCATCGAGCTGAAAAGTGGCTGTTGGTGATTCTACAGCAATTACAGCAGCACGTTTGCCCGGATTTGATTTCAGGAAATTCTTCGCATAAATAATTCCCGATATTCCAGCTGCACAGCCCATTTCGGTTACAGGAAGACGAACAATATCTTGTCGTAATTTCATTTTATTAATCAGATAAGCGTCAAGCGAAGGAATCATAATTCCGGTACAGCTTACCGTAATAATGTAATCTAAACTTTTCGGATCCCAGCCTGTTTTTTCTAATGCTTTTTCTAGAACCTGATGTCCTAAAATGATCATTTCACGGCTATAAATATCATTTTTTTCTTCGAATGAAGTGGCAGTAAAAACCTCCGAAGGCTCCATGATAGAATAGCGTTTATCTACAGAAGCACCTTCAAATATCTTTTTTACTTTTTTGATGAAACGTTCTTCCTGACCTTCAAGCCACACATCGACAAGCGGAAGAATTTCTTCTGTTGTTCTCGAATATTGTGGAAGCTGTTTAACTGCTGTGATTATTTTGACACTCATATTTTTGTAATTATCCACTGGTAGCGAAAAGCCCATTTCCAGTTTATGGAATAGTTTTTTAAATTTAATTTTTTGGATAAATGTTCTAATTCTTTCTTTTTAAATCCTTTCAGAATTGAAATTAGTCCATCATTACGAGACATGTCATTGAGATTGAAAACAAAACCAATCAATTCAAATAATCGGTAAGCCAGTTTACTTCTGTGCAGATCATTTACTACAATGCCGATTGAAGCATTTTTGTTTAAAACATCCATTACTTCTTCAATCTGATTTGTTGAAAAATGGTGTAGAGTAAGCGTACACAAAACAATGTCATATTTTAAAAGGCCAAATTCTTCGCTAAAAATATCCATACAGAGATATTCAATGTTTGGAAAATCTTTAGACAATGTTTCGGCGTAACTAATGGTAAAAGCATTGGCATCGATACCAATTAACTTAAAGCTGAGATTACGCTTTTTTCCATGTTTCGCGATCATTCTCAACATATCGCCATTTCCGCATCCTATATCTGCGATTACTATCGGTTTTGAAATATCAGTCTTTTTTAAAAGTTTTTTTATGCCGTGAAGCGTTAATTTATTGCCTCCAAGTAATTGATTGATAGAAGCAATCTGATCTAAAGCGCCGATCAATTCTTCGCCTTCAAGCGAAAAATCGTCCATGATTTCAATTTCTTCGGTTCTATATTTGGTGTTTACACTCATTTATTCAATTGTTATGGGGCGGCCGTGTGTTTGTTTTATAATGACTGAAAGTAACGACGGAATCGACGCTGCAATGGTTGTCATTACATGCGTGAAATTTTTGTGTTTCAATGCTTTGGCTAATAGACGCCCAAAAAATAATCTTTTACTGAAATGCTTTTTCCATTCTTGAATATACTTTTTTTCCAATTCGCTTCTTGATTCTATTTTTCCATAATAAAAATCCAATACCAATTCAGAGGCTATTTTTGCGCTGTGAATCGCCATTGCCATACCGTTGCCGCACATGGGGTGAATTAATCCTGCGGTATCGCCAATCATTAGAATATGGTTTTCTACAGGTTCTTTTCTGTCAAATGAAATTTGGCTTATGGTTAATGGTTTTTCAAATAGGGAAGTGCTATTTTCAAAAACAGCTTTGAGTTTGTTATTTTTATAAAGTACAGATTTTTGGTACTCTTCAATGTTTTTATACTTTTTAAAAGTTTCAAAATCGGCTAGATAGCAAATGTTTACTATGCCGTTTTCAACTTTTGAAACACCGCAATAACCGCCTTGAAAATTGTATAAAGCGACAAGTTTTTCATCAAAATTTCCAGAATAATGCCCTTTTACAGCCAGCCACGGCGATTTTTTAGAAATAAAATCTCTTGACAAAACCTGATCTATATTGGATCTTTTGCCATAAGCGCCCAGAACTATTTTTGCAGAAAGCATTTCTTCTGAAGTGGTAATGGTAAAAATGTCGTTTTCAAAAGAAATATCCGTAACTGTTTCTGTCACTATAGTACAGCCATTTTCTACAGCTTTTTGAAATAGAAAATGATCCAACTCATAACGGCTAACTCCAAAACCGCCCAAAGGGAGTCTGGTTTTTGCAGTTTTACCATTTTGTGCCGTAAATTCGAATTTTGAAATACTGGCGGGATGCAATTTTGAAACATCAATATCAAGCCATAATAAATAGGGGAGAATTTCATTTGAAATATATTCTCCGCAAACTTTATGTTTTGGATAGGTGTTTTTTTCGATAAGAACAACCTTCAATCCTTTTTTGGACAAGTGTAAAGCGCCTGCAAGACCAGCAAGACCGCCACCAATAATAAGTACATCGGGATTTGTTCTCATACTACCAATTTAGTTATAAAATCTTAAACGGACTTTACTTAATTCGATAAGAAATTAACAAAATTTCAACCTTTATCTTAAAAAGTTGAAACAACTTTTGGCTGGAAAAAACGTGATAAAGTTGATTTAAAAGATAATTTTTACTTTTGCCAAAAAATAGCAGATTTCATAAATGACAATACAAGATTTAGTAGGCACTTTTTCGGTTTCGGGAAGCAATCAGGACGAAAGCAATGAGATAACATACAAAGGTGTTTTGGCTTTAACTTTAGACAAAAACAATAGAATTAAAGCAAATTGGGTTATCAATTCGCGTCAGCAAAAAGGTACAGGTTTCTTTAAAGACAATATTTTAGTAATTAATTTCAATTATAAAGGCGACGACAATAAAATTTATAAAGGTGTTGTAGTTTACAGGTGTATCACTAAAGATGTTTTAGACGGTTTTTGGTCAGAGAAACATGGAAACCCGCTTTATTTAGGAAGTGAGCACTGCTTAAGAATGGAAACAACAGAAAGGCTTAATTAAAAAAAAATAACGCAAATCTTAAAGTTTGCGCTGTTTTTTTTGCCACAGATTAAGGGATTTTCACTGATTTAAAATCTGCTAAATCTGCGTGAAAAAATTATTCTTTTAGTTTCTGCAGAAACTATCTCATTTGCCTGCAGAATTAAGTTAAGCTGGATTTACAGCGGTTTTGTATTTTCTGTTGTAAAGAATAATAAAACCAATCCAGATTACTAATAAAATTGCGATTAGCGTAAGTTCTGTTTCATGCAAACCATTGCGAAAGAAATTGTTTAGCGAATGCACTCCTGCCACAGCCAGCAATGATCCTGTAGAAGAATATACTTTTCCGATTCCCCAAGTTCCAAAGAAAATGATTCCAAGAAAAATCATGTTACTTGGAGTGGTTTCCAGATTTAAGTGCCATGCAAACCAGAGAATAGCAATAATGGCTATAGAAGTAAATTTAGGAAGTGATTTTAATTGTTCCTGTAAAAATCCTCGCCATCCGATTTCTTCCAAAAGCCCGTAAGCTAGAACGGTAAACATTAATAAAATTGGGGATTTTCCAATGGTAACATAATAAACTCCTGCAATTAAAACAGCAGGGAGTAGCCAATATATGGCAAAAGGAACAATGGCATTTTTGTATATTCCTTTTAAAGACATTGGATTGTGAAGTGAGAATATTTTGATTGCAGCCAAAGCTCCTAAAGCAGGACCAAC
The DNA here is from genome assembly GCF_900101855.1 of Flavobacterium anhuiense. Lineage (GTDB taxonomy): Bacteria > Bacteroidota > Bacteroidia > Flavobacteriales > Flavobacteriaceae > Flavobacterium > Flavobacterium anhuiense. The sequence goes on from NZ_FMVC01000005.1 coordinate 438,182, forward strand.
ACCGCGAAGCAAAATCACTAAATACGGATTTTCTATTCCAGATAATAAATTGGTTTTTACGGCAGCATATCTGCAAGCAACAGCAATTACGTAATATACTATGATAGCTCCAAAGTTGATTTTATTTTTCATCGTTTACTATTTTGTTTGGTTTAGTAAGGCAAACTTAGCGAGGCAAAATGAAAATAAAATTGACTTTGGGTAAGAAATCATTTTTCCATAACTCTTTTTCGAATTCGGCTCAGACTTTCTGCTGTTAATCCCAGATAAGAGGCAATGATTTTTAAAGGCGTTCTCTGAAAAATTTCTGGACGGCCTTCTATAAGTTTCAAATATCGTTCTTGAGGAGAAAGCGTTAAAAGATTAATCTGTTCCTGTTGTTTACGAACATAAAGCATTTCAGAAATGGCTTTTCCGATTCTCAAACCTGTTTCAGATCTCTGGTATAATTCATTCAAATTTTGATGAGAAATAGACCAAAGCGTTATATCTTCTAAAGCTTCAGTTTTAATAACCGATGGTTGCTGATTTAAGAATGACATATAATCGCTTATAAAACTATTTTCATACAATAGATTAATGCAAATGTCTCTTTTGCCGTCCCAAACAAACAAACCCGCTGATCCTTTAATGATGATATTAAGGTATTTTTCGACTCCATGATAATCTTTTATGATTTCTGATTTATCAAATTCACGGACTTTAATTTTTTCCGAAAATCCTTTCCAGATATTCATATCGGCAGAAAAATAATTTTCGAAAACTCTGCTTACCTCTTCAGGAGACGGACTTTGTGACATTTTAGTAAATTATGAGTTTGGAACGCCAATATAGGTTTAATCTTTCAAAATAAAAACAGCTGTTTTAACCAAAATCTACTTCAAACAAGGCAATTGTAAAACATTCGAATTGAGAGGCTGCTCTATTTTTCTCTCGAGTTTTTCGCTATTTAAAGTAATGTAAATTTCCATAGAACCCGTTCCGACTTTTAAGCCCAAAATATGACCTCCATAAGCATCAAATTTTTCGTCGGTTGCAACGCCGTGCATGTGTATAGAAGGTTTGTTGCCACTCCAGGCAATAGATCCTGTAATGCTTCCCATCTCGACTTTATTGAAAGTTTTGGGATGAAATTTCTTTTCGTTAAAATCATAAAATCCAAAAGTGGCATCTTGCGCAAAACCAATTCCGGTAAAATTGGCTGATGGTATTTTCTGTTCTTTTGCTAATTTTTCAATTAATTCTAAAACATTATCGCCCTCGCGAAGAACCATTAGAAAGCCATAACTGGTTTTGGTATAACGGCATTTTTCAGCATCTTTTTGTTGTGCATTAGCGGCATTAAAAATTAGTAAAAGCACTAACGCAATTTGGATTTTAAAGGTTTGGATATTCATAATTATTTTAAATTAAAGAGTTAGGCTGTAGTTCATTATCATATTTTTCAGGATCAGAAGCTGCATACTCATTTTCAGGTTCTGGAATAACGTGAATTTTAGAATCACTTATCGAAATTACTGCCGAGCAGACGTAGATTCCCACTTTTCCTTCGCTGTATTTAAAATCTAATAAAGTGAGTTTTACAATGTCATTAATCGACAGCTCGTAATAGTTTCCATAACGGATAATCTTAAAAGAGATCTGTTTTTCTTCGCTTATCTCAAACTGATTCGTTTGAATGTTTTCAAAAATAAAATTATTCTTAACGTCTTTTTCATTAAATCCCCATGCTCTAAACTGCACAAAACCGTTCATAAAATCAATCGAAATATAATATCCCGTTCCTTCTTTGTCGCATTCAATCACAAAGCCTGTTTTTCCCATTCCTTCTACAGACAATGTACCTTCCCAGACAAAATTGCTTGATGGTTTTTCGAAGCCATATATTTCATAACCGCTTCGGCATCCAAAACGCCATTTGCTTTCATTTTCTAAAACAAAATCGGCTGTTGGATTTCCTAAAATAGGCATAGGCTGCGGTAAGTCTTTTTGAAGTATGGTTTTCTGATAGAGTTTCTGCCAATAATAATAAGTTTTTAGTAGAAGTCGTCCGCTCTTGTCAACATCGAGTTCTTTAGGAGGTGGCATTACACGATGCGTATTGACATTTCCGTCTGCGAAATAGAAATTATAAACCAGAAAATGCTTGCCTTCTTTAACAACTCTTGCCGCATAATTTCCTTGAGGCATTAAAACGTTGTTATGAAAAGCAGAATATTCGCCTCTAAATTCAGGTGCCGACCAATAGCGAACTTTTATGTCTTCTCTAATTGATCCTAAAAGATAATGCGTTCCTTTAATTTCAAAAACGCAAGGGCATTCGACATCATCGTATACATATGGAATATGGAGTGGTTTCTGTAGCACAAAACCTTCTTTCTCTCTTTTGGCAACACCAATACAGCCTCTGCGGTATGTTGGTCCAGAGGCGCTTCGGGCGCAGATTAGCAAATAATCGTCACCTTTGTACTGGTATTTAAATGGATCGCGAAAACTAATCCATTGTCGCGGATTGTTGATTGGACCTTCATAATGTGGAGCTTCACTTTTAAAAGGAAGTCCGTATAGATTCTCTTTTTTCCAAGTAATTAAATCGGTAGAGATAGCTCTTCCTACTTTTTGCTCAATTCCTTTGTCCTGACGTTTTAAGCCAGTGTAATACATTTCATAACCCTCGCCATCCAATTTTTTGCTGACATGCATTGTCCATAACATATCATCGTCCCATTCTCCTGGATCGCCAACAAATAAGGCGTTTTTTACTCGTTTCCACGAAAGACCGTCTTTTGAAACTGCATGTGCAATATAATCGTGATTTGGAATAATTAAATGAAATAAATGATGAACTCCTTTTTCATCTATAAATACATCAACATCTCCAATTTCCCAATTGCTAAATCCTGAACCTGAATACATTTTATTACTTATTTAATGATTGTATTTTTTTTAGCCACTAATTTCGAATTTTAAATCTCATGAACTTTGTCAAAGTTTTAAACTTTGACAAAGTTGTCGCTGAACTATTTTTAAATTCGCGCTAATTCGTGTAATTTGTGGCTTATTCTTTTTATTTAATGATTTTATAATATTTTAAGCCTTCTAAAATCCCTTCCGAAGCCGAAGTTTTGGCTACGTAAATGCTTTTTGTGGTTTCGTAAGCCATGAGTTCTGCGCTTCGGTTTCCAACAATGATTCCTTTTACGGGGCCTCTAAACATGTCGACATCGTTTCCAGAATCTCCTGCAGCAATTACATTTCCTAGCGGAATAGACCACTTTCGGCATAAAAACTTTATCGCATTTCCTTTGGAAGCTCTTTTCGGAATAAAATCTAAAAACTGACCGTGACTCGGAATAATATTGACTTTGTACCATCCTGTTCCTAAAACAGTGATTAACTCGTCATGATTGTATTGTTCTTTATCATAATAATATGAGATTTTATACGGATTTTGGGCTTCTTCTTCCTGCAGTTTGATCCATTTGATGGCTTTGAGTTTATTTAAAATTTCTTCTCTTTTCCACCTTCCAGCTAGGAATTTTGCCCACCCTTTATCCAAAATATAATCTTTTCCGTTGGTGTAATAGATTTCGGTTCCGACAGAACAGATTATGAAGTCGGGGAGAGGAAATTCCTCTTCGTCAATTACTTTTTTTACTAAAGCCAAGTTTCGTCCAGAAGCCATTGCAAAAGCCATTTTATCGGTACGATTCATCAAATGTGTTTTGAGTTCTTTCAAACCTGGATTGGCCAATTTCGGTTCAATCAATGTTCCGTCAATGTCAGAAACCAACAAATGGTCGATTTTTCTTTTTAATCGGCTAATGTTGATGTTAGGATAATGCTGCTTTTTGATTCCAGCTCCGGATGAAAGAGAAAGGTTTTCTTTAACCAATTCAACATAATGATTAACATGGCTAATCCAACTGTAATATTTCTGAATATTGATGGCTCCATTATTCGAATAATATTTCCACTGATTTTCATCGGTTAAAATATTTAAAAGGGCTTTTTTAATCTGGCTTTCTTCCTGAGGATTGACTAATTCTCCATTTTGGCAAACTGGAATAATTTCTGAAGGTCCGCCGTTTTTGGTCACCACAACAGGAAGTCCAGAACTAGCGGACTCTATAACGGTTAAGCCAAAATTTTCATGCAAAGCTAAATTGACAAAAACACCTCTTTTTTCGGCAGCATAGCGATAGATAATCGAAACTTCATTTTCAACGTCATGTTTTTTCGGAATAGCCATTTTTCCGTACAAATCGTATTTATCCATTAAAAGAAGCAAATCGGTCAGAACATTTTTTTCAGATTCAGGCATTTTGGCTATATCTTTTCGTATACCAGCAAAAATGACAAGATTAGCAATGCTTTGTAGCTCTTTATCTTTTCCGTAAACTTCAATTAAAGTGTTCAAGTTTTTATGGCGGTCAGGCCTCGAAAGTGCCAGAATAATAGGCTTGTGTGGATTGGTAAGAAATTTAGAAATGGATTCGGCAACCCAGTATTTTCGCTGTGCTTCTTCCATATGTTTATCAGAATCGTTTTCCTGATAATAATAAGGAACAAATTTTCGGGTATCGATTCCTGGAGAAATAGCGTGGTATTTTCCTAGTTCAAAATTTTTGTAGGCTTTGTAGGTTTCAATTTCCTGTTCGGTAGAAGTAACGATGAATTCTGCAAGTTCTAAGGTTCTCTCTTCAGCCGCAATTCTGGCTTTAAACTTAAATTTTTTCTCTAGCTCTTCTTCTGTTTCACCACTTTCAACTAGTTTTTTCTTTTTGTAGAATCCTAAAGAATGTCCCGTATGGGCAAAAGGAATATTTAAAACGGCTGATAATTCGGCTGCCGCATAACCGGCATCTGCATAATGCGAGTGAATCCAATCTGGGAAAATATTGTGCTGTTTGATATGCTGCATCGCGCCATTTACAAAAAGATCAAGACCCTCCCAAAGCTGTTCTTTGGGTTTGTACTTCTTTCCTAAAAACGGAATTCTTCTAATGTCTAATTTATCATTGATAATTTCGACAGGCACTGCGTATTCAGGCGAAAGGGCAGGATCATCTATTAATCTGGTAAAAAGATGAACGTGTTCTACATCTTCATGCAGCGATAAAAATTCGGCTAATTCGTATATGTATTTGGTCTGGCCTCCGTTGTCTGCATCTCGCCCAATCTCTAGACCAGAACCTTTCAAGAGTCCGTGAATATTGATAAGTGAAATTCGTAATTTTTTCATCATTCTTCCTTAAATTATTTGAAAACACAATTTACTGCGCCCATATTGATTAGGAAGAAATAATTCCATTTTAAATTTACATAGTTCCCATGTTTGATGATTGAAGGTAATGTTTTAACTATAAAAAAAGCCTGATGTTTATAATATACCAGGCTTTGCAATTTTCTTTTAATTTTTATTAATTAAATTTTCAATATCAAATATTGAAATTTTAGGATTTCCGCCAGCCGATCCAGCGACTAAGGCACCAGTTGCACAGGCAAAATTTAGAGCAGCTTGTGGTTCTTTTCCGTTTAAAAGTGAAGTGACTAAAGCACCTAAGAAAGAATCTCCTGCACCGACAGTATCCTCAACTTTTACGGTATAACCCTCATTTTCGTAAAGATGTTTATCCCACAATAATAAAGCGCCATCTTTCCCTCTTGTCACGCAAATCGCAGTAGCATTGCTCAAAGAACAAATGAAGTTCATGTTCTCTTCTAAAGTTTTATAAGGAGAATTAAAAGCGGCACTAATTTCCATAATTTCTTCATCATTAAATTTGATGAAATTGGCAGACTGCATTAGATGTTGCAAAGTTTCGTAATCATAATGTGGTTTTCGAAGATTAACATCAAAAACTTTGTAAGTGTGGGTGTGAAGCAACTCGTCTAAAGCTTCTCGAGAAACTTGATCTCTGCAGACCAAACTTCCGTAAATTAAAACATCTGAGTTTACTACTAATTCTCTCGCTTCTTCATTTAGAACAATTTTGTCCCAAGCAGAAGGATAAATAATTTCATAAGTAGCCGATTTACTTTCGTCTAATGTTACGTTCACCAATCCTGTTGGGAAATCGTCAGATTTGAGAATAGTGCTGGTATCCAAGCCTAGTTTGTTGACTTCGTTTATAATTGCTTCTCCATCTACATCATTTCCTACACAGCTAATCATATTTGATTCAACGCCAAGAGCTTTCATGCGAAGCGCCACATTTAAAGGTGCTCCTCCAATTTTTTTTTCATTGCCAAAAATATCCCAAAGTACTTCTCCGAAAGCGACAGCTTTTAGTTTTTTGTCGTTGCTCATTTTAATTTTTTCTTGTTTTTAAAAACTTTACATCAAATGATTAGGGTTTCATCAGATTTCATAAAAATAAAAAAGAATAACGGCTTATGCAACCTCTTTTTTGGATGAAACGTATTGATTAACTTTTAAATAACTGAAAATTAAAGCATAAAATAAGTAAGGAAATTGATTTTGAGTTATATCGCATTAATAGAAATCAGATTCTGTTCAGCCTTTATTTTGGTGTTTTTAATTTTTTTTTAAGAAAGTTTTAATCTTTAGCCAAGAAGTCAGTTCTCGTTTATATATTTGTAACCAGTCTAAATAAGAATAAATTACGGATTTTATATGAAAACATTTTTCAAAACACTTAAAGACAATATTTTATGTCAAGTGTTTGTGGTTTTTTTGATCATTTTTATAGGATCAGAAAAGGCTTTTTCTCAATCAACTGTTGGTACAATTTCGGGTAAGGCTGTCGTTAAAGACGGAAATTATTTACAAGGTGCAACTGTTAAAATTTCAGAATTAAATAAAACCACTACAACTGATTCTGATGGGATTTATCAATTTAAAAATATTCCTTTCGGAACATATTTGGTTGAAATAAAATTAAATGGTTATGAATCTTCTCCAGCTTCGGTTATTGTTGATCAAAACAATACAGAAGTTACGCTAGATTTTGAACTGACTTATACTTCTCAAAAATTAGAAGAAGTAATTGTAAGTTCTGGAGGAAACCGATTTGCGAGAAAAGAAAGTGAAGAGGTTTCTAAAATGAAACTGAAGAACATGGAAAACCCGCAGGTTTATACTATTGTGAGCAAGGAATTGATGAAAGAGCAGGTTATAACGGATTATAATAGTGCTTTTAAAAATGTTCCGGGTGCAGGTATTGCCGAAGTGAGAAATCAGGGAAGAACGACTAATATTTCTAGAGGTTTTGCGACACCGCAATTGGTAAGAAACGGTGTTGGAAGTTTTACTTTTAACTCGATTGATCCGTCAAATTTAGAGCGTATAGAAGTAATAAAAGGCCCATCGGCTACTTTATTTGGAAGTACTATTTCTTCTTTTGGGGGATTGTTTAACAGAGTAACCAAAAAGCCTTTTAATTTTTTTAAAGGGGAAGTTTCTTTTTCGGCAGGTGATTGGGATTTGAATCGTCTAACAGCAGATATCAACACACCTTTAAATGAAGAGAAAACGGCTCTTTTCAGAATCAATACAGCTTTACATAGTGAAAGAAGTTTTCAGGATGCAGGTTTTAATAAAAGCTTTTTTATTGCACCAAGTTTTTCTTATGAGGTAAACGATAGATTGACTTTATTAATTGATGCCGAATTTAGTGCTTCAAAAGCAACATCGCCAACTCGATTGACGCCTTATACAAAAGCAGATGCCACGGCTCATAGTGTAGAAGAATTGGGAATTCCGTACAAACTTTCATTTGCTAATAATACGGTAAATTATATGGGGCAGCAATACAATATTTTTGCGCAGTTGAAATATAAAATTTCAGATGAATGGACTTCACAAACTATTGTTTCGCGTACAAGGTCTTCATCTGAAGGTTATGTTGTAGCACTGACTATGTTGAGCAATGAAACTTTGAGACAGCAAGTTACCAATCAGGACTATCCTTATTATGGAACTGATATTCAGCAGAATTTTAACGGAGATTTTAAAATTGGAAAACTGCGTAATAGAGTAGTGGCTGGATTAGATTTTTACAGTCTTCGCGCCACACGTAATGATGCAACAGTAAATATGCCAGCACTTAATTTTAGAAAACCTGGCGATGCTTACAATAATTTTACTATAAATAAAATTGAGCCTTTATTTGCAAATGCAACCTATACTAATATGGTATCGAATAACGAAAGAACATATAGCGCTTATGTTTCTGATGTATTGAATGTTACTGATAGATTATTGGTTATGGGTGGTGTTAGAGCTGATCGTTATATCAATAAAGGTGTGTATTATCCAAGTCGCGATTCTATTGCTGGAAATTACAATCAGACAGCATTTTCTCCTAGATTTGGAGCAGTTTATCAAGTGATAAAAGAGAAGGTTTCTGTTTTTGGAAATTACATGAACGGTTTCAACAATGTTGGCGGATCTGATTTTTATGGAAATACTTTCAAGCCAAATCAGGCCAATCAGTTGGAAGGTGGAATTAAACTTGACTTTAATAAAATCAGTGCGACGTTTAGTTATTATGACATAAAAGTGACGAATATTACTCGCGATGATCCAGACCATGTAAACTTTCAGATTCAGGACGGAACTCAATTGAGTAAAGGTTTTGAAGCTGAGTTGATTGCCAATCCGATTAAAGGTTTAAACATCGTGGCAGGTTATACGTATAATGACAGTAAATACACAAAAGCCAATCCAAGTATAAATGGTTTACGACCAACAACAGCTGGTTCTCCAACAACTGCCAATCTTTGGGCAAGTTATAGATTGACAGAAGGAGCAGCTTCTGGACTTGGATTTGGTGTTGGAGGAATTTACGGAAGTGAGTATTATCAAACTAACACTTCAACATTTAAATTTACGATTCCTTCTTACACCGTTTTAGATGCTTCTGTATTTTATGACAGACCAAAATTTAGATTAGGGTTAAAAGTAGACAATCTTACCAACGAAAAATATTGGTCATATCGTTTAGCGGCTCAAAACCCAACGAGAATTACGGGAAATATTACATTTAAATTCTAAGAATACAATTCGTCATTTAAAATGATATTTCTACATTTGGATTTTATTGCACAGTATGACCAAAGGTTTTAAAAAGACTATCAGACAAATACATTTGTGGCTCGGTTTAGCATCGGGCCTCATTGTTTTTGTAGTGAGCATTACGGGTTTTCTTTATGTTTTTGAAGAAGAAATTCGTGATTTTACAAACAAGGAATATCTGCATGTTCCTGCTCAAAATAAGCCTTTTATAGGTTTAAAAACTATAATAGAAAACTATGAACATCTAGAACCTAAACAGAAAATAACGGCTTTAAAAATAAATAAAGCAGAACCTAATGCGGCAGTTCAAATTTCTACCAAAAAGAAAAAGACCTATTATTTCAACCCGTACAATGGAACTTTAATCAATCAGCAGGGAGCAGATTGGCTGAATACGGTACTAGAAATACATCGTACTTTATTATTGGGAGAAGTTGGCGAGTTTATTCAAGGCTGGTCGGTTGTGATTTTTATCATTATGCTCATAACGGGATTAATTTTATGGTTTCCAAAAAAGAGACGTCAGCTTAAACAATCTTTAAAAATAAAATGGAGCGGTTCTTTTAAAAGAATCAATTTTGATTTGCATCAGGTTTTAGGATTTTATGCTTCTATTTTTTTGCTTTTAATTGCGTTTTCTGGAACATATTTTAAGTACGATGCTGTCAAAAAAGGAGTTAGTCTGGTAACAGGAAGCAAACTTAGAAAAGGAGATGAAGTGGTTTCTAATGCCAAAATAGATTCGACTACAATTCCTGTTCGTTATAACAATATTTACGAAAATGCAAATGCGAAATATCCAGGCGCAACTTCAGTTTCATTTTCAGTCAGAAAAACGGGAGAACTTCGATTAAGAATGACATATCCGAATGATTGGGCAAGAAAACAGAACACTATTTTCTTTGATGGAAAAACAGGGAAGATGCTCAGAACCAAATTATACAAAGACAATAATGCTGCTGATGTTTATGAAGCAAGTAATTACGATCTTCATACAGGAATTTTCTTTGGACTTGCAGGAAAAATAATCTGGAGTTTGGTAAGTTTGATTGGCGCTTCTTTGCCTATAACTGGATTTATTATTTGGTGGAAGAAAGGTAGGAAGAGTAAGAAAATTAAAAATTAAAAATTAAAAATTAAAGATTAAAGATTTCTATTAAAGAAAAAACGGGATTGTTTGAGCAAACAATCCCGTTTTTTTGTAAATAGTATGTTCCGTAGGAACATTTCATTGGTAGAAATTATGTTTTCGTCATTATTTCACGTTCCGTAAGAACGTTTGGTTTTTGGATATAATTCTCAATAATAATGGACATAAAACGTTCCTACGGAACGTAAATTTGGCCGACCAAACATCCCTACCGAATGATAACTTTGTTTTGAAGGAATCTTTTTAGTTAGAGCACCGATTAATTAACCGTGAGCTTCAACTGAAACATCATTCCATTTTTCCCAGCTTTCCAATCTTTGTTCGTAGCTTTGTTTTACAAATGGGAACGCAACTTTTCCAAGCAATAATCTTAAAGGAGGATTTTCGTTTTCTACCAAGTTCACCACTGCTGGTGCTGTTGCTTGTACTTTTCCAAATATGTTTTCTCTTTCAGCTAAAGCTTTTTTGATTTCGTCATAATATGGTAAACTTTTGCTGGTAATTCCAGTATGCCAAATATTAGATTCATATCCGTTTGGTTCCAATAAAGTCACATTGATTCCAAATTGTTTTACTTCCGATGCTAATGTTTCGCTTAAACCTTCTATAGCAAATTTAGAAGCGCTGTAAAGTCCCATTCCTGTTGGCAAAGTTGCTAATCCTAAAATTGATGAAACTTGAATAATGTGACCGCTTTTTTGTTCTCTCATAATTGGAATAACGGCTTGTGTTAACCACAAAGTTCCAAAGAAATTGGTTTCAAACTGCTCTCTCGCCTCTTGTTCGCTTGCCTCTTCAACAGCTCCTGTAAGCGCATAACCAGCATTGTTGATTAAAACGTCAATTCTTCCAAAATGCTGTTTTACTTTCTGAATCACTTCTAGAGATTCTTGACGATTGTTGACATCTAATTTTAAAGGTAAAATAGTGCTTCCGTATTTTTCTTTTAGATCGTTTAACGTTTCTAGATTTCTTGCTGTTGCCGCTACGTTGTATCCTTTAGCTAAAAAAGCTTCTGTCCAAGCTCTTCCAAATCCTTTTGAAGCTCCTGTAATTAAAATTGTTTTTGACATGGTATTTGTTTTTATAATTAATATTTGATTCAAAATATGACCAATCGGTCATTTTTATAGTAAAAAAAATTATATCAATTTTTCAGATATAATTTTTTTAAGCGTTTTTTCTATCGCATTCATATTGTTATTGTTGCCAGACATTCTTGACATCAAATGCCCTCCTTCAAGCATAGCAAAAAGGGCAGTGGCAAATTCTGAAGCATTCCAGTCAGGAATAAATTCTTTGTCTGCTATTCCTTTTTCTATAATCGCAGTTAGAAGCTGCTGGCCACGTTTAATGGCATTATTTACTTTTTCTTTTACAATCGGATTCGTGTCATCGGCTTCTGTCCCAAAGTTTAGTAAAGGACATCCGCCAATTACTGGTGGATTTATCGGATTACTAAAAAAATCAATGTAAGCAAAAAGTTGCTCTTTAGCACTTTTTCCGTCCCTAAGTGCTGCTTCTAGTTTAGAGCTTAATATTTTCATGTTATGATCTACAGCAGCGCAGGCCAAAACATCTTTGTTTTCAAAATGAACATACATACTTCCTTTAGACAATTTAGTCGCTTCCATAATATCGCTCATAGAAGTAGCTGCAATTCCTTTTGTATTGAAAATAGGAGCGGCTTTTTCTATAATAAATTGTCTGGTTTCTTCACCTTTTGTCATGATAGATTGTATTTAATGATGTAAATATATGACCGATTGGTCATATATGCAAATTTTAGTTGATTTTTTTTTAGTTTTAAATACAGAAATGTTTCGAAACGTATCATAAATAAGAAATTCATATGTCTATATTTGTTTGAAGTAAAGACTCATAATTTAAAGATAAATAATGAAGAAATTCGAATTGTATTGGAGAGAGCTTAATATCGGATCGATTGTCGAAACGAACTGGGATATGAGAAGTTCGGGAGATATTTCTTTTAAATTTGATTATTTGGCTGAGTTGTCTGAGAATCAGCATTTAGCAGACTACATAAAATTCTCTATAGAAGATAGCATTTTATTGGGTGAAGGAGTTGAGGATGATGATTTGATTTCTGCTCAAGCAGAAGAGGAAAAGAAATTTCTTGATCTAATTGTTGATACTGCTACAGATTGGTACCTTATTAATGAGAACGGAGAGAAAAAATAATTCTTTGTCCGATGTTTCATGAAGATGATGGAATAACTTGGATGCTGGATTCGGATTATTTTTAATTTTGTTTTAGTCGCTTGTTGTAGAAAGTGCCTAGTTATTTACATTTATCAACGTTATTTTCTGTTTATATAATGTGATTTAAAATAATTGTTTTTAAATAATTGAAATGTAGTTAGTTACTTGTGTTTTTTGATTAAATTTATCTAAAAAAAAATGCAATATGGTAACAGCTATACTTAGAGAACATCCTGAACTGGCACTTTTTTTATGCTTGGCTCTTGGATTCTTAATCGGGCGCATTAAAATTGGGACATTTAAAATTGGTGTAGTATTAGGAACCTTATTCGCTGGTGTTCTAATTGGTCAGCTGGATATTAAAATTCCTGGTATTGTAAAAACCATTTTCTTTGATTTTTTCCTGTTTTCAACGGGATATAAAGTTGGCCCTCAATTTTTTCAAGGTTTTAAAAAGAATGCATTTCCGCAATTATTACTCACTTTGGTAATTTGTTTAGCATGCCTAATAGTTGCCTATTCTGTTTCTATTCTTTTAGGTTATGACATTGGAACCGCCGCTGGATTATTAGCAGGTGCCTTTTCTGAATCAACTGTGATTGGTACTGCTTCAGATGCCATCAGTCATTTAAATCTTGATGATGCAGAAAAAAGCAGATTAATCAATAATATTCCGGTAGCCTATTCTGTAACTTATTTGGTAGGTGCAGCTTCTTTTGTTTTTTTCCTGACTGCAATTGCCCCAAAATTGCTTGGTATTGACTTAGTTAAAGAAAGTGACAAACTGGCTGAAAGTATCTCTGGAGAAAGTGAACAGGAATATGGTCCAGGAATGAAAAGCGCCTATCAGAGATGGATTATTCGGGCCTATAGAATAACCAATGAGAAATGGATTGGAATCAGTATAAGCGAGTTTGAAAGATTAATATCCAACAAGAATATCGTTATTCAGAGGGTACGCCATAGAAATCAATTGCTAGATCCCAAACCTGATACCATAATTCATAAAGATGATGTGATGGTTATAATGGCACAACACGGAATCATTTTAGACAGTCTCTTTTCTATTGGACCAGAAGTCTTGGATGAAGAATTGTTGAATTTCCCGCTTGCACATTTAGATGTCACAATCACCAATAAAGCAATTGAAGGAATGACAGTAAAGTCTCTTCGAAAAAGCAGTTTTTATCACGGGCTAATGCTAAACAAAATAACGAGAGAAAATCATGAAATACCACTTGAATCAAAGACGGTTTTAAATAGAGGCGATATTTTGAATCTTTCTGGCAGACCTGCAAAACTGGAAGAAGCAGCGAAAGAAATAGGCTATCTGGATCGTTTAAGTCCAGAGACAGATATCATTTTTGTTGGTTTGGGTATTGTCCTAGGTGGACTTTTAGGTTTGCTTTCGGTAACATTATTTGGAGTTTCAGTAACTTTAACGACAAGCGGTGGTGCATTGGTAATGGGACTTATTTTTGGCTGGTTGCATTCAAGAACTCCTGTTTTTGGCAGAATTCCAGAGCCCGCCTTGTGGATTTTTGACAACGTTGGTCTCGCAACGTTTATCGGACTTGTTGGCCTCGCTGCTGGTCCAAGTTTTATTTCGGGTCTTAAAGAAACTGGTTTTGGTATTTTGCTTGCTGGTGTTGCTGTTGCTTTAATTCCTCATATCATCGGACTGTATTTTGGAAAGTATATATTAAAAATAAATCCAATAATTTTACTTGGCGCACAAACCGGCGCAGGCACCTCAACAATAGGATTAAAAGCGGTTCAAGATGCATCAGGAAGCAAGTTTCCAGTTTTAGGCTATACGATTCCGTATGCATTAGCCAATATATTATTGACTGCTTTTGGACCAATACTTGTCGGCATGATGTCTTAATCCGATCAAATCAAATGTACTAAATCTCAATTGGTATTTTATGGCTTGAAACTTCAAATCCTTCAAATGAAGTCCAATAGTTAACATTTAAGCTTTATTAAAGTAATAGATGAAATAATGATTGCCATTTTTTTGCTATTGTACAGATTAAGACTTGTATATATTACTCTCTAAAAATAATTTTTATTTTTGGAGTAGAGAAGTCTTTAAGTTGTATTTCTTTAGTCGAATGGTCTAGCTTTGAAAGTGTTGGCACATTATTCATAAAGTGTTGCACATAATAATTGCCTTCAAAATTTTGACTTTCAAGATATTTGATCATTTGAATAAAATCACTTTCTGTAATTAAAGAAGAATGAAAAGTAGTACGAACTTCAAACGGAATATTAGATTGAATCAAAAGAGAAAGAGTTGCTTGAAATTCAGAAAATAAGCCTGATTGCGTTAGTTTTTTAAAGGTATGAGGAAGACTTTTATAATCTAACGCGACATAATCAATTAATTGATCACGAATCAGGCTATTCAATATTTTTGGGTTGGAACCGTTGGTATCAATTTTAACCGCAAATCCCATTGCCTTGATTTCTTTTATAAAATCAATTATTTTTTTGTGTAAAGTACATTCGCCACCGCTTAAAACCACTCCATCTAGCAATCCTTTTCGCGTTTTGAGGAAAGTTAGAACTTCATTAAAATTTATTTTTCCTTTTCCCAGAACAATATCAGGATTGTAGCAGTATAAACACTGCATGTTACAGCCCGCAAACCACACAATGCAGGCTGTTTTATGCGGATAATCTAATAAAGTAAAAGGTGTGAGGCTAAATACTGCTTTATTAGATAATAGTTTCTTCGAAATGTGTACGCTGTTGGTGTTCACCTTTTTTTCCAATATTAAAACTTTCTACAGGCCTGTGATATCCCATTACACGGGTATAAACCAAACATTTGCTTCTTTGTGATTTGTTATCTTCTAGAATTTTATGCGTTTTCGTTTTCATAAGCCAAGTGTTTTTGATTGTTTTTATTGAGTAAAATTTCGTCGCATTTTGGGCAATATTCATGTTCTCCGTTTAGATAGCCATGAATAGGGCAGATGCTGAAAATTGGTGTTACGGTTATATAAGGCAGTTTAAAGCTGGTTAAAACTTTTTTCACGAAGTTTTTACAGGCTTCGGGACTGCTTATTTTTTCTCTCATATAAAGATGCAAAACTGTACCGCCAGTATATTTGCATTGCAATTCATCTTGAAGCAATAGCGCTTCAAAAGGATCGTCGGTATGATCAACAGGAATTTGGGAACTATTTGTATAGTATATGTTTTCATTTTGCCCTGCCTGAAGAATCTCTGGAAAACGTTTTTTATCTTCTTTTGCAAAACGATACGTGGTTCCTTCAGCCGGAGTTGCTTCCAAATTGTAGAGATTGCCTGTTTCTTCCTGAAATTCTTTCATTCGCAGTCGGATATGATCTAGAATTTCAGTTGCAAAATGAATTCCTGAGTTTTCTGTTATATTATGTTTCCCTTCAGAAAAATTTAGCACCATTTCGTTCATTCCGTTTACGCCAATTGTAGAAAAGTGATTTCTAAAATGTTTCAAATAGCGCTGTGTGTATGGATAAAGTCCGCAGTCGTACATCTGCTGAATAAACATTCTTTTTTTCTCTAAAGTCGATTTTGCTATTTGAAGCAATTCATCCAAATGTTCAAATAAAGTAATGATGTTTCCTTTGTGCAGATAACCTAGACGTGCCATATTTATGGTTACTACACCAATGCTTCCCGTCATTTCGGCACTTCCAAAAAGACCATTTCCGCGTTTTAGCAATTCTCTTAAATCGAGCTGTAATCGGCAGCACATACTGCGAACGGCATTTGGTTTATAAGCGTCTGGATTTTCTATGCGATTACCATTTTCATCCAAAAGATATTGGCTTCCAATAAAATTCTGGAAATAAGATGAACCAATTTTAGCTGTGTTTTCAAAAAGCAAATCAACATTTTCTCCGTTCCAATCAAAATCTTCGGTAATATTTACTGTCGGAATAGGGAACGTAAACGGCTGGCCATTTGCATCACCTTCAGTCATAATGGTGTAATATGCTTTATTAATGAGATTCATTTCATTTTGAAAATTAGCATATTTTAAATCTATCAATTTTGAAACGCCTCTTTTTTTAGCTTCTTCAATTAGCTTTTCATTAGTAACATTCAAAAATAAATGTTCGTCATTTATTGTCGGAATCTGTTCTTTTAAATCTTCAGGAACATTCCAATCTAAAGTGATGTTTGTAAAAGGCGACTGTCCCCAACGTGCTGGCACATTTAGATTGTAAACAAAACTTCTAATTCCTTTTAGCACTTCTTCATAAGAAAGCTGATCTTTAAAAACATAAGGAGCCAAATAGGTGTCAAAAGAACTGAAAGCTTGAGCACCAGCCCATTCGCTTTGCAGTATGCCCAAGAAATTGGCCATTTGTCCTAAGGCTTCTCTAAAATGAGAAGGAGGTCTGCTCTCGACACGGCCACGAACGCCGTTAAAACCTTCATTTAACAGCACACGTAAGCTCCAACCAGCGCAGTATCCAGTAAGACAATCCAAATCATGGATGTGTATGTCGCCATTCCTATGAGCAGAACCTTCTTCTTTATTATATATTTTATCTAACCAGTAATTGGCGATTACTTTTCCGGCGGTATTACTGACTAGTCCCGCGTTTGAATACGAAATATTCGCATTAGCATTAATTCGCCAATCTGACTGGTTGATGTATTCTTCAACAGTTTGCGTACTGTCTATATAAGTTGTGTCATCATTTAAACCATTAATATGTTCTCGCTGTAATTTTCTTGTATGACGATAAATAATAAACGAACGCATGGTTTGGAAATAGCCATTTTCAAAAAGTACTCTTTCAATAATGTCCTGAATTTCTTCAACAGGCCATGAATACTTTGCTTCTAGACCAGAAAGAACGGTTTTAAAAATTCTTTTGTCTACAGGCTGATTGACGCTCTGAAAGGCTTTTTGAATGGCATCCTGAATTTTATAAGCTTCAAATGGCTTATAATCTCCGTTGCGTTTGATTACATATTTTTCCATGGTTCTGATTTTATTTAAGACACTTTTTCAAATGTTTTTTCAAGCTCAATGGCTTTTGGAAACAGAATATTGTTTTCCAGATGAATATGCTTCTTTAAATCTTTGTCAAATTCTTCCAGCATGAGAAAAGCTACTTTATAGGTGCTGCATGAATCCACGGGTGGTGTATAATTATTAGTTAAGGCCGCAATTCTTCTAAAGCGTTGTCCTTCTGTAATATGATCATCTTTTAAGGTTACGATTGGAGTTTCAATAGATAAAAAAGGCGGTGTTTCCAGTTTTGTACCTTTACTGTATGCGGTTTTCATTTTTTTAATAAAAGGAAAAACAACCAACTCTTCTCTTTTCATATGAGCCGTCAAGTCCAAAAACGATTTTGAAAAAATAGTATGGATTTCATGAAGCTCAGGATGAATCGCACCGTGAACACCGCATAATTTATCTAAATATTCTAGAATAACAGGAGCTTTTTCTGCAACATATCTATGGTGAGTTTTGGTAATATAATCTGCAATCATGTCTGCAGGCCAATTTTTATAATCAAAAGACTGATTGGCAGAACTGTTTCTTGCTTTTTCAATATGGTCAATAAGAACATTTTCTTCAATATCTCTTTTTCTGCAGACTTCTTCGATAGTTCGATGCCCTTTGCAGCAAAAATCAATATGGAATTTTGTAAAAATGGCTACTGTTTTGAAATCATCTGCTACGATTTCGCCAACTGTGGTTTTACTTGTTAGTTTCATAATGGTAGGGGTGTATGGATTAATTCTGGTTTCAGCACATTTGTTTGTCTGTAGTTGCTTTACATTGTTTAATAATCAATAGTGAAGCAGCTATCATATTTGAAAATTCGATAAACGGAATCGTGATTTCGTGTGATTTTGTAAGCGAAACAGCATAATTATGAAGCTCTTTTATTTTTGCAAAAGCAAAATCGGCATCGCGTTCTTCACTCGTATAAAACGAAGTGACCCATTTTTGCAATTCTTTTTTAAGTATTTCAAAAGCAAGATAATCATCTACATTATGTGCTTTTGGAAACTTGGGAATCAATATTTTGGATGAATAAATAAACTCAGCTATAGTTTTATCAACATTTTCCGAAGCTTGGTGTGCATATACTACAGCTTCGAGGAGTGAGTTGGATGCCAGACGATTTTTACCATGAAGTCCTGTTCTCGCACATTCCCCAATAGCGTAAAGATTTTTAATTGATGTAACTCCGTTTTGATCGACTTTGATGCCGCCACATTGATAATGTGCAGCAGGAACAACTGGGATTAAATCTTTTTCAGGATAGATTCCTAGTTCATTGCAATGTGCTGTGATGACAGGAAATTGATTTGCAAAAGCTTTCGGATCTAAATGCCTGCAGTCTAAGTAAACATAATTTTTGCCACTCAATTGAAGTTCTTTGCTTATGGCATTTGAGACCATATCGCGTGTAGACAATTCGCCTTTAATATCATATTTAAACAAGAATCTTTTTCCTTCGTCGTTTACTATATGAGCACCAAAGCCTCTAACGGCCTCAGAAATTAAGAATAACGGATTCTCTTTTTCTGTAAACAAAGCTGTTGGATGAAACTGAATATACTGCATATCGACAATTTCTGCTCCTGCACGTGCTGCGATTGCCAATCCGTCTCCTGTTGCTATTTTCGGATTTGTTGTATTTTCAAAAAGCTGTCCGCATCCGCCCGTACTTAAAACGATTGTTCTGGCTCTAATGTATTTAATTCGGTTGTGTTTTTTTTCAAAGAAAAAAGCTCCGGTACAAGTAGTTTTAGCTTTTTTTGTTTCGGTATTTAAGTCAATGACCATATGATTTTCTAAGAGTTCAATATTGGGCATTTTCTTGATCATTTTGAGCAGTTTCTGCTCGATTTCTTGTCCGGAGCTATCTTTATGGTGTAATATTCTATGTTGTGAATGCCCACCTTCTAAACCTAAATCCCATTGGCCTTTTTCGTTTTTATCAAAACATGCCCCAATTTCAATTAATTCCTTAAGTCTTTCTGGAGCTTGTTTAATAACCATATTAACCACTTCTTTATCGCACAGCCCTCCACCTGAACGAAGCGTATCATGTATATGTTTGTTAAAACTATCTTTTATGAGATCAGTCACCACTGCAATACCGCCTTGTGCCAGTCTTGTATTGGTGTTTTTAGCTGTTTCTTTCGTCATTATAACAATTGATAAATCTGGCCGTTTTTTTGCGATTTTCGTTGCAAAAAATAATCCCGAAATACCAGAACCTACGATAAGTATATCTGTTTTAAGCATGTTACTTTGATTTAGAGTTGTTGCATTTTTTTATGATAGTTCAAGCATCCTTTCAATAGGCTTTAGCGCTTGTATTCTCAGTTCATCTTTAATTAGCATTTCTGGCCTTTCATTTTTAAGGCACAAATACAATTTTTCGAGTGTATTCATTTTCATGAAAGCACATTCACTGCAGGCACAGCTATTGTCATCTGTGGTAGGAGCCGGAATCAGCGTTTTATCAGGTACAGCTTTTGTAAGTTCATGCAGGATACCGGCTTCTGTGGCCACAATGAAAACGGCAGCAGGATCCGTTTTAATGAAATTAATAATTCCCGAAGTTGAGCCGATGTAATGTGCTGCTTTTAAAATATGCTCTTCAGATTCAGGGTGTGCTGCAATTTTTGCAGTTGGATTTTTGTTATATATTTCAATTAGTTTGTCTAATGAAAAGGCTTCATGCACAACACAAGAGCCTTTCCATAAGACCAGTTCGCGTTTGGTTTCTTTTTGTAGATATCTGCCCAAGTTTTCATCTGGAGCAAATATGATTTTTTGTTCTGCTGGTATAGACTCGATTATCTTTTTGGCATTTGCCGACGTACAGACCAAATCGCTCATAGCTTTTATTTGGGCAGAGCAATTAATGTAAGTGACTACAATATGGTCTGGATGCTGTTCTTTGAATAATTTGAAATCCTCAGGCGGACAGCCATCGGCCAAGGAACAACCCGCATTCCAATCAGGCAATACTACTTTTTTATTTGGGTTTAAAATTTTTGCGGTTTCTGCCATAAAATGAACTCCAGCAAAAACTATAATATCAGCATTTGTATTTTGAGCTTTTTTTGCCAGTTCCAGACTGTCTCCAATAAAATCTGCTATATTCTGAATATCCTCATCTTGATAATAATGAGCCAGAATAATAACATTTTTTTCTTTTTTCAATCGGATTATTTCCTGTATTAAAAAGTTCTTGTTCATGTTAATTTTGAATTTTCTGCTATGTAGCTATATGAAAGCTGATGCTATTTATCTTTTAAACCTGTTTTTAAAATATATTTAAATACATAATTTTTAATAGGGTAAATATATTATCATCATTTTTTTCAAAACATGATTCTAATCATACTGTTTTATATTTGTTTGTATATGTTAACCTTGATAATCGAATCTTTATTAATTGCGATTTTTATAAAACTTGAATTGTTGAAAAAAGAAAAAAGCATGAGAAAGAGAACTAAGCTCTTTATCATGCTTTATAGAATTGTAGAATTAAAAAAATTATTTTGCGTCTATCAGAGTAAGTGAAACTCTTCTGTTTTGCGGTTTGTTTTCTGCTGGAGTGTTTGGAACTAAAGGTTCTCTTTCTCCTTGTGAGAATAAATGCATGCGGTTTGATTCTATTCCTTTATTCTGCAAATAATCTGCAACTGCCTGCGCTCTCTTCATTCCAATTTCAAGATTGCGCTGTTCAGTTCCTATATCACAAGTATATCCAGTAATATTCAAATCTGTGTCTTTGTTCGATCTTAGAATTTTTGCAATTTCATCTAATCTTGAAGCAAGTTCTGGCGTTACGCTAGTATTTCCAATTTCTTGGAAAGCGAGAGGCTCTTTTTCAATATAGTTTCTTTCCTCTGTAGTCAGTTCTTTTTTAGCAGGAACTGCTTCTACAACTTTTTGCTGTACAGGAACCTCTTTCTGAACTGGAGCTGTTTCTGTCTGAGTAACTGGTTCGTCTTTTGCCTGTACAGGTTCTGGTTTGTCTTTAGCTAATGAAAAACCTAGTTTCAGTTGGATTCCAGCAGATAGATAACGGCTTTCTTGAACGATTCTGCTATTTCCGATTGTACCATTTGCCTGAATATTGTCAAGTCCGTTTGGATTGTAAGCCACAATATTGGTATTTGGAGTTTCTTTTGCCAAATCAGTTAAACCGTAATCAACGTATAAACCTGTATAGAGCTTTGTTTTTTCTGCTAGTTTAAATGTTAGACCAGTTTCAAAACTTAACATAAAAGCGGGATCTAAGCTTACTGTTGTTTTATCTTGCCAATTGGTTACTTTTCCAAATCCGTGAGAAGGCAGATCATCAACTAAAAGATTTACATCAGGATAATAACCGCTCAGCTGTAACTCAGAAGCCGAAGCTTTTACAGTTTGTTTTCCTGGGAACATAATTTTTCCTCCGAATCCAAAGTACAATTGTGTCTGAGAAGCAATTGATGTTCTGTATTGAAGAAGAAGCGGAATCGCGAAACCAATAAAATGTTGATCTTCTTTATAGTTGGTAGGAGTGACCCGATACTCAAATGCAGAAGTTTGGTCATCGACTTCATAAGTTGAGATGGTAGTTCCGTTATTTAATTCAAAACTATTTTGATTGTATGTAACATCTACGCCTGTGGAAATTCCCCAGTGATTGCTGAAGAAATAGGTATATCCAACACCTATTCCTCCACCAAATTTTAGTTTACCTTCTCCGATATTGCTATCGTATAGAATTCCAGACGGACCGCCGTTAATTTTAAAATTAATTTCCTGTGCTTTTATCGTGACGCTAAACAGTACTAGTATAGCTATGGTGGCTTTAATTTTCATTGTTTGTAATTTTAAATTAAATCTCATTTTTATTTAACCAATAAGTTGATTGTTTTTAACTGACCGTCAGCCAGTTTAAGAACAACAATATATAAGGCTGTCTGCGAAGGAGCGATAATTTGATTTTTGGCTTTTACATTTGAAATAGTCTGAACTAATTTCCCTGCAATGTCATAAATAACCACCTCAGATCCATTTAATTGAGATTCGCTAAAATCACATTCTAAAGTAAACTCGGCATTAGGTTTAACTGGGTTTGGATAAATTTTGATTTTCTTGGTGAAAATTGTTCCAGTTGTTTCAATTGGACAAGATTTAATGGAGTTTCCGTTTTTGTCTTTTGCAATTACGTAATAAGTGCCATTTAAAGGCTGTATTTCACTATAATATTGCTTAGTTGCTCCAGAAATAGCTGCTCCGTTTTTATACCATTGCCAAGCCACAAAATTATTTGATCTATTATCAAAGAATAGAACATTTGCCCATTGCTGTATAACAAGACCAGATTGGCTTATTTCTATTGGTTTAACAACGGCTGTAGCAGCATTATGATTTTGATCTCCATTTTGTGTTGCAGTAATGGTTGAGCTTCCTGAACCTGTAATGTTTAAAGTTGATCCTGAAATTGTTCCCAATGCTGCATTTGCAATGCTGTAAGAAACTGGTAGACCGCTATCAGTTGTTGCAGTTAAGGTAACATTATTAGAGTCTGAACAGCCAAATTCTAAAGTCTGATTCCAAGTAATTGTTTGATTTGCTTTAGTAATTTCAAATTCTGCACCAGTAAAGGCAATTACGTAATCTGCCCCAGCATTGATTGTTCCCAGCTTAATGTTGTATTTTCCAACATTTTCTCCAGCATCTCTTGTAAGCAGACCAGTAAGTATTGAGTTTGTATCTCCGTTAGCAAAACCTAAAGCAGTGTAATTGAATACTGGATCTGTTGTGCCATATACTTTGGTATGTCCTGTTGCTGCGATTATAGTAAGAGTATATTTTTGTGTTGTAAAACTTACTTCATTTCCATAATTAATAAAACCGTTACTGTTTATAGCATAAGTTCTAACATAATAGGTTCTATTTCCTCTAAGTCCAGATAAAGAGTTTGTAAATGTTCCTAATGCAGCAGTGACATTAATTTTAGTATCAGCTGTAGTAGGGTTAGCATGCTGAGCATATACAAAACCAACTTCCGTTAAACAAGAACCACTGTCAGTATTGATTCCGTCAGAAGATACAGTACCAGATAAAGAGGCACTAGTTGTAGTGATTCCTGATACAGTTGCAGTGCTTAAATTAACAGGATTAGCAGGCTGTGTTATTTCAACAGTCGCTGAAGCTGAGCAAGAATTAGCATCTGTAACAGTTACAATGTAAGTTCCAGCTGAAAGACCAGTTGCAGTTGCTGCATTTCCTCCAGATGGAGACCAAGAGTAGGAGTAAGCACCTGTACCACCTGTTACACTAACTGTAGCCGACCCGTTATTTCCGTTATGGCAAGATACTGCTAAAGGAGTTGCAGTTAAGGTTAAGGCATCTGGTTCTGTAATGGTAATCGCTTTTGTTGCAGAACATGAATTTTCATCTGTAACGGTTACAGTATAAACTCCTGCGGTAAGACCAGTTGCTGTTGCTGCACTTCCGCCAGACGGAGACCAAGAGTAAGTATAAGCTCCAGTTCCTCCAGTTGCCACTACAGATGCAGTACCGTTATTGCCTCCATTACAAGAAACATTGGTATGAGAATCTGTTAGCGAAAGGGCAGAAGGCTCTGTAATTTGAACCGTTTCTGTCACAGAACATCCGTTTGCATCGGTCACAGTAACACTATAAGTGTTTGGACTTAATCCTGTAGCTGTTGCAGCAGTTCCTCCAGATGGCGACCAAGAATAGGTATAAGTTCCAGTTCCTCCAGAAGGAGTTACAGTAGCTGTTCCGTTATTTGCCTGATTGCATAAAACGTCTGTTTTAGCTACCGTTGCTGTAAGAACAGGAGGTTCAGTAATAGTTACGCTTGCCGTAGTTTGACATAGGTTGGCATCTTTGACAGTAACTGTATATGTTCCTGCTGGTAAACCCGAAGCAGTTGCAGTAGTTCCGCCAGAAGGAGACCAAGAATACGTATAAGCTCCAGTTCCTCCAGTAACGTTTACAGTTGCAGTTCCGTTAGAACCTCCATTGCAAGTAACATCGGTTTGAGATGTTGTTGCACTAAGAGCATTAGGTTCTGTTATAGTAAAACTTTGTGTTTTGGTGCATGAGTTAGCGTCTTTTACTGTGACAGTATAAGTTCCAGCAGAAAGTCCGGTTGCTGTTGCTACATTTCCGCCAGAAGGAGACCAAGTGTAGGAATATGCACCTGTGCCACCTGTTACTGAAACACTTGCAGAACCATTGTTTCCTCCACTGCAAGTCACATTTGTTTGAGGATTTGGTGTTATTACAATGGACGATGGCTCAGTGATTGTAAAGTTTTTGACAATTGAACATCCATTGCTGGCAGTGATTGTTACAGAATAGTTTCCTGCACTAAGGTTGTTTGCAGTGTCAGAAGATCCTCCAGAAGGAGACCAACTATAAGTAAACGGTCCAGCGGCTCCTGAAGGAATAACTGAAGCAGAACCAGTGTTGGATCCGTTGCATAACACATTAACTTGATAAGTAGCAGCTACTAGTGTATTAGTTGTATTGATGATAAAGTTTTTAGTGACCGTACATCCATTTCCATCTGTAATGAGGCAGCTGTAATTGCCTGCTGCCAAGTTGGTAATATTTTGCGTGGTAGCACCTCCTGGTGTCCATAAATAACTATAATTACCAACACCGCCAAATGGTATTACAGAAGCATCTCCACCCGCAGAACAAGTTGCATTTGTCTGCGAGGTAGTAGCGCCTAAAACTGAAGGTTGACCTATAACAAATGTTTTTGTAATGGAACAGCCATTTGCATCCGTAATTACGCATGTGTATATGTCGGCAGTTAGCCCAGTAGCTGTAGCTGCAGTTCCTCCCGATGGAGACCAAAAGTAGGTATAATTTCCAGCCCCACCTGATGCTGTAACTGTAGCAGTTCCTGTTGCTCCGCCATTACATAAAACTTCTGTTTGAGATTGTGTTGCACTTAAAATAGGTGGTTGATTAATGGTGAAACTTTGTGAAGTCTGGCAATTATTAGCATCCTTTACTGTTACAATATAAGTTCCAGCTGATAGTCCGGTAGCAGTTGCAGCAGTTCCTCCGCTAGGAGCCCATTGGTAAGTATAAGTGCCTGTTCCTCCAGTAACAGTTACAGTAGCTGAACCATTTGATCCTCCATTGCAAGAAACATCGGTTTGACCACCATTGCTTGCCGTAAGTGCAGGCGGTTCAGATATAGTAAAACTTCTAGTTGCTTGGCAGCTATTAGAATCGGTTACCGTTACTGTATAAGTGCCTGCAGTAAGACCCATTGCGGTAGCAGTTGTTTGTACAGGAGTTGTATTCCAAGAATAGGTATAACCTCCAGCACCTCCGGTCGGCACAACTGTTGCCGTGCCATTAGCGCCCCCATTACAGGATGCGTCTGTTTTGCCTCCTCCAATTGATAAGTTTAAAGCTGGTGGCTGGTTAATGGTAAAGCTCCTAGTTGCCTGACAGCTATTGGCATCAGTTACCGTTACAGTATAAGTGCCTGCAGCAAGACCTGTCGCCGTAGCAGTTGTTTGAACAGGTGTTGTATTCCAAGAATAAGTATAACCTGGAGTTCCTCCAGTTGGCACAACCGTTGCATTACCATTAGCACCTCCATTGCAGGATACGTCTGTTTTGCCTCCTCCAGTTATTAAGCTTAAAGCAGTTGCTGGCTGGTTAATGGTAAAGCTTCTAGTTGCCTGACAGCTATTGGCATCGGTTACCGTTACTGTATAAGTGCCTGCAGCAAGACCTGTTGCAGTAGCAGTTGTTTGTACAGGAGTTGTGTTCCAAGAATAAGTGTAACCTCCAGCACCTCCAGTTGGAGCTACTGTTGCCGTACCATTAGCACCTCCATTGCAGGATACGTCTGTTTTGCCTCCTCCAGTTAGTAGGCTTAAAGCTGTTGCTGGCTGGTCAATGGTAAAGCTTCGGTTTGCCTGGCAGTTATTGGCATCGGTCACCGTTACTGTATAAGTGCCTGCAGCAAGACCTGTTGCCGTAGCAGTTGTTTGTACAGGAGTTGTGTTCCAAGAATAAGTATAACTTCCAGCACCTCCAGTTGGAGCTACTGTTGCCGTGCCATTAGCGCCTCCATTACATGATACGTCTGTTTTGCCTCCTCCAGATGCAGCGCTTAAAGCTGTTGCTGGCTGATTAATGGTAAAGCTCCTAGTTGCCTGACAGCTATTGGCATCGGTTACCGTTACCGTATAATTGCCTGCAGCAAGACCTGTTACGGTAGCAGTGGTTTGAACAGGTGTTGTGTTCCAAGAATAAGTATAGCTTCCAGCACCTCCAGTTGGAGCTACTGTTGCCGTGCCATTAGCGCCTCCATTGCAGGATACGTCTGTTTTGCCTCCTCCAGTTGCTATGTTTAATAATGGAGGCTGGTTAATAGTAAAAGTTCTAGTTGTCTGGCAATTATTGGCATCAGTTACCGTCACAGTATAAGTCCCTGCTATGAGTCCTGTTGCTGTAGCAGTTGTTTGGACAGGTGTTGTATTCCAAGAATAAGTATAACCTCCAGAACCTCCAGTTGGAGCCACTGTTGCCGTGCCATTAGCGCCTCCATTGCAGGATACGTCTGTTTTTCCGCCTCCAATTGCTGCGCTTAAAGCTGTAGGCTGACTAACTACAATATTATTTATTATTGTGCTGCAATTATTAGAGTCAGTAATACTGACAGAATATGTCCCTGCTACTAGACCAGTTCTATCTTGTGTTGTTATTCCACCTCCCCAATTATATGTATAAGATCCGCTGCCTCCTGAAGGGGTAAGGTCTATAGATCCATTGTTTCCTCCGTTACACGCCACATTGGTAACGCTAAGTCCACCCAATATTGCTGGATTTTCTACTATAGTAAAATTTTTTGATATCGTAGTTTGTTCACTATCTTTTATTAAAACATTATAAGTTATGTTTGGTTCCAAACCTGTTGCTGTTGCGGCAGTAGAACCATTGGTCCACTCATACGTATATGGTGCTTTTCCTCCTGAAACGTTTACAGTTGCCGTTGCGTTATTGGTGCCATTACAAGCAATTGTTTGAGATTGTGTCGCAGATAATGTGGAATTGGTTGTAAAAGATACCGTATTTCCATAAGATGTTCCAATTGAATTTTGCGCATAGGCTCTATAATATATTGTCGTTGCTGGAGGTAGTGAAAGTACATTTATATTAAAAGCACCAGTGCCTGCAGTTCCAAATACGTTTGTTACTCCTGGACCATTTATTACTGGATTTGTTGTTAAAGACCAAACAACGCCTCTATTTATAGTGCCAGTGTCTCCGCCATTATCGTTTGAACCTCCTAACACGGCCGAAACTGCTCCAAAATTTGTTACAGGTACAGTGGTGGTTACTGTTGGCGTAACGACTAAAGTTATATTTGGGGTATTATAGTTCGCGGCTGTTATTTGATAATTTGTATTATCAGTTTCATCTTTAAGCCAGTTTGCCGGATTATTTATGCTTAGCAATAAATCAGCTACATTTCCAGTCAAAGTTCCATTATATTTTGCATTAGGATGCTCTTCCACTGTTGGAGAATAAGGGAATAAAGAAATACAAGTCTTACCATTTTCTAAACCTGTTGGTATGGCACTTGAATTACCTCCGCTTGTTCCTGTAGCATTCCATGTAGTACTAAGATCATAATCTCCAGAATTATAATCGGAATGAATTCCAGCAATAAAAGTAGGCGAAGCTGGTTGAGGACCAGTTGGTGATTGATAAGCCAATATTTGATCACCACCAGAAGCGAGACTAAACCCAGTGAATCCTGGAGCAAGGCCAATACCTGATGTCCCAGTTACTGTAAAAATATCATTAGCAGTTTCCATTACTGAAACAATTGTACCAACAGGTGTGAAAGAAGGTACCGTCCATTGAAGATGTGATTCAGTGCTTCCCGATACCCAAGTTGTACCGTTCCATCCTCTTTCTGTAAAATAAATTACTGTTCCTGCATTTAGATCTTTTAATACAATAAAAGAAAAACCATCCAGTGGATTACTATTGAAACCTAGGAAAGCAATATCTCCAGGTCCTAAAGTTTGTCCTTTTAAATTTTGATGAAAACTAAAGAAGCAAAAGAACGTAAAAAATAAGAGTAATTTTTTTTTCATAACATACAATTTAGTTAATGACATAAATAAGCATTATCCCAGCCTCCTAGATGCTCAGGCTTTGTTAATGAGGCAAAAGCCTTAATAAAATCCCCATCGTTTATCAATGTTTCAATTTTTTTAAAGCTTATAGTATTAAAAGAATCTAAGTGTAATTGGTATATATAATGATTGAATAGTGTTCTGTTGGTTTCCTCATCAAATCGGATAGCACCTCTGGGACCGTCAATATTTAATCTATGAATGGACTCAATTAAAGAACTTGTTTTTAAATTAGCAGCATCTAAAAGTATATGCTTTAATATCAGACCGTTTTCATAACCTAAAATTGAAAATAGAGATGGGCTTTCAGTATAAACTTCTTTATAATTTGAACTAAAATCTGTTGCATCAGTATCATGTTGCATCCACGTACTTACTACATAAAGTTCATGAGGATTATTTTTATATTCAGCTAAAATTTTATCATTGATAAAAAATGGCGTTACATAAAAGGGATACTTTTGAGTAAGCCTATTTTGTTTAAGGAAATCAGCATTTTCATCAGCATATAAACCGCTATAAAATGCAAATACAACACTAGGTTGTTGCGTGTTTATAGTTTGATCCATGTGTGTCGCTTCATTTTCTCTAGGATTAAAAGGTGTGATGTAATGCGCGGTAAAATGGTTTTGCCCCTTAAAAGCATATTCTAAGGCATGAAGCATCCCATATCCCGAATCATAAAAGGACGTAGAAGTTGCTATTTTATATTTTTTATCTGAAAAATATTTGCCCACCTGATAGCAAGATTCTGTTAGTCCCAAAGAGTTTATATATATGCCCTTATATGCAGATTGATAAGGAATTGTTGCTCCCAAATCGGCGACTAATAATAATATCTTATTATTAGAAGCATATTTATAAACATCAGACGTATTACAATGTCCAAGAAAACCAATTATAATTGAAATATCTTCCTGAAAATTAAGTTTTTGTATTTTATCGATTATTAGCTTCTCGTCTGCACCAATACCAATACTTTCTACAAAAAGTTTTACATTCAGATTGCTAAGTTTTAAACCTCTTATAAAATCTCTATCTAATGAAGGATATTGTTGAGACTTTGGGATTAAAATTCCGATTTTAATTTGCTTATCCATAAAATGAGATTAAAAAATAGAGGCAATTTTTGCCTCTATTAATAAATTGATTTAATTTCTAGAAGGAAAAATTCCATTTAGTGCAATACACATGTTTACAGCCAGATATGGATCACGTATACTGAAAGGTATAGTGCTTCCTGCAATTGCTGTGTTTCCTCCTAGAGTTGCTGTTGCAGCTAAACCAGCAATTTTTGCAGTTCCAGTTCCACCTGGTTCACTGTAAATGTTTGCAGTTGCTGTACCAGAAGAAAAAGAGTTATTTCCGTTATCTGTTTCATTAGTAATTGTTCCTCCAACTATGGCAGTTGCAGTTACAGCAACTGTTGCAGTACCACCTGTTAGAGCATGTACGTGAGCAGGCATGTTTGCCGTTGTTAAGGTTGTATTTTCAGTACCTGCGCTTTCTCCTATTACGACAGGACTTAGGCCAGGCCCTTGTCCGAAATGGATAGGACTTCTTCCTCTTAGATCAGGAAGGCCGAACGTAGAAACGCCGTTGCCCCCGTAAGTTGTTCCAAGTAGTGCAAAAAGAGCTGAATTTTGAGAAATTGACATAATTTGTCCATTGCAAGCAGCCCACCCAGCAGGAGGGTAGTTAAATGCGAAAGATAAAATTGTTCCCAAGTAGACTTCCATCATAATTTTAAGATTTAATAGTTAATGTTAGTTTTATATAGTGTTTTACTACAATGCTAAATTACTTTATAACAAAATTATGGGTACACGGGTTTATACGTGTTTTTGCTAATGTGCTATTATTTAACACAATACCTTAAAAGTAAGAAAAAAAAAACAATGTTTTTACTCCCAGAGATATCTTTTGGGCAATAAAAAAGGCAGTAACTCGTTACTGCCTTTTTTGTGCTCTAGCTAGAGAATGTCAAGCCTTTGTTTTTGAAGCTTACGTAAAGCTCTTGCCTTGCGGAACTTATTGTTTCTTCGGTTCTGTAAATACTGCACCAGAACTTGATTAGAAGTTTATATTTTCCATCAGAAATTGAGCTGTAGTATATTTGTGATGTTTTTGAATTGTTTACCAACGGAAGGTTAGAAAGTGTGTCATTTACAATCGTATTAATTTCCTCTGGAATGGTTTCTCCGTTAATTTCAAATGTAATTTCTACTAACTTAAAATTATCGGTATACGTCCAGTTCGTGATATTTTGAGACAATAAGTTACCATTCGGAATAATGATTTCGGCACCGTTTGGAGCATTGATTTTAGTTGTTCGCAATCCCATCGATTTGATGCGTCCAGATTCTGAACTAATTTCAACCACATCGCCAACTTGAATCGGTTTGTCAAAAATCAAGATAATTCCCGATACAAAATTATTGACAATGTTTTGAAGTCCAAGTCCAACACCGACACCTAAAGCTCCTAAAAGAATACTCAACTTGTCTAAAGGCATTCCAGAAGCCGCAACAGCAAGCAAATAACCGCTTATAAGAACCACCAATCTAGTGATAAGCAATTTTGAATGTTGTCTTTTATTGATGTTTTCTTCGTTTTCATCATCAATTTCGCCAAAGAAATAAGCCACATATTTTTGCAGTAAATGCGCTGCCCAGATAATAATGAAAAATAAAACGATATTGCCAAGCGTAAATGTGATGCTTCCGATTGTATTCGGGTGACTTAATAGTTTTGTCAAAGAAGCACGAAGCGATTCCCATATATTCAAATTAGAAGCAATTACAATCAGCCACATATAACTGATGGCAATGATAAAAGGTCTTTTCAAAGTGTCTGACAAGCTTTCGTAATCAAACATTTTTTCAATTCCTCTTTTTACCCTAGTTGTATAAATTTGAAGTAAAATAATTTCCAAAATAATCTTTAGAAGTACACTTAAAGCAACAATTTGAGTAAGCGATATAAAAGCGGTTAAGCTTAACATATTAGAAAGCGAAACTCTTCCAAAAACATTATAAAGAATAGACAAAATATTTAGTCCAATAAAAATGATACTTGCCCATTTAAAAAAGCCTTTTATATAAAGTTCTTCTTTAAGTGTTTTAATCTGAACCAAACCGTAGCGGATTCCTAAAATATTGATCGCAACAAAAGCAAAACGCTGCAATAATCCGATTGTGATAAATAAGTCCAAAAAGCAAAGCGCAAAGAATAATCCTAATAAGAAAAGCCAGTTTCTCATAGCAACGCCAGACCACTGATTTTTGAAAAGAAAGATTAAAACGCCAAGTAAGGAAAGTTGAATTAATTCTAAAAACAGGGCAGGAGCATATAAATTGGTAACTACAGCAATATTTAGTGCGATAACCAAAACAGGAAGCAGGACACCGCGGTTTAGGTATTTGAAATTTAAGAGCAAAAGATTTTCTGCGTAGCCATTTGTTTTAAGGTATTTGATGTTTCTGGAAATGTACCAAAACAAAAGCCCCATAAAAAAGCATAAAGTGATAAGTCCGCCAGCTTTATAACTTAGATAGTAAGCGGCAACATTTTCTTCAATTATAATTTTAGCTTTAATGTTGTGGGTTACCCTTTTCTTTACGGCAGAATCACTAATTTGCCATAAAGAAGGATATTCTTTCTTGAAAATGCTGATTCCAGATTTCTCCAATTTGCTTTCAACGGTTGCCAAGGCATTAGAAACTGCAATTTTTCGTTGTACGGTTAGTCTTTTTTTGTTGTTTAGCGTCGTTTGGTTTTTAGTCATTAGACTATCCGTGGCAACATATCTTTTTCTAAGGTTCCCGAATTCTTTTTTAAATTGCTTACGGCGTATCGTATCTTTTAATAGAGTAATTAAAGTTTTGTCTTTTCGAAGATCAATTACACGTTTCTTGATGTTTTCAAGATTTTGATTTCGATCATTGATGGCTTTGTTCTGTTCTTCCAATTCTTGTTGAATTTCCTGAAGCACAACTCGGTACATTTGTTGGTTTCTCACATTCGGATTGGCTCCTTTTAAACTGGCTAAGATTAAATCCAGTTTGCTTTCGGTACGTTTCATGTCGCCAAAAAGGTGACGCGTATCTCCTGCGAAATCAATGTCGTTGTACGCAGATTCTAAAACTTCTCCAGCTTTCTCGATTGCCATTAAATAATCGCTATCTGTTGCTGTAGTATCGTTAAATAATCTTCCGCGACTTTCTTTTTTTGCATTTTTTTGTTCTTGACCGTAATTGAGCTGTGAGAAGAAAAGGAATAAAAATAAAGAGAAAAAATAAAATGTTCTTTTTTGAATAGTCATAGTATTAAGGGCTTATTTGGGAGCTCAAATTTAATTTTTTTTTGAAAGACTTTCAGTTAAGAAAAATTAAATTTAAAACTATAACTTAATATTTAGTGGGAGAACTTTATTCTAGTTCTCTTGAAGTAATTTCTTGTTCAATTTCTTTAAGAGAATTCGAATGGTTAATCATAATAAATGCCAAAACAAAAGGAAATAGTATTAAAATTAGAAATCCCTTTTTTAGAAGTAGCAGCACAATAAGAATGAATAATATGATGGCAACTAGAATCAAAATTGTAATTGTGGTCTGAATCGTTTTTTGCATTTTTAACAGCTCTTCAATGCTCATGTCGCTTGGTTTCTTTCCTTTCATTTTATATTTTTACTTTAGAATTACAACAAATTTTATTTAAAAAACTTTCCAAAACAAGAAGTCAGATTTTTTTGACTACCCAGCAATTATTATGGAAGAAACAGAAACTTGTCCAGCACAAAGACTTTTGAAAATGTTATCTGGAAAATGGAAGGCAGAAATTTTTCGTTTGGCTGTAGAATCGCCTTTACGTTTTAATACTTTACTGCGTCAGATTCAAGGTTCTAACAAACAGTCATTATCTACAGCCTTAAAAGAGCTGGAGGAAGAAGGGCTTTTGGAAAAGACTACAATTAAGCTAAAACCTCTCCATATTGAATACAATTTGACAGAGAAGGGAAAAGCTTTAATTCCCGTTTTCCAGCATTTGGAAGGATTATCCTGATTTTAATTCGAGGACTGGTTTTTTAGAGATAATTTAGCGGTATAGAGTTTGTTTTTTGGAAAATATATCCAAAAAGTGGTTCCTTCATCAGGTTTGCTGGTGAAGTTAATTATACCATTATGGTTTTCAATAATTCTTCGGCATAAAGCAAGTCCTATACCATTTCCTCCATATTGATCGCGTTCGTGAAGACGCTGAAACATGTCGAAAATTCGATTAGAATATTTGCTATCCATTCCAATTCCATTATCAGAAATTGCTATTACTTCATAGTTTTCTGCTCCTATAGGTAGGTGTTCATCTTTAGGAACATTTTCATGCAAAACTTTTACAGAAGGCTGTTTGGCATTAAATTTAAGAGCATTATTGATGAGATTATATAATAGCTGACGAAGCTGAGTGTCGAGCCCAAAAACTGTTGGTAGAGGATTTACATTTATAACTGCATGTTTTTCTTCAATAACCAAACTTAAATCTCCTAAAACGTCAATAATAATTTTGTTTAAATCGACTTTTTCAAAATATTGTTCTTTATTTTCAATTCTTGAATAATTAAGGACATCTGTAATTAAATTTGATAATCTTCCCGCAGCAGATGTTATTCGGTCAAAGTAATATTTTTTCTTTTGATCTTCGCTCAAATGTTCGCCAGCGCGAGAAAGCATTATCATAATTTTTCTCAGCGGCTCTTGAAGATCGTGGCTGGCAATATAAGCAAACTGTTCTAGTTCTTTATTTTTAAAACGAAGCTTTGAGTTGGCGTTTTCCAGTTCATGCTGAATTAATTTTAACTGAGTGTTATCTTTCAGTGTTTCAACCATCATTTTCTGTGCATTAATATCTACAAAATAGACCAGCCAGCTGTTAAAACTTCCATCTTCAGTTTTGTTCGGAACTATAGAAATTAAATGCCAGATATAATTAGAATCTTTTTTAATTCTAGTTTCACCTAAGAAATTTGATCGATTTTGTTTGGCTTTATTCCAACCTTCCAAAATTCCATCGATATCTTCAGTATGAATGAAATTCATCAAAGTTTTACGATCAAAAGAAAGTAAGGGTTTGTCTAAATAATTTTCTAGGGATTCATTTACCAGCAAGACATTATTTCGTTCATTAATTACGCAAATTAAAATCGGAATCGTGTTTGCCAGCTGTTTGTATTTATTTTCACTTTCTGCCAGTTTTTCTGAAAGTGCTATAAGTTCAATATTCTTCTTTCGAATTTCGTCGTAAGGAGAAAGGGGAGTTTCAAACTTAAAATAATCAATTAACGTTTTAATCTTAGTTTCAGAAAGAAGCCCAGGAGATGGAATAGGCAGACTTATTTTAGTTAAAGATTGATTATTCGAATACTGATATTCTATATGATGCGAAATTTTTGATGCATAAATAAAAGCATCTGGACTGCAACTTTTTAAATCAACATTATCGGTGATGATAGCTGTAATTTCTTTTTGGGTTGCCTTTATGATATTTATATTAAGCACCAGCAAAGAATCTTTTCCTTTTGCAATGGCACATCGGGCGACTTCAGAGACGGCAGTTGCAAATCTTGTCTGAAGGGATGATGCCATACCGCACATTTCAGCAATTTTCATGCAGCGCTTATGGGCTAGTATCAAGTCCATTTCGTTGTCAAGATTTATTTGTACAATCTCTTTCATAGTCTTAATTTATCTTTCCTACTAGAATAGTTGCATCATCATTGCCTCTGATGTTTTCTTTATAAAGAGCAGATGCAATTATGTTCGGACTTTGTTTAAAGATAGAAGTTAAATCATTTAAACTCCATCTTGTACGCAATCCGTCACTATGCATAATGATGATCTGATGTCTTCTGTAGGGCACGATCGTATTGTTTAATGTACGCGGTACGTTGTGCCCTATGATTCCGTTATAAGGTGTATACGTCTTATTATCTAATCCGTTGTAAATACGGGTGTTAATATTTCCGATACCACAAATGTTCCAAACTTCAGATTTATAATCAACAGATGCTATGGTTGCAACCAATCCTCTGGTTTTTTTTACTTTTATATGAATATCTCTCAGGATAGCGGCAGGTTCTGTTTCTATGGTTTGCCTAAACGCTTTTATCGCTGCTTCGACTGCTTCATTGGCACTTTCTCCATGTCCTAATCCATCGCCTACAAATATCTGAAAACCTTTGCTGGTTTGTTTTATATAATACCCATCTCCGCAAAGTTTTTCACCTGGATAATTTACAGCAATTGTAGCATGATTTAGTCCGCTTTTGGCAGAAGGTATTTCTAGATCGGGTTTCTCGCAGATTTTGACATATTGCACACATCCCCAATTTTTCATAGAATAAATCTGAAAATCGTTGCTTAGCCTTTTAATAGAACCTAAGCCATGTCCAAGAGTATTAGAAGACGAATAGCCGTCGTTCATTATTTTGACCACATTATCAAATCCAACTCCTTTATCGAGGCAGTAAATTTCAATTTCTTTGTATTCTCCGTCTATACTCGCGCGATAGAGCAATTCGCCACCGTTGGCAAATTTCATTAAGTTTGAAGTTAATTCTGCAACAATAATGTCTGTTTCAGCGGCTCTGTGAGGTGTAAAACCCAATTGAAGGGCAAGATTGTGTATTTCTCTTTTTATAAAAGCAATGAGACTTCTGTCATCAATTTTATAAGTGGAAAACGTATTATCCATTTTTCCATTTTGTTATAGTAACGGTGGTACCGTTTCCTAGTTCTGATTTAATGTCAAATTCATTGACAAGTCTTTTTGTTCCGGGCAATCCTAATCCGAGGCTTTTTCCTGTGCTGTATCCATCTTTCATTGCCAGTTCGATATCGGCTATTCCAGGGCCATTATCAATAAAAGTAACCCGTACGCCATTTTCGCGTCCGTTGCTGACAGATTCAATAATGACTTTACCGCCACCGCCATATTTGAGAAGGTTACGCACAAGTTCGCTTGTGGCCGTAATAAGTTTGGTCTGATTCAAAATACTCATGCCAATTTTTACGCCATACTCTTTAACACGATTGCGGAGCGGTACAACATCCTGTTCTTTTACGATCAGTGCTTCTTCTTTGTTATTCGTTATCGTCGTCATACTCCGGCTCTTCGTTATCGCTAGTTCGCATTTTTGAGCGAAGTAAATCCATGCCTTTTTCTACATTTAAAGCACTTATAACTCCATTTAAAGATAATCCAAGTTCTACCAGTGTAATGGCAACAGCAGGCTGCATTCCCACTACAACAGTTTGTGCGTCTAATATTCTTGACATTACTGCAATGTTTCCGAGAATTCGTCCCATAAACGAATCTATAATCGAAACAGCAGAGATGTCTATTAAAACACCTTTAGAACTATGTTTACTTATAGTATTGATTAAGTCTGATTCAAGATTTTCTGCCAGCTGATCATATAAATCTACCTGTATGGTAACAAGCAGAAAATCTCCCATTTTTAGGATAGGAATTCTTTCCATAAAAAATCTTAAATCTTTTTATTCTACAATTTTCTTTCTTTTTACAACAGCTAACTGAAGCATTTCGAAAGCTGTTTGTAAGGCGCTTGCAAGTGAAGCTTTGGTGGTTATACCGCTTAAATCGATTCCTAAATGCACCACAGTCTGCGCAATTTCAGGACGAATTCCGCTGATAATACATTCTGCTCCCATTAAACGGGTTGCACTTACCGTTTTAATAAGGTGCTGTGCTACTAGAGAATCTACTGCTGGCACACCAGAAATATCCAAAATAGCGATAGAACTTCCTGTGTCAACAATCTGTTGCAAAAGGCTTTCCATCACTGTCTGAGTTCTTGAACTGTCTAGCGTTCCAATAATTGGCAAGGCAACAATTCCGTCCCATACTGTAATTACTGGAGTTGAAATTTCGCTGATTTCATCAATTTGTCTTGAGATTACGTCTTCTCTTCCTTTCATGAAAGCTTCAAAAGTCATAATCATCATGTTGTCTAAAATAGCATTAAGCTTTAGATTTGCATCATAAAGTTTCTCAGGTTCTTGAATCAATTCAGACAAAACTTGTGAGCACGCTTCTTTAAATGAAATTAAATATTGAGCATTTTCTCTAGGTGAAAAACCGCGTTTTCCTCTTGAAGATGAAATCCCGACAATTAAATCCTGAACTTTTTCAAACTCTTGTGAGTTTTCGTATTTTTCATCAGACTTAGCCAATACACTTAAAAAGAGAGAAGCAAATTCTTTTGACTCTTCTTCTTCCATCGCTCCATCTTCAGATCCTCCATCTAAAAGAATTTGAGACCAGATAGTTAATAATTTGTTTTCGTGCTCTTTTAAGACACCTAGTAAGTTGTTTTGCATTTGCTATAAATTTGGAATTTTCTCTTTCAAATATATAAATTTAAATTGGATGTTGAGAAAAGAAATACTAAAATGAAAACAAACATAAAATTTAACCTTTTTGATTGAAAAATGTATAATTACATGTTTTTGAGGAGATTTATGTTAAAAAAAAATGAATAATACTTATTTTGTGATGTTTAGAGAAAAACTGAAAAGTAAGATTGTTCGCGCTTCTAGGAGGAGAGGTTTTATTAAAAATTGTTCCCTAATTTTAGCTGGGGAATTTTAAATTAAATTCTTAAAAAGGCTTTAGCCCAAATTGCGATTTGGCTAAAGTCTTCTGTATTGCAAATCATTTAAACTCCAGCTAAAGCTGGAGGCAATTCAAATTTAATTGTGTTGCTAATCCGACGGGTTTTTTAAACCTGTTGGTTTTTTTGATTATACTTTAAATACAACTTTAAACAGATTGTTTTAAATGTTTGTAAATAAAAGCATCGGATGGTTTTCAATTGTTTTTATTTATTAAAATAACTTCATTGCCAGCTATAGCATAAACATTATGATCTTCTTCAGGTTTCATAATAAATTTTCCCGTAAATTCTCCAAAAGCAGGCAATATCATTTGATTGCTTTTTTGAAAAAAACATCTCAGTTTTAAACTTTGAAGCCCTAATCCGCGTAAAATTATTCCTGGATGAATATGCCCCGAAAAGTTAAAGAAATCCTCTTTTTCTGTCGGATGATGGGTTAAAAGAAAATGATTCATTTCTAAAGAATCAACAACAAGAATTCCAATTTCATAATAATGTTTCTGGTCAATTATATCGTGATTTCCTGCTATTAAATATGCTTCTTGATTATGCTTGGAAATCCATTCTTCAAATAAATCCCATTCTGCATTTTTTGAACTATGGAATAAATCTCCTAAAAAAATAACTTTTTCGGGTTCAAAATAATCTAAAACTTCTGTGATTTTTCTAAAATTTTCTGAAACCGCACTTTGCGGAATGGCGATTCCGTGTTTTCTAAAATGCGTTACTTTTCCTAAATGCACATCAGAAATGATAATCATTTTTTTCGATTCCCAATAAATAGCTCCGCTTGGATGAAGTATAAAATTTTCGTTTTTGATCTGAATTTTCATAAGCTGTTATTTCATATAGGAAGCGGTCATTTTTTGAATTCTTTCTGCGAGAGTTTCACTCGAAAGTTTTTCTCTCAATCGATCTGTAATAATTGGAAAACTAAAAGGAGTTGGCTTTAAGCATTGTTTCCAGATGATTTTCTGATTGGCAATTCTTTCTAATGCTAAAATCAAACGTCCTTCTTCTAATTGATGTTCAAAGGTTTCGCGATAAGCTTGATGCAATAATAAATTATCGGGTTCAAAATCTCTGAAGACTTCGAAAAGCAATTGCGACCCGCTTTGCAAATGTTTGGTCTTAACCATTTTTCCTGGAAAACCCGTAAAAACTAATCCTGAAATTACCGCTATATCTCTAAACTTTCTTCGAGCCATTTCGGTTGAATTCAAGCTTTTCTGCAAATCATGATGAACATATTCGGTTGAAAATAGATTATTGTCTAAAACTGCTTCAATATCAATTTCCTGATCCGAAAGCAATTCAAATCCGTAGTCATTATACGCCAAAGAAAAAGTGATCGATTGCAATAAACTAATTCTAAATGCCAATAAACTGGCTAAAGCTTCATGCACAAATCGCCCTTCAAAAGGATAAAAAATAGCATGAAATCCTTCTCGGGTTTTAAAAGTTTCAATTAAGAATTCATCTGGACTTGGCACAATAGATTCTTTTCGCTGTCTTGTGAATAAAGGCTGTAAAGCTTTTAATTCTGGCGAAAGATTTTCAGTATTAGCTCGATATAATTCTTTTCGAAGCAATTCGCTCATCTGCGAAGACAACGCCAATCGGCCGCCCATCCAGCTCGCAATTTTAGATTCTTTTTTCGGACTCGCTTTTTTTACCAAAACCTGCATATTTCTGATTTTGAACAATTCCAGTTTTTTTCCAGCAAAAATAAAAGTATCTCCAGGTTTTAGTTTCGATATAAACCATTCTTCAATTGTACCGATATAACCACCACTGACATATTTGACATTCATCACAGCATCGCCAACAATAGTTCCAATTTGCATTCTGTGATGCATGGCAATCATTCTGCTATTTATTTTATAACAGCCATTTTCGTCAATTTCAACTTTTTTAAATTCGTCATAGGCGTGAAGGCTTTGGCTTCCTTGGGTAATAAAATTTAAAATCCAGTTCCAATTTTCGTTGCTTATAGTTTGATAGCTAAAAGTTCCTTGAATTTCTTTTAAAATTTGATTGGGATAAAATCCGTCAGAAACTGCGAGCGTGTTTAAATATTGCACCAAAACATCCCAACTGTTCAAATAGGGAACACGATCTTCTATGACGCTGTTTTCAACCGCTTTTTTCAAGGCAGAGGCTTCTATTAATTCAATGGCATGAGTAGCAAGGAAATAAATAACGCTTTCTTTTCCAGGTTGATGCCCGCTTCGTCCGGCACGCTGCATAAAACGGGCAACGCCTTTTGGACCGCCGACCTGAATAATCGATTCGACAGGAGCAAAGTCAACTCCCAAATCTAAACTCGAAGTGCAGACCACCACTTTTAATTCTTCATTTCGAATGGCGTTTTCTACCCAAAGTCTGGTTTCTCGATCAATACTTCCGTGATGCATGGCCATTTCACCAGCAAATTCGGGATATTTTTCTAATAATCTTTGATACCAAATTTCGCAAGCTGAACGAACATTGGTAAAAATAAGTGTCGTTTTGCTGGCTTTTATAATTTTTGCCGCTTCATCAATCAGATGTAATCCCATGTGTCCGCGCCACGGATACGTATCCATTTTTTCAGGAATAATGGAAACAACTTTTACTTTTTTATTAATGACGGCTTTAATTAAAACAGAATTATGGTAGGCTTCAGAATCAACTCCAAGTAAAACTTCTTGCGCTTGCTGTAAATTTCCAATTGTGGCTGAAATTCCCCAAATGCGAATGTTTTTAGAAATTGCTTTTAGCCGCGATAATGCCAATTCCACTTGGACGCCCCTTTTTGTTCCTAATAATTCGTGCCATTCGTCAATTACAATTGAACTGCAGTTTTTAAAAATATTAGCATAACCTTTCGTTGCTAAAAGTAATTGTAGACTTTCGGGAGTTGTAATCAGCAAATCAGGCATTTTGTTTTTTTGTTTGGCACGTTCGGCAGAAGATGTGTCTCCTGAACGAATTCCGACAGTCATTGGAATATCTAAATCTGTAAGTACTCTTTCTGCTGCTTGTTTTATTTCGACAGATAAAGAGCGTAAAGGTGTGATCCAAATCGCTTTTAATCCTGAGTTATGTTTGGTTTTATAATTCGGATTTTCTTTGATGTAATTTAAAATGATAGGAAGCCAGAGCGCATACGTTTTTCCACTTCCGGTTGGAGCATTTAACAAACCATTTTTTCCCTGCAAAAAAGCAGTCCAAGTCTGTGTCTGAAACGGAAAAGGTTTCCATCCCTGACTTTCAAACCAATTGTTGGCTATGGTAAATAACTGCTCTCTGTTCATTATGAAATCATGTTTTTTAAATCTTCTATCGAATTGGCGTCTTCAATTTTTTTATCATGCCTCCATCTTAAAATTCGCGGAAAACGGGTTGCAACTCCGCTTTTATGTCTTTTGGAAAGCGCAATTCCTTCGAAACCAATTTCAAAAACCAATTGTGGCGTAACGCTTCTTACTGGACCAAATCGTTCTAAAGTATTCTTTTTTATGAAATCGTCTACCATTCTAAATTCGGCATCGGTTAAACCGGAATACGCTTTTGCGAAAGTGACGAGTTCACGTTCTTTATTTTCATTTTCCTGCCAAAGGGCAAAAGTATAATCGGTAAATAAATTAGATCGTCTTCCGTGTCCGCGCATGGCGTAGGTGAGGACGGCGTCTATAGTTAAAGGTTCAATTTTCCATTTCCACCAATCGCCTTTTTTTCTTCCGACTAAATATGGAGAATCTTTTCGTTTCAGCATCAAACCTTCGCTTCTCATTTCGCGCGACTTTAATCTTTCTTCTGTGACGTCTTCCCAAATAGAAAAATTAAATCTTTCAGATAGTTGTAGCGGAATTTCTTTTCCAATTAAAGTCGTAAATAGTCCTTCTAACAATGTACGACGTTCTTCGTAAGGCAGATTCCGAATATCATTTCCCTGCCATTCCAATAAATCATAAGCTTTAATAATAACATGCGTACTTTTTAAAACCGAAGCTGATACATTTTTACGGCCAATTCGGGTTTGCAAATCATTAAATGTCCCAATTTGATTGTTTATAAATGGAAGAATCTCGCCATCAATAACGGTTCCGTCTGGAATATTTCCGATGAAAGATTGAAATTCTGGATATTTATCGGTTACCAATTCTTCCCCACGGCTCCAAACGTAAATCTCGTTGTTTCGGATAATAGTCTGTGATCGTATTCCGTCCCATTTATGTTCGGCGCTCCAATCTTCGGGATTTCCTAAACTTTCCAGTTCGCCTTCAATTGGATAAGCCAAATAAAACGGATAAGGTTTCGATAGATAATCACTGTTTCTTTCATCCAAAATCAATTCCTGAAACGTAATCGTATTCGGATTCCAATCGCCCATTAATTTGTAAGCTAGTGTATCTTCATCAATATTTTCAGCTTTAGAAAGTGCTCGCGTCATCAGTTTCTGACTTAAGCCAATTCTGAAACTTCCCGTTATTAACTTCGTGAAAACGAATC
This sequence comes from Flavobacterium anhuiense, assembly GCF_900101855.1. GTDB lineage: Bacteria > Bacteroidota > Bacteroidia > Flavobacteriales > Flavobacteriaceae > Flavobacterium > Flavobacterium anhuiense. The sequence continues at coordinate 481,001 of NZ_FMVC01000005.1, forward strand.
TTTCGTAATAATTTAAATTAAGCCAATTGGTTTGCAGATATTCTTTTTTCTCGAAATCAGTTTTCTTTTTTAAGGCGATTATTTCCTGTAGAAATTCGGTCAGACTTTTATCGGAATGCTCTTTTGTAGTTGGAATAACCAATGCAATAGTTTCGGCCAAATCGCCCACAATATGATAACTTTCTTCAAATAGCCAAAGCGGAATATTGGCCAATTCATTTGCCCATAAACGCAATAAGGTAGTATTGACAGGCCGTGGCGGACGACGATGCGAAAGAATAGCAATTGTCCAGACTTTGTCTTCGTCACTAGCCTTTAAAAAATAATTAGTCAACGCATCAACTTTTACCGATGTTTTATTAGAAGTATCTAAGGTTTTTATAAGCTCGGCAAAGTTTTTCATTTTAAATTTAGTTGAGGGTTGAAAGTTGTTTGTTGATGGTTTTGGAATTTGGAATTTGCTTATTTTGGAATTTAACTTTCATCAGTATCATTGGTTTCTCCTTCGTATTGTGTATGTGCTGTTCTGGCATCGTAACCTAATTCTCTTAGGTATCTCGAAAATATATCTGAATATCCGTGAGTGCAGATTACTTTTTCGGCTCCTGTTGCTTTTATGCTTTCCAATAAACCTGTCCAATCACAGTGATCGCTTAAAACAAATCCGCGGTCAACGGCTCGCCTGCGTCGTGCTCCGCGAAAAGCCATCCAGCCACTTGCTGTTCCAGTTACAAAAGGAGTCATTTTTCTAATCCAAGTGCTTCCGTGTGCGCTTGGCGGAGCAATTACAATGCTGCCGAGTAAATCTTCTTTCTTGGTTTCAGTAGTGACTCTAATCGTAGGAGGCAAATCGATTTGCGGACGCACAATATTGGTCATATTTTCGATAGCGCCATGTGTGTATATTGGTCCAATGCTTGTGTCTAGATTTTTTAGTAATCGCTGCGCCTTTCCTAAAGAATATCCAAATAGTACAGAAGTTTTTCCTTCTGCGCGATTCTCAGCCCACCAATTATTTATTTCTGTCATGACATCAGCTTGCGGTTCCCATTTAAAAGCGGGAAGTCCGAACGTGCATTCAGTGATAAAAGAATGGCATTTTACCACTTCGTACGGGACAGAAATTCCGTCATCTTCTGTTTTGTAATCTCCAGTAAAAACCCAAATTTCACCTTTGTATTCAACCCTTATTTGGGCAGAACCAATAATATGGCCTGCAGGATGAAAAGAAAATTTCACTCCATTTATCGTAAAAGTTTCATTCCAATTCTTTCCTGAAACATTAATTTCTCCCAAACGATGTTTAATAATTGGAATATTTGAGTAATGGGTAATATAGTTTTGATGCCCCCATCTGGCATGATCAGAATGTCCATGGGTAATGATAGCATTTTTTACTGGTCGCCACGGATCAAGATATACGTCGGCCTGCTGGCAGTAGATTCCTTTGTCGTTAAATTGCAATAGTGGCGGATTCATTTTTTAATTAGATAATTAGAAAATTTAGCAATTAGATAATTTTTTTATGTGCTTGCTGCAATAATTAGATAAGCAATAAGTGATATGCTCAGTACAAAAAGCATCATTGTTATAAAGGTAAGCATTGCGGTTGAATATTGATACTTTCCTTTTTTTAATAATTTGATGGTGCGAACATAACGCAAATAGGAGAGCAGAATAGTCATTGCACCAGCAATCAACAAACCGATTCCTAAATAAATAGTGAAATTGCTATTTGGCGGAACAGTTTCAGCTATATATTTTGCTGGAAGCTGTTTTAAAAATAATGAAAATTTTACCGCGACAAACCCGAAAACCATTATCCCAATTCCTGTACGAATCCATGCTAATAAGGTTCTCTCATTAGACAAGTATTCATTCATAACTTCTTGATCATTTTTTGGCGACATAGTTTCTTGTAGAATTTTTAATATTCAAAATTTCTGTAAGGAGGACAGTTATATTTATCATCTTCGTTATCTAAATTATAACTGTTATAAGGATTAGCATCATCATAAGTAGGATAAGGAGTATTGTCTTCAGCTAGATTAAGCCCGCTTTCTATGATTTCATAGGAGTCTTCAAAATGACTGCAATATTTTCTGTAATTTGTATCAGGATTTTCTCCTGAAGTAAATTCATTATCCATTGCTTCATTTTCATGCGCTGTATCAACATGATCTGGTTTACTGCATTTATAATCATTTAATCTTGCAGTTTTTCTATTGTCTTTATCTGTTCTCATGGCTACTATTTTAAATTAGTAAATGGTTATAATAAAACGATATATACAAATTTGAAAATTAGAAACTTGAAAAATTTATAAGATTCGATTTAATTTTTATATGATTTATTTTAAAGAGGATTTCAGTGTGCTTCTCATTTTGTAAAATCAAATATAATTCTGTAAAATAAGGACTTACACATTTTGCAAATTTGTGTATATTAATTATTTAAAAAATTATTTATCATGGAAACTTCAAGAAAAGATTCGAAATCTGGAATGAAAGATTCTGGAAAAGCTCAAAAATCAACTTCTGGTTCTAGAGGAAAAAGCACCACAAAATCTAACGATTCTAAAGGTAGAGGTGGACATTAATTTTTAGTTTTATTGAAAAGACTAAATAATAAAAGCGTGCTGTTTAAATATAAACAGCACGCTTTTAGGTTAGATAAGATTTATAATTTATTTCAGAACTTCCTGAATCGTTTTTACAAATGTTTCTACAGGTTGTGCACCCGAAACAGCATATTTTCTATCGAATACAAAAAATGGAACTCCTTGCACGCCAATTTCACCTGCTTCTCTAATATCCGACTCAACTTCTTTTAGAAATAAAGAATCGCTTTCAAGGACTTCTCTAATTTCTTCTTCTTTCAAACCAGCTTGAATTCCCAATTCTATTAAAGTTGGACCATCATTTAAATCTCGTCCATCAGTAAAGTAGGCTTTAAAGAAAATCTCTTCCATTCTGTCGCCTATATTTTTCGTTTTAGCCAATTGAATAATTCTGTGGGCGTTTAAAGAATTAGAGATAACAGCTTTATCAAAATTATAATCTAAACCAACACTTTTAGCGCGTTCTGCAACTCCTTTGTGCATTTCTTTAGATTGTTCAATCGACATGCCTTTTCTTTCTGCTAAGAACGTATAAACATCCATATCAGGCTCAGATGTAATTGTTGGATCTAGCTGAAAGCTTTTCCATTCAATTTCAAATTCGTCATTAGGAAATACTGCAAGTGCAGTTTCCAATTGTCTTTTTCCGATATAACAAAATGGACACATGATGTCCGACCAAATTTCTATTTTCATATTGCAAAGATAGGGAAAATTGTTGTTTTAGGTTTCAGGTTTGAAGTTTCAAGTTGCTATGCTTTGTGTTTTTCTTACCGCAAGGCACGCAAGGTTTTTTGATATGCAAAATCTATAGAAAACGCAAAGTTCGCAAAGCTTTGAGGAAAAAACCTTGCGAACTTTGCGTAAGCCTTTGCGAACTTTTCGGTTAAAAATAAACAGAAAGCATAGGGACTTGAAACTTGAAACAAAATCAACTCCAATAAAAAACCGCAACTCTTTATAGGAATTGCGGTTTCTAGGTATAAAAAATGGTTGGTTAATAGCGATATCTTTTTTTTTTACAATGATATATCTTTTATTTAAAACTAAAAAATATCCCTGTAACAGAAAGAAACTTTAATGTTAACTATTTAACATTACAGGCATTACAAGCATAGTAACTGTTTCTCCTTCTTCTAAACCATCAACTGGAGTTAAAATACCAGCTCGATTTGGTAATGACATTTCAAGCATAATCATGTCAGATTGAAGGTTAGTCAGCATCTCTGTTAAGAAACGAGAGTTGAAGCCAATTTGTAAATCATCTCCTTGATAATCACAAGTCAATCTTTCTTCTGCTTTGTTTGAGTAATCGATGTCTTCTGCAGATACGTTTAATTCTGCTCCTGCAATTTTTAAACGAATTTGGTGTGTAGTTTTGTTAGAGAAAATCGCAACACGTTTAACTGAACTTAAGAATAAAGAACGGTCAATCATTAATTTGTTTGGATTTTCTTTAGGAATTACCGCTTCGTAGTTCGGGTATTTTCCATCAATTAAACGACACATTAAGATATAGTTGTCAAATGAGAAAGTCGCATTTGAATCGTTGTATTCAATTTTCACTTCAGCATCAGAAGTTCCTAAAATACTTTTCAAAATATTTAAAGGTTTTTTAGGCATAATAAAATCTGCAACTTGAGATGCTTTTACATCTGTGCGTGCATATTTTACCAATTTATGAGCATCTGTAGCTACGAAAATTAATCCCTCTGGCGAGAACTGGAAGAAAACTCCAGACATTACAGGACGTAAATCATCGTTTCCAGCAGCAAAAATGGTTTTGCTTACCGCAGTTGCCAAAACTTCTGCAGGAACAAGCGTTACAGATGGATCTTCAAGACTTACTGCTTTAGGAAATTCTTCTCCAGCTGCGTAAGCCAGTGCATATTTACCTGAATTTGAGCTAATTTCTACTGTATTGTTGTCTTCAACAGTAAAAGTTAATGGCTGCTCTGGGAAAGTTTTTAAAATTTCAAGTAAAAGCTTAGCTGGAACCGCTACACTTCCTTTACTTGTAGAATCGATCGATAATGTAGCCGACATTGTCGTTTCAAGATCTGAAGCCGAAACGGTCAACTCATTATTGTTTAGTTCAAATAAGAAGTTGTCTAAAATAGGCAACGTATTATTACTATTGATTACACTACCTAAAACTTGTAATTGTTTTAATAAGTACGAACTCGATACTATAAATTTCATCTGTTTTATTTTATTTTTTGATGGATGCTTTAGCAAATAAAGGGCTAAATATACGGATTACAAATATATCTTAAACTATCCAAAGTATTACATTTTTTTATTAACATCTATTTGCTGTATTTTCTTTTTCTTACAAAAGTAAATACAAGTCCAAAAACGGTTAAAATTAGAATTGGTACTCCGATAGTTATGAATTGAGTCTGAGTATAGCTCTCGTAAACTTTTTCTTTGTCTAATAATGGTAGTTCTACATCTTTGCTTCTAATGTTAATAAGTCCTGTATCATCAAGAAGATAATTGATGCAATTCATGATAAAGTCTTTATTGTCGTATAAATTTCCAGTTCTTTGGTCGTAACCTAGTTCGACTGGCATCATGTTTTTGTCCAATTGGTTTTTTGCAATGTCTCCGTCAGCAATAACAATCATTTTGTTCGGTTTTCCTTTTGCTGTAAACGAATTGTCTTTGAAAGGCAAAACTCGGTTTTCAAAAGCAGAATGGAAAGAGCCTTCTAACAAAACGGCAAGATTTTGGTTTCCTTTATTCAAATAATCTTGCGGAGTTGATTTTTCAGTAACCATATTCAGATTGATTTCTGCTGGTGTTCCGATAGTTTTGGAATATTGAGAAGACTGCAATAAAACTGTTTTTTTGATTCCGTTTTTCAACGTATCAATTGGGTTGGCAAAATCAAACTTAATTCCGCCAAGATTTTTAACAATAGGATGCTGGCTCTTTGGATAAACCTGTGGAGCAAATTTCCAAATAAAATCTTGATATTGCGTTGCGCTCCCTTGTTCGCCGGTTGCCAATTTTATTGGACTTCCATATTCATCTTTTATCAAATCGGGATTAATTCTGAATCCATATTTGAAGAACATGTCGTTTAGATTCAAATCTCTTGGATAAGCTAAAGTTGCTCCTGCATCGTTGTATAAACTGTCCATATCAGCCGCAACTTGATCAATCAGCCAAATGGTTTTTCCGCCATTCATAATAAACTGATCCAGAACTTCTTTTTCTTCATCGGAGAATTTTTCTGTTGGTTTAGAAATAATGGCTAAATCATATTTTTTCAATGCATTTAAAGTTCCGTTTGGATCTTTTGCAACAGAATCTAAAGTAAAAGGTCCGATAAAATAACTCTCACGAATCTGCATCAGCATTTTGGCGATATGAATTTCGTTTAATTCGCCATTTCCTTTTATGATGGCAACTTTTTTCTGTTTATTTTTAGTCACTTTATTAATGGCATCAGCGATTGAATATTCTAAATGCTGAATAGATCCAATTACTTTTTGCGTAGTAGAAGCTCCCATTATGTTTTTTAATAATGGAATATTAACTTCTTTGTTATTGTAAACTGCAACAGCCCATGGGAAAACCATAGCTTGAGATTGTTTTCCTTTATCATCAACTGTAATGTTTACAGGAGTTAATCCTTTTTGAAAAAGTGATTTTGTTAGTTCTTCGCTTTCATCTTCATTTTCTAAAGGATCAACAAATTCGAAAACAATATTGTTGTTATAGGCCTGAAATTCTTCTAATAATTGTTTGGTTTCCTGCTGTAAACGTCTAAAATCGGCTGGGAGATCTCCGGCCATATAAATCTTTATAGAAAGCGGATTTTGAACTTGTTTTATAATGCCCAACGAAGTTGGAGATAATGTATAACGTTTATCTTTGGTTAAATCAAAACGATGGAAAAATAGAGTTCCAAGTACATTTAAAACTACTAAAATGAAAATAGTAATACCTAACGTTTTTAAATTTTGCTTTATAGATGGTTTCATTAGGCTTTATAAGATTTTAATTGGTAAACAGTAAAAGACAAAAAAGCAATGGCAATGCTTAAAAAGTAAATAATGTCGCGAGTATCAATTACACCACGACTCATACTTTTAAAATGATTTTGCATTCCTAAAACCGAAATGAAATTGTTTGAACCTGGAATTAGTGAACTCAGACCTTCAAAGCCAAAATAAAAGAAAAAGCAAAGAAAAACGGCTACAATAAAAGCTACAATCTGATTTTCTGAAAGGGTAGAAGTAAAGATTCCGATTGCTGAATAAGAGGCAATTAAAAATAATAATCCGAAGTAAGAGCCAATTGTGCTTCCCATATCGATATTGCCTTCTGGAGAACCTAAATCTGAAATTACTTTTACATAAATTAAGGTTGGGATAATGGCTAAAATAATCAGCAAAAATGAACCAAAGAATTTACCGTTTACAATTTCCCAGATTGATAACGGTTTTGTTAGAAGCAATTCTAAAGTTCCTTGTTTTTTTTCATCAGAGAAACTTCTCATGGTAACAGCTGGAATTAAGAAAATCAGAATCCATGGCGCCAATGTGAAAAATGGAGTTAAATCGGCGTAACCTGTATTTAGAATGTTATAATCTCCTTCGAACACCCATAAAAATAGTCCGTTGCTGATTAAAAAAACAGCTATGACCAAATAGCCAATTGGAGAGCCAAAAAAGGATTTTATTTCTCTTAAAATGATTGATTTCATGTATAAGGTTTATTCGTTTATTTGTTTAATCGTGTAATCGTTTTTTGTTTAGCGGTTGGTTTATTCTGGCCACGCTGCAAACTGCGACTGTGACTGAAAACTAATTTAAGCTAACCAATTTATCAACGCTCCATGCTTCTGGTTTAGCATTGAATAGTTTTTTTGTAAAATCCCAAACCGTATTAAAAAGTTCGGATTTTCTGTAATTTTCTAAATCTTGCTCCGTTTCCCAGTAACTGTAAGTGAAAAAGATGCATTTATCATTTTTGTCCTGATACAATTCTAAAAAACGATTCCCTTCTACATTTCGTATTTTTTCTTTCACCGATTCAAAATTCTCCAGAAAATCAGGAATTTTTTCTTCGTGAAAACTCATTTTTACTATTCGAACAAACATCTTATTATTTTAGATTTTAGACTGTTGATTTTAGATTTTGAATTGTCTAAAATCTTACAGGTGCGCAAAAATACCAAAATAGATTATTGTTTTAAACAAAAAATGAAATATTATAAATGTCGATTTTTAAATTCTATTTTCACAGTATTTTTAAACATAGCCCGTGGTTTCAACCACGGGAAACGTTGAGTGATATGCGTTATGTTCCCGTGGTTTCAACCACGGGCTATATTCATGATCAAAAACAATAAAAAATCTGCTCAATCAGCGAAATCTGCGAGCTAAAAAATCTAAAATCTAAAATTTTTCTAAGAAAACTTAATCGTAATCACATCACGATAATTCAATCCCAACAAACTATTTGCAGAACCCACTTTAGAAGGATTGCTTCTGAAAATAGCAATTTCTAGAAATCCAGCTTCATTAAAAATAGCTAGTTTTTCTCCTTCATAGGTTTTAATCGGATATTTGTCAGAAGTGGCAATAGCCGAATAATTTGGCAGAATTGTTTTGATGCTCTTTGGTTTCATCACAATTTCGTAAGGACGTCCGCGCGAAACTTCTAAGAATTGTTTTTTAGAAATATTGGTTACAACGTTTCCAAAATGATCAATATATATGATGTTTCCTTTTATAGAATTTCCGTCATCTGCAACAAGAGCCTGCAATTCGGTAGCTTCTTTAATAGACGAAATTTCTTTTCCGATAACATTCAATAAACCACCTCTAGATAAGTGAGAAGCAACCTGAATAAAGATATCCAAATCTGTCGCTTCAATGGGGAAACGATCGTGAATATTAATTGCCACAATTTTTTGCGGAACAATTTTCTGCGTAAGCATGCTTAAGATACCGTTATCGGCACAAATAAAGTAATGATCGTTCCATTGCATAGCGATATGCTGGTTTTCTTTATTGCGCTCGATATCGACACCAATTAAGTGCACAGTTCCTTTTGGGAAACTCAAATAAGATGCTCCAATAATATAACTTGCTTCGGCCGTATTAAAGGGATCAATGTCGTGAGAAATGTCAATGATTTGAACCTCTGGGTTTTCAGAAAGTATTTTACCCTTCAGCGACCCCACAAAGTGATCTTTCAAGCCGTAGTCTGTAGTAAGGGTAATTATTGACATATTTTTGTTTATAACTATTGATAGTATTTAAATCTAATTTTCATTAAATTTGAGAAATGCAAAGCTAATAATAGTAAACACAAATTGAAAGAAAGTAAAGACAATTTGTGTTTTTTAAAAGTTTTTGTCTGTTACAATATTCAGAAACACAGATTTAGGTTCAAGAAACGAAAAGCTGAAAACTGCGACCGGATACTGTGACTAAAAAAAGACCCGACAGCCACTAAATATTAAAAGGAATTATTTTAATTTAAAACAACTTCATTTGAACGAAAGAATAATCGAGCTAGTAGATATTGCACCAAAAGAATTTTGGGGCGCACAGGATAGCCATTTAGAAATTATTAAAAAGTATTACCCAAAGCTTAAAATCGTAGCACGAGGGACAACTTTAAAAGCATTTGGCGAAAAAGAAGTTTTAGACGAATTCGAAAAAAGATTTCAAAGATTAATGCTTCACTTTACACGTTACAACAATATTGATGATAACGTAATTGAGCGTGTGATAATGAGTGATGGTCAGGATGAAAAGAGAGCTTACGATCATGATAAAATCTTAGTTCACGGTGTTGGCGGTAAAATTGTAAAAGCAATGACCCCAAATCAGCAATTGCTGGTTGATACCGTTAAAAAGAACGATATGGTTTTTGCAGTAGGTCCCGCTGGAACTGGTAAAACATACACAGGAGTCGCTATGGCGGTAAAAATGCTGAAGGACAAAGAAGTAAAAAGAATTATTCTGACGCGTCCAGCGGTAGAAGCGGGTGAAAATCTAGGTTTCTTGCCTGGAGATATGAAGGAAAAACTTGATCCTTACATGCAACCGCTTTATGATGCATTGCGAGATATGATTCCAAACGAAAAATTGGAAGATTATATTCTGAAAGGAATTATCCAGATTGCACCTCTAGCTTTCATGCGCGGACGAACTCTTGACAATGCTTTTGTAATTCTTGACGAGGCTCAGAATACCACACATTCACAAATGAAAATGTTTTTGACCCGTATGGGGAAAAATGCCAAATTCATGATAACTGGTGATCCAGGTCAAGTCGATTTGCCGAGAAGAACAATTTCTGGTCTTAAAGAAGCACTTTTGGTTCTAAAAGACATTGAAGGCATCGGAATTATTTATTTAGATGATAAAGATATCGTTCGCCACAGATTGGTTAAAAAGGTAATTGATGCTTATAAGCAAATAGAAAACCACGATTAATTATAAATTTTAGTAAAATGTTAAATGTAAATCGTGAATTGTGTTTTAACATTTATTAATATTCGTTTTGTATATTTTCTTTTGAAAAGTGCAAAACGAATATTTTTTTATTATCATTGAAAAAGAATGGAAAGTAAAATTATTTTGATTGTTGGTTTACTTTTTTTTGCAGTTAAGTTTTATGCCCAAAAAAGAGAAGAAAATAAAACAGAAAGAAAAATAAATAAATTAAGTGGAAAGGAAATTGTTCAAGAATTAAACAGATTGAATTTTTTCAATTTAACCGATAAAAATGATTTGCAAATTACAAGATATGAATTTGAAAAGTCTTATGATCAATTGAATTTCTTTGAAGGTCAAATGAGAGAAGATTTAAGTTTTACAGATAATAGATTTTATTTTATTGATTCTGAAACATTGTTTGAAGGAGGAGGATTAATTCAATATTTAGAAATCTTTAAAGTTTTATTTGATAAGTTAAATCTAAAACTTGTAATATCTGAAGAATTTGAATCTCAAACTGATAAACATTTACTTCATAAGATAAAACTAAACGGAAAAGAATATGTTGCTTTCGATAATGATTTTGGAAATTACGATTGGACAATAGCATATTTGAATTTCATTGAAATGTTAAATGATCAGCTTAAAATGCAAGACAGTAATGAACAGTTTTATCCGATTAGCTCAGGCAATGACGGAAAAATTGTATTATTGACAAAAAATCAGTTTGAATTTATCAAAGGCAATTATCCAAATGATTATAATCATCCAAAAGAAATTGTTGATTGGAAAAATGGGTTTGAATATTAAATTCAATTAAAAAAATGAAACAACTAGATGATTTTTACCTAAACCAAGAAGAACCTATAAAAGGGATATTTCTGGCATTAAAGAAATCATTCTAAAACAAGATCAGGAGATAACCAATACTCTAAAATATGGAATGCCATTCTTCTCTTATAAAGGAAAAATGTTCTGTTATTTGTGGATTCATAAAAAACTCAAAGAACCTTATATGGGAATTGTAGAAGGAAAGCATTTTGACGAAGTTTTTCTTATTCAAGAAAATCGCTCTAGAACGAAAATTATGCTGTTTGATGTTAATGAAGATTTGCCTTTGAAACAGATTGAAATAATAATTAGAAAAGCTATTGATTTATATAAAACAGGAATTGTTAAGATTTAAATTATTAGTATAGCAATATTTAACGAAATAGTTAAATAAATAATAAACTTACCTCAATTTTGGTTTTCAAAGCCTCTAATCTTTGTCTAACCAAGCTTAAAGCCGTAAATTTGCAATTCTAAATATTAGAATATTAATATGACAAAACTTAAAAATATAAAAGTTGTAGTAAGCGACCTTGACGGAACTTTGCTTAACCCACAACACACTATTTCAGATTATACTAAATCAATTTTTCAAGAACTTCACAATCGAGGATATCTAATTGTGGTAGCTACAGGCCGCCATCATCTAGATGCAATGGCAATTATTGATAAATTGGAAGTTCCAGTTTATTTGGTAAGTTCTAATGGAGCCAGAATTCATTCGCCAAACAAAGAACAGCTTTTTGCTTTCAACTTAGACAGTGATGTGGTTAAGGCCGCATTAAATGTTGAAATTGATCCAGAAATCACGGTCGTTTTATTCAAAGAAAATGTTTGGCAGACCAATAAATGGAACGAAAAACTGAATTCTTTTCAAACAGAATTAAAATATCGTCCAGAACTGGTAGATTATAAGAATTTAGAAGATTTTGGAGCTATTAAAATTTTCTTCTCTTGCAGCGATCACGAAAAATTAGTCAAATTGAAAGATGCCATTTTAGCCAATTCTTCAGAACATTTGCATCATGCTTTTAGTTTGCCGACTTGTTTAGAATTTATGGACAAATCTATAGATAAAGCAGTTGCAATTGAGCAGGTATTGGAAAGAGAAGGATTTACATTGTCTGAAGCGGTTTCTTTTGGAGACGGATTTAATGATGTGCAAATGCTGTCTTCATCTGGAAAAGGATTGATTATGGGAAATGCTCCATCAATTTTGAAAGAAACTCTGCCAGATTTAGAAGTAATTAAAACAAATGCCGAGGATGGCGTTGCTAGATATATTGCATCTAAAATTTTAGATAAAGAATTTGCAACAAGTTAATTTTAGAAGATATTAGAAAGGAAAATCCCTAAATGAACTACTTATTTAGGGATTTTTTATTTTCTTATCTGAAATTTCATTGTGTAACTATGTGAAATAGTTTTAAATTTGCATTCATAAAAAACAACACAACTAAAGATAATGAGTAATACAATTACAACTACAAATTTTAATTTCCCGAACCAGAAATCAGTTTACCGCGGAAAAGTTAGAGAAGTTTACAATATTAACGACGAACTTTTAGTAATGGTAGCTACCGATAGACTTTCGGCTTTTGATGTAGTTTTGCCAAAAGGAATTCCATACAAAGGACAAATCTTGAATCAGATTGCAACAAAGTTTATGGAATTGACAGAAGATATTGTTCCAAACTGGCTGATTGCTACTCCAGATCCAAATGTTGCTGTTGGACATTTATGCGAACCTTTTAAAGTAGAAATGGTTATCCGTGGTTATTTGTCAGGACATGCGGCTCGTGAATATGCGGCTGGAAGAAAACAAATCTGTGGTGTTACTATGGCTGAAGGTTTAAAAGAAAACGATAAATTTCCAGAGCCAATTATTACACCAACTACAAAGGCAGATAACGGTTCTCATGATGAAGATATTTCTCGCGCGGATATTTTGGCAAAAGGAATTGTTTCAGAAGAAGATTATTTAGTTTTAGAAAAATATACGAGAGCTTTATTTCAAAGAGGAACTGAAATCGCTGCTAAACGTGGATTGATTTTAGTAGACACCAAATATGAGTTCGGAAAAACAAAAGATGGTGTTATTGTTTTAATTGACGAAATTCACACACCAGATTCTTCTCGTTATTTCTACGCTGATGGATATGCTGAAAGACAAGAAAAAGGTGAAGAGCAAAAACAATTATCTAAAGAATTTGTTCGCCGCTGGTTAATTGAAAATGGTTTTCAAGGTAAAGAAGGGCAACAGATTCCAAATATGACAGATGAATATATCGAGTCAGTTTCTGAAAGATATATCGAATTATACGAGAATATTTTAGGAGAAAAATTTGTAAAAGCGGATATTGATAATATTGACCAGCGTATTGAAAAAAACGTATTAGATTACCTTTCTTCAAAATAATAATTTCGTGCTTAAATGAACATTTAAGCTTTAACGTTTATAAAATGCCTTACTGTACAAGTGAGGCATTTTTTTTATAGAAATTCAAAAATTGAAATTTATGAAAAGGCGCGATTCAATTAGTTTGACCGCACTTTTTTTATTGTTAAAATAAAATTTGCATTTTTTTCATTCTCGATGCAACGTTTTATACCTAATGTGCGTCTAATAAGTAATCATCACAATCATTAATCATTAAACAAGCAATCAATCATGAAAAAAACAGTAATCGTTTTAGGAACGGCTTTGGCCTTATTTGCAAATTTTGCAACAGCTTCTAACTTGAAGTTAAAAAATAAAAATCAAATTGAAATTCCTTTTGATTTATCATCGCCTTTACATTTGGCAGTATGCAACGGAGATCTTGAAACTGTAAAGAAAAGCATTGAATACGGCGCAGATGTAAATAAAATTGTGCGCAATATGACGCCTTTGATGCTCGCCGCTCGTTATAACCACGTTGAAATTGTAAAAATTTTGTTGGCAAGTGGAGCTAAACCTTCAATAGAAAACGCTCACGGACTAAGAGCATTGGATTATGCTAGATACGCAAAATCAACTGAGTCTGCCGAGATTTTAAAAGGATTGAGGTAATTTTTAAGAACAAAAGAAAGGAAAGCATCATCTTTTTATAAGGATGATGTTTTTTTTAAGAGAAGATTTATTTTTTTTCCATTTTATCTTTTAAATTTTCAAGACCTTTTTGCAAATCATTTCCAATCATTTGATCCATTCTTAGCAATGGAAGCATGATATTTGTTGGATATGGAATTGCACCGCTGATTGCCCATTTCACTTTTGTCTTGTTTTCAGAAATTGGTTCTGTAGACATAAATCCGACAGCAGTGTCATCCATTGGCTTTTTAAAACGGAGCGCAAAATCTAAACGTCTGTTTTCTGTTATTTTTGTAATTTCTTGTTCGCCAACGCCAACTTCTTTCACATCGCTTTCCCAAGAAGAAACTGAACCAATCATGCCGTCAATTCCTCTATAATGAACTTTCATCTTCGGATCCATATTTGCCCATACGCTAAACTCATTTTGATTTTTTAGAGAACGAACATATTTAAAAATGCTATCAGCGGGTTTATTGATTGTAATTTCTCTTTCTACCGAATATTCTTTCGGCATAAAATAAGCGGTAATTAAAACAATTGAAATAAATAAAATTAAAATGACGAGAATTCTTTTAATAAAAATCATGACGGTCTGCTTTAAGGTTATTACATTATTGTTTGTTTTTATTTTTAAAGCTAAGAATTAGAAGGCTTGGGCATTGATATGTTAGCCTTTGATTTCTAATGCTATAGTAAATTTAAAAAAAATAATTTATGCGTTGGAAGCAGATTGATTTAAAAAGAATTAAAAAAAAATAAGATTTGTTGTAACATTTTTCCTTTTTTGTAGTCTATTATAGTAAAATCAATAATTTGATAACGTTAAAGCTCTTTGATTATCGTTTTATTAAGTAAGTGTTAAGAATTGGTTAAAACATGGTACTTTGTAATGCATAATACGATAAAATGATTTACTTTTACATCATCAAATTAAAAATCATCATCAATCATTTAATAAACATCAATCATTATGAAAAAATCAGTTATTTATTTAGGATTAGCCTTAGTAACATTTGGAAATGTAGCAATGGCTTCAAATGAAATCTCAACTGTTAAAAATCAAGTTGAATTTAAAAATTACGTAGGAACTCCTTTAAATGTTGCTATTAGTAAAGGAGATTTAGAAACAGTTAAAAAATTTATTGAATATGGTGCAGATGTGAACCAAATATCAGAGGATCTTACTCCTTTAATGATAGCTGCACTATACAATAAACATGAAATCATTAAAATTTTATTAGCGAATGGGGCAAATCCTAAAGCTAAAAACGAAAAAGGTTATACTGCATTAAAATATGCACAAGCATCAAATGCTTCAGAAGCAATTGCGCTTTTGAAAGATTTGAAATAAGATTTTAAAAGTTTTGAGTTAGTAAAAAGACCTTTCTGAGCAAAAGGTCTTTTTTTTGCTTTGTGCAGACTTGATTATAAACAAAAAAGCATCATTACGAGAATGATGCTTCTTCTTTTTTAAATCCCAACAAATTGATTTAAAACTAAGTATTTTAATTATTTATTCTATCGGTACATGTTTTTTTCTGTTGAATATCCAGAATAAAATTGGAAATACTAATAGTGTTAAAACAGTAGCTGTCATCAGTCCACCGATAATTACAATGGCAAGCGGTTTCTGCGATTCAGATCCAATTCCGGTAGAAATTGCTGCAGGCATTAATCCTATAGATGCCATTAATGCTGTCATAACTACCGCTCTGGTTCTGGCTTTTACTCCCATAAAAATAGATTCTTCGAGAGAGAATTTGGCCTTCAGGTTATGATGAAATTCAGAAATTAAAATAACTCCGTTTTGAATACAGATTCCGAGAAGTGCTATAAATCCAACTCCTGCTGAAATTCCGAAATTCATTCCTGTAATATGAAGCGCAATAATTCCGCCGATAATAGCAAATGGGACGTTAGCCAAAACAAGAAGAGAATCTTTAAAGTTTCCAAACAAAATAAACAATAGTACAAAAATTCCAATTAAACTGATGGGCACTACTTGCGCTAAACGGGCACTCGCACGAACTTGATTTTCAAATTCTCCTGTCCATCCTGTCGTGTAACCAGCTGGTAATTTAAGTTTGTTTACTTTTTGTTGGGCTTCTGCAATTGTACTTCCTAAATCACGATCACGAACAGAAAATTTTACACCAATAAAACGTTTGGTGTTATCTCGATAAATAAATGCGGGACCTGTAATAGTTTTAATATCACAAATTTCTTTTAAAGGGATTTTGATTCCGCTGATGGTCGGAACTTTAATTTCTTCCAAATCTTTTTCATCTTTTCGGTATTCTTTAGAAAAACGAACACGAACATCAAACTTCTTTTCATCTTCATATTTTTCTGTTGCGGTTTTTCCTCCGAAAGCTAATTCTAAAACTGCTTGTGCATCACTCAGAGTTACTCCATAGGCCGCCATTTTTTCGCGATCCAAGATTACGCTAATTTCAGGTTGTCCAACATTTCGCAAAATTCCAACATCTTTTATACCTGGAATATTTTTAATTTGAGCCAAGACTTCATTCGCAAGCTCATCTAATTTATTCAAATCGTCCCCATAAATTTTAACGGCATTCGAAGCTTTAAACCCAGCCACCGATTCTGCAACATTATCAATTACGGGTTGAGAATAATTATATGTGATTCCCTGATGGACTTTTAGTTTATTATCCATTTCATTAATCAGATCGTCCATAGAAATTTTACGTTTCCATTCTGCTTTTGGAAGTAAATCAACTTGAAGTTGGATAAATCCAAAACCATTCGGGTCAGTTCCATCGTTGCTTCGTCCAGTTTGAGATAAAACTTGTTTAACCTCAGGAAAACTTTCCAGATCTTTTCTAATCATTGCTGCTGTTTTAACACTTTCAGGGAGAGAGGTACTCATTGGCAATTCTGCCGTAACCCATAATGCTCCTTCGTTTAATTGTGGTAAAAACTCGGTTCCTAAGAAACCTGCTGAGAAGAAAACAGCTGCTAACAATCCTAATGATGCAATTAAGGTCTGCACCTTATGTTTGAATGTCCATTGAAAACCTTTGCTGACAATTCTATCCCAAAAATTCACAAACGGATTATGTTTTTCTTTTACATTTTTATTTAATAAAATATGAGAAAGAACGGGAACCAAAGTCAAGGTAAAAATAAGCGCTCCTAATAAGGCAAAACCTAATGTAAAGGCTAGGGGAGAGAACATCTTTCCTTCTACTTTCTGGAAAGAGAAAATAGGAAGCAAAGCTGTAATAATAATCAGTTTTGAAAAGAAAATGGCTTTACCCATTTCAGTACCTGTTTTTTTGATTAAGCTTCCTTTGGCAATTTTATTAAATTTCTCCATTCCCAATTGATGCGCTCGATGATCTAAAACCACAAACAAACCTTCAACCATTACGACGGCTCCATCGATAATAATTCCGAAATCGACTGCCCCTAAACTTAATAAGTTGGCGCTCATTCCCATCATTTTAAGACATAAAAAGGCAAATAATAAGGAAAGCGGAATGACAATAGAAACGGTGAAAGTTGTTCTCCAGTCGGCCATGAAAAGGAATACGACAACGGTAACTAGAATAATACCTTCAAATAAATTGTGCATTACAGTTTCTGTCGTGAAATTCATTAAATTATCACGGTCATAGAAGGTTTCAATTTTAATGTCTTTTGGTAAAACATTGTCATTTAGGTCTTTAATCTTAGCTTTGATTAAGGCAAGAGTTTCCTGCGGATTTTCGCCTTTTCGCATCACCACAATTCCTTCAACGGCATCGTCATTATTTCCAATACCCGTTTGACCTACTCTTGGCATTGAGCTTTCGTAAACATCAGCTAAATTTTTTACCAAAATTGGATTTCCTCCAGCGTCATCAACAATAATATTACCAATATCTTCTCTAGACTTTAATAAACCAACTCCACGGACAACAAATGCTTGTCCGTTTTTCTCAATGACGTCACCGCCAACATTTAAGTTGCCAGCATTTACTGCGTTATAAACTTGTAAAGGCGTAATGTTGTATTTTGCTAATTTGATTGGATCAACCCCAACTTCATAGGTTTTAGTCTGACCTCCAAAAACATTTAAATCGGCAACGCCAGGAAGAGAGCGCAATTGTTTATCGATAACCCAGTTTTGGTAGGTCAATAATTCTCTGCTATCTCTGCTGTCGCTTTTTACAATATATCTGAAAATCTCGCCTGTAGGTCCATAAGGTGGCTGTACATCTGGTTCAACTTCATCAGGAAGAGAAACATTTTTTAATAGATTATTTACCTGAAAACGTGCAAAAGTATCATCTACACCATCATCAAAAATGATTTTAATTACAGATAAACCAAACATAGTTATACTTCGAACGCTTGTTTTTTTCTGTACTGAGTTCATGGCAATCTCAATTGGAGAAGTAACAAAACGCTCTACTTCTTCGGCGCTTTTCCCATTCCACTGCGTAATAATAATAATCTGCGTATTGGTAACGTCAGGAAAAGCATCGATTGGCATATTTTTGAATGAAATAAATCCAGCAACAGCTAACAATCCCACCCAAAAGAAGGTAAATGCTTTATTCTTTAGCGAAAAAGCAATAATATTTTTTATGAATTTGTTCATGTCTTAATTATTTAAAGCACCATAAATAAATAGCTGATTGTTTGTGATTACTTTTTCATTTTCCTTTAAACCACTTGAAAGATACGTGGTGTCTCCAACCACTCTATAAACTTCTACTTGTCTGGTTTCAATATTATTTCGGTCTTTAAATACCACAACGAAGTTTTTACTTTTATCAAAAACAATCGCTTTACTAGGCACGGCTATCATAGACTGATTTTCATTAAAAGATAGTTTGATATTAGCATTCATATCGGGTTTAAGCATGTAATCTGGATTATTAAGCTTAATTCTAGCCTGCATGGCTTTCGTTTCTGGATCAATAACATTATAAATTTTATCTACTTTTCCATAAAACGTTTTATCTGGATAACTCAAAGTGGTCACTGCAGCATTGGTTCCTAATTTTACTTTATTGATATCAATTTCATTAATATTCGCCATTGCCCAAACTTCACTGATTTCTGCAATGTCAAATATATTTTCAGAACGATCATTTCTCAAAAGCATATCCTGATTGATACTTTTCTGAATAATAAAACCGCTTATTGGAGCTGTTACTTCATAAATAGAACCTGCTTTGATGTTATAAATTTTATATGTTTCCTGAATTTTGCTTAATTGTGACTGCGCTTTATTTACTTCCGATTTTGCCTGTAGAACGTCGCTTTCAGAATTCAATTTTCCATCAAATAATTCTTGTGCTACTTTCAAGTTATTTTTAGCGACAAGTAAATCGCTTTTAGCATCAATGGATTGTTTTTCAAAATCGGCTACATCGGTACTTTTTATAGTTGCCAATACTTGTCCTTTTTTTACATAATCACCAAGTTCAACATTTACTTTCATTACGTTTCCGCCAACTAATGGATAAACATCAATCATTTTATTATTGTCAGCAGTAATTTTACCGTAAAAACTAAGTTCGTTTTTTAATGGCTGAGTTTTAGCTTCAGCAGTTGTAGTACTTTTAAGCATAGCATCACTCAAAACAAAAGAGCTATTTGTCTCAGGATTTTCAACTTCTTTTTTGCAGCTCGTAAGAGATAAACCTGCTAGTGCGATTCCGATGAATAATATATGTTTCATTTCTGTAGTTTTTTAAAATAAATCTTTGTTGATGGTACTATTTAATTCTTCGCCTGCAATCACTACTTTTTTCTTTAATTCATTTAATTGAATTATTGCCTGATTGTAGCTTTCCATAAAATCGGTAAATTCTAAAAGACTTACGTTTCGTTTTTGAAAATTGGTTAGCATTCCGTTGTAAACCGCTTCAAAATCTGAATTTACGGTTGGTTTGATCACGCTGTAGTTTTGTCTAGACTCGTCCCATTTGGTCCATGCTGATGTGATTTCTGTTTTGAGCTGTAACTCGAAGTTTTGTTTTTCAATTTTAGATTGTTCCAAAATTGTTTTTGCATACTTAATATTTCCTTTGTTTTGATTCCAAAGTGGTAAGGGAATTCCAACAGTTAAATTGGCTTCATTATTAAAAGCACCGCTTCGCTGATCATAATTTGCTCCAAGCGTAATATCTGGAACTGAAAGTGATTTTTGTAATTTTACATTCAGCTCATTAGCATCTATTTCTTTCTGTTTTGCTAAATAATCGGGTCTATTTGCTATGGCTTGTTCCTCAAAATTTTTAAGATCAAAAGCTATAACTTTTAGATATTTATCAGAATCATCTTTGCTAACAACCGGAACTACATTTTCAGTTTCATTCAAAAGCAATTTTAAATTAGCCTGTTCTTCGATGTTGTTATTTATAACCTCTAATCTCTCGTTTTTGAAATTAAGATAGAGTGATTGTAGACGAACAACGTCTTTTAAAGGAATATTTCCTTTTTGAGCTTGCACGGAATAAGAATTAATCAAATTTTCGATATGAGCTAGTTGCTTATCGGTATTGTCAAGATTTTTAGTGTTGTAATATACAGTGAAAAAACTTTTACGCAATTGCAGTTTTAAAGTCCTAAGCAAATCGTTAAACTGAAGCTCTGCCAGTTTTTCATTAGTTTGCGCTAATTTAACCTCATTGCGTTTTTTACCGCCAAGATAGATTAGTTGCTCTATTGCAAAAACTTTCTGACCATCTTTGCCAATATCAAAAAATTTGTCTCGTTCAGGATTGTAGGCATTCAACTCTGCTGAGAGCGTGGGATTGTCCCAAATGCGAGCCTGAATGGTGAGTGCTTTTGAGGCATCAAGATTATATTGAGATGCCAGTAAAAATAGATTCTTTTTTAAAAATTGACTTTCACAGTCTTGGAGAGTAAGTGATTTTTGTGCTATTGCAGCTTGATTTAAAAGTGCAAATAACAGCAATGCGAATAACTTTTTCATTGTATCATCTTTAAGTTGTACAAATATGCTATCAACAGGCTTTAAGAGAGCTTAAAATCTACCTTAAAAATAGCTTAAAATTGTTTACAAATTAAAAAATAACTGAAATAAACTCGTGTTAATATTTGAGACAGAGTAAGTTATGTTTGCTTTGTGCAAAATTAGGATGCGTTGCACAATTCTTAAGCCAAGTCCAAAACCAGAAGTTCCTTTCGAATTTCGGCCACGCATAAAAGGCTGAAAAAGATTTTTTTGTTCTTCTTCATTTAAGGTTTCTCCTGTGTTGGATACAGAAATGATAAGATGATGGTGATCAGTGCTTATTTTTACTTTTGCCTGCTTATTGTCTGAATAAACGCAGGCATTTTTTAAAATATTGGTTAAGGCTATCTCTAAAAGATTTCTATTTCCTTTTACCTCTAAAGCAGTATCAAGATCGTCACTTTCTTCCATTTCGAAAAGAATAACGAAATCAGGGAAAGCTTTGTTTATTTTTTCGATAGAAGAAAATAAAATTTCATCTATTCTTTGTACTTCATGATGATCTGCTTTTCTGTTGTCAATTTTAGAAAGGATAAGTAGAGAATTGATTAATTCGCTTAAATGATTGACATCGGCTAATATGGAATTTAAAAACGATTTATTTTTAGATTGCATCTCGGGATTGACAATAGCATTTTCAATCTGAGACGTTATTCTAGAAAGCGGTGTTCTTAATTCGTGAGATGCATGAGCGGTAAATTCTTTTTGCCTTTGATAGGAAACTTCAATACGGTCCATCATGAAATTAAATTCATCTGCTATTAAATCAATTTCATCCTTAGTGCTTTTAGATTCAATCCTAGTATCTAGATTGTTCTCATTTATATTTTTGATTTTCTGGTGGAAAGCATGAAGAGGATTCATTGCTTTTTTGACCATAAAAGAAGTCAAAATCCAACAAACGCAAGTAAAAAAGATGTATGAAATAATTAAAGTGTACCTCAAGAAAAGCAGTTTCTTCTTGCCGTAATTGTCAGTAGCAGAAATTAAAGCATAAAAATCTTTATCGTTGGTATCGTAGAAAACACCGTATACTTCATAATCTCCTTGCTGTTTAAAAAAGGTCTTATTTTTTTTAAGATATTTTAAATCATCAACAGACCAATTGATTTTGGCATCGTCAATACTGCTATAAATCAGTTTGTAATTTGAATCAAAAACCAAAGTCTTTTCATCATATAATTTATTGATGGAATTCTGATCTATTATTTTTAAAAGCTGATTATCAACTTGTTTTACATTTACTAATAGCTTAATATTAGATAAAGCTTTGATTTCTAATCGATCTCGAAATTCTTCTTTTCTGTAATTGGAATACAAAATGAATATCACTGTAGAAGCCAATCCAAAAAGAATGGTAAACAGCAAGCTTACTAAAAGTGATATTCGATTTTTTAATGTCATTCTTGGTCGCTTAAATAATACCCATAACCGACTTTGGTTCTAAGAAGTTTTATTTCGTGGTCTTTATCGATTTTTTTCCTTAAAAAGTTAACATAAACCTCGATAGTATTCTGATTGGTTTCAATATGATAATCCCAAAGCTTCTCGGCTATAAATTGTTTAGAAAGCACTTTTCCTTTGGCATGCGCCAAAATCAGAATTAATTTGAATTCTTTCGGAGTAAGTTTAATTTCTTCACCCGCCCTAAAAACTTTCATATCTTCTTCAAAGATTTCTAAATCTTTAATGACGATTTTATTTTCTATTTGCTGAGGAACTTCTTTCCTTCTTAAAAGTGATTGTACGCGAGCGTATAATTCTTCAAAATGAAAAGGTTTTACAAGATAATCATCGGCACCATTATCAAAAGAAGACAATTTATCTTCAATTTCGCTAAAGGCAGTAAGCATTATAATAGGTGTTTTTTTATCAGTTTCCCGAATGCCTTTGCAAACATCAATTCCATTTATTCCCGGAACGTTTATGTCTAGAACAATTAAATCATATTCGTACGGGAAGTATTTTTTCAAAAGCAAAGAGCCATCATAATAAGGAACACACTCGAATTCCTTTGAAGTAAAGAATGCGGAGATTTCTTTTGATAAAGTAAAATCGTCTTCGAGCAGTAATATTTTCATGCTTGGTTTATAATTTGTAAATCCGATTTAATAACTCAAATCGGATTTACATTAAAGTATATTATTTAAAATAAGAAAAAGTCTCGTTGTTCTCAATTTTCAATAAAGCTTCATAAATAAGTTGAATTACATTTTCAACATCGTCTTTATGAACCATTTCTACAGTCGTGTGCATGTATCGTAATGGAAGAGAAATCAAAGCAGATGGCACACCGCCATTGCTATATGCAAAAGCATCGGTATCTGTACCCGTTGCGCGAGAAGTAGCATGTCTTTGAAATGGGATTTTATTTTCTTCAGCAGTTGCTACAATCAAATCACGTAATTTATTTTGAATAGCAGGAGAGTAGCCAATAACGGGGCCTTTTCCCATTTTTAGATCACCTTCTACCTTTTTATCAATCATTGGAGTAGTGGTGTCGTGACAAACATCAGTTACAATAGCAACATTTGGTTTTATACGATGTGCAATCATTTCAGCACCTCTCAGACCAATTTCTTCCTGAACAGAATTTACTATATATAAACCAAAAGGAAGTTTCTTTTTATTTTCATGTAATAAACGGGCAACTTCTGCAATCATAAAACCGCCCAATCTATTATCAATAGCACGACAAACAAACTTATTTTCGTTCAAAACCATAAATTCATCAGGATATGTAATCACACATCCCACGTGAACACCTAGCGCTTCGACTTGTTCTTTGTTTTCACAGCCTAAATCAATAAATATGTTACTCAGTTTCGGAATCTCTTCTTTGTCACGCAAACGAGTATGAATAGCAGGCCATCCAAAAACACCTTTTACAATTCCGTTTTTGGTATGAATATTAACTCTTTTTGAAGGGGCAATCTGATGGTCTGAACCTCCATTTCGTATTACATATATTAAGCCATCTTCTGTAATGTAGTTTACATACCATGAAATTTCATCTGCATGCCCTTCAATTACCACCTTATAAGGAGCATCGGGATTAATTACACCAACAGCTGTTCCATAAGTATCTGTAATAAATGAATCTACATAAGGTTTTAGATAATTCATCCAAAGTTTTTGCCCTTCACTTTCGTAACCTGTTGGAGAAGCGTTATTTAAGTAGCTTTCAAGAAAAGCTATTGAAGTATCATTTAAGATAGATTTCGTACTCATAAAAATATTTTTTCGCTAAAATATAAATTTGGTATCAGAGTTGTGTATAAATATATAATTTTACATTTAAATTATGATTCAATGAGACTAACCACCTTTTTATTTTTATTGTTAATTTGTTTTTCTTCTAAGGCACAAGTTACTCCAAAAGAGAACGAACAAATGGGGTATATATTAACAGAGAAAGATTCCATTTTAGGGGATACCATTCAGCTTCCCGAAATAATTATTACAAAAGGACAAAAGATGAGTGCTGAAGAAATGAAGCAATTTCAAATTCTTCAAAACAGAGTGTATAAGGTTTATCCTTATGCAAAGTTAGCTTCAGAAAGATTAACCGCTTTAAATAATGGAATGGCTCGTTTAAAAACTAGCCGTGAAAAAAAGAAGTACTTCAAAATTGTAGAAGACTACCTAAATAATGAATTTGAGGAAAGGCTAAAAAAGCTATCCAGAAAACAAGGACAGATCTTAGTGAAATTGATTCATCGTCAAACTGGAATTACAACTTATGAATTGATTAAAACCCTAAAAAGCGGATTTAAGGCGTTTGTTTCTAATACAACCGCGAATTTATTTGATATAAGTTTAAAAGAAGAATACAAACCTTACGACGTAAACGAAGATTATTTAATAGAAACAATCTTAGTGAGGGCTTTTGAATCTGGCCGATTGGTAAATCAGAAGCCAGCTAATCCTGTAAATTATGATGATTTGTCAGAGAAGTGGCAGCAAAGAGCGAAAGAACTAAACAAGAAATAATTTTATACATATATATAGTATAGTAACCCGACAGGTTTTCAAAATCTGTCGGGTTTATTTTTTTTACACATATTTAATATGAACTAACTCATGCTATACAATATACAGGAGTAAGATTTTGTCATGCTGAGCGGAGTGAAGAGTATCCATTTTTGGAATTTGGAGTTTAAAAGATTGGGATTTTGTTTTTTTTAGGATCTGTTTCCCGCTATCCGCTGCAATCTTCTGCTTTTTAAAGAAAAAAGCAGAAGGATTTCCGCTCCTATCGGGGCTAGGGCGCCGGTTTCCAGAAGAAGGGGCAGAAAACTCAGCGTCTAAAAAGTGGGGAAAACAGTCTTCGAGCCTTAGCGGCTTTGCGGCAAAACGGCCCGATTCCTTGGTGTATGAAGAAAAACCTTACGCGATGTGAAAAATATCCAAAATGTAAGCCCCGCGTTATGAGAAGGTTAGGAAAAAGGGCAGAAAAACTTCAAAAAAACTCTTTAAAAAAGCTTGCAGAAGCGGAAAAAGGTTCTACTTTTGCACCCGCAACGGCGAAAAACGCTCTTAGACATTCCGGCAGCTTGATCATATTTTGAGGAAAGAGATTTTCGAAAAAAAAGATTGGAAAAAGCTTGCGGGAAAAGAAAAAGCTTTTTACATTTGCACCCCGCAAAACACGGAGGCTCATTGAAAGATTGGAAGAAAAAGTTGAGAAACTGAAGCGATAAGAAAGCTTCAAAATTTTTTCAAGTTTTTCTTGCGAGAAACA
>NZ_FMVC01000007.1:0-5182 GCF_900101855.1 Flavobacterium anhuiense
AACTAACTAACTAACTAACTAACTAACTAACTAACTAACTAACTAACTAACTAACTAACTAACTAACTAACTAACTAACTAACTAACTAACTAACGTAAATAAAGAAAAGCACTACTTACTTACATTTCAAATACTCCTCTCTTTATCATAGAATAAATCATAGTGCAGAGATTTAAACATCATGGTTGTAAAAGTTTCCATTCGCCTTCCAGCTCTGAATGCATTTCGGGAAATTCTGAATTTATGTAATGATATAGCTTACAAAATCTTCTCTTTTATCGTGAGAAATATCATTATGCAGCGATTTAAGTATCATTGTATTCCAAGGTTTCCAATCATCAGCCAGCTCTGTATGTGTTATTTTATGATGTTCTAAAATTCCTTCAACAAAATAATCTTTTAGATTTAGTTCTAAAATTCTTTCCACTCCATTATGCACAAGCACTGATCTGTGTCCCAGCTCTTTTTTACTGCTAATATGAAAAGTAAAAACACCGCTGTCCCATGAACTCAGATATTCTAAATCTCCGTCTGAATCATACCGCAAAGGTAAAAGGCCGTTCTCTTTTTCGTATTCAAATATCATCGAGATCATACGGTCGCTTACCCAGCGGTAAAAAACTTCGGCATTATCCAGAAGATTCTTCCTTTCTAATTCCCTGTCCCAATTATATTGTTCTTCATAAATACCATCTTTACTGATTATTATTTTTACACGGTTGAATTTCCTGTCAGAATATTTATGCTCCTGAAATTTCTGCGTCATCATCCTTACAGTTTCTCTTATGGCTTTATTAGACTTTTCCGTTTCCGTCAATTCACAATCTTTCTGATAATATACAATAAAACTATAACTGCCTTCCAGAGTAAAAATGTACTCTGCAATCAGTCTATCGTATTCAAATTCTGTATATTCTCTTCTTATAGCGGAAACTAAATCTTCTATATTCATCTATCTCTATTTTCCACTAATTTAAAAGTATCTCACAAACTCTTCCCTTTTATCATAGGGAATATCATAATGAAGCGATTTGAGTATCATGGTATTCCAAGACTCCCACTCATCAGCCAGCTCAATATTGGTGACTTTATGATGCTCCAGTATTCCTTCTGTAAAATAATCTTTTAATGGCATATCCAAAATCCTCTCCTTTCCATCAAGGGTAAGCACTATGCTGTATTCGATCTCTTTTTTACTGCTGATATGAAAAGTAAAAATACCGCTGTCCCACGAACTCAGGTATTCTAAATCACCGTCTGAATCATACTGCACCTGCAGAAAACCGTTATCTTTTTCGTATTCAAAGATCATGGACATCATAACCTGATTTACCCACTGATAGAAAACTTCTGCTGTGTTTAACCAATCCTGCTTCTCTTTTTCGAAATCCCAGTACTGCCTGTGAGAGTAGGTTTTGTCGCTGCCTATTTCTATAATAAACCGGTTGAATTTTTCCTCGGTGTACATTACTGCTTCAAAATAGTCCGCAATTTTATCTAATTCATTATCAATTGGATCAGAATCTATTTCCGTAGGAACTTCTTCATCAGATTCTGATACATATCTTACAAAAAACTTGTAGCTCCCAGATGGAGTGAATTCATATTTTAAAAGTAACTTCACGCACGGAAATTCATTGTAATAATTGTATGCAGCTTCCACTATCGGTACTAAATTTATACTCATTTTAAAGGATTTTGATTTAAAAATGCGACATTATTCTATCTGTCAGAATTTTCAATTATATATATTTGACAAACTCATCTTTTTTATCATGCGGAATATCGTAATGAAGCGATTTGAGTATCATAGTATTCCAAGGTTTCCACTCATCAGCCAGTTCGACGTTAGTTATTTTATGATGTTCCAGAATCCCTTCTCTAAAATAATCCTTTAACGGCATATCCAGAACTCTTTCCTTTCCATCCTGCGCAAGCATTACAATATGTTCAAGTTCATTTTTATCAGTAATATGAAAAGTAAAAACACCGCTGTCCCAGGAACTTAAATATTCTAAATCTCCGTCGTCGTCATTCTGTACCGGCAAAAGCCCCTTCTCTTTCTCATATTCAAATATCATGGACATCATGCGTTCATGTACCCACTGGTAAAAAACTTCGGCATAATCCAGAAGATTTTTCTTTGCTTCCTCGCTTTCCCATCTATATTCGCTCGAGTAAATTCCGTTATGCTGTATCTGAAACACTGCAATATTAAACTGATCATCGGTTCCGGCCCTGCTTTTGAAAACCTCATAAATAAAACGTTCATATGCAAATAGTTCTCTTCCATCCAATGCTGTTTCTTTTCTTGTTCCATTATAAAAGTAACAGGCATCAACATCATAGCTTCCTGCAAGTGTGAAAGAAAACTTTATTTCCATCACATTATAAGGGAATTCTTTATAGTAGTCGTGGAAAGCTTTAAATACATCCTGTTCTGTCATTGCTTTTATTTTTCAGCTGTGTGTCCCAGCAGCTTATTATTTTTTTTTTGATTTGAATGATGAATTAATCCTTCATTTTATAAAAAACAGTACTCTCTATACGCCTGCCAAAATAAAAATAAAAAACTACAGTACATAAAAATCTTAGTGTATGATATCTTACTCGATCCGCTATTGTCCTCGCTAAACTATCAGCTCCCCTTTATTCCATATCTAATCAAATAACAATAAAATAAAATAAAATAAAACTCAATTTCAAATCAACAACCCGCCCCAACCAGCCTCCTATCACTGGCCAAAAAAACAATAAATAATATTCTAAAGAAAAGAAAACAATCTAAAAAGAAAAGAGAATCACAAATCATAACTAACTAACTAAGGACTATAGATCTGCTGTTCTAATGACGCGAAAAATTGGTGCATTCCCACAGTCTAAAGCTAACTAAACAAATAAATAAGAATAAAAAAAGCCCTCATTTCTGAGAGCTTTCAAGTTTCACTGGAATACTTTTTTATAAAGAGCTTGCTTTAATTCTTACGATTTTACCATCCTTCATAACAACCAGATCGCTGTTGTTCTTCTTTTTAAACTCAATTAATTTTTCAGCAACCTTATCCATTGCCTCTATGATCTTCTTCTGGGTCGGTGTCGTTGTTGTTTTGCGTTCGCTCATGATTGGTTCTTTTTGAGTTTATCGAACTTGATCTGATTCATAATTTCAAATCGCACTCTAATATTTTTTGTGCCATACCATTCATCATTCATAATTTATTTTCCCACTGTTTTAACAGCCCAATTTATGCAAGCGGCGCTTGCACAATTCAAAAGTAGGGATAAACTTTTGGAATTCTAGCATTAATTATTATTAACCAATACATCTGATAAGCCATCTGCAAACGCACCTTTAAGAAAAAATAATTATTTAATATTCCAATAGCCCAACTTAATTATCGTGACACTGTCACGACAATCTCCTTAATATTTTAAAATAAAAAATCCATCTATATGTAATCAATCTTTATCCCGATCAAACAGCTGACGGTTCAGTGCACTTTACAAAACCATCCCAGCGTAAATTTTAATTCACTGGGCATTAGAGTGCGAAACTGAATTTTAAGATAAAAAAACATCCTTCGGCAGCTGGGTATATTTACAATTTTAGTTCAATATCTTTCGCAATTCCGTAAGCCCGGGAAAATAAAACAAAACTGTTTTTAAAAGGAAAATCATTAACAAGGGCGTAATAATAGCCGCTGTCTTTCATTTTCTGCAATTTCTCTAACGGCAGTTCTTTTTTTAACTGCTCTTTTGTAAGGTTTGGATTTTTATTATAGAGCTCATACAGGTCTTTATAAATTGGATATTTTCCGGTGGACGGACTTTTTATGGCGTTTTGGTTTTTATCCAGATTGATGGCAGCGATATCAAAATTCTCCCCTATGGCAATCCCTTCAATAATTATAAGATTATTCACTGCATTTATCAGTGTAATGTTTTTATTATTTAATACGAAAGATTTTCCAAAATCGGTTCTTCCAAGTTTTATGCTCGGATAATCCGTTAGGATTTTCACTTCATAAAGGACGCTTCCGCTCAAGGGTTCTGTTTTATTATCTATGCTGTTTTTGAATTCTATGGTTTTATAGGTCTGCTGTTTTTCAGCTCCGTTCACTGTTGTGTAATCCCTGAAGGTTCCAAAATTTGCGATGTGATTTTTATTGATTTTAACTATGCTTTTATTTTTACCTAAAAGTTTATTCTCTTTAATTGATATGCACACACTGTTGAGCGCATCGGCTTCTTCCCTGTATATGGGCATACTTGATTTTAAAGCAATGAAATTCTGCAGTGAATCTTTTTCAAGCTCCAATTTTGCATTCTGCTTTAAAAGCAGCAGCCCTTTTTCATTTATTGCCTCGAAGAGCAGCGTTTTATTATAAATCTTATTTTCTTTTAAAGATTCAGTTTCATATTTTGATTTATTTACTGCATTAAACTCCAAAGCCATATCGTAAATGGCATCATAAACCTCACTTAAATTTTCTTTACTGATTTTTTCGCTCTGCCCATTAAAAAATATAAACATTCTATCTTCAAAGCTAAGCTGGGCTTTCATGAAACAGCTCTGCATTAGCATTATAAAGGTTATTACTCTTATTTTTTCCATTTCGTTTTTTTTTTTTATATCTGCACGCTTATTTACGTGTTATAAAACAGCATATAGCCGCTAAATCGGAGCAGATCCAGTTGATGATTATGACAGATTATTTATTTTCAAATATATCTTTTTTTTAATTATGAATCAAATGGCCGGCCCTTTGATCCGAGACATACTTTAGGCAGTGATAAATATTTTGCGGGACTGAAATTCGATGGGAAATGCTGCAGAACCTGTCGCTTCTTAAAAAGTTTATAGTTTAAAAAATAAGATTAAACTTTTATTTCATGTTTACAAATGAGCAAACGATATATCTGATGAGAAATAATAAAAATACTAATATCCATTTAATCAATTTAGAATCTAACAGATTTTCACCTTATTCTCCAACTGGACATTCAAACCAAAAATGCCAAACCACTAAACCATCCGCGATCGAATAACTATCAAATATATCTGCCGGTAAAATCGACTCCACTCTTTTCCCAACTCCACCATCGCCGGCCAAAACAAAAACAAAAAAAAAGAAAAAAACATAACTAACTAACTAACTAACTAACTAACTAACTAACTAA
>NZ_FMVC01000007.1:5202-12041 GCF_900101855.1 Flavobacterium anhuiense
TAACTAACTAACTAACTAACTAACTAACTAACTAACTAAGAGCTAAAGATATGTTTTTTTCTAATTACGAGAAAAATTGGTGTATTCCCAACAGCCTTCAGCATTTTTCTAGCTCCGATAGAATCGTAAATCCTATTGCGTCGTGGTTCGGCGCAAAAGATTGCAGCGGATAGCGGGATAAAGCTCCTAAAAATAATATTAAACCTAAAATAACATTCCCCCGGATTACAGGCATGAAATTATGAAAATAGCAAAGACAACAAGTCCTGTTACCTATCACAGACGCATAAAGGATTTAAATCAATACGGCTGTTAAACTATGTCCCTAAAAAATACAGCAGCAAGAAAAGCGTCATTTATTTTCTCGTTTAAAACGCAATTTCTGAAATACGGTCAGGCTGATGCGATTTTCAAAATGCGGCGGCAAAAGCAGTGCGCCCCTAATTATTATAGCCTGCCGACAATCGTTTTTCCTGACCACCTGAAAATAAAAACATAAAATTATGAAACACTTCATTAAGATAATATAACAGTAAAATTTTAAATAGCAATAGCTTCGCCCTAAGAACTTCACTAATTAAACCTTACTGCTATGCACCACAATCCAAGGCTCCTGCAAAATATAATAGATGCTATTCCAATGCCCGTAGGGGTGTATGTGGGAGATAATCTTAAAATTGAACTGGCCAATGCCGCCATGGTCAAAACTTACGGAAAAGGGAATGATGTTATTGGAAAAACCTATCTTGAGGTTGTTCCAGAAATTGAAAAGCAGCAGATTCTCGATGAGGCCCTGGGCGTGCTTAAAACCGGCACCGCCTTTCATGCCGCAGCCAAAAAAGTAGATCTGGCGATAGACGGCGTGATGACTGAACACTACTTCAATTACAGCTTTATCCCACTCTTTGATCAGAAGGGAGAAGTATACGGCGTGCTTAATACGGGCACTGATGTGACGGATCTGCAGCTGGCCAAACAGGAAGTGCAGCATTCCAATGAAAAACTTAAAATGGCCATTGAGAGTTCGGGCATGGGGAGCTACGAAATAGATTTTGCCACAAAGAAAATCACAACATCAGGAAGCTTCGATGCCATTTGTTCCATTTCAGGTGATGCAACCAATGAAGATTTAATTGCAAAACTGCATCCCGATGACCTCCCGGCGCGGGAAAAGGCGCATAAAGAAGCGGAAGCGACAGGAAAAATATGCTACGAAGCCCGGATTTTAAATGAAGGCCGCCCGCACCGCTGGGCTAAAATCAACGGCAGGATTATAAAGGATGGACAAGGCAGCCCCAAAACCATAATCGGCATTGTGCAGGATATACATGAACAAAAAGAATTTCAGGAAGAATTAAAAAAGCAGGTCGAAAGCCGCACAAATGAGCTTAACCGCTCCAACAGAGACCTTATGCATTTTGCCAGCGCGGTGAGCCATGACCTTCGCGAACCGCTGCGAAAAATCAGAATTTTCAATACCATCTTAAGAGATGACATGGAAGGCAGCGCCAGTGGCAAATCTGAAAAATACCTTCATAAAGTAGCCCAGTCCGCCCAAAGGATGGAAAATATTATTGAAGGGATCCTGGCCTATTCGACCGTTGATAAAACCCTGCAGCATATCGAAGCCATCGATCTCAATGAGGTTATTGAAAATATAAAAATAGATCTGGAACTGGTCATAAAAGAAAAAGGCGCTGTTTTAATTGCTTCTGACCTGCCGCAGATTCAGGGGGCGCCGATTCTAATCAGCCAGCTTTTCTATAACCTCCTTCAGAATGCCTTAAAATTTTCAAAAGCGGACCAGCCGCCCAGGGTGACCATAACAAACAGCACAATCCATATTGGCGGGGAAGATTTTGTGCAGATAAAAATAAAGGATAATGGCATTGGAATCGATGGCCGGTTCGCTGAAAAGATCTTTACGGCATTTGAAAGGCTGCACTCCAAAGACCAGTACGAGGGAAATGGACTTGGTCTGGCACTGTGCAGAAAAATAGCCGAAAGGCATAATGGAAAAATAACTGCTGCCGGAGAAAAGGGCAATGGGGCGGAATTTACCCTTACCCTGCCTTTAGAACAGAAGGCAGATACCATATAAAATTCAAATATCCTGCATCCGTTACTATCCATCACCTGCAATAATATTCTATTTTTACAGTTTAAAACTGAGCGGCAAAACAGCCCAGACGCATTCGCGCCTGATTGTTTGCAGAGATTAAAAAGACGACGGAAGTGAAAAAATTTAAAATTGAATATGCAGGAAAGGACACCTGGATGGTATCCCACAGCGAGTTCCCGAAATTCACCAGCCTTTTCGAAGACAAAGGATTCAATTACAAGAGAACCGTCACCGGGCTTTCCGATCCCTCAGGGAATCCAGAGCAGATCCAGCTGCTCCAGAAAATGGAAAAATGGCTAAAGCAGCATCACAAGGGCAAAATAGAGGGATAATGCAGTCAGGAGCCCTTACAAGTCGCTCTCGGAGGTGTTCTTTTCCGAAACAAAAAATAAATTTATGGCCGGCCTCAATAAAGCTTTTGCCCAGTGCAGAAAGAACACTTTCTTTAGCACCATCACAAAGCCTGCAAAAGAATTTGGCTTCTGGACATAAAGGTCCGCCCCCTTTTCAAAACTCTCTTCAATATCCGAAGGATGGCTCCATGTGGAGAGCATTACGGCAGGAATGTCCCGAAAATCTTTATCGCCCTTTATTTCTTCCAGCGCCTGCTTGCCCCCCTTAACAGGCATATTGACATCTATAAAAATAATATCGGGATCTGGCTGGGATTTGTCTCTGAGGCTGTCCATGAGCTGCTGCCCGTTTTCAACGGTGGTTACCTCTGAGGGGACCTGCGCCTCATCCAAGGCATCGATGAATAATTCCTGATCGTCCTTATCATCTTCTGCCAGTATAATCTTTACAGGCTCTTTTTCATTTGCCCCTTCAGCAGCCGGGCGGGAATTCTCTGAACTTATCATCTTGAATCGGTTATATGCTTATCAAATGTAGTACATAAATGCCAAAAATATTTCAATCACTCCATAATTTTAAGATAAATAATTTTCCCCTCTAGATCTTTGCGGCAGCGCGCGCCCATGTTGGGTCTGCCTTTAATTTTGCTGGAAGAAAATCAGCGGTCTTTTAAAGATTTTTGGACAACCTAATTTTGCGCCAAAACATGGCACCTGTTCTTTGGAGCTGATACTATTTCTGTTACAAAAAATTAAACATTGTTTCAAAAAATCTGCCATTCCAACTATTCTGGCATACTTGTGGCGGATAACTTTCTATATGCCTATTAAATCATTAAGATCAAACTCTTGCCTACTGAAAATCGCAGAGCATTCCCTCTTCAAAATACGGCCCAGAATTATTACTTTATAAATTTATCATCTTTAAATTGCTGCATTCTCATTTAAGAGCCCGATTCATTTTAAAAACAAAAAATACACCATAAAAAACTAAAAACCAATATTTTAACACAAAAAAGAGATGCTTATTTCCTATATTTGCAACTCATGCAAATAGAATTTTTTATGAAGTATATAATTCTGCTTTTAAATGATTTCAGGGTCGGTTCTGTCGCATCTGTCAGAATATAATATAAAAATTTAAAAAATTTAAAAAAAAGCTTGCCAATTTACAGAATGATTTAAACATAGATATCTCTGGTCTAATCATCTCATTCTTTCTAAGCATATGCACAACTTCAATTCCGCTTAACGCTGGTCTGACCGATTTAAAATTTTTAAAACCTAATCTGTTTTGTATGCTCCACTTGATGAAACGATGGTCCTGTTCGACAATATTGTTGAGATATTTGCACTGTCGGACTTTAATCTTCGATAAAGAACGTTTGTTATAGACTTTGATCGCTGCAGTATTAGAACCGCCTTTATTACTCTTGGGCGACAATTATTACTTATTCCTTTAATTAGAAATGACTGGGCGCTCATCCTCTGCCTTCTCTTAGTTAATAAGAAATCAACTGTATTGCCAGACCTATCAACTTTCCTATATAAATAACACCATTGCCCTTTAAGCTTAATATAAGTCTCGTCCATTCTCCAACTACCACTACCTTGTACCTTACGTTTCTTCATTTGCATCTCCATTAACAGTGAAAACTTATATACCCAGCGCCGAATGGTAGCATGATCAAAATGAACTCCTCGCATTTTCATAATCTCTTCAACATCCCGATAACTTAATGTAAACCTAAGCTTAAAATATACTGCCTGCAATATAATAGACCTCGGATAGCAATGACCTTTCGCATTCATTTTTCGACTGGATTAAATTCCTAAAATAAAAGTTATTCTCAGATGCGGCAGAACCCATACATTTTCCTATAGTTATTTTCTTAAAACTTTGCTTTTTATTTCCGACAGGGCTGAATATTTAGTACCTTGATAAAAATAATATCACATATCGTGAAAAAAATGGATATTAAGAAGTTTTAGAGATTATTTTAAAACTCTAACAATTAAAATTTAAATTATGAAAAGAATCACATTGCTTTTAGCTCTTGTTTTTACAGCAGCTTCATCTGCCCAGACCATTACATCTAAACTCGAAGATGCTAACACCGCTCAGTATTCACTGCTTGAAAAAGTAAATAAATATTATCCGGACATTACCTTGAACAAGGCAATTACAAATTTCTATGCGGATGATAAAATAATCGATTCCCAGCAGTCATTCGATTTAAAAGGAACAAAGTTTTCAAGTTATAAGCTGGGAATCGAACCGGACAACAAAAAATTACTGTTCGAATATGTTACCGATGAAACGGGAAAAGTTTACGGTGATGTTTCTCTTTTTAAAGGAAGCGTCTTAAGAACAACATTTACCGAAAGGACTGGCCTAATTGAAGTTTCATTAGACGGAAAATCTGTTTATCAGACTAAAATTTAATTTAGAACCATAAGTTTATAATCTAAAAGCATGCGCCCATATTGGCGTATGCTTTTTTAATTTACCAGTTTTTTTAAATAGGAAAATTTAGGTTCTCTCGCATCTGTCAGAATAAAATTTAAGAATTTAAGTGATTTAACAGTCAGCCCGCCAATTTACAGAATGATTTAAACATAGGTATCCCTGGTTCAATCATCTGATTCTTTCTAAGCATATTCGCAACTTCAATTCAGCTTAGAGTTCTCTTTGCAGATTCAAAACTTTTAAAACCCAATCCGTTTTGTATGCGCCACCTGATAAAACGATGATCTTGTTCTGCAATATTGTTAATATATTTACATTGCAGGATTTTAATCTTTGAGGACAAGAGCTTGTTACAGACTCTGATAGCTGCTGCATTTGAGCTGCTTTTATCAATGGTTATTAATCGTGATTTGCAGTTGATACAGATTTGCCTGAAGCTTCTGCTGTCTCAGCAGCAGCCCCAGCCCCGATTGCTTCGCCAGTTCGCTTCGCTCGTGTGAAGCGGAAATCCTTCTGCGCCGGGGTTCGGCACAGAAGATTAGAGCGGATAGCGGGAACAGCTCCAAAAAAAAATAAACTTAGAGAATAATACTAATCACAATTAAAATTAAAATTGACAATGCCAACAGCTCCAAGTTAATCTACAGCGGCAGCTCTCAACACCCGATTGCCTTAACACCTGATTATTTCTGCCCCCGCCTTTGGCGGGACATAGAATATCTTTATCCCTTATCAATATGCTGCAGCAACATTAAAGTAAAAAAATAGGGTTTATAACATTTTTTATCACTTTTAATATCACACTCCCCGATAATCTGGCCGCTGTTCCTGTATACGCAGCCCCTCATGCCGAAAAAAAAACGCCCCTTTCCGCTCTGCACCTGATAAAGCGCAGCCCGCCAAGGCCATCCCTTGTTGGAATTTTGCGGCACTTCTTCAATCCACAGCAGATAAGGGCAGCATCAGCCTGCCAGAGCCTATAGGCATGAAATTATGAAAACAGCCAAAATATCTATCGCCTTTTTACGCCCTCATAAAAGACCAAAAGCCCGACAGCTTTACAGCTGGCGGGCCAGGCCAGTAATTACACTTGGAAGCTGGATTTACTTAAAGCTGATAGTTTCTGCCAGGCTTTCCTGCTCTATAAAGGAGGCAATGTACTGCCGCACTTCATTGTATTTTTCCAATTCCGCTTCAAAGGTATTGATATGGAAGTCCTCGTCCTGATCCAGAATATGTATAATTTCAGTGTAGCCTTTTGCAATCAGGCTTCCTTTGAGTTTAAGAATATTGTGCTGCATTTTGGCATCCAAATCTTTTCTCACCTTAAGTCGTATCAATTTTTCCATTGTGAAAGATTTGTCAAAATTCAATTTTAGTTTGTTTCAAATTTAATGCAATTTTTTAAATCAAATATAATTATTTGCAGCTGATCACACTTCTGCGTAATGTTAAAAAAATAGTGGGGAAATTTAAACGGAATTATTTTTAGACGATTGCTGTAATGCGGGTCGCATCATACTCAAATTATGCTAAAAAGACATAAAAAAAACTCTTCTGCCGCATCTGTCAGAATCAAATAGGGCTTTAAAATTTAGGCCGACAATTTACAGAATGATTTGAACATGGTTATCTCTGCTTCAATTCAGAGCAAATGAGGACAGTATCAATCCTATCAAAACCTACAGGCATCAAATTATGAAAATAGCAAAGATAACCGGTTATGTTACCTATCACAGGTGTATAAAGGATTTAAATCAATAGGGCTCTATAAACTATGTCCAAGAAAAAAACAGAAACCGGAAAAGCGCCTTTTATCTTCCCATCCATAATCGAACAAAATCAAAATGAAAAAACAGAACTAACTAACTAACTAACTAACTAACTAACTAAC
>NZ_FMVC01000007.1:12061-17874 GCF_900101855.1 Flavobacterium anhuiense
AACTAACTAACTAACTAACTAACTAACTAACTAACCAACAACTAAGGTAAGGCAAAACCATTTTAAAGCATCTTTAAAGACAAAAAAGAAAGAGACGACCTTCCGGCCGTCTCTTTTCCTATTCAATAATTAAATTTTATCTTCTTTTTCAGTCAGTTAAGCAATTAAATTAAAAAACATCTAATCTGTAATACTACCCTACTCAGGTTGAAGAAATAAAAAACAGGGACTCTGCCCCTGCTTTTCTTTTTCTAAACTCAGATCATTGCTCTTGAATAGCCTTAATGTCTATCTGATAGCATATAACCTACCGATTTTTTTTATTGCTTGATAGAGTTTCACATAGACAAAATCAAGAATTCGCTTCTTCGGTTTCTTAAATGTTCCTCTTCAGAACATTTAATTCCGTCTTTACATCTGTTTAGCAGTCTGCTTTCGCCATAACCTTTTCCTTTTAATCGGTCGGCTGCAATGCCTTTTGCTATGAGCCACGCCATAATTGATTTTGCCCTTTTATCTGACAAAACCATATTTGACTTGGCAGAAGAACGGCTGTCAGTATGGGAGCGTATATCAATTTTCATTGATGGATATTCCTGCATTACAGCAGCAATCTTCTCTAATTCTGCCGCAGCCTGATCTGTAATATTCCATTTTCCCAAATCAAAATAAATCATTGAAATATTAAGGGTTTTTGCTAAATCTGTTCCGACTTTCACTGCCTTTATCTCTGGAATAGCTATGGCTGCGATCTTTTCTTTTTCTAAAGCAAAATCTAACTTATTGCTCAAGGCTGATGCGATGACAATTGCACTTTCTTTTGGCGGGTACATTTTTCTTTCCACTCTAACCGAATATTTTTTACCGCAGTTTACCTTAAAACTATAGTTTCCGCTTTTGTCTGTTTCTGCTGTTCCTATCACTTGATTATTTTCATCACGCAGTGTAACGGAAGCCCCTTCAATAGGTTCATTTGTCCTACTGTCCAAAATGGCTCCCGTTAAAGTTCTCTCGCAAACCAATTTTCTAGTTTCAGTAAAACTGTAAATATCATCGCTTCCCATGCCTCCTTTTCGGTTTGAAGAAAAATAGCCTCTGCGGGTGCTGCTGTTAATGATGAAGGCAAAATCATCATATTTGGTGTTTACAGGCTCTCCAATATTCTGGACTTCATCAAAAGTTCCTTTTTCGTTAATCTTTGAAACCACGATATCAAGTCCGCCGAGACCCGGACGCCCATCAGTTGCAAAATACAATTCATTGTCTGCCGAAATAAATGGGAAAGTTTCTCTTCCTTCCGTATTAATCTGCGGGCCAAGGTTCTCCGGCCTGCCATATGATCCATCAGCGTTGATCAGTACGCTGAATAGATCTGACTGGCCGAATGTTCCAGGCATATCAGAAGCAAAATACAGTTTCTTTTCATCTAAACTTAAAGCAGGATGAGCAGTGCTGTATTTATCGCTGTTGAAAGGAAGCTCTACGATATTAGTCCACTTCCCGTCAATTAAGCTTGCTTTATACAATTTCAGCAATGTTATTTTTTTGTCGTCTTTCCCCCTTCTTCCGTCCAGATAATTGTTTCTGGTGAAGTACATTGTTTTCCCGTCTTTGGTAAATACAGAAGTCGATTCGTTAAATTTAGAATTAATCTCTTTATTTAATAGAACCGGACTCCCCGTATTACCATTAGCATTGATTGGGGCAATGTATAAATTGGTAAAATTTTTGTTTGTCCATTTAAAGGTTTTTCCTTCCTTGTTTTCAATGCGTCTTGCAGAACTGAACACTAAACTGTTATCTAGAAACGCACTTCCAAACTCTGAACTCTCCGAATTTATCTGAGCGGCGGCAATTTCAAAGCGGCCCGAATTCATTTTAATCTGTTCTAGATAATTCCTATTATATTGAAATAGAATTCCTCTGCTGTCCGTATTGCTTTTTTTATTGAAATCCTCCAGCACTTTATCCGCTTTTGCATAATCCCCGGCTGATTTTAACGATTGCGAGTAACGGTATAAATATTCCGGTTCCTGCTGCGGATTTACAGCAAACAGCCTGTCGTACCAGATTGCTGCTTTTGGCAGTTCTGCATTGAAATAGTAAGCATTCCCTAATCTCTGAAACATCTTTTGGTCTTCAACTCCTTTTGCTGCCAGCTTTTCATAAATTTCGATAGCATCTGCGTAAGCGTAATTGTTATATTCCTTCTCTGCCTTATCCAGCAGAGCTTGCTGCGCCGCTGCCTTAAAAAAGAAAAAAGACAGCATGATTGCGTATAGTATTTTCTTAAAATCCATAATTAGAAAAATCTTGGTGATGTAATTCGGCTGTAGCCCTTCATAAACTCAAAGCGCAAAAAGATTTCGTGCGAACCTGAATTATAGTTTTTCAACCCTGTTGTTTCATGGTCATAAGCATAACCGATGTACATGCCTTTACTAACCTGAAAGCCGGCCATTGCACTCAAAGCAGCACTCCATCGGTATGACACTCCTGCAGAAAACTTATCATTAAAAAGAAAATTGGCAGAAACGTCCAGCTGAAGCGGAGAACCTTCGATCATTTTTGCCATTGCCGCAGGCTTAAATTTAATCATTTCATATTTGTCCAGATTAAACACGTAACCTGCAATTAAATAATAATTGATCTGCTCTTTGTAGATTGCATAATCATTGTCGTCATAACGATCCGTTTGGATAAAATTAGGAACAGACATACCAATGTATCCTCTGTCAGAATGATAATATATGCCAGCTCCAACGTTTGGCGCAAACTTATTTTTAAAATTGGAGAACATTGGATCTCCCTGATGTTCCATTGCCAGCTTGTTTGGATCTAGGCTAAAAACATTAGCAGATCCTTTGATACCAAAAGATAACTTGGCTTCTGCCGATGTCTGGATAGAATAAGAAATATCCGCTGAAAAATTATTTTCAGTTGTCGGGCCAATTTTATCATTAACAAGAGAGAAACCTAATCCTAAACTATTGTTAACAGGCGTATTTAACGATAAAGTGCTTGTTTCAGGAGCTCCATCAAGTCCAACCCACTGCGTTCGGTACAAACCAAAAATACTCATAACCCCTCTTGAACCGGCATAGGCAGGATTTATGGTGATGGTATTGTGCATATATTGCGTATACTGCGCGTCCTGTTGCGCAAAACCTGCAACTGAACAAAACAATAATAGTAAAGCTAATTTTTTCATTTATATATTTTTAAAATAATGGCTTAACCTATGGCTAAGCCATTTTTATTAATATGGAAATATTATCTAGTCAGATATAAATATCCTGCTTCCTGTTTAGGTTTAGAGCTGTTATCCTTGTATCTCACGATATAATAGTAAGTTCCTTCAGGCAGTCCATTTGATTCTTTGACTGTTGTTCTTCCTTCTGAGTAGCCCTTAAATGCGACATCATTATTATTGTAATGATCTCTTTCGAATACTAGAATCCCCCAACGGTTATAAATCTGAACAGAGTTATCAGGATAGCACTCGATTCCGCTGATATAGAATCTTTCGTTCATTTTATCGCCATTTAAAGAAACAGCGTTATAGATTTTAATGCTGCATCCATTCAATTCTATAACTGTCGGATTATTGCCATTTCCATTTTCAGAATCTGATTGGTCTGTTACAGCTATTCCGCTCTGAGTGCTTCCAGAAACAATTGCCTGGTTGCTGATTAAACCTGCATTGATATCTGCTTGAGTTAAAGTATAAGTTCCCGTAAATGTTAAGCTATCACTCTGTCCAACAGCTAATGATATTGGCCCACCTGTAATTGCTACACCAGGAAGAAGATCAGAAATCAATACGTTCTTTAAGGCTACATTACCTGTATTGGTCACTGTGAACGTATAAGTTACGGTCTCACCGGCTTCTACATTGCCATTTTTGTTTTCATCATTTAATTCCGCTTTCATAACAAGAGACACTGATGGCACTTCCACGAAAATGTGCACCGTCGCCGTGCTGCAGTTATTTGGGTTTGCTTTCTCGCAAATCTGGTAATTTAACGTATAATCGCCTCCAGTTGTTCCTGGAGCAACATCAATTGTTCCGTCTTCATTTAGCGTAATGCCTTGTGGGAATTTGTCTGCCGTTAAAATAACATCCCCAGGATTGACTGGCTGGCCATTTAATGCATCGTTCTTTAAAACATTCACAGCCTCTAATGAACCATTAATTCCATCGGCAACAATGAGATCATTATCATTTTCTGCTTTAATTCCGAATTGAGGCTGGGCATTACAGCCTGATGTCGCTGAAGGATAATTTACTACAATTGATTGTGTAGGATTCAATGTGAATTGCATTGTAACTGCTGGCCTCGTTAATTCAAATCCGTCATTTCCTTCAGTCCATTTCCCATTAGCCAATATCCATCCTGGCCAATCAGTTGGCAGATTATTTCCATCTACAGTAGCTCCTGGCCATAAAACACTACCGTTTAAAGGCATGTTAGTTTGTGTTGCTACAACACGGTTGGCACTGTCAATCCAGTTAATAGTCAGCAAGCCTGCTGGAGTAAAGTTATCTGCTTGCACATGGTATGAAACGTACGGAGTATTATTTGAACAGTAACTATCTGCTGTAATTGTCATTGTTGGAGCAACTACAGTAACTGTTACTGTCGCTGAAGTACAGTTTCCTGAATTAGCTTTTTCACAGATTTCATAGGTTAAGGTATAAGTTCCAGGAGGCGCATTTGGAATTAATTCCGCTGCACCGTCTGATTTTAATGTCAATACATTATTTGGATCTGGAGTTAATACATTCAAATTAACATCTGTAGCTGATAATGGATTATTGTCCAGTTTATCATTCTCAAAAACATTAATAACTTTAATCGTTTCGTTAATGCCGACTACTGATCCAACTTCATCTTTCACAGCAGTAAGCGTCCTTTTTTCAACAGGAACAGTTATTACAGCAGGCGTCGCATCTGAAGCGCCACTGTTGTCTGTTGCCGTAAAAGTAAAGGAGTCGTTTCCTGAAAAAGTACCGTTTGGCTTATAAGACAGCATTCCAGCTTCTGCTGCTGTCAAGACCTGCCCTGCTGCCACTGGAGTTCCATTTAAGATTAGTGTTCCGTGAGATGGCAAAGTCAAAACCGTATAAGAAACAATTGTACCGTCTGTATCTGTAGCAGTCAACGCTTTAATAGCTGTAGCGCTAGCGCTTGATGGAATCGCTGTATTGGTATCATTATGAGCAACTGGAGCATTATTGCCAACAGGAATTGTTACTGTTGCTGGCACTAAGGCTGCTAATCCTAAATCATCTGTTGCTGTAAAAGTAAACACAACATTTCCTGTAAATGTTCCACTTGGAGTGTAGGATATCATCGCAGCCTCTGCAGGCGTAA
Source organism: Flavobacterium anhuiense (assembly GCF_900101855.1). Taxonomy (GTDB): domain Bacteria; phylum Bacteroidota; class Bacteroidia; order Flavobacteriales; family Flavobacteriaceae; genus Flavobacterium; species Flavobacterium anhuiense. Next base: position 17,440 of record NZ_FMVC01000007.1, read on the forward strand.
GAACCTGATTTACTGTTATAGGACTGCCAGCTAAAGCTAAAGTCCCATCTGCTGGTAAACTTAGAACTGTATAGTTAGCAATTGTTCCGTCAACATCAGTCGCTTCTAATCTATTGATGATTGTTGCTCCCGCTGCTGATGAGATTATATCATTTGTATCATTTACTGCAACAGGCGCATCATTTACAGCCGTAACCGTGATCTCGATATCCGCAGCAGCCGTTAGATTTCCGTCTGTAATCACATAAGGGAAACTAACTGGAGCAGTCAAATTGAAATTGGCCGCAGGCGTGAAAGTGATCGCTCCAGAAGCCGAAATGTCTACCGTTCCGTTTGGAACTGCGATCGCCTGGGCCAAGCCTGTAAGGGCCGTTCCGTTGATGGAAACTATGGAAAGCGCATCGCCGTCAGCATCCGTGTCATTGGCTAATGGCG
>NZ_FMVC01000007.1:18344-410116 GCF_900101855.1 Flavobacterium anhuiense
CTGGGCCAAGCCTGTAAGCGCCGTTCCGTTGATGGAAACTATGGAAAGCGCATCGCCGTCCATATCCGTGTCATTGGTTAGCGGTGTCAGTGCAATCGTATTGTCTTCTGCAACTGTGTAAATATCTGCAACTGCTGTTGGATTATGATTCACGGTTGGTGTAACTGAACTAGAATTATTTCCGGAAACAGGATCATTTTCCAAACCAGAAACAGCTGCTGTATTTGTATAAGAGCCTCCAGCATTAACGGTTGCTACCACTGTAAGGGTCGCACTCGCTCCACTGGCAAGATTTCCTATATTCCATTCTGGCGCTGACCAGCTTCCTGATGAAACTGACGCACTTACAAAAGTATATCCTGACGGAAGATTATCTGTAACTTTTACTCCTGTTGCCGCACTAGGACCAGCATTAGAAGCAGTAATCGTAAAAGTGACATTGCTTCCAACATTTGGAGACATATTGTTTATCGATTTTACAACTGAAAGATTGCTCTGCACTAAAGGCGTAGCAGTAGCCGAATTATTTCCGGCAGTATTGTCAGGATTATTTCCAATAATGCTAGCTGTGTTGGCATAAGATCCTGTCGCATTTACTGTAGCAGTAACCGCTAAAGATGCGCTTGCTCCATTTGCAAGAGATCCTATCGTCCAGTTTGGCGCTGACCAAGTTCCTGCAGAGGGTACAGCACTTACAAAAGTGTATCCTGAAGGAAGCGCATCATTCACTGTTACGCCTGTAGCTTTATATGGACCGTTATTCTTGGCTGTAATAGTAAACACAATATTACTTCCAACACTTGCTGCGGCATTATCTGCCACTTTCGCAATTTGAAGATCGGCAGGGCAAAGTGCAGCATCAAAACTTCTCGTTGTTACTGATGTACCTCCACATGAAGCTGTAACAGAATACTGAACCGAAACAGTACCTTCGCCTGTAAAACTCAAAGTATTTCCAGATAAAGTTCCCGGACCGTTGAGAATAGTCAAAGTTCCGCCTGCTGGAGTTGGATTTAATAGAACCGGATCATCTACACAATATTTTGAATCTGGTCCGCTGCCCGTGGAAACAGGCTGAATTGTAGGATTAGATTCTGCACCGCAGATTTGCACGTTTGCTGTTGCGAAAGTATAGCTTGTTTCATTTGTTGTATTATTTGTTCCATCTCCCATACTTCCGCTGATGCGATGACCTACATAACCAAACTTTGTTTCGCAGCTCTTTACCAGCATTGAAGTGTGTCCTCCAGTTTCAACTGCCAGAATACTATCCGAACCTGTTAAACCTCCGGGACTTGCGGGATTATTAATTGTTCCAGACCCAAGTCCAAGAAGCGAACCATTGCTGTTGCCAAAAGCAAATATCTTATTGTTTGCTGTAAGAACATTCACCGCCGCATATTGCGCATCATGTTCTTGAGGACTAAACCATTTAATGTCATTCATGACAGGTCCCGACGTCGAGTTGTATCTAGGCTGAATCCATGATAGCCTTTGCGAAACTGTCCAATCTCCTAATTGGCCGTTAGCATTTGCACCTAAAGCGTACAAATTGCCGTCTGTAGCTAAAATATAATGTGACCTTGCCGTACCGCTACCTGTCGATCCAATCATTTTTGGCGTAATTCCGCTAGGAAGCGTCATTGGTGCCGCATAATTTTGATTAGCGGCAGCCGTGTTGTTTCCTAAAAATACACTAACGCCCCAAACATAAATCGTACCGTCAGATTTTAATGCCATAAGCCCGTCGTTATTACCTCTACATGCCACAACGTTCGTTAAATAAGGATTTCCAGACTCTGAGGTTCTTACTTTATACCAGCTTGTTGCATTTCCTGCTGCGCCATTTCCTCGTACCGCTGCAGTTTGGGAAATTACCCAAACATCGCCGCTGCAGGTAGTGATTGCAAGTGTCCTATAGGTTGCAAACATCATTTTTACATCTCCTGGGTTTACTCCTGCAGGCAGACCATTTGCATTTCCGCCTATTGTAAGCTTTTGAAAAGTAGCATTGCCAGTTAGGGATGCATCTAATACCATCCCAACTTTAGACCAGGCATACAAGCCATCTGTCGCTAAAAGTATACCTTGAACATTATTAGAAGAAGAGCTTCCTAGTGCTACTTTTAAAGGTACTGCTCCCACCGATAAGGCCGGAAAATTGGTCCTGTTTATTGTTAGCGGAGATAAAACATTTGTTCCTGTATTGGAAATGGTTTCTCCCCAAGTTTGAAATGATCCATCAGAGGTTCTTACCACTGTGGTATGCCAGCTTGAAACAAAGTTGTCGTACTCAATTGTTGCCGCATTATTATTTGATGCAGCACCAAAATTAGACAGATCAGTATTTGAACATCCAGCAACTGGAGTGGCACATTGTGCATTCGATAAGTGGCTGAATATAAAAAATATAAAAAACAAAGCAATTGCTTTTCGTAAATTCAAGCCGCCATTTAAATTAAAGTAGTTTTTTATCATACTTATCGGTTTGTTATTTTATTATTTGAGGAAGATTATAAGTCTGCGCCTGATTGTTGAAATCATAAAAATCAAACATCAGATACGTTTCCCTATCAGCTGTTCCTGTTATTTTGTATTTCAACAATTGGGTGGTATTGCTTAGAATGATTTCCTTCTCTAAAGGTTCAGCTTTCATTGATACTCCAATTCCAGCAATGGACAAGCCTGGCGCTGGCAATTTAGCGGCTGTATTTTCTTTAACAGAAATTTTTACAGGAACTGCAACAATCAGATCTGAATAGCTTTTTCCTCTCACTACCTTCTCAGAAAATGAAATCTTTGAAAAGTCAAAAGCCATTTTAACAGACTCAGCCTTTATGCGAAAGTTCTTAGGCAGCGCGGCATGGTTGCACTCCCCTTCATGCTTTATGGTTTCACGAAAAGTAATATCATATTCTCCAGGTTCGGAAAATGCATAGGCATTAATTTCGCTGCCTCTCAAAGTGAGGTAAATATTTTTCTTGGCATTAGTGATCGTCCAAGCTGCAGATTCATCAATGTCTCCGAAATCAATTTTTTCACCAAAAGAAATTGTCTTGTAGAATTGCTGATGAGAATTGCTGTAATTGTTTTGAGCCGCCGACCTATTCGTGTAAAACAAACAGCAGATCAGCAGGCAGATTAACATTTTTTCTTTTTTGAAAGATGTCAGGTAATTAGTCATGATCGTAAAAAGTTTAGTTAATTAAGCTATTCGCTAATTGGTCGCGAAAATACCATTAAGAACAAGCGTTAAAAACCCGTATGCTTTCATTATAGCGCAAAAACGAAAGCTTTTTTTTCTCACATTTTAAATAACAAACTAAAAAACAGACATTTAAAAAAGACACATTAACAGCAATTCTTTCAAAGAGGAGAAAAGGATATAACTGAATATTCGTACTCTTACTACTGGGATAAAGTTTGCATTAAATGCAAATCGGCTTCTTTGAGATGCCAATTCTCCCGAAAAAACACCATTCGCGCATATTTTAACCTCAAGAAAGAATATTGTATGGAAAGGATTTTGAGAATAATTACAGTATTACTACTTGCTTTCTCTGCCGTTTTATTTTGTAATATTGCATAGCCAAAAATACAGGCTATCTTATCCCAAGCCACTATCAGCTTTTTACCCTTTAATTAATTATATGCACGTTAGATCATTTTTACTATTTCTTTGCGTTTTTATTTTTAGCATCTGCGGTTACTCCCAAAATTCAGAGTACGATAAAGTTTTTGACGAAACCTCTAGAGTTCTCTTAAGCTCTGATCCTAAAAAGGCCCTGAACAATACTGCTTATTTATATAAAATTGCCCAAAATAATACTGAGCGCATTAAAGCCAACATTTTAAGGGCCACTCTTTTGCGCCAATACGGCTTGCGTAATGAAGCTGTTTCAGTACTCAAACAAGCCGACAGCATTGCGAACGCTGATTTGAATTATACCCAATTGGCTAGAATCAATGGCTTTCTATCTACTCTTCATCGAGAATATGAGATTTACAGCTTAGGAAAAGTGTACCTTAACAAAGCGGTTCAGGCAAGCAAAAAGATTAAAGACAAGGCTGAGATGTATAAATTTCTTGGAAATCTTTCACAGGAAATCGCTTATTATGAAATGAATTCTTCGCGCTATCCGAAAGCGATCAAACAGCTGAAAAATGGAAATATGCTCTTTAAAAAAGCCGGACCTTCCATTGACTTAAATTTCCAAACTGCAGTAAACGATGAACTTATCGCTAAAAATTATCTTTCTTTAAAGAATGCCGATTCAGCACTCTTTTATTATAATAGGGCAAAAAGCGGACTTGAAGCATCGCAGTCTTCCGAAAGTCCTCTTAAAGGTTTTATTTTAAATGGATTGGGAAATGTGTATGTTGAAAATGCCAATTTTCAGCAGGCCCTTTTGTACTACAGCAAAGCGGAACGCATTGCAGATCAGTCGAATTTTTTCACCTTGAAACAGGAAGTGTATAACTCTTTGATGGATTTTTACAAAAAAAATAACAATAAGAAATACATCGCCTATAATGAATTGAATCTGAAACTTCATAAGGATGAAGAACAGAGCAGGAAAGCCATTGCAGATGATCTGATCAAAACCCTTCATAAAAATCAAATCAAAAGCCAGACCCAGTACAAAAAAAGCACGATAATCATAACCGCTGCTTTTATTTTAATTGTTCTGCTTACGATTGCTTTTTTCAGCTACAGAAGAAAACAGGACTTCAAAAATTTTGCAAGCAGTATCACCAAAAGTAAAACGGCTAAAAAAGAGAGTACAAAAGAATATATGTCTGAGGCGACCGAAAACAGCATTCTTAACAGTTTGAAAGAATCTGAGACATCACATTTTTACCTCAACAGTGAAATTTCTTTAACTACACTAGCCGCAGAACTTGGCATTAATCACCGCTATCTGTCCTATGTTATCAACAAAAATACTGAAAAAGATTTTGCAGGATACATCAATGAATTAAGAATCAATTACATAGTAGAACGTTTACGTAACGATCCAAACTTTTTGAAATACAAAATCAGCTATCTTGCTGAGCTCTGCGGTTTTTCATCACACAGCAGGTTTACCACTACATTCAAAAAAATCACAGGACACTCACCCGTTGATTTTATAAAAGATCTGGAAAATGGGACTAATGCCTGATTTCGCATTCCCAAATAAAAAAACCGGCCTAAAAAGCTGGCGCAAACCCGCACATTTGAGAACAGGAAATACAGTGAAATAAAGCTACGGGAAACTTAGGTTCGAAACTTATACAGTTTGCCAACACCTTTTCAAATGATTATTGAAAAAAAAAAAAGGACTCAACTTTTCAGCCCCGATTACTTCGCCAGTTCACTTCGCTCGTGTACAGTGGAAATCCTTTTGTGCCGGTGTTCGGCACAAAAAATTGGAACACATAGCGGGAAAAGCCCATACAAAAAAACTAACATTTCATTGCGTATTGGAAATCGCATTTGTCTGCGATCTATTCTACAGCTAAAACATAACTAACTAACTAACTAACTAACTAACTAACTAACTAACTAACTAACTAACTAACTAACTAACTAACTTTTAAATAGTCTATCCATTTAAACAAATTCGCTAACCGAATCAATTTTAGCATCGCCGGCCAAAATCGCAATTAAAAAATCTTTAGAAAGAAAGAAATATCTCACTATAGAAGGTTCAAATCTCTATTAAAAAGCACTGGTTCGAATCCCGTTAGGGCTACTAAAAAAAGCTTCAGATTCCTCTGAAGCTTCTTTTCTTAATTCAGCTGCAATTGGCCTAGCAGATATACCTTCTTTTTCCTAAACTTGAAACACCCAAATAACATTTTAGGCTGCCGCCATAAAAATCAAAATACAGATAGTCCTTTATATCAGGCTCCGCAGAAAAATCCAAAACGCATCACCTCTTCTTCTTCACCACCAGATGCTTCAGAGCGGGATCATTCAAAAGCCTGTCCATCTCTGTGCAGATGATCTCCTGCACATCCCTTTTGATCTGCGCGAAGTTCTGCTGGATCATGCCGTTATCGAGTTTTCTTACAGACGGTATTTCCCTGTATCCTTCCTCCTCTTTGCGCAAAGCTTCATGGTCGTTTACGATTGAAGAATGAAAAGCCTTCAATTCAATCTTGCAGTCCGGATTGTCGGCCACCATCCCCACAAATTCTCCCGAACTCAATGACGAAATCTTAGAAGGCGGAACTGCCAAATCCAGCTGTCTGGAATGGCTGACTGACGTATCGGAACTGTTTATTGACAAGCTCTCCCTATGCTGCATGATCCTGCCGAACCGCTCTGAAAGCTGTTTGGCGGTGTCCCCCGTAACCTGCCCCGAGATGATGTTTCCGGTGATATTCAGGATCACATCGGCCTGTTCGCGCCCATAGTCTTTCCGGAGCTGGCTGAAGTCCTGCACGCCGAGGCAGGTGCTCACCTTGTTGCTTCTGGCCGTAGCTATCAGGCTGTCCATATTGTTGAGATAAATGGTGGGGAACTCATCAAATATGAGGCTCGATTTGAGCTTGCCTTTCTTGTTTACGAGCTTGATCAGGCGGTTGACATACAGCGATAGGACCGCTCCGTAAATCTGCAGCTTCTGCGGATTGTTTCCCATGCAGACGATTTTGGGCTCCTCTGGATTATTAATATCCAAAGTGAAATCATTTCCCGAAAGCACATAGTACAGCTGGGGCGAAGAGAGCCTTGCCATGGCAATCTTTGCCGAGGCGATCTGCCCCTCCAACTGGTCCATCGCACCGTTGAGATAGGCATTGACAAAAGGGTTGATGAGCACCTCGATTTCCTTGTCGGTCCGAAGAATCGTAAAGAGGCTGTCGTAATCGGTCTGCATGAGTTCGATCACGTGCGGCAGGGTGCAGAACTGCCCGCCGCTGTATCTTCTGAGATACCAGATCACGGCAGAAAGGAAATTGATGGGCGACTCCACAAAAAAGTCGCCCTGGCGCTTGATCCATTCGCGGTTGAGTCCCATCAGGATCGTCCTGGCGGACTCCGAAGCGTCGGTGATATCCTCCATGCTCTGCGGGTCCAATGGATTGCAGCGGTGCATGATATTGTCGAAATTGATGAAATAGCACTTGGGCATAACCTTATAAACATGCCTGTATTTTTCAAAGGTATTGTAGACGATCTTGGAAAGGTCATCGTACTTGAAATCATATACAAACATGCTGAAGCCTTTAGCGATGTGCTGGGTGATGACATGGCGGATGACAAAATAGGATTTCCCGGATCCGGGCGTGCCCAGAACCATCAGCCCGCGGAACGGATTGATGATGTTGATCCAGCTGGAGCGCAGCTTGCTTTTCAGAAAATATCTTGCGGGAAGGTTGACAGAATATTCATTCTCCAAAAGCCTTTCCTCCTGCGGAAAGGTCTCGTTCTCGCTGTTGAATACATCCCCTAAAGCCAGTCTGTTTCTGATGAGTCTGGAAAGCAGCGTGCCTCCCGAAAGCACGAGCAGAAATCCCAAAGCCGTAACCGCCATATAGCCCGCCGCGGCCATAACCTTATCAGTAAAAACCAGCGGCAAAAGCCCGCTTGAAAAATACAACACTAATCCAGAAAACATCTTATAAAAAGCAGTCTTAAAGACAAGTTTTTCATTCTTTTTTCCTCTGGCTCCCAAAAGCGAGATCAAAAGAAAACCGAGCGCGGCAAGCTTGGAAATATAAAAATTATCAAACAGACCCGTGCGGCAGACCGATGCCAGAATCTTATCTCCGAAGCCTGCTGTAAGATTCCATAATTTAAATGCTCCATAACAGTAATAGTAGCAGTGCCCGATCAGCAGGATGATGCTGATGAGCCTTGTCATGTCTATTATTTTTCTCAGCGCCTGTTCATTTTCTCCCGTCTGCATGGCTGCACTATTTTAATATGATTGATTTCTTTTTCAGTTCAGATCCGAGCCGCCCCTTTTCTTTTTTCTTCGGGGTTTGCGTTTCAATGCCGCTGGAACATTTTCAGGCTGCCATTCGGGTCTGAAAAGCCCGTCAAGCGTCTTAACGGCAATGCCTTCTAAAGCCTTTTCATAAGCCTTCTCAGAAGCCGTCTGACTCTGTTCCTCATGTCTATCATGTCCCTTCTCAAGCCCCCTGTCAGTTGCTCCGTTCTCTCTTAAAAGGGCACCTTCCCCGCACCTTTCCAAAATCCCTTTGGCGCTATAATTTTTTCCCAAAGCGCTTCCGTTCAGCACGCATCTGGTGACATGATCGACATAAGTGATGCCGTAGAGCTGCCCCTTATCGCTCTTTCGCAGCACAGCATCTATCCCCTGTTTCTGAAGCGCGGCAGCCAGTTTTTTCATATTCCTATTCCGGCTTAAAAAAACAGCATCAACCGCGGTGCGGATCCGCTTCTTTTCAAATGCCTGCCCGCCACTGTTCAGCGCATAGCGCTGCTCCAGAAAAGCAAGGGTGGGCTTCATTGCAAAATCGCTCGCCTTTATAGGAACTCCGGCTGCTTTGCCTCCCTTGTCCAGTATGTGGTACACCAGTCCGCCAGACTTAAAAATCCTTGAGTCCCCGCTTCCCCTATCCGCCGTAATATTGTATAGCTGCAGCACCGCATTGAGCTCCGCCAGAGAAGTGTATTTATAATTCAAAAGCACTGAGTTCAGCACTGCTGACATGGCTTTTTTGGACTCCGTCCTGCCATAACAAACCTTGCCTGCCGCAACGGGCTTTAGAAGTGCCATGCCCTGGTTTTTCCTGCCTTCCGCCCTGACCAGATTGAACTGTTTTTCAATTTCTTTTCTGGCTTTCTCCGACTGGTTCTTTCCGATGTTCTGCATGTCGATCCGCGAGCCGTCCCCCCTGACTTTTATCGAGACCAGATGGATGTGCGGATGCCCTGCATCATCATGGCGGTAGACCAGATAGGGCTGCTCTGCAAAACCAATTTTTTCCATATAGGCATCGGCTATCTTCATAAGCTTTTCGGCGGAATAATTCTCAGAGGGATGGAAGTTCAGCGAGATGTGCACGCTGTTGCGTCTGACGTTGCCGTTCAGGGCATTCTGATGCAGAAGCCTATTGAGTTTCATAGCAGGATTCAAGTCCTTTACAGGAGCCGGATAATTGCCTTCCCCGATGCACTGGGCGGCGCCTTCCTTCACCTTGTTTTCATTGTACCGGAATATGCTCTGCACCGAATGTCCGGTCTTTATGACTGCAACCATCTGCGGGCCATTTTTTCGGTCATTCTTGCAATGGACTCGGTCTTGGCCAATAGCCTTTCACGCTGCGATTCTGTCTCTGAAATCCACTGCCTGAATTCAGCATTATGCTGCATTGCATGGAGCCTTCTGACGCTCTGGTTGAAGTTGTTTCCAAGGGCGGCGAGCTCCTTTCGAAGGCGGATGAACTCGAGCATGAATTCATCCAGCGAAGCATCCCGGTGCTTTACCGTCACAGGCCTGCTGAGAAGGCAGCTTCTGAGGTATTCGCTCATCTGCCTGCATGCGGTTGTCTTGAACCTTCTCTCTAATCCTTCATATTCGGCGGCGGTAAAGCGCACCGCCGCAATGCGCGTTCTGTTTAAAATCTCTTTTCCCATCTTGTTTCCCTTTCATTTCTTCAAACAATCCTCTTTCCATGTTCACTGCCGCGAGTTCCGAGCAACAGGCAGCCAGATTCGTTTGTTTAACAAACGGACATCTGGCAGACTGCAGGAACGTGGCAGTCTTTAGGCTTTCAAAAAAGGAAAACCTAAAAAAAGCCCTTTTTACAGGATCCTGACAGCAAAAGTAGAAAAGGCTATGCAATACATCCCATCCCATCCATATTTTGAACGGGGTGTTTTTACATCTTCTGCCTATCTTTGGAGCAGCAGATTATTAATTTAAAAACTAGGAATTATGCTGACAGAAAATGAAACTGCCCAGCTTTTGGATACTATAATGAGTATTCCTGGCATGAACGAACAGGTGAAGATTGATCTGAAGATTTCACGAAAAAATGTGCTGCTTCTAAGCCATGTAATTGAACGCGGACTGCTGGAAAGCGACGGCAGCCCTTCGGTGCTTTTGCGGCGCACTGCAGAAGAAAACATCAGCGAACTCAGACAGCTTTCTGCAGACTGTTTAAGCAGGGCCGGCCTTACCGAATTCAATGAAAAACTAAGCGCTCTTGGAACAGAAGAAAAACGTTAGAAGAAGAAATAAACAGCCTTTAGCAGGAACCTGCCAAAGGCTGTTTAAGTAGTATAGTGCCATCAATATTTTCCTTTCGAAAACACTCTCCTATTAAATTTTTTTTGACCCTGTATTTTCAGTCCTGCAGGCAATCCCTGCAAAAAATTAGCACAAAAAAAACTCCCTTAAAAAAGGGAGTCCTTAGGCGGCCGGCGGTTGCCTGAAAAGTATAAGGTAATTAACCAAATCATTTGGGACAGAACCTCCAGACGAACCCCGCCGGTCCTCTGTTTTTCTGACTGATTTTATAGTGCCATTACCAGTATAAAGCAAATTTACAGCAATATAAATAGTTATGCCTTACAGGATCTTCCGTCAATTTTACAGTATTCCAAGCCTGTATGGCGAATACAACAGCAAAAAGAATTATAAAAAAAAAAAAGCGCCTACAAGGCGCCTTCATCCAAAAAAGAGTAGTACTTCTCCTCTGTAACGATCAGATGGTCCAGAAGCCTGATCTCCAGCAACTCGCCAGCGGTCTTGATCTTTCTGGTAATCGCTTTGTCTGCCTCTGAAGGAGCGGTCTTTCCTGAGGGATGGTTATGGGAGATAATGATGGCCGCCGCATTGGCTTTAAGCGCAGAGGCAAACAGCAGCCTGATATCCACTACAGTCCCTGCGATGCCTCCCGAGGATGCCTGGTAAAGGCCAAGCACCCTGTTGGACTGGTTGAGCAGCAGGACTTTGAACTGCTCGATGAATTCTATCTTGTCGGGATCCCAGCAGTCCATCAGGATTGCATAGGCGGATTTGGAGGAAGTGATTTTAGGCCTGTCGGTGCTCTTCACTTTTGTTCTATATATCAGGTCTATTTCCGATACGGTTTTCCAGCTGCTGTTTTCTGTTGCTTTCATGGCTTTTACTATTTAAGATTAATAACAGCACCTGCACCGGGCAGAGGAAAGCGAGCGCAGAAAGCAACGCAATAAAGCAGGACGGATGTCCTGCATTTATGGGGGAATTTTTTGCGGCGAACCTGCCTCCTGTGCCCGACCTTTGTGATGGAATTAAACTCAAAGGGCTTCGTGCCGAAAGCGGCTTATGCTGAAAAAATCTGCTGACACTAGCAGGTATTGAACCAATGAAGAGCATAAAAAGCAAGACTAAAAAAAAGTGGAAAAGCAATGGGCTGGCCTTCAAGACAGTGGAGCGAAAGAAAGCAGGAATCCAATCTCATAAAGGCATAAACGCCAAAAACCGCCTTGCCTCATGTGGCGTTTTTATCTAATTTTGCAGCATGAATTACGAAGACATCAGACGCCATTTTGAAAGCAGCCCGCCGCCCAAGGAAGTGAAATGGACCGAATGGGCATACATCTCCGATACGCAGCTTTTCCTGAAGAGCTGCTATATAGGAATCAGGAACTTCAACGGCCCTGCTGACCGCTGTCCGGCATGGTGGCACTTAAAAGAATTTTACATTCTAATGAAAAAAATATCTCCCCCGGCGGCCTCCGCAGAAGAAAACATATTGGAGGGAAGCGCACTAGAGGAAAATGCCCACAGACAGAACGCTGGGGAAACTTCGCATGCCTAAGCCGCTTACCGTCAAGAATGAGTACTGCCGCCTAAAAACGGACTCGATAATAGCCTGCTTACTGCATCTGGAGTATAGCTTTTCTATTTTAAAAATATAATTTGTGATTGTAAATTTCAAAATACAATTAACACGCAACAGACAAATCAAAAAGAAATAAGAAACAGGGCGTGCATTTTCTGCAAGATGATACTTTTTATATTCTTCTATAAGTTCCGGATCATCAATCAGATCGCAGGCATAACATATCCTTTTAACTGCATATCTTCCTTGCTTAAAGTTTGCATTCTATTTTTTTTCCTTTATAAACCAAAACTTTTTTAGTGCCATCTGGCAGCACAACGCTAAAAGTTCTTTCAGATAACATCCCTTTATACTGTCCTCTTCTATTGGAAAGCGTTAATTTTTTCAGCTTATCATTATATGTAAAATCAATTTCTGTATAGGCACCTTTTTCATAATTGTAATTATCAAATTCATCTTCATAAAGGGTAAAGAAACCATCCTTTCCCGGATATACTTTTATTTGAAGATTGTCCCATTTTTTTTCCTTAGCAAACTGCACTTGAGGTCCAATTGGAATAACAGCGCCTTCCTTAACAAACAGCGGTATCATATCCAGCTTTGTTTTTCTGGTAATTTCCTGACCGCCCTGCAGTTTTTCATTTGTCCAGAAATCGTACCAGCCGCTTCCAGCAGGAAGATAAACGATTCTTGATTTTTCTGCTGTAAAATCTATGCTCTGCTTTTGATTCTGGCTTTCTTTTATTTTTTCCGGTGTATATTGGGCCTGAACCACCGGCGCAACCAAAATAGATTTTCCAAACATAAATTCATCTTTAACATCCCAAGTTTTGCTATCAGAGGCAAAATCCATAAACAATGCTCTCATAAAACTGGAATCTTTATGGGTTACTTCCCATGATGCCGAATAAATGTAAGGCAACAGGGAATAACGCAGATTTATAAATTTCTCGATCGCATCATATATCGGTTCCCCTTTCTTTCCAAAATTATAGATCTCACGAGGTATATCTGTACCATGAGAACGCATCATCGGATTAAAAGCTCCAAACTGCAGCCAACGAACATAAAGCTCGCGAAACAAAGGGCTATCCGCTCCTGAAACTTCTCCTTTTTGGTTGTAAGCACCAGCAAAAAAACCTCCAATATCTGAATTCCAATGTGGCATGCCTGTAAGGGTAAAATTAAGTCCCGCCGGAATCTGTGCACGTAGGTTTTCCCAACTAGACTCTACGTCTCCTGTCCATGTATTGGCACCATAACGCTGCTGGCCAGCGAAAGCAGATCTTGTTAGAATGAAAACCCGCTTATCTGAAGTCTCTTTTCGCTGATGATCGTAAACCCCGCCCACAGCCATAAGGGGATAAGCATTTCGCACTTTTCTGAAAGTCCCCAAATATGTTTTGGTATCATAATCTTCCGGCTTTACCCAAAGATGATCTGGTTCTGTGGAATCCATCCACCAGCCGTCAATTCCTGTTGCAAAAAGGCCTTCACTTGCATATTTCCAATAAATGTCTCTTGCCTTTGGGTTGTAGGCGTCATAAACGCGCACTCCTGAAGGATAATCTTTTTTTGGAGGAAAAATTTCGCTGCCCGATTCTGGCCAAGTTAGGAAATCAAACAGCATTCCGTTACTATTCAGCTCATTATAAGGCTTTGTTTTGGGTCCAAATGAAGACCAGATCGAAATAATCATATGGGCATTCAGACCGTGAATTTCATCCACCATCTTTTGAGGCTCAGAAAATTCAGGATTAAGAAACTCCATCGCATTCCACAGATAATTATTCCCCCAATACTGCCAGTCTTGAATTATTCCGTCCAAAGGCACTCCCAGTTCACGGTATTTTTTTACTACACCTACTAATTCATTCTGGCTCTTATAGCGTTCTTTGCTCTGCCAGAAACCATAGGTCCAAAGGGGGAACATGGGCACTGTTCCGGTTAGCTTTCTCATTTGCGAGATTACTCCATCGGCATTTTTACCATACATAAAATAGTAATCTACCCCATCACCCACAAGAGATTCAAAAGATGTCCCATTGGCATTGTCTTTAAATTCTGTCGGAGCATAATTATCCCAAAAAAGGCCATACCCTTTTACCGACTGAAAAAAAGTCACAGCATCTTCTGTATTTCCCTGTTCCAAACGATAATTTTGATTTCTTTGGTTTAAATCTCCCCTCTGATGCTGTCCTAAACCATATATAGGTTCTTCTTTCTCCAAATCAAATGCTTGATATACGGTATAAGAATCGGTATCGGTATCTTTTACAGGTCTAAATTTTGTTCCCTCTTTTTTCTCACGAAGCAAGATCTGGCCTGAACTTGCAAATGAGATTTCTCCACTTGGAAACTGCACCGTAACATTCAGACTTTCGGATTTTAAAACCAATTGGCTGTTTTGGCTTTTTACTGTGAAAGGAGTTGCCGACGGTTTCATGTTTACCGAAAGGCTTTCTTTGGAATAGACTCCCGCTGTTGGATATTTTACAACTCTTACAATGGAAGGAGTGTAAAACTGAATTTCTATTGTATTTCCATCTGCTTGCGTCTTGATTCCCAGATTGTTTTTCTCATATTTCTGGCCGTAGCCGGCCGCACAGAAAAACAGCGGGCAAATTAATAGATAAATAAATTTCATTTGGTTTAAGTTATTTTAATTAGTAAGATTATGCTAAAATACATTCGTTCTTTATTGCTTGAATTCTGGATAAATCATAATCAGTCCTAGAGATTTTAGTTGGTTAGCAGGACACCTCCATTACAAGGAACTTTGATGGGCACTCCAATCTTTGATCTGTATTTAAAATCCATAATTTTTCCATTTAATAATTCATCATCCTGATAATATCTAAGAGTGGTGCCCTCCGAGATCATGGGCAGCTTTAATTTTAGTTCCAAAGGTTCTTTCTGCGCATTAACTCCAGCCATATACCATTTTTTCCCTTTTCTTCTGGCCAGCACAACATATTTGCCTGGATATCCTTCCAGAAAGCGAACTTCATCCCAGACCGTCGGCACTTCCTTCATAAATTTTATGGCCCAGTCTGGAGCGTCGTGCAGATTATTGGGTGCTAAAGCAAAATGCTGCACGCCGCTCTGAAAAAGCACTGAAGTGGCTAAAGCAAATACATCCGAAGTCATTCTTTTTGAGCCTTTATTTGGAATGTTATCGCTATTGTAGAATTTGTTCAAAGCGCTTCCGCCAAAATCCATGCTTCCCACCGCATTTCTGATAAAAGTATGCGTTGCCGCATTTACAGCTTCATTATCACAGCTCTGCTGTCCGAAATGCAGATTCTCGCTTGCCAGAACCGCTTCACTGGAGGCATAGTTCGGATACATGCGCTCCCAGCCTCGAGGCAGGGTGCAGCCGTGGAAAATAACCATTATCCCAAATTCATTGGCATCCGTCAGAATATCTTCATACAGTTTCATGGTCACCTGCTTGTCTCCTCCGAAAAAATCCACTTTAATGCCTTTGATTCCGATGCTTTTCATCCAAGCCATCTCTTTTCTTCTGATGGCCGCATTATCCATTAGTCCTCTCGGGCCTTGCGGAGCATCATTCCAGTACCCGTTTGAATTGTACCATAAATAAAGCCCAACGCCTTTTTTTGCGCCGTATGCCGCTAGTTCTGCTATTTTATCACGGCCAATCTGCACATCCCAAAGCGCATCGATTAAAATGGTTTCATATCCCATCGCCGCGCTGAAATCGATGTACTCCTTCTGCACGGGAAACGTTGTGTTACTATCCATTTTGATGATCCAGCTCCAAGTGCCTTTTGTGTACTGGTATTCTTTGGAAGCTTCATATTTTGGCTTAACCAAGTCAAAAGGAATCGTAGTCTCCACTATCGGAGCAAGCGTTTCTCCAATTGTAATGGTGCGCCATGGCGTTTCTCCCGGAAGCGGAATTCCTGGAGATGTCGTTCCGTTTCCGTTGTTTTCTCCCGGCATCGGAAATCCGATTGAATATAATCCGTTCTCATGTCCGATCAGCCTGCTGGCGCAGTAGCCGCCGTCCACCCCTGTTTCAGAAATCAGCACCCATCCGCTGCTATTTACCTTAAACAGGCATGGAAACGTGTATCCGTTTCCCCAGCCGTTTTTTCCCACTGCATCATCGAGGGCGTATGAAGTCTCATAACTGGGAGCTGTTCTCGCATATCCTGTCATGGGATTGCTTTGCGGGCACAGAAATGTCGCGGTTCCCTTAGGCATCAGAAATCCCGAAGCCTCTTCCTGGACCACGCAGGAAAACGTTTCCTTCTGCGGATACACTTTATATTTGAATGCCAGATTATTATTGCTTACCCTAAAGATTACATCCAAAGCCGGTCTGCCCTCTTTTGTGAACGAAAAAACAGCCTCGTTGGCCGTGTAATGAACATTGCTTTTTTTAATGTTGCGCAGCTGATAGGATTCGTCAATTTTATTTTGGACGCTATTTGCTTGCAAAGCCAGTCCGGAGCTGAAATCTCCCGCATTTGTCTTTAGGCCTAATGGGGATTTTTCTATAAACGTTTTTTCGTTGTAGGTTACGCTATACTGGGGCATTCCGTTATCTGCAGAAACCGATACCGCAAGCTTTCCGTCCGGACTTTTTACCACTGATTGGGCGTTTAGTTTAAAGAAACTTACAAGCAATAAACATATGCTAAATTTTATATTCATAATTATAGAGGTTGGTTAGTCAGTTTATTTTTGATTTCAAGATGATTCTGAACATCTGCTTCTTGTTCATAATCCCTAATTAGGGCTGTTCGGTGCTCCAGCTCTGTAACTTCACAGATGCTAATGTACTCTTTACTTTGAATGCTCAAAAGCAATAATACATTTCCGCCAGCCATAAAATACATTCTGCTCCCCTTTACAGCAACCAAAAACACAATGATACATAAGAGCCTGTCAAATAACACATTTACGCCCCCTGTCCTTTTACATTAAAAGATATTTTTACACCCCAGCATTATCAGCTGCCAATACAACTTGAATGAGCCTCATGCAGTCACCAAAAAATGCAGATTGCCATTTGACTTTTACAGCTTGCCATCGTTTGAAACCCATTTGAAATTTAGCTCGACTGGATATGATAACTTCTAGATCGGGAAAAGCATAAATCACAAAACTGCTAATTATCATATAAACTATTCTTAACCAAAAAACATGAAAAAAAACACAATCGCTTTAGGTCTTTCCGCCGGATTGCTCTTGGCATCGTGCGCTGTTAAAAACTACACCAAAACAAATGACAGTGTGTTTATAGACTTGAAACCAAACGCAGAAAACCAATTAGGCACACTGCGTCTGCAGGTTTTAGGCAATGATCTGATACATGTTGCTGCGTCAGCCAAAGAATCTGTTAAAGATTCGAGCCTGATTATTGTTCCCGGCCAGCAAACTGTTCCCTTCCAGATCAGTCAATTAAAAGACTCCATTAAACTCGCAACCAAGACTTTAAATGTAATGGTTTCGGCAAAAGATGGAGGGATTAAGTTTAAAGATAAAAACGGCAAAATGCTGCTGGCTGAAAAAGCAGGCGGCGGGAGGACTTTTCTTCCTGTAGAGGCTGACCAGACAAAAGGCTATACGGTGCGGCAGATATTTGAATCGCCTAAAGATGAAGCGTTTTATGGGCTGGGACAGCATCAGTCGGATGAATTCAATTACAAAGATAAAAGCGAAGAGCTTTTCCAATACAATACCAAGGTATCGGTTCCTTTTATTGTATCAAATAAAAATTATGGCCTTTTATGGGACAGCTATTCCTTAAGCCGATTTGGAGACAGCCGTCCTTATGAGCAGCTAAACAAGGTTTTCAAATTATATGGAAAAAATGGCGAGCCAGGCTTCTTAACGGGAACCTACATCACGCCAGAGAAGAAAAATGCACCGCTCATCCGTCAAGAGCAGTCTATTTTTTTTGAAGACGTTAAAAGCATTAAAAATCTGCCAGCAGATCTGCCTTTAAAGAATGCTGCTGTTGCTTATGAAGGGGAAATCGAAGCGCCGCAAGACGGAGAATATAAATTTACTTTATATTATTCCGGATATGTAAAAGTCTATCTAGACAATCAATTAGTGGTTCCTGAGCGATGGAGAACAGCTTGGAATCCTAACAGCTACAAATTCTCTATGAATCTGAAAGCAGACAAGCGCACTGCTTTAAGAATAGAATGGAAACCGGACGGTTCAACATCCTATTGCGGATTAAGGGTAAGAACGCCTCAATTGGCTGAGGAAAAAAACAGCCAGGTCTGGTGGAGCGAAATGAACAAAAAAATCGATTACTACTTTATTCATGGCAATTCCATGGACAGCATAATTAAGGGATATAGAACCTTGACGGGAAAATCCCAAATTATGCCCAAATGGGCAATGGGCTATTGGCAGAGCCGCGAGCGATACAAAACCCAAGATGAAATCTTAAGCAATTTAAAAGAATTCAGAACGCGCCAGATTCCAATTGATAATATAGTTTTAGACTGGAATTATTGGGAAGATGATGCATGGGGAAGCCACAAATTTGATCCTAAGCGTTTTCCTGATCCAAAAGCCATGACAGACTCCATCCATTCGATGAATGCCAAAATGATGATCTCCGTCTGGCCTAAATTTTATAAAACTACAGACCACTTTAAAGAATTCGACCAAAATGGATGGATGTATCAGCAGGCCATTAAAGACAATGTACACGACTGGGTTGGCCCAGGTTATGTAGGCTCATTTTATGACGCTTATGCAAGCGGTGCGCGTAAATTGTTTTGGAAGCAGATTTATAAAAATTTGTATCCTATAGGAGTTGATGCATGGTGGATGGATGCTAGTGAACCTAACGTATTGGACTGCACCGATATGGAATATCGCAAAAAATTGCAGGGGCCAACCGCTTTAGGGTCTGCGACGGAATATTTCAACACTTATGCCTTAATGAACGCCGAAGCAATATATGACGGACAAAGGGCTGTAGATCCTAATAAACGTGTATTTCTTTTAACT
Source organism: Flavobacterium anhuiense (assembly GCF_900101855.1). Lineage (GTDB taxonomy): Bacteria > Bacteroidota > Bacteroidia > Flavobacteriales > Flavobacteriaceae > Flavobacterium > Flavobacterium anhuiense. Next base: position 37,152 of record NZ_FMVC01000007.1, read on the forward strand.
AGATCAGGTTTCGCTGGACTGCAGCGTTACTCAACAGCAACCTGGAGCGGCGATATTGCAACGAGATGGGAAGATTTGAAAGCGCAGATTTCGGCAGGTCTTAATTTTGCTGCAAGCGGTATTCCGTACTGGACGATGGATATTGGAGGCTTTTGCGTTGAAGACCGCTATGTGGGCGCACAGCAGCAATATGACAAAAGTGGAAATGAAAATTCCGACAGCAAAGAATGGCGCGAATTAAACACACGCTGGCATCAGTTTGGGGTGTTTGCTCCTTTATACCGTTCCCATGGGCAATTTCCTTATCGCGAACCTTGGAACATCGCTCCAGAAGGCCATCCTGCCTACGAATCAATTGTATTTTATGACCGTCTGCGTTACAGACTAATGCCATACATCTATACTATGGCCGGTATGACGCATTTTAACGATTATACCATTATGCGCCCTTTGGTGATGGATTTTCAAAACGATAAAAATGTCGTTAACATCAGCAACCAATTCATGTTTGGGCCATCTTTTATGGTGTGCCCTGTTTACCAATATGGAGCCAGAAAAAGAGAAGTGTATCTTCCTGCTGGCAAAAACTGGTACGATTTTTATACGGGCAAACATCTGTCAGGAGGACAGACTCTACAGGCTGACGCTCCTTATGGACGCATTCCCCTCTTTATTCCTGAAGGTGCTATAGTTCCCGTAGGCCCTGAAATCCAATACACCGATCAGAAACCTGCTGATAATATGGTGCTGTATGTTTATAAAGGCCGCGACGGAAGCTTTACTTTGTATGAAGATGAAGGTATTAACTATAATTATGAAAAAGGACATTATGCCACGATAAGCTTCAATTATGATCAAAAAAACGAAACTTTAACCATTGGCGAGCGCAAAGGAGATTTTAAAGGCATGCTAAAAGACCGAAAATTTAAAATCATCGCTGTCGATCCATCTAGTCCAAAAGCATTCCTTTCTAATGCTTCCGGAAAAGAAATCCAATATAACGGAACGCTTCAAGCCATTAAAATTTAATTATTCTAAAACAATCACGTTGAACACCTGCATTAAGACAACTTAATGCAGGTCTCGATGCAAGTGAGAAAAATATAGATCCATGAAATTAAAAAAATATATCATTTATTTATTGCTGCTGTCTTCAGCAGGCATAATGGCACAAAAGCCCCCAATTTTCTTTCCTAAAGAAAATCTGATGGCAATGGGAATTTATTATTACCCAGAACATTGGAATAAAAAAGACTGGGAAAGAGATATCAGCAACATTTCTAAGATTGGTTTTGAGTTTATCCATATAGCGGAATTCGCTTGGATAGAGATGGAACCCGAAGAAGGAAACTACCAATTTGAATGGCTTGATGAAGTGATAAATCTTGCAGGAAAATACAAATTAAAGGTTATACTAGGCACCCCTACAGCAATTTCGCCTGTCTGGATGGGCATTAAATATCCTGAAATCTATCTGATGGACAGCCATTACCAAAGGGCTGAGCATGGCACAAGAGCACAGCAGTCTTTGAGCAATCCCGTATGGAGAAATTTTTCCAAAAACATCATTAGTAAATTGGCGGCACGCTACGGCCATAATCCAAATGTAATGGGATGGCAGCTCGACAACGAACCGGAAGCCAAAGAAGACTATAGCCCGTCCTCACAAGATGCTTTCCGCAATTGGTTGGAAAGTAAATACCGCACCATAAGCGCTTTGAATACTGCATGGGGAACTGCCTTTTGGAGCCAGACTTACAGCAGTTTTGGTCAGATTAAAATTCCAAATGCAAATCTTGTTGGATGGTGGGGAATCAATCCGCATGCCTTGCTGGACTTTAAACGATATACTGCCGATACGCAGGCCGATTTTTTAGATTTTCAGGCAGACATTATCAGGCCTTTAATTGCTAAAAATCAATTTGTAACAACAAATTATACTGCTACTACTCCATCAGCAGATCCAAGAAGAACAAAAAAACTCGATTTTAATGCTTTTACCAGCTATCCGAATAAAGGAGTTCCTAATATAGGAGAAAAGGGTTTTCGTCTTGGCGATCCAGAGGAACTTTCCTTTGCGCTGAGTTTTTTCAAAACTAAAGACTACATTTCTGGCATAATGGAACTCCAGCCTGGTTTTGTCAACTGGGGAAATGTTAATCCTTTGCTTCAGCCTGGAGCGGTGCGCATGTGGCTTTATCATTGTATGGCTGAAGGAATGTCCTTTGCGTGCTCCTATCGTTACCGCCAAATAAATTATGGCGCTGAACAATACCACAGCGGGATTACCAAACTTGATGGAACCACCCTATCGCAGGGAGGAAAAGATTACCAGCAGACCATGCAGGAAATGAAATCATTGAGAAAAGCTTATAATCCCAAAGCGGTAATGCCTAAAGAAATACAGGCTCGAAAAACTGCCTTATTATGGAATTATGACAATTTATGGAGCATGGGACGCCAAGGGCAGACAAGCCAATGGAATACCCTAGCTTTTTTCCAGAAATATTTGGAAATCGCAAAATCATGCGGCGCGCCGGCAGAAATAATCTACGAAAACGAGCCATTAGATTCTTATAAGGTGGTGATTGCCCCTGCTTATGAGCTGGCAGACGAGAAACTTATCAATAAATGGACAGAGTATGTAAAACAAGGCGGGCATTTAATCTTAACGGTGCGCACCGCTGTTAAGGACAAAAACGGACATTTATTCCAAGGATGGGGAAATCCGATATACGGCCTAATAGATGCCAAAATTGAAGATTTTGACCATCTTCTGCCCTATGCAAAAGGCACAATTCAAGGTTTCGGAAAGGAGTATTACTGGAATAACTGGGCAGATCTAGTAAAAGCCAATAAACCTGAAAATGTGCTTGCTAAATACACTAATCAATTTTACGCAGGTACAGCATCTGCAGTAACCAACAAAATAGGAAAAGGAACTGTTACTTATATTGGCACTGATACAGACGATGCCCAACTTGAAAAAGACGTTCTGCAGCATGTATACAAGCAGGCCGGAATTGCTGTTGAACAATATCCTAAAGGTGTTTACATTAATTGGCGTGACGGTTTTTGGATCGCGGTAAATTATTCTTCAGAAGATTATCAGATAGAAAAAATATCCGGTATAGCAAATATAATAATTGGCGGCAAAACTTTGCCTCCAGGCGGTGTAACAGTTTGGCAGCAATAATTTTTTTAAACAATTACAGCCTTTGAACATCCCTGCAACTCTTGCTGCAGATTTAATGCTAACTATAAATTTAAACCAACCAAAATGAAAAAAAAATTAATCACTTTGCTTTTTACGCTGAGTTTATGCGCAAATGCTAATGTAAAAATACCGCTGCTTTTTAGCGACGGAATGGTCTTACAGCGCAATAAACCCATTTCTGTTTGGGGCTGGGCCGATTCAGGAGAAAAAATTGAAGTCGCTTTTAATAAACAGATCCAAAGAACTAAAGCAGACAAAAACGGAAAATGGCTTTTATACTTAAAGCCTGAAAAGGCAGGCGGTCCTTTTAAAATGGCGATTAAAGGAAAGAACAGCATTACCATTGAGAATGTTCTGGTCGGAGAAGTCTGGATCTGCAGCGGACAGTCTAATATGGAATGGACCGTTGGCCAAGCTCAGAATGCTGATTATGAAATCAGTCAAGCAGATAATCCTTGGATACGACAATTTTTAGTGGACAAAGATTTAAATTCGACACCTAAAGAGGAGCTCAAAGCTGGCAGCTGGAAAGAAAGCAGCAAAAAAAATACGGGCTCCTTTACAGCAGTGGGCTATTTTTTTGCAAAAAAAGTGTACAATGAATTAAAAATCCCAATCGGAATAATAAATGCTTCTTGGGGAGGTACGTGCTCAGAAACCTGGACCAGCAGAGAAGCTTTTGAAAAAAGCCCTGAGTTCAGCAGCATGATTGCCAATCTTCCAAAAGGCACAATGGATTCATTTCTAAAAAATAAACTCGATGCGCTTACAGTAAAAATTGAAGCTCTTCAAAAATCTAAAATAACTTCAAATTCTGAAAGCCAGTACAAAACAGCAAGCTTTGACGATAGCGCATGGCCAGAAATACATACCCCACAATTGTGGAACCAGCAATTAGGCAGTTTAGACGGCACGGTTTGGATGCGCAAGTCTTTTATAATTTCAAAAGAAGATGCCAGTAAAGAAGCTTTACTGGAGCTAGGCAAAATAGATGATGAAGATCTTTCTTATGTAAATGGAATTGAAGTGGGGAAAAATACCCAATGGGACAAAAAAAGAATATACAAAATACCTGCTGGAACGCTTAAAGAAGGCATTAACACGGTTGCAGTGCGAGTAACGGATTACAGCGGAGGGGGCGGCATTTTTGGCGATGATGCTGATCTAAAATTAACTGTAGGCACGACAATTGTGCCACTTGCAGGAAAATGGAAATTTCAGGTTACAGAAATCAAAACAGACCTTTCTCCAAACAGCTATCCCTCTCTTCTTTACAATGCCATGATCAATCCTTTGGTTCCCTATTCTTTTCAGGGTGTGCTTTGGTATCAGGGCGAGGCAAATGCTACACGTGCCGAACAATATAAAAAAGCTTTTCCGTTACTAATCAATGACTGGAGAACAAAATGGAATCAAGGTGATTTTCCTTTCTTTTTTGTACAGCTGTCTTCTTTTAATGAGTTTGGAGGAAACAGCAGTGTTGGCAGTTATTGGGCAGAATTAAGAGAAGCGCAAGCTTTCACCCTTAACAATGTTGCCAATACTGGCATGAGTGTTACTGCAGATATCGGAGATCCAAAAGATATTCATCCAAAAAACAAACAGGACGTTGGATATAGACTGGCTGCCATCGCTTTAAATAAAGTGTATGGCAAAGGAAATGTTTTCAGCGGACCAGCATACAAATCTATGGAAACAAAAGCCGATCAGGTACTCTTAACATTTGACAATGCCGAAAGCGGATTAACGGTTCATGATAAATACCAGTATATAAAAGGATTTGAAATTGCAGGATCCGATCATGTTTTTCATTACGCCAAAGCCCAAATAAAAGGCAGTCAGCTTTTGGTGTGGAGCGATCAGGTAAAAAATCCGCAAGCTGTCCGCTACGGCTGGGCTGACGATGCTAGCGACTGTAATTTGTACAATGCAGAAAATTTCCCTGCTATTCCTTTTCGAACAGATGACTGGAATACCATCTCAAAAGGCATTAAATACAGCTTTGAAAAATAAATATCTTTAATAAGCCAAGTGTATTGCATATTTCAAATTTCACTATCGATTCTAAAAGAAAATAAAATCGATAGTGATTGAAATAATGGCTGTGATTTTACATAAAAACAGTCCTTTTGATACTGCAGCTGCAGATAAATGATTAATTTAGACCGAATGAAAAAACATAAAGCCCTCTTATTATTTCTTGCTGTTTTTGGAATAATTTCGTTCCAGAGCATTCTTGCGCAGTCCAATTATATTTTTCATCAGTTGAAAACCAGCGAAGGGTTTTCGAGCACCAATGTCAAGACATTTCTAAGGGACAGTTACGGTTTTTTATGGATTGGCACTGAAACTGGACTTAATCGATATGATGGTTACGAATTCAAAGTTTACACCACCAACTCCAAAAAGCCCAATAGCTTAATTTCCAACGATATTTTAGGTCTTCAAGAAGATGGCTTGGGCAATATATGGGTCAATTTCGGGCATGATAATGCGATATATAACAGAGATAAGGACTGCTTTATTACAGACATCGCTTTTCTTTTAAACAAGCTGCACATTCATGCAGATAGCAACTGTAAAATTTATGTGGACAAAAAAAAGAATTTATGGGTTTTCAATAAAAAAAATATTTCTTTTTACGACATAAAAAAAAGGCATACTTCCATCTTTACCGGCGTAAGCATTGAAGACCCTTTTTATATTAGCGTAACAGATAATGGCGAGTCCGTATATTGCATTGAAAATTCTCAAAAATGCTGGCAGTTAAACAGTACTACAGGGCATATAAAAAACATTAAACTCCCAGTTTCAAGCAGAAGAAATGGAACTGATGAATGGCATATCGCTTTTCTGGACAGCAACAACGGTTTATGGGTCTATTTCAGCAATAACCCCAATGAAGTTTCTTATCAGGATCATCAAACTAAGAAATGGAGCTCTATAACATTAAAATCCAGTGTAGACAGCGACATTAATTTCGTTAGCAGCATTATCGAAAATAAGCCAGGCGAAATATGGATTGGAACAGACCATAAAGGGCTTTTTATTTTTGACAAATCAAAAAACAGCATAACAAACTGTGTTCAAAACCCAAACAAAGACAATTCTCTGCCATCCAACAATATAACCTGCATGTATCGCGACAACGATAGGACCATCTGGATTGGACACAGCAAAAAAGGGCTCTCTTTTTTTAATGAAAGCTTTAAAAATTTCATCAATTTCAAACACCCGGAATGCTCTGATATTAGCACCATAATGGAGGATCACAACGAAGATCTCTGGATTGCAACAGATGGGAAAGGACTTTTTAAAAAAGATAAAAAATCAGGAAATACTTCTCGAATTCCATTTCCCAAAGCAGCTATCACCTGTTTATTGGAAGATCGCAAAAACCGCATTTGGATCGGCACTTATCAAAATGGGCTGTTTTGCTGGCAAAATGGCGCCATAACCCAATATACCACAAAAAACAGCAAACTAAGCAACAACAATGTCTGGAACTTAAAACAGGACCGTTACGGAAATATCTGGATAGGGTCTATGGGAGGAAAAATACAGCAGCTTCCGTCAGATGCCACTAGTTTTGATTCTGTGATTTCTGTATTTGAAGATCAAGTCTTTGCACTCGATATGTTTTACGATTCAGGCGATGAGCTTCTGCTGGGCACAGGTTACGGGCTTTTCAATATTGATATTACCAATAATAAGAAAGTCGTATCGTATGGCAATAAAAAAGGAACGCAAAAATTCAAGCACTTTCAGATTTCTGCGGTCTACAAAGACAAACGCAATATTTTATGGATTGCCCATAATGATGGACTGAATATCTGGGATCCGAAAAAAGATACCATTTATTACTTCAACAAATCAAATGGCCTTTGCGACAATTCTGTCAGCGGCATATTGGAAGATAACCGCAATAACATCTGGGTTACCACCCCTAATGGACTTTCCATTTTAACTGTAAGTTATGATGCAAATGATAATTTATCCATAAGCAGCAAAAACTATTCGGTTAGGGATGGGCTGATGGATAATTATTTTAACAAACACTCTATACTGCAATTAAGAAACGGTGATATTTTGCTTGGCAATCTGGACGGATACACCATAATCAACCCTAACAAACTGCTAAAAGAAAACAAGCCGGTTTCAAAAATTATTTTTACAGGGCTAACTCTTGGAAATCAGACTATAGAGGTGGATTCTGTCTATAATGGACATAAATTGCTGCAGCATTCAACAGAATTGCTTTCCAAGCTTACTTTAAGGCACGATGACAGGCTTATCACTCTTAAGTTTACGAGCACGGATTTATTAAATGCCGAGAAGGTCAAGTATTTTTACAAGATTGAAGGGTTTAATTCGGAATGGATTCCTATTCAAGACAATAAAATTGCAATTTCTGCCTTACCAGCCGGCAATTACAAGCTTTTGGTAAAAGCGTACGATAATGCTTCGGGTTGGAACGATAATATCAAAATATTGGCATTGAGCGTACTGCCTCCTTTTTATTTAACTATCTGGGCGTATCTTTTTTATGGGCTAACGATAGCAGCCCTAATATGGTATACCGTGCGCAGATCAAAAATCCGCCATCATTTAAAATTGGAAGAACAGCGCGAGAAAATGAATCGTGAGAAGGAATGGCAGATTAACGAAATGAAGCTGAACTTTTTCACCAACATAAGCCATGATCTGAGAACTCCCCTAACCCTTATCATAACGCCTCTGCAAGTGCTCTTGAATGATTCTATGGATGAGGTTATGCGAAAGAAAATAAATGTCATCCATAAAAATGCACAGCAGCTTCTTTCCTTAATTAATTCGCTGCTGGATTTTCGCAAATTAGATGCAGGAATCGTCAGCTTAAACTTAAAGGCATCAGAGTTTGTAAGTTTCGCCGAGGATATCTGCAGTTCGTTTAACGTGTATGCCGCTGAACGCAATATCCAATTATCTTTTGAAAGCGAACTAGACAGCCTGCTTATGGAATTTGACAAGGATAAGATACAAAAAACACTTGCCAATCTGCTTTCGAATGCTTTTAAATATACTGCCGATGGAGGAAAAATTCAGGTACAAATTAGCCGCAACGATACTCAAGTCTGCGTCAAAGTTCTGGACACTGGTCCGGGAATCAACGATAAGGATAAACCGCTCGTATTTGAGAGATTTTATCAAGGAGGACAGAGCCAGAATGAAACAGGCAGCGGTCTTGGACTGCATATTGCAAATGAATACATACAGCTTCATGGTGGCACTATAACTATTGAAGATAATGTTCCGCATGGCTGTGCATTTACCTTTAAAATCCCAATTAGAGAAAGTTCTGAAAAGAATTTGATGCTTAGTCCTGCTACGATTGATATTCCAAACATTGAAGAGGAAAAAACAGAAAGTCCTACTGAACAAGTGGTTCTTTTTGTAGATGACAATAAAGACCTGTGCGAATTTATAGAAGACAACCTAAAAGATGACTTTACGGTGCTGACGGCCCATAATGGACAAGAGGCTATTGAACTGCTGCAAAAAAACAATATTACGGTTATTGTAAGTGATGTAATGATGCCTATAATGGATGGCATTGAGCTTTGCAAATTGGTCAAAACCAATATCTACTGGTCACATATTCCTGTAATTCTCCTAACAGCTCGCACTGCTGAGGAATATCATATTGACGGGCTAAAATATGGAGCGGACGATTATATCACCAAACCATTTAATATCCATATTCTCAAACTTCGAATTAATAAATTTATCGAATGGACCAAAAAGAGCCATGCCGCATTTAAACAAAAAATAGACGTTAATCCGCAGGAGATTACCATTACCTCTCTAGATGAAATTTTTATCGAAAAAGCGATAAAAGCGGTCGAACAGCATATTAGCGATACTGAATTTTCTGTAGAGAATCTAGGAGACACTTTAGGCTTGAGCCGAGGGCATCTGTATAAAAAACTAATGTTTATAACAGGCAAAGGCCCTGCCGAATTCATCCGTACAATCCGATTGAAAAGAGGACGACAGCTTTTGGATAAAAGCCAGCTGCAGGTTTCGCAAATAGCCTACGAAGTTGGATTTAATTCGCCGAAAAGATTCTCAAAATATTTCCGTGAAGAATTTGGTTTATCTCCTTCTGAATATCTAAAACTTCACAAAAAACTATAAAAACAACGCAATAAAAAAGCAGCCTTTAATATCATCATTAAGGCTGTTTTTTTTATTTTCTCAGTCTATATTCGTTTTATTTAAAAATGCTTCAAAAAACTACTATAAACTGCTTAAAAGAATATTTATTTAAAAATATGCTGCGAGAAAAGATACAGATTGTTCGCCCATTCTGTATCATCGTGCGCATTGCCATCTACATGCCATACATGAGGCACTTGATTTGCTTTTAGGCAGCCATGAATGCGCTGGCTCACATTGAAAAGCCAGTCTTTACTGCCGCAAGAAACCCACAATACTTTAAGATCTTTTCTTGCCGCTTTTACCTCTGGCACAAGCTTAAGAGTCGAAAGTCCTCCTACTTCATTTGTATTGGGTGCTGATGAAAAACCTCCAATAAAAGCAAAAGTATCGATATGGGAAAGGCCAATGTTTAGAGATTGCCCGCCTCCCATAGACAAACCTGCTAAAGCTCGCTGCTCTCGATTTCGGTATACAGCATAATTTGATTCAATATACGGAATGATATCCTTCAGCAGATCTTTCTCAAAAGATACTCCATAACTTTTATATCCCATTTCTTTCTCCTTCTCTTGGTCAGGAGTCGGATTTTCAACAGTGACACTTGAGTTGCAGTTGGGAAAAACCACCAGCATTGGCTTGATTTTTCCGTCACGGATTAAATTATCTATAACATCCTGGGCGCGAATCCAATCCGTCCATTGCCCTTTATCTGAATTAAGGCCATGCAGCAGATAAAGCACCGGGTATTTTTTATCAGCTGCATAACCTGCAGGGGTGTAAACTGCCATTTCGCGGCGCGTGCCCAATGTTTTGGAATTGTACTGGACCACAGTAAGTTTTCCCAAAGCCAATTCCGCGTGCTTGTCCCTAAATCCTTGTGGCGGATCTTCAAATGCCGGTTTGTCTTCGGCATTGAATACTATGGGCTGCAGGTTTAATTTTTTATCTGCAGCATTCTCTGTTTGGGAGTGTCCTATAGACCAGCAGAACAAGGCCAGCATCGCAATTAAAAATGGTTTGTTTTTCATTATTTATCTTCTTTATAATAGTTATTTATAATGTGCCAAGCTTTTTTCTTTTCTCCATTTTCAGAGATCAATCCTTTCCTATTATATCCCTTCTGATACACAGGGTGCATTCTTCCCAATGATCTGTAATCATACAATAGCCATGGGCAGACACCTCTTAAATTTGGAATAGTGTTAAACATTTCAATCTGATTTTTATAAACCTGCTCCTGATATTCTTCAGACCAGTAGGCAGCTTGATCTGCAGGAACATTCCTAGTTCCATATAATGCTTCTGCTCCAAATTCAGAAATAAACACAGGTTTATTAGAAAAATCTATTTTCCACTTCACCTCTGAAGGTTTTCCTTGCCAAGGAATATACCAGCCAATATACTCATTAAGAGCAACTAAATCAGAATAATTATAAAGCGGATCCCAGATATGAAATGAATTATTGGCATAACCTTGCGTGTTTATAACATGCGTAACCAATCTTGTAGAATCGATCCCTTTGCATTCTTTTGTTAAATCAATAAGCGCTTTATCTCTATTTGGAGTGCCAGGATATGTTTCGTTCGAAAGGCTCCAGACCACAACTGCACATCGGTTTTTATCTCTTGCAATCATTTCTTGCAGCATATCCTGCATTTTGTGAGGAACCAAACTATCGGAAAACTTAACATTCTGATAGATTGGAAGTTCGCTCCACACCATCAAACCCATTTTTTCAGCTTCTTTAATCATATCCTCATTATGCGGATAGTGGGCCAATCTTACTAAATTGCATCCTAGCTCTTTGGCTGAATTCAGCAATAGCCTATCATCTTCCGATGAAAATGCTCTCGCTTTTTTCATCGGATTTTCTTCATGAATGTTTATGGCCTTAATGAAAATAGGCTTTTTATTAAGCAAAATTTCACTCCCTTTGGTTTCAATGCTCCTAAAGCCAATTTCATCAGCAATGGAATCGGTGTTGCATTCCACAATTACAAGGTATCGTTTAGGATTTTGAGGAGACCATAGCTTGAACTTGGACGAAAATTCAAGCTTTGCATAACCGTTGCTATTGGTCTTTGTCTGATAAACAATATTTAATTCTGGCATTTTAACTATAATTTTTTGGGTCAAATTCTCGCCGTTTAATCGAATCCATCCCAGCACATTGCTCAGACTGCCTTTTTCTAGCTGGATGGAATAATCCTCAATGTATGTTTTTGGGGTTTCAATAATTTTGACCTCGCGAGTAATTCCTCCATAATTCAGCCAGTCATATCCTAAACCGGGAATTCCGTTCTCTAAACGCCTATTGTCTGCTTTTACAATAATGGTATTATCTCCATCCTTTACTTTGTCTGTAATTTCAAATTGGAACGGAGTGAAGCCTCCCTCGTGGCTTCCCAGTTTTTCTTCATTAAAATACACATCGGCGCTATAATTTACTGCTCCAAAGTACAGAAACTGTCTTGAATTTTTCTTTTTAAGAGTAACCGTTTTTTTGTACCAGACAGCACCTTCATAAAAAGCAAGCTCGCATAATTGCGAATTGAAGTCCCCCGGAACATTCAATTCTGGCGCACCGTCAAATGAATATTCAAAAAAATCTGTTTTCTTCTGCGGTTTTGGCTCTATCCAAACTTTCTTCCAGTCGCCAGCAGCTCCCGGATCAGACAGCACTTTCCATTTCCCATTCAAACTTGTTGAGTTTCTAGATGCGCCATTGGCCATTGCTGTTTGGGCATTTGTCGTGCTGGCTAAAAAAACTGCCAATAAAACGTTTATTATCTGAGCTTTGCAGATTTTTTGCAGTCGATCCATTTTCTATTCCATTTTACCGGGTTTATATGTGAAACTGTCAAAATCCGCAAAGGCCTTGGTATTCTTATTTTGGGATGAGGCATACAGTCCAACATATACGCCAGTAAAACCTCCATTTGTCTCAGAGCTTAGATACCAAACATTGATTTTATCCAAAAACTTAAATTCCTTTCCATCCAAAGAATAATAGAAGCTGTAAAAATCCTTATTGCCTTCCACTTTCAAATAAATTGTATCGGCAGGAATTTCCTCTTCGGATGCGGTATGATTCAGTATGCCCATTTTATAACGCAATACTAGTTTGTTTTTGCCTTTTTCTGTTTTTTTCAAAGAAAGGTCGTAATGCGCCTGACTCGAATAGAAAATGGTCATTCCAGCTTCATCTCCACTTTTTGCATTATTCAATGACATCACGGTCGAAGCTGAAAAATCAATGTGTTCCTGTCTGCGTCCTGCAAAGGTTGGCGAATCATTATCGTCTAAAGATACCGAAGTGGCTTTTAATCGCAATGCCCCTTTCTTTTCGGTAAGCGAGTATTGCTGCATGAAAGGATTTCTGAGATAATTCCAATCGACACCGAGCTTCATTTCATCAAAACTCGTAGAAAAATCATGAGGTTTTACAGCCTGTAATGGTAAAGTAGGCACATTCATATCTATATTTACTGTGCCATTGCCATTTATTACGGGCCAAGCATCTGCATCCCATCTTACAGGAGCCAAAAAGGTTTCTCTACCTAAAACATGGTGCAGCAGACTTTGCGGACGGAAAGCCAGAAAGACAATCCACCAAGAACCATTATGCGCCTGAATAAAATCGCCATGCCCAGTCCCTTGAATCGGATTGCTTTGAGCGATTTCATTGATATGGGTCAAAATCGGGTTGGCAGGATTGGACTCGTAAGGTCCGTAAATGTTCCTGCTTCGCGCTATGGTTATTTTATGGCCGTATTCTGTGCCTCCTTCTGAAATAAGCAGATAATACCAGCCGTCTTTTTTATAAATGTGCGGCGCTTCAGGATAACGTCCTCCTGTTCCATTCCACACCGTTTGTCCTTTGGTGAGTTTTTTTCCTGTTTTAATATCAATTTCGCAAATGGTAATGCCATTCTGATTCGATACAAAATAAGATTTGTCCCCTTCGAAATATAAAGAAGGGTCTATACCGCCTTGATCGACAAAAACGGGTTCTGACCATTCTCCTGAAGGATTATCGGTATGCACATAAAAATTTCCTCCGCCCGATACATTGGTCGTGACCATATAAAAACGCCCTTCATGATAACGGATTGTTGGAGCATAAATCCCAGCTGAAGGAGCGCATTTATCTAATTTTAACTGGGAAGGGCGCGTAAGGCAATGTCCAATTTTGGTCCAATTGATTAAATCTTTACTGTGAAAAACGGGAACTCCTGGAAAGTATTCAAAACTGGAAGTGACCAAATAGTAATCGTCTCCTACCCTGCAAACGCTCGGATCTGGATGAAATCCAGAAATGACTGGATTTTTGTATCCTTGCGCATTCAAAAAATGGCAGAATCCAAACATACTGATTAAAAGTATAATTATTCTTTTCATAATTGTAAATTATTGCAATGCTTTATTTTAAATTAAAATCTGCCACACCTCTAATATCAGTAGCCGAAGCTCCAATCATTATTCTGAATTTGCCTGGTTCTGCAATCCATTCTTTTTTAGTGTCGTCGTAATAAGAAAGATCTTTTTTTGTTAAAGTAAAACGCACTGTTTTTTCTTCTCCCGGCTCAAGCGAAATTTTTTCAAATCCTTTTAATTCTTTAGTAGGACGAGGCAGGCTCGATGTTTCGTCATTAACATAAAGCTGCACAACTTCTTTTCCTGCCACTTTTCCTGTGTTTTTTATGGAAACTGTCACCTCTAAAGAGTCGGCAGCTGTAATCGTTTTTGATGAAACAGCCGGCTTTCCGTACTGGAATGTGGTGTAGCTCAATCCATATCCGAAAGGGAAAAGCACAGGGATTTTTTTAGTATCGTACCAGCGGTATCCTACTAAGATGTCTTCTTTATAATAGACATTTTTTCCGTCACCTGGATAACAAAGCTGGTCAAAAGCATGCGCCCCGACGTCTTCCAATTTTTTAGGAAATGAAATCGGAAGTTTTCCTGACGGATTTGCTTCACCCGAAATAATATCGGCCAAAGCATTTCCTGCTTCAGAGCCAAGATACCATCCTTGCACAACGGCTTTTGTTTTGTTAAGCCAAGGCATTAAAACCGCATTCCCGCTTAATAGAACAACCGCAACATTATGATTCACTTTCTGTATTTCTTCAATCAGCTTGTCTTGACCGAACGGCAGGCTCAATGATTTACGGTCTCCGCTTTCACAATCTTGAAAATAATTTTTATTCAGCCCTCCAACAAAAAGCACTATATCAGCCTGGCGGGCAGTTTCAATTGCTGCGTTTTGCAAAGAATCAAGATTTAATTTAGAGGGTTCTTCGGCGCCATAAAGTGGTCTTCCCGAAGCGTATCCCATGCTGTAAACAATATTATTTTCGCCGTATTTATTCTTTAATCCCTGTAAAGGAGAAATTTCATAAGCCGCTTTCAATGACGTAGAACCTCCGCCAACAATCAGGCTTTTCACGGCATTTTCACCTATCACAGCAATTTTTTTATATCTGCCTTGTGGAATAGGCAAAAACTGTTTCTCATTTTTAAGCAGTACAATTCCTTCCTGTGCTATTTTTCGGGCTGCATCGCTATGCTCTGGCGAAACAAAACGGCCATAAGGACGATTGGCGCTCATAGTGGTCCGGAAAATCATTCGGAGAATTCGGCTTGCTTTATCGTCAAGTTTTGACATTTCGTATTTGCCTGATTTAATTCCCTTTAAAAAAGGATCGGCTAAATAATAGCTCGAAAAAGGAAAATGCCCTTGCGTGGTCAATCCGTTTGTATAAGTGCCCATTTCAATATCAAGTCCGCCATTGACCGCTTCATCCGTATTGTGGACACCTCCCCAATCGCTAACCACTACACCATCAAATTTCCAGTCGTTTTTTAAGATTTGGTTGAGCAAGATGTCGTTATGGCAGCAGTGCACTCCCCATATTTTATTGTATGCTCCCATGATAGACCATACGTTTCCTTCCTGAACTGCCGCTTTGAAGGCTGGAAGATAAATCTCATGCAAGGCGCGATCGCTTACATTGACATTAATTTCACCACGAGCAATTTCCTGATTGTTCAGGGCGAAATGTTTCACGCATGCCGCCACTCCATTAGACTGTACGCCTTGCACGTATGGAACTACCAATCGAGAAGCCAAAAAAGGATCTTCGCCCATATATTCAAAATTTCGTCCATTGAGCGGCGTACGGTAAATATTGACGCCAGGCCCCAATAGCATGGTTTTGTTTCGGTATCGAGCTTCTTCTCCTATGGATGTCCCGTAAAGCTGCGCAATCATTGGATTGAATGTTGCCGCAAGACACGTTAAGGCAGGAAAAGCAGTGCAGGAATCATTGGTCCATTGTGCCGAGTTCCATTCATCCCACAATTTTTCATCGCTCACTCCATGCGATCCGTCTGATGACCATACATCTGGTATGCCCAGACGCGGAACTCCCTTAGAGCTGAACTTTGACTGCGCATGGCAGAGCGCCACTTTTTCTTCTACCGTCATTCGCGATAAGGCATCCTTTACACGAACTTCTATTGGCTGGCTTTCATCTAAATAAAGAGCAGATTGCGTCCATCCAAAAAATGGTGAGAGGAAAAAATATAGTAATAGTAAAACAGTGATATATCTTTTTTTCATTATAGTATACTTTCTAATTATTTATGAAATCACGAACAATCCTTCCCTTAATTGAAATAAGCAGAGCATCATTCCATGATATTTCAATTACTTTTCTGGGTTAATTATAATCGCAAAACCGCCTCCAGAAGCCATCTGCACTTTCAGCTTAGCGGCATTTGTAACTTTAATTATTTCGCGCTTATAATCTGTAGGATCTTTTTCGGCATTCAAACCGTCTTTAAAAACTTCTGCTGTAAAGCTTCCTTTTTCAAGGAAAGATAAATCGATTTCTATTTCTCTAGCCGACCAATTGGTTAATCCGCCTACAAACCATGTATTGCCTTTTTTTCTGGCAATGGCCGCATATTGGCCCACTTTTCCATCCAGCGCAACAGTTTCATCAAAAGTGGTTGGAATTTGAGATATAAATGTGGTGCTTTCCTGCTCTTTCATATAAGCTGTTGGACTATCTGCCATCATTTGCAGCGGCGCTTCATAAAGAACATACATTCCCAACTGATGGCTTCTTGTGCCTTGGCTCATGGGCAGCGAATTGCTTGGACGAAAATCTGCTTTTGTAGCATTGCGCATTGCTCCCGGCGTATAATCCATAGGGCCGGCCAGCATTCTTATAAAAGGTATGCTTGCTTCATAATGCGGCATGTCATCATGTGGTGTCCATTTGGCATTTTCCAATCCTTTAACGCCTTCAAAATTCACAATATTAGGGTAGGTTCTTTGAATGCCCGTTGGCTTATACATTCCGTGATAGTCAATAAGAAGTTTGTAAGAAGCCGCTTTATTGGCAATATTATATAGAGAGTTAACCATTTTTTGATCGTCGCGGTCTATGAAATCTATTTTAAAGCCTTTCACTCCCATATTCGAATACTTCGCAAATGCATCGTCTAAAACCTGATTTATCGCATACCATGAAGCCCAAAGAATGATTCCAACATTTTTTTTCTTACCATATTCGATAAGCTCTTTAATGTCCATAGCTGGCGAAATCTTCAAGATATCGGTTTCTTCACTCCATCCCTCATCTATCACCACATATTCAATATTGTTTTTAGAGGCAAAATCAATATAATATTTATAAGTCTGCGTATTGATTCCTGCCTTAAAATCTACTTTCGATATATTCCAATCATTCCACCAGTCCCAAGCAACTTTACCGGGCTTTATCCAGCTCATATCGGAAATTTGTGAAGGCGAAGAAAGTTTTTGAACCATATCATTATTCAAAAGCTCAGTGTCGTTTTCGCTTATTATGACTGCCCTCCAAGGAAAACTTCTGCTGCCATTTGTTTCTGCAATGTAGTTTTCTCTCTCAGAGACCATGTAGTTCATTTTATTATAGCCCCCTAAACGCTCTTTTTTTGGATAACGGGCAAATATTCCCTTCAGGCCATATTGCGCCTCATTATTGCGTGTTAAGAACATCCCAGGATAATCTTGGAGTTCAGCCTCAATAATAGCCGCTTTTTTTCCATTCCCTAAATCAACAAGAAGCGGAGAAATAGCCAATGAATCTTTGACGAATTTAGAAAGCGGAATTTCATCATAAAGCGCTTCAAAAGCAGAAGTGTACATGTCTTTTTCTCTTAAATCGCGAACATAGGGCACAAAAGCTTTATGGTCTTGGCTGAAGTTAAAACTGGCTTCTTCAGATAGTATTGTAATTTTTTTATTCTTATTTGTAAAAAAACGATATGCAACACCATCATTATAGGCTCTTAATATCAGACCAAAATTCCCTTTAAAATTTACAATCAGCTGATTGTATTGGTCGACAACCGTTTTCTTTTTATAAACAGGCGTTTCAAAAATGGTGTTGGAAGCCGAATTTTTAGTGCTTGCAATTTTGGCATTGTTTCCTAAAACCTCTCCGCTGCCCAAGGTTAGTGAAATAGCAGAAGGAGCAACGACTTCTGTATTGTTATGTTTTACAGACCATCGGATTTTGGTGCCGTTTTCTAATTCCATCTCAATCTTTCCGTCGGGAGATTTGAGGTGAAGCACTTGCGCCGATCCGCTTGCTGTTAAAAATATAAAAATAATTGCCTGTAATAAAATCCTGTTCATTTGATGTGTGGTTATTCTAGTTAGTAAATACATGTTTTGGTACGCTTTGAAAAAACTAAAAAAACGTTCGGCTAAGCGTTATCTCTTTTGGAAAACTATTTTTGACATCTCGCTGCACTAATTCATATTGGCAATTTGAATTATAGCTTCGAAGTTTTTTCAACGGGCAAATTTGACAAGAAAAAATAGCTAACTACGGTACGCTTTGTATTAAAAAAGGGCAATAATTGTTGTAATCATCAATATTTTAGACCATATAAAGATGAATTGATTGGATTTCCAAAAAGATCTGCTTCCGCAAATAGACAGTGGCTGAGAAATTAAATATAGGTTCTTGCCCATTGGGTGTAATTGTTCCAAATTTAATTTTAACACATAGAAACATAGATTCAGAAAAGCTTAAAAAAAACGTTTCACTAGTTTAAATGCACATAGTAGCTATGTGAAAGAAATAAATTTCTCTTTTGGAGACTTTAAAAAACATAAAATCTATGTTCCTATGTGTTTAAAATTTTTATACCAACGGGTTAGGTTCTTTTAATTGATCAAGCCTTTTGCTTTAAGCCATCTGCCGCATGCCAGACTCCAATCTGACTCTGTGCCGCCAGATTTGCCAAGTCCGTAGCCATGCCCTCCTTTTTCATAGATATGGAGTTCGCAAGGAATTTTATTTTTCTTTAGCGCTAAAGCATATTCTATACTGTTTTCTACCGGTACAGCATCATCATTCATTGAATGCACTAAAAATGCTGTCGGAGTTTCACTATTGACTTGCAATTCGTTTGAAAAATTATTAACCTGCTCCGCTGATGGTTTTTCACCCAAAAGATTAATTCTCGATCCCATATGTGTGATACCTTCACGCATTGATATTACAGGATATATCAGCAATGAAAAATCTGGACGCGCACTAGTCGCATCTGCATCATCATATACTTTTGCATTAAAATGCGTAGAAAGAGTAGAAGCCAAATGCCCACCGGCTGAAAAACCCATAATGCCAATTTTTTTTGGATCTATTCCCCATTCTTTGGCCCTGCTTCTAACCAAACGGATAGCACGCTGTCCGTCTTGCATAGGACCAACCGATTTATCAGTCATTATTGCAGCATCTGGCAATCTGTATTTTAGTACAAAAGCCGTAATGCCAAGACTATTGAGCCATTGCGCAACCTGTTTTCCCTCATGTCCGATAGCCATTCCAGAATAACCTCCGCCAGGGCAGATAACAACGGCTGTCCCTGTTGCTTTTTCTGCAGGACCAGGATACACATCTAATCTCGGATTCGTAACACGCTGCATCCAGCTATCGTCTGAATTGGTTTCTTTATAATCGGCATTAGCGATTGCGCCTGGCGCTTTCTTATCCCAAAGATTAATGGTTTTACTTTGTCCAAATGTTTTACCTGCTGCCATAAGCATAATAAGCAATGCGATTCTAATTCCTTTTGTTTTCAAAATGCTTTTCATTTTAATTGTCAATATTCTAACTATTTTATTACCCCTGTAAATCCTCCTCTTGGCAGGCACTCAATTTTTAATACGGTGCCTTTTTTTACCTTTATTATCTCAGAAGAAAAAGATTTATCGTCTTTACCGTCTTTTATAAGTTCAAAACTATAAGTTCCTTTCCCAAGGAAATCAAATGTTACAGTTAAAGTCTGAGCCTGATCTTTACCATTTAAGCCTCCAATATACCATTTATCTGCCTTTTTACGGGCGATAATAACTTTTTCTCCGGGATAGCCGTCAATTAATTGAGTATCGTCCCAACTCACCGGCACTTTTTTCAGAAACTCTTTGGCTGGTTCAGGCAACGATCTGTAAGCTGATGGCCTATCGGCAAAATGCTGCAGACCAGACTCAAAAACGACTGCCAAAGCCAGTTCATGACCATAAGAAGTTATATGCGGATGCTGAGAATTGGAAAAAGTAACGGGAGTGTAATCCATCGAGCCTACTACATTTCGAGTAAAAGGGAGCGTGGTATTGTGTACAGCCGCTTTATCTGTAAGTTCAGCCGTATTGTTGTACCATTCTGCTCCATAAACTGCCTCGGTGGACATCAGATTCGGATAGGTTCTTGCCCAGCCTCGAGGAACAGTGGCTCCATGAAAATTTACCATCAGATGATATTTAGCGGCATCCTCTAAAATAGCGATATAATACTGCATCATTTCTTGCTGATCGCCTGCAAAAAAGTCGACTTTAATGCCATACACTCCAATCTTATTTAGCCACGAAAATTCTTTAGCTCTTTTTTCAGCTGTTTGCAAACGATCGTTTGGTGTAGGTTCCATCCAGCTTGTACCAGAATTGTACCATATCATAGGTTTTATAGATTTGCTTTTGGCATAGTTTACCGCATCGATAATACTGCCTCCATTTGCCATTACATCCCATTCCCAGTCAATAAGCACGTATGGCCAGTTCATTTCAACAGCCAAATCGATATAATCCTTCACAATCTGATAATCCTTAGATCCTCGGTTGTTGGCCCAGTAGATCCAAGAAACGGCACCAGGCTTAATCCATTGGATATCTTTCACGCGGCTAGGCACACTTACATCTGTAATAAGAGTAGAAGCCAC
Source organism: Flavobacterium anhuiense (assembly GCF_900101855.1). Taxonomy (GTDB): domain Bacteria; phylum Bacteroidota; class Bacteroidia; order Flavobacteriales; family Flavobacteriaceae; genus Flavobacterium; species Flavobacterium anhuiense. The sequence goes on from NZ_FMVC01000007.1 coordinate 57,860, forward strand.
GATATCAGAAAGTTTTCCAATTACTACGGTATGCCATTGGGAATGCCATGGCTGTTCTGATTGCGCAGCAGAAGGATATGTGATTTGATATTCATCAGCATTTGAAGTGTTCGTTAATCTGGCAGCGCAGTTCTCCTTGCTGATATCAGCTTCAGAAATCAGTGCCCAAACTGGTTGGTCTTGAAGTTTATACAATACTGGAAATCCATATTGCTGTGCCTTATCTGTTGCTGATTCGCCTGTGCTATAAGGAAAAAATCTTTCGTAAGACGGATCGTATGGCTGCATCCATCGGTCCGCTTTTTTCGGCAGGCTGTATGTCGTAGCTTCTCCAGTAATGCTAAGTTTAGAATCGGAAGCATCAGGAAATACATAACGAAAGGCTACTCCGTTGTTATAAACCCTGAATATGATATCTAAAGTCTGATTGTCTGTGTTTTTAAAATGAAATGTTTTTTCGATCGCTGTATTTTCGCAATGCTTGCGCTTGCCACAAATCATCTCGTAGGTATCTTTCACCGAAACAGATTCAGATTGCCCAACAAACAATAGATTCCCCACAAACTGCTGATCCTCTCGTGTGATGCCTAATTTTGATTCCCGCACTACTTCAGAAAGGGTCATTTCGCTTTGGTATAAAACTTTATAAGAAACACCATCAGGCTTGTTTTTATCTGGCAGGTTTAAAATAACCTGCATGCGTCCATCAGGAGAATTGATCTTTTGGGCGTCTATACAGAATGAACATAAAAAAAGGATTAAAAAAAGGCTTTGCCTTGCTGCTGATATCATATTCTTTTAATTATTGAAATGGAACAAAACTTAATTTAAACACATAGAAACATAGATTTTTATTGCTTCTGTTTAAGATTATAGAAAAAGCAAGCTTTAACACATAGTTCTATGTGTATTATTCTAAGTGAAACACCTTTATAGATCTCCTAAAAGCTATGCTTCTATGTGTTAAAAAAGTTTCGTCCAACGGGTTTAATTTGATGTAATAGTAATAGTCTGCGGTTGTAATCCATCTCCAGAAACCGTTACTTTGATTTCTCCTTTCTCGTGCGTGCTTCTAACAATTGCCAGAGCCCTTCCGTGCCAAGCTTTTCGAGTAGGAGATTGATACGGTTCAAAATCCTTTAGATTGGCATTATCGACTGCTTGGATAGTTCCAGGCCCTTGAATTTTAAAAGTAAGGCGTCTATCTGCATTAGGATTCAAAACTCCTTCCCGATCCCTTAGTTCAACTGCAATATAGGACAGATCTTGTCCGTCGGCTTTGATCTCTTTTCGGTCGGCTGCCAACTTAATCTGCACTGCCTCGCCTGCTGTTTTCAGCGTAACGGATTCCTCTTCTTTTTCATTTGCTACACCAACCGCTCTTAAGGTGCCTGATGCATAAGGCACGGTAAAAACAGCTTTAAATTCTTGCTGCTCGCCCGTCTGCTTCTCTCCTAAAAGCTGGCCATTAAGATACAGTCTAACCTTTGGATATTTGGAATACACTTCGACCTCAACATTTTTCCCAGTATATTCAGGCCATGTCCAACTTTCCCATGTAGGATATACCGACCACCAGGTCTGCTTGATTTCCAGAGGTTCAGGTGCCGGCTCACTAACTGCCATATAGAGTTTTTCTTTTTCATTATAAAGCATACTTCTGTAGTGTGCTATAGGTTTTCTCCATCCAATCAAATCTATATCTCCGCAGTAAGCGCCATGCCATGGAAAAAAATCATTTTCCCAATGTTCTCCAGGCACTTCTCCAGAATAATAGCTGCGTCCTATTCCAGATTCTCCCAGATAATCCATGGCTGTCCATACAAAGTCTCCAATGATGTACTTGTTTTTCTGCACTAATTCCCAGTTTTTAAAAGCATCTTTAGGATACGATTCTGTTTGGACTATAATTCTAGAGGGCACTCTTATATGGTCTTGCGGCGCTTTGTCTAAGCTGTAGTTATATCCCGCAACATCGTGCTGAGCCATCAAAGGATCAAATATGTCCCAATTTTTACCGCCATTAACAATAGCCGATGTTATCGGACGGCTTGTATCGATTTTCTTTATTTCTTCAGAAAGCATTTTGGCCGTATTCACTGCATCAGGATCTTCCCTTTCTGGTATTTCATTTCCAATGCTCCACATAAAAATACTCGGATGATTGCGGTCGCGGAGCACCATGGCCTGCAAATCGCGTTTCCACCAGGCATTGAAATAGTTTGAATAGTCATATTTATTTTTCCCAATCTTCCAGCAGTCAAAAGATTCGTCCATAACCAGCAGACCTAATCTGTCGCAAGCGTCTAAAAAGGCTTCTGAAGGTGGATTATGCGATGTTCTTACAGCATTGAATCCGCTGGCTTTTAAAAGCTCCACTTTGCGCTGTTCTGCACGGTCAAAAGCAGCGGCACCCAGAGAACCGTTGTCGTGATGCACGCACCCTCCGTTGAGCTTAATTGTTTTTCCGTTGAGCTGAAATCCATTCTCAACTGTAAATTTAAGAGAGCGGATTCCAAAATCGACAATACTCTCATCAAGGATTTTCTTCTGTTTTGAAACCTTTATTAAAGCTTTATATAAAAAAGGCTGCTGCGGGCTCCAAAGTGCCGGATTGCTAACTTTTATAAGCTGAGTCACGACTTTTTCGCTCTTTGGAGAAAGCGCCACTTTTGTTTCCTGACGCCCCGCGGTATTGGAATTCGGATTTTGGATTAATGCTGTAACGGTAATTTCCTGTAACGATTCGGTTTCATTGATCAGTTTTGTTTCCACACGAACCGTTGCTTTTTTGGCAGAAATCTCGAAAGTACTGATTCCTGTTCCCCATTGCGCTATATGGACTGGATTGGTCTGAATTAGCCAGACATGTCTGTAGATTCCCGATCCGCTATACCAGCGGCTATTCATCTGCTTAGAATTGTCTACACGCACCGCAATCACATTCTGTCCTCCATATTTGAGATACTGAGAAAGATCGTAGCTAAAAGAGGAATATCCGTACGGATAAACCCCAAGCGACTTGCCATTAATAAACACTTCGGAATTCATATAAACCCCTTCAAAATAAATCGCTGTTTTTTGGGTCTTCCAATTCTCTGGCACTGTAAAAGTCTTTCGGTACCAAGCGACTCCTGCGGGAAAATATCCTCCTCCTGCTCCAGTAGGATTCTTTGGATGAACTTTACCTTCAATGCTCCAATCATGAGGCAGATCAAGCTTTCGCCAATCTTTATCATTGAAATTATCGGATGACGCTTTAGTTTCCTCTCCTAAAAAAAATCTCCAATCATCGTCAAAAAGCTGTTTTCTCTTTACGTTTTCCTGTGCATGCAGAGATAAAAAATTTAGAAGCAGCAGGCATAAAAACAGCATGCTTTTCTTTAAATAGTGTATGTGATGCAGAATTGAATTATTCATTTTTGTTATTTGATTTTATGCTGTTCTAAAATAATGCAGCTAAGACGCTACTGCTTTTGGATATATTCTAAAGTAAATCCAAACTCATACGGTCTGCTGCCAGAATTGGTATATTTTTCCATTGTTTTTGCCCCCCAGGAATCATTGCCTCCAACACCATGTATATTTAGATCAATATTTAGGTTTATAAAATCGCGTCTGGCCAGCTGATAGTCATGTCTGGCATTTTCCAAATCTTCTTCTGCATAAGGCCAAGCGCGGAAATTCAGCGGCTGCAATCCCGTTACTTTAATACTGTTTCCGTTTGGAGATTCAAGAGAAAACCAGCGCACATCACTGCGGTTTGCATTATCTTGCGGAGCTGGATACGGAACAATAAAATGTTTCAGATCTTTGTGATATGCTCCTAAAAAAGAAGCTGTTTTTCGGTCTGGATAATTCTCATAAGGGCCTCGGCCATACCAATCTACAGCATTATAATTTTTGGGAATGCGCAGTCTCATTCCAAATTTAGGAATTTGTCCGATAGTATCGTTTAATGGCCTATAAAAAGCTTTTGTGCCTAATTTTCCATCTCCGTTGAGCTGATATTCCAGCATATAATTGGCTCCAATACGGGGAAAATCGACATCAAACTTTACTGTCGCTAAGGTATCTTGTCTGGTTACAGAAACCTTTTTAACCACTCTGTCGGCTGCCGCGTTTTTCCATTTTGAGAACTCTTTTGCATAACCGCTCTGCTTCTGGTTATCGTTTGGCGTTTTCCAGAAATAAGGTTCCAAAGGCCCCACTAACAGCTCCTGATCTTTAATCTTCCAGCTTGTCAAATCACCATTGGTTTTATCGAAAACAAAATTCATAGCATCCGTTTTAAGTTCAATAGCAGCAGGTGTTTCCATTACTTTAACAGTCTTTGCTCCAGAAACGTTGTTTTTCCACTGGTAAGGTTTAATGACAAACTGCTCGCGGGCGATGCAATAGCCTGTTTCTGCCCAAAGTGCGGCGTCTTTTAGCCTTACATAAATATTGAGGCAGATTTCAGAACAGGTTTTCTGTTCGTTCTGAAGATGTGGAAGATCAATAAGAGCAGAAGCGCCTGGCAAAACAGAACCTACGTTCAGAATACCTCTTTGCAAAGATTTTCCTTCGCAGACATATTCATATTCGATATCGAAATTTTGAAGCGGCAGAAAATCAAAACGATTGGTGGCTTTAATGCTTGTTTTCTTTTCATCCTGCATCTGGAAAACGAGAGGCTGATAGACTTTCTGCACCTCATAATAATGCGGATACGGTTTTCGATCAGAAGAAACCAGTCCTCTCATGACAAAATTGCCATCGTTGGGCTTGTCTCCAAAATCTCCGCCATACGCCCAAAATTCACTGTCTTTTAATGTATAATCGTCAGGATGCTGGGTAAGCTTAAACGGAGAACCATCTTTAGCTTTTGGCAGTCCGTGCTCGTCCCATTCCCAGATTGCAGCTCCGCATAGGCTTGGATCTGCATAAATTACATCCCAGTATTCCTGCAGATTGCCTCCAGAATTTCCCATAACATGCGCATACTCGCGCATAATTACGGGTTTGTCTGTGATCCTCTCGCCCAATTTCTTAAAATCCTCGGGATGCAGATAGCTGTCATCATAAAGATCTGATATTTCTCTGTGGGTATCCGAGAAAACCAGACGCGTCTTATCAAGTTTGCGAATGGTATCTGCCATTGCCTTCATATTTTCTCCTTTCCCGCCTTCATTCCCCAATGACCAGAAGATAACGCACGCATGATTTTTGTCTCTTTCAACAAGCGATACTGCACGTTCTATATGAGAAGTTTTCCATAGAGGATCTTCACCCAGCTCTTTATTCCCGAGACCGAAAGCATGGGACTCCTGATTCGCCTCGTCCATTACATAAAAACCGTATTTATCGCAAAGCTCATAAAACAGCGGATCATCGGGATAATGGCTTGTGCGTATCATATTGATATTGGCCTGCTTCATGAGCTCCATGTCTTTCACCATGAGCTGGCGGCTGATATATTTTCCGGTACGCGGATGCATTTCATGACGGTTAATGCCTTTCAATTTCACTGCTTTTCCATTGATGTAAAATACGTCCCCGCGCACTTCAATGCTGCGAACGCCAAAATAGCATTCGGCTCTGTCTACAATCTCATTTTTTTTATTTTTAAGCTCTAGCACAAGCTTGTACAAATCGGGAGTTTCTGCTGACCACAGTTTCGGATTCTCTAGTATGCCGCTAATCGCAAAGGTTCTTTTATCTGATGATGAAACAAATGCTTTTGCCTGAAACTGTTTTTCTATATAATCTCCTGATTTTGAATACCCGCTTATGGCTGCTTCAACTTTCAAACCTGAAACATGCTCCTTATGCCTATTATCCAAACGGACATCGATGGCAACTTCTGCCTTTGAAAAGCTTTTATCCGGAACTGCTTTTACAAAATAATCTCCTATAAAAATTTTAGGTCTTGCAATCAGATCCACATCTCGAAATATCCCGCCCAATCGCCAGATATCCTGATCTTCCATATAACTGCCGTCGCAGTATTTGTAAACCTCTACGGCCAGTTTATTTTCCCCTTTCTCTATATAGGGAGTAATATCGAACTCGGCAGGCGACATAGAGTTTTCGCTAAAACCAACTTTATGTCCGTTTACCCACAGATACATTGCCGACTGGACTCCACCAAAATTAATAAACACCTGTTTATTAAACCAATTATCTGGAACAACGAAACTTGTTGTATAACTCCCTACCGGATTCCTTTCTTTATAAGCTGTAAAATCTTTATCGGGCTCAGCGCTTACTCTTGGAATATCTTTTTTGAAGGGATAGGCGACATTAGTATAAATTGGCGTTCCAAATCCCTGCAATTCCCAACTCCCAGGCACCAGAATAGCATTCCATTTATCTGTAGAAAAATCTTTGGCATAAAATCCAATCGGTCTAGACTGGGGATCAGCAGACCAGTTAAATTTCCACATCCCATTTAGGGACTTAAGCATTGGATTATTTTTTTTCTTCTCGGCAAGAAAACCATAAGCATGGGGTTTTTCCTTATTGATACCATTAACCGCTGGATTCTCCCAGTCATTTACCAGCTGGGCATCTGCAATATTAACCGCAAGAAACACGGCAATGAGAAAGATTTTTTTTATCATGTCAATGGGTTTGAACAATTTTGTATGTTCCTAATTATTAATAACTTTTGGCAGCGCCTTAATACTGTATCTTAAAAACTACCGCTATAGCATTCGGTATAACTTTTGGTTTGGCAATTGCCAGCGAATCATTATTCTGTTTCCATGATATTTTTTCATTGCTTCCCAGCACTTTAATGCTTTTTATTTTTCTGTTTTCTTTTGCTTTGCCAAGAGATTTTACGATTATATCTTCTGAAGGCGCTCCCATAACCGAAACATAAAGCAGATTGCCTTTCTGGTTGAAACGAATGTCTTTCTCAGTTAAGCTGGCCTTACCTTCATTAAAGCCTGCATCTTTTATTGGATTGCTTGTCTCAGCAATCGGCCCTTCTCCAAAAACTTTCCAAGGGCGGGTATCAAAAATACTTTCTTTGTTTACATCCATCCATTTGGCTATCTCTTCAAGAATTGCAATTTCTTTATCATCAATAGAACCATCACCTCGCACTGGAATATTTAACAGCAAGTTTCCATTTTTACTGACAATATCAATAAGCATCTGAACAACCGTTTTGGCTGATTTATATCCGTTGTTGTCATAAATTGCCCTGCTGTAATGCCAGTCGCCAATACAGGTGCAGGTCTGCCAAGCTTCGTTTTGAATCTGGTCGGGCACTCCTCTTTCCACATCCCAAACCATGCATTTTTTCTGTTCTGGAGTCAGCACTTTTCCAAATAAAACTGCTTCCAGCTTGTTATCATGGGCCGCCATGTTGGTATTGTAGTAATGGGCCGCTATTTTCAGGCCTGCATCGCTTACCGGATAAAGCGGAAGTCCCGTATCATCAAAATAAAGAAGTTCTGGTTTATAGGTATTGATTAAATCCATAGTGCGGTTATAAAAGTTTTCGCAATATTCTACAGAAGGAATAGAAGCTCCATTATCCCAGTTCCATTGCCCCCACAAAGAGGTTATGCTTTGCTCGCTTCCAGCGCTTAGCGGATGGTTTTGCGCATATAAAGCCTGAGGATCTAACCCTTCCCACCAAGTGCCAATTCCGTCTTTCTTGGTAAGTTTTCCATCGTAAGGAATTCCAGCATAAGGCCCTTTTTTGTCTGAACGCTGCGAAGTTTCAAACCAAGTCCAAGCATGAGCCGCATGAACGCTTAATCCAAATGGCAATCCCTGTTTTTTAGCCGCCGCAGCCCAGCCTGAAATAATATCTTTTTTAGGACCGACTTTTGTAGAATTCCACGCTTGGTATTTGCTGTTCCATAAATCCAAATTATCATGATGGTTGGCCATAGCAAAAAAATACTGTGCTCCAACTCGTTTATAAAGCGCTACAATTTTTTCGGGATCCCAGTTTTCAGCCTTCCAATCTTTAATAACCTCCTTAAACCCTGCTTTGGATGGGTGTCCATAATGCTCTACATGCCACTTGTACTGCGCTCCGCCTTCATCATACATAAATCGGCCATACCAATCTCCCTGCTCCGGCTGGCATTGCGGTCCCCAATGTGCCCAAATTCCAAACTTAGCATTACGAAACCATTCGGGAGTTTTATACTGTTGGAGAGATTCCCAAGTTGGTTTAAATTTTCCCGAAGCGACTTTTTCAGTGTTTTCTGTAACCGGTGATTGGTATTTTTGCTGTGCCTGTAAAAAACTGGCGCATAGGATACATAAAGCTGTAAATAATTGGTTTCTTTTATTCTTTTTATACATTTTGATTTTTATTTTTTGTTAGCCCTGAACTAACGTGTTTTTAAATTTTTCTTTTCGGCTTTTATTGCAAAAGATTATTGGCTTTCTAATTTACGGCAGATTCTGCTGATACAGGTACATAATCTCTATATGAAAGTCCTAACAGAGATTATTCTACTGTTAGGACTTCTGTCAATTTAATTTATCTGGCTTTTTTAATCATTTTAAATGATTGGAGAAGATTGCCTCCAGTTCCTTCCACTTTTACAATATAGAATCCCGACTGAAGCGTATTTCCCATTGACAGCTGGCTTTGGTCTTTGACTTGGGCAGACTCAACATTTTTTCCGTTAATATCAAAAATTCGCACGTTTATTGGTTCCTTATAATCATTTATTTCAATTTTAAAGCTGCTTGTAAATGGATTTGGAGAACAGATTACAGTAATTTTTTGATCTTGCAGGTTTTCTGCATTAGCACTTAACCTCAAAGTTGCGCTCGATACCGCAGTAAGAGACCATTGCTGGTTATTGCTTGAGCTGAGACTCCACTGGCTTAAATCGGCTCCGTTAGTTGCATTTCCTAAACCATCCAAGTACAATCCGGTCGCTTTATTTTTAAACTTTAAATAGCCCGAACCAGCGTCTTCCTGTATCCATTTCTGCGCTTCACTTCCGCTGTAGTTCCATTGTCCTGCGATTGATGGATTTGCTGTTCTACTCATTCCGTCTATATACAATCCAGTAGCTCTGTTTTTAATCATAACTTCGCTGCCGTTATACTCTAAAGACCATTGCTGAGCACTGCTTCCGCTGTAGTTCCATTGTCCTGCGTTACTTCCATTTGTGGTTCTGCTCATTCCGTCTATCAGCATTCCGGTGCTTCTATTGGAAATGGTATAATAAGATGCGGTTTCAGCAAGATCGTCACCATAAACAAGTCCTCTTCCAACAGTACTCATATATACGCGTCCGTAAATATTCATGTCTCCCATTACGAAGTTTCCATTTCCAGTACCTCCATATTCATGCGCATCATCGTTAACGCGAGTCCAATTGCTGCCTTGGTCTACTGAACGGAAAACTCCCGTAACTCCGCTTACAGTACCCCAGATGTAAATAGTTGGATAAGAAGCGCCAGCCTTCGCTTTACCGATTCCTACTGCTGAAGCATTGCTTACAGCTGTTGAAGGTGTGGTAAAACTAGTTCCTCCATCAACTGACCTTATTAGTCCTCCAGAATTCTTGGCAATCCATAAGTGCCCAGCATACCCAGGAACTGTTCTAATCAGGCTAGATCCCCAAGCTCCAACATTAGAAACCGTATTGAAAGAAGCTCCTCCATCTGTACTTGCTTTTAAATCTCCGTTACTTCCGTTGTAAGCATAAAACTTGTTGTTCGTAACAGCATCAGATACCGGAATTGTATTGAAATTAATTCCTGTTACAGTCGTCCAGCTAGCTCCATTATTGGTAGAACGGTACATAGCACTGGAAGATTCTGGAACATGTAGAATAGTTGCACCGTCATACGAAAGTGCAACCGTTCCGCGTGATCCTGCTAAGTTTGCGGTTGTCTTTGTCCAATCAGTTCCTTGATTGTTGGAATAGTACATATATTCTCCAAGTCTTACAATTTTATTGGTATTTCCTGATGCATAGGCCAATCCAGATGTGGTTCCCATTGCAGGCTTATATTGCGGCGCATATACCGAAACATCAGTATGTTTAAATCCATCATAATCTCCAATGACACTCATTAAAGGTCCGCCTGGAATGCTTATTAAACCTAGTGGAACGCTCTCTTCAAGGCCAATAGCATCAAACTTCCATGAGGTTTTTGATGCATTAAGATCATCACAGGTAAAAATGCCGTTTCCAGATATTACACTGGCCTTATTGGTATTAAACGGATTAAACTTGATATCGCCAGTCCAGTGAATGGATGCTGAAGATCCTGAAATCCAAGTACAGCCATTGTCTAAGACATTGATTCCTGAATTTCCAACCAGATCTCTCCATGATGAACCGCCATCTGTACTTAAAAAGAAACGGTCTGCATAAATTATACTGCCCTGTGCATTAGTGTACTGCGCCATATAAGTATTCATCGAGGAGGCAATCAGACGCTGCGAATTGGAAGGGTCAACATCGATTCCGCCAAAAGGCCCCGAAAAGCCTGATGGCGTAATATTGGTTAGAGCCCCTGCACTGGAAAGCTTCCAAATCTGTCCTGAAGAAGGGTTCCAAGGCCCTTCCTTATCAGCATAAGTGATTAATAAAGCCCTGTTGGAATCTAGCACTGCTCGCTGTGGCATATAATTTACTGTGGCTCCCGAAACGGCATTCCAAGTATTTCCAGCATCTGTACTTTTATAAAGATTGGAAGCTCCAGTTCTGGAAACGCCAGCATAAATAGTCTGGGTGATGCCTCCAGAAACCGATGCAGAATCAAAAATTACAAAACAGATTCCGTTATCATTTGCTGTTGTTGTCACCGGAAATGACGATACCTTAGTCCAAGTCGAACCGCCATTGGTGCTTTTAAACAATCCATCGCGTCTGCTTCCGCAGAAAAGCACATTGGAATTGTTGGGATCTACAGCCAATCGCTCGCCATTAGATCTTCCCATACCGTTTCCATGCGCCTTAAATTGTGAGGTAACTATAGTTTCAGTAAAATTAGCGCCTCTGTCGGTTGATTTTAAAATGGCTGTTTTCTGACCATTAAAATAATCGGTTCCCACCAGCATATATACCACATTATTATTCTGAGGATCGATAGCCAGCGATTCCACTCCCTGATACCCCAACTGGTCTACACTGGTCCAGTCCAACAAAGGTATCCATCTGCTGCTGGATGAATCCCATCGATAGGCTCCCCCCACATCTGTGCGGGCGTATTTTAAATTGGCATCTGTTTTACTTGGAATAATGCCGGTAACAAAACCTGCTCCTCCAATCTGAACATTTTTCCAAACGCTCTGGGCTTGGGAAGCAAAAACTGATAAAATCATTGCATATAATAAGTAAGCTTTTTTCATCTTGATTTGTTTTTAAAAGTTTAAAATATTATCATCCTTACAATCTATTCTCACCCGAACCAATGCTTTTAATTCTTAGCGTTTTAGTACTGATAAGAACTGCCGCACGAGAAATGCGTCATTATACTGCATAATGTAAAAGCAAAAAATTCCTTTTTTCCAGAAATGGCCAATAAATGCCTAATCCTAAAAAACTTTGAAAGAGGGCTATCTTAAAATTTTAGTTAGCCCCTGCTTTAATAGCATCTATCGTGCGTTGATCTTTTACATTAAAATTACTCCTGTCTACAGCTGCTCCTATATCCCACCAAAAAGGTTTAATGCCACGCGCTAATGCTTCTTTGGTTGTAAAGCTTATCCAATAGTCCAGCGAGGCGTTATGCATAGCCAAATCTTTGGGAAGATAAGCAGGATCGCTGCGTCTGTAAGCGCCATATTCCCCCATTATAACCGGTATCCCTTTATCAATAAATTTAGTTTTCATCTTGTTGTAATCAGCAATTATCTCGTCCTCTTCTCCGTATGTAGCATTACGCTCAGGTTCAATGGTCGAATGATGGCCTTTACCCCAGTAGTAAATCAATTTACCCCAGCTCTCATCTTTATTACCGATACAAAACTGTGATGGCGTGTAGTTATGCACCTCAACCATGAGGCGATTTGGCACCTCATCTGTAGGAAGCGTGTTCATCAGATCAAATGTCAATCCAGAATTTGTTTGAGGGCCTTGAACAATGAGAACGCGGTGACTGTTTCTTCCGCCTGTAGAGCGAACAGCTTTAACAAACGTTTGGTGGTATGATGCTAATACTGCCATCTCCTCTGCATTCTTAGCATCAGGTTCGTTAGCGCTGGCGAACATCAGGTGCTCGTCAAAATCACGCATTGCGGTAGCGATTTGTTCCCATAATGCTTTTTGTTTAGCATTTACAGCCTCCTGCTTTGCTTTAGTAATGTTTTTTTCCAGCCATCCACCGTCCCAGTGAATATTAAGCATAACATATATATCGTTACTCACACAATACCCTACGACCTCTTTTACCCTTTTGATCCAATTCTGATCAATATGTGCGGTAGCTTCGTTGTCAAGATGAAAATTCCAGGCACAGGGTATGCGAATAGCGGAGAAACCTAATTGCTTTACAGCTTTTACATATTCCTCTGTGATCACTGGACTACCCCAACCTGTTTCACCACCCGGTGCTTCGAATGTATTCCCAATGTTCCATCCCAGTTTAAATTTGGCAGCCAATTCAACCGCTGTGCTCATCCCTGCAGCATCAGCTGGCTTTGGAGATAAATTATAACTTGGATACAAATTGCCAGTTTGTGTAACTGTTATGCGTCTTGCCTGTCCGTTATCTGCTGTAACAGTCAGCACAGCCGAACGGCTGACTCCGCTGTTATTCGCAGAGGCAGTGAATGTGGTCTTATCCGTCCCTTGAACCCCGCTTAATTTGCTCAACTGCAGCCAAGACGAGGCTGAATTTGTTATGGCCCATTTACTGTTTGCTTCAATTGCAATTGGTTCAGATGTGCCTCCCTCAGGCATAAAAGAAACCGATTCTGCCGAAACTGTCAAATACGGCTCTTCATCTGGATTTTTTGAACAGCTAAATGAAGATGCGCTGATCATAAAGAGCAGCAGCATCTGATATAAGAATTTCTGTTTCATTCAAATTGTTTTAAAGTTTATGATCTGAACTGCAGAAATTATCTCTGTAACTGAATTTCCACAGTTTAGAATCTTTTGTTTTACTAATTCGTGCTAGCTTTATCAAGGATCTTTACTACCCTGATATTATCAACTGCTGCTCGGAAATCTCCAGGCGCCGGAGTGGAGGCATCGTTAATAATAAAAAAGTTGATGCCGCCTGTACCAGAACTGCCAACCAATTGGGTTAAGCTTGCTGCTGAATCGCCTGTTCCTTCTTTATTGTCCTTTTTAGTGCGGAACTCTGTTAAAGGAATCGTTACAGTAGTCCATTTACCTTCTGTAGTAACACCTTTGCCTCCAGTAGTTTTCCAAGGTTCGTATCTCGCCAAATAGGTCCAATTATAATCTTTTACAATAAAAATTGAACTGCCTTTCCAATTTCCTGCAACATTAATTTCGAATTTTAACGCAAACTGACTAAGGTCTAATGCTAAATCATTAGGCTGAATCCAATGCTGGGCCTGCTCAATGTTAATGCATCTTCCGTTTTCCCACCAAGAGCCATTTCCTGCACTCAACGCGCCTGGATTTAAAATAGGATATACGCCTCTACTGTTTGGAAAATCTGGATCATTGTCGCTGGTTGAAGTTCCCCAAGACATGCTGCCTATAGTATCGAAATTGCAAATCATGCCTGTACTGAGATCATTCACATTAAATAATGTCGCAATTTCACCTGATGCTGTAGTAATTTTTAAAGGCCCGCTACTTGCAGCATCTGGCATTACAAAACTGACTGAAGTTCCGTCATCTGAACCTGTAAATTCCTGCACGGACACGCCAGCAAAAATCAGCTCGCGGATCTGAAACAAATTTGTTCCATATACAACCACCTCTTCTCCCGGCAGCGCATTTTCATTTGAAATACGGTCTAGCGCTGGTGGTCCCGCCACTATATCAATATCAAAAACCACTTTTCCTTTTGGCGTAACAAGCTCAATGGTGTTTAAATCATTTTCCGCAACTGATGGAAATGGAATCACTGCCGGCACTTGTACCACTGCGTAGTTATCGGCAAACAACCCCCCGTTAAAATCGACCGCAATACCGTTGAAGGCAATCTTTACCGCATCTTTTAAATGAGATCCTTTTAAGACAACCCACTGTCCCGGAACCAGTTTATTCACCAATGTGTCATTGGGAGCTGCAGCATAATTGCGCACCTCCGTGATAACCGGTCCAGAACCCGAATCTTCATCATTATTGCAGGACGCCAACAAGGCTGCAAAAAACATCATGCCTGCAAAAAGCAAGCGATTAAAACTATTATCTAATATTTTTATCATAACTGTCATTATTTATAGTATGGAACTGACGGTTCATTTAACTTAGGGTTCACCACAACTTCTGTTGTCGGAAGCTGCAGGGTAAAAGTAGCAGAGGTTGCAGGCGATATCGTTCCAATAGGATCGTTTGGCGTTGCAGTTTTCGAATCCTTATCATAATCAAACAGTACTCTCTGCTGGCTGCTTAAAAGTTGCACTGCTTTTTGGGGATTATAATACGAGAGTCTTACCAAATCATACCAATATTGTCCCTCGCAGGCAAATTCTACTCGTCTTTCGTTAAGAATAATATCTTCATTAATCGAGGTAAGAGGATCCACACCTGCGCGTGTTCTCACTTTATTAAAATATAGCAGCGCATCAGCATCACTTGTTGAAACATCATTCCCAAGCACCGCTTCTGCATACACCAGATATACATCTGCAAGTCTCAAAAGGGCATTATGCTCAATAGATCCTAAGTACGACATCGCAGGTGAATTATTGTCGGCTTCATTCCCAATGATATGCTTTTTCATTCCAGGAGAGGTTGCCGTATAACCGCCTCCCGCAGCATTAAGCTCAGGATAATGATCTCCTGGAAGCATAAAACTTGCTTTTCTGCGGACAGAATCCTGCTCTGTATAAGCTAAATACAGATCATAGCTCACGCCTGGAGATCCCCATGCTCCTCCTTTTTGAGGATTAATGTCATTGCTTGGCGAGTAAGTAAGTAAATGGTTGCCGTGCATCCATTCTGTAGTAGCAGACCATTGCAGTGCAAAAAGCGATTCCTGATTGTCGTTAAACTTGGTTTTAAAAAGATCTGCATAACTAGGAAGCAGAGTTAATCCGCTATTTGCGATAACATCTTTGGCATACTTTTTAGCCTGATTCAAATATTCTTGATTGCGGCTTCCTCCAGTCTGGCCTACACCTGCTCTAGTCAGGTAGACCTTGCTTAACATTCCTTTAGCTGACCATGATGTAACTCGGCCTGGCTGATCGGTTTTAGGCAGGTTTTCTGCTGCAAAAGTTAGATCTTCGATTACAAATCTATACACATCCTCTATTTTGTTTTTATTGACTAGAGGGGATTTTATCAGTTTGGTATTATCTTCTATAATTGGCACTTCACCCCAAAGCATGGCCAAATGGTAATAAGCCATTGCACGTATGAATCTTGCTTCGGCTATCGCCGCATTTTTATCTGTGGCCGATACTGATAAAGGTGTTTTCTCATTAATAGCGTTAATAGTCGTATTGCAATGTGCCACTATAATGTAAAGTGCTGCCCAGCCCGTTGTTAAACGTCCGTTGGATCCTGAAAGAGTAAAAGTATTAAGCTGTACCAGATCTGAACCCTGATATTGAAGAATAAGATTCCCACTCAATATGTCTCCTAAAGGCAGGTATGCCGTATTATTCCATTGTGCCCAGATTTTGCCGCCGTATAATGCCGCTGTGGCTAAACGAAGCTCTTCTTTGGTCTGGTAAAAATTTTCTGTGCTTATCTCTGATTGCGATGGACGATCAAGAAAATCGTCTTGGCACCCAACAAGCACTGCTGAAGCCAGCAGGCTTAGAATGATATTTTTATAAATAGCCTTCATAATGTTCTGTTTCATTTTTAGTTAGTTAATCCCAGATTAAGTCCAAATGTAAAAGTTCGGGATTGCGGATAGAAACCATTATCAATTCCCGCCTGCAAAGGATTCCATGAACCTACCTCAGGATCCATTCCCGTATAGCTGGTAATTAAAAAAGGATTGCTGACATTCACATAAAGTCTTAGCGAACTTATATGTATTTTTTTCATCATCTCACTTGGAAAAGAATAGCCTAAAGTCATGTTTCTGCATCTTATAAAAGAGCCATTCTCTACATATCGATCAGAAAAACGGTTGTTTCTGTTGCTGTCATTGTTTTTTAGTCCTACAATTGAAGTCTCAGGATTGGTCACATACACATTATTGACATCTGAAGCTGAACCGTTAGGATCAATTAAGGCTAATACAGCGTGATCTTTTAAAGACTTCAAATAGCCGTTATTGGTAAGCGGGTTGTCTCCATTGATTCTCATTCCATTCACAACCTCACTGCCTTGATTGGCGGTAAAGAAAATATTCAGATCAAAACCTTTGTACGTAAAAGTATTTCCAAGTCCAAACTGAAAATCCGGAACAGGCGAACCTAAAAATGTCTGGTCTTTTTCGGTGATTACGCCATCTCCGTTAAGATCCTTAAATTTAAGATCTCCATACCATACTCCGCCAGAATTGGGAGTAATTGGCAGCACTGTTCCATCTGTATTGGTTGGCAGTGCATGATTTTTAAAATCGTCTGCTGTAGCAAATACACCGTCCACTTTATAACCGTAGAATGCTCCTATTGAACCGCCTACTATAGTTCTAGACACAACATCTCCTCCATAGTATCCTGGAAGGAAAGCTCCATCAGTATTTAATTTCATTACCTTATTTTTATTATGAGATAAAGTAAAATCGGTAGTCCATGTAAAATCTCCACGTTCCATGTTTTTTGAACTCAAATGAAGATCTATACCTCTGTTGCGAACCTGTCCAATATTTACATAAGGAGCATTGATGGCTCCGGGAGAATACCCCACAATAGTTCCCGAATATAGCGGAAGAGGAATCTGCATAAGCAATCCATCAGTCATACGGTTATAAACATCGACAGATAAATTAAGTTTCCATCCAAACAGCGCAGCATCAAGACCTATATTCCCATATTTTGTTTTTTCCCATTCAACCCCTGGATTTGCTATATTGGTAGTCATTTGCGCGTTGCCTGAAAGACCTGTAGATACCGACTCTAAAGTTGACAGATAGGCATTGTTTCTGACATTCTGATTGTTGGTAAGGCCATATCCTGTCCTTAACTTTAATTCATTGACTATTTTAGAGCCTTTTAAGAATTTCTCATTGTTTAATTTCCATGCAAATGCTCCAGAATATGTGGTTACCCAGCGGTTGTCAGGAGCAAATTTTGAAGAGCCGTCAGCACGGATATTTGCGGTAAAGAGGTATTTGTCATCATAGATGAAATTCAAACGTCCGAAGTACGATTCCAGTGCGCTGTCTCCTTTTGTACCGCCATTGGTAGCAGTAGTGATATCTCCGCTTCCGATATTGGTTACATTATTAGAAATGAAATTTCTTCTTCCTGCAGAAACATTTTCAAACTGTGTCAGCTGCGCTTCATGTCCTAAAAGGGCATTGATATTATATTTTTTATTAAAAACCTTTGAGTAAGTGAAAAAACTTCTAAATGTGGTAAAATAGTCTTGATTGTAAGAATAAAAAGCTTCATTGGTCAATTTTTCAGCCAGTCCAAATTTATAGGTTGGGCTAAACCTGTCTTCTGTTTTATACAGAAAATTGCCTGAGATCTCATTACGGAAAGAAAAGTCTTTTGAAAAAGCGATATCTAAATAAAGATTTCCAAAAAACTGATTTCTCTTCGGATTATTTTTATTGATAAGTGCCAATGCATAAGGATTCACACGTTTTGCAATCCATCCTTCGCTGCTTTCTTCCCCTGCAAAACTTCCGTCGGCATTTCTTACGGGAATGTCCGGTGTCTGGCTAAGAGCTTCCTGAATAACGTTGGATCCAGTAGAATTCACATTTTCGTCAATATGAGTCAGCTGCAGGCTTGTTCCTATCTTAAGCCAATTTGTTGTTTTATTATCCAAGTTCAATCGCACTGATGCTCTAGTAAATTCAGACCCCAAGGCTATTCCTTCCTGATTAAAATATGAACCTGATAGCAAATACTGTGTTTTTTCTGAACCTCCGCTTAAAGTAAGGACATGATTTGTGACAGGAGCTTTGCGAAACAATTCTTCCTGCCAATTGGTTCCCTCCCCTAAATAATTCGGATTAGCAAACTCTGGTCTTTCGTCAAAACCCCATACCTCTGCCCTTTGATTAATAAATGTGGCATATTCCCTTAAATTCATAGTCGGATACTGCTTGATTAGCTCTTGAAATCCCGTTGAAACCTCATAAGTAATTTTAGTAGCACCTTCCTTACCTCTTTTTGTAGTAATCACAATTACGCCATTTGTAGCTTGTGAACCATAAATTGCGGTTGCCGAAGCATCTTTCAAGACATCCACCGATTCAATGTCTGAAGGATTTATGGTCGCCAATGGATTTGTGCCGTTCCCGCCATCAAAACTTTGGCCAATGATAACCCCGTCTATTACATACAAAGGTGAGCTGCTACCAAACGAAGACATGCCTCGTATCTGTATGTTTACACCTCCTCCAGGCTGTCCTGAGGTCTGCTGCACAACTACACCGGCAACTTTTCCCTGGAGCGCCTGGTCAAAAGTAACAGGCTGTGTCCTGCGGAGTTCGTCTCCACTGACAGAGGATATGGCTCCTGTAAGATCTTTCCGCTTGGCTTTTCCGTATCCGATTACCACTACTTCGTTTAGCGCTTTTAAATCCTCTTTCAATTTGATTGTGAGCTGCTCATCGGTAATTTTCACCTCCTCCTTGACAAAACCCAGATAGCTAAATACAACAGTTTCACCTATTCTTGCTGTAATGGCAAAACCTCCATCGGCATCTGTTGCTGTTTTCTGATTTGTTCCTTTAAGCTGGACATTCACCCCAAAAAGAGGTTGCCCATCTGTTTCTGATGTGACAGTTCCCTTAATTTTTTTCTGGTCAGAATTTTGGGCTGATGCCAATCCGGCATACAATAGCATCGCTATTATGATGCCTGCATTAAAAAGACTGCAGTTGCGCTTTTTAATGCATCGCATTTTTTTTTCATTCATAATTTGGTTGGTTAGGTATTAGTTAATAAGCTGGTTTGCCTCTTTAGAAAAATCCTTAGAGACAGGGAACAAATTAACAATAAAGACTAGCCAAACTATGGTTCTATTTGTATCAGAAAAAGGGTCTAATTGTAATCATTGCAGAACTTATGATAAAAAAAAGCTGCTATTTATTTTATTAAAATATTTTATATCTTAATTTTTTATGATATTATCAATACAGAATACTAAATCAATGATACCCGAGGAAAGCAGCTCATGCAAAAGAATTCGTAATATGCCCGTTATAAGACATAAGACTGGGTTTAACAGATAAAACGTCAGCAATTCCAAAAACGCAATCTTTAAAAAACTAAACTGCCATTTCAATAATTTTTTTATCTTTGTTGCTAAGATATTTAGCAAATGAGAGAAATTAACATGTCGGATTTATTGTTAAGGTTTCAGGCTGCGAGCAGAAAATATTCTGATGCATCTGCATTCATGCATGCTGCGATCGCACAAAAAGCGGGGCTTTCGGGAACCGACCACAAATACTTAGGGCTTATTCTTCCTTACGAATCTATAACCGCGGGAGAAATTTCAAAACTTACGGGTTTAAGCACAGGTGCCGTAACGGGATTAATAGACCGATTGGAAAAAATGAAGCTTGTGGAAAGGCATTTCACCAAAGAAGACCGAAGAAAAGTCATCATTGTTCCAAATGTCGAAAACAGCATGAAACTTCTCAAGCCGTTTTTTGATGAACTCCAGCAGAAAACTATGGCATTGCTTGCCACTTTTTCAGAAGAGCAGATCAAAACTATAGAAAGCTATTTTATTAAAGCGGCAGCCATAATGGAAGAAACAAAAGATAATTTAAACAAAAAATAACATGGAAGGTCTTACTGCAAATTACCTGACTAGAGCTGAAATATGGCTCTGCATTACCACGCTTATCTACTTTTTAATGAATGGCGCACAGATTTTCGAAACTCTGGTTTTTGTGCCTAAATGGACCGAATCGGCGCCTGAAAATTTTAAGCTTCTGCTTGATGGAAAAGGCTCAAGCCTGAAAGTTTTCTGGATTATATTTCATTCTCTGCATGAAATCGCCTTTATCCTTGCCATTATTTTCTGCTGGAAAATTGACCCTGTCAGAAACTGGCTTTTAGTTTTATTTGCTGCACATTTTGCAGTTAGAGCATGGACGCTCTCCTATTTTGCGCCAAACATCATTGATTTTCAAAAAATAGCAGAAAACCCTTCACTTGCAAAAGATCTTGCAGAGCGAACTTCCCTTTGGCAGACGCTCAATTATATCAGGGTCATTATATTTCTTGTCATTTCCTGCGCATTAATTCCCTTGTGCATTAAATTATTCAGTCTAAGAGCATAACAAAAGGCAGTGTAGATTTACACTGCCTTTTGTTTTATGACTATTTCGGTTCCTTTTTTATCACTGCACTGGTATTTTATAAAAAGCGCAGTTTAGAAAACACTCATGCTTCTAATGCCGCTTATTTTTTGTTTTTGCTTATCGCAAAGGCTGAAAATACATCATTTGTCGCACATAATGCTTCAAATTTATTATTGAGAATTCTTCGCTAAAAGTACATTTACAGCCTTTAATTTTCTGTCCATGCCATCTAAAATGATTTTTTGGCATTGAATATAAACTGCACAGAAAAACAGCATTAGAAAGAAACCTTATTTAATCTCAATAATAAAATTAAAACCACAATGATGAAAAAGCAAATTAAACGATATGCATTTTTACTGCTGATTGTTTATGGAACCAATTACGGACAGACAAAAAAATATCTTGACCCAACCAAACCGATAGAAGAGAGAATTTCCCTTTTGATGAAAGAAATGACATTGGAAGAAAAGGTTGGCCAAATGAATCAGTATAACGGTTCATGGGATGTTACTGGACCTAAACCAGAATCCGGCTCTAATGAAGAAAAATATAATAACTTAAAAAAAGGATGGGTAGGCTCTATGCTAACCGTTCGAGGCGTAAAAGAAGTAAGAGCCGTGCAAAAAATTGCTGTTGAAGAAACCCGTCTTGGAATACCGCTTCTTTTTGGTTTTGATGTCATACACGGCTACAAAACCTTAAGCCCTATTCCGTTGGCGGAAGCTGCCAGCTGGGATTTGGAAGCCATTAAAAATTCGGCTAGCGTAGCCGCTTTGGAAGCTTCTGCATCTGGATTAAATTGGACTTTTGCACCTAATGTAGATATCTCAAATGATGCTAGATGGGGAAGAGTTATGGAAGGCGCCGGTGAAGATCCTTATTTGGGAAGTAAAATTGCCAAAGCAAGAGTTAAAGGTTTTCAAGGCGAGCGTTTTGACCATACTAAAATCATTGCCTGTGCAAAACATTTTGCCGGTTATGGTTTTGTAGAAGCAGGCCGAGATTACAACAGCGTAGATATGAGCAATTCTAAATTGTACAATACGGTGCTGCCTCCTTTTAAAGCGGCAAGCGATGCAGGAATCCGCACTTTTATGAATTCATTTAATACCTTAAACGGAATTCCCGCGACTGGAAATGTTTTTTTACAGAGAGATATTCTAAAAGGCGAATGGGGATTTAAAGGATTCGTGGTTTCTGATTGGGCTTCAATAGCCGAAATGATTACTCACGGCTACGCAGCAGATGGTGCGGATGCGGCTAAAAAAGCGGCTCTCGCAGGTTCTGATATGGATATGGAATCGAATATATATGTTACAGAACTGGCTAAACTGGTAAAAAAGGGATCGGTAAAAGAAAGCGTGATTGATGATGCCGTGCGCAGAATCCTTCGCGTGAAATTTGAACTAGGTCTTTTTGACGACCCATATAAATATTGTGATGAAGCTCGCGAAAAATCAAATATAGGCAGCAAGGCAAACAACGACGATGTTCTGGATATGGCCAAAAAATCGATTGTGCTATTAAAAAACGATAAAAATATTCTGCCTTTAAAAAAGTCAGGCGCTAAAATTGCTTTAATCGGCGCTTTGGCCAATGATAAAAATAGTCCTCTGGGCAGCTGGAGAATTGCCGCAGATGATAATACTGCGGTATCGGTTCTGGAAGGAATGCAGCAATATAAAAACAGCGCATTAGTTTATGAAAAAGGGACTGATGTTGCTACCAACAAACAATCCTTTTTAGACGAAGTAAAAGTCAATACCACTGACTTTTCTGGATTTGAAGCGGCAAAAAAAGCGGCGAAAGAGGCCGAAATTGTGGTAATGGTACTAGGCGAAATAGGTTTTCAAAGCGGTGAAGCGCGCAGCAGAACAGAATTAGGGCTGCCAGGCAATCAGCAGCAACTATTGGAGGAAATTTATAAAGTAAACCCAAATATTGTTTTAGTCTTAAACAACGGACGTCCTTTGTCTATACCTTGGGCGGCAGAACATATTCCTGCTATTGTTGAAGCTTGGCAACTAGGAACACAATCTGGAAATGCGATTGCGCAGGTTTTGTACGGAGACTATAATCCGAGTGGCAAGCTGCCAATGTCTTTTCCAAGAAAAGTAGGCCAATGCCCTATCTATTACAATCTGTACAATACGGGAAGACCTACAGACAAAGACAATAATGTTTTCTGGTCGCACTATTCTGATGTCGAAAAAACTCCTTTATACCCATTCGGTTACGGATTAAGCTATACTTCTTTTGACTATAAAAACCTGAAGATTTCAAAAGCTTCTTTCCAAAAAGGAGAAAAAATAGAAGTTTCTGTTGATGTGACCAATACAGGTAATTTTGATGGGAAAGAAATCGTCCAGCTTTATATAAATGATCCTGTTGCCAGCATTGCAAGACCTGTAAAAGAATTAAAAGGTTTTGAGCTTGTCGAATTAAAAAAGGGAGAAACCAAAACAGTTCAATTCACATTGACAAATAATGAACTTGGATTCTACGACAACAACGGTAAATTTTTAGTTGAATCTGGCCAATTTAATATTATGGTGGGCTGGAATTCTAATAATGGCCTTAACAGTAAATTTGAGCTAAAATAAAATCACAAAAATAAAGCCCAAAAGGATTATTCTGTCTTAACAAGAATCGAATATCTTTTATTTTTTTATATCCTGAGTACGATAATTCCTTAATAAGGTTCATAATCGTACTCAGGATTTTGGCAATAAGACAGATTTGAATAAAAAAAAATAAGTGTTCAAATTAGTTTTATTAATATTGTTACCCATATCCTGAAAAATCCACTTAAATAAACCGGATAATGCATACTGTTACATCTAAATGAAAAAGACAACTTATATCCTTTTATTCTTTTTAAGCATTGCAAACCCGCTGTTTTCGCAAGGCAAATTTGACAGCTACCAGTTTAGGAGCATACAAGAAACTGCATCAAAACGAGCTGTTTCTTCTATCATTCAGGATAAAAATGATTTTATATGGATTGGTACAAGTGGTGCTGGTCTGTATAGATACGATGGCGTAAATTATTTCGGATATAAATACGATAACAAACCCGGCTCGGTAAACAGCAACTTTATTTATTCGACGTTTATCGATTCCAAAAATAATCTTTGGGTGGGCACCGATCAGGGTTTATGCTTATATAACAGAGATTTGGACAACTTTACCCGAATCAATATTGAAGATGCCATAACACAGGGATACACGCAGCCTATTACGATAAAAACAATTATTGAAGACAATAATGGCAATCTATACTTAGGCGCTTACGGTTTTGGATTATTCAAACTTAACATAAAAACTCTAAAAGCTTCTCTGGTGCATTCAAAAGTGCTGGACAAGCCCAATTTTCTGATAAAATCTTCGGTTAAAAACAAACAGGGAATTATTTATTTAGGAACCAGTTACGGACTTTTAGAAATTGACACCAATGGAAAAGCCAAACAGGTTTATAAAGACAAATTTAAACGAGAACCTCTAACTAACGACATTGAAAGTCTTGTTATAGATAAATTTGGATACCTATGGATGGGCACAACCGAAAACGGACTCATAAAAATCAAGCCTGAAACAGATAATTATCAGTTTGAAAACTATGCCATTACCAAAAATAAGATCCTATCAATCGTACAAAGCAGTTTGGGTTACATTGTCTGCGGCACTGAAAATGACGGATTACTGGTTGTGAACTATAAGGGAGAAGTGCTGAAAAAATACCTGCACAGCAAGTACAATAGTGCCAGCTTAAAATCCAATTCGGTTTGGTCCTTGTACGAGGACAGAGAAAAAAGATTGTGGCTAGGATATTTCAATAAGGGACTTGGCGTTTTTGACAAGCCAAATAATAAATTCAATTCTCTTGAATCGCTTGCTAACAATGAAAATTCCCTACAGACAAGTTATGTCACTTCGGTTGCAAAAGACAAAAAAGGAAACCTGCTTATCAGTAACGAAGGAGGCGGACTTGACATATATAACCTTGCCAATAAAAGCTTTATTCATGTAAATAAAACAAATCAAAGTTACTACTCTGGTTTAGATGCTGTCGATATTCAAGTCATTTTTATAGACAGCAGGCAAAACATCTGGCTTGGAAGCTGGGACCGCGGCATCTACTTTTTAAAAAACGGAACTTCCAGATTTGTCAACTATAATACAGCAAATACACCTGGATTAAAATCAAATCGAATTTTTAGTTTTTCAGAAGATTCAAAAGGCAGAATCTGGATCGGAACTTTTATAAAAGGACTGCATTATTTTGATAATAAAAACAACACATTTGTGCATTGCGATTCTGAGCCATTTGTTAAAAACGGTTTAGATAATGCTTTTATCCGTAAAGTTTTTGTGGATTCTGATAATGTTTTGTGGGTCGGCACTATCTTAGGATTATATCAGATCAATATAAAGGACGAGTCTGGATTTAAAGTAACAAAAATGCGAGATGCCATGTTTGGCGGCATTAATAAAAACAATAGCATTCAGATTATTTTATCTATTTATGAATCTAATGATAAAACAATTTGGATAGGAACAGATACTCAAGGGCTGTTTAGCTACAATAAAAAAAACAAGACATTCTCCAATTATGATGATTTTCCTGGATTTGACGAAAAATCAATTCGTGCTATAATTTCAGACAATAATGGCGCTTTATGGCTAAGCGGCGGATCTGGGCTTACAAAACTTGATCTTAAAAACCGAAAAAGCACCAACTTTAATAAAGATGATGGTCTTATTGATAACGATTTTAACAACAATGCTGTTTATAAAGACGGGAACGGAGAACTTTATTTTGGAGGTTATGAAGGAGTAAATTATTTTAATCCAAACGAAATTAAAAAAGCTGAAAAAGCCCCACGCCTTTATTTCAGTGATTTTAAATTATTCAATAAATCAGTAAAGCCAAATGAAGAGGGCTCGCCATTAAGCAAAGTAATTTCGCAGACTAAAGAAATTACACTTAATTACACGCAGTCTGTTTTTACAATCGAATATGTGGGAATCAATTATAATTATTCTAAGAAAAACCAATACGCCTATTATCTCGAAGGTTTTGAAAAAGACTGGAACTATGTAGGAAATAACAGAACAGCAACCTATACCAATCTGGCGCCGGGAAACTATACCTTTAAAGTAAAATCGGCCAACGCGGACGGCACTTGGAGCGGCAATCAATTAGAACTGAAAATAAAAGTGCTTCCTCCGTGGTGGAAAACCATTTGGGCTTATTTAATCTATTCTTCTATTTTAATTTTCCTGATCCTGTATCTTAACAAGATCTATCAAAACCGTTTCAAAGCGAAACAGGCTATCATTCTGGAAAAGGAAAAGAACATTCAATTGGAGAAATTAAACAATAAAAAACTGCAGTTTTTCACCAATATCTCACATGAATTCAGAACTCCTTTAACACTGATTATCAACCCACTAGAAGACATTTTAAAAAGTAAAAAAATATCTCCAGAGATATACAACAAACTAAAAATAGTGCACAAAAGCTCTGATAGGCTCTCTAGACTAATTAATGAGCTTATGGACTTTAATAAATTAGAGTTTAATAAAATTTCGCTTCAAGCCAAGAAAGTTGAAGTTGTATCGTTTACAGAAGCCGTTATAGGCTACTTTTATGAAGAAGCTTCTGCTCGAAACATTGCTGTTAATTTTGAATCGCCTGTAGACGAGCTCGAAGATTGGCTGGATCCCAAAATGCTGGAAAAAATACTGTTTAATATTATTTCGAATGCATTTAAATTTACGCCTGATAATGGTTCGATTCATATTTCCATAAACACATCAGAGACCGAAAATGAATTGATTATCGACGGAAATAAAGTGCCATCATTTTCAATAACCATTGCAGATACAGGTTCGGGAATACGAAAAAAAGATTTAAACAAAATTTTTGACCGTTTTTACCAAGTCAATAATCTCAATAAGGAATACTACGGAAGCACAGGCATTGGCTTGGAGGTTGTAAAGGAATTTGTCGAACTTCATAAAGGAAAAATTGAAGTTGAAAGCCAACTTGGGCAAGGCACAAGCTTTAAAATAACTTTTCCACTAGGAAGCTCGCTATATAAAGGAAGTGAGATTATTGATCAGAAATATAAAATAGAGCACAAAAACGAACTTTTATCTGAACCTGTTCAAAATGAAATAGAATATAATTCTGAGACAGAAACTCAAAAAGCATATACCATTTTAATTGTAGAAGACAATACAGAACTGAGAAACTATTTAAAAGAGGAACTTAGCAAGTCATACAAAGTAATTACAGCAGAAAACGGCCAAAAAGGTTACGATCTTGCTGTACAGAAATTGCCTGATTTAATCATAACCGATGTCATTATGCCAGTCATGGACGGACTTGAACTGTGCAAGAAAATAAAAGGCGATTTAAAAACAAGCCATATTCCTTTATTGATGCTTTCCGCCAAAGCAATGGTGAAAGACCGACTGGAAGGCATCGATTCTGGCGCTGACATGTATTTAAGCAAACCATTTGAACTGGATATTCTAAAATCGAGTCTGGCGCAGCTTATCACTAGCAGACAGATTATGTTTAAGAAATTTTACAGTGGCATCACTAAACAAGGAAAAGAAAAAACAACGTCGCTTGATAATGATTTCATTCAGAAAATTCTACATTTCATTAATGAGAACATCAGCGAACCTGAATTAACTGTCGAACTCCTTTCTTCTAAAATCTTTTTAAGCAGAAGCCAGCTCTATCGAAAAATAAAAACCTTAACAGGTGTTTCTGTCAATGAATTTATCCGAAATGTACGATTAGAAAAAGCAAAACAGCTGATTGAACAAGGCAATAATAATATCAACGAAATAAGCTTCAAAGTTGGTTTTACTTCTCCCTCCTATTTTGCCAAATGCTATAAAATCAAATATGGCCATTTGCCCACTCAGGAAAAAAGAACGAAAGAATAGCAAAATATCCATATTAAACATCAAATGGCAGAGAGCTTCGGTTTAAACCGAAGCTTTTTTTTTGTCAGTGATTTTTTTCAAAATCTAAGCTTTTAATTTTCAACTGAAAATCAGTATATAAAAATTAAACCCTTAATATTTTAAACAAACAATATTTTTTAGGTAAAAAAATTAGCAATATCTCAGCACAGGTAATAATGCATTTAGGGTGTTATTTTACCCATTATAGGGGTTTAGACGTTTTTTTTGCATCATCTGTTGCAGAATATGCATCATCTGTTCTACAATGCAACTCCTCTAGAATCTACTTTCGTTAAGAAATATTTAAGAAAAAGTTCTGCTGTCCAAACTTCTAATAATTATCTGGCAAAAGATCCAATTTTTAAAATGTTTTCTTAAAACTTAACGAATTACTAATTATTTCAATTTAAACTAAACAACCAAACTTTATGCAGAAAAAAACATTGAAAAGACTATTGTGCTTAATAGTATGCTTGTGGGGAAATTTTTTCTTCGCTCAAACTGTTAAAGGTAAAGTAACATCGGGAGGAAACAGTCTTCCAGGCGTTAGTGTAATAGTACAGGGAACCAAAAATGGAACAGTCACGGATTTTGACGGTACATTCGTATTGAATAATATTGAACCAAAAGCAATGCTGCTTTTCACTTATATAGGATACAAAAATTTAATCCTTGAAGCTAAACCGAATATGCAGGTGGTGATGGTGAGCGACCTCGAAAAACTAAACGAAGTGGTGGTTATCGGATACGGGACATCAAAAAGAAAAGACATAAATGGTGCAGTATCTTCTATTAAAGCTTCTGAAATTCAGGATAAGCCTTTTATTTCCATTGATCAGGCTCTTGTGGGTAAAGCCGCAGGTGTGAATGTTACGCAGAACTCCGGTACTCCAGGTGGGGGAATCTCGGTTCAGATTCGAGGAATTACCTCTATTAACGGGAATGAGCCTTTATATGTGATCGACGGAACACCTGTTTTTGCAGACAAGAACAATGATTCCTTTTCGTTTAGCGCTCTAGGCGGAGGAAACGGACAGACTAAAAATTCTGCTTTGTCTGGATTGAATATTTCAGATATAGAAACAATCGATATCTTAAAAGACGCTTCTGCAACAGCGATATATGGATCAAGCGGTGCAAATGGAGTGGTTTTGATTACTACTAAAAAAGGAAAAAAGGGAAAATCTAAATTTACATACGAAACCTACTTAGGGACACAACAAATAAACAATACGGTTGATGTTTTAAACCTGCCCCAATATGCGGCTTATCAGGCAAAAATCTACAAGTTAAATGGTGAGCCTGTTCCTTATCAGTATCAAAAACCTAATTTGCTTGGAAATGGTACAAATTGGCAAGATGAACTTTTCAGAACGGCAACCATGTACAATCACCAGCTTTCTTTCTCTGGAGAAAAAGATGGAACACGCTTTTACACTTCTTTAAATTATTTTGATCAGGAAGGTATTGTTTTAAACTCAGATTTCAACAGATTAGCAATGCGTTTAAATGTAGATTCTAATATAAAATCTTGGCTTAAAATTGGTAACAATCTGTCGATAAGCAAATCATCTCAGCAAGTGGTAAGAAATGATGACAGAGGAGGATTGGTTATGAATGCCTTAAGACAGTCTCCTGAGTTACCAGTTAGAGCTGCAGATGGTTCTTATGCGGGACCAACATCTGGTTTGGGATCATCGGCAAATGAAGCCACTAACCCGATTGCCTTATCTGAATACAATAATGCCACTACAGAAAGATTCAAAATCAATGGAAATCTATTTGCTGATTTTACTATTTTAAAAGGATTGGTTTTCCGATCAGAATTAGGATACGATTTGAATTTCTCAAAAAACAGCACTTTTGTGCCTAAATATACTTTAGGAAACGTAACTGAACTTTTAAATAAATCGTTCAAACAGCAAGATCAGAGCTATTACTGGAATATCAAAAACTATTTGACATATAACAAAACGCTAAACGAGAAACATAATTTTACTTTTTTACTAGGCCAGGAAGCACAGGAAAGCTATTATGAATATTTAAGCGGTTACAGAACAGGCGATTTCCTAAATAAAGATTTCACCAATCTTAATATCGGTGATATTGCCACTGCCCTAAACGGAAACGGTTCTGGACGCTGGTCTATGACATCGTATATTTCAAGATTAAATTACAGTTTTTCTGACCGATACTCTTTTTCTGCTTCCTTAAGAGCAGATGCTTCGTCTAACTTTGGACCAAACCACAAATGGGGATATTTTCCTTCATTTTCAGGAGGATGGACAGTGAGCAACGAAAAATTCTTTGAGCCTTTGTCAAAAAGCATCAATTATCTGAAATTAAAAGCTGGATACGGTCTTGTAGGAAATCAAAACATTCCGGCAAACAGATACCAAACTATTTTATCGCTACTAGCATCGCCATTTGGTGGGGTTTCGCCAACGATCGATAATTTAGGAAATCCAGACATAAAATGGGAATCTCTTAAATCTTTCAATACTGGTTTTGAACTGGCAATGCTTAACAACAGAGTAAAATTAGATTTTGATTATTACATTAAAAATTCTTCAGATTTCTTGACCAAACAAATCAACGATGAATCCAATCAAAGTGCGCTTAATTATTATTTGAATACAGGTGAAATTGTAACCAAAGGGATTGAGCTCACTTTAAATACAAGAAATATCGTTACAGAAAATTTTAACTGGGATACAACGATCATTTTTTCAAAATACAATAATGAATTGACTCGTTTTCAAGGTCAGGGCAAATCATTGTTGGGAAAAGTGCAGTTTGATTTATACAATGTTACCAGAACTACCGAAGGACAGCCAGTAGGACAATTTTATGGCTATGTAACAGATGGCTTGTTTAAAAATGCCGCAGAACTGGCAGCTGGACCAATTCAAGAAGCAGGAACAGGCGTGGGAGACATTCGATTTAAAGATCTTAATGGTGACGGAAAAATAGACAGTAAAGACCAGACAGCCATAGGAGATGCCATTCCTGATTTTACCTACGCTATTACGAATAACCTGAGATACAAAAACTTCAATTTTTCGGTTTCTTTAACAGGAAGCCAAGGCAACAAGATCTACAACTTTACGCGCCATTATATTGATGGCATTTATCCTGGTTTTGGAGACCGATTTGGAAACGTAAGCACACAGGCCATGCAGGCTTTTGAACCTGGAGTGAATGAAAATACCGATGTTCCTAGAATTACGCTTAATGATCCAAATGGCAATGGAAGAATTTCGAACAGATTTGTTGAAGACGGTTCTTATTTAAGAATCCAGAATGTTTCTTTAAGCTACGATCTGACAAATAAGATTTTCGACAATTCCATTATATCTAAAGTAAGATTGTATGCAAACGTTCAAAACTTGTACACGTTTACAAAATATACCGGATTTGATCCAGCTCTTGGAAACCTAGACCAGAATATAACACTGAGCGGTATAGACTTAGGGCGTTATCCTGTGCCAAGAATAACTTCTATAGGGGTAAATTTAGAATTCTAAGCTTTATAAAAACACATCCAACTTAATGACTTGCAGTTATTAACATAAAAATATAGTTATGAAAAAACTTTTTAAACTTTTTTTGATGGGAATGCTTATACCATTGCTGTCTTTATTTTCCTGCTCAGATGAGTTTTTGAATGCACCATCTGAAAATCAATTAACGCCAAGCGATCTGCCTGAAGGCGTTACCGCTTTTGACGGAATCGCCGAGAGCTTGTACTTTAAGCCTTGGTTTGCCTTTAACGACAAATTCCTTATTGCCGTAGGAGATATGTACGCTGGAAACGCTTTTACCTTTGATGGTGCTTATGCACAGTTTAAAGATGCTCAGGTAACATCTCAAAATCCGATTCTTACAGAAGGATATGTAGCCTTGTTTTCGGTTATCGACCAGTCTAATAACTTAATGAGTCTGGTTGAAGCCAGAAAAAACGAACTTCCTGAGGCTTCTTATAAAAATGCTATTGCCATATCAAGATTCATGAGGGCTAATGCCTATTTCTATTTGGTTAGAACTTTCGGAGCCGTGCCTATCATTAATAAAGCGGGATCGGCAGCACAGCCAAAAAGAAATCTTGTTGAAGATGTTTACAAATTCATCAAGCAGGATTTAGAATACGCGGCAGAAAATTTACCGGAAAAAGGATTAAAGAAAGGTTACGTGACTAAATATGCCGCAATGGGAATTTTAGCCAAAGTGCATCTGACTTTAAATGAATATGCTGAATGTGCTGCTTTAACCCAGAAAATTATCGGAAATCAGTATACTTTAATTCAAGAATACGGAAATCTGTTTAGCAGTCCAGAAAATAATAACAGTGCAGAAAGCATGTTTGCTCTTCAATGGAAAGCTATTGCTACAGAATGGGGAACGCAAAACACCAATCAGGCGTATATTGTTCCAGGAGGCACAGGAATTACAGGCGGTGGTGACGGATGGGGAGTTTACCTTCCTTCTATTTCTCTGCAAAATGGATTTGAGCCAAAAGATATCAGAAAGAAAAGCACGATCATGACGGATGGCGATTTTTACCCTGAATTATTAAAAAGTCAAGGCGGTTTTACCTATAAAAAAATATACTCTTCTACGGCGGCTAATTTTAGAAAATATATAGTAGGATCTGCTGCAGAAAGAAACGATGTGTTCTTTATGAGAACTTCTCAAAACACGATTATTTTAAGATATTCCGATATTTTATTGATGAATTCTGAGGCAATTATGGCTGGAGCACCTTCCACTACTTCAGCAGCGGCTTTAAGTTCTTTTAACGAAGTAAGAAAAAGAGCAGGATTGCCAATTAAAACAGTACTTACAAGAGATGAGCTTTTTAATGAAAGAAGAATTGAATTTGCTTTGGAAGGCCAATATTTCTTCGATTTAAAACGCCGCGGTCTGGCTGAAGCAACTGCGATTATCTCGCAACAGGAAGTAGGCTTTTATTCTGATGATGCCAGAACAGAACTGGTTTCAAGAAAAATAACGCCTGGCAGCAATTATTTTGAACTTCCATTGCCTCAGTCTGCCATAGATACCAATCCATCATTATTAGAAGCTCCGGTTCCTTTTAACTTTAATAACTAAACTATGATCAATACAATAAAATATAGCATTCTACTACTTTTTGCGCTGGTTTCTTTTACAGCCTGCCAG
Organism: Flavobacterium anhuiense; assembly: GCF_900101855.1. Classification (GTDB taxonomy): domain Bacteria; phylum Bacteroidota; class Bacteroidia; order Flavobacteriales; family Flavobacteriaceae; genus Flavobacterium; species Flavobacterium anhuiense. The sequence goes on from NZ_FMVC01000007.1 coordinate 90,572, forward strand.
AATGATGATGCAACTAGCGCAAACATAGATGCAATGGTTGCCGAACCGGGAGATTTACTAAATCAGGCCTTTCCAAACAATAAAGTAAGAGTTGAAGGAGAAGGTTTAACGGGACTAAAAAAGATTACACTCGATAATACTATTAATATTGCTTTTAATCCTAATTACAATTCAGACAAATCGTTTATTTTCACTATTCCTTTTGATGAAAAACTAGGAAGCAGATTTGGAGTACAGCCTATTACCTTTACAACGGCGTCGGGTTCTGTGACTAAAAACATCGAGATTTTACAGCCTGTTCCAACAATTACCAAAACCACTCCTGCCGTTGCAACTCCAGGATTTCCGTTAGAAATTGAAGGCACTTGGTTTTATAATATTTCCTCAATTACCCTAGCAGGAAAAGCGGTAAGTTATACAGTAAAATCGTCTTCTTCAATTATTATCGGTTTACCTGCAAATGCAGTTTCTGGATCAGAACTTGCCATTACTACACCTGGAGGAACAGCAAAAAAGACAATTGATTTTGCAACAATTATTCTAGTATCTGATTTTGACGGAAATGGTCTTAGAAAAGATTGGACATCTTATGGCGATGTAGAAAGCTTTAATACTAGTACTTCTGGCGGGCCAACAGGAAATTACACCACACTGGTTTGGGCCGGTTCTATTGCCAATGGCTACAACGGCAGCAGTGGCGGCGGAGGAGCTAGTTTCTTAAGCGCTTCTAATACAGACGCCACAAAAGCTTATATTGATATTGACGTAAGTGCAAATGTTGTGGGTGCACAATTTGCAATCCAGTTAAATACTATTGACGGAGTAAATTATGGCTATAATTTTAAAATTACAGATGTAAACTGGACTACAAAAACTATATCAATTGCTGATTTTAAAGACAATTACGGTTTTGGATCAAATACAGCTGCAAATTTAAATCCATCTAAAATCAACGAAATTAAAGTTGGAATTGCTCAGGGTGATACCCCTAACCCTAGCGCCATTAAATTTGACAATATAAAAATACGTTACCAATAATCTGAAATTTAATTTAAAGAGGCTGTGACCTAAAAACAGCCTCTTATATTAAATCGAAAAAACAATCATAAACAAGAATATTCTTTTCAAAAAGAATGTCCATAATACAAACAGTATGAAAAGTAAATTTTTATTAATGCTGGCCAGCCTCGTCTTTTTTTTAAATGCATGCTCGAAAGACGATAACGAAACTGTTGAAACTCTAGAAACGCCAGTTGCCAATGCTCCAAAAGATGTAAATGATCATGGTTTTAAAGCAAAGTGGAATTATGTTTCCTATTCTAAAAGTTATCTTTTAGATGTTTCTACCGACGAAAATTTCACCTCTATTCTGCCAAATTATAATGCAAAAACTGTAACTGACTTAAACGAAGTCGTAGTAGGTTTAACTGGAGGAACGCAATATTATTACAGAGTGAGAGCTAAAAACGAAACTCAGATTTCAGATTATTCAAATGTAATTAGTGTTGTTACAACAGGCTCAAGCGGTATTCCTGAAGATCCCACTTTTTTAAAGGTAAAAGTAAATAAACTAGCCAATCCGTTTTTTGTTGGTATGGCGATAAAGGCTTCACAATTGATAAACGGAAGTCCTTATGATGTTATTTTGAAAAATGAATTCAGCAGCATTTCTGCTGAATACGAAATGAAAATGGATCAGATCTCAACTGCAAGCGGTGTTTACAACTGGACTGTAGCCGATAAAATTGTGGCTTACGGAAATGCCAATAACATCAATGTGCACGGCCATGCTTTGGTTTGGCATAATGCAGTGCCGCAGTGGCTAAAAGATTTTTCTGGCACAAATGCCGAATTTGCTGCAGAAGTAAAAAAATACATTACAGATGTAGTAACACATTATGCAGGCAAAGTTAAATCTTGGGATGTGGTTAACGAAGCTGTAGATGACAGTGGTGCCATGAGAAATACTATTTTCTTGCAGCGAATGGGGCCTAATTATGTGAAAGACTGTTTTCAATGGGCTAGAAATGCCGCAATTGCTGCTGGTGATGCTTCTTTATTATTATTCTATAATGATTACGCTACCTCAACTAATACAGCAAAACAAGACAAGGTTTTTAGTTTACTGGATGATCTAAAAGCTGCTAAAGTTGTTGACGGTGTAGGTTTTCAAATGCACAATACCTATTTAAGCCCAACTAAAGCACAAATAGAAGCAGATCTTAACAAAGCAGTAGCAAAAGGCTTAAAAATTCATGTTTCGGAATTGGATATACAAGTAAACCAGTTTAATGATATTTCGACTTTTACAAATGAAAGAAGATTGGCTCAAAAAGCAAAATATAAAGAGATGGTGCAACTCTATAATGCTCTTCCAGCGGCAAATAAATACGCTTTGACAATTTGGGGAATGAGAGATAATGAATCATGGATTCCGTTCAGCACTGAACTGAATCACCCTGGCAATGACTGGCCTTTATTGTACGATTCTAATTTTGCGGTTAAAAGCTCGCACACCGGATTTTTAGAAGGTTTAGATTAAAGCAAAACAAATTTGAATTAGATCGGCAGACATCTGCCAAAAAAAACACCACTCCGTTATGAGTGGTGTTTTTTATTAGCAACAATATGAAAAACGGCAGAGTTATTATAGCGCTCTTTTATAGGCCGAAACTTGATCTACCCACATGATTGCAGTTGTAAACAAATTTATTTTATCAGGATTTATAAAACTGGAGTCATTTGACCCGATATTCATATTTAAAACAATATTATGCTTTTTGAAATTATTCAAATTTAGTTTTGATACGCTGCTGTTTGCGTAAATTGCAACAATAGTGTCATCAATTTTTATTGTTATGGTTATCACATTATCTTTCATTCTTATAAAACATTCATATAAATGCCATCCATTGTTTCCATCAATATTAAAACTTCCAGGATATTGCCTTTCTGCCAGATTTCCCAATTGATTTACCCCTACAGCTGTCCCGTAAAAAAGATTAGAGGCAAATCGGGAAGCATTTGGAGCAAAAGAATAGCCTTCCATAATATCAATTTCGCCATGTGTAGGCCATCCATTTTCTTGAACTGTCCAGAAGGCCGGCCATGCGCCATATGTTTGCGTAAATGACTTATAATTGGCCCCATCCATTGCCAACAATTTTATCGTGGCAGACAATCTGTATTCGGTATTATTTTCAGGCGTGTACTCATAAAGCGACTTCACAAGTCCTGACTGGTATTTGGTTGCGCTGAGCTTAGTTGTTTTAATTTCTAGGCATCCTTTTCCGTCTCTAGATTGCACTGAAGGCACCGAACTTTTGTAATCGCAATATTTAGAATTATAGTCGGTACGTTGCACTTTTGTCCACTTTGAAAGCGAAATATCTGTCTCAAAAGTGTCTTCAAATTGTTTTATCCAATCAGATCCTGCGGTTTTATTAGTCTTCGTGTTTACATTTATCTCATCCTGTTTTTTCTCTGTGCCTGAATTTTCAAAACAAGAAGAAAATCCAACAGCACATGTTAGCATTAAGGCAACCTGACTTAATTTTTTCATGAAATGTTCTTTAGTTATTATTTAGTTTCTATTAAGGACTAAAAGTAACTTTATATAAAAAAACAGAATGCCACATTTGAGGCAGTTAATGCCATATATGTTGTATTTTCACTGTTGTGTGAGATACAGCTTGCAATAAGAATAATTTTACTCCAAATGATATCCGATTACATTCTTATTTAAAGTTGGCACTATCAATAGCTTTTTTTCTGCGATATATTCAATATCTGCGGCAGCAATCTTTTCTTTTCCCAAATCAATAATGAGTTTTTTATTTTCTTTTGAATCAATGCAAAACACTTGTCCCTGCCATGCTCCAGACACTATTAACCCGTTACCCATCACTGGAGATACCTAAATTATCAATTCCATTAAAAAACTTCATAAGCCTTACCTGTCGATTTATTAACCACAAAAGCAGTTCGGCTTTTAATATTCAACACTAAAACTTCATCTTTTCTGGATAATAATCCAAGAAAGGGATTACTTTTGTGCCACAAAACCTAAATCATATAAAAATATCCATAGAGCTAACAATCTTTTTAAATCCTCCATAATATTTGTAAAATTGCATTTTAGTTTAATGGCTTGAGCAACTTGAGTTTTATAATTTTTGCATCAATCCCCAACAGGACATCTAAACCAAATTTGCAAAGCCATGGAAAGACAGACACTACATATAGAAAGCCAATTTCTTCAAATCATCCAAAAATGATGTTGTAATTTGTCCCGTCGAGGTCACAAAGCCAAATGGCGCCAATTGAAGACAATTGGCGCCATTTTTTTATTTAACCCTTATCAATAAATGAGTTTGACTCGTTTTTGCTTTATTTTCTTCATAAATAAACAAACTTCAGAAAAACATTATTTATATGAAAAACAAGATAAATTTAAATTTTAGCGTTCGATAACTTAACAGGATTCGAACACCAAGAACAGAGCTGAAATTAAGTTTTACATTTTCAAAATTTGATAATTTCCTGTCTTCCCTTATCAATCTTTTTCAAGAAAAAAAGCCAGCAGTCTAAAACACGCTGCCGGCTTTAAAAATAATCATAATTTTAAAAAAATCTTTTCTCTCTTCTTACATCTTTTCAATACTAGGAGGGATCAATTTATACATCACGGGCGTTACAATTCGTGATAATATTGTAGAACTGATTAAACCGCCAATTAACACAATTGCCAATGGTGCGATCAAAGGATTTGAGTTTAATGCAATCGGAATTAAACCACAAATTGCAGTAATTGAAGTCAGTACTACAGGCAGAAAACGCGTTTCTCCTGCAATTGAAATAGCTTCATCGATCGAATGTCCTTCCTGCCTTAACTGATTGGTGAAATCTACCAGCAGCAAAGAATTCTTTACCTGAATTCCCGAAAGACCTATAAAACCGATTATAGCAACCAAAGACATAGGGCTTCCATTAAGAAGCAACAATAAAACACCGCCTAAAATCCCCAGCGGTATGATAGATAATACAATAATAATTCCTTTAAAAGTTTTAAACTGCAGCAGTAAAACTGCAACAAACAAAAAGGTACTCAAAATAATTACTGCCAAAAAGTTACCACCCAGCGCATCGCCTTCCGATTCTTTCTCACCCGATAATTTGTAATAATATCCTTTTGGCATTTTCAATTGATCCAGTTTTGGAACAATGTGCGTCAATAAATCATTGGCATAATACCCTTTTGCTGATAAAGCGCTTACTTTTGAAAAGCGTGATTTATTAAAATGATTAATTGCAGTTGGAGAAGTTTCAAACGAAATTTCAGCAATCTGGTTCAGTGCAATCGGTATGCCCTGAAGGTTATTTACATACAGGTTTTTCAAAGCATCAAGGTTCGAAAATTTATCTCGGGGCAATGTCAGTGTAACATTTCTGGCATCTCCCCTATCATCTATATAATCGCCGACCGTTAATCCTGCTACCGAAAGACGGATTACCTTATCTACATCGCTTGTCAGTACTCCCAATGTTCTGGCTTTTTCTTTATTGATTTTAACTTTAAGATCTGTTTTATACGTATTCAGTTCATTGTTAATATACACCGTGCCTTCTTGATTTCTAAGAATAGTTTCTACCTGTGAAGAAAGCTTACGTAACACTTCCTGATCTTCACCAAATAATCTTACGACAATATTAGCTTCTAAAGGTGTTCCTTGTTCAAAATCTTTTACCTCCACTTTTGCATAAGGCATCGTTTTAAATTTATTTCGAAGTTCTTCAATCAAAGCTGTTTTCTCTGATGGTTTAGCTTCATCTTCGAGCTGGACAAAAATCTGTGCAAAATCTGGTTTTCTATCCTGCGGATGCACATTATAATAAATCTGCGGATTTCCTTTACCAACATTTGAAGTGTAATACACAATTTCTTTATGATTTTTAAGCTCTGCTTCTACAATTTTGGTCACACGGTCACTTTCTGTAATATTGGCCTGTAGCGGCATTTTTATATTGATAAGGAACATTGGTTTTTCTGAAGTTGGGAATAATTTAAAACCCGTTACTTTAAACAATCCAAAAGCTGTGATGCTCAAAACTATAGAAATAGCAATAGTAGTTCTCGGATATTTTAAGGCTTTAGGCATAATATCACGGTACGCTCTGGTCAGGAATTTTTGCAGATACTGTAGAAAAATATTCCCTCCCGCATGATCGTGCGTTTTTAAAAATCGGCTTCCTAAAAACGGCACCAAAGTCAAAGCGACAATCATCGATGCTAGTACACTGGTAATAACTGCCATTGGAAGACTTCTGATAAATTCTCCCGAGACATCCGGCAGGAAAGTCAGCGGTAGAAACGCAATAATAAGTGTTGCTGTACAGCCTACTACGGCAATTCCAATTTGTTTGGTTCCTTTAAGAACTGCATCCATTTTAGAATGTCCTTCTCGCAGCCATCGCTCTATGTTTTCGACTACCACAATACTGTCATCCACCAATAATCCCAACGCTACTACCAGACCTACGATACTTAACTGATTTAAAGAAAAGCCAAAAGCATTCATTGCAATTAATCCTAATGCGAGGGATAATGGAATAGAAATCATCACAATTCCCGAAGCTCTTAAGCCTAATGGAAGCAACGTAACGATTACCAAAACAATGGCAAGGGTAAAATCAAAACCTAAATGTCCCAAACGCTGCGATACCATATTCGCCTGATCGAAGTTTTTTACTAATTTGATGTTTGACGGTAATTCTTTAGAAAATTCATCAACAATTGGCAGGAATTCTTTCTGCACATCTGTAATGTTTACATTATCTTTCATACCAGCTGTAACCAGTACACATCGGTGTCCGTTAATGCGGGTAATATGATCGACAACCTGCGACTTGTAGCCTACTTCGGCTACATCTTTCATATAGATTATTTTACCGTTAGCATTGTAGATTACTGTATTGGATACATCGTCCGCATTTTTAAATTTACCACTGGTTTTTACATTAAATACTTTACTGCCTAAATCAATGCTTCCTCCTGGAATATCGGCCGCTTCGCTCTGCAGGCTTGCCATGACTACATTTAACGGAATTTTTAATTGGGCCAACTTTTCCAGCTGTAAATCAATACGAATTTCCTGCTCGGGAATTCCAGCATATTTTACATCTTTCAGATTGGTAATTTTCTCAATTTTAGATTTAAGTTTATCCGCTTCATCACGAAGTTTTTTGTCTGATGCATTTTCTGAAACCAACGCTATCTGAAGGATTTTCACATCAGAAGAAGCAATTTTTTCGGTTTTTATCTGATAAATATCTTTTGGAAGTTCGCTGTTTTTAAGAGCATTCATTTCCGTAGAAATCTCCTGATATTTATTATCAACATCTACTCCGTATTTAAATTTTACCTGAAAAGCTGCAACACCGTCTTCTACTGTGGTTAATATTTTTTCGATGTTTTCGAGTCCGTAAATTTTATTCTCGATTGGTTTTACAACCTGCTCCTCCATATCCTTTGGACTTGTCCCGGGATAGATTACCGTAATTAAATATTGCGGTGGATGCGTTGAAGGATCTTCCGCTCTAGGCATGGTAAACAGCGTAAGATACCCCACCACAGCAATCAGCAGAAATATAATCAGCGTAAACTGATAATTTTTAACAGCAAAGTTTGTTATTTTCATGATACTGATTATTTAATGATCTTGATAGTTGATTGTTCGTTGAGATAAGCACTGTTGGAGATCACAATCTGATCTGTTTTCTGAAGACCTTCTTTTATGAATACTTTATTGTTCTCAAATTTATTAATGGTCACCGGTTGGCGTTTTACTTTGTTGTTTTCCACAATAAAAACAAACGCTTTGTTTCCGTCAGCTTCAATAAGCGAATTGTACGGAATGATGATGAAATCTTCTGATTGTTCTGCCTTTATTTCGGCTTTTCCAAACATTCCCACCGCTGGTTTACTTTTTTTAAGGCTCATTTTTAATTCGACTTGAAAGGAGCCCAATGCCGCATCTGCCGCCTGCGATTTTCTAAAAATAAAGGCATCGAATTTTTCATCAGGATAACCGTCAAGCGTTACAGTGGCTTTCTGCCCTACTTTTACCGCGGCCCATTCTTTGTCTGTCAATCCCACTTTTAGCAGATAATTATTGTTTTGGCTGGTTTCATTTATAGCCAGAATTGGCGATCCTGCGCCAACTACTTCTCCTTCGTTTGCTATTTTTTTCGAAACAAAACCATCTGCAGCAGCATAAATTTTAGAATAACGTGCATTAAAAGCCACTGCATCTTTCTGCTTTTTAGCAATGTCAAGACCCGTTTTGGTATTCTGAAGCTGTTCTAATGTATACACACTGTCTTTGTACAAATTACTAGCTCGTTTATAATCACGCTCGTACTTTTTTAGATTTAAATCTGTTTGGTTCAATCCTGCATTAATCTCTGTTTCGTCTAATGATGCCAGAAGCTGGCCTTTCTTAAAAAACTGGCCTTCTTCAACATAAATACGACTGATGATCCCTCCTATTTTAAATCCGTAATTGGCCTGATTTTCTGTTGTTACTAAACCTGATGCGCTTATGGTATTGTTAAGAGCAAAAGATTCGACCGGAGCTGTTTTAATAGGGATAACATCTGTGCTTTCAAAGGGCGAATTTTCCTTTTTTTCTTCTTTACAGGCGTAAAAAAGCGTTAAAGCAAGCAATAAACCCAACCCTTTTTTGGAGACTGCGATATGTTTTTTTAGATATTTGTGAATCGTTAATTTCATGTTTTTTGTTTTTAGTTAAAAGTAAAAGTGGCGTTGGCTCTTTCTAATTCTGCAAAAGCAATCCAGGAGTTATAAAGCGAAATATTAGTGTTAAGCTGCGCATTCACCCATTGGTTCTGTGCATCAAGCAGTTCTATATAAATCGCCTGACCTTCTTTATACAACTTAGTAATGTCGTCATTGTACTTTTTGGCCGACTGTTTTTGATTTTTATCAGCATAAAATTGCTCTAAAGCCGATTTTAGATTGTTCTGTGAAACCTGAAACTGAAGCAGTAACTGCTGTTTTACATTATCAGTTTGTGAAATGATTTTTTTACTGTCTTCTTCAACTTGTTTCAGCTTCCATTTGTTTTTGTTTCCCGAAAAAATATTCCACTCCAGCCCCACTCCGGCAAAATAATAGCGTGAGTTTTTATCTGCTTCAAAATCAAAATCCTGAATTCCGAAATCGGCAAAGCCATTTACTTTTGGCAGCCAGTATGAGCTGGTCAACTTGCTTACATTCTCGTTTATTTCTTTTGCCTGAGTGAGCTTTTGTAACTCTTCTCTATTTTGGGTATTTTCTGAAAGTACTTCTATTGGGGGTACTTCACTCTCATCAGTTTCTATTGCGGCATCAAGTTTTTGATTCAATAAAAAATTAAAATACGATCTGGCATTATTGCTGGTTTGTCTGGCGGTTTCTAAATTGGCCTGAATGCGGATTACCTCATTATCGCTTCGTAAAACGGCAGTCCGGTTTATTTTTTCATTTCTAAATAAAGCCTGATTTACCCTTTGATTTTCTTTTACCAAAGCCAGGGCATCTTCATAAATCTTAATTCCTTCAACCGACTGCAGGTATTTGTAATAGGCAATTTTAATTTCCTTTACTAACTCTCTTTGGTAGATTTCGAGTTCTATTTTTTGAAGCGTCGTCTGCTGGGTTTTTATTCTTTTGTTATAAATAATTTCAAAATTCAGAAGCGGCATCGTGGTATGAATTTTAGCATCATAAAAATTATCCGGATTTATCAAGACCGACTGATTTTCTAACATTGGAAAAGCGTTAGAATTGGTAATCTGATTTAAAGTACTATATACCGGATTCAGCATATCTCCAATCGGAATATCGATTGTCCTTCCGCCTTCTGCCTTGGTGTAACTTCCGTTTAGGGAAACTGTTGGATAAAATAAAGCTCGTGCTTCTTTTAAGGCATACATGCTTTTATTAATGTCAAAATTATGCTGTCTGATTACTTCGTTATTTTTTAAACCGGTCTGTATATAAGTTTCCAGCTTGTTCTGTGCATACCCTAAATATCCTAGACAGAGTATTGCAAAAGTTAGTTTAATTTTCATTTATTGTACGTTGTTTATTATTTGAACGTTGTTCATTTTTTTAGGCAAAAAAATTTTTAAAGCTTTTCTATCATTTTTAAATATTCATTATATCCGTCATACAAAATGGTATCGGGATTCGTAAAATTTACATTTTTAATTCTCTGGTGAATTTCCAGACAGCACATACCATGTACCAAACTCCAAACCATAAATGCCAACGGCTCTACACTATGGCCTTTAAAATAACCTTTGTTAATACATTCTTCAATAGTTTTTTTAACTAATCCAAATGCTGTACATCCTTCGTCCCAATCTTCATTCTCGGAGTCTTTCAGGAATTCTATTGGAGCTTTTAGATTAAACATCAAATCATACATTTCAGAATTTTCGATGGCAAATTTGATATAGGAAAATCCCAATTTCTTTAATCTTTCCTTCGGATCTTCTATAGTATATAACTCCATAAAATAACTATCTAATTCCTGAAAACCTATTGTATGAAGATCATGGAGAATATCATTTTTATCTTTAAAATAAACATAAACAGTACCTACACTGTAGTTAATTTCTTCAGCAATGTTTCTTATGGTAGTATGTTCAATTCCTTTTTCAACAAAAAGCTTTTTAGCACCTTTTAATATCAGGGCTTTTAAAGCTTCTTTTTCTTTTGCTTTTCTATCAATTGTACTCATACTTATTTTATTCAAGGCTTACTAAGGACAAAGATATAAAATAAAATGAACGCTGTTCATTTTTTATTCAGTTAAATATTTTTATACAAATTAAGATTGCAATCTGGCCGTAATACCTTTATGATTCAATAACTTGTAAGCTAACTTTGGTAAAAATCTATTTAACAGATAAATCGCTTTTGTATCGCCAACACGAATAGTGTACGTATTGTTTTTTAATCCTTTTATTAAAGCATCAATTAGCACATCTGGTGTTATCGATTTACCTTCCATTCCCTCAGACATATTTGTTTTTACCAACGGCGGCAATAATTCAAATATTTTTATTCTGCTTCCAATTATCTGTAAATGATCTCGTAATGCTTCTGTATAAAAACGTACCGCAGCTTTTGATGCTGAATAAGTTGGTACAAGATTAGACGGCGTGTAACTCAATATCGATGATGTATTGATAATAGCTGCTTCTTTTCTGCTTTTAAGCATATCCAGAAAAAGATCATTTAAGAGAATAACTCCTAAGTAGTTAGTATTAATTTCTATGGCAGCTTTTTCAAAATGTTTTGAATTACTGAAACCTAAATTATCCTGGCCATTCATAATTCCGGCATTGTTATAAAGTATATCGATACCACCCATTTCATTAATTTGATTGTACAAAGCAACCGCGGCTTCCTGGCTGGACGCATCACTTTTAATGGTCGTAATGGATGGATACATTTTTTTGGCAAGATCTAATTTTTTCTGATCTCTTCCTGTAATAATTACTTTAGCGCCTTCTGTAATGAATTGTTTTGCAGCCTCTAATCCGATTCCGGCAGAGCCACCTGTAATCAAAATTGTCTTACCTTTTAATTCCATAATTTTTCTATTTAGTTTATTATCCCTATATTTGCTTGCAAAATGCAAGTGCAAATATAAATATATTTACTTGCAAAAAGCAAGTGATTTTAAATTTATTTTATGAAAACTCAAAAAAAGAGATCAGACTGCCCAGTAAGTTTTTCACTTGAAGCCTTTGGTGACAAGTGGTCGCTGTTGATTGTGAGAGATTTAATGCTTAAAAAAAAATGTACCTATGGCGAATTGGCAAAATCTGATGAGAAGATCGCAACTAACATTTTGGCTGCTCGACTGCTTTCATTAGAAGAAAACGGAATTATTCAGAAACTGGAGCATCCCGACAGTAAAGCCAAAGTACTATATCAATTGACACAGAAAGGAATGGATTTAATTCCAATAATTGTTGAAATTAATCTTTGGGCAGAAAAGTATACCGACATTCCTGAAAAAAGAAAGGAATTGCTGGCACAAATGAATGCTGATAAGGAAGGATTTATTAAAAATGCTTTTAAAGAACTTGAATCAAATCGATAGTATATATTACATAGCTACTACTTTTTTTGCCACAATAAATTTGGGCTGGAATGTGCATGACAAAACACGCCCTCGCAGGTGTAGAACTGCCTCCAATTTTGTTACACAAGCTAAGGCGGTTTTAATAAAAGAGGTTAGCGATTTGTTTTTTGAAGCTGCATTTTCCTTCAATCCCCAACGGGACATCTAAACCAAATTCATTAAGCCACTGGGAGACAAGTGACTACATATAATAAGCCAATTTCTTCAAATCATCCAAAAAAAATGTTGAAATTTGTCCCGTCGGGGTCACTCAGCCAGATGGCGCCAATTGAAGACAATTGGCGCCATTTTTTCATTTACACTAATAAATACGGTGGCTTTGAGTCATTTTTGCTTTTATTTTCTTTCTCTAAAATAATAGAAAAATTGCTTCAGCGTGTATATTTAGATGAAAAATAATACAAATAGTTAATTTATCATTCGATAACTTAACAGGATTCGAACCCCCAGAATATTATAGAAATTGACTCTATATAATCTCCAAATTGCTTTCAATTACTATTTAATGACAAATAATGAAATCTGATTTCAAAACGTATTTAAGTATATTATTGCTATATTTGCTTAAGAGCCTGCCAGCGATGCCATTCCGATTAAAAAAGCTGGCCGAACAGTCAAAACCAATATGTCATTTACTCCAGATGTCCAATATACTCAAAAACCATATAGCCAAATTTGCACAGGTATCAGACAATGACTTTGAGCAAATCAAAAAATTCTTCGACATAAAACAAACGTGTAAAAAAGAGAACCTGCTAAAGGAGGGACAGATCTGCCGTCATCATTATTTTGTTTTGGACGGCCTGCTTAGAAAGTTTTATATTAACGAGAAAGGTACCGAACAAACCACGGAATTTGCCATAGAAACATGGTGGCTTACCGATAACTTTGCCTACGAGAACCAGCTCGCGACAGAATTTTATATTCAGGCAGTAGAGAAATCAACATTGCTTTACATCACTTTGGAGAAGCAGCAGAAGCTGCTGGAAGAGTTTCCGGTAATGGAGCGCTATTTCCGTTTTGTCTACCAGAGGGCTTATGCAGCCGCACAGAAACGCATCAAATTTCTTTTCTCGTTCTCTAAGGAAGAGTTTTATTTCCAGGCAGTCAGAAACCACCCCGAATTCATCCAGCGTGTTCCCCAATACCTCATCGCTTCCTATCTAGGATTCACGCCCGAATACTTGAGCGAAATACGCAAAAGGCTTCTTTCTTAAACCAGTTTAAGTTTTTTCCTTTCCCTATTATTGAATTTTGCATTGAACAATTTTAAAAGAATAATACAATGCAAAAACGACTTAACATTAAGCAGGCCGCTCCGGATGCACTAAAAGCGATGATAGGACTTGAAAGCTACCTTTCAAAAATTTCCATATCCAAGACAGCCAAAGAACTCATAAAGATACGTGCCTCGCAGATCAACGGCTGTGCCTACTGCATCAACATCCACACTCAGGACGCCGTTAAAAACGGCGAGTCAAACCAGCGCATTTTTCTCTTGAGTGCTTGGAGAGAAGCTGGGGACATTTTTACAGAAGAGGAAAAAGTGGTGCTCGCGGTAACTGAAGAGATAACATTAATTCATGAGAACGGATTAACGGATGAAACCTATACAAAGGCCTTACAGTATTTCAGTGAAAGCCAGATAGCAGATATAATAACGGCCGTCATAACAATCAATCTTTGGAACAGGGTTGTTCTCAGTACCCATCTCCGAATAGGAGAAAGTCTTGCATAACTTGCAAAAAACTAGTTTAATTACGATGCATCCAAAAGTTTAGAATTATAATTAAATTTGAAGACAATAAGCCCGATTTGTTTCGGGCTTATTGCTTTTACGAAAAAACTCATTTAAAAGCACCAATTAGGATAGAAATGCTCCAGTGGAACAACAATCAAATAATTCATACAGCCAAAGAAAGACAATCCTGCCTTAACTTAAACAATCTTTTAAAATCCTGCATAAATTTTGTAAATTTATATATCAGTTTAATGCGATGGATCAATTGAGTTTTTACAATTTTTGCATCAATCCTACTCAGGACATCCGAACCAATTTTTTAACGCCAATGAAAGACAGACATTACATATAGAAAGCCAATCTCTTCAAATCATCCAAAAATGATGTTGAAATTTGTCCTGTCCCCGTCCCCCAACAGGACAAAATAAACCACTTACTAAAGCCACATAAACAACTGATTATCTTTACATTAATTACAAAATATAAAAAAGTAAAAAATGGAATTTAATCAAAATCATACTGGAAAAATCACACCTGAAAAAGCACTAAAAATGTTAACTGACGAAGGAATGGATGTTACTCTTGCACAAACAGCCGAAATATTGTCATTTCTTAGGTTAATAGCTGGAATTAGCGTTAAAAAAATCTTAGAAGATCCGGAAACTAATAAAATTACAAAAGAAGAAGAAGCTTTACATGAAAATCTCGAAAATAAAAACAAGAAAATAAAGCTAAAGAGTCCATATAAAAAGATAACCTATTGTAAAACCTGCAATTTTTTGAATAATAATTTCTAAAAAATCTAAAAATCATTTAATCCTAAAAAAAATAAAAAACGCCTTACCTCTATTTGGGTAAAGCGTTAAAAAAATTGCTAAAGAAAAAACTTTATTCTAAAGAAATTCTGCCTGCTGCGTCCCTTTTCTTCTGGTCAATTACCTTCGCATATATCTGCGTTGTCTTAACGTTCTTATGACCAAGCATTTTAGATATGGTAAAAATATCAGTTCCAGCCGTCAGCTGTAATGTAGCATAAGTATGCCTGAAACAGTGAAAGGTAATATGCTTATTGATGCCTGACAATGCCACCCATACAGGAAGCGTACGGTCAACATCCCATTTGTTCAAATCTTTAAATACCTTCTCATTTTCTCTCCGTCTCTTGCCAAGCAATTCGAAAGCTTCATCGGAGATCGGTATGGACGCAGTGCCTTCCGTTTTCTTTTGCCTGAAAATAATATAGTGCCCGTCATTCTCAACATGTTGCAATTCTAACCAGGTCAGCTTGGCAATATCGGAATACCTCACGCCTGTAAGAACAGAAAACATAGAAATTCTTCTTACAATCAATTTCGGGCAGGGAGTTTCAAACAGCCTTCGGGTTTCCTCGAGAGTCAAAAAATTACGTTGGGATTCCATTTCCTTTATTGATCCTATCTTTGCATTGATATCTGTTTTAAGCTTATCCTCTCTATAGGCTGCTTTTAGAGTAGTTTTAATCTTGTTATAATAAGAGAGAGCAGTGTTACGCGACAGCTGCTTCTTATTCTTCCTTAAACTTTTAGCTTTCAAAAGATAATCTCTGTAATCTTCAATTAGAGTAACTGTGACCTCTTTAAATGATAAATCCCTCCCTTTTAAAAAAGTCTCAAAATGAACAATAGCACAGGCCCAGATTGATAAATTGTTACCAACCTTTTTATTCCCTAAATTTTTATAATACTGCAGAAAAGATTCATTTCCGACTGCCTGAATTACCAGCTGCTCTTTTTCAAATGCGGAATAAATTTCACTTTTGTTGATTTCATTCTGTCTACGCGCGCGAATAAGCTCCGCCGTATGTAGACTTTCTGTATTGGCTATTTTCTGGTACTGGTCAGCTGGTTTTTGATATACGTAGATTTTTAAAAACTCGCGTCTGGTATAATCGTTAATTGCCGAATTCCATACGGGAGGATAAAAATCTAAATAAAGAGACATCCTCCCCTGAGAAATAGCTTTTTTTCTAAGTGTTACGATACTTTTACTCATGGCTCTCAATGTTAAATAATTCATCTAAATCTCTCTTGGCAATATAGACAAACTTGCCATAATTAAATTTCAAAATCCCTTTTCTCTTCAGTATACCATATAAAGCAGAAGGGGAAACCTTAAATTTTATATGCGCTTCGGACATTGTATAGCAGTTTTTAATTCCTGGAAATTTTCTTGCTGCTTCTTTGTCTGTACTGCTTTGATGCAGATTTTCTTTAAACTGAGCGATATCTGACTGCTCGATAAAAGTTCTAGAACCAAACTTACCGGTCTTAAGTTCTTTTCTAGATATGGCTCTGTAAAGTGTTCTTCTGCTTATTCCTATAAAAATGCTGGCCTCATCAATGCTGAGAAAGTCAAGCTCTCCAAGTCTTTGAATTTCGGCATTATTAACCGATTCCCTTTGCAGTCTTGCTGCCTCTTTTTTATTATCTCTGCTCCTTTTTTTGTAGCTCTTACTCCCGCAGACAGGGGAGCAGAATCTTGTTTTGATTGTTTTTGCCGTAAATTCATTATTGCAGAATTGGCAGACTTTGGTAATCCTAATGTTTGAACTCATAATTTTAAAATTTAGGTTTCCTACATTACTTAAAAGCTCTTTTAACTGTCGCAATCATCTCCCAAACGCATTAATATATTCTTTAGAAATATCTTTGGACAGATAACTAACGATGTGGTTGTTTTAAATATTTTTGCTAACTTCTTTACCCGAAATTAACACTTTATAAAACCTTTAAAAAGGACCTAAGTGTGTCATAATTAATCCCTTTTTGTCACAAAGTTTGTACCTCGAAACCCGAGGTACAAATGAGGTACAAATTTTAACAAAACAACACTTAAATATTCCAAAAAACAATTGAATAAAAAAATATCTAAAATGTTAATTACCAACATTTTAGCTATTTTGTTTGTTTTTATTTTGCGTTTCTTTGCTCCTTCTATTTGCCGATGCAGAAATTAGCAAAAATATTCCCCAATAGTTCATCATTAGAAACCTGACCGGTAATCAACCCGAATTGATATAAAGCTTCGCGAATATCTAGTGCCATAAGATCGCTTGAGAGACCTGATTCTAAACCGAATTTCACTTTCTGAATTTCATCTAAAGCTTTTAATAGAGAATCGTAGTGTCTTGTATTGGTTACAATCGTTTCATTATTACGGAGCGCCCCTGTATTTACAAAAGACAATAATTCATTTTTTAAATCCTCTACTCCTATTTTCTCTTTCGCCGAAATCAATAACAGTTTTGCATTTAAATTTTCTAACTGATTGGTAATATTCGATACTTCATCAGCAGATAAAATATCTTTTTTATTCACCACAATAATTAGCGGTTTTAGCGGATATTTATTCTTAATTTGTTCAATTTCATTTACAAATTCTGAACTTGAAGTTTGGAATTTCAATCCGTCAAATAAATAAATTACAACCTGAGCTTGATCGATTTTTTCGAAGGTTTTCTTTATTCCAATACTTTCTACAACATCTTTTGTGTCACGAATTCCTGCAGTGTCAATAAATCTAAATCCGATACCGCCAATTACCAATTCATCTTCAATCGTATCGCGCGTAGTTCCAGCAATGTCAGAAACGATTGCACGCTCTTCGTTTAATAAAGCATTTAATAAAGTTGATTTTCCAACATTTGGTTCGCCAACAATCGCGACTGGAATTCCGTTTTTAATTACATTTCCAACTGCAAACGAATCTATCAAACGTTTTAAAACAAATTCAATTCTATTTAATAATTCATGAAATTGCGTTCGGTCTGCAAATTCTACATCTTCTTCAGCAAAATCTAATTCCAATTCAATTAAAGAAGCAAAATTCAAAAGTTCTTCTCTCAGTTTTGCAATTTCATTACTGAATCCGCCGCGCATTTGCTGCATTGCAATTTGATGAGAAGCTTCATTATCTGACGAAATCAGGTCTGCAACTGCTTCTGCCTGAGATAAATCTAATTTTCCGTTTAAGAAAGCTCTCAATGTAAATTCACCTGCATCTGCCATTCTACAGCCATTTCGAAGCAATAACTGAATGATCTGCTGTTGGATATAAGTCGATCCGTGACAAGAAATTTCAATTGTGTCTTCACCCGTGTAAGAGTTTGGACCTTTAAAAACAGAAACCAGCACTTCGTCTAGTGTTTTGCTTCCGTCTACAATATGTCCCAAGTGAAGCGTATGCGTTTTCTGCTTGGTCAAATCTTTGTTTTTAATAGATTTAAAAACCGAATTGCCAATGGTAATGGCATCGGCACCAGAAATACGAATTATGGCAATAGCTCCAGCTCCCGAAGGCGTAGCCAAAGCAACTATAGAATCTTGATTTATCATGCTGCAAAGGTATAAAAAAACGCTCAATTTCTTTTCTGTGTTAATACAGCTGCATGCAAGCAAGAAAATCTTCAAACTAATTAAGATTAATAAATTATTAATTGTTAAAATACTGATAAATATCAGGTTGTTTTCTTTGCAGAATGAGTAAATTTGAGAGACAAACCTTAATCTTACGTACTATGAAAAAGATATTATTCCCAACCGATTTCTCTGATGCTGCTACCAATGCATTTGTCCATGCTTTAGAATTTGCTAAAGTGGTAAACGCCGAATTAATCTTACTTCATACATTCGAGATTCCTGTTTACGACAGCCAATTCTTTCCAGAGAATTATGCTTCTATATACAGTTCAATCGAACTAGCAAAATTTGAAATGTTTAAGGATGAAATTCCGAAACTAAGAACTATTGCAGCAGAACGTAATCTAGAAGATATTGTGATCAAACATCGCCTAATGGATGGTGACCTTATTTATAATCTAAAAAACGCAGTTGAAGAAGATAACATCGATTTTGTCATCATGGGTACAAACAGCGTTTCTGATTGGACGAAATTCTTCACGGGATCTAATACTGAATCTGTGATTTCAGGGGTTGAAGTACCCGTTTTATGTATTCCTATTGATGCTAAATACAAAAAGGTCAAAACAATAGGTTTTACCACACGTTACAGAGAGAAAGACAAAAAAGAACTGAAAAAAGTCTTGAAGATTGCAAAAAAGACTGACGCCAAGGTTAAAAGTTTATATGTAAAGACATCGAATTCTGATGTTACCGAAGAAACACGAAAAGAATTTGAAAAAGAATTCGCTGGAGAAAATGTTGAATTTTTAGTTCTGCCAAGTGATGATGTAAAAGAAACCATCCTTGATTTTGTGCTGTATAAAGACATTGATATTCTAACGACTATAACGCACAAACGCTCTTTCTTTGAGAGCCTTTTCGATTCTAGCTTTTCAAAAAAAATAGCCAAAGAAGTTCCTATTCCAATTTTGGTTATGCACGAAGATTAATAACAATGTTGATGATTTTATGACTTAAAAGCTATATTTGTATTCAAGCAAAATAATAGAATGAAAGCATATCCAGACAACGTTGCAAAATACACAGAACTCTATAATAAGACCAACAAAAAATACAACAGCATAAGCCTATTGAGGCTATTAAGTATTGCTCTTTTCTTGTTTTTTATGTTTTACTACATCAAAACAGATCAAATACTTTATGTCATTCTAGCTGTTTTATCTTTTGCTGGTTTTATTGTTTTAATGAGAATACATTCGCGATTGTCATTTCAAAAATTATTGGCAGAAACATTGCTAAAAATCAATCAGAATGAAATTGCTTTCTTAAAAAGAGAAAAAACACCTTTTGAAAATGGAGCCGAGTTTATCGATTTCCATCATCCATACGCTTACGATCTAGATATTTTTGGAGATCATTCTTTATTTCAAAACCTAAACCGAACAGCTTCCTTTATCGGAAAAAAAACACTTGCTGAATTGTTGCTAAATACCCTTCCTCAGAGAGAAATTCTAGAAAATCAAGAAGCTGTAAAGGAATTAAAAAGCAAAATCGATTGGAGGCAAGAATTTCAGGCTTTGGCAATCATAGGCGAAGATTCCAAACAATCTTATGAAGCGATAAAACACTGGAATTCTTTAAAAAACAATTCACTTCCGAAAGTTTTAATTGCATTGTCAATTATTCTTCCTGTAACGTTTTTTGGATTCTTGACAGCTTATTTCATTACGTCTAAAACGATTTTACTTTCATATTTAACATATGTTTTTATCGCTAATTTGATAGTTTTAGGAAGATCTCTGAAAAGAATTCAATCGGAAATAGCAAAAGCAGACAACATCGATAAAATCGTAAAGCAATACAGTTTATTGATTGAAAAAATTGAAAAAGAGTCTTTCCAGTCCAAAAAGCTACTTCATTTACAGGAACAGTTGAATTTTAAAAATGCAAAAGCGAGCCAGCATTTAAAACAGCTTTCTGAGTTGTTTTCGAGAATGGACACCATAAGCAATTTTGTGACAGCTATTTTATTCAACGGAACATTCTTATTCAATTTGCATGTTTTAAAAGCATTATTAAAATGGAAAGAAGATTATGCTTCAGAAATGAATCATTGGATTGCCATAATTGGTGAAATCGAAGCTTTAAACAGTTTAGCCAATCTCGCTTACAATAATGAAGATTTTGTGTTTCCTGAAATCAATTCAGAATATAAAATCGAATTTACAAATCTAAGCCACCCGTTACTCAATCCAGCAACAAGAATTGGAAATGACACTCAATTTTTTCCACAATCTTTTGTGATTTTGACCGGGTCTAATATGTCTGGAAAAAGTACGTTTTTGAGAAGTTTAGGCATCAATATGGTGCTTACCGGAATTGGCTCAGTTGTTTGTGCGTCTAAAGCTAAAGTACATCCACTTCCAGTATTGGTTTCAATGCGATTATCTGACTCTTTATCGGATAGTGAGTCTTATTTCTTTGCTGAAATTAAACGTTTAAAACAGATTATGGATGCACTTGAAAATCAGCCTGCATTTGTTTTATTGGACGAGATTTTAAGAGGTACAAACTCCGACGATAAAAGAAATGGAACAATTGAAGTAGTGAAAAAGATAATTTCTAAAAAAGCCATCGGAGCCATTGCAACTCACGACATTGAAGTTTGTCTGACTACAAATGACTATCCCGAAATTTTAACCAATCAATGTTTTGAAGTTGAAATTCGAAACAACGATTTATATTTCGATTATAAACTACGAAACGGAATCTGCAAAAACAAAAGCGCAACTTTCCTAATGCAGAAAATGGGAGTTATTTAATTGTAAATGGTGAATTGTTAATTCTTATTTTCTTTAGGGAACAAAATCATTTACCATTCACCATTAACAATTAATTTTCTTCGTACATCTCCATCCACAAACGAGTTTCTTCCAAATCCAATTCTTTTTCTATTTTGCGGAAGATTTCTTCGTTTACAGAACCTGATTTATGCATTGATTCTAATTTTGCTCGTTCTACATTCAGCAAATCGATTTGAATTTTAGTGAAATCATTAAAAATTTCACCCCCAAGAAGTTTTCCGTTTCCAAAGAAGTTAGCAGGAAGTTCAGTCTTTTGAAGTCGGTTGAACTTTACCTCATATTTACTTTTAATGTTATGCAACAGTTCGTCATTCAGCAACGAGAAATTATCTTCTATATGGGCAATAGTTTCTGAAACAATTACATTTCGAACATTATATTCTTCTGCAAGTATCGAATAACGCTCAATTTTCAGCTTTTTAATCAACCATGGAAGCGTAAGACCTTGTATTACTAAAGTCGACAGAATAACACAAAAAACTAAGTATATAATTAAATTTCGAAGCGGAAATGCTTCTGTTTTATTCAACATTAGCGGAAGCGCCAACGCAGCAGCCATAGAAACGACTCCGCGCATTCCAGACCACCCAAAAATGATCATGTTTCTATAATCAAAGGCTTCTTTTTCACGAATCCTTTTACTAATCATTCTCGGAATCATCGTTGCAGGAACAACCCATAAGAAACGCACCAAAATCACTACGACACTTATAACAGCGCCCCAGATAAATAAAGAATTGCCAGAATAATTGCTAATTCCCGCAATAATCTGTCTCAATTGAAGTCCGATTAAAATAAAAATCAAGCCGTTCAGAATATTATTTAAGACATCCCAAATGGTATTGGTCATAATTCGGCTTTCGTGAGAAAAGATTGTTCCTGATCTCGCCGCCAGAAAAAGACCTGTTGTTACTACAGCCAAAACTCCTGAGCCTTCAAAATGCTCCGCAAGCAGATACGAAGCAAATGGCGTTAATAATGTCAATGTCACCTCAATAATATCATCGCAAACAAATCTTTTATGAATATAAAACATAATATAACCAACAGTCAGACCTATAGCTATACCGAGAGCCGACATTAAAACAAAATTTAATCCCGCTTGCCATAGAACAAAATTTCCTGCTGTAATTGCCGTAAGGGCATACTTATAGGCTACAAGACCACTAGCATCGTTCACCAAACTTTCTCCTTCTAAAATTGCTATTAATCTCGGATTAAGCCCCAAACCTTTTGTAATGGCTGTTGCCGAAACTGCATCAGGAGGCGAAACAATAGCGCCAAGCAAAAAAGCTAACGGCCAAGACATATCATCAATAAGCCAGTGCGCAAATACAGCAACTAAACCTGTAGTAAAAAAGACCAAACCAACAGCAGCAAAAGTTATAGGCCGAATCGATTGCTTAAAGTCGGACCAACTGGTGTGCCACGCGGCGTGATACAAAAGCGGCGGTAAGAATATAATAAATACAATTTCTGGACTCAAAGCAATTACGGGAAGTCCAGGAAAAATACTAATCACAACACCGCACAAAACCAAAACAATTGGTATCGGAAAATTATATCTTTTACTAACAAGACTAAGAAAAGCTACACCGAAAAGCAGCATGATGATTACGGTAATATTCTCCATTTATTCGCGGTATTTATTGATTTTTGGTTTATGGAATTTGGGCACTAAATTAAGATTTTATAACAACTAAATTAGATTAAGATTAAAAAAATAGAACTTCAATTTTATTGACTTATATCAAACTTTTTACTTTTAAACCGCTTTAGATTTGCTTTCTATTATTTCAACAAAAAAATATGATAAGTACAGAATTAAATCCGTTAGTGCAATTTGGATCTACTTAAAAATCCACTTAAATCTGTAAAATCTGCGTGAAACTTTTCGACGCATTCTAAATAAAAAAAAACCGAATCTTAAATTAAGATTCGGCTTTTGATTTTTATGATTCACAACTGCTGCAAGAAACCAGACTTGTAACCAATTCTTTAGAAACACTTTGGCTTCTTTGGTAATACAAACTTTTGATTCCTAATTGCCAAGCTTCAATCATTAAGCGATTTACCTCTTTAATTGGAAGTTCGGCTGGAATATTAAGATTTAAACTCTGCCCTTGATCAACAAATTTCTGGCGAATTGCCGCTTGCTGTACAATCTCCAACTGGCTTATTTCTTTGAATGTTTTAAATACATCTTTTTCGGTCTGAGAAAGCTGTGAAATATGCTGCACACTTCCACCATTTAGCATAATTCCTCTCCATATTTCCTCATTATCCAAACCTTTTTCTTCAAGCAATTTTTTCAGGTATTTATTTTTACGCATGAAATTCCCTTTGCTCAATCCCGCTTTGTAATAGTTGCTGCTGAAAGGCTCAATACCTGGTGAAGTCTGTCCTAAAATTGCCGAAGAAGAGGTTGTCGGCGCAATTGCCATTGTAGTGGTATTACGTCTTCCGTAGCCTTTTAACAATTCTGGTTCACCATAAATTCTAGCCAATTCCTGCGTCGCTTTATCGGCTTTATCACTTATATGTTTGAAAATTTCAGTGGTTTTCATTTTAGCTTCCAAACCTTCAAACGGAATCATGTTTTTCTGCAAATAAGAATGCCATCCTAAAACGCCTAAACCAAGCGCACGGTGTCTTTTAGCAAATTTATTAGCTGCAGCAAGATAATAATTGCCTTCTGTTTTTTCGATAAATTCTTGTAAAACGGCATCTAAGAAAAAGATCGCTAGTTTAACCGCTTCAGTATCTTTCCATTCTTCATACAATTCTAAATTCATTGAAGAAAGACAACAAATAAATGATTCGTCATGAGTTGACGGAAGCATAATCTCACTGCATAAATTACTTGCGTTGATTCTAAGATTTTGATCTTTATAAACTTGTGGCTTATTTTTATTTACGTTGTCACTAAAGAAAATATACGGCAATCCTTTTTGCTGACGGCTTTCTAATACTTTCGCCCAAATTTGTCTTTTTTCTGCATCTCCATCAATCATTTCCTGCATCCAATAATCTGGCACGCAGATTCCGGTAAACAAATTTTGAATTGGATTTCCAATGCTTTTAATTTTCAAAAACTCCTCGATATCTGGATGATCGACATCTAAATAAGCAGCAAACGCACCACGACGAACTCCACCTTGAGAAATCGTATCCATAGCCGTGTCAAAAAGTTTCATAAAACTTACGGCTCCACTACTCTTTCCGTTATCTGTTACAGCACTTCCGCGTTCGCGTAGTTCACCAAAATAACCAGAAGTTCCGCCTCCAATTTTAGTCTGCATAATTACTTCACCCAATTTATGTGTAATGCCTTCAATTTTATCTGGCACGTGCACATTAAAACAAGAAATCGGCAAACCTCTTTCTGTTCCCATATTGGCCCAAACTGGCGAACTAATACTCATCCAGCCTCTTTCGATCATTTCCATGAAAGATTCTTTCAACTCAGGTTTGTACAGTCTTCTAGCCGCAGCTGTACAAATTCTATCAATTGCTCCTTCTACAGTTTCTCCTTTTAAAAGATAACCACGGTTTAAAATCTGTTCACTTTCAGAATTTTTCCACCACATTTTACTGTCGTTTTGTGGTTCAAAATTATTTGCTGGGTTTGTGTCTATTGTATTCATATATAATGGGCTTGTATTAGAAAAGATCGTTTGCTGTGATGCTCTTATCGTGTTTTGTATATTCTACAGGACGTTTCGCAAAGAAATCATCTAGACTGTTTGCAAAAACCTCTTCTTCAAACCAGGTCATTTTTGAATATTCTTCTGGAGAAACATTAAAAATAGTTTCGATATTGATTTGTTTCAAGCTCTCGTCAATTCTAAATTTCATGAAGTTTACCAAATCTTCTTTGTTTATGGTCTCAACAGCACCATTCTCGAAAATCCAGTCTAAAATATCAGCTTCAACGCCAATTGATTCTTTAACTGTTTCTCTTACCAATTCCAGAGTTTCTGCATCAAAATATTCTGGGAATTCTTCACGGATTTTATTGATGATATAAATTCCTCCATTGGCATGAATCTGCTCATCGATTGAAGTCCAAGCAATAATATTGCTCACGTTTTTCATATATCCTTTGAATCTGGTAAATGACAACAAAATGGCAAACTGACTGAATAATGAAACGTTTTCAATTAAAATACTGAACAGAATCAAAGAAACCATATATTTTCTGTTGTCGTGAGATTTAGTGTCTTTCAGCACATTTGAAAGATAATCCACACGTCTGCGTATTACAGGAACATCCAATAATTTTTCGAATTCGTCATTATAGCCTAAAACTTCCAGCAAACGGGAATACGCTTCTGAATGTCTAAACTCACATTCTGCAAAAGTAGTTCCTAAACCGTTGAATTCTGGTTTTGGAAAATGCTCATATATATTACCCCAAAAACTTTTTACAGCTACCTCAATCTGCGCGATTGCCAACAAACTATTTTTGATTGCTGTTTTTTCAGCCAGATTCAAATGCGCATGAAAGTCTTGCGTATCGGCAGTAAAATCTACTTCAGTGTGTACCCAGTAAGCTTTATTAATCGCTTCGGTAAATTGCAGAACCTCAGGATATTCAAAAGGTTTATAATTGATTCTTTTATCGAAAATTGACATAATATATAGAGTTTTAAGTGACTATTTTGAGATAGGAATGCGAGCGCTCAAGTTGGGGAGTGGTATTAGCGTGATTTCTATAATTACAAATTTAGCCCACAGTTATTCTTTTGTCTAGTTTTAGATGTTAAAAATCTGTCCAATTATCAACAGTTTTAAAACTTCAAAAATTTGTGATTTTATAAATTTTATCAACATGAAAATCTTAATCTGTAATTCGCAATGAACTAGCATTTTCCCTAAAATTAAGGTGGGGTTATCAACATCAAAAATTGAGTTTTTCGGGGTTGGAAACCAAAACAGTTATCAACATTCTCATTTTGGAAATAGAAATTTGAAAGACAATTCCAATTGAAAAAAACGCTATTTATTAATAATTATTCTAAATAACTCTTATTCGGCAAAAAACACAATTATCTTTATTACAAATACTTATCGCTAAAACAGGCTATAAAAAAGGTAATCATACACAGAATGTTGCCTAAAAATATCAGAACGGCAATAAATATGATTGCGTTTACGCTTTAAAGAAAAAAGATTGCAAAAACCTACTTTTACTTTTACGATCCTTGAGTATTAATAAAACTCAATCGTAAATCTTTTTTACTGTAAATTATTCTTGCATTAAGAATATTAATTTTTACATTTGCTTTTATTTTTATTTATTCTAAATAGAGTGAAAATATTCTCAAAAATAAATTGATCTTGTACAATTCAATAACTATAAATTATCCAAATATGAAAAAGAGCCTTTTTGTTTCTTTTGCATTTGCTGCTTCATTGTTTGTAAGTGCCCAGCAAAAAAACTCGCTTTTAGACGCAGCTTTCTGGAAAACTTCACCAACTGTTGAAACGGTTCAGGCAGAAATCGCTAAAGGAAATAATCCAGCTGAAGCCAATGCCAATGCATTTGATGTTACGACATTAGCGATTAATAACGATGCTCCTTTTGCAACTATCAAATTCTTAGTTGAACAGCCTGGAAACTCAGTCACAAAATTAACTCACGACAATCGTATTTATCTGCATTGGGCTGCTTATAGAGGCAATGCCGAATTGGTACAATATTTAATAGACAAAGGTTCTGATGTAAATTTTGAAGATAGCCACGGAACAGCTCCTGCTGATTTTGCTGCTTCAAACGGACAATCAAATCCGGCTCTGTATGATTCTTTTTTTAAAGCTGGACTTAATCCGACGAAAAAATATGCTAATGGTGCAAACCTTTTGCTTTTAGCTATTGCTTCTGACAAAGATTTAAAAGCAGCAGAATATTTTTCTACTAAAGGAATGTCTTTAAAAGATGTTGATAATGATGGAAACACAGCTTTCTCGTATGCCGCGAGATCTGGAAATATTGCTCTTTTGAAAAAACTTTTAGAAAAAGGAATTAAACCAACAGACACCGCTCTTTTATTTGCTGCACAAGGAAGCCGAAGAGAGACAAATACTCTTGAAACTTATAAATATTTGGTTGAAGAAGTAAAAATTAAGGCTATAGCTCAAAACAAAGCAGGACAAAACGTATTGCATATTTTGGCTGGAAAACCAAATCAGACAGAGATTATTCAATATTTCTTAGCAAAAGGAGTTGACCTAAACAAAGCCGACAAAGAAGGAAATACTGCGCTAATGGCTGCTGCATCGGCAAGAGAAACGGGAATTTTAGAACTTTTCCTTCCAAAAGTTAAAAACATCAATGCTCAGAATCTAAAAGGAGAATCGGCTTTGACTTTTGCTGTTAGAAACGGATCTCCAGAAGCTGTAAATTTACTTTTGGCTAAAGGTGCCGATGTAAATGTAAAAGACAAAGACGGAAACAATTTAGGCGTTTACCTAGTACAATCTTATCGTCCGGCAGGAAGAGAAAAAGCTGCAACAGATCCTTTTGATGCAAAAGCAAAACTACTTCAAGATAAAGGTTTGGACTTAGCAGCTCCTCAAAAAGATGGAAACACTTTATATCATTTAGCCATTACTAAAAATGATGTTTTGCTTCTTAAAAAAATTACCGATTTAAAAGTAGATATCAATGCTAAAAATAAAGATGGTTTAACGGCTTTGCACAGAGCGGCGATGACTTCTAAAGATGATGCTATTTTAAAATATTTAGTTTCTGCAGGAGCTAAAAAAGACATCAGCACAGAATTTGACGAAACGGCTTACGCTTTGGCTAAAGAAAACGAAGTACTTACCAAAAATAATATCTCTGTTGAGTTTTTAAAATAACTTTTAGATCGTTATGAGTTTTGAGTTAAAAATTATGAGTTAAAAATGAAGCTCATAAATAATTCAAAGCGCAATACTCATAACCTATAATTCATAATTCATAACTTATTTTCATGAAATCAATATTAAAAATTGCTCTTACAAGCGCTTTTATCTTTTTAGTTTCTTTCCAATCTCAGGCACAATCTAGCAAATACAAGGTTATGCTTCAAATGAATAACTATATGGGAGAAGGCGCTTATATTGTCGTTTCTTTAGTCAATTCCGCTGGTGAATACGAAAAAACGCTTTATGTAATGGGCGATGACAAAAAATGGTACAAATCATTAAAAGAATGGAATAAATTCCATTCTAAAAAAAACGAAGACATAAGTGCTAAAACAGGTGCTTCTGTGACTGGCGGAGATCGCAGTGTAACGACAATCGAAATAGAAAATTCTAAAATCAATAAAGGGTATAAATTGCGTTTTGAATCGGCTGTAGAAGATCAGAAATACTACGTAAGCGATCTTGAAGTGCCGCTTACAACAGAAGGTCTTGCTGAAAAAACAGATGGTAAAGGCTACATTAAATATGTAAGATTAAACAAAATATAATCTTAAGCACATTATTTTTTAACCTTATAATGAGCACAAATTTTATTTTTGTGCTTAGAATTAAAATCTGAGCTTTGTCATTGTTGTAAACTTTGTCAAAGCTTTAAACGTTTTTATAATAGAATACACTCCATGACTCTTTCTTTCTGGCGTTACGCACACTTGGCTCTAGCCTTATTTTCTTCTATTTTTTTGCTTTTGGCTTCGGTAACCGGAATTATTCTAGCGGTTGATGCAGTTCAGGAAAAAACACTACCGTATAAAGCTGAAAATTTTAACGAAATAACTCTGGGCGAAACGTTGCCAATTCTAAAGAAAGCATATCCAGAAATCACAGAATTGAGCGTAGATTATAATCAGTTTGTAACGCTTCAAGCTATTGATGCAGACGGAAACGACATTAAAGCATACATTGATCCTAAAACAGGAAAAGCATTAGGAACTCCTGCAAAGAAATCCGAATTTATAAACTGGATAACGGGTTTGCATCGTTCGCTATTTCTTCATGAAGCAGGTCGTTTTTTTGTGGGTGTAATCTCTTTTTGCTTATTGCTAATATCCATTTCAGGTTTTGTGCTGGTTTTAAAAAGACAGCGTGGCATTCGAAATTTCTTTTCTAAAATAATAAAAGAATATTTCGCTCAATATTATCATGTACTTTTAGGAAGATTGGCTTTAATTCCGATTTTAATTATTGCACTAACGGGAACTTATTTATCGTTGGAAAGATTCAACTTTTTTATGGGCGAAGAAAAAGCAAAACCTGTAAAAACAGAACTTTCAGAAAAAGCAAAAACAGTTTCAATTTTCAATACCACTTTATTGTCTGATGTAAAGAAAATAGAATTTCCTTTTACAGATGATCCTGAAGAATATTATATCATTGAATTGAAAGACCGAGAAGTCGAAGTAAATCAGGTTACAGGAACTGTAATTTCTGAAAAACGTTCGCCAATGACGGCACAATTTGCGGCATTAAGTCTTGATCTTCACACAGGAAGAATTAACGGAATTTGGGCTGTTATTTTGGCAATTGCCTGCATCAATATTTTATTCTTTATTTATTCAGGTTTTGCTATTACTTTAAAAAGAAGGTCAAGCCGAATTAAAAATAAATATAAAGCTGAAGAAAGTACTTTTATTATTTTGGTAGGCTCAGAAAACGGAAGCACTTTCCGATTTGCCAATGCCATTCAGAAACAATTAATTGATCATGGCCAAAAGGTTTTTGTAAGCGAATTGAATAAATTTTCAGTTTATCCGAAAGCAGAACATATTATCGTTTTTACTTCAACTCACGGTTTGGGAGATGCGCCTTCAAACGGAACGCAATTCAAAACATTACTAGAAAAACAAAATCAAGAGCAGCATATTAACTTTTCTGTGGTTGGTTTTGGTTCAAAATCATATCCCGATTTTTGCCAATTTGCTATCGAGATAGATCAACTTTTAGGTAAACAAAAGTGGGCAGACCGCTATTTAGATCTGAAAACTGTAAATGATAAATCTGCTGTTGAATTTGTAGAATGGGTAAAATTGTGGAGCGAAAAAACGGGAATTCCGTTGGCGACAACTCCGTCATTATATAACCACGTTCCAAAAGGTTTACAAAAATTTATGGTTTTGGATAAAACACCAATTTCTGAAACCGAACATACTTTTATTCTGACTTTAAAATCTAATGCCAGAACTAAATTTAGCTCAGGCGATTTACTGGCAATTTATCCTGCCAATGATTCTAGAGAACGCCTCTACTCTATCGGAAATCATTCTGGCAATATTCAGCTAGTTGTAAAATTGCATCCAAACGGATTGGGTTCTGGATTTTTGAATGCTTTAGAACCTGGAAATGTAATTAAAGCTCAGATTGTTAAAAATCCTGCTTTTCATCTTCCAAAAAAAGCTCCAAAAGTGGCTTTTATTTCTAACGGAACTGGAATTGCTCCTTTCTTAGGAATGATTGAACAGAATAAAGCAAAACAAGAGCTTCATCTCTACAGCGGATTCAGAATGGAAACGCCAACACTAATGGCTTATAAAAAGTTTTCTGCGATCATGATACAGAAAGAACATCTGGAAAATTTCCATGTTGCATTATCTCGCGAAGCAGAGCATATTTATGTAATGGATTTGATTAAAAGAGATGCTAATTTCTTCGTGAATGTATTGAAAAAAGATGGTGTCATTATGATTTGCGGTTCTCTTGCAATGCAAAAAGATGTAGAAAATGTTCTAAGCGAATTATGTTTATCAAAAGGATTAAAAACGCTTTCTGAATACAAAGCTAACAAACAATTTTTGACGGACTGTTATTGATTGTTGATTTTAGATTGTTGATTTTAGATTTTAGATTTTAGATTTTAGATTCTTGATTTCTAATTTCTAATTTTTAATTTTTAATTTTTAAGTCTAAAACAAATCCCAGAGGGATGACATATTTATAGATTTAATTTTATCTGAATACAGCTAAAGCCCCAGAGGGCGACATACATAATCTACAGATATCGCTCCTCAGGAGCTTTATTCATAGGTGTCAAATCTATTTCTATAAATATTATGCTCCTCCGGAGCCTTTTTAAAATGCTATAAAAAGATTTTCATGCATAAATTATTATCATATAAAATTTCATTATTTTTTTTAATCGCTTACTGTGTATCTACACATTCTCAAGTATTACGAAAAAGGACAACGCTTTTGATGGGCGGACGCTTTGATATTTCTATTGTAGATAAAGATTCGCTTTCTGCGGAAAAAAATATAGATGAAGTTATTGCAGAAATCACTAGAATTGAATATTTAATCTCCGATTGGAAACCAACTTCTCAGGTTTCTGAAGTCAATCAGAATGCTGGAATAAAACCTGTAAAAGTGGATCGCGAAGTATTTGAATTGACTAAAAGAGCCATCAAACTTTCTGAAATCACAAATGGCGGTTTTGACATTAGTTTTGCGGCAATGGACAGAATCTGGAAATTTGACGGTTCGATAACCGAAATGCCTTCGGCGGACGCCATAAAAAAATCGGTTGAAAAAGTGGGCTATAAAAACATTATCTTAGACAGTACAGAATCGACCATTTTCTTGAAATTGAAAGGAATGAAAATTGGTTTTGGCGCTTTGGGCGAAGGTTATGCAACCGATAAATGCCGTGCGATGATGATTGCAAAAGGCGTTCAAGCCGGAATTATAAATGGTTCTGGAGATATGAGCACTTGGGGAAAACAACCCAATGGAAAAGACTGGAAAATCGGAATTACAAATCCGTTTAAACCTGAAAAGATTTTGGCCGCAATTCCGCTTAAAGAAGGTGCTGTCACAACCTCGGGCAGTTATGAGAAGTTTGTTGTTTTTAACGGAAAACGTTATTCGCATATTATAAATCCCGCAACGGGTTATCCTGCCACTGGGTTATGCAGTGTAACTGTCTTTGGCCCAAATGCAGAAACCGCTAACGGATTAAGCACTTCGATCATGGTTTTAGGTCAAAAAGAAGGTTTGCTTCTACTTCAGAAATTTCCAGATTACAGCTGTGTTCTGATTACGGATAAAGGAAAAATAGTTAAGTCTAAAAACTTTCCTTATGAGTTATGAATTACTTCCAGCTAAAGCTGGAGGCAATTCATAAATAAGCTTTTACTCTTAGCTCCCGATAGCTATTGGCATTACGAGATTATTTTGACTACATTAGCAATAGAACGCTTTGCGTAAACAGTCTGCGAAAAATTCCTCACTTGATTTTTTTACAATTAGAATTTTGAAGCAAATTCTTTTGCAAAATCTTCTAATTTAATTTTACCTGTTGCATTTCCGTCATTATTTAGAAAATCGGCTGCTATGGTTTCGTTTCTCAATCCAGTTCCCATTTCGGTATATAAACCTGCCATTTCTTCTGGAACTCCTGCTTGAGTCATTCCGCCAAAATATTGTTCGTCTGTAAATTCAATCCACGGAAGTTCTGGTTTTCCAATAGCCGTTCCAAATGCTTTTACAATTTCTGAAGGCGTTTTTACATCGCTTATAATGTAACGGATGTTTTTACCTTCTGTTATTTCCTGTAATTCTTCGGCCGCTGCGTTGGCAATATCTTCTGGATGAACTAACGGAATACGGTTTGACGCTGGGAAATTTGCTCCCATAATTCCTGCTCCTTTTATCATCGGAATATCATTAAAGAAATTAAAGTAGAAATATCCGGCTCTTAAAAAGGTAATTGAAGTTTCTAATTTTTCGTAAATCTTCTCAATATTATATAAACCTGCAATTGGTCCGTTTCCTGTTGGCAAATCGGCTCCAATACTGCTCAACATAACTACTCTTTTAATATTGGATGTCTGAATTGCTTTCGCGAAAGCGGCACCAGCATCGGTAGTATTCTTTACAATATTTACTCCGCCCATATTTGGCGGTGTCATGGCAAAAAGAGCATCAGCACCGGCAAAAATTTCAGAAAGAAAATCGGCATCGCTAACTGAACCAATTGCGGCTTTTGCGCCTAAATCTTCAATAGCAGATTTTCTATCTGCATTACTGCTTATAACGGTTACATCGTGACCTGATTGTACTAATTGTGCCGTTAATGGCTTTCCTATGTTTCCTAATGAACCTGAGATTATAATTTTCATCTTTAAATGTTTTTTTATTTAACAAGACAAAGGTATCTTTGTACTTACTTTTATACAAGTACTTACCCTAAAGTATGCATTATGACAGCAATTAAAGAATCGTCTACAATTCAGGAAAACAAGCAGTATGCCTTAGAAAAATGTCCAGTAACTTTTGTTATGGAGAAAATTGGAGGCTACTGGAAGCCTATTATTTTATATCATTTATCGACTGGAGATAAACGATATAGCGAATTGAAAAGAGCAATTCCGGCAGTGACAGAAAAAATGCTCATTCAGCATTTAAAACAGCTAGAAGCAGACGGATTGGTTATTCGCGAGGCAAAACCTGTTGTTCCTCCGTTTGTAACTTATAGATTAAGCAATGCAGGAACTGGTTTGCTCCCTGTTATTGACGCCATGGCTTCATGGGCTTTTAAAATGAAAGACGGAGTCTATAACATTTAATAGACACCGTCTTTTCAAAAAACAAAAACTAATTAACTTAACTTTTTAAATATGAAATTGATCAGGCATCAATTTCACTAGTCGACTTAATTTATTTGTATTGAATATTACTTAGTTTTAATTCTGTTTAATAAAAACCAAAGCTTCTTCGTAATTGGCAATTTGTATAAGAGCATTGTAAATGTATTTTGACACCAATGCTCCACCATCTGAATTAATCAGTTCAATATCATCATCTGGCGTGTGGTATTGCGGATGTCCGCCTGTATGAAACCCAACTGCCGAAATAGATTCTTTGTAGAAAGAAACATGATCTGAACCGCCTACATCTCCTGCGTGAATAACAGGATTTAACCCTGAGTTTTCCTGCAGTTTTTTCATTAATTCAACTCCATTCGGAAAAGTTCCTGCCCCTCCCATATAAAGTTCTTTTTTATCATTCAATCTTCCGACCATATCCATATTAAGCATTAATTTTACAGCTTCTTTTGGAACGGGAAGATGATTTACAAAATATTTGGAACCAAGCAATCCTTCTTCTTCTCCGCTAAACGAAATAAAAATGATGCTTCGTTTAGGTTTTACTTTTTGCTTTGAAATTTCTTCTAAGATGCAAAGCAAAGCCGAAACTCCAGACGCATTATCATCGGCACCGTTATGAATAGCAAAAGCTTCTTTCTTTTTACTACCAGAACCTTGTCCGCCCCAACCCCAGTGATCGTAATGCGCACCGATTACGATGTATTCGTTTTTCAAAGCAGCATCTGAACCTTCAATATAGCCTACAACGTTTTGCGTTGCTACGCTATCCGATTTCATTTTATTGATGCCTTCTTTGACAAATACTTTAAAAGGCTGATAATAACTATCATTGAATTGCCGTAAACCATATTTCTTAAAATACTTTTTGATATATGCAGCGGCTTCATTATTTCCTTGAGTTCCCACAAAACGACCTTCCAATTTATCAGATGAAAGATATTTGTCATGTTTGTAAAAGGTTTTAGACATATCATTACTTTGAGCATTCAAATGGATGCTGCAATACAAAGTGATTATAAAAAGGCATTTTAGAGCTTTCATATTTTATTACTAACTAAATTTAAAGGCTAAGTTCAAAAGAGGTATGTTTAATATATTTTCGATCATAAGTATACAAAACGTGTATTCTCTTGTCTGCGGTCTGGATTATGGCTGGATAGCTGAACTCTCCTTTTTCTTGTTTTTCTAGATCAAATAGTTTAGTCCAGTTTAAGCCGTCTTTCGAATATTCAACATCAAGAATATTTCGTCCGTTAAACCAGTCTTTTCCCATCGGAAGTGGGTTATTTACTAGTAAAAACAGATTTTTATTCACTGTTAAGGCATCAATACCAGAATTTGAATTGATGACATTTATGGTATTAGTCCTAATCCAGCTTTTGCCATTATCTCCCGACCAGCTAGAAACCACTTTATTATGCTTGCTTCGAGATAGCATCTGAATATCGGTAGCACTGTGAATTAAAAATGTTGGCTGAATAACATCAAAGTTTTGATTGTTTTCTACAGGTATTTTTTTCCAAGAATCTGTTGCTTCCGTGTATTCTTCCACATGCACGCGCCATTGGTCTGTGTTGACGCTTTCTGTGCTGCTTCCGCATAAAATTACGCCTGGAGCAGTTTCGATAGGTTTGTTTCGGATTGGACCTAAAATTCCGTCTGGAAGATATTTTGGTTCTCCCCATGTTGTTCCATTATCTTTTGAAACCTTCATAGCACCAAACCATTCCCTCGGATTTTTTCCAATTTTATAGAACAAATACAAATTCTGGCTTTTGCTTTTAAATAAAACTGGATTCCAACATGGCAGCGTATCTCCGTTTTTAATTAATGGCTGAATCAGTTCTTTAGGCGCAGACCATTTTTTGTCTTTATAAGCCGAGATGTAAATTCCGACATCTTTTGCTCCTTCATATTTTCCACCAAACCAAGCGGCTAAAATTTCGTTGGGCTTATATTCCACCAAAGTTGAGGCATGGCTATTGGTTGTAACAGGCGGATCTGCAATATAACTGCTTTCGATATTTACAGCCTTTAATTGTGCCTTTGTTCCATTAGAAAAAAGAAATAAAGCAAACAATGCTGCAACAGTATATTTTGTCTTTAAAATCATTTTATTTTAAAATTATTAAACACATAGAAACATAGATTTTTTGTTTTTACGAAAAGAATAAAGAAAGAAACTAGTTTCTAACACATAGCTATGTGAAAGAAATATTTTTCTCTTTGCTTTTCTTTTTAGACACAGAACCTATGTTTCTATGTGTTAAAATTAAACTTGCTCACTTTCACACAAAGGAAATTGCTAATTATGAATTAAAGTTGGGGCAAAAATTCACAGAGCTTCATAAAAAACAAAAGGAGAGTTACCTCTCCTTCTGCTCAAGTAACAAATCGATTGATCTTTTACTTTACCAAATTAATTATTTTGTGTCCCACCAAAGTCTTGTTCCACCTGAATCTGGACCTCCTAATTTAGAAACTCCATCTTCTACAGCAGCTTTGTTTGATGAGTACTCATTTGTAGTGTAAATAATTCTTTTCATCAAAGATTTACCAACTCCAGCATCTGGATTATCAGTGTTTAAAACTGGATAGATTACTTTAGCGTCGCTTCTTCTTAAATCTGCCCAAGCCTCCCAAGATTCTGGGAAAATGGCTAAGTATTTCTGAACTGCAATTTGAGTTCTCTGATTAGCAGTAGATGCAGACCAAGCAACTGGCAATTTCACAGGAACGTCTTGCAAATCTAAAGTTGGGTACAATGTCAAAATGTTTGGCAATGTTGGTAATGTAGAACCATTGATGTAAGCATTAACAGTTGTAGGATCAGTGATTCCCCATTGTGCAAGAGATAATCTAATACCTGTTTCATACAAAGTCTTAGCATCTCCGCCCATGTTCCATCCATTTAAAGCTCCTTCTGCTCTACTTAAGTAGTTTTCAGAAGCCATAAAGATTTCAATATTTTTAGTTTCGCTAAGTGTATTAGCTGCACCATTTCCTAAAACATCATTGTTAAATTTAGAGAACTCAGTAGTTCCAAATTGATCTTCTAGGCCTCCAACTGGATTTCCTCTATAAGCACCTGTAGAAACTGGGGCAAACCATTTTGATAAACGTGGATCGTTGTAACCTACTAAGATACTTTCCATAGAAGCTGTCATTACATAACCCCAGCTATTTACGATCATGTTTAAGTTGTTTGGCGTAATGTTACTTGCTTTAAAGAATGCGCTCTGATCGTTAGTCTGCATAACTCCAGCAGCTACTGCCGCTTCAGCTTGAGTTTTTGCAGTTGCAGGTTCTTTATCAGAAATTCTTAAAGCCAAACGTAATCTCATACTGTTTCCAAAGATTCTCCATTTGTCAACACTTCCTGCATAAACTCTATCATTTGGGGCAAGAGAAGCAACTGAAGTTGCAGAAGTAGAAGTTAGTGTTGCGTTAGCTTCGTCCAATAATTTAAAGAAATCTGCATAGATAAATTCTACACTGTCGTAAGGAACTTTTTCTTTTCCGTTTCCTGCTTCAGTGTAAGGAATTGGTCCGTAAGCATCAACCATTTGGTTGTACATGAAAACTTTCCAGATTTTTAATACTGCAGTCGCTTCTGCATTTCCTTCAGATGCTTTAAAAGCATTTGCTAAAGCTGGAGCCGCAACGGTGTAAAATCTTGTCCATCCTCTACCTTCGTATCCGTTTACGAAAGCATTTCTTTCTGTTCCGTACCCACAGTTTAAGTAGTGGATGAATGTTGACGATAAAATACCTGTCGCGATACCCCAAGTACCTTGATCATCTACACCTGGAGACGAATAAGACCCATTGTGGATACCTGCATAAAGTGCAGATGCAAATGCTGGCCCTGCCAACGTTGGATCTAATTGACTTTCTGTAAGCGAATTAGGATCTGTATTTATTTCGTCGAAATCTTTTGTACAACTAGCAAAAGTAGACAGCATCGCTATAGCAAGTCCTAGTGTTTTTATTTTAAAACTATATTTCATGATATCTCTTTTTTAATTAAAATCCGAATTTAACATTAACTCCATAATCTCTCGTTGAAGGAATGTTGAAAGATTCTATCCCTTGTAGGTTTCCTGTACCTGCTCCTGCTTCTGGATCAAAGTACTTCGCTTTGTTTAAGAAGAAGAACAAGTTTCTACCTACTAATGAGAAATCGATGCTTGTAAATCCTGAGTTACCTAATAAACGTTTTGGCATTGAGTAACCAAAAACAAGTTCTCTTAATCTGATGTTTGTAGCATCATAAACAAATGGTTCTGCAATTGGAGTTCTTTGACCGATTGCTGTCCAGTATTGCTCAGCATTGATGCTTGTTGTGTTTGGAGAGTAAGTTCCGTTTCCGTTATCTACCACACCATCCACAATGATTCCGCCATTTCTTCCTGCTAAAGTAATATCGCTTACCCCTAAACCAGCTTGTCTAGCTTGAGTGTATGAAATCACTTCACCGCCAATTCTGAAATCAACTAAGAAGCTTAAAGAAAAATCTTTGTATTTAAAGTTGTTTTTGAAACCTGCAGTCCAATCTGGATTAAAGTTACCAGCACGAACATCAAAACCATTTGTCGCTAAAGGAATACCAGCACTGTTTACAAGAATTTGTCCAGCATCATTTCTTTGGAAACCTTTGATGTATAAATCACCATACTCACCACCTTGAACCACTTTACTTCTCACTAAACGCCCTTCACCAAGAACTAACTCATCTCTTCCTTCAAAGATAGATTTTACTTTTGACTTATAAGAAGCGTAGTTAGCTGTAACATCCCATGTAAAGTTTTCTGTTTGAACTGGCGTAGCAGTAAGCGTGAACTCGATACCTTTATTCTCGATATCTCCACCGTTTACGATTGCTCTAGAATATCCAGAAGACTCAGGAGTGTTGATATAGAAAATTTGGTTGTTCGTTAACGTTTTAAAGTATGTGAAATCTAAACCTAAACGGTTGTTGAAAAATCTAACATCGGCACCAAACTCAGAAGAAGAAGAAATCTCTGGTTTTAAGTTTGGATTTGCTTTTGTGCTTTGTCCGTATAACATACCACCGTTTCCTCCGATGTATGAATATCTTTGTTGTGTTTGATAAGGATCTGTATCGTTACCCACTTCTGCATAAGAAGCTCTTAATTTTGCAAAACTAATTACTTCTGGCAATGTAAACATATCAGAAAGAACAGCTGAAAGTCCGAAAGATGGGTAGAAATAATC
This sequence comes from Flavobacterium anhuiense, assembly GCF_900101855.1. Taxonomy (GTDB): domain Bacteria; phylum Bacteroidota; class Bacteroidia; order Flavobacteriales; family Flavobacteriaceae; genus Flavobacterium; species Flavobacterium anhuiense. The sequence continues at coordinate 129,614 of NZ_FMVC01000007.1, forward strand.
TGTTGGCAATGTAGAAGACCAGTCATTTCTAGCTGTTAAATCTAAGAATAAGTAGTTTCTGAAACCAATTTGACCAAATCCGTAAATAGAATTAATTCTTTTTTCTGAAGCTGTAGAAGTAGATTGAACTGTCTGAACGTTTGATAATGCGAAGAAGTTTCTTTTACTTAAAACTCCTCCAGAAGTTAAAGCTGAACTATTTTGCTGCAATGAACTCGCACCAGCATTAAGGCCAACAGAGAAATCTCCGAATTTTTCATTGTAAGAAAGCAAAGCATCTACGTTTAATTCGCTTACTGTTTCATAAGATTCGCTATAAGAACCTAAGTTGCTGTTGAAAGCTGCAGTTGCGTATCTGTTTCTTACGTTTTTGTTTGTCATTTGGTCTAAACCAGCTCTACCTTGTAAGCTTAATGTTTTGGTAAACTCATATTTAAGAGAAGCTAAACCAATAAATCTATTTCTTTTATCTGTACGGGCATCATCTCTTAAAGCAGACCAGAATGGGTTCCCTCCAGGAGCTCCAGTTTCGTCAAGGAAATAGTTCACTTGTCTTTGTCCTGCAGCATCAAAATATTCGAAATCTTTATAATCGTTGTAAGCGATACTACGAGGCAATAAATAAGCAGATGTTCCGATAGACTCTTCTCCTGTTCTCAATAAGTTATCGATATCCTGAACAATGTAGTTTGTTTTTACATCCAAAGATAATTTATCAGAAATCTTGCTCGTCAATCTTAAGTTAAGATTGTGTCTGTCCATTTGGTTTCCTCCAACAATACCTTCAGCACGTGTGTTAGTATAAGAGAAATAACCTTGCGCTTTTTCGTTACCAGCAGTAACTGTCAAAGTGTTTGCCAAGTTATAACCTGTTTTGTAGAAATCAATAACGTTGTTTGGCTGTGGAGAATAGCTTTGTGTAGCTGGTCCAGCATAGTTTGGATTACGAACCAATTGCCAAGCAGATACCTGACGCCCGTCTAAAGGTGCTCCCCAGCTTGAGCTTGAGTTAGAAACATAATTTCCGTTTGTTCCTTGACCGTACTCATTTTGTAAATTCATCAAATTATAAGCTGAAGAAGCCATAAAGTTAGATGATAACGAAACTGAAGTTTTTCCAGATTTACCAGATTTAGTAGTAATAACGATTACACCATTTGATGCTCTAGAACCGTAAAGAGCCGCTGCAGATGGTCCTTTAAGAACAGTCATCGAAGCAATATCTTCTGGGTTAATGTTAGAAATACCATCTGGCTGTGTAGTTCCTCCTGTATCAATATCAGGGTTAGTTGTGGTTGTTCCGTTACTAATTGGCACACCATCTACTACATAAAGAGGCTGGTTGTTTCCGTTAAGAGATCTGTTACCTCTTAAAGTAATTCTAGAAGAAGAACCAACACCGTTTGAAGTTGTAGAGAAGTTAAGACCTGCCACTTTACCCGAAAGTGAGTTGGCAACGTTTAATGATCTTGCTTCTGATAACTCATCTACAGAAACGTTTTGTGCAGAATACGTAATAGCTTTTTTCTCTCTCTTAATACCAAGAGCTGTAACCACTACCTCTCCCAACTGCTGCGTATCTGGGCCAAGAGTTACGTTAATGGTAGATTGTGATCCCACAGCAACTTCCTTTGTAGCAGAGCCTACATAAGTAAAAACTAAAACTGCTGATTGATTAGGAACACTAATGCTGTACTTACCATCAAAATCTGATGAAGCACTTGTTTTAGTTCCTTTAACAATAATATTTGCTCCAGGAATCGGAATCCCGCTTTGAGCATCTGTTATCGTTCCTTTTACTGTTGTCTGCGCTTGAAGGTTCTGGAACCCAAAAAGGCATATGACCAACAGTAATTTTAGTACGTTTTTAATCATATTAGTTGTTTTTTTAGAGTTAATAACATGTTAAACTTAAGAATACATTTTGTTAACAAAATATAATTTCGACAAATGACAATTTTGAAAAGGTGTTGGTAAATCTTTGGTGTTTTATTGAAAGAAAACGTTTTCATTTGTAATCCTACTCTGCCTTATAAAAAAAGGCAAAAACACTATTATCGAATAGATTTTAGCCTTTTATAATTGTATTCATTTTTTTAAAGCAAAAACGCCGAAAAATCTTCGGCGTTTTTAGGTTTTTAGTTCAAAACCTTGAATTTAGTTTTAAGCAAATCGGTCGAATTTCCGCCGACCATCACTTCGAAATCTCCGGGCTCTACAACACGCTTCATTTCTCTGTTCCAAAGAGATAGCTCGTCTGGTGTAAGTGTAAATTCAACATTTTTTGTTTCACCTTTTTTGATGTTCAATCTTTTGAAACCTTTTAAGGTTTTTTCAGGTGTAGTAGTACTGCTGTAAACATCATTAATATACAACTGAACGACTTCGTCTCCATCTCTGTCTCCAATGTTTTTAACATCAACAGAAACTTTTACTTCTCCGTTTGGTTTAATTTCAGTAGTATTCAATTTTAAATTAGAATATTCAAACTTCGTATAACTTAATCCGTAACCGAATGAATATAACGGATGCTCGCTTTCCGCTACATATTTATGTATCGCAGATGGCTTTTGATTGTAATATATTGGTAACTGCCCAACTGATTTTGGAACTGTAATTGGCAATCTTCCTCCTGGATTATAATCTCCAAATAATACATCAGTAACTGCTCTACCTCCTAATTCACCTGGGAACCATCCTTCTAAGACTGCAGGAATATTTTCAGCAATCCAATTTGTAGAAAGCGGACGACCGTTTAATAGTACACAAACTACAGGAGTTCCTGTTTTGTGAATCTCTTCAATCAATTGCTGTTGAATTCCGAATAAGTCTAAAGAAGCCACATCTCTGTTTTCTTCAACCAATTCATTAGATTCTCCTAAAACCACAATAGCAACATCTGCTTTTTTAGCGGCTTCAATTGCTGGCTGTAAGTTTACTTTTTCTAAATTCCAACGGAAATGAGCTCTGGCTCCCCAGCCCCCTTCCCACATTTCAATGCGTACTTTATATTTTTTGCCTTTCTCGATAATTTTTGGAGTTGTAACCATGCTTGTCGCTCCTTTTGTCCAGTTGTCGATTACCAATTGGTCATCGATATACATTCTGATTCCATCATCAGAACTTAAACCTAACCATCCGTCAAGAGCTTGATCTGATTTTAAGAATCCTGTCCATCTGATAGAAAAATCATCCACATTCACACCATCTCCAGGCGCCCAAGGCCAGTCAAACTCTAACTGACTGTCGATGCGAGTCAGCGCTGGGGTTCCTTCGAGATTTCTGTTATTGAAATATTCACCTTTTAATCCGTTTTGAGATTCGTCTGGAGTAAATAAATATTTAGATGGAATAATCTGTCCTTTTACAATCAACGGAACTCCTTCCTCATAAACTACATTTGCCGTTTTTCCAACCAATTCCTTCACACCTTCATAAACCGTCATTCCGACACTGTTTTTAGGAGCATAACCTCCCAATCTTGAAGCATTTGCATTTGGTCCGATAACTGCAATGTTTTTTAAGTTTTTGCTTAAAGGCAATGTGTTGTTATCATTTTTCAATAAAACAATAGATTTCTGAGCCGCTTCTAAAGCAACAGCTTGATTTTCTGGAGTATGAAAACGCTCTTTAATCAGATTTTTATCTGTGTACGGATTTTCAAATAATCCCAATAAGAATTTCAAACGTAAAACTGCTCCCGCTGCACGGTCGATATTTTCCATTGTCAATTTCTTTTCATTTACCAATTCGATAACAGTATTCTGCCAGAATTCATTTGAAAAATCATAGAATTGCATATCAACACCAGCTGAAACCGCTTCTCTAATAGCATCTTTTGGAGAATCAGCCACTTTATGAGTCGTCTGAATATATTTAATAGCTCCCAAATCTGAAACTACAAGTCCTTTAAAACCCCATTCGTTTCTCAAAACATCCGTCAATAACCAATGATTGGCTGCGCAAGGAATTCCGTCTAACTCAGAATACGCACACATCGTTCCTAAAGCACCGCCTTTTCTGAATGCTTTTTCAAAAGATGGCAAATGATCTTCTCTTGCAGATCGTTCTCCAACCAAAATCGGAGAAGAATTTCCTCCAGCCTGCGGAATACCGTGAACGGCAAAATGTTTTGGTTCAGCAATAATAGAACGATCTGATTTTAAGTCTTCTCCCTGCATTCCTTTAATAAACGCCAAACCAATTTCGCTATTTAAATAAGCATCTTCACCAAAAGTTTCGGCAACTCTACCCCAACGTGGCTCGCGTCCTAAATCTAAGTTCGGTCCAAAACCAAAATGAACACCATGCGCTCTGGCTTCCATACCAATAACTTTACCCACTTTGTCCATTGTGGCAACATCCCAAGTTGCGCCAAGACCAATATTCATAGGGAAAGCAGTACTTCCTTCGTCTAAATATCCGTGAAGCATTTCACACATAATCAGCGCCGGAATTCCCCAACGGTTTCCTTTGATTACATTAGTCTGCAAATCATTAATCATTTTCGCTGAACGCGGATAAAGATCATGAATTGCTCCAATTCCTAATTTCCCGATTTTTTCAGCAGATTTAGATTTAGCAAAATCTTCTTTATCTTTAAAAAAATCTCCTCTATACATGTCCATCTGACGCACTTTTTCTTCAAGCGTCATACGGCTTAACAAGTCTTTTACTCTGTCTTCAACAGGCGCTTTCGCATCCTGGTACAGATACTTTTTCTGGGCATGGGTTTGGTTAAAAAAACCAACAGCCATTACAAAAATAATGGCCGTTTTCTTCATTCTTAATTGTAACATAGTTGTGTTGTGTTTAGTTTTGAATCACTTTAAGCTTTGTTCCATTCACAAAATCATCGTGCGAAATAAAAAAGCTATTAAGTGTTTTTCCGTTTAGCTCAATCGAATTGATTTTCCCTCCATTATTGATTTGTCTTTCAATTACAATGCTATCTTTTTTATAATATCTTGGATCTAATTTAATTGTCACTCTATGAAACATTGGCGCTGTAATGGTGTAAATTGGATCTCCTGGAGAAATTGGATAAATTCCCATCATCGAATAAACCAACCAAGCCGACATAGTTCCCGTATCGTCATTTCCTGGTAATCCTTTTGGTTCATTTTTGAAATATTCTCGAACCAATTTTTTTACCATTTCCTGAGCTTTATATTCTTCGCCTTTCACATAATTAAATAAATACGGATTGGCAATATCTGGCTCATTGGCCATATCAAATTGTTTGGTGTCGAAAATTTTCTGCAATTGTGCTGAAAATGCCTGATCTCCACCCATTAGTTTTTTCAAACCAATAATATCATGAGGAACCATAAAATTATATTGCCACGCATTTCCTTCAATAAAACCAACATTTTCTTCAAAATTAGCTCCTGAATTTGGGTCAAAAGGTTCGTACCATTTTCCGTCGGGCGTTCTTGGACGAAGCAGATTTAAGTTTTTATCAAATAATTTTCTATAAGATAATGAACGTTCTTTAAAACGTTTTACATTGTCTTTGTCTCCAAATTCGTTGGCCATAAGCGAAATAGAATAATCTGAAATATTATATTCTTGAGTCGTCGAAACAGGACCTTTATTGTCGGTTGTCAAATAGCCTTTTTTGATATAATCTTTCAATCCTGGACGAAGCGGATTATTTTCAACATTATCTGCGCCTTTCAACATCGCATAATAGGCTTTATTAACATCATAATCACGAATTCCTCTCATGTAAGTATCTGTAATTACAACACTTGCAGGGTCTCCAACCATGGTAAAAGTTTCAGTCGAATTCAGTTCCCATTTGGGTAACCAGCCGTTTTCATCAAACATAGTCAACATACTTTTTATCATATCCGATTGCTGTTTTGGATAAACCAAAGACATCAACGGATGCACATTTCGGTACGTATCCCATAAAGAAAATACGGTATAACGGGTGTCATCGGTTTTAGCAATTTTAGTTCTTTTGATTACGGGATATTGCCCGTTAATATCGTTTAAAGTATTTGGATGAATTAAAGTGTGATACAAAGCTGTGTAGAAAATCGTGTTATCCTCTTTTGTACCACCTTCAACCAAAATTTTAGACAATTCTTCGTTCCATTCGTTGTAGGTTTCTTTGTAAATTGCGTCAAAAGATCTGTTACCCACTTCTTTTGCTAAGTTTTCACGGGCATTTTCGATACTTACATACGAAATTCCAATCTTCACTTCAACCGTTTCTTGTTTGTCGAATTTATACGTAAAATAACTTCCAATACTATCACCTACTACAGTTTTAATAGTGTTTTCCATTATTCTCGCTTTTCCGTTGTAACCCATCCATTGCGCTTCAACGCCGTTGTATTTTGCAGGTTTTTTCCAAACTCCAAATTTATCAGCAGGTTTAGAAAATTGAGCCACAAAATAAACTGGATAAGCATCTTCTGGACTGTTGTAACAAAATGAACCAACTGAACGCATTCCTTCAATTTCTGTAGAAGAAACCACTTTTATCATCGCGCCTTCTTCATTGGTTAATCCCAATCCAAGATTTAGTAAAATATTAGATTGCCCTTTCGGGAAAGTGAATCTGCTAATCCCAACTCGTTTAGAAGCTGTGAATTCGCCTTTTACTTTGTACTTGTCAATGTTTACACTGTAATACGCAGCTTTGGCAACTTCATTAGAATAAGTTGACCCATATTTCAAATGATCGATTTCTACATTTCCAGTTGTCGGCATCAACAAAATAACGCCTAATTCCGGACAGCCTACTCCACTTAAATTTACCTGACTAAAACCTGTCAAAAAAGTATTCTCATTTACATACGGATTCGAAAGCCACTGACTGTCTTTTTCCATTGGAGTGTTTTTTACTCCAGCCACATTAAATGGACTAATGCTTGCCATTCCGCGTGGTGCAATTGGTCCTGGAAAAGCAGCGCCATAATTGGAGGTCCCAATAAACGGATTAACAAAATCGGCAGGTTCCTGCGCAAAAATCGTTATGCTAAAAAACAGCATGTAGAAAAAACATGCTGTTTGAAATTTATTTGTATTTAAAACCATAGGTTTCATTTTTATCTATTGATCGCTTCGATTTTTAAAGTCCAAGCTTCTTTCGCTGGAAGATTATTTCTTAAGCTTTCCGGAATTATTACTTTAAATCCGTTTCCTTCTTTTGTCCATTTTAAAGAAGTTTTAGAACCTAACATCGTAATTTTTGTTCCTTTTTTCGGACTAATAGCTTTTACAGTAACTTCAGCAGGAATTTTGTCTTCTCCTTCTTTAGCTAAATAAAATGCAAATACATTTCCTGCTTTATTTTGTGTGAAACAGATGTTTTCTTCTTTGTAAGGCTCGATTGGCTTTGTGTTGTAAATCGCTGTACTGTTTACTTTCATCCAATCTCCGTAAGCTTGCAATAAATCGTACGCCCCTTTATCCCATTCTCCTTCTGGACTTGGAGCAACATTTAATAATAAGTTTCCGCCTTTCGCCACAATATCAATCAATAGGTGAATTCCTTGTCTTCCTGTCATGTAAGTAGCTCCTGGAGAATAAGACCATCCACCGCCAGCTGGAATACAAGATTCCCAAGGATAAGGCAATGTTTTAGCAGGAACTCGTCCTTCTGGAGTTAAGTAGTTTTGGTTTTTACCGTGAACCGCTCTGTCAACAACAATTAATCCTGGCTGTTTCTGACGCGCTTTTACAACCAATTCATCCATTTTCGGATCCTGATCTACAACTCTGTGTTTGATGAAACCGTTTTTAGATTCATTTTCCGTAAACTTCTCATCATAGTTTTCTTTGATGTTCACTTGATCTCTTTTTCTAACCCATCCACCATCTAACCATAAAATATCAACTTTACCGTAATTAGAAAGAATTTCTAAGATTTGGTTGTGCGTGAAATCAACATATTTCTGCCATTTTTCTGGGTATAAAGACGGATCGTAATTTACGTTTCTGTCGAAAGGAGGAAAATATGGATCCCAATAGTTTTCGTTATGCCAGTCTGGTTTAGAGAAATAAGCTCCTGTTGAAATACCTTCTCCTCTAAAAGAGTTAAAAATTTCTTTTAAAACATCTGCTTTTGGGTTGGTATGAAAAGGAACATCTTTGCTAGTAATCTTGTAATCAGAATATTTAGTATCGTACATATTGAAACCGTCATGGTGTTTTGTAGTGAAAACCATGTATTTCATTCCCGCATATTTAGCTGCTTTAGCCCATTTTGCAGGATCAAATTTTACAGGATTAAAAGTCTTTCTTAACCCTTCGTAATCTTTGATATAATCATTATAATTAGATGGATTACTTCCTTTTTTACGTTCACACCATCCATAATCTTCAGGGCAGATAGACCAAGATTCTACAATACCCCACTGGCTGTAAGTTCCCCAGTGCATTAGCAAACCAAATTTTTTGCCTTGCCATTCGTCTAAGTTCTTTAAAACTAACGGATCTGTTTCTGGTACGTATCTTTCATCTTCATAAATCGCCTGCGCGAATATCTGAGCTGAAAATAAAAGGGCGATTATGAATATTCCTTTTTTCATCTTTAATCTAATTTATAATTTATTATTCTTTGTTTTTCTGGTTTAATAGGTAATCTTAACTCGTTGGTTGAAATTATTTTCAACACATAGAAACATAGTTTAACTAAACTTAAAAAAGGCGTTTCACTAGTTAAAATGCACATAGTTTAGCTATGTGTGGAAACTTGTTTCTTCCATTTTCTTTTTTTCAGCACAAAAAACTATGCTTCTATGTGTTAAAATGTTTTTATTTTTTAATTACACCCAACGGGTTAATCTTAATTTAATTTTTCAAGTATCGGTTGATCTGTAAAAGTTAATTCTGTTTGAGCATTTTCATTAAGCTGCTCGAATACAACAAACTTATTCTCGCCCGCTTTCAACCAACAGCCAGGCACGTAAAGTGTTTGTTGTGGGCCTACTTTCCAATAACGTCCAAGATTGTGTCCGTTAACAAATACAATTCCTTTTCCCCAATTGGTCATGTCAAGAAAAGTATCAGCTGGTTTATCTATGCTAACTGTAGCCTCATATAAAACTGGTCGTCCAGATTTTATCGTTTCATTTTTAAGAACTGGCACTTCATTCATCGGCATTTTATACATCTCCCATCCACCAATAATTTCATATTCATTAATGAATACTGGAGAAATAATACCTTTAGTATTATGCACTATTTCGGCTCCGTAATTAATACGTCCCATATTTTCAACCAGAATTTCTAAAATACCGTTAAAAGGAATAGAAATCGTCAACTCGTAATTTTTGAAAACTCTATTCAATTCACCCACCTTAACTCCATTTACATAAACGGTAGCAAAGTCTCTCAATCCCTCAATTTTCAATTTGCCAGAAGAAATTGGCTGCGTAAATCTTTTACGATATAGAACATATCCGTGTCCTTGACCTAATTTTTCAAATGTTAATGGCTGCTCATTTACGACTGGTTTTTCTTTTTTGATCCAACTCAAAACATCCATACTCGATTTAACAGGCTGATTAGGATATTTTTTAACTGGTATTTTATCTGGAATCGGTGCTAATTTTGTTTTAGAATACTTTTGCATTACGTCACGAATAGCCATAAATTTTGGTGTCGTCCAACCTGCTTCGCTAATAGGCGCATCATAATCGTAGCTTGTAATATCTGGCTGAATATCACTTTCTTCATTATAATTTGCTCCAGAGGTAAATCCAAAATTAGTACCGCCATGCGCCATATAATAATTAAAAGAAACACCTGCATCGAGATACTTTTTAGTTTGACTTGCAATCTCCTCTGATCCAATTTTAACAAAAGGTTCTGCCCAATGATCCAACCAGCCAGGATAAAACTCTGCCACCATATAAGGCCCTTGACCTTTATGGTATTTATCGACTTGTTTCTTTAAATTCTCTATATTTGATTCTCCATTTGCAGTTGGCAACACCCCTTCAACCATACCGCCTTCAAACAACCAACTACCATCAGAAGTAAAAAAAGGCTCTGGAAACCCAGTTTCTTTAAGTATATTGTAAATGGCTGTTTTGTATGCTTTATGATCTTCAGCACTAATATCGGTTCTTTGAGAAACATAAGAACCAAATTCATTTTCAGCCTGAACCATAATAATTGGCCCTCCCTGGTTAGCAAAATTTCCTTTTACCACCGCATACAAATGTTCCAGATACGATTTACAAGCGTCTAAAAATGCTTTGTTGTTGGTACGAATTACCAAATCTGGATTGTTTTGCAGCCACCAAGGATAACCTCCAAATTCCCATTCACCACAAGCATAAGGACCTGGTCTAAGAATCACATACAGCCCCTCACTTTTAGCAATACGTAAAAACTCTGCCAAATCTTTATTTCCTGTTTTAAAGTCCCATACACCAGGCTCAATTTCGTGATAATTCCAAAATACATAAGTTGCCACAGTATTCAATCCCATAGCTTTAAGCATCTGCAATCGATGTCTCCAATACTCTTTAGGAATACGCTCATAATGCATTTCTCCTGAATGTATTTTTACAATTTTCCCATCTTTCTGAAATTCTCCATTAGATATAGAAAATCCTTTAGTTTGAGCCTTAGTAAAAAAAGGCATCAAGCAAATCAATACTACTCCAAGCTTAAATAATATCTTATTCATTTTTTAAAATATTTAATTCACCAAAATCTCATCCACAAACAACCAAGAACTTTCTCCTTTCGGACTTTTCTTTAAGTTACCTCCGATTACTTTCACAAAACGTGCATTTTGTTTTTGGAAATTAATTTTGAAATCTTTCAATTCCGGAACCGGATTTGCCGCATACGGACGTGTTATTTTTCCAACTTGCGTATATTTAATTCCATCAGTAGAAATCAACACTTTAATTTGAATTGGGAAATTAACTCCAGCTCCTTGACTTTCTAAAGCTCCAACTGATACTTGCTCGATGCTTTCTATTTTTTCTAAGTCTATTACCAATTCCATATCATTTACCAGCCAAGCTTGCCATTGCCCGTCGTGGAAATTTTTGCTTCCGCGAATGGTGTTTACCATAGTATTGGCATCTCCTTTATAATTCTCATTATAAGGCGTTAAGTATTTCACTTTTTTTGCAAACCCTTTATGGAAAACAATAGTATCTGTAAATGTTTTTCCAACTGGTTTTTCATCTTGAAATAAAGAAGCTTTTAAAACTGTTGTTTCTTTGATTTCAATTGGACTTGTATATCTTATTGCATGATGTTCAATGCTTTGATTTCCTAAAACATATCTAATGTCTGGATTAGGAAACTCATTCTTCATCTCTACTTTGATTTGTTTGTTAGCCAAATCAGCTGTAGATGAAGCCGTTACCAAATAAGCACTTTTCGCATAATTCAATCCCTGATAATCGTAACGTTTAAACATTGAAAACAATCTTGATGTAAAATCATTCCAATTGCGTTTTTCTTTCGGACTCCATAATGTTTCTGATAAAGCGGCCAATCTTGGGAAAATCATATACTCAGAATCTTTTGGTCCCGTAATATATTCTGCCCATAAATTGGCTTGACCTCCTAAAACATGAGCAGCTTCCTGAGGCGTCATTGTATTAACTACAGGATCAAATTTGTACACTTCACTTAACGGATTGTAAGCATCAAAAGCTAGAGGTTCTTCGTTTTGTGGTCCTTGATAAAAGTTGAAATAACAAGGTGTTTCTGGTGTCATAATCACATCGTGGCCTTGATCTGCTGCTTCAATTCCGCCTTTCATTCCTCTCCAGCTCATTACTGTTGCATCTGGAGCTAACCCACCTTCTAAAATTTCATCCCAACCGATAACTTTTTTACCTTTTGAGTTGATATATTTTTCCATGCGTTTTACAAAGTAGCTTTGCAATTCGTCAACACTTTTTAAACGCTCATCTTTAATTCTTTTTTGGCAGTAAGGACATTTTGTCCAATTGGTTTTAGTAGCTTCATCGCCTCCAATATGAATGTATTTTGAAGGGAAAATCGTGATTACTTCATCAATTACATTTTGCAAAAACTCAAACGTAGTTTCTTTTCCAGCACAATAAATGTCGGTAATGGGCCAAACCCCACCTGACGGAACACCAATTCTCTGATTAAAACATGCCAATTCAGGATACGCCGCAATAGCACTGCTTACGTGTGCCGGCATTTCGATTTCCGGAATTACTTCAATTCCTTTTGTTGCGGCATATTTTACAATTTCTTTTAATTCTTCCTGCGTAAAAAATCCGCCGTAAGTTCCTTTTTCGTCAGGATTTGTAGTCAATCGGGCATTCCAGCTTCTGTTTTCCTGATCTACTCTCCAAGCACCAACTTCTGTTAGTTTTGGATATTTTTTGATTTCAATTCTCCAGCCTTGATCATCCACTAAATGCATGTGCAAAACATTCATCTTATGCGCTGCCAAACGATCGATTGTCGCTAGAACATAATTTTTATCAAAGAAATGACGTGAAAAATCTAGCATTAAACCTCTCCATTTAAAACGAGGTTCGTCATTAATGGTCAAACTTGGAATCTGCCATTTTGCAGAAGTAATCGCAAATTTGCTTTCGATAGCTTCTGGAAGTAATTGTCTGATGCTTTCTAAAGCGTATAAAAAACCATTATTCCCTTTTGCAGAAATAACAATATTAGTCGGATTTACATCTAAAACGTAAGCTTCATTCTTTAAGTTCGGGTCTGTTTTCAGCAAAACATAATTACTTGCTGGAGCTTTTGCAGTTACTTCTGGTTTCCATCCTGCTGCAGTTTCAAATCTTGAAGCCAAAGCATTAGCAGCATCTTTTTGAAAATCTCCGTTAACGACAAACTTTGTGTCTTTTGTGAATTCAAAAACACCTGTTTTGATAAGAGTTTGAGTCGGTTTCGGAATGATACGAATATCACTTTCTGTGTACACTTTCTGAGCATTAACAGATAGTACTGAAATGATTAAGGTTAATAGGACTAGTAATTTTTTCATTCTTTGTTTTTTGGTTTCTTTAATTGTTTGTTCAAACATTTAAAGATTTAGTTTTTTAGGTTTAGTTTGTCATCCTGAGGAACGAAGGATCACACTAGGAATTCCTCAAAGTAATTCGCCAATCTTTGGGGAGCTACTTGTGTGATCCTTCGTTCCTCAGGATGACAAAACAGTGTCGAAAAACTTTGTCAAAGTTTGAAACTTTGACAAAGTTCTAAACGTTATAATTATTTATCCCAAGACATTTTAAATTTCGCGTCTTCCATTCTGTGGCCTTTCACGTCATCAGAAACGGCGTAATTAAAACCAGATCTTAGACTGTAGCCTGCATATTCGCCGTTTTTATTCAAAGCAATAAAACCAACTTGCAAGTATTCCATATCCTTGTGATTTTTATGTTTGTTGTAAATACGTTCTGTAATTTCTTTACAAGCATCAAAAGGCGATTTTCCCTGACGCATTAATTCAACCACCATGGCGCTTCCAGCAGTTCTGATTACGGCTTCTCCTAAACCTGTTGCCGCAGCGGCTCCCACTTCGTTATCCAAAAAAAGACCCGCGCCGATTATTGGGGAGTCACCGACGCGTCCGTGCATTTTCCAAGCTGCTCCACTTGTCGTACAGCCGCCAGAAAGATTGCCCTCTTGGTCTAACATTAGCATGCTTATGGTATCGTGATTTTCTATATTAATAACTGGCTTGTATTTAGAATCTTCCAGCCATTTTTTCCAATCTCTTTCTGATTCTGGAGTTAATAAATTTTCTTCTTTAAAACCTTCAGACAAAGCAAACTGCAATGCACCTTGCCCTGCTAACATTACGTGAGGTGTATTTTGTAAAACTCTTTTTGCAACAGAAATTGGGTGTTTGATTCCTTGCAGAAAACAAACCGAACCACAATTGCTATTGTGATCCATGATACAGGCGTCAAGAGTCACTTTTCCTTCTCGATCCGGATATCCGCCATAACCAACACTACGTACATTCGGATCGGCTTCAGGTATTTTCATTCCAGCTTCGATGGCGTCCAAAGCCGATTTTCCTTCTTTTAAATTTTTCCAAGATTCTTTATTGGCAGGCAGACCATGGTTCCATGTCGAAATAATAATTGGTTTTGTCTGTTTTTTTTCTTTTTCTTCTGTTTCTGGTTCATTTTCATGATTCGCAGCAAATCCGCTTACGCCCAAAACAGAACTTATGGCTAATGTGCCTAAAGTGGTTTTCTTGATAAAATCTCTTCTATTTGACATGTCTTTTGGTTTAAATTCAACTTTTCAGAAACAAAATGTTCTTGATGTTGCTAAATTAATCAGTAATAATTTTTAATCCCACAAAAATCGACTACAAGGTTGATTTTACGGCTGCAATTGTTTTTAAATTACTATCTGATAAGGCGTTTCCGTCAAAAAACGAAACTCCGGTTGCACCGTTTTTCTTAGCTAGCAAAATCGCTTCTTTTAATTCTGCATCCGATTTTAATCCCGGAATATAAATTCCTGTATTTACTTTCGTCGGTTTTCCTTCTAAATCGGCTACACCTTGTTTGGTTGCGTAACCTACCCAATCAATTTCTTCATCGTAAAAACTATGGTAAATCATTGGGTATACTTCGTCAATATTCCATTTATCCCAACGCTGGCGCACCATATGATCTGCCATTTCTGGATAAGGAAATACTGCCGCTGTTAATTTTTTATTGTGTTTATGAGCGATTTTATACGCATCATCAACCACTGCTTTTACAGCATTTAATCTGAAGTTTTTCCACTCCATGTCAATTGAAGTATTGTGGCTGTTTTTTGGATTTTTATGATGTTCTTTTTCGAATTTAGAAACACATGCATCACAATAACAGAAATCAAATTGTGGTAGTTCTACATCCTGAACTAAGTTGTATTTTGGCAATAAACTGATTGGCAAGAAAATATCTGGGAAACGAATGTAATCTAAATGTACACTTTCGATTCCTTCTACTTTTGCTAAACCTTCAACTAAACCTAAAACGTGATTTCTAGATTCTTCTTTAGTTGGGCAAAGCCATTGGTAATAATCGACATACGGACGGTTATCAAAACAAGACTTTCCTTCTTTACTAACTTGATACCAATCTGGATGCTGTAAGGCAACTGAATCGTTTGGGCGATTCATTGCCATAATCCAGGCATGAACTTTTAGTCCTTCTTTTTTTGCAAGCGGAACTAATCTTGCTAATAGTTTCGGATCGGTTTGCGTGTTAATTAAAACTTCGTCAATTCCACCGTCTTTGTATTTTTTGAATTCTTTCGAATAATCTGCATCCGATTTTTTAGCGTCGGCAGTGGTCCAAACACCAAAAGTGAATTTACCGTTTTCTTGATCTTTATTTTCTTTTTGTCTGCAAGAGAATAAACTCAGCGAAAGCGCTAATACTAAAACTTTTGATAGTTTTTGCAGCTTATTCGTTCGTAATAATTTTACCATCTTCTTTAATTATTAAGGTTTTGTTTGAAAAAGGACTCTTTACCAAGATATTAAATCCTGATGAATGATTTTCTAAAACTGGTTTTAAAACTTTTCCATCAACAACTATATTTTTTTTACTGATACTTTGCAGTGATTTTGCCCAAGATTTATTTTTATCGAAATATCTCTTTTGAGCGCGATACAACGTATAAAGTTCCCATTTTACTTTTTCTTCCTGTGGAATTGTAAATTTATCGTCACTTTCTTTTGAAGAGAAGTATACATAAGCCCATTTTTCGGGCTCATGCATATTTATTACTCCCATAGGCGACCAAACCCAATTGTATTCTGGGAGAAACTTTCCTTCTGAATCTTTTTTGCGTTCATATTTTCCATCAACAACTGAATGCTGCCAATTCACTCTAGAAAAATTGACTTTCCAGAATTTATCTTTCGGAACAATATTATCGAAATAGGATGTTTTATAAACTGACCACGGAATGGCAATTTCTAATGTCCAGCCTTTATCTATGTCTGAAGCATTATTTAAAGTTCCGTCAACCTTTACAGCCGATTTTAAACCGTCGATATTCCAATCGTTTAGAACAGTATTTTTTTCTCTATAAGGTTTATTGATAAATAAATCCCAAGCGGTGTTTAACGCATTAATTTCTAATTCATAATAATTATGAGTATCATTATCTGGATCGATAAAAACTTCAAAATCATTATTGTAGAAAATAATAGTATCCCTCTGTCTTAGATTTGCCCAAACGTGAGGTTCTTCTATTTTAGCGAGAATATAGTAGTAATTATCGTCCCAGAGCATTTTAACCTGAGTTTTATATTTTGGAGTCTCAACACCTTCTATGTCGACAAAAGGTGTTGTCCAAGATGCTTTTTCCCAAGCTTTTTCTGCTTCATCACCATCAATAACAATTTCTTTTGATGTTTTATAGGCAATATAACTTTTCGGTGTAACCTCTTTTTCAGATTGCGCATAACTCATCAATCCAACAAAAAAAACGGCAAGGGACAATAATTTACTTCTACTATGCATCTTTATATTATAAACTATTATTTTTTGTAAATTCAATTACTTCACTCAGTTTTCCGAAAGCGATAGCCACATGAGTATCTGCCGCACCGTAATAAACTGCTAATTTATCTTCTTCGATATCGTGTAAAGCAGCACATGGGAAAACTACGTTTGGCACATCTCCAACCATTTCATACGCTTCTGCAGGTCCTAAAAGATAAGGTTGCGTTCTGTATTTTACCTGATCTGGCGAATCAACATCTAAAAGTGCTGAACCCATTGCATAACGGAAACCGTTGCAAGTATTGATAACTCCGTGGTAAATCATTAACCAACCTTCGTCAGTTAAAATCGGAATTGGTCCTGCTCCTACTTTTGTACACTGCCAAGCACTTTGCTCAAATGGACTTGGTTTCATCACCAATCTGTGTTCACCCCAATATTTCATATCTGGACTATAGCTGATCCAAATGTCTCCAAATGGCGTATGTCCGTTATCACTTGGACGGCTTAACATCGCGTATTTTCCGTTGATTTTTTGTGGAAACAAAACTCCGTTTCTGTTGAATGGCAAAAAGGCATTTTCGCATTGGAAAAATTCTTTAAAATCGAATGTATAACCAATACCAATTGTTGGTCCGTTGTAACCATTACACCAAGTAATCCAATAACGGTCTTCGATCCAAACTACACGAGGATCGTATTTATAAGCAGATTCGATCATTTCTGTATTTCCAGATTTCATCTCAATTGGTTCGTGATTGATGTCCCAATTGATTCCATCTTTACTGAAACCAGCAAAAATGTTCATTTGAACCGCTTTGTTATCACATCTAAAAACCCCAGCATATCCGTCTCCAAAAGGTACAACTGCACTATTGAATATACTGTTTGATGAAGGAATCGAATATCTGTTGATAATTGGATTCTCAGAATATCTCCACATTACATCTTTACTGTTTTCGGGTCTGTCTTGCCAAGGAATAGTACTCATTTTTTGTTTTTTTTTATTTATTAGTTTTTTGTTTTTTATTCGTCTTTTTTGTCATCCTGACGAAGGAAGGATCACACTAGAAGCTCCGCAATCTTTGTCGAGTTACGTGTGTGATCCTTCCTTCGTCAGGATGACAAACTGTATGTTTAAAACTTTGTCAAAGTTTTGAACTTTGACAAAGTTGCTGTACATAGCAGCACGTCCAATCTTGCGTTGCTGTAGCTGAAACTACAGGCTATGTTCAAAGCTATCTTTGAGAAACTATTTTCTTTCTACACTCTTTTCAAAGTCAAAAAATCTATGTTTCTATGTGTTTAAATTTTTAAAATCTTGTTTCTTTAATCTTGCATCTACAAAGTCTCTACTCTTCAATCTTCCTAACTCGATCCAGCCAAGTAAACTTCAATACCGTAGTCGTCACTAAGAATACCGCTAAAGCCACTAACGCTTTCGGATAATCTCTGATGATAAAGTAAATCGGAAGCAGAATCATGCTTGACTGCCAGATAATACCAATTACACAATTCATCATATCTAAATAGAAATCATTATTTTTTTGGAAAGATTGATCTTCCGCTTTTAATTGTTTGTAAACTGGATTCCAGAATCCCCACGGTCTTACATTGCTGTAGAAAGATTTTAGGACTTCCATATCGGTTGGTTTGCTTAGATAAGTTCCTAAAAGACAGCCTAAAATTGACATTCCGAAAATTAATGGGAACAAGTAAATCGATGGTACTTGCGAAAGATCATGCAAGAATGTTCCAGCTGTTAAATTTGCTTTATTTTGATCTAAAATAAACTGAAGAGAAGCTGCAATTAATCCGCCGACCATTCCCCAGAAATAACCCCATCCGTTAAAACGCCACCAAATCCATTTTAGGAAGTTGGCTGCAACGTAACCGCCGTACAAAGCACTTGTAATCCAAAGTGTTAATGAGTTGATAGAATCTGCAAAGAATCCCATGAAAACTCCAAGTCCAACCACTAAGAAAGAAGAAATCTGACTTACTTTGATATAATGTTTATTTGAAGCAACTGGTTTGAAGTATTTTTTATAAATATCGTTTACAATATAAGCTGGTCCTGCATTTACGAAAGCCGAGAATCCAGACATGAACGCTGCCAATAATCCTGCTAAAAGAATTCCTTTAATTCCAACTGGGATATAAAGATTTACCACTTTTGGCATCAACAATTCTAAATCTGCTCCTGTTAGGTTAACATTTGCATTTAATTCTGGCGCTAAATTTACTAAAGCGATTACCACGATTCCCGTGATTAATAAATATCTAGGAATGAATAAAATCAAGTTGGTAAAACCACTCATATAAGCCGCTTCTTTTACCGATTTTGTAGAAAGAACACGCTGTAAATCGTAACTTGGAGTTGGTCCAGCCACACTCGCAAAGAAACCTTTGAATAAAGTCATTCCGATGAAAGCACCGAACATTTTATAACCTTCTGTATCAATTAATCTGTTGAATGTTTCGAATTTATCGCTCCACTGTGTTTCAAATTCCCATCCGAAGAAAACATTCTTCCATTCTGGCGTAATAACCGAATTGATCTGAATATCAGTATAATTAATGAATGCATAACCAGCGATTAAAACTCCAGCAACAATCATAATTAAATATTGCACAACCTCTGTTGCAACAACAGAAAACATTCCGCCTTTAACCGTATAAATTGTCGTTAAGAAAATGATTAACAATGCATAAGCCTGCTCAGACGTTAAGAAAACTCCACCATTCATGTGAACAGTTAAATCCCAAGGAAGAATGATCGTTACAAATTTTCCTATTCCGACGAAGAAATAAGCAATGAAGCCGATTGTAGAAATGATTGCAAAAATCGCTACAATAATATGGGAAGCTTTTCCTGCTTTGTCGCTTCCAAAACGAGTTAAAATCCATTCAGAGCCCGTCATTACTTTTGATCGTCTAATCCAAATAGCAAGGAACATCATGACAAAAATCTGATTCCATATTGGCCAAAGCCACATAAACATGAAACTTTTTACACCATATAAAAACAAAACTCCAATCATCCAGGAAGTACCTGAAACATCAAACATTCCTGAGCCATTGCTCAATCCTAAAAAATACCATTTGATTGATTTCCCGCCAAGGAAATAATCGTCAAGACCTTTTGATGCTTTTCTTGAAATCCAGATTCCAATACCGACCGAGAGTACGATATAGATTAAAATGATTGATACGTCTATTATGTTCATTAAATTATTTATTTTGAATTAGTTAGTTTAGACCCCAGTTTTGGTTTGGCTGTGCTCCCATTACAAAATGAAGCACACCGCCATTTAATATTTCTTGGTGAGAAATGGCTGTTTTATTAAATGCTTTTCCGTTTAAAGTAGCCGATTGGATGTAGAAATTTTTGTCTGAAACATTCTCTGCTTCGATTACAAAAGTTTTTCCGTTTGGAAGATTTAAAGTTGATTTTTCGAAAATCGGACTTCCAATTTCATATTCGCCAGAAGCTGGATTCATTGGATATAATCCCATTGAACTAAATACATACCAAGCCGACATTTGGCCGCAGTCTTCGTTTCCGCTTAGACCATTAGCTGTTGTATTATATTGAGTATCCAAAATATGACGCACCCAATATTGTGTTCTCCAAGGCTGTCCCGCGTGGTTAAACATATAAGCAATATGATGGCTTGGTTCGTTTCCGTGCGCGTATTGTCCGATCAAACCAGAAATATCGGCCGAAACATTATTTCCTGTAATTTCAGAACTCTCCGTGAATAATTGTTCTAAGCGTTTTGTGAAAGTGGCATTTCCTCCGTGAAGCTTAATAAAATCATCCACATTATGAGGCACAAACCAGCTGTGCTGCCAAGCATTTCCTTCAGTGTAATCGGTATGTTCTCTGTGGTTGGAATGTTTTGGGTCGAAAGGTTCGTTCCAAGATTTTCCATCTTCCGATTTTCCTCTCATGAAACCAGATTTCGCATCAAATAAATATTCGTAAGCTTTTGAACGTTTTGAGAAAAACTCATAATCAGCAGTTTTGCCTAATGCTTTCGCCATTTGAGCTACACACCAATCATCGTAAGCATATTCTAAAGTAATCGTAACTGATTCGTCTAATAAGTTGTACGGAATGTATCCGTATTTTTTATAAAAATTCAATCCGCGTTCATCTTGCATCATCGTTGCTTTCATCGCCTCAAAAGCTTTTTCAGCATCAAAACCTTTAATGCCTTTTAAATAAGCATCTGCAATAACTGGAATCGAATGATATCCTGTCATTGTGTTGGTTTCATTAGCATATAAGGTCCAAACCGGAAGTATTTTTTTAGTTCCATAATACGCTAACATCGAGTTAATCAAATCTGAAACTTTCGTTGGTTCTAATATCGTCAACAATGGATTTTCCGCTCTAAATGTGTCCCAAAGTGATAATGTAGAATATGCTGTATAATCTTTCGCTGTAATAATTTTATCATCTTCTCTTCTAAACTGACCGTTTTTATCGCTGTACGTTACAGGTGCAACTTGTGCATGATATAAAGCGGTGTAGAAAATAGTTTTCAAAGAATCAACAGGAGTTTCAACTGTAATTTTGCTTAAAGCTTTGTTCCAATCTGAAGCTGCATCCGATTTTGCTTTTTCAAAGCTATGGCCTTCAGCATCTAAATTACCTTTTGCATTTTCAACACTTACAGAAGAAAGTGCCACTTTTATGCCTAATTCTTTAGAGTTTTTAGAATCGAAGAACAACTGTAAAGCGGTATTTTCGCCTTCAGCGTTTTGACCAGAAACTACTTTTCTATCAGCAGTGATAATAGATTCTGTAATAGGTTTCGAAAATTTGGCGACAAAAAACACCTTTTGATTTTTTGCCCAGCCTGTACTGTAGCGATAACCACTGATAGTATTGGCATCTTCAATTTTAACAGAAGTTTTTACCGCTTTATCCCAGTTAATGGCAAAACCTAAATCGACAACAACAGATTGTGTGTCGTTATTATTATAGGTATATTTATGGTATGCGGTTCTTTGCGTAGAAGTTAGTTCTACATTGATTTTAGGATCTTCAAGAAAAACCTGGTAATAACCCGGTACTGCTTTTTCGTGTACATGATTGTATTTTGATTTATACGGAAGGAAATCGCGTGAAGCGGCTTTGGCGGTTAAATCTAATTTTTTGTTTGTCGGCATAAATAAAATATCTGCCAAATCACCGATTCCTGTTCCGCTTAAGTGTAAATGACTAAATCCAGAAACTATTGAGTCAGAATAATGATAGCCTGAACACCAGTCCCAGCTAGAAATTCCATTATCTGGACTCACTTGCAGCATCCCAAAAGGAACTGTCGCACCTGGATATGTGTGTCCGTGGCCTCCAGTACCTATAAAAGGATCTACATAATTTGCTGCAAAACTTTTGTGATGCGTATTTTTATCTACATTTATTTTGCAACTTGCAGTAAAAATTACCGTTAAAGAAAGCAGAGTAATTTTCCTCATATCAAAACAATATTAATTTAACTTTAAATTTAGATAAATTCAATTTTTACCAAAATATTTTTAGACGGACGACATTTAAACAGCCCTAAACATCAAAAAATAGTAACAAACGACATTTTTTTCTACGATTATGATTTTCAACTCCAACAAACCTTATAGTTTACCTATACGCTATCATGTTTACTTTTGGCTGACGTATTTTGTGTTTAACACATTCCGATGGGGAAGTTATTTTAACGATTATGTTTATTCTTTAAAAACTACTTTGCTTGGTTTTCCTATTCACATGGCATTGTGTTATTTGAATATTTTGGTTTTGATGCCTCATTTGGTTTACAAAAAAAAATACTTCCTATATATAGTAACTGTATTGTCGGCAATTTTTGTGATGGTCGTCCTAAAATTTAATCTAACATATTTACTGATCACACACGATGTCTGGCCTGAAGGTCCGCAAACCATTAACACGCTAACGCTCAATTATACTATCGATATGATGATGGGCGAATTGTATGTAATGACTTTTGTGACAGCAATTAAAATCACTTTGGATTTCTTAAAAGAACAAAGACGTGTAACCGATCTTGAGAAATCACAGTTGGAAACCGAATTATTGTTTTTGAAATCACAGATTTCTCCACACTTTTTCTTCAATACCTTAAATAATATTTATTCTCTTTCGGTAGAAAAATCAAATAAAACGCCTAAAATAGTTTTAAAACTTTCTGAGCTAATGCGCTATATGCTTTATGAAACAAAAGGCAAAAAGCAGACTTTAGAAAATGAGATTATGTGCATTCAGAATTATCTGGATTTGGAAAGAATTAGAAACGGAGAACGTTTAGAAGTTGATATGTCCATTTCGGGAGATATACACGACAAAGAAATCTCTCCCGTTTTACTTTTGACTTTCGTCGAAAATGCCTTCAAACATGGAGTAAACAAAAACACTGGCAACGTTCTCATTGATATCAGGTTTAAGGTAAAAGGCGATTTTTTATATTTCAGTGTTTCAAACCCAATGCCCGAATTTACCGTACATAAAGATAATTTTAACAAGGCAAGTGGCATAGGTATCGAAAACGTAAAAAAAAGACTTGAATTAGGATATAATAAAAATGACTATAAGCTTTCATTTAAAAATAAAAAGAATATTTTTGTCGTTAAACTAGTTATAAAAGTCACTTAAGCCCCAGCTTTTATCGGTTTAGAAAACTATACCTACAAAAAACCAAATATCGGCCTAAAATACTATTTAGAAATGAAAATAAAGTGTTTAATTATCGATGATGAGCCATTGGCAATAAACGTTATTAAAAATTATATTGAACAGATTGAGGATTTAGAATTAGTAAACACTTTCAGTAATTCTATTGAAGGATTAAATTTCTTAAAAAACAATACTATAGATGTAATTTTTCTGGACATAAATATGCCTGTTTTAGACGGTATTAATTTCATTAAAAGTCTAGAAAACCCTCCTTTGCTTATTATCACAAGTGCCTACGACCAATTTGCAATTGAAACTTATGAGCTTGATGTTTTGGACTATTTGGTTAAACCAATTGAATTTCCACGTTTGATGAAAGCGGTAAACAAAATCAACAAACGCCTTAACAATACCAGTAAAATTCCGCAAGAAAACAGCAAAGAGAATCCTTTTATTTTTGTGAAAATCGACAAGAAAAAAATGAAGAAGATTTTCTTGAACGAAATATTAGTTATCGAAAGCCTAAAAGATTACTTAAAAATAAGCACTACTTCAGGAAAGTTTATCATACACAGCACTTTATCAGATTTTACAAGTTTACTTCCCGAAAGAGATTTTATAAGAATACACAGATCATACACCATTGCCATTGATAAAATTGACGCTGTAGAAGGAAACAGCATCGAAATTGAAGGGTTAAGATATGTTATAGGAAGATCTTACATAGACGAAGTAAAACAAAAAATCCTAAACTCTTCTATCTAAAGGTTTAACTGCAAAGCACACAAAGATTTTACGCAAAGTTCGCAAAGTTTTTTTTTCTTAATTTAAAAGAGAAAATAAAAAAGTTCGCAAAGCTTAATGATTAAGCTTTGCGAACTTTTTTATTCTCAAAATATATACACTTGAATAAATATCTTAGCGAACTTTGCGTATTCTTTGCGCTCTTTGCGGTAAAAAAAACTTCGCGGTAAAAAAACGAAAATGCGGCCAACCACGACCGCATTTTCTCTCAATTATAGGTAACTAACCAAAATAAACCATGAAATAGTCTATTATCTTCATTGCTGCAAAAAGCACTTAGAAATGATAACGTTTAAACGCCTCAATAGCCGAATAATCTGCTAATCCTAAGCTGTGGTATTTTTCTGCAGTCAATCTGTTTCTGTCTTCAACTCGCACCCAAAACTCTCTGCTGTCATCACCTTGAAACATAACGCCATCTTTTTGAGACTGGTGATAAAAAATAGCATGTCGTTTCTTTAAAACCTGATCAGGACTCATTGGTACTGCCATGTCAATTTGGTATGATTCCCATTCATGCCAAGCTCCTCTATAAAGCCAAACCCAGCAATCGTTCATAAAGTCTTTGTGTTTTAATCTTTTCAAAGCTTCAAACAAACTGTCTAAACACACTTTATGAGTTCCGTGCGGATCTGCTAAATCTCCTGCGGCATAAATTTGATGCGGTTTTATTCTTTCTATAATATCACACATAATATCGATATCTGCATCTGAAAGATTATTCTTTTTAACCGTTCCCGTTTCGTAAAACGGAAGATCTAAAAAGTGTACATTCGAATCTGGCAAACCTAAATAGCGAGTTGCTCCGAAAGATTCACTTCTTCTAATTAATCCTTTTAATTTTCTTACTTCTAATGAATCAATCTCATTTCCAGTTCTATTCTGAAGAAATTCGATTATTTTATCAGACATTCTAGAATCTGGATGCAATGCTTTCGAAATTTCAGCAAATTTCAACGCTTCTTCATTAGAAACGGCAATATTTCCAGAGGTTTGATATGCGACATGAACTTCATGTCCCTGCTCTATCAAACGGTCAAAAGTTCCTCCCATCGAAATCACATCGTCATCAGGATGCGGACTGAAAATGATTACTCTTTTCTTTTCTGGCACAGAACGTTCTGGTCTATACGTATCATCAGCATTTGGTTTCCCGCCTGGCCATCCCGTAATCGTTTGCTGCATTTTATTAAACATCTTAATGTTCAAATCGTATGCAGTTCCTTCTTCCGTTAAAAGACTTGACATCCCATTGTCGTTATAATCTTTATCGGTCAGTTTCAAAAACGGCTTTTTAGTCAACTCACTTAACCAAGCCACCGCTTTTAGTTTTAATTCATCTGTCCAAACACAAGACTTTACTAGCCAAGGCGTTTTAACTCTTGTCAATTCAGACGAAGCTTCTGTATCTAGAACAAATGTTGTGTTGTGATGCTCTTGTAAATACGTAGCCGGTACTTGCGAAGAAATTTCTCCTTCGATTGTTTTTTTTATAATTCCTGCTTTACTAATTCCCCAACCCAGTAAAACAATTCGTTTTGCATTTCTTACGGTTCCAATTCCCATTGTAATGGCTTTTCTAGGAACATTATCTATTCCTAAAAAAGAAGCGGCCGCATCAACTCTTGTGATATGATCTAATGTAATGCTTCTGGTTCCTGAGTTTACGTGAGAACCAGGTTCATTAAACCCAATATGTCCCGTTCTTCCTATTCCTAAAAGCTGAAAATCTAATCCTCCGTAAGAAATAATTTTCATCTCATAATCAATACAATATTGCTGCAATTCCTCGGCACTCACCTGCCCGTCTGGAATATTGATGTTTTCTGGATGAATATTGACATGATTAAATAGATGTTCATGCATAAAATGATAATAACTCTGAATATCATTTTTATCCATAGGATAATATTCGTCCAAATTGAAGGTCACGACACCAGCAAAACTAAGTCCTTCCTCTTTGTGCATTCTAACCAGTTCTTCGTAAACTTTGATAGGAGAAGATCCAGTAGCCAAACCTAAAACGCAAGGTTCGTTCAGCTCACTTTTTCTCTGAATTAAATTAGCAATTTCACGAGCAACCAATAAAGAAGCTTCCTGAGACGATTCGAAAATAACGTTATGAATTTTCTCAAAACGAGTTTCTTCAAATTTTCCTGCTTCTCTAAAACCTATATCTTCTTTAATCATGCTCGCGTTTGCTGTTTTAATTAACACAAGATAAAAGTAGAATTAAATTATCCTCTCGTAGTAAAAATTCGACTAATAGCGGCTAAACTTCGTCAGAAAACAAAATAAGGCAGGTTCAAAAAAGCAACTCTTTTTTTATAAGCTTCGGATAAGCTTAATATTTATAAAAAATCATCAACGACTACAAAATCAAAGCTCCAATAGAACGATATACTTTTCTTCAATCTTATTGTATGTCGCTCCACTAGAGCTTTTTTAATTTGCTTTATCGCAATTCTATAAATATTTCAATTGATCTTTTAAAACAAAAAAAGATTTTTATTCCACAACACCAATTTCAGCGATCGAAACTGTTTGCGATTTTCCTACCGCAGCTGTAGCGACAAATTTCAAAAATCTTGCTTTAACCGCAGCAAAACTTTTAACTTGTTCAATTGGATTATGTTTGATATTCGAAAATTCTCCTTCTGATTGTTTGTCCCAATAAAAACTGTCTACACTTGTGTACAATTCATAATTTGAAATCAAATTTAAATTGTTACCAACCTGTTGCGGCGTATAAGTAAAACCTTTAATACTAATCAATTCTCCCATATCTATAACAACAGTTTGCGGCAGCTTGTTTTCATCATTTCCAAATCCCCAATCTGTGTCTGGATTTCCATCAATTATTCGTTCTACAGATTTGCTGTCACCACTCGAAACCGAAGTTACTTTCCATTTTTCTTTAGAAACTCCATATTTTGCCGACTTTATGCCACTGTTTATTTTCTCTTTCGTATTTCTTGAAATAGCTTTAATTTCTACTTCCTTATTATATATGAATGGCGCTTTATACAAAGTACTTTTTTCAGTAGGCACTTTTCCATCCAAAGTGTAATAGATCGCATTTCCTTCTTCCGATTTAATAGTAACCAAACCATTTTTATCTCTAAAAATCTGCGGTTCTTTTACAAAAGTCGGTGCATTGTAAGCCTCAACTGTACTGATTACAAATCCCGCTTTAGCATCTAAAACATTGACCCTAAGTGCTGAAGCCGTAACTCGATTCAAACGCAAAATTCTTTTGTAACCAATTGTAGTTTCGTTAGCAATAGTTTCCCATTTTCCGTCCACTTTTGCTTCAATAGAAAATGCTTTTACACGCTGACCCAATTTAATATATTCTTGGAGTAAAACTCTATTGATTGTCGTTGGTTTTTTAAAAGTAAATTCAACTGTGGCCTGTTTTACTTTATCGTCTGTTGCCCAGTAGGTATTTTTATTTCCGTCGATAACATTTTGCGGACCAAAATTAGGATCGTTTCCACGAATGTTTGAAGCCTGAACCTGAGTTCCTGCCAATAATTCTGTTTTGAAATCGGCTTTGATTGTAGCAACGAGTTCTTTTAATCTTGCTTCATCATTTTCATGAACCAAACCACGTCTATCCACTGGAAGATTTAACAACAAAGTCGCATTTCGTCCAATCGATTCGTAATAAATATCTACCATTTCGTCAAGCGAACGCACTTTATCATTCTCTACTGAATGATAAAACCATCCTGGTCTGATAGAAACATCGGCTTCTCCCGGAACCCATTTTTCGCCATCTTCGTGACCAGACATAAACTCTGTATAATGTACTTTTCCTGCCAATTCATCTTTCTGACGAAGTAACGACCAATTGGTTTTTCCTGCACGTCCTTCTTCGTTTCCAATCCATCTTGCTTCAGACGGTCCAACTCCCCAAACTAAAGTTTTTGGTGCGATATCGTAAATTAATTTGTACGTTTCATCCCAATTATAATACGTAAGTGTATTGATTTTTCTAGTTTCGTTTGCGCCCCCATAATAGCCATCGCCACCATTTGCGCCATCAAACCACATTTCGAAAACATCTCCGTAATTGGTCAATAATTCTTTCAACTGATTTCTGAAATAGGTAATATATTCAGGTTTTCCGTATTGTGGATGATTTCTATCCCAAGGCGAGAGATATAATCCTAGTTTTAAATCGTATTCTTTGCAAGCAGCAGCCAGTTCTTTTACTAAATCACCTTTTCCGTTTTCCCAAGGCGAGTTCTTTACAGAACGCTCTGTATAAGATGAAGGCCAAAGGCAAAATCCATCGTGATGTTTGGCAACCAAAATAATCCCTTTCATTCCAGCCTCTTTCACCACGCGCGCCCACTGACGCACATCTAATTGTGACGGATTAAAAAGTTCTGGCGATTCATCTCCATAACCCCATTCTTTATTGGTAAATGTATTTAATGAGAAATGTACAAAAGCGTAAAATTCCATTTCCTGCCAATCGATTTGTTTTTGCGTCGGAACTGGTCCAAAAGGCTTTGGCGCATTGGCAAATTCCTGACTTGAAGCATTAGAAATTACACCAAAAAGACATAAGGAAAGGAATATTTTTTTCATTGCTGATTTGCTTTAAAATAGTCTATACAGCATAAATGTAGTATAAATTGAAATCCATCGTTTAGAATTTCGACCAACAGCAATTTTTAAACCGTTTTGGTTCTAATTTTAGAAATTGAAATTAAAATAACAGACAAAACCGCAAAAGCAATTAGAACAAAAACCCCATTTGTAAGCGCAGTTTGTAATCCTAATTTTGTTACATCAATAAAAGGATAAGGATAAAAGTTGGATATAAAACCATGAAATACGGTATAAATCATGTAAATAATAGGGTATAAAAGCCAAAACCAAATGGTTTTAAATGATATTTTTTCTGGGCTAACGAAAAAAAGCCAATAAAAGAAAAATAAAATGGGAACAACAACATGAAAGATTTCACTAACTATACTATGGTGCCCTTGTAAATCAACAATGGAGCGCAGAAGGAGATTAAACACGATTCCAACAATCAAAATATAAACTGTGATTGCAGTAATGGTTGTACATTTTCGAAAAAAAGCATTCATAGCGTTTTTTCCGCCAAACAGCAGCATGGCAGTGCAAATGAAAACTATACAATTTGTTGTAATGGTAAAGAAACTAAAAAAGCGGACTGCAGCGCTAAAAAAGGTAAATCCATCACCTTGTAACAATAAATAAAACTGCATGGGCAAGGCGTACAATTCGAGGGCAAAAATAATACCCAGCAAAATTTCCCCTTTAATTGTTGTGGTATTTTCTTTTTCCATATTATTCAAAGTCAGCTTACTAAGGTAAGCAATTTTATTCTAAAGATTTACATGACCCTTTTTTGTTTTTCGCTTTCCAAAATAGTTTTTTCAAGTCTTGACAGTTGTGTTTTTTCTTGTTTGGCACTCATAATCCAATGAATCATCACTTTCTTGTATGAAGGAGCTTGTTTCTCAAAAAACTCCCATGCAATTTTGTTGCTTTTAAATTCCTCCTCATATGATTCCAAAAGTGGAACGGGTTCTTTTTCGTGAGAATAGATTTTGGATTTATTTTCAGTTCTAAAACTAAAAGCTTTCAAACCTGCATCAGTCATCAAACCCGCTTTAGTCAGATCTTCCATTTTTTGGATATTAATCGCACTCCAAATACTGGAGGATTTTCTCGGGGTAAAACGAATTGTATAACTATCCTTGTCAATAGATTTGCGAACACCATCAATCCAGCCAAAACAAAGCGCCTGATCTACAGATTCCGACCAAGTCATAGAAGGTTTTCCACTTGTCACTTTATAAAAACCAACCAAAAGCTCTTTTTCTTTCTGATGGTTTTTCTCAAGCCATTTTCTAAATTCTGATTTATTTGGAAAGAAGATTGGTGTCATTTTATTTTTTTATAAATGTATAAAGAATCTCGTAATCCCGATAGCTATAGAGAGTTAGGACGCAAAGTTTAATAAAAAAAATAAACCATATAGTTATGTAAGCTATTTTAAATTTTGACTTAATTGACTTATATAACTTTATGGTTTAAAATTCTTTGCGCCTCCGCTCCCGATAGCTATCGGGATGCGAGTTTAATTCACTTTAACTTTGATGGTTGAAGCCTCTAATCCAGCAGTTTTTGCTTTCAACTGAATATTCTCCTTCTTCCCATTAGATTGAATAATCACAACACATTTCCCATTAAACAATTTACAAGAATTCGCTTTAAACGACTCTAAATTGGCCTGATAACCATTATCAACTCCAACCAATTTTCCTCCGCCTGTTACTTCAAAATTGATTAAATCCATAGCATTTGGAACCAGATTTCCATCTTTATCTAACATTGAAACAGTTACATAAACCAAATCGTAAGTATCATTTTTAATTGAATTTTTTTCTGCTTTTAAATCAATTTTAGAAGCTTCTCCAGCAGTGTGGATTTCTTTTTCTAAAACTACCTTTCCGTTCTTTCTAGAAACGGCCTTTAATGTCCCAGGCTCAAACTTCACTTTCCATGAAATATGCAGATCATCATTTTGTTTTGATTTTTTGCCAAGCGATTTTCCATTTAAAAATAATTCTACTTCATCGGCATTATTGTAATACACCCAAACGTTGATTTCCTGATCTTTTGTCCAGTTCCAATGCGGTAAAATATGCAGAACGGTTTTGTTCGACCATTCGCTTTGGTACATATAATACACATCTTTTGGAAGTCCGGCTAAATCTACAATTCCGAAGTAAGAACTTCTCGCAGGATATGGATATGGATCTGGTTCGCCAATGTAATCAAACCCCGTCCAAATAAACGTTCCCGCCATAAAATCCTGACTTTTAATCGTCTTCCAGTTTTCTTCGTGCGTTGCGCCCCAATATGATTTCACCTGATCGTACGCCGAAACCGTCCAATCTGCATTTCCATCAAATGGAGCACCATGTTTGGTAGGCCAAGCTTTTATAAAATCCGATTGGTCGTAATGCCCTCGAGTTTCTAGAGCCGAAACACTTTCTGAAGCCAAGATTTTTTGTCCTTTAAATTTCGTTGGGAAATCTTTGTAATCTTCATGTTTGTAATTGAAACCTAAAAGATCTAAAGCTCCAGATTGATAAATAAAGTTTTTCTCAATTACATTCTCTGTCAAAGCCGAAGTTACAGGACGGGTTGTGTCCAATGATTTTACGATTTTAGCCAATTCTCTAGTAATTGCAATTCCAGTCGAATCAAATTGTTCTCTGATTTCGTTCCCAATACTCCACATCATAACCGACGGATGATTACGGTCTCTTTTGATAAAATCTTCCAAATCTTGTTTATGCCAAGCATCCCAATCTTTATGGTAATCGTTCGTTACTTTTTTCTTTTTCCAAACGTCAAAAGCTTCATCCTGAACAATAAATCCCATTTCGTCGCATAATTGCATCATTTCCAAAGAATGCGGATTATGAGACATTCTAATGGCATTAGCTCCCATTTCTTTCATCAAAGTCAGTTTTCTTCTAACGGCATGAATATTCTCTACAGCCCCCAAAGCACCGTTATCATGGTGCAGACAAACTCCTAATATTTTGGTTGGAACTCCATTTAATGAAAATCCTTTTTCTGAGTCGAAATTAAAAAATCTAAATCCAAGCGGCGTCTCATAATTGTCAACCAGCTTCGATTTTTCGTAGATTTTTGTAATGACTTTATACAAATACGGATTTTCTGGACTCCATAATTTTGGCTGTTTTACTTCTAGATTATGTATCTTTTTTTCTGATGTTTTAGCTCCGATTTTTTCTGTTGAAGTAAAATTAGCAACTTCTTTATTTTCTGCATTCACAATCGAAGTAACCAATTTAAATTCTTTTGTAGCAACATTATCATTATCAATGGTAACTTCTAAATGTATTTTTGATTTTTCGGCTGAAACTTCTGGAGTAGTTACAAAAGTTCCCCACTTCCCTACATGCAGTTTTTCACTCGCAACTAAACGCACATTTCTATAAATTCCAGAACCTGTATACCATCTTGAGTTTGGTTGAGCATCATTATCAACTTTGACAGCTATAGTATTGGCTTGTCCATAATTTAAATACGGAGACAAATCATAGCCAAAAGAAATATATCCATTTGGGCGAACTCCCAATGATTTACCATTTATGAATACTTCACTATTCTTAAAAACACCGTCAAATTCAATAGAAATCGTTTTGCTTTTCCAACTCGCCGGAATAGTAAAAGTTTTACGATACCAACCTTTTCCTGCCGGCAAAAAACCTTGTGCTTGTTTGGTTTTAGCTTCCTTGTCAAAAGTGCCTTCAATACTCCAATCGTGCGGTAATTGAAGCGTTCTCCAATCGGAAGTATTGAAATTTGCATTTATGGCTTCTGGATAATCCCCTAATTTGAAGTTCCAGTTTTTGTTGAAGTCTTCGATAATTCTGGCTTGTTTTTGTCCAAAAATGGATACCGAAAACAATAAGGCAATTGTAATTTTTTGAAATATGTTTTTATGTTTTATCATAAATATGTTTTTTATTCTAATCGTATTTTTCATCGTTTTGTCATTTCGACCGAAGGGAGAAATCACACTAGAAACTCCGTACAGTTATTTCCAATCTTTGTAGAATCCCGAGTGTGATTTCTCGTTCCTCGAAATGACAAACTGGATGGACAAGTGGAGTTTAGACGCACTGTAGTGCGTCTCTACAATAAAAACCTTTGCGTCTTTGCGCCTTCGTGGCAAATAACCAGTTATTGAAACTCAAAATTATCCAACATCAATCCTTTCAAATCATCTCCTTCTAAAGTAATTTTATAAGTTCCCGCATTGATATAACCTCCTGATGTTGTATTCAAAATCTTCCATTTTTCAGGCGAAGGGAAAAATTCAATAGTATCATTTCGCATTAAAATTCCGTAGGCATCTTCCATTTTGAATTTCACTTTCATCGGCACTTCATTCCGATTCATAAAACGGAAACGCATTAAATAGATTCCTGCCACGCCAGGTTTTACTTCAAACTCGATGCTATTATTGGTCTTTTTTGTGAATTCGACATAATCAGCTTTTTTGAAATTTCCTTTTTCGATTCCGTCTCCGGTCGTTTTTGTCTTTTCAGCTTCGATGATTACGACAGGTCTTGAATCGTCTTTCTCGCCCATATCGTAAGTTGGAACGACCACAATGGTAGAGATTGTTTCTCCATTATAAAAAAGAACCTTCTCGCCTTTATTTACTTTTTTAGTAAAAACATCAAATGAAATTCCGTTGCTGTTTTTCGCTTTTTCTTCAATTTTTGTATAATCCGAAAGCCCGTTTAATGTTTGCGATTTATCGTCAACTAAAACATAAATCGTCGATTCTTCTTTTGCAGTAAATGAACCTTTATTTTTTGAATTAACTGAAAACTGTAAATAATCCGCGCCAAAAACTTCTGCAGGCAATTCGGTAAAACTCACTTCTGAATCAGCATATTGCTTCGAATTAATATCTAACCAAGACGCAATTTTAAAATCTTTAGCATCTAAACTCACATTTTGAATATTGCTTGGAGATTCTGTAACAGGTTTAACAGGTTTAACATTTTTATCTTTCGTAGCAATAGCAATCGCAGAAATTATCACTTGTGAAGCTTTTACATTTGGAAACGAAATCACAATTTTTCCGTTAACGCTTTTTACAACGAATGTTTTCTTCAAGGCATTGTCGTGTCCAACTTCTGCCCAAATATCAAAATCTTTTAAAACTACATTATTGTTGATTGCTACATCAAACAAACGCCAGCCTTTGCAGCCCATTCCGCCACCAGTTCCGTACCACGGCTCTGTAAAGTATAATTCTACTAAATATTCTCCGTCAGGCGCAGGAAATTCGTAACGCAGTTTATCAACTCCGTATCTAAAACTTTGAAATAATTCCTGATCTTTTGTTCCATTTATTGGGTCAAAAGTTTTTCTTTGGCTTGCAAAAAAGTCTGGCAATTTTTCAAAATTATCGGTCCATGATAGCGAACCCCAGGTATTTTGTCCGCTTTTGTGTCTATCTGCTGACCAAACATTTCCAGAACTATCTCTCAATTCAGAGCCGCCACAGTTTACTCGGTAAAGATAATTGTAACTTTTATTGGGTTTTAAAATATCATTTTTATCAGCAACCAGAGATTCTAAATTTGGCGCTTTAGGCAGATTATTCAAAACAATATAATCTTTTGCAACAGCTTTTCCGTTTACATATCCAACCGCATATAAAACATTGTACTGAACATTGACATTATTAAATTGAAAATGCTGTCCAATCCCTGGATTTTTAAGTTTTCCAAGTGAAACTTTATTCACATCGTTGAACAATTCTACTTCGTCGCAATTCGAGTAAATATCGATTCCGTTTTTGATTCCCGGTTTTTCCCAACGGCTTGGCCAAGTATGCGAAACGATATAAACCATCGGATTCGTTTTGTTGGAAACATAATTCGCTCGATACATGTAAAACGCATCCAAAGGCTCGCCCCAAATCGTAAAAAGCCCTTTGTAATTTACGGGTCCAACTTTATCAATATCTCTAAAACCTTCTCCGTTTTGTACACGTCCCGGATTTTCGTGCGAAGCAAAAAGCCAGTTGAACTGACCAGCAATTTTATCTCGAACTGATTCAGCTTCTCGCACTTTGATTTCCATTAGCTGAGAAAAACGGTTTTCGCTTAAAATTCCTTTTTGGTCGAATTCGCCTTCTGTATGCAAATCGGCAGAACGCCATGCTCCGTATTCACCATTTAGCAATTGAGTGGTCATTTCCAAATGATATTTTAGAGGATCTCCGCCATACGTTCCTGACCAATTTTGAACGACATTCCAATCGGTTCCTTCTCCACCGTTACAAGTGGTTACAATTCTTTGTGAAGCTGATAACGGATCCATTTCACGAATTATCTGTGTGCATTCTTCCGCAAATTCCTTTGGAATTGTACTTTCGTTCTGTAATCCCCACATTACGACAGATGGACTATTTCTGCGTTCTTTAATCCATTCTCGCAATAAGGTTTTAAAGTTTTCTTTAAACTCAGGCGTATCGTACCAAATATGTGCTGAAAACTGACTCCAGAATAAGATTCCGTTTTCGTCTAATTCTTTTTGATATAATAAATTATGAGGCTGGTGTGCTTCTCTAAAAGCATTAAATCCGCCCGCTTTGATTTGTTCGATTCTGGAATGAATCATTTCATCTGAAAACGAATGGCTTTTTCCAATCAAATGTTCATATTCGCAAACTCCGTTTATAAAAACAGGCTCGTCATTAATGAAAAAACGATTGTCTTTTCCATCACGACTTACTGGCCAGCTCACCCAACGGATTCCATAAGAAGTTGTCAACTGATCGATTATCTTTCCGTTTTCATAAACCGAAGTAACCAATTTATACAAATACGGACTGAATGGTGACCATAATTTCGGATTCTGAATCTCAGGAAGTGTCTGTGCTATTTCTTTTGTTTCTCCCGAAATGATTTTGTTATCGCTTTTTGCAATAGCAACTTTCTTTCCCGAAGCATCCAAAAGAATATTTTCGATAGTCAAATTTCGGCCTGAAGTACTGTAATTCTTGACTTCTGTAGTTGTATGAAGAATTGCTTTTTGTTTTGAAACCGATTTATCATTCCAAATATGAATGCCAAAAGGCTCAATTCTAACATTGTTTGTAATGACCAAAGTGACTGGCCTAAAAATTCCCATTGGCTGAGAACCTTCTGAAAATCCCCATTCACCCGAACAGCCTCCGCAAACCCAAGGCAAATCGGCAATAAAGGAAGGATGCGATGCTTTTACCAGAATCTGATTTTCTTTTTCTAAAGAAACAGCTTTGGTAATATCAAGCGTAAAAGTGGTTCGCCCACCTTTGTGCTCGCCCACTTTTTTGCCGTTTACCCAAACTGTTCCGTAAGAACTAACGCCTTCAAAAAACAAAAAAAGTCTTTTTCCAGCAGCAGTTTTGTCGAGTTTTAATGTTTTTTTGTACCAAGCAGTACCGTGCAAATTTCCATGTTTTGTTCTTCTGAAACCATAATACTGATCCCAATTGTGAGGCACACTAACCTTTTGCCAATTGGAACCAGTTTTTGGATTTTCTACAAAATCTTCTTCTTTCAGCGGAAGATTATCCAGTATTACGGTCTCCCAAGATGAATTCAGCGAAATTTCTTTACGAAACTTCCCCGAATCTTTGCTCTGACTCCAAACAGAGCAAAAACTTGAGAAAAAACAAAAAATAAAAAAAACTATTTTATTCATATTTTCTAAACCATATAAGATATATAAGGTAATTTAAGTTTTTATTTCTACGAAGTTGTCTCGCTTTTTTTGTCATTCGACATGAGGAGAAATCTCCGCAAGTAGCTCCGCATAGGAAATTTCGACAAACTGTTGTCGAGCTTCTTGCAGAGATCCCTCGTTTCTCGGGATGACAAGTTGTGCTTATACTTCCTGAATAAACCTGATAGGTTTTAAAAACCTGTTAGGTTTAACATTGTCTTTAATAAAACAACCAGTCAATAGCTGCTTTTTCTCCTGCATCGATATAGCCTACATCACGTGGTGTTATGGTTTGATCTGCGTCGATAAAACCTAAAATCAATACCTTTCCTTTTCCTAAATCTAATTTATTCTCGCCTGGCTGGAAAGTATACGTATGAATATTTACTCTTGGAAGCTCTTTTAAATTCATGGCACTTGCTAGAATAACTTCGGCTTGGCCATGAGCATTTCCTGCAGCATCAGTTTCCAAACTCGGCGGTAATAAAAATCTCTTTTGATCTGAATTGAAATAGCCCACCACTAATTTAACAGCTTTTGTATTTCTAAACTTCAAATGCGTTCCTTTTTCGTTTTGCTCATTTTCTACAAACGAACATCCTCTTAAATTTTGAAGCTCTGGAGCAATTTTCGTTAATTCAGAAATATCTGTTCCATATACTTTTGTTCCTGTTTTTACTAAATAACTTCCCGGTTTTTCGTCGATAAAAGTTACATCAGCAGTTTTCCAAGGTT
The DNA here is from genome assembly GCF_900101855.1 of Flavobacterium anhuiense. GTDB lineage: Bacteria > Bacteroidota > Bacteroidia > Flavobacteriales > Flavobacteriaceae > Flavobacterium > Flavobacterium anhuiense. Next base: position 166,655 of record NZ_FMVC01000007.1, read on the forward strand.
TTCCTTCTTTGGTTTCAATTTTACCATCTTTTGATGCTTTTAGCTTTTCTAAATTTCTCTTGAAATTAGCCAATTCTCGTTCGTAGTGCGGTAATAATTCAGCCCACGTTTTGTTGTTTCCGTCGTCTCCTCCAATTGGGATTCGGCGTTGAGCAGTCTGCATACTGTTGGCATAGTAATACGTATCTTTTGTCAAGTTTACCAGTAATTCATAGTACTCGATGCTTTTTTCTAAATGAGGCAAAGCTTTATCTAAATCCGCAATATCGTTGGAATAACTGTATCTTAAAACCAATAATGCCGCTTTTACTTTTTCTGAGAAGAAATCGGCAAACGCTTTATAAGCATGAATATCATTTTTAAGACGTGCAAATTCTTCTTTGTCTTTCGTAACACTTGCTTCGGCTTTATCAATGGCTTCAACAGCCAGTCTTCCGTGCTCTGTAATTTCAGCAATAATCTGCGTTGGTAGTTCGCCAGAATGCGGTTCTTTGTTCCATTCTTTTTTAGCATATTCCAAAAGCAATTCTCCCGCAGGCCCGCAAGATTCGTGGAATCCAGGATACACTCTCCATTTTGACGGATTCACCAATTGGCTTTCGAACATTCCTAGCAATAAAGTCTGTCTGTTTCCTTCTGTGATTCCGAAACGTCTAAGTGTTTTTGGAGCAATTTCTCCTGTTTCTTCATAAGCTTTTAAAATGTTATTGGCAGCTTCTTGACTTGTTCCGAATTTCTTCGCTAAGTCTTTATCCCAAAACTGAATTTCTTCGTTTCTATCTCTTTTGCTGTCCCAAGCATATCTTGCCCAAGCTTTATACCAAATCCAGTCGCGATCCATTTCTAATAAACGTTCGCCTGATTTTGTTTTATCTGCTGAATAAGGCCAGTCCCAATAGGATGCCTGTGGATATAAATGCAGTGCATTTGCTCCATGAATGTTGTGCATGGCTTTTACCGTTTTCTGAATGAAGTCGGGCGAACCGTATCTGAAAGGTTCCAAATTGGCTAAAATGTGAACATTCTCAATATGGATCGATTTTAGAGCGCTCAATTGTTTGTGCGTTTCTCCCCAAGGTCCGCCTGGAGTGTAAGTCGTTAAAGATTCACCCGTATATTTACTTTCAGTATAGAGATTCTTGTATAATGGCAGCGATTTTTCCATTACCAAAGGTCCGTCTGTATCATGAGAGCGTAAAATAATCGGAGGTTCTTCTGTTTTTCCTAATGCCTGCAAACCATCGCGAACACCTGGAATAATCGTTTTGGTAAACCATTCTACGTCGTCATCAACCGTATTGATTGCTTCCCCCAAACAAACCATTAAACCCACATTTGGATATTTTTCGATAAAAGCGGCAATAGATTTTCTGGTGTAATCTGACAATAATGGCGTAATAGGTCTAGAACGATCTTGTGTTTTAATATTGTAATGCTCTGCAAATGGTTTAGAAACAAGAATGTTATAGAACATCTGAATGACCCAAATTCCACGTTTGTTGGCTTCAACCGTCAAGAATTTATAGATTTCTTCGTTCTTTTTGAAATCTTCATCGCTCACTTCAACCGCAAACGGATATTCTTTCAATTTTACTAATGAAGCAAATGGATGTCCATTCCATAAATACAAAGAATTCATGCGGTTTTCTACCAGCATATCTAAATATTTAATCCAAAGCGCTTTATCATAAAACCAAGGAAAAGTTTCTGGTGTATACGGATATTCGTAAACATCGCGACCTGGAAGATAAACGGGTTTCTGCATTCCGATACAAGCGCCACGTAAAACCATTTCCGGACTGTCTTCAATATTGATTTCTGACGGAAGCTGACCTGAATTTTTGATTCTGTCTGCCAATTCTAATGCGCCATATAATGTTCCGCTTGCATCTGTTCCTTCAACATAAATTACATTGTTCTGAGTACGAATCTGAAAACCTTCTTTCTTCGATAATTTGCTATCGTCGATTTTAGCACTTTTGGCATTCTGTTTCCAGAAATCGGTTCCTTTTTCTCCTATTACAATTACATTATCTTTTGATTTTTTGAATTTAGCAGAAGACGTTACGCTGAAACCTTTTGACGTAAGCGTTTCTGATAATTTCTCTGCTCCAAATTTTGCTCTAGGCGAATTGGCATCACTAACAATTGTGATGTTTTGTGCTGTCGCGAAAGAAACGTAAAGACATAAAAAAAGTAATTGTAAATATTTCATGGTATGCTGTTTTTGGGTATTCATTCTAAAATAATCTGCTAGATCTGCGTGAAAAAATTATCTCTCGCACATTCAGCAGATTTGGCAGATTTTATATTGATTCTTTTGCCACTCCCGATAGCTATCGGGATAAAAGATTTCCACAGATTAAAAAATCATTTTAATCATTTTATCTGTGGCTAAAAAAAATTAATTCTGAAAAATCTTCTTCAAATAAGCCACATTTGCTCCGTAATTGGCTTTTACATTGTGTACTTGTGTCACGTCGCGAGAACGCTCTACAATCAGCCATCCGCTCCATTTCATTTCGTCCAAAGTTTGTTTGATTTTTGGCATATCGATCGCAGGATCGTTTTCTAACCAAAATTGATCGGTATTGGAAGCGTGAATCTGCGCTAAATATTTCTTTCCTAAAATCTTTAATTCTGAAGAAATATCTCTTTTATTGTCTAAAGCATTTGCAAAGTTGAAAGAGCTTTTAATGTATTTTGAACCGATTTCGTCTAAAAGTTTTTTCTCGTCTGTCGCGCTCAAAGAAGTTTCAATTGCGATAACTCCTCCTATTTTCCCCACTTCTTTTCCTGCCCATTGCAGTCTTTTAATCACTTCTGGACGTAGTTCTGGATTTTTAACCAAATCGGTTTGTGTTCCTAACGGAAGATAGGCCACTTTTACTTTCATGTTTTTCATTGCCTGAATACAATCTGTTATCATTGGAGTAATTTCTCTTGTTGCAAATGATTGTGCATAAAATCCAGACATCGCTATCGAACTGATTCCAACTCCAGTTTCTTTTGATTTATCTAAGAATTTTTGTCTTTCTACAGGATCGCCTAGTTTGCTGTCAAAAGTCGGGCGATTTCCTAAACCTCCCATATCCAGTTCGATTCCGTCCGCTTTTATTTCAGAAGCCAAACCAAAAGCGCCTAGTTTTTGTCTTTTTAAAATCATCCAGTCGCAAACCGCCACTTTATATTTCTGCTTTTTATTCGAAAACTGAGCCGTTGCACAGCTGTTGAATGTTGATGCTACAAGAACAAGTATTGCAACAATTAAGTTTTTATTTAGCTTCATGTTAATTGGTTTTACCATTAAGATATTAAGGAAATTAAGCTTAAATACTTTTATTATTTCTGCATTAGAAGATTAAGAAAGTTAAGCTTAATGTTCTTTAAAAATATATTAAACACAGCAACTTAACTTTCTTAATCTCTTAATGGTTCAATTCATTTATTCTTCTTCCGCTTTTACCGCTGTCACCACTTTTCCTTCTTCGCCTGGCCAGATTCCGTTTTTAATTGGAAGCGCCACTAATTTACTCGGATCAACTTTTACGTACTTCAGCTTTTCTCTTCTCCAAGTATAAACGATATGCACCATTCCGTCTGAACTCTGAATGATCGATGGATAAGAGTATTGGCTGATTTTTGAATCTTCTAAAACCAAAGCTGCGTTCCAGTGAATTCCATCTTTTGAAACCGAAACGTTTAAAGGCGTTCGTGGCCCTTTAGCTTCTTTTCCTGGAGGAAGAACGTGGTTGTAAACTAGTAAATGTCTTCCGTCTTTTAAAGTTACAGCATCAGTTCCTGAGTTGTTATTTGGTAGTCCGATTAACTCAACATTTGACCAAGTTTTTCCGTTGTCTTTTGAGAAAGTGCTAAAAATAGCTCTGTTTCTAGTTCTTCCGATAGCCTGAATGCTTCCGTCTTTATGAAATAAAATACTTGGCTGAATGGCATTGATTTTTTGTTTTCCTCTTGAAAGCGTATCGCCCATTACCCAAGTTTTTCCGAAATCTGGAGTAGATTCCATACGAAGTCTCCAGCCATCACCTTCGATACTTGACGGACACAATAAAGTTCCGTTGCTTAATAAAACGGGTTTATTTTTGATTGGCCCTAAGAAACCATCAGGCATTTTTTGCGCCTCAGACCAAGTTTTTCCGCCATCAGATGAAGTTCTGATTACACCCCACCATTCTGATGGTTTTGGACCTATTTTGTAGAATAACATTAAATCGCCACCCGGAATTTGATATAACACCGGATTCCAAGTTGGTAATCTTGGTCCGTCTTTCATGACGCCATCGGCAACTTTTATGCCCTCGTTCCAAGTATCGCTTCCTTTTGGTTTGATGGCAACATAAATGCAGACATCAGGATTTCTTTCGTGAGTTCCTCCAAACCAAGAAGCAACTAAATCACCATTTGTAGCTTCGACGATTGTAATCGCATGACAAGACGGATAAGGCGCTTTATCGTAAACAAACTGATCTACTAAAATTCCTTCTTTCCAAGTCTTTTTCTCTAAAGCCGATTTACAACTTCCTAAAAGGAAAAGTCCAAACAAGACAAATGCTAATTTTGTTACCTTCATTATCAATTTAAATTATGAATTATTTTTTCTGGCTATAAATATATACCTAGCATTTTTTTAGGTAAAAATATTTAATAAGTGTAAAAATAACACTGAAAAATTAACAATGTATCCTGTACTGTCCCGAATTATTAAAAATGCCGCTTATTTAACGTTAATCGCAAAATTTCCTGACGAAAGTGTAACTGCTATCTGATTTTTTTCTATAGAATAAGTATAAGAAGTTTTATCCAGCTTTTGTTTATTAATAGAAACAGCCGGAGCTTCGCTTGTAGGAAGATAAATAATTGCAGAAGTATTGGCTGGAATAGCAATATTCCAAACCAGACCTTTTTTATCTTTTTTCCAGTCACTTTTAATTGTTCCGTAAACCGATTCGTAAGAAGCATTTACATAAGTCAATCCCGCATTGAAATCTGGTTTCATGATGATTTGCTTGAAACCAGGAGTTTCAGGATTGCTTTTGATTCCTGCCATATTTTCGTAATACCAAATCAATAAATCACCCAAAAGCATCACGTGGTTTTGCGAATTCATAGCCGGATCTGCCGTGTTTCCGTTCCAAAGTTCCCAAATCGTAGTTGCACCATTTTCGACCATATAACCCCAACTTGGATAGGTTTTGTTGGATGCCAATTTGAAAGCTAAATCGCCACGACCGAAATTAGTCAACGTTCTCATTAAAAACTGTGTTCCGATAACGCCTGTGCTGACATGACCGTTTTTGGTTACTTCCACTTCGTACACCAGATTTTCAAAAACTTTTTGCTCTAATTCCTTCGGAACCATTCCGAAAGTCAAAGGCAGTAAATTAGCCGTTACTGTATTATTAGCATAATTATTTTTTGATGCATTGAAATATTTGGCATTAAATGCTTTTTTAATTCTTGAAGCTAATTCATCATAATGTTTGATATCATTTTGAGCATTGGCAATCACAGCAAACTTTCTCATGATATTTAAAAGCTGATAATAAAACGCGCTTGAAATCAATTCTCCATCAGTTAAACGAGAAGGATCTTTTGAACGGATTAATTCTAAAGATTCAGGCGGAACACACCAATCGCCGTATTTATCTTTGGTCATAATATCATCGACCAAATAATTTTCTTCCATGTAATCCATCCATTTTTTCATCGACGGATATTGTTTTTCTACTACTTTTTTGTCTCCAAACTGCTGATACAGCATATCGGCAACTGTGATATAAGTTCCTGGCCAGGTTACATTATCACCATAATAGCGCCAAAAAGCTGGTGCTACATCTGGCAATCCTCCATCCTGAGTTTGCGAATATTTTATATCATCTAACCATTTTGCGTATAAAGTCTGATTATCAAATAAAAAACTTTCGCCGTAAGCTCCTGTTGTTCTGTCTCCCAACCAAGGCTGACGCTCATTTCTCTGCGGGCAATCGATTGGCATTCCTTTATAATTCCCGCTGATTCCCCACCAAGCATTCTTAAAAATCTGATTCATTATCGGATTTGAAGAATCGAAAGTTCCTATTGTTGCAATATCATCATAAACCACTTTCCCAATAAAATTTTCTAAAGCGGGTTTGCTTTTAAATCCTGAAATCTCTACAAATCTGAATCCGTGAAAAACAAATCGAGGTTCCCAAACTTCTTCCCCTCCGCCTTTTAAAGTATAAATATCAGTTGTTTTGGCATCACGAAGATTGGCAATGTACAACGAACCATCTGGTTGTAAAGATTCAGCAAACTTCATCGTGATTCTATCTCCCGCATTTCCTTTCACTTTCAATTGCAGCCAGCCCACCATATTTTGTCCCATATCCAAGATATAAGTACCTTTTGGCGTTTGTTTTATTGAAATCGGTTTTACTTCACGCTTCACTTTCATATTAGCCGACATCTGTCCTTCATAGAATCCGCCTGGTTCCTGAACGTATTCTGCCGAAAGCCATTTTTTATCATCAAAATTAATCGTATTCCAGCCTTTCATTTCTTTGCCGGCATCGTATTCTTCTCCGTCGTATTCGTTGTTGGATAGGATTGGTCCATCAGTTGTAATTTTCCAAGTATCATCTGTGCGAATCACATCTTTGCTCCCATCCGTATATTCTACAAATAACTGCAAAGCCATTTTCGGATAACCAAAAGTTTTGATTTTATACGGTTTATAATCCTGACGCATGGTAAAAAAACGTCCGTTTCCTAAAATCGTTCCTAACGCATTTTTTCCTTCCTGTAACTGCGAAGTCACATCAAAAACATTGTATTTTACATTCTTCGTATAATCCGTAGGAACTGGTGCTAAAACCTGATCTCCAATTTTATTTCCGTTAATGTATAGCTCATACAAGCCCATTCCCATGATATAGACCTTGGCATTTTTGACTTTCTTTTTTAAGTCGATCTCTTTTCGTAAATATCTAGCAGATAATCTCGAATACTGGGAAATACTATCTCCCTTTGAAGTTTTTTCATAACCAATCCATCGAGTCGATTTCCAGTCGGCATAAGTCAAAATCCCGATACTGAAATGAGCATTTTCTTTGGATTGAATTTCACCTTTATTGGTAAAAACCGTTACTTTCCAGTAAACGTCTTGTCGGTCTTTTAGTTTTTTTCCGTTGTAAATTACGTTTATAGAGGCATCACTTTGCACTTTCCCGCTATCCCATAAATCACCATTTCCAGCATTCAATTTCTCTAAACTTGAAGAAGCAATAATTTGATACGCCGTTTGTTTTACATCATTAATATCTGCTTTTATTTTCCAGCTTAATCTTGGCTGTAAAACATCAATTCCTTCTGGATTGGTCAGCATTTCGCATTTTAAGTCACTTACAATTATTTTGTTTTGGGCTTTCACCGAAATGGTAAAAAGCAAAATGATTAGTGTAAGATGTAAAAAAAACTTTTTCATGATTGTATTTTTAAGCTTTTGGCTTTAGATTTTTTTGTCTCTCGCAGATTTTGCAGATTTAGGAGATTTTTTAAATAGCAAAATAGTAATCTGCTCAATCTGCAAAATCTGCGAGAGTAAATTTTATGTTCATTTTGTCATTTCGACGAAGGAGAAATCGCACCAGAATTTCTACAATCCATGTCTCCAATCTTTGTCGATTTGCGTGTGCGATTTCTCCTTGCGTCGAAATGACAAACTAACCGTTAACATTGAAGTTTTACTCAGAAACAACTCGCTCCAATTTCTCAGAAACTGCAATTTCCTTCCCGTTTTTAAAGATTCTAAATCCTTTTCCTTTTTTATATTTTTCTCCTGTTTTATCCCAAAGAATGGTAATAATATTGCCGTGATACAAAACATTATCCAGACAAAACCAATCCCATTTTTCTTGCGGAATCAAAGGATTTACTTCAATCTTTTCATCTTCTCTTGGGCGTAAACCAACCAATCCTGTAATCATTAAATCGTTGAAAGTCGAATGATTATAATAACGGCTTCTTTCTCTATCGCCCATTAACCAATACCCCGTAGTCTCATCTAAATATTCTCCAATATAAGGTTTTCCTCTGTAATACTGCGATTGTACGTACAATTCCATTTGTTTGAAATAATCCGTTTTACCAACAAAATCCTGATTATAATTATTGAGAACATTCGCCAAAGCTGTTAACGTCTGTGAACTTGCAAAAGGCCAGATGGCACCATCCCACTCACAAGTTCCTGTTCCATGAGTCCTAAAACGCGGACTTCTTCGTTCTGCGGTTGTCAAACCAAACGGAGCCGAAAATCCTTTTTCGTCTTTAATTTGTTCCCAAGCTTTTTCAAAACCTTTTCCTTTTTCAGGAAGATTAAAATACCACGGAATAAATCCTATGGCCTCGCGAACTTGCGACAGCGTATCTTTTTGTGTTAAAGTTTCAAAGAATTCACTTTTAGGATTCCACAATTTTGTTTCTACTAACTGCTGTAGTTCATCAGCTTTAGCTTTGAATTTTGCTTCTGTTTCTTTATCGCCTTTCATAGCAGCCATTTTAGAAATCGATACTGCATTGCCATACATATAACTGTTAATCGTTGGTCTTGCATTTTGAACTTTTCGTCCGCCGCTTAAAGACTCTTCCATTCCGTCTTTTACGTCATGCTGCCAAAACAAACCATCCTTGCGCTGACGGTCTTTTTCCCAAACCGCATAGTCTGTAACCATATCAGGGTACAAATCCAATAAGAATTTTTCATCTTTATTTACTAAATAACGATTGTATAAAGCGTCGGCTGTCCAACTGCTGAATTTATATAATTTATTCATTGGTTTTCCATCATTTCCTCGGTACCAAATTTTCACATCCTGCTCGATGTATTTTGGATCATGAACCCATCTGAATTCGTTGATATGATGTCCCAAAGCACAAGCAATCAAATTGTATTTATCGGCGTATGAACGGTCTACCAAAAACTCTGTAATCCCGAAACCTAGTGGTGTTTTTTTAATGTGTTTTCGAGCCGTCCACCATCGATAATAATAAATTTCCTCAAAATTCTGCTGCGGACATTCAAACAACGGAATATTCTTTTCCATCCAAGCCCAAGCACTGTCATTCGGAATGGCAAATTTTAAATTTTCATCTTCCATCGTGTTAAAATAATCAACATAATGTTTGAAGTTTTTTTCTTTTAAAATAGCCGATTTTCCTAATTGTGAAGATCCTGCACCAGATTTGCAACCGCTGTTTATACAAGCGATTAATATTGAAAGTGTTATTATTTTATATTTGAAATGTTGTAACATTAGTTTTTCTTTTATTTTTTTACTCAATCTTGTCATTTCGACGAAAGAGAAATCTTCGTTAGCAGCTCAACAAAGTTTGTCGATTTTGATTGTAGAGTTTCTTGAGAAGATTTCTCCTTCGTCGAAATGACAAACTGTATGTAAACCCGACAGGTTTCGGAAACCTGTCGGGTTTGATATGTTATTTTAATTCCCCGTAAAAACATACGTCTGCCCAGCTTTCATATTCACATCGTAAATATTGTAATTTGGCAGTTTTACTTTCTCCAGTTTTGCTTCGTTCGAAATAATCGGTTTCTTCACTTCTACATCATAAAACAACGGATTTGTATTTTTCCCTTTTGCTTTTTTAAGCGAAGAACCTTTTAAAGTATTTTCCACTTTCAATCGGCAGTTTCCTCCAATTTTTGAATAGATTTTCAACTCCGAAACTTTATTGTTCTTCCAAGTCATATCGATTACAAAACCGCCTCTTGCTACTAAACCTTTTATGCTTCCGTCTTTCCAAACCGTTGGCAAAGCAGGCAGTAAATGAATCGCATCTTCCTGACTCTGCATCAGCATTTCGGCAAAACCAGCAGTGCAACCAAAATTTCCATCAATTTGGAAAGGCTGATGCGCATCTAACATATTCGGATACGTTCCGCCACCTTTTCTTTGATCTGCTGTTACCAAATGTAATTGATCCTGAATCAATTTATAAGCGTGATTTCCGTCTAACAATCTTGCCCATAGATTCACTTTCCATCCCATTGACCAGCCCGTAGATTCGTCTGTTCTGTAAATCAGGGATTGTTTTGCTGCTTCAAATAATTCAGGTGTTTTTATTGGCGAAATCTGATTACTTGGGTATAATCCGTATAAATGCGAAACGTGTCTGTGATTGTCTTTCGGATTGTCCCAATCGTCCTGCCATTCTTGTAACTGACTATGTTTTCCAATTTTCATTGGAGGCATTTTAGCCAAAGCTTCGCTCACTTTTTTCACATAAGATGCATCCGGCGAAACCAATGCAGAAGCTTCCATAACATGTGTAAACAAATCAAAAATCAACTGATTGTCCATTGTGGTTCCTGATGCGATTGTTGCTTTTCCGGTTCCTCCTGTGTGTGTGTTTTCAGGAGAACTTGACGGAACAACCACCAAATATCCAGTATTCGGATCCACAATCATGAAATCTAAAAAGAAATCGGCGGCTCCTTTCATGATTGGATAAATTTCTGCTAAATATTTTTTATCACCTGTATATAAATATCTTTCCCATAAATCCTGACAAACCCAAGCGCCACCCGTCGGCCACATTCCCGAAGCCGCTGAATCTACCGGAGCAGTTACACGCCAGATATCAGTGTTATGATGCAAAACCCATCCGCTTGCATTGTACATCATACGGGCTGTTTCTGCGCCTGTTACGCTTAATTCTTTTGCCATTTGAAGAAACGGTTCGTGCATTTCCTGCAAATTGGTTACTTGTGCCGGCCAGTAATTCATTTCGGCATTGATGTTGGTCGTATATTTACTGTCCCAAGGCGGTGTTACCATATCGTTCCAAATTCCTTGCAAATTGGCTGGCTGTCCGCCGGGCTGTGAACTCGAAATTAAAAGATAACGTCCGAATTGGAAATACAAAGAGGCTAACTGCGGATCGAATTGTTTCGAAAAATCTCGGATTCTTTCGTTTGTAGGCTCCTTAGTCAATTCATTCGAACCTAAATCTAAAGAAACTCTGTTGAAGAATTTTTGGTAATACTCAACGTGAGCTTTCTTTATGGTTTCAAAATCTTTTGTTTCCGCATTCGCTAGATAGTCTTTACTTTTCGCAATTTCATCTCCAGAAATGTCCTGATAGTTTTTAAAATTGGTTGCAATTGAAATGTACAAAGTTACTTCATCGGCTTTGTTGATGCTTAACACTCCATTGCTTGCGTCAATTTCTCCTCCTTTGTTTTTAGCAGTAAGTCTTCCTTGAAATTTTACCTTTCCTTTTACATTTTCAAAGTTAGTTCCCGTTCCAGAAAGTATAATCTGATTTCCTTCTGTCGAAGTTACCGTTTTATCAATCGGACTGTTCATGAAAACGTTACAAGTAATCTGTCCTGGTTTGCTCGCAGAAAGCTTCACCACAATGACGTGATCTGAAAATGCGGTTAGAATTTCTCTTGTAAATTCAACTCCGTTTACTTTGTATTTTACTTTTGCCGTAGCATTGCTGATGTCTAAGTCACGATAATAATCGGTATATTTTTGATGTCCGTTGAATGAAATATAAACGCTTCCAAAAGTCTGATACGGCATGCCGTCATTGGTTTGCGACATGATATCTTTGGTAGCCAAATCCTGCGCTTCATCAAATTTTCCTTCGAAAATCAACTGTCTCACTTTTGGTAAAGCCTCAATTGATTTTTTATGCGCATTACTGTTTGGAGAACCCGCCCAAATCGTTTCTTCGTTCAATTGCAAACGTTCCACTGCTGGATCACCAAAAACCATTGCGCCTAAACGTCCGTTGCCCAAAGGCAAAGCTTCGTTCCAAATAGACGCAGGTTTATCGTACCATAATTTTAGGTCGTTTTGAGCTGTTGCAGTTATGGAAAAAATTCCAAGACAGATTGCTGTTATTTTAAGTTTTAACTTCATAGTATATTTTTTTTAGCGCCACGAATTACACGAATTGCACTAATTTCTTTTTTAATTTTTATTTCAATTTCTCTAATTTGTTTTAGCCACAGATTAAAAAGATTTTTTTATCTCCATAATCTGCTAAATCTGCGAGAGTAATTTTTCCCGCAGATTTAGCAGATTCAGCAGATTTTCTAATCAGTGAAAATCCTTTAATCTGTGGCAAAAAAATAATTCGTGCCAATTAGTGTAATTCGTGGCTATCTATTTTTTATTCTCGTAAACTTTCAGATTTTTTTCTCCGAATATTTCATATAATTTGTTGATGTCTTTCAGAGCATTTTTAGGCAGTTTTTCGCCTTTATCTCCAAAAACCAGCAACTTTTCTTTTGGTTCAATCACACAAGTTGATTCGTCAATTTCGCCTTTATCGTTTTTCACTTTATTCAAATCTAGATCTAAATATTTCGCCATAAAAGGATACAAAGCCATACGTTTCGAAATTCCGAAATCATGTCCTTCTTTGGCAAAATGGGCATTCTCTACTAAATCTTTCTTTCCGTACAATTCATACGTTCTTTGGATAAAAGGAAATTCCAATTCTGGAACCGCCAATGTCCAATCTTTTCCATCCGAAACAATCAATTGCGGTTTTGGCGCCATCATTGCTGAAATTTCGGCGTTATTAGTTCCGTTTCCGCATAAGTGAATGCCGCGTCCGCTTTCGCATGGACAACCGCCTGAAAAGTGTGATGAAACCATTACAACCGGAGCCGAAACTTTCACTCTATCATCAATCGCTGCCAAAAACATCGTGTGCGAACCTCCGCCAGAGCCTCCAGTAACACCAACTCTTGACATATCCGCATTTTTAACCGTTGCTAAATAATCCAGAAAACGAATTCCAGTCAAAACCTGAACGGTAGATGCGATGCTGTTTCTGTGCGTTTCTTCAGGAAACTGCAATAACGATTCTCCCCACGCAAATAAGTCGTAAGCTACAACAATGGCACCCATTTTTGCCATAATCGCACATCTGTACTGCTCATCTTTTCTATATCTTCCGTCACCAAAATGTCCGTCAGGAGTTAGAATAACCGCTGCTTTTTTGTTTAACGGATACGGTTTGTAAATCGATCCTGTAGCATAAACCCCAGGCAGGATTTCCAAAGCAATATTTTCGACACTATAGTCTTTGTAGATTCTTTTTGGAGTTAAAAGTGGTTTAGATTTTGGCATTGGGGGAGCCTTTTCTAATCCAAATGAGGTTATCATACAAGCTTTTAACTCCGTTTTGCGTTTTTCCCATTCTTCTTTAGTTGAATAAAGACTTTCTAAATAAAATAAGCGTTCTTTTCCTTTATCTACTGAAACTTTATGGTTTTCATATTTACGAATGATGTAGGTTCCGTCTGGCTGTTTGAAATACATCAATTCAAACGGTGCTAAAATATTGGTCAGCGAAAGCGGCAGGTTTCCCGGTTCAATTCTCCAATCGGCATAGTCGAGTTCTTTTCCCTTTAATAAACCTCTGTCATCGTTGATGGTTACGTTAAAAACCGTCTCTATTTTTTTAAGCGTTTCTGATACCGGTTTTCTAAAATTAGTATCAGAAGTACTTTGCGCATGAGCAAATGTCAAAGCAAAAATGGAAACTATTAAGATGTATTTTATTTTTTTCATTTTGATATAATTCAACACATTTTTTGAATTGCCTCCTGCTTTAGCTGGAGGAAAACAAATTGATTTCTAAATTATCTTTAGCCTAACTTATTCATTTGGCTAAAGCCCTTTCACTTGTCTTATTTTGAACCTCCAGCTAAAGCTGGAGGCAATTGATTCTCTTTTTTTTGAGCTTAATTACAATTCATAATTCATAACTCATAACTCATAATTACAATTGACATTCTATTGTATAAACTCCTGAACCTAATTCTAAAATCTGTTTTTTATCTTTTTCATTAAAACTTGCTCTAGCCCTTTTATCATTAATTTTTATTTCAGAACTTTTAGAAACAGGAAGTTTTATCGTAGCTGCCGTATTCACAGGAATTCTAACATTCAAAATAAATTTGCCGTCTTTTTTCTCCCAAGAAGAAGCAATTTTTCCGTAAACCGATTGATATTCAGCTTTCGCAAAAGTCATATCACCAACCACTTCTGGCTGAATAAAAAAGTGTTTGAAACCCGGTTTGTCAGGATCCGATTTGATTCCGGCTAAACTTTGGTAAAACCATTCTTCGATTTGTCCTAACATAAAGTGATTCCACGAATTTCCTTTTCTCGGATCCCATTGTTCGGTTAAAGTGGTCAAGCCAAATTTAATCTGAAAACCATAACCCGGCGCATCGTAATGATTGTGCATTCTGAACATGGTTTCGTTTTCGCCGTTCTGTGCTAGAGTTTGGAATAAGTAACGATTTCCAACATCTCCCGTTGTCAGACGATCTCCTTTTTCTTTGATATCGGCTAAAAGATTCTGCATAACTGCCTCTTTATACTGCGGTTCTACAATGTCCATAAAAATTGGAACAGCATTGCTAAACTGACTATTGGTTCCGTATTGTTTAGTTTCTTCGTTGAAAAACTCCTTATTGAAAGCTGTTTTAATCTCCGAAGCCAATGCATTGTATTTTTCAAAATCTTCGGTTTTGCCTAATAATTTAGCTGCTTTGGCCGTCAAATAAGCTCCGTAATAATAATGCGAAGTCGCCGAAAGGGCAATAGGACTATTTTTTGAATATCCAGCTGCATGTGTTCCGTAATCGTACCAATCGCCTAATCCGTGAGAAACGATGTTGTTTGTCGCTTTGGTTCCTAAATAATCCACATACTTCTTCATTACAGGAAAATATTTCTCTAATAGTGAAACATCTCCATAATATTCATAGTACATCCAAGGCAAAATCACGCCTGTTACGCCCCATTCTGGAGAATCGGTAAAATCGCCACCGAAAATCACATATTCTGGAACAATCGTCGGAATTAAACCGTTATCACGTTGTGAATCAGAAATGTTCTGCATCGTTGCAGGAAAGAAAGTCTGCAAATTATAATTGAACATCAAACCTGGGCCATTCAATTGAATTTCTTCCAGCCAGCCTAACTTTTCACGTTGCGGACAATCGGTAAAAACGCTTTGAAAATTACTTTTTATCGAGTTATTGATCAGTTCGTGTGTTTTGTTGAAAATTTCATTCGAACAGGCAAAACTTCCCGCTTCTCCAGCCGAATTGTAAATGAAATTTGATTTTAAATCAACCAAAGTTGGAAGTTCCTTATTCTTATCTTCTTTATAATTAATGTTTTCAATCTGAACATACTGATATCCATAATAACTGAATTTTGGCGTCCATTCTTCTATTCCATCACCTTTTAAAGTATAGTCGTAATAATAGGGTTTTCCAGATCTTCCTTGCGCGATTGTACCTTCTTCATTTAATCCTTCTGCAACCCAAACACGAATCGACTGTCCTCTTTTTCCCTTTACTTTAATCGTTGGAAATCCAGAAAGATTCTGTCCCATATCAAAAACATAGAAATTCGGTTTGAGCTCTTTTACCGTTTTAACTTCGTATTGTTTTTGAATTGTAACTGGCGGAGCAGTTTGTGGTCTTAAAACTCCTTTTGGGGCCTCTTGAACGACAACTTTTTTCCAATCTCTATCTTTGAAACCTTTATTTCCCCAGCCTTTTTGTTCTAGGTTAGCATTGTAATCTTCTCCCCCAAAAATACTGTTGTAGGTAATCGGACTTTTACTGTATTTCCAAGTTCCATCTGATTTTACAATTTCTTCCGAGCCATCATTGTATTTGATTTTCATTTTGAAGAATAAAGTCGGCGGACCAAAACTCACGAAGAATTTGGTATATCTTTCGGCAAGCGTATTGTACATTCCGTTTCCTAACAAAACGCCAATTACGTTATCACCTTTTTGAAAATCTTTTGCGCTTAATTCGTAAACGTTGTAATTAACCGTTTTATCATAATCAGTCCAAAGTGGCGCAAATTGACTGTTGCCCACTTTTTTTCCGTTGATAGTCAATTCGTAATGTCCTAAACCTGAAATATAAACAACTGCTTCTTTGACTGCTTTTTCTACTTCAAAAGGTTTACGCAACATAATACTTCTACGCGCCAAAGAATCGGAAGCATTGATAAACGAATTCTTTTTTTCTCTATTGAAAGTGGCCGTATGATAGGTTCTTCCTTCCGGCAAATGACTGTCTGCTTTTGTAATCGCACCGATCCAAGTTGGATTTAAATCTGATTCTAACGGAGCAGTTCTAAAAGAAGCATTCTTACTCCATTTTGAAACTTTACCTTCCTGATTCCAGACTTTCACTTTCCAAAAATATTTGGTTTCGCTTTTTAATGGCTTTCCGTTATAAACAATATGCAGGTTTTTATCGGTATTTACTCTTCCTGTGTTCCAAATATCTCCATCGTCATTATTTAGTTTTTCTTCAGAAGAGGCAACTAAAATCAAATAGGCAATTTGCGATGCATTGGATTCTTTTGAAACCAACTGCCAACCCAATCTCGGCTTATTCTCCACAACTGCTAATGGATTCTCTGCCATTTCTGTTATTAGGCGTACAGGTAGAATTTGTCCTTTAGAAACTATAGTTACTAAAAGACAAACAGATAATAATATGCTTTTAAAAAACTTCACTTTGTATATTTTTTTTTCGCCACGAATTCACGAATTTTCTCTAATTATTCTTTGCGTTTTATTTCTCTAATTTAAACCGAAAGTTTAATTCGATTAATTCATCACAAAAACTACGTATAGATTATAAAAATAATTCGTGAATTCGTGGCGATTTCAACTTTTTACAACTTTTTAGTAATCAACGATTCGATATTGAATACTGCTTCTTGGATCAATTTTCCAGTTTGAGGAAGGTCATCGTAATCGTCTGTGTCTGGCTCTGTGTCCGGATTTGGATTATGTCTCTGCTCTCCCGTGCGGAACATAATTCGTTCAAAACCATCTGTTGGCGCATAAAATATCTTTGTTGATTCTTTTCCATCGTTTACTTTTATAGTGTACTGACGGTTTTTAGCATCCAATTTAACTGTGATTGTATATGCTTTGTTTGCTTCGTATTTTGTAACCGAACTCAAACGCGCACCATTTTTTACCTTTAATTCTCCATCCGAATCAAAAATCAATCTTACTGAAGGCAAACCTTGTTTGTTTTGAAATTCAATTTGTAATAAACCATGATTATTTTGTTCTGGTTTTACGGTGAAAACAGCTTCCATTTTTGAAGCAAAAGGAATCATTCTTTCAGCACGTGAGTAATCAAAATAATCCTGATCTCTTAACGTCAGCCATTTTTTACCATCAGCTTTCTTTTCGATTTTGGTTGATGCCCAAGAAAGATCGTAAGTATTCCATAACTTCAATTCTTGTCCGTCAGGAAGAGTATTGAAAACGTCATTCACATTTTCTGTCACAACTGAAGTTACTGGAACTGGAATCGATGCCACCCAAATATCTTCTTTGTTCATACTGTACCCAACCCAGATTTTTCCGTCTGGCGGAGTTCCATTTTTCTCTGTGATTCCACGAACGTATTGAGGGCCTGCCGATTTGTAGTTTCCGCCGTAACGCATTGGACTTACTTCTCCGTGAACTAACAATAAATCTTTATAATTCAGTCCATCATCACTAGTTGAAATCGCCAAAGGCCAACGATATTCTGATGGATTGTAAAGGGTTGCATAACGATTATCAGACGTTTTTTGTCCCCAGATTTTAGCATTGCTGTTTACAAATCCTGGCGCACGCAATGGCATATAATCCCACGATTTTCCGCCGTCTCTACTGATTGAAGTTAAAGCATGTTTCCATAAACCCACCACATTTCCGTTTGGCAAATGGTAATAACTAAATGCTTTGTAAGGTTTCTGCAACGGAATCAGTTCATCGTCGCGATCGGCTTCTTCCACCCACTGCTGTAAAACTAGTGGTTCAGATAAAATTTCTTCGCAGGCTTTTTTCAAACCTTTGTCTTTTGATACGGTATAAAAAGGGAATTTTGATTTCGATTTATCCCAAGTTTTATTGTATCTGATGAAATAGATTTCGCCAAAACTTCCGTCTTTCTTGATTTCACGAATTACACGACCAATTCCTTTTCCGTCGTTTGGATCATCTTTTTCATCCATTGCAATTCCGTAATAAGCCAAAGCAAAAAGTCGTTTGTCTTTTGAGGTATAAAAACCCATTCTTTGGTGCATAATCGCATCCAGATTTTTCGCAACGCCTTCTACACCTTCTTTTTTCCAACCGTCAGGAATTCTATAAATTGGGAAAATCACTTCTGGTTTTGTCCATGTTACACCGTCTTTAGATGTCATCAATAAAGTTTGGCTTGGCGGAATATGTTCCCCAGAAGGATCACTTAAATAGTGCAGATAAAAAGTATTATTCCAATACGCCATCATTGGCTGGTGGTTGTATGTCCATCCGAAACCATCTGCTTTTTCTGGATGTTCACGACTTGCACGCATGATTTGCGTAGCATGAACTCCAACCGCAGGACTTAACTGCCCGTGATGGTAATCAATGTTCGAAAGTGTTTTTCCAACATAACGTACTGTGTCGTTTTGAGCGTTTACTGCCGTACACGCCAAAAGAACTGTAGCTGTAATGATGTTGGTTTTTATGTTTTGGAAAGTAACCATTGTAATTTATATTTTTTATCTGCTTGATCTGCAAAATCTGCGAGAGTAAATTTTGTCTCCCGCAGATTTTGCAGATTTAGCTGATTTTTATTTTCTATCAATTAATGCTTTTAAAACGTCTGCAGAGATTGTTGTAATCGTTCCGTGTTTGTGACCTTCTGGAAGACTTATTTTAGATGAAACATCTTCAAAATGAACAAAATCTGTTGTGCTTAACGCTTTATAATTTTTTGAACCGTAATTGTCATAATACAACAACCAATTTTTACCGACTTTTACCACCGTTGGCCCTTCTGATAAATATTCTGTCAAAGGTTCAGAACTTTTTTGAAAAGGCCCTAAAGGCGATTTTCCGAAAGCTACTTTTATGTTTCGCATGGGTCTTGTGTTATCTTTTAAAACCAAAACATAATCTTTCTTTCCTTTTTTGACAATCACACAATCAATTACGCTAAAACCTGGGTCGTAATACAATTTTGTATCTGAAAACGTTTTGAAATCCTTAGTCGTTACGTAATACATTCTGTGGTTGTTTTTCTCGTCCTCCACCCCTTTTTCAAATCGGAACGGAATTGTCGATGCCCAAATAATGATATATTCCTTTTTTACATCATCATAAAAAATCTCTGGTGCCCAAACGTTTACTACTTCGGGTTCATTTTTCATTACCGGAATATATTTTTGTTCTGACCAATGAATTAAGTCCTTCGAACTTGCGTAGCCAAAACCATTTCCACCTTTCCAATCGGTTGTCCAAACCATGTGATAGGTTCCATCGACTCCTTTTGTAATTGATGGATCACGCATGATTTTACTTGCTCCTATCTCTGGTTTTAAAAATGACCCTTCTAGTCCTTTCCAGTTGTAACCGTCTTCGCTGTATGCGAGATACAAGCCTTCTGTTGCGGGTTCCCTAAACGACGTAAAAAGATAGAGTTCTTTCTCTTTCTGTGCGTAAGATATCGCAAAAAGCGAAAGGGTTAGTATGATGAATATTTTTTTCATATTGTGTTCCGTTTACAATTTTGTCAAAGTTTCGAACTTTGACAAAGTTGACTCAACAATTTTATTATTCTGTAATTGCTTTTTTATCTAGAGAAGCTCCTTTTTTAATCTTTGTTGTTACGTTGTTAAACACATTACTTTTCAAGAAAATATTTTTGCTGTCTTTTCCATCAGCTTCGATAAAAATATCGGTTGGATTAAATGGAAAATTATTGTTAATCAACGCATTCGAAACATTATCTAATTTAATAACCGGAACGCCTTTTATTGCTGTTGAAGAACCAATGTTGTCTAAAATCACATTTTTAGAATCGGATATTTTGAAAGAAGAACCAACTGTTGCGTTTATTTTTACATCATGAAATTCAACATCTGTTGTTGTACTCACGGTAAAACCTTCTTTTCCGTCCATATTGATGTTCGAGAAAGTAATGTTTTGAATTGGCATTTCAGTAATTCCCAAAATCTGTCCAGCTTTGTTTACGTTTGAAGCCGTGATGTTACTCATATGAATGTTTCTGAAAATCGGTGTTTTCTCGGTTATAGGCTCAACTGTGGTACCTTTATCATAGAAAAGACTTAATACAATTGCTTCTTCTTTGATATTTTTCATAACAATATTATCCACACGAATATCTTCTACAACTCCACCTCTCCCACGAGCCGATTTGATACGGATTCCGCGATCAGTTCCGTCAAAAACACAGTTTGAAATCGTGATTTTTTTGATTCCGCCTGACATTTCGCTTCCAATAACCACTCCGCCGTGACCGCTTAACATCGTGCAGTTTGTGATCGTTACATTTTCTGTTGCTTTTCCATATTTACGTCCGTCGCCGTCTCTTCCTGATTTAATAGTAATACAATCATCTCCAACACTGATATGACAATCAGAAATGTGAACATTGGTACAAGAAGAAGGATTGATTCCGTCTGTATTTGGTGAATGCGGATTAAAAATTGAAATTCCAGTTACTCTGACATTATCACAAAACTCTGGGTTAATCGTCCAGAAAGGCGAATTTTTGAAAGTAACACCTTCAATCAAAATGTTTTTGCAGTTATATGCTTGAAAAAAAGAAGGTCTGAAAAATTTCTTATCAACCGTTCTTTTGTAGTATGGTTCTGTGTAAAGGCCTTTGTTTTGCTCTTCCCACATGGTTTGGTATTTTGTTGGAGGAAGCGGTTCTTTTGCCGTTTCAATTCGGTATACTTCATTCCACCAAGCTTTACCTTGTCCGTCGATTACACCTCTTCCTGTGATGGTGATATTTTCTACGTCTTTGGCATAAAACAAAGGTTGGAAACTTTTCATTACAATTCCTTCGTAACGCATTTCTACGTAAGGCAGAAAATCATCGAAGTTCTCTGAAAACTTTAAAAGTGCTCCAGAATCTAAGTGAATCGTGATGTTGCTTTTTAGTGTCAAAGCTCCGGTTAAATATTCTCCAGCTGGGAAAAAGATAGTTCCACCACCGCTTTTAGATGCTTTTTCAATTGCATTCTGAATCGCTTGGGTGCATTTTATTCCTTTGTTGTTTCCGCCTTCCTTTAGGATGTTGTACCAGCCGTCGTTTGCGAAAGTGGTGTTTAATCCGGTTATGAAGCAGAGTATTATTAGTATGTTTTTCATAGTTGTGTTTTTTTTGTTCTCTCGCAGATTTAGCAGATTGTTCAGATTTTTTTTTCTGCCACAGATTAAATGGATTTTTTTTATCTGCTTTATCTGCAAAATCTGCGAGAGTATTATATTCTCATTCTTTGTCACCCTTAGCGAAGTCGAAGTGCGTATACTATATCAAACTTTATGTCCAATCTTTGCGGTCCTTCGACTTCGCTCGGGAGGACAAAACTTTGCGTTTAAATAGATTTCAAAATCAAAACCCAGTCATTGCCATCTTCTTTTTTACCTTCTGGTTGAAAGTTTTGACTTCCTTCTTTGTTATCAAATATTCCGATTTTCATTTTCTTGCCGCTTCTTGGATTGTACCAAATTGCTTCGAATTTATCACCGGCAATTTTTCCAAGTTTTACTTCTATTATTCTACCGTTGTATGTGTAAAGCAAAGCATATTTCTCACTTCTTATCGCTGGAATATAATCGTATTTTTCTCCCTGATTCACCACTAAAGAAACGTCTGGAGTTCCTTCTAAAAATGGAAATTCTTCCATTAATTTCTTGATGTAAACCATTTGTTTTGCTCCTGGCGCATTGATGGCTGATGTCCATAATTCTTTATTTCCATAGGCGGGTTTATCGCCCTTTCTGAACATCTGCATTACGGCGTTGTGCCCGTAGGTATAACCTGCTCCGCCTGATAAAACCGACCAATATCCGTAACGGCGTACGTCATTTGCTGTCCATTTTGGCTGTAAAGTATCGTGTAAACCATGTGGAATTCCTTCGTAAGATGGTTCTCCGTCAAGTGTAGGTTTTGCTGGTTTTAATTCAAAATCTCTAAGAACAAATTTGTAATTGTCTTCTTTGAAATTCGTTTTTACAGAATCCTGATCGTATCTTCTATGTCCAGATTGGAACATATTGAAATCCAACCATTTTGCATTATGAAAATTCTCTGAAGAATCGGTTCTTCCAAACGGGTGGAAAGTCACTAACTGGTTTGGATTATTGGTTTTTAAAGTATTTCCGATGGCATTCCAAATATCCTGAAATTCGTTTCCGTGTGTGTCTCCACCGTTTAACCAAATTATGTTGGTTCTGTTTTTATATCGATTAGCCAAGAATTGAGCATATTCTGTTGCTTGTTCTTTGCTTACTTTATTTCCTTTTGAAACGTTGGTTCCCCAAACTGGAACCATTGCTAAGTAAATTCCGTTTTTCTGAGCCACGTCTAAAGTATAATCTACATGATCCCAGTAATCGTATTGCTTCGCATCTTTGAAATCATTTCCAGCCGTAATCAACGGTTTTGAAACGTCTTCGTTGATTAAAGCCGAAGCGCCATAAACGTTAATGGCATTGATGTTATGCAAAACCATGACCTGAACTACATTAAATCCTTTGTCTTTTCTGTCTTTAAAATATTTCTCAATTCCTGCTCTATCCAATTTTCCAAATGCCAACCAGCCTGTGTCGCCTAGCCAGAAAAATGGTTTTTCGTTTTCGGTAACAAAATAATGCTGATTTTTAGATACTTTGATTTCAGGCAGAGATGCTTTTGTTTTAGCAGATTGCGAAAATCCGCTTTGTGCTGTAAACACAAAGCTTATACAAAGGGCGCATAAAGATTTAATTTTCAGATTCATTTTATGTTGTTTTAATTTTTTTTATAGCCACGAATTCACGAATTACTTTTATTCACTTTGTGTTTTTCTTTCACGCAGATTTCGCAGATTTTAGCTGATTTGCGCAGATTAAATTTTTACAATCTTTTGAATCTGCTTTGATCTTTTTAAATCTGCGTGAAAATTTTTTACTCTCGCAGATTGGCAAATTAAGCAGATTTATTTAAAAATAATCCGTGAATTCGTGGCGAAGAAACTTTTACTTTCTTACTACAAAAAGCACTTTTTCTTTTATTTCGGCTTGCGGAATTGTGACTTGCTTTCCTCCGCTGACGTTTGCTTTTTTGGTTATATTTCCTGTTGATGAATTGATTGCAAATACTTCAAATGTTCCTTTTTCGTTTGATAAATCGATTGTAATATCTTGGCCGTTTTTCTGATAAAAAAGATAGCTTTTTCCTTTGTTTTCCAGTTTCCAAAGATTGTCTGAAAAGGTATTTCCGTCAACTAATGTCATTTCGCTTAAAGCGGCATAAAACTGAGGCAATTCAATTTTTGGGATATTTGGCAATGAAGCTCCCGCCATTAAAGCCGGCCATCCGAATCTTGAAGAGCCATCTGTTGAATATAAAATGACTTTTTCTGGATATTTTTCTCGGTATTCACGAACGGCACGATACACTTGGCTATCTGTTTCTTTTCCGGTTTTTAATTTTCTAGCGTGCTGTCTTGGCGCTAAATTTACACCTCCTTGCGGTGCATAAGCCGAACCGTCTTCTTTGTAATACCAATAACGAATGTCGATTACATCAACTGTTTTTACTCTTTTAGCATCCTTTAAAATAGCGTCTTGAACGTCTTTTGTTGCGCTTAAACCAATTAAGCCTTTTTTACCCGTTTCGTCTTTCCATTTTTGAGCTTGGTCTAACCAAAATTCCATAAAATGAAGTGGACCTGTATATTCGGCGCTTGTTAACTGAATTACGTTGCTGTTTTCCTGAAAGTTTTCGAATGATTTTCTAATGAAACCTTCGTGTAATTTTCTTCTTTGAACATTCGTAATATCGTAAAACTGCTCCGCCATGAAAATACGTTTGTCTCCTGCGTAAGGCGGTGGTTCTGGAAAACCTGTGCTGTTGATATTATTAGCAGAACGCCAAGGTGAACTTGCCCAGTGCGCTCCTGCTTCTAAAATATTGTGCTGAAAATATTGCTGATTGATTAACAATTGTCCGTTTGGTTCTGCAAACGTTGCAAACTGTGCTAAACGGCTCCAGTACCAATCATTGAATTTTGTTAAATCGTATTTACTCAAATGATCCCAAGCGAAATCTTGTCCGCTTCTGGCGAAAGGCTGTTCGTAAAACGGAGGCCAAACATCATCATCAACTCTGCGAACGCGTTCGTGATCGTCCATTCTTCTGTCATACCATAACCCATAATTATGTTCTAAAGCAACGATATTATTTTTAGTCAAATAATCTACTGTTTCCTGTACTTTGTCCGTCAATCCGTTTCCTGTTCTTCCTGGAACAAAACGAGTGATATGTGGTGTAGATTTGTTTACGAAATCATCACTTAAATCCCCTCTCCACCATGCAACGTTGGTTTGTTTTCCTGCAATTACTTTTCCTTCAAAAGTTAGCCAACCATTTTCTGTTGTCACTTTAGAAGTTGATTTTTCTGTTTTATTTGGAGCAACTTTTAAATCATTTGCATTTTTTAAACCTTTGCTCTCTGTGTTTATCGGATTTGCTTTTGAAGCTTCTGCAATCCATTCTTGCAAACTTTTTGCTGTTGTTGCTGAGTTTTTAGTCAGTTCTTGTGCTACTTCAATTGTTGGACTTGATGAAGGCTCAGAACCTAAATCATAAATAAAAGGTTGTACCGGAAGTTTTCCTAATCTGGCTTCTAACTGCGCATAAAATAAACTCCTTGGGCTGATATGTCCGTTTACATCTTTCCAATGTCCATTTCCTCCAAATTGTCCCCAAACTCCAAAAGCCCAATTTTGCGCTGTTGGCGGACTGTAACATTCTACTTTTGATGCCGAAGACTCCCAGATTACAGAATTTGCTGCTGTCCATCCAGCTCCTCTTCCGCCTTGTTCTCTGTTGTTGTAGCTTAATGCTTTTCCGTCAATATTGGCAATGTCAAATAAAACTCCCGTTGCCCAGCTTCCGATTGCTCCGCTGTTATTAAATGGAAGATGCGATTCACACTGAACAAACGCATTTGGACCTGTTGTTCCAAATCCGCCTACAGCGAAATCATGATATCCAAATTCTGAATAACAGCGTTGGAACAATGTCTGCTGACCTTCAGTATAAAAAGTATGTCTTCTAAATGAAGCAATTTCCGAAATAGGCTCTGTCGCAATACAATCTTCAACCGTAATTTGCTGACTTGTTTTTAAAACCGTAACAGCTCCGCCTGCAAAGTGTTTGAAATTCACTTGTTTCACCCAAGCATTTCTAGTGTTTTCAATACTTATTGCCTGCCAACGGTGTTCTTCGTCTTTTAAATTTGAAGCATTGTAAGTTGATTTTATTAAGATATTTTCAATTCCACTATTTTCAATTCTTCCCGACCATGAATAAACGGTTACTTTTGAAACTCCGAAAACATCATCCAAAGACATGGTAATTGGTGCGTTTACCGTTACTTCGTTTCCGTTTATTTTAGTTACGACACGATTCCAAGTTGTTGTCCAATCTCCTTTTTTCCAGCCAATCCAAGAAGTTTCTCCGCCGAAATCCTGCATGTTTACTTCTTTAATGAAATTATCCGTTAAAGGTTTACTGATTTCGATTTCGTCACCAACTTTTAATTTTGCTGTGTTTTTTAATTGGATTTTCTGAGCTCCAAGCGGTGTGTAAGCATTTGCAAATTCAAATGAATCTTTATACACTTTATCGTTTACCCCTAAAATTCTAATTAAGGCTTCTCTTTCTAATCCCGTTCCTAAAAGTACAGTTCCGTTTTCGTTATTACCGCTTCCTCTTAAAACAACTCCTGATTTTCTGATGTATAATGTTCCGCTGATTTTGAAAGTTCCTTTATCTAACAAAACCGCTCCGCGAAAACCTGATTTATCTGGTTTTAGAGAACTCACATAATCAATTGCATTTTGGATTTTCTGAGTTGCATCTTCTTCTTGCTGGGAAACAAAAATTTTGTTATCCAGATTCGGAATTGCAAATTCTGAGTTTTTATATCCTGCAAAAGAAAAGTCTGGAATTTGATTTCCTTGATTATCTGTTGTGAAAGAAAGTTTTCCTTCTTTGTTTTTAACGATGTCTGGGAAAGTGTTTTGGGCTGTGATGTTTCCGCTAATGAAAAGAGTGATACACATTAATGAAAATGCGTTTTTATAAGAAGAAACTATATTTTGTAATTGATTGAAATTCACTTTTTCTTATTTTAAATTTCAGAGTTTAGATTTTATATTCTTAAAATTAACCTTTTAAAGAACAATAAATTTATAAAATCCTATTTTCTCCAATCTTGTCATTTCGACGAAGGAGAAATCTTCGTTGCTATATCGCAAAAGATTGATATACTTTGTGGAGTTTCTTGCGAAGATTTCTCCATCGTCGAAATGACAAACTAAGCGGATATTGCATTTAAGAGACCTAACAGGTTTTAAAAACCTGTTAGGTCTTTCTAATTTTTCTATTGCAATAAAGATTTTAATTTCGCCAAAGTATCCGTATTATTTTCGATTTTCGTCCAATCTGTTTTGCTGGTTGGATCGATTCCGTTAAAATACTTTTCGATATTGGTATATCCGTCTCCATTTGCATCTTTATTAGCATCTGAAGCATCATTCGGATTTAAACCGTATTTTTTCTCCCATGCATCTGGAATTCCGTCATTGTCTGAATCTTTATACGCTTTTCCTTTGTAAGTTGGATATCCGCCAACTTGGTCAGGATGTGTTATAATTCCTTTTTTATAAGAGTCAGCTGGTAATCTTCTTTTGATATATTCTTTTCCGATGTTATTTTCTAAACCGTCTTTCACTTCGATTTTTCCTGTACGAACTTGTTTGATAACACGTTCATCGACAGCATCTCTTTTTGGTATTGTGGCTCCAACATTCGCTAAAACATATTCGTATGCTTCTTCAGCTCCCATAATTTTGAATGCTGGCATTGAAAAAGGTTTTGGCTGTTTGATTGCTGCTAAAAATGCTGCCGTTTCTGCTTCTGGAAGATTTTCCAACTGCACGCCGCCATTCCAGTTGTCTGCTGTAACTTCAGGTGAACCTACAATGAAGTTTCCTGAAACATAAGCTCTTCCGTATTGTTTTGGTTCAATATAACCAGATTCTGGTTTTACAATTCTATATGCAATAGGCTCGTTCTGCGGTGTAATTGGCCCAGGTTTAAAATAGTTGTTGATGATGTTCAACATCGAACGATAATCACCGCCATCTAAGGTACGGTTCCACCAATTGAATACTACGTTATTCACAAAATTAAAGTCGCCATACATTCCGATAGAAGCATTCCTAGAAATGTTGTCAGCCCATAAGTTGCGCATAAAAGTACTATTTAATCCGCCAATTGTACTTCCGAAAGCATGATTGTACGTATCTAAACCTTCTGATGAAATGGTGTTTTGAATCGTGATATTACAAGCTGGCAGTTTTTCCAATTTTGATTTTGCATTAGCTGCAAATTGATGTCTGTATAAAGAAATATTTTCGTCAAGCCCCCAGCTTACTGAACAATGGTCAACGATAATATTTCCCATCGGATTTCCGCCTAATGCATCGTCTCTTCTGGTAACTTCTGTAGCGCCACGTCTAAAACGCATGTGTCTGATGATAACATCATGTGTATCGATTTCTAGAGTTTCCCCTGCAATACAGATTCCGTCACCAGGAGCCGTTTGCCCAGCAATCGTTACATATGGCGCACGCATGCTGATTCTTTTTTTCAACTGAATTATTCCTGAAACATTGAATACGATTGTTCTTGCTCCAACTGCTTCGCAAGCTTCACGGAAAGTTCCTTTTCCGCTGTCTTCTAAACTCGTTACCACAAATATTTTTCCGCCACGTCCGCCTTGTGTGTATGCGCCACCGCCTTCTGCACCTGGGAAAGCAGGAATATCTGCCTGAACAAAATCTTTTGGATATGAAGCCCAAGGTAAATAAGGTTTTCCTTGCTTTGCTTCTTCTTTGATTATATGCAGATTAGCATTCCAGATTTCGCTCAGTCTTTTTTCTTCATCAGCTAAAATAGCATCGGCTTTTGCTTGAACATCTTTTGGAATTACGGGATATTGGGCATATGCCGACGAAACAAGCGAGCAAAATGAAAAAGCCATTAAGGTTCTCTTTAAAGTGCGGTTGGGAAAAATATTTTGCATTGTATTGTGTGGTCTAGTTAATAGTTTTTGGTGTAAAGTGTCAGAGATTATTCTTTTGCAGTAGAATCTTTTGCTTTATTCTTTTCTCTTTCTTCAATACGTTTGTGCCAATCAGCACTTTCTTTGTTTAAATCGTAACCTTGTTTTGATAAATAATTGTTGATTCTTCCTTTGTACTTACCAAACCAGCCGTGTTTTTCTTTAGAAGAACCTGCGTCCATTGCATGTTCTCTGGCTTCTACTAAAGCTTTGTAGATATAATCTTTTTGTTCTGCTGTTAAGTTTGGAAGCATGTCATTGTAACCCGCTACTGTGATTGGAAGAACACCATACGTCATTCCGTCTTTAACCTCAGTAATTTTTTCTTCTGATAATTCTTTACCTAATTTTTTGATATAAGATTTGTGCAGTTTGGCAATTGACTCGTCAGCTTTTGCTTTCAGTTTATCAATTTTCTTGTTTTGATCTTCTTTAGCTAAAGAGGTGTCTTCTTTTACTTTTTTGATTTCAGCGTCCCTTCCGTCCTGAATTTCACTTAAATCTCTGAATTGTTGTGCAATAATGTTTGAAACCGCTTTTTCTTTAGCTTCGTTTTTCAAATCTAATTTGGTAACGATTTTCGCAGCTCTTTCGTTGGTAACCTTTACATATTCAGGATCTAAATGCTGTTGCGCATTTAAAGTTGAAAATGCAAAAACCAGCGATAACAAGCCTGCGTTTATTTTATTTAGTGCCATTGTCTTTGTTTTTTTAAACACATAGAAGCATAGATTTTCTTTTATTTCCTTTTTTATATTAAAATTCTATGTTTCTATGTGTTAAACAATTATTTCAGTTTTTCTTATTTTAAATCTAATAAAGGTCTAACTAATGTTTCTTTGTTATTAGCCAAATCTTTCCAGTCTACTTTTATCGCAGGATTTACACCGTTGATATAATCTTCGATATTAGTGTATCCGTCTCCGTTTAAATCTCCTTGCGCATCAGATGGGTCGTTCGGGTTTAAACCGTATTTTTTCTCCCATGCATCAGGCATTCCGTCTTTGTCTGTATCTACATACGGTTTCCCTTTGTATTCTGGATAGCCGCCCACTTGCGAAATATCAGTGATAATTCCTTTTTTATAAGAATCCATCGGTAGACGTCTGTGTTCAAATTGGTAGAAAGTTTTTTTCTCTAATCCTTTTGCATATTCAGGAACTCCAGTTTTTACAGTTCTTACAATTCTTTCATCTACTTTATCTCTTATTGGAAGAGTCGCTCCAACATTTTTAAGAACAAATTCATAAGCATCTTCAGCAGTCATAAATTTGTTGAACCATGGCATTGGGAAGGGTTTATTCACTTTCATTTTGGCGAAGTATTCTTTTGCCTCGTCATACGTCATCAACTCACCTTTTTTATTTTCTAGCTGAATTCCGCCGTCCCAGTTATCTTTAGTAACTTTTTCGTTTCCATTAATAACGTTTCCATTTACATAAGCTCTACCAAAAACCATATAAGGCAATTTGCTTCTTCCTGATTCTGGTTTTAAGATTCTGTAGCTGATTGGCTGTGTCAAATCGGTTACAGGACCTGGTTTGTAGAAGTTGTTAATGATGTTGTAATTTGCAGTATAATCTCCACCGTCTGTTGATCTGTTATACCAGTTGAAAACGACATTATTTACAAAATTGAAAATTCCGTTCCATCCAATAGAAGGGTTTCTTCCTGCATTGTTGGCCCACATATTTCTCATGAAAGAACAGTTTTCTCCTCCTAAAGTACTTCCAAAAGCATGATTGTAAGTATCCAAAGCTTCTCCGAATAAACTATTTTGGATAGTAATATTTACCGTTCCCACTTTAATATCTGGATAACCTGGCCCTGG
This sequence comes from Flavobacterium anhuiense, assembly GCF_900101855.1. GTDB lineage: Bacteria > Bacteroidota > Bacteroidia > Flavobacteriales > Flavobacteriaceae > Flavobacterium > Flavobacterium anhuiense. The sequence goes on from NZ_FMVC01000007.1 coordinate 196,790, forward strand.
ATTGTACATATGTCTGTAAATTGACATGTTTTCATCTAATCCCCAAGTTGCGGAAACGTGATCGATCATGATATTTCCGACAGGATTTCCACCAATTGCATCATCACGGCGTCCTACGAAAGTTTCTCCACGACGGAATCGTACGTGTCTGATAATTACGTCATGCGTATCAATCCAAGTTGACTCTCCAGCTATACAAATACCATCACCAGGAGCTGTCTGTCCTGCAATTGTAATGTATGGCGCACGAATAATCAACGGACTTTTTAATCTGATAATTCCAGCAACATTAAATACCACAATTCTTGCACCTCCCTGTTCGCAAGCTTCGCGCAAAGTTCCAGACCCACGATCTTCCAAACTTGTAACGGTGTATACTTTTCCGCCACGGCCTCCAAATGTGTACATTCCGCCACCTTCGGCACCTGGGAAAGCTGGAATTTCAGCTTGAGGTAAATCAGTTGGTCTTGCTGCCCACGGAATATAAGGTTTCCCATGTTTTGCTTCTTCTTCAATAACTACTAAAGCTTTTGCCCAAGCTTCATCAGAAAGTCTTTGCGCTTCTTCTTTAATTGCTTTTTCCTGAGCTTGAACTTCTGGACTTATCTTCGGATATTGAGCAAAACATTTTGCGCTTCCTAAAAAAAGCAGAGATGCGATAAATAATGCGGAATTTTTCATGTTAATTTCTAGTTGTGGTAATTCTTTTTAAACAAATCACCTGTATTTTTTTGACAAATACAGGTGAAAAGCTTGATATGTAATTTCTGTTTTTTTTTAAATTTAATCTTGGTAGTTGTATGTTCCAGCAGCTCCATTGCCGTCTTTCCATCCGATGGTTTGTGTCAGCCATGGGTTGCTCACCAATGCACTTTGATTAAGTCCCATTACATAATAATTTGATTTCCAAGAAATAGGAGTGGCTACACCACTAACGTTATCCATAGGTGTTGGAGGAGAACGCAATTCGAAATTATTAGTATAGAACGTAGCTAAAGCATTAATTTGAGTTTGGAAGTTTGCAGCATCTGGATCTACAGAAATAGAAGCACGAGCAGAAGCTAATGGATCTGTACCTGCTGGACTAGTTCCGTTTTTGTAGTGTAAATAATTACCAATACGCTGCGTGCCATTTATAACTGGAATACCAAGTTTAGCATTAGTTTGGTCGTTAATTGCAGCATCGTCGCTGTAAAGCATCCATCTTTGAGTATCCCAAAAACGTTTTCCTTCGTAAGCTAACTCCACTCTGCGCTCATATAAACAAGCTTCAAGAGCTGCATATTTGTCTCCTAATGTTCCAATTCCGTAATTATCTGTTGCAGGAATTCCCACACGTTTACGAATTCTACCTAAATAACTAACTGCATTTCCGATATCCCCTCTTGCAGCATAACATTCTGCAATATTCAATATTAACTCTGCAAAACGATATTCGATAATATCTGTTCCAGAAAGTTGGAAGTTAGATGCATTACTAACTGTAGGACTTGACATTTTACGAATAAAAGCTGGGCTTGGCACATCATTACCCATACTGAAGGCTACACCTGTAGTAGCATTCGTTGACCAGCGGTATGCCCAAACAGTAGGCGCCGCAGCTGTAGATAAGCTATTATTGTAAGGCCAGTAGCTTCCTGAGAAAGCAAATGTTCTGTAAAAACGTGGATCACGATCTTTAAAAAATAAGAATGGATCATAATTATTCGCTGCAGTTGGTCTTTTTCCGCTTGCCATAGGAAATAAATCAATCATACTTTTTGGAGCTTTAACACCTGCTCCTGCTTGTCCACCTTGGCTAGCCAAACGGATTGATCTTTCCCAAGAGTTATTAGACTGCAAAGACGTAGTAACCGTAGTGCTGCTTGCTAAAAGCTTTACAACAATAGCCTCTGAAATAAATGCATTATCATTAACATAAAACATTCTTTCCCAATCTCTTGCTGTCGAACCGTATAAGCTATTTCCTGCTGCAGACAATTCTGTTTCAGCTGCCAATCCAGCTGCTAAAGCTGCATCCCAACGTTCTGTTGACGAATCCCAATTTTTATTGAATAATGGACTAGCGTAAGTTAATAAAACACGTGATTTTTGAGCCATTGCTGCTCCTTTTGTAAAACGACCATAGTCACTCGCAGGCCATGTACGTGGCAATAAAGCTGCAGCTTGATCTAAATCTGCTACAATTTGATTCACTACTTCTGTAACTGTTGCTCTTGGTATTTTGATAGATGGATCATCTTTAGAAGGCGTCTGAACTGTTGTTACGATTGGAACACCACCATAAGTACGCATTAAATCAAAATATTGAATTCCACGTAAGTAATACATTTGCCCTTTAATCTGATCACGGAATGTCTGACTTAAGTTGGCTCCGTCTACATCAATTCTCTCCAACATTACATTAATATCTCTAATTCTGTTGTAAGGATCATTAGAAGGATTTTCTACTAATGTTTTTCCGAAATAGCCTGATCCATCAGATGCATTCTCCAAAGTGATATTTGGATTAATCATTGCAGAAATTCCACCAATCTCTTCTGTATAAGTGGTTTGAGTAGTGGTAAAAGATCCAACTACTACTGCTGTAGGCGTTTTATAACCATCATAAAAATCGTAATATAAATTGTTTACGTACCAGTTGACACGTTCTTCACTTTGAAAAAACTCTGCATCGTAATACTTATATTGTTTTTTGTCTTCTAAAAAGTCATCACTGCATGAAACTCCTAATACCATTAAAAGTATCATTGTAATATATGTAGAAAATTTTGCTTTCATAATTGTTTTTTAATTAAAATTAGAATGATACATTCAAATTAATTGACCAAGTTCTAAGAGTTGGATATCTAGAAGCTGAATCATCATACATATTTCTATAATGATCTGGATAAGGGTTATACAAATCCCAAAGGTTATTACCTGTTATACCTAAAGTAGCTTTTTGAATATTTATCTGTTTCATTGCTTCTCTTGGAAGTTCAAATCCTACAGTCAAATTTCTAACTACACATCTAAAGGTATCCAATTGCCAAAAATCAGATGGAGCAAAAATATAATCTTGTTGTGCCATGTTCGGATATTTACCATTAGGGTTATCAGTAGCATCATACATATCTGTCCAGAAAGATTCGTGTGCCCAGTCATTATGAGCAGATGAAGTCCCTTGTTTTACTAAATCGATAGCTCTGTAACCGCCCCAAGAAGTTTGAATTTGAGTTTTGAAATAAACTGTTTTATACTTGAATCCTAAGTTAGTTGTAAAACCGTAAACTCTGCTATTGTTTGCCAATTTAACATAATCTTCGTTTCTCATAATTCTTCCGTCAGCACCTGCTTGAGTTCCGGTTGTAGCATTATAGACACCTGCTGTATCTTCATAAGCCAACATACCTTTGCGCATTGCGGTAACGTTATTGATTCCCATATACGTTGGAACACCTCCAACCGCTGTTGCTCTTTCTGTCAAATAGTTCCAATAGTTTGTAACATCCTCGTCTGTTCTTAAAATACCATCACCTGTTGAAGTTCCTTTCCAAGTTTTAAATCCATATGTTGGAAAATAGGTAGAAGAACCAACCTCTGTTATATTAGTATTTGCATCTGTTCTTGCTAAATCTGGGTATTTTTTAACTTCGTTATTTGAAAATCCAAAGTTCACTCCAACACTATAGCTGAAATTATCTTTTATCTTATCATTCCAGTTTAAACTAAATTCAGATCCCCAAGCATCGATAGCTGCATAATTAACCTCTGCAAAACCACCTCCCACAGTAATCGGAGTTCCAGCTTCTCCAGCCAATCCAATCAACATATCTGTAGATTTATCATAGTAAAAATCTGCTGAAACTGCCAATCTGTTTTTCAAGAAAGATACGTCTATACCAAAGTTATTTTTGATAGTAGTGTCCCAATGTACGTTCTCATTTGGATTTGGACGTGGCGTGATTCCACCTCCTAAAAGACCACCATTCGATCCAAATTGAACTCCTTTATCTGGCAATGGCTCATAAAATTGTAACCATCTCCAATAGTCAATATTATCCTTACCAGTTTTTCCAATTGAATAACGCAATTTCAAGTTATTTATCCAAGAAACATTATCAGTAAACCAATCTTCTTTAGACACAACCCAACCTAATTGCGCGCCTGGGAAGAATCCCCAGTAATTTTGAGGAGCAAATTTTGTAGAAGCATCACTTCTAAAGATAAATTCAACAAGATATTTGTCTTTAAAACTATAGTTCAAACGCCCTAAGTAAGACTGAGTACCTGACTCCACCTTTACAGCTTGTGAGTTAGTACTAATAGGACCAGCAGTCGTACTATTGCCTAAAAAGTCTTTTGAAGTTCCTTCATAAGCTAAACGAACATTTTTGTTCCATGCTTCTGATTGCTCATATCCAAACATAGCTGATACATTATGATTTCCAAATGTTCTTGCGTATGTTGCAAAAAAGTTAGCTTGAATTAATTTATCCAAATCTGTAGTATAATAAACTCTTGATCCGCGAATATTCGTTTCAACAGCATATATAGAATTAGGATTTTCTAAGTGATTATCAGCTAATTGATAATTTGTTATTCTAGCTAAATCATAAGGCAATTGATATTGCTCTGTGTAATTGCTAGATTGGCTTCTTGCAAAGCTTCCTTTTAAACTTAAACCTTTTAAGAATGGTACTTTATATTCTAAAGATAAATTTACATTATATGAAAACTGCTCTTCTATCTGTTTTCCAGCATCTAAGCCAGCAAAATAGTTCCATCCTGCAATAGTTGTATTAGAGTTCGCACTTCCTAAGTTACGATCTGTACGTGGAAACGGAGACATCCAATAGGTTTTACCATTTACGGTAGTATCCCACGGAATATATTTTGGCATGTGCAATAAATAAGCATAATCTGCTTGTTCACCTCCTGCTGCCGAACCAAAACTGCTATCATTTAAGTTTGCTGAAGCTTTAGAGAACGATTTATTAACGTCTGTTGTAATAGCCGAAACTGAAGCAGAAAACTCTAAATCCTGAGAGATTTTAATATTCGTTCCTGTTCTAAAATTCCATTTTTTATAATCTTGCTCTCCTAAGTTAGCACCTTGATCAAAGTAGGTAACACCTGCAAAGTAAGTTGCTTTTTCAGTACCACCACTTGCAGAGATTGACTGTCTTTGCTGAATTGCAGGTTTCCATGCCTTTTTAAGCCAATCATAATCTAAACCTTTCATTTGCTCAAGCTCTGCTGCAGAAAAGTATTTTGATTTATCAGCTTCCAAATTAGAATTTAAGAAACGGTTTTTCCAAATTCCATGCTCATACGCATCCATTGTTTTGCTATGGCTTACAGCATCGTTGATCGCATATTGGCTATAGTAAGTAAATTTTGTTTTTCCTGATTTTCCTCTCTTTGTCTTTACTATAACCGCTCCTTGTGAGGCTCTTGATCCGTAAATAGCTGCAGAACCATCCTTTAAAACTGTTATACTTTCAATTTCTGAAGGGTCCAATTGATTAAAGGTATCTAAAGTAGGTTTTCCGTTCTGTGGATCAACCTGTACCATATCGTCAATAACGATTAATGGAATATTTGAGTTACCATCTTTTGAAAATCCAAAAGTTTGACGTATCTGAAGAGATGCAGCATCGCCTGGACGAGTAGATCCTCCTGATACGCTTACACCAGGAGTCAAACCTCTTAATGACTCTGATAAATTTGACACAGGTAAATCCTGAAAATCGTCTGGTTTTAAAGTTGCAATAGCTCCCGTAATATTATTTTTTTTCTGTGTACCGTATGCAACAACAACAATATCATCCAGTACATTAGAATCTTCAGATAATTTTGCGTCTACTATTGCACGGCCGTTAACTGGAATTTCTAATTTTTTCATTCCAATAAATGAAAATACCAAAGTAGCACCTGGTTTTACTTTAATCTGATACTTACCATTAAAATCTGTTGTAACTGTATTCTTTGTAGATTTCTCTGTTACGTTTACTCCTGGAAGAAGCCCTGATACATTATCTGTAACAGCTCCAGTTACTGTAACTTGATTACTTTGAGCATAACTCAATACACTCATCAGTGTAAACAAAAGAAAACTACATCTTTTTATAAGTGCTTGTTTCATAAATGTTTTTTTGGTTAGGTTATTAATGTTAGTTAGTCATGTTTAATGTGCCCCAGCTATTAATAAAATTTTTATTAACGGAATCTTAAATTAATTTTATTAAATGTCTAAAACACATTTATTTTAGTATTCCAAAAATATGATGATGACACATTATTACCGTCCTGCTCTATCCTGTTTTAATCATGTTATTTCAAAAAAAATAACTCAAAAAAAACAATATTAATAAAAAACGAATGGAAAAAATAGACGAACCAAAATAATTAAGACAATTGTTTGCTTAAAATAAAATATACAAACACATTTTGAATAAAAAACAATAAGATTGTTATCAAAAATAAACATATAGTATATATTCTTCAAAACTCAACATGATAACATCTGATAAATAACAGCTTATAAAATACGATTTTTTACGAAAACGATAGAGAAAAATACTCAAAGTATATTTTTTTTACTTTAAAAAACTTACAAAATAAGCCACAGGACACTTGCACCCAACTCCAAAAAAAACATTAATATTTTTTAATAAAAGACTATTTTTTTAAACGTAAATTCTGACCAACAAAATGTAAACGACTAATTTCTGCTCTTTCATTTTAAAATAAAAATAGAAAAAGCCCGCCAAATCCTATATTTAGCGAGCTTACTTTATTTTATTGAAAAATTATTTTACTTATTCGGATTCCAACTGTTTAAAACTGAATCTCTACTGTATTTTTGAATATCTTCTTTTTTTAGCTGATGAGACCATGACACTCGTTGCGAAATACTTTTTGCACTCGCACCTTTACTTCCATATTCAGCATAATAAGCTGTTTTATCTTTATCAGGAAATCGCGAATCAATCCAAGCATTCCAGCCTTCGGGAATAATGTGAGAACCTAAATCTGTATTAATGAAAACAGTTTGCGCATAAGGTCTCCAAGGTCTTCCTAAAAACACTTTATCTACTGATTTGTCTTTTGCAGTTAATTTACAATCTACAAAAACAAAACCGTAAGCTTGTCCTTTGGGCGTTGAAGCAGCTGTGATATAAGAATTTATTAAACTTTCGATAGTACATTTATAAAAGTAAGCAGTTGCGGCTCCAAAAATAAAATCGGTTGTTCCGTTAATAAAACAGTTTTCAAAATAAGTTCTGGTATTTCCTTCTGATAAATAAAGCGTATCCTGATTCCCCAAAAGATTGCAGTTTTTCACTATAACTCTATCACTTTTAATGTGTAGTGCAACCGCCTGTCCTACTCTACCGGCAGTATTTTCGACAGTAAGATTTTCAAGAGTGCAGTCATTTCCTTTAATTAAAAAAGAATAGGAAGTTGATGTTCCAAATTCTTTTTTACCTGATGGATCTGGTTCACGAAGTGGTTTTCCAGAATAATCATCAAATGAAATTATGGTTTTATTTCTGTCTGTTCCCTTTAAGGTTATGAATGTTTTAGAAACCGGAATTTCCAATTTCTCCACATATTTTCCGGGCCTTATAGTTATTATAACTCGTTTTTCTGAATTGTCTTTTACATTATTTATCGCTTCTTGAATCGTTTTGAAATCTCCTGAGCCATCTTGGGCAACGGTTAATGCTAACTTGTTATCGAGCGTTTGAGCTAATAGGGAAATTTTTGTTATTAAAAATAAGGTTAGGATGTATTTCATGTGTTTTTGTTTTTTCCAGTCTATTTTGTCATTTCGACGAAGGAGAAATAACAAACTTTATGGTTACTGCAAAAAATCTTTGTCAAAGTTTAAAACTTTGACAAAGATGATTGTATTTCAATAAATTAAAAATCCGTTTAAATCCGCGTTTTGTCACGGGCAATCCGTTTCATCTGCGTACAAAACTTAATGCGACATCCAAACCGTCATTTCTCCCTGTCCTTTGTTTCCCCACGCAAAATACGGTATCAATTTTACAGTTACCGATTTTCCGCCTTTTGTTGAAATAGGTTTATAAAGCGTTTTATTCCAAGAATTATCAGAGGCAATTTTCGAAGTCGCTTCAATGGTAACTAATTTTCTGTTTTTCAATTCCGTAAAATCAGTTTTAAAATCAGAATTCAAATTTAAAATCACATCGTTTACGCTTGAATTTGCTGGCAATTGATTTGATTCTAAACAATACACTAAAGGTCCTCTTTTTACTGCAACCTGATTTTTAACTTCTTCTACTAAAGGATTGGCTTCCATTAATTCCACTGGCATTGGAAGATTCAATTCAATAACATCTCCTTTTTTCCATTTTTGATTTAATTGCAGATAAGTTCCAGAGACGATTTTATCCGTAATTTTTGAATTATTTACCGAAACTTCCGCATTCTGACTCCAACCTGGAATTCTTAAAAAGAAATTCTGTAAATGTTTCGGAGCTTTTACAATTTTCAAAGTTACTTTTCCGTCCCAAGGATAATTAGTCTGCTGTTCAATTTCTAAAGTTTCTCCATTTAATGTCTTTGTATTCAAAGTATTGCTTCCATACAAATTCACATACAAACCATCTTTTGAAAGATTATAAGCGTAGTTTCCAACTTCGGCAACGGTTCTGGTTACGTTTGGCGCACAGCAGTTGGATAAAGCGATATACCCTTCACGAACATTTCCCCATCTTTGGTGAAACGGCAGATCGTTAGAAACATTCAACGGATTGTTGTATAAGAATTTATCTCCTTCTAAATTCATTCCCGAAAGTACACTGTTGTAAAGTGCCAATTCTACAATATCAGCATATTTAGCATCTCCTGTAATTTGAAGCATTCTCCAGTTCCATAAAACGTTTCCAATATTCGCACAAGTTTCTGTGTGAGCCGTTGCATTTGGCAATTGAAAAGGTCTTCCGTAAGCCTGATGAATTTTCTGAACGACAGATGGATCATAAGAAGTTCCGTCTGGAGAAACACCATCATATAAAGAGCCGCAGCCTCCTGTGATGTACATTTTACGATAAGTTACATCATCCCAAATTGATTCTAGATTGTTTAATAATTTCTTTTCTCCTGTTTCTGCGTACAAATCAGCAACTCCTGCATACAGATAATTCGCTCTCACCGCGTGACCCATTGCCGTAGTCTGCTGTCTAAACGGTACTCTATCCTGATTATCATCAGTTCCGTCGCTTGTAGTTCCGCGAATGTCAATCAGATTATTAGCTAATTCTAAATATTTCGGATCTTTTACCGTTCTGTACATTTCGACGATTCCCATATAATGGGATGGACAGATCGCATTTCGCGCTAATTCTGGCGAAGCTTTTTTATAAAAATCGTACAAGAAATCGGCAACACCTTTGGCAATATTCAAGAAATTTGTTTTTCCCGTAGCGCGATAATGAATACAGGCTGCAGTCATTAGATGCCCCATATTGTATTTCTCAAAACCTAGTTGTTTTTTCACTTCTTCTGGCCCTAAAGTTCCCCAGCGTTCGTCAATTAAAACTGGAGTATGGATATAACCGTCTTTGCGCTGTACTTTCGCGAAAAGCGCAATAGCCTTATCCATTTCGGCATCGAGTTTTTTATCTTTTGTAACAGCATAAGTCGCTGCCATTCCTTCAAAAATCTTATAGAAATCACCATCATGAAACGAAGGTCCTTTGAAAGTTCCTTTGCTTAATCCTGCTGCAATCTCAAAGTTTTTATAGGCATGAGATGTTTCACTATGATACAAATCCCACATGTACGGCAAGGTATTTTTGGTTTCTACATCAAATTGTTCTTTCCAAAAACCGTTTGTCCATCTTACATCTTGTAAGCCTACGCTTTGTAATTTCGAATACGGACTTTGTGAGTTCGCAACCAAACCTTTGTCCTGAGCAAAAATTACGGTTGAAAGAAACAAACTTGAGATAATGATATTCTTTTTCATTTTGATATTAATTTTATCTGCTAGATCTGCCAAATCTGCGGGAGATTAATTTTTCCCGCAGATTTAGCAGATTGTGCTGATTTATTTTTCTTTTTTAATCTATTATAATCTTCTATTCTGCAGTCTATTTTTTCACGCAGATTCAACAGATTTTAGCAGATTATTTTTTGATTTTTCTTTATAAATAAAATCTGCGCAGATCTGCCTAAATCAGCTAAATCTGCGTGAAATCTCTTTACTTAACAAAGAAATTAATGGTTCTGCTCATAGAATCTCCGTCTGCATCTTTTACCGTTACTACGAAAGAAGCGAAACCTTTATCTGAAGCTGTAAACTGAATTTCTTTTCCTTTTAAACTTACTTTTCCGTTTTTAACATCAGAAAAAGTGTAAACAGGTTTATTTTCAAAACCTTTGAAATAATCTCCTGCATTTAAAACCTTTTTATCTTTTAAATTGATAAAATAATGAGGCTGAGCCAGCCAGTCTAAATAATTATCTAATTGAGTAAATCCGTCTTTGTCATTATCTTGATTGGCATCTGAGAAATCTCCAGCTTTCGAATTTTCGTTTAACCCAAAAGCTTTTTCCCACCAATTTGGCAAACCGTCATGATCGGTATCCCAGTCTGCTGGACGAGTTTCTGACGCAAAATTTGGCCATCGACCTGCATCTTGTTCGTTATCGATCATTCCTCCTAAACCGCTTTTACTGCCCTTGTAAGTGAAAGTTCCTTTTAAAGTTTCATCAATGATTCTATTATCGTGTTTGTCAAAAAATGGCTGATTCGCCCCAACATCTGAAAGCACATTTTTATAAGCTCCTTTAGCAGATTGTGTATTTACATGAGAAGGGAAAAATGGCTTGTCTACGAAAGTCTCATATTCCACTTTTTCTTTATTGGTTACAGTAGATTTTCTCCCTTTCTCCTGAGATTTTTCGTCAAAATAACCTGGCATCACATTTCCATCAAAATAATAACGCTGCATACCTTTCCCTACGCCTTCGTGCTGTGCATTTAACGCCACAAAAATTCCTGTCGAAGCACCTGGCTTATAATAATTATTGACAAAATTCACCTCGTTTGCACCGCCGTCAGTTGTTCTTTTTCCCCAGTTGTAAACTACGTTATTAGTGATATCTAATCTTCCTGTATAAAATCCATCACCGCTTAAACCACCGCCAATACTCCAGTTTCGTCCGTAATTATGAGCCAGTAAATTGTGATGAAAACTACCAATATCACCGCCAATTGTAGCAGCATAACCATGCATTTTTCCTGCTTCATATTTATCATGGCCAGCCACGTTTAAAGCTTCCGAAATTAAAGTTCTTTGCAATGTAATATGATGCGCGCCACGCGAACTAAACGATTCATCGATCGTCCAGCTGATTGAGCAATGATCAATAATACTATAATCGGCACCCGTTAATCCCATTCCGTCAAAAGTCGTTCCGCCACCAATTCTTACCTTTAAAAATCGGATTACACCATCATTTCCTGTTAATCCGATTGGCGCCCTGCTAATTGTAATTCCTTCTCCAGGAGCGGTTTGTCCTGCAATGGTAATATAAGGCTGATTTACAACCAATCTTGAAGCCAGTTTTATATTCCCCGAAACATTAAAAACAATCGTTCTAGGTCCAATTTCCTGATTGATGGCATCGCGTAAACTTCCCGGTCCATCATCATTTAAATTGGTTACTTCTACTACTTTTCCGCCTCGTCCTCCAACGGCATAACGCCCATAACCTTCAGCTCCCAGAAAAGCCAATTGGGCTGGTTTAAACGACCAGACATTTCCTAAAGTAACCTCTCCATTGTTATCTACTTCATCCACTCTCCAGTAATACGTTGTGCCGCTGTATAAATCAGAAACCGTAAAAGACTTTTCAGTCAGTTTTCCCTTAAATTCTTTTGAAGCTTCTGTTGCATTTTCTACCGCATTCTTATCGGTTCCAAAATAAACTTTATGAGCCACTACATTTTTTGGAGCATCCCATTTTAAAAGTAAACTTTTGGTTACTTCAACATGTTCATCTCTATTTTTTGGTTCTGGAGTACGCGCCTGATTCATTAAGTTTGGCGTATCCAATTCAAAACCATTGATTACGATCTGTTTTACGATATCAGGGTTTGAGGTCGGGTCAATTTCAAAACGGACGATTACATCTTTACCTTTTTCAGTATTAAAAGTGATATACGCCATCGAAGCATCAACTTTAGCATTAGCCCTTTGACTTGCATTTACCGTTTCCTCTAGTTTTCCGTTTACGAAGATTTTTATCGGAGAAAATGTTTTTCCCGTAATGACATCAAAAGCGTTATGAAACGTCAAAAGTGTATGTTTTCCAGCTTTCAATCCGCTGATTTTTAATTCTAAATTTTCGGCTGTAACCAAACCGTCGCTTCCTAGTTTATTGTAAAATGGAGCGTTCATTCCGACTTTGTACCATTTTGAAGTGAAGTTTCCTTTTAGTTTAAATGACACATTGTTAAATGATTTTTCGGCTTCTTTTCCTTCGTTAATCACCCAAGAATCATAACTCGGATCATGTACTTCTTCTAATCTTCTTTGAAAAAAGTCAAAATCGACTTTTATAATTTGTTTATCAGTATTTTGAACTGATTGTGCTTGTCCGTTTGTGGTTAAAAGTATGGACAAAAGAGCACCACTTATTAATTTCTTAATCATTTTTGTTAGTAATAGTTAGTTTAATTTCGTTTTCTCTGCTTCAGATTTTCCAAGCAGATTTATAATGTCTTTTTTTCTTTCTTCTGGAATAACTTTTAAAACCTTCAATTCTCCATTTAGGAGTTCGGCTTCAATCGTAGTAGTTTGTTTGGCATGTAATTTAAAATGAACGTTCCACTCTTTTGGCCATGCCGGAAAAAGGTAAATTTTCCCGTCTGCTTCCTGCAAAAGCATTTCCTGCATACCAATCATTCCCGAACCTCCCCAGTTATGATCAGGAACCCAGTCAAAGCCCGGACCCCAAAATGCTGGAAAACGTCTTTCTGAGTTTGCCATTTTCATGGTATTGTATTTTGCCGCTTCCTCTGTTAATCCCAAACGAGCTGAGAAAATATTATCTTGTTTCCAACCAATGTGACTTCTAAATTTTAAAGCATCAGCATCGTATTTCCAAGTATTCAAAGCTGTTTCCAAATCTGGTTTTCCGATGCCGTAAATTCCCCACGGATAAACGGGATATAATTGCGGAACTTCAGAGTTATTGACTCTTTCCCAAGATTTTGCAGGAACTAAAACTTTATGGTTTTCAATTTGCCCAAAATTCAAAGGCGGAATTCTAGTTTGAAATGCTTTTAAATATTCTGAGGCTTCTTTTGACAATTGATTTCCAGAAAGGTTTAAAAGGCTTTCTGTAATAACCTGCAAAGCCGAAATGGTACTATTAGCATTATTCGCCATTTTATACGTTTCTGCTCCTGAACCTGGAAAAAGAATTAATTTTCCGTTTCCATCCAAGGCTTTTCTTCCTCTTTGTTTTGCTAAATATTGATAATGTTCATCAAAAAAACGAAGACAACTGGTTATAAATGAATTGTATTTCTGAATATCTTCTCCAGCATATTCTTTCTGCTGTAACATCATTTGGCAGAATTCTAAAACCGTATCCCATTCATATTCGAGCCACGCATTATATTCCATTCCGGGATCGTAATCTACAGGACGTTTCCATTCGTATTCGGCAGGATTTGGAAGACCGAAATTTTCCAATTGTTCTGTGAATGATGCCCCGTTGTGTTTCCAATACACTTTAGATCGAAATTCAGCATTTTTTTGAAGGCTCAGGTAATAGTCCAATTGTGATTTCATCATATCAAAATCACCGCTTTTTACCATGGGGAAATAAACCAAACGCTGGTTTTGAGCCGTCATGGTTCCTCCTCCCCAATTTCTGAAATCGGGTGTAAAATTCAGATCTTTATTGGTAAAAACAGGGTCAACTGTAAAAAGTCCACCGTTAAATTTTGTTGGATATTTTCCATACGCATTGCACCCAAGCATATATCGGAACAACTGATAATTCTGTCCGATTTGATGTACCGAATCTTTAACAAACGATTGATTTTTTTGAGTAAAAATAAAACTGCGATTCCAGAAATCATTCCACCATTTTATCGTGTTTTTTTCGGCTTGTTTCGAGGTGTTTTTGTTAGCAGAAATCAAACTTTTCAACCCATTATTCCAAGTAGAAAAATCAGATTGATTTGTGTTTAAATATATTTCTAACGAATGCTTTTTTGCAGGTTTTATACTTGATAAATTAAAACCTTTGAAATCGGTAGATTGATATTTTCCGAAATACGTTCCGTCTGGCTTCAGATTATTCCCTGTCATAAATCCGCCGAAAGTCAGATTCGCAATCGGGTTCAGCATTTGGTCTTTAACCGATTCCATTTTTTGTTGTTTTACTACTACATCAAAAACCGTATTTTCCCTGTTTCTGTGGTAAAATTTGATTCCGTTATTTTCAAATAAAATAGAATCTTTGTACGTAATAAGTTCTCCTTGAGGTGCCCATTTATAAGAATTGGCATTGTTTTCTTTTCCTTTTGGATAACGATTTTGATAACGCCAGCTTTCATAAGAAGCCGTCATTTTCAAGGGATTTTTACTTTCTAAATCAACATGAATAATCGGTTTAAAAACATCTACCCAAAGTTTGATTTTAGTATTATTTTGTCCAACTAAAACATATCCATCTTTCAGTTTCAATTCCTGACGAAAACCATCTTTTCCTTCAAACGGATTCGGACTTAACGTCACTTTTACTCTTCCTAATTTCAATAAAGTATTATGTTCGTCGAAAGTTCCGCTTCTTGAAAAATAGAAATACAAATCGCCTTTTTCCACCCAAACATTCATACCAATATCCCCACCTCCCAAAGGCATCGATTCTGATGAATTGTTGCTTTGCGTTGTCCAGATTTGATTGTAATTATCAAGCGTAGGAATTTGAGCTTTGAGGCAAAGCGTGGTGAAGAAAAGTATGTATTTTATATATTTCATTTTTTCGTTTTCCTGCAGGGTTTTCAAAACCTTGTAGCTATTTATTTTTTATTTTTCTCTCGCAGATTTTGCAGATTGAGCAGATTTATTTTTATCTCCAAAATCTGCCAAATCTGTGAGAGTTATAAATTAAGTTGCCTTAAAAATCATCATGCTTGGTCCAAATCTTTGCGGAGCTACTTGCGAAGATTTCTCCTTCGTCGAAATGACAAATTAGACGCCAAAACTCAAAACTCATAACTCATAACTCAAAACTCATAATTACCATTCGTCTGTTCTAAACGAAGAAACCGGCAAACCTCCAGCACTAAACAATTCCGCTTTAGCGAAGTCTTTCCATAAATAACGAATTGCAACTGGATTTTTTACTTTATCTGAAGTCAGAACCACTGATTTTCTTCTAACCGCAGTTTTAGCCGGATAAAAAACTTTGTCTTCTCCTGCAATTTCGAAACCTAAAACTTCTTTATCATACGATGTTATTCCGTTGGCAACATCATCAAAAGAAACGGTTACAGCACCATCCTTAATTTCCATTGATTTGTATTTCGGACTTTCGAATTCAAAACCTTCAATTCCGTATGTTCTTGCCAGAGCCTGAAAAGCCAAACGGTTTCCTCCTTTTTCTTTATCCATTGGATGAATGTTGTTTTCTTCTCCAACGTCCATTAAAACCGCCATTGCCGAATTCGGAATTTCCTTCGAAGCTTTAAACTGCGCTTCTCTCAAATAAGCCGAATTGTATTTTCCCTGATAATCTTTTGGATGAAATGAAGCATAATTGAATGGCGCAATCTGAGCGAAATAAAACGGAAAATCTCCCTGTTTCCATAAGGCTCTCCAACTGCCCACCATTTTCTTCATTAAAGCGGTGTATTCAGAAGCTCTTTCGTAATTTGATTCTCCCTGATACCAAATACAGCCTTTGATTCCGTAACCGATTACAGGTGAAAGCATTCCGTTAAACAAAGTCGTAGGAACACGATTTGGATCTTTTGTTAATTCTTCTTTTGTAGTCGGAATTTTAGCACTTGCAAAATCTTTCAGCATTTCTTTGTTCATCCATGCTTCCATGCTTGAACCTCCGTACGAGACGTGAATCAATCCGACAGGAACATTTAAAACTTCCTGTAAAAGCGATCCGAAATACCAAGCCGTTGCACTAAAATTGGATGTTGATTTTGGAGAAGCTTCTTCCCATTTTCCTTCGAAATCATCTTTAGGTTCTAAAACCGTCGCACGCGGAATTGTAATTAAACGAATATTTTTATTGTTTGACCTTACAATAATTTCATTGCCGTTTTTAACAGGCTGTCCCTGAAATCCTTTTAATGGCATTTCCATATTCGACTGTCCTGAACAAAGCCAAACTTCTCCCAACAAAACATTTTTGATGGTTACTTTTTCACTTCCTTCTGAAACTTCAATAGTGTAAGGTCCGCCAAAAGAGGAAGTTTGTAATTCTGTTTTCCATTTTCCAGAAGCATCTGCTTTTGTTTTGTAGGTTTTAGAATCCCATGAAGTTTTGATTACGACAGTAGCGTTCTTTTCTGCCCAGCCCCAAATTGGTGCGTTGGATTTTTGCTGTAACATCATATTGTCGGTGAATAAGGCCGGCAGTTTGATTTTGGCATTGATTTGAAAACTTACTAAAACCGTTAATAATGCAATAATTGATTTTTTCATATTCTATTTTTTTTCGCCACGAATTCACGAATTTTTTATAAAATGAGATTAATAAAAAATTCGTGAATTCGTAGCTAATATTTATTTCTCCTGTAAAATTGTAACCAGTCCGAATAATCCTGCTTTCAACAATGGATTTCCTTCTAATCGAAATGGCGCTGTTGTCCACGTCAATCTTTCTTCTTTTGGCAATTTTTGATCGCCGATTAATCTATTTGCCCAAGTATTTGTGACTTTAATTTCTATTGAATTTTTTCCTTTTTGTAAAGCTTTTGAAATATCTGTTTTGAAAGGGAAAGTCCAAAGCGTTCCACAGTCCTTTCCATTAATGGAAATCTCTGCCATATTAGAAATTTCACCTAAATCAAGCCAGATTTTATTGGTATCTTTTCCTTTCCAAACAAATTCTTTTTTATAAATCACAGTACCAGAATAATATTTAATCTGATCATTTCCCGAAGTACTCCAATCAAAAAGTTTATTAGTTTTTACAACTTCTTTTGGACCTTTGAATTCTGGATCAAACTGCAATTCCCAATTTTCATCTAAAACCTGAACTTTTTCAAATTCAGCTATTTTTCCTTTTGCTAAAACTTCTTTTGTTCCTTCTTTAAAAATCACAAAACCAGATTCGTTGGCTTCTAAAGTTATTGAAACAATTGTTCTTCCGTTTTCTATTTTCCAATTGGCTAAAGCCGAAGTTTCATCTGTAACTGGATTGTACCATTGTGGAACTTTTCCTGAAATTCTGAAAGACGCCTCAAAAGAACGTTTCTCCGCTTTTTGATTGGAAATGAAATAAATATCTTCAGTATTCGATTTACGATGTGTCCACGCTAATGTTTCTGAATCGGCTCTGTTTAAACTTGGAAAATAAACATCCTGCGTGATTCCAATTGCTGCAAAATCATTTCCTAAATACGGTAATTTGACAACCGTTCCTTTTCCGATTTTCCATGAAGATGAATTGGCGTTATTCCAAATTTCATCAATTATATTCTGCCATTTCTTTTGATCCGCTTCTAAATGAATTCCAGGTTGAAGATTCGGTTTTTCATCCACAAAAATAGTTGCTCCGTCTTTTAGCAATTGCAGGATTTTTTCGGCAGAAGCTAAAGACAACATTTTGTTGGGTGCCATTTTATGACTTCCGGGAAAAAATAAAGCTCCGTATTCAATTCCGCCTTCAAATGAAATTTTTCCGTTAACAACTTTCGCACGATTGATCAAAACATCAGCATTGAAAGAATCGTATTGATAACCGTTTAGCGGATTAATCCATTGTGATAAATCAGTGATATTTTTAGAATAGGTCACTTCTTTTGGCATTTTTGCCGTTGGCTGACCTTCATTTTCTAAACGGGTTTTCTCACTTTCTAACCTTTCTTTTCCAAACACATTCGGAATAAAAGGAACTAAACGATCTGGAACAAAAGAACGAGAAGGGAAATCTTCGCCGATAAAAACTGCCAAATCAATCACAGGTTTTCCTTTTTGCAATTGAAACTGTACTCTTTGGCAATAATCAAACCAAGCTTTTCCAGGTTTCCACCAAGTTTGGTCTCTTTGGAAAAAAGTTCCGATATCGTCTAAAGTCATTCCCGGTTTTCTATCGGTCCACGGATTATGCACAAAAACGTGATAGAATAAACGATTGATTCCTAGAGCATAATTACGGTCAGCTGTTGTTTTTAAATTTCCTGGATGTTCGTCCCAATCCATTCGCAAAGCCGTAAAAGATTCTGCCTGAATAATATCTTTTCCATAAATATGTCCCCCTGAAATGGCATCGACCATATCAAAAGGTTTGTCATGTGTTGGGCTTTTCAGCCAAAATTCACCACCCGGATAATCAACATATTTATAATGCAGCAAAGCGTCGCTCATCATGGTTGGCGCAACATTTTCTGAACTTAACTTAACGTTATATTCTTTTGCAATTTGAGCGACAGTTCCGTAGAAATTATCAGCAACTAAATCGGCAATTGTCTTTCTAACATCATATAAAACTTTCTCTGAAAAATCGGCACTTTCTACTGGAATTCCAGCCATTACTGGCAAATAATCCACAATATCGTAGCCACGTCTCTTTTTAAATTCCGCCTGAAAAACCGAAGACCAGTTTTGGCTTCCACATTCCCAGCTGTCAAAATGAAGGATTTCCAGCACTTTTGAAGCCAGTTCCGGGCCAGCAGAACGAACGGCTTCTCCAAACCAATGATCCAATTGAAAACGAATTAATTCCGGATTAAATTTGTCTACTTCCAATCCTTTTCCTGCTCCGCCAGTAGCATTTTCATGCCCAGTAGAAGTATGTCCCATTCGGATGATTTTCCATTTTCCTATCGGTGCTTTCCAATTAAGATTTCCATCTGCATCAACAAAATTGGAAATATTGATGATTTCTGATTTTTTGAATGCATCAGAATTTGGAATTTCTTTTTCAGTTGTCTGTGGGGTCAAACGCCAGATGACTCCTGACTTTCCTTCGTAATTATTAATCAGCGATTGATTCGAAAGTGTAATTTTACTTACTTTCAGGTTTTGCTTCCACTTCGCAAAATCCAAATCTTCTGCTCCAGGTTCTGTTCCTTTTGGATCGTACACAAATCGGAAATATTTTGCTCTAACAGGCGCAATAGTATGTGTATTTGGGAAATCCATATCCTGCCAGCCGTGGCGCGGTGCAATGAGTCTTTCGTGGAATCTAAAATTAACTCCATCATTACTTACTTCTACAATCAGTCGCTGTGCCTGAAAATCTCTTCCTTTGGTTTCGATTACAATTGATTTACAAGTAAATGGCTGCGCAAATTCATACTGAATCCAACCTGCATCTGCAAACTTGAAGTTTTCATCTTTTTTAGGATCAGCCAAAAACGAAGCATCGGTGTTATTGGATGTCGTTACTTTTGGCAGTTGCATCTGCGAAGTAATTTGGTATTCTTTTATCGGAATCGCAAAAGTTGCAATGTCTTTATAATATTCTTTGTAGTGTGCTGGAATTGGCAATTTTGACGCAACTTTTTTTCCACCTAAAATTTCAGTTGTTGACCATACTACTTTCTGCATCGACATTTCTGGTGTAATCCACGGCCCACCTGCAACCGCAAATCCGTCTGCTCCGTGAAAAGCCAGTTTCAAACCTAAACGATCGGCTTCTTTAAAAGCCCAATGAATCATATCCCAAAATTCAGGTGTCAACTGTAAAACTGGTGGATCTATCAAAGGCGGATTCGCTGGGCCTTTGATGGTCATTAAATAAGCGCCTGCAATTCCAGCTTGTTTCATCGCTTCTAAATCGGCTGTAATTCCCGCTTTAGAATACGCCGATTTCATCCAATACCAATACACCCAAGGTCTTGAGGATTCTAATGTTGGCTGAAAAGTGGTTTCTTTTTTATGGACTTCCTGTGCAGAGACGATACTTGCGAGAAGCAGGATAAAAAAGAGATGTTTTTTTTGAAACATTTTATTGTTTTTTTTTGATAATCTGCTTTATCTGCCAAATCTGCGAGAGCAAATTTTTCCCGCAGATTTAACAAATTTGGCAGATTTTTTACTTTTTTTTTCGTCTTTTTTGTCATTTCGACGTAAGGAGAAATCTTCGCAAGAAACTCCACAAAGATTGGATTCTCGTTACGGAGCTACTCGTGGAGATTTCTCCTCACGTCGAAATGACAAACTATATTTTTAATTAATTTTACAAATCTGGCTAATCTGCAAAATCTGCGGGAAAAATTTACTCTCGCAGATTTAGCTGATTTTGCAGATTTCTTTTAATTATTAATTCTTAATTTTTAATTATCAATTGACTAATATTTAAACTTCTTCAAGCTACTTTCCAATTCATTCTTCCATCCGCTGAAAGGCGTCAAATAAAAACTGTATTCATAATTTCCAGATTTAATCTGATATTGCTCTAAAGGCTGTGCTATAATTGTCCAACTATCGTTTCCTCCCACTCCCATTTGAATTAAATCGATGTTTACGGTCAAAAATCCTGGATCTTTCAAATCGTACGTATGTCCCGATGCGCTTAGGTTTTCCTGTGTGTAAGGCCATGCACTCATACTTAAAACTTTGGTATCGTTTACTACTAAAAATCCGCTGTTTTTCTGCGGAGTACTTAATGCCATCCACCTTACATCGCATCGGTTTCCGTTTTCTTGCGGTTTTGGATAATGTTCGATAAAATCATTAATTGGAAGTGAATATTTCCCCACAAACGAACCAAAACTTCTGTCGCTGTAATTTTCTAGTTCACCTTTTCCGTACCATGAAATCTGGTCGAAGTTTCTTTTAACTCCCATTTGCATTCCAATTTTTGGAATGTTTGGCAGTTTGTCTGAGGCTTTTAAACTGTAATCTACTTTTATAACTCCATTCTCATTGATTTTATAAGCAACTTGCACTTTCGCACTGTCTTTTATAATTTCATATTCACTTGTAATTACAGTACCATCAATTCCAATTCCCATTGTTGTACTTAAAACTTTTGGTTTTGCTTTATACCATTGTTTTAATAATTTTTGAGACTTCCATCCTCTTTTATCATTATCAGTTAAAGGTCTAACAAAATTTGGCAGTAAAGGGGCTAAAACCTGTTCTTCCCCTTTATAAACATACGAAGTCAAAGCTCCATTTTCTTTGCTGATTTTTACTTCAAAAGATTTTCCTTTAACTTGGAAATCGAAATCTGTTTCAGTTGTTTTATAAGCTGCATCTTTTTCATTTCTAAAATCAATTGAAGTTTCTTTCTTTTTCAACACAAACTGATCTTCCGCTACAGTGTAACCTTTTGAAGCCCAAAGCTCGTCTTTTGAAAGCTGAAATTCTATATTTAAAATATATTCGGCATCAGCTTTCATTTTTGGAAGATAAGAACTGATATCTAAAGTTGTCGATTGTCCTGCTTCTATTTTAAATGGTTTTAAAATCTGAGTTTTAATTACATTTCCGTTTTCCAACACTTTTAAAACAGGAATATATCCTTCCAAAGATTTAACAGCCTGACGATTTTTAATTTCTAATTGATTTCCGTTTAAAGTTGAAATCGCTGGCTGGTACACCCATTTATTCTCAAAAATCGAGCCTTTTGGTTTTCCGTAAGAATCTACAATTCCCTTGGTATTGAAATTTCCATCATGGTATTTTTCGCCAAAATCTCCTCCGTGAGCAAAATAATTCTGACCTGATCTCGAATCAAATTTCACGATTCCCTGATCTTTAAATTCCCAAATACAACCTCCTATAACTCTAGGAAGCGAACGGAATTCATCCCATAATTCTTTTAAATTTCCAACTGAATTTCCCATCGCATGCGAATATTCAACGAAAATAATCGGTCTTGTATCTTTCTTTTGATCGACTAAAAATTTAGGTGTGAAAACGCCCGGATAAAAACGGCTGACCATATCGACATAAGAATCATCCTGCGGATTTTCGAATCGATACGCGTGATCGATTGTTTTTGGATAACGTGAATCAAGCGGATCGATATAACCGTCTAATTTTGCATTTCCTTGCGCTGGTTCGTAATGCACTGGACGGGTAATGTCGAAATCGTGAACCCAGCCTGACATTGCAGCATGATTTGGGCCTTTTCCTCCTTCGTTACCTAAACTCCACATTACAACAGAGGGATGGTTTTTATCTCTTTCGACCATTCGAATCATTCTTTCCATATAAGCATTTGTCCAAAGCGGATCATTGCTTAATTTACCACCAATTCCGTGCGTTTCTTGGTTTGCTTCGTCCATCACCATGATTCCATATTGATCGCATAATTCGTAGAAATAAGGATCGTTTGGATAATGACTTGTTCGTATAAAGTTGAAATTGAACTTTTTAATCGTGGTAATATCCTGTTTGATGTCTTCTCTCGTTACGGCTTTTCCTCGTGTTGGATGATGATCGTGACGGTTTACGCCATACACATAAGTCTCTTTTCCGTTGATGAGCATTTTTCCATTCTCTTTTGAAAATTCAATCGAACGGAAACCCACTTTACAGCTTTTTGCTTCTGTGACATTGCCATTTTTAT
Organism: Flavobacterium anhuiense; assembly: GCF_900101855.1. GTDB lineage: Bacteria > Bacteroidota > Bacteroidia > Flavobacteriales > Flavobacteriaceae > Flavobacterium > Flavobacterium anhuiense. Next base: position 219,551 of record NZ_FMVC01000007.1, read on the forward strand.
CTTTTATGGAAATGACCATTGTGTATAAATTTGGTTCTTCTGAACTCCATTTTTTAGGATTTTTGATCGTTTCCTGAAAGAATCCAAAACGAACATTATCCAGACGCGGATAACTTTCGTTAATTAAATCGATTACAGGTCTTTGAAGCGGTTCTTTGAACATGGCCGTATTATTGGCATCGTACAACTGAACATGCATCGTATAATCTTTGATTTTTGCTCCAGTCAAATTCTCCACTTTCGGACGCAATTTGAAAATTGCATCTTTGTATTCTTTGTCTAATTTGGTTTGGACAAAGAAATCCTGAATACGGAGTTTTGGCTCAGCCATAATAAAAACTTCACGCTGGATGCCGCTCATACGCCAGTGATCCTGATCTTCTAAATAAGAACCATCTGTCCAACGAATTACACGAACAGAAACTACATTTTCGCCTGCTTTTAAGTAAGGCGTAATATCAAATTCTGATGGTAGAAAACTGTCTTCTCCGTATCCTAAAAACTCTCCATTTAACCAAACTTCAAAACCTGAACTTACGGCTCCGAAATGTAAAGTCACAGTCATGTCTTTCCAGTTTTCCGGAACTGTAAAGCTTCTTTGATACGAACCCACTCCATTATAATCTTTAGGAATATAAGGCGGATTTATAGGTCTAAAAGGATACACGGCACTTTTGTAAATTGGATTATCATATCCTTTCATTTCCCAGTTGGAAGGCACTTCGATTTTATCCCATCCTGAAACAGTATTTTTATAGAAATCTTTAGAAGCTTCTTTTAGGTTTACAGCATATTTAAAATCCCAGTCACCATTTAGCATTTGGATTCGGCTTTTGGTTCTGTCACCTTTTAATGCATCTTCTACACTTGCGTAAGAATAAGCAGTTGCTCTTGCTGGTTGTCTATTGATATTTGTTATCGTTGGGTCTTCCCAAGGAGCAAACTGGTATTTTTTGTGAAGTTCTGGAACTCCTGCAGGTTCTCCTGTAACGGATTGGGCCTTTATGTTAATTGTGAAAAGTAAAATGTAAAATGCATACGTCAAAAATCGTAATCTGAGAAATGGATTATTATAATTTAATTTTGATGTAAACATTGGTTTTATATTGTATTTCATTATTATTGTTTCAAATGTCCCTAAGGGACATAAATACATATTAATTCGTTTTTTTCTATCGACGAGAGCCTCCTAACGGAGTCGTTTCAGTGGGGAGTATTAAGATATTTCATAACTCATAACTCATAACTACTTCTTCTTTTTCTCCGGCGGTGCCACAAAATTCAATTTGCTTTTCCCTAAATCTTTAGACGTTGCAATGGCGATTCCTCTTTGTTCTGCTTTATTAACAGCACAGTAAAAATGATAGACAACGCCATCATGCTTTACCACAAATGATTTATGCGCAAACAAATCATCGTAAGGTTCAGATGATTTAACTAAATCTTCGCCTTTCCAGTCGGTCCAGTTTACTAAGTCGTTTGAAACGGCAAAACGATTAAATGCACCTTGATTCCAACCCGTCCAAAAAGCTCCGAAATAAAACATCACCCAAGTATCATTAATACGCTGGATATAAGCATCTCCAGAAATTCCTTTATGATGGTTGATTAAAGGTTTATCGCCATAACGCTTCCATGTTTTCATGTCGTTTGACACTGCCATCGCAATACGTTCTGCACCTTTAGCTGGATTGATACTATCTCCACGGGCATTGTAATACATGATAAAATTATGTCCTGTAACTTTGTCTTTATCACGAATTACACTGTTTTTGTACATTGTACTATTATCCCACCATTTGGCGTCTTTGTCTTTTGGCGTTAAAACCGGATTTTCTAATCTTTGAAATTCATGCGGCTTTGTCGGTGCTTCTTTCGTGTAGGCCATTCCGATAGATAAAACACCTGCTTCATAACCTTTGCTGTCTCCACCAAAATAACTCATCCAATATTTGTCATCGTATTTTTCCCATTCGTAGCTTCCGCCCCAAGTTAGGTCTTGCAAAGCAATATATCCAGCTTTTTGGTTGACATCCCAATGTTTTTCGTTTTCTGAGAACGACATTACTTTTCCAAGATGTTTCCAATCTAAAAGATTATCACTTTCTGCTAACCAGGTTTCGTAACCTCTTCCGTCGTAAATTAAATACGTCATGTACCATTTCCCGTCTTTTTTAAATACACTCGGGCAATCCATTTTGTATGAGTTGTCGGTAGGAACCATCACCAGACCGTATTTATAAGGCGTTTTGATTTCTTCGTAAATCTCCTGCATTACGCTTTCGGTAATTTCTCTTTTCTTGTATTTGGTAGCACAGCTTGTTATCGCAAGCGCTGAAATGGTTAGAATTAGATATTTAATTTTCATTTTTATATGTTTTTGCCACGAAGGCACTAAGGCTCTAAGTTTTTTTTGTTTTGGAACGATTTAATCTCGCAAAGTTTCTATTTTCTATTTTCTAAAATCTTGCCTCTTGCATCTTTCTTCTTCCACACTCTCTTCTATTTCTTCAATTCCTTCAAACGAGACTCCATGACATCTCTATTCAATTTTACTTTTACCATTCCTGTTGGATGAAATCTTCTTTTCAGGTCGATTGCATTATACACTATGGTGTAAACGTCATTTCCTTCTGGGATTAAACATAATGGAGTTCTCATAATATCCCACCATTTATCTACTTTGGTTTCGATTGGCAAATAATGTGCTTCTGCCCAATTAACACCGTCAGCTGATAATGAATACGCAATCATGTTTGGTAAATGATGTCCCCAACCGTCTGGTCCTCCGTCGAAAATTGCGATGTACAGACCGTTTGGCAATTGACTCACGATTGGATTTTCAACAAAAAGCGGATGCATAGTCTTGATTGGTTCCAAACCTTTGTTCATTCTTAACCAAGGGCCTTCTAAAGTTTTGGATTCGGCTAAAGCCACAAACCAGCCTTTTCCTGATTTCTTCGGATAATCTGCCCATGAATTGAACGGATATGCACCGCTGTAAAATCCGAAATATTTATCTCCTACTTGATATGGAAAAAATGAAGCTACTCCCTGGCGTCCTTCCCAAGGCTGAGAATCTAATCCCGGTTCCATAATAATTCCCATATCTTTATAAGGTCCGCCGATTCCGTTGATCCCTTCTACCATTGACTCGCATCGCCAAATTCTTCCAAAGGAATGATTCGGTTCTATTGTTTTACTTACGGTATAAGCCAAATAATAGCCATACCATTTGTTTGCTTTTTCATTAAAAACCGGCATATAAGACCAAATGGCTGCTCGACGGTCATTCATTGGGTTATCATCTTCTGTAATGGCATAAACACCGCTTGCTTGGTAGATTGTAGATTCTCTTTTCCAATGAATCGCATCTTTACTTGTCCAATGTCCAATTTTGGTTTTTACACGGTCATAATAATAATCTACGCCTTTTTCACCAGCTCTTTCAGTTGGAAACATATGATACGTATCTCCTACTTTTACAACACGTCCACCTTCAAAACCGCCCTGAATTCCTTCTGTTCCAGACATTCCTTCATCAATAACGGGTTTGTTTTCTCCGCCAATAATTTCGAAAAGCGGTTTTTCATCTGAAAATCCTTCTACAATAAATGTTGGATTCCAAAGTTTTCCGTCTGGTAATTTTGCGTCTCTGGCGTTCAATTTTTGGTCGATTTTCAAAACTCCCAAAACAGCAAATAAACCCTTTTGATTGGATAAAATGGTATGGGTTCCTTTTGTATAAGGAATCGCATAAACACTTAGCGGTGGTAAACCTGTAATGGTAACTCCGTTTTCAAGAATTTCATTATTATTTCCAATTTGATTCACTTGAAGATATTCCGCGTTTTTATCTTGAAAAATGCCAATCAAAACCGTTACTGGCTCTTTGAATTTTAATTGTAATGGAGCATTAGTTCCGTTTTTATAAGCTTCTAAAGGAAGTTCCACCCCAGTCAGACCTTGCAATTCTGGAGCTAAACGAACGATATTGTGTTTGCTTCCAGAAAAAACATGCGCATATTGTGTGGTTTTGAAAGTTTTGTAATTGGATTTTACAATTTCAAATGATGCTGGTTTCCATGCGGTGGTTTGCGCTATGGATTGAATGCAGACAGCCAATAGCATTAGAAAAACAGTTTTTAATTTGATGTTGTATTTTTTATTTTTTGAAAACATTGGTTTTTACTTTTTGGCTTTTATTCTTTTAATGTATTTCCCAAATCTTTGTAGAGTTTCTTGCGAAGATTTCTCCTTCGTCGAAATGACAAAACTAGCGTGATAATCTTTGTGGTTACGAGTATGATTTGCTTCGCCTATTCGCTATCGCTCGGGTCTCCTTCGTCGGAATGACAAACTGGAAATTATAAACAATTGGTCCATTACTAATTACTAATCATTCATAATTCATAACTCACAAAGCCTTATAACTCACTTTATACTCCACATTCGGTTTTACAATCAATTGATATTTATTTTTTGCTAATTCTGTAATGGTTCCAGAATTTGTTTTTGGTTTTGTTCCACTTTCAAAAATCAATTTTCCTTCTCCTTCGTCTGCTTTTACTTTGATTTCTTTGGTACTGCAATACACAGAAACTTCTCCGTTTGGTGTTGGCACTTTTCCTTCCATCCATTTTAAACCGCCAAGATTTGGTTTGATTTCATATTCCGAATAACCCGGAGCAGTTGGTTTTACACCCAAATAATATTTGCCTAACAAGTAAATCGGACTTGCACCCCAAGCGTGGCAAAGACTTTTTCCGTAAGGGCGACCGTACATCGTTAAATGTTCTCTTCCTTTTTTGTTCGGATTGTATTCTTCCCAGAAAGAGGTTGCACCTTCATTCAGCATTCCGCCCCAATAATCTTTTATTTCTTTTAAAACGTAATCCTGTTCGCCCATTGCGCACAAGGCTTCCAACTCATAAAAACGCATGTACGGAGTCGTGATTTGAAGAACATTTTTATTCAACAACACTTTATTTTTTACGCTTTGTTTTTGTTCTTCATTAAAATAATTGAAGAAAATACCAAACATATTAGCGTATCTGGTTACGATGTTTTGCATTTTTCCATCGATACGCTGGTGTTTCATTACGTTTTCTTTTTTATCCCAAAAGACATCAAATAATTTAGTTTTTAAATCAGTTCCTAATTTCTGATATTGTTTTTGGTCTTCAGTTTTACCAGCTATCTCAGCACTTACCGCCATGGCTTCAAGGCTTCTTGCTAAAAGCATCTGCTCAAAACTAACTTCTCCTGTTTTTGGCAATCCGTCTGCCCAATCAATAAAAACCCAGTCTCCATCTAATGGTTCAAGGAATCCGTTTTTATTTCTTCTTTCTAAACAGAAATCCATCAATGATTTCATCCTTGGATAAAAAGTTTTGATGAATTTCGTATCGCCCGTATGCAAGTAGTAATCGTACACTCCAACAAACCAATACAGGGAATAATCCATTATAATGTTTACGTGAGCCGTTACAGGATCTTTTCCGCGAAGAGCTAGAAGCGTTCTTTCTACAGAAGCCGAATCAAAGAACAAATAATAATTCATTAAATAACTTTGATAAGCATCGCCAGACCAAACCCAGCGGTCGCGTTTGATTCCGTCGATAAAAAATTCACGAGAAGTTAAATGCATCGTGTAAGCCGAAACATCCCAAATTTTATTCAATTGCTCATCTGAAGATCTGAATGCACCACGATAATTTAATGGCAGATATTCATAAAGCATCGAAATTGAATCGTATTTTATACCTGCATCTGCTTGTACCTGAACATAACGGAATGCTTTCGATCCATCATGCGTATAAGTTTCTGATTGTTTTCCGTCAAAAGATAAATGATCTAACGTTTCACATTTGGCAGAATCTAAAGCCTCTTCGCGAGATTCTCCATAATACAATGCTATTTTTCCTTTTCCTTTTAAACCGTGAATTTTAATATAACCAAAAGTCTCTTTTCCAAAATCTACTAATTGACCAGTTCCGATTTTTTCTGTTTTTTTAGCGCTTAAAGGTTTCGTTGTTAATTTGAATTCAGAAGGTTTATTTTCTGGCGAATTAAAATTCCAAGAACCAACAGAAACCCAAGGCGTACCAGATTGCTGTGCTTTTCCGGTTTCATCAATCCAAAGTTTATCTTCGTTGGTTACTTTCCATGAAGCATCAGATTTAACATATTTGCCATTAATATAAATTGCTGGCAATACCTCCTGATTATACACTTTAAAAGAAATTTTGTGTTTTCCCGCAGGAACTGAAATTGATTTAGGTTGTCCATAAATTTGAACGCCATCTAAAAGCAATTGAAAAGGCCCTTCTGAGTAAATTTTCACTTCGTCTGGTTGCGGAATATCTACTTCTGTCTGAAAAGTGACCAAAGCATAAGGACTGTAATATTGCCAAAGCGGAGGAAATACGGCTTCGCGTTCTGTGCGTCTTACCTGCATTTTATTGCTTAACCAAACTTCAAAATCTCCTGGATACCAGATCCATGTCGCTTCTTTTGACTTTTCCTGTGCAGATGATAGCGAGCAAGAAAAAAGGGCAACAAAAAGAAGTAAAGTCTTAAAAATGGAAAAGCGGTTTAGCATAGTTAGTGTATTTTGGGACTAAAGATAAGTGTTATCTTTACATTTGACAACCTGCACTATCCTGCTATTTCATAAAAAACAGTACTTTTTGATAATTTTTTAAGGGAAAAATTATGAGTTATCACTTTTTTAGTATTAAAAAAAAATGATCTTGAGATTTTTATGGGACGCGGATGAGACGGATTCGCTATCGCGAAGACGCGGACGAAAGACGGATTTATTTTTTAAACACATAGAAACATAGAATTACTTTGTCTGCAAAAGGCGTTTCACTTGCATACATACACATAGCTATGTGTTAATGACTAGTCATTTTCTATTCTCTTTTTTCAACAGCTAAATAAAAATCTATGTTTCTATGTGTTTAAATAAAATCTATGCTGATAGTTTATCATTTTCATCTTCCAAAATATAATTAGAAGGCGTTTTGCCCAAATGCTTTTTAAACATATAAATAAAAGCGCTGGTGTTTTCGTAACCCAAATTGAAAGCGATTTCTTTTATAGATTGTTTTTCGCTAAGTCGTTTTATGGCTTCTAATAATTTTAAGCGAGTGCGCCATTCGCTGAAGTTCATTCCGAGTTCTTTGATGAATAAGCGAGACAAAGTTCTACTACTCATAAACGAAAGTTCGGCATAATAATCAATCGTGTTTTTGCTGGCAATATCTTCCATTATCAGCTCGACTACTTTTTGCAATCTTTCGTGATTGGTTGTGGGCAGAAAAGTGGCGCTTGGTTCTATTAAAGCCAGTTCATCCAGAAAGACCGATATGATTCTGTGTTGTGGAGCCGTTAAATTTCCATCTACTCCAAAAGAAATGATTTTGAAAACCAATTGTTTTAAAAACATCGGAATATCAAATGAAAAACTTTTTTCAGGCAATCCTGCCATTGCAGACGGATCGATAAAAACGCTATAATAATTAACGTCTTTCTGAAAAGTAACCTGATGCTCTACTCCGCCCGGAAGCCACAAACCCTGCAACGGATTTACCACCCAAATATGATTGCCCACAACAACATTCATTACGCCACGGGTTGCATAAATCAGCTGACCTCTTGGATGTGAGTGTGAAACACACATTTCGTTAGTCACCATTTCGGTGTAGCCAATAACAGGAATTGATGGATCTACTCTGTATCCATGTTCCTGTGCCATTCGATATGTCCGAATTTGATTATTCATTGTCCAAATATAGCAATTTTGACATTTTAATTTGTTTCAATTTTGTAAAAAATTAATACAGCTGTAATTTTTAAAAATACCATTAACCTAAAAAACACTCATGGAAACCGTTAAAGTACAACCAGAAGTAATAAAAAAAACAACGTATTCGATACTTTTTATAATCAGCTTTTCGCATTTAATTAATGACCTTTTACAAGCTGTTGTTCCGTCTATTTATCCGCTTATTAAAGATAATTTCGGATTGAGTTTTACGCAGATCGGAATCATCACTTTTACCTATCAAATCGTAGCTTCGATCCTTCAGCCTTTTGTGGGAATGTATACCGATAAAAATTCTAAACCCTATTCATTAATTGTCGGAATGTGTTTTACAATGACTGGATTATTTTTAGTCTCAATTGCTACTAATTTTGGTTTCTTACTCTTATCAGTAAGTTTAATCGGAATCGGATCTTCGATTTTTCATCCAGAATCATCACGTGTAGCGCATTTGGCTTCGGGTGGCAAAAAAGGATTGGCGCAGTCTATTTTCCAGTTAGGCGGAAATGCAGGAAGCGCTATCGGACCGTTATTAGCGGCTTTTATTATCATTCCACACGGGCAATCTTATGTGGCTTGGTTTTGTATTATTGCTTTGGTTGGAATTTTTGCTTTGTATAAAATTGCGATTTGGTACACGGCACATTTATCTGAAAGAAATGCGAACAAAGCAGCGCTGAAAATTGAAACGCACCACTTATCTAAAAACCGTGTAATTGCTTCGTTAATCATTTTATTGGTTTTAATTTTTTCTAAATACTTCTACATGAGCAGTATTACGAGTTATTACACTTTCTTTTTGATTGATAAATTCCACATCTCGATTCAGCAATCACAAGTATATCTATTCTTGTTTTCTGGAGCTGTTGCTGCCGGAACTTTAATCGGTGGTCCAATTGGTGACCGATATGGCCGAAAATACGTAATCTGGGTTTCTATTCTCGGAGTTGCTCCGTTTACTTTAATGCTGCCTTATGTTTCTCTTTTCTGGGTTGGAACTTTATCTGTAATCATCGGATTGATTCTTTCTTCGGCTTTCTCTGCAATCTTAGTTTATGCAACTGAATTAATGCCTGGAAAAGTCGGACTTGTAGCGGGTCTTTTCTTCGGATTTGCCTTCGGAATGGGCGGATTGGGTTCTGCTGTTTTAGGAAAAATCGCCGATGCAACGAGTATAGAATATGTATTTAAGATTTGCGCATTCTTGCCTTTGATTGGGGTTATTACTGGGTTTTTGCCTAATATCGAAGGCAAAAAGAAGGCTGAGTAATTTTTTTTAAACACATAGAAACATAGATTTTGAATTGTCTTTAGAAGGCATTACATTTTATAATAAAACACATAGTTTTCTAGATTGAAAAGCTATGTGTTTTTTATTTATTATCGTTTGCAAACATAGTCCGTGGTTTCAACCACTGGAACGCAAAGCATATAACATTACATTTATCAAAATACGTTTCCCGTGGTTAAAACCACGGGTTATGTTTAAAATATGAATTTATTAATTCCCATTAAAAACCAAATACAAAACCAAAATCGTCAATCCCAGCAAACCGAACAAAAGCTTTACCTTTTTACTAGTTTTAGGAATATCCGTTTCATCTGAAACATTCACTTCAGGATTTCTATCGGTTAAAGAAATGATGACCGCACTAATCATTAAAACAGCAAAAATGTAAAAGGAAATCAATAAAAAGTGAGGCCAAACTGGGTATTTATCCGCTGGAAAAATCCATAAATATAAAACCCCGACAAATAAACTAAAAGCAGAACCCCAAGAAAGTGTTGCATTTACGGCTTTTTTGGTCGTGCGTTTCCAGAAAACACTCAAAAGGAAAACAACAGATAATGAAGGAGCTAAGAAACCTAAAACCGCCTGAAAAATGTTGAATAAATTCTGCCCTTTGATATTATCAATCGCAACGGCAATCAAGATCGCAAAAACACATCCTGCAGCAATCGTTAAACGGCCAATTTTAATCTGATCCTGAATCGTCGCCGTCGGGTTGATTTTCTTCACATAAATATCATTCGTAAAAACGGTGCTCAAAGCATTTAACGAAGAACCAATTGTTCCTACCAAAACGGCAATCATAACACAGATTACCAAACCATTCATTCCGCTTGGAAAAAGATTTGTAACCATGGTCATATAAGCTAAGTCTGAATTACTTCCTAATTCTGGATATAAGGCATAACACAAAATTCCTGGTAAAATAAATAATGGAAGCGCCATAACTTTTAACCATCCAATAAAGTTGACGCCCAATTGTCCCTGTTCTAAGTTTTTAGCTCCTAAAACACTCTGCACCATCGATTGATCGGTACAGAAAAAAGCAACTGCTGCTACAGGATAACCCAATAAAATAGCTGGCCACGGATAATGCGCATCATTAGAAGGGCGAACTAAATTCCAAAAGTTTGAAGGAGTTTTAGCTATTAAAACATCGATTCCGCCTAACTTTTGCAAACCTAAAAAAGAAAGCGTTAATGAAACTACAATCAACAAAATCATCTGAAAAACATTTACTTTAGCAATTGCTTTCAATCCTCCTGCAAAAGTGAAAATTCCGGAGAAAATCACTAAAACGGTAACACTCTGCCACATCGGAATTCCTAAAATCTGACGCACTAAAACACCTCCGCTGAATAATCCTAATGATAGCCAGCTTACCAATATTTTGACTAAAGCATACCAAGCCAAAATATTCTGCGTACTGTCGCCGTAGCGTTTCCCCATATATTCGGGCATTGTGCTTACTTTACTCGCAATATAACGTGGTGCAAAAACCATTGCCAAAAGCAGTAAAAACACAAAAGCATACCATTCGAAATTTCCGGCTACAATTCCCGTAGCGTAACCAATACTCGCAAAAGCCAATAATGACGACGGCCCAACGTTGGTTCCCCACATATTAAACCCAATGCTGTACCAGTTTAAAGAATTTCCGGCAAGAAAAAGCGTTTCGTTTTTCTTTCTCTGCTTCATACTTACCACATATCCAATGACTAATAAAGCCACTAAATAACCCGCAACAATTACAAAATCGAGTGTGGTTAATTTATCGTAGATACTGTTCATAGTCCGTATTCGTTAAGAATATCGGCAATTTTAACCGGCATTCCAGTTTGCAGAGATTTGTCCATTGCTTGTAATAAAGCAACGGTTCCAATTCCTTCTTCCATGTTTGGATACGCTTCGAAATCTTGCTCAATGCTGTCTACAAAATATTCTAAGTAATTTTGATATTCTCCGCCGTGATGACTTTGTCCTTCAAAACGGAAATAATATTTAATCGTGCTGTCGCCCCAAGTAATTACTTTTTCTTCGCCTGTTTTGTCTGTAATCGCATAACGCAATTCGTGATAATCCGCCTGACTTGCTCCTTCTGTTGCTCTCAAAATCGTGCTCATTCCGCTGTCGCGTTGCGCTGGCTGAGTCGGGGAAGTATACACACCACTTACACGTGCAATTCTGCCGTCTGTCGCTTTGAAGATAAAATGCATAGTATCTTCATTTTTTAATCCGGCTGATTGTCCGTTGGCACTGATCATTCCGTAACCCATTACTTCCTGGATATTTGGCAAATACCATCTGATGAAATCTACAGGATGACTCAAACCTCCGTACAGCCATTTAAAGGATTGCAAAAGCGACCATTCTTTCTTTAAAAACCATCTGTGGTCGGCATGGTATTGTGCTTCAATCGTAATTAAATCTCCAATTAAACCTGCTTCGTAATCAGCTCTTTGTCTTTTGGCTGGTTCGAAGAAACGAGAACTTTGTCCGATAAAAACTTTCTTTCCTGTTGATTTGCTTAATTCTAAAAGCTCTCTGGCATCCGAAAGATCATCAATAAACGGTTTTGTACAAACGACATGTTTTCCGTGAAGTAAAGCTTGTTTTACATGCTGTGCGTGAAGATGATCTGGCGTATAAATCGCTATAATATCAATTGATGCATCGTTTAACAAATCATCGTAGTTCGTGGTGTACGAGTGAAAATCGAATTCTTTTGCACGTTGTTTACACAATTCTTCGTTTCGGTCGCATATTTTAACGAGTTCTAGTTTGGAACTTTCTATTGCAGCCGACATTGTGCTTCGTCCTTCTCCAAGTCCCAGAATGGCTATTTTTAACATTGGTTGTGGTTATTTTAGATTGTTGATTTTAGATTTTAGATTGTTTTCGAAATCTTCTTTGAGGTTAGTTTTATTTTTCACGCAGATTACGCAGATCTAGCAGATTTTCTTTTTTCTTGATCCTCTACTACGATCTTTCTTCTTGCTTCTTTCCTCTTTTATTTCTTCTCTTCGACATTCACTTTGTTTAAGAAAATCCAGGTATCGTCTGGTTTTGCGCCTTCAATTCCCGATTGGTATTTTTTCATTAAAGCATTCCATTGATCTACTTTCGGATTATTTTCAGTTGTTTTTGGATTTAGTTTATCCAAGCTTTCCCCTTTCGGAATACTGATTACCAAGATTAATTGTCTGTCTTTTTTGAAAACTTGCAATTGCTGAAAATCGGCATTACAGAAACCTTTGGCAACTTCTGGCCATTTCTCGAATTGCGTTTTGTGATACTCTACATATTCTTTTTGCAGTTTTTCATCGGCAGGAAGATTTGCTGTTAAAACCACATTTTCCCAATCTGATGCTGGTTTTGAATCTTTACATCTTTCGAAGTTCTGGAAATCGTAAACCAAATCTTCATAGATTTTAATTTGTAAAGATGGAAAAGCACCCGCCAGTTTACGTTTTGTTCTTTCTGGCTGATTCATTTTTCCGTAAATCACCAAATGATTTTTCCATTGGTACAATTCCTGACCAACGATTCTAAATCCAACCAAAGTCGATTTGATTTTTTCGATATCAAAATCAGAGCCTATCAACTCGATGGCATAAGGTTTTGGCATTTCCTGCAAGCCCCATTTTTCGTCGATAACAACTTCTTTTTCTAGGTCTTTATATGGCGCTCTAATTCCAGCAGCATCTTTAATTTTTGAACTTACATACGGATCGTTGTGTTCCCAAATATTTCCTTTTGGACCATTATGATTTTTAAGGATTTTCTTTTCGGCAATCCAGTTATTTTTAATGGTAAAGCCTTCACTTCCTTCATCAGTATACAGATACAGCCATAAAAACGGGTCGTGTGCATACGGACTGTTGTACACTTTATCAATGTAGTTTTCTTCTATTCGGCTATTTGGCTGAGCAGAAAGCGTGTAAATTCCCGAAACATCATGCAAATGTTTGGCATAATGATGAATTTTATTTCCTATAATTTTATTGTTTTGCATCACATTAGGTGTGTGCGTCCAACCCCAACCCATTGCGATTCCAGAATACGATACATCCGAAATTTCGTTGTGTTCAATCGTAATATTTCGAACAAAACCAGCACTGATTCCAAGAGTTCCCCAATCTTCATTGGTAACGTTTGTGATTAAATTATCAGAAATCACTTCATCCGAACACATTTCTCTTTCATCTTTTATGATTAAAGGCAAATGCGCTTCAAAAGCTTCTTCAGAGAAAATTCCAACATTAATGGCACTTCCACCAATGTCTTTAAATAAATTTCCTTTTACAGTATTGTGATTTGTTCCTTTATTTAAATCTAAACCAGTCGAAGCCAAATGCTCAAAACGGCATGATTCAAACTGAATATTATTAGCATAATTTACTTCAACCGCAGCACGAGGTCTTCCCACCCAAGCCTGATTCTCTAAATTGGCCTGATTTGGAGTTCCTGGCTGTTTCAATTTATAAGCATCCAGCAAATACAAACCTGACTGCAATGGCACGTGACCTTGTTGCGATGGACGAAGCCAGTTGCTGTATTGAAACGAAATTCCTTTAAATTGAAAATGATGTACAGGAGAATCGATTGTTCCTTTTACTTCCAATAAATTTTCTAAAACTGGAGCTGTAACGGTAACCGAATTCATTTCTTCGCCAGCTCTTGGAATATAATAGATTTTAGCATTTCTCTTATCCAAATACCATTCTCCAGGCTCGTTTAAAAGCGAAAAAGCATTGTTTAAGAAATAGGCTGAATTTCCGTTGTTTTTAGAAATCCACGGTGCTGGCCAAGGATGCTCGCTTTGAATACGGCTTTCTGGTTCTTCAAACGAAAGTTTAGCACTGTCTTTTTGAACTTCTATATTTTTGATACGCAAATTAGCATTCGACCACCATTGCACAATAAACATTTCCATTCCTGGTTCGAACTTGACCGATTTATCTTTAAACGGAATCCAACAGGTTTGTTCTTCGTGATTCCACGATAAAATACGTTCCATAGACGTTCCAGCTGTATTTTTGGCTCTTACGGCTTTTTTTCCGTTTACCCACAATTGTCTATAATCAATCATGCTTCCCGCTTTTTTAGGAGCATCAGCCACCCAAACTGATCCTTTTTTAAGTCCGTTGATAACGGTTGTAGATTTTGTCCAGTTTTTGATTTCGATTCCGCCATTTATAATAGGTCTTGCATTTGCATCGGCTACAATTGTTGTCGGACTTTCCGCCGTTCCCGAATCTTCAGGACGCACAAATAAAGGTTCGTTTAAATAATACGTTCCGTTCATTACTATGATTCGGATTCCGTCTTTTATAGATGGATCTTTTAATCGGCGTAGTTCTCTGGCTTTTCGCATCGCCATGTGAACTGTTGCCAGCGGACTTGATTTTGTTCCGATGTTCGAATCTTTTCCTGATGGTGAAACCCAAATTTCAGCTCCACTTGCCGAAAGCGAGAATACCATCAAAAAAACAATTAGTAATTTGTTGAAAGGAATTAAACGCATTATTTATAGTATTGATTTTTTTCTTGAGCTAAAATTACGAGGCATTTATTTAAAGCGCTATAATTTTTACAAATAAATGTACTTTTAACACTTTTACCAAATAACAGGGACAATTTAAAAGAATATAAAATTACAGGCATCCTGTACCCTCCTGCAATACTGGGTTTAAAACATTCTTTTTAAAAACCTGACTTTTCATTATCTTCTGATTTCACAATCAAAAAAAGTTAAATTCATAATAATTCTGTGATAAAGTGCCTAAAAATAGCTTTTGATAATATTTTTTTAATAAATTTGTGTAATCGATTACATTTAAATATTATCATTTATAAGAACTTAAATTTTCATATAAATAAAATAAACACCAAAAAATTTACTAACAATGAAAACCAACCGACTAAAATTTGCTTCTCTTGTACTTGCATTAATGATGTGTCTGAGTTCTAAAAATGGGATTGCCCAGAGCGTTTCGAATAGCACTTACCAAAACATTGAGTTTAAAATGTCTAAAGTTAACGAACCCGTTATTCCGAATTACAGTGTAAATTTAAAAGACTTTGGAGCTGTAAACGGTGGTTATGTTTTAAACACAAAAGCTTTTGCTGATGCGATTGATGCACTTTCTAAAAAAGGCGGAGGAAAATTAATTATTCCACCTGGAATTTGGCTGACTGGTCCAATCATTCTAAAAAGCAATATCGAATTGCATGCTGAAACTGGTGCGTTGATTAAATTTTCTACTGATAAATCTTTATATCCTATTATAGAAACAAGCTTTGAAGGTTTAAACACTTGGCGATGCATATCTCCTATTTACGGAAAAAACTTAGAGAATATCGCTTTTACTGGAAATGGCGTTTGGGATGGTTCTGGCGAAGCTTGGCGACAAGTTAAAAAGAGCAAACTGACAGATGAGCAATGGAAAAAATTTGTCGCTTCTGGCGGAGTTTTAAATGAAAAGAAAGACAGCTGGTATCCTTCTGAACAATATTTAAAAGGTGCTAAAGGAGCAGATCAGAACATTCGTCTTGACTTGAAAACGAAAGAAGATTTTGAAGCGATTCATGATTTTCTCCGTCCGGTTTTGGTCAGCATTCAAAATAGTAAACGAGTAATGTTTGACGGGCCTGTTTTCCAAAATTCTCCAGCTTGGAATATTCATCCTTTATTAATTGAAGATTTAATTGTTCGAAACATAACCGTTCGTAATCCGTGGTTTTCTCAAAATGGTGATGGTCTCGATGTTGAATCTTGTAAAAATGTAGTAATTGAAAATTCAAGTTTTGATGTCGGTGATGATGCGATTTGTATTAAATCTGGAAAAGACAAAGACGGACGTGACAGAGGCGTTCCTTGCGAAAATATCATTGTAAAAAATAATATTGTTTATCACGGTCACGGCGGTGTTACGGTTGGAAGTGAAATGTCTGGCGGGGTAAAAAATCTGCATGTTTCAAACTGTACTTTTATGGGAACTGATGTTGGTCTACGTTTCAAGAGTACTCGCGGGCGTGGCGGTGTTGTAGAAAATATCTACATCTCAGACGTTTTTATGACTGATATTCCGTCACAAGCGATTTCATTTGATTTGTATTATGGCGGGAAATCTATTGCTGAAACTTTAGCCGAAGGCGGAAATACCGTTAGCACAAAAGCAATTCCTGTAAACGAAGAAACACCTCAGTTTAAAAATATTGTGATCAAAAATATTACGATTAAAGGTGCTCAGCAAGCGGTATTTTTACAAGGTCTTCCTGAAATGAATTTAGAAAATATTGAAATCACAAACTTGATTGCTAAAGCACAAAAAGGATTTTCTATTATTGACGCTAACGGAATTAAAATCAGCAACGCACAATTGGATATCGAAGCCAAAAACGCTTTCGAAATTTATAATACTAAAAACCTTTCGCTGAAAAATATCGAGTTTAATCCTTCTTCTTCAAATGCCATTACGATTAATGGTGAAGCAAGTAAGAATATTGATTTGAGTGGTTCTTCAGCTAATTTTTCGAAGACGACAACTATTGACAAAAATGTTCCTAAGAAAGCGGTTAAATTCTAGAATCAATTTTCAAATATAGCCCGTGGTTTCAACCACAGTAACGTAATTTTGTCACGTATTGCATTTCTCACATTGTGTCCCCGAGGTTGAAACCACGGGCTATATTTTAACCGTTTTAATAAGAGGCCAAAGGCCTCAAAGCATCACCATAGGGCAACGCCCTATGATTTTTCATAAACCTGCATTATAAAGCCCTGAAAGGGCGTAAGCAATTACGTGACGATTAATGCTTACGCCCTTTCAGGGCTTTTTTACTTCTTGCTATTTGCTGTCACTGGGCGTTGCCCTGTGTTCATGATATGAGCCTTTAAGGCTCTTATAATCTATGAGCTAACTCATAACAACTCATAGATTATAACTTATAAAACTCCTTCGCATTTTCAAACCAAATCTTATTCTGGTCATCAATCGAAAATTCAGCAATATAATCTTCCAAAGTTTTCACTACTTCATGATAATCAGAAGCTACATTAAGAACCGGCCAGTCTGATCCGTACATTAATTTATCAACTGAAAAATTTTCAAAAATCACATCTAAATACGGTTTTAAATCTTCTGGTTTCCAGTTTTTCCAATCGGCTTCTGTTACCATTCCTGAGATTTTGCACCAAACATTGTCATATTTTGCGATTTCTTCGATTCCTTTTTTCCAAGAATCAATACTTCCTGATTTAATATCTGGTTTCGCAATATGATCAATTACAAACTTTTGGTTTGGAAAATCTTTAACCAAACATATTGCAGCCGGAAGTTGTCTATGAAAAATTAAAATATCGTAAGTATAATTAAATGGTTGTAAAGCTGCGATTCCTCTCCTGAATTCTGCTCCATCCATAAAATCATCCGCTTCGCCTTGAACTACATGTCTAAACCCTTTTAGTTTTTTTTGATCTGAAAAGAATTGCAAACGTCCCTCGATATTTTCATTTCGCAAATCGATCCATCCTACAACTCCTTTTATAAAATCATTTTTAGCAGCTAAATCCAATAAAAAATGGGTTTCTTCTTCCGATTGGCTTGCTTGAACCGCAACACAGCCTTCAAACTCATTTTCTTTTAATAATGGCTCAAGGTCTTTAGGAAGAAAATCTCTTTGAATATTCTGCATCGTTTCATCAATCCAGCTGTCTCGAACGGGGTCAAACTTCCAAAAGTGCTGATGGGAATCTATTCTTTTACTCATAACTTTTTAATTAACATCGCTGATTAATGCACGATCTAAATGTACGTAACCTCCATCCACAAAAACAAATTGTCCTGTAGTATGCGACGATTTTTCTGAAATGATGAAAAGTGCCGTATCTGCAATTTCTTCTGTTTTGGTCATTCTTCCTTCAAACGGAATGCTTTTGTTGATTTTCTTTAAAACCGTTTCACCATCAGGCAATGTTTTAATCCAATCTTCGTAGGCCGGTGTGTAACTTTCTGCAATAATAATTGCATTCGAGCGAATTCCATAATGAATCAAATCGACAGCCCATTCTCTTGTTAATCCCAAAACTCCACCTTTGGCAGCAGCGTAACCAGAAGTTCCGCCTTGCCCTGTTAAAGCGACTTTTGAACCAATATTTAGAATATTTCCTTTGGATTCCTTTAAATATGGAAGCGAATATTTAGCCAATAAAAAGTAACTGACAACATTCAGTTTCAAAGAATTCATAAAATCCTCGTAGCTTGAATCTAGTCCTGCTCCGTCATTTACGCCCACATTATTGATTATAGCGTCAATTCTCCCATATTTAGCTCCAATTACTTTTACAGCATTTTCCATTGCCACAGGATCGGTTACGTCAGTCTGCACAAATAATGAATTAACGCCTCTTTTTTGAAGTTTTTCCACGTATTCGAAACCTCTTGCGTTTCTATCAACCAAAACCGGAATTGCACCTTCATCCGCTAATCTGTTAACGATTGTTTCTCCGATACTGCCTTCTTTTCCAGCCGAACCAGAAACGACAACTATTTTATTTTTTAAGTTTAAATCCATTTTGTGGGTATTTAAAAGTTATCAAGCAAACCTAACAGGTTTTAAAAACCTGTTAGGTTTCTCTCCTAATCTATTTCAATTAACGCTTTGATTACATTATTTTTAGGATCAATCAAGTTCCCGAAATCAGTAATCATTTCATCAAAACTAGTTCTGTGTGTAATGTATTTTTTAGGATCTATTTTTCCTTCTTTCAAACATTTCATCACATATTCGAAATCTTCAATAGTCGCATTTCTGCTGCTCATTAAAGTCGATTCTCTTTTGTGAAAATCAGGATGACTGAAACTTAATTCTCCTTTTTGAAGTCCAACCAAAACAAATCTTCCGCCATGCGAAATATAATTGAAAGCACTGTTCATCACTTTCTGGTTTCCAGTCGCATCAATTACCACATTTGCCATATCGCCATTGGTCAATTCAGCTAATTTTTGAGCCACGTCATCGTTCAACGGATTAATCGTTTCATCAGCATTTAGTTCCGTTTTACAGAAATTTAATCTATAATCGTTAATGTCCATTACAATTACCTTTGCTCCAGCAATTTTAGTAAACTGAATCAAACCAATTCCAATTGGACCTGCTCCCATAACCAAAACCGTATCCGTTGGTTTTACAGCCGCTCGTCTTACTCCGTGTGCTGCAATTGCCAAAGGCTCCACCAAAGCCAATTCATCATAATCTAAACCTTGACCGTGCAGTAAATATTGTTCAGGAATCGAAACATATTCAGCCATTCCGCCATCAATGTGAACGCCGAAAACTTTAATATTTACACAGCAGTTTGTTAATCCGTTTCTGCAGGCAACACATTTTCCACAGTTAAAATATGGAATAAAAGTCACTTTATCACCTGGTTTAAAACCTGGAGCATTTCCTTTTACATATTCTGCAGCCAATTCGTGGCCTAAAATTCTTGGATATTCAAAATAAGGCTGAGTGCCGCCAAAGGCATGAATATCTGTTCCACAGATACCAATTCTTTTAATTTTCAATAAGACTTCACCTTCTTTTGGTTCTGGAATACTGGTTTCTTTTAATAGAAATTCCTGCGGTTTTTCGCAAACAATGTATTTCATTTTATACTTTCTTTAATTTTATTTTGATAAGCAATTGCTTTCCATCTACTTGTTCCTAAATGGCAATTCTTTCATTTAGAAATTCAAAATTCTTCAAAAAAGAACAAAGCAAAACTAATAAATGTAAAAATTACAATTACAAAAATACCTTTTAAAAATTAATATCCGAGATATATTTTATTTTCAACCTATTAATATAACTAAACTTTAAACTTTTATAACATATTTTAAATGGTTTGTAAAAATTATATCAATAATTATCACTTTATGCAAAAAAGATTTCTTAAAAAGAAAGGATTTCTTGCCCATTAAAATCTAATTCCTACTTTTGTAATTGTAATTTTTACATTTATTAATTCAATCGATTACATTATCCAAAACTTTTAGATAAAATGATAAAATTAAAAGGCATAACTTGGAACCATACAAGAGGTCTGCTTCCGATGGTTGCGACATCGCAGCGTTTTACTGAACTACATCCTAAAGTTGAAATTTCTTGGGAAAAAAGAAGCCTACAAGAATTTGCCGATGCTTCAATCGAAGACCTAGCCAAAAGGTTTGATTTATTGGTAATTGATCATCCTTGGACAGGTTTTGGAGCGCAGACCAAAGCGATTCTTCCGTTATCTCATTATTTATCTCCAGCATATATTAAAGATCTAGAAATTAATACCGTTGGAAAATCATACGGAAGTTATGTTTTTCACGATAAATTATGGGCGTTGCCAATTGATGCAGCGACTCCTGTTGCCTCTGCACGATTAGACCTTTTGAAAAAAAATAATTTAGAAGTTCCAAAAACTTACGACGATTTATTGGCTTTAGCTAAAAAAGGTTTAGTGGCTTTTGCTGGAATACCAGTTGACGTATTGATGAGTTTTTATATGTTTTGCTGTAGTTTGGGTGAAGCTCCTTTTCTTTCTGAAGAAAAAGTGATTTCTGAAGCTACTGGAATCAAAGCGCTTCAAATGTTTAGAGAGTTGGCTCAATTGATTGATCCTGCTAACTTTAATCGTAACCCAATTCAAGTTTACGAAGCTATGGCCAATTCAGACGAAATTGCGTATTGCCCATTTGCTTATGGCTATTCTAACTATTCCCGCATTGGCTACAGCCAAAACCTTTTACATTTTTATGATTTAGTTCGTTTGAATGATAATCCAATGATTTCTTCTCTAGGAGGAACTGGTTTGGCTGTTTCTTCATTTAGCGAACATAGTGAAACTGCCATAAAATATGCTGAATTTACTTGTTCGTCACAAGTACAGCAGAATATTTATACGGATAACGGCGGTCAACCGGGACATTTGCAAGCTTGGAAAAGCGAGAGAATTAATGGTGTAACGCATGATTATTTCAAAAATACACTTCCTGCGTTAGAGCGTGCTTTCCTTCGTCCAAGATATTACGGACATATGTATTTCCAAGATCATGCAGGAGATGTGGTTCGCAATTATTTGATGAATGGCGGAGACGAATTAAAAGTATTGGAAGAAATGAATTCGCTTTACGCGGAATCTCAAAAAATACAAACCGTATGAGGCCTTTAGAAGGATTAATTGTTCTGGAATTCTGCCAGTTTTTGGCAGGACCTTCGGCTGGATTAAAACTGGCTGATTTGGGCGCACGCGTTATCAAAATTGAGCGGCCAATAAAAGGCGAAGCATGCAGGCAATTGAGCATCAAAGATTTATTTGTAGACGACAGCAGTTTGCTTTTTCATACGATTAATAGAAATAAAGAATCTTTTGCAGCCGATTTAAAAAATCCTGACGATTTGGTTTTGATTAAAAAACTAATCGAAAAGGCTGATATTATGACTCATAATTTCAGACCCGGAGTTATGGAGAAAATCGGTTTAGATTTTGAAAATACTTTAGCTATAAATCCGCAGATTATTTACGGAACCATTACAGGTTACGGAAATGAAGGTCCGTGGGCCAAAAAACCGGGACAAGATTTATTATTGCAATCGCTTTCTGGATTAAGCTGGCTGAGCGGACGCAAAAGTCAAGGTCCAGTTCCGTTCGGATTGGCTGTAGCCGATTTAATGTGCGGCAATCATTTTGTGCAAGGTATTCTGGCTGCACTTTTAAAAAGAGCCAAAACTAAAAAAGGAGTTTTGGTAGAAGTCAGTTTATTAGAATCTATTCTCGATGTACAATTTGAAGCGATAACTTCTTTCTTAAATGATGGCGGTCAATTGCCTGAACGTGGCAATATAAAAGGAAGCGCGCATGCTTTTTTAAGCGCGCCTTACGGAGTTTACCAAACGCAAGACGGCTATTTATCTCTTGCAATGGGCGATTTAATTTTCATTGGAAAAACGTTAGGATTAGACTTAAACTCTTTTGCGGATAAACATCTTTGGTTTGAAAAAAGAGACGAAATCAGAACCATTTTAAGTGAGAGAATTCAAACCCAAACTTCTGATTATTGGATTGAAATCCTGCAAAAAGAAGGCATTTGGTGCGGAAAAGTTTTCAATTACGAAGAATTAGACAATCAGCCTTTTGTAAATGAATTACAGCTAAAACAAACCGTGAAAAATTCGGATGGCGAAACTTTAGTTACCACGAGAAGTCCGATTCAATTAGACGGCGAAATTTTATTAAGCGAAAAAGCAGCACCAAAAGTAGGTCAGGATAATTTGAGCATACAAAAAGAGTTTATTCGAGTTAAATAAAACTCAACAGCTTAAATTAAAATCTTTCTAATCTGCTTTAATCTGTGTAAATCTGCGTGAAAAAATCTATGCGCAAAAAGTATTTCACGCAGATTTAAAAAGATTTGAGCAGATAAAATTAGATTTTTAATTGTTGAGTAAAAACGATTAAACAAATAACCAATTAAACGGTTAAACGAATAAAAAAATGAAACCATTAGAAGATTATTTAATTATAGATTTCAGTCAGTTTCTTTCAGGGCCTTCAGCAAGTTTGCGTTTGGCTGATTTGGGAGCACGCGTGATAAAAATCGAAAAACCAGAAACGGGAGACATCTGCCGTACTCTATATACTTCTGATTTGATTATGAACGGCGAATCTTCGGTTTTTCATACCATCAACAGAAACAAAGAATCTTTTGCGATTGATTTTAAACAGCCTGAGGAACTTCAAAAATTAAAAAAAATATTAGCAAAAGCCGATGTGGTGATGCATAATTTCAGACCTGGAGTTATGGAACGCATCGGATTAAGTTATGAGGAAGTTAAAAATATTAATCCGAATGTAATCTACGGTTCAATTTCGGGTTTTGGAGAACATCCTGATCTGAAAGATTTACCGGGCCAAGATTTGCTTTTACAATCTTTAACGGCTTTAACCTGGTTAAGCGGCAATCAGGAAGATGGTCCAGTTCCAATGGGATTATCAATTGTAGATATGCTTGCCGGAGCACATTTAGCACAAGGAATTTTAGCGGCTTTATACAGAAAAGCAACTCATAATATGGGAGCGCAAGTTCAAGTGAGTATGCTGGAATCAGCTTTTGATTTTCAGTTTGAAACGATAACCACTTTCTTTAATGACGGCGGTGAACTGCCTGTTAGAACTAAAATCAACAATGCGCACGCTTATTTGGGTGCGCCATACGGAATCTACAAAACCAAAAACGGTTATTTAGCATTAGCTATGGGCTCGATTCCAATTTTGGCTTCATTACTAAAATGTGATGCTTTATTAGCTTTCCCTGAAAATAAATTTACGCTTAGGGACGAAATCAAAAATATACTTGCCGATCATTTGCAAACTCAGGAAACACAGTTCTGGCTAGACATTTTAGAACCCGCAGACATTTGGTGCGCAGGAGTTTTGAACTATCAACAGCTGTTTGCTGAAGATGGATTTAAAGTTTTGAATTTTACGCAACAAGTCGAAATGCTTGATGGATATACGTATGAAACAACACGCTGTCCGATAAAAATTGACGGGGAATATTTGACTTCTGGAAAAGGTTCGCCAAAACTAGGTCAGGACAATGAGAAAATTATTAAAGAATTTATAGACTGCTGATGGAAAAAATTAGAATCGCCGTTCGAAAATTCGATCCCTTCGAAAGTACTCTTCAAAAATTATGGGATGCTTTCTGCCTTCAAAATAATATCAAAATGGAAGCAGAAATGATTCCGCTGGAACTTCATGATTTATATGAAACTACCATTTCAGAAAAAGGTCTAAAAGAAGGAAAATGGGATATTGCCCATATTAATACCGATTGGATTTTTGATGCTGTAAACGAAAATGCGGTTCTAAATTTATTTTCACTAATTGGAGAAAATCCGCCAGAAAATTATCCTTTTGGCTGGCATAAATCGCTATTGCATTTGCAAAAATTAAGTAACGGCATTTACGGACTTCCATTTCACGACGGACCGGAATGTCTGATTTACAGAAAAGATTTATTCGAAAACGAAACCGAAAAAGAGAATTTTAAAAACCAATTTGGCTACGAACTTTCTACGCCAAAAACTTGGCAGGAATTCGCAGAAATAGCCACATTTTTTAATCGTCCCGAACAAAATTTATACGGTGCTGTTTTTGCCAATTATCCAGATGGACATAATATGGTTTTTGATTTTTGTCTGCAATTATGGACACGCGGCGGGTCTTTATTAAACAAAAAAAATCAGATTGACATTCATAATGAAGCAGCGATAAAAGCATTGGAGTTTTATCGAAAAATGGTCAATGACAAGAATGCTGTTCATCCAAAATCGAGAGAATTTGGTTCGGTTGAAGCGGGCTTGGCTTTCGCCCAAGGGCAAGCGGCAATGGCCATCAACTGGTTTGGATTTGCCTCTATGGCGGAAGTAATCGAAGAATCCAAAGTAAAAGGAAAAATCGATATAACTTCCCTCCCATCTGATCCTGGTTACAAAACAGCCTCTTTGAATGTATATTGGCTGTACACCATTGGTTCTGGAAGCAAACACCAAAAATTGGCATACGTTTTTTTACGTTTTGCCACAACACCAGAAAGCGACAAATTATTGACAACAGAAGGCGGAATTGGATGCCGAAAATCGACTTGGAAAGATGAAGAAATTAATACTTTAATTCCTTTTTATCACAAACTGGAAATGCTTCATGAAAATGCACTGACACTTCCACAAACGCCAATTTGGCCCAAAGTAGCTGAACTTATTGACGGTGCGGTTTTAAAAGCGATTGAAACCGATATTTCTTCTGAAATACTTTTAAAAGAAACTCAGGAAAAAATTAGCAAATTAAGTCAAGGAACAACATTACACAGCTCTGTCAGAAATTAAACTTGACAGATTCAATTTCAAAATATAGAACAAATGAATATTCCCTATAAACCTTTACTTCCTCAAACAGAACAGCCCATTGTAATTATTGGAGCGAGTGGTATTGTAAAAGACGCGCATCTTCCTGCTTATGAAATGGCTAGTTTTAAAGTTTTTGGCATCACCAATAGGACCATTTCAAAAGCTTATGATTTGCAAAAAGAATTCAAAATCGATCATGTTTTTGAAACTGTTGCAGACGCTGTAAAAAATGCGCCATCAAACGCTGTTTATGATATTACGGTACTACCAGATCAATATATTGAAATTTTAGAACAATTGCCTGACGGAGCAGCAGTTTTGATTCAGAAACCCATGGGAAATGATTTAGCTCAGGCACGTGAAATCGTGGAAGTCTGCGAAAGAAAAAATCTCGTAGCAGCGATTAACTTTCAATTGCGTTTTGCTTCTTTTGTAAGTGCAGCCAGATACTTGATTGATCAGGGCATTATTGGCGAATTATACGATTTAGAATTCAAAGTAACTGTAAATACGCCTTGGGAGTTATTTCCTTTAATTAAAGAACATCCAAGATTGGAGATTCTTTTCCACAGTGTACATTATATTGACTGCATTCGTTCTTTCTTAGGAAATCCGAAAAGCGTTATGGCAAAAACAGCCAAACATCCACTAAAAAAATTATCATCAAGCCGATCTACAATCATTTTGGATTATGGCGAAGATAAACATGTTGTAATCAATACGAATCATGATCATCACTTTGGTCCAAAACATGAAGAAAGCTACATCAAATGGGAAGGAACAAAAGGTGCTGTAAAAGCAAAAATGGGCTTGTTGATGAACTATCCTGATGGTCTTCCAGATATTTTTGAGTATGCTTTGCCCAAAAAAGATAACGAAAATGAATACGAATGGACAGAAGTAAAACTGGAAGGCTCGTGGTTTCCTGAAGCCTTTATAGGTGCGATGTCTAACCTAATGCGTTACAAAGAAGGCTCTGACAAGATATTATCTGCAAGTGTTCAAGATGTTTTAGGGACGATGAAAGTTGTAGAAGCTTGTTATGAAAGTAATAAAAACGGCGGAATTTCTTTTGATGAAGTGTAATTAAAACACTATATTTCAAAACCAAAAAACAAAATTTAAGTCCTCTTCAAAACAAACCTGATTTTGAAATCTATTTGAAAGAGCTGACAAACAAAAAGAATAAATTATGTATTTCAAATCAACTTTTTTCGAAGATTATCAGATCGACGACAAACGAGTAACTTTAGGCAGAACCATCACAGAAACTGACTTTGTAGTTCACGCAGGACACACTGGAGATTTCTTTCCGCACCATATGGACGAAGAATGGTGTAAAACACAGCCTTTCGGACAAAGAATCGCCCACGGAACCATGGTTTTTGCCATCGGAATTGGATTAACGGCTTCTGAAATCAATCCTGAAGCTTTTTCAAGAGGATATGATAAAATGCGTTTTGTAAAACCCGTTCATATTGGAGATACGATTCACTCCGAAGTTACCATTTCTGAAAAAGGTGAAGCCAAAAATCCAGAAATGGGAGCTGTCACAGAACACGTAGAAATCATTAACCAAAGAGGAGAAGTGGTTTTGGTTTGTGATCACCTTTTATTTGTGAAAAGAAAATCTTAAACATTAGCTTTAAAAACAATCTCGCAAAGTCGCAAAGACGCAGAGTTAAAAGTAAAACTATTTAAAACTTTGCGATTCTGCGACTTTGCGAGAACCACTAAAAAACAACTTAAACTATCACACTAATGCAAATTACAAACCAAGCCGGCGATCAACATGAAGTGCCAACAGAAGGCGGAAATCAAAAACAATATCTGCTTCCTTTTATTCTCGTTACATGCCTATTTTTTCTTTGGGGAATGGCCCATAATCTTGATTCTGTATTAATTCCACACTTAAAGAAAGCGTGCGAATTAAATAACCGTCAATCTACTTTAATTGATACTTCTGTATTCTTTGCCTATTTTATTATGGCAATTCCTGCGGGAATGCTGATTAAGAGATTTGGATACAAAAACAGTATTATAACTGGATTATTAGTATTTGCCTTTGGAGCATTTTTATTTGTTCCCGCTGCTAATACCAGAACTTATGAATTATTTTTATTTGCTCTATTTGTAATTGGCTGTGGTTTAACTATTTTAGAAACAAGCGCGAATCCATACGCTGCTATTTTAGGGCCAGCAGAGTCATCTTCTAAAAGATTGAATTTAGCAGCTTCTTTCAACGGACTGGCTGCCATGGTTGCTCCTATTGTTGGCTCCTTATTTATTCTTTCAGGAACCAATCATACAAAAGAACAAATGGATGCAATGCCAGAGGCAGAAAAAGCAGCTTACTTATTGGGTGAAGCGGCTTCTGTAAAAATGCCCTATATCGTATTAGGAAGTATTTTAGTTTTAGTTGCGGTTATATTCTATTTTGTGCAATTGCCTTCAATGAAAGCTACTCATGCCGAAGCTGAAATCAAACCTGGATTTTTCTCTGTTTTAAAATTCAGACATTTAAGCTGGGGAGTTATTGCTCAATTCTTTTATGTTGGTGCGCAAGTTTGCATTACTAGTTTTTTTATCCGTATTGCACAGCAAGGAGCAGGATTGGACGAAAAAACAGCAGGGTATTATTTAGGTGTTTACGGTTTTCTTTTTATGGCAGGACGTTTTATTGGGACTTTCTTTTTGCGTTTTGTAAAAGATTATGTTTTATTGTCAATTTACTGCGTAATAAGTGTTTTACTTTGCTTAGTAGCGATTTACGGTTCTGGAATTGTAGTAATTTATGCTCTTGGAGGAATCGGGTTCTTTATGTCTATTATGTTCCCTACTATTTTTTCTTTAGGCATTAAAGGCCTAAAATCAAATACAGAAACAGGTTCTTCGTGGCTGGTAATGTCAATTGTTGGAGGTGCTATTATTCCATACGGAATGGGAACTTTAATCGATATGAATCATGATGATATTCAGTCAGGATATATTATCCCATTAGTTTGTTTCTTGATTATTCTTTCTTTTGGGTCGTTTGGCCACAAAGTGAATACGGTTTCAGAATAGTTTTTTAAACCGTAAATTACACAACAGATTTAACCAGTAATAATCCTTAATCTGTGACAGAAAAAATAAAATTCATGAATACTTTGTCTGGCTTACCATCGCTTAAGTATTAGCTATTAAAGAAAAAAACGCCTCCAATCGGAAGCGTTTTCTTTTTTGTGTTATGTCTAAGAATTAATGTTTTTTACCATTACCGTGACCATTTCCTCCTTTATTATTTCCTTTCTCATTTCCGTAATGGTTTCCGTTGTTGCCTTTAGGTTTTTCTCCTCTATTTTTTTGAGGCTTTCCGTGATACCCTTTCGGATAGTTGGCTCTATGTTTAGCATGATACTTATAAGGTGCATCTCCTTTATAATCGGTCAAAACTACTTTGTAACCAGAATACAAATCATAGTTTCTATATCGTGATGGCAAGCTTCTTTCACGAATCCATCTTCCGCTGTTGTCGTAAATGAATACGCTTTGATTTATATCATAATACACATCAATGTCTGGCAAATAATAATATCTGCTGCTGTCATATCCTTGCGGTCCCCAATTTGGAGGAGTACCAATATTTACATTAACTGATACCTGTGCCTGAGCGAAAAAAACACTCATAAAAAGCACAGAGGCAAATACTAACTTTTTCATGTTCTTAAAATTTAAATGTTAATTTAGTAGATATTAATCGAAATTAATGCCAAAATTTAAGATTCGAGCATTCAATTATATAAATGTACTAAACAAATCGACGAATAGTGTTTTTTAGACGATGTATTTTATCTCTTTCTTATTCTGTTGGTCGATATAAAAAGATTAATAGCTGAAAAAAAGATAGAAATATTGATAAAAGAAAAACGCCGCATTTCTGAGGCGTTTTATTGTCATGTTTTGTAGTGATTATACTGAACTAGTATGATCTATGTGGAACGGCTACTAACTCTCAATATCTTCATTTGAATGATTCAAAAGTAAAATAATAGCTTCAATTTGAAATATATTTTAGACCAAAGGCTTAATTAAAACGATAAACGTACAATTTTAACAAATAAGTCTATCTCCAGCCACCACCTAAAGCTCTATACAGATTAATAACAGCTTGTAATTTTTGCAAATTATCGGCTACTCCACTTAATTGTGCCGCTAAAAGATTTTGCTGTGATGTCAATACATCCGTATAATTCGTTGACGAACTATATTCTAAAAGCTCTTGTGTAAAATCTACTGCTTTTTCTAAAGCTGCAATTTGTTTTGCTCTCGAATCTTCTTTTTCAACAGCCATTTCATACGAATACAATGCATTTGAAACTTCCTGACCTGCCACTAAAAGACTTTGCTGGAAATTATTGTAGGCTTGCAATTGTTGCGACTGAGCTGTTGTCAATCTCATTTTATTAAGTCCGTTATTGAATAAAGGCTGTGTTAATCCTCCAATAATTGAATAAAAAATGGAATGGCTAAAAAAATCGTTCAGTTCTAAATTTGAAAAACCTGTACTTGCTGTAAGTGTCAAACTCGGATAGAAATACGTTTTAGCTAAATTAGTCGACTCAAAAGCAACTCTGAAATTAAATTCTGCTTGACGAACGTCCGGGCGGTTATTTAATAATTGTGCAGGCATTCCGATTGCGATTTTTTCAGGAATAATTTGTGTCCCCAAAACACCTCTATCAATTGGTCCAGGAGCTTGTCCTAGCAAAATATTGATTGCATTTTCGGTTTCGCGAATATTTTGCTTCAAATCTGGAATCAAAACTTCGGCTGCATGCTGATTCGCCTCACTCTGAACAACTGCCGCACCAGTTACGATTGCGCCTTCTTTTAAAGCTTTAATCGTTTCTACATTTTCAATACGGGTTTTTAAAGTCTGTTCTGTAATTTCCAATTGTTTATCGTATGCCAAAAGCAAGAAATAATTATTCGCGATATCAGCAATCAATTGTGTCTGAACGGCTTGTTTTGCAGCATCAGAAGCTAAATAGGTCGCCAGTGCGGCTCTTTTAGAACTGCTCAATTTACCCCAAACATCAATTTCCCAAGAAGTGCTTACGCCTAATTTATAAGTCGTTGTCAGGGTATTGATGTTGATTCCTGCCGGAAAGTTTAATCCTGCCTGAGACTGTTTGTTATGCGTTACATTGGCGTCTAACTGCAGACTTGGATAATATGCCAATTTGCTCTGACGCAGAGAAGCTCTTGCTTGAACAATATTCTCAATGGCATTTTTTAAATTCAGGTTCTGATCTAATCCTTTTTGAATTAGAGCATTCAGCTTTTCATCTTTAAAAACAGTATTCCAAGGCATATCTGCAATTGTCGTAGAATCGGTTGAAGACTGATCTCGGTACAATTGGTCTGTTTTTAATGTCGTGGGACGTTCGTATTTCTTGGTAACAGAGCACGCACTGATAAGCGCAGCTGTTATTACCAGTAAAATATATTTATTTGAACTATTCGTCATTTTTCTTGTAATTAAATTTTACTCTTTGTGAGCTTCTATTAAATGAATTTCGTCTTCATCATCATCGTCATCATCATAGCCATCTTTTGCCGGACCGCTTATTTTTTCCTGTAAAGTTTGGAAAATGATAAACAATACTGGAATTACGAAAACTCCTAAGATTGTTCCAATTAACATACCTCCAACGGCTCCTGTACCAATCGATCTATTTCCTACAGCTCCCGCTCCAGAAGCAAACATTAAGGGAACCAATCCTAAAATAAAGGCAAAAGAAGTCATCAAAATAGGTCGTAAACGTGCTACAGCTCCTTCGATTGCAGCTTGCACTATTGGAAGCCCTTTTCTTCTTCTATCCAAAGCAAATTCGACAATCAAAATACCGTTTTTAGCCAGAAGACCAATCAACATGATTAAAGAAATCTGCAGGTAAATATTACTGTTCAATTTGAAAATAATGGAGAACAAATATGCTCCTGCCAATCCAAACGGAATGGAGAATAATACGGCAAATGGCAAAATGTAACTTTCATATTGTGCACTTAGAAGGAAGTAAACGAATACCAAACATAAAATGAAAATAAAAATCGTTTCTCCTCCAGATGCTAATTCCTCACGCGTTAATCCAGAAAATTCATAACCATAACCCGCAGGAAGATTTTCTGCCGCCACTTCCTGAATAGCTTTAATAGCATCTCCAGAACTGTAACCTGGTTTTGGTGCTCCAGTAATCGAAATTGAGGTAAATAAATTAAATCTCGAAATAGATTCTGGTCCAAAAACTCTCGTCATTTTTACAAACTCAGTAATTGGCGCCATATTTCCTGCACTATTACGGACAAAGATCTTATTCAATCCTTCGGTATTGGCTCTAAATTCTGGTGCTGCCTGAACCATTACACGGTATTGTTTCCCGAATTTGTTGAAATTGGAAGCATACAATCCACCATAGTATCCTTGCATCGTTGATAAAATGGTATTTACCGAAACTCCCGCATCTTTCGCTTTCGCTAAATTAATATCCATCATATACTGAGGGAAACCAGGGTTGAATGGTGTTGTCGCGTATTGAATTTCTGGACGCTCAGATAATTTGGCTAAGAATTCGTTATTTACTTTATAGAATTCAGCTGTTGTATGTCCACCTTTATCTTGCAATTGGAATTCGAATCCTCCACTTTGTCCAAAACCTTGAATAGTTGGAGGTGAAATAAAGAAAATATTTGCTTCACGAATACCGCTTGTTTTAGCAAAAAGCTGTCCGATTACATCATCGACACTCAAATCACGTTCGTCCCAAGGTTTCAATTTCACGATAACCATACTGTAAGCACTACCTGCTCCAGCGGTAAAGTTCTGCCCCACAATGCGAAGTGTATTTTTAACTCCTGGAATGGTTTTCGCAATGCTATCTACTCGCTTTGCAATGACATCCGAACGTTCCATAGAAGCAGATGGCGGTAAGCTGATGTTAGCAAAAACAGTCCCCTGATCTTCTGAAGGAACGAAAGCCGAAGGCGTAGTTTTCATCATATAAACCAATGCCAAACCAGCAATTACAATCGATGCTAATGCAATCCATTTTTTAGCAGAAAGAAAACTTACCGAGCGTTTGTATCTTGCCGTAACATTATCGAATGCAACGTTAAATGAAGTGTAAAAACGCTGCAAATAACTTTTATGTTTATGGTCATCAGCGTGCGGTTTCAATAAAAGCGCACATAAAGCCGGACTTAATGTCAAGGCGTTTACTGCAGAAAGAATAATCGCAACTGCCAGTGTAATACCAAACTGTTTGTAAAAAACTCCTGTAGATCCTGTAATAAAGGTAACGGGAATAAATACCGCAGCCATTACCAATGTAATCGAAATAATCGCTCCAGAAATTTCGTCCATTGCGTGAATAGTCGCTTTTTTAGCCGATTTATATCCGTGATCCAGTTTGGCGTGAACGGCCTCGACGACCACAATTGCATCGTCGACCACAATACCAATGGCGAGTACCATCGCAAAAAGCGTCAATAAGTTAATCGTGAATCCGAATAAATTCAGGAAGAAAAACGTTCCTACAATTGCAACTGGAACCGCAATCGCCGGAATTAATGTCGATCTAAAATCCTGAAGGAAAATAAATACTACAATGAAAACCAATATAAAGGCTTCAACTAAAGTATGAATTACTTTTTCTATAGAAGCATCCAAGTTTTCGTTAACATCCACCATGATGGTGTATTTCATTCCTTTTGGAAAACTTTTCGCTGCTTCTTCAATCAGTTTTTTAGAATTGATGATTACATCACGCGCATTTGATCCGGGAGTCTGGCTAATTGCCATTGCTGCCGATTCCACACCGTTTGTTTTAATAGTTGACGAATAACTTAAAGACCCAAGCTCTACTTTGGCTACATCTTTAAGTCTTAGCATCTGCCCGTTTCCAACCGATTTTATGACGATATTCTCAAATTCCTGAGCGCTTGTTAAACGTCCTTTGTATTTAATTACATATTGAAATGCCTGATTTCCGTTTTCACCAAATTTACCTGGCGCTGCTTCAATATTTTGTTCTGCCAATGCAGCCGAAATATCACTCGGAATCAGTTTATATTGCTGCATTATATCTGGTTTTAGCCAGATTCTCATGGAGTAATCTTTCGCACCAAAAACAGTTACATCTCCTACCCCAACAACACGCTGGATTTGAGGCACAAGGTTAATCTTTGCATAATTTTGAAGAAACGTCTGATCGTATGCTTTATCATCGCTGTATAAAGAAAAGATCAATAAGTTACTACTCTGGCTTTTGGTTACCGTAACCCCAGCCTGAGTTACCTCTACAGGCAGTAAACTAGTCGCGCGAGAAACCCTGTTCTGAACGTTTACCGCTGCTAAGTCAGGATTGGTACCAACTTTAAAGAAAACTTTTATCGATGCGTTACCATCATTTGTTGCTGTAGAAGTCATGTACGTCATGTTTTCTACACCATTAATTTGCTCTTCAAGCGGAATCACGATACTTTTCAGTACCACATCGGCATTGGCTCCGGTATAACTTGCCGCAACGTTCACCGTTGGCGGTGCGATATCCGGATATTGGGAAATCGGTAACTCAATTAGGCCTAAAACACCTAAAATAACGATAATAACAGATATTACCGTCGAGAGTACGGGTCTTTGTATAAATTTTTTAAACATTTCTTTTATTTTAAATCGGCGTAAACTGTTTCTGGGCTTTGATTTTGAGGTTTAATTTCAGTTCCTTCTTTTAATGAAGCAACTCCTTCCAATACAATTTCATCACCAGGTTTCAAACCACTCGTCACCACATAATAGTTTCCTGCTGAATTGTCAAGTACAGTGATATTCGCATTTCTTGTCTTTTTGTCTTTACCAACAACTACTGCGAACATTTTATCCTGAAGTTCAAAAGTGGCGCTTTGCGGTATTATAATGGCATCTTTAACGAAATTCGGAATCTGCACTGTTGTACTGCTTCCGCTTCTGATAACTCCTTTTGGGTTTGGGAAACGTGCTCTAAAATTTACGGTACCTGTTTCTGTATTGATTAATCCGTTTACAGTTTCTATTTTTCCTTTTTGATCATAAGTCGACCCGTCAGAAAGCACTAAAGAAACTTCGGGCATACTTTTTATTTTTTGATTTAATGAACCTCCTGCATCTTTTGTGAAATTTAGCAGTACTTTTTCATTCATGGCAAAATAAGCATAGACATTACCAATACTTGAAACTGTTGTTAAAGGCTCTGCTGTATTTGAACTTACCAAACTTCCTAAACGAAACGGAATCGAGCCTACAACTCCATTTACAGGGCTCGTTACAGTGGTATATCCTAAATTAACTTTAGCATTTACTAAAGCGGCATTGGCCTGAGCTAAAGATGCCATAGCCGACTCATAAGTGTATTGAGCAGATTCTAGATCGTATTTGCTGATAATCCCTTTTTCAACCAATGGTTTCACTTTATTTACAGCCAATTTTGCCGAGCTTACCTCTGCCTGAGCGCTTTTAATGCTTGCCGTTGCAGTACGAACTTGCTGCTCATACTCTGGAGCACTGATTTTAAATAATGGTTGTCCTGCTTTTACGACTGCTCCTTCATCAACAAAAATTTTATCAATATAACCTTCCACTCTTGGGCGGATTTCTATGTTTTGCTGTCCTTGAATACTAGCAGGAAAATCGCTGTTCAAAGTCGCTGATTCCGGCTGTAATGTCACAGTTTTATATTCTTTAATCTGCGGTGCACCTCCGGCCTGAGCCGATTTATCATTTTTACCGCAAGAAGCGATAATAAGTGATGCTGCGAGAATGCTTAAAAATGATGGCTTATTCATTGTGAAAAATGTGTAGTTATCGATTATATGCCAACAAAAGAAATAAAATATTACGCACGAAATTTTTCAAATAGACGAACAGCAAGAGACAATCGATAAAGATAAGATGAGAACCGATGGAATTTTTCAAAATATTAAACAACTGTTTAATTTTTATCTTATCGGCTCTAAAATGCTTTTTAGAGACTCTAAATACGGTTTTAGCGATTGCTCAAAATTTGTATTCAAATAAAATGTAATATTGTCGATATAAACTATAAATTGTAATGACACCGAATATTTTCAGACCTTATTTATTTACCGGATTACACATTCTTGGCTGGTCTTTATTAGGATATCTGATGCTGTTTTATATTCCGCTTACTTGGAATGTTGTGCTTCCGCAAGTATTCTGGCTTTGGCAGAGCATAGTGCTAATTTTACTAATGGTTCTATTTTATTCTACAGCAAAAATCATAGTTCCAAAAACCATCATAAAAGACAATACTTCCCCTTTCTTGCTTTGGGCATTTGCGGCTGTTATTGCCATGCAGCTCATCGCTTATTTCTATACCTCACAAACCGATCTTCATAATCAGATTATGAAAGCCATTGGTTTTAAAAAATATAAAAATCCTTATTTTGACAATTATGTTTTTACTTTGACATTATTGGTTTTAGGAATAAGCACCAGTTGGGCCATGTTACAGCATTGGCAAAAAGCAGCGCAGCATAAACAGAAACTCGAACAAGACAAAACTGTAGCTGAGTTAGCAATGCTAAAAGCGCAAATAAATCCGCATTTTTTCTTTAATTCGCTTAATAGCATCTATTCGTTAACGTATACCAACATTGAGGATTCTAGAAATGCGCTTCATACTTTAAGCCGCATGATGCGCTATTTGCTTTACAGCACGGAAGAAAAAACAACTTTGCTGAAAGAAGCTGAATTTATGAAAGATTTCATTGCTTTAATGAAACTTCGCGCCAATAGCAAACTGACCATTACAACAGATATTCCTGAAAAAATACACGATTACCCAATTGTTCCGATGTTATTATTACCTTTAGTAGAAAATGCTTTTAAACACGGCGTTCATGCCACAGATAAAAGTGAGATTTACATAAAGCTTACACAAAATGAAAGCGAATTGGAGTTTGAAGTAGAAAATACTTATTTCGAAAAAACAGCTGTTTCTGATGTGGGTGGAATTGGTTTAGCCAACACCAAGCGAAGATTACAATTGATTTATCCAAATCAGCATTTTATTTCTTTTGGAGTTACCGATCACGGAACGTATAAAATTAAGTTGAAGATAAATTTAGAGCAATGACAGTATTAAAATGTATAGCAGTAGATGACGAACCATTGGCTTTAAGATTGGTGCAAACTTTTATAGAGCAAACTCCGTTTTTAGAATTAATTTCTACTTGCGACAATGCCGTTGATGCCATGGGACTTATCAGGGAAACAAAACCCGATTTAGTTTTCTTGGATATCAATATGCCCAATTTAAGCGGAATGGAGCTGGCAAGGTTAATACAGGATCAAGCTGGACCATTGCCAAAAATTATTTTTACGACTGCTTACAATCATTATGCAATTGAAGGGTATAAAGTAAATGCTGTGGATTATCTTTTAAAACCTTTCAGCTACGAAGAATTTCTGCGCGCCTCTAGCAAAGTTTTACAATTGTCTGAAGAAGCTAATAATCATTTTAATCCCATTGCTGCTGATGACAAGTTTATCTTTTTGAAAGTTGAATACCAATGGGTTAGAATTTCACTAAAAGATATCACGTACATTGAAAGCCTGAAAGATTATGTAAAAGTACATCTTGAGGATTCTCAGAAAGCTTTGTTATCGCTCATTTCCCTCAAAGCTTTAGAAGAAAAACTGCCTTCGTCAAAATTTATGCGAGTGCATCGTTCTTTCATTGTTTCATTAGATAAAATAAGCGCCATCAGCAAAAACTCCATTTTTATTGATAAAATAGAAATAACAGTTGGCGAACAATATAAGGAAGCCTTTAAAACATTGGTCGATAAATGGCTGAAATAAAATTAGAATTACAAAATCATGGAAAAAAGATCAAACAAATATTACCTTACTTTAAGTCTTAAGGAATATGCAAACGGTGAAACGAAACCAGCAAAAGAACTCGGAATAGAATTTGACAATCACGACGAAATTTTTGGAATCATTGAAAAAATCAAACAAAAAAATATTTTTGCAAACGATTCAGAAGCAGTTCAATTTGCTTTAGGATTAAAATTGTTTAGCGAAATCAAATTAAAAAATCGCAAAAACCCTCTTTTTGACGAATTGAACGAAGTTTTTCCCATTTTCATGAAAAAATTAAAAAGTCTTTAAAATCTTCTTTAAAAATAAGGACTCAGCTCAATTTCTTGTAAAATAATAAATGTTAAATTTCTGCTAAGATGAAGACAATCCAATTCGTATTGGCAATATTTTATCACAATTTTCCGTTCCAATTAAGCATGTCCCACTAAATGCTTTTTCCAAAAGAAGTTTAATTTCTCTTTTGAATTCTACTGCTCCATATAAAATGGCATCAGCATTTAGGCATTCTTAATTGAAAATAAACAGAGAATTCATTCGAAACTGACCATTTCAACCTTAACGAATCTCTATTCTTCTCTTTCGAAATGTTCGATAATGCAAAAATTTATTGTTAACCATTAAAATAAAAGCATTATGATAATTCAAAAAAGTATTTTTCTTCTTGCAGGAATTCTTGTTTTAGGCAGTTGCTCTAATAACGACAATACTGACGGAGGCACAGATCCAGGACCAACGGGGCCTCCTGTAGAAACGGGAGCGGCAAATACGACTTATCAGCCCGCTTTTGCAGGGCAGACACGCGCAGGAAGTATCCAAACTACCACCGAAATTGAATCTAAAATTATTACCAGCGGCTTAAGCGCTCCGTGGGGAGTTGCTTATCTTCCTGACGGACGTCTGCTTGTAACTGAAAAAGCAGGCAAAATTAAAATCGTAACTCAAGCAGGTGTTATCAGTAATGCCTTAACTGGCGTTCCCGCTGTTAATCCAGATAGCCAAGGCGGATTGCTTGGAATTTGTCTAGATCCTGCATTTGCTACAAATAGAATGGTTTATTGGGTATTCTCTGAAGTTGTAGGGGGCGGAAATATTACCGCTGTTGCGAAAGGAAGAATTTCAGACGACGAAAAAGCAATTGAAAATGCAACCGTAATTTATCGTTCTAACACGCCGAACGCAAGCACACTGCATTACGGAGGGCGAGTTCTATTTGATAAAACTGGAAATTTATTTGTAAGCATTGGCGAGAGATCAGTTTTAGAAACACGTCCGTTGGCGCAATCTGTAACAAGCAGTTTGGGTAAAATTGTTCGTATCACAACAAGCGGACAGGCAGCACCAGGAAATCCAGCGTTTACTCAGGCTGGGGCTCTACCAGAACTTTATACCATCGGACATAGAAATCCACAGGGATTAGCTATACATCCAACTACAGGCGAATTATGGCAAAGTGAGCACGGGCCTAGAGGCGGTGACGAAATTAACCGAATTAAAGCTGGAGCAAATTACGGCTGGCCAACAATTACTTACGGAATTGAATATAGTGGTACGAAAATTGGAGAGGGTATTACGCAGCAAACCGGAATGGAACAGCCTGTTTATTATTGGGATCCTGTAGTTTCACCAAGCGGTATGACGTTTTACGCCGGAAAGCGTGTTCCTGAATGGCAAAATAATCTTTTTATTGGTTCTTTGAGCGGTATGCATATTGTACGCTTAGCTTTTAAAGACAATAAAGTGGCTGGAGAAGAAAGATTATTGGCTGGAGAAGGACAAAGATTTAGAGATATTACACAAGGAAAAGATGAAGCATTATACGCCGTTACCGATCAAGGAAGACTTTACAAAATAGATAAAAAGTAAACTTGTTCATCTATACATGCCAAAAAAACGCCCCAAATATGGGGCGTTTCGTGTTTTTAAGATTTTGTTTTTTTTAGTTTCAGGTTTCAGGTTTCAAGTTAAACGCAACGGAATAAAATCTGAAACATGGAACTTGAAACCTGAAACCTGAAACAAAAAACTTAAGCTTTTGCTTTTCTTTTTACCGTACAGCCAATTTCTTTCGTTTGCGTAATTGCTGGTTTCTGTCCGCTTTTTAATGACGCGATTACATCTTCGGCATATTTTATTTTTTGAGGATTATTCCCTTCTGGATCATTATCGATTGCTCCAACATATTCAACAACATTTCCTTTTGCTGTTTTAGAAACGATAAAAATATGAGGTGTACGCTTTGCTCCATACTCATCCGTAATTTTCTGTCCTGGATCAAACAAATATGGGAAAGGATATTTTTTGTCTTTTGCTAAATCTTGCATTTTAGCAAAAGTGTCTGCCGTAGAAGCTTCTGGATCGTTTGGATTAATTGCAATCACTGGATATCCTTGCGGTTTAAATTTTTTATCCAAATCGATAATTCTCTTTTCATATCCAATTGCGTATGGACAAGTGTTACAGGTAAAAACTACAATATATCCTTTTGCATCTTTAAAAGTTCCGAAAGAAACTTCTTTATTGTCCACATTTTTCAGTTTGAAATCTGGAGCTGCATCGCCCGCTTTAAGTGTTACCGCATTTTGTGCGTGAGATAGAAATGCAGAAAATGCTAATGCCAATAATAAGATTATTTTTTTCATAATGGTTTACAGTTTTTTATATTCAGTTAATAATTGTTCATAGGTAAATTCGCTTTCGACAAATTTTCGTTTGTCATTTTTAATAAAAAGTGTTGCAGGAATACTTCCAGACCAACTCGGATCAATTCTATCAATAAATTCTTGTGGGCTGCTTTCATTTAATAAAAAGACTTCATTCTTTAGATTCTTTCTTTTCACAAATGGAACTACGTTGGATTCTAATTTCGATTTAAAATCTAGACTTACTAACAAAACAGCCAGTTTTTCTGCTTTATGATCTGCTGCTAATTTCTCAAAATGCGGTAATTCTTTTATGCACGGCGCGCACCAAGTTGCCCAAAAGTTAACAACATAAGTGCTATCTTTTCCGTTTTTAATTCTTTCATTAAGCTGATTAATATTAATTAGCTTCACATTCTGACTATAAGCAGAAACCGAAATAATACCGAATAAAAACATATAGAAAAGAGACTTAATTTTCATAAGAAGAATGCTTTAGAATTAATTTGTGTCTTACAAATATAAACTAATGAAATCTTACTTTTTGTTAATGAAAGTTTAATGATTTTTTTAGGTACCAAGTTGCAAAGAGGCAAAGTTTATTATACCGATCCAAACCTATTTATTCAGAAATGAAATCCCCTAGATTCTAGTCATGTTTTCTTGACTAATTGACTGGCTATGATATTCTGCTCAACTTTGCAGCATGTTCATAAATCCGAGAGTACCTTTAAAAATTACTATGAAAATACTGTCGATACTATTAATCCTGATTTTCAGTGTAAACTGTCAGTCACAAACAAATTCTAAAATGAGTGAAGACAAAACAAATCCGCTATTATGCGATCCTGTAAGCGGAATGTGCGAAATGCCTGCTGGCGAAAAAACGAATGCAAAAGCGGTTATTCCAGCAGAAAACAAACCAGTCAAGATCATTTACTATACCGATCCTATTTGCTCTTCTTGTTGGGGAATTGAACCTCAGCTTAGAAAATTAAAACTAGAATATGGCGACTATTTTGAAATTGACTATCGAATGGGCGGCTTATTGCCTGATTGGAGCTATAATAGTGGCGGAATAAGCAAACCTTCTGATGTTGCGCATCATTGGGACGAAGCCAGTTTGTATTACGAAATGCCAATTGATGGAAATGTTTGGCTTGAAGATCCGTTAGATTCTTCTTATCCGTCATGCATTGCTATGAAAGCAGCGCAAATGCAGAGTAAAGAAAAAGCTGTAAAATTTATGCGTATTCTTCGCGAAGAATTATATCTAAACAAAAAGAATATCGCAAAATGGGAAAACCTAGCAGAAGCTGCAAAAACTGCCGGATTGAATGTGGAAAAATTAAAAACGGATTATGATGGAGATGCTAAAAAGTTTTTTCAAGAAGATTTAAATCTAGGAAAAACTCTTGGTGTACGAGGTTTTCCAACTTTATTTTTGGCCGATGCCGATAATAACCAGCTGACTGTTTATGGCTCTAAACCTTATGCCTCTTATGAAAATGCTTTATTAGCCTTATTTCCTGAAGCAAAGAAGAAAAAATTCATGAATAGTAATTCATTGTCCATTTTTGAAGTTTATCCAACACTTGCTCCAAAGGAATATGCTGCTATTCACGATATTTCTGTTAGTGAGGCAAAAATAATTCTAGAGGAATTATTCAGCCAAGGAAAATTGGATAAAAAGACGATTAAAAATGGTTCGCTTTATATTAAAAAATAAGTAAAAATGAGAATATCTTATCGAAACATCTGATTGCCAAAACATATCACCTTAAAGTAATCTTTAGAATTACAAAAGAGGTTCTTTAAAAATATACTCTTTATCATATTCAATCTCAAAAGCTCTCAGCTGTTTCTGGTATTCTTCTAAAAAAAGTTTCTTTCTTGTGATGTTCTTCTTGGTTTTGAATATATCGAATGACATTTGGCACATGGCTTCTTGAATATGAAAATGCTCCGTAACCTTCTTGCCATGAGAAACCAGCTGACAATTTTTGCTCTTTAATCCATTTGCTGGTTTCTGTTTTTACATTCTGCACTAAATTAGAAATAGATTGTGTTGGACGCATCCCTATAAAAACATGTATATGATCTGGCATACTATTAATACATAACATTTTATGATTGTTTGCTTGAATTATACCCGTAATATATTGATGTAATTTGTCTTTCCATTCCTTTGCAATTAATGCTTTTCTGTATTTCACCGCAAATACAAATTGTATGTGCAATTGCGTATATGTATTTGCCATTACCAACCAAACGTCCCTACGGAACGAAAAAACATGATTAATTAAAGTTCTACCGATGAGATGTTCCTAGCGGAACATTTCTTTTCTCAACAAATGCAAATTTTAAAAATAATCACTTTTAATATGCCTTCTAAAAGTTTTTAGAATATTATTTTAAGACAAAAAAGTTCCACAGGAACATTTCTTTCTAGAATAGAAAAAAATAAAAAATGTTCCGCTAGGAACATCTCATCGATAGACAAAAAAAATGTTTGTCGAGTTTCGTCCCGTAGGGACGTTTGATTGGTTTATTAATTTCCTTCAAAATCAAATCCGCTACAACATCCAGAAAATATCAATCCAATAAAAAAATGTTCCGCTAGGAACATCTCATCGGTAGACAAAAAAAAGTTTTGTCGAGTTTCGTCCCGTAGGGGACGTTTGATTGGTTTATTAAATTTCCATCAAAATCAAATCGGCTACAACATCTATTGCTTGATTGATAATACTTTCTGGAGATCCTTTAAACTCATAACGTTTGGCAATTTGTTTTTCTCCAAAAATAATATGAATAAAAATAGTCCCCACAGGCTTTGACTCGCTTTCACTTCCTCCTGGTGTTGTCAGTCCTGTTAACCCGACACAGATATCCGAACCCACATAGCGGTAAAAATTTTGAGCCATTAACTTGGTTACCTCTGCAGATTCTGCACTATACTGTTCAATGGTTCCCCACGGGATATGAAGCAAATCTTCTTTCATTGAAGAATGATAACATACTATTCCTCCTATGAGAATTTTTCCCGAATTAAGAACTGTCGAAAATTCGTAACACATTTTTCCAGCCGAAGCGCTTTCCGCAAATGATATTGTGAGGTTCTTTTCTATTAAAGTCTGACAGCATGCGGTTACCTTATCTGACGCCATATTGATTTTAAATTTAATTACACGTTAATTTCAATCCAAATGTAGATTGTTACGACATAGTAAACTTACATAATTTCTTACAATATTTACATTATAAGTAACTGTTAATTATGCAACTATGGCTTATTTTTTTATAAGAACTTCCTTCTCCTAACGCACTAAATTTGTAAAAACAGCTTTTAAAGTCATTTATAATCCGAAAAAAATGTAAAAGCCTAAATGCCATGACTTTTAAAAGCAGGACAAGACAATTACAGTAAACTGTAAAGATTTGCAGGTTTCACTATGAAGATTCAATCTTTGAAAAATTAACAATCAAAAAAACACTATTATGGAAAAGCAACACAACCATGATTATGGTCAATTTGATCCTGATTATATCGAACAAAATACTCTTCTTGACGGCACTTACTCTAATGAAGACGAGTTTAAACAAGTTTTAAAAAAACATGACAATCGAGAATTTGGCGAAAGCGATCCTGATTATTATGAACAAAATACGCTGATTGACAATGACAATTATGCACGAGATGAAGATCCGTATCAGTATCAGGAAGAGTTTATTGAAGATCCATCGCATCCTAAGGGAGATTTTGAGCCGAATACAAATATCCGTTCAGAAAATATTCCGAATCAGGAAAGAATTGTTAATGAAGATGATGCCATTACAAACGATGGTACACAAGATGATTTAAATGATGAATATGATCCTGATTTGGATTATGAAAATGATCTGGAAAAAGACGTCGATCTGGATAAGGATGAAGAATTGGATGATTTTGATGCAGAACATTATCCTGAAAATCACCCAAGAGAATAACAAAATTTCGTAAATTGTAAAGCATTAAGCGATATGACTTTAGCCACTCAAATTGTCTGGCTTTTTGTACTAGCAATTCCAATTGCTTGCATCAGCTGGACTGTCACACACGAAGAGATTTTTAGAGAACCGCATGAATGGTGTGTCAGACATTCTAAAAATGACAAATACATACTGTCAAGGAAGTTTTTTTATCTCCTTACGTGTGAATATTGCTTTAGTCATTACGTTACAATTGCATTTCTGATTATCTGCGGTTATAAACTTTTGTTAAATGACTGGAGAGGATATATTTTGGCAGGGTTTTCTCTAGTTTTTATGGCAAATGTCTACATGAGTCTTTTTGCTCTTTTGCGCCAGGCCATAAAAAAGGAAAAGGTCGAAATTGAGAAAATTGAGAGTGAAACTGACACTGAAAACACTAAAAATTAAAAATAACAAATTAGTATAATTAAAATTAATTGGCATTATGGAGAATTTAAATTTTATAGACCCATTATTACACGGAATTAAACCTGAAAGCAAACCGTTAAATCTGTCAGTAAAACAAATGGTATGTGCTGGAGTTGGTGCTCTTTTAGCATCGGCAGTTTTGAAGAAAACGGGACATCCAAAAGCAAGTGCTGTTGTAGGAAGTCTTGCATTACCAATTTTGGCATCGGCATGTTATAAAAAATATAGTCAAGTATCTAAAGACAAAATTGATGCTCAATCAAGCAGCGGTATCGAATACAATCACTAAAAATTTTATAAACCATCATAAAAAAAGAGCGCTTATATGTGAAATAAGCGCTCTTTTTTATTGGTTACTGGATTAATTTATATTTCCTTCTACCCAGTTTAATGCTTTATTAAAATCAACTTTTTTATAACCACGAAACTCACCTGGAACAATATAGCTAAATCCGTTTGTGAAAGAAATGATTTCGTCTGTATCCGTGACGATTGCTGCTCTATTCCATTTCCCCAAATTTTTCAAACCGAGAAGAGCGTCTTGCAACCAAGCACCTGCTGTAAAATTTTCAATATCA
Source organism: Flavobacterium anhuiense (assembly GCF_900101855.1). Classification (GTDB taxonomy): domain Bacteria; phylum Bacteroidota; class Bacteroidia; order Flavobacteriales; family Flavobacteriaceae; genus Flavobacterium; species Flavobacterium anhuiense. The sequence continues at coordinate 264,207 of NZ_FMVC01000007.1, forward strand.
GTATCTAAAACCAACAAAAAATTAATTTCATTAGTTTGTTTTACCAAATGTTCAACGGCTGGAGTTACTGTTGTCACAAAATCTTCTTTTGTCACTTCTGCCAATGCTCTAAAGGCAACAATATTATCTGTAGTATCAATTTGATGTATCATGATTTTTATACTTTTTGAGTTATTAATGATGTTTTCATTTGAGACATTTGAAAATGTAAAATTTCAACTCAAATTTACTTATTATCAATCAGATACGGATTATATTTAACTATTCGTTTATTATATTTTTTTAAGGCCTAAAGGGACAAAGTTCCAAAGAGACAAAGATTTCTTTGATTGCGGAAAATTCTTTGCGTTAGATGCACTGCAGTGCATCTCTACAGTGCAGAAAAAAACTTAGAATCTTAGCATCTCAGAACCTTAGCATCTAAAAAAAAGCCTGCTTTTTTTGAAAACAGGCTTTTTGGAAAAAAAATAAAAAATAAACTAACACACAAACTTTAAAGATTTTAAGTGACAAAGTTTTTTAATTGCTAAAAAATTCATTGTAAATATTAATATTAGATTTAGTGCTTTACTTTGCACCTTTGTCACTTTGTCACTTTGTTACTCTAAAAAACAAACTTAATTGTATCCTTGATTTTGTTTGAATTCCTTAGTCACATCAATTGTTGATTGTGGAATTGGGAATACTCTTCGGTAAGGTTGTGAAGCAGCTTTTGCGGTTCCAGGAAGATCAAATTTTCCGAAACGGATCATTTGCGGTCTTCTGTATAATTCCCAATACAATTCAAAACCAATTTCATTGTATAAAATGGTTTGGTCAATTGCTGTTAAAGCTTTTCCTGGTGTACTTCCATATAAAGATTCTCTTTTTCTGCTGGTACGCAATTTATTCAAATCATCCATTGCAGCACCAGTATTTCCTTTTCTAAAATAAGCTTCGGCTCTCATGGTATAAATTCCTCCTAAACGGAATAATGGAATATCAACATTACTGTTTCCGTTTCCTCCTTCAGGATCAAATTCATATTTAAAAATACGTGCTCCTTGATTGATTTCATTTTGAGCAAAAACTGCTTGAGCTGGATTTTTGAAAGTTAAAGAAGGCGTAAAATCCATTCTCGTCGTTGTACTTTTTTCCATGTATAATGGAGAAACTTTTATACGTCCGTTAACCATTTCCAATGAACCAGATGACAATAAGATTGGTCCATATTGTGGTCCATACTGAATTCCCCTATTAAAGTGAAACCAAGGCAAATTGGCACTTTTCGGTACAATATCAGTTGCTGGAACACTAATATCTGTTCCATCATTCATAAACCATGTTCCATCAGTATATTGGTATTTTTGCTGAAATCTCGGATCGTCATGATTGCCGTCCCATGTTGCAAAAAACTCAGGTGTTGTACAAGCCGCGTTGGTTCCTCTATTTGCAGCAGAAGTTCTCTGGTTACGCTCCATACACACATAAGCAAAACTGTTTGAACCATTTCTGATGTAATCGATCTTTTGAGAAATAGCAAAAATCAATTCTTTTCCTTTGTCATTGTCTCTTGCAAAGTTTTTGAAATAATCACTTTCTAAAGAATATTTTCCAGAATCAATCAATAATGAAGTATAATAAATTACACGATCCATATCTGTTCCTGTACCCGTTGCTGCCGCTTCAGTAAAATTAAAGCTTGAAGATGCATTATAACGATCTTTAAAAACAGCACGATTCAAATACATCTGCGCTAAAAATCCATACGCCGCTTCTTTTGTAAATCTTCCATGATGCGTCTGCTGTGTTCCCATTTCTGCCAAATCTGGCATTAAAGCTTCTACATCTTTTATCAATTGATCAATTTGCGTATCGGCTTTTAAAATCTGTAAAGGCGCATTCGGATTCATCGGGTCTCTATAAGGCGCTTGACCGTACAAATCTAAAGTCGTGTATAAATAATAAGCTAAAAGTCCTTTCGCTTCCGCTAAAAACAATTTCTTCTCTGGAATTGAACTTTCTTCAACTGATTGAATAGCCGTTAGGGAACGCGTAATTCCGTTTGTCAATTTATTCCAGTTATCCACTACAATCGCATTATCCGATTTCCAAGTAAACTCATGCATGTCTCTCCATTTTCCGCCATCTCCCCAGTCACTTCCGCGAGTTGGCAAAATGGCTTCATCTGTCGTATATTCTTGTAAAGAGAAAACACCGCCATGATCTACAAAAGTTCCATCTCCCAAACGGTCATAAGCTGCTGCCAAAGCTCCAGCTGGGTTTGAAGCGTCTTCTCCCAAAACCTCATCCAGAACAACTTCGTCAAGATTGGTACAGCTTGCAAAAAGCCATATAAAAGAGAATATCGCTAATGTTTTAATATTAAAAATTGTATTTGTCTTCATAATAATTATAGTTTTAAAGTTGCTCCAAAACTGAATGTTCTAGAAGTTGGATAACTCGCATAATCAATACCGATAGATTGGTTTCCTCCGTTAGATTTAGGACTGTTGATTAACGGATCGTAACCTGTGTAATTGGTAATCGTAATTAAGTTTTGACCTGTAATATAAAGTGTTAATCCGTTGATCCAGTTCAATCCTTTTAAATCAAAATTGTAACCAATACGAGCTGTATTCAATCGGATAAAGTCTGATTTTTCTAAGAATAAAGTGGACAAAATTGGTGAGTTTGCAGGATTTGCCCCAGACTCATAATAATTTGTAGCCACGTTACGGTCAGATGCAAGGTTATTGATATTTAATGCATTTAAACCTGTGTTGTTCAACAAATAGCCTCCCGTTTGCCCGATGATAGAAAATGAGAATGTAAAGTTTTTGTATCTCATATCACTATTAAATCCGTAATAGAAAGTTGGTAAAGCTCCTTCGATAATGATTCTGTCGCTATTGTCAATTTTACCGTCTCCGTTTTGATCTTTAAAGATATTTGCTCCATTGGCATCAAAACCAATGTGTTCCAACAAATAGAATGATCCCGCTGCGTATCCGCTTTTGTAAATATTCGCATTTACACCCGATTGTCCAGGACCAGAAATTGTTCCTGTCAAAATTTCTGAAACCGGAAGATCTTCAATTTTGTTATGAAGCGTTGCTCCATTCATATCAATATTCCAAGAGAAGTTTTTAGTGTCCACTATTTTTGAACCTAACATAAACTCGATTCCTTTATTGATGATTTTACCATCAATATTCGTCCAGATTGTAGTTGTTGGGCTCAAAGCTTGAGATGGAACATTTAAAATCGCATCGGTAGTCGTTTTATTGAAATAATCCAATGTTCCATATAACTTGTCATTCCATAAATTGAAATCTAGACCAACGTTATATTGCGTTACAACCTCCCATTTCAAATCAGGATTTGGTGTTCTGTTTACAGAAACTCCATTCACTAGATTTAAATCGTCGTATAAATAATATCCATCAGCTCCAGATAAAGAGTAGCTTGCTTGCGTAATTTTGTTTTCAACTTCTTGGTTTCCTGTCTGTCCCCAGCTTGCTCTTAGTTTTAAATTGTTCAAAGTAGAAGAATCTCTCAAGAAACTTTCGTTAGCAATATTCCATCCTAAGGCAAATGATGGGAAATAACCATATTTGTTGTTTTTACCAAAACGAGTAGAACCATCACCTCTCATTGAAGCTGTTAAAAGATATCTGTTATCAAAACTGTAATTCAATCTTCCAAAATAAGACTGCAATTCGTTTTCTTGCGCGTAACCTGTTGTTCCAGATTGCGTGCCTTTAAAACCAGGATTGATTGAAGGCGGAACTCCCTCACCTTGATTTGCGATTCCGTCAATGCTGAAACTTGTTCCTGATCTTTCAAATTTTTGGTATGAAAAACCACCCAAAGCTTCAATTTTATGTTTATCCAAATTCAAATTGTATGTTAGATAATGCTCAACCAAAGAGTTTTTAGAATCTAAATTATTCTGAACATATTTACCTTTCGGATTCAAATCGGTTAAGTTTGGAAAAATGGTTGTGTTTCTCTCCGCCATCGAACGATCGACACCTATATTCAATTTATATTCCAATCCGTCAATAATTCTAAGAGACGCTTCTAAGTTTCCTAAAACTCTTAAAGTTCTAGTCTGATCTTGGTAAATGCTCAACAAATACGCTGGGTTGTAATGCGCATTCATATTGAAATTGGTATAATTTCCATTCGCATCAAAAACAGAACGGGTCGGGTTTGCCATTAAAGTATGCACAATCAATTGTCCGTTTGAACCACCGTCATCACTTGTTGGAACACCGTCATCTTTAGTTTCACTCGCCGTAAGATTCATTTTTACTTTCAAACGTTTGTTATCCAAAAATGATTCTGCTGCATTAATTCTTCCAGAAAGACGTTTGAAATTACTATTGCGAACCACACCTTCCTGATCCATTTGAGCAATCGAAGCGTAATAGTTTCCAGAATCTGTCTGTTTAGAAAAAGAAAGCGAATTGTTTGTTGTAATAGCTGTTCTGTAAATTACATCTTGCCAATCTGTATTTCCACCGTGATCAAACGCTTTATCTTTAATGGCATTTCTATATTCACTTGCGCTTAAAACATCAAGTTTGTTAGCCACAGTTGCAACTCCTGTATAAGTATCAAAAGTTAATGTTCCTTCTCCTTTAGAACCTTTTTTAGTTGTTACCAAAACCACTCCGTTAGATCCTCTTGCTCCATAAATCGCAGAAGCCGATGCATCTTTCAGAACCGTAATCGATTCGATATCGCTTGTATTCAAAAAGTTCAATGGATTTTTAGCCGAAGAAGTTCCAAATCCAACATTACTTCCCGACGGACTCACATCGTCATTTGACAAAGGCACACCATCTACAACAAACAAAGGCGTACTTCCGCTTCTTATAGATCCAACTCCACGAATGGTTACATTTACTCCTGCTCCTGGCTCACCGCTAGTATTTACAACACGTACACCAGCCACTTTTCCTTGTATTAAATTATCTACAGAAACGTTTACACCTTGTTTGAAGTTTGCTGCTTCCAATTGTGTAACCGCACCAGTAACGTCTTTTTTAGATTGTTTTCCGTAACCTACAACCAAAACTTCATTTAATTCCGCTGTATTTGGATCTAATTGAATGGTCATAAAACCAGTTTGTACGGCAACTGTTTTAGTTTTATAACCCATATAAGAAATATCAATCGTTTTTCCTTCTCCAACTGTAATTTCAAATTCTCCATCGAAATTAGTTACCGTTGAATTTGACGAACTTGTTTCTGTAATTGTTGCTCCAGGAATCGGCAATTTATTTTCATCGACCACTTTTCCTTTTACTTTAATTCTGTCAACCGCTTTAGTATTAACTGCTTTTGGCGCGGCTGTTTTTTGAATTAAAACTAGTTTTCCGTTAATGTTATAATTAAAATTGGCTTTTTTAGAAAGATCATTCAAAATCGCCGTAATAGACTCACTGTTATAATTTACTGCATAAACTGTATTATCAGCAATTACAGCTTGTCCATAACTGAATTTGTAGTCAGTCTGCTGCGTTAATTTTGAAAAAATAGAGACAAGGGTAGCTTTTTCTATTTTATTTGTTACTTTTGGCTCTTTTAGCAAATTAGTTTTACTATAACCGCTCTGAAAGGCAAGTAAAGCCAGAACTAAAAAGACAAAACTCTTTAGATTTAAATAAGAAGGTTTAAAATACATGATTTAAGTAATTGTTTTTACGATGCTTAATTATTAATGGCAGTTGTTCCCGCAACTGCTTTTTTGTTTTTAATCCACTTTTACTATTTCGCCATAAACTTTAAATTTTAGGTTTGTGATATAATTTATTTGTTCCAAAACATTTTCTAATGTCGCGTCCTTCTTGATGAATACCGTTAACGGCGTTGCTAATACGTGTTTGTCATCATACTCAAATGAAACTCCGTATTTGTATTGTAAAATGGTGATTACTTGTTTTAAAGTAGTTTGCTCCAACGTCACATCTTCATTATACCAATTCACCAAAAAAGCTTTATCAGCCATTTGTTTGGTTAACTTTTGAGACTCAAATAAAGCTTCCTGATTCGGCACTAAATCTACACTCTGCCCTTTTCCAGAAACATTTACTTTTCCGGTTACTACGATTACCTTACAGTTTAATTTTGATAATTGAATGTGGAATGAAGTTCCTACAACTCTGGTTTGTATTTCACCAGAATGAATAATAAAAGGATGCTGTTTGTCTTTGGCAACTTCAAAAAACGCGTTTCCTTTTAGTAAAGAAACCGTTCTTTGATCGCCTTCAAATTTTTCAGGATACTGAAATGATGAGTTTGCTGCCAGATAAATTTTCGAACCGTCACTTAATTGGATAGATTTGGGAATCGATGACGTTTTAAATGTGATTTGTTTTTGGTTTAAAACATTTGGTCTCAAGAAAAATCCTAAACCAAGTAGAAAAAGAATGCTGGCAGCAGCTATATATTTTAAATAAGGACGGAAAGATCTCTTTCTTCCAATTCTTAATTGAATTTCTTCATAGATATTTTGAGATTCGATTTCTGGGTTTCCCATAAAATCATTATCCCATTTTGAATTCTGATATTCGCTGAAAGCAAAATCATGCAATAAATTTTCTTCTGCTGACGAAGTTTTTCCTCGCGAACTTTTATCCAGCAGATATTCTAAACTATGTTTGATTCTTTTTATCATAATACTTATTACTGCCTATCAGTGTAATTTTTCAACACATAGAATCATAGTTTTTCGCTGTTTGTTAAAGGCGTTTCACTAGTTTAAATAATCATAGTTGTATAGCTATGTGTAAAAACTAGTTTTTTTAAATACCTTTTATTAAAAAGAAAAATCTATGTTTCTATGTGTTAAAACAAAAATTGCTAATTACACTTAACAGACTATTGTTTTATATAAGTACCAGAATCACGAAATCGTACTATCGCCAAATATTATGAAAACATCAAGCGAAAGTTATTTTAAAATTTTTGATTGAAAATAATGAAAGGAGCTAGCCAAGCTAAGTCTTTTAAGCCTTCTCGAAGTTGTTTCACCGCCGATGAAATCTGATTTTTTACGGTTTGTTTAGAAATTCCAAGTTCTTCTGCAATCTGATCTATTGTCATATCTTGAAATTTATACATCAGCAAAACTTCTTTCCTTTTTTCTGGAAGTTTGTCTAATAGAGAATAAAGTAAATCCATCAATTCTGGATCAATTGTCGAAAAATTATCTATAATGTAATCTTCAAATTTTTCTTCTAAAATAGTCTTATCAAAACGATTATTCTGATAATGTTTGAAAACCTGATTTTTTACTGCACGAAACAAAAACGGTTCAATTGCATTAATATTCAGTTCTTCTTTTCTTTCCCATAAATCAACAAAAACATCCTGAACAATGTTCTGTGCCAAGTCTTTATCCTGAGTCATCGTATAAGAAAAAGCGTTGAGCTTTTTCCAATATTGGTTATACGTCTGTTCAAAAATTTCAGGATTATTCATACGGCAATTAGAGGCTTTATACTATCGTAAAATAAGGAAATGAAACTCCAATCTTTTTTGTGTCAATGTTATCTTTAAATTAAAAAACAAACACATTTGATGTAGAAATACTACTTTTTTCAAGCAGAAATAGGAATGTCTTTGCGATTTCTTTTTATTAAACTAACATCAAAATCGAGCATGACATTTAATTTAGTCACTTTCAAAAAATGGAATTTTCTTTTGATGCGTCCCAGTCAAACAGCTTTAATTACATTTTAGAATTATGAAATCATTCTTGTTCACTTTATTATTTGCCAGTGCTTTAAATTTAAGTGCTCAAATGCAAAACGACAATCTGAAAATTAACCAGCTTCAGGTTATCGGATCACATAACAGTTATCGTCACGCGATCGAAACTGACTTATACAATCTTATTCAAGCTAGAGACACAACTCGTTCGCTTAAAGGTTTGCAATACACTCACATCAGCATTACCGATCAATTAAACAAAGGCTTGCGAAATCTGGAAATTGATATTTTTGCTGACGCGAAAGGCGGAAAATATGCACACCCGAAAGGTTTGGATATTGCTAAATCTGAAGAAGCTTACGACCCAAACGGATTAATGAAAAAACCAGGTTTCAAGGTTTTCCACATGCCAGATATCGATTTTAGGACTTCTTGCTATACCTTCGAAATCTGTCTTCAGGAATTAAAAAAATGGTCAGATGCCAATCCAAATAATGTTCCTGTTTTCATTACTCTAGAACCAAAAGACGGCGATGCTAATTTCTTCGGAACAAAACCAGAAGATTTCACCACTGCAGTTTTTGACGAAATGGATAAAGTAATCCGTAAGGAATTAGGAAAAGACAAATTGATTACGCCAGACATGGTTCGCGGAAAATATAAAACACTCGAAGAAGCAGTATTAAACAACAATTGGCCAACCCTAAAAGAAGCAAAAGGAAGATTTTTATTCTTATTAGATAACAACGGCGCAAAAAGAGATTTGTACGCATTGAATCATCCGTCCCTTAAGGGACGCGCCGTTTTTATTAACGCCGAACCAGGAAAACCAGAAGCAGCTGCTTTATTTAGAAACAATCCTGAAGATCCGCAAATCGAAGAATTAGTTAAAAAAGGCTATTTAATACGAACCAGAGCCGATTCTGACACGAAAGAAGCACGTGCCAATGATTATTCCCATTTTGAAGCTGCTAAAAAATCTGGCGCGCAAATCATCACAACCGATTATTATCTGCCAAGCACTTTCTTTAATTCTCCTTATCAGATTAAATATGATTATGGAAGTTATGTTAGAAATAATCCTGTAAACGTGCCTTAATTTTTTTTCTTAACCGCAAAGGACGCAATCCCGATAGCTATCGGGATACGCAAAGTTCGCAAAGATTTTTTTATTTAAGATTACGTTTATAAACTCAAAGTTCGCAAAGCTTTGTGGGCTTGTTTATTTTATAAATCATACTTAAAATCTTTGCGACCTTTGCGAAAAAACTCCGCGATCTCCGCGATCAAAAAAATGATTCCTAATTTATTCAAAGTATAAAACCTATGAATTCAAGATTTACAATAGTATACATAATATTGCTCCAAATTTTCTTTAATAATACAGCATCAGCACAAAAAGCAAAAAACCTCAACGGAACACAAATCGCATTTTTATCTGATGTGCATTTACAAGATTTATTTGGCAAGCTTTCAGACTCTGATTACAAAGGCGTTTTGAATCAGAAAACGGGTCAATATACCTTGCTTCGAACCATGTCATCTCAGCTACATTCTACACGAATTTTCAATGAAAACTATTTTGCATTTATAGCTGCTTTAGAAGATATCGCAAAGCGAAAAATCAAATACGTGGCGCTTCCCGGAGATTATACCGATGACGGTCAACCGATTCACGTTCGCGGATTAGCCACAATATTGGACCAATATACCAAAAAATACGGAATAGAATTCTTCATCACAACAGGAAATCACGATCCAGTTGGGCCTTTTGCTCAAGAATCTGGAAAAGAAGATTTCTTAGGAAATGATGGTAAAAGTCAGCCCATTTTTAGCAAAGACGGCCTTTATAAGCCCAATTTAAACATCGAACAGCCAGTAGTTGTTACAGCCGATATTGCTAAAATGGGTTATTTAGGAATTACAGATCAGCTTCATGATTTTGGTTTTCATCCCAATAAAAAATACAAATTCTGGGCTACTCCATTTTCTTCTTATACAAGCAAAAATTATACATTCGAAAAAGCTCTAGAAAGTTCAAAATTGGCAAATCGCGTATACGAAGTAGCTCCAGATTACGAAGTTCCAGATGTTAGTTATGTCGTAGAACCTATCGACGGACTTTGGTTAATGGCTATTGACGGAAATGTTTATATTCCGAAGAAAAATGCTTCTGCTGAAAAAGATTCTAAGAATTACAGCGAAGCCAGTACAGGTTACAACAATGTGCTTTCTAACAAAAAGCATCTCATAAAATGGGTTGAAACGATTTCGGCGGAAGCCAAAAAACAAGGAAAAACCTTGATCGCTTTCAGCCATTTCCCAATGATTGATTTTAACAATGACGCTTCCGCAGAAATAAAAGAATTGCTTGGCCCTAACAAATGGCAGTTAAACCGTGTTCCTGTTGAAGAAGTCGCACAAGTTTTTGCAGATGCAGGATTAAAAATTCATTTTGGCGGACATATGCATATCAACGATACGGGAGTTCGAACTTCTGCAAAAGGAAATACTTTGGTTAATATTCAGACGCCATCGCTTGCGGCCTATATTCCCGCTTATAAATTATTGACTTTCAAAAAAGATAATCTTGTAGATATTCAAACTATTACTATTGATGATGTTCCGAGATACAACGAACTTTTTGATTTGTACAAAATGGAGTATCAGTTTTTGGAAAGTCAGAACGCACAAGACATTTGGAATATTGATATTTTAAAAACGAAAAACTATCACGATTTTACCGATTTCCATTTGAAAGAATTAGTTCGCCTTCGATTCTTAAAAGACGATTGGCCTACTGCTTTCAAAGATTTTATATTGAATGTTTCTGCGAAAGATTTACTGGTTTTGGCCAATATGCAATCGGATAAAGATTTTGATTTTATTCTTAAAAACAAAGATCAATTTCAAAAACAATGGAATGAAGCTAAAGCTAAATCTGAAAAAGTTCTATCTCAAAACAATCTCAAAAAAGAAAATTTTAAGTGGACGGGTTATGATCTTCTAATAGATTTTTATCGTTTTAGAAGCGCCGACGAATTAGCTTTAGCCGATGTTGGAATTCAAAGAGCAAAAGAATACAAAGTCTTATCTCATTTATTTTTAGAAGGTTCTAAAGCAGATCTTTCAAAAGACACTGCGCTGCAAAAACAGATGAAATTATTTCTTATTATCTTCAATAAATTTATGCACGAAGTTCCAGCAGATCATTTTACAGTTGATTTGAAAAATGGTGAAGTAAAAAGTTTGAAATAACTTTGTAATTTAACCGCAAAGAACGCAAAGTTTTTATTATTTGAATACACTTAAAAACGTAAAGTTCGCAAAGCTATATGGATAAAGCTTTGCGAACTTTTCATTTTATAAAAATTTAGCTCAAAAAAACTTAGCGTGCTTTGCGTAAACCTTAGCGCTCTTTGCGGTTAAACTTAAAACTCTGCGCTACAAAAAAGGCTATCTAAAAAGACAGCCTTTTAATCACATTAAAACCTAAAATTTAATGTATCTAAAACCATTATGGCAAATGGGTTAGTATTATTTTTTAATAAAACGTCTTACCGTTTTGATTCCGTTTTTCTCTACTGAAATCAGATAAATTCCTGTTTTTAAAGTAGAAACATCAATACTGTTATTGTTTACAGTGTGAGAGAAAACAGTTGCTCCGCCTTCTGTGTTAATGACATTTACATTTCCGCCAGAAACCTCTGTACTAAAGAAAAGCTGGCTTTCAGTTGGATTTGGATAAACTTCCAAACTTGCAATTGATTGTTCTGTAGTTGGCGCAGCTGTTCTTGCCGTTGAACCCGATTTTGTTATTCTAAACCAGTTGATATTAAAACCAGTATTTTGAACATAGATTCCAAAATTATACGTTCCTGCATTTACGTTTACGGTTTGCGTAATCGTCTGCCAATTTTGCCATCCTCCTGTATTTGGAACATTTATGGCACCAAGCTGAATCGTTCCTGCATTTAAATCAGATGATAATCTACCGCCTGTAACCGCACTTGAAACGCGATATTCTATTTGATATGAACCAGAAGTTGGAAAATTAATATTGTAATACGCCATCCAGTCTCCTGTATCGCAATATCCAACGTTTAAACCTCCACCTGTATCAGTTGTTGCTTCGGTTTGAACCCCACTCATCGTATTGTAATTTTCGGCTTGAATTAAAGTTCCTGTTCCTGGAGAAGTACCTCCAGTAATTACCTGATTAATGGCATTTAACAAAGATTTTGTTCCTGTTGCATCTTGAGATAATTCCCAAATCATAACTCCTCCCGCATTCTGAATAGCAAAAGTCGTTTTTTGTTTGATGGTTGGAATTCCGTTATAATAAATCGTATTTCCTACCTGATCTAGATTTTCAGCTCCTGGATATTGCGCTACGATATTCGCATAAGAAATTCCCTGATTGGCAGAAGCGCCAAAACCGTAGCCATAAAACGGAAGTCCAATAATAGCTTTACTTGCTGGTAATCCTCTTCCTGTCCAATAATTAAATTGGTTTACCGCCATGCTGTAAGGAGAATGCTGACCCGGATTGTTTGGCGCCCAAGGCCCAGTTGCATCATAAGCCATAATGTTGATCCAGTCGTAAGCCGCAAAAGTAGATGAAGGTACATTGGCACCACCATATCCTTCTGAAAGCGCTGCTGAAATCAATTTGCCATTGGCATGCAGTTTATTAGCCAAAGCGATTACAAATCCGCCGTAATCTCCGTTAATTGCTGGACCTTCCAAATCAACGTCTACTCCATCAAAATTGTGAGCCACTACATAATCGTAGATTTTCTGGATAAAAGCCGTTCTGTTGGCTGGCGTTATTAAATTAAAATAATTATCGCGAATTGGTCCGCCTTCTGAAACAGAACCTCCTCCTAGCGATACAAAAACTTTAACGTTTTGGGCATGCGCCGCATTAATAATGGCATTACTTCCTGAATTAAAACTTAAGTAACCATTGGCATCAGGATTTTCGAATGCAATATTAATATGCGTCAATTTACTGTACTGAATCGTACTTGAAAAGGCATTCAAATCAATCCAGTTCGGAACATAAGCTATTACTTTCTTTTGGGCCGAAACTAAATTAAAAGCCCCCAACACTAAAATAATCATGCATTTCTGCAGCATTCTTCGGTAATTGTTTTTCATAATAATTGTTTTAATAGATTAATAAACTCGTAAACATGGGACGGTTATTTGAGTTATATATTTTGATTTAAGATTTAAGATTTCAGACTTTAGATTTTTTGATTTGATTTATAATCTAATACCGTAGAACTAACACTACGTAAATTATAATCTAAATTTAAAGCCTGAAATCACTTTAAAACTATTTCTTTATGAATCGCTTGATGGTTTGCTTACCATCTTTCTCAAAAACTATAAAATAGATTCCTTTTCTAAGATGCGAAACATCAAAACTATTGTTGGTTATTTTTTGTGAAGCCAAAGTAGTTCCAGTTTGAGAATCCACAATTTTTGCAGTTCCTCCAGAAAGATCTGTGGTAACAAAAAGAGTATTTTCTACTGGACTTGGGTAAACATTTAAAACCGTTTCTTCTGGTTCTTCTACTGTTTCAGCTGCTGCCATTCTTGCTGTTCCTGCCACTTTTGTGATTTTAATCCAGTTAATATTCATTCCCGTATTCTGAATGTAGATTCCGAAATTATACGTTCCTGCATTTACATTTACAGTCTGCGAAACAGTTTGCCAATTCTGCCAACCTCCAGTATTCGGAATATCAACATTTCCTAAAACAATTGCTCCTGCATTCAAATCAGAAGATAATCTTCCGCCAGTCACAGCGCTTGCCACTCGGTATTCAATTAAATAAGATCCTGTTGTCGGGAAATTAATATTGTTATACGCTAACCAGTCTCCAGTTTCTGTATAACCAACATTTGAACCACCGCCTGTATCTGTAGTTGCTTCGACTTGAATGCCACTCATTGCTGAATAATCTTCTGCTTGAATCAATACTGAAGTTTGTGAACTTGTTGCGAGAACTAATTTCCACTGTCCGCAAGTTTGGTTGTTATTATCCCACTGCTGAACAATTGCGCCAGAAGCTGTACTTGCTCCTGCAACCTCAACAATTCTTCCGCTATGACGGGCAACAATTTTATAATAGCCATCTCCAGTAGAAACTAAAATAAACTGCTGATTTGTTGTGGCGTTATACGGATACTGCTCTACTCTTGCACCATTGGCCTTATTAAAATTATTGATATCCATTGACATACCGCTATGGTTAGCAATGATTTTATACATTCCGTCTCCTAAATGCGTAAAAGTAAATTTCTGATTGTTTCCAGAATTCAAAGCACCTTGATTGATTCCTGCTCCGTTTGACATACTAGAATTCCAAACATCCATGTATAAACCACTGTTTCTGTTTTGAAGAAAGAAAGTCTGATTTCCTAAAGTTGCCGTTCCGTTTGCAATCACTCTGATCGAACTCACTTTATCATTCCAAGTGGTATTCAAACAAGAATTATCAGAATTGATTACGGTTGAAGCACCTCCAAAATTATCGTCTTGATATAAAATGGCTTGATAACCTTGAGTGATTTTAAGTGAAGAAATATCATCATTCAAAACTCCTAAAGAATTCAAACGAGCCAGATTATAATCTCCAATTGTTAATCCGCCTGAGAATCCTGTATAATTGCAATCTTTATAAACGGTAATAACATCTGTTGAAGCTGGAACCGAAGGTGTTGTAAGTCCGTAATAACCTCCAAATGTTGCGATAACTTTGGTTGGCTGTGGCGAATGAAGCGATGGCGACTGATCGGCTACATCATCATAAGCAAATCCATAAGCTAGATTATCAATATTAATTCCCGGTAAATGCCAGAATTTAGAATAATGATTGGTTGGGTTTGTTTGATAATATTTCGATGCGTCGTACCAATTCTGTTGTCCTGGATTTGCCGTTGTAGTATTTACCACATGTCGATTAATTGCGGCTGTCAATTGTGCCTGAATTACTAAATCCAAATCTCCGTCAACCAATCTTCTATCCAAAACACCTTTTCCTTCAAGAGCTTCCTGCGTCGTTGGTCGATTTTGAACGCGTCCAGTTCTTCCGACAAAAGCTCCAGACTGTCCAACCATTTCTAGTTGTTCGCCAATAACTCTTCCTTTAAAAACTCCTGCATCTCCTGCATAAAAAATTAAATCTTCATTTTTGTATTTGTTCCAAATGGCGTCGATATACGATTTTAAATAGTTTTCATACGGTCCTCCTTGTGCATAAGCTGGAGTTTTAGATGGAGCAGTAATTTCTCCCGTTGCATCATTTACACAACCTTGAAATTCTGCTGGAACATTCGCTTTAAAAGCGGCAACAATATCAGCATGTTTTTTCAAATCGCCTACTTTCTTTTGGTAACCATTTGCGCCAAATAATTCCAATCCCATTGGATATTTGTATGAATCTACTCTTGTCGGATTTCCGAAGAAACCGTATTGATTATTAGTCAATTCGATCATTTCATACAAAATTCCCTGATTTGGATCTGTAGCATTCTGCGGATTTGGCGATGCATATCCTGAAGGCGCTCCGCTGGCACCGAAAAAGTAAAAATACAATTGTGAGCCTTTAGAAATAAAAACTCGGCACCCCGCAATTAAAGGTAAAGTGAAAGTTTTGTTTGGAATTTCACTTAGCTTGGTAAAACAAGCGGCATATTTTGAGTTTTGCCCGGGACCTGTATTTCCGCCATAAGTTGGTCCTGTAACGGTATTGTAAGAAGCACTCATTGGCAAAACCTGACTTGTTTTTGCATTTACCCAAACATGGTTTCCTGTGGTATAGTCAATTCCGACAATCGCCACATAAAGATCGCTGTCTGCAAAAGTGGAATTATTACTTATCGTAAAAGGAACTGGCCCCTGACCGTACATAAAAGTCGAAAACACTAGAAACAGTGCGGTCAGAATAGAAAATCTTTGAAATTTATTGTTTTTCATATCTAAATAATTTTGGGGTTACATAATAATTAGATTCTAAAACCAAAGTCATTTTCAAATGACTAAATGATCCGCTAGGTGCAACTGGTATGCCCTCCTTGAATTGCACCCAACGGATTTAAAATTATTTCTTAATCAGCTTTTTGCTCCAGCTTTTCTGGTCCGATTTGAAGTTTAAAATGTAGATTCCTCGACGAAGTCTGCTTACATCAATTACACTCTCATTTCCTTGAAGCTTATTTTGCAGAACCAGATTTCCTGTGTTGTCGTAAATCGTAATGACTTTATTGTTTAAGTTTTCAGGAGATGAAACTTGAACATAATTAGTCGTCGGATTCGGATATACTGCAAAAATAGCTTCTTCTGTTTGAGACTGTTCCTCAACATTCAAAGCCATTCTAGCCGTTGATGAAGATCCGTAAGCTTCAATTTCATACAATGAATATCCATAAGGAGCCAAAGCTTTTGCGGTACATAAAATGCGTAAATATCTTCCTGTTCCGCTTACCGCTAAATCGTCAGTTCCTCCATCGCTTGTCGTTTGCGTACTGATGGTTTCATTTTCTGTGAAAACATTATCTGTCGAAAGCTGTACTTTATACTGAGTTGCATAAGCTGCTTCCCATTTTAACACCACACGGTTAAGAGTATAATTACTTCCTAAATCCACATAAATCCATTCGGTTGCATTCGCAAAAGAACTCGCCCATCTTGATACTGTTCCGTCTCCGTCTGTAGCTTTGTTTGCTGAAAGTGTTGCATTTTCTTCTGTAGAAGCCGTTGCAGTTTTGCCTAAAGCTAAATTCACATTCGGATTTGCTGTAATATTTCTAACCGTTACATCACTGAAAACTCCAGTTGCCAAAGTTCCGTTTACATGAGAAGTAACTGCCATTCCCACATAAATTGTGCTTGCCATTGCAATTGTTTTTGGAGTTCCAACTTGTGTCCATGTTGTTCCATTATCTGAAGAGTAAGAAGTAAATACATTTCCAGATCTTACTAAACGGATCCATTTTGGAGCCACTCCTGTCGTAACTGTAGCAGTTGTTGCTCCTGAAGTCGTATCACGGGTTAAAAACTCAATTCCCGCCGCGGCGCTTGCATCTGTCATCGCATGTTTTGAAGTCGGTGTTAGCGTTTCACGGAACATTACTCCTGCTTTTGCGTACGTGTTGGTATTGGTTAACGAATTTACTTTAGCAATAATTTCAGCATCTCCAGTAATAGACTGATTCACAAATTGAAATTGATCGCTTGTATCCCAAATATCATTTCCTGCTCCTTTAATGGTAAAAGTACCGTTTGAGTGTGCCGCTTCTCCTGCTGGCGTAACTGCACCTAAATCGGTGCTAATCCAAGGCGAAGGCAATCCTGCTGAAGTTTCTGTAGGGACTAAATTTAAAGCTCTTAAATTGTCAAAATAATACGTGTTTCCAGAGTTAGTTCCTGGCTCAAACAAGAAAACAAAACGGTTTACATCAGCATCTGGCGTCGAAGCATCTGGAGTACTTACATAAGTAAAAGTAATAGTATGCCAAGCATTGCTTTGTTTTACAACTCCCTGATAAATACTATGTCTTCCAACAGGATAATTGGACGGAACCGAAGCGCTGCTTTCTACCTGCCAAGAAATTATTGATCCAACTGGTGCAGAAGTGTAAACATCCATCGCAAACTTTTTAGTTCCCGCTTTAAAATCTCCAATGTTGTTTAAAGTCGTATTGAATGAGAAGTTATCATACAATTCTGTTGATTTACGAACATATTTTCCAACATTAGAAGAAGTATTAATGCCGCTTGCATTTGGATTTGCCGTATTTGGCGTATAAGTCCCAATCGCATCTCTAAAAGTAATATTGTGAATCGTTTGATAATCTTCATATACCACACCTGGCGTAAAAGTATCTGGAAGTTTAGTCGAACCAATTCTGATATTATCAAAATAATAGGTATCGCTTGTGTAAGAACCTGAATTAAACAATAAAACCATTTGGTTCACAGCTAAGTTTGAAGTTCCAGCATCCGGACTGGAATTATAATAGAAAGTTAATGTTTCCCATTGATTTTGTTTGGTTGTAATGGCTACATAATTACTATTTCTTCCTGTCGGATAATTGGCTGGAAGCGAAGTCGCGCTGTTTTCAAAATTCATGCTTACAACCGTACCAATTGGTGCTGTTGTATACACATCAATCATAATTTTATTGGTTTGATTTTTAAATAAACCAGCATCTTCGATTGAAGTTTGTGTATTAAAGAAAAGCACATCGTACTGCTCTGATGCATTTCGGACATACCTTGCCACATTTGCAGAAGAGTTAACTGAATTTGAACCCGGATTTGCCACAACAGAATACGTTCCAGTTGTAGTTCCTTTTATGATTTTATTGGCTCCATCATAGTTTTGCAGAACGTCTGTTGCTACAATTGGTTTTTCTGGCGCTGCTTTTGTCAGCAAATTATCAAAATAATACGTTGCTCCAGAATTAGAATTTGATTCAAAAAGAATCACTACATTATTAATCGCCAAAGCACTTGTATTTGGATCGATTACTTTTTCGAACTCAAATTCAATGGTTTCCCATTTGTTCTGAACTGTTGTTGTTGCTTTAAAACCGCTATGTCTTCCTAACGGATAATTGGTCGCTGTCGTTACATTGCTATTTTCCAGCTGCATGGATATTTTTGTTCCAACAGGAGCCGAAGTATAAATATCAAACGACAATCTTTTTCTTCCGTAAACATAATCGTTCGCATTCGTAATCGTTACGTTTCTGATATTCAAAACATCATACAATTCGCTTGAATTTCTAACGTATTTTCCAACCAAAGCCGATGTGTTAATTCCTGTTGCAGAAGGATTCGCAACAGCTTCTGTCAAAACTCCAGTTTTTACAGGATACAATACATTTCGATTGCTTTGAAAATCTTCATGTATTTTTTCAACTGGCAAGGCAGGTTCGGTTGTAACCGCCAGTTTGTAGGTATTGACATTACAGCCTGAAACTGTTGCCGCTACAGAAACATCTCCTCCAGAAGCTCCCCAATTTACAGTAATCGAATTTGTTCCCTGTCCTGATGCAATTGTTGCTCCCGCTGGAACAGTCCAGTTGTAGGTCGCGCCCGCAATTGCATTTACAGAATAGGTTTTACTAGTTTCATTTTGGTACACTTTGTTATCGCCTGTTACCGCATATTTAAAACTCCCATCGTAAACACGAACATAATCGACTTGTAATTTTGCTGGGAAATCGGCAGGAATAGGCTCAACTCCTACACCGTTTACTCTCGTGTAAGGCGTTCCATAGCTTCCAACTGCTAAATTCAGAATAATATAAAAATTGTTGTCATTAAAAGGCCATCCTCCATTTACCGTTGTATTTGGCGTTGCAGTGTGAAATAACACATCATCAACAAA
The DNA here is from genome assembly GCF_900101855.1 of Flavobacterium anhuiense. Classification (GTDB taxonomy): domain Bacteria; phylum Bacteroidota; class Bacteroidia; order Flavobacteriales; family Flavobacteriaceae; genus Flavobacterium; species Flavobacterium anhuiense. The sequence goes on from NZ_FMVC01000007.1 coordinate 283,328, forward strand.
CCATTTAATGATATTTGGACCCCATTCTACAGCATAAACATGAAAATCAGTCGATAAATCAATTGGAGAACTGTAACTTCTTCCTGTAAACTGATAGCCACCGCCATCGTAATGAATAGTTCCATCTATAGATTTCGGGTTTCTATGTTTGGCTTCCATAATATCAATTTCTCCTGTAAAAGGCCAGTTTCCTCCTACTGGCAGCATCCAAAAAGCTGGCCAAGCGCCCATTCCGTTAGAAAGTTTCATACGCGCTTCTACTCTTCCATATTTAAGCGAATATTTTCCTTCGGTAGTTAATTTTGAAGAAGCATACGGCTGATCAGGAAATTGTGAACTCGGCGCATATTTTGCTTCAATATTTAAGTAGCTGTTTGTCCCTTCTTTTACAATTGTTGCCTGATTGGGATCGTAGCGCTGTGCCTCAGCATTTCCAAATCCGCAAAGCGACGGGCATCCATTTCCTGAGATGCTTTGCCATTTGGTCAAATCTACCGTAGTGCCATTAAATTCATCAGACCAGACAAGCGTATTACATTGGGCCTGAGTTTTAAGAAATGGCAGCAATAAGAATAAAACTGCCAGACAAAATTGTTTAAATAAATAAGAATTGCTTTTCGGTGGTCGGCCGAAAAAAAAGTCATTTTGCTTCATTTTTGATAGGTTTTTAGTTAGTAAATGTTATTTCATCAATACATTCAATTTGAAAAAGCAGATCGTATTTTCTGACAATAACAGCGCAATATTAACTAAAAAATCAGGCAAGACTTACATTTTGGAGTACGGTTTGACTACGGTACTATCGAAGAAATGTAACAAATCATCGATGAAATGCATAAAATCACTTTAAATTCCATTTTTCCGAGAAAAATTAAAAATTAAGAATGAATTCGGTGATATTCGTATCAGACGGAAGCTGTAATTTTTTACGAATGCGATAACGGGTATCTTCGACCCCACGAACAGAAATTCCCAAAAGCGGAGCAATTTCCTTCGTATTAAAGTTCATTCGCAGATAAGCGCACAAACGCATATCACGAGGAGTCAATTCTGGATAAGTCGATTTCAACCGCTGCATAAAATTGTCATGCAGCTGATTAAAGATTTCTTCAAATTCGTTCCAATGTTTGTCTCCCTGCAATTCGTGATCAATCAATTTATTGATTTTTGTCAGCAGGCTAAAGTTTACATTCGGATCATTTTTCTTATCAATCTGTCCAATCAAATCTTTAATAGAAAGCAAAATTTCATTTAAATGAATCAAATTGACCGTATTTGAAGCCACCTTAGCATTTTTAAGATTTATGGTCGTTTCAAGATTTTCTCGAATAATAGCCATATTCTGCTGTTCCAATGTGAGTTTCTGTTCGTTAAGTTCGGCACGGCTTCGGAGCAATTCCTTTTCCTGATTCTCTATCAATTGACGACGTTGACGCTCCGCAACAGATTTCTGATATCTAACAATTAAGTAAATTACAATGCTATAAAGCGTAAAATAAAATAAGTAAGCCCAAAAAGTTCTATACCAAGGCGGTAAAATTTCAAAGTGAAAAACGGCTTCTTCACTCACCACATCATACATATTTTTTGCTCTTACATGAAAGACATATTCGTTTTCGGGCAAATTGGTATATTCTTTCTCGGTCTGAAGACTATAATCTGACCACGTTGGTTCAAAACCTTCTAGCCAATATTCATATTTCGTCGCATCGGCATCTTCAAAACATAATGATGCAAAAGAAAAATGAAGCGCATTACTAGAATATGGCAATACCGTTGAAAGTTTATCATTTTCTGATCCTGTTTTATTAGGCAAAACATCATAACGGCTGGAAAACAATAGGCTGTCTTTAGGAAAAATGCATTTTACTTCAGAAATAAGAGCTTTATATTTTGTTTGATATTTCTTGTTTTTAATAGCACTGTAATGAATCAAACCTTCTTGCGTTCCAAAAAAAACATCACCTCCTTTTGTAGTCTGAATATTTTCAAAACCAGGAACATATATATAACGAAGTTTTCGAAAAGGAAGTTCTTCAATCTTAAAGCTTCCATTTTTCTGCCTGCTCATTTTCCCAGTATTTTCGCCAGAAATGTACCAGATATTATCCTGATGGTCTGGTTTTAATAATCGAATATGATTTTCTAACCCCAGATATTTTTTGAAAACTGGATCTGGAATCATTTTTTTAGAAGACAAATCCTGTCTGTAAACGCCTTTTGTTGTTCCAAATAAAATCTGATTATCCACTTTAAATGTATTCAAAAACAAACTCGACGGAAATCCGTTTTTATCATTATAAAACTGAATATCCTTAACGGAATCAAATGTCGCGTTGAATTTGAGTTTATAAATTCCTTTGTATCCGTGCGCAATCCAAATGTTTCCTTGTTGGTCGGTTTCCATAATTCTGCTGCTTTCATCAAAACCTTTTATACGATGCTGAAAAACCCAAGAACCATTTATTTTTTTCAAAAGATACAATCCTGTATAACCTCCAACAAGCAGTAAATCAGAATGATTTGGAATTAGAATTCCTTGCCAAGCGCCATCAATTTTTGCCAACGCTTTCGCGGAATTTCCACTGATTTCAAATATTCCGTTTTTCTCAAAAGCTAGTAATGAATTACCAAAAACTCCCACATTCCAGACATTTTCAGACATTCCAGAAATGTGCTGAAAGGTTACATTTTCTCTTTTTCCGCTTTTGTAAGCTTCCCAATCCAGCCAATACAAACCGTTGTCGGTACCGATATATAATTTATTTTGGTAAATCTGACTGCAATAGATTTTGGTCTCAGAATTAGTGCTGTCTATAATTTTAGACAAAGGAGATGAAATCTGAATCAATGAAATTCCGCCTTTGAGCGTCACCCACAGATTTCCTTCCTTATCAATTTTAAAATTGGTCACATATTCATTCTGAAGTCCCATTTGTTTATCAATATGCTGAATCAAATGTCCTTCACCGTCTATAACTATCAACCCAGATTGACGGGTTCCGATTCCGAAATAGCCATCTGAAAGCTGAATTCCTGCCGAAATCTGATTCTGCTTCAGCAAATGATCCACTTCTGTTGCAAATGGTTTAATTTGATTTTCATCGAAAATGAAAAGGCCATTTTTTTGAGTGAATAGCAAAAGTCCGTTTTTGGTTTGAAAAATCTTTCGAACCTGTAATCCAAGAAACTTCTGGCCATTTTCTACTGGAACTAAAGCATCGTTTTTTAGTTTTAATAATCCTTTTTCGTTATCCGAAACATAAATTTCTTTCCCAACTTCGAAGAAATCATCAAAAGCTTTTTTAGCATTTATGACCTTGATTGTATTATTCTTATAAATAAAAAGCCTTTCATAGGAGAAAAAAATCACTTCGCCATTTCGAATGACCGTATGAAGCACATCACCAAAATTTCTAGCAGTTTTAGGAAGCAGTTTTACTAAAGAAGTGTATTGATATTGTCCGTTTGGAAGCTGAATTACAAACCCGAAATCGCCTTGAGCGCCAACATATATTTTATCCTTTCTGTCAATTGCCATAGAACGAACCATGCTTCGATTTTCTGGCTGCGTCACAATCGCCCAGCGAACACCATCAAACTGCATGATTCCAAAATGGTTGGCAAAAAACATCATGCCTTTAGAATCTTGCAAAACATCCCAATTTTCCGATGCAGCTTTATAAGCTTTCGGACTATAATTGGCTATAAAGGGAACTCCAATCTTTTTGATTTGGGAGTTGGTAATCGAAGAAAATAATAGGAATAGAAGTAAAATTCTGGTTTTAAATTTCATCATTCTGTTGCGGGTCTGTAGGTTAGTTTTGTGATTTTTTGCAATCACAATCCGGAAATGCTTCTTTGGGAAAAGTCATTTTCTAGACAAAAACATTCTTTCTTTTTAAATGTGTAAATAACAATTATTCATTATTATTAAAGCAAAAAAGAGAATGTGGAAATTCAAATATATAAAATTTTATTTTATTGCAACAAATTACATTTTAATGAGTGAATTTGATAATTAGAAAATGTGGCAATGAGAAAATTAAACTTTGTCAAAGTGCAAAAAGATGTTCTTCATTCCGTAAGAATATCTGGTTGGTAGATTTTCGAATTAGATTCAGAGTTACACGTTCCGTAGGAACGTTTGAACATACGTATAACATTCATTACGCAAAAACAGGTGTCCCTACAGGACACTATGCAAATGCGTTTTTATTTTTCTACCGACCAAATATTCCTAACGGAATAATTTAATCGTAAAAACAATCCCGACAGGTTTTTAAAAGCTATCGGGTTTAACTTGAAACTTGAAACCTTAAACTTGCAACAAAACTAAAAACCTAGTTTCTCGCTTAATTCCTCATACGAAGTAAAAAGCTCTGCTCCTTCTTCTTTTAAATCCTCATTATTGAAACCATTTGCAAAACCATACACTTTAAATCCGCCGCTTACTCCAGCTTTTACACCTGCTTTACTATCTTCAACAACAATACAGTCTTTTACCTCAAAACCCATTGCTGCCGCTGCATGAAGAAATATTCCAGGTTCTGGTTTCCAGCTTCCAATTTGATACGAACTAAATATTTTATTTTCAAATCTATCCAGCAATCCTGCCACTTCAAGATTCAAACGAATTTTATCTACCGGTCCACTCGAAGCAACGCAATATGGAATTTCTAATTTTTCTATATTTTCGATAAAATCTATAATACCTTCCATTGGTTTTACCTGAGTTTTAAAAGCTTCAAAACTCTTTTCGCGATATTCGGTTTCAAAATTTTCTGGAAGTTTCTGATCGATTGCTTCTTCAATATGTCTGAAACAATCTTTTAAGTTTCGACCGTTAAAATGACGATAGGCATCTTCCAATTCCATTTCAAATCCGTGTTCTTGAGCCATTTCCAGCAATATTCCGTTGCCAATTTTTTCTGTATCGACCAATACGCCGTCACAATCGAAAATAATACATTTAACCATTTTGTTGATTTTCATTTAATTATATAATCTCCCGAAATAAAAATCAGGAAATGTAAATTACGAAAAATAATCTATTTCATTCTCAAAGCTTTTCTGCTCATTTTCAAAATTATGTACAGAATTACCCCTATTCTGTATTTTCAATTCCGTTTTGATTTGTACTTTTATAGTCTATCAAATCTAATTTTTGAAATATTAAAAAACTGAGAATTTTGAAAAAACATCTTTTTATCATAACCATTCTGACAGCTAATTTTGCTGCTTTTTCTCAGAATAAAATCATTACCGTTACCAACAATTTGAAAGTTGACAGAGAATTTGAAACTATCGAATTGACTAAAAAATCACTTGGATTACATGCAGATTCGAAACTTGAAAATTATGCCGTAAAAGAAATTGGAAGCAATGCTTTCTTAGAAACTCAAACAGTAGATAATGATGGCGACGGAAAAGCAGATGTATTGCTTTTTCAGCCTAAAATCAAAGCTTCTTCAAAACAGGATTTTGAAGTTATAGTTGGAACAAATCCTTCGGCTTCAAAAGAAATCAGCTGTTATTCTCGCTTTGTTCCAGAACGCACAGATGATTATGCTTGGGAAAACAACAAAGTCGCATTTAGAACTTATGGTCCTGTAGCTCAAAAAATGGTGGAAGATAAAATTCCTGGCGGAACGTTAACTAGCGGAATTGATGCGTGGCTAAAAAGAGTCGATTATCCAATCATTAATAAATGGTACGAAAAAGCTACTAACGGAACAGGAACGTATCATAAAGATACCGGTGAAGGTTTGGATAATTTTCACGTTGGTGACAGCCGTGGTGTGGGCGGAATTGCTGTAAATGTGGACGGAAAATATTATTTTTCTAAAAATTTTATCAGCTGGAAAACTATTACAACGGGGCCAATTAGAACTAGTTTTATTTTGACTTATGCAGATTGGGATGCAAAAGGAAATAAAATAACGGAATCGAAATTAATCAATTTAGATTACGGAAGCCAGCTTTCGCGTTTTGAAATCAATATTACAGGAACCAAACAAATTGCTGCTGGATTAACGCTTCACGATAAAAAAGGAACTATTGGCACAAATCTAAAAGAAGGTTGGTTGAGCTATTGGGAACCCATTGACGATTCTGAAATCGGAATAGGTTTAGTTGCTCCAAAAAACACTTTGTTAAGTTTTGACAATCACATTACTGATGAAAAAGATTTAAGCAATCTCTATGGAAATATTTCAGTAAAAAACAATAAAGCCATTTATTATGTTGGTTTTGGATGGAAAAAAGGAAGTCCGTTTCAAACTAAACAGGAATGGGAAAAATATTTGAGTTCTTTTGCTGAGAAGATCAATAATCCTTTGATTGTGAAGGTAAAGAAATAATGGTTTTGCCACAAAGACACTAAGGCACAAAGATTTTGTTTTCTGGATGAAGATAACCAATGGTTTCAACCATTGGAACGCAATGTAAATCACAATACCTTTCCCAAGGTTGAAACCTTGGGCTATGTTCGCCTCTTTTTGTTTTAAAAAACTTCACGCCTTAGTGTCTTTGTGGCAAACAACTATCGCTTTACAGGAAAATAATTCTCCTTCAAAATAATCTCCAGCGGAATATAATGTGTTCGTTCTGTTTCTTCCTGAAGAACCATTTTTTTATACAAATAATTAATTCCCAAATATCCCTGTTCTTCTGGCCTTTGATTGATTAAAAAATCAATTACGCCTTTATTTAAATATTCGATATTCTCTTTTAGCAAATCAAAACCAATTATTCGAACACCTTTTATATTGTTTTTTTCTAAAAACTGAGCTACAATATACGCTCTTGAATTGGGCACAAAAACACTGTTTACTCCAGAAAACATTTCCAAACTCAGCTGATCAATTCCTGAATCTTTCAAAGTTACTTCTGAGAATTTAAAATGAGTCAATTCGTTATGATCTTCAAAATAAGAGTAAAATCCTTTGATGCGCTGCTGATAAACCGAAGTGCTTTCAATCTCGCGGGTAATTTTAAAAATCAGAACTTGTCTTTCATTTTTCACGGCAAAACTGATTAATCTTCCAGCTAAATAGCCACTCTGAAAAGCGTCCTGACCCACATAAGCATGCTGGTTTTCTTCAGAAATATTCGAATCGATCATCACAACCGGAATATTTTTCTTTTCATATTCTTTTAAAAATCGAACCGAATCCTCATAAAAAATTGGAGCAAATAGCAAACCGTCACAATCAAACTTCATTATTTCCTGAGCCGTTTCCTTAAAAGATGCCAGATTGTAATCGTAAAAAAAGTAGTCCAATACGATTCCAAATTTGCTAAACTCCAAAGCTGCTTTTTCAATACCTTCTGCCTGACTTTTCCAATATTCTAATGTTTCAGATTTTGGAAGGAATACTGCAAAATGAAATTTCTTATTCAGCGCTAGATTACTTGCCAGAATATTTCGCGTATAGCCAAATTCTTCAATAATCGCATTGACTTTGTCAACGGTTTCCTGAGCCACTTGTCCGCGTTTGTGTATAATCCTATCCACTGTTCCAGCAGAGACATTAGCTAATTCGGCAATTTTTTTAATTGTTATGATATTGATTCTTTTTAAGTTAAAAATATAAAAGCAGTAGGGTAAAATTAATTTATTTTGTCAAAAATAAGTTGTTTTACATCACATTTTGCATACATTTGTAAAATACCGTGTACGCACACGCAAATATACACATAACATCAAAAAACCAAAATAAAAACCGTACAAAATGATAATAGACTCATTACATAATGCAGCAAAATACTACGGTCTGCACCCCAATTTCAAAAAAGCTTTTGATTATGTAAACCAAAATGATATTGCCAATCTTGAAGAAGGCACTTATGAAATTGGCGAAGGTTTAAAACTTATCGTAATTGTTGGCGAAGGAAGCACGAGGGAAGAAAGCATTAAAGGTTTTGAATGTCATGATAAAAACATCGATATTCAGATTTCTATTATTGGTCCAGAAACCTTTGCATGGAAACCTAGAGAAAAATGCATCAGTCCAAATGGAGATTATAATGACGAAAGAGATGTTCGTTTCTTTCATGATAAACCAGATATGTTTTTTGAAATAAAAGAAAAACAATTTACAATCCTGTTTCCAGAAGACGTTCATTCGGCTATGATTGGAAGCGGTCCACTGAAAAAAATTGTTATTAAAGTAAAAATATAATTATGAGCAGTATTCAGAACTCTATAGATGTCATTTTAAAACAGGGAATGCTGCCGCTCTATTTTAATGCTGACGAAAGCAAAAGCATTGCCATTTTAAAAACACTGTACAATGCAGGAATCAGGGCTGTAGAATATACAAGCCGTGGCTCTGAAGCACTTTCAAACTTCAAAAAAATGATTGAAGTAAGAAATGCTGAAATGCCTGAAATGCTTTTAGGAATTGGTACCATCAAAAATTTAGCCCAAGCAGAAACGTATTATTTAACTGGTGCTGATTTTTTTATAAGTCCTGGATTTGTACCTGAAATAGCTTCGTTTTTAGTGGCAAAAGAAGTTCTATACGCCCCAGGCTGCATGACTCCGACAGAAATTATTGCGGCTGAAAATGCTGGTGTAAAATTCATCAAACTTTTCCCCGGAAATATTTTAGGATCAGATTTTATGAGTGCCATAAAAGATGTTTTTCCAAATTTAATCTTTATGCCAACAGGCGGTGTTGACACTACGAAACAAAGCATTGAAACTTGGTTTAACGCTGGTGTTTCTGCTGTTGGAATGGGTAGCAAATTAATTAGTAAAGAAGTAATGGAATACGGCGCTTACGAAACCATCGAAAAAGAAACTAAAAGGGTTTTGGAACTGATTGAAACTATCAGAAAATAAATTCCAAATTTGAAAACCCAGTTTGAACTGGGAGACTAACTAAATCAAAAAAAATAAAAATTAATTATATAAAAATGTACTTTATTTCCAAATTGGAATTTAGGATTTAAAGTATTGAAAATTAAAAATTAAAATGGATTCAATATTTAATTTAAAAGGAAAAATTGCATTAATAACAGGCGGCGCTGGTGTTCTGGGAAGCCGATTTGCAAATGTTTTGGCGCAGCAAGGCGTTGTTGTCGGAATCGTTTCGCAATCATTAGAAAAAGCTGAAAACACAGTAAAAGCAATCGAAGCAAACGGCGGACAAGCATTTGCTGTTCAAGCAAATGTTTTAAACAAAGAAGAACTAGAAAAAGTAAAAGACTTAATTGTTGAAAAATACAGCCGCTTAGATATTTTAATCAATGCAGCTGGAGGTAATATGCCGGGCGCAACAATTCAGCCAGATCAAGCAATTTATGATATGAAAAGCGATGATTTACAAAAAGTTATAGATTTGAATATTATTGGAACTATGCTTCCAACTCAGGTCTTTGCTGAGCTTTTCGCTAAACAGAAATCAGGAAATATCATCAACATTTCATCTGCTTCAGCGCAAAGACCTTTAACAAGAGTTGTGGGTTATTCTGCTTCAAAAGCGGCAATCGACAATTTCACACAATGGATGGCGGTCGAATTGGCTCAAAAATATGGCGAAGGACTTCGTGTAAATGCTATTTCTCCAGGTTTTTTTATTGGCGAACAAAATCGCGCTTTATTGTTAACTCCAGAAGGAAAACTAACGCCAAGAGGCGAAAAAATCATCGATCATACGCCAATGGGAAGATTTGGAACTCCAGAAGATATTGACGGTGCTCTTTTATTTTTATGCAGTGACATGTCTAAATTCGTAACGGGAACTATCTTAAAAGTTGATGGCGGATTTGCCGCAACGAGCATTTAAAAACTAACTCACAAAACAACATAATACAAAATGGAACAAACATTAAGATGGTTCGGACCAAATGACCCTGTTTCTTTACAAGACATCAAACAAACTGGCGCAACTGGAATTGTAACGGCTTTACATCATATTCCAAACGGAGAAGTTTGGAGCGTCGATGAAATTATTAAACGAAAAGTTGAAATCGAACATGAAGATGGAGACCCTAAAAAAGGCCCTTCTGGTTTGACTTGGTCGGTTGTAGAAAGTATTCCGGTTCACGAAGACATTAAAAAGCAGACTGGAAATTATTTGCAATACATTGAAAATTATAAAGAAAGCATCAGAAATTTAGCTTTATGCGGCATCAAATGCGTTTGCTACAACTTTATGCCGGTTTTAGACTGGTCAAGAACAGATCTTTCTTATACGGTTGAAGACGGTTCAAAAGCTTTACGTTTTGATATCAATGCTTTTGCTGCTTTTGAATTGTTTATTTTAAGAAGGCCAGGCGCAGAAAACGAATATTCTGAAGAGCAGAAACAAAAAGCAAAAAGCTATTTTGAAGCCATGACTCCAGAAGATAAAGTAAAATTGCAGCAAAATATTTTAGCGGGACTTCCAGGAGCTGAAGAAGCTTATACAGTTGAAGATTTCTTGGTAACCTTAAGTGCTTACAATCATATTGATAGACAGGCTTTAAAAAATAATCTGTTTCACTTTTTAAAAGAAATTATTCCCGTTGCTGAAAGTAAAGGCGTATTGATGGCGATTCACCCAGATGATCCTCCTTACCCAATCTTAGGCTTGCCAAGAGTCGTAAGTACAGAAGAAGATTTGATTGAGTTAATGAATGCTGCTCCTTCTAAATCAAACGGATTTACAATGTGTACAGGTTCTTACGGTGTTCGCGCTGATAATGACTTGCCTGGAATGGTAAGACGTCATGGCGATAAAATGAATTTTATTCACTTAAGAAGCACACAGCGCGACGAAGAAGGGAGTTTCTACGAAGCAAACCATCTCGAAGGCGACGTTGACATGTACGAAGTTGTAAAAGCAATTTTGGAAGTAGAGAAAAGAAACAACAGCACTTTGCCAATGCGTCCAGATCACGGACACCAAATGCTGGATGATTTAAAGAAAAAAACAAATCCGGGTTATTCTGCGATTGGGCGTTTAAGAGGCTTGGCAGAATTGCGCGGACTTGAAATAGGGATTAAACGATCTTTATAATTTTGTTTGCCACGAAGGCGCTAAGGCGGGAAGTTTTTAAGTTCTGTTTGTCATCCTGACGAAGGAAGGATCACACTAGAAGCTCGACAAAGATTTTCGATTCTCTTTGAGGAATTTCTTGTGTGATCCTTCCTTCGTCAGGATGACAAAAAAAAACAGTAAATCTTCAAGCAAAAAAACTTCGTGCTTTAGCGCCTTAGCGGCAAAAACAAAAAAACTAACTAACCACAAAAACCACAAAACCATGATTCGCCAAGCCATTCTTTTATCCTGTGGCTTTTTTATAAACACTTTACTGGCGCAGGAAATACCCAAAATTCTTACTTCAAAAACCAATTATCTGCCTGATTTTAGTTACGCAGGATATCGTTTTGGCGAAAGTCCCATTCCTCAAACTAATGGAAAAATCATTAACGCAACAGATTTTGGTGTAAAAGCCAATGACAATTTAGACGATTCAAAAGCACTTTTAAAAGCTTTTAAAGCTGCCAATGCTATTGAGGGAAATGTAATCGTACAATTGCCAGCAGGACGTATTATTTTAAGTGAAATTCTCTACATCGAACGAAGCAATTTTGTACTTCGAGGCGCTGGTTCTGCTGAAAACGGATCTGAAATCTATTGTCCAAGACCGATGATGTATCTTAAAGATTCTGATGTTTTGGCTGAACTTCGCGAATACTTGACCACATTTGACAAAAGACAGCGAGAGCCAGAAAATAATATTGATCTTCCTTTTTCGCAATATGCGTGGTCTGGAGGTTTTATATGGACTCAGGTTCCGGGTGAGCGTGTAAAATCATATTTAGATAAATACGAACCAGAATCTAATCCGTTGGCTAAAGTCAGTTCGGGAAAAATGGGCGAACATATTATTACGGTTTCTGATGTAAAAGGATTGAAAGTTGGCGATGTTGTCGAATTGCAATTGTTCAATAAGGATGGCGAAAACGGCGAAATCATCAAGGATTTGTATCAAGGCGCTAAAGTAAAACCAGGTTCGCACCACTGGAAATTTCCAAAGCTTCCTATTGTAAGGCAGCAGGTTGAAATCGCTAAAATCTCTGGTTCTAAAATCACTTTAAAAACACCTTTAACTATTTCGATAAAACCGAGTTATCAAGCGCAATTGGTTGAATGGAAACATTTAAATGAAGTAGGAATTGAACAGCTTCGTTTTACGTTCCCTGACATTCCGAGGGTGGCGCATCATGTAGAACCCGGAAATAATGGGATTTTCTTAACCCGATTATTCAATTCATGGGTGAAAGATGTTAAAATTACCAATGCTGACAGCGGAATTTTAGCCGAAGAAGTTTCTAACGTAACCATTCAAGATGTTACAACCGATGGACTGCATTTGGCGCATTATACAGTAACTTTAGGCGGCGTACATAATGTTTTGGTTAAAAATCTAAAGATCTACAATTCAGCGGTTCATCCTTTAAGTTTCAACACTTTTGCGACTAAAAATGTGTATCAAAACTGCGAAATATTTACAGATCCTGTTTTAGATCAGCATTCAGGAGCTAATCATCAAAATTTGTTTGACAATATCACGGTTCATCTAAAAGCCGATAAAAATAATAGTTATTCTTTATTTGGAGGCGGCGGCGCTGATTATTGGAAACCTTCTCACGGGCCTTTCAGCACTTTTTGGAATTTAAACATACAGGTTGAAAATACAGATCAATCAAAACCGGTTTTACTGTACGGAATGAAAGACGGCGCTTTAGCCAGAATCATTGGCGTTCATGGAAACACGAAATTTGAAATTAAATATGGCATCGATCCATATATTGAATTTTTAAACGTCCCTATTGAGAAGATTCCTTCTTTGTACGATTATCAATTAAAAAAGCGATTGAAATAAAGTTCTTTTTTAATCTCGCAAAGTCGCTAAGACGCAAAGAGAAAATTAAAAAAAAACTTGAAAAAAGAAAACTTTGCGACTCTGCGACTTTGCGAGAAACTCAATTCACAACATAAATCTGTGCGCTATGAAACATAAAATAGCTCTTTTATTATTTGTATTTGTTTTCGGAAATATCTTTTCCCAAAATAAATACCGTCTTAAAAATTTTTCTACTACTGACGGGCTTTCGCAGAGTTCTGTCATTGCCATTCATCAGGATAAATTTGGACAAATGTGGTTTGGTACGCGTGATGGTCTGAATAAATATGATGGAAGCCGTTTTACGATTTTTAGGAATGATGCTACAGATAAATATTCGATTAGCAACAATGATATTTTAGCTATTGAAGAAGACAACGCAGGAAAAATCTGGGTGGGAACTTATAATGGTTTAAACTGTTATGATCCTGTTTCGAACCGTTTTACGAGATATCTTCATACGAAAGCAAATCATACGATAAGCAATAACGCTGTTTGGAGCATCAGAGAAATTGGTGGCGAAATGTGGTTTGGAACTTCAAAAGGATTAACTATTTACAATAAAAAAACAGGATTATTTACTTCTGTTTTTCATTCAGATGATGATACTTCTACTCTTCCCAGCAATAATATTCTCAGCATTTTAAAAACCAAAGAAGACCAAATCTGGATTGGAACGACAAAAGGGTTATGTAAGCTGACAAATCGAATGAACGGAAAATTATTCTTTAAAAATTATCCGTTAAACACAACTGATTTATTAAACGTTCAATCGGTTATTGAAGACCAAGACGGCAGTTTGTGGGTGGGAACAAAAAACAAAGGCCTTTTAAAATTCAATCCAAAAGAAAAAGCTTTTGTTTCTTTTTTGCCAGCTGAAAAATACCTCGAAATCAATACCGATATTCGATCTTTAGTAATTGACAATCAAGGCTCTTTATGGGTTGGCGCCTATGACGGAATTTATATTCTTGGAAAAGATAAAAGCCTTCAGAAAATAAATAATAGCAATAACAATAACGGAATCGACAAAGTGAAGTCCGTTTTTATGGATAAAAAAGGTTCAATCTGGATTGGATGTTATTACAAAGGTGTGAATCTTTGGGATGTTTCAAACGTCAATTTCTCTAATTATAATCAGAATTCGAAAAAGATTCCGATGAGTTTTGATGTGGTAAGTTCGATAATTGCCGACAAAAACCAGAATATCTATTTTGGGACTGAAGGAGGCGGAATTACGATTTACAATAGAAATACTGAGTCTGTAAGTTACATCAACAGCAAAACTGGACAAACGAATAAAAATGATATCAAAGCGATGTGCCTCTCTGATGATCATATTTTATGGAGTGGAACTTTTTCGAAAGGCTTATCAGCTTACAATACCATTTCTAAAAGAATTGAAGATAACAGAATTTCTTCAGATTTAAGCGAATTACTAAAAGACAGCGGTGTTTATGCTCTTAAAACTGAAGGTTCAATTTTATGGATTGGAACTTTCGGCAAAGGCTTAATTCGGTACAACACCATAACCAAAACCTTTGGTGCTATTGGAAATGATAACACCAAACCAGTTTTCCTTACCAATAATATCCTGCGCACGATTTTAGTCGATAAGCAAAATTTTCTTTGGGTTGGAACTCAAAATGGTTTGAACCGAATTCCGCTCAAAAATTTCAATCCGCAGAAATATACGATTCAGCATTTCTTTTACGATCATTCGACTGTGTCTGGCGATGATATTCTGACTTTGTTTCAAGATTCTCAAAACAAAATTTGGGTTGGGACAAAAGCAAAAGGATTGCATTATTTTGATGGAAAAAAATTCAACCGAATCAATTTGAGATTTGGAAATACGGTTATCACTTCTATACATTCTATTTTAGAAGATGATGATAAAAACCTATGGATTAGCACCAATCAAGGAATTATAAAATATAATACAATTAAGAAAACGGTTGTTATTTACGACCAGAAAGACGGTTTGGCGAGTAATGAATTTAATGATAATTCGGCTTTAAAATTAAGTTCCAATCAGTTTTATTTTGGAAGTCCGTCTGGAGCAACATTTTTTGATGCCACAAAGATTTCCTTGAATAAATATGCTCCACAGGTTTTAATTACTGATTTGAAGATTAAAAACGAAATTGTTCATGCGCACGATAAAGATGGAATTTTAGAACAAAGCATTGGTTTTACCAAAACGATTACTTTGGATTATGACAAGGCCAATTTCTCGATCAGTTTTGCGATTCCGAATTATATTCGATCTAAAAACAATCAATACAGTTATCGTTTAACCGGTTTGGAAAACAACTGGACAACAACTAAAAACAGTGAAGCCAATTTTGCAATCCAAAATCCAGGAACATATACGTTTGAAGTGCGCGGTGCCAATAACGATGGCGTTTGGAATCAGAATCCGACAACATTGACTGTTATTGTAAATCCAGCTCCTTGGCGCAGCATTTGGGCATTTATGTTGTATGGAATTGTAATTGGTTTAGGTCTATATGGTTTGATTTGGATTATGAAATCGAAAGCAAGATTGAAACAGAAACTCGAACTGGAATATTTGGAAACACAGCGAATTGAAGAAAACAACAAGCTGAAATTGGATTTCTTTACCAATATTTCGCATGAATTCAGAACGCCATTGACTCTGATTTTAGGACCATTACAGCAAATTCTTTCTGATTATAATGGAACTAACGAAATGTACAAAAAGCTTCTGGTGATTGAAAGCAGCGCCAATCATTTGCTGAGTTTGATTAACCGTTTAATGGATTTCAGAAAACTAGAAAATCATCAGGTTACGCTTGAATCGGCAAACGGAAATATTGTCAAATTTACTAGAGAAATCTTTTTATCCTTTATAGAATATGCGAAAGACGGCGGTTACGATTATACATTTGAAACCGAAAACGAAGAAATTCTGGTTTATTTTGACCGATATAAACTCGAACGTGTATTTTACAATCTGATTTCGAATGCTTTTAGATATACTCCAAAAGGCGGTTCGATAAATATTAAAATCAATCACGATCAGCAGAATCTTTTCATTGCAGTTGAAGATTCTGGCGTTGGAATATCAGAAGAACATATTGACAAAATTTTTGATTTATTTTTTGAAGTTCCAACACACAATCAGGTTCAGAAAAACTATAATAAAGGAACTGGAATCGGACTTTCAATCGTAAAAAACATTGTAGAACTGCATAAAGGAAAAATCGATGTTACCAATAAACCAAGTGGGGGCGTAATTTTTAAAGTGACTTTACCGCTGGGACGCGAACATCTTCTGGACAGTGAAATCATTCCTGATTTTAAAATTAGTGACGATATTGAGCAATACCAAGCGCAATTGGAACCTTCGGAAGTCATCGAACATGAAGACATCGAAGATTTAATTGTAAATGAAGAAAAACAGACAATTTTATTGGTTGAAGATCACAAGGTTCTGAGAAAATTCATGAAAAACCTTCTGAAAAAAGATTACAATATTATTGAGGCTGAAAATGGTAAAATTGCTCTGGAAAAAGCATTAAAATTTGTTCCAAACCTGATTATCAGCGATGTCATTATGCCAGAAATGGTAGGGACTGAATTGTGTTCTAAAATAAAGGAAAACATCAAAACCAGCCATATTCCTGTTATTCTGCTGACTTCGAGATCATCTTTGGTTTACAAATTTGAAGGATTAGAAAGCGGTGCGGATGATTACATCAGTAAACCATTCAATCTAATGGAGTTTAAGCTTCGTGTTAAAAATCTCTTGAACACCACAGAACGTTTAAGAATCAAATTCTCAAGCGAGGACAGTTTTATTCCGTCAGAAATAACGGTTTCATCATTGGACGAAGAACTATTGAAAAAAGCTTTCAAAATCGTGGAAGAAAACATTTCAAACGAACAATTTGATATTCCGTTTTTTTGTTCAGAATTAGGCGTAAGCCGAACCATGCTATTTTTAAAAATCAAAGCATGGACGAATTGCACTCCAAATGAATTTATTCATGAAATAAGATTAAAACGTGCGGCTCAATTATTAGAGCAAAACAAGTTAACCGTTTCTGAAATCAGCTATAAAGTAGGCTTCAACAATCCGAAATACTTTAGCAAATGCTTTCAGAAAAAGTACGGCGAAACGCCTTCTCAATACGCTGACAAATTTTATAAATCTTCAGCTGTACTTTAAAAATCATCGGTTTTAAAGGGTTTAAAAAGGGTATCTGTATTTTTAGATACCCTTTTTTGTATTTCTATATCGTTTTCGGCTTTTACATTTGCGATATGAAAATCAAAAAAACGAATTACTTAGTGCTTCAAATTTTATTTGTCATTCTCGTCATCGGAATGAGTTTATTGTTTTTCTACTTAATCTAACTTATTAACTCTAAAACCAAAAAATGAATGTTTACAAACCAAACAAACAAATCGTTTAAATGGTGTTTACTGGTATCTTTTTTACTGATAAATATCGTGATGCACGCACAAGAACGAAAAGTGACTGGAAAAATAACTTCTAGTGAAGATTTACTTGGACTTCCTGGTGCCAATGTTTACATCAAAAATTCTTCTGTAGGCGCTTCTGCCGATATGGACGGAAATTATACTGTGATTGTAGGAGAAAAAAATGCTGTCTTAGTTTTCAATTTCGTCGGATTTCAAACGGTTGAAGTTCCAGTTGGAACCAAAAGCGTAATCAATGTAAGCTTAAAACCAGATACAAAAGCACTAGACGAAGTTATCGTAGTAGGTTACGGAACACGTAAAAAGAGCGACATAACAGGTTCTGTATCTTCTGTTACAGCAAAAGAACTGACTGCTTTTCCTCTTTTAAATGCTGAGCAGGCTTTACAAGGTCGTGCTGCGGGTGTTTCGGTAATGACCAATAACGGTGGTGAACCTGGAGCTCCTGTAAAAATCAGAGTTCGTGGAGGAACTTCAATTAATGCAAGTGGAGATGCTCTGATTGTTGTGGACGGTTTTGCAGGCGTTTCTATGCCAGCACCGCAGGACATTGCTTCTATTGAGGTTTTAAAAGATGCATCTGCAACTGCTATTTACGGATCAAGAGGTTCTAACGGGGTTATTATGGTAACGACAAAAAAAGGAAAACCAGGAAAACCAGTAATTGAGTTTAGCAATTCGACTTCTGTCCAATCGGTAAATAACAAATTGCATTTATTAAATGCAGACCAGTTTGCAGCTTACAGAAAAAGTTTTACAACGCATACTCAAGGTCCAGCAAATACAGATTGGCAAGATGTAATTTATCGTGATGGAATGATTTCGAATTCACAATTGTCTTTTTCTGGCGGATCTGAAAATATAAGATATTATGTTTCTGGAACGTATTTCAATCAAAATGGTGTTGTAATCAATTCAGGAATTGACAAATACACAATCGTAGGAAATCTTGAAGCTGATTTATCTCCAAAATTCAAAGTGGGCTTAAACACTTTTACAAGCAAACAGAACAAAGAAGGAATTGTAAGCCAGACTAGCGCTGGAGGAACTGGAGCTGCGGGTGTTATCGCATCGGCGTATCGCTTTATGCCTGATAAAGGAATTTATAATGCTGACGGAACTTACACGACAACAGCTCCAATTGGTGATGATATTGATAATCCGTACGCAACTGCAATGGAAAATATCTTGGAAACCGTTTCTGTTACAAACCGAAACAATTTCTTTGCACAGTATCAAATTACAAAAGATCTAGATTTTAAAACCACTTTAGGTTTAACCGATAGTAATTCGCAAACTGGGAGATTTATTCCTTCAACTTTAATTGCCGGAAAAAACATCAAAGGAGAAGCTTCTGTAAACAATACACGATTTTCTTCTTTCCTAACAGAGAATTATTTGACTTTCAAACGTGAAATTATCGACAAAGGAATGCTGACGGTTTTGGGAGGATATTCATATCAAAAAAACAAAAACGAAAATTCGTATGCCGCTTCAAGAGGTTTTTTAACGAATACCAATTCGTATAGAAATTTAGGAGCAGGAACAGTTTTCTTAAAACCGGATTCTGGCTTATCTGAAACGGAATTAATCTCTGCTTTCGGAAGGTTGAATTTTGATTATGCTGATAAATATTTACTGACCTTCACAGCAAGACGAGACGGCTCTTCTAGCTTTAGTAAAAACTACAAATACGGAACTTTCCCTTCTGGAGCAATTGGATGGAACATTAGCAAAGAAAACTTCTTAAAAGACAATAAAACGGTTTCAAACTTAAAATTAAGAGCAAGTTACGGAGCAACAGGAAATCCTTCAATTGGTGCCTACTCTACTCTTTCTAGATTCTCTGAAATCTATTATGTAAGCGGTGACGTGATTACCAATGCGGTTCAGTTGACTTCATTAGATAATCCGAATTTAAAATGGGAAACGTCTTATCAGCAAGATTACGGAATTGATTTAGGTTTGTTTGACAATAGAATCAGCATAACGGCGGATTATTATAAAACAATTACCAAAGATTTGTTGTTCAACAGACCACTTCCTGGAATTTCTGGAATTGCTTCTCAGCTTCAAAACGTAGGTGAATTAGAAAATAAAGGATGGGAATTGGGTATTAACACTAGAAATTTCATTGGTGCAGATTTTACTTGGTCAACCAACTTTAATATTTCTTCAAACAAAAATAAAGTATTAAAATTAGCCGATAATAAAGATCTTTTAATCAACTCTGCGCCTGGGCATTTCTTAGCGACTGAGTCACAGATTTTAAGAGTTGGACAGCCGGTTGGCTCTTTCTTCGGATTTATTTATGATGGTGTAATTCAACAAGGAGAAACGGTATTACCAGGAAACTTTGAAACGGCTCCTGGAGGAGAAAAATTCAGAGATTACAATGGCGACGGAAAACTAGATTCTCAGGATAAGACCATCATTGGAAACCCAAATCCAGATTTCATCTTCGGATTTAACAATGATTTCACCTATAAAAATCTTGATTTGAATATCTTCTTTCAAGGTTCGCAAGGAAATCAAATCCTAAACTATACTCTGATGGAATTGGCTTCTGGAAACAACAATGCTACAACTGAAGTTTTAGATGCTTGGACACCAACTAATACGGATACAAATGTTCCTGCAAATGCGGCTAGAACCAAAAGAATTACTTCAAGATTTGTTTATGATGGAAGTTATATTCGCTTAAAAAACATCTCTATCGGATATAGCTTAGATGAAAAAATTGTGTCAAAAATAGGCCTAAGCAAAGTTCGTTTTTACATCAGCGCGCAAAACCTTTGGACGATTACAGATTATCCAGGTACAGATCCTGAAACGAATTACTTAAATGACACCAACTCAAGAAGTAATACCAATTTAGGATTGGATTATGGAGGATATCCAAACGTAAGAACATTTACAGCAGGATTCAATTTAAAATTTTAATCTAATAACCTATTTGGATCTAATAACTTAACACATAGAAACATAGATTTTATGTGTTAAAAAAAGAATACAAAAAGAAACATGGTTTCTTACACATAGCTCACTATGTGTATTTTAAATAAGTGAAACGCCTTTTTTAAGAGTTTTAAATCTATGCTTCTATGTGTTAAAATTAATTACATCCAATTAGCTCTAATAAAAATACTATGAAAAAATATATAGCTTTTCTTTGCTTCGGAACAATGGCGTTTTTCAGCTGTTCTGATCTGGAAGAAAAACCAGTAGGAATTATTCGTCCAGAGAACTTTTTCAACAATACAGACGATTTGCAAGCTGCTGTAAATGGAGCTTTCGCTAATATTGCCCACAATAATTATTGGGGAAGAGAATTTACAATTGCCCTTATGCTTCGTGATGATATGGCTGACATCGGCGATAGAACCACTCAGGCTGCACGTATTGACGTAAACGACATGTCGATGAATGACACCAATGCACTTGTAGCTAACTTTTGGCCACAATCTTATGTAATTATTACCGCGGCAAATCAAGCCATTGAAGGTGCTAAAAAAACACCTGGAGATCCAGCAAAAGTAAATGCCATTGTGGCTCAGGCGTATTTTGCAAGAGCTTTTGCCTACTATCATTTAGTGCGCCTATTTGGAGATATTCCTTATGTTGATTTTGTTGTAAATGATGTGAATCAAGTAAATTCTCTTAGCAAAACAAAAGAGGCAGACGTTTACCCAAAAATCATTGCCGATTTGGAATTTGCCAAACAATGGCTAGATGACAAACCAAAAGTAAAAGCTGTTCCTGGAAAAGGTACTGCTGCAGGGTATTTGGCTTCTGTTTACCTGACTTTAGGAAATTTTCAAAAAGCGTACGACGAAGCCAAATTTGTTATTACAAACGAAGCCAAATTTGGTTTAGGTCTTGATGCTGATTTTCAGGATTTATTCAATGCTACCAAAACAGCTTCTTTAAAAGAACCTTTATTTACAATTGACTTTAACAACTTGACTTCTGGAAATTACGGTCAAGATTATACCGCGTTTTTTACAGGATCGTTAAAAGATGATAGTTATAGTTACGGACAAGGATTTTCTGTTGCTGTTCCGTCATTAAAAGTATTCAATACTTGGGATCAGAGAGATTATAGAAGAGCCGTAAGTTTTGATACCATTATCAGAAAGAAAACAGGTCCAGGCGGATCGCTTCAGGTTTATCCTTCAAGCGACAATGAAAAAGCGCCACGTCCACATATTGCTAAATATTTCCGTTTTCCGGGGAAAGCTGGAGCGAATGGAAGAACTTCTCAGCACAATTACATTACAATGCGTTTCGCAGAAGTTTTACTAACTGCAGCTGAAGCTTTAAACGAAATTAATCCCGGAACAACTGAAGCTGATGGTTACGTGAATCGCGTTCGTGCAAGAGCGAGAAATAAAGCTGGAAAACTGGTTTCGTTTCCGGCAAATGTAACGCCAGGACTTTCTCAAACCGATTTCAGAAAAATGGTTATTGACGAAAGAAGACTAGAATTGGCGTTTGAATATGTGAGATGGTACGACATCAAAAGGCTTAAAATCGGACCAGAAGTATTTGGACCAAATGGTTTAGAACCACATGCCAATTTTGATCCAAACAGAGATTATTTATGGCCGTTGCCTGGAACAGAACTGGCTATTAATCCGAATCTCAAACCAAATAATCCTGGTTATTAAATCAGCACAATTAGTATTGAACACGGATGAAACGGATTCGCTATCGGGAGCTGATTTAAACGTTTTTTTTTAAGTTACGATTAATTGGTTTCCGCAGATTTAACAATTTGAGCAGATTAAATTAAAAACATTTTTAATCTGCAGGAGACAAAAAAATCTGCAAATCTGCAAAATCTGCGAGAGAAAAAGTTTAGATCAACATCTTCGCGATAATGAATCCGTACAATCCGCGTCTAACATTTTAGTATAGAAACTAAAAATAAAGATTAATTAGTAATATGAATAAAATTAGTTTCATTTTAATCCTTGGGTTTGCATCGCTGGCAACAGCTTGCAAATCTGGGGTTAAACCTCAAACAAAAAGCACAACAGAGGCAAATAATCTACTCGAAACGCGTTACAAAATGCTTTTGGATTATCCAGTAGATTCCATGTCAATGCCGAGAAGCATGAATACCAAAACTCTCGAAATTCGCAAAGTGCCCTCGAGAGACTGGACAAGCGGTTTTTTTGCTGGAAATCTTTGGCAATTGTACCGATTGAAAGGCGATTCAAAATATAAGGAACAAGCTCAAAAATGGACTCCTTTCAGCAAAAAGGAAAGTGTCAACAGCAATTCGCATGACGTAGGTTTTAAAGTGTTTTGCAGTTTTGGAGAAGCGCTGAAAGTGGAAAACAAGAAAGAATATGAAGCGGTAATTGTAAAAGGCGCCGAAACTTTATGCAAAAGGTTCAACCCAAAAGTGGGCGCGATTCGTTCTTGGGATTTCAACAAAGAAATTTGGGATTATCCAGTTATCATTGATAATATGATGAATCTGGAATTGCTTTTTGAAGCATCCAAAATATCAGGAAATCCAAAATATCGTGACGTTGCGATTCAACATGCTAATACCACTTTAAAAAATCAGTTTAGAGCAGACAATTCCTGCTATCATGTTATTGATTATAATCCAACAACAGGCGAAGTTAGAAAGAAAACGACTCTTCAAGGATACAATGATGATTCGGTTTGGGCTCGCGGTCAGGCTTGGGCAGTTTACGGATTCACGATGTCATATCGATATACAAAAGATCCAGCATACTTAAAGCAAGCCGAAGGAACAGCGAAGTTTTTTATGACGAATAAAAACCTGCCAGAAGACGGAATTCCGTATTGGGATTTTAAAGATCCTAGCATTCCAAATTCGGCAAGAGATGTTTCTGCAGCAATGGTGATTGCGTCTGCCCTATACGAATTGTATGGTTACACAAAAAATGACAGTTATTTGGCTTTTGCCGATAAACTGATGACTTCAGTACAAACGGATAAATATATTTTAGATGCTAAAATCAAAGCACCTTTCTTATTTAATCACAGTACTGGAAACTGGCCAAAACATGACGAAATTGACGAACCAATAATTTACGCCGATTATTATTTTCTGGAAGCACTTCTTAGAAGAAAGTAACAAAGGGACAAAGTTACAAAGGTGCAAAGGTTCTCTGCCTTTAAACCTAAAAAAGCCTTATTATGAATAAATTACACTTTAATACATTTTCAATTTTTGCACTTTTTGTTTTGTTTCAGATTTGTCTGAGCAGTTTTGCTCAGACAAAGATGAACATTAACGACAATTGGCTTTATTTAGAAAATGATACTCAAAAATTAAACGAAGCGCAAAAAGCTTCCAACTGGACTTCTTTAAATTTACCGCATACTTGGAATGCCGAAGATGCAACCGACTTAAATCCAGGTTACCGACGCGATGCAAGCTGGTATCAAAAAAAATTAAATATTCCGCAAATCGATAAAAACAGAGTTTACTCTTTATACTTTGAAGGCTCGAATGTAACCACAAAAGTATATGTCAACGGAAAAGAAGCGGGATCGCATATTGGCGGTTATATTGGTTTTTCTATTGATATTACGAATTTCATAAAAGAAGGAAACAACGATATTTTTGCTCGTGTGGATAATAGTTATGATATCGAAATTATTCCGTCTCAAAAAAGCGATTTCTTCATTTATGGAGGAATCACGCGCGACGTCTGGCTAGTTTCGAAATACAAAAATCATATCGAAAATATAAAAATTACAACTCCTGAAGTTTCTGCTAAAAAAGCTTCTCTACAAGTTGTTTCTTCTTTTGTAAATCCTGACAATTCAAAGGACTTATCTTTAACTGTAACGCTTAAAAATCCGAAAGGGAAAAAAGTAGCGAGCAAAACCGTTTTGGTTACAGATAGAACTTCAACAATCACTTTTGAAAACATCAAAAACCCCGAACTTTGGGATACTGAAAAACCAAATCTATACAGACTTTCTGCTGTTTTATCAGAAAAAAATCAGATTAAAGACAGTATTTCAGAAAAAGTTGGCTTCAGATGGTTTGAATTTAAAGATCATGGCCCTTTTTATTTGAATGGAAAACGTTTATTGATTCGCGGAACGCATCGACATGAGGAACAAGCTGGTGTTGGAGCCGCTATGAGCAACGAACAGCACTGGGCAGATATGAAATCGATCAAAGAAATGGGAGCCAATTTTGTTCGTTTAGCACATTATCCTCAAGATCCGGAAGTTTATAGAGCCTGTGACGAACTTGGACTTTTGGTGTGGGATGAATTGCCGTGGTGTCGCGGCGGAATTGGAAATGACGTTTGGAAAACCAATACCAAAAATATGCTGGCAGAAATTATCAATCAAAATTACAATCATCCAAGTATTATTATCTGGTCTTTAGGCAATGAAATCAATTGGCTTCCTGATTTTCCTGATGGCGATAACGATAAGAAAACGAATGAATTTTTAACGGAATTAAACGACATCGCCCATAAAATGGATCCAACCCGCAAAACCGCTATCAGAAAATATTACGAGGGCTCGCATATTGTAGATGTATTCTCTCCTTCTATCTGGTCTGGATGGTATTCTGGAAGCTATAAAAGCTACCAAAAAGCGATTGATGTTTATAAGAAAGAATACAAACATTTTATTCATGCTGAATATGGCGGAGATAGTCATGTTGGACGTCATAGCGAAAACCCAATTACAGGTGAAAATGTAATAAAAGCCGAAGGTTGGGAAGAAGCGATTGTTCAGACCAAAGTAGCTAACATTGCACAAATTGGCGATTGGAGCGAAAACTATATCGTTGATTTATTTGACTGGCATTTGCATATATCCGAGAATGACCCAACGTTTGTGGGAAATATTCAATGGGCATTTAAGGATTTTGCAACGCCTTTGAGACCAGAAGACGATATTCCGTACATGAACCAAAAAGGATTGACAGACCGAAACGGAATTCCGAAAGATGCGTATTATGTTTTTAAAAGCTATTGGGCGACAGCACCGTTTGCTTATATTGAATCACACACTTGGACTGAGCGCCAAGGTCCTGAAAACACACCGAGAACGATTAGCGTTTTCAGTAACTGCGAGAAAGTGACTTTTTTCCATAACGGGAAATCATTAGGAGAAAAACAAAAGAATCTTTCTCTGTATCCTGCGAATGGATTAACTTGGGATGTCAATTTTACGAAAGGAGAAAATATTTTAGTTGCCGTCGGAAAAACAAAAGAAGGAAAAACGGTTTCTGATACATTGAAAGTGAATTATCGTTTCAATAAAAATGATACGGCGATTTCGCTGCAATTATCATCAGAAAAACTAAAAAACGGCAATTATTTAGTTACCGCCATTGCAGTTGACAATAATAATTTACGCTGTCTGGATTATGAAGCGAGTGTTTATTTTCAATGTTTAAAAGGCGGAAAAACGCTAAAAAATCAAGGAACACCAACTGGAAGCGAATCGATAAGAATGGCAAACGGAAAGGCTTCTATCGAAGTAATTCCCGATGGTTCCGGTAATCCGATTGAAATGACGGCATTAAATCAGAGCTTTAAAGGAGAATACTTGAAGATTCCAATTAATTAACTTAACCGCGAAGAGCGCAAAGGAAAAGTTCGCAAGGCACGCAAAGCCTTGCGAACTTTGCGAAAACTTAGCGTCTGCGGTTAAAATATATTTCAGATTACAACAAAAATAATTTTACAAAATGAAAAAAATTCTAACACTATTATTCCTGACATCGTTCGCAATTGGACAATCGCAAGGTTTAATTTCTAACGTATCAAACCGAAACACTACTTCTTTAAACGGAGTTTGGAATTATATTATCGATCCTTATCAAACTGGTTTTTATAGCTTTCACTTGGATCAATACGACAAAAGTGAAAAACCGGCAAAAGGTGCTTTTTTTTCTAACTATCACGCTCAAAACAAACAGGAATTGGTAGAATATGACTTTGATAAATCCCCTACAATCAATATTCCTGGTGATTGGAATTCGCAGGTTGCGGAACTGAAATATTATGAAGGAAATGTTTGGTTCAAAAAGTCTTTTGATTACAATTTAACAGCTAATAAACATCTGTTTTTATATTTAGGTGCTATCAATTATAAAGCCGATGTTTATTTAAACGGAAAAAAACTTGGCACACATGAAGGCGGTTTCACTCCGTTTAATTATGAAGTAACTTCGATTGTAAAACCTACTGGAAATTATTTAGTAATTAAAGTTGATAATACACGTCATAAAGAAGATGTTCCAACCGTAAACACCGATTGGTGGAATTATGGCGGCATCACGCGCGATGTGAATTTAATTGAAGAAGAATCATCATTTGTGGAAGATTATACTATTCAGCTGAAAAAAGGCAATGCAAATATTATTTCAGGTTTTATTAAAATCAATAATTTAGATGCTTCGAAAAATAATATTTCGATTTCTATTCCTGAATTAAAAATCAATTTCAAAGGAAAAGCGGCTAGCAACGGAATTTTAAACTTTGAAATTCCTGCCAAAAAAATCTCGTATTGGTCGCCAGAAAATCCGAAATTATATAATGTTACTGTTGGCTTTAATGGAAAAAAATTAAACGATCAGATTGGTTTTAGAACCATCGAAACCAAAGAAGATAAAATTCTGCTAAACGGAAAAGAGATCTTTTTACGCGGAATTTCTATTCATGAAGAAAATGGAAAAGGCGGGCGTGCTAATTCTGTAGAAGATGCTTTACGTTTATTAAACTGGGCCAAAGAATTAGGCTGTAATTATGTTCGTCTGGCACATTATCCGCATAACGAAAATATTATTCGCGAAGCAGATAAAATGGGAATAATGGTTTGGGAGGAAATTCCTGTTTACTGGACAGTAGAATTTAAAAATGACAACACCTACAAAAACGCCGAAGATCAATTAACTGCTTCTATTACAAGAGATAAAAATAGAGCTAGTATTATTATTTGGTCAATGGCAAATGAAACTCCAATTTCTGATGCGAGAAATACTTTCATTAGAAATTTAGCATCGCACACCAGATCATTAGACAATACAAGATTAATTAGTGCTGCTTTATTAACCAAAAAAGAAACTATTGATGATCCTATTGGAGAAGTTTTAGATGTTGTGGCTTTCAATCAATATTTGGGCTGGTATGGCGGAAATTTGGAAGATGCTGAGAAAATAACCTGGAAATCTAAATACAATAAACCGATTGTTGTTTCTGAATTTGGTGGCGATGCAAAAGCCGGTTTCCACGGAGAGAAAAACGAGCGCTGGACAGAAGAATATCAGGAATATTTATACATTCAGAATTTAAAAATGATTGAAAAAATTCCACACTTGAGCGGAACAAGCCCTTGGATTTTAGTTGATTTTAGATCTCCAAAAAGATTGCTTCCAGGAATTCAGGATGGTTACAATCGCAAAGGTTTAATTTCAAATGATGGCGAAAAGAAAAAGGCTTTCTACATTATGCAGGATTGGTATGCTAAGAAGAAAAAAGAATATCAGAATTAATGCGTCATTACCAATTCATTAACAAAAAACAGGCGTCAAATTATATGATTTTTCTTCATTATTAATTTACTTTGTAGTTAATCTAAAAATTGTAAACCATGAAAAAATTCTATTTACTAGCAGTTACTTTGTTTGCTGCT
Source organism: Flavobacterium anhuiense (assembly GCF_900101855.1). Classification (GTDB taxonomy): domain Bacteria; phylum Bacteroidota; class Bacteroidia; order Flavobacteriales; family Flavobacteriaceae; genus Flavobacterium; species Flavobacterium anhuiense. The sequence continues at coordinate 311,369 of NZ_FMVC01000007.1, forward strand.
TTTACAGTTCAAGCTCAAGACATAGTAAAATTTGCTCCGCTTGATGCAAGTCCGGTTGATATTTCGTATTTCCCAAACAAAGCGGTTAAATTCAAAAAAACAGATAATCCAAACCCAGTTATCAAAGTTCTTTATGCAAGACCTTCTGTAAAAGGAAGAACTATTTTTGGTGATGTGGTTAAGTTTGGAGAAGTTTGGAGAGTTGGCGCTAATGAAAACACAGAAATCAAATTCTACAAAGATGTAACAATCGGTGGTAAAAAAGTTCCTGCAGGATACTACAGCTTATTTGCTATTCCAGAAAAAGACAAATGGACTATCATTATCAACAAAGAACTAGATTTATGGGGCGGTTATGCTTACGACGAAAGCAAAGATGTTGTAAGAGTTTCAGTTCCTGTTAAACCAGTTTCTGATGTTATCGAAGCTTTGTCTATTGCATTTACAACTCAAGGTAATGTAGCAAATCTTGTTATTGGTTGGGATAAAACAACTGTTGAATTGCCAATTACGGTTAAATAAGTTTTAATGAGATATGCCACGAAGGCACAAAGTCGCAAAGTTTTTTTTAAGCTTTGCGATTTTTTTTTTGCAGCTCAAAAAAAGGATTTTCTGGTATGATGAGTTATTTTTATGCCACGAATTACACGAATTTCCACAAATTTAAATCATCAATTGGAAGAAAAAATTAGTGCAAATCCGTGTAATTCGTGGTTATAAAAAAATCATTTTGAATCCTCTTTAATCAGTGGTTAAAAATTTAAGAAACAGTTTCTATAATTTTATCCAATGTAATTGGTAAATCCCTAACACGTTTTCCCGTTGCATTAAAAACGGCATTTGCAATTGCAGGCGCCATTCCGACTAAGGCTGTTTCACCCAGACCTTTTGTTCCCATTGGATTACTGATTGGGTCTTTTTTATTCACGAAGAAAACTTCCTGTTTTTCTATATCCGCATTTACAGGAACATGATAATCAGCAAAATTGTTATTGATCGGACGCCCAAAACGATGATCGATTTCTAGTGCTTCCATCAATCCCATTCCGATTCCTCCTACTGCCCCGCCAAACATTTGCCCTGCAGATGTTTTCTGGTTGATTACTGTTCCAATATCAGCGCAAGAAACCACGTGAGCCAATCTTATTTTACCCAAATTCGGATTCACTAATACTTTCACAAAATGAACTGAAAACGAATAAATTGAATATTTCTTCGCTTCTTCAGCAGCTTTAGAAAGATTTTCTACTTCAAAATCTTCTAATTTATTGCTGCTTAAAAGTGCAGCTAACGTAACCGACTTCGACTTGTCTTTTTTAGAAGAAATCGTACCATTTTCAAAAGTTAAATCCGTAATAGCGATTCCTTTCAAAGCGGGACTTTTACTTCCCAATTCAATTATTTTATTCAATAATAAATTACAAGCGTCATGAACTGCAGAACCAACAGATGAAGTCGTTGCCGAACCGCCTTGAGTAGGCCCTTTCGGCAATCCGCTTTTCCCCATTTCAATGATTACATTTTCAGCTGGCAAACCTATTACTTCAGCTCCAATCGCCGTCATCATAGTTGCGGTTCCAGGTCCCATATCGTTTACACTGCATTGCAAAACCAAATCGCCATTGGCTAAGAATTTTGCTTTTACCGAAGTTGGGCTTCTGTAACAGCCGAAAGTTCCCGTTCCCATCCCGTAACCTACTAACCAATTTCCTTCTTTAACAGCACCTGGTTCGTTTTTACGGTTTTTCCAGCCAATTTTTTCCATTCCCGCTTCGTAGCATTCCAAAAGGTATTTACTGCTCCACGGTTTATTTTGTTCCTGATCTTTTTCGGCATAATTACGTTTTCTGAATTCAATCGGATCTAAGTTTAATTTATAAGCCAATTCGTCCATGGCACATTCTAAGGCAAAAGACCCTGTTGCTTCACCTGGACCACGCATCCAGATTGGCGTACAAGTATCAAGAGGCACAATTCTATAGCGTGTTGAAACGTTCGGACAATCATAAATAAATCTCGACATATTTACCGTTCCTTCCATGAAATCTTCATAACTCGAAGTCATCGCTACAGCTTCATGTGTTAAACCTGTCAATTTTCCATCTTTGGTTGCACCAAGGCCCATTTTCTGAATGGTGTAAGGTCTGAAACCAACATTGGTAAACATCTGTTCACGATGCAAAACTAATTTTACAGGACGATTTAATTTTTTCGCGCCAATTAAAGCTGCGATTTCGTAAGGCCAAGTGTGCAATCCCATTCCGAATGCACCTCCAAGATATTCAGCATGAACCTCGACATTTTCGGCGGGAACATCAAAAACGCCTGCTACACTTCTGCGCGTTCCCTCTACACCTTGACTTTTTGTATATAAAATTGGTTTGTTTCCGTCCCATTTGGCAATGATATTGGCCAATTCCATCGGGTTATGCACCTCGGTTGGAATTGTATATTCTGTTTCCAGAATTACCTCAGCATTTTTATAGCCGTCATGTTCACCGCGATGGTAGTCATTTCCTTTATCTGTTTCAACTTTCTTTTCTTTTTCTGCTGCTTTTTTAAGTTCTGTCGAATGTTCTTCTTTAAAATACTCAGCTTTAATTAGACTTGCCGCATATTGCATACGTTCAAAAGTATCTGCAATCACCAAAGCAATTGGCTGATCGTAATACAAAATCGAATCGTCTTTGAAAATCTGCAGCGGCTGACCAAAATTATGTTTGTCTTTGGCTTTCTGATAACCTGCAGGTTTATCTACATTCAAATGTGTGATAACCGCCAAAACTCCTGGCGCCCATTCTGCTTTTTTGGTGTCAATGGTTTTGATTCTTCCTTTTGCAATAGTACTTCCCACTAGGCAGGCATAAACCACACCAGATGTTTTATATTCAGCCGAATAAGTTGCAGAACCCGTTACTTTAGCAAATCCGTCAACTCTATTAATATTACTTGTCTTACTCATAATTTAATTATTTTGATGCTGCTATTGTAAGTGCTTCTGCTACTGCATTCTCTCCAAGCGTTAGTTTAAAATTATTATCGCCGTATCCTTTTGCTCCTTTCATAGACAAATGGCCAGCTTGTTTAAATAGATCTTCAGAAACTGTTTTTCCTTTCAGGAATTTTTCTGTTTCAGTTAATCTCCAAGGTTTATGTGCCACACCGCCCATAGCTAGTCTAACATCATTTATGGTGTTATTTTTTATGTCTAAAGCTACTGCAACAGAAACCAATGCAAAAGCATAACTTGTTCTGTCTCGAACTTTTAGATAATGTACATTTTTAGTAAAATTATTATCTGGAATTTCAATAGAAGTAATTAATTCTCTGTTGTCCAGCGTATTGTCTTTTTCTGGTGTATTTCCTGGAAGTCTATGAAAATCGGTAAAATTAATTTCTCGTTTTCCTTTTGGACCTTCCACCAAAACTGTTGCATCAAGCGCAGCCAAAGCCACACACATATCGCTTGGATGCACAGCAATACAACTTTCTGAAGCGCCAAAAACAGCATGCATTCGGTTAAAACCGCCAATGGCACCGCATCCGCTTTTTGGTGTTCTTTTGTTGCATGGCATATCCGTATTGTAATAATAAGAGCAACGTGTTTTTTGCAGCATATTCCCTCCCACTGTTGCCATGTGTCTAATTTGTTGAGAAGCTCCAGCAGCTAAAGCTAATGCAAGTAAAGGATGTTTTTCTTTTATCGAAGCATCTTCAGCCACTTGACTATTTTTTGCCAATGCACCAATCGAAACTTTTCCCTTCAAAAATTCGATTTTCTTTAAATCTAATCCGTTGATGTCCACTAATTTGTCTGGAGCTACAATATTCTTCTTCATTAAATCGACAAGATTTGTACCGCCCGCAATAAACATAGAAGAATCATCTTTGGCTTTTCCTGTAACTGCTGTCGAAGAAGAAAGCGCTTTAATTATCTGAAAATTTTTCATATCTCCTTTCCTCCTTCCTTCACTTCCGTTATAGCATCAACAATATTGTGGTAAGCGCCACATCTACAGATGTTCCCGCTCATGTATTCTCTAATTTCTTCTCTGCTATTGGCATGACCTTCTTTTATACAGGCAATTCCCGACATAATCTGACCAGGAGTACAATAGCCGCACTGAAAACCATCGTGTTTGATAAAAGCTTCCTGCATCGGATGTAGTTTTTTGCCTTTCGAAATTCCTTCAATTGTAGTTACTTGTGCATTTTGCTGCATCGTGGCCAAAGAAAGGCATGACAAAATTCGAGTTCCGTTTACGTGGACTGTACACGCACCACATTGTCCGTGATCACAGCCTTTTTTAGTTCCTGTAAGCTGTAATTGTTCGCGAAGTAAATCAAGCAGCGTAGTCCTCGGCTCTATGTTCAAGTTGTGTTTAGTGCCATTTACTTCAATAGAAAGCGGTACTGTTTCTAGATATTCCGCTATTTTTTCATCCCATTTCTTATCTGAAGCCATTACCAATGAGGGCGGCGTCAGGGCAAGAGCGGTAAAAAGTCCTGATTTCTTTATAAAGTCACGACGAGAATTAGCATCTTCCGACGTTACTTTATTCTGATTTGATTTTTTAGAAGCCATGCAATCTATTTGTTAAATTAGCAAATTCACTTTTGTCATTCTAACAAATTTAATCAACTTAAATCACAAAAAGTTATGAAATTCAAACATTCTCCTTATTTAGAATAATTACAATTTCGTTATTTTTTTTACCGCAGAGGCGCAATGTTTTCGCAAAGTTCGCAAAGTTATTTTTCTCTCGCAGATTTGGCAGATAATGCAGATTTTGAATACGATGGAAAGATTTGCCCAGATTCTTTATATAGAAATAAATAAAAATCTGTTTAGATCTGCAAAATCTGCGAGAAACAAAAAATTATACCCATTAAAACTGTGCGACCTTTGCGAAATTCCTTAGCGTACTTTGCGGTTAATTTCCCACCTATATTAACTCTTAAATTGTATTTTTACTGAAATAAGCTCAAATTATGTCACAGCAAAAAATCATTTACCTGGATAATAATGCCACAACCCGCGTTGATGAACGCGTTTTGGATGCGATGCTTCCCTATTTTACGGATTATTATGCCAATTCAACCAGTACACATTTGGCTGGATTAACAGTAAAAGAAGCTGTTGAAAATGCTGCTTGGCAAACAGCCGATTTGATAAATGCTAATGCTGATGAAATCGTTTTTACATCTGGAGCTACAGAAAGCATCAATCTTGCTATAAAAGGACTCGCAGATCAAGGCAAAAAGCATATTGTAACCATTCAGACCGAACACAAAGCCGTTCTTGAAACTTGCCACTTTATGGAAAGCATTGGTTTTGAAGTCACTTATCTTCCAACCGTTGCTGATGGACTTTTAGATATTCAACTTTTAGAAGAAATAATTAAAGATAAAACACTGGTTTTCATCGGAATGTTTTCTAATAATGAAACTGGCGTCATACAAAATATCAGCGCGATTTCTAAAACACTGAAAGCCAGAAATGTACTTTTTATGTGTGATGCAACTCAAGCTGCTGGTAAAATTCCGATTGATGTAAAAACTTTGGGAATCGATCTTTTAGCATTTTCAGCTCATAAATTTTATGGCCCAAAAGGAGTCGGCGCTTTGTATATTTCGGCGAAAGCCAAAGTAAAATTGAAACCTCAAACTCTTGGAGGCGGACAACAGAGAAAATTACGAAGCGGAACGCTAAATGTTCCTGGCATTATCGGTTTGGGGAAAGCTGCAGAAATTGCTTTGAAAGAGCAACAAGAAGATCAAAAACGAATTGAAGGCTTAAGAAATAAACTTGAAAGAGGATTATTGCAATTTGAAGGCTCTTTCGTTAACGGAAATACAGAAAACCGAATTTATAATACTTCAAACATTTGTTTTCCTGGCGTAAATTCAGAACAGCTGATTTTGGCCTTAGGAAATATTTCGGTTTCAAATGGAGCATCATGTTCTGCTGTTACTTCCGAACCTTCACATGTTTTAAAAGCAATGGGATTATCTGATGAAGAAGCTTTGAGTTCTATTCGTTTTAGTTTGGGGAGATTTACTACTTCTGAGGAAATTGATGTGGCTATTGAGCAGGTTTTGGAATTGGCTGGAAAGTTAAGTGGCTGATAATTTTTCACCGCAAAGGCGCAAAGTTCGCAAATTTTTTTTCTTTTTTAATCTCGCGAGGTCACAGAGACTCAAAGTTTTTTTGTCATCCTGACGAAGGAAGGGTGGCAAACTTTATCTGCATAATCTGCATAAAAAACTTTGTCCCTCTGTCACTTTGAACCTTTGTCAATTATCAAAAGAAATCAACTGAGTATAATCTTCCTCCGTATCAATATCAATATTTCCTTTTTCAAAAGGAACTGAAACGACATCATCAGTATATTTTTTAATGAGTTTTTTGGCTCCTTCTTTTCCTTTCAATTCAAGAAGTTCCTCAAAGTATTTTTGATGAAATAAAGCTGGCGTTCCTAAAGTTTCTGCATAAGCTGAAGCTGCAATTCCTTTTCCAGTTTTCTTAGATACGCTGATTAAATTCTCGAAAATTGAACTCGTTAGAAAAGGCTGGTCACAGACTGATATAATACATTGTTCGCAATCGGGATTTAGAAATAATAATTCCGTAATTCCTTTGACAATTGAAGAAGACATTCCTTTTTCCCATTCAGAATTGAATGAAAGTTTTATTTCAGGCAAATTAATCCCTTTTTCAATTATATCATGATTTGCACCTGTCACCACTATTAAAAAAGAATTCTGAATCTTTAAAGCTTCTAAAATCGTGTTTTTCAGAAGAGTTGATTCTTTATGCTTTAGTAACTGTTTGGGTCTGCCTAATCTAGACGAATTTCCAGCTGCAAGAATGATAATGCCACTTTTCTGATGATTTTTATTTTCCATAATGAATTTCATTATGAATTTTGCCTGGTTTATATTTCAACGATGTCCCAACACGCTCAGAGGCAATGGCTTTAATTTCAGAAACAATCGAAAGGGCGATTTCCTCTGAGGTTTCAGCTCCGATATCCAAACCTATGGGACTGTGAATTCGGCTTAACTGTTCTTCATTTACCGTAATTCCTTCAATTAAAAGATCATCCAGCATTCGGCTGAATTTAGATTTTGGACCTAGAATGCCAATGTAATGGCAATTGGTTTCTAATAATAATTTTAAAACTGCCAGATCATATTTGTAATTGTGGGTCATCAAAAGAAAATAAGTCTGATCATCAATGGTTATATTCTCCAGAAATTGCTCAGGTTTTACAACCGAAATCTCACTGGCTTTAGGAAACCGTTTTGCAGTCGCATGCGTTGCACGTCCTTCAGCAATATGAGTTCTCCATCCTAAAACAGCAGCCATTTTTACCAGTGGCTGGATATCGTTTCCTGCTCCGGCAATAACCAATGAAATAGATGGTTTTATGTATTCGATTAAAGCTTCTCTCCCGTTTTCTTCTTGAAGTTTTTTAACAACTGTAGTTTTATTTTCCAGTGCTTCTTTTACGTCTGAAATCAGACTTAAAGCTTCATTATCAAGAGTTAAAACTGGACTGTCTTTTCTGAAAAACAAAGTTGTCCCTATCTGAGAAGCATTTCTCTTTAAAGAAAAAACTGTCACTATTACTGCTTCTTTTCTTTCCAATTCGAGTTGCTGCAAAAGCTGAATCGGATTGTTTTCGACCTCCTCATCAATGTATTCAAAAAGAATATGAACAATTCCGTTGCATCCAAGCTGTAAACCAACTTCGGCATCATCCTCGTTACTAGTATTATAAGTAACAAGTTTATTTTGCTTTTGATTTATAGAAAGAAGAGCTTTTCGCAATGCATCTCCTTCTAAACATCCACCGCTTATTGCGCCGGTCAGCATGCCATCTTCGGTCACCAACATACGTGCTCCTGGCTGCCTGTATGACGAACCTTCGACTTTTACTACGGTTGCCAAAGCTGTTTTCTTTTCTTCTGCCTTAGCTTGTGAATATGCTTTAAGAATTTCGCTGATTTCTTTCATAGTTTAAAAATAAAAAAAATTACAAATACAACACACAGCAAGAGAGATTTATCTTGATACTATTACTTTACAAAAATTGTCTCTTTACACGAATACTATTATTTGTTTAAATCGGAAAAAGTCTTCTTAATTTAATTCCATAAATCAATTTATTATGATTATCGTAATGATTTTTTCAAATTGACGTATGATTTATATTACTAAGTTTTGTATTTTTATCAATAGCAAAATTTATATACCTAACTTTAAAAGTAAACTACATGGGAAAATTTGTAATCACTACTAGAGCCAACGGAGAGTTCCAATTCAATTTAAAAGCTGGTAACGGTCAGACTATTTTAACGAGTGAAGGATACTCGACAAAAGCAGCTTGCAATAATGGTATCGAATCTGTAAAAAACAATGCAGCAGACGATAACCGTTATGACAGAAAAGAATCTAGCAGCGGAAAACCATATTTCAATTTAAAAGCTGGAAATGGCCAAATTATTGGTGCAAGCGAAATGTATGAGAGCGTAGCAGCAAGAGAAAACGGAATTGAGTCTGTTAAAAAAAATGCTCCTGATGCAACTATAGACGATCAAACGGCGTAATTCAAACTTTTATAAAAATAAAAAAGCTGTTTCTATTCATTTAGAAACAGCTTTTTTTTATTTTTAAATAGATATCACTTTTTCAAAGCATCAACTCCACCATGAGTTGGAACAACTTGTTTGATCGTTCCATCTGCATTAAACTCTAGTTTATCAATGCAGACTTCACGATGAAAGCCTCCAGCATCTCCCATTTTGATTCCTGTTGGATATGAGAATCTATGATACGTAATATACCATTCATCTTTGTTAGGAATTTGTAAAACCGAATTGTGTCCCGTAGCATAAATTCCTTCTTCTGGTTTTCCTTGAATTACAATATTGCTTTTAGGAATTTCAATTGGTCCGGTTGGTGAATTTGAAATCCCGTATCTTACTTTGTAATTTGGACTTCTGGTGTCATCTTCGCTCCAAAAGAAATAATATTTTCCGTTTCTATAAATCACATAGGTTCCTTCACGGAAAGTACTGTCAACAGTAATTACATTTGTTGTTCCTTTTTTTATTGAAACCATATCCGGATTTAGCTCTGCAACGCCCATATACATATTTCCCCAATACAAATAACTTTTACCCGTTTTGGGATCTGTAAAAACATCAGGATCAATTTCCTGACCGTCTTTTATTCCTTCTGGTCTTGCAGCTACAATTGCTTTTCCGCTGTCTTTAAAAGGTCCTGTGGGATTATCAGAAACCGCAACTCCAACTTTTTGTGCTGCAGTAAAATAGTAAAAATACTTATATTTTCCTTTTATCTTTTTTTCTACGATACATGGTGCCCAAGCATTTCTGTTTGCCCAAGCCACGTCTTTTTTAAGATCTAAAATTACTCCTTCATCTTTCCAATCCACTAAATTATCTGACGAAAAAGTTTTGAAATAATAACCTGACCAGCCGGCAAATCCGTCGCTTGTTGGATAGATGTAATATTTTTTTGTTTTGTTTGAATATAAAATTTCAGGATCGGCATAATACCCTTCCAAAACTGGATTATGATTTACTTTTGGAAGTTTTGCTGGCATTCCCCATTTGTCTGTAATTCGCTTTAATTCAGAACGGGTTATTGGAAGAATTGTTCCATGACGCGGATTAAAATCCATTGAAATGTCATTGTCAATTACGCTGAAATTTTCTAAATCTTTCGTTTTTGTAAATTGATATCTTCCTTTAGTGTAAACGTCGTACATCAAAATATACTCGTCTGAATTGTTTAATTTGAAAACACTCGAACCTTCTACTCCATCTTTTGTCTGCTGCAAATAATGGTCATTTTCAATCCAGTTTCCAGAAGTCAAATCTTTTGTAACTGCCACCTTGATTCCAGGCGTATTAGTTTCTGTTTTGTAAAAAAGATGATATTCTCCATTTTTTTCAATTATGTCCCCGTCAATACAAGCATTTCCTGACTTTGGAACGAATAACAATTTAGGAGCGCTTTCTAAAGCCGTGAAATCTTTATTCGTGTAAGCGTAATAAATTTTATCCGGTCCTCCTGCATGCTGCATGCTAAAGTAAATCATGTATTTACCCGCTTTTGTATCGTAAATAGTTTGTGGCGCCCAAACACGTTTTAGGTTTTCGTTTCCTGGAAATGTAGTTTGAATATTGACAATACTACTTTTCCAGTTTACTAAATCGGTACTTTTTAATAAAACCATTGCACGATTGCTGTCCCAACCTTTTGAAGAAGTCATATCAGTCAAAACCATATAAAAAGTCTTGCCATCTTCGCCACGCAATATATGCGGATCACGAACTCCTCCTGTCGAGCTTATTTTCTTACTGTCTATAACAGGTTTGTTGTTATTAAGGGCATAATAATGATATCCATCAGTACTTACGGCATAATTAACGGCTTCTTCTTCTATTTTATTCCCAATAAAATAAACGAATAAATAAGCTGTTAGATCTTTTTCGGCAATGACGGGCGGAATTCCTTTTGCTATATTTTGGGCTTGTAAAGGATCAAAAAGGCTTAATAATGATATAAGGCAAAAAAATATTCTCTTCATTTATTTTTTACTTTTTAATTGATATAACACTGAAGCGTGAGGTCTTAAATCGGCTCCAATTTCTTTCGAATTTAATTTAGATTTTTCTCCTGTCCACATATTTAAAACTTCCGCAGTACCTGAAATTCCGAGATCTGAAAGATTTACGGATACTTTCTGCGAATCTTTATCTGAAATATTAAATAAAGCTAAATAAACACTCCCATCTTTTGCATTTTTTGAAGTGACTGCAATCTTTCCATCTTTCTGAAAAAGCTGTTTTACTGCAGTACTTTCGTTATGCATTTTTACTACTTCTTTATTCGTTAATAACGATAAGGTGAAAGCATCATTGCTTGGTAAATCTCCGCCAAAAAACAATGGTGATTTGAAGATATTGAAAAATGTAATTAAAGTATATTGTTCGTCTTTTGTTAAACGAGTCATTCTGTCGTTGCCACGTTCTCCTCTAATCGAAATACGCCCTAACGGAATCATATCGCAATCTGGCCATGCTCCCGGTGCGATGTACGGATACCATTTTTGAGCAACATCCATTAAATGTGTGATATGCGGCCAAGTATCCCAAACATCATCTACCATACGCCACATATTGGCATGTGCAGATACGTGTGGCGCTGCTGAAATTGGTGTTTCTCCTGGAGATGTGCTTAAAACAATTTTACGCCCACATTTATCAATAGCGTTTCTAATTAAATTAATTTCTCCTTCATGATACGGTCTTGATAAATCATCAATTTTAATAAAATCTACTCCCCATTGTGCGTACAATTCGAAAATAGAATTATAATATTCCTGTGCTCCTGGTTTATCCGCTACAACTGTATAGTTATCTCTCAGCCATTCGCATTGTAATGCTGTTGAATAAATCTGATCTGCTGTGATTCCGTTTGCTCCTTTAATTGGCATTTTTTCTTCAACAGCTTTTTTCGGAATGCCACGCATAATATGGATTCCGAATTTTAATCCTTTTTTATGGATATAATCGGCTAGTGGTTTAAAACCTTGTCCGTCTTTTGCTGAAGGAAATCGGTTAACAGCTGGAAGATATCTCCCGTATTGATCGATTACATAACGAGGATCTGTTTGATTGTAACCGCCTGCTTTATCATTTTCGACAAACCAACGAATGTCTACAACGACATATTCCCATCCAAATTTCTTGAGCTCTTTTGCCATATAATCGGCATTGGCTTTGACTTCGTGTTCTTCAACCGTTGGTCCGTAACAATCCCAGCTATTCCAACCCATGGGCGGAGTCTGAGCCCATTGTTTAAATTCTTCTTTTTGAAATGTGTTTTGAGCGTTAGTTGCGGCTGATAGAAAAAAGGCTCCTATAGCCATTGTAAGTGAGTTTGTAATTTTCATCTGTGTTTTTATGTGTGGTTTTTACACTTTAAATATAATGAAATTTTATTGTTACAGACAAAAACTAGACCTGACAGGTTTTAAAAACCTGCCAGGTCTTTTCTTGCTTTGTTATTTCACATTTACAGTAACCTCAACAGGTTTTAGCCACTGGCTTGTAAATTTTACTTTTATTGGCGCTGTCGAATCTCCATTTGCCTGAATATATGCTGCAATATGTCCGTGGAAAACACGCTGTACATTATCTGTGTAATCGGTCATATCGCTGTTGTTTCCTGCTTCCAAACCTAATAAAGTCGCTGCTCCATTGATGGTGCAAGTCACTTCGTTGTCTGAAAGCATTACTGGAAGTCCGTTTTGGTCTTTTACCTGAACCATAATTTTAGCAACGCCTTTATTTTTACTAATGGTGATATCATTATCGGCAATAGTTAACTCAAATGGCTGTTGAGTAGAAGTAATGGCATAACGGCTTACTTCCTTATCGCTTTTATCTAACCCAACTGCTTCTAATTTTCCTGAAGCAAACGGAATATCCCAATAGATTATTCCCGTTTTTTCATCGTAGGGTTTCGTTTCTCCCACTACTTTCCCGTTCAATTCCAGACGTGCTTTTGCTGCATTGGTATAACAAACCACACGGATTTTTTGACCGTTTTCGTAATTCCAGATTGCCCATGCGTCTTTAGAAACATCTTTTTCATTTACTAATGGATAAGTTCCCAAATACGCCATCGGCTTATCTGACCATAATGACTGGCGGAAATAGCCTCTTGGTTTGATAATTCCAGCAAAATCAACTAAACCTGAGTAAAATCCTCGTGAAGGCCATCTTCCTGATTCTCCCAAATAATCGATTCCTGTCCAAAGGAACTGGCCGAAAATATGTTTGTTGTTTTTTACTGCGAGCCAAGGTTCCATATCATGTACATTTTCACTTCCAAAAATCACTCGCTTTGGATATTTTTCGTGATCTGACTGATATTTGCTTTCTGTGTAATTATAGCCTGTAATGTCTAAAGCGCCTGGATATTCTGTTTCGTTAGACATGGCAACTCCAGCTAAACCTGCCGTTGTCGGGCGAGATTTGTCGTATTTCTTTACCGCAGCCACCAAACGTTTTGCAATTGCTCCAAGTCGCATGGCATCTGGAGCGTCTTTTTTATAGCCTCCGTAAGCAGCCTGTCCAAATCCGTTTTTTCCCTGATCTAAAACTGGGTGAGAATACGGATCGTTTGGATAATCCACTTCATTGCCAATGCTCCATCCAAAAACGGAAAGATGGTTTCTGTCACGGCGTACAAAATCTTCTAAATCTTTTTCTGCCCAATCAGCAAAAATATCAAACGAGCCTTCAAATCCAGGTGTTCCATAATTCCATCCTTCTAGCCATTTGCGTTTTGGAAACTCCCATTCGTCATAAGCTTCGTTTAAAACCAATAATCCCAATTCATCGCAAAGTTCATAGAAGTCTGGCGCTTGCGGGTTATGGCTAGTACGGATTGCGTTTACTCCAATTTCTTTCAGGGTTTTTAATCTAGTTACCCAAACTTCTCTTGGAACTGCAGATCCTAAAACTCCCGCATCATGGTGCAAGCAAACGCCTTTCATTTTCATCCATTTTCCGTTAAGGGCAAAACCATTATTTGGATCGAATGTAAAACTTCTAAAACCTGTTTGAGTTACCGCTTTGTCTATTTCTTTACCGTCTTGTAAAACGGTTGTTTTTAACTGATATAAATTTGGATTGTCTAAATCCCATAATTGTGGATTCTTAACGTTGATTTTGGCTGAAACTTTTCCGTTTTGATTTGCTGCCACTTCAACTTTAGAAGTTGTTTTTCCAACCGATTTTCCATCTTTTGAAAACAGTTCGTTTACAACAGTCAATGTAGATTTAGAAGCAGAACCATTTTCTACATCAACCTCAACGTTCAATGTTCCAGCACCTTTTTTCACTTCTGGATAAGCATATACACCCCATTGTGCAATGTGAACTGGGTTTGCATAAACCAACCAAACATTTCTGTAAATTCCTGAACCAGTGTACCATCTTGAATCGGCACTTTGACTATGGTCAACACGTACTGAAATGGTGTTTTCTCCTCCAAATTTCACAAAAGGTGTAGCATCATAAGCGAATGAAATATAGCCGTTTGGACGTTTTCCTAATGATTTTCCATTGATAAAAACTTCGCTTCTGTTGTAAACTCCCTCAAAATACAAATACACTTTTTCTCCCGCTTTGCTTTGCGGAATATTGATTGATTTTCTGTACCAGCCAATCCCTCCCGGAAGATAACCTGTACAGCTTGCCAGAGTTGGACTCAGCTGGCCTTTTACGCTCCAATCGTGCGGTACATTTACACTCTGCCATTTAGTATCATCAAAAACAACATTTTTTGCATCTGGAGTTTCTTGAAGATTGAATTTCCAGTTGTCATTTATTTTTTTAGAATCTCCAAATGATATCTGGCAAAATGCCGATACACACGAAAAGAGAAGGACGGGAATTAGAGTTTTCTTAGTTAACATGTTTTTAGTTATTTTTTGTTTCAGGTTTCAAGTTTCAAGTTAGGTTTGAACGTGAAACCTGAAACTTGAAACAATTTTTTAATATTGCAATTCTCCCACAAATGTCACTACTGACCTTGCAGGAATTTCTAAATTTCCATTTTTTTGGACTTCGGCTCTTTTTAAATTTGATGCGTCAGAAGTTACATAAGGTGTGAACTCATTGTTTTTTAAAGTTCCTTTTGATAAATCGAATTTGTATTTCTGAGCTTCTTTGCCACAGTTTACAGCAACAACAATCAGTTTTTTGTTTAGAATGTCTTTGTAAGCGGTCAGCATTACATCGTTTGCTTTATCCAATTCATTTTGGTTTGGAACATCAACTCGCTGCATTCCCGGACGTACAAAAAGCGAATAATTGCCTAAAGCCCAAAGCAGTTTTGAATCGTGAAATTCTCCATCATTTCTCACATAATCTGGGGCCGTTCCTCCGTTACTTTTTCCATCATCCAGATAAATTAAGCCGTCTTTGTAATCAACTCTTGTAATAGAAGTCCACCATTGCCATGATGCGGCATTAGCAACGGCAATATCATTATGAATTAAACGGGCTACAAACAAAGCAGTCTGCATTCCTAAATCTCTTCCGCCGCCAGAACCTCCCGGAATTTCAGCTTCTCCCGGATTTTCTAAAATGCAATATTCCGACTGCCAGTATTTTAATCCTGGTTTTTGTTTTACTTCTGCGGCAATCAATTTTCGACTTAAAACTTGTCTTTCAATTGGCCAAGTAGTAAAATAACTATGCCCGAGAATTACATTTTTTACGTTTGAAAATTTTGTCACATTGGTCTTAGTGTTTCCGAAGAAATAATCGATCTGATTGTCACGATTTTCGGCATTTACATTTTCATATAAATAATCGATTTGCGCTGCTTCTGCAATTACGATTTCGGTGTTCAGTTTTTTAGCTTTCAGTTTCTCTGAAAGTGATTTGGTCAAATCATATATTTCCTGATTGGTCGCTGGTGTTCCCTCTTGACTGTTGGTATCCCCATTTTTTGGCATCCATTCCCATTGCGGTTCGTTTATCGGACTTACATAATCGAATTTGATTCCTTCTTTTTTCTCCAATCCCTGAATACTTTGAACTAAGAAATCAGCAAATTTTGGAATTGCACCATCTTTTAGATTCAGTTTATTCTTTTGAGAAGCAAAAGACAATCCGTTGTTCGTCATATGCACTGGCGGACTATTGGTAAAAATCAGGAATTTTTCTACTCCGCGTTTTTTGGCTGCCTGCAGAAACCATCTTTGGCCTTCCTGTTTTGAAAAATCGTAAGTTCCATCGGCATTCAAAAAGCATTCACTTCTTCTCCATTCGTCCGAAACTTTACTGTTTTCTCCTTGCTCTGCGCTTCCAGCGCCTAGATTAAATCTCCAAATCGAAAGTCCAATTCCTTTTGGATTTCCCTGTGCATCGATTTCTTTGCTAAACAATAAATCTGCAATGGCATTTTTTTTCTGTTCTGGCCAGTTTTTACCCACAAACTGTGTTCTCCAAGCATCAGAACCTCCAAAACCGTCCATGGTTTGTACTACATTATCTGTGCTGATGGTAACGGTTCGCTGTGCAAAAGACAGCGAACTAATTACCAATAAAAGCGAGAGATATATTTTCCTCATTTATATTTTTGTTTTTTAACCGCAAAGACGCCGAGTCATCGCAAGGTTCGCTAAGCTTATTTTTAGCTTTGCTCCCGATAGCTATCGGATTACGTTTTTTGTTTGTGTCTTTGCGGTTAATTTTTTATTCTTATTTATACGTTCCTACGTAGGTTACTATAGATCTAGCTGGAATTTCAAAACCAGCAACATCAACCGCTGTTCCTTTTTTCAAACTCAATGTTTCAGAAGTAATGTAAGGCGTTAATTTATTATCGGTTACAGCTCCGCCTGAAAGATTTAATTTGTAGGCTTTCGCCGATTTGCTCATGTTAACAGCAACGATTACCAATTTTTTATTTGTCGCATCTTTATAAGCCGTAACCATAACATCATTCAAAGCAGTTGAATTGTCAACACTAGGAATTTGAACTCTTACCATTCCTGGTTTAACGAAGAACGAAAAGTTTCCTAAAGCCCAAAGCGTTTTAGAATCTCTGATGTATCCGTCATTTTTACAGTAATCGGCATTTCCAGCTCCGTTGCTTGCTCCATCATCTACGTGAATTAATCCATCTTTATAATCACCACGACTTACTGCCGTCCACCACTGCCAAGATGTGACACCTCCAACAGCAATGTCTGTGCTGATGATGCGTGCTGTCCAAAGCGCCAATGACATTCCTAAATCTCTACCTGCGCCTGATCCACCCGGAAGTTCAGCTGTTCCTGGGCTTTCTAATACACAATATTCAGATGACCAAAGACTAACTCCACCAACCGATTGAATTCTCGCAGCTGCTGACTGTCTGGAAGAAATCATTTCTTGCAACGGCCAAGCCTGCCAATAGCTATGTCCAGAAATTGTCTTTTTTACATTGCTTAAACCTCCAATATTTTTAGAAGAATTAGCGGCAAAAAAATAATCGATCTGATTGGATCTGCTTTCTTTTCCTGAAACAGTTTTGTATAAAGATTCATAAGACCCGGCTTCTCCCACTACAATTTTTGCATCTAAGCCTTTTGATTGTAATTTTGGCGAAAGGACATTTACAAAACTATAAATATTAGCATTGGTTGCTGGAGAACCTTCTTGTCCAGAACCATCCCATTCATATTGCGGTTCGTTAAACGGACTCACATAATCAATAGTCAAACCATGTTCTGTTTTTAACTTTTCTAAGGATGTTGCCCAGAAATCAGCCAAATCTGGCATTTTACCTTCTTTTAAATTGTAAAATTCTTTGATCGTCGCATGGGCTTTTCCATTTTGAGTCAAATAAACAGGTGCGCTGTTGGCAAAAGCTAAAAGTTTTTCTACACCACGTTCTTTCGCGGCTTTCATAAACCAAACCTGACCTGCTTGTTTTGACATATTGTACGAAACTCCATCAGCAGTAAAGCATTCCGTTCTTCTCCATTCGTCTGTAATATCACTTGCGTCACCTTGTTCTGCGCTTCCTGTCCCAAGATTGAAACGCCACAAAGACAATCCAATTCCTTTTGGATTTCCGTCAGCATCCATACCTTGGCTGAATAATAAATCGGCTATTTTATTTCTTTTATCAGTAGGCCAATTTTTTCCAATAAAATTACATTGCCAAGCATCCGAAGCTCCAAAACTTTCCATGGTTTGAAGATTCATGTCTAAACTCACATTTAATTCCGCAACAGCATTTTCTGAACCTGAATTTTCAGATTTTTCAGCATCACAGCTTACAAAAAGGAAACTTGCGAAAAGTAAGCCTGCAAACAGCAGACTCACTTTATTTTGATTATTAAACTTCATGTTAGTATCCAGGATTTTGTTTAATGACATTACCACTTAAATCGATTTCTACTTGCGGAATTGGCCACAATAAGTGTTTAGAAGGATCAAAATTGATTCCTTTGTCTTGCGGTTCTCTCAAGTTAGTTGTTTCATATGGATCTGTAGAACTTAAATTATATTTCACAAAAGTTCCGTTTGGTCCCATTAAAGATTCTATAACCGGTCTTCCTGTTGTTGGGTCTTTTTCGCGGCGGATATCAAATAAACGCAATCCTTCAAAAGCCAATTCTAAACGGCGTTCTTTGTAGATTTGTCTCAATAAAGTTGGTCCCGAAATTCCTGTTTTTGGATCCAATTTCACACGTGCTCTAATGATGTTGATATCTGCTAAAGCATCACCACCTAAATGATAATTTGCTTCTGCTCTTGTCAAATACATTTCCGCCAAACGAATTAATGGAATGTTTAGCGGTAAGTGTCCGTCTTTTTTATCTAAAGAACGACGAGTTGCAATCGGAATATAATATTTACGGCAAATACGTCCTGATTTATTATCGTTTAAGCTAAACTTATGTGTTGGGTTTAAAACTTCATCTCCATAAGCTGCTTCTCCCCATTTTGTGATAGTACTTCTACGACGAATCACATCATTTTCAGAAAGATAAGCATTTTCTAAGTCACTTGTTGGCATACACCATCCCCATCCGTCTAAAACATCAGCAGCATCATTACTTGGAAAATTCTTCTTGTCTTCTCCTCTTGCTCCAGATAAAGTTGGCAATGCCGCGCCTAAATCTCTGTTTTGAATAGAAGAAGACTGCGCTTCTAAAATAGATTCTACTCCGTTATGATTGTTTACATTCCAAATATTTAAGAAATCTGCCTCTAACTGAAAAGGTCCTTCTGTGATAACTTTGTTCGAATAGGTTTTTGCCTCAGCCCATTTTTCTTGAAATAAAGAAACACGTGCCAATAAAGCATAAGCCGCCCATTTGTTTATTCTGCCGTCTCTATTTACAGGAGCACTTTCTAATTTAGCCGCCGCATCTTTAAGATCAGTTTCAATTTGCGCATATACTTCTGCAGCAGAACTTCTCTGTAAAGTTAAATCTCCTGTTCCTAATGATTTTGTATATAAAGGAACACCTCCAAAGAGATTTACCAATTCGTAGTAGCAATATGCACGCACAAATAAAGATTCTCCCATATATTGGTTTTTCTGGGCATCTGTAATTGGCGATTGAACCATTCTTTCTAAACCAATGTTTGCAGATTGAATGGTATAATAATGGGCTGTATAAATACTATTCATATCTCCCATATTATCTGGAGTAATAATGTATTGCGAACATGGTCTATGGGCTCCGCTGTCTTGTCCTGTATTTCCCATCCAAGCGTCATCTGTAGACATTTCGTTGGTCACTCTTGGAGCTGTTAGTGTCCACCAATCTTTGGCCAGCAGCAATCGCTGTGTTAACTCATTAGCATAATTTTCGCATTCTTGCGCGGTTTGAAAATAATTTTCTAAAGTCTGTGTTCCTCTTTGTTCTTTTTCAATAAAATCGCTGCAAGAAACTGCTAATAGAGAAAAAGCTATTATTGATACTATTATTTTTTTCATGATCGTTTTGATTAAAATGCAACATTAAGTCCCATCAAGATTGTTGGCTGTACTGGATAATTCCATCCTCCAAAACCTGATCCTTTTACTCTATCTCCCTGATTAGGATCTCCTCCAGCAACCTCAGGATCAACTCCTGTATACTTTGTCCATGTCCATAAATTCTGGCCCGATAATGAAACTCTTAATTTATCCAATCCGAATTTGTTATAGAAAGAATATCCTACTTGTAAATTTTTCATACGCACATAAGAGCCATCTTCTACATAAAGAGAAGAGAATTTGGTAAAGTTTTCGTTGTTATCGTCTTTAGACAAACGAGGGATATAGTTTGAAGTCCCTTCGCCATGCCAAGCCATCTGCTCCAATCCACTTACTTTGTTAGTTAAACTTGCACCATTGTATAAATCCGATATGTTCTGGTTAACGATTTCATTTCCGATACTTGAATAGAAATTGGCCACTAAATCAAATCCTTTGTAAGCAAAATTTAAATTCAAACCAATGTTGTAATCAGCCCACGGAGAACCTATTTTTGTTCTGTCTTTTTCATCTATTTTTCCATCGCCGTTTAAATCTTTAAAGCGAACGTCTCCTACTTGTGCATACGGCTGTAATTTCGTTCCGTGCTCATCTGTATGCGAGTTTAATTCCGTTTGGTTTTGGAACAATCCATCTGCCACATATCCGTAGAAATACCCAGGAACGTCACCTTTAACAGTTAAGGTTCTGTTTCCTGATCCGTATAATCTTTCTCCATCAGAAGAAAGCGATACCATATCTACATTCACTGTTGTAAAAGTTACGTCTACCCCATAAGAGAAATCACCTTTTTTATCTTTATAAGAAACAAGCAAATCGATACCGCTGGACTGCATAGAACCAACATTGGTCCACATTCTTGAATAATCTGGAAATCCGCTATACGTTGGAAACTGTTTTAAGAACAGCATGTCATTGGTTTTCTTTTTATAATATTCCAAAGAGCCTGAAAGTTTGTTTTTCCAGAAACCGAAATCCAAACCAAAACTCATATCTTCTACCGTTTCCCATTTAATGTCTTTATTTGCCATTGAAGAAGGAAAAGAAGTATCAACAACCCCTCCGCCAATTACATAATATCCTTGCCCAATATTTGATTGATAAACCGCATCTGGCAAACCTTGATTTCCTACTTTACCCCATCCTGCTCTTAATCTTAAGTCGCTAACGAAATCTTTGGCAGATTCCATAAAGCCTTCGTTTAAAATTCTCCAGGAAACCGATGCAGAAGGGAAATTTGCCCATTTGTTATTGGTCATAAATTTTGAAGAGCCATCACGTCTAAATGTTCCAGTGAAATAATACTTTTCATCATAATTATAAGAAAAACGAGAGATATAAGACATTAAGGAACTTGACCAGCTGTTTCCTTTACTGTCTTTATTTTTGGTTGCCGCATTTAACTCTCTCATAGAATCTGAGTTGTTTGGCACCCCTTCTCCATATCCCCAAAGATCATTGCCGTTATACTCTTCCATGGTATTACCCACCATTAAAGAAGCATGGTGTTTTTCTGCAAATTTTCTAGAGTACGTAATCGTATTCTGCCAAGTCCAATCTACATTTGTAGTATTCCATTTTTCAACAGTATTAATTTCTTGTTTTTCGTGAGCTGCGTCAATTACAAAATCTGGAACGAATTTATTTCTCACTTTGTCTCCAACCTCAACAGATGCTTGTGTACGAATCACTAAACCTTTTATTGGCTCGTACTGTAAATATCCGTTTGTGTTTAAATTGTACTGATCGGTATAGTCGTCATATCTTTTTACAGCTGCAACCGGATTCCATACATAAGATGGAGATCTTGCATAAATGCTGTATTCATTTTCTGTTCCGTTCAACTGATCTACTGGTTTGTAAATTGGCGTAATGGGATCAATTTTATCGAAGTCAGCCCAGTTTCCAGGTGCTCCCCAAGTTTCATAACGCGGATTTAATGTAATTCCTGCTGACAGCTTTTTTGAGAATTTAAAATCGTTGGCAATTCTCATTGTTATTCTTTCCCATCCGCCTATACCGTAAATAGATTCCGAATTATAATAATTCAGACTTATTCCGTAAGTATGTTTGTCAGAGCCTCCTGAAATTCCTAAAGAAGCATTGGTAACGGGTGTTCCTTTTCTAATTCCTTCCTTCCACCAATCTGTCGTTTTTCCTCTGTATTGGGACGGATTTGGCAGATAATCAGCATAACCTGAATTATTGTTGGCCGTATTCATTATTCGGGCGTAAGTTTCTGCATCAGCCATATCGTATGGATTATTCATAATCTGCATACCAGAGCTTAAATCGAAAGTAAATCTGGTTTTGCCTTCTTTACCTTTTTTAGTGGTGATCAAAATAACTCCGTTAGACGCGCGAGAACCGTAAATAGCACTTGCAGAAGCATCTTTTAAAACTTCCATAGATTCTATTTCGTTGTTGCTTAAGAAATTGATGCTTGTTCCCATCGGAATTCCGTCTACTACATACAATGGATCTGTGTTTAAATTTAAAGTCGAAATACCACGAATTAAAACTCTTGGCTGCGCTCCTGGACCTCCTTGTCCCGTAACCTGCACTCCAGAAACTTTTCCTTGAAGCGATTCTGCTACGTTACCAACAGTCATAGTTTGCAATTCTTTTCCTTTTACAGAAGAAATCGAACTCGTAACGTCGCTCTTTTTTACGGCCGCATAACCTACTACCACTATCTCATCTAATGCCTGACTTGATTCCTGCATTACTACACTAATTTCTGTTTTATCTCCAACTGATACAAGCTGGGAAGTAAAACCTACAAACGAGAATTCGATTTGTGCATTTTTGTTTGGAACACTGATAGTATAATTTCCATCAAAATCAGTTGCTGCCGATGTCGAAGTTCCTTTTACTATTACATTTACTCCTGGAATCGGCACATTGGCTTTATCCTTAACAGTACCTTTTATTTTTATTTGTCCAAAAGATACAGCAGTACACAAAAGGGCAATAAAAAATCCTATATATTTAAATTTCATATCAAGCTGTTTTATTTGTTTAATGTTACAACTACGTTATAACCAACTATTTTTTTGTTATAAATACTCTTTCCAATTCGGTATCTAAGACTACTTTGTAAACACCTGGAGCGGCAGGATATTTGGCATTTCCATTTTCTCCTGGCGACATGGTTGCAATTCCATTTTTGATTAGTCTCCAAGAAGGATCCCACCATTGGCCTGTGAAAGTTGCTTCTATAGTTCCCGTTAAAGTGTATTCTCCAACCAATTGATATGGATTGGCAGGATTATTAGTTAAGTGTAAACTTTTTTGAGTCCAAGCATCCCAAGTATCCCAAGTTGCTCCTTGAATTCCGCCGCCGCAAACACTTACAAATGGTTTTCTTAACGCAGCATCATCATGCCATAAACCATTTGCAATATCTGCCCAAACTTTACTTGTTGGAGTATATTTCTCAGCAGTATATTTTAAAGTATTTGGATTTACTTTTATTTTATAATATCCTTTTGTTGGCAAAATAATTGGCGTTGAAGCAACATCATCTACTAATTCTCCAGAAGCATTTAAACCAAAGCAATGAGGGGCAAAATCAGATTCCTGACCTAAGAAATATACTTCTTTGTTGTCTTTATCGGCGTAATACTTGAATTCGAAATCCTGTCCGCTTTTTTCATGGAAATACATCGGAACTCCAACTGCATCTGTAGTCAGATTGGTCCCTTTTGGCTGATCGCATAAATAGATAGCTGGATATTCATTAGTAGCCACAATATTTACGTTTAGTGCTCCTGAATTTGGAATCGCAAATTTATCTTTAGCAGTAATTGTTAAAACATAATTAGCAGCAGTTACTGGCAATTTATATGTTTTGTTGAATGTATATGACTGCGGAGATCCTGACAACTGAATCATTTCATCGATTCCTAAAGCTTCACATTTTACTTGTACATAATCGATTCCTGAATCATCGTTTACTACAAAATTTACTGGCATTTCATTACTTGTAGACAACAAAATCACCGCCCCTTCTTTTGGCGTAACCATTGTTATGCTGGGAGCCGCAAACTCACCATCTAAACGCAGATTAATCTCTTCGTTGACAACATTGCCTGAAACGTCTGTAATAGCTAGTTTAATTTTGAAAGATTCCGACGTTCCTCGATCTGCAGGAATTTCAAAAAAATAACTTAAATCATACGATTTTAAAAGCGGATCTGTTCCAAAAGAAATTACTTTATCCAGAGATAATTCTGGAATCTGAATTTGTACGCTTTTTAATCCTAAATCGTCTGCAAGCGCAGCTTTAATTTCAAATTTTCTACTCGGAGCTCCATAGATCTCTTTTGTAGAAACTACCACCGTAGGATTATCAGAACTTGGAAATCCTGATTCATTATTTTGGCATCCTGTTACGAGAAGGCCAAAAAGAGCAAGAAAAAATAAAAATACATTTTTTTTCATTTCTTTAATTTTTGAGGTTAGGTTAGTTAGTTTTTTTTCTAAAAGTCAAAGTTTGTTTTTTAAATCTCGTAGGTTATTCGAGGTAATGCTTTTTTTATGTGAGGCGGTAAAAAAAGTAAACCGATTATTATGTGGTCATTTTCATATTATTTGAGTTTGGTTACATGGTTAGATATTTCTTTTTTATTTCCTTTTAAGTTTATAATAAGTGCCTTTTTTAAGTAACCCAGCAGCTTAAATTAACTGCTGGATTGATAAGTAATGAAAAACAACCACTACTGATCTTAAAGTTTAAAGAGTGCTCAGTTCTTTAAACAGATAACTAACTATCTTAATTAACACTTATGACTAACAGCAAAACCTATTTGTTGATTGCTATTACTGCAAAGAAATGTTTAAATAACACTTCTGATGAGGGGTAAATTGGAAAAAAAAGGAGGTCAAAATTGTAATTAACCATTATTTTGAATTAAATTTTAAAGAGTATTTAAAATCATGTGGGATTTTTTACAAAATATATAATTATTGAATAAAATGCAGTTTTTAAGCTAAAACGTTTGAGCTGGATAAAAAAATTCAAGCTTTCACTAAAAAAAACAGCTGATTCTGCAACAGTAAAAATGAATGTAGCACCTATTTAATGATATTCAAGTCAGAATTGAATGACGTTTTATACTTTTTGATATATTCTGAAGGAGTCATTCCAAAAAGTTTTACAAACTGTTGTCTAAAATATTTCGGATCTTCAAATCCAACCTCGGTACTCGCCTGAGTAATATTCATATCTTCAGTCAGCATCAGCATCGCTGCTCTTCTGATTCGCAAAGAACGAATAAAAGCATTTAAGGTTTGACCAGAAATAATTTTGATCTTAGTATAAAGCGTTCTGTGGCTCATTCCCATTTCAAGGGCAAAAGTTCGAATCGTGAAATCTTTTTTATGAATATTAGCTTCAACAATTTCTATGCATTTTTTTAATATCTCTTGATATTCAACAGGAACTTTCTGGGTATTTTCTTTTAATGTTATACTATCCAAGAAATAGGTTCGCAAGTTATGGCGATTTCGCAATAGAGAATCGACTCTTGCTGTGAGAATATCATCATCAAATGGTTTTGTGATATAGTCATCTGCGCCCTCATTAATTCCTTGCAAATGAGTTTCTGGATTTTTAGATGCTGTCAATAAAATAACGGGAATATGTGATAGAGCGTTATCTTCTTTAATTCTTCGGCACAGCTCTAAACCATCCATAGCTTCCATTGTAATATCGCTAATGACAAGATCTGGCATATGTTTTTTGGTCATTTTTAAACCTTCTTCGCCATTTTCAGCACTGTAGACTATATAATTATCAGCAAATAACTTAATAAGGTACGCTCTAATTTCTGCATTATCATCAATAATCAAAACGGTTCGCTTATCGCTTAACATAGTCTTCTTAAAATCACTGTCTGCTATTGAAGTCATTGCTGCAGGAATCGGCTCTTCGATTTCATCTGGAATCAATTCATCAAATAATTGGCTTCGCTGTGGTTTTTCATTGGTAATTTCTATATCCTCAAAATGACTGTTTCCTTTTAAAAATGCCAATTTAAATGTACTTCCCTTTCCTTTCTCACTGCTGCAGAGTACAGATCCTTTATGTTTGTCAACGAAATATTTAACAATATAAAGTCCAATGCCAAAACCAGTTCCAACTGAAACTTTCGAATTAATTTGTCTGAATTTTTCAAAAATAACATCAATATCTTTTTTATCAATTCCATCTCCGCTATCACTTATTTCAAGAAAAACTTCATCATCATTTTCAGTTACTGTCAAATTGATTTCGCCTCGAATTGGCGTGTATTTAAAAGCATTTGACATTAAATTAAACAGTGAAATTTCAATCTTTTCATAATCCCCAATAATGGTAATTTCGTGTTCTGGAATAATGAAATTATAACTAATCTGTTTTTCCTTTGCCTGATTGACGAAGCATTGATACACTTCATTCGAAAGATTATTTACATCTATTGGAGACAAACGCAAAGAATCGGCATCATTTTCTGCTTTTCTTAGTAAAAGTAATTGATCTACCAAACTTAAAAGTCTTCTGGCATTTCGATGAGCAATTGCCAAATCACTTCCAGAAGAGCCCTTTTCGACAATTTCTTTTTGAACTGCTTTTTTCAGCGGATTAATAATCAGCGAAAGCGGTGTTCTAAATTCATGCGAAATATAAGTAAACATAGACGACTGCTTTTCGGCAATCTCTTTTTCTTTCTTGCTTTCAAGCTCTGCGATTTTAACCTTATACTTTAATTTTTCTTTGTTTTTGTTATAATCCAAATATAAAAATAGTATTCCCCCAATTGCTAAAAGATATAAGGCATAAGCCCACCAAGTTCTATACCAAGGCGGTAAAACTGTTATAGAAACCAGACTTACTTCTTTATTCCATCCGCCTTGAAAATTGGTTGTCTTTACTTTAAAGGTGTATTTCCCCTCTGGAAGTCGCGAATAATTTGCTTTTCTGGTTTGGCCCACATAGTTCCACTGCTGATCCCAACCTTCCAAAAAATAGGCATAATTTATCTTATCTGCATTATTGTAGTCTAGCGCCACAAATTCTAATGACAAAGTGGTTTGATCGTATTCCAAGCTAACTTCTTTGATTTTATTAGAACTCACATCAACCTCAGCTTTACTTTCTTCAATAAGCTGATTATTGACGTAAAAATCTGTTAGCAAGACATTATTTTTTTGGATAAAGCCTTTTATTGTATGGGGATAAAAAACATTAAAACCGTTTATGCCTCCAAAAAGAAATTCCCCAGATGATAGTTTTATTCCAGCATTAAAACTAAACTGATTGCTTTGAAGTCCGTCATTTACAGAAAAATTACGGAATGTTTTAGTCTTTTTATCGTATCGGCAGATTCCATTATAAGTACTCATCCACAAGTTTCCTTCTTGATCTTCCAAAAGCCTTAGAATGGAATTTGAAGGCAGACCATCGTCTATTGTTAATCTTTTAAAAGTATTGGTCTTTCGGTCAAATAAAAGCAGACCTCCTTCTTGCGTTCCAACCCAAAGATTTTTATCCTTGTCTTCATGAATACATCTGATAGGATTTCCAATTACTTTTTTAGTGATTTTGCGAGTATTTTTGTCAATAGATAAAAGCGAAGTATAATTTCCTGCCCATAACTTTCCATCAGAAGTTTCGATCATGCATTGCAGGTTATCGATTCTTTTATCGAAAGGTTCAAAGACATCTTTTTTTCGATTTAAAAGATACAGTGTACCTTCATTTGTCGAACTTGCCCAAATATTTGCTTTTGAATCTTTAAAGACAAACCAGATATTTTTCTCAATTTGTTTGGTATAAGGATTATAGCAAGAATATTTTTTAACGTTATTCGTACTCTTGTTTATTTTATTGATTCCTCCAGCCCAAGTTGAAATCCAGATATCGTTAGTATTATCACGAACTATTCCTGTTATAAAAGGACTAGACAGCGAATTTCCATAATTTGTATAATTGTTGTTTTTTCTATCCCAATATTTTAAGCCTGCACCGTCTGTACCGACCCAAACATTCTTATTTTCATCTTCGCAAAAAGATAAAATAAAATTGTCTGCTGGATCTGTGGCATTATAACGAACACTTTTAAAATACTTTGGTGTATCACTCAGCATACTGATTCCTCCACGAAGTGAGCCAAACCATTTATTGCCTGATTGGTCTTCGTATAAACTCCAAACCGAATTGCTTTTGGCTAATTGTTCGTTATAAGAAAGAAGCTTTTTAGTATTCGGATTAATGTAGAAAATGCCACAACCATCTGTTGTAACCCAAATTTTTCCTTTTTTATCTACTAGAACATCTGTAACGCTGCATTTATTGGTGAAATAATTTTCTGAAACAGAACCTGTTTTGGTATTCATTAAAAACAAACCTTCGTCTGTTCCTAACAGAAGATTTCCATCAGAAGAAAGTTTAATGGCTTTTACTCCTATTGAAAGTGGAAAAACAATTTTTAAGTCTTTAGCCTTATAATTATAAGAGCAAATTCCAACATTACGAACATACACCCAACATCCTGATTTTTCTTTATTTTCCTGAATTGCAATAGCATCATAATTAGAAATGGTAATCTTATTTCCTAATGCGTTGAGCGGGATATGTTTTCCTGTGAAAGAACCATTTTCAAAAGCCAATAATCCTAATTTCTGCGAAGCAACCAAAACCAAATTATCTGACACGGAGCGCATCTGATGTATAATATCTTGTAGCACTTTGGGCTTATCATCCCACAGCGTATATTGAACCGTATGAAATGATGCTTTTGTTTTATCGTAAATACAAATTCCGCTAGTTCCTCCGACCCAGATATTATTTCTAGAGTCACCCTCTATATTATAAATGGTATTGAATAAAAGAGATTTTTTATCGTTGATTCGGTTTCTAAAAACTTTAAAATTATATCCGTCATATCGATTTAAACCGTCATAGGTTCCAAACCACATATAGCCTTCCTTATCCTGATAAATTGTGGTAATGGAATTGTTAGACAAACCGTCTGATATGTCAAGAAATTTGATGGGATAATCCTGCGAATATCCTACCAAAGAAAATCCAATTAACAGTAGAAGATGTAGAACTAAACGCTTCAAAATGTACATTATTATATTCGTGTAAAGAGTACAATTATAAGCTAATTTTAGGAAAATTTTAAAAAAAGAATGCAGAAATGGCAAACATTCCTGCATTCTATGTTTAGTCTTTTCTTTTTAATAAACTATTCCCTACTGAGCTTTATTTCTATGCGAATATTTTCACCTTGCAATAAGATGAAAAAACCTAATCCAATAAAAACACAATTAATCCTCTAGCACCGTGAGCGCCAAGAACGAGAGATTGCTCAATATCTGCTGTTTTTGACGGACCTGCAATAAAAGTTCCAAAACCATATTCCATGTTTCCAATTCTTTGATACGCTTGCTGCATTGTTGGCACAAGATCTTTTTTATGAACTATAATAGCCAAATATTGCGCAATGAAAGGAGCAACACGCTGTCCTAAAATATCATCAGTAACCCAAAGTCCGCTGTTTTCTGCTACTCCAAAATGTGCTTTTACAACCGTTAATTCAACATCCTGAAGTGAATGTGGATCTACTGTTTTCCAGTCTAAAGAAGCAATCTCTGAAAGTTCTGGAAGGGTTGTAATCAGCCTTTTCTCAAGATTATAATTGGATTTGATGTAATTGATGATTTCATTATAATCTGCAACTTCTACAGGATCACCTCCAATGCCTTTCAGAACCGTTTTATACGTTTCTAACACATCAAATTGTTCTGAACCTAAAACTGTAAGATCTGGCAGTTCTGAAACCAAATCGGGTTGATTCAGTTTTATTCTTTTTAAAATTTCACCTTTACTACTCATCTCCTTTTGCTTTAGATTCTCTCGAATTTTTCTTGAACCATTCTCTAAAAGATTCTTCTGGAACATCTGGCATTTCTCGCTGATCATACCATTTGTTCATTTTATTATTGACCATTCCTGGAATATTCTTCATTACAAATCGCCCTGATTTACCGGCAATATTAAAAACGGTCGGATTTGCCAAAACGGTCGCCATTGTTTTCATCGCAATGGTTTTGGCTTTTGGCGTATGCCCTTCTTTTACCAAAACCTGACGCCATTTGTACAATTGATCATGAATATCAATTTTTACTGGACAAACATTGGTACACGAACCGCAAAGCGTACTAGCAAAAGGCAGATCGGCATTTTTGCTCATATCTAAATTTGGCGCCAAAATAGAACCAATTGGTCCTGCAACTGCATTGTGATAACTGTGTCCGCCGCTTCGTCTATAAACGGGACAAGTGTTCATGCACGCACCACAACGAATGCATTTTAGCGAATTTCTAAAATCTTCTCTTCCTAATTGCGTGCTTCTTCCGTTATCCACAATTACGATATGCATTTCTTTTCCGTCTCTTGGCTTCTTGAAATGGCTTGAAAAAGTCGTAATTGGCTGTCCTGTTGCGCTTCTTGCCAATAATCTCAGAAAAACACCTAAATGCTCTCTTTTCGGAATTAGTTTTTCAAATCCCATGCAGGCAATATGAACATCTGCTAAATGCGCGCCCATGTCGGCATTTCCTTCATTGGTGCAAACCACAAATTCTCCTGTTTCTGCAACAGCAAAATTGACTCCTGTTAAAGCTACTTTTCTAGTCAAAAAAGTATTTCTCAAACTCTGGCGAGCTGATTCTGTCAAATATTGCGGATTGAAATTTCCTTTTTCTGTACCTAAATGTTCGTGAAAAGTCTCGCTTACATCTTCTTTCTTTAAGTGAATCGCAGGAAGTACAATATGACTTGGCGGTTCTTTACGAAGCTGTACAATATATTCTCCTAAATCTGAATCAATTACTTCTATTCCCTTTTCGGCTAAGTAATCATTTAAATGGCATTCTTCTGTAAGCATCGATTTGGATTTTACCATCTGCTTTACATCATGTTTCGCCAAGATCGAATGTACAATTTCGTTGTGTTCTTTTGCATCAGCAGCCCAATGCACAATTATTCCGTTTCGTTGGGCATTCGCTTCAAATTCGACTAAATAATCGTGAATATTAGAAAGCACATTAAATTTAATTTGAGAAGCCGTTTCACGAAGTAGTTCCCAATCTGCTATTTGGTGCGCTGATTTATCTCTTTTAGCACGCACAAACCAAAGCGTTTCATCGTGCCAATTGACACGCTCTACGTCTTTATTGAACTTTGCTGCGGCTTCGCTGTGCGGTATTGTTTTTTCTGATGACATCTTATAAAAGTTGTTTTTACCATTAAGATATTAAGTAAATTAAGCTAAACTTTATGAACTTAATTTCTTTATGATTAAAAGAAAATTAAGTTTTTTAAAATCTCTTAAATCTCTTATTTTTTACTAAGAAATATTTAACCAAGCTTTATGAACTTAATTTCTTAATGGTAGAAAAAATTAATTTTCGAGTGAATTTAATATTTCAGCAATGTGAATGGTTTTAATTCTGCTTTTCTGCCTTTTTAGAATTCCGTCCAAATGCATTAGGCAAGACATATCACCTCCTGTAATATAATCCACATCATGACTTTCGTGATCTTTAATACGATCTTGCCCCATTTTTACCGAAACGGCTTCTTCAGTCACACAGAAAGTTCCTCCAAAACCACAGCATTCATCTTTTCTGGTTAGAGCAACCAAATCAAGGTCTTTTATACTGTGTAGTAGTTGTTCTGGTTTAGAGAAAAATGGTGCGTTTAATTCAGACATTTGCGAAAGCTTTAATCCACGCTGACCGTGACAGCTTACGTGCATTCCTACTTTATAAGGAAATCTTCCGTCAATGTGATCGATTTTTAAAACGTCGGTAATAAATTCGGTAAGTTCGTAAACTGTATTTCGAATTGCTGTCGCTTTCTCTTCTTGTTTTTCGTCATGCAAATGGTCTTTCACATGCAAAACACAACTTCCAGAAGGACAGACGATGTAATCAAATCCAGAAAAATTGGCAATAAAATTGGCATCGCATCCTTTTGTCAAATGTGCGTAACCGCTATTTGCCATTGGCTGTCCGCAGCAGGTTTGTCCCATCGGAAATTCGACATCACAACCTAATTTTTGGAGTAATTCGTAGGTTGCAATTCCTACTTTTGGGTAAAATTGGTCGACATAACAAGGTATAAAAAGTCCAATTTTCATATTGTAGTATTTAGTGTGTTGTTCATTAGGCGTGTACTGTAAATGTAAAAAATACGTTTCTCAGCAAATTTACAACATACAGACCGTTTTAACCTAATGTTTATAGAATTTCAAGTCAATTAAATCGTTCTGAATTGGTTTTGGATTCCAGTTTTGATGAATGGATAATGCTGCTCCCAATGCACTTGCCTGTGCCATCGAAGCCGCATAAACCTCAACATCTGGAAAAGCTTCTGCCAATAAATTCATATAAATCGAATTTTTACTGAAACCCCCATCCACAAAAATCTTTTTTACCGGACTGTTATGAATTACCAAATTGGTAGAAAAAACTTGTTGTTCTACCAAATCCAGCATCAATTGATGATAGGCTGTTTCGTAATCTTTGTAATATGAAAGCTCTCTTTTTTGAAAAGGACATTCTTTTAGAATATCAAAATCGTATTTTTTAGGATAGATAATCTGATAATTAAGAGCTCTTAAATTGGCTACAATTTTCTTATCAAAATAAACTTCTTTGTATGTATCAACTGGAACATTAAAATGCTTTGCCAAACGTTTGGTCTGTACTTCATGTTCGTTTCCTGCAAACAAACGCGCCGCTTTTACTGGCTTGTTTGTGTATTGCATATAGCAAAGGCAATCGTTTTGCAATTCGTCAAAAGTTAACGGTTTAGTATTGAAAGGATTTAGAGAAATACTCCAAGTTCCTGTTGACAATAAAACGAAGGGTTCTGTAAAATTGATTGTGTACGGAATAATTGCAGATGAACTATCGTGAAGTCCAACGCCAATGGCAAGATTATCAGCATTCTTGATAACGTCTTTACCATAATGTATCGGCGGAATTTTATCTAAAATACCTTCTTCTTTCAGCCATTTATGATATTTCATTTTTTTGAAATTCCATAAATTGGTATGACAGCCAATACTTGTAATATCAGCGTATGCCTCATTCGTTAAAAGAAAACTTAAAAACTGCGGCAGATGCAGGCAGTATTTCACTTTTTCGAAGATTTCTGGCTTTTCTTCTTTTAATCGGTAAATCTGCATTCCCGAATTTAAACTGCCCAAAACTGGAGAAGCTGTTTTTACAGCAAACTTTTTTTCTCCTTTGTATTTTTTATAAAAATCAGATTTTAAATCCTCTGGATAATCTTTCAGATAATTATACAGAGGAGTTAAAACTTTTCCGTTTTTGTCTATATAAACAAAACTGGCTCCGTAAGTGCTGAAATTGATGGCTTTTAAAACATAATCTGTGAGCTCTTTTATTTCAGATAATCGATCTAAAATCCAGTTTTTCAGTACTTCGATATCTTCGCAAGGAAAACCATCTTCATCTGTGGTTTCATCAAGATTAACCGATTTCTCCCAGACAATTTTGTAATTTTCGTTAAATAAAAAAACCTTTTTGTTTGTTTTGCCAATATCAAAAATCGCAACTACATTCATTTTTTTTTAATTGTAAATTGTTAATTATCAATTGTCAATTGATAATTGATAATTATAAGCCCGTTGCTACTGTTTTTAAACCTCTTTCGTCAATTAGATTTTCCCTAACTTGAAGCGAACGATATAATGCTACTGGATTTAATGCTGCGCCAGAACGAAGACGAGCTTCAGCTACCAATGCGCGAACATCTGTACGGAAAGCATTCTGAAGAATTTCCTGCGCTTTTACCACGTCATTTTCTTCTTGAGCTTGTTCTAATGCTTTTCTATCAACAGAAAGTGCTTGTGCGTAAGCAATCATAATCGCTTCAACAGATTGCAATAAATCTTCTAATGGATCTTTGATATTGTGAGAAGCATCAATCATCCAGCCTAAATCTTTAGCATGATTCATTCCTCTTGCGTCCATTCCTTCTACCAATTCATTAAAAATCAAGAATAATTGATATGGTTTTAATGCGCCTGCTGTTAAATCGTCGTCTCCATATTTTGAATCATTAAAATGGAAACCTCCTAATTTGTTTTCCATCAATAATAAAGAAACAATCTGCTCGATATTGGCATTTGGTAAATGATGTCCTAAGTCTACCAAAGTCTGCGCTTTGTCTCCTAATTTTTTCACATACGAATAAGATTGTCCCCAATCTGCAACAGTTGTTGAATAAAAGTTAGGTTCAGCACATTTGTATTCTAAGAATAATTTCCAATTTGAAGGTAATGCATCGTAGATTTCCTCTAAACTTTCTAAGGTATTTTGATACGCTTTTCTAAAATTTAATTGTCCTGGAAAATTAGAACCGTCTGCCAGCCAAACTGTCAAAGACTCTGATCCTAATTCGATTCCGTGTTTAATTACTTCTATGTTGTGAGCAATTGCCTGTTTGCGGACTGCTTTATTCACGTTTTGTAAAGAACCGTATTTATAAGTATGCTCAGCGTTTGCTTGATCTTGAAATGTGTTCGAATTCATCGCATCAAATTTCAATCCGTGCTGTGCCGCTAATGTTTTTATTTCATTATAATTTGTTGGAATATCCCACGGAATGTGAAGTGAAATTGCGCCAGAGGCACTGTTAAGTTTATGAAGCAAACCAACATCTTCAATTTTCTCTTCTAATGAACGAGGCTCTCCACCACCAGCGAAACGTCCAAAACGTGTTCCTCCAGTTCCTAAGGCCCAAGATGGAATTGCAATTTGAAAATCGATTAATTTTTGAATAATCGCTTCTGTATCATTTATTTCTGATGCCGTAAAAATTAGCTTATTTTCGTGTTTTTTAATTAAATCCCCGTTATGAGAATCGATGTGGTTTGATGAGATTAACATAGTTATTTATCTTTTTATAGAGTTTACAATATATAAATTTTATACGTTTAGTATATTTTTTTAACACGTAGTGCCGAAATTTCGGACACGGATTTTACGGATTCGCCTTCTAAATCTTAGTGTATATTAAATATTTTTTGAACTTATAAATTTCACAGTAGCCAAACTCTGGTTGTACTTCACTTTTTTGTTAAGTTTTGTTTGTTAAAGCGAATTGTTATATGCTAAAAAAATCTAACGTTCGAAAGAATTCGAACGCTAGACCACAAAAAACCACTTTTGCTTAAACAAACTTATATAAAAACCTAAACAATCTTTATCTATAAAAGCCCATTGCAACGCCGCCGTCTACGTTTAAGGCGTTTCCTGTAGATTTATTTAGGAAACCTCCAACAAAAGCGAAACAAGCATTTGCGATATCATCAGGCAATATGATTTCATTTAATAACGTACGTTTTGCATAGTAAGCCGGAAGTTCTTCAACTGTAATTCCGTATGCTTTTGCACGACCTTCTGCCCATCCTCCAGACCAAATGTTTGAATCTGAAATTACAGCATCAGGATTTACTGTATTCACACGAATTTTGTCAGCTCCAAGTTCTGCAGCCATTAAACGTGTTAAGTGCGCTTGAGCCGCTTTTGCTGAACCATAACCAGGATTGTTCGGACCAGCCACAACAGCATTTTTAGAAACAATATTTACGATATCACCTCCAAAACCTTGCTTGCGCATTACTTCGATTCCGGCTTTAGAAACAATAAATTGTCCTTTAACCAAAATATCGTATAATCTATCCCACTCTTCAAGAGTATGTTCTGCGATAGATTTAGAAATGCTGATTCCAGCATTATTCACCACAATATCAACACCTCCAAAAGCTAAACAAGCTTCGTCCAATGCTTTTTCTGTGCTTACTTCGTCCGTAACATTCAATAAAGTGCTAGAAACTGCATCTTTTCCGAATGCTTTTACAAACTCTGCAGATGCACCTTGTAAACGCTCTTCATTGATATCGTTAATTACCACACAAGCTCCTTCTTGAGCAAATTTTTTCGCAATAGCTTTACCAATTCCGCCCGCAGAACCAGTTATAAGAGCTACTCTTCCAGACAATGCTTTTGGTTTTGGCATACGCTGTAATTTTGCTTCTTCCAATAACCAATATTCAATATCAAAAGCTTCTTGGTGTGGCAATGACGTATATTCTGAAACGGCTTCAGCGCCTTTCATTACGTTTACCGCATTGATATAATATTCAGATGCTAAACGCGCCATTGTTTTATCTTTAGCAAATGTAAACATACCCACTCCCGGATATAAAATAACCACTGGGTTTGGGTCACGCATTGCTGGTGAATTTGATTTTTTACATGCATTGTAATAGTCTTTGTACATCGCACGGTATGCTTCGAATGCTGGCTGTAATTTTGCTTTTACAGCTGCAACATCAGATAAATCTTCGTTTGGATCTAATTCTAAAACCAAAGGACTTATTTTAGTTCTCAAGAAGTGATCTGGACAAGAAGTTCCTAATGGAGCTAATTTTGAAAGATCATTAGAATTAATGAATTCTAAAACTCTTGCATCGTCTGTATAATGACCAATCATTTGGCGCTCTGATGAACAGAAACCTCTTAAAATCGGAGCTACTTTTGCTGCTTTCAATTTACGATCTGCCTCTGGAAGACTGTCAATTTTCTTTCCTCCAAAAACTGGACGCGTTTTTCCATAATTATCTTCTAAGTAAGAAGCACATTTCTCGATTACTTCCAGCGTATTGATATAACTATCAAACGCAGTATCTCCCCAAGTAAATAAACCATGAGAACCTAACATGATGCCGCGTAGTTTTTTACCTTTTTTTTCTGCTTCTTCTAAACAAGCTCTCAACTGAAGACCAAGATCAAATCCTGGGCGCTGCCAGCCTACCCAGCCAATTTCTCCGTTGAATAATTCTTCTGTGATTTTCTTTCCATCTTTTGCAGCAGCGATTGCAATTGCCGCGTCTGGATGTAAGTGATCAATATGTTTGAATGGAAGAAAACCATGTAAAGGCGTATCGATAGAAGGCGCTTTTGACGCTAAATCGAAAATACAGTGGTTGAATAATTCTACCATTTCATCTTCAAACTCAATACCTCTGTAAACATTTTCAAGATTACGAAGTCTGTCCAAATACAAAGCTGCACAACCTGATTTTGTCAACGTTCCAATGTCACCGCCAGAACCTTTAATCCACATTACTTCAGAAGATTCTCCAGTAAGAGGATCTTTGTCTGTAATTTTTACAGAAGTGTTTCCACCACCATAGTTGGTCAATCTTAAATCAGCCCCTAGCAAGTTAGAACGATAAATAAAAAGCGCTACTTCATCACCTGCTAATGCTGCTGCCTTAGCCTCATCCCAAAGGTAGCTTACATGCTTAAAATTCATATTATTAATTGTGTTTGTATTCGACATATAGTATTTTAAATTATTTCTTGTATTTATAATGAGTTACCAATTCCTACCAAAACGATTGCAAGCATAATAAGCCCAATTCCCCAGAAAAAAGTTCTTAATGTTTTTTTAGAAACTCCTTTCCATTCTTTCAAATAAAATCCCCAAAAATTTGCCGTTAAAATGATGGTTGCCATATGAAGAATCCATGAACTGGCACCATTTCCAAGTTTGCTTTCTCCCATTCCGTAAAAGAAAAACTGTAAAAACCACATGGTTCCAGCAAGAGCAGAAAACAAAACGTTTTTTGTTATTGGAGTAGATTTGTCGGTATAATTTTTAATTGATTTGTTTTTAAAATTCAAATAAAGACACCAGATAAAGTTGGTTGTAAGTCCTCCCCAAAGCAGCACAACATAAGTCACATTGTTTTGAAATAATGGATTTGCACCATTTATTACAGCATGTTCTGCCATTGATTTTCCTGCCTCAATTCCATAATTGAAGAATGAGCTTAAAATTCCTGAAATCACGGCTACAATAAGACCTTTTACTAAATTGAAGTCTTTGTCCTTATCTTCATGGCCAGTGGCAAAATCTTTCTCTTTCAGCATTCCTGCTTTTCCTGAGATTGCAATTCCAATCAGATACACTACAACTCCTATTAAAACCAGCTGTCCGCCAGAATTAGAAAGCATATGAGAGAATGATATTTTCCCTTCAGTCGGAACGATATCATAATAAATTGACGGAACTAAAGCTCCAAATGCAGAACAAAATCCTAAAGTAATGGAGTTTCCCAAAGACATTCCTAAGTAGCGAACGCCCAAACCATAAGTTAAACCGCCTATTCCCCAGATTAAACCCATTGTAAAAGTGAAAGTTTTTATTGATGGAGAAGCTGCTGCAATAATTTCAGTAAAATTTGGAATCGTTAAGTAAGCTGCAATTGGCGGAACAATCAGCCAAGAGAAAAATCCGCCCACAAGCCAATAGCTTTCCCAAGCCCAATCTTTCACCTTTTTAAAAGGCATATAAAAACTACCCGAAGAAAATCCTCCGATAGAATGAAAAATGATTCCTAATAATGATTCCATATTATTGTTTTTGGTTTAGGTTAGGTTTGTTAGTATTTGGTTTTGTAAAATAAGAGAATGTCAAAAAGAAAACTGTCCTGTACTATCCTTTACGGATTTCATATTTTTTGTTAAAACTAAAGATTATTAGAAATAAGGGCTTGCAATTATTGGGTAAATAAATTTAAAATGGCTATTTTAGCAATCGATTTCGTAATTATTAATTCTTCATTTGGGTTAAAATTCAGAAATCATAAAAAAAAGATTACAAGCCTTGTCAATTTCTCTTTTTCATTATGAAAATGATTCTGCTTAACAGATTCTTTTTATAGAAGAGATTTTTTTAAATTATTTAGAATTAAAAAAGAGTCACGTTGAAATACGAGACAGATTTCCTGAAAAATGAACATGATTAAACTTATTAAAATAGATGAAGATTCTCGAGTTCCTAAATACAAACAGATTGTTGACTCTATACTTCAAAACATCGCTAACGGAAATTTAAAAATCAATCAAAAAATTCCTTCTATAAATAGTTTCAGCGAAGAGTTTTATATGTCTCGTGATACTGTTGAGAAAGCTTATAACATTTTAAAAGAAAGAAAAATCATTTCTTCGATTAGAGGAAAAGGCTATTATATTACCCGAACAAAATTAGAATCTAAAGTCAATATTTTGTTTTTGACCAACAAATTGAGTTCTTACAAAATGAAAACCTATAGTTCATTTATTGATACTCTAGGAGCCAACGCTCATGTTGATCTTCAAATTTACCACTGCGACGAAACTTTATTTTTGAATATCTTAGATAAGTTTGAAGGAGCTTACGATTATTATGTAATTACAACGCACTTTAAGACAGACGAATTAAGGCATTTAAGTTTTACTGATGATGTGGTAAGCGCCATAAAAAAAATTCCGCAAGAAAAACTGGTTATTTTAGATAATATCAAATTAGGAACTGGAGATGACGTTATTAAGATTTATCAGGATTTTGAAAATGATATTTATAATGCCTTAAAAGAAGGTCTTTCTAAAATAACCAAATACAAACGTTTAATTCTCGTGTACCCTGACAAAGCCGTTTATCCTTATCCAAGACGAATTTTACACGGATTTAGAAAATTCTGTGTCGAGCACGAAATTAATTTTGAAATTCTAAGTGAGGTTTATGATGATATGATTCTTAAAAAAGGAGATTTATTTATCACCATTGAAGAGTCTGATCTAGTAAATTTAATGAAGCAGATTCGTGATGAAGAATTTGTTTTGGGAAAAGAGATTGGCGTCATTTCTTATAACGACACTCCGCTAAAAGAATTATTGGGTATAACCGTAATGTCTACCGATTTTAATATTATGGGAGAAACGGCGGCGAGAATGATTCTGAACAAAGAAAAAGCACAGGTAAAAGTTCCTTTTAATTTTATTGACAGGAATTCGATTTAAGATACTAAGATGTTAAGTTTTTTAATCTTAGAGTCTCAGAAACTTAGAGTCTCAGAACCTTAGCATCTTATTTTTTATCATACGGAATGTACTGATCCCATTCCCATGGCGTATAAGTGTCTTTTATTCCTGTTTCCAGTAAATATTTCATTATTTCACCTGTTTTATAGCTGTTAGACATAATCAGCATACCGATGCCTTTGTCTGAAAATACAATACTATAATTTTGGAACCCTGATCCCTGACCTTCTTTAAAGGCACCATATCCATAAGGTGATTTTACTATCCCCCAGCCTAGGCCATACGAAAGCTCTGTTTTATCATTCCAATTTCCGTCTTCTAACGCTCCTGGTCCAAACTGATTTTTGGAACGAATACGAATCTGCGGACTGAACATTTCTTTATATGACTTAGCGCTAAGTATTTTTTTGTTTAAAACAGCCGTTATAAACTTACTATAATCCTCAATCGTAGTTTCTAGCGTTCCCGCTCCTCTTGGCGCGTTGTCTTTGTCTTTTTCCTGGATCTTTCCATCATTATCATATCCATAGGCAAAATCTTTTTCGAATTTTTCTTGCCAGCGATAACTTGAATTAGTCATTCCCAACGGTTTGAATACTTTTTCTTGAGCCAAATCTTCTAAAGTTCTTCCGGTAATTTTTTCTAATACCACCTGAAGATAAGTAAGTCCTTCTCCCGAATAACTATAGCGGGTTCCAGGCTCAAACTTAATTTTCAGTTTTTCATCCGGCTCAAACCATCGCCAATTCGGCAATCCCGATGTATGGTCTAGACACATTCTGGCAGTAATCTTTTTATATTCGGGATACGATTTCAATTCCTTAAAATCTTCATGCCATACTTTAAAATCATAATCGTATATAGGTTTAGGAAGATAATCCTGAAGCGGTTTATCTAAACTTATTACCCCTTCGTCAACCAATTTCAAAACCAAAACAGCAAATACTGCTTTGCTCAAAGAAGCTCCATAAAGATTGGTCTGCAGTTCTAATTTCTTTTTAGCCTCGACGTTACCAAAACCAAAAGTTTTGGTGTATATAGGTTTTTTAGAATTAAAAACTGATATGGCTAATCCTTTTACGTCGGCTTTAGCCATAAGATTTTCAATTGTGGCTGTCAAACTATCCGACGAAATTGTGCTCCCATCGAGTCTTTTTATTGTGGAATTCTGTCCTTGAACAGAAATGATAGTCATAAAAGAAATAGTTAAAAAAAGATTTTTCATGATTTGGTTCAGTATTAAGAATTACTTCTGCTTTACATCAAACTCTATTGAACGGCATTTTTATGCAAAAGGGCTTGATAATAAGTCGAATAAAATGATTAGGAATTTTATGATTAGTTTAAATACCATTTTTTATTATATTTCAGTCCTATAATCCCACAAATATATTCGCCATAAAAGCATAAGACAATACTGATAAATAACCATTTTTATGAAAAACATAAAAGATGATTTAAGCAAACAGCTTTTAGAGCAAAAAAACTCGGGCACTTTGCCTATGCAGGATTTAAAAGCATTTCAGGAAATTGCACAGAAATTTGCTGATTTAGAAAACGGGATTGCTGTCCTAAGCGATTTGTATAATAACAAAAGTTATATTTATTCTGGAAAAATTTCCGAAGAACTTGGTATTTTTAAAAAAGATCAGGTACAGGAAATTGAGAGTATTTGGGAAGAAGAACTTTTTGGCAAACTAAATGCTGATGACGTATTGCAAAAATATCTTTTAGAACTTCATTTTTTTCAGTTTATAAAAACCATTCCTGTGGAGGAGCGAAAAGATTTTTGCGTAATCAGCAGATTAAGAATGAATGATAAAACGTCTGGGAAATCTTTGCAGCACAAAATGTTTTATTTTTCAAATGATTATGAAGATGTAGAATTAGCGCTTTGCCTTTATAATTTTGATTTTTCTTTAGCTTTACAATACGAAGGTGCGATTCTAAATACGGCGAATGGAAATATCGTAAAACAAAACGAAAAAGAGAATGAATTTTTTCTTTCTGCAAGAGAAAAAGAAATCCTTAAAATGCTTCAGGCAGGAAAGCAAAGCAAAGAAATAGCTGCTCTACTTTTTATTAGCATCAATACTGTGAGTCGCCATAGGCAAAATATTCTGGAAAAAATGAAAGTTAACAATACGGCAGAGGCATGCTCAATTGCTACGAAACTAAAGTGGATATGATTTTTTTAAGTCGCTAACTTGCTAAGGTTTTAAGATGCTAAGTTTTTTTTCCTTCCTTCATTATGAGTTATAAAAAAACCCCGCTTTATAGCGGGGTTTAGTTGTATTATTTTTTTGATTCTTCGATAGAAACTTTTCTAAACTCTTTTAAAAGTTTTTCAATTTCCAAAGTCGATTTACGTGCTCTTGGTCCAGCAGCTTTAATTCCTTTTTCAGTCAAAGATTCAGCTTCAGCTTTGAATGTTTCAATTTCGGCGTTGATTTTTACTAATAAATCTTTCATGCTTATATATTGTTAAATTAAGCCACAAAAATAAAAGTTTGTGTGATAGTTACAACAATTTTGCTGTTAAATTTAATGCAGTTTTTCATTCATTTTCTTTACAATAAATTGACTTCCTTTTTTTCTAAAATGCCAGCAAACACAACGCATTAACAATCAAATACTTACTCTAAAAGTGTTTTTATAACAACTGTTTTAGTACTCCGTAGAAAGTATAAAATTAAAAGTAACTTTATTCAAAAAGATGGCCTATACCTCTTCTATTTGTTAATTTTTGGAGCGTAAAAAATCCTCAAAAAAGGAAAATTTACTCAATAAGAGTTTTATTGAGGTACATATTCTTTAAAACAAATACGTCAATAATGCTTTTATTAATCTTAGTTTTTATAGATTCAGATTTTCAAAATCTAAAATTGCTTAATCACACTTTTACATCTTATCTGCAAGATCTAAAAATGTGTTTTTAAAATTAATACTTTTAGTAAACCAGTTATTATTTGAAAATACTTTATTTCAACATTTAGTTTTGCAGAAAGCTGTTTTTCTAAGAATTAATCAAAAAATGAAAAAGCAGGATAAAAACAACATTTTATCCCGCTTTGAAAGTACCATTTCTATTAAATGTACGAGTGAAAAAATATAAAAAATAAAATAAATTACATCAAAAAGTACATTGCCTTGTAATATTCCTGAAACTTTCGGTAAGAAACATTTGGCGGTAATAAACTTTTTTTAATTGTATTAGAATCCAATTTATTATCAAAAAAGGCCTTTAATTCCTTTAAAATTTCAGTTCTAGTTTTTGATTCATCAAACAAAATAAAATTATTTGTTCCTTCCAAAAACGATAAACTTCTATAGAACTGTAAATTAAATAAGCAAACTAAAACGTTGGATCCTCTTTTCTCCTGCGACAGAAAATTAAGCAATTCGTTATGATTATGTATTACAAAAACAATCCGATCAGATTCTGTGGTTACCGTTTTGTCAAAAAAAGAATTTTCCACAAAATCGAACTCTTCTTTAAACCTTCTTTTGAACATCCTTAAGAAAATCCCCTTGCTGTCAAATACTAAAACTTTTTCCTTCTGCATCTCTCCTATTTTTAAAAATATTACAAACTTACATCGGTAAAAAATTAGTAATAACCCTAATATGCCATAAAACTGACACTATAAGGTTAATTTTAAACTTTTATGATGTGTATGACATTCTGTTCAACAAAAGTCAACAGCTCTTCCATTTTTCTACAATCTTTTCTGGAAATAGAAATAATATAATTGTTTTGCTCTTTTATGTATAAAAACAAAAAGTTTTTAGTCAGAATTGCTTTTTCAATTGTCGCCCATTTATGCGTTAATCTTCCTAAAGGAAATCTAATGCAGAGCTTAGAATTAGTAAATACAAACTTATATCTGCTATTTAGATTCTTAAATCTCAATA
The DNA here is from genome assembly GCF_900101855.1 of Flavobacterium anhuiense. Taxonomy (GTDB): domain Bacteria; phylum Bacteroidota; class Bacteroidia; order Flavobacteriales; family Flavobacteriaceae; genus Flavobacterium; species Flavobacterium anhuiense. Next base: position 354,858 of record NZ_FMVC01000007.1, read on the forward strand.
ATCGCTTTGCTATCTGAAAAGTAATTCCTGAAACGGCATCTACAAAGGAATTTTCGAAAACGACAAAAAAAACAATTATGCCCAGACTTCTTATCAACCAGAGAAAAAAGTCATCTTCGAAATTAATATTGATGAAATCAGAAAAAATGAGAAGTAGTAAAATCAATATTGATATAAAAATAACACGTTGCTTAAACAAATGCTCGAAATACATCTTGTTCAATTTCCTTATTTCAGAAAAATTTAGAGGAAACTCTAAAAAAAAGTTTGTGGTATTCATGATTTTGTCTCAGATTAGTCTGAACACAAAATTATCTTTAAGATTTTCTCTTGAGTAGACCTAAAAGTTTTTAAAATATCATAATAAGACTTTTTAATTTTTACTTTGTAAAACCACTTTTTGAAAGCAAACAAAAAGTACGATTTTTCTATATATAATTTTATTATCAATCAATGCTCCAATAAGACATAAAAACAACAAAATAAGACATAAAAAAGATATCTATTTATTTTGTTTTCAAATAGTTAACATTAATCAAGCTTTTATTTATTGGTTAAGATTATTTAATTATTTTTGAAATTAATTTAAAATTATTATAAATAATTTCTTACAATGCATTTACAGTCAACTGAGGAGAATTTAAGAGAAAAAATAAAAGAGCTTACTTGTCTATATGATATTTCTAAAACCATCTCTAAATCGAATTCAATAAATATTCAAACATTTTACGACATAATTGTAAGTACAAAAAATGCATGGCGTTATAGTACAGAATGTGTGGTCGAACTTCATATTAAAGATTATCATTTGTCGACATCTGAGATTATGGAACTATCCGTGTTTCAGTCCAGCACTATCATTGTAAATAAAACAAACTATGGCCATATTAAAGTGCATTATCCATCAAAAAAATATAATTTAAGTGATTTTAGTGATGATGAACAAAAGCTTCTTGATACTATTGCAATAGAAATAGGAAATTATGTTGACAAGTATCAAACCTTAGAAAGAAAAGCTGCATTGCGGCAAACTATAGAACGCATGGAGCGCCTTTCTTTATTAGGCGAAATGACTGCAGGAATAGCTCATGAACTGAATACGCCGTTGGGCAATATTCTAGGTTTTGCAGAACTGATAAAGGAACAAAATTCAGATCCTGAAATTGGTGCTGATATTTCTATAATTATCAATTCCGTTATTTACTCCCGCGAAATTGTCAAAAAACTAATGTTCTTTTCTTGTGAAATGCCACAAAAATTAGAATTGCAGGAGCTAAAACCAATCATCGTTTTTGCTCTTTCCTTCCTAAAATCCAATTTTCAGAAAAAATCAATCAGGCATGAATTAGTTTTCAAGAACGATAATATTATGGCGAAAGTAGATTCTGTTCAAATTACCCAAGTTCTCTTTAATCTTCTTATAAATGCCATTTATGCATCACCTGAAAAGAGCATTATTAAAATAATAGTTGATGATGATGATGCTAATTTGTATTTAAAAATTGAAGACAACGGAACAGGGGTTCCTGACTCCATAAAAGAAAAAATATTCGAACCTTTTTTTTCGACCAAACCTGTCAATTATGGATGCGGTCTTGGTTTGAGTGTAGTTCATGGCATCATTAAAAATCATAACGGAGAGATTACGCTCCAAAACAATTTTCCAAGCGGATCGATTTTTACCATTCGAATCCCCGTTATCGTTCCTGCCACATACTCCATGCCCGCGGGCAATGCCAGCGAAAATGTTGCTCCGTTCAATGGTGTTGCATTATTGTTTATAATGTCGACCTTGTAAGTGCCGGGGGCACCGCCCTGACTGAGACTTACAGGCTGATAGGATGAAGGGGCATTAATCTGCACCTGCGCAAACGCGCTTCCTCCCATCATAAACAACAATAACAACAAAACGAATGTAATTTTTGTTTTCATAAATCGTTTTTTTAATTAAAAAAAATACAACAACTCACACAGAATCAAATTGCTAAATAAATAAGTGCTCGTATTGTACCTTTTTTAACTGTTGGTTTTACATAAATTGATACTAGAAAATATTAGTGCAAAATTCCTGCTATTAAGAAGTTTATTTTGCCTGTAAAAGGTTTTAGAATAATAGATTAAGACATATTTGTTTCAAATTTGAAACGAAATGGTTTAAAAAACACGCTCAACACCATCTATTCCTATATAAATCAATGCATTACCCAAACAAAAGACTGGTCTGGACTATTTGAACCAGCAGAAAAAAAATAAAATATCACTATACAGGCGTAAAACAAAATATATTTAAAAGTCATTTATTTTGGATCTTACTCTTGTCAATTCAACATTATCGAGATAAAAAGATTTAGAAACTTGCTTCAGGCAGTTCTTCGAGCCGCTCTCAACTGCCAAAAAAATTAAAAAAATTAGCGTGTATTTTTACTTAAGGGCTTTTAGTAGAAATAAGTATTTATTCGCAAATGAAGAGTATAAACTTTCTAGGCTATTGTGTAAGTCTAAAGGCGCAGAGAGATTTTTTTATTAGTATAAAATTAATTTTTTTCCTTTACACATACCATTGATAAACAGTTGATTAGGTTTCATTTTATAATATGAAACCTTTTATTTTGCAACATGTTATAAAATATATAATAAAATACTTACCTATTTGATTTAAGGGTGCATTATGCTCTTAAAATTGCCATTTTTACAGTAAACATCTGTATAAATGATAATTGCATAAAAAAAGGAGAAAATAAGAAATTTTCTCCTTCTGCGTTATGGCTTGTAAAAAATGTAAAAAATCACCTGAGAATTTCACAACCAGATTATTATTTTACAGTTGCAAATATCTTCTAATCGGAATATCTAAATTGCTCTTAGAAGTTTTTATAATTGTATTTTAGGACAAAAGTTTTTTTTAGTTATGAATTATGAGTTGATAATTGATAATTGATAATTGATAATTGTTGATGGTTGATGGTTGATGGTTGATGGTTTATAGTTAATAGTTAATAGTTAATAGTTAATAGTTACTATTTGGTAGTTGGTAGTTGTTAATTTTTAATTTTTAATTGAAGGTTGGTTTTTGGATTGTTACTGCCTATTGCTTAACCATAAACTATCAACAATAAACTATCAACAATAAACTATCAACAATAAACTATCAACAATAAACTATCAACAATAAACTATCAACAATAAACTACCAACAATTAACCATAAACCATCAACCTAAAATTTGTTTCAAGTTATAATTTGCAACCAAAATGTAAAGGCACTGAGAGACTATTATCGCTAATTTAGTATGGATAACTTGATTCTAATTAAGTTTTCAGGTATTCTCAAAAAGTAAAATTCTTTTTACTGATCTCTGAACATATAATTTGATACATCCCTTAATCACTAAATCTAGTAGTATGAAAAATCTCTTTTATGTATTCCTTCTTGTTGCTGCTGTTTTTGTATCGTGCAAAAAGCAGGACAAAACAGCAGCTGCAGCTGCATCAGATTCGACAGCTGTTGCGGCAGATACTTCAAAGTTACCTGGCTTACCTGTTCCGAATACTATCATGTCAGAAGCTTATGTAAAAAATCTTACCACCACAGTGTATGGCTGGGCGTGGCCTCTTATTAATATTCATAATCGTGTAGAAGCGTTTAGAAGTCTTTCTGAGCCTATTTATGGCGAAGGCGTGCTGCCTCTTGCACCGCCGAATCACCTTTGCATGCTTACCGATTATGTACAGCCACAGGAAAGAGCTGTTGCCTGTCCAAATCAGAATGTGGTGTATGGTTTGGCTCCTTTAGACTTAGATCAAGGCCCTGTAGTGGTTCAGGTTCCTGATTTTGGGGACCGTTTTTGGGTGTATCAGGTATGTGACCAGCGTACAGACGGATTTGCGAGTTTAGGAAAAATGTACGGTACAAAGCCTGGATTTTATCTATTGGCATCAAAAGACTGGAAAGGGACAGTGCCCGATGGCATTACTGCTGTTTTTAGAAGCACTACTAGCCGAGGGATCGTGATTCCGCGTGTTTTTCAAACCGATGATCCAGCCGATAAAAAAGCGGTTCAGCCTTTGATTAACCAGATTGGTTTGTATCCGTTAAGCGAATATAACGGAAAGGCCAAAACAACAGAATGGGCAAAAACCAAATCGACTCCACCAGCCGCAAAGGGAGAAAAAGCGGAAACCCAATGGGTAAAACCTGAAGTCTTTTTTGAACAGCTGGCAGATATTCTAAAAGAGGTGCCGCCAATGAAAGGTGAAGAAGGTTTTTATGCGCAGATACATGCTCTGCTGGATGCTGTAAAAAAAGACCCTAAACTAAAAGCTGCTGGAACCAATGCCGCAATCGAGGCAGAGAAAAACTATGTTACGCCATTGTTTCAGTTTCAGAATGTTGGATATCCTATAAAATACAATTGGACCACACAGCGCAATGGAGCTCAGTTTGGCTATGATTATCTAACAAGACTTTCTTGTGCCAAAGCCAATATTTTTGTAAACAAACCCAACGAAACGCGCTATTTCTATCAGGATCGTGACGAGAACGGTGCACGACTAAATGGTTCTAACAAATATACGGTAACTTTCGCAAGCGGTGAGATTCCGCCCGTAAAAGGATTCTGGTCTCTAACTTTATATAATGAAGATCATTTTTTTGCTCCAAACAGTTTAAATCGCTATTCTTTGGGGACAAAAAATAAAAACTTAAAGAAAAATGCTGATGGCTCGTTAACGCTTTATGTACAAAGCACGCCGCCATCTGAGGATAAAATGAGCAACTGGCTTCCGGCTCCAAATGCGGTTTTCTCTCTGTATATAAGATGCTACTGGCCAGAAGATGTGGTTCTGAAAGATGGATGGAATCCACCTGCTGTGGTTAAAATTTAATTTTTTTACTTAATTCCGTTTTTTAGATTCTTTAACGAAGGGTCTTTCGAGAGCTTAATTTGGTTAATTACAATTTCAGCAATTTTATTGGCTCCTAATAATGAAAGGTGCGTATCATCAGCTTTATCTTTATCGTAAAAAGCATTTTCTCCCGCTTTGAAATGAAGATGAAGCTGTTTCGATTTTTCTGGGCCGTAAGATTGTTCCAATAGTTCGGTATAATATTCTAAATCTATAAAAGGCACATTATATTCCTGGGCAACCAATCGGGTTTCTAAAGGGTAATCGCCATGTGTTGGGACTAAAACACCTTTTTCGTTAAAGTTGCGTCTGCTAATTGAGGTTAATAATACTGGAATTGCGCCTTTTTCTCTGCTTTCTTTTACAAAACGAATCAAGTTGTATCTGTAAGCTGTATGCGGGTTTGTATAACGTGCAGAATCTTCTATTTTCTGGTCGTTGTGCCCGAATTCGATAAAGACATAATCTCCTTTTTTCAGCTTATTGTAAATAGAATCCCAGCGTTTTTCGTTGATGAAGCTTCTGGTGCTTCGTCCGTTTACGGCTTTGTTGATTACGGTTACGTTTTCCTTGAAAAAGGGCTGCAATACCTGCGCCCAGCCGTGTTCTGGATTTTTTTCTGGGTCTTTTTTATTGGCCATTGTGGAGTCGCCAATACAATACAGGGATGTTTTTTGTGCGAAACAAACTGTGGTGATGAGGAATGTTAGGATGATGTATTTTTTCATTTTTTTTGTTGTTTATTGCTACATTTTTTACTACACAGTTTTTTCTACCGTGAAGTTTTTTTCTAACGCAAAGTGCGCTAAGGATACGCAAAGTGCACAAAGGTTTAATAAAGAAGGCAAAGAAACAAAGCTTTGTGCCCTCTTTGGCAAAGCACATAATGAATAAAAAAACTTTGCGAACTTTGCGTTTTCTTTGTGTGCTTTGCGGTAAAAATCAACTGCAAAGTAAACGCACTGCGGTACGTCTCTACGTGAAAATCTTTGCACTAAAAACTTTGTCTCTTTGTTACTTTGTAACTTTGTCTCTAATTTTTCGAAACTGCTGTCGGCACTGTTGCTCTTTTGCCTATAAACACATCTGTCATCAAGACGTTTTCTGCATTTTCGTTTGACAGTGCATTTTTAGCTTCTTTTATTTCTATATTTTTTAATGCTATATTCTTTATTTTTTTGTCTGCAAATCCTTGAATTACGATTCCTGATTCTGATGCTTTGTTACAGGTGATATTTGAGAAATATACATTTGATATATCCGATTGATAGCCTTTTCCTTCTCCGTGATAGTTTGCTGTAATGTAAAGGCAGTCTTCTACTTGGTCTAATTGAATATTTCTAACAAATATATTTTTGATATATCCGCCACGATCTGCATTGGTTTTTAAATAAATGCCTCTTTTTAAATATCCCACTGTTTTGCAGTTTTCTACAAAAACATTCTGCACGCCAGCTGACATTTCGCTGCCGATTACGACGCCGTGCAGTCCTTTAAAATTGCAGTTTCTAATGACAATATTTTGGCTTGGCGTTGCTGTATTGGCTCTTCCTTCGTGGTCTCTTCCCGCTTTTATGGCAACATTATCGTCTCCGTTATCAAAAGTGACATTTTCGATTAAAACGTCTTTTGCGTATTCGGGATCGATTCCGTCGTTGTTATGATTTAAAGATTTATAGCTTATGCCGCGAATGGTTATGCTTTCTGATTTTAAAAGGTGCAGACACCAGAATGGCGAGTTTTCGATTCTGATATTTTCGACTAAAATGTTTTTGCAGTTTAAAAACTGAATCATCTGCGGTCTTAAAAAGTAGCCTTCTCCAAATTTTCTTTCGTTTAATGGAGTGTTGTTATGATTCATGTCACGGCTTCTTTTTTTGCCTTCGTTTTCTTTTGCCTTAAAGGTTTTCCATGTCTTTCCTCCTTCTCCATCAATAGTTCCTTCGCCAGAAATGGCAATATTGGTGCAGTTGTTAGCATAAATAAGCGGACTGTAATTGTACAGCATTGTGCCTTCCCAACTTGTTAAAACCATTGGCAGATAGTCTTCTGGATTGTCGCTGAATTTTATTTTGGCTCCTTTTTCCAGCTTAAGATTCAGATTGCTTACCAAATGAATCGGTCCGTTTATTTTATAGTTTCCTTTTGGAACAATAATAGTTCCGCCGTGGTTCTTTTTACACAATGCCATCGCTTTATCAAAAGCCTTTTTATTGTCTGAAACAGAATCTCCCTTTGCTCCTAATTTTAAGATATTGATTTGAAAAGAAGGAATTTCTGGAAGCTTTATGTTCTTTACAATAGAATCGACTTTTGCTGACGGAAAATCTGCGTTTTGTGCAAAACAGGTGCTAGTAATAAGTATTAAGAGAAGATATTTTAAATTCATTTTTTAAATATTATTTTTTTGTTTCACGCAGATTTTGCTGATTTTAGCAAATAGACGCAGATTTAATTCTAAATAATCTTTTTAATCTGCTTTGATCTTTTTTATCCCGATAGCCATCGGGAGCGTGAAAATTTTACTCTCGCAGATTTAGCAGATTATGCAGATTTATTTTTTCTTTTCTTATACCGCAAAGGTCGCTAAGTTTTTTTCTTTATTTACTTTGTCAAAGGACACAGAGTTTTGTCGATATGCTTTGTGTCCTTTGTCTTCTTTATCAAATCTTTGTGAACTTTGCGTATTCTTTGTGTACTTTGTGTTAAAATAAAATTTTGCAGTAAAAAATCGCGTCTCTACGTGAAAATCTTTGCGAACTTTGTCTCCTTTACAAAAACTTTGTGTTCTTTGCGTATTCTTTGTGTGCTTTGCGGTAAAATTAACCGCATAGTATTGCAGTTTGCGCTGTAAACTGAGACTGTGAATGACACTGTAAACTGAGACCGCGACTGAATACTAAAAATACCACGCTCCTGCCTTATCCTTAAGAATGTTCTCAATAGAATATTGCGCCGCTTCTTTTTTAGAAAGCTGATGTGACCATTTTACTCTTTTTGCTGGCTGAAAACCTTCGCCTGTGCAATTATATTCGGCATAAAAGGCATTTTTTTCTGCTTCGGGTTTAGACCAGTTTTCCCAGCCTTGTGGTTTAATTTGTGCGCCCATTTCGCAGTTTATAAAAACTGTTTTGGCATAAATGCGCCATGGTCTTCCTAAATAAACGTCTTTTGCTTCTGGATTTGCTGTGAGTTTACAATTCTTAAAAACGAATCCAAACGGCGTTCCTTCTGGAGTTGAAGCAGCTGTGATATACGAACTTTTGATGCTGTGAATGGTACAATTCTCAAACAAAACTGTTGCGCCTCCAAAAATAAAATCGGTTGTGCCTTCGATATAACAGTCTTTAAAATATTGTTTGGCCTCTTTTCCTGATAAGTATAAAGTGTCTTGATTACCTAAAAGATTACAGTTTGTTATTTTGGCGCGATTTGCCGTAACCGACAATGCTATAGCCTGTCCGCGTTCTCCCGAAGTATTTTTTATGGTTAGGTTTGATGCCGAAAAATCGTCGCCTTCAACCAAAAGCGTGTAGGTATAAAAGGTGCTGTTTCTTCCCAGTGCAATTTTCGAAAAATTATCATCAAAGGTAATGATGGTGTTTTCTTTGCTTTCGCCTTGCAAAATCACGTTGGTATTCCATTCTGGAATTCGGACTTTCTCGTTATAGGTTCCGTTTTTTACAAATATTGTCACTTTCTCATACGGAAAAGCAGGAGTTGCATAAACGGCATCCTGAATTTTGGTGTAATCGCCTGAACCGTCTTGTGCTACGGTAATATAGTTTACATTTTTCTTTTCGGAAACGCCTACTTTAGTGCCGTTTTTAACTGCCCATTCTGGAAATTTTTTCAATACTTCCTGCGGTGCGTCTGTATACCAAGAATAGCCATTTCTTCTTTCTGCTCCTATTTGATCCAATGATTTTTTCTTGATTCCGTCGCGGTCGCAAAAGAAAGGTTCATTGGTTTCCAGATCCATAAACCTTGCCCAAATGGGTTTGGCATTGGCTGTTGGAATCATTTTTTTATCTACAATTTTTCCAGCGTCATTTAGGACTCTTTTTTCTTCTAAATTGGTGATTTTAGTCTTTTCAAACCACTCCACAGCACTTTTTACAGCGGTTACCATTTCTCTTGAAGGCTTATCAATCGACATTAAAAGCAGGACTATTTTTGCCGATTCGTAACCGCTAAGCGAAGCCAATTCAAAAGCTCTAGCATTTGCGGGAGCCAATGTAACTTCGTCATGCTGAGCGCACCATGCGGTTAAAACTCCGTTTTGTTTGTATTGTGTTTTTAAGATGCAGTCGATTCCTTTATCAAATGCTTTTTTGCACTTTTCTACAACTTCTTTTGATGGTTTTATACTGTAATAATCCGATTCGTCTGCTACAGCTTTTATGACATTCATAATATTAACCATAGAATCGTCATTGTAGGTAATGTGCGTATAATAGCCTTTTTTTAATGGATAAAACTGTGGCCAGCCTCCATTTGCATATTGCGCTTCAAGCAAATAATTCAATCCTTTTAAGAAAGATTCTCGGTAGCGTTCGTCTTTTACCTGCGCATACATTCTAGACATAAAAAGCATTTCCTGACAAGTTGCTCCGTTGTCTGTTGTCGTTTCTACGGCCGTTTTTTTGAGTGCAATTAAATCCTTTTTCTGCTTTTCGGTCAGTTCATCCTGCATCTGAATATTCTTTGGCCAGCCTCCAATATCTCTTTGGTAGAGCAATACGTTTTCGGCTATTCTTTTTGCATCAGCTGTTGCAAACCAAGCGACATCACTCTTACGAATAATGTCAGGCCATCTTTTGTAGGTGGTTTGAGCATAAATTCCAATGCTTAAAAATAGAATAAGCATTAAAGCTGTTTTTTTTAATTGCATCATTTAATGTTTTTTAATGCTTTGTTGTAAGAAACTATTTTATCTTCTAAAAAGTGAAAAATTAGGCTTATTTTAAACACAATTGTAAGAAAAATCATTTAAACACATATTTTAGAAGCCTTTTTCTTACGAAATGTGTTTTGATATTGCTTTTTAATTTTCGTTCAGCAGAATCAAATTATGAAAGCCGTTTTTTTTGAAAAAAATTAAAAATTCCCCTTTTTCTTCCTTTTTTACACTTTTTTTATTTCGTGATTCGAAACCAATCTACTTCGACATTTCCAGAATCATTTTTTATTTCTTCACCTAAAGCAAAAAGTCCGACTTTGGCACCAATCCATTTTCCTTCTCTAGATTTGAAATCATTTCCGATAGACTGATAATTTTTATCGTCTAAGCTGTAAAAGAAACTGCACATTCCATCTTTCTTTATTTGAACTCTAAGGTAAATCGTATTGCTTTCTATTAAAATTGGTTTTGTTCCCGTTTCTGAAACCGTTTTATCAAAAGTTCCCGTTTTCTGATTCAAGTATAGTTTTCCATCAACATTTTTAAAACATAGAAAACTGTAATCTAATCCCATTACAATCAAACCTGTTGATTCGCCTTTCAGTCTAGAATTAAAAGTCAGTTTTGTTGTAGCGGTAAATTCTTCTGCTGGAAATTTTTGCAGCAATACATTTGGCGCATTAAAAATGTTTGAAGTTGTCGTGTTGCAAAACAAATTTAGATATCCTAAACTTGTCGGGAATCCAAAATTGGTTTGTTTATTGGCCTGCCATTGCCATTGCAGTCCCAGTTTAGGTTCATTAAATTCATCTGAAGTTGCCGGAACTTCTATAGGATATTTTTTGCCAACATTTGGCTTTCTGTAAGTTGTTACGGGTTCGCCAATTCCGTTTTTATCAAAATCTTCTCCCATAACCGGCCAGTCGTTTACCCATTTCATTGGCTGAAGATGAACTATACGTCCGTAAGCGCCTTTATCTTGAAAATGGAAAAACCAATCTTCTCCTGTCTGTGTCGTAACCCAAGCACCTTGATGCGGACCATTTATAGCGGTCGAACCTTGTTCTAGAACCTTCTTTTTTTCATAAGGTCCGAAAACATTTTTCGATCTTAAAACCGTCTGCCATCCTGTTGAAACGCCACCAGCGGGAGCAAAAATGTAATAATATCCATTTCGCTTGTAGAATTTTGGGCCTTCAATAGTTTCTTCGCCTTTATGTCCATCAATCACCATTACTTCGTCATTATTCACAACGGTTCCTTCTGGATTCATGGTGCAAACCACTAACAAACTTTTAATTTGCGCTCGGCTTCCTGCAAAGGCATGAGTCAGATATGCTTTTCCATCCGTATCCCAAAGCGGACTAGGATCAATCAATCCTTTTCCTTCTTTAACCAAAAGCGGTTCAGACCAAGGCCCTTCTGCTTTTTTGGCTTTTATCATATAGATTCCGAAATCGGGATCTGGGTAATAAATGTAAAATTCGTTTTTATGAAAAGTAATGCTTGGCGCCCAAACTCCGTTTCCGTGCTGTACGCTATCGTACGTTTCAAATGGCGGCTGTTTTACCAAAGCATGCCCAATAATTTTCCAGTTTACCAAGTCTTTTGAATGTAAAATTGGCAAGCCCGGAATACAGTTAAAAGATGAAGCTGTCATATAATAATCATCGCCTACGCGAACAACATCCGGATCTGAATAATCGGCATGAATAACAGGATTGGTGTAGGTTCCGTCTCCATTATCTGGCGTCCAGACTTGTGCTGTATTCTTTTGAAAAGGAATAATGCAGAAAAGGAATAAGATGATTTTGATGTTTTTCATTTTTAACTATACTTTTTTATTTAAAGCCGACAGGTTCTAAAAACCTGTCGGGTTCTAAATTTGCTTTTCTTTGAGGAGTTACTTTGCGATGCTTCGACTCCGCTCAGCAAGACAAGGCATTGCAATTGATAATTAACAATTGACAATTATCAATTATCAATTATCAATTATCATTTTCAATTATCAATTATCTGTTCAACTCAATAGCAGCCAAAATAAAAGGCCCTGTTGCTTTAGGATCGTTGTCTTTTTTTCTTTCGTTTACGTAATATTCGTAAGATCCGTCACGGTAAGGATTTCCTCCTAAACCTGCCACTTGACAGCAGTTGGTTAAAGTGATTCCGCCATCTTCGTCTACTTTTTTGATTAAAACTGTAGTTAATCCGTCAAAAGCTTTGTTGGCTGCTTTTTTAAATTTAGCTGGCAAATAGCCTTTGTTTACTCCTTTTGCATATGCATACGCAAACATAGCCGAACCAGAAGCTTCTAAATAATTATCTTTTTGACCGCCTTTGTCTGTAACCTGATACCACAAACCTGATTTGCTGTCTTGAAATTTAAGAATCGCTTCAGAAGCATTGTTTAAATATTTGATCAAGTCTTTTCTTTTTGGATGGTCTTTTGGCATATAATCTAAAACATCAACCAAAGCCATTACGTACCAGCCTAAAGATCTAGACCAAAAATTTGGAGAGTTTCCTGTTTCTTTATCTGCCCAAGGCATTTGCTTGCTTTCGTCCCAACCATGGTACAATAATCCAGTTTTTGGATCTGTAGCTTTAAGCTGAATTACTTCAAATTGTTTTGCGATATCATCAAAACTTTTTCCGTTTTCAAATTTAGCTGTGTATTCTGCGTAGAATGGCTCTCCCATGTATAAGCCATCTAACCACATTTGGTTTGGATAGATTTGTTTGTGCCAGAATCCGCCGCTTTGAGTTCTTGGCTGCTCTGCAAGCTGTTTGCGAATTAGCTGTAATGCTTTTAAGTATTTTTCATCTTTTGAAGTTTCATATACATCAAAAAGAAGGCGTCCCGGCAATACTAAATCAATATTGTATTTATCAAACTCATACGTAGTAATGCTTCCGTCTGTTTGCACAAACTGATCCACATAACTTCTTACGTAATTTTTGTATCTCGCATCAGGATTTTTTTTGTACAATTCTTCTATTGAATGCAGCACTAAAGCATGAACGTAATCCCACTTTGGCTTTTTAGCATCGTCAATCATATACGATTCTGGATGGCGTTTCATCAAGGTCAAAGCCATTTTATCAGACCATTTCGCATTTTTTCCAATTACGATATCTTTTGCAGGTTCCTGTGAGGTTACTTTACAACTCGTAATAGTCATAACACAGACCATCAGAGCCGACATGAAGTAATTGTGCTTTCTACTATTTTTCATTTCAACATATATTTAAATTCAACTATTTTTTTTAAAAACACATAGACACATAGTTTAGAATACTTAATAAAAGGTGTTTCACTTGCAATAAAAAACATAGTATGCTATGTGTAAGAAGCGAGCTTCTTTTGATACTCTTTTAAAATACAATAAATTCTATGTTTCTATGTGTTAGAATTATTCTCACGCAGATTCGGCAGATTGAGCAGATTTTTAAATCATTTTAATCTTCTATTCCGATAATATCGGGAGTGCCAAAAAACAATTTACATTTTGCCTTTTTTGTTCAGCACTTCCAATTGTTTATCTAAATATTGAGCAAATTCTTCTTTTGTTTTGATTCCGTTTACCTCTTGTTCCCAAGCTCCCAAAAGGTAAAAAGTCACCGCTTTTGTAGTTGGTTTAAAAACTAAAAGATAATCTAAGTCTGTATCTGCTATGTTTTCGATAGTACTAATTTCATAAAAAATTGCCATTCCTAACTTATCTGGAACCAAAGATTGTTCTCCGTAAGTTGCCAAATAGGCCCATTTTTTGTTTTTGCTTTCTTTCTTAAGCAATTCGGCTGTTTTTTGTTTTACGATTCCAGTACAGATTCCTTTGATTGCTTGTGATGCTTTAATCGTATGTTGCGTATACAATTGATCTGGTTTAATGGTCAATTCTGAAACAAAATCGATTTTATCTGAAGCTGTTTTCCATCCATAATAATTTACTTTTACTGTAGACTCCTTAGCTTTATTAGCCACTGTTGCAATGGTTGAATCAACTTCACGAAAGTGTAATTTTTCATTGTTTAAATAACGGTCGATAGAACCAATTCCGATTCCTTTTCCTGCTTTTAAAATGTCTGCTCCCCAATCGCTCATTTCATGGTACGAATCGAAACCGTCCTGCCCTACTTTTGGCAGAATATTTTCTGATGTCTTTTTTCCGAAGATATCAATAGCATTTCTCCAATCCAAATACAAACGGTATCCAATTCTGTTGTTTTCCCAGCCCGGTCCTTCATAACGAATGTCAAAAGAATGGTCAGTATGCTCTGGAGCCAACTTTAATCGGTCCACATTTTTAAACACCGTACCGCCTTTGTACTTTCTTCCTTCCCATTTTCCATCTGTTTTTGCAGATATTTCGGCATACGTTTTATTGGTTTTGATATCATATTTCTGCGCATTTATGGCTGTTAGACCTGCGAAAAATAAAACTGCTGTGGTGATTTTTGCTTTCATTTGTATTCTAAATTATTTAAAAAATTTATCTAAAAATCGTACGCTGTACGAGATTGTCTGTGTAAACCAAGGCTCATAAAACCAAAATGAATGTGGCGAATCTGGAATAGTCTGCACTTCATTATAGATTTTATATTGGTTCAAAATCTGAATCATGTCGTCTCTTCCTGCATGAAATCTCGGAATACTGCTGCAGATGTATAATACCGGCGGTGTATTTTTGTCCGTATGACTCAGTGCTGAAGCATTTTTCCAATTTTCAGGAATCTCATCTGATTTTCCTCCCAGCCAAAATGCTGCCATATCTCCTTCTGAAGATTCTGGATGTTTGAATGCCAAGACTCCATCTACATCAATTATGGCATGAACTTTTGAAGAAGAACGGCTTTTAAAATTTTTATCTTCAAAAAGCGGATTAGTATTTGTTGCACCAATCAAAGCTGCCATTTGCCCTCCCGAAGAACAGCCTAAAACCGCAATTTTGTTTGGATCTACATTAAATTTCGCCGCATTGTCTTTGATAAATTTTATCGCGTTCTTAACGTCAACAACTCCTGTTGGATATTTTGCTTCTAATGATAATCTGTATTCGATCGAAAAACAAGAATAGCCTTTTGCTGCAATTCCTTTTCCGATAAACTGCATTTGATTTTTATTTCCCGATCTCCATCCTCCGCCATGAATCATAATTACAGCAGGATTTTTTTTCTTTTTGGTATTAACAAAAGCATCTAAATGTAAAACGCGATCTTGTTCTTGATTGTAAACCAAATCAAATGTTTCTTTAACGTCTGGGTTTGCTTTTATTTCTGGAATTGTGATAAACGGATATTTCTTAATTAATTTAGCATAAGTGCTTTTAATGGTATACGACGTGTCGACCTTGTACTGCTGGCTTTGCATTACAATTGCATTAAAAAACAACACTAATATTAATTTCAATTTTCGCATTTCTACTCTTTACTTTTTAGTTAAGAAAGGAGTTCGACCTATAGTCAAACTCCCTTTTAACTACTTCAAAAAACATAGTTCTCAAAAAACTAACAAATTACTAATAACCAGGATTTTGAGGGAAATCTTTATTTTGATTTAAATCTAAAGCAGATTGTGGTATTGGTCTTAATATTTTAAGCTTACCGTCAACACCCACAAAATTTGCTTCTTTAATTTTATAATTATGAGCTGAAGCTCTTGCTACCAAAGTTCCTGTACGTTTTAAGTCGAACCAGCGTTTGTATTCGCCTAATAGTTCTCTTCCTCTTTCGTCTAAGATATAATCGATATTAAACTGAGCTAAAGTGGCATTAGCAACTCCTGCTCTTCTTCTTACCTCGTTTAAACGCTCTAATCCTGTTCCTGGGTTTCCAGCTTTTAAATATGCTTCTGCCGCAATTAAATACGTTTCTCCAAGTCTTGAAACAATAATATCTCTTGTGCTTACAGGCCCTGTACTTGAAGGCGTAGTCGGATTTGCATCATCAAATTTCTTAACTGGAATTGTGTAACAGTCTAAGTTTTTAATTAACGTATGTGCTGCAGAATATTCTCCCCAAGGATGATATACAAATGTAGAAGCTAGTCTAGAAGCGTTAGCGGTCATCCATGCTGTTTTATCTGCAGGTGTAAACCATTTTGGCTCATAAAAATGTCTTACTTTTAAAGAAGCTGGGGTTGAACTTCTATAGTACGGATAATATAAAACCGTTTTTGTAACTCCGTTTGTTGTTTCTGGCCCTTCTACAATTTCAGTCATAAAAGTCGCGTTCCATCTCGCATCGCCTTTTTCGTATAAACCTAAAGCGTAATCTGTAGGACACAAATTGTAGCTTCTTAATGGCGCTCCGGTTTCTGCTCCTCCTAAATACGAACTGAAATAGTAAAACTGATTGTTTCCTAATGTTGTAGGACTTGTACTTGTTGAAGCCTTGTCATACTGAACGGAGAAAATAGTTTCTGCATTTAAATCGTTATCCGTACCGTCTGCCTTTGTAACAAATAGCTGATTGAAAGGAAGGCTTAATGCCTGTCCCCCAATTGCAGCATCTGCATAAACTGCAGCTTTAGAAAAATCATCAGGTTTTGCAAAAGTTTCGTATCCTCTTGTCAAGTACACTTTTGCCAATAAATCGTTTACAGCTCTTTTGTTTACTTTTCCAGATGTACTATAAGCAGCAGTTCCTACATTGGCTAAAGCAAAATCGAGATCTGCAATGATTTGTGCATACACTTCTTCTGCGCTGTTTCTTGTAAAAGATAAAACTGGTGTTGTAATATTTTCACTTACAATTGGCACACCTCCATAGGTCTGAACTAATAAGAAATAGGCTTGAGCTCTTAAAAATCTAGCTTCTCCTAATAGCATATTCAAATTGGCAGTTTGTTCTGTTACACTTGAATAATAAATTGCTTTATTCACAGATTGAATTAACTGATAACAAGGTCTGTACAAATCGGCAACATTGTCTGAAGACGGAATTAAAAGCGTATACTGGCTTAGACCTGCAGGCTCTGGAGTTCTTCCTTCGGCGTACATGTCTGTTCCTGCCTCAAAAAGCCACGGATTTCCGCCATAAATGCTTTTAAGCCAAGCATAATTTGTGTTTATTAATAATTGAAAACCAGCAGCTGTTTTATAAGTTCCGTCAGCAGGAACATTTGACAAACTTTCCTCTTCTATATAATTACTGCAAGAACTTAAAGTTCCCACAATGATTCCTAATAATATGATGAATTTTTTCATTTGATATCTTTATTAAAATTTAACACTTAATCCCAATTGCGTAGTCACTGATGCTGGACGGTTTACTCCAAAAGCAGCACCAGCCCATTCAGGATCATATCCATCAAAATCTGTAAATACAAATGGGTCTAAAACATTCACATAAATTCTCAGATTACTGATTTTAAGCCTTTTCAATAATTCAGAATCCAATGTGTATCCTAAAGATATATTTTTAATTTTCACGTAAGAAACGTCTCTGTAATACCCAAATAAAGAAGTCCAATAAGCTCCTGCTCCAGTAGCCACAGGGCCTGGTCTTGGGTGTTCATTATTTGCATTAGCCGCGATTCCTGTTCCGTTTGTTGGAATAAAATAATCCATTGCCAATTTCTGACGTCCTCTATCACTTACATCAGCAAAATTTTGGTGGAAAGTACTCAAAACCGTTTGCCCTTGGCTTGTTAAAACTGAAAAATTGAAATCAAAATTGCCAACTGTCAATTTAGAATATAAACTTCCCTGCCAGTCTGGATTTGCGTTTCCGATTACAGTTCTATCATCTTGGTTGAATTTCCCGTCATTGTTCAAATCCTTTGGTCTTGCCTGTCCAGGAGCCATTCCGTAAGATGCTGCCTGCGCCGCTTCGCTTTCTTGCCAAACTCCATCATAAACATAATTGTAGTTTGGATTTAATTCAGATCCTAAGATTAATTTATTACCAATATCACTTACTTTATCCTGATTGTAAATTGACTCTAATTTGTTTACGTTTTTAGTAAACGTAAAAGTAGTTTCCCAATTTACATTTTTGCTTTTAATATTTTTTGTAGTTAACAAAACCTCTACTCCTTTATTGCTAACAGATCCAACATTAGCAAATGTGTTTTTATAACCTGTTTCAAGAGGCAATTCTTGTTTATAAATTAATTTATCTGAAAGTCTGTCATAAACGTCTACGCTACCTGTAATTCTGTTGTTTAAGAATCCGTAATCAAGACCAAAGTTTAACTCTCGTGTTTTTTCCCAAGTTAAATTTTGATTCGCTAAATTTTCAGACTGCCAGCCCGAAACCACATTGGCTCCGTTTGCATAAAAAGTCTGCTGATTTAATAAAGCCTGAGAAGTATAAGGCGCAACGTTGTCATTTCCTGTATATCCTAAACTCGCACGAAGTTTTAAATCTGAAACTACTGAACTGTTTGCTAAGAAAGATTCTTTGCTAATTTTCCATCCTAAAGCTACAGAAGGGAAACTTTGCCATTTATTGCCTTCAGATAAAACAGAAGAACCATCCCATCTTGTAGAAGCTGTCAATAAATATTTGTCTTTAAAAGTATAATTTAAACGAACCGCATAAGAACTTAAAGTATTCTTTTGATAGCCTGAACTTATGTTATAACTCGTCTGAACTCCAGATCCCATATTATTTGATCCAACATCAAAAGGCTGATTGTTAGAATATAAATAAGACGTTTCATCAACATTTGAGTACAAACTCTGCAATAATAAAACACTAAAATCATGCACTTCATTAAACGTGTGTTTCAAGTCTATCTGGTTATCCCAAGTATAATTAAAGTTGTTGAAGTTTTTAATTGATGCTGAGTTTTTTCCATTTAAGGTAACACCTGCATTGGTTTGCGCTTTATAAGAAGCACTGGTAACAGTATTTTCGATACCGGCTGCAAATGTTGTTTTGAACGAAAGCCATTTTAACGGCTGATATTGGAAGAAAACATTTCCAACAGTTTGCCATGTTTTTTCTGTCTGAGAAGAATTGGCAATTTCCATTAAAGGGTTTACGGTACTTGTTTTATTAATTGCCCATGAACCGTCAGGATAAGTTAATTTCCCTGGAAGGAAAAATAGCGTTCCCACTTTTTCATTTCCTTGTGCATCAACAGCCCAAGGCGACATTAGCGGACTTAATCTGAAAGCATCCTGCATTGCTAGATCACTGCCTAATTGCGTATCAAGACGTGCAACCGTAATATTGGCGCCTGTCGTAAATTTATCATTGATTTTATGATTCAATCCTAACTTAAAAGAATATTTATCTGTCGAATCATTTTCGATAAGCCCTTCATCGCTTTGAACGCCAAATCCTAAGTTATAGCTCAAACCAGAATCTGAACGTCCTGTAACATTCAAATAATTGTTTTGTGTCATACCCGGTTTAAGAACAGCATCTGTCCAGTCAAAATTATAACCGTTGTTGGCACGAGAAACCAATAAAGGACTCTGATTTCCTGCTAAAGCGGCTAATTGCGCTGGCGTTTGTGTTTGAGGTGTTGCACTCATATACGCAACCTGATGGAATTTCCACCACTCTTCTCCAGTCATCATTTTTGGCATTCTAGCGGCAGTTTTAGTTCCGTAAGAAGTATCAAAAGTTACGTTAATTCCAGATTTAACATTAGCACCACTTTTTGTAGTTACGATAATAACACCACTCGCTCCTCTAGAACCATAAATTGCAGCCGAAGAAGCATCTTTTAAAACGTCCATTCTAGAAATATCCTGCGGGTTCAAAAAGTCAATATTATCAACTGGAACGCCGTCTACGATATATAAAGGCGATGACCCCACTAATGAGTTGTTCCCTCTGATTACCACTTTGTATCCGTCTCCTGCACGTCCTGAAGCAGATGAAATCTGAACTCCTGGCGTACTTCCTTGAATTGCCTCTAACGGACTTGTAGTATTTCTTTCTGTAATCGTTGCTGCACTAATGGTACTAACAGATCCGGTAAGATCGGTCTTTTTTACAGAGCCGTATCCGACCACAACAACTTCATTTAATGAATTGGATTGCTCAGCAAGTGTCACATTGATTTTTGATTTTCCAGCAACGCTTACTTCTTGTGTCTGAAATCCTAAATAGCTTATTATTAAAATAGCTTTACTGTTTGATACATTAATCTTAAAACTTCCTTCAAAATCTGTTGAAGTTCCGTTTTTTGTCCCTTTCTCATTAATGTTTACCCCTGGCAGTGACATACCAGTAGCGTCGGTAATCTTCCCTTCTATTGTGGTTGTCTGCGCATATATAGAACTGCACAGTAAGAAATTCAGGAAAAAGAAAAATACAAAGTACTTGTCTTTTTTCTTAGATAATTGTTTAATACTCATGTGGTTTAAAGTTTGGTTAATTGATAGTGTTTAGTTTGTAATAGATTCTACTTTTTTCTCATTGATGTAGGTATTTATAAAATTTATGTTTTTTACGTTTTTTAATAAATAGAGGGAATCAACCTTTTGAATCTTTACATTTTTCAAAGTAATATTCTCAACTGGAGATTCTGCGTAACCTTCTGCCCAAACGCTGTATTTACCACCGTTTTTTACAGTCACATTTTCTAAGCTTACATTTCTAATGGTTGGAATAAAATTCCCTGTCTGAGATCCGTATACATTATAAAACATGTTTAATTTCAAGACGCATTCTTTTACCGTTCCCACTTCAAGGTTTCGCACATAGATATTCTCAATGATTCCGCCTCTCCTTGAATTGGTTTTTATACGAATGGCACGATCCAAATTCGGACTGTCCATCACACAGTTTTCTACAAAAACATTATTTACTCCTGCAGAAATTTCGCTTCCAATTACAACACCACCATGACCGTCAATCATTTTGCAGTTTTGCACAATGATGTTTTTACTTGGTATAGCTACTCTTCTTCCGTCACCATCGCGCCCTGCTTTAATCGCAATACAATCATCACCTGTATTGAAAGTGCAGTTTCTGATTACGATATTTTGCGAATATTCTGGATCACAACCATCATTATTCGGGCCATGGCTATTAACCGTTACGCCATCAATAATCATGTTGTTTGTTTTAATTGGATGCAAAATCCAAAATGGAGAATTGATAATTATAATATCTTTTACTAAAGCAGTATTACATTCAAAAAACTCAATAAAATTTGGTCTTAAATAACGTCCATCGCCAAAAACTCTTTCTGATACCGGCACTCCTCTTTCTGCCATATCTACCAAAACTTCACGGTTTGTTGGATCATTTTGAGACGGAATTCCTTTTTTCCAGCCATAGTTTTTTCCTCCAGACCAAATCCACCAGTTGGTACTATCAGCTTGACCGTTTAGCGTGCCTTTTCCTGTTACCGCAATATTGGTTTTGTTTTTTGCATAAATAAGCGGAGAATAATTCATCACTTCTGTACCTTCCCACGAAGTATGAACAATAGGATAATCTTTCGGATTTAAACTAAAAAGAATTTCAGCATGATCTTCTAAGTGCAGATTAACATTGCTTTCCAAATGAATTGCGCCTGTCAAATATTTTCCGTTTGGAACTAAAACTCGACCACCTCCATTTGCAGCACATTCTTGTATTGCTTTTTGAAAAGCTAAAGTGTTTAATGTTTTTCCATCTGCAACAGCTCCAAAATCATTTATGTTATAAATTTTATCTGAAAAATGAACTTGAGGAATACTTCTTATAACCAAATCCATTTTTTGCCATGGATTCTCTGAGGAAACAGGAGAAGAATGTCTTGCACATGATGACACTAAAAGTCCTAAAAAGGCTAAAAAAAGAATCTTTTTTGTTGCGACTATCTTATTTGTAATCATTTGCACAGATTTTTCTTGTTTGAATATCAAAAACTTCATGTTTTATGTAATCGATTACACGAAAGTAGAAAAATTGTTCTAAGAGACCAAATTAATTTAGAAAAAAATTATATATTTAATTTTTATTACAAATTTTAATTACATTTAATGCAAAAAATTAGATAATTTATTATCATTGTAGAATCTAAAACGTTTGAGTTTTTAATTATGGTAATCGATAACAATATTCATTGCATAATGAAAAAAAATGTACTTTTGTTTAAAAATAATTCGATAAACTTTTTTTGAATGAGTGAAAAAGTAACTATTTACGATATTGCTGAAAAATTAAACATCACAGCTGCAACAGTTTCCAGAGCGTTAAACAATAATCCTAAAATAAAGGAGGCGACGCGTGAGCTAGTTATCAAGACTGCTGCTGCGATGAATTATAAGCAAAATAAACTGGCGCTGGCTTTAAAGAGTGGCCGAAGTAATAATATCGGAGTTATTGTTCCGCGTATTGACAGTAATTTTTTCGCATCGGTTATCCGAGGAATCGAAGAAGAGCTTTATCCTCACGGTTATCAGGTTATTATCTGTCAGACTCACGAAAGCATAAAAAGGGAGAATGAAAACCTTCATACACTTGTAGATGCTCAAGTTGACGGGATCATGATGTCTGTAACGGGTATTTCAGATGAAAATGATAGCGCTTTTAGAAATGTATTGGAGAAAAATGTTCCGCTAATATTTTTTGATAGAAGCAAACACATCGATGGCGTGAGTTCTGTAACTATTAATGACTTTAAAGGCGGTTATTTGGCTACAAAACATTTAATTGATGAAGGTTGCAGAAATATTGCTCATTTCTCTGGAGATCAATCGTTAGACATCTTTAAAAACAGGTTTTTAGGATACAAACAAGCCTTATTAGACAGCGGACTTGATTTTAAAGAAGAATACGTTATTTATACCAAAAGTAGCGTTGACGCAGGTAAAGATGCTGTTGATAAACTCCTTCAATTAGAAACTCCTCCTGACGCGATATTTTCGTCAAGTGATTTTGCCGCATTGGGTGCAATTCAGGAACTGAAAGAACGTAATATCAGCATTCCGAGTGAGTTTTGCGTAGCTGGTTTCAGTAACGAACCTTTTACTAAATTCATGGAATTATCAATCACTTCTGTAGATCAGTCACCACTTGAAATGGGAAGAATGTCTGCTCGCGTTTTCTTAGAGCAGGTCGACAAAACAGATACTATTAAAATCGAAAAAAAGGTAGTGCTTGCACCAGAATTACACATTCGTAAATCTTCTACAAGAACTAATTTTTAATTTTTTTTCACCATATAAGTTATATAAGCTCATTTTTAGAATGGGCTTTTTTTTTTGCAAGCTCCTCTGGAGCTTTATGTTATAGCCGTTAACCTTTTGCTATAAATATTTCGCTTCTCCGAAGCTTTCTCTAAAAACAAGAGACAAACTACTGTACATCTCTATAGATAAACCTAACACAAAAAAAAGACGCACTATATTGTGCGTCTCCTATATAAACTTTGTCACTTTGTCCCTTAGAACCTTAGCACCTAAAAAACTACAATGACACCCCTCTTTTCCAAGGAATAAAATCATTCTGATTCAAAATAGCTGCCTTTGTTTTAATGTTACCACTGGCAACGTCAATAATGAATTCTAACATTTCGTCAGCCATTTCATCAATAGTTTTTTCACCTGTAATAATTCCACCAGTATCAATATCGATAATATCAGACATTTTGTTTGCTAACTGTGTGTTTGATGAAATCTTTACAACTGGAGCAATCGGGTTTCCTGTTGGAGTTCCTAAACCTGTTGTAAACAATACCATATTGGCTCCAGAACCTACCATTGCAGTAGTACATTCTACGTCATTTCCTGGTGTACATAATAGCGTAAAGCCTGGTTCGCTAATATATTCTCCGTAATCGTAAACGCCTGTAATTGGTGATGTTCCACCTTTTTTAGCAGCACCAGCCGATTTCATAGCATCTGTAATCAAACCGTCTTTAATGTTACCCGGAGACGGATTCATATCAAATCCTGAACCTGCATCCACAACTGTTTTTTCGTACCATTGCATTAAATCTAAGAAACGTTTTCCGTCCTTATCATCTATACAACGATTTACTAATTCCTGTTCTACTCCACATAATTCAGGAAATTCAGAAAGAATTGTAGTTCCTCCCAAAGCAACTAAATGATCTGATAACACTCCCAATGTTGGGTTTGCAGAAATTCCAGAGAATCCGTCAGATCCACCGCACTCTAAACCAATTCTTAGTTTAGATAATGGGGCTGGCTCTCTCTTAATTTCGTTTGCTTTTTTAATCGCTTCGAAAGTGTCTTTTACCACACTGCTTAACATCGTTTCAATTGTCCCGATAGACTGCTGATCGTAAATTAAAACAGGTTTTTTACTGTTTGGATTAATCGCATCTAAAGCTTCTTTGAAAATTGAAATCTGAAGATTTTGGCATCCTAAACTCAACACAGTTGCGCCAGCCACGTTTGGATTATTTACATAACCAGCCAAAAGTTTAGCTAAACTATGAGAATCCTGACGAATTCCACCGCATCCGCCTTGGTGTGTAATGAATTTAACTTCAATATTATTGAACAAGTTTGCATCGTTTGAAGCTTCTTGATTTCCCGCTCCACCTGTTTCTGATTTTACCAAAGAACGCAACAATAATTGGTAATCGTTTTCTTTTGGTTTCATCAACTCTTTCTCAAAAATATCTTTTAAGATTTCGATGTTTCTGTTTTCACAAAAAACTAATGGAAAAAACAGCCATACATTTTCTGTTCCAACCTGTCCATCTTCTCTATGATAGCCCTGCCACGTTCTGTCTTTCCATTTATCAACATTAGGAGCTGTCCAGCCAATGGTTTCCGTTTTACCAGTAACTTTATCACTTTCGTGTTTTACGTTAGCAGTAGAAAGCAATCCGCCTTTTTCAATTCTTGCACTTGCTTTTCCAACCAAAACACCGTACATAATGATTCTATCCCCTACATTAAAAGGAACCATTGCAATCTTATGTTTCATTTTTACATCAGACTCTACTGTAATTGATTGTCCTTCAAAATCAATCACTTCGCCTGCAGTAAGATCCACCAAAGCAACCGCAACATTGTCGGTCGGGTGAACTTTTATTAATTTTTTCTGCGTTGCCATAATTAACCTTTGTTCTTTGTTCTTTTTTTTGTGTTTTCTTATTTTATTCTTTCTTGAAACTTAGCAAAACCAGCTTCAATTCCGTTTGAATCTATTTCTTCCAAAGCAATTGTGATTGCTCTTGTTAAACCAGGAATTTCTGTTAAATCCTCATCCCAGAAATTTTTGTTTTGCAATGTTAAACGAGCAATTTTTTCGTAATCGTCAGACTTCCAAAGTCCGTTGAAGAATGTTGTAATGTCTTCGCTATCGTTAACCGGTAAATCTTGTCCGTTCCAAGTTCCTTTGTAGAAACGAATTAAAGCTGCAAAAGCAAAAGTCAAATGAACCGGAAGTTTTCCGTGAACATCTACATATCCTGTTAAACTTGGCAATACGCGAACTTTAAATTTAGAAATCGAGTTTAAAGCGATTGAAGACAATAAATGTTTGATGAATGGATTTCTGAAACGGTCTAAAATCTCTTCTGAGAAACTCGCCAATTCTGCTTTATCCATGTTTAAAGTTTCATTGATTTCTTCAAACAAAGCTTTATTGATAAAATCTCCTGTAAACGGATTATCTACAGTTTCTTTTACTGTTTCGTTTCCGTAAAGCAACGAGAATGGCACCATTGCAGTATGTGCTCCGTTAAGGATTCTCACTTTACGAGTTCTGTACGGCTGCATATCAGAAATGATTTTTACATCTAAATCTGTTTTGTCAAACGGCAATTTTGCTTTCAATTTATCATCACCTTCAATAACCCATAAAAAGAAAGTTTCTGCACTTACAATCAAATCATCTTTGTAATCTAATTGTGCATTGTATTCTTCAATTTGATCTTTTGGATAACCTGGAACAATTCTGTCTACCAATGTATTATGCCAAGAACAGCTGTTGGTTAACCAAGCCTCAAATTCTGCTCCTAATTTCCAGTCAGCACTATATTTGAAAACAATTTCTTTTAAAGTATCAGAGTTGTAATTGATTAATTCGCAAGGAATAATGGTCAATCCTTTATCTGCAGCACCATTAAAATGTTTGAATCTTTCGTGAAGTAAAACAGTTAGTTTTGCAGGGAAAGAAACCGGTGGCTGCATGGTTGGCAAATCTGAAGCGATATATTCGATACCCGCTTCAGTTGTATTAGAAATAATAAAAGCTAACTCTTCTTCTTTAGCCAAAGCTAAATAATCTTGAAAAGAAGCATACGGATCAATTGCTTTTACAATATTAGTAATCAATTCTTTTTCCTGAATTTCCTCACCTTTTTTAACTCCTTTCATAAACAAAGTATACAATCCGTCCTGCGCATTGATCATGTTTACCAAACCTTTGTCAATTGGCTGCACCACTGCAATACCAGCATTAAAATCAGCATTTTGATTCAATTTCTGAATGGCATATTCAACAAAAGCTCTCAAGAAGTTTCCTTCTCCAAATTGCACGATTTTAATTGGAAGTTTTTCTGTAAGTCCTGCGTTTGATCTGTTTATTTTTTCCATTTTGATTTACTTCTTTAATCTGTTATAAATAACCATTTATAACCTTAACTCTCTATTTCTGCCTTTAAAATTGCAAAAGAAACATTACACCCGATTGGATAAAATAAAGCCGGCTGTGAGGAATGGCTAGCTAAATTTTTCAAGCGTAATGTTCAATTACAATCTCTAAAAATCTAAAAAACTTATAAAATAAGGAGTCAGGCATGATTACCCCTTAATCTATTTTCTAATATCTTTTATAATGTCAAGAACCTGTTTTACTTTTGCAGTTAAACCATCGAAGTCTTTCTGGTCTAATATATCTTTTGAAATTAATTGCGAACCTAAACCAACACAGGTTGCTCCTGCATTCAGCCATGAACTTAAACTTTCTTTTGTTGGGTAAACCCCTCCTGTCGGCATAATATTCGTCCAAGGACACGGACCTTTTATCGCTTTAATAAATTCTGGTCCGTAAGTATCAGCTGGAAATAATTTCACAATTTCGCAACCTAATTCTTCTGCTCTTGCTATTTCTGTCAAAGTACCGCAACCTGGCGACCAAAGCACTTTTCTGCGATTACAAGCTATAGCTATATCTTCTCTAAAAACTGGAGTCACAATAAAATTTGCTCCTAAACTCATATACAATGAAGCCGATGCTGCATCTGTAACAGAACCCACTCCTAAAATCATTCCTGGAAGTTCTGCTAAAGCATATTTATTTAAAGCACCGAAAACTTCATGAGCAAAATCGCCTCTACTCGTAAATTCCATTAATCTGGAACCTCCATCATAACACGCTTTTAAAACTTTTTTACTTAGTTCGATATCAGAATGAAAAAACAACGGAACCATCCCGTTTTCTTTCATGGTCTGAGCTACTTCAATTCGTGAATATTTTGCCATTTTTATATTTCTTATCTTGATACTAATGCAGAACCATCACCATCAATCATATTTTCAACTTCTTTTAAGGTAACCAAGTTGTAATCTCCAGCAATTGTATGTTTTAAACAACAAGCTGCAACTGCAAAATCTAAAGCTCTTTGGTTATTATTGTATTCCAACAAACCGTAGATTAATCCGCCCATAAAGGCATCTCCACTTCCAACGCGGTCTACAACTGGCGTAACTTCTTTAACTGCTGCACTGTAAATCGCTTTTCCGTCATATAAAATTCCGCCAATTCTTTGATGCGAAGCGCTAACAGAATAACGCAGTGTTGTTGCTGCCACTTTCAGACTCGGAATCAATTCGAACAATTTATCATATACCGCCGGAAGCGATTTTTCGTCCTGATAATTCGGATTCACTTTTGGAATTCCCAACATAAAATACGCTGTATCAATATCTCCTAAAATTACATTGCTATATTTCAGCATTTCCGGCATAACCTCGCTCGGAGTTTTTCCATATTGCCAAAGTTTTGATCTATAGTTTAAATCGCATGAAATTTTAATTCCTTTTTTGTGAGCGACTTTAATTGCTTCTAAACAAGCTTCGCCCGCACTTTCTGAAATTGCTGGCGTAATGCCGCTCCAGTGAAACCATTCTGCACCTTCCAAAACCTTTTCCCAGTCCACCTGCCCTTTTTGTATAGTCGACATGGCGCTGTGAGCACGATCATATACTACATTGCTTCCGCGCGTTCCTGCACCTGTTTCTAAGAAATAAATTCCTAAACGTTCTCCTCCATAAACAATGTTTTTAGATTCAACATTCATTTTTCTGATTTCTTTCAATGCAGAAAAACCAATTTCATTTTCAGGCAGTCTGGTAACAAATTCAGCATTTACACCATAATTTGCCAAAGAAACGCATACGTTAAATTCACCGCCACCATAAGTAGCACCAAATGCTGTAGATTGCGAAAAACGCAAATGTCTTTCTGTCGATAAACGCAGCATGATTTCTCCAAATGCAACTACTCTACTCATACTATCTTTTTTATATTTTACCATTAAGAGATTAAGAAAATTAAGCTTAACTTATCTTTATTATTTAAGTAACTACTTATTAGAGCAAAAACTTAATTTTCTTAATGTCTGAATGGTTAGAAAAATTAAAACTTAAAATATTCTTTAGCGTTGTTGTATGAAATATCAGCAACTAATTTTCCGATCCATTCCATATCGTTTGGAAGCTCACCTCTTTTGATTTCGTCACCCAAAAGATTACACAAAATACGTCTGAAATATTCGTGTCTTGGGAACGATAAGAAACTTCTTGAATCCGTCAGCATTCCAACAAAACAGCTAATTAAGCCCATGTTTGAAAGCGCATTCAATTGTTTTGTCATTCCATCTTTCTGATCCAAGAACCACCATCCTGAACCGAATTGCACTTTTCCGCGAACGCTTCCGTCGTTGAAATTTCCAATCATCGTTGCCATAACTTCGTTATCAGCAGGATTTAGGTTATAGATAATCGTTTTGGTCAATTTATCTTTACTGTCTAAAGCATTTAAGAAAGCAGATAATTTTTGTGCTTGAGGGTAATCTCCAATAGAATCCCACCCTGTATCTGGGCCTAAGATTCTGTGCATACGAGCGTTGTTGTTACGCAATGCACCTAAGTGAAATTGCTGTACCCATCCAAACTCATGATAGGTTTCTGATAAGAAAACTAAAATAGCACTATGGAATTTTAAAACCTCTTCTTGAGACAACTCTTCATTTTCTCTTTTCTTTTTGAAAATCGCATTGATTTCACTTTCTGTAAAGTTTTCAAAATCAATTTGATTCAATCCATGATCGCTTAATTTACATCCGTTTGCATTAAAGAATTCGATTCTTTTTCGTAAAGCAGACTGTAAATCAGCATACGTGTTAATTGCAATACCGGACACATCCCCTAATGTGTCCAGATATGCATTATAACCATCATTAGCAATTAAGATGGCTTTATCAGGTCTGAAAGCCGTACTCATTTTAATTCCAGTCGAATTATTTGCGAATTTTTGGTGAAATTCTAAAGAGTCGATTGGATCTTCTGTAGTACAAACCAATTCAGCGTTTACTTTTTTAAGAAGATTTTGCGTGCTGTACGCCTGAGAATTTATTTTCTCAGAAGTTTCTATATAAATTTTCTCAGCCGACTTTTCATTCAATAAATCATAAATATCAAAATAACGAGCCAATTCTAAATGTGTCCAGTGGTACAACGGATTACGCATAGTGTACGGAACAGTTTTTCCCCAGTTTAAGAATTTATCTTTATCTGAACCATTTCCTGTTACAAACTGCTCGTTGATTCCCAAAGTACGCATTGCACGCCATTTGTAGTGGTCACCATTGATCCAAACTTGAGTAATATTTTCAAAGATTTTATCTTCGGCAATAAACTGCGGATTTAAGTGATTGTGGTAGTCAATAATAGGCTGATTCTTAGAGTAATTGTGGTATAACTCTTCAGCATATTTATTTTCTAATAAAAAATTATCGTTAATGAAAGTCTGGCTCATATCTTTTTAAATATAATTTGAAAATTATTCTTCGTTTGAAGGTTTTCCGATTGTGGCAAGGATTCCACCATCTACATATAAAATGTGACCGTTTACAAAATCACTTGCTTTGGAAGATAAAAATATTGCTGCTCCGGCCAAATCGCTTGGATCTCCCCATTTTGCTGCAGGAGTTCTGCTAATGATAAAATCATTAAACGGATGACCGTCAACTCTAATAGGTTTGGTTTGCTCTGTAGCAAAATATCCAGGACCAATTCCGTTGATCTGAACATTGTATTTTGCCCATTCTGTTGCCATGTTTTTCGTCAGCATTTTCAAGCCTCCTTTTGCAGCAGCGTAAGCAGAAACCGTATTTCTTCCTAATTCGCTCATCATAGAGCAAATGTTAATGATTTTTCCTTGTCTTCTTTCAATCATTTCTTTTGCTACATGCTTAGAAACAATAAACGGACTTACAAGATCAATATCGACTACTTCTCTGAAATCTGAAACTTCCATATCCAGAAGCGGAATTCTTTTAATAATTCCAGCGTTATTGATCAAGATATCGATTGGCCCAACTTCGCTTTGAATTTTAGCAACAGCTTCTTTTACTTCTTGTTCTTCTGTTACATTAAATTTATAGCCTACCGCATTGATTCCTTCGCCTTTTAATTCTGCTACTGCATGATCAATTTTTTCCTGAGAAGAATTTCCGTTTACCACAATTGTAGCACCTGCCTGACCTAATCCTTTTGCCATTGCCATTCCCAGTCCGTGCGTGCTTCCTGTGATAAGGGCAACTTTTCCTTTTATATCAAATAAATTTGTCATTTTATCTTAAATCAGTGATTTTACAAACATCCATATCTCCGTAATCTAAGTTTTCACCGGCCATTCCCCAGATAAATGTATAGTTGCTAGTACCAGAACCTGAGTGAATAGACCAAGGTGGGGAAATTACTGCCTGATGATTGTTCATCCAGATGTGTCTTGTTTCTTGCGGTTGTCCCATAAAGTGGCAAACTGCCTGATCTTGTGGAATATCTAGATAGAAATACACTTCCATTCTACGATCATGTACGTGAGCAGGCATTGTATTCCAAACACTTCCTGGTTTCAATTCTGTCATTCCCATTTGCAATTGGCAAGTTGTTACCACGCTTCCAATAATCATTTGGTTTACAGTACGGTGATTTGCCGTTTCCATTGTTCCCAATTGCAATTTATTAGCTTCAGCTAAGCTTACTTTTTTGGTTGGATAACTCGTGTGCGCTGGTGCAGAGTTTAAATAGAACTTCGCAGGATTGTTTTTGTCATCGCTTTTAAAAACTACTTCTTTATTTCCTGCTCCGATGTATAGAGCATCTTTAAAACCTAACTCATAAGCTGTTCCTTCTACTACCACAGAACCGCTTCCGCCAACATTGATAATTCCTAATTCTCTACGCTCCAAAAAATATGGCGCTTTTAAAGGATCGATTGTTTCTAAAACTAAATCTCCTTTTACCGGAACTGCAGAACCTGCAATGTATCTGTCATAATGCGAATAAACCAAAACCACTTCATCTTCCTGCATTAAATCATCAATTAAGAATTCTTCTCTCAATTGCTGCGTATCATATTTTTTTACAGCTTCTGGGCTTGACGCGTATCTTGAACTATATTTTGTCATAATTTAAATAATGTAATCGATTGCACAAAATTAATTTTTTAAATGGAATAACCATAATTGAAATGAAAAAAATATTTCAATTTTGTGTGTTTCTCTTTATAAATCAGTTATTGGACTATATTTAGGAACCAAAGTTTTCATAACAATCCAACCTGTTAAGTAGCAAACAGCACAAATAGAGAAAATAATCATATATCCAGAGTTTATACCATCAACAACCGTCTCCCCAGATTTTGATAATAATTTCAAAAACTCGGCTAAATTCGCAACACC
This sequence comes from Flavobacterium anhuiense, assembly GCF_900101855.1. Classification (GTDB taxonomy): domain Bacteria; phylum Bacteroidota; class Bacteroidia; order Flavobacteriales; family Flavobacteriaceae; genus Flavobacterium; species Flavobacterium anhuiense. Next base: position 386,518 of record NZ_FMVC01000007.1, read on the forward strand.
TCTCTCTTTTAAAAATGCTTTCTCAGTTTCTGGATTTAAAAATTGTGGATATTTTGCTAATAAAGATTGCCCGTCTACCAAGCTCCAGTTTCGTTGGGTAAAATCAAACAAAACACCTGATCCCTTATTAATTATAGTTGAACCAACTCCACCTGCTAAACCTCCGATTCCTGTAATGGTTGCGATTGCTTTTTTGGGAAACATATCTCCTACTGTTGTAAAGATGTTTGCCGACCAAGATTGGTGAGCCGCACCTGCAATTCCGATAATAATTACTGGAACCCAGTAACTAATATATCCTAATGGCTGCGCTATTAAAGCTAACAATGGGAAAAAAGCAAAAATTAACATCGCTCTCATTCTTCCTTCATACGGATTCATTCCTTTTTTCTCTACGAAATAAGTCGGCAGCCATCCTCCAATAATAGACAATAAGGTAATCATATACAGCACAAACAATGGCAATGCCGCTTCTGTTGAATCCATTCCGTAAACCGAACTTAAATACGCTGGAGTCCAGAATAAGAAAAACCACCACACACCGTCTGTCATAAATTTACCAAATGCAAAAGCCCAAGTTTGTTTGTATTTAAAACAATCTGCTAAAGACACTTTACCTCCAGCTTCTGGTTTAAAACCGATTTTACTGTCTTCAATATCATCTTGCTGAATATAAGCCAATTCTTCTGGTGTAACTTTCGAATGTCTTTCTGGTTTATCGTACATAAACATCCAGAATCCCATCCATACAAATCCCAAAGCTCCAATAATGATAAATGACATTTCCCAACCGAAGTATTTTGCAATAAAAGGAATTGTAACCGGAGCCGCCAAAGCTCCTACTGTAGCACCTGCATTAAAAATACTGGTTGCAAAAGCTCTGTCTTTTTTAGGAAAATATTCTGCAGTTGTTTTAATTGCTGCAGGGAAATTTCCTGCTTCTCCCACTGCTAAAACGAAACGCGCAAAAATAAATAAAGCCACACTTACATTGATTACCAATGCTGTATCGCTTATTGTACTGATTATCTCTTTTGAACCATGAAAACTCACAAACCATTCTCCCGCAATAATTCCTGAAGTTGCAATTCCGCAGAAAGCGTGAAGACAAGCTCCAACAGACCAAATTCCAATTGCCCAAAGAAATCCTTTTTTAGTATCTAACCAATCTACAAATCTGCCTGCAAATAATAATGAAACTGCATAGAAAATAGAAAATAAAGCAGTGATATTTCCATAATCGTTATTGGTCCAGTGAAACTCTGGCGCAATAAAATCACTCCAGGTTAAAGAAAGTACTTGTCTGTCCAAATAATTAATTGTAGTTGCAAAAAATAATAATGCACAAATACTCCAACGGTATTTCCCTGTGGTTTTGAGACTCTGATTTACTGCAACGGTTTCGGTTTGATTCATAGTAAGTGGGTATTATAGTTTTATAATTTTGGCAATCTTAAAAGACTATATTTACTGCTTTCTAAAAATAGCATAATCAATAAATTAACACCTTAAAAGAAAACAAATGTAATCGATTGCACAAATATAGTTTTTAATCTGTACAATCCAAATAATATTGTGTAAAAAAATAATTTAGTTCGTTAAAATAAACATATTATATAAAAAAAGGAATACAAAATTACACATTAAACAATATATTTGTTAAAAGCCAATAGGTAAAATTTATACTTTTGTTGGGGTAAAATTGTCCCAAAAGCCAACCTTAAGCAAACCAATTTTATGTATTTTTAAATTCTTCTGTTTATCGGTTGCATTTTCAAATACAAAAAACATAAATATTTACAAAACAAATAATTACAATTTAAAGTGAAACACACCAAAACACAATCTTTAAGAACAATTACCTTGAGTTTTCTCCTTTTTTCTGGATTATTTTCGATAAGGGCCCAAAATCAAACTATACCGCTTTGGAACAAAATCCCTGATGAAATAAAAGCAACCGATTACAAAGAAAAAGAAATCTTAAAAGACGGAAAATTGCAGAGTACGAGCCAAGTTTCTGTACCCACTTTGAGTATTTTTATTCCGAAAGAAGTAAAGCCAAATCAAACTGCTGTTGTAATTTGTCCGGGAGGCGGTTACACGCATTTAGCATTTGAAAAAGAAGGAACAAAAGTGGCAGAATGGTTCAATAGTATTGGAATTGCCGCTTTTGTTTTGAAATATAGAATGCCAACTGATCTCACTATGAAAAATAAAAGTGTAGGACCACTGCAAGATGCTCAGGAGGCTATTCGTTACGTGAGACAAAATGTAGCAAAATGGAATATTGATCCCAACAAAATTGGAATTTTAGGTTTTTCCGCGGGAGGTCATTTGGCTTCGACTGCTTCAACTCATTATGATGATAAAGTGTATGAATCGGCATACAAAGTAAGTGCGCGTCCTGATTTTTCTCTTTTGATTTATCCTGTAATCTCAATGGAAAACGAAATCACGCATAAAGGCTCTCAAACCAATTTGCTTGGAAATAATCCTTCAAAAGAGTTAATAGATTCTTTTTCGAACGAAAAGAAAGTCACTTCTAAAACCCCGCCCACTCTCTTAATTCATGCTACAGATGATACAGTCGTAATTCCAGAAAACAGTATCAATTATTATTTGGCATTAAAGAAAAATGGCGTTTCAGCCGAGATGCATGTATATGAAAAAGGTGGCCACGGATTTGGATTGGGAGTTGCTGATACTAGTAAATTTTGGACTAGAGATTGCGAAGAATGGCTTAAATCAAACGGATATAATTAAAAAAATAAAGGCAAAACTTTTACAAGTTTTGCCTTTTATCAAAAAAAAAACAAAAAGGAATTAAAAAACTAATTTTAATATGTTTAAACAGCAACTTCTTGTTCTGTTGTATTTTTCAATTTAGGAACGGAAATTGCTTTAGTTGCCACTTTTGATTTTGCAGCAGGTTTCTTTTTGCCAAATTTCTGTTTTCCCCACCAGATAATAAATCCTGTAATAGGCAAACTGGCAGAAATCAGACTAGCCAAAAATGCAATAATTTTCCCTGTAAGTCCAAGAACACTTCCTACGTGAATGTCATAATTCATACGTCTGATTTTGTCTGGAATATTGGCTTCAATATATTTTCCTGAAAAAGGGGTTTTAATCGAAATTTCTTTCAAAGTCTGCTGATCAAAACTATATCGGTCCATATTATAAAAGGTATGTCTCTGTTTATAAACAAAAGCACCGATCGGATCTGCAGGTTTCGCAGGAATACTGATCATAATTCCGGCTGCCTGAGGATTTTCTTTTTTTAGATTCATTAAAACTCTATCGGCTGTTGTAATATTAAATGCTGTTACGTGGGTGGTATCAGATTTTGGAGATTCACGATTCTCAACCAAAGGTTTTCCTCCAGATGTTACCCAATATAAAGATTTGCTCCACCATCCGAAACTCCAAACTAAGCCTGTTACGGCAATAAAAAACAGAAAAATGCAGCTGTAAAAACCAAATACATTGTGCATGTCATAATTGACACGTTTAAAGCTGGCATCCCATTTTATTTTAAAACTTTTGTCAATAATGGACTTAATCCATTTTGTGGGCCACCATAAAACAATACCTGAGATCAGCAAAACAACAAAGATTAAAACTGCAACTCCTACAATGGGTCTCCCAATATCGTAAGGAAGCCATAAAGCACGATGTCCGTTTAAAATCCATCTGAAAAAATCTGGCGATTCTCCTCTAGTAAAAGTTTTTACATGTAATATATCTCCCGTATACGGATTCATGTAAACACTTATAAAAGTTCCTTGCCTTCTTCCGCCTTTACGCTTTTCGTCCTTTCCTTTTCCTTTTTCTTTTTCGTTGGACTGAGCTTTTAATTCTGATTTTACTTTTGCATTTTGATTATTAGCAACATCTTTTCTTGCTTTTTTATGCTCTCCTTTTTCCCCACGATTTCCCTTTTCACTCTCTTCTTTTTTCTCCACAAAATAACCAACAATAGCCGCTTCATCTTTTCCGCCAAAAGTCACGCTGGTTGCTTTTTTGTCTTTCATTTTTTTATCAGCAATCGAGACTAATTGCGAAGGCAGTAAAAATGCTTCTTCCTGAGGTTTTACAAAACGCCAATCTTCAATACAATCTTTTATTTCATTTTCAAAAACATAAATACAGCCTGTAAGACTGACAATGACCACAATGATTCCAGATGCTAGACCAAGCCACAAATGCAGCCAAGCCATAATACGCTTAAAAAGCGACTTTTTACTTTTTTTCTTATTATTTGGTTTTGAAGAAGAAAACATAATTGGATAGATAAATAGGATAAATAAAAAAACCGCAAGTACTCATAAAAAAGCACTTACGGTAAAAAAATATTAGTATTTTAATTTTTGGATTGCAGTAATTTGTCCGCCTTCAACTTTCATACCTTTTGTCGCAACGGCAGTTGTACCGTTGATTGAGTAAATCCAGTTTCCGTCAGGAGTATTGATACCTACAATTGCAGAACTTCCATCTTCTGAAGTAATATTATAACGGCTAGTTACAGAAGTCAATGTTGCAGGCGCATTAGTCACCCATGTAAAAGTTTGGTTGTAAACATCGGCAATTGCCATTTTAACTGCACCATTGTTTTTACCCACATTTCCATACATTAACAATAAGAATTTACCTTTCGAAATATAAGTGGTAGAAGAAATTTTATATCCACCAGATTTTTCCTGAACGTTAAAGAAATAAGATTTGTCAAATTCTGTAGTTCCTTTTTTGATTCTCACAATCGCAGAAGGTTTTGTAGAAGTCATCACAGCGTTGCTAGTAGCAATTGCTCCAGAGAAACCGTAGGCATCTCCATTTTCGTCTTGGAATAATCCGTTTGTGAAATAAGCCCCTAAATAACTGGTACGGTTATCTTTGATTACTTTTTCTAATTTCAATTCTGGATAATTGTAAACCGCAACCCATGTACTATCTGGATTTGCAGTACCAAAATTGTCTACTCCGTCTCCTTTGATACTCATATAAGGCATATACACTTTATCTCCCACCTGCGTCGCCCAAGTAAAGAAAGCTCTTTCTCCGTTTCCAGCCAATTTTTTAGTGTCTTGCTGTGCTTCGCCAGTAATAAGCGATTTTTCAGCATCGATTTTGTACATAGAAGCGATAGAGGCACCACTCCTTGGAACTTTAATAGTCAAGATATCTTTGTTTACAGCAGCAAATACGTGTACTGTTTCTGCTTGGAAATCAGATTTTTTAACCAATTTTCCTTCAGCATTTAAATTATAAGTTGTTACAGCTCCAGGATTTCCTTGCCCGTAAAGCAAACTAAAGAAGTTATTTTGCGCTGTAATGTAATAACGATATGTTCCATCCTGCTCCAATCCGTTTCCTGTGGTGGTAATAGAACCTGTAGACACATCATCTGCAGTTAATAAATAATCTGCAATTCCCGCTGCTCCAGTTGTTGCAGTAATAATATATTTCGTTTTTCCTGTATCAGTTCCGCCGCCAGTTTCTCCTCCTGATTCATCTGAATCACTGCTGCAAGAAAAAGCTGTAAAGGCTAAAACCGCTGATAATAAAGCTAATGTTGTACTTTTTTTCATTGTATTATGGTGTTTGTATTAAAAATTTAATTATTTGATTTGCTGAAATAATATCTCAACTTTATGTAAAAAGCTCTACTTGGCTTTTGTAATGAGAAATTGTCATAAAGCTTGTTGTCAAGAAAGTTTTTGCATTCAAAAGCAATATTGTATTTCCCATTTGCCATGGTATAAACAGCATTTAAATCGTGGCTGAACTGCTGCGGAATTTCTAGTTTACTGTCCTTACTTCCCATACTTGGCCAAGACAAATAATACGTATGGACATAAAGCAGATTATAGCCAACAGACAGATTATTTCCTTTTTTCCAAACATTATTAAAGAACACTGTCGCATCTGCATTTCCAAAAAGGTATGGCATGTTTGGAATTCGGTCATTATAAAAAGGAGACACATAATTTTGATTTGGCTCGTACATTGTTTTGTTTCTAATATTCTGGTACGTTGCATTGAAACCAGCCGTAAAACGACTTCCATACGAGTATCTAATCTCACCATCGATACCATAATTGGTCACTTTTCCCTGATTGACATTTGTAGTCATCGTCTGATTATTATTCAATGTCGGACGAATAAAATCGACTGCATTTCGATGCAAAAGATTGACATCAAATGATAAAGCATTCTTTTCGTGGAAACTCGTCTGATAACTTGCTCCAATATTGTAGTTGTTACTAGATTCTGGTTTTAAAGAAAGGTTTCCTTCTAAATTATCATTTACATTACCAAATATTTCCTCTGGAGTTGGCAATCTATAAGTCTTTTCATAAGAAGCCTTTATCTGCAGATTACGTCTCAAGTAATAACTCGTAGCTGCACCGTAACCCGTTGTAGAAGTATGGTCTACATATTTCTGATAGGCAATATCTCCAGCGTTTCCAGACGGATTATAACTTCTTGAATAGGTAGTTTTTAATGAATAATCTTTTAAGAATACAGAAGTGCTCCATTTATCATTATAATCTAATTTATACCCCAACCCTAAAACATTTTTTTGTGTTTTTTTAGGCTGTTTATAAACCAAAGATTCTGGAACCAACTCGTCACTTTCTTTACGATCGAACGTATTAAACGTGTTATTGACCATAAAAGAATGTCTCTCGTTAAGTGAATAAGTTGCATTGGCCGTTGCAATACCATTGTTGTTATAGAACTTACGAAGCGTACGGCTTCTTTCTCCCCCAGCCCCTTCATACTGTTTGTAATCGCCAAACCAATTGTATCTTCTAAAAACGGTATCGATATTCTGTTCGTAACCAAAATTGTAATTCCCCGTTACATTAACATTCAGTCCTTTAGTAAATAAATCTTTAACCTGATATTTTAAAGTTGGCATTACAATGCTACCTTTTCTATAAATCTGTCCGAACACGCTAACCATTCTCGCACCTGTTTGTATATCGGCTTTATTTTCCCCTCCCGTAAAACCAATCATCAATTTATCGGCATATTTTTTCCCAGTTATTCCGACATTTAAAATCACTGTTTCGTTGCGGTATTTATCATGAAAACGTCGTACTCTCTGATTCGGAAAATAAGCTCCCGTATTTAAATCGGCCACATCAACATTTACCCAATAATCATTGTCAGAGTAGTTCTGAAAGGCATTAATTTCTGTAGTAAAACCACTCTTAGCAGTATAACCAGCGTTGATGCTTGAACGATGCGTATTAAAAGATCCGAAAGAATACGAAGCATCTACAAAAGTTCTTGGTTTGCTGTTGGTTACAATATTTATGGCACCTCCAAGGGCATCACCACCAAGCCAGATTGGCACAACACCTTTGTACACTTCTACACGATCGGCTAGATTGATCGGAATGTTATTCATTTGAAAAGAGGATCCAAAATTATCCATCGGAACTCCGTCAATAAAAACCTTAATCTGATTTCCTGAGAATCCGTTGATAGAAAGCTCTGATCTTGAACCCACTCCGCCCGCTTCACGGTTGCGAACACCAGAAACACGGTCTAAAGCATGCGATAAATCTAGAGTTGAATTATGAAGTTTTTTAGCATCAATAGCTGTTACACTGTAAGCTTGTTTATTTACCTTGTCAGTTTGCGATCTTCCTAGAACTGTTACACTTTCTAACTCCTGCAATTCGCTATCCATTGTAATTGAAACCTCTAAATTACCTGAGACTTCAATTTGTTTTTTCTGAACCGCAAATCCCATTGCAGAGATTTTCAGCGTATGTTTTCCTGATGGTACATTTTTTAAAATATAGTTTCCGTTTTCATCCGAAATAACACTCAAACCAGTTTTTTCGATAATGACTGTTGCAAACGGTATTGTTTCTCCAGAATTTTCGACCACCTTGCCAGTTACCGTAAAACCTTGATTTTGCTGGGAAAATAATAAGAACGTAGTTAGAAAAAATAAAGTGGCAAATAAAAATTTTTGAGTTGACATATATTTAATTAGACTAATTATAAATAACTTTGCTGCAAAAATACCATCTACATCTTGAAAAAAGATAGGGAAAAACGGATTATTATTTTGTAAAAACGGATTATATTTTGAAAATCAAAGCCACACTTCTAACCTCTGAAACGCCAATCATTAAAATTCAAATTGGAGATAAATATTATCCAAAAAGTATTTTAAAAGAAGAAAACATCAACATTCAAAATGGAAATTCTGAAAAAATTATAAGCTGTCATCTCATCACCGAAGGATTAGTTCTCCTTGATACTCAGATGTATTATTCAACTCCTAGAACCGTAATGTTTGAAATCGATGAAGAATCGGTTGTGATGAATTTTATTTATAGCAGTAATGTTGAAACTCATATTGATCAATTGGAAAGTGAAAAGTATTCTAAAAAAAACACGCATAATATTTTTTATACCAATAATTTTAAAGGTTTCTTTACAATACCGGCTCTCACAAACATCAATTACATGTCTATTATTCTTTCCAAAGAATTTTATTATAATATAATTAATGAAGATTGGCAGCTTCATGAGAAATTTTCAAAAAAAATACTCAATAAACAATCTACTTATTTAACCTCAAAATACCTTCCTTTTACACCTGCAATTCAGTGGGTAACATCCGAAATAAAAAATTGTTCTCGCGAAGGCTTATTAAAAAGAATTTATATCGAAAGTAAAATTAAGGAACTTCTTATTCATCAACTTGAGGCTCTAACTATTAAACCTTTGCAAACCGAAAATATAAACCAAGAAGAATACGGCAAACTTTTGGAAGCTAAAAAAATATTAGAAAACGATTATAGAAATACACCTACTCTACCTGAACTTTCCAGACTTATTTCGTTAAACGAATTCAAGCTCAAAAAAGGTTTTAAAGTTTGTTTTGGCACAACTGTCAAAAGCTATATCATAAAATTGAGAATGGAACATGCCAAAGAATTGTTTCAAAGCAAAACCGCTACGGTAAGCGAAGCGGCCTATAAATGCGGCTACAAAGACGTTTCGCATTTTTCGGCAGCATTTAAAAGCTATTACGGTTTCTCGCCTCAAAAGTTCAAAATCAATGCCGATAGTATTCAATTTTGGCTAATTGGCTTTTCATTATTGTGGTAAAAAAAAAGGGTCTTAAAATTACGTCCGTCGACTTAATCTTAAAACCCTAAAAAAATTAGACATTAATGTATATTGCAAACTTATATACAAATACCCACGATCAAATGAATATGTCAAAATTTCAATGTAAAAACGTTTCTCCAAAAACAGTTTTTTATAGAAATTAAATGATCCCCAAAAAGGTAAAGGCCATCACCGTTTTCAAATTTCTACAAACCAAAATTAAAATTCGCAAAATAGATAACCTTACGGTTTTCCTCATTGTGTGAAAAAATTAACATTCTTAACTTTAACTTAAAAGCTTAAGTTACTGTACCGCAAAACATTGACAAAATTCTATTTAACGTAAATTTGTCAAATAAAATACTAGTTTCTAAACTAGATGGCCTCTAAAATTATATTTCTTATTCTAGATTAAGAGCTCTCTTTGTCTTCATCGCATACATTTGCAATGTAGATTAGAAGTTCTATTAAAAACTGAAATCGAAAACAAGAAAAACTTAGTATCTGAGCATCTTAGAACTTAAAAAAAACTTTCTTATTCTAGATTAAGTTGAAGCAAAATGGGAACTAATACATTTGCAATATATATTACAAGTTCTTTCAAAAACTGAAATCAAAAACAAGAAGAAAATTCAGTATCTGAGCATCTTAGCATCTTAGAAACTTAGAAACAAAAATGGGAACTAATACATTTGCAATATAAATTACAAGTTCTGTCAAAAACTGAAATCAAAAACAAGAAGAAAATTCAGTATCTGAGCATCTTAGCATCTTGGAAACTTAAAAAAATCTTTTCTTATTCTAGATTAAGTTGAAGCAAAATGGGAACTAATACATTTGCAATATAAATTACAAGTTCTGTCAAAAACTGAAATCAAAAACAAGAAGAAAACTTAGTATCTGAACATCTTAGCATCTTAGAAACTTAAAAAAAATCTTTTCTTGTTCTAGATTAAGTTGAAGCAATAATGAAAGCAATAAATTTGTAAAGTAAAATCGCAAGGTCTGCGAAACTGAAATTCTAAAATAAAAAAACTTAGAATCTTAGCACCTCAGAACCTCAGAAACTAAAAAGAAAATGAAAACACTTGAATTCTTATTACTTGGAAAAAACGAAGCGATTCTGGCCATTTTACTTCGCCTTGTAAATGCTTATGAAGACTGGAATGCAGTCGCATTTAGCAACGAAATAGAAGCTCAGGACTATTTTCAGAATCACAAAATCGATGTTGTGCTATTGAGCTCCGGAATCGAAGACCATGTCGAAAAAGAATTTACTTTATTTTGCTTACAACAACAGCCAGACGTAGAAGTAATTGAACATTTTGGCGGAGGAAGCGGATTATTAAAGTCCGAAATCCTTCACCGATTACATCTAAAAGGAAAAATTTAGGTACCGCATTTTTCTCTTTTAAAAATTCATTAAAAGCTTAACGAATATCATTTAACGAATATCCAATTTTTAATAACGATATATCGCTAGGATCACTATCGCCTTTTCTGAAAAACCTTTTAAAATCAATACATTACAAACAAGGCATTTATTTTGAATGCAAGACACTGAAAATCAAATACAAAATATTTAAAACCTTTATTTAACAACAAAATCAAATTATCATGAAAAAATTAATCCTTACAGCAGTTTTATCTTTAGTAACTTTTATCGGATTCGCTCAAAAACCAAGTCCGTCACTTTTAGACCCTACAAATCACAGTCTAGTTTTAATAGATTACGAAAGCCAGATGGCATTTGCAGTAAGCAACATTCCAATTGACCAATTGCGCAACAACACGGCTCTAGTAGCTGGGGCTTCAAAAATATTCAAAGTACCGACTATCGTTACAACTGTTGCCGAAAAATCTTTTAGCGGACCTGTTTTTAGAGAAATTGAAGAATTCTACCCACAAAAAACTTCAAACTATATTGATCGTACCACAATGAATACTTGGGAAGACGCTCCTGCGCGCAAAGCAATCATTGCAACTGGTAAAAAGAAAATCGTATTTGGCGGTTTATGGACAAGTGTTTGTATTGTTGGACCAGTTTTATCAGCTATCAACGAAGGATATGATGTTTATGTAATTACAGATGCAAGTGGTGACGTTTCTAAAGAAGCTCATGAAATGGCTGTAACTCGTATGGTTCAAGCTGGTGCACATCCTATAACTTCATTACAATATTTATTAGAATTACAGCGTGACTGGGCTCGTCAGGAAACTTATGTGCCTGTAACCGATTTAGTTAAAAAATACGGCGGAGCTTATGGTGTAGGTGTTCAATATGCACACGAAATGTTGAAACACTAATAATTTCAGAAATTAAAAAATTGAGAATTAAAAATTAAAAAATCTTCTAGATCCGCTAAACCTGCGTGAAAAACTAAAAGTTTGAATCTCTTTTTTAAAGATATTTTACTTAACCTTTAATTTTTAATTCTCAATTTTTAATTAAATCTACCAAACCAAAAATACCACAATCATGAAACTCTCTTTCAAACTAATAGCCTTTCTTTTAATCATTTCCCTCCCTGTTTTTGGACAAAATAAAAAAGCTACACTCATTGTTCATAATGCCATAATTCATACTCTGGACAATAAAAATACAGTTGTTGAAGCTATGGCTGTTGCAGATGGAAAAATCCTAAAAACGGGCAAAAGCAGTGAAATCTTAAAATTAAAAGACAAAAAAACAACAATAATCGATGCCAAAGGAAGAACGATTATTCCTGGCATATTCGATTCTCATATGCATATTATCCGAGGCGGAAGATTTTACAATACAGAATTGCGTTGGGATGGTGTTCGTTCTCTAAAAAGAGCTTTAGCTATGTTAAAAGAACAGGCACAAAGAACGCCAAAAGGACAATGGGTGCGTGTTGTGGGCGGGTGGAATGCTTATCAATTTGAAGAAAAAAGACTTCCAACTTTAGCAGAAATCAATGACGCAACGGGTGAGGTTCCAACATTTATTCTTCATTTATATGGACATGCTTATTTGAACAAAGCAGGTTTAGAAGCTTTGAAAATTGATTCCAACACGCCAAATCCAAATGCAGGATTGATTGAAAAAGATCCAAACGGAAATCCAACAGGATTATTGGTGGCAGAACCAAATGCTTTCATTCTATATTCGACTCTTGCGAAACTTCCCGAATTGACTCAAGAAGAAAAATTCAATTCGACTAAACAATTTATGACCGAAATGAATCGTCTTGGCGTAACTGCAATTATGGATGCTGGAGGCGGATTTCAAAATTTTCCTGATGATTATGGTGTAACCAATGGTTTATGCAAAGACAGCGATTTAACCGTTAGAATGCCTTATTATTTGTTTGCGCAAAAAGCAGGGACAGAGTTAAACGATTACACCAAATGGATGCAAACCGTTGAAATTGGCGAAGGCTGTGATGACGATCATCATTCGGATAAAGTAGAATATCACGTTCAGGGTGCTGGAGAAAATTTGGTAATGAGCGCAGGAGATTTTGAAAACTTCGACAAACCAAGACCGGAATTAAGTCCAGCGATGGAAGGACAATTAAAAGAAGTATTATCTTTATTAGTGAAAAATAGATGGCCTTTCAGAATTCACGCTACTTACAATGAAAGCATCACTAGATTTTTAAACGTAATAGAAGACATCAACAAAGAAACACCTTTAAACGGGCTTTTATGGTTCTTTGATCATGCTGAAACGGTATCTACAGAAAATTTAAAACGAATTAAAGCTTTAAATGGCGGAATCGCAATCCAGCATAGGATGGCGTATCAAGGAGAAAGTTTCATTAAAAGATATGGAAAAACAGCTGCTTCAAACACAGTTCCATTAAAGAAAATGTTCGAGCTAGGAATTAAAGTCGGAATGGGAACTGACGGAACACGCGTAGCAAGCTACAATCCTTGGGTTGGTTTATATTGGCTCACAACAGGAAAAACTTTGGGCGGCTTAAAATATATGAATGATGAAAATATTGTTGACAGAAACACTGCTTTAAAACTATTCACATACGGAAGCGCCCAATTAATCAATATTGAAAAAGATCGAGGAATGCTGGCATCTGGAAAATTGGCCGATTTCGCTATTCTTTCTGACGATTACTTCTCGACTTCTGAAGAAAAAATCTTAAATATCGAATCAAAACTTACAGTAGTAAACGGAAAAGTAGTTTACGCTGATAATGACTTTAGAACCTTTGCCAACGAAAAACCAAAAGCAATTCCAGACTGGAGTCCGGTAAATTACTTTGGAGGTTATCAAAAAAACTAATTCAAATGAAAAACACATTCTTCTTATTGTTGCTTTTGGGAATCATTTTTTCTGCAAATGCACAACAAAAACCAGTTTTCCAAAGGCTGCGATATGAGGATGATTTCACTTATCTAAAAGCAGATTCGATCAAAACTTTATACGAGAGAATCAAATATATTCCGTTAGGAAAAAACGATAAATATTATGCCTCAATTGGCGGTGAAGCAAGGCTTCAGTACACTTATACCGTCAATAACAAATGGGGAGACGAAGCTGATGACGATGGCTATTTACTTTCCCGATATCTGTTTCATGCAAATGTTCAATTAGGAGTTTTCAGAACCTTTTTTGAATTGCAAAGCAGTTTAGCAAATGGCAAAACAGATCCCAGTCCAGTTGACGAAAATCAGCTAGACATTCATCAGGCTTTTCTCGATATTGATTTTATTAAAGAAGAAAATGAGCAATTGACATTGCGTTCTGGAAGACAAGAAATGATGTACGGTTCACAGCGTTTAATTGCAGTGCGTGAAGGTCCAAACAGTCGACTTGCTTTTGATGCAGTAAAACTATTTTATAAAAAAAACAACTGGCAATCAGACGCATTTTTCACGCATCCTATTGTCAATAAACAAGGAACTTTTAATGATAGTTTTAATGAAAACGCTAAATTTTGGGGAAGTTATACTGTAATTCACAAAGTGCCTTTCATTCAGAACATCGATCTGTATTATTTAGGTTTATGGAAAAGCCGATCTGTTTTTGATGATGCCATTGGTGAAGAAAACAGACAATCTATTGGAACCCGAATCTGGAAAAATAAAGGAACATGGAAATACGATTTTGAAGGCGTTTACCAATTTGGAAACATCAATCAAAAAACAATTTCAGGCTGGACACTTTCATCTTTTGCCTGTTATACTTTCGAAAACATAAAATATACGCCTGAAATCGGGTTGAAAACAGAAATCATTTCTGGCGATAAAAATTCGGGAGATGCTCACTTACAAACTTTTAATCCGTTATATCCAAGAGGCGCTTATTTTGGATTAGTTGCCTTAATTGGCCCTTCTAATTTAATAGATGTTCATCCTTCAATTAATTTTAGTTTATCGGAAAAATGGACACTTGGAATTGATTACGATATTTTCTGGAGACAAACCTTGAGTGACGGTATATATGCCCCTAACATGCAGCTTTTATATTCTGGAAAAGACACAACGGAACGTTTTATTGGTTCGCAATTAATTTCGAATGTAAACTACGACATGAATAATCATTTAGGATTTACACTAGAAACGGGTTGGTTTAATGCGGGCAGCTTTTTAAAAGAAGTGGGGTCTGGAAAAGATTATTTTTACGCCGCATTGACAGCACAATTTAAATTTTAAATTTGTGTAATTCAAAATCCTAAAAATGGAAAAAACATATTCGGTTGTATTTTATTCAAAAGATTTAGTTGAACCCGTTAAAAAGCTGAAAGATTTTTTAAGAAGCAAAATTGATTGGTACAACAGCTGCAATTCTGAAGCTCATATTACGATTTGTGAATTTACAATCGACGAATCTGAGTTCGATTCAATTAAACAAAAGCTTTCTAAAATTTCAGATACTTTTTTCCCTTTCCCCGTATCATTAAATCATTTTGATGCTTTCCAAAATAGCGGCGCTTTTTTTATAGGTGTAACCGAAGATTCAAAAAATAATCTAGTGCCTATCATGAAAAAGATTCATGAAGCCTTTAAGTTTTTAAAACTCAAAAAAAGTGATAATCCGCACTTGTCAATCGGAAGAAGATTAACACCCGAAAACCTTAAAATAGCTTCTGAGCTTTTTACCACAATTGATCTTGAATTTGAATGCAATGAAATTGTTTTAAGGGAATTCGATCCCAAAGTAAAACAGTTTTTTGTAATTGATGCTTTTCCTTTCGGAAGCAATCCTAAGCCAGAGTTCGTACAGGGGAGTTTGTTTTAACCGCAAAGAGCGCAAAGTTTTTTCGCGAGGTTCGCAAATATTTTACACAAACCTTTGCGAACTTTGCGTTTTTATAGACTGTCTAAATCAAAAAAAACTTGCACCCTTTGCGGTTAAACTCACAAAGCTTATTTTTTCGTATATTTGAATTTCGCAATTCATCACAATATGAAATCCCTAGATTCATTTTACCACGATATTACCGAAGGTTCTACAGTTGATCCTACTTCATTATTGCCAAACGACATCCAGAAAGAAATCGGACACTTTAATGTCTTTGATATAAAAGAACTTCTCGAACGCATGAAAGGAAAGCCTGGAATGCCTTATGACAGAAGAGCCTACTACAAAATAAGTTTGATAAAAGGCCATAATAGAGCCGAATACGCCGATAAAGTAATCGAAATAGAAAAACAGGGATTGTTATTTGCAACACCAAAAATTCCGTATAACTATTTACCGCAAGACACCAATCAAGGCGGTCATTTTTGTGTTTTTACAAGCGAGTTTTTATCTAAAAGCAAAAGCGGAATCGATCTCGATGAACTTCCGATTTTTGCCTCAGCTGGTTATCCTATTTTTCAGCTTTCAGACGAAGAAGTTTCCGAAGTAGAATTGATTTTCAATAAAATACAAAAAGAAATCAACTCTGATTATATCTACAAATACGATTTAATTCGAAATTATGTTGCAGAGTTAATTCACTTCGGACAAAAACTACAGCCTATTACCGCGTTATATTCCAAACACAATTCGGCAGCAAGAGTTTCTTCTTTATTTGCTGAATTGTTAGAAAGACAATTCCCGATAGAATCGCCAAATCAAAGATTAGAATTGAGAACAGCAAAAGATTTTGCAGAGCGATTATCTGTTCATGTAAATCATTTAAATAAAGTTTTAAAGGAAAGCACCGGAAAAACCACAACAGAATTAATCAGTAACCGATTAACAAACGAAGCCAAAATCCTTTTAAAACAAACCGATTGGAATATTTCTGAAATTGCCTATTCTCTTGGTTTTGAAGAATTAGCGCATTTTTCTAATTTCTTTAAAAAACAAACGTCCTTTACGCCGTTGGCTTTTAGGAGTTAGATATTTTAGATTTTAGATTGCTGATTTTAGATTTTAGATTTTAGATTGTTGCCAATAGTGACCCTTAGACTCCGCTCAGGAAGACAAAAAATGCGAACCAGAATCTTTAATTATCAATTTTTAATTTTTAATTTTTAATTTTTAATTTTTAATTAATCTATCTGATTTGAATTTCGCAAACATCGGTTTGATATTTACAACTACCCAAGTCTACTTCGCTCCTACCTTTGTCTTATCAAATTAAAAGAACGAAAAGATGAATTTATCAGACAACAAAATTTTAATAACTGGCGGTGCAAGCGGTATCGGACTTGGACTTGCCGAACGATTTATTCAGGAAAACAATACCGTAATTATCTGCGGAAGAAGAGCTTCTCTTCTAGAAGAAGTAAAAGCTAAATTTCCGTCGATTATTACTAAAGTATGCGATTTGTCTATAGAAGAGGAACGCATTGCGCTTTATCAATGGATTGCAGCAAATCATCCTGATTTAAATGTTTTAGTCAATAATGCTGGAATTCAAAACTGGATGAACATAACAGATGCTGACTTTTACAATAACATGAAAAATGAGCTTGCCACAAACATCGAAGCTCCTTTGCATTTAACTTCGCTATTTATTCAGTTGTCCTCGCTAAAAACAGTGATGAATGTAACTTCTGGACTGGCATTTTCTCCTTTTGCAAAAGTCCCGGTTTATTCGGCTACAAAAGCATTTTTCAGATCATTTACACTTTCGCTTCGTCATTTATTAAGAGAAAAAAATATTGAAGTGGTAGAAATTATTCCACCCGCATTAAACACAGATTTAGGCGGAATTGGTCTTCACGACGCACATCCAAGCGTAAGCAGTTTTATCGAATCTATTTTCGAACAATTGAAAGTAGGAAAACAAGAACTAACTTTCGGAACCAGCGAAACGAGATTAAATGCAAGCGCAGAAGATTTGAGAAATCATTTTAATGCAATGCATTCTTAATTTTTAATTAAACACATAGAAACATAGATTTTTGTAGTGAATAAAAGGCGTTTCACTTTTAATAAAACACATAGGCTTTGTGTTAGAAACTAGTTTCTTTATATAATCTTCTAAAGAAAAACAAAATCTATGTTTCTATGTGTTAAAAAAATAAACACAACTATTTGTCTTCATGAGCGTAGCCAAAGGACATTCTGACTATAAAGGTCTTCGACTCCGCTCAGACTGACAACAAACAACAAACAACAAACAACAAACAATAAACAATAAACAATAAACAATAAACAATAAACAATAAACAATAAACAATAAACAATAAACAATAAACAGTATATAAGATGGCAGTAAATACAAAAATAGCTCTAGTTACAGGCGGTAGCAGAGGTTTAGGAAAAAATATGGCAATTGCGATTGCAAAAAAAGGATTGGACGTAATTATTACGTACAACAGCAAAAAAGAAGAAGCTGATTTGGTGGTAAAAGAAATCGAAAACTTAGGTCAAAAAGCGGCTGCATTACAATTAAACGTTGCAGAATCAGGAACTTTTGATGCTTTCTTCGATCAAGTAAAAACAGTTTTGAAAGATACTTTTAAAACAGACAAATTTGATTTTTTAGTGAATAATGCCGGAATCGGAATTCATAATTCGTTCATTGGAACAACTGAAGCTGAATTTGATCAATTGACTAATATTCAGTTTAAAGGACCATTTTTCTTAACGCAAAAAGGACTTAACGTAATGAATGACGGCGGCGGAATCGTAAACATCTCAACTGGTTTGGCGAGATTCTCTTTCCCAGGTTATGCAGCTTATGCTTCTATGAAAGGCGCAATGGAAACTTTGACAAAATATCAGGCAAAAGAATTGGGTGCAAGAAAAATTAGAGCTAATATAGTGGCGCCTGGCGCTATCGAAACTGATTTTGGAGGCGGAGTCGTTCGTGACAACGAGCAAATGAACCAGCAGATTGCTTCTGTAACAGCTTTAGGAAGAGTTGGTCTTCCTGATGATATTGGCGGTGTGGTTGCCTTTTTATGCACTGAAGACGCCCGCTGGATAAATGCTCAAAGAATTGAAGCTTCTGGAGGAATGATGCTTTAATTTAGTTGATGGTTGATGGTTTATAGTTGATGGTTAGCGGTACTTCATAACTCATAACTCATAACCATAACTCATAACTCATAACTCATTATAAAAAACAAAACCCGATAAGCATTAAAAACTTATCGGGTTTGTCATTTCAAATAATATTTGAATTAGTAAAGCTGTTTAATTTTTTTCGACAGAGACTTCAAAATCTCCTTCTGCGTCAAAAACTATATCATAAAATTTAGTATCTTTTGTTACGCCTACTTCGTAGGTTGTTTTTTTCTTATCGTCTACCACCATTGCAATTTCTTGAATGGCTTTTGCTTTGTAATTCTTTTTTAGATAAGACTGTGCTTTTATCGGAAGTTGTTTAAACGGAATCTGCAGCTCATATGCTTTCATGTTTCCCAGATTATCGTAAATCGCCACCGCTTTGGTTCTATCGTCTACATTATATCGCGCTTCAAATCGAATTTCATCTGCATCATCTCCCACATATTCTTCAGACCAGACTGGCACTTTTCCAGGATATTCTCTCTCAAAAGCAAATCGAACCTTTTCTGGTGGTGTAATTACCTTTTTCATATTGGTTCCCTCTTGAGCTATTAAAAAACTACTGCATAAAAAAGTAAAAGATAAAAACACGTTTTTCATAGTTTCATTTTTTAAAATTAAACTTTAATAACGTATTAAAAGTACTACTTTTTTATTAAGATAACATGAAGATTTTAACATTTTTTTCAAGCACAAAAATCGCTCTAAAATCAATGGTTGCAATTACAATTCGAGCTTTTTTAGTCTATCGGTCAACTCTCTTTTGTACGTAATTCCGATTGGAATTCTTTCGTTTTTGATGACTACAAAATCTTTTTCGGTTGCATCGATTTTATCCAACGCCACGATATACGATTTGTGAATGCGCATAAAACTCTTTTCTGGAAGGCATTTCTCAAATTCTGTCGTAGTTATCGAAGCCAGATACGTTCTTTTTGTCGTATGAAGTTTTACATAATTGCCAAAACTCTGTGCATATAAAAGCTGGTCTAATTCAATATCCATTAAATAGCCATCTACTTTTACGCTAACCGAATTTACCGTTTCTTCCGCCTTTTGTTTTACACTTTCGGTTGCAAAAAATCGGTCAATTGCTTTTAGAAATCTTGGGAAATAAATGGGCTTCAGCAAATAATCAATTACACCGTAATCGTAGCTTTCTAGAGCAAATTCAGAATACGCTGTAGTCAAAATGGTTTTAGGATGTGTCGGAAGAATTTTAAGCAGTTCCATTCCAGAAATCTCAGGCATATTAATATCCAAAAACATTAAATCGACTGGATTCTCTCTGAGATAATTCATCGCTTCAATGCCGTTGTATCCTTGAAAAACCAATTCTAACTGCGGATTCTGTTTGATATAATTGGCCAGAACATAATGCGCGGCAGGTTCATCGTCTACAATAATACATCTTTTCGTTTCTTTCATCCTACAAACTTTTTAAGCTGTATTTCCAAATCTACAATATAAGTCTGTTTATCGTCTTTTATATCTAATTTATAGTCTTTTCCATAAATTAAATTCAGACGTTCAATAGTATTTTTTAAACCAATTTTGGTAGAAACCACATCATTTTTCTTCGGAATTGAATTGGCAACATGAAGATGCAGCAATCCGTTTTCTACAGAAATGGTAATTGTCACAAAACATTTTTCAATAGCGCAGGTTCCGTGTTTAAAAGCATTTTCAATAAATGCAATTAGAAGCATCGGAGAAATTTTATAGGTGTATTCGTTATCTACTTTATTTTCAAAAGTAATATCACATCTATAGCCAACACGTTCTTTTTCAAGCTGAACATAGCTATTTATAAACTCCAGTTCGTCTTCTAAAGATACACATTGTTTGCTATTGCTTTCCAATTGATAGCGCATTAATTGCGAAACCTTCATAATCAAATCGGGCGTTCTGTCTGGAAACTGAAGGCTGATGCCGTAAAGTGTATTAAAAGTATTAAACAAAAAATGCGGATTTAATTGTCCTTTCAATGAATTTAATTGCATTTGATTGAACAATAAAGCCGCATCGGTTTGTTTTCTGTGAATACGATAAAATTTAAAAACAATAATCGGACTGAGAATGCAGACCAAAGTTCCTAAAACACTTGCCAATTGGTACACATAACTTCTCTGATGCGAATTTTGGTACAAATGACATTTGGCAAACATATCCAGCATGGTAATTTCATACAAAATGACCGAGAATACAAAAACACCAAAAAGCGTCAGGATAATATAAGTGAAAGGTTTATTGGCTTTGAATAAAATTGGAAGTAAAAAAAAGCGGTTAAACTGCGCATGCATGTATAAAATGCAATAAAAAAATATCCCCATCAAAATAGAAACGAAGGAGCTAAAAAGCATCCAGTCATTCTTAAGGGTATAAATTGTAAATGAAAAAAGGACAACGGCAACCTCCTGCCACCATTTGTTATCCAATATGTTATCAATTTTTTTGTTCATTCTTAATTGTGAAATAGTTTACAAAGTACGCACAAATATTTAATTATTTTTTTCAAAAAATGACCAATTCAATTCGTCATTTACTAGTGCAGTACATCACTTAACCTGACTTTTATCAGTGTAAGAGAAATAAATTTGTTGCATCAAAAATATTCTATATCACACTTGAGTTTATGTATTTCAAAAAAATTACCTTATTATTTTTGTTGATTTTTGCCTCAGCCGGCTACGCTCAAACCCTGTCTTTAAAAGAAGCCATAAAGATAGGACTTGAAAACTACGGTTCTATCCGAGCAAAAAACAATTACACCAATGCATCAAAAGAGACTCTAAAACAATCTCGCCGTGATTATCTGCCAAACTTGAATTTATCGGCTCAGCAGGATTACGGAACTGTAAACGGACAAAACGGACCGCTTTATGGTTTTGGAGGTTTAGGAGTTGCTTCATCAGGACTTCCGTTGCCAGAACAAAACTGGAATTCGGCATTTGGTGCGCTTTATTTAGTCAATATGAACTGGGATTTTTTCACTTTCGGAAAAACACAGGAAAAAATCAATTTATCTAAAATTGATGTTCAGGCTAAAGAAAAAGATTTAGCACAGGAAAAATTCCAGCAGGAAATCAAAATCTCAGCGGCTTATTTAAATTTATTGGCGAGCCAAAGATTACTGATTTCACAAGAAAAAAACCTTTCTCGTGCAGAAGTTTTTAAGAAAACAGCCGTTGCGAGAGTTAAAAACGGATTATTGGCCGGAGTCGATTCTACCTTGGCTACAGCCGAAGTTTCTAAAGCAAAAATGGCTTTAAACCTAGCTAAAAATTTCGTTAAGGAACAAAACAACAAATTAGTCGATTTAATGGGCGTTGCACCGCAGGATTTTGTTGCCGATACTCTTTTTGTAACTCAGATTCCGAAAGAATTGGTAACCAAAGAAACGGCTACAGACAGTCTTCACCCATTGTTACAATTCTATAAGACGAAAATCGATTACAGCAATCAGCAGGTTAAATTGTACAAACGATTCTATTATCCAACCATGAGTGCATTTGGCGTTTTACAGACCAGAGCCTCGGGATTTGATTCTTCTTATGCCACCAATCAAAACGCTTTTACTAGAAATTATTGGGATGGCGTAAATCCAGACCGCACGAACTATTTAGTTGGTGTTGGAATTACGTGGAATTTAACCACACCTTTCCGTTCAAGCAAACAAGTAAGCGCTCAGAAATTTGTATCTCAAGCTCTGCAGGAAGAATACAATCAGGCTGATAGAGAACTGAAATCTCAGCTGGCTTTCGCCGAAGATAAAATCAAAATCACTTTGGAAAATTATGCCGAAGCGCCAATTCAGGTTGATGCCGCACAAAGAGCTTACATTCAGAAATCGGCATTATATAAAAATGGTTTAACCGATCTAACCGATTTAACACAAACCATTTACACGCTGAACCGTGCTGAAATCGATCGAGATATTGTCAATAATAATGTGTGGCAGTCGTACTTATTGAAAGTCGCTGCAACAGGAAATTTTGACTTATTTATAAATGAATTTTAATTATAAATCCTAATGAATTTAATACGTTTTGCACTCCGCAAACCCATTTCCATTTTAGTACTGGTTGCGGGTCTATTTTTCTTCGGAATTGGTGCCATCAAAGACATTAAGGTAGATATTTTACCAAAAATGAATTTGCCGGTTATCTACATTGCGCACCCGTTTGGAGGTTATACGCCAGACCAGATGGAAGCTTATTTTGCCAAAAACTACGTAAACGTTTTACCTTTCTCAAACGGTATCAAATCGGTAGAAACTAAAAATATTCAGGGGTTAATGATTATGAAATTAACCTATTATGAAGGAACCAATATGGCGCAGGCAGCTGCCGAGTTAAGTGCGCTTTCAAACAGAATCCAAGCGGTTTTCCCTCCAGGGACACAACCTCCTTTTATCATTCGTTTTGATGCTTCTTCACTTCCAATCGGACAGTTGGTTTTGAGCAGTAAAATCAGATCCAACAACGAATTGCAGGATTTGGCCAACGTTTATGTTCGTGCTTCTTTTACTTCAATTCCTGGTTTGTTATCTCCAGCACCATTTGGAGGAAGCCCAAGAACTATTGAGATCAACGTAGATCCAGATTTACTGCGTTCGCACAATATGACGCCAGATCAAATCGTAGAAGCGATTCGTTTGAACAACCAGACGGCTCCATCAGGAAACGTTCGTATGGGCTGTAAAAGTTACTTATTTCGGTAACGGATTTATCATTTCGATTGGCTTTTTTCCATCAATTCCCTGATGCGGTCTTTCATGATTGTAATAATATAAATATTGCAGCAATTCCTCTTTTAACTCTTCTTGAGAATCAAAATCAGTATCTCGCAATAAATCCTCTTCCAGAGTTCTCCAAAACCTCTCCACCTTGCCGTTTGTCTGTGGGCGGTAAGGTCTGGTGTATCTGTGTACGATCCCGAGCTCCATCAGCATTCTTTCGAAAGGATGCTGATTTTTTACCTTGCTGGTTTTAATTCCAAATTCAGCTC
>NZ_FMVC01000008.1:0-59891 GCF_900101855.1 Flavobacterium anhuiense
AGCCATTATGAAATAAAATTTGAAGAGATATTATCTGATAATGGAGCTGAATTTGGAATTAAAACCAGCAAGGTAAAAAATCAGCATCCTTTCGAAAGAATGCTGATGGAGCTCGGGATCGTACACAGATACACCAGACCTTACCGCCCACAGACAAACGGCAAGGTGGAGAGGTTTTGGAGAACTCTGGAAGAGGATTTATTGCGAGATACTGATTTTGATTCTCAAGAAGAGTTAAAAGAGGAATTGCTGCAATATTTATATTATTACAATCATGAAAGACCGCATCAGGGAATTGATGGAAAAAAGCCAATCGAAATGATAAATCCGTTACCGAAATAAGTAACTTTTACAGAAATGACAAAGTGTAAATAAAACAAAAAAACCGAAGCTTATGCTTCGGTTTTTTTGTTTTGAATTTGGTCCCGATAGCTATCGGGATCAAAAGTTGATAATTAATTTTTTAATCCACCCATTTATAATATCTCGCTCCAATTAAAACAGGAATTTCTTTTTCAATTCGGTCTAAAACCCATTCGTTTTTTGGAGTTCTAACACTTTGTTTTTGTTCTTTTTTATGAAGGCTTTCATAAGTGTTGAAATCAATTTCTACGCTTTCGGCTAAATTTTCAAAAAGCTTTACATTTCCTAAAGCCGATTTCCATTCTGGCTGAATAGTCCCTTCAAAAACTTTCGATTTCGATCCGCTTCCGTAAGCTAAGAAACCGAATTTAGCTCCAGCAACTTCTTTATTTGTATCGTAAAAATGGGCCAAAGTCGATAACAATCCCATGAAAATAGAACCTGTATACAGATTTCCAATTAAAGAAGAAGCCAATTCAGCTGGCTGTAATTTCTCAGTTACAAAACTTCTGTAATCATCCGATTTTGCCACTTCTTTAATTTTTGTCTGATAATCTGCAGGTGCGATATCATCAGCAATAATTTTTTCGGCACTGTCTAAAGTATAAATTTCAGAAAGCATTCGTCGCCCTTGGAAAGAATACGGTAAATGCATCACGATACTATGCCAAGTGTTGTATAAAGTTTCGGTTGCGTTTTTTAATTTTTTGAATGAAAAGTAAGCATTGCGCGTACGATCCATATAACATTGGTTTGAATACTGACCGTCAAAAACAGGCTGATCTTTATGGATTTCGATTTCAGCTTCTAAATTGTCAAACCAAGAATCGTTATTGGTGTTTTTTGTAATTTCTTCTTTAGAAATGGTTCTGTATGGTTTAAAGAAATCGAAAACACCTTTTGTACTTGTTGCCCAATTGTCGTCAAAAGCAATGATTTTTGGGTTTGCAGTAATTAACATGGCAACAGCTCCAGCACCTTGAGTATATTCTCCGCCAGAGTTTAAATCGTATTTTGCAAAATCAGAAGTGACTACAATTGCTTTTTTAGTTGGATTTAATTTAACGAAATCTAGACAGTTCTGCATCGCGTCAACTCCGCCGATACAAGCAAAAGTAAAGTCAACTACATCGCATTCTGCTAATGAATCTTCGCCAAATTTCTGCTCCATTAAACTAATTAAATAAGAAGCAATTGGTTTAGAACTGTCAACACCGCTTTCGGTACCAACATAGATTCGGCTTATTTCGTTTAGATTGATTTTATTATCAATGATAAGTTTGGTTAACGCATTAGCTCCAAAAACAACCGCGTCCTGATGAACGTCTGGAAAAGTCATTTTTAGTAATCCAAGACCTTTTTCTAATTTTTCTGGTTCAATATTTCTGGCAATTGCCAAAGTTTTTATGGGTAAATGTATGTTTGCTACATCAAACGAAATAGCATCAATTCCTGTTTTCATTATTAATTTTTTGAGGCGCTAAAGGTAAAACTATGTTGCGGAATGACAATTTTTTACTTAGACAAAATTTCAGACAAAGAACACTTTTAAAGAAAATAAATCAAAACTTTGAATAAAATAACAATATGATAATTTTTGGTAATCTACTTAGTCTGTAAATTTTTCTCCTAAGGCTTAAAAAGCAATGTTTTGAAGTTTTCTATAGTGAATTATTTTTTAGCAGCTTTGGTTTTGTACGTAAAAGTACGTAGAATTGAGCTATTTTAAAATCATTATAAATAACAGCGAAATGGTTGTAGTTCTTTTGTATTTGAATTATTTTTGTCTAATTTTTTAAAACAAACTACTTAACACTTATGGCACAATCTGCACTATTGAATGCTTCCATTTTAAAGAAAGTAGCTATGGCTCTTTCGGGAATATTCTTAATCACGTTTTTAGCGCTGCATGTTTCCTTAAATTTTATCTCTATTATTAGTGAAGACGTTTTTAACGAAGCTTCTCACTTTATGGGATACAATCCGCTGATTCAGTATGTAATGCAGCCAATTTTGGCATTTGGGGTAATTTTCCACTTTGTAATGGGATTTATTCTTACGGCTCAAAACAGCGCGGCACGACCAATCGCATACGCTAAATACAACGGAGCTGCAAACGCTTCTTGGAGTTCTAGAAATATGATTATTTCTGGATTGGTTATTTTGGCTTTCTTAGGATTGCACTTTTATGATTTCTGGTTTCCTGAAGTTACCTACAAATATATTGCAGGTACAGCGCCAGATGCTACAAGGTATTATGGTGAGTTAGTTCACAAATTTCATGACCCAATCCGTACGGCATTGTACTGTGTGTCATTTATCCTTTTAGGATTCCACTTATGGCACGGGTTTGCATCTTCTCTTCAATCAGTGGGGATGTACAACAAATACTCTAGATTTTTAGCGAAAGTAGGTTACTGGTTTGCAGTTGTAGTTCCAGCACTTTTCGTAATTATCGCTTTATTTCATCATTTCAATAATTAATATAAAATTATAATGGCATTAGATTCAAAAATTCCAAATGGTCCTATAGCGGACAAATGGACAAATTATAAAGATCATATTAATTTAGTAAACCCTGCCAACAAACGTAATCTTGATATTATCGTAGTAGGTACAGGTTTGGCTGGAGGTTCGGCTGCGGCTACTCTAGCAGAGTTAGGATATAACGTAAAAGCATTCTGCTTCCAAGATTCTCCACGTCGTGCGCACTCTATTGCTGCACAAGGAGGTATCAACGCGGCAAAAAACTATAAAGGTGACGGTGACTCAGTTTACAGATTGTTCTATGATACTGTAAAGGGAGGTGACTACCGTGCACGTGAAGCAAACGTTTATCGTTTAGCTGAAGTTTCTGCTAATATTATCGATCAATGTGTGGCTCAAGGAGTTCCATTGGCTCGTGAATATGGCGGACTTTTAGATAACCGTTCTTTTGGAGGAACTTTGGTTTCTCGTACATTTTATGCACAAGGACAAACTGGACAACAATTATTGTTAGGAGCTTATTCTGCAATGAACCGTCAGATTGGTCGTGGAAAAATTAAAATGTACAACCGTCACGAAATGCTTGATTTGGTTGTTGTTGACGGAAAAGCGAGAGGTATTATTGCTCGTAATTTAATCACTGGAGAAATAGAAAGACATTCTGCTCACGCGGTAGTAATTGGTTCAGGAGGATACGGAAACGTATTTTTCCTTTCTACAAATGCTATGGGAAGTAACGCAACAGCAGCTTGGAAAATTCATAAAAAAGGAGCGTTTTTCGCAAATCCTTGTTACACGCAAATTCACCCAACATGTATTCCGGTTTCAGGAGATCATCAGTCTAAATTGACTTTGATGTCTGAATCTTTACGTAATGATGGTCGTATTTGGGTGCCTAAAAAATTGGAAGATGCTCAGGCTATCCGTGAAGGTAGAAAAAAAGCAAATGATTTATCTGAAGACGAAAGAGATTACTTCTTAGAAAGAAGATATCCAGCTTTCGGTAACTTAGTGCCTCGTGACGTTGCGTCTCGTGCAGCTAAAGAAAGATGTGATGCTGGGTTTGGAGTTAACAAAACTGGAGAAGCAGTTTACTTAGATTTCGCAGCAGCTATCAAACGTTACGGAACTGAAGAAGCTTACGTAAAAGGTTTAGATGCTAATGATGCTGCTTTAGTTACTAAATTAGGAACTGCAATCGTAAAAAGTAAATACGGAAACTTATTCCAAATGTACTTGAAAATTGTTGATGAAGATCCTTATGTAACGCCAATGATGATCTACCCAGCGGTTCACTACACAATGGGTGGAACTTGGGTTGATTATAACTTAATGACTACAATTCCTGGATGTTTCTCAATTGGAGAATCTAACTTCTCTGACCACGGAGCAAATAGACTTGGAGCTTCTGCTTTAATGCAAGGTTTAGCTGATGGATATTTCGTATTGCCATATACTATTGGAGATTATTTAGCTCCAGATATTAAAATGGGACCAATTTCTACAGACCTGCCAGAATTCGTTGAAGCTGAAAAAGCAGTTGTAGATCAAATCAATAAATTCATCAACAATAACGGTAAACATTCTGTAGATTATTTCCACAAAAAATTAGGAAAAATTATGTGGAATAAAGTAGGTATGGCTCGTAATGCTAAAGGTTTAACTGAGGCAATCGAAGAAATTGCTGCTTTACGTGAAGAGTTTTATAGAGATGTAAAAGTTCCAGGTGGCGCTTATGAATTCAATCAGGAATTAGAAAAAGCGACTCGTGTTGCCGATTTCTTAGAATTAGGAGAATTGTTCGCGAAAGATGCTTTACACCGTAACGAATCTTGTGGAGGTCACTTCCGTGAGGAGTATCAGACAGAAGAAGGGGAAGCACTTCGTGACGACGAAAACTTTGCATACGTTGCAGCTTGGGAATACAAAGGAAAACCAAGTGATGCAGTGTTGCACAAAGAACCTCTTAATTACGAAAACATTAAATTAGTTCAAAGAAGTTATAAATAAGAATTTGGTCGAAAGCCCAAAGTCTTAAAGTCAAAAGGCAAAATGTGCCAAACGACTTTCGACTTTCGACTTATGACTTTCAAACGAAAAAGGTATGAAACTTACATTAAAAATATGGCGTCAAAAAAACGCTCAAGATAAAGGAGGGATTGTAGAATATCCTATCGATGGAATCGAACCAGACATGTCTTTCCTTGAAATGTTAGACGTTCTTAACGAAGGTTTAATCAATAAAGGAGACGAGCCTGTAGCATTTGACCACGATTGCCGCGAGGGAATCTGCGGAATGTGTTCTTTATTCATCAACGGTGAAGCACACGGACCAGATAGAGGTGTTACAACTTGCCAGTTGCACATGCGTATGTTTAAAGATGGTGATACGATTTTTATCGAACCATTTAGAGCAAAAGCTTTCCCGGTAATTAAAGATTTAGTAGTTGATAGAAGTTCTTTTGACAGAATTCAGCACGCTGGAGGATTTATTTCTGTAAACACTTCAGGAAACACAATTGATGCGAATACTATTCCAGTTCCAAAAGCAGATGCAGATAAATCATTTGATGCTGCAGCTTGTATTGGTTGTGGAGCTTGTGTTGCAACTTGTAAAAACTCTTCAGCAATGTTATTCGTTTCTGCAAAAGTTTCTCAATATGCATTATTGCCACAAGGTAAAGTTGAAGCAACAGACCGTGTGTTAAACATGGTTCACCAAATGGATTTAGAAGGTTTCGGTAACTGTACGAATACGGGAGCTTGTGAAATCGAATGTCCAAAAGGAATTTCACTTGAAAATATCGCACGTATGAACCGTGAGTATTTAGCAGCAAGCTTGAAAGGTTAATTAAACCGATTACTATATTAAAAACGCTTCCGATATCGGAAGCGTTTTTTTTATTCATAGTACAATTGGGAAGCGCTTATTTCTTCTTTTTTTTGACCTTCTTTCTGAATAAAACAATTTAAGATTGTACCTCCAGTTAAATCAAAATAGCTAATATTGATTTTGTGAAATCCCTTTTCTAGTGTGACAGCGCCATAAGCTTCATTCATCCAATGAATGCCATCATTGTCTACAACCAATTCGTCGTCAATAAAAAGCTTAGATCCGTCGTCTGAAAGCGTCGAAAAAGTATAATTTCCTGTTTCTGCTATAAAGATGTATCCATTGAATTTTAAGCCGATGTAACGCTCCAATTTCGTTTTCCATTTTTCAGCACTGATTTTGCCTTCTAAAATTCCCGAACCAACAGGTTTTGAAAGTTCTAAATCCTGAACTTGCTTAAATGTCCCAGTGAAATATTCAAATTGAATTCCGTTTTTCTTAGGCTGAATAGCAAACGAAGGTTTTACATCTGGATTGCGGACAATTATTTTATTAATCGAGCTCCTTTTGCCGCTTTCGCTGATTTGAATTGTTTTGATGGTTCTATATTCTCCTTTTGGAATATTTATCGTTACCGGATTTCGGTAAAAGTTTGCTGTTTCATTTGGATTATAGCCGTCAATGGTATAAAATATCTTTCCGTTTTTAATGGTTGGTTTGAGATCCAAAATATATTTTGATGTAATTAAAGCTTTTTCATCTGCGCCAAAAGGAGCTGGAACTTTATATAATCTGTTTTCTAATTCTAATTTTTCTAAATGGTACGGCACTTGATTTTGAATAAAATGATTATAGTTTTTGTTTTGAGGTTCGGTCCAAGCGATTTCTGCCAAAGCGAAAATTCTAGGGTAAAGCATATAATTCAATTTTGCTGGACTTGTTAAATATTCCGACCATAAATTGGCTTGAACTCCAATGATGTATTTTTGTTCTTCCATATTTAGGCTGTCAACAGGAGTTGGATTGTAGTGGTATACTTTTTCTAAGGTGCTTAGTCTACCAACGGTAAGTGGCTCGTTTGGCGAATAACCCTGATTATAATCAAAATAAACAGTGCTTTCAGGAGTCATTACAACAGGATGTTTCAGTTTTGCAGCATGAATTCCACCCGATTCTCCTCTCCAAGACATTACAGCGGCGTTTGGTGCCAATCCGCCTTCTAGAATTTCATCCCAGCCAAAAATCTGCCTTCCGTTGGCATTCAGAAATTTTTCAATTCTTTTTATGAAATAACTCTGCAGTTCGTGCTCATCTTTCAAGCCTAAATCTTTGATTCGCTTTTGACAATTTGGGCAAACTTTCCATCTTGTTTTTGGGCATTCGTCTCCGCCGATATGAATATTTTTACTTGGGAATAATGCCATTACTTCGGTTAAAACATCTTCCAAAAAGGTAAAAGTTTCATCCTTTCCAGCGCAGAAAACATCTTCAAAAACACCCCAAGATTCTACGACTTTATAATTTCGATCTGGAAAACAAGCCAGATTTGGATAAGCCGTAATCGCCGCCGAAGCATGACCTGGCATTTCGATTTCTGGTATAATATTCACGTAATGATCTTCGGCAAATTTTATTACTTCTTTAATTTCTTCTTGAGTATAATATCCGCCGTAAGGATTTCCGTCAAAAAAGAATGGTGATCTTTCAAATTTATTACCGACTAAAGTTTGCGCTCTTTTTGAACCGACTTCTGTCAGCTTTGGATATTTTTTTATCTCGATTCGCCAGCCTTGATCGTCGGTCAAGTGCCAGTGAAAATTATTTAATTTATAGCTAGACATTTGTCTGATAAAATCTTTTATAACACTAACGGAGAAAAAATGACGGCAGACGTCTAAATGCAAGCCTCGGTAAGAATATCGTGGTTGATCTTCGATAAGTAAGCACGGCAATTTAATCACGTTGGAAATTTTGTTTGGAAGGAGCTGTAATAAAGTCTGAACAGCATAGAAAAGGCCTTCTTCTTTTCCTGAAACTAAAATTTTATTCGAAGTAATTTCAATTTTATACCCTTCTTTTGATGTGTAATTTACATCCGAATTAAACTCAATTTTCAGATTTGATTTCTTTGAATTGGATTTAGAATTTAATGCCGCTTCTAAAATTTTTGCTGATTTCGATTCCTTTTCACTATAATTTTTGTTTGTAAAAATCACTTGAACTTTTCCGTTTATGCGAATACTGTCTCCAGTCAATTTATACAAATTGGGAGCGGGAATTATAGAAACGTTTTGTTCTGAATTTTGAGAATTTCCATTTAAAAAAGAAAAAAGGAAAAATAGAAAAAGGATTTTTTTCATAGGAGAAAAACTTTAAATTTTGGTAAAAAGATGTTTTAAAGATATAGAAATGATTTTATTGATAATACCGCTTTTGCTTTCGTTGAATTATTTATCGAAATGTTTATTTTTGTAGGTAGAAAAAACAATTGGCATGAGCACTGAAAATGAAGTTTTAAATTATAGTAAAGAAGAACGTAAAAATCATATTCTAAAAGAGATTAACCTGCATACGCGTGTGAGTTTTGAAACTCTTTCGGCTAAACTTGGTGTTTCCGAAGATACTGTTCGTCGTGATATTAATGAACTTGACGCCGACTCACTTATAATCAAAGTAAAGGGCGGTGCAATGACCAAAGGATATCACTATTCTTCATCTAACCAAACTTATGCTGTCGAAGCTAAACAAGTTATTGCACAGAAAGCTGTAAGTCTTCTTCATGACGGAATGGTTTTAATTGTTGATGGAGGAACCACTATTCGTGAATTCATCCGATTAATTCCAAACGATCTTAATCTAACTGTTTTTACTATTACTGCTTTAACGGCTGTTCAGCTTTTAGATAAACCTAATATTAAAACCATCATGATTGGCGGAAGCATTTCATCATACAGCCAAATGTGTGTTAGCGGAGAAGCTTTTCATCAATTAGCCAACATAAAAGCAGATCTTTTGGTCCTTGGAACAAATGCTCTAGATATCGATGGCGGTTATTCCGATTCTGACTGGGAAACCGTTCAAGTTAAAAAAGCAATGATTCAGGCTTCTAAAAAAACAGCAGTTTTGACCATTACAGAAAAACTAAATACGGTTCTTAAAATGAAAATCGCCAGTGTATCTGAGGTAAATTATGTAATTACCGAAGAAGAGCCTACTCATGAAAAACTAAAGACGTACAAAGAAAATTTTCCAAGTCTTACTGTGATTTAATCCCAATGTTTTACTAGAAAATCAATCCAATTTTGGTGAAATATTTTTATTAGATCTTCATCAGTATAACCATGATTTTTGAATATCAAAACTAATTTTTGCAAATCGGCAATGGTATCTAAATCATAAGGGCATTGTTCTGTTCCGAATGCGCCGTCTAGATCAGAGCCAATTCCGATATGATTTGCATTTCCTGCAATTTGGCAGATATGATCCATGTGCTGAAAAGCCGTTTCTAAACTGCAACTCATTTTCCTTGGATCAGAAATACCCCTTTCCCAATTCGGAACCATCATCCAGGCGTCTAAAGCTCCACCAATAACAGCTCCTCTCGAAATTAAAGCTTTAATCATTTCATCGCTGTATTGACGATTATGATCAACTAATGCTCTGCAGTTATTATGACTTGCCCAAACCGCTCCATTAAAATGGTCCAGCGCCTGCCAAAAAGCATCATCACACAAATGAGTGGCATCCAGAATAATATTAAGGCGTTCCATTTCTTTCAATAAATCAATTCCGTTCTGATTCATTTTCCCAGTTGCATCAGTTCCGTTGGCATATCGCCCAGGGCCGTAATGCGCGGGACCAACAGCTCGTAACCCGTAATTATGTGCTTTTTCCAAATAAGAAAGATCAACAATTGAATCTGCACCTTCCAAGCTTAAAATGTAGCCAATTGGTTTCTTGTCATTAGGCGTTCCATCATTCCATAAATTATAATGTTTTAGGAGTGATTTTTTATCTGTAATCTGTGTCATTTCTCCAGCTTCTTCCATGGATTTGTACCAAGTAAGCTGTCCTTGAGTTTGAGCCCAAGCTTGTTCGGGCGAATTCCATCCCGGAATAATGCTGCCTGGTTTTACAAACCTTGCGATTTGAGTCGCAACGACAATTCCGATATTACCTCGTCGAAGATCAGGAAAAGAAACCGTTGCGCGTTCGCGATCGGGTTTGTCGGTCATTCCTTTTTCTAATCCTCGTAAAGTTGGAACATCGTTTCTCAGATCCCGATTCCATTCCATTGCATTCATGCTTAGATCTAAATGAGCGTCTAGTATAAACATAATTCAAATAAAAAATTAAATAGTATTTTTTCGGCCTCTAGCGCCAACTGGCCATTGCGCATAAATTTGATGTTTTTTATTCACCACCTGAAGATTGTCGTATAAAGCGACAGTTGGACAAACATGATATGGTTCTGCATAGATAATATCTCCAATTTCATATTCATTCTGACCTCTATTTTCTAAAATCAGATGTTCTTCAGAATGAGCGGTTGGAATAAGATTTTCATCATTCAAAACAACTAATCTTTTGTTAATTGGATTTTCAGATGAAACGGCTTTATAACCAATATCGACACAAAAACTATTTTTTGTCGGTTTAGAAATAATAGTCCCAACAATCGCCAATGCAGGTTTAAAATCTTGTTCGGGAAGATGAGTCTGATAATTAGAATCCCAAAAAACAAAAGTTCCTGGACTGCATTCTACATTTTCCTGTTTGGCATAAAAAGGGAAAGTATTAGAACCTCCTGCAACAATTTTCAAATCATAATTGATGTTTTCAACTTGACTGATAATTTGATCAAATGTTTTCGAAGCTTCTACATTTCGTTCTTCTATACTTCCTTTTATATGTCCGTCATAAATATGTATGCCTCTCAAATGAAGATTTTCCAATTTTAAAATCTCCTGAATTAATCCTTGCCAATCTTCAGAAATAGAAAACCCTGTTCGATTCATTCCTGTATTTAAATCCAAATAAACAGAAAGAGTTAGATTATTTCTTTTAGCAATTTCATTTAAATCAGAAGCTGTTTTCAAATTGTCTACAATGGTTGAAAAATTAATTTCAGAGAATTTTTTAATTAGCGAAATCCATCTTTCAGCTTTTAGACCAACAGGCTGATATGCCAAAAGAATATCTTCTACATTTTGATTGGCAGCCAATTCAGCTTCGGCAATTGTCGCACATTTTACTTTTTTGATATTATAAATTTTGAAAAGCTCTAAAATCTCGGCATTTTTATGTGTTTTTATGTGTGGACGCAATCGCTGAGTATCACCTTTGACGTAAGAAATAAGCCGTTCAATATTTTGTCTTACGCGATCTTCGTAAACTGCTAAAAACGGAGTGTCGATAAGTGTTTCGGAATTGATTTTCCACCAGTTCTTTTGCATGGTTCTTGTTCTTTAGCTGGTTGATATTATGGTGAACATAATTTTTTAAACACATAGGGGCATAGATTTTAGATGCTGGTGAAAGGCATTTCACTTTACATTAATAAATATAGTCTATGTGAAAATGACTAGTCATTTGTTTTGACTTTCAATGTGAAATTAAATAAAGCTTATGTTTCTATGTGTTTAAAAAAAAATTAATACAATTCAAAAAGCGCTTCAACTTCAACTGGAATATTATCAGGAAGCGACCCAAATCCGACAGCACTTCTAACGCCGATTCCGTTTTCTTGTCCCCAGACTTCTGCAAATAATTCGCTGCAGCCGTTTATTACATAAGGATGTTTTAAGAAATCAGAAGTACAGTTTACCATTCCTAAAACTTTGATGACTCTTTTTACTTTGCTTAAACTTCCAAAATTGGTTACAATGGTAGAAAGCATAGTCAATCCAACCTGTCTAGCGGCCAGCTTTCCAGCTTCAATATCCATATCTTCTCCAATGCGCCCGATAATTAAAGATTTATCATCTTGAACAGGGCCATGACCAGATAAGTATAAATATTTTCCGTCTACCAAATAGGGCTTGTAAATGCCCAAAGGCTGTGGAGCTGGAGGCAATGACAAACCTAGACTTTCGAATTTTTCTTGTGGATTTAAACTCATGATTTTAATGTATTAAAGCGTTTAAAATAAATATAAATATAATTCCCAAGACAGAAACCAGCGATTCCATTACGGTCCAGGATTTAAAAGTATCTTTTAGACTGATATTAAAATATTCTTTGAACATCCAAAAACTCGGATCGTTAACATGTGAACACATTAAACTTCCGGCTCCTACAGAAAGTACAAAGAGATTAGGGTCTAAATTGTTTGATTGTAGTAAAGGTAACAAAACGCTGGCAGTCATTAGACCTGCAGCGGTTGCAGAACCAACGCAAACACGAATTATTGCAGCCATAATCCACGCTAATAAAAATGGGTGTATATTAACTTGGTTTAAAGTATCAACAATGGTTTCGTTTACACCGCTTACAATCATGACTTCTTTTAAACAGCCCGCACCTCCAACAATTAAAACAATTAGCGCAACATCTTTTATAGCTTGTGTGTAATCGTCCATGACAGATGAAACACTGCGGTTCATCCTAATTCCCAATGTATAAGTGCAAAGAAGCAGTGATAGCAACATAATTATACTTGGATCACCAATAATTTTACAGATAGCAATTAGTTTTTCATTATTTGAAATCAACGGAAGTAAAGAAGTAATTGTTAATCCAAAAACGGGAAATAGTGCAGAAAATAAACTCAGACTAAAAGTTGGCAATTTCCCTTCGTTTGTAATTTCCTCAACATTTAAAATTTCATGATCCGATTCGGTTTTGATGTTTTTAAAGCGTGTTGAAAACCAAAGTCCAGCAATTAAAATAGTCGGAATAGCGATTATGATTCCGTAAATTAAAACCAATCCAATATCAGCTTTCAAAATGCTGCTCAATGCCATTGGGGAAGGATGCGGAGGTAGAAATCCGTGCGCTACAGAAAGTGAAGCCAGCATTGGAATTCCCAAATATACTTTAGATAATTTAAATTGATGTGCAACCGAAAAAATTAGTGGAACTAAAAGAACAAAACCTACGCTGTAGAAAAGCGGAATTCCAATAATAAATCCAGTAATCATTAAACCCAAACGAACATATTTTCTGCCTGTCCAATTCATAACCGTTTTGGCAATCACTTTTGCTGCACCAGATGAAACGGCGAGTTTACCAATGCAGGTTCCAAAAACAATAATTAAAGTAATTGAACCGAGCATTTCGCCAAGGCCTTTTTGCAAAACAGGTGAAATAGTTTCAACAGGTAACCCTAATAAAAGAGCGGCCAATAGAGAGGTGACAATAAATGCTAAAAATGGATTTATTTTAAACCAGGCAATCTGTAAAATCAAAAAAATAATGCACGCAGTGAGTATAAGAATGCTCATGGTTTGTGGTTGTATTTTAGTTAGTTATAATTGTGGTTGTAATTTCAAATATATAAAATATTTTTACACTTCGCATTTTTTTTGCAAAAACTGCGTTTTTTTTGCATTGTATTGTTAAAGTTATTGAGTGATAAATAAGAATGTCTTGTGTTTTCTACCTTTATAGAAAAATAAAATGAGATGAAAATAGCTTTAATCCAAACCGATCTTTTTTGGCAGAATGCCAGTAAAAACCGTGAAAATTTCGATTCAAAAATTAATGAAATTGATTCGGAAGTAAATTTGATTGTACTTCCTGAAATGTTTTCGACCGGATTTACCATGAATGCTTCTGAGGTTGCTGAAACCATGCAAGGTGAAACGATTGGATGGATGAAGTTTAAAGCGAAACAAAAAAATACAGCAATTACTGGAAGTGTAGTTATTGTCGAAAATGGAAAGTATTATAATCGTATGATTTTTGTTTTTCCGTCAGGCGAAATTCAATATTACGATAAAAGGCATTCCTTTTCTCTTGCAGGCGAAGACAAAGTGTATACGCGTGGAAACCGAAAAGTAATTGTAGAGTATTTAGACTGGAAAATATGCCTTCAGGTTTGTTATGATTTGAGATTTCCTGTTTTTGTGCGAAATGCAGAAAACTACGACCTGATTCTGTATGTGGCCAATTGGCCAAAAGTGCGCACTAATGCTTGGGATGCTTTGATAAAGGCCCGGGCAATAGAAAATCTTTCCTATGTAATTGGGGTAAACAGGATAGGGAAGGATGCTCATAATTTTGAACACATTGGTCATTCACAAGCGATAGATTTCTTAGGGAATTATATTTTAGAGCCACAAGAAAAAAATGGTGTCTTTGTCGTAGAATTAGACAAAAACACCATGCATGAAACGCGTAAAAAGTTAGATTTTTTAAGCGATAGAGATCAGTTTGATATCAAGTTTTAAAAAGCTTTCCGTTTCTTTTCTGCGTCTTTTCTCTTTTTATCGTCCTGTTTTTTCTCAACTTCTGGATTAAAAGGAATGCTCAGGTCAATAGTTTCGTTCCGATCCCAATTGGCGCGGACATCAAATTCTTCCTGATTGTAAAAAACTTCTTCGGGATACCTTTTTTCTAAGAAGCTACCGGTATCGTATTGTTTGTTTTTATTGTCATCATAAATAATACGAACCGTGAAAACATCTGGTTGCAATAAATTGAATTCTAATGTAGTTGCACCTTCAGAATATCCTTCAGCCAAAACAACGTCTCCTTTTTTATTGGTCAGTTCAACAATAATAGGAAAACGTTTTACATTTTTCAGGTTCAATATAATATTTCCGTAATCAGCATATTCTTTAGTAGCGAGTTTATACGATAAAGTATCGTTTGTTTTTTCGTAGAAATCGGTCAAAGCACCTGGAAGGAAAGTGAAATTATACTTATCCAAAGGTTCTTTTTTGAAATCTATATACAGTTTCTGGTCAAATTCGTCGTATTCTGTGGTATAAGGAACAGCAACAGAATCTTTATTAACCAATGTGATTTTAGATTTATCAAATTTTACCAAAGGAGTTTCACTTTCCAATGTAAAACGCTCTCTAAAATTAAGCTGGCCATTTTGTATCGCTTTAATATTTAAAGTGTCTTTTTTTAAAGCTTTAATTTTAAAAGAAAATCTTTTCTTATAGTCTCCTTTTTCAACTTCCATAGATAACGAATCGGCTTTAACAGGTTTGTACCAGACTTGAAGCGAATCTTTTTTAGGAAATTGTGTGACAATAGTTTCCAAAACCTCGTTACCATTTTTTAGGGTAATTTTTGGTTTTGAATTCTTGAAATTCTGTTTCCCTTCATACGGAAGATACAAGCGGTTTCCAGAAGCTTGAATAGGTTTGAAAGCTTTTAGAGGAAGCGTTTCTTTAAACAATTCTAACTCATAAACAGTATCCGTCGGAACTGTGATGTAGTTTTTTAAAAACCCGATTTTGTCATCTTTCGGATTAAATTTATTGTTTGATCCTTTATCTTTTAAAGCAACCAGAAGATATTTTCCCTCTTTCAAATTTTCAAATTGAAAAGTACGCATACTATCCAAAGTGTTGGTAATATAGCGTGGAAATTCTTTGTAAATCGTAGAATCTTTAAATTTGTCATTTACTTCATATAGCATTACAGAAACAAAATTGTCAACATATTTTCCGTAAGCATCTTTAATTCTTCCGTTCAATTTAAGCGAATCAATATGTGATCCTGTTGAGAAAATGTATTTAAACTGATTTAAAGCATTCCCCTCGTTATTATCCTGAATTGCTTGTCCAAAATTTAGGCTATAAGTGGTGTTTGGCAACAAAGTATCTCGAAGTTCTATTTTTATAAATTTGCTGACATTGGTAGGCGTAATTAATGGCTCATTTTTTAAAGGGGGAGAAATGATCAGCTGTTTATTGGTGTTTTTAAGTTTGACATATTCGTCAAAATTTAACGTGATCGTATTTCCTTTAAAATCAGTTGTGAAATTTTTTGGAAAGCTAGATGTTAAAACAGGGGGTAACGTATCTTTTAAACCGCCGGTAATGCTGCCTCTTTTGGCGCAGCTTATCATTGATATTAAAATTATAAAAGCAATGTATTTAAGAGTGTTTTTCAACATAACGGTTTTTCAATTTGATTGCACAAAATAACGATTATATTTGCTTTAATTGAAATTTTTTAGCCATTTATTAGGATTTGGAATTTTGCGAATCTTTTAAAAATATGGTCTTTCGAACATTTTAAAATGATATAATTTCTTACTTTTGAATTAAAATGTAATTTTCTAAGTTTTGTTCAAACGATTTTTTCCAGTTTTGTTTCTCTTTTTAATGTTATCATGCACTAAAAACGAAAAACCCTTAATCTCCTTTTACTATTGGAAAACGATGTTCAAATTTTCAAAAATAGAGAAAGAGGCTTTGGATGAGAATGATGTTCAAAAACTTTATGTTAGGTATTTTGATATTGGACTTCATCCAGAATCAAATCTTCCAATTCCCATAAGTCCTGTTCGATTCGAACAAAATCCAAAAGGATATACAATCGTTCCTGTGGTTTTCATTCAAAATAAAATCATGTTGCAACCCAGTCTCGATGTAGAAAATCTGGCTCAAAAAACTTTTGATTTTATAGAACAAATCAATTCCAAAAACAAAATTGATTGTCGGGAAATTCAAATTGACTGCGATTGGACACTGAATAGCAAAGAGAATTATTTGAAGTTTATCGAGGTTTTTAAAAAACTTTCAAAAAAGAAACTTTCAGCGACCATTCGACTGCATCAGGTGAAATACTTCAAAAAAACAAAAATCCCAAATGTAGATTCTGGAGTTCTGATGTATTACAATATGGGTTCGATTGCGCCAGATTCGCTAAATTCTATTTACGATCAGAAAGTGGCAGAGCGATATCTGAAAAGTTTGAAGAAATATCCGCTGCATCTTGATTTTGCATTCTCGATTTATTCTTGGGGAGTTCATATTAGAGACAATAAAGTGATTGGACTTCGTTCTAAAATGAGCATTTCAACATTAGAGAAAGATTCCAATTTTGAAAAAACAAGTCCGGTTTTTTTCAGAGTAAAACATTCCAATTATAAAAATGGTATTTTTTATGAAGAAAATGATCTTTTGAAAATAGAAGAAATTAAAGCAGAAGATTTAAAAGAAATGGCAGAAGATTTGCAAGACAATCTTATCGAAAAGCCAAACGAAATTATATTTTACGATTTAGACGAATTCAATTTAAATAATTATGAAAAGAATATTTTTAAGCAAGTTGTTTCTTGGTTTTAGTGCCGCATTCCTTTTTGCCTGTGGAATAATTTATGCCTGTGCAGATGGAGATTGGGATTATTTTGGTGCTTATAATTCAAACTTTACTCCAGAAACTTTTGCCGACAAATCATACTCTCCTCTGTTTTTATCGGGTGGAATTTTCTACGGAATTGGTTTTGATACCCAGCATAATTCGCGTTTCAATAAAAATATAAAATCAGATTGGGCAGATTATCTTAAAGGAAAAGTCGATACAACAACAGTCAATTATTTTTTAATTGGAGATGAAAAGCCGAGATATTATTCTGATGAAAAAAATACGATTAAAAACAAAGAAGAAATAACGGATCTGCACGTTTTTTATAAAACAAAAAAAGAAAACAAAAGCTCTCAAAAATGGGGCAAAAAGCTGAATTTGAAAGATGAGAAAGTAAAAAACTTTGTTGAATTTTTGTATTTGGCTCAAAAAATAGAAACCGTTTCAATTGGCGAAGATTATTGGAGTTATGATCCTGTTGTGGCAAAAACTTTCAATGATGCCAAAATGATTCAATCAATCGAAAATGTATACAATACTTTGTCTGATCCGTTTTTAAAAAACAGATATTGGTTCCTCACTATGAAGGCGCGTTTTTATAGTAATGACAAACAAAAAGCAATTGACTTTTTTAACAAAACCGAAAGTTCTGTTGCCAAGAATACTTTGTATTATCGTGCTTTGGCGTATGTTGCCGGAATAAATTATAAGCAGAAAAAATACGCGACTTCAAATTATTTATACGCTCAGGTTTTTGACAAATGTCCAGAATTAAGAGTGGTTACGGCTTATAGTTTCAAACCAAAAAGCGAATCTGATTGGACTAAGGCTTTAGCCATGGCAAAAAACAATAAAGAAAAAGCAGCGCTTTGGGCAATTCACGGATATTATAAAGATGAAAAACAGGCGATTGAAAAAATCTACGAGTTAGATCCGAAAAGTGAACATTTAAATTATCTAGGAACGAGATTGGTTAATTCGCTAGAGCAAAAAATAAACAATTCATTTCAGGTGAGCAGCGGAGATTATAGCAAGCCGCCAACACCGCAGACTGTTGCAGAGAATAAAAATGAAAACAAAGCAAAAGTTGACAATAGTGCAGTTGATTTAATTGCAAAAATTTCTGCTGCTGGAAATACCGAAAAACCATACTTATGGGATCTTGCAATTGGATATCTTCAAACGCTAAAAGGCGATTATGCTAATGCGGATAAGAATTATACGAAAGCTGAAAAAACACTTCCAAAAACAGAATTGGCTAAATATCAAATTCGATTATTGCGTTTTGTAAATAATTTGAGCAAAATAGATAAGCTGACTGATAAAAACGAAAAAACAATTCTAGCCGATTTGAATTGGCTGTATTATGAACTTCCTAAAAATTATAAAGGACAAGAATTTCGTTATCAGAATGCTTCATCATGGAGCAGAAGTTATTTGTCAAATCTTTGTAAAGAAAGCGGCAATTTGGTTATGGCTGAAATTTTTGGTGAATCTCGTTATAGTTATTGGAATGATGGAAATTCGTTTTATGATGATGAGAAGAAATTATTGGGAATTAAAACATTTTTGGCAAAACCAAATAAAACTGAAATAGAAAATATTGGCGCAGGAATTTATAGTTTGAAACTAAAAGATATAAATAATTTTCAAGCAGTTCAGGCGACATTTAAAAACAAAATTCCAGAAGCAATCGAGTTTATGAAACAAACTGATTCGGTTCAATATTATAAATTCTTAGGAAATCCGTTTAACGGAAGTATAAAAGACTGTCATGATTGTGATCACGCGGCGTATCAGAAAAGAAAATATATTTTTATGGATTTCTTGACTACAATAAAAGAAATGCAGGATAAATTGGCGCAGAAAGAAGATGTTTACACGAATAGTCTTTTGCTAGGAAATGCGTTTTATAATATTTCTCATTTTGGAAACGGAAGAACTTTTTATGAAAACAACATTGTAGGTTATGGTTCTAGTCCATATTCATTTAGAAATACAATGAAAGAAATGATTACAAATAATTCGGTTTCGAAAATGTATTATCAAAAAGCTTTTGAAGCAGCATCAAACAAAGAGCAAAAAGCAAAATGTTTGTATCTGATTTCAAAATGTGAAAGAAATGAATATTACAATAAAAAATACAATAACGTAAACAGCTATTGGGAAATTCAAGATGATAAAGTTAATTTTATTGCCTGGAATTCATTCAAAGCTTTAAGAAAAGATTATTCTGACACCAAATACTATCAGGATGTAATTGCAGAATGCGGTTATTTTAATACATATATAAATCAATAATTGAAGTAATGGTAAACAAAATAGAACATATCGGGATTGCTGTAAAAAACATGGATGATGCGAATGTTTTGTTCGAAAAAATGCTTGGCGTTCCGTCTTATAAAATGGAAGCAGTAGAAAGCGAAGGCGTATTAACTTCTTTTTTTCAAACCGGAAATAATAAAATCGAACTCTTGGTAGCAACAAATACTGAAAGTCCGATTGCTAAATTTCTGGAGAAAAAAGGAGAAGGCATTCATCATATTGCATTTGATGTTGATGATATCGAAGCTGAAATTGCACGTTTAAAAAACGAAGGTTTTGTCTTGATTAACGAAGTTCCGAAGCAAGGAGCCGACAATAAATTGGTTGTTTTTCTGCATCCAAAGAACACAAATGGAGTTTTGGTGGAGCTTTGCCAAGAAATTAAATAAAAAAATGTCATTTTAATTTTTAAATAAGATGTTGAAAATCAATTTCGTTTTTGAGATTCAAAAAAAGATTTAAAATAAAATTCAAATGATGTCTTAAAATATTTGGAGTGAATGAAAAATAGTAGTAATATTGCATCCTCTAAACCGGTCCTATAGCTCAGCTGGTTAGAGCACCTGACTCATAATCAGGTGGTCCCTGGTTCGAGCCCAGGTGGGACCACTAATAAAATCAAGCCTTTACAGTGATGTAAAGGCTTTTTTATTTTCATATGACGAGCATTTGACGAACATCAATTGTTTTATAATCAATTAGTTTTGTTTACTTTTATATAACTTAATTAATTATAATATGACCATTTATATCTACATCTTGTCATTTATTCTGATTTTTGCGAGAATTGTTGTTCCTGTATATCTGCTTTTTAGATTGTTTTTCATAGTTAAACCTCTATTTGTAAATTTATATTTTGAAGAGAAATTTAGATATTATGTAGGAATTAATAAAAGTAGGTTGTTGATCTTGCTTCTAATTTTCCTTTTATCATTTTTATTAGGAGTCATTCTTGGTAAAGAAGTTTTGAGTGTTTCAGAAACTTACAAAATCTTATTAAACCTCTTTTTACTTGTTTTTACCCAGTTTCTATTGTTTTATATGTTTGAAATAAAAACACCTAGGAGTATTTTTAAAATAGTAAAAGATTGTCTTGAAAACCCAAGCGAAATATTTAAACAAAAGGAAGTTGTTTTTGAAGAAAGTGATGTAATTGGATCAATGAATCAGAATGGTGTGAATTTTAAAGATGCCATAAATTTGACCAATGGAGATATTATTAAGCAGATTCATCAAAGAGAGTTTGATCTAATAATAGAGAAGTATATTAATATTTTTCGAGATAGTTCTTCAATTGAAAATCTTTATAAGTTATGCAATGGAATGGAAATAAAAGAAGGATCAATTTCAATAAGAATAAATAATAAAAGAAATTCAAAACAGAACATAATTGAAATATTGACATCACTTTTCAATATTCAAAAAAATTGGAATTCACATATTAAAGATAAAACAAACACCAAAATTATTGATTTTTTTAATAAATATATTAGAATAAATGATGGAGATAAAATTTTACACCTTAATGATTTTACACGATTATTTGAAAAATTGCCTTGATCGCTATGTAAAATTTGATTACTCAAATATGTTTTTTAAAGATAAAATAAGCTAAAGTGATTTGTTCTGTTTGAGAATTTATTATTAT
Source organism: Flavobacterium anhuiense (assembly GCF_900101855.1). Taxonomy (GTDB): domain Bacteria; phylum Bacteroidota; class Bacteroidia; order Flavobacteriales; family Flavobacteriaceae; genus Flavobacterium; species Flavobacterium anhuiense. The sequence goes on from NZ_FMVC01000008.1 coordinate 20,931, forward strand.
TAGTTATTTTAAATATGTAAATTGTTTTTACACGATTTTTTACATAGCCAAACCTGCGTAAACTTGTTTCATAATTTAAAAATTAGAAATATGGATGCAAGTAATTTTACTTCCAAAATTGATCGATTGGAATTGATCGTAATGGAACTAGCAAAGAAACAAGATGCGTTTATTAAAAAGGCATTAATGAAACTATCTTTAAATAGTAAAGATGTTTATTCCTCTGAAGAAGCTGCCGAGTTTTTATCAATAGAGGTCAAATACATTTATCAGCTTACCCACCAACGAAAGATTAGATATTCCAAGAAAAAAGGTCAGAAGAAAATCTATTTTAGAAAAGCAGATCTTCTTGATTATTTAAACGGAGAGATCATTAGTACTACTGAAGATCTTGAAAACACAAATGCTGCTTTGTGGAGAAAATAAGGCGTTCAACTTCTGCAAAATGAACGCATAAAAATCTTTTATTTTTTAATCAAATTCTTATGACAAGATTGTAAGGATGATAATTTGAATCTTATGGACTTAGATATTCCTTATATCAGAGTAGGAACTTCCTATTTCAAAATTATAGATAAACCTTTAATATCTGGCGATAAAGTAAAAGTAATGGTGCGCTGGAATCGTGAAACAATCATTTCAGATCACGGAAAATCGTTTTTAAACGATATATCCAAACTAGATGGATTTTGCTGTATTCCTAATCATTTTGGTTATGAGCAAATTGTAGATGATTTCTATAATACCTATAATGAACTGCCTAACCAACCAATAGCTAAGGATTTTTCAATTCATGAACTCGAAAAATTGATTCCAAATTCATTGCAATTTATTCAACATGTTTTTGGAGACCAAAGAGAGTTAGGCTTAGACTATATAAAACTTTTATATGAAAAGCCTACTCAAACATTGCCAATTCTTTGCTTAGTAAGCAAAGAACGATCGACAGGAAAAAGCTCTTTTATAAAGTGGTTGAAGGCAATTTTTGGAATGAATATGACTTACATAAAAGGCGATTCGTTTGGTTCACAGTTTAATTCTGATTGGGCAAGTATGTTACTTGTAGCTATTGATGAAGTGTTTTTTGATAAAAAAGAAATTACAGAACGTTTAAAATACCTTTCTACAACTGACAAAGATAAAATAGAAGCAAAAGGAAAGGATCGACAAGAAATTGAATTCTTTGCAAAATTTATTCTTTGTTCTAATAATGAAGATAATTTTATTCAAATAGATGAAGAAGAAATCCGTTTTTGGATTCGTAAAATACGTACTATAAATACAGAAGATGTATTTTTTCTTAAAAAACTGAACAAAGAAATTCCGTATTTCTTAAAGTACCTGCAAATGAGAAATTTTTTTTCCGAGCAAAAAACAAGAATGTGGTTTAAACCCGAGCAGATTATGACAGCCTCCTTATTAAAGCTTGTAAATCGAAATAAAGAAGAAATACTTATTCTTGAATTGATACATGAATGTTTTGAGAAAATGGAAGAGGATGAGTTGAAATTAGCTCCTAATGATATTTTTATTCTACTGAGGAAGCAAAATAACAGAATAAATATTTCTGCTAATGAAATAAGAAATATTCTCAAACGATGGGGTTTTACACCAGAAGATAATACAAAGTCTTATTGCGGAGTTGAATTATTGTCGCATGGTGAATTTGTAAAAGTAGATCGAAGAGGACGTTTCTATACAATTAAAAAGATTTTGTTTTATAAAATATTTGATGCTTTGATGCAAAATTAGTATAAAGTCTTGTAATTGAGCTAAACAGATCTGCATCAAAGCTTGCATCAAACTAAAAAACAATCTTTTTTGATGCAAAACTGATGCAGGACAAAAATAAAGTGATGCACTGATGCAACTATTGATGCAGTTCAATCTTAAGGTAATCAATGGGTTACGTGGTATTTACATCAAAACATCAAAAAAAGAAAAAATTATAGTTCTTTCTTTTTCATTAGCAAATGAACAGCTTGTTCAAAATCAAATAGAAGATTTATTAAAAAAACAATTATGGAAAAGTTCAATTGTAAAAGTGCAAATCAAATTGATTTGGTCAATTATCTGGAAACATTAGGACATGAGCCATCAAAAATAAAAAATCAGGATTATTGGTATCTATCGCCATTTCGAAATGAAAACACACCTTCTTTTAAAGTGAATCAGAAATTAAATTGTTGGTATGACCATGGATTAGGCAAGGGAGGAAATGTAGTTGATTTTGGGATTGAATATTTTAGATGTAGTGTTTCTGAATTTTTACAACTTTTAAAAGGTAATAGCATTTCCTCCGGTATAAGTTTATCACTTAAAAATGATAATCAACAGTCTTCAAATCTAAGAATTGCAAATGAAAAGAAAGATAATCCCCCTGATAAAATTATCATTGGTGATGTACGGACATTGGAAAATAAGTTGTTGATGGCTTATTTAGATAAACGAAGCATTTCACAAGAGATCGCAAGACAACATTGTAAAGAGGTTGATTTTTGTTTAAATAATCGAAAGCATACTGCTATTGGATTTCTGAATATTTCAGGAGGATATGAATTACGTAGTGAAAATTTTAAAGGTAGCAGCTCACCAAAAGATATCACTTTCATAGATGCCCAAGCAAAATCAGTAGTCGTTTTTGAAGGCTTTTTTGACTACCTCTCTTATATAATGATGAATCAAAAATCAGTTAACCTACAAACAAATTTCCTGATACTAAATTCCCTGTCTTTTTTTAAGAAGTCTCTACAATTAATGGAAAGACACGAGAGAGTCGATCTTTATTTAGACAGAGATACAGGGGGCATAAAATGTACTAGTGAAGCTCTACAAAGTGATACTGCAAAATATACCGACCAAAGTTTTTTATATGAGCAAAAGAAAGATTTAAACGAATGGTTAAACCAGGAACCGCAAGTTAAACGAGGTCATAGTTTTAGGAGATCTATATGACGTCCGAGTGGTAGCCAGCTATGTTTTGGTAAAACCAAAACGCTGGCTCCCCTCATGCTGCCGCATTCGTTGAGAGGGATTTTTTTCATGCATCTGCATTCAAAAAATAAATGATAAGAGACAATGGAAGAGAAAGAAATAAAAAAGAACAGAGGAGGAAGACCCAAAAAGGCTGTAAAAAGAGATCAGCTGATGGCAATGAAATGTACGCTCTATGAGCGTAAAATAATTGAATCCAAAGCTAAAAAATCGAATCTTAGCGTTTCCGAATACCTTCGTGAAATTGGACTCAAAGCAAAGATTGATTATAGGAATAAAGCCCTTCCGAAAGAAATTCTAAGCTTTACCGGAGTGCTTAATCACCTGGCAGCCAACCTTAATCAGATAGCCAAAAAGAGAAATAGCAACGATGAATTAAGTCCGCTTGAACGAGCAGAATTAAAAGTACAGTCAGGTCGGGTTAAAGATCTTGCTGTTCAAATTAAAAACTTTATGTCATGATAGGTCGTGTAAGTATAGGCAGCTCTTTTTATCATTGTATTAGCTACTGTTTGGAAGATAAAATAGAATTGTCTGAAGAGAAAAAACTTGCACTTGCACTGCAAGACCGTTTGCAGCATAAAGACCGAGCAGAAGTATTAGAATATAATAAATGCTTCGGTAACAAGTATGAGCTTACACAGCAGTTTAAAGATGTTCGAAGATTAAGCAGGCGTGTTGAAAAACCAATGTTGCATCTGACCTTACGTTTAGCTCCGGAAGATACATTAACCAAAGAACAATTGAGAGAAGTTGGAAGAGAATGTGCCAAGGAGTTTGGTATAGCAGACAACCAGTACATTTGTGTGCTACATAGGGATACCAAAGAGCAGCATATACATATTGCAGCCAATCGAGTTGGCTTTGATGGTAAGGTTGCCAATGATAGTAATAGCTATAAACGCATGGCTGAACTTTGTCGTTGTCTTGAAAAGAAATATGGTCTTCAAGAAGTATTAAGCCCAAGAGCATTTCTATTTGCTAAAGACAGGTTACTGCCTCGCCACGATAGTAGAAAAGAAAAACTAAAAGTAGATATCCGACAGACATTAAAGTATGCCAACTCTTATCTAGGATTTGAAAGACAAATGAAGGAGTTGGGATATAAAGTTCTTAAAGGCAGGGGGATTTCTTTTATAGATGATAAAAAAGTAAAAATAAAGGGGAGCGAAGTTGGTTTTTCTTTGACAAAAATTGAAAAGATATTACATCAGAAACAACAGTATGCCATGAAAAATATTGGTGAAGAAAAAAATCATGACAGAGATAGTCAGTCAATATCTAATTCTTTTAACACTGAAAAACAAAACGAAGAAAATCAAGGCTATAGTTTAGATAGATCAGTAGTTGTTAAAGAAGTTTTAGGAGTTATAGGACAATTAATGAATTCTGAATATGAGCCGGATTATATTGATCCTGAATTACAAAGAATTCCACAAAAGAAAAAGAAGAAATCAGCATTAAGGAGATGATATAAAAATATAAAAATATGGAAACAAATTCAAATACAGAAAAAAAGGGTCATATAGAAAGTGAGACATTGCATTTAGTACTGGAGGAATTTGCACTGGAACAGAAAACAAACAATCACCAAATTCAGGTGCTTATTACTGCAGTTAAAAACATAGAGAATAAAATCGATGTGTTTAAAAAGGAACATAGAACAGAAAAAAATGTTTCAGAACAATTGGATATTAAACCAATGGAGGCTATCCTGCGAAAAGGCTTTCTAGATATTAAATTTATGATTGGAAGGCAGCCGAAAAGTATCATAAGGAAATTTCAGATTTTGTTATTTCCGGAACATGATGCAAAACTGTTTTATAAAATTGTTTTTGGAAGATGGTTTTTATGGCTTGCTATAATGATAGCCTTAAACAGTCTTTACAGCTGGGGCATACATTATAGTGATAATAGCAAAGAAATTGAAATGCGACAAATTCAAAATGATAGGATAAGAAAAGCTTGGGAGTATATGTATATTAATAGTGATAAAGAAACTAAAAAACTTATGAAAAAAGCGTATGAAACTCGGTAGAATGTAAATGATAATGAAAAATCGAAATAAAGTTTTTTTTATTCGGTACTATAGAGGTGGTTCATTTAGTAGAATTAACCTTTCACACCATATTTTCTGCAAAGCCGCAAATTAAAAGATTAAAAAAACATCTACTATCTCAAAGCTTAAGGATGTTTTTTAACATTCATCTAATTATCAAATATTTCATTTTTAATTTTGAAAACGTTAAAATTGCTATTAAGTGTTTGATCGCTGTACCTGACACTCCAAAGAAGGACAAAATAAGCCATTGGAAGAAAAATAATGATTATCTCACTCTAAAATAATAATTAACCAAAATTGTAATCAAATATCATTGAAGTTATTTATAATTTTAATGTAAGCAGAAGGTGTCTGCCCTAATACTTTTTTAAATGCAATAGTAAATGTATTTCTATTGTTAAAACCACTTTCATTTGCAATTGCTTCAAGTGTTTGATTTCGATGATCATTTTTATTTAATAACTCCAAACAATATTTTATTCTATAGGTATTGATGAAATCGTTAAAATTTACTTTTTTACATTCATTTATAACAGCGGAAAGATATTGTGCCGGAATATTAAGTTCTGCTGCTAATTGTTGTAATGTATATTGTCTGTCTAAAAATGATTGCTGCAGGGTAATATGTGTTTGAATTCTCAATGAAATTTCTTCCATTTTTGATTGAGATAAATAACGATAAACAGCAGATTGCTGTTGATTCGCTTCTAATGAAAGAGAGGATGAATTATCTGTGATTTTAGGAATTGAAAGTTCTTTATCTATAAGCACAATTCCTTTAATGCCATACAATATTTGAGGAAATAAAAAGAGAAAAACAGCTGTTAATCCGGTAAAACCTCCAATAAATAAAAATACTGTAAGTTCATCATCTCCGTATCCGGGTTTTAAAATTTTCATTGAAGGCAGAAATAGAAAAACTTGTGAAAGAACAAAGATAGTAAGCCACTTCAGCCAGACTCCGTTTTCTTTTTTAAAGTCGGAGTTCTTTACTCGAAACAATCGTATGAGAAGCACACATTGGTATATCCAATAAATAAAAGCTAAAAGATACTTAAAGACAATATAAAAGCCAGGAATAAAAAATCTGCTTTCATAAAAAAATAAAACCATTTTACTCAATTGGCTGGAATGCATAAAAGCTATCTTTTCAGATCCCGGGAGCCAAAAAAAAGGGAAATAGTCAATAACATAAATCAAAGCCGGAATAAGATGGATGAAATCCATTTTGTTTAATCCTTTATTGGTCACAACAGATCTAATGTAAAGATAAGAGGCAGGCATATATAGAAGGTGTGCTATAATACCAGTTCTGTAAACATGTGGTAAATACTTAAGAAAGCCTGTGTTGATTAAAAATAATATAAAACACGGATAGGATAATAAGAGAAAAAACAGAGAAAGTAGAATATTATATTTCTTTGTTTTTTGGGAATATCCAATTAGTAAAATGGAGACTAAAAAGCAAATGATAATTACTACCGCTACACAGGCTGAAAATATTGAAATCATATGAATCTGTTATGAGAAGTTTGATCTGCAAAAATGGTACTTTCTCAAATTTAGTGAAAAAATAATAATCAGCACCTTTATTAGATTTGCCAATAATGATAAATATTGGCAACAATCTGAGGCGAAAAAAATATCTGAAATAAGGTTTGTTTTACTTTTATGGTTGTAAAATTTATCTGTAGTAAAATTTTTATGTTTGTTTTGTAAAATGCAACATATTAATGTTTTGTATATTAATTTTAATCGTACATTTATTATTTTTTTTTTTACAATCCCCACCTGCAAGACTTGTTTTCCAAATTAATATAATCAAAACTAAATCCTTATGAAAGTACATATCAAAATTTTTCTATTATTGTTTTCTTTCAATGTTTTTATTGTTAATGCTCAAGAGGTTTTACCTTTTCCGCTAACGCCCACAGCAAGTCAGGCCGGACGAACAATTGATGAATCTGTTTACAAAAATAGGATAGTGCAATCGCATCTTGCTAAAGATGCACCTAATATTTTAATTATATTAATTGATGATGCAGGTCCGGGTCTGCCAGATACATATGGAGGAGAAGTACATACGCCAAACCTTACTAAGATAGCAAACAATGGAGTGTCGTACAATAGATTTCATTCTACTGCTATGTGTTCACCAACACGTTCATCATTACTTACAGGGCGAAATCACACTAGAATTGGAAACGGTCAAATTACGGAACTGGCCAATGACTGGGACGGATTTAGTGGTGTTATTCCTAAAACATCAGCTACAGTTGCTGAAGTTTTAAAACAATACGGTTACAGTACTTCTGCATTTGGGAAATGGCACAATACCCCAGGAGCCCAAACAAGTCAGGCCGGCCCTTTTGATTACTGGCCAACAGGATATGGTTTTGAATACTTTTACGGATTTTTGAGTGGAGAAACCTCTCAGTATGAACCTACACTGGTTAAAAATACAACTTTTGTAAAAACACCTAAAACGGCAGAAGAAGGATACAGTCTTTCAGATGATTTGGCTGATAATGCAATTGAATGGATTCAGAATCATCAGGCAATTCATCCCGAAAAGCCTTTCCTTATGTATTGGGCACCCGGAGCGGCTCACGGTCCTCATCAGGTACCAAAGCAATGGATTGATAAATACAAAGGTAAATTTGATGACGGGTGGGATAAGTACAGAGAAAGAGTTTTTGAAAAGCAAAAGAAGTTAGGGTATATTCCTGCTAATACAAAGCTTACTCCACGTCCATCAAATTTGGCAGCCTGGAATGATATTCCTGAAAGTGAGAAACCTTTTCAAAGAAAATTAATGGAAGTTTTTGCCGGATTTGCAGAGCAGGCAGATTATGATGCCGGCCGTGTAATTGATGAACTAGAAAAAATGGGCATCAGAGAAAATACGCTGGTATTTTATATTTGGGGTGATAATGGTTCAAGTGCAGAAGGAATTAACGGTTCCATCAGCGAGCTTTTAACTCAAAACCAAATTCCGTCTAGAATAGAAGATCATATCAAAACAGCAAATGAGCTTGGAGGTTTAGATGTGCTGGGAACACCAAAAGCAGATAATATGTATCATGCAGGCTGGGCATGGGCAGGGTCGACTCCCTTTAAGGGAACAAAACTTTTAGGAGCTTATTTTGGAGGAACCAGACAGCCGCTGGCAGTTTCATGGCCAAAAAAAATAAAAACAGATAAAACGCCTCACGCACAGTTTCATCATGTCAATGATGTTGTGCCAACTATTTATGAAGTAGTTGGAATCAAAGCACCTTCAGTTGTGAATGGTTTTACACAGGATCCATTTGACGGTATCAGTATGGTGTATTCTTTTAATGACGGTAAAGTAAAAGACCAAAAACATACACAGTTTTTCGATATTATGGGAAGCCGCGCGATTTATCACGATGGCTGGATGGCTTCAACGTTTGGACCTAGAACTCCATGGCTTACTATAACACCAGGTTTGGCTGCCTGGACTCCGGATAAAGACAAATGGGAGCTTTATAATTTGGATGAAGATTTCTCTCAGGCAACAGATTTAGCTTCCAAAAATCCAGAGAAATTAAATGCCCTGAAAGAACTTTTTCTGATTGAATCAGCTAAAAATAATAATCTGCCAATTGGAGGCGGTTTGTATTTGGCACTTCACCCTGAAGCCCTTCCAATCAATCCTGCAACCGAATTTAATTATACGGGAACAATGACAAGGCTTCCTGAAGTGGTGGCGCCAAAAATTGCAACTATAGCCAATACCATCACAATTGATGCTGATGTACCTAAAGATGCAAATGGTGTATTATTGGCATTGGGTGGATATTCTGGAGGTTTAAGTATTTATATAAAAGATGGGATTTTATATTATGAGTTTAATATGATGGAAATCAAAAGAACTATTATTAGCGGTAAAACAAAAATCCAGGAAGGAAAAAATAAAATTGTAATTGATTTGACTACTATTAAACATAAAGATTATGCCCATTTAAATTCGGCAGATGTAAAAATCACTGTTAATGGTAAAGAATATGCATCCGGAAATGTTCCTATTCTTGTCAATCTTGGTTTTACAGTTTATGAATGTTTGGATATAGGAACCGATTTGGGTTCGCCGGTTTCTGAAGCTTATTTTGATAAAGCACCTTTTGCTTTTAATGGAAAAATTAGCGGAGTAAACATCAAATATAAAAAGAAATAATGCATCGATATATAAACTTAAACGCTACTTTATGAAATACTTTACAAATTTAAGAGGCATAATATTATTGCTGATTCTAATGTTATTTAATAGCGTTAATGCACAGGAAATACTTCCGTTTCCAGCAACACCTTCGGCAAGTAAAGCCGGACCAAGTATGGCAGAATCTTTCCATACACGACGAGTTGAGAAATCACATCTTTCCGCAGATGCACCAAATATTATAATTATCTTAATTGATGACGCCGGGCCAGGATTGGCTAATACTTTTGGAGGGGAGGTTAATACTCCAAATCTTACCAAACTGGCAAATCATGGGATTGCATATAATAGATTTCATTCAACTGCCATGTGTTCTCCAACGCGCGCCTCTTTGCTGACTGGTCGTAATCATACTAGGGTAGGATCGGGACAGATTACAGAATGGGCTAATGATTGGGACGGATTTAGTGGACTTATTCCTAAAACATCTGCCACTGTAGCCGAAGTTTTAAAAGATTATGGATACAGTACATCAGCTTTTGGTAAATGGCATAATTCACCTCCATTAGAAACCACTAAAGTCGGACCATTTGATTTTTGGCCAACGGGCTATGGTTTTGAATACTTTTACGGGTTTTTAGCAGGAGAAACATCCCAATATGAACCTACGCTGATTAAGAATACAACTTTTGTTGCTGCTCCAAAAACTCCGGAGGAAGGATATCATCTTACCGATGATTTGGCTGATAATGCCATTCAATGGATACATGATCAAAAAGCGATAGATCCAAAAAAGCCATTTTTTATGTATTGGGCACCCGGAGCAGTCCATGGACCACATCAGGTACACAGCAAATGGGCTGATAAATATAAAGGTAAATTTGATGATGGATGGGATGAGTATAGAAAACGCGTTTTTAAAAGAGAAAAAGAATTGGGCTGGATTCCGAAAAACACAAAACTTACAGAACGTCCCACAAATATGGCAGCCTGGAGTGATATTCCGGACAGTGAAAAACCTTTTCAAAGAAGGTTGATGGAAGTGTATGCCGGATTTGCTGAACATACAGATTACAATGCAGGACGAATCATTGATGAACTGGAGAAAATGGGTATTGCCGATAATACACTTATTTTCTATATCTGGGGAGATAATGGTTCAAGTTCAGAAGGTCAAAATGGAACAATTAGTGAATTACTGGCTCAAAACCAGATCCCTACAAAAATAGAAGATCATTTGAGAGTTTTGAATGACGAGCTTGGAGGTTTAAATGCTTTAGGCAGCCCTAAAACCGATAATATGTATCATGCAGGCTGGGCTTGGGCTGGATCCACACCATTTAAAGGAACAAAATTATTGGCAAGTTATTTTGGAGGTACCCGCCAGCCTATGGTAATCTCCTGGCCTAAGAAGATTAAAACGAATAAAACACCCCATGCGCAATTTCATCATGTAAATGATATTGTACCCACTATTTATGAAGCGTTGAATATACAAGCACCAAAAAAAGTAAACGGTTATGATCAGGATCCGATCGACGGGGTTAGCATGGTTTACACTTTTAATGATGCTAAAGCAAAAGACCAGAAGCATACTCAGTTTTTTGATGTTATGGCCAGCCGTGGGATTTACCACGATGGTTGGTTCGCCAGCACATTTGGCCCTCGTGTTCCTTGGATGACAGTAACTCCCGGTATTGATAAATGGACTCCTGAGAAGGATGTTTGGGAATTGTATAATATCGATGAAGACTTTAGTCAGGCTAACGATTTGGCAAAGAAAAATCCTGAGAAACTTAAAGAATTAAAGACTTTATTTATGGAAGAATCTGTAGCCAACAAAAACATGCCTATTGGAGGCGGGTTATATGTTTTATTGCATCCTGAAGCCATAAAGTCAAATCCGGCAACTGAATTCAGTTATTCCGGAGATATGACCCGTTTGCCAGAATTTGCGTCCCCGAGAATAGGATATAATTCAAATCAATCGACCATTGTTTTAGATGCGAATGAAAAATCTAATGGAGTTCTGTTTGCAATGGCAGGTTATGCCGGAGGAGTTACACTATATGTTGAAAATGGTATTTTAAATTATGAATATAATTTGTTCGAAATACAACGAACTAAATTGAAAGCAAAATCTAAATTGCCAAAAGGAAAATCAACCGTGGAGGTTGTATTTAAAAGAATCCCACATAAAGACAGCCCTAAATTAAGTGCAGCAGAAGTTACAATCCTAGTAAATGGAAAAGAAGAAATAAAAGGGGTAGTGCCTACAATTATTAATTCAGGATTTTCAGCTAATGAATGTTTTGATATTGGTACCGATTTAGGGTCTCCGGTATCACAAGCGTATTATGATAAAGCTCCATTTAAATTTGACGGGACTATTGAAAGTGTAAAAATTAAATATCTGAAATGATAAATTAAATAAAAGTATTAATAATGGAGTGGTCATTTGATTACTCCATTATTATTTAACTGACGGCTGATTTCAATATAAATTGGGTGGTTTATGAAATGGAATAAAGGATTTAAATATCTATATATTTATTTGGTAATACTATTGAGTCTTCTTTCTAATTATGCATTCTCACAAAATGACACATTAATTTTAAACAACGAAGACCGAATAGTAGGGGAAATCAAAAATATGATTAAAGGTGTGTTAACAGTTAAAACACCATATAGCGATAAAGATTTTAAGATAGAATGGCTAAACACAAAGCTTTTAAAAAGTGACAGGAATTTTTTAGTAGTATTATCAAACGGAAAAAGGATAAAATCAGCAAAGATATTACCCGGTAAAAATCAGGAACAATTACTAATTAAAGAAAAAGATAAGGAAATCATAGCTACAGTAAAAGAAATTGTGTTTATAGAATCAATTGATGATCACTTCTTATCTCGATTTACAGTTTCTTTATCTGTAGGATATAATTTTACAAAAAGTAATAATCTCAGCCAGTTTACAATAAGAAGTAATGTAAATTACACCTCTGATGATATAGGATTTACAGGCGCATTTAATTCTGTTCTGAGCAGTCAGGATAATGTTGGATATACACGCAGGACGGATGCTAATGCAGGATTCCGATATTATATCAAGAACAAAAAGTTTATAATTCTGTCTTCGGATTTTCTTTCAAATGAAGATCAATTACTTAACCTCAGAGCCACTATAGGATCTGGACTGGGAAAATATTTAATTTTAAATAATAAAGAATATCTCACAGGGGGTCTTGGGTTGGCTTGGAACAATGAAAAGTTCCGGGATACACTCCAGACAAATAATAATAGTCTGGAAACTTTTGCAAGTTTTGAATTGAATTTATTTAAGCATAAAAACATCAGTTTACTAACAAAGTTAACAACTTACTTAAGTGTAACAGAATGGAAAAGGGTTCGTGCAGACTTTAATATGGATCTTAAATATGAATTACCTCTAGACCTTTTTATTAAACTTGGATTTACCAACAATTTTGACAACGAGCCAATTTCAGGTGCAGTAAAAAATGATTTTATTTTTCAGACCGTTTTTGGTTGGGAGTTTAAATAGTAAAAAAAGCGACATTTGAAAAATAAAAAAGCTTAAAATTTATAGAAACTGTAAGAATTGTATTTGTTTGTGGTATTATACTACAAATCATTAGTGATTTTGGCAGTAAAATCCAAGTCTATACAAAAAATACAAATTCTTTAGCTTAATCAAAGTAGTCAGTTGTAATTCTCCAAAACAAAAACTTACTCCCGAATTTCAAAAAATAGTCATAAACCCAGGGCTGGACTTTGTCGGATTTATTATTTGTAATGTGTTCCTTTGAAATTTGATTCTCTGTTTTCATTTGATGCTGTCTCGCATTAAAAAGTTGTTATTTCTGTTGCAAAATCTTTAGCTTTTAGTAAAATAGTTGGCATAAAGTCAGCTAACGGCTTAGCATTTGGTATATAAGGGCGAAATTTGATTGCCACCGGTTTGCTCAAAAATTACTTGAGATAATTCTTTTTCAGTTTCTTAAGTTTATTTCTAGCTTGCACATGTTCATATTCAAGCATTTTTTGTTCAATTAGTTCTGCTTTTCTAGTCTGAATGGCGAATAATGTCTTGGATCTCTTTTTGCGGACCAGAAGCAATAGAAACCATTTTCCCGACGTCGGCAAAATGGTTGTCAATGCTTTCTCCAGAAATTTCACATGCAGTTTTGGCTTTGGAAATTACACCTACAAAATTATCCCATTTGGTATAATCTAGTAGATGTTGGAGGTCTCTTGCTAGCCAAAATTCAATTCCTTCTTCAGTTTGATTTGATTGTGATTCAAAATTAGCTGTAAGTGTGTAAATGATTTCTTTTTTCATGGTGTTTTACTTTTCTTTTAATTCCCTTTAGTTTCTGTGGGAATTCAATATTTTTTAAATAATTTGTGTTTAAAAAGGAAATTCAAATCAACAAATTAAAGAATTGAGTTTAATGTCAAATATAAATAAATTATGATACTGTTTAGGTTAGATTTAGCGTTGAGTTAATCTGATTTAAAAAATAATATCATCAATCATTTTGTCTAAAGTATTGCTTGGAAGTGTGTTTAAATAAGACATAGTTGATTTAATATCTTTATGACCTAAAGCTTCCTTTATAATATCTAGTGATATATTATTAAATTTCAGAATGGTTGCAAACGAATGTCTTGCGCAGTAGTAGGTGATTTTCTTTTGAATGCCTAAATCAGTTGTAATTGTTTTAAGAGGTGTGTTTATATAAATTTTGAGATATTTTCTTTTTCTGTTATTTATATAAATTTTTGAGTTCTGATTATTATGAATAATATTGAATAAATAGATCGAATCGTCTGGTGAAGTATATTCTTCAATTTTCTGTTTCCAGAAATCATTTATTTTAAAGTTTACTATTACCTCAGTTTTACTTCTCTTATAGGTAATTGTTTCTTTATATAGATCTGTTTTTTTTAATTGCATTAAATCAATAAAATTAATTCCTCTTCCGTAAAAACTTAGTAAAAACATATCTCTTGCAATAATGTCATTTTTTTTCAGAAATTGTGCATTTTTAAATAATTCAAGTTCTTTTTCAGATAAATATTCTTTTTTACCGCTTTCTTTAATTTTTGATACCTTAAACTTATCAAAAGGATATATTGTTGCGGGAATGATTTCACGTTTTATAGCTTTGTTGAAAACGGCTCTTAAAGTACGAATTCTTATGCCAATTGTGCTTTGGCTGTTGTTCTTGCTATTTAAAAAGGATTGATATTTATAGATCGAGTCTACGGATAAATCTCTAAAAGTGATTTCTGTTCTATCGAAAAACAATTGAATAGATTTTAAGGTTTCCTTTTCAATATTGCTGGTTGATAGTTTTCCTGCATTTTTAATTTCTTCGATTAAACTTTCGTGAAAAGTAGTATAGCTTACCGGTTGCTGTTTTCCTGAATCTTTTTTGAATTTTGTTACAATGTCCTGTAGGGTGAATGGAGTATCATCTAATTCAAATTCATGAATAATATTGTTGATACGACCCGAATATTTTTCAATCAGATCGTTAATTTGTTTGTATTCTTTGTGCGATTTTTTAATGCGTTCTGTTTCAAATGACCAATCTTCATGCTTACATTTTTTTTTGATTGATAAACTAGTATTTATTCTGTCTTTAATTAATACAAGATTAATAAAATAGTCGCCTTGTGCATTTGGCGTTGCTTTGAGTGTAAATTTGTATGATACCATTATTGAAAATATTAGTAATAATTTTGACGAACATTTGACGAACAAAACTACAATTAAAATAAGAAATAATGATTTATTATTCATTTTTAATTTTGTAACTTATTGATAGTTAGGTATTATAATAAAAAATAAGTTATAATAAAACTAATTAAACCTGACTCATAATCAGGTGGTCCCTGGTTCGAGCCCAGGTGGGACCACTTATTTAGAAAATAGAAAGCCTTTACAGAAATGTAGAGGCTTTTTTTGTTTTTGGCGCTTTTGAGATGTGAAAATTGAAATTTTTGACACTTAATAATTAAATTCCTGTTTCTGTAAAATCCCTTAACTTTATCCATCCAAAACAAATTTAATCTTCAGATGGATAGATTAACTCCCGAACAGAGGAGGAAAACTATGCAGGCTATAAAAAGTACTGCTACAAAGAGCGAAGTAAGGCTTGCAAAAGCATTATGGAAATTGGGCTACAGATATCGAAAGAACAATAAAAAGATATTTGGAAGGCCTGATCTTACTTTTGCCAAATATAAAATCGCCATTTTTGTGGATAGTGAATTTTTTCACGGAAAAGATTGGAAAACTGAACAGTTAAGAATTAAAACGAATCGAGAGTATTGGATTCCGAAAATTGAAAGAAATATACAGCGAGATGAAGAAGTCAATTCTTTTCTAATTGATAAAAATTGGACCGTTCTTAGATTTTGGAGTAAGGATATTGAGAAAAATCTCGAAGTCTGTGTGGCAAAAATTGAAGGAACGATTATGCTTTTGAGTATTTAAACCTTTTCTGCTTTGAGTTGTTTGGCTTCGATTTTTTCAATGCATTTGAATATTTCTGAAGCTAGTCTCTCTATGACCGGCATACTTACCGAATTTCCTGCTTGTTTGTAAAGGCTCGAATTAGAAATTTTGGGTAATTTATAGCTATCAGGAAAACCTTGAAAGCGAAAGCATTCTCTTGGAGTTAATTTTCTAAAGCCGAATTCTGTTGTAATAATGGGAACGTTGTGTCCTCCAGTTCCCATATTGGCAGTTAGAGTAGGGCAGACTTCTTTTTTGTTTTCTCGTACGTAATGTCTTCTGAACTGATAAATTCTATCTTCTCTTACAACCGCTTCTTTGAGCGTGTTATACATGTATTTGTCTTCTGTATAATAGAATTTTTTATCAACTTTTTCTTTTATAATTAAATCGGTAACTTTTTGGGTTAATTCTTCTTTTTCAGGAAAATTAAATTTAAAACCTTTTTTAACGAAATCCTTATCAAACGCGATCATGAAAATTCGTTCGCGGTTATGCGGAATGTTTCCAAAATCTTTAGTATTTAAGATGGCGCTGTCAAAAGTGTAATTGCGTTTTTTGATTTCACGTTGAATTACTTTCATGGTATTTCCTTTGTCGTGTCCTTTAAGATTTTTGACGTTTTCGAGAAATACTACTTTAGGTCTCATTTCATCAATAAAATCTAATATTTTGAAGAAATGATTTCCTCTGCTGTCTTTAAAGCCTTTTCTGTGACCCGCAAGAGAAAAAGGCTGGCAAGGAAAGCCGGCAGTAAGAATATCTATTTTGTTGAGTTTTTTTACATCGAGCTGCATTACGTCGCCTTCAATAAGTTTATGCTCGAAATTGTTTCGATAAGTGACACAGGCTTTCTTGTCAAATTCATTTGCCCATTCTAATTTGAAACCTGCATTTTCAAAGCCCAAACAAATACCGCCCACGCCTGCATATAAACTTCCGACTGTATATTTGTTTTTCATTTTGATTACGATTGAGATGCGTCTGAATTGGATTGTACAAATATATTAATTTGACAATATTCTTATTCTAGAAGGAATGAACTTGAACTGTTTTTTAGAAGTGAGTTGATTTAGAAATTTTTTCGAAGAGAAGTCTTTTTTTGAAATCAGTAAATTCTTATAGGCCTATGGTTCTTGTGAATAATAATAATTGCCCTTCTAGAGCCTTTTATAAAAGGATTAGCAGAATTGGGAAAAAGAAAATGTTAAAATTTGTTTCTCCTTTTTTAATTTAAAAGTTGCTTTTCTGTAAAAAACTTATACTTTTGTTCAAGATTTTAGAGATAGAAATGCATTGTGCGAAATTTCTACCAAAGAATATTTATCAATAATTATCTAGACTTGCATATTGCAATAGCTTGAATTTATGAAAAATCTAAAAGCCCCATTTTTAGTAATCGCCTTATTGTTGTTGAATGTTTCATTAGTTGTGGCAAATGAGCCACTTCCTGAACCCGGTAATACAGATGGTATGAATCAAAAAAGTAGTGAGGATTGTGCAGCTTGTCCTGAAGGCTTTCCAATAGATCAAAATGTTAATATTCTCCTTGTAGGCGGTTTGGCTTTAGGAGCTATTATGATATATAAAAACCGAACAAAAAAAGCTTCAATTTAATTGAAGCTTTTTTTATAAAAAAAAATAATTAGGGTTATTTGTTTATAGAATAAAGTCTAGAAATATATTTTCCGACTACATCAAATTCAAGGTTGATTTTTGTTCCAACTTTGAAATCTTTAAAATTAGTGTTTTCATATGTGTATGGAATAATTGAAACACTAAATTCATTTGTTTTAGAATTTACAACTGTAAGGCTAACACCATTTACTGTAATCGAACCTTTTTCGATTGTGATATTGTTTTGAGTTTTGTCGTACTCAAAAGTGTAATTCCAGCTTCCGTTTGCTTCTTCAATTTTAATGCAAGTTCCAGTTTGGTCTACGTGTCCTTGTACAATATGCCCGTCAAGACGATCTCCGAGTTTCATTCCTCTTTCTAAATTAACGATATCGCCAACCTGCCAATCGCCGATATTGGTTTTTAAAATAGTTTCGTCAATCGCAGTTACTGTATATAGAGAATCTTTAATGGCTACAACTGTGAGGCATATTCCGTTGTGCGAAACGCTCTGATCTATTTTTAATTCGTGAGTTATGGATGAATCAACTGTTATATGAAGATTGCTTTGGTCTTTTTTGATTTCGTGAACTTTGCCGAGTGTTTCTATAATTCCTGTGAACATTGTGGTTTTATTTTACTAAATTTGCACATCAAAATTAGTAATAAATAAACTGAGCTCATGAATAAAAAAGCAGAAAATATAATTGTTGGAATTTCAGTTGGAGATTTAAACGGTATTGGAAGCGAAGTTATACTGAAAACATTCGAAGATTCTCGTATGTTAGAATTGTGTACGCCGGTTATTTTTGCAAATGCTAAAATTCTTTCTTTCGTTAGAAAAAGCTTTACATCTACAGTTCAGTTTCACGGAGTTGATAAATTGGATCAGATTATACCAGGAAAGGTAAATGTTTTGAATCTTTGGAAAGAAGGGGTTGATATTAACTTTGGAGTCAATGATCCAAAAATAGGAGAATATGCTATAAAATCTTTTACAGCTGGAACAAAAGCGTTGAAAGAAGGGGAAATAGATGTTTTGGTAACAGCTCCGATTAATAAATACAATATACAGTCTGAAGATTTTAAATTTCCGGGACATACGGATTATCTGAATCAAGAATTAGAAGGAGATGCTTTAATGATGATGGTGCAGGATAATTTAAGGGTAGGTTTAATTACAGATCACGTGCCTTTAAATGAAGTGGCTTCTCATTTGACTGAGGAGCTAATTACTAAAAAAATTGAAACTATTAGAAAATCTCTAGTTCAGGATTTTAGTATAGTGAAGCCAAAAATTGCAGTTTTAGGATTGAATCCGCATGCTGGTGATGGTGGTGTAATTGGGAAAGAAGATGATTTGATTTTAAAACCAGTTCTGAAAAAAATATTCGATTCAGGGACAATGGTTTTTGGTCCATTTCCTGCGGATGGTTTTTTTGGAAGCTCTCAATATGAAAAATATGATGCTATTGTGGCAATGTATCACGATCAAGGATTGATTCCATTTAAGACGCTTTCTTTTGGGAAAGGAGTGAATTATACAGCAGGTTTAAATAAAGTAAGAACCTCTCCAGATCACGGCACAGCTTATGATATAGCGGGGAAAGACATGGCAGATTACAATTCGTTTAAAGAAGCAGTCTATCTTGCAATCGATATTTTTCGCTCGCGTAATCAGTATGAGGAGATTAGCCAAAAACCTCTTAAAATAAAAGAAAAACAGTTATAAACAAAAAAAGGTCAATAAGATTATTAGATTTATAATAATTTTATATCTTTGCACCCCAATTCAGATATCTAGTTTTAGAATTGAATTGATCAAATTGATGTTGAAATGAGCAAAA
The DNA here is from genome assembly GCF_900101855.1 of Flavobacterium anhuiense. Classification (GTDB taxonomy): domain Bacteria; phylum Bacteroidota; class Bacteroidia; order Flavobacteriales; family Flavobacteriaceae; genus Flavobacterium; species Flavobacterium anhuiense. The sequence goes on from NZ_FMVC01000008.1 coordinate 40,178, forward strand.
CAAAAGAATTTTTAATTCCTTTCGTAGGATTAAAACTAGGAAAACACCATTTTGAGTATCAAATAAATAACACGTTCTTTAAGGACTTTGATTACGATGAGTTTCAAAGTTCAGATATTAAAGTCAATTTACTTTTCGAAAAGAAAAGTAATATGTTAGAGTTAGAATTCAAACATAAAGGAACCGTAAATGTCCCTTGTGATCTGACAGGCGAAGATTTTGATTTACCTATAAAGGGAAAAATGAAACTGATTGTTCGCTTTGGAGAAGAATTTAATGATGATAATGAAGAGTTGTTGATTTTACCACATGGTGAACATGAAATAGATATAGCACAATATATTTATGAAATGATCGCACTTTCTGTTCCGCAGAAAAGAGTTCATCCAGGTGTTAAAGATGGAAGTCTGCAAACAGAAGCTTTAACAAAACTGAATGAATTAAGTGTAAAAGAACAAAAGGAAGAGAGTAACAAAGAAGAAGATATTGACCCGCGTTGGGAAAAATTAAAGAAACTATTAACGGATAAATAATATAGTAAAATGGCACATCCTAAGAGAAAAACCTCGAAAACAAGAAGAGATAAGAGAAGAACACATTACAAAGCTACTGTAGCTCAAATCGCTACATGTCCTATTACAGGTGAGGCACATTTATACCACAGAGCTTACTGGCATGAAGGTAAAATGTACTACAGAGGGCAAGTTGTTATCGATAAATCTGAAGCGGTTGCTTAATACGTTTTTGTAAATTATACTAGAACTCTCACATAGTGAGAGTTTTTTTTGTTGGTTATAATTTTCGTTTTTTAGGAAAATATAGACAAATTCGTTACGTTTTTTTTTGTAATTTTCAAGCCTTTTAAAAATTTTTCAAATTAATGATAATTTGAAAGGAAAATAATAGAATATAATGAATACAATCACAGCCGCAATTACCGCTGTTGGAGCTTATGTTCCTGACTTCGTTCTTTCGAACCAAGTGCTAGAAACAATGGTTGATACCAATGATGAGTGGATTACCGCTCGAACAGGAATTAAAGAAAGAAGAATTCTTAAAGATGCTGATAAAGGTACATCTTATCTTGCCATTCAAGCAGCAAAGGATTTAATTGCAAAAGCAAATATAGATCCGCTTGAGATTGATATGATTATAATGGCAACTGCAACACCAGATATGATGGTGGCTTCTACAGGAGTTTATGTTGCGACAGAAATTGGAGCTACAAATGCATTTTCATACGATTTGCAGGCTGCATGTTCAAGCTTTTTATACGGAATGTCGACAGCTGCAGCTTATGTTCAGTCTGGACGTTACAAAAAAGTGCTTTTAATTGGTGCCGATAAAATGTCATCAATTGTAGACTATACAGACAGAGCAACTTGTATTATTTTTGGAGATGGAGCTGGTGCAGTTCTTTTCGAACCAAATTATGAAGGTTTAGGTTTGCAGGATGAGTATTTAAGAAGTGATGGTGTTGGAAGAGATTTCCTTAAAATCCCAGCAGGAGGTTCTTTGATTCCGCCTTCAGAAGAAACTATAAAAAATAGACAGCACAATATTATGCAAGACGGTAAAACTGTTTTCAAATATGCTGTGACTAATATGGCCGATGCCAGCGAATTGATTTTACAAAGAAATAATTTGACAAATCAGGACGTTGATTGGTTGGTGCCACACCAAGCAAACAAACGTATTATCGATGCTACAGCAGGAAGATTAGAATTAGACGAGTCTAAAGTGCTGGTAAACATCGAGAGATATGGTAATACTACTTCTGGAACTTTACCATTAGTATTAGCTGACTTTGAAAATAAGCTTAAAAAAGGAGATAATGTTATCTTTGCCGCTTTTGGTGGTGGATTCACTTGGGGATCTATCTATTTGAAATGGGCTTACGATAAAAAATAAATTAAAACTAAAAACGAATCATTATGGATTTAAAAGAAATTCAAAACCTAATTAAATTTGTTGCAAATTCGGGCGTTGCAGAAGTGAAGTTAGAAATGGATGATGTAAAAATCACAATCAGAACAACTTTAGAAACAAATGTAACTGAAGCAACTTACGTACAGCAATTACCTGCTCAAGCAGCTTTACCTCAAGCGGCAGTTCCGCAAGTTACAGCTCCAACAGTTGTAAGTGTAACTCCAGAGAAACCTGCTTCTGACGATTCTAAATATGTTACTATAAAATCTCCAATCATTGGAACATTCTATAGAAAACCATCTCCAGACAAACCAGTTTTCACAGAAGTTGGAAGCACTGTATCTAAAGGTGATGTTCTTTGCGTAATTGAAGCAATGAAATTATTCAACGAAATCGAATCTGAAGTTTCTGGTAAAATTGTAAAAATTCTTGTAGATGATATGTCTCCAGTTGAATTTGACCAACCTTTATTCTTAGTAGATCCATCATAAATAAATTTAGATTTTAGATTTTAGATTTTAGATTGATCTGGCAGAATTAATACAGACATCTAAAATTATCTAATTATCAAATTGTCTAATTATCTAATTAAAATAAGATGTTTAAAAAAATATTAATTGCGAATAGAGGAGAAATTGCACTTCGTGTAATTCGTACATGTAAGGAAATGGGAATCAAAACTGTTGCAGTTTACTCTACAGCCGATGCAGAAAGTTTGCATGTTAAATTTGCAGACGAAGCGGTTTGTATAGGCCCTCCTCCGAGTAACTTATCGTATTTGAAAATGTCAAATATTATTGCAGCTGCAGAAATTACAAACGCAGATGCAATTCATCCAGGTTATGGATTTCTTTCTGAGAATGCTAAATTCTCTAAAATCTGTCAAGAGCACGGAATTAAGTTTATCGGTGCTGCTCCAGAAATGATCGACCGAATGGGAGATAAAGCTACTGCAAAAGAGACAATGAAAGCTGCAGGAGTTCCTTGTGTACCAGGTTCAGACGGTTTATTAGAATCATACGAACATGCAAAAAAAGTAGCTAAAGAAATTGGCTACCCAGTAATGATGAAAGCTACTGCTGGTGGTGGTGGAAAAGGTATGCGTGCCATCTGGAAAGAAGAAGACCTTCAGAAAGCATGGGAAAGCGCACGTCAAGAAGCTGCTGCAGCGTTTGGAAATGACGGAATGTACATGGAAAAACTTATTGAAGAGCCACGTCATATCGAAATTCAAGTTGTTGGAGATGCATACGGAAAAGCATGTCATCTTTCTGAAAGAGACTGTTCTGTACAGCGTCGTCACCAAAAACTTACTGAAGAAACCCCTTCACCTTTCATGACAGACGAACTTCGTACAAGAATGGGAGAAGCTGCTGTAAAAGCTGCTGAATTCATTAAATATGAAGGAGCTGGAACTGTAGAATTTTTAGTGGATAAACACAGAAACTTCTACTTTATGGAAATGAATACTCGTATTCAGGTGGAGCACCCAATCACAGAACAAGTTATTGATTATGATTTGATCCGTGAGCAGATTATGGTTGCTGCCGGAATTCCGATTTCTGGTAAAAACTACCTTCCGCAATTACACGCTATTGAAGTTCGTATTAATGCTGAAGATCCTTATAACGATTTTCGTCCTTCTCCAGGAAAAATTACTACACTTCATATGCCAGGAGGACATGGAGTTCGTTTAGATACTCACGTATACTCAGGATATAGTATTCCGCCAAACTATGATTCTATGATTGCTAAGTTGATTACAACTGCACAATCTCGTGAAGAAGCTATTAGCAAAATGCGAAGAGCTTTGGATGAGTTCGTAATAGAAGGTGTGAAAACTACAATCCCTTTCCACAGACAATTAATGGATGATCCAAAATATATTGCAGGAGATTATACAACTGCATTTATGGATACATTTAAAATGAATAGTCCAGAATAATTATAAAGGCTTCCAAATTTGGAAGCCTTTTTCTTTTATAGGCATTTATAAAATCCAATATTCAAATTCCAATATTGGAAACCTAAACTTTAAATTAAGAGCTTAAAACTTCATCATAAACTTTGGAATTTGGAATTTACAAAAATTGGAATTTCTTTCAAGGTTACACTTTAAGTGTTTACTTATTACACACCTTTTTTCTCTTTTACACACCTTTTTAATTTTCTCATTTTTTGCTATATTTGATATAAAACCTTTAAATACAGGTTTTTATGGTATTTGGCACGGCTCTTTTCTTTTACGGCATAATAATTTCATTACTTAAAGCGTAAACAACTATTAATTTAAATATATACGTTATGAAAAAATTATTTTTATCAGCCGCAATTGTTTTAGGAAGTTTAACGTCATTCGCTTCAACTACACAAGCACCCAATACAATCGTAAAAACGATTTCTATTGAAGACGAATACACAGAAATTAAATTAGAAGAATTACCAGCTGCTATCACTGAAGCTTTGAAAAAAGCATACCCTGAAGCAGTAATTACTAAAGCATACAAAAACGAAAAAGCACAGTATAAACTTGATGTGACTGTTGGCGACAAAGTTGGAAATCTTTTCGCAAATGCAGACGGAACTTGGATTAAACAATAATCTTAAAATGAGGTCTTGTGAAAATCCGGATCAAGAATACTAAGATCAAATTAACTATATTAAAAAACAACTATCATGAAAAATTTATTTTTATCAGCCGCAATCGTTTTGGGAGGTTTAACATCATTTGCTTCAACTTCGCCAATTTCAAATTCAATCGTAAAAACAATCTCTATCCAAGATGATTATACAGAAATCAAATTGGAAGAAGTTCCAACCGCTGTAACAGACGCTTTGAAAAAAGCATATCCAGACGCTGTGCTTTCTAAAGCATTTAAAAACACAAAATCTGAATACAAACTTGAAGTAACTGTTGGAGATAAAACAGGAAATCTTTTTGCTAACGCAGACGGAACTTGGATTAAAAAATAATAAAGTCTAACCCTTAAACTATAACTATGAAAAAGTTAATCTTATCGGCAGCAATTGTCTTAGGCAGTTTGTCGATGCATGCAGAAACCACTGCTGTAACTAACCCAATAGTACAGACAGTTAATGATCAGGATGGATATAAAGAAGTAGACGGAGTTCCGGCAGCTGTTAAGAAAGGCTTAGATGAAGCTTATCCTGGTGTAGTGCTTGAAAAAGCTTGGGTAAATGATAAAAAGGAGTACAAAATTGAGATAACGGTTCGAGGTGAAAAATCGATCGTTTATACAGATGCTTCTGGTAACATTCTTAAAAAATAATTTAAACCACAAATATTATGAAAAAGTTAGTTTTATCAGCAGCGATTGTTTTAGGAAGTCTTTCAGTAAATGCTGCAGTTCTTCCAGCAATCTCAATTACTCAATCAGTAATTTTTCAAGATGCATATACTGAGGTGGCTGCAGACCAAGTGCCGGCAGCAGTAAAATCTACAGTTGAAAAATCGTTTCCAAACACTAAGCTGGAAAAAGCTTATAAAAACGATAAGAACGAGTACAAACTTGAAATTTCAAGTGGAGATAAGAAGTATACTATTTTTACAGATGCTTCTGGTAATATCATCAAGAAATAATTAAAAATCAGCATCATGAAAAAATTAATCTTATCCGCAATAGTTGTTTTAGGAATAATGTCAATTCATGCAAATGTATTGCCTGCTTCTAAAGTTACTAAAGCAACTGTAACCATTCAGTCAGAATATACAGAAGTTACAGTAGATGCTGTGCCTGCAGCTGTAAAAACAGCCTTGCAGACCGCTTATCCGGGTGCAAAACTGGAAAAAGCATTTGTAAACGAAAAAAAAGAGTACAAGCTCGAAATATCAGTTGGAGACCAGAAGGCTACTGTTTACTCAGATGTCAATGGTAACTGGTTGAAGATATAATTAGGTGAATTTAGATTTATGTTTTTGGTGAAAAAGAGATTGCGTCGTGCAATCTCTTTTTTTTTACATATTTTACATAATTTTATGAAATAACAAGTATAATAATATTATTTTAGCAAAAAGTCCCTAAAAGCAGATGCCGAAGATATTAATAATAGAAGATGATATTGCGTTTTGTAAATTATTAGAAAAATTTCTAATCAAAAAAGCGTACGATGTAACGATAGCGTTCTCTGCCTCAGAAGCACGTGAAGCAGTTAAAAATGAATCCTTTGATTTGATTTTGACAGACCTTCGCTTGCCTGATTCTGATGGTATTGGATTGATGTCTGAATTTAAAAATTCGCATCCTCATATTCCGGTTATTTTGATGACAGGTTATTCTGATGTAAACACTGCAGTTAAAGCCATTAAAAATGGAGCGGCAGATTATATTTCTAAGCCGTTTAATCCAGATGAAGTTCTTTTGGTTATTACCAATGCATTGCAAGCTCCAAAAGCTGAAGAAGAACAATCTGAAATTCCAGAGAAAAAGAAAAAAGGATCTAAAAAGCCAGTTTCAACAGAAAATGAATTTGTTAGAGGAATTTCTGTTGCCTCTAAAAAGCTTTTAGATCATATTCAATTGGTAAGCCCGACAGATATGTCTGTTTTGATTATTGGTGAAAGTGGAACAGGAAAGGAAATCATAGCAAAAAGCATTCACCAGCAGAGCAGACGGAAAGACAATAATTTTATTGCAGTAGATTGCGGAGCAATTCCGAAAGAATTGGCAGCGAGCGAATTTTTCGGTCACTTGAAAGGTTCTTTTACCGGAGCAATCAATGATAAAAAAGGATATTTTGAAGCGGCTAATGGCGGAACTTTGTTCTTGGACGAAATTGGAAATCTTTCATACGAGAATCAAATTCAATTGTTGAGGGCGCTTCAGGAAAGAAAAATTAAACCCGTTGGCAGCAATAAAGAAATAAACGTCGATATACGCATTATTACGGCGACCAATGAAGATTTGCGTGAAGCAGTAAAAAACGGCGATTTTAGAGAAGATTTATACCATAGAATCAATGAATTTTCTATTCAGTCACCGTCTTTAAAAGACCGTGGAGAAGATTTAATGGTTTTTGCCGATTATTTCCTTGAAAAAGCCAATCAGCAGTTAGATAAAGATGTTATCGGATTTTCTCCAGAAGTAGTTTCTATTTTTCAAAATTACAACTGGCCAGGAAATTTACGAGAATTGCAAAATTGCGTAAAACGTGCCACTCTTTTAACCCGTGGAGATTTTATAGAAAGCGATGTGCTTCCGGCAGAGTTTTTTCAGATTCAAAAACAACCTTCATCAAATGAGGTTTTTTCATTATCTGAAAACGAAAAAGAAACTATTATTCATGCGTTATCAAAAACACAAAATAATAAATCGGAAGCGGCGAAATTGCTTAAAATTACCAGAAAGACACTTTACAATAAATTGAAACAGTACAATATTGAGTAAAAAATTACTTTAAAAAGAGTTTTTTAAATCTCGTGTTTTAATTCTTCAAAAAGAACTTTTATTTTCTCATGTAAATCTGAGTAAGTTGCTTTTATATCAATCGTATCTAAATCTTCTTTTTCGAGATCTTTTAAAAGCTCACCAATTTCATTCGCCTGAATTTGTTTGAACATCGGAGCAATACGATGCGCGATAGATTTTATTTCATCATAATTTTTTTCTTGAACCGCGATTTTCAAAAAGCCTAAATTTTCTACTGTCGTGTCAATAAAAGATTTTAAAACTTCTTTTAACGCCAATTCGTCTTGTCCCAAAAAATCTTTCAAAGTTTCGAGAGAATAGATTTGAGAAGCATTAGTTGTGCTCTCAATATATTCATTCACAGGAATTTCTTCATGATCCAAAATATGCTGAATCGTTTCCAATAAAATTTTTGGCGAATAAGGTTTCTTTATAACCGTAGTAAAACCAGCATTTTTATATACCGAAAGATCCAAATCTGTACGTCCTGTAAGTGCAATGACAGGCTGATTTTTAAATACAGTTTCGGGAAGCTCGCGAAGTTTCTCTAAAAACAAAAATCCGTCGATTTCTGGCATTTGAATATCAGTAATGACAAAATCAAAATGCGTATTTCGAAGCGCTTCTAGAGCTTTAGCAGGATTGGTAAACGATAAAACCTGATGCTGTTCCTGTTTTAAAACACCGCTGGTCAAATTCAAGAGATTTATATCGTCATCTACAACAATAAAAGTTTGTTTTTTGATTTTTTTTGAAAGTTTGCTTTTGGTTTCGTTTAAAATAATATTCCCCTGGCTGCTATCAAATAATAATGGCAACTGAATAGTAAATGTGCTTCCTTTTCCAAAAATACTTTCTAAACTTAAGCTTCCGCCCAAAATAGAAATGATCTTCTGGCAAATTGACAAACCTAAACCAGTTCCTCCATATTTCTTTTCAATGCCTTCATTGGCTTGTGCAAATTCTTCAAAAACCAACTTCTGATTCGCTTTTTCAATTCCAATTCCAGTATCTTGAATCGAAATTGTAAAAAACTGATCGTCATTCGCGTAAGCGGCAATTCGAATATGACCTTCTTCGGTAAATTTATAAGCATTTCCAATAATGTTGGTCAGAATCTGTTTTAAACGAAAAGGATCGCCAACAATGCGTTTCTGAAACTGCTCGTCTACGTTGATGATCAGATCGATGTCTTTCTGTTTGTAAACCGTCTGAATGTTTCTAGCAACATCTTCAATAATTTCGGGTAATGAAAATGGAACTTTTTCTATAGAAATTTTTCCTGCTTCAATCTGCGAAAAATCCAATAAATCCTGAACAAGCTGAGTTATATATTCAGACGAATTTTTAATGTTTTTAATGAAATAGGATTGCTTGGTATTGACATCTGAATTGCCTAAAAGTTCAGAATAACCGACAATGGTACTCAAAGGAGTTTTTAAATCGTGGCTTACAGTTGAAATTAATTGCTCGCGGCTTTTCAACAGATTTTTGGTTTTAAAATTCGCGATTTCAAGCTGTTTTTTGTACAACTGAGATTTCGAATAATCGCTGACAATCAAAATTGAGAAAAAGACTGTCAGCAACAAACCAATAACAGCAGAAGCCGTAACAATTTCGTTGACTCTTTTTAATGATTTTTCTTTTAATGAATTGTTCTTTATCGAATTGATGATAATCTCTCGCTCAATAATTCGAAGTATTTTTCTTAGCTGATCTGAAATGGCGATTTCATTTTGAAGCAATTTGTTTTCTTCAAAATTCAAAGATTCTTTCTTTTTTTCGGCTTTTATTTTTACAGAACTCAAAAGCTTTTTAGAATTGGCCAAAATAGAATCTGAAGCTTTTTTGCTCAGCGTGTTAGTGCTGTCATCAGGAATGTTTGAATTTAAATAATCGACATAACGCTGCAGAACACTTCGCTGGTAACTTCCTAATTGATTAGGGTTTTTAGTGAAATCCTGAAGTTCGAGTTTTCTAAGATTAAACTCCATTTTCGTGATTTCATCAATCGCATTATTTACAGAAGTTTCATCGTCTGCTTTATTCTTGATTTCTCTTAATTGCTTGATGTTTTCTGTCTTTTCTGCCAAGAAATAAGTGACACTATCCAAAAGTGTTTTCTGGTATTCTGTCGTAACAATCTGTTTTAAAGTATCGATACGTTTGCGAAGCGAATCGGTTTCGATTAGATAATTTTTAAAATCTTTTTCAGAATTATTCTGAATTGTCTGTCTGGCTAAGCTCTCAGTTTTATAGACATTCGAATAAAGTCGGCTGACTCTAAGGATTTTGGTTTTTTCTAAAGCGATCTTATCTTCAAGCTTGTTATAAACCACATTTTCAGAATACAGAAACCACCCAACTGTAACAACCAAAGCCAATAATGCAACATAGCTGAATAAAACTTTGATTGCGGTGTAACTTCTTTTGGTCTCCATATTTTGCTTGAAAGATTTGGGATTCGGTTCGATTTTCGGGGATTAAAAACATTGCAATTTATCTAAAAAAATCTGTTTACGGAATAGTAAATCGGTCAATATCTTACATAATTCTAATGTCTAAAAACAGAAACAGCCGTAGATTATGTAAATCTACGGCTGTCAGATATAATTTTTAGGTTTTACAAAGTCTCATCCAACCATTTGAAGAATTCACCTTGCCAAACTTGAGCATTTTGCGGTTTTAAAACCCAATGGTTTTCGTCTGGGAAATACACAAATCGGCTTTTAATTCCTCTTAATTGAGCTGCTTGAAAAGCTTCTTGTCCTTGCCCGATTGGAACACGGAAATCTTTACCTCCTTGGAAAATTAAAATTGGCTTATTCCAATTCTGAACCAAAGTTGCAGGGTTGAAAGTAGTATACGCTTTTTGTGCTACAGCGTTATCTTTTTCCCAATATGGTCCTCCAAAATCCCAGTTATTAAAGAAAACTTCCTCAGTTGTTCCTAACATTGAAACGGTATTGAAAACACCATCGTGAGCAATGAAAGTTTTGAAACGGTTTTTGTGAATTCCAGCTAAATAAAATACGGAATATCCTCCGTAACTAGCTCCAACGCAACCCAAACGGCTTTTGTCAACATAGCTTTCTTTTGCCACATCATCAATGGCAGAAAGGTAATCGTCCATAACTTGACCGCCCCAATCTTTACTGATTTGTTCATTCCACTCAACACCATGTCCTGGCATTCCGCGGCGGTTTGGCGCTACCACTACATAACCTTTTGCGGCCATCAAAGAGAAATTCCAACGGAAAGAGTACGATTGTGTCAATGGACTTTGTGGTCCTCCTTGACAGAATAATAAAGTTGGATATTTTTTAGTAGCATCAAAATTTGGAGGTAAGATTACCCAAACTAGCATTTTTTTGCCGTCGGTTGTAGTAACATAACGTCTTTCGGTTTTGCTTAAAGCTAAAGTTTTATACGTTTCTGTATTGATGTTTGATAATTGTTTCCAAGTATTTTTTTTCAAATTGAAAGAATATATTTCTCCAGCGTGATTCATGTCTGTTCTAGTAACAATAATATCATCTCCAGAGAAACCAATTAAATCATTCACATCAAAATCTCCGTTTGTCAATTGGCGAACATTGATTGCGATTTTAGTCAAACCAGGAAAATTAACTGAGAAAAGTTGTTTTGTACCATCAATTGGCGCCACAAAAAATACTGTTTTCCCGTCTTTACTCCAGATAAAATTATCTACAGTTCCGTCCCAGTTTGCTGTCAAGTTAGTTTTGATGCCTTTAAATTCAACAATAATATCGTTTTTATCAGACTCGTAACCGTCACGTTTCATTTGCAGCCAAGATAAATTTCCTGTTGGAGAAAATTGCGGTGCAGTATCATAACCTAAATTACCTTCGGTTTTATTAATTGTTTTTTGAGTTTCTAAATTGTACTCATAAATGTCTGTGTTGGTAGAAATAGCATAAGCAGTTCCCGCTTTTTTCTTGCACACATAAAAAATGCTTTTGCTGTCTGGCGACCAGATATAATCTTCGTCACCGCCAAAAGGTTTTTGCGGAGAATCGAAATTTTCACCTTTCATGACGTCGGTTCCTTTTGCTCCGTCTTTGTTTTCTTTATAAAAAACGTGATTAAACTTTCCTTCGTTCCAAGTATCCCAGTGACGATAATCTAATCCGTCATAAATTTGAGCATCAGATTTTGTTAGACTTGGATAAAAATCTTTACCTAAAACACTTTCAAGTTTTACTTCTTCATTGTAAACGACAAATTTTCCGTCAGGCGAAATATTTTTATCAGCTAAAATTTCTTTAGTGTCTTTAATCTCAGTTGCAGTTCCTCCGTTTACAGGAATCGTGTAGATTTTAGAAGTCGATTTGTTATCGGCCACAGAAGGCGTTGAAACTTTAAAAACGACATTTTTTGCATCTTTAGAAATGCCAAGAGGCGTCACTCTCCCTAATTTCCATAACAATTCTGGTGACATTACATTCTGTCCGATAGCATTTAAACTCATCATTATTAAGGTTGTTAATACTACTTTTTTCATAATTAATTATTCTATTTTTTGTGCGCTAAAAATACAACATTTAAATTCCAAGTTGTTAAATTCCAAATCCCAATTATTGTTAAAATTCTGAGATAAATTTTTTCGCCACGAATTCACGAATTTTTATTCTCAAAGATTATCAAAAAATAATTCGTGAATTTGTAGCTATCAAAAAATCAGTATTTTTATAAAAAACTCTTAAAATGGAACTAAGCTATTGGGAACTTAAAAATTGGTTCACGAATGTAGATTACACAATTGTGGGTAGCGGAATTGTAGGTCTTCATACTGCATTACGCTTGCGCGAAAGATTTCCTGCTGCTAAAATTCTGGTTCTCGAACGCGGAATGTTGCCACAAGGCGCCAGTACAAAAAATGCCGGTTTTGCCTGTTTCGGAAGTCTTTCTGAAATTATGGATGACTTAAAAACGCATTCAGAAGAAGATGTTGTGGCACTTATTGAGAAACGCTGGAAAGGACTTCAGTTGCTTCGAAAAAGATTAGGTGATCAGGCTATTGATTTTAAACCTCATGGCGGATATGAATTGTTTTTGAAAGAAGATGAATTTGGATTTAATGAATGCATTTCTAAAATTCCGTTTATCAATGAAGTTTTAAAACCACTTTTCAAGACCGATGTTTTTTCGAAAGAAGTAGACCGATTCGGATTTCAAAATATTCAGGATTATTTAATTTTTAATCCGTTTGAAGCGCAGATTGATACTGGAAATATGATGCAGGAATTGCTAAGGCAAGCTGTTTCTTCAACTATTTTAATTCTAAATCAGCAGACAGTTACTTCCTATCTTGATGCAGGAAATCATGTCGAAGTGGTTTTAAATGATTTTAGCTTTAAAACACAAAAACTGCTTTTTGCAACCAATGGTTTTGCAAGCTCTTTGACAAACGGAGCAGTAAAGCCAGCCAGAGCGCAAGTGCTTATTACAGAACCAATTCACAATTTAGACATCAAAGGTACGTTTCATTTAGACCGAGGTTATTATTATTTCAGAAATATTGGCGATCGAATTTTATTAGGCGGAGGAAGAAACCTTGATTTTGAGGGAGAAACAACTGCCGAATTTGGACAGACGAAAATTATTCAAAATAAATTGGAAGATTTGCTGAAAAATGTAATTTTACCAAATCAGGATTTTCAGATTTCGCATCGTTGGAGCGGTATTATGGGAGTCGGAAATAGTAAGAATCCTGTTGTGACCCAGCTTTCTGAAAATGTGTTCTGCGGAGTGCGTCTAGGCGGAATGGGAGTGGCAATAGGAAGTTTAATAGGAACAGAATTAGCAGATTTAATATAATGGCAGCAACCAAAAAACCAGCACCAAAAAAAACAACAGCAAGTAAACCAAAACCTAAAACGTCTTCCAAAAAATCGAATCGTTCTTTTGGCGAAAAAGTAAAATGGTTTTTTATTAAAGCGGCTTTATGGTTTTTTGGATTATCAATTGGGTCGGTTATATTTTTTAAATACGTTCCAGTGCCATTTACGCCATTAATGCTCATTCGTGCCATCGAAAATAAAATGGCTGGTAAAGAAGTTTATTTTGACCACGATTGGGAACCGATTGATAAAATATCAATGAATTTGCAAAAAGCTGTAATTGCAAGTGAAGATGGAACTTTTTTAACCCACAATGGTTTTGATTTTAAAGCACTTCAAAAAGCGTATAAAAGTAACGAACGCGGACGCCGAATTAGAGGCGGAAGCACCATTTCGCAACAGACGGCCAAAAATGTCTTTTTATGGCAAGGAAAAAGTTATTTCCGTAAAGGTCTCGAAGCTTATTTTACGATTCTAATAGAATTGATCTGGGGCAAAGAACGCATTATGGAAGTGTATTTGAACAGTATTGAAATGGGTGATGGTGTTTACGGCGCCTATGCAGCTACAGAACATTGGTACCGAAGAGACGCTTCGAGTTTGACTCCAATGCAAGCAGCTGGAATTGCGGCGATATTGCCAAACCCAAGAAAATTTAAAGCTACAGGTTCTTCAAGCTACATTAATAGAAGAAAGGAAAGAATTGTGCGCGAGATGCGTTATGTTGGAAAAATCAATTACAATGGAAAAGAAGAAAAGAAAAAGTAAAAAAGCGCTTTTTGCTTTTCTGATTTTGACTGTAACGTTAACTTTTGGGCAAGGAAAAACAACAGAAATAGGTTTTATATCTGACAACGATTTGTACACATCGTCTAAATACGATATGTATTATACCAATGGCTTGGAACTCTTTTATCGATTTTTATCTAAAAACAACAGTGAGAAAATCAATAAGGAAATTACCGAATTTAGAATTGGGCAATATCTTTATAATCCACGTTTTCTAAACAAAGAGGCCGTTACGATAAACGATCGTCCTTTTGCGGGTTATCTTTTTGCAGAAGTTGGAAAAAGCTTTTTTTATCAAAGCGAATCAGTTTTAAAGACCGATTTTCAAATTGGCTTTCTTGGGCCAAATGCATTTGGAGAGGAATTGCAAGAGGGTTTTCATAAATTGATCGGCTACAAAAAAGTATATGGTTGGGAAAACCAGATTCATAATGCTTTAGGATTGCAGGCGCATGTTATTTATTCAAAAAAAATGTTTCCTTCAAAACATAATGATTTTGTAGATTTTCATTGGCAGTCAGAAGGCAATCTGGGAACTATTTTCTCAGGAGTTTCTACAGGATTTATGGCGAGATTTGGATTTAAAAAACTCCTTCCAATTTACGATTCTAATATGCATAATGCTTCGGTAAGCGCAAATGAACAGCTAAATATTAGAGAGTTTTATTTCTACGCAGCGCCAAGCGTCAATTATCAGTTTTATGATGCGACGATTGAAGGCAGTATGTTTAATGATACAAGTCCAATCACTTTCGATTTGGAACCGCTTCGTTTTAACGCCGAAGCTGGTTTGAAATACCGACACAACAACTTCAACATATCTTATTCTTTCCTCTATCGCGGAAGAGAATTGAATGATTCTGGAATTGATACGAATTCGGGATATTTTTATGGGTCGATAAGGATGGGGTTTTTGCTTAGATAGGCTAAGCTATACATTCTACAGTGTCTCTAGTTCTCTAGTGCTACATAGTGCTCATAGTGCGTTGCACTATCTTGATGCTGATAGGCTTTCAGTCTATAATAAAGATAGCTCTGAAAGAGCGCAACCACTAGCATAACGCAACTCGTTATGAATATGAATATGAATACGAATGCAAATTAATACAGTTAATCCAGCCCTGAAAGGGCGAAAGCCTAATCCCAAAGATAGCGTTCGTCATATTCAACCTTATATTTGTTTAGAAAGGCTAGAAGTTCTTTTTTGAATGTCTTTTTTCTATGATGTTCTTCTTGGTTTTTAATGTACTTTATAACGATATCTAATTGTGAAGGATTAACAGAAAAAATGCCATAACCATCCTGCCAATAAAAGTTAGAGTAACGCGTATCTACCGTTTTTACCCATTTTGATGATCGTTTTTTTACTTCTTCAACCAATTTCATTTGTGTAATCTTTTTAGATAACAGACATAGAATATGAACATGGTCATTATATCCTCCTATTTGAATGGGATTGCATTCTAAACCTTTGCAAATTCCTCCAAGATAAGCCCATAATTTCTCTTTTAAATTGTCGTCAATAAACGGATAACGCTTTTTTGTGCTAAACACTAGATGCACATATACTTTGTATAACGATTGTGGCATATTTTTCTCTTTTATAATTGCATTGATGAATTTTAAGCAGAAAGATTTGTGTCAAATGCTGATGATTTGAAATGCAAATATTGTATATGCAAATACAGAATTTGGACTCCAAAAGTTTTATTTATGACATAATAAGTCACAATATAATTCAAAAAAAAAGCCACTTCTGTTTTTTTTAGAAATGGCTTTTCGTTATAAAGAATTGAAAGTTTTTTTCTTCGAAAATTTAAGATTTAGAAGATTGATCTTAATCCCAACGGCTTAAATTTCCTTCGGCGCGTTCAAACAACTCTTCCAGAACATTTTCTAGAGATCTTCCTGGAAGACCAGATTCTAAAAGTCCTAATAATTGATTTACCGTAGATTTAATTTTGTCCTGATGGCAGTAGATGTTTGCGAAGTTTCCGTTTTTATCGAAAATAACATATTCGCCGCTTTCGTTAATGTCTTCCTCAGACATCATCCAGCCAATACACGGAAAAGCTTCGTTTATTTTTTGAGTTTGTTCTTCGGTAAGAAATTTATATTCTTGAAATTCTGGTCGATCATTTCCCCAAAAAGCAATAATCATATCGATAATTCCGGTAGAATTGTGTTTTAAGTTTGTTCTTTCTTGAATTTGATTAAGAAGATTTTCTACAGAAAAAATGCTGAAGGTTTCGTCAGATTCAATTCCTCCAATAGTTTTATAGAAAGTGATTAATTCTTTTGGCAAAGGTTGTGTGAAATAAGAAGCCAGTTCCTGTATTTCTTCATCTGAAGCTAAAGTTGATTCTTGGATTTCATCATATTCGAGTTCGCATAGGGCAATACGGTTTTTAATTTCTTGCATAGTTATATTAGATTTTTTCTATTTAGAATTTGGAATTTGGAATTTGGAATTTGGAATTTTTAGCTCTTAATGACGATTGTCGCACTGAATACTAATTTCTTCGTTTGATTTATCAATTACCGAAATACTCGGACAGCCGAAAGAAACATATTCGAAACCAAAAACTACTTCAGGTTTATTTTTAAAAAGTTTTCCTGTCCATTGGTCAACAGAATTTTCTCCATTTTCATAATTTAGTGGAGAAGGAGATGTGCCTTCGCTTTGACTGAAAAGTTTTTCGATTATGACATTTTTACTTTTAGAATCGACAACCAAAAGGCGTCTGCCATAAATTATTTTATTACTATCTAGGTAGTCTTGTAAAAAATATTCATAACTGTCTGTTTTGTAAAAATACGTATTGCCTGTTACTGTGTTTTTTAGCAAAGCACGGTCGTCATTTTTCAATGCTTTTGACGGATAATCCTTTTTTGCAATTTTTTTCCACACAATGGGTTTCAAACGTTCTTTAGAAAACGGATTTTCTTTACCAACATATACCAAAGCATCTCTGTAATATTCGCTGAAACCGTTTAAATATTTTTTATTGATTTCAAAACCAATCATAAAATCATAATTATGATAAGGCCAATCTTCTTCCGAAGAATATCCGTTTAACATTGCAGCCGTTTTCAAGTTTTTTACTGCAAAAGAAACTTGTTTGTTTTTGGCATAATCGTAAATAAACATTGAATCGGTTTCTGAGATATTGGTTTTAGACAAAAATCTTTTTCTGTAATTTTTATCGAATGTAAAATATTGCGCATCGTATTTTCCCATTTTTTCTATGTTGGGCAAAACGAGCGTATCTTTTTCGTCGCTAACAGGATAAATATCCGAAAGCGAAACAAAAGCAATATCATTGCTGTCTTTTGCAGTAACATTAAATAGATATATGCTTTCTTTTTTTGAAGTTTCCTCCGTTTGAAGAGTATCAGTTTCAATTTCTGCGTGTTCTGCTACTTCTGGAAGTGTAGCCGTTGAGGTATTTTCTTTTTTGTTACAGGCAGATAATAGAATTAAAAAAGCGGTTGATATAAGTAATGATTTTGTTGCCATTTTATATTTGTAGATCTATTCGATTTTTTATCGTGTACGAAAATACTTTGTTTGTTTTTAAATTGAAACTCAGCCAAATTCAAATTTTTAAAAATAAGCTGTATTCCCTTATGTTCATTTATTTTATCCCGAATGGTCAACATACAAATACCAAACGCCATTTATCTTTCGCATTATTCCTGAAAAATGGCCAGAACTGTTTTTGCCATTTGGAGCTTCGACGCTAAATTTTGCGCTTACAAAAGCATCTTTTTTCGAAAGTGGTTCCACAACAAAATCGGTCATAGTCAATTTTCCCATTCTTTCTTTTGGCCAATATTTTTTGTAGAAATCGGCAATATTGTTTTTTCCGTAAACCACACCAGCAGTGTAAATCATACGAACCGAATCTACAGGAGCATAAAAATCAAGGTAACCTTCAAGATCACCATTGTTCCAACAAGCTTGCTGAGCTTTTAGACGGTCGAGTACTTGTTGTGAAATTTTATCTTGACAAATGCCTTTAAAAGAAAGCATTAGTAAAGAAGCAAAAAATAATAGTTTTAAGTGACGCATATCGATAGTTTTAAGTTAATTCTAAATTTAATTGCTTTTTATTGCGGCAATATTTCCTGTCTTTTTATCGAAAGTAATGGTTTTGTTTGGTCCACCATAAAAGAGGGTCAAAGTCAGCGTGCTATCGGTTTCATTTTTAAATAGAATATCTTTTGCTGTTCTAATTTTGATATTCAAATTATCATTCATAATCTCAGAATCGATGCATTTGATAATTCTTTTTTCAAATAATCCCTTTTTTCTCAATTACTTCCAACCACGGTTGGACCATCACGCCGTAGCCAACAATTTGCGCTCTGTAATTTTTGTTGAGATCTTTATTTTGATACAAACCTAAAGATGTGCTCGATAGCAGTAAAGCATAAAACGGAAGCATCATGGCTATAATGCTCAATGCAAATGTTACCAGTATTGTTGCTAAAAAAAGTTTTGAAATGAGTTTTTTCCAAAAAACAATGATAATTACAAAACTGCTTATTAGCCAAACCCATGATAATACTACATCACTATAATAACCGCGCAGACTGATTTCTTTAAAATAATATAAAAGACAATCCAGCACAAAAATCGCACAGATAATGAAATAAACTCGCAATATCATTTTTTTACTCTTACTCATAATTTTCCTAAAATATAATGTAAAGCAAAAAGCATAACAGTTGATAAAACTAGAATAGGGAAGAAGGAAAATGAAAGTGTGTACATAATTTCTTCATTCAGAAGATATGTGCTCCACGAAGATTCACGATCAACGAAAATGCCATAATTCCAGAGAAACCAAATCGAAATTAAGAAAACTAATTCAAGTCCGATTTGTAAATATTTGTTTTTTATGAGTGTAAACAGCAAAAAAACAATGGTTAGAAAAACGGTTGTGAATACGGACATTAAATAAGCATCATCAAAAAAAGAACAATCTAAACAACCACTTGACATTCTTTCAGAAAAGCTTCCCATTGCCCAGTAGATTTCTGCGAAAGTAAAAACGAAAAGAAAAACTGCAATAAGAATAAGTTTCTTTAAGAGTGAAAATATTTTGTTTTTTAAGTTCTGATTCATTTTGAAATGTTTGATAAGCTATAAAAAATATCCTGTTCGGAATTTTGTTTCACACAAAAATAGAAAACAGTTTTTGAAGAAATATCTTTCAAATAGTATAATTGCATCAAAATAAGTTTTATTAAAAAATGAAATACTTAACTGTTTGATAACATGAAAGATAATTTTGATTATTTACCTTTAATTAAAATTTCAAATTATGGATATCAATTGGAATATAATAGCGATTGTAGCAATATTGGTAATTATTCTTGTTGTGCTAACAATCAGAAAAAATCAGCGAGAGAAAAAGAAATTGGAAAAGTTGCTAAACAACGATTTTAAAAAAGCTGAGAAAAAGAGAGTGGATGCAGATGATGCTGCAAATGAGAAATAGATAGAAATTTTAAAAATCTAAATAAACAGTTTGTCATTTCGAGCCTTCTTCGAAAAAAATATTTATACTAAACCCGACAGGTTTTAAAATCTGTCGGGTTTAAATTTGTGGAGAATACCGGATTCGAACCGGTCGCCTCTACGCTGCCAGCGTAGCGCTCTAGCCAAATGAGCTAATCCCCCTGATTATTTCGGAG
>NZ_FMVC01000008.1:60299-198274 GCF_900101855.1 Flavobacterium anhuiense
ATAGATTCGAACTGTCGCCTTCCCGATTTTTCATCGTGACGCTCTAGCCAAATGAGCTAATCCCCAAAAGTCTTAACAAATAAAGTCAATTAATTCTCAAAAAACAAATTTCTAGAAGTTTCGGATGAATTATTTTCAAAAGCGTAACTTTACCTTTAAATGTAATTTTTATGAGTCTAGAAAATACAAACGGAAGTTTAGAAACTTCTTTTCAAAATACGATTGCAATAGTTCAATTTGGTCATCCAGCCAGTAATTCTTTTCCGCGAACTTTATTAGATGCTTTGACTGCCGAGATAAATAGTTTAAGTCGAAATGAAGATATTTCGGTTATTATTTTAAAAAGCGAAGGAAACAAAGCTTTTTGTTCAGGAGCTTCTTTTGATGAACTTTTGAAAGTCGAAAATGAAGAACAAGGCGTAGAATTCTTTTCGGGTTTTGCACATTTGCTGAATGCCATGCGAAATTGCAATAAAATTATAATCGGCCGAGTACAAGGAAAAGCTGTTGGCGGAGGTGTCGGAATTATTTCGGCTTGCGACTATGTTTTTGCAACTCCGCAAAGCGATATAAAACTGTCTGAATTAGCAATTGGAATAGGGCCATTCGTTATTGAACCAGCCGTTTCTAGGAAAATCGGAAAGACGGCAATGACACAAATGACTCTGGCAGCTCACGAATGGAAATCGGCAGATTGGGCTTTCCAGAAAGGTCTTTATTCGGTTATAAGTGACTCCGAAAATTTAGATAAAGATGTCGAAAATTTTGCTAAAAGATTAAGTTCTTATAATCCCGAAGCGCTTTACGAAATGAAAAAGATTATTTGGGAAGGAACAGAACAATGGGAATCTCTTTTGTTTGAACGTGCTGCCATTACGGGTAAATTGGTTTTGTCAGATTTCACTAAAAATGCTTTGCTTCAGTTTAAAAAATAGGTATGATATAAGTCATTGATTTTAGAAAAATAGGAGCATAGCTTTGAAAAAGTTTTAAAATCAAATTTTCACTACATAAATTATTGAACATGACTATTATTTCGCTAATGCAAAAAGTTGACATTGCAGAGAAAATTAAAGACGCTCCAGACAGTGGTTATAAAATTGGGGTTGTCATTGGATCTTTTATTCCGTTTCTGGTTTTGGGCGGAATTGCTTTGTGGATGTATACTCGTGCTAAAAAAAGAGCTAAAAACGGCAATTAATTTGTAAATTTGCAAGCTTAAAATTAAAAATCGATGAGTAATATCAGAATTACAAAACAATTTAGTTTCGAAACCGGTCACGCTTTGTACGGTTACGACGGAAAATGTAAGAATGTTCACGGACACAGTTATAAATTATCGGTAACGGTTATTGGATCGCCAATTACAGACCGATCGAATGTAAAGTTCGGAATGGTGATTGACTTTTCTGATCTAAAGAAAATTGTAAAAGAAGAAATCGTCGATCAATTTGATCATGCTACTGTTTTCAACCAAACAACTCCGCATGTCGAATTGGCAAATGAATTGAAAAACCGTGGGCATCATGTTATTTTGGTAGATTACCAGCCAACAAGCGAAAATATGGTGGTTGATTTTGCTGAAAGAATTAAAAATCGTCTGCCTGCCGGAATTTCTCTTTTCTCATTAAAACTTCAAGAAACAGAATCGTCTTTCGCAGAATGGTACGCTTCTGATAATCTTTAAAATTCCAAAAAAGAAATTCTAAATTCCAACTTTTCGACTTCGCTCAAAGTGGCAAAAGTCTAAAATTCTAAGAAGTCTAACAATCTAAAAATCTAAATGAAAAAAATATATTTTGCTTCAGATCAACATTTTGGTGCGCCAACTCCAGAAATGAGTTTGCCTCGCGAAAAAAAATTCGTGGCTTGGCTTGATGAGGTTAAGGAAGACGCAGAAGCAATTTTTTTATTGGGAGATTTATTTGATTTTTGGTTTGAGTATAAAACGGTTGTTCCGAAAGGTTTTGTTAGAATTTTAGGTAAGCTGGCAGAAATTCGCGACAGCGGAATTCCGATTTATTTTTTTGTTGGAAATCATGATTTGTGGATGAATGATTATTTTGAAACCGAATTAAATATTCCGGTTTATCATGATAATAAAGAATTTACTTTTAACGGAAAAACCTTTTTAATTGGCCATGGCGACGGAAAAGGTCCGGGCGATAAAGGTTACAAACGAATGAAAAAGGTATTTACCAATCCGTTTTCAAAATGGCTTTTCCGATGGTTGCATCCAGATGTTGGCGTGAGTTTGGCTCAATATTTATCGGTCAAAAACAAATTGATTTCTGGTGACGAAGATGTGAAGTTTCTAGGAGAAGAAAACGAATGGCTGGTTTTGTATGCCAAACGAAAACTAGAAACCAAACATTATAATTATTTTATCTTCGGACACCGCCATTTGCCTATGATTATTCCAGTTGGAGAAAACTCCGAATATGTGAATCTTGGAGATTGGATTGGATATTTTACTTACGGTGTTTTTGATGGAGAAAAATTCGAGCTTAAAAAATTCGAAAAATAATTACTTCGCATTCGGATAAATGCCAATTTTATGGGTTCGCAGAATATATTCAGAAAGCTGTTTGCTGTTTGAAAGCTGAAATTTAATTGCTCCAGATGCTTTTTTAGGCATATGGCATTCTACACAATTGTTCGCTAATAACTTCTCAGGCATTGTTTTCAAAGTAGTTTCATTGTGTTTTAAGCCTTGATGGCAGCTCATACAGATTTTAGAATACGAAGCCATATTTTTAGAAGCATTTTCATGCGGATTATGGCAAGTAATGCAATCCATTTTATCGCTTTTGATGAAACATTTACTCTGCGCCATCAATCGATACTGATTGCCATGAACATCAAAATTTGCGGTATCAGTGATACTTTTAGTCTCACGAAAGAATTCTGATAATTTATCTCCAGGTTTAAATTCAAAACGAGATTTCAATTTCATGCCGTCATTTCCTGCGTGACATAAAGCGCAAGCATCCAATTTTTGCTGTCTGTTTAAGGTTTTGAAACTCGTAATGCTATTGGCAACTTTTACGTTTGGATTTTTTAGATGAAATTCAACATGTTTTTTGGCGGGGCCGTGGCAACGTTCACAATCAATTCCGTAAACTATTGTTTCCTTTCTAATGATATCTTCAACGTCCATAGACATCATATTCCTTTGTTCAGAATTTTGATTCACGCTTCGGCTGCTGGCATTTGAGGCGTGGCAAGAATAGCAATCTTTTACCACCATACGGTCAAAATAAGGCTTATCGGCAGGAAAACCTGGACTTGTTGCCCAATTATTTATGGAGTGATAAAAAGAAACGGGAAGTTCGTAAGTATTGTTGTTTTTCCAATAAACAGAAGTCTGAGCATGTTTGGTTCCAAAAACAATTTCAAATTTATATTTAGCTGTTTCTTTGCCGTTTTTATAGACAACCTGATACAAACTATCGCCACGTTTTTCCATGACCAATTTGGTCTCTTTATCGTAAATGAAAGTATGATTTTTAGAATCAAAATCGCCAGAAACATTTCCTAAAATTGCTGGAGCGGTCGCTTTAAAATGTGAACTTTTGAATGCCATTTCAGATTGGACTTTATGACATTGCACACAGCTTTCAGAACCCGCATAATCAGTTCCGCGCGGATCAATATATTCCTCTGATTTGTTGTTGCAGCTGACAAAGAGAATTGCCAGAAGTGATAAGGTAAGTAGAAATGCAGCTTTTTTCATTGCTGTAAATATACTTTTTTTTGAATTGAATCAAAATAAATTTCAATAATGAAAGAATGCTGTTAAAATATTTAGAATGCTTTTTAATTCATGCCAACTCCATAAACATATTCATCTAGTTCAATTCTGAATAAAGAACCTTCGACCAAATCTTTAATCGATTTTAATTCGGTCATGTTTACAGCCAGATCAATAGAATTACAAGGTGTTTTCAATAAAAACTTATGGCAAGAATATTTCATTTCGCATGCTTCGCAACAAGCATTTTCAATCATGCTATCTTCAATCAAATCACAAAAATGATTTAATTCTTGAACTGTAAAATAAAAACCAGTTTCCTTAAAAACCAATTGCACTTTGTCTGAAATTGTAGTGTTTTGATCTTTCCAGTAAAAAGCTATTCCAAAGTTATTATGATATATTTGTTCAATTTCTCTCATCGTAAATCCTTTTATTCCAACAAATATAAATATTATTTATATTAATTCTAAATAAAAAAATCATAAAAGTTTGAAAAAAATCTTTGCTCGGTTTGCTTTAGTTCATGCCCGAACCGTAAATATATTCGTTGAGGTGAAGTCGAAATAAAGAACCATCAACTAAGTCTTTTATAGAATCTAATTCCTTCGGTGATATTTCTAAATCTATAGCAACATAGGGAGTTTTCAATAAAAATTTATCGAAGGCGCGTTTTACGCCATTTGTATCGTAATCATTATGGTCTGTTACGCAGTCTTCAATTAAATCGTGAAATTCATTTAACTCTTGAACTGAAAAATAAAATCCCATTTGTTTAAAAAGCAATTGAATTTTATCTGATATAATTTCGTTGCCTTCTTTCCAATAAAATGAAATTCCAAAATCGTTTCGGTATATCTGCTCGATGTCTTTCATGGCAATTTTTTTAGGCCACAAAGATACGAACTCTTTGTACTAATACTTGATTAAGAAAAGCATAAAAAAAAAGCTAAAAACCAATATTACTATTTGATTTTTAGCTATTTATAAAGTGTTTGTGATTTTGATCTTTTATGAAATTCTATCTCATTATAAGATTATTTGAGCCAATTTTTTAGCTTAGAAATAAATGCCGACTGTTGGTCAACAAATAAATAATGAGAGCAATTGTCTAGAAAAGCAAAGTGATTTTCTCCAGTTATTGCTTTAAGGGAATTAATTTGTGCCGATGAAAAAATACCGTCATCTTTTCCGTAAATTCCATAAATAGGAACTCCAGCAGATTTGATTTTCTTTAAAACAGGGCGCGTATCAATATTATTTAGCTTTTCATTTTGGTAAAAAAGAAGTGGCGCATTTTTATTTCTAATGTTATTTCTATAAAATTCTCCAGCTTCGTAATTGGCGTATAATTTTTTAGATTCTGCTGTTGGATTTGGCATTTTAAAAAAGCCATTTTCACCAGCAAGTTCGTAACATCCTTTTCTATATTCGGCTGAATTTTTATTTAGATTTTCTACAATACTGATTTTCCTTAGTTGTTCAGAATCATTATTGTATTTTCTTTTCAATGTATTTAAAATATGATCATACGTTTCCTGTTGAGAGAATAATGCTCCAGCCAAAACCAAAGCGCTCACATTCTTCGGGTATTTATTAGTATAAAGTGTAGCCACCAAACCGCCAAAACTATGGCCTAGAATAGTGGCTTTCTTTAAATGGTAGGTTGCATAAATAAAATTTAAATCTTGAAAAGCTTCTTCAAAAGTGAATTTTGCATTAGGATCTTGAGATCTTCCTTCGCCTCTTCGGTCATAAGCAATAACATAAAAACCTTGATCGGCTAGTTTTTGAGCTGTCGTTCCTTCAAACAAAGTTGCATTACCGCTTGGCCCGCCATGAACAAAAATTATGGTTTTATCCTTTTTGTTACCGTAAGTTTTAATATACATATTTTGTCCTTTTGCGAAAAAGGACAATGCAAGAAACAAAGAAAGGAGAAATGACTTCATCTACTCCAATTTATGATGTTCATCCATATCTCTTTTCAAATCTAAATTTCTAAAAGTTGGCGATTTTAATGCGGTAACAATTACTGTTAAAAGAGTAACGCTTCCTCCAAAAACAACCGATGTTACCGCGCCCATTAATTTGGCAGTTGCACCACTTTCAAAAGCACCTAATTCGTTTGAAGATCCCACAAAAATCGAGTTTACAGCACCAACGCGTCCGCGCATATGATCTGGAGTTTTAAGCTGTAAGATTGTCTGACGGATTACTACCGAAATTCCGTCTGCTAATCCGCTTAAAAATAACGCGAAAACAGAAAGCCAGAAATAAGTCGAAAGACCAAATAAAATAATGGATAATCCGAAAACGAATATGGCGATCAAAAGTTTTTTTCCTGCGTTTTTGTATAAAGGCACATAAGCCGAAACAATCATGGTAATAAAAGCGCCCACAGCAGGAGCAGCTCTCAAAATTCCGAAACCTTCAGAACCTACTTTCAAGATGTCTTGGGCGAAAACGGGCAATAAAGCAACGGCTCCTCCGAAAAGCACAGCGATCATATCAAGCGATAAAGCACCTAAAACAACTTGGTTCTTGAATACAAAAGTTAAACCTTCTGTAAGGCTATCTTTAATTGATTCTCCAATTTTGGGATTGATGATTGGTTTTGCACTGATTTGCGATAAGGCGATTAAGGAAAGAATCGAGAATCCGAAAACAATACACATTGACCAGTGAACACCAATCCAGTTGATCGAAAATCCCGCCAATGCGGGCCCCATTACTGCTCCTATCTGCCAAACCGAACTGCTCCAAGTTGCAGCATTTGGATATACTTTTTTAGGAATAATTAAGGATAAAAGCGAGAAAATAGTTGGCCCCATAAAAGCACGAACCAATCCGCCAAAAAATACTAAAGCGTAAATGGAATAAAGTATAACATTTGAAGACCAGTCTCCAACTACTTTTGGCCAAGTCAATAAAAATAATCCAAAACTGATTACAGAAAAGCCTAAAATACATTTTACCAATAATCCTTTTTTCTCTTTTTGATCGACGATATGTCCAGCAAATAAGGCCATTCCGACCGCAGGGATTACTTCCATTAGACCAATAATTCCTAGAGAAAGCGGATTTTTGGTTAAGCTATAAACTTCCCATTCGATTACAATAAACTGCATTGACCAGGCAAAAACCATTGCAAAACGCAATAATAAAAATACGTTGAATTCTTTATAACGAAGCGCCTGATACGGATCTGGCTTGTTGGATTTAATCTCTTCCATCTGTTCTAATGTCTTTCAGCATAAGCTGAGTTGAAATTGTACCGTTCCATTCATTTTCAGCAATAGTATACGCCAGCTGAAACGGATTTTGATTTTGTGCTATATTTAATTTTTTTCCGAGTCCAAAGCCAATTGCGGCAATTCCGTCGGAATTATTTTGTTTAACGAAAAGTCTTAAATGCTCTTCTTCTGCGCCTAAAGTTTTCGCGTAACCAGTATCTTTTATATTTCTGGTCATAAAAACCGGCGTCATGTTTTGCGGACCAAATGGTTCAAATTGTTTTAAAATTCGAATGAGTTTTGGGGTGATATCTGAAAAATCAATTTCAGCATCGATTTCAATTTCTGGAGTTCTCATTTCAGGATGGATAGTTTCTCGCACGCATTTCTCAAAAGCTTCTTTAAAAAGCTGATAATTTTCGGCTTTCAAAGTCATTCCTGCGGCGTACATGTGTCCCCCAAATTGCTCCAAATGTTCTGAACAGGCATCTAGTGCATTATAAACATCAAAACCTTTTACAGATCGGGCAGAAGCGGCATATTTATCACCACTTTTTGTAAAAACCAAAGTGGGACGATAATAAGTTTCAATCAATCTTGAAGCTACAATTCCGATTACGCCTTTGTGCCAGTCTTCCTGAAAAACAACCGTAGAAAAGCGTTCTTCTTCCTTGTTTTCTATAATCTGCTGAAAAGCTTCTTTGGTGATTTTTTTATCTAAATCTTTTCGGTCCGCGTTGTATTGTTCAATTTCCGAAGCGAATTGCTGAGCTTGCTCAAAATTAAATTCAGTTAACAATTCAACTGCATGATTTCCGTGTTTGATTCTTCCTGCTGCATTAATTCTTGGTGAAATAATAAAAACAACATCAGTAATATCCAGAACTTTCTTTTTTACTTGATGGGTTAAAGCTTTAATTCCAGGTCTTGGCTCGCTATTAATGACTTTCAAACCAAAGTAAGCCAATACACGATTTTCTCCCGTTATCGGAACAATATCAGCTGCAATTGCTGTAGCCACTAAATCTAAATAAGGAACTAAATCTTCAATCGTTTCATTTCGATTCCGACCTAAAGCTTGAATTAGTTTAAAACCAACTCCACAACCGCACAATTCATCGTAAGGGTAGGAGCAATCTTCTCTTTTTGGATCTAAAACTGCAA
Source organism: Flavobacterium anhuiense (assembly GCF_900101855.1). GTDB lineage: Bacteria > Bacteroidota > Bacteroidia > Flavobacteriales > Flavobacteriaceae > Flavobacterium > Flavobacterium anhuiense. The sequence continues at coordinate 68,454 of NZ_FMVC01000008.1, forward strand.
CTGCATCAGGAAGAATTTCTCCCGGACGGTGGTGATCACAAACAATAAAGTCAATGTTTTTCGCTTTCGCGTAAGCGATATGATCAATGGATTTGATGCCGCAGTCAAGAGCGATAATTAGGGAAATTCCGTTATCGTCTGCGTAATCAATTCCTTTATATGAAATTCCATAACCTTCGTCATACCGATCCGGAATATAAGTAGCAATATTTGGATAATGTGATTTCAAATAGGAAGAAACCAAAGAAACCGCTGTTGTTCCGTCAACATCATAATCGCCGAAAACTAAAATGTTTTCTTCATTTTGAATGGCTTGTTCGATTCGTGCAACGGCTTTGTCCATATCTTTCATTAAATACGGATCGTGAAGGTGATCTAAAGATGGACGAAAGAAGTTTTTCGCATCTTCAAAAGTCTCAATTCCACGCTGAATTAGCAGTGATGCTACAAAATCTTCTACATTTAAAGCTTGCGCTAAATGTTTAATTTTTTCTTCAGAAGGTTTTGGTTTTAAAGTCCAACGCATGGGTTGATTTTAAATTTTAGATTATTGATTTTAGATGGTAAATTTCTGAAATCGTTTAATCTGATTGGTAATTTTTTTTTGCCACTCTCGATAACATCGGGATAAAAGATTTGAAAGGATTTTTAACCACAAATTACACAAATTTCCGCTAATTCAATTTGTGGGAATTTCTCTAATTTATGGTTTACTTTTTTATCGCTTCATCTGTGGCGGGTTATTTCGGCAACTTAGATAAAGTTTTGAGAATGTTAGATTGGTGGTTTTTGAAAAATCTAAAATCTACAATCTGAACTCTAAAATATGTTACTTCGCTTCTAAAGCATTTCCTTCAAACTGAATTCCGTCCCAACCTAAGTTGATGAAATTTCTAATGTTTTGGTGATTTGTTCCGTTCGGATCGCCTAAAACTTCTTCAAAATAAAAAGCTCCGAAGCAAGCTAAAGTTTCTTCTTTACTTAAGTTTTGCAGTTTTGCGAAAGAAAACAATTTGCAAGAACCTGAATTTTCGCCCGTTGCATTATGCTGTGTTCCATTTTGAAAAGCAGTTGGAGTAAAGTTGTAATTTTCTTCAATTACTGCAATAGTCTCAGGAAATGTGATTTGTGTTGGAGTTTGTTTTACTTTTTCTAAAAAGGCTTGAATGCTCATGATTATGATTTAGTTTTTTAGCCACAGATTAAAAGGATTAAAAGGATTTTTTAGAATAATCTGTGAGAATCATTTTAATCTGTGGCTAACATTATTTTTTTATTCTTCATCATCCCTAGAAAACTTACTTTTCTTAGGTTCTTTTGTTATTGTCTTTCCAGCAACCACAACTACGATTTCGCCGCGTGGTGCTATTTTTTCGAAATGCGCTAAAACTTCTTTTGCTGTTCCACGTACATTTTCTTCATGTAATTTTGATAATTCTCTTGAAACGCAGACTTGTCTTTCTTCTCCAAAATACTGAACAAATTCGCTAAGAGTTTTAACGAGTTTATGTGGAGAAACGTATAAAATCATTGTTCGGGTTTCTTCGGCTAAAGCCAAAAAACGAGTCTGACGCCCTTTTTTATCGGGAAGAAAACCTTCAAAAACAAATTTGTCATTTGGAAGTCCGCTGTTTACTAGAGCCGGAACAAAAGCAGTTGCTCCTGGAAGACATTCGACTTCAATTTTATTTTCGACGCAAGCGCGAGTCAATAGAAACCCCGGATCTGAAATGGCTGGAGTTCCAGCATCCGAAATTAAAGCGATAGTTTCGCCTGCTTTTAATCTTGCAATTAAATTTTCGGTCGTTTTATGCTCGTTGTGCATATGATGGCTGTGCATGTGCGTGCCAATTTCAAAATGCTTTAATAGTTTTCCGCTTGTACGAGTATCTTCCGCCAAAATCAAATCGACTTCTTTCAAAACCCGAATGGCTCTGAAAGTCATGTCTTCAAGATTGCCAATTGGCGTTGGAACGATATATAATTTTGACATAATTGTTTATTCGTAAAATGTAAAATGTGAGATGTGAAAATTTCTTTACGAGAATTTCTTTTCAATAATTCCCATAAAACGTTCTGCGTAATCGTCTTTTCCTTCCCAGTTGTTGTAGTCTGGTTTTACCATGTTTTCGATAAAATCTTTCGCTTCGCTATAAGAATCAAAAGTCATTAATTGGTTTAAAACACGGCTGTAATCTTCTGTACTGTTTCCAAAAAGATTTTTAGTAAATGCAATTCTGTCATTCAGATCGATATGAAAACCTCTCGCCAGTTTTTCATTCAAGCTTACGGCTTTTGGCTGAGTTGGAGTTTCAAGAATTGCAGTTTCAACTTTTTTATCTTCTTTGAAATCATTTATTGAAGGAGTTGGAGTTGATGGAACAGCTTCAAAACTATCTACTTTTACAAACTGCGCATCGGCATAATTAATTCCAAAATCTTCAAATTGAATAGTTGGCTGTGCAGGAGTTTCTTTCTTAGGTTCTTCTTTGACTTCTTCAATGAATGGTTCTGTTTCCAATTCGAAAGCTGGTTTGAAATCTGGAATTGGTTTCAATTCATTTATAGTTGTAAACGAAAGATCATCAATAGGTTTTTTGGTTTCTTCTGCATTTTCAGCAATTTCTTCGATAACTGGCTCTTGAATTTCCGCAGCGATTGGTTCAACAGCTTCTTCGATTGCAGGTTCTACGACTTCAACGATTGGTTCAGCAGCTTCAACAATTTCTGCTGGTTTTTCTTCTGAAATTTCAGGTTCGTAAGATTCTTCAAGCGTGATAACTTTTTCTTCGGCTGGCGCTTCAAGTTCAATTATAGCAGGAATTGTCTCTTCTTCTTTTTCAAAAATGGTTTCCAATTCGGCTACAATATCGTTTTGCCCGATTGTTGGTTTTGCAGCGTCGAAATTCTCTTCTACAAATTTTAATACCGCTAATTTCTCGTATAATTTCTGAGTTTCAAGGTACAATTGATTGATATCGGATTTATTTTTAAGTTTTAAAATTCGATGTGCAATGCTAATTAAATCAGCTTCCAATTTTTTTTTCATAACTGTTGAAAATTATAGTGAATAAGGTATTTTAGTGTATTTAATGTCTGAATGTCTCTATTCTCAAGGAAATTCAAAAGATAATTTTTTATTTCTGTTAATACGCTTTCGCGAATCTAAGGTTTGGTAAAAATTTTCTACTTTTGAAAAAATGTAAAACAGTACATTTTTACATCAATTTATTGCCAGTACAAAGTAATAAAAACTATTCATTTTTAAAGGTAGAAAAATACAAAATGTTTCTCGAAAATACAGTAAATCACAAAGAACAATTTGGTTGGATTGAAGTTATTTGTGGATCAATGTTTTCGGGTAAAACCGAAGAGCTGATCCGAAGATTAAAGCGCGCCCAATTTGCCAAACAAAGAGTCGAAATCTTTAAACCAGCTATTGATACCCGTTATCATGACGAAATGGTGGTGTCTCATGATGCCAACGAAATTCGTTCAACTCCAGTTCCAGCAGCTGCCAATATTTTAATTTTAGCTCAAGGTTGTGATGTGATCGGTATTGACGAAGCACAATTTTTTGATGACGAAATTATTACGGTTTGTAACGATTTGGCAAATCAAGGAATTCGTGTCATTGTTGCAGGTTTAGATATGGATTTTAAAGGAAATCCGTTTGGGCCAATGCCGGGACTTATGGCAACGGCTGAATATGTAACTAAAGTTCATGCGGTTTGTACCAGAACAGGAAACTTAGCTAATTATAGTTTTAGAAAAACCGATAATGATAAATTGGTTATGCTTGGGGAAACAGAAGAATACGAGCCACTTAGCCGTGCAGCGTATTTTAAAGCGATGAAAAAGAATCACGAAAAATAGATTGTTTTACTTAATATAAGCCTTGACAAAAACATTTTAAAATATGAGAAAATCGACTGTTTTATTGTTAATATTAATTGGAATTGCTGCCGCTTTTGTAGCTTATTTTCAATTTTACCTAGGCGAAAAAGAAGATGAAGTAAATACTGAAGTAGTAGAGTTAATTGCAAAATATAATAAAAGCTGTCCTTTAAATATTCAGGAAGGGATTCGTTTAGACAGCGTAAGTTTACATGGAGAAAAAACAGTTCAATACAATTTAACATTATTGAATGTGACTAAAGAAACTGCTGAGGTAAATGTAATTCAAGAAGAAATAAGAAAAAGTCTTTTAAGCACTGCAAAAGCAAATACAGGACTTCAGGTTTTTAGAGAAAATGATTATACTCTGATTTATAGCTACAGTGATAAAAAGAAAGATTTTTTGTTTGATATAAAAATATTTCCTGATCAGTATAAATAAGGTTTAGAGGTATAATAAATTAAACCCGACAGGTTTCTGAAACCTGTCGGGTTTATTGTTTTAAAGCAATTATCAGGTTGAGCGGAGTTGAAGCCTCATTTAGCCGAAGCTTTGACTCCGAGCCTGACAAGACGTAAACATTTAACATTTATTGAAATGGTTTAAAAACAAAACCCGATAGCTTTAAAAACTATCGGGTTTTGTTTATTTTAAATGAACTTACAGCTCTTATATGGTTTTAAAAAACCTTAAATCTTCTTTCTCATTCTCGCTACCGGAATATCCAATTGTTCACGGTATTTAGCAATTGTTCTTCTTGCAATTGGGTATCCTTTTTCTTTTAAGATTTCAGCCAATTGATCGTCTGGAAGCGGTTTTCTCTTATCTTCTTCTTCAATCGTATTTTGAAGAATTTTTTTGATTTCAAGAGTCGAAACATCTTCTCCCTGATCATTTTTCATCGCTTCAGAGAAGAATTCTTTAATCAGTTTGGTTCCGTATGGCGTTTCTACATATTTGCTGTTTGCCACACGCGAAATGGTCGAAATGTCCAAACCAACCATATCTGCAATATCTTTTAAGATCATTGGTTTAAGTTTGGTTTCGTCGCCATCTAAGAAATATTCTTCTTGATAATGCATGATTGCATTCATTGTTACAAAAAGAGTTTCCTGACGCTGTCTAATGGCATCAATAAACCATTTAGCAGAATCTAATTTTTGCTTGATAAACTGAACCGCATCTTTCTGTGCAGTCGATTTGTCTTTAGATTCTTTATAAGTCTGCATCATTTCCTGATAATCTTTAGAAACGTGCAGGGAAGGAGCATTTCTTCCGTTTAAAGTCAATTCCAATTCGCCGTCTACAATTCTAATGGCAAAGTCGGGAACAATGTTTTCTGTTACTTTATTGTTTCCAGCAAAAGAGCCGCCCGGTTTAGGATTTAATCTTTCAATTTCGTGAATTGCTTTTTTAAGCTGTTCATTAGACACGCTATACTTCTGTAACAGTTTATCGTAATGTTTTTTCGTAAAAGCATCAAACTGATTTTCGATGATGTCAATCGCTAAATCAACATATTCAGTTGGTGTTTTATGTTTCAATTGGAGCAATAAACATTCCTGTAAATCACGCGCGCCAACTCCAGAAGGTTCAAGCTCATGAATTACGGTCAACATTTTTTCGACCATTGCTTCATCAGTATAAATTCCCTGAGTAAAAGCCATATCGTCTACAATGTCAGGAATACTTCTGCGGATGTAACCCATATCATCAATACTTCCAACAAGGAATTCAGCGATTTCGCGTTCTTCATCATTCAAAATAAAAGTATTCAGCTGATTGATCAAATCCTGATGAAAACTGATCGGAGCCGCAAAAGGAGTTTCGCGTTCCTCGTCATCACTGTAATTATTAACCTGAGTTTTGTAATCAGGCGTGTCATCGTCGCTTAGATATTCGTCAATGTTAATGTCGTCTGCTTCGATTCTGTCAGATTCGTTATCATCATAATCATCGTAGTCGTCATTAGCATATTCATCAGCTTCGTAATCGTCTTCTTTACCCGCTTCAAGAGCCGGATTTTCGTTCATTTCTTCTAATAAACGCTGTTCAAAAGCTTGCGTAGGCAATTGAATTAACTTCATCAGCTGAATTTGCTGCGGAGATAATTTTTGGGATAATTTTAAATTTAAAAATTGCTTTAGCATAATAAGGCGCTATTTTTTTTAGCCACTAAGGCACTAAGGCGCAAAGTTTTTTTTTTATTATTTTGCCTTGAAGGCTTTTGTTTGAAATTTTTTAAAATACTCTCTTCGTATTTATAAATCGTCGAATACCGCTTTTGATTAGTGGCACATTAAAATTGATTAAATATCCTAAATCTTTATTAAGTAATTTTAATTGACTTATAATTTGTGCTTCCCAAACTGGATTAATTTGTTCAACTGCTTTTATTTCTATGATTACAGAATCTTCAATTAATAGATCTAATCTTAATCCTTCGTTAAATTCAATTCCGTCATAAAAAATCGGGATATCGACTTGACGTTTTACATCAAGACCTGCTTTAGCGATTTCATAAGCTAAACAAACTTCATAAACTCTTTCTAGTAATCCCGGCCCAAGTTGTTTATGAACTTTAAAAGCTGCATTTACAATTATTTTTCCAATTTCTTCAGTTCTTTCAGAGAGCATGTTTTTTATGGTTTTGCTACAAAGACACAAAGGCGCAAAGTTTTTTTGAAAGCTTTTAATATTCCTAAATAGTAAAATAATACTTTGAGTTGTGTCTTCGTGGTATTATTTTAATTTTTTTGAGTCTTAATCAGTTTTAAAAAATAAAACTTAGTGTCTTTGTGCCTTTGTGGCAATAAACCGTGTCTTAGAATTCCGCGCTACCCGGAGTTCTTGGGAAAGGAATTACGTCTCTGATGTTTGTCATTCCTGTTACAAACAATACCAGACGCTCAAATCCTAAACCGAAACCTGCGTGAGTTGCAGAACCAAATCTTCTGGTGTCTAAGTACCAGTATAATTCTTCTTTGTCGATTCCAAGTTTTTCCATTTTTTCAACCAAAACATCGTAACGCTCTTCTCTTTCAGAACCACCAACGATTTCTCCGATTCCAGGGAAAAGGATGTCCATGGCGCGAACTGTTTCTCTTCCAGGTTCTGTGTTGTCGTTCAAACGCATGTAAAACGCTTTAATGTTTGCTGGGTAATCGTATAAAATTACTGGACATTTAAAGTGTTTTTCTACTAAATAACGCTCGTGTTCTGACTGTAAGTCGGCTCCCCATTCGTTGATTAAATATTGGAATTTCTTCTTTTTATTTGGAGTTGAATCTCTTAAAATGTCAATTGCTTCTGTATAAGAAACGCGTTTGAAGTTGTTTTCTAAAACGAAGTTCAATTTCTCTAACAAACTCATTTCGCTTCTTTCCGCCTGTGGTTTTGATTTTTCTTCTTCCAGAAGTCTTCCTTCTAAGAATTTCAAATCATCTCCACAATTATCTAAAGCATATTTAATTACGTACTGAATAAAATCTTCAGCCAAATCCATGTTGTCGTCCAAGTCGTTGAAAGCAACCTCAGGCTCGATCATCCAGAATTCTGCCAAGTGGCGAGAAGTGTTTGAGTTTTCTGCTCTAAACGTTGGTCCAAAAGTATAAATCTGACCCAAAGCCATTGCAAAAGTTTCTCCTTCTAACTGTCCAGAAACGGTTAAGTTGGTATGTTTTCCGAAGAAATCTTTTTTGAAATCAATGTTTCCTTCTTCGTTTTTAGGAAGATTGTCCAAAGGCAATGAAGTTACTTGGAACATTTCTCCAGCACCTTCAGCATCAGCTCCAGTGATAATTGGCGTGTTTACATATACGAAACCTTTATCTTGGAAATATTTGTGAACTGCATAAGACAATACTGAACGCACACGCATAATCGCACCAAAAGCATTTGTACGTACACGCAAGTGTGCATTTTCACGTAAAAATTCTAAAGAGTGTTTTTTAGGCTGCATTGGGAATTTCTCAGCATCAGAATCTCCAAGGATTTCCAATTTAGAAACCTGAATTTCATATTTCTGACCCGCACCTTTACTTTCAACCAAAGTTCCAATTACAGAAACTGCTGCTCCAGTAGTGATTCTTTTTAAAGTCTCTTCTGGTGTATTTTCAAAATCAACAACACATTGAATATTATTAATTGTAGAACCGTCATTTAAAGCGATGAACTGATTATTTCTAAAAGTTCTCACCCAACCTTTTGCATTCACTTCCTGTAACGTTGTCGTACTGTTTAATAAGTCTCTAACTTTTGTGTGTTTCATTTTTATATATAATTGATATTAAATAATATTCGTTTTGAACAACTGCAAATATAATCGATAATAATTAATTTTTGAAGCTGTTTCCTGCTATCCGCTATATCTTTTTCTTGCTAAAGGAGCAAGAAAAAGGATGTCGCTTCTATCAGGGCTAGGGCAATCGGTTTCAAAAGAAGCAATTTCTCTTGTTTTTGTCATTCCGAGGAACGAGGAATCACACTAGTAATTCCGTAAAGAAAGTCGCCAATCTTTGTCGATTTCCGAGTGCGATTCCTCGTTCCTCGGAATGACAAACTGTGCGTTAATAATCTTTGTCAAAGTTTAAAACTTTGACAAAGATTTATGTTTTTTAAATTTGTGTCAATTCGTGAAATTCGTCGCAAAAAATTACTTCTCCAAACTCTCCAATTCCTCTTTCCTTGTTTTCTTCTTCTCAAAAGTTAAAACCAATGAAGGTAATACAACCAAGTTAGCAAACATAGCAAAAACCAAAGTACAAGAAATTAATCCTCCTAAAGCAATTGTACCGCTGAAGCTTGATAAAGTGAAAGTCGCAAAACCTAAAATTAAAACAACAGAAGTGTAGAACGTACTTACTCCAGTTTCTCTCAAAGCGCTGAAAACAGATTTCTTTACTTTTCCTTTGTTTTGTATCAGATCATGTTTGTATTTCGCCATAAACTGAATTGCATTATCAACCGAGATTCCGAAAGCAATACTGAATACCAGAATCGTTGAAGGTTTTAACGGAATTCCGAAATACCCCATTAATCCAGAAGTGATGCAAAGCGGTAAAATATTCGTAATCAAAGATGCCGCTACCATTTTGAACGATCTAAACAAATACAGCATCAAAATTGCAATTGTTAATATGGCAAAAAGCAATGATTCGATTAAGTTGTGTGCCAAGTAAGTTGTTCCTTTTTGGAAAACCAATGCTTTTCCTGTAATTGTAACTTCATAACGGTCTTTTGGGAAAATCTCATCAATTTTTTCGCGCAATTTCCCTTCTACTTTTGCCATTTCATCCGTTCCAATATCTTTCATGAAAGTCGTAATTCTGGCATATTGCCCAGTTGAATCTACATACGCTTTCATCAAATTTTCTTTGCTGTTTTTGGTTGCATTTTTAGCATAACCCAAAATAAAAGTCTGTTCCTGAGAAGTAGGCAATTGGTAATATTCAGGATTTCCGTTGTAGAAAGCCTGTTTTGCATATTTAACCAAGTTTACAACAGAAACTGGTTTTGCCAATTCTGGAATTTCAGAAATAGTATTCTGTAATTCGTCCATTTTACGAATTGTAGATGGTTTCATAACACCTTTTTTCTTTTTGGTGTCAATCATGATTTCCAATGGCATTACACCGTTGAATTCTTTTTCGTAAAATAAAATATCTTTAAAGAAAGAAGCCGTTTTTGGCATTTCACCAATTAAACTTCCAGACACTTTCATTTGTCTCACTCCATTTAAACTCACCACAAAAAGTACCGCGTAAATGATATAAACGATAGTTTTTTTGCCTTTCACTACAGTTGCAACCGTATTTAAAAGTGTCGAAATATATGTTTTGTCTAAATGGTATAAATGTTTTGCTTTTGGTAATGGCATAAAACTGTAGATAATCGGCACAATGAAAAGTGTCAAAGTATATACAGAAAGCACGTTGATAGAAGTTACCAATCCAAACTCAAAAAGCAATTCGTTTCCTGTTATCATCAAAGTTGCAAAACCAATTGCGGCTGTTAAATTGGTCATCAAAGTCGAAGATCCAATTTTTGAAATCACACGCTGTAATGCTTTTGCCTGATTGTTGTGCAGTTTTATTTCCTGCTGATATTTATTGATTAAGAAAATACAGTTAGTAATTCCGATTACGATAATCAGTGGCGGAATAATTGCTGTTAAAATCGTGATTTTATAACCAAACAATCCAAGAGTTCCAAACGACCAAGTTACGCCGACAATTAAAATACAAATCGAAATAAAAGTGGCTCTGAACGAACGGAAGAAGAAAAAGAAAATCAAAGAAACCGTCAATAAAGACGCTCCAATAAAAAGTCCGATTTCGCCTTTCATGTTATCCGCATTGATCGTACGGATGTAAGGCATTCCTGAAACTTTAAGATCGATTCCAGTTGTTTTTTCGAATTTATCGATTTTCGGAACTAAATCTTTTAAGATAAAAGTCTTTCTCTCAGCCGTGTTTACCAGCGCTTTGTTCATGTAGATTGCAGAACGAACACTTCCGCTTTCTTTGTTAAACAGCAAACCTTCGTAAAAAGGCAGATTGTGAAACAAATCATACTGAACACTTTTTAAATAATTAGCGTCAAGCGCTTTGCTTTCGTCAATAAATGGCGCTAAAACAAACTTTTGATTTACAGTATCTTTTTCAAGTTTCTTTAAATCATTCAAAGAAATAACCAAATCAACTTCTTTTGCTTTTTTCAAACCGTTCATTAATTCGGTCCAAGCCGCATAATTTTTTGGTGTAAAGAATTTAGGATCTTTGAAACCAATAACTATTAGGTTTCCTTCCTCGCCAAATTTGTCTAGGAATTTTTGATAATCTTTATTTGCAATATGATTTTTCGGAAGCAAGTTGGCTTCAGTATAAGTCATAGAAAGATTCTTCCACTGATAACCAAAGAAAATAGTTAAAGCAGAAAGTATAACCAGAATCGTAATTCTGTTTTTAAGTATGATTCGGGCTAATTTTTCCCAAAATCCAACTTGGACAGTGTTTTTCATAAAATCTTTAAAAATGGATGCAAATGTAGTGAAAAGTGCTCGAAATCATAAATATTCGAATCTATTTTACTTAACGTTAACACAAAATTGATAGTGCTATTTTTGTCATAATTTGCCTTGTTTTAGCTGTAAACCATAACGTTTTCTCATATTTGCAAATAATTTCGATTTTAAGAAAATTTAGATTAGATAATTTTCTTAACGAAAAAGCCTCATGCAGATTCAACAGATTGAATCGGATTCAGTAATTTTATTCGTGAATTTGACTTAAATATAAAACCACGCAAATGCAGCAAAACAATACAACTACTTTTATTTTTCTTGCAATTCTGTTGCTTTTAATTGTTATCATTTGTTTTATGATTTATCAATTGATGCAAACCAAAAAAGCTAAGGAAGATGCAGAAAAAAGTTTTTATGCCTTAGAATCAAAAGTCAACGATCTGCAATTGGAGAATTTGGAATCAAAACTGAATCCACATTTGTTTAAGAATATTCTAAATTCGATTCAGTCGCATGCGTATCAGACTTATTTTGCTTTAGATAAACTTGCAAATGTTCTGGATTATATTTTGTACGAAAGCAAAAAGAAATTTGTAACGGCCAAAGAAGAAATTGATTTTGCGATGAATTTAATCGAAATCAATAAAATTAAAATTAGTCCGCTTTTTGAGCTTAAAGTCAAAACCAATATTAATCAGGAAGATAAATTGTATGATCAGCCTTTGCTGGCGCCTTTAATTTCGATTGATTTAATTGAAAATGCTTTTAAACATGCTGATCTTCAGAGTGCAGATGCTTTTATTTCGGTAGTTTTTGAGTTTAAAAATAATGCTTTTTTTATGACGGTTTCCAATAAAATTTCCGATAAAAAAGTATTGAAAAAGGAACGAAGCGGTTTTGGACACGCAACGCTTGAGCACCGTCTTCGCATCATTTATAAAAATAATTTTAAACTCGATAAGTTTATAGAAAACGATGTTTATATTGCTCATCTAAAAATTGATTTACTTGAATACAAAACTGAAATGCTTGCTTCTGGACGATGAGATTCCAGGATTAACGTATCTTAAAATGCTTTGCGAACAAATTCCAGAATTGGAAATCGTGAAAACATTTAATAATCCTGAAAAACTTTTGTCTGATATTCCTGAGTTAGATTTTGATCTGCTGATTTCGGATATTGAAATGCCCGGAATTGACGGGTTGCATCTGGCAGAAAAACTGCAGGACAAATTGGTGATTTTTTGTACGGCCTATAAAGAGTATGCGGCTGAAGCGTTTAATATAGATGCTGTAGATTATATTACAAAACCTGTAAAATTAGAACGTTTGCAAAAAGCCATTACAAAGGCTTTTGAGCGTTTTGAGAAATCAAATTCTGATAAAAAGTTTATACAGCTCAACACTGATAAAGGAAAAACGTTATTGTATTTTAATACAATTCAATACATAAAAACGGCTGCGAGTGATAGTCGCGATAAAACGGTTCTGCTTACTGATGGCAGTTTTTTGAATTTAAAAAATGTAAAATTCGACACGCTATTAAACGAATTGCCTGATGCTGATTTCTGCCGAATCAATAAAAAAGAAATTGTAGCGGTGAAGGCAATAAAGTTTTTTAATCATAATGAAATTGTGCTTCATCATTTGGAAGAAACTAATAAAAATACAGCTTTAATTTTAAGTGAAACGTATCGTTCTGATTTTTTGAAAAAGGTAAAATTATAACTTATTACAAAGTTTTTCCGACTTGTTACATACATTGAAAATTAGCAGGAAATTTGCTTTTTCACTTAAAACTCAGTTCTGATATTTGCTGCAATAAATCTAAAGAACGAGTTATGAATAACATTAAGAACTCTCTATTCTACATAACAATTATTGGTGGTTTTACAGCGCTGATATATTGGGTAATTTCAAAAGGCGCCGCATTAGAAGTGGGGCGAAATATTGTAAAGAAAAGTGTTGAAAGCAACCATTGGAAAGACTTTCTTCATTCTATGGTCGATAACCTGCAGCATCCTTTGGCCATTTTATTGGCGCAGATTGTTACCATTATTTTAGTTGCACGTTTATTTGGATGGTTTTTTAGAAAAATAGGACAACCGTCTGTAATTGGCGAAATGATTGCGGGAATTGTGTTGGGGCCATCTTTGGTCGGAATGTATTTTCCGGAGTTTTCAGCGGCTTTATTTCCAAAAGAATCTTTAGGCAATCTACAGTTTTTAAGCCAAATTGGTTTAATCCTTTTTATGTTTGTTATCGGAATGGAATTGGATTTAAAAGTGCTGAAAAATAAGGCGCATGATGCAGTTGTCATTAGTCACGCTAGTATTGTAATTCCGTTTGCTTTAGGATTATCATTGGCATATTTTATTTACGAAATCTATGCTCCAATGGGAGTTGAATTTTCTTCTTTCGGATTGTTTATGGGTATTGCCATGAGTATCACAGCTTTTCCTGTTTTAGCTAGAATAGTTCAAGAACGTGGCATGCAGAAAACTAAACTCGGTACTATTGCCATTACTTGTGCCGCTGCAGACGATGTTACGGCTTGGTGTATCTTGGCAGTTGTTATTGCCATTGTAAAAGCAGGTTCACTTTCAAGCTCATTGTATGTAATTGGAATGGCGATTTTGTATGTCATTATAATGCTTAAAATTGTTCGCCCATTCTTAAAAAGAGTAGGAGATTTGAATGCAACACGCGAAAGTTTGAACAAACCTGTTGTTGCGATTTTCTTTATTACGCTTTTAATTTCTGCTTATGCGTCAGAATTAATTGGAATTCACGCTTTGTTTGGGGCTTTTTTAGCGGGAGCAATTATGCCAGAAAACAACAAATTCAGAAACATATTTATTGAAAAAGTTGAAGACGTTTCGATTATTGTGCTATTGCCATTGTTTTTCGTATTTACAGGTTTACGTACCCAAATCGGATTATTGAATGACCCTGAATTATGGAAAATTACCGGTCTGATTATTTTAGTTGCCGTAGTTGGAAAATTCTTCGGAAGCGCATTGGCAGCAAAATTCATGGGGCAAAACTGGAAAGACAGTTTGTCAATCGGTGCTTTGATGAATACTAGAGGTCTGATGGAATTGGTGGTCTTGAATATTGGTTATGATCTAGGGGTATTGTCGACAGAGATTTTTACTATGATGGTCATTATGGCTTTGGTGACCACTTTTATGACAGGTCCGGCATTAGATTTTATCGGATTTATTTTTAAAGATAAAACTACGGCAGTTCCAGAAGAAATTGGAACTAAAAGCAAGTATAAAATTCTGCTTTCGTTTGCAACTCCAGAAAAGGGAAAAAAATTGCTTCAAATTGCGAATAGTTTAGTTAAAAAGCAAGGTGATAATTCTATTGTAACCGCAATGCATTTGTCTTTAAGTACAGAAGTGCATTCTTTTGACATTAAAGAACATGAACGCAAAATGTTGGTTCCTGTAATTGAAGAGTCACAGCGTCTGAATCAGAATGTGGTAAGTTTGTTTAAAGTTTCAAATGATATTGATTCGGATATTATTGATACCGCAAATCAAGGAGAGTATGATTTACTGTTGATTGGTTTAGGACAATCTATTTTTGACGGAACGCTGCTTGGAAAAATTCTTGGGTTTACAACCAGAATTGTAAATCCAGACCGTTTGATTGATAAGTTTACAGGAAAAGAAGGATTGTTTGAGAATTCTCCATTTGATGAAAGAACACGACATATTATTGCTAAAGCAAAAATGCCAGTTGGAATTTTCATTGAAAAAAATCTAGAAGAGGTTAATCAAGTTTTGATACCTGTTTTTAATAAAGAAGATGCTTTTTTAATTGATTATGCTAAAAAACTAATCAATAACAACGGTTCTCAGATTACCGTTTTAGATGCCGGCGGAGAAGTGAAAAATACAAGAGAAATTCAAGAAACCATACGTTCTATTGAACAGATTGCACCAAATCATATCATGATTATGCACGACAGAACATTGAAGAAAGAATTTTTAGAAAGTCAGGACTTGATGATTATCAGTCTAGAAAGTTGGAAAAAACTAATAGAATCTCAAAGTATTTGGCTTAATAATTCGCCGTCAGTTTTGATTCTTAAGCCATAATTTTTTTGAAATACCAAAATTTTACAATCCCAAATTCCAATTTTACTTACTGGAGTTTGGGATTTTTTTTTAGCCACGAATTCACGAATTTTAATGAATTTCTTTACGCTGTACTTGTCGATAAATCGCACAAATTTACGCAGATTGCTAGCGGAAATTCGTGAAATTCATCGGTAAAATTTTTGTAAAGTTTTAGTGGGTAAATTTGTGAATTAGTGGCGAAAAAAAATGAATTTTAAAATTAAAGTCCCAGGTCAAGAACATAAGAAATCTTAACTGCAATATTATCCTCAAATCTCAATAACTGATTTGGTCCGTAACGATAGAATCCGCCCAAACCAAAACCTTTAAAGATTCGGTTCAATTCTAATCCCGATTCAAAATAACCTTTGTCAAGCGTTTTGTATGCTGGACCAACATGCTGTTCTGGTTTTTCCATGTTTCCCCAGGCCATTCTAGTAACTAAAACCAATGACGGACGAACTTGTTTCATAATTTTGATTCGGTCAAAACCATGTTTAATTTGAAACATTAAATATTGGCTCGAAAAGAACTCGTTAAAAAACATGGTTTCAAAAGCATTTCTTCCCGCAAAAGTGATACGCTGTACGACAGTTTCTTTTGTTAAGTTGTTTGGTGCTGTATTGTACAAATGCGTAATAGGCACATCTCCCATTGCC
This sequence comes from Flavobacterium anhuiense, assembly GCF_900101855.1. GTDB lineage: Bacteria > Bacteroidota > Bacteroidia > Flavobacteriales > Flavobacteriaceae > Flavobacterium > Flavobacterium anhuiense. The sequence continues at coordinate 84,168 of NZ_FMVC01000008.1, forward strand.
AAACCTCCCTGTAAAAGTAAACTTGTTTTTTGACGGTTTAGGTACTGTTTTTCGTATTCGGCCTTAAAATCTATTTTGCTAAAAGTAAAATCATTGTCAAAAACATTTGGCAAAGATTGTGTGTATTGGAAAGTAAACCTCGGAAATTTTTTATCGCTTTCAGTTCTTCCAGTTGGAGTTTGCATATAATTGCTAAATGGCGCCCAAACAATAGAAAGCATTGCCGTGGTCATGGTATAATTAGAATACAGTTTTCCGTTTAGGTTATAGAGATAATCAAATTTTGGTTCAATATAATTTCTCGAAAGTTCTAAAACAGCCTCGGTTTTCGGAATAAATTTGGTTTGAATATTGGTACGCCATCCTATATACTCGTAAAAGGTACTAATGTTTATTGGGCGCGGATCATAAATTTTAAAAACACGTTTGTCAACAGAAAAAACAGTACTTGCAATTTCTCGCACATCGTCAGTATAATAGCCATTAATCCAAGTATTGGTATGTTTATCTAATAAAACGCCACCTCCGACGCTATATTTAAAAACACCATCTTTTGTTCCATAAGCGCCGTAGCCTTCAACTCGGAAATACTTAGATAAACGGTCATTTGTAATACCTCCCACACCAAGACGAAAGCCTTCGTAATTGTTATAACTTATAATTTTTTTCATATCCAAATCGACAGGGCCAATTGGATAGAAACCATTAATAATTTTTCGACCAATTCCTAAACGTTTTTCAATTCTATTTCGAACTGAAAGACTGTCGAGCAATAAATAGGTTTTTTGACTTTTTAGATCGAGATTTTCTTTTCGATAAGCCTCCCAGAAACTTTCAGGTTTTTTGGCCGCATCGTCTTTGATTTCGATATAAAGCGAAGGATTTTTTATTGGAGTGTCGGTATTTACACGAACATCAAAACTATTGCTTTCAGAAAGCAGATAGGTGAAATCTGAAGCTACTTTTTTTCTGCGTTCGTAATTATCTTCAACATCTCCGTCAAATTGAATGGTGCCACCTAAAATACGAATATCGTCGTCATTTTTTCCTTTTACGATTTTAAAAGTGGTATTGCTCTGAAACCAGATTTTTTCTTTCGGAATATATTCAAATTCATGGATGCCGCTAATGTCCAAAACGCCTTTAATTCGCATTACCGCTTTCGCGACAGCGTAATTTTCTTTATCAATATATAAAACCCCTTCCAGTCCAGAAGCTCTGTGTTTTGATTTGTTTTTAAAATAAATCATATACGCATCTCGGCCTCTAATGGTAACCGTATCTAACAGTTTGTAATTATAGCTTGAAGGAGCATTTTTGGAAATCGGATTTTCGTACTTGGTTTCGAACAATTCGTATTTTGGATCGTAAATCGAAATAGATTGGAGGTTGAAGGCCAGAACTTCATAAATCGGTTGTTTGAAACCAGCGATTTTTGTGCCTAGAACCGTTTCTTTTAATTTGTTATTTCCAAACTGATATTGAGAGACTTTTTCGGTCTGAAACAAGTGCTGTTTGCTTACAATTTCTTTAAACTTATAATCAGAAGAATCGATGTTAATGATTTTTTTGTTTAAATCTTTATAAGCGGCTGTTGTGTCAATACGGCCGTCAATCGAATCTGGATTGGCGGTTACGATAAGTTTGTTATAGGTTTTATATTCAAAATTATTGAGTTTCTTCTGCGGATCGTTTGTTGCCTTATTAGCAATAACTTTTTTTATTATGGTAAGAGCAGGATTTTCATTTGATACCACAACTTCTTTTAAATCATCAGTCTGCTGTAAAAGCGAAATCGAATAAAAGGTTTTGCTGTTGATTAAAGCAATAGTTTTGGATTGAAAGCCTATATAAGATACCGTAAGCGATGTCGCAGAGGAACTGATTTTAAAAATAAATTTTCCGTCAACATCTGTAATTGTGTTATTGTTTTCTGAGGTGGTAATGGTGGCAAACGGAAGAGGTTTGTTGTTTGAATCGGTTACGATTCCGTTTATTTGAATTTGCGCCTGAAGAGTAAGCGTAAAAAACAAAGTCAAAAAACAAAATAGCTTCATACAGAATGATATAGTTTCAAAAACGAAAAGAAATTAATTTTCGTATGCAAAAATAGCAATAAAAAAATCCGTCTAGTGCAATAAACCAGACGGATTTTTTATTTTATAATCAAAACTTACTTATACTTTCATGATTTCAGCTTCTTTTGCAGCCAATAACTCATCAATTTTTTTAATGTAAGCATTTGTCAAGTTCTGAACTTCTTCTTCTGCAGATTTACAGATGTCTTCTGAAGTTCCTTCTTTTTCCAATTTTTTGATATCAGTATTAGCATCTTTACGAGAATTGCGGATACCAATTTTAGCATCTTCAGCTTCAGCTTTTGCTTGTTTCGCTAAATCACGGCGACGCTCTTCTGTCAAAGGCGGTACGCTGATGATGATAACGTCTCCGTTATTCATTGGGTTAAAACCAATGTTAGCGACTAAGATTGCTTTTTCAATAACAGAAAGCATATTTTTTTCAAATGGCTGTAATGTAATTGTTCTAGCATCTGGAACGCTGATTTTAGATACTTGAGAAAGTGGTGTAGAAGAACCATAATAATCTACAAAAACACCTCCAAGCATAGCTGGAGAAGCTTTTCCTGCACGAATATTAAGAAATTCTTTCTCTAAGTGTGCAATAGTACCATTCATTGATTCCTCAGTACTTTCTAAAATAAAGTCTATTTCTTCAGTCATTGTTTTTTTAGTTTTCAGTTTTCATTCTCAGTTTTCAGTTAAAGTCTTATTGTGCGACTGTAAAACTGTTACTGATGACTATATATTTACTACAGTTCCAATGTTTTCGCCTTCGCAGATTTTCAAAAGGTTTCCGATTTTATTCATATCAAAAACAACGATTGGCAATTTGTTTTCTTGGCTTAATGTAAATGCAGTGGTGTCCATTACATTTAATCCTTTTTTGATTACATCGTCAAACGAAATAAAATCAAATTTTACTGCCGACGCATTTTTTTCTGGATCAGAGTCGTAAACGCCATCAACGCGAGTTCCTTTTAGAATAACATCAGCATTAATTTCGATACCTCTTAAAACTGCTGCAGTATCAGTTGTAAAATATGGATTTCCAGTTCCAGCTCCAAAAATTACAATTCTGCCTTTTTCTAGATGGCGGTCAGCTCTTCTTTTGATATATGGTTCTGCAATAGATTCCATTTTCAAAGCAGTTTGCAAACGAGTTTTCATTCCTTTATCTTCAAGAGCGCCTTGCAAAGCCATTCCGTTTATAACAGTTGCAAGCATTCCCATATAATCTCCTTGCACTCTGTCCATTCCTGAGCTTGCTCCGGCAACGCCTCTAAAAATATTTCCTCCTCCAATAACAATAGCAATTTCTACTCCTTTGTCGTGAATCTGCTTGATTTCATCTGCATATTCGCCTAATCTTTTCGGGTCAATACCGTATTGTAAATCACCCATTAGGGCTTCGCCGCTAAGTTTAAGAAGAATTCTTTTATATTTCATGTGTGTGTTGCGTTAATTTGTGCAAATATAGACATATTCTGATTTTTAAAAATAATGTTTGCAAAAAATTAATTCTTGCTTCAATTTTAGCCATTTAAAGCCTTAAAAAGGGATTTGTTCTAAGGATCTGTTTTTACCGCAAAGTACGCTAAGAATTTTTATATAGATAAAACTGCAATTTGTAAAGTTCGCAAAGCTTAGCATTTAAAATGCTTTGCGCTCATTGCAGTAAATGTACATTTAAAAGCTATACAATTATTGTTGAATAAAATTTAAAAGGAATATTAAATGTGACAAATGTCATTTTCACAGTCTTCCTAAATTTTGTATTTTTATTGTATCCTAAAAATGAAATAAATATGAAAAGCATCGTAGCCAAAGCACTGTTCAATAGTCATTCTTATGCTGAATACAGAAAAATCGTAACCGATTTATTAACCGAAGGGAAATCAACAGGAAACGAACAATCTGAAAGTCTTACCAATTATTCCAAATTAAATGAAGCCAGAATGAACAGGCTGGAAAAAACGATCACTATTTCAGAGGCTATTGCAGAGAAACTTCAAAACTTAGATAATCATTATATCTGGTTGGTGCTTTCAGAAGGTTGGTGTGGAGATGCGGCGCAGATTCTTCCAATTTTAAACAAAATGGCTTTGGCTTCCAATAAAAGAATCGATTTGAGAATTGCATTACGTGATGAAAATGACGATTTAATGAACCATTATTTGACTAACGGCGGAAGAGCAATTCCAAAGGTAATCGTGATTTGTAAAGAAGCAGGAATTGTACGTGCCGATTGGGGGCCAAGACCAAAAGGAGCAACCGAATTAATGGAAAAACATAAAAGAGAAGTTGGCGCTATCGATGAAAAAATAAAAACAGATCTTCAATTATGGTATTTAGCAGATAAAGGAATTTCTGTTCAAGAAGAATTGGTCGAAATCATGGAAAATATCAAATATAATCGCCTTTAATCGGATTAATATGTTGATAAACAGTATTATTGGTTGATAAAATTATCTTAAAGTCTTTTTCGCTTTAATAGAATTTCGTAACTTAGTGAAGCTTACCCACTTCTATTATAACTTTCAGATTTACTCTTTTTATTGGTGTTTATTTAATGTTTAACAATTAAAAAATACACTATTATGAAAAAGTTATTCGAAAGGTTTTATGATTTCTTTTCTAAATTTTTGTTTGGAGGGAAAAATGTGCCTCACTATTAAATCGAGATGAGTATGGAATAAAATTACTTTTCTTTAGAGCTTGGCACATTACTTTTCAAACAATGTAATGTGCTTTTTTGCTTTTAGAGAAGTAATTAATCTTCTTGAGAGTTGTAATGAAAGAAATCTGTTAATGTTACTCCAAAAGAAATGGTTCCGATGCTTTTTTGATCATAAAGAGGAAAAGCATAATCGCTAATTTCGGCAAAAATGATAAAATCATCAGAACCAATGCCGAGTTTTGCCCTTTTATATGCCCCATTTAAATTACCGCGACCCAAAGCAAAACCTTTTCCGTATCCAGCTTGAAGCATAATTCTGGTTTCGGGTCCTACTTTTGGACTTAATCCTAAATTTAAAAATACAGGAACAGCAACAAGCTTATCATCCCATTTCCAGTCTAGTCCAGAGTGAAGGCCAAGGGTAAGCCATTTTTTATAATGAACGCCATATCCGATTTTGGCTCCTAAACCATTAGGGACAAAAAAGGCATTTGATGAGGTTGATTCAGGATAATAATAAGAATCATCTTTATCGGGATTACCTGTTATTGAGGCAGTGATATCAAATTGTATATAAGTGAATTTAGTTGCCTGACTATGTATAAATGAATTAAAAAAGGAAATAAATGCAATAGTCAGTAAAATTCTTTTCATATACGGTTTTATTTTTTCAGGAGTTCTTCTTCAAATAAATTAATATCAATCGCATTTTTCACATCGTAATCGCCAATTTTAGTTCGACGTAAAACTGTTAAATGCGAACCTGAATTCATGGCTTTTCCAAAATCGTAAGCAAGAGAACGAATGTAAGTTCCTTTAGAACAAACTACTCTAAAATCGACTTCTGGTAATGCAATTCTCGTGATTTCAAATTCGTGAATAGTAGTTTTTCTGCTTTCAATTTCTATTGATTCTCCCGCACGCGCATGTTCATATAGACGAACACCATCTTTTTTAATGGCAGAAAAGATTGGTGGTTTTTGGTCGATTTCGCCTAAAAATTGCTTTACAGTTTCATGAATCAAATCTTCATTGATATGGTCTGTTGGAAAAGTCTGATCGATTTCAGTTTCCAAATCATACGATGGAGTAGTAGCACCGATATAAAACGTTCCGGTATATTCTTTTGCTTGACCTTGAAGTTCAGAAATCTTTTTAGTGAATTTTCCAGTGCAGATCAATAAAAGACCTGTTGCCAAAGGATCTAAAGTTCCTGCATGGCCAATTTTGAACTTTTTAGGAAGTCCGACTTTATTAATTAAAAGGTATTTTAATTTATTGACAGCTTGAAATGAACTCCATTTTAATGGTTTGTCAATCAATAAAACTTGTCCTTCTAAATATTCTTCAGGTGTCATTATATAATCGTAAGCGGATGAATGAAAAAGTGAATCAATAATAAAATGATTCCGGCAATGATTCGGTAATAACCAAAAACTTTGAATCCGTTTTTAGTCAAAAATCCGATGAAAGTTTTTATGGCTAATAATGCTACAGCAAAAGCAACAATGTTTCCAATAACCAACATATTTACTTGGTCATGAGACAATTCAAAACCTGCTTTGTAATAGTCATAGCATTTTTTTGCAGTTGCCCCCAACATAGTTGGAACCGCTAAGAAAAATGAAAATTCTGCTGCAGAAGTTCTAGTCAGTTTTTGAGCCATACCTCCAACAATACTTGCGCCGCTTCGAGAAACTCCAGGAATCATGGCAAGACATTGGAATAAACCAATTTTTAAAGCTTTGGCATACGTAATTTCAGTTGAAACTTCTGGATCATTTGGTTTGTTAAACCATTCGTCTACTTTCAATAAAACTAAACCTCCAATTAGAAGTGAAATTGCAACTGTAACTGGGTTTTCTAGTAGGCCATCAATAAAATCGCTTAATAATAATCCTAAAACAGCTGCAGGAATAAAAGCAACTAAAAGTTTAAAATAGAAATCAAAGGTTTGAAAGAAACGTTTGAAGTATAAAATTACAACCGAAAGTATAGCGCCAAGCTGAATTACAATGGTAAAAAGTTTAGTGAAATCGTCATGTGCGATTCCGAAAAAAGAAGAAGCAATAATCATATGTCCTGTAGAAGAAACAGGCAAAAATTCTGTAATTCCTTCAATAATGGCAAGAACAATAGCTTGTAATGTGTTCATTTAATTGAGATTGTTAGATTTTAGACTTCTTAGACTTCTTAGATTTAAAAAGATTAATTTAATAAAGATCTAAGAAATCTAAGCTGTCTAAGAAAGTCTATTTAGATTTTTTGAAGATAGAATAAATCGTGATGCCAAAACCGATAAGAACGGTTGTTGGTGCTAAACGAATGCGTCTAAAGCTGAAAATGTCTTCATTAAAAACATTTGGATCTTTACTTCCTCCGCCAGACATTAAAATAAATCCAAGTGCTATAACCGCAATTCCGATTAATAAGATTTTGTAATTAATGGCATCAAAAAGGAATTCCTGTTTTTGAACTTGTTGTTCTTCTTTATTTTTATTGTTTTTCATTTTTATGTGTTTGTCAGCCTGAGCGAAATCGAAGGCATTTTTTTTAAATCTAAAATCTGCAATCTAAAATCTGAAATCAAAAATTAATAAAGATCGTCAGTTCTTAAATTCAAGAAACGCTGTGTTGCAAAATGTGTGCTTACCCAAGTAATTAAAACTCCTAATCCGAAAACAGCAACCAAAACCAAACCAGTTAAAGCTTTGTCTTCGAGAATTCCTAAACCAGGGAAATTAGTGTCTACATATAGTAATAGTGCGATTAAAGCAATAATTGCCAGACCAGCACCCAGCATTCCTAATTTTACGCTTCGCATTACAAAAGGCTTTCGGATAAATGCTTTTGTCGCACCAACCATTTGCATGGTTTTGATAATAAAACGATTTGAATGTATAGATAAACGTAGTGAACTATTGATTAATAAAACTGCAATTACTGTCAAGAAACCGCTAATAATCAGGATCCACATACTTACTTTTCTGATATTGTCATTTACCAGATTTACCAATTGTTTGTCGTAAACAATATCTGAAATCATAGCATTTTTGCGAAAGTTGCTTTCAATCTTAACGATACTGTCTCTTTCTACATAGTCTGCTTTTAAGTGAATGTCGTATGAATTCAATAACGGATTTTCTCCCAAAAAGGTTAAAAAGTCTTCTCCGATAATATCAGTATGTTCTTTTGCCGCTTTTTCTTTCGTTACATAAACAAAAGATTTAGCAAAAGGTGCTCTTTTAAGTTCGGTATTAAATGCTTTGATAATACTATCATTCGCTTCATTTTTGAAGAAAATCGTCATGGCGATTTTTTCTTTAAAATCGTCTGCCAATTGTTTAGAATTAATAATGAATAATCCCAGTACTCCCAATAGGAATAAAACCAAGAATACACTTAATACTACCGAAAAATAAGAGGAAATTAACCTGCGCTTTTGAAATTTATCAAAGTTAGAACTCATACTGTGCTTAAATTATGTGGTAAAAATAATAAACAATTTCTTTATTTAAAGTTAATAACAAACTTTTATACTTAAAAGTACGATTTAAATCTTGAAAAAATTGGAGTTTGACCGTAAAGCATGTAAAGTTTTTGATATTCTACCTTGTAACATAAACGGCAAGGTTTGCAAAGTTGTATTTTAAGCAGGGCTTTACGAAGCTTGTGTTTTGTAACGTATAGATTGAATTAAAATTTTGCATGTTTTGCAGTTAATTTTAAGATCAATATTGTGTTTTGACTTAATTTAATTGAAGAATTACATATTTTATTTGTTTGCCAATGAAATAGCTTTGCTACAATCCGCAATAAATGTAAATTTGCGGCTAAATTAATTTAGTGAAAAGCTTAGAACCTTAGTAACTTAGAATCTTAGTCACTTAGAAATGAAGTACAATCCAAACGAAATTGAAGCCAAATGGCAAAAATATTGGGCAGAAAATCAAACTTTTGCAGCAAAAAACAACTCTGAAAAGCCGAAACATTATGTTCTCGACATGTTTCCTTATCCGTCTGGAGCAGGATTACACGTTGGGCACCCACTGGGCTATATTGCTTCAGATGTGTATTCTCGTTTCAAAAGACATCAAGGATTCAATGTTTTGCATCCAATGGGTTATGATAGTTTCGGATTACCTGCAGAACAATATGCAATTCAAACAGGGCAACGCCCAGAAGATACTACACGTGTAAACATTGACGGTGGTGTTGACAAAGAAGGAAAACAAATTGCTGGATACAGAAAACAATTAGATAAAATCGGATTCTCATTTGACTGGGCGCGTGAAGTGCGTACCTCAAATCCAGATTACTATAAGCACACACAGTGGATTTTTATCCAATTGTTTAATTCTTGGTATTGCAGAAAACAAGGAAAAGCATTTGATATTTCAGAGCTTGTGACTGTTTTTGAAGAAAGCGGAAATGCATTAGTAGAAGCAGTTTGCGATGATAACGTAGCAATTTTTACGGCTGATGAATGGAATTCTTATTCTGCAGATCAAAAAGAGAAAATCCTTTTACAGTATAGATTAACCTATTTGGCAGAAACCGAAGTAAACTGGTGTCCAGGCTTAGGTACTGTTTTGGCAAATGACGAAATTGTAAACGGAGTTTCTGAGCGTGGAGGCTTTCCTGTTATAAGAAAAAAAATGACACAATGGAGCATGCGAATTTCTGCTTATGCCGAACGCTTGCTTGAAGGCTTAAATGATATTGATTGGAGTGAGTCAATTAAAGAATCTCAAAGAAACTGGATTGGAAAATCAGTAGGAGCATTGGTAACTTTTAATGTGAAAGATCACAATGAAGTAATCGAGGTTTTTACGACAAGACCTGATACTATTTTTGGTGTAACTTTTATGACTTTGGCTCCAGAACATGATTTGGTTGCTAAAATTACAACTCCAGAACAAAAAGCAGAAGTTGAAGCCTATATTGAAAAAACAGCGAAACGTTCCGAGCGTGAGCGTATGGCTGATGTAAAAACGATTTCTGGAGTATTTACAGGAGCGTATGCTGAACACCCGTTTACAAAAGAACCAATTCCTGTTTGGATTGGTGATTATGTTTTGGCTGGTTACGGAACTGGTGCTGTAATGGCGGTTCCTTGCGGAGACGAAAGAGATTACGCATTTGCAAATTTCTTTAAAGGCCAGAAAGGAATGCCTGAAATTAAAAATATCTTCGCAAATGTTGATATTTCTGAAGCGGCTTACGGATCAAAAGATAACGTTGAAATCGCAAATTCTGATTTCTTAAACGGATTAAATTATAAAGAAGGAACTAAAAAAACAATTGCAAAATTAGAAGAAATCGGACAGGGAACGGGTAAAACAAATTACCGTTTGCGTGATGCTGTTTTCTCTCGTCAGCGTTATTGGGGTGAGCCATTCCCAGTTTATTATGTAAATGGATTACCTAAAATGATTGACACACAGCATTTGCCAATTATCCTTCCAGAAGTAGAGAAATATTTACCAACAGAAGAAGGTTTGCCACCATTAGGAAATGCGGCTGTTTGGGCTTGGGACACGAAACAAAATAAAGTTGTCAATACAGATTTAGTTGACAATGCAACGATTTTTCCTTTAGAATTAAACACGATGCCTGGTTGGGCAGGAAGTTCATGGTATTGGATGCGTTATATGGATGCACACAATGAAAATGAATTTGCGTCTAAAGAAGCTTTGGCTTACTGGGAAAATGTAGATTTATACATTGGAGGAAGTGAGCACGCAACAGGTCACTTGTTGTATTCTCGTTTCTGGAATAAATTCTTAAAAGACAAAGGTTTTGCTCCAACTGAAGAACCATTTAAAAAACTGATCAATCAGGGAATGATTTTGGGGACTAGTGCTTTTGTTTATAGATTAGAAGGAACAAATACTTTTGTGTCTAAAAATAAAATTGGAGATCAAAAAGTACAGCCAATTCATGCTGATGTTTCAATGGTTAATTCTTCTGATGAATTAGATGTTGAAAAATTCAAAGCTTGGAGAGAAGATTATGCTGATGCGGAATTTATTTTAGATGATAACGGAAAATACATTGTAGGCCGTGAAGTCGAAAAAATGTCGAAATCGAAATACAACGTAGTAACTCCAGATGATATTTGTGCTGAATATGGTGCTGATACGTTACGTTTATACGAAATGTTCTTAGGACCTTTAGAACAAGCAAAACCTTGGAATACTGCTGGAATTTCTGGAGTATTTGGTTTCTTGAAAAAATTATGGAGATTGTACTTTGATGAGAATGGCTTAATCGTAAACAATGACGAACCAACAAAAGACAACTTAAAATCGTTACACAAAACCATCAAAAAAGTGGGTGAAGATATCGAGAATTTCTCTTTCAATACTTCGGTTTCTCAGTTTATGATTTGTGTAAATGAATTGTCTTCTCAAAATTGTCATTCAAGAGCGATTTTAGAGCCGTTGGCTATTTTGGTTTCGCCTTATGCGCCACATATTGCAGAAGAATTATGGTCACAGTTAGGACATACAACGTCAATTTCAGAAGTTGCCTTCCCAATTTTTGAGGAAAAACATTTAGTTGAAACCAATAAAGAATATCCAGTTTCGTTCAACGGAAAAATGCGCTTCACAATCGAATTGCCTTTGGATTTAACCAAAGAACAAATCGAAGAAATCGTAATGAAAGACGAAAGAACTCAAAAACACTTAGACAGTAGAACACCAAATAAAGTGATTATCGTTCCTGGAAAAATTATCAATTTGGTAGGATAGCCAAATTAATTTTCAATATAAAAATCCCAAATTCCAATTTTTACGATTGGAGTTTGGGATTTTTTTATGCTTATTTTTTTGCCACGAATTACACGAATTTTCACGAATTAATTTGTACAATCTGAAGCAGAATAAAGCAAAGAAACTCCTTAATCTTGTCATTTCGACGAAGGAGAAATCTTCGTAAGTAACTCCGTTCCAATAAGCCAATCTTTGTAGAGCTACTCGCGAAGATTTCTCCTTCGTCGAAATGACAATATTGTGGAAAAACTTTGCGACCTTGCGCCGTTTCGAGCAAAAAATCTAGCGTTCCTTGCGAAAAATCTTCGCGCACTTTGCGGTTAAAAACCCGTACCAACATTGGAGTTTGGTCCCGATAGCTGTCGGGATTCATTAAAAATTTAAAAACTTTTGTAACATTTTAATAGTTGTCGTATCAAAAGCACGGATCCGATTTAATTAACAACTTAAAACTATTACAAATGAAAAAGTATATCATCTTAATTATCGCATTCTTATTCTCAGCATTATGTCTAAATGTTTTTGCACAAACAAAACAATATCCTTTTGAAGTAATTAAAACTGGTAAAGGAAAACAATCTATAATCTTCATTCCGGGATTTGCTTCTTCTGGCGAAGTTTGGAAAGATACTAAAATCGCATTCGAAAAAGACTTCACTTGCTATACACTTACAATGTCGGGTTTCGCTGGAATACAACCACAGCCGAATCCATCATTTGAAAACTGGAAAAACGAAATCGCTGCTTATATAAAAGACAATAAAATCGAAAAGCCAATCTTAATTGGTCATAGTATGGGCGGAGGATTGGCACTTGCCATTGCAGCCGATTATCCAGAATTGATAGGAAAAATTGTTGTTGTCGATGCGCTTCCGTGTCTGGCGGCTTTGAGCGATCCTTCTTTTAAATCAAAAGAAAATAATGATTGTTCGCCAATGGTAGCTCAAATGACGGGAATGAACGAAACTCAATTTTACGATATGCAGAAACAAATGATGCCGAGACTTCTGCAAGATCAATCTAAATTGGAGATGGTTATTGGCTGGAGCGTAAAATCGGACCGATATACTTTTGGGCAAATGTATTGTGACTTTTACAATACCGATTTAAGAGCGAAAATCGCACAGGTAAAATGTCCGTCTTTAGTTTTATTAGAATCTTATTTTATAAATTTAAAACCCGCAATTGAAACACAATATGCAAATTTGAAAACAGCTAATTTTAAGTACGCTAACAAAGGGCTTCATTTTATTATGTACGACGATACCGCTTGGTACATAGAGCAGTTAAACAATTTTATAAAAGCATAAGATGGAATTCGAACAAATATATAAAACCTATTGGGATCGAATTTTCAGGCTTTGCATGGGTTTCGTAAACGATTATGACGCCGCTCAGGATTTGGCTCAGGAAACTTTTATAATTGTCTGGCAGAAATTGGAAACGTTTAGAAATGAATCTTCTATTGGAACCTGGATTTTTAGAATTGCTTCCAACAATTGTCTGAGGCAGATAGAAAAGCAAAAACGTTTTCCGAAATCTGAACTTCCTGTTCATCTTTCAGAAGAAAAACTAACCTCAATAGAACCTCAGATTCAATTCTTGTATAAATGTATCGCTGAGCTTCCAGAAACCGATCGTATTATAATTTCGTTAGAGTTAGAAGATATCAAACAAAATGAAATTGCTAAAATTGTAGGTCTTTCTGAAGCAAATGTTAGAGTGAAAATTCATAGAATTAAAGAAAAACTGACTCAAAAATTTAAAGAAAATGGACAACGATAATAATATAGATTTTAAAGATTTATGGAAAAAACAATCCGTAAGTCAGCCAGATATAACCGATTTGCTGGCACGAATAAATAAGTTTAAAAAAACTGGACTGCGTTGTTTATGGCTTACGAACATTCTGCTTTTAGGAACCAGCGCCTTCATTGCTTTTGTTTGGTTTTATTATCAGCCGCAATTTATTTCGACTAAAATCGGAATTGTTCTGGTGATTTTGGCAATGGTGATTTATTTAATGGTCTACAACAAATTATTAGGCAATTATAAAAATATAGAAGCAAATCAAACCAATCAGGAGTATTTGCAAAATTTGATTGTAATTAAAAAGAAACAAAACTTCATGCAGACGAAATTAATGGCTTTGTATTTTGTTTTGCTAACTATTGGAATTTGTTTGTATATGTATGAATATGCAAGTAGGATGACAGCTTGGATGGCTATTTTAACTTATGGAATTACATTGTTATGGATGTTGTTTAATTGGTTGTATATCCATCCAAAACAAACCAAAAAACAGCAAGAAAAAATTAATAGTCTGATTGAAAAATTTGAAGAAGTTAATCATCAGTTGGAATCATAAAAAAAAAGAAGCTTCGCAATTGCGAAGCTTTCTTTTACCAAAAACAAAAATCTAAAATTTTAAAGTAAGATTTATCTGGGAAAAATATATGTTTTAGGATGTACAACAATGATTCCTTCACTATCTGCTTTTCCTGTTAACTCAGAAACTACTTTTCCTCCCACATAAACTTTAGCTGTCACAGTTTGTCCAGCAACTCCTCCGTAACCACTTGTGTGTACCAAAGCGCCATCAGAATCTGCATCGGCAGTAAATTCTTTAGTCCATGGTAATGAAGGCACATCTTCAATAAGCGGAGCGCCGCTTTTTTCCATATAGGTTACATCAAGTTGTCCAGTATAATTTCCAGTAATTTCATATTTTACATCTCTTGATGCCGGAGCAGAGTTGTTATCGTCGTTATCACTGCTGCAAGAAACTGCTGTAAAAGCAAGAGTCATTACGAATGCTAAGGTTTTCAAAATTGATTTCATAATATATTCTTTTAATTAATAATCTGATTCATAACAAAATTAGACCCTTACTTACGGGACGGCAATACCTGATAAAGTGTATTTTTTTTTACCTGATATCAGGTAAAAGCAATCAATTTCTTTTCGAAAGTCATTAAGCTTTAATAACTTTGGGTAAATGCCACATTTATGAAGAAACTCTACGCCTTTTTATTTTTTTTATTTTTTAGTGCAATTTCCAATTCACAAGTAATTCTTTCATTAGATGATGATACTGTTTATATTGACAGTATTGTTAAAATCACAAAAAATACAAAGTCAGACAGTGTCAAAAGTTTGAATAGTTTTAGATTATCAAAACTGTTTTTAATGGCGCAGGATGCTGAAAAATCTAAAGAATATCTTGAACAAGCCAATAAGCTTAAAGCTAAATTTCCTTTTCTAAAAGACGCCTCTATTTTTTATAACGCCTATAGTTTTATAGAAAAAGGCGATTTGGAAGGTTTTGAAAAAGCTTTGCTCGAAGCCAATACAAAACTGAAAAAATACCGAAATAAAGAAGCCTATAAACTTCGTGCCGTAATACTTCAGAATTATGGCATTATGCAGCAACGAAAGAATAATGAAAACGCTTATATGAAATTGCTGGTAAATGAAGCGATCCCGATTGCTAAAAAAAGTGGCGATTATGAATTGATCAGTGCATTAAACAAAGCAGTCGCGATTATTTTTATGAATAATAATGAACGCGAAAAAGCAGCAGAATATCTGGATCAAGCGCAAAAATACATTGAAAATGCCACAAAAAAATCTGCAACATTAGCGGAATCTAAGATGGAAACGTATATTATAAATGCTGAGAATCTAGTTGAGCTGAAGCATTTTTATGACGCCAAAGAAATTTTAGACAAAGCTTATGCGACTTTAGAAAAATACCCAACATCAAACTTAAATGATTCTTATTTTTATTCGGAAGGGATTTATTATGCCAAGCAAAATAAACACAATGAAGCATTGGTAAGTTTTGAAAAAGGAATAAAATCGGCAGAAAGCCATCAGAATGCCATTGCAGTAAACCGATTGAAATTTGCAGAATATGAAGTGCTTTTCAAACTAAAAAATTATGATAAAGCCAAAAGCAATTTGGAATATTTAATAGAGAAAACGCCTTTTATTGTCGATAAGAAGAATTATTACAAAGAGCTATCTAAGGTGTATAATGCGACTAAAGAATATCCGAAAGCGTATTATTATTCGAATAAATACAATATAATAAATGATAGTTTAAACGATGCGAAACTGAAAAGCGAAATTGTAGAGCTTGAAGCGAAGTATAAAAAAGCTGAAAGTGAAAAGAAAATTGGTCTGTTGCAGTCGGAAAATGAAAAAGCGGTTTTGCAGGTCAATAACAACCGTTTGAATATGCTGCTTTTTGCGGTGCTTTCGTTTGTTTTGTTTTTGGCAGTTTTGTTTTTATGGAGCTGGAATAATTATCAGAAAAAAATAAGTTTCCAAAAAGAAGTTAATCACAAACAAGAACTGGAAGCATTAGAAAATCAGCAAAAATTATCGATTTCAAATGCTTTGATTGAAGGGGAAGAAATCGAAAGGAAAAGAATTGCAAGAGATCTACATGACGGGCTCGGAAGTATGCTTTCGGGGCTTAAAATGCATTTGAATCTTGCCGATCGCGAGAATAAGGAAAATGCTCCGAATATTAATGGTTTATTAAATGATTCGATCAAAGAACTTCGTAATATCTCTCAGAATTTAATGCCAGAAAGTTTGATGAAACTTGGACTTGAGCATGCGCTTCGAGATTTATGCGCTTCACATTCAACAGCTGAAACAGCAATAGAATTTCAGTATTTAAATAAAAAGACAACTTTGCCGCAACATTTTAAAATTATGATTTTCAGAATCATTCAAGAACTTCTGAACAATGCTTTAAAATATGCCAAAGCATCACAAATTCTGGTTTCCTGTTCGCAGAATAAAGATGTGTTTTTTATTACGGTAGAAGACAACGGAATTGGTTTTAATGTTGAAGATGCAGAAAAAAGAGATGGAATGGGCTTGCGGAATATAAAAAACCGAGTGGCTTTTTTAAATGGAAAACTGGAAATTGATTCTGTGATTGGCAAAGGAACTTCAACTTATATCGAAATAAAAATATAACTCAAATCATGATTATGAAGTATAAAACGGTAATAGTAGACGATCATCCGATTGTGATTTCTGGAATTTCAGGTTTGCTGTCGGATTTAGACAATATAGAAATTGTAGAGAAATTTGAATCTGGAATTGCGCTTTTAGATTATATCGAAGACCATAAAGTCGATTTGATTTTGATGGATATTTTTCTACCTGTAATAAATGGAGTTGATCTGTGTAAAACCATCAAGCAAAAACATCCGAAAATTGTAATTATTGGGATGAGCAGCCAGTCTGAAAGAAGTTTGGTCATGCAGTTTATCCAGAATGGAGGAAACGGATATATACTCAAAAATGCTTCTTTTGATGAGTTTAAAGAATGCATTTACAAAGCAATTGATGGCGAAATTGTCTTTAGTGAAGAAGTGAAAACCATAATTAGCCAGCCATTGTCTGAAGATTTAGAAAGAATTCCAGGTTTGAGCCGAAGAGAGCGTGATATTGCTCTGTTGCTTTCGCAAGGAAAATCTACTCAGGAAATTGCCGATGATTTGTTTTTGAGTTTTCTAACCGTTCAAACGCATCGACGTAATATTCTCCAAAAATATAAAATGAAAAATGTGGCAGAGTTAATCGCTTTTTTGCTCAAAAACAACATGCTGAATTAAGTCAAAAGTGCTGAAATGATGTCAAAATGGCATTTTGTTAAAATGGTTCGCAATTTGCAGTTTGTTTTGTAAATTTAAAAATCAATCTAAAAACAGAAAAAAATGGGATCAGGATATTTAATTCTTGCCGGAGCTATAATGTTGTTCAGCTGGCTGGTAAGCTCGCAGCTGAAGAGCAAATTTGAGTTGTATTCGAAATTGCAATTGAGAAACGGAATGAGCGGTCGCGAAATCGCTGAAAAAATGCTTGCCGATAACGGAATTACAGATGTTCGCGTAATTTCAACACCTGGGCAGTTAACAGATCATTATAATCCAACAGATAAAACAGTAAATTTAAGTGAAGCGGTTTATAACCACCGTAACGCGGCCGCGGCAGCAGTTGCAGCGCACGAATGTGGTCACGCAGTTCAGCATGCAATTGGTTACGAATGGCTGACTATGCGTTCTAAGCTTGTGCCGATTGTAAGTGTCGCTTCCAATTTTGTACAATGGATTTTAATTGCTGGAATTCTTATAATTAAAGTTTTTCCTGGATTATTATTAATTGGAATTATCATTTTTGCGGCAACAACTTTGTTTTCGATCATTACGCTTCCTGTAGAATATGATGCAAGTAACCGTGCGTTAGCTTGGTTAGAAAATAAACACATGTTGACTCAAGAGGAACAAGCTGGAGCAAAAGATGCTTTAAAATGGGCAGCAAGAACTTATGTAGTAGCGGCAATTGGTTCTATTGCAACGTTGCTGTACTATATATCGATTTATTCTGGAAGCAGAAGGAACTAATTTTAATTGAGATAATTAGTCATTAGATAATTTATAGTGAAACCCGATAGATTTCAAAAAAACTATCGGGTTTTGTGTTTTGTAAAGTTTGTCTGGCTGAGCGGAGTCGAAGCCTTTATAGGTGACAGATGTAGTAAAATTATCTAATTACCAAATTGGCACATTTTCTAATTCTAAAGTTGTATTTGCCTATCAATCTGTTGGTCTAATGAGATAAAAGTTTCAGTTCTAGAAACTCCTTCAATGGCTTGAATTTTTGTATTCAAAAGTTGCATTAAATGTTCGTTGTCGCGACAGATAATTTTAATCAAAACTGACCAGTTTCCTGTTGTATAGTGGCACTCTAAAACTTCTGGAATTTTTCTAAGTTCTTTTACAGCTTCAGAGTTTCGAGAAGCTTTGTCTAAATAAACACCAACAAAGGCCATGGTGTTATATCCGAGGACTTTTGGGTTTACGGTAAATTTAGATCCGGAAATAACGCCAGATTGCTCTAGCTTTTTTAATCTCTGGTGAATTGCTGCGCCTGAAATTCCTATTTTATTAGCAATTTGTAAGATTGGCTTTCGGGCATCGTCCATGAGATAGCGGAGTATTTCTTTGTCGATTCCGTCAATTTCAATTAAAAGGGAGTTGATTTTCATAACTTATAATTTGAAACTATTTTTAAGATTTGGGTTATCAATAGAAATCAAATGTAGTTAAAATGCATTAGAATAGGAAATTCCAAATTTTTGAAATTCCAAAAACCAAAACCCAAATTTCAAACATAACCCGTGGTTTCAACCACGGGAGACGACGTATCTAATAACCCTAAAAAGAAAAATTCCAAATTTCAAGCGCTTGACTTGGAATTTGGAATTTTAAAAATTGAATATTTTTAAAAAGGATTATTTTCCTTTGTTTGCTTCTGCAACGTATTTTTCTAAAGCCATTGTCATAGAAGGTGTTTCAGGAGTTGGAGCAAGAATATCAATTCTTAAACCATGATCTAGAGCCTCTTTCTGCGTTGTGCTTCCGAATACGGCGATTCTGGTGTTGTTTTGTTTAAAATCTGGGAAATTTTTAAACAATGATTTAATTCCTGTCGGACTGAAAAAAGCTAAAACGTCATAGTAAACATCTGCTAAATCAGATAAATCACTCATTACAGTTCTGTAGAAAATTGCTTGTGCCCAATCTACTTTTAGACTGTTTAATGTAACAGGAGCATCTGCATTTAATTGGTCAGATGCAGGAAGTAAAAACTTCTCGTCTTTGTACTTCTTAATCAGCGGAGATAAATCTGCAAAATCTTTTGCTCCAACGTAAATCTTACGTTTTCTGTACACAACATACTTTTGAAGGTAAAACGCAACAGCCTCAGATTGGCAAAAATACTTTAACCCTTCCGGAACTTTGTAACGCATTTCATCAGCCACTCTAAAAAAATGATCTACAGCATTTCTACTTGTTAAAATGATCGCAGTGTAATGATTAAGATCGATTTTTTGTAATCGAATCTCTTTTGCGCTAACCCCTTCTACATGAATAAATGGTCTGAAATCAATTTTTATTTTGTGTTTTTGTTGGAGCTCAAAGTAAGGAGAATTCTCCACTTTAGGTTCAGGCTGTGACACCAAAATTGTTTTCACTTTCATATTATAAATATTTTCTAAGCACTCCCTTTTGTTATCCAATAATAGAGAAAATAATAAGGGGCTATTTCAAGAGCGCAAAGATACAAAATAAAATAAAATAACTTACCGATAATTACGTTTTGATACGTTTTAATTGAAATAAAGTAAGAGTATACGCTAATACACAAGGAAATGCCTATGATTGCTAGCGGAATAAGCTGCGGAATATTATTGTAATAGAACAAAACAGCATTAATAGGAAGGATTAAAACGCCTATGTATGTCCTGTAGGTTACTTTTTGTAAGTTAAAAAGCTCTACGAAATCATCAATGTTAAAAGAAGCCGCTACAATTTTTTCGATTAAATATTTTCCTAAAATGAAATAAAGCAGAAAAGTTGCAATTCGGATAAATAAAAGCCAATCGGTTTTTGAAGCATAGCCAAAAATATTCATCGTAAGCAGAATAAAAAAGGCAAACGATACAACCTGTACAAAAAATAAACCAACCGTAAAGCTGTTTTTCATGTGGCTGTTGTCTCGATAAATTTTGGCATATTTATCAGAAAAAATAAGTTTACTAAATTCACTAAATCTTGTTTCGTAAGCCGATTTTGTCATGGCAACAACAGCAAAGGTCAGCACAAATAAAAGTGTTGCCCAGTCTTTGTTTTCAAGAATTCGAGGATGTAATTGTTCAATCATAGCGTTACAAAATTAGTAATTTTTTGATGCAATACTTTTATTATATATTTATTATGAATCAAATGCTATAAAAAGTTTACTTTTGCGGTGAAATTACCGAGAAAAAATGAATGATAGCATTGTCATAATTCCCACATATAACGAAATTGAAAACGTAGAAAGTATAGTTAGGGCTGTACTTTCGCAGCATAAATCTTTTCATCTGCTGATTATAGATGATAATTCTCCTGATCATACCGCAAAAAAAGTCATTGCATTGCAGGAAGAATATCCAGGAAAACTGTTTTTAGAGCAAAGAACTAAAAAATCAGGATTGGGAACGGCATATGTTCATGGCTTTAAATGGGCTTTGGAACGCGATTATCAATTTATTTTTGAAATGGATGCCGATTTTTCGCATAACCCAAATGATTTAGAAAAATTATACGATGCTTGCCATTTTGGTGGAGCAGATCTGGCCATTGGTTCTCGTTATGTAAAAGGGGTAAATGTGGTGAACTGGCCATTGAGCCGAGTTCTGATGTCTTACTTCGCATCTGTTTATGTGAAATTTATTACTGGAATGAAAATTCACGACGCCACTGCAGGTTTTGTGTGTTACAAAAGAGAAGTTCTGGAGAAAATCAATTTAAATAAAATAAAGTTTGTTGGGTACGCGTTTCAAATTGAAATGAAGTACAGGACGTACTGCGCTAAATTTCAAATTACCGAAGTCCCAATTATTTTTACAGACAGAACGAAAGGAGTTTCTAAAATGAGCAATGCTATTATCAAAGAAGCTATACTTGGAGTAATTTCACTTAGATTAAGAAAATTAGTCAATTCATTATAAACCAACCGAAATGAACAGGATTTTAATAAAAAATGCCAAAATTGTAAACGAAGGGACAATTTTTGAAGGTGATGTTTTAATTGAAAACGATCTGATTGTTGAAATTGCAGACAGCATTTCATTAAAAACTTCAGATTGTATTGTCATCGATGCTGAAGGAAATTATTTAATGCCTGGCGCGATAGACGATCAAGTGCATTTTAGAGAGCCGGGATTGACGCACAAAGGTGATATCGAATCGGAATCTCGTGCTGCCGTTGCTGGCGGAATTACTTCTTTTATCGAGCAGCCCAATACAGTTCCAAATGCTGTTACTCAAGAAATACTAGAAGATAAGTATCAAATAGCATCTCAAAAATCATTTGCGAATTATTCGTTTATGATGGGAGCAACCAACGATAATTTGGAAGAAGTTTTAAAAACAAATCCAAAAAATGTTGCCGGAATCAAGATTTTCTTAGGTTCATCGACAGGAAATATGCTGGTGGATAATGAAGCGGTTTTAGAAAAAATATTCTCAAGCACGCCAATGTTAATTGCGGTTCACTGCGAGGACGAAACTACGATTAAAAATAATCTTGCGGCTTTTAAAGAACAATACGGAGACGATGTTCCTGTTACGGCGCATAATTTGATCAGAAGTGCAGAAGCTTGTTATATTTCTTCTTCAAAAGCAGTAGCTTTAGCAAAAAGAACTGGAGCGAGATTGCATATTTTCCATCTTTCGACTGCGAAAGAAATGGAATTGTTTACGAATAAAATTCCATTAGAAGAGAAAAAAATCACTGCTGAAGTTTGTGTACACCACCTTTGGTTTACAGATGAAGATTATAAAACTAAAGGGAATTTCATAAAATGGAATCCTGCTGTAAAAACTGCTGATGACCGTGCAGAACTTTGGAAAGCGTTGAATGATGGAAGAATTGACGTAATCGCGACAGATCACGCACCTCATACCAAAGAAGAAAAGCAACAGTCGTATATGAATGCGCCTTCTGGAGGTCCGTTGGTGCAACATGCAGTTGTGGCTATGTTTGAAGCGCATCATCAAGGAAAAATCAGCGTGGAGAAAATTGTGGAGAAAATGTGCCACAATCCAGCTAAACTTTTCAAAATAGAAAAAAGAGGTTTTATCAGAGAAGGCTATCACGCCGATTTAGTAATCGTTAATCCAAGTCTGCCTTGGAGCGTAAAACCAGAAAATATTTTATACAAATGCGGATGGTCTCCTTTTGAAGGGTATACCTTCAAATCTAGAATCACGCATACTTTTGTGAACGGTGAATTGGTTTACAACAATTTCAAAGTAAAAGATACCAGACCAGGTAAAAGATTATTGTTTGACAGATAAAAAATAACTATGAAGAATTTTATAGTCATACTATTGGTTTTATTTCTTTCTATAAGCTGTAAAAAGGATGTGGTAAAAGAGCCTGCAAAGCTTATTGAGAAGGAAAAAATGATTGATATTATGTATGATCTATCTCTTTTGGAAGCAATGAGATATCAGAAACCATTGTCTTTGGATTCGATAGATAATGATCCGACCAAGTTTATTTTGAAAAAATACAAAGTTGACAGTCTTCAATTTGCACAGAACAACATGTATTATGCTTCTGATTATGAGAATTATAAAGATATGTTCGATCAGGTTAATAAAAGAATTGAAGTCAATCAAAGAGCTGCGGATTCATTAGCTAAAATTGATGAGAAAAAAGCAGCTAAAGCGAATAAAAATAAACCAAAAGAATTGAAAGAGGTTTCGAAAGATTCAGTTCGAAAAACAATTCCAAAAATTAATATTGACTCAATTAGATTGGCGCAAAGAAAACATAGAAGAGAGATTTAAGCTTCTCTTTTAATATAAAGATGAATATCAGTAAAAACCGTTCCTAGAGCGGTTTTTATTTTTTCGTTACTATATAGATTTTTTGAGTATGAAGCTTTTGCTGTTGCTTTGGTAATACTTCTTTTTCTAAAGAATAAAGTTGAAAATATTCCGTCAGCAATCCACAACAGATTCATTAAAAAAGGTTTGGCATGAATATGAGGTCTTTTTATTTTAAAAACATCAGAAATCGTATTTAAAAGATCTTTAAAAACAATATTTTCAGCGATAAGCGTGAAACGTTCATTTTTAATTTCGCTTTTCATCAATTGAATAGTAATTTTGACTACATCATCAACTGAAATGAAACCAGTGCTCCCGAGCGTATAGAACGAAAGACCTTTTGAAACTTTTCGATAAATTTCACTGCTACCTTCATTAAAAATATCCATCATTTTTGGAGGACCTAAAATTACTCCGGGATTTACAACAATAACGTTTAAGCCTTCCTGTTGCCCTCGCCAAACTTCCATTTCGGCGCCATATTTAGAAATGGCATAATCGCTGTGCGGTTTTTCGGGATTCCAGTCTGTATCTTCTGTAATATACGTTTCGTGAGGTGCAATATCTCCTAAAGCAGCAATCGAACTGATATAGCAAAATTTTTCTACATCTTTGGCAATAGCAAAATTGACCATGTTTGCAGTTCCTTCGATATTGGTTTTTCTAAGGATTTCTTCGTCTTTCGGATCAAACGAAATAAAAGCGGCACTGTGATACACTTGTTTGATGTCGATAAAAGCAGTTTCAAGTGAAGGTACGTCTAGAATATCGGCTTCAAGCCAATTGATTTTTTCAAACAAATGGGCTTTTTTATATAAATCAAAAACCGATTTTGTTTTCTGAATATTTTTTTCGGTTCTGTAAATTGCCCGAACATTTTCTCCATTTTCGATTAAATGAAGCAATAAATGCGCGCCTACTAAACCAGTTCCTCCAGTTACTAATATCATGTTGTAAAGATAAGTTTTTGTTTTTTTGCCACAAAGTCGCAAAGTCGCAAAGTTCTTGTTTTTTGTTGGAAAGTTGCAAAAGCACAAAGGCAATAAGATGGAAAAAACCTTTGCGTCTTAGCGACTTTGCAATAAACTATTTGTGAATCTTCGTGTCTTTGTGCCTTAGTAGTAGACTTTTTTGTCATTACCATTGACATTGATTACATTTGCGCAAATTATTTAAAAAATGAAGAATCTAGTTGAAGAATTAAAATGGCGCGGGTTATACCATGATAGTATGCCTGGAACGGAAGAACAATTGCTAAAAGAAGCAACCACTGCCTATATCGGTTTTGATCCAACTGCAGATTCACTGCACATCGGAAGTATGGTTCAGATTATTTTATTGGTTCACCTAAAGAATTTTGGTCACAGACCAATCGCTTTAGTAGGTGGAGCAACAGGAATGATTGGAGACCCTTCTGGTAAATCTGATGAAAGAAACTTGCTTGACGAAGAGGCTTTGGCTAAAAACGTAGCCGGAATCAAAAGCGTTTTGTCTCGTTTCTTAGATTTTAATTCAACCGAAGCAAATGCACCTGTAATGGTGAATAACTACGATTGGATGAAAGAATTCTCTTTTATCGATTTTGCACGTGAAGTTGGAAAAAGAATTACCGTAAACTATATGATGGCTAAAGATTCTGTAAAAAAGAGATTTAGCGGAGAAGGTGAGGGAATGTCTTTTACAGAATTTACATATCAGTTAATTCAAGGTTACGATTTCTATCATTTATATAAAAACAACAATTGTATTCTGCAAATGGGTGGTTCTGACCAATGGGGTAATATTACCACAGGAACAGAATTGGTGCGTAGAATGGGAGGAGAAAATGCGAAAGCTTACGCTTTAACAACGCCTTTGATTACAAAAGCAGACGGATCTAAATTCGGAAAATCTGAAGGAGGAAATGTTTGGTTAGATGCTGATAAAACTTCTGTATACAAATTCTACCAGTTTTGGGTAAATACAACAGATGTAGATGCTGAGAAATATATTAAGATTTTTACTTTCTTAGATAAAGATACTATTGATGCTTTAATCGAAGAGCACAAAACAGCTCCTCATTTAAGAGTTTTACAAAAGAAATTAGCAGAAGAAATTACTGTTTTTGTTCACAATAGAGAAGAATTAGAAAAAGCAATTCAGGCTTCGAATATTTTGTTTGGAAATTCTACTGCAGAAGATTTAAAAAAATTGGACGAAGCAACTTTTTTAGAAGTTTTTGATGGAGTTCCACAAGCTGAAATCGCAAAAGCAGATTTAGAAAACGGATTGGATATTATCACTGTTTTAAACGAAAAAACAGGTTTCTTTAAATCAAACGGAGAAGCGAGACGTGCTTTAACAGCAAACTCGATTTCTGTAAACAGAGAAAAAATAAAAGAAGATTTCGTTTTAACTGCAAATGATTTAATCAACAATCAGTTTGTATTGTTGCAAAGCGGAAAGAAGAATTACTTTGTGATTAGAGTGGTTTAACTGTTTAATCGGTTAATTGTTTAATCGATTTAGCACAAATCCTTTACAATAAATATACAAATCCCAATGTTCGAAAGAATGTTGGGATTTTTTTATTGAAAAAAACATTCCGTAGGAATGAATGTCTCGTTGGTAGAAACGTTTGAACAGCACAGTGAATATATCGATTAACCGATTAAACAAATCAACGCTTAAACTATAAGATCATCAAATTACAGCCACGAATGTCAGAATTATCAAAACGTCCCAATACTTCAAAAGAGTTGTTCGAATATTTTTTGCCTAAATCCTGCGTAGCTATAAAAGAACATGAATTGATATTGGCTAAATCAATTACGTTTATTCCGCCAGTTTTTCCATCATTCACGTAAGTAAGAGCGTCTTCAGGATCGCGAACTAAAATATGCATCCAAGAGGGGCATTCAAAAACACCTTCGCCAAGAGAATAGGCTTGCGCTAAAAGTTCGGTCATTCCATATTCTGAATGAATAGATGAAACGCCAAAACCTTTACATAAAATGTCGTGCAATTCTTCACGAATCATTTCTTTGCGTTTCCCCTTCATTCCTCCAGTTTCCATAATAATGGTATTTTGAAGATTGAATTGATGTTTTTCGATTAAATCTAACAAAGCATACGTGACCCCAATTAAGATTACATTTTGCCCTGCTTCGTCCAATTCAAGAAGTTTTTTGATTAAGTCGTCATGATTGTGCAAATAAAACCCGCTTTCAGGCTGATTAGAGAGTTTTATCAGATCTTCAACCATATAAATTAACGAAGAGCCTTCTCGTTCTAAATAAGACGGTAAAAGAGCTAAAACAACGTAATCTTCGATATTGCCGTAAAACTGAGAAAATCCTTTGCGGTAACTTTCCTCATATAGGGAAACATCGGTCACTAAATGTCTGCTGGTAATCATTCCGGTTGTACCACTGCTGGTAAAAGTTACTTGTGCAGGATCTGTATTAGAAACCACATTGTGACTTTTGAAAAACTGAATGGGTAAAAAAGGAATTTGCTGCAGTGATTTTACCTGCTGTGGATTAACCTTTAAAAAATCACAAAAATCGCGATAAACTTTATTGTTCTCATGCTGAAAACGAAACACTTTTAATGCTATTTTTTCAAATTGCTTCTGACTTGAAATGGTAAAGATATCGTTGGCTGTGATCAAAACTTTTTTTTGCAAAGATACTTTTTTTTAGTTTTCGGTCTCAGTTTTCAGTCTCAGTTTTCGGTGAGGATTTTTACTAAAAGGTATAATTGAAAGAAGTGTTTAGTCACGGTTTTCGGTCGCATTGTTAGACAAAGTTTATAAACTGAAAACTGAGACTGCGACTGTAAACCGAAAAAAGCTCCAAAGGAGCTTTTTTTATCTTATAATGAGTTTTCGTGTTGCCGAAGCGTTCTGTTCGCTTATTTTGATGATGTAAACACCAGGAGGCAGTTCTGAAACACTTAATTCTTTTGATACTAAATGCGCCTGCAATACTTTTTTGCCCAAAAGATCGAACACAATAATTTCTTTCTCTAAATCGTTTTTAGATGATATGTACACTTTTCCGTTTGTCACTGGGTTAGGATACAAGCTGAGACCCTCAATAGAAGTAGATTCTTGAGGTTTTGGTAATTGCTTACTATCTTGCGCCGCGACGCTAAGAGTAAAGAAAAATGCCAATAAGAAAGTAATATAAAAGTAGTTTTTTGCCATCGCATGTATTTGATTACCGTAAATATACAAAAAAAATTACAAAAATGACGCCAAAAAAAAACATCCTAAATATTTAGGATGTTTTTAACATTATGTGTTCGAAGTGATTAGAAACCTACAGTCCATCCAGCAGCCCATGATGGTTGAGCAACACCAGATCCTGCTCCAGTTGCAGTAGCAGATTCTACAGATACTGCAGATACGTCAGCAGCAGTTCCGTCTGTTTTCTTTCCTTTAGTTTTTGTAGGTACATCAGCAATGTAAAGTACGTTTGAAACTTTTAAAGCTGATGGTACGAAAGCGATAGTTTCATCGTTTTCAACATCGATACCAGTTTTCCATCCGCTTAACACAACGTTAGAAACTTGACCTTTAGTTCCTCTTCTAAATTTGATACCTTGGTTTTCAGTGTACACAGTTGCATCTGCAGCACTTCCAGCTCCGATAAGAGTCATGTTAGTGATTGCTGGATTAGCGATTGGAGTATTAGCATAACCTAATTCGAAGTTATCAGCTTCAATTCCTCTGTTTCCTTTTCCGAAAGCTAATTTACCGTACCAGTTAGTGTTTGTTCCAGACCATCCTTCAGTCCAGTCAAATTGATCATCTTCGTTACCAATAGCAACTAAGTTAGAAGTGTTTACAGTTCCACCGAAGAATTCGAATCCGTCATCAGCACCGTGGAAAGCTTGTACGTTTTCAATAACTGTACCTGAACCAACTCCGAAGAAAGAAAGTGCGTTGAATTCTTTTTCAGTGTTGAAAGCAGCTCCAGCGTACTCGATTCTTAAGAATTTAATAGATCCAGAGTTATCATTAGCAATAGTTCCACCGTAAGTTAAGTCAGCAACCTCAGATTGAGCAGTTCCTCCACCTCCAGTTGTACGGTTAATAGGAGCTTTACCACAGATTACTAATCCACCCCAGTCTCCAGCAGCTTTTGTAGCTAAACCAGATGTCATGATAACTGGTTTTGCAGCCGTACCGTTTACGTTGATTTTTCCTCCTTGTGCGATTGCGATATAAGCAGATGTTCCTCCAACTCCTTGAATTACTGTTCCAGCAGGAATAGTAAGAGTAGCGCCAGAGTTAACTTGAATTTTTCCTGTTAGTTTGTAAGTTGTTCCTGCATCAAGAACTACTTCTCCGTCAGTGATTGTACCTTTAAAATCATTTGCGTTAACAACAAATGAAGATGATGGTTTGTTGTTGTCGTCACTACTAGAGCAGCTTGTGAATAAACCTGCAGATAAAGTAACAATTCCAATTAATTTTACAATTGAGTTTTTCATAATTGTGTTGTAATTTTTGTGTTTAATTTCTTGAGGCAAAGATGGAATAGAAATCTTTTTTAGATGTTAAGAAACCGTAATTGTTAGTTTAATAAAAACCGCATTTAATATTAAGAAAATGTTAGGTTTGTAAACTGAAAATAAACTGCTTTTACAAGCTCAGAGCTCATAAGGTTTAGTGATTGTAAAAAAAAAAAGAGACCAGTTTTTTAGACTGGTCTCTTTGGTATTGTTTGTTAATATATTGATTAGAAGGTATAATTAAGTTTGAAACTTAATCCTAATCCTTTTTTGTATGATAAAACATTTACATCTCCAGATGCATTTTCTTGTACTCTGTTGATTTTTGGATCAAGAATGTTTTTTACTACAAAATCTAATCCTAAGTTTTTGTTCAATTTTGATTTAGCAATAAAGTCTAATGAACCAAAAGCTTTGTCAACTAAGTCTCCTCTTCCGTTTGTTCCGATTGCGTTGATACGATCTGAGAAATAAGAGTAAGCAATAGTAGTGTTTAAACTTCTATCATTTTGCCATTCTGCTAAGTAAGAAAGGTCTGCATTTAGCAATAAATCAGAAGCTCCTGTAAATTGGCTTTTAGTATTTGTGAAGACAACTTGGTAATCTGTTTCTCTATCAACTTTGTCTGCGTTTAACTCTTGGCTTGTGTGTAAATAAGATGCATTAATACCTGCAGATAATTTTTTTGCATTTACTTCGTCAAAATTGAAAAGCATTTTACGATATTCTACTTCAGCTCCCGCTACATATCCGTAATCACCAGTGTTGATATATGAGATGTCATTTGAAGAAGAAGCAATTGTAACTTCGTTCATTGGGTTAAGAATATACTTTCCAAAAGCTGTGAATGAAATTAATTCATCGCTAGTAGGGAACATTTCCCATTTAAGATCTAAGTTGTAATCGTCAGACTCGTATAAGTATGGGTTACCAACTTTTACCTGTAAAACTTCTTCGTAAACAAATAATGCTCTTTCTTTAAATTGAGGCAATGTGTATGTTTTACTGAATCCTAAACGTAAATTTTGTTTTTCATTCAATTCGTATTTCATTGTTAAGCTTGGTAAGAAAGCTACTTTGCTTAATTCGTCACTTCCAACATCTCCTAATTGTGTATTCCAATCTACATTTTGAACAATAGATTCTGCGCGTAAACCTAAAACAGCTGTCAATTTCGGATTGAATTTGTATTCTGTATTTAAGTAACCTCCAAAGATAGTTTGTTTACCATCATAGGTTTGAGGGTCTAAAGCATTTGAAACTTGAGAGTTTCCTCTAAAAGTAGAAATGTTGAAGTATCCATTGTTTAAGTTTGTTTCGTTGTAAAACAAATCTAAGTTATTTGGGTCAACAATAGTGTTAGTGTAACCAGGTTGAGATAAGAAGTTGAATTGAGAAGCTTCAAAGTTTCTGTTTTTAATTCTTCCGCTTGCTCCTAATGTGAATTTTCCTTTGTATTCATCATCAGAATTTTTGTTGAATTTATAATCTACAGAAAGATTACCTGCCAACTCGTCTTCTTTTAGCTTTTGGAAATATCTGTGGTTATCTGGTCTAGAGATAGAAGATAATACATATCCATTTGGCTCATTTCTAAAAGTGTTTTGTGCTCTGTCTGGCATAGAACCATCAATGATGTTGTAAGATGCTGCCCAGTTTAATTTAGATCTATCACTTAATTTATGATCTCCAAGTAATTGGTTAATCCAAAGACTATTTTTCTCGTAGTTAAAACGGCGAATTAAACCATTGCCATTATTTGCAAGATCGACAATGTATCCAGCATATTCTTCTTTAGATTGAGATGAAGTATTAATGTATACTGTGTTAAAACTTACTTTATTGTCTGAATTAATTTTATAACCAACATTCAATAAACCTGTAGAGTTTGTTTGGTAACCCATGTCAGTGTAAGAATAGAAATCTTTGTTTGCAACTCCGGCACCGTTTACTCCTCCTTTTGCAGTTGCGTTACGGATTGAGTTGTACTCATTACTGAAATTTGCAGTAGCGAAGAAGCTTAATTTTCCTCCATCACCAACATTAAAAGATTTTCCTCCAGATATACCTAGAGAACCAGCAATTGGATTTTTACCATCCATCTGTAAAGTGTTGTAGTTGTATTGCGTTAGAGGATTGTTTGGAATAGAAGGATTGTCAAAACCAAAACTGCTGATTCCTCTTTGCAATTTAAAATCTTTTTCGGCCAATGCGTTTGTATTGACATTAGAGCCCATTTCGATTTTAAAATATCCATTTCCTTTATAGTCTTTAGAAATAATGTCTACGTTACCTCCAGCAAAATCTCCATACAATTTACTGCTGTAAACTTTGTCTATAGAAACATATTCTAAGATATCTGTAGAGAAAATTTCAAGATTAATGTTTTTCTTTTCTGGATCATTTGATGGAATTGGTAATCCGTTCATTGTTGTAGAATTGTAACGGTCTCCCAGACCTCTTACGAAAATGTTTCCAGAACCCTCCTGTTTTGTAATTCCAGTAGTTTTAGAAACAGCCGCGGCAACATCGCTAACTCCTTTTCTAGAAAGTTCTTGCGCACCAATAGATTGTTTAATATCTACAGCATTTTTCTGTTCCAGAAGTAAAGCAGATTCTTTTTGTTTGCTTCCGGTCGACGCCTGAACCACTACATCTTTAAGAGTATAACTTCCAGACGAAAGTCCTTGATTAACTGTTACAGTTTCATTTGCTTTTACAGCTACTGGAGCTTCAACAGATTCATATCCTAAAAAACTAAAGATTAAAGTATAATTTCCAGGATTTACGCTTAACGAATATTTTCCGTCTACGTCGGTATTTACGCTAATATTTGTACCTTTAACTAAAACATTAGCAAATGGCAGAGCTGCGTTGTTCATATCCTTGTCAGTCAGAACTCCAGAAATCGTACCTTTGTTTTGCGCGATCGAAATCGTACAGATAAATAATGCAATAAAGAGAAATCTTAAATTGAATTTCATTTTTTTCAGTGTTGTGTTTGTGTCTTATTATTTTTGTGCAAAGAAAGAACCGCTCTGTGAAGTCCATGTTACCGACTTGTTATGTTTTTGTGTTGTTAAGATTATCAAATTGTTACGAGATTAAATTACGGTTAACACCATTTTTTAAAGGTTCTTTTGTTAGTATATTTACCCTGTGAAATAAGAAATATCGAATGTTTAATGAAGAAGTTTCGATATAAAAATCTCAATTTTTGCTATTTATGAAAAAAACACAAACTAAGATTTTATTAGTTGACGATGAACCAGATATCTTAGAAATCGTTGGCTATAACCTTGCTCAGGAAGGCTATCAGATTGTTACAGCTTCTAATGGAAAAGATGCTATAGCAAAAGCGCAGAAAGAGCTGCCAGAACTAATCATTATGGACGTGATGATGGCAGAAATGGACGGAATGGAGGCTTGCGAGCATATTAGAAAAATTCCAGAGTTAAATAATGTTATCATAACATTCCTTACAGCAAGAAGCGAAGATTATTCCCAAGTAGCTGGTTTTGATGCCGGTGCTGATGACTATATTACTAAACCAATAAAACCAAAATTATTGGTCTCTAAAGTAAAGGCGCTGTTAAGAAGGTTAAAAGAACAGGAAGTTGTTACGGATACTTTAAATGTAGGCGGAATCGAAATTAATCGTGAGGAATACAAAATCATAAAAGGCAATGTAGAAATTGCTTTGCCAAGAAAAGAATTCGAATTGTTCTATCTATTAGCTTCAAAACCAGGGAAAGTTTTTAAAAGAGATGAAATCTTGGATAAAGTTTGGGGTAACGAAGTTGTAGTTGGAGGAAGAACAATTGATGTTCACATCAGAAAACTGCGTGAAAAAATAGGCGAAGATCTTTTTAAAACTATAAAAGGTGTAGGCTATAAATTTGAAGTTTAATTTCTCTATAGAAAATGAACTATATAAGTGATAGAAGTTCATTTAAAATTATAGTTTACTTTAAAATAAAAAAGCTCATTTTTGTCAAAGCCTGACTTTGATAAAGATGGGCTTTTCAAAATTATTATTTATTCCCAAAAAAAGTTATTTTTAAATGAACTTGTATCACTTACATGGTGAAGAAAAATATTCCTTTAATGGTTAATTGTTTTAATATCAATGAAAATTAATTTTAAGAAAACATATAAATTCGCCATAAAATCGGCATTGTATATCAGTCTCTTTACAACAGCATTTGTGCTGATGTTGATGTCGTTGTTTTATAAGAATCAATTAAAACATCAAGTTGCGTTTGGAATAATCTTCATTATCGTAATTTATATTTTCTCATTTCTGGTTTTGCAATATCGCGTAGAACGTTTTATTTACAGAAGAGTAAAGAAAATCTATGATGAGGTTTCTTTATTAGAATCGACAACATTAATCAATCAGCCGATTAATACCGATATGGAAACGCTTTCGCGCGAAGTGAAAAAGTTCGCGACCGATAAAAAACTCGAAATCGAAATGCTTGAAATTCGTGAGCAATATAGAAGAGAGTTCTTAGGAAACGTTTCACACGAATTGAAAACACCTTTATTTACTGTTCAAGGTTACGTTTCTACTTTGCTTGATGGCGCAATGGACGATAAAAATATTAGAAAAAAATATTTAAAACGCGCCGAAAAAGGAGTAGAGCGTCTTATCTATATCGTAGAAGATTTGGATATGATTACTAAATTAGAATCAGGTGATTTGGATTTGAATATGACTGATTTTGATATTGTCGAATTAATTCAGAATGTCTTTGAACTGCTCGAAATGAAAGCAGACAAAAAGAAAATCAAACTGGCTTTTGAAAGTAAAAATGTACAGTCAGTCATAATTAGAGGAGATAAGGATAGAATTCAGCAAGTGCTGGAAAATCTGATTGTCAATTCAATTAAATACGGAAAGGAAGGCGGCTTGACTGAAGTTGGCGTCGTAAACTTAACTAAGAAAAAAGTTTTAATCCGCATTAGCGATAACGGCGAAGGTGTTGAAAAACAAAACATTCCCAGACTTTTTGAACGTTTTTACCGAGTGGATAAAAGCGGAACTAGATCTGAAGGCGGTTCTGGTTTAGGATTAGCGATTGTAAAGCATATTATTGAAGCACATAAAGAGAAAGTTTATGTAGAAAGTGAGTTCGGAATTGGCTCTGAATTCTCTTTTACGCTCGAAAAAGCAAATAAAACATCAAAAGCTGACGTTAAAAAATCGTAACGTCAGTTTTGCTAAAAGCCCTAAAACAAAGGTGTTTAACGCTAAATAAACATTCCGATTTAGGCCATAACATTAAATTTTTATTATAGTAACATCTGGTTAATGATTTCTTAACATAGGTGCTCCATCTTTGCATCCTGAAATTAAGGGAATTACAGAACTAATGATAAAAAGAAAACTATTGGCAGTTTTATTACTGCTAACTTGTGTAGCCAATGCGCAAGAAACAAACAAACAAGAATTGAATAAGCAGGATGTAAAAAACGAAGTAATGCGTATTTTAGATTCTATAAACAAAGCAAAACTTCCGGAAACAAAATCTGGAGGTGGAGTTGAGGAACATTGGTATGATAGAATCTCTTTAAGAGGTTACGCGCAAATCAGATATAACGGTTTGTTTTCTACAAATGATAAAGTTTCCTGTGAGCAATGCGATAGATCTTGGGGAACAACATCGACGGCTCCAGATGCAAAAGCAAACAACGGGCTTTTTATTCGCCGTGCCCGTTTAGTGTTTTCTGGACAAGTGCACCCAAATGTATTTTTCTATTTTCAACCCGATTTTGCGAGTTCGCCGAGTACAGGAATTCAGAACTTTGTTCAAATTCGTGACCTGTATTTTGATCTTTCTTTTGATAAGAAAAAAGAATATCGGGTACGTGTCGGGCAGAGTAAAATTCCATACGGATTTGAAAATATGCAGTCAAGTTCACAGCGTTTAACTTTAGACCGTGCTGATGCCATCAACTCTTCAATTTTAAATGAGCGTGATTTAGGAATATTCTTTTATTGGGCGCCGGCCGAAATCAGAAAACGTTTTGAAATGTTGGTTAAAGATGGCTACAAAGGTTCTGGAGACTTCGGGGTTTTTGCTTTAGGAGTTTACAATGGTCAGATTGCAAATAAGTTAGACGGAAACAGAGACTTAAATGTTGTGTCTAGAATAACATATCCTTTTGTTATCGGAAGCCAAATTATAGAACCTGGAATTCAGGCTTATACTGGTAAATGGGCATTCACGGGGGAAGTTTCGCCAGGAGTGGTTGTCAATGATCCGCAATACGTAAAAGACCAGCGAGTTGGAGCGACTTTCGTTTTATATCCACGACCATTCGGAATCCAGACGGAATACAACATAGGAACAGGACCTCGATACAATCCTGCAACCAATAGAATTGACCAAACCGATTTGAACGGAGGTTACGTTTTATTAAACTACAAATGGGATCTTAAAAAACAGCGTATTTATCCTTTTGCCAAATTCCAATATTATGACGGAGGAAAAAAATACGAAAAAGATGCTAGAAGTTATGTGGTTAGAGATTACGAATTTGGTGTAGAATGGCAGCCGATTAAAGCATTTGAACTTACAGCAGAATACGTAGTAGCCGACCGAACTTTTGAAGATAGTGTCTTGCCTGTAAACAGACAGCAAGGAAACGTTCTAAGATTGCAAGTGCAGTTTAATTTCTAAAATCAGTACGCTGATAAAACAGATTCGCCTTCGCAAAGACGCTGATAAAAACTGATTTATTTTATAAAAATGAAAAACCTCCAATTTTAATTGGAGGTTTTTTTATGTGAAAAGCAATTTGTAAAATCCGTTTAATCCGCGTGTAATCAAGCAATTTTGTCTTCAAAAACTTTAAATAAAGAATCCCAATCAATATTATTTTCAAATTGAGACAATCCTTTAAACGATTTTACTTTTGATAAATCTTCAATGGTAAAATCGTCTTGCATCGCATATGGTACAAGATTTTCTTCCTGAAGTTTTATCGCCAGATATTCCTGCTCATATTGTCCGGGTGTCGGAATAAAGAAGGCTTTTTTGCCCAGCTTTGCCAAATCCATTACCGTTGTATAACCCGAACGGCACAATACAAATTCACTTTCATTAAAAGTCTGTTCGAGCTGTTTGGAGTTCATGAAATTATAATAAGTAACATTTCCAGCTTGCCACTTTTCCTGTGATTTTTCTACTTTTCCTTGTACAAAAACCACTTTTCCAGGATATTTTGCCGCTTCTTTCTGCAGTTTTTCATCCAAAAAAGTACGCTGAGGTTCTGGGCCAGACAATATAATCATTAGATCATATATTTTTGGAGTTTCCTTTTTTTTCATGCGGCTCAACGGACCGATGTATTTTAAATTCAGCTCATTATTTTTTAAATGACCCAAATCTCCCGTTAGGTTTATTTTTTCGTTAGTATCAGGAACCCAGCATTCATTATATTTTTTAATGAAATACTGATGGCACTTACTGGTAAACCAAGTGGTGTTTCCTGTCATTACATTCAATTGGTGCGTAATAAAAACCGAAGGCACTTTTTTACTGATGACTCCCAATCTATTATCCGAAATTATACCGTCAATGCCATGTTTTTTGATCCAATGATTCACCATTTTTTTCTCATCCAAAATAGCAGTAATCATTTTCGGAAGATTTTTAATCAGCTTCCATTTAAAGTTTTTACCATTTTTAGCATATTCAATATGATAAGAAGGCAGTTCTAAAGTTTGTATATAAGGAAATTCTTTTCGTAATAAAGCCAGAGCAACTCCATCAGAAGCAATAATCGGAATATAATTATTCTCTTGTAGCGCCTTGATAATAGGTATGCATCGGGTAGCATGTCCAAGTCCCCAATTTAGTGGAGCCACTAAAATAGTTTTATTCGCAGAATAATCTATACTCATTTTTAACAGTTTTAAAAACGAAGATAGAAAAATATGTTTTTTATGTTATTTCGGAGGTATTACTAAATTATTAACTTAAGGTGTTAAGTTTCTAAGTTGCTAAGCTTCTAAGTTCAAAGATTTTCTGTTTAGAAAACAAGAAAGCCGAACTATAGGTTCGGCTTAATTTGTTAATCTTAGAAGCTTAGCAACTTAGAGTCTCAGCATCTTAGAAACTTAATCTTGAATATACGTTTTATTACCATTTTTGTTAATGTAGTATTTACCGCCTCTTGGACCTGTATATACTTTTTTGCCATTGTACTCGCCAGTTACTTTGTCTGGGACAGCAGGAGCTTTTTCGTTAGTTTCTTTTAAAGTTTTTGTGGCCGATTTTTTGGCAGCTGTTGCATCTTTTTTAGCAGCGTCAGCTTTTGCGGTCGTTTTCTTGGCATCGGCTTTGGTTTTGTCAGCAGAGCTTTTTGCTTTGTCAGCGGTACTTTTTGCTTTATCAGATTCTACAGTTGCTTTTTTGGCATCAGCTTTAGCTTTTGCAGCTTCTTTGTCGGCTGTCTTTTTTGCTGCGTCAGCAGATTCTTTTTTGGCTTTTGTCGAAGCAGCTTTTGCGTCATCTGCTGCTTTTGTAGATTTTGCTGCTTCCTTTTTTGCGTCGGCCGAAGCTTTGTCTGCACTAGCTTTTGCTTTTTTTGCTGAAGCTTCTGTTTTACTTTTCGTAGTTTTTGCAGTTGTTTCTTGAGCATAAAAATTAGAAGAGAAAACAACCATCAAACAGAACAATACTAATTTTTTCATAAGGTTAAAAGTTTAAATTTCAATTAAAATTAAACAATTTATTATCATCTTTTTCGCAACACATTAAAAATATGCACGAAGCTGAACGTTTCCCGTATGAATCGTATTTCCCGTTTCGCTTTTTCTGCCCTGATAATTTAAATTGACATCCAAAAATGACGTAATGTTCTTTTGCAGAAGCAGTTTCCAAACCAAATTTGATCCCGCTTGAAGTCCTTCGAGCATCTGAAAACCGACTGATGAAAATTCATTTCCGTTAAATTTATTTTCATAAAAAGAAAATTCGCCATTCACCGTCACTTTCTTTTCGCCTGCATAAGAAAAAGAAGTTCCGATTCTATTTTGATCTAAAGTTTCGAAATTTCCCATCTGATTTTTTTTGTTTTGAAGCTCGTAAAAGAAATCCAATTTGGTGTTTTTTGAGAATAAATAACTGACTTTTGGTGCCAGTTGCCAGCCTTGAATATCATAGTTTTTTTCAACAAAATCTTTAGAAACCAAATCGGTTTTTATGGTTTTGGTAAAGAAATTAAACAGCCAGCTTTTCTGATATAAATGTGTGTACTGAATTTGATGCGAATAATTCTGCACATGCTGCGAACCTACAGAAAGCAGACTTTTGCCTTTATTAATCAAATAAGAATAAGTAACCGAATGTTTCTGCTTGCCTCGGTTGTAAAATAAACTATTTCTAAAACTCGAATTCAATCCTAAAATATTGTCTTCTGATGAATCAAACGGATTGAGTTCTAATTTTTCTCCATCGCTTTTCACCTTTCGATCCATTATAAAAGAGGTCTGATTGTAAAAATAAGACAATACTTTTTTAAAACCTTTTTCATTTTGCCATTGCAGTGGATTTAAAGTTAAAGATTGCGAAAACTTATTTTGATTGGTTTTAATGTAAATCTGATTCGGCAGAAATACTCTCACATATCGCGCCTGATCTTGATAAACGGCAACTTCAAATTCTTCCAATTCCTGAATTCCGTTGCCGTTATAATCATTCCAAGTATAAACACCTTGACCTGTCGGGACTTCTACATATGTAAATTCTTGCTGTGCAATAGTTCCAGAACTGGTTTCGTAAGCCGTTCCAATCTGCATAAACTGATTAAAAAAACGATCATTGTATAAAATTCTCGAATTTAATGAAGGCTCGTTCTGTCTAGATTTATCAGTAAAATCTAAATTTCGATAACTTGCATAAACGGCTAAATCAGTTGTTTTGTTCTGGATCAATTTTGATTTTAAATAATACGTCTGCGAATTATTAACGTGCTGTAATAATCCGTTTTGCAAACTATCGTTTCGTCTTTGTAGAAAACCAACTTCAACAAAAACTTTAGTGCTGTCGCCGCGTCCGGTAAATACTCCATATTCTAAAAATCTTTGGCTTACAGCCGAAAACTGATTGGTAACTTTATCTTTTTGCTGATTGTCTTCCAATTGCATAGTTCCTCCAACCCAATTTTTTCCAAAATGATATTTAGTCCTGGTCTGGTTTCTAATGAACTTTGAAGTCGAAGTTGTGGCGTCAGAATTTAGAAAACTTCCGTTGTTTTCAATCGTCCAATTTTTCAATTTGAATAAAGCGTTTGTTGTATGCCTTGCGCCAGAATAACTTTCGCTGAAATCTAATTTTTCAAATTGATAAGTCAGCAAACCAATATTTGAAGTTTCTTTTTTCGAAAATAAATCAAAATTCAAACCCGTAACCAAAAGGCTTTGATTGCCATAAAGACTTCCCGTTAAATTCCAATCACGGTTAAACTCAATATTATACAAACGTTCAACTGATTTAAAATTTTGCTGTACAAATTGATAATTCGCAAAAGCGCCTAAATTCCAGCTTCTAGAAAAGAGACGTTTTTTAAGATTGGTTTTAAAAGCAATTCCTTCATTATTGGCATCATCAATTCCAGAAAATAAATTTTGATCATTATTGCTAATGGCCAATTCAAAATCTACTAAAGTTTTTTCGTTCGGATTATATTTTCCTAAAAAAGTGGCCACCTGAAGTTTCATTGGCGCAACAAGCTGCACAATGGGTTCATAATTTC
This sequence comes from Flavobacterium anhuiense, assembly GCF_900101855.1. Classification (GTDB taxonomy): domain Bacteria; phylum Bacteroidota; class Bacteroidia; order Flavobacteriales; family Flavobacteriaceae; genus Flavobacterium; species Flavobacterium anhuiense. The sequence goes on from NZ_FMVC01000008.1 coordinate 123,454, forward strand.
CTTGCAGAACTCCGTTAACCGGTTCAACATATTGATAAATTCGCTCAACGGAATTATTGTTTTGAATGATATAATTTCCCGCATTTGAACCAACTTGGCTAAATCGTACATTGTACAAAACATCTGCAGGATTATTTGAATATTCATAAGCTTCAACTGAATTGACCAATATTTTTTTGTACAAAATTTTATTCTCGGCATAACTGTCTTCATAGGCAGAAGGCGCTTTCATCAAATTAACATCATCGCCCGCCTGACTCAAAATCTGAACTTGTTCTGGAGAAAGATTTTGCTGCAGAGGCTGATTTTTCATGTCATTTTCAGAATACAAATAACCGCCAAAACTCCAGTTTTTGTTTTCGTGCGTAGCGCCTGCGTATGTTACGAGACGATTGTAATTTCGCTCTGAATATTGGTATTCAACATTAATACGCATTTCTGAAGTAATGGTAAAAAGTGATGTAAAGACAATTTCTCCCGCATTATAATCAATCACATAATCGTTGTTTTCACCACGTTTTAGCAAAACACCATTTACATAAACACGTTCAGAGCCTGAAATCACCAAAACATACAATTCGCCATTCTGGCCTTTTAGTTTGTACGGACCCTGATTTCCTTCTTGACCCGTAAAAGTACTTTTGGCATATTGTCCTTTTACAAAAGCAACCGAAGCAAAAACATTGGTTTTGCTTTTTTCGGTATCAAAATCAAAGTTGGCAGAAAGTCCTTGAACTTTTTTATTAAAGCCCAAAAATTGAGTTTTTCTATTTTCTAAAAAAACATCGCCAGCGCGAATGTTCCAGTCATCACTAAAAAGTTCTATAAATATATTGTCAAACTGATCGAGTTTCTGTGAATAACCGCCATCTTGCAGTGGAATATTATTGTCTTGAAGAGAAGCTCTTAAACTCACTTTGTCTGAAAGTTTTCCTGTAATCTGCAAGTCTAAATTGGAGTTTAAAACCGTACTTTGATTATTACCGACCGTAACGCCACGAGTAATGCTTCCAGAAGTTTCGAGTCCGTCAAAAGGCGTTACTTTTTTGGCATTTGAAGTGTTGTCTATTCTGTACAGTTTGTCTGTTCCAACATCACCGCTTACAATCTGATCAGATTTATAAAGGCTGTATTCTTTGGTCAAGAAATCAGGATAATTAAGATAATTGACAATCAAAGTATCTGAAACCGATTGGAAATTTTCATTTAAAACCAAATAGCCTTTTTGAAAATCGACCTTATAGGAAGTCGAATCAACAGGTTCGTTTTTAGAATTTAGAATCTGAAAAAATCCAGAGTTGATGGCCACTTTTTCTAGACGAATGGTGTCTTTTGAAACTACTACTTTTTTGGTTTTGTACAGCGATTCAGTTTCCTGAGCCTGAAGCACAGAAAACCAGAAGAAAACCGTCAAAAACAGTAATTTTTTCAACATAAATACTCTAAACTGTAAAAAGTCAAAAGTAGTATTTATAATCAAGAAATTACGAGGCTTTTATTTATTGAAAAATGAAGCATTTTAAGATTTTTAAAATCGCAGAGAAAAAAATAATTGCAGAAAAAATCGCATAGTAAGCCAATCTTTTTTTTAGCTTTGTTTGTGATATAACTAACTTACATTATGGATACTAGCAAAGAACTTTTATTCTTTTTTAGTGCTTTAGGAGCTTTCAACGGAATTATTCTCGGAATTTATTTCTTCTTTTTTACCAAGAAAAAATACTTAACCAATTATTTCCTTGGAGCGCTCTTGTTTGCCTTAAGTATCCGAATTGCTAAATCTGTATTTGTTTATTTTCATCCCGAACTGCCAAAAATGTACTTGCAGTTTGGACTTACAGCTTGTTTTTTTATCGGACCTTTTTTGTATTACTTTATTAAATCGGCTATTGATGAAGTGCAAACAATGCCCAAATCCTGGAAATTTATTTTGGCATTTTGGGCAATTTTTATTGTAGCTGTCGGCATTTTATATCCGTATGAAATGTATCCGAAATTTTGGGGAGGCTTTTTTATAAGAATCATTTATTTTCAATGGTTTGTTTATATTGCTTTTGCTGGTTTTGAACTTCGTGGCGTTCTAAGAAAAATCTTGAGTAGAAAAGAAAAAACAACTCCGTCAGAAATGTGGTTTTCAATGCTCTATTTTGGAAATGGGTTATTATTTCTATTTTATTTTTTGGCCATTATGGGAGCTTCTGCAGCAACTTACATAAGTGGTGCAGTGGTTTTTTCATTCATTTTATATTTAGGAATTTCAATTCTTTTGTACAGAAAAAAAACAGACGATCTATTTTTATTGAATGGAAAGATTTCGAATAAAAAAATAGATTCGGAAGAAGCATCAATCTGGTCAGAAAAGCTAGAAAAGGTTATGTCTGAAAAAAGTTTGTATAAAAATCCGAATCTGACCCTTCAAGATTTGTCTCAGGAAATTAATATCTCTAGTCATCAATTATCGCAGTTTCTGAATAATAATTTAGGAAAGAATTTTACGAGTTATGTAAACGAATTTAGAATTAGCGAAGCTTGTAAAATTATTACATCTTCAGATAAATTGACTTTAGAATCCGTTGGTTATGATGTTGGTTTTAATTCTAAATCTACTTTTTTCGCGGCCTTCAAAAAACATACGGGAACCACTCCGCTTAACTATCAGCTTCAAGCTTTACAAACTTAAAATATGAGTATAGGCAAAGAAATGTTATTCTTTTTTGGTGCTTTGGGCGCTTTCAACGGATTTATTCTAAGTCTGTATTTTTTATTTTTTACCAAGAAAAAATATCTTTCTAATCTTTTTCTTGGTGCGCTTTTGTTTATTTTAAGTACCAGAATTGTGGTTACAGTTTTGGTTTACTTTAATAATAATCTGTCTAAAATCTATCTTCAAATTGGGCTTTCAGCTTGTATGTTAATTGGTCCGCTTTTGTATTATGTTTTAAAATCAGGCATCCGAAACAACATTTTGATACAATGGAAATGGCATCTAGCCACTTGGGTTTTGGTAATTCTAATAATTGGTTTTGTATTTCCATATCAAAATTATCCAGTTTTATGGAATGATTATTTTGTAACAGCTATTTTTCTTCAATGGTTTTCATACTTCTTTATTTCTGGTTTTGAAAACAGAGAATTGCTTCAAAAAGTAACTCAGAATTATACCGATTCTTCACCTTCAGAGAGATGGTTCGGAATGATTTTTCTGGGAAATGCTTCAATATTTATGGCTTACTTTCTCGGATTTGCGCGAGTTCCGTTTGTTTCCTGCATTACGGGAGCGCTTGCTTTCACCTTTATTTTATACCTGATCATTTTGGTTCTTTTGCATAGAAAGAAAACAGATGATTTATTTCTGCTTAATATTCAAAAAGATAAAAAACTGAACAATGAAGAAGCCGAGATTTTATTCCAAAAATTGGAAAATATCATGAATGAAAAAGCATTATATAAAAATCCGAATTTGAGTTTAAAAGATTTATCTAAAGAAGTAAATATATCCAGCCATCAGTTGTCTCAGTTTCTAAATAACAATCTCGGAAAGAATTTTACCAGTTTCGTAAATGAATTTAGAATTCAAAATGCTTGTGAAATTATAACTTCAAATGATAAACTGACATTAGAATCTGTTGGTTACGATGTGGGATTTAATTCCAAATCAACCTTTTTTGCGGCTTTTAAAAAACATACTGGAACCACACCTTTAAACTATCAAATTCAGGCTTTGCAGGCATAAATAGAGTATTAATTTATAAATCCGTACTCCTGATTTCGCTTTCGATTACCTTATAAAGGGATTAAGAACTGACTTTTGTTTTATCAAAGTCAAAACTTAATCGCTAAAATTTATGAGGTTTTTAATTTTAATTTTCGTTTACATTTATTGTTTTCTTTTCAATGTAACGCAATCCAATGCACAGTCAATTCAGACAATTTCTGGGAGAGTCGTCAATTCAAATAACGAATTAATGATGGGAACAGCTTCTATAGTATCAGTCAAAGATTCTACAATAATAAAGCATCAGGATTTTTTAGATGGTGTTTTTCAAATATCAGATATAAATCAAAAAGAGGTGTTGGTAAAACTAACTTCGGCAGAATTTGTAGATCGCTATTTGAATGTGAATTTTTCGGGAACAGAAAATATAGATTTAGGTGCTATTATTGTAAAAGAAAATCATAATCAACTATCAGAAGTTGTCGTAAAAAGCCAGCCTTCATTATTAAAATATGGAGCTAATGGAAATCTCGATGTCAATGTAAACGGAACTGTTCTGGCAACCAGCAGTTCGGTAAACGAATTGCTTGGAAGAGTGCCAAATGTTGTGGTCGCCGACGGAGAAATTAGCGTTGTCGGGAAAGGTGAAGCCATTATTTATCTCAACGGAGTTTTGATTAATTACGAACGGTTTGCTGCAATTCCAGTTTCTCAGATTCAAAAAATTGAACTTATTTCCAATCCTTCTTCGAGATATGATGCCGAAGGAAAAGCGGTGATCAATATTATAACCAAGCAAAATATGGATAGCGGTGTAATGGGAACGGTCAATCAACACGCAACAGTGTCTAAATTTGGAGGAACGCTTTATAACACGCTTTTGGATTTTAATTATTCGAAAGGAAAATTCTCTTTTGTAACTAATTACGGTTTGCAGTTAGGAAGAAATCGCGAGCTGCTATATACGACCAGAACCCGACCAAATCCAGATGATTTTATGAAATCTGAATTGACAACCGATTGGAAAAGAAGATTTAATAATTATTCGAATTTCGGATTCGGACTTCAGTATAGTTTTTCTCCAAATAATTATATTTCATTGGCTTATAGCGGAAATGTGAGCGATTTGGGCGGCATTACAGTAAGCAGGAATTCGATAACCAACAATTCAGGAAAAAGTTTTTATGCTACAGATGTTGACCGAAATGATGTTTTGTTAAATCAGTTTGTCAATTTGAATTATAATTGGACAACGGCTAAAGGTTCTACATTATTTATTGGATCACAATTTTCAAATTACAATCAAACGATAAGAGATTTTATTGAAGAAAACAGTTTGGTAGAACAAACAGATTCTGAAAGATTTTTGAAGAATAATGTTGGAAGCCGAATCAATATAATAGCTGTTCAAGTCGATTATTCGAAGAAAATAAATGAAAATACAAAACTCGAAGCAGGAGCAAAGTTTAGTAACGCCACGATAAACTCAGGAACAGATTTTTTGATTTCTGATGACGAAATAAATTTTGAATTCGACGATGAGCTTTCGAGTGATTTTGAATACAATGAAAAAATTGCCGCCGCTTACTTTAATTATATTATGACATTAAACGAAAAAGTTAATTTTTCGCTTGGTGCACGCGGTGAAAAAACAAGCTATAATTTGTTTACAAATGCCAACGGAATTCAGAAATTTGATAAATCGTACGGTAATTTTTTTCCAAACGCACTTTTGAATTTTGATCTTTCAGAAGATTGGAAAGGACATTTCTCTTATGTTTCCAGAATTACAAGACCCAGATATCAGGCTTTAAATCCGTATGTGATTTATCAGGATCCTTTTACTACAATCGAAGGAAATCCAAATCTGCTTCCAGAAAAAACACATGCTTTTGAAATAGGTATGATGTACAAAAAGTTCGATTTTAAAGTCGGTTACACTTATAAAATTGATCCTATTTCTGCAGCTGCTTTGCGAGGAGATACACCAAACAGTTATATTTTAAGAGCACTGAATCTTGAAAAAGGGCATACTTTTTTTACCTCGCTTTCCAGATCTTTCAACTTCAAATGGTGGAACTCTGTTAATACAGCCAGCATCACATGGCAGAAATCGGTAGACAATTATTACGCATTTGCTTTTAGTCCGGTAGAACCTCAGATTTATTTATATACTAATAATACATTTACGATTCCTAAACTTTTTAAGTTGCAATTTTTAGCTTGGTATTTAAGCGACCGCAGCTACGGATTAGGAAGCGAAAACGGCCGTTCAACCATAACTTTAGGAATAGAAAGAAATTTTTTTAAAGACGCACTAAAAGTCAATTTTACCGCAAACGACATCTTTCATAAGTTTATGGTTTCTGGCGATTATAATGTCGGGCAAACTCAAATTTATTATCACCGAAATTATAGTACTGATTATTTTAAACTAATTGCAACTTACAATTTTGGAGACTCAAAAAAGGTGACTTATAAGAAAACTGAAATTGAACAGTCGGAGAATAATAGGGTGAGGTAGATTGCTTGATACTTTCTGATAAAATCATTAAAACAAGAATAAGCACAACGCAAAGAAAAACTGAATTAGGATTTGCAAAGTTGATCGTCCAGCAAAATTCTTTAATTCTCTTTGGAGGAAAAATTCTTTTATCTTCTGGATTGTAATAGAAAAGTCCCCATACCCAATTGTCTGGATCTTGTTTCCAATTGTTTTTGTTCTTTTTCAAGGTTAATTGTTGTGGTTCATAAATTTTATTAAGAGATGTTTTCTTTCCAATATTCACTATAAAAATTCTCTGTTTTCATTAATTTTTCATGATTTCCGAACTTAGTTATTGTTCTATTTTCCAATATATAAATCGTATCAGCAATATTTCTTAATTTATGTAAGCGATGCGAAATGAATAAAACCGCACAATCTTGTTTTATTTTTTGGAGCAACTGAATAGTGAAATTCTCAGTTTTTCGATCCATAGCTGAAGTGGCTTCATCTAAAATTAAAAATTGTGGCTTTTTAAAAAGAGCTCTGGCGAGTGCGATAATTTGTTTTTGTCCGCCACTTAAATTGATTCCTTCTTCACCAACAATTGTCATTAAGCCTTGTGGTAATAGGTCAAAATATAATTCAAAACCATATTTGCGGATAAAATCAATCATGTTTTCAAGCGTTTCTGTAGCTCCCAACAAAATGTTGTCTAATACATTTCCGTTGAAAATTGTTATTTCCTGTGGGACTACACCTAATAATTCTCTATAACTTTTTAATCCAATTTCAGAAAGCTTATATTTATTATTAACTGTTATATTTCCGATTTCATACGGATAAAAGCGTTTTAGTATTTGACCTAGTGTACTTTTTCCACTGCCACTTTCTCCAACAATTGCAATAATTTTGCCTTTTTCAATTTCTATATGTAAATCATGAAATAAAAGGCTTCGCCCTGGAAATCTAAAAGAAATATTTTGAATTGAAATTTTATTTATTTCAAAAATTTCTAAACCATCTTCATTTTCTTTTTCGATTGATGCAAATTCATACATTCTGTTAAAAGCTATTTTAGCTTCGTTTATCGGGATTGAAATTAACGCTAAATTTGCAATCGAAGGAAGTAAGGAGACTACAATTCCTAAAATAGCCATCAATTCTCCTATTTTGATTTCTTTATTAAAAACTTGAATTGAAGCATAAATTAAAACTCCAATCAAAAATAAAACACTTGCAAAACCTGATTGCCATGATAGAGAAATATTTATTTTTTCTAAATTGAAAATTTTCTCCTGAAAACCAGAAAAAATATTTTGATTTAATTTGCTAAAAATATATTGTTTGTTGTAGTTTTTTATAGTTGAAATGCCTTGAATTGTATTGATGAAGTTGCTTTCTGTCAAAGCATAATTTTGCATAACATCCACTTGGGATTTTATAATGTTTTTATTATTCCTGTAAATTATATAGAAATAAATTGGTAAGCTTAGTAACGAAATTATTCCTAATTGCCAGGAAAAACTAAATAGAAAAACTAAAGAAATAAGTGCAACCAATGTATCAATAACTAATGAACTCGTTAAGGTTTTAATAACACTCTGTATTCGTTGTGTGTCATTTAATCTAGCTATTAATTCGCCTATTTTTCGTGTATGGAAAAAAAGTTTGGGCAATTGTAATAATGAAGAGAAAAAGGTATTATTTATTCGGTTGTTGAAATCTTTAGATTGTTGTATTAAGAAGTGCTGTCTTAAAATTGACAATCCAACTCTTGCAGAAAGTAGGATGAATAGTAGTGTGATTCCGGAAATTAATTTGTTTATATTATTTGAAGGCAATATATCGTCGATTAATTTTTGAGAAAAGATAGCCATTGCCATTCCTAGTCCAGCAACAAAAATACCAATGATTGTCGAAATGATTAATAGTTTAAAATCATCTCTAAGTAAGGTAATGAAGTACTTTTTCTTCGTTTTTTCTATTTGTTTCTCGGTGACAAATTTTGAGTTTGGAGATAGTAACAAGCAGTTCTTTGATTGCCATAATTGGTCAAGATTTTTTTCGGAGATATAATTTATTCCGATAGCTGGATCTCCAATTATAAATCCTTTTTCTTTATCATATTCATAACAGACTACATAATGATCTGAATTGTTTTCTGTTTTGATTTGTAGAATTGCAGGTTCTGTATTTTCTTTTAAAGTATCTGTTGAAATGTTAAATCCTTCGGCATCAAAACCAAGATTGTTGGCAACTTCATACAAACCAAGCATAGTTGTTCCCTGAGACGTTGTGCCACTTAGTTCTCTTAGTTTTTCCAGCGAATAATTGCCTTTATAAAATTTAATTATGGATAGTAAACAGGCAACTCCACAATCAGATCTGTCAAGTTGTAAAGTATGGGTGTTTCTGATGTGTTTTGAAATCATTTATAATGCGGCTAAGAAAACTATATTTTATCTTTAACAATATCGTTTGGTGTAAAATAGAAAACGTTTGGTATTGGATTTAAAGGCACATGATCTTTTACAATATTTTTTAATCGAATTAGATTATAATACATGCCTTCAAATTCATTTTTGTATATAATACTTCCATTATCCCATTTTATATCACCTGGTAAACCTTCAACAATTATGAAATCAAAGAAAGCTTTTATTTTACCTTCTTTTTCTGCTTGTTTAACCACGTAAGTCATACTTTGTATTCGCTCTGGAAAATCAAATATTGAGGCTCCATTCTGCAATTCATAAAATAAAAAATTGCATTCATCAAAACAAAAATGCTCAGGTCTGCTAAAAACAAGTTTATAATCTTTGCTTTGCTTAAATAATGTGTTGGTAAATTCAATATTTCGGTACAAACAAAATGTACCAGTTATGAAATCGTGTCTGCTACTTACAACATCATATTCTGAAAGTAATTCTTCAGTCATAAAATCTCGTATGTTGCCATAAACCATATCAATATCACCATGTCCCCAAAAATCATAGTCCTGTAATATGTCAGAAAAAATAAAACCATATGCAGGTTTGAAATCGCATAGTTTGTACGGATATTCGAGATTAACGGTAAAACCCAATTTTTGTGAAGCTAAATTTCGAATGTCATCAGGAGTTTTGTAAATAATCTTTACATTTTTGGGTTTGTTTGGAATGGTTTCGAGGTTATTGGTAATTATTATAAAATCAACAGTTGGATTGTAGACGCAAGAATGGACAAAATACGGAAAATACCATGGATAATCGCCATACCAACATGTAAGCATTGCAATAGAAGTTAATTTTGTCATTGTTTATTTATTTTCTTCAAGATGTGATCAATTTTTACTTGACCTTTTATTTTTTCTAATAATTGTTGTTGATTATTATAGATTACAATTGTTGGAAAAGCTTTAACATCAAATGTTTTAGAAAAGACAACTTGTTTGTCATAGATGAAATGAATGTTATCATGATTCAATAACTGATAATTTTCGGCAAATTTTTTGATTTTTAAAGGTGATTCAAATGAAATGAATATCAATTGTGTGTTCTTGAATTGCTCAATGTTTTTCTTAATTATTTCAGTTTCAGTATTGCAAAACTCACATTCCGTATTAAAATATAAGAATATGGTTGGTGTGTTTTTTTTTAAGTTATGATTGTTGAATAAAACCCCATTAATATCCTTAAATGAAAATTCAGGTATTTTTTTGATATTTTTTGTGACCTCATTTTTATGATTTATTCTAAAAATTATTTTAGTTATCAGAAAGGATAAAAGAATCAAAACAGTTAGGGGCAAAAATATTTTTAACGGCTTTTTCATTTTTCTTCTTTTATAAATTAACTGTAATTAAGAGTGAAAAACATTACTGTTGCAACCCATAAAGCTAGTGATGGTATATAGCTTAAGCCAACTATTTTTAATCCATAGTCAGCATTTGTGCTTGTTATTTTGCCAATTTGATATGCCAAATAAATAATGTATGATAGCTCAAATAAATTGAGTACCTGAAAGGGATAAATGAACCATGTTTCCAGATTTTTGTAACCCACAATATTTAAAGCTGATAAGGGATAGAAATTTTGAACATCTATTAAATTATAGCCAGGTTGAAAAAATAAAAACCAAAGAGTTTTAATTATTGGAACTAATAAAAAAATGAAGTCTGCATTGAGAGCAATATTCCATATTTGTTTAAATTTCAAATCTTGACTATTTAAGAATAAGCCAACATAAAGAATTGTTGCAATAATCGATGTTTTAATTAAAAGTATTATCGGAATATAGAAATAGGTTAACCAATGCCATTTTTTCTGAAATTCAAAATAGCGATTTATTTCTTGTAGTGTTAAATAGTCAGACATAAAGTAACGAAGTAATCCGTTAAAATTTAGTAGATTACTCGTTATTTCGTTGATAATAATAAATGCAATGCTAAGTGTAAAAAGTTTAAGTAAATAATGTTTCATTATCATTTATTACTTTTTTTTAATTCAGTTATGTAGCCTATAAAGATTGCAATTGATGATAATAAAGGGACTATTGAATATTTAAAATCACAAATTTTGATATCTGTGAAGTCTTCTTTTTTAAATATCCAACTTAAGGTTAGACCTAAATAAAATAGTGATAATGTAAGTAAGAATAGCAGTATGTTTTTATTTATTCTCATAATTTTTTCATATTTAATTAAAAATTGAAAGACTCTTGAAAACAAACCTCTGCATAGAAGGGCAGAGGTTTCGTTACTCCAGATATTGTTAAAACCTACAGTTTATTGTGTTTTTATTGATTTTTAGCGACAACTTGCTCCCCATTGTGCTGAAGCATATACAAAACATGCTGCACCAATTCCTGCGCCAACGACGGAAGTTCCACCAGCAACTAGTCCGACGAATCCTAATGCTAAACCAACTGATGCCCCAGCACAACTTGTCAAAATCCACTCCCAGCCATTACATTCTCCATTTCATCTTTTGTCAATTTGCCTTCAATATTGACAAGGCTCATCTTTTTGATTTTAGTTTCAATTTTTTCCATGATATATAATTTATTGGTTAATGTTAGATTATCCGATTATTAGAATAATGATATAGCAAATTTATAATAGGTCGCAAAATAGTCTCAACCGAAAATCGGTTATTAAAAACCTAAATTCGAATAATTGTAAAATAATTCTTATGTTTATATTTGTTTTTTAAATTGTTAATTATGAATAAAATTGTAGGAGATAATCTAAAAGTTTTGAGGAAATCAAAGAATATGTCACAAGAAGAGGCCGCAGATCATTTGCAAATTTCGCAATCTGCTTATGCGAGAATGGAACGTGGAGAGAGTACATCTTGGGCTATTCATTTTAATAAAATATGTCAGATTTTTGAAATATCTCCAGAAGAATTGGTTAGAAAAGGATTAGGAGATTCTGTTTATGAAAGTCTAATGAATACAGAAAGACAAACAGAAATTGCGATGTTAGGAGTGTATAGGAAAATAATAAAGCAATACGAATTGCAAATAGAAGATTTGAAAACCATTATAAAGCACTTAAATAAAGGTAAAAACTAAATAATAGTTGAATTAATTTTTTCCTTTTTTCAGTTGTGTATAGGTTATAAGAATTCCAACTGTAGATAAAAATGGACCAATTACCAATCTAAAATCTGAAAAAGAAATGTCTTTGATATCCTTTGTAAGCAACGGACTTAAAGATATACTGACGTATAATAAACCAAGGATAATGAAAACCAATAAAAAACTTTTTTTACTCATTTTAAGTTCTTTAGAATGAAAAGTAAATTTAATAAAAAAATAGATAAAATAGAGAAAATCCTTTCATAAAAAAAAGGCTCCACAATTAAGTGAAGCCTTTCTAAATATATTTGAATTGAAATAATTACCTTTTATAAAGCAATATTAGATTAATTCTTTAGTGACAATCTGCATAGTTTCGCGGCTAACTTGTTTTAGTAGAACTTCTTTGTTTGCCTCGACAGTTTGCGCTGCCTCTTCTGTAAAGTGACGGATTGTATATAAGGTTACATTTTCGCTGTATTCTACTTTGAATTTTTTAGAAAGAATAGCATTCAATTCTGGGAAATTTCCAAATTTATCTTCCACGCAAACAGAGAAACTAATTGCTGAGTTTTGAATCAAGTTTACTTTGATTTTGAATTCGTGGAATAAACCAAAAATCTCACTGATGTTTTCTTCCATAATGAAAGAGAAATCAATAGAAGAAAGCGAAATTAAAAGCTGTTCTCTTTTTACGATAAAACAAGGATATTGCGGTTCTAAATCAACACCTTTAGAAACGCAAGTTCCTTTTAATAATGGGTTGATAAAAGATTTTACGTATAATGGAATTTCTTTTTTCTGTAACGGCTGTAATGTTTTTGGGTGAATAACCGTTGCTCCGTAAAATGCCAACTCAATAGCTTCACGATATGAAATCTGATTTAACAAACTTGCATTTTCGAAATAACGCGGATCGGCATTCATAACTCCAGGAACGTCTTTCCAAATTGTTACGCTTTCTGCATTTAAGCAATAAGCAAAAATTCCGGCAGTATAATCAGAACCTTCACGGCCCAAAGTTGTTGTAAAATTATTTTCGTCTGCACCCAAGAAACCTTGTGTAATGTTTAATTGTTTTCTTGGAACATTTTTGCTGATATTTTGCTGTGTAGTTTCCCAGTCAACTTCAGCATCTCTATAGTTTGCATTTGTTTTGATGAAATTACGAACATCAAGCCATTGCGTCTGAATTCCTCTGAAATTCATATAGTGACTTAAGATATTAGTCGAAATCAATTCACCAAAACTTACCACCTGATCATAAACAAAGTTGTAATTTGGAGATTTATTATGGGCCAAGAAGTATTCTAATTCGTCAAACTGAGCATTTACAGCCGCAAAAACAGCATGATTTTCATCTTCAAACAAATCCAATAAGATCTGATTGTGATATTTTTTAATTTCCTGAACAGAAGCGTTTAATTCTGTCGATTTTTCAAAGTAATTCTTGATTACAACTTCGAGAGCATTTGTAGTTTTTCCCATCGCAGAAACTACCAAAATCACGTCTTCATAACCCACTTTTTGTAAAACGTCGTACACGTTTTTAATTCCATCTGCATCCTTTACCGATGCACCACCAAATTTAAATACTCTCATTTTTAATTTTAGATTTTTAGATTTTTTTTCCGCCACGAATTCACGAATTATTTTTTCTAATCTTTACGAATAAAAATTCGTGAATTCGTGGCGAATAATATTTTTATAATTTTTCTAAGAACGAATTAATTCCTGCTTGATCCATCTGCACTACCCTCCAAGTGTCAAGGATTTTTGCACCAGAATTTTCATAGAATTTTACGGCTGGAGTATTCCAATCCAAAACATTCCATTCTACTCTTCGCACGCCGTCTCGTTTTCCTTGTTTCATGATTTCAGCATAAAGAGCAGAACCTAAACCGGTGCCTCGCATTTTTTCTTTTACAATCAAATCTTCAAGGTGAATTGTCTTTCCTTTCCAAGTAGAATAACGATAATAATACAGCGCAATTCCAACAATTTCTTTTTGTTTTTCTTCGTTTTCGATCTCTGCAACAAAAACGTGAAATAATGGTTTTTCGCCAAATCCGTCGCGCACTAAATCTTCCTCTGTAATAACAACCGCATCGGGTTCTTTTTCGAATATTGCAAGTTCCTGAATAAGCCCTAACACCGATTTCATATCTTCAGGATTTCCTTTCCTAATATTCATATATTCTTATTTTTAACTATTTATTATCTAAAAAAGCGTCATTTTATTGGATGCTTTTTGCAGATTGTTAGCAAATATACAATAGTAGCAAACAAACAAAATAATTTTTAAATCATTCTCACAAAATAAGCGATATTTGTGACTTAAAAATAAAACTATAACGATTTAGAAATGGAAGAACGCAATAAAACACTGGGAGAGTTTATTATTGAGAACCAAAAAGCATTTCAGTATTCGTCGGGAGAACTCTCGCGAATTATCAACTCTATTCGATTGGCAGCAAAAGTGGTCAATCATAAAGTAAACCAAGCGGGTTTAGTAGATATTGTGGGCGCGGCAGGCGAACAGAATATTCAAGGTGAAGACCAGCAAAAATTAGATGTCTATGCAAACGAAGTATTTATCCAGACGTTAATAAACCGTGAGATTGTCTGTGGTATCGCTTCAGAAGAAAACGACGATTTTATTACAGTTCAGGGGAGCGACAACTGTCATAATAATAAGTACGTGATCTTAATGGATCCGCTAGACGGATCTTCAAACATTGATGTAAATGTTTCTGTGGGAACTATTTTTTCTGTTTTCAGAAGAGTTACTCCAATAGGAACTCCGGTGACTAGCGAGGATTTTTTACAGCCGGGAATCAATCAAGTTGCAGCAGGCTATGTAATTTATGGAACTTCAACGATGCTTGTGTATACCACTGGACATGGGGTGAATGGTTTTACATTGAACCCAGCGATAGGTACATTTTATCTTTCGCATCCAAACATGAAATTTCCAGAAAATGGAAATATTTATTCGGTAAACGAAGGAAACTATGTTCATTTTCCGCAGGGAGTAAAAAACTACATCAAATACTGCCAGCGCGAAGAAGAAGACAGACCTTATACTTCAAGATATATCGGAAGTTTGGTAGCCGATTTTCATCGAAATATGATTAAAGGCGGAATTTATATTTACCCTACAAGTTCGAAAGCGCCAAAAGGGAAGTTGCGTTTGCTGTACGAATGTAATCCGATGGCATTTTTGGCAGAGCAAGCAGGAGGAAAAGCAACAGACGGTTTCGGAAGAATTATGGAAATCCAGCCAACTGAATTGCACCAAAGAGTGCCTTTCTTTTGCGGAAGCTATAAGATGGTAGAAAAAGCCGAGGAATTTATGGCGGCTGAGTGAGTGGTTAGTTTTTAGTGTTCAGTCACAGTCGCAGTTTTCAGTCTGGATTTTAAATTATAAACCCGACAGTTTTTCAAAAACTTGTCGGGTTTATAATTTAATGCGAGTTTTAATTTCTTTTTTCGGCATCAAAATAAACTGTAAACTGAGACCGAAAACTGAATACTATTTATGCATATGCTGCATTTCGTAGATAAAAGTATCTGCATCTACTTTTTTGTCAACCAATGACAATGCTTTTGCAATAATATAATCTACGTTGCTTGGTGTAAATCCAAGGGCAACACTTATCTTTTTTAGAAGTACTTCTTGTTTGTCTTCAAGCTGATGGTCAACATGCACCATGCGAGTTAGGTCATATAAACGCTCCAAACGTTGAACATATGAATAAGGTGGATTGATCGGATATTTTAAAGGATCGCTAAGAATTTCTTCATATTCCGATTCTGTAATTTCTAAGCGAGAAGCAAGTTTATCTAAAAAGGCTTTTTCTTCTGGATAAACCACCCCATCAGCTAAAGCTACACGAACAATAGCAGAAAAGTGTCCTTTGTTTCTTTGCTTGAATTCGCTATCAAATAATTCTGAAAATGACATAATGATAAAGTTTTATTATAACAAATATAATCCTATTTTTAAATTATTGATTTTAAATTTCTGCTAAAATTTAACTTATTTTTATTGCAGGATTTAGTAGCCCGAATCTTTAATTTTGAAAATTAATCGTAAGTTTACAACCCCTAATTATTTAATTACATTATACCTATGTCACAATTTTGGATTTATTTTCAAATAGGATTAAAACACGTTTTAGACATTAATGCTTACGATCACGTTCTTTTTTTAATCGCCTTAACCGTTCCGTATCTTTTTAAAGACTGGAAAAGAATTTTCTTATTGGTTTCTCTTTTTACAATTGGCCATACCTTGGCCTTAATTCTTTCTGTTTACGGCATAATTGCCATAAAAGTTAATGTTGTAGAATTCCTGATTCCGATTACAATTTTAATAACAGCTCTTTATCATTTATTTACGGCTGGAAAGACCTCAAAAAATGATGGCGTAAATCTAGTATTTTTCATAACTTTATTCTTTGGAATTATTCACGGACTAGGTTTTTCTAATTATTTCAAAACAATTTTAGGAGGTTCTGCCACCTCAAAATTGTTGCCTTTAGGAGAGTTTGCCTTAGGAATAGAAGCTGCTCAGCTAATAGTAGTTTTTGTTGTTCTGGTAATTTCATATATAGTGCAGACCGTTTTCCGTTTTTCAAAACGCGACTGGGCACTTGTAATGTCGGCTTTTATTATCGGAGTTGTAATTCCGATGATTATTGAAAGCCCAATTTGGAACAGATAAATTAAATGGAAGTAAAAAAACTGAATAAATACGATAAAGCATATCTGCGAATTGCAAAAGAGTGGAGCTTGCTTTCTTACTGTAAACGTAAACAAGTTGGCGCTATTATTGTAAAAGATAGAATGATCATCTCTGATGGTTACAATGGGACACCGTCAGGATTTGAAAATTGCTGCGAAGATGAAAACGGATTGACACGTTGGGATGTTCTGCATGCCGAAGCAAATGCAATCCTGAAAGTAGCAAGATCAACGCAATCTTGCGAAGGAGCAACATTGTATATTACGCTTTCGCCTTGCAAAGAATGCAGTAAATTGATACATCAGTCAGGAATAAAAAGAGTAGTATATAAAGATGGATATCGAGATGATTCTGGAATCCAATTTTTAATAAAAGCAGGGGTGGAAGTAGAACATATTCCTGTTTTGGAAGAATAATGAAATTTAATTCGAAATATTTGCCAATCGTAATAGGAGCGACTTTTGCTCTTGGAACAATTGCCGGAAGCGTGATGAACGCTCCTGCAAGTGACCAGCTTTTGGCTAAAAATTACTCTAAAACCAAGCTAAATAAACTTATTGATTTTATCAATACCGAATATGTTGATAGCGTCAATACCGATTCGATTGTAAATCTTACGGTCGATAATATTCTTTCTAAATTGGATCCGCATTCAGTATATATTCCGCCAAGCGAACAAGCTGAGGTTGCCGAAAGCATGAAAGGTGATTTTGTGGGAATCGGAATTAATTTTTATATGTATAAAGATTCGGTTGCGATTATAAAACCAGTCGAAAACGGACCTTCGGCAAAAGCGGGAATAAAATCTGGAGACCGTATTTTGTTTGCAGGAAAAACCAAATTGTATGGTAGAAAATTGCCTTCAGATAGTTTATTTTCTAAATTAAAAGGACTTCAGGGTTCAGAAATCGAATTGACTGTTTTTAGAAAATCTGAACAGAAGAAACTGAAGTTTAAAGTTAAACGAGATGTTATTCCAATTAAAAGCGTTGATGCTTCTATGTTAATTGGTAATAATATTGGCTATATCAAAATTAACCGTTTCGCAGAAACTACTTTCAACGAATTCAAAACTGGTTTAACGAGATTAAAACAAAAAGGAATTCAGTCGCTCGTAATTGACCTCCGTGATAATGGGGGAGGTTATATGGAAGAAGCGATTGCTATTGCCGATGAGTTTTTAAAAGACAGACAATTAATCGTTTTCACGAAAAGTAAAAACGGTTCTACTGAGAAAACGTATGCAACAAAAGCAGGAAGTTTTGAAACGGGGAAAGTTTATGTTTTAATTAATGAAAATAGTGCTTCGGCTAGTGAAATCTTAGCAGGAGCCATTCAAGATAATGATCGCGGAACTATTGTTGGAAGACGTTCTTTTGGAAAAGGTCTTGTTCAGAGAGAAATGGACTTTAACGACGGGTCTGCAGTAAGATTGACTGTGGCGCGTTATTATACGCCAACGGGAAGATCGATTCAAAAACCGTATAAGAAAGGGAACGAAGAATATTTTAAAGAATCTGAAGCAAGAATTGCTACTGGAGAATTGTATGCAAAAGACAGTATAAAAGTGGCCGATTCTTTAAAATTCAAAACTCCGAAAGGAAAAATAGTGTACGGCGGTGGCGGAATTGTTCCAGATGTTTTTGTTCCAATGGAAGCAGAGCATGGAAATGAAAATGTTGCATATTTGCTGCAGACTGGAATTGTAGGGCATTTTGTCTTTGAAGAATTAGATAAAAATAGAAATGCTTTTGCGGGAGATAATTTTAATGAGTTTTTGGCAAAAATGAAGAACTCAGATTTTTATTTTAAAAGATTTAAAAACTATATTTTAATGACGGGATTGGATTTGAAATTGGATAAAACGAAAGCGCTCGTAAACCGTCATATTACAGCTGAATTCGCACGACAGCTGTTTGGAGAATTGTATTATTATGATGTAATCTTGAAAGATGATGCCATGATAAAGACAATTCTAGCTCCAAAGAAATAACTTCAATCTTTATATCATGAAAATAGAAACCGTTGTTGATGCAGAAATAGAACTCCTGACTGCAATTAAAAAATCGGATGTTATGGCTTTGGAAACAATTCTTCATGATGATTTATTGTTTAATATGCCCGACGGACAAACCATAACTAAAGAGTTTGATTTGGAATCATATCGTTCAGGAAAGTTAAAAATTAATTCTTTGGAAGCATCAGATCAAATTGTCAACGTAATTGATGATTCTGCAGTGGTTACGGTTACAGTTGCCTTAAAAGGCGCTTATGACGGAAATGCAATCAGCGGAGTTTTCAAATATTTAAGGGTTTGGAAAAAATCGGGTAAGAATCTAAAAGTTATTGCAGGGAGCTGTGTTCAGTTGGCGTAAAGTTTGATGCAATAAAATAATAGTAACTTAAAATAAAACTTTGCGAACCTTTCGTAAATCCTCGCGAACTTCGCGGTTAAACTAATAATATATGAAAAATTTAAAAAGAGTAAGTTTTCTAGTGCTTTTAATGACTTTTGTGATCTCTTGCACAACTATGAAAAATGATGCTAATGCTGTAGTTTCAGGAAAAGTAGACGGTATAGAAGCAGGTAAAGATGGTTACACGGCCAAAATTACAACAGACGCAAAAGAAGTTTACTTTGCAACAATCAGTATTGTAAACGTTGGCGGGCCTCAGAATTACAAACAATTAAAAATTGGAGATGTAGTGTCTGTAAAAGGAGAAAAATGGAAATCTGAAGATGAAAACCATATTAAAGTAACAGAAATCGTTTCGGTTAAATAAGTTAACCATAAAGTTTTAAACCATTAAGAGATTAAGTTTATTAAGCTGTATAGCTGTTTTCTTAATCTCTTAATGGTTTTTTCTGTTTGGAGTTTTTTCTTAATGAAACTTGGTAATTAAGTTTGCATCAAAATAGAACTTAATTTATCTTAATCTCTTAATGGTAAAAACAAAAAATTATCGAGTGCTATCATGAGCGTGAGTCTGTACGCCGTTATTCCATAAAGTAAGAATGTCTGTCGCTACAGCAGCGCCACTTCCGGCTGCAATTGCCAATTGACTTCTCCAACCCGCTAAAGTACCGATAACATAAATGCCGTCTGCTACTTTGTGATCTTCGTTTTTAAGCTGAATACGCTGTTTTTCTGGAAGTGCTTTTTTATGAGGTTCAACAAATTGCATCAAACCTTCAATGTCGAAAGTATTGGCAGAACCAATTCCGACCACGATATTTTTTGTTTGGTATGAATTCTTGTTGGTTACTACGGTAAATTCTGGATAACTGCCTTCAATTTTCATTACTTTTTCATTTGAAATCTGAGTAATGTGCGGGTAAGTTGTTGCTAAATGCTGTGTGCTTTCAGTTAAAAGCTCAGAACCTAATTTTCCTGGTGTAATTCCGTAAGCGTTATAAAATATTGCCTCTTGTAAAGAAGAATTTTTCTGATGAGTAAAAATTCCGATTTTTTTGTCAGTAACAAAAGTTTTGTTTTTTGCGGATCCTAAGACTAGAGCACAAGACATGCCAGATACTCCTCCGCCAATAATTAAAACATCAAACATATTATCTGTTGTCATTCATTTTTTCTTCAATTCTTTTTGAAATTCTAAAAATCAAAAGAATCAAAACAGCGCAAAATGAAGCGGCGATTCCAATAAAAGCTACCATACTATCTCCTTGAAAAGGGTTTTTAAAGTCTAATAGCGTAATATTAAAAACGATTAAAGCTAATGCCAAAAGCACTAAGATTGAAGTGAAAATTTTCATAAGGTTGTCTTTGTTTTTGTCTAAAATAATAAAGTAGAACTTTATGGGGAAATTGCCTTAAAGTTGTATTTTAGAAATTTTACGGGGTAAATTTATAAAAATAAAATTTAGACAAACAAACCTTTAACATTAGCAGCGAATAATTTAACAGCAATTGCTAAAAGTATTACTCCAAATGTCTTGCGAACCACTCCAAGTCCGTTTTCTCCTAGTAGATTCTCGATTTTTTTAGAAGACTTTAAAACTATGTAAACCAAGATAATATTTAAGACAATCGCTATGATAATATTAATAGTATGAAACTGAGATCGAAGTGATAACAAGGTTGTCATTGTTCCTGCTCCAGCGATTAGAGGGAAAGCCAGCGGTACAATAGAAGCAGATCCTGGTTCTTCATCACGGTAAATTCTGATTCCTAAAATCATTTCCAAAGCAAGAAAAAATAAGACAAAAGATCCAGCAACAGCAAATGAATGTACGTCGATACCAATTAAATTCAGTAAACCTTCTCCAACGAAAAGAAAAACAATCATGATAGCGCCTGCAACGATAGAAGCTTTTTCAGACTCAATGTGTCCAACTTTTGCTCTTAAATTCACAATAATCGGAATCGAGCCAACAATATCAATTACGGCAAAAAGCACCATACTAACGGTAATGATTTCTTTAAAATCGATTTCTAACATATCGCTTTGATTTTTAGGGTTTAAAAACTGCTGCAAAAGTACTTAATAAAGTTAGGTGTTTTTTCAATACAATGCACTTTTGTTATAAAAACATGTTTTAATGGCTAAAAAAGTGATATTTGTAACAATTGTTGTTTTCTTTTGCATTTAGTAAAACTTATAATAGGATTAACCGCAAAGCATGCAAAATTAAATTCGCAAGGTTCGCAAATTAAAATAGGTATTGGAAATGTGTGCGTATAAACTTTGCGAACCTTTGTGCAAATCCTTGCGAATTTTGCGGTTAAATTTTCATCCTATTTTATCTCCTTTCTTTGACTATCTTTGCACTTTATAAATTAGAGTAATAGATATCATGTTTCAGTTAGGTAAAACTATTATTTCAGAGGATATTCTGGAAAAAGAATTTGTGTGCAACTTGTCTGCTTGTAAAGGAGCTTGTTGTGTGGATGGAGATGCGGGCGCGCCTTTGAATGAGGCTGAAACTAAAATCTTAGAAGAAATTTTTCCAAAAGTGAAACCTTTTTTACGAAAAGAAGGAATCGAAGCAATCGAAGCGCAAGGGACTTGGATAAAAGGAACTGATGGTGATCTAGAAACGCCACTGATTGATAATAAAGATTGCGCTTATGTGATTTTTGACGGAAAAACGGCACTTTGTGGAATCGAGCAAGCTTACAATCAAGGAGTAGTGGATTGGAAAAAACCAGTTTCTTGTCATTTATACCCAATTCGAGTAAAAGACTTCACAGAATTTGCAGCTGTCAACTATGATAAATGGGATATCTGCGATGATGCTTGTTCGTTAGGAAAAGAATTAGAAGTTCCAGTTTACAAATTTGTAAAAGAGGCATTGATTCGCCGTTTTGGAGAGGACTGGTATTTGGAACTAGAAAAGGTAGCCGAAGAGCTTAAAAATTCTTAAAAATTAAAGTGTAATTTATACCTTTTTTTCTCTTCATTTTTTGACTCAAAAAAACAAAGTTTTAATTCAAAAAAAAAACTTTTTAAAACTATTTAAAATTTCTTGCTTTTTATATTTAAAAGTCTATATTTTACGGGGCTTTCAGGTGTAATTATTGGTTTTAAATGTTTCATTTACAGTAAATTAATTATTGTATGAAAAATGTTTCAAAAAAATAACGTTGTTAAAAACTACAGCAAATTGTGAATAAGTTTGACTTTCATTTTTGGCGTTAATTGACAATCTTTGTAGTCTATTGAATTAGCAAAAAATTCGGTATAAAAATTAAACAAAAATTGTCATGTCTCAAGTAGAACCAATCTTACAAGAAAATAAAAATCGTTTCGTTATTTTTCCTATCAAACATCATGATATTTGGGAATGGTATAAAAAAATGGAAGCTAGTTTCTGGACTGCTGAAGAAATCGATTTGCACCAAGATTTGACAGATTGGAATAACAAACTGAATGACGATGAAAGATATTTCATTAAACATATTTTAGCATTCTTTGCAGCTTCTGACGGAATCGTAAATGAAAACTTGGCTGAGAACTTTGTAAACGAAGTTCAATATGCTGAAGCGAAGTTTTTCTATGGTTTCCAGATTATGATGGAAAACATTCACAGCGAAACGTATTCTTTATTAATTGATACTTACGTTAAAGATGAAGCTGAGAAAACAGAATTGTTTAATGCTTTAGAAGTTTTCCCGGCTATTGCAAAAAAAGGAGAATGGGCTTTAAAATGGATCGAGTCTGATTCGTTTGCTGAAAGGCTTATTGCTTTTGCTGCAGTTGAAGGAATCTTTTTCTCAGGGGCCTTCTGTTCAATTTATTGGTTAAAAAAACGTGGTTTAATGCCAGGTTTAACTTTCTCAAATGAATTGATTTCTCGTGACGAAGGCGTACACTGTGATTTTGCTGTTCACTTGCACAATCACCATTTGGTAAACAAAGTGCCAAAAGAAAGAATCAAAGAAATTATTGTCGATGCTTTAGATATCGAAAGACAATTTATTACTGAATCTCTTCCAGTAAGTTTAATTGGTATGAACGCTACTTTAATGACACAGTACTTAGAGTTCGTTGCTGATAGGCTTCTAGTAGAGTTAGGTTGTGAGCGTGTCTACGGATCAGCGAATCCATTCGATTTCATGGACATGATTTCTCTTCAAGGAAAAACTAATTTCTTTGAAAAACGTGTTGCGGAGTATCAAAAATCAGGTGTGATGAACAACGACAGCGATGCTCAAAAAATTTCATTCGATGCAGATTTTTAGACAACAAAAAATATTTTAGCGTCTATCTTCTAGAGACACTAAAAAAAAGATTACAGATTATTTTTAAAGGTTGAACCTCTTTCCCCAAGTCGCAGGTTCAATAGCAATTTTTGACGCATTTAAATTCGTTTTTCGGATTTGAAACGAGTAACTATTGAGAATTTGGTAATTCTCTAAAATTAATTTAAAAACACGCAATGTTTAAGTGCTGGAATTCGTTTTCTAGTTACTTTAATTTTTTCAATAACCATAAAAGGTAAGCTTATGTATGTAGTAAAAAGAGATGGCCACAGAGAGCCCGTAATGTTTGATAAGATTACAGAAAGAATCAAAAAATTGTGTTACGGCTTAAACGAGCTCGTAGATCCAGTTAAGGTAGCCATGAGAGTTATCGAGGGATTGTATGATGGAGTTTCGACTTCTGAATTGGATAATCTTGCAGCAGAAACGGCGGCTTCTATGACAATTGCGCATCCTGATTATGCTCAATTAGCAGCTCGTGTAGCAATTTCTAACCTGCATTCAAATACCAAAAAATCTTTCTCAGAAACGATGAAAGATATGTATCACTACGTAAACCCAAGAAATGGTCAAGATGCGCCATTAATTGCTGATGATGTTTACAAAGTGATCCAAGAAAACGCTGCTTTTTTAGATTCTCATATCATTTATACAAGAGATTTTAATTACGACTATTTTGGTTTCAAAACTTTAGAGCGTTCTTATCTTCTTAAGATAAACGGAAAAATCGTTGAGCGTCCACAGCACATGTTAATGCGTGTTTCTGTTGGGATTCACTTAGATGATTTAAAATCGGTTATCGAAACTTACGATTTGATGTCTAAAAAGTTCTTTACGCACGCAACGCCAACGTTGTTCAACGCGGGAACTCCAAAACCGCAAATGTCATCTTGTTTCCTTTTGGCAATGCAGGAAGATAGTATCGACGGTATTTATGATACATTAAAACAAACAGCTAAAATTTCGCAGTCAGCGGGAGGAATCGGACTTTCTATTCACAACGTTCGTGCGACTGGATCTTACATTCGCGGTACAAACGGAACATCAAACGGAATTGTTCCGATGTTGAGAGTTTTCAACGATACAGCGCGTTACGTAGATCAAGGTGGAGGAAAACGTAAAGGAAGTTTCGCGATTTACATCGAAACTTGGCATGCTGATATTTTCGATTTCTTGGATTTAAAGAAAAACCATGGAAAAGAAGAAATGCGTGCAAGAGATTTATTCTTCGCAATGTGGACTTCAGATTTATTCATGAAACGTGTTCAAGAAGATGGGCCATGGACTTTAATGTGTCCAAATGAATGTCCAGGTTTATATGATGTTTACGGAGACGAATTCGAAGCATTGTATACAGGATATGAAGCGCAAGGAAAAGGAAGAAAAACAATCCGTGCTCGTGAATTATGGGAGAAAATCCTAGAATCTCAAATCGAGACTGGAACACCATATATGTTGTACAAAGATGCAGCGAACCGCAAATCGAACCACAAGAACTTAGGAACAATTCGTTCTTCTAACTTGTGTACAGAGATTATGGAGTTTACATCTAAAGATGAAATTGCAGTTTGTAACTTAGCTTCAATCTCATTGCCAATGTTCGTTGAAAACGGAGAATTCAACCACGAATCTCTTTACAATGTTACAAAACGTGTTACTCGCAACTTGAACAAAGTAATCGACAGAAACTACTATCCAGTACAAGAAGCTGAAAACTCAAACATGCGCCACCGTCCAGTTGGATTAGGAGTTCAAGGTTTAGCAGATGCTTTCATTATGTTGCGTATGCCGTTTACAAGTGATGAAGCTAAAAAATTAAACCAAGAAATTTTCGAAACTTTATACTTCGCTGCTGTAACTGCTTCTATGGAAATGGCAAAAGAAGAAGGGCCTTATTCAACTTTCGAAGGATCGCCAATGTCTAAAGGAGAATTCCAATACAACATGTGGGGATTAAAAGATGAAGAATTATCTGGTCGTTGGGACTGGGCTTCATTAAGAAAAGAAGTTATGGAGCATGGAGTTCGTAACTCATTATTAGTTGCACCAATGCCAACTGCTTCTACTTCTCAAATCTTAGGAAACAACGAAGCTTTTGAACCATATACTTCAAATATCTATACTCGTCGTGTATTGTCTGGAGAGTTCATCGTAGTAAACAAACATTTACTAGAAGACTTAGTGAAATTAGGTTTATGGAATGAAGATTTGAAACAAGAAATTATGCGTCATAATGGATCTGTTCAAAATATAAATATCATTCCTCAAGACTTAAAAGACCTTTACAAAACAGTTTGGGAAATGTCGATGAAAGATATTATCGATATGTCTCGTCAAAGAGGATATTTTATTGACCAGTCTCAATCTTTGAACCTGTTCATGCAAGATGCAAACTATTCTAAATTAACGTCAATGCACTTCTACGCTTGGCAATCTGGTTTAAAAACAGGAATGTATTACTTAAGAACAAAAGCGGCTGTAGATGCGATTAAATTCACATTAAACAACGATAAAAAACAAGAAACAGCGCCGTCATTAGTTCAGGAAACTGAATCAATCAGTGTTGAGGATTACAAAGCAATGCTTTTAAAAGCACAAGCTGCAGATCCTGAGGATTGTGAAATGTGTGGGTCTTAATTTTTCTTAGAAGAAAGAGAATAGAATAAAGAAGAAAGATTTATTCTGAATTTATAGAAAGCAGTTATTGTAATGATAGCTGCTTTTTTGCTAATAACAACTAAATAGTTTATGACTAAAATTTTAAGCTTAGTTTTTTTATTTTGTCTATTTTCATGTAAAGAAAAAACAGAGGAACTAAAAGTACTGAAAGAACAGAATTTAGAAGAAATTGATCAGGAAGATGTAAGAACAATAAGTACGAGTGTGACAGATTACGATACATTAATTAATCGGGTTAAAAAGAGAGGTGATGTAGAAGCTTATGATGAACTTTTTTATAGTTTCAAAGATTGTTGTTTCCGTGAAAGCACAGATAGTGTAATGTTATACGCTAAAATTATGGCGGAGAAATTTAATTATGAAAGAGCTTATTTTGATTATTATCAAGCTATGTTGGAAAAATACAATATAGATAATTCAAATTTTCCTCAAATTGACATTAGTAAAATGAATAAAAAGGAAAAACTGAAATTGGAAAATTGGTTTAAAATGATGGTTCAAAAAAAGCTAATAACACAGCGGAGAGTGGATTCTATTAAAAGGTAATCTGTATAGGCAATTGTTTTCAAACATAGCTCGTGGTTTCAACCACGGGAACACGATGCATTTCCCCAATTCGATTCCCGTCTTTGAAACCACGGGCTATACTGACTATGATTGTTTCATAATAAAAAAGCAATATCCCCAAAAATTATCCGTTCTAATTAATACCAAAGACTTTTCAAAACTCAGCACCTTAGAATCTCAGCGACTTAGCATCTTTAAAAGAATTAAACCTTTAAAAGAAAGTCGAGTCTTATTGTAATAATTTCTGAACGATGAAAAAAAGCAGTCTTTGGTCCTTACGATTAGGTTTTTCAGGAAAACAAGCTTCAAAAATTGAAAAACTCGGCTTAGAAAAATTTCTAAAGCAATCTTATAATTCAAAATTTGATACAGCACTTCCAGACTTTCTGCAAGATCAGCCTAAAACTACTTTAGAGCTTAAGCAAGTTCGAGAAATCATCAAAACTTCAGACCCCGAAACCAAAAAGGAAATTCAGAAAAAAGAAAATCAAGCCACTGCTGAATTCAAAAAATGGTGGATTGCTAAAATGCGAAATGATGAATTTCCATTGCGTGAAAACATGGTTTGTTTTTGGCACAATCATTTTGTTTCGACTTCTCAAAAAGTAAAAATCAATTACTGGATTTATCAGCACAATATGATTTTGCGCGAAAATGCCTTTGGCAATTTCAAAGAATTAACCAAACAAATTCTGAAATCAAACGCAATGGTGCGATACCTCGATAATGGCGATAATAAAAAAGGAAAAGTAAACGAAAATCTAAGCCGTGAATTACTAGAACTATTCACAATCGGAATTGGAAATTATACCGAAGACGATATTAAAAATGGTGCAAAAGCTTTGGCCGGATTGAATATTGGCGATGAAGGTGCGGTTTACAGAAAGAATATCGAAGACAACAGCGATAAAATTTACTTCGGAAAAAAAGGAAATTGGAAAGCAGATGATTTAGTGGATATTATTTTCGAACAGAAAAACATTCCGTACCTCATTACCCGAAAAATTTTGAAATGGTTTATTTGTGATAATCCGCCTGAAGATTTAGTGGTGTATTACGGAGATTATCTTCGAAAGCAAAAATTTGAAATCGAACCTTTATTGACTAAAATCTTTACGGAAGAATTTAAAAAAGAAAATTCTGGAAATAAAATCAAAAATCCGCTGGTTTATATTTTACAGCTTTGCGACGAATTGCAGATGGAGAATGTAAGTGATGCCGCAATTATGGCATTTATAAAGCAGCAGGGAATGGATTTGTACAATCAGGTGAATGTAAAAGGCTGGGATGGTGGAAATTCTTGGCTGACTTCGCAGATTTATCTTCAAAGAAACAATACAGCCGATTTATTATGCAGTGGAAAAAGTCTGAATCGAAAGGTTTTGAAAACGATGATGAACGGAGTTGAAAAAGAAAAATCGGAATATGAAAAAGTTGCCGTAAAAGTCGCTTTTGATTCTGATGGAAATAATAAAACGATTATTTCAGAATTGTCAGACCGATTATTATTTAATGTCAGCGATTCGGCTCAAAAAGATATGGAAAATCTTCTGAAATACGATTTTGATCCTAAAGACCCACACGCCGATTTTGCTGTGGTCAGACTTTTTAATTACATCGCAAAACTTCCAGAATATCAATTAATCTAAAAAGCAGTAATCATGAACAGAAGAAATTTTCTAACATTGACAGGAACTTTTACAGGCGGATTGCTTGTGCTTCCCGATTTTTTACACGCTTTTGGTTCTCAGAACAATTTGATTGTGGGAGAACAATGTGTCGTTTTTGTACAGCTGAATGGCGGAAATGACGGTTTAAATACCTTTATTCCATATGATGATCCATTATATTATGATTTACGAACGAAAATTGCTTTAAATAAAGATTTGGTTATTGGTAAAAATAAAGGAATGGCATTTCATCCTTCGTTAAAAGATTTTGCCCAAATGCAACAAAACGGAGATTTAACCGTAATTCAGAATGTCGGTTATCCAGAACCTATTCGTTCTCATTTTAGAAGTCAGGAAATCTGGCAGACTGCAACCGATTCGAATAAATATATAAATGAAGGCTGGCTCGGTAGATTTCTAGATTTGCAATGCAACGGACATCAGGCAACGGCGGGAATAAATTTAGATTCGATTGATAATTTGGCTTTAAAAGGTGTTGAACCTAATTTTATAACCGTAAAAGATCCACATCGATTTAAAGTGAAATCAAAAGAAGAAGATGTGACTTTGTCTAAAAATCCACATTTAGATTTTGTTCGAAAAATTGCCAATTCCGTTACCGAAGGCTCTGATGAAATCCAGAAAGCTTTGGCCAAATCTAAAACCGAAATCAGTTATCCTAAAACAGAATTATCGAAAAATTTGGAATGGATTGCAAGACTGATAAAAGGAAATCTAAATTCAAAAGTATATTATACCTCTCTCAACGGATTTGATACGCACGACAATCAGCTTGCAATTCACGAAAGAAAGTTAACCGATTTAAACGATTCGTTATACAGTTTTTATTCCGATTTAAAACAAGCTCAATTATTGCAGAATGTCACAATCGTAGTTTTTTCCGAATTTGGAAGACGCGTAAAGGACGACGGCAACGGAACAGATCACGGAACTGCGGCGCCAATGTTTATCATAGGAGGAAACAACAAAGGAACTATTTTAGGAAGAAATCCAAATTTAGCTGACTTAGATAATGGAGATTTAAAATATGAAATTGATTTTAGAAGTGTGTATGCGTCTTTATTAAAAGAAAAAATGAATTTTGATTATTCTAAAATTGGAATTATGAATAAACCAGTTTCCGGATTGTTTTGATTGGTAAATAGCCACGACCCGAGCGATAGCGAATAGACGAAGCAATTCACGAATTTTATTTTAAAATCTGTGAAATTAGATTTAATTGCACAGAGATTTGCGCGAATTCGTGAATTTGTGGCGAAAAAAAAATTAGCATCTCAGCAACTTAGAACCTCAGAATCTCTTTTTAATATTCTCATTTTAAGCCGATATTTTTATATTATCATACAAAACCTGCCAAATTTGTTAAGAAATCCTTTTTTGTTTCATAAAATGCAATCTTTTTTTTGGTGCACTAAAAATAATTTATACATTCGCAGAGAATTTACAAAATAACACAAACAAAATGGCAAGTAACCGTTTTTATTTTAGCAACAATTTTTATTTCTTCTTTAGTAGAAGTCAGGATTGTGCTATGGTTATTTGAGATCGAATTTTAAGACAAATAAAACTAATATACAATCCTGATGCAAATCAGGATTTTTTTTTGACTATATGACAACGAAAATTGCAATACAAGGTATAAAAGGATCATTTCATCATCAGGTTGTGAAAGAGTATTTCTCTGAAAATGTGGATATTGATGAATGCTTGTCTTTTGAAGAATTGATCGACAGCCTTATTGCCGGAAAATCTGATCAGGCTGTTATGGCGATCGAGAATTCAATTGCAGGGCCGATTATCCCGAATTACGCATTGATTGACAAGAATAATTTGCACATTATTGGAGAACATTATTTGAATATTCAGCAGAATTTAATGGCTTTAAAAGGTCAGAAAATTGAAGATATAAGAGAAGTTCATTCACACCCAATGGCACTTTTGCAGTGTATGGATTTCTTGAAGCAATATCCAAATATCAAATTGGTTGAGGATAAAGATACTGCTGAAACAGCAAGAAGAATTCAGGAAAAACAGTTAACCGGAATTGCTGCAATTGCGAGTGTAACCGCTTCCGAAATGTACGATCTGGATATTATTGCATCATCGATTCAAACGATCAAAAACAATATGACGCGTTTCGTGATCATCAAAAAGCAAAATTCATTTTTGCCAGAAAGCGAAATCAACAGAGCATCGGTAAAATTTGAATTAGATCATAAAAGAGGAAGCTTAGCGGCGGTTTTAAATGTCATGAGCGACTGCAAACTGAATTTGACAAAAATCCAGTCGCTTCCAAAAATTGAAACACCTTGGAAATATTCATTCTTCGTAGATGTAACATTTGAGAAGTACGAAGATTTTGCAAAAGCCAAAACGTTATTAAACATCATGGCAGAATATTTCAAAGTATTGGGAGAATATAAGAATACCAGACCTTAAAAAAGGAAATTCCAATTAAAGAATTCCAAATTACAATCCTTCGGGATTAAAAAATAAAGAAACTCTAAAAGAGAATAAATAGAAATCATGATTACAACAGCAAAACGATTAGACACAGTTGAAGAATACTACTTCTCATCAAAACTAAGAGAAGTTCGTCAGTTGATGTCTGAAGGAAAATCGATCATCAACATGGGAATTGGAAGCCCTGATTTGAGTCCGTCAAAAGCAGTAATTGAAGCAGTCGCTGCAGCAATTCAAGACGAAAACGGACACGGCTATCAAAGCTATCAGGGATTGCCAGAAATGAGACAGGCGATGGCGGATTTTTATCGTGATCAGTTTGGTGTTGAAGTGAATCCGAATAATGAGATTTTACCTCTTATGGGTTCAAAAGAAGGAATTATGCATATTTCGTTGGCATTTTTAAATGAAGGCGATCACGTTTTGATTCCGAATCCGGGTTATCCAACTTATACTTCGGTAACCAATTTGGTTCAGGCAGTTCCGGTTTATTATGACTTGAAAGAAGAAAACGGATGGGAACCAGATTTTGAAGCTCTTGAAAAATTAGATCTTTCGAAAGTAAAAATTATGTGGCTGGGTTATCCGCACATGCCGACAGGGGCTCGAGGAAGTTTAGCGTTATTTGAAAAATTGGTTGCTTTTGCTAAAAAACACAATATATTATTGATCAACGACAATCCATATAGTTTTGTTTTGAATGATAATCCGATGAGTTTATTGCAAGTTGAAGGTGCGAAAGATGTGGCTTTAGAATTGAATTCGCTAAGTAAAACATTCAACATGGCGGGCTGGAGAGTCGGAATGGTTTTAGGAAATCCTGAAATTATCGATGCGGTCCTAAAAGTAAAAAGCAACATGGACAGCGGCATGTATTACGGAATTCAAAAAGGTGCAATTGCAGCTTTGAAATGTGATAAATCATGGTTCGAAGACCAAAACAAAATTTACAGACGCCGTAGAGAATTAACAGAGAAACTAGCAGAAAAGCTAAACTGTAAAGTATATAAAGAAGGAGTTGGGCTTTTTGTTTGGGCGAAACTTCCGGAAGGAATTGAATCAGCAGAAAAGTTCATTGACGAAATATTATATGAGAAACATATTTTCATTACACCGGGAACCATTTTTGGAAGCAATGGAGAAGGTTATATCAGATTCTCATTGTGTGTGAAAGAAGAAAAAGTACAAGAATCGATTGATCGATTTTAGAGTTTTTGCTATAGGTAAAAAGACTACTATCTTTCAACTAAAAAATCTAAAAGATTAATATATAACAATTAAAAATAAAACCTGTAAAATGAAAAAACTACAATTATTTTATATGCTAATACCAATTTTATTTATCGCATGTGAGGGAGATGAAGGACCTATTGGAGAAAAAGGATCAAGCGGAATAAATACTTTGGTAAATATGTCTGTTGTAAATCCAGGAATAGATTGTGAGAATGGAGGAATAAAAATTGAGACGGGATTGGATAGTAATTTTAACGGGATACTTGATAGTAATGAAGTTCAAAATACAAAATATGTTTGTAATGGAGTAAATGGAAAAAATAGTCTTACAACAGTTGTAAAAGAACCTGCAGGAGTAAGTTGTGAAAATGGTGGAATAAAAATAAATTCTGGTTTAGATTTAAATAGAAATGGGATTTTAGAAGAAAATGAAATAATTTCTACAGCATATGTTTGTAATGGAGTTGACGGGAATACAAATTTAATAAGGACAACTAATGAGAATTCAGGAGGTAATTGTGGAAATGGAGGATTGAAAGTTGAATATGGATTAGATGTAAACAAAGACGGAATATTAAATGACAATGAAGTAAAATATACAACTTATGTATGTAATGGAATTAATGGGAATGTAAGTCTTGTGAATATAACAGATCAAGCTAAAGGTGGAATTTGCGGAAACGGAGGAATAAAAATTGAATCAGGGATTGATGTAAATAATAATAAAATATTAGATAATTCAGAAGTTCAAGTTACAAAATATGTTTGTAACGAAGATACAGGAATTGTAAGCGAAGAGATTAGATTGAGAATTGCGGATGGTGTTGGTTCTAATGCTAGTACATCTAGTTCAATTCCTGTAGTTGCGTCAGGTATTACTTTTGATCTTAGTAATTATAAGAATGTAAATTCAATAATTTTTGAATCGGATCCGTATGTTTATTATACTGGACCAAATGTTGTAAATAACAATTATGCTTTATTAGAATTATATAATGTTACTGATAATACTACGATTTTAAATTCTTTGATTAAAACTAATAATTTAAGTAACGAAAGAGTCTCTCTTAAATCAGGTGAACTTATAAATGAAATTCCTAAAAAAGAGATAAAATTAGGAATAAAATTGAGCTCAGAAATTAACGGGCAATATGCTGTAAGTGGAATTGGATATCTCATTTTAAAAAAGTGAATTTTTTAATAATTTATTGATAATTCAAGTGAAATTTATAAAATATGAAACTTGCCAGATTTTAACATGTTCATCTAAATTTCATTGAAGTTAATGAAAAAGAAATATGAAAGTATACGTAATAGGAATAGGGTTAATAGGCGGTTCGATGGTGCTAGACATCAAAGGACGTTATCCTGATGCTACTATTTTAGGAATCGACAGTAACGAAAAACATTTGCAGGAAGCAATTGATCTTGGAGTTATTGATGAAGCAGGAAGTTTTGAAGATCTGCAAAAAGCCGATTTTGTAATTGTTTCGGTTCCGGTAGATGTAGCGTTGACAGTTTTGCCTAAAGTTTTGGATGCTGTAGGGGATAAAACGATTGTTTTTGAAGTAGGATCTACTAAAAAACCAATTTGCGAAGCAGTGGCCAATCACCCAAAAAGAAGAAATTTTATTGCGACGCACCCAATTGCGGGAACAGAGTTTTCGGGTCCATCAGCAGCAATAAGAGGTTTGTTTCAAGGAAAGACAAATATTATCTGTGAAGTCGAAAAGACTGCTTTTAAATTGCAGGAGAAAGCATTAAATCTTTTCACTTCAATTGGAATGAGAATTCGATATATGGATCCCGTTTCGCACGACAAACACATTGCTTATGTTTCGCATTTATCGCACATTAGTTCGTTTATGCTCGGAAAAACAGTAATGAATAAAGAAAAAGACGAACAAGATATTTTTGATATGGCGGGAAGTGGATTTGAAAGCACCGTTCGTTTGGCAAAAAGTTCACCTGCAATGTGGACACCAATTTTTAAACAAAACAAAGAATACGTTCTGGAAACCTTAGAAGGGTATATCGCAAATTTAACTCAGTTTAGAGATTTGCTGGCAGACGACAACTACAACGCCATTTTTGAAGAAATGGAAGGCGTAAATAAAATTAGAGAAATATTAAACGGAATAACTATAAAAAAGTAAACTATAAAAACGATGGAAAATAAAAAAGAAATGAGAAAGTGGTTAGAAGATTTCAATTTAAATCACCCACTTGTGATAGCTGGACCTTGTAGTGCAGAAACTGAAGATCAGGTTTTGAAAATCGCTCACGAATTAAAAGATTCAAAAGTAAGCGTATTCAGAGCTGGAATCTGGAAACCAAGAACTCGTCCAGGAGGATTTGAGGGTGTTGGTGAAATTGGATTAAAATGGTTGCAAAAAGCTAAAGCTGAAACTGGTTTATTAATGGGAACTGAAGTTGCAACTGCAGCGCACTGTAAACTAGCTTTAGAACACGATATCGACGTTTTATGGGTTGGTGCACGTACAACGGCAAACCCTTTCGCGGTTCAAGAAATTGCTGATACTTTAAAAGGAACTGATAAAATTGTTTTGGTTAAAAACCCAGTAAATCCAGATTTAGCTTTATGGTTAGGTGGTGTTGAGCGTTTACACATGGCTGGAATCGAGAAATTAGGTGTTATTCACAGAGGTTTCTCTACTTACGAAAAAACAAAATACAGAAACATTCCAGAGTGGCAGATTGCTATCGAATTGCAAAATAAATTCCCTGATTTACCATTAATCATCGATCCATCTCACATTACTGGAGATCGTAAAATGATTTTCGAAGTAACTCAAGAGGCTTTAGACTTGAACTACGACGGTATGATTATCGAAACGCATATCGATCCAGACAACGCTTGGTCTGATGCGGCTCAACAAGTTACTCCAGATGCTTTGAAACAAATCATCAAAGATTTAACTATCAGAAAAACGGATGATACTACAGACGAGTACAGCCAAAAAATGAAAAAACTAAGAGCTAACATCGACGTTTTGGATGCTAACTTATTAGAGTTGCTAGGAAAACGTATGAAAGTAGCTGATGAAATCGGTCAAGTGAAAAAAGATGCAAACGTTGCGATCCTTCAAAACAACCGTTGGAACGAAATCTTAGGAAAAATGATTTTGGAAGGTGAGAAAAAAGGCCTTACTGAAGAGTTTGTTTTGAAATTATTCAAAGCAATTCACCAAGAGAGTATTGGTCATCAAGAGAAAATTTTCAACGCATAATTTTGTCTTAAACCATATAAGTGATATAAGATAATTTAGGTTTGGTTAAGATTTATCTTAAGTTTTTCTTATAGCACAATATTAAAAATAGATTGTTTTTTTAAATCCCCATAGCTTTGAAAGAAGTAGTGGGGATTTTTGTTTAGGAAAATATTCGCCCAGTTATATTCAAATATATTACTTATATGGTTTAAATTATTCATTTATCTTTGCAAAAGATTTAGGTTTTAATCTAAAATCTAAAATCAGAAATCTAAAATAAAAGAATGACAGGAACCGTATATAAATCTACAGGAAGCTGGTATACTGTAAAATCTGAAAAAGGAGATTTTATAGAATGCCGTATGAAAGGGAAGTTTAGAATAAAAGGTATTAAAAGTACCAATCCTATTGCTGTAGGCGATATAGTCGATTATGAGTTGGATGAAACTTCGGATGCTATTACGGGAACGATTCATAACATTCATGAAAGAAAAAACTATATCGTTCGTAAATCGGTTAACTTGTCAAAGCAGATTCATATTATTGCTTCTAATATTGATCAGGTTTTTTTACTGATTACGATTGATAATCCGCCAACGACGACAAGTTTTATTGACCGTTTTTTAGTTACTGCCGAGGCCTATGGAATTGAGGCTATTCTTGTTTTCAATAAAATTGACACTTTAACAGAACAAACTTTAGACGATCAGCTTTATCTGCAGCATATTTATCAGGAAATAGGATATAAGTGTCTCCGAATTTCATCAACTGAAAATAAAGGAATTGACAAGCTGAAAGAAATGATGATCGGAAAAGTAAGTATGTTTTCTGGACATTCAGGTGTTGGAAAATCAACTTTGGTTAATGCATTAGAACCAAGTCTTCACTTAAAAACTTCCGTAATTTCAGAACAAAGCAAGCAAGGACAGCACACCACGACTTTTGCTGAAATGTACGATTTGTCTTTTGATGCCCGAATTATTGATACTCCAGGAATTAAAGGATTCGGAATCGTAGATATGGAGCCAACTGAAATCACCGATTATTTTCCAGAATTTTTCAAGCTCAAAGATCAGTGCAAGTTTAACAACTGTTTACACAAAGAAGAACCGCAGTGCGCCATAAAAACGGCTTTAGAAAAAGATGAAATTGCTTGGTCACGTTACAATAGCTACCTTAAAATTCTAGAAGGTGACGATGAGCATTATCGTACCGATACGTATGGAGAAGATCGCGCTGCGAGTGATGAAACGAGAAAGTAATTATGAATTGTGAATGGTAAATTGTGAATTATGACTGATAACATAATCAAAACAAAGTCTTTTAGTTTTGCACTGAGAATTATTAAACTTTTTCAGTTTTTAAAAGATGATAAAAAGGAATATGTTTTAAGTAAGCAATTACTTCGCAGTGGTACAGCGATAGGTGCATTAATAAGAGAATCTGAGCAAGCAGAAAGCAAAAAAGATTTTATTCATAAACTTGCGATAGCTCAGAAAGAAGCAAATGAAACAGATTATTGGCTGGAATTGCTTTTTCAATCTCATTATTTAAATGAGACCCAATTTCGATCTATTAAGGCTGATATTATAGAAATAAATAAAATTTTAGCTTCAATAATTATAACCTCTAAGCAAAAATTAAGTACTACATAAATTCACAATTTACCATTCACAATTCACAATTTCTATGAGAATAGTTATCCAAAGAGTTTCAGAAGCATCAGTAACCGTTGATGGCCAAAAAACAGCAAATATTCAAAAAGGTTTATTGGTTTTAGTCGGAATTGAAGATGCCGATACTCAGGAAGATATCGATTGGCTTGCTGGAAAAATCATAAAAATGAGAATTTTTGGTGACGAAAACGACTTAATGAATTGCTCGGTTCAAGATATTGACGGAGATATTATTGTTGTTAGTCAGTTTACGCTTCATGCATCGACCAAAAAAGGAAATCGTCCTTCATATATAAAAGCAGCCAAACCAGATTTTGCAATTCCAATGTACGAGAACTTTGTTCAGGCAGTGGAAAAAGAATTTGGAAAGAAAGTGCAAACTGGAATTTTTGGTGCCGATATGAAAGTCAGCCTTTTAAATGACGGGCCAGTTACAATCGTAATGGATAGCAAAAACAGGGAATAAAATATTATTAAACATTTGTTAAGGATTTCTGAAAATAATATATATTTGACGAAAATACCTACTAATGAAAAACCTGTTTTGCGCGTTATTTTTTATTTTATTTACCGCCAATATTTCTGCTCAAAAGAGCATTTATCCTATATCTTCTATTCCTGATAGTTTAACACAAAATGCTAATGCTGTTCTTCGTTTAGACCAGATGGATATTGTCATTGCTTCGCAAAGAAGTATGAATATTAAAACTCAAAGAATTGTTTCTGTTTTAAACGAAAAAGGTTTAAAAGATATTGATGCTTTTAGTCATTATGATAAGACAACTTCAGTGAAGAATATTGAAGCTATAGTCTATGACGCTTTAGGAAATGAAATCAAAAAAATCAAAAGAAAAGATTTTAGGGATCAAAGTGCCGTAAGCGGAAGCACACTTTTTTCAGATAATCGAGTGCTTTACTTGAATTATACTCCAATTTCATATCCTTTTACTATTGCTTTTACGTGCGAGACTGAAACTTCAAATACTGCCTTTATACCGCAATGGTATTTTATTGGTGGCTACTATTTAAGCGTAGAAAAATGTGTTTTGAATGTTACTTTTCCAAAAGGATTGGGCTTTAAGAAAAAAGAGTTCCGATTTGATAATTTCAACATAAAAAAAACAGCCGATACCGATACCAATTTAAGTTATATAGCAACAAATATTCCTGCTCAAAAACAAGAAGATCTTAGCCCTTCGCCTTCAGATCTTTTTCCTAAAGTTATGATGGGATTAGAAAACTTCCATTTAGAAGGAGTTGATGGAAACGCTACCACGTGGGAAGCATTCGGTAAATGGTATGGCGATAAAATCTTAACGGGAACCACTGTTTTACCCGAAGAAACCAAAAGCAAAATCAGGGCTCTTGTTGGTGATGAAAAAGATCCTGTAAAGAAAGCTAAAATCATTTACGATTATGTGCAGAAAAAATCCAGATATGTAAACATTGCCGTTGGTATTGGCGGTTGGAAACCCATGTTGGCCAATGATGTGGATCGTTTAGGATACGGAGATTGTAAAGCATTATCAAATTATACAAAAGCACTTTTGCAGGTTGTAGATGTTCCGTCTTACAATACCATTTTATACGGCGATCGTTACAAAGCAGATATTCAGTCTGATTTTGTTTCGATGCAAGGAAACCATATGATTTTGGCAATTCCGAACAAAGATAGTTACATCTGGCTAGAATGTACAAGTCAGGATGATCCATTTGGTTATCAAGGAACTTTTACAGACGATCGTGATGTTTTGGTTGTAAAACCAGAAGGAGGAGAAATTGTTCGCACTAAAATCTACGACGATCGAGGAAATATCCAAGATGGAAAAGGAACTTACACAATTGATGGAGCTGGAAATTTCTCAGGAACATTAAAAATTGCATCACAAGGAAGTCAATATGCATCTAAATCTCGAGTAGAAACCATGCAGCCAAACGAAAAAGAAGAACATTACAAAGAGTATTGGGATAATATCAACAACTTGAAATTGGGCAAAATTACTTTTACAAACGATAAAGAGAATATTCGTTTTACTGAAGATGTTCAGTTAAGCGCAACAAATTATGGAACGTTGACGGGTAATAAAATGATTTTTGTGGTTGATGCTTTTAATCAATATACAGGAAATATAAAACGAGTGCGAAACCGCAAAAATCCATTTCAAATTCAGCGTGGCTATTTCGATACAGATGAAATCGAGATCAATCTTCCTGATGGCTACAGTATTGAATTTCTTCCCCAGAATTATGAGCTAAAAGGAAAATTTGGCGAATACAAAACTGAAATCATCAAAAAAGACAATAACAAATTAACTTATAAAAGAACTATGTTCCTCAACAAAGGAAAATATTCTAACAAAGAATATGATGAATACCGTTTATTTATGGAACAAGTTTCAAGAAACGACAATGCCAAAATAGTCTTAACCAAAAACTAACAATTGTAAACTAAAATAAACCAAAAATTACCAATGAAAATTATTAAATTATTTAGTCTAACTGTGATTTTATTGCTTAGCCCAAAAATAATTTCACAGGAATTTAAACTTGGAAAAGTGTCTGTTACTGAACTGCAGCAGAAAGTACATCCTAAAGATTCATCTGCCGCGGCTGCCATTTTATACAAAAGAGGAAAAGCAAGAATCGATTACGATCAAAACACAGGATTTGTAACTTATTTGGATGTTGAAACCCGTATTAAAATCTATAAAAAAGAAGGATATAATTGGGCCAATGAGGCAATTTGGTATTACTACGGTACTGATTTTAAAGAGAAAGTATCTGTAAGCGATGCTGTGACGTATAATTTGGTAGGAGGTAAAATTGAAGCTACAAAACTGAAAAGTGATGGAGTATTTGATGAGGCAGTAAGTAAATTTCGAAGCCAGAAGAAAATCACTATGCCGAATGTTAAAGAAGGTTCTGTTATAGAATTCAAATACAGCGTTAGAAGCCCAGATGTACTTATTCGAGATTGGGATTTTCAAACTAGTATTCCTGTAAATTATTCAGAATTTAAAACATATGTTCCTGAATATTTTGTTTTTACTCCAGCACAAAAAGGGTATGTTTTTCCCAAGGTGGTTTCAGAAAAAGCTAACAAAACGTTCCTTATTAATTCAAAAGAAAGATATAACACAGGAGGTTTTGGAGGCGGAGCAACTCAAACAGAGTTTTATCAGGATAAAATTGAATATGTAGAAACTCAAACGACTTATACTGCAGAAAATTTTGCAGCGATGAAAGATGAATCGTATGTAAATAATATAGAAAACTATATGTCATCGGTTTCACATGAATTGTCAATGACGAGATTTCCAAACAAACCTATAAAGCAACTTTCTACAGATTGGAATTCAGTTGTTAAAACAATTTATGATTATGAAGATTTTGGTCCAGAATTAAATAAAACAGGATATTTTGAAGATGACCTGAAAAAACTGCTTGCAGAAACAAAAACACCAGAAGAGAAAATTTGGGCCATTTTTAATCATGTGAAATCAAACGTGAAATGGAACAATTATACAGGTTATAGCTGTGACAATGGCGTAAAGAAAGCCTACAAAGAAAAAACAGGAAATATTGCCGACATTAATTTAATGCTTACAGCAATGCTTCGTTATTCTGGTTTAACGGCAAATCCGGTTTTGGTGAGCACACGTTCTAATGGAATTGCGCTTTTTCCGAACAGAACAGCGTTTAATTATGTAATTGCGGCTGTAGAAACTCCAAGTGGATATATTCTATTAGATGCTTCCGAAAAATTTTCAACTCCAAATATTTTACCACTTAGAGTTTTAAACTGGAAAGGAAGATTAATACGAAAAGACGGAACTTCTGAAATGATTGATCTAATGCCTGAAAAAGCATCAAGTGATAATGTTTTTATGTCTTACAGCATTGATTCTG
The DNA here is from genome assembly GCF_900101855.1 of Flavobacterium anhuiense. Classification (GTDB taxonomy): domain Bacteria; phylum Bacteroidota; class Bacteroidia; order Flavobacteriales; family Flavobacteriaceae; genus Flavobacterium; species Flavobacterium anhuiense. The sequence goes on from NZ_FMVC01000008.1 coordinate 164,142, forward strand.
ATGGAAAAGTCACAGGGAAAACTAGAAGACAATATGCAGATTATAATGCTATGATAGCAAGAAACAATATTAGCAATCTTAAAGAAGAGGAATATCTAGAGAAACTTGAAAACAAGCATAACAAAATAGAGATAAGCGACTACTCTAAAACCAATGAACATGATGTATTGCTTCCCATTATAGAAACCTATTCTTTTACAGGAAATAATTTATGCGAGCTGATTGGCGATAAAATATACTTAAATCCGATGCTATTTTTTACCAATGATAAAAATCCTTTTAAACAGGAAGTGAGAGAATATCCGGTTGATTTTAGTTATCCGTTTGCTGATAAGTATAATATCACGATTAAAATTCCAGAAGGTTTTGCAGTGGAAACATTGCCGGCTCCTGCAGCTGTAACAATGGAAGATAATCTTGGTGCTTTTAAATTTAATATTGCATCCAATGGAGATACTTTACAATTGTCTATTTTACATCAGATAAATGAAGCTATTGTTTCCGCTGAAAAGTATGATATGCTGAAAGAATATTACAAGACCATGATTGCTAAAGAAACAGAAAAAATCGTTTTAAAACGTATTTAAATTATGCCGAAATTTCTCCTAATTTGTATTGCCTTTTTTTGGAGTACAATAACCATTCAAGCTCAAAATTATGAATTGGGCAAAGTAACAATCGCAGAATTAAATGAGAAAGTTCATCCTAAAGATAGCAGCGCACCCGCTGCTATCTTGTTTAAAAAAGGAAGGACTTATTTTGGATATAACAAAGATGTTGGATTCTACGCAAATCATGTCTGTGAAGTAAAAATCAAAATATACAGGAAAGAAGGTTTAAGCTGGGCCGACCAGAAAGTGCGCTTTTATACTGGATACGAAAAGTTAAACGAAGATCGTTTAGAATTTTCAGAAGCCGTGACGTATAATTTAGAGAATGGAAACATTGTAAAAACAAAACTAAACAACCAGGGAGAATTTAAAACCAAGATTAATAAGTATTGGAAGGAAAAGACGATTACCTTGCCAAATGTAAAAGTCGGTTCTATCATTGAGTACAAATATGTTTTAAGATCTGAAAATCTTATTAAATTTCCAGATTTTGATATTCAGTTTGATATTCCTGTTGATTATTTTTATTATAAAACACAGATTCCAGAGTTTTACATTTATAAACCGCTCTTAGTTGGAGGAATTCCGCTCGAAACAGAATCTAAATTTACAAGTGCCAGTCAGAGCTTTGATAATGCTTACAGCCAGACAAGCTCATTTAGTTATAAACAAATTGAAACCTTTTTTAAAGGAAAAGATGTTCCAGCGCTAAAAGAGGAACCTTATGTTAATAATTTAGAAAATTATCGAGGAAGTATTCAGCAAGAATTAGAAAGAGTTCGTCTGCCTGATCAGCCTGTTAAAGACTACAGTTTAACTTGGGAAGGTGTTGCAAAAACTATTTTTAAAGACGAAAGTTTTGGAAAACAGCTTAATCAAGGCACTTTGTTTACAGATGATTTGAATAAATTATTAACCAACGTAGAAGATAAAAAAGAAAGATTAAATCTGATTTTTACGTATGTTAAAAATCGAATGAACTGGAACGAAATTAATAGCTATTACACAGAAAAAGGAGTTGAAAAAGCTTATAAAGAACAAACTGGAAATGTTGCAGAAATAAATTTTATTTTGATAAACATGCTTCGCGCAGCTGGTATAGAAGCAAATCCTGTTTTGGTAAGTACAATTCAAAACGGACTTCCGGTTTATCCCACAAGAACTGGATTTAATTATGTAATAGCAGCAGCAGAAATTGATGGTAAAAGAATTCTTTTGGATGCTACTCACAAACTCACGGCGCCGAACATTTTACCATTAAATGTTTTAAATTGGAAAGGGCGACTAATTAAAAAAGATGGGAGTTCGGAAGAAATTGAATTAGATCCAGTAGCACAGTCGAAAGAAATTTATGGCTTGATGGCTAAAATTGATCCAGATGGAAAAATGAATGGTCAAATAAGAGTTCAAAGGACAGATTATGATGCATATAGTTTTAGAGAAGAAAATAATGGTAAAGCAGAGGACGTTTATCTGGAGAAATTTGAAAATAATTTGGGAGATGTAGAGATTTCAAATTATTCAATAGAAAATCAGAAATCAAATTTGGATCAATCTGTTGTAGAAACTTTTTCATTTACATCAAATAACCGTTTAGATATTATTGATGGTAAGATTTTTATCGATCCATTATTGTTTTTTACCAGAAATAAAAATCCTTTTAGCCAAGAAAAAAGGCAAATGCCTATCTATTTTGGATATAAAAATATGGAAAGATTTAATTTTAGTATTCAAATTCCAGAAAACTATGCTGTAGAATCTATTCCAAAACCGGTAAAGATAACTTCAGAGGATAAACAGATGTCTTATATCTTAAATTTTTCGGTTGCTGGAAACAAAATTCAAATTGTGAGCCAAAAAGAAATCAACAATAGTATTTTTGCAGCTGAGGATTACGGAATGATAAAAGAGTTTTTTCAGAAGATGATCGTAAGCCAAAATGAAAAAATAATTCTTAAAAAGATATAGAAGATGGATTTGAAAAATGCACAATTAGCTGTTGACACTTGGATAAAAGAACACGGAGTTCGTTACTTTAATGAATTAACCAATATGGCGCAGCTTACAGAAGAAGTAGGTGAAGTTGCTCGAATTATTGCACGCCGTTACGGAGAACAATCTGAAAAAGAAAGCGATAAGAACAAAGATTTAGGAGAAGAATTGGCAGATGTTGTTTTTGTTGTGCTATGTTTAGCCAATCAAACAGGAATCGATTTGCAAGCGGCTTTCGACAAAAAAATGGATTTAAAATCGGTTAGAGATAAAGATCGTCACAAAAACAATGATAAATTGAAATAATTGTGAAATATCACTCATAAGTTTTGAATTATGAGTTTTCAATTTTGAATTATGAATGGGGAGTGGTAAATTGCGGGGCTGAATTATGTTTCTAATCATTCATAATTCATAATTCACAACTTACAATTAAAAAAATGAATTTAAAATTAAGCACGAATTCACCATTCACCATTGATGATTCGCAACTAAATATCACCGGTTCAAAAAGTGAAACGAACCGTTTATTGCTTCTAAAAGCTTTATTCCCAAATATTACTTTAGCCAATACTTCAAACTCAGACGATAGCGAAGTAATGCAGAAAGCATTAGTAGGAAATGATGAAATCGTAGATATTCACCACGCCGGAACTGCAATGCGTTTCCTGACTGCTTATTTTGCTGTAAACGAAGGTAGAGAAGTGGTTATGACAGGTTCTAGCAGAATGCAGGAACGCCCAATCAAAATTTTGGTTGATACTTTAAGACAATTGGGGGTTGAAATCTCTTATGAAAAAGAAGAAGGTTATCCGCCAATTCGAATCAAAGGAAAAAAAGTTACGGCTTCAAAAGTTACTTTGGCAGCAAATGTAAGCAGCCAATATATTTCGGCACTTTTGCTTGTAGCTTCAAAATTAGAAAATGGTTTAGAACTTACTTTAGAAGGAGAAATTACTTCAATTCCCTATATCAAAATGACTTTAGCTTTGCTGACGGATTTAGAGGTTAAAACAAGTTTTGAAGGAAACGTAATCAAAGTATTCCCTAAAGAATCTGTTGAAACAAAAGAAATGGTTGTAGAATCGGATTGGAGTTCAGCTTCTTATTTCTTTAGTTTAGTTGCTTTATCTGAATCTGCTAAAATAACTTTGAGCAGTTATAAAGAAAACAGTCTTCAGGGAGATTCGGAATTAGTTTCGCTGTATGAAAAAATGGGAGTGAAAACGACTTTCCAAAACAATAAAATGACTTTGGAAAAAGTGGCAGGTTTCAATTATCAAGATGTAAATTTTGAATTGAACAATACACCAGATATTGCGCAAACAATTGTAGTGACTTGTTTAGGTTTAGGAATTGGATGTCATTTAAGAGGTCTTCATACTTTAAAAATTAAAGAAACAGACCGATTAGAAGCGCTTAAAACAGAACTTACTAAATTAGGGGCAAATATTTCCGTAACAAACGACAGTTTGACTTTAGTAAAATCTGATATTATAAATCATGATGTAAAAATCGGAACCTATAATGATCACCGAATGGCAATGGCTTTTGCGCCGTTGGCAATAAAAGTTCCAATTATTATAGAAGATGCAGGAGTTGTTTCAAAATCGTATCCAGATTTTTGGGACGATTTAAAGGCTTTAAACTTTCAAATTTCAGAATTGTAAAAAAAATGAACCATGTAAGTAATATAAGTTCATTTAAATAAAAGCTTACTCAAAGTATTTAAAACATAGCCTCTGGTTCAGCCAGAGGTTTTTTTATGTCCAAGTTTGAATATAATCGCAAAGTTTGTCATTTCGACGAAGGAGAAATCTTCGCAAGTAGCTCCGCAATCAAAATCTAATCTTTGTCGAGTTTCTGGCGAAGATTTCTCCTTCGTCGAAATGAAAATAATATGTTGAAAATGTTTCTTATAGAAAAAAACACATTTTTAATGGTTCTCGAAACCTCACAAAATCAAGGACTTTTGAAAATAAAAGCCAAAACACTTGACAACGCCTATCTCACAATCGTATATTTGCAACCGATTTAAAATTTTAGATAAACAAATCTAAAAACTACACTCTAAAATCAACAATTCAAATATGAAATTATCACACTTCAATTTCAATTTACCGAAAGAACTTTTGGCTGAATTTCCAGCAGAAAACAGAGATGAATCTCGCTTAATGGTAATTGACCGTAAAAAAAACACTATCGAACATAAAATGTTTAAAGACGTGATCAACTATTTTGATGACGGAGACGTTTTAATTCTTAACAATACAAAAGTTTTCCCTGCGCGTTTGTATGGAAACAAAGAAAAAACTGGAGCTAGAATTGAGGTTTTCTTATTAAGAGAATTAAATTCAGAGCAACGTTTATGGGACGTTTTAGTAGATCCTGCTAGAAAAATCCGTATTGGTAACAAACTTTATTTTGGTGACGACGATTCGTTAGTTGCTGAGGTAATTGACAATACAACTTCTCGTGGTAGAACTTTACGTTTCTTATACGATGGTTCTTATGAAGAATTCAGAAACAAATTGACTGAACTTGGAGAAACTCCAATTCCTAAATACATCAACAGAGATGTTACGCCAGAAGATGCTGAAAGATACCAAACTATCTACGCAAAAGAAGAGGGAGCTGTAGCGGCACCAACTGCTGGTTTGCACTTCTCGAAACACCTTTTGAAAAAATTAGAAATCAAAGGAGTAAATTTTGCTGAGGTAACTTTACACGTAGGTTTAGGAACTTTTAATCCAGTTGAGGTTGAAGATTTATCTAAACACAAAATGGATTCTGAGGAATTAATCATTACACAAAAAGCTTGTGATATTGTAAACGAAGGAAAAGCAAAGAAAAAACGTATCTGTGCTGTAGGAACAACTTCTATGCGTGCAATCGAAAGTTCTGTTTCTTCTGCAAATACATTGAATCCTTACGAAGGATGGACAAATAAATTTATTTTTCCTCCTCACGATTTCAGTATTGCAAACTGTATGATTACCAATTTCCACACTCCAAAATCAACATTATTAATGATGATTTCTGCTTTCTGTGGACACGATTTAATGAAAAAAGCATACGAAGAAGCAATCAAAGAAGGATACAAATTCTATTCTTATGGAGATGCGATGTTAATTCTTTAATAGGAATTAATTTTTCAATATAAGAACCCGACAGTTTTTTAGAAGCTGTCGGGTTTTTTTATTTGTTTCAAGTTTCAAGTTTAAAGTTTGACGTTCGGTGCGAAATTTAAACGCAATCCCGATCGCTATCGGGAGCAAGGATTTTTTGCTCAGTATGTGTTTACCAGAAACAAAAGAACGCAAAGCTTTGCGAACTTAGCGTCTGTAAATGTTAGCCTTAATAAAAAAAGACTTTGCGAACTTTGCGTTAAAAAAACACACAAAGCATATCAACCTGAAACAAACCAAACAAAATTTGTTATTTTAGCAGGCAAAACAAAAACAAAATGACTTTTCAAAATACACGCGAATTTGCACGAGAGCTAGATTCGAAAGATGCATTAAACCATTATCAAGAGCAATTTATTTTTCCTAAAGTAAACGATAAACGAGTTATCTATTTTACAGGAAACTCATTAGGACTACAGCCAAAACGTACCAAAGCATACATTGACGAAGTAATGAATGATTGGGCAGAATTAGCTGTCGAGGGGCATTTTTATGCTGAAAAACCTTGGTGGGATTATCAGGAAAGATTTGCAGAACCATTGAGTAAGATTGTTGGAGCGCTTCCGTCAGAAGTTACCGTAATGAATACTTTGACAGTGAATCTTCATTTGTTGATGGTTTCTTTTTATCAGCCAAAAGGAAAACGTTACAAAATTATCTGCGAAGAAAAAGCTTTTCCGTCAGATCAGTATATGTTTCAAAGTCAGGTAAATTTTCACGGATACAAACCTGAAGATGCAATTGTAGAAATTAAACGCAGGGAAGGAGAACACAATATTCGTTTGGAAGATATTTTGGCAAAAATTGAAGAAGTTGGAGATGAACTGGCTTTAGTTTTAATTGGCGGAGTAAATTATTATACAGGACAAGTTTTTGATATTAAAACCATAACTGCTGCGGGACAAAAAGTTGGCGCAAAAGTGGGTTGGGATTTGGCACATGCTGCCGGAAATATCAAATTAGAACTTCATGATTGGAATGTAGATTTTGCTGCTTGGTGCAGTTATAAATATATGAATTCAGGTCCAGGAAATGCTTCTGGATGTTTTGTTCACGAAAAACATCACAATTCAGATTTACCAAGATTTGCAGGATGGTGGGGACACAACAAAGAGCGCCGTTTTAAAATGGAACCTACTTTTGATCCCGTTCACGGAGCCGACGGATGGCAAATTAGTAATCTTCCAGTTCTTTCTTTAGCGCCATATTTGGCTTCAGTAGAAATGTTTGCTGAGGTTGGAATGGATGCATTAATTGCAAAACGTGATCACATTACTTCATATTTGGAATTTATTCTTCACGAAATTGATAAAGAGGTAGAGAGTACTTTCGAAATCATTACACCAACAAATCCAGAAGAAAGAGCTTCGCAATTATCTGTTTTTCTTCACGGAGAAGGAAGAGCTTTATTCGACTATTTAATGAAAAATAGTGTCATTACAGATTGGCGTGAACCAAATGTAATTCGTCTGGCGCCAGTTCCATTATATTGTTCTTATGAAGATATGTATGATTTTGGACAGATTCTTAAAAAAGGAATCTTAGGAAAATAAGGTTTATCTAAAATAGTAACCGTACTGTTTGTCAAAAAAAACTTTGCGTCTTAGCGCCTTTGCGAGATTAATTTCATTCAGCTTGGGGAATAAACTCAGCGCGAAACAGACATCAATCTTCAAATGTTATAAACTTTCAAAAAAATTCTGTAACAACCGTTATAACAGATATTTCGTAATTTGTAGTGTATAATTTTAAAATTACAAGATCATGAAAGGCTTATATATTTTATTGACCGTGATATTTTTAACTTCTTGTCAACAACAAAATAAAGAAGATATAAATAAAGCCAAACAAGCCAGTATTGATTCAATGAAAGTTGAGATTAACAAACAGCGTGTTATCGATTCGATGAAGGCTGAAATGGCAAAATTAAATGAGGAAAAGATTGAAGCTCAGAAAGAAAAGGTTGTAGTAGTGCAGCAAAAAGATGGAACGGCGGCCACTACCACAACGACAACAACCAAAAAGAAGGGCTGGAGTGCAACTGCTAAAGGCGCTGTAATTGGTGCCGGAGTTGGAGCCGCAACTGGAGCAATTGTCAGTAAGAAAAAAGGAGAAGGTGCCATTATTGGTGGTTTAGCCGGAGCTGCAGTTGGTACAGGAACTGGAGCTGTTATTGATAGCAAAAATAAGAGGAACGAATAGTTTCCTATAAATAAAAACAAACCCCAAATTAGTGATAATTTGGGGTTTTCATTTTTAAACCAACTCTGAAACGGGAATTTTTATACCAACTAATTCTGATTTACAAGAATCGAGTTGATTTAAGTCTCCTTTAAAGGCTATTGTCGATTCAAATAAATTTTTATAATATTCAATTCCATCTAACAGATTAGATTTAAAAGTATTCCATTTTTTATGCTGAGCCGTTGTAAGTTCGCCAGAAACAGATTGAATTTCATTTCTAAAGTAACTAATATACATTTTAAGCTCTTTTATAAACAGGTTCGGACGATCGTTTGTTCTAATAATCGACTTCCCTTGATAGATATGCTGGATCATTTGTTTTAAAGAAACCTCCTGATCAAAATAAGCCAAGTTTGGCCCTGGGCAAATTACTACTCCTTGAGCTTGACCTTTTATTTTAATATCATTTTCCAGATAAGAAGCATTAGCCAAACCAACACAAAGACACGATTTTTCGGTGATTTTGATTTTATTTTTTTCAAATTCATCAGCAGATAGAGAAACTTTTTTTGCTTCTAGTTCTTCTAGTTTAATGTCCTGATATTTTTTTGAAGCCGTACAAATTCCGTGCGGATCGTATTCTTTGCTTAAAGCTAAAAATTTCTTTGGACAAGAACTTCCAGCTTTATTTTCCTGAATTCTTTTCTGTTTTAAAAATTCATTAGTTGTTCCTTTCAAAGTGTTGAATGGAACTCCTAAAGGGGAAATATTACTTAAATAAAAATCATCTTCTTTGGCATTCATTAATAAATTACGAGTTTCTTTATCGACAGAAGTAGCTTCGGGCACTAATAAAAATGGAGAACCCCAACCAACAGAATCAACATTATATTCGTCTAATAAAAACTCATGTTCTGCAGCAGTTCCAACACCACCTTGAACTGTAATTTTCAATTCTAAAGGATTTTCTGGAAAATGCTGATTTTTTGCCTGTAAAGCTTTAATCATTAAATCGTGGGCCGATTGTATTAATTGTTCTTTTTTTTGCTTGAATTCCTCTAAAATAGTGCCCAATAAGAGTCCGTCTGTTGCAAAAGCATGTCCTCCGCAGTTCAGCCCCGATTCGATTCGATATTCTGAAACCCAAAGTCCTTTTTTAGCTAAAAAATTTCCTTGAATCATTGCCGATCTGAAATCGCTTACTTTTAAAATGATTTTCTTTTTAAGTTCATTATTTTCATTTGGGAAAAAATCTTTGAAGTTTTCGAAATACCCAAATAATCTCGGATTCATTCCTGCAGAAAGTACCACAGAAGATTGTAAATTGCTATTTGCAAAACCCCTTAAAACCGCATGTGCATCATTAAACTCAATTGGAAGCTGTTCGTTTTTGATGAAATTATCTTTGTCTAATTTCGTCATAATATTGACGTCAATTTCTCCAGGAAAAAGGTGTGTTTCAATATAATTTTGAATATTCTCTTTAAAAGCGATTCCGTCATCCAGTAAATTCTGAAATCCTTTTTTAATATCAGAAGTATTCGGTAGCATTGACATGAAATTTTCTAAAGCTGTTTTGCTTTCCGCCAATTCTATTTTGAAATTTTCGAATTTCTCTTTTACAATTTTATCAACTAAATTTAAGTAAGAGGTAATTCTTTCAGCACGGTAGTCATGAAATTTTTGAGTAATTTCTTCGTAAGGAATATTGAATTTAGTGCTATAAAAATTACGCATCTTTTCAATCAGATCATCGTCAGCGAGAGCAATAACAGATGAAATTCCGTACTGTGCTACTCGTATAGGACTGTCAATGGTATAGGCAAGTCCCATTACCGGAATATGAAAAGTATGCAGATTATTTTTTGTCATTTGTATTCGGATTAAAATAGAAGCAAATGAAAAAAAATAAATTTTTCTAAAACCTGATAAATGTCAGGTTCGGCATTATGGAAAAGGTTTTTCAGTCACAAATTCACAAATTTTATTCTTTTGATTTGTGTAATTAGAATTAAATAGTCACAAAAAATTGAGCTAATTCGTGAATTGGTGGCAAAAAACTAAATCAAAATCTTCTTCAAAGACTCTGCAATACTTCTCCACAAAAGATTGTAGAATGATCTGTCTTGAAGCCGTTCTACTTCAACTTCTGCAGTTTTGGCTTTGTCTTTCGAATCGTTTTTGACTAATAAATTGGCAACAGCTGTTTTAAGTTTGGCTTCTTTTTCAGGATTTTTTTTCTTGTATAATTTTACTTTGAGATTATCGTAATCTAGAGAAGCATTTCCTTTTGATCCATTATCGTTTCCGTAGAAATTAAATCGGTATTTATTGAAAGTTCCAGTAAAAGTCGTATTGATATACGGTTTGGTAAATCTCGTCATTCCTCGAACATCAAAATTTGAAATTACGCCTTGAATATGAAATCCGTCACTTTTGTCCAGAACATTAAAACGCCAATCGACATCAAGAGGAGAATTTTTCATAAAAATACATTTGACTTTTATTTTTACATCATCCATTTTTTTTAAGCCAAAACCGCTTCGCAAATTAGTTGCCTGAAGATTGAACCTATCAAAAGTTAAAACTCCAGGGCCTTTGGCAACATCAAGTTCTTCTTCGTAAACTAATTTTGATTTCAAAACCTGAAGTGTGTCAATTTGCAGCGGAAATTTTAGATTTCGCAGTAAGTGATTGTACAGATATTTTTTGCTTGGATCGTCTTTTAGCATTTTTCCGCGATAAATATTGGCGTCAAAATGATTGATTACAAGCGAATTGGCTTTGAAATAAAAGCGATTATTTTTAAATCCCCAATCCATTTTTTCAACTTGAGCCGAATCAAATTTTAAATTGTAAATGTCTTTTTCTTTGTCGAGTCTTTTTATAAATTCATATCGTTCAAATTGAGGAAGATTAGAGAAATTATTGATTTTTAAAAAATTCTTTTCGGTACTTATTTTTCCAATATTGATATAATAGAAACTATTTGGCCTATAAAACAAACTGTCGCAAACTAGAGCATACTTTTCATATCGAATCGGAATTTTTTCTTTCAAAGTAGCATCAGTAATTAAAATGCCTTCTAGTTTTAAAAGGATTTTTTTAACGCTGAAAATGGGTTTTTCTGTATCTAGAGAAACAACATCAACAGATCCGTCGTTGAGGTAAATATTAGAAACTGCTATAATTTTTCGGAAGGGATCAATAATTTCTTTTTCAATGCTTTTACTGTTATTGATTAATTTTTCGCCTTTTTTGTATAAAATGACTCGTGGTTTATTAATAATGATACTCTCAGCTTGAATGATGTCACGAAAAGCCAAATCCCAAATGTTAAAGTGTTTTATGGTGATGGATTCGATTTTTGAAAAAAGCCCATTTTTACTGTCTTTAGGCTCGTTTTTCGGACTTACAAGCAAAGTTTGGGCATTAATATTTCTAGAAAAAAGAGAAACTTCAATTTTTTCATAATTGATATTGTATGCGGTTTTGTTTTTTTCGTGAATAATGATTGGAAGCTGTTTTTTTATCCAGTAATTCAACCCGATGTTGGCAAGAATTACAATAACTAGCAGAGAAATTACTACAATCGCTATTTTTTTATAGATTGACATTTATAGTATTAATTTTAAATACATAAATTTAGAGTTTTAAAGACGGCTGTCTCTTATAAGATTTTTTAGAAAAATTACATTATTACAAATTTCATCCTTTTTCAGAATATGAGAATAATTAAAAAAATCCTGCTGGCCTTATTGGTTCTTATAGTAATTCTTGCGATTGGTTTGTGCGCCTATATTTTTCATTTAAAGCCTAAGTACGAAGGTTTATTAGAATTAAAAAATCTTAATAAAGAAACAACAGTCTATTTTGATGATTTTGGAGTGCCTCATATTTATGCAGATTCTGAAAAAGATGCCATGACGGCACTTGGTTATGTGCATGCGCAAGAAAGATTGTGGCAAATGGAATTGTTACGCCGAATTGCGCCAGGACGTCTTTCTGAAATTTTTGGTGGAGTTGCGCTAAAGAATGATAAATTTTTTGCTGGAATCGGAATTGAAGAAGCTTCGGCGAAAGCCATTGCAAAATTGGATAAAAACAGCGAAAGCTATAAACTCACTCAAGCTTATCTGGACGGAATTAATCAATATCTCGAAGAAGGAGTAACTCCGATAGAATTTACTTTGGTTGGTGTAAAAAAACAGAAGTTTACCATAAAAGACGTTTATAATATTTTTGGTTATATGTCTTTTAGTTTTGCGATGGCTCAGAAAACAGATCCATTATTGACAGATATTAAAAATAAATACGGCGTTGCTTATTTGAAAGATTTAGGTATTGACGGAGAATTTAATACTACTAGAATTAAAATTTCAAAAGGGAAAAGTGAGGAATATACCGAGATTTCAAAATCTATAACCGCCATGTTGGATCAATCTCCGATTCCGCCATTTGTTGGAAGTAACAGCTGGGTTGTTGGTCCGCATAAATCAAAAACGGGAAAAGTTATTTTTGCCAATGATCCGCATATTGGGTTTTCGCAACCTGCAACTTGGTATGAAGCGCACATTGTAACGCCAAAACATGAATTATACGGCTGTTATTTGGCAGGAACTCCGTTTCCGCTTTTGGCTCACAACAGAGATTACGCTTACGGTTTAACGATGTTTGAAAATGATGACATCGATTTTTATCAGGAAAAAAACAAAGCAGGCGATGCTTCTCAATATCAGACACCTACAGGCTTCAGTAAATATGAAATCAGAAAAAAAACGATAAAAGTTAAAGATTCTTCAGATGTTGTTTTGGCAGTTAAAATTACGCGTCATGGTCCAGTTATGAATGATTTTATCGATCGTTTGGAAAAGAAAAATCCGATTGCAATGTCTTGGACATACACAAGAGAACCGATTCAGATTTTAGACGCGGCTTACGGTCTTTCTCACGCTAAAAACACTACTGATTTTAAAAAATCTGTGAGTTTAATTGCTGCGCCTGGATTGAATGTAATGTATGGCGATGCTAAAGGAAATGTGGCTTGGTGGGCGAGCGGGAAATTGTACCGACATAATGAAGGTGTTAATACACATTTAATTTTAGACGGTTCAAGCGGTAAAGATGATATTACCAAATTTTTAGATTTTGAAGAAAATCCATCAGCTGAAAACCCAGTTTGGGGATATGTGTATTCTGCGAATAATCAGCCGGAAGCTATAGATAATGGCTATTTATATCCAGGATATTATCTGCCAGAAGATCGCGCCAAAAGAATCTCAGGAATTTTAGATGCAAAATCTGATTGGGATAAGGAAGCTATCAGCAAAATGATTTATGACAATACTTCTGATGTTGCTGTTGAGGTAGTTAAAAATTTGATGGCAAATTTAGACAATAAATCGCTTTCGTATAATGAAAAAGAGGTTTTGGGAGTTTTAAAATCTTGGAAAGGAACAACAAATATTGAAGATGTTGCACCGACGATTTACAACAAATGGATTTATCTGTATTTGAAAAATACATTTGAGGATGAAATGGGCAAAGACAATTTCAATTTATTTTTAGGAATTTCTCTCGGGAAACAAGTCATTGCGAACCAAATAAAAAATGAAAATTCGGTTTGGTGGGATAATATCAAAACCAAAAATGTGAAAGAAACGAGAACAGACGTTGTTTCAAAATCATTTCACGATGCTGTTATTGCTTTGCAAAATCAGTTAGGAGAAAATATTTCAGAATGGAATTGGGGGAAAGTGCATACTGTAGAACACGAACATCCATTAGGAAAAGTCAAAGCACTTCGCGGATTGTTTAATGTTGGGCCTTTCAATTCTCCAGGTTCAAATGAAGTAATCAATAATTTATTCTTCGGATTTAATGATGAAGGAAAATATTACACCAAAGGCGGACCTTCAACAAGAAGAATTGTCGATTTTGCCGATGTAGAAAACAGCTGGAGCATTTTACCAACTGGACAATCTGGAAATCCTTTTAGCAAACATTACGATGATCAAGCTGAAATGTACAACGCAGGAAAGTTTAGAAAAATGAAACTGAACAAAGAGGAAATCGTAAAAGCATCTACAAAATTAGTTTTTAAACCGAAGAAATAGTTTTTGCTTTCAAAGTTTCAAGTTTTCAGGTTACAATCTTTGTCAAAGTTTCGAACTTTGACAAAGATAAGCGCAAAGAAAAAACTTAGAACCTAAGTATCTCAGAACCTTAGCATCTTATTTAGAAACATATTTCCCCTTCACAATATCATCAGCAAAAATGTTTAGATTATTAATAAGCACTTTATTATTGGTCATTACATTTTGGGACTGATAAGCGGTGTCTTTTTCGTAAGCTTTTAATAAAATTTCCAATTCAACTTCGTCAAAAACAACAAAACTATTGTAGATGGCATCTCTGAAATTTTTGTAATTGATACTTTGCGTAATTTCCATCGCTTTTTGTTCGTTCCAACCTTCTTTTGCTGAAGCTTCATTTATTTTAGATAAACAAAAATCAATCACATAATTTTTGTAGCGAGTTGCCTCAACAATTTTATCAATTATAATCTTGTTTTGCTGACTTGGCATCAGCGGCTGACTGTTTTGCGATAAAGATTTAGAAGAAATAAAAAGACATACCAATACAGCTAAGAAACTGTGATTTTTTAGATTTTTCATAGGTCATTCAGTTATTTTGGGTGAGCTAAAATAGCATTTAAAAAAAATAATTCACCGAATTTGGATGTCCCAAGTTGTAACAAAAAAAGCTCCGAAAAATAGATTTTATATCTACTTTTTCGGAGCCATTTATAAGAATTTAATCTACAATTATTTGCCTTTATTTTTTAGAAAGCTCTTCCAAAACTTTTTTCCCGCCTTCATTTGTAGGATCCAATTCAACAGATTTTTTATAGTTGACCATCGCTAATTTCTTGTCTCCATCAGCCAAATACGCTTCACCTAAACTATCATAAACATTTCCAGATTTTGGGAAAGCTTCTACATTGATTTTGAAAACTTCAATCGCTTCTTTCTTTTTTCCAGTTTGCAATAATTGATATCCAACTCTATTCATGTCACCTTCTTTAATGGCATAGGTTGGATCGTTTTTTAGCTTTTTGTAGGCTTCTGTTCCAGCCGTTGCACCTTTTTCATTATAAATATCTAATAAGTCAAGAGCCAATGATTTTTTGGGCTGATTAAAAGGCTGGTTGTATAAAATAGCGCGAATTGCTGTATTCATTTCTCCCAAAACAGTTCCGCCAGTGTTATTCAATAAAACAACAAGATTCTTGTCTTTAGGAATACGCGAAATAATAGTATTAAATCCGTTGATGCCACCACCGTGCTCCACAACAGTCAATTTATCGTTTCCGTTTGGCACTTCATAAGTTGACCATCCGTATCCGTAAAAACCATTCCAAGCTTTAATGTAAGGTTTAAATAAAGATTCCATTGATTTTTGAGAAAGCAATTTATTTGTATAAAGTGCCTGATCCCATAAATACAAATCTTCTACAGTAGAATACAAAGATCCAGCGGCGTACGGAATGCTCATGTCAAGATAAGGAGCGTTGACAATTTTCTTTCCTTCTTTTTCATAACCTGCAGCTCTATTTTTTATAATAACCTCGCTATGATCGTAACCAGTATTAACCATTTTTAGAGGTGTAAAAATCGTTTGTTGCAGATTCTGCTCATACGATTTGCCAGTAATTTTTTCGATAATATAGCCCAATAGAAAATAACCGGAATTGCTATAGTTGAACTTTTCACCCGGAGCAAAATCTAGCGGAAGACTAGAAAATGTTTTTACAAAAGCTTCTGGAGTATAAGGATTTCTGGCTTTTTCTTTTAAAAAATTTGGTGCATTGGTATAATTTGGAATTCCAGAGGTATGAGTCAATAAATGATGAATCGTAATTTTATTGCCATTTTCCTTTGGATAATCCGGAAGATAAGTAGTAATAGGAACATCTAGTTTGATTTTTCCTTCTTCTGCCAGTTTTACAATTAAGAGGGCAGTAAATTGTTTACTGATAGAACCCAATCTGAATTTGGTATCAGGCTGATTTGGAATATTCCATTCCATGTTGGCAGAGCCAAATCCTTTTTTAAAAATTACCTTTCCGTTTTCGGCTACTAAAGCAGAACCGTTAAATTGTCCGTATTCATTGTATTTGTTTAAAAGCTGTTCGATTTGCTGCGCTTTATCTTGAGCAAATGTGCTGAATGCCGTAAACTGGAAGGCAAAAAAAAGTGCAATAAGTTTGATTGATTTCTTCATAATGGATTGATTATGTTTTTTAAGATTGGTGAAAATGATTCGCTTTTTGATTGATGATTGAAACTTTGTAATAAAAAGATATTCAGTGTGTTAAATCAAAAATATGATTTTTTTACTGAATAAATAAATGTCCTAGAATTTTAGACGATTGATTTGCGATTTGGTTTCAATAAAAAGCAGTTTTTTTTATTTTTTTTAGAATATAAAAAATCAGAGCACAGACCAAAGCAACTTTTATCGCGGGTCTATGCTCATAACTAACAAATATTTTTAGGTAAATTAAGCCGTTAGAATTTTGCTTATATACAATAATACAAGGATAAATAATTTTAGCATAATGATTAAATTAAGTCTATTGCTTCGAGTTTACAGCAGAATGATCATAGCTTAAAGCTCGTTTTAATTTCCACTCATTATTTTCTAAAATCCACAAATGGGTAAATTTGGCTTTGCCTACAAGTTTTTCGTTTTTCTTTAATAAAGGTTCTCCTTTTGTGGCAGTAGTTTCATAAAACTGATGAATTCCAATTTGTATTGCGGCGTACAAAACACCTTTTTTGTATAAAGGATAAATCTCAGTGCTTCCTGCAACCAATTCTCTTCTTGACCGATACGTTTCTTGCGAACCGCATAATCCGTTTTTAAAACTTTTTAAAAAATCTGCTTTATTTGAAAACCCGTCTTTGTCATGATAAAATTCAAGTTCGTCACTAAATAAGTTTTCAAATTGTTTTATATCGCAAGTATTAAAACCGATGTCAAAGAGAAGACTGTCTTTTGCCATAATGGTTTTATACAAAATGGAATTTTTAGATTCTTGAGAAAACCCAAGTTGGGTTTGGATAAAGAAAATTCCAATTAAAAGAAATTTTAGCTTAATATTAGATTGATTAATTTTCATTTGTGATTGATTATTTGATTGATTCAACAAAAGTAATTCAATCAAAACTCACAAAATTGTACAAATGCGAAAACTTATCTTTTATGAGAAAGAAAATATGAATTTGGATCGAATGTTTTCGGAGTAATTTTCGTTACATCTTTAAACTTTCTTATAAAATGGGATTGATCAAAATATTTATTGTAAAGCGCAATATCGGTCAGTTTTAATTTTTCTAAATCAGAATTCACCATTTGATCAACAGATTTTCGGAACTTTAAAATTTGAATATATTTTTTAATTGTTAATCCAGTTGCCGTTTTAAACTTAATCTGAAGCAATCGCTGTGATAAATTTAATAGTTTTCCGATTTCTGAAACCGAGATTTCATCTTGATGAAGCCTTATAATCTCACAGATTTTCTCAATGGTATTTTTCTCTGAATGCAAATCAAATAAAGCTTCAAAATAAGTATTTATTGTATTTAATATAATTTCTATATCGGAGCCAATCTGAATTTTAAAGGGTAGCTCTTCGGGATTAATTTTGATGATGGAATCGGTAAAATTGCTTAAATCATATTTAGGAAACATCGAAAGTGTCCATGTATGAAACTGAATGATGGTAACTTTTGTTTTCGGATAAATATTGACCAGAACTTTATTAGTCATTTGCGAACAAAAGTAAACACCTTCGTTCATCTCATATTTGGCTTTACTCGTATGAACTTCGATGGAATTTCCAGTTACAAAAGCGAGATTGAAACAGCCGTTTGGCAGAACAAGTTTGTTTTCGATCAGGCTTTCGCCAATGCTGTTGTCCAAACACCAAATTTTATTGACGAATCTTTCTGTTTTTTGAGATACGTAATGTTCTGAATATAGCTGCATTCTTTTCGAATTGAATTTTCTTGTTTGATTCCAAAGTTAAACCAAAAAAAGAAGCATTTTGGTTGATGCAATAGTTAAAAAAATGGTTTCATTTTATAAAATGAAACCGAATAGATCATTCAGAATAGCTTTCGCCTACTGCTATAGTTTATTTTTGATAGGAAATTCAAAGTTTAATTAATTAACTGAAATGCGATGAAAAAAGATATTCTTAGTATATTTTTATTGATATGCTTTATTACAGCCTGCAAAAAAGAAGATAAAGATACTGTTGTTAATCAGAACGAAAAAACGTCTCAAACTAGTTTTCAGTCTGAAAACATAAAAGAAAAAATACTATACAACAGAGCGGTTGAGGCTGCTATCTGGGGATTGCCGGCAGTAAATTTTCAACTTATGTATAAAGGGATGGAAAAACTTAACGGATCCTATAATCAAATAGTGTATTGGCCAGGCTTGTTAAGCTGGAAGAACCAAACTTTGACCCCAAATCCTGATGTAATTTATTTAATGCCTTTTTTTAACACCGAAAAAGGTCCAGTTGTTTTAGAAATTCCTCCTGCTGATTCTGGGGTTTTTAACGGAAGCGTAATGAACTATTGGCAGGCCGCCATTGAAGATGTTGGCCCAGGCGGAATGGACAAGGGAAAAGGTGGAAAATATATTATTCTTCCGCCAGGTTATGATAAGAGTAAAGTTCCAGCGGGTTATTTTGTTATGCAATCTGATACTTATCGAGGTTATGCGCTTTTGCGTTCGGTGCTTAAAAGCGGAAGTTCCGCAGATGTAAAATCAGCTGTCGATTATGGAAGAAGAGTTAAATTATATCCATATTCTGAAGCTTCAAATTCACCACAAACGAAATTTGTAGACGCTAGTAAAGCAGAATTTAATTCAGTTATTCAATATGATAATAGTTTTTATCAGGCATTAAACGAAATTGTGCAGGAAGAGCCATTCTTAGAGCGTGACAGAGCTATGATTGATGCCTTAAGAACAATTGGGATCGAACGTGGGAAACCTTTTTCGCCAGATGCAAAAACAAAAGAAATATTTAATGCGGCTGCTAAAGATGCAAAAGAATATTTATTGTCCATTTATGAAAATACGAAACCATTTTATGAAGGAACTAATTGGTTTTTTCCAGCAAGCGACGAATATAAAATGAGTGTGATGACAGGATATCAAAAATCAGAAATTTATCCTATTGATAATAGAGCAGTTTGCTACATGATGGCTTTCTTCAGTGCGAAGCACATTGGGGAATCTCAATATTATCTTTTAGCTTTAAAAGATAAAGATGGCAATTTCTTAAGAGGAAGCTCATCTTACAAAGTTATTGTTCCTGCGAATGTTCCAGTAAAACAATATTGGTCTATTACGGTGTATAATCGAGAGACTCATACGTTTATTCGAAATTCAAAATGGGCAGCGCGTTCTTCGCAAACGCCAGGCATTAAAAAGAATACAGATGGAACGGTAACTCTGTATTTCGGACCAAAACCTCCGCCTGAAGGAGAGAGCAATTGGGTTCCGACAGATCCAAATGGAGATTTCGAGTTATTGGCAAGGTTCTATGGACCAACAAAAACACTTTATGATCAGTCTTGGAAATTAAATGATGTGGAAAAGGTAAATTAATTCAAAAATAACCCGGTTTTAAAGCTGGGTTATTTTTTATCAAAATGTTTAAATGAATTCTGAAAAATTTTCTCTCTTAGTATTTTTCCATTCCTCTAAAATAATACTGAAATAAACATCATCCTTACTTTTCCCTTCAGAATCGACATAATTGTTTCTAAAAACGCCTTCTTTTACGGCGCCTAATTTTTCAATAGCTTTTTGAGATTTTAAATTTTCAAGATCGGCACTGAATTGTATTCTTCGAAATTGAATATTTTCAAAACCAAAATTCAATAATTCATATTTACACGCTTTGTTTAAACCAGTTCCCTGAAAATCTTTGCCGTACCACGTCCACCCAATTTCACATTTTTGACTTGCATGGTTTAGATAACCGTAACGAGTACTTCCAGCAACTCGGTTTGTTGCTTTGTCAATAATAAGAAATGGATAACAAATTCCGTCTGCTTTTTGTTTTAATGTACTCTTTATATAGTTTTCAAAATCTTCATCGTTGCGAACATACATTCCCATATACTTCCAGATTTCATCATCAAAAATAATTTCCTTGAGTTCTATGTTTCTTTTGCTTTCAAATGGAATTAAAAGCACTTTTTCATTCTCTAATATAATGTCTGACTTTAGAATTTCGCTGTTCATGAATTTTGAGTTTAACTTATGGAATAATTTAGCAC
The DNA here is from genome assembly GCF_900101855.1 of Flavobacterium anhuiense. Taxonomy (GTDB): domain Bacteria; phylum Bacteroidota; class Bacteroidia; order Flavobacteriales; family Flavobacteriaceae; genus Flavobacterium; species Flavobacterium anhuiense. The sequence continues at coordinate 184,491 of NZ_FMVC01000008.1, forward strand.
AAAACTAATTGTTTAATTTTTGTAAATAAATTTAATAAAATAACATTTTGTTATATTTTTAAATTACTAAAAAACGAGGTAAATCTTCGGAAATGAATATTTACAACATTTGTTCGTTTATTTTAAGGCTCATGTACAATTATTAGTTATTTTTACGACCCAATATTAGATTTTCCTCGATGCAAACATCATTAAAAATTGCAGTTGTTGGTTCTGGACTTGTAGGGTCGCTTCTGGCAATTTATCTTAAAAGAGCTGGTCACACTGTTCATGTCTATGACCGCAGCCCCGATATTAGAAATATAAATTTTTCTGGCCGTTCTATTAATTTAGCAATGTCCAACCGTGGCTGGAAAGCTTTGGATGCAGTTGGTGTAGGCGATGCAGTTAGAGAAATTGCAATTCCGATGGATAAACGCGCGATTCATTTGGTAGACAAACTAAATTTTCAGAATTACGGACAAGAAGGAGAATCCATATATTCTATTTCAAGAGGAACATTAAACAGAAAAATGATTGATCTTGCTGAAGAAGCAGGAGCCGAATTTCATTTTGAACAAAAAGTTTGGGATGTTACTTTAAACGATGCAACACTTCATATTGGCGAAAGCGAAAGGGGAGAGTGGGAAGAAAGAAAGTTTGATATGGTTTTTGGTGCCGATGGGGCTTTTTCTAGAATTCGTCACAGAATGCAGCGTCAGAGCATGTTTAATTATTCTCAGGAATTTTTAAATATGGGCTATAAAGAATTAAATATTCCAGCAAATCCAGACGGAACGCATAAATTAGATAAAAACTCATTTCATATTTGGCCAAGAGGCGAATACATGTTAATTGCGCTCCCTAATCTTGATGGAAGTTTTACCTGTACTCTGTTTATGCCTTTTGAAGGAGAAAATTCTTTTGAATCGCTAACCGACCGTAAAATGGTTGAAGATTTCTTCGAGAAAAATTTCCCAGATTCTATTGAAGTAATTCCAGAACTGGCAAATGATTTCTTTAAAAATCCAACTAGTACTTTGGTTACCATGAAATGTTTCCCTTGGACGTACGAAAACAAAATTGCTTTGATTGGAGATGCTTGTCATGCTATTGTTCCTTTTTACGGACAAGGTATGAATGCTGGATTTGAAGATATCACGGTTTTGAGCGAAATGATTGAAAAGTACCAAGACGATTGGAAAAAAATATTTACAGAATATCAAATCTCAAGAAAACCCAATGCAGATGCCATTGCAGAACTTTCGTATCGAAATTTCTTAGAAATGAGTACCAAAACAGCAGATGAAAAATTCTTGCTGCAAAAGAAAATAGAAAAAGTCTTCTCAGATAAACACCCAGATAAATGGATTCCGCTTTACAGCCGTGTTACTTTCAGTGATCGACCATATGCCGAAGCTTTAGCAATCGGAGATTATCAAAACGGAATCATGGAAGAAGTTCTTAAAATGGACAATATCGAAAACATTTGGAATGGTCCAGAAGTCGAAAAGAGAATTTTGACATTATTGGAGCAGGCTTAAGTTTTATACCTATTATAAGTATAAACTTTATACAAAATAATAAACCCGACAGATTTGCAAGGATTTGTCGGGTTTTATATTTTAGATGATTTAGTTTTTTATTTCTTAAAGATTTTGGTCAAGACACCAAAAACACCTCTTATAAAAGTAGCGCTTGTTACTACTTTCAAAACAGATTTTGTAACAACTTCTGTAGTGCTTGGTCCTGCTTTTGTTGATTTGGCAGGAGCTTGTTCTTCTTGCTGAGCTGCGGCTTCTGCTGCTTCCGTCAGTTTTTTGTTTAAAATTTCAAAAGCACTCTCGCGATCAATTTCTTCAGCATATTTCTTAACTAATTTCGATTTGCCGTTTATTTCATCAATTTCAGATTGAGATAAAACATCCATTCGGCTCATTGGTGCACGCATCATGGTCGCCACAAGAGGAGTTGGAATACCTTTTTCGTTTAATGCTGTTACCAAAGCTTCTCCAATTCCTAAACTCGTTAATAATTCGTCTGTTTTATAATAAGGAGAAGTAGGGTAGTTGTCCGCTGTTTTTTTAATCGCCTGACGATCATTTGCTGTAAAAGCTCTTAGCGCATGCTGAATCTTTAATCCTAACTGAGCCAAAACACCGCTTGGAACATCCATTGGATTTTGGGTAACAAAATAAAGTCCGACACCTTTTGAACGAATCAATTTTACGATTGTTTCAATCTGCTCTAAAAGTGCTTTGCTGGCTTCATTAAAAATTAAATGTGCTTCGTCAATAAAGATTACCAATTCAGGCTGATCTGCATCTCCTTTTTCTGGCATCTTCTGATAAATTTCGGCCAAAAGACTTAACATAAAAGTCGAGAATAATTTTGGTTTATCCTGAATATCCGTCAAGCGGATGATATTTACATAACCTTTTCCGTTTTCATCAATTCGCATCAAATCATCAGTCTCAAAAGACAATTCACCAAAAAACAAATCACCGCCTTGCTGTTCCAATTCTATAATCTTTCTAAGAATAGTTCCAGTTGTGGCAGTCGAAATTTTTCCATAACTGGCAGCGATTTCGTCTTTGCCTTCTTCAGTAATATAATTAATTACTTTTTTAATGTCTTTTAAATCCAATAAAGGCATCTTGTTATCATCACAGTATTTAAATATAACCGCAACGACCCCGGCTTGAGTATCATTTAAATCTAAAATTCGAGAAAATAAAACAGGTCCAAACTCAGAAACAGTGGCGCGAAGGCGTACTCCATTCTGTTTGGATAAAGACATCAATTCAACAGGAAATGCTGCTACATTATAAGGTATATTAATTTTAGCATGACGTTCTGTAATAAAACCTTCTTCTTTACCTTCTTTTGCAATACCACTAAAGTCTCCTTTAATATCCATCATCAGTACAGGAATTCCCGCATTAGAAAGCTGTTCAGAAAAAACCTGAATTGTTTTCGTTTTTCCTGTTCCAGTTGCCCCAGCAATTAACCCGTGACGATTTAAAGTTTTTAGTGGAATTTTGACATGCGCTTCTGCAATTGGCTCACCATCAAGAATTGCACCTCCAAGTATGATGCTGTCTCCCTTAGATGAGTACCCAGTATTTATGTCTGCAATAAAATTCTCTTTTTTATTCATGTTTTTATTTGTAATTTAGATTGTTATGAATATTGCTTTGTTTTTGGGCGCTTTTTATGTGGTTTTTTTTAGTAAGAAAAAGCTTTTTTTGATTGAAAAATTAATAAAAAAAAAATTCTCAGCTTTTTAAGAAGATATCAAAGGAATCTTTGAATATTTACTAAAACGTTGTAATTTTTCTAATTATCGTCCTTTTTTTTGTTTTATCTAAAAAATGATGCGACCAATTTAATGAGATATTTTTTAATTTGAAGTTAAATTTCGGTCAATTAAATTAAAAAAAGTTTTTTTATTTAAACTAAACGTATAAATTTGCTCCTCTACAAGTTAAATATAACTAAAAAATAAAAATTATTTAAAACTATTAAAATTAAAAAAAAATGGCAAACGTTAAAGTTAAAAAAGAAAGCACTTCAAATGGCGGAGGAATGATCACAGGAATCATTATTGTAGCGTGTATCTTAGTAGGGGTGTTTATTTGGAAAGTAATCATGGGGGATTCTGCGAACTTCGAAGGAGGTAATCCAGAAACAGGACATCCAATCAATACATTAGGACAAGTATATAAAGGAGGTTTCATCGTACCAGTATTATTAGGTATGTTTTTAATGGTTGTTGTTTTTTCTATTGAAAGATTTATTGTTATCGGTAAAGCTGCTGGAAAAACTAACCTTGACAAATTCATGAAAAGTGTTCAAGGAAGTATTAAAGAAGGAAACATCGAAGCTGCTATCGCTTCTTGCGACAAACAACAAGGTTCAGTTGCAAACGCAATTAAATCAGCTTTAGTAAAATACCAAGATGTTAAAAAAGAAGGATTCAACAGCGAAGAAGCTTCAGAAGTAATCCACAAAGAAATTGAAGAGGCAACTTCATTAGAAATGCCAATGTTAGAGAAAAACATGACTATTATCTCTACTTTAGTATCTTTAGGTACATTAGGAGGATTATTAGGAACTGTATCTGGTATGATTAAAGCGTTTGGTGCGTTAGCTTCTGCTGGTACTCCTGACCAAGCGGCTCTTGCAACAGGTATCTCTGAGGCACTTATCAACACTGCTACAGGTATCTCTACTTCTATCTTAGCAATTGTTTCTTACAACTTCTTTACTGCTAAAATTGACGATTTAACTTACTCTATCGATGAGGCTGGTACTACAATCGTTAATACTTACAGAAAATTCAGAGGAAGTTTAAGACAATAATTAATTTTTGATATTTATTTATCAAAAAAAAATAAAATAAAAGATAATGGCTAAAATAAAAATGAAAAAAAAGTCTACATCGACAGATATGACTGCGATGTGTGATGTAGCGTTCCTTTTGCTAACGTTCTTTATTTTGACCGCTACTGCTAAAGTGCCAGAGGCACTTCCTGTAGATACTCCTGCATCTACTGTACAAACTAAATTACCAGATACTGATTTGGCAATTATTACAGTAGGAAAAGGAAAAGTATTTTTTGACATCAAAGGAAGAGAGATTCGTAAAAGAACTCTTGAAGGAATTGGTGCAAAATATGGTATTAATTTCTCTGAAGAAGATAAAACCAAATTTGCATTGATGGACGACTTCGGTGTGCCAGTTACAGGTTTAAAGCAGATCATTGATATGAAAGCGGCGGACAGAACCAAAGCAAATCAACCTGGAATTCCTTTGGACTCATTAGATAATCAATTAAAAGAATGGCTTCTAATTTCTAGAAGAGCTACAATTGATTTAGATGACAAAGAATTGCAGATTGCTATTAAGGGAGATGCGAAGGAAGAGTATCCAAAAATCAAAAAGATTATGGATATCTTACAAGATCAGAAAATCAATTCCTTTAACTTAGTTACAGGTACGAGAGGGAAAGACTTTTAATTTAAAAATATACACTAAATGGCTGAATTAAATACCGGCGACGGCGGTGGTGGTAAAGGTGGTAAAGTAAGAAGCAAAAAGCAGAATTCGAAAGTCGATTTAACGGCGATGGTGGATTTGGCATTCTTATTGATTACATTCTTTATGTTAACTACTTCGTTGTCAAAACCACAATCGATGGATTTGTCGTTGCCTGATAAAAATGATGATCCGACAAAAGACAAGGATTTGAAAGTTGATGAGAAACGTACGATGACTATTATGATGGGTGAGGATAATAAACTTGTTTATTATATGGGATTATTAGATGCGCCGATTGCAGGACCTAAAGATATTGCTTACGGTAAAGAAGGTATTCGTAAAGAATTATTAGCTCGTAAAAAATCTGTTATTGAATATACTGGAAATAAGGATAAAGGAATTATCGTTATCATTAAGCCAGGTACAAAATCAAAATACAAGAACTTAGTAGACATTTTGGATGAAATGGCTATTACAGGTGTTGGAACTTATGCGATTGTTAACGATTTTCAACCGAAGGAAAAAGAATTGTTAGAGAAGAAATAGGGTTTATTTCGTATTTTGTCAATAACCTAATAATTAAGAAAAATGAAATTAGATATTATAAAAAATCAGTGGCTTGATATCGTATTCGAAGGGCGTAATAAGATATATGGGGCATATGAGCTGAGAAAATCGAACGGAAAAACAACTGTGAAAGCACTTGTAATCGGTTCACTTATTTTTAGCTTTGCAGTTGCCGCTCCTCTTATTGCAAGTTTCTTACCAGATTCTCAAGAAGAAGAGGTAAATAATGATATTAAGATTGCAACGGTAAAATTACCTCCTAAGAAAAAAGAGGAAATTAAACCAAATACGCCACCGCCACCGCCACCACCACCAAAGGTAGATCAGGTAAAGTTTGTTAAGCCAGTTGTGGCTAAAACAGAAGAGATCACTGAAGATCCACCTAAGATTGTGGAGCTAAAGGATAAAAAAGTAGGTTCTGAGACTATCAAAGGAGATCCAGATGCAGTTTTAACTGTTGATGAGCCAGTTGGTAAAGGACCAGTAGCAGAGGTGGTTCAAGAAGATAACACTGTATACAACACAGCTGGTATCGAAGTAAAACCAGATTTCCCAGGAGGTATTGATAAATTCTACAAATTCGTAGGAAACAACTACAAAACTCCAGAAGAAGAAGGTTTAAAAGGTAAAGTTTACGTTACGTTTGTAGTTGAAAAAGACGGGTCGTTAACAGATATTAAAGTTTTAAGAGATATCGGTTACGGAACAGGAGCAGAAGCAATTCGTGTTCTTAAGAAATGTCCAAAATGGACTCCCGGCGAGCAAAATGGTAAAAAAGTTAGGGTATTATATTCTCTTCCTATTACTATTCAATCTGCAGAATAATGTTAAAAGATATGCTTAATAATATTCAGAAGAAATCGCTCAAAGAGCGATTTCTTCTTGTTTTAGGAATACTCTTTTTTTTAATATATCTTGTACTCGGTTTAATGATTATGTTTTGGGAAAAACTCCCATTGAATATGGAACCTAAATACAGATATGCATTTGGAGGTTTACTAATTGTATATTCTGGAATAAGATTTTTAAGATTAATTAATTCAAAAGAATAATTATGTTGAAATATAGTAAGGTTTTAGGTTTGATGGTTTTTGTCTTTTTGTTTGCGATGTGCAACCAAAAAAGCAAAAATGAAGCTGAAAAAGAAACCATTTTAAAAGGATCACTCGATATTACAGTTGATGAAACTGTAAAACAAATCGTAGACGATCAGGTTGCTGTTTTTGAAGGAACTTACTATGATGCAAAAATTACAGTAAAGCCAAAATCAGAAGCTGAAGTAATTAATGATTTATTAAATCAAAAAGCTAAAGTTGTCATCACAACTCGAGATCTGACTCCACAAGAGAAGACTCGTTTTGAAAAAAGCAAAATTAATCCTAGAGTGACGCCTTTTGCACGTGATGCAGTTGCTTTTATTTCAAACAAAAGCAATAATGATACTCTTATTGCGTTGAAAAGTGTAATCGATTTTATTCAGGGAAAACCGGATGGTAAGATTAAAGGACTCGTTTTTGATAATCCTAATTCAAGTACTGTTCGCTACATGAAAGAATTAGCTAAGGTAAATGAAGTTCCAAAAGCTGGCGTTTTCTCTTTTAAAACAAACAACGAAGTAATAAAATTTGTTTCTGAAAATGATGGAATGATTGGTGTTATTGGAGTAAATTGGCTATACCAGCCAACACCAGACATGACAGAAACAATTAAAAGAATAAATGTTTTAAGTGTAAAAGGATTAAATAGTAATAATTACTATAGCCCTACACAAACGGACTTGGCATTAGATAAATATCCTTTGGCACGTGATTTGTTTATTATCAATTGTCAAGGTTATTCTGGGCTTGGAATGGGGTTTGCTTCATTCATAGCTGGAGATATTGGACAGCGTATAGTATTGAAATCAGGTTTACTGCCATATAAAACTCCAGGGCGTAAGCTGAAAATTAGAAGTGAAATTATAAAAGATAAAGAATAAATTAATTACGATAAAGATGAATAAATTTAAAATTTTTAGTCTTGCATTAGTTGCCTCGGCCACTGCGGCAAAAGCGCAAGACATCAACCAAGCAAAGAAGGCAATTGACGCTGAACAATTTGATAAAGCAAAAAACATACTTAAATCAATTATTAAAGCAAAACCATCTGATGGTGAAGCTAATTTTGTGCTAGGGAATGTTTATTTAAACCAATCTGTTGTTGACTCTGCAAAAATCTATTACAATAACGGATTGCAGGCTTCAGATAAGAAAAACTTAAACTATATTGGTTTAGGTCAATTAGATCTTGATACAAAAAACACTGCAGCTGCTCAAGCAAATTTTGCTTTAGCTACTAAAGACATGAGAAAAAAAGATATAAATGAATTTATTTATATCGCTAGAGCATATATGAACTCTGAAAATCCAGATTATAAAAATGCTATTGAAGTTTTAAAACGCGCTTTATTAGTTGATCCTCAGAATGCACAAGCATTATTAGCAATTGGAGACGCATACTATGGAGCAAACAATCAAAATGATGCTTACAAATCATACCGTGATGCATTTACTGCTGACAATACTTTATTGAGAGCAAAAATGCAGTTAGGTGTCTTATTAAAAGGGGCTAAATCTTATGATGAAGCAATTAAATCATTCAATGAAGTTATCGCATTAGATGCTAATTATGGGCCAGTTTACAGAGAATTAGCTGAGACATATTACAAATGGGCTAGAAATAAACCTTCTACTGCTAAAGTTAATTTGCAAAATGCAATTACAAACTATGAGAAGTATTTAAGTTTGACAGATTACTCGCTTGATTCTAAAATGCGTCATGCAGATTTCTTAATCTTGGTAAAAGATTACAAACAGCTAGAAACTGTTGCAAACAAAATGATTGCTCAAGATAAAGTAAATCCTAGAATTTACAGATATTTAGGTTATGCGGCTTACGAAAATGGTAATGTTGATGTAGCAATTAAATCTATAGAAGATTATATCAAAGCGCCAGGAAACAAAATTATTGGTAGAGATTACTACTACTTAGGATTGGCTAAAATTAAAAAAGGAACAGCTGCTGATGGTACAATAAATCAAGCTGCTTTTGATGCAGGTTTAGCTGATATCAAAAAAGCTGTTGAATTAGAGCCTTTAGTAGTTGAAGAATTTGCGGACTTTGGAAAAGAATTATTCGGTAAAAAACAATATGCACAAGCAGCTGCTATCTTTGAACTTGGAGCAAGTAACCCAGAGTCTAAAAATTACTTAGATGACAGTGTTTATTATGGAATTTCTTTATACTACGGTAACGCTAGTAAACCAAAAGAAAGCCGTGATGCTGTAGCTTTAGGAAAAGCAGATGCAGCTTTTGACAAAATTTTAACTACAGCTCCTAATTACGATGAAGCTTACTTGTATAAAGCAAGAATCAACTCTTTGTTAGACAAAGATGATTTGATCATTAAAAACTACGAAGAGTATGTTACTAAAATTACAGCAAAAGGTCCTGAAGAAGTGGCGAAACCAGCTGTAGCAAAGAAAATTATTGAAGCTTACAACAGTATTGGTGCTGCTTATGCTAATACAGACAAAGCTAAAGCTGTTGAATATTTCAATAAAACTTTAGTTTTAGATCCAGCAAATTCATATGCGACACAGTCTATAAAATCTTTAAAATAATATAGATTTTTATAAATAATAGAAACCGGTAGTTCAATAAACTATCGGTTTTTTTTGTTCCGTATATTATTGACTATCTTTGCACTCTTAAAATAATATAATGTTACCGAAAGAAATACAATTAGAAGTAAATAAAGGAGCAATGCTTCCTTTGATGGAAGAATTTTATACCATTCAGGGAGAGGGTTCGCATACAGGAAGAGCGGCTTACTTTATTAGAATTGGTGGATGTGATGTGGGATGTCATTGGTGCGATGTGAAAGAAAGCTGGAATGCCGAGATTCATCCTCCAACGAAAGTAGATTTAATTGTTGAAAATGCTGCAAAATACGCTGATACGGTTGTTGTAACTGGTGGAGAACCTTTGTCTTGGGATATGACGCTTTTGACAGAACGTTTAAAAGAGAAAAATTTAAAAGTGCATATTGAAACTTCTGGTGCATTTCCATTATCTGGAACTTGGGATTGGATTTGTCTTTCACCAAAAAAGAATAAGCTTCCAACGCAGACAGTGTATGACAATGCTCACGAGTTAAAAGTGATTATTTACAATAAGCACGATTTTATTTTTGCCGAAGAACAAGCAGAATTAGTAAACGATAATGCAATTTTATTCCTTCAGCCAGAATGGAGCAAAAAGGAAGAGATGACTCCACTTATTGTTGATTATGTTATGAATAATCCAAAATGGAGAGTTTCATTGCAAACGCATAAATATCTTAATATTCCATAAAACAGAAAATCTCTTCAAGTGAAGAGATTTTCTGTTTTATGGAAGTATACAAGCTGTGTAAAAAGTAAACACATTTTATTATTTCCAATTTTTATAATTTTTCAAAGCGGTAATGTGTGCTAAATGATGTTTTCCGTGCCAAGCATACATTCCGATCATTCTTTTGATTTTAATTTCTGAATTATCAGAAGGATGTATAAAAGTTTTTTCTAAATCAGATGTTGATAAACTACGCATTATATAGCCCAATCTGAAATGAAGTCCTTTCAGTAAATCTAGGGTTGGTTGGATTGGCATTGTCAGATTGTCGCTTAATTCAGACCAAAGCACTTCGTCATAAGGCTTAATTACGGGATTGTTTTCTGTCAAAGCCCATTTTAGGCGAACGTAACAATTCATATGGCTTTCGGCACAATGATGAATAACTTGTCTTACTGTCCATCCACCAGGTCTATAAGGAGTATCCAGTTGTTCGTCGGTTAAATGAATTGTTTCTTTTGTGAGTTTTTCAGGGAGATTTTCAATTTCTTTGATTTTTTCAGAAATATATTCTGCAGAATATTGCTCTGGAGCTGTAAATTTTCCAATCGGATATTTTAATTTTTCTAAATCTAGTTCATTCATGGTTTTATGGTTTGTTTTAAATGGAAAGTTTGGCTAAATAGTCGTAATGTTCGCCTTCAAGAATAAGCTCACAGTTTAAACCATTTGCGATTGCTGCATTTTGAAGCGTATTATAATCCAAATACAACCAGTCAAAAGGTTCTTCTTTTTCTCCTTTATAGCTAATGTTAAAAACGAGTTCGCCATAATAATCATTTTCAGACGGAATCCATTTGCCACCGTCTTCATCTTCATCAAACATATAAATGATGTCAGAACTGTCAATTAAAATTTGTCCACCAGGATTTAAAAGGGATTTTAATTTAGATAAATATTTGTTGCAGTTTTTTAGCTGGCCAAAAATCCCTGTTCCGTTCATTAAAAGCAGGATTGTGTCAAATTTTTCTCCTTCAAAATCTAGAATATTTTCAACCTTAGCATTTTTTATACCTCTAAGACGACAGGTTTCAACCGCTTTTTCTGAAATGTCAATGGCAGTTACATCTAAACTGCGTTCATTTTGCAATGATAAAGCGTGACTTCCTGCGCCACATCCTACATCTAATATTTTTCCTTTAGCCAATTGCAAAGCCTTTTGCTCAATTTTAGGCATCTCATTATAAGTGCGGAAAAGATATTCAACACTCATTTCGTCTTCTTCAGAAATCGAAGTTTCGGTGATAATGTCTTCAGGTGAATTTTTGGTGTAAAAATCAAATATTGCTTTCCCAAAAAGATCTTTCATTGTTTTAGTTCAAAGTTTAAGGTTTCAAGTCAAAGTTGTTTAATTTTGCAAATCAACTTTAAATATTAAACTTGAAACAGATTTTAAATAACTTAAGTAAGTTAGCCAAAGATAAGCATAACGAGAATAAAAAGTATTTCGATAAGCTTAAAAAGAAACCGCCAAAAAATTTAGATTACATTATGCAGGATTTGCACGATGCTGAATTTAAGAAAACGGATTGCTTAAAATGTGCTAATTGCTGTAAAACAACGGGGCCATTATTTACTCTGGCAGATATCGAGAGGATTTCAAAACATTTTAGACAAAAGCCACAACAATTTATTGATCAGTATTTGCGAATTGATGAAGACAAAGATTATGTTTTGAAAAGTGTTCCCTGTACTTTTTTGGATAATGAAAACTATTGTATGATTTATGATGTTCGTCCGAAAGCCTGTCGAGAGTTTCCTCATACAGATCGAAACAAATTTTATCAGATTTCAAACTTAACTTTGAAAAACGTTGAAATTTGTCCAGCAGCATATAATATAGTGGAAGAAATGAAAAAGAAATTGCCTTTATAAATCAAAACTGGCAATTGTTACAAGAACATCTCAAATTTCCTTTTTTAAGGCGTACTTTTGAGAAAGGAATAATTTAAATAACTTATAACTTGAATTTAGAATATTTTATAGCCAAAAGACTTATTGCTGCAAAAGATTACAAAAGCAGTATTTCGGCGCCCATTATAAAAATTGCTATTTCTGCCATAGCGATCGGGATTATTATGATGATAGTTTCGGTAGCGACAGGAATAGGTTTGCAGAAAAAGATTCGTGAGAAAGTTTCGGCATTCAATGGTCAGATTATAATTTCTAATTATGATAATAATAATTCAGAAGTTACAACAGTTCCAATTTCGAAGAAACAAGATTTCTATCCCAATTTTAAATCAGTTCCAGAAGTTAGCCATATTCAGGCAGTCGCAAGTAAAGCAGGAATTATTAGAACAGAAAATGCATTCGAAGGAATCATTTTCAAAGGAGTTGGTGCTGATTACGATTGGAACAACATTAAGGAATATATTGTAGAAGGTAAATTGCCAGATTTTACTAAAGCATTAAATGAAGATGTTATTATTTCAAGATTTTTGGCAGATCGTTTAAATTTGAAAATAGGAGACCAATTCAATACCTTTTTTATAAAAGAAGAACAAGGAAAGCTTCCAAATAGTCGCCGATTTAAAATTGCGGCTATATTTAATTCAGGTTTTCAAGATTTTGATGCTACTTATATAATTGGTGACATTCGACATATTCAGAGAATCAATAAATGGAATGAAGATCAAATTGGGGCATTTGAGATTTTTGTTAAAGATTTTAATGAAATTAAAGCTGTAGGAAATAAAGTTTACGAATCAACTTCCTCTAATCTCGATACAAAAACCATTGTAGAAAAATACAGTTATATTTTTGATTGGCTTCAATTGTTTGATTTTAATATCGTCATCATTTTAGGGGTTATGATTTTGGTGGCGACAATTAATATGGTAGTGGCGCTCTTGGTGCTTATTTTAGAAAGAACGCAGATGATAGGAATTCTAAAGTCGATGGGGGCAAATAACTGGTCAGTCCGTAAAATATTTTTGTATAATGCCTTTTACTTAATTCTACGAGGGTTGTTCTGGGGAAACCTAATAGGTATTTTAATTCTTTTAATCCAACAGCAATTTGGAGTAATCCAGCTCAATCCTGAAAATTATTATGTCAATCAAGCTCCAGTCTATCTAAATTGGATTTATATTCTCCTATTAAACTTACTTACTATTACTGTTTGTTTTTTGGTGTTATTAATTCCTTCATATATAATTACGAAGATATCTCCAGTAAAAGCCATTCGCTTCGATTAGATAATAAAGCTAAGCATATGTAATCCGACAGGTAAACCTGTCGGATTTGTCTTTTTATCTATAATATTATATAAGTGTTTTTTATCAGACTGAGCGGAGTGAAGCGCATCCAGTTTTGCAATTTGGAATTTCACCATTGCAGTTTTGCTGTTGATAAGGAGCTGTTTCCCGCTATCCGCTGCAATCTTTTTATGGCGAACCCCGCCATAAAAAGGATTTCCGCTCCTATCGGGGCTATGGATGCGGTTTCAGGAGAGGCATTTCGGAAAATGGAAGATTCGGGAAAGATGAAAAAACGCCTGAAAAAGGCGCCAAAGGCTGAAGATCCATTAAAATCGGATATCGGAAAACGCGATAAAATGAGAAAATGCCAGCCGAATCAGGAAAAACCTTACGCTCGGTGAAAAACATCCAAAATGTAAAGCGTCTGTTATGAGACAGTTAAGAAATAACTTGAAAAAAGATTGAAAAAAGTCTGGGAAAAGTGTTGGAAAAGCGGAAAAAGGTTCTACTTTTGCACCCGCAACGGCGAAAAACGCTCTTAGACATTCCGGCAGCTT
>NZ_FMVC01000008.1:198284-261565 GCF_900101855.1 Flavobacterium anhuiense
AAAAAGAGGTTAAGGTTTTGGGTTTTAGATTTTTAAAAATCTAAGATCTAAATTCAGGAATCTAAAATCAGAACTCTCTGCCGGTGTAGCTCAGGGGTAGAGTGCTTCCTTGGTAAGGAAGAGGTCTCGGGTTCAAATCCCGACATTGGCTCAAGTAAGTAGGAAATTGAAAATTAATATATAACTAAGATTAAAAATTAAGTAAAATGGCAAAGGAGAATTTTAATCGTTCCAAACCGCACTTAAACATAGGTACAATTGGACACGTAGATCACGGAAAAACTACATTAACTGCTGCAATTACAAAAGTATTGTCAGATGCTGGTTACTGTCAAGCAAAGTCGTTTGATCAAATCGATAACGCTCCAGAGGAGAAAGAAAGAGGTATTACTATCAATACATCTCACGTAGAGTATGAAACAGCTAACCGTCACTACGCTCACGTTGACTGTCCAGGTCACGCGGATTACGTAAAGAACATGGTTACTGGAGCTGCTCAAATGGACGGAGCTATCTTAGTAGTTGCTGCTACAGATGGTCCAATGCCACAAACTCGTGAGCACATCCTTTTAGGACGTCAGGTTGGTATTCCAAGAATCGTTGTTTTCATGAACAAAGTGGATATGGTTGATGATGCTGAGTTGTTAGAGCTTGTTGAAATGGAAATTAGAGATTTATTATCTTTCTACGAATATGATGGAGATAATGGTCCTGTAGTTCAAGGTTCTGCTTTAGGAGGATTAAACAATGATCCAAACTGGGTACCTAAAATTATCGAATTAATGGAGGCTGTTGACAACTGGATCGAAGAGCCAGTACGTGACGTAGCTAAACCATTCTTGATGCCAGTTGAGGACGTATTTACAATTACAGGTCGTGGAACTGTTGCTACAGGTCGTATCGAAACTGGAGTTGCTAATACTGGAGATCCTGTTGAAATCATTGGTATGGGAGCTGAAAAATTAACTTCTACTATTACAGGAGTTGAGATGTTCCGTAAAATCCTTGATAGAGGTGAAGCTGGAGATAACGTAGGTTTATTGTTAAGAGGTATTGATAAATCAGACATCAAAAGAGGTATGGTTATCATTAAGCCAGGTTCAGTAAAGCCACACTCTAAATTCAAAGCTGAGGTTTATATCTTGAAAAAAGAAGAAGGTGGACGTCACACTCCATTCCACAATAACTACCGTCCACAGTTCTACGTACGTACAACTGACGTAACAGGAGTTATTACTTTACCAGCAGGTGTAGAGATGGTAATGCCAGGTGATAACTTAACTATTGAGGTTGCTTTATTAAGCCCAATCGCTATGAACGTAGGTTTACGTTTCGCTATCCGTGAAGGTGGTAGAACAGTTGGTGCTGGTCAAGTTACTGAAATCGTAGAGTAATTCTATTAAAATAAATAAGAAGCCAGTGATTATTTTTTAATCACTGGCTTTAATTACGGGCGTAGTTCAAGGGTAGAATAGCGGTCTCCAAAACCGTTGATGGGGGTTCGAATCCCTCCGCCCGTGCAATAAAAAATATATCAAATGACAAAAGTTACTAATTATTTATCAGAGGCTTTCGAAGAGTTAAAGTCAAATGTTACTTGGCCAGCTTGGGCTGAAGTACAAAAATTGACAATTGTTGTGGCTGTATTTTCGATTTTATTCGCTTTGGCAACTTGGGGAGTAGACGAATTTTTTGCAAAAGCTTTGGCTGGATTTTTTAACTGGTTAAAAGGATAATTTTTTTGTGATGGCAGATAATAATGTGAAAAAATGGTACGTAGTTAGAGCGGTTAGTGGTCAAGAAAATAAAGTGAAAGCTTATATCGAGACTGAGATTGCGAGATTAGGTATGGAGGATTATGTTTCTCAGGTTTTAGTTCCTACTGAAAAAGTAGTTACTGTAAAAGATGGGAAAAAATCATCTAAGGATAAAGTGTATTTTCCTGGATATGTTATGATCGAAGCTAACTTGGTTGGTGAGATTCCTCATATTATTAAGTCAATTACTAGTGTTATTGGATTTTTAGGAGAGACTAAAGGTGGAGAACCAGTTCCTTTGAGACTTTCTGAAGTAAACCGTATGTTAGGTAAAGTGGATGAATTGGCTGTTAATACAGACACTCGTTCTATTCCATTTAGTGTTGGTGAAACGGTTAAGGTTATTGATGGACCTTTCAATGGATTTAATGGATCTGTTGAAAAAATCAATGAAGAGAAGCGTAAGCTTGAAGTAATGGTTAAGATTTTCGGAAGAAAAACTCCATTAGAATTAAGCTTTATGCAAGTAGAAAAAGTATAATTTTTTGTTACACTATAATAAACCATTGTAATCGCTTCCATAGATTACAGTGTTAAATTTTTTAAAAATGGCTAAAGAAATTAGTAAGGTAGTTAAACTACAAGTTAAGGGAGGTGCTGCGAACCCGTCGCCACCGGTTGGACCTGCTTTAGGAGCTGCTGGGGTTAACATCATGGAGTTTTGTAAGCAATTTAATGCTAGAACTCAAGATAAACCTGGCAAAATTTGTCCAGTGCAAATCACTGTGTACAAAGACAAATCATTTGATTTTGTTGTTAAGACTCCTCCAGCAGCAGTTCAGTTAATGGAAGCTGCGAAGCTAAAATCTGGTTCTGGTGAGCCTAATCGTAAAAAAGTAGCTAGCGTTACTTGGGAACAAATTAGAACTATTGCTGAAGACAAAATGCCAGACTTAAACGCTTTCACAATCGAGAAAGCTATGAGTATGGTTGCTGGAACAGCTAGATCTATGGGTATAACTGTATCAGGAGATGCTCCTTTTTAATTAAGAAAAAGAAATGGCAAAATTAACAAAAAAGCAAAAAGAGGCTGCTTCAAAAATTGAAAAGAACAAATTATACTCTTTAAAAGATGCTGCTGCATTAATTAAAGTTGTTGCTTCTGCAAAATTTGATGAGTCTGTTGATATCGCAGTTCGTTTGGGTGTTGATCCAAGAAAAGCGAATCAAATGGTTAGAGGTGTAGTTACTTTACCTCACGGAACAGGAAAAGACGTTAAAGTATTAGCATTGGTTACTCCAGATAAAGAAGCTGAAGCAAGAGAAGCTGGAGCAGATCACGTTGGTCTTGACGATTACTTACAAAAAATTAAAGACGGTTGGACAGATGTTGATGTGATCATTACTATGCCTGCTGTTATGGGTAAATTAGGTCCATTAGGTCGTATTTTAGGACCTAGAGGTTTAATGCCAAACCCTAAAACAGGTACTGTAACTATGGATGTTGCTAAAGCTGTTCAAGAAGTTAAAGCTGGTAAAATTGACTTTAAAGTTGATAAAACTGGTATCGTTCACGCTGGTATTGGTAAAGTTTCTTTCGGAGCTGAGCAAATCGTTGAGAACGCACACGAAATTATTCAAACATTAATAAAACTTAAACCAACTGCTGCTAAAGGTACATACATTAAAGGTATTCACCTTACAAGCACAATGAGTCCTGCTATCGCATTAGACCCAAAAGCAGTATAATTGGTAGTTAAAAATTTTTAGTATGACTAGAGAAGAAAAATCAATCGCGATTGAAAATTTAACTGCGCAGTTAGCTGGTACAAATATCATTTACATTTCTGATATTTCTGGTTTAAACGCAGAGACAACTTCAAGCTTACGTAGAGCTTGTTTCAAAGCAGGTATCAAATTAGAGGTTGTAAAAAACACTTTGCTTGCAAAAGCAATGGAAGCTTCTTCTAATGATTATGGTGATTTACCTACAGTTTTATCAGGTAATAGTGCTATCTTCATTTCTGATGTTGCTAATGCACCTGGAAAAATTATCAAAGATTTCCGTAAGAAATCTGATAAACCAGTTTTAAAAGGAGCTTACATCAATTCTGAAGTATATATTGGGGATAACCAATTAGATACATTAGCTACAATTAAATCTAAAGAAGAGCTTATCGGGGAAATCATTGGATTATTACAATCTCCAGCTCAAAGAATTATTTCTGCTTTACAAAACAAATTCGCTGGAAGCGAAGAAGGAGCAGAGTAATAATGTAGGGAGGCTTGCTTCCTTGCTGCTTAATTAGCGCACAATAATTAAATTATATTTTTACACAAATCATTTTAAACGATAGAAAAAATGGCAGATTTGAAACAATTCGCAGAACAATTAGTTAACTTAACAGTTAAAGAAGTTAACGAATTAGCAACAATATTAAAAGATGAGTACGGAATCGAGCCTGCTGCTGCTGCTGTAGTAGTTGCTGCTGGTGGAGGAGACGGTGCTGCTGAAGAAGCACAAACTGAATTTACAGTTGTATTGAAAGATGCAGGAGCTTCTAAATTAGCTGTTGTAAAATTAGTTAAAGAATTAACTGGTTTAGGTCTTAAAGAAGCTAAAGATGTAGTAGACGGTGCACCAAGCAACGTTAAAGAAGGTGTTTCTAAAGAAGAGGCTGAAGGTCTTAAAAAATCTTTAGAAGAGGCTGGAGCTACTGTTGAGCTTAAATAATTAAACTCAGTTTAAGAACTAGGTTTAGGTCTTGAGTTAACACTCAAAGGCCTAAACCATTTTTCGTATAATAAAATATTATCAAATTTTATTATCCCATAGTTTAAAATACGAAAAAGTTTTTGATCAATACGAAGAAAGAAAATTGAGCCCATTTTTGCGGCCCTATTTTTAAAGATGTATTGATTATAATAAGAAAGTATAGATTAAACAATGTGTATTTACACAAAAATAAATTACTTTTTTTTAATCAAAATTTTGTCCATTGATGATAACAAATCAGACTGAAAGATTGAATTTTGCCTCTACAAAAAATATCCCTGACTATCCGGACTTCTTGGATGTTCAGGTTAAATCTTTTAAAGATTTCTTTCAATTAGAAACGAAATCTGACGAAAGAGGCAACGAAGGGTTATACAATACCTTCATGGAAAACTTCCCAATTACAGATACAAGAAATAACTTTGTATTGGAATTCCTAGATTATTTTGTTGATCCGCCACGTTATACAATTCAAGAATGTATAGAGAGAGGTCTTACTTATAGTGTGCCTTTAAAAGCTAGGTTAAAACTATACTGTACAGATCCAGAACACGAAGATTTTGAAACAATTGTACAAGACGTTTATCTTGGAACAATTCCTTACATGACTCCTAGTGGTACTTTTGTTATTAATGGTGCCGAGCGTGTTGTAGTATCTCAATTACACCGTTCTCCAGGGGTTTTCTTTGGACAGTCATTCCACGCAAATGGAACTAAACTTTATTCTGCGAGAGTAATTCCTTTTAAAGGATCTTGGATAGAATTCTCTACTGATATTAACAGCGTAATGTACGCGTATATCGATAGAAAGAAAAAATTACCTGTAACAACTTTATTCCGTGCTATCGGTTTCGAAAGAGATAAGGATATCTTAGAGATTTTTGACTTAGCAGAAGAAATTAAAGTATCTAAAACAGGAATTAAGAAATATATTGGAAGAAGACTTGCTGCGCGTGTTTTGAACACATGGCACGAGGATTTCGTAGATGAGGATACTGGAGAGGTAGTTTCTATCGAGCGTAACGAAATCATCCTTGATCGTGATACTATTATAGACAAAGATAATGTTGAAGAGATCATCGATTCTAATGTAAAATCTATTTTGTTACACAAAGAGGATAACAATCAAGCAGATTATGCTATCATCCACAACACGTTACAAAAAGATCCAACTAACTCTGAAAAAGAAGCTGTAGAGCACATCTACCGTCAGTTGCGTAACGCTGAACCGCCTGATGAGGAGACTGCTCGTGGTATTATAGATAAATTGTTCTTCTCTGACCAACGTTATAACTTAGGTGAAGTTGGTCGTTATAGAATGAACAAAAAATTAGATTTAGATATCCCTATGGATAAGCAAGTGCTTACTAAAGAGGATATCATTACAATCGTTAAATATTTGATCGAGTTGATCAACTCTAAAGCAGAGATTGATGATATTGATCACTTATCAAACCGTCGTGTTAGAACAGTTGGTGAACAATTGTCTCAACAATTCGGTGTTGGTTTAGCACGTATGGCTAGAACTATTCGTGAGAGAATGAACGTTAGAGATAACGAGGTGTTTACACCAATTGATTTGATTAATGCTAAAACATTATCATCAGTTATCAACTCTTTCTTTGGTACTAACCAGTTATCTCAATTTATGGATCAAACCAATCCATTAGCTGAGATTACACACAAAAGAAGACTTTCTGCACTTGGGCCAGGTGGACTTTCGAGAGAGAGAGCTGGTTTCGAGGTTCGTGACGTTCACTATACTCACTATGGTCGTTTATGTCCGATTGAAACTCCTGAGGGACCAAACATTGGTTTGATTTCATCTCTTGGTGTTTATGCAAAAGTTAACGGAATGGGATTCATTGAAACTCCATACCGTAAAGTAACAGATGGTGTTGTTGATTTAGAAAGCGCACCAATTTATTTAAGTGCTGAAGAAGAAGAAGGAAAAATGATTGCTCAGGCAAACATTGAAATGGATGCTTCTGGTAAAATTACAGCTAGTAATGTTATTGCTCGTGAAGAGGGTGACTTCCCAGTTGTTGAACCAAGTTCAGTACATTATACAGACGTTGCTCCTAACCAGATCGCTTCGATTTCTGCATCTTTGATTCCATTCTTGGAGCATGATGATGCGAACCGTGCGTTGATGGGATCAAACATGATGCGTCAGGCAGTTCCTTTGATCCGTCCTGAAGCACCGATTGTTGGTACAGGTTTAGAGCGTCAGGTAGCTTCAGATTCAAGAGTATTGATCAATGCTGAAGGGCATGGTACTGTTGAATACGTTGATGCTAACATCATTACTATTAAATACGATCGTACAGAAGACGAGAGAATGGTAAGTTTTGATGCTGATGAGAAAACGTACAACTTAATTAAATTCAGAAAAACCAACCAAGGTACAAGTATCAACTTGAAGCCAATCGTAAGAAGAGGTGACAGAGTTGTTCCTGGACAAGTACTATCAGAAGGATATGCTACTCAAAATGGAGAATTAGCTTTAGGTAGAAACTTAAAAGTTGCGTTCATGCCATGGAAAGGGTACAACTTCGAGGATGCGATTGTAATTTCTGAGAAAGTAGTTCGTGATGATATTTTTACATCTATTCACGTTGATGATTATTCATTAGAGGTTAGAGATACTAAGTTAGGAAATGAAGAGTTAACAAACGATATTCCTAACGTTTCTGAAGAAGCTACTAAAGATTTAGATGAAAACGGTATGATCAGAATTGGAGCAGAGGTTAAGCCTGGCGACATTTTGATCGGAAAAATTACACCAAAAGGAGAATCAGATCCAACTCCAGAGGAGAAATTGCTTCGTGCAATCTTCGGGGATAAAGCTGGTGATGTGAAAGATGCTTCATTAAAAGCTTCTCCATCTTTACATGGTGTAGTTCTTGACAAAAAATTATTTGCAAGAGCCGTAAAAGATAAACGTAAACGTACTCAAGATAAAGATGCTTTAGGCGCTTTAGAAATGGAATTCGAAACTAAATTTGTTGAATTAAAAGACAGATTAGTAGAGAAATTATTCTTGATCGTTAACGGAAAAACATCTCAAGGTGTAATGAATGATTTGGGTGAAGAAGTTTTACCAAAAGGTAAAAAATATACTCAAAAAATGCTTTACGCAGTAGAGGATTTTGCTCACTTAAGCAAAGGTCAGTGGGTTGCTGATGACGCTACAAATAAAATGGTTAATGATTTGATTCATAACTATAAAATTAAGCTGAACGACTTACAAGGAGCTTTAAGAAGAGAGAAATTTACTATTACAGTTGGAGATGAATTACCATCTGGAATTTTGAAATTAGCTAAGATTTACATTGCTAAAAAACGTAAGTTAAAAGTGGGTGATAAAATGGCGGGTCGTCACGGTAACAAAGGTATTGTTGCTAGAATCGTTCGTCATGAAGATATGCCTTTCTTAGAAGATGGAACACCAGTAGATATCGTATTGAATCCACTTGGGGTACCTTCACGTATGAACATTGGTCAGATTTATGAAACAGTATTAGGATGGGCTGGCATGAACTTGGGTAGAAAATTTGCTACTCCAATCTTCGACGGAGCTTCTCTTGACGAAATCAATGCTTTGACTGATGAAGCTGGAGTACCGCGTTTCGGACATACTTACCTATATGATGGTGGTACTGGAGAGCGTTTTGCACAAAAAGCGACTGTGGGTGTAATTTACATGCTTAAATTAGGACACATGGTTGATGATAAGATGCACGCACGTTCTATTGGACCATACTCATTGATTACGCAACAGCCACTTGGAGGTAAAGCTCAATTTGGAGGTCAGCGTTTTGGAGAGATGGAGGTTTGGGCACTTGAGGCTTATGGAGCTTCTAGTACACTACGTGAGATCTTAACTGTTAAGTCTGATGACGTTATTGGTAGAGCTAAAACTTACGAGGCTATCGTTAAGGGTGAAACTATGCCAGAACCAGGTTTACCAGAATCATTCAATGTATTAATGCACGAATTGAAAGGTCTAGGATTAGATCTTCGTTTGGAAGAATAATAAAAGTTTTGAGTCACAGTTTCAGTATTCAGTTATCGCTGAAAACTGAGACTGCTGACTATTACTAATAATATTAAAGTTTTTAAGATTTATACCCGTAACCCGTTCCGATTTTTTATAATAATGCAGGGCATTTTATAACTAGCACTTCAAATAAGAGTTTGAGGTTTAGAGAAGTAAACCGAGGTAAGCGCGATGATTTAACTCTTTTGGAAGCAATTTTTGAAAGATGGAGATTATGAAATCTAAAATCAATTTTTAACAGCAGTAAATCAATAGTAAAAACTATGATGAATAATAGAAACAATAAAGATAAGAATCCAGTAAAAAGATTTAATAAAATCTCTATTGGATTGGCTTCACCAGAATCTATCTTGAAAGAATCAAGAGGAGAGGTTTTAAAGCCAGAAACAATCAACTATAGAACTCACAAACCAGAGCGTGACGGACTTTTCTGCGAAAGAATCTTCGGACCAGTAAAAGATTTCGAATGTGCTTGTGGTAAGTATAAAAGAATTCGTTACAAAGGTATCATCTGTGACCGTTGTGGTGTTGAAGTTACTGAGAAGAAAGTACGTCGTGATAGAGTAGGACACATCAACCTTGTGGTGCCAATTGCTCACATCTGGTACTTCCGTTCTCTTCCAAACAAAATTGGTTATATCCTTGGTCTTCCATCTAAGAAATTAGATATGATCATTTACTACGAAAGATACGTAGTAATTCAGCCAGGTATTGCTAAAAATGCAGATGGAGAATCATTACAAAGATTAGATTTCTTAACTGAAGAAGAATACTTAAACATTTTAGATACTCTTCCGCAAGAAAACCAATATTTAGACGATTTAGATCCTAATAAATTTGTTGCCAAAATGGGGGCAGAGTGTATTATGGATTTATTAGCTCGTATTGACCTAGATGCTTTATCTTATGAATTAAGACACAGCGCTAACAACGAGACTTCTAAACAAAGAAAAACTGAGGCTTTAAAAAGATTACAAGTTGTTGAATCTTTCCGTGAGTCTAACGAAAACCGCGAAAACCGTCCAGAATGGATGATTATGAAAGTGGTTCCAGTTATCCCGCCAGAATTACGTCCGCTTGTGCCACTTGATGGAGGTCGTTTTGCAACTTCAGATTTGAACGACTTATACCGTCGTGTAATCATCCGTAACAACCGTTTGAAAAGATTAATGGAGATTAAAGCTCCAGAAGTTATCTTAAGAAACGAGAAACGTATGTTGCAAGAATCTGTAGATTCATTATTCGATAACACTCGTAAAGCTTCTGCTGTTAAAACAGAATCTAACAGACCATTAAAATCATTATCTGACTCATTAAAAGGTAAACAAGGACGTTTCCGTCAAAACCTTTTAGGAAAACGTGTGGATTATTCTGCTCGTTCGGTAATCGTCGTTGGTCCAGAGTTAAAATTATATGAGTGCGGATTGCCAAAAGATATGGCTTCTGAGTTGTACAAACCATTCGTTATCCGTAAATTGATCGAAAGAGGTATTGTAAAAACAGTAAAATCTGCTAAGAAAATCATTGACAAAAAAGAGCCTGTAGTTTGGGATATCCTTGAAAATGTAATTAAAGGACACCCAGTATTACTTAACCGTGCTCCTACTTTGCACAGACTTGGTATTCAGGCATTCCAGCCAAAATTAATTGAAGGAAAAGCGATCCAGTTACACCCATTAGTATGTACGGCTTTCAACGCCGATTTCGATGGTGACCAGATGGCGGTTCACTTACCATTAGGACCAGAGGCTATTTTAGAGGCGCAATTGTTAATGTTGGCTTCTCACAATATCTTGAACCCTGCAAATGGTGCTCCAATTACTGTACCTTCTCAGGACATGGTCTTGGGTCTATACTATATGACCAAAGAACGTATTTCTACAGAAGATCACAAAATTATCGGTCAGGATTTAACTTTCTATTCTGCTGAAGAAGTAAACATTGCATTAAACGAAGGAAGATTAGAATTGAATGCTCGTGTAAAAATTAGAGCAAAAGATTTTAATGAGAACGGAGAGTTAGTGTACAAAATCATCCAGACAACTGCGGGGCGTGTATTATTTAACGAAGTAGTACCAGAAGCAGCTGGATATATCAATGACGTATTGACTAAGAAAAACCTTAGAGATATTATCGGACACATTTTAAGTGTGACTGATGTACCTACAACGGCAGCTTTCTTGGATAATATGAAAGATATGGGGTATAAATTCGCATTTAGAGGAGGTTTATCATTCTCTTTAGGTGATATTAGAATTCCAGAACAAAAAACGAAGTTAATTGCAGATGCTAGAGAGCAAGTTGAAGGTATCTCAACTAACTATAACATGGGTCTTATTACAAATAACGAGCGTTACAACCAAGTTATTGACGTATGGACTTCAGCAAATGCTCAGTTAACAGAGTTAGCAATGAAAAATATTAGAGAAGACCAGCAAGGTTTCAACTCTGTATATATGATGCTTGACTCTGGGGCGAGGGGTTCTAAGGAGCAGATTCGTCAGTTAACTGGTATGCGTGGTTTGATGGCTAAGCCTAAAAAATCTACTGCTGGTGGTGGTGAGATTATTGAAAACCCGATTCTTTCTAACTTTAAGGAAGGTCTTTCGATTCTTGAGTACTTCATTTCTACTCACGGTGCTCGTAAAGGTCTTGCGGATACGGCTCTTAAAACAGCCGATGCTGGTTACTTGACAAGAAGGCTTCATGACGTTTCTCAAGATGTTATTGTTAACATCGAGGATTGTGGAACTTTAAGAGGTGTTGAAGTTGCTGCCTTGAAGAAAAATGAGGAAATCGTTGAATCTTTAGGTGAGAGAATCTTAGGACGTGTTGCATTACAAGACGTTATTAATCCTCTTACTAACGAGATCATGGTTAGATCTGGAGAGCAAATCACGGAATCAATTGTTAAGACTATCGAAACGTCTCCAATTGAGAAAGTTGAAGTTAGATCTCCATTAACTTGTGAAGCTTTAAAAGGTATTTGTGCGAAATGTTACGGTAGAAACTTAGCTACTGGTAAGATGACACAAAGAGGTGAAGCTGTCGGAGTTATTGCAGCTCAGTCTATTGGAGAGCCAGGTACACAGTTGACACTTCGTACGTTCCACGTTGGAGGGGTTGCTGGAGGTATCTCTGAAGAATCTAGTATTGTTACAAGATTCAACGGTAGACTTGAAATCGAAGATTTAAAAACAGTTAAAGGTGAAGATAGTGAAGGTAACGAAGTTGATATCGTTGTATCACGTTCTACTGAGTTGAAATTAATTGACGAAGGAACAGGAATTGTTTTAAATACACATAACATTCCTTACGGATCTAGTATTTTTGTAAATGATGGAGATGTAGTTACTAAAGGAACTGTAATCTGTAAATGGGATCCATATAACGGTGTAATTGTTTCTGAGTTTACAGGTAAGATTGCTTACGAAGACTTAGAGCAAGGACAATCATACATGGTTGAAATCGATGAGCAGACTGGTTTCCAAGAAAAAGTAATTTCTGAGGCTAGAAACAAAAAATTAATCCCAACTTTATTAGTTTATGGTAAAGAAGGTGAATTGATTCGTTCATACAACTTACCAGTAGGTGCACACTTAATGGTTGAGAATGGTGAGAAAATTAAAGCCGGTAAAGTATTAGTAAAAATCCCACGTCGTTCTTCTAAAGCAGGCGATATCACGGGAGGTTTACCAAGAATTACTGAGCTTCTTGAGGCTCGTAACCCTTCAAACCCAGCAGTTGTATCTGAAATTGATGGTGTTGTATCATTCGGTAAAATTAAGAGAGGTAACCGTGAGATCGTTATCGAGTCTAAATTTGGTGAGGTTAAAAAGTATCTAGTGAAACTTTCAAGCCAAATCTTAGTACAAGAAAATGACTTCGTAAGAGCGGGAGTTCCATTGTCTGATGGTGCAATTACACCAGATGATATCTTAAGAATTCAAGGACCAGCTGCTGTTCAACAGTACTTGGTAAATGAAATTCAAGAGGTTTACCGTTTACAAGGGGTAAAAATCAATGACAAACACTTCGAGGTTGTAATTCGTCAAATGATGCGTAAAGTTAAAGTTGAAGATCCAGGAGATACTCTATTCTTAGAAGATCAATTGATCCACACTAAAGACTTTATCCTTCAAAATGATAAATTATACGGTATGAAAGTGGTTGAAGATGCTGGAGATTCTTCAGTATTAAAACCAGGTCAGATCATTACACCTCGTGAGTTACGTGATGAAAATTCATTATTGAAACGTACAGATAAAAATCTTGTTGTAGCAAGAGATGTAATTACTGCAACTGCAACGCCAGTTCTACAAGGTATTACAAGAGCTTCGTTACAAACTAAATCATTCATTTCTGCGGCTTCATTCCAGGAGACAACGAAAGTACTTAACGAAGCTGCAGTAGCTGGTAAAGTAGATGATCTAGAAGGATTAAAAGAAAACGTAATCGTTGGACACAGAATCCCTGCCGGAACAGGTATGAGAGAATACGATAACACAATCGTAGGATCTAAAGATGATTACAATGAAATGATGGCTAATAAAGAAGAATACATTTATTAATTAGGAAACTATGAGTAATCCGAAACAACAACAAGAGCAAATTAATATTGAGCTAGACGAAACTGTCGCAGAAGGAATTTATTCTAATCTTGCGATTATTAATCACTCATCATCTGAGTTTGTTTTAGATTTTGTGAGCATTATGCCAGGTATTCCTAAGGCCAAGGTAAAGTCAAGAATTGTCTTGACACCGCAACATGCTAAAAGATTATTGAGAGCTATAGGTGAAAACATCCACAGATTTGAGGCCGCTCATGGCGAAATCAAAGAAACGGAACAAGCGCCAATTCCGCTTAATTTTGGTCCAGCTGGACAAGCATAAATTTTAAAAGCCCCTTTTTTAAGGGGCTTTTTTTATGGTTAATGGATAAAAAGTGCAGTTCATCGGATTTAATTTATTTTAGTCGACTAAGTTTCTTCTCTAATCAATATTGTTTTAACTTTCTATAACCTAAAAAGATTGAATTTTGAAATATAATGACTTAGTAAAGGTTAATTTAATTCAAATTATAAAAAAGCGCTAATTTAATATTAGCGCTTTTTTTATTCTGATTTTTTTTCTATTCTTCCCAACCTTTCGATGCAAAACGCACTCTATATAAGTAAATAGTATGTGAAAGATTTTAACTTAAAAAGATACATGATGAAAAAGAAATTCACCTTAGAAATAGCAAATCCTTGTTCTGAAAATTTTGATAAAATGATTCCAAATTCAGAGGGCTCATTTTGTAATTCATGTATGAAGAATGTAATTGATTTGAGCA
Source organism: Flavobacterium anhuiense (assembly GCF_900101855.1). GTDB lineage: Bacteria > Bacteroidota > Bacteroidia > Flavobacteriales > Flavobacteriaceae > Flavobacterium > Flavobacterium anhuiense. The sequence continues at coordinate 212,216 of NZ_FMVC01000008.1, forward strand.
AGAAAACGAATTCAGAAGTTGCTAAATTCATTACTGAAAATAAAGATAAATCTATTTGTGCAAGGCTGAAAACAACACAGTTGGAAGAACAGTTTGAATACAATGAAACTTCTAAAATCAATACTTTGAAATATGCGGCAGTTGCTGCATCTGTATTATTGGCATCAAATGTTTCAGCGCAAGAAAAAGAACCTGTTAAAACAGAAATAAACTGTCTGAAGCCCAACAATACTTATAAAGTAGGCAAAGTAGATTATAATCACGTTTCAAGTGCTGAAATTTCTATAATTATAAAAGGAAAATTGTTGGAATCAAAATCAAACAAACCTTTTAATAGAGAAATTTATCCTAATTTGATGCTTGCCGTTGACGGTGCACAAAATCCGGTGAAAGTAAATCCTAAAACAGGTGAATTTTCTATAGCGGCCAAGGTTTTGAAGAATAGTAAAACACTAATGGTAACAATTACGGCAAATGATTATTATTTGTCAAAAGAAATAGCCTTTGATGTACAGTCTGCTAAAAATAACGTTTTGATAAAAAATATAATTATTGGTTCTGATGAGCTTAACAAAATTTATATCGCGGGCGGATTAGGAATTAACTACACAAAATAATCATCAAAATTACATATTGGGGAATGTAAATGAAAAAGGCTGTCTAAATAAATTGACAGCCTTTCTTATATTTTTAATTTAAAGTAAATTAATCAAACTCAGAGGTAAAGTATAATTTCACGGTTGGATATTTACTTTGCGTCATTTGAATAGTAAAATCAGAATCAGCTAAGAATACTAATTGTCCGTATTTATCATGAGCCAAGAATTTTTGTTTAATACGTTTAAACTCTTTAAATTCCTCATTTTTAGGGTCATCAGGTTTAACCCAGCAAGCTTTATGCACTGGGAAGTTTTCGTAAGTACATTTAGCTCCATATTCATGCTCTAAACGATATTGAATAACCTCATATTGAAGCGCTCCAACCGTTCCGATAACTTTACGATTGTTCATTTCTAAAGTAAACAACTGAGCAACTCCTTCATCCATTAATTGGTCAACTCCTTTTTCCAATTGTTTCGCTTTCATTGGATCAGCATTATTGATGTATCTAAAATGCTCAGGAGAGAAACTCGGAATACCTTTAAAACTCATGATTTCGCCTTCAGTTAAAGTATCACCAATTTTAAAGTTTCCAGTATCGTGTAAACCCACAATATCACCAGGATAAGAAATATCTACAATTTCTTTTTTCTCAGCAAAGAATGCATTTGGACTAGAAAATTTTAGATTTTTCTTTTGGCGAACGTGGTAGTAAGGTTTATTTCTTTCGAAAGTTCCAGAAACGATTTTGATAAATGCTAAACGGTCACGGTGTTTTGGATCCATGTTAGCGTGGATTTTGAAAACAAATCCAGTCATCTTCTCTTCTGTGGGTTCAACTGTACGAGTTTCAGAATCTTTTGCTCTTGGAGAAGGAGCAATTGTAATGAAACAGTCTAATAGTTCGCGAACTCCAAAGTTATTCAAAGCAGAACCAAAGAACACTGGCTGAATTTTTCCATCTAAATAATCTTGGCGTTCAAATTTTGGGTAAACCTCGTCAATCAATTCTAATTCTTCTCGAAGCTTATTAGCAGCTTTTTCTCCCACAATTTTATCCAATTCAGGATTGTTCTGTACATCAGAAAAAGCAATTGTTTCTTCGATATTTTTACGGCTATCTCCGCTGAAAAGGTTAATGTTTTCTTCCCATAAATTATAAATTCCTTGGAAATCATAACCCATTCCGATTGGGAAACTTAAAGGTGTTACTTTCAATCCTAATTTTTGTTCAACCTCATCCATTAGATCGAAAGCATCTTTACCTTCACGGTCTAATTTATTGATGAAAACAATCATTGGAATGTTACGCATTCTACAAACAGCAACCAGTTTTTCTGTTTGCTCCTCAACCCCTTTTGCAACGTCAATTACAACAATTACACTATCAACAGCGGTTAAAGTTCTAAAGGTGTCTTCTGCAAAATCCTTGTGTCCGGGAGTATCAAGGATATTGATTTTTTTATCTTTATAATTAAAAGCAAGCACAGAAGTCGAAACCGAGATACCTCTCTGACGCTCGATTTCCATAAAGTCACTCGTTGCTCCTTTTTTAATTTTGTTATTTTTTACCGCTCCAGCTTCCTGAATAGCACCTCCAAACAACAGTAATTTTTCAGTTAAAGTTGTTTTACCGGCATCAGGGTGCGAGATAATTCCAAATGTTCTTCTGCGTTGTATTTCTTTTAAAAAGCTCATATTTCGTATAAATAGGTTGCAAAAGTACTATTAAATACGGCTTTATGAAAATATTCAGTTCGTAAATTTGGAAGTCTTTATTATTAGAAGGTTTTTTTAGAAAAAAATAAGGCTGTTTTGCAACAGCCTTAAATAGTCATTTTAAATTACTGATTAATTGACCAAATTGAATATCCTTTTGGAGGACATTGTATTTTTACCCATTTATCGGCTTGAGTTGTCGGATACCAAGATGAGTTTCCTGTGAAATCTTTAATTTGAGTATTAGCCCAATTCGTCTGAATCCATCTTTCTTGCCAAACATCTGAGTTGTTGATATAAACTACCAATCCTGGATTTCCGTTGTACCCGTTTCTTCTTGCCACATATTCGTCATTATCAGAATATAAGATAGAAGTTGTTCCAGTTGCTTTATTGTTATGAATCCAAATCAGATTATTCAGTTTGTTTTTGTCCAGCCATTCTTCATAATCTCTATAGAAAATGGTTGGATAACCTTCGTGAGTCAATATATAAGAGTAAGCTAACATTTTGCTCCAGATTTCATCGGTATCATGATTGGTTACAAAAGTTACTGCTTTGTACGGATTACGTTTCCACATCATATCATCATTCAAAAGTGCAAGATTGTTTCCGTCAAAAGCATCGTTCATTTTATAGTAGCATGCGAAATCAAAAACAGAACTGTTTGCGTTATTAGCCCACCATTCAAGCGTATTTACGTTAGAGTCCCAATATTCTCCAACAGAGAACCCGCCTACGTTGGCATTCCAAGCATTTACAACCCATGGGCCAAATCCTTTTACATAGTCAAATCTCCAGCCGTCAAACTTCATAGTGTTTTTATAATATTTCCCAACTCCATCTGTTCTTAACCACAGCCAGTCTTTTACATTTTGAGCGGCATGGCATAAATCAGGGAATCCACCAAAGGAACCTTCGTCATTATTTCCGAAGCTGTTTTTGTAAAAATCATTATAAGTTCGTTTGAATTTTCCAGAGGCGATTCCAGTAAAATTAGTCCATGTATTTGTACCAGTAAACGGATTTGCTTCAGATTGTCCGCCGCTGTTATGATTGATAACGATATCTGCATAAACTTTGATGTTTTCGTTGTGAGCAGCTGTAATTAAATTTACTAATTCAGTTTTTGATCCAAATCTGGTTTCGATACTTCCGTTCTGATTGTAATCTCCAAAATCAAAGTAATCTGTTGGATCATATCCCATGGAAAATGCTCCGTTTTGTGCTTTTGAAGCAGGCGGAAGCCAAATAGAACCAATTCCGGCATTGCCCCAAGCCGTTACCTTGCTGCTTACGGTATTCCACCAAGTTCCCCCAGAAGGGACGTCCCAGTAGAAAGCTTGCATCATAACACCTCCACCTGGATTATCAACATATTTTCCTGTTGAAGAAGAATTGGAAGTTCCTGTGCTAAAAGGTTTTCCGTCATGATGTGTAACATCAATAATTTTAAATTTCTGACTCTCAGCTTTTGAGTCAGATTCGTTCATTTCGTTCTGTGAACACGAATACAGCAGTCCAGTAAATGCCGTAATAAGGCATAATTTTAAAATAGGTTTTTTCATAATAGATGTGGTTAAGTTAAATAGTAAGTTTTGTAATTGTCAAAATTTGAGCTTAAAAAAGCAGATATTGCTATTTTTTGATACCCTAAAATGATAATTACGCATCTAAAGTAATTTTTTTTTGATTTAATTTTAATTTGTAAGAAAAATGTTTGCCACGAAAACGTTGTAGTGTTGAGAACTTTTTCTAGGGACTACAATTTAGGGGGGTATTGATCAATAAAAATCAATTTTTAAAATCAAATCATAAAAAATTGTGTTTCATAGAATTAGAAAAATAGAAATGTACATGTCTGTATGCTGATGTAGAACTATCCTATAATTTTTTGTTAATAGTATATCGGATAGTTGGATTATGTAATTGAATTGTTATTTTTGTTCGTTATAAGTTACGAAAGAACTATACTTGAATTATTTATGTTAATGATCAACATCAATAATTTCTGAGGGAACATCTAATATAGACTTACATTCAAATAAAATTTAAAATAATGTTATTAAAAAAATTACAGCTAAAAACAATTGATTTCAGGTTTGCACTAACAATTTGTTTTTTTCTTTTTTTAACTCCAATAATTACAGCGCAAGAAGTTATTCCGGATGTTGTTGCTCAAAAACCAGCTGAAACTCCTTCTGGCGGAAAATTGAAAATCGATGGAATTATTGCGACAGTAGGAGATTATATTGTTTTAGATTCTGATATTGATAAAGGATTTTTAGAAATTACTGCTCAAGGCGGATCTATAAAAGATATTACAAGATGCCAAATGCTTGGTAAACTTTTAGAAGACAAATTATACGCTCACCAAGCCATTCAAGATAGTATTATTGTGAGTGATGCCGAAGTTAGAAGTATGATGGAAGAGCGTCTTAACTATATGACACAGCAAGTAGGTGACATTAATAAAGTAGTTGAATACTATAAAAAGAGCTCTGTAGAAGAATTTAAAACCTATTTTGCTGATATCTTAAAGGAGCAGAAATTGGCTTCTGAAATGAGAGATAAAATCATTAAAGATGTTGAGATTACTCCAGAGGAAGTTCGTAATTTCTTTAAGAAAATCCCAAAAGACGAATTGCCAACTTTTGGAGCTGAAATGGAAGTAGCACAAATTGTTGTGGAGCCTAAAATTTCTAAAGAAGACAAACAAAAAGTAATCGATAGATTAAACGCTATAAGAAAAGATGTTCTTGAAGGTTCTAGTTTTGCTACAAAAGCCGTTTTGTACTCTCAGGATCCAGGATCATCACCAAACGGTGGTTATTATAAAATGACAAGAAAAACACCTTTTGTGAAAGAGTTTAAAGATGTTGCGTTTAGTTTGCAGGCGGGAGAAATTTCGCAACCATTTGAGACAACTTTTGGTTTTCATATTATAATGGTGGAAAAAATTAAAGGACAAGAAGTTGAGCTTCGTCATATTTTGATTGCTCCAACAGTTTCAGAAGCTGCCTTAAAAGAAGCAAAAGAAAGAATTACCAATATTAGAAATAAAATTATCAATAAAGAAATAACTTTCGCTGAAGCGGCAAGAACCGAATCGGATGAAAAAGAAACTAGAGCAAACGGAGGAACATTAGTAAATCCAACAACACAAGATACTCGATTTGAGCTGACAAAAATGGATCCTCAATTGTATAGTCAAGTTTCAAATTTAAAAGGAGATGAAATTTCTCAACCACTTTTAAACACAGACGATAAAGGTAAAAAAACGTATAAGTTAATTACAGTTACAAACAGAATTGACGAACACACTGCTGATTATGCTAAAGATTATACTAAAATTAAAGAATTAGCACTTAAAGAAAAGCAGATCAATGCAATTGCAAAATGGTTTGATACTAAAATTAAAGATACTTACATCAAAATCATTGGAGAGTATAAAGACTGTACTTTTGCAAACAACTGGTTAAAAAAATAAGTTTTAATAAATAAATAAAAAGAGTTAGTTTTATGATTTCATAGAATTAACTCTTTTTAATTTTAAATACATTCATAAATGTCTGACGTAACAGCAATTCACAATTTAGTTCAAAAAAGAAACGAATTAAAAAAAGAAATAGCGAAAATCATTGTAGGGCAGGACGCCGTTGTAGATCAAATTTTACTTTGTATATTTTCTGGAGGGCACGCGCTTTTAATTGGAGTTCCTGGTTTAGCAAAAACCTTAATGATAAATACTTTGTCTCAGGCTTTAGGGCTAGATTTTAAAAGAATTCAGTTTACGCCAGATTTGATGCCTTCTGATATTTTAGGAAGTGAAATTTTGGATGAAAATAGAAACTTCAAATTCATTAAAGGGCCAATTTTCTCTAATATTATTTTGGCAGATGAGATCAATAGAACGCCGCCAAAAACTCAGGCAGCATTGTTAGAAGCAATGCAAGAGAGATCGGTAACTATTGCTGGGCAGCATCATAAATTAGATTTGCCTTATTTTGTTTTGGCGACTCAAAACCCAATTGAGCAGGAAGGAACTTATCCTTTGCCAGAAGCACAGTTAGACCGTTTTATGTTTGCTATTAAATTAGAATATCCAACTTTTGAAGAAGAAGTTCAAGTAGTGAAGCGAACAACTTCTGATGTTAAAACAGAAATTAATCCGTTATTTAATGCGCAGGAAATTATTGATTTCCAACATTTAATACGCAGAATTCCAGTCGCAGACAACGTTATAGAATATGCAGTGACTCTGGTAAGCAAAACTCGTCCAGACAATTCTTTGACCAATGATTTTGTGAAGAATTATTTAGATTGGGGAGCAGGGCCAAGAGCTTCGCAAAATTTGATTTTGGCTGCAAAAGCACATGCGGCTTTCAACGGAAAATTTTCACCAGATATTGAAGATGTTCAGGCGGTGGCAACAGGAATTCTTCGTCATAGAATTATTAAAAATTATAAGGCCGATGCAGAAGGAATTACAGAAGAAGCAATCATTAAAAAACTAATGTAATTACTGCGAAAAATATTTACGAAATCCCGATAATTTATTGTCGGGATTTTTTGTTTTTGTCTGGAATTTAAAATCGATTGATTACGCTCAAACGACGTCAAAAAGATCAACTATAACGTTATAATTTTTTATTTAGAAAGATTCTTAGCGAAAACAGAGGTAAAAACTTACTTACTTTATAACATCGAATTTCGACTTTGTTAAAGAAAAGATTTTTAAATATTAATAATTCATTATTTTAATTCAAAATTGATTTTTTGGCAAAAACAAGCAGTGAAAATCGTTTTTTAGCAATAATAATTTTTGAAAAGCCTTGTTCTATTATATTTTTTTTAATTATCGGGTTTAATGCTTAAATTTGCCTCAAAAAAATAAATCCGCTTTTATTATGAGTATTTATCAGGATTACCTTCAAGAAATTGAAGAAAGAAAAAATCAAGGGTTACACCCTAAACCAATCGATGGAGCTGAATTATTAAGCGAAATCATTGCCCAAATTAAAGATGTTGATAACGCATACCGCGAAGATTCTCTTAAGTTTTTTATTTACAATACTTTACCAGGTACTACAAGTGCTGCCGGTGAAAAAGCTAAGTTCCTAAAAGAAATTATTTTAGGTCAATCTGTAGTTAAAGAAATTACTCCAGTTTTTGCTTTTGAATTATTATCACACATGAAGGGTGGACCTTCAATTGAAGTGTTATTGGATTTAGCTTTAGGAAACGATGCTGCAATCGCTAAACAAGCTGCAGATGTTCTTAAAACTCAAGTTTTCCTTTACGATGCAGACACAGATCGTTTGAAAGAAGCTTTCAAAAATGATAATGCAATTGCTAAAGAAATTCTAGAAAGCTATGCGAAAGCCGAATTCTTCACGAAACTTCCAGAAGTGGCTGAAGAAATTAAGGTTGTTACTTATATCGCTGGAGAAGGTGATATCTCTACGGATTTATTGTCTCCAGGAAACCAGGCTCACTCACGTTCAGATCGTGAGCTTCACGGAAAATGTATGATTACGCCTCAAGCGCAAGAAGAAATTCAAGCTTTACAGGCTAAGCATCCAGATGCAAGCGTGATGTTAATTGCTGAAAAAGGAACAATGGGAGTTGGTTCTTCTCGTATGTCAGGTGTAAACAACGTTGCACTTTGGACAGGAAAACAAGCTAGTCCATACGTTCCATTCGTAAATATTGCTCCAATTGTTGGAGGAACAAACGGTATTTCTCCAATTTTCCTTACTACGGTAGATGTAACAGGAGGAATCGGAATTGACCTTAAAAACTGGGTTAAAAAACTTGATGCAGACGGAAAACCTGTATTAAACGAAAATAATGAGCCAATTCTTGAGCAAGCATATTCTGTTGCTACGGGAACTGTTTTGACTATCAATACTCAAACAAAAAAACTTTATAATGGTGATCAAGAATTAATTGATATTTCAAGATCATTTACTCCTCAAAAGAAAGAGTTCATTAGAGCTGGAGGATCGTATGCAATTGTGTTCGGTAAAAAGCTTCAAACTTTTGCGGCTAAAGTTTTAGATATTCAAGCTCCTGCAGTATTTGCTCCATCTAAAGAAATTTCTAATGAAGGACAAGGTTTAACTGCAGTAGAAAAAATCTTCAATAAAAATGCTGTAGGTATTGCACCAGGAAAAGTATTGCACGCTGGATCTGATGTTCGTGTAGAGGTAAACATTGTAGGTTCTCAGGATACTACTGGTCTTATGACTGCTCAAGAGTTAGAGTCTATGGCAGCTACAGTTATTTCTCCAATTGTTGATGGGGCTTACCAATCTGGTTGTCATACAGCTTCTGTTTGGGATAAAAAAGCTCAGGCTAACATTCCTAAATTGATGAAATTTATGAACAACTTCGGTCTAATCACGGCTCGTGACCCGAAAGGTGTTTATCATTCAATGACAGATGTAATCCACAAAGTGCTTAATGATATTACTGTAGACGAATGGGCTATCATTATTGGTGGTGACTCTCATACAAGAATGTCTAAAGGTGTTGCTTTTGGTGCTGACTCAGGAACGGTTGCTCTTGCTCTTGCTACTGGAGAAGCTTCTATGCCAATTCCAGAATCTGTAAAAGTGACTTTCGTTGGAGATATGAAAGAATACATGGATTTCCGTGATGTAGTTCACGCTACACAAGCTCAAATGCTTAAGAAATTCAATGGTGAGAACGTATTCCAAGGTAGAATTATCGAGGTTCATATCGGAACTCTTACAGCTGACCAAGCGTTTACATTTACAGACTGGACTGCAGAGATGAAAGCAAAAGCTTCTATCTGTATTTCTGAAGATGATACTTTGATCGAATCATTGGAAATTGCTAAAGGCAGAATCCAGATCATGATTGATAAAGGAATGGACAACGAAAGACAAGTTCTTCAAGGATTAATCAATAAAGCAGATAAGAGAATTGCAGAAATTAAATCTGGCGAAAAACCAGCTTTAACTCCAGATGCAAATGCTAAATATTATGCTGAAGTTGTAGTTGACTTGGATCAAATTGCTGAGCCAATGATCGCTGACCCAGACGTTAATAATAAAGACGTTTCTAAACGTTATACTCACGATACTATTAGACCATTATCTTTCTATGGTGGAGAGAAAAAAGTAGATCTTGGATTTATTGGTTCTTGCATGGTTCACAAAGGAGATATGAAAATTTTAGCTCAAATGTTGAAAAATGTTGAAGCACAACAAGGAAAAGTAGAATTTAATGCTCCTCTTGTAGTTGCTCCTCCAACTTACAATATTGTTGATGAGTTGAAAGCTGAAGGTGACTGGGAAGTTTTACAAAGATATTCAGGTTTTGAATTTGACGATAATGCTCCAAAATCGGCAGCGCGTACAGAATATGAAAATATGTTGTACTTAGAGCGTCCTGGATGTAACCTTTGTATGGGTAACCAAGAAAAAGCAGCTAAGGGTGATACAGTAATGGCAACATCTACACGTTTATTCCAAGGAAGAGTTGTAGAAGATGCTGACGGTAAAAAAGGAGAATCATTGCTTTCTTCTACACCAGTTGTTGTTCTTTCTACAATTTTAGGTAGAACTCCAACAATGGAAGAGTACACTGCTGCAGTAGATGGTATTAACTTAACGAAGTTTGCTCCATCTAACAAACAGTTAGTTATGTAATCTAGACATTATTTTAGAATATTTTAAAAGCCCGAGTCGTAAAACTCGGGCTTTTTTAGTAATAATTGTTCTATTTTTTGTAACTTGTCATGTTCAAAAAAGAATAATAAAACAAAAAAATCTATGGCTTTTGATATCGAAATGATTAAAAAGGTGTACGAAAACATGCCAGCGCGAGTTGATAAAGCTCGTGAGATTGTTGGTCGTCCACTTACTTTAACAGAGAAAATTTTATACAATCACCTTTGGGATGGAAATCCGACTAAGGCGTTTGGAAGAGGAATTGATTATGTTGACTTTGCACCAGACCGTGTTGCTTGTCAAGATGCAACAGCACAAATGGCTTTACTGCAGTTTATGCATGCGGGTAAATCTAAAGTGGCAGTGCCTACAACAGTTCACTGTGACCACTTGATTCAGGCAAAAGTTGATGCTGCAACCGATTTGGCAAGAGCAAAAACTCAAAGTAATGAGGTTTTTGATTTCTTATCGTCAGTTTCTAATAAATACGGAATCGGTTTCTGGAAACCAGGAGCTGGAATTATTCACCAAGTAGTACTTGAAAATTATGCTTTCCCAGGCGGAATGATGATTGGTACCGATTCTCACACTGTAAATGCAGGAGGATTAGGAATGGTCGCTATTGGTGTTGGTGGAGCAGATGCTGTAGATGTTATGTCTGGAATGGCTTGGGAACTTAAATTTCCTAAACTAATTGGAGTTAAATTAACAGGTAAATTATCTGGCTGGACAGCTCCAAAAGATGTTATTCTTAAAGTTGCTGGTATTCTTACTGTAAAGGGAGGTACTGGAGCAATTGTAGAATATTTTGGAGAAGGTGCGAAAGCAATGTCTTGCACGGGTAAAGGAACTATTTGTAACATGGGGGCTGAAATTGGAGCTACAACTTCAACTTTTGGCTATGATGATTCAATGAGCCGTTACCTACGTTCTACAAATAGATCAGATGTTGCAGATGCTGCAGATAAAATAGCTTCTTATTTAACAGGAGATCCAGAAGTATATGCTAATCCAGAGCAATATTTTGATCAAGTAATTGAAATCAATTTATCTACATTAGAACCGCACTTAAATGGTCCTTTTACGCCAGATTTGGCTACTCCGATTTCTAAAATGAAAGAAGAAGCAATCAAAAATAATTGGCCGTTACAAGTTCAGTATGGTCTGATAGGTTCTTGTACAAACTCATCATACGAGGATATTTCTCGTGCTGCTTCTTTAGCAAAACAGGTTGCTGCTAAAAATTTAAAAACAAAAGCGAAATTTACTATTACGCCAGGTTCTGAAGTAGTGCGTTCTACAATTGAAAGAGACGGATTTATTGATACTTTTAATAAAATCAACGCTACAGTATTTGCAAATGCTTGCGGACCATGTATTGGTATGTGGGATAGAGAAGGGGCAGAGAAAGAAGAAAGAAATACTATTGTGCACTCTTTCAACCGTAACTTCTCAAAACGTGCGGACGGTAACCCCAATACTTTAGCCTTTGTAGGTTCTCCTGAATTGGTGACTGCTTTAGCTATTGCAGGTGATTTAGGGTTTAACCCATTAACGGATAAATTAATTAACGAAGATGGTGAAGAGGTAATGCTTGAAGAGCCAACAGGAGATGAACTTCCTGCTAAAGGTTTCTATGCTGAAGACCCAGGATTCCAAGCTCCGGCTGAAGATGGATCAAATGTTCAAGTGGTTGTTAATCCGACTTCAGAACGTTTGCAATTATTGGCTCCTTTTGATGCTTGGGATGGTAAGAATATTACAGGTGCCAAATTGTTAATCAAAGCATTCGGAAAATGTACGACCGATCATATTTCTATGGCTGGCCCATGGTTGCGTTTCCGTGGACATTTAGATAATATTTCTAATAATATGTTGATTGGTGCTGTGAATGCATATAATCAAAAAACAAACTCTGTAAAAAATCAATTAACGGGACAATATGATGCTGTTCCTGCGGTAGCTCGTGCGTACAAAGCTGCTGGAGTTCCATCTATCGTAGTTGGAGATCATAATTACGGAGAAGGTTCTTCTCGTGAGCATGCTGCTATGGAGCCTCGTTTCTTAGGAGTTAAAGCGGTATTGGTGAAATCATTTGCTCGTATTCACGAAACTAACCTTAAAAAACAAGGCCTTTTAGGATTGACGTTTGCAAACGAAGCAGATTATGACAAGATACAAGAGGATGATACAATTAACTTCTTAGATTTAACAGAATTTGCTCCTGGAAAACCATTAACTCTTGAATTTGTTCATGCTGATGGTACAAAAGATATTATTTTGGCAAATCATACTTACAACGAAGGTCAGATTGGCTGGTTTGTAGCTGGCTCTGCATTGAATTTGATTGCTGCAGGAAAAGCTTAATATTTGTATTCAATTATATCAATAAAACGCTCTGTTTTTACAGAGCGTTTTATTTTTGCTAAATTATGGTTAAGAGACTAGTTTGCTTTTGCTAAATTATTTTGGGATAAAATTCTAATACGATTAGGTCTGGTAGTTTCAAATTCATCAATAGAAATGCTATATGCTTTTTCTGATGGTGTTTTTAAATACGTTGTAAAGGTGTGGCCTCCGATAATATATAATTTGTCATTTAAAAAATGCATTGTAGCAGATTTTAGTTCCAGTTGAACGAGATATTCTTTGATTTGCTTAGATTTTGAGTTATAAATCAACAGTTTTCCGTCTTCAAATAAGTAAATAATGTCGCCGTTTTTTGCAATGGCTGGGTTCTCTAGACGAGAAAATAAAGTTGTTTCATTTTTCCATCTTTCAGTTGTTAAATCAAAACTTTGGATTTCAGAAAAATTTTTGCTGTCGGTATTGCCAATTGTAAAGATTTTATCACCAATCAGGACTCCTTTTATTTCTTTGGCTTCAGGCATTTTAGTTAGCTCGTACCAGAGGCCAGAAGTTATATTGTACATATGGACTTGGTCAGTAAAGATTTTTTGATTTTTTTCGTTTGATTTTATAGAACCGCCCATAACAATAATGTTGTCCTTATAAACGAAAGAGGCAAAATCTGCAGCTTTGTGAGGGTTCGTCTTATCAATGGCAATTGTATTTTTGTTCATGTCAAAAACTTCAATCTCATTGTCTAGATATTCAATTTTTTTGTTTGTAGATAGTCTTTTACCTCCTAAAGCATAAAGGTTGTTGTCGTAATAGTTTATATTGTGATAAGCTCTTTTTTTAAATTTTTCAGCTGATTTTTCCCAAGAATCTGTTTTTGGATCGTAGATAAATAAATCGCCGTTATAGAAGTTTTTGCTACCTTGAAAATTAAGTAATTGCAAGTACTTTTGTTCGAATCTAGGATCTTCGCTATCTATGCCTTTTTCTTTTAAAGTGTGTAATGCGTTTGATTCTTCACTACTGTCACCACCCATTACATAAATTTTGTCGTTCACCACAGCAGAACCAAAAGAATAGATGCCGTGTTCTAAAGGTGCTAGTTGAATAAAATCAAGTTTAGATTTTAACTTCACCTTTCTATTTGTAATGTCAACATTGCTTAAGGTTTCAATATCTTCTTCAAGCAAAATAACATAATTTGATTTTTTTAAATCTTTAATTGCAATTCTTCTTGTGGTAAAGCCAATATGCGATACTTGAAGTGTATCGTTTGTTTTTATCTTGCTATTTAATGAAAATTCTCCATTGTTATTAGTTAAAGTTCCAATTTGAGTGCGCAACGCGTATATATTGGCATCTTCTATGGGTAAATTGCTGTTTTGAGATTTAACGATTCCGTTTGTTGTTTGTGCATTTGTAATAAAAGGCAGTAAAATGATAATGTAGAATAGTTTCTTCAAAATATCTAGGTTTCTGGTTAGGTTAAATTTAATAAAAAAAGATGCTTTTTGTAAAAAACTGCATTTCAAAAAGTTGGCTCAATTTCTATGCCGAGGCTGTTAATTTGAGGTAAAATAATTGTTAAAAATACAGGTTTTTTTACTTTAAAAAGTTAAATTCGCTTTTTAGGCAATATATTTGTTTTTTTTTGAGTTGAGATTAATGTATAATATAAAAAAGTGTAAAAACTTAATAATAGAATATGGTTTATCGGTTAATAATAGTATTGTTTTTTTTCAGTGTTGGAGCCTTTGCGCAGGATAATTTTATTAAGCACAAAATTTCACAAGGAGATAATCTTTCTGTTATTGCTAAGAAATACGGAGTAAAAGTAAAAGACATTGCAGATGCAAATCCGAATGCTCCTAAAATATTAAAACTAAATTCAATTCTTTTAATTCCAAATAAAAATAAAGCCACTGCAAAGACAAAAACTAAAAATGTTGAAGTTGCGGCAAATGATACTCCTTCTGTTTCTGCTTCCGGCACTCATGAAGTAGCGGCAAAAGAGACACTCTGGGGAATTTCTAAAAAATATAATGTCTCTGTTGATGATTTAAAGAAAGCAAATCCATCTCTTGAAAACGAAGGCTTAAAAATAGGTCAGCAAATAAATATTCCTTCAAATAACGTCGCGTCAAATATTAGTTCATCAAGTGAGGCTCCAGTTAATTCAGAAGTAGTTTCAACAGAGGTAGAGCTTATAAGAGAAGTTAAGCCTAAAGAAACAAAATATGGTATTTCTAAAGAATACGGCATTACAGTTGCAGAATTAGAGCGTCAGAATCCGTCAATTAAAGGAAAAGTACCTGTTGGATATTTATTGAAAATTCGTGTTCCGAAAGAAAAAGCAGATGCAATTCAGGCTGCAAAAACTTCGCAAGAAACTACTGTGCAGGCAGATGTTTCATCTAGTCAAATAGCAGAAACAGCGCCAGAAATAAAAAAAGATTCTGCGTTTGTCAGAACAGGAAATAATTCTGAATTAATTGATCAGCTTATAGCGAGCGCAACTGAGAATATAGGTATTAGATATAGATCAGGCGGGACAACAAAAGCAGGTTTTGACTGTTCAGGATTAATGTTTTGCACTTTTGGCAATTTTGATATTAAACTGCCGAGAAGCTCAATAGAACAATCTCGAATAGGAACAAAAGTAGCTTCGGAGGAGGCTCAAAAAGGCGATTTAATTTTCTTTAGAACCAATGGTAGACGCCATATCAATCATGTAGGTATGGTTGTTGAAAATGTTGACGGTGAGATTAAATTTGTACATTCATCTACTCATGGCGGTGTGATGATTTCTTCTACAAAAGAACCATATTATACAAGAGCCTTTTCTCAAGTAAATCGTGTTTTAAATTAAATCTGAAGAAAAGTATTTCTCAGTGTTTCTAATTTAAAAGGTTTGTTCCAGAAATCAGTTACGTACTTGTTTTCTTTGACCTTTCTGATTTCTTCACTATCTAAAGTAGAAGAAAGCACAAAGATTTCGATTTTTTCTTTTACATCTTTTGGGAGCCTGTCAAATTCTTCTAAAAATTCAAAACCATTCATAATAGGCATTTGAATGTCTAAAAGAATAATCAATGGATTTAGATTCTGATTTTTTAGAATCCAGTTCATGCCTTCTTTTCCATTGTTGGCAATATAAACAGGATTGATATCCAGTCCTTTTTTCAATAGCTTTTTTGTGACAAATTGATCAATCAGATTGTCTTCTATAATTATAAATTGAGATTTATACGGCATACGAATTTGGTATTGTTACTATAAATTTACTTCCGACATTATTTTCTGAAAAAACAGAAATATCGCCTTTAATATTTTCAACGGCTTCTTTCACAATATATAAGCCTAATCCAGAACCTTTATTTTTGTTTGTTCCAAAATACATGTCAAAAATTTTAGATTTGTAATCATCATGAATTCCGATTCCATTGTCTGTCACTTCAAGTTTATTTAAACCTTCACTAAAATAGGTTTTTATCGTAATAAACATTTCTGGCTTATTGCAATCTGCATACTTAATAGCATTAGAAAGCAGGTTGTTGATGATAATTTTTAAACGAAGTCCATCACTTTCAATATTATCGACCAAAAGCTCTTGCGTGAATTTAATTTTGTTTGCGTTTTCAATATGCATTAATTGCAGAATGGCTTCATTGCATAGTTCTTTCAAGCTTACAGGCTCCATGATTATTTGTTTTCTTTTGTTCTTGGAGTAATCAATAATATCACTAATAAACTGATCTTGCCTTGCAAGGCTTTGATGCATCATTTGTAAATAATTTCGAACCTGTTGCACATCATCTTCTAATGCTGTTATTTCGATAAGGCCTTTTAATGAAGTAATTGGAGATCTCAAATCGTGTGATGCACTATAAACAAATCGGTCCAATTCTCGATTTACGATTACAAGATTTTCATTTTTTACTTCGGTTTCTTTTTTTGAAACCAATAATCTTTTGACCATTATAGAATAATAAAGACAAACACTGCAGACTATAACCAAAATGAAAAAGATATTTGTAATAATTAGTAAATCTTTTATTTTTCGAGTTCCCTCTCCCAATGTGTTTGAAAAATTACGTTCATTAATCGTTAATCGATCGCTTATCGAACTTATTTTTTTTAAATATTTCTTCTGATCCTCAGTGGTCAAGATATTATGTTTGATTTTGGCGTTGATTTGCTGGCCAATAACAAATAATTCAAAAATTAGCTGATCTCCTTGTCCCCATTCATTTATGGCTTTAGATAAAAAGCTAACATTCTTAAAGTTCTCAAACAGCCATATAATATCGTCTAAATCATTTTCATTATTTCGGCCAGTCAAAAAACCTTTTCTGGCGATTTTATTATCTCCCGCTTTTAAGAGCGTAACTCTTGCAATACCATCTCCTTGAGGTACCTTTAATTCTTCGAGGTACAATTTCCATTGTGCGGGGTTTTTAGTAAATAAATAGGTAATTAAATGTCTAGACGCATCTTTTTGTCCTTTTGAATAATGTGATTCTCCATTTACATATGCTCTATTGGCTGATAAGATTTTGATAGTGAAAAAATTGATGCAGATTAATAATGCACACGAAATGAAAACTACTAAAATAAGAATGAAAACATTTGGGAAGCGAAAATTTTTTAAAGCTTGCAATTTGGACATAATCTAAAATTAGTAGGTTAATAAAAATGCGCCTTTTGCGTGTTTTGTTGAAAGTGTGAATAAATAATTACGAGGAAAAATCAATTCATACTCATTAAACACTTGTTAATGTATTTTGCTATCTATAAATGCTGTTGTAATGATTCTCTCAAATATAATAAAATTTATCTTATAATTTTAGTAAAAAAAATAATGTAAAAACAATAAAATTTCTGTTTTGAATAATTTTGTTTAAGATTGAAGATTGGCTTTATCTAATAGATTAATTAAAATTTAGCATAAATAATTAATCTTCTAAACGCATAGATAGAAGGTACAACAGGAAAATACGCATTTATTCTTTTTTTGAATTCGGCTGTTAATGATGCAAATTCATTTTCTCCCAATCTTTCTTGATAAACTGTTAGAGCAGATCCTGAAATGAAGTTAAAAAAGTCGTCTTTTTTATTAGAAATTATAGGGTAAATCTTCTCATAAAGCGCTAAATCTTTACCGTCATTTTCAAACAATATTTTAGCATATTCATCTAAAGTCAATACGGGAGAAGGACGCGTCCAATTTTTGAGATAAGAAGCAAAAGGTTCTTCTTGAACCAATTGTAAAAGTATTTTGTTCAAAATGTTTTCATTTTGTTGTGGCATTTGGACAGCCAGTTGTCCGCCTGGATTTATGCGGGATATAATTTTTGGAAAAAGTTTGTTATGATTATCAATCCATTGCAATGCAGCGTTTGAGAAAATTAAATCCCATTTGGTTTCATCTTCAATCTGTTCTAAAATTGTTTTTTCTTTAAATTGAAGATTTTCCTGTACTGGAGCTTTTGCCAGCATCTCGGCAGAATTGTCAATGCCAAGAATAAACGGATTGGTCAATTTTTGATGCAATTTTTGGGTAAGTTCACCCGTTCCGCATCCAAGATCTATAACTTTTAGATTAGGTTTGTCAATAATATGACTTGTAAGATCATCAAAAGGCTTAGAACGTTCTGCTTTAAATTCGTTGTATTTTTTTGGATCCCAAGTCATAGTATTGTTTTTATACTTAAAAATAAAGAAAATTTTTAATGCTTGGAAATCAAGGTAGAGATTACTTCATAAAATAAAATGAATTACAGAATCTTTGTTGCTGAATATAGTATTTTTTAATCAAGTTCATGCCAAAAATGACCACATCTATTTTTACATTCTCTACTTCTTCTTTCTGTATCCGTAATTTTAAAAATCCAAAGTAAAGAGCCTATTACTTTTTTATTTTCATTTTCGGGTAATGATGCTAGTTTATTGAAAGCAACTTTAGTGGGATAATTTTTCAAGATTACAATTGGAGTATACATTGGTTTTAGGGGAATGGTATTAATTGCTCTTTTATAAGTGTTGGAATTATAGTCTGTTTTGTTTGGGATAGAATTGAAAATATAAAATTGAAGAGTTTTGAAAACCTCGTCAAAACTATATTCATCCAATAATAGTTGTAAACCTATATTGAAATCCATTTTGTCTTGAGCAGTTTTATTGATTATTTCTTCTATTTTTTTCAATTTCTTTATTTTTTATTAGACAATCTGTAGAGATCAAATATATAAAAGTTGAAATTACAAATGTTGATTTATATATGATTTTGAAATTCACTTTTGTTTGCATAAAGGATAGGAACGGCATTAAAAGTAAATCATGATAAATATGGTTTTTTAAGAATTTATAGAATTTATAATTTGAAGATTAAGATTTCCAAAAAAAGTATATCTTTAGCCAACCTAAACCAATAAAAATGCAAGAAAACGACCAAGAACATTTTAAAAGAGAACTCGGACTCTTAGACGGAACCATGCTTGTGGTTGGCTCTATGATTGGATCTGGGATATTTATAGTAAGCGCCGATATCGCCAGACAAGTAGGTTCGGCAGGATGGCTTACCTTAATCTGGCTTTTGTCCGGATTTATTACTGTTGTCGCAGCAGTTAGTTACGGCGAATTGAGTGCGATGTTTCCAAAAGCAGGAGGGCAATATGTTTATTTGAAAGAAGCTTATAACAAACTGATTGCTTTTTTGTATGGCTGGAGCTTTTTTGCAGTTATTCAAACTGGAACCATTGCGGCTGTAGGAGTAGCCTTTTCTAAATTTGCAGCTTATTTGTATGAGCCGTTAAGTGATGAAAATATTCTGTACGAGCTAGGAGCTTTTAAACTAAACGCAGCTCAACTAGTTTCAATTTTAACCATTATTATTCTGACTTTTATTAATAGTCGCGGAGTAAAAAATGGAAAAATTCTGCAAACCGTTTTAACAATAATAAAAATTTTATCGCTGCTAGGATTAGTTGTTTTTGGATTAACGCTTGCCGCGAAAGCTTCTGTTTGGGATGCAAACTGGGTTGACGGATGGAGCACAAAAACATTTGACAAAGAAAGCGAATCGTGGCTGCCAATTAGTGGAACTGCTTTGATTTCTGGAATTTCGGCAGCAATGGTGGGATCACTATTTTCTAGTGATGCCTGGAACGGTGTGACTTTTATTGCGGGCGAAATTAAAAATCCAAAACGAAATGTAGGTCTTAGTCTGTTTCTAGGAACCTTTATTGTGACGTCTCTTTATGTTGTAACAAACCTTATGTATTTGGCTGTAGTGCCGTTTGATGAAATTGCAACAGCAAAATTTGACCGTGTCGCAGTTGTGGCCTCAGATTATATTTTTGGAAATATCGGAGCGCTGATTATTGCCATTATGATTATGATCTCAACTTTTGCCTGCAACAACGGATTAATTATGGCTGGCGCCAGAGTATATTATACCATGGCAAAAGACGGTTTATTTTTCAAAAAAGCAGCTGTTTTAAATAGTTCAAGCGTTCCTGCTTGGGCGCTTTGGGCGCAATGTATCTGGGCTTCAGCTTTGTGTCTGACAGGGAAATATGGCGATTTATTGGATTTTGTAATTATCATTGTATTGATTTTTTACATCCTGACCATCTACGGAATTTTTATTCTAAGAAAAAAAATGCCAGATGCAGAAAGACCATATAAAGCATTTGGATATCCATTTTTGCCAATGTTATATATTGTGGTTGCATCGGCGATTTGTATTTCGTTATTAATTACAAAATTTTCAACCTGTGGCTGGGGAGTATTAATTATGCTAACTGGAATTCCAGTGTATTATTTAACAAAACCAGCTGAATAATAATTTTTGTTTCAATTGAAACAAAATAAAAAAGCATCTTGAGAAATCAAGATGCTTTTTTATTTTAAAGTCTAATTAGATAAATCATTGGTAATTCTTTCCTCGGTAGGTCTCAGATAAAGAAGATAAACAATGAGGAGTATTCCAAATAGGATAAATTCGGGTTTTATGAATAGTATCAAAAAGGCAGCGCCTTCTAGAACTGCCCATCGCATAATAGAAGCAGCTTGGTAAACAGGCAATTTGTCTTCAAGTTTTAGTTTCGGGTCAATCTGTTTTAATTGAGCCTTAAATAATATACTGCTCAAAACAAAGGCAAGAACAGGAATAACAAGATATAATATTGAATTCGAATCAATAGCAGGAATGTTTAGTGTTTCTAATGAAATATCTCCTACAATGAAATACGCGATAATTGTTCCTGCACAAATGCCAAGATGGATGATTTGTAAAGTTTTGATTTTTTCATTCATAATTTGGTTTAGATTTGAGGTTGATTATGCAAGTTAATGCTAATTATTTTTAAATAAACAAATTAAGATCTTGATTTTAGTAAATGATATAGTTGCAAACAAAAAAAGACACTAAAATTAGTGTCTTTTAAATGTAAATAATCGTTGTGAATTCTTGTTATAATGTAACAGGTTCATCAACAGATTTTATAGTTGAATTAATAATAGACAAAGTAAGCGGATCTTTTTCTCCAGAAAAGAAAGCCTCCAGAATTTCCTGAAATATCGGATTTGCATTTTCTATCAAAGAAAATAAAGTCATGCAAGAACGCAATTTTCGAGCATCTAAGTCTCCAAAAATTCCATCAGCCGATTTCATTTTAAAGGTTAATAATAATTCTGAAATTTCAATTAAATGTTTTCCTAAAATCGGATGCTCCAAATAATCTGAAGCTTCTTTTAAATCATTAATGGCATAAAGATTTGCAGTATCGCTTTTTCCTAAACCTTTTATTTGCGGAAAAATGAACCACATCCAGTGCGTTTCTTTTTTCCCTTTGCTGATTTCAGAAAGAGCGGTAAGATAAAGTTTGTTCTGTGCGTCTAAGAAACGCGCTAAATCATTGTTCGAATAAGCCATTACGGTATTGTATTTTAAAAAAGGTTGCAAAAATAGTAAAAAAGATAGGTTTTGCCTAATAAAACGTTCATACAGTGCATGTTTTAACTTTTTAAAGAAGGAATATCCTACTTCGTTTTAGATAAAAAATGCTACTTTTTAAGAATTCAATTCTATAAAAATCAAAGATTTCGATTGGTTCTTCTAAAGGTAAGATTGATCCTTGGCAAGACATCACGAGCTGTTTTTGGAACTTGATGCTGCCAATAACTATTAGTTGTTCCTGCCATTAATAAAAAAGAGCCGTGATGCAACGGAATTTCAATTGTTGGAATCTCTTTCCTGTATTTATGACGGAGTTTAAACATTCGAGTCTCTCCAAAAGTGACCGAAGCAATAATCGGATTTGGCCCCGTATTATGTTCCTTGTCGCTATGCCATCCTACGCCATCATTTCCATCTCGATATAAATTGAGCAAAACAGTATTAAAATCTAGCTGTGTTTCTTTTTCAACGCGGCCTCTAATTTTTAATAATTCATAAGTCCAATCTGGCCCTTTTGGGTCTGCTCCAACATTATCTTTATCTTCGTACCAGGCAATCATTCTAGGAACAGTATAGGTTTTATCGTAAATTTCCATTTGATGTTCTCTCCATTTGGTCTTGCGAAGAATTCTTTCATAAAAAATATCAGACTCTTCTTTTGAAAAAAAGTCATCGATTAAAATCAGTTCAGAATCTGGGATGTCAAATATTTTTTTTCCTCCCAAACCAGTTGTAAACAATTCGGTGTCGTTAAATAGTGTCATTTTCCAATTATATTTTGTCAATTTCAATCCACACAGGAGCGTGATCGCTGGTTTTTTCCCAGCCTCGCACATGACGGTCAACGCCGCCAGCATTCAATTTTTTTGCTATTTGCGGACTTAATAAAAAGTGATCAATTCGCAAACCCGCATCACGCTGATACGCATTTCTGAAATAATCCCAAAACGTATAAATTTTCTCATTAGGATATAATTTTCGAATGGCATCTGTCCATCCTTGAGAAACAATAGTTGCAAATGCATCACGGATTTCCCTTCTAAAAAGGGCATCATTGACCCATTTTTCAGGTTTATAAACGTCCAGTTCTGTTGGCATTACATTATAATCGCCAACCAATATTACAGGAACTTTTAATTTCAATAAAGTTTCGGCACGATGCGCTAGACGATTAAACCATTTCAATTTGTATTCAAATTTTGGCCCTGGATAAGGATTTCCATTTGGAAGATAAAGACACGCAATTACAATTCCGTTAATCAAAGCTTCGATATAACGGCTCTGGACATCTTCCTCATCGCCTGGCAATGCCCTGGTTATTTCTTCAATTTCCATATTCCGCGCAAGAATGGCAACGCCGTTCCATTGTTTTTGTCCGTGCCAGATAGCGTTGTAACCTGCATCATTAATGGCTTTAAGCGGAAATTTATCCTGCGGTGCTTTTAATTCCTGTAAGCATACAATATCAGGAGTGGCTTCTTCAAGCCAGCGTAACAAAACATTTAATCTCCCGTTAACTCCGTTTACGTTATAAGTGGCTATTTTCATAGTAGATTTTCAATTAGTTCTAATCTTAAATTTACGGCTTTTCGGAATTTTATTTTACAAAGTGTTTGTTAAAGAATACTTTACGTGGATATTTTTCGGCGTAAGCAAAAATCAACTGGTCAATATATTGATTGCTTTTGTAAGGTGTGACGTAACTTTTTACTTCATCAGAATCGTTGATTGCCACATCTCTTGAAATATATCCCATTCCGTAGAAACGGCCATTTTCGATCCAGATACAGCTTCGTTCATCTGCAGATCTTCCTTTGTCGATTATGGCAAAACTCGGTCTGTTATTTAATAAAAAAGCAATTGCATTATCCACTTGCTCGTTATGAAGTACAGGATCTGGCAGTTCTTTTATTTCTGGCGTATAAAAAAACTCGCCTTCTTCAGGTCTCGAATATTTGCAAAAACGGTGGTCAATTTGAAATTGTTCCGCCAAACTTCTCAATAAATGAATTCCAGTATGCTGATTATTAAATTCATGAATACAAGTTTGAAATTTACTCAGTTTTCCTATTGCAAGATATTTATAACCATTTCGAGCTTCATATTGGTAAATGCCAAATTTGGCTTCAAAACGTTTTAAAGCTCTATTATAAGTTGGCCAAAGTTTTTTGATTTCGGTACATTCCAAAAGAAGCGCCATGAGTTCAGTGGCACAGACTTCAAAAGAAATTCCATGAATATCTCTTAAAAAATGCTGTCTTTGAGGTTTGATATTATTTCCTGTAAAATGTGAAGTAACACGTTTTTTCAGATTAACTGCCTTTCCAACATAAATTACTTTTTTCGCCTGATTATAAAAATAATATACTCCAGGTTTATCAGGCAAACTATTAAAATCTTCTTGTGGTAAATTTGGAGGCAGACGCTGATCGTGTGCCGTTTTCTTAATCATTTTTTCAATTTCTCCAGCATCATCCCATTCTAGTAAAAGTGAGAACAATAAGGCAGTAGCATCTGCATCGCCGCCGGCACGGTGTCGGTTTTCTAAATTGATATTTAAAGAATTACAAAGGTTTCCTAAACTATAAGAGCCTAAACCTGGCTTGATTTTTCTAGCAGCGCGAACGGTACAAAGTTTTTTGGCAGACCATTTAAAACCAGCTTGTTCCAGTTGATGATGCACAAACGAATAATCAAAGTTAACGTTATGCGCAACAAAAACACGATCAGTAAGCATTTCTAAAACCTTCTCTGAAATATCATCAAAGATTGGTGCATTGGCAACCATTTCATTATTAATGCCCGTTAGTCCAAAAATAGAAGGAGGAATGTCCTGTTCAGGATTTACAAGGGTTTCGTAACGATCCAATACATTTTTACCATCATGAATAATGATCGCAATTTCTGTAATGCGGCTGCCACTGGCATTTCCGCCTGTGGTTTCAATATCGACTATAGCATATTCCTGATTCTTCATTTGTATATAACGTAAAATGTTCTATTTCTGTTGTTTAGTTTTTAATCTCGCAAAGTCGCAGAGACGCAAAATTTTTATTTTAAAAAAACTTAAAAAGAAAACTTTGCGTCTTTGCGAGCAATTTTCATCACTAAGAATTAAACTTCATTCGATGTCTCGGCATATTGATTTCGTGTTCTGACGGATAAGGCGCTCGATGCGTCATGCTGACATCTTCTTTAATCTGATTTTGTGTTTTATATTGATCTTTAGCGTCCATGTAACGCGGATCTGGAATAAAAGGCATTTTTGCCATTTTGATAATCGTAATGGTAGGGAAGTGGTAATCAACCTCAACATTTCCTAACAAAAGATAACAACCTCCGCCTTGAAAAGGATATTTTTCTAAACTATCAGGAAAATGGGCTGTATCAAAGTAAGTGCCTTCGTGATCAATCCAAGTTCCGAAATACATGGTTCCTTTTTTGGTTGGAACGTGTTTTCTGGAAATGAGATAAGCGAGCATTCTAACCTGTTTTTTATGATATTTCACTAAATCTTTTGCCATAATATCTCCGCGGTGTTTGGTTTGTAAAAGATCAAAAACAGTGCAAGAAACTGGGAAACTCAAAAGTTCAATTTCATCAAAAGCATCTTCAAAAATAGAGCGCTCCAATGTTGGAAGTTTATATTCTTTGACAGGTTCCTGTAAAAGCTTTAGATTTCTATTTTCGGGTTTAAAATTGTTTAAAAGCAAACTTGCGCTTATCAAAAGCTGATTTTTTGTTTTTCCTGTAAAACGGAAAGCGCCAATGAAAATAAGAACTTTAACACCTTCAATGCCTATTGGAATGCGATTGATGAAATCTTCCAAAGAAAGATATTTGCCATTTTTTTCTCTTTCGGATTCAATTAAATGTGCAATTTTAGATTCTAAACTCTGCAAATGCATAAAACCAAGATAAATATCAGTGCCGTACAAAGTAGTCTGATATTCACTTTTGTTCACACACGGATTATGAACAGTTCCGCCAGACATTCGCGCTTCGTGCACATAAACTTCAGTTCTGTAAAATCCGCCTTGATTGTTGATTACCGCAGTCATAAATTCGACAGGAAAATTCACTTTCAAGTATAAACTCTGATAACTTTCAACGGCATAAGAAGCCGAGTGCGCTTTACAGAAGGAATATCCCGCAAACGACTCGATCTGACGGTAAATTTCCTGACTTAACGCCAACGAATGTCCTTTTTGGGCACAGCTGGCAAAGAAATTATCTTTTACTTTTTGCAATGCTTCAAGCGATCTTCCTTTTCCCGACATGGCACGACGCAGAATATCTCCGTCTGGAGCGGGAAGTCCGCCGTAATGCTGAGCAATTTTAATTACATCTTCCTGATAAACCATAATGCCGTACGTTTCGCCAAGATGTTCTCTGAAAACTTCATGAAAATACTCAAACTGAGTTGGATTGTTATGACGGAAAATATACTCTTTCATCATTCCCGATTGTGCAACTCCAGGACGGATAATAGACGATGCCGCGACGAGAATTTTATAATTGTCACAATTCAATCGGCGTAATAATCCGCGCATTGCTGGACTTTCGATATAAAAACAGCCAATTGTATTTCCTTTTGCCAAATAAGAATTACAAACGGCCTCGTCTTTAGAAATCGAAGTATCGCGAATATTAACTTTTATACCTCGATTTTTGGCAATCAGTTTTACACTGTCATCAATATGTCCGATGCCGCGCTGGCTTAGAATATCAAATTTGTCAAAACCAATATCTTCGGCAATATGCATATCAAAAAGCACAATTGGAAAACCTTTTGGAGGGATTTCCAAAGGCGTGTAATTGGTAATTGGTTCTTCAGAAATCAGAATTCCGCAGGCATGCATGCTTCGCTGATTAGGATATTTACCCATCATTTTTCCGTATTCCTGCACCAGTCTTACGATTTTGTTTGTTGGATGAAGCTCTTCTGGATTTTTTGCCAAAAGATCCAATTCTTCTTTCGGAAGCCCAAAAACTTTTCCGACTTCCCTAAAAATAGAACGGTATTTAAACTCGACATTCGTACCGCAAAAAGCAACATGATCTTTACCATATTTTTTAAATATATACTCTAAAATTACATTGCGTTCCTGCCAGCTCCAATCAATATCAAAATCGGGCGGAGTTTTACGGTTTAGGTTTAGAAAACGTTCAAAATATAAATCCAATTCGATAGGACAGATATCTGTAATTCCGAGACAATAGGCTATAATACTGTTGGCACCGCTTCCACGTCCAATATGCATAAAACCTTGACTATTACTGTACTGAATTATATCCCAAGTAATTAGAAAATAACCGCTGAATTCTAATTCGTCAATTACTTTTAATTCTTTTTCCACGCGAGCTTTTGCTTCAATATTTTCGTTCCCGTAACGTTTTTCAAATCCTTCCCAAGCTAATTCGGTCAGTTTTTCTAAATCTTTTTGACGGTTTTCGGTGTAGAATTTTTTATTCTTTTTAGCTGCAAAATCATATTGAAAATCACAATCGTCAATGATGCGTTGCGTATTCGAGATGATTTCAGGATATTTTTCATAAAAAGGCAGAAGAGATTCTGCGGGCTTCATCAGATCAGAAGCTTTACAGTAATCAGCTTCTGTAAGTTTCGATAAAATAATATTCGTGTCAATAGCCCGAAGCACTTTATGCAGATTGTATTCTTTTTTAGTTCTAAAAGTTACAGGCTGCAAAATCACCATTTTGGAGATTTTATTTTTATGTTTTGATGTCAGAAGACTTGAAACTTCTTCGGGACGGACTCCAATAAATTCATTTTCAAACAGTGTTTCGGGAGCATTTTCTAAAGTATAAATCACAAAAGACGAGTCAAACTTCGGAGCTCGAAAAGGCAGAGTTTCTCCGCTGAAATTATGATTCGTTAAAAAACGGTTCATTTCTGCCAAGCCTTCTGCATTTTTAGCCAGACCAATATATCGGAATTCATGATTGCATCGAAATTCCATTCCCACCAAAGGTTTAATTTCTTTTTCCTGACATGCTTTTATAAAATCATAAATTCCAGTAACAGTATTAATATCTGTTAATGCCATTGCTTTTATACCGCACAGAACAGCTTCGGCAATCAATCCCTTAAGCGGAATCGTGCCGTAACGCAATGAATGATATGAATGGCAATTCAAATACATGATTATTTAATACGTTTTAAAATTTCGTCTTTAGTATTCGGTTTAAAATGGGCTCCAGCACAGCGCATTACGGCGTCATAACCGTAACGGTTTTTCATTTTATCCATAGCGGCATAAAGCGCAAGCATTTCTTGAGTATCTTCAAAAAGGTCAATTTGATACGTTCCGCGTACCAATCCGCTAAAGCGAACGCCAATCAAACGCAGACGCATACGACGCTGATACACTTTTTCAAAAAGTTCTATTACGTTTTTGGTCAAAACATGATCGGCAGAGGTATAAGCAACTCGGCATTGTTTGGTTTCGGTATCAAAATTGGCATAACGTATTTTGACCGTAACGGTTGAAGTTAGCCATTGTTCTGATCGAAGCTGAAAAGCTAGTTTTTCGACCATCCCAAGAAGCACTCTTTTGAGTTTGTCCATGTCAATTGTGTCTTGAGAAAAAGTGTGTTCTGTCGAAATAGATTTTCTTTCGCTGTAAGGTTCTACAGGGGTATGATCAATTCCGTTGGCTTTTTTCCAAAGTTCCAAACCATTTTTACCGATCATTTGTTGTAAAACCTCAGCAGGCATTTCGGCCAAAGTCTGGATTTTACGAACGCCAATTCGCGACAAAAGCTGAAAAGTCACTGCTCCAACCATTGGAATTTTCTGAATCGAAAGCGGATTTAAAAAGTCTTGTACTTGTTGTTCTGGAATTTCAAGATTTCCTGTCGGTTTACCTTCTCCAGTAGCAATTTTCGAAACGGTTTTATTAATAGATAACGAAAAACTAATAGGAAGCCCAGTTTCCTTAATTACCTTTTGCGCGAGTTCATTCGTCCATTTATAACTTCCGTGAAATTTATCCATTCCGGTAATATCCATATAAAATTCATCGATGCTGGCCTTTTCTAAAACAGGTGCTTTTTCCTGAAGAATTTCAGTTACATCATGAGACAATTGTGAATACAATTCCATGTCGCCCTTCATCACTTTTGCAGTTGGACAAAGTTTTAAAGCCATACGAATAGGCATGGCAGAACGAACTCCATGAAGACGCGCTTCATACGAACAAGAGGCTACAACACCACGTTCTCCACCGCCTATAATAAGTGGAATTCCGTTGAGTTCAGAGTTTGTTCTTCTTTCACAGGATACAAAAAAGGTATCCAAATCCATATGTACAATTGCCCGTGCCATTTTTTCCTTTTGTTTTTGTATGAAACAAAATTAGTACAGATTAGAACATTTTTAGTATATTTGCTGTTCCAAATTATAACAAATTAATTATGTCCTTATTTTCAGACAACATCAGAGCATTAAGGGTTAAGCATAAAATATCACAAGAAAAATTAGCTGAAAACCTGAGTATTACAAGAGGAAGATACGTGAAATACGAAGATGGAACTTCGGAAGCACCGTATGACATTTTAAAGAAAATTGCATTGTATTTTCATATGAGTATTGACTTGATATTATCTGTCGATATACGTAAAATTGATGTGCAAAATTTAATAAAACTGGAAGGCAACCGACTTATTTTACCGATTCAAGTGGATAGTTTTGGAGAAAATTATATCGAAATTGTATCTCAAAAAGCAAAAGCCGGTTACCTCAACGGATATGCTGATCCAGAATATATTGAAAGTTTACAGCAGATTACACTTCCTTTTTTAGGACCAGGAAAACACCGCGGATTTCCAGTTGAAGGCGATTCAATGCCACCGCATGAAGACGGTTCCATTATTATTGGCCGTTATGTGGAAAAGCTGGGAGAGGTGATGGACGGTAAAACCTATATTCTTATCACTAAAAATGAAGGAATAGTATATAAACGTCTCAATAAAAACAAAAAGAATAGTTTGGTTTTAGAATCTGATAACAGTTTTTATCCAAATTATGAAGTGAAAGCTTCTGAAATTTTGGAGATTTGGGAATACGAATGTAACATTGGCCGTTCGGATAAAAAACAAGAAACTACAGAAACTGGAGCAATGAAGGATTTGCTTTTAGAATTGAAAAGAGAAGTTAGGGAAATCAAGAATAATACTTCAAATACATAATTTTTTTTCCGCCACGAATTCACGAATTATTTCAAATAAAAATTCGTGAATTCGTGGTTAATAAATTTACACAAAGCCATTCAAAAATCCTTTTAATCTGTGCAATCTGTGGCTTAAAAACTTTGTGCCTTAGTGCCTTCGCGGCTAAAAAAAACTAAAAAACCTTAGCAAATCCTAATCCGTATTGCTTTCCATTATAAAAAGGCATTATCATAGAAGTCGATTTATTTTCAGAAGAAGATTTAAACAATTTCTTAGTAATATACGGATTGATCCAATACGCAATTTTGGTGCTCAAAATTCCAGATTGATGATTTTAAGTGAAAAAGTCCCAGCGGAACGATATGTTTATAGAAAATTCATAAGGCGCGTTTTTTAAGCCCCAGCGGGGTGAAATATGCCGCTCCGCCGGAGCCTATTATCTACGTGAATCAAATTAGCTATAAATATCTGGCTTCTCCGAAGCTCTTTTAATATTTTTTCTTTTAATAATTCACAATTATTCTAAACCATCAATGTAAACCAAAATGTACTTCCCAATCCAAGATTACTTTCAACACCAACGCTTCCATTTTGCGCTTCAATAAACTCTTTGCTGATTGCTAATCCCAATCCCGTTCCAGATTTCTGGCTTCCTGGAACCTGAAAATATTTATCGAAAACTCGATCTTTATATCTTGTGTCAATTCCTTTTCCAGTATCAATAACCTGAAAAACCATCTGATTGTTTTCTTCTTTTAGTTTGATAAGAATCGTACTTTTTTCAGATGAATATCTGATGGCATTCGATAAATAATTAATTAAAACCCAGCCTGTTTTTTCTGCATCGGCTTTTACATTTTTAAGGTTTTCATCGGCGTCAACAACCAATTGAATCTGTTTTTGATCAGCTTGGACTTTTACGGCTTCAACGGCATATTTTACAATTTCGTACGGATTGCTTTTCCCAATATTCAGCTGAATGTTTCCAGTTTCCAATTGTGATAAATTGAGCAATTCGCCTGTAATTTTCAATAAGCGCTGACTGTCATCTTTAATGCTTTCAACCAATTGTTTCTGATCGTCGTTCATATCGCCCGTTTTTCCATTTTCAAGCAATTGAAGACTTAATTTTATAGAAGCAATTGGCGTTTTTAATTCGTGTGAAACAGTGGCAATGAAATTCGTTTTGGCAAAATCCAATTCTTTAAAAAGCGTAATATTTCGCAGAATAATCACATCACCAATATTGATTTCTCTTTCTTCGCCCGTTGGCGTTATCGTGATATTATGAATTTCTTTTTCAAAATAACTTTCTTTTCCGTGAGCAAAAATTTTGAGAGGCTGTTTTTTCGGAGTTTCACTTTCTTTCAGAATCAAAGAACGAATCAAATCATTAGAAACCGCTAATTCAGAAGCATGTTTTCCGATAATATCTTCCGATTTTAGACCGATAATTTTCAGTGCTTCATCATTTACAAACAAAACAATCCCTTCGTTATCTAAGCCAATAATAGGATCGTTCATATTATTAATTAATGTTTCCAGTCGTTTCTTCTCAAAAAGAAGCTTATAGACATTGCTGTCATGATATTCTTCAAGCTTTTGCGCCATCGTATTGAATGATTTGGCAAGATCTCCAAATTCGCTATGACTTGTAAAATGAACGCGTTCGGAATAATTTTTATTCGCAATTTCCTTAATACTTAGCGTTAATTCTCTAATCGGATTGGCAATATTATTAGGCAGATTCACCAATAAGTTAAAAGCAATCAGAAAGCATAAACTTCCCACAATCGCAATTGATAAATTGGCTGTTTCAGCTGAATGTTTGGCAATGTCGCTCTTCTGCTTTATGGCGTCCAAATTCAGTTTCATAATCGCAAAAATATCCTGACGAATCTGTGTTTTTACAGTTTCGTCGGAGTTGTTTTTGTTTAAAAGAGCAAAACTGGCTTTCAGCTTTTCGGTAGCCTGTTTTTCGCCTGGTTCCGTAATATTTTGAGTCTGCTTTTCGAGATTTTCCTCAAAACTCTGAATCGTTTCTTTAGAACCCGATTTCATTTCGTCCAAAGCCAAAATCATATTTCTCGAATATTCCAGCGTATTATAATTCGATTTCAGGATGTTTTCGGTGTCCTGCTTAATCAGAAAAACAGAATAAGCACTCACTAACGAGAGAATGATGATCATTAAAAATAACAATCCAACACCCAGATTCAATTTGGTTTTAATTCTCATTTTATAAAAACATTTAATTTTTTTTGAACATATAAGTGATATAAAGAAATATTAGAGTTGTTTTCTTAACCGCAAAGAGCGCTAAGGTTTCGCAAAGCGCGCAAAGATTGGGTAAAAACTTTGCGACCTTGCGACTTTGCGAGCAAAAACTCTAGCGAACTTTGCGTAAATCATTGCGCTCTTTGCGGTTAAAAACTCAACGTCCTGTATTAAACGAACTTATATAACTTATATGGTTTAAAAACATTTCACGACAGAATAACAAGATCAACATTTGATAAAGACAATTTGTTTAGCAGACGCCTGAATATTGTTGTAGACAAAATTACTTTAAACAAATTAAAATGCGGTTTTCCGATGCACACAGTTGTAATTTGTTTTTCTTCTACCGTTGTCAAAATAGCATTTGTAATATTTGAATTTTCCAATTTAATAACTTCCGCGCCTAATTGTACAGCGAGTTTAAAGTTATTAATTAAATGTCGTTGTTTGTCGAGTGCAATTCGGTTACTGCTTTCTTTAGGCGTTTCGACATACAAAACATACCACGATCCATTGTAATAACTGGCTAATCGAGCCGCTTTTCTAATAATAATTTTAGCAGTTTTTTCATTGCTGCTAATGCAAGCCAAAAGTTTTTCATGCCGTAAAGCATGCAGATTCGGAACTTCGCTTTCTACTTTTCGAACCACCTGACTTGCCACTTCTTTTAAAGCTAATTCACGCAATTGCAGAATTTGTTCCGATTTAAAAAAGTTAGCTAAAGCTGTCGGAATTTTATCTGACGTATAAATTTTTCCTTCTTTTAATCGAGCAATTAAATCCTCTGAAGTCAAATCGATATTTACAACTTCATCTGCCAGACGTAAAACATTATCAGGAATTCGCTCCTGAACATCAATATTGGTAATTCGTTTTACATCTTCATTTAAACTTTCAATATGCTGAATATTCACGGCTGAAATTACATTAATTCCAGCGTCTAAAATCTCTAGAACATCCTGCCAGCGTTTTTCATTTTTGCTTCCTTCAACGTTAGTATGCGCCAATTCATCAACAATAACCACTTCTGGTCTAAGGTTGATGATGGCTTGAACGTCGAGTTCTTCGAGTTCTTTTCCTTTATAAAAAATAGTCCGCCTCGGAATAATCGGAAGACCAGCCAATAACTCATGCGTTTCCTTCCGCATATGCGTTTCAATGTAGCCTATTTTCACATCGATTCCGTTTTTCAATAACGAATGCGCTTCCTGAAGCATACGAAAAGTTTTGCCCACACCGGCACTCATTCCAATGTAGATTTTAAACTTTCCCTTTCGGGATTTCTGAATCAAGTCCAGAAAATGCTGTGCGTTATTTTCGTTTTCCATGTTTTTTGGTTTAACCATTAAGATATTAAGGAAGTTAAGCTTTTCTTTGTCTGCAGAACATTAAGCTTAATGTCCTCTATTCTAGATTAAGATCAGGTGCAAAAACTTAATTTTCTTAATCTCTTAATGGTAAAAAAAATTAATGTTTAGAAACTAATTGCCAAAGAAGTTGTCACAAAGGTATTTATATCTGTTGGCTGGTTATTTTTTGTGAAAATTTCATCTTTACTTGACAGATTTCTGGCTTCAATTCTAAACATAACATTATCGGCTACTAAGTAATCAAAGTTAGCTGAAAATCCGTAAGTTTTAAATCCGTTTGGTGTTTCTGTCGCGATGATAACACCTTTTTCATCACTATAATATTCTCCTCTTGCGGCAAGCTGAATTTTATCAGTTGGTTTGTATTGCAGAATTACAACAGGAGAGAACCAAACATCATATTTCTCACTTCCTTTAGCCGATTGCTGAGAACCAATATCAAAACCAGTCGTTAAGTTTACTTTTTCAACCACTTTAAATTGTCCGTAGAAATTATTAAAATAACGCCATTTTTTATCTACATCTGGCTGTTCGTTTCCAACATAAGTACTCCAGTTCAAAATAACCCGATCAGATGGTTTGTAAGTAACCTGAGTTCCAAAAGCTGGTGTTTGATTGCCA
The DNA here is from genome assembly GCF_900101855.1 of Flavobacterium anhuiense. Taxonomy (GTDB): domain Bacteria; phylum Bacteroidota; class Bacteroidia; order Flavobacteriales; family Flavobacteriaceae; genus Flavobacterium; species Flavobacterium anhuiense. The sequence goes on from NZ_FMVC01000008.1 coordinate 246,028, forward strand.
TCTATTTTCTGAATTCGCTGCCAACCGTTCAAATACATCGCAGCCAAATACCATTTTCCAGAATCAGAAGTATAACCAATTTTTACTCCAGCTTCATAATAAGGCGAATTCTCTGCCAGAATGCTTCGGGTTAAATTGGCGCAATCTTTTCCAATCGCGCTTTCAAAGCCAATATGCGAAGGCATAATTCCGGCATCAATCCATAAATCATGTTTTTTCGAAATCTTCACGCCTACATTCGCTTCATAAACATTTTGCAGTAAATCCTGTTCAGCAGACATATTATATTGTGCATAAGTTCCCGCCATCAATGCTAAATTTGCTCGGACATTTCCTTTCGAATAATTCACTTTTGCCAAACCCAAATTCAGGTTGACTTCATTGCTTCGATTATAATTATAAAAAAAGCCCGGTTTTGTATGATTCTCCGGCTTCCCGAAATCATAACTATAATAAACGTCTACATATCCAGAAAACGTAAACGGACTTTTAGATTCTTCTTGTGCATGTAAATTGCTAAAACCAAAAGCGATTAAAGCAGTAAGTATTATTTTTTTCATATGTCATTGCGAGGAACGAAGCGATCTCGTCCTCTTAATTTAAATTATTAGTAGATTTTTTAGGAGCTAATCCCGCTATCCGTTTCAATCTTTTGTGCCGAACCCCGGCACAAAAGGATTTCCACTACTATCGGGGCTAGGGCATTTGGGGTAAAAAGGCGTTATTGTATTACAATATTTTTCATATCCTAACAGGTTTCCAAAACCTGTTAGGTATTATTTAAAGTTTCAGTTTTTTGATTCCAATTCACGTCATTTTTGTCATCCGAGTAACAAGGGATTCCGCAAGTAGCTCGACAAAGATTGGCGATTATGCAGACTGAGTTTCGAGTGTGATCCTTCGTTCCTCAGGATGACAAACTGTGTAGTTACTCTGTTTATAATTCCTAACAGGTTTCTAAAACCTGTTAGGAAAAAAAACTTAGTAGCTCAGTATCTTAGAACCTTAGCAACTTAGAGCTTAGCGAAGCTGATCCAAAGCCACATTCAATTCCAAAACATTCACCGTTTCAGGTCCAACAACGGCCGAATTAATTTTAGATTCCACCAAAGCTTTTACTTTAGCTTCAGCTAAATTTCTTTCTTTAGCAATACGCTTCACCTGAATCAAAGCGCCTTGCGGAGAAATATTGGGATCTAATCCACTTCCTGAAGCTGTAACCATATCAGCAGGAATATCAGATTTTTTCAAATAAGGATGAACCAATAAAAGTGTATCAATTCTTTTTTGAACCAAAGCCAAATATTCAGCATTGCTTGGTCCTTTATTGCTTCCGGCGCTTCCCGCAGCATTGTAATCGACAGCCGAAGGTCTTCCCCAGAAATAATTTGATTTGTCGAACTTTTGTCCGATTTTTTGATAGCCAACGACTTTCCCGTCAACCGAAATAGTTTCTCCTTTTCCTTGATTGGGAGCTAGCTGTCCTATTCCGTAAATGGCTAAAGGGTAAATAACTGCGAATAGAATTAATGTAACCGCAGTAAGTTTTAGTATTGAGAATATAGATTTCATTTTTTTGTTTTTTAAGATTCTGAGTTGCTAAGTTTCTAAGATGCTAAGAAAGAAAACTTAGAATCTTAGCGTCTTAGTAATTTTTGTTTACATAAATAAGGCAACAATTATGTCAATCAGTTTGATTCCAATAAAAGGAACAATCAATCCTCCAAGCCCATAAATCAAAAGATTACGTTTTAAAATGGCACTTGCCCCAATCGGACGATATTCAACACCTTTCAGCGCAAGCGGAATCAAAATCGGAATGATGATCGCATTGAAAATCACAGCCGATAAAATGGCACTTTCAGGGCTATGCAAATGCATAATGTTCAAACCTTGAAGCGCAGGAATTGCAGTAATAAACAAAGCAGGAACAATCGCGAAATATTTTGCAACGTCGTTAGCGATTGAGAAGGTAGTCAAAGTTCCTCGAGTCATTAAAAGCTGTTTTCCAATTTCAACAATCTCGATCAACTTGGTTGGGTCGTTGTCAAGATCGACCATGTTTCCTGCTTCTTTTGCAGCTTGAGTTCCGCTGTTCATGGCAACTCCAACATTCGCTTGCGCAAGGGCAGGGGCATCATTTGTTCCGTCTCCCATCATCGCAACCAATCTTCCTTCAGCTTGTTCTTTTCTGATGTAATTCATTTTATCCTCAGGTTTTGCTTCAGCAATAAAATCATCAACACCAGCTTTTTCGGCAATAAACTTAGCCGTAAGCGGATTATCTCCTGTAACCATAACCGTTTTGATTCCCATTCGGCGTAAGCGTTCAAAACGTTCTTTCATTCCAGTTTTGATAATATCCTGTAATTCGATTACACCTTGGATTTCATTGTTTTTTATTACTACTAAAGGCGTTCCTCCGTTTGAAGAGATTGTGATTACCTGCTGCAAAGTATCTTCAGGAAAAGTATTCCCAGCTTGTTCTGCTATTTTTTTAGCAGCATCTTGAGCCCCTTTTCGAATATTGGTTCCATCTTTTAAAATCACACCCGAAGTTCTGGTTTCAGCAGTAAACTTGATAGTGTGCGCGATGTCAGAAGTAGTTTGTAAAAACGAGGCTTTCGTTTCACTTTTTACATCAATCATTTCACTTAACTCGAGAATACTTTTCCCTTCCGGAGTATCATCAGCAAGCGAACTCAGCACAGCCGATTTCACAAAGTCATCAAAAGAAATTCCTTTTGTTGGATAAAAATTAGTCGCTTTTCTGTTTCCAATTGTGATGGTTCCTGTTTTATCCAAAAGCAAAACATCAATATCTCCAGCCGTTTCAACCGCTTTACCAGATTTTGTAATGACGTTGGCACGTAAAGCTCTGTCCATTCCCGCAATACCAATCGCAGAAAGCAATCCTCCAATTGTCGTTGGAATCAAACAAACGAACAGTGCAATAAAAGCAGCGATTGTAATAGGAGCGTTGGCATAATCGGCAAATGGTTTTAGCGTAACACAGACAATCACGAAGATTAAAGTAAATGCGGCTAATAGAATTGTCAAAGCAATTTCGTTTGGTGTTTTCTGACGGCTCGCACCTTCAACTAAAGCAATCATTTTGTCCAAAAAGCTTTCGCCAGGTTCAGAAGTTACTTTTACTTTAATTTTATCAGACAATACTTTTGTCCCTCCAGTTACCGAAGATTTATCTCCGCCGGCTTCACGAATTACTGGAGCACTTTCTCCCGTAATGGCACTTTCGTCGATTGTAGCTAGCCCTTCAATAATTTCTCCGTCAGCAGCAATTAAATCACCCGCTTCGCAAATAAAAATATCATCTTTTTTTAATGTCGAAGAACTTACATTTTTGATTTCTCCGTTTGGGAGAATTTGTCTGGCAGGAGTTTCTTCTCGAGTTTTTCTTAAACTGTCAGCTTGTGCTTTTCCTCGAGCTTCAGCAATCGCTTCAGCGAAATTGGCAAACAAAAGCGTTGCAAATAAGATTAGAAAAACAATGAAATTGTAAACAAAACTGCCCTGATCGTTAGCGCCCATTAAGATCGAAACGCAAACTGCAAACATAATGGCAGTTCCGATTTCTACGGTAAACATTACCGGATTTTTTACCATCATTTTTGGATTCAGCTTCACAAAAGACTGCAATAAAGCTTCTTTTACCTGTTTGCTTTCAAATAATGATGTGGATTTATTAGTTGTCATTTTTTTATATTATTTGGTTGACTTTTTTCTAAACACATAGAAACATAGATTTTACTTCGAGATAAAGACGTTTCACTTGCATCAATACACATAGCTATGTGTTAGAAACTACTTTCTTTTGGTTTTCTTTTTTAGTAAAGAAAAAACTATGTTTCTATGTGTTTAAAATATTTTCAGCATTGAAAAATGAGTTATTATTTTAAAGTAAAGAATTCTGCCAATGGACCTAAAGCCAAAGCTGGGAAGAAAGATAAAGCAGCGATAATTGCGATTACAGCGAAAATCATTATTCCAAAAATTGAGGTGTCAGTTTTTAAAGTTCCCGCACTTTCAGGAATATATTTTTTATTCGCTAATAAACCTGCAATTGCAAGAGGCCCAATAATCGGAATGAAACGGCTCAACAATAAAACAATTCCAGTTGTGATATTCCAAAACGGATTATTATCTCCCAAACCTTCAAAACCAGAACCGTTGTTGGCAGCGCTCGAAGTATATTCATATAGCATTTCTGAGAATCCGTGGTTGCCTGGATTGTTTAACCAACCTGTGGCATTTCCGCTGAACCAATATCCCATTGCTGTATCATTTGCAGCAAAGTAAGAAGCCAAAGCAGTTCCCGCTAAAATCAATAACGGATGAAGAATTGCAATAAAAGCAGCGATTTTTACTTCCCGAGCTTCGATTTTCTTTCCTAGAAATTCAGGAGTTCGACCGACCATTAAACCAGAAATAAATACGGCCAGAATAATAAAGATGTAAAAGTTGAGGTAACCAACACCACATCCGCCATAAAAGGCATTGACCATCATAGCTAACAACTGCATAGCTCCAGAAACTGGCATTGCGCTATCGTGCATACTGTTTACAGATCCTGTAGAAATTACAGTTGTGGCAATACTCCAGAATCCTGAAATGACAGGGCCAAAACGAACTTCTTTTCCTTCCATTGCTCCAGTTGTCTGTGCAATTCCCATTTTTGCAATAGCGGGATTTCCGTTGATTTCGCTTGAGATTGTCGGAATTACAAGAAGTAAAAATCCAACGGTCATAACTCCAAAAATGATGTAAGAGAATTTCTTTTTATTTAGGAAAAATCCAAGTGCAAAAATCATCGCAAACGGAACAATCATCTGTGCCAAAAGTTCAACAGCGTTCGTAAAATAAGTTGGATTTTCTAAAGGATGAGCCGAGTTTGCTCCGAAGAATCCGCCACCATTTGTACCAATATGTTTAATAGCAATAAAAGCAGCAGCTGGTCCACGAGAAACTTGAACATGATCACCTTGCAAAGTGGTTATGGCATCTTTTCCTTCAAAAGTCATAGGGCTTCCACTGAAAACCAAAACGATAGCAACAATTGCAGAAAGTGGCAATAAAATACGAGTACAGCTTTTTACGAAATAATTATAGAAATTACCCAATTTGTCTGTAGTTCTTTCTTTCATAGCAGTAAAAACCATTACCGCAGCTGCAATTCCGACACCAGCCGAAACAAATTGTAAAAACATTAAAATTAGTTGCGATAAATACGAAACCCCGCTTTCACCTGAATAATGCTGCAAATCGCAATTAACTAAAAATGAAATAGCCGTATTAAAAGCCAAATCGGGTGTCATCGACGGATTGTTATCGGGATTTAGTGGTAATGAACCCTGAAAAAGTAAAACAAAAAAGCAAAGAAAGAACCAAACCATGTTGATACTTAAAAGTGCTTTTAAATGCTGTTTCCAATTCATTTCTACGGCTGGATTAATACCGCTGATTTTAAAAATAAGTTTTTCAATTGGATTGAAAATTGGGTCAAGAAGTGTTTTGTTTCCCAAGAAGACTTTAGCAATATATTTCCCTACCGGAATAGCTAAAATAATGGTAAGGATAAAAATACCTATGACACCTAGTATTTCTGTGTTCATATTTTATTTGTTAGAAATTATTTAATTTTTAGATTTTTATAAAAACAGGATAAGTACGATAAAGGCTAATGTCCAGACAGCACATGCATACAGTAGGGATGTCTTTTTATTTTTATAATTCGACTTTTTCATTTTTAAAATTTTTCGGGTTTGATTAATACATAAATCAAATACACGAAAACGGCGATTGAAACAATAAATAGTGCAGTCATGATTTAGATTTTTTCAAAGAATTCAACTGACAGAAAACAAATCGCAAACAGTAAAACTGCCAAAGCGAGAAGGAGGATTGTGGCCATGATTATTTTAGATTTAAGATTGTAGACTTTAGATTTTTCGATTAAACAGTTAACCGATTAAACTTTTTAGACTCCCGAAGCATTAACCTGTTTGATATATTCTGCTTTAAGCGTTTGAGGGAAAAGGTGTGAGATATTGCAGTGGCGCATTTCCATAAAAGATGAAACTGAAAAAACGTATACGTTAGAAATGGCATTTTTAGTTTCGATGCTTCCATTTATAAATAACCGTTCAGCAAGGGCTAGGCACTTTTTAGCACGAACGATATTACCGCAGATAATATTTTTTTTAGTAATCTCAGCAAAGCGTTCTGCTTGTTTGTAGATTGAGGTAACTTGATTTTTCATTTGGAATGAATTTTTAATGTTCTTCCTCTTTATGCCAAAAGATGTTCCGAAAAAGTCAAGTGATGTCTAAAGTGTTGTAAACAAAAGAAATGTAGTTTTGTGCCAAAAATTAGGCATAAAAAAAGCCTATCATTTTGATAAGCTTTTCTCGTTTTGATATAGTATTTGCTAGCTCCAGAGGAGCGAAATATTTATAGAAGCAAATACGTATAATTACTCAAAGCTCCAGCGGGGCGACATATTAGAATGTTGGTGTCGCTCCTCTGGAGCTTTTCAAATCGAATTAAATATTGATTTTTGAAATTTGCCATTGCTATTGCCATTGGAATTTGGACCCGAGCGATAGCGAACAGGCGAAGCAATTTAAAAAATTGGAATTTATTCTATTGAATCCCATATTCATCAATTTTTCTATACAAAGTTGCAATCCCAATTTCCAATAATCTAGCCGTTTCCGCCTTATTTCCTTTTGTATAATTTAAAACCTTTTGAATATGGAGTTTCTCAACACTTTGCATGGAGAAAGCCGACATTGGTTTCGAATTATTTTCAGATTGATGCTGCATTTCATAAGGCAGAACATCTGCAGTCAAAGTATCGCCACTGCTTAAGATAACAGATCTCTCGATGACGTTTTTCAGTTCACGGATATTTCCTGGCCAGGAATAATTCTCTAATTTCTGTAAAAAGTCATCCGCAATTTGTAGCGCTTTTTTATTCGTTTTTTCTGAAAATTGCTTCACGTAATAATTGGCTAATAACGGAATATCTTTAATTCTTTCTCGTAACGAAGGTAATTTGATTTCGAAGATATTCAAACGGAAATACAAATCAGAGCGAAAACGATGTTCGTCGCTTTCTATCTTTAAATCACGGTTTGTAGCGGCAATTAACCTAAAATGTGATTTTTTTGGAGTCGTGTCACCAACGGGAATATATTCAGAAGTTTCTAAAACACGCAATAATTTTGCCTGAAGATCAATTGGCATTTCACCAATTTCATCTAAGAATAAAGTTCCACCGTTTGCTTCTTCAATAAAACCTTTTTTATCTTTTACAGCTCCCGTAAAAGAGCCTTGTTTATGACCGAAAAGCTCGCTTTCTAAAATTTCTTTTGTGAAAGTGCTGCAGTTCAGCGCCACAAAAGATTTTCCTGCACGATTGCTGTTTTCATGAATAGCTTGCGCAAAAACTTCTTTCCCTGTTCCAGTCTCACCAGTCAATAAAACAGTCGAATCGGTTTTGGCTACTTTTTGTGCCAAATCAATAACCTGTTCGATTCCTTTTGATTTACCAATTATGGTATTAAAAGAATATTTATCGTTGATTCGTTTTTCAAGCTGTTGGACTTTTTTCTGCAAATGCACTTTTTCAACGGCTTTATACAGAAGCGGAATAATTTTATCGTTATCGTCGCCTTTTACAATATAATCGAATGCGCCATTTTTCATTGCCTGGACACCATCTGGAATATTTCCGAAAGCCGTCAGCAGAATTACTTCTGTTAAAGGAAAACTGTTTTTTATGTTTTGAAGAAAATCGACACCGTTTCCGTCAGGAAGTTTTACATCGCACAAAACGACATCAATTTCGGTTTGTTCCAATTTTTTGAAACCCGATTTTAAATCTTTCGCTTCAAAAACTTCAAATCCTTCCGATTTTATAATTCGCGCCAGCAGACTTCTTAGTTTTTCTTCGTCGTCTATAATTAAAATTTTATGTGTCATTTTACAGATAAGCTAAAACCGAATTAGTGTTTTGATGTACAAATTTAGGTTTAAAATCTGTTCGCTTTTTTGATTGGGAAGAAATTATTTCTACGTTTTGATTTTAATATTTTATTTAAACACATAGAAACATAGTTTTTTTCTTTACTAAAAAAGAATACCAAAAAGAAACTAGTTTCTAACACATAGAGCGCTATGTGCATTAATGCAAGTGAAACGCCTTTCAAAAGTAACAAAATCTATGTCTCCATGTGTTTAAGAAATTATACTCAACGAAAAAACTTAATCAATTTCCTTCTCGTTGTCCTTTATAAAAGTGTCAATATTCATTAAAAGAGGGTCAAATACAATGCGTTGAGGTTTGTTTTTGAATTTAATTTTGCCTTTAACTATATTGTTTTGGATTGGAAATGTGTAGCGAAATAACTTTCCGCTTTCATCATAAATTCCAATATCTATTGTTTTGTCATTGTTGATCTGCTTTCGAATTCCTGTTGCGTTTTCAATATATTTTTTAGTATCTGCTTTAAAAGAAACTTCATAAAAGCCATTCTTTTTGACACTTTCAACTTCAGAAATTTTAGAAGAATACGTAATAATCTTTTTAAACATTTCATCTAATTTAGGATGCAATTTAATATCTGCAACAGCATAAATTTCCTTTAATAAACTTTCAGAATCAGGAATCGGATTTGGATATTTCGAATGGTTCAGGAAATTCTGTAAAGCCAGATTTACTTTTTCTTCGCCAATTAAAACTCTTAGCTGATGCATAACCAGCATTCCTTTATCATAAGGCAAATGTGGAGTTTCATAATTTGTTTTATATAAAGGAGTTTCGGGCTCATAACTTCGACTGCTTAAATACAAATCCAGATGAATTTTTAAAGTTTCTAAAGCTTTCTCTAAACCATGTTCTTTTTCATACAACATCAATTCGGTGTATTGGGCGAGAGTTTCGGTCAAAATCCAACTTCCTTCTTTTTGTTCGGGACTGATTTGCGCATTTCCCCACCATTCGTGCGACAATTCATGCGCCGTTAATTGATTGATGACATCTTCCTTATCTCGATTATTCAAGTTGCTGTAAAAACCAAAATTCTCTTTCATAAAAACTGTAGATGGATAAGAAGTTGCAGCAAATCCATCCGCGAAAGCAGAAACTTCGGCATAACGAATGGTTTTGTATGGATATTTTCCAAAATTGTTTTGGCAATAATTTAACGTATTTTTTACATCTTGAATCAGTTTAGCAACATTTCGAGAATGTCTTTTATCATAATAAACTTCAATAGAGATGCCTTTATAGTTTGTTTTTTGAATTTGATATTCGGCAGAAGAAAAAGCAAATCGGAACGGAATTTTTCCATTAGATTTATAATGAAAATAATTTCGGTTGTCTTTTTTCCAATTTCCAACTAAATCGCCAATTCCAATTGCGGTTTGATTTTTAGAAGTAGAAACCACAACATCATAATCAATAAAATCATTTGTTGTTTTAGACTTGTCCTCAAGTCGCTTAAGCGGAGTCTGTGGTTTTAAATGCCTTTTTTCCCGCTCCTTTTTACTGCTGATTTCGTTAGAATCTTGATAACCAAAAGTTGGAAAGTAACGGCTTATTCGCATAAACGAACCATTTTCAATTATAGAATTAAATGCAGTATGCCCTTTAAATGGCGACCAAGTTGAGGTAAAAGCAAAACTCATTTTCATTTTCTGATGAGGTTGCAAAGGCTTTTCCAATTGATACCAATAATGATGAAATTCAGAAACATCATCCAGATTTTTCGCATTCTCAATTTCAACAGAAGTCAGTTTCGAATTTCGATCTATATATAGGAGTAAACTATCAATTGGTTTTTCCGAATTATTGATCAATTCATAAGTGCCGCTTACTTCATAACGATTTTCTTCAGGAAACAAATCGACTTTACTCTTTACAGTAATAATCGTTGGCTGTGCAAAATTTGTATATTTTTTAAATTGGAGTTCATATTGTTCGCTCCAATTGTTAAAATCATCTTTTGTCAAGTATGGATATTCGATATTCGTTTTATAAAAAAGATAGCTTCCAAAACCAATGAAAAGAATAATTCCCAAAACAAAAGTTATTTTCTGAATGGAATTAAACGAATTTCTTCGAATGGTTTTCAGAATGGAAGAATTTCGTTTCCATAAAATTCCGGTCAATGTAAGCAGAATCAAAGTCAATCCAGAATTGTAGAGCATCGAAATATGAAATGGATAAGTATAACTTCCGAAACCATTCAAATCAAAATATTCCCTTTTGAAAGAATCTCCAAATCGAAATAATGTGTGTGTGATTCCCAATTGTTGTCCAATTCCGGTGCAAAACAAAATCACAATAAAAGCAGAAACAGCTAATCCTAAATATTTGTTTTTAACGAAAGTTTGAATGGCAATCACCAAAATTGAAATCAAAAACAAAGGAAAGCCAATATAATAAAACATTGAAAAGTAAAGACCAGCTTCAATTGGCGCATTGGCATGTATAATCTGAAAACCAATTCCAATCAAAACACTAATTCCAATCAAGATTAACGGAATCATAAAAAGCACTGTCAATTTCGAAAGTAAAACGATTAGCTGAGAATATGGTGCTGTATTTTCAAGCATTTCAAATCTCGAATTTTCACTTCTATTCAATAATTCACTGCTGTAAAAAAGAATAATCAGAATCAAGATGAATGGCAGGCGATCCATTATGGTTGAAATCATCAAAGCCGTATCGGTAATTTTTTCCGCCAATCTGATTCCACCGTCAATCTCATCTGAAATCTCAATCATTAATAATCCCGAAAGTAAAATTACAATCAGTAAAAATGGAATTCCTTTTAAAATCAAATAAATATCCATTTTCAAATTGCTTTTAAAAACAGCCCAATTATGTTTTGAGGTTTTAAATTCAAGCTGTTTCGGAATTACAGCAGAATATGTTTTTGTTTCTTTCGCATTGGTTTTAATGGTTTTTACCTTTTTAGTTTTTGTTTTTCGAAAAGAAAACATTTTATAAGAAGCAAAAATCAGAAGGAAAGAAAAGCAAATCCATAAGATTCGATTGAATAAAAAGTTGCCCGAAAGCGAAATCAGTTGGGTGTTTTTTTCTATTGATGTCCAATATCTCGTTTGTTCCAAAAAAGCTGCCAAACCAAACGGATCTATTTTTGCTGCCAATGACATCGCTTTCGCGGAAGACGGAGATGCGTTTGCAAATAATGGCGAATTAGAAAAAATCGAGCCCGCTATATATAATAGGTAGATGAATAATCCGCCAACGTAAACAAAAAGTTTGCTTCGCGTAAGCCAAGCTAAGGTTGCAAGAATCGAAAGGCATAAAAGAATATTAGGAATAACAATAATCAGATACGGCCAGACGTAATTTAGAATTTCAAACGGACCAATTTCACTTTTAGGAATCCAAGACATTTGATGTCCGATAATCATTCCGATGATGAACATTCCAAAAGAAGAAACCGATAGAATGAAAGCCGTGATAAATTTACTTCCTAAATAATAAAATTTAGAAATAGGAGAAGAGAAGATTATTGCATCAAATTTGGTTTCGTATTCTTTTAAAAAATGCTGTGCAACAAGAAGTGTGGTGGAGAAAATAGTCATTAGCGAAATCAAACCAATCGCATAAGTTAATGTAAATGGACTGTTTTTGTAAGCTCCCGAAAACGAAAAGTTCGCAAAAGCACTCACAAAAAATCCTAAAACCAAATAAATGATAAATGTGGCATAAAATGTCCAGTTTCTGGTATTGTTATGCCATTCAAATTGAATTAATTTAGAAAGCATAACGTTATTTTTTAAAATGATTTTGCGATAATATATTAAAGTAAACATCGCTTAAATCTGGAGAAGTCAGTTCGAAACCAGAATCAGGCTGTTGTTCAGAGAAAACATGAATGTTGATTTTTCCTGAATTCAAATGAGAAGAAATAATATTAAAATGTTCTTGATGTTCTTTCAGTTCATTTTTATGAATCGCTTTTATCCAGAGTTTTCCTTTCAAAGAATCTACCGCTTCATTTGGATTTCCTTCCAAAATCAATTTCCCATTAGAAATAATTGCCATTTTGGTACATAAATCGCGAACATCTTCTACAATATGTGTAGATAGAACTACAATAATGCTTTCACCTATTTCACTCAAGAGATTATTGAAACGGTTTCGTTCTTCAGGATCAAGCCCAGCAGTTGGTTCATCCACAATAATAATTTTCGGACTACCCAATAAGGCCTGTGCAATTCCAAAACGCTGACGCATTCCACCAGAAAAAGAATTTACGGCTTTGTCTTTGTGTTGTAATAAATTGGTTTGTTGCAGCAAATACAAAATCTGGTCATGTCGTTCTTTCTTATGGACAATTCCTTTCAAAATTGCCAAATGATCAAGAAGGCGATAAGCAGAAATTTTTGGATAAACGCCAAATTCCTGCGGAAGATATCCGAGATTTTCTCTAATAAACATTGGGTTTTCGATAACGTTTATGCCGTTAAATTCGATAATTCCAGAAGTTGGTTCTTGCAAAGCAGTAATGGTTCGCATTAAAGTTGATTTTCCTGCACCGTTCGGACCCAATAAGCCAAACATTCCGTTTGAAATTTCAAGCGATAAATGGTCAATCGCTTGTGTGCCGTTCTCATACGTTTTACTGAGATTTTTGATTGTTAAACTGTTCATTTTTTGATTGATTTTTGATGATGATATAAATGATGATTTGAAATTTTGGGCAATAAAAGTCCTGTCGGCCTCAAAAAGCCGATTTTTAGATTCAGAAAATTTGATTAAAAAAAACTACTCGCTTACATATTCTAAAATATCACCAGGCTGGCAGTCCAGGATTTTGCAAATAGCTTCGAGAGTATCAAATCGAATACCTTTTGCCTTTCCAGTTTTTAGAATCGATAAATTAGCAGGCGTTATATCTAATTTCTCTGCCAATTCTTTACTCTGCATCTTGCGTTTGGCAAGCATTACATCAACATTTACAATTATTGGCATAGCTATATAAATAAGTCTTGTTCGTTTTGAAGGTTTAAACCTTGTTTAAAAATGGCAGCTAAAAAATAAGCAAAAGCGCCAAGCATTCCGTGCAATATGATAAAAAGTGCCACTTCATTATCTAAAGGAACAAAGAAGAAAGCAAAAAATATAACAATACTCGGAATGAATAAATTGGATAAATAAAAGCGTTTTAAGTGCAAAACTCCATTTTGAGTAAATAATTTTGGCTGAAAGAAAATCTTAAAGACATTACTACTCAGTAAAAAGAAAAGTCCGTAAAGACTTAGCGGAGCCAAAAAATCAAAGAGAATATACGGCAGATTGTAATCGCCCAACATTACAGGATGCGTAGTAAACGGATAACAAACCTGAAAATACTTTCCGTTATCTTTAAATGTTAGAAATAACCCTGTAACTAAAGTAAAAACCGAGTAAGCGGCCAAGAAAAAATAAACTACAGCCAAGAATCGGGTAAAATAAAACAATATTCTAGAAACAATATGAGTAGTCTTCATACAATGAAAAATTAAATTGATATTGCAAATGTATAATTAATTATTTTAAAACAATAATTAATTATTAAAAATTAGATATTTTGAATCATTTGAGAATATTATAATTCTATTAACATTAGAAAACAAAGGCGTTTGCATAAATGAGTTAATTTTGCATTTTAGCCTTAATTTATATGAAAAAAACAATTTCAGTCTCAATATTAGAGCTTGCAATTATCACGCAAGATAGTAACGCAACAGAAACATTCCAAAAAACAAAAGATATAGCGCAATTAGCCGATAGATTAGGATACAAGAGAATCTGGCTCGCAGAACACCATAATATGGCACACGTTGCAAGTACTGCAACTGTGGTTTTAATTGGTTATGTAGCAAGTCAAACCGAAAATATCCGTGTAGGCTCTGGCGGAATCATGCTTCCAAATCATTCTCCTCTAGTAGTGGCAGAACAATTTGGAACTTTAGAAACCCTTTATCCAAACCGAATTGATTTAGGTTTAGGAAGAGCACCCGGAACAGATCAACCAACTGCCGAAGCGATTCGAAAAGACTTTTTTGAGCAAGCACAGCGATTTCCGCAAAATGTAAGCAAGCTTCAAGAATACTTTTCATCTGAAAATGCATCAGGAAAAGTCCGTGCATTCCCAGCCGAAGGGTTAAATGTCCCAATCTGGATTTTAGGATCAAGTATGGATAGCGCGGCTTTGGCAGCAGCTTATGGATTGCCTTATGCTTTTGCTGGACACTTTGCACCAAAACTAATGATCCAGGCATTTGAGTTTTACAGAGAAAATTTCCAGCCATCAGAGTATTTAGATAAACCAAAAACAATGGCTTGTGTAAATATCATTGCGGCAGATACAAATGAAGAAGCAGAATTGCTATCGACAAGTTTGTATCAAATGTTCTTGAACCTAATTAGAAATGATCGCAAAGGATTACAGCCACCAGTTTCATCTCTAGACGATATCATGAATGAAGCAGAACGTTTCCATGTAAATCAAATGACAGCAGGAACCTTCACAGGAAACAAAGAACAGCTAGTAACCGATTTGAGAAAGTTTATCGACTATGCCCGAATCGACGAGCTAATGGTGACAAGTCCAATCTTCGATCATCAAGCAAAACTAAAAAGCATTCAAATTACCAAAGAAGTAATAGACGCCTTGAATGAATAATACATATAATGTAGTTTTTAAATTATACTTATATATATAAGAGTAAGTCTCATTTATAACCCGACAGGTTTTAAAACCCGTCGGGTTTGTTTTTTGTATGCATATATGTAGAAAACCATGCGATATATTTACGAGTAAGATTTTGTTATGCTTAGCGGATTGAAGCGCATCCAGTTTTGGGATTTGGAGTTTAAAAGATTGGGATTTTTTTTTAGGAGCTGTTTCCCGCTATCCGCTGCAATCTTTTTATGGCGAACCCCGCCATAAAAAGGATTTCCGCTCCTATCGGGGCTAGGGCGCCAGTTTCCAGAAGAAGGGGCAGAAAACTCAGCGTCTAAAAAGTGGGGAAAACAGCCTTCGAGCCTTAGCGGCTTTGCGGCAAAACGGCCCGATTCCTTGGTGTACGAAGAAAAACCTTACGCGCGGTGAAAAATATCCAAAATGTAAGCCACGCGTTATGAGAAGGTTAGGAAAAAGGGCAGAAAAACTTCAAAAAAACTCTTTAAAAAAGCTTGCAGAAGCGGAAAAAGGTTCTACTTTTGCACCCGCAACGGCGAAAAACGCTCTTAGACATTCCGGCAGCTTGATCATATTTTGAGAAAAGAGATTTTCGAAAAAAAAAGATTGGAAAAAGCTTGCGGGAAAAGAAAAAGCTTTTTACATTTGCACCCCGCAAAACACGGAGGCTCATTGAAAGATTGGAAGAAAAAGTTGAGAAACTGAAGCGATAAGAAAGCTTCAAAATTTTTTCAAGTTTTTCTTGCGAGAAACAAAAAGAAGTTTTAGTTTTGCACCCGCTTTGA
>NZ_FMVC01000002.1:0-163317 GCF_900101855.1 Flavobacterium anhuiense
TCTTAATTCAATCACTTTTTGCTCTATGAACGGCAAAGGGCGTCTGGTTTTATATTTTGGCCCCCGCTTCTGCGGCAGCAGATCCAAAGGTTTTCCGCTCTGCTTATAGCGATTATAATACTTTAAGAAGCTTTTTCTGCACGTGTCGTTTGCTGTGTAAAAATCCATTGCTTTTTTATGCATTGGATGGGTCTTATTTTTTACCTGCTCATATTCTTTTATCAGAAAACGATACTTCTCTAAATAGTTCCTCTCTAATGTTGAATCTTGACTGTTATTTCTCATCGCAACAAAATTTATTAAAGTTAAATTTTGTTACCGAATTATCTAACCTTTACAATTTCGACGAAGGAGAAATCTCCACAAGTAGCTCCGCAAGTAGCTCCGCAACGAGAATACAATCTTTGTAGAGTTTCTTACGAAGATTTCTCCTTCGTCGAAATGACAAAAAAACGTAAAAACATAAAAATCAACAATTTGAAATATTCTACATTTTCTCTACTTTTATAGCTAACACAAAAAACAAGTTTCTTAATCTAAATTAAGTTACAGATTTCCATCACAACTGTAATTTTGTTTTCAAATCAAATAATACCACATGTCAAATATCAGTTTAATTATCGAAGAACGTGCTGCCAACATTGGCAACTTTTTGGTAGGCCGTTTATTGCCTTTCCGTGAAAAAAGAGCCGTCGGACCATTTGTATTTATCGACCATATGGGACCTGCACATTTAAGTGACCACGAAAATATGGATGTCCCACCACACCCGCATATCGGACTTTCAACGCTTACTTTTTTATTCGAAGGAAGCATTATGCACCGCGACAGTTTAGGAACAGAATTGGAAATAAAACCTGGAGCCGTAAACTGGATGACGGCTGGAAAAGGCATCGTTCATTCTGAAAGAACTCCAGAATATTTAAGACATTCAGACAAAATGCTTCACGGATTGCAGATTTGGGTGGCGCTTCCGAAAGAATTGGAACAAATGGATCCGAATTTCACGCATGTGGAAGCAGATGATATTCCAGCTTGGGAAGAAGACGGTGTTTCATACAAATTAATTGCTGGTGAAGCTTTTGGCAAAAAATCGCCAGTTCCTGTTTACAGTCCGTTATATTTTATTGAAATTAAAAGTAAAGAAGCTAAAAAAATCAATATCGGACATCATCTATTCGGAGAAAGCGGATTGTATATTTTAGAAGGAAGCATCAAAAATGGCGAACATGTTTACGATCCAAAACAGATTTTAATTACAACTGAAGCTTCTCTGTGCGAGTTTGAAATTGCTGAAAATTCTACGGTTTATCTTTTTGGCGGACAGCCATTTCCTGAAGAACATTTTATCTTTTGGAACTTTGTTTCTTCTGATAAAAACCTCATCGAAAAAGCTAAAATTGACTGGACAAACCAAACTTTCCCAAAAGTTCCTGGCGAAACCGAATTTGTTCCATTACCAGAACCAAGAATTAAATAATTATGGATACACTTTCAGCAAAAATAGATACGCGCCTGTATCGAACGGAAATCACATCTGCCAGCGGAAATGTTTTAATTTCAGATGAACCACAATCTTTAGGCGGAAAAAATTTAGGTCTAAATCCTACTGAACTTTTAGCGTCATCATTAGCTTCTTGTACCTTAATTACTTTAAGAATGTACATTAATCGCAAACAATGGAATGTTGAAGAAATCAATATCAAAATTGATTTCGAAAGAGATTCAGAGCGAAATTGCACCTCATTTACCAGAAGAATTGAAGTAATAGGCGAAGTAGACGAAACGCAAAGACAAAGACTGGAAACGATTGCAAACAGTTGTCCAATCCATAAAACATTGACACATTCAATCGAAATCAAAACCACACTAATATAATTATCATGGAAATTCAACAAATAAACGATATAAAAAGAGGCTATTTTGAAGCCGTAGAAGACGGAAAAGAAGCAGGAAAAATGACGTATACTTGGGCAGGAGACTCAAAATTCATCATCGATCATACCGAAGTAAGTCCAGATTTTAACGGAAAAGGTGTCGGCAAAAAACTTGTTATGGCTGCTGTAGATTATGCACGAGCAAACAACTTAAAAATTATCCCGCTTTGTCCTTTTGCAAAAAGTGTTTTTGATAAAGTGGAAGAAATACGTGATGTGCTTTTTTCGTGAGATGCTAAGGTTCTAAGTTTTTTTTTTACCGCAAAGCACACAATCCCGATAGCTATCGGGAACGCAAAGTTCGCAAAGCTTTTTAGACAAAGCTTTGCGAACTTTGGCGTTTATATTAAGTTAAGCTTGAAATAAAACCTTGCGAACTTTGCTATAAATCTTAGCGCTCTTTGCGGTAAAACTCACCGCAACAGAAAACAAATTTTCAAATTTCTCCGAAAACTCGTATATTTGCGCGTAATTTAATCTTAGAGTATGACAAGAATAATTACGCTTTTCTGTTTTTTTATAGCACAAATCGGCTTTTCTCAATCAGCTGAGAGTTATTTAGAAAAAATCAGGAATAATGAAGCTCTCTTAACAGCTTTCTTTCAACAAATGCCTAAAGGAGGCGATTTACACCATCATTTTTCAGGATCAGTTTATGCAGAACCTCTTTTGGAAAGAGCTATTGCAGAAGACTTTTATTTGAATCTGGAAACTATGGCCGTTTCTAAAACCAAACCTTCAAACGGAAACTGGGAAAACTTTTCATCTCTTAAAAATAAAGGAAAATTAGAGCACTACGAACAGCAAATTATGCAGACTTGGTCTGTTAAAGATTATAATGGTTCTGTGCCTTCTGACGATCAGTTTTTTGATTCTTTTATGAAGTTTGAACCAACCATTCAAGGTCATTTTGCAGAAGGAATGCTCGAATTAAAAAAACGTGCCATTGCCGAAAACGTAAGTTATATAGAAACACAATTATCGACTATTCCATGTGATATGAACGTTTCTGATTTGGCAGATTTCAATACCAATCTTCGCCAGGCAGCTAGTCAAAAAGATGAAAAAGCTGTTTTGAAACTTTTGGATGAATTATATAAATCACTTCAGAAAAAAGATGCCAAAAAATATGCCGATGATTTCAATACCAATTTCTTAGCGAAACTTCACAAAGACTTAAAAATTGATGATGAAAAGTTCACGATGCGTTATCAAAACTTTGTACTTCGTTTTATGGAACCTGTAGATTTATTTAAAAATCTGGTTATTGCTTTCATTTCGTCAAGCGAAAGCAAACTGACTGCTGGTGTAAATATCGTTTCTCCAGAGCATGGCGAAAACTCTATGAAAGATTATTGGTTGCACATGGTGATGTTCAAATATTGCCATTCTAAATTTCCAGACGTAAAATATACGCTTCATGCCGGTGAATTAACTTTAGGTTTGGTTCAGCCAGAAGAATTAACGTGGCACATCAACGATGCGATTTATGTGGCAGGCGCTAACAGAATTGGTCACGGAGTTGATATTGCTTACGAAGCCAATTCGTATGATTTATTGAAATATATGGCTCAAAAAAATATTCCAATTGAAATCAATTTAGCGAGCAACGAATTCATTTTGAAAGTAAAAGAAAACAGACATCCGTTTACGCTTTATAAAGAGTTTAATGTGCCAATTGTAATCAGCACAGATGATGCGGGAATTTTAAGAAGCAATATGACAGAGCAATATGTTTTACTGGCAAAAAGATATCCTGATGTAAATTATGAAACAATCAAAAAGTACGTTTACAACAGCATCAATTACAGTTTCATTCAGGATGAATCGGTTAAAAAACAATTGATTAAAGATCTTGATAATAGATTCAAAGTTTTTGAAGCAAGATTTTCTAAAAACTAATAAAAACATAAAATCTGCCAAATCTGCTAAATCTGCGAGAGTATAATTTTTTTCCCGCAGATTTAGCAAATCAAGCAGATAAAATTCATTTAAATATGATTCTAGAAGCAGCATTTCTGTATGTTAAACCAGAATTAGCCAATCAATTTGAAGCTGATTTTGCAAAAGCAAGTCAATATATTTCGTCCATTGAAGGTTATTTAGGACATCGTTTAGAAAAATGTCTCGAAGTCGAAAACAAATATCTTTTATTGGTCGACTGGAATACTCTTGAAGATCATACGGTGGGTTTCAGAACTTCTGAAGCATATTTGGAATGGAAAAAGATTTTGCACCATTATTACGAGCCTTTTCCTATTGTAGAGCATTTCGAAACCGTTTTTGAAAATAAAAAACAATAAATTACATACGTAAAAATTAAACACATAGAAACATAGCCAATTGTTTCCGTTTAAGATTACAGAAAAAGCAAACTTTAACACATAGCTATGTGCATTGCAATAAGTGAAACGCCTTTTACAGACAAAGAAAACTATGTCTCTATGTGTTTAAATTAAATTCGTACTAATTCGTGTAATTCGTGTAATTCGTGGCTAAAAAAAATAACCAATGAACATCAAACTTATCGCAATAGGCAAAACAGACAATAAATCGCTTCAAACTTTGATTGACGATTACACTAAACGCTTGTCATTTTACATCAAATTTGAATTGGAGATTATTCCCGACATCAAAAACGTAAAAAACTTATCTGAAAGCCAGCAAAAGGAAAAAGAAGGCGAATTAATTCTCTCAAAACTTTCTGCAACCGATCAATTGATTTTATTGGATGAAAACGGAAAAACTTTCTCCAGCGTTGGTTTCTCTGAAGAATTGCAAAAGAAAATGAATTCCGGTATAAAAACACTGGTTTTTGTGATTGGCGGACCTTACGGATTTTCTGAAACGGTTTATAAAAAAGCGCAAGGAAAAGTTTCGCTTTCGCTAATGACATTTTCGCATCAAATGGTTCGTCTGTTTTTTATCGAACAATTGTACCGCGGCTTTACGATTTTACGAAACGAACCTTATCATCACCAATAAACTATTTACTTCCTAAATCACCAAAACACAAACAGCTAAAAAACAGCATTTTACCACAACAAAACAGTTTATTCTGAAAATAAAATCGTAAATTTATAGTGATTTATTAAATCTTAATAAAATTTAATAATTATAGTTTTTTAATATTCTTCTAACCTAAAAAGCATATAATTATGAAATCTTTATTTCGCCTTTCGGCAATCCTACTATTGCTTTTAATTGGAACTTCTTGTTCTAATGACGACGACAATTACACAACACCAGTAATTGTGACATTTACTGCTAATTTGACCCCAGTTACAGGCGCAACTTCTTCAGCTTCAGGCAGTGCAACACTAAAATTAAATCAAACCAACAAGACGTTTGATCTTAAAGTAAATTTTTCAGGACTAACACCAATACATGGTCATATACATGCGGCAGACGGCACAATTGTTATTCCGTTTCCTGATGCAAGCGTATCAACCTCTCCAATATCTGTATCTGGTTCTATTACTGATGCACAAATTACGGAGCTGATGGCCAATCATTATTACGTTAACTTACATACTACTGCTTATCCAAATGGCGAAATCAGCGGTGCTCTGACAAAAACTGGTACTTCTGGCGGAGACGGCGGAGGCGGAGGTGGTGGTTATTAAAATTCTAAAACTAAAAAGCCTTTCTTGAATTAGAAAGGCTTTTCGTTTTTTTATGTTAACGCATTAAAAAATAAATTCTACTGGTAGTCTATCTAGATTATACGTTACCTCTTTTTGCAATAGGATTTTGTATTGAATGTATTCTCCATAACTCATATCCTTATCAAATAAAAACACCAAATCTGGCACTTTCTCAAACTTTATGCTATAGAATTGCTTTAATATCTCTGAAATTTTTATCTCTTTATTTCCCATAAAAACCTGTTGTTTTCCCTTTTTAAAGTAAACTACAAAATTTCCTATTTTGGGTCTTTCCGTTTTATAAAACACTTTTGTAAAAGGCAGAAAAGCTAAATTCTTTCCAACAGAATCTGCGTACGAATAATAGTTCTCCGATTCTTCATTCTGATGCATTTTCTCGTTTCGCTTTTTATCCTGCATTTTTATTACGTGAGGAATCACCAATTTCAAAGGAAGACGTTTATCAATATTGAAAATCCAATTTGTTGAAATTATGGCACTTTTTCGATTTAAATCAGCTATTGTGTCTTTTCCTTCAACTTTAAAAAAGATATAAATTGGCGAATGATCTTGCACATCTTTTACAATTGAGACATTTGATTTTGGAAGTAAAACGTCTTGTTTTTTTCCGCAAGAGAAAAGAAGTAAAGCGATAATTAAAGTGAAGTATTTCATTGTATTTATTTTTTAAACAGAGAATTAATACAAGTTTGTCATTCCGAGGAACGAGGACACGAGCGATAGCGAACTGACAAAGCAATCACACAAGTATTTCCTCTCAGAAATTCGCCAATGTTTGCCGAGTTTCGAGTGTGATTCCTCGTTGCTCGGAATGACAAAACGATCGTTAAATATTATTCGAAACTCATTTTATTAAACAAAGTAACACATTCCACCGCTTCTTTCACATCGTGCACACGAAGAATTTTTGCTCCTTTTGTCAAAGCGATTGTATTTAGAAACGTTGTTCCGTTTAAAGCTTCTTGTGGCGTAATATCAAGTGTTTTATAAATCATTGATTTTCTTGAAATCCCTGCCAAAACGGGTAATTCTAAAAGATTAAAAAGCTCCATTTTTTGCATCACTTCATAATTTTGATCGGTTGTTTTGGCAAAACCAAAACCTGGATCTAGAATCAAATCGTTAATTCCTAAACTTCTTGCTTGTTGCACTTTCTCAGAAAAATAGAAAAGCATTTCTTTAATAATATCATCATATTGTGTCAAACTTTGCATCGTCTGCGGATTTCCTCGCATATGCATCATGATGTACGGAACGTTATATTTAGCGATAACATCAAACATTTTATCGTCCAATTCTCCTGCCGCAATATCGTTTATAATTGCTGCACCACTTTCTATACTCGCTTTCGCAACCTCAGCTCTAAAAGTATCAATAGATAGTAACGTTTGTGGAAAATGTTTTAAAATCAATTCTATAGCTGGAACAATGCGGTCAATTTCTTCTTGTTCTGAGACAAATTCGGCACTTGGCTTGCTCGAATAAGCGCCAATATCGATAAATGTTGCGCCTTCAGAAAGCATTTTACCGACTTGCGAAATAATCTCGTCTTCGTTTTTATATTTTCCTCCGTCAAAGAAGGAGTTTGGCGTAACATTTAGGATTCCCATTACTTTAGGAACCGATAAATCTATAAGTTCGCCTTTGCAGTTAATAAACATTTGTTTCAAGTTTTTATTTGTTTAAAGTTTCAAGTTAATTCAGATTGCACAAGTTCTGGAACGTAAAACTTGAAACCTGAAACTTGAAACATTTTTCCGTTTCAAGTTATCCCTATTAACACTTTGTTTAGAAAAAACTTGAAACAAAGCGAACCTTAAACTTGAAACTCTAAAAAAATTATCCTTATTTTTGAAGAAATTTTAGCAAATATACAGCATATAAATGAAGAATACTTCTCAAGAGTTTGATAATGTTATAGCGGTTTGCCGCACCTTGTTTATCAATAAAATGAAAGATTACGGCAGTGCTTGGAGAATCTTAAGATTGCCATCATTGACAGATCAAATTTTTATAAAAGCACAGCGAATTAGAAGTTTGCAAGAAAATGAAGTCCGCAAAGTGGATGAAGATGAAAAAGGAGAATTTATCGGAATCATCAATTATTCTATTATGGCTTTGATTCAGTTAGAATTGGGTGTTGTAGATCAGCCGGATCTTGATGTTGAAAAAGCAACTGAATTATATGATGCTAAAGTAAAGCTTACCAAAGATTTAATGGAAGCCAAAAATCATGATTATGGCGAAGCTTGGCGCGATATGCGTGTAAGTTCTTTAACCGATTTAATTCTGCAGAAATTGCTTCGTGTTAAACAGATTGAAGATAATAAAGGAAAAACAATTGTTTCTGAAGGAATCGATGCTAATTATCAGGATATGATTAATTATTCTGTTTTTGCTTTAATCTTAAACCCTATAAAATAAATCAAATTCCAAAAAATAAAATCCCAAATTCCAACTTTAATATTGGAGTTTGGGATTTAAAAATTTAGAATTTAAACCCTAAATATTTGCCATGAAAAACATCATTACCCAATTCTCCCGATTATTTGTCGGCGTACTATTTATTATTTCCGGATTAATAAAACTGAATGATCCTGTTGGTTTCTCTTATAAACTTGCTGAATATTTTAGTGAACCGGTTTTCAATATGCCATTTCTAGAGCCATTAGCTTTAGGATTAGCTATTTTCTTAGTAATTTTAGAAGTAGTTTTAGGCGTGATGCTTTTGGTGGGTTATAAATCAAAATTAACGATTTGGGCATTATTGCTTTTAATTGTCTTCTTTACTTTCCTTACCTTCTACTCTGCTTATTTTGATGTAGTAAAAGACTGTGGCTGTTTTGGAGATGCTTTACATTTAACGCCTTGGCAGTCGTTTACAAAAGATGTTGTTTTACTGTTCTTTATCTTGATTTTATTCATCAATAAAAAATTAGTAAAACCTTTATTTTCTAAACTAGTTACCAATATCATCGTATTGATTAGTATTGTTCTTTGTGTATTCATGGCGGTTTGGGTTATAAATCACAATCCTATCAAAGATTTCCGTCCATATAAAGTGGGAACAAACATCGAAAAAGGAATGGAAATTCCAGAGGGCGCGCCTAAATCGGTTGTTGAAATGATTTTTATCTACAAAGTAAATGGTGTTGATAAAGAATTTACAGAAAAAGATTTAATGAATATTCCTGAAGGTGCCGTATTTGTTGATAGAAAAGACAAAGTAATTTCAGAAGGATACGTTCCGCCAATTCATGATTTCACCATGACAAAAGATGATTCTGACTATAAAGAAGAATTATTAAAAGAGCCTAAATTGCTAATCTATGTAACTTACGATTTGAATTTATCAAATCCGGAAGGAATGAAAAAATTAGCAAAAGTTACGGCAGAGGCAAAAGCTAAAGGTTACAAAGTAATTGGAATGACGGCGTCTGGAGCTGAGGAAATTGCAAAAGCCAAAAAAGATTATGCTTTAGATATTGATTTCTATTTCTGCGACGGTACAGCTTTAAAAACTGTCGAAAGAGCAAATCCGAGCATTGTAGTTGTTCATAATGGAACTATTGTTCAAAAAGTTCATTACAATGATACAGATGATTTGAAGTTATAATATTCCAATTAACATATAAATCTAAAAAGCCTTCAATAATTTTAATTTCATTGAAGGCTTTTTTTTATGAAATCTGACGTTTTTCTGCTTCAATTTTCATTTGCGAAAACAAAAAAAATGCTTTTTAATTATTTCCCAAAAATGAGTTTCAAAAAAATACTTGATTTCACAGCCAACTATTACGTTTTCAAAACGCTTTTTTCAACCAAAAAACACCATTTTGTTACAAAATAAACGACTCTTCAAATTTTGTTAATCTGCAATTGGCATTCAATTTGTTTGTTTAACTTTGTGAATTCAGTACCTTAATAAAAAATAATTTTAATAAAATATGAAACAATTAGTCCTAGCCGTAATTGCATTTATTTCTTTTTCTTGCACACAGGCACAGAAAACAGCTTTTTCTAAAGAGGCTTTATCTGAGAAATTATTAGCCACTGACGGAAGTCAGGTTACTTTCAAAAACATCTTAAAAAAATATAAAGGAAAAACTTTGGTTATCGAAGTTTGGGCTTCTTGGTGTGGTGACTGCGTAAAAGCAATGCCAAAATTAAAAGAATTACAAGCCAATAATCCTGATGTTTCTTACTTGTTCATTTCGGCTGATAAAACAGCTGATAAATGGAAAGCAGGAATCGAAAAACACGAATTAAATAAAGGCGATCACTACATGATGAATGATGGTATGAAAGGCCTTTTCGGAAAAGCGATTGATTTAGATTGGATTCCAAGATATATCGTAGTGGACAAAACAGGAAAAATCGTTTTATACAGAGCGATCGAAACTGATTTCGAAAAAATCAATTCTACTTTACAATCATTGAAATAAGCTTCAATAACAATTGCAATGTCAAAATTCCAATATCAATTTTGACTATGCTTTAATTTCAAACAAAAAACAAAAAAATAATATAAAACTACCAAAATGAGAAAATCGATTGTTGCAGGAAACTGGAAAATGCATAAAAATGCTGCGCAAACTGAAGAGTTATTGAACGAATTAATTGCTAAAATTCCAGCGAAAACAAATGCACAAGTAATTGTAGCGCCAACTTTTGTAAACTTACAAGCGGCAGCAACTAAATTAAAAAATACAACTATCGGAGTTTCTGCTCAAAACGTTCACCAAGCTGAAGGTGGTGCTTTTACCGGAGAAATTTCTGCAGATATGTTAACAAGCATTGGAGTTAATACCGTAATCTTAGGCCACTCAGAGCGTAGAGCTATTTTCCACGAAACAGATGCTTTAATCGCAAATAAAGTAGATACAGCTTTAAAACATGATATGACCGTAATCTTCTGCTTTGGAGAAGAATTAAAAGACCGTCAGTCTGGAAATCACTTCAACATTGTTGAGAATCAATTGCGTGATGGCGTTTTCCATATTGCAAAAGAATCTTGGTCTAAAATTGTTTTAGCTTATGAGCCAGTTTGGGCTATCGGAACTGGAGAAACTGCTTCGCCAGAGCAAGCTCAAGAAATGCACGAATTCATCAGAGAAACTATCCGTAAAGCTTTTGGAGCTGATATCGCTGATGAAGTTTCTATTTTATATGGTGGTTCTGTTAAACCAGAAAATGCTAAAGAAATTTTCTCTAAACCAGACGTAGATGGTGGTTTAATTGGAGGCGCAGCTTTAAAAGCCGACGATTTCTTAGCTATTGTTACAGCTCTTTAATTTTAGATTTTAGATTTTAGATTTTAGATTTTAGATTTTAGATTTTAGATTTTAGATTTTAGATTTTAGATTTTAGATTTTAGATTTTAGATTTTAGATTTTAGATTTTGAAATCCCTATATAAAAAAAACGTTCGCACAGCGAACGTTTTTTTTATATGCTTATATTCTCTTCACTCAAAGTCAAGAGATTATATTCACTTTTATCGCTTATATGGTTAAAAAACAATTTTAATTAATAAACGATTTCAAAAGTGGGCAATTGTACTTTTTAAACGTTGGCGTGGTTTTGTAAACTGAATAAAAATTAACCAATTCTTTTCCTGCTTTAAAAGGATTTTTGGCTTCTTCTTCCTCGCTAATCAATTCTGCATAATGATCATAATAATTGCATTCAAAAATCATTAAGCTGGCCATTGCTTTTTCGTTAGTGTTTCTGGACATTTTTAAAGCTTTTTCATAATACATTTTGGCCATTTTCAGATTGTAATAATTGCCAGTTTGGTATTTCTTTTCGTTTTCTGTATTATCTCCGTAAACATAGTCTGTGTAAGATGCTCCAGAACTCCAGTCATAAGCGGTCATCATCCAGGAATTTCCTAAATACGAAACATTAAAATATGCGTGCGCCAATTGCAGATTGCTGCTTGCTGTATTTTGCTTTTTAAGCTGAATCAGTTTTGCTATAAAATCAGTTTTATTGAAACGATAATCAAACTTTCTTTCTTCTTGTTTCTGAAGAATTTTAGGAGTAAAAGGATTTTCGTTTAAATAGTTTTTATACTCATAATTCTTTTCCCAAAAATCCTGAGGCATACTTGAAAAAGTTTCATAAGCCAATTCCAGATTATTATTTCTAAAAGCAATTGTACCTTTTAAATCTTTATAATAATTGATATTTGGGGCAATTGTTCCAGAACAAATATATTTTTCAAAAGGCGTTTTATCTGTTTTTTGTTGTAAAGCCATCAAAAGATCGACATCTTTTACAGATGCATTTCGGTCAAAATATCCTATATAACTAAAGAAGTACGGATTGCTATATGCTGCATATTCTCCTTCATTTTTAATATCCGATTTCATCCAAAGCAAACCAGCTGTAACAACATCTCCTTTTATATAAAAATCATTACTTGCAATTCGGTATAAACTATATAAATTTTTAAATAATCCGTGATCGGTTTCTACTAAATTTTCAACTGAATCAAAGTATTTATAAAGCTGATTCTGAACTTTTTCGTCCTTTAAATCATCTTGTTTTAATGAAACCAAAGCCAGCTGAATATTTTTTTGCATCTGTATCGAAGCATTGGCTTTACTAGAAATCAAATCAGTATATTTTTTTCCTTCATCGACCTGATCGTCAATGAAACATAATTGAGCAATTGCAGCGGTAATATAATCTTTCTGCTCGCCAGAAGTCTGTTCGCGAATCGAAATCAAGTAATATTCTAATTCTCTCAAATATAAAATATCCTTGTTGAAGTTTTCTTCTTTCGCTTTAGCGTAATTCTCATACCAATCTGTACTGCTGAAAACTACTGATGGAGTTCCGTCATTGGTATACTGAGGCGTAAAAATCCAATCTTCGAGTTTGTTTACTTCTCTTCCAATTAAAAAACTTAAAAACAAACTGTTTGGACTTAATTCATAAATTGCTTTAATTGCTTTTAAGTCTGGTGCCGGATTTCGAAGACTTTCAATTGACAAAATAACGCTTCGTTCTTCATCGTTTTGTGCTAATGCCAAAGTTTCTTCAGTCAATTTCCAATTGTAATGCTGCAGCACCGCAAATGATTTTTCTTCGCAGGAATTAAAAACTTTACTCAGCAAATAATTTTGTAAAGGTAAATTCTCAACACATAATGCATTGTAATACAATGCCCATGGTTTAAGAATTGTATTCGATTCAGAAGCAAAGTAGGAATCATATAATTGCATAACATTTTGCTTTTGCTGTGCATAAAAATAATATCGCAACGCTAAAAAAGCATAGCGCTGTTTTAGAAATGAATCTTTAGTCGATTTTATTTTCTTTTCAAAATCGAAATTATCTTCTAAATCATAGTTTTTATAATTGCTTCCTACTTGATCCCAAGATTCCCATTTTGTATATTCTACATTACCATATTCCAACTTTTTAGCCAGCAAAATATAATTTAAAAAAGCTTTATTTTTAGACAATAATAAAGCTTCTACAAAAGTGTTTTTAGGAAAGACACTTTTTAAAGTTTTGTTTTCAAAAGCAGTTTGAAATTGCTCTGAATCTGTCTCATACAAAATCTTATGAACGTCATCAGGATTAATGCCATTTCCTAATTTCTTTTTCCACTCTAAACAATTCTTTTCCTGATCTACACTCGAAACAGTATTAGTTGCATAATAATTATCTGCCGAATAATAGAATGGCGTGAGTTTAAAGAAACCATCTCGCTGTGCTTTAAACAAAGCTAAACGGCTGGTTTCTGGAGAAACGCTCCATCCGCAGGCAAATGAAAACTGAACGCTTAAAATGAAAAGCAAGCTGCTAAAAACTCGCATAAAAATTGGAGATATTTTCGGTTCCATAATCGTTTATGTATTTTTTATCAAAAGAGAAAAAGGTCACTTTTGTCTGATTGTCAATCTGAATTTTGTTTTTAATGATCGAAATCATTTTATCAATTTCATTGTCTGAAATTTTCTCGATTCTAATTTCGTCGCCATTTCTAAGATACGTCTGCCCTATTAAAACATCATCTTGCAAAACATATTTGTCCTCTGAAGTTTTTTTCACTTTAATGGTATCTTTTATCAATCCATCATAATCAGATAAAATGCCTTTAAATTGATTTCCTCTAAAAGCGATTCCCCAACTATACAATGGCAAGGCAATATCCAGTTTGAGTTTGTAATCGCTGTGTGTTATGTATTGCGACAATTCTTCGCTAGTTCCAATAGAGTTCTTAGTCTGAAAATCGTCTGGTTTGGTAATATTATAACACATCAGCAAGCCTTTATCAACTGGCGGTATTCCAGCTTTTGTAGCATATTTATATTGCCAAAGCCTGATTGTTGCCGCAATTTTCGAATTTGGATGTTGCTTTTTAATCTGCTTTAATAAATAGAAATAATTCTTCTGCGATTTTTCGGTCCAATCACAGTCAATCAGAATTTCTTTAAAATCAACTTTTAATTTGGCTGATTCTGCTTTTTTAACCGAATCATAATTCAGAGCTTTAAAGTCTTTCTGCTTATAATAATCTTTTGGGTAAACAATATTATACGCATTGCTTTCTGCTTTTCTATCGTTCATCTTTTTAGCAATCTGTTCGATTCGGCGAGCCATTCTCACCGCAAGACTATCCAGCTGTTTGGCATCAGATTTTAAAACTACTTCGTTTGTAATAAAAATACTTGGCGTAATCTCAGGATTACTTTTATTGAGTGAAATATCCTGAATGGTGGCAACTGGCAAAGATTCTTTTGAATACGGATTATAATCTACGTCAAAGAAACGGACATACATATGTTGGACATCCATTTTCTTTATTAAAGAATCTTCCGCTTCCTGAAAATCCATATCGGTTTTCCAATAACAAAAGGACCGGATAACGTCATGCTCTTTTTCGCAGCTTGCTGAGCTTAGAATAACCAAAAGCGCTAGCAAAACAATATTTTTCATAATAATAAAAAACTTACAAAATACAATTCAAAATTAGTATTAAAATTTATAACAATATGATTTATTTATGAACAACTTTTGCTTTGTATTCTTACCTTTGCAAAAATTTTTATTTATGTCGAATATATATTTAGGATATCATTTTACAATTGAGCCAAAAGAGTTGGGTTCTGAAATTTTAGTGGCTGAATTGGGCGAAAAAGCGTTTGAGAGTTTTACAGAGACTGAAAACGGAATTTCTGCTTTTGTGAAGAAGGATTTATGGGATGAAAATATTCTGGATGATATTTATATTCTACAATCTGAGGAGTTTAAGATTGAATATACGATTGAAGAAATCGATCAGGTAAACTGGAACGAGGAATGGGAAAAGAATTTTGAACCGATTGATGTAGACGGAAAATGTCACGTTCGCGCTCCTTTTCACGAAAAAACGGATGCTGAGTTTGATATTGTGATTGAGCCAAAAATGAGTTTTGGAACTGGACATCATGAAACTACTCACATGATGATTCAGCATTTATTGGAAATGGATGTAAAAGGTTTAAAAACACTTGATATGGGATGCGGAACAGCTATTTTGGCTATTTTGGCTGAAATGAAAGGTGCTGAACCAATTGATGCCATTGATATTGACAATTGGTGCTACCTCAACTCTATCGAAAATGCGGAACGCAATAATTGCAAACATATCTCCGTTTATGAAGGCGATGCTGCATTATTGGCGGGTAAAAAGTATGATCTAATTATTGCCAATATCAACAGAAATATTTTGTTGAACGATATGCAGGCTTATGTTGATGCTTTGAATCCAAAAGGAATTATTCTTTTTAGCGGTTTCTATGAAGAAGACATTCCGTTTATTGATGCTTCGTGCGTTGAAAAAGGTTTAACTTATGTTAAAAAGCTTCAAAGAAACAACTGGGTATCTTTAAAATACGTAAATTAGACACTGATAATCAATTCAGTACAAAAACTATAACAACATGAGTACTAAAGAAAAAGTAAGAGAAAGAGTTCGCGAAAAAGAAGCCATTGGTTTTAATAACGAGATCATTGTATACAATGATGATGTAAACACTTTTGATCACGTAATTGATACTCTTATGCGTGTTTGCGACCACACAGCTGAACAAGCCGAGCAATGCTCTTTGATTGTACATTATAACGGAAAATGCACTGTAAAAACAGGCCCGATAGAAAAACTTAAACCTCAATGCACACAACTTTTGGAAGCTGGTCTTAGCGCCGAAATTGTTTAATTGATCTGATAATTTTAAACGCATTCTTTTTTTATTCTATACTAGAATTGAAGAGAATGCGTTTTTATTTGTATTAACTTTAAATCATGAGAAATATCCTTCTTTTACTAATTCTATTATTCTCTTTTATAACGAAAGGCCAATCGAAATTTGAAACGCTTCGTAAACAATTAATGGAAAATAAGACTTACGAATATGTTTATGGTTTTGAAAACAATTATGCTGTATTCAGGACTTTTAATGAAAAAATGGGATTAATTGATTCGCTCGGGAATGTGATTCTAAAACCCAATTATAAATACATCCATAACCAAAAAGACCTCAAAAATATATTTGAAGCGGGAATTATAATTAATAAAAACTACAAAAGAGGATTCATAGATTTAAAAGGCAATATCAAAATTCCGTTTGAGTATGAAGATGTTTTCTATTTAGGAAAAAATCTGGTTAGAGTTTCAAAAAATAATAAATATGGCGTTATTAACCTAGATAACAAAATCATATTGCCAATTAAATATGATAATATAATGGGCAGCAATGGCATTTCATTTGTCCAGAATAACAACAGTATTGATTTGTTTGATGCAGAAGGAAAACAGATTACCAAATTTCAGGCATTTGATATTGAGTATTTTCAGCATAAGAGATCTATTGTAATGCTTCAAAACAAAAATACTTTGATAATTGATACTTTAGGAAATATTGTTTTAAATACTATTAAAAATCATCGCTTCGAAAGGATTCTTTCCCAAAATTCTTTCCTTATTCTTAATACCTTAACGAAGAAAAAAGGAATCATAAATTCAAATGGGCAGTATGAAATTGATTGTAAATACGATGAAATTTCACCTTCAAATTCTATTTATATTGTAAAAAACAACGGCAAGGAAGGAATAATCAATCAAAAAGATGCTGTTTTAAAACCCTTGATTTATGATAACGTTTATGGTGTTTTTTCTAAAGATAGCATTTCGTTCAAAAATCATTATTTTGCTAGTAAAGGCAATTTGCAAGGTGTTATAAATCCATATTTAGAAAAGGAAATCATTCCTATATCGTATAAATACATTGATCCGTTTTCTAAGCACTATATCACAACTAATGCTGAGAATAAAGGCGGATTATTTTCTGCCAAAGGTGAAAATATAATTCCAGAAGAGTATGATTTTTATAGCGCTGCTCAAAACAAAATTTTTGCTGTAAAAAATTCAAAGAAATATCTTCTGACTATTGAAAACAATAATTATACTGAAACCGAAATCTTCGTGGATGAGTTTGTAAAAAGCAATCAGTACTTTAGAGGATTTTCAAAGAGCAATTATCAGATTTTTAAAGACAAAAATAAATTTGGAGTTTACAGCAATAAGAACAAAATTGCAATGCCAGCAGAATATGATGCGGTTACAGAGATTTACGGAACAGGAGAATTTGTTGTAAAGAAAAACAATAAATATGGCATTGTAAACTCTGATAATGAAACACAATTGGAATTAAAATATGACTCGTTTCAAATTATAAAAGAAGTGGTTCGATTTAATATTAAGAACCCAAAAACATCCAAATTCTATTCAATAAAATATCCTTTTGAACCTCAATAATTTGCAGTGGGCTTTTGAATAAAAAATATATTCATAGCGGTTTAATTGCCAATAACTCAAAATGCATTCGTTTTTATTATATATTTGAACGAAATAGAATGCATTTGTTATGGAAGAATACGGAAAGATATTGATTATTGCAATGCCGATTTTTTTAGCCTTAATTGTTATTGAAAAAATTTATGGCATTTATAAAAAGAACGATACTGCTCCATTAATAGATAGTGTATCAAGCATAAGTTCGGGCATTACCAATTCGGTTAAAGATGTTCTGGGACTGAGCGTTACTTTTCTTTCTTATGA
The DNA here is from genome assembly GCF_900101855.1 of Flavobacterium anhuiense. Lineage (GTDB taxonomy): Bacteria > Bacteroidota > Bacteroidia > Flavobacteriales > Flavobacteriaceae > Flavobacterium > Flavobacterium anhuiense. The sequence continues at coordinate 17,726 of NZ_FMVC01000002.1, forward strand.
ATGGCTGGTTTCTAAAATAGCGTTACAGCATTTAGAAGCCAATGTTCTCTCCTACTGTATTGCTTTTTTTGTAATTGATTTTTATGGTTATTGGAGTCATCGTCTGGCGCACCAGATTAATTTTCTTTGGAACAAACATGCCATACACCATAGCAGTGAAGAATTTAATCTTGCCTGCGCGCTTCGCCAGCCCATTGCGAGTCTAGTAAACCTGTTTACCTTTTTATTGATTCCGGCAGCTTTATTGGGAGTTCCTGCTTCTGTGATAGCTATTACACTTCCCATTCATTTATTTTTACAGTTTTGGTATCATACCAAACACATTAAGAAAATGGGATTTATTGAGCATATTTTGGTAACGCCTTCGCATCATCGTGTGCATCATGCCATTAATCCAGAATATTTAGACAAAAACCATTCTCAGATTTTTATTTTTTGGGACAAGCTTTTTGGCACTTTCCAAGAAGAATTAGACGACGTACCTCCTGTTTTCGGCATCACAAGACCTGCCAATACATGGAATCCAATTAAAATAAATTTTCAGCATTTGACTTTATTGATAAAAGATGCCTGGCGAGCTCCAAAATGGAAAGACAAATTGACTATTTGGTTTAAGCCAACTGGCTGGCGTCCTGAAAATTTTGAAGAAAAATATCCTGTAAACAAAATTGAAAATGTTTTTAATTTTGAAAAATATGGTACGCAAAACTCTCAAAAACTAATATATTGGTCTGTTACACAAGTTTTAATAACATTGCTTTTTGTAAGCTATCTGTTTGATAATATTGCCAAAATCGGTCTGCCTAATATTTTTGTTTATGGCTTTTTTATTTTCCTAACCATATATAGCTACACAGAGTTAATGGATAAAAATAAATATGCCCTTTTGTGGGAAGGCTTTCGATTGGGAATTGTAATTTGTATTATTAGCTATTATGGAGACTGGTTTGGTCTAAATCGTGTCCTTCCAAGCAGTAATTATATTATTTTTACCTACCTGATCTTATCTTTTTTAACGACATTTTATTTTGTTAATTTTGATTTTAAAACCAACCAAAACCAATATATCAATTCATAACCCCTATTATGAGAAATTCTTCCTTTTTTAAAATTTATGCGGCATTTAGTTTGGCGTACCTGATTATTCTCCTTACTGGTCACGAGCGTTTTGATCTCTTTCTGAAACCCATTCTAATACCAATTATCGGATTTGGAGTCTATTTTTACAGAAAATTTCCTAGCCAGAACATTTTATTGGCAGCACTTACACTTTCTTGGCTTGGAGACGTCATTTTGCTTTTTACAGACCTTGGCGAGATTTACTTTATCTTAGGCTTAGTTTGTTTTCTCACAGCTCACATCATCTATTGCATACTTTTTAATAAACAGAAAAGAAATAGAAAAAAACAGAATAAACCTCTTTTTATATTTGGAAGTATCTTAATTGCATTTTATCTAATAGGAATAATTTCTGTTCTAATGCCTCATTTAGGCAGTCTTGAAATTCCTGTTTCTATTTACGCTTCAGTAATTTCGATTATGCTTTTATTTGCTTTCAACGGATTTTTGGTCTGGGAAAAACCTGGAAATAAACTCGTTTTTCTTGGAGCTGTTTTCTTTGTTATTTCAGATAGTATTCTGGCTGTAAATAAGTTTTATGCTCCAATACCGAAAAGTTCCTTTTTTATTATGCTAACTTATCTTCTGGCACAATATCTGATTGTAGTTGGTGTTTTAAAACTAAATCCAAAAAAAGTAGAACAGATAGTTTAACTTTCTCAATAACCAGAATCATGAAAAAAATAGCTATTTTAATCGTTTTATTAATCAGTGCTTCTTCTTGCATAAGTACAAAATCAACTTTAAAAAATGTAGATGACAATGCGCCTGATTTAATTTTAAAGAAAGATAATACCTTTTCCATAACGCAATTTGCTAAAGACAAAAAATACGGTTACGACCCTGATTATCCAATCAATATATTTTTCCAGAACACCAACAATGAAGCGTTAAACGAAACTCGTTTTTTAAATGCTTTGGCTGGTCCGAATGGTGAAAAAATAACGTATTCCAGATTAGAAACCTGCTGCCCATTCCCTACTAAGCGAAGCAATATGGGTGCTGGATTTTTGAATGTTTATGAATTGAAATGGGACGGGCAAAAAAAGCCTGTTAAGCTTTATTTAAATATTTATGAAAAAGGGATTTTGATGGTTCCGGTTGGATTGAGGTTAAAATAAATATAACCAATTCTCAAGATATGCTTGAATTGCTTCCTTTTATATTACTCCTTCTTCCTATTTTATTTCAATTAATATTAGGAACTAAAACAATCTATAAGCCTGCTTCAATTAAATTTAGTTCGGCATCTTGGATTAGTTTTATCTCTTATATTTTGCTTGCTTTTATTTCTTATTACATTGTCAATTATAATTTTTCAAAACGATACGAACAATATCCAAACCCAATCAGATGCGGAATGCCTCTTTTAGGTATTGTTATGGCTTCTTTCTTTTTACTTTTTATTCTTATTTTGATTATTGTGATTCAATTTTTGATTAAAAGAAGGATAGAAAATAGATCAAAAAGACAAAGTAGTTAGGTTTAAAAACAGCATTCGCTGCAAAACTTTAAAACATGACAAATATCATCTATTAGTTTTATTTCATGCTTTAATATTGCCTCGGAAAAAGCATTTAATCATTTAAAAGAAATTTTAGAAATTCGTTACTTCTACTAAGCTCCTAGCCAGTTATTAGAGTTCTTAAAATAATCTTAAATCTTCATCTGCTATTCATAAATCATAACTACCTTTGCAGTGCAAAAAAATAATTTTATGAACTTACAACATATTCCACAAATTAAGCATACTGAAAGCGGGAATTTCTTTTTATTGGCGGGACCTTGCGCTATTGAAGGAGAAGAAATGGCTCTTAGAATTGCTGAAAAATTAGTTGGTATTACCGACAATTTACAGATTCCTTATGTATTTAAAGGATCTTTTAAAAAAGCAAACCGTTCTAGAATTGACAGTTTTTCTGGAATTGGTGACGAAAAAGCATTAAAAATCTTAAGAAAAGTTTCTGAAACTTTTCATGTGCCAACAGTAACAGATATCCATACAAATGAAGATGCTGACAAGGCTGCTCAATATGTAGATGTATTACAGATTCCAGCTTTCCTAGTTCGCCAGACCGATCTTGTTGTGGCTGCTGCCAACACTGGAAAAACAGTAAACTTGAAAAAAGGGCAATTTATGAGCCCGGAAAGCATGAAACATGCTGTTCAGAAAGTTTTAGACTGCAATAATGAAAATGTTATGGTTACAGACCGTGGTACTATGTTTGGATACCAAGACATGATTGTTGATTTTAGAGGAATCCCTACTATGCAGCAATATGCTTCTACGGTTTTAGACGTAACGCATTCTTTACAACAGCCAAATCAAACTGCTGGTGTTACAGGCGGAAGACCAGACATGATTGAAACCGTTGCCAAAGCAGGTATTGCAGTTGGTGTTGATGGTATCTTTATCGAAACGCATTTTGATCCAGCAAACGCAAAAAGTGATGGCGCTAATATGCTTCATTTAGACTATTTTGAAGGTTTAATGAACAAGTTAGTTGCGATCAGAAAAACAGTTAACGCATTTTAATTATAATACTTAAGTTCTTTGAAAACAAAATTTTTATTTTTCTTACTGGCTTGTGTTTCTTTAAACACATTTGCTCAGGAAGAAATACCTGTACAAAAGTACGCCGCACACAACAAAGGAAAATTCTTTGTGATGTGGGGTGGTAATAGAGAAAGTTACTCGAATTCTGATGTAAACTTTAGAGGTAAGGATTACAACTTTACGGTTGATAACATGAAAGCTCATGACAAACCAAAAGGATGGCATGTTGATTATATCAATCCTGCTAATATGACTATTCCTCAAACTAATTTGAGATTTGGTTATTTTTTTAGTGATCATTACAGCGTTACAATTGGCGTTGACCATATGAAATATGTAATGGCACAGAATCAAATTGCAAATGTTACTGGAAACATCAATTTACCTGCAGACGATCCCGCATCAATTTACAATGGCAATTACAACAATACTCCTGTCGATATGTCTCAGGGAGGAGCTAAAGAAGGTGGTTATGGCAATGGTGAAATAAATGCAAACGGCCCAGCGTTTTTAATGTACGAACATACAGATGGTTTAAACTACATTAATACCGAAGTTGCCAGATTTGATGATGTTTCTAAATGGTTTAGATTACCAAACATTGACAAAGTTCAGATTAACTTAACTGAAGGATTGGGAGCTGGTCTTTTGTACCCAAAAACTAATACTACTCTTTTAGGTAAAGAACGTCATGATGATTTTCATGTTTCTGGTTACGGTGTTTCTGCAAAAGCTGGTATCAACGTTACTTTTTTCAAACACTTCTATATTCAGGGAGAGTTAAAAGGAGGTTATATCAACATGCATGATATCAGAACTACAACAAGCAGTGCTGACAAAGCTTCTCAAGACTTCTTCTTCTTCCAGCGTATTATTGCTGTTGGAGGTATCTTTAGAGTCTAATATTGCATAAAAAATATTTGTAAAAATAGCTGTCATTTTATTTGGCAGCTATTTTTTTTATTATTTACTTTGTAATTCAAAGTACTTTAAAATTTACTTTAAAATGAAAAAATATTTATTACCAATCATTACTTTCTTTTTGAGTTTTACATGCGCATTAATTGTGGCTATAAAAGTTTTTCCAAACAATCCTTTTACAGGAAACAAAGAAGAAAAAACCACTGTAAGCAAGTTTAAGGATGGGGATCTTATTTTTCAGACATCTGAGTCTAAACAATGCGAAGCGGTTCGAATTGCAACCAATTCTAAATTCTCTCATTGTGGAATTATTTACGATATTAATGGAAAATGGTTTGTTTTTGAAGCTGTTCAGCCAGTAAAACTTACTACTCTAGAAGATTGGATTAAACACGGAAAAGACAGCAAATATGTGGTAAAAAGGCTAAAAGACGATCGCGTTTTGAGCCCACAGGTTTTACAGAAAATGAAAGATTATAGCCAACAGCTTGACGGTAAAGAATATGATGCTTATTTTGAATGGACAGATAATAGAATATATTGTTCTGAATTGATGTGGAAAATCTATAAAAATGCTGCAGGAATAGAATTGTCTAAACTTAGAGAATTGAAAGATTTTAATTTACAGGATCCGAGAGTTCAGAAAATATTAAAAGAGCGTTACGGCAATGATATTCCTTTAGAAGAAAAAGTCGTTGCTCCTTCTGACTTAGCCGATTCTAATATATTGAAAACAGTAGTAGACACTTATTAATATTTTAAAAAGCTAGTTCTTAGTCATTCTAGCTTTTTTATTTGCAAATTAACTTTGAAATTCAAAGAACTTTTAAAAACTAACCCATGAGAGATTATCTGATTGAGAAACTGTACGAATGTTCCAAAAGGCCATATCAAAAATATTTTAAAAAGAATGAACCTTGGAATATTGATAAAACTTTATTAATGAACTATCCAGAAGAAAGTTTAGGATTCGGTTTAGGAAATTTTCTCTACAAGAATCATTTTGATATTCAAGAAAAACTAGAAGATCACGACATTATTCATGTTCTGACCAATACTGGAGTTTCGGTTTATGAAGAAATTGGCATGCAGTATTATCTGCTCGGAAATGGAAAGAAAAGCTTGTATTTATTTATGGTTATAACTACTGGAACAATTTTTTACCCGAAACGTATGAAGTATTTCATTCAGCAATTTAAAAGAGGAAAAAAAGCAAATGCATTTTATTATCTCGATTTTTCAAAAATGCTTTTTATTCCTATTCAAACTATTCAGCAAACTTTTAATATTTAAAAATCATGAAAACAATACACAACAAACCTTTTCAAGAAAAACAATCTATAGAATTGGCGGTTGGCACATTTACAATCAGTACGATATTGTTTATGCTTTATATTATTTCGAATGAAAATCCGAATATTTTAGTAATTGCTTGGCCTTTTGCTTTAGCTGCCATTGTAGTCAATTTGATTATGTTTTTTCACTTAGCAGAAAAGTTTATTCATTTACCTCAACAGCGAAAAGACATTGGTTTTAAAATCTTATTGTTGCTTTCTAACATTCCAATCACATTTTTGTATTATCTGGTTGTAATGAGATCTTGATTTAAAAAACGTATTCATAAAAAAAGCCACAAGTAAAAAACTTATGGCTTTGATTTTTTTATTTTGAATCTTAATTTGCTTTCTTAGTTTCAATTCCGTTTTGGTCTAATAAATACATTAATGTAGTCATTGTGGCAGCACCAAGCTCTAATTCTCTTTTATTGATGGCATCAAAAGTATCATTTGCTGCGTGGTGATAATCAAAATAACGTTGAGAATCTGGTTTTAGACCTGCTTTTACAATAGCTGGAGAAGTCAAATGATTAATATCTGAACCTGCGTGCCCAATTGTAAAACTGTGAACCAAATATGGCTCAAAAAGATCTTTATAACCTTGTATCTTTTTCAAATTAGCATCATCAGCTTCAATTGAAAATCCTCTTGGAGAAAATCCTCCTGAATCGCTTTCTAAGGCAAAAATATGGTTCTCTTTGTTTTGTTTTGAAACTTCTTCGTATTTAGCGCCACCTTTTCCACCGTTCTCTTCATTCATAAACAATACCACACGGATTGTATTTTTAGGTTTGTAATTTAAGTTTTTCAAAATACGGATCACCTCCATACTTTGCACTACTCCTGCTCCATCATCGTGAGAACCGTCGGCTAAATCCCAAGAATCTAAGTGTCCTCCAACAACCATAATGTTTTCTGGAGTCACGCTTCCTGTCAATTCACCAATTACATTATAAGACAATGCATCTGGCAAAGTCTCGCAAGATTGCTTGAAATAAAATTTCAAAGCTGGATTTGCTTTTAATGATTTACTCAACAATTCAGCTCCATTTGTACTGATTGCCGCTGTTGGAATATATTGTGATTTTGGCAAATCACCATAACTTTGAGCTCCTGTATGAGGAAAATCGTCCAGACGTAAATTCATAGAACGAACAATTGTTCCAACTGCTCCTAGTTTTGCCGCTTCTTTTGCCCCTGCATATCTTTGGTCAACACAAGCTCCGTAAGAAGTAAACGTTTCAATGTTTTCAGGATTCATTGGTCTGTTATAGAAAACAATTTTCCCTTTTACTTTATCTGCCCCTAATTCAGCTAATTCTTTAATTCCTTGAACTTCGATTATTTCAGCAGTAAGACCTGTTTTTGGTGTTGCTACCGAACCTCCTAATGCGCAAATTGGCACATTGGTTTTTACTTTTCCGTCAAGAATATAAGCTGTTTCTTTCTCGCCACGCACCCAATGAGGCACCATAACTTCTTGCAAATATACCTTATCAAGCCCTAAGCTTTCTAACTGCCTTTTCGTGTACTCAACTGCTTGTTCTGCACCTTTAGAACCAGACAAACGAGCGCCGATGTCATTTGACAAATATTCTAGCCAAGTGTAGCATTTTGACTCGGTTAAGGCTTTTTTGTAAAATAATTTGATGTTTTTTTCATCATTTGTCTGTGCAAAAGATGTCAATCCGTTTAAAACTAAAGCAGTTAAAAGAATCGTTTTTTTCATAGTTTCTGTAGTAATTTGGAGTTTAGTATACCAGCGGTATATTCGCAAAGGAACAAAATTATTGACATTTCTGAAGCTTTTTTCTCAACCTTTTCTCAAAAAAAAACTCCAATTACAAATTCTTCAATTTGCAATCGGAGCTTTTATATATTCTATAAATAAAGATTGTTTTAAATCAGTGAAATAAAAATTTAAACACATAGGAACATAGACTTTTTTGCTTTTGTTTAAGAAAAAAGAAAAGCACGCTTTAACACAAGCTCTTTGTGTTTTTATTCTAAGTGAAAAGCCTTTTGTAGATTCCTAAACTATGCTTCTATTTGTTAAAATAATTTCCACAAAATGGATTAGATTATTTTACTTCAATAATCTTATTTTTTGTGCCAATACCATTTTCATTAAAAGGCTCGATCGTAAAATAATATTTCGTGCCTTTATCCAAACCTCTAAAATCGTATGTATTATCGCCATAAACCATAATACTGTTATACAATTTATCAGGAGCGATTCCGTAATAAATGTTGTAACCAATAGCATCTGTCTGTTTTTTCCAAGAAATCATTGCGTTTCTAGAATCAGCTTTGTTTCTGTCGACTTTAAAAGAAGTAACAGATTTTGGTTTTGCTGCCAATCCATTTCCGAAAACTCTGAAATCTGAAATTGCAAATAAACCAGAAGCGTTGTGGATATTTTCCATTTTAATATAACGTGCTTTAAACGGCTTTGTCAATTCTACATAATCGTGTGGAGCATCTTTGTCATTTTTAGATTTATCAACTACTAATGTCCAATTTTGGGCATCATCAGACATAAATATTTTATACTGATAATAAATATCCATGGCCTTATTAAACTGCGTCGCTTTATGGTCTGCATAATTAATCTGCAATGCATTTATTTCCATTTGTCTTCCTAAATCCATTTGAAGCCATTCTCCTGGGTCGCTTGTCTTTGCAGACCAATAGGTCTGAATATTTTCATCTGTAAGATTTTCAGGTCCGTAACAGAATTTCTCATACACTTTTTTACCGCCATGATCCATTCTATGCGTTTCTACTTCCATACATTCCTCAGAAGAAGAAACTGTCACAGGCTTTTTATAAGAAAGTAACATCCATCCAGAAGAAGCGCCTTTTGTTTGATCACGCTGACTAGTTGGCAACACAATCGGAAAATCTCCGTAAGCTGTAATAGAATACATTACATCATCTTTGTCGAATCCTGCTGGAAACATATCGATACGGCGTTCAAAACGGTCTTTAATAGAAATTTTACAGGTTCCTGTATTCCAATAATTTCCATAATTATCGGCAAAAGTATTTCCGTGTCCTGCACCAATTACAAATCCACCTGGTTTATAAGACATTGGATTATGTTTTTGATACGTAAATGGACCTAACGGATTATCTCCCACATGAACACCATTTGCATAACCTTTAAACTCTGTTGCTGGCGCACCATATTGCATGTAATATTTTCCGTTATGTTTCGTCATCCAAGCTCCTTCGATAAAATTTCCCCAAGGCGCTGGCTCCATATCGTTATTTGGTCCAAAACGCTCCCATCCGTGGGCTGAAGGATCTAAAATAGCAACTTCTTTAATTTGCCCGTAAGGTTTTTGAATATCCTCTACCTCTGTCGCTTTGTACAATGTGGCATAATCAGCCTGATTTCCTTTTGGAAGCCAGGTTTTATAATCAACCTCTACACCTACAAGTGGTAATTTTCCACTTGATCCATAATACATGTACACTTTTTTATCATCATCTTGAAAAATGGCAGGATCCCAAGTTGGCAACATTGCTTTATCTACATGACGTGTCCATCTTCCTGATTTTGGATCTGCAGTTTTCCAAATTGGGTGATCTCTTTTCCAAGTTGAACCCACATAAAATAAAGTGTCATTTACAACCCAAGCTGCAGGAGCGCATTGGTCGTCGTCGCCTGGCTGTCTTTGGAAACTTCCGTAAACAAAGTTCCAGTCTGACATGTCTTTACTCCAAAAGAAACCTGCTTGATTGGTCGCAAATAAGTAATATTCTCCTTTATAAGTAATAATTACGGGATCGGCACTAGAACGGCGCGATTCTGGAATTCCATTGTGATTATGAGTCGTAAAATTGTATCCGATATTTATTGGATTACAATAGGTTGTCGCAGGTCTGTTCGGATCAAACCATTCTGTTTTACCAGAATTCTGCGCCAAAAGACTGCTTCCGAAAAGCATCGAAAACAGTACAACAGACGTAAGTTTTTTATATATTTTTCTCATGGTTAGATTTTTAGTTAAGCTAAAAAGAGATTATTTTTTAGCCTCTTTTCTTTCCTTTAAAAGTTCGGGTTCGTTTGTGGTAATGTAATTGAATTTGTGTGCAATAATCCAATCCATGTCTTTCGCATCATTAACAGTCCAAGCATTTAGGATCACCTTATTGTCTTTGGCTTCTTGAATCCATTCTGGGTGTTTTTGGAAAACTGAATAATGATAATCTACACCGTTAATTTTATCTAATTTAACTTCTTTTGGCGATTTATTTCCTTCTAAATATTGCAGAGAAGTTTTAGAATCTATTTCTCTGATTTTCTTTAGAATATCATAATCAAAACTGATGTAGCAGGTGTTTTTATCGGCTTTTAATTTTTTAATGGTTTCGACTGCTGCTACACCCGTTTTTTGTCCTCTTTCCTTACTGATTTCTGAAGGTTTTATTTCGCAAACCAAAAGAGTGTGTTTATTATTTCGCATTCCTTCTGAAATGTATTCATGAAGGGTTGGGAGTTTCTCTCCGTTTGAAAGTTTAAATTTTATTAAATCTGCATAATTCGTTTCTTCAATAAGCATTTTGTTATAATGCGCATCATGATTGATGACAAGCGAATCATCTGCTGTTCTCCAAACATCAAACTCTGAGCCAGGTAATTTTAAATCTATTGCATGTCTTAACGATGCAATTGAATTTTCTGGCAGATTATTCTTTTTCCAAGCTCCGCGATGCGCTACTATTGCATTTTTTTGTGCATAGCTATACGAAAAAGCCATAAGACAAACGGCACTAAATATTTTAAAAGTTTTCATATAATCGTAGTTAAAAAATTACAAAATGGTCTTGAGATTTAGAAAAAAAGCCCTCCAAACGAAGGGCTTTTCACTAATCAAATAAACCAACTATTTAGTTAACTCAAAACTAACTTTCTTATCGGCATTTGAATTTCCTCCAACGAAAATATCAAACTGCCCAGGCTCTGCTACGAATTGTAAATCAGAGTTATAGAATTTTAAATCTTCAACAGTAATATCAAAACTTACTGTTTGTTTTTCACCTTTTTTAAGTGCTATTTTCTGGAAACCTTTTAGCTCTCTAACCGGTCTTGTTACTGAACCAACTAAATCTCTAATGTATAATTGAACCGTTTCTTTTCCGTCAAAATTTCCAGTGTTTGTTACATCAACCGTTACTTTCAATTTTCCTGATGGATTCATTTTATCAGAAGAAATTTTCAAGTTTGAATAATCAAAAGTGGTGTAACTTAAACCAAATCCGAATGGGAATAAAGGCTCGTTTCTTTCGTCAATATAATTTGATCTGAATTTCTCAAATTTTCCTTCTGTATTAGAAAGTGGTCTTCCTGTATTTTTGTGAGCGTAGTAAATTGGCAATTGACCAACGCTTCTTGGAAAAGTTGAAGTTAATTTTCCAGAAGGATTTACATCTCCAAATAATACATCAGCAATAGCATAACCTGCTTCCGTACCAGCAAACCAAGCATTTAAAATGGCAGGAACTGTTTTCTCTTCGTCAGTAATTACTAACGGACGCCCGTCAAATAAAACTAAAACAACTGGTTTTCCTGTTTTTAATAAAGCGTTTAATAAATCTTTTTGCGCTTGTGGAATTTCTAAGTTTGTACGGCTGCTTGATTCTCCGCTCATTTCAGCAGATTCACCTAAGGCTGCTACAATTACATCAGATTGTTCAGCAACTTTTAAAGCTTCTGCTAATAATTCTTCTTTTGTACGAGCATCACGGTGTAATGTTTTACCGAACATTGTTGCGTTCGTTTCAAAAGTTTCATCATAATCTAAGTTGCTTCCTTTAGCATATAAAACTTTAGTTCCAGCTCCAGCAACTTCCTTAATACCTCTCAATAATGAAACAGCATTTTCCATTTTTGTAGCCACACTCCAAGTTCCTGGCATGTTTTCTTTAGCATCTGCCAATGGTCCGATTAAACCAATAGTTCCAGATTTTTTAAGTGGCAACAACTGATTTTGGTTTTTTAATAATACTAAAGATTGAGCTGCAATATCACGTGCTTCTTTTCTGCTGTCTGTAGTGAAAATTTCAGTTTTAGCTCTTTTCTCATCACAGTATTTATATGGATCTTGGAATAATCCTAAATCGTATTTTGCTTCTAAAATCAATTTTACAGCATTATCGATCGTTTCAATTTTTACTTTTCCTTCATCTAAAGATTTTTTCAAAGTCCCTAAGAAACCTTCACCAACCATATCCATTTCAACACCAGCATTCATAGCTAATGCAGAGACATCTTGAAGATTTCCCATTCCGTGTTCGATCATTTCAGGAATACCTGTAAAGTCTGTTACTACAAACCCTTTGAAACCCCACTGTTTTCTTAAAACATCTGTCATTAACCATTTGTTTCCAGTTGCAGGAATTCCGTCAACTTCGTTGAAAGAAGCCATTACAGAACCTACACCAGCATCAACTGCTGCTTTGTACGGAGGAAAATAATCGTTGAACATTCTAATGTGGCTCATATCTACTGTGTTGTAATCACGTCCCGCTTCTGGAGCCCCGTATAATGCGAAATGTTTAACGCAAGCTAAAATTGAATTATTTTTAGAAAGATCACCCTGTTGGTAACCGTTTACCATCGCTTTTGCAATCTGGCTTCCTAAGTACGGATCTTCTCCTGAACCTTCAGAAACTCTTCCCCATCTTGGATCACGAGAAATGTCAACCATTGGAGAAAACGTCCAGTTAATTCCATCTGCACTAGCTTCTTTGGCAGCAATTTGAGCACTTCTTTCGATAAGATTCATATCCCAAGTACAAGACAATCCAAGCGGAATTGGGAATGTTGTTTCGTAACCGTGAATTACGTCCATACCAAAAAGCAACGGAATTTTCAAACGGCTTTTCTCAACCGCAATTTTCTGTACTTCTTTAATTTTTTGAACTGATTTAATGTTAAACAAACCGCCCACTTTTCCTTCAGCAATATTTTTTGCCACATTTGAGCTGTTTGCCTGCCCTGTGGTAATATCACCAGATGTTGGCAAGTTTAACTGACCCAATTTCTCGTCTAAAGTCATTTTTGACATTAATTCCGCCACAAATTCAGACTTTGGTTTAATTTTCACTGTATTTTTAGCAGGCTTTTTTTGAGCATAACCCAAAACCGCGCACCCTAAAAAAAGTAAGACTAATTTGTTTTTCATTCTATTCTATTTATTTGTTTGTATTTGTTTTCTTCTGCTGTAACATCCAGTCGTAGATTGCTGCATTATCATAAACTCTTGTCCAGCTGTCATGATTTGCATCATCAAAAATGGTCAGCTTCACGTCTTTAGCATTACACTTTTTCAATTCTTTGTAAATCGTGATGGCATAATTAACATCGACCACATCATCTAATAATCCGTGGTAAATTCTGGTTGGAATATTGGCTATTTCACATGCTTTTTCTAACTGAATCAAATCTACAAAGCCAGCGACAGGTACATTTGCGGCAAATAGATCTGGATGTGCAAAAGCCAAATTCCAAGAAGCCCAACCTCCTGAGCTCAAACCAGTAACATAAATTCTGTCTGAATCAATTTTATTCTCTTTCTGAATTTTTACAATCAGCTGATAAATCGATTCTATATCCCAATTTTCATCTTCTTTACACTGCGGAGCCAAAACATAAGCGTCTAACTCATGCGTTTTCAGATATTTTAAAGGGCCATGAATTTTTACTTTTTCAAGATCGGTTCCTTTTTCTCCGTCGCCAGAAATAAAAACTATTAATGGCTTTTTTTCCTTAATATTAGCAGGTTTATGGAGTATATACCTCAAATCATATTTAGACATTATAACTGTATTAATTTTTCCAGTTGTTTCGTTTTGTCCCAAAACAACTATGGAAAACAATAGAAATACAAATGCCAATTTATTTTTCATAGAACCTTAAATTCCGTATTTACCAGATTTAAATCCAAGTTTTGTTAAACCTTGTTTTACTTCCGGTGCATTCATAAACAATTTCCACAGCAATCCTGTTCTGTAATTTTCTATCATTACAACTTCCGGACCCTGATCAATAGCTAAATAGCGTTTTGCTACCCATTTATTTCCTAAGCTTAAAGCATCATAAAAACCGGCATCGCCCCAAGTTTCATCTTTATGATTTTCATATAAATTTCTGATCAAAGCCATAGATTCTTTTGGCGTATAAACTATTGAACTGATTGCAGCTGTTGGCGAAATCACACCTTGATCATTGCTTGGCATATGCGCATTGTATCCGATAGAACCATCAGGATTTCTAGAATAAGAAGCTGTTAATCCCCAATATTCTGGACCATAACCTGCATTTTTATTTGGGTTTTCTATACAATATTGATAATTGATTTTGGTCTGATTTACATTTAAATCCCAATAATTAGCATATTTATCGCTTAATTGATTTGGATCTAAACCTACATAAGAATAATGAGCCCAAAATAATGGACCGCCAAATTCTTCTGCACCATTGTGCTTTAAAATAAGTGGGATATTGTATTTTGTTTTTGAAGAAACTATGCCACCGCTTCTCGCCCATCCTTCATGATATGCTTTCGCATCGATAGTATGAGTTGGCGAAGATGCTGCCATTACGTATGTAATAAGGCATTCATTATATCCTTGTAGTGGGAAATCCATCTGCCAAGCATAGTTTGGTGACCAGTGCCAATATAAGACATTTTTTTGATTGGTGTACCATTGCCAATCAACACCTTTCCAAAGTGCATCGTATTTTTGAGCTACCGCTTTTTCTTTTTCAGAACCATCTTTAAGATATTCACGAACAGTAATCATTCCTGCAACCAAAAATGAGGTTTCGACCAAATCGCCTCCATTATCCTTGGTTCCAAAAGGTTTTACTTTTCCTGTATTTCCGTCAATCCAATGAGACCATGCTCCGTGAAAACGATCTGCTTTGCCTAAAAAATCTGCAATTTTATTCAGTCTCTCTACTCCTTGCTCTTTTGTAATATAACCTTGTGACATTCCAGAAACAAGTGCCATTAATCCGAAACCTGAACCTCCTGTTGTTACGATATTAGAATCGTTTTCAGGATAAACTCCATCTGGATGATAACGTTCTCTGGCTAATCCAGAATTTGGTTCTGCATAATCCCAGAAATATTTAAATGTTTGTTTTTGAACAGCATCCAAAAGCTGCTCATCTGTTAATGCAGTAACGCCAGAAGTATTTTCCTGTACATTTTCTTTTGACTTCTCAGCATTTGATCCACAACTAAAAAAAGTAAATGCTAAAAATAAAACTGAAATTCTAACCATTATAAAAATTTAAGATTGTATAAATAATCACTTCCTTCAGGAATCTGAAGGAAGTGATATCTGAGATTTTTGATTAATAACCAGGGTTTTGAGCTGATAATCCATCTGCTTGTAAAATGAATGATGCCGGAATAGGAAATAATTCATTTTTACCTACTGTAAATACTTTTCCATCTGCAGCAAAAGCACTTTCTGCCTGACCAGTTCTAACTAAATCAAAGAATCTGTCAAATTCAAAAGCAAGCTCAACTCTTCTTTCTTTCCAAATTGCACTTCTAACTGCTGTTTGAGAAGTTGCTGGAGTATCTCCTAATCCTGCTCTGTGTCTAATTTGGTTTAATAAACCAATTGCTTCAGAAGTTTGTCCTAATTCATTCAATGCCTCAGCTTTCATTAAAAGCACTTCACCATATCTTAAATATTTGATATTTGCATCTGTTTCCCATGCATCAGTGTATGCAGAAGAATATGCTTTGAAATTATACATAGGATTTTCTACCGTTTCAGGAACAACTCTTCCATCGTATAATGTTGAATTTCTAAAGATAATTGTAGCATCTTTTCTAACATCTCCAGGCTCATATGCATTTAATAAGCTTTGTGATGGAACATTGAATCCCCATCCCCATCCACCGGCACCACGTGCACCTTGTGTGTTAGAGTATCCAGCAATTCCTTTAGTAGGTACAGCACCATTTCCGTTTATTTCAAAAATTGACTCAATGTCATTTTCGCCTTCTAATCTGAACATTTTAGCGTAGCTTGGGTTAAGTGCGTAGCCTGTAATTTGATTACAGTTATCAACTACCTGTTGCCATTTCTTTTGATATAAACTTACTTTTGCTAATAAAGCATAAGCTGCACCTTTTGAAGCTCTTGCTTTTTCATCTGCTGCATAAGCACTTCTATTTGGTAGTACTGCAATTGCTTCTTGCAAATCTTTTTCAATAAAAGCGTAAACTTCAGCTACTGGTTTACGAGTTAGCAACATCTTTTTATCTTCTTCTGATGTTGGGCTTTGTAAACGATCAACTATTGGAACACCTCCGTAACATTTTACAAGAGTAAAGTACATGAAAGCTCTTAAAAACTTTGCCTCTCCCATTAATCTTTCTCTTAATGCAGGATCTGCCTTATCCAATTTAGGAATCATATTTAAAGCTTGATTACATCTATTGATACCGTCATACTGAGCAATAAAAGTACTTTCTGCAGATGGATTCGAAGCATTATATGTTAATGCATCTAAAACATCTTTATCAGTTCCAGTATCACCAGGAGAAGACCCTTTGTCTGCATCATCAGACGTAATACTTGCTAAACCAATCCAACCAAATGAGCTCATATCCCAATCTAAGAATTTAGCATAAATTGAAGTTACAAATGTCTT
Source organism: Flavobacterium anhuiense (assembly GCF_900101855.1). Classification (GTDB taxonomy): domain Bacteria; phylum Bacteroidota; class Bacteroidia; order Flavobacteriales; family Flavobacteriaceae; genus Flavobacterium; species Flavobacterium anhuiense. The sequence goes on from NZ_FMVC01000002.1 coordinate 34,353, forward strand.
TGCACCACTATCTGTATTATAAAGCTCAACATCTGATGTTGGTATAGATTGTGTTGGAGCAACGTCTAAAAAATCATCTGCACATCCTGTAAAGAACAATGCTGACAATGCAAACATTGATATATATATCTTTTTCATAATATTAAAATTTTAAATTAGCACCAATAACGAAAGATCTTAAAGTAGGATAGGCATCAAGCTCAATTCCTTGCGTTCCGTATGGATCACCATTACCGTTCAATTCTGGAGAGAAACCAGAGAATTTTTGAGTAATGAATGGGTTAATTGCATTAACATAAAGTCTGCAATAATTGATAAAACTTGTTTCAGTTAAAGGAAGTTTATATCCTAAAGTGATATTGTTAATTCTAAAGAAATCCCCTGATTCCATATAGTATGTTGAAGCAACTGGCACTTCATTAAACGGCTTAGGATTTGCTGCTGTAGTATTAGTTGGTGTCCAATAGTTATTAGTTAAAGATGCCTCAATGTTTTCACCTGTAAAACGTTGTGCTTTTTTACCATTATAAACTTTAGCACCACCAGTACCATAACCATCAACAGAAAAATCAATGTTTTTGTAGTTTAATCCTAAGGTAACCCCATAATTGTTTTTAGGTAAAATAGAACCAACATATTTTTTATCTTTATTTGCATCAAGTAAGTTTTGAGTCACTTTATCGCCCGCTGCATTATAGTAAAGCATTTTACCATTTGTTGGATCGATACCGGCATACTCATATAAGTAGAAACTTCCTAAAGGCTGGCCAACTGATGTTTTATTCAATATTTTAGTGTCCTGACCGTTACCTAAATTACCACCAATTAAAGGTGAAATATCAAAATCTTTTAAACTTGCAAGTTTGTTTGTATTATGAGAGAAGTTTCCGCCAACCCAATAGCTTAAGTTATCATTAATCTTATCATCCCAACGTAAAGCAACCTCAAAACCTTTATTAGAAACCTCCCCTACGTGTGCTGGAGTTGAAATTGTCATACCAGATGTCGTGTATGGCTTCGTGTTTAAAATAACATTGTTTGTATTTTTATCATACACATCAAAAGAACCTTTTAATCTGTTGTTTAGAAATTCAAAATCGACACCTGCAGAAGCTTCTTCTGTAACCTCCCAAGATAAGCTTGGATCAATTTGAGAGTTAATTGTTGTTCCTTGATATAAAAGCGAACCTCCTAAATAAGCATTAAGTCCAGAAGCATAGGCTTGAGTGTTTAGAGGAACATTTTGATTTCCTAGTTTACCCCAGCTACCTCTCAATTTAATTAAATCAACACCTTTAATATCAGATAAGAAACTTTCTTTAGTCATAACCCAACCAATACCAAAAGATGGGAAAGTACCCCAACGGTAATCTTTAGCAAAGTTTGAAGAACCGTCACGTCTAATTGTTCCAGTAAATAAATATTTGTCCATTAATTTATACTGAACCCTTCCAAAGTATGAAGCTAATCTGCTTTCGTTGTATTTTATATCATATAAACTAGTAATATCAGCTACGTAATCTACCCCTTTTGCGTCTTTAGTATTATATAAAGACCAATAGTTAGAATTTTCGCTTACATTTTTTCTAGCAATTGTCAAAGTTTCTCTAGGTCCTTTTACAGAAGCCTCAATACCTGCGGTTAACTCAACATCGTGAATGTTTGCAAAAACTTTATTATAAGTAAAGTAGTTAGATAGATTCCAATTAAAGTATTCTTCTCTACCTCTTGTCAATAAGTTTACTGGGTCCGATGCGTGAGTAGCCACATAGTCTGCTGCTGTTGTATTAGGGTTAGCAGCCATCCAGATACCTTGCTTATCTTCAAAATTATATTGTTTCCAATTATAATATTCACCATTAAATTGAGAAGTGAATTTTAAACCATCAATAATTTCCCAGTCTAGTTTTAATCCTCCTTGTAGAGTAACACTTCTTTGTTGCTCATCATAGAAATCTAGTTGAGCAACTGGATTCCCTACGTTATTAAATGATGAACCTACAGAACCTGCTACACCATTAGCATCTACACGAGACACACCATATTGACCGTCAGCAAAACGTACTGGGACTATTGGCGATTGTTTGTATGCATTTGTAAAAGCTCCTAAAGGTTTTGGAGCAGATTTAGATGATGTAAAACTTAAATTTTGATTTAACGTAACTTTCTTAGACAATTTAAACTCATTATTGTTTCTGAATGTAGTACGTGAGTAATCAAGACCATTTAAAATTGCTTTTTCTTCATAATTTCCAGCACTAAAGAAATATTTAATATTTTCTGAAGCTCCTGAAACCGAAACGTTATTTTGAGTATAAGATCCTGTTCTTGTAATTTCGTCTAACCAGTTTGTGTTAACAGGCTGATTTGCTGCAAATGTGTTTGTTCCTAATGCAGCATTTGAGTAAGCAGCATACTGGTCTCCATTTGCCATTTTTACTTTTTTAAGTGGTGTTCTAACACCTGCAAAACTTTCAACTTCTACAGATACCTTATCTCCTTTACCTTTTTTAGTAGTAATAATGATAACTCCGTTTGCTGCTCTTGTTCCATAAATAGCCAATGCAGAAGCATCTTTTAAGATCTCATAAGAAGTAATATCATTTGTATTAATATTATTGATGTTTTCTGTTGGCATACCATCAACAATGTATAAAGGATTTCTACCTCCAAGAGCAGTACCTAAACCTCTAATAACTACAGAAGGTGTGCTTCCTGGAGCATCTGAAGAAGTTACTTGAACACCCGCGGCTTTACCTTGAATAGCTTGAGAAGCATTTAAAACTTTTGTTTTAGTAACATCCTCAGCTTTTAATGAAGCAACAGCAGAAGTGTTGTCAATTTTCTTTCTGGTTCCGTAACCAATAACTACCACTTCTTTTAAGGCTGTATCGCCAGCCTCTTTTAATGTGATCTTCATATCACCAACAGCTGCCGGAATAGAAACCGAATCGAAACCAAGCATAGAGATTTTTAAGGTTTCTCCAACTTTCGCGTTAATGGTAAAATTACCATCGAAGTCAGCATCAGCAGTAGTTCTAGATTCTGAAGCAGTAATAATTGCTCCCGGAACTCCCATTCCACTACTGTCTACTACTTTTCCTTTAATTGCTTGTGCTTGCCCCATCATATATGTAGGTAGCAGCAAGAGAGCTAAAAAGCTAAAAATAAAATTTTTCATACAGTACGTAATCGTTTAAGTTAGTAGAGCCAAATTAAGCAATTACAACGTTGTAGTACATCAAATACCACTACAACATAGCTACATCATTGTGTTAAAAATTTATATTATTATACTGATTATCAAACCAATAAATGTTAACAAAAATTCCTTAACATATCATTATGATGTAGTAATGATGTATCGTAATTATATAAAAAATGATATCGAAAAATATAAATTCTGTAAAAAATAAAATCAAATCTTACAGACTTAATAAAAACTTTGACAGGTTTTCGTCTTGCGTGAGGTTTAGCTTCTTTCTAAGACGATATCTATGCAGTTCTACACCTCTAAAAGAGATATTCATCATAGGAGCAATTTCCTTCGACGAAAGATTCATTTTAAGATAAACGCATAGTTTTATGTCCTTTGGAGTTAATTGTGGGTATTTTTTGGATAGATTTATAATAAACTCATTATGGATTTGATTCAAATTAGTTTCAAATGTTTCCCATTCGTGTTTATTTACTTCATTAATCTTAATCGCTTTTCTAATTTCATTTTTAAGCTTACCAAAATCTTTCTCGGTTTCTAAAATACCTTGGATTTTATCAATCATTTCAGTTTGTTTGGCAATCGATAATGATTTGCCTGCAACTTCTGAAGATTTTGCTTGCAATTCTAATTCTAAAATATGCTTTTCGTATTCTTGAATGTTGAGTTCGTTTTCTTTTTTCAATTCCATTTCAAGAATTTCTCTCTGATGTTTTAATTCTTCAGCCTGCAATTTTAATTTTTGCATATAGCGGAGCTTATTCCATTTATAATAGAAAAACAAGACTGCTCCGATTACAAGAAAATACAGTAGAATCATCCAGAATGAAAAATACCATGGTTCTGCCACTTTAAATTTATATGATGAAACTGTTTCATAAGTAGCTCCATCATGTTTGAATATTTCTACAGTATGATATCCACTGCTTAAATTATTCAAAACAATCAATCCATCTGAAATTGGAATGAAATCTTTTTCTTTATCTAGCTTGTAAAATAAATTTGGCTTGCTTGCTCCATAAATTCCAGAAATAACATTGATCTTTAATTCAGTATTAAATTTTATTTTCTCATCGTCTGGAATTAAAGCATTTTCGCTAAATGCTTCAATTTTAACTTCCGAATTCTGCTTGTTTTCGTATTCGAGTTTAAGAGAAATAAATCCGTCATCCAGATTAAATAAATAATAATTGTCTTTCTTGAAAATTCTTAGATTTTCATTAATCAATTTTCCTTTATAATATTTCTCCTGAATAATATTCCAGACAAATTTGTTTCCTTCAGCATAAATATGATATAAGATTCCATTTTGCAGAACCATAAAATGATCTTCATCTATAGAAACGACATCTGTTACATTTCTGAAATTTGTATTAAACAAACTATTTTCTTCCAATTTATTGGATATCGAATTGTAGGTATACCAAGAATTATTAATTAGAAAAAGTATTTCTTTTCTAAACTCAAAAATCTTAATTCCAAAATCATTCTGGATTTTGCTTTGCTGCGTGACATTTTCAACTTTAAGCGTATTATAATTATCATCTAGCAAAACACGATACAAACCACGATAATTATCGGCCGCCCAAATTTCATTCTTTTTATTTTGAGCCACATATTTGATCGGCTTTGCCAAATCTTTTATAATTTTATAATGGGACATGTTTGACGGATCATCATAAACCAAAATACCACTGTAAGTGGATTGAAAATAAGTATTATTAATACTGCTTTTAGACAAATTCCATCCTCCACTTACGCCATTTATTTTCGTTAGAGTGTTATTTTCATATGAAAAAGTACCATCATTATGGCCAATAATATATTTTCCGTCAATTAGAGAAATATTCCAACCTTGCCCTTGTGTATTTGGCATCATGTTAAATTTTCCAGCGCTGTATTCAAAAATACCGTGATTAGAAGCAATTAAATAACCTTTATTAATTGCAGCCACAGCATAAACAGAGCCTAAGAGACCCGAATTGTCGTAGAAGAAAGAAATTGGAGAATTAACCTCAACATGGGCAATTCCATTATCTAAACCAACCCAGAGATCATTTTCTTTATCCAAACCTAAACTTAAAACCGAATTATTCATGAGAACATTATCGCGTTCAATATTTTTATAAGAGTTGTTTTTTAAATCTAAAATAAAAATCCCACGATTTCCAGTTCCCACGATCAGCTTGTCATTTTTGACAAATTTTGCCACATTGATTGTTGCCGATTTTAAAGTTTCATTTATCGGATGTTCCCAGCTTTTTAATCCATTTCTTTCTACAATGAAAACGCCTTTTTTCTGTGTGAAGATATAAGTCTTGTTTTGAAATTTTTCAATGGCATGAACAACCGTATTTTTTAAAACGTTCCAACCTTTTGGATTGGCAATGTGTTTGCCATTCATTTTAAAAATCCCATCTCTGACTGAGGCTACATATAAATTTTCATCTACTCCAAAACAATACGAAATAAGAAAAGGAAACTTAATTTTCTTAATTGTTTTTCCGTTGTAAATAAAAACATCATTAAAAGATTGAAAATAAAGAGAGCCCTTAAACCTAAATATTTTCCAGATTTCTTCATTGTCCTTTTCATCAAATAATCTGAGATTTTTGGTAATCGAAACATAATGCATCGTCCCATCTTTTCTATACCAATAGCCAAATTCTTTATAAGAGCCAGAATAAATTTTATCTCCTTCAATCAAAATAGATCGAATGATGGTTTTGTTCGGAAGCGTATATTTTTCCCATTTTACCCCGTCATAACGAAGCAAATAGTGATTGTTGGCAAAATACATTGAATTGTCATTGCCTTGTGCTACATTCCAGATCTGATTATCTCCCTGATAATCTGATTTGCTGTAATTTTCGACAAAGGGAAGTAATTCTTGTGCTTGAAGCTGTAAAGCGATGAAAAAGAAGAAAACTGATTTAAAAAGTATCGATTTCAAGATATTCGTTTTTAAATTCAAAGATACTGACAAAAACTTAAACTGAAAGCATAAAAAAGGCTCCAAAAAGGAGCCTAAAATTAAGTTTAAAATAAAACTTTCTAATTTTCAAGTAATTGATAAACCTGATTTGCAATTTCGTATTCCTCATCAGTAGGGACAACCAAAACTTTTACAATAGACTTTTCTGAATTGATTTCTCTTAATTCTTTTGAACGTAGCTCATTTTTTCCTGTGTCAATTTCAATTCCGAAATAATCCATATCGGTACAAATCAAATTACGCATATAAGATGAATTCTCTCCGATTCCTGCTGTAAAAACAATGGCATTTAATCCGTTTAAAGCTGCTGCATAAGCTCCGATTGTTTTTCTAATTCTGTACGCATTCATTTGCAATGCCAAAATACAATCTTTATTGCCTTTTTCCGCTTCAGCTTCAATATCACGCAAGTCGCTATAACCCGTCAGTCCAAGCATACCGCTTTGTTTCAGTAAAACAGCATTTACCTCGTCTGGAGTATATCCTAAATTTTTAATCATATAAAAAACAACAGACTGATCGATATCTCCAGCGCGAGTTCCCATAATTAAACCGTTTGAAGGCGAGAATCCCATTGAAGTATCAATACATTTTCCATCTTTAATCGCAGCCATACTGCAACCATTTCCTAAGTGAATGGTAATAATTTTAGAATTATCTTTTAAGTAATTAATGGCTTTTTCAGAAACATATTTGTGGCTTGTACCATGAAAACCATAAACACGCACTTTGTTTTCCGTTAAGAGATAATTCGGTATAGCATATTTATAAGCTACTTCTGGCATTGTCTGATGAAAAGCCGTGTCAAAAACGGCTATTTGTTCAGCCGAACTGAAAATTTCTTCTGCTACATTAATTCCTTCCAAATTGGCAGGATTGTGCAAAGGTGCCAATTCAAAAAGCTGCTTGATTTTTCCTTTTACTTTATCATCAATTTTTACTGTAGCGCTAAAATCGCTTCCTCCATGCACCACACGATGCCCGACAGCAGTAATTTCAGAAGTTGATTTAATTACTCCTTTTTCAGGATCTAAAAGCATATTGGCCACTTTCTGCAAACCTACTTTATGATTCGGAATTGGAAGTGTTTCTTCACGTGAAGCTGTTGCGGTTTTTAAGGTAATATTTGAAGTTTCTAAACCAATTCGGTCAATCATTCCAGAACAGATTACTTCGTTTTCTGGCATTACCATTAATTGGTATTTAATTGAAGAACTTCCTGAATTTATAATTAGTATTTTCATTTTTTTAAGTTGCTAAGATGCTAAGTTTCTAAGATTCTGAGTTTTTTCCCAAAACAGAAATTTTTAATTTTTAATTCTCAATTTTTAATTGAATTTACATTCCTTGTGCTTGAATCGCTGTAATAACTACTGTATTGATTATATCGTCTACAGTACAACCACGGCTTAAGTCGTTTACCGGTTTGTTTAAACCTTGAAGCATTGGACCAATTGCTAAAGCTCCGGTTTCTCTTTGAACGGCTTTGTAAGTATTGTTTCCTGTATTTAAATCTGGGAAAATTAATACGCTGGCCTGTCCTGCCACTTCTGAATCTGGCATTTTGCTTTTCCCAACGCTTAAATCAACTGCCGCATCGTACTGAATTGGGCCTTCTATCTTTAAATCTGGTCTTTTTTCCTTTACAATGGCTGTAGCAGTTCTTACTTTATCGACCTCGTCTCCTTTTCCTGATGATCCAGAAGAATAAGAAAGCATGGCAATTTTTGGTTCAATACCAAAAGCTAAACTTGATTCTGCAGAAGAAATAGCAATTTCTGCCAATTGTTCTGCCGTCGGGTTTGGATTAATAGCACAATCTCCAAAAACAGAGACACGATCTTCTAAACACATAAAGAACACAGAAGAAACCACAGATGAATTTGGTTTTGTTTTAATGAATTGCAATGCGGGCAAAATGGTATGCTGTGTTGTATGTGCTGCGCCAGAAACCATTCCGTCCGCATGGCCTTTGTAGACCATCATGGTCCCAAAATACGAAACATCTTCCATTAAATCTCTCGCCATTGTAATACTTACATTTTTAGCTTTTCTAAGCTCATAGTAAGTATTCGCATAATCTTCATACATTTCAGATTCTATCGGATTGATGATATTTACTTTAGAAAAATCAAATGTAAGTCCAAGCTCTGCAACTTTACTTTCAATTTGTTTTTTATCGCCAATAATAGAAATATCAACCACATCCATATCTAACAATCTTGAAGCAGCTGTAATAATTCGGTCATCATTTCCTTCTGGCAGGACAATATGTTTTCTGTGCTGTTTCGCTCTTTTAACCATATTGTATTGAAACATTTTTGGCGTCATACCTTCTGGCTGAAAAGTAATTACTCTTTGCGATAAAGCTTCAATTTCTACATATTTTTCGAAAGTATTGATTGAGGTTTCAATCTTGTGTGTATTGTTGGCGTAAATCTGCGATTTTATAGAACCTATTTTATTAGTAATATGATACGTTCCGCCATCAACCGCAATAATCGGAACAATGGCTGAAAGCCCTTCAATGAGTTTTAAAATACTTTCTTCTGGAACAATATTACCTGTCAGGATAATTCCAGAAATGGTTGGATAATTGGCCGATTCATTCGCCTGTAAAGCTCCCAAAATAATATCAGAACGATCTCCAGGAGTAATTACCAAAGCATTGTCATGCAAATGCACTAGATAATTATGAAGTTGCATGGCTCCAACACTATAGTGCCCGATTTCGTTATTCAGATAATTTTCTCCAAAAAGAACTTTAGCGTTCAATTCGTTTACAATTTCCTGCATCGTCGGATTATTCAGACTTGAAATAATCGGAATGGTGTTAATCAATACATTTGAAGGAAGACTTTTTTGCAGACTACTGGTAACCAATTCGATATTTTCCGGTTGAACTTTATTGGCAAAAACTGATAAAACTTCAACCTCTTTTATTTTAAAAGAATCGTAAACCAGATACAAACTGTCTAAAAGCTCTTCTAAAGTTTTCCCAACTCCAGAGCCAACAATTATAGTCGGAATCCCAAGGTTTTTAGCAATTAAAACATTCAAATCCAGCTCAATAGAAGTTCCCTCGCCAGTAAAACTTGTTCCTTCAACCAAAACAAAATCAAAGCGTTCTTCGAGTTTTTTATACTTTTCAATAATTAAATCCAAAACCTCTCCTATTTTACCTTTGTTCTTTTTCTTGATTAATTTGCTTTTGGTAATAGCATAGGCATCTTCAAACTTAATATCAAGGTTAAAATAAGACAAAACGGTCTCGATATGATTATCTACCTCCCCATCGACAAAATCTTCAATTATAGGCCTAAAATATCCTACTTTGGCAGTTTTACCAAGTAAGATGCTCATCAAGCCGAGCGTAATAATTGATTTACCGCTATTATGGTCGCTAGTGGCTATATATATTGCTTTACTCATAATTATTTATTTTTATTCTAAATACAAAATTTACAAAATCAAATTTTTCAAATATAAAAGAACGCTAAAACCAGCGACGTTTTTTGAAATAGATGATCAGGGCAATTACCAGCAAAAACATTACACCCATGACTATAAAATAGCCATTTTGCGTTTTGAGCTCTGGCATGTTTTCAAAGTTCATTCCGTAGACTCCAACTATAAAAGTTAGCGGAATAAATATGGCTGATATGATGGTCAGCGTTTTCATGATTTCGTTCATTTTTCGGCTTTGTTCCGAAAAATAAAAATTAGAAGCACTTTCCAGTGCGCTCATATCTGATTCTATCTGATCTAAAAGCTCCAAACTTTTTTGATGCAGCCTGATAAAGAAATTGAATGTTTCTTTCTGTATTAAGCCGTTATCATCGTCATCATCTTTCTTCGTTTTCAAATAATAAAGCGAATCTCGAAGTGGCACTATGGAACGTTTTAGAAAGTTTAAGTTATCACGATGATTTTCAATTTTCTCTAAAATAACTGGTTTAGCATCTTTTTTAGTCAAATTGATTAAGTCTTCGATTTTATCTTCTTCATCTTCCAATGTAATGTAGAAATTTTCCATAACAGCGTCTAAAAGCAAATACAAAAGATAATCTACCTTTTTGGTCCTAACGATTCCCGCATGGGTACGCAAACGCTCACGGATATGCGTAAAAAAGTCGCTTCGCTTTTCTTGAAAGGAAATTAAAATTCCATCTTTTAGAATAAAGCTTAATTGCTCGACGCTAATATTATCTGAATATTCAGAAGGAAGAAGTGATTTTATATTAAAGAACAAAACATCTTGCTGGTCTTCTAGTTTAGTTCTTTTGGTAGTGTTTAAAATATCGGCAAGCAGAAAATCATCTAATTTGAAATGCGTGCCGATTGTTTTAATAAGATTGATATCATTAAGCCCATGAATATTGAGCCAATTGTTTTTAGTATAATCAAAGCAAGAATTTAAAGCCAAGACCGTAAACTTATCATATTCGACAACATCAGCATCATTATATACAAAAAGTTGCATCTCTGTTTTATGCTCTTTATGTATGCCAGTATACTCTAAAGTAATGTGTTGCAGCTTACGCCCTTTCTTGTATTTAATCTTTCTCATTCATGAAAATTTACAATAGTAATATTACGAAAAAGAATTTGAACAGGAAATGACAATTATCAGTTTGTGAAAAACCTAAAATTTAGACGCACTGCCTACGTTAATTAGCAAAAACAAAAAAACCGAGTCATTTCTGACTCGGTTTTCTATCTTAATACTTTGTAGTAATTACTTAATACTAAAGAATTATTTTACTTCTTCAAAAATAACACATACTCAATATCAACACATTAGAAAAAAATGGTACAAATAAGGTACAAAACAATTACATTATTCAAAAAAACAAAATTTTTGCTTTCTGAAAAGCCATTCATCTTTTGACCTCTAGCAGGTTGCTGTAGAACCAAATGAAGTCATCAATAATACTCAACTGAATTCATTTTTATATTCAGACATGCAAAGCCTAAAAAAGCAAAAGCTATATAGTGAACACAGCTAGACTATAACTTTTATTTTCTATCCTGAGAAAATCCGCTTTTCAGGACGTATAGCACTTCAATTGTCAGTTTCTAATTCAAGACTGCTTTCTTTTTTCCTTTATCTTTTTAAGTATATGTTTCGTCAGTTATTCCTTCCATATATAGTTATTAAGAAATACTATTTAGTAAAACATTGAATAATTTATTATTGCATTTTAATTTGATAATTTCTCGAAAAAAATTCTTCTCTCCCTTGGTATTTTCTCATTTGGTTGGAATGATAATAAGAAATAATATCCGTTTTCAATGAATTTAATCTGTATTTGTATTTTTCATCTTCGATATTTTTTGACATCACTAAAATTTCTCCACTTTGGAAAATTTTACAAATTGACAATTGTTTAAAACTTTCATTAAATTTTAATTTTGTTTCAATCTTATGTTTTGAAAATATATCTTTAACAATAGGTTTAATCACATTTTTTTGTAATATAGAAAGTTTTTCAAATACAGGATTCCCACCCTTAGCTACTATTCCAACATTAGGCATTAAATCAACTCCTTCAAAAATGAATCTGAAATTTTCAAAAACTTCTACACATATCAGCATGCTTTGCAGTACATCTACCTGATTAAGAAAAGAAGTATTTGAAGAGAAATTTGCAGTTTTAAAAAATAGCTCACTTCCTTCATCTGAGTCCATATGAAGATTTTTGTAAATTAGAGAAAAATCAGAAAGCTTTTCATATATTTTTTTTTGTAAATCCAAATCATCTACCGATAGCATATTTAAAACTTTAAAATACTTATCCTCGATGGTCATATCGCATTGAAACACATATCCCCCAATCCTTAATGATAAAATTTTAAAAATTGTTTCAAGAAAGGAACTAACAGAAAGGTACCACATACTTATTGCTGGAACCACATCCAATCCATTGTTAAGGCTATCTGCTGATAATTCTAAATCCCTTAAACAGGAAACTGTAAACTTGTAAGCATGTGCACAGTGGATATCATATTTCATATTAATAACTGTAGGCGGTGTACTAGGAATTATAACCGCGCACTTATTAAATTCATTTTTTCTAAAATCTTCTAAATACATCTTCTTTCTTCTTTTTATCATTTAAAATACACAAAATCACCCCAATAGTACGATAGACGTTTTTATTGCTAAAAGCAAAAATTTTGAAGTATTCCTTCAACTGAATATCGATGTGAGCAATCTCGTTGTATGCAAATTTGCATTCTTTAAGAATAGAAATGAGATTTATTGCAACTGATTCCATCGGATATTTATTCACAACATCAATAAGTGGGGATACTAGATTTGTAAAAGAATTTCTAAAACCGTTATCAACATGTTTAACCTTCCAAAACGAATAAACATTTATTAAATCATTTTTAAAATCATAATCAGAAATTTCTAATATCTGAATAGTTTCACCAAAAACTTCTAGATAAAGCATATGTTTAATATATGTTTCCTGAAGAGGCTTAATTACATTCATATACATATTAATTTTCTCCTGATTATCACTTTCAAAAATATTTGCTTGTCCAATAATTTGAAATAATTTTGTAGCTGCTTTGATTTTTTTCTTTTTATTACAAGACCTTACATAATACTTTATAAATAATGAGTAATCCATTTTATTTAAAAATTGTAGCGGTGCATATATCATCTGCTTAACGGCTACAATTTTACCATCAAGTATGCTAAGTTTTTCTATATCTGACATCGAGGCAAAATTTTGTTTTCTGCACACTTCCGCTAAATCGTAAAGCAGTAAATTTATGGTATGCTTATAATTATTGCGAAGCCGAATATTTTTAAAATAACCAAGCAATAGATTTATAGACGTTCCAGCGCAAAACACAAACAGAGTGATTAAAACAGTAAATACTGTCTCTTTTTTTACATCAAAAAAATCACTTAGAAATACAAGTAACCCTTTACCGTTTGTTGCACAAATTATTAAAATCATATTTTTTCATTTGTAGTTTTAATAAAGCATTTTTAGTCATTTTCATAGAATCTTTATTGTCTTTTTCATTAAGTTTTTATCCTAAATATTCAACAGCGAGAAACAATCTAAAACCAAATATCATAAAAATCATACTAAATATATCTAAAATCCGGAGCCTCAGAAACCATTAAGATTGCCTTATCTCACAATCGGTCAGAAAATCGGTCGTTAAACAATCGATTTTCTGGGCACCTTTTACCTCGGAACTCAGTGGTGGAGATTACCACTTAATCATCTCTAACAATTGATTAAAATTCACCCAATTACTGCTAATAAACAACAATAGCAGTTATTTTATTATACCGTTTAATTTATCTTTTAAAGTCATAATAACCTCAAAACCTATTTGTCTAATTGAATTTTTTGCTGGATTGTTTTTGAACTTTATCTTTTCCTCATTAATAATTAAATCTAAAGAGTCAGATTGAAGAAATTTTTCGTATTCCTCATTTAAAGTTGGGTCGAAGTGAGCAAAACCATCTTTTTCAGCACTAGAGAGGATTAAATCTTTTCTAGTTAATTTATAACTAGAAAATGGGTCTTCGTATACAATTTGTTCCCACCACTCATTAAAAGGCTTTTCAGTGATATTTAACTTTAAACCCTGTCTGCGACAAAGGGGAGCAAACGAAAACTCTAAAGTTTTGTCCGAACCTTGCACTTTCTTATAAAGTAGTCCCATATAGACACCCGATACCGAAATGACAGAATTGCTTATAGAACCGTTAATGTCAAAATAACTAAATCCAGGATTAGTTGTATATGGTATCGAACTGTCCTTAAATAATATATTTTTCTTTCCAAGTTGTTGTAAAATAGATCTAGTGTATTTATTTGGTCCATCTTTTAGCAGTGTCCTAATTCTACCTGCAATATCTTTTGCTTTTCGTTCTTGGTTACTGTCAAAAGAAATACAGTCATCAATTAAGTCTTGATAGAGTTCTTTAAATCCCTCAATAGGTCTGTTCATAAATTAAAATTGTTAGATTTTGGATTGTATAATGACATTATAACTTATAACCACGTCTGTCAATTATTTGATATTAACTTATTTTGAAAACAAATCGCTGTTCAGCATATTGGCCTGCAATCGAATTTGTTCATTGATGGTTAATAAATTAATTCGTCCATTGGGAAGCTTGCGAACTTTTCTTAGGTGGGGCAAAGTTGCCCAAACATAATTTTGTATGGCACTTTCATTGTTTACTTCCAATAATTTTAAGCCCCGTTCTTCCAAAAAATTTATATTATGTTCAAACTCCAATCTATTTTTGGGTGTCTTGATGCTCATCTTTATATGTTTTAAAATCGTATTTTTTTTAGTTCTGACATACTTGCAACATGATTAGCATGAAGCCTTGCTCCCTCATCGACCGTAAGAAAATTAATCCTTTTATTTGGCAACACATTTATTTTTAGCAAATTGTCAACCTGTCCTTGACCAGATGGATAAAATTGTTGCCTGTTTCTGATTCTTTCTGCCAAAATATTAAAATTTCGCTCAAAGTCGCTTCTTGTTCTGGGAATATTCTTCATTTTTTCCATTATCATAATACTGACAATTTTAAGATTTTAGATACTGAAGGAACTTGCGCAATACCAATATGGCCTGATAGTACATTGTTCAGTGCGCTTCTTAGTAAATACTCGGTATGATTATAATAATGATCTTCTTCGTAGAAACTTCTCTCAACATATTGCTCCACACGCAAATGGTCTGAAAAATTTACTGTTTTGAACAATTCATCACATTTTTTTATCAAATCTTCGCAAATAGAAGCGTTAAGCAGTTCAGCATCATTCAAATTTTCTATTAGATTATCAATTGGATTTAAAAAATCATTATCTAAAAAAACATCACTGCCATTTAAATTATTGGTAGGAAATTGTTTCTTCAAATTTTCATATAATTTTTTTGCATCACCACTTTGATCACTCACTGATTCTAAAACTTCCAGCCAGTTAATCCTAATCATTAAATGTTCACATTTAAATATAGATTCCTGTAAAGTATGCTGATCTTTTAAAATATTCCAAATATTAGACTGGTAAGTTGAGGAAAATACTGCTAACAGTCCAGAACATAATTCTCTTGCAGTATCAATATTTTTTCCAACAGAATATTCCATTAACTGATGCAACATCATCTCAGGCATTATTTCTACTAACCAAGAAATTGAATCTAGTACTGCATTACGTACAGATGCATAAGGGTGATTCAGCAGCCAAATCAGAAATCTAACGAGAAGTATTTCGGAATTCTCTGACTGATGCGATTGCTTATTGAGCCATTCGTATTTTTCAGTGAAAACTGAATTTGATCTGATCAGCATCTCTATATGTTCTTTTATATATAAAACTATCTTCTCTTTCTCTGTGTCAGATATCTTATTTTCGAACATGCCTATTAAAGCATTAACTACGCGCCAGTCATCTGTGATATGTTCTAGTATAAAATCTGTAAGATATTGCATTACTTCGGCTGCTGAACAATTATCTTTTAAAAGTTTAAATAAATCACCAAGTTCCGAAGTTAAATTTCTACCCATCCAAATATCGGCGCCATCATTTGATAACCTTTTTAGACAATCAATTAAATGTTTAAGCCCGCCCACTTTATTTTCAATTTCAAATTCTGTTTCCGCCTCAGATACTGCTTTACTAATTTTTGGAAAATTGCTCATTTTACCTACTCCCGGAAACAAAAGCCCTCTTTCAGCCATTTCAGCATCCTCCTCCTCAGAGTAGATCTTCGGTGCGCTTTCACTTTTATTTTTCAATGAAAGAGGGGTTATGTCAACACCTAAATCTGATAATTTATTTTCTAATTTTATAAAATCATCCTCAAACGAAAACGAAAGCGCTATTATAAAATTTGACCTTTCTTCAGTCATGCGCTCTGAGAGAATAGTAGCTGCGATACGATCTAAAACCTGCCCTGAAACTGAATCAGATATTTCTTCCGCCCCCAAATACGCCTCATAATACAGATCCGCAAATCCATTTAAATACCTACTAGTATCCGATCCAATCAAAAAAACTTCACTTAATGCAAGTTTTATAAATGGATTTATTTCATTATTTCTACTAAGTAAATTCAATATCGCACTAGCCTCAATTATAGATTTTGCTCCTAAAATATATCCATCTCCTTTTGAAGGAGCATCAATTGTGCTGGATTCAGCATTTTCCAATATAATTTCAGTACTAGGCAACAGCTGGAATTTAAAATATTCAACAGCTTCCCTAATGTTACCTGTATCTGCCAGAGTTCCTATAAAAGAATGCATTTCCGACTGGACATAACGCTGAAAGGTCATTTCACCAGCTGCAAATTCCAAATATCCAGCAAAATCATTAAAATGATCCTTTGTGTTTTCAGTTTTCATTTTTACCAGCACAGAGTTAATCAGTTCAAACTGCGCTTCTTTGTACCAACTTGGTCCCATCGAAGTATCCAACATATTCTTATAGACTTCTCCAGCCCTGTCTTTCGATCCGATTCTTGCATATAATTGAACAATTTGAAGAAGTTCAGAAGTGCGCTGCCAACGGTTTTGGACTGCTAAATAAATATGTTGCTCCAAAACCTTGAGTAAACTAAAAGCATTTTTCTTTTGAGAAGGATACCCCGAAAGTGTTTCAGCCATAAGGTAAATTGATTTACGATATCCTTCGGTATACTGCCCCAATTGGTCGTCCGATTGTGATATAATGTGTTCTGTAAACCAATTAATCGCATTTTGCTCAAAATTCAGAAACAATTCTGTTAAGCGATGGTATATTATAGGAACAACCTCTTCGATCAATTGGTATGATCTGTCGAATTTTGTCCTTTCAAGAAGGGTAAAGTTAAGTCGGTTTACGATTTCTCTACCTTTTGGCTCCAATCGTCCAATTTCCTCCAACCGACTTTCTGCTTTAAGACGATATATTTTTCCTTGAATAAAGCCAGTTAATTCAAATGCTGATTTAAAAAAAGCCTCCCATGAATTTGCTCTAAGTGGTGCCAATGATGGATAAGAGCTTAACTTATCTATATACCCCAGATAAATGTTCTCGTTAAAGTAATTCACTAGAGAATCTGTGTCGGCATCCACACCATTACTTTTTCTGAGATTATACAAAACCCTATCAGCAGTTTTTCCCTTGATAATTTCTTCAATTAAAACTGGATTTTTACTATCCTCAATTAGAGTTTTAATTAATAGCTCGCTGTCTTCAGATTGGTATCCATGTTCCGTGGCTAGTTTTTCAATATCTGCAACTAGCCTTAAATAAGCTGTTTTGTCACTGGATTCATAAACTCCAACTTCTT
Organism: Flavobacterium anhuiense; assembly: GCF_900101855.1. Classification (GTDB taxonomy): domain Bacteria; phylum Bacteroidota; class Bacteroidia; order Flavobacteriales; family Flavobacteriaceae; genus Flavobacterium; species Flavobacterium anhuiense. Next base: position 51,905 of record NZ_FMVC01000002.1, read on the forward strand.
TAACCCTATGATAATTAATCGCAATTTTTGCTAAAAATCCTGTTGTCTCCTTGGTATATACGTCATCAGAAAATTCCGCCATTTTTTCAATACCTGCATATAAATTAAATCGATGCAAATAGTAACCTGCGTGCCATGAAGCAATATAATGACGACAATTTTTAACTTTTTCACTGTCTTCTTCTGATGTAAATTCACTATTTTCCAAATCCTTGAGACGCATTAGTTGATGTACAGACTTCTCTGCAACATCTTCAGGCTTTTCTATATTAACTCTTAGGGTTAACGCTTGTGCATTATAAACAAAACCTTCCATCGCGAAATTTCCTTCTTTTGACGCCCTTTCCAGCATCGCTTTAAAGCGGATATCAATAGCGTGATTAAGTAGCGATGCTTCAAAATGTGCTTCAGTCTCATATAATTTCTGAAGAAAGTAAATAGAATCATCCAAAGATACTAGAAGTAATTCATCTCTCAATATGTAATTAATGGCTTCTGCAGGTTTTCCCAATTCAATAAGCGCATCAGTGATTTCGAAAGCATATTCCGCCAATACATTATTATAGCGAAAACGAACCCGCTGGAGCAGTAATTTTACTCGTATTAATTCAGCAACAGCTTCCTGATTAATACACAGGGCTTCAATTTTATTAATATCACTAATAATTCTATCTGGCTCAACATGAATCATTGCACAGTCATCTACCCAGTTTTGATTACAGTACAAAATAGAGGGAGAAGGATCAGGTGACAAAAGTAAATGATGAATACGATTTTTTAAGGAATATACCGACTGGGTTTCCGTTAAATTATAATCACTAATGTATTTATTTGCTTGTTTAATGTCTGACGAACTCTTATCAATTACAAAATTCTGGAACGAGCTGTGATATATACTGACCATATCTCCAGTCTTAAATAAATGCTTAATGTTTCCAAATTTAGTCTGATAATTATATTTAGCGCTCTCAGGCAGCATTTCCTTAAACTCACTAAAAGTTACGGGGCCACGTAATTGTGACGCAATTAAAGTTATCCAATACCGATCGGCATCAGTATTTATTTGATTTGACCAAAGACGTTCATAGTATATCTTAATATCACCATCGATGGTAGATAAGCTATCAATCCATTCGTCATAATCGGATATTCCCTTGCTTCTAAGAGTTTCGATAATGTACCTCAGATAAAGAGGATGCCCCTCCGACTTTTGCGCTATAAGGGTTATTTGGACAATGGATATTTTCAGATCGAATCTACTACTTTCTTTGTTTAAAAACTGAATAGTTTCGCTCTCTGACATTGGTGTAGCATATATCTTAGTCTGATCTGTCAAGATACTTGAAATCCTTACAGGCAGGATTTCTTCACTAATGCAGGATAATAAAATAGATATTTGAGAAGGAATAACTGGAGGTAAAACATTCAAAAAATCGTCTATAGAGTAGTCTCCATTTGATAAAATCTCATCAATTCCATCGACGACTATTAATGCCCTTTCACCAATCGAATTTAGATAGTCATTTAACTGCTCAAGCCAGCCGGACAGGCGTGTAATTCTTTCATTAAAGCCAATTGAACTCACAGCAGCAGGTTCACCGGTAAGCACCTTACATACCAGATCTTCCATCCATTGTAGAAAATTTTCCTTCGAAGCTTTTACAAAAATTGGTGTCGGATCTCCAGGTATTCTTATGATATATCGCCCTAATACCTTTACTGTAGCATGTTCAGAATGAATAGTGGAGGCTACAATGCTTTTTCCAGAACCTGGTGGACCATATAGTAAATAGTACTGATTTTTATTTTCAAATGCCGCATTTAACTTACTAATTACTTTTGCATTTGGGGTTGTATTGGCAATCTCATCAGCAAAATCATTTGACCATTTAATTTCTTTTGCATTTATGACAGGTATCTGGTTTTCTAATAGAAAGTCATAAAGCTTTTTTATGCTGACTGCTCCTAATCCCCTAATAGTACTCCATGTCACTATTCCAAAGACATGTCCCTTTATCAGCAGAGGAGACCCAGATAATCCACTGTAATCAAATCTGCTGTCCACATCATCTGAAATCAGGGCAATATCATATGGTAGATTAAGAGGCAGTGAAAGCACAGTACCTTTTATAGGAAGCCCTTCCTTAAGATTTGTAAATGGATAACCAAAAGTTTCCCATTCTTCATTATGTCTTACGTAATCTAAGGAAATTTCAAATTGACCGAAACTGCCTTGGGTTGTTTCCATCTCTAATATTGCTATATCTAAATCTTCATTTTCCGCTATTAACTTAACAGAATCAATTGCAAAACCCGATTGATCTTCATTTTGGAATTGCAACTGTATTTCGGAACTGTCAAGTATATGATCAATTATGACATGTCGCGCCGTTACAAGACGTGATGGAGTTATAAAAAAACCAGTGCCATGTTCATCACCACATATTATACGGGCAATCCTTTGGACAATTTGTGCAGGATGAATAATCATTAAATTTTAAATTTGCGTTTACTAGGATTATCAACAAGAACTGGGGAATATTTAAAAGTTTCTTTTAAAATATCATTATTTAGTAAATTATAACCTTCATTCTGATAGTTAAAATAGATTTCTCTGACAATTTTTGTCGGCCTGCCTATAAGCCATGCTAAGGTTGGTTTACTGGGATGTGGATTAGATATTCCATTGGTTGATATAAGGTACTTTGAAGAATCGGTAATTTTGAAAAATGTTGGACTATTATTGCCATAAGATCCATGATGAGAAAGTTTGATCAAATCAAACTGCATGGGGTTTTCTTCAGTTGCTTTTTTATTCATTAATTGCTGCTCTATTATCGCTGGTACAGCATCTCCCATAAACAACATTTTTTTGTTATAAACAGTCAGAATAAATGCCAGCGAACTACCGTTTTTAGGCGTCTTATCGAATGCACATTTTTGTTTTTTAAGTTCTTCAACATCAAATGCGGAAGCAGAAACGGCTTTAGATAAAGTTTCATCCGGCACTATCTTTTCGGAGAGTAGCATGAACTCAAATGCATCATCAAATATCTTTTGATTTGTTATCTTTTCACGAAAACCTAATCTATAAAGTTCTTTTTTCCAATATTTTTCTAAACGTTCTAAAGCCATATCATCAGGAGACAAGAATTCAAACTTAATATTTTCTCCAATTTTTATCTCCGAAAAATGGTCAATAGAGAATGCTTTATCATTAAAATCAGTATTCCAATTATAGCCATGCTTTAATATTAATGCTCCTAAGGAGCTTCCTTGTTTTGCACTTATCTGCTTCTCTGGTATCACTTCACCAGCAGAGAAAGATGACTTCAATAGTAATTCAGATTCATTACTAATGATGTCATTACTTCTTTCACCCTGGAGATGCCTATAGCTATTATGCCAAATCTCCTCAATTTTAATAATACTGGGGTTTTCAGCAGATCCATTTTCTGCTAAAAATTTGAGAGCACCTTGAATATGGTCTTCATCAATATGAGTAAGAATAAATCTTAGGATAGACTTACCCTGTCCGTGTAATGTCTCTAAAACCGGCTTCAAATGTTCAGTAAATGTGGAGGCATATCCGCAGTCTATTAGTATTAAGCCCTCTTCAAGATGTAATAAAAAGCAATCGCCATTAACGGCGGGAAATATTTCAATTTGTATCATTTGGTTATTTTAAGCAAAAAGTTTTTTCCAAACAGTTAATTTAAGTTGTCAATTTTTTCTGTAAAACCTTTTTTTTTGAGTAGTCGAAGTTAATAAAAAAACACTTTTATTTACTAATATTGTGAGGAATTATATATATCTTTTAAAAAACAGTAATCTCAGAAATAGCACACGAGTTCATCAAAAATCATAATAAAAATAGTCCAGCCAAGTTTATGTTCGAATAGATTTAACATTAAAAATCGATTTTAAATCCTAAACAAACTCATTTTAGTTATTTGACTTTGTGCTCTATGGTTAAATATTTGATGCTTCCCTCTACAAAAATACAATGCCCGTGAAAGTACTTTTTCTTTGTAGATAAGCTGGATTTCTGCTACCTGATTCCAGTTCTGAAGTGTTTTTGAAGTTTCCATGATTTCCAAGTTTTAAGATTAATAATGGAACCTGAACCGGGAATGAGAAAGCGAGCGAAAAAAGCAACGCAATAAAGCAGGTTTTCCTCCTGCATTTATTGGGGAATTTTTTTCGGAGAACAGCCTTTCCTTCCCGAACTTTGTTTCGGAATTAAGCCTGAAGCCTAAAACAATATTCCCTTCAAGTGTCTGCGCCGCGGAATTTTACCAAAAGAAAGCCGAAAACTAATTTTCGGCTCTTTCTTCCTTCTTGTTTTTAAGTCGCTTCTTTATCTGATAGAGGTTCTGATTAAGAAGCTTCAAAATCTGCTTATGGTGCGGGGAAACCCTGTTTTTGTCTCCCCTGCACTGCACAACTTCAAGCGAGGGAAGCGCCACCTCTATGGTCTCCACAGGTTTGTTCTCAAATTTGGCCGAAAGGATAAGGGAGTTTCTCTTTTTGTAGTATTCATTGGCAAATACGCAGTGGCGGAGCATATCGCCCTGTTCGAGAAAATCCTGCACGCTTTCCAATACGCAGATGCTTAAATCATCCTTTGTGAACTCCAATCCGAAAAACTGTTTCTTCTGCTCTTCATAGCCAATCTGCGCCTGCTGTATTTCAGCTCTAAGTTCTTTTATATGCTTACGCCTTTGGATGATGCGTTTTTTCTCCACAAGCCTGTCGTGCATCTCCTCCAAATTCTCAGGGCATACCAAATCGGCATTATTCAAATCCTTTTTGAACCATCTGAGCAGGCTAATGTAATCTTCCCAAAGCGAAAAGTCCTTTACCTTGCAATTGTTTTTAATGCAGGTTTTTACCGCCTGCCAGTTCTCCCTGATGTGCTGAGAGTGCGAGACCAGATAATGGGCAAGAAAATCGGTCTGCCCAGTTTTTAGGAGCGTCTCTGCATGGAAATCTTTCAAAAGAGCCGTAAACAATACCTGAGGCGCTATGCCGTAGAATCTGCTCTTGAAGCCGTTTCTTTTTAATATTGAAATCACTTTTGAACACGGATAGACTTTATAGGGATTGATTCGGTATTTGGGAGAGCTTTCAAATGTTTTGGGGCGGATTTCAAGGGGAGAATAGTATTTCCAAGAATCATAGGCCTGCGAAAAAACGTTGGTGCCGAGAGAAAGCGTGCGCACCTCCCCTTTGGCGTTTATCCAATGCTGCATCACTTCCTTATGGAAATAAGCCGGCATGCAGTTCTTTTTCATGTCCTTGCGGGAGCAGATGATACGAACGACCTGAAATCCACCACAGACATCCAACACAGCGAAATACTCAATTTCCTTGAAATGCGCCTGATTGAACTGGTGCATTTTAAGCTTTCCATTGCACTGCGTGCAATTGATGTACTTTTGGCAGGATGCTTTCTGCGCATCGGGCTTCCAGGAGTGGGCGCAGTCAAGGCAGTGGAATTTCCCACGTGAGAGCACAACCCATTTAAGGAAAATATTCTTTTCTGCCCAACCTTGGATCTTTTGGGTCACAGGGGCAAGTGTCCCGCTAAGGGACACAATCTGCTTTTCGATGATGGTTTTAGGTATCATAGGTCAAAGAGTGTCAAGGTTTTGGATTCGGCTTTGGGAACAGTGGCTGCCGTTTTTGCAACAACGGTATTCTGGGGAACTTCGGGAGCGGAAGTAAACAAATCAGCCACAGCAGGCTCTTTCACAACAACTTTGCAGTTAACGGGCTGAGGCTGTCCGATGCTGTCATCTGTGTAGTACTTGACCGCCATGTCGAATATTTCCTGATTGTCAAAGGCGCACAGCCCCGTTTTTTTCACTTCGCCGAAAATGTAATTGCAGCAGCCTTCCAAGTTTTTAGATTCCTTGACAAAGTCCTTTGCAAAAACGGTATCGGCAAGGGCGGTCTGATTGAGGTAATTTTCTATGGCGGTCTTAAAGTTTTCTGAAGCTTTCATAAGGGAAGATTTAAGATGAAACAAGAAGATTATTCAAAAGAGTTTCTGTAGATGTCATAGCAGTACTCCTCAAAGCAGAGCCAGCACATAAAGGTGTAGTGAGGCAGACTGTATCTGTCTTTTACCGCTTCCCCAAGGGAATCTTCCATTTCTTTTCTGATGTCTTCCAAATCATCCAAATGTTGGATATAGAACTTTTTGCAGTCGGCATGATAGATAAATTGGGATATCATACCGCTGATGCATCCGCTTCTCTGCATATCTTCAAGGAATGCTTTAAGCTGTTCTTTCTTTGTTCCGTCATAAGACTGCATCTCCGAAAGAATAATCTTTTTGAATGCTTCGTGCACGCCATATTGGGCATATACTGATTTTTCCAAGGCTTTCATAACTCATTTCTTTAGGCTTATACATTTGATTTGGATTAGAAAGGCAGGTCGTCAGGCTGTTCCTTTCCGCTCTTTTTTGCAGGAGCTGACTGCCCCTGTAAGGCTTGCCCATCGGAGACAAACACCAGTATCTTGATATTGCTTGTGTGAAAAGTGAGGCTTGCCAAGGCTTTGCCCTCCGAATTGAGATAGGCGTTTACTCCTATTCTGCCGAAAAGTTCCACCATCGCGCCTTTTTTCAGCCATTGCGAAACACCCGAACTGAGCCAGTACGAACAGTCAATGTAGGTTACTATTTTAGTTGTCTCGGCGCTTCCTTTGGCTTTGTAGCTGTCGTTGACTGCAATTGAAAAATTTACCACCTCCCTGCCGTTGGCTGTTTTGGCAACAACCGCATCTCTTGTCAAACGTCCTGTGATTTCCATGATTTCTAAATTTTAAATGATTACTGTTTTAAAATCCTTTTCCCTGCCTTTCCCAAAAAATGTTTTCAAAAGAAAAAACGGAAAAAAAGAAAGCGGCAATAAAGCGGGCATCAAGGATACGGAGGGCTATAAGTCCCGAAGGGAGGCAGGGCCGTTATGCGCCTGCAGGATCCGGTGTACGCTAACTTGGCTGCCTTTTTATCCGTTTCGAATGAAAACTGCATTCTCTAAAAACTTGATTATATTTGATTTCAAAAGATTCCGAAAAGCAGTAAAAACTGCAGAGAATAACTAACTAAAATGCGGGTATGGAAAAAGGGAACCACAAGAAAATATATTTCAGAAGCAGTATAGATACTTCCTTACTGGCGGAAAAACCAGAACATTCATGGACTAACATCCTGCCGCAACGATATTTTAACCTTATAGACCGGGATATATATTTTACCCGGATTCTAGAAAACCAGAAAAAAGGCAAAGCCGAACTTCAGAAGATGCTTGATGAGGCTAGAAAGGTTATCTTTTCGAAAGAAGAGCTGATATATTGGTTTCATAAGATTAAGGAAGATTCGGTACACGAAGCTGAAACCATACTCATCAAACATGAAGCCTCTCTTTTTTCGGAGGAAAAAGATATTGATTTTGAAAGGATAGGATTTCTTATAGGCACTTATGAGGAAGCAGAAAAATTCCTTTCGATAATGACTGCCATTGAACCTATAGAAGATGAGACAGTGCACTATTCCATCTTGGACGAACTAGAAAAAATTGATGAACAATTTATCGAGACAGATCAGATTCCAGGCTATTATAACACTCAAAGCCATCCAAAAATAAAGCTCAGAACCTATCAGCTCAAAGATTTAAAGCATGACTGGGATGAAATGCTTAAAAGACATATCGATTCTGAGCATATATTAGAAGGGTATGGAAATGTTGCCTATCTGCTGGACCAATATCATACCGAATTTGTATGGAAGATATATCAAACAAAGCCAAGAGAAAATATTAAAGCGTTTCTGGACTTCCACTACAATTCATTCGGCAGGGAGAAAGCCCTATTTCTTAACCATATTGAATTTAGGATACTTCCGAGATTGGCAAATATTACACGCACCAGCCATAAGCTATATGAAAGATTATTTTATGAATGGCTGAGCGAAAAAAGAGAAAAACTTACAATTGAGGAGAAAGATTTTCTATTAAAATCTGTAATGAGCGTATGTATGACTTTTTTGGATAATGTCTTTGAATATAGAAAATCCAAAAGCGAGAATAAGTATAATATACTGATACGCAATTTTTTAAAACATGCAGTAAACAGCCGAAATTGGAGCGTCAAAGACCAGTCTATGGGAGGAACGACGGATCCCGCAACTGAATCCAATACTTCGGGAATTGCATTTCGCGACATCATAATTGAGAATGAGAATTCAGACCATATATCGGCGATAGAATGCCTGAGAATAAAATCTATTCCGAAAGATGAGACTACAGATACAATAATCAAGAACCATCTTGTAAAAATTTTCCGTAACGAACCTATTGGAATCAGCCCGCTTTTTATTATAGTTTATTGCGAGAGCAAATCTTTTGAAGAAACTTGGAAAAAATATCAGACTTACATTGAGCAGATAGATTTTGGAAAATACCAAAGTTTGGGGATTGACAAAGAATTTGAATTAGAAACTCCTGCAAACTTAAAAATTGTAAAAATAAACCACTTCAGAAGTCTAAAAAACATTCAAGTTTATCACTTATTCTTAAATATGATTCCATAAATTGTTATATAAATATGCAAATTAATATTTTTGTCCAATTTTGAGAGATAGGTTTTTATTTACATTAACCAGTAGTTATATTTTATGGAAAGCATTTAATCAACCAAATGCTTTCCATAAAACCGGATCGATTTTCCTTAGCAAGAAGATTAACACTATAGCAATATTCGTTCCTGTAACTCCAGCCCAATAGGATTCTGCCTTGACACCAGATACGTTACAATTTCTTTAAACCCTTTCAGCACTTCATTATCCGCTTTAATCTGGCTGGAGCAGTTCTCCCATAGAAAACTGGCTGTTCCTGCCAAGGAATGTTCATACTTAAATTCTCTCTTTACATATTCTTTCGGCGGCCCTATTTTATCCCCAATTCTGCTCAAAGCAAGATACCTGTTTACAATATCCAACCCCTCTTTGATAAAATTAAGTCCTGGTGTGGTTTTCAAAAGCAATAATATTCTGTAAACTACATCCTGATCAAACCTGTTTTTCTGCCCCCATTTGATGACTTCCAAAATAGCCTTGTCGTAAAAGAAAGCATACTTATCGTTATTCCACCAATTGATCATAGTTTCGTTAATGCTTAAGAGTGCCTGATTTATGTCTTTTCCTGAATAATAACGGTCCCTCTTCCAAGTTTCACAGCTTTCAGCAAATTCAATCATGGAAATCCAGCACTTGTAAAAAACATTCTTTTTATCCTCACGCTCAATATTCTTGATGAAATAGTTTTCGATAAATACAACAATCCATTCGGCCATCTGTGGACCATACTCAAAAAACGGCTTCCACAATTCTTCACCGATAAGATTGTCCCCTTCCTCTATATCCAGAACTATCCTGGAAATTCTACCAAGAATCCATATATCAAATTCATCTGGATATTCACTTCTATGGGAGAAATTTTCTTGAATCTGTCCGCGTTCGAACAGCATCTGTTCCAGCATTTGTCTCCAGAGCTGGCAGAGATGCCGACGGTCTTCTTGTGAAAGGCCTTCCAAGTCTGGCGCTACAACAAATGCATGATGCAGCATAACCTTGTTGATGCCGGGTCTTTTTTCAAAATTTTGATCATTAAAATCCCAACTGCCATTATTTTTTGATTTTATCTCCCTTAATTGCGACCAGTCAATGAGTTTGCTTTCGATCCTGCTACAGATAAAATCTTGAATAATTTCTTCCGCAATTTTATTAAAGTCAAAAGGTTTCTGCTCAATAGCCGGTCTTTCAATGCCATAATTTGGGAGCTTGGCGCTGTAATCCTTATCTCTGCCCAATGCAACAAGCACAACAAGGTTCTGCAGCTGGACAAAGTCAGATTCGGACCATGAAACGTATTTTGCAGTCTCATTGAACAATATGCTCAAATTATCAAAAGGACATTTCAAAACCAGCTCTGCAATCAAGGTCCGTACCTGTTTATTATTTAAGTCTTCACTCCAGACCGATGCTAAAATCCTCGAAGCAAATGAGCTCCAAGAATCTTCCATATCAGTCTGATAAAAAGAATTGGGAAGAGGCTGATAATTCTTTAAGGCTTTCTCTATAAAAGTGATTGTCCATTCTTTTATTTCGGGATAATGTGCAATCCATATCTCTTTATTTTCAAAAAGAAAGGCGCATCCCGCGAGTACACATTGGTGCCTGCCTCCATAGGAGATATATAGATACTCTTCCTCAGTCTCATCAATACTTAAGACGCTTTGCCACAGCCCTTCACATTCTGCCAGATCTAACTTCCTTCCATTTTTAATAGCCTCCAGACATTGGAATGGATAAGCAAATAGGTCAAGCCCCAGCTCAGCATCCGATCTAGCGGACTCTAATTGCCGGCTAAGCGCTTCCGGCTCTTTATAAGCCCAACTATGGCCACTTTCTGTTTCCTGCTTAAAATAGTTGCTGAAATCAAAAAAAGAAATAAGACGCTTCAGATAATCAGAAGTGCGTCTATTATCTATACGGCCTAGCAAAACTGTCCATTCAGCAGTTATTTCCGTATACTGCTCCCTTAATTTCTCATTATCCATAAACAGGGTTCTACACACTGCTCCCATTGACATTCTCCGTTGAGGCATATTGTGCCATTCCTTTGCAAGCTCCCACGTTCTCGGATCAAAGCGATAAGCCCCTGTCATTTGGTAGCCTTCAATTCCGCCTCCGCCGAAATCGAGGTCCTTTTCCAGAAAATAAAAATCGGCTACAGGAAGCAGAGCATTCAAAGATTTCAAATAGTGTTTGGGATCATATTTTCCCACTGAATTTAAAACTCCCAATAAAGCTGCAGATGTCCCTTGTTTCAGAATAAAATCTACAAAAGGTCCAATATCATTCGATTTATCTGATTGATCAATAAGGAATTTTTCAAGCGCCTGCAAAGCACTTACAACTGAGTGCGGTGCACCAGCAGTATCTCGAAACCAGTAGTAAACCGATTCATTTCCCGTAAAATACCTCGGCTTACTTTCATAACTCACTTCAATTGCGGGTATAGTTATTTTTTTATGAGCAAAATCATTTGTCCACTGCTTGGTGGCAAAATTGACAAACTTTACCACCAGCTCAACTCCTATAAAAGGATGGCATCTAAAAAAGGCAGCAAAGGGTCCTCTATTGTAAAATGGAGGAAACCAGCCTCTTGGGTCGTTTATATCTAAATTGTAATGTGAGGAAGTAAATGCGAAAGAGACTTCCTTCGGTCTTTCAATCAGTAAGGCAAGCGTAATCTCCATTGCTTTTTGCGGCAGCAGGGCAATCAAAGGATTCAAAGCATGTTCATTCAGGCAAATTTTTGCAAAAGCATCATCCACACGTTCATATGGCCCGTCGGGCCATTGCGTTTCATTCCTGATTTTAGCAGCTGAAATAAACGATTTTACAGGATTTACTATAATCTCATTTTCCTTCTTTTCTTTAGGCAGCCTTTCAGATTTTATCCTTTTGCATAACTTGAGCGCAAGTTCGCTTACTTCTTTGGGATATTCATTGACGCCCGCCAAAAATGCCTTAAAAACAAACTGGTCGGAATCACCGCTTATATAGCCTCCATTAAACTTAAAGCTGAACATGCGATGAGCGTTTTCAAGAGCAATTGCTGCGACTTCTTTTCGAAAAGGAAAGCCCAGTTCGGTATAATCAAGCCACATTGAGCAGAGGACTGCCAGTTTTTTCCCTGTAATTTCAATAGCCTCTTCTTTATGCTCATACAAGAACTCGATTAAACCGGGCCAGTATAAAAAATCAGGAATTCTGTGATAAGACGCTGCTTCGGCTGCAGTAAGCTTTCCCTGCTTTTTTGCATAATCCATAACATTCCGGTTAGGCACGGTTGCCTTGATCAAAAACTGGCCTATAAAACGATTAAAAAGTTTCCCTTCATCTTCTTTCATCACATCGTAGACCAGCGTCAGATATTTGTATGTATCCGATGAAAAAAAGATCGATTCAAGCAGGAGATCCTGCACTATTTTTTCGCCAGGCTCATGCTCGGACAATGATCGCATTAATATTTTCCAAGAATTGCCCTCGTCATTCTTCTCCAGCAGATAAATGCCATAAAGACGAATTGCCTTACGCCACAAAGGAGAGCCTAGCTCTAAAGAAAGCAGATAAGGCTTCAGATTGGCATCTCTCGAACGCAAAATCTTATATCTCGCCCAATCCCCTAAAAGATCATGAGTAAGATATAATTTGTCATCATTTTCATAAATCTTCTTACCGCTTTTCAATTTTTCAAGCGGAATTAATTCTGAGATGCTAAAATCTGTTGCAGGAACGGATGCAGAAAACATCTGAGCCTGCTTTGCTGCATACTCCTGCATAAATCTAGAGCCAGTGCTGTCGAATTCCTCCTTCCAAATCCAATCTATAATTGTTGTTTCCCCTAAAAAGCCATTCTCAGGCACGGTTTTCCCAGACAATAGCTTAAATGCTAGAAGATCCAGATATTTTAAATTATTCAGAACAGCATGAAGATGAGCATGCTTGAACAAATCCGAGAGCTGCGGAATTTCTTTATAAATTGCAGCTAGATGATTTGAAATATTCAGATCTACAATGTAGCTCTCTGATTTCAAAGGTATATTAATTCTGTACAATCGTTCAATCACTTCACTGTAATCATCACTCTGGCAGGTGAAGATAACTTTCCATCCAGAATCCAGAACAACTGCTTTACTGAGAATCTCATGCAGCTGTTTTAGGTCTTCTTCTCTAAAGAAACGGTCAATACCATCAATTATCAGATAAGAGCATGTTTTCTTAGAATATTCGAATAGTTGCGTAATGCTGTGCTGCAAGCCGAAATATTGAGACAGCCCTCCATGATTTAAACATTGCGCATCTATCCATATGAAATTATTCTCAACAGCCGATACCCGTCTGATCATATCCTTGACAAGAACTGATTTTCCAAAACCTGATTTGCCAAGAACGAAAACAACCTGATTATCATCTATGCATTTTTTCAGATTATTAAGTTCAATAGTCCTATCCAACTTGAGTTTTCCTCCAATGGAATCCTGAATTAGGCCCGCAAGCAGGCTACTTTGAGCATGAATTTTGGACCAATCGTTTTTATGATTCGGGAAAGCTTTAAGCTCATAATTTATTCCAAATCTATTGAGCAGTTTAGTGTAGTCTAAATATCCCGAGACTGGCGCGTATTCACGTCCAATATTACACATTGAGTAATACATATCCAGTTCTTTTATGCCATCTGGCTGCAAGAGTATATCTGCCAGCATTTTTATGATCAAATTCTCATCTGATGAATTTGTATTCTGAAAATCAAACTCGAACAAGAATATCCTGCTAAGAAGCTTTACTGTATCTAATGCAATAATTTTATGTGCTGATGCAATAGCGGCAGGGCATTGGAAGCTGTCAAACAATTGTTTTTTTGTTTGGGAAAATCCTCCGTCTTCTGAAGTAATCCTATGAAGAAAAACTTTTGGATCCATACTACTTGCGGCAGCAAGCAAAGCTTTTAAATCTTCTGAAATTGACGCTGGAATAGTTGAATTTACAATACAGAGGTAGTCCTTTGAGGGATCAAAAACTCTTTTGGGCTCACCTACAAACTGATTCCACAAATCGTTTTTTAAATCGTCAGAAGGACCTGTTGTGTTAAACTGCACATTGCTTTTAACCGATATTGCTATTCTACATTTCTCTTCTTCTTTATTCTTTAAAGTAAGCAAAAGATCATCAAAAAGCCAGCCTTCTGGTCTAACCTGAAAATCCATTCGGATTATCTTTCCTACCTCTTTATTAAAAGGCAATGTATTGCCTAAAAAATGCGAACAAAACCATGCAGTTACTTTATCCTCAAAAGTAAAGCCTCCGCCGCCGGTTTGTTTTGGAGTGGCAACATTTCGCATTCCATTTTTTTTATCTGACATTATTGCAAAAGTTTTACAGGAATCTCAAAGTTAATTTTTTTTTTATTGAAACCCGTCAAAAATAAAACCAACACATTAACGCCTCTAAAAACTAGAAGCTTTATAATTTTATAGCAGATAAAGACAGACAAATAAATAAAATTTCACACTATTTTTTCAAAACTAGATAAGCATATGCGGGATCGTTCAAAAGACGTTCCATTTCTGAATTAATGATATCCTGCACGTCCTGTTTAATCTGCAGATAATTCCGTTGAATCATAAACTCATCAATTTTGCGGACCGGCGGGATTTCTTTAAAACTTTCTTCTTCTTTTCTCAAAGAATCATGATTATTAATAATCTCGCTGTGAAAAGTCTTCAGTTCAATTTTACAATCGGGATTATCGGCCACCATGCCCACAAATTCTCCCGAACTAAGTGCTGAAATTTTAGAAGGAGGAACTGCCGATTCCAACTGTTTGGAACGGCTCACTGACGTATCGCTGCTGTTGATCGAAAGACTCTCCCTATCCTGCAGAATTTTGCCGAAGCGCTCGGACAATTGCTTGGAAGTGTCTCCTGTAACCTGTCCGCTGATAATATTTCCGACAATATTCATAATAACATCCGCCTGTTCCCGTCCATAGTCCTTACGGAGCTGGCTGAAGTCCTGAATCCCAAGACACGTTGCCACCTTATTGCTTCTTGCTGTAGCAATCAGGCTGTCCATATTATTAAGATATATAGTGGGGAATTCATCAAAAATCAGGCTGGATTTCATTTTCCCTTTTTTGTTTACCAGCTTCACCAGCCTGTTGACATACAGAGATAATACAGCTCCGTAAATCTGTATTTTCTGCGGGTTGTTTCCCATGCAGACAATCTTGGGATCTTCGGGATTGTTGATGTCCAACGTGAAATCATTCCCTGACAACACGTAATACAACTGCGGAGATGACAAACGTGCCATAGCAATTTTAGCTGTGCCAATCTGCCCCTCCAGCTGGTCATTTGCCTCCCTTAGGTAAGCACGGTTAAAATTGGATTTTAAACAGACAGACAGTGCCGGGAATTTTAAGATCAGCCACTATCATCAGAATTACGGCTATGATCTGGAAGCCAGCCTTGAGAAGCACTCCATAAAAGAACTCAATACGCCCCAGTATAAGGAAGATCTTTTGAATTCCCTTAAAAAAGGAAATCTTCAGTCTGTGACTTTTGTTGTGGGTGGCGTCGAGAGCAAAATGTTCGTGGAAGCAAATCCGCAGTTCAAGACTCTTAATGTATATGACGGAAACCTCCAGCGCATCAATCATCGAGAAAGCAAAGAAGAAAAAAAAACTGAAGGAGAAAAAACTTCAGAAAAGCAATCTGACAAAAAACAGTCTGAGACCGCTGACCAGAACAGTGAAACCCCTTCAGCGAACAAACCAAAAAAAAGAAAACAGCAGTCTAATTCCGTTTAGAGATTTTAAAATAATTAAAGTTTAGATGATGAACCCGCAGTTTCCCTTAAATAGAGTAGAAATGGAATTCAGCCAATGGAAAGCAAGAGAGGAACGTTTCAATACGCTGTTTTCAATTACTCCGGCTGAAAACAGATCTTTATTGGCTGAGAAACTGCGGCAGTTCGACAGAATCAGAGCGAAATACAGATATTCAAAAAATATTGAGGAGCAGCATACGCTTCGAATCCTTAAAATGGAAATCCGAAGGATGTCAAAACAATTGTATCCAAATCCAATTTCACGTATCCTTAGAAATATAATCACAAGCTCACAGAATCAGCTTTCACTTCGCAGTGACGCAAAAAAACACGAGACAAACTTCAATTTGCTTAACGAGAAAGTGCAGAATATCGGCTTTCCTGATTTATCCGAAAAAATTAAAAATCTTATCGACAAAGAACAGGAAAATTTCACCGTGCCTCTATCCTACTACATTAATGAAAAGGAAAAAATCAATCATACCCTTTCGTTTTCAAAAAATGCTGAAGGCCATTTTGAACTTGATGGATTTAAAAGCAGCCTGCAAAATAATTCTGCTCCAGGGAACAGCAGGGAATATTACTTTAAAAATGGTCTGGAAAACGATTTTAAGCTGAATGAAGTCTATAATTTATTGTCAGGCCGTTGTGTAGAGCATAACCACTCATGGTTCCAGCTCGACTTTAATGATAGAGATGCTTCGGGCAATTATCACTTAAAAGAATTTCGAAATGAATATGCTTATGATTTAGAAAAGACTTTAAAGGCCATTCCTTTAAAAGAGATATCCAGCCAGTATGAAATGGAGAAACTGAAAAATACTTTAAGGCAGGGGGACAGAGTCTCTGCTGTGCTGATTAAAAATGGAAGAGAAAATCAGGTTTATATAGAAGCCAATCCGCAGTTTAGATCATTGAATATCTATGACCAGCATTTAAGGAAAGCTGAAATCACTTCATCAAAAAAAGAAACAGAAACATTACCGAAACAATCTGTGCAAAGAGGAATAAAATGTAAAATACAGCAGTGATGGAACAGTTAAATCCTTTAACGGAATTCTTTAGATCAATAGAAAAAGATCAGCGCATCAGCATTACCCATATTGGAATTTTTGCGGCACTGCTTCAATTCAGGGCAAATGAAGGCAACATCAATCCTATCAAAGCCTATAGGCATGAAATTATGAAAATAGCCAAAATAACCGGTCCTGTCACGTATCATAGGTGCATAAAGGATTTAAATGAATACGGCTACATTAACTACGTCCCTAAAAAAAATAGAAACCAGAAAAGCGTCATTTATTTTCTTGTTTAAAAGTGGAGCTGCTATATTTTGGGCTGCAAAAACTAGATCTAAAATTCAGCTGACAGTTACAATGCTTGAATCCGGAAAATCAATATCCAGAAACTTCTTTATCATACCTGTCACCACATCGATCCGGGTTCCTATTATTATATTTCGGTTTTTTATGGACCAGTCGGTCATTATTGCCACCAGTTTAGGCCTTATTATTCCCGTTTTCAAATCTAAAGGATCTGTAAACCATAGCCCACAGCCGCTGATGCCGTATAGATCCGGCCCTGTGCCGAAAGTGCCTTTTCGGCTGTCATAGGCTGACTTTTTATTGTAGGCCACCATAACATTCACATGCGGATTACTGCCAAACCCTGCATATTTCTCACTATGCAGAGGGGCTGTGAAATGGAAAAACGTAGTCACATCGAAAATATCGGTTTTATAGAGGACTTTTGCCCTCGTTGCAGGGTATCCGAGAAAGGTGTAAAATTCTTCATTTTGGAATATATGATTGATGGCCAGATCCTCAGCCTGCAGAAAACTATAGGAACGCAGGATATGCGGCAGGCAGTCCGCATCCAAACGAAGAACCGCTATATCAATTGTATCCTTTTCCCGATCTTCGGTACGGTTGATGTAGGTATCTCCGCCGGGCTTTATTATTTCATATTCCTGAGAAAGGAAGATAAAAAACTCACCATGCCTTTCCAGAACATGGGCCTCCGACACAAGAAAATAGTGCCCGCCTATATGAACAAATACGCCAGTTCCATGCGCCTTATAATTTGAGGTATCGGTCATGATTATGCATGTGCAGCTCTTCATCAACTCCAAACTGGAGATCTGCAGGGCTCTGTAATCCTCCATTGTTTTCATATATAGAATAATTTGACAATTTAGTATTAGCCCCGATAATAGCGGTATCCTTTTACGCCGGGGTTCGGCGTAAAATATTGAAGCGGATAGCGGGAAAAGCTCCTAAAAAATAATATAAAGCTAAAAATAATATTTTTTAATACCATTTCTTTGCCATGAAACGCAAAAAAATTCTGCAGTATCATATTCTTAAAGACCTTCTCTAATAGAGCCGAATTGAATGTGCCAAAAAGCCTCGTAAATCCGGAATTAATCCGCTAATTTTGCGGCATGAATTACGAAGACATCAAACGCCATTTTGAAAACAATCCCCCGCCCAAGGAAGTGAAATGGACCCAGTGGGCATACATCTCCGATACCCAGCAGTTTTTAAAGAGCTGCTATATCGGAATCAGGAACTTCAACGGTCCTATGGACCGCTGTCCTGCATGGTGGCATCTGAGGGATTTTTATATCCTGATGAAGAAAACCTCCCAGCAGACGGCCGCTGCAGAAGGAAATCAATCGGAAGAAAATGCTTCTGGGGAAATTGCGGAAGAACAGCCCCCTGTACAGCACAATTCGGACGCAGCAATCAGCGAAGAAATTTCCTAAGCGGAAGCCGAAACAGCCGTCTAAAAAAGACACGAAAATTCACCTGCTTTATTATAAAACGACAGCCCTGCTTTTCATCGGCAGGGCTGTTTAGGTTTGAAACTTTTAGAACTCAATGATGCATTAAATATGAGTGATCTGAGTTTTGTGGCAAAATCGTGGCACTTACAATTTTAGGAATCTAAAAACTCAGCAAAATAAAGTACTGACGAGTTTAGGTTCGAAACTGTATACGAAATTTTTACTATACAGCCCTCTAAAAATAATTATATTTCAAATAGTATATCCATACGATTTCTTTGTCAGAAAACACAATTTACAGGATTTAAGTTTTCTAAAAATTTTTTATTCTTACCAAAGTCAATTTTCATGGTTTATTGTTACATAAGAGTTATTATTTTATTTACAAAATCATTGATATGAATAGAAATTTATTTTTTTTTGATTTTCCATAATAAATATGATGGATTTTCTTTTACTTTTTCCTTATAATCTTGATAATCCTTATACCCCTTCCCTAAAGCTAAAGCTGTTGCCAGCAAACTAAAGCCACCTGTTGAAAAACCGCCTGCCAAACCACCAATTCCAACCAACGAGTTAACAAAAACCTGCTTATTGATATGATTTATTTTTTGCTTAATTTTCTGAACCTGCACATCATTTAACTCATGAAAAATGTTTTCTGTCTTTTGCTGGATAATTTTTGGATCGCTTATTGTCCTTAATTCTCTGAAATGTTTTTCAAGTTCAATTCGAAAGTTTGTAAAGACTCCTGAATCCATTTCCCTGACATTCATCAGCTTCTCTATATCAATGTTATCAAGAAATGGCAAGTCAAAATTGATTATTCTATTGGCTGTTTCGGTCTGAATTGTTTCCTTTACACTGTAGTTCTGAGATATTAATTTACTTGTAAAATCATTATCGCATAAATAAGTTGAATTGAGATTAGAGGAAATAAAATTTTCTTTAAAAATCCCATCGAAAAAATTTTTAGATGTTGAATTTATTGACTGTGCAACCCAAGCGTTAAAATGATCTATTTCGGGTGCTGAGTCAGGCAACATATGACTAAAAGTAACTGTGCCTGTTGTTTCATCCATGCTTAGCACTTCCGTCTGAAACAAATGATAAATCATGCTTGACTTGAAATTCGTTTCCTTAAAATCGACCACAATGCTTCTGCAAGGGTACAGTTTCTCCATAACCTGCCAACCATCACCGGATTTAAATTTTTCCATTGAACGGACAGAAACATTATCCCAGAAAAAATCCATAATTTCTTTAGGAAGAACCCCATTATAGTAATCAACAGGCATTTTTAGCGGAATCTGTTTAGGCGCTTCAAAATGATAACTTAGAGGAAAGATCTTTATATAATTACCTGCAACCATAGGCGTTATCTCCTTTAAATGCAATGATGCCTTTTTAAGACTATTTCTATTAATTATCCCATCATTTTTGTATCCCAGATATTTCCCAGTTACATTGCTTATTTCTGACTGAAAATCTGTCAAAGAAAACAGGGGATCTTTAATAATAAATTGATCTATATATAGCGATGTCTGCTTAAGCAGTCTGAGAGGGATTTCGTCTGACGACGAAAAAACTTTTAAGAAAGAATCCCGTTCGACAATTTCTTTAATTAATTGGTCATAATTATCAATGCAATGCTTCCTGTAATCTTGCAATTCCCTTTCGATTCTTTCATCAGTTTCCTTAACAAAATTATTTTCAATACTATTCTCATGAAAGAATAAGCTATCTGCCAAAAAATTATATGTAACACTTCCCATAGATATGACCTTTTTTTTATGATTGATCTTTAATATAAAAATTATGAAAATCTCAGCCTTCATTTCATCATATCATTTAGCTTAAAATGATTTACCAGTTTTCATCAATCATTAAATGCTTTCTATTTTTTTCTTTTAGAAGCAGATAATCCTCTGCTTCTTACGTACTAATTCAAATACATGCCATAAGGTGCTGTAACGAAATGTTTCTGTAAAAAGCTCATAATCCGCTGTTTTTTATGATCATTATATGCTTTATAAATATCGTCAATAAGCTTGCTTAATAACTTACAAAAATTATAATGGATATGCATTGTTATATTTGACGCAATTTGTACTGCTACATCCTGAATATCTTTTGAAAGAAATGGGCTGTTTGTTAAATCTCGCAGGGTTTTAATAAAAACTGCATATCTCATGGTATAAAAAATATGATGATTTTTTATTTCTCCTTCTTTAGCTTTAGCGGCATGTGCGGATTGGCGCTGACGATCATTTTTTCAAAAATAAAATCATCATATTCCTTAATGCTGCCTTCCACATAAACATGTTAATTAATTTCATTTTCCAAGAATTGAATACACACCGGCCAAAATCATGCTTAATAAAAATCTTAAAAAAACTAAAAACAATCACAAAAAAAGGAGAAAACTAAAGACAAAAAAAACATAACTAACTATCCAACCCTTTCGAAAGTCTAACTAATGCAAAAACAATCTGCTCGACCGAAGCAAAAAATTGGTGTAACTCCCATGGATCTGATAAAATTCAATACTTCATTCTTTTTCTGCTCACTCTTCGTCCCTGTTCTTTTTTTTTGGTGTATATATATTCCTTATACTCGTGTTGTGTGAAAGATTTCATTAAAATCTCCTTTTCCAGAATTGCAAAATGTGCAGAGAGCTGTTTTCTGATAGATTTGGAATCCATCCCTTCGCGATAGGCTTTAATTGATTTAGAATAATAACGCTTCTTTGAGGCCTTTACCGCATAAGAAAGAAAATTCCTTTTTCCCAAATGCGAGTATCTTTCAAATATCTGCTTTTTGAGTATTTTATCCCTCTTTGATTTATCGCTGTAGGCCATCATAACAGTCTTTACAATCCTGCCCTTCATTTTCCTGAAATAGCGGGAAAGGCTTCCTGGCCTGATATAAATCGAGACTCCATTAAACTCAAAACCGAGATACTGTAGATTCTTATAATACTGCTGCTCATTCTGCGAAGTGAAAACTGGTGAAAATTTTTCAATTTTCTTCTGGTTAAATCCTCTGATTTTTCCGGATAATGCAGGCCTGAAATGGATTATTTCAGTTTTTTTTGTCTGAATAACCAGTTTATAGGCAGCTATTTCCTTTAGAACAATTTCATTGATTTGCGCTGCCTTTTCAGAGTCACAGATTATTAAAAGATCATCGCAGTAGCGCCTGTATGTAAAGTCCAGCTCGATACTGAGATTAAATATCTTTTCATCAAAATCAATCAAGTAAATATTTGACAGCAATGCGCTCATAGGCGAGCCTTGAGGTATTCCCCGGAAACTTTTCTCTCCTCCTTGCGAAATTTTAGGAAGATTGACCGTCAAAAGATTTCTTTTTCGGAGCAGATCAAACTTATTGTTGAAAGTTGGGCCGGCTGCATCGTCAGGTATGAGATCTAGAAGCGAGTTCCAGTGAGGTGCTGTTTTTAAATCTATTTTAAAATGCTTCAAGATACTGTCTCGGTTTATGTAGCTGTATTTTGTAAGAGATCTGAAAATTTTATACTGGTCCTTTGCCAGCTCCTGAATGTTTAATGTTTTACACCATTTGTCTTTTAAAATCGTGTGGTCAATATTATCAAAATAACCGGTAATATCAAGTGCAATCGCAGTGCAGTGACCATTAGCTGAGGCCTTTTTTCTCACAGCTTCAAATGCTTCTTTTGCAAACTGTATATTACATTTCCCGTCAAGATCAGACCTGTAGGCCAGCACGCATTCACTAAAACCTTTCTCATGTACATACTCTTGGTACTTTTCGGTCAAAGCAAAAGAATAAAAACCATAAATATAAGAGTCGAAATGGGAAGCGAAAGCGATGGGTCTTATTTTAGTTTCCAGACCATACATTTTTTCGTTTTCCTGAAATCTGAATCTCGGTGTTTTGGTTAGTATTTTTACAAAAGGAAGAAAAGAATGCTTTTCCATAAGCACTCTATTTGACACAAGCTTTTTGATGTCACTGCTGTTTTTAAAAAAATTAAAATAAGGATCTAGGTGTGGATACGTTTTCAGTTCAAAACTCTCCTGGCTTTCGGCAGTCTTCGCCACATAACGCTCCCATAAATCCTCATTAAAAAGTAGTGTTTGATTCATTATTTTTTTATAGGGACACCAGCAGGAAAGCAGTATCAGTCATTAACCTTACCTGCTGATGTACAATGTTAAACATTGCTTGGCAGACGACCGATTTCCATCGTCTTGGGGTTTACACCCATTCA
Source organism: Flavobacterium anhuiense (assembly GCF_900101855.1). Taxonomy (GTDB): domain Bacteria; phylum Bacteroidota; class Bacteroidia; order Flavobacteriales; family Flavobacteriaceae; genus Flavobacterium; species Flavobacterium anhuiense. The sequence goes on from NZ_FMVC01000002.1 coordinate 74,420, forward strand.
TGCCTTAATCCTCACATTGGCTGATAGAATTGTGTTCTCAGCACTTCAGATTGGCTTTTTTAATTCCAACCTTTCCAAGATTACCGGCAGTCTGACTGAACTGCTTTTGTGTGCCTTGAAACCTTGCAGAAATGTTTTACACCTGCTCGGACATACCAGACAGAGCCTGGGAAATCTTACAAACAATAGAAATGTTATGAAAGCAACTTTAATCTTGACATTATGTCTGATATTTCATATCTTAGCGAAATATTTCTTTCCCTTTGGTTCAGAAATTGCAGTATATGTCATAAATCACATTCTGCCTGTCGCGATAGGCAGAATAGTCAACTTAAACATTCAACCCTCCAAACTATTTTGAAGGCACTTAGTTAGTTCAAAATCCGTGCCATACATTATCCTAATTACCACATTTAATTATAACGCTCTATAGATATCAGTTTTATCAAAGAAAAGATAATTATTTGAAACATTTTGTCAGCTTATATGACAGCTCTGACATATACCAAGCCTGTTTTGGTTGTTCTCCATCACATTGATACTCTTTTAATTTTTCATTTCAATTACAATTTATCCCCATAGCATGCCAGCTTTGCAATCACAGCTCAATTAGGATCATACTTCAGAAAATTATGCAAACTAGGGCCCTAGCCCCGATAGAAGCGGAAATCCTTCTGCGCCGCCGTTCGGCGCAAAAGATTGCAGCGGATAGCGGGAAAAAGCTCCCAAAAAATAATATTAAAAATATTAAATGCAATTGACGATGCTAATCATCCGATCAGATTGCATAAAAATTCCTCCTACCGATTAAAAATAGCCAAAATAACCGGTTCCGTCACTTATCACAGGTGCATAAAGGATTTAAATGAATACGGCTATATAAACTACGTCCCCAAAAAAAATAGAAACCAGAAAAGCGTCATTTATTTTCTTGTTTAAAAGCGGAACTGCTATTTTTTGGTGCAAAAGCTAGATCAGTTTTTTATAAACATCAGTACTCTGAGATTTGTGGCAAAATCGTGGCACAAGGTATTTTTGAAAACAGGAAATCCAGCAAAATCAATTATTGACAAGCTTAGGTTCGAAACATTACTACCAAAACATATTAATTGTCAGTATACTGCGAGACAACTAAATGCTTATAAGAAATATTTAATATTTCTTATGTTCAAGGCTCCAAAATATTTGGAGCCTTTCTAAAACATTTCTTCATATTCCCTTCTATGATTCCTTATCATTACAAAAAACTTTTTTCTCTTTATTTAGGAGATTCAAAAATTGCACTATTTATAATTGTATCGGTTTTTAGAATTTTTAAAACCAAATTTTTAAAATCATCGTCATATTTAATACTAATGCAGCTTTTTAAGGCCATGCCTTTACCTTTAATTTTTTCTTTTATATATGAATCTATAAAGGATTCCAGAGCTTCAAAATTATTTGGGTTTAGGCTTAATTTTTTATTGTAAAAGAGAATGCTTTTATCTTCGCTTTTTATCCCATTGATCCACTTTGTTTGAGTAATGCATTTGCAGACCGCATAATCATCAAACCATGCCTTTGCAATTTGTTCTTGAGTAGCTGTCTGGGAAAAAACTTTAATGAAATTAAACATTAAAATTAAAAACAATATTTTTTTCATTTTTTTTTAAAGGTTTATTTGATATAACATAATATAGCGTTGCCTGATAAAACTGAGGCGAATCAGCGTAAGAATGCCCTCCTAGAATGGCGCTTCTATTCCATATAATAGCCTGAGCCTGCTTTATTAAAAATTCAAAATCCTACATAAAAAACTAACAGCCAAAATGACTACAAGTATACGCGTTTTTAAACAACAAAAAAATATAAAAAATATTTATTAAACACTTTTTAAGTTAAAACACATAATTATTCACAATATTTATCTGTATTATAAAACTGGTGCTTTTTGAATTTTGAACAGTAAAATGGCCGTTTATAAATGGGATTCTTCATCTGTAGGGGAATCATTTTTTCAATATGCGTACGCAGCTTCTGCTCCATGGATTTCGAAGATATCTAAATTATTTAATGAAGGAAAAAATAAAAAATACAACTATTTCCAAACTTGTCCCTTATACAGAATCATTAATAAACTAAACAGAGTTTTCCGCCGATCCCAAGACATCCAACACAAATTCCTTTACCCTGCTTTCAACATCTCCGACAACTTAAGAAAAATCAACGCCGAGAAATTTATTATTCCCTTAAGTGGCCAATCGAGCAAGTCGATCAATGGATAGAGCCGGCAAAATGTCCATACCCATCCTTCCCAATGTGATGTACGTCACTTTAATTTCGTGATGTAGGTCATCTGCTGCAAAAATTCAAAATCTGAATTTTACATCAAATTAAAAACAGTAAAAAATGCAAACAAAACAACTTAGAATCGGTATTGTAGGTACCGGCATGATTTCAAATATAACAGCCCAAGCAATCAATGCGGCATCGAATGCCACGATTTCTGCAATTTCTGGAAGAAACACTGAAACACTGAACAATTTTGCCGACCAGCATCAAATAGCTTCCAGATACGATGACTGGAAAAAAATGATTGCCTCGCCAGAGGTCGACGCCGTCTATATAGGTGTTCCGACTTCTGCCAAAGAGGAGATTGCAATTCAGGCTGCCAGAGAAGGAAAGCATATACTGGTGGAAAAGCCCTTTGCGGACTTTGAGTCCCTTAAGCGCATCTCTGCCACTGCCAGGGAAAACAAAGTAGCATTCATGGATGCCACCCACTTTACACATCATCCGAGAACCAAAAAAATTCAGGAAAATGCAGCCGCACAGATTGGAACTGTCCAAGGAGTCCACACCTCTTTCTTCTTCCCTTTTCTTGACCGCACAAACATCAGATACAATACCCAGCTGGAACCTTTAGGGGCTATCGGCGATATGGGGTGGTACGTTGCTCGCGCTATAGTAGAATACATGCCCAACGCAAGCGAAATATCGGATATCAGGACTTTCATTCAGCGTGATCCCCAAACCAATGCCATTTATCGCGGTTCTGGGATGATCGAATTCAAGGACAATCAAATCTCAAACTGGGATATCGGCTACAATGCAGGGGTCTGCATTATGGATTTGGACCTTCTAGGCACCGAGGGCCTAATAGCTATGGATGATTTTGTACTGGACTGGTCAAAAGGATTTGCCTTTGATGATGAAAACCATATAGCAGGCTACACCCTTCGCAAAGGAATGGCAACCCCTAAAGATTTTGAATATGTCGGTTCGCCGACAGACAAGGCCCAAACCGTCCACATGGTAGAAAACTTCGCGGAGCTTATTTTCCACGGAAACGGGCAAACCATCGAATCGGTAATAAAAAAAGCTGAAGATACCCAGTTTATATTGGACAGCATATCTAACAGCATTCAAGGGTAACCAACCGACTAAGCTTATCCCATCCCTTTTAATCTGAAATACAGCTCGATGGAGACCTAGAAGCCATCCAGAATACGCCTGTAGAAACCAGAATTTTATCGGCAGAGGAAATTAGTTGGAAAAAAGCACAATTATGGAAAAGACTTCAGAGATAACAATCGTTGCAACAGCAATTGCTCTTAACAATGAAGAATTAAATCTCCGCCGCGAACAGGAAACGCTTGTTGCCGAGACATTGAAGGAAAAAGGATGCATACGCGATGAACTGCATCAGTCAAAAGACGATCCCAGAGTGTTGGTTTTTGTCGAGACCTGGGCCAGTGAACAAGATTGGAGAGCCCATATGCAAGGTGAGGCTATAAAAAAATTCCAAGCCAGCGGCGCTGCGAGATGGATTGCAGATTTCACGCTGCATAGAATGACCAAGATAGCAGGGTAAAGTTAAAACATGCCTTAGATAAATGAAAAAGCTGAAATTTATACTTCGGCTTTTTCATTATATTTGGCCAGTTAATTTTACAATCGCATCACGTACCATGGAAGAATACTATAGCCTGCTGAGAAAACACATCGAAGAGGTCAACCCCTTAACCGATCTGGAATGGGAAACCGTAGCGGCATGCTTTGTATATAAAAAACTTCGAAAACATCAATTTCTCGTGCAGAAAGATGAATTGGTGCATTATAAAGCCTGGATAATTAAGGGCTTGTCAAAAACCTATGCTATTGACAGCGAAGGCAAAGAGCATATACTCCAGTTTGCAATGGAACAATATTGGACCAGCGATTTCAAGGCCTATCAAAACAAGACGCCGGCCACTATGTTCATCGACTGCATAGAAGACTCCGAATTTTTCTGCATCCGGCATGAGGACAGGGAAAAACTCTGTCATGAAATACCTGAAATGGCAAATTTCTTCAGAGTGAAATCACACTACGGATACATCGCCCTAGAGCAGCGCATCATGTCGCTGCTGACCGAAACAGCCGAGACCCGCTATAATAATCTTGTAAAAAAATTTCCGCTTTTAATTCAGCGCGTACCCAAAAAACTTTTGGCTTCCTACTTGGGGATGACAAGGGAAACACTCAGCCGGCTTATAGGTTAACAGATGTGATCTAGGTCACTTTAAAATTTTGTTTTAACTATTACAAACCACATTCTTGCTGTTCAACAGTAGCCAAAAATCGTTTTATTTTTCTGGTGAACTTCGTGGCTGCTTAATTCCCAAAAAAAAAGACATCAAAAATGATGTCTTTAAAAATAGTCATCGGTATTTTTTATTCTAAATCAAAAACTTTACCTAGATGCTCTTCCATCACAAAATAGGGATTCTTAGTTTGTGTCATGGCTCTCATATGAATTAGGCTTGTTTTACTCATCATTCTAAGCATTTGTCTTCTCTCACATTTCACAATTTTGCCATTTTCCTCCCTCTGCCCAGCCGTAAAAGCACTCCTTCCATGCGCGCATAAATGATTATTGACGAAAATAACATCTCCCGAATCAGGAATATATTCGCTGTTTATCAGCTCTTTTGCCTCATTCCAGAATTCCGTTAAATTGTACAATGCTTCAGGAGTCTGTCCAGCCTTTTCGTTAAAAATCTGCTCTGCGGCATCAAATCTTATAAAAGGCAATTCCTTATTTCCATATAAAACTGAAGCTAACGGACCATCATTAATTTCTTCATCATAATTAGCATCTTTCGGACACTGATAAATCGGCTCAAAAAGCTTTTCCATAACAGGATTTATTTTACCGTGGGATCTCACAGAATAGAGCGTCGAAGGAACTCTTTCTTCATTTCGCAAATACAGAAAGCTCAAAAAATCTGCCTGATGAAGCAGAAAAGCATCTTCTGTATGAACATATAAATCTGTTTTTGAACCTGATCCCGTCTGTGTTGCTGCCATCTTTTCGTCTGGAATAACAGCATGAAGTATTCCGCCACCCTTTCGTTGCGCATAATACTGGACAGGCTTCGAAGGCACAGCCCCATGCAGCAGTGAACAGATAAAACCATATTTATTAAGTTTTGAATAATCTGCACTCTGCCAGTTCGCCGGTGTTGGCCCTAAAAGTTCCTGATCCACTTCCAAAAGCCCCTTAAATACTATAGCACCATATTGGTCTGCTGAAAAGTCTGTTCCAAATTGGCTTAAAATCCTAGCTATTCTTTCAGGCAGCAGCTGGTAAGAATAAAGATGAAGCGCCGCTATGTAATCTGGGTTTTCATAGGAGCGAAATGCCTTCTCTAAAAGATCTCCAACATTAGATAAAATGTTTCTCTCTTGGGGCGTAATTTCTACGATCAGCGGACTTGTAGGAATTTGATAAGCGTAATTTTCTCTAACTGGCAATTCATCTTCAATTACTGACTGTGATTTCATTTCTTAGTTTCTTTTATAGTTAATAAAAATTTGGATAAATAAAAAGCACAAACTGCTGAAAACAATCAATATACAAATAAAATATCGATCAAATACATTTTTTCAATGTAAATAATTTCGTATAATTTTTTTACTGTTTTATTTTTTTTATAAAGATTAATTTCTACATTTGCCTCTACTGTTTTTATTCATTCTAAATAAAATCTACTTACAAATATATTTAGTTTTACATTTTAAAAAAAGAATTTTCTTAAATAATTTTTTAAAAAAATATGAATATTAGTACGAAACACAATAAAATCAAGCTGTCAATACATGCACATCGACAGAAAAAAATTTCAAAAATCATCCGAGCTAGAAGAAGTGTCTATGCGGGAGATTTTATTAAGAAGGAAATTCCAGATAAGCTGTTAGATGAAATTCTGACCAATGCGCTTTGGGCGCCAAACCATAAAATGACCGAACCTTGGAGATTTCTAGTTTTAAAAGACAGCTATCTGGAACACTACGGCATTTTCATGGCAGATTATTTCAAAGATTCTTATCCTGAGCTAAGTGCAGAAGCTAGGGATGAAAAACTGGACTATCTTAGAAACTATCCTCTAAATGCGGCTTGCTTAATCGGCATTATCATGGTAAGGAATACCAAAATCAATCTTCCGGAATGGGAAGAAATTGCCGCGGTATCATCTGCAGTTCAAAACATTGCACTGACCTGCACGGCCTATAACATTGGAAATTACTGGAGCACAAAACAGGTTGCCATAGATTATGTCTCGCAGTTTGGACTTGCCGAAAATGAAAAATCGCTTGGCCTCCTCTATCTCGGATATTATCCTTCTGATTTAAAAATTTCAAAAAAGAAGAGAACTCCATTATCCAAAAAAGTCTCCTATTTCAAGTAATCATTAACTGAATAATAAAATTTAAAATTATGAACAATACGGTAAATACCACACAGGAATCTAAAACCACGCTTCCTAAACCGGAAAATTTCAAAGACATTTTCAGCCAGCACTCTGATAAAGAATATGCTGCCGCTGTAAAATCAGCGCAAGAAAGAGTCAGCAGTTTTTTAAAAAACACCGCTAAACCTTTCACGGGCATTAGACCTGATGAAATGAAACGTATGGTTGAGGCAATTGATCTTGATGAACCGCTTCCAGATTATCAGAGCCTTTTTGATGAAGTTGATGAAATTTATGTTAATCACGCTACAGCTTATCATCTTCCTCAATACATTGCACATTTAAACTGCCCAGTTGTGATTCCAGCCCTTGCGGCAGAAGTTTTAATAAGCGCCATAAACTCTTCTCAAGACACCTATGACCAAAGCGCTGGAGGTACTTTTATCGAAAGAAAACTAATCGATTGGACAAGCGAACAGATTGGCTACCAAGATGGGGACGGAATTTTTACTGCCGGAGGTTCGCAAAGCAACTTGATGGGACTGCTTCTGGCGAGAGATTATTACGCTTTGGAATATCAGAAATGGAATATCAAACTTGATGGACTTCCTGCCGATGCTTCAAAATTTAGAGTTTTTGTTTCGGATAAAGCGCATTTTAGCAACCATAAAAATTCGTGGATTTTAGGATTGGGCGAACAAGCGGTCGTTCACGTTGGTGTTGATGAAAGATATCGAATGGATCCTGAAAAATTAGAAAGTGCAATTGCTTCAGAAATTCAAAAAGGAAATATTCCGATTGCCATAACTGCCACTGCAGGCACAACAGATTTTGGAAATATTGATCCGCTTCAGCCGATTGCTGCTATAGCAAAACGCTACAATATATGGCTTCATGTAGATGCCGCTTATGGCTGCGGACTTCTTTTAACCGATAATCACAGACATCTTTTAAAAGGAATTGAACTGGCTGATTCTGTAACGGTTGATTATCATAAATCATTCTTCCAGCCAATTAGCAGCAGCGCATTCATCGTAAAAAACAAACTGCATTTAAATATTATCAAGCATCACGCCGATTATTTAAATCCGAAAGAACAGGATTATGATGCGCTTCCAGCACAAATCAATAAATCAATCATCCAAAGTACGCGCCGTTTTGATGCTCTAAAATTGTGGTTTACGCTTCGTTATCTGGGCAGGGAAAAACTGGGACAATATACCGATACGATTATTGATACCGCACAGCAAGCTGCAGCTTTGATTGAATCTGATCAAAACTTCGAGCTTTTATGCCACTCTGATATGGGCGTTTTAGTGTTCCGCTATCTGGACGGTCCTGCTGAATCCAACTCATGTGAAGTCAATAAATACATCAAAGAAAAGCTTTTTTTCACCGGAGATGTATTAGTAGCCAGTACAAAAGTGAATGGTGAATTCTTTTTGAAGTTTACCATTTTCAATCCGCTCACCACCGTAAATGATATACAAAACATTCTTAACCAAATCAAACAAAAAGGAAATGGATACCACAGACTTAACTAATTATAAGCAGCTTGCCGAACAAGTAAACTTTAAGTCTCTGCTTAATTGCTATTGCAGAGAATTTAGCAACTGGAGCCGTTATGAAGGAATCCCTAAATATGATCCAGCTCTAGCTGATTTCATGCAAACCATTAATCATGCTTCGTTTTTGAGATTTGATTTTGCATTAATTGGACAGGAAGTTTTTGCTCCGTTAGCTTACTTCTCAGAAAGTGGAGTTCATTCATTTCTTTTTCCAGTTGTATCTCGTGATCTTGCTGCAGATACATTTAGAGAAATAAATCCAATGGAATTCACCGAGTTTGCGGCTATTTATTCTAAAGATGAATATCCCGATGCAGATGCGGGTCCAACACAGGAACGTATGAAAAACAGTGTTGATAATTTGGCCTTATATCTGGAGCATCATAAAGAGAATGGCTTCAATTCTAATAGTCCGAAAATGAGCTTTATAGAGGCTGAACAGTCTTTAATTTTAGGACACAGTGTACACCCGTTGCCAAAAAGCAGGGAAGGTTTTAGCAAAGAAGAATTGCTTCAATATTCTCCAGAAACCAGAGGAAATTTTCTATTGCATTTTTTTCTTATTCATCCTGAAAATGTAATTGAAAAAAGTGCTGCAGATGAGCTTCCAACAGATTATCTTAAAAAAGAGATATTAAAATATAACAGTAAAAATGCCGAAGAGCTTCTAACTTTATATCCTGACTTTAAAGTAGTTCCTACGCATCCATGGGAAGCCTCCTATTTATTGCAACTTCCAGAAGTGAAAGAAATGGAAGCTAAAAAATTGCTTTTTGATCTAGGACAACTTGGACCAGATTATACTGCAACTTCATCTGTTCGAACAGTTTACAATGCTCAAAGCAAGTGGATGTATAAATTCTCATTGCATGTGAAAATTACTAACTCTTTCCGTGTGAATTACATGCATGAGTTAAATCGTGGTTATGATGCAGCCAGACTTATGAAAACGGATTGGGGAAAAAATATTCAGAAAGAGTACCCTCAAATTCAGCTCATTACAGACCCTGCTTTTATTGCTGTAACTTTTAACGATCAAATTATTGACGGTTTCAGCACGAGCATTCGCGAAAATCCTTTTAACGGAACGCTTGCTTCAAAAAATGTTTCTATGGCAGCTTCTCTCAGTCAAGAAGGATTTCTGGGCGAACCTGCGAGAATGCATAATATAATCAATGAGGCTGCGAGAAGAACGAATGCTTCTCCGCAAGAAACCGCTATTTCTTGGTTCAAGCAATATTTGAATATTTCGATTACGCCTTTGGCAGGGATCTTCAATAAATATGGTTTTGGCTCAGAATTTCATCAGCAGAATATACTGGTAGAATTTGATCAAAATCTTTTTCCATCAAAACTATACTTTAGAGATAATCAGGGTTACTTTTTCAGACAAGGGAAAGTTCCAGAACTGGAGAAATTGATTCCGAATTTTGGAGAAGAAAGCAGATCTTTTATTGCAGAGAAGCGAATTATTGATTTTTGGGGATATTATCTTCTTATTAATCATCTATTTGGAATAATAAGCATCTTAGGCAGTAACAAACTGGCTGATGAAATGGCACTGCTTGAACTTCTTTATCAAGCTTTAAAAAAAGAAGAAAACCAAGATGCTACAGGCATGATTTCGCACTTTACCAATAGTGTGAAATTAGTGGTGAAAGGAAATCTGCTGACCAGCCTAAACAATATGGATGAGGCAAGCGCTCCAAGAACAAATCCTGCTGTTTACAAATTATTTCCAAATCCGCTTAACAAACATTTTTTCTCAAAAAAACTTATAAATCCTAGAGAAAATGGGATTGTATTTAAGCGCTTTTTCGAAAAAGAAAATGTAACCATAACATTGCGTCCGATAGACATTGATAAAGATTTGGAAATGCTGCACGAATGGTTTCATCGTGAACATGCTTTGAAAATCTGGCAGATGAACTGGCCGCTTCGCGAATTGGAAGCCTATTACAGAATGCTATTGCCTGGAGATCATTCGCACAGCTTTATAGGCGAAGCAAATGGCGTTCCGACTTTTAATATTGAAATATACTGGGCAAGCCGAGACATTGTTGGAAATTATTACGACGTTCTCCCTTCTGATTATGGAACCCACCAATTTATAGCGCCAACCGATCCTAAGCTAAAATATGGCTCTCCAGCAACGCAATCGATGATGGATTTTGTTTTATCGGAATCAAAAGTAGGCAAAATGGTCGGAGAAGGATCTGTTGATTCCATCGCTTCGATGATGAACAAAGCCCATGTTGGATTTAAAATCGAAAAAGTGATTGAAATGCCGCATAAAAAAGCTAATCTAAACTTCTGTTACAGAGAATGGTATTGGGCAAAATTCCCTACTGCCAAAGATTTTCAAAACAATGAAGTTTCAACTGCTCAAGTCTAACCATAAAAATATTTCCATGAATACAGAAAAAATATATTCCGTAATTGGCATCGGTATTGGACCTTTTAACCTTGGCCTTGCTGCTCTTATTGAACCTGTTGAAGAGTTATCATCCTTATTTTTTGACCAGTCAGAACGTTTTGACTGGCATCCCGGTCTTATGCTCGACAACGCCTCTCTTCAAGTTCCGTTTTTAGCAGATTTGGTGACTATGGCAGATCCGTCAAACCCATATAGTTTTTTAAATTATATAAAAGAAAGCGGGCGTTTGTACCGATTTTATATACGTGAAAACTTTTTTATATATAGAAAAGAATATAATCAATACTGCCAATGGGTTGCGTCTAAACTATCGAATTGCAGGTTTTCTCATAAAGTTGTATCTATTGATTATGCTGACGATGTCTATAAAATCGTAGTTCTTAACACGAAGACGAATACCTCTGAAGCTTTTTATTCCCATAAAATTGTTTTGGGTACAGGAACTTCACCGCATGTTCCTGAATTTATAAATCAGGAAGCGCTTCATAACGTAATTCACACTTCAAAATATTTGTATTTCAAACCACAAGTAAGTGAGAATTCAACCATAACCATCATTGGTTCCGGACAAAGTGCTGCCGAAGTTTTTCGCGATCTTCTCCCGGAAACTCAGAATGGATTGCAGCTAAAATGGTATACGCGTTCTTCACACTTTTTCCCGTTGGATAATAAATCAAAACTGACTTTAGAATTGACTTCTCCGGAATATGTAGATCATTTTTATAGCCTTTCGCACGAAAAACGCAAACAGCTATTATCTAAACAACATGGCCTTTACAAAGGAATTGATCAGGAGTTGATTAATGAAATTTTTGACAGTCTTTATGAAATGAGTCTGGAAGGCAAACCTTTAAATGTCGAGCTGCGATCAAATCTAAAACTTACTTCAGTAAACGAAGAAAAAGACGGTTCGTACCATCTAGATTTTATTCATACCGAATTGGAAGAGCCATTTGATGATCGCACCGATTATCTTGTTATGGCTACAGGTTACAAATACAAAGAGCCTGCAATTCTTTCGTCTATTGAAAACAGAATCCAACGTTTAGAAAATGGATTATTTAATGTAAACCGCAACTATACCATTGATAAAAACGGAACTGAAATTTTCGTCCAAAATGCTGAACTGCACACTCATGGACTCTCTACTCCTGACCTAGGAATGGGTGCCTATAGAAACTCATGCATTATTAATCAGCTGGCTGGGCGAGAAATTTATAAAATTGAAAGGCGCATTGCTTTTCAAGAATTTGGCGTACAAAAAATGGAACTGGAACATCCAAAATCTACTGTTTTGGAATTGATAAACGAATAATTCGATAAGTATGATACTTTCAGAAAACACATTTAAGGAGACAAAACACCTGCACCCTTCCGTATGGAATAAAGTGAATCGAAATCTTCTTGCTAAAAGCATTTCAGAACTGATGCGTGAAGATGTGGCAAAACCAGAAAAAATAGGAACTGAAATAGATGGTTTGACACACTTTGCATTGCAGACAGACAGCGAGAATATTTATTATCGTTTTACTGGATATCCCAGATTTTTAAACTACTGGCATATCGTAAAAGAAAGCATAGTTAAAGTTGAAAATGAAATACAGCTAGACCATGTTGATGTACCTAGCTTTTTCATGGAAATGCAGCAGACTTTTCAGATTAATTCTTTTACACTCGCCCATTATATCGAAGAATTGCTTCACACTTTATATGCCGATGCTTTTATCCATTCGAAACGCCGTTTATCTGCCGCTAAATTGGCTGATGCAGATTTTCAGACTATTGAACACAGTCTTGACGGACATCCGTGGGTAATTGTAAATAAGGGCCGAATAGGTTTTGATACTCAAGATTATGGAAATTACACTCCCGAATCGGGCCAAAAAACAAAACTTATATGGGTTGCAGCCAACAAAAAAAGAGCTGTGCTGCATCTCCAGCCAGAAATGGACGGACAAAAGTTTTATGAAAATGAGATTGGTTCTGAAAAAATAAAAACTTTTCAAAATAAACTGACACAGTTTGGTGTAAACCATGATGATTATATTTTTATCCCGGTTCACTTATGGCAGTGGCAGAATAAATTGGTGATGCAGTTTGCAAGCGATATAGCATCTAAAGATCTCATTGCCTTAGAAGAAACAGAAGACATTTATAGTCCGCAGCAAAGCATTCGCACATTTTTCAATCAAAGCAGCCCAAAAAAACATTATGTCAAAACTTCTATATCGATTTTAAATACAAGCCATATTAGAGGTTTATGTCCAAAACAATTATTTATTGCACCACGGCTGACTTCGTATTTAAAAGATATTCTAAAAAAAGACGAGCATTTACAAAAGATGGATGTAATTCTATTGGGTGAAATGGTTACGGCTTCTTATTCCCATGCTAATTATAGCAAAATTGAAAATCCTCCTTATCAGTATAACGAATACTTAGGAGCCTTATGGCGTGAGAGCCCTTTCAATTTTTTAAAACACGGAGAGAGTTTAATGACAATGGCGGCGCTTTTATACATCGATGATCATGGAAAAAGTCTTGTACAAGAACTGATTGAAAAATCTGGCCTTTCAACAGAACAATGGATGAAAGCCTATATGAGAGCTTATCTAAAACCCGTTCTTCAGATTTATTATCAGCATTCTTTATGCATAGATCCGCATGGACAAAACGTAATTCTAGTTCTAAAAGATTATATTCCAACACGTATCGCTCTGCAAGACTTTGCCGGTGACATTTTAATTAATGAAGAAGGGAAGAAAAAACTGCCTCAGGAATTTATAGAGAATATGTTTAACGCCTCTCCAAATCCTGAGAATGCGCCATTAACCATACTAATAGCCGTTTTCGATGCTTTCTTCAGATATCTGAGCGATCTGATGATTTCTACTTCTGGCTATAATGAAATTTCTTTTTGGAGTTGCGTTCATGATATTGTTATCGAATATCAGCTGGAACATCCTGAACTGAAGGATATGTTTGACAAGTATGATTTGTTTATTCCTGAGTTTAAACGTCTTATTTTCAACAGCCGACGTTTGTACAATGGCTATGAAGAAACAGCTGGTTTCCCACACATGAAAAAAAGCGGTTTTATTCCAAATCCGCTGCATCAGCTTATCAATCAAGAAGTAATAACAGAAAAAGAAAACGCATGAAAGAAGCAATTTTAAAGACACGCTCTTTCTTCAATCTTTTAAGGCGCTCGCTTGCAGGAAGCGAAAGCAATTTTACGTCAGGAAGCATAAACAAGACCATTTTTCTGCTTTCTGTGCCGATGGTTGCCGAACTTTTAATGGAATCCCTATTTGTGTGTTCCAATCTGTTTTTTGTCAGCAGATTAGGTACTAATGCCATTTCAATTGCAGGCGCGGCAACTACCTTTATAACCTTCTGCTATTCTGTTTCGATCGGTTTGGGTATCGCAGCTTCGGCCATGATTTCCAGAAGAGTTGGCGAGAAAAAGTTCAAAGCCGCTGGAAATACTGCCATGCAGGTTATTTATTTAACCGTTCCGATTGCTGCAATTATCAGTATTGCTTGTTCCATTTGGGCTTCAGAAATAATGCAGGCAATGGGGCTTTCGGCAGCCATGATCCAGCAAGGGGCTTCGTACAGTGTTTTAATGTTCGCATCAAGCGGATTTTTGATTCTCCGCATTGTCGTCAACGGAATATTTCGCGGTGCAGGAGATGCATCAACGGCCATGAAAATACTATGGCTTTCAAATGCGGTTAATATTCTTTTATGCCCCGTTTTCATTTTCGGACTTGGTCCTATTCCTGCTTACGGTCTTCTTGGTGTGGGTTTGGCTACTTTAATTGCCCGCATTATCGGAGTACTGCATCAGGCTTGGCATCTCGTTCAAGGGAAAACAATTTTAAGAATTGGAAGAGCGCAACTTTTAATTAATAAAGAAATCCTCAAAAGAGTTGTGAAACTGGCATTTGGAGGAACCGTCCAATTTATAATTCCTGCCTCGAGCTGGGTCATCATGATTAAAATTATGTCCCATTTTGGATCTAATGCGCTTGCAGGATATATTTTAGCGCAAAGGGTAACTTCTATTGCCACAATGCCTGCATGGGGTTTGGGCAATGCAGCGGGCATTTTAACAGGCCAGAATCTTGGAGCAAAACAGCCTGAAAGAGCCGAAAAATCGGTCTGGCGAGCAGGAATGTTTAATATGGTCTTTTTAATTTCAATCGGAATTTCTTGGATATTTCTCGCTTCACCTGTTGTCAGGATATTTACTGATAATCCTGAAGTTATTTCTTTCAGCACGAGATACATCCATTTCATTTCCATGGCTTATATTCTTTTAGGCTATACAATGGTGATTTCACGAGCGCTGAATGCCGCAGGAGAAGTCAGATCTGTTACTTGGCTTTATATCTTAATGTTTTACATCGTTCAGATTCCCCTTGCCTATGCTTTGGGCATTTCTTTCAAACTGGGATCCAATGGAGTTTTCTCGGCCATTCTGATATCAGAAATCGTATTGGCAGCCGCCTGCATAACTGTTTTCCGCAAAGGCGGATGGAAACATACTAAAGTTTAAACTCAATTATAAATTTAATTAAAACTATAAAAAATGAATACAATAGAACAATTACACGGTGCATTTGCAAGAGCTTTTGAAATTCCCGTTGAAGAAATAAACGATCAGTTAGAATATCAATCCATATCTGAATGGGATTCTATGAGCCATCTGGTTCTAGTCCAAGAACTTGAAAGCACTTATAATATTTCTATCGAAATGGAAGATATTTTAGAGATGGGCAGTGTAGCTAAAATCAGAGACATCTTGAAAAAATATGGATACGAAATCAATTAGAGCCTAATGATATATGGAACTATATAATTTAATTAGAAAAAACGAAAAACTGGTCTTTACAGATTCCGGCACCGGCATTTCAAAATCTATTGGAGAAATGCATCAGTCCCTGGAAATCGAAAACCTGCGTGCTGTAGTTTTTATTTATAATGACAATCAGCTTCCTGCCATAGAAACATTATTAAATTTCTATCAGAGCAGATATACAGTTGCGCTATTAGGCATGGGAATGCTCGAGAATTTCAAGGAAAATCTCGAGCAAAAGTATACGCCTTATTATATCTATGATCCTTCTCGCAGCTCAATTGAAGGCTACACTGCTGTGAATGCTTCAGAAACGATTGTACTGTTTAAACGAAATGCCAATATGCTTTATCCGATACATGAAAAAATTAAGCTCCTTCTAAGCACTTCAGGAACTACTGGTTCTCCTAAATTTGTGAGGCTTTCGGATGAAAATCTTGTCGCAAATGCAAAATCAATTATGGAGTATATGCCTATTGAAAGTGAAGATGTTGTGCCTTTGAATGTTCCGATAAATTTCGTTTACGGACTGTCTATCTTCACAACAAATTGCATCAAAGCAAAAGAGATTGTCTGTACAGATAAAGATGCTTTTCAAAAGGAGTTTTGGGAAGATTTCAAGAAATACGGGTTTTCAACTTTAGGAGGAGTTCCTTATTTCTACGAGATGCTGTACAGTATCGGATTCTTTAGAAAAGACCATCCTTCGCTAAGATATTTAACCCATACTGGGGGAATGCTGAACAACAGATTGATTGAAGCAATTGCATCTTTCAGTGAAAAATTCGGCAAAAAATTCTTTGCGCAATACGGACAGACAGAAGCGTGCGGACGTATGGCCTATCTACCGCCAGAAGATCTTCAGAGAAAAGGATCATCCATTGGCAAACCAGTCAAAAACGGAGAATTTGAGATTGATTCTGAAACTTCAGAGCTGATTTACAGCGGTCCGAATGTATTTGGAGGTTACGCCAACATAAGAGATGACCTTAAATTTTTTGAAAAGCAGGAAAAACTTTATACTGGCGATAAAGCCAGAAAAGATGAAGAAGGCTATTACTTTATTGTAGGCAGAATCAAAAGGATTGTAAAGCTGTTCGGTGTTCGATTCAATCTTGACGAAACAGAGCTTCTGTTAAAAGATGCTTTGGGAGGACAGACCGTTATCTGTCTTGGAATAAATGATAAATATCTGGCTGTTATGTATACAGATCCTAGTTTAACCCGAGAGCTCATTCATACGGTTCTCAAAGCCAAACTAAATCTGCATTCAAGTTCCATCAAAACGGTGCACATCACTGATGTTCCGCTTACAGCAAATGGAAAAGTCAATTATCCGCTGCTGAAAAGCACTTTAGAATCTGGAATGCTGGTTTAATAATAAAGCCCCTCGTAATGAGGGGCTTTGTTTATGCATTCATTTTAACTTTAAAATTTAAAAGCTAAATTTACTAAAAAGTGAGCTGGCGGCTGTGGTGCTCCCCATGAACTCCAGTATTTTTCATTTGTGATATTGTTCAGCTTAAGGCCGATTCTCCAGTTTGCCTGCTCATAAAAAACAGTCTGGTTAAAAATGGCATATGACGGTATATAGAAAGTATTTGCTGTAGACATATAACTCTTGTCAACATAATTGGCGCCTGCTCCGATTCCAAATCCTTTTAAGGCATTTTGGAATTTGTACGATGCCCAGAAGTTTACCACATTTGCTGGAGCGTCTTGCGCCTTATTTCCTTCAATTGCCTTATTGGCATCGCTTGTTTTTACAATTCGGTTGTCATTATAAGCATATCCCGCTGTAATATCCAGCCCAGGGAAAGGATTCGCAATAAACTCAAACTCTACCCCTTTACTCACCTGTTTTCCATCCTGCTGATAGACAAGATCTGCCTGTCTTATAACGGCATTATCATTGGTAATATTATAATAGCTGAAAGTTGTGCTCAATTTTTTATTGAAAAGTTCCGCTTTTACACCCGCTTCATACTGATTAGCATATAATGGATCTAAAATCAGCTGACTGCCATCTGGCTGGTTAACAGGCGCTAAATTCTGGAATCCGTTCATGTAATTTACAAATACAGAAATCTGATCCTTCAAAATCTGGTAAACAAGTCCCAACTTTGGAGATAACGAATTCTGGCTGTATCCTGGCACAGTACCGCTATCTTTTCTTTCAAAATTATCAAAACGAAGGCTTGCCATAGCAAATAGACGGTCTGAAACTCCCAAAACATAAGAACCGTAACCGCTGAAAGTATATTCGTCACGTCCTGCGCGAATCACTGGTGCAAGCAACACGGCATCAATATCTTTTCTTCTTACCGGCGTAAAATTGGCCGTTACGTCGATTGTTCTAAACGCAGCCGCTGGAGTTGGCGTCGATGAAAATGTATCGGTGTAATATCTGTAGTTGATACCTGCTAAAATTTTATGCTTTAAAATTCCTGTAGCAAATTCACCATTGATATTTTCTTGAATATTAGTGTAATTGCTTGAAATAGGCCCGAAAAGAGTAGCGCGAATCGTAGCTGTAGCCGGTGAAGTCCATGTTGGCAGCACTTGGTAGCTGTACTCCACATCTTCATTTACGTATGAAAACAAAGTAGTCGATTTCCATCTTTCTGAAATTTGATATTCAGCTTGCACAAATGCTTTTGCTGACGACGTTTTTGCATCGGCATCATCATGCACAAGCGATTTTTTATAATTGAGTTTGATCTGGCTTGGATTAGTAATTCCTGAAGCTGCAGTAACAGCCGGATACAATGGCCTTGTGTTGTTTACATTAAACAATTCTGCATCAATATTAAAGGTAAGTTTCTCACTCGCCTTAAAAGTAATGCTTGGAGTAAAAGAAAAAGTATTATTAAATCCGTAGTCTAAAAAGCTTTTTTCTCTGTTTACAGCCGCATTTAATCTGAAAAGAACATTTTTATCTTTAGTCAAAGGCGTATTAACATCTACGGTAAGCCTGTTTGTGCTGAAACTTCCTCCCGTATAAGACACCTCAGCAGCCGAAGCTTCAAAAGGCTTTTTGGTTACCAGATTGACAACACCGCCAAAAGAAGAAGCTGATGAACCAAATAAAGTACCGGATGGGCCTTTCAATACTTCAATCCTTTCAACATTGGCTATCCCAACAGAAGATCTTCCCGAAAGTGTTTCCATACCGTTTCTTGAATTTATCCCCACACTAAATCCTCTAAAGATTACTGCAAATCCCCCTGACGGATAATTCAAAGGCACGACTCCCGGAGCATTTCTTACCGCACCAGCCGCATCAATAACTATTTGTTCTTGAATTAGTTCTTTATGTATAACATTATAAACCTGCGGATTTTCAATGTTTTTAAGTGGCATTCTGGCTACATAAGTAGTCTTCTTTGAGATTAAACTTTTTCTGTTATTAATGACCACTTCCTCCAATTCTTTGTTCGAGACATTAAGCACGACATTTACTGTTGCAGTTTTTCCATTCTCTACAGTAACCTGTTGTTCAGAAGTTTCGTAGCCTGTTAAGGATACCAAGAGAGTATAATTATTTTCTCTAATTCTGCTTAATTCAAAATAGCCGTCTTCATTTGTAAAAGTACTGTATTTTGAATCTTTAAGAATAATATTTACTTCTGATGCAGCTTTACCGTCTGAGGTGGTTATCCTGCCATTAATCTTCCCATGCTGCTGCGCATAAGAAACTGTTATAAAGAAAAAGCTGAAAATAAATAAAAAATGTAATGCTTTTAAACTAAAATATTTCATCTGATTATAAATTTGGTTAGTACTGTTTTTATTCATTCTAAATAAAAACGACGCAAAAATATAAATTAATATTAGTTTAACAAGCAAATACTTTACTTAATCATAAAACTATTTCAATATCTAAGAAATCAAAATTTGACTTCATCAAACTTTTCCAATCATTTGTTTAGAAAATCTTAAAATTTTCTTTAAAACAATTTCTATTAATTCTAAATAAATATAAATTTGTACGGATTTTAAATCAAAAAAAGATTTTAATTCACACCATAATTTTGAATGAAAGGGTTTAAAAAGAAAATCGGATTGCTGCATTTATGGCTTGGACTAGCTTCTGGCATTATAATCTTTATTGCTGCAATAACGGGCAGTCTCTTAGTTTTTGAAAAGGAAATTGACAGTACTCTCAATCCCGATTATTACAATGTCTCGGAAATTGGAGCCGAGAAAAAAAGCTTGGATTATTGTGTAGATATACTTCAGAAAGAATATGGAGTAAAAGAAATAACAAGAATCAGCACCTTCAGCGACCCTTCTCGCACAATCCAAATAGTTGGAAAAGATTCTGATAAAAAGGTACATTTATTTTCTATAAACCCTTACACGGGCAAAGTTCAGGCATCTACACTTCAGAAAAACAGATTTTTTGCCGTGGTTTTAGAAATACACAGACAGCTTTTAATGGGAGAAACCGGCGGCATAATAATGGGGACATCTTGTCTTATTTTTGTTTTTATGCTAATTTCAGGGCTAATATTATGGTGGCCTAAAAAAATAAAAAACTTAAAACAAAGACTTAAGATAAAATGGAATGCTTCCTTTAAAAGGGTTGTATGGGACCTGCATTCAACAACTGGATTCTACTCTTTTTTCATTCTATTGATTATTTCTTTGACAGGATTGTTTTTTGCCTTCAACTGGTTTCAAAACGGCATTCTTTATCTGGCTGACGGGAATAATAAAAGGCCTTCCGCTAAAATCGAAAACCCCACGAAAGCAGATCCTGGCTTAATAAAAACAGATTTTTACCAGAGCATTTTTGATCAATCTGACAGCCTTTTTCTCTATAAAGGAAACATGCAGATCAGAATGCCAGCCGATACAATTAATAGCATTTTGGTATTAAAAGAAAATACTGAAAGGCTTATCCCCCATCAATCAAGCGCTGCTTATTTTGATAAATATACTGCTGAGAACATTGAAGCAAGACCATATGCTTCTTTCTCAAATGGAGACAAATTAAAGCGTCTTATCTATCCGATTCATACTGGAAGCATATTCGGTCTGCCGACAAAAATTTTAGCCTTATTGGTTTCACTGCTCGCAGCGACACTTCCCATCACAGGATTTTTGATATGGCTGCGAAAAAAAACAAAGCTAAAGTAATGCCTTATACCGCCTAATTTTAAAATAATTTAGCATTCGCAATTGGTCATCGTGTTTGGACTTGGTACCATTTCTGCCACAAAAAACTAAGGCGAATTAACAATAATCGGCCATTCAAATTTTGTGGCATACTCATGGCGCATAGCTCTTCACATGTTGCATTATTCATTAAAATCAAACTCTTCCATACTAAGATTGAGTTGCAGAGCCTCCAGAATTTTAACTATATTCAGATATTCGTATGGCTTATAATTATAAGCCACCTTTAAGATGATTAAAAAAACTGTATTTTAATATTTATTGTATATTTACTTAGTAAGATGCATCTAAAAGAATGCTTTTTAATCTAAAAACAAAAAGCCTAGTGTCACTTATTCTTTAACCACAAGATAGAGCAAAAAAAATATATAAAGTTGAAACTAGACTACGATTTTAACTGAAATTTTCAATTGCAAATAGAACAGCTTGCATAAACAAGATTTTTCTAAAAATAAAGTTTGATTTATTTGTTATGGAGAAGCTTAACGTCTGATTAACGTTAAGTTTCATTTTTAAGAATACCGATAGAACATATCCTGTCCCTATAATATGCAGCGGTGAAAGATCGAAAAAGCACAATAAAAACCTAATAGTCTTAAAGAGCAATAATATAAGCAATTACGGTTCCCTCTCATCTGTCAGAATCAAATGTCAGAATTTAAGTAATTTAAAGTTAGACTGCAAATTTACGGAATGATTTAAACATAGATACTGCCGGCCTTACCATCTGATGTTTATCACTTTTGGCCTAAAGTTATTACTAATTGCTTTAATTAGAAATGACCAGGGCTCCTTTTCTGCCTTTTCTTAGTTAATGAGAAATCAATTGTGTTGCGTCCTATCAAGTGCCCTATACAAATAACACCATTGCTCGATCTTAATGTAAGTCTCGTCTATTTTCCAGCTACTGCCAGCCTCTACTTTACGTTTCTTCATTTGCATCTCTATTAACGGTGCAAACTTATATCCCAGCTCTAAATTGTAGTACGATCAGCTTGAATTCCTCTTATTTTCATAATCTCTTCAATATCTCTGTATTATTTGAGAATTAGCTGGTGAAACTTTTCCAGTCTTAAAAAAAATATCGTTTATTACATACTTAGTAATTTAAATTTTGCGGCAAAATTGTAGCACATGATATTTTTGAAAAGTAGAACCACAGCAAAATGGAGGTCTGCCAAGCTTAGGTTCGATACTGTATACGCAGTTTTATTGTTATTCTACTGAGCTTCAAAATTGATTTATCTCTGTTCTGCTGCCCTGCTCTTTTAGCCCCGATAGAAGCGGAAATCCTTCTGCGCCGGGGTGCGGCGAAGAAGATTGCAGCGGATAGCGGGAAAAAGCTCAAAAAAAAATTAAACTTAGAGAATAATACAAAGCCTATAGGCATGAAATTATGAAAATAGCCAAAATAACCGGCCCTGTCACGTATCACAGGTGCATAAAGGATTTAAATGAATACGGTTATATAAACTATGTCCCTAAAAAAAACAGAAACCAGAAAAGTGTCATTTATTTTCTTGTTTAAAAGCGGAACTGCCATTTTTTTGGCTTGCAAAAACTAGAACAGTTTTTTATAAATGTTTAGCAATTTAAATTTTATGGCAAAATCGTGGCGCATTGGTATTTGAAAGATCGAAGCTCCAGTAAAATCAAGACCTGCCAAGCTAAGGTTCGAAACTGTATTACACAATAAAAAGAAAAAACACTAACTAACTAACTAACTAACTAACTAACTAACTAACTAACTAACTAACTAACTAACTAACTAAGAAAGAAAGAAAGAAAGAAAGAAAGAAAGAAAGAAAGAAAGAAAGAAAGAAAGCTTTATTGCAGCAATCTAAGATCATGAGCAAAAAACACTGGTTCGAGTCCCGTTCCCGCTACTATAAAAAAGGTAAAGTCTGAGAAATCTAGATTTCTTAGGCTTTTTTTGTGGTTCGAAAAATCTCGTTTCATTTTTTTAAAATAAAAACCACCAGTGTTTTCAGGGAAAATTGGTTCGAGTCCTGTTTAGTCAAATAAAAGACTCAAATTCAAATCCAAAAATAAATCTTCAAAACAGCAGTAAAAACAGCTAAACTTCTGCTAAAACAGATTGTACGTCTGTTGAGCCTTTTCAGATGTGTTCTCAGTGTCAGATTCTTTCTTTCAATATGATTAGTTCCGAAGCGCTTAACAGAATGCATCTTCTCATCAAGCAGATATCGATAATTTTTCAATCTGTCAGTAAATATCTTTTTTGCTTCTGCCAATTTCAGAGTTTCCAAAACACGATTCAGAGTTTTATTAGTTCGTTTGCCTACATTAAAACTAACCACATTTTTAGAATTCTTTTCCAATGCATAAACCAGCCAGATATAATTTTTCTTGTGTCTGATATAAGTGCACAGCTCATCTACTTCATAGGCTTTGCCTCTGCTGATAATTGGTCTGATTATATTTCTCGCAATGGAGACAATTCTTTTCAATAATGTTGTGGCTGATATTTCCAGTATTCTTGCAGTGCTTCTTATTCCTAATCCCTCTTTGGTTAATTGAACAATCTTTTCATTAATATCTAATTTGTAAGCTTGATTTGTATAATATTCTATAAAGCGGTGAGAGCATATTTTACAATAATATTGCTGTTTATTATTTTTTGTTCTCCCATTTTTAATAACCTTTTGCTCTTTACATTTTGGACAATTCATGACCATCACTAACTTGGAACACTATATCGCATTTTTACTCATTTTAGCTCATTTAAGGCAATATTAAAACAAAAAAGATGAGCATTACTGCTCATCTTTAAATTATTTATCTCTAAAATTTGTTCGATTTCAAAAGGTTAGAATTTCAAAATCTTATATCATTAACTTTGAAACACTACCTTAAAAAACTGTAGGTCAGGTTAATGCGTAAGCTTAAAAAAAAACACTAAATTAACTATAATTAACAATTAAATACTTATTATTGTCTTCTAAATTTATTCGTTTATTAAAAAATTGCTACGTCAATTTTTGCTATTTAAATTTAGTCTTAATTGTTATAATATTTGAATAAAAAAAAATAAATCTATAAATATTCATTTTATGAAAAGAAAACTACCTGTTCTTTTAGCTGTCTTTTTTAAAATTTGCATTTTATGTGCTCAAGATAATTATCCAAAGGAAACACCAAAATCTAGCGATAATGCAGTTGCGTTACAAAATGCTGGAGATGTGCCCGTAAATTTATTTACAGGTCAGGCAAATATCTCTATTCCTTTGACAAAAATTAAGAATGGTCCTATTTCGGTCGATGTAAGCTTAAATTATGGAAGCTCTGGTGTTAAAGTTAACTCCAAACCAACATGGGTAGGTTTGAATTGGTTCTTAAGCGCAGGGGGAGTTATTAATAGAAAAGAAAATATAAGATTTGATGAATATACGTTTAAAGGTTATCTAGATAAGTATACAGCTCTAGCGGCATCCAATTGGAATACAAGTGCTTTTTTGAATACATTGAAGAATTCAGCAGTTTCCAATGAAGTAGCGCCAGATGAATTTAGTTTTAATTTTAATGGAATGTCTGGTAGTTTTTTTTTAAATCATGAAGGCAGTTGGATTGTAAAATCAAAATCAAATTATAATTTTAGAATCTCACATGTTGTAACAGCCAACTACCCAATTGTAGCGAATAATTCGAATAATTACACTTTGGCAAGAGCAATTACATCATTTACAATTATTGCAGATGATGGAGTGAAATACGTTTTTGGACAATCATCCAACGCTATTGAGTTTTCGTATGGACAGTCTACAATAATTATGAGTCAAAGTGGAGTTCCCCAAACTCAAATACAAGTTTCAGCTTGGCATCTTGTTCAAATTATTGCACCTACAGGTCAAGAAATAACATTTAATTATTCGAAATTTTGGGAATCAAATACAATCACTTCATCCTCAATTAGTCAACCAGTTTTGCCGGGCCCTGTTCCAACAAATATTAACTATCCTAGAAGGATTGCGATATCGTCTTCAATTTTAGAAAGTATAACTTGCAACAATGGGGTATCTTGTTATTTTAATAAGTCCTTGACTCAAATGAATTTGCCCCAAGGACCAGCTATACCAAATCCAGAAGTACCGCAAGGAACAGCATTAGGAACGTCTCAGGTTAATGAAAATTATCAATTTTTTAATCTTGATGGCATACAATTAAAATACCATAATACGATTATAAACAATATTAGTTTTTCGTACTTAAAAGCTACAGGGATTAGGAATAAGCTTCAAAAAGTTTCATTCATTTCCCCTGATGGGCTGGAAACTTTGGGTGAATATACATTTGAGTATAATTCCAAAATACTTCCTGCAATTACTTCAATGCTAGAGGATCATTGGGGATATTATAACGGTAAACGATATTGGGATATAATCTACTGTGGTTTCCCTACAAAACCAATGCCTGATGAATCTCTATATTATCAATCAAGAGAGCCTGATGCAAATTTTATGGATGCCGAAATTTTGCAGCGTATAAAATTTCCTGCTGGAGGGTATACTGAATTTTTATTTGAACCTCACGAATATTCTAAATTAATAAAGTTGAGTGAGGCCTCCCTAACAACAACAACTCCTCAGCTTTTAATAGAAAGCCAGTCTTCAAACAAAATTGGGGGCGGATTGAGGATAAAAAAAATCTCGACATATGAATCGCCTGGCAGTACTCCCATTGTAAAAGAATACTTTTATAATGTAAATTCAATTAGCAATGGAGCCATATCTAGTGGAATATTGAATATGAAACCGGACTATATGATGACTAATATGAACTATCTGTTTTTTAACAGTCAAGCTTTTAACATCGTTAATAATCAAAGTCCAATAACATATACTGAAGTTATGGAAAAGACGGGGCTTGGTTATACAGTAAATAGCTTTTCCAATCATGATAATGGCTATCTTGATAAACCAGCAACCTCACCTCTAGCATTAAATAGTATAAATCTATGGCAGGTTTACAGACTTTTTTCATCTTTAGACTTAGAAAGAGGGCTACTTTTAAATCAAAAAGTTTTTAATAGCTCTAAAACTATTGTAAAAGAAATAAGCAATGAATACAATTCGGATTCGAATCGTTATAATATTTGTATCAGAACAGCAGTTGATGTTTTATATGAGAAATTTGCTGCTATTCCTATCTATACTTTTTATCCTTATCTTAAAAAGACAATAATTAAAGATTTTTATAGCGAGGGTTTAACAACTAACCAAATAGAGTATCAATATGATCTAAACTATAGATTGCTTATTAGTGAAAAAAGAACTTTTGCAGACGGGAAAATAAAAGAACGCCGTTTTCAATATCCAGTAAATTTATATCTAGGAGATAATCAAGAAATAGATTCAGAACTTGATGATATAAAATCAATGGTTGCAAACAATGTTATTTCAAAACCAATTGAAATAATAGATCTTGTTCATAAAAATGGAGTTCCGTACGTGATAGGTGGAAAATTATTTTTTTATGAGAATTTTTTAACAGAGAAAATTTTTGATTTAGCAATGCCTATTCAGATTGCATTTTCGAGCTTCCCTTCTGTTTATGGGGATATGCTTGGATTTCATTACAGCAATAATTACAAATTAGCAAATAGCTATATGTATGACAACTTAGGAAACATAACAGAAGAAAGACTACGAGGGGGAGCTGTTACAAGTTATGTTTGGGGATATAACAAACAGTATCAAATTGCAAAAATAGAAAATGCATCTTATCAGGAAGTAACAAATCTTTTAGGAGCTTCAAATCTTAAATATCTAAATGATGGATATAGATATATGGTTGTTCCTCCCAATCCTCAGCTGCAATTAAAATCTTTTACAGATATTGAAATGCGAACTATGCTTAATGTCTTACAAACTAATTTGCCTAACTCTCAGACTATGTTTTTTACTTATGCGCCTCTGGTTGGCGTAACTAGTTTTACAGATCCAAAAGGAGACATTAAAAATTATACATATGATAGCTTCAACAGATTAAAAACGGTGAGAGATAAAAACCAAGATGTTTTATCTGAAAATGAATATCACTATAAAAACTAATTTTTAGAGTATGAAAAACTTAAACATATTGATATTTATATTTTTTCCTGTTTTACTTATAGGTCAAACACAAACAGAGAATTATATAAAAACTACAACATATAAAAAAGTTAACAATTCAAGTACCTTTGATCCTTCAAAACCTTCAGATGCACTTATTACAGTAGATTATTATGACGGATTAAATAGAATTATTCAAAAAGTAGAAAACCAGCAGTCGCCAACAGGAAGAGATATGGTAACTGTAATTGGTTACGATATTTTTGGAAGACAAGAAAAGAATTATCTTCCTTATGTGCCAAGTGATGCCGCATCTCTAAATTATAAAGCTAATGCCTTATCTGATGCGGTAACATTTTACAATACTGCCAAATACGAAAATACAATTAATCCTTATTCACAAAATGAATACGAATCTTCTCCTTTGAATAGAATTTTAAAACAAGCAGCACCTGGGAATGATTGGAAAATAAATGGAGGACATGAAATCAGAACTGATTATCAAACTAACACAAGTAATGATCAGGTTAGGCTTTTTAAAGTTTCTTTTGCTAATGGTAATAAAGAAAATCCCAAATTAGATAATAATAATTTTTACCTTACCTCTCAATTAACTAAAACTATAATTAAAAATGAAAATTGGCAGGTAAATCAGTTAAATAGCAGTGATAATACGATTGAAGAATTTAGAGACTCTGAAGATCGAATAATATTGAAAAGGACATTTGCAACCGTCGGAAATGGCACTTCTACTGAAAAATACGATACTTATTATGTGTATGATGATTTTGGCAATCTCTCTTTTGTTATACCGCCTAAAGCGAGTGACCTCATTGGAAGTAATACGGGGAATATTGCTGCCGAAGTAATGTCGAGTGCAGTAATAAGTGCAAATAGTCCTGAAGTAATTATTAATGCCACTAATTCAATTCGATTATTGCCTGGTTTTAATGCTCAAGCAGGAAGCACATTTTCTGCTTCCATTGTTTTAGGGATGGAAGATATTTTGAATAATTTATGCTACCAATATAAATATGATTATCTAAATAGACTTATAGAGAAAAAACTTCCAGGTAAACAGTGGGAATTTATAGTCTACGATAACCTTGATAGAGTTGTTGCGACGGGACCTGCCAATTCACCTTTTTCTGATATTGCAACAGTTGGTTGGATTATTACCAAGTATGATGCTTTTAGCCGACCAATTTATACCGGTTGGAGCAACCAGACTTCCACTTCGGCAACCCGAAAGATGTTACAGGATGCACAGAATGCCGCCACAGTTTTGTATGAAAGTAAACAAAGCTCCGGAACGATTGATGGTATCACAGTATATTACAGTAATGCAATAGAACCGACTTCATTCAAACTGCTTACTGTTAATTATTACGACAATTATAACTTTCCTGATGCTCCAATTATCCCAAGTACTCTTGATGACATCACAGATCAGGAAGTTTACTATAATAATGGTATTAAACCAAAAGGACTTGTAACAGGGACTTGGGTAAGAGTCCTAGAAACCAGTTCAAACACTAGAAACGAACAAACTTATACACTTTACGATGCCAAAGCAAAACCCATTAAGTCTTATATAAAAAACTTCTTAGGAGGTTTTACTTATACTGAAAGTAAGCTGGATTCCTTCTCAGGAAGATTAGAATACAATGTCACTACACATAAAAGACTCTTTGGAGATATTGAAGAATTAAAAACATCTGAATTTTACTATTACTCTGATCAGGATAGACTTTTGACACTCGCCCATTTTATTTACGGAATGCAGGTGCCAGAACCCATCTTAAGTAATACTTATGACGAACTCGGACAATTAATTTCAAAAGAAGTGGGTGGTG
Source organism: Flavobacterium anhuiense (assembly GCF_900101855.1). Taxonomy (GTDB): domain Bacteria; phylum Bacteroidota; class Bacteroidia; order Flavobacteriales; family Flavobacteriaceae; genus Flavobacterium; species Flavobacterium anhuiense. The sequence goes on from NZ_FMVC01000002.1 coordinate 103,116, forward strand.
TACAAAAAATAGATTATACCTATAATATTCGTGGATGGCTTACAGGTATTAATGATGTTAATAATCTGCAAAAAGATATAAATCCTAAGGATCTGTTTGCTTTTAAGATCAATTATAATCTTCCTTCGACAGTAACTGGAGTTCCGGGGCTATATAATGGAAACATCTCCGAGACCCAGTGGGCTACCAATTCTGATAACGGAGTACTACGCGGATACGGCTACAGATACGACAATTTGAACCGTCTAAAGGAGAGCATATCTGTAAAAGCGGGCTCTGTAAGCAATGCCTATAATGAGGCTTTATCGTACGACAAAAACGGAAACATTATAAGCCTTATCCGCAACGGGAACAGCGAAGCCGTGCAGCAGATCGACAATCTGGTCTATTCTTACGCCAATAACGGTAACCTTTTAACTAAAGTCACAGACAGCAGCCGCAAGGACTTAGGATTTATTGACGGAGCCAATACTGGCGATGATTACACCTATGACCTTAATGGGAACGTGGTCTCGGATACAAATAAAAATATCGCTTCTATAGCCTATAATCATCTGAACCTTCCAATAAAAGTGACTTTTGCGACAAGCGGAAATATTACCTATATTTACAATGCACTTGGACAGAAATTAAAAAAGATTGTGAACGAAGCAGGAAAGCCTGCGGTAACCACTGATTATTTGGGTGGATACCAGTATGAAAACGGCGTGATGAAGTTTTTTCCAACTGCAGAAGGTTATGTGCAGCCTGAAGGAAGTTCTTATAAATATGTTTACCAGTATAAAGATCATCTTGGAAATATCCGTTTAAGCTACGACAAGAACCTGACCATTCAGGAGGAGAACAATTACTATCCTTTCGGGATGAAGCATATCGGTTACAATGGCGCAATTGCCTCAACAAACAGCGCTTTAAAGTATAAGTACAACTGCAAGGAACTGCAAGATGAGAGTATTGGTGGCTCTCAGTTGAATTGGTATGACTATGGAGCACGTAATTATGACCCTGCACTTGGACGTTGGATGAATATTGACCCATTGGCGGAGAAATCCAGACGCTTTTCTCCATATGTGTATGCTCTCAATAATCCTATTCGTTTTATCGACCCAGATGGAATGATGGCTACACCGCCAGACTGGTATATTGACGATAGAACTGGTAAAGTGCTTGGTCAAGATGGAGCATCAACAAATAATATTAGATTGATAGATGCTAATAATTTTAAGGATGTTAAAGAAGCAAATGGAGGTTCAACAACCTCTGCAGAAGCTACAGCACAATTGCAAAGTAGTGATATGAGCACACTCGTTACGATTAATGACACACAGATTCAAAATGAATTACAACAAGTAAATGACCAGTCGAGAAATGTTGAACATCAAACTTATTTAGTTTTGGATAGAGGAGCGGGAGAAGTAAAAGGAGTTCGTGGTGAACCTGGAGTGGATGGTTTAACAACAATGAATTATGAGACTCGTACAAATAAAGATGGAGTGAGTTACAACACTATGGGAGGAAATTTATTAATAGGGCAAGCTCATGGTCATAATCTAATTAAAGATTCAAATAAAGTAAATATCCCAGGAACATCACCAATAGATGTAAATACGGCGGCAAGTTCTGGAGTAACAATATATTCTATTGATGCGTACAATACTCCTGTAGGAGGTCAAGCTCAAATTAATAGAGTTACTCCTTCTGGTGTTCAAGAAAATGGTGTTGGTACAACTAAAGGAGCAACGGGAACAGGTAATTTCAACATTGGATTAGATGCATTAAAAAGATGGAGTGGTTTTTAAAATTTATTGATATGAAAAATATATTTAGATTAAGTTTTGTTTTATTATTTATTAGTTGTACAACTATTAAAACCAATAATACCGTAATTCCATATTTAGTTGATATTGGTGCTGAGAAATCCATTTACAATGAAATTTCTAAGAATAGAGATAGAGATGTAGTTTTTTATGTTGAGCATCTTTCAGATTCGACCATAAAATTTCATTTAATTAGTTCTAATGGAAATGATTTTTTAAGAACTGATAGAAAGTTATTTGTAAACGATAAATTATATCCGATAATTTTTGACACTGATTATCTATTTTATTCAGAAATGAAAGATGGCAAACCAATCATTTCTATGGAAGTAACAAAGAATTCTTATGAAGAAATTCCTATTCCTAGTATTGAGGAAAGAGAAAAAAATCCTGAATTATATGGGTTCAAAAAGAAATCTATCATGATTGACAATAGTATTTATTGGATTCTTGACCAAAAAGGAAAATTATTAAAAACTAATACAGGTAAATAATTTTGGAATGTATCTAAAATAAGTTGAGTGTAGTAAAGCCATTCCTATCGGAGTGGCTTTTGCTTTTATAGCGTTTCAAAGTGTACCAAACTGTTAAAATAGATTCCAAGTTAGCCTGCAACTGCTAATTAATCTCAAAAGTTTTGAAAAATATCACTCAGAGCATCCTCCCTCCCTGTATCGGCTGTTTTGATGCCAGATACCGAGATTTTAATGTCAAGTTACCTCCCCGTACTGTAAAATTGTGTAGCTGTTCCAATCGATACCATCGATGTCTTAAGCGAAAATTCGGTAATGTATCAGATGTGTTGGTAGTTAATTATTGTATCTAAACATTTACAGAAAATCAGATATTTATACTAATATCGCATAAAATTTAAAACAGCCTTTGGGCTGTTTTTTTATTTTATAATGCCTTAAATCGAAAAAAATGGAGTCAAACCAGACTAGGTGTTACAGATGTGTTGGTGCTATTCGAAAGATGATAAAATATGGAAAAACAAAGTCAGGTAATCAAAGTTATGTTTGCAGAGCATGCGGGAAAACTAGAGTTGAAAATTATGCATATCTGGCTTATAAGGCAGAGATAAATCAGAATATTATCCAATTAACCAAAGAGAAGGTGTAGGAATAAGAAGCACAGCAAGAATATTGAAAATATCAACGACAACACTAATGAAAAGAATCATCTTAATTGCCAGAAACATTGTTAAGCCGATTATCAGCAGAGGCAAAACGTCTGAAGTTGATGAGCTGTGTACTTACATTAGACACAAGACAAATTATATCTGGCTGGTTTATGCATTGGAAAAGAATTCTTTAAAACCTTTTGACTTAGGATTACAGAGAACAATTCTAATTAAAATATTCCTATTTGCTAAGCTAATCATAATAAAAAGGTTACCAAATGAGATTTATTTTATTCAAATCATCTTGAAAACGGTTCGAGAATTGTCCCGTTAGGGCTACTACTTTAAAGTAAAAGCCTGAGAAATCTAGATTTCTCAGGCTTTTTTTATGATTCGAAAAATCTTATAATATTTCTTATCAAATATAAAACACCTGTATTTTCGGGAAAAATTGGTTCGAGTCCCGTTAAGTTCTATTGTAGTCAATTGCGTGAACTATGTTGTAGAACTACAGAATCCTTGAAAATAAATTACGCCCAATCATCCCAAATACAAATCCATTTTTGCCTTAAGCCAATTGTCCAAATCCGTTTTAGTAGCTGTTAGCGGTAGTTATTGAATTTACGTAATGCCAAATTCTTTAGAGTTATTTTTTAACAGTATTAATGAGTTGGGGTAACCTTACATAATTACCTTTTGCATTTTCACTATATTGATAATTTACAGTTTGTATTTTTAATTGTCCATCAACTTTTACGGTTTTAATTTCATAAACACTTCTTGAAATATCTTCTAAAATTAATTCTTCATTATTATTTTCTTTAACCGTCTTTATTATACTATTTAGATAATAAATATCTTTTTTGATTTTTTTAATTTTTGATATATAAATGTGATAATTAGTTTTAGGATAGTCGTTTCCTAAAAAGCAAGTACTATTTAGTTCAGATTTCAAAAATGTCGAATCTATTTTTTCGGGTAATTCCCCTTCAATTGTAATCTTGTTTCCAATTACATCTTCATATGTAAAACTGTCTGTTTGAGTTTTAGCAACAAAAAATAAAAGACAAGTCAAAAATAATTTCATGATTTTATATTTACTTATTTTTCGTTAGATTTTAAATTGATTAATGTAACCACTAAATTTATGTTAATTACCACTAAATTGAATATACTACTGACAACATCAGACTTATCACCCAAAATTGGGTAGATATGTCTGACAAGGGTCAGGATTTATTTATTATCAAATATATAATAATAAACTTATAAATAATCAAATGAACTTTTAATTCGTTGAATGCTATTCGTGCTGACATGGTATAAAATTCAGTGGACTTGCTGCTTTATTGAATCAGCACAAACACGATTAATCAATAGTTATATTAAAGTCGAATCAAAAAATTAAACATCATTAAAAATCTTCAAATCGTACATTAAATGGTTCGAATTCTGTACCGTCAAGGTCGCTAGAATTTAAAAGTTTGAACAAGTATTAATCTTTTACACTTTAGTTTTTAATGTGGCCTTCATGGGATTTGAACTGAATAATTTAATATTGTTTGATATTTATTTTATTTAAATCATCTGCAAAATGGTTCGAGAATTGTCCCTTTAGGGCTACTATAAAAAAGGTAAAGTCTGAGAAATCTAGATTTCTTAGGCTTTTTTTTGTGGTTCGAAAAATCTCGTTTCATTTTTTTAAAATAAAAACCACCAGTGTTTTCAGGGAAAATTGGTTCGAGTCCTGTTTAGTCAAATAAAAGACTCAAATTCAAATCCAAAAATAAATCTTCAAAACAGCAGTAAAAACAGCTAAACTTCTGCTAAAACAGATTGTACGTCTGTTGAGCCTTTTCAGATGTGTTCTCAGTGTCAGATTCTTTCTTTCAATATGATTTGTCCCGAAACGTTTTACTGAATGCATTTTCTTATCAATCAAATACCTGTAGTTTTTAAGTCTGTCCGTAAATATCTTCTTAGCGTCAGATAATTTTAAAGTTTCCAGAACACGGTTAAGCGTTCTATTGGTTCGTTTGCCAACATTAAAACTCACAACTGTTTTAGAATTCTTGTCCAATGCATAAACCAACCAGATATAATTTTTCTTGTGTCTGATATAAGTACACAGCTCATCGACTTCATAAGTTTTGCCTTTGCATATAATTGGCTGATTAATTTTTCTGGCGATTGATACAATTCTTTTCAACAATGTTGTCGTTGAAATTTTTAATAATCTTGCAGTACTTCTTATCCCTAAACCCTCTTTAGTTAATTGAATAATATTCTGGTTTATCTCTGCCTTATAAGCCAGATATACATACTTTTCAACTCTGGTTTTCCCGCATTTTCTACAAATATATCTTTGCTTACCAGACTTTGTCTTTCCATATTTTATCATCTTTCGAATAGCACCAACACATCTGTAACACCTAGTCTGGTTTGACTCCATTTTTTTTCGATTTAAGGCTTTATAAAATAAAAAAACAGCCCAAAGGCTGTTTTAATTTTTATGCGATATTAATATAAATATTTGATTTTCTGCAAATGGTAGATACAATAATTAACCATCAACACATCTGATACATTACCCAGAACCCAAGCAATAGAAGTGTAATTAGTTTTCTCATTTTTTATTTTCAAGTTTTTCTAAGCGTTTATCTTGTTCCGATATAATATTTTTTAATTGTTCCGTTTTCTTATCCTGATCGATGATATAAAGCGTTAGCTCTTCAATTTTCTGCAAAAGTTTTATATTCATCTCAGATAAATTGATTCCTTCTTTTTTCATTTCTTCAGCAGAGGCAATTTCAGGTAAATGCTTATATTCTTTGATGTATTTAGCAACAGCATCCAGAGAAGGCAAACTGTAATTGTTTTCAAAAACAAAATCGGCACCCGCATCTACCGTTACTTTAACCTCGCGTGAATTAATGTTGCCTGCAACAGTAAATTTGGAAGTAGGATTCATTGTTCCTACACCTACATTTCCAGACGTATTAATGTAGATATCAGGAGTGGTTCCTGATAATTGTGCGCTAATTAGCAATGGTTTTGGAGTGACCGGAGCAACCGCTGTTGATTTAATTCTGTTATATTCAGTGTTTAAGCCATCAAAAAAGAATCCTCCTTCGGCATCCACCACATGTAAGGCACCCGCAGGATTCGATGTACCAATGCCGATTCTCCCATTTCTTTTGATATCGAGCAATACTGTTGCAAATCTTGAGAATCTAAATGCTGAGTTAGTAAGAGTTGTAAAATCTCCATTTGCTGTAGTTCTTACATTAAAATGCATATCAGTTGCCGGATTGGTATCTAGTGTAGTTGCATAATGATATAATCCTGTACCACTAACTGATTTTCCCACAAAAGCAGGAATAGCAACACCCGCACCTGCATTCAGTATAGAAATGGAACCATCTGCCTGAATTGCAGGGTTAAATGTGTTTACTGTACCTACTACGATATCTAGTTTTCCAATTGGTGTAGTTGTTCCAATACCTACATTACCACCATAAGGATTAATCGATAAGCTTTTATAACCAATACCACCTTTTGATGATTGAATCCATGAATATTCACCTACCGTATTAATACCTAAATTTACAGTCATTCTGTTAACTGCTCCATCGTGTACTGCTATACCGTCAACACCTGACAGACCTGTACTCGTTGGAACTTTAACCTCAAATTTATTTAAGATTGAAGTTTGACCACCGATACCAATATTACCATTAGCTAAAATAGTCATAGCTAAAAATGGGTTATTAAAACCAACTTCAGTATATAATTTTAACCCAGTTGTATTAACAGTTTGTTTAAAACCTTCAATCTTGGCACCAATATGGTTTGCAAACCCTAATCCAACTGATACAGTCCCGTTAACATCTAAAGAAGAATAAGATGTATTATTTACAGTTAAAGTATTTGCAATTGAGGATGGTGCGGCAATTCCAACAGCTGTGTTACTATCAGCTATATTACTATCACCTATTACACCACTACTTATAAATCTAGGTATTTTATTTAAAGTTCCTGTCCCTGTAACTGATTGACCAAAGCTCAATGATGCTGTTAAAATAGTTGCTAAAAAAAGTGCTATTTTTTTCATTATTATTTTTTGTTTTTTAAGTGATTTTCGATTTTAGAAAACTTTTCTAATAAAGTTTTAAAGGATTCGTTTTCTTTCTTTAATGCTTTTATCTCCTTTGATTGCTCAATCACATAAAGGGTCAATTCTTCAATTTTCTGCAAAAGCTTTATATTCATCTCAGATAAATTAATACCCTCTTTTTTCATTTCATCAGCTGAAGCAATTTCAGGTAAATGTTTATTTTCTTTGATGTATTTGGTAACAGCATCCAGGGAAGGTAAATTGTAATTGTGTTCGAAAACAAAATCTGCTCCGGCATCGACGCTTACTCTTACTTCACGGGAATGTATGTCCCCTGCAACTGTAAGTTTAGAAATAGGGTTTGAAGTTCCAATACCAATTTTGCCATCTGATTTAGCTCTTATAACTTCATTCATTACCCCGCTGGGTTGTCTAACTGCGAGAGCAAATTCACTATTAGAGTTTCCCGCGACAGGTTGTATAACTGCTAAATTTACGTAAGCATTATTAGCTCCTGTATTTCCACTTACACTTAATGCTAAAGCAGAGTATTGATCCGAACCTCCCGCTCCATGAATATTTGCAATTCTTAAAAAGTCATAAGTAGGCGAATTTAAACTTGATGTATATGTAGAAGTTTTAGAGCCTACAACATCTAATTTACCAAAAGGTGAAGTTGTACCTATCCCAACATTTCCATTTGAAACAATGCGCATTCTCTCGGCTCCATAAGTCCCGAAAACAATATTACCCATCATGTCTGGAATAGTCGAATAGCCAGACAAATCAATAAAGGACTTTATAGGATTTGTTCCCCCTCCGGCTGATAATCGTAAAAATCCATCATCAGCTCCGTTTCCAGCATTACTGTAACCTCTAATTTCTCCATTTGCTAAAGTAGTTGCCGCAACAAGTGGTCGAGAAATTGTGTTATTCAATCCTCCATTTATCGTAAGAGAACCGCTGATCGTTAATTTACTTATAGGATTTACAGTCCCAATACCAACATTATTGTTTTCGGGAAAAGGAAATGTATTTTGAGCAAAATCTAACTGAAAGGTTAAAATCAGCAAAATGCAAATGAACTTCTTCATAATATTATCGATTTTTTAAGGTTGCGATTTGTTTCTCTAACAGTTCTTGATTTCTCTTAATTCTCCTATTCTCATTCTTTATTTCTTCATTTGTTTTCTTCATTTGTTCATTCTCTTTTTTCATCTCAATCATATACAAAGTCAATTCTTCTATCTTTTGCAAAAGCTTAGCATTCATATCTCCCAGATTGATTCCCTTTTTCAAAACCTCTTCTTCACTTGGAATGTTTTCTAAATGTCCTTTTTCTGCAATATGTTTTTCAACTTCTTCCAATGTTGGCAAATCATAGTCTTTTTTGAATACAAAATCTGACCAGCCATCCATATCAACTTTTACTTCTTTGGAATGGATTGTACCGTTGACATCTAATTTGTTTTTTGCGCTTGTTGTCCCTATCCCGACATTTCCGCCATAGTACAAAAAGTCACCGTCTCTCTGCCAATGGAATGCGGCTCCAAAAATAGATGGCCTGACATCATTCTCTATTGCTATTATTTCTTCAACAAATGCACGGACACTGTATTTAGTCGTATGCTTAGTATAAACCATCACCGCATCATTTTCGACTATCAGCAAAGGATGATTTGAAGAATTGCCAGCCAAATTAACAGCCCTAATCTGCCATTTGGCAGTTGCATCATACCAAACAATGTATTCAGCACCCGTTTTTGTCCCTGTTCCCGTAGTGACTAACTGTACCTTATAAATATTTTCTGCATTTAAAGCCTGGTTAAGATCATCCTTTAACTCTAGTTTAGTAGCATCGTTAACACTAAAAATTTTGGTAAAAAAACGTCTGCCTCCTTCTTGGCTAAAAACAATTTGAGCCACAAAAAAGAATGCCATCAATAATATTTTCTTTTTCATACAATAAATTAATTGCAGTTGTTTTTTTATTTTACTTTATTTGTTGCAGTATTTATAATTTTTCTTAGGTCTTTATTCTCTTTTTCAACATTTTCCAAACGTTTATTCTGTTCAATCATATACAAAGTCAGTTCTTCAATCTTCTGCAAAAGTTTCGCATTCATTTCTCCCAAATTAATTCCGTTTTTTAAAACTTCTTCTTCACTTGGAATATTTTCTAAATGTCCTTTTTCAGAAATATGCTTTTCAACGTCAGCAAGCGTTGGCAGGTCATAATTTTTTTTAAAAACAAAATCAGCCCAGCCAGATGCTGTTACTTTTATTTCTCTAGCTCCAATTGACCCTTCAACAGCCAATTTATGTGATCCGGTTGTGGCAGTTCCAATCCCTAAACTTCCGTTTGCATTTAAAGTCATTTTTCTATTCCCATATGAATCCCAAGAAAATAAAGGTCTGCCAATTATTGCCGCACCAGAGGTTCGCGAATCAAAAGTCATAAGGGGAAAACTTCCGTTGTCCATACTGGGTTCGGTTGTTGCCGTTAAATAAAGAGACGCTTTATTGTCTGAAGTGCGGTATCCGTTTAAAGTTGGTACAAACTGTCCATTTGCAAATGTTCCATTTGCTATTCTTATATAATCTTGGGAAGCATCGCTGACACTTAATTTTAGCAATGTTTCTGACGCAGCTGTTAGGGCAGGAGAATTTATTTCTAAATTTGCTGTCGGATTTGCTGTTCCAATGCCAATATTGCCCGTTGGAGAAACCCTCATTCTTATTTGCGCTGATGCACTTGACCCGTCCCATGTTAAAAAACTGATTCCTTTATTATATGAATTACCGATAGCTTCATGAGAAGTTCCCTGAATCATCAACTCCCCATATTCATTAAAAGGAAAAGCTCCTGTGCCATTATCCGGAAAGCGTCTCGATCTATAAATAAGAGGTGAAGCCCAGTAAGCATTGGTTGAAGTCCAAGTTGCAGTTCCTGTCTCCGTTTTAGGAATTACATTAGAAGACGAATAAATAGCATTTACGCTACTATCCGGAGAAGTAATAATTCCCTGCGCTTTGAGATTCTTGCAATTCAAAACAACTATAATAATTAAAAGCTTAGATAATCTGATCATTTTTTTTCTTTTTATATATTATTCTTTAATGTAGTTATAATCATTTATTTTAAAACCTAATTTACATGATTCGTAGATATCGGCACTCAACACCCCTTATTAAAGATGAGTCATATCTATTCGATTAAACAATTAGAATTTAAAAATGGCTGATTCTCCAGATCATTTAGTGTAATTCTGTCTTAACATACAACTGTTAATGCTTAGTTAAAATTTCGGGCGCAAATAAACAAAAGGAATTTGTAATTTCTTTACGGAATTCCTCATTTCTGATCTTTTTTGTAGTCTTAAAATTAAAAAATAGCATCATCATTAACGCAATAGGCCATTTCCTGTCGAAAAGGGAAAGGTTAAAATCAAGTTATGGCTTATTCTTTAACTTAGCAATTAGATTTAAACTTGCAGAAGTATTCTACCTTCATTTCCGATAATAATTTTATGGGACTCCTGCCAGAAACCAAAAGATGGCGATGGGGTTATAAAGTGTATATTTGGCCTTGACGGGATTTGAACCAAATGATTTATATTAGTTTTAAAATATTGCTTTACGATACTAATGTAAAAATCGCATAATAATCTGCTATAATGTGGTTAGATATTTGAATGTTTCCCGCTACTATAAAAAAGGTAAAGCCTGAGAAATCTAGATTTCTTAGGCTTTTTTTGTGGTTCGAAAAATCTCGTTTCATTTTTTTTAAATAAAAACCACCAGTGTTTTCAGGGAAAATTGGTTCGAGTCCTGTTTAGTCAAATAAAAGACTCAAATTCAAATCCAAAAATAAATCTTCAAAACAGCAGTAAAAACAGCTAAACTTCTGCTAAAACAGATTGTACGTCTGTTGAGCCTTTTCAGATGTGTTCTCAGTGTCAGATTCTTTCTTTCAATATGATTTGTCCCGAAACGTTTTACTGAATGCATTTTCTTATCAATCAAATACCTGTAGTTTTTTAATTTGTCTGTAAATATCTTTTTTGCTTCTGCCAATTTCAGAGTTTCCAAAGCACGATTCAGAATTTTATTAGTCCGTTTGCCTACATTAAAACTATCCACACTTTTAGAATTCTTTTCCAGAGCATAAACCAGCCAGATATTATTTTTCTTGTGTCTGATATAAGTGCACAGTTCATCTACTTCGTAAGTTTTGCCTCTGCTGACAATTGGTCTGGCTATATTCCTCGCAATGCAGACAATTCTTTTCAAGTTGTCGTTGATATTTTCAGTATTCTTGCCGTACTCCTTATTCCCAAACCTTCTTTGGTCAACAGCACTATCTCCTGATTGGTATCTCCTTTGTAAGCGTTATACCTATATTTAATCTGCGGTCGTTTTTGACAAATAGTACATTTATAACGCTGATTACCGTTAGATTGAAATCCATTCTTTATGCATTACCATTGCAAAAATTACATTTTATTTTCATGACCTAATTTGAAACATTAAGGTAAGGCAAAAGCATTTTGAGGCTTATTAAAAGACAAAAAACGAAAGAGACGACCAGCTGGCCGTTTCTTTTCTATTCAATAATTTAATTTTAATATTCTTTTCAGTTAGTTATATGGACATATTATCAAAACACCTAATCTGTAACACTACCAACTTTGAAACAGTATCGAAATGAAACATTACCATTTCACACTGAAAACCATACTTTTACATCGTCTTCAATAGTTTCTCTAAACAGAAGATAATTAAATTCATTTGTTATAGGATCGTACTGATATGCCTGCTGCCATTCCTTAATGTTTAAAATGATTTGTTCAACAGCTTTACAGATAAAGAACAGTTCTTCATTTTTCATTGTTGGATGAATTGAAATCCTTACCCAGCCAGGTTTTTTAGTTAAATTTTTCTGAAGGATTCCGCTGGTGATTTCTGTTGATTTTTCTTCGTCAATGTTAAAAAGATAATGGGCATACGTACTGGCGCACGACCAGCCTCCACGCACCTGAATTCCAAAACGGTCATTCAATAATCTGACGATCAAATTGTAATGAATATTCTCTACCGTAAACGAAACGCACCCGATTCTTTCTGTTTTTAAATCTCCCAGAATCGTCAATCCTTTTATTTTTTGCAGTTCCGAAAAACAAAGATCCAGCAGTTCCCTTTCTCTGTCTTTCATTTTTTGAACATTCATCTTATCTTTTAATTCCAGACACAGAGCTGTACGCATGACTTGCAGAAACCCAGGAGTTCCTCCATCTTCTTTAGTCTCGATCTCATCGCTGTAATGATAGCCGCCCCAGGGATTGGTAAATTTTACATTTCCTCCTCCCGGATTATCCGGAAAATCAGATCTGTATAATTTTTCATTGAAAACTAAAATCCCGCAAGTTCCGGGTCCGCCTAAAAATTTATGAGGAGAAAAGAAAATCGCATCCAATTCCTCTTCTGGATCTTCAGGATGCATATCGATTTGAACATACGGCGCCGACGCTGCAAAATCAACAAAACAATAACCATTATTCTGATGCATTATTCTGGCTAATTCATGATATGGCGTGATGATTCCCGTTACGTTGGAACACGCTGTAAATGACCCAATTTTAAGCGTTCTGTTTTTGTATTTTTTGATTTCTTCTGCCAATATTTTTGGGTCGGCCACATTGTCTTTTCCACAGGGCAAAACCACAACGTCGGCTATGGTTTCGTACCATGGAACCTGATTAGAATGATGCTCCATGTGTGTAATAAAAACAACCGGCCTTTCATCATCAAAGTTGATTTCTACATTAAAAATATTGTCTTTGGAACGCAGCCCCATAATACGCTGTAATTTGTTTAAAGCAGCCGTCATTCCAGTTCCGGCCGCTACGAGACAGTCTGATTCGGATGCATTCACATGTCTTTTGATCAATTCTCTCGCATATTGATACGCATACGTTGAAGCTTTTCCCGTCTGGCTGGAAAACGAATGCGTATTGGCAATCATTGGGCCTATTTTTCGAAGCATAATATCTTCGATAGGAAAATATAATCTTCCGCTGGCAATCCAGTCTGCATAAAGAACTTTTTGCGGTCCGTAAATCGATTCGAAAGTATGGTTGGCGCCAATTGTATTTTCTCTGAATTCAGAAAAATATTTTTCCAGTTCGCTTGGCTTTGTTTTCAAAATAGTGTCCATTTCATTTATATCTTAAGGCATTTTACTTTTTGAAGTTTTTAATTCCGCTTTGCAGCCAATTGTAATATTCTTTGACATCAGGATTGTAGGCTGAAGTTTCTGTTAAAGAATTGCTTTTGTGATCCACAATTACATAAAACGGCTGCGCATTTGCTTTGTAGGTTTTTATCTGTAAATCGCTCCATTTGTTTCCAATGGTTTTGATTTTTTTTCCAGTTGTTTCAGAAATGTATTGTTCGTTTTCAGGAAGTTCTTTTTTATCGTCCACATAAAGCGAAATCAAAACGACATCATTGTTTAAAACGCCTAAAACTTTCGGATCCGACCAAACCAATTCTTCCATTTTTCGGCAGTTTACGCAGGCATATCCTGTAAAATCTAATAAAACTGGTTTTTCTGCTTTTTTAGCGTAATCCATTCCTTTATCGTAATCGTGAAAAGTGATAATATTCTGCGGACCGTGTTCCGCCTCTGCCGGTAGCGGACCTGTTATTTTCAATTCTGAATTGCCCGAAACTCCAAGTCCGTTTGTTGATTCGCTGTATTGCATTGGAGGTGGAAATCCGCTGATTAATTTTAGCGGAGCGCCCCAAAGTCCTGGAATTAAATAAATGGTGAAGCTTAAAACAATCAATCCGAAACCTAATCTTCCAACTGAAATATGATTTAAAGGCGAATCATGAGGCAACGTAATTTTTCCGAATAAATAAAAAGCCAGCATTCCGAAAACGGCAATCCAAATTGCTAAAAAAACTTCTCTTTCCAGCCAATGCAATTGCAAAACTAAATCGGCATTGGATAAAAATTTGAAAGCCAAAGCCAATTCTAAAAATCCTAAAACCACTTTTACCGTATTGAGCCATCCGCCTGATTTTGGCAGTGCGTTTAACCATCCCGGGAAAGCTGCAAATAAAGAAAACGGCAATGCAATGGCAATAGAAAATCCTAACATTCCAACAATTGGCGCAATGCCGCCTTTTGAGGCCGCTTCAACCAATAATGTTCCTACAATCGGACCTGTGCAAGAAAATGATACGATGGCTAAAGCCAAAGCCATAAAGAAAATCCCGATCAGCCCTCCTCTATCGGCTTGCGAATCGACTTTGCTGGCTAATGAACTTGGCAATACTATTTCGAAAGCACCCAAAAACGAACAGGCGAAAACAACCAGTAAAATAAAGAAAACTAAATTAAACCAAACGTTTGTTGAGAGCGCATTCAGCGAATCGGCACCAAAAACTGCCGTTACGATTGAACCTAATAGAACATAAATAATTACGATTGAAATTCCGTAAATCATGGCATTTCTAATTCCAGCCGCTTTGCTTTTGCTTTGTTTGGTAAAAAAACTTACCGTCATCGGAATCATCGGGAAAACGCAAGGCGTCAGCAAAGCAGCAAAGCCAGATAAAAAAGCTAAAATAAAAATCGTTAGCAGTCCTCTCGATCGGGTTTTCTTTGGTGAAGCTGTAATTTCTCCTTGTGATTTTTTCTCTCCGGTCTTAGAAACAGTTTTTTCTTCCGTAATTATAGAATCTTGTTTTACTGCTGCAGTTTCCTCGGCGGAAGCCAATTTCTTCCCAGTCGGAATTTTAAAAGCCAATTCTTCTGCAGAGGGCGGCAAACAATTGCTGTCATCGCAAACCATAAAATCAACTTCAGCCGCAACATTTGAAATATTGTCTGAAATGAATTTGATTTTTTGAGTGAAAAGCGCTTTATCTTCAAAATATTTGATTTTCATATCGAAGATTTTATCCACTGTTTCGTGCCCTTTATCTTCAGTTGTTTTTCCGATTAATTCGAAATTATGCGGCTGATTTTTAAAGGTAAAAGCCGTTGGCGAAGGCCCGCCTTCTTCAATATATTGTCCGTACAGATGCCAGCCAGATTGAATTACGGCCTTCGCTTTTAAAATATATTCTTTCTCTGAAATTTTTTCTACGGATGTACTCCACTTTACTGGATTGTACATTTGCGCAAACGCACTTGCAGAAAAAAGCGACAGCAATGTTATGATGATGTTTTTCATTGTTTATAGTTTATAGGTTTAAAAAAGAGCTGTTGGCAAAAACAGCTCTTTTGGTCTTTCATAGAAAATGGCTTACTAATTCAGATTCTAAAATGAAATAATGAAAGACGACTATTAAAATTAAGTTTTCAGTCGCAGTTTTTAAGCCTTAGTCACTACAGAGGACTTTGCCAAGGTTTGAAACTTTGACAAAGTTGAATTCGTAAGACTGAAACCTGTAACTGCGAATGCAATTTATTTATCAAGAGAACCGGCTTTAATGATAATCATTTTATCCAGCTGAATGTATTTTTTGATCGCGTCGTTTACCTGCTGCAAGGTTGTTTTTTCGATATCTTTTGGATATTGATCGATGTAACTTGGCTCTAACCCTCTTTCGATGAAACTTAAAATCGTTCTTGCCATTCCGTTTGTGGTTGACATTCCCACTTTAAAACTTCCTATTAAATTGGTTTTCTTGTTTTCCAATTCTTCGGCTGTGATTCCGTTTTTTACCCATTTCTCAACCTGAACCATTGTCGCATCAAGACCTTTTTGAAATAAATTTGGGTTAAAAGAAGCATTTACGTACCAGTATCCTCCCGTTTCGATATTTCCGCCTACACCTGAAGAAATGCTGTAAGTCAAACCGTCATTATCACGAACCGTCTGCATAAGGCGCCCCGCGAAACCTGCTCCTAAAGTGTAATTTCCGATGTAAAACGGAATATAGTCGGCATCGGCCCTTTTTAAACCTGTAAACTGTCCGATATACAATTCGGCACTTGGTTTTTCTGGAATGGTTACCACTTGTGTTTTTGCCGGAGATTTTGAAGCTTCTTCAAATTTCAGTTTTTCTGTAACGCCGCCATTCCAGTTTTTGAATGATCTTTTTAGAGAAGAACTTAGGCTGGCTCCATCAGTATCGCCCACAATTACCAGACGCATTGAAGCTGTCCCGAAATATTTTTTGTGGAAAGCTTTTACTTCGTCTAAAGTTGCATTTTTGATATTCGCAATGTTGTCTTCTACGCTCAGGCTGTAATTTGGATTCCCTTTCGGATAAATCGCCTGAGATAAAGCAATGCTTCCTCTTTCGCCCGGATCGTTCAAATCCTGTTGTGTATTTCCAATAAACTGCTGTTTCAAGTTTTCGAATTCTTTAACATCAAACAACGGATTTCTCAATTCTTCAGCCAATAAAGCGATTACCTGATCTAAGTCTTTTTTTAAACATTTAAATCCGATATTGATTTTAAATGTTGATGCATTTACATTTAATGTAACGCCCAATTTTTGCAATTTTTCTGAGAATTTAAACTTGTCATTGAATGTTGTTCCTTTTGACAACATTGATGCTGTTAATGCCGGAATAACATCATTTTTAGTTTCACTTGCATAATTTCCTAACGAAATGCTTGCTGCAACTGTCACGAAATCTTTTGCCGAAGTTTTTACTGAAACCACATCGATTCCGGATATTTTTTCTCTTTTAAAAGCCGAAGCTGATTTCTCTATTAAAGTTTCTGCACTAGCAATTTCTTCTGTTGTATTTTTTACTAAAGCTGGAGCGGATGAAGTTTCCTCATGAATATGTCCTTCATCTGAATGTCTGTAATAAAACGGACCATTTTCTGGCATATAATTATTCGCTTTCGCTGAATCATTATTTTGATTTCCAGATTGTTTCGGAATAAAATATCCTGTTGTGCTTTGATCATCAACCAGATATTTATTTGCCACGCGCAGAACATCTGCGGGAGTTACTTTTTTTAGTCGGTCAACTCCTGTAATATAATCTGTCCAGTCGCCAGCTGCAATCGATTCATTTAATGCCGATGCAATCACACCAGAACCGTCGCGTGCTAAAATAGTCTGCGCACTGATTTTGGCCACAACTCTATTTACTTCGTCCTGAGTCACACCCTCTTTTTGAATTTTAGCTACAACTTCGCCGATTTTAGCATCGATGTCTTCGTGCTTTGAAGTTGCTGGAAAACCAACGCCAATGGTGAAAAGCCCGACCTCTTTAAAGTTTGATGCGCTTGCATAAGTATAAATTCCTAAACGCGTATCAACGAAAGTTTTGTTTAAAATCGCTGAAGGGCCAACACCAATAATCTGAGCCAAAATATTCAACGCAGGAAAATCTTCGTGTAAAGCGCCTGGAATTTTATAGGCTTTGTTTACAACGCCCGATTCTCCTGGTTTTCTTACTGTAATTTTACGTGCACCATATTGCTGAGGCTCTTCGGTATAAGGCTGAGGAATTGCATTTGGCGCTTTTGCAATTTTCCCGAAATACTTTTCAATCAATTCAAAAACATTCTCTTTTTTGAAATCTCCAATAATGGTTAAAGTTGCATTATCTGGCCAATAATACGTATTGTAGAAATTTCGCAATACTTCAATCGGAGCTTTTTCTATGTCCGATTTCCAACCGATTGTGGAATGGTGATACGGATGAGCAATGTAAGCCGCAGCCCAGATTTCTTTGTCTAATAAACTATTCGGATTGTTTTCGCCTCTTTCAAATTCGTTACGAACTACGGTCATTTCGGCTTCTTTATCTTCTTTCAATAATAAAGAATTACGCATTCTGTCGGCTTCGATCTGAATTGCCAATTCGATTTTATCGCTTGGCAGCGTTTCAAAATAATTTGTACGATCGTACCAAGTTGTCGCATTCAACTGTGCTCCTGTATTTTGCAGAACATCGGTAATGGTGCTTCCGTTTTTCTTATTGAAAGTCGGCGTTCCTTTAAACATTAAATGTTCTAAAAGGTGTGTTGATCCTGTGTTTCCTAAAACTTCGTGTTTAGAACCTACGCGATATACAATTTGTACGGTTGCAACTGGCGAAGCATTGTCCTGCAAAAGCAAAACGTTCATTCCGTTTGGCTGATATAAATATTCTTCGATTCCTCCTAATTCTTTTATTTTCTTGAAGTTAACCGATTTTTCCTGTGCTGACATAAGGGCGCAGAAAGCTAATGAGCAATAGCCCAGAAAGATGTATTTTTTCATTTTTTTTTGAGAATTTTTATCTTGAAGTAACTTTGTCAAAGTTTGAAACTTTGACAAAGTTGAACTGTATATTTGAATTTAAGACTTGCTGAAAATTTCTTTTAATTTAGACTGCAATTCAGCTTCTCTAAGGTTTTTAGCCACGATTTTTCCGTCAGGTCCAATTAAGTAGTTGGTTGGAACCATTTTTACACCGTATAAAACAGCTGCTTCGTTCTGCCATCCCTTTAAGTCTGAAACATGTGTCCATGTTAAACCGTCTTTCTCGATTGCTTTTTCCCAAAGTTTCTTCTTGTCGTCTAAAGAAACTCCCAAAACATCAAATCCTTTGTCATGATACGTTTTGTACGCCGCAACTACGTTTGGATTTTCTTTTCGGCATGGACCGCACCAGCTTGCCCAGAAATCTACTAAAACATATTTTCCTTTGTAATCTGATAATTTCACTACTTTTCCGTTTACGTCCGTTTGAGAAAAATCTAAAGCCGGAGAGCCAATTGCTGTTTTTTCGTTCAGATCGATTGATGCTTTTAATTTTTTTCCGTAAAATGATTTTTGAATTTCCGGAGATAAAATTCCGTAATATTCCTTTACTTTTTCCGGAGTTCCGTAGGACACAATTCTGTCTTGTATTACCAATGCTCCACCTAAATTGTCTTTATTTTTTCTAATGAATTTATCGGTCAAATCATCCGCGAAAGTGCCAAGATCTTTCCATTTTTTATCCATCATAGTTTGCTGTTCTGGAGTCAATTTTACTTTACCTCCTTGTGTCAGCGAATCAGATAATTTGTAAATAGGACCTGCAACTGCTTGTATTTTTTTGAATTCGTTATCATAATATGATTTGTAGAATCCGTTTTGCGTAGCTCCGGTTACTTTTGCTTTAAAAACAGAATCTTTTTTTGCTTCAATCGTAATGTCTTCATTATCTAAAAGAAAATATGCTCCGTATTCTTGCCCTTTAATTTTAACGGTATGGAACAATGGCTCTCCTGTTTTTCCCGTAAAAGAAAATGCACCTTCTTTTACCTTTGCAGAATCAATAATTTTCTTCTCTCCTTTTTCATCTGCATATTCCAAATAAACCATGCCTTTATCCAGTCCTGCAATTTTTCCGTTGATTGTATATCCTTCTTTCTTCGCGCAAGAAGCAAATGCCGTCGCCATTGCTACTGCAAATAGGCTAGATTTTAAAATTTTACTTTTCATGTTATATTTTTTTTGTTCGTTAGATTGCGATATTTTTTTATGGTATTCGCTATAGAACTTTGTCAAAGTTTGAAACTTTGAGAAAGTTGTTTTCAAAACTGAAAACTGTCACTGCTACTAAAATTAAGATTTCAGAAGTTCTTTCAACTTAGCTTCCAATTCTGCACCTCTCAAATTATCGCTGATAATTACACCATTATTATCAACTAAATAGGTTGCTGGAATTGCTTTTACATTAAACGCTTTGCTTACTTTATCATCGTCTAAAAGGTTATGCCACTGCATGTTTTCTTGTCCTATTGCTTTCTGCCACGCTTTTTCGTCTTTATCAATTGAAATACTTAAAATTTCAAATCCTTTTTCTGAATAAGCTGAGTATGCTGTTTTAAGATTTGGAATTTCTTTTCGGCATGGACCGCACCAGGAAGCCCAGAAATCAACCAAAATGTACTTTTTTCCAGCTGTAATGTCTTTTGCGGCATATGATTTTCCGTCTTTGTCTTTTAAAGTAAAATTGGCAATGCTTGTTCCGATTAGGGATTTCGGATTCAAATCTTTATCTAAAATTTGTCCGTAGTAACTTTTCTTTGCCGTTTCAGAAAACTGATCGTACAATGTTTTTTGATCCGGGGTAAAATAGGTGAAGTTGGTCATCATAAAAAATGGTCCCCACCATGTTTCTTTATGTTTTACAATAAGAGCTAATGTTGTTTTTTCTACTTTAGTAAAAAATGCTTTTTCTTTAGCTTCAAATATTTTCCATTGTTCTGTATTGTAAATTGAGTCTAAGGCTTTTTTATTTCCTTCTTTTCTGGCTTTGCCTACTTTACTGCTCAATTCATCTATTCCAACATGATAGTCTTTGTAATCTTTGTCTAGATCTTCTTTAAAAGCAGTTTCTTTTTTATAATAATCATGTGATTTTGAACCTGTAATTGTTACGTCTTTAAATGTTATTCGTTCACTTTCCTGATCTGAAACTGTACCAGCCGCTGTTATTTTTATTTTTGAATTTTCGACCATTACAGAAATATTTCCTTTGCTTTTACCAAAGACAACATAAAAAAAACGAGGTTCATTTAATTTTCCTGAGAAAGAAAATTTACCCTCTTTTAATGTCGTTTCAGCAACTGGCAGTTCAGAAGAATGTGTTGCTCCTGGAATTAGTTTTACAGTTGTTCCGTCGGCTAAACCAGTGATATTTCCTTCAATTGTATATGAAGAAGCCGCTGTTGAAGCGCTTTTTTTCTTTTGTGCCTGAACGTTTATAGAAACCATAAACAAACAAAGGCAAAATCCTACTATTTTATTTTGAATGACGTTCATTTTTTGATTGATATTTTTAGAAAAGCTTCCCTTTCGGAGTTTCTAATCAGGAAGCTTTTTAGTTATTATTTGGCTACATTTTGTGTGATTGTTCCGTTTCCTGGGTTCTTTATTGCCCCTTGTGGAAATGGCATTGTCCATAAATGAGAATCTGATTTTAATGTGTAAGCAGTTCCGTTTACCGTTTTGGTAAAACTTACTTTATAAATACCTTCTGCATTTAAACGACGTGCATCTGCAAAAGGAATCAGCGTGTTAATAAGTTCATTCCTTTTTGTTCTGTAAATAGCGTTTAAAGCAGTTGTTTTATCAGTAGTTGCAATGTCTTGATAATATGAAGGAAGAATACGAGTTTTGCGAACCGCATTTAAAACAGCTAATGCCTCGCTAATTTGCCCTGCTCGAGCCAGACATTCGGCTTTAATTAGATAAACCTCAACAGTTGTGATTCCACCAAAGTTGAAAGCTCCCGATAGGGTTCTTCTGTAATAGGTTTCTGCTCCAACAGTATATATTTTCCAACGAGAAATAAAACGGGCATCTCCAGCTTCAAAACGTTGTGCACGCTCTATCGGAATACTGTTTTCTGTTGTTAAATTATTAAAAGTACCATGACGATACGTGTAGTTTTCTACATAATTGTAGCTCATTGGCGATGTTGTGGTCGTATACGAATTTGGTACATCAATTATGGCTTTATTGGTATTGTAATATCCAATCCAGTCGTACAATTTATTGTTTTCTGCCAAGGCTAAATCGGCATATTTTAAAGCTTCTGTGTAGTTATTCATTTGAAGATAAACTCTTGAATAAAATGCGTAACCTGCACCTAAATTTGGGTGTAAAGGAGTTTGTGAAACTTTCAACAAATAAGGTAAAGCTTCTTTAACATCATTTAGTATAAAATCATACATTTCCTGAATTGTGACCTGCTTACTTGGTGCATTAATATTGGCACTTGTAATTAAAGGAACTGATAGTTTTGTTGAAGCAGTTGAAGCCAAATACGTATCGGCATAAAAATTAACGAGATTAAAATAGTTCATGGCGCGCAATATTTTTGCTTCTGCCCAAACTACTCTTTTTTCTGCTTCAGTCGCTTTAGTGGTATTTAATGCATTTTCTATAATTAAATTAAAAGTAGAAATACCGGCGTAACCTGAATAGTATGTTGTTTCATCTGAGACTTTCAATGCAATTCGGTCTGCATTTTCATCCCACAAATAAAGCGCATTGTATAATCTATTACTTGATAAAGTGGCAATAGTTACATATTGGTCGTTTAATAGTTGCGAAGCTCCTGTAATGTCAACTCTATGATTGGTGTATTCGTCACGCAAAAAAGCTTCATAATCTGCTAATGTAGTAGGTGATTTAAATCCTTTAGGGACATCGTCTAAATAATTTTCGCAAGAAGCAAAAGTTAATCCTAAAGCTAATAAACACGCTATTTTTTTATATATATTTTTCATCGTCTAGTTATTATAAATTAGAAATTAACATTTACACCAAAAACAAAGCTTGGAGATATAAAACCGCCCAGCATGTATTTGGCATCTCTACTTTTTGCAAATGTGTAGACATTTTCGGCGTTGAGATTGAAACGTACCCCGTCTAATTTTACTTTCTTAATAATTGAACTTGGCATTTGATAGGCTAGCGAAATGTTACTTAATCTCACATTTGAAGCATCCAAAATATTAACATCGGCATACGAATAAATGGTACGGGAATCTGAATTAAATTCTGGTTCATATTCATAAACCGCTCTTGGGACATTTGTAAAGGCTTCGTCTCCAGGTTTCATCCATCTATCGGCAATATGATTGTTTACTACTGTAATATCTGTAACATAACCTCCCATTGCACCGTTGTAATTATTATTTAACATGGGCAGAAAGGTATTTCTAACTTTATGTCCTAACTCGTAAATGAAAAGTGCTGAAAGCGAAAAGTTTTTATAATTGGCAGAAGTATGGAAAGAACCGCTATGCATTGGAACTGTAGAACCAAAATCTTTAATAGCATTTATTTGTCCTGGATTGTATTTTACTGCTGTTCCTGATGCATCATAAACTTGAGGAACTCCTGTATTACTTAGTCCTGCCCATTTGTAACCATAAATGGTGTTATAACTTTTTCCTATTCTAGGAAACGCTTGCGAATAATCCAGCTGCAGGTAATAAACAGGTGCTTCTACGTTTACATAATCTACTTCGTTTTTGTTGTAAGCATACAAAACTGAGGCATCCCAAGAGAATAAAGGTGTTTTGACAATAGTTCCTCTTAAACTCACTTCGACACCTTTGTTGGTCATTTCACCATTGTTTATGGTGTAAGTAGAATACCCCCAGCCTTCTGTTGGAATTCCTTGTGTGTTTGCTAGTAAATCCTCTCCTTTTTTATTATACAAATCGACAGTTCCGCTTAATCTGCTTTTGAAGAATGAAAAATCTAAACCAATGTCTGCAGTAGTTGTTTTTTCCCAAGATAATTCTGGATTTGGTCTTTTACTTACCGTTCCTTGATTACCTCCTACATTTGAATTAGAATTGTAATACGCTGTTAAATACGGCGCTGAATCTTTGGCTATATTTCCGCCAATACCATAAGAAGCACGAAGTTTAATACCATCTACCCAAGCAACATCAAAAAATGATTCTTTATCGATGTTCCATCCTGCTCCTGCAGACCAAGTTGGTTTATTTTGGTATTTGCTGTCGGTTCCCCAAAGGTTTGAACGATCCCAGCGAACACTTCCAGAAAGAGAATATCTTCTGTCATAAGTATAACCTCCGGTACCATAAACTGAAACATAACGGTTTTGCAATTCTTTTTCTAATGAAAATTCGTTTTGTGACATGTAGCCGCTAAAAATTGTTCCATATACTTTTAGTAAATCGGCTTGATTTATTGGAGCAAAACCTAAAGTCTGTGCATCATAACCATAGCGGGTGTTATCGTTATATTCTTGTTTAGAATGACGAATTTCCATACCTGCAATCGCAGAAAAGTCATGTTTCTCTGCAAAAGTCTGATTGAAATTTAACTGCTGACGGAAATTATAAGCGTTAGAATACTGATTCGTTTCTTTAATGATATCTCCGTAAGGCAAATTGTAAACAGCTTTATTATTAGCAATTGTGACCATACCATTTACTTTGCTTCTTACATAATACGAGTCTCTATCAAATAATTGACTAGCACGATCTGAACCAAATTCGTACTGAAACATGGCATTGTAAGTAAAGGCGTTACTAAATTTAACATTAAACTTGGCGAAGGTTCTATTTAGGAAGTTCTTGCTTTCAATAAGATTTCTTTTAAATTCATCCATTGGCGTGATATCCATGTTATAAAGACCATAAGTCTGCATAGAATTAAGCGTGAAATTATTGTAGCGAGATGCCGCTGTAGAAACAAAGTTAGTTCCGTCGTTATTTACCAGCTGATTGTATGGTAGATATTTAAACATAGGAGTATTAGCAAAATAACTCTGCGTATCTCCTTTTCCAAAATTGGTATAAGTTCCTAAATCCAGAGACAGCCAGCTGTTAATTTGTGTTGAGTTTTTCAAATTAATTCCTACCGACTGATTCTCAGAATATCTGTCTTCAAGCTGATTGTCTTTGTAAGTAATCGATGCATTAAAAGCATTAGTTCCAGTTGCTTTGCCTAAACTAAGGTTGTGCTGCAAAAAATACTGGTCGCGTTTTGCATATTTAGCAATATCATCAAAATATTTATACCCTTGCGAACCAAGTTGATCTAAACTACTGTTCATTTCTGCCATTGAAGTTTTTCCTGCATAACCATTTAAAATAGTCTGCATTCCTAAACTTGTATATACTGCATTATTTAGTAAAGATTGTGCATAAGTTGAGGCATTAGCCGTTTTCAAATTCGGGTTTCCTTCTGCCCATCCTCTTTCTAAACCAATAATATCAGCAGAATCCGTAAGATTTTCTGTGTAATTTCGATACGGCGTTATCGTTAAATTGCTTGAAAAAGAAATATTTGTTTTTCCTGCTTTTGCTTTTTTGGTTGTAATGACTACCACTCCATTTGCAGCGCGGGCACCATAAATAGACGAAGCGGCAGCATCTTTTAAAACTGTGATTGTTTCAATATCTTCTAAGTTTAAATTAGGAAGATTTTCTTCAATAGTATTGTACGGAGTTAATCTTGTATTTTCAACAGGAAA
Organism: Flavobacterium anhuiense; assembly: GCF_900101855.1. GTDB lineage: Bacteria > Bacteroidota > Bacteroidia > Flavobacteriales > Flavobacteriaceae > Flavobacterium > Flavobacterium anhuiense. Next base: position 128,170 of record NZ_FMVC01000002.1, read on the forward strand.
ACCATCAATAACATATAAAGGTGCTGTTACGCCATTCATAGAGGTGGTTCCACGAATTCTTCCATCTTGATATCCAACAATACGTCCTTCTAAAATTTTATCTAAACTATTTAAACGCTGTTCTTGAAAATCTTTTGCTTTTAAACTAGAAAAAGATCCTGTTACTTTTTCTTCTGTAATATCCTGATAACCTGTTTTTAAGACTAAGCCTTCCAATTCCTGCACGTCTTCTTTTAAAACAACATTAATAACGCTTCTTCCTTCTACCTTTATTTCTTGTCTTACATATCCTAAATAAGAAAACGCTAAAGTAGTTTCGCTGCTTACAGCAATAATCTGATATTCACCATTAAAATCAGTATTTGCACCTCTTCCAGAACCGTTGTCAGCAACTGCTGCTCCTACCAAAGGCATTCCTTTTTCATCTGTTACTCTCCCTTTTACCATAAAATCTGCTACAGGCTTTTTCTCTTCGGGTTTTTCTGCAGAGATTTTTCTTGGCGTCAGAATAATATGGTTTCCAGATACTTTAAAATCAGTACTGGTATCATTAAAAATTTTGCTTAAAATAACTTCGATTGAAGTTTCGTATCCATTTACGTCGATTATTCGGTTCAAATCAACAGATCTTACGTTGTAAACAAATCGGTAGTCCGTAGTATATTCAAGTCTTTCAATCGCTTTGCCAACGGTCATTTTGCTGGCATTAAAAGAAATCTTATTTTTTTGAGAATAAGTGGTTCCAGCATGCATTACAGTCAATGCAGTTAACAGAAATAATGTAGTCAATTTCATTTTCAAATCAAATTTCAAAAAAGGCTTATCAAACCTGATTCTGTTCAATAGTTTTTTCATACTTTTAAAATGTTTTTTAATGTTGGTTGGTTAATTAACTGACCGCATGTACTCTACCGGGAAATGTTGGCGCATTTTCCGGTTTTTTTATAACGATCCTTTCATTTTGGATTTTTGTTACATAGGCTTCTTTAATTTTTAATTATAAATCATTAATTGTTAACTACTTAATAGTTATTTTATCCTTATCAATATTATAATCTATGGCGTAACTGTCGCTGAAATATTTCAAGACTGATTCAATCGGTTCATTGTCAAAACGGGCGTTAAAAATTTCTTTCCCGAGTGTTTTATTTCTGTTGATGAAAGTCACGTTGTATTGGCGTTCCAGTTTTTTGATGATGTCATCAAACGAAGCATTTTTAAACACCAAACTTCCTTTTATCCAATCAGTATAATAATCGGTATTAACCTGTTCGATTTTAATTTCGTTTTGTCCTTTTTGAGCAGAACCTTTAAAACCAGGCGCTAAATAAACTTGATTTTGGTTTGTTTTCTCTTCCTTATAAAGCGAAACTTTACCTTCAACCAAGACAACATCTGTACTAGGATTGTTAGAATAAGAATCTACATTGAACTTAGTTCCCAAAACCTCAACATTAACTTCCTGAGCATTTACCGTAAACGGATGACTCTTGTCTTTGCTTACTTCAAAATACGCTTCTCCAGTTAAATACACTTGTCTGTTTTGGTTTCTGACAAACTGAACCGGATATTTAAACAAGGTTCCAGAATTTAAATGCACCAAAGTTCCGTCTGATAATTGCACTTCAAATTTTTTCCCGTATGGAATTTTCAAGGTGTTGTAAACCAATTCTCCTTCAGCTAAAACTTTGTTATAAACCAATCTGTTTTTTTCTTGTTTTCCAATAATGTTTCCGTCTTTATCCGTAATATTTTTTTCTTCAGAAATATCAATATTCTCAGATGTTCCGTTACCGAATTGTAAAACAATTTCATCAACTCTTGGCACGATCACATTTTGTTTAACTTGTTCTGAGGTAGAATTTTTATAAAAATAAAATCCTCCCAGTGCCACAATCAAAACCGCTGCATACTTATAATACGATGAAAATCTCCTTTTGTAGAAAACATTATTTTCCTTCTTGATTCGCTCTGAAAGCTGTTTCTTAACTTCAGTCGAATCAAAAGTGTTCAAAGCAGTATCAATTGCATAATTGGTTTGCACAAAATCTTTAAATACAATTTGATTCTCTTCTTCTTTTAACCACTCTGTAAGCTGCTCAATCTCTTCTTGGGAAGCCTCGTTTGTGATAAATTTAACAATTAATCTCTCTGGCTTTTTTGCTATCATTTTAGTCGTTTTTAATATTATTACGAAGCCAAAAAACAAAACCCTAACAATTTGATAAAGTTTTTTTCATTTTACTGATTTTTTTATTTTTCACAAGTCTTTTCTTTCAACAAAACTCTACTAAATTAGTAGAAATTATAAATCAAAAGATTTACATTTGCATCTTCTAGGTTTTTTATTTGTAATAATTTTCAAATAGAAAAGACAAAAAAGAGGCCATTTTGACCAAATTCAGTTTACTTTTTGACCTCAAAAACTATTAATTTATATATTTGTTTTTATGAAGATTGATGATTACAGCGATAATATTATTCTAATTGAGTCTCTAAAAAATGGGGATGAAGGCGCCTACACGTATCTTATCGACACGTATCATCATAAACTTTGCGTGTATGCTAACAGCTTGGTTAAGAATATTTACAGTGCCGAAGATATTGTACAGAATGTTTTTATTAAAGTTTGGGAACACCGTACGAGATTAAAAGAAAATCATTCTTTAAAAAGTTTTCTCTACAAACTGGTCTACAATGAATTTATTGATTTGTATCGCAAAAACCAGTCTTTATTCTCTCTAGAAAAATCGTATTATGATGCCTTAAACGGAATTGTGCAGGAAGAGGATTCTGAAGCATTTCAGAGAGTTTTGAATGCAGTGAACAAAGAAATTCAAAACCTGCCTCCAAAGTGCAAAGAGGTTTTCATTCTAAGTAAAAAAGAAGGTTTAACGAATATTGAAATCGCTGAACATCTCGATGTTTCCATAAAAACAGTTGAAGCACAAATTACAAAGGCTTTTTCTATATTACGTAGTACTTTAGAAGAAAAGGTAAGAAGCGTTTTGTTTTTATTATTTTCGAATAAGAAGCTTTACTTCACAAATATGGATTCAACGGTTCAGTCGCATCTGCCATGCAAATCCGAAAGAAATTAAGAATTCGAAAATTATGCAGCCAATTTGCAAAATGATTTGAACAGGCTTGTTCCTGGCTTAAGCATCTTATTCTTTCTCAACATGTGCACAACTTAAACTCCTGCCAAGGTTCTTCCAGCAGACGAAAAACTTTTAAAACCCAAACCGTTTTGTATCCGCCATTTGATAGAACGATGATCTGCTCCACAATATTTTTCAGATATTTGCAATGTCGGATTTTAATCGTCGCTTGTGATGGACTGTGATATCGGCAGCATTAGAACCGCCTTTTATAAATATTTATTACCTTGGAGCGAAACCCTTAACTAAAACGCTTTAAACAATTTTTTCCAGAAGAAAAAACTAATGAAGAAGAAAACTGAAAAAAGAAAGCAACGTTTAAAAATTAGCCTGCAGCGCAATTAAAAAACAGCACCTCTTTCATCTATTAGAGGATAAATCTTACCGCGATAAAATAGCCCCCTCCAATAACTAATAATGGAAGAGCAATCGATAGCAGAACCAATGTCCATATAAATACTCTAAAGTAACTATACAAACTTACTTCCGATGGATCTGAAGGATTATAGATGACAGTTGCCGTCTCCCCTATTTTCCAAGCGGGAGGATCGGTTCCTTCTGCCAGTTCATATGTAACCAATCGGTTATCTTTTGTTTGAAAAGTAAAGATTGGCGCAAACACTTCGCCATCTGATTCGTACCTGTGAAGCCCAATAACAGTCGCAGTGGCTTTATTGCCATTTTTTAGAAATAGCATTGTATTGCGGAAAGAGAATATTGCCGATAGAAGGAATACTAGCCCTAGTCCCGAGATTAAATAATATTGCCACATAATTTTCTTTTTTATCTGTTCCATTTCAATTGCTTTATCATATGCCATAGTACGGGGTACGGGCATCAGTTGCCATTCACGCAATTCTGAAAATGTGGGACGCTGTCCTGCATCGCTTGTTTTTAAGACAGCATTTCGGCGGCATCGATCAGGTTTTCATCAGTGATGAATGCCCTGATGTAATCCCGCACCTCAGTGCTTCTGCTCACCTCGGTCTCGAAATAGTTGATATGGTACTGCTCATCTTTGTCAAGGATATGAATAATCTCGGTGTAGCCTTTTGAGATCAGGCTCCCTTTGAGCTTTAGGATCGTATGCTGCTGTCTCGCATCCAAATCTTTTCTCACCTGTAGTTGTATTGCTTTTTCCATTGTGAAAGATCTGTGGGTATTTTTGTTATTCTTTAATCAAATATACATATTTAGGCTGTATGCGCATTAGGCAGATGTGTTAAAAAAAAAAGCGGCAGTCTTAAAAGTGAAAATTTTAAAAGACCAGCATATAATCGTATAATAAAATGACTGTTCAGTTAATTATTTTACCTTGTCATACAATACAGGCATAGGATAAGGTGCAAAAATTAAGAACTGTACTATTAAAAAAAAGAAAATATTGCGGCATCAGTCAAATGCAGTGTGAAAGCATTCCTTTGGCTCATAGGGTTGATATTTGCCATAGATGCTTATTCCCAGGTGTCGCAGTAACCGCCTAAAGTCAATCCGGCTATTGAAACCTATGCTTTCTTGAGGGGCCAGAACTGACTTGGAAAAGTATCCATGCAGTTTCCCAGCCTGGTGATGATGTTCAACTTTGCGGCCAAATGCGGATGAAGTATTTTTCATTATTCCACTTCCAGATAGCTTAAAGTACACCTAAGCTTGGAATAGGCTGCCCGTAGAATAATAGCCTTCGGTTAGCAATGACCTTTAGTGTTCATTTTTAGGTGCGTTTAAAATTCTAGATAAAAGTTATTCGCAGATGCGACAGAACCGAAAAGATAGCCTACCGGCTATCTTTTTATTGGAGTTCAATTCTTGCTATATGTTTTTATCTATTTATTTCGAGTATGATTATACTTCGATACTTCCGATTCGATTTCCTGAATTGTTTTCTTTTTCCCTTTAGAGATCCATTCTAAAAGTTCTCCTTCAAAAAAGTACAGCTTTTTGCCATATTTATAGCTGGGGATTTTTCTCTGCCTTACAAGAGCGTAAATTGTAGGCTTTGCTTTTCCTATCAGCCGGCTCGCTTCTTCAATGCCGATGGGAATGCTTTTTTCTTTGGATTCATACACCTGCACATTCTGAATCATAAGTTTGATCTCAGCAATTTCTTTCAATAGATGAGCTACTGCTTTGGGCAGGTTATCAAAAGAGATTTCATTTATATCCATCGCCATAATTTTTAACAGTTATAGCGCAAATGAAAAAAGTGTTTCTGCTGTTCCTTTCTTCACAGCAGAAACACTTGAAAAACACAGCGCTTATAAGTATTGGCGCTTAAAAATGGGCAAAATCTTCCATAATCTTTATAAGCCCTTTCTGCTCATCATCTTTGAGATGCGTTTTAATGCTGTTCTCTTCAACATCTTTTAAAGCGTCGGCAAAAGTCAGCTTTAAAAATTTTGCGGCTCTGTCCTGTCTGCTGACCTTAAAACAGTTCCACATATTCCAGCCAAAATGATACAGATCGAGATTGGTCAGATCTTTTACTTTGACCGGTTTAATCTTTTCGAAATCTATTCCCTCAGCATATATCATTATATTCCTGCCCAATTGTTTCAGATCATCATCCGACGCATAAAGCGCGAACTCAAGCTGCGCATAACGGATTGCAGCATCAATTCTGGCCTGTTTCTGATTTTTGATTGCATTTTGCCTCTGCTCCCTAATCTGTTCAATATCTCTGGCTGAATTATTATTTTCAGACAATCCGGGTTTGGCTAAAGCGCCCTGCTGCTGCCCAATTTTTTGGAGGTCTTCATTTGGAATCAGGAGTTCAGGCGATCCATTTTTCTTTGCCTTCAAAAAACAGTTCAGCAGTCTCTCTGCCAAACCGTTCAGAAATAGGCTTAGAATTGAAAAGGCCAAAATTCCAAATCCAGTGCCTATCCAGAAAAATACGCTGGACGTATACTCATCAGCCCCCATTTCCTTCAGCACAAATCTTGCGACCGCGCCTATAAAAATGCAGACTAAAAAAAACAGACAGGTAAACTGCAATATATTCAAAGTACTTTATTTTCATTGCGCTCTTTTCTTTAAAGATTCCAACTGTATTGCCTGGGAAGCCCTGTTCTTCTTCTCATCTATCACTTTAGCGTAGATTTGAGTAGTTTTCACATTGGTATGCCCCAGCATTTTGCTGACCGTATAGATGTCTGTCCCGCTTGCCAGCTGAAGCGTTGCAAATGTATGGCGGAAGCAGTGGAAGGTGATATTTTTTTTAATGCCTGCAGATTCAACCCATTTTTTTAAAGGACGTGAAATCCACGACGGATCCGGCAGATCCTCAAAGACAAGCTGCCCGGAAAGCCTTGGCACTCCGCAGAGCTGGAAAGCCTGCTCAGAAATAGGCATATACTCAACACCCTTTGTCTTTTTCTGCGTGAAATGGAGCCTAGCCATACCATCTTCAAGATTTATATCTTTCCAGCGGAGCTTCTGGATGTCGGAATGCCTCAGACCTGTAAGCGCTGAGAAAAGCGCGGCTCTTTTAAGGATGTCCTTTTCGCAGGGCGTGTCCGCCAATGCATTCAGTTCTCCAATTGTCAGATACTCGCGTCTTGATTCCTGCTCAGGTATGCCTCTTATTTTTGACGACAGATCAACGGTTAGATATCCGTCGATAAAGGCCTGTTTTAAAGCCGCTTTAAATATTGAAAAATACCTTGCAGCAGTATTGCGGGAAAGTATTCCTTTCTTGCCACCTCCGAGCGGGGCACACAGCAGAAAAAGTTTAAATTCTTCCGCCATTCTGCCGTTAATCTGGGAAAACGCCAGCCTGCCTTTGGAATAGCTTTTCAAAAATTCTCTGGTCCGCTCCCAATTGATCTGAATGGATTTTGAACTTCTGGCGTGTCTTTTAGCCGCCACAGCGGCAACATATCTGATAAAATCCTCTTTTGCTTTTTCTTTCTGTTCAGCCAACAGGTTCTCAGCATCACTGTAAAGATCTGTATTATCGTATTCTTTCTGCCTGATTTTACGCACCCCGTCCGCATACAGCATTGCCTCGCGGTCGCTTTCGCTTCTGCACACTATTATTCCATTATCCGTCCGTCTGGGTTTATAGTATTTTATGCCCTGTGCATCTGTGCGGGCAGCTCTATTCTTGTCCCACTCCACTGTTGTCACGGATCTGTTTAAATATTCACGGATTCTCTGGGGCGTTTTCTTTCCGGAAACCTCAACAGGATAGCTTTCTATGTAGACATACCACTCTTTTCGGCCTTCTGCTTTTCGGAGGCGTACAGTCACCTTGGTTCTTGCTAATTGCTTCATATGAAATCATTTCCGTTATACAAGTTGTCAATTTCGCTTTTGGGGGCATATACATGTTTCCCGATCTGTCTGGTCGGAATTGAATATTTCCTGATATGGCTGTAGACAGAACCCTCGGATATCTGAAATCTCTGGGCTATTTCGCCGATGGAATAGCAGTCTTCTTTTTCAAGACTGTATAATTTTTTCTTTGGTGCGCTTTCAGCCACGTGCAGGCTTCGGGCAGGGCCGAACATCCCTTCCATAACTCTGCGGTCAATCCTAACAAGGCGGGTTCCCAGATTAACCGACGGAATTTTCCCTTGTTCTACAAGCCGGTAAAGTGTTCTTTTGGCAATGCCAAAAAGCATGCCAGCTTCAGGAACAGAAATAAATGCCCTGTTCGCGGGTATTTTATCTGTCAGAGCTTTGACCTCCTCTTCAATTTTAAGCCGCTTGATCTTCTGTTTGTATGCTTTTTTGCTGCATATATGTGAGCAGTAAACAGAAGTCACGGTCTTAGGCAGAAATTCCTCTCCGCAGTTAAGACATTGTTTATTTATTCTTTTCATCGCCTTTGTCTCCTCATTAAGGTACCATAAGGGTACATAAGTGCCACTTCGTCGCCTTTTAAGTGCCGGTACAAATATGGTACAAATATATGATAAAAAACGATTAAAAAACAGCAGAAATAAAAAATGAATAAAAAAGAAAAACCGCTGTAAACATTTTGTTTACAGCGGTTTAACACTTATTATTAACCGATGTTAATCAGTACTTATTTAACTTCTTCGAATTCAACGTCTTCAACATTGTCTCCAGATTGCTCTTGTTGTGGAGCAGCTTGTTGACCTGCTTGGTCGCCACCTTGAGCGTACATTGCTTCTGTAGCTGTTTTCCAAGCTGCATTTACATTGTCTAATCCTTTTTGGATTGCGTCAAGATCTTGAGATTGGTGAGCCATTCTCAATTCAGTTAAAGCGTATTCAATAGCTGTTTTTTGATCGTCTGTCAATTTATCTCCCAATTCTTTCAATTGACTTTCAGTTTGGAAAATAGTACTATCAGCTTCGTTCAATTTCTCAGCTCTTTCTTTTGCAATTCTATCTGCATCAGCATTAGCTTCAGCATCTTTTTTCATTCTTTCGATTTCTTCAGCTGTTAATCCAGAAGAAGCCTCGATACGGATATCGTGAGATTTTCCTGTTCCTTTATCAGTTGCAGAAACTTTGATAATACCGTTAGCATCGATATCGAAAGTTACTTCGATTTGAGGAACTCCTCTTGGTGCTGGTGGAATACCATCTAAGTGGAAACGACCGATAGTTTTGTTATCAGCTGCCATAGCTCTTTCTCCTTGCAATACGTGGATTTCAACAGATGGTTGAGAATCAGCAGCAGTAGAGAATACTTGAGATTTTTTAGTTGGGATAGTTGTGTTAGCCTCAATTAATTTAGTTAATACACCACCCATAGTTTCGATACCTAAAGAAAGAGGAGTTACATCAAGTAACAATACATCTTTTACATCTCCAGATAAAACTCCACCTTGAATAGCAGCTCCAATAGCCACAACCTCATCAGGGTTAACACCTTTAGAAGCTTTTTTACCAAAGAATTTTTCAACTTCGTCAGCGATTCTTGGCATACGAGTAGAACCTCCTACAAGAATTACTTCGTCGATATCAGATGTAGATAAACCTGCATCTTTTAATGCTTTAGCAACTGGCTCCATAGAACGTTTTACTAATGCATCTGATAATTGCTCAAATTTAGCTCTAGTTAATTTTTTTACTAAGTGTTTTGGTCCAGAAGCAGTAGCTGTTACGTAAGGTAAGTTTACCTCAGTCTCAGCAGAAGAAGATAATTCAATTTTAGCTTTCTCAGCAGCTTCTTTTAAACGCTGTAATGACATTGGATCTAAACGTAAGTCAATACCTTCTTCAGATTTGAATTCGTCAGCTAACCAGTCAATAATAACTTGGTCAAAGTCATCACCACCTAAGTGAGTATCACCGTTTGTAGATAATACTTCAAATACACCGTCTCCTAATTCAAGAACAGAGATATCAAAAGTACCTCCACCTAAATCGTAAACAGCAATTTTTTGATCAGTTCCTTTTTTATCTAATCCGTAAGCAAGTGCAGCAGCAGTTGGCTCGTTGATGATACGCATAACTTTAAGACCAGCGATTTCACCAGCTTCTTTTGTAGCTTGACGCTGAGCATCGTTAAAGTAAGCAGGAACAGTAATAACTGCTTCAGAAACTGTTTGACCTAAATAGTCTTCAGCAGTTTTTTTCATTTTTTGAAGTGTCATTGCAGACAATTCTTGTGGAGTATATAAACGACCGTCAATATCCACACGTGGAGTATTGTTGTCACCTTTTACCACTTTGTAAGGAACTCTTTTTGCTTCACCTTCAGTTTCTGCAAAAGTGTGTCCCATAAAACGTTTAATAGAAGCAATCGTTTTTGTAGGATTCGTTACTGCTTGTCTTTTTGCAGGATCACCTACTTTAATTTCGCCACCTTCAACAAAAGCGATGATAGATGGTGTAGTTCTTTTTCCTTCTGCGTTAGGGATAACAACTGCTTCGTTACCTTCCATTACAGAAACACAAGAGTTCGTCGTACCTAAGTCAATTCCGATTATTTTACCCATTTTTTATATATTTAATTTTTGATTTTATTTTAATAACTCAGGTGGCATAAGTCAATCTTTGTGCCAATATAAAAAACCAAATAAAATTGTCAGTTTTACTGTCGAGACTAAAAAATCGTCTGACAACATGACATTTTTAAGACATGACAAATATGGCATAACAACACAATTATATCATTATGAGCTAACACTGACTTTTTCTCCTATTCTTTTTACAGCTTACTTGATTTATAAAATTTAATAAATAACCAAACAAATTAAAATCTCTTCGATGATCACTAGTAAAAAATAATATATTTGAAAATAAATATCAAGTGACATCCCTAACATATAATTGATTGCTTTTAAGCGATTTCATATAATTTTATCACAAATTAAGCTAACGAGAAGTTTACGAATAGCATTTAATATTTTTTAAAAAATGAAGAGACACATTGCAATTTTTATTATCAATCTGATAGCTTTACTTCTTTTCATTACTTCTCTTTCAACTACCTATCATAATGTAAAGCATTTTGATAAAAGTGATATTATAACAGGAACAGTTACCAAAGTAAATTCAGTTTCGAATTATAATAAGGGCGGAACATTACATGGATTCGAATATGAAATCAACAACAATAAGAATGTTTTATATTTGACAGCATACGAAAGATTAAACTACACAATTAATGTTGGAGACAGAATAGTTTCTAAAAATTTACACGCAGGAAATACGAACTCAAAAATATTAACTATTAATGATGAAAAAATTAATTCCTATTATGGAATATTTGACTTTTTAATGTTGATCGTAGTTGTTGCAGTTCCTTTGATGTACCTTTTTTATTTTAAAATAATGAATAAAAGAAAATACATAAATAGAACTGAAGAATACAAATTGATATATAATAGAAAAAGACATAAACAGAAATAGAAGTCTGAAAAAAAAATGTATAGTTTAAAAAAGCATAATAAATGAAGTTGATAAAATTATTTTTAAACATCTAAACGAAAACAGATTACTAGATTAAACACTAATTAAAGAAGAATGGAAAACTACAGCATTATCATCTTTATACTTGCTATCGTAATAGGACTATCGGCTTTTGCAGACAAAGCAAAACTTCCCTACCCCATTCTGCTTGTGATTGTTGGAGTTGCTATTGGTTTTATTCCGACTATGCAGGAAATCGAAATCAATCCTGAAATTATTTTCCTGATTTTTCTTCCTCCGCTATTATACGATGCTTCTTTTAATATCTCTCCAAAAGATTTCAAAACCAATATCAATACTATTGGTGCTCTTGCGATTTCTTTGGTCTTTTTAACAGCAAGCGGTATCGCTGCCGTTGCTTATCTTATAATTCCAGAAATGACCTGGCCATTAGCTTTTGTTCTAGGCGCTATACTTTCTGCTACCGATGCTGTTGCAGCAATCAATATCACTAAAGGATTAAAAATCTCTCATAAAACCATTACGATTTTGGAAGGCGAAAGTTTAATTAATGACGCTTCTGCACTGGTTGCTTATCGTTTTGCCGTTGCCGCTGTAATGGGTTCTGCATTTATAATATGGAAAGCGACTTTGCAATTTATGTTTCTTTTAGGAGGTGGCTTTCTTATCGGATTTATAATGGCAAAAATCCTTTCGTTTATTTTAACCAAAGTTCACAAAAATATAAATGTGACAATCAGTTTTATGCTTTTAATGCCATTTGTCACTTATTTGGTCGCTGAACATCTGCATGTTTCTGGCGTCATTGCGGTTGTTATTTTAGGATTAGCAATTGCCAGATTCAGCAAAAAAATATTCCCTGAAAGCCTAAAAAATCAATCTCGAAACCTTTGGGATATTATCATTTTCTTGCTAAACGGATTAATTTTTATTTTAATCGGACTTAATTTCAGATACATTCTAGAAGACATCGAGAGCTATTTAATACTTCCTTACATTGGTTATGCAGCCATTATTACAATCGTGGCTTTGCTTATTCGAATGATTAGAATTTATTTGCAGAAAATCAATCTACAAAAAGCATTTCAAAAGAGTAAAAATGGAAAAAGAAAAGTAAGCGAAAATGCGCTCCTTGACTTTGGAAACAGTTTAATTATAAGCTGGTCAGGAATGCGAGGTATTGTATCGCTAGCCATTGCAATCGGACTTCCGAGATTTCTCGAAGACGGAACTCCTTTTCCGCTTAGAAATGCCATTATTTTCATTTCTGTCGCAGTGGTGCTTCTGACATTAATCGGACAAGGATTGACATTGCCATGGATTGTAAAAAAAATAAATGAAATTGAAGAAAAAAAACAGCTAAACCAATAAAATCCTGAATACACTAATTAACCAAATTTAAACCAAAACTATGGAACAAGAATTAAAAGGTCATTTTGACGAATTTGAAAAACCTGCTATTATAAGACGAAAACTATTGCCATGGTGGATAAAAGTTTTCTGCTGGATTTTTATGTTTATGGCCATTTGTGCAATTGGTTCTCTCATTACCAATCTTTTTGTTCCCAACGTAAATTTATCTCTATACGGATTCTCAACCGACACTGCTTATTCCGGAACTGGATTATTTATAATTGCCATTATGCTTTTAAAGGGATTTGTAGCCTATTCGCTTTGGTTTGAAAAACCTAATGCTATCATGATTGCCAAAATAGATGCACTTGTAGGCATTGCAATTTGTGTTGCTTCTCTTTTTATACTTCCTTTCAGCACAGGAAAAGATCATTTTTCTTTTAGATTAGAAATTTTACTGCTTATTCCCTATTACATGAAAGTAAACAAAATAGAATACGAATGGGATAATCTTGAAAGTATCTAAAAATAACGTAATTTTATGACTGCGCATTTTTGTTTAATTTAAAACGATCAAAAAATGACTTCGGAAATTCTATCCACAACACCTGATTCAGAAGTGGTAACAACACGAATTCTGAATTTCCCTCAAGAACTAGTTTTCAAGGCATGGAGCGATCCTGAGCATTTAAAAAACTGGTGGGGACCAAAAGGCTTTACAAACACTTTTCATGAATTTAATTTTTGCGAAGGCGGCAAATGGAGCTTCATCATGCATGGCCCTGAAGTTGGAAATTATGCCAACGAATGCGAATTTATAAAAATTGACAAACCGAATCTTATTGCTTGGAAACGTCATTCTAAACCGCTTTTTCAAATTCTAACCACATTTGAAACTATTTCTGAAAATGAAACAAAAGTGGTTTTTAAAATGCTTTTTGAAACCGAAGAAGAATGCCAAAAACTAAAACCTTACGTAGTTGATAAAAACGAAGAAAACTTCGACAAACTTGAAGTTGAACTGGCGAAAATGACATTGTAATACATTAATTAAAAACATAGCAAGATTTGGATTTTTTTGCTTCCTAACAAATATGATTTTTGCTTAAAAAAATTTATGGATGCAAATTTTAAAATCAAGTCTTTAAATCATACAGAGTTTTTAGGCTACTTTGAATTAACAGATCTAGAACTAGAAAAAATCGGCGCAATCAGAATGACTGTCGATAAATTTCCGGGATTTCCTTGTAGAGTAAGCCTAGAAGATGCTCAAATTAGCGAAGAAGTTATTCTTTTACCCTACAGCCATCATAAAACTACCTCACCTTATCGAGCGAGCGGACCGATTTTTATACGAAAGAAAGCCACTACAACCACTTTCGAAATCAACGAAGTGCCACTTATGTTTAATCACAGATTACTTTCGTTGCGCGGTTATGACAAAAATGGCATGATGAAAGAAGCGTCTGTGGTTGAAGGAAATACCCTCAAAGAAAGCATTATCAAGACTTTTGAAAACGAAAAAATAAAGTACATCCACATTCATAATGCAAGACCAGGATGTTATAACTGTCTAGTCGAAAGAGCATAATTGAAAGTATTTTACAACATGCTGCAAATTCAAAAACAACAAAAAAATATGCATGCATAGTAATTTTATGATATTCGTTTGTTTTTTATTCGTAATTTCGATTTCTCATTAAAATTACAATTATAAAATGGCTTCATTTGTAAAAGAAATATCTTTCCGCTGGTCAGATCTAGACCCGAATTTTCACGTTCGTCATAGTGCTTATTACGATTTTGGCGCACAGCATCGTATCGAAATCCTTGAAGAACTGGGATTAACTCTAAAAGTAATGCAGACACAAGGTTTTGGACCTGTTTTATTTAGAGAAGAATGCGTTTTCAGAAAAGAATTAAAACTTTCAGACAAAATATTCATTCATACTAAAACTTCAAAAATGAAAGCCGATGCTTCACGTTGGTCTATCATTCACGAATTTAGAAGAGATGATGATACGCTTTGCGCAACGATTACAGTAGACGGAGCTTGGATGGATACCAAACTTAGAAAATTGGCTTCTCCAACCCCAGAAATAGCGATTGAAGCTTTGAGTATTTTCCCTAAAAGCGACGATTTTGTTGGGTTATAAACCGACGATGTCATAAACTTATAAAAAATCCCAAAGACAATTGCTGACATTGCCTTTGGGATTTTTTTCTCAACAAACTTTTATTTTTAATTTCGTTATTCAAACTTTAATCCGAAGTTTACCCTTTCAAAAGTCGTACTGCAGGAAAAGGCAAAACGTCCGACATTGACAGTTCCGAAAATCCCACCAACTGAATGCCCAGAATAAAATCCTCCAGCAGAAAATCGGCGAACCTGATATTTTAAAGCAATGTCATTTACTCTCGAACTCAATTGTCCAAAAGCAATCACATTTGGGATAATTTCATAACTTCCAAAAACTTTGGGAACGAGTTTTTTATAGTAATCAAAACTTTCATCGGTATCATAATCAATTATTGATGAATGCAGATTTTCTAAATTTCCTCCAATATAGGTATTTTCAGAAAAATGCCATGAGATGCTAAAACCCGTAAAAGTCCCCTCATAACCGCTTCTAGAATCGACATATCCTATGCCAATTGTAGCTCTAAATTTATCGCAAATTTTACCGATATAACCCACATAAGTACGATCGATTTCAGACTTATCAATTCCAGCACCAAAAATAATATCGTTCTCACACATCGTAAGAGCATACTGAAAATAAGCTGAATATTGATCTTGATTTGCCGCAACAACGCTACGGCCTTTATCAAGGTCTATATTTGCAGAAATTAAGGTTGAGTTTATAACTGCGAAATCAAAAGTATTGAGTTCTTGGGCAAATGTGGGGACTGTGAGCAGGAGCAAAAGTATTGTCTTTTTCATAATACTAATATTTAAGGCTTACAACATTCTAATACTAAATTACATCCATTTTTCCTATTAATAAAAGAAGTCCTTTGAAGTGCTACATTACTCGTCAAAATGCATTATTTTCACAATCATCATCATTTAATCGATAAAATTTCAATAAATCATCGATTATTGACATCAAAAACAACGAAACCATTTTAAAAGCTTTTTTTCTGATAACTTTAAGATTTTGAGCTTTGTTTTAAAACTGGTTCGGTTTAACTTTATAAATCATTAAAAAAATTGCCTCTCAAATGAAAATCCTGAAACTATTATTCATACTCATTCCTTGCTTAAGTTTTGGCCAACAGGTAAATATAAAAGCATTAGATATTAATTTAACGAATTACGAATATCCTTTTCCTGTTCATTTTATTGAACTGAGCAACCAACGCCAGTACTTGAAAATGAGCTATATGGATATTATACCAGAAAACTATAATCAAAAAAACATTGTTTTACTGCACGGAAAAAATTTCAATGGTGCCTATTGGGAAACTACAATTAAAGCGCTAACAAAAGAAGGGTATCGTGTGATTGTTCCAGACCAAATTGGTTTTGGGAAATCTACAAAACCAGACCATTTTCAATACACTTTTCAGCAATTGGCCGAAAACACCAAAAGACTTTTAGATCATTTAGGAATTAATAAAACCACAATTTTAGGTCATTCTATGGGCGGAATGCTGGCAACGCGTTTTGCATTGATGTATCCAGAAACTACAGAAAAACTGGTTTTAGAAAATCCGATTGGTTTAGAAGATTGGAAATTAGTCGTGCCATACCAACCTGTTGATTGGTGGTACGAATCGGAATTAAAACAGAATTACGAAAGCATTAAGCAATACCAAATGGCAAATTATTATGACGGAAAATGGAATGCCGATTATCAAAAATGGGCTGAACTTGGCGCAGGCTGGACAACTGCACCAAATTATGACATTGTGGCTTGGAACTCGGCTCTTTTGTACGATATGATTTTTACACAGCCTGTTTTGTATGAATTTAAAAACATCAAATGCCCAACATTATTGATTATCGGAACGAGAGACAAAACCACCTTAGGAAAACCTTTAGTTTCTGAAGAAGTGAGAAAAACAATGGGAAATTATGCTGAATTGGGCAAGAAAACTCAAAAAGAAATTCCGAATGCAAAACTCGTTGAGATTCCAAATACGGGACATTTACCACATATCGAATCTTTTGATTCGTTTATAAAATCATTAATCGTATTTTTGAAATGATATTTTTTTTTCCGCCACGAATTACACGAATTTACACGAATTAATTTTCTAAAATCTTTAAATAAAAAATTAGTGTAATTTGTGGCGAAATCTAAAATTTAAAATCAACAATCTAAAATTAAAATTATGTTTACAATAGATCAAATAAAAGAAGCGCACTCTAAAGTTAAAACTGGTGCAGATTTTCCAAATTATATTCAAGATTTAATAATCCTTGGCGTTAAAGGGTATGACACTTTTGTACACGACGGAAGCGTTGTTTACTACGGATTAAACAATTACACAGCCGCAGCTGAAGAAAAATATCCTGAAATTAAAGTTGCTGACTATCCTAATAAAGAACTTTTTATAGAGCATTTGGTAAAGCATCAGCATGGAGAAACCGATTATATGACTTTCTGCAATCATTGCGCTCAATGCGGTATTGCGAAATGGCGTGTTGATATTGTGGAAATGACTTGCACTTATTTTGATAAATCGGAACATGAAATTTTAATCGAAAAAATCCCAGTTTAATTATTCCAACATTCATGACTATTTTTAACCAAAACCACCAAACCTTTTTTAAAAGAAGCATTTTAGTTTTTCTTTTAACGTTTTCTATGTTTGGCTTTTCGCAAAAGAAAAAAGAGAATCCAAAATTTAAAGTCGTTGCTTTTTATACCGCAAAAAATGATCAAGCGCATATCAGTTTTGTGCATGAAGCCAATAAATACTTTCCAAAATTAGCAGAAGAGAACCATTTTGAATATGATTCTACCAGCAATTGGGACAATTTAAACGCTAAGTTTTTGGCAAAATATCAGATTGTTTTATTTCTAGACACACGTCCTGAAAAAAAAGAACAGCGCGAAGCTTTCCAGAAATACATGGAAAATGGTGGGGGTTTTATCGGATTTCATTTCTCAGCATTTGCATTAAACAATTCAAGTTACAATCAAGATTGGAATTGGTATCACAATACTTTTTTAGGTTCTGGTGAATATGGAAGCAATACTTGGAGACCAACTTCGGCAGTTTTGAGAATAGAAAATCAGCATCCTGTGACCAAAAATCTACCTAAAACTTTCTCTTCTGCTCCAAACGAATGGTACAGATGGTCTAACGATTTAACCAAAAATCCGGACATCGAGATTTTATTAGCGATAGATGAATCGAGTTTCCCTTTAGGAACTGGTCCAAAAGCGCATGAAATTTGGCACAGCGGTTATTATCCTGTCGTTTGGACCAATAAAAAATACAAAATGCTATACGTAAACATGGGACATAATGATATCGATTATGAAGGCGGAACAAACAAAACCTTATCGTATACTTTTGAAAACAAAACACAAAGTCAATTAATTTTGAATGCTTTGCTTTGGCTTGGCAATTCTAAGAAAAAATAAAAATGTCTACTACTCTTTCTCCATTAATTACAGCTGAAGAATTAATTGCCAATCCTAAAATCATTCTGATTGATGCTCGAACTGGCGCAAACACTTTTGAAACTTATCAAAAAGAACATTTAAAAGGTGCGCGTTTTGTCGATTTAAATCGTGATTTGGCTGCAGTTCCTGAAAATCCAACAAATGGTGGAAGACATCCGCTGCCATCTTCACAAGATTTTGCGAAAACTCTCTCTTCATTAGGAATTTCTCCTTCAGATCATGTTGTGGTTTATGATGATAAAAACGGATCTAATTTCGCAGCTCGATTCTGGTGGATGATACGTGCGATTGGGCATGAAAAAATTCAGGTTTTAAACGGCGGTTATCCAGCAGCAATTCAAGCAGGATTTCCGACTAATTCTGGAATTGAGACTTTTGAAAAAACAATATATCCTTCGCAGGAATGGAAATTGTCTTTAGCCGATATTGAAGAAGTCGAAAAAGCCCGAAAAAACGATCAAAACATTGTAATTGATGTTCGTGATAAAAACAGATTTGACGGTCTGGTAGAACCATTGGATTTAATTGCAGGGCATATTCCTGGAGCCGTTAATGTTCCGCTAACGGAAAATCTGGATGAAAACGGATTCTTTAAACCAGCTGATGAGTTGGCTGAAAAGTATAAAGCTATTTTGAAAGATATAAAATCAGAAAACACAATCGTTCACTGCGGTTCTGGAGTTACAGCATGCCATACATTATTGGCAATGGATTACGCTGGACTTCCAATTCCGAAATTATACGCAGGTTCTTGGAGCGAATGGTCAAGAAATGACCGCGAAATGGCTTTAAAAGAAAACAAATAATACTTTACAAAAAATATAATGCAACACTGGGATATACTTTTATCAAATCAGGTAAATAAAAAGAAATTAATCGAAAATATATTAAATGGCGAAGCAACTGGAGAATTAGCCATTTTTAACAATCAAAAAGGAATATTGTTTTCTGATATTGCAATCGAAAAATTCATCGAAAAAGAGTTTCAATATGACAGTGTTGAAGCTTCGCCAGATTCGCACAGACAGCTTCGAACTTTTTCCTCTGGCGAACGTAAAAAAGAGTTTTTAAAATACTGCATCAATCAAAAACCAGATTACATTATTTTTGATAATCCTTTTGATCATTTAGACCAAGCTTCACGAGTAGTTTTAGCCGATTCGTTAAAAGATTTGACGAATGATATTGCGATTATTCAGCTTTTAAACCGTACTGTTGATGTTCTTGAATTTGTGCCCAATAAAGCTCAAATAAAAGACAATACATTCGAATTGCATCCATTTAAAAAAGCCGAAAATCATTTCAAAACATTAAATACAACAGCAATTCCAAAAGCAACAGAAACTCACATTTTTCCCGAAAATGAATTAATCAGACTCGAAAATGTTTCGGTAAGTTATGAAGAAAGAAAAATCCTGAACAACATTTCTTGGACCATCCAACAAGGAGAATTCTGGCAGTTAATCGGTCCAAATGGATCTGGAAAAAGTACCATTTTATCTTTGATTACAGGAGACAATCCGAAAGGTTTTGGGCAGAATTTATTCTTATTTGGAAGAAAAAAAGGAACCGGAGAAAGTGTTTGGGATATTAAAAAACAAATCGGAATTTACGCCACTTCAATGATGGATTTGTTTCAAAAAGGACATACATTGGAGCAAATGATTCTCTCAGGATTTTTTGACCAAATCGGATTATATACAGAACCTACAACACATCAGAAAAATATCGTAACACAATGGCTTGAAGTGATCGAAATGACACACTTGAGAAAAAAGCGTTTTATAGACCTTTCTATCGGGCAGCAGCGCGTTGCATTAATTGTTCGCGCCGTTTTAAAACATCCGCCTTTATTGATTTTAGATGAACCTGTAGAAGGTTTAGATGACGAAAATGTAGATTTGGTAATTCAGCTTATCAACACCATAAAACAAGAAACCAACGTTTCTATACTATATGTTTCTCACCGAATTGAACAAGGCCTTGCTCCTACTTCTGTTTTCGAACTTTTGCCTTCAGAAACAGGTTCAATCGGAAAAATAAAATATCATTCAGAATTAAATTAAATGAAAACAAAATTTGCAGTATTTCTCCTTTTACAATTCATCTTGATTTCGTGTTCCAGCACCATTTCAACAGTAAAAAAAGAATATACTTTAAACAATTCAAAAGAGCTAAAAATAGATTGGACAATTAATTCTAAAGAATGGATTCTAAAAAATGATACTCTTACAGGAAAAGGTTCTCTTTCACCGTGGGGCGTTTTAGTTTCAAAAAAACAGCTCCCAGAGAATTATGAAATCAATTTGAAAGCCAATATGACCAACGAATCTTTATTTGAAATTATGCTCAATTTGGATAAAGGAAAATACATTAGAACCTATTTGTATCAAATTGATCAAAATATTGTAATTGGTGATGGAGTTTATGATAAAAAAGACGATTCGTATGGCAAACGAGGCGGAAAAACCTTATTTAGAAAGCCAATGCAATTAGAAAACAATAAATGGTATGCTGTAAAAATTAAAGTCATGAACAACCAATTATCATTTTCTGTCGACGGTAAAACGAGTTTAGAATGTTCTTTAGAAAAAAGCAATCTAAACCAAAAAGGAAAATTAGGCTTTATAACCAACGGAGAAGTCAAAATAACTGATTTAAACATTAGAACACTTTAAAGCATAAGTTTAACCATTAAGATATTAAGTTAATTAAGTACTGCGCTTAATTTTCTTTGCTAAGAAAACATTAAGCTATTAGGCATATCTTAATTAATTTAATAGCTTAATGGTAAAAAAGAAAAAGCTCCATCAGGAGCTTTTTTTTAATATATTCTATGTTAAAGAATTTAATTCTCTTCTTCAGTATTATGCGACTTCACATAATTACGCCATTTCTCGATACAATCCTGAAAATCCTGAGGCAATTCTGTATCAAAACGCATTAATTCTCCCGTATTCGGATGAACAAATCCAAGCGTTTTAGCATGCAGCGCCTGACGTGGTAAGGCTTTAAAACAATTCTCGATAAACTGTTTGTATTTTGTAAAAGTCGTTCCTTTCAAAATCAAATGACCGCCGTAACGCTCGTCATTAAACAACGGATGACCAATATGCTTCATATGTGCACGAATCTGGTGCGTTCTTCCTGTTTCTAGTCTACAAGAAATAAGAGTCACATAACCAAAACGCTCCAAAACTTTATAATGCGTAATAGCAGGTTTTCCAATTTCTGGATCATCAAAAACCGCCATTTGCATTCTGTCTTTCAAATGTCTCGCTAAGTTTCCTTCAATTGTACCGCTATCTGCCACAACATTTCCCCAAACTAGAGCAATATACTCGCGTTCGGTAGTTTTAGCTTCAAATTGCTTTGCTAAATGCGTCATAGCAGCTTCTGTTTTTGCCACAACCAAAAGACCAGAAGTATCTTTATCGATTCGGTGAACCAAACCTGGGCGTTCGCTGCTGTTCATTGGCAGATTTTCAAAATGAAATGCCAAAGCGTTCACTAAAGTTCCAGTATAATTTCCGTGACCTGGGTGTACAACCAATCCCGGTGGTTTATTGATCAGCAATAACGCATCATCCTCATACACAATATCCAACGGAATATCTTCTGGATCTACCCTATTTTCAAACGGAGGATGCGACAACATGACCGTAATCACATCAAAAGGTTTTACTTTGTAATTTGATTTTACGGGAATATCATTTACAAAAATATTTCCATTAGTTGCCGCATTCTGAATTTTATTTCGTGTGGCATTCGGAATCAAATACATTAAATATTTGTCAATACGTAAAAACGCTTGACCTTTTGGGACTTCAAATCTGTAGTGCTCAAATAATTCGTCTTCCAGATCTAAATTTTCTTCAATATTATTGTTCATCACTTGGGGTTTCTGCAGGCACCGCAGTACTATCTGTTGCCTGACTTTCATCTACATAACTTGCTTTTCCATCTCCTAAAACTAAATCAATTTTAGAAGCTTTAAGCACTCTATCTCCAACTTTTAAGTTTCTTCCTTTTAAACGCATTTCCAATACCATATCTTTTCCAAGATTCGGAATATACGTAATCGTTCCTGGCTCAAGACCTAACGCTTTTAAGGTTGGCACAGCCTCACGATATGTTTTTTCGATTAAATCTGGAATTTTCACAGAAGAAAAACCAGAAGCATTAATCTTGATATAAATTTTTCTACCCACTTTTACCATTGTTCCAGGAAGCGGATCTTGCTCAACAACACTATATTTTGGGTATTCACTTCTGTAATCAACGCTATCCAATAGAACATAGTCCAAATCCAGTTCATCCAATTTCTCTTCTACTTGTTCCTCAGTCAATTTAGACAAATTCGGCACCGCAATTTCGTGTCCGTGATCTGTTGTAAAAGTTAACCAATGCATAAATAAATAACCAATAACAGCGATTATAGCTGCGGCCGCAAGCAATTGCAAGAAAAAAACTCGGCTTGTTAAATACTGACGTAAACTCATAAATTTATTTTTAATAGCGACAAAGATAAAGTATTTCGTTTCAAAAAAAATGATAATTTTGTTTAAAACAAGAAAGTCCCGAGATTGTCATCCTGAGCGAAGTCGAAGGATAATTTTTTAGGAGCTAATCCCGCTTTCGCCTATATCTTTTTGTCTGCAGAAAAAGCAGCCAAAAAGGATACCGGCTCTATCGGGGCTAGGGCACTCGGTTTCATAAAAACGATCTTTAACAGAAATTAGTACAGTTTTATTCTCGAAAGAACTATAAATATAAAGTTTGTCATCCTAACCAAAGCCGAAGGATTTACACAAAGTAAATAGACAATCTTTGTAGAGCTACTTGCGAAGATTTCTCCTCCGCCGAAATGACAATATTGAGGAAAAATCTTTTTAATTAGTGCAATTAGTGGTAAAAAACTTGAAACATTAAACTTGAAACAATTAAAAAATAAAAACATACAATGAAAAACATTGCCATCATCATGGGCGGCTATTCCAGCGAATACAAAATATCTTTAATTAGCGGAAATGTCGTGTATCAATATCTTGACAAAACAAAATACAACGGATTCCGCATTCACATTTTCAAAGAAAAATGGGTTTATGTAGACGAAAATGAAGCCGAATTTCCAATTGATAAAAATGATTTTTCAGTTACAGTAAACGGTCAGAAAATCACTTTTGACTGTGTTTTCAACGCTATCCACGGAACTCCAGGAGAAGACGGATTAATGCAGGCGTATTTTGAATTAATCGGAATGCCACAATCTTCTTGCGATTATTACCAATCGGCTTTAACATTTAACAAAAGAGATTTATTATCTGTTTTAAAACCATACGGAATCAAAACAGCAATTTCTTATTATCTGAATAAAGGAGACGAAATCAATACAGCAGAAATCGTTAAAAAAGTAGGATTGCCATGTTTCGTAAAACCAAACAAAGCAGGTTCTAGTTTCGGAATCTCAAAAGTAAAAACCGAAGCTGAATTGCCAATTGCAATTGAAGTAGCATATAAAGAAGATAACGAAATCATCATTGAAAGCTTCCTTGACGGAACTGAAGTTTCTGTGGGAGTTATCAATTACAAAGGCGAAATTATCGTTTTACCAATTACAGAAATTGTATCAGACAATGATTTCTTTGATTACGAAGCCAAATATGAAGGGAAATCGCAAGAAATTACGCCAGCTAGAATCTCTGACGAATTGACTAAAAAAGTCTCAGAAACTGCGAAACGTGCATACGAAGTTTTAAAAATGAGAGGTTTTTCAAGAAGCGAATTCATTATTGTAAACGGCGAACCACACATGCTTGAAATGAACACCATTCCAGGTTTAACAACAGAAAGTTTGATTCCGCAACAAGCAAAAGCGGCTGGAATTTCTCTAGAAGACTTATTTACAAATGCAATTGAGTTAGCTTTAAAATAAGATGCTAAGATACTAAGGTTCTGAGATTCTAAGATTTTTCAGAACCTTATTTTTTTAATACAATTGCCAGAATAAGCAATCTCGAAGTTTCGTCAAAAAATCCTTCACAAGAAAAGTTAGTATCATAGTAACTTAGAACCTAAAAAAAAATGAAAGAAATCTTTGAATGGAATAGATTATTTTACAACAATCTCCCAGAAATCTTTATTCTGGAAGTGATATTCCGTTCAACGGTAATGTTTACGATTTTACTCCTTACTTTAAAGTTAGCTGGAAAAAGAGGCGTTAAACAATTATCTGTATTTGAAACCGTAATAATTATTGCATTAGGTTCGGCAGCGGGAGATCCAATGTTTTATGAAGATGTCGGAATCATTCCGGCAGCAATGGTATTTTCAGTTATTATAATTTTATATCGATCTGTTACTTGGCTTACTGGAAAAAGCAAAAAATTTGAAGAATTCATAGAAGGAAAAACCGAATGCTTAATCAATGACGGAAAGTTTTCCTTATCAAGTTTTAAAAAAGAAAGTCTGGCACAAGACGAATTTTTCTCTGAACTTCGTGTAAAATCTATTGAGCATTTAGGACAAGTAAAACATGCCTTTATCGAACCAAGCGGAGAAATAAGCGTGTTTTTTTATCCAGACGATGAGGTAAAATACGGACTACCTATTTTGCCATCGCTGTTCAATGAAAAAAATAAAAACATCACAAAAGATGGAATTCACGCTTGCACCTTCTGCGGACACACTCAAAAGCTGACAAAAGGAACTGCAAACTGTGAAATCTGCCATAAAGATGAATGGGTGACAGCAATAAATACAAAAAGAATCACTTAGAATAAATTTTAAAAATTCTAAATAGTAAATTCCAAATAGTAAATTTCAAATTCCAATAAAAGAATTTAAGATTAAGTATAATAACTCAGTAACGTAGCATCTCAGAACCTTAGCACCTTAAATAAAATGCGAAAAGCCATATTCCCAGGATCATTTGACCCAATAACATTAGGACACGAAGACATTATCAAAAGAGGAATTCCTTTATTTGACGAAATTGTAATTGCCATTGGTGTCAATGCCGAAAAAAAATACATGTTTTCATTAGAAGAAAGAAAACGCTTTATAGAAGAAACCTTCAAAGACGAACCAAAAGTTTCGGTTATCACTTACGAAGGCTTAACAATTGATTTGGCTAAAAAAGAAAAAGCCAATTTCATTTTAAGAGGCTTACGCAACCCAGCCGATTTCGAATTCGAAAAAGCCATTGCACACACCAACAGAAAACTTTCGAAAATAGAAACTGTTTTCTTGCTGACAGCTGCAAGTACTTCATTTATCAGTTCAAGCATTGTACGCGATGTATTGCGCCATGGTGGCGAATATGAGATGCTGGTTCCAGATGCGGTTAGGGTTAAGAAGTAAAACAATAAACAATAAACCTGAAACTTGCCAGCGAAGCAAATTATAAGTAATTTCGCATTTTTAAAATAAACAACTAACAATGAGTACCGAGAGAGAATTAAGCAAACGAAGCGGATCTAAATGTGAACTTTGTGGTAATGAAGAGAATTTAAAAGTTTATCAAGTCCTTCCTACTAGAAAAGGTGGAATTGATGAAGCAATATTAGCCTGTAACACTTGTATTGACCAAATTGAAAATCCAGACAATGTCGATTTAAATCACTGGAGATGCCTTAACGACAGTATGTGGAACGAAAATATTGCTGTTCAAGTTGTAGCATGGAGAATGCTTAGCCGTATGCGTGCCGCAGGATGGCCACAGGAACTGCTTGACATGATGTACCTAGACGACGAAACGCTAGAATGGGCAAAAGCAACAGGAGAAGGAGAAGATGACGAAAATAAATTAGTTCACAAAGACAGTAATGGCGTGATTTTACAGCACGGAGATTCGGTTGTTTTAATCAAAGATCTTAAAGTAAAAGGTTCAAGCATGGTTGCTAAACAAGGAACTGCTGTGAGAAACATTCGTTTAGATCACGAAAATGCCGAATACATTGAAGGAAAAGTTGACGGACAGCAGATTGTGATTATTACGCAATACGTTAAGAAGATATAGTTCTTTTTTAGGCAACAAAGGTTCAAAGGGACAAAGATTTCTATTTGAAATCAAAACCTTTTGAACCTTTGCTGCTCTTAACCTTTAAAAAAATCTAAAAACAAAAAAGCTGTTCGATTAGAACAGCTTTTTTTTATCATATTTATTGAAAGAGACAAGTAAAAAAACTTTGTCCCTTTGTTACTTTGTTTCTTTGAACCTCAAAGAAATTATTTTTGGAATAATTTATTGATTTGGTCTTTTACGAAAGGCTCAGAAACGTTGTTTGTATCAGCATCTCTTTCTTTGCTAGAAACCATAAATTGTACAGTTGCTTTATCTGGAACTACGTTTCCTGTGTAGTGCAACCAAATGTAGTTATTTGGCAATTCTAATTTGATGTCATACAAAGGTGTTGCAGTAAATCCTCCAACAATAATGTTATAAAGATTGTTGTAGGCATTATCGATGTTTTTGAATGAAAACTTTCTTAAGTTAGAAGAATCCTCATCGTTTTGGATAATAGTGTAATACACCGTGTACTCATCTCCAATTTTTTGGATGTAATTGTTATTTACTTTTCCTAATTTCTCAACAGGAACTGTCTCTAGGACTTTAACTTGACCAAAAGATACAAAGCTAACGAACAGAATAGCAAGGGTAATAATGTTTTTCATACTGAATTTGGGGTTTACAATTTTACTGTAGCAAAAAAACATAGAATTATTGAAAAAACACCTATCAAATCATTATTTTTTTAACATAAAATTGTAAAACTTAGTTACACAATTCTAAACTATTGAAATACAACAAAATAAACATTAAAAATTCAAACACTAAATTCCAATTTCTTAATATTGCATCTTGCTTCTTGCATCTTTTACCTAACTATCCAAAATCAGTACTTTCCTCTCTTCTCATCTTCCACTTTCTTGATGACATTGCGGGCAACTTCGATTTTAAACTTCTTGCCTTTCATTTTTTCATCTTTAATATTTTTCAGAAGATCCTTTACTTTATTGTATTTTACAGCTGCAAACGAAACAAAATCTTTCACTTCAATCAGACCCAAATCGTCTTTTTCTAGTTTCCCTTTTTGAGAAAAGAATCCAACGATATCAAATTTGTTCAGTTTTGTTTTCTTTCCCCCACTGATGTAAATAGTCTGAAACTTAGGCGGACTTGGAAGCGAAACTTTTCCTTCCACATCAAAGACCTCCATTTCATAGTCTAAGTAGTCTAATTGTTTTTCACTTTCATGAATAATTACATACGCCGTTCCCGTTGCCTGCATACGCGCTGTACGGCCATTACGATGGGTAAACTCATCTTCTTTTAACGGAAGATGATAATGAATAACGTGTTTCATTTCAGGAATATCCAAACCTCTCGCAGCCAAATCTGTCGTAACCAAATACGTCACACTTCCGTTTCTGAACTGAATTAAAGCCCTCTCCCGCTCTTCCTGATCCATTCCCCCATGATAATACACCGAATAGATTCCTTTTTCGTTTAAAGTATCGCTAATACGTTCTGCAGCATCACGATGGTTACAGAAAATAATAGCCGATTCTGATTGCAGTGAGCAAATCAAATTGAATAAACTCTGCAGTTTATCTTTGGCTGGCGAAATCACCATTTTCATAGAAAGATTCGCCTTTTCTTCTTCCTCTGGAATAAAATCCAAAACCGTCGGATTTACCACTCTAGTGTATTTCGGAATCTCAATATCTGAAGTTGCTGAAACCAAAACTCTTTTATTCACTTTTGGCAATCTGCCAATGATAAAAGACATTTGTTCATGAAACCCTAATTGAAGCGATTTATCAAACTCGTCTAAAATTAAAGTCTGAATTTTATCTGTTCTAAAAGATTCTCTGTCAATATGATCGGCAATTCTTCCAGGCGTTCCAATTAAAACCGCTGGCGGATTGCTCAAGTTTTTCATTTCCGTTTCAATCGAATGTCCGCCGTAACAAATATTTACTTTGTACTGCGTTCCCATTTTCTTCCAAACCTGTTCGATCTGAAGCCCTAATTCGCGTGACGGAACCAAAATCAAACATTGAACCGATAAGATTTCTGGCTGCAATAATTCTAAAATTGGAAGTAAAAACGCTAATGTTTTTCCAGATCCTGTTGGAGAAAGCAATAAGACATTATTATCGTTCAGAATAACGTCATGAGCAGTTTCCTGCATTTCGTTGAGATTCTGAATCCCTAAATTCGAAAGTATATCGTTGGAATGGTGTTTTTTCATGCTGCAAAAGTAGTTAAAAGGTTTCAAGTTTCAGGTTTTCTTTGTTTCAAGTTGTTTAACCGCACAGATTTTATCTCTCGCAGATTTAGCAGATTTAGCGAATTTTTATCTAATATTTAAATTTAATCTGTTTGATCTGCCAAATCTGCGAGAGATAAATAACCATAAAGTATATCAAACTTGAAACCTGAAGCTTAAAACTTTAAAACAAATAAAAAACCTATATTTGATTCTTAGTTAAAACCAAAACCATGAAACTTTTTACATTTCTCTTTTTACTTTTCACCATCACCATTTCTGCACAAAACAATAAAAAATACGACACCTTTTTTGAAAAAGGAAACGGAAACCAATCGGCTTCGTATCAGGAAACTATCGCTTATTGGAAAATGCTGGCAAACGATTTTCCAACCATTCAAATGAAAGAAATGGGATTGACCGATTCCGGCGAACCTTTACACATGATTACTTTCAATCCTGACAAGGAATTTGATTTCGATAAAATCCAGAAAACTAAAGCCGTTTTGTTTGTAAATAACGGAATCCATGCGGGAGAACCTGACGGAATCGACGCCACAATGCAATTCTACAGAGATTTAGCTACAGGAAAATTGAAAGCGCCAAAAAATACCGTTTTGGTTACGATTCCAGTTTATAATATTGGAGGAGCTTTAAATAGAAATTCGACAACGCGCGCGAATCAAGACGGACCAGAAGTTTATGGTTTTAGAGGAAATGCGAGAAATTACGATTTGAATCGTGATTTAATGAAATCGGATACCAAAAACACTAAAAGTTTCGTGGAGATTTTCCAGAAAATAAATGCCGATGTTTTTATTGACAATCACGTAAGCAACGGTTCAGATTATCAATACAAACTGACGTACATCATGACACAGCACAATAAATTGGGAACGGTTTTGGGTGATTTTATGAATAACGAAATGATGCCAGCTTTAGTAAAAGATCTTCAGAAAAAGAAAATCGAAACTACGCCTTATGTCGATTCGTTTAAAGATA
Organism: Flavobacterium anhuiense; assembly: GCF_900101855.1. GTDB lineage: Bacteria > Bacteroidota > Bacteroidia > Flavobacteriales > Flavobacteriaceae > Flavobacterium > Flavobacterium anhuiense. The sequence continues at coordinate 157,464 of NZ_FMVC01000002.1, forward strand.
CGCCAGACAAAGGCTTCGGGCAATTTGTAGATAGTCCGCGATATACAACGGGTTATACTTCTTTGTTTAATACAATTGGTTTTGTCGTAGAAACGCACATGCTAAAAAAATATGCCGAACGCGTAAAAATGACCTACGAATACATGAAATCGACTTTAGATTTTACTGATGCCAATTATCAAAAAATAAAAGATTTACGAGTAAAAAATTTAGAGCAATATCAGCCTAAAAAATCATACACTTTAAAATGGGAATTGGACAGCACAAAAGCAACCACTTTTTCGTTTTTAGGATATGAAGCAGGTTACAAAAAAAGTGACGCTACAACCGGAAATCGTTTGTATTATGACCGAAACAAACCGTACAAAAAAGACGTTCCGTACATCAAAGAATTTAAATCGGTTAAAGAAGTTGTGATTCCAACGGCTTATATTGTTCCGAGAGGATATTGGAATATTATTGAGCTGCTGAAAAACAATAATATCTCATTTAAGCAAATTAAAAACGATACGATTATAGAAGTAGAAAGCTACAGAATTGCAGAATTTAAAACCGCTCCGTCAGCTTACGAAGGACATTATATACACAGAAATACAACTGTAACTTCTAAAATCGTTAAAATTGCTTTCGCCAAAGGAGATTACCTAGTTCCAACGAACCAAAAAGGGGTAAAATATCTTCTAGAAGCTTTTGAACCAGAAGGTGTTGATTCATTCTTTAATTGGAATTTCTTCGATCCAATTTTACAGCAGAAAGAACATTACTCAGAATATATTTTTGAAGATACGGCTGGACAACTTTTAAAGGAAAACCCATCTTTGAAAGCAGAATTAGAAGTTAAAAAACAAAACGATCCTGCTTTTGCTAAAAATCCTGAGGCGCAGTTAGATTGGATTTACAAGCATTCTATTTACTATGAAAAGGCTCATATGCAGTATCCTGTTTATCGTGTTTTGTAGACTTGAAAAACGCATACATATTTTACAAATACTATTATGGTTTTCCGTAAAAATATATTAGAATAACCTTCTATCTTCGGACAAATAAATGGAAGTATTCCTCATTTTTTATTAATATGCATTGCCTTTTACTAAAACTTAAAACTTAATTAGACATGGCTAATAATTTTGAATCTAATGAATTTGAATATTTTAGTGGAAAAGTTCCAGACAAAACTTATGTATCTAAAAGAATAGAATCAAAGTCTCCTCAAATTGTTGACGGGAAGATAATTGATAAGATTATTCCAATAAGATATGCTTCAAAAGTTTTGGACTGTGAAAATACTTTTGAGTTTATTAAAGAAAAAGGAGAAGTTAAATTACGTGTTACTTCCGAAGGACGTCAAGAAATTACAGCAAAATTTCTAGAAGACAGTCGCGGAATTTTTATTTTACAAATTCAAAAATTTACAACTTCAACCGGCATTCCTCATAAAACATATTTTTCATTTAGAGGAAGTGAAATAAAAACTTTAATTGACTTTATTAAAAGTATAAAAGACTTACAGATTGAAGACAAAAATGGTTTTAAAATAACGGATAATGAACTAAAAAAGCTTATACTTACAAAAGAACAAGCTTTTTCAATCTATAAAGACAATCAGGTAATCTTTAAAGAAATTTTAAGAGAAAACATCTCACAAGAAGATATTTTAAATCTTGTTTTTAAAAAAGAGCAATTAGTTTATTTTGATAATTTATTAAATAATGAATCGTTTTTTGAAGAAGAAAAAGTCAGACTTAATATCACTAAAGACGAAGCGTTATGGCAAAACTTTTTTGAATTGAATACTTGGATCTTTGGTTTTGGTCTTCAATATGTAATAAATATTCCATTAGAAGCAAAAAAACTAGAACAAGTAGTTCAGGGTTATGATGCAATAAATAGAGGAAAAAGAGCTGATGCAATGATGAAATCTAAAGGCATTATAAATTCATTATGCTTTGCTGAAATTAAAACACATAAAACTAAATTATTAAATTCGGCATATAGACCAAGCGTATTTCCACCTTCGAATGAATTATCTGGCGGAGTTGCTCAAGTCCAAAAGACTATCCAAAGCTCAGTTGAGAATTTAATAAATAAAATCAATCCTACTGATAATGATGGAAACCCAACAGGTGAAGAAATTTTTCTTTATAGACCTAAATCATTTTTACTAGTAGGAACTCTTAATGAATTTTTAAGTGAACATGGTATCAATAAAGAAAAATATAGTTCATTTGAGCTTTATAGAAGAAGCATTAAAGATATAGAAATAATAACTTTTGATGAACTATTAGAAAGAGCAAAATTTATAGTTAATTCGCATGAATAACTACGTATAAAAAAAATTAAAAGAAGAAAAACTAATTGCTAAAAAGCCTAAATGCTCCAAAAGCTCTTTTTGTTTTTTCTTCCGCTTTTTTCTTCAAATTTTGTAATCCATGCGTAAGAAGAATTCACAATATCATTTTCCTTATTAGCCGAAGTAATAGTAACGTCAAATTGTATTGTAAAGTTCATATTATATTTAACTGAATCAAAAGTCATTAAAACTAACTTTCCATTAATTTTAATTTTGCTTCTTTTATTAAAATTTTCCGGTACGCGAGGTAATCCTAAATCAAATTTCTCTGCGTAATAACTCCCAGAAGCAATTGGTACTTTATCAGCTTCGTTTTCTATCGCTTCTTTTGGTTCATTTCCGAATACGTTTAAAGATATTGGATAAAACAGAAATATTGGAGCTTTCCCAACATTTTTAAATTGCAAAATTTCTGGTTCATGTAAAAACTCAAGTAAGATACTTGGAACCATGTCCATTTTTACAAGTGTTTTTTGAATTTTAAATTGTTTAGATAATAACCAAAATTGCATAACAGTCAGTACAAACATTAAGAATGCAATTAAAATGGTTATATAATCAAAATAATCACTAGTCTCTTTCTGCCCAATTAAAAGATCCAAAACTTGACTCAATTTTTCTTCCACCTTATTTCTTTAAAACGTAAAAACTTTTTAATTAAACAATAACTATTTATCCTTCAATATTTTTTCTAAATACTCAACTTTATCTTTTTCAGCTTGAATCAAACGTTCGTAAAGCTTTTTATTTTCTTCATAAGCTTCAATTAATTTATCTAGCGGATTGAAAGTACAATTATTGTTAAAAGTTCCCGCGCTTTGATCAGTAAAAGTATTAAAGTAATTAATCACACTTTCTTCTGAAAAATTCTTAATTGCTTCAACGCTAACTCCTAAAGCTTTTGCTATAGAATTTAGCTTTTCATCATCAATAGTTTCACTATTTTCCAAAATAGAAATTGCCTGTTGGTTTGTTCCTAAAGCTTGAGCCAAAACTTCTTGCTTCATGTCTCTAAGTTCACGAATACGGCTTATTTTTCGTCCTATATGGCTTGGTTTTGATAGTGTGCTCATAATTCAAAATAATATTAGGGTAATAACAAGCAATGTATTTTGCTATTGCATCTCCAACAAAAATACAATAAATATTGATGAATTATCCCAATTAATCATTTTCCTACTTATTTTTTAAATTATATATTTGAGAACAATAATTTCTTAACAATAAAAGCCTCAAGAAATGGGAATATTCGATAATCTCTTCAAAAAGAAAGAAGAAAAAACAGCTTCAGCAAATACTCAAAACAATCAAACTATCAGTTTTACTTCTGAAAATGATTTTTTAGAGAAATACGGCGCTTTGGCTTTAGAAAAACAAAGAAATTTATACAATGTAACAGGTGGACTTTCTTGGAATGTCAATATGGACGCAGAAGAAATTACTTTTGGAGATGATCTTACTTTTCCAATGCAGGTTTTGGGTTCATTTTCGCATTCGTCAGAAACTTGGCTTTGGCTTTGGGACAATAAAGCGGGCGGTTATGCAGAATCTGTTATGCAACAAGCGCTTTCATTAAAGAAATATGGAGAAGAAAATAATATTGATTTATTAAGCGTTGGAAAATTTGACGCTGTTCCAAATGATTTACATCTTATTGGAATGGTTGCTACTACAATGTTCAATTTGAGCGGTTATTATCTCGGAAATTACGGTCAGGGAACAATGGTTGTTACCCTTAAAGATGATTCAATTGACAATACTGAAAGTGAGGAATTCTCGAGAATTTTGACTGTTTTTCCAGAATTGATTTCGACTTTTGAAATTCAAAATCATAAAAATGCTTTTAACAATTATCTTTCTCAAAAAGGTTTTGAATTGACTTCAAACGGAAATGAAATTAAAGCCGAAAAGAATGGAAATGTTATTAATGCTGTTTTTAATGACGATAATCTTTTGACAAGCTTAAATGGTAATTCTTGAGCTTCGAATAACTAAAATAAGCTAAACGACCTTCTGAAACCGACTGCCCGCGTGAGGGATAGAGTTAAGCTACCGAAGTAGCAGCGAAAGCCCGACAGCAATAAAAAAAAGACCCAATGAACGCAAAGTTGATTGGGTCTTTTCTTTTATTGGTGGCACGTCCTAATCTAAGATTCTGAGATGCTAAGTTTTTAAGATTCTAAGTTTTCTTTCTTTGTCTTTAAATCTACTGGAACTTTTTTTTCTTCTTCAAACAATAATTTAATGTTTTCGTAAGAATTTTTAAGTGCTTCCTTAATTTGTTCTGGGTTTAACCACGCTACTTTTTCTATTCCTTCTTCTAATTGTCCGTGTGGTGTTCCGTCAAAATCAGAAAACATTTCGAACCAATGCGTGATTTTAAGTTTGTATTTTCCGTTGCGTTTAAAGATATGATAGGTTTTTTGAAGTTTATTCGTAATACGAAGCTGGTTTACTCCTGTCTCCTCCTCTACCTCACGCATAGCCGTCGCTTCAATGTCTTCCCCTTTCTCGATGCCGCCTTTTGGCAGATCCCATTTTCCGTTTCTAAAGATAAATAAGACTTCGCCTTTCTTGTTGTAGACAAAGCCTCCGCCTGCCTTATTTACCGGAATTTTGGCTTTTAGGGTTTTCATCATCTCACTTTCGTCGGGATGATATAGAATCGCTTTTTGAATTTTATTTTGAAAAATTTTTATAATAAGCTGTTCGATATCAATACTCTCCAACAAGAACAATTGGAAATCTGTTTCCTTCGAGATTTCATTTGTCAAAAAAAGTGGTTTGTCGTTTACAAAAACTTTATACATTTGTACTATGATTTTTAATAAAGATACTGCCGAAAAAACAGCCGAATTGCTTTTGCAAATAAATGCAATTAAATTGAATCCCGAAAATCCTTTTACATGGGCTTCTGGTTGGAAATCTCCTATTTATTGCGATAATAGGTTAATTCTTTCATTTCCGAGCATCAGAAACTATGTTCGTGATGAGTTTGCTAAAAACATCGAAAAACAATTTGGAAAGCCTGATGTGATTGCTGGTGTTGCTACTGGAGCCATTGGAGTTGGAATTTTAGTTGCCGAAAGTTTGGGCCTTCCGTTCGTATATGTGCGTCCAGAGCCTAAAAAACACGGAAGACAAAACCAAGTGGAAGGTTTTTTACAAAAAGGACAAAATGTTGTGGTTGTAGAAGACTTAATCAGTACTGGAAAAAGCAGTTTACTAGCTGTTGAAGCTTTAAGAAACGAAGGCGCTAATGTTAAAGGTATGGCGGCTGTGTTTACTTATGGTTTTGGCGTTGCCGAAGAAAACTTCAAAGAGGCTAATGTTGATTTATTCACATTGAGCAACTACGAAAACCTATTAGATCTAGCAGTTCAAAAACAATATATTACAGAAGATCAGCAATCGACTCTTCAAGAATGGAGCGTAAGCCCATCAACTTGGGGACAGGAGTAAGATTTTAGATTTTAGATTTTAGATTTTAGATTTTAGATTTTA
>NZ_FMVC01000002.1:163327-438494 GCF_900101855.1 Flavobacterium anhuiense
AGATTTTAGATTTTAGATTTTAGATTTTAGATTTTAGATTTTAAAGTCGCTTTGCTCCTTTTGGAATTTGTCCCGATAGCTATCGGGATTAAAAAATTGGAATTTTATTTAAAGTTTCAGCTTTGCGAACTTAAATAAAGTCAAGCAACATAAAAAACCTAGCGCACTTTGCGGTAAAAAACAAAACAAACAAAAAACAATATGAACTTAGAAAGTCCAAAAGTTACTGTTCAGAAATCGGCTCAGGATCTATTTGATCAACTGACTGATGTAAAGAATTTCGAAAAATTAATGCCAGACAATATCGCTAAATTTGAAGTGACTGGTGAAGACGCTTTTATTTTTGGATTGAAAGGGATGCCGGAAATCAAATTAAAAATGAAAGATAAAGTAGCTCCAAACAAAATTGTTTTGGGTGCTGCAAGCGATAAACTTCCTTTTACACTAACTTCAAACATTGACACTGTTTCTGATTCAGAAAGTGCTGTTCAATTATTTTTTGAAGGAGAATTCAATGCTATGATGGCAATGATGGTTAAAGGCCCAATCAGTAAGTTTATTGAAACTTTAGCAAACAATATGCACAAGCTTTAATAATGGTGAATTATTACTTGTGAATTATAAATGAAAGCCTGATTTAATAAAATCGGGCTTTTTTTTTGAATGCCATGAAGACGCTAAGGCACGAAGTTTTTTGTTCTAAAATAATATACTAGACGAAAACCTTTGTCACTTTGCCTCTCTGTTACTTTGCAACTCTCAATAAAGCATTTTAACCTCTTTAATCTCAAACTCCACAACAGAATCATCTTCTAGCAAAACCTGCAATTTTCCTATTGGAGAAACACCTTGAATGATTCCCATAAAGTCTTGGTTATTATTATCTCTAAATGCAGTTGGAATTCCCTTTTTAAATAAAAAATTAAAATAATCATCCCAAAAAGTCTGCGATGAGTTATTCCATAACTGGATTTTCTCTTTTAGTTTTTCGACGATTAAAACTGCCAATTCTTCTTTATCAAAAGATTTACCAGCAACAGCCGCCATAGAAGAAGCAGTTGGCAATTCAGCAAAATCAGTTTGATTGACATTGATTCCAATTCCGGCAACTGACATGATTCTGCCATCGCTTTTTAGGGTATTTTCGATTAATATGCCAACTAGTTTCTTATTGTATGACAGAATGTCGTTTGGCCATTTAATACAAATATCAGGAATATTTAATGTTTTTAAAACCTCTGCAACCGATAAAGAGACAACGAGACTTAAATTGAAAACTTCGTCGTTATTAAAGAGAAAATCTTTAATCAAAACGCTCATAGTTAAGTTTTTACCAGCTTGAGTCTTCCACACGCCACCTACTTGCCCCTTTCCTTTTGTCTGATTTTCAGCTGTTACCGTTGTAAAATTCTCTAGTTCATCTTGACTTGCCAAAGCCTTTAGAAAGTCATTTGTAGAATCTATGGCATCGAGTTTGATTAGTTTCATTAAATAATTTAAATATCTTAATTTAATATTTTGTTAAGGTTCAAAAATAATCACAAAATTTGGTAACTTTACAAATTCATATAAAATAATTCATGGCGAAAAAGACTATTAATAATGATGTTCTACTGGCGAACATAATCAAAGGGATTGAGGAAGTAAAAGGAAATGATATCGATATTCTTGACTTAAGAGAGATAGATACAGCTGTATGCGACTATTTTGTTATTTGCAACGGTAGCTCAAACACCCAAGTTAACGCCATCGTAAACTCAATTCAAAAAACAGTATCAAAAGACTTAAAAGATAAACCTTGGCACGTAGAAGGAACAGATAACGCAGAATGGGTTCTAATGGATTATGTACACATTGTAGTACACGTTTTCCAGAAACATATTCGCGAATATTATAACATCGAAAGCCTTTGGGGCGATGCCAAAATAACTTCAATCGAGAACAAATACTAAAGAAACTTTCATTAAATGGCTAAAGATAATAATCCAAATCCGAATAAATTTAAAATAAGTCCTTGGTTAATATACACCGCAATACTTTTAGTTTTTTTATTCATAAGTTTTGCCACAGGAGGATCAAGCTTAAGCGAACCTGCTCAATTAACTTCTTCTAAATTCAACACGCTTTTAGAAAAAGGCCAGATTGAAAAAGTAATTGTTTACAATAAAGCAGAAGCTGAGGTATATTTGAATGCTGCAGCTCTTAAAGACCCTGCAAACAAAAAAGTTGCTGAAGATATTTTCAAACAGCCAAACAAAGGGCCACATTACACTTTGGAAATTGGTAATGATCAAATCTTTCAGACTAAACTGGAAAAAGCAGTTAGCGAAGGAAAGCTGAAAGATTTCAACTTTCTTCAAAAAAATAACTGGAGCGATATTTTAATCAGCTTACTTCCTATCATCATCATAGTTGGTGTATGGATTTTCATTATGCGTAAAATGTCTGGCGGAGGCGCTGGAGGTGGCGGACAGATTTTCAATATCGGAAAATCTAAAGCGAAACTGTTTGATGAAAAAACAGACATTAAAACTACATTTAAAGATGTTGCTGGTTTAGAAGGCGCTAAAGAAGAAATTCAGGAAATTGTTGAATTCCTTAAAAACCCTGAAAAGTATACGAATCTTGGAGGTAAAATTCCGAAAGGAGCTTTATTAGTAGGACCTCCGGGAACTGGTAAAACTTTACTGGCAAAAGCTGTTGCTGGTGAAGCGCAAGTACCTTTTTTCTCTCTTTCAGGTTCCGATTTCGTAGAGATGTTTGTAGGAGTTGGTGCTTCACGTGTACGTGACTTATTTAAACAAGCAAAAGAAAAATCTCCTGCTATCATTTTTATCGATGAGATCGATGCTGTTGGTAGAGCAAGAGGAAAAAGCAATATGTCTGGCGGAAACGACGAAAGAGAAAACACTTTAAACCAATTATTGACAGAAATGGATGGTTTTGGAACAAACTCTAACGTAATCGTTTTGGCCGCAACCAACAGAGCTGATGTTCTTGATAAAGCTTTAATGCGTGCTGGACGTTTTGACAGACAAATTTTTGTTGATTTACCAGACATTCGCGAAAGAGCAGAAATCTTTAAAGTACACTTAGCTCCTATCAAAAAAGTTGAAGGTCTAGATTTAGATTTCTTAGCAAAACAAACTCCAGGTTTCTCTGGTGCTGATATCGCTAACGTTTGTAACGAAGCTGCATTAATTGCTGCAAGAAACAACAAAGCAGCTGTTGACAGACAAGATTTCCTTGATGCTGTTGATAGAATCATTGGTGGTCTTGAAAAGAAAAATAAAATCATTACTCCAGAAGAGAAAAGAGCAATTGCAATTCACGAAGCGGGTCATGCCACTGTAAGCTGGATGTTAGAACACGCTGCACCTCTTATTAAAGTAACCATTGTTCCTCGCGGACAAAGTTTAGGAGCTGCATGGTATCTGCCAGAAGAAAGACAAATCGTGAGAACAGATCAAATGTTAGACGAAATGTGTGCTACAATGGGTGGTAGAGCCGCTGAAAAAGTAACTTTCGACAGAATTTCGACTGGTGCATTAAGCGACTTAGAAAAAGTAACGCGTCAGGCTCGTGCAATGGTAACTATCTACGGATTGAACGATAAAATTGGAAACGTGACGTATTACGATTCAACTGGACAAAGCGAATATAATTTCTCTAAACCATATTCTGACGAAACAGCAAAAATTATTGACAAAGAAATTTCAGATTTAATCGAAGGTCAATACCAAAGAGCAATTCAGATTCTAGAGGAAAACAAAGATAAGTTAAATCAACTTGCTGATATTCTGATTGAAAAAGAGGTAATCTTTAAAGATGACTTAGAAAACATCTTCGGAAAACGTACTTTCGACAAAAATTTAGAAGAGGTAGTTTCATAACGAATTACCAAATACATAATAATATTTTTCAAAATCTTAATTCAAAAGTCCCTTTTGAATTAAGATTTTTTTATCTTTGAACGTTTTCAATTAACATGTAAAGCATTTCATATAAAAAATGAATTTTTTCAAAAAAATATTTGGCTCTAGTGAGGCCGCTTCTGATGAAGTGAACGAAAGCGAATATGCAGGAACTTCTGCGCAGAACAGTCATTTATCCTTAGATGAACAATTTATTTTCAATTTCAAAAAAAATGGAGGTAAATTCTTGTACTGCGAAAACATGGGAGAGGTTTCTGAACAATTTGAAAATATCTTAGAAGAAAATGATTGGTTTGAACAAGAAGTTTTATGTTACGAACCTGCTTTATTTGGTCTATTAGACGAAAACAAATTATTTTACATTGCCCCTGCTAAACCAAAATTCTTATTGGCAAGCTGCGAGAACCTTATTGCTGATGAAGGTTCTATTTTATTTTCATCAAAACAAATCAGACAGAACAAACCAAACGAATTACCTGCAAATATTGTTATTATAGCCACTACCAGCCAAATCCTACCAATGAAAAGCGACGGATTGAGCGCTATAAAACGCAAATACGAAAGAGACATACCTACTAATATCACTACAATAAAATATTTCGAAAAAGCGAAAGACGAAGATTTTACTCAATACGGAAGTGTTGCAAAAAACCTTTATTTACTGCTTTTAGAAGATCTTTAAGATGAACGAAACACTGAAGAGAACCATTTCTGGTGCTGTTTATATCGCTTTATTACTAACTTCGATATTGTTTTCTACAGAAAGCTTCATTACTCTTTTTGGTGTTTTCCTGATTATTACGATATACGAATTTTCTAATATCGTAAACCTGAATAAAATATTTTCTACTCTCTTCGGAATTTCAATTTATGCTGCAATTATCCTTGTAAGTCACTACAACAAACAGACTACTGTATTTATAAACGATACATTTAATTCTAATATCAGTTTAGAAACCAATATCAAACAGCTGGATTTAATTCTTCTGGCAGTTACCATTGTCGTTTCTATAAAATGCATCATATTCTTGTTTTACGATTCTGTTCAAAAAGTGAGCACTTCGTCAAAATACTTATACCTACTTGGATACATTACACTTCCATTTGTATTTATTGTCAAAATCTCTTTTGGAACAAATGATTATAATCCAAAAATTATCTTAGGATTATTTGTTTTGATTTGGACGAATGACACTTTTGCTTATTTGGTAGGAAAATCAATGGGAAAACACAAATTATTTGAACGCGTTTCTCCCAAAAAAACAATTGAAGGTTTTCTTGGCGGTGTAGTTTTTGCCGCATTTGCCGGCTTTCTAATTTCTAAACTCTACATTCAGCCAAAACCTGAATTTAGCAGCAAATCGATTTTAATCTGGACCATTATAGCGTTAATTGTGAGCCTTTTTGGAACTATTGGCGACCTGATAGAATCCAAATTTAAACGAATTGCAGGTGTAAAAGACAGCGGTTCGATAATGCCTGGTCATGGAGGTATTTTAGATCGATTAGATAGTGTTATATTTGTAGCACCAATTATATTTTTATTTTATCAAATTTTATATTATGTTTCATAAAGAAGGTGGCCCGTCTATTTTATTAGGTTCTGTTTTTACAGTAGCAGTACTTTTAATTGCTGATAAATTCATTGATATTGCTTGGCTGAGAATGCTTGTTCAATTTGCAGCACTTGTAATTCTGATTATTATTTTACAATTCTTTAGAAATCCTAAAAGAATTGCAGTTAGAAACAGCGATCACATTTTAGCTCCTGTTGATGGAAAAGTGGTGGTTATCGAGGAAGTTTATGAAGGAGAATATTTTAAAGATAAACGTTTACAGGTTTCTATTTTTATGTCGCCAATCAATGTGCACGTAACGCGTTACGCTATGGATGGCATCATTAAATTTAGCAAATACCATCCTGGAAAATTCCTTGTTGCTTGGCATCCAAAAGCAAGTGAAGAAAACGAAAGAACTACTGTAGTAATCGAAAACGAAACATTTGGCGCAATTTTATACAGACAAATTGCTGGTGCTTTGGCTCGTAGAATTGTAAACTACGCTAAAGAAGGAATGCAAGTTGTTCAGGGAACTGACGCTGGTTTCATTAAATTTGGTTCAAGAGTAGATTTATTTTTACCTTTAGGTACACCTATCAATGTTGAGTTAAATCAAAAAGCAATTGGTGGAAAAACAATTATTGCTACAAAAGCATAAATGGCTGATAAAGATTTAGATATTCGCTTTAATAAAGCTGTAGAAGTCGCCATGACAATGACTCAAGCTTCGCTGCCACAAGACGTGCAGTTAAGACTTTATGCTTTTTACAAACAGGCTACTTTTGGAACAGCAGTTTACAATCAATCTCAAAATTTTGATTTACGAGATGCTTTTAAAACTAATGCCTGGATGCAGATAAGCCATATGTCTGTAGATGAAGCTAAAGAAAATTATATCGAGATTATCAATTCATTAACATCAAAATAAAAACATTATGAAGAAAAACGTTGTTCTTTTCAGCACTTTAGCTTCATTTTTACTATTATTTTCCTGTAAAGAAGATAAGCTGGTTGAAGTTGTTGAAGTTCCTCTTCCAACAAAAGAAGAAAAAATAACTATCGGTTCGCCAAATGATGTTAAAGCCGATCCTGGTTCTTTTGAAATGACAAAATTGCCATTTAATTATGATGCATTGGCACCAGACATTAGAAGCTTAACTTTAGAAACACATTATTCTAAGCATTATTTGTCGTATACAAATAATTTCAACAAAGAAATTCTTTCGACTGAGTTTGAAAATATGCCTATTGAAGACATTTTAAAAAAAATGCCTCTTACGAATTTAAAACTTCGTCAGAATGCGGGTGGATATTATAATCATACTTTGTATTTTAATATTCTCAGCCCGAAAGAACAAACTCCAAAAGATACTCTTGCAGGTTCTATAAATAAAGAATTTGGTTCTTTCAACAATCTGACAAATCAGTTTAAAGCACAGTCAGAAAAGCAGTTTGGTTCTGGATGGGTTTGGCTGGTTGTGGATAGATATGGCAAGTTACAAATTACTACCACAGACAATCAAGATAACCCATTGATGAAGAATGCTCTGATTCCAGGAACTCCGATTATGGGAATCGATCTTTGGGAACATGCTTATTATTTAGATTACCAAAACAGAAAAGGCAGTTATATTGATGCTTTTTACAATCATATCAATTGGGAAAAAGTAAACGAATATTACGTTGAAGCACTCAAGAAGGTTAAAAAAGTATAGAAAACAAGCTGATGCAATTAAGTGTCAGCTTTTTTTTATACCTTTTAGGTACTTAAACGAAGATCATGAAAGATATTGCCAATCGTTTTGCAGAAAACCCTATATTATCTCCATCAGATATACCACCAAGCAGAGAAGGTCTTGAAATTACCTGCCTATTAAATCCTGGCGTTTTTAGGTTTCAAAATAAAATCTGGCTGGCCGTACGTGTCGCAGAAAGACCTAAACAAATAGAAAATAGTATTTCGTTTCCAATTCTGACAGAAGCAGGAACAATTCAAATTATTGAAATCTTAAAAAATCATCCCGAACTTATTGCAACAGATGCCCGTGTAATTAATTATCAAGGAATCGATTATTTAACCACTTTATCACACATTCGCTTATTGTGCAGCGAAGACGGAAAACATTTTTATGAACCCGAAGATTACCCGCATTTGGTTGGTGAAGGAATACTGGAAACTTTCGGAATTGAAGATTGCCGCGTTTCTTTAATAGAAGATAAATATTACCTGACTTTTACTTCTGTATCTCCTAGCGGCGTGGGCGTAGGCCTACGAACCACAACCGATTGGAAAAACTTTCAAAAACACGGAATGATATTTCCTCCTCACAATAAAGACTGTGCGATTTTTGAAGAAAAAATAAACGGCTTGTTTTACGCCTTACATCGTCCAAGTAGTGTAGACATTGGCGGAAATTACATTTGGATTGCCTCTTCTCCAGATGGCGTTCATTGGGGAAATCATAAATGCATTATCAAAACTAGAAAAGAAAGTTGGGACAGTAAAAGAGTCGGCGCGGGAGCTGCCCCCATAAAAACAGAATTGGGTTGGCTAGAAATTTACCACGGAGCCAACGAATTTCATCAATATTGTCTCGGTGCTTTTTTATTGGATTTGGAAGATCCTACGAAAGTAATTTCTAGAACAGAAACCCCAATTATGTTTCCGAAAACAAATTATGAATTGAGCGGTTTTTTTGGAAATGTCGTTTTTACAAACGGCCATATCCTTGATCCGGATGGAGATACACTAAAAGTATATTATGGCGCTTCAGACGAGTTTGTATGCGGGGCGACATTTTCTATAAAAGAGATTTTTTCTTTGCTTGAGAAAGTATAAAAAAAAATATTCTAACACATAGAAACATAGATTTTTGTACCGAAAAAGAATGTAAAAGAAACCAGTTTCTACACATAGCCAAACTATGCACACTTAAACTAGTGAAACGCCTTTTTTAAAGCCTAATTATCTATGTTTCTATGTGTTTAAAATCAACTCAAAAGACTAGTTAAATTATTTCAATTCTAAAATCAGAGATTCTGATGGCTCAATTGAGATTTTAGCTTCTCCTTGCCCATTTTGCACTTTCAATACAAACGTTTTATCTTTGTACAATTGATCTTTTAAATGATATTCCCCATCTTTTAAATTCCATTTTGAAATGAGTGATGAAGGCACTTTTAAATCAAATTCGCTTCCTTTTTCAGAAGAGAAATTAGCAACTACAATCAGCTTTTGACTTTCAGACCAACGTGCGTAAGAATATAGCAAAGCATCATAATTTTCATTATTTTGACGGTTTACCGTTTGAATTTCTTCAAAATTTCCCATCAAAGCACTACTGTTAATAGTAAAATTCAATAATCGTTTGTAAAAATCACGAAGCTGTTTTTCAGATTCAGAAAGCTGACCTCCATCAAATTTACCGCCATTCATCCAGCGCTGATGGTTTGGAACTCCGATATAATCAAAAATCGATGTTCGGGAGCGTTTTCCAAAACCAGCATCTTCATTTCCTGCCTCTCCTACTTCTTGTCCAAAATAAATCATTGTTGGCGAAGTGCTTATTGTTGCCGAAACCACCATTAAAGGCTTTCCTCTTTCTGGCGTTCCAGCAAATTCTGGACTTGCCAAACGCTGTTCGTCATGATTATCTAGAAAATGAAGCATATGATGCTCAATATCAGACATCCCGTTCTGGATTTTTGTCAACTCGTCTGGAGAAGATTTTCCACGAATAATATCTTTCAGTTTATCATAAGTTTCTACTTTATCGTACAGATAATCCATTTTTCCCAAACGGATATAATTGCGATATTCATTCGGATTATAAACTTCTGCCAATAAAAATGCATTTGGATTTTTTATTTTAATGGATGAATTCATATAACTCCAGAATTCATATGGAACCATTTCGGCCATATCATAACGGAATCCGTCAACGCCTTTTGCTGTCCAGTATAATGCAATATCTCTAAATTTCTTCCAAGAATCAGGAACATCTTTATCTTGCCAAAAAGCAAAATGCTCTTGATACGATTTCTGGTCAAAACCAGCAGGAAGTTCAGGAAAATCTTTGCTTCCATCTGGACGCACTCCATAATTTACTTTTACCGTTTCGTACCAATCATTTTGATCCGGCTTAATTTTACGAGAGCCATTTCCTGTCCATTTTGCTGGATTCTCATCAAATTTTCCATCAATAAGCGGATTTTTCTCTCCGTTTAAAGGAATGTCTCCATCAGGAATTTCAAAATGCTGTTGCGGAATGTAATAGAAATTATTGTCTCGTTTGTATTCAACCGTAACATCATCATCTGCACCAAAATCTTTTACTCCTGCTGGATTTGATTTCCCTTCATATTTTCTCGCAATATGATTTGGGACAATATCTATAATCACTTTCAAACCTGCATTATGAGTTCGCTTAATTAAAGCCTCAAATTCTTCTAATCGTTTTGCAGGATTTACCGCCAAATCTGGATTTACATTATAATAATCTTTTACGGCATAAGGAGAACCTGCACGACCTTTTACCACTTCTGGATCATCATTTGAAATTCCGTATGCCGTATAATCACGAACCAAAGCATGATGAGGAACTCCTGTGTACCAAATATAAGTAACACCCAAATCTTTTATTTCTTGAAGCGCTTTGTCTGTAAAATCATTAAATTTTCCCACTCCATTCTCCTCAATTGTTCCCCAAGGTTTGTTGGTTGTATTTTTATTTCCAAAAAGACGAGTAAAAACTTGATAGACTACAACTTTTTTTTCTGTTGCAGTTGGTTCGTTTGCTGTGCTCATTTTTAAATCTTTTGTTTTACAGGCTGAAAATAGAACCGTTAATGTTATTCCGGCTGCGATTATTTTTTTACTTATCATATTTTGGGCTATTCTTAACTTATCTCATTAGTTTGATTCAAAAAAAATTGAAACAATTTTCTAAAATAGGTCATTTTTTAAAACTCCGAAAACGATTTATCTAATTTACAATGTTTTCAGCTTAAAAAACAACTACTACAACGTGAGAGTTGGAGTTTTTGTTGAAAAATTAAATAGCACTTAAATCCTACTTTAGACTGTTAATGACTTATTATAAATTAATCCTAATATCAGCCACAGGTTCTAACCTTTTTTATAAATTTGACAAAAATTTAATCAGTTGAAGAAATCACTCTTTTTCATATTCTATTGTCTGTTTCTTAGCGTACAATTTATTTCTGCGCAGGCAAAAAAAACTGCACAAACCCCGAAAACAATCGTCATCGAGAATGCTGACTTTTCTGATGTGGATCAGGTTAATGTGCCAGATGCGCTTTTACTTACCGGAAATGTAAAAGTAAACCATGATGGTGTAGTATTGACTTGCAACAAAGCCTATTTTTTTCAAAAAGAGAATTATCTAAAAGCATTCGGAAATGTACAATTAGTACAGGGAGATACCTTATTTCTGAATAGTAAATATGCTGAATATAGCGGTAATGCAAAAAAAGCCTTTGCTACAGGAAATGCCGTTTTAACTTCACCAGATGCTACTTTGCAAACCGACACTATTAATTTTGATAGAAATGTTCAGGAAGCATTTTACAACACCAAAGGAACCATTGTCAATAAAGACAATACTTTGGTAAGTAAATCTGGAAAGTATTTTGTGAAAGAAAAGAAATTTCAGTTTCTGACTGAAGTTACGATTACAAATCCAAAGTATGTAATAAAATCAAATCATTTGGATTATTACAGCAATTCGGGACATACCTATCTTCTTGGCCCTTCCACTATTACGAGCAAGGCTAATTATATTTATACCGAAAAAGGTTTCTATGATACCAAGAAAAACTTAGCGCATTTTCTTCGAAAATCATACATAAAATACGATGACAGGCGTATAGAAGGCGATAGTTTGTTTTACAATCGAAATACTGAATTTGCTTCAGCAACACGAAATGTAAAAATTACCGACTCCATCAATAAAGGAATTGTAAAAGGCCATTATGCAGAGCTTTACAAACTGAAAGACTCGATGTTTGTTACCAAAAGAGCTGTTGCAATTAATCTTGTTGAAAATGACTCGGTTTACATTCACGGACAAAAATTAATGGTTACGGGAAAAGAAGGAGAAAGAATTTTGAGAGCATATAAAAATGTTCGCTTTTACAAAACAGATATGAGCGGTAAATGTGACTCTATACATTCTGATTCCAAAATAGCCTTAACAAAATTGATCGGAAATCCAATTCTTTGGAATGGAGAAAACCAAATTACAGGAGACGTAATGCACTTGATTGGCGATAATAAAACAAGAAAAATTGACTCTCTAAAAGTACTGAACAATACTTTCGTCTTGTCCAAGGATACGCTCGGAACAGGATTCAATCAGGTCAAGGGACTCAATTTGTTTGGAAAATTCAGGGATGGAAAACTTCATGATGTTGATGTCATCAAAAACACCGAAGTAATTTATTATATGCGGAATGACACCAATGAACTGATCGGAATCAATAAAAATGTCAGTAGTAAAATCAATATGATATTGGAAAACAATGCCATTGAAACGATTACGTTCTTCAACAAAGTTGACGGAGATATTTTCCCTGAAGATGAACTTCCTGAAAATGCTAGAAAACTGCGAGGAATGAAATGGCGTGGTGACGAAAGAATAAAATCGAAAGACGATATTTTTACCGCAGAAGAAAACGAAGAAAATGACAAATTGATTAAACAAGGAAAAGACGAAGAAGAAAAAGGCAAAAACATTCCGCTGAAAGTCAGAAAGGAAACTTTGAATTACGATAAGAAGAACCCTGCTGCTAAGACAGATACGAAAGCCAAAAGTAAGTAGTTTTCAGTCTCAGTGACAGTTTACAATTCTTTGCGATTGTTTAAACCACAAAGTTAACTTAAGCGTAAAGTTAAAAACCTTAGAACCTTAGAACCTCAGTAACTTTGCTACTTTGAACCAAAAAAGTTTTCAGTCACAGTCACAGTTTACAGTTAAAAACACAGAAGCTCAGAATCTTAGTATCTCAGCAAATTAGAAGCTAAAAAAATGAATCCAGATTTTATAAAATACCAAGCGCAAACCTCTCCTTACCCGCTCGGAATGGAAGTTTCGCATGCCATTGGCTCATACATTTACGATACAAACGATAAAAAATATTTAGATTTTGTTGCCGGAGTTTCAGCTTGTACTTTAGGACATCAGCATCCGAGAGTCAATCAAGCTATAAAAGACCAGTTGGACAAATATTCGCATGTGATGGTTTACGGAGAATATTCTCAAAGTCCAGCCGTCCAATATTGCAAAATGATGGCTTCTCTGCTTCCAGAATCTTTAAATAAAACTTATTTGGTTAATTCAGGTACTGAAGCGATCGAAGGCTCTTTAAAATTAGCCAAACGCGTTACAGGACGCAGCCAGCTTATTTCTTGCCACAACGCTTATCACGGAAACACAATGGGTTCTATGAGCGTTATGGGATTTGAAGAGCGAAAACAGGCTTTTAGACCTTTATTGCCAGACGTTGATTTTATTACTTTCAACAACGAAGAAGATTTACAAAAGATAACTACTCGAACAGCCGCGATTCTTTTAGAAACTATTCAAGGAGGTGCAGGTTTTATTCAGCCAGAAAATAACTTTTTGCAGAAAGTCCGCAAACGCTGCGATGAGGTTGGAGCATTAATGATTGTTGATGAAATCCAACCAGGTTTTGGAAGAACGGGAAAACTTTTTGGTTTTCAAAATTATGATGTTGTTCCAGACATTGTGGTTATGGGTAAAGGAATGGGCGGCGGGATGCCGGTTGGCGCTTTTACCGCTTCTGCCGAAAAAATGGATCTTTTAACCGAAAACCCAAAATTAGGACATATAACCACTTTTGGAGGCCATCCTGTCATTGCGTCAGCTTGTCTCGCTACTTTGCAAGAATTAACTGAAACAAATTTAATGGCAGAAACACTAGAGAAGGAAAAACTCTTCAGATCGCTTTTGGTACATCCTTTGATTACAGAAGTTAGAGGAAAAGGATTAATGCTTGCCGCCATGACAGAATCGGCAGACATTACAAACGAAGTCATTTTAACCTGTCAAGACAGAGGACTTATTTTATTCTGGCTTTTATTTGAAGGATGCGCCATAAGAATTACACCTCCTTTGACCATTTCTGAGGACGAAATTAGAGAAGGATGCGCGATTATTTTAGAAGTGATGGATGAAATAATGAAGAAGAACAACAACTAAATATAAAAAATTATTTTGAGCGCTGTTTTTAATAAAATAGACAGGAATTAAAGCTCAATTTCTATTTCTAAAAAGTCTTCCAATAGAAATAAAAAAATGACAAAACTAAAGCTAATCCCTTAAGAATAAAAGAGATTTCTTCCCAAAATAGAATAAAAAACGCCATATATTGTTAATTAAATTGTTCAAAACAATTAATTTCTTATCCTTACAGCGATTATATGGTTGCCTAAATTTATAACAGGCTAATTTCAAATATACGAAGTATGCAATTAAGCAACGAAGAAGAAGATTATAACCTATCCCTATCCAAATTTGAGTCGATGTTAAAAACCAACAAAGTACTCTTTTTTGATTCTGAAGAATTCGAAGAAATAATTCTTCATTATTTAGACATAGGTAAGGCTAATTTAGCAAAAAAGGCCTTGAAACTTGCATTAGACCAGCATCCAAAATCTACAGGCTTAAAATTAGTACAAGTAGAAATGCTAGTTTATGATGACAAACTCGACATTGCTGAAAAGCTTTTGAATGAGTTATACGCAATTGAACCTAACAACGAGGAAATCTATATCCAAAAAGCCAATATCTGTTCCAAAAGAGATCAGCACGAAAAAGCAGTTGAACTGTTAAAAATTGCGCTTCAATATACTGATGATTATGCTGATGTGTATAATTTGATTGGAATGGAATATCTTTTTATGGATAATCTCGAGCTTGCAAAGGACAGTTTTATCAAATGTCTTGAAGAAGACTTAGAAGATCAATCTGCTCTCTATAACGTAGTGTATTGTTTTGAGTTTTTAGATCAGAACCAAGAAGCTATTGTATATCTTAACGAATACATCAACAGAAATCCGTACAGCGAAATTGCTTGGCATCAGCTAGGGCGTCTTCATTATGGCGTAAAAGAATACGAAAATGCCATTCGCGCATTTGATTATGCAACGCTGATTGATGATGAATTTTTAGGGGCTTTTATGGAAAAAGCGAAAGCTTATGAACGCCTTAAAAAATACAATGAAGCAATTGAAAGTTATAACAGAACCATCGAACTGGACGATGCCACTTCGTATGCTCTGTTGCGAATTGGAAAATGTTACGAAAAACTTGGAAATTTAGCGAAAGCGATCCAATATTATAATCAAACTGTACATGAAGATCCGCTTTTAGACAAAGGTTGGATTGCCATAACAGATTTTCATCTTCGCCAGAAAAACTATCAAAAAGCACTATTTTTTGTGAATAAAGCTTTGGCAATCGACAATCAGAATCGTTTGTATTGGAAAAGATATGCTACGATAAACAAACAGATGAATTTCTTTGAAGAAGCCGAATTTGGTTTCAGAAAAGCAGTTGAATTTGGAGATTATGCATTAGACACTTGGTTATACTGGGTTGATATTCTTCAATTTTTAGGAGAATTTGAAACGGCTATTCAGACTTTATTGCAGGCGACAGAATATTTCCCTGAAGAGAACGAAATCGAATACCGTTTGGCTGGATTATATTTTATGATTCAAGACAACACAAAAGCCAAATTTCATTTAAGCAATGGTTTACGTCTAAACTTTGACAATTATATCTTAATAGAAGATTTGTTTCCAGTAGTTTGGACAAAAAAAACAGTAAAAAATTATATAGAAAAACATCGTAAATAAGAATGGTTGATATTTTATTAAGAAGACGTTTTGGATTATTAGGACGCAACATAAGCTACTCTTTTTCAAAAGGTTATTTTACAGAGAAATTTAATAATGAAGTTTTTGCTGGCAACAGCTATGAGAATTTTGACATTTCTGAGATTAATTACTTCGCAGAATTAATTAAAAACAATCCTGATTTAAAGGGATTAAATGTAACTATTCCTTACAAAGAACAAGTTATTCCTTTCTTAGATAAACTATCAAAAAAAGCTGCTCTAATTGGCGCCGTGAATACTATTAAATTTACCAAAAGCGGTAAACTAAAAGGCTACAACACCGATTATTACGGATTCAAAAAGTCTTTAAAACCATTATTAGAGCCTCACCATAAAAAAGCTCTTATTCTAGGAACAGGTGGCGCTTCTAAAGGTGTTGCTTTTGCTTTGGACGAATTGGACATTCCGTACACTTTTGTTTCTAGAGAAGCAAAAGAAAACATTATTGATTATGATTTGATCAACGCTACTACTTTTGATAATTTTCAAATTATAATTAATTGTACCCCAGTTGGAACAAGTCCGAATGTTGAAGCTTGTCCGAATTTGCCATATGAGTTTTTTACAGAAAAACATATTGCTTACGATTTAATCTATAATCCTGCAGAAACCACTTTTCTGCGAAAAGCAAAAGAAAAAGGTGCTTTAATTAAAAATGGACACGATATGCTTATTTTTCAGGCTGAAAAAGCTTGGAAAATCTGGAACAAATAAAGGTAAAATGTTAAAGTAATTTTCGTAAATTAGTCTACTCATTTGCAGACAGTTATGAAGAAACAATTACTTTATTTTAGCATTTTTTTTCTTATTACAGTTCTTGCATCAGCCCAAGACGAAGATATAGACAGAAGCAATAGTCCGTTTGCTGAGCCTAGATATCATTACTTTTTGCAGACCATTCTATTATACAATGAATATTTAGACACTAAAAATGGTTCGTATAACACTACCAATCTACGTGTGTTACAGCCAATTGGCAACAAAGCGTGGAATCTGAGGTTTGATTTGCCTTTAATATCGACTAACTCTAACTCTATCAATCAAACTGGACTTGGCGACGTAAGCGCTGGGATTAGTTTTATCCCTTATTTTAAAAAGACCAGCGGAATTGGTCTTAGGACTCGTGTAATCTCAAATTCTGCTGCAGACCCAAGTTTTGGCACAGGAAAATGGGTAGTAATTCCAGCCGGTATTTTTGCAAAATACTTCAATCAAAAGAAATTCTTATGGCTTGCGACTGTTGAACATTCCCAAAGTTTCGCGGGATCAAGCAATCGAAGTGATGTAAGCGTAACACTATTCGAAAACAACCTATTATGGTTTTTTGGCAAAAATTGGATTGCTACAGATGTAGCTTTTAGATACAATTACGTTCTAGACGGCTTTCAAAATAATGCCTTTATGGAATTTGGCCGAAAAATCACCCCAACAAATTTAGTTTATGTGCATCCTAGCGTAGCATTTGGAGGTGAAAAGTCATATAATTTTGGTATGGAAGTGGGGCTGTTGGTTTTGTTTTAATGTAAAACAAACTATCGATTCAGATTCGCTTTTTACGATTAATCTATTTTTTAATTAAAAAAATCGCAAAAATATTATTTCTAACTTATCAATTAAAACAGTAAAAATTAATATATCATACTGCTAAATTGAATTAAATAATAAGAATTTCATCGCAAATTAGCGTATAAACAAAGGATTTATTTTGTATTTAGAAACACCTTTACTATCTTTCGCACTGTTTAAAATAAAAACCTTATACATTTTAAGATGTTAGAAGAAAAGAATGATAACCTGCATGAAGCAGACGGAAAAACTGGAATCGAAATAAATGATTCTGTAGCAAATGATGCAATTGAAATCTCAGATTCTGAAAGTCTGACCGAAGATTTGGTCACAGAAACTGAAAATGAATTAGCTAATCAAGGAGATGGTCATCAAGAAGCATTAGATGTCATTACCAATTCAAATGCTGCTGAAAGCGAAGACGAAACTTTGAAGGAACGTCATGACATTCCTATGCAAGATTATAACACGTTTTCGATGGATGCGCTCGTTGATGAACTTAAAAAACTGGTGAATATAGACAAAGTAATGTCTGTAAAAGATCATATAGAAGAAATCAAAAAGGCTTTCCTGTTACAATATCACCATCTTATAGAAGAGAAAAAAGAAGAATTTTTAGCTTCTAATCCAGATCCTAACGAAGAATTTGAATATCATCTTCCTTTAAAATCAAAATTTGACGAATATTATAATGTTTTTAGAGAGAAAAGAAATGCTCATTTTAAACATTTACAGACCAATTTAAAAACCAATTTAGATAATCGTCTGGCTATTGTTGAAGAATTAAAGGAATTAATTAATCCGCAGGAAAATATCAAAGACACTCTTAAACATTTTAATGAATTAAGAGAAAGATGGAAAAATGCAGGTCCTATTCCGAAAGACAAATACAACCACGTTTGGAACAATTACCATTTTCACGTTGAGAACTTCTACGATTATCTTCATTTAGACCGCGAGGCTAGAGATTTAGATTTTAAACACAACTTAGAATTAAAACAAAAAATTATAGCTCGCGTTGAAGAATTGGTAAACGATGCTGACGTTAATAAATCATTCCGCGAATTACAGGATTTACACCGAATCTGGAAAGAAGAAATCGGACCAGTTTCTAAAGAACACCGTGATGCGATTTGGAATCAGTTTAGCGAGCTGACCAAAAAAATACACGACAAGAGAGAGCTTTTATTTGAAAGCCAAAGAGCAAATGAGCAAAAAAACCTTGAAGCTAAAAAAGAAATCATTGCTAAAATTGAAGCGCTCGGAAATGAAAAAGTAAATTCTCATTCGCAATGGCTTGTTCAAATTCAAAAAGTAGAAGATCTGAGAAATGAGTTTTTTGCAGCTGGAAAAGTGCCTTCTGAAGTAAATGAAGAAACTTGGGCCGCTTTTAAAACTGCTGTTAGAAATTTCAACGCTTTCAAGAATTCGTTCTACAAGGACATTAAAAAAGACCAAAACGATAACTTAAATAAAAAACTGGCTCTAGTTGCAAAAGCAAAAGAATTACAGGAAAGCACCGATTTTCAAGCTACTACTCCTGTAATGAAACAAATCCAGGAAGAATGGAAACAAATTGGCCATGTCCCTAAAAAATATTCAGATAAAATTTGGAAAGAATTCAAGGACGCCTGCAACCATTATTTCGACAAGTTAAAAGAACACAAATCTGAGGAAAATAGTGAAGAAGTTGCAGCCTTTGACAATAAAAAAGCCTATTTGGATGTATTGAGAGCTTTCCAATTGACTGGAGAACACAAAACAGACTTAGATGCTATAAAAGCGCACATCGAAACTTGGAAGGGATTCGGAAAAGTTCCTTTTTCTAGAAGACACATCGAAGGAAAATTCAATAAAATCTTGGATGCTCTTTTTGAAAAACTGAGCTTAAGCAAAAAAGAATCTGAAATGATGCGTTTTGCAAACCGTCTTGATTCTCTGACTGACAGCAATGATACGCGCAAATTAGACAATGAAAAAATCTTTATCATGCGCAAAATTGAAGAAGTGCAAAATGAAATTTTTCAATTGGAAAATAACATTCAGTTCTTTACCAATACAAAAAATGCTAAAAAAGAGAATTCAATAGTTACAGAAGTACGTAAAAATATCGCTATTCACAAAGAAAGCCTTGAAGTTTGGAAGGATAAATTGAAACAATTAAGAAACTTGGGGCAAGAATAAACACTTGAAGTTCCAACTTTTATAAATTCTAAATTCCAATTAACAACGCTTAATTGGAATTTGGAATTTTATTTTTTTTATAATTTAAAAAGATGCAATAACAATCATTGTGTCTTTTTTTTTTTTACCCACAAAGTTCACATAGCGTTGTCTTACTATGATGATGCAAACTTTGACAAAGATTACAAATCCTAAGACAAACTTAAAAACTTTGCATTCTTTTCGTATCCCGATAGTTATCGGGATTGCGCACTTTGAGGTTAAAACTCACTCCAGCCTAAAAGCCAAAACTTAACAATCTCATTAAATTTCACAAAACTATTCTGCAAAATATTGATTATATTTGAGTTACCACTATTCATTAACATCAAACGAATAACATTTAATACTAATTTTTAAATAATAAGAATATGAAATTTACAAGAAAAGCACACGCCAACTGGAAAGGAACTGGTATGGAAGGAAAAGGAACAATTAGTACGCAAAGTACAACTTTAGATAACGCACAACTGTCTTTTAAAACAAGATTTGCAGATGGTGTTGGAACAAATCCAGAAGAATTAGTAGCTGCAGCTCATTCTGGCTGTTTTACGATGCAATTAAGCTTTTTACTTAACGAAGCTGGCTTTACAGCTGACGATTTAACTACAGAAGCTACAGTAACTTTTGAAGACGGAACAATCACTTTAATTCATTTGGATTTAAAAGGCAAAGTTCCTTCCATTTCTGCTGAGCAGTTTGCTTCAACAGCAGCTAAAGCAAAAGAAATTTGTCCGATTTCAAAATTGCTAAATACAACTATCACTTTATCTGCTGAATTAATCAGCTAAAGGCATAAAAAAACATCCGCCTCGGCGGATGTTTTTTTTTATTTTCAAAAGCTAATAATTACATTTTTGCTTTTAAAGCTTTAGCTTCTGCAGTCATTTCAAGAGCGTTGTAAACTCCTAATAATGTTTTAGAAACATCTTCGTTTTTAGGATCTAATTCGTTCGCTTTTTTAAGGTATGGAATAACTCCTTTGAAAACAGCTTCTCTTTGCGCTTTTAACACATCGTAACGTTTCATGTCTTTAGCAGAAGTTCCCAATTTGTTCATCTCGTCAATGATTGGTTTTTCAGCTTCTAATTTTAAAGCAGCAAGATTTAAATAAGCATTTGTGTAATCAGGATTGATTTCAATTGCTTTTAAATAATATTTCTCAGCATCAGCATTGTTCTTAGCTCCAGCACTGATTACTCCTAAATTGAACACCAAATCAGCATTGTTAGGATCTTTTTGCAAAGCTTCACCAACTAATTTTTTGTACATATCGAAGTCCTTAGTCTCTAAGTATAAATTAGCTTCAGTTAAAATTAAAGAAGAATCCTCTGGGTTTGCTTTTCTAGCGTCAGCGATTGCTTTTTTAGCATCTTCTGTACGTCCTTTTTGAACTAAAATTAACGCCAAATTTTTGTAGATTTCACCTCTTTTAGAAGGAATAGCCTCAGTTTTAGGTTTTTCGTGAGTTCCTAATTTAATAGCTAAATCTCTATCTTTAGCGTTAGCAAAGTTATCTTCATTACCGTTAGCTTTGTTTACAGCCAAGTATAAAGTTCCTTTTCCAGAAAAGTTTAATTTTTTCAACTCTTCATACATTGGCAAAGCAAGATCAAAATCTTGTGAGTTTACAGCCGTTGAAGCGGCATAATACAAGTTAATCGTATCTTTTTTGTCTAATTCATATGCCTGGTACAATTTCTTTGCACCGTCAACATGTTTGTTTGCTTGTGTATCAGCAATTGCAGAATTAATCAACAATCCTTTAATATTAGTGATTGATGCTGCTGCTTGAGTAGAATATTTCTGTTTTCCAGAAGCTTTTTCAACATCAATTAATTTTTTGTAGCTGTCTGCTGCTGCTAATAAGTTTTTACCTTCTTCAACTTTTTTGTTTGCAAGGTCAAGAAAAGCATTTCCTTGTACGAAATAATATTGTGCTTGTTCTGTATCTTTAGCGTTTGCAATTAAGCTTTCAGCATCTTTCAATTGTGCAAGAGCACCTTGTGCATCTCCGCCTTTTAAAGCTTTTTCAGCATTCTTAATTTGATCTTTTTGAGCAAACGTAGCTACAGAGATCAGTAATGCTGATGCAAGTATTACATATTTACTTTTCATAATGATATTTGTTTGTATTTAATTTTTTGTTTTTTACTTATTCTTCAGACTCTTCGTCTTCTGCTTCTGAATCGTCTTCATCTTCCACCTCTTCATCATCAGAGTCATCATCATCTTCTGCAGTTCCGTCATCTTCAAGAACTTCCATATCTGGCTTCACTCTTTCGATTGCAGTGATTACATTTCCGTCTTCATCTACTTCAACTTCTTCAGCATCGTCTTTCATCACAGTTGTAACGGCAGCAATAGAGTCTTTACCTTTAAGGTTAATTAATCTAACACCTTGAGTAGCACGTCCCATAACACGTAAATCCTCGATTGCCATTCTGATCGTTAACCCAGACTTATTGATAATCATTAAATCGTCTGCGTCTGTAACCGCGTTGATAGAAATTAGTTTACCCGTTTTTTCCGTGATATTAAGCGTTTTAACCCCTTTACCTCCACGGTTGGTAATTCTGTACACATCTTCTCCATCGTCGTCAACCAATTTAGTACGTTTTCCGTATCCATTTTCAGTTACGACTAAGATTTGAGATGTCGAAATATCATTTTTATCAACCGTAACCATTCCGATTACTTCATCAGTTTCGTCTTTTAAAGTAATTCCACGAACTCCAGAAGCTGTTCTTCCCATTGGACGTGTTTTAGTTTCCTCAAAACGAACCAATTTACCAGATTTAACTGCTAAGATAATTTGGCTTTCACCGTTTGTCAACTGAGCTCCAATTAACTCATCTCCTTCTTTAATTGTAATTGCAGCAACTCCATTCGCTCTTGGTTTAGAATATTTCTCTAGAGAAGTTTTCTTCACCTGTCCTTGTTTTGTTACCATTACAAGATTATGCGTATTAATATAATCTTTATCTTTTAAGTCTTGCGTACAAATGAAAGCTTTTACTTTATCATCACTTTCAATATTTACCAGGTTCTGAATTGCTCTACCTTTTGCTGTTTTGCTTCCTTCTGGAATTTCATAAACACGCATCCAGAAACATTTTCCTTTTTGCGTAAAGAACATCATATACTGATGGTTTGTCGCCACAAACATGTGCTCTAAGAAATCTTGATCTCTTGTTCCAGCGCTCTTCTGTCCAACTCCACCTCTATTTTGTGTTTTGTACTCAGATAAGTTGGTACGCTTGATGTAACCTGCATGCGAAATAGTAATCACTACATTTTCGTCAGCAATTAAATCTTCAATACTTACATCACCTCCAGAATACTCGATTTGAGAACGACGATCATCACCGTATTTATCGCGAATTTCTGTAAGTTCTTCTTTAATCAAGTCAATTCTTAAATTAACATCTGCTAATAAAGCTTTTAAATGCTCGATTAACTTCATTAATTCGTCAAACTCAGCTCTTAACTTATCTTGTTCCAGACCTGTTAACTGACGCAAACGCATCTCAACAATTGCACGAGCCTGAATATCTGACAATTTAAATCTTTCGATTAATTTTTCTCTTGCTTCGTCTGTGTTTTTAGAACCTCTAATTAACGCAATTACTTCGTCGATATTGTCAGAAGCAATGATTAATCCTTCTAAAATATGCGCTCTTTCTTCTGCTTTGCGCAATTCGAACTGTGTTCTTCTCACCACTACATCATGACGGTGCTCAATAAAGTAGTGAATCATATCTTTCAGATTCAGCAATTGAGGGCGTCCTTTTACTAATGCAATATTATTTACACTAAAAGAAGACTGTAACTGAGTGTATTTGTATAAAGTATTTAAAACTACGTTTGGCGTAGCATCACGTTTTAAGATATATACGATACGCATACCACTTCTATCCGACTCGTCACGGATATTGGCAATACCTTCGATTTTTTTCTCGTTAACTAAATCAGCCGTACGTTTGATCATTTCGGCTTTATTAACTTGGTATGGAATTTCAGTTACAATGATGCATTCTCTTCCATCAACCTCTTCAAAACCAACTTTAGCACGCATTACAATACGTCCTCTACCCGTTTTAAAAGCTTCGCGAACACCTTCGTATCCGTAAATTATACCTCCAGTTGGGAAATCTGGAGCTTTAATATGAGTCATTAACTCATCAACTTCAATATCATTATTATCAAGATACGCCAAAGTACCATTGATAACTTCAGTTAAATTGTGTGGCGGCATATTAGTCGCCATACCAACTGCAATACCTGTTGCTCCGTTTACTAATAAAGTAGGAACTCTGGTTGGCATTACTTTTGGCTCATATATTGTATCGTCAAAGTTCAATTGAAAATCAACTGTTTCTTTTTCGATATCGGCCATAATCTCTTCAGAAATTTTACGCATTCTGGCCTCAGTATAACGCATTGCTGCAGGACTGTCTCCATCGACAGAACCAAAGTTACCCTGTCCGTCAACTAATAAATAACGCATACTCCATTCCTGCGCCATACGCACCATTGCATCGTAAACAGAGGTATCACCGTGTGGGTGATACTTACCCAGAACCTCCCCTACAATTCTCGCAGACTTTTTGTGGGCAGATCTTGATGTTACACCTAAATCATACATTCCGTAAAGAACTCTTCGATGCACTGGTTTCAAGCCATCTCTAACATCAGGAAGTGCTCTCGATACAATTACTGACATCGAATAATCAATGTAAGCTGACTTCATTTCATCCTCTATGTTAATAGGAATTAACTTTTCTCCTTCAGACATAAGTTGTTATATTAAATAATTATATTAGTTTTCAAAGCGTGCCAAGATACGTTTTTTTGAAATTTTTTCAGCTATTTCCTTACACTTATTTCAATGATTTATTAACAACTTTATTTTGCCTTTTAGTTAATAAATTAAACGTTTTTTAACGCTTTTATTGCCTTTTTTTTCGTCTATTAGCTGACAGGAGATGTCGATGGGTACGGTTTTTGTTTTTAAAACTGTAATTCACTAAATTTACAATACCAATTATATATTATGGATGATAATTTTTCACCAAGAGTAAAAGATGTAATTACGTACAGTAAAGAAGAGGCTCTACGTCTAGGGCACGACTTTATTGGTACAGAACATCTTATGCTAGGTATTTTGAGAGATGGTAACGGAAAAGCTATTCATATACTTAATAACCTAGCTGTCGATTTAGATCATTTACGCAGAAAAGTAGAAATACTAAGCCCTGCCAACCTGAGCGTTGAAGTAAATGCAGAAAAGAAAAACCTTCATCTTACCCGACAGGCCGAAAGAGCCCTGAAGACCACTTTTCTAGAAGCAAAAGTATTTCAAAGTTCATCAATTAGCACGGCACATTTGCTGTTATGTATCTTGAGAAACGAAAACGATCCAACAACCAAGCTGCTTAATAAACTAAAAATAGATTATGATGTGGCTAAAGAACAGTACTTAAATATGACTCCAAACGAAGAAGAATTCTTAGAAAACTTGCCAAGAAACGAATCGTACAATGACGATTCAGGACAAGATGACAGTCTAAAAGAAAGCAGCTTTAACAATCCCGCCAATAAGTCAAACAAAAAATCTAAAACTCCAGTTTTAGATAATTTTGGGAGAGATTTAACAGAAATGGCAGAAGAGGGAAAATTAGACCCTGTTGTAGGACGAGAAAAAGAAATTGAGCGTGTATCACAAATTTTAAGCCGTAGAAAAAAGAACAATCCGCTTCTTATTGGAGAGCCGGGAGTTGGTAAATCTGCTATTGCAGAAGGACTTGCTTTGCGTATCATCCAAAAGAAAGTATCGCGTATTCTTTTCCATAAACGTGTTGTTACTTTAGATCTTGCAAGTTTAGTTGCCGGAACAAAATACAGAGGACAATTTGAAGAAAGAATGAAAGCCGTAATGAACGAGCTTGAGAAAAACGATGATATTATTCTTTTTATAGACGAGATCCATACTATTGTAGGGGCTGGTGGAGCAACAGGTTCGCTTGACGCTTCAAACATGTTCAAACCTGCATTAGCTAGAGGTGAAATCCAATGTATTGGTGCTACCACTCTTGACGAGTACAGACAATACATTGAGAAAGATGGCGCTTTAGAAAGACGTTTCCAAAAAGTAATCGTTGAACCAACTTCTGTTGAAGAAACAATCGCTATTTTGAATAACGTAAAAGATAAATACGAAGATCACCACAATGTGACTTATACTCCAGAAGCTATTGAGGCTTGCGTTAAGTTAACAAACAGATATATGTCTGAGCGTTTCTTACCAGACAAAGCCATCGATGCCATGGACGAAGCTGGTTCACGCGTGCATATTACCAACATTGATGTTCCGAAACAAATTTTGGATCTAGAACGTCAATTGGAAGAAGTTCGCGAAATGAAAAATATGGTTGTTAAAAAACAAAAATATGAAGAAGCAGCCAAACTTCGTGATGATGAAAAACGTATCGAAAAAGATCTTGCGTTAGCACAAGAACAATGGGAAGAAGATTCTAAAAACAACAGAATCGAAGTTACAGAAGACAATGTAGCTGATGTTGTTTCTATGATGACTGGAATTCCTGTAAACAGAATTGCGCAAACAGAAAGCAACAAATTGGCTCAATTGCCAGAATTGATTCAGAATAAAGTAATTGGTCAAAACGAAGCCGTTCTTAAAATCGCTCGTTCTATCCAACGTAACAGAGCCGGACTTAAAGATCCTAATAAACCAATTGGTTCATTCATTTTCTTAGGTCAGACTGGTGTTGGTAAAACGCAATTGGCCAAAGTATTAGCTAAAGAATTATTCGATTCAGAAGATGCTTTAGTTCGTATCGATATGAGTGAATACATGGAGAAATTTGCGATTTCTCGTTTAGTTGGAGCGCCTCCAGGATACGTCGGGTACGAAGAAGGCGGTCAATTGACTGAGAAAGTTCGTAGAAAACCATACTGTGTCGTTCTTTTAGACGAGATCGAAAAAGCGCACCCAGATGTATTCAACATGATGCTTCAAGTTTTAGATGACGGATATTTGACAGATAGTTTAGGTCGTAAAATTGACTTCAAAAATACTATCATTATCATGACCTCTAACGTTGGTGCACGCCAATTGAAAGATTTCGGACAAGGTGTTGGATTCGGAACTGCTGCAAGAACAGCTCAGGCTGATGAAAACTCAAAAAGCATTATCGAAAATGCATTGAAAAAAACTTTTGCTCCTGAGTTCTTAAACAGAATTGATGACGTAATTGTATTCAACGCACTAGAAAAAGCTGATATCGATTTGATTATCGAAATCGAATTGAAAAAACTATATTCTCGTATTGCAGAGTTAGGCTACAAATTAAGCTTAACAGACAAAGCAAAAGCGTTTATTGCCGAAAAAGGTTTTGACAAACAGTTTGGAGCTAGACCGCTGAAAAGAGCAATTCAGAAATATGTTGAAGATTTGTTAGCAGAAGAAATCATCACTTCAAAAATACATTCTGGTGATGAAATCTGGATGGATCTAAAAGATGATTCACAAGAATTATCAGTTGAAATCCATAAAGCTGAAGAGCCGACGAATCAATAAATTAGTCAAAATTTATAACAGAAATAACTTACCCGTTACGTTTTCATAACATAACGGGTATTTTTTTTATTAAAAATCACTATCTTTAGTAAAAGCAAATAGCTATTTTTGAATTTAAATTCTATAACAAAACCTGTTTGGGAGTCAAATCAAAAAAACATTTAAACACATAGAAACATAGATTTTTATTTTACTAAAGAAAGGAAAATCAAAAGAAACTAGTTTCTAACACATAGCAAACTATGTTAATTTATGCAAGTGAAACGCCTTTTATGCAGTTTCAAATACTATGTTTCTATGTGTTTGAAATAATTACAACCAACAGATCATAAAACTAAATAAAACTTATGCTTCAAAACAAAGTCATTTTAGGCAGCGAAGAATGGTGCTCATTTCCAGAACTTGGAATCCCGACAATTAAGGCTCGTGTAGATTCTGGTGCCAAAACTTCGGCAATGCACGCTTTAAACATAGCGCCTTTTATAAAAAATGATGCCAATTGGGTTAAATTCGACATTAATCCGATTCAGAATAATATCAAAACCATTATTCATTGTGAAGCACCTTTGGTCGACAAGCGAATTGTAAAAAGCTCGAGCGGTTTTAGAGAACATCGTTATGTGATCCAAACCAGCTTGAAAATTGGCGATGCCAAATGGCCAATCGAAATGACTTTGACTAATCGCGATTCTATGGGTTTTAGAATGCTTTTAGGACGCGAGGCTATGAGCGGAAGGGTTTTAGTAGATCCTGAACAAAAATACCTTTTAGGACAGCCTACAGCAGAATCTTTAAAAGAATTATATCAAAACTCAGAAAAAGCAAAAACCGGTTTGCGAATTGGTCTTTTGGCCAGCAATCCAGAATTGTATAGCAATAAAAGAATTATGGAAGCCGGCGAAATGCGCGGGCATGAAATGCATTTCTTAAACATTAAGGAATGCTATATGAAATTGGATGCCAAAAAACCTGAGATTCATTACAGAGGCGGAAAAATCCTTAACGAATTTGATGCTATTATTCCAAGAATTCGTCCGAGCATTACTTTTTACGGTTGTGCTTTAACACGCCAGTTTGAAGCTTTGAAGGTTTTTGTTTTAAATTCAGCAACAGCTATAACTCAATCTCGAGACAAACTATATTCTTTACAATTATTACTGAATAGCGGAATCGATATTCCAACTACAGGATTTGCCAATTCTCCGCTTGATACAGACAATTTAATTAAAATGGTTGGCGGTTCACCTTTAATTGTAAAATTATTGGAAGGAACGCAGGGAAAAGGTGTCGTTTTGGCCGAAACCAAAAAAGCAGCAGAAAGTGTTATCAATGCTTTCAAAAGTTTAAATGCCAACATTTTAGTTCAAGAGTTTATTAAAGAAGCAAACGGAAAAGACATTCGCTGTTTTGTGATTGACGGAAAAGTGGTTGCTGCGATCCAGCGTGAAGCAATGCCTGGCGAATTTAGAGCAAACATTCACCTTGGCGGAACGGCATCTGTTATTAAAATTACTCCTGAAGAGAAAAAGATTGCCATTAAAGCGGCAAAAGCAATGGATCTAAAAGTTGCGGGTGTTGATATTATTCGCTCTTCTAAAGGTCCGTTATTGCTTGAAGTAAACTCTTCCCCAGGTCTTGAAGGTATAGAAGGCGCAACAAATAAAGATGTAGCTGGAGAAATGATTAGAGCTATTGAAAAGAATTTTAAACTATAATTAAGTTCATTTAAACTTAGTATCGCATAAATAATTTAGCAGCTTTGTCAAAGTTTAGAACTTTGACAAAGCTTTTTTATTTAACTTTAAAAATAAAAAACATGACTTTTCCTTATTTAGATATAATCATTCGAAGTGTTGCCGTTTATTTTTTCATGACAATTGCTTTACGAATATTTGGCAAAAAAGAACTTTCTCAATTAAACACAGCCGATGTAATTCTTATTTTATTAATCAGTAATTCTGTTCAGAACGCAATGGTTGGTCCTGATACAAGTTTAACGGGAGGATTAATTGCTGCTTTGGTGTTGTTTGTAATAAATTTTGCCATTAAAAAACTGACTCGTAAGTACAAAACTCTTAGCAATATACTATTGGATAAACCCGAAGTATTAATTCACGACGGAAAATTAGACTTTAAAGCTTTAAGCAGATTAGATATTTCTGACGAAGAGCTTAAAGAAGCCATGAGAGAACACGGAATTGAATTTTTTAAAAATGTAAAACTGGCCATGTTAGAAATTGACGGAACGATCAGTATTATTTCTGAAGATCAAAACCAATTAAAACAGACGCATTACAAACGCAGACATAACCGTAAAAACCTTCAAAAGTTTTAATTTTTAACGAATCAAAATCAACTACTCGTTACGGATTCGTTTATTTCCCAACTTGAATTCTAACCGCTCCTAAACCATCTTTAAAATCATCTGCTTTTTCGTATTTCGGAGTAACGATTTCTTTTCCTTCTTTGTCAATAAAACCATATTGGCTGTTCAACTTTATTACAGCTAATCCATCTTTAAAAGATTCAATTAAATCATATTTTACAGATGTGATTTCTTTTCCAGCCTTATCAATCAATCCATATTTATCTCCTAATTTCACTTGAATCAAATCCTCATTCAAAACCATGAAATCGTATTGTATTGGCACAATTTCTTTTCCTTCATTATCTAAGATGCCATATTTATTTTCCTGTTTTACAATTGATACATTGTCTTTAAAATAAAAATTCATATCGTACTTCACAGGAATTACAATTTTTCCGTCTTCACTAATTATTCCATATTTAGAATTAGATTCTACTATTGCAACACCATCTTTAAAATTCTGTACGCGATCATAAGTTGGCGGAACAACCTCTTTCCCAATCTGATCTACAATACCAAATTTGCCATTTAATTTCACAACTGCAAACCGATCTGTAAAATCAATTATTTCGTCATATTTTGGACTTATTTCTTCTCCAACCACATCGATAAAACCCCATTTATTATTCAGTTTGACAGCTGTTATTTCAGATGATAAGGCTTTTACATCATCGTATTTTTTAGTTACCAAAACATCAGAAGATTTAACTAAATATTGAGCTTTAGCATTTTTATTGCTCACTATTATCCAATTCGGTTTGTTAATTATTTCATCATAAATACAGCGAATAACTTCTTTTCCGGTTTTATCTACCACACCGCTTTTTCCTTTTAATTGTACAACGGCAAAACCATTTTCAAATGCGCTGATACCATCATACTTGCAAGGAACGATTTCTTTTCCTGTCTGATCGACAAAACCATATTTAAAAGTTTTTTCCTTTAATTGAGCAAAACTAGTTTTTACAATCAGCAATAAAACCAATACAATTATTCTTTTCATTATTTTAAATATTAAACTATTTTCAAAAGTCTATAAAATTAGCTATTCATATAGTCTCTAAAAGTTTTTATGCTTTTACTTTAAAACAAATTAAAACAAAAAAAACCGATTTCAGATTTGAAATCGGTTTTCTATATTAATAAAATGTGATTTAGTTTCACATTTTACAAAATTTATTTTATTAGATTAAATGAAGACACTTAGAATGAAGTAAACCAAACCTGCTAGAATAGCTGAAATTGGAATAGTCAAGATCCAAGCCCAGATTAAACTTACTGTAACTCCCCATCTAACGGCAGATACACGTTTTGTTAATCCAACCCCGATAATAGAACCTGTAATAGTGTGCGTCGTACTTACTGGAATTTTTAAGTGTTCTGTAAAGTAAAGCGTCAAAGCACCTGCAGTTTCAGCAGCAACACCTTCAAACGAACTTACTTTAGTGATTTTAGAACCCATTGTTTTCACAATTTTCCATCCACCGCTTAGAGTTCCCGCAGCAATGGCAGAATAACATGCTAACGGAATCCAGCTCGGCATTACGCCTTTAATACCTGCATCATCGTTTGGAAGCACAACATCTAACCAAGCATCCATATGAACTCCTGGGTTTGTATTGATATAAACTGCTACAGCCGCAGCAATAATACCCATTACTTTTTGAGAATCGTTTCCTCCGTGACCTAAACTAAATGCCGCAGAAGACAATAATTGCATTTTCTTTAAAGCAGCATCTGCTTGATGAAGATTTAAACTGCTAAATATTAAACAGAATGTGCTTACTGTTAAGATAATAAAGGCTACTAAAAACCATTTAATATTATGAGCTTCAAAAGCAACACTCCAGAAATGTGAATCAAATCTTGGTTCTTCAATTTTTTCGTAAGGCACCATTTGGTAGTATACAAAAACAATAGTAGCAATCATTAAAGCTGCAGTAAAGATTTTAGGACCGATAGTTTTACGAGAAGCATTTAAAAGCCAGATTGAAATTAAATAAGAAGCTAATGCTCCTAATAAGGGCGCT
This sequence comes from Flavobacterium anhuiense, assembly GCF_900101855.1. Lineage (GTDB taxonomy): Bacteria > Bacteroidota > Bacteroidia > Flavobacteriales > Flavobacteriaceae > Flavobacterium > Flavobacterium anhuiense. Next base: position 194,557 of record NZ_FMVC01000002.1, read on the forward strand.
AAGACGATAAATGCAATGATAATAAGAACTCCCGAGGGCATCGCACCATCTTTTCCGGCTTTATACCAGCTTACGATTTCATACCAGTAATGTGTAGCTCCATCTTCTCCAACATAACCAGAGAAACCGTGTACAGCGATAGCATGTGCCACAGCCGCTCCCGCAAAACCTCCAATAAGTGTATGTGAAGAACTTGAAGGAATACCTAACCACCAAGTCAATAAATTCCAACAGATTGCTGCAATTACTCCGGCTAGGATAACCACAAGGTTAATTTCCATGGTGTGCGCTGTTTTGGCAACAGTATCTGCAACACCAAATCCAAAAACCCAATACGCCAGAAAGTTAAAAAATGCTGCCCAGACAACCGCCTGAAAAGGTGTCAAAACCTTTGTTGCAACAACAGTCGCTATAGCATTTGCCGCATCATGAAAACCATTGATGTAATCAAAAATTAAGGCAAGTACTATAATTAATATAAGTATAGTCATAAGATTATAACTTCAGATTGAAAAATTGAATTAAGAATGTTTTACAGAAATAGATTCTAGTATGTTCGCAACACTCTTACATTTATCTGTTGCTGATTCTAAAACAGATAACACTTCTTTATATTTAATAATATTTTTAGCATCTGTTTCGTTTTCAAAAATTTCAAAAACTGCTTTGTTATAAACGTTATCAGATTTGTTTTCTAGTTTGTTGATTCTAGCACAAGCATCTTTAATAACTTTAAAGTTTTGTAGATTTCTCAACTCTTTTACTGCACTGTCAATGTTTTGACAAGCTTCAAGGTTGATTTCTGTCATCTTTCTGATAGATTTTGTAATCTTATCAACTTGATACAATCTCATACGGCTAGATGCACCGTGAAGGTAATCTGCAACGTTATCAATTGAAGTAATTAACGTATGAATATCTTCTCTGTCAAACGGAGTAATAAAGTTTCTGCTTAACTCTAAGTTAGTCTGACGAGTAATGTCTTCTCCTTTTTGTTCTAATTCGTCAATTTTTTGAAAAAGGATCTCTCTTTCTTTTAATGGTAAATTTACAGCTTCGTGTAAGTTAGAAGCTAATTCAATTAAATTGCTTGAAGCCTCTTCAAAAAGTGGAAAGAATTTTTTGTCTTTCGGCACTAAAAATTGGAAAATACTGTTTATTGACATTGTTTTATTTTTGATAGTGCAAAATTACCTTCAATAACACGTTCCAGTGTTAAGCCATTGTTAACAAATCGTTTTCAATTTGAAAACTCGAAAGGAATAAAACAGTGTTTTCTATGTCATTATGTAAGATTCTGTCTTCTTTTACCAAAGGCACTACTTCTCTATAGCTATTTAAGAACATTTCGATAAAATCGCTTGATTTTAGAGGCTCTCTGTAAGCAATAGCTTGTGAAGCATTTAATAATTCGATTGCCAAAATACGCTCTAAATTATCTAAAATTCGTAAGGCTTTTGTCGCTCCGTTTGCTCCCATGCTCACGTGATCTTCTTGTCCGTTGCTCGAAACAATGCTATCAATACTCGCCGGAGTTGCCAATTGTTTGTTCTGACTTGCAATACTTGCTGCTGTATATTGCGGAATCATAAAACCTGAATTTAATCCAGGATTATCTACTAAAAATGCAGGAAGATTACGCAATCCAGAAATTAACTGATACGTTCTTCTTTCAGAAATGCTTCCTAATTCGGCCAAAGCAATTGCCAAAAAGTCTAAAGCTAATGCCAATGGCTGTCCGTGGAAATTTCCACCAGAAATAATCTGATCGGCTTCTATAAAAATATTTGGATTATCCGTTACCGAATTGATTTCTGTTTTGAATACTTTTCTAACATAATCAATTGCATCTTTTGAAGCTCCGTGAACCTGCGGCATGCAACGGAAAGAATACGGATCCTGAACATGTTTCTTTTCTTGAGCAATGATTTCACTTCCGCCCAAGAATTCAGTAATTCGCTGTGCAGTTACAATTTGTCCTTTATGCGGACGTATATAATGTATCAATTCATTAAATGGCTCAATTCTTCCATCAAAACCTTCCAGAGAAATAGTTCCGATTAAATCTGCCAAGTATGAATATTTATAGGCTTTAATTAAAATATGTGCTCCATAAGCACTCATAAACTGCGTTCCGTTCAATAAAGCCAAACCTTCTTTTGATTGTAAAACGATTGGTTCCCAGTTAAAATGTTTTAAAACTTCAGCAGAAGCAACCTTTTTTCCTTCAAATAATACAATTCCCTCTCCTATTAAAGGTAAAGATAAATGCGCCAAAGGAGCTAAATCCCCAGAAGCTCCAAGCGAACCTTGAGTATATATTATTGGAAGAATATCATTATTATAGAAGTCAACCAAACGCTGCAATGTGATTAACTGAATTCCAGAATGTCCGTAACTTAAAGATTGGATTTTCAAAAGAAGCATCATCTTCACAATCTCAGCAGGAACTTCCTCTCCTGTTCCGCAAGCGTGCGATTTTACTAAGTTTTCCTGAAGTTTAGATAAGTTTTCATTAGAGATTTTCACACTATATAAAGATCCGAAACCGGTATTGATTCCGTAAATCGGAGCCGTATGCGATGCCATTTTTTTATCTAAATAATCACGGCATTTCTGAACATTTACTTTAGCTTCTTCAGACAATTCAAGTATCTTATTCTGACTTAGAACTTCTTGTAATGTTTCTAAAGTGATCGTTTCCGAACTTATATAATGGATCTCTCTCATGATGATTGTAAATTTTAAACGCCAAAATTCAACAAATCAATATTAAAAAGCAACATTTTATCACAATAATTAAAATTTCGATAAAAACTCTTAATATACATTCAATGTCTTTTTTAAGCAAAATATATCGTTTTGGTCCATTATTAATGTCTTTTTGGGCTTAACATCAATCTATTGCATGGGCTCAATCTTCAAAAAACGCTGTCCAAAATATAGCAAAACATCAATTTAACATATCCAATTTTAACAAATACTCAATATTGATTTATAGAGATTTGAATTATTAAAATATTCGTAAAAAAGCTTTTTGAGTTTTTAACTCTTATAAAAAGCTGTACTTTTGAAAAATCAAAAATGAAAAGTAACAGCATAAAATATCATTCTACAATTATTACAACTCAAACAGGAGTTGCAATTGCTGCTACCATTATTTCTACTACAACAACTACTACCCCTTAGGGGTATACATTTTTACATATAATCCAGTTCGTATATACTTTTTTTCTAAAAAGAAGAAAGGTAATGAATACATAAAAAATAGTTGCAAAAGAAAAAATATCACACAAAATGAAAGTATTAAAATTTGGCGGAACTTCGGTAGCCAATGCTCAAAATATAAAACTCGTTCTCGACATTGTTAACCAAAAAGCAAAGCAAGATCAATTAGTTGTAGTAGTTTCTGCTTTAAGTAAAGTAACTGATTTACTGCAATTGGCAGCGGCAAAAGCGGCAGCAAACGACGAAAGCTTTAGAGAAGTTGTTGCTGAAATCGAGAAAAAACACCTTGACACTCTTAAAGAACTGATTCCTGTAAGCGAACAAAGCAGTTTGTTAAGCCACGTAAAACGCATCATAAATCACTTAGAAACTTTATTAGACGGATGTTTCTTGCTTGGCGAATTGTCTCCAAGAACTGCCGATACTATTTTAAGTTTTGGTGAATTGCTTTCGTCTTTCATCATCGCTCAAGCTTATCAGCAAATCAACAAAGATGCGGTTTACAAAGACAGCCGAGAATTAATTAAAACAGATAACAACTTCGGAAAAGCAGCTGTTAACTTCGAAGTTTCTAATAAATTAATTCAGGAATATTTTGCTGAAAACAAATCTAGAATCAATATCCTGCCAGGATTTATTGCTCAGACTTTAGACGGAATCACTTCTACTTTAGGGCGCGGCGGATCTGATTATACTGCTGCCATTATCGCTGGAGCAATCGATGCGGAACAATTGGAAATCTGGACAGACGTAAACGGAATGTTTACTGCAAACCCTAAAATTGTAAAACAAGCGCAGCCAATTGCTACTATCTCTTATCAAGAAGCAATGGAATTGTCGCATTTTGGTGCAAAAGTGTTGTATCCGCCAACAATTCAGCCTGTTTTAAGAAAAAACATTCCGATTTTAATCAAAAATACTTTTGAGCCAGAAGCTGAGGGAACTTTAATTTCGAATCAGGTTTCATCAAAGGATACAGTTGTAAAAGGAATTAGCCATATTGATCATATTTCACTTTTAACTCTTGAAGGTCCAGGAATGATTGGAGTTGCGGGTTCTTCCAGACGTTTGTTTGAAGTATTGTCTCAAGAAAAAATCAACGTAATTTTTATTACTCAGGCTTCTTCTGAGCACTCTATTTGTATCGGAATCCTAAATTCTGATGCTGATAACGCTGAAGCGGCAATTAACAGAGCTTTTGAAATCGAAATTTCTCAGAACAAAATCGATCCTTGTTATGTAGAAAAAGACCTTTGCATCATTGCTCTAGTTGGTGAAAACATGAAAAATCACCAGGGTCTGAGCGGAAGAATGTTCAGTACTTTAGGAAAAAACAACGTAAACATTCGTGCCATTGCGCAAGGTGCTTCTGAAAGGAATATTTCGACTGTAATTAACGAAAGAGACGTTAAAAAAGCGTTGAATACTTTACACGAGAATTTCTTCGAAGAAAACACAAAACAGCTGAACCTATTTGTAATGGGAGTTGGAAATGTTGGTGAGAAATTCATCGAACAGATTCACAATCAAAGAAAGTTTTTAAAAGACAATTTAAAAATCAACGTTCGTGTAATTGCTTTGTCTAACTCAAGAAAAATGATTTTTGACGAAGACGGAATTTCTTTAAAAAATTGGGATGCCGCTTTAAGCGAAGGCGAACCAGCAAGCATTGAAGAATTTATCAAAAAAGCAAAAGAACTGAATTTACGTAACAGTATTTTTGTGGATATTACTGCAAACGCAACAGTTTCTGAAACATACGAGAAATTCTTAAAAGAAAGTATTGCCGTTGTAACTTGTAATAAAATTGCTTGTTCTTCTGCTTACGACAACTATAAAAAATTAAAAAGCTTATCTCGCCAATACAACGCTCCTTTCTTGTTTGAAACGAATGTTGGTGCGGGATTGCCAATTATTGATACTGTAAAAAATCTGATCGCTTCTGGAGATAAAGTGCATAAAATTCAAGCGGTTTTATCTGGAAGTTTGAACTTTATTTTCAACAATTTTGACGAAAACAATTCTTTCCACGATGTGGTAAAAGAAGCTGGAGTTCAAGGTTTCACAGAACCAGATCCAAAAATTGACTTAAGCGGAATCGACGTAGCTCGTAAAATCCTAATTCTTATTCGCGAAAGCGGTTACGAAATGGACATCGACGCCATTGCAAACGAATCGTTCCTGCCAGCAGAATGTTTAGCAACAACAAACAACGATGATTTCTTTGCTTCGTTAGTTAAACATGCTTCTCATTTTGAGAACATTTACAAAGAAGCTTTAGCCAAAGATTCAAGATTGAAATACGTTGCGCAATTCGAAAACGGAAAAGCAAGTGTAGGTCTGCAATTCATTCCAAAAGATCATCCTTTCTATAATTTAGAAGGAAAAGACAATATCGTGCTTTTCTACACAGATCGTTACGTAGATCAGCCTTTATTGATCAAAGGAGCCGGAGCTGGAGCAGCGGTAACTGCCTCAGGAATTTTTGCGGATGTAATTAGAATTGGAAACGTTTAGTGAGTGACAAAGCAACAAAGAAACAAAGGTTCAAAGTTTTTTCCTTTCTTTCTTTGTCACTTAGCTCCTGTGAAACCTAAATAAAATAACTAACGTAGTAAAGCCTTTGTCACTTTGTCACTTTGTTACTTTGAATCTTAAAAAAAATGGAAATTAAACTTTTTTGCCCAGCAACTATCGCCAACCTCTCCTGCGGATTTGACGTATTGGGACTTTGCTTAGACAATGCGGGCGATGAAATGATTGTTCGAAAAGTCGATCAAAAAGGAGTTCGAATCACTAAAATTGTCGGTGCCGATTTGCCTTTGGAAACCGAGAAAAATGTTTCTGGAGTTGCAGCTTTAGCAATGCTTGAAACTTTAGATGAATTAGACTTCGGATTCGAAATCGAAATTTATAAAAACATAAAAGCGGGAAGCGGAATCGGAAGCAGTGCCGCAAGTTCTGCCGGAGCGGTTTTCGGAATTAATGAATTATTAGGAAAACCTTATTCTCGTAAAGATTTAGTTCAGTTTGCGATGCAGGGCGAGAAATTAGCCAGCGGAAACGCGCATGCTGACAACGTTGCTCCTGCCCTTTTAGGCGCTTTTACTTTGGTAAGAAGTTATTCGCCTTTGGACATCATCAGAATTGACAGTCCAGAAGAATTATACGCAACAGTGGTTCATCCTCAAATTGAGTTAAAAACTTCTGACGCGCGTTCGGTTTTAAAACAAAACGTTTCTCTAAAAAGCGCTATCACGCAATGGGGTAACGTAGGCGGATTGGTTGCAGGTCTTTACACCAAAGATTACGATTTGATCGGAAGATCTCTTCACGACGAAATCGTTGAGCCAGTTCGTAGCGTTTTAATTCCAGGTTTCGACCAAATCAAACAAACGGCTTACGAAAATGGCGCTTTAGGTTCTGGAATTTCAGGTTCTGGTCCGTCGATTTTCGCTTTAAGCCGAGGAAAAGAAACTGCTGAAAAAATCGCAAAAGCCATGAGTGACGTTTACGAAAAAATGAAATTGCCATATGAAATTCACGTTTCGAAAATTAATCCTGATGGAGTTAGGATTCTTTGATTCAATTAAAAATTAAAAATTTAGAATTAAAAATTATGCGAGGCGTTTGTCAGGCTGAGCCCTTCGTTCCTCAGGATAAACTCCGTCGAAGCCAACGCAAAGTATAAACGCACAGTTTGTCATCCTGAGGAACGAAGGATCACACGAGAAGCTCGACAAAGAGTAGACACAAAGCATAACCGTGCAGTTTGTCATTTCGAGGAACGAGACTCGAGCGACAGCGAACAGGCGAAGCAAATCTCCACGAGAAGCTCGACAAAGATTGGCTCAACGTTGCGGAGTTACTTGCGAAGATTTCTCGTTCCTCGAAATGACAAAAAATACGCTTAAAAAAATTGAAATAAAAAACATCACCACAAAGCTTTGCGAACATTGCGTTTTCAAAAGAAACCAATTCCTTGCGCTCTTTGCGGTTAAATAAACATAACTATTAGAATTTAGAATTTTAGTACTGGAGCTAGCTTTCCAAAAAATCTAAAATCTAAAATCAAAAATTTAAAATAATGAAATACTACAGTTTAAACCATAATGCCCCAAAAGTTTCTTTTCAGGAAGCTGTTATACAAGGATTAGCAACTGACAAAGGATTATATTTCCCAGAAAGCATCACGCCGCTTGATCCTTCATTTTTTGATAAAATTGAAAGTTTAAGCCACGAAGAAATTGCTTTTGAAGCGATTAAACAATTTGTTGGCGACGAAATCCCAGCAGAAAAACTAAAAGAAATAATTGCTGAAACTTTAGTTTTTGATTTTCCGGTTGTGAAGGTCGAAAACGGAATCTATTCGTTAGAATTATTTCACGGGCCAACAATGGCGTTTAAAGACGTTGGAGCGCGTTTTATGTCGCGTTGCTTGGGATATTTCAATAAAGACAAAAAAGATTCTAAAAACACGGTTTTAGTAGCCACTTCTGGAGATACAGGAGGAGCTGTTGCAAGCGGATTTCTTGGCGTTGACGGCGTTGATGTTGTCATTTTATATCCGTCAGGAAAAGTGAGCGATATTCAGGAAAAGCAATTGACTACTTTAGGGCAAAACATTAAAGCGCTTGAAGTGGACGGCGTTTTTGACGATTGTCAGGATATGGTGAAAAAAGCGTTTTTAGATGAAACTTTAGCGCATAAAAACCTGACTTCTGCCAACTCGATTAATATTGCACGCTGGTTACCGCAAATGTTTTATTTCTTCTTTGCTTACAAAGCGTTGAAAAGCCAAAACAAACCTTTAGTTTTCTCTTGCCCAAGCGGAAACTTCGGAAATATCTGCGCCGGAATTATGGCAAAGAAATTAGGTTTGCCAATTGAACATTTTGTAGCGTCTACAAACGTAAACGACACCGTGCCAAGATTCTTAGAAAACGGAAAATACGACCCGAAGCCTTCTAAGGCGACAATTTCTAACGCCATGGACGTTGGAAACCCAAGCAACTTTATTAGAATTCAGGAATTGTACAATAATGACTTAAAAGCTTTCGAAAAAGACTTTTCTTCTTATAGTTATACTGACGAAGAAACGCTTGAAGCGCTGAAGAAAATCTACAATACAGACGGTTATATCGCAGAACCGCACGGCGCTGTTGGGTATTTAGGTTTGAAAAAAGAATTACAAAAACACCCTAACGCAATTGGAATTTTCTTAGAAACAGCACATCCTATTAAGTTCTTAGATGTTGTGGAACCTGCTTTGGGAATTACGCTTCCTATTCCTGCTCAAATTGAAAATGTTATTAATGAGGAGAAAGTTAGTGTGAAGATTGGGACTTATGAGGAGTTAAAGGGGTTTTTGGGATAGAAAAACATATAATAAATTATTAAAGCGAGTAAAAAATTTTTACTCGCTTTTTTATTGCGTTAATCTAAGATTATTTTGAATTAATATACAAAAATATCAAGTACGGAAATCCGTAAAAATTGGCAAGAAAAAATACATATATTTGAAAAGCAAGAAAACGAAATAATGTTTCGCTTATCTACCATATTTGAGGTGTATATGCGAAAGTTTGTTTCGCATATAAATGAGTTAGGCGATATTTTGAAAAATCACGTAAACCAATGAATATACAATCATTAAAAGGACCAAAAGAAGATAATCAATACATAGAAATTGACTTTTTTCGAAAAGGAGGTATGGGAGAAATATATACCGCAAACGATGCAAACAATAATTCGAAAAAAGCAATTAAAATTGTACCCATAGAAAATGATGAAGAATATAAACTATTACTTTCTGAGTTTGAAGTAGCTACTTCTTTGAGCCATAAAAACATTATCCAAACAGAATATTTCAACGAATTTAAAAGTAAAAATGTCACGTACATTTACTGTGTTATGCCATTTAATTCAAATGGTAGCTTAAGAGATTTCTTAAAATCAAAAAGTGATATAATAGATTTAAAAGTTTCGCTCAATTTAATGATTGACCTTGCAAATGGATTGGAAAGTGCTCATAAAAAGGTTATTCACAGAGATTTAAAACCTGAAAATATACTATTAGACCAAAATGGAAATTTACAAATTTGTGACTTTGGTCTAGCAAAACTTATTGACTCAAAGACCAGATCTAAAAGTTTCAAAGGTTTTGGTACTTTACCATATATGGCACCTGAATGCTGGATGTTTGATTCAAACACAAAGGCGATGGACATATATTCTCTTGGAATTATTTTCTATGAAATCCTAACATTAAAACAGCCGTATATAGGAAAAACAGAACAAGAATTTAGAGATAAGCACCTATATGAACCTTTGCCTAATATTTCAAATATTAGAGTTGATTTACCCGTAAGATTAATCGAAATGATTTCTAAAATGACAAATAAAAGACCTAGCGACAGATATTCGTCGATGTCAGATATTATAAATATTTTGGAGAAATTAACTGAAAAATTAGAAGAAAAAAGTGAAAGTAAAATAGATTTTTTATTACAAAAGGCAAATCACAAAATTTCCGCAACTCAAAAGAAAGAATTAGAGATACAAAAAGAAAAGGAAAAAATTGATTCTGAATTTAAATTTTTAGAATATTCAACTAATTCATTACTTGATAAATTCAGCAAGAGAGTTAATGAACTCAATGAAAATCTAGAAAGAGCTAAAATTCAAGTGAGTAGAAATTCAACTCAAATGACTATTAGTTTTATGGGTAAAAGTTTTACTATTTCCTTTTATCCGAGTTCAGATATTCAACAAACTTTAAAAAATAAAAAGGAAGCATCTTTAAAATACCAAAAAAATCAATTTGGATTTATAAGACAAGCACCTCAAGCTACTTACATTGAAATAGATAATATTGTTCTGATAGGCCAAATGGTACTTACTCAAAATCCTTCACATATGAAAAATATGGGTTACAATTTACTTTTAAGAAAAGCGAATCAAGAAGATTTATATGGAGAATGGTGGGTTGTCTGGTTTGAAGATTCTGCATTATCTCGAACTCGACCATTAAATTTACATTATGCTATTGGTATTCCTGAATTTTATGAGGAATATGAATATGGTCGGATGAGAGCAACACATATAAGAAATATGAAAATGAATACTTTAGAATCCGAAGGAATTGACCAAATGCTTGAAAAAATATTAGAATAAAAACATCCCAGCTAGCGCGAGCGTACCACCCCTGAACTCAAAGAAATTCAAAAGCCAATTGGAATGGGCACGAGCGAGACGCTCGCGCTAGCAAGGTACAAAAACGTTAAAAATCAAAATATGTCAGATGAAATTATACTTAGCGCAATAACACATACACTTCGTACCTATTTAAGCTATGATGACTCTTTCATTGAATTTCTTTTAGAAAATCCGAATATTGTAGATAAACAGCGAATAGAAACGATTGAACATCTCGAAGTTATTATATATCCTAACGACCATAATCCGCCTCATTTTCATGTAAAATCAAAGGATTTAAAAATTGATGCTAAATTCCTAATAGAAACAGGCGAATTTTATAAAGGTACAATTGGTTCAAAAGAAATCAAAAAAATTAAAGCATTCCACCAAAGTCCAAAAGGAAAAATTTTAATGGAAATTATTTGGAAGAAATATCAAAATTAAACAGAATTAAATCAAACAACAATATGAAAGACGAAGATAACAAAGAATTATTCAAATCTTTGAAAGATGCAAAAGACAACAAATTTAAATCTGCTTTAGATGATAATGCAGAGCTAAAAAGAGAATTATCTATTGGTCAATTGCGTAATTTAAAATTTGGATATCTTGGTAAAATTAAACGAAAAGGAATTCAAGATGAAGAACTTGATGCAGAATTAGATAAATACAATGAGCGAAGAAAAAAATTAATAGAAGATATTAAAAAAGAAGGATTTGAATATATCGAAGATGAAGAAAATGATGATAGATATAAGAAATACGAAATGTAGTTAGTCCCAGCTAGCGCGAGCGTCTCGCTCGTTAACACAATGAAACTCAAAACCAATTGGGAATAAATTTTACATTATTAAAAAAGCGCAAGACTTTATTGTTAAATTTGTCAAAACCAATCTAATGAGCAACATAGAACTTTTCAAATGGCTTGCTGTACTTTCTCCAATTTTTAGTGGAATAATAGTTGGTTTTGTAACTCATAAGCTTTCAAATCGATCAAAGCGAATAGAAATTCTATATCAAAATAAAACTCGAGCGTTCAATGAACTAAACAAGATACTTATTGATTATAGATTTGAATTAGAACAAAAAATTTACAATAATCCATTTCTTGAAAGAAGTTCAGACGCAAAAGGAACAGTTGAAACTCTTACTTTATTAAATAACGCTCTTGTACGCAACACTGTATATCTAAATAAAGGAAGCGTTAAAGCTGTTATGGATTTAGTTACTAAGATTAATTTCTATTGCAATTTTCAAGAGGAGGAATTTAAAAATATAAACCCTTATTTGGAAATGGCTGTTGAAATTAAAAAAGTAACTGATATTTTGTATAAAGACCTGAATCTTAAATAAAAAAAGAGACCTTATCAAAGGTCTCTTCTCTATTTAATATATCTTCAAAACAATTATTTCCCATTCAATAATTTCTCCAAATACTCCACTTTATCTTTTTCAGCTTGCACCAAACGTTCGTAAAGTTCAACCACTTTATCTAAAGGATTAAAAGTGCAACCGTAATTACCTGTAGTAATCGCACCATGATCTTGAAAACTATTTCCAATAATATTAAAAACCGCTTCTTCCGAAAAGTTTTTAATTGCTTCAACAGAAACATCAAGAGCTTTTGCAACCTCAATTAATCTTTGCTCGTCAACCGTTTCGCTGTTTTCAATATTCGAAACCATCTGCTGGCTTATGCCTAAAGCCAATGCCAGTGCATCCTGCTTCATATCTTTAAGCTCTCTGATACGGCTTATATTTCTGCCGATATGTTTTGGTTTAGTTGCTGTACTCATAATTCAAAGATATTTAAAATTCTTAAACGAAACTCAATTTTCAGTAAAAAACAAAATTGTTTTTGTAAGATACGCTTTTCATATTTCACATAAATTATTGTTTATCAAGTTTACAAATAGACAAATCAATATTTATTTACAATATTAAAAATGAGTTGCCTCCAACTTTAGTTGGAGGTTTTATATTTTCATGCCAAACTCGGCTTTAGCCATTAACGAAATGTTAGGCTAAAGCCATTTTATTATTTAATTTTGTTCCTCCAGATAAAGTTGGAGTCAATTCATTTTTTAGTTCCCAACAAATACAAAATCTTCGCAGGTCCAGATTTCACTTTTCCAACCTCCCAATTAAAATTATCTTTATTATTCAATTTAGAAATCAATTCGTTCATTTCTTCTACAGAATACGTTCTTAAAGACGAAACTACGCCATCCCACAAAACCAAAATCGGTACAATTGGAATGAGATACGTAAAAATGATTCTGCCCATTTTAAACGGGCGAATAAAAGGCGTTGTCAGTAAAACGGAAATCGGCGAAAGTAGCATCGCTATAATACTCGGAACACTTCTCTCCTGCCCTTCAAAAATAGCAATCGAACTATCGGTATCAATCGCATTTTGCAGAATTTGTTGCGCATCTTTCGGTTTAAAATGATGAAAGGATAAAAATTGCGTTCGAAGTCCTTTTAAGTTTTCGGGAACGTTTCTGGCATCGACGGAAGTTTTTACAAAATCGAAATTATCGGCTTGTTTTTGAGTATGTTCGAATGCAGGAATGTTAGGAAAATAATCCGTAAGCAGAATTTTTAAATCGGGATTGTTTTTTCGTAATTCGGCGTTGAGCCAAATCAGTCCGCCTCCTCCACCTGAAGCGAGATCTATAATTTGGTTGGTTTGGGTTTCTTTTAAAGCTTTTTCAATTACAGGAACAATTCCTCTATACATCGCAGTTCTATTAGAAAGAAACTGCAGAAAATCGGTCATGTAATTTCTAATAAACCCTGGAAGCCATTGTTGATCTTCAAATTCAAACAAGTGTATTCTGCTCATACTTTATTGATTTTGTGTTCCATACAAATTTCTAGAATTTTATTTAAATATTTACTTACATAAATTTAAAATCTTGTTTTTCATTACGCCCCAAATTGTAATTTTACATTTCACATTTTACAAAATATATGATTACAAAAGCAACAATCGAAGATATTCCAACATTAACCATCTTAATCAACTCAGCATACAGAGGCGAAACTTCTAAAAAAGGCTGGACAACCGAAGCGCATTTACTAGAAGGAAAAAGAACCGACGAACCCGAAATGGCGGAAATTTTTCTTGATCCAAAAAATACGATTCTGAAATTTACAGAGAATGACAAAATCATTGGTTCGGTTTTATTGGTAGAAAAAGAACATCAATTGTACTTAGGAATGCTAACGGTTTCGCCAGAACTTCAAAACAGCGGAATCGGGAAAAAACTTTTAGCCGAGGCCGAAAATCATGCAAAATCTCTTGGGTTGTCAAGTATTATTATGACGGTTATTTCGGTTCGCGAGGAACTTGTGGCTTGGTACAAACGTCATGGTTATGTAGATACTGGTAAACGTGAGGCTTTCCCTGAGAGTGAAATTCATACTACAGTTTCTGCTGAGCCTTTGGAGTTTATTTATTTGGAGAAAAGTATTTAAGTTTTTTTTGCCACGAAGGCTCGAAGGCGCGAAGTTTTTTTTAATCTCGCAATCCCGGGATTGCGAGATTTTTTACGCAACGTTAGACGCACTGCAGTGCGTCTCTACAGAAGACCTTTGTCACTTTGTTACTCTGTACCTTTGATCCTTCAAATCAAGATACCGTTCTCTTAATCTTCGATAGAAACTCGTGCGAAACACCTAAATACGAAGACAAATTCTTATTATTTATCGAACGTATCTTTTGCGGGTAACGCTCCTTAAAATCGAGATAACGCTGTTTTGAGGTTTTATGCAAAACATCCAAAAGCCGTTGCTGAATGGCAACATTTGCCCGTTCGATCATTAAAACATGAAACTTAATGAGTTTTGGAATTACGGCAAACAAATACGCTTTTTGCATTTTACTGATAACTACGATTTCGCTGTCTTCTATGGCTTTGATGTTGTATGTGGTTGGCTTTTGATGATAAAAACTTTCCAGATCGCACATCCATTCGTTTTCAAATGAGAAGAAAATGACGGTTTCTGTTCCGTTTTCGTTTAAAATGTAGGTTTTGAATGAACCTTTCAAAATAAATCCTTCGTAACTGCTATTCGAATTCTGAACTTGTAGGAATTGATTCTTTTTCAATTTAATGAGTTCTGCTTTTGAGACAATAATATCCCATTCTTCATCTGTGAGCGGAATCTTTCGCTCAATGTTTGCTCGTAGTAGGTTGTACATCTTGTGGTTTCTGTGGTTTTTTGTGAGGTTTAAATTTGTTTTTTCAACTCATTATTAATTAGGGGCTTAAATAAATGTAATCGATTACGTAAAAATAGACATAAAATACATTTTTGTAAATTTAGAAGTGTTAAAAAAACATATTTCATAGATTTTTTTACCAAAGTTTGAACTTGTTCAACTTTTTTCCTACAAATAATATTGAGTTTTGCGTTGTTAAACTTTTTAAATAACCAAACTTAATTATGAACTTAAAATCAACACTTTCAATGTTCGCTACAGCATTGATTTTCGGATTTACGGCATGTAACTCCGAAGAAATCGCTTCAAACACAGAAGCAAGTATTCAACCAACAAATGAAACAGAGATTGACGCTTCTGCAACCAATCCGACAGCTAAAATCGGAAATTGCGCTGAGGTTCCTGGATGGGCTTCGCTAAACGGTGGTACGACTGGCGGAGGTTCTTCTGCCGAAACCACAGTTACGACTTATGCTCAGTTGAAATCGGCTATTGAAAACACTGCTGTAAAAGTGATTAAAGTTTCTGGAACGATTACGATTACAACAAGATTGTCATTTCAGGATCAGACCGGAAAAACAATTTACGGTGCCAACGGTGCAAAACTGGTTTCGACAAACCAGACCAAAGATGCTTCTGGAATTATCAACATCAAAAGATGTAAAAACATTATCATCAGAAACTTGATTTTTGAAGGCCCTGGCGCTTATGACACTGATGGTTGGGATAATGCCATTTTGGATGAATGTACTAATGTTTGGGTAGATCACTGCGAATTCAGAGATGGCGTTGACGGAAACTTCGACATCAAAAATAAATCAGATTATATTTCAGTTACGTATTCTAAATTCCATTATCTAAAACCACCAAAAGCAGGAGGTTCTGGAGGATCTGATGACCACAGATATTCAAATTTAATTGGTTCTAGCGACGGTGCAACTGGTGACCGCGGAAAATTAAGAATCACATTTGCAAGATGCTGGTGGGCTCCAGGATGTAAAGAAAGAATGCCAAGAGTTCGTTTTGGACAAGTGCATATTGTAAACAGTTTCTTTAACAGCACCGTAAGCAATAAGTGTATTGCTGCAGGATTTGAAGCAAATATTCGCGTAGAAAGCAATGTTTTTGAAGGTGTGAAAAATCCAATCGATTTAATGACAGGTTATACTGCGGTTACGGCTACAGACAATGTGTTTACAAGTGTAACAGGAACTCAAGCTGGAAGCGGTACGGCTTTTACTCCGCCATATTCTATCGTGAAATTGGCTAAAACGGCTGTAAAAGCTGATATTTCTGCAAATGCGGGACCTACTTTGGGCGGTAATGTTTGTGGTTCTTTTTAAAAGAAATCACATTTAAAAATAAGTTATTTTTTAGTTTTTAAACCACGGATTGCATTTCGATGTAGGCCGTGGTTTTTTCTTTAACCGCAAAGAACACAAAGAATTACGCAAAGAACACAAAGAATTACGCAAAGTTCGCAAAGCATTTACATAAAGCTTTGCGAACTTTGCGATTTTATAAAATCTTCAATAAATAAATCTTTGCGCCCTTTGCGGTTAAAAAACCTTTGTCGCTTTGTTCCTCTGTCGCTTTGTCCCTTTTTAAAGAACCAACTCCTCGAACAAACGCTGAACGGTTTTCTCCAAATCCTGAGTTAATCCCGGATGAGGTCTTGAGGTTTGAATTGCAGAACTTCTAATGGCCGTTAACCAACGAAAACGCTCTGGAATCTCAAATTCAGCAATTGGACCGCCATCTTTGGCTCCGTTGGCGATTTTTACTAACGAAGTCAGATTGCATTCTAATTGTTCGATGTCGAAATCATTAGAAAGGGCTTGAATTTTTTCTTTATTTAAATGAAAAAGAACCTTTATAAATTTGGCTTTTTTGCAAAACAAAATGATTCCGATATTCAGGAATTCTTCGCGCTCTACCCTTGGCACAACACGAATCACAGCATATTCGTATAAATGATTATCTTGCATTTTGTGCCTGATTTACAAATATTTCTGAATTCTCTAATCTTGTCTTTAAAAACTGCAAATAAACGTTTCGCAATCCTTCAGGAGTTTCGTCTGCATCTTCCCACTGCAACCAGTCTAGTGGAATCGTATTTACAATTTCTTCCAAAATTTCAGGTGTTAGGATCGCTTTAAATTCAGCATCGACTTCTTTTAACATTGAAGCTTGAGGCAACAAAACGTGATCTTTTATCAACGCAAACGGACTTTTAGCGTGCTGTTCCCAGTTATTCCAAGAATGGTGGAAATACAAACATGCTCCATGATCAATCAGCCATAATTCTTTATGCCAAATCAGCATATTGGTATTTTTGAAAGTTCTATCTACGTTTGTGATATATGCGTCTAACCAAACAATTTGCGAAGCCAATTTAGCATCGACAGTGGTAACAGCAGGATCAAAAGTAATGGCTCCTGATAGAAAATGAAGTGCCAAATTTAAGCCTTGACTTCCTTGCAGCAAATCTTGAATTTCTTCATCCGCTTCGGTTCTTCCGAAAGCTTCGTCTAGGTTTGCGAAAACTAATTCTGGCAATTGCAGTTTTAAAGCTTTGGCTATTTGTCCGCCGACTAATTCGGCTATTAGTGCTTTTACGCCGTGTCCGGCGCCTCTGAATTTTAATACGTATTTAAAGTCGTCATCGGCTTCTGCTAAAGCGGGTAAAGAACCGCCTTCGCGCAGCGGCGTTATATAACGCATGACATTTACTGTTCTTAAGTCGAAATTTTTCATATTACAAACTTAAGGTTTTTGCCACGAAGACACAAAGACACGAAGTTTTTTTAATCTCGCAGATTTTACAGATTAAGCAGATTTATGTTCGCTTTTTTGTCATCCTGAGGAACGAAGGATCGCACTAGGAGCTCGACAAGATTGGAGAATACTTTATGGTTACTGTGCGGAGTTTCTTGTGTGATCCTTCGTTCCTCAGGATGACAAAACGTACAGCTAATTATCAAATTGACTAATTCTCTAATTCTAAAAAAGCTTTTCCTAAATACTTAATAATTGTAGAAGCCGTAAAAGATTCATAACCCGTTTTGGGTAAAGCTAAATCGGCTGTTAATCCGTGGAGGTAGACGCCCATTTTGGAAGCGTATTTGGGTTCGTATCCTTGCGCTAGAAGACTTGTCAGAATTCCAGTTAAAACGTCACCGCTTCCTGCTGTGGCAAGGGCGGCGTTTCCGCTTGTGTTTTCGTAGACAGAAGTTCTATTGATAATGTAGGTTGGTGCCCCTTTCATGACCACAATCACTTTATATTTTTCAGAAAAAGCAATCGTTTTTTGGAATTTCTCGGCTTCTGAATTCCACCTTCCTATCAAGCGTTCTAATTCTTTTGGATGCGGTGTTAGAATCGTGTCTTCAGGAACCAATTCTAACCATGATAAATTTTCAGAAATGATGTTTAACGCATCGGCATCTATGACTAAAGGCGCTTTGTTAACTCTTAAAAATTCAAATAACGCTTTTTGTGTTCCGAGCTCCTTTCCTATTCCTGGACCTATTCCAACGGCTTGTGGAATTAGCGGCAAATGAATATTGGTAATGAAATTGGTGTTTTCATCGGTTACGGTCATTACTTCGGGAATAGAAATTTGAAGTATTTGATAACCGCATTTGGGTATAAAAGTTGTTACGAGTCCGCAACCTGTTTTGAGGCAGGATTTTGAAGCCAAAACCGCCGCTCCTATTTTTCCGTAGCTTCCAGCAATGATCACCGCATGACCTTGTGTTCCTTTATGAGTTTGAGGATTTATAGGTTTATATAATTTCTGAAATTCTTCTTTATTAATCAAATACGGTGATTTCATCTAGACTATTTTATACAATAAAATTACATAAAAAATTGAAATCATGATTCTTCTAATGAAACTGTTACCCCTAGCCCTGATAGTAGCGGCATCTCCCGATTTAGAAAAACAAGGCTTTTTAGCCGTAGTTTTTGTTGATCGGGAATATAGCGGATAGCAGGAAATAGCTCCAAATTATTGCGAAATTTATAATTTAATGTCTTTTAATTTGATATTTTTTGAATAGATTTGCAAAACAATTTTATAAAACAACACAATGAAAAATACTGCGCTTACGCACATACATGAAGGTTTAGGAGCGAAAATGCTTCCTTTTGCTGGTTATAATATGCCTATTACTTATGAAGGGGTTAATGCTGAACACGAAACGGTTCGTAATGGTGTCGGAGTTTTTGACGTTTCGCACATGGGTGAATTTTTGTTAACGGGTCCAAATGCATTGGCTTTGATTCAGAAAGTGACTTCAAACGATGCATCAACTTTAACAATTGGAAGAGCACAATATTCTTGCCTTCCAAATAATGAAGGCGGAATCGTTGACGATTTGATTATTTATAAAATGAAAGAAGAGGAGTATTTGCTGGTTGTAAATGCTTCTAATATTGAAAAAGACTGGAACTGGATTACTTCTCATAATGATTTGGGAGTTGAAATGAAGAATCTTTCTGACGAATATTCTTTATTGGCAATTCAAGGTCCAAAAGCGGTTGAAGCTATGCAGTCTTTGACTTCTGTGGATTTGTCTGCGATTACATATTACCATTTTGAAGTAGGTGATTTTGCAGGTTTTAGCGATGTTATTATTTCTGCTACTGGTTATACTGGTTCTGGCGGATTTGAGATCTACTGCAAAAATGCAGATGCTGAGGCTATCTGGAATAAAGTTTTTGAAGCTGGAGCTCCTTTTGGCATTAAACCGATTGGTCTTGCTGCTCGTGATACTTTACGTTTGGAAATGGGATTCTGCCTATACGGAAATGATATTAACGATACTACTTCTCCGCTTGAAGCTGGTTTAGGATGGATTACAAAATTCACTAAAGATTTTACTAATTCTGAGGCGCTTAAAAAGCAGAAAGAAGCAGGTGTTACAAGAAAATTAATTGCTTTTGAAATGCAAGAGCGCGCTGTGCCAAGACACGATTACGAAATTGTTGATGGTTCTGGAGCGGTAATCGGAATTGTAACTTCTGGAACTATGTCTCCTTCTATGAACAAAGGAATTGGTTTAGGATATGTTACAACTGCTAACAGTGCAGTTGACAGCGATATTTTTATTAGAATCAGAAAAAATGATGTTCCTGCTAAAGTGGTGAAATTACCGTTCTACAAGAAATAATTTTTTGCTTTATACTACTAAAGGATGCGTTACGGTTGTAACGCATTTTTTTTGCTATAAAATAAGCAGATTCAGGTTAATTTATTTGATGCGTATTCGTTTAACAGTTAAATGCTTTTCGTTGTCGATATTTTGCTAAAAATACTACAATTTGTAAAAAAATTAGTGTAACTTTAATCATGAACCTTGAATTTCCATTTATGAAAAAGATTTCACTACTCCTTTTTTTGCTGACATCAACTATATCCTTTGGTCAAAACAGCGCAGAAACTTGTGAAATATTAAACAAAATAAATGCGCTCATTCAAGCTGAACATTTGAGACCCAAACCAGTTGATGACAGCTTATCTGTGTTCGTTTTTGACAATCTCATTAACGAACTTGACCCTTCTCGCAATATCTTTTTTAAGAGCGAATATGACGAATTGGCTCAGAAATACCGCTACAACTTAGACGATTTGATTCTAAAGAACGATTGCAGTTTTCTTACTGATATAAAAGCAAAATACGTAAATGGCCTCATACGCACTAAAAAGGTTTTAGAAAAAATTCAGACCATACCGATAGACTATGTTAAAAAAGATACGATTCGATTTTATAAAAAATCTTTTGCCTTTTATTTAAAAAAAGAAGACTTGGAAAAAGTTTGGATGAAAAAACTGCGTTATCAAATCTTAGATGATATTGCTGAAATGAGCGAAAATCTAGACTCTGTAAAAACAAATTTCAAATCGATTGAACAAACAGCTAAAAATCAAATCGTTTCGAATGAAATATGCCGTTTTAATTCATTAATTGAAACTAATACAAAACAGGAAGAAAAACTATATAATTTCTTTTGCACGTATTTTGATCCACATACGGCATACTTTAGTGATGATTCTAAATCTAGTTTTGTTGCTTCTCTATCAAAAGAGCATTTGTCGCTAGGAATGACGGTAAACCTCAACGAGAAAAACGAAATTATTATTGATGAAATAGATCCAAATGGTCCAGCATATCAAACAGGCCAGATAAAAAAAGGTGATCAGATTATTTCTATTTCCAATCAGAAAGAAACGCTTCAGGTTTCGTGTGCTTCTCTAGAATCTATATCGTCTATGATTTTGTCTGAAAATAACAAGCATATCACGCTTACCTTAAAACGCAATTCAGGTAAAAGTTTTGATGTTTATATTGAGAAACAGATGATGAAGGATGAAGAAAATTCGGTTTTCAGTTTTATCATTGGCAAAGACAGCAAAATTGGCTACGTAAAAATTCCGAGTTTTTATGCTGATCTTGACGGCAATAGCAGAAAAGGTTGTGCCGATGATGTGGCACGCGAAGTGATAAAACTACAAAGAGACAGCATAAAAGGCCTTGTAATTGATCTTATTGACAATGGCGGCGGTTCTATGGAAGAAGCCATAAAATTGGCAGGAATGTTTGTAGATTATGGTCCGCTTTCGATTGTAATTGACAGCAAAAAAGAGAAATCTGTAATTAATGATCCTTTTAAGGGCGTTATTTACAGAGGTCCGATTGTGGTTTTGGTAAATAGCAATACGGCTTCGGCAAGTGAATTTTTCTCTTCTATCATGCAAGACTACAATCGCGCGCTTTTGTTAGGAAGCACGACGCTTGGAAAAGCTACCATGCAGACTATTCTTCCACTTGATGAAGAAAAAAATACCGATTTCTTAAAGATTACAATCAATAAATTCTACAGGATTACAGGGAAAAGCCATCAATATATTGGAGTAAAACCAGATGTTGTACTTCCCGAATTTTATGAAGATGTTTACCAAAAAGAAAGCGATTTCCCGACGGCTATAAAAAATGACAGTATCGAACCTTTTTTGAAATACAAAACGTATGTCAAGAGAAATTTAATCGATAAAATTGCCAAAAACAGTTCGGAAAGATTGTCAGACAATTATTTTTTCAACAACATTAAAAAGATCAATCTCAAGATAGATCAGCTTGTAAATACTCCAAAAGCAGAGATTCCGCTAACATTAGATGCAGTTTTCAATCAGAAAAAAACATTAAATGCGCTTTGGACAGAAATCAATACTTTTAATGATGAAAATAATCCGCTTGATGTTTACAATTCGAGTGTCAATCAGTTTCTTCTAGGAGCCTATCCTAATGATAAAACGATTAACCAATACCAAATGGATAATCTTAAAACTAACCCTTACCTGAATGAGGCTGTAAATATTATTAATGAATTTAATGGTAATAGTAAGTAATGTTTTTTGTTTCTGGTTTCAGGTTTAACCGCAAAATTCGCAAGGGGTTACGCAAAGTTCGCAAAGTTTTTTACACAAAGCTTTGCGAACTTTGAATTTTGTAAACTCATTTATAAAATATCTTTGCGCGCTTTGCGGTTAAATTGTACATCAGCCATTCAACTTGAAACCTGAAACCTGAAACAAAAAAACTAAAAACCACCCTACAAAAAAGAATTATTTTGTTTTTGTAAAAATTAGGAAAACCTTATTTTTGCATCACAAAACTAAAAATTAGAAATGGGAAGAGCGTTCGAATTTAGAAAAGGAAGAAAAATGAAACGTTGGTCAGCAATGGCCAAAACATTTACCAGAATTGGTAAAGATATCGTAATGGCTGTTAAAGAAGGCGGACCAAACCCCGACTCTAATTCTAGATTAAGAGCTGTTATTCAAAATGCAAAAGCCGCAAACATGCCTAAGGACAATGTGGAGCGCGCGATTAAAAATGCAAGTAATAAAGATACTGCCAACTATAAAGAAATTTTGTTTGAAGGATACGCTCCTCACGGAATTGCAATCTTAATTGAAACTGCTTCTGATAACAATAACAGAACGGTAGCAAACATCCGCAGTTATTTCAACAAATGCAACGGAACAATGGGAACTCAAGGTTCTGTTGAATTTATGTTTGACCATACTTGCAACTTTAGAATTGCAAAAGATGGTATCGATGCTGAGGAATTAGAATTAGAATTAATTGATTTTGGTGCTGAGGAAGTTTTTGAAGACGAAGACGGAATCTTAATCTATGCTCCTTTTGGAAGTTTTGGTGCTTTACAAAAAGAATTAGAAAACAGAGGTCTTGAAATCCTATCTTCTGGTTTTGAGCGTATTCCGCAAATCACTAAAGAATTAACAGAAGCTCAAATCGCTGACGTTGAGAAACTAATCGAAAAAATCGAGGAAGATGATGACGTGATGAACGTGTATCATACCATGAAAGAAGATTAATCTTTCTATAAAATATATTTTAAAAAAAGCTCTGGATTTTCTGGGGCTTTTTGTTTTTCGGAATTTTCCCTTAATTCAAATAAAAAATTATATTTGTTTGTATTGCAAACAGGAAGAACATTGAGCATGTCCAAAATTTCAATTATAAAAAAAATACAATTAGGCGATGAAAGATCGTTTCCTACTGAGACACCTGATTTTGAATTCCCTTTTAGTTTTTATTGTGGAAATGGAGGAATAAAACATGAAGCAGTAATTTCATTTAAAAACTCTAATTTTTTAAATTCATTAATCCAAGCGGAACAAATAACAAATAAGGATTTGGCTCAATTTCATATTACTAAACTAGAAAATTTAGAAGATCCAAATAGAACATTTTTGTACCGATATCAAATTTGCAATTTTAAAGATTGCCAGAACACTTATCTTTTAATTTTTGATATTGATGAATATAGAGGTTATTATGGTTGCTTTATATATGGAGTTTTAGAGATAGAAAATATCACTTAATATTAAAGATTTTTATTTATAGGATTGGAAAAATCATTATTGGCGTAATAATAGTTTTAAAAAACAAAAGTAGGTCATCTGCATCAATTGAAGATTTATTTTTGTTTAATGTAGTACTGATAATGTCGTTATCCTCTATCTTTTCGATTTCCCAAATATCATTTTCATTAACCAGCAACAGAAAAATCCATTCGTTAAGATATTTTGAACAGAAAGTTATTCTCTGCTTTCCGTCTCTTTTTTTCTTATCTAAGTGGACAAAACCTGTAAATCCAATCATTAGAAATTTTTCTTTTATCGTCATGCTTGTTTTAAAATATTAAAGATTTTAAAGCTAAAATAAAAAATACTCAGATAATTATTTGAATTCATTTTAAACTAAGATTAAATACTTCTAAAGATAACATTTAGATTATATTTGCAACACCTCAAATATAATTTAAACTAAAAATGCAAACATCAAAAATCACCCGAATTGCTGTAGTAGCACTAGTTCTTTTGTTCTTAGTACTAAGTGTAATTAGCTGCAGTACGCATGTACACACTCACGGCCATCATCACCATGCCCCAGGTAAAAAAATTCCACCAGGACAAGCTAAAAAAATGAATGGAGATCAAAGCGCCAAAGCATATGCTCCAGGTCAACAGAAAAAGAGATAATAAAAAATGCCTTCTGAATTTCAGAAGGTTTTTTATTTCATTTTTATTTTTAATGAAAAACAAATTCGAAAAATATAATTACTTTGATAAAAGAGATA
Source organism: Flavobacterium anhuiense (assembly GCF_900101855.1). Taxonomy (GTDB): domain Bacteria; phylum Bacteroidota; class Bacteroidia; order Flavobacteriales; family Flavobacteriaceae; genus Flavobacterium; species Flavobacterium anhuiense. Next base: position 218,891 of record NZ_FMVC01000002.1, read on the forward strand.
ATCTAAATAGATCAACATCAATAATACTAATTTAAAATAAAGAACAATATCTAGGGGTTTCTCTCCAGAAATTAAAAATTTCTACAATATCTTAATACAAATAGAATTTACTAAAAATGGAAATAAAAACTCTTCAAAAATATTTAGGGATGGCTGTTCATTTTATTTATTATCATCATCATAGATTGAATAATGAAAAAGTATTTGACGATGATTATTGGGAGCATTTATTAAAAACAGGAACATTGGAATATTGGGAAACGTTATACAAATGTCTTGACTTTGCTTTAACTCAAGATGATTACTGTTTATCAGTAGTTGATTCACCATTTAATGAGCGTTATTCTCAGGCTGATCTTAAATTGTTTTTCGAGAAATTTCACATTTATTTGAGAGCACGCTTATAGGCTAAATCTTATAGCCTTAATCGATAATAGTAAGCCAAGTGATTCAGGTTGGCCAGAAATTGAGAAAGCTAATATGCAAATAGTAAATGCAATTAGATTAAAAATCGACAAATCTTAATATAACAGTATTAATTTAAAGTCGAAAATATTTGAGATCGCTTTTTTTAAGAATTAAAAGAGAGTGTACAAAGCCAGAGTCATTTGTGCAGCGTTAGTAAGGGAGATTGATGAAGCTAAAAGATTGGTACAAAATGGAAACAGCTGTATCTGATTTTAAACGAGCGAATCCAAATAGCAAACTAAAAGTAGAAATGGAATTTTATTTCAAAGGAGATTCCAAAAGACCATATGCAGTTGATGTTAACGTATATGTTGATGGAAAATACAATAATACACTAAGTAAAGAAAGTATAACTAATCTATAATTAAAAATTAAAAAATGGAAATAAATTATTTAGTTTCAGAAATAATAAAAAATTACACAGAATTTAATTATGATAAATTAGTTGTCGAGTATATTTTCACTTTACAAGGTAGTTACAATTTTATCGTAACATATAAAAATGGAACTAATTATACAGAGTCCGAAATTTCTAATAAACCAATTAGAGAAACTGTTCGCCAAATGGCTGAAACATACCATGAATTAAAAGATTCTACAAAAAAATTTAATTATGTAAAAATAGAGATTAATAAAGACGGTAATTACACTGAATTATACAAGTGGGATAATCAGATAGAAAAACAAGATTTACTAGATTATGCAGAAGTTTTTTATCAGTGGGTAAACGAACGTATGATGTCTATGATATTTGAATACGAAAAAGATAATGATCTTGTACCAACTGAATATGACTCAGATGGTGATTTGGAATATTTAAGTTCGTGGGACAGTGGTGTATTTACTTTCCATATCGATAAAAATAATAATTTAGAATACAAGGTAGTTCTTACAAAAGATGGTAAAGAAAGGACACTTGATCTTCCTTTGAGAGATTATTTTGTAGAAGGAATATTAGATCACTATCTAGTAACTAATAATGAACTTTCTAATGAATGGAAACCTTGGAATACTATGATATTAAAATCTCTCCATTATGATATTCCATATGATAAAAGAGAAGAATTTGTAAATTATATTTTAGAATAATTTTTTTTAACTCAAAAAATATAGATAACTGATAAAAGCATATCAAGCTCAAGCTATCCCCAAAAAAAGCCTTCTGAAAAATTCCAGAAGGCTTTTTTTATATTAAAATGATATAACAACTTTACTTCTTCCCATTCGTATTAATAACCTTAATCAAATAAGTACCTTCTGGCAAGTCTGTAATATTAGAAGCATTGGCACTCATTATTTGTCTTCCTTGAGAGAAAACCTCAATAATTTTACCGCTTTTATTTGTTTCAACAGAAGTTGTGGGTGCCTGTAAGGATTCTTTTGAAGGTGTCGTAACAGTCTTTTTAGATGCACTTGATGTTGCAAGACTTGAAACAGGCGCGCCTTCGGTTACTGGCGCAACACTTGGCTTAGAACTATTATATGCTTCCTTAACTTGTTCATCTGTCATGGCGACACTATACAATCTTAAATCGTCAATATCTGCGTTGATACTCGTTGAGGTATTTAATTTCCCTAGATTTAAAATATACCCTTTTGCCGAACGCTGAATTCCTTCTGCAGACTTTAACAATTCGCCGTTACGATAGATTTTTGAAACATTTCCGTCATAAGTTATACTATAAAAATACCAGACTTCTTTTACTAATGGCACTGAAACGATCACATTATTTGTATCTCCCCAGCCTACCAGACTCAAATCTGAATTGCTTCCAGACACGGGCTGTTGTACTAATCCAAAATATTGTCCGTTTACTGCTGCACCGTATCCTAAAATGTAATTTGGAATATTGACCGCATTAAATTTTACCCAAACCGATATAGTTTTTGGTTTATTATCCTGCGGAAGCTCTCCTACTACAGCCTGATAAGCTTTATTTGTAAGTCGCAAAGCGCTTTTGGGACTTCCCATTCTATCGTTAACAAAAAGTGGCGTTCCTAAAAAAGAAATGGAATTATCAGCACTGTTAAGATTACCGTTAAAATTAAATTCCTGTACCGGATTTTGCGCATTGGCAGTTAAAAAATTTACAAACATTAACGTGAGTAATATTTTTTTCATAGTTATAGGTTTTTATCAGAATAGTGGTAAATGGGCAAATAGTTTAAAATGGCAATTTGAAATCATTTTCTCGACTTCAAACTTTCGTTTATTATTTTCATAAATTTTGTTAAAACTATAATTTTAATTCAGCATCACCAAACGATTCCTACACACAAATGCATAATTCTCACAAAATTACAATTAACACATAAAACAATAATGCTTTAATGCATTTTAGACAACTTTAGAATGGAAATTAAAACTAAAAAAAGCTTCCTGATCCCAGAAAGCTTCCCTTACTATTCCAAAAACTCAATTGCTTACGCAATAAAAAAATACTAACTAACATTTAAAAACAAACTAAAAAACCATTTATTTTGAAGTAATTTTCTTTGATGCAGTGCTGGTAATTTTTAATAAATAAGTCCCTTCAGGGAGATCTGCTATGTTCGCTGCATTACTTCCCATTATTTTTTGTCCTTGCGAATAAACTTCTACACTTTTAGTTGTACCGTTAACTTCATTTGAAGTAATAATAGCCTCACTTGCAGTTTTTGCTTTTACAGATGTTTTTTCCGTTTTAGCTTCTACAGATCCCACAGGAGACAAATTAGAAACCTTTTCGCTATCATACAATTCTTTTACCTGAACTGGAGTCAAAGCAATATTATAAATCTTTAAATCATCTATATCAGCATTTATTCCAACCATTGTATTGATTTCTCCCAATCTAAAAATATTGCCATTTGTAGATCTAGTCATACCTTCCAGATACTTCAGTAATTTACCGTCACGATATATCTTAGAAGTAGTACCTTCATAGGTAATAGTATAATGGTACCAAATATTTTTTTCTAGCGGTGTAGATACGATAACATCATTAGAAGCTCCCCAGGCCGCTAAACTTAGGTCAGAGTTAGAAGAAGTTGTTCCTTGCTGCAATAAACCGCAATATTGAGCATTTAAAGGATTTCCGTAGCCCCAAATATAATTTGCATTTGAAATATCGTTGAATTTAACCCAAATACTGATTGTTCTTGAGCTTTTTCCTTGTGGCAGATTATCAATTACTGCTTCTAAAGCTTTATTATTTAACCGCTGAGCGCCTTTCAGAACACCCGCTCTATCAGCTACATAATTGTCGGTTCCAATGAATGAAATTGTATTTGCCGTATTGTTTAAAGTACCATTAAAGTTAAATTCCTGAATCGGTGTTTGTGCATTTACATTCAAAAAACTTACAAACAATACGGTTAGTAGTAATTTTTTCATAATAGTAGATTTTAGGGATTAAACAACTTTCGTTATCTTAACACCTCAAAACTAGACTATTATAATTTTCACAAGAAAAATTTCCGATAAAATGCCTAAAAATTCGTTAAAATAACGTTTTTCATTCATTTTGACGGTAAAAACATTTTTAAAAAATCATAAATAATATTAAAATATTAAACTTAACTCAAATAAAATCACAATTTCTTACGTATAAATACGGTATATTCAACAAAATAATTATTTTAACTTTTTACAAAAAAACTTATCACACAGAAAAGTTTATCACAAAAAAAACTCCATTCAAGAACGAATGGAGTTGTATATTTTGGAAAGTACTTTTATTACTTTACGAATTCAATTTTTTGAGCTTCTTCTTCATTAACGCTATCAAAGAAACCTTGCTCGTTCATCCAGTCATCGCTAAATACTTTACTCATGTAACGAGAACCATGATCTGGGAATATGGCAATAATATTGCTGTCTTTTGTAAATTCTCCTTCTTCAGCATATTGCTTAATAGCTTGCATTACTGCTCCCGAAGTATATCCAACAAATAAACCTTCTTTTCTAGTGATTTCTCTTGCTGAGTGAGCACTTTCTTCGTCGGTTACTTTCATGAATTTATCAATGATATCAAAATCAGTAGCAGATGGGATTAAGTTTTTACCAAGACCTTCTATACGATATGGGTAAATTTCTTTGCTGTCAAACTCTTTTGTCTCGTGGTATTTTTTCAATACAGATCCAAAAGCATCAACTCCTAAGATTCTAATATTCGGATTTTTTTCTTTTAAGAATTTTGCAGTTCCAGAGATAGTTCCTCCTGTTCCGCTGCAAGCAACTAAGTGCGTAATTTGTCCTTTTGTTTGTTCCCAAATCTCTGGACCTGTAGTGTTGTAGTGGGCATCAATATTTAACTGGTTGAAATATTGATTAATGTAGACTGACCCTTTTGTCTCTTCGTGCAAACGTTTGGCTACATTATAATAAGATCTTTCATCATCTGCAGAAACATGAGCCGGACAGACATACACTTTGGCGCCTAAACTTCTCAACATGTCAATTTTGTCTTTAGATGATTTTGAGCTTACTGCCAAAATACAATTGTAACCTTTAATAATGCTTACCATTGCTAAACTAAATCCTGTATTACCAGAGGTAGTTTCGATAATGGTATCTCCCGGAGATAGAATTCCTTTTCTCTCGGCTTCTTCAATAATATATAACGCTATTCTATCTTTTGAGGAATGACCTGGGTTGAAAGCTTCTACCTTTGCGTAGAAATTTCCTTCTAACTCTTCGGTAATTTTATTTAGCTTAATAAGGGGGGTGTTTCCTATTAACTCTAAAACATTATTATAAGCAGTTATTTCTTCTTTCATAAAAAAATAGTTAATCAAAGGCCTTTTTAAATTAACCTTGATAGGTTGCAAATTTAACAAAAAATTTCTAATTAGCTTTTAATTTTTTCTAAATCTAATAAAAAACTAAATTCCTTTGCTAAGTCTTTTAAAGCCTCAAAACGTCCCGAAGCCCCGCCATGACCTGCATCCATGTTGGTATCTAAAAACAAAAGTTTGTTATTTGTTTTTAAATCTCTCAGTTTTGCAACCCATTTAGCTGGCTCCCAATATTGTACCTGCGAATCATGTAATCCAGTAGAAACATACATATTAGGATATTCCTGCGCTTTTACATTATCGTAAGGTGAATACGATAACATATAGTCGTAATATTTTTTATTGTTTGGGTTACCCCATTCGTCATACTCTCCAGTTGTAAGCGGAATACTGTCGTCTAACATCGTAGTAATTACGTCTACAAAAGGCACCTGAGCGATAACGCCATTATACAATTCAGGAGCTTCATTTACGATTACTCCCATTAAAAGTCCGCCAGCAGATCCTCCTTCTGCATAGAGATGTTCGGGAGAAGTGTACTTTTGGTCTACTACAAATTTAGAGCAATCGATGAAATCTGTAAAGGTATTTTTCTTTTTTAACAGTTTTCCGTCCTCATACCATTGTCTTCCTAAGTCCTCACCTCCTCTAATATGCGCAATAGCGTAAACAAATCCGCGGTCTAAGAGCGATAACCTTGTTGAAGAGAAATAGGTATCCATTGTAATTCCGTAAGAACCATACGCATAAAGCAGTAACGGATTTTTACCGTTTTTCTCCAATCCCTTTCTGTAAACCATAGAAATTGGCACTTTTACACCATCTCTTGCAGTTGCCCAAACTCTCTCTTCTATGTAATTTTCTTTATCAAACTTTCCTCCCAAAACCTGCTGTTCTTTCAAGATTTCCTTGGTTTTGGTCTTCATATTAAAGTCAATTACCGAAGACGGAGTTGCCAATGACTGATAGCTGTAACGCAAAATATCGGTATCAAAATCAACATTGGTTGTAGTGTAAGCATTATAGGTTTCACTGCCAAAAGGAAGATAATAATCTGGCTCGCCATTCCAAGGCATGATTCGAATATGATTTAATCCGTTAGAGCGCTCTTCAACAACCAAATAGTTTTTAAAGATCTCAATATCTTCCAATAAAACATCTTCTCTATGCGGAATAAGATCGACCCAGTTTTTCTTTCCTGTTTTGCTTTCAGACGTTTTCATCAATTTAAAATTGGTCGCCTTATCTTTATTAGTCAAAACATAAAATGAATCCTCGTAATGAGAAATGCTATATTCTAATCCGCGCACACGGGGCTGGAAAACCGTAAATTCCCCATCAGGATTATCTGAATTCAAAATTCTATATTCAGTTGTCAAAGTGCTTCCAGAGCCAATAACAATGTATTTTTTTGATTTTTCTTTGCTGATAGAAACATTAAAAGTATCGTCAACTTCATCATAAACCAAAACATCATTTTCTGAACTAGTGTTTAATTTATGTCTAAAAACTTTATCAGCCCTTAATGTCACCTGATCTTGTCTCACATAAAAAATAGTATTGTTATCGTTTGCCCAAACAGAAGCTCCGGTAACATTTTCTATTTTATCTGCTAATATTTCACCTGTTTCTAAGTTTTTAATCTGGATAGTATAAATTCTTCTCCCCACAATATCCACTCCAAAACTGGCAAATTTATTATCTGGGCTAATGCTCAAACCGCCTAATTTGAAATAAGCATGTCCTTTTGCCATTTCGTTACAGTCAAAAAGAATTTCTTCATCTGCAGAAAGGCTTCCCTTTTTTCGAGCGAAAATTGGATAATCCTGACCTGTTTCAAAACGCGTAATGTAAAAATACCCATTGTAGAAATAAGGAACCGAAGAGTCATCTTCTTTAATTCTACTTTTCATTTCCTCAAAGAGACTTTCTTTCAAATTTTGAGTGTGGGCAGTCATGCTTTCGTAATAAGCATTCTCCTGATTCAGATAATCTATTACCTCTGGGTTTTCTCTGTCATTAAGCCAGAAATAGTTGTCAATTCTAGTTTCTTTATGTTTTTTTAATGTCTTTGGAATTATTTTAGCCTTTGGGGCCGATATATCATTTTGCATTGATTGAGCATTAATTTTTAAATATGAAGACGCAAAAATAGCACAAACCCAACAGAACAAAATTAATTTTTTCATAAAATATTCTATTGAATTAACACAGCAATATACTAATTTTGTCTGAAATAATTTAAAAAATCAACAAAAATGGATTTAATGGGAATGATGGGTAAACTTAAAGAAACCCAACAAAAAATTGAAGATACAAAAAAGCGTTTAGATACTGTTTTGATTGATGAACAAAGCGCTGACGGATTATTAAAAGTCACTATTACCGCAAGCCGAAAAATAAAATCTCTTTCTATTGACGATTCTCTTCTAGAAGATAAAGAGCAACTGGAAGATTACTTAATTGTAACGCTAAATAAAGCGATAGAAAAAGCAACAAGTGTAAACGAAAGAGAATTAGATGCTGTTGCCAGAATGGATATGCCTTCTATTCCTGGAATGGATAATCTTTTTAAATAAGATTCTAAGAAACTAAGGTTCTAAGTTTCTGAGTTTTTCTTTTATTGTGAAGACTTAGAACCTTAGAATCTTAGTACCTTAGCAACTTTCTCTAAAACTTCGAAAGTGTTTCCAACACATAAGTATGCATCACTTCTTTATAATCTAGATGCGTTACAATTCTGAGTTTATTATGCCCTAAAGAACTTATTAGTATATTTTTCTGTTTCAATTTTTCAATTAATAATTGATCACTGTAACCTTCAGCTAATGAAAAAATCAAAATATTAGTTTCTACAGGCTCAATTGACGCAATCCAAGGTTTTGTACTTAAGATTTTTGCTATTTCTTTTGCTCTGCGGTGATCTTCTGCTAATCTTTCGATATTATGAGCTAAAGCATACAATCCTGCCGCAGCTAAATAACCAACTTGACGCATTCCCCCACCCAATATCTTTCTGATTCTCAACGCTCTGTGAATATCAGCTTTGCTTCCAAGCAATACAGAACCAATTGGAGCGCCTAATCCTTTAGACAAACAAACCGAAATAGTATCAAAAATAGCTCCGAATTCTCTAGGATTTTGTCTTTTAGCGACTAATGCATTCCAAATTCTTGCTCCATCTAAGTGAAACTTCAAATTATGAGCGTCGCAAACCTTTTTTATTTCTCTTAAATCTTCCAACTCGTAACACGCGCCGCCGCCTTTATTTGTTGTATTTTCAACACAAACCAAACTTGTTAATGGACTGTGATAAAATTCTGGATCGTTTATTGCCGCTTTTACTTGTGCCGCCGTAATCATACCACGATTTCCATCCAGCAGACAGCAAGAAACGCCACTGTTAAAAGAAACACCTCCTCCTTCATAATGATAAACGTGAGCATATTTATCAGCTATTAGCTGTTCACCAGGCTGCGTATGCAGTTTTATTGCAGTCTGGTTTGCCATAGTTCCAGACGGAAAGAAAAGTCCAGCTTCCATACCAAAAAACTCTGCTGTTCTATTTTCCAATTCAATCACCGTTGGGTCCTGTTTGTATACGTCATCGCCAACGTGGGCGTTAAACATATACTGCAGCATTTCATAAGTAGGCTTTGTTATGGTATCGCTGATTAAATTTATTTCCATATTCTAAAAACTATATCTTATTTTTGTATGCAAAATTACGTATTACTTATAGTTATTCTCAGCAAGTTTTGGTAAAATTTAACTCGCTGGTTTCTCTAGACCAAATTAACGTAATAATTCTAAAAAACATATAAAACCTAGTAATTAATTTATGACAACAGCCGAACAAGTAAAAGGTATTGTGGAGCGCCTTGGTGCGTTGAGGAGGTATCTTTGACGTTGATGCCAAGCTAATCGAAATTGCAAACGAAGAAGAAAAAACGTTTGCTCCTGATTTTTGGAACAATCCGAAAGAAGCAGAAAATATTGTAAAAAATCTTCGAAACAAGAAAAAATGGATTGAAGATTATGATAAAGCAGTCTCTCTTACAGAAGAATTACAGCTTGCTTATGATTTCTACAAAGAAGGAGAACTTTCTGTAGATGAATTGGATGAACAATATAATGTTGCTCAAGCACACATTGAAAACATCGAATTCAAAAACATGCTTTCTGACGAAGGAGACAGTTTAAGCGCTGTGGTTCAGATTACTGCGGGAGCTGGAGGAACAGAAAGCTGTGACTGGGCAGGAATGCTGATGCGTATGTACATGATGTGGGGAGAAAGTTATGGCTATAAAATAAAAGAACTTAACTTTCAGGAAGGTGACGTGGCTGGAATTAAAACCGTAACTTTAGAATTCGAAGGAGATTATTCTTTTGGATATTTAAAAGGAGAAAACGGAGTTCACCGTTTGGTTCGTATTTCGCCATTTGACAGTAACGCTAAACGTCATACATCATTCGTTTCTGTGTATGTTTATCCGCTTGTAGATGATAGTATCGAGATTGACATTAACCCTGCCGATATCGAAATTACGACTTCTCGTTCGAGTGGTGCTGGAGGACAAAATGTAAATAAAGTTGAAACGAAAGTACAGCTTGTTCACAAACCAACCGGAATCCAGATTCAATGTTCTGAGACAAGATCACAGCAAGATAACAGACAGCGTGCTATGCAAATGCTTCGTTCTCAATTGTATGAAATTGAGTTAAAAAAACAGCAAGCACAGCGTGCTGACATTGAAGCAAGCAAAATGAAAATCGAATGGGGTTCGCAGATTCGTAACTACGTAATGCAACCTTATAAATTGGTAAAAGATGTTCGCACTGGCTACGAAACCAGCGATGTTGACGGCGTTATGAACGGAAATATCGATCCTTTCTTGAAAGCCTATCTGATGATGATGGGACAAAAAGAGGAAGAGTAAACAGTCACAGTTTACGGTCACAGTAAACTTGAAACCTGAAACTTGAAACTTAAAACAAAAAGTTATGATAAAATGGGCAGATGTAATTCATTTTACAAATAAAGGAAATCCAACTCCAGACAAAAGAGTCGAGAAAACGGAGGAAGAATGGAAACAAGTTCTAACGCCAGAAGAATTTCAAGTAACACGCTTAAAGGGAACTGAAAGATCTTTTAGCTCTGAATTGTGCAGTTTATTTGATCCTGGAATTTACGAATGTAAATGCTGCGGAACAGTTCTTTTTGATGCAAGCGAAAAGTTTGAATCTGGCACAGGATGGCCCTCATTTACCCAACCTGTAAAAGAAAACGCTATTGCTTATCATGCTGACAAGTCATACGGAATGATCCGTGTTGAGGTAGTCTGCAATGTATGCGACTCTCATTTAGGGCATGTTTTCCCTGACGGACCTCCTCCGAGTGGTCTGCGTTATTGCATCAATGCAGTTTCATTATCAAAAATCAAAGAATAATTTATAAAAAGCGATTCACTAAAAAAGTGAATCGCTTTTTTTATTAATCATCACTTATAAAAATGATTTAACAAAACAAATGTAAGCCATCACTTAACAATTATTTTTTTTAGCTTTTAGTCCTCAATTTTAGCTTTTAAAATTAGAAATCTAAACAATCGCCCCATTAGTACATTGAAAAACTTTTATTTAATTAATATTTTAAATGTTAATTTTACAAAAAACAGATCTATATTTTAAATAATTATTAAGAAACAAGAATAATTAATTAGGTAATTAAAATGTATTTCATTTTATTTGGCAAAAAATAACCTAAGTCGATTAAAATTTGTCAATGAGATCCTATTCAATTCAAGAAATTAATGAAGTTATAAATGGCGTAATTTACGGCAGCACTTCGGAAGGCATTACTGCCACAGAACAACTAGAAAAAGCAACAACTTCAGAAATTTCATTTATTGGAAACAAGAAATACGAAAAATACTGGTCGACTTCTAATGCTTCAATCGCAATTGTGAACGAAGACATTTCGATTGAGCCGGGAGAAAATCGAGCTTTTATAAAAGTCAAAAATGCCGATTTGGCAATGTCACAAATCCTTGCTCTTTTTGCTCCCCCTGCCCCAATCTTTCATTACAATATTCATAAAACCGCAACTGTAGACGAAACAGCGATAATTGGCGAAGGTGCTAAAATTGGCGCTGGCTGTTACATTGGCCCAAAAGTTGAAATTGGAGCTAATGCCATAATTTATCCAAATGTTACCATTTTAGACGAATGCACAATCGGAAGAAACACAACCATCTGGTCTGGAACCGTTGTTCGTGAGCGCTGTCATATTGGCAACGAATGCATTATTCATCCAAACGCAACAATTGGTGCAGACGGTTTCGGTTTTCGTCCTTGCGAAAAAAATGGACTTGTAAAAATTCCGCAAATTGGTAATGTAATAATTGGAAACAGGGTTGAAATCGGAGCTAATACTTGCGTAGATCGCGGAAAATTTAGTTCAACTATTGTTGGAGACGGATGCAAAATTGACAATTTGGTGCAGATTGGACATAATAGCAAACTCGGAAAGTTCTGTATCATGGCTGGAAACAGCGGTTTAGCAGGTTCTGTAACTTTAGGAAACGGAGTTATTATTGGCGGAAGCGCTTCAATAAAAGATCACACCACTATTGGAGATGGCGCGGTAATTGGTGCTGGATCTGGTGTTACTGGAGATGTTCCTGCTGGAAAAACTATGTTAGGATATCCTGCTGTTGAAGCTCGTGATGCTTTAAAACAATGGGCTTTGCTGAAACAAATGGTTTGTGGCCTTAAAAAATAATATCACTTAAAATCGAAAAAAGAACATCCGCTAAAACGGGTGTTTTTTTTATTAATGCTATTTCTTAATTCATAAAGCAACTCGTTTATTTCAATTGATTTTGTAAATTAGCCAACACTATTTTATCAAATCAATACTATATCATGGATTTAAACTTCAATAAAAACGAAGATCACAATAAATTACTTCTTTCTGAATTAAAACAAAAATTTGCCAAAGTTAAATTGGGTGGTGGCGAAAAAAGAATCGAAAAACTGCATGCCGAAGGTAAAATGACCGCGCGCGAAAGAATTGCTTATTTATTGGACGAAAATTCTAAAAGTATTGAAATTGGAGGTTTTGCTGGTGAAGGAATGTATGCAGAACATGGCGGTTGTCCTTCAGGAGGTGTTGTGGTAAAAATTGGCTACATCAGAGGAAAACAATGTATTGTCGTTGCCAATGATGCTACTGTAAAAGCAGGAGCTTGGTTTCCGATAACAGGAAAGAAAAACCTTCGCGCGCAAGAAATCGCAATGGAAAATCGACTGCCAATTATTTATCTTGTAGATAGCGCAGGAGTTTATTTGCCAATGCAGGATGAAATTTTCCCTGATAAAGAACATTTCGGACGCATCTTTAGAAACAACGCCCAAATGAGCAGTATGGGAATCACGCAAATAGCTGCCGTTATGGGAAGCTGTGTTGCTGGTGGCGCCTATCTCCCAATCATGAGCGATGAAGCTTTAATCGTTGACAAAACCGGAAGTATTTTCCTTGCGGGAAGTTATTTAGTAAAAGCTGCAATTGGCGAAACTATCGACAATGAAACTCTTGGCGGAGCAACAACTCATTGTGAAATTTCAGGTGTTACCGATTATAAAGCTAAAGACGATAAAGATGCTTTAGACAAAATCAAAAACATTGTAGATAAAATTGGTGATTTTGACAAAGCTGGCTACAGCAGAATCAAAGCCGAAAAACCTGCGTTAGATCCAAATGAAATTTACGGAATTCTTCCAAAAGCAAGAACCGAGCAATATGATATGATGGAAATCATCAAACGTTTGGTCGATAATTCTGAATTTGAAGCGTATAAAGATGGTTACGGACAATCTCTAATAACAGGATATGCCAGAATTGATGGTTGGGCTGTCGGAATTGTTGCCAATCAAAGGAAAGTCGTAAAAACCAAAAAAGGCGAAATGCAGTTTGGTGGTGTAATTTATTCTGATAGTGCTGACAAGGCTACTCGTTTTATTGCCAACTGCAACCAGAAAAAGATTCCGCTAGTGTTTTTACAAGACGTTACAGGTTTTATGGTGGGTTCAAAATCAGAACACGGCGGTATTATTAAAGACGGTGCCAAAATGGTAAATGCCGTGAGCAATTCTGTTGTTCCTAAATTTACAGTTATTGTTGGAAACTCCTACGGAGCAGGAAATTACGCGATGTGTGGAAAAGCTTATGATCCTAGATTGATATTTGCATGGCCAAGTGCAGAACTTGCTGTTATGGGCGGAACTCAAGCGGCGAAAGTTTTGGCGCAAATAGAGGCTTCTTCGCTTAAAGCAAAAGGAGAAACTGTCGACGAAGCAAAAGAAGCTGAATTATTCGATAAAATAAAAGCCCGTTACGACGAGCAGACTTCGCCTTACTATGCTGCTTCAAGACTTTGGACAGATGCCATTATTGATCCATTAGAAACCCGCAATTGGATTTCGATAGGAATTGAAGCTGCAAACCATGCTCCGATTCAAAAACCATTTAATTTAGGAGTCATTCAGGTATAACGATTTAAGAATTCTCAACAAGACGTTAAATAAAAAGTAAAAAACTTATTTTCAAGGTGTTAAAAATAAATATCTGATTAAAAATTAGTAACTTAGTGCATAATTTTTAATCACACAACATCATGGAAAATGTAAAAAGTTTGAATAAATGGGCGAACTCGCACACTTATTTACCAGTTGATTTAGTACGTATTGTTTTGGGTGGATTTTTATTTATGAAAGGTGTCTCTTTCGTCACCAATGTTCAATACCTGCATGATTTGATTTCCCCGATTGATAAGTTTGGAGGAGGTATGTTTATGCTGCATTACATTGCTCCAGCTCACATGATTGGTGGTATAATGATTATTTTTGGGCTTCTAACCCGTTGGGCAATTGCTGCTCAATTGCCTATTTTATTTGGTGCTGTTCTTGTCAACTCTATGGGAAGAATGCATTCTGAAAGTTTAATTTTAGCTATAGTCGTTTTATTAGTCTGCATATTCTTCCTGTTTTATGGAAGCGGCAAACATTCAGCAGATTATTATTTTAAAATGCAACAATAACCTCATAAGTCCTCAGTTTCGCTGAGGACTTTTTTTGAGTGTTAATTAATTCTATAAAATTTCTTTAATTGCGTTTTATGACTTAAATTCGCCGACATGAATTGGATTCGTAAAACCGTTATTCTTATTACACTTATACTTGCAGGACTGTTTGCTTATCAGGCAAACCAATCTGCTGTACACGCAATTGAAACGGAAAAATCCGATACCAACTTCTGCAAAGACATTCCTGATTCGTCTGCATTTATACAGCCTCAGGGAAGTTATCAGCTTGCGGCAAACGTCAAAACAAATCCTACTGGAATAATTAAATGTTTTGAGAACCTTTTACCGCTTATCCCGCAGCATCAAACCGTTACACACACTACAGCATATACTAAACTCTTTACAACACAAAGTAAAAAGGTTTTAGTCATACTCTATGCTTTCCATTTTTTCTGGTAAATAAATACTTGATTTTTCATTAGAAGATCTATTCTTCATCACGTACTTAACCGTTTTCAAATCGAGAACTGTTTTGCATATCATTTATTTATTACATTAAAACATTATGGAAACTACTACCACAATAATGGGAATTGTGATTTTAATCATTGTTGCTATCCCAATATATTTCTCTGCACGTTCATCTGCAGCAAGTAAATCGAGAATTTTAAACATCAAAAAAAGATTCAATCCCAATCATCCAGAAGATTTTGATTTGACAGAATCAATCAACAATAAGACTTTAACAATTGATCAAAAAAACAATAAGTTTATTTTGATGAATTTCAATCCAAATCAGCAAGAGTCAATTTATGTCGATTTGAATACAATTTCTTCATGCAAATTAGTTCCAACAACAGATGCTGGTTCTGATACTATTGTTAAAATTGATTTTGATTTTCAAGAAAAAGAAACTGGTAAAAAAATAATAATTCCATTCTATGATTTTGATGATGACCGCATCAAACAGATTAGCGTCTATCAAGATCATCAGTTTGCGAAAAAATGGCTTAAAATCATCCAAGATTCTATATCACGTTAGTTATTTAATTCAGAAAAGAGGCTCCAATTTAGGCCTCTTTTTTTTTGCGTTTTACATGATATTTGTCATTTTATGTCTTAGTTTGAAGTTTTAATTTTGAGGTAAACTAAATCCGTCATTATGAAAATTTCTTTGACTCAAAAGTACAACGTCCCAGGTCCAAGATATACTAGTTATCCGACTGTTCCTTATTGGAATGAAGCAGACTTTACATCCGAAAAATGGATTACTACTTTAAAGCAATCATTTTCTGAAAGCAATTCAAAAAACGGAATAAGTTTATACATTCACCTGCCTTTCTGTGAAAGCATGTGCACTTTCTGCGGATGCAATAAACGCATTACAAAAAATCACTCAGTAGAAGAAAAATACATTCAGGCGGTTCTGAAAGAATGGAAAATGTATTGTGATTTACTTCCAGAAAAGCCTGTAATCAAAGAAATTCATTTGGGTGGAGGAACACCAACCTTCTTTTCAAAAGAAAATTTAGAATGTCTTATTAACGGAATTTTTGATTATGCTGTAAAAGCAGAAAATCACGAATTTAGTTTTGAAGGGCATCCAAACAATACTACTCACGAACAACTCAAAAAACTATATGATTTAGGCTTTCGCCGAGTGAGTTTTGGCGTTCAAGATTATTCTCCTGCTGTTCAAAAAGCAATTAATAGAATTCAGCCTTTTCATAATGTTGCCAAAGTAACTTTTTGGGCAAAAGAAATTGGCTATACTTCAATTGGGCACGATATTATTTTTGGACTTCCATTTCAAACTATCGAAGATGTCGTAGATACAGTCGAGAAAACCAATTCTTTAAAACCAGATCGATTGGCATTTTATAGCTATGCGCATGTGCCGTGGATAAAAGGAAACGGACAGCGAGGCTTTAATGACGAAAACCTGCCAAAGGATGCCGAAAAAAGAAAACTATATGAAATTGGTAAAAAGCTTCTGATTCAAAACGGATATCACGAAATTGGCATGGATCATTTTGCTTTAAAAGGCGATAGTTTATACAAGGCAGCTCACAACGGAAATCTGCATAGAAATTTCATGGGATACAGCGCTTCCAAAACTCAAGTTATGATTGGTTTAGGCGTTTCTTCAATAAGTGATAGCTGGTACAGCTTTGCTCAAAACACCAAAAGCCTAGAAGAATATTATGAAATTTTAGAATCGGATAAACTTCCTGTTGTAAAGGGTCATATTTTAAACGATGAAGATCTTATCATTAGAAAACACATTCTGAATCTAACCTGCGAATTGGAAACTTCCTGGACTGCAGAATCTTTAAATTTTGCTGAACTTCCTGAAGTTTTAATTGCTTTAAAAGAAATAGAAAACGATAATTTGATTATTATTGAAAACAATAAAATCACAATTACCGAAGAAGGGAGACCTTTTGTCCGTAATATCTGTATGGCATTTGACTTACATCTAAAAAGAAAGTCACCGGAAACAAACCTGTTTTCGATGACTGTATAATAACTTAAATATATCTTCTAGTGGCAGTTTGGAGTCTGCTGTACAAACAAACTCATGTTTGAGGGAGAGATATATGGAATTCCTAATCCCAATCCACGAAGGATGAATAAAACACCAATTATAACAGCTACATACGGAATTGCCTTTTGGATTTTATTTCTGAAAGGCAATTTTAATAATGAGTTGACATAAACCACAACCGTCATTAGCGGTATAGTCCCAATCCCGAATAAAAGCATGTAGAGAACACCAAGACTTGCACTCTGCATGGCAATTGCTCCAAATAAAGCAACATAAACCATTCCGCATGGCAGAAATCCGTTTAGAAGGCCAATAGTAAAAAGAGATTTGTAACTCTTGTTTTTAAACTGGCTACCTAAATTCGATTTAATTTTAGAAATGATTTTATAAACAGGTTTAGAAAAATTGTATTGAGCAAATTTTTTCTCGGGAATCAAAACCACAACAATCATAATTACACCAATAATTATTGACATTTTCTGCTGCAAGCCCGCTAGAAAAAAACCTCTTCCCAATAATCCAAAAATCAACCCAATTGTTGAATAAGCAGTTAATCGTCCAAAGTGATAAGTCATAATCTGCATTGCCTTTTTAGCTTCATTTTGCCTATCTACAGGAAGCATCATAGCAATTGGTCCACACATACCAACGCAATGCAGACTACTGATCAAACCTAAAAAGAAAGCAGAGAATAACATTTTATTTTTAGTTTACGTAAATAACCTCTTTAGTGAGATATTTTTTGCCTTCGTACTGCCATTCCATATTAACATCCCAGCGTCCTTTTATTAATTTTTTCTGCGGAATAATGATTTCTGAATTGGTTAAAGCAATTTGAGTATTAAAGTCAAATTTTTTGTTTGAAGGTCTGTATAATTGAATATTTCCTTTTACTTTATCACTTTCAAATCCTGCAGGAAAAATTACCGCAACACCTTCTCCAGTATATTTGATTGATGGTTTGTGCTGCAAATCGTGTGCATTCTGAATTCTAGCCATTTCTTCTTGAAAGTGCGTATCGTGTTTATAATATTCTTCTACAACCAAATCATTATCGTATTTAGAGTTTGACTGTACTTCAAAAACAAAATATAAAATAAAGGTCATAAACAATCCGAATGCAATGACGATACCTGTGCCCCAATTAAATTTCATATTTGTAGATTTTATTTGTTATTTGTCAAATATGTTATCGCCTTTATTCTTTTGTTTTGATTTTACAAAGTTTATTTTGTGGCGATTTCATAATAATATATTTTTAATTAAAACTGCGCGGCCCTAAGAAATTTGTAGTAGTTGTTTGCAAAAGTTCAGAACCATTATAAACTCCAATTTTTACTTTTGTTTTATCGCTTTCAAGCAGAACTTCATCAATTTCTATAAACAATGTTCCTTGAGAAATTCCTTCTTTAGCAATTTTAAAGTGTTTTTTACCAACATTTTTAATTTCTCCTTTCTGATCAATTAGTTCGAAATGTATATCGTTGTAATCTTTCATTGTCTTGTTTACAATTTTATAAGTGTAAACATTGCTGATTTTTTCTCCATTATGCTGGAACAGCTGGCCAGGCAATCTTAAAATTACTGCCTGTACATCTGTTCTTAAAAACAGCATTCCAACAAAAATACTCAATAAAATGAAGAGAACGGCTGTATATCCTTTCATTCTCGCTGTAAACTTGAAAGGTTCCTTTTTCGCAATTTCATCTTCAGATGCATAGCGAATAAGTCCTTTTGGCAATCCAACAGATTCCATAATATGATCACATTCGTCGATACAAGCTGTACAGTTTGTACATTCCAGCTGTGTTCCGTTTCTGATATCAATTCCCATTGGACAGACGTGAACACATTGAAGACAATCAATACAATCTCCTTTTCCTGTTAATGCTCTATCTTCATTTTTTTTGAATTTTGCACGTCCTTCTTCTTTTTCACCTCGAACAAAATCGTAAGCAACATTTATAGATTTATTATCTAAAAGTACGCCTTGCAATCTTCCGTATGGGCAGGCGATAATACAAACCTGTTCACGAAACCATACAAAAACAAAATAGAAAATACTTGTAAATATTAATAGAGCAATAAAATTGCTTGCTTGTTTAACGGGACCTTGCTCAATCATTAAGAATAAAGCATCACTTCCTACCAAATAGGCCAAAAAAACATTAGCTATAAGGAAAGATATTAAGAAGAATATAGTCCATTTCAAAACTCGTTTTCTAATTTTTTCAGCATTCCATTCCTGTCTTGCCAAACGAGTTTGAGAACCTCTGTCTCCATCGATCCAATATTCGATACGACGGAAAACCATTTCAAGGAAAATAGTCTGCGGACAAATCCAACCGCAAAATATTCTTCCGAAAACAACAGTAAATAAAATTATAAATACAACGCCGACAAGCATTGAAATTACGAAGAGATAAAAATCCTGAGGCCAAAAAGGGAATCCAAAAATATTAAAACGACGTTCCAAGATATTGAACATCATAAACTGATTTCCATTAACCTTGATAAAAGGATTTATGAATAAAATTGCTAGCAAAACATAGCTGACAATTTTCCTATAATCATAAAATTTACCAGACGGTTTTTTAGGAAATATAAATTTTCGTTTACCACCTTCATCTATTGTTCCAATGGTATTTCTAAAAGCTTCGTCTGGTAAATTTGACATGATATTCTAATTATTTTTTAACTTCTGTGGTATCTTTTGTAGTTGCTGCAGCGGCATCGGTTTTAGGAGCGCTATCGTCTACCCAAACTTCTCCTTCTGCTTCTTTTGGATCTTTTGGATTACTTCCTTGTAAAGACAGAATATAACTAGCCACTTTTTGTATTTCTTTTGGTTTAAGAGTTCCTTTCCAGGCAATCATCCCTTTACCGTCTCTTCCTCCATTTGTAATGGTGTGGAATAGATTTTTGATTCCTCCTCCTAAAATCCATCTATCATCTGTAAGGTTTGGTCCAATCTGTCCTCCCGCATCGGCACGGTGGCACGCAGCACAATTCGTAGTAAAGATTGTTTTCCCTTCAGCTAGACTTGGCCCATCAGTTAACAAAACAACCGTTTTTTCATCCATTAAATCTGGTGCTGTTTTCATGTATTCTGCAACATCAATCTTGGCTTGAGCCAATTCTTTTTTCAATTCCATTTCCTGATCATCAGCTCCTAAAACATCGTAACGAACTACATAAATTACTCCGAAAATGATACAGATGTAGAATAAATATACCCACCATGGCGGTAAATTATTATCTAGCTCTTTGATTCCGTCATAATCATGATCCATCAATAATTCACCTTCTTTTTCAATTGGCTCTGTTTTAGTCAATTTATGCATTAGGTTTTTAAACCAAGTGCTTTCTTTAAAGCTTAAACTTTCTTCAAGTTCTTTTTGTGCTTTTTCTTCAGGCGATAATAATTGATACATTACTCGATTAACAGCACTAAGCGTAATCTCGATGGCAATTAGAATAAACAAAAAGACAAATAAAAAGAGTGATACCATTGGATATTTTACAAAAGCCGGCTTATCGCCTGAATCTATAAAATATTCCATCAAAGCAAATACGATGAAGAAAATCAACGGTACTCTAACATATACTGGGAAAAACTTTTTCATTTTTATCTATCTTTTGTAGTTACACTAAGTCCTTCATCTAAAGGTATATTACTCATTTCTTGAATTTTTTCTTTTCTATAAGAGAACACCCAAATGCCTAATCCTACAAAGAAGAAGAAAAAAATTAAGAGGGAAATAATCGGGTAAATTTCTATACCCGATATTGTTTCCATATTGTGTTTTATCTGTTCAAACATAATGCTGTTATTTTGAAGTTTCTTTTACTTTAATATCAGTACCAAGTCTTTGAATATAAGCGATTAAAGCAACGATTTCTCTTTCGTTCATCGGAATGAATTTCTCGCCTTTTGCAGCAGCTTTTTTACGGCTGTCTTCATAACTCTTAACGAAATCAGGATCGCTTTCTAAGCTTTTTTCAATCTTAACAGCCTGCTCTCTTAAAGTTTTCTGTGCATTTGCAACATCTTCTGGAGAATATGGCACACCTAATGAAATCATTGCCTGCATTTTCTTTTGTGTCAATGAAATGTCCATTGGTTTGTTATCGAACAACCATTTGTAACCTGGCATAATTGAGCCTGCAGATGTGCTTTGCGGATTCCACATGTGGTTAAAGTGCCAGTTATCATTGTACTTACCACCCACTCTTAACAAGTCTGGTCCTGTACGTTTTGACCCCCATAAGAATGGATGATCGTAAACAAATTCTCCCGCTTTTGACTGAACTCCATAACGCTCTACTTCACTTCTAAAAGGACGAACTGATTGCGAGTGACATCCAACACAACCTTCTCTAATGTATAGGTCACGACCTTCAAGTTCTAACGGTGTATATGGTTTTACACTTGAAATTGTTGGAATATTTGATTTTACCATAATTGTTGGCACAATCTGAATAATACCTCCAATTAAAATTGCGATTGTAGCTAGAATAGTTAATTGAATTGGTTTTCTTTCTAACCAAGAGTGGAATTTCTCTCCGCTTAATCTACCACTTTTTATTGTTTGTAATGCAGGAGCTTGAGCCAATTCATCTTCTACTGGATTTCCAGCTTTAATTGTCATCACAATATTATATACCAATGTAAGCATACCTACCAGATACATAGTACCACCAATAGCTCTCATCCAATACATTGGCATAATAGCCGTTACGGTTTCAAGGAAATTCCCATAAGTTAAAGTGCCATCTGGATTAAACTGTTTCCACATTGATGCTTGCTGGAAACCAGCGACATATAATGGAATCGTATAAGCTATTATCCCCAAAGTACCAATCCAAAAATGGAAATTGGCTAATTTCTTAGAGAATAACTCTGATTTTGTCATTCTTGGAATCAGCCAGTAGATAATACCAAATGACATGAAACCATTCCAAGCTAAAGCTCCTACGTGTACGTGTGCTACGATCCAATCAGTATAGTGCGCAATAGCATTTACATTTTTTAAAGACAGCATAGGACCTTCGAAAGTTGCCATACCATAACCAGTAATGGCTACGACGAAGAATTTCAAAACCGGTTCTTCACGAACTTTATCCCAAGCTCCTCTTAATGTTAAAAGACCATTGATCATACCTCCCCAAGATGGAGCAATTAACATTACTGAGAATGCAACTCCTAAATTCTGAGCCCAGTTTGGCAGTGCAGAATACAATAAGTGATGTGGTCCTGCCCATATATAAATAAAGATTAAAGACCAAAAGTGAATAATGGATAACCTATAGGAGTAAACTGGTCTATTTGCAATTTTTGGAACGAAGTAATACATTAGCCCCAAGAACGGAGTTGTAAGGAAGAATGCCACCGCATTATGTCCGTACCACCATTGCACCAATGCGTCTTGAACACCAGCATATACAGAGTAACTTTTTAAACCCGAAACTGGAATTTCAATGTTATTAAAGATATGCAGTACGGCTACCGTTACAAATGTCGCGATATAAAACCAAATCGCTACATATAAGTGACGCTCCCTGCGTTTTATCATTGTACCAATCATATTGATTCCCATTACAACCCAAATCAAAGCGATTGCAATATCAATTGGCCACTCTAACTCTGCATATTCCTTTGAAGAAGTATAACCTAGAGGAAGCGTAATTGCTGCAGCCACAATAATCAGCTGCCATCCCCAGAAGTGAAGATTACTAAGAAAATCACTAAACATTCTGGCTTTTAGTAATCTTTGCAGCGAGTAATACATACCGGCAAAAAAAGCATTACCCACAAAGGCAAAAATAACTGCATTAGTGTGTAACGGTCTTAATCGGCCGTAACTCAACCACGAAATCCCATCTGTCATGTTGGGAAAAAGGTACATTACCGCTAAGGTAAGTCCCACTAACATACCTACAACTCCAAAAAGAATTGTGGCATAAATGAATTTTTTTACAATTTTGTTGTCGTAATAAAACTGTTCCATTTCCATAATTATACTTGTTTTTCTTCGATTGGTGAATTATTATTTTGGGAATTAATTTTTGTTTCGTCATCAAAAAGGATTCTGACTGAAGGAGTATAATCATCATCATACTGTCCAGATTTGACAGCAACGACAAAGGCAATAAAGAAACAGATTGCCACAAAAATACTTACTGAAATTAAAAGATAAATAACACTCATACCTTAGATTTATATTAACAAAATTACTTCGTTAAAGGCGCATAAAATATGATAATTATCATGATCAAAAAGATATGTTAAATTTATAAAAAATATCTTTCAAAACAATTTAAATTTACTCTAAATTTTTGTTACTGAAATAGTTAGACATAAAAGTTACAAAACTGACAATCGTAATTGTACTCAGTGGCATAATGATCGCCGCAACCAGCGGAAGCAGATTTCCTGTAACCGCAAATGCAAGACCGACAACATTGTACAGCAATGACAACCCAAAACTCATTTTTATAATTAAAATAGCTTTATGAGAAAGCTTTAAAAAGTAGTTGAGACGAGAAAATTCTGTTGCATCCAAAATGGCATCACAGGCAGGTGAAAAGACATTCACGTTTTCAGATATAGAAATCCCGACATTACTTTGAGCTAAAGCGCCAGCATCATTCAATCCATCGCCCACCATCATAACGTTTTGTCCTTTCTCCTGAAGTTGCTTTATGTATTCTAATTTCTGTTCAGGCTTTTGATTAAATATCAACTCGGTACCTTTTGGAAGAATAGCTTCCAGATTTGACCTTTCGCCATCATTGTCACCAGAAAGCACTTTTATTTGATAATCTTTGCTCAGGTTTGCAAAAAGCTTTTCTAAACCTTCACGATATTGATTTTGGAAAGTATATTTTCCGAAATAAATCTCACCTATTTTAATGTGTAATGCTGTTTTTTCTATTTCTGAACCATCTGCAACTATATCATTTACAAATTGCCCTGAGCCAATTTTCATTTCCTTTCCGTCAATTATTGCTAGAATTCCTTTTCCTGTAATTTCTTGAAACTCTTCTACAGCAATGCGTTTACTTTCTGGCAGAAAATCGTAAAGCATTCGGCTTAATGGATGATTTGAACCTCGCAATACATTTTTAATCAATGTAATATCTGAATTTGAAATAGGATTTCCTTCATATAATATATTCGACTTCTTGTTGGTTGTAATGGTTCCTGTTTTATCAAAAACAATTGTATCAACTTTGGCAAGCTGTTCGATTACAACAGCATTTTTCAAATAAAATTTCTTTTTACCTAAAATTCGCAATATGTTTCCAAAAGTAAACGGGGCAGTGAGAGCCAATGCACATGGGCAGGCTACGATCAATACCGCGGTAAAAACATTAAAAGCAGTATTGGCATCTTTAAAAATCCAATAACCAAAACCAGCAAATGCAATGAGCAATAATATGGGGGTAAAATATCGACTTATTGCATCTGTTATGGTCTTATGCTTCTGGTCTACTTTTTTCTGAAAAATTTCGTTACTCCATAATTGGGTTAAATAACTTTGAGAAACAGAATGCAAAACTTCCATTTCGATCACTTTACCAATCTGCTTTCCTCCTGCAAAGACTTTATCACCAGACTTTTTGGTAATAGGCACTGCTTCTCCCGTAACAAAACTATAGTCTATTTCGGCGCTATCGCTGATTAAAATTCCGTCAACAGGAATAAGCTCTTGATTTCTTATTAATAACCGGTCTCCTTTTAGAACATCATAAATAGCAACATTTTCTTCAGAAGTATCTTTATTTATTTTAGTAACCGCAATTGGAAAGTATGATTTAAAGTCTCTTTCGAAACTTAAAAAACTATACGTTTTAATTTGAAACATTTTGCCAAGAAGCATAAAAAATATCAAACTGGCCAAACTGTCAAAAAAACCTGGACCGTGGTCCATTAGCATATCGTAAGTACTTCGAATAAACATCACGATAATTCCTAAAGCAATCGGGATATCAATATTGAGCATTCTCGTTCTAATGCTATGATAAGCAGAAACATAATATCCGCTCGCTGAGTAAAAAAAAGTGGGTAATGCTAGAAGAAAAATAAGTAATCTGAAAAACGGCTTGTAACTATCGAGCCAGAATTCTTTCATTTCGAAATATTCTGGAAATGAAAGCAGCATAATATTTCCGAAACAGAAAAATGCAACACCTAATTTATAGGTTAAACTTCTGTCGACTTTTGCTTTTGCAGATCCATAATTTTCTAAACTAATATAAGGTTCATAACCTATCGAACTTAGGAGATAAACTATTTCTTTTAAAGAAACCACATCAGAATTAAAGGTAATTCTAACTTTCTTTTCGTGAAAATTAACTTGAGAAGTGCTAATTCCTAGCTGAAGACGATTAAGATTTTCTAGAATCCAGATGCAAGAACTGCAATGGATATGAGGAATATTAAGCGAAACGATTGAAGTGTTTCCTTCTTGAAACTCTAAAACTTTTGCAAGTATGGTTTCATTCTCTAAAAAATCATATTTTCCTTTGATGTCTTGCGGAGTGGCTCCCGGAGACTTTTCAAAATCATAATATGATGTCAGGTCATTGATGCTAAAAATTTCGTAAACTGTTTTACAGCCAGTGCAACAAAACTTTTTATCATCAAAATCAATTTCTTCATTTTGTTCAATAGTTAAACCACAATGAAAACAACTTTGCTCCCTCATAAACTTGTTTTTATTTGCCACAAATTTCCAACTAAAGCACAATTATTAAGATGATAATTGTCATGTTATTTTGAAATTGGATACCTAAATTTATAAAATAAAAAGTTCAAAAAAGAGCTAACCCTAATTTATAATAAATTTACCTTTTAAAGGTGGCTAAAACCCTCAAATATCCTTATTTTTGCAGCAAACAAATATTGTCATGAACAAATGTGATCAATGCATTGTACGCCAGTTAAGCTCATTAAAAGCCCTTAATAAAGAAGAAGTTATTAAGTTAGCCAATAGCAAAACGACTTACAAAATTAAAAAAGGCGAGGCTCTTTTTGAAGAAGGCGAAGTAACCAATGGTGTTTTTTGTGTAAAAGACGGAGTTGGGAAACTTTCAAAACTGAGTGCAAACGGAAAAGACCAAATTGTAAAATTGGTAAAATCTGGTGAACTTCTTGGACAGCGCTCTATGATTAGCAATGAACCCGCAAACTTGACTGCAAAAGCGATTGCCGATATGGAAGTCTGCTTTATTCCTAAAGCTGAAATCATCAATTTCTTTAATAATAACAATCAGTTTTCTTTAAATATGATGCAATCTGTTTGCGAAGATTTAAAGGAATCTGAGAACGAAAAAATTGCCTTAGTGCAAAAAACTGTTAAGCAGAGACTTGCCGAGACTTTACTGCACCTACATGATGAATTTGGCGAAGATACCGATAAAACACTAAGAGTACAGCTAACAAGAGAAGAACTTGCAGGGATTATTGGAACTGCTACAGAAAGCTGTATTCGTTTATTATCTGATTTTAATAAATTAGGATTGATAGAATTAGTTGGTAAAAAAATTATGTTGAAAGACGTTCGCGCATTAAAGAAATTGGCCGACAACTAGAGTTTTTTAGCTTCATTCCAGAAAACATCCATTTCTGTTAGCGTCATATCCATTAAAGGCTTTCCTAATTCGTTTGCTTTACTTTCTAGGTATTGAAAACGCTTAATAAACTTTTTATTGGTTCTTTCTAAAGCATCTTCAGGGTTTACATTTAAAAATCTTGCATAATTAATCATAGAAAACAAGACATCTCCAAACTCGTCTTCAATTTTATCTTGATTTCCAGTTTTTACTTCGTCTTGTAGTTCCTGTAATTCTTCTTGTACTTTATCCCAAACCTGATGAGGTTCTTCCCAGTCAAACCCTACTCCTTTCACTTTGTCTTGAATTCGACTTGCTTTGACCATTGCCGGAAGACTTCTCGGAACGCCTTCTAAAACAGATTTCTTACCTTCTTTAAGCTTTAGCTTTTCCCAATTTTGTTTTACTTCTTCCTCATTTTCTACTTTTACATCTCCATAAATATGAGGATGACGATGAATCAATTTATCGCAGATTTCATTACAGACATCAGCAATATCAAAATCATTAGTTTCACTGCCTATTTTGGCATAGAAAACAATATGAAGCAGTAAATCACCCAATTCTTTTTTAACTTCATTTAAATCATTGTCCAGAATAGCATCTCCTAGCTCATAGGTTTCTTCGATTGTCAAATGTCTTAAAGTCTGAAGAGTTTGCTTTTTATCCCATGGACATTGCTCACGAAGTTCATCCATGATATTCAGTAATCTCTCAAATGCTTTTAACTGGTTTTCTTTGCTCATTTTGAAGTTTCTTTTGATTTAAACTCGATTCTGTAAAATTAAAAATCCTGTCAAGAAAACCTCTCAACAGGATTATATTATGTTTAAAGAAGAGCGATTATTCTTCTTTTTTAGCTTTTGCTTTTTTAGTCGCTGGAGCTTTTTTAGGTTTTTCAGCCGCAACTGGAGCTTCTTCTTTTGGTTCTTCAGCTGCAGGAGCTAAATCTGTAACCAATCCTTTTGCTTGAAGTGTGTTGTACCAGCTTAATACTTTTTTAATGTCTGATGGGTAAACTCTTTCTTCGTCGTAATCGGGAAGAATTTGTTTAAAATAAGCAGACAAAGTAGCATTATCTTCTTTATGAGAGATAGCTTGTCCTTTGTTTTCTTTAACGGCAATCTGCTGCATTACTTCAGTTAACGGTTTTTCGCCTTCGTAAGTATAAATCGAAATTTCAGACAATAAACTTACATTGCTTTTTAGATTTACAGTAATCTTCTTCCCATCAATTAATGATTCCGCCACAAAACCTGTACGAGTTTGTACTTTTAATTCGTATAAACCTGGTTTTCCTGAAATGGCTAAAATTTTCGTTAAATTCATTTTTATTAAAATTAGTATTAAGAATTTTATTTATTTTTTGTTTCTAAATATATAGAAAACTTATCTTGCTTTTTTAGCTGCGTAAAATTTCATTCTATATTCCTGAGACGTTTTTCCCTCAGTAATATTTTTTAATTTCTTTTGGATTAAACGTTTTTTTAGAGATGAGATTTTATCTGTAAACAAGATTCCTTCAATATGGTCGTATTCATGCTGGATAACTCTTGCAATTAACCCGTCAAATACTTCCGTTTTCATTACAAAATCTTCTTCACAATATTCGATTGTAACAGTTGGTTTTCTGTAAACGTCTTCACGTACATCAGGAATACTCAAACAGCCTTCATTAAATCCCCACTCTTCTCCTTCTTCTTTAACGATTTTAGCATTGATAAAAGTCTTCTTAAAGCCTTTCAAATCTTTTTGTTCCTCTGAAGGAAGATCCTCATCATCACTAAAAGGCGTTGTATCTATCACAAACAAACGAATTGGTAGTCCAACCTGCGGTGCTGCAAGTCCAACTCCATACGCATTGTACATCGTCTCGTACATATTTGCGATCGTTTCTTTTAGGTTTGGATATTCTGGTGTAATATCCTGCCCTACTTTTCTTAAAACAGGATCACCGTATCCTACAATTGGTAAAATCATTTGTTTTTATTTATGTTTTAATGTGCTGCAAAAACAGAATTAAAGTTCTGATATTTCAGCTGGCAAAAATAGTAAAAAATAGTCAATGAATAATTCTTATAAGGCATTATATCATATTTTTTACTTGCTAATAAAAATCTCAGCTATAATTATGCCAAAATCACTCCTACAATTCTTACCTTTGTTAGTAAACCTCTTTTTATGATTGATAGAATTTCGAAATTTACTAACAGCACTTCCTTTCTAAATGCCTCTAAAGTAACTATTGCTTCTGTTGTTCCTGTTTTAGTTTTAAATTTTCTTGGTCATTTTGAAATCGGTTTTACCATTGCGCTTGGTGCATTTTATACTTATCCCAGTGATATTCCAAGTTCTCTCAGCCATAAAATAAAAGGATTAATTGCTGCTTCTTTTATTGTTTCTGGAGTTAATCTTTTGGTAAATCTTGTTTATCCTTTTCCTTTCCTTTTTTATATCTTTTTAGGATTTCTGCTGTTTTTATGTTCTATGATTTCGGTTTACGGACAGCGAGCTACTTTGATTTCTTTCTCTGCCTTATTATCGATTTCCCTGTCCTTTGGCCATTTGCATGAAGGTTGGGAAGCTTTTGAATACTCTGGTTTTATTTTTATCGGAGGAATTCTATATTTAATAGTATCTCTTGTTTTTCATTTTGTACAGCCTTATAAATATGTAGAATTACAAATTGCCGAAGGAATAAAACTTACTGCTAAATATCTAAAATTAAGAGGCGATCTATGGAGTCCTGAAGCCAACAGAAAAGCAATTATTGAAAAACAGTTAGCTGTTCAGGTAGAATTGAATCTTATTCATGAAGATTTAAGGAAAATGCTCATTGGAAACCAGAATGCATCTGGAACTACAAGCCAGAACCGAAAAATGCTTTTGGTTTTTATTACTTTGGTCGAAATTCAAGAATTGGCTTTATACACTTCATTTGACCACAGCAAACTTCATGAAAAATTTGCCAAACATCCTGATGTTTTAAGAACCTATCAAAACGTAGCATATAAATTAGCTTCTACCTTAAAAAAGCTTTCAAAAAATGTGAACCATATTAGTACTTATGTTGACAAACATGACCTAAAAAATGAGTTGGATGCTCTTGAATTTGCCATTTTTGATTATGAAAAAACATTAGGAAAAGAAGAAGCCGCAGAAGGTGTATTAATGCTGACCAATATGCTAAAATACGCTAAAAATCAGGTTGGGAAAATAAAAACCATTCAGCGTGCGCTTTCTTTAGCAATGCAATCTTATAAATTGAAAGATCAAGACAAAGAGCTTGAAAAATTCTTAACACCACAATATTATCCGCTTCGAACTTTAATTGAAAACTTAAGTTATTCTTCTTCCATTTTCAGACATTCGATACGATTAACCATAACTATTTTGATTGGCTTTTTTCTCGGCCAAATGCTACCGTTTCAAAACGTATATTGGATTCTGCTGACCATTGTAGTAATCATGCGTCCTGGGTATGGCTTGACCAAAGAGCGATCGTACAATAGAATGTTCGGAACTATTCTAGGTGGAATTATAGCTTTCGGAATTGTATCTGTTATTCAGAACCACGTGGCATTGAGCATTTTCTCTATTGTATGCATGCTGCTCGGAATTTCATTTACCCAGATCAATTACAAGATTAGTGCAACATTTGTTACGATGTACGTGGTTTTCATCTACGGAATTCTAACTCCAGACATTAATGAAGTAATTCAATACAGAATATTAGATACACTTGCAGGAGCAACCTTAGCTTTTATTGCTAATCAGTTTTTATGGCCAGCTTGGGAATTCATCAATACACCGATTCACATTGAAAACACCATTCGAGCCAATAGAAATTATTTAAAAGAGATTGCAGATTTTTATAATAAAAAAGGAGAAGTTCCTACTTCGTACCGCTTAGCGCGAAAGAATGCCTTTGTCGAAATAGGAAATTTAATGACTTCTTTCCAGCGTATGATGCAAGAACCTAAGTCGAAACAAAAAACAATGCCTTTGGTAAATAAGTTAGTGGTTTTAAACCACTCTTTATTATCTGCTTTGGCGTCACTTTCTACCTATATTCAGTCTCACCAAACCACTTCTGCATCTGATTCTTTTAATTATATTATCAAAACAATTTTGGCCAATTTGGATCACTCTATTTCGGTCTTAAGAAACGAAGTTGTAATACAAGATACTTTTTTTGAAAAAGAAGATGTGACTTTGCAATTTGAAGAATTAAAGCGTAGGCATTTTACCCGTTTAGCGGAAGATGACGATTTGGACAAAGAAACGCGCCAGGCTAAAATGCAGGAAGCACAGATGGTAATTGAGCAATTAATCTGGATGAGCAATCTGGCAGAAAAAATTCTAAAAAATACAACCGACTTAAAAGCAACAAATCCAGATTAATTCATCTGGATTTGTTTTTTTTTATATTAAATATGAGAAGCTAATTCAATTTTAAAACTTCTGCTGTTTGTTTTCTAAGCTGTTCTAAAAGTTCTGGCTTATCGTTTAAAGTCTGTCCGTAAGACGGAATCATTGTCTTTAATTTCGCTTGCCATTCTGGTGTTTTAATCTGGTGTGTAAAACATCTGCTAATCAAATCAATCATAATTGCTACAGCTGTAGAAGCACCCGGAGAAGCACCCAATAAAACCGCTAAAGTTCCGTCATGTGTATTGATAACTTCTGTACCAAACTCTAAAACTCCACCTTCTTTTTCATCTTTTTTGATTACCTGAACACGTTGCCCTGCTTTTTCTAATTTCCAGTCTTTTGAACGTGCTGTTGGAAGATATTCGCGTAAAGCCTTCATTCTGTCTTTTGGAGACTGACGCACTTGCTCAATCAAATATTTGGTTAATGGAATATTGTGATATCCAGCAGCCAACATCGGAATTAAGTTGTTACGCTTAATAGATAGTGGCAAATCTAAATATGAACCATTTTTAAGGAAACGAGTTGAGAATCCTGCGAATGGCCCAAAAAGAAGCGCTTTTTCACCATCAATTACACGAGTATCAATATGTGGAACAGACATTGGAGGTGCTCCAACACTTGCTTTTCCATACACTTTTGCTTGATGTTTTGCAATTACTTCTGGATTTGTACATTTTAGCCATTGTCCGCTCACAGGGAAACCTCCATATCCATTCCCTTCTGGCACATTTGCTTTTTCTAGTAAAGGAAGAGAGCCTCCACCTGCACCAATAAATACAAATTTTGTATAAGCTTTACGAGTTTTTCCAGTTGACAAATCCTTAATTTTAATTCTCCAAGATTTGTCTTCACGCTGTCTTAGTTTTTTAACTTCGTGATTGAAGAACAAAGAGACACCATCTAGTTTTTCTAAGTAATTGAACATGCTTCTTGTCAAAGCACCAAAATTAACATCAGTACCAATTTCCATATGTGTTGCTGCTAATTTTTCGTCAGCACTTCTGCCTTCCATTACCAATGGCATCCATTTTTGAAGCTGTTCAAAATCGGTACTGAAAGTCATATCTGAGAAAATCGGGTTACTCTGAAGCACCTCGAATCTCTTTTTTAAATAATTTACATTTTTATCTCCCCACACAAAACTCATATGAGGCACGCTTTTAATAAAATTATCCGGAGACGGCACTTTGTTTTGCTGTACTAAGTAAGACCAAAACTGGCGAGAAATCTCGAATGATTCTGCAATGCTTATAGCTTTTTTAGGATCTATGCTTCCGTCTGCCTTTTCTGGAGTATAATTTAGTTCACAAAAAGCAGAGTGTCCAGTTCCTGCATTATTCCAAGCATCAGAGCTTTCTGCTGCAGCAACATCTAATCTTTCGTAAATTTCAATTTTTATATCTGGTTGTAATTCTTTCAAAATTACTCCAAGAGTGGCACTCATTATTCCAGCGCCAATGAGTACTACATCACTATTTGAACGTATGGTTTCGTCAGGCATAACAGTATTTTTATTTAAAGTGCAAAGGTACTTTTTTAATTGCAAAAAAAAACTAATTTTTAGATGATAAAAGTTAGGATTTTCTAAAAACCATTAAATTATAAATAAAAAATACGACGAACAGCGCTATTTTTTTGCGGAAAGATAATCTTGAAGCAGAATTGTGGCAGAAATTTCGTCTATTAAACCTTTGTTCTGACGCTGCTTTTTACTTAAACCACTGTCGATCATGGTTTGAAATGCCATTTTTGAAGTAAAACGCTCATCAACGCGAATCACTTTCATGTCTGGAAAAATATTCGAAAAATGCTTTGCAAAACCATTAATCACTGAAGCGCTTTCTGATGGCTGTCCGTTCATCTGTTTTGGCTCGCCAATCAAAACCGCTTCGACTTTTTCTTTAGCAAAATAATCTTTTAAAAAGTCAATCAAAGTATGAGTCGGAATCGTTGTTAAGCCCGAAGCAATAATCTGCATTTCGTCTGTAACAGCAATTCCTGTGCGTTTTTGTCCGTAATCTATTGAAAGGATTCTTGGCATGTTGTACAATTTTAAGCAAATTTAATCTAAAATATTTTTCTAATTTTCCATTTCACTCAAAATAAACTTCTTCAAGATTATTTTCAATAAAAAAATCCGCCATGAAAACTCAAGACGGATCTTTATCCAAATATTCAAACCTAAAAAATAACTCAATTTATCTTCCGAACAAACGACTGAAAAAACCTCTATGTTCTTCTTCCTCTCCTGCATCCTCTTCTTCAGAATAATTAGCAAACTTAGATTGTGACTTTTCATGTTCGTAAATCAGCTCCTTAATATATTCAACGTAAGTTCTCTTTTTCTCTTCTAAGAACCCAATCAAGTACTTCTCGCTAAATTCTACTCCGCTTGCTGCTTCGATCTGCAATAACTTTTTATACAAAGGTTCAATATGCATCGCAATTACTTCTTGCGGTACGGCTTGCCTTCTTCCGAAATAATTTACAATAACGTCGTTTTCGTCGCGGGCAATTTCAAAATCTGTAATTACCCAATAGTATCTTCCAGACTTCGCAAGGTTTTTTACAATAGCATGAAAGTTTTTCCCGTTTTTAAGATTTTCCCAAAGCACTTTAAAAATTACTTTTGGCATATCAGGGTGACGTATGATATTATGAGGCTGTCCCATTAATTCATAGTCTTCGTAACCACAAACATCTACAAATACTTCGTTGGCATATTCAATAATACCGTATGCATTTGTTTTACTCATGATAACCTGAGTCTTATCCCAGCTTACTTCTTTGTCAATGATTACTCTGTTTTGAAGGTGATTTTCTTGATTCATATTTTACTGCTTATATGATTATTTATGGAATGGAATGTTGATCAACACTGCGAAATTAAAGTGAAGAAAAAATAGAAATCCTGACTTTTGTCATATTTTGATATAAAAAAAACTTCTAGTGGTAATACTATTAATCAAAAACTTATATACCCTTCGACAACCTTACAAATAAGAAACAAAAAGTTAAATCTGTAACATTTTCAAGTGGTTTTGCTTTTTTGCATTTATACAAATACGTTATCTTTGCCAAAAAAATAAACGTATGAATTCTTTACAGACTATAATTGAACAAGCTTGGGAAAATAGAGCTTTATTGCAAGAAACTACAACTACAGATGCCATTAGAGAAGTTATCGAATTGGTAGACGCAGGAAAATTACGTGTTGCTGAACCAGTTGGTGACAAATGGCAAGTAAACGAATGGGTTAAGAAAGCAGTTGTTATGTATTTCCCGATTCAGAAAATGGAAACATGGGAATCTGGTATTTTCGAGTACCACGATAAAATGTTGCTGAAAAGA
This sequence comes from Flavobacterium anhuiense, assembly GCF_900101855.1. GTDB lineage: Bacteria > Bacteroidota > Bacteroidia > Flavobacteriales > Flavobacteriaceae > Flavobacterium > Flavobacterium anhuiense. The sequence goes on from NZ_FMVC01000002.1 coordinate 253,181, forward strand.
AATTATGCTGAAAAAGGAATTCGTGTAGTGCCAAATGCTGTTGCTCGTTATGGTGCTTACATCTCTAGCGGTGTAATCTTAATGCCAAGTTATGTAAACATTGGTGCTTATGTAGACGAAGGAACAATGGTTGATACTTGGGCAACTGTAGGAAGCTGTGCTCAAATTGGTAAAAATGTTCACTTAAGCGGTGGTGTTGGTATTGGTGGTGTTCTTGAGCCATTGCAAGCAGCTCCAGTAATTATTGAAGACGGTGCTTTTATCGGATCTCGTTGTATTGTTGTTGAAGGTGTTCACGTTGGTAAAGAAGCTGTTCTTGGAGCTAACGTATGTTTGACAGCATCTACTAAAATTATTGATGTTACAGGCGATGAACCAGTCGAAATGAAAGGTTATGTGCCAGCTCGTTCTGTAGTTATCCCAGGAAGCTATACTAAGAAATTTGCTGCTGGAGAATACCAAGTTCCTTGTGCCTTAATCATTGGAACTCGTAAACCATCTACAGATTTAAAAACTTCTTTAAACAATGCACTTCGTGAGTACGATGTTGCTGTATAGATTTTAAGAAATCCTAAAATTAAAAATCCAAATTCCATTTAATTATTATTGGAATTTGGATTTTTTTATTTTCTGCTTTTTTGAAGTTTTATAAGCTTGGCATATTTCATATACGAGAAAAAAGCCTGAATCATTGCTATTGAGAGTCCGTCAAGACCATTGAAGATTCCTTTTTTAAAGAAATAGCAGCGAACAAAAGCTACTGTTCCGTTAAGAACAGGTTTGAAAGCATTAATTCTTTTCCCTTGATCAAATAACTGCTGTGCATGCCATCCAGAATACTGGTTCTTTTTTGCAATAATTTGGTCAAAAGAATCCCATCCATAATGCAGAATATGTACAGCAACTTTTTTCTCGTTTTGAGTTACAATTTTCTGGTGTACTTTAGATTCTGAAGGATGAGCTGTTAGTTTATTAAAAAAACGAACTTTATGATCTGGATACCATCCTGAAAAATCAATTAACTTATCTGCTAAAAAGTTCTTTACCCTGAAACTGAAAGCGTCGTAATTTCCTTCCAAATACTTTTTGTTCAGAATAAATTCCTCAGCATCTTTATCTAAAAATTCATCTGCATCAAGATTTAAGATCCAATCATTTTTACAAAAAGGCAATCCGTGTGTACGCTGCGGACCATCTCCTAAAAACACTTGTTGAATAACCTGTGCTCCTTTTTCTTTAGCTATTTCTACTGTTCGATCTTTACTGAAAGAATCCACAATAATAACTTCGTCACAAACTTTAAATAAGGCATCTATACATTTTCCAATGTTTTTTTCCTCATTGAAAGTAATAACCAAACCGCTAATTCCCATTGTTCATTTTAATTTGTTGAGCACAAAAATATAACTTTTTAATTTAGTTTAATCTTATTCATATCATCTCTTGTACACTTCGTAAAATAGTTTGTATTTTAGCCTTTTAATTGAACAAAAACCCAAATGAGAATATTAGTCATTCAGCAAAAAAGAATTGGAGACGTTTTAACAAGCACGATTATTTGCAACAATCTTAAAGCCAAGTTTCCAGACTCTACAATTGACTACATGTGTTACCCTAATTCGATTGATGTTCTTATAGAAAATCCGAATATTCATAACATAATACCGGTGACTAATAAAATCAGAAAATCAACTTTTGAATTCATTAAATTTATTTTTGAGATTCGAAGAAAAAAATACGATGCTGTAATAGACGTATACAGTAAATTGGGAACTAGTCTAATTACTTTTTTCTCTGGTGCAAAATATAAAGTTTCATACCATAAGTGGTATTCCAACATATTTTATAATTACAGTTACGAGCGTTTTGATGCCATAAAATCTGAATTTGGTTTGGCAATTGAAAACAGATTATTGCTTCTTAAACCTTTTTTCTCAGAAAAGATTACAAACGTAAAACCAAAGATCTTTTTAAAAGAATCTGAAATTGCTGAAGCAAAAAACATTTTAAAAAGTTATAATGTAGATCCAGAAAAACCATTGATTATGTTTGGAATTTTAGGAAGCGAGCATTACAAAACATATCCGCTTGACGGAATGGCAAAAATTATTGATTTTACTGTAGCCAAAACAAATGCCACTATCCTATTTAATTATATTCCAAACCAAAAAGAACAAGCTTTAGAGGTCTATAATTATTGTTCGGAAGAAACCAAAAAGCATATTATTTTTGATTTATATGCTACAGATTTACGCCAGTTTTTAGCCATACTTTCTCAATGCGAAATGCTAATTGGAAACGAAGGCGGCGCGGTAAATATGGCTAAAGCTCTTGAGATTCCAACTTTCTCAATCTTCACTCCTTCTGTTAGAAAAGAAACATGGCAATTATTTGAAAATGAAGCAAAAAATGTTTCAGTTCATTTAAAAGATTTAAAACCTGAAATCTACGAGAAGCATACAGAGCAATATATAAAAGAACATACTTTTGAATATTACGCTGAATATCCATTGGAATTGATGCTCCAAAAGCTCGAAACTTATTTTCAAGAATATAAAAATTGAAAAAAGTAAAAGGAATTTATAATGAATAGTGAAAAGCAAAAATTATCAGTCCTGATTATTACGCTTAACGAAGAACAGCATATAAAATCACTTCTGGATGATATTGATTTTGCTGACGAAATAATTGTTGTTGATTCCTGCAGTACCGATAAAACAGTAAGCATAGTTGAGTCTTTCAAAAATGTAAAATTGATTCGGCACCGTTTTGTCGATTATACATCTCAACGGAATTTTGCCTTGGATCAGGCAAAAAATTCATGGATTTTATTTATTGATGCCGACGAAAGATTAACACCAGAATTAAAATCTGAAATTGTTACAGCAATTAATTCTGAAAATGTAGCAAGCGCTTATTTTATCTACCGTATTTTTATGTTTAAAAACAGTCGATTGAAATTCAGCGGCTGGCAAACCGATAAGATTTTTAGGCTTTTTGACAAATCAAAATGCAGATATAACGAAGAGAGAACCGTTCATGAGAAATTAATTGTAAACGGACCAATTGCCTCCCTAAAACATAAAATCATACATTTTTCGTATTCGTCTTATGAAGACTATAAATCAAAAATGTATCATTACGGAATTCTTAAGGCTAATGAAAAATTAGCAAAAGGAATAAAACCTAGCTTCTTACTGCAGCTCCTCCATCCTCTATATACATTATTGTATCAGTTTATAATACGTTTTGGTTTTTTGGACGGCAGAAAAGGCGTTATTATTTGTTATCTGAATGCTTACAGCGTTTATATTCGCTATAAAGAATTAAGAACAATTACTTCTTCCAAAATTTAAGTTTCTTTTTCAAGCGTTTTTTTCTATAAAACTTCTCTTGAAAATCTGAAGTATATTTCCATAAAGTTTCAAAAATCTTCTCTTCAGATTCTGCTTTATAATATTTAGCATATTCATTACTCATTGTCGCAACCATCTCTTCTAAAGGCGTCAAACGACAAAGGTTTTTCATGCGCATTTCAAAAGACATAGAATTATGAAACTCCATTCTGTTTAAATCTACCAGAAAGAAATCGTAATTTCCGCTGGCATTCTTTTTTATCAAAGTATTACCTGGGGAATGGTCTAAAAATTCGATGCCTTTTTCGTGAAGATCAAAACTAAATTTAGTAAACTGTCTTAAAATGTTCTCACGATCTGGAAAATCAGGAATTTCGACTAGTTCTCTATAAGTAAGATCTGCATTTAGATGCTCGCTTACATAAAAACTTTTCTCCAAACCGAATACCGATGAAAACTCAGCAAATGCGATAGGTTCAGGAGTTCCAACGCCTAATTCTAACAATTTGTTTGCAAACTCAAATGATCGTTTTGCTTTTGATTTTCTAAAATATTTATAAGCGATTTTATTGATAAAGTGCGGAACTTTAAACGATTTTATATTAATTGTCTTGCCATTAAAATCAAACAATTTTATTTTGTTGCGATCTCCATTTCCAAAAAGCTCGCCTGTGGAACTAAACATTTTGATGGTATTCAGTATCGAATCAGTATTGTTCTCGAAAATTGGATTTACTTTAAAATTCATCAGCTTTTTTTATAAACAACAAAAATACATATACGATTTAACACTTCAAATTATTATTGTATTTTCGTAAAAAAAAGAAAAAAATGTCATTTAAGATTTTTCTGGAAACACATAACATAATTAACAGGGCTGCTGGCTTAGGAACTTTCAATTATGAACTAGTAAAGGGTTTATCTACTTTAGATTTTAAAAATTTTGAATTAACACTAAACACTCCTAATCCTGATGTATTGAAAGAAGAATTTAAAGACAAATTTGAATATCACAAATACAATAGTCTATCCAGGCATCCACTATTTAGAGTTCGAAAGAAATACGATTTATGGCACTCCGTAAATCAGAATACTAAAGTCGAGCCTTATCATTGTAACAAATACCTATTAACGATTCATGATGTTCATTTTATCGATGAAGTTTCTCCAGATCCTAATCATAGATTAAATAGGTTATTTAGAGCTAAACTCGAAAAATCAACTGCCATAACATATATCTCAGAGTTTGCAAAGTCTGAGACACATAAAAATTTTGATGTCCCAGATATTCCTGAATATGTAATTTATAATGGAAACCCGATTTCTACAATATTAGATACATCGAAATATATTACAAACATTCCTGTTGATAAGCCTTTTTTCTATGCTATTGGAGATTTTCTTGAAAGAAAAAATTATCAGTCGATTGTTAATATGATGAAGCATATAAGAGACTTCAACTTAATTATTTCCGGGAACAATGATAAAAAATACGGCGATAAAATAAAGCGGTTAATTGCTGATAACGGATTAACCAATCAGGTTTTTTTGACTGGAAAAGTAAGTGAAGAAGGCAAACAGTTTTTTATGAAAAATTGCACTGCATTTCTTTTCCCTTCAATTAGGGAAGGTTTTGGACTTCCACCAATTGAAGCAATGAGTTTTGGGAAACCTACTTTTTTATCGAATAAAACATCTCTTCCAGAAATTGGTGGGGAAGCATCAATCTATTGGGATAATTTTGATCCTGAATATATGAAAAACGTTTTAATCGAAGGTCTACATGATTATGAAACCAATAAAACTGAAAGAGAAGCAATCATAAAAAAACGAGCAGCCGACTTTGATTGGAAAAGAACAGCTGCTGATTATTTTGATGTATATACTAAAGTTTTATATTAATTCCATTTAAATAAAAATTTAAACCATTGTCCAAAGTTTTTCATAAAAAGATAGGTCTTGGAAAGTTTTAAAACTTTAGATTCTATTACAAATTTTTTAATATCTTTTAAGTTTTTACTAGGAAAATAGTTTAATCGTTTCCATCTTTCTGGTTCTATATAGTAAAAATTTTCAAACTGAAAGTAATTGTTTTCATTTACCTTAATCCATTTGTTCAAAAACTCAGGATTTACTTCACGTTTATGTCCCCAATTTTCTAATTTAAAACGTAATTCTTCTTCTGTTCTGGATAAAGATTCATGCAACACAATATTATCAGTGTAAATTACCTGTGCTTTAGTTCGTCGTGCGCAAGTATAATTAGGATAATTGGTAGCAAACACTGCTTTCATCGGCAGATCGACATATAATATCCCATTATCAGTATATTTATAAAGTATTATCCAAAAAGCGGCAATCTGGATTTTCTTCTTTTCAGGATTATCGAGATAATGGTCAAATTTTCTCAAGTCCATAACAAACTTTTCGAAATTTAAAAAGTACTCATCACTATCAATCTGAATGAGCCAATTTCCAATTCCCATCTTTAGAGACAGCAAGTGACGCTCTCTTGTATCCATATCAATTTCCGTGAGAGATGGGATATAGAAATTATCTTTATAAATCTCGATTTTATTATCTACATCAATTTCTTTTAGCCATTCAAAAAAAGCAGGATCTACCGCAAATTTATTTCCTGACCATGTGACAAAATTTTCATCCATAGCGATAAAAATTCTATCAGAAGCTCCATAAACAGGAGGGATAGACAACTTTAATTTTTCATAATCATGAGAAAATAAAAAACCAACATGGATTTTCTTCATATACATTTTTCAATCAAGGAGGAGTTAAGAAAAAATTATCTCTTTTCAATTTTAGGCAAAAATAGTAATAATACGTTAATAAAACCTTTTAATAATTTCCAACTAATGTTATATTTTTTTATATGTTGAAATTGCAAAAACCTTTTCGAATTCAAAACTTCAACTTCTTTATAATCATCTTCAAATGCAGGAAAATATTTTTGAAAAGTTTCTTTTTTTTCTTCATTATATAATTCTCTGAATTTTGGATCTGAAGAGATTCCTGTAAAATCATAAACGGCAATAGTCTTTTTTAAATACTTATAGGATACATTTTGATGACATATAGTATAAACAAAAAATTCCCAATCTGAAGCAATCTTATAATCTTCATTATAATAAAAGTATTTATCAAAAAGACTTTTTCTTATAAATGTAGATTGATGATTAATAGAACTTGTATAAAAAAAAGAAAAATGAAGTTTTTCACTATATGTTTTTAGCCTTTTTGATCCATTACTTTGTTTGTAATTGTCACCATAATAAATGTCATATTCAGACGTCAAACTTGAAACATTATCTTGCAGTACAAAATCATCATTAAAGCAGTCTCCACCATTCATAAATATTACAAATTCTCCTGTAGCAGCCTTAATTCCTTTATTCATTGCATGAAAAACCCCATTATCCTTCTCACTAATCCAATATGAAATTTTATTTTGATATTTTTCTATCAATTCTTTACTTCCATCTGTACTTCCGCCATCAATTACAATAAATTCGAAATCTTTGTATGTCTGATTAGTAACACTTTTAAGTGTTTTATGCAGTCCATTTTTATCATTAAAATTTACAGTTATTACAGATATCACACTCATGGTCATTTAATTATTTCTTTTTCTTCCAAAATTTCAGTCTTCTCCATTTATTTTTTCTTCTTTTCCTTTCTACATTGAACTCTCTCGCCATAGTAAAAAAATCGGCTGTTTTACTAGGAAGAACTATAATAGGATGTGTGATATCGTCAAGTTTTTCAGTCTTTAAATTTGAGAAACAATCATCAGCATTTATAGTATGCGTTGCATTTACTCCAAAACCTATGTTACTAATTAAATTTACATTGGGAATAATTGATAAACTATTATTAAAAAAATTGGTTATTGTCCATTGATAATCCCAAGTATCTATTTCGCTTCTAAGCATTTTATCAAAAATAGACTTCCAGCTATCTACAACAATTGGATCGCTGAAAATTAATTTAAAACTATTTTCAGCATCAATGTCTTTATACCTAGAAAGTTCAACATCATAATCATTCCAAGCTCTTCTCCACGAAGCCCATCCCCATACGTGAGTCAAATTCGAAAAATAATAGCTATCCTTTCCATGTTTTTGACCCATTTGTAAATTGCTGCCTCCAATGTGCCGTATTCTGGTATCAAATCGATATTTTTCAAGCATTGTGTCACAAAAAACAAAAAAATCATCAGATGGAAGACAATCATCTTCTAATATAATTCCTTCCTCTTCATTATCAAAAAACCAATTTATTGCAGAAGAAACAGCATACTTACATCCTAAATTTTCATCCCGAAATAAAGTTTTTACTTCACAATCCCAATCAATTTTATTTATAATACTTCTAGTTTCATTACAAAGTTCTTTTTCATTGAATCTATCATTTCTAGGACCATCAGCCGCTATATACAACTTTTGAGGTTGTTGTTTTTTAATCTGTTCAAAAACCAGCTCCGTTACATCCGGACGATTAAAAATTAAAAATAATACTGGGGATTTTGTTTTATAATTATTCATTTTTATTAATTAATTTGAACACGCTTTCCTATAAAGATCTAAACATTGCTGAGCAGCATTTTCCCATGTAAACTTTTTTATTTGTTCAACTCCTTTTACCGAAAATTCTTTTCTTAATTCTTCACTTTGTATCAATTTCAGAATCTTTTCTTTTAAATCATCTTTACTATTCACATCAAAATATACTCCTGCATTTGCTGCTACTTCAGGAAATGAGCTATGATTTCCTAAAACAACCGGACATTCACAAGCCATAGATTCTAAAACTGGAATTCCAAATCCCTCATATAGCGAAGGAAACACAAAACATATGGCCTTTTTATAAAAAAGTCCTAATTCATTTTCTCTAAAATCAAATTGTAATATTTGCTTCTCTAAATCTAACCTTTTTATAAATTCTTTCTCTTCTTTATCTAATTTTCCACCTCCGGCGCAAACTAGGAATAAATTTGAATCATTTTTTAAAAGTTCTTTAATAGCTTCAGCTAAAAACTTAAAATTTTTATAATCTGCCCTAGATCCAACATATAAGATATAATTTTCTGGCAAATTCACATTAACATTTTCATTCACACTAATTGATGTTCCATGATAAATAACCTCTATTTTTGACTCATCAATATGTGGGTACAATGTTAAAATATCCTTTTTAGTATTTTGAGAAACGGCAATTATTTTCGCTGACTTTTCAATTAATAATAATTTACTTTCTCTTAATTCAGCAGCATTAGAAAAGTACTGCGGAAAAAGCTCATGAATCATATCATAAACTGTTAGGATAAATGGTTTTTCATTTATAAAATTTAAAAAGTAAGGATCATAGTATGTGGGAATAAAAACATCAAAAGAATCTTCTAATAATGTATTAATTGTTCTAGAGTAATTATTTTTTTTACTTTTTTTTCTAATACTTATTCCTAGTTTAGATAAAAGCCCTAAAAAATAGCTATTTCGCTTTTGGCTTTTATTAAAAAGTTTACTATCTCGATAATATAAATTTCTAGTATATAACCAAGGAGTGATAATCTCTAGACCAGCTTTATTGGAAAGAATAGAAAAAATCTCTGTATAATATCTTGAAACGCCTCCATATTTTTGATAATTAAACGCTTGGGAATCGAGGATTATTTTCATTGTTTGAGATTAATTTTCAAGTTTAAAATTAAAAAAAATAAGTAGCCAAATTACATTTTACAGACAACATTTCAGATTTTCCTTAATGAGAACAATTGGTTAAATTTTGCTGCAAAATAAATGCTTAAAAAACTCATATACTATTTTTTTATTCATTTTAAAATAACAATCTTGTCATAATTTCTAAATACGTTTGATTATTTTCAAACAACTTTTTTTAAAGTTTATTATTTACCTTTACATTTCTTTCTGAAAGAATAAATTAATTAGTTTATGGATATTATAAACCAAGAAATCATCAACGCATACGAAGTAATAAAAAACGGAGGTATAATCCTTTACCCAACAGATACAGTTTGGGGAATTGGCTGTGATGCCACAAACGCAGAGGCTGTTGCTAAAATCTATAAATTAAAACAGCGAGCAGAAACCCAAAGCATGATTGTTTTAATGAATAGCGAAAAAATGATGTACAATGTTTTTAAAGACATTCCTGAAGTTGCGTGGCAAATTATGGATTTATCTGAAAAACCAACAACTCTAATTCTTGACGACGCTAGAAACGTTGCTCCAAATATTATTGCTGCAGACAAATCTCTTGGAGTTAGATTAGTAAAAGAACCTTTCTGCTATAAATTGATGGAAAGAATGAAAAAGCCGTTGGTTTCTACTTCAGCTAATATTTCTGGACAGCCTACACCGCAAAGTTTCAAAGATATTAGTCCTGAAATTATCAATGGCGTAGACTATGTTGTAAAATTAAACCAAGACAAAGTCAACGGAAAATCTTCAACCATTATCAAATTAACCAAAGATTCTCAGGTAAAAGTTATTCGTAAATAGCTTTTTTGTTTCAAGTTTCAAGCCTCAAGTTTTTGAAAAATTTTGAGTATAGTTTTTACCGCAAGTTTTACTAGAATCTAAAGAGAGCTTAAAAAAAGTTCGCAAAGTTTTATCAAAACAAACTTTGCGAACTTTTTAGTTTTATTCTTATCGCAATCCTAATTAAAAAAACTTAAAATCTCAGAGCCTTAGCATCTCAGCATCTTAGACCGTTTTCAAACTCTCAATAAGCCAGTCGATATCTTCTTTGGTATTATAATGACTAAATGAAATTCTGAGATTTGGTAATTTTAAATCCGTCTCAGAAAGCATTTCGTTTAAAACATGCGAAGGTTTTATACTTCCAGACTGGCAAGCGCTTCCTCTTGAAACCGCAATTCCTTTCATATCCAAACTAAAGAGTAACATCGAGGTTTTATCTGATGAAAAAGGCAGAATAATATTGATGATGTTATAGAAGTCATCTTTTTTCCCGTTGATTCTAAAATCTGGAAAATGAATTTCTAACTGCTCAATCAGGTAATTTTTTATACTTGAAATATAAGCTCTTTCTTCGTCTAATTTTTCATAAGAAATAGACAAAGCTTTTGCCATTCCGGCAATCTGATGTACAGCTTCAGTTCCTGCACGAAGTCCTTTTTCTTGTTCTCCTCCAAAAAGCAACGGTTGTAAACCAGAATTTTTTCTAATAAAAGCAAAACCAATTCCTTTTGGCCCGTGAAACTTATGCGCACTAGCCAAAATAAAATCAACAGGAGTCTTTTGAAGGTCGATTTCTGTCTTCCCAACAGACTGCACTGTATCTGAATGAAACAAAGCATTATATTGCTTACAAATCAAACTAACGCGATCTAAATCTAAAACAGTTCCCGTTTCGTTGTTTACATGCATTAAACTGACTAAAGTCTTTTTTTCGTCAGCCAATAAATTAGATAAATGTGTTAAGTCAAGACTTCCGTCTGTATTTACATTAACGTAGTCGACCTGAATTTTGTATTCATCTTGAAGCGCCCAAACGGTATGCAAAACGGCATGATGTTCAATCTTTGAAGTAATGATTCTTTGTACTTTTAAATCCTCGACAGAAGAGCGCAGAATCCAGTTGTCGGCTTCAGTTCCGCCAGAAGTAAAAATGATTTCTTGAGCAGTGCAATTAAGATGTTTCGCAATACTCTTTCTTGAAAGTTCTAATATTGTTTTACCGTTTCGCCCAAAACTATGTGTAGATGACGGATTTCCGTAATCCTCAAGCATTATTTTTGTCATTTCCTGAATTACTTCGGGACGCATGGCGGTTGTTGAGGCATTATCTAGATATACTTTTTTCATTGCTGCAAAGTTAAGAAATATCAATTGTCAAATCTTAAATATCATTTGGCATTTTTTTCACTATTTTTGACCCAAATAAATTTTACAATGAAAAAATATGCTGCCCTCCTACTATTTGCTCTTTTCTTAAACGGATGCGATGATGGAGATTTGACTGTAGATAAAATAGATTTTGAAGATATTGCAGAGTCTCAAGCTTGTGATCCTACAACAAATACTTTAATTTATAAATTAAAGCCACAAGAAGCGCTTTTACTTCAAATGCCAGAAGGAGCAATTATCAATGACAATGGCACCAAAACATACACAATAGATGCAAAAGGTAATGGTTCATACAGAGTAGTTTATAGAGCTTATGACGGAACTGTTGCGAAAGAAAATATTTGCGGTACGATTCCGCCAAGCACTCCAAAAGTAACCGAAGAATGGCTTGGAATTGATGGTCTAATCGAAATTGCAACCACTCAACTGGTAGATTCAAGCGCAACTGATGGAAGCACTAGAATTAAAGGTTATGAGCACAGTATCATTTTTAGAAATATCACATTTGCCAAACCAGCAGGAAACCAAACACAAGCAGAATTTGTATTTGGAACATACAATACTACCATAACACCAGCCAACCTGACTTTCAAAACTAACCCTAATGGATCTGCTTATGAATGTGACGAAGTGGCTAGAGTTTATAATTACAACAACACATTCTATTTATCGATTGATGATATAGATCCTGCTTTACTTGTCAATGTTGTTACTCCAAGCAACCAGCCTCGTACAAGTTTAATAACTGCTACACAAAATAAAGTGTTTTATAAAACAGCTAAAGAAGGAACTGGATCTATAACGCCAGCTTTTGTGTGTGCCAAAATACAGCCGTCTGCTCCAGCAATCGAAGAAACCTGGACAGGGCAGCTTGGAGTTGCTAATGTAAGCGGAATTATCGAAGTCACTACTACTTTGACTGGACAAGTTTATGAGCACACAATCGTCCTTAAAAACGTAGTTTTACAAAAAGGAAATAGCAACTTTAAACTGGGAAGCAATTTCGTTCTTGGAAAAATTAATAGAACAGCGACGAACTAAATAAATAAATTTCTAAAAAGAAATCAGCAAAAATAATTCTTACAAAAAAACGTCTGTTTTTTGAGATGATTTTACAACTAAATCGAATCAAAAAAATAGACGTTTTTTTTATGCTTTAAGACAGCCCTTTTTACTGCATAAAATTGTTTTACTTATTGCTTTGTCTAATATAAACTTCTGTAGCTCCAAGACCATATTTTTGATAATTGGCATCTTGAAAATCAATTCCGTCATAACGGCCTAATAAAAAATCGAGTTCCGCTTTCAAAATTCCTTCACCAACACCATGAATAAAAACGATTTTTGGAATGCGGTTTCTTATCGCAAATTCGATATGTCTTTTTGCCGTTTCAGTCTGCAATGTCAAAATATCATAGTTTGACATTCCGCGTTTATTGGGAACCAATTTTTCGATATGCAAATCAAATTCTGGAACACCAACATCACGTTTATCTTTCTTTTCTTTTACAAAACTTCTTGGTTTTGGCTCTGTTTTCTCTTTTGAAACTTCATCTAAATTAATTCTTTTAATAGAATTCATTAAATCACTGGTTTCTTGAATTTTAATTAGTTCGTTGACTAAAAATGTCATCATAAAACCATCTTCTGTTTCAATCAAAACTTCATTGTTTTTAACCGAAACTACCGTTCCGTTTATGGCTTCATCGAGTACTGAAACCTTATCTCCTTTTACCAGCATCCTACTCCTCTTTATCGTTATTTTTACTTGGCGTTTTTGCACTCAATTGCATCATTCCGAACATGAAAACTACAATTGCAGCAATCATGATATAGATGTTTTTTTCTTCCGAAACCTGTTCGTATAACGCAACCGAAATCGCAAGAATCATTATTATAATTTTAAAAGTTTTCATCCTTTCTTTATTTTAAGATTTCAAAAATATAAAACTTTCAAATAGTACTTCTATACTCCTTCAAACGTTTCTCATATTTTTTTAGTAAAATTGCAAAAAAGATCTGCCATGAGTTTAGAAAAATATATGATTCCTTGCATGTTCAAAACTGTATTTGGCTTTGACTGTTTGGGGTGTGGATTTCAGAGATCTCTATTCTTACTTTTTCAAGGCAATTTTTTAGCAGCTTTTAAAATGTATCCAGCCATTTATACCTGCCTTTTACTCTTTATTTTTTCGGCATTTCATTTCTTAGATAAATCTAGAAATTATAAAAAACTAATCTGGAGAATGGCAATCATAAATCTATTTTTTATGCTGGGTGGTTACTATCTTAAACACTTTTATTTTTAGATTTTCTAAAATCGCTTCGCTCTTTTTTGGAATTTGTCCCGATAGCTATCGGGATTAAAAAATTGGAATTTTAAAAACTTTTATTTCTTAATCTGATCCAAAATATCGTTCATCATTTCGATTTGGACTTTTTGAATTTCGATTAATTCTTGCTGCTGATGCATAATCAAATGATCAATTTTATCATGAATTAATCTAATTTCCAACTCTGATTTAAGATTAATCATAAAATCTTTTTTAGCACGATTACGGTCTTTTTCTTCCTGACGATTTTGGCTCATCATAATCACAGGTGCCTGTAAAGCTGCCACACAAGACAATATTAAGTTCAAGAGAATAAATGGATACGGATCAAATCCTTTGTTTAGGAAAATAAAAACATTTGAGCCAATCCAAACCGAAATAAAAACTACAAACGAAATAATAAAAGTCCAGCTTCCTCCAAAATCAGCCACTTTATCGGCTACTTTTTGCCCTAAATTTCTAGTTTCCTCCTCTTCTTCCACAATACTTACAATCGATTTATCTTCTTTTAATGAAGAAATAACATTTTTCTCCATTGCAGAAAGAGCTCCGATTTCAGAAGAAAGATAATTTGAAATATATTTTTGGCGATAAACATTTAACTCATTTATAGAAATACAGTCTTCAGCATCAAAATCAGGATATTCTTTTTTAATTAATCCCAAAATAGGATCATGAATTGCCCTTCCGTAAATTTTCTCACTTTCAGGAAAAGAAATCCCAGAAATATCACTTTTAAATGTTTGATTGTTTTTCATTTTAATATATTTTAAAAGCTAATTTACGCAATAAACTTCTTAAGAATTGCATAAAAAAGAACCGCTTACAATTCATTTTTTATCACAAATCAAACTTTGCAAACAAAATTTCTTTCGTTAAATCGTGATTTTATTTCCAAAAAACGCCTTACTTTTAACGTTCCAAAATTATTCATTCATTTTTACCATTGTGACAAAAGACAATATCATACAAAATATAAGAGCTTTAAAGAGCCATTCACATATAAATTACGGCATTAAAACCAAAACGGAAGACTTTACAGAAAAGCTTTTTTATACGCTATTTGATTCGAATGCAGCGTTGGACGAGAGCATTGATGAACTGGAGTTCCGTTTTAAAGAAATTGCGGTTTTAGCCTGCAAAAAACCTCAAAATTTATGCGAATCTATTTGGGACCGTTTTTTAGAAAAGCTCCCTGGCGTTTTAGAAAAGCTAAATCAAGATGCAGAATATATTCTTGAAAATGATCCCGCTTCAAACAGCATAGACGAAGTATATCTGGGGTATCCTGGATTTTATGCCATCGCGATTTACAGACTAAGCCACGAATTATATCATCTCGATTTACTGCTGTTTTCTCGATTAATGAGTGAATATGCACACAGAATTACAGGTACAGATATCCATGCCGGAGCCGATATTGCATCGCCATTTTTTATTGATCACGCTACGGGTATTGTAATTGGTGAAACAACCGTTATTAAAAAACATGTAAAAATCTATCAGGGAGTTACGCTTGGCGCATTGAGTGTAAGTAAAGAAATGAAGAATGCTAAAAGACATCCGACGGTAGAAGCCAATGTCTGCATTTATGCTAACGCGACAATTCTAGGCGGAGAAACTGTAATTGGAAAAAACAGTATCGTTGGAGGAAATGCTTGGATTACCAAATCTATTCCCGAAGATTCTATTGTTTTAAATACCACTACTACTGAAGTCAAAATAAAAGAAAAGAAATAACATGAATTCACATAGATTATTAAACTTAATTGGCAATACTCCATTGATGGAAACGGTCAATCTGGTTAAAAATAAAAATGTAAAACTTTTACTGAAACTGGAAGGAAACAATCCTGGAGGAAGCGTAAAAGACAGAGCGGCTTATAATATGATTGCCGCAGCATTAGAAAGAGGCGACATCAAAAAAGGAGATAAATTAATTGAGGCAACCAGCGGAAATACCGGAATTGCATTAGCGATGATTGCACAGTTGTTTGGCATCGAAATCGAGTTGGTTTTACCAGAAGATTCAACCAAAGAAAGAACTCAGACCATGCGTGCATATGGCGCCACCGTGATTCTTACGCCTGCCAGCGAAGGAATTATAGGATCCAGAGATTATGCAGATAAAAAAGTGGCGCAAGGCGGCTATTTGATGCTGAATCAGTTTGCTAATGATGACAACTGGAAAGCGCATTACAAGACAACAGGTCCTGAAATATGGAATGATACTGACGGAACGGTAACGCATTTTGTTTCTGCTATGGGAACAACTGGAACTATTATCGGAACTTCGACTTATTTGAAAGAAAAGAATCCAAATATTCAAATTGTTGGCGCACAGCCTAGCGATGGTTCTCAGATTCCTGGAATCCGTAAATGGCCACAGGAATATCTTCCAAAAATTTTTGATGCTTCTAAAGTGGATACCGTTGTCGATGTAAGCGAAGAAGAAGCACGTGCCATGACTAAAAGATTAGCTCTGGAAGAAGGTGTTTTTGCAGGAATGAGCAGCGGAGGTTCTGTTGCCGTTGCCTTAAAAATAGCCGAACAACTAGAATCTGGAGTTGTCGTAGCCGTAATCTGCGATCGTGGAGATCGTTATTTATCTTCTGATTTATTTGACTAAAAAGATACTAAGTTGCTAAGTTTTGAATAAATAAAAACTATGTGTCTCAGAATCTCAGCAACTCTAGAAAAAAACTTAGAATCTTAGCAACTCAGAACCTTAGAATCTCAAAAAAAATGAACTACAGAAAACTAGGAAAAACAAACTTCAATATCTCTGAAATCTCACTTGGCACTTGGCAAGTTGGCGGAAAATGGGGATCGGGTTTTGATGATAAAACGGCCGATGAACTTTTGAATACGGCTATTGACAATGGCGTAAACTTTATTGATACTGCCGATGTTTACGAAAACGGATTAAGCGAAACTGCTGTTGGAAGAGTCGTTCGCTCACGTTCTGAACGTATTTTTGTTGCCACAAAATGCGGGCGACAGATAAATCCACATGTTAATGAAGGATATACTCCAAAAGTGCTTCAAAAATTTGTTGAAGACAGCTTAAAAAGAACTGGTTTAGAAACTCTCGATTTAATTCAGTTGCACTGCCCTCCTACAGAAGTGTATTATCGTCCAGAAATATTTGAACTTTTTGACCGATTAAAAGATCAGGGAAAAATTCTTAATCTTGGTGTTAGCGTTGAAAAAGTTGAAGAAGCTTTAAAAGCAATTGAATATTCTAATGTAACCACAGTTCAAATTATTTTTAATCTGTTTCGCCAACGACCTTCTGAATTATTTTTCTCAGAAGCTAAAAAGAAAGACATTGGAATAATTGCAAGAGTACCGTTGGCAAGTGGACTTTTAACAGGTAAATTTGATTCAAAAACTACTTTTGAACCTCAGGATCATCGCAATTTTAATCGTAACGGAGAAGCGTTTGACAAAGGCGAAACTTTCTCAGGAATTGATTATGAATTAGGATTAAAGGCTGTTGATGAATTAAAAGCTTTATTTCCTGAATCTAAAAATTTAGCCGCAATCGCCCTTCAATGGATTTTGAGTTTTAACGAAGTCAGCTGCATTATTCCAGGCGCATCAAAAACAGAACATGTTTTATCTAATTTATCGGTTTATAACACTCCAAAATTAACTTCTGAAAAGATTGCTGCAATGAACAAAATTTACAGCGATTTGATCAAACCTTCAGTTCATCAGCTTTGGTAGTAAATAAAAAGGAATAAAAAGGGTTATTAAGCATTTCAAAATCTTAATAACCCTTTCATATTTAGACATCAAATTCAATTCTAAATTCGGCGCCTTTATTTTTTCCTTTACTGGATGCTGTCAATTGCCCTTTATTTCTTTCAATGATTTTTTTGCACAAATACAATCCAATCCCCGTAGAACCTTCACTTGCAGTTCCAAGTCGGCTCATTTTCGTGAATTTTTTAAATAATTCTTCAATCTGATTTTTATCAAAACCTATTCCGTGGTCTTTTACTGTTATAATCAATTTTGAGTTTTCTGAAAAGATTCTGGCTTTTATTTCACTTTCAAAATAGGAAAACTTAATCGCGTTGCTAATCAGATTTACCAAAACCTGAATCAAAAGTCCCTCATCGATTTTCAGTTTAGCTTCTGAACATTCTATTGCTAAATCTAGTCTTATATTTTTATCAAGTAATCGCTGTTCGACTTGTTCATTAATAAAAGGTAGAATATTAGAAAACGAAATGGTCTTAGCTTCTTGGTTCACTTTTGCAACTTCATCCTGTTCTTTTAGTAACTTGATGAAATTTTCGATATATCTAAATTGAAGATCAGTCGATTCGCAAATCAATTCGGCCATATTCTTAACCGATTCTGATGGATTTTCGCTTATAATCAATTGAGCCAAACCTTGCGGATTTCCAGCAAAATTTTTCAAATCATGCGAAAGCATATAGATTAAATCCTGTTTTTCGTTGATAAAATTCTCAGCTTCATTAATAGATTCTTGTATGTTGCACAAAAGCAGTCCAGCTTCATCTGTATATTCTGTTGGCAGATCAGACAATTTTCTTGAAGTTCTATAATCATCCAAAGCCTTTGAAGCTGTGGCAATAGGCTTTATCAGCTTGTTTAAAACCAAAAGTGTTATCGCTGTTGCCAACAATGTCATAATTAAAGAAAAAATAAGAATGGAAGTCGATGAAACCTCATGCTCGAAAAACAAAACGAAAAATAAAATGCCAATTAAAGGAATATGGATACCTATAAAAGCGACAAATAGGAATTTAAAAGCATAACTTTTTTTAAGAAAGCTGATTTGTGAGAGTTTATGATACAACTTCATAAAAAGACAAGAATAAGCGTAGATTAATAGCTATTTTTATTGGGGCAATTGCTAAAACAAAATTAGCTTTTATAGCCAATTAAACTAATATTTTGAAGAATTTCTAAATTTTTTCAAAAATTAAATTTGTAAAAGTTTTCAAAGGCTTATTTTTGCGCTATGGGAAGAAAAAATACAGACAAAGTTGTCTTTCATCAAATTCAAGTTCTTGATGCTGGTGCAAAAGGGGTTTCAGTAGCCAAAGCACCTGACGGAAAAGTAATCTTTATTCCGAATGTGGTACCTGGAGATGTTGTAGACGTACAGACATTAAAAAAAAGAAAGGCTTACTACGAAGGTAAAGCTGTAAAATTTCACGAATTATCTGAATATAGAGTAGATCCGATCTGCGAACATTTTGGAGTGTGTGGAGGTTGTAAATGGCAAAATATGAAATACAGCCAGCAACTTGCATTTAAACAAAATGAAGTTAAAAATCACTTACAAAGAATAGGAAAAATTGAGCTTCCAGAATTTGAAGATATTTTAGGTTCTGAGAAACAGTTTTTCTATAGAAATAAAATGGAATTTTCTTTTTCTAACAGCCGTTGGCTTACAGAAAAAGAAATTGGAAGCACGGAAGACTTAGGAAATAGAAATGCTTTAGGATTCCATATTCCGAAAATGTGGGATAAAATTCTTGACATCAATAAATGCCATCTACAAGAAGATCCCTCAAATGCCATTCGTAACGAGATCAGAGCTTTTGCAAACGAGCATAATTTAGCATTTTTTAATCCAAGAGAACATTCTGGATTATTGAGAACTGTCATGATTCGTACTGTCTCTACAGGAGAAATTATGGTTTTAATTCAGTTTTTTGAAGATGACAAAGAAAGTAGAGAATTAATTCTTGACCATTTATACGAGAAGTTTCCACAGATTACCTCTTTACAATATGTGGTAAACGGCAAGCAAAATGACACTATTTACGATCAGGATGTTATTCTTTACAAAGGAAGAGATTACATTTTAGAAGAAATGGAAGGTCTAAAATTCAGCATTAATGCAAAGTCTTTCTATCAGACAAATTCTGACCAAGCCTACGAATTATACAAAATAACACGTGATTTTGCTGGTCTTACAGGAAACGAGACGGTTTATGACTTATATACAGGAACAGGGACAATTGCTCAATTCGTTTCTAAAAAAGCAAAAAAAGTAATCGGAGTAGAAAGTGTTCCAGAAGCTATTATTGATGCTAAAGCCAATGCAGAACGCAATAATATTACAAATTGCGAGTTTTTTGTTGGTGACATGAAAGTAGTCTTTAACGAAGCTTTTATTGCACAACACGGGAAACCAGATGTTATTATTACAGACCCGCCTCGCGACGGAATGCACAAAGATGTAGTGGAGCAAATTTTAAAAATTGCACCAAAAAGAGTAGTTTATGTAAGCTGTAATTCTGCAACTCAAGCACGTGACTTAGCTTTAATGGATGAAAAATACAAAGTGACACGAGTGAGACCTGTTGATATGTTTCCGCAGACGCATCATGTTGAAAATGTTGTACTTTTAGAACTTCGATAAAAAATAGATGAAAAAACTAATTTCTCTTTTGCTACTCTTTACTTTTGGCTTATCTAGCTGCGAGAAAGATGATATTTGCGACGCCAATACACCAACCACGCCAAGATTGGTGATTACATTTTATGATATTGCCAATCCGACAAAAACTAAAAATGTAAGCAACTTAAAAGTTATTGGCGATGGAATGGAACAGGGAATTGTTTTTAATGAAAGTCTCGCCGTTGATGATCCGTTGAGATATGTAACCAGCGGAAGTAGTGTTATGATTCCTTTAAAAATAAATGACAACACAACAACCTTCAAGTTTATTTATAACTCTTTAAGTGAAACGCCGACAACGATCAATACTGATGTTATAAAATTCAACTATACGACACAAAATGTGTATGTATCTAGAGCTTGCGGATTTAAAACTATTTTTCAGTTAACAAACGTTGCCCCTTTTGTACATACTGATCCAGACGGAGATACTTTCTGGATGACCGAAGTTGATTTAGAAAACCCTAACATTGAATTAGAAAATGAAACACACATTAAAGTTTATTTTTAGTCTTTCATTATTGTTTTCAATGTTTTTAGGTTTTGCTCAGGATGTGCCTGAAATTTCTAAAAATAAAGACACAATAGTGGCTAAAAAGCCTCAAACAGAAAAAACTGTAAAAACGGTAAAACCAGAAATTCAGGAAGCTCCAAAAGATAGCGTTGTAAAAACTGATCGCTATGGACTTCGTGTTGGTGTTGACTTGTACAAATTAACTCGCGGACTTTACGATAAAGATTACAAAGGAATTGAATTTGTAGGAGACTGGCGCTTGACAAAAAAATATTATATAGCTGCAGAATTAGGCTACGAAGACAAAACTACAGAAGACGACCGATTGACTTCTTCTGCTAACGGAACTTATATTAAAGCAGGTTTTGATTATAACTTTTATCAAAACTGGCTGGATATGGAAAACCTCATTACGATAGGAATGCGTGGTGGTTTCAGTACTTTTAGCCAAGAACTAATTAATTACAAAATTTACAATTCGAATCCATATTGGGGTGAACTACCTCCGATAAACGAGGGTCAGAAATACAGCGGACTTATGGCAACTTGGATCGAAGTTGCAATGGGATTAAAAGCACAGGTTTTTAGAAACGTATTTGTTGGTTTTGGTGTTCAGCTGAAACTTCTGGCTACAAACAAAGAACCAAATAATTTTGAAAACCTTTACATTCCAGGATTCAACAGAACTTACGATGGAAGTTTTGGAATCGGTTTCAACTATACCGTTTCTTACTTTATTCCGATTTACAAGAAAAAGACAATGGCTTCTGAAACTGCAAAAAAAGAAGAGCCTAAGAAGAAATAGTTTTTTTTTGGACGCTAAGATACTAAGGTTCTAAGATTAAAAAAGGGAAAATTCAATTTGAATTTTCCCTTTTTTATGATGTTTAGAAACTAAGCAACTTAGAACCTTAGTAGCTTAGCAACTCGAAACTATGTTAATTGAAAATTAATTGCTGCTTGCGTATGTATTAAAGTTGTGTCAAAAATCGGAACATTTAAGTCTCCTTCTTTTATGACTAGTGGAATTTCGGTACATCCTAAAATGATTCCTTCTGCTCCGTTTTTTATCAATTCATTTGCTATTTCTAGATAACGTTTTTTCGTTTCTTCCGTTGCGATTCCTCTTCCTAATTCCTCAAAGATAGTGTAATGAATAAAATCTTTTACTTCTTCACTTACGGGAATTATCGTTTCAATTCCTTTTTCAGCAAGCTTGTCTTTAAAGAAATCTAGTTCCATTGTAAATTTGGTTCCTAACAGACCTACTTTTTTCAGCTGTTTTTTCTCAATTTCAATTGCCGTTTCTACTGCAATATGAATAAGAGGAATATCAATTGCTTGTTGTAATCTATCCGCAATGAGATGCATGGTATTGGCACATAAAAGGATCGCTTCTGCCCCGCCCGATTTTAAAACTTCCGCAGCTTTCAAAAGCATATTAAAAGTTGAATCCCAATCGTTGGCATCGTTATTCTTTTTAATATCGGCATAATTAAAAGAATAAATCAAACACTCAGAGAAATTCAATCCGCCAAGTTTTTCATTAATTCCTTTATTAATCAAGGTATAATAATCAGATGTAGAAACCCAGCTGATTCCGCCAATAAGTCCAATTTTCCTCATATACTTTTTTAGATTATTCGATTTCTTTGATTCCTTTTATAAAAAGCCATTTCATAAAAAGCTTCTCCCCATCTTTGGTTCTCACAGCTTGAAATTTAGGACCAATTATAGTTCCAATTACAAATGCTGTCATCGGAATCCAAATCCCTGTTAATCCTGTATAAGAAGCAATCAAATATCTAAATAGAAGAAATAGAATTGCAAAAGCTGCTAATTGATATAAAAAAGCTCGTAGTTGTAGTTTTGACATTTTTTTTGAGTTGCTAAGGTTCTAAGATGCTAAGATTCTAAGTTTTTCCTTTGAATCTTAAACAACAGAAACCTTAATTATTTAAAATTTTCTTTAATCTTTTTTAGTTAGCTAAAATTCTAAGCATCTTAGAACCTTAGTAACTTAGAAACTTAGACTTGAAATTTCGTTCTCTTGCTTCCTTCGTACATTTCGTATTTCACCAAACGTGCTTCAAGACTTCCGTTGAAAAGTTTGATTTTTCTTGACGGTTTTAATCCGACAAATTTCAAAGCTTCAAGGTTTGCTGTAATAAACCAAGCATTTGTTCCAGGATAATTTTTCTTTAAAGTGTCTCCAATATTAGCATAGAATCTTTCCATGTGAATATCCAAACGCTCATCATAAGGCGGATTGAAAACGACATGAAGTTTTCCTTCTGTTTCTTTTTCCGTATCAAAGAAATTTTCTTCGTAAACCTTAATATAATCCTCTAAATTGGCATTTCTGATATTATCTTTTGCTTTGCTAACGGCGCTTGGCGCTTTATCAAAACCTTTAATCGTATAATGAAACTCGCGTGTTTTTTTCATTAAACTACCCACAATTGTATCAAACAAATCATTATCCCAATCTTTCCATTTTTCAAAAGCGAACTCTTTTCTGTTGATGTTTGCTGGAATATTGCAGGCAATCATAGCCGCTTCTGCCAAGAAAGTTCCCGAACCGCACATCGGGTCAAGGAAATGGCTTTGCCCGTCCCATCCAGACAATAAAAGGATTCCAGCTGCTAAAACCTCATTAATTGGTGCAATATTCGTAGCTGTTCTATAACCGCGCTGATGAAGCGAAGCACCAGATGTATCTAAAGCTACAGAAACCTGATCTTTATCGATATGAATATTAATGCGCAAATCTGGATATTGTTTATCAATACTTGGTCTTTGCCCAGTTCTTTCTCTAAACTGATCTACAATTGCGTCTTTGCATTTCTGAGAAACAAATTCAGAATGATTGAAATAAGTAGAATGCACCGTAGCATCAATCACAAAAGTCTGGTTCGCATTTAAATATTTTGACCAGTTTAAACCCGAAATACCTTTGTACAAAGCCTGCTCATTATTTGCTCTAAAAGAATAAATTGGTTTTAAGACTTTAAGAGCCGTGCGCAAAGACAAATTGGCTTTGTACATAAAACCTTTATCTCCTTTAAAGCTTACCATTCTCACTCCTTTTTCAACATCTTGAGCGCCAAGTGTTCGTAATTCTTTTTCTAATATTTCTTCAAAGCCAAAAAAACATTTGGCAATCATTTTAAAATTTTCTTCCATTTTTTTTCAATTAAAAAAAGCCAATCGCCATAACATTTTATTATACTGGTATAAACACGTATCGGAGCGAAATAGTTATTTTTCGGCAAAAATACACTAAATTTGCCGGACTTTGAATTAATTGAAATAGAATAAATGTCTGAAAAACATAACGCATCAACGCCAAACCAAGAAGACGACAATCAAAACTGGTATTCTTCATGGTTTGATACGCCATATTATCACATTCTTTATAAGGATCGTAATTATCGTGAAGCTCAGATTTTCATGGACAATTTAACGCATTACCTTAATTTGCCTGAGAAAGCAAAAGTATTGGATTTAGCGTGCGGAAAAGGCCGTCATTCTATTTATTTAAATCAACTTGGCTATGATGTCTTAGGAGCCGATTTGTCTGAAAACAGTATTGCCGAGGCCAGCAAAAACAGTAACGAAACACTGCATTTTAAAGTGCACGATATGCGCGAACCTTTTGAAGAAAAGTTCGACGCTATTTTTAACCTTTTCACCAGTTTTGGCTATTTTGAAAGCGACGATGATAATCTAACAACCTTAAAGGCAATTAAAGAAAGCCTATCTGAATATGGTTTTGCTGTTATCGATTTCATGAACGTGGCAAATGTTATTGAAAATCTTGTCCCTGAAGAAGTAAAAACGGTTGACGAAATAGATTTTCATATCAAAAGATATGTTGAAGACGGACATATTTTTAAAGAAATTGATTTTGAGGACAAAGGCAGAAAATATCATTTTACAGAAAAAGTAAAAGCACTAACTTTGAAAGACTTTCAGGATTTAATGGACGAAGCCGGAATTTTCCTGCTGGACATTTTTGGAGACTACAAACTCAAAAAATTCCATAAAACCGAAAGCGAAAGATTAATCATGATTTTTAAATAAATTGGTAAATCGTTTAATTGTTTAACCGTTTAATCGGAAGCAAAAAACGATTAAACGAATCAACGGTTAAACAAATATAAATGAACTATTTATTACCTTTATTTTCTGTACTTTTAGGATATAGCGCGGCTTTGTTTATAAAACCCGAAAACAAAACCAATTTAAAATTACTGCTGGCTTTCAGCGGCTCTTTTTTATTGTCTCTAACCGTAATGCACCTTCTTCCAGAAGTTTACGAATCACACAATCATAATATCGGAATCTTTATAATGGTCGGAATTTTGTTCCAGATCGTGCTCGAATTTTTCTCAAAAGGAGCCGAACACGGACATGTTCATGGACATGCAAAACTGTCTCAGATTCCGTGGCTATTGTTTGCCAGTCTTTGCATTCATGCCTTTTTAGAAGGTTTTCCAGTAAGCCATCATCACGGTTTGGCTATAGGAATTGCCATTCATCACCTTCCAATTGCGGTTATTCTAACGACCTTTTTTATCAATGCCGATTTAAACAAAAAAGCCATTTTTGCTTTCATGCTGACATTTGCCATCATGACACCGCTAGGAACTGTGGCATCTGAATATTTGCCATTTTTAAGCAAATATTACACCGAAATAACAGCAATTGTAATTGGTATTTTATTTCACATTTCGTCAACGATTATTTTTGAAAGCAGCGAAGGACATAAATTCAATATTGCTAAAGTTTCTATGATCGTTCTCGGAATTCTATTGGCATTCTTTTTATAATCTGGGCGTGGCACCATCCCGATAAGAGGGCAAATTTACTTTGAGGTTATTCGCCCTCTTATCGGGACGCTGTCGGGCTATCCGCATTAATTCGGTAATTTGCTCCTATCCCTCACGCAAAAAAATTATTCATAAGTCAACTCTAGATTCTAAAATCTCCTAAAACGTGCTGTCCTTAAAGAAATAAAAGCTAAAATTCTATCTATTCTCTCTAACAAATCTAACTTGGTACTTTATCTTTAAAAAAAACTTTGTGAAAAATATTTTAGCATATGTAACAATGATGGGAATAAAGCGTCTTTATGCTAAAAAAACACAAGAAAAAAATTGATTTTAAATCTCTGAGACTTTGCAAGATTGAGATAAAATATATTAATTTTGACGAGTCTAAATAACGATAAAATGACATTTACCAAAACCACTGAACAAGCATCAAAATATGAACATTTAGAGAAAATGTCTGTTCATGAATTGTTATCCAATATAAACCAAGAAGACAAAACTGTGCCTTATGCGGTAGAAAAAGCTTTGCCACAAATCGAAGCTTTAATTCCTCAGATTGTAGAGAAATTAAAACTCGGAGGCAGATTGTTTTATATTGGTGCAGGGACTTCTGGCCGTCTTGGTGTTGTCGATGCTTCAGAATGTCCGCCAACTTTTGGCGTTCCTTTTGATTTAGTAAATGGCATTATTGCAGGCGGTGATACAGCCATAAGACGTGCTGTAGAAAACGCCGAAGACAGTACAACAAATGCTTGGATCGATCTTCAAAACCATAATATCAATTCAAACGATGTGGTTATTGGAATCGCTGCTTCTGGAACGACTCCTTATGTAATTAGCGGTTTAGAATCTTGTAATAAAAACAATATTGTAACAGGATGTATTACTTGTAATGCAGGAAGTCCGTTGGCTTTAACTGCCCAATTCCCAATTGAAGTTGTAGTCGGACCAGAATTCGTAACAGGAAGCTCTAGAATGAAAGCTGGAACTGCACAAAAATTGGTGCTGAATATGATTTCGACTGCATCTATGATTCAGCTTGGAAAAGTGAGAGGAAACAAAATGGTTGATATGCAGTTAAGCAATATCAAACTTGTTGATCGAGGCGTTAAGATGATTATGGATGAAATTTCGGTTTCGTATGATGAAGCTTCTGAACTATTGAAAAAATATGGCAGCGTGAGAAATGCTGTTGATAATTATAAAAAATAAAAGTATTTTGCTTTGTCGTTTAGTTTAATCGCAATCCCGATAGCTATCGGGAGCTAAAGTTTACGCAAGGTTCGCAAGTTTTTTCAAAGCTTTGCGAACCTTGCGTTTTATTAAAGTTTCTAATGTAAAAAAACTTTGCGACCTTTGCGGTTAAACACAAGTCAAACAACTTGAAACTTGACACAAGGAAAACCTGAAACTAAAAACATGGCAACAAACAAAGAATTACTAAAAAAAGGAGTGAAATATTTATCAGGTGCTCTGCCTCTTATGTTTCTTGGCCCAACATTGATTTATAATGCTTTTATGAATCAGCATACTAACTGGCATTATCTTGTTTTAGGAATCGGAATTGTGGCTTGTCTTTCTTCTATGCTTTTGATCTTTTTCGGATTGAAAATCATTATGAAAGGTATTTTTAATGACTAAATAAGCAATCAACAAACCTAACAGGTTTTGAAAACCTGTTAGGTTTAATATTTATAAAACATGGAAAGTCTAATTCACATTCAGAAAACATTTGAAAAAGTTGTTTATATCGATAAACGAATAAACAATCGAGAATTTGAAGATTGTGTGTTTAAAAATTGTGATTTTTCCAACAGCAATTTCAATTCTAATACTTTCCTTGACTGCGAATTTATTGACTGCAATTTATCTATGACCAGTTTGGCTGGAACGAGCTTAAAAAATGTAACCTTTAAAAACTGTAAACTTCTCGGAATCGCTTTTAATGAATGTGACGATTTTTTATTTCAAGTATATTTTGAAGATTGTGTTCTGGATTATGCTCTTTTTTCGAATAAAAAAATGCCTAAAACCAAGTTCATCAATTCTTCTGTGCGCGAAGTAACTTTTATCGGAACCAATTTAACGAGTTCTGTCTTTGACAATTGCAATCTTGACGGTGCTATTTTTAACGAAACTCAACTAGCTGGAGTTAACTTTAAAACCGCATACAATTACAAAATTGATCCTGAGTTTAATCCGATGAAAAAAGCCCAGTTTTCTACTGAAGGAATTGTTGGATTATTAGATAAATATGACATTAAAATCATTTGATTATGAATGAAGATCAATCTTACCTAGAAAGTGTTAAAAAACAATTTTTATATTATAAAATGCTTGGCGAAAAAGCAATTGACCAACTTGAACCATCACAGCTTTTTGTTTCTTTTAATGACGACACCAACAGTATAGCGACAATTATAAAACATATTTCTGGCAATATGCTTTCTCGTTGGACAGATTTTTTAACTTCTGACGGCGAGAAAGAATGGCGAAACCGTGATTCCGAATTTGAAAACGATTTACAATCTAAAGAAGAAGTTTTGGAAGTTTGGAATAAAGGCTGGAATTGTCTTGAAAATGCTTTGGAAAGCTTAAAACCCGAACAGCTTTCAGATATCATTTACATTAGAAATGAAGGCCATACGGTTATTGAAGCTATAAATCGTCAATTAGCACATTATCCTTATCATGTCGGACAGATTGTTTTTTATGCTAAACAATTGAAAAACAGCGAATGGAATAGCTTATCGATCCCGAAGAATAAATCAGGAAATTATAATGCCGAAAAGTTTGCCAAAGAAAAAGAAATCAAGAACTTTACTGATGATGAATTAAAGAAATTGAAATGATAAAAGCTGTAAGCTTAAAGCATAAAAAAATGAAAAAAATACTATTCTTATTACCGATTCTGGCTTTAGTGTCTTGTTATAATACCGAACACAATTGCAAGGATTTTAAAACTGGAAAATTCAAATTTGAAACAGAAGTCAATGGCGTAAAAAAAACAACTTATTTTGAGCGCAAAGAAGATATTGAAATCGAAACATTTGAAGGAAAAACAGATACCGCGACCATTCGCTGGGTAAGTGACTGCGAATATGTGCTGCAGAAAAAACATCCAAAAAATATGGCTGAAGAAAAAGCCATCAGCATGAAGATTCTAACAACTTCTAAAGATTCGTATACTTTTGAATTTGGCTTGGTTGGTTCTGAAGAAAAGCAGCGAGGCACAGTTTATAAAGTTGATTAAACTTTCGTTATATACTATTTAAAGCTCCAAGATTGGAGCTTTTTTTTTAATCTATTTAAAAATGAAATACAGTGTGGAGCTACTTACGGAGATCCCTCGTTCCTCGGGATGACAAAACTGTGGAAAAAAACCTTTGTCCCTTTGTCCCTCTGTTTCTTTGCAACTCAAAAAATAAAAATGTTTCTTTTACATTTCTATTTTAAATAGTACATTAGGACTTTAATCTAACCAAATGAAAAATACCATTTCGCAAAGAGTAGCTGACTTTTTAAAAGGATATCCGCCGTTTAATTTTTTGCATCAGAGAGATTTAGAAAAACTGTCTGAGCAGATTTCAATTATATATAAAGAAAAAGATGCTGTGATTTTTGCTGAAAATGACAAAACTCACGACTCTTTTTATGTGGTTCATAAAGGTGCAGTAGCTTTGAAAAAAAGCACTAAAAATACGGTTTTAGACATGTGTGATGAAGGGGATATTTTTGGACTTCGTCCGCTTTTGGCACAAGAAAATTATATTATGGAAGCTGTGGCGCATGAAGAAACCATTCTATATGCCATTCCGATTGCCGTTTTTAAACCCTATGCGCTTGAGAATAGAAATGTTGGTAATTTCCTGATTGAGAGTTATGCTTCGAATACTCGAAATCCGTATTCAGATATCCATAAAGATAAATTATATGGTGATGATCAGCTGAATGAAAATTTGCATTCCAGCAATCATTCTTTCGATTTAGCTCCTATCAAATATTCCAAAAAAATCGTAACCTGCAGTCCGTCAACAACTGTTAAGGACATTGCGAAAATCATGAATAAGAAAAAAGTCGGTGCCATTTTGATTGTAGATGAAATGCTTCCGATTGGTATTTTGACGGATAAAGATCTTCGAAACAAAATTGTCACTGGAGATTTTCCTATAACGACAACTGCCGAAACAATAATGACAAAACCGGTTATTACGTATCCGAAAAAAATGACGGTTACCGAGGCGCAAATGGCGATGATGAAAAGCAATATCAGCCATTTATGTTTGACAAAAGACGGGACTGTAAATACAAAAGCAGTTGGAATTTTGTCAAAACACGATGTTATGGTGGCGCTCGGAAATAATCCAGCCGTTTTAATAAAAGCCTTGAAACGTGCTAAAAAAGTCAAAGAAATAAAGCCAATCCGAAACCGAATTATGCAATTGCTACAAGGTTATTTGGATCAAAACATTCCGATGACTCTGATTACCAAAATCATAACTGAATTGAATGAAGCGTGCATAACTCGAGTTATCGAAATTTGTATCGAAAAAATGAGCAGTCCGCCACCTGTAAAATTTGCTTGGCTGGCACTTGGAAGTCAGGGACGTGGTGAACAGATGCTGCATACGGATCAGGATAATGCCATTGTGTACGAAAATGTCAATGAAGTTTTCAGAGATGAAACTAAAATCTATTTCTTAAAATTTGCTGGACTTGTCAATAAAGGTCTTTTTGAAATTGGTTACGATTATTGTCCTGCCGAAATGATGGCTTCGAATCCAAAATGGTGCATGAGTTTGGATGAATGGAAAAGTCATGTGCGCCATTGGATTACCAATCCTGGTAAAAATGAAGTCTTATTGTCGTTTATTTTCTTTGATTACAGCTTAACTTACGGAGATAGCGAAGTGGCAAATCAATTGTCCGATTATATTTTTGAAGATTTAAAAGCAAATCCGATTTTTTATATGCATTTGGTAAGCGGTGCTTTACAAAGTCCTTCTCCAACTGGTTTCTTTAGACAGTTTTTAGTAGAGCAAGACGGAGCTAACAAGGATAACTTTGACATTAAACGAAGAGCTTTAATGCCTTTAACCGACGCAGCACGTGTTTTAATTTTATCTCATTCGGTAAAAGGAATCAGTAATACGGCAGAGCGTTTTGAGAAACTGGCAGAATTGGAACCAAACAATAGAGAGCTATATTTATCATGTTCGTATTCGTTTAAAGCGTTATTAAAATTCAGAACGAAACAAGGATTGTTGCATCATGATTCGGGTCAGTTTATCGAATTGGAATCTTTAACCAAAATGGAAAAAATTAAACTGAAACGCACTTTTAAAACGATTAAAGAACTTCAGGAACTTATTTCAGTACGTTTTAACATCTCAAATCTGGTATAATAATGAGTTTATTCAATTTTTGGAAGAAAGAAGAAAGCAATCTATTCCACGAAAATATTACGATCGAAGAAACTCGTTTTGTGGTTTTAGATACCGAAACTACAGGATTTGACTACGATAATGATCGTATTTTGTGTATTGGCGCACTGGTTCTTCAAAACGGAATTATTAATGTTCAGGAAAGTTTTGAGGTTTATTTGGAACAAGACCATTATGACAAATCTACCGCTCAGATTCATGGTATTTTAAAAGATCTGCTTATTAAACGCCCGACTGAACTAGAAGCTTTAAAGCAGTTTTTAGATTTTTTAGGAGATTCTATAATTATTGCACATCATACCATTTTTGATGTTACGATGATCAATAGAGCTTTAGAGCGCAATGGACTTCCGCAATTGCAAAACAAAACTTTAGATACGGCTTATTTGTATAAAAAGACTTTGATTCAGTCGCATTTATTTGAACGAAAAGATCATTATACCTTAGATGACTTAGCCGATAAATTTGATATTTCAAAAAAAGATCGTCATACCGCTTTGGGAGATGCTTATATAACAGCGATTGCTTTTCTTAAGATTGTGAAGAAGTTAAGAGAAAAAAAAGAGGTCAGCTTAAATCAGCTTTTTAAATATTAATTTTTTTTTATCAATCTTAAATTTACATTCAAAACCTTCAATTTACCATTTCATAATACAAGACTTAGATTTATTAGCATTAAGAAAAAATTAACATAACGTGTACTTTGTTTTAGAGAGATAGCTTTGCCTTAATCAAAAAAATAAAAAACACTTTATGAAAGCTAACTTTTTAAAATCAATTACCTTGCTTGGACTTGCAGGTTTTTCTGCAATAAGCTGTCAAAATGATGACAAAGATTCAAAAAACGATGTAAACGCAAGTATCGATTTTACTTCACATTCAAAAGTACCTCCTTTTGTGTATGCTCAAACAGGTTTTGAAAACTTAAAAATCAGTACTTTAATTACAAGTGCAGATATTCTTCCAAATTCACCTTCTTTTGTTTACGGAGCACAGCCAGACGGTGCCGGATTAATGAAAGACCCAAATGGTGATGGATACATTATGATTACCAACCACGAAATTATCCAATCTGTATCTAGAGTATATTTAGATAAAACTTTCAAACCTGTAAAAGGAGATTATATCGTTGATGGTGTTGGAGGCCTAACTCGTTTATGTTCTGCTACTTTGGCAACTCCAGAAATCCACGGATTTGGACCAATCTTTTTAACTGCCGGAGAAAGCGGTCAAGAAAGCATGGTTCACGGAATTAATCCTCTTGGATTATCTTCCGATAAAGCTAGAACAGATAGAGTTTTACCAGCTTTAGGAAAAGCAAGTATGGAAAACGCAGTTCCGCTTCCAAAAGAGGCTTATCCTGGAAAAACAGTTATTTTAATCGGTGAAGATCAGTCTTATGCAACTTCTCACGTAAGCGCCGGCCAGCTGATTATGTATGTAAGTACAGTTGGTGATTTATCTAACGGAAAATTATACGCTTTAAAAAGAACTGATGGAAATCAAGTTGAAACTACTATGACTTTAAACAATTCATACCCAGTTGAATTTGTTGAAATTCCAAATGCTAAAAACTTAACTGGTGCTGTAATCAATACAACGGTTAATGATTTAAAAGCAATTCGTTTTTCAAGAGTTGAAGACGTAGATTACAGAAAAGGAAGCGCAAGCAACAATAGAGAAATCTATTTTACTGCAACTGGTCAGGCAACTAACAATGCTCCTGTTGAAGGATATACCATGTGGGGAAGAGTTTATAAAGTAAAATTAGACGCAACAAACCCATTAAAAGGAACTTTAGAATTGGCTGTTGAAGGTGACAGTACTCCTGGAACTGGAATCATCAATCCAGATAACTTATGCGTAACTGAAAACTATGTTTACATTCAGGAAGATGGCGACAGCTATTATGCAGATGCAAAACACGATTCATACATTTGGCAATACAATATTGCTACAAAACAAAATAAACCGTGGTTAAACATGAATCACAAAAGAACAGATACAGCTTGGAACACACTTTATAACCAAACTGGCGAAATGAGATTTGGAAGCTGGGAATTTGGAGCCATGCAAGACATTTCAGATATCATTGGTGTTCCAGATACTTTCACGGTAAATATTCACCCTCATACTTGGCAGAGCGATGCATTTAAAAATGCAGACGGTTCAGGAACTCAAACTAACAAAGAGGGAGGGCAAACTGTAATTATTAGAAACGTGCAGCGCTAATAATTTCTAACAAAAGCTTATTGACAACCCTTATTTTCCGATAAGGGTTGTTTCTATTACAACACCACTATGAAATTAAAATATCTTACTTTTCTATTCCTACTGCTTTCTTTTTTCTTTTCATGCAAAGAAAGCGAAGCTTCAAAACCTACAGTTAAACAAGAACTACTTGTCGATTTAAGTAAACTTAGCAATGAAATTACTCATTTTCAAAAGCTTGTAAAAAGCAATTCTTCACAGAAAGAAATTGTCGAACAATTTAAAAAATCACGTCTGGCATATAAAAAAGTCGAATGGGCAATTGAATATTTTATTCCTGAAACCGCCCGATTTATGAATGGTCCCGCTCTTGACGAAATGGAGTTGGAAGAAAACCGCTCTTTTGAACCTCATGGCTTTCAGGTTATGGAAGAAATGATTTATCCTGAATACAATCCAGAAAGTAAAGAAGATTTAGCGAGAGAATTGCATATTTTTCAATCGAATATAAAACAATTAGAAAGTACATTTGAAGCTATAACTGTAAGTGATGATTACGTTTTAGATGCTATACAGCAGAATGTTTTTAGAGTGATTGCCTTAGGAATTACGGGTTTTGATAGTCCGATTTTGCAATCTTCAATTCCAGAAGCCAGCCAAAGTTTAATCTCAATTCCAGAAACACTTGAAAAGATTGATGCTGATAATAAATCGGTATCTGAATTAAGAGAGTTAACCAAAAATGCACAAAAATACTGCACTGAAAATAATAATTTCAATGCTTTTAATCGTGCAGTATTTATAACTGAATATCTAAATCCGATTTCGAAAAAACTGAAAACTTTTCAGAAAGAAGAAAACATTAAAGATGTAAAGAAAAGCAGTCCGCTAAAACCAACAATTGAAACTTTATTCGACAAAGATGCCTTTGACGTAAATGCTTTTGTACTTTCTAAAGAATATGCTTTTACTAAAGAAAAAGCTGTTCTAGGCGAAAAATTATTTTATGACAGAAGTCTTTCCAAAAATAATGACAGAAGCTGTGCGACTTGTCATAATCCAGAAAAAGCTTTTACTGATGGCTTAAAAACTAATGTTTCATTAACGGGAAAGAATTTACCCCGAAACACTCCTACTCTAACCTATGCCTCTCTGCAAAATGCTCAATTTTGGGATATGCGTCAATTAGATTTAGAAAAACAGAGTGTTGATGTGATCCAGAATAAAGATGAAATGCATGGTTCTATGGAAAATATTCATGCTAAAATTCAGCTTGATAAAGAATATGTAAAACTATTCAAAAAAGCCTTTC
Source organism: Flavobacterium anhuiense (assembly GCF_900101855.1). Lineage (GTDB taxonomy): Bacteria > Bacteroidota > Bacteroidia > Flavobacteriales > Flavobacteriaceae > Flavobacterium > Flavobacterium anhuiense. Next base: position 287,553 of record NZ_FMVC01000002.1, read on the forward strand.
CAAAAACCTCAAAACCTGAAGCTTGGCAGATTCAAAATGCTATTGCGAGCTATGTGCGTTCTTTAAATTCTTTTGATTCTCGATTTGATCAATACATGAGAGGAAATAAAAATGTTCTGAACAATGAGGAAATCGAAGGAATGAACCTATTTATGGGAAAAGCAAAATGTGCCACCTGCCATTTTACACCTTTATTTAACGGAACGGTTCCGCCAAGTTATTCCAAAACCGAACACGAAGTTATCGGAACTCCAAATGAGCCTTCAGGAAAATCTTTAAGTCCAGATAAAGGCCGTTACATATACAATAAAATGCCACAATTGGTTGGTGCTTTTAAAACACCAACGGTTAGAAATTCGGCTGTTACAGCTCCGTACATGCATAACGGAGTTTTTAAAACGCTGGAAGAAGTGGTTTCTTTTTACAATAAAGGCGGCGGAATTGGTTTAGGCTATGAAGTAGAAAACCAGACACTTCCTTTTGACAAACTGAATTTAACTGTAAAAGAGGAAAAAGCTCTTGTTGCTTTTATGAAAACGCTCACGGACAAGAAATACCAGTAAAACCAAAATAAAACCCCAATTAAACAAAACCGCCGAAAAAGATCTTTTTCGGCGGTTTTTATTTTTTTATTCTTCAATGAAAAGTCGGTAAGGAAATACGTTTGATGATCTATTTTTTAAGTTCTTTATAAAACTTTCGCATAAATAATCCCATTCTGTAGCTGATAGATAATTTCTTTCTGTTGCATTTATTTTTAAATAAATATCTACCGTTCTACTAAAACCTGCTTTTACAGAAATTTCTTTTCGTGTTCCTTTCTCTATTCTAATATCTGTTAGACAACTTTTAAAATGATTAAATCCAAACGCTTTTATATCCGCAAATGTTACAATTCTGCCACGAGTAAGTAAAGCATTTCTATAAGCCAAAATACGGTCTTTATTATTCTGCTTATTCATTCCGCCCACAGTATTAGTAACCAAAACTGCCTCTTTACTTACAAACAGCAAATCGTCTTTCGATTCTAAAACAGTTCCTGCTTTGATATCGTTTCCTTCTTCTGCACAAGTTGACCAATAATGTATAGCAAATGACTTTCCTAAAGATTCGTCAATCTTTGGCTTAATCATTATGTAAGGATCATTATTTTTAGAAAAACTGCTTTCTCTTGCCTGTTGCTCTACAGAAGCTAAAAGCTGATTTATTTCACTGGCATTCCTGCAGGAAAACTTAAAGAAGAAGAGAAACAAAAACTAAATACTATTGAAGACGTTTTGAGAAAAAGGGTAATTGGCCAGGATCATTGTATTGCAACTGTTTCAGGATCTATTCTCGAATCACGTTCGGGATTAAGCAAAGCTGGACAGCCAATTGCATCATTTTTCTTTTTAGGACCAACAGGAACTGGAAAAACAGAATTAGCAAAAAGCTTAGCGGAATTTCTTTTTCAAGATGAAAATGCTATTATTCGTTTTGACATGTCTGAATTTAAAGAAGAACATTCTGCGGCTTTGTTGTACGGGGCACCTCCAGGCTATGTCGGGTATGAAGAGGGAGGTTTGTTAGTCAATAAAATTAGGCAAAAGCCCTACTCTATTGTTTTATTTGATGAAATTGAAAAAGCACATCCTTCTGTTTTTGATGTTTTTCTTCAGATTATGGACGAAGGAAAACTGCATGACCGTTTAGGCAAAGAAGGCGATTTTTCAAATGCCATTATTCTTTTTACCTCAAATATTGGTGCAGATCATATCGTCACTACTTTTAATAATGGTGAAATTCCTACTTCAAATTCTCTAATGGAAATTATGGCAAATTATTTCAGACCAGAATTTTTAGGACGTTTAACCGAAATTATACCTTTTGCGCCTATCAGCAAAGAAAATGCATTAAAGATTTTCGAGATACACCTCAAAAAAGAATTTACAGACTTATTGAAAAACATTAATATTAAAGTCGAAATTCCGATAGAAGCAAAACTCTATCTTGCAGAAAACGGCTATAATGCCAAATATGGAGCAAGACCAATTAAAACCATTATCAGAACGCATTTAAGAAGGCCTCTAGCTAAGAAAATAATTTCCGGAGAAGTCAAAGATGGTGATACTATTTCAGTAGTTATTGAAAACAACGAAGTAAAATGGATTAAAGAAGAAGCCCTTTCAATTTAAAATTAGATCTCAATAATTTATATAAAAAACGCTAAGAAATTAATTAATCTTAGCGTTTTTTTTATTTTTATTCTAAAACTAGGCCTATTTGTCCATCGTCGTCTAATTCTGTTTCAACAGGATCATCTTCTGGAATTTCCGGTTTTTCCGGAACTTCTTCAACTGGTTCTTCATAAGGAAGCGGCTCTAATAAATTCACCTGTCTTAATTTATCAGTCGTCAATTGATTTCCTAAAGCTTTGAAACCTTTTACGGCTATAAAGTCTTCTACATCAATATGAAGATCGTCTTTTTGAACACCTTTTACTTTGGCGAAAACCAATTGTGCCACTGGACGATAATCAGTCGAAACGATTTCTAACTGCGAATTTGGATGATCAGTAATGAAACTTTCTTCTTTTCCTTCATTTTCTACCAAGAAACGTTTCAAGAAATAACGTTCTTTTTCTCCATCATAATAGATTGCTGAAATTGGTTTTTTAGGATTCCATTTTTCCAATACAATCATGTCTTCATCGAAATGAGTTGATAATTCTGGAATGACTACTTTCAATTTCCCTGATTGACTAATGACTAAGATTTTATCCGTTGGTTTAAATTCTCCTAATAATTCTCCTCTTGCATCAACATTTAAACGTTTTACGGTATCATCAAACCAAACTTTTCTTGGCAGTAAAGTCGAAATTCCTTTTTCTTTTAATTCGATTTTTTTGATTGGATATTTGGTTACTAAATTTCCTTTAGAACCACGCCCTTTAATAGCTAACTTAGCGAAATCAATATCGAATTTCAGTTTCTTAATCGTTCCAACCTGACGAAGCAAAATAGTCACAACCTCGGCTTCTCCATTAGGATTATGCGAAAAATACACTACCTGAGAACCGTTTGTTCCATTCGTTAAATCGTAGGCTTTATCGCGTGTTACACCTGTAACATTAAAACGTTTTATATAAGACGGACCTGACTTACCATCACGATACATCATATTATAAATCGTGCGTTTATCGTTTTTATCAAATACCGCTGCGTGTATAATATCTTTTCCGATAAAAGTCTTGGCATCAACTTTTGTAATCATCATGGTTCCGTCTCGTAAAAACACGATAACATCGTCAATATCAGAACAGTCGCCTACGTATTCATCTTTCTTTAAACTAGTTCCTACGAAACCTTCTTCGCGGTTTACGTATAGTTTTGTGTTTCTTAAAACTACTTTTGTAGCTTCAACGTTATCAAATACGCGAAGTTCTGTTTTACGCTCTCGCCCTTTTCCATATTTCTCTTTCAGTTTGGTAAAGTAAGCAATGGCAAAATCGGTAAGATGCTCCAAATTGTATTCTACCTCTTTCATTTCCTCTTCTAATCTAGAGATTAATTCATCTGCTTTATCAGAGTCGAAACGAGTAATACGAATCATCGGAATTTGAGTCAGTCTTTGTAAATCGTCATCGTTGATTTCTCTAACAAATGATTTTTTGAAAGGCTCAAAACGGTCGTATAAATATTTGTAAAGTGATTCTCTATCTCCATATAATTTGAAGTCAATATACATTTCTTCACGAATGAAGATTTTTTCTAAAGTAGAGAAATGCCACTTATTTTTTAATTCTTCTAATTGAATTTCAAGTTCTTGTTTAAGCAAATCAACCGTTCTTTCAGTTGAAATCTTCAACATTTGTGAAACACCAATAAATAACGGCTTATTATCTTCAATTACACATCCTAAAGGTGCAATTGAAGTCTCACAGGCTGTAAACGCAAACAAAGCATCGATTGTTTTGTCTGGCGAAACTCCCGGGAAAAGATGAATTAAAATCTCAACATCAGCGGCGGTGTTGTCCTCAATTTTCTTGATTTTGATTTTCCCTTTTTCATTGGCTTTCAAAATACTATCAATCAAACTCGATGTATTGGTAGAAAACGGAATCTGCGTAATTACCAAAGTATTTTTGTCTAATTGCGAAATTTTAGCACGCACACGCACACGTCCGCCACGCATTCCGTCGTTGTAATTCGAAACGTCGGCAATACCAGCTGTGGCAAAATCTGGATAAAGCGTAAATGACTTCCCCTTTAAGATTTTAATCGACGCGTCAATTAATTCGTTAAAATTATGAGGAAGCACTTTTGTAGAAAGTCCAACCGCAATACCTTCTGCTCCTTGTGCTAAAAGCAATGGGAATTTTACAGGAAGATTAATTGGTTCAGCTTTTCGACCATCATAAGATAGTCCCCATTCTGTAATTTTTGGAGAATATAAAACCTCCAAAGCAAATTTGGATAAACGTGCCTCAATATAACGGGGTGCTGCTGCACCATCACCAGTTAAGATATTTCCCCAGTTTCCTTGACAGTCAATCAATAAGTCTTTCTGACCGATTTGTACCATGGCATCACCAATACTCGCATCTCCGTGTGGGTGATACTGCATGGTGTGACCAACAACATTGGCAACTTTATTATAACGACCATCATCCAACTCTTTTAAAGAGTGCATAATACGACGCTGAACAGGCTTGAATCCGTCTTCGATAGCAGGAACTGCACGTTCCAAAATTACGTACGAAGCATAATCCAAGAACCAGTCTTTATACATTCCCGTTACTTTAGTAATAACGTCTTCGCCTTCTTCTTCTTGATTTTCGTAAAAATGTGCACCTTCGAAATGTTTTCCTTCACCATCAATCACATCATCATCGCCATCCTGAATGTTATCCAGATTTTCCTCTGAATTATTCTCGTCGTCGTTTGGAATTATGTTATCGTCTTCTTCGTCTTTCATATATTTTGTTCAGTATAAATACTAAAAAATTCTTCTGTAATTCTTTTCTTTTTAAACCTCTTCAAGCTCATCAATCTCCACCTTAAGATTTTTGATAATAAAATCTTGTCTGTCTGGGGTATTTTTACCCATATAGAAAGATAACAGCTGCTCAATCGAAGTATGTTTATCCATCATAACCGGATCAAGGCGAATGGTGTCTCCAATAAAGTTTTTGAACTCATCTGGAGAAATCTCTCCTAAACCTTTGAATCGCGTGATTTCTGGTTTTGGCTTTAATTTCTCGATGGCATCTTTTCTTTCTTCTTCAGAATAACAATAAATGGTTTCTTTTTTATTTCGAACCCTGAAAAGTGGTGTCTGTAAGATATACAAATGGCCTTCTTTGATTAACTCAGGGAAAAATTGAAGGAAAAACGTAATCAATAATAGACGAATGTGCATTCCGTCGACATCGGCATCGGTTGCGATTACGATGTTGTTGTAACGCAGTTTTTCTAATCCGTCTTCGATATCAAGCGCTGCTTGCAATAAGTTGAATTCTTCATTTTCATACACAATCTTTTTAGACATTCCGTATGAATTCAGAGGTTTACCACGTAAACTGAAAACCGCTTGTGTATTTACGTCACGTGACTTTGTAATTGATCCAGAAGCCGAATCTCCCTCAGTAATAAAAAGCGTACTTTCTAAGTTTCTAGGGTTTTTGGTATCTGGAAGATGCGCTCGGCAGTCTCTTAATTTTTTATTGTGAAGATTGGCTTTTTTAGCACGATCTGTTGCTAATTTTCTAATTCCTGACAATTCTTTTCGCTCGCGTTCTGCCTGAAGAATTTTACGCAATAACGCTTCGGCTGTTGGCGGATTTTTATGCAGGTAATTATCCAGTTTCGTTTTGATGAAATCGTTAACGAAAGTACGAACAGAAACCGCTGGTGTTCCGTCATCAGAACCCATATCGGTAGAACCTAATTTTGTTTTGGTCTGAGACTCAAAAACCGGTTCCATTACTTTAATGCTAATCGCACTTACAATCGATTTTCGAACATCTGACGCATCAAAATTCTTATTGTAAAACTCTCGAATTGTTTTTACAACCGCTTCACGATACGCCGCTAAGTGCGTTCCTCCTTGTGTTGTGTTCTGACCGTTTACAAAAGAGTGATATTCTTCGCTATATTGGGTTTTACTATGGGTCAATGCCACCTCAATATCGTGGTCTTTCAAATGGATAATTGGATATTCTAAATCTTCTTCACTGATAGTCTCTTCCAACAAATCACGAAGTCCGTTTTCTGAATAGTATTTTTCTCCATTGAAAATAATCGTCAAACCATTGTTTAGATAACAATAGTTTTTAACCATTTTCACTACATATTCTAAACGGAATTTAAAGTTTTTGAAAATTGTTTCGTCTGGCGTAAAAGTTACTTTCGTTCCTTTACGTTTTGTTGTTTCTATAATATCTTCTTCGGAAACTAAATTACCAGCTGAAAACTCTGCCGCTTTTTGTTTGTCATCACGAACCGATTCTACGCGGAAATAAGTCGAAAGTGCATTTACTGCTTTTGTTCCAACTCCATTCAAACCTACTGATTTCTGGAAAGCTTTTGTATCATACTTTCCTCCCGTATTCATCTTCGAAACTACATCGACCACTTTTCCTAAGGGAATACCTCGTCCGTAGTCCCGAACGGTAACCGTCTTTTCTTTGATACTTACCTCAATAGTTTTTCCAGAGCCCATTACGAACTCATCGATACAGTTGTCTAAAACCTCTTTTAGAAGAATGTAAATACCATCATCCGGCGCAGATCCGTCTCCAAGTTTTCCGATATACATCCCAGGACGCATACGGATATGTTCTTTCCAATCAAGCGAACGAATATTATCTTCGGTATATTGATTTTGCTCTAGCATATATGATTTTGGGATTTTTTGCTAATGTACCATTTCTTAGCAAAAAATGAAAGCGTATTTTCTTTTTGTTATGAATAATAACAGTTTAAAATCTATTTAAATTGATTTTAAAGTAAAAAGGGCGCTGAAAGGATCTAAAAACTGCTTTTTCAGCAAAAAATATTATTTGATTCCTAGCACTTCTTTTGCTAAAGCAATCATTTCGGGCGTTCCCGTATTTTTATTTTTCTCGTCAGAAAGTTTCACAACACCCTGCCAATGTAGATTATCGGGTTTTGTATCGGTCAATTTTATAACCATATTCATTGCAGGAAGCCCAACATCATTAGTAAAATTTGTTCCTATTCCAAAAGACATTTTTATTTTGTCCTGACAGAAATCGACAATCTTTTTTACTTTATCATAATTTAAAGAATCAGAAAAAACAATAGCTTTTGATTTTGGGTCGATTCCCATTTTTATGTAATGCGAAATCACTTTTTGAGCAAATTCAATTGGGTCACCACTATCATGTCGGACGCCATCAAAAAGTTTAGAATATTTTTTATCAAACTGATTGAAAAATATTTCGGTAGTATAAGTGTCTGTTAAAGCTATTCCGAGATCGCCGCCGTAAACTTGTGTCCAATGTTCCAGGCTTATCGAATTTGCCATTTTAAAACCATATTGCGCGGCATGAAACATAAACCATTCGTGAGCGTGCGTCCCTAGAGGTCTCCGATTATTGACCATTGCAAAATGTACATTGCTGGTTCCAATGAAGCTCTGCCCGCCATAAGTACGCAAAGTCTCATTTACAAGATTCTGCACATCATAAGAGTGGCGTCGTCTGGTTCCAAACTCTAAAATAGAAACTCCAAGTTTATTATAATTCTCTATTTTTTCTTTCGTAAGACTTTTTACCGCTTCATCATTTAAACGAATTAAGTGGTTGGATTTATAAAAAAGTTCCGAAATCAAAGCCATTAACGGTACTTCCCACAAAATGGTTCTGTACCAAAATCCTTCAACGGTAACTTTTATTTCTGATCCTTCCTGACTAATCTGAACTTCAGACGGATCAAAGCTATATCCTTGCAGAAAATCTAAATACGTAGGATCGAGATAGGGACAATAATGGGCGAGATAGTTCTTTTCTTCTTTTGTTAAACGAAGATCTGCCATTGCATCGACAGAATTTCGAAGTAAATCGGCAAAACCTTCCGGAAAAATATGTTTTCCACGGTTTATAAAACCATAACGAACTTTTGCTTTTGGAAAAAGTTTAATTACAGCATGCTGCATTGTAAATTTGTAGAAATCATTGTCTAAGATTGATTTCAGAAAAGTTGTTTCCATAGCATTCAAATTCGGATCATTCTTGCTAAGATACGTCAATTTCAGAAAAGATGAAAATTGCCGGATTCTTAATCCATTATTTTTAAACTATCTTAAAAGAAACAACACTATTTCCGTCTACAAAAACAGTAATGTAATCACCTATATTACTATCAATTTGAATCTGAAATTCTAAACCTCCTCGCTTCTCTTTTGGGTTTTGAACCTTAACAGCTTTATTATATTTATTCAAATAAAAAACCTGATTCGATTTCGAAAGATTTTTGATTTCTACTGTAATTCTATCACCATTTCGTGCTTCAATTATCCCAGAATCAGGGGATTTAATTTTATAATCTTTTTCGATTGTCGTATTATAAATCAAAGGTCCATTAAGAAAATCTTCTTTGCTTAATCTGTTTCCCAAATAAGAACCTGAATCAGGAAAATGCTTCGCAAAGAAATAATCTGGATCTGTATCAAAATAAGCAGGATTAAAATCATTGACCATTCTGCCTTTGCTGCTGTCATAATAGCCTTGCCCCCATGTTACATCTAGAAGACGCCATTTTTTATCAATCAAAACCATATTCCAAGCATGATTGGATGAAGTGGTTTTTCTTCCAATATCTCTTACTGAAATTTTAGAATCTCCACGAATGATTTCGCATTTAATTCCCACCAAGGAAGCCAAATGCTGATACAAAGCCGTAAAACCTTCACAGACTGCTTTTTTAGATTTAAAAGCTTTCTGAACTAAATTATCATTCAGCTGTTTTATTTTTCGCTGTTTTTCTGCTTCTGAAGAATAACTGAAACCTTGCACTCTTGGCGGATTCAAATAGGCATTGTAATCGTATCTTATATTGAAAGCAATCCAACTGTAAATAGCACGCGCACGATCATAATCCGAATCAAAATCTTTTTCGATTCTGTCGGCTAATTTTTCAGTGCTATCAAAGCTTTTTGGGTATTTTGCAACTATTTTATCAACTTCATTAATCTTTTGAGCAAAAGTAAAATTGATGAAAATACTATTTAATAAAAGGAAAACAAGGGCAATCTTTTTTTGTGGCATTTAAAAATTTGATTTAATAATGTCTTTCAGTTCTTGATCTAATTCAGGATTAGATATTTTATTTTCTTGTAAATCAAAATTCGAGCCAAATGCTGGTAATGAGAAACTTCCTTTAATTTCAGCACCATAACGAGGGAAAAGATTCTGTGCAATTCCTAAAACAGATGCGCCTCCTCGACCTCCTGGAGAAGTTGCCAATAATAACATGGGTTTGTGTTGAAAAACGTCTTTTTCGATGCGAGAGCTCCAATCGAAAACATTTTTGAAAGCAACAGAATAATTTCCATTATTCTCTGCCATCGAAACCACTAGAATATCAGCTCCTTTAAGTTTATTCAAGAATGCTTGTGCTACTTCATGCTGACCAATTTCTTTCTCAAGATCTACGCTGAAAACTGGCATTGCAAAATCATTAAGATCTAAAACTTCAACATCTGCATTTTCAAACAAACTAGATGCGTAGGTTGCTAAACGTTTGTTGATTGACTGCTTACTGTTACTTCCTCCAAAGGCTACTATTTTCATATTTGTGGTATTTGTTGTTTTATAATTGGTTTAAGATTCTATTTCAAAAATCTCTTTTTGTATTTCTACAGAATAATCATTTGGTGAAATACTTCCGCCGAAAGCTTTTGCATAGACTTTAGTAAATTCTGCTCCAAAATATAAAATAATGGCCGAATAATATACCCAAACCAAAATTATAATTACAGAACCCGCTGCACCGTAAACGCTTGCAACAGTCGAATTTCCTAAGTATACTCCAATTGCAAATTTACCTATCATAAATAAAATCGCAGTGCTTGATGCTCCAATAAAAGCATCTTTCCACTTGATGATTCCGTCAGGTAAAGTTCGGAATATAATAGCAAAAAGCAATGTTATACTGGCAAAAACAATTACCAAATTAACCACATAAAAAAAGTAAACTGTTGTGTCTGGGAAATAGAGTTTTAAACGTGCATTTAAAACGTCGAGTGTAGCATTGACTATTAAACTGACCAGCATTAAAAATCCAACTGAAACAATCATGGAAAAAGACATCAATCTGTTTTGAATGAATTTCTTCAAACCTTTATTAGGTTTTGCGCGAAGCCCCCAAATATAATTGATAGAGCTCTGAATTTCTGCAAAAACCCCAGATGCCCCAATTAAAAGCATTACAATCCCAAATACGGTAACAAAGACATTACTGTCTGATAATTGAACATTCTTGATTGCCTCCTGAATCTGTACTGCAGCATTATTTCCAACCAATCGATTTATCTGACCATATAACTGACCTGTGACTGCCTCTTCCCCAAAAAAGAAGCCACAAATGGTAATTATAATAATCAATAAAGGAGGCAACGCAAAAATGGTATAGTAAGATAATGCCGCACTTAGCTTTATGGCATTATCATCATTGAATTCTAAAAATGTTGTTTTTAATAAATACCAAGTTTTTGAAAAGATATTATGATTTTTCATTTGCTGATCTTTTGATATTCATTCAAATTTAAGCATTAATGAAAATTCGTTACTTCTTGGATTTTCGTTGGTTTTTATATTTTTCCCATATATGATATTTAATCCCTAACGGAATAATCTCATTGAGATTTAATATTGGTAAGTCAAATAAACGACACTCTAACTGTCACTTAGGGGGCTTCACACCAAAAATTATTTATAATGACAAAAAATCCCTTTATCGTAAACCGTCCATAAACTTGCTTTTTGATTCGCTGCTTTTAAAGCATTATTTGCCCAAGTATTGCATGTATAAAAAAGACTGTAACTTCCTTTGGCTTCATAAAAAGCATCTTTTTTCCCGTAGCTGTGACCTTCAATCCATTGTGGATGAATTGGATCACTAAAACTATTGGAAATATAATTGACTAAGTTTTGATAATTTTCTTTTGACACCAAAATACGTTTGCAGTCATCGCCTTCTCTTAAGTTTTTAAAAAATGTTGCATGCACAGCAGACGAACTGATTCCAAATGCGGCTTTGAACGCTGTACTTGCTTTTAAATCTGACCATTCTGGCGTTTCCAAATAAAAACCTTTATCTCCCCAGCCAAAAGCAATATAATTCATCACCGAATCTTTTGATTGCGTCTGATTGAATTGAATTTCGTTTCTCCAATCTTTTATTTCATTTTTTACGGGAACTACAATATCGGTATGAACTCCATTTGAAAGAATGTAAATTGGAATTGCGTCTTGTTCTTCGACTTTTGCGATATCTGAATTGACTGTAATTTTAGAAATAATCAAAACAGAAGAAATATAAAGGGCAAGAAAACTAAAGATTCCGAAAAGCGTCCAGCCCAGAATTTTGAATGATTTTTTTAGCATTTTAATTGGTTGATTTTAGATTAGTAATTGGTTATTTTTTCTGTAACCAATTTTTGAGCCAAAAAATTTACTTGCTAAAAATAGCACGCGGATTTTACTGATTCGCTTTCGCGAAAGCGCGGATTTAAACGGATTATCATTCTTGTTTTTGTCATCCTGAGGAACGAAGGATCACACTAGAATTTCCACAATCCAAATCGCCAATCTTTGTAGAGTTTCGTGTGTGATCCTTCGTTCCTCAGGATGACAAACTTTGTGATTATTCATTTTAAGCATAAAAAAACTGCTGAATCTCTCCAGCAGTTTTAGTCTTTATTCTTTGTTCTTCTTCTATTTTTTATAAAAAGACTAAACGTTAAAACGGAAATGCATTACATCACCATCTTTCACGATATATTCTTTTCCTTCCACTCTGAATTTTCCAGCTTCTTTTGCTTTTGCTTCAGAACCGTAGTGAACGTAATCGTCATATGAAATTACCTCTGCACGGATAAATCCTTTTTCGAAATCAGTGTGGATAACTCCAGCTGCTTGTGGTGCAGTTGCTCCAATTGGAATAGTCCAAGCGCGAACTTCTTTTACACCAGCTGTAAAGTAAGTTTGCTGTTTTAATAATTTATAAGCTGCACGAATTAAAACTGAAGCTCCTGGCTCTTCTAATCCCATATCTTCAAGAAACACCTGACGCTCTTCGTAGCTTTCCAATTCTGTGATATCAGCCTCTGCTCCTACTGAAAGCACAATTACTTCAGCATCTTCATCTTTTACTAATTCACGAACTTGATCCACATATTTATTTCCGTTTACTGCAGAACTTTCATCAACATTACAAACGTATAAAACTGGTTTTGCAGTTATCAATTGAAAACTTTCCAATAAAACTTCTTCGTCATTATTTTGAGGAACAATTGTTCTAGCAGATTTCGCTTGCAAAAGAGCTTCTCTAATTCTGTTTAGCAAAGCTTCTTCTGCCTGAGCTTCTTTATTTCCTGTTTTTGCAGCACGTTTTACTTTCTCCAAACGTTTTTCGATTGTTTCTAAATCTTTTAACTGCAATTCGATATCAATCGTTTCTTTGTCACGAATTGGGTTTACGTTTCCGTCAACGTGTACAATATTATCATTGTCAAAACAACGCAAAACGTGAATGATAGCATTACACTCTCTAATGTTTCCTAAAAACTGGTTTCCAAGGCCTTCACCTTTACTCGCACCTTTCACTAAACCTGCAATATCAACGATATCAACAGTTGCCATTTGAACGCGCTCTGGTTTAACCAATTCCTCTAATTTGTTGATTCTTGGATCTGGAACGTTTACAACACCAATATTAGGTTCGATTGTACAAAACGGAAAGTTCGCACTCTGCGCTTTTGCATTAGATAAACAATTAAATAATGTTGATTTTCCAACATTTGGCAATCCTACAATTCCTGCTTTCATCTGTTTGTTTCTATTTATTTTGTTCAGTCTTCTATTCTAGACCTCAAACACTAAACATTGTTTTTTAGTGCGTTATGATTTTATCTGTTTTTCTGATTTCTGCCAAAATGATATTTTTTGGCATTAAAATTTTGCAAATATAAGATTTAATAGCTCTTGCGCGAAGTAAAAATGTTCAATAATATAATTTTAGACATAAGCAATGAAATTTTTAAACATTTTATTAATATTTTGTTAAAAAAGATTACTTTTATAAAACTGATTAACAAAAAACAAACCAAAAAACCACTTACCATGAAAAAGATTGCATTATTGTTATTTCTGCTGAATTCAGCATTTCTCTTTGCACAAAAAGAGGTCTCGGGTCTTGTAAAAGATAAATCGGGAAATCCGCTTCCTGGCGTTAATATTGTTGAAAAAGGAACTTCAAATGGAGTTTCTACTGATTTTGAGGGTAGCTTTAGAATAAAAGTAAAAGAAGGTGCAACTTTAGTTTTTAGTTATGTCGGTTTTACAACAGTTGAAAAAATAGCTTCTGGAGATAAAATAAACATTGTCTTAAGCGAAAACGATGGCCAAGTTTTGAATGACGTTGTTGTCGTGGGTTCTCGAAATGCAAAACGAACGGTTGTAAATTCGGCCGTTCCTATTGATGTAATCAATGTCAAAGATGTTACTACTCAAAGCGGAAAAATTGAAATTAATCAGCTTTTACAATATGTAGCTCCTTCATTTAATGCAAATAAACAATCTGGTTCTGATGGTGCCGACCACGTTGATCCTGCTTCTTTAAGAGGTATGGGACCAGATCAGACTTTGGTTTTGATTAATGGAAAAAGAAGACATCAATCGTCTCTAATCAATTTATTTGGAACACGCGGGCGTGGTAATACAGGAACAGATTTGAATGCAATTCCTGCCGCATCTATCAAAAGAATTGAGATTTTGAGAGACGGTGCTTCTGCACAATATGGTTCTGATGCGATTGCAGGGGTTATTAATATTGTGACAAATGACAACGTTGACGAATTAACAGGTTCAGTTACCTACGGCGTTTTTAACACACATGCCAAAGGCGAATTCTTGCCAGGAACTCCAAATACAAAAGGATTTAGATTGGATCAAAATGGAAATGGGAATTCGTACGGAAAAGATCAGGACTTTGACGGAGGTTCTGTAAGAGTGGCAGCTAATTACGGAACAGGAATTGGAAGCAAAGGCGGTTATGTAAATGTTACGGGAGAATTTTTAAGTAAAAACAAAACTCTTAGACCTGCTTACGATTTTAGAAAAGGGTTTGGCGATGCTGAAATGACAGGTGTTAACCTGTTCGCCAATTTAGCAATTCCTATTTCTGATAAAACCGAATTTTATGCTTTTGGAGGAAGCAATTTTAGAGATACCGACGCTTATGCTTTTACCAGAAATGACGGAGAAAGAGTTGTCGAATCTGTTTATCCAGGAGGTTATACTCCAAGAATTACTTCTAAAATTAATGATAATTCTATCGCAGCGGGAATTAGAACCGAATCTTCTGGTGGATGGAAATTTGATTTGAGCAATACTTTTGGTAAAAACAAATTCCAATACGATATTAAAGGAACTATAAATGCTTCTCTTGAAGAAAAATCTCCTCATGAATTTGACGCTGGAGGACACAGCTTACTTCAAAACACTACAAATTTTGATATTTCTAAAAACTACGAAAGTGTTTTAAGCGGTTTAAATATTGCTTTTGGAGCAGAATTTAGAGTGGAGCAATTTGAAATTTTTGCTGGCGAAGAAGGTTCATACGCGACTTATGATACAGATGGAAAACCTATTACAGATCCGACAACGCAAAGCGCACCAATTGATCCCGTAACTGGGGAACCAAGACCTGGAGGCTCTCAAGGTTTCCCAGGATACAGTCCTGCAAACGAAGTCAATAAAGACAGAACCAATTTTTCTCTCTATACTGATGCCGAATTGGATGTTACCGAAGCTTGGATGGTAAGCGGAGCTTTACGTTTTGAAAATTACAGTGATTTCGGAAGTACATTAAATGGAAAACTAGCATCAAGACTTAAAATCACAGACCATATCAACGCTAGAGGATCGATAAGTACAGGTTTCCGCGCTCCTTCTTTAGCTCAAATTTATTATAATTTACGTTTTACCAACTTTAATGCAAGCGGGGCAACAGAAGTTTTATTGGCTCCAAACGATAGCCCAGTTACAAGAGCATTTGGAATTGAGAAATTAAATGAAGAAAAAGCGGTAAATGCTTCATTAGGATTTACTGCGTCTTTCGGTGATTTTACAGCTACCATTGACGGATATTACATTCAAGTAAAAGACCGTATTGTTTTGACAGGATATTTTGATGCCAGTTCTTTAAATCTAGGTGTTTCTGAAGCTCAATTTTTTGCGAATGGAGTGGACACAAGCACGCATGGTTTGGATTTGGTTTTCTCTTGGAAAAAGACATTTGATTTCGGTCAGTTTGGTGCAACTTTAGTTGGAAACATCAACGATATGAAAATTGACAAAGTAAAAAACGGAACTCTTGACGAAGCTATTTTCTTCGGAAAACGCGAAAAAGCATTTTTATTAGCTTCGGCTCCAGACAATAAATTTGGTTTAAACCTTACTTACGCAAAAAACAAATTTGATGCTGGTTTAGCTTTTACTCGTTTCAGCAAAGTAGTTCTGGTTGATTATGCAGACGAAGATGATGTTTACAACCCAAGATTGATTACCGATTTAACTGTTGGATATCAGTTCACTAAAAGCTTAAAACTGACTTTAGGAAGCAACAACTTATTTAATGTATATCCAACCAAACAAGACGAACAAGGAAATACAGAGGCAGGAGGTTATTGGGACGCTGTACAAATGGGCTTCAGCGGAGCTTATTACTACGCAAGGCTTGGTTTTAATTTTTAAGAAAGGGCTTCGACTCTGCCCAGTCTGACCAAACAAAAAATCCTGAGCGTTATGTTCAGGATTTTTCATTTCTATTTATAATTACAATTTAAACTCTAATGATGCGATGATTGCTTTTTCTTCGTCGGTTGCTGTAAATCCTGAAATATCCCAATAATTGGTCAAGATTTTGTTTTTTTTATTGAAAAGTGATTTTTCTTTAAAGACATCACTGTCGTTATAGGTGAAATTTTGTTTATTGAAACCTGTTGTTACAAAACTATTTCTTATCTGGACATTTTTAGTTTTATCCTTTAAAACAATATCATAACCAATTTCTTCATTCGAACTCAATACATAATAATCTGTTCCATCCCATCTATAATTTACTTTTACAAATGATTTTGTTAAGTTTTTTTCGCCTTCTTTTGTCTTTTCTTCCACTTTATCAAGAGTTGCAGGCGTAGTTGAAATCGTAAATTCTACAATAATCTTTTTCAAAGGATCATAAATGATTTCAAAATTATCAATTGCTTCTTTGGCCTTGTCCAACGGAACAACTGACATTACGTAGTAATCTTTGTTTTTCGAATGTCCTTTTATTGTAAAATCGTATGCTTTTTTTGACTTTGAATCTAATAATGGATCAAAATATTTAAAATTCGAATAATTCTCCATTATATTATTAAGGTTATAGCCCTTTAAATCAGCACTCACATCTGCTTCTAATAATCCGTAGGAGCGATTTTGTTCAACCAATAAAGTGGTTGCATTATTATTTTTATCAAATTGAAAATTTACCAATCCATCATTATAGTAGGTATACTGATTGTCAAGCATAAAAAACTCTCTAACATATACTTTCTGTCTATGAGAGATACTTATTTTCTTTATAGAATTATTAACCAATTTCTGCAGTATTTTTTCAGGAGATTCCTTAGACAAAACTACTTCATCTAATTTATTGTTTTTACTCTTTAAATAAATAACAAATTTTTGCTCTCCATTTAAAGAAGTCCAGCGTACAGTCAAATCTTCATAATTAGTTTCAGAAACCTGAACATTAGATCCACCGGTCAGCATAAAAGTAACTTTTCCTTCTTCATTGCTCAATAAAATCTGTTGGGTTTTCATTATTTTAACCGTAGCGTTTTGTATTGGCTCCAAAGTTTCTATATCCTTAACAATAATAGAATATTCCTCCTTTTGTGCAAAAACGCTTACGCAATTGAGCAAAACAACAAATAAAAGTAGCAATCTCTTCATAGGCATTGTTATTTTTTCAACTAAAGTATTATTTTTTTAACAATTAACCAATAGTCTAAAAATAAAACATTCACTATCAAGAAACTGACTTTTTAAAATACCTGAAATCAGGGTAAAAAAAAATCCTGAACCAAAAGGTTCAGGACTATATTTTAAATACAAAGAAAAATTATTCAGCATGCAAAAATGCTTGTCTCTGCAATAAAGTTTCTTCGTCTTCAACATGATTATCATCAGGAACGCAACAGTCAACAGGACAAACAGCAGCACATTGCGGCTCATCGTGAAAACCTTTACATTCTGTACATTTTCCTGGTACTATATAATAGATTTCGTCAGAAATTGGAGTCTGCGCATCATCTGCGTCAACTTCAGTTCCGTCAGGTAATACAATTTTTCCAGAAAGACTTGTTCCGTCTTTATATCTCCAATCATCTGCTCCTTCATATATTGCTGTATTTGGGCACTCTGGTTCGCAAGCCCCACAATTGATGCATTCGTCAGTTATAATAATTGCCATCTTTTTTAGTCTTAAAGTTTAAAAGTCACAAAGTATAAAGCCATAAAATCTGTCATAAAGTTTGAAAGTATTTAAAGTAAAAATATTAAAGTCTTTTCAACTTAGGACTTTCGACTTTCCACTTTTGTCTTTCGACTTAATTATGCTTATTTTTGTGCAAAATTACAATCAAAACAATTCATAAACAAACATTATGACATTAGAAACAAAAAAAAGTGTTTTTGTTGAATTAGGAAAATTTTTAAGTCAGTTTTCTGAAAACGGTTCTATGCAAAAATCTGACGTTTTATATAACGACATCTTTTTTGAAGATTTCGAAAATCTAATTCGCCTTTCACAATCTCATAATGGATGGTATACTCCAGAACAAGTATATTTCTCGATACAATCTTGGGCAGAAGCGCTAACAAAAGAAAACATTGACAAATGGCTTTCTGCTTATTCCTTCGACTCCGCTCAGGATGATAAAAATGGAAAAACTGTTGCTTTGATTTTAGCTGGAAATATACCTTTGGTAGGTTTTCATGACTTTTTATCAGTTTTAATAACAGGAAATAAAGCTTTAATCAAAACTTCATCAAATGATCAGCATTTATTGCCCTTTTTGGCTAAATATTTAATTGCTGTTGATGAAAACCTAAAAGACAGCATCACTTTTGTAGAAGGGAAACTGGAAAACTTCGATGCTGTAATTGCAACTGGAAGCAATAATACTTCTCGTTATTTCGAATATTATTTTAAAGACAAACCGTCAATTATTCGTAAAAACAGAAATTCGGCAGCGATTTTAACAGGAAAAGAAACCAATGAAGATTTAGAAGCTCTTGGCGAAGATATTTTTAGATATTTTGGTTTAGGATGCCGAAATGTTTCTAAACTTTATGTACCGAAAAACTATTCTTTTGATGCATTTTTTCAAGCAATGTTCAAATATCAAGACGTTATTCACTATGAGAAATACGCTAATAATTACGATTATAATAAAGCTGTATTTTTAATGAGCAATTTCAAATTATTAGATAACGGATTCTTGACTTTAAAAGAAGATTCGAGCTATGCTTCGCCAATTTCGAGCGTTTTTTATGAATACTACGAAAACCTTGATGAGCTAGAAAAACGTCTTCAGGAAGACACAGATCAAATTCAATGTATTGTAAGCAATAATTTAACCCCAAACAGTATTGCATTTGGAGAAACCCAAAAACCTCAATTGTGGGATTACGCAGATAATGTCGATACTATAACGTTTTTGTTAACAACAAAGTAATAAATTGTTTAATTATTTCGAATATTTTAACGCTTTTTCGGCTCTTATTACCGAAATTTGCGTCTTTAAAATTTTCGACTATTAACAACAACCATGAAAAAACACAACTACAGCGCAGGACCAAGTATTTTACCTCAGGAAGTTTTTGAGAAGGCATCAAAAGCAATTTTAAATTTTAATGATTCAGGGTTATCTATCCTTGAAATCTCGCACCGAAGCAAAGATTTCGTTGCAGTTATGGAGGAAGCTCGTTCCCTTGCTTTAGAATTATTAGGACTTCAAGGAAAAGGTTATCAAGCTTTATTTTTACAAGGTGGTGCAAGTACAGCTTTCTTAATGGCACCATACAACCTAATGAAAGAAAACGGAAAAGCAGCTTATTTAGATTCAGGTACGTGGGCAACTGCGGCGATCAAAGAAGCTAAACTTTTCGGTGAAACTGTTGTCGTAGCTTCGTCAAAAGAAGACAATTATACTTATGTTCCAAAAGGTTACGAAATCCCAGCTGATGCTGATTATTTCCACTGCACAAGTAACAATACCATCTTTGGAACTCAAATGAAAGAATTCCCATCAACAAATATTCCTGTTGTATGCGATATGAGTTCTGATATTTTTTCACGCGAATTAGATTTTTCTAAATTCGATTTAATCTATGCTGGAGCTCAAAAAAATATGGGACCTGCTGGAACTACATTAGTGGTAGTTAAGGAAGAAATCTTAGGCAAAAACGGAAGAACAATTCCTAGCATGCTAGATTATAGCAAACACATCAAGGCAGAAAGTATGTACAATACTCCATCTGTATTTGCTGTTTATGTGTCTCTTTTAACTTTACAATGGATTAAAGAAAAAGGCGGAATTGCTGCTGTTGAAAAATTAAACAACGCAAAAGCAGAATTACTTTACGCTGAAATCGACAGAAACCCATTATTTAAAGGCGCTGCAAAAGTAGAAGACCGTTCAAATATGAACGTAACTTTCTTATTGACAAACCCTGATCATACTGCAACTTTTGATGCTTTATGGAAAGAAGCAGGAATTTCAGGATTACCTGGACACCGTTCTGTAGGAGGTTACAGAGCTTCAATCTACAACGCTATGCCAATTGAAAGCGTTCAGGTTTTAGTTGACGTAATGAAAGCATTAGAAACTAAAGTTTAATTTTTTTTCGGTTAATCGTTAATTTGTTTAACTGTTTAATCGTCAAAAAACACTTGCTTTAAAATATCAAAAAAAGAAAAATCAAATAGTTGGTTATCGATTAAACAATTAAACGATGAACCAAACAAACAATAAACACAACAATGAAAGTATTAGCAAATGACGGAATTTCTAAAAGTGGAATTCTAGCCTTAGAAAAAGGCGGTTTTGAAGTTATCACTACAAAAGTAGCTCAAGAACAAGTAGCTAACTATATAAATGAAAACAACATTGACGTAATTTTAGTTCGTAGTGCGACTAAAGTTCGTAAAGATATCATCGATGCATGTCCTGGCATCAAAATCATCGGTCGTGGTGGTGTTGGTATGGACAATATCGATGTGGACTACGCAAAAAGTAAAGGAATCCATGTAATTAATACCCCTGCTTCATCTTCTGAGTCTGTTGCGGAATTGGTATTCGGACACTTATTTTCTGGTGTACGTTTTTTACATGATTCTAACAGAAATATGCCTCTTGAAGGAGATTCAAACTTCGAAGGTTTGAAAAAAGCATACGCTAACGGAACTGAATTAAGAGGAAAAACTTTAGGTATTGTTGGTATTGGCCGTATCGGGCAAGCTACTGCAAAAATGGCTCTTGGTCTTGGAATGAAAGTGATCGCTGCAGATAGCTTTATTCCTCAAGTTGATGTAAAAGTTGAATTTTTCGACGGACAGTCAATCACAACTACAATTGTTTCTCAATCTTTAGAGTCTTTATTTAAAGAAGCAGATTTCATCACATTGCACGTTCCTGCTCAAGATGGATACATCATTGGAGAAAAAGAACTTGCCATCATGAAAGACGGTGTTGGAATCGTAAACTGTGCTCGTGGTGGTGTTATTGATGAAGTAGCTTTAGTAAAAGCTTTAGATTCAGGAAAAGTTGCTTTTGCTGGCTTAGATGTTTTCGAAAGCGAACCAAAACCAGAAATGGCAATTTTAATGCATTCTAAGATTTCATTAACTCCTCATATTGGAGCTGCGACAGGAGAAGCACAAGATAGAATTGGTACAGAATTAGCATCACAAATCATTACTTTGTTAAGCTAATTAACTATATTTAAATTACATAGAAGGGATTTATTAACACAGTTTAATAAATCCCTTTCTTTTTTTGTTTAAATTTGATTGATAATCTAAACCCTAAATATCATGTTTGAACAATTAACCCAATTAGTGCAGCAATACGGAGGCGATGCTGTGGTAAACAATAGCGCTGTCCCAAATGAACATAATGACGCCGTAATAAGCGAAACAAGCAATTCTATTTTTGAAGGATTAAAAAAGATTGTTTCTGAGGGAAACACAGATCAGATTGCCGGATTATTTAATGGAAATTCTCCAATAGACAGTTCAAATCCTGTTGTTCAGCAAATCCAACAGCAATTAAGCGGAAGTCTTGGAGAAAAATTTGGTTTAAGCAGTGCAGATTCAAATGGAGTTGCTTCCAATTTAATTCCACAGATATTAGGCTCTTTAATCAATAAAGCAAAAGATCCAAACGATAGCAGTTTTCAAATTTCAGATATTATAAATTCCATTTCTGGTAACAGCGGACAAGCTTCTGGAATAATGGATACCATTTCTAAATACGGAATGCAATTTGGACTTGACCAAAACAACGACGGAAAAGTTGATGTGGCAGATGTTCTTGTTGTAACCAAAAGCAAAGGAGGAATTGCAGGTTTTATTGGAAAACTTTTTGGAAGTAAATAGTTAAGACACTAAGACTCTAAGTCTCTAAGATACTAAGTTTTTAAAGCTGTTTGGTTCGCAAACAGCTTTTAACTTTTATGCACACAACCAAAAATAAAGCTTAGAAGCTTAGCACCTTAGAAACTTCAAAAGAATGTTAAACCTTTGTTACTTTGAGCCTTTGCCTCTTTTAACCTGAAAAAATATTCGTAAATTTATAATATGAAAAAATGTATTTCCATATTAATTGTTTTACTTATAATTGTTGCATGTTCTACAACTTCGCAGAATATTGCGAGCGCTAATACTGCATCTACATCAAGTAAAAAAATAAGTGATACTGTTAGAATTGCAAACGACTCTCTTGAATATGAAGTAATAATTATCGATAATGGATTTAGCACTTGGCTTGCATCAAGAGCTTATCCAAGAAATTATTATTCATTACAATATCTTGAAAATAAAAACTATTTGTATGTAACCGAATGGAATAATCGTGTCTTACAGCCGCAGCGTTACAATCCGAATTTATACGAAATGTCAATTAACTATCGTCCTGACATTCATTATGGCTATGAAGTAAATTACCTAATTTACAATTACATGATTTATTTCCAAAATACTTACAAACAAAAGCTTTGGGGTAACGTTCCTTCAAGATAATATACTATATTTGTAATCATTACAAATAGTATGGACAGATTAAAAAAACGCTGGGGTATTACCTCAAATTTACAAGCCGTTATTATATTTATCGTTTTTGCCATCACAGGATCGGCATCTGCTTGGCTGTCTAAACCTTTCTGCGTTTGGCTAGGAATTACCAAAGAAGATTTCGGAGGTTGGTTTACGCTTATTCGTCTTATTATTATCTTCCCAATTTATCAGGTTTTATTGGTTGCTATAGGAACTGTTTTTGGGCAATTTAAATTCTTTTGGAACTTCGAAAAGAAGATGCTTAAAAACATGGGACTTCGATTTTTATTTAAAGATTAAACTGCGGTTTTTCTTCCCTGAAAAAAATAAGTATAAATCCATGTCAAAGTAAAAGAAGGAATAACATCTGTAAACGGAATAATTTCTTCTAGAAAAGTCAAAACTCCGGCAACCTTCCCTACTCTTCCTTTATACATTCTCGCCATAATTACGCCTGCAATAGGCGCCCAGATTACATCAGAGAACTCACCCAAAAACGGAATCGAGAAAGAAATCATACCAATTCCATCCAAAACCAATCCGATGATTAATTTTGACATTCTGTTATCTTCTACCACTTCTAAATCTTGCATAACACATTCACTTTTAAGTTAATCGAAATTAAAAATTATCTATTAAACCAATATTATTTATTTATAAAATTTAATTTCTAAATTCCCATTTATTTTCTAGTAACAGCAAATAAAGCGCCAAAATTTCCATCAGTCTGAATCCACTTTTCTGAAGGAATGTAAGCTCGAGACACAAATCCGTCAAGATATAGAGCATTTTTGCACCCTAAACTTTTAAAATAATATGCAAAATCATAAAAATTGACGTCCTTCTTTGATAATACAAAAACCACTTTACCGTCAGGCAAAATCCCAACTCCATTTCTAATATTTACATTTTTAGATTCTTCTTTAAAATCTGGATGAATTTTTCCGTCAATAATCAACATTGGACCAGATTGTGTTGCATATTTTATTTTACTATCGCTACGAAACTTTTCTGTTGTACAAATGTTTGCAATTTTATTTGTTGAAATGTAAAAAACTCCATTTGGTTTTAGATAGAAATTCCCTAACGCTTTTGCTGTATCTAAAGGACTCAATATCTTTTCGTTTTCAATATAAAGTCCCTGAGGAGAATTATCTGGTTTATACATTCCAGCATTCATTGCAAATTCTAGTTTCAATTTCTTTTTTTCAACCCAAGACCTTAATTTTTCTATACTTCCAAAACGGTTTCCCTTTGCATCTTTCCAAAACATCTCTAGATTCTGTTTTTTCAGATCAACTTTATAAACCAAAAATGTATCACCTGAATACTGAACAGCACCAATTAGAGCAACTGTGCCGATCATTATAAATAAAAACAGAATTATTTTTAGTTTCATTCTTTTTAATATTGTGTTTAAACGATAGATAAAAATACACAACGCTTTTAACTTCATAAAATTCTGTTAGAAGCAATTTTTATATCGGTAGAATCTTCGTTTCTTTGTAAAAACAGTTTCAGTACATGATACACGCAAAAAACATACATAAATTCTACGACAAACTTGAAGTTCTAAAAGGAGTCGATCTACATATCAAAAAAGGTGAAATTGTTTCTATCGTTGGCGCTTCAGGCGCTGGTAAAACGACATTATTGCAGATTTTAGGAACTCTTGATAAACCAGACCATAATCCAGATTCATCTCTGACCATTAATGGTAAAAACGTTTTAGAGCTCCAAAATATTAAAAACGAAAGTTCAAATCAAGAAAAAGCTTTTAAAATCATTACTTGGTTGGGAACACTTTATTTTGTTTTATTAGCAGTATTTCTATTGTTTTTTAGAAGTAAAATAGAAAACGATATTTTCGGTTACGGCACATGGGCAGTAATCCTCACTCCGACCTTACTATTATTATTTTACTATAATCGCTACTTTAAAAAGAAAAGCAGACAAGACAAAGTTTTATCCGATTTTAGAAACTTAAATCTCGGATTCATTTTTCAATTTCACCAGCTTTTGCCTGAATTTACAGCCTTAGAAAACGTTTGTATTCCGGCTCACATTGCAGGTAAAAAAACAGCCGAAACCGAAGAAGAAGCAAAAAAACTCCTTTCTTATCTCGGACTTTCGCATAGAATCAATCATAAACCTAGCGAACTTTCGGGCGGAGAACAGCAGCGTGTAGCGGTTGCGAGAGCTTTAATCAATAAACCTGATGTTATTTTTGCCGATGAACCTTCGGGAAATCTGGACACACATTCTGCAGAAAACCTGCATCAGCTATTTTTTCAGCTGAGAGATGAATTCGGACAAACTTTTGTTATTGTAACTCATAACGAAGAATTGGCCAATATGGCTGATAGAAAATTAGTTATGGTTGACGGTCAGATTAGCAATTAAAATAATCAGTAGCTATTTCCTACTGTCCTTCCAATCTTTTATGCCGAACCCCGGCACAAAAGGATTTTCCCTCCCATCAGGGCTAGGGTCTCGTATACATAAGAAGATTTCATTAAAATGAACCAAAAAGAACTCAAAGAATTTCTAGACGAAAAAGTCATTCAATATAACAATCAGGATTTTATAGAAAGCGATCCTGTTCAGATTCCGCATCTTTTTACCCAAAAAGAAGATATCGAAATCGCTGGTTTTCTTAGCGCTTCTATTGCTTGGGGAAACCGTAAAATGATCATTAAGAATTCGCAAAAAATGATGGAATTAATGGGCAACACACCTTACGATTTCGTCATGTCGCATTCTGATGAAGATTTAGCAAGACTTGAAACTTTTGTCCACAGAACTTTCAATGGAAATGATTTTGCAGGTTTTATAAAAGGCTTAAAACATATCTACCAAAACCACAACGGACTAGAATCTGTTTTTGCCAAAAATCAAGAAAAAGACAGTTTGCAGAAAAGCATCAGCGAATTCAAAAAGATATTTTTTGAAACAGATCATTTAGCTCGAACTCAGAAACACATTTCAGATCCGCTCAACAATTCAGCAGCCAAGAGAATCAACATGTATTTGAGATGGATGGTGCGCCAAGATGCAAAAGGAGTCGATTTAGGAATCTGGAAAAGCATTTCACCCTCTGTTTTATCTTGTCCGCTAGACGTTCATTCTGGAAATGTAGCGCGCAAACTGGGAATTCTTTCGCGTAAGCAAAATGATGCAAAAGCTTTATTGGAATTAGATACCAAATTAAGAGAAATGGATGCAAAAGATCCTGTAAAATATGATTTTGCTTTGTTTGGATTAGGAGTTTTTGAAGGTTTTTAATCTTTTAAAAATCTAAAAATATACAACCGTCAGGCTGAGCGGAGTCGAAGCCCATGCTCCAATCGTTGCTCTCTTCTCCCGAAGCCTCGGGATCGCCCAGAGTGACATTCAAAGTGGCAATACAATATCAAAAATTACAAATTCAACAAAAAACCACGAATTTAACGTACATTTGCACAAAATTTAAAGCAAATGAGCACTTTCGAAAAATTTAATCTTCCAAAATCATTACAAAAAGCAGTTGACGAATTAGGATTTGTTACGCCTACTCCTATTCAAGAAAAATCTTTTTCTGTAATCATGTCTGGACGTGATATGATGGGAATTGCACAAACGGGAACCGGTAAAACATTTGCTTATTTATTACCTCTTTTAAAGCTTTATAAATTCACTCATACCAATACGCCAAAAATTGTAATTCTAGTTCCAACACGCGAATTAGTAGTTCAAGTGGTTGAAGAAGTAGAAAAACTGACGAAATATATGTCGGTTAAAACTTTAGGGATTTATGGAGGCGTAAACATCAATACACAGAAAAAAGCCGTTTACGAAGGGGTTGACATTTTAGTTGGAACTCCTGGACGTACAATGGATTTAGCTCTTGATGCTGTTGTTCGTTTTGACGAAACACAAAAACTGGTTATCGACGAGTTTGACGAAATGCTGAATTTAGGTTTCAGACCACAGCTGACTTCGCTTTTTGCGATGATGAAACCTAAACGTCAAAACATTCTGTTCTCTGCAACGATGACAGACGAAGTTGATGATTTATTAAATGATTATTTTGATTTTCCTGAAGAAGTGACATTAGCACCATCAGGAACGCCTCTTGAGAAAATTACGCAGCTTACTTATAATGTTCCAAATTTCAATACAAAAGTAAATCTGTTGAAACATTTATTGGAAACCGATGAAAGCATGAGCCGTATTTTGGTTTTCGTAAACAACAAAAAGATTTCAGATATGCTTTTCAATCGCATTGATGAACTTTTTGACGGGCAATTTGGTGTGATTCACTCCAACAAATCTCAAAATTATCGTTTGAGTACAATGGCTGAGTTTCAAGAAGGAAATCTTCGCGGTTTAATTACAACCGATGTTATGGCAAGAGGTTTGGACATTTCTAACATTACACACGTAATTAACTTCGAACTTCCAGAAGAACCTGAATTGTACATGCACAGAATTGGCCGTACAGGTCGTGCAGATGCAACAGGAACAGCCATTAGTTTTGTTACTCCTAGAGAAGAAGAATTCAAAATAGCAACGGAACTTTTAATGGATCAAGAGCTTGAAATAGCTGATTTTCCTGAAGAAGTTGAAATTTCAGAAAAACTTATTGAAGCTGAAAAAGATAAATTACCAAGAAAGTTTTTATTGAAAAAACCGAAGCTGGAAGGCGAAGGCGCTTTTCACGAAAAATCTAAAAAGAACCAGAAAGTCAATCTTGGAGGTCCTTCAAAAACCAAAAAGAAAACACATGGTTCGGTTAATCGAAATATGTTGAAGACAAGAAACGAGAAGAAGAAAAAAAAATAAGTGTTTTTTAGATACTAAGCTACTAAGTTTCTAAGTTTTTTTCTATAAAATATGAAAAGGGTAAAGATTTAAATAAATCTTTACCCTTTTTTTATCTTAGAACCTTAGCAACTTTTCTCTATATTTTCGTAAACAACAATCCCACTGGCGAACACAACTGTATTCTTCTGCCAGTATCTACAATCTTTCCTGTTGCTATATCTCTTTTAAAAATAACTATATCATTAGTATATTGATGGCCTACTAAAAGGTAATTTCCTGTTGGATCAATTGCAAAATCACGTGGACCTTTTCCTAATGTGCTTTGCTGTTCTACTAATTCCAGACTTCCTGTTTTAGAGATTTTGTAAACCGAAATAGCATTTGCATCAACACGGTCTGAAACGTATAAAAAATTTCCATCAGGTGAAATTTTGATTGCAGCTGCACCCGTTCCGCCTTTAAAGTCTTTTGGAAGAATGCTTGTTTCAGCAACTACTTTTAAACTTCCAGTTTTATCCCAGCTTAGTGTTGTTAAAGTCCCATCCAATTCCTGAACTAAATACACAAATTTTCCGTCTTTACTGAAAGTTAAGTGTCTTGGTCCGCTTCCCGGTTTTACATCAACACTACCTTTTAAAGTCAGAATTTCATTTTTTGAAGTTGGGTTGTATTTATAAATAAACACTTTATCTAAACCTAAATCATTTGATAAAACAAACTTTTTGTCTGGAGAAAACATAACCATGTGCACATGCGCCTTTTCCTGACGAGCTGCATTTGGTCCTTTTCCTTCATGTTGAATAAGTTGTTGTTTTTCTGTAATGCTTCCATCTGGATTTTTCTTAAAAACAACCATGCTTCCACCAGAATAATTGGCAGCAATTACATTTTTATCATCATTAATTAAATGGCAAGGATCTGCTCCAAAAGAATCATTTTTATTTAAAAGATTGATTTTGCCTGTTTGCGAATCATATGAAAAAGAACTTACTGTACTTTGCGCCCCGTTTTCGTTTACAGCATAAATAAATTTATTATCTGCAGAAACTGATAAATAGCTCGGACTAACAACATTCTCTGAAGAACTTTTTAATTTATAATCACCTGTTGTAGCATCAAATTCATACACATAGATTCCGTTGCTTTGGCAAGTATTGGTGTAAGTTCCAACCAGTAAGTTGAATTTATTCTGAGCTCTAACCGCGGTTATTGATAAAGCTGAAAATAACACTAGATACATTTTTTTCATAGTTTATTTTTGTTTTTGTGAATTAGCTAAAATAAGTAATAATATTTGTTTGAAGGAGCTTCTAAGTTACAAAGAAATTACAAAAGTTACATTTTTTGATAGTTTTCTTGCTAGTCAAAACATTTTCAATTCATAATTGACAATTAACAATTCATAATTCTCCTACTTATATGGTTTAATAATTTTAATTTGTATTTTTGACCAGCATCTTCGCGAAAAACAAAACGTAGTGAAGTAAATCGAAGCCAGAATGCATTTTAAACATCCCGAAATTCTATACTTTCTGTTTTTATTGATCGTTCCAATTTTGGTACACTTATTTCAATTAAGACGATTCAAAACTTCCTATTTTACCAATGTACGCTTCTTAAAAGAACTTGCTATACAGACTCGTAAGAGTTCTAAAATCAAAAAACGCCTTTTATTGGCCACTCGTTTATTATTGCTTATCTGTGCCATTATCGCCTTTGCACAGCCTTTTTTTGAAGCAGCCGACAGTAAGAACGCTTCAAATGAGATGTATATTGTACTGGATAATTCTTTCAGCATGCAGGCAAAAGGCAAAAAAGGAGAATTATTAAAAAGAGCCGTACAGGAATTGCTTGAAAACACTCCAGAAAACACACAATTTTCACTTTTAACCAACACTGAAAATTTTTGGAATACGGATATAAAATCTTCTAGAAGTGCTTTACAAAATTTAAAATACAGCGCTTCTCCTTTTGACCTTTCAGCAATTACAGCTAAAATAAAAACTCATAAATCGGCTCATAAAAAAGATATTGTCATTATTACTGATGCTGTCGGTTTAAAGGAAGCAGCTATTCAAAATATAGATTTCGAAGAAAAACCATACTTTATTGTTCCAGAAGCGGAGCAAAAAAACAATGTCTCAATAGACAGCGTTTACATCAATCAGACTTTAGAAAACTTCTACGAAATCGGAATTAATCTATCAGCTTATGGCGAAGATTTTAAACCAGTTTCAACAGCACTTTACAATCAAAATAAACTGATTGCCAAAACTATTGTCAATTTCGACGCCAAGAAAAAGAAAATCAATTTCACGATTCCAAAAGAAGCTTTTCATGGATATGTAACAATTGAAGACAATGGTTTAACTTATGATAATAAATTGTTTTTCAGCATTTCAAAAAATAAAAAAACAAACGTTATCAGCATTGGTGAACCTGAAAAAAGCAATTTTTTATCCAGAATTTACACTTTTGCAGAATTCAATTATAACAATTATCCAATCGGTTCTTTAGATTATAATAGTTTAGAAAAACAAAATACTATTATTTTAAATGAACTGGTTGATATTCCGCAAGCATTACAAACCACTTTAAAGGCTTTTGTTTCTAAAGGAGGAAATTTAGTTGTGATTCCATCCGAGAAAACTTCTCTTTCAAGTTTAAACGCTTTATTGGGTAATTTTGGAAAAATTCAATTCGGAAATTTAGAAACCAACAGTAAATTAATCACTAAAATTAATTTTGATCATCCTCTTTTTTCAGGCGTTTTCGAAAACAAAATAACCAATTTCCAATACCCAAAAGTAAACAGTTCGTTTGCCGTGTCGAGTTCATATCCTGCTGTTCTTTCGTTTGAAGACCAGACTGCTTTTGTAACCGCCGTTCAAAATCAGGTTTCTGGAGTTACGGTTTTTACAGCTCCGATTAATAGTGCCAATTCTAATTTTCAGCAATCGCCTTTAATTGTCCCATTGTTTTATAAAATTGCTCAAAACAATCAGAAAACTGGCGTAAATGCTTTAACAATAGGAAACAATCAACCTTATTTTGTTGATGTTCTTTTGACTAAAGATGCTATTTTGGAAGTAAAAGGAACAGAAGATTCGTTTATACCCGTTCAGCAGATTTTAAACAATAAAGTCAAATTAACCTTTAATGATTTTCCTGAAACAGCAGGAAATTACAGTGTTTTTGACAAAAAAGAATGGGTAGAAAACATCAGTTTCAATTACAAAAGAACCGAAAGCGATTTAAGCCAAGTAAACACCAATGTAGTTTCTGATTTCAAAACTGCCGATACGATTTCGACCATTTTCAATACGTTACAAACTGAACGAACCGACAGCCAAATTTGGAAATGGTTTGTTATCTTTGCACTGTTATTTTTAGCATTAGAAATGGCAATCATAAAATTTGTAAAATAGGTTTCTCGTTTTCTAAAACGTCTTACTTTTTACAAAAATCATTTTACGACAAAAAATATCTACATATGAAACTAATCATCAAAAGCGCCAAAATTATCGACTCAAAAAGTCCGTTTCACAATCAGACCGTTGATCTTTTAATTGCAGATGGTGTAATAGAAAAAATAGGCGTTTCACTTCCAAACGATGACGCAGAAGTGGTACGATTTGATAATCTTCATGTTTCTCAAGGATGGTTTGACAGCAGTGTCTCGTTGGGAGAGCCTGGTTACGAAGACAGAGAAACCATTGCAAACGGATTGAATGTTGCAGCCAAAAGCGGTTTTACGGCAATTGCATTACAGCCAAATTCGTTACCAATTATTGACAATCAATCTCAGGTAAATTTTGTAAAAAGCAAAGCAAATGGTTCTGCTACAGAAATTTTTCCGATTGGTGCTTTAACAAAAGCCAGCGAAGGAAAAGATATGGCGGAGCTTTTTGATATGAAAAATTCTGGAGCGATAGCTTTTGGAGATTACAACAAAAGCATTGACAATGCTAACATTCTAAAAATTGCTTTGCAATATGTACAAGATTTTGACGGATTGGTAATTGCATATTCTCAAGATCCTAACATTAAAGGAAATGGTGTTGCAAATGAAGGAATTGTTTCAACAAGATTAGGTTTAAAAGGAATTCCAAACTTAGCTGAAGAACTTCAAATCTCGAGAAATTTATTTTTATTGGAATATACTGGTGGAAAACTTCACATTCCGACTATTTCTACAGCAAAATCGGTTGAATTAATTAGAGAAGCTAAAGCAAAAGGCTTAAACGTTACTGCAAGTGTTTCGGTGCATCATTTGGTTTTAACGGATGAAAAACTGGATGGATTTGACACTCGTTTTAAAGTGACGCCTCCATTAAGAACTGAGGTTGACCGACAAGCTTTACTAAACGGAATAGCTGACGGAACTATCGACATGATTACTTCAGATCACAATCCGATTGATATCGAATTCAAGAAAATGGAGTTTGATACTGCCAAAAATGGAACTATCGGATTAGAAAGTGCTTTTGGTGCTTTACTAACGGTTTTACCTGTGGAAACGGTTGTTTCAAAATTAACTGCTACGAGAAATGTTTTTGGTCTTGAAGATCTTACAATCAAAGAAGGTGCAAAAGCAAATTTAACTTTGTTTACCACAGAAGGGAAATCAACTTTTATGAAAGAAAATATTCTCTCAAAATCAAAAAATTCTGCTTTTTTAGGAACTGAACTTAAAGGTTCTGTTTACGGGATTTTCAATCAAAATCAATTAGTTACAAAATAATAAAATGAATAATTCAGTCGAAGAAGGAAAATCAATTGCTATAACTAGCTATATTCTAATTATTGGTGTTTTAATCGCCATGAGCATGAATTCTGAGAACAAAAATAGTTTTGCTTCCTTTCATATCCGCCAATCTTTAGGATTGTCTTTAACCTTTATTTCTTTGGGTGCAATCATTAGTAATTTCGATAGTTTCTTCATTACTTTCCCAATGTGGATCTGCATTTCAATTTTATGGACTTTCGGTATTTTTAACGCCATTCAAGGACAAATGAGACCTATTCCTTTAGTTGGAAATTTATTTCAAAAATGGTTTAAAAAAATTGGTTAATTTTTAAATTTCCAATTTTTAAGCACCAAATTCTAAACTAAAAACGTCAAAACTTTTGTCAAAGTTAAGAATTGAAAACCGCGACTGAGACTGAGACTAAAAATTTACAATTCACAACTTACAATTCATAATTAAAAAATGAATCTATCCTTAGAATATAAAATCAGAGAACCAAAAGTAATTTTAGATAAAAATCCTTTATTGCTTTTATTGCACGGATACGGCAGCAACGAAGCCGATTTATTCTCTTTTGCTTCTGAACTTCCAGATAATTATTATATCATTTCTGCAAGAGCCCCTTACGATTTACAATATGGCGCTTATGCTTGGTATGCCATCAACTTTGATGCAGATCAAAATAAATTTTCAGATAACGAACAAGCCAAAACTTCAAGAGATTTAATTTCAAAGTTTATTGATGAATTAGTGGCAAATTATCCAATTGATGCGAACAACGTAACGTTAATTGGATTTAGTCAAGGTTCAATTTTAAGTTATGCAACGGCACTTTCTTATCCTGAAAAAATTCAGAGAGTTGTCGCAATGAGCGGTTATTTCAACGAAGAAATCATCAAAGAAGGTTTTGAAAACAATGATTTCAAAAACTTAAAATTCTTCGCTTCACACGGAACTGTAGATCAAGTTATTCCAATTGAATGGGCAAGAAAAACACCTGCCGCTTTAGAAAAACTTAATATTCCGCTTACGTACAAGGAATATCCTGTTGGACATGGAGTTGCTCCTCAGAATTTCTTTGATTTCAAGAATTGGTTAACTTTATAACTCATTAAAAAACAAAGAAAAAACTTACTTTTTTTGTCGTTTTGCAAATTATATATTGTATTTTCGTCTTAACAAACTAACGTAGTTTAATAAAGATAAAAATAATTAAATACCCAAAAGTTTCTTTAAAAGGAAACTTTTGGGTATTTTTGTAATAGTAAGAGAATGGAAAAAAATTTTGATATAATTTTTCTAGAAGAGGTTTTTGATTTTCTTAGAAATTTAAAAGCAAAACATTCAGAAAAAATACTTTATAACATTAGAAAATCGCAAACAAAAAATGACCCTGAACTTTTTAAAAAGTTAAATAATGACATTTGGGAGTTTCGAACTTTATATCAAGGAAATCATTATCGATTATTTGCTTTTTGGGACAAAACCAATACACAAAATACTTTAGTAATTTCTACACATGGCTTTATAAAAAAGCAAGGCAAAGTGCCCGAGAAAGAAATATTAAAAGCGCAAAAACTGAGATTAGAATATTTTAAAGATAAAGATTAAATTCAATTTTAAAAATATGAAAACATATACTTTGAATCAAGTAACAGATGAGATAGTTGGCAAAATCGGAACTCCTGCAAGAGATCAATTTGAGTATGACTTGCAAATGGATTTAATCGGAAATGCTATTAAACAAACTCGTAAAGAGCGTAATTTAACTCAAGAAGAATTAGGAAAACTTATTGGGGTACAAAAAGCGCAAATATCTAAACTTGAAAAAAACGCTGGAAATGTAACACTTGAAACTGTTATTAAAGTTTTTACAGCACTAAAAGCTACAGTCAAATTTCAAATAGAATTAAAAGACTTAACGATCAGTTTAGACAAATAAATTTTGCTATTTTATAACTACAATACTTTATAAATGAACACCAAAAAACTTGATAATCCTGCATTAATTTTAATTGATATTCAAAAAGGCTTTCATGATATTGCCTATTGGGGCGGCGACCGTAATAATGTTACAGCAGAAGAAAAAGCTGGCGAACTTCTGGAAATTTGGAGAAACAAAAAATTGCCTATTTTTCACATACAGCATTGTTCTTCAAATCCAAATTCGATTTTAAACGAAACAAACCCGGGAAATGAATTTCAAGATGTGGCAAAACCTCTTGAAGAAGAAATCATTATTAAAAAGAATGTCAACAGTGCTTTTATTGGAACTAATTTAAAAGAGCTTATTGATAATGCCGAAATAACTAATCTTGTTATTGTGGGTTTAACTACAGACCACTGTGTTTCTACCACGACAAGAATGGCTGGAAATTTCGGTTACAATGTTTACTTGGTTTCTAATGCAACGGCAACTTTCAATAAAAAAGGCTTAAACGGAGAAGAATTCTCTGCCGAATTAATACATCAGACTGCTTTAGCAAGTTTAAATGAAGAATTTGCTCAAGTCGTAGATTCTGAATTTATTAAAGAGATTATTTAGTATTCAGTCGCAGTCGCAGTTTCAATTTAACTATAAAAAAACTTTGTCAAAGTTTAAAACTTTGACAAAGTTCTAACTAAAACCGAGACTGCGACTGTAAACTTTTATTCTCCAGTATAAAGAATCTTACCTGCTTTTTTCAAAACATAACCTTTCCACGGAATCAACTGCCAGTCGCCGTTAATCCAAGAATCACCTTCTGATTTTCTTTCTAAAATAATGGATTCTTTTTGAGTATCTAGGAAAAGCTCTGCTTTATTTCCGTCAAAAATTACATAGGAAACGGTAGAATATGCTTTTCCATCTTCAGCATGATTTAGTCTTGTGCTGTTTTCAAAAACTCTAATGCATTCTTTTTTCAAAACCGACCAAGTATAGCCTGCCGAAGCTTTGCATCCATGAGAGTCGGAATCTCCTCCAACGACAGCTTCCTTTTCAGGTTCTTTTGGAGTTGTGCTTGCATTTTCTTGAGAAACTTTTTTTCCGCAAGAAATTGCACTTGCCATAATCAAAAACAAAAACATCTTTTTCATAATCCTATTTATTTAAAAGTCAAAAAAAAATAGGATTAAAAAATCCTATTTTTGATATAACCAAGTTTGATTTATTTCAAAGGTAATATTATCATCATTATCAACAAAGTATTTTAACAAGACTTCTCCCCATAATTCTCCATTACTGTAATCTGCAATGATCCATCTATGGTTTAAAATTTTTACTTTATTAATGATAAATTTGTTTGGCCCAATCTGATCTTGTCCCGTGTAAGGATTCCCTTTTGGATTAGAATTAAAGTCCAATAACTTTTCTGTCACAACCGGAATCAGTTTTTCGTATAAAATTACTTTTCCTCCAGAAGCGCTGTTATCGAAGTAGTTTTGCGCATTTTCGTTGTGTTCTAAAGAAAAATAATCTGCTTCTGCCAATTTATTTTTCATCAAACTAATGCTGTCTCTTAACTTCTTAGTGGTTTTATCATATCGCTCTTGTCCAAATTTTACTTCTCCGCTATAAAACGAATACGTAAAAACATTCATCAAGATGGCAAGAATAAAAAGATAAAGCATTAAAGATTTTTTCATTGTGTGGTATAATTAAATTGTAATTTCTAAATTGTCGTAAGCCAGAAAAACATTTTCAGGAAGCTGTTTCTGAACTTCTTCATGAAAACCTAAAACATGGCTGATATGAGTTAAATAAGCTCTTTCAGGCTTAACCAAATTAATAAAATCAAGTGCTTCTTGAAGATTAAAATGAGTATCGTGAGGTTCAACACGCAACGCATTTACAACGAGAACTTTTATTCCTTTCAGCTTCTCAACTTCAGCTTGTTCAATTGTTTTTACATCGGTCAAATAGGCAAAATCTTCTATTCGATAACCAAAAACCTGAAGATCGCCATGCATAGCGTTTATCGGAATTGCCATTTTATCTCCAACGGCAAAAGATGCATTATTTTGCACTTCGATCGTTTTTACGCTTGGAGCTCCTGGATATTTATTTACAGTCTCAAAAACATAATCGAAACGACGTCTTAGATTATCTAAAACGCGTTTATGTCCATAAATCGGAATTTCTCCTTGTCTGAAATTAAACGGACGAATATCATCTAAACCAGCAGTGTGATCAGAATGTTCGTGGGTAAAAAGAATTGCATCGAGCTTTCGGCACCCGCATGAAAGCATCTGCTGTCGGAAATCAGGACCGCAATCTATCACATACGAATGCTCCTCCCATGTTATCCAAATGGACACACGAAGCCTTTTATCCTTAGCATCAGTGCTTTTACAAACTGGATGATCGATTCCGATAATTGGAATGCCTTGAGAAGTACCTGTACCTAAAAAATAAACCTTCAATTGAACTTAATTTTTTTACAAAAATAGATTATTTCTCTTTCATTAGACTGCTAATTTACTAACTTTGTAACAAATCTATTTAAAACAAAATGGGTACAGAAATAAAACTCAAAGGTGACAAGGTCATCGAACAGATTCCTTCTATAAAAGACAAAGCGTTACGCAT
This sequence comes from Flavobacterium anhuiense, assembly GCF_900101855.1. Taxonomy (GTDB): domain Bacteria; phylum Bacteroidota; class Bacteroidia; order Flavobacteriales; family Flavobacteriaceae; genus Flavobacterium; species Flavobacterium anhuiense. Next base: position 324,293 of record NZ_FMVC01000002.1, read on the forward strand.
TAATTTAAACGAAAATATTTACGGAACATTTGCTGAAATTGGCGCTGGACAGGAAACTGTTAGACACTTTTTCAGATCGGGAGGTTCGTCGGGAACTATTGCAAAAGCCATGTCTGCCTATGATAAAGATTTCAGTGATGCTGTTTATGGAGCTGAAAGCGACGGAAGATATGTTACCGAAGAGCGATTAAAAAAAATGCTTACCCATGAAGGACAAATCATCGAAGAGCGTTTAAGCCGAGAAAAACACCCAACAAAACTTTTTTTCAGTTATGCCAATACCGTTGCGACAATAGATTTTGCTAAACAATTTAAAGGTCACGGATGGGTTGGAATTCGATACCAAATTGAACCAGACGAAGCTTATAACGAAATTATTCTTCACATTCGTTTTAAAGAAACTGATGCTAGATTACAGCAAGAAACACTTGGTATTTTAGGAGTTAACTTAATTTACGGTGCTTTTTACAAATACAACGATCCAAAACGATTACTTCGTTACTTATACGATCACTTAGATAAAGATCAATTAGAGATCGATACCATTAACTTTTCTGGACCGCGTTTTGCCGATGTAGACAATCGTCTGATGAGTTTGCAATTGGTTAAAAACGGAATGACAGATGCTGTAATGTTTAACCCAGAGGGGAAAAACATTCTGCCGGCTGCTATCTTATACAAAAAGAATCTTTTGGCTTTAAGAGGAAGTTTCCGTCCTGTTACGAAAGTAAACATGGATATGTATGAGAAATCATTAAAAATGTTCCTTGAAGAAAATAAGGTTGAAAAAAACAATACGCTTGTTATTTTTGAAATCACACTTTCGAATTTACGTTCTGATGGTGAAATTGACGAACGTGACTTTATGGACAGAGCCGAATTACTTTGCTCTCTTGGCCAAACGGTTATGATTTCAAATTTCCAAGAATACTATAAAGTGGTAGAATACTTCGCCAATTATACTAAAGCCCGTATGGGATTAGCAATGGGTGTAAACAACCTTGTCGATATTTTTGACGAGAAATACTATCGCCACTTAAGCGGAGGAATATTAGAAGCTTTTGGAAAATTATTCTACCGTGATATGAAAGTTTTCTTATATCCAATGTTAGATGAAGATGGAACTTTAATGAATTCAAATAACTTAAAAGTTCATCCGAGAATGAAAGAATTGTACAAATTCTTTAAATTCAACGGAAAAGTGGTTGATATTGAAGATTACGATCCAAATATCTTAGATGTATTCTCTAGAGAAGTTTTAAAAATGATCAACCAAGGCAAAAAAGGATGGGAACCGATGCTTCCTTCCGGTATTGCAGAATTAATCAAGGAACACCATCTTTTTGGATACCATCCACAGAAAGAATTAGAACAAAATACGTAATATAAAAGTCCCTTATCGGGACTTTTTTTTTTAGTTTTCAGTCTCAGTTTTCAGTCACAGTTTTCAGTCTCAGTGAGCACTGAAAACTGAGACTGCGACTTAAAACTATTTCAAAATCTGAGAAGCATGTTCTTTTGTTTTTACATTCTCAACTACTTCTTCGATAGTTCCTTTTTCGTCGATTACAAAAGTAGTTCTGTGAATCCCGTCGTATTCTTTTCCCATAAATTTCTTCGGTCCCCAAACTCCAAAAGCATTGATAACCGATTTGTCTTCATCTGCGATTAACGGGAAAGGCAATTCGTATTTTTCTTTGAATTTTACTTGCGCTTTTGCACTGTCAGCGCTTACTCCTAAAAGTTCGTAATTATTGGCTTGAAAACGGTGAAAATTATCTCTTAAATCGCAAGCCTCGGCTGTGCATCCTGGCGTACTTGCTTTTGGATAAAAGAAAACAACTAATTTTTTACCTGCATAATCTGTCAGTTTATGTGTTTTTCCGTCTTGATCTGTTCCCGAAAAGTTTGGCGCTTTATCTCCTGCTTTTAGTGTTGTCATATATTTTTATTTTAGATTGTTAATTTTAGATATTAGATTAAAAAACAAAGATAACTGATAACTATTTACCGAGCTAATAACTCATAACTCATAATGCATAACTTATTTGCCCCAGATTGAAGTGAAAACCCCGGAATTATGATAGCTTACATTTTTTGTATTTAAAAAGCGACCGAAGGAAGCTCTTTTAAATACTTAAAAATGTTGCTAGCATAATGAGGAGTTGAAACGGAAAGCTGGATTAGGCACATCATTAAAATTATACTATTTTTACAGCATTAAAAATACGGAAATGAATAAAGAAGCTCGCGTACAATTTGTTATCGACACCTTAAAAGAACTCTACCCTACTATACCTGTTCCGCTTGACCATAAAGATCCTTACACGCTTTTAATTGCAGTTTTATTATCTGCTCAATGCACAGATGTTCGCGTGAATCAGATTACGCCACTTTTGTTCGCTAAAGCTGATAATCCGTACGATATGGTCAAAATGTCTATTGAGGAAATCAAAGAAATTATACGCCCGTGCGGTTTGTCTCCAATGAAATCAAAAGGAATTCATGGTTTATCTGAAATTTTGATTGAAAAACATAATGGAGAGGTTCCGCAAAGTTTTGAAGCCCTAGAAGCTTTACCTGCAGTTGGTCATAAAACGGCAAGTGTTGTCATGTCACAAGCCTTTGGTGTTCCAGCTTTTCCTGTAGATACACATATTCATAGATTGATGTACCGATGGAATTTATCTAATGGGAAAAATGTTGCGCAGACTGAAAAAGATGCGAAGAGATTATTCCCGAGAGAATTATGGAATGACTTACATTTGCAGATTATTTGGTACGGCCGAGAATATTCTCCTGCGCGCGGATGGAATTTAGAGAAAGATATCATCACGAGAACTGTCGGAAAAAAATCTCTAATTGAAGAATTGCAAAAAACAGCATCAAAAAAATAAGGCACAAAGATAAAAATCTCTGCGCCTTTGTTACTTTGCAACTTTATGCCTTTTAACAGGAAACTACATTCCCGCTTTCAAAGCATTATATTCTGCTGTCATATCAAGCGATCTGTAGACACCCAACAGCGTTTTTGTTGCATCTTGATTTTTTGGTTCAAGCGTAAGCACTTTTTTCAGATACGGAATTGCACTTCTTGTGATGTCGTCTTTTCTGGCATTCAGCTTATCATACTTCTGCATCTCAGCTGGCGAAGTTCCCAGTGATGAAATTTCATCCGCTAAATCTTTCTTAATTTGCAATTTCAAATAAGCCAAATTGATATAAGCATCTATATAATTCGGATCTAATTCTAAAACATAATTATAAATGGATTCCGCTTTCGAATAATCCTTTTTCTCAAGATATGCATAAGCCAAATTGTTGTTCACTTCTATTTTTTTAGAAGGCAAAGATTCTGTTCTTGGCTTTTCATAAAGACCTTGCTGTATAGCCGATTCTCGAGCTTTTGGCGAAATGAAAACATCTTCTTCCTTTGTTTTCTTATTTGTAGCGTAATACAAAACACCTTTTCCTGAATAATTAATCTTTTTTAGAAGTTCATAATAAGTCACAGCGGCATTGTAATCTTTTGCATTAATAGAAGAAGAGGCCGCATTGTACAAGTTTAAAGTATCTTTCTTGTCGAATAAATATACCTTATAACTTTTCTCGGCACTTTCTTTATATTTTCCAGCATTAAAATCTGCCATAGCTCCATTTACAAGACTGGCTTTCATGTCTTTTAAAGCCATATTAGCTTTAACAGTCCATTTAAATTTTCCTGATTCGTTCTCGTACAAAAATACATCTTGATATGATTGCGATGCCAATGTAAAATTATTTGCTGCATCTATATTTTTTACAGCCAAATCTTTTAAAACGTTCCCTTTTAAGAAGTAGTAATCAGATTTGTCTTCATCAGATGCGTTAAGAATAAGATATTCTGTCTTAGTTAAAATCGCTAAAGCTTCCTGGCTATTTCCTTTATCAAATAAAGACTGTGCTTCCTTAATTTTGTCTTTTTGGGCAAATGCGCCAATACTTATCATCAATAAGCATGACAACACTTTAATGTTCTCTTTCATTTTGCGGTTAAGTTTTGGTGATTAAATGATTTTCTTAGTTTGTTTTGAGGTACAGTAATAAGAGATAATTAAACTGGATTGAAAATTACCTTTATTACCATTTTATGAGAAACATTTGCTGGTCCAAATTGTCACTCAATAATCAAATGGGCATCAAACTTAACAAAATAAAGCAGGGTAGTTTTTCTTCATAAACAATCTGTTTTGGGGTTAAATATTTAATTCTTAATGTATTGTTTTTCTAATTTTTAACTTAAACTGAATTTTCAATGCGAATAATCCTTTACAAAAGCATTTATACCGAATAAAAAATTAGTTTTTTAACTAAAATAGAATTAAAAATCAAACAAACACATAAAATCCAATCAAAATATTAAATTTTAACAAATTAGAGAGAAAAATGCTGTAAAACCTTATACTTTTTTACACAAAAAAATTTAAAACAAAAAAACTCACTACTTGTATATAGAATATACAAACAGTGAGCTCTTAAACCAAAACGACCATTTGGTTTGTTTTTTATAAACATCCGACAGGAGCAGTGGGCTGTTTAGTTAGCTATAATCTCAAAATTTTTATCGTCGATCTTAACAACAGTCAAGGCTTTCGAGTAATTCAATAAAAAAGAAACGACTTCTTTTTTAGGTTTAAGATTTTTAGAAGCTAGTGCTTTTTTTGAGTAAATTTTCCCCATACTATCAAAATGTTTTATACTAGTATAACGGGCTAATTATCAAAATAGTATTAGTTGGTTAAAATAATTTGATGTTTATCTATTATTTTTCTCAAATTCATCAGTGCATAACGCATTCTTCCAAGCGCCGTATTGATGCTTACGCCAGTTACTTCTGAGATTTCCTTAAAACTCATATCTTGGTACATACGCATTACAAGCACCTCTTTTTGATCTTCTGGAAGTTCTTGGATTAGTTTTTTTAAATCAAGTTCTACTTGATCTACAATCATTTTGCCTTCAATTGTAAGCGCATCATCTGACATAATAGAGAAGATAGAAAATTCTTCTGTTTCTCTGTACATTGGCATCTTCTTAGTTTTTCTAAAATGATCCACGATTAGGTTATGAGAAATACGCATTACCCAAGGCAAAAATTTACCTTCTTCGTTATACGAATTGCTTTTTAAAGTTTTAATTACTTTAATAAATGTGTCTTGAAAAATATCATTTGAAATATCTCTATCAGCGATCTTAGAATATATAAAACCATATATCTTAGATTCGTGCCTTTTTATTAATGTTGCCAGCGCAGCTTCGCTACCGTCAACATAACTTTTTACTAATAGAGCGTCTGGAGTATGCAGATCAGCCATAATAACTACTTTTTTAGTTTTATTTTAAAATTTGGAGTATTTTCTAAAAAGTAGTTTTTTTATATAGGCGTATCTTTTTTTGGTTATGTTAATATTGTGACCAAATTTAACAAATTTTACTTTTAAAAAGCAAATAAAATCATTAATTATTATTAGTAAAACTTTTATTAATGTATAATAAACATAAAATTTACGTAAAAAGAGCTAAAAATCCGTAAAATAAAAGCGCTCAAAAAGTGTTAAAAAACAAACGTAAATACCTTACAATTAACAAAATAAAGTTTAATCACTGCACTAAATTTAAATTTAAATTACAATTTTTCCTGAAATAAATCGACAAATTCTCGATAATTTTCTAAAAAAGACTTTAAACTACATCTTTTGTATTTGAAAAACAGATTTTTTTTTTCAAAAGATTTTATTAGAAAGCTTTTTATTATGATAAAATAGTTAAGATTTGGAACTAAATCCTTAACTAAATCCAATTCAAAATTGATTACTTTTGTAAAAATTGACTTTTTTATGCAAATTGACCTTTCTAAAATAGATCCAAAATCAAATATTATAATTAAAGGAGCGCAGGTACATAATTTAAAAAATGTAGATGTTGTTATTCCAAGAAATAAACTGGTTGTCATTACAGGTCTTTCAGGATCAGGGAAATCGAGTTTAGCTTTCGACACTTTATATGCCGAAGGACAAAGACGATACGTAGAAAGTTTATCTTCTTATGCTCGTCAGTTTTTAGGTCGTTTAGACAAACCTAAAGTAGAATATATTAAAGGTATTGCGCCTGCAATTGCTATTGAGCAAAAAGTAAATACTACCAATGCCCGTTCGACTGTTGGAACTTCTACAGAAATATACGACTACATCAAACTTTTGTTTGCTAGAATCGGACGCACATACTCTCCTATCTCTGGACAGGAAGTCAAAAAAAATACAGTAACGGATGTTATTTCTGATGTCAAAAGCCTTCCTCTAGACAGCAGATGGCTTCTCCTTGCTCCTATTCATTTAGAAGAAGGAAGACAGCTTGAAGATAAACTAAAAGTACTTTTACAGCAAGGTTTTGCACGTATTTTGGTTGACAATGAAATGATTCGTTTAGATGAATTTTCAGCCTCAGATTTACATCAATTTGACAATAAAGATATTTTATTGATTATTGATCGTATTGTTGTAAAGGAAGAAGAAGAATTTTACAATCGTCTGGCCGATGCAGTTCAGACTGCTTTTTTTGAGGGAAAAGGAATTTGTTTTCTTCAGGAATTAAACGGTGAGAAGAGATTTTCTTATTCAAATAATTTTGAACTTGACGGAATAACTTTTCTTGAGCCAAACGTTCATTTATTCAGTTTCAACAATCCATATGGAGCCTGTCCTGTTTGTGAAGGTTACGGAAACATCATAGGAATTGATGCCGATCTGGTTGTTCCAAACACTTCTTTATCAGTTTACGAAAGTGCTATTTATCCGTGGCGTGGTGAAAGCATGAGCTGGTATAAAGATGAATTGGTAAAACATGCTTATAAATTTGATTTCCCAATTCATAAACCCTATTTTCAATTAACTGAAGAACAAAAGGATTTAATTTGGACGGGAAATCAATATTTTCAAGGTCTGAATGATTTCTTCAGGGAATTGGAAGAAAAAAATTATAAGATTCAAAATCGTGTAATGCTATCACGCTATCGTGGTAAAACGAAATGTCATGCGTGTAAAGGCAAACGCTTGCGCGAAGAAGCCTCTTATGTAAAAATCAACGGTAAAACGGTTTCTGATCTGGTTGATTTACCAATTAAACATTTGGTAACTTTCTTCAAAAACATAGAATTAAATCAATACGAACAGCAGATTGCAAAACGATTAATGATTGAAATTAATAATCGTTTGTCTTTTTTATCTGAAGTTGGTTTAGATTACCTTACTCTAAATAGAAATTCTGCAACTCTTTCTGGAGGGGAATCACAGCGAATTAATCTGGCAACTTCTCTTGGAAGCAGCTTGGTTGGATCGATGTATATTCTCGACGAACCAAGTATTGGTCTGCATCCTAAAGATTCTGAAAGATTAATCAAAGTATTGCTTTCTCTTCGTGATCTTGGCAACACTGTAATTGTGGTTGAACATGACGAAGACATTATGAAAGCGGCCGATATGATTATTGATATTGGCCCCGAAGCTGGAACCTTTGGAGGAAAATTGGTTGCTCAAGGAACTTATGACGAAATTTTAAAGTCAGATTCTTTGACTGCAAAATATTTAAATGGCGATTTAGAGATTTCTGTTCCGAAAAGAAGAAGAAAATACAAAAATCATATAGATATCATCGGTGCACGCGAAAACAACTTAAAAAATATTGATGTCACTTTTCCTTTAGATGTTTTAACTGTTGTTACAGGTGTTTCCGGAAGTGGAAAAAGTACTTTGATCAAGAAAATTTTGTTTCCTGCAGTACAGAAAAAACTAGAAAGCGCAGCCGAAAAAGCAGGACAATTTTCTGAGATTTCAGGATCATTTTCTCAGATTAAGCATATTGAATACGTAGATCAAAATCCGATTGGAAGAAGCTCTAGATCAAACCCTGTAACGTATATCAAAGCGTATGATGATATTCGTGATTTGTATGCCAAAGAAAAATTGTCAAAGATAAGAGGTTATCAGGCCAAACATTTTTCTTTTAATGTTGACGGCGGACGATGCGAAACTTGTAAAGGAGAAGGCTCTATAAATGTCGAAATGGTTTTCATGGCTGACGTTTCTCTGCCTTGTGAGACTTGCGGAGGAAAACGATTTAAGAAAGAAATTTTAGAAGTAACTTTTGACAATCAGAATATCAATGATATTCTTACCATGACGATTGATGATGCGATTGCTTTTTTCGAAAAAAATAAGCAGTCCAAAATCACTCAAAAACTACAGCCTTTACAAGATGTTGGTTTAGGATATGTTCAATTAGGGCAATCTTCTTCAACTCTTTCTGGTGGAGAAGCACAGCGTATTAAATTGGCTTCTTTTCTAGTAAAAGGCGCCACAAAAGAAAAAGCATTATTTGTTTTTGACGAACCTACTACGGGTCTTCACTTTCATGACATTAAAAAGCTTTTGGCTTCGTTTGATGCTTTAATAGAAAAAGGACATTCGATAATTGTAATTGAACATAATCTGGATCTTATTAAATGTGCGGACTGGATACTTGATTTAGGACCAGAAGGAGGAGAAAACGGAGGGCACTTGCTTGCATCTGGAACTCCAGAAGATATTGTAAAAGTAAAAGAATCTGTAACAGGAGTTTATTTAAAAGACAAATTGTAACATATACCGTTTTCAATAACAAAAGCCATAAATACAATTGATTAGTTTGTATTTATGGCTTTATAATTTATTTCTCTTTTTAATGTTCTTAAGCTACTAAACATCTTTCTTCAAAAGGAAGACCATCTTCGTCAATAGCTACTAAAATCTTTTTCTGTTTTGAAGCCTCAAAAGTGAGATAAAGCCACGCAAATGACCACAAACCTAGAGTTAAACAGAAAATCATAAAATTTAAACTGTGGTTAACCACTTTTCCTCCTTTAGATAAAACTGCAAAAAGCAATTCATCGTTTCTTTCTTCTAAAGTAAATCCATTATGAACCTTGTTTGATATCATATTAGAAAATACTTGCATGCTTTGTTCATGGCTGAGATGATTGTACTTCATAATTACTAATCTACAATTAATTCTGGTTACACTTTTATTTGTAATTTCCTGCAAAAATATTCAATTCTAAAAAATAAAAAAATACCTACATTTAATCGTTTTGTTAGAAAAAAAACTGCGTTTTGAGCAAAGTACTGCTAAACATTCATGATAAAGTTAATTTTTATTCAATTAATTACAAAGTATTCAAGTGTTAAAGTTTTAAATTTAATCACTCGTTATCAATTATTTAACCTTTGTTCTTAATATTAAAAACAGGAGATTCATAATCTTCTTTTAAATAATTTGGCGGAATCGTTGTGGTGTTTCCATCTCGTAAAGCACTGTAGTGAGGCGACATGATCTCGATTCCAGCCGCATTAAAAGAATCTTGAATATTCTGATGAAGCGAAGAATAAATTCGTGGCTGTTTTGTTGGTTCCTTAGTATAAACATTGATTTGATATGACACATAAAAATCATCTAAACTGGTTTGCAGTACAAACGGTGCAGGTTCTTTTTCTGTCATTTCTGTTTTTAAAGCCGCATCAATCAAAGCGACATGAATGTCTTTCCAAGGAACATCATATCCAATTGTTACCGTGGTATGAATCAATAATCCATTAGTCGCTTGATTTGTATTCGCTGAATAATTTGTTGAAGTACTCGACAAAACAGTCGCATTTGGAATCGTAATATCTTCAAATTTTGGTGTTCTTATTCTGGTTACCAAAGCTGTTTTTTCAATTACTTCTCCGCTTACATCTCCAATTTTAATATAATCACCAATTTTAAACGGGCGCATGTAGGTAATAACCAAACCAGCTACCATATTGGCAATTGCATTGGAAGAACCAAGTGAAAACAAAACTCCCACAAATACAGAAACTCCTTTGAAAATTGGAGAATCTGAACCTGGCAAATACGGGAAAATGATTACCAGCATAAAAGCATACATCAAAAGACGAATGACATTGAAAGTTGGCAATGCCCAATCGCTATAAAAACCATTAATCTTAATGTTTTCTGATTTTATTTCGTAAAAGAAAAACTTAATTATTTTAAGCGAATATTTAAAAATAATAATGATTACAATTATAGTAAATAAGCTCGGAAGAAAACCAACAAACCCCATAAAAGCAGATTTTGCAGGAGTTAAAATCCATCTCAACAAGGTTGTGGTGTAATCTTTTGTAGCCGGAAAAATACTAAATAATACAGGAAGCGAAAGATAAACGATTAAAATAAGCGTGATTATTTTTATAACGCTGAAGATTCTAAGCAATAAAATCAGCTGCTTCTCTGGTGATAATATTTTAATGGAATTATAATGCACTCCTTTAAAATACTTCGCTCTATTTTTTACAACATAGTTTTTGATGAAGTTAAAAATTTTGGCAGTCAAAAATAAAATCAGACCGATTATTAAAACTAATAACGCTGTATAGCCTATTCGTTTTGGCAATTGCGAGTAATTTTCATTCTGATATATTATCGCACTTTTAATCTTCGCCAGATTACGATTAGCAATATTGGCTATCGTGGTATTTTCTGCTTTCGCATCAGCATCCAAGACAGACATGATAACAAAATCGTTTTGGTAAACAATATCCATAGAAACGTCTGACGGCACTATTTTAATAGAATCCTTCTCAAAAAAAGATTCATTGTAAAGTCTTTTGATTTTATTGGAAATGTATTCTGCCCGTTCTTTTGCAGAAAAAGAACCCACATTGTGGTAAACTAAAAAAAGTGTGTCTTTAAAAGGAGCTACTGGATAACCTTTTATTTCGACAGTTTTCTGTTCTTTATCAGAAGTCTTCAGATTCTTAGTCTGGGCATTCACTGAAAAAGCAAATAAAACAAAAAAGAAAGCTAATAATCTAAGTACTTTTATTCTCATATTCAATTAGAAATAAATTAGTTATCCTTTCTAACAAATATAAAAACAAAAAAGCTACAATTTTAAATTATTTACATTTTTCCTACAACTCCCAATTAGATTTTAATCCCGATCTTTTTAAAAATAGAATCTATAACATTATTAATGTCTGGAGATATCTTGAATTTATAATTCAGATACAGATATACAACAGTTACTAATATCGATTTCAGAGCAATACTGATTAATTGAAAAAATGGAAATTCCCAGAAATAAAACAGTAAAAACAATGCAAATGTTAAAACCATCGAATGAATCGTCTGTTTGGTAAAAGGATACAAATCAAGCTTCTTAACTACAAAAAGCAATTTAGCCAAACTGTATAACGTAATAGACAAAAGTGTTGCAAATGCTGAACCCATAATTCCAAAATCAGGAATAAACAGCATGTTTAAAATCACAGTTAAAACCACCAGCATCAATCCTAAATATAATACCATTCGGTAATATTTGGTATTAAAAATAATGGCATTGTTATTTCCTAAAATCAAGTCAAAATATTTAGAAAGACCAATCATAAATACAACTGAGATACCGCCGCTATATTCCTTTGGAACCAATTCGTACAATTGGTTAATATTGACAAAAATACATAACATAACAAATCCGCCTACAATCTGCAAGTTAATAGACGTTTTCTTGTACAGCTGATTCAATTCGTCGTGTTTATTTTCATGCATCAATTTAGCAGTAATTGGATACACGATTTGATGCATAGCACGGCTTGGTACCGAAATAACCAAAGCAATATAAGTAGCTACAGAATAATAAGCAATATTTTCAATCTTCATGTATTGATTAAGCATCAACTTATCGCCGTCTAGAAGCAAATTGGCAACGCTTCCTGAAAGAATAATATAAAAAGTATATTCCATTACTGCTTTTACATTCTCAGGTATTGTAATCTGGAAATTCGGCTTTTTGATATAGAATGCATAAAACATCGTAATCAGAAATGCAAAAAAATATATTCCTGCTGTTATGTACACAAATCCAACCAGTGAAATCCAATTAAAATACAATCCGATTAAAGCAAAAGTTGAGAGCAATCTTAAGCCAACTTCTTTTATAAAATTTCCAAAAACAGAATGCATATGCACTCGCGCCCATGCGTAAAAAATTTCAAAATAAGCCATACAGATTCCGATAAACGGAATAAGAAGCATAAATTCACGAACAACTGGGTTTTCTTTGGAAACAAAATCGGTTATATCGTCATAGAAGAAGATTCCGATAAGTCCTAACGGAATACACATTAAAATTGGAAACAGCGCTGTAAAGGACAGAAACTGCTCTCTTTCTTCCTCTGTTTTGTACTGCGAATAAAATTTTACGAGCGTATTTTGCATTCCAATCGCAAACAAAGGCATAATTACGTTTGCCGCAGAAGTAATGTAATTGGTTAATGCGTAATATGTTGCCCCAAGAAAAACGGGATAAAGATATAAGGTATTAATGGCTCCGATACCAAAACCAATGTATGTAATTATAGTGTTTTTAAAAGACTGATTTAAGACAATACCCATTTTTTGAGTTTAGATTGTATGTGATTTTTAAATGATTATCCTTTAATCAGCTGTGCTAATTGTTTGGTTAGATTTTTTCTTGAATATTGCTGTAAACCAATCCCATGCGACTGCAATTTCCCTTCCAAAAACTGATTAAAAAAGTCCAAAATTACACTTTTTAATTTCGCTTTTTCAGAATAATCAAAAAATACTCCAGTATTGGTCTGTGTAACGATATCGGCAAAGTCAGAACCCTGAGGTCCAATGGCAATTATTGGACGGTTTGAGACCATATATTCGAACAATTTTCCAGGAATAATACTTTTCGTATCTTCAGAATTAATCTCTATTAAAAGCAATACTTGAGATTTTCTTTGGTGCGCCACAGCTTCTTTATGAGAAACGTAACCGACTAAATTTAAATAATCATTTAATTGATGTTCTTGAATAGCATCAAGAACTTCTTGACTTACAGCTCCAATTAATTTTATTTCTAAATGGGTTTTAAATTCTGGAACTTCTTGCAGCAATTCAACCAAAACTTCCCACAAAAATGGCGGATTTCGATCAGACAAGAAAGAACCAATATGAGCTAAAGTAAATTTAGTATCTAAAGTCTGTTTTTCTACAGTTTCAACATCGTAACCGTTTGTAATTACCGTAATTGGTTTGTTGGTAATAGCCTCAAATTCAGATTTTGTGGTTTTGCTGGTCACAATGATTTCGTCTGCTGAATTAAGCACTTTATGCTCTAAATTTTTATGTTTTTTTTCAGCATAAGAAGATAAACGAAGTGCTTTATGATATCCGATCGTTGTCCAAGGATCGCGAAAATCGGCAAACCATTTTACTTTTAATTTCTGTTGTAATTCTAATCCGATTAAATGCAAACTGTGCGGCGGTCCAGAAGTTACAATTGTATCGATATTATTTTCTTGAATGTATTTTTCTAAATAAGAAACTGACGGTTTCACCCAAAATACACGCGCATCTGGAATAAAAAGATTTCCACGTACCCAAAGGAAGGTCTTATCCAAAAAGGTCTGCTTTTTCTTTTGCGGAAAAATTCCAGAACTGATTTTCTTGGTTTTATTTTTCGAAAAAACAGAAGCCAATTGATAAGGCTCCCAAATTTTATTCTTTAAAACAATTACTTTATCTGATATTTCACTTACCAAACCTTCATCAACAATTGGATAAGTTGGGTTTTCTGGAACATAAACTATGGGCTGAACATCAAATTCAGGAAGATATTTTACAAATTTCAACCAGCGTTGTACTCCTGGCCCTCCAGCTGGTGGAAAATAATAGGTAATTATTAAAAGTTTTTTTTGTTCCAAGGAAAATGAGATTAATATTTTTTAAAGCGGAAATTTAAAATATTGAAATTTTAGACTTCTTCTTTCTTATTAGAATTTTTACTTTCAAAATAAACTCCTCCAACCAAAAGCAACAGCATTCCAATTGAACTTATTAAAGTAATTGTCCCTCCAGTTTTAATAATCTGAGGTTCAAATTTAAATTCAATAGTGTGTTTTCCAGCAGGAACTTCCATTGCTCTTAAAACATAATCAACTGGGAAATGATCTGTTAGTTTGCCGTCAATATAAGCGTTCCAACCATTTTTATAATACATTTCAGAGAAAACAGCTAAACCATCTCCTTTATTTTCTGACTTGTATTTGATATAATTTGGCTTATATGTAACAACTTTAATGGTTCCTGTTGTATCAAAAGCTTTCTTCAATCTTGCATTTTGGAACTTGCTTTCATGTTCGTGAACATTAAAAACTGCTACTTTTTTAGTATCCAAAGTGTTCAAAGCTTTCATTACATCGTCTGGTTTGTTTACCAGTTTCACCGTTTCCACAAACCAAGCATTTCCGTTTGCATCTGGATTAACAGCAGGAATTTGGTTTCCGTCTTTATCCACTTGAATAACATACTTAACATTCAACATATTAAGCACTTCAAGATTATTTTTAGCAATTTGATAATCGTACAATTGTTGCATTCTTCTTGGTCTTACCGCACTGTATCCTCCAATTGTTTTATGGAAATAAGAAGATCTTCCTTGCAATTGTCCTTGAAGATCAAATACACGGTAAATCGAAGTATCTTTCAAAATCTGAACATCTGCTTGTGTCTCTTGGAAAGGAGCAGCAATCTGAACTGGGCTTACAAAATCTTTAGCAGAAACGTATTTTTTGTCCACAAAAAACAAATCAAAAATCATCACTAATCCAACTACCACTAAAGTAGTTGTCTGAGAAAATTTATTCTTTACAAACATCCACAGAACCACAAATGTCACGATAATTAAGAATCCAGATCTTAGTAAATCTGCATAATACATCGTCATTCTGTCTTCTTTTAAAGCATCAACGAAACCTGGACCGTAGCTTTCCAAATAAGCATTATCATTTATTCCTGTAAAATGGAAGAAACTTTTTGCTATCAATAAAATAACAAGCACGCCTAAACCAAAAACTCCTGTCTGCACTAATGCTTTCTGCTGTAATTTTGGCTCATCTTTAGCTTTAAAAAATGATTGTAATCCCATAACAGCTAAAACAGGGAAACATAATTCTAGAATAACCTGAATTGAAGATACAGCTCTAAATTTATCATAAAGCGGGACATATTCAATAAAAAAGTCTGTCAATAAAGAGAAGTTTTTTCCCCAAGAAAGCACTAAAGTGAAAAGTGCTCCAGCAAGAAAAACATATTTGATTTTTCTTTCGTCAATAAATAAAGCTAAAACTGCCAAAAAGAAAACCACAGCTCCAATATAAGCTGGTGCAGAAACTATTGGCTGATCTCCCCAATAAGTAGGCATTCCGGAAACAAAATCCTGAGCTTGAGAAGCAGGAACTCCCTGCTCAAGCATAAACGCGTACATACGGCTGTCTGTCCCTACATTTTCATGGCTTGAACCTCCAAAAATTCTAGGAGCAATTAAATTTAAACTCTCTGCAATACCATAACTATATTCTGTAATATAATCAGTAGTCATGGAGGCAGTAGTTTCATTTTTGGATCCGTCTGGATTAAAAGTCAACTCGCTTTTATCTCTAATACTGTATTTAGCATATTCGTTTGTTGCCATTAAATTACCTGCATTGGCACCCAAGGCAAAAATTCCCGCAACTAATAAAACGCCGCAAGAAATAAGAAGTCCTTTAAAATCTTTTTCTTTGATAAAATTATATGCATAATATCCCACCAAAATCAATAAGAAAATCAATAGATAGTAGGTCATTTGGAAGTGGTTGGCACTAATTTCTAATGCCACTGCAAACATAGTGAGCAGACCTCCCCAAATGTATTTCTTCTGAAAGACTAGTATAAATCCAGCAATTACCAATGGCATATAAGCAATAGCATGTGCTTTTGCATTATGACCAACTCCTAAAATGATGATCATATAAGTTGAAAAACCAAAGGCAATTGAACCGATAAAAGCTTTAAGGGGATCTGTTTTTAAAACCAACAATAAGCCATAAAAACCAAGAAAATATAAGAATAAGTAATCTGCAGGACGCGGTAGAAAACGCAATACGTCATCTACTTTACCAATAAAATCGTTCGGATAATTTGCTCCAAGCTGATAGGTTGGCATACCTCCAAAAGCAGAGTTTGTCCAATAAGGTTCAGCATTTTCAGCAGCTCTAAAATCATTTTGCTCTTTGGCCATTCCGGTGTATTGAGCAATATCAGACTGGAAAATCTGTTTTCCCTGAAGAACTGGATAAAAATAAATTAATGAAACAAAAATAAAGCCCAATATAACAAGGGCATGCGGATAGAACTTATTTACTATTTTCAATTTTGGCTGGTTTGGGTTAAAATGAATCCTAAATTTTCAGGACACAAATCTAATCTATTTCTTCGTAATCAACATACTCTCCCACCTTTTTGGTTTCACGCGGGTTTTTAGCATTAGCAGTATTAATAATTATTTCGTCTTTATTATTATTTGTGTTCTGCCAAGTGTTGCCTTGATTGTATTGTTGGTATTGCTGCTGTTGTCTTTGAAAATTTTCGCTAGCATTTTCTACTGCCTTTTTTACCAAGACTGGCAAAAAGATTCTAGCCAAAAATTTCATGATATAATAAAAGGCGATTAGCCCAATAATGAATCTTAAACCTGAAAATGATGCTTCTTGCATAACTCTATAATTTTTTTCCAAAATTAATAAATCCGTTGTTTAAAAATAAAATATGAATCTTAAATAAATAATAAAATATGTACATTTGAAATGCGTTATTATTTTTTAATCCAAAAAAAATTATATGTTCCAAATTAAAAACTTACTTG
Organism: Flavobacterium anhuiense; assembly: GCF_900101855.1. Taxonomy (GTDB): domain Bacteria; phylum Bacteroidota; class Bacteroidia; order Flavobacteriales; family Flavobacteriaceae; genus Flavobacterium; species Flavobacterium anhuiense. Next base: position 341,103 of record NZ_FMVC01000002.1, read on the forward strand.
CCCCGGTACTTTTTTTTATTCCACAACTATTTTTTGCGCAATACACCGACGTTATTAATTCCAACCGCCCCGGAGAAACCATGTCAGCTTATGCTGTCGGAAAATCGGTTATTCAAGCCGAACTTGGAGTTTATGGCATTAAAGAAAAACACGATTTATTAGACTACGATGCCAGCGGTTTTGGCACAGATTTAACTATCCGATTTGGTGCTTTTCTAGAACAATTGGAATTTATTGCTGATCTTCAATATCAGACAGAAAATTTTGACACTCCGTACACTAGCTACAAAAAAAACAATTTTAGACAGACGGTTTTAGGAGCTAAATATCTTATTTACGATCCGTACAAAAATTACAAACGTGAAGTAAATATTTACAGTTATAAAGCCAATCGTAATTTTCAGTGGCGAGAGCTGATTCCTGCAGTTTCGGTTTTTGCTGGAGCCAATTTTGTTGGTGCCGATAATCCGTATTATTTTTCTCCAGATGGAGCCATTTCTCCTAAAGTTTCGATCATTACCCAAAACCTTCTTGGAGGCGGATCTTGGGTTTTTGTTACCAATATTATTGCAGATTATATCGGTACAGACTATCCAAGTTACGGATATGTATTAACTTTGACGCACGGATTTAATGACAAATGGTCTGGTTTTCTTGAAAATCAAGGATATAAAAGCGACTTTTACAGCGATTCAATTCTTCGTACAGGTGCCGCTTATCTCCTTTCTTCGAACTTACAGGTTGATGCTTCTATAAGCACTAACTTTAAGAATACGCCTTCTATTTTATACGGCGGAGTTGGAGTATCATGGCGTTACGATGGATGGTATAAAGAAAAACTGATAGAAGACAAAGCCGCTGCAAGAGCAAAAAAGAATCCAGACAATGAGAAACCTATAGATTATCAGGAAAGAGAAAGAAAACGTAAAGCGAAATACGAATAAAACATAAATAACCCAGATCCTTTTTAAGGACTCTCAATACCATCTAATGATTACAATTAAAGAAGCCAAAAGCAAGAAAGAATTAACCGAATACATCAAATTTCCTTTTTCATTGTATAAAGACAATCCGTATTGGGTGCCGCCTATTATTTCAGACGAATTGGAATCTTTTGACAAAACCAAAAATCCTGCATTCGATAATGCTGAAGCTTATTTTTATTTGGCTTACAAAGACAATAAAATTGTAGGACGTATTACTGCTATTATCAATTGGTCTGAAGTAAATAATCAGCACAAGAGGAAAGTTCGTTTTGGATGGTTTGATGTAATTGATGATATTGAAGTTACAAAAGCACTTCTAGAAAAAGTATATGAATTAGGAAGAAAACACAACTTAGAACATGCTGAAGGCCCGATGGGATTTTCAAATTTAGACAAAGTTGGACTTCTTACTGAAGGATATGATCAAATTGGAACCATGATAACATGGTACAATCATCCATACTATGTAACCCATTTGGAACAATTAGGCTTTCAGGTTGAAAAACAATATATTGAAAGTATATTCCCATTTTCAAATGTGAAACCAGAATTCTTTCAGAAAGCACAAGAACTAATCAAAAAACGTTACGGACTTAAAGCGCTTAATTTTACGAGAACCAAAGACATTATGCCTCATGTAGACAAAATGTTCGATTTGTTTAATGAAACTTATGCTAAACTAGCTTCATTCGTAGCAATTTCAGATGTACAGAAAGAGTATTTCAAAAAGAAATATATCAGTTTTATCAATCCAGAATACATTAAATTTGTGGTTGATAAAGATGATAATTTAGTTGCTTTTAGTATCGTAATGCCAAGCTTCGTTGAAGCTTTACAGAAAATAAAAGGTAAATTATTCCCTTTTGGTTTTCTGCAATTATTAAAAGCGAAAAAACATAGTAAAGATGTTGTTTTTTACCTCATCGGAGTTCATCCTGAATATCAAAATAAAGGTGTAACAGCTATCATTTTTGATGAATATTACAAAACGTTTTCCGCAAAAGGAATCCAAAATTGCATTAGAACTCCAGAATTATTAGAAAATAATGCCATTCATTTGCTTTGGAAAAATTTTGATCCAATTATTCACTGTCAGAGAAAAACGTATTTGAAGAATCTTTAATTTTCTTTTTGAGTCACAGCTACACAATAAAAAAATCCATTCGCCCCCAAACGAATGGATTTTTCACTTATAAAACACATCATTACTCTACTTTGCAATCTACTTTTATTAAAGTGTTTTGTGGATTAAATTTTAGTTTTTTTCTGTCTTTGAAAACAACTTTGTCATTAGCCTGTACTACATCTCCATATCCTTCAATTAAATTTCCATCCCTTTGAAGAAATACGACCTGTCTCATTGTAGAAGCGCCTTCAGACATAAATACATATTCAGCAATTAAAGTGTCGCCAACCATGTTTCCATTTATAATTCCGTCATTTTTATCTTTTCCAGAAATTTCATATTTCAATTTTCCGTTAACTTCTTGATGAGAATTAACATTAAAACTTAATTCAATTCTGCTATTATTTGCTGTTGACTCGTAACATTGATGCCCAGATGGTTCTACAATTTCAGCTTCTTTTGGCGGACTTGGTGTAATTTGAATCGGTTCTGTTGTCGTCGCTTCTTTTTTACAAGAAGTAAAAACTGCAAGCGCCATCATCGTAAGTGTTAGTACTTTTTTCATAATTTTTATTTTTATCTTGTGATTATGATACTAAAGTTACCTTAAATAAAAAAAATCCATTCGTATAACAAATGGATTTTTTTATATAATTTCCACTTAAGGAAATCTATTTTATACTGAATTTACGAAACGTCTACAGTTGTACGCTCTGCAATTTCTTTATAAGTTCCGTTAGTCAGTTTCTCACGGATCGCTTCGAAAGCAGTTAACGTTTCATTGATATCTTCTAATGTATGAGAAGCCGTTGGTATCATTCTCAATAGGATAATTCCTTTTGGAATAACTGGGTAAACTACGATAGAAAGGAAAATACCATAATTTTCTCTTAAATCGTTTACCATTACCATTGCCTCAGGAATACTTCCTTCTAAGTAAACTGGTGTAATACAAGTGTTTGTATCTCCAATATTAAATCCTTTTTCTTTAAGACCGTTTTGCAACGCGTTTACGTTTTCCCAAAGTTTGTCTTTAATTGCAGAAGATTTACGCAATAATTCTAAACGTTTCAAAGAACCAATTGTCTGAATCATTGGCAACGCTTTAGCAAACATTTGAGAACGTAAGTTGTATTTCAAATAATCGATAACCGTTTTGTCAGCTGCTACGAAAGCTCCGATATTAGCCATAGATTTTGCAAAAGTAGAGAAGTAAACATCAATCTGATCTTGCACTCCCTGCTCCTCACCTGCTCCAGCACCTGTTTTACCCAATGTACCGAAACCGTGAGCATCATCTACTAATAATCTGAAATTGTATTTTTTCTTTAATTCAGCTATTTCTTTTAATTTTCCTTGCTGTCCTCGCATTCCGAAAACACCTTCAGTAATAAATAAAATACCTCCGCCTGTTTCTTCTGCCATTTTAGTAGCACGCTGCAAGTTTTTCTCCATACTTTCCAAATCATTGTGTTTGTATGTGAAACGTTTACCCATGTGCAAACGAACACCATCAATGATACAAGCATGTGAATCTACGTCATAAACGATAATATCATTTTTAGTAACCAAAGCGTCAATGATAGAAACCATTCCTTGGTAACCAAAATTCAACAAATAAGCAGATTCCTTCATTACAAATTCTGCCAATTCATTTTCCAATTGTTCGTGGTACGTAGTGTGTCCAGACATCATGCGGGCTCCCATCGGATAAGCTGCACCAAACTGAATTGCTGCATCTGTATCTGCTTGACGAACTTCTGGATGATTAGCTAAACCTAAATAATCATTTAAACTCCAGTTTAAAATATTTTTTCCGTGAAATTGCATTCTAGGACCCAACTCTCCTTCTAACTTTGGGAAAACATAATAACCTTCTGCTTGAGAAGCCCATTTTCCTAAAGGTCCCTTATTGTCCTGAATTCTTTCGAATAAATCTTTTACCATAATATATGTAGTAATTTTTTTTACTTAATCAGCGAGCAAAAATAATCATTATTAATTTAAAATGAAGAACCTCAATTATTTTTATTCAAAAATATTATGCTTACATAAAACTATTAAGGATTTACGTAATAATGGCCTCAAAACTCTCCTAAACTCTGTAATGCTATAAAAACACGATTTTTATCATAATAAGTAAGTCTAGTTCTGGGGGGTTATTTTACTGGCATTCTTGAAGCGGAATTAATTATTGATGTCATTGACCTTTATTCTACTTCAACAAAGTCTTTTTCTAAAGTCACCGCTTTTGGAAATAAAATATTATTTTCCAAATGAATGTGTTTATGCAAATCTGCTTCAAACTCTTTCAGCATCGCAAAAGTCACTCTGTAAGTCGTGCAAGCATCTGCTGGCGGAGTGTAATTATTTGTCAATTCAGCAATTTCTCTAAAGCGCTCGCCTTCATTATCGTGTTCGTGCATCATCATTGCAATTGGATTCGAAACTGTTCCGAAAGAAGGCTGAGATAAAACCCCGTCAGATTCTTTGGTTTTCACCATTCTTTTTACAAATGGAAATAAAATTAATTCTTCTTTTTTCATGTGCTGAGATAATTCTCCTGCACAGCCAATAAATAATTCGTTTATTTTAAATAATTCCGGATGATTCTCGCCGTGAACTTTACATAATTTATCTAAAAAAGGAAGTAAAACGTTTGTCTTCTCTTCTACATAACGATGATGTGTTTTCTCAATAAAATCTGCCAATAAATCTAATGGCCACGAGTTAAAATCAATGCTTCCGCTATTTTCCGATTGCACAACTTGCAGCACATTTTGCAATAAATCATCGGCATTTATATTTTGTTTCTCACAAACTTCTGCTATTGTTCGATTTCCTTTGCAGCAAAAATCTATTCTATATTTTGAGAATACTGCAGCTGTTCTAAAATCCTCAGCTACAAACGATCCTACTGTTTTGTTTTTTAAATTTTCCATAATATTATTTTTTAATTCGTTCTGCTTATTTAATAAAAGACATTTTTATCCTTTATTAGTTTTAAAAAAAACTCCAAAGCTAGTTACAGCATTTGGAGCTTTAAATTATTTACTCAACAATTAATACGCCTTTCATCATAGCTACGTGCCCAGGGAAAGAACAAATAAATGGATATGATCCTTTTTTATCAATTGTAAACTCGATTGTATCTTCTTCTCCGCCACCAATTAATTTAGTGTGTGCAATGATTGAAGCTTTTTCAGATTCCGGAATATAATCAGTTGCTTTGGCATCATTCGCTTTTAAAGCAAAAGCAGCTTGGTCTGTTCCTTCTTGCAAAATCACTAAATTGTGTCCCATTGCTTCTTTCGGAATTTTACCAACGTGTTTCAAAGTCAATTTGATTGGTTTCCCTGCAACAGCTTTCAATTCGTTTGTATTAAACTGCATTTGGTCATTCCCTTCAATAACTAAAACATTTTCTTCTGCTGGAGCAACTGTCGGAGCTTGTTCACCTTCAGTAGAAACTTCAGTTGTTTCTGTCGACTCAGCTGGAGCTGTTTCTTTTTTTCCGCAAGAAGTAACCGCTAAAAATCCCATTAGGATTAATACTGAAATTTTGGTTTTCGTATTCATTTTTATGATAATTTATTAATGTTATTCGTTTATGTTTAATGTTTTCAAAAAGAAATCTCCCGATTTCACATCTGAAGCAAGCTGTTCTAAGGTTGTTTTAGTCAACATTTCTAAAAGCAAACCTCGTATTTTCTTGAATTCGTGATGAACTGGACAAGGATGTTCTTCTGAGCATTCTTTTAACCCTATTCCACAACCGCTATATATTTTATTTCCATCAATAGCGTCTACAATCTGAATTAATTTTACAGATTTTGATGCTTCTGGCGAAACTTCAAATCCGCCACCTACTCCTTTTGCTGAATGAATAATGCCATTTTTGGTCAAAATCTGCATAATTTTGGCTGTAAATGGTTCTGGCGAATCAATTTCTTTCGCAACATCTTTTATTCCAACTCTTATTCCTTTAGAAGATTTGGTTGCAATAAATATTGAAGCTCTTATTCCATATTCACACGCTTTTGAAAACATACATCCTTAATTAATTCTCAACAAAGATATACAGGTTTTATATAAAAGACAAATTTATCCTTAATTAATTGTAAAAGGGCAGAAAATTATTTATAATGAAACTAATTAGTACTAATAACAACACATATTCACCATTCAATTCTTATAAAAACCAATTTTAATTTTAACTTTGAGAGTATTAAAACTTAAATATTTCACAAATGCCTTTAAGCAATTCAAAAGATTTAAAACTGGCAGTTCTTATTGATGCAGACAATGTGCCTTATAGCAATGTAAAAGGTATGATGGAAGAAATTGCAAAACTAGGAACGCCAACCACGAAAAGGATTTATGCCGATTGGACCAAACCAAATGCGAATGGCTGGAAAGGCGTTTTATTGGAACATGCTATCACTCCTATTCAGCAATATAGCTATACAGTTGGGAAAAATTCGTCAGATTCTGCTTTGATTATTGACGCAATGGATTTGCTTTATTCTGGAAAATTAGATGGCTTTTGCATCGTTTCTAGCGACAGCGATTTTACACGACTTGCCGTAAGACTTCGTGAATCGGGCATGAAAGTAATTGGAATTGGAGAAAAGAAAACGCCAAATTCGTTTATTGTAGCCTGCGATCGTTTTATTTATATTGAAGTTTTGGACGGCGCAACTCAAAAGAAAAAACCAAAAGAGGTAGTCGCTGCAGATACTAAGAAAATCGTCGAAAAGCCTGCTGAAAAAGCGCTTCATAAAGTTGACAAACAAACAATCGAATTGATTGAATCTACGATTGAAGATATTGAAGACGATGATGGATGGGCATTCTTAGGAGATGTCGGCAATCTGATCGTAAAGAAAAAACCTGAATTTGATCCTCGTAATTATGGTTATTCTAAACTTACTCCTATGCTTAAATCGCTTACCGATATTTTGGAAATTGACGAAAGAGAGTCGGACAAAAAAGGAATCAAACACGTTTATGTCCGTTTAAGATTCAACTAATTATCGCATTTATTACCTATTAATTTTTTAAAAACATGAGAAAAAAATTCTTTATTTACGGATTCTTATTGTTTATAATTGTTGCCGCAATTTATTATTACACAGGACGAGGCTATTTACTCGTAATTATTCTTCCGATTTTGCTAATTGTGGGAATTTACAACGCATCTCAAGAAAAACATGCTATTTTAAGAAACTTTCCTGTCTTAGGCTATTTCAGGTACTTATTTGAAATGATTGCGCCTGAGATTCAGCAGTATTTTATTGAAAGATCTACTGATGGAAAGCCTTTTTCAAGAAATCAGCGCTCATTAGTGTATCAAAGAGCCAAAAATATTGACTCAAGTACTCCATTCGGTACACAACTAAACCTAAACACAGAAAATTACGAAGGAATAAAACACTCTATTTTTCCTGCGAAAGTAAACGAAGAACTGCCTCGCGTATTAGTCGGCGGAAAAGATTGCAAACAGCCTTATTCTGCTTCTTTGTTTAACGTCTCTGCAATGAGTTTTGGATCATTAAGCGAGCATGCCGTTCGCGCCATCAATATCGGAGCGAAAAAAGGGAATTTCTACCAAAATACCGGAGAAGGCGGTTTAACCGACTACCATTTGGAAGGTGGCGGTGATATTACTTGGCAAATTGGAACAGGATATTTTGGGTGCCGAGATGCAGAAGGAAATTTCAGTCCTGAAAATTTCTCAGCAAAAGCAAACCTGCCAAATGTAAAAATGATTGAAATTAAACTTTCTCAAGGAGCAAAACCAGGTCATGGAGGTGTTCTTCCTGCGAAAAAAAATACAGAGCAGATTGCTAAAATTAGAGGAGTTGTGCCACATACAATGATTCTTTCTCCTCCTGGACATCATGCTTTTTCTGATTCAAAAGGCTTAATACGATTCATTAAGCAATTACGTGATTTATCTAATGGAAAGCCTATCGGATTCAAATTATGTATTGGGAACACAGCTGAGTTCGAAGCTATCTGTCAAGAAATGATTAATGAAGATACTTACCCAGATTTCATTACCGTTGATGGAGCTGAAGGCGGAACGGGTGCTGCTCCGCTTGAATTTGCTGATGGTGTCGGAATGCCTTTTGAACCTGCCTTGATTTTCGTAAACAAAACTTTAGTGCGTTTAGGCATCCGCGATAAAATGCGTATTATTGGAAGCGGAAAAATCATTTCTGGATATTCTATTTTGCATGCCATTGCTCTTGGAGCAGATATGTGCAACAGCGCGAGAGGATTTATGTTTTCTCTTGGCTGCATTCAAGCATTACGCTGCCATAATAACGAATGTCCGACTGGGGTAGCAACACAAAACAAGATGCTTATGAAAGGTTTGGTTGTAACAGATAAATCTGAAAGAGTGTACCACTTTCATAAAAATACTTTGCATGCCGCTAATGAACTTTTGGCTGCCGCTGGAAAAACATCTTTTGCAGATGTAGATATCAATATTTTTATGCGCGGAGACGAGTTCACTAACTTATCAGAACTCTATTTCCCAGATAACTTGAAAAACGTTACTCAATTCTCATAAACAGAAAAGCCTCTTCAAAATTGAAGAGGCTTTTTCTTAAAATCTATTTTGATTACAATTTTGCTGTTTCTTTTGATTTTGCAGTTCCTTCTAAAACTGCCAATTCATCTTGATCTACTAATTCCTGTGCTAAAATAGCATTATTATAAGCCAAGAAGTATACATCGAACTTTACCCCTTCGGCAATCAAAGAAGGAGAAATTTGATCGTTTTTGATCATCTCTTTCAATAAATCTGGAAAAGATTCTTTGTAGGCTAGTTTATTGGCATCGTTTTCTTCTAAATTAGTTTCAATTCTGATTTCGATTTTATTGTCATCCAGAAAAGCTTTTGCTGTTGTACTAGTAATACCACTCCCTTTTATAGAAGATAAATTGTTATAATTGCTTACATGCTCCTGTATTTTCTGCTTTGTATTTTTACAGCTGACTAAAAATAATGCAAAAGCAAGCGCAAATGCGATTTGGGTAATTTTTTTCATAATTCTTTGGTTTAATAGTTATTTTTTAACTCAAACATAATTAATTCATAACATAAAAACAACATTCAATTACAAAAAAAGCACACACAAATATTTGAAAACAAACCAATTATATTCTTAAAAAAGGATTATTTGTAAGAATAAAAAAGTTTCATTTACAATTAATTTTTGGTCTTAAATACAAAAAAGTCTCTTTAAATAAATTTTAAAGAGACTTTTAATATGTAAGAATCAAAATGATCTGTTTTTTGCAAAAATGTGATTTCTTATTTCAAAAAATCTTTAAGAGATTCCCCTGTTAAGGTTTCTTTGTCTAAAACCGTATTATCGTCTGCTAGAAAATAAACGTCAAACTGTACTCCTTCCTCAATCAATTGTCTCGGAATTTCGTCTTTATCGATCATTACTTTTATCAATTTTGGAAAAGAAATAACAGATGCCGATTTATTCGCTTCATTTTGCTCTAAATCAGTTTCAAATCGCAATTCAATCTTATTATCATTAATATAACCTCTTGCTGTGGTAAGTGTAACATTATCAGCTCTAAAACTTGGAGCAATCGTTTTGTTGTACATAACAACATACTCTTGAAGTTTCTGTTTGGTGTTTTTACAGCTTAAAAGCGTCAACACCATCATTATTGCAAAGGCAATCTGGCTTATTTTCTTTAGCATAATCTTTTATTTTAATTTTTGAAGTCTTAATAACGCCTCAAGATAGTAATAATCTGCGTAATTTATAGAACAATCTATCTCGCTTCCCGCAGGTTTATGACCCGTTGAATGCAATAAAAATGCTGAATTTACATCATGGCTTTGATAATTATTAGAAAGCGAAACAATCATCTTTTTAGCTTTTGTTAAGTATTCCGCTTTCAAACTCTTGTCTTTTGTGTACGAACTTAATTCTAAAAGTGCAGATGAAACAATGGCTGCAGCCGAAGCATCTCTTGGTTCATTAGGAATATTTGGCGCATTAAAATCCCAATAAGGCACTAAATCTTCTGTAGTTAATTTATCCAAATAAACTCGTGCTAATTTATGGGCAAAATCTAAAAACTTAGCATCTTTTGTTTCTCTGTACGTCATTGTAAAACCGTAAATCGCCCATGCCTGACCGCGAGCCCACATACTGTCGTCACTGTAACCTTGAGCGGTTCTTCCTTTTATCTTTTTTCCTGTTTCGTAATCGTAAATAATAACGTGATACGAAGTATTATCTGGTCTAAAATGATTTGCCATTGTGGTTTCGGCATGTTTTACAGCAATATCATAAAGTTTCTTGCTTCCACCATTTTTAGAAGCCCAAAACAAAAGCTCCAAATTCATCATATTATCAATAATAGTATTATGTCCTCCCATTTTATTGTGAGGCCAAGATTGGATTGTTCCCACTTTCGGATTAAAAAGCGTCGCCAATGTATCTGCAGTTCTTAAAATAATCTGTTTGTACTCTGGATTTTTAGTCAATCTGTATCCGTTTCCAAAACTATTAAAAATCTGAAATCCTAAATCATGATCACCTGCTTTGCTGGTAGAAAGTGGCGTTAAAAAGCGACTGAATTTATCAGCTTCTTTTTCCCATTTTTTGTCTTTGGTTGCTTCGTACAAAAACCACAGTTCTCCAGGCCAGAAACCGCTCGTCCAATCTTTATAGCCAACAAATTTCCATTCATTGCTTCCATTAGGAACTGTTCTAGGGGAAGTTCCGTCATTTGGAATCACTTTTAAAGTTTTAGAAGCTTGTTCTGCGCAATAATCCAATTGCTTTTTAATATTAAATGAATTGTTTTTTTGAGAATAGCCTTGATTTCCTAATAGAAATAAAGCTGCAATCAGGGTAAAAAATTTTGCCTTCATGTGGTTATTTTGATAGATAATTAATTAACTGATAAATGTATAAAATAAAGTGACGCTATTCAGGTTTTGTATTTTTTGTTACCTAAAAATGGATTATTGATACACTATTTTAAGACATAAGATTTAGTTTGTCATTCCGAGTAACGAGGAATCACACGAGAAATTCCGCAAAGTAATTCGCCAATCTTTGTCGATCTGCGAGTGCGATTCCTCGTTCCTCGGAATGACAAACGAGGCTTAATTTCTTTTAAAAATTTATCCTAAATTTGCTTTAACCAAAACCTAATCTCAACTTGAACAAAACCAGAATCACCTATTTTGTAGTTTTCCTAAGCATCATTTTCCTCGGAATACTGTCAAGAAAAATTCCTTTTATCCCTTTATGGATCGGCGATTTTTTTTATGCTGTAATGATTTACTTTTTAGTTAGAATTTTCTTTCCATCAAAAAAGTTTTGGTTGGTAATACTACTTTCCCTTTTTATTTGTTATGGAATTGAGTTTTTACAACTTTATCAAGGCAATTGGATTGTTAAACTTAGAAAAACACTTTTTGGGAGATATGTTTTAGGTCAAGGATTTTTATGGTCAGATATTTTGGCCTATACATTCGGAATTTCACTTACCTTTATTATTGAAAAATCATTTTTAAAATACTACCACAATGAATCTCGTTTTCGCATCAAACAACAAAAATAAAATCGCAGAAATTCAAAGCATGCTTCCTGAAAGCATTAAAATATTAAGCTTAGAAGATATTAATTGTTTAGAAGATATTCCAGAAACAGCAGACACCATAGAAGGAAATGCAATTTTAAAAGCTGATTATGTAACTCAAAAATATGGTTACGATTGTTTTGCAGATGATACAGGTCTAGAAGTAGATGCTTTAAATGGCGAACCTGGAGTTTATTCTGCGCGTTATGCGGGCGAGCAAAAAAATGCAGATGATAACATGAACAAGCTTTTGGAGGCTTTAAAAAATAAGGAAAATCGCAGCGCCCAGTTCAAGACCGTTATTACTTTAAACTTAAAAGGAAAACAATATTTGTTTACCGGAATTGCAAAAGGAGAAATTACATTCACAAAAACAGGAACAAATGGATTTGGTTACGATCCTATTTTTAAGCCTGAAAATTTCAATGAAACCTTTGCCGAATTGCCTTTAGCTACCAAAAACACTATAGGTCACCGCGGAAAAGCTGTTAAGCAACTCATTGATTTTCTGAACACCACAAAATAATTGTTTAAAATACAACATTTTAGAGGCTAAATTTTACATTTCGCGACGTATTTTTTGGCTTGTTTCCGCATTTCTTGCAAAAATTTATTTTAATAAAACTGTAACTTTTTGATAATCAATTATTAATAAATACATAATTATTAAAAACGCATTAGTATATCTGAATAATTAACAGTAATTTTGCACCCTATTTTAAAACACATATGAATAAATTTGAACAATTAGGATTGAATGAATCGTTACTGAAGGCGATTTTAGATCTAGGATTTGAAAATCCGTCAGAGGTACAGGAAAAGGCGATTCCCCTATTATTGGAAAAAGACACGGATATGGTTGCGTTGGCTCAAACAGGGACAGGGAAAACGGCAGCTTTCGGTTTTCCGCTAATTCAAAAAATTGATGCCGACAACAGAAATACACAAGCATTAGTTTTATCGCCAACACGCGAGTTATGTTTACAGATTACTAACGAACTTAAAAACTACTCAAAATACGAAAAAGGTATTAATGTGGTAGCAGTTTACGGAGGAGCTAGTATAACAGAACAAGCAAGAGAAATAAAGAGAGGTGCACAAATCATTGTGGCAACTCCAGGAAGAATGCAAGACATGATTAACAGAGGTCTAGTAAATATTAAAAACATAGATTACTGTGTTTTGGATGAGGCTGACGAAATGTTAAACATGGGATTCTATGATGATATCGTATCTATTTTATCAGATACTCCAGACGAAAAAAGCACATGGTTGTTCTCTGCAACTATGCCTCAAGAGGTGGCTAGAATTGCAAAACAATTCATGAGTGATCCATTAGAAATTACTGTAGGTACAAAAAACTCAGGTTCATCTACAGTTTCTCACGAATTTTATTTAGTAAATGCTCGTGACCGATATGAAGCTTTAAAACGTTTAGCTGATGCTAATCCAGACATTTTCTCTGTAGTTTTCTGTCGTACAAAGAGAGACACTCAAGCTATCGCAGAGAAGTTAATTGAAGATGGTTATAGCGCTGCTGCGTTACACGGAGATTTATCTCAAGCGCAACGTGATGGTGTAATGAAATCGTTCCGTGGAAGACAAATTCAGATGCTTGTTGCTACTGACGTTGCTGCACGTGGTATTGACGTTGATAACGTAACTCACGTTGTTAACTACCAATTGCCTGACGAGATTGAAACTTACAACCACCGTTCTGGACGTACGGGTAGAGCTGGAAAATTAGGTACTTCTATTGTAATTGTTACAAAAAGCGAGTTACGTAAAATTTCAACTATTGAGAGAATCATTAAACAAAAGTTTGTTGAAAAAACTATTCCATCTGGAATTGAAATCTGTGAAATTCAGTTATTGCACTTAGCTAACAAAATTAAAGATACTGAGGTTGATCACGAAATTGACAACTATTTACCAGCAATCAACAACGTTCTTGAAGATTTATCTAAAGAAGAGCTGATTAAGAAAATGGTTTCAGTAGAATTTAACCGTTTCATCACTTACTACAAAAAGAATAGAGATATTTCTGTTCAATCTTCTGGTGAGAGACGTGAAAGAGGTGATTCTGAACCAAGAGAATTCAGCAATAATGGAGCAGTTCGTTATTTTGTAAACATTGGTTCTAGAGACAACTTCGACTGGATGTCATTAAAAGATTACTTGAAAGAAACGTTAGACTTAGGTCGTGATGATATCTTTAAAGTAGATGTAAAAGAAGGATTCTCTTTCTTTAACACAGATCCACAGCATACAGACAAAGTAATGGACGTTTTAAACAACGTTCAATTAGAAGGTCGTCGTATCAATGTTGAGATTTCTAAAAATGATGGTGGCGGAAGACGTGATCACAACAACCGTGGCGGAAGACGTGATTCTGGAAGAAGAGAAGGAAACTTCGCTCCAAGACGTGAAGGCGGTTTTAGAAGTGACAGAAGTTCTTCTAGAGATGGAGGTTCACGTGATGGAGGTTTCAGAAGCGACAGAAACTCATCTTCAAGAAGAGAAGGCGGTTTTAGAAGCTCTGCTCCAAGAAGTGAGGGTGGTTCAGATAGAGCTCCAAGACGTTCTGAAAACTTTGGAGATAGTTCAAGACCAAGAAGATCAAGAAGAGATTAATATTTCAATTTCTTTAAATACAAAATCCCAAATTCCATATTACTTGGAATTTGGGATTTTTTTTATGTCAAAAAATTTTATTTTTCGTAAATCGCTTCTGTAATCTAAACATAACCTTCACTACTCATTTTTATTTAACCTAAAAAAGCAACACTACTGCCTTTGTTAATTTTCTTATAATTAAATTCCAAGACTGCGAGATATTTAATCCCTATTTACTACTTTTAGAGCTTTAAATCAGGATATGAAATATTTCGCAATTTTCTTTTTTACACTTTTCGCTAGCATTGGTTTTGCGCAAGATACACAGCAACAGCCGACAGTTCCTCAAAGAGTTTCAGGTTATGTTATTAATGATGATAGCAAACAGCCTCTTGCCGGCGTAAACATCATTAACACCAACAAAGTACGTGGTGCAAAATCTGACGAAAAAGGGTATTTTGAAATTGACGTGCAAGTCAATGATACACTACATTTTTCTATTCTGGGATTTCAATCATTAAGAATTAGAGTCACAAATGACTGGATAAAAAATAAAGTAACGAGAATTCAGCTTACCGAAAAAGCAATTGCTTTGGAAGAAGTTGTCATTGCTCCTTTCTCTCTAACAGGATATCTTGAAATTGATTCTAAATTAATTCCAACAAAAGAAAACTATCGTTACAGCATTTCTGGACTTACGCAAGGTTACGAAGCTGGTGAATATGCTCCAAATGCTTTTGGGAAAGTCCTCGGTTCGATTTTTAACCCCGCCGATATGCTCTACAATTTCTTTGGAAAAAATGGTAAAGAACTCAAGAAACTTAAAGAGATGAAAAAGGACGATACCGTACGAACACTCTTGGAGTCCAAATATGACCGCGAAACAGTTGCTGTACTATTAGGAGTAAGCAAGGATGAAATCCCCGAAATTATGCACCGCTGCAACTATTCTGATTCTTTCATCCAGACAGCAAACGACCTTCAGATTATGGATGCGATAAGCGCTTGTTACGAACAGTATAAAGTCTTAAAAAGAAATTAATAATATTTTATCATAAAAAAATCCTCAATTTAAGATTGAGGATTTTTTTTAGTCGCAGTTGACAGTCTCAGTTTAACAGTTCTGCGAACTGAATACTGAGACTGCGACTGAAAACTATTTAACTGGTATATTCTCAAGAATTTCTAATACAAATTTCCAATATTTTTGTGCCGATGAAATACTTGCTCTTTCATCTGGAGAGTGCGCTCCGTGAATTGTCGGTCCAAAAGAAATCATATCCATATCAGGATAATTTGTTCCTAAAATTCCGCATTCTAAACCTGCGTGACAAGCTACAACTTTTGGCAGCTGGCCATTTTGTTTTTCGTAAATGCCTTTTAAAACTTCTAATATCTCAGAATTCACATTTGGAGTCCAACCTGGATACGAACCTGAAAGTTCTACTTCGCATCCCACCAATTCGAACGCAGAACGTAACGAATTAGCCAAATCAAATTTAGAAGATTCAACAGAAGAACGCGTCAGACATCCTACCAAGATTTCTCCATCTTTAATAACAACACGAGCAATATTATTTGAAGTTTCAACCAAATCAGCCATATCAGCACTCATTTTATACACTCCATTTTGAGCTGCATAAATCGCTCTGATAATCCCTTCTTGAACTCCTAAATCCATTACTTTTTCAGGCAATTCACTTTTTACGATTTCAATAGTCAAGTTAGGCTCCGTTGTTTTGTATTCGGCTTTGATATCAGAAATGATTTCCTGCATATCATACACATAAGCCTCATCAAACATCTGAGAAATGATAACCTTTGCAAAACTTTCTCTTGGAATTGCATTTCTCAAACTTCCTCCATTGATTTCAGCAATCTGCAACCCGAAATTTTCAAAACCATCAAACAACAAACGGTTCATGATTTTATTGGCATTTCCTAAACCTTTATGAATGTCCATTCCTGAATGTCCTCCGTTTAGACCTTTTACTGTAAGAGTATATCCAACAGAACCTTCTGGAACTTCTTCTTCATGATAAGTTCTTGTTGCCGTTACATCAATTCCGCCAGCACAGCCAATATCAATTTCATCGTCTTCTTCAGTATCCAGATTTAATAAAATCTGACCTTGCAGAATTCCTCCTTTTAAGTTTAAAGCTCCTGTCATTCCAGTTTCTTCGTCAACAGTAAACAATGCTTCTATTGCTGGGTGTGGAATATCTTTGCTTTCCAGAATAGCCATAATAGTCGCCACTCCTAACCCATTATCAGCTCCAAGTGTTGTGCCACGAGCGCGAACCCAGTCACCATCAACATACATGTCGATTCCTTGTGTATCAAAATCAAAAACTGTATCTGCATTTTTTTGGTGCACCATATCTAAATGCCCCTGCATTACGATTGGTTTACGATTTTCCATCCCTGGAGTTGCCGGTTTTCTGATGATTACGTTCCTGATTTCATCTTCGAAAGTTTCTAAACCTAAGCTGTTTCCAAAGTTTTTCATAAACTCAATGACACGCTCTTCTTTCTTGGATGGACGAGGAACTTCGTTTAAATCTGCGAATTTGTTCCAAAGTTCTTTTGGTTCCAGATTTCTTACTTCTTGACTCATTATATTTTGTTTGAATTATTTCGGATATTTTGAAGGATTTAATGACGTATTAAAAACAGATAGAATATAAATAGTTTTTAAATCTTCGTCAATAAAATAAAAAATTATAAAAGGAAATGTTTTAATAGGCAAACCGTGATAATCTTTATACCTAATTTGAAAGAAAGGATTTTTAGTTAGCCTTTCAATATTTTCATCAACTGTCTGATAAAAATATTCACCTAATCCAACTTGCTTAGATTCATAATAATCAATAGCATCTTGGATGTCCAGAATTGCTCTTGGCTCAATTACAACCTCAAAAATCATTTATCAGATTTAAAAACAAATTGTTTCTTTGCTTCATTCCAAGGAACAAAATTCTCTGCTTTTGATGTTGCTCTTCTTTGATCTAACAAATCTCTAATTTCTTTAGACACAGAAAAATCATCAATTACAGTTTCATAATTGAATTTTTCAATCAACTTCATAAAAAAAGCTAATTCTTCATCTGGAATATTTAAGGTTATCTGTGTCATTTTTTCCTTATTATTGAGTAACAAATTTACAAAAAATAACACAAAATAGTATTTAATTATTATTTTTATAAAAACGCAAATTGTGAAATCAAAATATACACTTCCCATATTTCTTATAATCCAAATCGCCTTTTATAAAATTCTTGTTTACTTTCCAGATTTTGTGGAGGGCTTCTACAGCAAAAATTTATATATCAGGATTTCACATTTTTTAAGAATACTTTTAGGCAAAATTCCATTTTCTGTTGGCGACTTTTTTTATGGCCTCTTAATCATTTCTATGATCAGCTGGTTTTGGAGAATCAGAAAGACATGGAAAACAGACTGGAAAGATCATCTTTTAAAAATAGTAGGCAAAATTTCTATTTATTACTTTTTGTTCCATCTACTTTGGGCTTTCAATTATTATCGTGAGCCCCTTTCTCAAAAAATGAATATTAAAAGAGAATATAGCGATGCAGATTTATTGGCCTTTACCAAAAAACTAATTATAAAAACCAATGAAATTCAATTTAAAATCACAAAAGATAAAAACGAAAAAATTCAGCTTCCTTATTCCCAAGAAGAAGTTTTTAAAATGAATATAAACGGATATGATAATCTTGCTCGAGAACATTCGTATTTTAAGTACGAGACTTTAAGCGTTAAAAAATCATTATTCAGCCTTCCCTTAACTTATATGGGATTTGGAGGTTATCTTAATCCGTTTACAAACGAGGCACAAGTAAACAATTTACTTCCAATGTATTCTTTCCCTCTTACCTCTTCTCACGAAATGGCACATCAGATAGGTTTTGCGAGCGAAAACGAATGTAATTTTATTGGCGTTTTGGCATCTGTGAAAAACAATAATCTGTATTTTCAATATTCAGGATACAGTTTTGCTTTGCGTTATTGCCTTGGAATCTGGAAATTTAAAAACGAGAAAATTTTTGAAATATTAAAGAAGCAAGTAAATACTGGAATTTTAAAAAACTATCAGGAAAGTCAAGATTTCTGGAAAAAATACGACACTTTTATAGACAAAGGTTTTCATTTTTTATACGATAATTTCCTGAAATCAAATAACCAGAAAGATGGCATGGAAAGCTACAGCAGGTTTATTGACCTCATGATTAATTATTACAAAACAAGAGAACTATAAAGTTTGCCACGAATTACACCAATTAGCACAAATTTTAAAAAACTCAACTTTAATCTATTCTGTTTGAGAAGTAATTCGGGAAATTTGTGAAATTCGTGGCAAAAAGTAAATCATCAACTGTAACAAAAATGATTTCATAACTACTAATACATTATGAGCGAAAATCTAGAACAGTCATTTGTTGCGCAGCTGCAGGCAAATCAGAATATAATCCACAAGATTTGTAGATTATATACTGCTGGAGAAGATGCTCATAAAGACCTGTTTCAAGAGATTACCATTCAGCTTTGGAAAGCTTATCCAAAATTTAGAGGCGACAGTAAATTTTCGACTTGGACATATCGTGTTGCCTTAAACACAGCAATTACCTTATACCGCAAAACCAAAAGAACTATTTCGACCGTAGATTATGAAAACCATCAGCATTTTGTAAAAGATGTTGACTACAATTATGAGGAAGAGGAACAGATTAAACTGATGTACAAAGCAGTTTATCAATTGAATGACATTGAAAAGGCATTAGTTTTTATGTATTTAGAAGACAAAGATTATCAAGAAATAGCTGAAACCTTAGGAATCAGCGAAGTGAATGCGCGCGTGAAAATGAACAGAATTAAGGGGAAACTTAAAAAAATACTAAATCCTTAAAAATTATTATGAAAGAACTGGATTTATTAAAAAAAGATTGGCAAAAGAACTCTGATTCTTTTCAACAAATTTCTGAAAACGAAATCTATAAGATGATTCACAGAAAGTCATCTTCCATTGTAAAATGGATTTTGATTATCAGTATTTTGGAAATTTCGTTTTGGACATTTTCAAATTTATTCATTAATACAGACGACGTATTGCATAAAATGAATCACCCTGAAATTGTAACCGCTTTAGAGTTTCTAACGTACTTTAATTATGTTGTCGTACTGATTTTTGTTTACATTTTCTATAAAAATTACAAAACAATTTCGACCACCATAGCCACAAAATCATTAATGAGTGCTATTTTAAGAACCCGCAAAACGGTTCAATATTATGTTTGGTATAATCTAGGAATGATTGTTATAACAGCTATTTTAAGCTTCTTTATTGCATTTGTTTACAATCCAGACATGGAATTTCTAAGAGAAAAATTAGCCATGAACGGAAAAGCCATGTTTGTTACAATCGGGATATTATTCCTGGTGATATTAGGCTTCTTCGGATTGTTCTGGTGTTTCTACAGAATTATTTACGGAACGCTTTTAAGACGATTGTACGCAAATTATAAGGAGTTGAAGAAGATTGACTTTTAAAGTTGCTAAGGTTCTGAGACGCTATGCCGATAGCTATCGGGTCTAAGCTTTTTTTCTGAAATTCCAAAGATGAAATTCCAAATTCCAACTGATAAAACTTGAAAACTTGATACAAAATCGATTTGTCACCCTTAGCGAAGTCGAAGGGCACAAAGTTTTAGGTAAGTTTCGACTTCGCTCAGCCTGACAAAACAAACTTGAAACCTGAAACTTTAAACAAAAAAAAGGCAAAAAGTTAGGCTTCAACTTCGCTCAACCAGACAAACTTTAAACTTTAAACTTTAAACCTGAAACAAAACTCTAGTAATCCCATTGTCTCATTTTATTCAGTTCTTCTTGTGCTTTAATTTCTTCAGCTGGAATAACTTTTAAAAATGATGGATGCTGTTCGATGGCGTATTCTACTTTTTCTACGATTTGTTCGATGGTATCGTTTTCATAATCAATATCAAGAGGTTCTTTGATGATGAAAGATTGCAGAATTCCTTTTTTCTTCATTCGAAGTCCTTTTTTGTCGAATGATCTACGGAAACCATCAATTACAATAGGAATAACGATTGGTTTGTGTTGTTTAATGATATGAGCGGTTCCTTTACGAACTGGTTTAAATGATTTTGTCGTTCCTTGCGGGAAAGTAATAACCCAACCATCTTCAAGCGCAATTCTGATGTTTTCAGTATCATTCGGATTCACTTCTCTTTTTTCGGTCACATCAACACCTTTTGATCGCCAAGTTCTCTCAACTGTAATGGCGCCTACATAAGCCAAAATTCTTGGCAGTAAACCAGCCTGCATCGTTTCTTTTGCAGCCACATAATAAATATTCATTTTGGGCTGCCACAAATAACCAATATTCTTAATCGTGTCTTGACGTCCTGATAAACTGGCATTAAAGACATGAAACATCGCTACAACGTCTGCAAAATAAGTTTGGTGGTTGGAAATAAACAAAACATTAGTATCTGGAAGTGTCTTAATAATTTCAGATCCTTCAATCTGTAATTCATTAAAACCTCTATATCTCTTATGAGTCATGGCACCTAGAACTCGGATCAACCATTTCTTGATGAATAATATATGCCCAAAAGGATTTCGTTTAAACAATCCCATAACTAATTTATCTTATTTTTTTGTTAGGTCGCAAACATACAAAAATTATTCTTTTAGCAACACTTTAAAACATTTTCTCGAATTAAGCGATATTCAAATGAATATCAAATCGTTAAATAAACTTTATCAAATTTATTTTGCCATGGCTTCTTTTAAAACATCTCGCAATTCACTCAAAATCATTGCCGTGGCTCCCCAAACAACATGATTCTGAATATTAAAGGCAGGAACTAAAATATTGGCTCCATAAGAAGTTGATAATCTGGCTTCGATAATAATATCATCATTTAAAAAAACAGATAAAGGCAGTTCGATAATTCCGGCAACTTCTCTTATATCAGGATAAAAAGAAAGCTCTTCTTTGGCAATTCCTAAAAACGGATGCACCAAAAAGTTGCTTGGCGGAATATACATCGGTGAAAAATGTTTAACAATGTCTATTTTATCTCTCGTAATTCCAACCTCTTCATGGGTTTCTCTAAGCGCTGTAGTTTCAAAATTTAAATCTTCTTTCTCGTATTTCCCGCCTGGAAATGCAATCTGAGCCGAATGAACTCCATCATAAGCATTTCTAACAATCAAAACCAGATGCGTTTTTCCCTGTTTGGGATAAAACAGCATCATTACTCCCGCCATTCTGGCGTTTAATGCTTCAATATCAAGATTTTTTAATCCCTCTATACGCTCTTTTGGAGCCATTTTTAAATGTGAAGTTACTGCTGGCAGCTCTACTGGAATTATATTGGGAACATATTTCAAAAAGTCTTGAAAATTCATAATCAAAGCTTATTTTTGTATTTTCAAATAAAACATAAATATACTCCAGAAAACGCAGTACCACAAGTTTTCTGTTATTAAAGCCTAAAAAATGTACAGCAAAGAAGAATCGCAAAGAATAAAAAGAGAATTTTGGGTAGCATTTGCCGAGAAATATCCTCGCAAATGGGTGCTTTATGATACGAAGATTAAAGACTTTTCTTTTAAGTTCTATGTTGACAATAAAAAGGCTCAGGTTTTAATTGATATTGAACACCGAAGCGATGAAAAACGTATCGCTTATTTTGAAAAACTTGAAGCTTTAAAAAATATTCTCGAAGAAGAATTCATCAAAGATTTGGTTTTCGAAAAAAATTATACTCTTGAAAACGGCAAAACCATCAGCAGAATCTGGGTTGAAAAAACTGGCGTTGGTTTCAGCAATAAATATACTTGGGATGCAATTTTTGATTTCTTCAACGAAAACATGCACGCTCTAGAAATGTTCTATTTAGAATATGATGAGTTTATTAAGGATGTGGAGAATTGAGGTTCTAAGATGCTAACTTTATAAGATTCTGAGACACTAATATTATATAGCAAACCCGACAGGTTTTTAAATCTGTCGGGTTTATTATTTTGTTAAATCTAAAAAACTTAGAGCTTAATATCTTAGTATCTCAGAAACTTTTACACCGTAATAATATTATAAACAATAATATGATCGTCGTAATTGATGTAAAGCTGTTTTCTATAATCTTGCTTTTTTCGGGTTATAATAGATAATTTACATTCTTTTCCGTCGTTGTCTTTACATATAAAAGAATATACAATATCGGTATCGTTTTCTTCTCTTTCGATATAATCTAAAATATTGTATAATTGAATTTCTTGCGAATAGACTACAATTCTATGTTTATTAGTGTCTAAAACCACCGAGAGATTTACCAAATCGAGATTAGACCATTCTCCCCATTTTCCTCTTTCATTTTTTTCTAAAACACTAAAACCTGACGTTTTAAAATGATAAGACTGACTTTGAATCTGTTGCAATCCAAAAGTCAAAAACAATAACAATATGTAGGGGCGTATGGAATTCATAAAATATTTCTTGCAGTCAATTAAAACTCAAATGTAGTCTTTTCTTTGGATGCGGTTTCAAATTCGGCTATCATTTGTTGAATAATTTCTTCAACGGGTAAAATTTCATGAATCAGACCTGCTACTTGCCCAATTTCTAATTCTCCCTCTTCCAAATCTCCTTCAAACATTCCTTTTTTGGCTCTTGCTCTTCCTAAAAGCTGAACTAATTCTTCTTTAGATGGGCATTTTTGGTACAAATCCTGAACGTCCTGATAAAATTTATTCTTTATCAATCGAACAGGCGCTAATTCTTTCAGAGTCAATTGAGTGCCCCCTTCCAAAGTATTAACTATTGTTTCCTTGAAATTATTGTGCGAAGACGATTCTATAGATGCTGCAAAACGGCTTCCGACCTGAACACCATCTGCTCCCAAAATTATGGCAGCAAGCATTCCTCTTCCTGTTGCAATTCCTCCAGCAGCAATCAGCGGAATCTTGATTTTTTCTTTTACCATCGGAATCAAAGTGAAAGTAGTGGTTTCTTCGCGTCCGTTGTGTCCACCTGCCTCGAAACCTTCAGCTACTACTGCATCTACGCCAGCATCTTGGGCTTTCAAAGCAAAAACACTGCTGCTAACCACGTGAACAACGGTAACACCTCTTTCTTTCAAAAAAGAAGTCCACGTTTTCGGATTTCCAGCAGAGGTGAAGACAATTTTTACGCCTTCTTCTACCACAATATTCATAATTTCTTCAATATTTGGATATAACATCGGAATATTGACCCCAAAAGGCTTATCGGTCGCTTTTTTACATTTCTGAATGTGTTCTCTCAAAACTTCTGGATACATAGAACCTGCACCAATAAGTCCTAAACCTCCTGCGTTGCTTACAGCAGAAGCCAATTTGTAACCGCTGTTCCAGATCATTCCGCCTTGAATGATTGGGTATTTTATATTGAAAAGCTGAGTGATTTTATTCATTAAAATTATTGCTTGATTATCTTTCCTGTTTTATGCAGCTTATCGGCATCAAAACTATAGATATACAATCCGCTTTGAAGCGATTGCAAGGAAAGAACTGGATTTGAATTATTGATTTTTTCTTCTATTAATTTTTGCCCCAATATCGAATAAATGGTTACTGATGCAGTATTATTTTCATTTAGAAAAGAAAACGAAACTTCATTTTTAGCGGGATTTGGATATACCGCAAACGAAGCTTCCGCTACAAAATCATCAACACTTAATGCTGCTCCAAAATTTGGAATTCCATATCCGTAATTATTATCTGGATTAGCATATCGATCAGCAGATTGGATAATCATTTGTCTGATTTCTTTATTGGTTTTGTTTGGAAATGCCTGCCATAAAGAAGCTGCAATTCCCGCCATAATTGGGCAAGAAAATGACGTTCCGTTTGCCGTAACGATATTTCCATTTGAATCAGAAACTACCGCTGCTGCTCCTTGCGCCATAACATCAGGTTTTATTCTGCCATCATAACTTGGTCCGATTGAACTTGAACTAGCTTTTACCTTAGAAGCATTAACTGAACCTATTGCCAATACTGAAACCGCATCGGCAGGAGCGCCAACATGTTTTTCTACTTGATTCCCTTCATTTCCAGCAGAAGCCAAAACCAATATTCCTTTACTAAAAGCAATTTCGGCACCACGAGAAATAAAAGTCGTAATTCCGTTCATATCGCTATAGGTATGGTTGTAATTTGGATTATCACGATCACCAAAATACCCCAATGAAGTTGTAATTATATCAACTCCCAAAGCATCTGCTTTCTCTGCAGCCTCAACCCAAAGCGATTCTTCTAGTGGAATCTCCTGGGCATCAATCTCTGTGATAAAAAGATAATACGATGCATTTGGTGCTGTTCCAACCAATGAATTTACCTTATAACCGCCCATTGTAGACAATACTAAAGTACCATGATCATCTCCTGCGTAAAAATTGGCATTTCTTGTAGTATAATCGTAACCGCCTAAAATTTTATTATTATTTCTGAGATTTTCAAAAGGCTGAGCCGTGTTTACACCGGGAAATCCTGCATCCAAAACTGCTATAATTTTTCCTTCTCCTGTATAATTCTGCTTATGCAAAACTTGTCCGTTCAGCATTTGAATTTGATTAGCAGAATTTCCGTAAGAATAGTCAATTTCCGTTTTTAACTTATCATGAGACTGATTAATAGAAGTTTCCGAAACTCTTTTTCCTGTCGTATTTAAAGTTTTATTGGCAAACTCAATTCTAGAAACAAAAGCTAAGGCTTTTAAAGCATTAATGTTAGCCTGAGTTCCTTGAACATGAAGTGCATTCAGCCATTTTGACTGTGCTTTTACGGTAATTCCTGTACTTGAAGTAATTTGATTTACATAAGAAATTTCCAGAGGAGCATCTGTAATAGCCAAAGCAATGTTTTGGCTCGTTCTTCGATCCAAAGCTCTTTGAGAAAGTTCGGTTAGCGGATTGTCATAAAAGGCTTGTGCATTAGGCTTACCATTAAAATAAACCCACGCATCTTCTTGTGAAAATACTGTAAACGAAAGAAGTAATAAAAGAAAAGTAAAGTTATATCTCATCAATTCATACCTTTAAGGGATTTGCTCCCAAATAAAGTATAAAGCTAAGAAATTACTCCCGAACCAACTAATTCATTTTCTAAATACCAAGCAACAAATTGTCCTTCTGTAATAGCAGACTGCGGCTCTTCAAACTCCACATACATTCCGTCTTCAAATTGGTACAAAACCGCTTTTTGCAAAGGCTGACGGTAACGGATTCTTGCCATCACTTCCATTTTTTCTCCTGCTTTTAGCGTCATATCTTCTCTAATCCAATGCACTTCAGATTTTCCAACAAAAAGTGCTTTTTTGAATAAACCTGGATGCTCGCTAGACATCCCTGTATAAATGGTGTTGGTTTCTACATCTGTTGCAATTACAAATAAAGGCTCTGTTGTTCCTCCTACATTTAGACCTTTTCTTTGTCCAACTGTAAAGTAATGAGCTCCTTGGTGTTTTCCAACCACTTTTCCCATTGTTGGAACATAGTCTAGCTTTTGAGATTCTAACTTTAATCTTTCCTCCAAAGAAAGGTCAGCTGATTTCTCAATATTGTAAATCGGATCATTTTTATCAACCTGAACAATTTTACCTTCTTTAGGTTGTAGTTTTTGCTGTAAAAATTCTGGAAGACGAACTTTTCCAATAAAGCATAAACCTTGAGAATCTTTCTTTTCTGCAGTAACCAATTCCATTTCAGCCGCAATTTCTCGCACTTCTGGTTTTGTTAAAGCTCCAATAGGAAATAAAGCTTTTGATAATTGCTCTTGCGACAACTGACATAAGAAATACGATTGATCTTTGTTTACATCATTTCCGGCAATTAATTGAAACACCGTTTTTCCGTCCACTTCGATTTCAGTTTTTTGGCAATAATGTCCCGTAGCCACATAATCTGCACCAAGACTTAGAGCAATTTTCATAAACACATCAAATTTTATTTCGCGGTTACAAAGAACATCAGGATTTGGAGTTCTTCCTTTTTCGTATTCGTTGAACATGTAGTCAACAATTTTCTCTTTGTATTCTTCGCTCAAATCAACTGTTTGAAACGGAATTCCAAGCTTTTCAGCAACAAGCAAAGCATCGTTACTGTCTTCCAGCCAAGGACATTCGTTAGAAATAGTAACCGAATCATCGTGCCAGTTCTTCATAAAAAGGCCTATAACTTCGTATCCCTGCTGTTGCAATAAATACGCTGCAACACTAGAATCTACTCCCCCTGAAAGTCCTACAACTACTCGTTTCATTTTGAATGTTTAATTTTTTAAGGTTGCAAAGGTACGCCAAATAATAGAAAATTTCACAAAGGTTTGCATTAGTTTAAGCAATCCCGCAGTAGATAAAACTTATCACTTTTTTAAGTACATTTAATCATTCATTTTTTATCTATGAAAAAATACATTTACAGTTTGTTTTTCCTTTTCGTCTTAACCGCCTTAAGTGCGCAGCGATTTAGCGCGTCTTTGCCAAATTACGAAGCCTACAAGGCGTTTAGAGGAAAACCTTTATCTGATAAATTTTCGAATATCGAATCTGTAAAAGTAATTTATGATCTTCGAAAACAGAAAATGTATTATTTCAACAGCAGTGTTATTTTGCTCCACTATGATTTCGTTGTCAATTATTTGGGCTACAGTCAAGATCTTGAAGTTTTTAATAATGAAAATTATAGCAATACGGATAAAAATAGAGACTTTCTTCTCGGAAATTTAAATCATATTAAAGGAACTGACAAGTGGATTTTTGAACTCGCCGCGTCCGATCATATGCCTTTACCATTGATTGAACGTTTTTTCAATATGGTTAAAACTTCTACTTTTATAAGAGAAAAGCTGAAATTCTATTTGAACAATCCAGAAATGATGGAATGGTTTCAACAGCAAAAATTCAAAATTCCGTGCGTGAAATCAGATTATATTTTTGGAGAAATTAAATATCAAGAAGTTGTTCGAGGGACAAATGTTGGCATTCTAAAAAAATATAAAATAAAAGAACTAGAAACCACAAAACCCAATTCTGATGAAATCATTATTTTGGATGGAACGCCAGATATTCTGCCAAACGTTCGAGGCATTATTGTAAACGAACTGCAAACTCCATTAAGCCATTTGGTTCTTTTAGGAAAAAACAGAAAGATTCCAATTATGGCTTATACTGATATTGAAAAAGATAACAATATCAAAAAGCTGCTTTCTAAAAAAGTAGAACTAAAAATAGAAGTAGATACTTTTTTCATAAAAGAAACCACTAAAAAAATTCCAGTGAAATCTGCTGGAAAAAAGAAAAAACTAACAATTGACAATTCTGTAACTGATTTGGTCAACTTATCAGAAATTCCAAAAAAGGGAGTGAACTATATCGGTTCGAAAGCTCAAAACATGGCGTATTTAATTGCCATTTCAAAAGAAATTCCGTTTAAGGTTCCAGAAAATGCACATGCAATTCCGTTTTATTTTTATACGAAACATATTCAGAAATCTTCTATTTCTCCATTAATTGCAGAACTTTTGGCTTATCCGCAAAAAGACTCAACTATTTGGATTAATAAACAGCTTAAGAAAATTAGAGATGCCATCAAAAAAGAACCTATTGATCCTGAATTAATTTCAAAATTGAATATTGCTTTTAAAGATGCCAAATTCAAAAATTTCAGATTTCGTTCCTCTACAAATGCAGAAGATTTGGATGATTTCAATGGCGCCGGATTATATGATTCTAAGACAGGAATCGTAGGCGATTCAGTAAAAACTTTTGAAAAGGCCATAAAACAAGTTTGGGCAAGTGTTTGGAACGAAGCTTCGTATAACGAAAGAGAGCTTTTTGGAATTGATCAGCAAAATATTGCGATGGGCGTTTTGGTGCATCGTTCGTTTCCTGACGAATTAGCAAATGGTGTCATTATTACTAAAAATATATTTAGAGAAAACTTTCCAGGAATTACGGTTAATGTTCAAAAAGGAGAAAACTCTGTTGTAAAACCTGAAAAAGGAGAAATCTGCGAGCAATTTGTTGCCTATCATTTTAATGACGGAAAAGACGAAACCGATTTTGATATCGATTATACTTCCAATTCAAATTTAAACAATAACGAGCCTTTGTTGACCAGAAAAGAAATGAGCAATCTGTATGATGTAAGCAAAAAAATTGAAAGCAAAATGTATAGATATTGGCGTAAAAACTTGTTTCATCCTGTAGACATCGAATTTAAAATTGTGGGCGAAAAAAGAGATTTGTATATCAAACAAGTTCGTCCTTTTAATGATTAATAGAAAACCAATACATCTATTTCGTTGGCCGCAGTGTTTATTAAGACAATTCTAAAATCAAAATCTTCAATCTTAATTTTTTCTTGAATTGATTTTCTAATTATTTCTGGTTTTAAGGAAAAGTTTTCGTCAAGCGGAATTTTTACATCTACAGAATTGAAATATTTTGAAGCTTGTTTATTAACGATGATTGAGGCAATAACATAAAATCCAATTATAATGATTTGAAAGAACAGCAGTAATTCAATCTTTTCAAACGGATACATAATATCCAAAATGGACAGTGTAATGGTTGCAAAAAGAAAAATGATCGCATTTACTGTAAAAGACTGTGTCCTAAATCGGAGTATCGAAAAAATGGCGAAAAGACCAAAGCCTATTCCGACTCCAATTTCAATTTCAGTAAAAAGATAACATAGCGAAAAAGTACAAAGTCCGACAATAACCATCAAAGGATTTATGGTTGCATTATCTTTTCTATTAGAGAAAAAATACAAAACCAAAATCGAAAAAAACAACAGTAAAAATCGTCCTAAAAGCTCTTTTAAGTCCATCGGTTAAAATATATTGGTTAATCAAATGTAAACATTTTACAATTAACCTTTTATTATTTTAACCGATGAATTCCGAGATTTCAAATTCTTATTTTTTTGGCGTTCCTCCTTTTTCAGAAGCTTTATTCGTGTTTTTAGGATCACTCATATTTACTTCTTTCACTAATTTTCCTTTTTGATAAAACTGCCAAATTCCTGCTTTTTTACCATTTACGAATTTCCCTTTAGAAGCAATAGATTTGTCTGAATCATAGAAAACAGTTTCTCCGTTGTATTCGTTATTTTTAAAGTACGATTCTTCTAAAAGCGTTCCGTCCTGGCCTATTTTTTTATAAGGACCTTCTTTTAAACCATTTTTATACGTCATCTCTTCTGCAATTTGTGCATTTGGATAATAAATAGTTCTTGGACCGTCTAGTTTTCCGTTTTTATAATTTTCAACCGTCATTAACACTTTAGAAGCTTTATGGTAATATTTCCACTCGCCTTCACGCGCTTTTCCTATCTCTTTTCCTTCACTTACTTTATTTTTATTCTGATCATAAAAAATAGTATATGAACTTCCATCATTGGCGCTGAAATCTCTCGTAGCTATAACGTCTCCTTTTTTTGTATCATCAAAAAATTTAAAAATTCCAGTTTCTTTTCCGTGATCAAAAGTGCCTTCGTAACGAGGGCGTTTAGATTCGGCATAAGTTCCTTTCCAAAGGCCGTCTTTTTTCCCAGCTGCATCGACTTTATTAATATCAGTCTGGGCATTTGAAACTAATGCTGTTAGGAATAATAATCCAAGTATGATTTTTTTTGAGATCATAATAAATTCTATTTTTTAAGCTTAACGAAAATCTTAATTATAAAGTATAATGGTATAAAAAAATCCCGATAAATCGAGATTTTTTTATTGAGAATTATTTCTTCTTTTTGTTTGCTTGAGCTGCTTTTGCCGCTTCTTGCTGTTCCATTACTTCTTGAAGACGCTGTTGGAACTTGCTTGGTTTCTTAGGCTCTCTTTGTTTGTTTTCTTGAATCTGAGCGTGAATTTTATCACTGTCTACTATGTAATTCTTGATCACAAACATAATTCCGATTGTAATTAAATTCGAAATGAAGTTGTATAAAGATAATCCAGAACCGTAGTTGTTGAAGAAAATTAACATCATTAATGGCGAAACATAAATCATGATTTTCATCATTTTTGCCATATCTGGCATACCTTCTTGCTGAGGAGCAGCCATTTGCTGATCTCCCGAAGTCATTTTCATGTAGAAGAAAATCGCAATTGCTGCCAAGATTGGGAACAAACTGATGTGATCTCCGTACATCGGAATATTGAAAGGCAATTTTACAATCGAGTCAAAAGATGATAAATCATCTGCCCAAAGGAAACTTTTTTGTCTTAATTCAAATGCTGCAGGGAAAAATTGGAAAGATGCATACATAAAAGGCAACTGAATCAATGCTGGAATACATCCTGCCATTGGGTTTACACCTGCTTTGTTGTACAGTTTCATTGTTTCCTGTTGTTTCTTCATTGGGTCTTTTTTGAATTTCTCTCCCAACTCTGCAATATCAGGTCTTAAAACTTTCATTTTAGCCTGAGACAAGAATGACTTATAGGTAATTGGCGACATAGCCAATTTGATGATAATTGTAAAGATAATAATCGCGATACCTAATGATAAACCGATTGTTGAACTTAAGAATCCGAATAATGGAATGAAAATCCATTTGTTGATCCATCCGAAGATTCCCCATCCTAATGGAATGATCTTTTCGAAGTTTTTATCGTAAGCTTTTAATGTTTTGTAATCTGCAGGACCCATATACAAATTCATTTTGTAATCGATCTCTCCATTTGTAAACGCTAAAGGCAAATTAGCTCTAAACTGTTTTGTAAAAACTGTATCAATTTTATCATCCTTAACTAAATCATCAGATTGTAGTTTTGAAGTTTCAAAAGGTTTATCTGTAGATAAAATAGTTGTAAAGAAATGCTGTTTAAACGCAACATAACTAACTTTAGTAGGAGTTTCTTCTTTTCCTTGTCCGTGTGAACTTACGTTATTGTATTTTGATTCTTCGTATTTATAATCAATTTGCGCATAACGATTTTCATAAGCAACGCTTTTTTCGTTTCTGTATGTTTTTAAATCCCATTGCAAATCAACTGGTTTAGCAGAATTTAAAACTCTATTTAAGCCTTGAGAACGAATATCAAAACCAACTAAGTAATCGTTTGGCTTTAAAATGTATTTATATTCCAAAAATTCATTAGCTCCAGCTTTCAAACGCATAGAAAGAACTTGGTCTGCACCAATTTTCTCTAATGTTGGCTCAAAATATAAATCTTTAGAATTTAATGTTCTATTGTCTGTAGTAAGAAGCTGTAAATTTAAGTTTGAGTTATTGTTTTTGATTAACTCAACTAATTGACCTGAACCTTTTTTTAATCTTTCGAATTCCTTTAAAGTAGCTTCAACAATGTATCCACCTTTATTAGCAATCTTTAATCTTAATTTTTCGTTTTCGATTGTAGTAAAAGCTTCTTTTGCAGAAGGAAGTGTTGCAGAATAAGCAAATCCTCCTAAAGTTTTTTGCAATTGAGCCAATTGAACTGTATCTCCAGGAGTTACAGCTGCAGCTGGTAATGACGCAGTTTTAGCTTTATCTGCTTTTGCTTGTGCTTCTTGTTTAGCAACTAATTCTTTCTTGGCTTTTTCAGCAGCAATTTCTTTTTCAGAAGGCTGATTTTGGTACATAATCCAAATCAAAATTCCAAAGATCAATACAAAACCAATGATCGAATTGAGGTCTAATTTTTTTTCTTCCATTATTAATTTAAAAAAGTTATTCGTTGAAGGTTATTAGTAATGAGTTTCACTCAAAAGTTACATCTTCACAGAATATAATTATTATTTTTTATGTGCATTTACAGCAGCTGCCACAAAGTTCACAAAAATAGGGTGCGGATTTGCAACTGTACTCTTGTATTCTGGGTGGTATTGTACACCAATGAAAAATGGGTGATTTTCAAGCTCCACAATTTCTACTAATCCAGTATCAGGATTAACTCCAGAAGCTTTTAAACCAGCTTTTTGCAATTCATCAGCATATTTATTATTGTACTCATAACGGTGACGGTGACGCTCCGAAATAGTTTTTTGTCCGTAAATTTTGTACGCCAAAGTGTCTGGTTTAATATCACATTTCCAAGCACCTAAACGCATTGTCCCTCCTTTGTCGGTTACATTTTTTTGTTCTTCCATTAAACTCACAACTGGATGAGGCGTTTTATCGTTCATCTCTGTTGAATTTGCTTCAGCATAACCTAAAATATTTCTAGAATATTCGATAACAGACATTTGCATTCCTAAACAAATTCCGAAGAAAGGAATGTTGTTTTCACGCACAAAACGAACTGCTTCGATTTTTCCTTCAATACCTCTTTCTCCAAAACCTGGAGCAACTAAAACTCCGTCTAAAGAACCTAATTTTTCTTCAACATTATCAGCATTGATATGCTCTGAGTGAATTGAAATTACGTTTACTTTTGTTTCGTTTGCAGCTCCTGCATGAATGAACGCTTCTAAAATAGATTTGTAGCAATCCTGCATTTCTACATATTTACCCACCAAACCAATGTTTACTGTCTGCTTCGGACTTTTTAATCTTTTTAAGAAAGTATTCCAGTTTTTAAGGTCTGGAGATGCTTTTTTAGGCAAATCCAATTTCTTTAAAGCCACAACATCTAATCCTTCTTCAAGCATTAAATTCGGAACTTCATATATTGTAGAAGCATCAATTGACTGAATAACTGCTTCTTTCTTCACATTACAGAATAAAGCTAATTTCTGGCGCAGTTCCTGAGACAATTCGTGCTCTGTTCTACAAACCAAAATATCGGCTTTAATACCGCTTTCCATTAAAGTTTTAACAGAGTGCTGAGTTGGTTTTGTTTTCAACTCACCAGCTGCAGCCAAATAAGGAACTAAAGTCAAGTGAATCACGATTCCGTTATTTTCACCTAATTCCCAAACTAGTTGACGAACAGATTCTATATAAGGTAGAGATTCGATATCACCAACTGTACCACCAATTTCAGTAATTACAATATCATAATCGCCAGATTTACCTAGCAATTGCATTCTGTCTTTGATTTCGTTTGTGATATGAGGAACAACTTGAACCGTTTTTCCTAAAAATTCTCCTCTTCTTTCTTTTTCAATAACCGAAAGATAAACTCTTCCTGTAGTAACGTTATTAGCCTGAGAAGTAGGAACGTTTAAGAAACGCTCGTAGTGTCCTAAGTCTAAGTCAGTTTCAGCTCCATCATCTGTCACATAACATTCTCCATGCTCATATGGGTTTAGTGTCCCCGGGTCAACGTTAATGTATGGATCAAATTTCTGAATAGTTGTGCGGTATCCTCTTCCTTGTAACAATTTTGCCAAAGATGCCGCGATAATCCCTTTTCCTAATGAAGAGGTCACACCTCCTGTAACAAAAATATATTTTGTTTGATTCATTCTGTTGTTGTTTGTAAGTAGTTGTGTAAAAAACTTGGCAAAAGTACAAATTTAATTAGACAATTTATCAATTCCAGAATGAGATAATTTTTAAATTTTTAAGCACATTTTATTTTATGTACTTCCCTATCCATTATCTTATCAATATGAATGCTTTTTTATCATTATTAGCTAAAAATTCATAACTAAAACTCAAAAATACAATCTAATTAATTTCTAATAAGGCAGTACTAAATTATAAAAGCTGAAGAGGAAAGAAATTACACTTAAGGAGACATCAAAAATTAATATCTTTCTAAATAAGGAAAAAGAAATGATCATATTAATCAAAAATCTAGCAATAAGCTGAAGGAAAAAGAAACAAAAAATTTTTATAGAAAATGGATTGTAAGCGATTGCTTCCTGAAAATGAAATCGAAGGATTTGAGAAAAAGCTCTCGTAAGTCCGCGACTTTTACAGTATGCCAATGGCAAACCCTCACAAGATGAACGCAAGCCAAAATTTAAATACGGGAGAAAAAAGCAATAAAAAAAGATAAACATAATGATGAAAATCAAAATTACATTTATCTTTTTATAAGAATCAATTTCTTGATAAACAGACATTTTATTCAAGAAGTTATTTTACAGTAGTTTCAATTGTAGTCGAATCTACTTGTACTTTCACATTTAAAGAATCATCTGTTTGTATTTTCTCTATTTTGACAGAATCTAAAGCTCTCTCAATCTCATCTTTATGCTCTAAAGCCATAGAGCCAACTGAGCCCACAAAAATTGCAACCCAAATAATAACGAAAATTGTTGCCGCAATTCCTAAATAAAGACCTGCTTTTGGTAAAGAAGTCGATGCGTTTTCTTTTTTTGCCTGATTTAAAGCAATTGCTCCGAATACTATTGCAAGAATTCCGAATAAAACTGCAATAAAACCAAAGCAAGGGATAAATGCTGCTAATACACCGATAATACCAAAAATTAAAGCGATAATACCTAGCGACTGGCCAGCATTTGAAGAAGGTAAATTGTTTTCCATAAAAAATTGTTTTGTTAGTTCAGACAAAAATAGAAAACGACTAACACAAACTAGTGCGATCCAATCTAAGTTATCAACAATTAAATTAACCTTCTTTTTCTGAATTAAGGTTTTGGGTATTGTTTTTTGATGTTTCGAATCAATTCTTCCAATCCGTTCAATTTCAACTCATAAATTAATTGTAATTGCTGTCCAAGTTCTCCTTTTGGAAAACCTTTATTATGATACCAAACCACATAGTATTCAGGCAAATCTATTAGATATTTTCCCTCGTATTTTCCGAAAGGCATTTTGGTGTGGGCTAATTTTATGAGCTGTTTTTTGTCTTGATCCATTTTTTTTAGAGAGGAAAGAGAATAGAAGAAAGGAAATAGATTTCTCCCCTCCTGCTTTTATTTCGTACAAAGCTATTGCTATTTTTTTTCTTTTGCCACAGATTAAAAAATAGTTTTCAGTCTCAGTCACAGTTTACAGTTTTAAAACAAGGACTAGTGTAAAGACTGGAAAAACTTAGCATCTCAAAACCTCAGCTCCTTATAACCTTAGACAAAAAAAAGAAGCAAGAAAAAAGAACATATTTTCATCCCCTCTTCCTGCTTCAAAAATATTATTTATTACCAATTTCCAAAGACCAAGAAAACTTAGAATCTTAGCACCTCAGAACCTTAGCTACTTAGTAATGCCATCTCACGAAAGCTTCCATTGCAGCATAAGTCGCCAAACCTAATTGATGGTACAACTCAGCTGTTTCGCGGTTTCTATCTTCCGCTCTTTGCCAGAACTCTCTTGCGTCTGTTCCTTGGAAAACAACTCCATCTTTTTGAGACTGGTGTTTGAAGATTCCGTGACGTTTTGCTAAAACCTGATCTGGACTCATTGGAACTGCCATTTCAACTTCGTCAATTCCCCATTCTTGCCAAGCTCCACGGTATAACCATAACCAGCAGTCGTTCATGAATTCTTTTGGTTTTAAAACTTTTACTGCTTCAAAAATAGCATCCAAACAAACTTTGTGCGTTCCGTGCGGATCCGCTAAATCTCCAGCTGCATAAATTTGGTGCGGTTTAATTTTTTCAATTAAATCAACTGTCAACTGAATATCTTCTGGTCCGATTGGTTTTTTCTCGATTGTTCCTGTTTCATAGAAAGGCAATTCCATGAAGTGAATTTGAGAATCTGGAAGACCCACAAAATAACTTGTAGCTCTCGCCTCTCCTTTTCTGATCAAACCTTTAATGTAACGAACTTCTGGAATATCAATTTCGCTGTTCTTTTTGTTCTGTAAAAACGCTTCTGCTTTTTTGTAGATGTTATCTGCTTCTTCGCTTTTGATTCCGAATTTCTCATTGTAATCAATTACGAATCTTGCAAAACGTAATGCCTCATCATCAGCAACCGCAATGTTTCCAGATGTTTGGTACGCTACGTGCACTTCATGTCCTTGCTCTTGCAAACGCATGAAAGTTCCTCCCATACTAATAATGTCATCATCAGGGTGCGGGCTGAAAATCAATACACGTTTTTTAGCAGGTTCTGCTCTTTCAGGACGATTGGTATCATCTGAATTTGGTTTTCCACCTGGCCAACCTGTAATTGTATTTTGTAATTTATTAAATATCTTAATGTTAGTATCGTAAGCTGGACCTGAATCTGCCAATAAATCGCTCATACCGTTTTCGATATAATCAGCATCAGTAAGCATTAAAATTGGTTTTTTAAGATCTAATGCTAATCCTAAAACAGCTTTACGAGTCAATTTATCTGTCCAAACGATTTTCTCAACTAACCAAGGCTTGTTAATTCTCGTAAGTTTTGAAGAAGCTTCTTTATCTAAAACAAAAACCGCATTGTTGTGCTCTTGCAAGAAAGATGCAGGAACTCGGTTTGTAACTTCATCTTCAACAGATTTTTTTACAATACTTGCTTTTCCTTCACCCCAAGCCAATAAGATTACTCGTTTTGCTTCCATGATTTTTTTAACTCCAAGTGTAATTGCTGTTCTTGGCGTATTATTTAAACCAAAGAAATCTTTACTTGCCGCAACTCTTGTAATGTGATCCAAAGCCACTAAACGCGTTTTAGAGTTCTGAAGCGAACCAGACTCGTTAAATCCGATGTGTCCGTTTCCTCCAATTCCAAGAATCTGAAGATCTATTCCGCCTAAAGCTTCAATTTTTGCCTCATATTCGTGGCAGTAATCTGCAATTTGCTCTTTTGTTAAAAGTCCGTCTGGAACGTGAGCGTTTTCAGGTAAAATATCGACATGATCAAACAAAAGTTCCTTCATGAAACGAACATAACTATTGATTGAATTTGGTTCCATTGGATAATATTCATCCAAGTTAAAACTGATTACGTTTTTAAAACTCAATCCTTCTTCTTTATGCAGACGCACTAATTCAGCATACAAACCTTTTGGAGAAGAACCAGTTGCCAAACCAAGAATACATGGTTTTCCTTCCTTTTGTTTTTCTCTGATTAAAGCTGCAATTTCCTGCGCTACTTCTTTTGAAGCATCAGTTGAGTTTTCAAAAACAACTGTATTAATGTTTTCGAATCGTTTTTCGAAACCTGTTGCTTTGTCGATTTTACTTTTTAACATGATATATTAATTTTTATTTTTTGTTCAACTATTCCATTTCCTGTATTTATGCCCTTTTACAGCATAAAACAAAATCATCGCATACGAAGGCAGGAGCATTAAATAAGCCAATTGATTTCCGCTTTTTGAAACATTTTGCATATTTTTTGCAAGATTTGCAGAATTGATGCTTTCAGTGATCATTCCATAGAATAATGGAAAAACCGCTCCACCAATAATTCCCATAATCAAAATAGCGCTTCCTATTTTTGTATAACCCCCTAAATCCTGCAAAGCCATTGGCCATATCGCTGGCCAGCATAATGCATTTGCCAATCCTAAAAGTGCTACTAAAAATATTACCACAGGTATATTTGGAGTTCCTGGCAATGCAATCATTATTTTTGGCGAAATCAAAACAATCGCTAAAACGAGCACTAAACCTAGCATTCCAGACACTTTCAACGCTGTGACTTGAGAAACATATTTAGGAATCAATACTATTCCAAGAACGTAACCAATTACCATTGCCGACATGGTAAATGATGTTAATTTTAGATAGAAATTTCCTTCTGCACCATAAACACCCAATTGTTTTCCGAAAGCTCCAATAGAATCTCCCGCCAAAACTTCGGCAGATAAATACAGCATTAAAGTAATTACGCCTAAAACCAGTTGAGGATGCTGAAAGGCATTTTTAATCTGTTTGAAAACACTTAAATTCGAAACATTTCCTTCTTCATCTAAATCAATTTCTGGAAGAGGAGAAAATTTCACCATAAGAGCTAAAACAGTAATAATCAACCCCATATAAAGATACGGTGTTTGCAATTGTAATGCAAGAGAATTTAATGCGCTCGTTTTTGCAGCTTCATCCATCAAGGCAATTTTGTCTGCGGTAAAGTCCTGCATATTAGACAAAACCAAAACTGTAAGCACAATTGGCGCAACAAATCCTGCCAATTTATTTGCAATTCCTAAAACACTGATTCTTGCTGCGGCACTTTCTCTCGGCCCAATCACCACTACATAAGGATTTGAAGCCGTCTGCAGAACTGCCAAACCGGTTCCCATTACAAATAATGCTAATAAAAAGAAGAGAAATGTACGACTGGAAGCCGCTGGATAAAACATAAAAGCTCCCGCGGCAATAATCAATAATCCTAAGGAAATTCCGTTTTTATATCCCACTTTTTCAATGATATACGAAGAAGGAACTGCCATTACAAAATAGGCAATATAAAATGCGAAAGTCACAAAATACGCTTGTGAAGAAGTTAATTCGCAAGCTAATTCAAAAAACGGAATTAATGGTCCGTTAAGCCAAGTTACGAATCCTAAAATAAAAAACAACAAGGTTAAAATCACCATCGGAACAATGGTACTTTTTTTCTCTACTTGTAATGTACTGTGAATGTTTGTCATAATTTTTGGTTGATTAGTTTATAGATTTATTTAATTCAAAATCTAAATTAGAATCAACTCTCACATTATTGATTGCGTAATTTATGCAAATATCTGCATTTTTTTTGCAAAACAAAAGTAGTACTTAAAATTTCCTTATTCTCTAATTTAGATATGAAAGTTTTGTTAATTTTTATTATTCCAATTTAAATCAGGATAATATTTTGCCAAATATGTTTTTACTTCGGCAATATCTTCTTTAGCAGTTAGGTCTGGAACATGCTCAGAAAACGGAATTCCGACCGTAGTTTGCGGATTTTCCTTAACAGAGTTTAAAAGCACCGTCGGAAGCTCCTTTTCATCACGCTCTGGATGAACAGGACAATTTTTAAGATGTATATATAAGGTATTGCCATTAAACTTAAAAGCATTCATACTGACACGTATTTTACCTTCTGAATCTTTATATTGTTCTAAGTCTTCTTCAGTAGGTTTTTCTAAAATATCCAACAGCTGATTGTTTTGATCTAATTTGGCAATCGCAAAACGCGAAATACGCTCTAATGGAAAATCCATTGCGTCACGATCATAACTGATAAAAGCATTCGGACTTTCGGTTTCCCTCAACGCACGTAAAGCTTCTGCAGAATACAGATTATCACTATTACAAACCGAATAAAACTGCGAATTTAGTTCTGGATATTGCTCTACAGCTTGAAACAGAGCATCTGCAGTTCCAAAAGGCTTTACTCTTCCTTCTGGAATATATTGAACTGCAAACGAAATATTGAGTCCGTGAAAATCATTATCTTTCATTTTACTGCCGTAAAACTCCTTGAATAGTTCTCCTTGTTCTCCTATAATAATATAGATGTTTTTATAGTCTGCTTTTTTAGCATTCCATAAAAGGTAATCCAAAAGAGGTCTTCCGCTTGCGCCAACACCTATAAGACCTTTGCTTCTCTCGTTAGCCTGTGCAATTTCTTCTGGAGATAAATTATTTGTAACCGCTTCTTTTTTCATACGAGAAGAAGCCCCGCCGGCTAAAATCACTAAACTGTCGTGCATTTTATTTTAATTTTCAATATTACTCAATAATTCGTACTCCGGGATCAACGTTTACCGCATAAGCTTCCTGTGCTCCTGCGCCTAAAATCGCTTCTATAACCGCATTCTCATTCTTAGGATCAGCAATTACCACAATGCTTCCGCCACCTCCAGAACCCACGATTTTTGCTCCGTACGCTCCAGCCTTCAACGCTGCGTTAATCATAGCATCAATTCTTGGAACAGTTATTTTCAGTAAATTGCGTAAAACTTCATGATGACCATTCATTAAGGATCCAATTTTTTTAAGATCTAAGATTGGCTTTTCAAATTCTTTTAAAGCCTCTTTAGTATAATGGTAATTCTTGATGGCTGCTTCAAAAAATGGAATCAGACGATCTGGAAGACAATTTCTATATTTATCGACATCTTCAATTTCCGAAGCATTTAAATCAAACTGCGGATAATTTTGCTTTACAAGATCAATTGCCATCAAAGCATTTCCTTTTAATTCGCCAAGCAATCCAATTGTTTCCTTTGGAACGCCCGAAACACCTGTAATCAATCCTTTTAATTCTGTCCCTATAACATCAAAAGAAAAAGGCTTTTTAGTATTGATGTAAACGATATTTCCAACTCCAATACTAAAATGATCCATCATTCCGCCAGGTTCTCCGTGTTCCAAAACTTCAGATTCGTAGCCCAATTTCGAGAGAAATTCAGGTGTAACTTCATGATCTATTCCAAAAGCTTCTATCAGGAAACGAATCCAAGCCATCAACAAGGCGGAAGAGCTAGAAGTTCCAGAATTAATTGGAATATCTCCAGTAATTGTAATCGTATAACCAGAGGTTGGTTTACAGCCATATCTGCGCAAGACGCGCAATGAGGAAGCAAAATAATCTCTGGATTCTAATTTTTCGAAAGCCTCATGTATATCGATAATCCGAATTTCATTAATATCAATCATATTCAGAACAAATGTTTCGGTCTGATTTTGTTTTGCAATTAATTTAATATTTCGATCTATCGCACAGGCTATAACAGGCAATCCTAAGTAGTCTTGATGATCTCCAAAAAGACAGGTTCGGCCGGGAGCTAATGACGTGATTTTTTTCACTTAAACACTTTGTATTAAAACGCT
Organism: Flavobacterium anhuiense; assembly: GCF_900101855.1. Classification (GTDB taxonomy): domain Bacteria; phylum Bacteroidota; class Bacteroidia; order Flavobacteriales; family Flavobacteriaceae; genus Flavobacterium; species Flavobacterium anhuiense. The sequence continues at coordinate 382,120 of NZ_FMVC01000002.1, forward strand.
TCAATTCAATAAATTACAGCGTAAATTAGTTATAAATTTATTTTCGGTTTTCGGTTTTGATTTCACGAAACTAGAGATTATATTTTTATAAAACAAGAAAAAACATAAAAATGTGCTCGAACACACATTTTTTGTGTTCTCGAGCACATTTATTAATTCTTACAGAAAAATTACGTTTATTAAATCAAAGTTTTTATATTTGCTCATATGGATAAAAAGTACACAATTAAGGATATAGCACAAATGGCTGGAGTTTCTAAAGGAACTGTAGACCGTGTGCTACACAACAGAGGAAAAGTCTCTCCTGCTGCACTCGAAAAAATCAATGAAGTTCTGAATGTTATTGATTACGAACCCAACTTAATTGCTCGAAATTTAAAAAGCACTAAAGTATATCGCATTTGTGTCTTGCTTCCAGATCCTGTATTTGACCCTTATTGGCTTCCGTGCGTTAATGGAATCCAAGATGCCATTAAAGAATTCAAAGCTTATAATGTCAATATAGAAATTCATTACTTTAATCCAGAAAGCACCAAATCGTTTCTAAAAACAAACGAAGCCATTGTAGCACAATCGCCAGATGCTGTTTTACTAACTCCTCTTTTCCATAAAGAAACCATAGAAATCATAAAACAATATGACGAATTAGGAATTATGGTAAATACTTTTAATAACCAGGTTGAATCTTCTTCCATAAAAAGTTTTGTTGGACAAGATTTATACAAAAGCGGACGTGTTGCCGCAAGTTTAATGAATTTGATTCTGCCTAAAGGACAGATTGCCATTATCCACATTGACGAAAGCTTAAAAAACGCCGTCCACATGCAGGAAAAAGAACGAGGCTTTAGAAGCTATTTTGACGAAAAAAATCTTTCTGATTTCTCTTTAACCACATTAAAACTGAAATATTCCAACATAGAAACTAAGCTGCCAGCGTTTATAAATGAAAACCCAGGCCTAAGCGGCATTTTCATTACCACCTCAAAGGCTTATCAAATTGCTTCTACTCTATCTAATATAACAGACGAAAAAATTGTTTTGATTGGCTATGACTTAATCGATAAAAATGTCAGCTTTTTAAATCAAGGATTGATTCATTTTTTAATACATCAAAACCAAAAGAGACAGGCGTATTTAGGAGTCAGCACTTTAGTAGAACACTTTTTATTCAGAAAAGATATCCCAGAAACCATTTTGCTCCCAATTGACATAATAAATGTCGAAAATGCTTCTTTTTATATTAGCTAAAGTTTTTTGCCGCTAAGACACGAAGTTTTTTTTTAATCTCCAGCTAAAGCTGGAGACAATTCAGATTTCTTCCCTTAAAAAAAACTTTGCAACTCGGCGCCTTTGTGTCAAATCACCTCACTAAAACAAACTTTCCAAAAGAAGATGCTATGTGAAAATTCGGTTCGGGAGTATTTGGATTTACCCACGTAATCCAAGTTGGTTCGTAGTTACCATTTTTGTCTTTGGAGAATTTTGCTCTATAAACCCCTGTTTCGATAACATTATCATGTATTAAATCTAATTTTTCTAAAGAAGCGATACTAATTACCCCTGCAACCGTAAAAGAAACTTCATCTGCAGAAGATTCCAATTTAATTTGATTTTCAGGCCATTTCCATTCGTAATCAAAGATTTTATTTGGCAGGGCATGGAAATCCAGCAATCTTGTCGAAGGATCAATTTCAAGACAGTAATACGGATTAAGCTCATCACTACTTCTAAAAAAAAGCTCCACGCGATCAGAATTACAAATACTGTCTACACTATTATCTTTTTGATCGATATAAACATCCGTATCAAAAACCCTAAAATTAAAATAGAAGTTTTCTTGATCCCATAACGCGCGAAATTCAATTTTTAAAACCGATTCATTATTCCACGGAGAACCAAAATCAGTTAAACAATCTGCTTTTTCCCAAAAAAAAGGATCTAAAATCTGAGTTTCGTTCTTTTGATTATTATCTATTATTTGTACATGGTATTCTTTCAAAATTCTTCTTCTTAAAATCTGTTAATTTTTCATTTTCAAAAAGGTCAAAATGACCATTAAATCATCTTTCCATTTTTCCTTTTTTCTTCATGACCAATATACTTCAAAAATTGAATTGAAAAACAAATCAAATTCATAATTAAATCTAAAATTTCACTCTTTTTCAACATAAGAAAAGACTGCTTAATTTTTACGTATTTACATTAGTCATTGCGAAATTCATAAGTTTTTACAAAAAGAACATTTATTATTCAAAAAAAAGTCAGTTCTAAGAGCTTCAGCATTTCTAAAACATTTTAAAGATATCTCATCTTTTTAAGTCTAAAAAAACGTTTCGTACAATTTTATGTGCTCGAGAACATAAATTTTGTGTGTTCGAGCACATTTTTTGTGTTTTTTCTTGTTTTATAAAAATATAATCTCTAGTTTCGTCAGAGATTAATCTTAAAACTAAGTTAATTATGCAAAATTTCAGGTGATTTTTAAGCTCAAAAAAAGAAGAAAAACAAACTAAACAAGCCGTGTTTAGGAGTAAAAAAAGAAGTCTCTGGTTTGCACAAAAATAATTCAATCGAAAACACAACTAAAAAGACAAAATGAATTTCCAGATCAAAAAAGAAATCTAAAACCTACAAACAAAGAAAAAACAATTAAACATTAACCAAAACCAATTCAAAGTATGAAATTATTAATCCAAAAAAAGCCAAGAGATTTTCGGCTTAACAATTTATCCCGCAAAGAAATCGGAATAACAGTTCTCTCGTTATTAGTTTTTACATTTCAGGCTTCTGCAGCTTCTTCTATAAATATTTCAGACAAAACCAATACGGCATTGTTTTTTGAAAAAACTGTAAAAGGAAAAGTAACAGACGAAAAAGGTTTGCCACTTCCAGGTGCCAATGTTGTGGTTAAAGGTACTACTAAGGGAGTTCAGACTGATGTAGACGGAAGCTTTGTTATTACAGTTCCTGATAATGCCACAAAATTGATAATTACTTACATTGGTATGGAAGATCAGGAAGTTACTATCGGAAGTGCGCCTCTAAAAATTGTCATGAAAGAAGCAGGACAAAAACTAGACGAGGTGGTAATTGGATACGGAAAATCTAAGAAAAAAGACCTTACAGGTTCTGTGAGTTCTCTTAGCAAAGACAATTTAAACTTAGGCGGAACGGTTGCAAACGTTGGACAGGCGCTTCAAGGACGAGCTTCTGGAGTGCAAGTGCAACAAAATAGCTATGCGCCGGGAACAAATCCGTCAGTAATAATTAGAGGAGGAAACTCTATTAATACTTCTAATGCTCCTTTGTATGTTGTTGACGGATTCATTACCAGTACTGGAGCTTCTATAAGCCCGAACGACATTGAAAACATTCAAATTCTTAAAGATGCTGCTTCTACAGCTATTTATGGTGCCCGTGGAGGAAATGGGGTAATTTTGATTACCACTAAAAAAGGAAAATCAGGAAAAATGAATGTTGAGGCTGAGATTTCTGATGGTTTTCAAAACATCATAAAAGAGCCTTCTTTAATGACTGGACAGCAATATGCCGATTATCAGAATGCTCTTAATGCTGAAAACGGAAGACCTCCACTTTTCCCTTCCAGCTTTCCTGTTGCCAATACTAACTGGTTTGATGCTGCAACTCGTCCTGGTGAAGTGCTTAATAGAACGCTTACTTTTAGCGGAAGTGATCAAAGTTCTAAATTCTTTCTTTCTGGAAATTATTTAAAACAAACTGGAGCTATCGTAAACACTGATTTTGAAAGATATAGTGTGAGAATGGGCGGTGAAAAAAGATTCAACGAAAGACTAAATATGGGCACAAATGTATATGGTGCTGTTGCCGAAGGAAATAATAGCGATTTTGGCGATAATATTTTATCTCCAATGTTCTCTATCCAGACTGCCCCTCCAACTATTCCAATTTATAATGCAGACGGTTCGTATTATAAATTCCAAGGGAAAGACAATGCGTTAGCACTTTTACTTGAACCTACAGATCACACGATCAATAGATTGGTAAACGGAAACATGTTTTTAGATTATCAGATCATTAAAGGTTTAACATACCATTTTGGTGCCGGTGCAGAATGGCAAGAAAATATTCAAGGAAAATATACTCCAAGTACTTTAGTAGCGGGAGCTGCGTTAAAGGGTTCTGGTTCTGAAGAAAATAAAACCTATTTCAGATGGAGTACAGAACAATATTTGACGTATAAATTTGATATCAAAGAAGTACATGCAATTACTGCCATGATTGGTACTTCAAATCAAAAAGATACTTATGAAAGAGTAAGAGCAGCCGGTACAGGTTTCTCTAATGACTTATTGACCTATTACAATCTGCAAGGAGCTTCAGTGTATTTAAAACCTGAAACAGAAAAAACAGAAACAAAATTGACTTCTTATTTTGGAAGGTTAAATTATGCTTTCAACGATAAGTACTTAGCAACTTTTACAATTAGAAAAGATGGCTCTTCTCGTTTTGGACCAAATAACCGATTTGGTATCTTCCCTTCTGGAGCTGTTGCATGGAAAATATCTAACGAATCTTTTATGCAAAACGTAAAAGCAATTTCTGAACTTAAATTGAGAGCAAGTTATGGTATTACAGGTAGTGACGGTATTGGAGATTACTCGTACATGAGCCGTCTGTCTTCTTGGGGGGTTACTATTGCGCCAGATGAATTTGTTGCAGGAACAGAACCAGCTAACTTAGCGAACCCAAATCTGAAATGGGAAGAAACAGCTCAAACTGATATCGGTTTAGATTTAGGCTTATTTAATGATAAACTTTCAATTACATTCGATTATTACAAAAAAAGAACTACAGATGCTCTTTTAAATGTTCCTGTTGGAGGATGGTGGGGATTTGGTACTCAAAGAGTTAACGCAGGGGTTATTGACAACCAAGGTATTGAGTTAGGAATAAGCACTACAAACTTCAGAACTGATACTTTTTCTTGGACTACTTCATTAAATGTAGCGTACAATAAACAAGAAGTAGTATCTCTAGCTGATAACGTTAAAATCATTAGCACAAACACTTCTAACCCAAGTGGAGTAGTTTCTGGTCAGGAATTTACCAGATTGGAACCTGGAAAAGAAATGGGAGTTTTATTTGGCTATAAATATGCTGGAGTTATCAAAACTGGAGAAACTTATGCGCCTCAGCCATTATCTGCTCCTGGAGATCCCAAATATGTAGACATTGATGGCGATGGTACTATTACAGCAAAAGACAGAACTTATTTAGGAAATACTATTCCTCATTACGTTGCAGGTTTCAATAACGATTTTAAGTATAGAAATTTTGATATGAATATCTTTTTCCAAGGCGCTTTTGATTATTCAGTTTACAATATGACTAAAATGGTTGGCGAGTCTTCTACAAGTACAGATGCGCTAAACCGATGGGTTGCTGGTAAAAACGAAAACACTGATATTCCTAGAGATGGTTATTACAAAAGCACTTACGGAAGTTATGTGAATTCTAAATTTGTTGAAGAAGCTTCGTACTTACGTCTAAAAAATGTTTCTATCGGATATACGATTCCAGAAAGTGCATTAAAAACGGTGAAATTTATTGATAGCATCAGATTATATGCAATCGGACAAAATTTATTGACGATTACCAACTATTCTGGAAATGACCCTGAGGTGAACGGGCATTCTAATAACAATTTAGGTGGAGGAATCGACTTTAACTCTTTCCCAGCCTCAAGAACTTTTATACTTGGAATTAAAGTGGCAATTCACTAGTCTAAAATGCTTTACAGTAACATTAAATTGATTAAAATGAAAAAATATACAATCTTATTACTTTTACTTGCCGCTGGAACACAAGTTTCTTGCAATCAAGATCTTGATCCCACGGTATATAGCAGCTTGACTAATACTAATGGGTATCAGACAAAATCAGATGCTATTGCGGCTATCAATTCCATTTATGGAAGACTAAAAGGACCATCTGTGGGCGATAATTATTCATATTGGGCTACAAGACACTTTGCTTTGACTGATATTGCTACAGATTTAGGACACTGCCAATTTGGAGGAGATCCAGGGCAATTATCTTTAGGAACTTGGAATTCTGCAAATGGACTTTTAAGAGAAGACTGGAACGCCATGTATAAATTGATTGCCAATGCAAACAATGCTATTTTCAACATTATACCAATGAGTGGTATTACAGCTGCTGAAAAAGCACAATTTATTGCAGAAGCGAAATTCTTAAGATGTTCCGCTTACATGGATTTGACCGATTCTTGGGGACCAGTAATTCTAATTACCGAAGCCAATTTAGGAAACCCTGGATATTTGGATCAGACTCCTCCTTCATCTGTTGAAGAAATCGACGCTTTCATGATTAAAGAATTGACGGAAGCTGCTGATGTTCTTCCAGTTAATTATAAAAACAATGAAATTTACGGTACAAATGATGTAGGACGTGCTACAAAAGGTGCTGCACTAACACTATTGGCAAAATTATACTTAAGAAGCCACGATTGGCAAAAAGTAATTACCTATACACAAAAAGTAATGGATTTGCACGAATACAGCCTATATCCTTCTTACTTAGGTCTGTTTAAAGAAAGTAACAAATGGTGCAGTGAAAACATCTTCTCTTCTTTAAGTGATGCCAACACAAATGGAACTGAATTATTAAACCACTTTGGTCCTGTTGATCACCCTGTGGTTCAAAACAGATGGCAATATTATACTGTAAACTGGGATTTCTACAACACTTTTGGCGATGAAGATGAGAGAAAACAATGCTTTTTTCCAGAGTATATGGGGACAGACGGTCTATTACATAAACAAGCTCCATACTTAGGAGCTCAACCTCCAGCTGGAGAATTCTACATGCAAGACGTTTCTACAAAAAAATATGCTGATGATGAAACGACCACTTATTATGATGGACATAGTGTTAATATCCTTCGTTATGCTGATGTTTTGTTAAGCAGAGCCGAAGCCTTAAACGAAATCAGTGGACCAACTCAAGAGGCTATTGATCTTATCAACCAAGTAAAAGGAAGATCTCATGCAAAACTTTTGGTTTTATCAGAACATACTCAAGCTAGTTTAAGAGATGCTATTTTACAAGAAAGAGGATGGGAACTTTTCTACGAAGGAAAACGTCGTGCAGATTTGATCAGAATGAACAAATATGATGTTTTAGTAAATGCATACCACCTTAGAGTTGGAGAAGCAGCTTTAATCAAAATGCCACAAAACAAATATTATACGTATCCACAGAGTCAGGTTGACCTTAATCCAAATTTAAGCAACGCCGACAGACAATAAGAATATCCAATCAAGAATAGACAGTTAAATGTCTGTCTATTCTTGATTATTTATAGCGATAAAAGTACTTTTCTGTTTCACAAAAGAAGCTTTTCAGATGATCAAAAAATTAATATTAAAAGGAAGTTTTATTTTAGTGCTGCTTACTTTGGCAAGTTGTTCTAAAAACCAAATTATCTCCAATATCAATATTGGCACTCATGGCAACAACGAATTGAAAATTCAGATCGATGTTACTACGAATGACCAAGCTCAGGTATATGCAGAATATTGGTCAGACAAAGAAGGAAATCAAAATAAAATGACCTCTCCTATTTCAAATTCTGGTTTAAAACATTCGCTGGTGCTTTGCAATATAATTCCAGAAACCGGCTATAGTTTCCAATTAGTTACAGTTCAAGGTGGTAATAAACAAACCAGCAAAGTTTATAATTTTAAATCTAGAAAACTTCCAGAATGGCTACAGAAACAATTCAAAGCCAATTGTCCGAAACCAGAATTATTGCCTGAAAATTTCAAAAAAGGATTTTTGCTTTTAGCGAAAAGAGAAACTCCTGGAACTGCTTATATTGTTGATTACAAAGGAAATTTAAGATGGTACCATACGCTTGAAGGAACTGGTTTTAAAGTCGTTCATTTTACAAAAGACCAAACAATTCTTTCGATTTTGGGAACCAATGATGAGCCAACAAGCTATGGAAGCGAAATTCTTGAAATCAATCTGCAAGGCGATACTTTAACCCATATTAAAAAAGGTGAAGGCGATTTAAAGCAAGTTCTTCACCATGAAATTATAAAAAAATCGGCTAACGAAATTGTCGCTTTAACTGTCGAACAAAAAATAATCAATTTAACTTCTATTGGAGGAAAAAAACAAGACACCATCAACGGAGACGGAATCCTAATTTTAGACAAAAAAGGCAAGCAGCTTTGGAAATGGAGTGTTTTTGATGATTTAGATCCATTTAAAGACAAAAATTTATTAAAAACCAAAAAGGACTGGACACATGCCAATAGTTTAAGCTACGATGCAGATGGAAATTTTTTAATCTCATTTTATAATAACGGCCAGATTTGGAAAATCAATTCGAAAACTGGAAAAGTAATCTGGAAATTAGGAAAAGGCGGAACAATGAAAATGGCTTCAGACACTAATTTCTCTCAGGCACACGCCGCACATATCGATCAAGAAGGAAGTTTATTGTTTTTTGACAATGGCGTAGATATCAAACAATCTTCTGTTTTTGCCTTAAAAGTAGACGAAAAAAGCAATTCGGTAAAACTGGATTTTCATATAAAATTGCCAAAAGATATTTACAACGATAGAATGGGAAGCGCTTATATGATTAATAAAGATCTCTTTTTGGTTTGTTGTTCAAAAAGACATATTACGGTTTTAACCAATAAAAAAGGAATTTTGCTATGGGCTTTAGAATCTGAAATTCCGCCATATAGAACCATCTTTATTCCTAAAGAAAAACTCAAACCTTTTCTTTTGAATTAAAAAGAGATTTTCCTGTAAGGTTTTCAAAACCTTGTAGGTATAAGTAAATTAGAATAAATACCTAACAGGTTTTAAAAACCTGTTAGGATAAAAATAATAGACATGAAAAAATTAATTCTTATTGCACTTTTTTCAGCATTGCCAATGCTTGTTTTCAATTCCTGCACCAAATCAAATTCTCAAACTTTGGCTTCAAAAACAACCGAAGAAGGAGAAGAAGACGAAGGTTACATCACAATTGATACTTCTCAAATTCCAGACGATCAATTTGGAGAATCGGTTCGTTACGGAAGAGAATTAATGATGAAAACGGCTTATTACATTGGTCCAAACGGAAAAAATGGACAATATTTGGGCAATAAAATGAACTGCACCAACTGTCATCAAGATGCAGGAACAAAGCCTCATGCGTTCAATTTGATGTCTTCACACGATAATTATCCACAATATCGCGGGCGCGAAAACAAAGTTCTTACATTGGCAGAAAGAGTTAATAACTGCATTATGCGCCCGCATTCTGGAAAACCGCTTCCGCTGGATAGTAAAGAAATGGTGGCCTTTTTATCGTATTTCAAATGGATTAGCAAATTTGTTCCAAAAGATGGTAATTTTAAAGGAGCAAAAAATTTAGAAATCGAATTTCCAGATGTTGCTGCAAGTCCAGAAAGAGGGAAAGTTTTATTTGCCGAAAACTGCGCAAGATGCCACGGAAATAATGGTGAAGGAGTTTATAATGCAGACAAATCGGGTTACACCTATCCTCCACTTTGGGGCGAGTATGGATATCAGCCAGGTTCAAGCATGCACCGCGTCATTAAACAGGCGCAATGGCTAAAAAGCAATATGCCTTACGATAAAGTACTGCTTGGAAAACCATATCTTACAGACAAACAAGCGCTTGACATTGCAGCTTATGTAAATGACGATTCACAGCATAAAAGACCAAACCCAAAAACGTTTGATTATCCAAATAAAATGGGCAAACCTATTGATTATGCACACAGTCCATTTCAAGATAATTTTTCGGAAGAGCAGCACAAATACGGACCTTACAAACCGATTATTGCTTACTGGAAAAAACAAGGATGGAAAGCCGTTTACTAAACTCAAAATATACTATTTAACTGATTTATACAATACAATGAAACTAAACCTAAACAACACAACGCTTTTAAACAGAATACTGATAATGTGTTTGATCACAATCAGCATTCCTCTAACTGCACAAATAAAATATTCAGACGGAAACGACAGCTGGAATCCGAATCAATTAGGAAATCACCGTGCTGTAATTGCCTTTTCTGGGTCTGGAAATGTTGCTAAAACGACAATCGAATGGCGAAGAAGAGACACCAATCCAGAACTTAAAAAAATTATCGTTCAGGATGCGTCTGGAAAAGAAATTCAGAACATCAAAACCGAAAATATCAATAGAGAAAACGGTACTATTTTCTTTGAACCTATTTCAGGCAAAGGAACTTATTACGTTTATTATATGCCTTATGTTGATGAAGGAACTGCAAATTATCCAAAAGGAATTTATCAAAAACCTGAAGATAAAGCTAATACTGAATGGGTTTCTAAAATCAAAAGCAATTTTAAAGAAAATGCTGCTGTAACAGAAATCCAAAGTGTAAATGCTTTCAATAGTTTTTATCCGATGGAAGTGATTGCTACAGCGTCTGAAACTTCAGCTCTTGTGGCAAAAAACAGCGGAAACTCTTTCTTGGTTTTCCCAGAAGACAGAGAACATTCTATCAAATTAAAATCTGATATACCGCAAAGATGGATTCAGAAAGGCGTTCAAAACAGTTTTGCTGATACGGCAATGAAAGGTGAATATTTAGCTTTTCAATTAGGTGTTTACGCGCTTGAAGATTTAAAAAATGTAAAAGTATCTTTCACCAATTTAGTAAGCACAACTGGAGCTACAATAGAAGCGAAAGACATCAGCTGTATCAACACTGATGGAACTCGATATGACGGCACTCCTTTTACAAATACGGTTTCAGTTTCAAAAGGAAAAATTCAGGCTATGTGGTGCGGTATCGATGTTCCACAAACTGCTGCTGCTGGAACATACAACGGAAAAGCAACCGTAACGGCTGACGGAAAATCAAAAGAAATCAATCTTCAAATTACGGTTTCAAACGAAGTAACAAAAAACGGAGGAATTGACAGTCCTGAGAAAATGACGCGTTTAAAATGGTTAAATTCGACATTAGCTCAGGAAAATACAGTTATTGCTCCTTATACTCCATTAACAGTAAATAACTCTGAAATTGCTTTATTAGGAAGAAAACTAATCTTGTCGCCAAACGGATTTCCTGCGCAAATTCAGACTTTCTTTACGCCAGAAATGACTTCTGTTACAACAAAAGCAAATGACATTTTAAGCGCTCCAATCGATTTTCATTTTGTTGACGCTTCTGGAAAAGAAGTGCAATGGAAAAATAGCGGTGTAAAATTCACTAAAAAAGAAGCTGGAATAGTGTCTTGGGAAAATACTGCGACTTCAAAATCGGTTCAAATGGATGTAAATGCTTCTGTAGAGTTTGACGGTTTTGTACATTATACGGTAAAAGTTACAGCCCTCGAAGACGTCGCTTTTAATGACATTAATTTCCAAATGCCAATGCAGCCAACTTCTGCAAAATACATGATGGGATTAGGTCAAAAAGGTGGAGATCGCCCTGCAACTTTCGACTGGAAATGGGATGTTGCCCATAAAAATCAAGACGGTGCTTGGATTGGTGCTGTAAATTCTGGATTGCAGTTTTCTTTAAGAGACGAAAAATATAGCCGCCCTTTAAATACTAATTTCTATTTACAAAAACCTTTATTGCTGCCTACTTCATGGGGTAACGAAAATAAGGGCGGCATTACCATTACGCCAAATCCAAAATCGGTTGTAGTAAATGCGTACAGCGGTGCTAGAACGATGAAAAAAGGCGATGTTTTATACTACAATTTCAACTTATTGATTACGCCTTTCCATACCATAAATACCGATTTTCAATGGGATACAAAGTTTTACCATAAATACAGTCCGATCGATTCTATCGCTAAAACTGGCGCAACGGTAATCAATATTCACCACGCCAATGCAATCAATCCTTATATCAATTATCCTTTTATTGAATATAAAAAGATGAAATCGTATATCGATGAAGCACATCAAAAAGGCTTAAAAGTAAAAATCTACAACACGGTTAGAGAGGTTTCTAACAAAGCTTATGAAACTTTCGCTCTTAGAAGTTTAGGTCACGAAATTTATTCTCCAGGAAAAGGTGGCGGATTCTCTTGGCTGCAAGAACACGTTGGCGACGATTATATAGCTGCTTGGTTTGTTCCTGAAATAAAAGATGCTGCAATCGTAAACAGCGGTATGAACCGTTGGCATAATTATTATGTAGAAGGTATGAACTGGCTGACCCAAAATGTGGGCATTGACGGAATATATCTTGACGACGTTGCTTTCGACAGAATCACGATGAAACGTATCAAAAGAGTTTTGACTAAAGATGGTCATCCCGGAATTATCGATTTACATAGTGCGAACCAATATAACAAAAGTGACGGATTTAATAATAGTGCCAACTTATACATGGAGCACTTCCCGTACATCAATAGATTATGGTTTGGAGAATATTTTGATTATGAAAAAAATCAGCCTGACTTTTTCTTGACAGAAGTAAGCGGAATCCCGTTTGGTTTAATGGGAGAAATGCTTCAAGATGGTGGAAATCCGTGGAGAGGAATGGTTTACGGAATGACAAACAGACTACCATGGAGCGATGGTGCTGATCCAAGAAACATCTGGAAACTTTGGGATTCTTTCGGAATTAAAGGTTCTGAAATGATTGGATATTGGAGCGAAAACTGTCCTGTAAAAACAAACAACGACAAAGTTTTGGCAACTGTTTACAAAAAGAACGGAACAGCTTTAATTTCAATCGCAAGTTGGGCAGATGCCGATGTAAATGTGAAATTAAATATCGACTGGAAAAAACTAGGAATCAATCCTGCAAAAGCGACAATTACAGCTCCAGAAGTTACCAATTTCCAACCAGCAAAAACATTTACAACAAAAGACGAAATACCAGTTTCTAAAGGAAAAGGCTGGTTGTTGATTGTGAAATAATAAAATCCATATTTTGTTGTGCCGTTAGGCACTAAATATCGGTAGAAAACATGAATTAGAAAAAATTTAGCGTGCCGTAGGTACGCAACAAAACGATAATTATTGCGTACCTACGGCACGCCAACGTATTTGAACCTGATTTTCTCTACCAATATCTAGTGCCTAACGGCACATTTAACGCCAATTAACACAAATTAAATCATTTTAATCTATGTAATCTGTGGCAAAAAAACAACCACAAATAACCAAGCTCTCCATCATGAAATTTAGACCATTATTATCAATTCTACTCCTTGGAAGCCTGTTTGTCAACGCACAAAACAAACCGACTGTAAAAGAATACAAAAAAGTATTTACCACATATCCGTTCTCAGATCCTGATCCGATTCCAAAACCTGACACAAAGTTTTATCCGTATTTCCGTTTTGACGGTTTTACTGACAAACCCGTTCAGAAAGAATGGAAAGTAATCGAAATTGAAAATGATTATATCAAACTGATGATTTTGCCAGAAATTGGCGGAAAAGTCTGGTCGGCTATAGAAAAATCTACAGGAAAAGACATTGTTTACAACAATCATGTGGTAAAATTTAGAGACATTGCCATGCGCGGACCGTGGACAAGCGGAGGCGTTGAAGGCAATTACGGAATTATCGGCCATACGCCAAACTGCGCCACTCCTGTCGATTACAAAATTATAAACCGAGAAGACGGAAGCATTAGCTGTGTGATTGGCGTTTTAGATTTATTGACGAGAACTTCTTGGAAATTAGACATTAATCTGCCAAAAGACAAAGCGTATTTTACCACAAATTCGTTTTGGTCGAACACAACCGAATTTGAACAGCCTTATTACACTTGGATGAATACGGGAATAAAAGCAGCCGAAAATCTGCAGTTTATTTATCCTGGACAAACATATATCGGTCATAACGGAGAATACAATTCGTGGCCAATTGACAAAGAAAACGGCAAAGATTTATCTTTCTACAAAAACAACAATTTTGGAGGCTACAAATCGTATCACGTATTCGGGAAATATGATGATTTCTTTGGAGGATATTATCACGACGAAGATTTCGGAATGGGAAGATATGGCAATCACGATGACAAACCCGGCAAAAAAATATGGATTTGGGGATTGTCGCAGCAAGGCATGATTTGGGAAAAATTACTGACCGATACTGACGGACAATATGTAGAAGTGCAAAGCGGAAGATTGTTTAATCAGGCAAGCGAAACCAGTAGTCTTACACCTTTCAAACAGCGTTCCTTTGCTCCATATCAAACTGATACTTGGACCGAATATTGGTTTCCTGTAAAACACACAAAAGGCTTTGTAAAAGCCAACAATTATGGTTCAGTTAATATCAAAAACGAAAATGGCTGGCTGAAAATCTATTTTTCTCCGCTTCAAAAATTAAACGAAAAAATTGAAGTTTTTGAAAACGATAAAAAAGTGTATTCTAAAGATATTGCTCTGAATACCATGCAAACTTTCAAAGATTCTATTCAAGTAAAAGTGGATTCTAATAAATTGAAATTTGTTTTAGGTCAAAATAAATTAGTTTGGAATTCAGCGCCAGAAGATGGAAACATCAACCGTCCTGTAGAAATTCCAAAAGATTTTGACCATAATTCAGTTTATGGATTGTATCAGCAAGGAAAAAATTACATCAGTTTCAAAGATTATGCTTTGTCTGAAGACAAACTAAATGCTTGTTTGAAACTAGATCCAAACTACGCTCCTGCCCTTTCTGCATTGGCTTCTTTGCAAATTAGAAAATTAGATTATAAAGCAGCTGCAAATTTAGCAAGCAAAGCTTTATCAATAGATACTTACGATGCTTCGGCGAATTATTTTTATGCTTTGGCTAATTTCCATTTAGGAAATACTATTGATGCAAAAGATGGTTTTGATATTGCCGCTGCAAGTGTTGAATTTAGAAGTCCTGCTTACACCGCTTTAAGCAAAATTTATTTAGCAGAAAACGATCTTTCAAAAGCGGCTGAATATGCTGAAAAAAGCTTAATCTATAATCAATACAATATAGAAGGTTTACAGGTTTTAGCGGTTTTATATCGTCTTCAAAATAATTCTGATAAAACAAATTCAGTTTTAAAAATCATTACAAAATTAGATCCGCTAAATCATTTTACTGATTTTGAAAAATACCTTTGGAACAATTCAAACGATTCCAAAAATGCTTTTGTTTCTGCGATCCAAAACGAAATGCCAGAACAGACTTTTCTTGAATTGGGAATTTGGTACAATAATTTAAGCCGAAAAGAAGAAGCTCTAAAAGTGTTTTCTATTGCAGAACCAAGCGCTGAAACTATATATTGGAAAGCTTTCTTAGAAAACAAACCAGTTGATGTAAGCAAAATCAAACCTGGAACTAGTTTCCCTTTCAGAAATGAAACTGCTGAAATTCTAAAATCATTAATTAAAACAAATGATCAATACCAATTAAAATATCATTTAGGCTTGATTGAATGGAATCGCAATAGCATTTCAGAAGCTAAAAGATTGTTTTCAGAATGCGGTACAAAACCAAATGATCCTGCATTTTATGGAGCTAAAGCTTCTTTATTTAAAGACGATGCTTCGATAGTATTGACAAGTCTTCAACAGGCTATAAAATTGGATCCGCAAGGTTGGAGATACCATAAAATGCTGGCAGAACATTACATCGCTCAAAAACAATTTGATAAAGCGCTTACAACGGCTGAATCTTTTTATAAAAAACATCAAGACAATTATTTGATTGGAATGCTGTATGCCAAAACATTATTGCTAAACAAAAAATACCGCGAAGCTGATGTGTTTTTAACCAAATTGCAGATTCTTCCGTTTGAAGGTGCAACAGCTGGAAGACAACTATATCACGAAGCTAAACTGATGCAGGCTTTGGCAGAAATCAAAAACAAGCAGTACAAAAAAGCATTACAATTTATTGCTGATGCAAAACTGTTTCCAGAGAATTTAGGCGTTGGAAAACCGTATGACGAAAATATTGATGAAAGATTAGAAAACTGGTTAGATTATCAATGTTACAGCAGTCTTGGAAACAAAGAAATGGCTTCTAAATCTTTAGAAAAAATTGTCGCTTTCAAACCAGTAGTCGATAATACGGTTATGAATTTCCTCCCAGCAAATCAATTGGTTTCGGCTTGGGCAATAGAAAAAACTTCCTCTGCTAAAGAAGCTGAAAAATGGATTAAATCTCAGGCCGATTTATATCCGACAAATAAAATAGTGCAATGGACTTTATTGTCTTACACTAAAAAACCATCGGATATTTTAAGTGAAGATGAAAAAGACGGCGAAGTCAGAATTATCGAAAAATTGTAAAGAACTTTCAAAACAATAAAATGAAAAAGCATTTTTTAAAATATACATTTTTGGGTCTTGTCGTTTTGATGAGTCCAAAAATTGAAGCACAAAACAAAGCAGAAAAGGTTGATGAATTATCCATTTACCGTGCTACTCCTTTAAAAACACATGATTTAATTCATACCAAACTCGAAGTTTCATTCGATTACGGAAAACGTTATTTATACGGAAAAGAATGGATTACTTTAAAACCTCATTTTTACGAAACCGATTCGCTTAAGTTGGACGCAAAAGGAATGGATTTTAAAGAAATTGCTATTATTGACGGCAAAAAAAGTATTCCGTTGCAATACAAATACGATAACGAAGAACTTTCAATCGCTTTAAACAGAAAATACAAACGAACTGAAAAGTACACGATTTTCATTAATTACACCGCAAAACCAGCAGAACTGAAAAGCAAAGCTGGCGAATCGATTACCAATTCAAACGGATTGTATTTTATTAATCCTGACGGAAAAGGTGACAAACCAACACAAATATGGACGCAAGGCGAGACGGAAGCTTCTTCTTGCTGGTTCCCAACAATCGATAAACCCAATCAGAAAACAACTTCTGAAATTGCGATGACTGTCGAGGCAAAATATACGACGCTTTCAAACGGTAAACTAACGTCGCAAAAAGTAAATAAAGACGGAACAAGAACAGATATCTGGAAAATGGAACAGCCAAATGCGCCTTATTTGTTTATGCTGGCTGTTGGTGATTTTAAAATCTATAAAGATTCGTATAACGGTAAAGAAGTCAGCTATTATTTGGAGCCAAAATATGCGCCTTATGCCAAACAGATTTTCTATAAAACGCCCGATATGATGAATTTTTACGGTAAAATGCTTGGTGTAGAATATCCTTGGGCAAAATATGCGCAAATTGTTGTGAAAGATTATTTTGGAGGTGCGATGGAAAATACTTCTGCGACTGTTCATGGAGAATATGTACAAAAAACAGAAAGAGAATTATTAGATGATAATCAAGAAAGCACCATTGCTCACGAACTTTTTCATCAATGGTTTGGAGATTACGTAACGGCTGAGTCTTGGTCAAACTTAACCATGAACGAATCGTTTGCCACTTTTGGAGAAGTTTTATGGCATGGTCATGATGCTGGACAAGATGCTGAAGACAGATCGCGTTATGAAAAATTGCAGAATTATTTACGCTCACAAAAAAATGGCGACAGTCCAATTTTAGCACGTTTTCATTACAAAAATGCAGACGATATGTTTGATAATATCAGCTATTCTAAAGGTTCTATCATTTTGTATGCCATGAAAAACCAAATGGGTGATGAAGCCTTTTTTAAAGGACTAAATCATTATTTAACCACAAATGCTTATAAATCTGGCGAACCGCATCAACTGCGCTTGTCTATGGAAGAAGTAACTGGAAAAGACTGGTTGCCTTATTTTGAGCAATGGTATTATAACGCTGGAAGTCCGATTCTGGATGTGACTTACAGATATGCTAACGGAAAAATTATTATTACCATTAGTCAATCTCAGGATAGCGCAGTGCAAACTTTTACCCTGCCTTTGAAAGTTGATTTTTATGTAAACGGAACTAAAATCAGAAAGGATATTTTAATTGATAAAAGACAACAAAGCTTCACTTTTGATCTTCCTTCAAAACCTGAATTTATAGATTTAGATCCAGATAAAATTCTAGTGGGCGAAGTGAATGTAGACAAAAAAACAGCAGCTGATTATTTGTATCAATATAAAAATGCTCCATCCTATTACAACCGAATTGAAGCTATAAAATTTGCTTCGAAAGACAGAAGTCAGGAATCGCAACTTATTTTACTGGAAGGTTTAAAAGACCAACAGGAAGATTTAAGAGTTCTGAGTATCAAGTCAATTGACTTAAATGAAAAACAAACAAAAGATCAGGTTTTAAAAACGCTACTTGATGTTGCAAAAAATGATAAAAAGACAATTGCCAGAGCTAATGCTATTGTAAAATTGGCTTCTACAGGAGATGCTTCTTATAAAAGTTTAATGGAAGAAAGCATTAAAGAACAGTCGTATAACGTGATTGCAGCAGGATTAGCAGGATTAACAAAATATGCGGCAGCTGAAGCAGATAAAGCATTGGCTT
Organism: Flavobacterium anhuiense; assembly: GCF_900101855.1. Classification (GTDB taxonomy): domain Bacteria; phylum Bacteroidota; class Bacteroidia; order Flavobacteriales; family Flavobacteriaceae; genus Flavobacterium; species Flavobacterium anhuiense. The sequence goes on from NZ_FMVC01000002.1 coordinate 400,575, forward strand.
CATTAGATGACGATACCCAAAAACATGTAACGCCATTAATGAAAAGATTTAGTAGTCAAAAATAATTATTAAAAGTCCTTTAGGTCTGTTTTTGTTTTTGAAAACCTCTCTAATTTGGTTCATTAGAGAGGTTGTTTAAAAAAATTATCTAACAATAATCACTCATGAAAATCACCTTCTTAAAACCTATAACAATCCTTTTTCTTTTGTTCGGATGGACAATTGCATCGGCACAAATGATTAAGACCAAAACGCCTTCACGTCCAAAAGGACAGCAAGACGTATTGAGAATGGCAGCAGATCCAATTCCGACGGTTCGTGTTGCTTTCATCGGACTTGGAATGCGCGGCCCTGGAGCAGTCGAACGCATGACACATATTCCAGGTGTAGAAATTGTGGCTTTGTGCGACATGACTCAAGAAAATACTGCGAAGTCAAATGAAATCTTAACGAAAGCTGGTTTCCCAAAAGCACAAGAATTCTATGGTGATGAAAATGCTTGGAGAAAAGTTACGGCTTTGCCGAATGTAGACTTGGTATATGTTGCCACAGATTGGAAACATCACGCTGTGATTGGTGTTCAGGCCATGAAAGATGGAAAACACGTTGCAATAGAAGTTCCAGGCGCTTTGACCATGAAAGAAATCTGGGAATTGATAGATACTTCTGAAAAGACGAGAAAACACTGCATGCAATTGGAAAACTGTGTTTATGATTTTTTCGAATTGACCACTTTAAATATGGCTCAGCAAGGCGTTTTTGGAGAAATTCTTCATGCAGAAGGTTCGTATATTCATGGTTTACAGCCTTTTTGGGGAGAATACTGGAACAACTGGAGAATGGATTATAACATTAAACATCGTGGAGATATTTATGCCACACACGGAATGGGACCTGCATGTCAGGCACTAAATATTCACCGTGGTGATAAAATGAATTTCTTGGTTTCTATGGATACGAAAGCTGTTGGAAATCCTGCTTACATTAAAGAAAAATCGGGACAGGAAATTAAAGATTTTAGAAACGGAGACCATACGATGACGATGATTCGCACAGAAAACGGAAAAACAATTCACATCCAACACGATGTTACTTCTCCTCGCCCATACAGCAGAATGTATCAATTAAGTGGTACAAAAGGTTTTGCTAATAAATATCCGCTTGAAGGTTATGCTTTGGACGGAAAAGAATTAAGCGATGACGTAAAACCAAATCACGAAAAATTGAGCGCGCATTCTTTTGTTCCTGAAGAAGTGAAAAAAGCGTTGATGGAAAAATACAAACACCCTATTGCCAAAGGAATCGAAGAACAGGCTAAAAAAGTGGGCGGTCATGGCGGAATGGATTTTATTATGGACTATCGTTTAATCTATTGTCTGCAAAAAGGACTTCCGCTTGATATGGACGTTTATGATTTAGCCGAATGGTCTTGCCTTGGACCATTAACAGAAATTTCATTAGACCATAATTCTGCTCCTGTAGAAATTCCAGATTTTACTCGTGGAGGCTGGAACAAACTTAAAAAATTAGAGTTTTCAGAATAAATATTATTGGTTAGTTAGTAAGAGGAACAAGAGGGCAAAGTAGATGTTGCTCTCTTGTCTGTTTTAGACAATTCGTAAAAACAAAAAAGCCACCTGATTCTCTCAGATGGCTTCTTTTATTTTTGATAAAAATTAATTCCAGTTGAACGTAATTTTCTTTTCGATTTCACTGCTTAAGCTTAAAAACACTGGGCAAGTCATTGCAGCACGTTCTAAAATAGTTTTGCTTTTTTCGTCAGCATTGCTTTTCATTTGAAACACAATTTCAATTGCACCGATTCTTCTTGGTTCAGCATTCATGATTTTAGTTACTTCTGCTGTAGATCCAATAAAATCAACTTCTAAATCACGAGCTTTGATTCCCATAATAGTCATCATGCAGCTTGCCAAAGCGTTTGCAACAGTATCTGTTGGAGAAAATGCTTCTCCTTTTCCGTTATTATCTAATGGTGCGTCAGAAATGATTTCGCTTCCTGATTGCACATGAATTGAACTTGTTCTTAAATCTCCTAAATAGGTTACTTTTGATGTCATTAATTTGCTACTTTTAAAGTTAAGTCACTATCATAATATAAGATGTAAACACCTTTATTAGCGTGTCCGCCATCTTCTTTTCTATAATATTGAAATTTATTATCTACCTGCTGAGTTGCCATCAAATCAGCTGTTTCTTGGAATGTTTTTCCTTGCATTAAACGGATCATCGTATCAAACGTTACGTCAAATCCTCTGGTTGCATAAGTCGTCGGATTTGCTTTGTTTTTTAGACGATATTGTTTTTCATAAATTAAAACTGGCTGTTCATCACTTTCGCGAGTTACAGAAGGATACATTAATTTTAGTTTTACCAAGTTATCAAAATTGATTTCATCTGTATCCAGTGTACTATTTGGTTCTAAAATCACTAATTGAACCTGACACGTTTTTTGAGAATCGAGTAAAGCTTTTATAGTAGCTTTTACCATCGCTGTATTTCCTGTTTCCATCACAACATAATTCAAACGATTTGGTATTAACAGACTTTTTAAGTTAGCCACATCCAAACCGCCAGTTTCAGTTAGAGATGCAAATGCCACTCCTTTCTGATTTTGCTTAATGTAGTTGATAACAGATTCTTTTTTCTTATCAACGACCGCTACGATATTTCCGTTTTTAGAACGCATATAATCAAAAACTGAATTTCTGATTACATCGTTTGACGGTATAGTTTGGTACAAATTATCAATCGGATTAGCACTATCTTTTGATAAAGGCGAAATTACAGGAACATTATACGAACGCAACATGCTTGCTGCCGTTTCTGCGTTACTTTGGTAAAATGGCCCAATTACAGCATCTGCATCTTGAAGTTTCGGAGTCAAACCTACAACATTCGAAGTGGTTTTAGTTTCCTGAGAGTCATAAATTGCAACGTCAATTGGCAGTTTCAATGTTTTTGCAGAATCAATCGCCATCAAAGCTCCAGAATAAAAATCTAGAGTCATATTTAAGAACTTATCGTTTTTAATTCTGTTAGCCGTTCCCGAAGTATCGCTTTGCACTTTAGCCAAATTAAAAGGAAGCAATAAAACTACTTTTTTGCGCTCATTGATACCTCTTTTTTTGGTTAATTCCACAATTTCTACATTTTCGTTTTCAGTAGATTTTACTTTATCAACAATCTTAATTCCACCGCCAGTACTTTCTGCTGGTTTACTTGTAGAAGAATCAGCTGGTTTATCACCAGGAACTTGTGCTGCAATAATTGGTGCAGGAGCTACATATCCAGCAGGAACTTTTAGAACCATCCCCTCTTTTACACCTTCCGAAAGTGACGGATTTAATGCCACTAATTCATCTTGAGATAAATGAAAAACTCTTCCTAAACTATAAAAAGTCTCTTTCGGTTTCACCTGATACTCCATATACGTAACCGCTTTTTTAGAAGATTCGGCAGGTTTCTTATTTTCCGCAGGCTTTGCTGTTTCAGTTGCAACATGCTCTGTTTTTGGAGCTGTTCCTTTTATGGTCAGTCTGTACCCAACTGGCAAACTAGAAACAATATCTGGATTGCGTTTTTCTAATTCTTCTACAGTCATATTATACTGCTTTGCAATTCCAAATTTTGTTTCTTTTGGCTGAACATCGTGATAAACATATTTTTCAGCGCCTTTTTCTTTCGAAGGTTTTGCTGTTGCTTTTGGAGCAGATCCTTTTGCAGGAATAACCAGTTTCTGTCCAATCTGTACGCCAGTTTTCTCCAAAAACGGATTTGCTGCTTTTAAAGCTTCATCAGAGATTCCGTATTTTTTCTCAATGCTGTAAAACGTTTCTTTTGGCTGTACTTCATGAATAATTTCTTTTCCTGAAGCAACAGTTTTAGTTTCAGAAACTTCTTTTTTTGCTTCTCCAGTCGCCGTCGGAATCAGCAATACTGTATTTGGGCTTAAACCCGTTCTAGCATCTGGATTTAGCTTATAAATATCATAAGGAGTTACCTTAAATTTTTGGGCAATCTGATTAATAGTTTCACCGCTTGACACTTTATACTTCACCACTTTTTCCTGAGAAAAAGCACTTGAACTGATAAAGAATACAAGAGACAATAATGTTAAATAGTATTTCATAATATGGCTTAAAACAATTTAATTTCTAATTTAAAAATATCTCACAGATTTCTTCCAAGCAAAATTCGAGCCGTTTGTTATTTCAATCGAAAATCATCTCAAATCGATTTCTACTTTGGCAATTATGATTTCTTTATATAACTCATCTTCTTCTTTTTTCTTGCATTTATAAAGCACTTCTTCCATGTTTTCGAATTTATCGCTGTAAACATAGTATGAAAGACTGTTAATATTGAAAAAGAAACTAGCGTTAAAATCGCCAGAATCAATGAGTTTCATAATAAGCTTATCTCGGTCAACTGCGTCTGTAAATATACCCAAAACTAAGTAATACCCGTTCGAAACTTCTCTAAGATTATCATAAACTTCTACTTTTACTGTTTTATCAGGTCTTAACGGATTGTCTTTCAATTCCTGTTTCATTTCTTCCAGCGAAATTGTTTTTGAATTTTCAGCAGTGTTGTCCTTTTTCTGTTTTTTGACTGCTTCATCCTGATATTTTTTTAGTTTAATCAAAGCCAATTTATCATCAAACTTTCGAGCTTCCATGCTATAATACGAAGCTTTACTGATATGTCTTTTTACTTCAATTTTTTTCTGATTGTCAAGTGAATCAATTTTAGCAATCAAGAGCTGATTTTTTTCGTCTCCTTTTTGCTGATCTTCTTTATAGCGTTTAATTTCTTCTAAAGATAAACGCTGCTGCAAAGGTTCTGTATTGGCTTTTTTCTCGCTTTCGCGGATTTTCTTTTTATACTCCTGATTTTCCTCAACGACAATTTTCTCTACTTTATTCATCAAACCAGCATACACTTTTCTATTTTCTGCCAGTTCCTTTTTCAGTTGAGATGATAATTCATTGGTTTTATTGATTCCCTCAGAAGATTGTTTTTCAAGTCTTTTTGATTCTTCGACATTTAGAATATCCATTCGTTTCAATTCTTTCAAGTCATCATTCATTGTCGTAACAAGCGAATCTAATTTTGCCATTAAAACATCTTGAACATTTTTATTGGCTTCTAAAACCAAACGCAATTTTTCAACTGAATTTTCTTTAGAACCATTCATATCGTTCAGATTCACTTTCAAATCATTAATCTTTATAATTTTCTGATTCATCTCTTTCTGAACAACCAATCGGTCTTTTAAATCTTCAATTTCAACCGTTTTGGCTCTTGTTTTTTCAACCACAACTTGTTTTTCGGCAAGCGCCAGCATCAATTCTTCGCTTTCGTTTGCTGGCTTTATTGCTGTAGTATTAATAGCCAATTTGTTTCCAACAATTAATCCGTTTACAATTTCAGGATTTTGAGATTCTAGCTGATCGATCGAAATTCCGTATTTCTTTGCAATCGAAAATTTGGTTTCCTTCGGTTCAACCACATGAAAAACCGTTTCCTGGTTTATCACACGAACTCTTCCGTCCAGAGTTTTTCTTTTGTTTGGAATCGAAATCGTCTGTCCAATCTGCAATCCATTAATTAAAATATCTTTATTGAGATTTTCTAAATCCTGAACCGAAACATTATATTGTCTAGCAATGCTAAATAAAGATTCTTTAGCTACAACCAAATGTGTCGCTTTTGAAGAAACAACATTTTCTTGCTTTGAAAAATGATCTGGATTTTGAGGAATAATCAGTTCTTGACCGATTTGAAGTCCGTTGGCAAGAGTTTCCTGATTGGCATTTTGAATAGCTTCAACTGAAACATCATATTGTTTTGATAAACCAAACAATGTTTCTTTTGGTGCAACAATATGAGTTTGCTGCTTTGAAATTGTGTTTTCTGAGTGGTGAACTGGAATCTTTAAAACCTGATTGTCTTTGATTCCGTTTTGCGATTCGGGGTTGAGTTTGTAAATCTCATCGATAGAAACCTTATACTTTTGGGCAATAAAATAAGCGGTCTCACCTTTTTGAATCTTGTGCTCGATAATTGAATCTTGCGCAATTATTTTGTTAAAAGACAAAATAAACACAAGAGAAATTGTTAAAAGTTCTCTCATAAATAGTAGGTTATAAAAAATTAAGGCCTTACAAATGTAAGACCTTAATTTTAAATTATGCTACTATTCCCACTCAATTGTTGCAGGTGGTTTTGAACTAATATCGTAAACTACACGATTCACGCCTTTTACTTTATTGATAATATCATTAGACACTTTCATCAAGAAATCGTAAGGTAAATGAACCCAGTCAGCGGTCATACCGTCTGTTGATTCTACAGCTCTAAGCGCTACTACTTTTTCATAAGTACGCTCATCACCCATAACTCCAACACTGTTTACAGGAAGCAAAATTGCTCCCGCCTGCCAAACTTTGTCGTATAATCCCCAAGATTTTAATCCTTCAATGAAAACAGAATCTACATCTTGCAAAATTCTAACTTTCTCTGGAGTAATATCTCCTAAAATTCTTATTGATAATCCTGGCCCTGGAAAAGGGTGTCTTCCTAATAATTCAGGATCTATTCCTAATGTAGCTCCTACTCTTCGCACTTCGTCTTTGAAAAGCATTCTAAGCGGTTCTACAATTTTTAATTTCATATAATCTGGCAATCCACCAACGTTGTGGTGTGATTTAATAGTTGCAGATGGCCCTTTTACCGAAACAGACTCAATAACGTCTGGGTAAATAGTTCCTTGTGCCAACCATTTTACGTCTTCTAATAAGTGCGATTCATCATCAAAAACTTCAATAAATACACGACCGATTGTTTTACGTTTTGTTTCAGGATCACTAATTCCAGCTAATTCACCAAGGAAGCGATCCCCTGCATCTACACCTTTTACATTTAACCCCATTCCTTTGTATTGGTTCAATACATTTTCGAATTCGTTTTTACGTAAAAGACCGTTGTTAACAAAGATGCAATATAAATTCTGTCCGATTGCTTTGTTTAATAAAACTGCTGCTACAGTAGAATCTACTCCACCAGATAAACCAAGAACTACTTTATCGTTTCCTAGTTTTTCTTTTAATTCTGCTACCATTTCGTCAACGAAAGCATTTGGAGTAAAGTTTTGAGGAACTTCAGCAATTTTCACTAAGAAGTTTTCCAACATCTTTTTTCCATCTGTTGAATGGTAAACTTCTGGATGGTATTGAATCGCATAAGTAGTTTCGCCTTCAATTTTGTAAGCTGCGTATTCTACATCATGCGTGCTAGCTAATTTTACAGCATTTGTTGGAAGCGCTTTGATACTATCGCTATGGCTCATCCAAACTTGGCTGTTTTCTGAAACTCCTTCAAAGAAAGTTTCGCCTTCTTTAATATAAGACAAGTTTGCTCTACCGTATTCTCTAGTATTTGAAGCTGCCACTTCTCCACCGCTGAAATGAGCTAAATATTGTGCTCCGTAACAAACAGCAAGTAAAGGCATTTTACCTCTAATTTGTGATAAATCAGGATGTGGTGCATCTTCTCCTCTTACAGAGAAAGGGCTTCCTCCTAAAATTACGGCTTTATAACTTGATAAATCACTTGGAATGTGATTGTAAGGAAAAATTTCGCAGAATATATTTAATTCGCGAACTCTACGCGCAATAAGCTGAGTATATTGCGATCCGAAATCTAAAATAAGTACGTTGTGTTGCATGCGCAAAAGTACTTTTTATATTCGAAATTCAAAAATCGGAACGGTGAAAAAAAATATTTTTTTTTCACCGGAAGATACTAAGAAACTAAGATGCTAAGATTCTAAGCTTTTTTCTTCGCAAAACTAAAAACTTAAAATCTTAGCATCTTAGCATCTTAGTAACTTAGAGACTTAGTATCTTCGCAAAAAAAATCCAAACAATCCAAAAATCCGTATCTAACGAAAACCCAATTTAAATTTAACTATGAAATCAAAAATTATTGCCCTGACTGCTTTTGTGTCGGTCTTTTTTTCTTCTTGTAATACGGTTGATGATTTATTGACTTTTACAATTTCGAACAATACTTCGATTACAATCAAAAGCACTTCACCTGTTAACTTGCCATCAGAAATTTTTACACCAGAGGTTACAACCAATTCTTCTGCTGAGTTTGAAAACAACAAAACCAAAGCTAGTTTGGTAAAAGATGTAAAAATCAGATCGCTGAAATTATCCATTACAGATCCTTCGGATAAAACATTTACATTTTTAAAATCGATTCATCTGTATATTTCAACATCAAATTCTGATGAAATCGAATTAGCGTATGCAGACAATATCAACGTATCTAGCAACACAATCGATTTGATTTGTACCGATCAAAAACTAGATCAATACATTAAAGCAGATAGCTACAAAATAAGAACTAAAGTGACCATAAAGGAAACTTTAACAAAAGATGTTACTGTAAAAGCAGATATGAAGTTTAAGGTGACGGCGGATCCGTTCTAAGATACTGAGATGCTAAGATTCTAAGACTCTAAGTCGTGAAATAATCAGATTATAAAAAAAGGCGATTCTAAAATTAGAATCGCCTTTTTTGTTTGTTTAAGCTTCCGGAAAAAACTTAGAATCTCAGTATCTTAGAACCTTAGCATCTTAAAAAAAAATCATTCTTTCGTCACAACAATAGAAGCCTTGAATCCTGCAGCTAGATTATCCCAATAATCATTTGTCACTAAATTGCCTTTATCGTCGTAGACTTGTATTTCTGCCGTATTTCCTCCTAGTGTACCTATATTTAAGGCTTCAAAGTCTAATTTATTGAATCCTTGTGCCAAATTGATTTTTACTTGCTGGAAATTGGAATCCAATAAAATTCTATCACGGATTACATAATCGTTTGAAGATACTTTTACTAAATCTCCGTCAATAGCTCCAAAATCCCGGAACTTAACAATAAAGTATTCCGATTTGGTTTTAAAATCCCCTAGCGAAATATTTTTCTTTACCAAAACACCGCGACCTTCCCTTAAGCCGGCGTCTTTTAAAGATTTATCCAAATCTTTTTCCATTTTGGCTACATATCGATCGCCTGGATTAGCAAAATCTGTTTCTGTAGACATCGTAAATTTGCTTTTCTCTTCTCCAATCTGAAACTTTGATTTTGGAGTTATAGTCGTATTTTCAAAAACATTTGGAGTTTTAATTGCTGGCATATCATTAAAATTTGCCAGTGGGTCTTTTGTCTCAGGAACCGGAGTCTTTTTAGGTTTTGCAGTAAACTTTCCGCCTGGAATAGTTTTGAATTTAGTACTAGACTCAATTTGGGCTGATACAGACAGTGCAGTAAAAAATAATATGAAAAATAAAATGTGCTTCATTGAAAAAAAAGTATTATCGAATCGCCTTTTATAATTAATATAATCAAAAGTCCAGCTTCACAAAAATAGTATAATTTACTTACTTGCTACAACTTTAGGAGTTTTATAACATATAATTAAGCTAATTTTTGGAAGCAAAAAACCTGCCAAGATTTTTTATTTCATAAAAAATAAATTTCAAATCTAAAATTTACAAATTCCAAAAAAATCATTTTACAAAAGCATTCAGCATTTTGATTATTAACAACTTATTCTTAACTTCAAGACTTTATTTTACCATTTAAAATCTCAATAAAATGGATTATATCGATTATTACAAAGTATTGGATGTCACAAAATCTGCTACAGAAGCGGAAATCAAAAAAGCATATAGAAAATTGGCTAGAAAATATCATCCCGATTTAAATCCGAATGATAAAGAAGCGGAAAAAAAATTCAAGGAGATAAATGAAGCCAACGAAGTTTTAAGCAATGCAGAGAACCGAAAAAAATATGATAAGTACGGAAAAGACTGGAAACATGCTGACGAATTTGAAAAAGCGGGCTACAATCCTAATCAGCAGCAAAGCAGACAGCAAAGCGGTTATCAATATTCTGAAGACGATTTTTCTGGTTTTGGAGGCGGAGACTTTTCTGGCAGTGATTTCTCAGATTTTTTCAATTCGATGTACGGCGGAGGCAGAAGCAGATCGCAGTCCAAATATAGAGGACAGGACTTTAATGCCGAACTAGAATTAGACCTTAAATCGGCTTACACTACACACAAACAGAATTTAACCGTAAACGGAAAAAATATCCGAATTACAATTCCTGCTGGTGTCGAAAACGGACAGATCATTAAAATTCCCAATCATGGCGGACCTGGTGTAAACGGTGGCCCAAACGGCGATTTATACATTACGTTTATAATTTCTAATAATTCAGATTTTAAACGAGAAGGAAATAATTTATATGCTGAGGCTCCAATAGATCTGTACACCGCAGTTTTAGGTGGCGAAACGTATATCAACACTTTTGACGGGAAAGTAAAAATCAAAGTCCCGGCAGAAACACAGCCAGGAACAAAGGTGAAGTTGAAAGGAAAAGGTTTTCCTGTTTATAAAAAAGAGAATCAGTTTGGAGATTTATACATCACGTACACTATAAAAATTCCAACAAAACTGTCGGATAAAGAAAAAGAGTTATTTGAAGAACTAGCAAAACTTAGAAAGTCATGAAAAATAAAAATTTAATCCAGATCAAACAGTTTTGTATTTACCACGAAATTGAGAACACCTTTATAACCGAACTTCATAATTACGGACTCATTCATATTATAACGGAAGAAAATGACGAGTATCTGGAACCAAAACAGCTTCCTATAGTTGAAAAAATGATTCGTATGCATTATGATCTCAAAATAAATCTGGAAGGAATTGATGCCATTGCAAATCTTTTGAATAAGATCGAAACCCTACAGCAAAATTTGAATACCGTACAAAACAGGCTTCGTATTTACGAAGAAAAAGAAACCGAATAAAATATCACAAAAAAGCTTGATTTCTGAATTGATTTCAAGCTTTTTTTAATCGCCGAGAGAAGCATAATCCTTAAATTGCGGCATCTTTAATTAACCTGAATTTGCTTTTAAAACCATACTGACAAATTCGCAAAAATTATAAAAAATGAAAAGAGAAAACATCTTGACTGGATCTCCGTGGGAAGACAAAATGGGATATTGCCGTGCCGTAAGAATTGGCAATATTGTTGAAGTTTCTGGAACTGTGGCTATTGTTGACGGCGAAAAAGTAAAAGCTGATGACGCTTATGCTCAAACATATAATATTTTGGAACGAGTAGAAAAAGTTTTAGAAGATTTAAATGTGGGGATGAAAGATGTGATTAGAACAAGAATTTTCACAACAGACGTCTCTACTTTCGAAGAAGTCGCTAGAGCGCACTCTGCTTTCTTTAAAGATGTCAAACCCACAACAGGATTTTATGAAATTAGCAAATTAGTTGCTCCAGAATATTTGGTAGAAATCGAATTTACTGCTGTAGTATAATATTTTTTTGTCACGAATTTCGCTAATTCCGCCAATTATTTTCCTTTTAATTCGCGAAAATTGGCGAAATTCGTGGCAAACTTTTAGAATTCATTAATGGCTTCCCAAAATCCTAACCAATTTCTGCTTTCTCTTCCTAAATGGATTCTTATCTGTGCTTTAGTAGGCATATTTTCAGGTTCTGCATCTGCTTTCTTTTTAGTTGCTTTAGAATGGGTTACACAATTTAGAATCCAGCATAAGTGGATTATCTGGCTTTTGCCTTTTGGCGGATTTTTGGTTGGATTGAGTTATTACTATTGGGGAGAATCTGTTGCCAAAGGAAATAATCTTTTACTGGAAGAATATGAAGAACCTAAGAAAGTGATACCTTTTAAAATGGCTCCTTTAGTTCTTTTAGGAACATTACTTACCCATTTATTTGGAGGATCTGCAGGACGCGAAGGAACAGCAGTACAGATGGGAGGCGCAATTGCCGACCAATTTACCAAGTTTTTCAACCTTGATCATTCAGAACGCAGAATTTTAATCATTCTCGGAATAAGCGCGGGTTTTGCCTCTGTTTTTGGAACACCTCTGGCTGGTGCCATTTTTGCATTGGAAGTTTTATATTTCAGTAAAATTAACTTCAAAAGCATTTTACTTTCTTTTCTAGTAGCTTACGCTGCTTATTTTACTGTAGAATTTTGGCAAATAAAACATACACATTACAGCATTCCAATAATTCCAGAACTTAGCTTAAACAATATAATTTTTACTCTAATTATTGGAGTTTTATCAGGATTTGCGGCTTTATTATTTTCTAGAAGCACACATTTTTGGGGCTATATTTTTTCAAAAAACATTAAATATCCTCCGCTTCGTCCTGTAATTGGCGGTGTGATTTTAGCTATTGCTATTGCAGGTTTAGGTTTTACAAAATTCTCTGGACTAGGCGTTCCTGTTATTGTTGATTCCTTTTCAAATGCAAATCAGTGGTATGATTTTTTACTTAAAATTTTATTTACAGGATTTACACTCGGAGCTGGTTTTAAAGGCGGAGAAGTAACGCCTTTATTTTTTGTTGGAGCTACTTTAGGAAGCGCTTTATCAACCGTAATTCCGATGCCAATTGCTCTCTTAGCAGGAATCGGATTTGTTGCTGTCTTTTCTGGAGCAACCCATACTCCTATTGCCTGCACCGTTATGGGAATGGAATTATTCGGAATTGCTCCTGGAATCTTCATCGCAATCGCCTGCACAATTGCTTATTTTTCTTCTGGTTCTATTGGAATCTACAAATCTCAGATTGTAAAAGGAGCAAAATATAAATTATACCAAAAATTTCTTTAGAGTATCTTAGTCTCAGTCACAGTTTTCAGTCGCAGTCGTTGTTTACGCCAATAGTATGCTGCAAACTGGGCCTAAACAAGAAGACTGAAAACTGAGACTGAGACTGACCACTTAACACTGCCACTAAAATTATTTTCAGCATTACATTAAAAAAATGTAAATTCGCACACTATGAAAATACAAGATATTCAAGCGATTCAATTATTGCTTGCTGCACCAAAGAAAATCGCAATAATTCCGCACAGAGGACCAGATGGTGATGCCATGGGTTCTACTCTAGCTTTGTACCATTTTTTACTCAAAAATAATCATCAGCCAACCGTTATTTCTCCAAATGATTTTCCTGATTTTTTAGCTTGGCTTCCAGGTTCAGAAACAGTAAAAATCTATGAAAAAGACACTCAAAACTGTATTAAAATATTAGAAGAAGCCGAGCTTATTTTTACGCTAGATTTTAATGCTTTTCATCGTACAGGGGAAATGGAGCATACTCTAGCAAAACTTACAGCTCCATTTATCATGATCGATCATCATGAAAAACCTCATGATTATGCGGCTTATATGTACTCAGACACTTCTTACGGATCTACTTGTGAGATGGTTTATAATTTCATTGCCTTCTTAAACAAAAAAGAAGATATTGATAAAACCATTGCCACTTGCATCTATACAGGAATTTTGACTGATTCAGGCTCTTTCCGTTTTCCAGGAACCACTGGAAACACGCATAGAATTATTGCCGAATTGATCGATTTAGGAGTCGAAAACACTCAAATTCCGGTTTTACTATACGATAATAGTTCTTTTAGCCGTTTGCAGTTATTGGGTCGTGCACTTCAAAACATGAAAATTTTTGAAGAACATAAAACGTCTTACATGACACTTACACAAGAAGAACTTGATTCGTTTAACTATGTAAAAGGTGATACTGAAGGAATCGTAAATTACGGATTAAGCATTCGCGGAATTGTTTTTACAGCCATATTTATTGAAAACAGAGAAGAAAAAATCATAAAAATTTCTTTCCGTTCTCAAGGCGGATTTGATGTGAACCAATTTGCAAGAGACCATTTTAATGGAGGCGGACATGTCAATGCAGCAGGCGGAAGATCTGAGGCTTCTATGGAAGAAACAGTAAATAAATTTGAAGATTTAGTCAAAAAACTAAAATTATAACCCAAATCATGAATTACCTAAAACTTAGCATTTACACTTTGCTTTTTACTGTTTTCTTAAGCAGCTGCAAGCATCATGAAGAAGCCAGAAGACCTATTTCTAGAGCTTCGGGAACATTCATGAAGAAATCGGCCGACCGAAATAAAAAGTTAGTCGCAAACGAAGAAAGCGTTATAAAAAAAATAATCCAAAACAATCCAAAAGTAAAATATTATGCCACGCCAAAAGGGTACTGGTTTTGCTACGAAGAAAAAAATACAGCAGAAACTGCAGCGCCAAGAAAAGGTGATATTGCTTACTTCAACATGGAAATAAAAGATATAAAAGGCAATAGTATTTACTCTGAATCTGATCTTGGCCCGCAAACCTATTATGTAGACAAACAAGATATTATGATGGGTTTACGGGACGGAATTAAAAGAATGCATAAAAATGAAACGGTTACGTTTTTATTTCCATCGCATATGGCATACGGATATCACGGAGACAACAAAAAAATTGGTCCAAACGAATCTTTAATCGTTACGGTTACGCTTAGAAATTTTGTTCCAGATCCAGCGGCACAAACGGCAAAACCAGCTACACAATCGCCTCAAACCGCAACACCAAAACCTCCAGTTGCAAAACCTGCAGCGCAAGCCAATAAAGACACATTAACTCAATAAACACAATATCTTAAAATGAAAAAGAGTATTTTATTATTACTAATAGCCGTAAGCTCATTTTATTCTTGTAAGGACGATCACAGTAATCTGCCAGATGGTTTATATGCCGATATCGAGACAAACAAAGGTCACATCATTGTGGAACTTGATTACAAAAAAGCACCTATCACTGTAGCCAACTTTGTGACTTTAGCTGAAGGCAAAAACGAGTTCGTAACACACGAACAGTTAAAAAAGAAACCTTTCTTTGATGGTCTAAAATTTCATAGAGTAATCGAAAGTTTCATGATTCAAACTGGTGACCCGTTAGGAACTGGTTCTGGTGATACTGGATATAAATTTAAAGACGAATTCTCAGATTTAAAATTTGACAAAGCCGGAGTTTTGGCAATGGCCAATAACGGACCTGGCACAAACAGCAGCCAATTTTTCATCACTCACGTAGAGACTCCTTGGTTAGATAACCTTCATACTATTTTTGGTCATGTGGTAAGCGCAAAAGATCAGGAAGTGGTCAACAAAGTGGTTCAAGGTGACAATATTGTTTCTGTTACGATCATCAGAAATGGTGAAGCTGCTAAAAAATTTGATGCTGTAAAAGTATTCCATGATTATTTTGCTGACATTGCGAAAGAACAGCAGAAATATGCTGGAGTTCAAAAAGAAAAAGTAGATTCTTATGCTACTTTAAAAGCAAAAGCAACTAAAACGACGAGCGGTTTAGAATATGTAATTACAGAAAAAGGAAATGGCAAAAAACCTGCTGCAGGAAGCCAAATCTACATTAGCTATGCAGGTTTCCTTGAAAACGGAACTTTGTTTGACACTAGCATTGAAGAAGTGGCAAAACAATTCGGAAAATTTGATCCAGCTAGAGCAGCACAAGGCGGCTACCAGCCAATTCAATTTCAAGCTGGAAAAAAAGACGGTTTAATTCCTGGTTTTATTGAAGGGGTTGAACAATTATCTTTTGGAGACAAAGCAGTTCTTTTCATTCCGTCTCACTTGGCTTATGGAGCAACCGGTGCTGGAGGTGTAATACCGCCAAATGCTAATATTATTTTCGAAATTCAAATTTCAGACAAAAAATAACCGAATTATAGACTTAAAATTAAAAAGCAATGAAATTTAAATTTCTGTTTTTATTTTGCTTAGCAATAGTAAATATTCAGGCTCAAACTAAAAAACCTGCTGCAAAGCCAGCAGCTAAACCTGCAACAGCAGCAACTGCTGCGGCAAATCCAGGCGATGGAATTTTTGCAACAATTTCTACTACAAAAGGAGACATTGTGCTTTCTTTAGAATATGTAAAAGCTCCTGTTACAGTAGCAAACTTCATTACTTTAGCAGAAGGAACAAATCCTAATGTCAAAGCATCTCTTAAAGGAAAACCATTTTATAACGGATTAAAATTTCACAGAGTTATTAACGATTTCATGATTCAAGGTGGTGATCCTGAAGGAAATGGCACTGGAGGTCCAGGATATTCTTTTAAAGATGAATTTGTAGACGATTTAAAATTTGAAAAAGGCGGTGTGCTAGCGATGGCAAATTCTGGTCCTGCAACAAACGGAAGCCAATTTTTCATTACACATAAAGATACACCTTGGCTGAACGGAAAACATACTATTTTTGGACATGTGGTTTCTGGAATGGACGTTGTAAATAAAATTGTTCAGGACGATGTAATGACAAAAATCGTTATTACACGCAAAGGTGCAGCAGCAAAGAAATTTGATGCTTTGAAAGTTTTAAGTGATGATGTTAAAAAAGAAGCCGCTAAAAAAGAAGAAGCAAAAAAAGTAATAACGGCTAAAGCAGCTTATTTTAAAGACTTGAAAGCAAAAGCAACTGCCACTTCAACAGGTTTAAAATATGTAGTAACTCAAAAAGGTACTGGCGTTAAAGGTGCTGAAGGTTCTACAATCTACTTTCACTACGCTGGATATTTTGAAGACGGAAACTTATTTGACAGCAGCATGGCTCAAGTAGCAAAAACACACGGAAAATATGATGCAAACAGAGATGCTCAAGGCGGTTACAAAGCTTTTCCTTTTACAGTTGGTAAAAAAGACGGTATGATTCCTGGTTTTATTGAAGCGCTTGATATGATGACAGACGGAGAAAAAGCGACTTTCTTCTTGCCTTCAAATTTAGCGTATGGAGAAAAAGGCGCTGGCGGTGTAATTCCTCCAAATGCAACTTTGATTTTTGAAATTGAAACATATCAAAATCAGCCTAATTAATTAGAAAAGAGAAGATTTGTTCTTCATAAATATAAAAAGCCATCAGAATTATTTTTGATGGCTTTTCTATTTTCGCCATTTTAGTTTTTTAAAGAATTCTTAATTCAAGACTTTAAAACCCATTTTTGTTGCCATTTAATTACCATTTTCAACATAGTACGATAGAATCCTAAACAAAATAGCTTACCTTTGCCGGCTTAATTTTTTAAAACAGATAATTTATGACGTCGCAAAATAATGTATTAAAAGGTGTTTTTCTTGTTGCTTTGGGAGCAACCACTTACGGAATGTTGGCCACATTTGTAAAAATGGCTTATTCTGAAGGATACACAACTGCAGAAGTCACAACCTCACAATTTATTTACGGAATTCTAGGTATTCTTATAATCAATCTTTTTCAGCGCATTAAAAACAAAAATACAGCCGTAAAAGCATCTCCTAAAAACATTTTCAACTTAATGCTCGCAGGAACTTCATTAGGAATGACAAGTTTATTTTACTATTTGGCTGTCAAATATATTCCTGTTTCTATTGGAATCGTTTTATTAATGCAAACCGTTTGGATGGGAGTTTTACTTGAAATGATTTTAGAAAAAAAATTGCCTTCAAAACAAAAAGTAATTGCTGTATGTATTGTGCTTTTCGGAACTGTTTTAGCAACCAATATTATCAATAATGATATCAAATTAGACTGGAGAGGTTTAGTTTGGGGAATGCTGGCCGCAGCTTCTTTCACTACAACAATGTTTACTGCCAATCGTGTCGCAACCGAAATTTCTTCAGCGCAAAGAAGTCTTTATATGCTTCTAGGCGGTGCTATTATTGTTTTTTCATTCGCTTTTGCAACTCAGGTAACTGCATTCAATCTAGAAATCTTCTTAAAATGGGGAATTGTTTTATCATTGTTTGGCACTATAATTCCACCGCTTTTAATGACTGCTGGATTTCCTTTAACGGGAATTGGATTAGGAAGCATAGTTTCTGCGCTTGAACTGCCAGTTTCTGTAATGATGGCCTATGTTTTATTAAACGAAAAAGTAATCTTTTCTCAATGGGTTGGAATTGTATTGATCATTCTAGCCATTATTATTATGAATGTAAATTTCAAGCCTAAAAGATAACTCCAAATAAGCATTATTAAAAAAAACAGTTCTGTAATGCAATAATTGTTAATTTTTTTATAATTTCGTGATAAACAATTAAATATCATGATTTTACCTTGGCATTTATATTTAATGGCTTCCTTATATATTCTTGCTGGACTAAATCATTTTAGAAATCCTGGAATGTACATAAAAATCATTCCGCCTGCATTTAAAAACCCCAAATTAATAAATATTTTAAGTGGTGCCGCCGAAATCATTTTAGGCATCTTTCTGCTCCTGCCTTTTTCATCACATTTTGCCGCCTGGGGAATTATAATGCTATTAATTGCTGTATTTCCTGCTAATTTGTACATGTTTCAAAATAAAAAAGCAGGTTTTGGTTTACCAAGATGGATTTTATTTGTACGTTTGCCCTTACAAATTGTTTTAATTTATTGGGCTTACCAATATACATTCTAAACATTAACCATTAAATTATTTTATTATGAAAAAATTATTTGCAGAGTTTTTTGGGACTTATTGGCTTGTTTTTGGCGGATGCGGAAGCGCAATTTTTGCTGCTGGAATTCCAGATTTAGGAATCGGATTTGCGGGTGTTGCTTTAGCTTTTGGTTTAACGGTACTTACCATGGCATACGCTGTTGGTCATATTTCTGGCGGTCATTTTAATCCAGCGGTTTCTTTTGGTTTGTGGGCAGGCGGAAGATTTTCTGGTAAAGATCTTATTCCGTACATTATTGCACAATGTGTTGGAGCTGCTGCTGCTGCCGGAACTTTATACACAATAGCTTCTGGAAAGGCTGGTTTTGCAATAGACAACACAAAAGCTGGTGCCTTTGCATCTAATGGTTTTGGAGCTTTTTCTCCTGATGGTTATTCGTTACAGTCTGCTTTTATTGCAGAATTTGTACTTACTTTATTCTTCTTATTAGTAATTTTAGGAGCAACCGATAAATTTGCAAACGGCAGATTTGCAGGAATCGCAATTGGTTTGGCTCTGACTTTAATACACTTAATCAGTATTCCAATTACAAATACTTCTGTAAATCCTGCAAGATCATTATCTCAAGCTATTTTTGTTGGTGGAGAGCCATTATCTCAGGTTTGGCTGTTTTGGGTCGCCCCTATTCTTGGTGCATTAGGGGCTGGTTTCCTTTATAAAACACTGCTTCAAAATCATGCCGAAGCATAAAAGAGAAGAAGTCGACATATCATCAAAAAAAATAAAATATGGAATTTTTATATTTCTTACTTATAGGAGCCATTTCTGGATGGCTAGCCGGTCAAATCTGGAAAGGTTCTGGTTTTGGATTACTTGGCAACATCGTTGTTGGAATCATAGGCGGATTTATCGGAGGATGGATCGCCGGAAAACTTGGTATAGGAGGCGGAGGTCTTCTGTGGCAAATTCTGATTGCCGTAGGTGGTGCTTGGGTTTTATTATTTATAATCAGCCTCATCAAAAAATAATAACCAATTAGTTGGTACATAATTGAAATCGAAAGAGAAAATCTGATATATTTATATTTGATTTTCTCTTTTTTTGGATAAAATCAACAAGAAAATTTTATTTCAACTCAAATATGTATGTATTATGAACGAAATCATTTCTTACTTCAGTACGATTCCATCGTCGCATAGAAGCCTTATTCTGGTAGGTGGTATTACGATTTTCTGGCTTATTGAAAACAGTTTCCCTTTGTTTAAAATGCAATATAAAAAATGGCCTCATGCTGGAATAAATTTCTTTTTTACCTTCACCACCATTGTAGTCAACTTTATTCTTGCGTTTATTTTAATAAAAACCGCGGCATGGACAATCGAAAATAATTTTGGAATTCTGCAATGGCTTCCGCAAATGCCTATTTTGCTTTATACCATAATTGGGTTATTGCTTTTGGATTTAATTGGGGCTTATTTAGCTCATTTGGTAGAACACAAGGTAAAAATTTTATGGCAGTTTCATTTAGTTCACCATACCGACACTTGGATCGACACTACAACAGCAAATAGACATCATCCGGGAGAAAGCGTAGTCCGTTTTGTTTTTACCACTTTAGGCGTTTTAATTGTTGGAACACCAATGTGGATGGTCTTCCTCTATCAGTCATTATCTGTTATTGCTTCACAATTTAATCACGCCAATATTTCGCTTCCAGAAAAATTAGATGTTTTCTTAAGTTATTTTATCGTTTCTCCAAATATGCATAAAGTTCACCATCATTATGTGCTGCCTTACACGGATAGCAATTACGGAAATATTTTTTCTGTCTGGGACAGACTTTTTGGAACTTTCACCTATTTGCCCAAAGATCAGCTTGTATACGGTGTAGATACTCATATGCTTCCTGAGGAAAATAATGAGTTGAAGAATTTGTTAAAAATTCCATTTCAAAAATCAAGATCCTTTAAAAACAGCTAAATTCTCTAAAAAAAGTGCACTTTCCTGAACCAACTTATTATTTTTTTTTTTAATATTGATACAAGAATTGAAAATCAATCTATTAATAATTAACACCCTATTTTGAATTAATTTTCACGAGATGAAAAAGAGTAGCCGCAAAGAATTAACTCCGGAACAAACCGAAAGACTTGTTTCGTTAGCTTTAGAAGAAAGAAATCCATTTGAAATTATAAAAAAAGAATTTGGATTGGCAGAAAAAGAAGTCCTGGACATCATGAAAAAGAAAATGCCTCTTGAAAAATTTGAGATGTGGAAAAAGAAGGCAATTGCGAACAAGCCAAAACCAAAACCAGTTAAAATAGATGATTTTGATGAAGATTTGGACGGAAAATATTATATTAAGAATAAATTAGACTAACATAGAGCTCCTGTTTTTCAGGAGTTTTTTTTATTATTAAATTTATTGTGATTTTTTAGTAACTTTTTAATGCTTTTTGTGACAAATACAATTAACTAAACATATACAAATGAAAAAAATACTTTACACCTTAGCTCTAGCGGTCACTTTTTGGAGCTGTAAAACAGGGAGCACAGGAGCCGCAAAAAGCAATATAGTTGAAGTTAATATCAATTTAACGGATGTTAAAGACGATAAAGTCTTAGTAACAGTCACACCACCAGCCATTAAAACGGATGAAATTGTTTACAGTATTCCGAAAACCGTCCCTGGAACCTATTCAACAGATAATTACGGAAAGTATTCTGAAGATTTCAGAGCATTTGATGCTAAAGGCAATCCTCTTACAGTAAAAAGATTAGACGATAATTCTTGGTCTATTTCAAACGCAAAAACACTAAAAAGAATTACTTATTTAGTAAACGATACTTTCGATACTGAAAAAGGAACTGGATTTGGAAACGATGATGTTTTCTCTCCTGCAGGAACAAACATCGATGCCGGAAAAAATTTCATGGTTAATACTCATGGATTTGTGGGGTATTTTAAAGATAAATTAGATGTTCCGTACAAAGTTACTATCACTCATCCTGAAACACTTTGGGGAGCAACTTCTATGACCGATCAGGATGCAAGCAATACTTCTGATGTGTTCACGACTTCTCGTTATGCAATTTTGGTAGAAAACCCAATTATGTATTCTAAACCTGATTACACTACTTTTAATGTAAACGGAATGGACATCTTAATTGCCGTATACTCTCCTACTGGAAAATATACTGCTGAAAGCATTACTCCAGAGATGAAAACGATGATGACCGCGCAGAAAAACTTTTTAGGAAAAGTAAATTCTACTAAAAAATATACTGTGTTATTGTACTTATCAAGTATGGCAAAAGATGATGCTCACGGTTTTGGAGCTTTGGAACATCCAACTGCTACAACGGTAGTTTTGCCAGAATCTATGCCAAAAGAAAAATTGGTAGAATCTATGAAAGATGTGGTTTCTCATGAGTTCTTCCACATTGTAACTCCATTAACTATTCACTCAAAAGAAATTCAGTATTTTGATTACAATGCACCAAAAATGTCTGAACATTTATGGATGTATGAAGGTGTAACAGAATATTTTGCTAATCTTTTCCAAATCAACCAAGGTTTGATTGACGAATCTGAATTCTATACTCGTATTGCCGACAAAATTGCACAATCTAAACAATTAGATGATACAATGTCTTTTACTGTAATGAGTAAAAATGTATTAGAACAGCCTTATAAAGACCAATACTTAAATGTGTACCAAAAAGGAGCTTTAATTGGAATGTGCATCGATATTATCATTAGAGAAAAAAGCAATGGAGAAAGAGGAATTCTTGATTTAATGCATAAATTATCTGATGAATATGGTGTTGAAAAACCGTTCAATGACGATGAATTATTTGCTAAAATCACTTCATTGACTTATCCTGAAGTTGGAGACTTTTTAAACAAATATGTGGCTGGAACTACTCCAATTCCTTACGATTTTTACTTAGCTAAAGTTGGTGTTACAAAAGCAATGGAGAAAAAATCTGGAAATCCGTTTATTAAAGGGCAAACTCCATACATTACGGTTGATAAAGCAACAAAAGAAATTGCTGTTCGCCCAGATTCAGAATCTGTTGATTTCTATAAAAATCTGAATTTAAAAGGTGGTGATAAAATCTTAGCTGTAAATAATAAATCATACAATTTGGATAACATTTATGATTTGGTTACTGAAAGCGAAAACTGGAAAGATAATGACCCAATTACCTTGAAAGTAAAACGTGGCGGAAAAGAAGAAACCATTAAAGGAACTGTAAAACTACCTTTTGAAGAAGCTGAAACTTTTAAAGCAACTGATGCTTCAAAGGAGAAACTTAAAAATGCATGGTTAAAAGGTTAATTTCCTTTTAAAGCATAAAAAAACCGACAAGTGATTGTCGGTTTTTTTATGCTTTGTCATCCTGAGGAACGAAGGATCGCACTTGCTAATCGTCAAAGATTATCAAATATACTTTGTGGAGTTTCTTGTGTGATCCTTCCTTCGTGAGGATGACAATATTATACCTATTTCTTCACAGGAAATTTCCAATCAAACTCATCTTTGTTGTTGATGATCGCTCCAATTTCAAACTTCACTACTTCATCAAATTCAGTTTGAAGGATAAACCAATTGTCTTCGTTGAAATAGTTTTCAAAAGTATCAAAAGTCTCTTGATTGTATTTATTGATTCCTTTTGCAGCGAAATCTTTCTTTACATCAGCAATTTTTCTTCCGATTAATTTGAATCCGAAAACTTCTAAGTCATTACTTGAAGCTACAATATATCCCAATTTAAGATCTTCTTCCTGATAAAAAGTTAATCTCATTTTATGAGCATTGTAAACAAAAATTACGTTATCATCTTCGTCTTTATAGTTTTTATCAGGTTTTCCTAAAGCAGCTGTTACGTCATTCTGCTTCATTCCGAAAAGCAGTTTATCTATTCCTGATTTTAAATTGATCTTCATATTGATTGTCTTTATTTGAAGTGCAAATTTCGTGAAGTTTTTATAAAATTGGATACATTTCTGTTTTTATTAAAAATTAATTATTTAATACGGCCAACTTTTCTAGCAACTGTTATATAATCTTCTGATTCAACAAATTTTATAGCTTCTAAAATTATACGATTCAATGCATCCGTTTCACTTTGAGATATGTTTGTTCCGAATTTAGCAACTTTAATTTCTGAAAGTATTTCCTTTTCTAATGATGATCGTATCTCAACCTCCTTTCTGTTTAGCAAAAGACTCCCGGGAACTAAACTATTTTCAATTTGTCTTTTACTTTTTTCTAAAATGACTTTTTGCACAAAATCAATTTCATAAAAAATTGAATTATCTTTTTTCATTTTTAATGTGACAGTTCCCCCATCCATCCAAACACCAACATTTTCAATTATAATTTCCTTTTCCATTTGAAATTATTTACCAACAAAATTCTTTTTATTCGGTTTACTGCTCATATAAAATGTAATTTTCCCTCCATTTATAACATCTTCATGTTTCAAGAAAGGTTTCGAAAGTTCTTTTCCGTTTAAAAGTACTTTTGAAACAAAAACATTTTTATCAGATTGATTTACGGTTTCAACTTCAAATGTCTTTCCATTTTCTAAATTTAAAATAGCACTTTTAAGCAACGGACTTCCCAATGCGTATTCATCAGAACCCGGAGCAACTGGATAAAATCCTAAACTGCTGAAAATATACCAAGCACTCATTTGTCCGAAATCATCATTTCCGCCTAAACCATCAGCGCCATTTCGGTACATTTTTTTCAAAATCATTCTAATTTTATCTTGAGCTTTCCACGGAGAATCTGTCCAGTTGTACAAGTACACAACATGATGCGAAGGCTCATTTCCATGAACATAATTTCCAATAATCCCGTCTCTTGTGATATCTTCAGTATTTTCAAAATATTTGTCTGGAAGATGCATATTGAATAATGAGTCTAAACGAACTTTAAATTTCTCATTTCCTCCCATCAATTGAATCATATTGGCAGGATCTTGCGGAACATATAAGCTGTAATTCCACGAATTTCCTTCAATAAAACCTTGTCCGTGGGTATCTAATGGATCAAATTCTTTCTTAAAGGTTCCGTCATTCAATTTCGGACGCATAAAACCTGTTTTTTCATCATAGACATTTTTATAATTTTTAGATCTATTGATGAATTCATTATAAATAGCTGTCTTTCCCAATTTCTTCGCAGCTTGCGCAATTGCCCAGTCATCATAAGCATATTCTAAAGTTTTAGAAACCGAAGCGCCATTTTTATCTTCTGGAACATAGCCTTTATTCATATAAAATTCTAAACCATCATAATACGGCACTTTTGCAGTATTAACACAAGCTTGAAGCGCTTTTTCGGCATCAAAACTGATGTTGCTTTTTACAATTGCATCTGCCACAACCGAAACAGAATGATATCCAATCATACACCAATTTTCGTTAGCATAATGTGACCAGATTGGAAGCATTTTATGAACGCTTTGATCCGAATGTGCCAGCATCGAACTTACCATATCTCCGTTTCTTTTTGGCTGCACAATATTAAATAATGGATGCAAAGCACGATACGTATCCCAAAGCGAATAACTGGTATAATTGGTAAAGTTTTCGGCTTTATGAACATTCATATCCAGACCCTTATAATTTCCGTTTAAATCCATGTATTCCGTTGGACCTAAAAATGCATGATACATTGCAGTATAAAAATTTACCAAATCTTCCTTTTGAATGGTTTCAACCTGAACTTTATTCAATTCTTTGTTCCAAACTTCCTGACTTTGCTTTTTCACTTTTTCGAAATCCCAATCAGGTGTTTCTTTTTTCATGTTTTCAAGTGCTCCGGCAGAACTCACAGGCGACAATGCCATTTTGATTTTGATTTTTTCTCCTTCATTCGTATCAAAATCAAAAAACAATTTTAGGTTTTGTCCTGCCATTTCTGGAAAATTTTTCGTTTGATCAAATCTTCCCCAGAAACCTCTGTAAACGCTTTTTTCCTGAGCCGCTTGTCCGTAACTCTTAATGGGTTTATTAAATGACATCGCAAAATAAACTGTTCTGGTTCTTGCCCAGCCGTTTGTCTGACGGTATCCTGTTATCAGAGTATCGTTTTCTACACGAACAAATGTCCAAACATTCTTTTTATCATAATTATAAATTCCTGAAGTCAAATCGAGAATGATATGTGCCTCATCAGATTTCGGAAAAGTATACTGATGCATTCCGACACGAGTTGTTGCCGTAAGTTCTGCCTTTATTTTATGATCTTCCAGAAAAACGCTGTAGTAAGCTGGTTCAGCTTTTTCTGTCGAATGCGAAAATGCCGATCTATAACCCGATAATGGTTTTGATGCCACACCTGGATTTAATTGTAGTTTTCCTGTTGTTGGCATAATCAAGAAATCGCCTAAATCTGAATGTCCTGTTCCACTGAAATGGGTATGGCTGAAACCTACAATCGTTTTATCTTCGTACTGATAACCAGCACAGTATTTATAGACTTCGCCGTTATATTTTCCGTTTAAACTATAAGCAATAGTGTCCGTTTCTGGGCTCAATTGTACGCTCCCAAAAGGAACTGTTGCTCCTGGATAAGTATGTCCCATTTTGGCTGTTCCAATCATCGGATCAACATACTGAATAAGGTTTCTTTTTTCAGTTACTTTCTTCTGCCCATTTATAGTATTTGAAAAAGCGAACAGTAAAATTGATAGTCCGAAAAAGCAATTTTTAAAGTTAGTTTTGATCATTTTAGATTTTTTATTTTCTGAAATCTTTGTGTTTTCAATTCATGCAGAAAAGTACAACAAAATCTATTTTTAAAAAACATAAATTTAGCAGGACTCAAAAGGTTTAAATATCTTTGGTCTACTAAAAGCCGAATCTAAACATGAAAAAATATATTTTAATTTTACTTTCTTTTTCTTCTTCATTTATTTTTTCTCAAAAAATTGAAAGCCATAGATTAACGAAACAGGAAATTGCGCAACGAGAACTCGAAAATCTAACCGATTTTCCGATCTACAGAGCGTTTGAGTTTAGTGATAAAGGTGGTGTTTATGAATTGGTTTTGGGCGAAAACCAGAAAACAATTTCTAAGAAAGATACTCTAAACACCAAAATACAGGCAATTTGTGTCATAAATGATCATGGCGGTTTTTTGGAAAAATGGAGAATTAACGACTTACTTGAAGATACTCTCCCAAAAGAAAAAAATATTTGGTTCTGGACAAAATATTGCAGCACAAAAGATATTGATGGCGACGGTTATATTGAACCTGTTATTGTGTATGGAACTCGCAACGAAGATGGCTATATAAGGCGCGTAAAAATTATTACGGTTTATAAGAACAAAAAATATGTTATTCGCGCAGTTGAATGCGATTTCGATAATTGCAGAAGTTTTGAAAAGGATCAAAGTTGGAATACGCTTCCGCAGAAAATAAAAACGTATATCAATCAATTGACTGAAAAAATGAGAAAAGAACAGAATGTGCTTTTAAAAAACGGGTAGATTTAATTGATAATTGATAATTGCTATTCGCTCATTTCATCATAACGTTCTGGAACTTGCGGATCGTAAAGCGGGCATTTGAATTCTTCCATGATATCTACTAATTTATTCATGGTTTTTCCTTCTGTTCCGTAGCAGTCAATTTTTACACTTTGCGGAGTGGTAATTACTTGAAATGCACCTTTCCCTTTAGGATTCTTCCAGCTATTTTCATCCACTCTTTCCCATTCAGAAAAAACAGAATTGATTCTATTCACGATTACTTCAACTTGAAGTTCAGCCAGACCTTCAACTTCTTGTTTTTCAACAAGCGCTTCATAAACTTCCTGATTATTCAGGTAAATTTCGTCTAGATATCTCCAAAAAAGTAATTCGTACATAATATAATGTTTTAAAAAAAGATAGAGATGCACAATTATGCATCTCTAAATTTAATAATTATTTTTAAAAGTTTCAAAATCTTTGCAACTCTGAACCTTTGAACCTTTGCAACTTAAAAATTAATAATTGAATGTTCCGTATTCGCTAGTAATAGTAAGTTTTTTAGAATCCGAAACTTCTACTCTACCTACGATTTGTGCGTCTACATTGAATGATTTCGAAATTTCAATAATATCTTGTGCGATATTTTCCGGAACATAAAGCTCCATTCTGTGACCGCAGTTGAATACTTGATACATTTCCTTCCAATCTGTTTTTGATTGTTCTTGAATTAATTTGAACAATGGCGGCACTGGAAATAAATTATCTTTTATAATGTGCAAATCTTTTACGAAATGTAAAATTTTAGTTTGTGCACCACCGCTGCAATGCACCATTCCGTGAATATCTTTTGGTGTGTATTTATCTAAAATCTTTTTGATAATTGGCGCGTAAGTTCTGGTTGGCGAAAGCACTAACTGACCTGCATTTATCGGACTGTTTTCTACCTCATCAGTCAAATTTACTTGTCCTGAATAAATTAATTCTTCTGGAACTGCTGCATCGTAACTTTCAGGATATTTTTTTGCTAAATATTTGCCGAAAACGTCGTGACGCGCTGAAGTTAATCCATTACTTCCCATTCCGCCGTTATAGCTTTTTTCGTAAGTTGCTTGACCAAAAGAAGCTAAACCAACAATTACATCTCCAGCTTGAATGTTTGCATTATCTACAACATCAGAGCGTTTCATTCTTGCTGTTACAGTAGAATCTACAATAATAGTTCGAACGACATCGCCAACATCAGCAGTTTCCCCTCCCGTTGAATGAATGGTAACTCCGAATGATTTTAATTCGTTGATTAATTCTTCTGTTCCGTTGATGATGGCAGAAATAACTTCGGCAGGAATTAAATTTTTATTTCTTCCAATAGTAGAAGAAAGCAGAATATTATCTGTTGCACCAACACATAGTAAATCATCAATATTCATGATTAAGGCATCTTGAGCGATTCCTTTCCAAACCGAAAGATCTCCAGTTTCTTTCCAATACATATAAGCCAAAGATGACTTTGTACCTGCTCCGTCAGCGTGCATAATAAGGCAATGCTCATCATCCTGTGTTAGATAATCAGGAACAATTTTACAAAATGCTTGCGGAAATAAACCTTTGTCAATATTTTTTATAGCGTTATGTACGTCTTCTTTTGATGCCGAAACACCTCTTTGTGCATATCTTTTGCTAGAATCTGAACTCATGAAAATTAGTTTGTGTTGATGTGCTGCAAAGATAATCCCTTTTTTTAATTCTTTTACTTATTCGATTATTTGATTCTAAAAAAAATTGCCACGAATTACACAAATTTTCACAAACTTTTATCTTTCTATAAAATCATCTTCATCTGAAGATTTTTGAAAAAATTAATTTGCGTGAATTCGTATAATTCGTGGCAAAACTATATTCCAAAATTATTATTTCGTGAATAACAATTCTCTGTATTTAGTCAATGTCCAGCTTTCGTCATCTACTAGCAGCTCTAATTTATCGCAGTGATTACGAATATCTTCAAAATAAGGCTTCACATTATTGCAATACGCTTCTGCCATTTTTTGCGCATCTGTCAATTGATTTGCTTTTTTTCTTTCGTTAGTCATTGCCAATACTTTAGAATTGATTCCTTCAATATGACCTGAAATTTCTTTAATTAAAACAATCTGCTCTTTGGCTAATGCTTCAAAATCTTTTCCGAAAATTTCTTTTAGTCCTTTAACGTTGTCAATTAAAGTATTTTGGTAACGAATTGCAGTCGGGATAACATGATTTCTAGCAATATCTCCTAAAACACGTCCTTCAATTTGGATTTTTTTAGTGTATTCTTCCAGTTCGATTTCATAACGCGCTTCAGCTTCAACATGATTAAAAATTCCTAATTGCTCAAACAAATCCAATGCTTGTTTAGAAACTTTAGCCTTAATCGCTTCTGGAGTAGTTTTAAAATTGCTTAAACCTCTTTTTGCCGCTTCTTTTTCCCAAGCTTCGCTATAACCGTCGCCTTCAAAAAGAATCTTTTTAGATTGTTTGATGTATTCTCTTAAGACATTAAAGATTGCATCGTCTTTTTTCATGTCTTTATTTTCAATCAAATTCTCTACTTCATTTTTAAAGTCAAATAATTGTTTTGCTACAATCGCATTCAAAGTTGTCATTGCATTTGAACAGTTTGAATTTGAACCGACTGCTCTAAACTCAAATTTATTTCCTGTAAAAGCAAAAGGCGAAGTTCTGTTACGATCTGTATTGTCTAATAATACGTCTGGAATTTTACCAACAACATTCAATTTCAAATCTGTTTTTTCTTCTGGCGAAAGTTTTCCTGTTGTTACGCTTTCTAATTCAGATAAAACTTTTGTCAATTGAGCACCAATAAATACAGACATAATCGCTGGCGGCGCTTCGTTTGCTCCTAATCTGTGATCGTTACTTGCTGTTGCAATAGAAGCTCTAAGCAAAGTTTCGTTATCGTTTACTGCTTTTATTGTATTAATAAAGAAAGTCAGGAACTGTAAATTACTCATTGGGGTTTTACTCGGACTCAATAAATTAACTCCTGTATCGGTAGCCAATGACCAGTTGTTGTGTTTCCCGGAACCGTTAACTCCTTTAAATGGTTTTTCGTGAAATAATACTTTAAAGTCATGACGCTCTGCCACTCTCTGCATTACATCCATTAATAAAGAGTTATGGTCAACTGCTAAATTCGTTTCCTCAAAAATCGGAGCCAACTCAAACTGATTTGGCGCTACCTCATTATGACGCGTTTTTACAGGAATACCCAATAACATACATTCCTGCTCCAAATCTCTCATATAGGTAAGAGCGCGAGTTGGGATAGATCCGAAATAATGATCATCTAACTGCTGTCCTTTTGCAGACGTGTGTCCTAATAATGTTCTCCCTGTCATCATTAAGTCTGGGCGAGAATTTGCCAAAGCTTTATCGATCAAGAAATATTCCTGCTCCCATCCTAAAGTTGCTGTTACCTTTTTTACGTTTTTGTCAAAGTATTTACAAACTTCAGTCGCTGCCTCATCAATTGCAGATAATGCTCTTAATAAAGGAATTTTATTATCTAAAGCCTCGCCAGTGTACGCAATAAATACTGTTGGGATACATAAAGTTGTACCATATATAAAAGCTGGAGAAGTTGGATCCCATGCTGTATAACCTCTTGCTTCAAACGTATTTCTAATTCCGCCGTTCGGGAAACTAGAGGCATCTGGTTCTTGCTGTACCAATTGCGCGCCTCCAAATTTTTCTACAGATTCGCTTCCGTCATAAGAAGTTTCAAAAAAAGCATCATGTTTTTCTGCCGTAGTTCCTGTCAATGGCTGAAACCAGTGCGTATAATGAGTCACTCCCTTAGAAAGAGCCCATTCTTTCATTCCCATGGCAATATAATCAGCCAGCTTTCTATCTATTTTTGTTCCATGCTGGATGGCATCTCTTACTCCTCTAAAAGCATCTGAAGTTAAATATTGCTTCATTGCTTTTTCATTAAACACATTTGAACCGAAAAGATTTGATTTTCGGCCAATTTCTTCAAAATGCACCGGCTTTCTGTTAGAAGCTTGCTGTAAAGCTTGAAAACGTAATGTTGACATGGTTATGTATATTTTAAATTCGTAATAATTTTCATTAAAAAAATAAGAGACAAATATAAACAATAAATGAGCCTATTTTAAATATAAACAATAGAAATTTAGTCAACGATTTTTCAACAGAAGACGCTTTTTATGAAGAATAATGAATTCAAATCGCAGAAATATAACAAAACTGTACGGTATTATTGATTAAATAAACATTTTTTCATAATTTCTTAACTCATAAATTCAAAAATGAGCCTTAATTATTACGAATTTATTTTTTTAAGGTTCATAAAATTGCTTTTTTTAAAATATACCCCTATCAAAATTGCGCTTATCCAAAAAATTATACTTCACAAAACAAAATAGCCCCCTAATTTTTGGGACTAAAAAAATAAATCTATATTTGACCCAACGAAAAAAAACAAAAAAATTAATTTATATTATTATGGCTAAAATTAAGTTAGAGTACATTTGGTTAGACGGATATGAACCAACTCAAAATCTTAGAAGTAAAACTAAAGTTGAAGAACATGAAAACTTCAAAGGAACATTAGAAGAACTTGGAAATTGGTCATTTGATGGTTCATCAACAAGACAAGCTGAAGGTGGATCTTCTGACTGTTTATTAGTTCCAGTTGCAATCTATCCAGATCCAACTCGTATCAACGGATGGTTAGTAATGTGCGAAGTTATGTATGCTGACGGAACACCACACCCTTCTAACGGTAGAGCTACAATTGATGATGATAATGATGATTTTTGGTTTGGATTCGAACAAGAGTATTTCATTATGGATACTAAAACTCAACTTCCACTTGGTTTCCCAGTTGGAGGATACCCTGCTCCACAAGGGATGTACTACTGTTCAGTAGGTGGAAAAAACACACACGGTAGAAAATTAGTTGAAGAGCACGCTGATTTATGTATTGCTGCTGGAATCAACTTTGAAGGAATCAACCAAGAGGTTGCTTGCGGACAATGGGAGTTCCAATTATTCGCTAAAGGAGCTAAAAAAGCTGGAGACGAAATCTGGGTTGCTCGTTACCTATTAGACCGTTTAACTGAGAAATATGGTTACTATATCGAATATCACCCAAAACCTCTAGGAGATACAGACTGGAACGGTTCTGGTATGCACGCTAACTTCTCTAACACAGTTCTTAGAACATGCGGTTCTCAAGAAGTTTACGAGAAAATCTGCGAGGCTTTCCGTCCTGTTACAAAAGAGCACATCGCGGTTTACGGAGCTTACAACGAGCAACGTTTAACTGGTAAACACGAAACTGCTTCTATCAACGATTTCTCTTATGGAGTTTCAGACAGAGGATGTTCAATCAGAATTCCTTTAATGACTGTTCAAAGAGGATGGAAAGGTTGGTTGGAAGACAGAAGACCAGCTTCAAACGGAGACCCTTACAAAATCGCTGCTAGAATTATCAAAACTGTTAACTCAGCGCTATAATTCAAAGCTTACATTATATTCTAAAAGTGCCACATTTATTTGCTGGCACTTTTTTTTTGAAAAAATCTTAACAAGT
The DNA here is from genome assembly GCF_900101855.1 of Flavobacterium anhuiense. GTDB lineage: Bacteria > Bacteroidota > Bacteroidia > Flavobacteriales > Flavobacteriaceae > Flavobacterium > Flavobacterium anhuiense. The sequence goes on from NZ_FMVC01000002.1 coordinate 433,102, forward strand.
TCAACTTTGTCAAAGTTTCAAACTTTGACAAAGTTCACTCATAACTCATAACTCATAACTTATAACTTATAATTTTAAAAGCAAGTTTCTGATAAATTTAATTTTTAAGTTAAACTTCAAAACTTATCTTTGTAAATCATTTAAAAAAAATCATTATGATAGTCTGGTCACTCTTTTTACTTGCTGTAGTTTTTATTCTTGCTTTAGACTTAGGGGTCTTCAACAAAACACCACATATTATTAGCACAAAAGAAGCCAGCAAATGGACCTTAGTTTGGGTTACCTTATCCTTCCTGTTTTCAGGGGTAATTTATTGGCTGTACACTACAGATTATATCGCAAACCCAGATGATTTAAAACCATCAGTCGCTTCGATGAAGTTTATAACGGGTTACTTAATTGAACTTTCGCTAAGTGTCGATAACATTTTTGTTATTGCCATTATTTTTGCTTCATTCAAAATTCCGCAAAAATACCAGCACCGTGTTTTGTTCTGGGGAATCTTAGGGGCTATTGTTTTCCGCGGATTGATGATTTTCTTCGGAGTAATGCTGATCAATAAATTTGCTTGGACAACTTATGTATTTGGAGTTTTCTTAATATTTACTGCGATAAAAATGCTTTTTTCTGGAGAAGAAGAAGATTTTCACCCAAAAGACTCATTCGTTTACAAGACATTAGGCAAAGTTATGCCTATTACATCTGAAATGGATGGAGAAAGATTTTTCATTTCAACCAAAACAGCAAAAAAAGCTGCTACTCCATTATTCGTAGCCCTAATTGTTATTGAAGTTATGGACGTTTTATTTGCTGTTGACAGCGTTCCCGCAATTCTTGCTATAACCAAAGATCCGTTTTTAGTATTCAGTTCCAATATTTTTGCTATTCTAGGACTACGTTCTATGTATTTCTTCTTAGCAAATATGCTGGCAAAATTCAGTTATTTAGAATACAGTTTGGTAGCAATATTAGCTTTTGTTGGATTAAAAATGCTTTTGCACGATTTCTTCCACGTACCAGAATGGGCTTCATTAGGATTTATTGCTTTATCTCTTCTAGTAGGAATTTTGGTTTCTCTTAAGTTCGGACCAGAAAAAGTTTTAAATGATTCGTCAAGCGAAGAATAATAGCTATAAAAATATATTCATAAAAAAAGGAAATCTTAAGATTTCCTTTTTTTATGAATATATCAAAAACCATCACAGCTTAATTTGTTGCACCTGACTCTCACTTAACTTAGCAGCTTTCATTACATCATTAAGACTATTTTTATTAACTGTCGAAGCTAAAGCAGAAGGAATTACAACAATTCGAAAAGATTGGTTATTTATATAACTAGGAGTTTCTGCAAGATCATAATTTGCTCCTACATAAATTTGAAAATCTTTTTTACTAAAATCGTAATCGTATGTTATTTCATCTCCATTATTAAAGTAAAGCGTGGTTGGAATTAATTGCCAAATTGGAGTTTGAGGATTTATTGTCCCTTTTAATCGATAAACTAAAACTGTTTCATCGTCAAACAAATCACCTCCAACTTTACTTTGAAAAGTTCCAGAAATAAAATAACCGTCATTAGCATTATATGAAAAATTTGCATTTAAAATTTCAAATGCTTCTCCAGTTAAACCATCTCTTCCTGGAGGCCCTTCTGGTCCTTCACAGCTAGAAAATGCAATTAAACCGATAACTGCAAATAAGGTAAGTATCTTTTTCATAATTATTTTTTTTAAGGATTATACTATAAAGGTATTCCAAAAATTAAACCAAAAAAAAGAAAAACATGATTTTCCTCTAACTTTTTTAAACCTCATCCACATTTGCTGAATCATCTTACTTGTAAAACACTCGTAATTAAAGGATAAACAAAAAAATAATTTTCAAAAAAAAGCATCCGCTTTTAACGGATGCTTTAAATAAGATTTATAAATTATTTAATTACCTGCAGAAATAATTTTTTTAGTACTACTGCCTTTGTTAGTTGTAATTTGTAAAATGTAAACTTGGAATTTACCTACGTAGAAATCAATATTAAAGTTATATTCTTTTCCAAAATAAGAATCTGTATCTGTTTTTGAAGATAACAGTTTTCCTGATAGATCAAACAATTCAATTTTTACATTGGTAGCATAATCAAAGTTATAACGAATCGTAATGTAGTTTTTGAATGGAACAGGATAAGCATCAAAACCAGGTTTTTTACTTTCTTTTGCGCTACTCTGCACTACAGCTGTTTCCTGAGTAGTAGGTGCCTGAGTAACTATTGACTCTTGAGTAGCGACACAAGCAAGTGGCTGAATATTGTATCCTATTGCGATTCTACATTCGTCAAATGCATTATTTATCAAATCTACTAAGCTTGCAATATCAGAAAGAGAAACTCCATAAGTGTTTCCTCCACCTAATGCTTGATTAGCCAAGTTAAACAAATCACCAACTGTTTTATCTCCTCCTAGTTTACTAACGACATTATTCGGAATAGTGTAATATTTGTATTCATTACTTACTGTTCCGTCAGGATTACAAGAACGTACTTTTGGAGTTTTAGATCCACAACCGCCCTCAGGTTGAGCAACTGCCAATATACCTGCCTGCAATTTAAATTTACTCAATTCACTATCAATACCTAAATTAAGTCCTAACGTAATGGTTTGAGCCAATAAGGTATTATCAAGTTTTCCTTTTTTAAGATATGATGCAGGTAATGCGCTTATATGAGGATCTCCATTTGCCAATTTTTTACTTGCACCTCCTCCTGGCAAAACTGCTATTACACCATTAATATCAGCTTGATTATTAGATACCAAAACAGATTTTCCAACTAAACCAATTGTCATTGTTCCTCCTGGATAAGCACTTAATGCTTTCGCAATAAGAGCTTTGGTTGTGTAAGATTGTCCTCCTACACAGGCAATACCTCCAACATTTCCGTAAGCTCCTTGAGTATAAGTACAAATTGGTGTTGTACACGGAGTGATCAAAAATGTAGATACTTTTTTAATCGTTTCACAATTGTTAGAAACAACGTATTCAATAACTAATGCTGTTCCAATCTGAGGTTTCACAAATTGAGATAAATCTGTAGCCTGAACATTTCCAGCACATCCTCCCGTAAATTTAAATCCGGCAATCCAAGCTGCAAATGCACCATCTGGATCCTCACCGCAAACAACTGTTTTATTTGGAGGACTTAAAACATTAAGCAAGTTTACTTTAGTAATAGTAAAGTCTCGGCTGATTGTAGTTTCATAACATTTATCAGTTACTTTATAGCTAACTGTTGTTGTTCCACCCTCACATAATTTTGGTGCAACCGGACTGCCTTGAATAGCTCCTTTCGCATCACAACCGCCGCTTACTTTAAAGCCTGCTTTGAAGGTTTCAAAAGCAGCATCCAATGCAGCCTGATCAGCGTAGATACAAGCAGAAGCGCTTACTGCAGCAGGAGCCTCTGGTGTTACAGCTGCAGGAACGGTAATGGTAAAGTCTCTAGTGATTGTAGTTGTATAACATTTATCAGTAATCATATAACTTACACTGGTAGTTCCGCCCTGACATAAGTTTGGCGCTGTCGGATTACCTACAAATGAACCTTTGGCATCACAACCACCACTTACGCTAAAGCCTTGTTTGAAGATTTCAAAGGCAGCATTTATAGCAGCTTGGTCAGCATAAGCGCAAGCGGAAGCGCTAAACGGATCTGGCGATACAGGAACCACTGCTGAAGGAGCTGTAATCGTGAAGTCTCGGCTGATGGTTGTCTCATAGCATTTATCAGTCACTTTATAGGTAACTGTCACTGTTCCGCCATCGCATAAATTCGGCGCTACGGGACTGCCTTGGATTTCCTCTTTCGCATCGCAGCCGCCGCTTACGCTAAAGCCTGATTTGAAGGTTTCGAAAGCTGCGTCCAATGCAGTCTGATCGGCATACGTGCATGCGGAAGCGCTAAACGGATCTGGCGTTACAGGAACCACTGCTGAAGGAGCGGTAATCGTGAAGTCTCTGCTGATGGTTTCTTCATAGCATTTGTCGCTCACTTTATAGGTAACTGTCACTGTTCCTCCGTCGCATAGTTTCGGCGCTACGGGACTGCCTTGGATTTCCCCTTTCGCATCACATCCTCCGCTTACGCTAAAGCCCGCTTTGAAAGTCTCGAAAGCTGCGTCCAATGCTGCCTGATCGGCATACGCGCAAGCGGAAGCGCTAAACGGATCTGGAGATAAAGGAACCACTGGTGAAGGAGCGGTAATGGTGAAGTCTCGGCTGATTGTAGTAGTGTAGCATTTATCAGTAATCATGTAGCTTACACTTGTAGTTCCGCCCTGACATAAGTTTGGCGCTGTCGGATTACCAATAAATTCACCTTTAGCATCGCAGCCGCCGCTTACGCTAAAGCCTTGTTTGAATATCTCGAAAGCTGCGTCCAATGCTGCCTGATCGGCATACGCGCAAGCGGAAGCGCTAAACGGATCTGGAGATAAAGGAACCACTGCTGAAGGAGCGGTAATGGTGAAGTCTCTGCTGATGGTTTCTTCATAGCATTTGTCGCTCACTTTATAGGTAACTGTCACTGTTCCTCCGTCGCATAGTTTCGGAGCTGTCGGACTGCCTTGGATCTCCCCATTCGCATCACAGCCGCCGCTTACGCTAAAGCCTTGTTTGAATATCTCGAAAGCTACATCCAATGCTGCCTGATCGGCATACGCGCAAGCGGAAGCGCTAAACGGATCTGGCGATACAGGAACCACTGCTGAAGGAGCGGTAATCGTGAAGTCTCTGCTGATCGTTTCTTCATAGCATTTGTCGCTCACTTTATAGGTAACTGTCACTGTTCCTCCGTCGCATAGTTTCGGAGCTGTCGGACTGCCTTGGATTTCCCCTTTCGCATCGCAGCCGCCGCTCACTTTAAAGCCTGATTTGAAGGCCTCGAATGCGGCATCCAGTGCGGCCTGGTCTGCATACGCGCAGGCTGAAGCGCTGACTGCGGTCGGAGCTTCTGTGCTCACCGTCGCAGGAGCCGTAATCGTAAAGTCTCGACTGATGGTTGTAGTGTAGCATTTATCAGTAATCATGTAGCTTACACTTGTAGTTCCGCCCTGACATAAGTTTGGTACTATTGGACTGCCCACAAATTCACCTTTCGCATCACAGCCGCCACTTACGCTAAAGCCTGCTTTGAAGGTCTCGAAAGCTGCGTCCAATGCTGCCTGATCGGCATACGCACAAGCAGAAGCGCTAAACGGATCTGGAGATACAGGAACCACTGCTGAAGGAGCAATAATGGTGAAGTCTCGGCTGATGGTTGTCTCATAGCATTTATCGGTCACTTTATAGGTAACTGTCACTGTTCCGCCGTCGCAAAGTTTCGGCGCTACGGGACTGCCTTGGAT
>NZ_FMVC01000002.1:439598-766018 GCF_900101855.1 Flavobacterium anhuiense
GTCACTTTATAGGTAACTGTCACTGTTCCGCCGTTGCATAGTTTCGGAGCCGTCGGACTGCCTTGGATTTCCCCTTTCGCATCACAGCCGCCGCTCACTTTAAAGCCTGCTTTGAAGGCCTCGAATGCGGCATCCAATGCGGCCTGGTCTGCATACGCGCAGGCCGAAGCATTCACTGAGGTCGGAGCTTCTGCGCTTACCGCCGCAGGAGCCGTAATGGTGAAAGTCGCAGAACATGATTTCTGTAATCCGCAAGAATCAGTAACATTATAATTTACGGTTACAGTTCCTCCGCATAAAGCTGGAGGAGTCAAATTCTCTAATCCTGTAATTGTTAAAGTTCCATTACCTCCCGAAGCTGTAAAGCTTTGTTTAAAAGCATCAAAAGCAGTATTAACCGCGGCTTGATCGGCATAAAAACAAGAACTTTTTATATTATCTTCAGGGCAAGTTATATTAATAGGCGTTGGCGGAGTGCTTGTCACAACTACGTCATCTGCTTTTTTACATCCATTTATAGGATCGGTGACTGTTAAGGTATAAGTTCCAGCCTTATCAATTGTTGGTGTGAGCGTTGTACCGCCCGATACAATGTTTCCGTCCAATGTACTCCATAAATAGGTCGCATTAGGCGTACTTGATGAGCCGGATAATTTTATTGATGTTATTAAACACGTTAAAGCCTTATCTTCTCCCGCATTAACATTTGGCGGTTCTTTATTTTCAAGGACTGTGACCGTTTTTTTAGCAAAACAGCCTTCTAAATTTGTATAAGCATATACCGTATAAACTCCCTTAACAGATACAACAGGAGCATTTCCTGGTATAAAAGGGCCATCGGCTATGCCATCAGGTGAAGGGCCGTACCATTTTATAGTGGCATTTGGCGGAGTTGGTGTTGCTGTTAAAGTAGCTGTTGGATTATTACAGGTTAATGGATTACTAACATTACCCTCTACGGCTACATCCGTAATATTTCCGAACAAATAAGGGCCTGAAAAATCTTTTAATTCTGCCGTAAATGAAGATGACGATCTTGTTTTTACTATCAGACTACCTAATAAATTTGAACAAGGACTTTGGTTAACATTTCGGCTATCCAAGCCTAACGCTGTCAAATTAAGTCCGAACTCTGTAAACTGCAAAGCCTTATAATTATCTTGAAAATTGGCTTGCGAACCTTCTAAAGTTCCCCAAGGCGGACCTAATGTTGCAGCCGTTACATTAACAACTGCAAAAACATTGGTAAGTATCCCTCCACCTTTTGCTTTTATTTCGGCATATCCGTAAGGAGGCGCACCATTTCCTTGGTCAAAAACACCAGTAAGATCAAAAGGTCTGTCGGGTCTTGAGTTAAAATTAGCAATATCAGCACTAGACATCCAAACTCTTACACTTCCAAGCGGTTTTGTCCCACCGTTTTCAAAATCAATGGCAACGAGTACGTCTCCAGGCACAAGTATTTTTCCGGTAGCGTCAAAAGTCCATGCTGTGTGTCCTGCTTGGCTACCTGTACCAACTAACGCACTACCGTTAAAGCTTACTTCTGTTCTAAAAAATTCAAAATCAAAATGGGAATTCCCATCAGAAGAAATTTTAGATGCTCCTCCATATCCCCATAAAATTCCATTAGGATTCACCGCTAATGCCGCCGGAGACAAATCTCTTCTTAAATAGCCATACACATCGACAATATCATCTTTTTGAGGAATACTACCTGAACCTAAAGCCCAAGTAGTCGGGTTATCGCCATTCTTGTTAGAATTTCCAGAAAAAGTATTAGAGTCGCTGTTACTTTGCGTTGAATTTCCATCACGTCCATAAACAGCATCAATCCACAAAAAATTACCAACCATGGTATTTTTGGGTTTCGACATTCTTTTTTCGAATGTAAAATTATTATTCGCTTGGATTGATGTTTTTAGACCCGCCGCATTAGTCTGATCGATAACATTTTGACCCGTTCCATTGGCGAAAGCCGAATTAAAAAACCAGTCATCATAAATACCTGAAACTGTTGGGGGAACTAAAAATTGCTCTTTGTTTGCATAAACGTCAGCATCAATACCAAAATTAGCTTGCACGGCCGCTCCAGATATAGCTTGTGAATGCAAGGAAGGATGGATAGCAAATAGCATAAAAAGTACCATCACATAAAATTGATACTTTTTGTGCACAATAATTTTCGTCAAATTAAAATTTGGAAAAATTAAATCGATAAAAGAACAACGAAAGATTTCACAAAATTCATGTAAAATCTTGATGTGATAAAAAATAGTTTTTTTCATAATAATAGTATTTAGAATACCATTACATTAGCAAAAAACCAGATAGTTTGCAGATTTGGCAATTACATGTAAATAATAAACCTTCTTCAAAAGTTATGAAGCACAAAATCTAAAACTCTTATAAAAAAGACTTGACCCTCAGAAATTAATCTGACATTGACGATCAGGGGGGATAAACATTTGTTAAAATTAGTTAATAACCTATATGCTCTCAATTAAAAACGAGTAAAATCGATATCATTCAAAAATAATCGATGAACGGAACATAATAAGAAAGAAAAGTAGTACGAAGCGCTTTTTCAAATAAAAAAAGACCTTTCATTTTTCAAAAACAAAAGGTCTTTTTTGTCAATTTCTTAAAAACATATTAACCAAACAACACAATAACACGCATGTTGATTAAAAAATATGAATTTCGTAATTACTTTGTTTTAGTTTTAAACAATATTTTACTAAAAAATAATGCATGATACAGAAGCGAGTTTTCCCAATAATCCCATGTATGAGCTCCTGGACGTTCTGTATAATCGTGGTCGACTTTGTTATAAACTAATCTTCTGTGTAACTCTCTATTGGGTTCAATTAAAAAATCATCTACACCGCAATCTATTATTAGTGGCAACTTGTTCGCTTTTAGTTTATCAGCCATTCTTAAAACAGAATTTTGCTCGTACAATTCAGTATTTCCGCTTTTATCGCCAAAAACAGGCTGCATTAATTTGACAATTTGAGCAGACGAATCTCTGTTAAGCATTGTACTCATATCTACGGCACCGCTCATACTTCCAGCTGCACAAAACAAATCGGGATGTCTGGCTGATAAATATAAAGCGCCATGACCGCCCATTGAAAGCCCCGTGATTACTCTTCCGCCTTTATTGGCAATTGTTCGGTACGTTTTATCTACTTTCTGAATTACTTCCTGCGTAATAAAAGTCTCAAACTGACTTTCTTTATTTACAGGACTATCAATATAAAAACTAAACGTCTCGCCTTCTGGCATTACGATTATCATATTATATTGATCTGCAAGATTGTGAACCAGTTTTTTGTTTGGAGTATTTTTTAGCCAGTCGCTAAAATGTCCGTATGCGCCATGCAACAGATACATTACTGGAAAAGTGGTTTTGCTTTTAGCATAAGAATTGGGCAAAACTACCGCTGCTTTATAGGTTTTTCCCATTGCAGTGCTGGCAACTTGAAGTGTGTCTACTTTTGCAGCGTATGTCATGGTGGTAAGACAAAGCAAAAATGCAGACAATAGCATTTTAAATTTCTTCATTTTAATATTTTTTTTCTGATTAGGGTTTGTAAATATACCTTTTTTCAGAATAAAATATATGAAAAATCCGATCTCTTCTTGCACTTAAAAAAGATAGCCACGAATTCACAAATTAATATCAAATAAAATTCGTGACTCGAGCGACAGCGAACAGGCGAAGCAATTCGTGGCTAAAAAGCATCAAGCCAAAAACTAGCTGATTATAATTTTATGCTCATGACGGTATTGCGAGGCGCTTTTACCGGTGTATTGTTTAAACGATTTGCTGAAGTGGCTGAAATTATTAAAACCGCTTTCGTAACAAACCTCATTAATACTCATAGGCTGTTCCGCCAAAAGCTTTGAAGCATGCACTAAACGATATTCATTTACAAACTCAGTAAATGTTTTGTTTGAAATTTTCTTGAAATAACGACAAAAAGAAGGCGTAGTCATACTCACCAAACTTGAAACCTCGTCTATAGAAATAGATTCCTGAAAATGATCTTTCACAAAGTTGAAAACCACATTCATACGATCATTATCCTGAGTCTGAAGTTCCATCGTAAATCCGTCAGCATTTAAAATGGTATATTCTTCAGCTGATTCTAGTTCGTCTAAAACAGTCAAAAGAGTCATTAATCTTTGAAATGGCGGTTCATTTTCCATCATTTCAATTTTTTCTCCAATACGTTTTTTCGTTTCACCACCAAAAGCGATTCCACCTTTAGCTTGTTTTAATATATTCTGAACTTTTTTCATTTCGGGAGCAACAAAAAAATCGCTTCCTAAAAATTCAGGTTTTATGTGAATAACAGTTTCATTTGTATTTCCTGTCTGCTCATTTGTAAAACCGCAATGCGGTAAATTAGCTCCTATTAAAAGTAAACTACCATTGGTATAATAAGAAACATGGCTTCCTATTTGTCTTTTTCCAGCCCCGCCATTTATATAAACCAACTCAATTTCTGGATGATAGTGCCATAAATGAGCTTTGCTATTGGTCTTTTCGGCGTGTTTAGTGTAGGTAAAAGAACTTCCGTATGAGTTAGTTATCACTTCTAGAGCTGGGGCAATAGTCTTCATGATAATTTCTTTAAAAAATAATAGCAAATTTAACAAAATCACCTAAAATAATTTAAATTTTAACCTACAACGGTTTCGTAAATGCGAATTTTACATTAAAATAACGTTCTTAACACTGAAAAATTTATATCAAAATCGGCTTTTTTTTAAGGTCTTATTTTTTTTCTCTACTTTTTTTTTATTTATCCCATTTAAAACCTGATTTTATACCAATATGTTAAAAATTGTAAGAAAGATGGAAATTTTAAGAAGTATTAAGTTTTCGAAAAACTTTGAAGAATAACAATCAAATTAACAAAAACATAAGATTTAAATCAAATTTTAACCTATAACGGTTTCGTAAATGAGAATATAGCATATAAATTGGAAAATATAGATGTTAAAATAACACACATGCTACTATAACTTTGCCTCAGAGAAATGAACGAAAAAAATTTAATACTATAGAATATGAAAAAGATTATGAAATTAAGTTTAGTATGTGCAGTACTTCTAACAGGAATGAGTACTTATGCAATTGATGGAAATGAAACGTTAAATCTTCATGTATTAAAAGGAAATGGCAAGGTAATTGCTTTTGGAATTAATCAATTACAAAAAGCAGTTATTAGTATATATGATGATAATGGTGAATTAATCTATACTGAAACCGCTTCTGGTAAAGACGGAATCTTAAGAACTTTCAGTTTAGAACAGTTTCCAGAAGGAAAATATATTTTAGAAGTTGCTGACAGCTTCAAAAAAGTAAAATACGATATTACTGTTAACGCTAATAGTTCTGTTTTGTCTTCAAAAGGAACAGTTTCTGTTAACTAAGAAAATATAAACGTTAAGTGCAATTCTTCACGGCACTTAAAACTTTATACTCTAATACAGTATAAAAAGTGAGGTTAGATAGTTAGTAAGTTAAAAACTTTCAAAAGTTTTAAAAACGGCTCTTTGTGGTTACTGAGCCGTTTTTTTTTGCTTTATACTTTCTTAACAGTAAAGTTTTTTTTATCGCAAAGACACAATCCTGATAGCTATCGGGAACGCAAAGTTCGCAAAGTTTTTTTCGATAAAGCTTTGCGAACTTTGCGTTTGTATTCACAATCTTAAGTAAAAATCTTTGCGCCCTTTACGGTTAAACACATCATCCAAAAAACTTAGATTCTTAGTATCTCAGAACCTTAGCATCTTTCAAAACTTCCTACATTTTTTAAAGAAACCGTTATGATATTGTAAATTAAAAACCATCAAAAACGTTGAAAAATAATAACCAAATTAACCAAAACAGTAAAAAATAAATCAAATTTTAACATATAACGGTTTCGTAAATGAGAATATAGCATCGAAATTGGCAAATATAGTATTGTTTTTTTACTTACAACTGAAGTAATTTAGCATCAGAGAATTAGAACTATTAATTTAAAAACTAAATACCATGAAAAAGATTATTAGATTGAGTTTAGTAGCAGCGTTGCTTTTCACTGGAATAAGCACTTATGCAATTGATGGAACAGCAGATTTTAACCTGCACGTTATTAAAGCTAATGGCAAAATGATCACTTTTGGCCTTAACCAAACACAAAAAGCCTATTTAGCTATTTATGACAAAGACGGATCTCTAATTTACTCTGAAACCGCTTCAGGTAAAGATGGAATTTTAAGAACTTTCAGCTTAGAAGAATTTCCAGAAGGAACTTACTTCTTAGAAGTAGAAAACGATGCAAAAAAAGCAAAATACGAAATCACAATAACTGACGATTCTTCTGTTTTATCTCAAAAAGCAGTTTCTTCGGTTTATAAAGCAGGTTTCGCTAAAAATACAAGCGTGGCAGCACGCTAAAAAAGTTTATGCTTTTCATAAGTATAAAGTGAGGTTAGATAGTTAGTAAGTTTAAAAACTTTCAAAAGTTTTAAAAACAGCTCTTTGTGGTTATTGAGCTGTTTTTTTTTTGCTTTAATTTTGCCACATTTTTTTAACCGCAAAGGCGCTAAGGTTTCGCAAAGTTCGCAAAGTTTTTTATTTGAAAGCTTTGCGAACTTTGCGCTTTCTTGGTGTCTTTGCGGTTAAAAAACTTATTGCATTTTGTAAATAAATCCTTAAACCATTGTAAATTTAAAAACAAGCAAAACATTAAAAAATAATAACCGAATTAACAAAAACGTTGAAAATAATTCAAGATTTAACCTATAACGGTTTCGTAAATGAGAATATAGCATAGAAATCAGAAAATACAGTTGTGCTTTTTCATGTAATACATAAGTAATTTAGCATCAGAGAATTAGAACTATTAATTTAAAACCTAAGTACCATGAAAAAGATTGCAAAATTGAGTTTAGTAGCAGCGTTGCTTTTCACAGGAATAAGCACTTACGCAATTGATGGAAATGGAGAATTTAATCTTCATGTATTAAAAGCTAATGGCAAACTGATCACTTTCGCACTTAACAAAGTACAGAAAGCCAATTTAGCTATTTATGACAATGACGGAACTTTAATCTATTCTGAAACTGCATCTGGAAAAGATGGAATTTTAAGAACTTTCAGTTTAGAGCAATTTCCTGAGGGAACTTATTACTTAGAAGTAGAAGACAATGTGAAAAAAGCAAAATATGAAATTACAATAGATGATACTGCGTCATTATCTAGAACTGCAATTTCTTCAGTTTACAAAGCTGGTTTTGCCAAAAATTCAAGTGTTGCTGCGCGCTAAGAATTTATACGCCCCAAAAAGGTATAAATTGAGGTTAAAAAAATTAAAAATTACGTTTTAAGAAACAGCTCTTGGTGGTTATGGAGCTGTTTTTTTGTTTTATAATAAATCCAAAATTGCAAAGCAAAACCATTTTCTGAAAATTATTCTTATTAATTACAACCCACTGATTTTTAAGGACTAAAAAATATTCAAGAAAAAACAATCCGTAAGCCCAGTAATTACGTACATAGTTCAAACAAAATGCAGAAATAATTACAATTCAATAACTTATGGATTTAAAAATGCCATTTTATTGCTAAAAATTAAATTTGTATTTGTAGTTTTACGCGTTCCACATTTAGTAATTAACAATTTAAAAAAAACATGACAAAATTTACCAAAGCTGGTTTAGTTGCTGCCTTTTTTTTAGCGACTGTGTTTACCTATGCCATTGATGGAAAAGGTGATTACATTTTAAATATCAAAACAGGAAACGGAAAAGTAGTTAGCTTTACTTTAGACACTGTAGAAAATGCATCTTTCTCTATCTATGATGAGAATCACAACTTACTTTATGCGGGAGAATCTGCAGCAGACAAATTGGAAGTTTCTAAAACAATTAGTTTAGAAAGTTTTCCTGCTGGAACGTATGTTCTTGAAGTGAAAGCCAACGACAAAGTTGAGAAACACGAAATTAAAGTTGCTGCTAAAAAAGTAAAGACTGTAAAGTTAGACCAATCTGTAAATCAGAGTCCAGCTTTCCGTCGTTAATTTTTTGCCCCTAAAAAATTAGAAAAGCAGCTCGTACCAGGAGCTGCTTTTTTTGTTTTATTTCTCGATAAAATCTAATTTATATATTCAAAACTTTCAAAATCAATTGATTCTAAAATGCAATACAACAGTTTTTATTTACAAAACGTCGTCTAAAATCAATTCATGTTACTGATTTCCATATATTTGTAACCAAAATTGCACCAAGCATACAATAAAAATAAATTAGTGAAGTTTATAATTGTTTTTATAACTGTTTCTTGCAGTGAAAGATTTTCAAAAACAATTAATGAATACGATTAAATACCACAACCAAAACTAAAAACCTATGCAGAAAAAACTAGCTCTTTTAGTATTGTTAATCGTATTTTCATTTCGTGCAGTTGCGCAAAATGAAACTTATTATAAAACCGATAAGGTCGGCGAAAAGTATGCCTATGTCGACGTTATAAAAACCTACGAAAAGGTTGCTGCAAAAGGCTACAAATCTGTAGACTTATTTCAAAAACTAGGAAATTCATCGTATTCGAATTGCGAACTCGAAAAAGCAGCCGAATGGTACACCAAACTTTTTTCTCTTACCACAGATTTAGAACCTGTATATTATTACCGCTATGCAGAATCGTTACGTTTTATTTGTGAAAACGCAAAAGCCGATGCTCTTATCGAAAAATTAAAACGTAAGCCGAAAACAACAATAAAAAAGAAAGTTTAATATACTATTTGAATAGATATAAAAAAACCTCTCAGAAATGAGAGGTTTTCTTTTATAAATCAAAATCAATCATATCGCGAAGTGGAAGACGACCCGATAGCACGGATTGTAAATCCGCGCTATCGGGTGAAAATCTGCTCGATCGGAATTAAAACGTTTTACGCTTCCTGTCTGCCGTTGGTTCCATACCAAGACAACCATTGTCGGCTGACCAATGCAAATACTTATTGCGGAGCTCCCTTAAATCTTCTTGTTCCTGCAACTCCTGTTGGTAGACATTATAATTTTTATCTCCAGCTTCTACACCAATGTACTTTTTATGGATATCGCCATACCATTTAAAAACATAAGGTGAGGCGTCACCAAAAACATATCTCCGCAAACGCTTTTTTACCCGCATAAGCAAAGCATCATTTGAAATGCTATATTTATCAATTTCTAATTTTACTTCATCAAAAGGTAATTTTTGTAATGCTATAGCTGATTCTGCCATAAAATGCAAAGGAATATAGCTATAAGTATTTTTTAAGTTTCGTGTGCCTTTAAGTTCGTGCTTAGGGCCGAAGAAAGAAATTTCCAGCTGATCATCGAGATACCAAGATTCATTAATTAACTTTTCCGAAAGTTTATGAAGTACTTCTTTAAAATTTTTCTCAATAACTCCAACCGTTTCAATGCCATTATTATAACTACCACCAATGTCTGAGTGAACGCCTGGAAATTCTTTTTCTTTTCCTACTGTAGTTTTAGTAAGCGAAAAATTATTGCGGTGTTCATCAGTCGCCGTAAAATGCATTACAGTTTCCGCTTTAGACAAATTATTTAATGGTATCTCAGTTTTGTCATTATCAAAATTAGTTTTTGCGCTTGCCAGTGCCGAGTATGACGAAACTGTATCAAAAAGACCCAAAAACCTAACTTTTATAAGACTTACTTTGATACCATTTTTTGCCAAATAATATCCCAAATATCCCGCCTTATTTTTTTGATTGACAGACAAAGGTAGAGCTTTTTTGCTTATTTCATTTAGAAAAACTCTTGCTGCAGCCGCACCACGGCTAAAACCAAAAACATCCAGATAAAGTACGGGTATTTCTTTGGTTTCACTTTGTTTGCTGATTGCTATAGCCAACTTTTCACAGCCTTCTTTTACTTTTCCTAGTATACCTGTATCGCCAGTACCAAACCCAGCACCTAATAGCTCATCACCTTTTTCCTTTACGGTACCGATTCCATCAACGTATACTGCCAAATTATCTGGATAAGCATCATGAAGTCTTGCTACGTTAGACCAATCGTTGTAATAACTGCTGCTTTCATGATCCCTGCCATATCTTCTATAGGCCTCTGCCGAAATTTCCTCCTCAGGCGTTAGTTTTTTGCCTCTTGCCCGTTTGTCGTAATACTCTTTGGCTTTAGTGTTGTTTTTATTGTTGTTGGTGCCGTCAAAAAAAACACCAACGGTTAAATCTTGTGTTTTTGTTACTTTCTTGGGCGGTGTGTAATTTCCAAATACTATGCTCATAATCAATTCAATTTACCCGAATCTTGACAGACTTGACTCAAATTGTACTTTTGTCCTCCTTGCTCTATATAAAAATCAGTTACCCAACTATTATCTGTTTGTTTTGTTGGATCTATCTTTATAACCATTTCTGCGGGTTTATTTTTATCTATATATTCCTTAAACAATTTCCTAATTTCATTTTTGTTAAAATCCGAAGGAATTTCGTTATTGCCACCTGCTTCGAGATATTTTGCCCAATACTCCTTATCTCTGGTAAAAGCAATACGGGATACATACTCTTGCTCTTTTTTGCCATTCATAACCGACCAGAAAATTTGAAAGCCATAAGGAATTGCTCTGTAGTTCTGTTCTATTGGTCTGTCGAAAGGGTCTTCAAATTCTCCGTTACACATCTTAATGTATAGTCTGCTAATTTTGCAGCCTTCCGGCAGTATCACTTTTGGCTTCCAGAGGTATTTTTCTCTGTAGGCTTCATAAACTTCCGATGGCGGATAACCGTTTTTGGTTATATACTCTCTTAAATCTTGCGATATAACATGATTATTTTCTAGTCTATGAGAACTATAGCCTTCTCTAAACATATACTTTTCCTCTTCGGTAATCAGTTTGGGGTCTAAAGTAGTTTCACTAGCCTGAAACCTTGCAACTTCCACCTGTCTATCTGTTCCCGCGACCCAAACTACAACCATTCCTTTTGGACCAAGTCCAATGTTTATAATATTATAAGCTTCTGTTTTAGCTTCTAATCCCCTTTTAGAATAATAGCCTTCATCAAAAAGCTGCTGTATTTTTTCGACAGGAAGCTTCCATTCGCCTGTATAAAATTTATCATCCACATACGACAGCCATGTCATATCTAATCTATCAGGCACTGGAGCTTTAATATCACTATCTCCTATACGGCAGCCCCAACCAGAATTGCTAAAACCTCCCATTTGACTAAAAAAATAGCCTCCTGCTGCTCCTGTATATACTTCTATAGGATATTCTTTTGGCGCACAAATATGTGCCGACCACTCGTATTCTTTTTTCATATATGAAGTCATTGTTATTATTACGACAGCCATCACTATTATAATGATGAAGCATAATAAAATGTTATATTTTTTGATACTATTTTTTTTCACCGCTAATTGTTATTTTCCATCATTATTTTTCTTTACCGTGAGCTATTATCTTTTTCCCAGAAATTAAATTCAAATCTCCTTTCGTCGCTTCAAAATTCAATTTGTTGGCATTCTTTTCAAGTTTGCCTTTAACAATCAATTGGTAATTTTCTGTTACTTTTATTTCAATATTTTTTGCTCGTTTTATAATTCCCATAATTTTAAAAATTAAAAAAGATTAGAATTTTCAGCACTATTAATACGTACTTGCTTTCCGCTTTGTATAGTCATATCTTCTTCATGGCTATAAAGACTTGCTTCCGAAGCTATTTCATTTGAAATATCTGAAGTACGCTTAAAATCCTTATCAACCAATTCAGTCCTATTATCTGAATGCTCTATAATATCACCCTCAGCATTTATTGAAATATTATTTCCCGCTTCCTGTGTCATATCATTCCCCGCTCCAACATCAATATCTTCTTTAGCTTCAATTTTTACATTTTTTCCAGCTGCAATAAGGACATCCCCACCAGCTTCCAATTCAATATTTTTAGGGGCTTTAAATCTTATATTGCCATCACCATACAGAACTGCAATAGTTTCGCCTTTTTGGCTTTCAATCGTAATATCACCCGTAGCGTCATCATTAATAATTCTGTTTCCGCTTCGGCTATGCATTACTGCCTTTATATCATTATTCGGCGTACTGTAGCCGCTTTTTTCTTTTCTGCTGGTCATGGTTCCCATTACAATAGGCAGTTCGGCATTATTGCCCTGAAAGTCTACAAAAACGGTATCGCCAATTTCAGGTATGATATGAGAGCCTCTGGCATCGCCACCGTATTTTTGAATTAAGGGGATATAGGGCGTGGTTTCGCCTTTGGCTGCCTGCCAAGGCATCTGCACCTGTATGCCGCTGAGTCCGTCAGGATCTGCATTGGCGGTTACAATGGCAGTCTGGCTTTTGCAGTGAGGCACTAGATCTGGATCTGTTTCGGGAGAAAATACAGAACCGTTAAAATTTACGGCTGTAAAGTGGTTTTCGTAACCGCCTCCGTCATCGCAGATGTGCGTAATCTGGGTTACGCGGTAAGAGCTCTCCAGCTGCATGTCGACACCCAATACGCGCACTTCGTTTCCTACGGTAATTCCCGGAACTTCGCTCGATGCTTTCATTTCTACCAAACTGCTTAAAACAGCACGCATTTTGTTTTTGGCATATTCCTCAGAAGACTGTCTTCCAGATCCGCCAGCAGGAGTCTGGTTAAGCTGTATTACGGTTTCTATGTTAAAAACTTCATTAGACCTGTTTAAAAAGTTTTGATGGAATCCGTCGGCTTCTTTTCTGTATCTTAAGGTTTCGTCGGTTCTATACTGGCCGCCATTATTGTCATTTTCTATTACTTTAAATTGTGCGGGCAGAAGTTTAATGGTATAATCAAAATCCTGCATGTTTATTCCGTAGATTAATTTTGGCTGTCCGCCAACACCTCCGGGACTTCCAAAAATGGTCGTTCGCCCATTATAATATAGCCAGTGTCCGTTTCTTTTTGCCAAACGGTTTAGAAAAGAGAAATTGCTTTCGTTATACTGCACTGTATAAGGCAGATTGTCCAAATAAAATGGTCTGACATCCATATCGATATCACAGCCTGATTTTACCTTGCTTACGATATCGCTCAAAGGCATATTGGTAAAAGAATTGCACTCGGGTCCGTTTTCTAGAACTATCGTAGAGCTTTTCCCTTTTATCACAATAGTTTCCTCTATGTCTCTGATTCGTGATTTCTGCAGTCTGACTTCGGTGACAATGCCATAAAACTGCATAATATAATCTTTAGGATCTGCTCCAATCATAAGATCTTCAAGTCCGTCTATAGGTTTTATCTCTATGCTTATTTTTTCTCCGTATAATTTCTGGGAAAAAGGCATAACGCTTTTAAATTCTTCCACCAATAAATCCTGTCTTACTTCAAATGAAAAAGTGTGGTGGTCGTGAATGGTCTGAAAAACTTCTAATTTGCTGAAATTGGTAATTCGAATTTCGCCAATTTTAATATTTGTGATTGTCTGTAATGCCATAATTAGTCATTTAGAAGGTCTATGAATTTTTCCAATTATTTTCAAAAAGCGTGTTCCCGATTTTTACTTCATTGGATGAAATTAAAATCTCAGTAACCATAGGAACTGATCCTTCGCTTCTAAAACTTTTATGGAACGATATGCAGTAGCCTTTTTTGAAGGTTACATTTTTCATGGTGCTCATCGCGTCTCTTCGGTAAAAAATGACTTTCCCGTCTTTTACGCTGGTTTGGGATACCATCCAATCTGAAAACAGATCTGTCTGCGTGCTTTCTATTACAAGTTTTATCTGTCCGCCTTTTGTCTTATTGGCAGGTTTTCCGTTGTTATCGACATTCTGGGTAAAATGAACATCAAATTCTAAAACATTAAACACTTCATTGTCTAATTCTAATTTTGCTAAAAAGCTCATATTTAAAGGGTATTGATTATCTGCAGGCTTTTGTAGATTTTATAACCTTAATCAATAAATGAGAAGTGGTATTTAAGTAAATAAAATATTACATAATTATACGGTAAATATATTAAAAAACTTTAAAAAAGTAAGAAAAATATTTAATTTAACAATTAATAGAAACTTAAAAAGCATAAAAAAAACCTCTCAAAAATCTTAAGAGGTTTTTCCATAAATCTATAAAAACATTAAGTTTACATATTCCTTCTATACTGCCCACCAACCTCAAACAACGCCGAAGTAATCTGACCTAAAGAACAAACCTTTGTAGCTTCCATTAAATGGTCGAATAAGTTTTCGTTTTTAATAGCCGCTTGCTGTAAAGCATTTAAATGCTCGTTTACTTTTGCTTCGTGGAAATTATGCAAGTTATCCAACATCGTAATTTGATATTGTTTTTCTTCTTCTGTTGCGCGAATAACTTCTGCTGGAATTACCGTTGGCGAACCTTTTGAACTCAAGAACGTATTTACACCCACAATTGGGAAATCTCCGTTGTGTTTTAAGGTTTCGTAATACAAACTTTCTTCTTGAATTTTAGATCTTTGGTACATGGTTTCCATTGCGCCTAGAACTCCTCCTCTTTCTGTAATTCTGTCGAATTCTTGCAAAACGGCTTCTTCAACTAAATCAGTTAATTCTTCGATGATGAACGAACCTTGAATTGGATTTTCGTTTTTCGCCAAACCTAGTTCTTTATTGATAATCAGCTGAATTGCCATTGCACGACGCACAGATTCTTCTGTTGGCGTAGTAATCGCTTCGTCATACGCATTTGTATGAAGCGAATTACAGTTGTCATAAATCGCGTATAAAGCCTGTAAAGTCGTTCTAATATCGTTAAAATCAATTTCCTGCGCGTGTAACGAACGACCAGAAGTCTGAATATGGTATTTCAGCATTTGCGCTCTTTCGTTGGCTCCGTATTTGTTTTTCATGGCTTTTGCCCAAATTTTACGCGCCACACGACCAATTACAGAATATTCTGGATCAACTCCATTCGAGAAGAAGAACGATAAATTCGGACCAAAATCGTTGATGTTCATGCCACGGCTCAAATAATATTCCACGTAAGTGAAACCATTTGAAAGCGTAAATGCCAATTGCGTAATTGGGTTTGCTCCTGCCTCTGCAATATGATATCCAGAAATCGAAACCGAATAGAAATTACGAACGTTTTTAGTAATAAAATATTCTTGAACGTCGCCCATTAATCGTAAAGCAAATTCAGTTGAAAAAATACAAGTATTCTGCGCCTGATCTTCTTTTAAAATGTCAGCCTGAACCGTTCCGCGAACTTGCGATAATGTTTTGGCTTTTATTTCGTTATACACTTCCTGAGGTAAAACCTGATCTCCTGTAACGCCCAAAAGCATTAATCCTAAACCGTTGTTTCCTGCTGGAAGTTCGCCTTGGTATTTCGGTCTTTCGATTCCTTTATCTTTATAAAGTTTGTTGATTTTAGCTTCAACTTCTTTTTCTAAACCATTTTCTTTGATATAAATCTCACATTGCTGATCGATTGCGGCATTCATAAAGAAACCTAACAACATTGGCGCAGGTCCGTTAATCGTCATACTTACCGAAGTTAAAGCATGAACCAAATCGAAACCTGAATATAGTTTTTTAGCATCATCTAAACAGCAGATTGAAACGCCCGCATTTCCGATTTTCCCGTAAATATCTGGACGCAAATCTGGATCATTTCCGTATAAAGTTACGCTGTCAAAAGCTGTAGAAAGACGTTTCGCAGGCATTCCCGCGCTCACATAATGAAAACGCTTGTTGGTTCTTTCTGGTCCGCCCTCGCCCGCAAACATTCTAGACGGATCTTCCCCTTCACGTTTAAACGGATATAATCCCGAAGCAAAAGGAAATTCGCCAGGAACATTTTCCTGTAAATTCCAACGCAGAATATCGCCCCAGCCTTCATATTTAGGTAAAGCAATTTTCGGGATTTGTAAATGTGATAAACTTTCAGAATGCGTTGCAATCTTGATTTCTTTATCACGAACTTTAAACGAGTAAACTGGATTTTTGTATTTCGCTACTTTTTCATCCCAATTCAGGATAATTTCCCAATTGTACGGATCTAAATCCATTTTTACTTTATCGAATTGATTTAGTAAAAGATTTAAGAAGATTCTGTTTTCGTCGTGTTCTTGAAATCCTCCTGTTAAAACAGAAGAATCGTCTATTCCTGCTTTTGTAATTTGAGGAACTTTACCCGAAACAGATTCAATGGTTTTGAAGATTCCATATAATTTCTGAGCTACTTTTTGCTGTGCAATTGCAGTCTCGTCATAATTTCTATTATTCTCGGCAATTTCAGATAAATAACGTGTTCTTCCTGGCGGAATCACAAATATTTTCTCGCTCATTTCTTTAGTGATTTCAAAAGTCGATTTCAAATCTGAAGCCGTTTTTTCAACCACTTTATCCATAATCGCTTTGTAAAGCGTGTTCATTCCCGGATCGTTAAACTGCGAAGCAATCGTTCCGAAAACCGGCATTTCGTCTGGGCTTTTATCCCAAAGACCATGATTACGCTGATATTGTTTTTTTACATCGCGCAAAGCGTCTAAAGCTCCACGTTTATCAAATTTATTTAAAGCCACTAAATCGGCAAAATCAAGCATATCGATTTTCTCCAATTGTGTTGCCGCTCCAAATTCTGGTGTCATTACATATAAAGAAACATCAGAATGATCCATAATTTCTGTATCAGATTGTCCGATTCCTGACGTTTCCAGAATAATCAAATCGTATTTTGCGGCTTTTAAAACCTGAATCGCTTCGGCTACATATTTAGACAAAGCCAAATTCGATTGACGTGTCGCCAGCGAACGCATATACACACGAGGGTTATTTATGGCATTCATACGGATTCTGTCTCCTAAAAGTGCTCCTCCTGTTTTTCTCTTAGAAGGATCGACAGAAATTAATCCGATTGTTTTTTCTGGGAAATCAATTAAAAATCGGCGAACCAATTCGTCCACCAAAGAAGATTTTCCGGCACCTCCCGTTCCTGTAATTCCTAAAACTGGAATTTTTGAAGTGGCATTATTTTCGTGAATTTTGTCAAAAACTGGTTTTGCAATTTCAGGAAAGTTTTCGGCAGCAGAAATCAAACGCGCAATTGCCGTTGGAACTTTATTTTCGATATGATCGATTTCTCCGTTTAATTTATCTCCAATCGGAAAATCGGCGCGTTCGACCAAATCATTAATCATTCCTTGTAAACCAAGAGAACGTCCGTCGTCTGGAGAATAAATTCTTGTAATACCATATTCATGTAATTCCTCGATTTCGCTAGGCAGGATTACACCTCCTCCTCCACCAAAGATTTTAATGTGTCCCGCTCCTTTTTCGCGAAGCAAATCATACATATATTTAAAGTATTCGTTGTGTCCGCCTTGGTACGAAGTCATGGCAATAGCATTGGCATCTTCTTGAATGGCGGTATTTACCACTTCTTCAACGCTTCTATCGTGCCCCAAATGAATTACTTCAACACCCGTAGATTGGATAATGCGTCGCATAATATTTATGGCTGCATCATGTCCGTCAAAAAGCGAAGCAGCAGTAACAATTCTTACTTTATTTTTAGGAATATATGGTATTTGTTGTTCCATTTTATGAATATGATAATTTTATGCGACCAATGTACAAAATATTTTAATATTTGATTAAGACAATAGCTTTATGTTAACAAAAATAAATCGATTTCGTAAACCAAAAGGGTAACAAATTACGTAACTAATTGATATAGTTAAAGAAAGCTTAAAGACATGGCAATTTCGCAACATTTAAATAAAATCAGAAAACATATTTTAAGCCTTCCTAAATTAATTTAGCAGTGTAGAAAAGCCCCAAATTTTTACCTAAAAACTTACATAGAAAAGTAATAACGTAAAAATTAAAAAAATGAGAACATTTTATTCATTCACCGTAATTTTAGGTTTGAGTTTTTTTGTATTTTCTTTTAACAGTTTTGAAAAAAGTGATTTCATATATAAGAATACAAAAGCTTCAAATCATTCAACCTTTTACCACAATTCAGATGATGTAAACGAAATTTCGAACGACTTCTTTAAAAGATATTCTGATTTGAAAAAATATAAATCGGAAGTTATGTCGTTGTACAAAAACCGAACGCTTGGAACTATTTGGTTTGACGAAGATGAAATTAACGAGTTTGGTTCTGTTTTGTATGAAAAAGCAAAAAAAACAAATGACTTAATCATTCCTTATCAAAAAGAAATTGATCAATTGTTTAGCGCTTCATCAGATAAAAGCACTCTTTCTCAAACGGATGCAGATATGCTTTTAAGTTCATTGTATGTATTGTACACTAAGAAAAATAATGCTGATAAAAAAAGAATTGCTTATGATGCCATGCTGAAAGATTTCTTAAACTATAGCACATTAGAAGAAGAAACAACAGCAGTTGCAACCAATGAAAAAGTTGAATTTGATCAGTATTACAAATTGCAAGATGCTCTAAAAAAATACAAAAGATTAGAAAAATCCAGCAAATACAAACCTATTGTTCCAGAAGAATCTCCATATAAAGAGTTGCGTCCAGATGCGGTTTCAAGCACCATTTCACAGGTTAGAACTCGCTTGTACTTATTAGGAGATTTAAAAACCGATTCTAAAAGCAAAGTTTATGATCGTGAATTGATGGATGCTGTAATGAAATACAAAGTCCGCAACGGATTTAAACCTAATTACATCTTGGCTCAAGAACATATTGATGAAATGAATATTCCGCTTGAAGACAAGGTAGCAACTTTAAAACTTAACATGGAAAGATGTCGTGAAATTTCGGCTAAAATTGCTGCAAGCGACGAATATGTTTTAGTTAACGTTCCTTCTTATGAATTGTTTTATGTTAAAAACGGAAAAGTAGTTTTAACTTCTCCTGTATTTGTTGGAGCGCCTTTGACTAAAACCACGATTTTTAATGGAGAAATTGACCGAATTGTTTTTAGCCCATATTGGACAGTGCCTCAAAGCATTGTGCAAAATGAGTTAAGATCTAAAATTGCTGCAGATCCAAATTATCTTGCAGAAAAAAATATGGAGATGGTTAACGGCCAAGTAAGACAAAAACCAGGACCAGACAATTCTTTAGGATTGGTAAAATTTATGTTTCCAAATCCTGATGATATTTATATGCACGATACGCCATCTAAAACTTTGTTTGACTTTGAAAAAAGAACTTTCAGCCACGGATGCATTAATGTAAAAATGGCAAAAGAACTTGCTGTGGCCATGCTGAAAGATTATCCAGAATGGACCCAAGCAAAAATCGACAAAGCTATGGCGGGTAAAGTAGAAAACAGTTTTAAGCTGTCTAAAAAAGTGCCTATTTTCATTACGTATTTTACTTCATTAGTAAATGAAAAAGGTGAAATTGGCTTCTTTCAGGATGTATATGAAAAAGACGCCGATCTAAATCGTGAAGTACTTCCTGACGCAGCAACTGTAAATCAATAATTTACGCCAATAATTTTTGAGGGAATTTATCAAAAGTATATTTGATAGATTCCCTCTTTCTATTTTAGTCTCAATTCAAAAATGCCGTAAAGTATTATTCTTAAATCTTTTAAAGGCAATAATTTTTTTAGAATCTTCTTTTTTTGCACCATAATTCAGCTTCATTTTTTTTATAAAATGTTTAAAAGTAAACTATTATGAAAACAAATAATATTGAAGGACTTACCATGTTCGAAATAAACGTTTTAATTCAACAGGGAGGAAAATTTATTATGTTTCCTTTTATTGTTTCTGAAATGGTAAAGAAAAACAAGGCACCCAACATATATTTTATCCGTCCAAATGAAGGCACATTTAAATATGCCTTGAAACACTTTCTTCTGAATTTGTCCGTAAGTTGGCGTATTTTTCCATATGCCCCCATTTATGTAGTAAAATCGCTGTTTTATTTCCTAAAAGGCGGAAAAGATTATACAGAAACTATATTAAAAGATTTAAATTCTAATAAACCCACTTACAAGCCATCGAAATTATCTTTTTAAGTTTAAAAGCTTTCTAAAAATCATCTTACAAGTTGCATAAGGTGATTTTTTTTATTCTAAATCGACTATTTTTAAAGATTTGAATATCAATATTTTTCCCAAAAATACTCTTAAAACATAAGAATTTTATCCTTACTTTAGCTCTATCGTATATATCTAAAACTCATGTTTATGGAAGATTCCAACGAATTGGTTCAAAGTAAAAGCTGGCTAAACCGAAACTGGAAATGGCTTATTCCAAGCGGATGCTTAACACTTATCATATTAGTGGCTTTATTTATTGGGGGAATTTTCTATGAAGTAACTTCCGTATTAAAAGATTCTGAGGCTTATAAAGAATCTATGACAGCAGTACAAAATAATAAATTAGTAGTTGAGAGGCTCGGATCTCCAATAGAAACAGACGGAATCGTTTCTGGAAGTGTCACTTCTTCCAATAATCTTAGAACTTGCGATGTGCAAGTTCCGATAAAAGGCCCTAAGGGCAAAGCAACATTATTTGTTGTTGGTGAAAAAAGAGGAAAATGGAAATACAGTGAAATGTCTGTCTATATTGAAAAAACAAATGAAAAAATAGATTTATTGCAGCCATAAAAATCTATAGCCCTAATAAAAATTATAAATGAAATCTTTTTTTAGTCTATTCTTAGGACTTTTTCTGTGTGTTTCTTCTTTCGCACAATCTGCCGAAAATTATCACGTTTACCCCAATCAAATCAAACGGTTCTCAAAACCTGCTAGAATATTACACAATGATATTAATGCAGAGGGAAATGGCTCTATTGAATTTACAAATGCCAAAAACCAAATACTGCGTTTTAGATTGCAAAACAATAAACTTCAATTAGGATCTTGTAGGATTGCCTTTGAAATATATTATTATGAAAATAATTATTTGAGAAGAATTGAATCGCTTGACAGCAACGGAAATTTGATTGGTTGCAATTTAAAACTAAACGGAGAAGCTGTTACTGAATATATTGTCGAAAAACCTTACTTGTATCTCCAAAAAAAGAAACTGATTGATGATGCCGAAGGAAACATTGATATGAAAGATGATTCTAATGATAAAATCATTCGAGTTCAATATTTTGATGCTCATAATAAACCTATAATACTTTCAAAACCCGTTTATATTTCTAGTAAAACCTACTGGCAAGATAATATTCGCATGGGATGGCCATAAATTAAGATGGAAAAAATGGAGGTTCTAAGTCGCTAAATCCTCTTATGTTAAGTTTACAACAAAATGTTAGTTTGCTTAAAATAAAATTGTGGCGTTATTTTTGAATAAGTAGTATTTTTGAAACTTAAACTAAACCCCCATAATGAAAAAGATTTTACTATTAGCCGTTACATTTTCTCTTACTTCGTGCGCACAGGTACAACAGACTTTAAATCAATTGCCACAAATCGCATCCCAGATTCCAACAACAGGAACTGTTGATATTGCTTCCGGATTAAAAGAAGCTTTAAATAAAGGAATTACACAACAAGTAAGTAAATTAACCGCCGTAGATGGTTTTTATAAAAACGAAGCTGTAAAAATTTTAATGCCTGAAGAATTACAAAAAGTAGATGCAACTCTACGTAAAGTGGGATTGAGCTCTCTTGCAGATGAAGGAATCAAAATGTTGAACCGCGCCGCAGAGGATGCTGTAAAAGAAGCTACTCCGATTTTTGTTACAGCAGTAAAAAACATGACTTTTACAGATGCTAAAAACATTCTTTTAGGAAGTGACAATGCAGCAACAAATTATTTGCAAACCAGTACCACAACTGCATTATATGCCAAATTTAATCCAGTAATAAAAAACTCTTTTGCAAAAGTAGGCGCAGATGCTGTCTGGACAAAAATTATAACAAAATACAACACTATTCCATTAGTAAAAAAAGTAAATCCAGATTTGACTGATTATACAACCAATCAAGCTTTGTCTGGTGTTTTTAAAATGATTGCTGTTGAAGAAAAAGAAATCAGAAATAATATTACTGCAAGAACAACGCCTTTATTACAAAAGGTTTTTGCAATGCAGGATGGAAAATAGTTTTTTCTTGTAAGGTTCAAAGGAACAAAGTTACAAAGGGACAAAACTACCTTTGCAACTTTGATCCTTTGTAACTTTGCAACTAACCAAAACCAAAAGACCGTAATGCAAAAAATTACCATACTTATTCATTGCAAAGACCAAAAAGGAATTATTGCTGCAGTGACTACTTTTATTGCTAAAGTAGAAGGAAACATTACTTATATTGACCAACATGTTGATGTGGAGCAAAATGTGTTTTTTATGCGTTTAGAATGTGAATTTAGCAATCAAGGCAATAGCATTGAAGCCATAAAAGAAGAATTCAGCCAGACACTTGCTGCCGATTTTAATATGTCTTGGGATTTGTACAATCAGGAACAGAAACCTAAAATGGCTTTGTTTGTTTCTAAGTACGACCACTGTTTGTTTGACATTTTAGGACGTTACAGTGCTGATGAATTGGGTGTTGAAATTCCGATGATTATAAGCAATCATAATGATTTACGTTCGATCGCAGAACGTTTTGATATTCCGTTTCACTATGTTCCTTTTACAAAAGACAACAAAGAAGAAGGTGAAGCAAGGCAAATTGAGCTTTTAAAAAGATATCAAATCAATTTTATCGTTTTAGCGCGTTACATGCAGATTGTAACTCCAAAAGTGATTTCACTTTACGAAAATAAAATTATCAACATCCACCATTCATTCTTACCTGCTTTCCCAGGTGCAAAACCGTATCATTCGGCTTTTAAACGAGGCGTAAAAATTATTGGGGCAACAAGTCACTATGTAACAGAAGAACTGGATGAAGGTCCGATCATCGAACAAGATATTGCACGTGTTTCTCATATTCACTCTGTAGAAGATTTCATCATGAAAGGCCGTGATTTGGAACGCATTGTTTTAGCAAGAGCCATTAAACTGCATGCTGAAAGAAAAACAATGGTTTATAGCAATAAGACAGTTGTTTTTTCTTAGTTTTTAAGTTTCTGAGATACTCAGTTTCTGAGTTCTTTTATATAATAAACCCGACAGGTTTTAAAATCTGTCGGGTTTTCTTTTTATAAGCTCAAAAGTTGGCAAGAAAAACAAATCCATAACTTCTTATTTGACTCTTTTTCATTGTCAAAAAAGGGAGTTTATGCTACAGTTGTTAATTTTTCACTTGATTCTATTTCATTGATTTTTAACATTTTATCATATACTGAGACTTATCCTTAGCACATTTATAAACAAAATTGATTGTTATTGTATTATAATAATAAAAAATTATTTTTCGTTGCACAAAGCTCAAAACAGCTATTTTTCAAATCTTAACGTATGACCAACAAAGTAATAACAAAACCTTAACAGCATAAAATTGATATATGTCGGACATTTGTAATGTAATAAACTGGTTATTTATTATTTTGGTTTTGGTTAGTTAAATGATGCCGGCGTCTTCGAGATGCCGGCATTCTTTTTTTATAATCTTTTGTTTCAGGTTTCATGTTTTTTTGTTTCAAGTTACAAAGCTATACGCATAGTTTTAGTGAAAGAGCGCAAAGATTTTTTAATTGAAAGAAGTTTTAAATTTCGAACGCTTTATAAAAAAATTTTATTCCTATGACTGTCTGAAATGTCTAAACTTTTGCATTTATTCCGTGCACCTATATGCTCCAACAACTTGAAACCTGAAACTTGAAACAACTGTTTTTACTGCAAGCTTTAGACATTAACTTATATCCAACAAAGTAATAACAAGACCTTAACAGCATAAGATTAATATATGTCGGATATTTGTACTGTAATAAACTGGTTATTTATTATTTTGGTTTTGGTTAGTTAAATGATGCCGGCGTCTTCGAGATGTCGGCATTCTTTATATATGAAAGTTAGGTTTATTTTGTTTCACGTTTCATGTTTCATGTTTCACGTTTCATGTTTCATGTTTCACGTTTCATGTTTCATGTTTCTTTACTTTGAACATAGTTTTAACGCAGAGAACGCAAAGTTTTTTCTCAAGAAGTTTGTATAAAAACACAAAGTTCGCAAAGCTTTGTCTAAAAAGCTTTGCGAACTTTCCGAACTTTACGAACTTTACGTTAATCTTAGCGCTCTTTGCGGTTAAATTTTCAAGCCTCAAGTTGCTTCACTTTGAAAATAATTTTACCGCAAAGAACGCAAAGTTTTTTCTCAAGAAGTTTGTATAACAACATAAAGTTCGCAAAGCTTTGTCTAAAAAACTTTGCGAACTTTGCGTTCCCGATAGCTATCGGGATTGCGTTCTTTGCGGTTAAACTCTCAACAACTTGAAGCCTGAAACCTGAAACAAAAAGCTAATTCTTCAATCTTTCGTGCAGTAATTTGAAATACGAAAAAGCTTTTAGCAATCTACTGCCGTGCCAAGAGAACATTTCGCCGTCAACAAAAATAGTTTTGGCGTGATGTGTAAATCTTCCTATTTCGAAAGCATCTTCTTCTTTAAAAGGATAAGGTTCAGAAGAAAGAAAAACAATATCAGGATCACCTTCTAAACGCATTTTCTTTAATTCGATTTCAGGATAGCGGCCTTTATCTTCGTAGATGTTTTTAAAATGATTCAGTTTAAGCAACTCATTGATATAAGTGTCATTTCCAGCTACCATATATGGATTTTTCCAAATAAAATAGGCTGCTTTCTTTTCTTTTATATCCTTTATATAATTTTTGAAATCGCTCAAGGCGAAAGCTAATTTGTTGTTCCATTTCTGAGCTTCGGTTCTGCAATTGAATAATTGTCCAAAATCTGAAATCATTTGGAAATTATCTTCAATAGAAACAATATTAGTCACCCAAACAGGACAAATTGCGCTTAACTGTTCTACAATCTCAAGCGTGTTTTCTTCTTTATTGCAGATAATAATGTCTGGTTCTAAAAGCTTTATTTTTTCGAAGTGAATTTTCTTCGTTCCGCCAACAATCTTTTTGATAGATTTAAGATGAAACGGATGAACACAAAACTTCGTTATTCCGATAATTTTTTCTTCTAAACCTAAATCATATAATAATTCAGTTTGCGAAGGTACAAGAGAAATAATTCGTTTTGGAGCTGTTTCGAAAGTATGAATAATACCAAGCTGGTCTGCTAATTGTTTCATGTTTCAAGTCTTTTTTGTTTTCAAGTTATTTGGGCTTGTGGTTTTTAACCGCAAAGTTCGCAAGGTTTCTTTACGCAAAGTTCGCAAAGCTTTGCGCTCATAGCGTAACTCTTTGCGAACTTTGCGGTTAAATTATGTTCAAAGCAAACTTTAAACCTGCAACTTCAAACCAATAATCTCAGCCATTTCCTGTTGCACTTTCAAAGCTTCTTCTCTTGCTTTTTCAGCAAAATCGGTTCCTTTTGAAGCGTAAATAATCGCTCTTGCAGAATTTACCAAAAGACCTACCATATCATTCATTCCATATTTGCAAACTTCAGATAAGCTTCCGCCTTGAGCACCGATTCCAGGAACCAATAAGAAACTATCAGGAACAATTTTTCTGATTTCTGTAAAGTATTCTGCTTTGGTTGCACCAACAACATACATTAGGTTTTCGCTGTTTTTCCAAGTTTTAGAAGTTTCTAGAACTTGTTTGTACAATTCCTTTCCGTTTGTATTTAAAGTCTGAAAATCGAAAGCTCCTTCATTAGAAGTCAAAGCTAGCATGATGGTGTGTTTATTTTCGAAAGCTAGAAAAGGCTCCACAGAGTCCTTTCCCATATAAGGAGCAACGGTTACACTATCAAAATTAAGGTCTTCAAAAAAAGCTTTGGCATACATGCTTGAAGTATTCCCGATATCACCTCGTTTTGCATCTGCAATCGTAAAAATATCAGGATAATTTTCGTTGATATAATTAATTGTTTTTTGCAGAGACATCCACCCTTTTATTCCGTATGCCTCAAAAAAAGCGGTGTTTGGTTTGTATCCAACAGTCAGATTATGAGTGGCATCAATAATAGCTTTATTAAATTCGAAAATAGGATCTTCGGTTTCTAATAAATGTTGCGGAATCTTAGTCAGATCAGGATCTAAACCAACGCATAAAAATGATTTTTTTTGAAGAATTTGTTCGTGTAGTTGTTGTGTTGTCATATTCTTTTTTTCTTGTGCGGCAAAATTACAAATTATAATGGTTAATGAGTTAATGGTTGGTGGTTAATTGTTGGTGGTTAATTGTTGGTGGTTGGTGGTTGATGGTTGATGGTAATTGCTAATTGCTAATTGTTGGTGGTTAGTTGTTGTCAGGCTGAGTGGAGTCGAAGCCCCTTGCGCCCTTCGGGCTTCATGTGAGAATATTTATTTATGCCAACATTAAATTCTATAAAATCAATAGAAAATTGTGTAATAAAAAAATTGTAACCAAAAGTAACTTTGAAATAAACCATTTAAAAGACAATTATGAGCCCAAATATCGGAATCACACCGAAAAACTTAAAAAAAAGCGCTTCTATATTAGCCACAATTTTATCAAACGAAATGACTTTATATGTAAAGACAAGAAAATTTCACTGGAACATTTCTGGAAATAGTTTTATGGAACTGCATAAATTGTTTGAAGAGCAATATCGCATTCTTGAAGCCCAAATTGATGAAGTTGCAGAACGCATTAATCAATTGGGAGAAAAAACAATCGGGACAATGAAGGAGTTTATTGATAATTCTACTCTTAAAGAATCTCCAAAAGAATATGCTTCTCAAAAAAATATGCTTTCTGAACTTTTAGAAAACCACGAACAGCTGGTAACAGAATTTAGAAGCTACATTCCGATTTTTGAAAACGAAACTAACGATGCCGGTTCTGCGGATTTTGTAACAGGATTGCTGCAAGAACACGAAAAAATGGCTTGGATTCTTAGAAGATACCAAGTATAATCGTTATTGGTTTATCCAACTGTTAATTTATACTTTAATTTCGGATTGAAGTGAAAATTATGCAACAGTCAGAAAAATAAATGTAACAAGAGGCTAATAGAAAATTTGCAATTTTACAATACAACAAAAAAACTAAAAAAGACATCATGAATACGACTGAAATAAAAGGAAACTGGAACGAGTTGAAAGGAAAACTAAAGCAAAAATATGCTGAGTTAACAGATGACGATTTGATGTTTGCTGAAGGAAAAGAAGACGAAATGTATGGAAGACTTCAGCAGAAACTGGGAAAAACAAAAGAAGAATTTCATCAAATCCTGTCAGAATTGTAAATCCTTGCAACTCAATCAGGGAAATACCGTCTAGTACAAAATATTAGACGGTATTTTTTTGAAAATTTTATTTTAAAATCACATTTACTTGTAATTCTATATCATTTAAAAGCAAAAACACCAAATAAAATAAGTATCTTTAACCAAATTTCTATAAAATGAAACTATTTATAAAGTTCGACATTAATACCATTTGCTCTCTTTATTTAAAACAAAATCTGGAACAAAACAATGTAAATTTTACTACTCTAGGTTTTGGCGAAATTGAGATTGAAGACAATCTGGATGCCGAAGCATTGGAGAATTTAAAAGCTAAATTGGCTCCATGCGGTTTTGAAGTAGTTGAAAATCAAAAAAGTGTATTAGTACAAAAAATAAAAGATGCTATTATTGAACTTGTATTTATGGATGATAACAATAATTACAAAAGTTCTGTATTTTTGGCAGAAAAACTAAATCACAGTTACGGATATTTATCGAATGTTTTCTCAGAAGTAACGTATTCTTCTATAGAAAACTTTATCATTTTACAGAAAATCGAAAGAGCAAAACAATTGATTATTATCAACGAAATGAGTTTGACCGAAATTGCTTTTTTACTCAACTACTCGAGTGTGGCGCATTTGAGTACGCAGTTTAAAAACACAACCGGAATTACTCCGTCTGCTTTTCAGAGAATTATTAAGAAACGAAGAGAAAATTTAAAATAAAACCCAAATACCACATTAAAAATGCAAAAAAACGCATTACACATTTTATTGGCCGATGATGATGAAGATGACCGTCTTTTCTTTAAAGATGCATTTGAAGAAATAAAGATACAAACAAATGTAAGTTTTGTTCATGACGGTATGCAACTTATGGATCATTTAATGAACCCAGACAATAAACTTCCAGATATTTTGTTTCTAGATTTAAACATGCCTAAGAAAACAGGTAAAGAGTGTTTAATTGAAATCAAAAAAACGGATCATTTAAAAGATATAATTATTGCCATTTACTCCACGTCTTCCTCTGAAGAAGATATCGAAGATACCTTTATTCAAGGAGCCAATATTTACATCAAAAAGCCAAGCGATTTCAATACGCTCAAAAAAATAATTAATGAGGTTGTGACTGTAAACTGGCATTATCATACTTCTGGTTTAAACCGTGATAATTTCTTGTTGCGACTAAAATAAAAGCATACCAACAATGAAGTGGATACCAAATTTTAATTCTTCAAACTCTTTGAGAGTTATTTTTGTAATCGCAGTTTTCATTCTGTTATTTCTTTCTTCAATTGCTTACAAACATAATCAGGACTTGAACGAATCGAGCAAACTGGTTATGCATGCTTACGAAATCAACATACAGCTCGAACGATTAATGTCGGCTATTAAAGATGCAGAAACGGGTCAGCGCGGGTACATCATTACCCGCAATGCCCGTTTTTTAACTCCCTATATTTATTCTCGCGACAAGGTAAATACTTCATTTATTACCTTAAAAAAACTAACTGCTGATAATCCTAAGCAGCAGGAAAACCTTCAGAAACTCTTCAAGCTCATTACCCAACGTTTTATTTCTTTTGAAAACTGTTTAAAATACAGCGATCCTAAAACATACGATAAAAGAAAACTGGACAATCATATGTTTGGCGGAAGAATCTTAATGGAAAATATCCGTTTTAAGGTTGACGAAATGAACGATATCGAGAAAGATTTCTTAAAGAAACGACTTAAAATTTACGACTCCGAAATCTCTTTGAGTCCGCTGTTTTCGATTTCATTATTCTTGGTGGCTTTGAGTTTTATTTTATTGGCTTACCGCCAAATTAGCCGCGATTTTGAACGTTTGAAAGTATTCAATAAAAAACTTCTTATTTCTAGCGGTTTAATTTCTGAATCTGAAAACATCGGTAAATTCAGCACTTGGCAATGGGATTTGGATTCTGATAAAATTGATTTTTCAGACAACCAATTCCGATTATTAGGTCTTGAGCCAAAATCTTTTGCGCCTAACAAAGCAACACTTATCAAATATGTTCACCCAGACGACAAAGAATCTGTTGCCAAGGCAATAGACGAAATTGTAGAAAAGAAACATCTTCCGTTTGTATATTATAAAATTGTGCGTCCAGATTTTGAAGTTCGTTATTTTAAAACAACGGGAAAATTGGTGACCGATCAGCAAGGCAGTAAAATTTTGCTGGGAATCAATTTTGATATTACAGATGAGCACCTTCTAAATATCGAACTTCAGGAACGAAATAAGGAACTGGAAAAAAGCAACAAAGAACTAGCTTCTTTCAACCATGTGGCAAGCCACGATTTACAGGAACCTCTTAGAAAAATACAAACTTTCATTTCGAGAGTTTCGAGTGCCGACAAAGAAGTTATGTCTGAAAGCGGTAAAAATTACATTACCAAAATAGAAAGTTCGGCAAAAAGAATGCGTGTTTTAATAGACGATCTTCTTTTATTTTCAAGAACCAATACGACCAAAAAGGAATTCATCAAAATGAATCTGAATGAACTTTTGGATAATGCCGAATCTGAGTTGGGTGAAGTAATTGAAGAAAAGAAAGCGACGATTCAGCGTATTGGCAAACTTCCGAAGCTTTCTGTTATTCCGTATCAGATCGAACAGCTGTTCATTAATTTAATTGGAAATTCATTAAAATACAGCCAGCCCGATGTAAATCCTGAAATTTCTATTTCGAGCGAAAAAGTAAATTCTGCCGATTATCCAGAAATATTAGAACAGTCTATAAAGAAGTACCACAAAATTACTTTTACAGACAACGGAATGGGATTCGATCCGCAGTTTAAAGAAACTATTTTTATTCTTTTTCAGCGTCTTCATTCCAAAACAGATTATCCAGGAACCGGAATCGGATTGGCGATCTGTAAGAAGATTGTCGAAAACCATAAAGGCTATATCACAGCCGATAGTATTTTAGGAAAAGGCTCAGTGTTTACAGTATTTCTACCCGATTAAACCTCATTAAAAAAACACATAAAAAACGTTATATAAATCCACTATGGGAATTATATAACGTTTCTTTTTTATGCTGTAAAGTAAAATCTTTCATTCGTTAGCATCTTTGTAATGTAATACTTTAGGAAGTAATAATGAAAGCAATTCCCTCTTTAAAGGCTGCATATTTTAGAGTCTTTTTCTTATTCGTATTAGTACTATGCGCGACGTCTTGCAGAAAAATTAATCCGATTGAAAACAATTTTAAAAATCAAGCTTTTGCAAAAAATGACAGAGAAGAAACAGAAGTCTTCTTTTTTATTTCGACGGCGAATATTAGCAAATCAATTATTTCTAAAAGTCAAATTGCACAGAAAAAAAGTTCAGATGTTATTGTTCAGGAATTAAGCAAAAGAATTGAAGTTCAAGAAAATCAATTATTGGAAGAGATTACCAAAATGGCAACATCAAAACTCATTGTCATTACTGAAATAAATGCCACGCACAAACGAGACCTGTACAACCTTATTGATGCGAGCAGCAATGACTTTAACAATATCTATTTAGATGCAATGACAGAAGCAATTTGTGACCAGATTGAGTTACTCGAGACAATTTCTAGAGAAACCAACGATAAAGAAATTCTAGAACTGGTACTTCGCTTTTTGCCACAACAATACAGACTCTTACGAGAGACTGAACGAATAAAAAAACAAAATGAATAAATGCCTAATTAATTATCTATTAACTAAATTTTTAACTATGAAATTACAAGCCAAATTTTTATGCGCCTTAACACTTTTTTTAACAGCATCATTCGGAATGCTGCACGCTCAGGACAATAATGTAAATACCGAGTTCGGTGTAAAAGGAGGATTCAACATGTCCAACCTATATGGTAGCGGAGATGATGTAGATGACAACAATATTTTATACGGATTTAATGCTGGGGTTTACGCCACACTTCCTATCTCAGATTTTGTTGCCATCCAGCCAGAGCTTTTGTTTACCACAAAAGGAGCGGAATTAGAATATAGCAATGCTTTTGCAAGCGGAAACACAAAATTTAAACTAAACTATATCGAACTTCCACTTTTAGTGAGAGTAAACGTAACCAAAAATTTTAATATTCACGCGGGTGGTTACGCATCGTATTTAGTAAGTTCTAAGGTAACTGGTGATGGAACTTTCGATTTTGATGAAGAAATTGATGCAGATGATCTTGCAAGATTTGATGCCGGTATTTCTGCAGGTATTGGAGTAGATTTTAGCCCAATTAGTGTCGGATTACGTTACAACTATGGTTTAACAACTGTTGGTAAAGAAAGAACTATTGCTGGGACAACTTACACAGTGCCAGATGCAAAAAACAGCAACTTGACCTTATACCTTTCTTATAAGTTAAACTAAACAAGAAATTGATTATTAACCGCTAAAATAAAAAACCATGTCAAACTTATTATATACCATCGCAGTGATTCTGGTAATACTTTGGGCTCTTGGGTTCTTTGTTTACAGTTTCGGAAGCATCATCCATATTTTGCTCGTAATTGCCATTATTGCCGTATTGCTTCGCTTAATTAAAGGTCGCGAAGTTTAAAATCACAACTATTAAATCAACAAATTATTAAATATTAATCCATTAAATTAAATATTATGAAAACTAGTAGCACAATTTTAGGAATTTTAGGAGCCGCAGCGGCGGGAGCATTCATAGGTGTTTTATTTGCACCAGACAAAGGATCAAACACAAGAAAAAAAATCAAAGATAAATCAAGAGATTATGGTGATAACTTGAAATCAAAATTTGATGGCATCGTAAACACAATCACTTCAAACGGTAAAGAAATTATCGAAGAAGGAAAATCTAAACTTAACCAAGTTAAAGAAGATTACAACACGTTGAAAGACGATGCTAAAACAGTAAAATCAAACTATTAATAGCAATCTATTGATTAGTGAAATTTTCAAACCATAAAACCTTATATCATGGAACCAAATGCAACAACAAACGAGAATTTAAATCTTTATGAAAAAGCAGAAAACTATGCTAAAACAAGTTTAGAATTATTAAAACTAAAAACAGTGTGTTCTGTTGCTGATGGTGCTTCATCATTGGCTTCAAAGATAGCGATTGGTATTGTTGTTGCATTTTTTACATTGTTCTTAAACATCGGGATTAGTTTATGGATTGGAAAAGAACTTGGAGAGTATTACTACGGCTTTTTTATCATGGCACTATTCTATCTTATTTTAGTGATTGTGGTGGTAAAATCACACCATAAATTGATAAAAACCCCAATTGGGAATACAATTATCTCCAGCATTCTAAAAGAAACAAAAAACTGATTTAATTTATTAATAAACATAAAAGACTATGGAAGCCATTTACAATATTGATCAATTAAATCGAAAAATTGAGGAATTAGAAGTTCGCCAGGATAAAGAATGGTGCGCTATAAAAGACCATATCGACGAAATTAAAGACAATTTAAAACCGATAAATCTGATTAGAAATACGGTTGAAGAAATCAACGAAACGGTTGGTTTTAAAAGCCATATCGCGCAATCGGCAATCAGTATCGGAATTGGTTATCTAGCCAAAAGATTTATTGTCGGAAAAGGCGATTCGATGTTCAAAGGCGTTTTGGGCTCTCTCGTTCAGCTCATTGTCACCAATCTGGTTTCGAAACTTCATCATGAATCTTCTGAAGGTGAAGAAGAAGATTCTCAATATGAACCATCAAGAGAGTAATTGTTAACTTAATTTAATTATTATGGAAAAGCTTAGCGAAATAGTAATAAAAAATGGTGTATACGTTTACTCGAATCTATATAAATGTTTTGAATATACGAGAGTATTTTTAGGAGTATAGTTTTTTTTAGCTTCTAAGATGCTAAGACACTAAGTTTCTAAGTTTTAGATTCTTCGAATCTTATTTTATTATTGAAACTCAAAATCATAAAAAAAACAGCATCACAAAGTGATGATGTTTTTTTTATGTGTTAAAGTAAAGCTTAGAAACTTAGTGTCTCAGCGTCTTAGAATCTTAGAATCTCAGCATCTAAGAAGTTTACGTTAGTAAACTTCTGAAGCTTCCTTTAATTTCTCCATGTTATTAACCAACTGAAGCTCAGAAACAATTTTCTGAATATCACCATTCATGATATTTCCTAAATCGTAAAGCGTTAAACCAATACGGTGATCGGTTACACGGCCTTGCGCGTAGTTGTATGTACGGATTTTTGCCGAACGGTCTCCAGAACTTACCTGAGAACTACGTTTTTTAGCATCTTCCTCTTGTTTTTTGGCCAATTCCATTTCGTACAAACGAGAACGTAATACCATCAAAGCTTTATCTTTATTCTTGTGTTGCGATTTCTCATCCTGACATTGCGCCACCAAACCTGTTGGAATGTGCGTTAAACGTACAGCCGATTTCGTAGTATTTACCGACTGTCCTCCAGGTCCAGACGAACAGAAGAAATCTACACGAACATCGTTCATATCTACCTGAACATCAAACTCCTCAGCTTCTGGTAAAACCATAACCGTTGCAGCCGATGTATGCACACGCCCTTGAGTTTCTGTCTGCGGAACACGCTGTACACGGTGAACACCCGCTTCAAACTTCAAAGTTCCGTATACATCTTCTCCAGTAACCTCAAAAATAATCTCTTTGAAACCTCCAGAAGTACCCTCGTTCATATCTACAACAGATGATCTCCATCCCATAGATTCGCAATATTTCGTGTACATTCTAAACAAGTCACCTGCAAAAATACTCGCTTCATCCCCACCCGTTCCGGCGCGGATCTCCACCATTACGTTTTTCGCATCTTCAGGATCTTTAGGAATAAGCATAAATTTGATTTCCTCCTCCAACTCTGGCAGACGTTCTTTTGCTTCATCCAATTGCATTTTGGCCATTTCCACCATTTCAGCATCACTTCCGTCAGCAATAATTTCGTTTGCTTCGTCGATGTTTGCTAAAACTATGATGTACTCTTCTCTCTTTTCAACAAGCGCTTTTATCCCTTTATATTCTTGGTTAAGCTGCTTATAACGTTTTTGATCAGAAATAACATCCGGCTGAATAATCAAATCCGAAATCTCATCGAAACGCTGCTTTACATATTGAAGTCTATCTAACATTTTCTAATTCCTTTTATTGGACGGCAAAATTACAAAATTTTTATCGAAAATTCTAGTGTTCATTTTTTGCGGAATTTAAGCTGAATATTTAGTGGAATTGTAATGATTTTTAGGAGCTGTTTCCTGCTATCCGTTACAATCTTTTGTGCCGAACCCCGGCACAAAAGGATTTCCACTTCTATCAGGGCTATGGCTTTCGGTTTTCATAATTATGTTTACGGTTTTCCGTAATGTATTTAGCATTTATGTTCTTAGTTTTGAAAAGTAACTAACAACCACAACTTAAAAAAATGAAAAAATTTTTTACCATATTCTTGTTGCTATTTGCAATAACGAAAAATTATTCTCAAGATAAGAATTCAGAAGCCCGCCAATTTATTGAAAATGCAGAAATTACTCAAATAAATAAAGATTGGAATGTAAAAGCAGAATTTAAATCTGGAATTGATGATGCAGTTTCTTTCTTTCCAATAGAAATAATTGATTTGAAATCTAATAGAAAAATAAAATCATTACAAATGGATATGCTTCTCAAATATCAATCAAATCATAATGATTTCAAATCTTCATGGATAGATTTAAATGAAGTTGACGAATTTATATTGTTTATTGAACAATATGTTATTCCAAATCTTAAAGATAAAACCGAAAAAAATCAATCAACAACATACATTTTTAATTCAAAAGAAATAATGTTTAGTTTTTATATTCAAAAAAACTCAAGGAGAATATCAATCTATCTAAAAGATAATGGCGTTACAGATTATGGACATTACTTCTGGACAGAAACACAAGTAAGGAAAATTCCTGAGTTGCTTACGATGTTGAAGGAAATTAAATAAATTTTCTGTTTCACAAAATAATCAGGTGTTTTTACCTACGGATACGTTCAAATTAAATACGATGTTTGTTCTAGAATCGAGAATACACTAAAAAACATTAATATCTATTTGAATTAAAATATTGTATCTTATTTACATCACTAGAATAATTAATTTTATGGATAGTTAATTAAATTTGAAATATCAAAATGAGCTAATCAAAAAAGCTACACAAATCATTTCTATCTTTTTATGACTTTCTAAAATCATATCATCATGAAAATAAATATTAATAACTTTAGAAATTTTGATAATCAACATTTAGATTTTTCACGAATAAATATTTTAATCGGAGAAAATAGTGGTGGAAAGAGTTCACTACTTAAGTTTCTTTTAACGCTAAAACAAACAATTGATTCTCCTCTAGAAAGCAACTTAAAACTTCGTGGAGATTATACTGATTTAGGAAATTATCAGGAAGTTGTAAAAAATAAAATTAAAACAAAAAAAATTAATTTTGGTTTCTCTGATACTACAAAATATTTTGAGTATTTTTTGAATTTTGTGAATACATTTGAAAAGGAAGATGCTAAAATTGAAAATAAAACAATCTTAGAACTTCTAAATTCAGTTTCAGAAAATAAAACCGAAACGTCGATAAAATTCACAATAAGTTCTTTTTTAAACAATCATAAAAGCATCAATACCGTAATAAGCAATAATGCATTTGGTAAAATAACAATTCAGAGCAAAAAAGTCGATGCTTATTATTCGCAACGAGAGCTATCGTCTAAAGTTATTGTTAAGTTTGATAATATAGATTTTGAAATGGAAGATTGCCTTGCCTACAAAGAAGGCTTTTTTACTTTATTTGATGGGGAAATAAGAAAAAAGGTGTTTTCACTAGAAATAGAAAACAAAAGTGAAATTTTTTATAAAATTATTTTCCTTCTAATTTTTCAAAACTATTGCTTAGAATACATCGATAGTATTCGATTCGTAAATCCAATCGGAAATTCTCCCAAAAGATTATACTTCCAAGAAGATACAAAATCAAATTACAAACTAATTGATATTGAAAAATTCATCAATATTTTAGGTGACCCTAATTTATCTCAAAAAGAATTCAATAAAAAGATTGCTTCATTAAATGAGGCAATTCAAAAATCTGGAATAGCTGAAGAGATAGAAATAGTAAAAAACAAAGACCTTCCAGTTTTAACATTAAATGTTAAAACAAAAGGATTTTGGGCTAATATTACAGATGTAGGTTATGGTGTATCATTACAATTACCGATTCTCTTTCAAGCGATTCTATCTGAAAATTTTACAAACAATATAGAAACGTTATTAATAGAACAACCAGAAGTACATTTACACCCTTCTTTGCAGTCGAAATTTATTG
Organism: Flavobacterium anhuiense; assembly: GCF_900101855.1. Taxonomy (GTDB): domain Bacteria; phylum Bacteroidota; class Bacteroidia; order Flavobacteriales; family Flavobacteriaceae; genus Flavobacterium; species Flavobacterium anhuiense. Next base: position 476,203 of record NZ_FMVC01000002.1, read on the forward strand.
ATACATTACTCAGCATCGGTGACAAAAATAGGTATTATATTGAAACACATAGCGAGCATATAATTAGAAAACTACAAATATTAATAAAAAAGAAAGAATATAATTTAAAACCTGAAGACATTACAATTCATTACTTCAGAAGGACTGAAAGTAAATTTGAGATTACTAGCCATCAAATTGATAGAAATGGAAAATTGACTCCTAATTTTCCAACTGGTTTCTATGATAATAGTTATAATTTAGTAAAAGCACTTCTATAAATATGACAATTTTACCATCACTTGATATTTTTGAAAAATATATTTCAAATTCTAGAGACAAAGTATTTAGCGACATAAATTGTATTTTTTTTAATGAAAATATTGATGTTTTAATTACATCTAATTATTTAGAATTATTAGAAATGTATTTTGACAACAATGATTTAATACAGGCTTTAATAATAGAATTATCAGATAAAAATAGAACTGTAGTTAATTACGTTGATAACGAACTCCAAAATACCTACGAAAATTTTTACGAAAAAATCTACACTGATAATATTGACTCTTTGGATTGTTTATATGCAATTTCGATTGGAGAAAGTCCAAATATAATTCACTATCAATATTCTAAGAAAAACAAACAAAATTTAAACAAAGAGTTTTTAATTTTTGAATTATTGATATCCAACATTATCTCACTTCATTATTATAATTTTGCCTCAAACACAGAAATTCAAAATTTAATTAAGAACGTTTTTAAACTTCCTAAAAAAATTAGTCGAATTTTGATTTACAATAGATATTCCGAAAGCAATTATTTTCACTTTTTGAAGCATAAATCAATTCACTATTTTAATGCTATCACTGGAAGCAATCAATTTAGAAGGACTGAATTCATACGAATTGAAAACGACCTTAAACAAAATCTTGGAAGAAATCTTGTATTAAAATCAACTAATGATTTAACCAAAATTCATGAGCGTAAAATACTTTTTAATAATTTCATATTAACATTTGACCATTCTTTTAATAGCACAATTGTTTCTGAACCAAGTTGGAAAATTGATATTGAAATTGATAGAAAAATATGTTTAAGCGAATGGAATAAAAAACACCAATATTTTTCTAGAATAAATTAACATATTTAACTTCTTTCATATGGTGCGCTATCGTACATGTTTATAACTGAATCTTACAAACCTCATCCAACAACTCCATTTCATCTTCTGGCAATAACTGCAAGGCAATTTCAAGCAAAGTCATTACATTGACATTATTGTCTTTTGTAAAACTCGACAAACCGTTTGCATCAGGATTAAGCAAAATAATACTTGCTTTTAGCAAATCTGAAACCATTAGATTTAATTCGTTATAAGAAGATACTTTTAGCGGTATGGAAAACGAGTTGGTTTCTTTTGGCTCTGGTTTTAGTTTGCTGAAGTAGCTTCCTTTACTTATTAATTCCAATAATTCTTCCGCTCTTTCTTTATTTTGCATTTCTATTTTCATATAAGATTTATTTTACAATTTCAAACAAATATATAAAATTTCGGTTGAAAACAATCGATTTTTAACAATCATATCAAAACAATCCATTACTTGTAATTTCATTTCTATGAAAAGAGAAAGAAAAAGCGAAATTCCAGAAGTTGTAAAAGAGCTAGGAATTAAGATAAAAGATTTGATTGATGGCAATAAATTAAAGCCAAGAGAAGTTGCTCATGATGCTGAAATGGATGTAGAAAATTTAAGAAAATATATAAAAGGTTCGCAAGAAATGAAAGTAAGCACTTTGTTTAAGATTGCACAAGCTTTAAAAATTCATCCAAGTGAATTGATTAAGGATTTGTAATTAGCAAAAGGAAATTTATGAAAAATCTAATCACATTACATGAAGCAATCATTTTAGTTCTGATAAAGAAAGCCAATCGAACTTCTTCTTTTGATGAAATTGCTAAGGAAATTGAAAAGAGGAATTTATTTCCAGAAAGAAAAGGAAATATTACTCTAAGCGAGCAAATTCAACTAAGAACATCAATATCTTCAAGTAAATACAAACATTTATTTGAAAAAGTTTCAGAAAACGAAATTAGATTTATTTGATCATCCCGATATTTAAAACATCAAAATGGTACAACTATATAATTTAGTTCATGGTAAAGAGTCTTTATCTAAAATCATCGATAAACTAAGAGATTGGAACTTCGAAACATTAGATGGAATTGGCTGTTGTAGAAAACATGACAAATATGCTTTAATTGAATTGAAAGTCTATCATGTTGATAATTATCCTGAAAAAGATAAACTAAACCAATATTATTCTCACTTGCTTTGGAAAGTAGATACAAATCAATTCCCAATAGAAAATTATGAATATGCGCAAGAAGAACTTCGAAGATATGCTGAATTTATAACGGATTGGTTTTCTACAATAAAAGGCGAAACAATATATTTGGTTTATGAAATTAATTTTGCTGGATGTTTTCCCGCAGATGTATTTGGACGAGGTGCAGCAGGCAGAGCTTTTTTAGATGCCATAATTAGCTGTTTTGATGACGACTTATATAAAGTTGGAATTGAAAAAAAAGAGAAAAATCATCCTTTAAAATAATGGAATTTATCAAAGTGTTTATAGTCCTAGGAGAATTTAAAATTTAACAATAAGATCATATAATCTTTGCGGAGCTACTTGCGAAGATTTCTCCTAACGTCGAAATGACAAAACTAAGTGGATAAGCCTTATAAAGTATTCTGACATGAACGTAATGCTAATGCACACAATCAAAACTCATAAAATTAAATGACAGAAATTATAACAATTAAAAATAAACCAAATTGTTTCATTGCAATCTTTCTTCCTTTTGGTCTTTTAATTTTGATTCTTATAATGTTTATTATTCTGCCTATCACATCAGCTGAAAACACTTATCTCCTTTCAATTTTACATTACATTATATTATTAATTCCTTTTTTAGGGTTCTTTATTATATTCCTTAATATTTGGCTATGGAATACTTTTGGAAAAGTTATCTTAGAAATCTCAGTAGAAAAAATAAAAGTCACGAATAAAAACCGTCTTTTCAGTAAACCAAAAGAATATCAAGTTTCTGAAATTGAAAAAATCAGCATTTTAAATCTGGGAATCGAAAGGACTAAATATTGTGTGCGCTTAAATTATTTATTTTCAAAATCACATTATTCGATTGTTATTCAAAAAAGTTCTAAGACAATAAGAATTATTGATTGGTTAACTATTGAGAATGCAAATAATATTCTTGAAAAAATTAATAGAATTGTGAATGAAAAGTAACCTGTTAGCGCGGATTTGCAATCCGTGCCCGCAACAGCAAGACACAGTACAAATAATTTAAAGCCAATCTTTGTGGGCACGGATTCAAATCCGCGCTATCGGAAAGTGTTAATAAACTTTAAGTATATTTAATTTGCAAAATAGTAATCTTTTACTTACTTTTATAATTCTATTCAGAATAAAAACAATTCATTCTATAAAAGATTAACGCCAAATACTACTTCAGGCGCAAAATGAATCTTCCAAAATAAAAATTTAATTCTCCATTTGCTTCATAGAAATTCTATATCCAAACTGAATCAAGAAGCATTTCATTGTATTAACTTTAATATCAATAAAAATGAAAAGAATTATTTTTTTACTCGTAGCTGTTTCTGCAAATGCTTTATTTGTGAGTTGTTCAAAAGAACAAGATTCCAAAGATTCGAATTCTGCAAAAGAAAAGATTGAGATTCCTTTGACTGATTATGGTTTTTATCATAATGAAGCTTTAGATTTATACTATAAAAAATATAAAGGAATTGATGGAAAAACAACTGGTTTGATAATAGACGAAATGTTGGCTGAGCTTAAAATAAAATATCCAGAACAATTTAAAAATATGGATACAAATGAGGTAAAGCTTGCATTTCAGGACATTGATCCAAAAAAATTTGACATGTATTCTTTTTGGAATTCAAAAAAAGAGGAATTATATGCTTCCAATAAAGTATCAAAACGTTTAGGAAGTTTGGTTGACAACATAATTGAAGATGATATGAATTACAACCAATGTATGGTTGCAATTGAAAATTTCAAAAAAGTCAATTATTTATCGAAAACAACTAGTACCTTAACAGTAAATGAGCAAAATGAATTAGTAGTACTTGAAAATGTATTGAAAAGTTCAAATCAATATTGGACTTCTAAAAGCAATCCAACAAAAAAAACAAATAGCCAACCAGGATCAAAAGCAATTGTTGCTGATACAATGGGAGCTTTAATGTTTGTTTACAGCGGTCCAATGTCGATAATCGCTGGAGGCATTTGTTCACTATTTGTTAATGAAGCTATACCTTATGAAGCAGTTCCTTACGAAGAAGAATCGATAAATCTTTAAGAAATAAAAAACTAGCAACAATGATAAATATAGAGTTAAATAAAACTGTAGAAATGTTAGAGAAATTCAACTATAAATACAAATTGAGAAACAGTACTATTACTGTAACTCTTGATTTTTCTCAAAATGTGGTAATTGATTTATCTAATCCTTCAAAAATTATTATTAGAGATCATCTTGAAAATTGGAATTTTTTAACAGGCTGTATCAAAATGAGTCTAAAAAATGCGATTCTGTATAATTTTATTCTGCTTTTATTCTTCGGTTTTTTATGTCAATATTTACAATTTACAGGAAATTCATTAACCAATTTATTTTTAACTTTCATGGGATGGATATTACTATTTTCCACATATTATTTAATCAAACTTGAAGGTTTTAAATTACAACTCAAAACAATTATAAAATAATCTTCTCCCGTTGGCGCGAGCAAGGCGCTCGCGCTAGCACAGGGGATAAAACTTTACAAACACAGACTTTAAAAGCCAACTTATTACATCAGTGTTAGTAAGAAATTTATATATTTGATTATATCAAAAACCAATAGTGCCGATTTGCGTTGGTAATGGCCTTGACGAACGATTCTAAAAAACAGTTTAGCAAGCTGAAATAATTAGAAAAACTAAACTAAAACTCAAATCATGGAAAACTTCGACTGGACTTCTTTCACCAAAAAAATAGCCGTTAAAGCGCCACTCAACGACATTTACAATGCTTGGACAATCGCGAACGAACTAGAAAAATGGTTTCTAGAAAAAGTATCTTTTTTTGATGCGAATCTAGAACCAATCAGCAAAGATCAAAATGTTTCGGGAGGCAATGCTTATGAATGGCTTTGGTATTTGTACGATGATGCTATGAAAGGAAAAATCACTTCTGCCAACGGAAAAGACCAATTGCAGTTTACCTTTGAAGGAAAATGTCTGGTAGATATAAAACTGAGTGAAGAAAACGGTTATACAATTGTAGAACTTCGCCATCATAACATTCCAACAGACGATAATTCGAAACAATATATCAGGCTAGGCTGTTCAAACGGCTGGCATTTTTATTTGACCAATCTGAAATCGGTTTACGAGGGCGGATTGGATTTGAGAAATAAAGATGAGAATTTGAATCCTATGATTAATAATTAAATAATGGATTTAATAGAAATAACATCGGGTCGTATTATTTTGGAGTTTTTAGGAGGTTCGGTTCGATTTCTTGGTTACAATTTATGGACGCTTTCCAACCAAAATGATTTTAAAACATTTTCAAGTTTCTGGTCATCAGGCGGAAGTATCAAAAAAAGAGATGATAACAGCGATCGAAATCATATGATTGGAGTCATCGCTTTAGGAAGTTTTGTAATGTTGCTTATTGTTTTTAACACCTAATTCATCACGCCACAACACATTCCATATTTTTCTCTTCCATAATCTGCATGTCGATTATTTTTTGGGCAACAGTCCCTCTTTCAAATAAACGAATGAATTTGAAAATGGCGCTTACAAAATATCCAGGATTCGAAACCAATCGGGCGACTTCGGTTATTCTCTGGTCTCTTAATTTCGTACAGGCTTCTCTTTCGTTTTCTGGAACTGCTACAAATTCGTTGGCAAATTTCCATGCACCGTTTCTCGCCGTTTCCATACTGAAATCTATAAAGAAATTGTCTACTTTGCCCGTAAATTTTAATATCCACGTAAGTGTTGGCCAAATTTTGATCAAGCACTTTTCGACACCGCCAACCAAATCGCTAAGAATAAAATTTATGTGGTCAAAATCATGTTTTAAATCTTCGATGTCTTCGACTGTACTGACTTCTGCCGAGGCAATTCCTAAATCGAGATTTATATGCGCGTTGATTCCGAGCAATAAATGCTGCAATACAATAGGCCAGAACTTTTCAGCTTGTTCAAAGGCAAATGCCCAGCATTCAGATGGTTTTTCTTTGGCTTGATATTGATAATACGCTTTCAGGTATCGATTGGCAAAAATAACATCGAGTTTTTCCATTCGCTCTCCGTTCTGAAAAGAACCAGCCAAAATACCTTCTTTTACTCTTACCGTAACTTCGCGATACAGAATGGCAAACAAACCTAAATTGCTTTGGTCTATTTTTGATTTTTCTATTATTTGATCTAATAATAGAATTACCTCGTCTATAGTTTCAGCTTGTTTCATACTCATTTATAATTGGTTATGATTAAATTAAGAAGAACGAATTTAATTATTTTAAGCTTTCAATGAACGTTTTTTGAAGTAATTCTCTTATTATTTACTTATTATTTACTTTCTATTATTTCAAAAAAAATCCCAAAAGAAAAACTCTTTTGGGATTGTTGCTGACTTTAAAACGAAAACTAACAATATGTATATTACTCCTCTACTTTAAGAATTTCTAATTTAAGATTTCCTTTTTTAGCAGGCCATTCAATAATATCGCCTTCTTTGTAGCCCACCATGGCAATTCCTTCATCTGAAAGAACCGAAATTTTATTTTTACTCACTTTGGCTTTTTCTGGACCAACAAGAAGAATTGTTTTTTCTTCGTTTTTGATGTGATCTTTATAAGTCACTTTTCGATCTATCGAAACTACGTCTTCAGGCAGATTTTTTCGCAATACTTGCGTAGCATGTTTTAGTTGGTCTAATAAAAGTTCTTCTTCTTGAGCGGTTACTTTTTTTCTCCTTACGTGATCTTTAATTAAATCGTATGTTCCTGTTGTTAAAATTATATGTTGTGACATGACTTTCTTGTGTGTTTCATTCTTTCTAAGACATGACACAACTCTACAGTGAATAGCACGCAAAACGGCATATTCAACGATATCATATCCGGAATAAATGAGATTAAATAAATAAAAATTAAATAGAAAAGAATCCCCTGCCTAGAGTTGTGACAGGGCTAAAGAAATAAACTCTTTTGAGCTTTTTAAGAAAGTATCGTCATGCAAATACAGCAATGTGCATATTAAGCACATCAGACGGCTGTTTGTTAAATAAAAATTTGCAGTGATCATTGTAGTATCAATTCTAATCTTTTAGCAAGATACATTTTTTTCTTACAATAAAAAAAATATAAAATGTACAATACGGTTTTACGTAAGGATTTTGATTTTAAACCATTTATTTTTGAAAAAACTCTTAAAACTATACGAAAAACAAAACCAATGAAGCTAACAATAACGGCATTACTTTTAATTTTAAACTTGAATTTATTGGCACAATCCAATCAGTTTGTTGGCGATTATACTCGTTCTCTTTCCAGCGAAAATCATAAAATTGAATATAAACTGACTTTAAATCCAGACGGAACATTTGAGTTTCATTCTTATTCTAATATACAAGGCGGAAACCCAGAAGAAGGAAACTTATACGGAAAAGGAAAATGGAGCGCAAAAGACAATCTGATTACTTTTTCTTCCGATAAAAAAACAGATTTAGACCAAAAATATACTTTAGATTTTACAAATTCTACGGCAAGATTTATCGTCAAAAATCCGAGAGACAAAAGCGATAAAATAGTCAAGACCAAACTTCAGTTTTTAGAATCGGAAATCTTCTGGATGCGAAGAATTGATATTTTTAAAGTATAAATAAAATGAAAAAAATATTTGTTTTGATTTTTCTTCTTCTATCAATTGTTACATTTTCACAAACCAAAAAAGAGAATCCAATTGATGTTTTAGAATCAAAATATCTTAATAAAGACAATATTTCTAATGCCGACATGTGCAATTGCACCATACAAGCTCGTGAATCTTGGGACAAAGAATTGAACAAATATTACAATTTATTGAAAACGAAACTCCCAAAAGAAGCCTTTGAAACTTTGAAGGAATCTCAAAAACAATGGCTTGTTTATCGCTATAAAGAATATAGCTTTATTTCGAAATACTTTTACGAAGTAAAGCAAGGAACCATGTGGTATGCTGTTGCCGAAAATTTGCTTTTATTTACTTATTCTATTTTGCAGTAGTTTCTAAAATGCAAGTATTAGGACATTGATTTAAGGAAATTATTTGTTTGTCAAAAACCTCAAGAAACAAAGCTCCTCCATTAGTTTTGTATTCTTTTACTGGCGAACTAAAATTATTTTTTTCAAAAACACTGATACGTCCTTCACCTGGAACTGCAAAATAAATACGATTGTCTGAAGTAATTTTAGCATCTGCCAAATTAAGAGTCGACGAGTAACTTTTGGTTGTAACCTCTGTAAAATTTTCATAATCAACATCTGATTGAAAACCAAAATTAGTGCTTACAAAGAAACTTTTATCTTCTGACAAAGCAAATAATCTACTGTCGGCAACAGATTCATTCCAAAGTAGATCTGTAGTGACTTGATCTCCGTTTATATTCAGTCTTCTAATTGCCGACGAACTTCCATATTCACGTCCATCACTATCTAAAATGAAAAAATAATTATCTTTTCCATAAAATAATTTTGCATTTGAAGCAGCGCCAAAAGAACCATTTCTATTTAAAACCTTATCATTTTCAACATTATAAACAAAAAGACCTCCAATGTCTGCATAAGGGTGTTTCTCTATAAATAAGATGTGTCCATTTATTGGAATTGCAGTTAAGATATTGTAATCTGTCTTAAGATTTATAGTTTTCTTAATCTGATGTGTTTTTAAATCTACTAAAAAGACATTTCCATTTATACTTGGAACATATAAGTCTTTCACTCCATTATACTCACCAATAGAGCAAAAGAATATGTAGCCATTTGTTGAAATCTTAGTACTGGTGAGGGAATTTATATCGTAAAACACAATTTCGCCTTCATTATTAATAATGATCATCTCATTTTCAACGTATGGATTTTTAAATGTTTGCCCAGGTCTAAATTTCAAACTTCTAGGATTATCTATCAATCCTAAATTTTTGCTCCAAATTGTTTTTCCATTTATAACTTTAGACACGGCATAATATACTATTTGATCTGTATATTGAGCAGTATCAGAAATACTATTTTCGTTTTGAATAGTAATACTCTTAAGTTTGTTTTTATCATTCATAACATCTTCATGAGATAAAAACGGACTACTCAAGGCATAAACTTTATAACTTTCAAAACCAGCATTAGAGTCTTTATCCCAGGTTACTTTCAAACTCCCATCTGCTGACTTTTCTACAGATGTAATTGCAAATGACAAATCCTTATTTTCGAAAGATAAATGGTTTTTACTTACGACAGCTATAACATTCTTTTCTTCATTCAAGTATTCCGTAACAACAGCATACATTACAAAAGAATTATAGGGCACTTTTGTATCTATAAAACTTGTAGTCCTATTATTTGTAGCTTCAAATACAAGCTCTCCCAAACCTACAACTCCTTCTGGTATAAAAGATTCATTATTATAAGTATCAAATCGATAGACTTTATAACTCTTAAATTTTTCTATGAAAACAGGTTTCCAATGTACCTCTAACTGATTTTGATTTCCTTCTAAACTTATTAATTCGGTTTGTGGCTCGAATACTGCATTTTCAGGAATTGGATCTTCGTCATTGGAGCAATTAATAAATAATAATAAAATAAAAAAACAATAAAAGAACTTTTTAAACTGATTGATATTCATATTTCTTATTGGTTGTAGTATTACTATAGTAGGATCGAATTAAGCGCCGAAGTTATAAAATTTATCCTCTTACTTCTTTTCTTATTATTAAATATTTCATTCAAAAAAATATCCCTGTTTTCTTGCCCAATTGAAGTAAAAAAGAATGCATTAGATCAACTTCAATTTTTATAATAAAAGCGTATGATAAAATACCTTTGTCTCTTTGTTACTAACAACCTTTGCCCCTTTCTTCAAAATTCCCTACTTTCGCCTATTAATCAAGAAAGGAAAAAATGAAGGTCTGTATTGCTGAGAAACCAAGTGTAGCGCGTGAAATTGCATCTGTTTTAGGCGCCAATACCAAGCACGACGGTTATTACGAAGGCAATGGCTATGCTGTGACCTACACTTTTGGGCATTTATGCACCTTAAAAGAACCCAACGATTATAAACCGCACTGGAAAAGCTGGGATCTGAATAATCTGCCAATGCTTCCTGAAAAATTTGAAACCAAAGTGGTTCAGAATTCAGGAATCCAGAAACAGTTTAAAATTATTAAAAGCCTTTTCGAAAAAGCCGAAGTGGTCATAAACTGCGGGGATGCTGGACAGGAAGGAGAACTGATTCAGCGTTGGGTAATGAACGAGGCGAATTACAAAGGCGAGATTCAACGTTTATGGATTTCGTCACTTACAACTGAAGCCATCAAAGAAGGTTTTGAAAACTTAAAACCATCAGCCAATTACGATAATTTATATTACGCCGGATTTTCCAGAGCCATTGGCGACTGGCTATTGGGCATGAATGCCACACGTTTGTATACCGTAAAACACGGCGGCTACAAACAGGTTTTGTCTATTGGGCGCGTGCAAACGCCAACGCTGGCAATGGTTGTAGATCGTTTTAGAGAAATCGAGAACTTTAAGCCTCAGCCGTATTGGGAATTGCAGACATTGTATAGAGAAACACTTTTTAGCTATGAGGAAGGTCGGTTTCTAAATAAAGAAGACGGAGAAATTGTAGCCGCAAAAGTAAAAGAAAGTGATTTTGAAATTGTTTCTGTGGATAAAAAGAACGGAAACGAATATGCTCCAAAACTTTTTGATTTAACCGGTTTGCAGGTATATTGCAATCAGAAATTTGGATTTTCAGCGGAAGAAACGCTGAAAATTGCGCAGACTTTGTACGAGCAGAAAGTAATTACTTATCCCAGAGTAGATACGACTTTTTTACCCAATGATATTTATCCGAAAGTGCCTGGCATTTTGCAGAAATTAACTAATTATGCAGAACTGACTCAACCCGTTTTGGAGAAAAAAATCAAGAAATCGCCAAAGGTATTTAATGATAAAAAAGTAACCGATCACCACGCGATTATTCCAACGGGAGTTCAAAACAATCTGCCGTTCAATCAACAGCAGGTTTATGATATTATTACGAGACGTTTTATTGCCGTTTTTTATGATGATTGTTTGGTTGCCAATACAACCGTAATCGGAAAAGCTGCCGATGTGACTTTTAAAGCAACAGGAAAAGAAATTTTGAAAAAAGGTTTCCGAGTTGTTTTTGAAGATCCAAATGCGAAGGAAAAAGAACCTGATTTATTGCCAAGTTTTACTGTGGGCGAAAAAGGGCCGCATGAACCGTCGTTTCTTCAAAAAGAAACCAAACCGCCCAATCAGTTTACCGAAGCGACTTTACTGCGTGCCATGGAAACCGCAGGAAAACAGGTCGACGATGAAGATTTGCGAGAACTGATGAAAGAAAACGGAATCGGACGTCCGTCAACTCGTGCCAATATTATCGAAACGCTTTTCAAGCGCCAATATATTGTTCGAAATAAAAAACAGGTTTTACCCACTTTAACTGGAATTCAATTGATTGATACGATTCAGAACGAATTGGTAAAATCGGCTGAACTTACCGGAACATGGGAAAAACAGCTAAAAGATATTGAGAAAGGAACTTTCACCGCTGCGGCGTTTATCAGAAACATGAAACATATGGTGGAAGCTTTGGTATATGAAGTTCGAAGCGAAACCAAACGCGCGAACATTTCTCATGCTGCGACGATTCAGAAACCTATTGTAAAAGCTGAAAAAGAGAAAAAGAAAGCTTCTGGAATTTCTGCAGAAACTTGTCCGAAATGTCAAAAAGGAAATATACTGAAAGGAAAATCGGCTTTTGGATGCAGCAAATACAAATCGGGTTGCGATTTTGTATTGCCTTTTGTTTTTCACGATAAAAAAATTACAGAAAGCCAGTATTTACGATTGGTTCAAAAAGGTTCAACTGTAAATATAAAAGGTTTCAAAACTGATTCTGGAACTGTTGAAGGTTTAATTCGTTTTGAGGAAAATTACAAACTGAAATTAGAGCCAAAGAAAACAGATAAAAAAACCGAAGCAAAAGAAAGTTCAGATGCTTTGATGTGTCCGAAATGCAAAAAAGGGACTATTCTAAAAGGCAAAACGGCTTATGGCTGTGCCGAATACAAATCGGGCTGTGATTTTAAGGTTACTTTTGATGAAGTTCGTGCAAAATTAAAAGACCAAAAACCAACTAAGGAATTGGTGTATTCTATTTTGAGTGAAAGCTTTTAAGTTTTTTTTAGCCACGAATTCACGAATTAATTTTTAAAGATTATTGTGTTAATATTATTTACCACAGATTGAACGGATTAAAATGATTCTTTACTCTGTGCATTTTACCAATAATTGCACAAATTTTTTCTCGCAGATTTAGCAGATTTGACAATTTTTATAATGCATAGTACAAAATAAATCTGCTAAATCTGCGTGAGACAAAATCATTTTAATCCGCTCAATCTGTGGCTAAAAATAATTTTGCTTTCAATAATAATTCGAAAAATTCACAGAAAACTTCCATTCCGTTTATCAAGAAAAATTCGTGAATTCGTGGCTAAAAAAAATTTCATACATTAGTACCACATTACCAAACCAAAATATCAAAAAATATGTTTCAGAAAATTACTCTTTTAGCTCTTGTATTAGCCGCAGTTTCTTGCCAGAAAAAAGAAACAGTTGAAAAAGATAAAATCAAAAAAGCCGACTGGTTAATTGGGAACTGGGAAAATAAATCTCCTGAAGGCGTTTTATCTGAAAACTGGCAAAAGTTAAATGACAGTACTTTCAGTGCTTCTTCTTATTTCATTAAAGGAAAAGACACTTTGCATTTTGAAACAATAATTCTGGCTCAACTAGGCGAAACGCTAACATACAAAGCAACTGTAAAAGGACAAAACGACGATAAACCTGTTTTCTTCCCTTCTACTTCTGAAACAGAACAAAAATTGGTTTTCGAAAATCCGAAACACGATTATCCTCAAAAAATCACTTATACAAAAGGTGCCAATAATACTTTGACAGCAGAGATTTCTGGAAATTTGAACGGTAAACCAAGTTCGGAGAAGTTTGTGATGACGAAGAAGTAAGCAAATAGAAATTTAGTAATCCTATTAATATATTAGATGAGAATATATTCATCGCTTCAAATTGGCGATTACCATCGAAATAATTGTGAAGATCATTTATTTGTTGGCGAATATGGCAAAAATAAAATTCTTTGCGCTGTGATGGATGGCTGTACCACTGCTTTAGAAAGTCAATTTGCTTCTTTACTAGTTGGGAAAATTCTAAAAAAAATCTGTATAGAAAAAGGTTATAAAGAATTTATTGAAAAAAAGACAGAACCTATTCTTCCAGAAGAAAATCTAAAGCTTATTTTACAAGATCTATTAAGCGAACTCCGAATTGTTAAAAATCAGTTGCTGATTGATGAGAAAGAATTACTGACAACGCTAATAATTCTTTTATTTGACAAAGAACAAGAAAGTGGTTTTGTGTTGGTAATTGGTGACGGTCTAGTAAATATAAACGGAAAAATAACGGAATTTGAACAAGACAACAAACCCGATTATTTAGGTTTTCATCTTACGGAGGATTTTCAAACTTTTTACAATTTACAAAACCAAAAAATTACATTCAATACATTAAATGATATTAGTATTTCTACTGATGGAATTTTTACTTTCGAAAAATTACTGCCAAAGAAATCTCAAGAAGAAATTGATGTAATTCAATTTTTAACAATTGACAAAGTAAACTCTGAAAAGGATGATATGTTTCCTTTTAAATTGAAGACATTAGAAAATGAATTCGGATTAAAACCAACAGATGATTTCTCAATTATTAGAATTATAAAATAAGGGAATTATAAAATCGCATCTTACTTTATCCGATGTAAAAAATCTACTCATTCTCCCCGATCTTATTCACCATAAAAATCATCAGAATACCTAAAAGCGCCATAATAAGAAACGCCCATTTCATGCTTAAATATTCGGAGATAAAACCAACCATTGGCGGAACCAATAAGAATCCTAAATAACCAATTGTAGATATTGAAGTTAATGCAGAACCTGTGCTTAATTTAGATGATCTTCCGGCAATGCTAAACACCAACGGAACTACGCAAGAAACCCCAAATCCAATTAAAACGTAACCGAAAATAGTTGGGTAAGCATACGGCATGATAAAACAAATTCCGAAACCTGCTGTTATTAAAATTCCGCTGTAAAGAAGGATTTTTTTAGTTCCAAATTTCATTACGCCATAATCACCAAAAATACGTCCCAAAGTTACTGCCGAAGCAAAAAACACGAATGCAGCACTGGTTAATTTTGGAGAAGCTTTTAATATATTTTCGAAATAAATTCCGCTCCAATCGTACATTGTATTTTCGCAAGCCATTGACACGAAGCAGATCAAGGCAAATTTTACCAGATTCTTTTCTGGCATAGAAAAGAACTTCTTTTTAACCGGAACTGGTTCGTTGTGAATACTCATTGGGTAAAAACAGGCCGTCAGCGCCAACATAAAAATACTTACTCCCAATAAATGATGAGATGGTGCAATATGCTGCGTTACCATTACATATCCTAAACCTGCACCCGAAAAAACGGCAATACTCCAAACGGCATGAAAACGCGTAATAATAGATTTTGGATATAATTTCTGCACTTCAAGAGATTGTGCATTTATAGACAAATTGAAAATATTACGAGAAGCTCCAAAAAATAAAAGTATGATGACCAATTGCCAAACAAATGCTGCTAAACCTGGCAAAGACAAAGCAACATTAAACATAACTGCTCCAAGCAACATGATATAACGGCTGCTATATTTATTTAGCAATTTTCCAGTAAATGGCATTGTAAGCATTAGCCCTATTGGGAAAGCAAATAAAACAGCTCCGAATTCGGCTTCAGAAAGTTTCAATTGAGCTTGTATATGTGGAATTCTCGAAACCCAAGAAGAATAACCAAAACCAGAAAGAAAGAAAAAAACGGTATTGGCAATACGATATCCTCGAGGCGTATTTTGAATCTTTTTAAAGAATGGTAAAATCATGAAATCGTTTTTCAGACTGCAAAATTAAGCCTTTTTATAGTTTATCTCACTACAACTCGTAATAAGAATTTTGATTAATCGCTCTAAAATCAACATTTAACAATTTCATTCATAAATGATAAAAAAATAAAATTGTTAAAGTTATTTTAATTTCTACATTTGCACTGTTTTTATTTATTCTAAATAAAATTATTATCAACCAAATTTAAAATAGTAATGAATTACCTCAGTTTGAAAACTTCGCGTTTTCTATTTTCAATCAGCTTTCTATTTTCGTTTTTATCTGCCTTTGCACAAAACCATGGAAAAATTAAAGGAACAATTGCAACATCTGATGGCGATGCCGCTGCTGGTGTGAATATTATTCTCAAAAACACTAAATATGGCACCGTTTCTAATGATGACGGTTCTTTTGACTTCAATAAAGTAAAAGCCAATTCTTATACATTACAAGTATCTTTAACTGGTTATGAAACTTTAGAGGCTGAAATTACGGTTACAGAAAATGAAACTACTACGGTTAATTTACAACTGAAAGTTTCAAACAAAGAATTAAAAGAAGTTATCATTAGCAGTCCGAAAAGCATTGTGTCCAAAAAAACAGACTATGTTGCTAGAATGCCACTTAAGAATCTGGAAAACCCACAAGTTTATAGTGTAATCCATAAAGAACTTTTACAGGAACAAGTTGCGGTAGACATTAGAAGTGCTGTCCAAAATTCTCCTGGAGTAGTTTCAATTAGTTATCCATCCGGAGGAGTTGGCGTAATTTTTAGAGGATTTTCTACAGGAATAAATGCTAGAAACGGAATGGAAACGGTTTCGGGGCGTTCTTCTGTTGATCTTGGAAATGTAGAACGCATTGAAATCCTAAAAGGCCCGTCTGGAACTCTATTTGGTTCAACTGTATCTTCATTTGGAGGGGTGGTAAATTTAGTGACTAAAAAACCACACGAAACTACTGCTGCCGAAATCTCATACACAACCGGAAGCTATGGTTTAAATCGTTTAACGGCTGACATTAATACTCCGCTAAACAAAGATAAAAGTGTCTTGTTCAGAATAAATATGGCTGTTAACAGAGAAAAAAGTTTTCTTGATTATGGTTTCAATAATGCTTTGCTTTTTGCTCCTAGCCTTACTTACAAAGCATCTGAAAAGCTTACTTTCAATATTGATGCTGAACTTTATAATGTAAACAATACAAGACGCACTTATAATACTTACGCTGCAAATTCTGGAATTACAAATCCGAATGACTTAAAGATAGATTACAGAAAATCTATGTTTCATGATGATAATGATGCTAAAACAAAAGCAACAAAAGTTTTTGCTCAGGCCGAATATGAAATATCAGAAAACTGGAAATCTACTACTGTATTTTCATTTGTCGGAGAAGATGTAGAACGCAGTTATCAGAGTTATGCCGTTTGGAGTTCACCAACTCAAGTGGCTAGAAGAGTTGGTCTTTGGGGACCGATTTATAATAACTACACTAACATTCAGGAAAACTTAAACGGAAAATTTTCTACTGGAAACATTAAGCACAAATTTCTTGCGGGTATAAACTATAGACTTTACAGCGGTGCCTTTTCTGGAGGAAGTACTTTTACTCTTGACAATATTGATGTTACTGCACCATTTACTCCTATTAGAAGAAAAGCTGTAGATGCTGGTCTGGTTCTTACAACCTCTCCTATTGCAGATCAGAAAACGTTTAGCGTGTATGCGTGTGATGTCATCAATTTTACAGATCGTCTTTCGGCTATGTTGAGTTTGCGTCTGGATAATTTTGACCGTGAAAAAGTAGGAACCGTTGAAGGTTATAATCAGACAGCTTTGGCTCCAAAGCTTGGATTGGTTTATGAATTGGTTAAAGACCAAGTTTCTGTATTTGGAAATTACATGAATGGCTTTCAAAACATGCAGCCTGTAACACAGCCAGATGCTTCGATATTTGTTTTGGATCCTATTTATGCAGTTCAATATGAAGGAGGTATTAAAACCGAAGCTTTCAATAAAAAACTGACTGGTTCTGTGAGTTATTACAATATTACAATCGATAATGCGACAAGAGTAAATGCTACAGGTTTTACAGAACAAGATGGCAAGCAAGTCAGTAAAGGTTTTGATTTTGAGTTAATGGCCACTCCTATCAACGGATTAAGCATTGTCGCTGGTTATGGCTATAATGATAACAGAATTGTAAAAGCTTCTGACACATCAATCGAAGGAAATAAAGCGACAGGTTCTCCTGAAAATGTGGTGAACTTCTGGACTTCTTACACCTTCCAAAATAAACTAAAAGGGCTTGGTTTAGGTCTTGGTGCCAATTATGTAGACAAAAATTTCTTTACAGCAGATAATACTTTTTATATGCCTTCTTATACAACTCTTAACGGATCTGTTTATTATGATCGTACATCATGGAGAGTTGGTCTTAAATTTAATAATATAACTAACGAAAAATACTGGGATTTCTGGGGTACGTCACAAGCTCCGACAAATATTCTGGCCAGTTTAACTATTAAATTTTAAGACAGAGTTTTAGTTTAAGTAAAGCATCTCAATAAAAACTTGAGGTGCTTTTTTGTATGATTTTATTTTTAATTATTCTAAATAAAACTTATGTTTGTGAAAAATATCATTTAACAATTTAAAAACTCGATCTTATGAAATTAAATACTTTAAAAACAGTAAGCTTTTTATTTCTAATGCTTTTTGCTGCACCTCAACTTTTTGCTCATGCGCTTTGGATCGAAACTAAAGCAACAGGAACAAAAGGAAAAGCTCAAGAAATTTCTGTTTACTTTGGAGAGTTCTCTGATAATGACATTACAAAAGCTGATAAATGGTTCTCTGATTTAAAGGATTTCTCTTTAGTTGTAATTTCTCCTTCAAAAAAAGAGACTAAATTAACTTCTAAAGCTCTAGACAATAAATACCAAGCGTTTTTTACACCAGATGAAGATGGGGTTTACACGATTGTAATGCATCATACGGTAAAAGACGTTTATGGCACGATGAAATTAGATTACAATTCTAGTGCAAACGTTGTGGTTGGCAATAAGGCAGCAGGAAATACTATTGCTTCTAACACCAATAAAATTGCTGTTTTCTCAGAAAATGCAGATGTTGCCAAAAAAGATACTAAAATTACTGGCGTAGCCTCTTATGACGGAGCGATTGCAAAAGAAGCTAAAATTAAAGTAATTGCGCCAAACGGATGGGAAAAAGAATTGTGGACAAACGATAAGGGAGAATTTTCTTTTACGCCTATCTGGTCAGGAAATTATATGGTAGAATATGCTCACACAGATAAATCATCTGGTGAACACAACGGAAAAAAATACGATGAAATCTGGAAAATGGCTACTTACCAAATTGTAGTAAAATAATTTTTTGTTCATTCTTAGATTTAAATTCAATTTAAAGCCTCGCTGTGGAGCGAGGCTTTTTGTTATTATTTATACTAAATTAAAATAAAAACAAAAAATTCTTAAGCAAATCTTAAGAAAGAAATAATAAACATTTAAGAAATAAAATTGGTTCATAATTTTCTGTTAAAGAGTCTGTGTCTTTATATTTGCACTCGATAATTTTTATTGAATCTAAATAAATACCATGAAATATAATTTACTATTTGCATTAGGATTATTAAGTTTTGCCTCTTACGGTCAAGATTATTCAAGCAATGAAACTACTTCATCTGTTACTGACACTGTAAAAAATAAAAAGGGAGAAATTCTTAACGAGGTTGTGGTCTCTAAAACAAAAGAACCGAAACCAGTAACTGCAGTTCGCTCTGGATTAAAACCAATGGATAATCCGCAAACCATTCAAGTAATTGGTTCTGATGTTATCGAACAACAGCAAGCTATCAGATTAAGTGAAGTTCTTAAAAATGCTAATGGTGTATATGTAAGTTCTGCTCGTGGAGGTGCTACAGAATCTTTTTTCTCAAGAGGGTATGACATGTCGGCAAACAATATGTTCAAAAATGGTTTTCGTTATAATTCAGGTTCAATCCCTGATGTTTCCGGCTTAGATAAAGTAGAATTTCTAAAAGGAGGTTCTGCCTTATTATTTGGAAACGTGGCGCCAGGAGGAATTTTAAACTTAGTAACCAAAACGCCTCAATTCAAAAGCGGTGGAGAAATCTCAATGCAGTTTGGAAGCTATGCTTACTATAAACCAGCATTTGATTTTTACGGAGGCCTAAATAAATCTATTGCTTTTAGAATTAACGGTTCTTATGAGAATTCAGAAAGTTTTAGGGATGTTGTAAAAAACGAACGCGTATATGTAAATCCGTCGTTACTTTTTATTGTTAGTCCAAAAACACAAATCACGGTTCAAGGAGATTATTTAAGTGCAGATTGGACGCCAGATTTTGGAACTGGAATTATTGGAAAAGAAATCTTAGACTTGCCTCGCAATGCTTTCTATGGAGCGCTTTGGTCAAATGGTACTACTAAATCTTCTAGTGCATCGGTTTTATTAAATCACGATTTCAATAAAAACTGGAAACTGAACTTCAATAGTTCTTATCAGACATACAAAAGAACGCAAAAATCTACAGCCCAACTATCTAATTTAGATGATACAAAAATATATCCAACTCCAGGTTACTGGAACAGAGGATTAACTCAAGGAAAAAACTTAGAGCAAATTTTAGGAGATCAATTAAGCTTACAAGGAAACTTTAATACAGGATCTGTAAAACATCAAATTTTTACCGGTGTAGATTGGGAAAACTCATTTGCAACAGCTTATACTTACGCTTTTAGTGAAGAAAAAGTAAAAGTAAACGGTAAATATGATCCTAGTCTTTATGACACAATTTATCTTTTTGATTTTGATCCCTCAACGCAAAGAAATGATATTCCAAATGCAAGAGCAACACAAATCGGAAAAACAGAAACAAATCGTTTTGGAGTTTATTTCCAGGATTTAATTTCGATTACAGAGAAATTTAAAGTACTTGCTGGAATTCGTTGGTCATGGCAAGAAGCTGAAGTAACAACATATAAAGAGACTTCTACCGGAGCAGGAAATCCTGAAAAAGCAACACCAACTGTTGCTCCAAAACGTTTAGATAATGCGTTTTCTCCAAAGGTAGGATTAGTATATCAGCCTTTAAAAGACATGTCATTATTTGCTAGTTACTCTAGTTCATTTACACCAAATACAGGAACAACAATTGACTTGCAACCATTAGAAGCTTCTATTATAGATCAATATGAAGCTGGAATCAAAAAAGATTTCTGGAATGGTGCCTTAAGCACAAATGTAACCGTTTACCAAATCACAAATAGCAATTTAGCACAAACTGCGGAGTTTAATACTGACGGGTCTCTTAATACAGATACAACTAAAAAGACTTTAGGTGGAGGGACAAAAAGTAAAGGAGTCGAAATTGATATTACAGCGAGACCTGTTGAAGGCTTAAGCATTATTGGTGGTTACAGTTACAACGACATGCGTTACGTTAACACATCTGGAACACAAGGGAGTTTTGTTGAAGGCGACCGCGTAGTAAGAACACCGCAAAATACCGCGAACTTGAGTTTCTTTTATACTTTGTCAGCTGGCGTCTTAAAAGGCCTATCTTTTGGAGCTATCGGAAACTATATTGGAGACCGTTTGGGCGGATGGAATGATGATTATGTTTGGACTGCTGTTAAACCTACACCAACAAATCCTAAACCTGACCCTGCATATACCGTAACGATTAGAGATCGTGATATTCCATTAGAAGGTTATGTTACAATTGATGCATCTGTCGGATATACTTGGAGAAAATGGTCTGTACTTTGCAAATTATCAAACATTACAAACGAATTAAATTATACAGTTCACGAAAACTATAGTGTGAACCCAATTGCTCCTCGTCAGGTTATGACAAGCTTGCGATACAAGTTCTAAAATATTGAATTAGATGTTTTTTTTTTGATTTATCCCAAGATTTTCTATTTCTCTTGAAATAGAAAATCTTGGGATTTATATTTTAAGTCCAATTCTAATTCAATTAACACTATTTTTGCGTGCAATAGTATTCCCTAAAAAAATCAAAAATGTCAGATTCTCCAAAAAACCAGTTGCAAAAAAGTTTAGGCCTTAGTTTTAATATTGCCGTTTTAATTGGAGGAACAATCGGTGTTGGAATTTTAAGAACACCAGGAACTATTGCAGAAATGCTAAACAATTATTGGCTAATTCTTGCTTCATGGCTATTTGGAGGTTTATATGTTTTATTGGGAGCCAATTCGTATTCAGAATTGGCTACAATGCTGCCAAAAGCTGGCGGATCTTACAATTACATTAAAAGAGCTTTGGGCGAATATGCTGGTTTTCTTTCTGGCTGGTACGATTATATTGTGAATGCCATTCCTCCTGCTTTTTATTGTATTGTAATAAGCGAATACACCATTATTCTATTTCCACAATTGGCCAATTATTCAACAGTAATATCCATTTCTTTATTGATAGCATTTGTATTGCTGCATTTAAGTGGTGTAAAAAACGGAAGCTTGATTCAGCAGATTACTAGTTTATTAAAAGTGATTTGTTTTGTGGCTTTGGTTGTGGCTTGTTTTATGTACTCTGGAGCTGAAATTCCGCCAATAAAAACTGATAATTCGGTTTTTCAAATCGGACTAATTTTTGGATTTTTCAAATCATTGCAACTAATTATCGGGACTTACAATGGCTGGAATGCTGTTTGTTTTTTTGCTGAAGAAAATGAAAATCCAAACAAAAATATTCCGAAATCTTTATACAGCGGAGTTTTACTTGTTGTAGCCATTTATATTTTGGTAAATGCCGCATTTTTTCATGTACTGCCAATCGAAACACTAGCAAAATCTAATCTTGCCGCTGCTGATGTTGCTAAAATTCTTTTTGGCGAAAGCGGAGCTAAAATCGTAACGGTAATTTCGATTTTCTCTTTAATCAGTATTTTGAATGCCTTTATGATGATTCCTCCAAGAATATTGTACGGATTAAGCCGTGACGGATTTTTTATCGAAAAAGGAACTCAAGTAAACAAAGGCGGAACACCAATAGTAGCTCTATTGGTTTCGTCATTTTTTAGCTTGTTTTTAATCTGCATTGGTTCTTTTGAAGTTTTGTTTTCATTCGCCGCTTTTATCTCCATAATCGTTTGGGGATTGGCGTATTATTCCCTTTTAAAACTTAGAACTTCTGAACCGCATTTACCAAGACCTTACCGCTCTTTCTGGTATCCGTGGACCACAATAATAGCCTTAATATTTTCTATTGCATTACTTGCTGGATTTATTTACAGCGATCCAAAAAGCTTTATTATAATTGTAGGTATTGCGATCGCTTCTTATCCTTTGTTTTTAGTTTTGAAGAAAAAACAAAAGTAATACAAAACTTACTTTTATTTTGTTTTTTAATAAAATGCACTATTTTTGCATTTAACAATATGAAACATGAATTACAACTTATCATTTCAGGAAAGAGCAAAGTTAAGCATGGAACAATTATCCAAGCAGCAACCAGTTACCTTAGAAGAAGCCAAAGCTCAAGTACAATGGCTAAAGAATTCAAGCATTTCAAAAAACAAGAAAAAGAGACCTTAGAAAGATTTATAGAATTAAATAATCTTTGGATTCTAGATATTAATCTTGAAGATTACCTTTCTGAAGGAGCAGAGCAAAAGTCTATCTAAAAGATGGAAAGCATGTAATCAAACTTAATGATTCTATTTATTACAATTCCTGGATAGATTACTTCAATAATTTATTGTTAAATAACTTCTTTTTTCCAGATACTGCATACAATTTACTAGGCTTTTTCAAAAACGAAGATATTATATATGCAGTTGTTGAACAACCTTTTGTAAAAGCAACTGAACCAACAGATTTAGAAGTTGTAAAGAAGTTTATGCTTGTAAACGGTTTTCTAAATACCAAAAACAATGATTATTATAATCCTGACCTAGGAATTATTCTTGAAGATCTTCACGACGAAAATGTATTGACAGAAAATGGTATTCTCCAATTTATAGATACCGTTTTCTATATAAAAGATAATTTTTACGAGAATTAAAAAAATAATTTCGTAAAAAAACAGAACTTCTACTGACATAACGTTGTCACTTCATGTCATTTAATTTGCATAACAAAACACAAAAAAGATGAGCAAATTAGATTTAACCAAAACAGACAAAACGTATTATAATGCCAAAATCAACCCCGAAATTGTCTTTATAGAAAAAGCGAATTATATATCGATTACAGGTCAAGGTGATCCTTCTGGAAAAGATTTTTCAGAAAAAATTCAAGCATTATACATCACGGCGTATGTCATTAAATTTATGAATAAAGCGATGGATAACGATTTTGTTGTTCCAAAATTAGAAGCATTGTGGAGTTTTGATAATGAAAAATACGCATCAATCTCAATGGATGAAGCTCCGCTGAAAATACCTCGCGCTGAATGGAATTACAGAATCATGATTAGAATGCCCGATTTTGTAACTCGAGAACAAACCGAAAAAGCTATTGCCATTGCGGTCAATAAAAAACAAAATGAATTAGCCAAAGCAATTGAATTCTTTGAAATGGAAGAAGGTAAAGTAATTCAGGTTCTTCATATTGGCCCTTTTGATACAGAACCGCAAACACTAAAAAAAATTCTAGAATTTAGTACTGAAAACAATCTGCAACAAAACGGGTTGCATCATGAAATTTATCTTTCAGACTTTCGTAAAACAGCTCCCGAGAAATTAAAAACAATACTGAGAGAACCTGTAAAATAATTTTTTTTATTAGCCACGACTCGAGCGAAAGCGAACAGGCGAAGCAATTTGTGGCTAATAAAAAAAAGACCTAACAGGTTTTAAAAACCTGTTAGGTCTGCTTATAAAAAGAAATATTTCTTATTTCAAACCAGCCAAACTCTGCTCGATTGTAGCAATTTTTGCTAAAGCATCAGCTTGTTTTTGTTTTTCTAAATTAAGTACTTTCTCCGGAGCTCCGTTAACGAATTTCTCATTTGAAAGTTTCGCTTCAACCGATTTCAAGAATCCTTTTGTATAATTCAATTCTTCTGTCAGTTTTGCAATTTCTGCTTCAACGTCAATATTTCCAGTAATCGGAATGAAATATTCATTAGATTTTACACGGAAAGACAAAGCGCCATCAACTTTTTCAGAAACATATTCGAAAGCAGAAACGTTTCCTAATTTCGTGATGATTGAATCAAAATAAGTAGAAACATTTTCGCTATTGATTCCTTTTAATTCAATTGCATCTTTAAATGGAATATTTTTATCTTTTCTGATGGTTCTAATTCCTGAAATTACTTCAATAGAATTTTCGAAATCAGCAATTAATTTTGCATCAAACGGTTTTACTTCTGGCCAAGTCGAAACAATTAAAGCTTCTTCTGGAGTTCTTTCCGTAATTAACTGCCAAATCTCTTCTGTCAAGAAAGGCATAAACGGATGCAATAACTTCAAGTTGTTTTCTAACATTTCGATCGCTTTCGCGAAAGTTATGCTATCAATTGGCTGTTGGTAAGCCGGTTTAATCATTTCTAAGAACCAAGAACAGAAATCATCCCAAACTAACTTATAGATTGCCATCAATGAATCTGAAATTCTGTATTTCTCAAAATTATCCTCAATATCAACCAAAGTCTGCTGTAATTTAGCTTCGTACCATTCGATTGCTACTTTTGATGATTCTGGCTGTGCGATAGTTTCAGAAACTTCCCAACCTTTAATCAATTTGAAGGCATTCCAAATTTTGTTTGAGAACGCTTTTCCTTGAAGGCATAATTCTTCGTCAAACATAATATCGTTTCCTGCAGAAGCACTTAAAAGCAATCCTACACGAACACCGTCGGCACCAAATTTCTCGATCAAGTCTAAAGGATCTGGAGAGTTTCCTAATGATTTAGACATTTTACGGCGCTGTTTATCACGAACTAAACCTGTCAAATATACGTTTGTAAATGGTTTTTCGCCTGCATATTCGTAACCTGCGATAATCATTCTTGCCACCCAGAAAAATAAAATATCCGGACCCGTTACCAAGTCATTTGTTGGATAGTAATATTTAAAATCTGGACTTTCTGGATCCATAATACCACCGAAAACAGACATTGGCCATAACCACGAAGAAAACCAAGTGTCTAATGCGTCAACATCTTGTTTTAAGCTGTCGGTTGTTAGTTGCGGGTTGTTGGTTTTTTCTTTTGCTAATGCTAACGCATCTTCGATGTTTTCTGCAACTACGAAATCTTCTTTTCCGTCTCCGTAATAGTAAGCCGGAATTTGTTGTCCCCACCATAACTGGCGAGAAATATTCCAATCACGAATATTGTTTAACCAGTGCGCATAAGTGTTTTCGAAACGTTTTGGATGTAATTTAATATCTCCTGTTTCTAAAACCGATTTAATTGCTGGTTTTACCAATTCTTCCATTTTCAAGAACCATTGATCAGATAATCTTGGCTCGATTACGGCTTTTGTTCTTTCAGAAGTTCCCACTTTATTTAAGTGTGTTTCTGTTTTTGCTAAAGCTCCAATTTCTTGAAGTTCTTTTTCAATTTCCCTACGAACCACAAAACGGTCTTTTCCTTGATAGTGTAATCCGAAGCTGTTTAATGTCGCATCTTCATTAAAAATATCAACGATTTCTAAGTTGTGTTTTTCACCCAACGTTTTATCGTTCATATCGTGAGCAGGCGTTACTTTCAAACATCCTGTTCCGAATTCAATATCAACATATTCGTCTTCAATAATTGGAATAACTCTTCCGCAAATTGGAACAATTGCTTTTTTACCTTTTAAATGTGTAAAACGCTCATCGTTTGGATTGATACAGATAGCAGTATCTCCGAAAATAGTTTCTGGACGCGTTGTAGCAATAGTCAAGAAATCTTCTGAGCCTTCAATTTTATATTTTAAGAAAAATAATTTTCCTTGCTGTTCTTCGTAAATTACTTCTTCGTCAGAAAGAGTAGTTTTTGCTTCTGGATCCCAGTTTACCATACGGTATCCTCTGTAGATTAATCCTTTGTTGTATAAATCCACAAACGATTTAATTACAGATGCAGACATATCTGGATCCATTGTAAATTTAGTGCGTTCCCAATCGCAAGAAGCACCTAATTTCTTAAGTTGTTCTAAGATTGTTCCTCCATATTTATCTGTCCATTCCCAAGCATGTTTTAGGAATTCTTCACGGGTCAAATCGTTTTTATTGATTCCTTCAGCTTTTAATTTCGCTACCACTTTTGCTTCAGTAGCAATAGAAGCGTGGTCTGTTCCAGGTACCCAACAAGCGTTGAATCCTTTAAGACGTGCTCTACGAATTAAAACATCTTGAATCGTATTATTCAACATATGTCCCATGTGAAGGACTCCAGTGACGTTTGGCGGCGGGATTACAATGGTGTACGGTGTTCTGTGATCTGGTTCTGAATGAAAATAGTTATTTTTCATCCAGTAATCATACCATTTACTCTCAATCGTCTTAGCGTCAAATTGTGCTGGAATTGTCATTTATATATGTTTAATCGTTTACTTTTTTGTTGATTCGTTTAATCGTTAAATTGTTTAATCGCTTGTTTTTTCGTGAAATCAATTTAAGGTAAATCGGTTAAACGATTAAACAGTTAAGCACATAAGCGAAACTTTGGTTCAGTTTTTGTATTTTATTAGCTGACAGCAAAAGTAAATAATTAAGTAGACTATAAAAAGAGAAATAATAATTTGTGTGTTAATTAAAAGAATGTATATTTACTTACAATTAAAAAAAAGATTTCATATGAAAAATGCAGCCTCTTTTATTGCAGTCTTATTGTTTAGTGCAATAAGTTATGCGCAAAATGGCCCAAAAATTGAATTTGCAGCCCCTGATAATACAATTGATTATGGAAAAATTTCTAAAAGTGACAATGGGCTTCGTTCATTTGAATTTACCAACACTGGAGATGCTCCTTTATTAATTACAGGTGCAGAATCTACAGTAAGTTCAATTATTGTGACTAAACCTGCGGCAGCCATTATGCCAGGCAAAAAAGGAAAAATTGATGTAAAATATAATATGGTCGCAGGACCTATCCGTAAAACTATTACTGTTGAAACAAATGCAGTAAACTATCCTGACGGAAGAGTAGCTCTTAAAATTAAGGGTGAAGTTCAATAAGAATCAAATAATCTAAAATAACAAAAGCCGTTTCTAAATCTAGAAACGGCTTTTTATTTTGCAAAGAAGCATCTTGCTTCTGAACTCTTTCCTCTTTTATTTCTTCTCAGCGCATTCAGCGGTATCAAATTTATACTTTACGCTTTCAAAGTCAATTGGTTTGTCTTTTACTAAATAAGTAACCCCCATTGTTGTCTGCATAGTTCCGTTTCCTAAAATAAGCTGATTATTGCGTTTTAAAAGTGCCATCGGATTTTTGAATGTTTTGTCCCCGTTTACGTTGTCTTTAAAAGTATAATCTACAAACAGCGTATCTCCATGAAACTCTCCTGCAACTTCACCCGTTCTAACAGTTGAAGGCGCCACTCTCATAACCATATCTCCAGATAATTTTCCGTTTTTTAAAGTATTTAATTTTAAATCTATTGTGTCCTTTTCATAAATTGCTTTGTAACATGCCGTGCTTACTATTGTTTCACCTTCTGCTTTTGCAGCTTCAGCGGCTTTTTGTTTTTCTTCATTTTTACAGCTTTGCAATCCAATGAAGGATAAAAGCAAACAAGATAAGGTTAGATTTCTCATAATATTTTTCATTTTTTTGATATTACTATAAAATTAAAGAAAAAGAATTTATTTCTTCAATAATTTTCATCTGTTGGTAAAAATTAATTTTAACACATAGAAACATAGTTTCAATAAACTTAAAAAGGCGTTTCACTAATTTCAATACACATAGCTAAGTGTTAAAGCTAGCTTTTCCTATAATCTTAAACAAAAACAATAAAAATCTATGTTTCTATGTGTTTAAATTCAATTTAACTCAAAAGGATGATTTTTATAAATTTTTAATTACAAATTCAGATCTTCTGTTTAATTCATGTTCTTCTTCTGAGCACGAGTCATCAGTTTTGCATTTTATAATTGGCACCGATTCACCATAACCTTTTGCTGTGATCCTTTGGGCATCTATTCCCGATTGAATAATAAACTCTCTAGTAGAATTAGCTCTCTTTTGCGATAAGTCTTCATTAAATTTAGCATTTCCTCTAGAATCGGTATGCGATCCTATTTCGATTTTCATTTCAGGATATTTCTTCATTAGTTCGACAACTCTTCCTAGAACCACTTTTGATTCTTTACGAATGTACCACATATTATAGTCAAAGTAAATTGGATCTGTTTTGATGATCAAGCGGTCTTTGTCTTTTACAACATCTTTTTCTTTCGCTAAAATCTCTTTTACTTTTTCCTGTTTTTTAACTTCAGCTGCAACAATTGCGGCTTCTTTGGCCTTTTTCTCTTTTTCTTTTAACTCAAGCGCAACCAAAGCTTCTTTTTTCTTGTTCTCTTCTTCAATAATAATTTCCTGTTTTCTCTTATTTTCAGCAATTTGTTTTTCTTCTTTTTTGATGGCTTCTAAAGATCTCAACGCCAAAGAAGCATCATTAACTTTATCTCTAGTTTTATCTAAGGTCAATATTTTAGAAGCATTGGTATAGTTTTCTTTGAAAGCGCTTATTTTATACGAACTCTCACAGGCAACCGTAAAACTGAATTTTCCGTCAGCAGAAGTTGTGATTGTATTTAAGGTTTTATTTTCTGAATCCTGCAATAATACTGTTGCACTTTCTAGAGCCAATTGCGTATCTACATCTGTAATTGTTCCTGCAATAAACTGTTTGCAATCTTCAACGATTAGATCTTTTATTTCTTTGAATTGATAAATGTCGTCGCTTCCCTTTCCTCCTTCTCTATTTGAAGCAAAAAATCCTTCTTTGGTATTAGAATCGATATTAAACGCAAAATCATCTAAATTAGAATTTAACGGAAGTCCAACATTTACTGGTTTTGAATAGTCATTTCCATTTATTTCAGAAACAAAAACATCTAATGATCCGTAACCTAAATGTCCGTCTGATGAAAAATATAATTTATTGTCTCCCGAAGCAAAAGGAAACTGCTCTCTCTTACCGGTATTGACTTGCGGCCCTAAATTCTTTGGAGTATCAAATGCTCCTTTATTTATGTTTACCGAATAAATATCAAATGAACCCAAAGAACCTGGCATATCTGAAGCAAAATACAATACTTTTTCATCGGCACTCAAAGCGGGATGCTCAACAGAATAATTCGGACTGTTGAAGGGAAGCGATGTAATATTGGTCCATTTTCCTTCTACTAATTCTGCTTTAAAAATCTGAAGATTTGAGATTTTTTTATCGTCTTTTTTCTTCTTGCCATTTTTAGAATTGTTTCTCGTAAAATACATCGTTTTGCCATCTTTTGTAAAAACTGCATTCGATTCGTGCATTCCAGTTTTTAATTCTTTAGCAAAATAATGAACGATAGAATCTGCCGAATTGATGTTTTTTAAAGGAATTGAAACTAAATTCAAATAGGTTTCGTTATCCCATTTGTATTTTTTATCGAATAAACCAGGTTTCAATTTAACTCCTGCAAAAACTAGATTTTCTTTGTATTTAACTGCTCCAAATTCAGAATTTGGCGTATTTATAGCAAGGTTTTTAATTTCAAAACGCTTACCGATCGCAGTAACATTTTCTAAAGTTTTAAGTTCTTTTTCAAATTTGGTAAGATCTTCTGGATTACTAGATTTAGCATAATATTCTTTTAAATTGGCATTTGCGTCATCGTTGCTATTTGTTGCTTTTAACGTTTGTGCGTATCTAAAATAATATTCTCGGTCTAAATTATTGCTGTAATTGCCAATCAGAAGACGATAATAACGCTGCGCTTTAACCAAATCATTGGTATAGAAATAAGAATCGGCCAAGTTTTTAATGACTTCTTGAGAAGGTCTTTCGTCGGCTAATTTTTGGTATAAAATAATGGCTTCGCTGTAATACGTTTTATCAAAAAAACGTTTTGCTCTAATCAATTCCTGATCCTGTGCACTTATAAACTGTATTGAAAATACGAATATAATAACGAGTAGTTTTTTCATATTTTTCATTTTAGAAGAATCTTGGTGATTTATCGAATCCTTTCCCTAACAAATCCAAATCGAACAACAGCATTATTTCGTGTGTTCCTGAATTAAACTGACCGAAATTTGTGAGCGTATAATCATAGGCGTAACCCACTCTCAATGTCGGCGTAACATTAATATTGAATAAAGCACTAACTGAATCATCAATTCTGTAGGCAGCTCCAAATTCAAACTTTTCATTATACAAAACATTCGCAGTGACGTCTAAAGTAATTGGCGCGCCTTTTACAAATTTTGACATAAATGCTGGTTTCAACTTCACCTTATCGCTAAACTGAAAAACATAACCTGCCGTTAAAAAAGTGTGTATTTCTTCAGAACCAAAAGCATTCATTCCTGATTTTTCTTCAATGTATTTTGATTTCAGCAAATTCGGCACAGATAGTCCGATATAAAGATTGTCTCTGAAATAATAAGCTCCAACTCCAATATTTGGTTTGGTTGCATTTATATTTTCTGCAAAAGCTAAATCAGTCTGAGGATCCGTAAAACGAAATCCGTTAAAATTAGTTTGCATGGATGAAAATCCCGCTTTTAAGCCCAGCGACAATTTATTTTTTCCGCCTAATTTTAAAACATAGGCAAAATCGGCATAAACATTATTTTCTTTTTTTGCTCCGTCTCCAATATCATCTGAAATAAAAGAGATTCCAGCTTCTATTTTGTCATTAATCGCTGTATGTCCAAAAAACGTAAATGTTTTTGGAGCACCGTAAGCGCCCACCCATTGCGTTCTATACAATCCGCCAAAATTCATCATAGCAGGAACGCCTGTCGCATAAGCAGGATTGACTACACTCATATTGTACATATAATGCGTGTATTCTGGATCTTGCTGTGCAGAGACCGATAAGCAGAAAAGGAAATTTATAAGGAGTACTATTTTTTTCATTTGAAAACTGTATTAAAATGTAAAAAGAGATTTTATCGATTTAAATAAAGACGGCCTTGTTTTGGCGGTTTATTGTCTTTATTGAAATGCAGTACATAAAAATAAACTCCGTTGGGTGCGATACCTCCCGCGATACCACTTTTTTCATAATTTTTACCGTCCCAAGCTGGTTTACTATTATCTCCTTTATACATTCCGTTTCCGTATCTATTATAAATTTCAAGTGTATAATTCGGGTATAAAAACTCAATATCTTTTATCACAAACGAATCGTTTACACCATCTCCGTTTGGTGAAAATCCGTCTGGAATAAAAAACTCGTATTGAGCCACCTCGCAGTCTTGCAAAGAGACTTTTACTTCTCTGTAACTTTCAGACAAGCATCTTGTTACTTCATTTAAATCATATCCGTAATAAGTTGCATTATGGACTAGTAATGTAGTTGAAGGCAATAAATTTCCATCTGCTGCGTCATACCAAGCAACTGTTGTGGGAACATTGGTTTTACTGGAAAGATCACTTATTTTCGGATTTGCCAATCCGCAGAAGTCTGGCGTTTCTGTCATTTCAGGAGCTGGCGTATCGTTTATAATTACCGAAATTTTGGCTGGTTCTGAAGTACAGCCCGCTGCTGAAGTTTCTCTAACGAAATAATCTTCTGTTTTTAAAACATAATCAACTGCTAACGGTGTTGTTGCTGTTGCCGAATTATACCATTTATATTGCGCCCCTTTTGGTTCTAAATTGGCTATTGATGCTTCATCAACTTTACAAAACTGCTGATCTGTTACAGTTGGTGCTGGCGGAATTGGATTTATTACAAAATCATCTGTAACATTGATTAAATCTACATCGCAATTTGTAACGGTATTGGTTAAATTCAATAATGTAATTTTTGTTGTTCCTGTATTTAAAAGCAATTCGGCAGGAATAATAAAATCTAATTTTCCATTTGTGACTGCTTTTGCAATAGTTTGCACGGATGAAGAATTGCTTTCAGACAATGCGTAAGAAATACTGGCATTCGTTAAGCTTCCTAAACCAGAAACTGCAACAGTAACAGGCGCATTCAAACAGAAATCATTAACTTTTGCCATCACAGTTACTGCATTTGGAAGCGGATTTATATTTAAATTCCCTGCTACATTTGCCGTATTGCTGCATTGAGGCGAAGGATTTGTAATATCAGTGATGCTATAAATACTAATTACCGATAATCCGCTTCTAGTATTTAAACTTTTTGGAACTATAAAAGAAGCCTTTCCTCCAACAGACTGCATTTCTGCTGTTTCGCCAAGAGCCAAATTATCTCCATTTACGTTATAAGAAATACGGTAATTTCCATCGAGCAATTGAGGCGCTGTGACTTGAATTGTAGCATCATCATTTTGACAAATAGGAAGCGCCGATAATGTAGCATTAGTCAAACGCGGTAATGGATAAATAGTCAAAATAGTTGAAAACGGACTAAAGATATTTACACATTTTCCTTTACTTGATGTTGACACTATACGCGTAACCGTTATGGTATATTGCCCCACTTGTTTAAAATAAGAAGATCGAATTGGAAAGTTAAATTCTCCATTTGCAAAATTTCCTCTTATAGTTTCAGATCCAGACGCTCCCGGTCCGACAACACTAAAACTAACGTCGTATACTCCATTAGGTATAGAGTCTGGTCCTTGCGTAATTTTTGCCGAATACGTTGCTGTGGCAATTTCCGATTCGCAGATATCTTTGCTAACTGCGATTTTTGACCCTGTAAAATCGAGTCTTTTTTCGAGCAATATTTTTACAGTAGCATTATCATCAGGACATATAAAGCTGTTAGGAACAGCTAAAACAGTATACGTATAAGAATATTCTCCTGGTCCATTTGCGTCAAATAATTCTTGAAGATTAATAGTATGATCAGTGGGCGATGTTATTCCGATACCTGTCCAAGTTCCATCTGGGTCTTCACCAGTAAGCCGATCATTTAAATTCAAATCGGTATATGCTGCCAAATCGGTTGTCCCGCACAACTCCAAATGCTGTGGTTCTCCTGCTTCTGGAGCTATATAAATAGTTACTTGCACATTGGTAGACTTTTCGTCGGGAGAACATTCAAGCACAGCTGGCACGGTATAGATAAAGTTAAGTGTAGTTTTGGTTTTATATTGGTCAATCGTTATTGAAGATTCTACGGGCTCTCCTTTGTCAGTCTTAAATGTCCCGTTTACATGTGGTCCCATTACTTTACTGTCAAAAGCCGTAAAAAGATTAAAAGTTCGATTTTTATTACAAACAGTAGCTTCCGAGCCAACTCCCACATATGCACCTATCGTAATTGTAACTACAGCTTTATTATCTGTACATCCTGAAGTCGCTGGGGCAGTATAAGTATAATAATACGTTCCACCGCCAAGAATAAGTTGCGCGTTCAAAATACCATTTACAGCATCTAAACCTTGCTTGCTGCTTCCTGTCCATGTTCCGCCAGGAACTGGAGAACCTCCTAATAAAGAAAATAAATTTACCGATTGATAAATTGGATTAGAGACGTCACAAATTAATTCATTTGTATTATCATCACCAGCACATTGTGCAGTTAGTTTTGAAGAAATGAGGGTAAAAAAAATAAAAAACAATACAAAACAGTGGTAGCTAATGTAGTTTTTTGCCATAGATTAAATTTTTTACTAAACATAAGAAAATATTTAACAAAAAACACGATTTTTAGTAAACTTATTTTCACAAAAAGTAAACATTTCTACAATACAACATCTTAAAATGCTGTTTTCATAATAAATCAAAAATTATGACCTAGTTCTTTTTTACAATTCATCTTCTAGCCTAAATCTAAATTTAAGCACCACACTATTTCGTTCAACCTCGATATTAATCCAAATATCATCTTCCGATTTTAAAAGATTATTAATCTGTTGGAGAGTATATTTATACGGCTGTGTCTTATTAATACTGATAATAATGTCACCTTTAAGAAGTCCGCATTTTTCAGCTGCAGAATTCTTACGCACGTTTACAATTTCATAAACAGGCTTTAGAGCAAATTTATATTTAAAATTATTGCTGTTCTTCTCTTTTTCCTGCAATTCATCCATCGAGGAAGCAACTCGCACGGTTTCTAAATGCACTGTTTCCTGTACCCACTGAAGTCCATTGTGCTGAACCGTGATTCCACTTTTATTGTAGGTAAAAGGTTCTCCAAATTTGCTATTCTTTTTCAGGTAGAGTTTTTTCCCTTTATAATCCAAAACCAAAGTAAATCGTTTTAAAACTTCGCCACCAACAGATCCAATACGTCCTGGGACCATCTTAACGTTCCGAATGGAGGCAGAATCAGGAAAAGAAACGATTGGTTTTTTAAAATCAAATTCGTCAATCGAAAATTTATCAATTTTAGCACGATGCCCTTCAATATCCCCGCTAAATCCTTTTCCTAAAAAATCTGGAAAATTTTTATTTGGGAGTTTGATTTTATCATTCTCAAAAACCCAGAAAGCATCACTATTTCCAATATCAATTAGAAGCTTTGCCGGAATTTCTTCATTATTGACCGTTGCTGTTGTCATGATGTAGGGTTTTGATTTTTCTACTGTTATCGGAACCATTCTAAACTTTTTATTTAGTTTTTCCTCAAACTTATTATTCTTCGCATGAACTATTATTTTCCTTTTCTGGTAATTAACTTCTACATAGTTATTTCGAAAGAATTTATGGCCGATAATTCCATTGACAGGAATTCCGATATGAGAAGACAAATTGAAGCTTTGGTCTAAAATAATAAAGACCATATGATCATTGGATTTCAGACCATGTGTTTCCAAAATATTCTTTGTCGATTTCAGACCTTCTATTTCTTCCTCGCTTCCTAAACCGCGGAGTTTAATTTTTTCCACATTATTAAAACTGACTTCCTGCTTTTCTTCCATACTAAACAGAATCGTTTCTTCGACACCAGAATCTAAAAGAAAATTAAGCTCAACTCCATTTACTTTTATCGGAATAAAAACAAGATTATTTATCAATTTAAAAGGAATTGTGGCCTTTGTTGCATTGTTTTCCAATAAAAAATCGCCTTGTCCAAAAAGCAAAAAAGGTAAGAATAACCCAAAAAACAATACTATATATTTTTTCATTGACAATATTTTATTATAAAATTAGTAAATATATTTATTATTGTTACATTTTTGCAAGTACCCGTATTGTTTACGTTAAATTGGAAAAAAAAATGCAAATTTGCACTTCAATAATTTATACTCATGCCGACAATTTCACACAAGGGAAGAAACATGCCCGAATCTCCGATACGCAAGCTGGCTCCTTTTGCTGATTTAGCAAAGAAAAAAGGACACAAGGTGTATCACTTAAACATTGGTCAACCGGATATCAAGACACCGGAAGTGGCCATCGAGGCGGTAAAAAATATTGATTTGAGTATTATAGAATACAGTCCGTCTGCCGGATATGAAAGCTATAGAAAAAAATTAGCTCATTTTTACCAGCGCCAAAATGTAAACGTTAACACAGAAGACATCATTGTAACTACTGGTGGTTCTGAAGCCTTACTTTTTGCACTGGCCACAATTACAGATCCTGGAGATGAAATC
The DNA here is from genome assembly GCF_900101855.1 of Flavobacterium anhuiense. GTDB lineage: Bacteria > Bacteroidota > Bacteroidia > Flavobacteriales > Flavobacteriaceae > Flavobacterium > Flavobacterium anhuiense. The sequence continues at coordinate 512,298 of NZ_FMVC01000002.1, forward strand.
ATTATCCCAGAACCTTTTTATGCTAATTATCATGCGTTTGCTTCTTCTACAAGTGCAACTGTAGTGCCTCTTGTTTCTACTATTGAAACTGGTTTTGCTTTGCCAAGTATTGACGAAGTTGAAAAACTAATAACACCAAGAACAAAAGCCATTCTGATTTGCAACCCTGGAAATCCGACTGGATATTTATACTCTGAAGCCGAAATTAAACAATTGGCTCATTTAATTAAAAAACACGATTTATACTTAATCGCTGATGAAGTGTACCGTGAATTTTTATATGATGGAGATGATGTTCATTTTTCTGTAATGAATCTAGAAGATGTACAGCAAAATGTAATCATGGTTGATTCTGTTTCTAAACGCTACAGTATGTGCGGAGCAAGAATTGGCTGTCTGGTGACAAAAAACAAAGACGTCTTGGCAACCGTAATGAAGTTTGCTCAAGCGCGTTTAAGTCCGCCAACTATTGAGCAGATAGCTTGCGAAGCTGCTATAGACACTCCGCAGAGTTATTTTGATGAAGTAATTGGTGAATACAAAGAACGTCGCAATACCTTAATTGCCGAATTAAACAAGATTGAAGGTGTTGTGGTAACAAAACCAAAAGGCGCTTTTTATTGTATTGCCGAACTTCCGATAGAAGATTCAGACGATTTTGCACAATGGCTTCTTGAAAGTTATAATTTAAATGGCGAAACAGTAATGATTGCTCCTGCAAAAGGTTTCTATTCAACTCCTGGAATGGGACTAAATCAGGTTCGTATTGCTTATGTGTTGAACAAAAAAGATTTGATTACTGCTGTAAATATCTTAAAGGAAGCTTTACTGGTTTACAACAACAGATAATCAATTCATTATAATCGATTTAAAAAGACAATAACGTTCTTCGTTGTTGTCTTTTTTGTTTTTAATAACAATATTTCTCTTTAAAATTTAAATTATATCCAAAAACGAGTAATTAAATCCTAAAAACCATAGAAAAGGTTTCCCATTTATTAATTATCTTTACCGCCTTAAAAAGATATACCACATTATAATAGTAGTTCTTAATGATAAATAACGAAGAATTTTTAGACGAAATAGGTGACAGTCATTTCAGCAGTAATGCAAAAAACCCTCTAAGAGCGGATGCTTTTGACATCACTGATGAAGAAAAAATAGAAAAAATTAAAAAAGATGTCGAAAACATCCTGCAAACTTTAGGAATGGATTTGACGGATGACAGCATTAAAGGAACTCCAAATCGAGTTGCAAAAATGTTTGTAAAAGAAATTTTTGGAGGCCTTAACCCTGCAAAACAGCCAAAAGCTTCTACTTTTGACAATAATTATAAATATGGCGAGATGCTTGTAGAAAAAAACATCACGGTTTATTCTACTTGCGAACACCACTTACTGCCAATTATCGGGCGTGCTCACGTTGCTTACATCTCAAGCGGACGCGTTATTGGTTTATCAAAAATGAACCGTATCGTAGAGTATTATGCAAAAAGACCTCAAGTACAAGAGCGTCTAACTATGCAGATTGTTCAAGAGCTTCAAAAAGCTTTAGGAACAGAAGATGTAGCCTGCGTTATTGATGCTAAACACCTTTGCGTAAACTCACGCGGAATTAAAGATATCGAAAGCAGCACAGTAACTTCTGAGTTCGGAGGAAAATTCAAAGAGCCACAAACAAAAAGAGAATTTTTAGATTATATTAAGCTAGACACTCAATTCTAAAATGTTTATTGTTTTTAGTTTATAGTTTGTTGTTTTTATGGCCAAAATAGAAAAGTTTGAAGATTTAGAAATTTGGAGATTAGCTCGAGAAATCTGTCTTCAAATTGAATTTTTAATTCAAAATACAAACTTGAAAACAAACTATTCGTTAAAAGATCAAATTGATAGAAGTTCTGGTTCAATAATGGATAATATCGCAGAAGGTTTTGAAAGAAATGGCAATCGAGAATTTATTAATTTTTTAAGTATTGCAAAAGGTTCTGCTGGCGAAGTAAAATCTCAATCCTATAGAGCCTTTGATAAAAAACTGATTAATCAGGAACAACATTTAAAACTGAATGAAAAGGTTGAACTTGTTAAAAACAAAATTGGGGCAATGATGAACTATTTAAACAAATGTGAAATCAAAGGTCTAAAATTCAAATAAACAATTTCATCCCAAAACAATAAACCAAAAACAATAAACAACAAACATTAAAAAATATGCCACTATATAGCAGTCAGCCTTTAAAAATATACAATTCGCTTTCTGGCGAAAAAGAAGATTTCAAACCAATCCATGAAGGAAACGTTGGAATGTATGTTTGTGGACCTACCGTATATAGTAATGTTCACTTAGGAAACGTGAGAACTTTTATGTCTTTTGATGTAATTTTCAGATATTTTCTTCATTTGGATTATAAAGTTCGTTATGTTCGAAATATTACCGACGTTGGACATATCGTAGACGATGTGGATGAAGGTGAAGATAAAATTGCTAAAAAAGCACGCTTAGAGCAATTGGAACCAATGGAAGTAGTACAGCGTTATACCGTAGATTTCCACAACATTCTAAAAGCTTTCAACTTTTTGCCTCCAAGCATCGAGCCTACAGCAACAGGGCATATTATTGAGCAAATTGAAATTATTAAAAAAATTATCGATAAAGGCATCGCTTATGTGGCAAACGGATCGGTATATTTTGATGTTGTAAAATATAACGAGACTAATAATTACGGTATATTAAGCGGTAGAAATATCGATGATATGCTGGCAAACACACGTGATCTTGACGGGCAATCTGACAAGAGAAATCCACAAGATTTTGCGCTTTGGAAAAAAGCAGAGCCGGAACATATCATGAGATGGCCTTCACCTTGGAGTGATGGTTTCCCTGGATGGCACTTAGAGTGTACTGCCATGAGCACCAAATATCTTGGGAATCATTTTGACATTCACGGAGGCGGAATGGATTTAAAATTCCCTCACCACGAGTGTGAAATCGCTCAAAATGAAGCTTGCACAGGTCAGGCGCCAGTAAATTACTGGATGCATGCGAACATGCTTACTTTAAACGGAAAGAAAATGGCAAAATCGACTGGAAACAATATTCTTCCAGGCGAAATTCTTAGCGGAGACAACAACATCTTAAGCAAACCATTCTCTGCTTCTGTAACTCGTTTTTTCATGCTTCAAGCACATTACAGAAGCATCTTAGATTTTTCTGACGATGCTATTGTTGCGGCCGAAAAAGGATATAAAAGATTGATGGAAGCACTAGATGCTTTACCAAATATTACTGCAGGAAATTCTAGTTCAATAGATTTTGCTGCTTGGAAACAGCTTTGCTACGATGCAATGAATGATGATTTCAACACGCCAATTTTAATTGCGCAGCTGTTTGAAGCCGTTCGCTACATCAATTTATTAAAAGATGGCAAAGAAACGATTTCTGCTGATGATTTAGCCGATTTCAAAAAAGCCGTAAATGCTTTTGTTTTTGACGTTTTAGGACTCAATGATGACAAAGCTGCTGATGGCGATAGCGATAAACTGGAAGGTGTAGTAAACATGCTTATCAAAATGAGAAATCAGGCGAGAGCAGATAAAAACTTTGCGCTTTCTGACCAAATTCGCGATCAATTAATTGCTTTGGGAATTCAGCTTAAAGACGGAAAAGAAGGAACTACTTTTAGCATTCAATAAAAAGTATTCAATATTAGTTTTTAGTGTTTCATTCATTCTGAACACTAAAAACTGAGTATTGAACACCAACTAAACGATACAAGAAAAATATGTTTTCAAAAATTCTGATATATCCGTTTGTATTGTTAGTCCGTTTTTATCAGACTGCCATTTCACCGTTTACACCGGCTTCTTGCAGATTTGAGCCAACTTGTTCGACATATATGATTCAGGCATTGCAAATTCATGGATTGTTCTATGGCGGATTTTTAGGCGTCAAGCGCATTTTAAGCTGTCACCCTTGGGGAAGAAGTGGTTACGATCCTGTACCAGAAAAGAAATGCAACCACAAACATTAACTTTTTAGGAAACGGTACTTTACATTAAATATTTATTTTTACAGCTATATAAAAACATTTATACATGACACACGCCTTAAATTTAGTTTGGAATCCTTCTGAGGGAATCAACTTAGGATTTTTTATGATTCGCTATTACAGCTTAATGTTTGTAATTGCTTTTGGTTTAGGATGGTTCCTAATGAAAAAGATGTTCGAAAGAGAAAACGAATCGATTGAAAAACTAGATTCTCTATTTGTTTGGACAGTTTTAGCCACTTTAATAGGCGCTCGTTTAGGTCATGTTTTCTTTTACGATTGGGAATATTTCAGAAATCATTTGCTTGAAATTTTCTTGCCATTTAAATTTGAGCCTGAATTTCAATTTACAGGCTTCCAAGGATTAGCAAGTCATGGCGCAGCTATTGCCATTATTGTTGCGATGTATTACTACAGCAAAAAAATTCTAAAACGTCCATTGTTATGGATTTTAGACCGAGTTGTAATTCCTGTTGCAAGCGGTGCTATTTTTGTACGTTTAGGGAATTTCTTTAATTCAGAAATTATTGGCCACGAAACTACTTCTGCATTCGGAATCCGTTTTCTTCATGATAAATTCAGTAAAGCCGAAGCTGTACAAAAAACGGGAATAGCCGATCCAAAAGAAGCTTATAACGCAATAGCTTCAGATCCAAGATTTGCTAATTTGCTAGCAGAAGTTCCTTCAAGACATCCTACTCAGCTTTACGAAGCAATCTGTTACGTTTTTGTTTTTGCTATTTTATACTTTTTATACTGGAAAACAAATGCAAGACTTAAATCTGGTCTATTATTCGGATTGTTTTTAGTTCTTTTATTTGTTGTGCGTTTCATCGTAGAGTTTGTAAAAGAAAGCCAAGGCGGTTTTGAGAGCGAATTAGGCTTATTTTCGACAGGACAATGGCTAAGCATACCATTTATCATTATTGGACTTTTCTTTGTTATTAGAGCACAAAGAAATCCTTTAGCTGACGCATAAAACAATTTTAATTCATAAAAAAATGCCCAATATTTAAAGTATTGGGCATTTTCTTTTTATGGTTGATACGAAATACCAAATTCGATATTCTTAGTATTATATCCTGCATTACTGCTTCCTAAACCTGCATTAGAAACGTGCCGCAAACTCGGGCGAAGATCAAACTGCATTTTATTATAGTCAACGGTAAAACCAAGCGCCAAAACATCTGCAAAAGCAAATCCTTTTGACATTCTCTCTGTTTCTGTATCTGTAATAAGAGGACCAACACTTCCTAATATATATATCGAGCACATTTTTCCAATTGGCTTTCTAACCACAAATCCAATATTCAGAACATATTCCATCACTTCCTTCATTTTCATATATTCTATTCTTTTCTGCTCGAAATCTGGTTTCTCTGGCTTTACAAAATAATAATTAAGCAATTGATGTTTTCCAAAATTGATTTCGGGTTGAACTAAAACTTCGTACTGAAAATTTCTAGATTCTTTGATTTTATAATACAATTGCACTTTATAAAAATGATTCTCAAAAGTATAATCGGTATTACTAAATTCACCTCCGAATCCATAACTTAAACCTATTCTATAATTTCTATTTTTCTCCTGTGCTTGAAGCTGAAAAGCAACAAAAAAAAGCAATTATAAAAAATCTTAGTTTTCGAATCATAATTCGTTTTAGATTGGCAAATGCAAACATAAAAAAAGATCCAGTGAAAACTGGATCTTTTTTTATATCAAACAAGGTTTTAATTATGCCTTATTGTGTTTGTCTTCAATTGTGTGTTTCTCATCACTTGAAATCGTGTCAACCAATACTGGTGTAGCGATAAATAATGAAGAGTAAGTACCAACGATAATACCGATTAACATTGCAAAGATAAATCCTCTGATAGATTCTCCACCGAAAATAAACATCGTTAATAATACGATAATCATCATTAATGAAGTATTCAATGTTCTAGATAATGTAGTATTAATAGAAGCGTTTACAATATCTTCAAAGCTACCTTTACGGTTTCCGATGATAAACTCTCTTACCCTGTCAAATACAATTACTGTATCGTTCATAGAATAACCAATTACAGTTAAGATCGCAGCGATAAAGTGCTGATCCATTTCCATGTGGAATGGCATGAATTTGTAGCATAATGAATAAATTCCTAATACGAAGATTACGTCGTGAGCAACAGCTGCAATCGCACCTAATGAATACTGCCATTTACGGAAAGATACCATTAAGTATAAGAAAATAACTGCCATCGCACCAAGAACTGCCCAGTAAGAGTTAGTTTTAATATCTTCAGAGATAGAAGCACCTACTTTAGAAGCTTGTAATACTCCAACTCTCTTACCATCAAATGAGTTGATGAATTTATCGTAAGTTGTATTTGGGAAATACTTCTGTAAAGCAGCATATAATTTTTGGTTTACTTCCTCATCAATAGCAACACCGTCTTCTTTAATTTTATATTTAGTAGTGATTTTCAATTGATCATCATCACCTAAAATTTTAGCCTCAACCGGAGTACCGAAAGCTGCAGACAATTCATCTGAAACTACAGTCGCATCAACTGGTTTTTCAAATTTAACTTGGAAAGTTCTTCCTCCAACAAAATCAACACCTTCATCTAATCCGTTAACGAAGAAGATAGATACTAAACTTACTACTGTTACAATAGAAGAAAAGATATAAGTGAACTTTTTGATTTTGATGAAATCAAAGTGGAAGTTTGTAAACCAGTTTTTAGTAATACTTGTAGAGAAAGTCAAATCTGCTTTTCCTGCAATATTTCTGTCAATGAAAATTCTAGCAATAAAGATAGAAGTAAACAATGAAGTTACGATACCAATTAATAATGTTAATGCGAAACCTTTAATAGGACCTGTTCCGAAAATAAACAAGATAGCTCCAGTTAAAACGTGAGTAACGTTAGCATCAATAATAGAACGCATTGCACCATGCCATCCGTAAGAAGCTGTAACTGCTTCAGAAAGAGATTTTCCTTCACGCAATTCCTCTTTCGCTCTTTCGTAGATAATAATGTTCGCATCTACCGCAGTACCTAATGTAAGTACGATACCTGCAATACCTGGTAATGTCAATACAAAACCAAAACTTGCCATAATTCCGAATAAGAATAGTAAGTTTAACAATAAAGCAAGGTTTGCATACCAACCAGCTTTACCATAATAGAATACCATCCAAACGCAAACTAATAAGAATCCTAATACAGAAGAGATTGTACCTGCATCAATAGCCGCTTGTCCTAAAGATGGACCTACAACAGTTGATTGAATAATATCTGCAGAAGCTGGTAATTTACCTGCATTTAATACGTTAGCTAAATCTTTTGTTTCAGCTACATCAAATGAACCTGTAATCTCAGATCTTCCTCCAGCAATAGGACCGCTTGTTACACCTGGAGCAGAATATACGATATCATCTAATACAATAGCAATGTAACTTTTTTGAGCAAATGCTCTTCCTGTCAATTCTTCCCAAACTTTAGCACCTTGGCTGTTCATCTGCATAGAAACTGCAGGTTTACCCATTTGGTCAAAAGTATCTTTTGCATCAGTTACAACACCACCGCTCATAGCTGGCGCATTGTCTCTGTTTCCTTTTAAAGCATACAATTCTACAACTTCAACATCTGCTGCAGTTTTTGGATCTTTTGCTTTAGGATCTTTTATAGTTGTTGGCTTACTCCATACAAATTTAGCATAGTGCTGATCAGCAGCCAATAAAACTCTAATTTCTGGTCTTTTAAAATATTCATTGATAGAAGCAGTATCTTTAGGTGCAAAATAACCTAAAACTGGTCCACCACCATTACCAATCATTTTATCAAACAAAGGATTGTTTCCTTTTTTAACATCTGAAGAATCTTTAGCATCTGTTAATAATGCATTTAATGAATCTTTAGCAACAGTTTTGGTTTCAGTCTTTTTAACTTCAGTTTTCTTTAAAGCTTCGTTTGCTGATACTAAGAAATTACCGATTTCTTCAATTTTGAAAGTTTCCCAAAACTCTAATTGAGCTTTTCCTCCTAATAATTTTTTAATTCTATCAACATCCTTAGCACCTGGAAGCTCAACTAAGATTCTTCCTGTTTCTCCCAATTTTTGGATGTTTGGCTGAGTAACACCAAATTTGTCGATACGCTCTCTTAATACTTTAAAAGCGCTTTCTACAGACTCATCAACTTTTCTTTTGATAACTTTTTGAACTTGCGCGTCAGACATTTGAAAGTCTACTCCACCTTCTCCTTGAAGGCTTCTGTTAGCGAAAATATCTGGAGATGCTAATTTTACAGTTCCTTTTGAATTTGCTTCAAAAGCTTCAAAAAACTTATTTAAATATGTTTTGTTTCCTTCTAAATTTGCAGATGCATCAGCTAATGATTTATTAAAAACTGGATTTTTAGAATTATTAGCCAAACCTTTTAATACATCTTTAATAGAAATTTGAAGAATTACGTTGATTCCCCCTTCTAAGTCAAGACCTTTATTAAGCTGTTTGTTTTTCACTTCGTTATAAGTGAAATCAGTAAAACCAAGATTTAATACTTTTTCTTTACCAATAGAATCTAAATATTTCAGCTCTTTATCAGGGTTATCTCCTGCAAAAGCTTTAGCTTCACTTTTGACACTATTTGCCACAAAAGTGAAGGATAGTTGGTAAATACTTACCAATGCAAATAGAATTGCGAAAAATTTAATAAGTCCTTTATTCTGCATTATTACTAAAAATTAATTATGTTTTATTTTTGATTTTGTTTTAAAGTCCCATAAAATAAGCCCTGACATTATTTTTTAAAACAAAAAAACGAGATCACGAATTACCAATTTTTTTTTAAACCGAGCAAATATATAATTAACGAAAATATTAACCAATTTATTTATTAATTAATCTCAAAAAAAAAGCTGCAAAAGTGCAGCTTCTTTTCTTTTTTGCCGTTTTTATTATACTAAAATCGTTTTTAGAGCATCATTCATACTACGAACTGCATCTGCACTTTTAGCAAATAATGCTTTTTCTTGATCGTTTAATTTAATATCAACTATCTCTTCTACTCCGTTTTTACCAATTATGCATGGCACACCAATACAAATATCATTCTGCCCATATTCTCCTTCTACAAAAACAGAACATGCAATCATTTTTTTCTGATCGTTTAAAATGCTATCTACCAAATAAGCTACAGAAGCCCCTGGAGCGTACCAAGCTGAAGTGCCTAAAAGCCCAGTAAGAGTAGCTCCTCCAACCATAGTATCTGCTGCAACTTTTTGCAGTACTTCTTCCGAAAGAAACTGCGATACTGGAATTCCATTATAAGAAGCTAAACGTGTTAACGGAATCATAGTGGTATCTCCATGACCTCCAATTACCATTGCCGAAATATCATTTGCGGGTTTATCCAAAGCTAATGAAAGGTAAGTTCTAAAACGAGAACTATCTAAAGCACCGCCCATTCCTATTATTCTATTTTTCGGAAGACCTGTAGCTTTTAAAGCTAAATACGTCATCGTATCCATCGGATTGGAAACTACGACAATTATAGTATTAGGAGAATATTTTAGTACATTTTCGGCAACTGTTTTTACAATTCCTGCATTAATACCTATTAATTCTTCTCTTGTCATTCCTGGTTTTCTCGGAATTCCTGATGTAATTACTACTACATCGCTTCCCGCGGTTTTAGAATAATCGTTGGTAACTCCCGAAACTCTGGTATTAAAACCTGTGTTTGTGGCACACTGTGTAATATCCAGCGCCTTCCCCTCTGCAAAACCTTCTTTAATATCCAACAATACTACTTCGCTTGCAATTCCTCTATAAGAAATGACATCTGCACAGGTAGCTCCAACATTTCCTGCTCCTACAATGGTAACTTTCATATTTTTTACTTTATCGGTTATTAATTATGTCTATTCTCTAAAAAGACAATTCGTTTAATTGTCTAGTAAATTTAAACAATTAAACGAATTGAAATTATTAATTTTTCATTTTATGCGTCGATATTTGCGTAAACTGCATTTTTCTCGATAAACTCTCTACGAGGAGGCACTTCATCCCCCATCAGCATAGAGAAAACTTGATCAGCTTCTGCAAGACTTTCAATATTAACCTGACGTAATGTTCTGAAATTCGGATCCATTGTAGTTTCCCATAATTGCTCCGCGTTCATCTCTCCAAGACCTTTATAACGTTGGATAGAAGCACTTCCTCCCATTCTTTCGTTAGCCTGATCACGCTGAACATCATTCCAAGCATATTCTTTTTTGTTTCCTTTTTTAACTAAATATAAAGGTGGCGCTGCGATATATACGTGACCTTCTTCAATAAGCTCTTTCATAAAACGGAAGAAGAACGTTAATATTAAGGTAGAAATGTGGCTACCATCGACATCGGCATCACACATGATGATTACCTTATGATATCTAAGTTTTTCAAGATTTAACGCTTTACTATCTTCAGCAGTACCAACCGTTACTCCTAATGCAGTAAAGATATTTCTAATCTCTTCGTTTTCGAACACTTTATGGTGCATCGCTTTTTCAACATTCAAGATTTTACCACGCAATGGCAGAATCGCCTGAAAGTTACGATCACGTCCTTGTTTTGCTGTTCCACCAGCCGAATCTCCCTCGACAAGGTAAACCTCACATCTTGCAGGATCTTGCTCAGAACAGTCTGATAATTTTCCTGGCAATCCGCCGCCTCCCATAACAGTTTTACGCTGTACCATTTCACGCGCTTTTTTGGCTGCGTGACGTGCCTGAGCCGCTAAGATTACTTTTTGGATAATTACTTTTGCATCATTAGGATTTTCTTCCAAATAATTTTCAAGCATTTCTCCAACTGCTTGAGAAACTGGAGAAACCACCTCTCTGTTTCCAAGTTTAGTTTTAGTTTGTCCTTCGAACTGAGGTTCTGCAACTTTTACCGAAATAATAGCTGTTAATCCTTCACGGAAATCATCTCCTGAGATTTCGAATTTCAATTTATCCAACATTCCAGAAGCATCGGCATATTTTTTAAGCGTTCTTGTCAAACCACTTCTAAAACCTTGCAAATGCGTTCCTCCTTCGTGCGTATTGATATTGTTTACATAAGAAAAAATATTCTCCGTATAACTTGTATTATAGATCAAAGCAACCTCAACTGGAATTTCACCTTTTTCGTGATCCATACTGATTACGTGAGAAATAATTGGCTCACGGTTTCCATCCAAATAACGGATATATTCTTTTAATCCTTCATCTGAATGAAAAACTTCGCTTCTAAATTCTCCTTTTTCATCAACTTCTCTCTTATCTGTAAAGGTAATTGTGATTCCTTTATTTAAGAAAGAAAGCTCACGCATACGAGCTGAAAGCGTATCATATGAAAATTCAGTAGTCTGCTGAAAAATAGTATCGTCTGGGAAGAAAGTCTGGCGCGTACCTCTTTTCTCTGTTTCACCGATTTGTTTTACAGGATATAAGGCTTTTCCTCTTTCGTATTCCTGCTCATAAATTTTACCTTCTCTAAATACAGTAGATTTCATGTGAACAGAAAGGGCGTTTACTACAGAAACCCCAACCCCGTGCAAACCTCCTGAAACTTTATATGAATCTTTATCGAATTTACCTCCGGCACCAATTTTTGTCATTACAACCTCAAGTGCAGAAACACCTTCTTTTTTATGCAAATCAACTGGAATACCACGTCCGTTATCTTCAACTGTAACAGAACCATCTTCGTTTATTGAGACACTAATGGTGTCGCAATGCCCTCCCATTGCCTCATCAATAGAGTTATCAACAACCTCATAAACTAAATGATGCAGTCCTCGAACCCCTACATCTCCAATATACATTGATGGACGCATTCTTACGTGCTCCATTCCCTCTAATGCCTGAATACTATCTGCTGAATAATTGTTCTTCTTGATTTCTTCGCTCATATAATTTATTCTAAAAAATGTATTTACTGTCTAACACGCAAATATATAAAAACGCGAGCTATATACCCAGTAAATTACAACTTAAAGCACCTAAGTTATTAACACAATCGTCTGAAAAACCTAAAAATAAGTCCAAAAATGAATTTAAATTCGAATTTTTTGAAAATCCCAAAATTTTAAATGTCAAATTCTAATTTTGAAATCTGAAATATCGAATCAAAATTTTAAGATCCGCTTAAAACATTACAATAAAAAAACCGAAATCACATTAAAATGTTTTTCGGTTTTTCTATATCAGCCCCAACTTGGAATTTGGAATTTATTTTATTGATTTTTCCTTTTTTTTTGGAATTTGGAATTTAAGAAATTGGAATTTTCCACTTTTAAGCAATAACAGTAGTTTTTACAGTTTCAAAATTACCGTTTAAGTGTGCGGCATTTGCCCTTCCGCTTGGATCGAGATTTTCTTGCCATTTTGGTATCCATTTTCGAACAGTTTGCGCTGCACTGACCTGCGGATAGAATTTATGGAAAATCGATCTGTATAAATACGCTTCTTTAGTCGTTGGCGAATTGTACGGAAACTCAACACTTGCTCCAGCCAATTGCTCATCTGTAACCTGCGAAGCGCAATATTCGATCAACTCATCAACCCAACTATATCCTACACCATCAGAAAATTGCTCTTTCTGACGCCATAAAACTTCTGAAGGCAAATAAGGATCTTCTGTATCAAAAGCTTTTCTTAAAATGTATTTTTCAACACCGTCATACGTTTTTGGCTGTTTTTCTTCTGTTTTAATTCGAATCGCAACATCTAAAAATTCGGTATCCAAAAACGGAATTCGCACTTCTAAACCATTTGCCATTGTCGTTTTATCTGCACGTAGCAAATCTGCTGTAAACAGCTTCTGCACTCGTTCTATCGTTTCATCCTGAAATTCTTCTTCCGAAGGCGCATTTCTAAAATACAAATGTCCACCAAAAACCTCATCAGCTCCCTCGCCAGACAAGATTACTTTTATTCCTTGATCAGCGATAGCTTTAGAAAGCAAATACATTGGCACACCAGATCTAACCGAAATAATATCGTAAGTCTCGATATGATAAATTACTTTTTCTAAGGCTTTCACTCCTTCTTCTACAGAAAAATGAATTTCGTGATGTTCTGTCCCCAAAAATGCAGCTGCTTTTCTTGCCACAACATTATCTGGAGCATCAGCATCCAATCCGATAGAAAAAGAATGCAGTTTTTCGCCTTTTTCTTTTAATAATCTTGACGTAATTGCTGAAATTAATGAAGTATCTAAACCTCCTGACAGCACAACTCCCAAAGGCACTTCTGCCAATAGACGTTTGCGTGTTGCCTGAATTAAGCTTTCGCGAATTAACTCTAAATCTAGTGGCTGAGTTGCATTTTTATGGTCTTCGTATTCTGGACGATAGTATTTTACAAAACCAGTTTTTGCTGTATAATAATGTCCTGGAGGAAAAGTAGAAAACGATTTGCATTGGTCTGCAATAGATTTCATTTCTGACGAAAAATAAATTCGTCCTCTTTCATCCAAACCATAATACAAAGGTTTTACCCCAATCGGGTCACGGCCAGCAATATATTTATCTCCATCGATAACCACAAAAGCAAAATCTCCATCTAATTTATTGCAGAAATCATATCCAAATTCTTCATACAGATGTACAATCACTTCTGAATCTGATTCTGTTCTAAAAGTATGGTGCTTTAATACCGTATTTTTAAGTTCTTTATAATTATAAATTTCCCCATCATGCACCATCCATGCTTTATTAGTTCCTTGAATTGGCTGTTTCCCCGAATTAAGATCAATAATCGATAGGCTTTCATGACAAAGTATACTGCCATTTTCCATGATATGAATATCGCTTTCGTCAGGTCCGCGATGTGACATTCTTTCAGAAAGTTCTTTTACAAGTTTCGGGTCTTTTCCTTTTCCAATTACGGCCAATAATCCAGACATAATACTTCTATTTTATTTATTTACATTCAGTTTTTAGGCTAACTGAACATTAAAAAATCATTAAAATTTTTCATACAAAGCAAAACTAAATATTAAATTTTGCTTTTTGCTATTAAATTCTTAAAATACTATAGCATTTAACGTTTTTTATGGGGTTTCAAATATATTAAAAGAAAGTTAAATAATTACAAATAACAAATCTTAGAGAGGCCTTAATTATTTAATTTAACAGTTAAGACAAAAAAACGCTCTCTTAAAGAGAACGTTTTTTCGCAATATATATACTAATTCTAAAAATTAAACTCTATTTTATGCTTTAACGTAAGCATCGTCGTGAACATTTGCTACTGCTCTTCCTGATGGATCGTTTAAGTTTTTGAAAGCTTCATCCCACTCCAAAGCAATTTTTGTACTACATGCCACACTTGCTTCTTGAGGCACACACAATGCTGCTGCATCGCTTGGGAAATGTTCAGTAAAAATTGAACGATAATAGTACTCTTCTTTTGAAGTTGGTGTTTGCAATGGGAATTTAAATCTCGCGTTTGCCAATTGTTCGTCTGAAACTTCTCTAGCTACCACTTCTTTTAAAGTATCAATCCAGCTGTATCCTACTCCATCAGAGAATTGTTCTTTTTGTCTCCAAGCCACACTTTCTGGAAGCATGTCTTCAAAAGCTTTACGAACTACCCATTTTTCCATTGGGTGCTCTTTGTTGATCATTTTATCTTGCGGGTTGATGCGCATGGCAACATCCATAAATTCTTTATCCAAGAATGGCACACGACCTTCAATTCCCCAAGCCGCTAAACTTTTGTTGGCACGTAAACAATCATACATGTGAAGTTTTCCTAATTTACGAACGTTTTCTTCGTGGAATTCTTTAGCGTTTGGCGCTTTGTGGAAATATAAATATCCTCCAAACAACTCATCTGCACCTTCTCCTGAAAGAACCATTTTGATTCCCATAGATTTGATCACTCTCGCCATTAACCACATTGGAGTTGAAGCTCTAACTGTAGTTACATCATATGTTTCAAGGTTGTAAATTACATCACGAACCGCATCTAATCCTTCTTGGATCGTAAATTTGATTTCATGGTGAATAGTTCCAATATGATCTGCAACTTTTCTTGCTGCTGCTAAATCTGGAGAACCTTCTAAACCAACAGAAAAAGAGTGCAATTGTGGATACCAAGCATCTGTAGTGTCATCTGACTCAATTCTTTTTTGAGCAAATTTCTTAGCCACAGCCGAAGTAATAGAAGAATCTAAACCTCCTGAAAGTAAAACTCCGTAAGGAACGTCACTCATTAGTTGTCTGTGAACTGCAGCTTCCAATGCTTTTCTGATTTCAGGAATGCTTGTTTCGTTATCTTTTACAGCATCATATTCTGTCCAGTCTCTTTTGTACCATTGTACAAATTCACCGTCTTTACTTGATAAATAATGTCCTGGAGGGAATAACTCGATTTTTGTACAATATCCTTCAAGAGCTTTTAACTCAGAAGCAACATAGAAAGTCCCGTGCTGATCCCATCCAATGTACAACGGAATAATTCCCATATGGTCACGAGCAACGAAATACTCGTCTTTATCTACATCGTAGATTGCAAATCCGAAGATTCCGTTTAATTCATCAACGAAGTTTACTCCTTTTTCTTTATATAAAGCTAAAATAACTTCACAATCACTTTCAGTTTGAAAGTTATATTTACCAGCAAATTGTTTACGAAGATCTCTGTGGTTGTAGATTTCACCATTTGCAGCCAAAACCAATTTTTTATCTTCTGTAAATAAAGGTTGTTTTCCTGACGCTGGATCTACAATTGCCAAACGCTCGTGAGAAAGAATTGCTTTATCATTACTGAAAATTCCGCTCCAGTCTGGTCCACGGTGACGAATGATTTTTGACATTTCTAATACTTGAGGTCTTAAAGCTTCAGCTTTTTGTTTAAGATCAAAGGCACATACAATTCCACACATAATTTTATATTTTATTTTGTAAATTTTAATTTGATAGGGCAAAGATGTGATATTAGTTACAATTGAAAAACATAAACATCAATTTCAATTACAATTTAAAACCAAAATTTTATTTTTACACATAAAATGTAAAATTTAAAAGTAAAAATAAGCTCAAAACTTGAAATTTTTAATTTTGACTATAAAACTGGTTGAAAATTGAAACTTTAAATCGGTTTTTTGAATTAAATTTTGAGTTATTCTGTTACAAATGAAAGATTCGTAAAGATGAGAAGAAAAGTTGTTCTGGAATTGTATTTTAAGCAAGAACACAGTGTTTGTCATTCTGAGGAACGAAGAATCTCACTAGAAACTCCGCAAAGAATAATGCCGATCTTTGTCGACAAACTAGTGAGATTCTTCGTTCCTCAGAATGACAAGATTGGATAAGATGGTTACGTATTGAACTTTGTCAAAGTTGATAGCGAAAAAAGACTTATTCTACACTTTCAATAGTATAATGCGTCTTATTAATTTCAAATTGAAATCCAGCTTTATTTCCCATTAAGTGATTTCCTAAGGGAGATTGTGGAGAAAGCGCAATAACATTAATTCCTTCAATTGCAATTTTAGGAAGCGCAACACTCACATATAAATAAATTCCGTTGGCTTTTACTAAACTGCCTAAAACGATGTTTTCTGTTGTCTTAAGCGGGTCTATTTTATCTAAAATTGCTTTTTGCTCAAGGGCTTCCTTCAACTTATTAGTCAATTTTTCCTGTTCGATATGCATCATCGACAAAGCTGTTTCGTGTTTATCGCCAGCTGAACCTTTGGCATCGTTTTTTGAATCTTCTGTCAAACCAGAAATCATGTCTCTAAAAACATCAATTCTGTCTTGAACCATTTGTGTATAGTGAGAATATATTTTTTCTTTGAAAGTCATTTTTTTAAAGGTACTGAGATTCTGAGGTGCAAAAGTGCAAAGGTTTTTCCTTTTGTCTAAATTTTTATTCGAAAAAAGCTTTTGGATAGACCACTTCTCCGCTTACTCCTTTTAAACCATCTTCCGCTAATGCAATAACCATACAGTTTTCTGATGGAACATCAAAAGGCATTTTGATATTGTACTTTTCACAAAGTTTATATCCAAATCTTGGATAATAATCTTGATGTCCTAACAAAATAACCGATTTGTAACCTAACCTTTTCGCGATTTCATGTCCATGTAAAATAAGTTTAGAACCAATTCCTTTTCCTTGAAATTCTGGCAAAACTGAAACGGGAGCTAATGCCAAAGATTCAAATGAATTTAAATTATTTTTAATTTTCAGCTTGGTAAATAAAATATGACCGACAATTTCATTATCAATTTCTGCAACAATAGACAATTCAGGAATAAAGGCTTCAGAGTTTCTAAGTCTTTCTACTAAAAATTGTTCTTTGTAATCGCTGTATTTTTCCTTTTCAAAAGCTTTTTCTATCAAATGAAAAACACTTTCAAAATCATTTTTATTTTCTTGACGTAATATAATTTCCATTTTATAAAATTAAAAAACAGCCACGAATTCACGAATCTACTCCAAAAAATTCATGAGCCCATGGCTGAAAAAAAAGGCACTTTATCTTTTATAAAATCTTTGTGCCTTAGTGTCTTTGTGGCATTAAGCCTTAAAAATCAAATTTATAATTTGCACCTCCTAAAACTTGGAATCCTTGTACAGGATAATTCAACCATTTTTCGTAAGCTTGATTTCCAATATTATTCAATTTTAAGAAAAACGTCAAACGCTCACTAAATTTATAACCAACATGCGCATTGGCATCAAAATAACTTTTTAAGGTAATTGGTGTTGCATCAATTCCTAAAGAAGTATTGGTCTGCATATCTTTTCTTTCGCCAACATAAAACACATTCAATCCTGCGTACCATTGCTTTGTAATATTAACGTCTAAAGTCGAACTTAATTTCATTGATGGCAAATTCCATGCTTCAACTGCATTGTCTGTATTATAACTATTAAAAGTTCCGTTGATTCCAAAAGTTACATTTTGAGAAAAATCAGCTTTTAATTCTCCGTAGAAACGGAACGTTCTAATATCTTCATACACTACTCCAAATGAGTTCCCGAAAGCATAATCTTCGTTGGTAATTACTTCTGTATAATCATTTGCTTTAAACAGTGCTTTATCTTTTTCATTCAAGTAAGAAGCGGTCAAGTTATAATTTACGTTATTTGCCAATTTCCCTTTTAAACCTGCAAATACATTATATTGTGTACTTGACGGACGCATGTTTAAAGTCGGAGACAAAAACGGATTCTCGGTCACAAAATCGGCATACGAATTTTGGTTTAAAGCTCCATTAACTCCTGTATAAAAAATCATCAAATCGCCAACCAATCTATATGAAGCATTTACTTTTGGATAGAAATAAAACTTATTGCCACTGTTTTCAGAATCTGCACTGTAATAGATTCCAGCTCCTAGTTCTAATGTCCATTCGTTTTCATTGATTACAAAACTTGGTTCGATTCCAACATTTGTAAAACTGTATTTTAAAGCTTCTGTATTATCTTGAAAATAATTGTTTTTAAAAGATCCGCTTACATGATCTACAATTACATTGGTTTTAATTGCCTGATCCATTACATCAACTGTAAAAGTAGGCTTTACATAAAATCTGTTTTCCGATGAAGAATAACTGTCTGAAAAATGAGTAAATTTCGCAGAAAGCTTACTAAAAATACTTTCTGTAAATTCTGCATTTCCGCCAACCCAAATGGTATTATAAGAATGGTCTGGATTAATGCTGTTTACCAAATCATAACGCTGATCTGGAATTGTCGAGCCAAAATCTGATGGAAGTCCGTACCAGTTATAAATTTGGTTTTGATATCCTAAATCGACTCCCCAAGTATTATCTCTATTGTTTTGACCGTAACCAACATTTATTGATGTATCGTAAAATTCATCATTCAATTCAACATCTTTAATTCCGCCTTGAGAAGAGTGATGGCGAAACATTCCGGCTACATAATCATTATTGCCCAAATCCTGATTTACGAATAATTCACCGTTCAAAGTGCTGTAATTTCCAAGTCCTAAAGTCGCGTAATTATTAAACAATCTTTCTTTTTTAGCTTTTTCCACACCTTCAGCTTTTCCCTTTGAAGGCGTAAAAGTAGAAGCCACAGGAACAGACAAAATACTATATTTAATTACTTCTTTCGGCTGATTCCCGCTATCGTCAAGCGAAGGTGTTTCTTTTACTTTAAAAGCATCTGAAACAGTCGGCGAATATGGTTTTACCACGTTTACAGTTTCAGTTCCGATACTTTCATTTTTCTTCTGTGCAATCGAAAACTGACCAACAAATAATACTAGCAAAATGATAATTTTATACTGGCAATTTAATTTCATATTTCTTTCTTTTAAGAGGGTTAAGAAGCAAGAGAAAAGACCTATCAAATCTATTTCTTTTCTCAAAACTCTTGTTCTATCCTCTATATTCTATTATCTAAATCTAAAAATTCTTTTTCCTTGACTCTTGTTTTTTGCGTCTTTCTTCTTGCTTCTTTCTTCTAAAGTTTAAGCTTCCCACTCTCCTTTGGCTACAAATTGAGCTTTTCCTCCTATTTTAATATCAAACTGATCTCCGCTAAGTTTTCCATCAAAATAAATTTCAGACGGTCGGCCAATGTAATCTCCCTGATGGTTTGTTACTTCAATTACAGGAGAATGATATTTTAATAGATAGGCCTGCAGACAAGTACTTGCACTTCCTGTTGCTGCATCTTCCACCAATTGATTATTTTCTACACATAACATTCTGGTTGCCAACTTCGAATCTTCAAAACTATAAAAATACAGCCCTCTGTGATCTGTTTTACAATGCTGTTTCAACCATTTATCGGTTTTATCTTTATCTAAAACCAAATTCTCTAAAGCTCTTTTGCTGTTTAACGGAACAATTACAAATGCACTTCCCGTAGTCACTTCTTGTATCAAATATTGATTGTCAAAATCATCAATTGTCAAGTTGCTGAAAGACGGGAAATCTTCTTTTGCAAAAACATCCCAAAACTTTGGTTGCGCCGCTTTTAGCCAAATCAAATCTTCGGTTTTATTGATCGAAATTGGTCCAATAGGAACTTCTAATTTTATTTCATTAGGCGAATTTTCAAAAATCTTATTCATCAAAACCCAAGAAGTCCCAATGATCGGATGTCCTGCAAACTGCATTTCGTGCGCAGGAGTAAAAATTCTTATTTCGGCTTTATTGTTTTCTTTGTCCAGTTTCGTTACAAATGTGCTTTCCGCAAAATTAATCTCGCGCGCAATCTGCTGCATTTCTTTCGAACTCAAATTCTCAGCATCTAAAAAAACCGCCAACTGATTTCCGGCATATTTCTTATCAGCAAAAACATCAACTATGTAAAAAGGTAAACTCATTTCTTTCTTTTTTTCTTTTAGAAAATAGAATATAGAATATAGAGAATAGACTTTCCAATCTTTGCTTTAATATCTATACTCTTTATTCTTTTCTCTATACTCTATTATCTTTTTTCTTATCTATTAATCGACGAATTTGTTTTTGACTCTTCTGCTTTAATAGCGCTCAATTCTTTTTTCGCTTCTTCGACAACATCTGGATAATCTGTAAAATTGTTGATTACGTTATCTAAAATATAAGTTGCCTGATAACTGTCTTTTAATCCGTAGAAGTTCTTCGCCATTAACACCAAACCTTTTGCTCCGTAATATTTATACGCCGAATAGCTTTTTGCCAATTTTTGAACAGCGGTGTTTGAAGCATCAAATTTCCCTTCTTTGGTTTTAAAATAGGCATCGTAATACAACGCTTCTGCTGCTAATTCTCCTTTTGAAGTTGTCATTAATTTAGCGTAAGCTGTTTTCGCTTTATCTTCATTTCCTGTTTGAATCGCCGCTCTTGCTACAATGATTTGAGCGTCTGCTTTTACTCCTGCATCAGATTTTGGGTTTTCTAAAACTTTTTCAGCAGCAGTAACCGAATTGTCATAATCTTTTTTGTCATAATAACATTTCATTAGGTTTGCCTGAGCAAAAGTCTTGTTCTGCGGATAATCTGCTTCGCTTTCTAAACGTTTTAAAACTGGAATTGCTTTATCACAATCTTTTGCTTTTAAGTAAATCTGAGCCAATCTATTTAAAGCCTGTTCTGTAAATTCATTTCTAGGCTGATCGATTACATATTGATAATTTGATGTGGATTTTGTTTCAGATCCTTCAGCATAATACAATTGTGCTAGATAAAAATTAGCTTCCAAAGCGTGCAAACCAGCCGGAAATTTGCTTACATAACCTCCAAATCCTGTAATTGCAGCTTTGCTATTGTTTTGACTATATTGTTTAAAGGCAGCATCGTAAGTATCGTTATCTAATTCAGCATCTGAAACCTCAACAAAATCTAAAGTACGAACCCAAGTTGCATATTCGTCTACTTTTCCTGAATCAACATAGATTAATCTTGCTGTTGAAACCGCTTCTAAAGCTTCTGGTGTTTTCGGAAATTCAGCCGCTACTTTTTTGAATTTTGTTAAAGCCTGCTGATCGCGATCTGAATTATAATAAATCAATCCTTGTTTTAAAATTGCTTTTGAAGTAAAAGATCCGTTTTGGAATTCTGAAATCAATTGATCATACGTTTTCAAAGCTTGATCGTTTTTCTTTTCTGCAACGTAAGTATTTCCTAATTCGAACAAAGCATCATCTCTGTAAGACGATTTTTTGTACATCTGAAGGAAATTATTCAATTCATCCACTTTCTTCGCATTATTTGACATGAATCCGTAAGAAAGTGCTTTTTGAAATTGCGCATAATCAGCATCTACGCCTTTAGCCGCAATTGCTTTTGCGTATGCCTCGTTAGCAGCGCTGTATTTTGAAGTCACGAAACGACAATCTCCTAAACGCAAATAAGAATCGTTTAAACGAACTTTGTCTGAAGGCGAATTATCGATTTGAGCCTGAAAAGAATTCGCCGCCTGATCATATTCTTTCAGCTTAAAATACGTGTAACCAATATTGTAATTGATATTTTTATATTCGTCTGTAGATTTTGCAGTAGCCATTCCAGCAAATTGCTTGTAAGTCAGTAAAGCATTTTGCATATCATCATTCAGATATTCTGTTTCTGCTTTCCAGAAAGTGGCACGTGCTGTGAACTCAGGTGTTTTTTGTTCGCTGATCGCACTTTTGAACATTTTACCCGCTTCTTGGTAATTATTTTCGTTGTACAATTCCAATCCACGATAGAAAAGCACTTTTTGATACGCAGCTTTGTTTTCAGCAGATCTATTTTTTTCTAATAAAACTAAAGCTTCTTTGTAATTTTTAGAAGAAATATAAGAATCAACCAAAAGTTTTTCTACTTCTGCACGGCTTGAATTGTTTGGATATTTTTTAAGGAAATCCAATAAAATACCAGGAACGGCTTGATAAGCATTTCCGATATCGTAACTTAATTTAGCATAATTTAAAGCAGCATCTTCTTGAATCTGCGCGTTGAAATCCATTTCAGAAGCATTCTTAAAAGCATTTAAAGCTTCTTGCTTTTTACCTGTATTTAAATAGCTTAAACCTAAATGGTAATAAGCATTCTGAGCAACAAAATCTTTTCCTTCAATAATTTTATTGAATTGAGAAATTGCTTTTTCGTAGTCTTTCTGCTCATAATACGCATATCCTAACTGATAAAAATCGGTATTATTCCATTTTCCTTTTTTACCAGCATATTTTTCCAAATACGGAATTGCTTTTCCATATTGTTTTAGGTTGAAATAACTTTCTCCAATAATTTTATTCAGTTCCGATTTTTCAATATCGTTAGATTTATTCATGGCTACCAATCCTAGATCAATCGCCTTTTGGAAATTTCCTAACTTGAAATTCATATCGGCCTGATAATACGACAGCTTTTCTTTGTATTTTTCTTCTCCAGAAACCTCATCAAAATATTTTGTGGCCTCTTTATAATCGTCGCCCTCATACGCCATAAAACCTAAGTAATATTTGGCCTGTGAACCATATTCTTTAGAGTTTACAACTTTATTAAAATAATTGGTGGCTTCTTTTTTCTTTTTAGCATTAAAATAGCTGTAGCCTTTCATGAAGTTAAACTTATCCGATTCAGTTTTACTCATGTAACTTTCGTCTACCTTGTCAAACCACTGTAAAGCTTTTGGATAGTTCCCTTGTTCGAAAAAATATTGCGCAGCTTCAATATAAGCCTGATTTTGTTTAGTACTTGTTGGATAGTCGTTAACAAAATTTTCTACCAAAGCATCGGCATTTGCTTTATTGGTTCTAATCGCACAATTGGCAATGTAGTACGCACAATCTGACTGAACTTCTTCGTTAGTCGCATTGTATTTTACTTTTTCAAAAATCAATTGAGCCGAAGCATATTGTTTATCGTTATATAAAGCCAGTGCTTTGTCAAAATCCTTTAATTCGTAAGTATAAATAGCCGATTTTTGTGCCGTAGCTATAGTCGAAGCAAGGATAATTTGGTATAAAAAGAACTTGGAAAGTTTACGCATTGTAATAATATTTAGTATTCAAATGTATCATTTTATACGGGTTATAACGAAACGTTTTGAGGTTTTATTATGAACAAATATTCGATAATTCCCATTTAAGCGTATTATAAAAATTGATTCTGGGCCATTGTAAGATAGATAAGTTATTATAAGTTAGGAGCTTTTGGCAGATTAACCAAAATGAACTTAGATTACTTTCAGGGTTTAAATTTTCAACCGTTTTTCGAGAATTTTTCTTAAGAAATGATTGAAATTTATTTTGAATACAAGCGTTATCTTATTACTTTTACCATTCAAACCAATTTTATTATGTCACAAACCGTACTGTCTCTTAAAGAAGTCACTATATATCAAGAAGGAAGAAAAATTATATCTCACATTAACTTAGATGTTAAGCATGGTGAGTTTATCTACATTATTGGAAAAACTGGTTCTGGGAAAAGTAGTTTCCTAAAAACTTTGTATGCTGATTTGCCGTTAATTGAAGGTGAAGGACATATTGTTGAATTTGATTTGGCTACTTTAAAAGAAAACGATATTCCGTACTTGAGACGTAAAATCGGAATTGTATTTCAGGATTTCAAACTGCTTCCAGACCGTTCTATAAAAGACAATATGCTGTTTGTTTTGAGAGCTACAGGATGGACAGAAAAAGAAGCCATGCAGCACAAAATAGATGAAGTTTTGGACAAAGTAGGCATGAAAGATTTTGTAAACAAAATGCCTCATCAGCTTTCTGGCGGAGAACAGCAGCGTGTTGCAATTGCAAGAGCATTGCTTAACGACCCAGAGTTTATTTTAGCCGACGAACCTACAGGAAATCTTGATCCGCAAACGAGTTCTGAAGTATTGGAAGTGCTAAAAGCAATCAACGCCGCTGGTAAAACGGTTATTATGGCGACTCACGATTATGCTTTACTAATGAAATTCCCTTCTAAGACTTTGAAATGTGAAGATGAAAGAATCTTCGAAGTGGTTCAAAGAAGCGTGTAATGCTTTCCATTTTAATTCCGGTTTATAATTATGATGTTTTACCGCTTGTAAGCGAATTAGTAAAGCAATGCAATTCTTGCGGAATTATTTTTGAAATCATTTGTCTAGATGATGCTTCTCAAAGTTTTATACTTGAAAATCAAAGAATCAATCTATTTGAGAACGCTTCATATTCTGTTTTAGAAAAAAATATTGGACGAAGCGCGATTCGAAATTTATTGGCCGAAAAAGCAGTTTACGAAAACTTGCTATTTTTGGATGCTGATACAATTCCAGTTCACGATAATTTTATTTCGAATTATATTTCAGAAATAAAAAATAAAGCTGTTTTTGGCGGACTTTTGTATGAAAACAAAAAGCCACTACCAGAACAAATTTTACGTTGGATTTATGGCAAAAAAAGAGAAGCTTTAAGTTTATCAGAAAGAAATAAAAATCCATCAAACACTGCATTGGTTTCTAATTTATTGATCAAGAAAGAAATTCTTAATCACTTTCCTTTTGATGAAAATCTAACAAAATACGGTTATGAAGATCTGCTTTTTTTTGCCATATTAAAATCTAATCAAATTGAGATTAAACATATTGAAAATCCTGTTTTTCATTTAAATTTGGAATCTTCCTCTTTATTTCTAAGCAAAACAAAAACTGCATTAGAAAATCTAGTTCTTTTAGATTATTTGAATAAAATATCGAAAAAAGAAAGCAAAATTATCCGCTCTTTCGACCGCTTAAAAAAACTAAAACTGACTTCTCTTTTTAATTTTGTTTTTAAAAAATCGGAACAAAAAATTGAGCGAAATTTACTTTCAGACAAACCTTCACTTTTTCTGTTTGACATTTACAAGTTAGGTTATTACTGTTTTCTTAAAACAAAATAAATGGCTTTTTTTTCTATCATAATTCCGCTTTACAACAAAGAAAACTTTATCGCAAACACGATACAAAGCGTTTTCGATCAAACTTTTCAGAACTTTGAAATTATTGTAGTAAATGACGGATCAACAGATAAAAGCGAAGAAAAGCTACTTCAATTTAAAGATTCTAGAATCCATTATTTTAGCAAAAAAAATGAAGGCGCTTCTGCGGCTAGAAATTACGGAATCGAAAAAGCATCAGCCCATTTTATAACTTTTCTTGATGCCGACGATTATTGGTATCCGACATTTTTAGAAACTATGTTTACCAATATTTCAAAACTTCCAGACCAAAAAGTATTTTCTGCTGCAATAGAATTTGAAACTTCAAAAAAAGTAATCTCTGCACAATATTCGATTTCAAAAACAAATGACGAATTTGAAATTGTAAACTATTTTAAGGCCAGTTTAAAAGAAACCGTTCTATGTACTTCGTGTGCTGTTTTTCATCAATCTGTTTTTGCTGAAATTGGAAATTTTGACACCAAAATTAAAAGCGGTCAAGATACCGATTTATGGATTAGAATCGGACTTGTTTTTCCAGTTGTTTTTTCTTGGAAAATATTGGCAAGATATGTCTACGACCCTAAAAGTCTTTCGAAAAACAAAAATCTGATGAAAGAAAAAATGGATTTTTCAAAATTTGAAGAAGCCGAAAAAACAAATTCAGATTTAAAAAAGTTCTTGGATTTAAATCGGTTTTCGCTTGCTATTAAAAGCAAATTATCTGGAGAAACTGCTCTTTTTTATAAGTATTACAACTCAATTGATCTAAAAAAAATTAGCTGGAAGAAAAGATTTTTACTGCATCTTCCTGCATTTATTTTACGCATTTTAATTTCTTTTAAAACCTTTTTAGCAAATTTAGGAATCGGTTCATCTGTTTTTAAATAATCGGAACTTTTTGTATTCTCGAATATAATCTTCCTCGCTAAATTCACCCGAAGACAAAACTAGACAAACACTTCCCGACGAGAAATTTTTAAGTTCACGCCAAATTCCCGAAACAATAAGCAAACCTACATTTGGTTTATTTAATGTAATTGTTTTGGTATTTTTCCCATCTTTCAAAACCACATCAAAACTGCCGCTTAGAGCTATTAAAAGTTCCTGCTGTTCAATATGCGCATGTCCTCCCCTTTTGCTTCCACTCGGCACATCATACAAATAATATACTCTTTTGGAAACAAACGGAATCGTACTGCCTTCAACAACTGAAAGATTTCCTCTCCGATCTTGAATTTTTGGAATCTCGATCAATTGAATGTCTGAAATATTCGTCATTAGTGATTGTTTAGAAGTTTTTTCCATTGATCTGAAATATGTTTTAAAGACAAATGTTTTACACTTTCAACCGCATTCTGTTTGCAAAAACGATATAATTCAGCGTCATCTACAAATCTATTCATTGCTTCGGCTAAATCTTTCGTGTTATGGTCTTCGACCAATAAACCATTAAACTCATTCTGAATAATTTCTCGCGGTCCAGAATTGCAATCAACGGCAACAACTGGCGTTCCTAATGCTAATGATTCTATAACCGATAGCGGAAATCCTTCGTAATAACTTGTCAAAATTGTAAATTTTGCTTCTCGAACTTCTTCAAAAGGATTTTCTTTGAATGGAAGAATCTTAACATAACCATTCAAATTAAAAGTTTTAATTTTCTGCTGAATAAAATCTGCATCATCTCCAGATCCCATCAAATGTAATTGATATCCTTTTTCATATAATTTTGATTGAGAAAAAGCTTCTAACATCAGTGTAAAATTTTTCACTTTTTCTTCAAATCTTCCAAAATATAAAATTACTTTTTTGGTTTCTAAGACTTCTTTTTTCAATTCTTCTTCTTCAATAGAAAACGGATTGTAAATGGTAATGGTGTTTTTAAGTTCGTATAACTTATTTATTTTTTCCTCTATTGCCTTTGAAACACAGACTAAAGCTTGAACATTCTCATAAAGTATTTTCGACCAAAACTTTGAAGAAGGAAAATATTCTTTAAAATTATAACTGTGAACGATATAATAGATTTTTGAATTGCGGTAAATAAATTTAGTAATTAGTTCTCGCAACAAAATATTTCTCGTTCTGCTGTCAATAACAATATCAATATTATTTTGGTTTAAATAATTCCTTAACAGTTTTCCTTTTTTTAATTTTCTAAAAACAGAAAATGAACCCGCACTTTCTTTTTCTAAATTGAACAAAGCTCCAGTATATTCATAATCTATATCGTCATTGACAATTATGGAATGAACTTCAAAACCAGAACTTTCTAACATGAAAGTAAGCAAACCTGCAAAACGTTCTGCACCTCCTTTTCCAAGAGAAATCGAAACAATAGCAACTTTCTTTTTATTCATGTTTTTAACCGAAAAAGTAAATATATTTGTCAAATATACATATAAATGAAAGTTTTACTGGTAGGCGAATACAGCCATTTGCACAATTCTTTAAAAGATGGTTTGAAGGCTTTAGGACATGAAGTTTTTATTATTGGTCATAAGGACGGTTTTAAAAATTTTCCTGTAGATTTTCCTATCCAAAAAAAATGGGATTCTGGTTTACCAAAAAAAGTAAAAGTTGCCGTTTATAAAATCTCGGGATTTGATATCACTTCTTATCTGACTTTTAGACAATTTTTAAAATTTGAAAAACAATGTTCTGGTTTTGATGTTGTCCAACTCATTAACGAAAACAGCTTCTATTGTACTTATCATTTTGAGAAAAAAATCATTTCGTATCTCTTAAAAAATAACCAAAAACTTTTTCTTTTAAGTACCGGTTATGATTATCTAAATGTGAAATATTGCTTCGAAAATCCTAATTTTAAATCTGTAATTCCGCTATATCTTAATCATAAGATTGATAAAAAGTCTTTTGGAAATGTTTTGAAATTCCGTGAAAAAGCTTTTTTAAAACTCCATCAGTTTATTTACAAAAACATAAACGGAATTATTGCTACAGATTTAGATTATCATCTTCCATTACAAGGAAATAAGAAATATTTAGGGATGATTCCGAATCCTATTAATATTGGAAAACTTCATTTCGAACCGCTTAATATTCATGACAAAATTGTTATTTTTCACGGAATCAACAATGAAAATTATTTAAAAAAGGGAAATGACTATTTTGAAAAAGCTTTAGAAATAATTGAGCAAAAATATGCTTCAAAAATCGAAATTATAACGGTTCGCAGTATTCCTTACGCTGAATATATCAATCTTTACAACAGCTGTCATATTTTACTGGATCAGATTTATGCGTATGATCAAGGTTATAATGCATTAGAAGCAATGGCAAAAGGAAAAGTAGTTTTTACAGGTGCCGAAAAAGAATTCACAGCAAGATATAATCTTTCTGAAAAAGTCTGCATAAATGCCATTCCGGACGTTGATTATCTGGTTAGCGAATTATCTTTTTTAATTGAAAATCCAGAAAAAATTACTGCAATCGGAAGAAGAGCTAGAGATTTTATTGAAAGAGAACATGATTATGTGAAAATTGCTCATCATTATCAAGATATCTGGATAAATAATTAAAAAAGAGAATCAAAAATTCTCTTTTTTAATTATTACTAAAGAAGTTATTTCTTTTGTTGTATTAATATTTTTACCTGCGATTTTAATTCTTCTATTTCTTTATTTTGCTGAATCAAATACAGTGTAAGCTCTTCAATTTTTTCTTGTTGTACTTTAGACATTTCTCCAAGTTCTAAACCATGTTCAGCAATTTCTTTCGCGGATGGTACATTTTTTAAGTGCCCATTTTTTTTAATATAACTTTCTACTTCTTTTAAATTATCAAGTTTATAATCTGAGGCAAAAACATAATCTGCCCAAGTGTTATATACTTTTATTTCTTCAGCACGGATTTTTCCTTTTACGGAAAGCCTATAAGAATCTGAACCATCAACAAAATTAGATGTACCAATACCAATACTTCCCATTGACACAACATTACCTTCCACAAATGCACTACCCGAACCGTCCAAAAATGTTGAACCGCATTTTCCTCCTTTAATAACTAACTTATACTTTGCATTTTCATCAGAAGTAAGACTTTCATAGCTTGAGCCTATTATTAATTTTGTATTAGACTGAGGAAGTGAAACATGACTAAAACTACAGCCATCTGAACCTGTATCTTCAGAAACTTTAAATACATTTCTCTGGGTATTATCATTTATTTCAAATCCCCCATATCCTCCTGTCTCAGCATAACTTCTAAATCTCTGGTTATCTCCTCTATCATCAATAGAAAACCAAAACATTGACTTACCGTTTATATTTGAAGAAGGAAAATCATAAAAATTCATCATTCTATTTGTTGCATTTACAAAACTTCCTGCATTAAACACAATTGTTTTATTTCCTCTGTCAGTTGCATTTGAAAATGTTTGTCCATTTGCAAGACTTGCACCAGAAAAAGTGACATTCCCATTAATTTCCAATTTTGCTGTAGGATTTGTAGTTCCTATCCCAACATTGGTATTAGATGTTGGTGAATTTGCTAAAATACTAGCAGCTCCACCTGTGCCCGTACTGATTTGAGCTTGTAATTCTGAAGCAGCTAGAAACAAAATCGCTGCATAAATTGTAGTGGTAATTTTTTTCATGTTATTGGCAATTTTTAAAAATTTTCCTTCAAATTTAATCAAATGCACATCCATATGTAAATCCCTACAATTATTTATAAAGAATTTTATTAACAACTAAAACATACATAAGAGACGTTAAGAAAGCTCCTCTGATTTTTTCTTTAAAACTGATCTAAAACACAAAAACAATATAATAAAATAAATAAGATTATTCAGTGCATAAGCCATAACAACGCCTTCAATTTGAAATTCTTTTATAAAATACAAACTAGAAAAATATAAGACTGACAACGAAAAGAATTCGGTTAAAATAAACATCAAAGTCTTTCTTTTTGCGAAAAACTGATACCCCAAAATTAAAGCGCAAACTTTAAAAACATCACCAAAAAGCTGCCAAAAAAACAAATAGGTTACAGGTAAAAATTCTTTTGTAAAAAGCAATTGAATAACAAAAAAGCGACTAAAATAAAGTACTGCCAACGCAAGTACAAAAACTGGTAAAATATATTTATAGTACTGAAAAAAAATAGTTTTAGTTTCCTGATTATTTTGGGCTTTGGATAATTTTGGCAGGAAATAAACACTCAAAATTGCACTGACAAACATTAAATAATAGCTTGAAATTCGCGTCATGGTTTCCCAATATCCAGCTTGTTCTATTCCTAAATCCTGAATAATATGATTTCGAATTGCAAGAAATACAAAAGGACCGAAAACAGACGAAACCAGTGTCATTAAAGAATAAGCCGAAAGATTTTTCAAAACTTTGAAATCGAAGACATCTAATTTTATAAATTGAAAAATCTGAATCTCTTTTTGAACTAAATAAAACGTGATAAAAAACAGCAATGATGGAGCAATTATAATAGCCATTAAAGCTCCAATGGTTTTGAATTGAATTATAAGAAAAACAGAAGTCAACAGCCCTACAATGTTTCCAATAATATTAATACTAATTACTTTTTTAAACTTGCCTAAACCATTAATTACAGAAATAAAAAATATAGAAAGTCCGTAAGTTGGCAAGACAAACGATAAGGCTTTAAAAACAATTAAATATTCTGTATTATCTCCAAAGATTTTTTCATTCCAATAAGAAGCTGAACAAAAAAGAATGATGCTTAAAAGAATCGCAACTCCTACTAAAGCAATAAAAACGGTCGAAATTATTTTTTGAAGTTCAATTCTACTTTTTTCGCTTTCAGCAGTGTATTTTACAATTCCATTTTGAAAACCTAAAGTGGCGATATTTTCCAATGAAGTCAAAAAATTGCGAAGATTTCCAACTAGAGCCATTCCGCTTGGCCCAACAAAAACTGCTAATATTTTTGAAGTAATTAATCCAATTCCGATTTTTAAAGCAACACTTAAACTGTTTAAAGAAGTAATCTTAAACAAATTCGTTTGAATTATTTTTCTGTAAAAACTCAAATTAGTATTGATTTAAAATTTCAATAATATAATCCACTTCAGATTCAGTCAAAACTGGACTTATAGGCAGACTTAAAGCCTCTTTATGAATCTTTTCAGTTATCGGAAATGACAAATTATTCCATTGCGAAAAAGCTTTTTGCTTATGCGGAGGAATCGGATAATGAATTACAGTTTGAATATTATTTTGAGTTAAATATTCTTGAAGCTTTTCTCTGTTTTCTGTTCGAATAACAAACAAATGAAAAACATGATTATTGGAGAAATCCCAAAATGGCAACACTATTTTATGGTTTTTAATTTCTTTTAAATAGCGCTCTGCAATGGCTCTTCGTTTTTCATTATCCGAATCTAAGTTTGGTAATTTCAGATTTAAAAATCCAGCCTGCAATTCGTCTAGTCTTGAATTTACTCCAACAAATTCATTGTGATATTTTTTTTCCGAGCCATAATTTCGAAGCGAAAAAAGAACTTTTGCTAATGCTTCATCATTTGTTGTAATTGCTCCTCCGTCGCCGAGACAGCCCAGATTTTTTCCCGGGTAAAAACTGTAAGCGATTGCAGATTTTAGATTATAGATTTTAGATTTTAGATTTTTCTCTACGCCATGAGATTGCGCAGCATCTTCTACAACAATTAAACTGTGTTTTTCTGCAAGCTCATTTATCTTATTCATTTCAGCCAATTGTCCGTATAAATGAACCGCTAAAATGGCTTTTGTCTTTGGAGTGATTTTTTCGGGAATTAATTCTGGATTTATATTGTAAGTTTCTAATCTTGGTTCAACCAAAACAGGAACTAAATCGGCTTGTAAAATGGCTAGAATACTTGCAATATAAGTGTTGGCAGGAACAATAACCTCATCACCTTTTTTGAGTTTTCCGAGTTCGATATAGCCTTTAAAAATGAGAACCAAAGCATCAAAACCATTTCCGACTCCAATACAAAATTTTGATTGGCAATATTCAGCAAAAGCTTTTTCAAATGTTTCCACTTCTTTTCCTAAAATATACCAGCCGTTGTCTAAAACCGATTTCAATTTTTCTTGAAATGCAGTTTCATACGGTTTGTTTATTTTTTTTAGGTCTAAGAATGGTATCACTTTATTTCTATTTTATAAAAATCCTGATTGTAAACAGAACAGCCTAATTCTTCCTTCTGAGCTAAAAGCCCTTGATTATAGCCTAATTCATTTTCTTCACCCACAATTCCCATATCAAAGAAATGTTTTCCTTTTCGTTTGTATTTGTGAATCAGATTGATGAATAAAAAATCTAGTGCGCGAAATTCTTCTCCTATTTTTGAAGTGGCGCCATATTGCGATTTTACGACATTTTTGGTTTCAAAAATCGTTATTCCAGCTATAATTTCATCATTTCTATAAGCAGAATATTGTCTGATATTTTTAGGAAATTTAGATTTCAAAAATGCAATTTCTTCTTTGGAATGCACTGGCTTTACATTAAATTTTTCTGCTAATCTTGGCTCAAGAATTTTTTCCCAAAATGGATCAAAATTTTCTTCTTCAAAAATATCCAAATCTAAATTTTCGATTCTTCTAAAATGCTTCATTTTGCTTTTAGAAATCTTTAAAGGAGCTTGCAGATTAACTGCTAAATTCATTTCTTTTCGTTCTAGAATCGCTCCCCTTTTCAACAAAAAAAAATCCATTGCTGCGTTTCCTTCAGAAAAATAAAAATTCGGAACTGGCTTATAATAAAAAGTATTGACTTGGTTTTCTTTCAAAAAAAGTAAAATTTCATCTAAAATGGATTCAACCTTTTCTGCTTTCAATTTCGGCAAATAAATCAATCCTCCGTATGTAAGACCTTGATGCGAATAAATGGCATTTTCTTTTTTATTCGCAGGAAGAATAGCACGCAGTTTTTCATCTTCAAATACTAAAAGCGAAAAATCTTCAAAACGATCTTTATGATATTCCATAAAATCGCGGTGAAACAAAAACGTGGCATTTTTGGACTGGGCGACAAAATCGTTCCAAATTGAATAATCTTCTTGAGAATACTTTTTTATGGTGTATTTCATGCCTATTTATGATCAAATGCTTTTAAATGCCATTTATACTTTACTGCCATTAATCTAATCACAATAATCACAAGCGAGGTAACTAAATATAAAATGTCGTCGTTTAAATTTAGTTTTCGCAATCCAAAAAATACCATTCCGCCAAAAATACAGATTGTGGCATAAATTTCTTCTCTAAAAACGTTTGGAATTTCGTTGCACAAAATATCACGAATTACGCCTCCAAAACAAGCTGTCATGGTGCCAAGGGCAATGCAAATTGCGGGATGAAGTCCAGTTAAAATTCCTCTTTCTAAACCAATTAAAGTAAAAACTCCGAGCCCGATTGTATCAAAAAGAAACAATGAAGTTCGAAGCTTATCGAAACTTTTTCTAAAAAGAATCGCTAGAAAAAATCCTAAAATGATCACATACACATATTGCATGTCACGCATCCAGCCCACAGGAGTTCTTCCGATTAAGACATCGCGAAGTGTTCCGCCTCCAACGGCAGTTACAAATGCAATGATAAAAACCCCAAACGGATCTAGTTTTTTGTGCATTGCGGTCAAGGCACCTGACATTGCAAACGCCATTGTCCCAATAATATCAAGTAAGTGAAACATTTTTTTTGAGTTACAAAGATGCAAAGGGTCAAAGTTACAAAGTTGTACCGAATAATCTTAACAACTCTTACTCATAAACGTTTCTTATTTTTTCACGTAAATCGGACTTCTTTTTAATAAATAAGAAATAGAATCCATCCAACCGTCTTTTACTGCCAGCAAAGGCTTACGGGTTTGTGAATAGATTTTATCTGTATTTCTATACATGTCAAAATAGACCGTATAATAGTAATACGTCTGATTGTTTGCGGTTGTTGTAGAAATATCATTTGTGGTTACTTTTTTGTTGTTGTCGCTCACTTTTGCATTTCCGCTGTTATATGTGGTAGCTGTAGTACCGGTTCCAATTGTGTATGAAACTTTTGCGGCCACAATGTTATCAACTCCTAATATTTTTTCAAGATCTTCTATTGGCGTTTCGTCAATGTTATTATGGTCGATTCCAGCTTTGTGCAACAAACTATTTGTTGTTCTTAAATCCTGAACTGTTAGCGGAAAAATGTTTGAAGATTTATCTAACAATTTGTTGTACAAATCGTTTTGAGCAAATTTTGCCATATCTTCAGAACCTTGCTGATTATCTGCATTTACATACGGAATTGGCAATACGGCAATTGTATTACGTTTCATCTCAGCGCTTGCAATATTTGTACTTTGATCAGCACTGCTAGTGTTTGGAGAAATATCAAAGGTTTGAGATCTTCCGCTTGCAAAATCAATTTTGGCAATCTGAGAAACGTCTAGCGAAATCTGAACGGTCTCTCCCGGAAGTGAATATTCTACTGTTTTATCAGACATTTTTAAAACTGTGCATTCAATAATCTGATAATCTCTTTTTATAATTTTATCTAATTTTTTTCCGCTTTGGGCAAAACTCACAAAAGCAGACAATAGTACTAGTAATACGAGAAAAGGCTTTGTAATTTTCATTTGTTTGGAGATTTATGAATTAATTATCTATATATAAATTTACGAAGAAATTTTAAAAAATTATCAGTAAAAATTAGAAAAATTCAACAATTCTTCAAGAAAAAAATTACATATTCTGAGTGTAAAAATTGTAATCTTTTAAAATTACTCTAATAAAATCGCTGTTATTTCCAGATTGATTTTTAATTCCTGTTACGCTTTCAATTTTGGCAGCCAACTTGTAAATAACTTCATGATCGTTTTTAGCCACCGCCTTTTGAAAGGTTTCTTTAATGATACGCATATCGTTATCTGAAAGCTTTATTACCAAAGGATACGTTGGCACATAAGATTCGCCAATATCTTCGAGAATAGTATGACTGATATTAATTTTATTCTTCAAAGTAATTACCGCCGTACCTGCCGCCATATCTCCCAATCGTTGTGATTTCTGGCTCGTAATAACCGTGATAAGACCCGGAAGTCCGAAAAAAGTAAAAAAGTCTATTACTCTAAAAAACCAGCGAATTAAATAGTCTCCAAAACCTGCTTGATAACCATCAATTTTAACCACTTTAATTTTCAATAATTTTTTCCCAAGCGACTGTCCTTCAAAAACACTTTCTAAAACCAACGAATAAACTATAACGGGAGAATACAATAATAAAAAAATCGCTCCGCGCGACCAGCCGTCCAAATTAACCATTAATCTATCGAGCTGCAACCAGTCAAAAAGAACTATAGAAAGTGCTGTTATATAACAGATTACAATAAATAAATCGATAAAAAACGCACCTAGTCTTTCGCCTACAGAAGCAGCGATAAAATTTATTTTAACATTTTGTGTCGTATTAATAGATAATTCTGACATATTTCATATTTTAGCCTACAATGAGAGAAATCGCCTTTATAAAACAAAACAGAGAAAAATGGCTCGAGTTTGAGCTGGCAATTTTTGGTAAAGCTAAAAAAAATCCTGATGAATTAGCTAATTTGTACATTCAAATGATGAATGATTTGTCGTATGCTCAAACGTATTATCCTAAAAGTAAAACGGTTGTGTATCTCAATCATCTCGCTTCTCAGATTTATCAAAAAATTTACAAAACCAAACGCACCGATCAGAATCGACTTACAGATTTCTTTAAAATCGAAGTTCCTTTATTGGTTTACGAATACAGAAGGTATTTGGTTTATGCATTTGCTTTATTTTTTGTCACCGTTTCTATCGGAGTTCTTTCTGCTCGTTATGATCGTGATTTTGTGCGTCTCATTTTAGGTGACGAATATGTAAATATGACTTTAGAAAACATCAAAAAAGGCAATCCGATGGCTGTGTATGGTTCAGGCAGCAATTGGGGAAGTTTTATTGGCATTACAGTCAATAACCTTTTTGTAGGCGCAAGATGTTATTTCTACGGAATTTTTGCAGGAATCGGAACTTTTAATGTTTTTCTTCAAAACTGTATTATGCTCGGTTCTTTTCAGTATTTTTTCTACGAACAAGGCGTTTTTTGGAAAAGCGTTCGAGGCATCTGGATTCACGGTTCTATGGAGATTTTTGCCATCGTAATCGAGACTACAGCTGGATTTATTTTAGGAGCTTCTATCCTATTTCCTAAAACTTTTTCTAGGCTAAATTCTTTTAAAATCGGTTTCAAAAACAGCTTTAAAATATTCTTAAGCACTTTTCCTTTCACCATAAGTGCAGGGTTTTTAGAAGGTTTTATTACACGATATTCTATCGATATGCCCAACTGGCTAAGCAGTTTTATTATTTTATTGACACTGGCAATAATTTCATTTTACTACTTGATATACCCTTTTATTGTACACAAAAAAATAACTTCAAAACCAATTCATTTATAATGTTCGAGCTTTACAGAAAAAGACAATTAGGTGATAATCTTGGCGATACTTTTACTTTTTTCAAAAATTACGGAAAGAACTTTTTCAAGATATTTTTTATTACAAATGGAGCATTTTTACTTCTTTTTGCCATAGTAATTTATACGCTCCTTAAAGTCAATTTTGAACACATCCAAGAATCTGGTCTTGAAAA
This sequence comes from Flavobacterium anhuiense, assembly GCF_900101855.1. Lineage (GTDB taxonomy): Bacteria > Bacteroidota > Bacteroidia > Flavobacteriales > Flavobacteriaceae > Flavobacterium > Flavobacterium anhuiense. Next base: position 549,397 of record NZ_FMVC01000002.1, read on the forward strand.
CAATCAATTAAAAAGCGATCTTCTTGAATACTTCAATCATAATGAAGGATTAGTCGTTGCATTGATATTTATCTGCGTTTTTTTATTCTTTATCATGTCCTTGTTTAATTATGCTTATCCGGTTTTATATTTAAAATTGATTGCTGCTGGCCAAGAAGATCTTGAAGTGAATGATCTCTCGGCAAGTTTCTTTAAAGTTCTTTTTAAATTAATAAAATTCAGCATAGGCTATTTGTTTTTAGTTTTTCCGGTTTTAATAATTGCCTTAATCATCTTGTTTTTTCTGTGCTTCATTATTATCGGAATTCCACTGCTAATGATTGCATTACCAGCGTTGTTCACGTTTTTAAACCTGCATTTTTACAGTTATTTGACAGAAGAAAAACGCTTTTTTGAATCTCTAAAACACGCTTACGATTTAGTAAAATTAGATTTTTGGAATACAATTGGAACAACTTTTATCATTATGATGATAATGCAGTTTGTTCAGTTTGCCATAACAATGTGTTTATATTTTGTAGGTATGTTTATCGCTTTAGCGTATTTAATTGGAAATTCTGCTTCAGACAACACAAATACTGTAGAACCTTCACCATTATTGATCGGCTTTATAACGATTGTCGTAATTGTGTTAATTGTTCTTGGTAACATTTTCAACAACATTATTATCGTGAATCAGGGAATGATTTATTATAGTTTAGAGTCAGGAGACAAACAAGAATCGAAATCAATTGATTTAATCGGAGATACTACAAATGAATAGGTTTGTTATTATTTTATATTTTCTTTTCTGTCTGAGCCCTTTCTATGCTCAAGATACTCTGGTTGAAGAAGATCCTCCAAAAATTATTGGAATTAAGTATACCGAAAAAGATATCACGGTAGACTCTGGATCTGTAGAAGCCAGACATTTTGAAAAGGATTTCAAGAAAAAATATACCGATAAGGACTTTGTTTACGAATACAAAGAACCCGAAAAAAGCTGGTGGGATCATTTTAAACATTGGCTCGCTAGACAAATTGCCAATTTATTTAATTTCGGAAGTGTAAAATCATCTCTAAACTTTATTTCAATTTTGTTTAGAATAATTGCTGTTCTGGTTGTTATACTTTTAATATACTTTATTGTCAAGGCATTAATCAAACGAGAAGGAATGTGGATTTTTGGAAAGAATGCTGACAAAAGAGCTTTGTTTTATTCTGATGCCGAAAAAAATATTCATCTTTTAGATTTTGAAAAACTTATTAAAGAAAGCATTGAAGCAGGCGAAAAAAGAATTGCCGTGCGATATTATTATTTATGGCTTTTGAAAGTAATGGCACAGTATCATTATATTGAATGGGATATCGAAAAAACCAATTCGGATTATTTGTACGAGTTGCATAATCCTGGTCACAAAGAAGAGTTTACTTATCTTTCTTATTTGTACAATTATATTTGGTATGGTGAATTTGAAATTGATGATGCAACATTTAGAAAGACTGAAAACAGATTTAAAAAAGCATTAAAAACTTTTGGCAATGGATAATAAAGTTAAAATATACATTGCTATTCTGGTTCTAATTTTCGGAATAACATTACTCGTAGGCAAAGGGCAGCCAAAACCTATTGATTGGACCCCAACGTATTCTGTTGAAGATAAAATCCCGTTTGGATTGTACGTTTTCGACCAAGAAGCGGATGGTCTTTTTAAACAGAAAGTAGAAAGAATTTCGACGCAGACTCCTTATGAATATTTGGATTCTCAATATGATGCTAGAGAAAATGTACAAACCTATAAAGTTAAAGGTACTTTTATGAATATTTCTGAAGTCGATAATATTGACCAGCAATCCATGAAAGAAATTCTATATTTTGTTTCTCACGGAAATAATGCTTTTTTAAGCATGAAAGTGTTTCCGAAAGTATTGTTAGATTCTTTGAAAATTGAATTAAAAACCGATTTCATGCCCAATGACAGCATTTCGGTTTGGATGGCGAACAAAAAAGCTGGCACAAAAAAATATACTTTTAATACTGGATTGAGTGATTATTTTTCTAAAATAGACACTTTAAATACAAAAGTTTTAGGGTATCAAATTAGCAGTAAAAACAAAAAACAAGTCAACTTTATTGAAGTTCCTTATAAAAATGGTTATCTCTATCTGCATACGCAGCCAGTGGCCTTTACCAATTACAATCTGCTGAAAAAAGATTATTATCAATATGCAGAAAACGTTCTGTCTTATATTCCGAAAGGAAATGTGTTTTGGTATAATAAAACTTTAAACGATAAACGAATTTCAAGCTCTCCGATGCGTTATATCTGGAGTCAGCCCGCTTTAAAATCGGCTTGGTATTTAGGTTTAATTGGAATTCTTATTTTTATGATTTTTAATGCAAAACGCAAACAGCGAATTGTTCCGATTATAAAACCATTACAGAACCTAACTGTTGATTTTACCAAAACAATTGGAAATTTATATTATCAGGAAGGCGATCATACCAATATTATTGATAAAAAGATTATTTACTTTTTAGAAAAAATCAGAACCGATTATCTGCTTGATACCAGCAAACTTGATAACGATTTTATAATGAAATTGCATTATAAAACAGGAAAAGATGAAAAAGATATCCGTGATGTGGTTCAGTTAATTAATGACCATCGAAATAGTTATCACGGAAGTCTTGAAGAAGATTTGATTAAAATAAATACAGCAATAGAAAAGATTTTACATTAAAATTCTAAACGAAATTTAAAAAGAAAACAGACCAAATTATGGACGATATCAATACAACATCAAACGAAATCACAAATGAAAATGTGAATTTTGAAACAAGAATTAATTTAGGACCGCTTTTAGATCACGTAAATACGATCAAAAAAGAAATCGAAACCGTAATCGTTGGACAGCATAAAATGGTAGATCAGCTTTTGGTTGCTATTTTGTCAAACGGTCACGTACTTTTAGAAGGTGTTCCAGGAGTTGCCAAAACCATTACGGCTAAATTATTGGCTAAAACCTTAAATATTGGTTTCAGCAGAATCCAATTTACTCCCGATTTAATGCCTTCAGATATTTTAGGAACTTCTATTTTCAATCTGAAAAACTCAGAATTTGAATTCAAAAAAGGGCCAATTTTTTCTAATCTGATTTTAATTGATGAAATCAACCGTGCTCCAGCAAAAACACAAGCTGCCCTTTTTGAAGTAATGGAAGAACGCCAAATTACAATTGATGGTTCTGCTTATCAATTGGAGGCTCCGTTTTTGGTAATTGCAACTCAGAATCCTGTAGAACAAGAAGGAACTTATCGTTTGCCAGAAGCGCAATTAGATCGTTTTCTTTTTAAAATTACAATTGATTACCCAAAACTGAACGAAGAAATTTTAATTATACAAAGGGAACATTCTTTACAAGATCACGGAAAACTGGATGCTATTAAAACGATTCTTTCTGCTGAGGAAATCAAAGAATATCAAGGTCTGGTAAAACAAATTAGAGTAGAACAAAACTTGTTGGAATACATTGCTCGAATTGTAGTAAATACACGCGAAAATGCATTTTTATATTTAGGCGCTTCGCCTCGTGCTTCTATCGCGATTTTGAACGCCGCAAAAGGTTTTGCTGCAATCCGAGGACGTGATTTTGTAACGCCAGAAGATATTAAAGAAGCTGCAATTCCAGTTTTACAGCACCGTGTAATTGTTGCTCCAGAACGCGAAATGGAAGGTATTTCAAGTCCAGAAATCATCAAACAGATTATTGAAACAGTCGAAATTCCGAGATAATTATTAATGGTGAATTGTAAATGGTGAATTGTTAATGGTTAATGGTTAATGGTTAATGGTGGAAAACGTAAAAGGCTTCGACTTCGCTCAGCCTGACAAAAAAGAACAAAACCTGAAACTTGAAACTTGAAACAATAAAAACAAAAAAAATTGAAACCGTCTAAACTTCTTATATTATTCTCTCTGCTATTGTTGACTGTTTTTCAGCCATCAAATGCGGCTCTTTTAAGAAATAAAAAAGATTCTTTTTATTTCAAAAATGACAAACAGGAAATTGAAACTTTAGTTAAGAAATTGTACGAATGGGTAGAAACTAAAAATAGCAATAATGATTTCAATCCTATTGCAAACAAAAAAGGAGATAAATACATTGGCTTAGATTTAAACTCACATAAAAAAAGATTGGAAGAATTGAAGAAAACCAATTTCTTTTCACAACAGTTTTTAGACAATTACAATAAAATTGCTCTGAGAATAGATTCTAATCTTAAAACTAAAAAAATAGAATGGCTTGAAGGAGATTTACCTCCTTTTGGAAATGATGCCAATCCGTGGTGTAATTGTCAGGATTATCCCGATAATTATTGGAAAACTATGACGATTAATCATTTGAAGATTGAAAACGACAAAGCTTCTTTTGATTGGACTTGGTCGTGGAAAGGTGATTTTAAATACAAAGTGAAAACCATTAAAGAAAACGGAGTTTGGAAAATAGCTTCTTTAGAAGGCTTTGATTTTAATGACTTCACTAAAATTTATTAGAAAAACATAAAACCGAGAAAACTTGAAATTCATAAAAAGTCTATATCTGAACAATTTCTTTTTCTATGTGCTCATTGGCATTATAGGATTGTTTGTCTGCGCTTTTATTTTTCCGAATATGTATAATGCTGTTTGGCTGCTCGTTTTAGGTTTAATTACTTTTTTAGGACTTGATATTTTGCTTTTGTATGTGGCAAGAACAGGACTTGAAGCCGAAAGAATTACGCCAGAAAAATTATCAAATGGTGATTTAAATCCGATAAAAATTAATTTAAAAAACCATTATACTTTTCCCGTTTCGGTTAAAATTATTGATGAAATTCCGTTTCAATTTCAGGTTCGAGATTTCAAAATTGTAAAAACAATAAAAGCTGCGACGCAAAAAGAAATTGGTTATGATCTTCGCCCGACAGAACGCGGAGAATACCATTTTGGTTCTCTAAACATTTATGTTTCATCTCCATTAAGACTCATTTCCAGAAGATTTATTTTTGATAAAGATCAAATGGTTCCGACCTACCCTTCTTATATTCAGTTAAGAAAATACGATTTGATTGCTTTTTCGAATAACTTATTTCAATACGGAATCAAAAAAATACGCCGAATCGGTCATACAATGGAGTTTGAACAGATTAAAGAATATGTTCAAGGCGACGATTTGCGAACTTTAAACTGGAAAGCAACTGCCAAAAGAAATTCATTGATGGTCAATCAGTTTCAAGACGAAAAATCACAATCCGTTTATATGGCAATTGATAAAGGGCGCGTAATGCAAATGCCTTTTGACGGATTAAGTTTATTGGATTATGCGATTAATTCGGCTTTGGTTTTATCCAATGTCATCCTGAAAAAGCAAGATAAAGCAGGGCTTTTTTCTTTTTCTAAAAAAGTAGAAAACAGAGTTTTTGCTGAAAGAAGAGGTTCGCAAATGCAGAAAATCCTAGAAACTTTGTACAATGTAAAAACCGATTTCTTCGAAAGTGATTACAGCAGATTGTATGTTGACATTAAGAAAAACATCAATCAGAGAAGTTTAATAATTCTGTACACCAATTTTGAAACCATGGACGGTTTAAATCGTCAATTACCTTATTTAAAAGGAATTGCCAAAAGCCATTTATTGGTTGTGGTTTTCTTTAGTAATACAGAATTAAACGGTATCATCAACAAAAAAACCACTACAATTCAGGAAGTTTATGACAAAGTAATTGCCGAAAAATTCATGTTTGAAAAACGCCTAATCGTAAACGAATTGAAGAAATATGGAATCCATTCTGTCTTAACGCAGCCAGAAAATCTTACGCTTGACGCCATTAATAAATATTTGGAGATTAAATCGAGAGGAATTTTATAGTCTTGCTTAATCTGTTAACTTATGGTTATTTTACAGATTGGCTTTACTATTATCTCCATTATTAAATTAGTTTTGAAAGAAAATAACAATCTAAGAACACCAACTTAAAACAGATAAAATGAAAAAAACAATTCTAATTCTGTTCGTATTATTAGGCATTCAATCTCAAGCGCAAAAAACAGAAAATATCATCATCATTACAACAGATGGTTTTAGATGGCAGGAAGTTTTTAAAGGCATTGATCCCACAATTGCCAATGACAAAAAATTCAATCAAGGAGACAGTGCCTACATTTATAAAAAATATAGCGATGCTAATGTTAAAGAAGCACGTAAAAAACTAATGCCTTTTTTCTGGTCTGAAATTGCTTCTAAAGGTCAGATTTATGGAAATCGAGATTTAGGAAACAAAGTTGATGTTGCCAATCCGTACTGGTTTAGCTATCCTGGTTATAGCGAAATCATGACTGGAAATGTCGATTTAAAAGTCAACTCAAACGGATACAAAGCCAATCCAAACGTAAATGTTTTAGAATTTTTAAATCAGCAATCTAAACTAAAAGGCAAAGTTGCCGCTTTTGGCGCATGGGATGCTTTTGACCGAATTTTAAATGAAGAAAGAAGCGGTTTTCCTGTAATTTCAGCCTTTGACAAAGTAGGCGGAAATAAACCAACAGCAGCTCAGCACTTATTAAATGAGATGCGTGACAACTCATATAAACCATTTCATATGGATGAATGCCTAGATGTTTTTACGCATTATCAAGCTTTAGATGAACTAAAAAATAAAAAGCCAAAAGTGCTTTATATTGCATACGGAGAAACGGACGAATGGGCACATCATGGGCAATACCGTTCGTATTTGGACGCAGCCAATCAAGTTGACAAATGGATTCAGGAAATCTGGAATTTTGTTCAAAATGATCCACAATACAAGAACAAAACTACTTTATTCATAACCGTAGATCACGGACGCGGCGACAAAGTAAAATCGCAATGGACAGATCACGGTTCTGATGTTCCTGGAGCTTCAGAAATTTGGTTTGCCGCAATGGGACCTGAAATCGCTCCAAAAGGCGAAATAACAACACAATCTCAATTCTATCAAAAACAATTTGCTCAAACTTTAGCAAAATTGATGGGATATGATTTCAAAACCGATCATCCTGTAGAAACTGAGATTAAAGAAGTTTTTGAGAAATAGTTTTTTATAGCCACAAATTCACGAATTTTATTTTGATTATGAAACCAAATAATTCGTGAATTCGTGGCTATTTTAAATTATTGCGAGAAGAAAAAAACTCAGTACCTTAGCGCCTTAGAAACTTAGCATCTCAAAAAAAATGAAACAAATTACTTCAGTTCAAAATCCGTTTATCAAATCTTTGGTTTTACTTCAGGAAAAAGCCAAGGCCAGAAAACAAACCGGAACATTTTTGATTGAAGGACAACGCGAAATTTCATTAGCCATAAAAGGTGGTTATGAAATCGAAACGGTTTTATTTTTACCAGAATTAGTTTCAGAATCAGAAATCAATAAATTAATCCAAGCTCCTTTTCAGATTATCGAAATCAACAAGGAAGTTTACCAAAAACTGGCGTATCGCGACACTACAGAAGGTATTTTAGCCGTTGCCAAAACTAAATCTTTAAAATTATCTGATTTAAAACTATCTGATAATCCATTAATTTTGGTTGTAGAATCTTTAGAAAAACCTGGAAATATTGGTGCTGTTTTACGAACTGCCGATGCTGCCAATTTAGATGCAGTTTTGATCGCCAATCCAAAAAGCGATTTATACAATCCAAATATTGTCCGTTCGAGTGTTGGTTGCCTTTTTACGAATCAGATTGCAACTGGAACAACAGCAGAAATTATTGCTTTTTTGAAAGAAAAAAAGATCAATTTCTACAGCGCCACTTTACAAAATTCAACTTCATATCATACCCAGAATTTTACCACTCCAACCGCTTTAGTTGTGGGCACAGAAGCAACGGGTTTGACGCAAGAATGGCGTGACGAAGCAACTCAAAACATCATTATCCCAATGCAGGGAGAAATAGACAGTATGAATGTTTCTGTCGCTGCCGCTATTTTAATTTTCGAAGCAAAAAGACAGAGAGGATTCTAATTTAAAAGGTGCAAAGGAACAAAGATGCAAAGGTTCTGAGGTTCAAATTAAAAGTCTTCAACTTTTAATTTTTAATCTTTAATTTTTAATCAAAGAAAATGACTGCTTCAATGTCAGGCTGAGACGAGTCGAAGCCTTATTCCTACATGGAAAATCTAAAATCTGCACTCTAAAATCAACAATCTAAAATCTTGTGTATGTTCAAACTAATTCTTATTTTTAGTACTTGAACTATGCCGTTATGACAGAAATAGATATCGAAAAAGAAAACAAAGCTATTGCGCAGGAATACAAGGAATTACTTCGAATAAGTTACCAAACTTTAACCCCAGCAGACAAAAAATTAATTAGAAAAGCATTTGATGTTGCCGTCGATGCACACAAAGAGCAGAGACGTAAATCGGGCGAAGCTTATATCTTTCATCCTATTGCAGTTGCAAAAATTGTTGCCTCAGAAATTGGTCTGGGAGCGACCTCTATCGCCGCGGCTTTACTTCACGATGTTGTAGAAGATACGCCAATGACCGTTGAAGACATTGAGCGTTTGTTTAATCCTAAAGTGGCACAGCTGGTTGAAGGACTTACGAAAATCTCATTAGTTCAAAAAGATTTGAATGCTTCGATGCAGGCTGAGAATTTCAGAAAAATGATTCTGACCCTGAATGATGATGTTCGTGTAATTTTAATTAAACTTGCCGATCGTCTTCATAATATGCAAACCATGGATTCGATGGCGGAGTACAAACAAACTAAAATCGCATCTGAAACTTTATACATTTATGCTCCTCTAGCCCACCGTTTGGGACTTTATAACATTAAAACCAAATTGGAGGATTTAGGATTAAAATATACTGAGCCTGCGGTCTATGATGACATTGTAAGCAAAATTCGCGAAACTAAAGAACAGCAGGACGCATATATCAAAGACATTTCGGAGGTTTTGAAGAAATCTTTAGACAACGAAGGCATAGATTATATCATCAAAGGCCGACCAAAATCGATTTATTCTATTCGCCGAAAAATGCGTGCGCAAAACGTAACATTTGATGAAGTTTATGATAAGTTCGCACTTAGAATTGTGTACAAAGCCGATCCGCATGAAGAAAAATTCATAGCCTGGAAAATCTATTCTATCGTAACAGACCATTATAGACCGAGTCCGAGCCGTTTGCGTGACTGGATTTCATCTCCAAAATCAACTGGTTATGAAGCCCTTCACATCACCGTTATGGGACCAAAAGGACGTTGGGTTGAAGTTCAGGTGCGAAGCGAGCGTATGGACGAAATCGCCGAAAAAGGTTACGCAGCTCATTACAAATATAAAAATGGAGCAACAGAAGAAAGCGGCTTGGACACATGGCTAAACTTACTACGTGAAGCTTTAGAAAACCCAGAAACCAATGCAGTTGATTTTGTGGAAGATTTTAAAATGAATTTGTATTCTAAAGAAATCTTCGTCTTTACTCCAAAAGGAGAAATTAAATCGTTGCCAAAAGGTGCCACTTCTCTTGATTTTGCTTTCAGTATTCACTCTGAAATTGGAATTAAAACTCGCGGAACTCGGGTAAACGGACGTTTAGTCCCGTTGAATTATGAACTAAAAAGCGGTGATCAGGTCGAAGTAATTACTTCTCCAAACCAGAAACCAACGGTAAACTGGCTGGAATACGTAACAACTTCGAGAGCTAAAAATAAAATCAAAAACGTTCTGAACGAGAACACCAAAAAAATTGCAGAAGAAGGAAAAGAATTACTGGTTAGAAAATTAAAACACCTAAAAGTTACCTTTAACGAACAGGTTACAAACGAGTTAGTAAATTTCTTTAAACTAAAAACCAGTTTGGATTTATTTTATAGAGTTGGAATTGGTGCGATCGAAAATCAGCAGTTAAAAGATTATGCAGCGCAGAAAAGCAATTCGTTTATTAATTTCTTCAAAAATAAAATTAAACGAAATAAAGATACTGCAGCCGAAGATATTCATAAGCCAGTCATTAGCAGCAATTACGATATGCTTGTTTTTGGAACCGAACATGACAAGCTAGATTACAAACTTTCGCAATGCTGCAACCCTATTCCAGGTGATGACGTTTTTGGTTTTGTGACTATTAACGAAGGAATCAAAGTGCATAAAAAAGACTGTCCGAATGCAATTGGAATGCAGTCTAACTATGCTTACAGAATCATGAGTGCCAAATGGATCGATTCTTCACAAGAGGAATTCAAAGCCATTATCAATATTACAGGAATGGATGTTTTAGGACTTACCAACCAACTTACACGAGTAATTTCGAATAATATGAGCGTTAATATTCAAAGTATTTCTTTGAGTACAGACGCCGGAATTTTCCACGGTCAGATTGCGGTAATTGTAAAAAACAATACCATTTTGAAGAAAATGATCAATGCCATTAAGAAAATTGACGGGGTCGATAAGGTTACCAGAGAGTACAGAACCTAACTTTTTAGGGAAACTATAAGAATTTTGTAACGAAACTTTAAACCCGAAACTTTTATTCATTAAAAATAAAAAATTATCTTTGCCGGATATGACACTTATTTCAACTGACAACACTAAGAATCAAGAAATTGTAAAAAATGTTTTTACACTATATCTTGAACAAAAAGGGCATCGCAAAACTCCTGAGCGTTATGCTATACTTCAGGAAATTTACGATAGCGAGGAGCATTTTGATATCGAAAACCTTTATATCAAAATGAAAAACAAGAACTATCGTGTGAGTAGAGCTACTTTATACAACACGATTGAGTTATTGTTGGACTGCGCTTTGGTTAGAAAACATCAATTTGGACAAAATCAGGCTTACTACGAAAAATCATATTTTGATAAACAGCATGATCACATCATTATGACAGATTCGGGAGAAGTAATTGAATTTTGTGATCCAAGAATTCAAACCATCAAAAAGACTATCGAAGAAATTTTTGATATCGAAATTACAAATCATTCGCTTTATTTCTACGGAAACAAAAAGCAAAATTCAAATTCATAGTCTATTCAATTAGACTTTTTCAAAAAAAAATAAAAAAAAGAAAATTAACTACATAATCAGTAGGACAACTTTGATTGTCCCAACGCAAATTAAAACAGAATGACCGTAGATTTATTACTAGGATTACAATGGGGAGATGAAGGTAAAGGAAAAATTGTAGACGTACTTACCTCAAATTATGATATTATTGCACGTTTTCAAGGAGGACCAAATGCAGGACATACATTAGAATTTGACGGAATTAAACACGTACTTAGAACAATCCCTTCTGGAATTTTTCATAAAAACTCAGTAAATGTTATCGGAAATGGTGTTGTAATTGATCCTGTAGTTTTTCAAAAAGAAATTGAAGGTTTAGAAAAATTCAACCTTGATATCAAAAGCAAATTAATCATTTCGAGAAAAGCACATTTAATTTTACCAACTCACCGTTTATTAGATGCTGCTTCTGAAGCTTCTAAAGGTAAAGCTAAAATTGGTTCTACTCTTAAAGGAATTGGGCCAACTTATATGGACAAAACGGGTAGAAATGGTTTACGTGTTGGAGATATTGAATTAGAAGATTTTAAAGAGCGTTACAGAGCTTTGGCTGACAAACACGAAGCCATGATTGCTTTTTATGATGTTAATATCCAATACAATTTAGCTGAATTAGAAAAAGAATTCTTTGAAGCTATTGAAGAACTTAAAAAATTAGATTTCATCGACAGTGAAGAATACATGCACCAAGCTCAAAAAGCAGGTAAATCTATTCTTTGCGAAGGAGCTCAAGGATCTTTATTAGATGTTGATTTCGGAACTTATCCTTTCGTAACTTCATCAAACACTACTGCTGCTGGAGCTTGTACTGGTTTAGGAATTGCTCCTAACAAAATCAAAGAGGTTTACGGAATTTTCAAAGCTTACGTTACACGTGTTGGTAGCGGACCTTTCCCAACTGAACTTTTTGACGAAGTTGGCGCTACAATGGCAAAAGTAGGTAACGAATTTGGTTCTGTAACAGGAAGACAAAGACGTTGCGGATGGTTAGACCTTGTTGCTTTAAAATATGCAGTTCAAGTTAACGGAGTTACTCAGTTAATGATGATGAAAGGTGATGTTCTTTCTGGTTTCGAAACTTTGAAAGTTTGTACAGAGTACAACTACAAAGGACAAAACATTTCTCACTTCCCTTATAACATTGAACCAGAAAACGTTACTCCAATTTACAAAGAGTTTAAAGGATGGAAGCAAGATTTAACAGGATTGACAACTTACGATCAATTGCCAATTGAGCTAAAAGAATATATTGAGTTTATTGAAAAAGAAATCGAAGTGCCAATCAAAATCGTATCGGTTGGACCAGATAGAAAACAAACAATAACAAAATAATACATTTAAACGCTCTGATTATCAGAGCGTTTTTTTTGACTATTACCGACATGAGAAAAAATCCAGAAATTGAGATCACAGAAACCAAATTGTTATCCGACAATTGGTATATATTAAACAAAGTTACTTTTAACTATAAAAAAGAAAATGAAAAAGTAGAATCACATATTCGTGAAGTTTATGACCGCGGAAATGGAGCTGGAATTTTACTATATAATTCAACAAAAAAGACTGTTATTCTAACCAGACAATTTCGTTTGCCAACTTATCTTAACGGAAATAAAACGGGAATGATGATTGAAGTTTGTGCTGGACTTTTGGACAAAGACAATGCAGAACAAGCTATTATTCGCGAGACAGAAGAAGAAACAGGATATCGAATTTCTAAAGTTCAAAAAGTTATTGAAACGTATATGTCACCAGGTTCCGTAACAGAGATTTTGTATTTGTTTGTTGGCGAGTATGACGAAAGCATGAAAGTAAGTTCTGGTGGTGGACTTGACGCAGAACAAGAAAACATCGAAGTTTTAGAATATACTTTTGATGAAGCTTACGCTATGATTGAATCTGGAGAAATTACTGATGCTAAAACTATTATGCTTCTGCAGCATGCAAAAATTAAAGGCTTGATTTAAAAGTTTTTTGAGTATTTTAGATCAATCAAAAAATCTAAAATGCTCAAATTCAAAATAGCTCTTATTTTCTTTTTACCGCTTTTCGCTTTTTCTCAAAACGAAAAATGGCCAGCAGAAAAACTCAAGCAAGATTTAACCATTTTTAAAGAAATAAGAGAAAAAGCCAATTCTGGACTTTATAAATACAGAACAAAACAGCAGATTGACAGTATTTATTCTTGGGCTTTTTCGCAGATCAATACGCCCAAAAGCCTTATAGAATTTTATAAAATAGTTTTGCAGATTACCGATTTTGAAGGAAGTCTGCATAACGACACTACACTTCCTGAAGATTTTGAAAAGAAATATTCGTCAGGAAATGTTTTCTTTCCTTTTCCTGTAAAACTTATTAATGATCAGCTGGTTGTTAATTTTCAAAATTCTAAAATTCCGTTGGGCTCTCAAATTTATAGCATTAACGGAATCGAGACTTCAAAACTACTGTCAACTGTCTACAAATATTACACAACAGATGGTTATAACATCACAGGGAAATCAATTGGAATTGGGAGTTCTTTTGCCAAATATTTTGAAATGGAATATGGTCCGCAAAAGAGATTTACAGTAGAATATTCGCTTCCAAATCAAACCAAAAGATTAAAAAAAACAGTTTCAGCTGTTTCAAACGAAATTCGAAAAGAGAATTTCAAAAAACGCCATTCACTTCCCATTGATAGCATACAATACAACCGTGCAAAGGATAAATATTCTTTTAAAGTCATTTCTAATAATACCGCTTTACTTTCTGTCCATACTTTTGTAATTGGCCGAAATGCAAAACATAAAGAACATTTGGCTTATAAAAAATATTTGGATAGCTGTTTTAATTATCTTTCAAAAAACAATCAAATAAAGAATTTAATTGTTGATGTAAGAAATAATGGCGGCGGAACAGATCCTAACGACATTGTTACCTTTTCTTATTTAGCAGAAAAACCGTTTCGTGAAAATGCATCTGCATATGTTAATTTCCAGAAAATTCCATTTGCTGAATATTTAGTTTATGAAGAAACGGAACCGCAGAAAAAACAGGAAGAAAAAAAGGATTTTGAAGATGAATTGAAAGAAGAATTTCCAAAGTCGGAAAACGGGAAATACATTCAAGACGAAAAATTCAACCCATTATTACAGGCTGAGAAAAACAGTTTTAAAGGTCAGATTTATTTATTGATAAGTCCGAGAATTGCTTCTGCTGGATCACTATTTGCTTCATTAGTTGCAGGAAACACAAAAGGAATTGTTATTGGAGAAGAAACCATGGGCGGCTATTTCGGACACAATGGCCACACGCCTATTGAATATGAATTGCCCAATACAAAAATTAAAACACAATTTTCTATTGTAAATCTAGAACAAGATGTTCCTAAAAAGCCCAATCAGATTTTTGGAAGAGGCATAATTCCAGATTATGAAGTGAAGCAGACTTTTGAAGATTTTATGAAAAACAGAGATACGCAATTGGAATATACCTTGAAATTGATTGAGGAATAAATTGAATATTTTCGGAAATTTTTTTCATCAGAACACAATTTAAAATTCCTGAATACTCAAACAAAATTCTGATTATAAATCACTTAACTTTTTAATTTTTCTAAAAACAATAGCTATATTACCAACACTTCAGAAGAAAAATGAGCTATTTGAAATTTCTAAATGAAAATCCCGAAACCAATTCAAAAAATTATGTAACCCTTTTCAGCTATCAGATGTATAACTTTATATTCATAAAAATACCAACCTATGAAAAAGTTATATTACACAGCAAACGCCCTACTGATTTTAATGTTAGTCTTATTAGGTTCTTGCAAAAAAACCGATACTATAACATTGACTGAAAATAAAAAAGAAAAAAAGAAAGTAATTGAATATAAAAAGCCAGAAACAGTTTCTTATCAAATCACAAATACAAAAGAATGGCTGAAACTTAATGAAGCTGACAGTTCTAAAATGGACATTGTTTACGCTTTAAACAGAACAGATAAAGCCAATTTTAAAAAACTGGATTCTGTTGTAATTCCAGCAGATTTTAGCGGAGATTTGGTTTATTATCTTCCATTTCCATTACACGTTTCTGCATTAGAAGAAGTTTCAAAAATTATCCTTTTTTCTTATCCGACGCAGACCTTTGCCGCTTACGAAAATGGTGAATTGATGCGTACGGGTCCAACCAATATGGGAAGAAAAAAAGATCCTACTCCTACTGGATTATTTTTCACCAATTGGAAAGCAGAAAAAACAACCAGTACATTTAACGATGAGTGGGAACTAAAATGGAACTTTAATATTGAAAATAAACTAGGAGTTGGCTTTCATCAATACGATTTGCCAGGATATCCTGCTTCTCATTCTTGTTTGAGATTATTAGAAAAAGATGCCAAATATCTTTACACTTTTGCTGACGAATGGATTCTAAAAGACAAAGAAAATGTAAAAGTAAAAGGAACTCCTGTTGTAGTTTTTGGAAGTTATGATTTTGACGGACCAAAACCTTGGCTAAAATTAGCATCAGATCCGGAAGCTCTAAATATTCCAGAATCTGAAATTGAAAATCAGGTAAAACCGTTTTTAAAAGAGATTTTAGAAAATCAAAATCTAAGAGAAGCCGAGCCTACAAAAACAATATAAATATACTCTCGATATAAAAATCAGCTGAAATGATATACTTTATTTCAGCTGATTTTTTTATGTTTAAATATTTAGCTAAAAAACTCAGTACCTCAGCACCTTATAACCTTAGCGTCTTAAAAAAACAATTCATAAATAAGCGATCGTTCATTTATTATTCATATCTTTGTACCATAATTAATTAGAATTATGAGAACAAGAGATATTAATAAAGAAGAAATTGTAAAACAAAAAGCAATAGAAATGATCGTTAACCAAGGCATAGAAGGCTTTGGAATGAACCGTTTGGCAAAAGAATGCGGAATATCTGTTGCTACACTTTATATATATTATTCAGACAAGGAAGATTTGATTCGTAAAATTGGAATCGAAATTGGCCAAAACTTCTTTGAAAAGATGTTTGACGGTTTCTCGACAGATATGTCTTTCAGAGACGGATTACGAAATCAATGGGAAAATCGTATTTATTTTACTCAAAATTTTGCGCTCCAAGCCACGTGTTTTGAACTTTTAAGGCATTCTACTTATGGCGATGCAATCATACAAGAAGTGACAGGAGAATACAAACAAATGATGACTGAGTTTATGCTTTCGGCAATTGAAAGAAAAGAACTTATTTCTGTTCCTTATGAAGTCTTTTGGAGTATTGCTTACGGTTCGCTTTATTCTCTTCTAGAATTTCACAGAGACGGAAAATCAATGTCTGGAAAATCTTTTGTTCTTAAAGAAGAAATTAAAAATGAAGCTTTTAATTTGGTTTTAAAGGCGCTGACTCCATAAATAAATTCCAAATCCCAAATTCCAAATCCCAAATTCCAAATTCCAATCCTGGAACCTAAAGGCAAACTCCAAAAACTAAATTCCAAGTTCTAAATTCTAAATTCTCAATACTTTATCACTCTGTGCAAAGTGGCAGAGCAATTTCAATAATATTAATTTCAATAAAAATGAAAACTTCAATTATAGAAAATAAAAAAATTGCCATTATTGGCGGCGGTCCAGTTGGACTGACTACAGCTAGAATTCTTCAAATTAATGGTGCTGATGTCACTGTTTACGAAAGAGACATTAATGCCCAAGCTCGAACTTCGGGCGGAACCCTTGACATTCACTCAGATTCTGGTCAGTTTGCGATTCAGAAAGCAGGTTTAATGGAGGAATTCTACAAATATGCTCGACCAACTGGAGAAAAAATGGCTGATATGGATGGAAACATTACTTCTGACGAAATGCCAGATGAAACCAATGCTTTCTCACGTCCAGAAATTGACCGAAATGATCTTAGAAAAATTATGCTGGATAATCTTAAAGAAGGAACAGTTGTTTGGGACAGTCAACTGGTTAACATCGAAAAAACAGAAAATCAATATGTTTTAGAATTTAAAAACGGCACAAAAACAACCGCAGACTTTGTGATTGTTGCCAATGGCGGACGATCTAACGCTAGAAAATTTGTCAGCGATCAAGAACCTCAGCTTTCTGGAACGTATATTATTCAGGGTGAAATTGTAAATCCTGACCAAGATTATCCTGAGTTTAAGCCGAAATACGGAAATGGAAATGTAATGGCAATGGGCGAACACAAAATGTTTTATACGCATACCATGCGCGATGGTTCTGTGCATTTCGGAGTTTCATTTAAAGCTAATGAAGATTGGATTTCAAATCACGGAATCAACTTTGAAGATGATAAAGCAGTGATTGCTTTTTTAAATGAGACTTTTAAAAACTGGAACGATGATTACAAAAAATTCTTTGCTGCCTCGACTGAATTTTCTGGTTTGCCATTGCGTTTATTTTCTTTGGAAGAATCTTGGAAAGAACATTCAAATATTACGCTTGTTGGCGACGCAGCTCACTTAATGCCTCCATTTGCTGGCGAAGGCGTAAATATGGGATTGTTTGATGCTTTTCATCTAACGCAAAATTTAACCAACGGAAAATGTGAAACTATTGATGAAGCAATTGCCGATTACGAGAAAAAAATGTTTGGTTACGCATTAGAAGCGCAGCGTATGACAAAGAAAATGGAAGATTTACTGCATTCTGATATTGTGACTGAAGATATTTTAAATAGTAGATTCTAATTAAAATGAGATAATAAAATTAAAAAAGGCGTAAGAATTAAATCTTACGCCTTTTTCTATAGGTTAATTGATTAATATTTCAATTTCATCTAACAAGAGCTGTTTTCTTTTTATTCCATAAAGCCTTTTCAATAAATTCAAAATACTAAATGGATTACTTCCTATCATTGAATAAAACACAGCCATATCTTCATAATTATGAACTGAAATTTTATATTTCGATTTTTCAGTTATCTGAAAACTAAAAAATTTCACAGCTCTATTTCCGTTTTTATAATCTCTAACTTTAAGACTTTCCTCTCTCAGTAATATCGATTCATTTGTTTTTAAATCAAGTATTTCAACAAAAAAATCATCATTAACCTGAACATCAAAACCTCCTAAAACGTAGATATCATAAAACCCATAATACAAATCAACTTCAAGAACATCTTTTAACTTGAATTGCAAATTCATTATGATTATCTAGAATAATTTGGAGCTTCTTTTGTAATTGTTACGTTATGCGGATGGCTTTCAGTGATTCCACTTGAAGTGATTCTCACGAAACGTCCTGTTTCCTGTAGAGTAGGAATATCTTTTGAACCACAGTATCCCATACCTGCACGAAGACCTCCGATAAATTGAAGCATACTTTCGTTCAATTCTCCTTTGTAAGGCACACGTCCAACGATTCCTTCTGGAACTAGTTTTTTAACGTCGTCTTCAACATCTTGGAAATAACGATCTTTAGAACCAGTTTGCATTGCTTCAACAGATCCCATTCCGCGGTAAGATTTGAATTTTCTTCCTTCAAAAATAATAGTTTCTCCTGGAGATTCTTTTGTGCCTGCCAATAATGAACCTAACATTACACAGTCAGCACCTGCAGCGATAGCTTTAGGAATATCTCCTGTATAACGAATTCCACCATCTGCAATTACAGGAACTCCAGTTCCTTTAATAGCCGCAGCAACTTCTAAAACTGCTGAAAATTGTGGAAAACCAACACCTGCAACGATACGAGTTGTACAGATAGAACCAGGACCGATTCCAACTTTTACTCCATCTGCTCCGTTTTCTACTAAATATTTAGCAGCTTCTGGAGTTGCAATGTTTCCAACCACTACGTCTATTTGAGGGAATTTTGCTTTTACTTCTTTTAATACATTTACAACACCTTCTGTGTGTCCATGAGCTGTATCGATAATGATGGCGTCTACACCTGCAGCAACCAAAGCTTCAGCTCTCTGAACTGCGTCTCCAGTAACTCCAATTGCAGCAGCAACTCTTAAACGGCCAAAAGAATCTTTGTTTGCGATTGGCTTTTGAGTAAGTTTTGTAATATCTCTGAAAGTGATTAAACCAACTAATTCGTTTTTATCATTTACAACAGGTAATTTTTCAATTTTATGACCTTGTAAAACTACTTCTGCCTGCTCTAGTGAAGTTCCTTCAGAAACCGTAACTAAGTTTTGGCTTGTCATAACCTCAGCGATAGGTCTTGCTCCGTTTTTCTCGAAACGTAAGTCTCGGTTTGTAACGATACCTTTTAAGATTTTATTTTCGTCAACGATTGGAATACCACCGATTCCAAATTCTTTCATAGCATTTTTAGCGTCAGCAATTGTAGAGTTCATTGGTAAAGTTACCGGATCGATAATCATACCTGCTTCCGCACGTTTTACTTTTCGAACTTTTCCTGCTTGCTGTTCGATAGTCATATTTTTATGTAAAACACCAATTCCGCCTTCTTGCGCCATAGCAATTGCCATTGCGCTTTCTGTAACTGTATCCATCGCAGCTGATACAATTGGAACGTTTAATGTAATGTTTTTTGAGAATCTTGATTTAATGCTCACTTCGCGAGGAAGCACATTCGAGTAGTTAGGTACTAATAATACATCGTCGTAAGTTAAACCTTCGCCGATAATCTTGGAGTTGTGTGCTATCATGGTGCAATTTCTAGTTGAATTGCGTGCAAATATAGTGAATAAATTGCTAACTTGAATACTAACTTATTCATAAATTTGACTTTACACGAATCGTCTTACAAAACCGTATATCCTAGCCCAGATGGAAATGGAAAGCCACGAAAAGCTAAAATACATTTTTTTCTGGCTTAAAAAAGCGACCAACGGAAGCTCTTTTTATGCCTTGAAAAAAAGTATTTTGGCTCGAGTGCTTGAAATGGACAGCTGGAAATAGCTTCTAATTACCAAACTAATCGTCTTTGTCTTGAAACACAAAATTGATTCCGATTTGAAAGGCTGCACTGCTAGCCTTGGAGATATCTTTATATTCTAGAACATTATTGACTAAAGCATAAATATTTACTGGACCAATTGTTCCTGCGAGCCCTAAACCAATATTGGTATTTGAAAAAGTATCTAAGGTGTAAGTGGCTTTTAAATCTAATTTCTTAAAGATATTTCTTCTGTAAAAAGCTGTCAGGGCAAATAGAGGTGTTCGAGGGGCTGACATTGCAAAAAGCTGCGCTCCTACCGCATTTTTATAATATTTATTAACTTTTCCATGACAATTGCATTCGTCATAGGGGCGAGCCTCTCCAAAAGAATATTGAATGGAAGAATACAATTTTGTCGGACGCCAAGTGGTGTACTTATTATAAAGTGTATCTCTTGGTATGGCTTTATCAAATTCGTCAAAGACATTTTCTGGATCGTCTGAACCCAAAAAATCGGGATTAGCGCCATTGTATTGATAAGTTCCTTTATACGTGATCGTTTCTATGTCTTTGGTCTGTCGCACAAAACCCAAATCTATAATACTTGCCGTTAGCTGCAAATTGTCTTTTATATAGTAGGTAATTCCAGCATCGACACCAAAACCTAGGCTTCCGTTAAAAAAGGTATTATTGGCAATATCACGCGCTATGTTTCCTTCGTATTCATCTTTTGTAAATTTTGCAATTCCAGAAGTTTTTAATTCTAAATTGGAAGAAATAATCTGATTATAAAGGTTTGGAGTTCCAGATTCTTGTCCTGTATAAATGTATCCCGAATTTTTTGTAGAAGTTGCATTTGCGCCACTTGAATAGATTTTGGCGCGTCCTCCGTAAACCAATTTATCATTGACTTTTTTATGAAAACCTACGTGAAAAACAGAAAGCACTTCGGCTTTCATATTCAAATCGCCTAGATTAAATGATTTTCCGATATAATTTCTATTTCCATCTAAAGCTAATAATGCAAGATCTTTTGGAACAAACATAAAAAAATCGAATTCCTGATATGCCCCAAATGAAATATAAGAACGGCTTTCTCTTCCTCCTATTCTAAATCCACCAGAAAATATTTCCAATTGCTGATTGGTTACAACTTTGTCATTACTGGAAGATTTATTGATGACGTTTCTGACTTTTTGATTAAAATCGACACCATCATTGGCGAATAAATCATAGGCCGAGAAACTGCTGGAACCCACATTTGCTGAAATTCCAGATAAAACTGGAAATCCGAAATAATATTTATACGAAACATCCGCTCCAGGATTTACAAGAGAAGACTGCGGAATTGAAGTAAAGTTATATAAGAGTTCCTTGTTTTGGGCAAAACAAGATAAATGAAGAACCAAGCAAAAAATCAGTACCTTTCTCATTTAATTTCTAAATAAGCCGTTGCACTTGATCTTAATTTTAAATTTCCTTGACTCTCACTATTCAATGGAGGTCCCGCAGCAATTATTACGACAAAACCAATTTTCTGGGTTTGTTTTAAAAGATCTAATCGCGCGTTTTCGAAAACTTCTGTAGGGTATTTTATAACATTTGGAGTTCCTTTATAGGATGGAACTGTAAAAGATATGGTCTGTAAAACCTGATTTTGGTCGTTAAGCAAAAGCATGTTTAAAACGAAAGCACGGTCTATATTATTTTCGACTTCAAAATCAAAATCAGCTCTTTTAAGACGTTCTGTAAAAAATTTGTTTTTAAAAATATCAAAGTCTCTAGAATCATAGCCAATGTTAGTTCCTCCGTCGTCTACAAGTCTGCTTGCTGGAATATCGAAATAAGCAAGGTTTGCGACAAATACAGGTTCTAGCTTAAAATCGTTTACTTGATCAAAATCTAAATCGCTTGAACAGGAAAACAATAAAAAGACTGAAAATAATATACCTGAAATTTTACTTAGCGAACTTAATCTCATAAGAATAGTTATATCAATACTAAATGTAACGCATTATGTTTACATTCATTATCTAAGGTAAGAAAAATAACTATTTTTTAATGGAACTTTCCAAACAATTTTGAAGCTTCGTTATAAGCGCTCTCGAAACTAAGAGAATTAAGTCCTGTTGCTTTTTTATTGGCAGTAAAATACGAAATCAGTTTTTCTGTCGGCATGTTTCCTGTCAGTTTATCGGTTGCCATTGGACATCCTCCAAAACCTTGAATCGCACCGTCAAAACGTGTACAGCCTGCTTTTGCTGCTGCGTCTATTTTTTCGAACCAGCTTTCTGGAGTTGTATGCAAATGCGCGCCAAACT
Source organism: Flavobacterium anhuiense (assembly GCF_900101855.1). Classification (GTDB taxonomy): domain Bacteria; phylum Bacteroidota; class Bacteroidia; order Flavobacteriales; family Flavobacteriaceae; genus Flavobacterium; species Flavobacterium anhuiense. The sequence goes on from NZ_FMVC01000002.1 coordinate 571,680, forward strand.
CAATTTCAGGATATTTTGGAATTAAATCTGAAAACAAATAGGTAATGACTTCTGGCGTAGAAGTTCCTACAGTATCAGATAGCGACAAAATTTTCACGCCCATTCCAGCCAATCTCTCGGTCCACTCGCCTACAATTTCAACATTCCAAGGATCTCCATACGGATTTCCGAAACCCATAGAAAGATACGTAACCACTTCTTTGTTTTTCTTATCTGCCACTTCAAGAATTTCTTGAAGCGTAACCAAAGATTCTGCAATGGTTTTGTGCGTGTTACGCATCTGAAAGTTCTCTGAAATAGAAAATGGAAAGCCTAAATATTGAATCTGCTCATAGTTTGCAGCCGTTATGGCTCCTTGTGTATTGGCAATAATGGAAAGTAGTTTGCTTGTGGTCTGCGAAAGATCTAATTGTGCCAAAACCTCAGCAGTATCCTGCATTTGCGGAATAGCTTTTGGAGAAACAAAACTTCCAAAATCGATAGTGTCAAAGCCAACTCTCAACAAAGCTTGTATATATGTAACTTTATTTTTTGTTGGAATAAAGGTTTTGATACCCTGCATGGCATCTCTAGGACATTCAATGATTTTGATTTCTTTATTCAAAGCTTATTCTTTTGTAAAGGCTAAGTTAGTTTCTTTTTTAATGAAATAAAAGATAATTTTAGCTCAATCCGATTATTACTGAATATTGTAATAGCCAACAATATTACTTAAAAACGTAATATTTAAAAGTATTACCAAAAAGCGTAATAATCATTTTTATTACTTATATTTGTAATAGAAAGTTTATAATTTTTTAATTATATTTGAGTTATGACTAGTGTTATTACAGCAGACATTATAGGTTCGAGACAGCAATCTGAACATTGGGTTAACAATCTAAAGAAAATCTTAGCACCATTGGGCAATACGCCAAGTCAGTGGGAAATTTACCGTGGAGATGAATTTCAGATTGAAGTAACAAATCCAGAAGATGCATTGCTGACTGCAATTTTAATAAAAGCGCAGTTAAGAGCTATAAAATCTGATGCTCGTATGAGTATTGGTTTTGGAGATAAAACACATAATGCTGAAAGAATATCTGAAAGCAATGGTTCTGCTTTTATACATTCAGGAGAACTTTTTGAAACTTTAAAAAAACAAAAAGTCACATTAGCACTTCGAACCGGAAGTACTGATTTTGACGAAAAATTCAATTTAATGCTGCAACTGGCATTGACTTTTATGGATAGCTGGCTGGTACAGTCGGCAGAATTTGTGGCATTGGCAATAGAAAATCCAACTTTATCACAAGAAGAATTAGGACAAAAACTAGGCATAAATCAAGCTGCTGTGAGCCGAAGACAAAAACGCGCTCAGTTTGATCTAGTTATGAATTTAGATCGTTATTTTAGAACACAAATAAAACAACTTACAGCCCCATGATTTTATTTATAAAACTGCTTCTCGCTCATTTGTTAGGTGATTTTATCTGGCAGCCTAATTCTTGGGTCGCCAACAAGGAACTCAAAAAACATAAAAGCGTTTATTTGTATATTCATATCTTACTACACGGAGTTTTAGCAGCAGTCTTAGCAGCCGAAATCAACTTTATACCTTATGCAGTTGTGATCGCTGTTACGCACGGAATTGTAGATTTAATCAAACTGAATTTCCAGAAACCTAAAACCAAACGCACTTGGTTTATAGTTGACCAAATCGCCCATGTTCTAATTTTAATTGGAATTGTACTTTTATACGAAAACAAGCCAATACCTGATTTTTGGAAAGATAATCAATTTTGGATTCTACTTACCGGATTTTTATTGCTCACAAAACCAACCTCTATTTTTATAAAGACCATCATTTCAATCTGGGCACCAGAAAGCAAAAACAGCAATCAGGATAACTCACTAATTGCTGCTGGAAATTATATTGGTATTTTAGAACGCTTGTTTGTTTTCGGATTTATCTTAACCGGACATTTTGAAGCAATTGGATTTCTATTGGCCGCAAAATCTATTTTCAGATTCGGAGATTTAAAAGAAGCCAAAGACCGAAAACTGACCGAGTATGTTTTAATCGGCACTTTAATCAGTTTTGGAATTGCATTACTTGTCGGATTGGCCGTTCAGGCGTTGCTTTTACAATTGCTCTAAGACTTTTTTGTTGATTGCTTTTATCAATGCTGGACCTTCGTAAATAAAGCCCGTATACAATTGCACTAGACTTGCTCCTGCATTTAGTTTTTCAATCGCATCATCGGCAGAATGAATTCCTCCTACTCCAATAATCGGGAATGCTTTATTGCTTTTTTCTGAAAGGAAACGAATTACTTCTGTAGAACGTTTTGTTAATGGTTTTCCAGACAAACCTCCCATTTCTTTTTGGTTCGAAGATTGTAAACCTTCTCTAGAAATAGTAGTATTGGTTGCAATTACACCCGCAATCTGAGTGGTTTTTACAATATCAATAATATCTAACAATTGCTCATCTGTAAGGTCTGGAGCAATTTTTAAAAGAATAGGTTTTACTTTTTGTGTGCTTGTTTTTTGCTTTTCGACATTTCTATTTTGCAATGTCTGCAATAAAGCCGTCAAAGGTTCTTTGTCTTGTAAAGCTCTTAAATTTGGCGTATTTGGCGAACTCACATTCACTACAAAATAATCTACATGATTAAAAAGTGCATCAAAACAAATGATATAATCTTTTACAGCATCTTCGTTATCGGTCACTTTATTCTTTCCGATATTTCCTCCAATCAAAACACCTGAGTTCTTTTTCAAACGCTCTACAGCTTCTAGAACACCTCCGTTATTAAATCCCATTCGATTAATAATGGCTTGGTCTTCTTTTAGACGGAATAAACGTTTTTTTGGATTTCCTTCTTGTCCAACTGGCGTTACAGTTCCAATTTCAATAAATCCAAAACCAAGATCGCTTAATTCTTTGTAAAGTTTTGCATCTTTATCAAAACCAGCTGCAAGTCCAACGGGATTTTTAAATTTAATTCCGAAAACTTCTCTTTCTAGTCGAGCATCTTTTACTTCATAAATCGATCTTATAATTGCCGAAACTCCAGGGATTTTTGAAATGAATTTTAAAAAAGAAAAAGTGAAATAATGTACTTTTTCAGGATCAAAACAAAAAAGTATCGGACGAATTATCAATTTATACATAATAGTTGTGTTGTTGTTATTTTGGCTGCAAATTTAAATATTATAGTTTAAAAAGGTGCTTTTTTACAAAAAACAAATAATTTGATTTTTGTTTCAATTCTTGAATTTATAAATCAATCATTTCTGTTTTTTTTACGTTGCAAGTTATAATATGAAACCAATTCAAGTTCTTTAATGACCAGCTCTGGCTTATTTATTATTTAATTTTGAGATGATTAACAAAATCTTTTATACAAACCTAAAGCTTATGTATAAAGAAAACAACTCAAATATAAGTCCCAAAATAGTCATTTTAATTCTGCTGCTATTAATTGGTTTTAAAGGATTTTCGCAACAAGAAAAAGATACCACAAAACTAATGAATGTTCGTTATGGCAGTAAAGGAATTGAATTGGAAACCAGAGACAAAAAATTTCTGTTTCAATTGGCAAGCCGTTTGCAATTTCGCTTTTCAACACCAAATGATACAGATCCATTAACTTACGATGACTATAGCCAAGATCCTAAAACCACTTTCAAAATAAACCGTGCCAGATTAAAAGTTGGCGGTCATGCTTTTGAACCTTGGCTTAAATATTATTGGGAATATGAATTGAGTCAGTCCAATTTGCTTGATTTCAGAATTATGATTGAAAAATGGGATTGGCTTAGTTTTAAAGTAGGACAATGGAAAACTGAATTTACTCGCGAAAGATTCATTAGTAGCGGTGAACAGCAAATGGTAGATCGATCTCTCATTAACCGACCTTTTACCGTTGACAGACAGTTAGGAGTTGAAGTTTATGGTCATTTGAAAGGAGCTGGAATTGCCGATTTCAATTATTGGGCCGCAGCATTGACAGGAACTGGACGAGGAAGCACTTCTAATGATGATAATCATTTAATGTATTTTGGAAGGGCGCAATGGAATTTTTTAGGAAGATTTCTTGATTTTGAAGGCTGTGACTTAGAATTTCATGAAAAACCCACTCCCGTTATTGCTTTTTCTGCGATAACCAATCGAAGTCCATACACTAGATTCTCACAAGCTGGAGGAGGTTCTCTGGACGGATTTGAAGATGGTTTGCCAGGACAGTACAGAGTCAATCAATGGAATTTTGAGACTGCTTTTATGTATCGTGGTTTTTCTTGGCAGAGCGAATTGCACACCAAGGAAATCATTGACAAAATAAATAACAATGACACCACCATAATGAAAGGGTATTACATTCAGGCAGGATATTTTTTTCATAATGTTTTTGACTGGTGGCCCAAACACTTAGAAATGGCTGGCCGTCATGCCGCATACAGACCTGATAATTCAATAAGAGAAAATAGACAGGATGAATCTACATTGGCTTTTAATTGGTTTTTTAAAGGACATAAAAACAAATTGACCTCTGAGGTAAGCTATTTTAGCTTTCAAGACAAAACACTTCCCTTACAGCAGGGATGGCGATTTAGAATACAGTGGGATATTTCATTATGATTCAAACTTTTAGCTCATTAACATAAATCGAACCTTTTTTTTCATAACTTTAAATCACATAAATTACTGAATATGAAAAACATATCCAAAACAGTAAAAAAACTGGCACTTTTAATGTGTTTGACCGCAACCTTTTTCTTTATCTCCATTGATGGTTTAGCTCAGCGTCATCGTGGTGGTGGCGGATTTAACAGAGGTGGCGGAGGAGCAGTCCATACCAGACAGGCAAGACCTGCTGCACAATCGAGACCAAACGTGACAAGGCCGAGTACGACTAGACCTCCGGCAACGACTAGACCAGGAGCTAATAACTCAGGAACTCAAATTACCAGACCATCAAACAATTCCAATAGAAATAATACTATAAACAGAAACAATGCTGCTAATAGAGACAATAGTATAAACAGAAATAATATAGGCAACAGAAATACCAACATCAGTGGCAATACTGTCAACCGAAATAGAAATAACATCAATGTCAATAACAACATTTATGTACAAAACAATCGTAACACAATAGTAAGACCTGGCCCTCGACCATATGTACGCCCTCCCTATGTCTATGGAGGTTATAGATACAACTGCTATCATCCGTATTACCCGCGTCCTTATGTCCCTTTTTATTGGGGACCGGTTTGGCATCCATGGGGATTTTTTGTAGCAACTCTGGCCACTACAGCTATTATTGTTAGTGTAGAAAATCAGAAATACCATTACGACCAAGGCGTATGGTACACCTCTACTAATGGTGGTTATACAGCAGTTCCTGCGCCAGTTGGAGGTACCGTTAATAATATTCCAAGTGGAGCTGAAACAGTAAATACCGGAACAGTAAATAATTACTACTATGGAGGAACATATTATGAAAAAGACGGAGGAAAATATACTGTAGTCGCTCCTACTGCTGGAACGATAGTAGAAAATCTGCCAGAAGGCGGAGAAGAAGTGACAATAGGCGATGCTAAATATGTAAAATTTGGCGAAACGTATTACCAGCCTGTAAAAATTGACGGAAAAGATAAGTATGAAGTTGTGTCAGTTGAGAAAGACAATTAATTTTATTAATTCTATAAAATTAATATAACTTAAAAGTTATTTTGCCTAATTTTATACCCGCTATTGATAACCATATAAGCTCAAAAATAATAAACCATGAAAAACAAAACCCTTTGGATTTTTGCATTACTCACATTATCCATTATTTCAATTGCTTACAGTTATACCAAGTTTTCACATAAAGTAGAAAAGACAGCCGTGGAGTGTCACGAAACTCCCAGTACTGTAGAATCTGAATTCAAACCCACTATAGAAAACAAATTTAGACCAGCAGAAAAAGCACCAAAAGGCATGGTTTGGATTCCTGGTGGCGAATTCTCAATGGGAACTAATGTTGAAGACGAAAGTTTGTGCAGCATAAAAGGCGTTACCAAAGATGCCGCTCCTATCCATAGAGTGTATGTTGATGGCTATTATATGGATGAAACTGAAGTCACAAACGAAGAATTTGAAAAATTTGTAAAAGCTACAGGTTACGTAACTGTTGCGGAACAAAAACCGACAAAAGAAGAATTTCCAACGGCTAACGAGGAAGATTTAATTACAGGATCTGTTGTCTTTACTCCTACACCATCTGCAGTTAATTTGAATAATTTCTTGCAATGGTGGCGTTATGAGCCGGGAGCTGATTGGAGACATCCAGAAGGTCCACAAAGTACTATTAAAGGAAAAGAAAAATACCCTGTTGTACATGTTGTCTACGAAGATGCTGCCGCTTATGCGAAATGGGCTGGCAAAAGACTTCCTACAGAAGCAGAATGGGAATTTGCAGCACGCGGGGGGAAAACTGGAAATTTATACGCTTGGGGGAATGATTTAAAACCTAAAGGAAAATTTCAAGCCAATATTTACCAAGGGCATTTTCCAATTAAAGACGGTGATACTGGAGAAGACGGATTTAAAGGAATTGCTCCAACAAAACAATACGCTCCAAATGGATATGGTTTGTATGATATGGCAGGAAATGTTTGGGAATGGGTAAACGATTGGTACAGCGTAGATTATTACAAATCATTAGCAGAAAGCGGTAAAGTAACAAAAAATCCGCAAGGGCCAAGTGCTTATTACGATCCTAATGATCCTTCTGAAATAAAACGTGTACATCGTGGCGGTTCATTTTTATGCACTGACCAATATTGCACTCGATACATGGTGGGAACCAGAGGAAAAGGCGAAATCAGATCTGCGGCCAATCACGTTGGTTTTAGATGCGTAAAAAGCAAATAACAAACTAAAAATACTAGAAAGGGATTCAATTTAGAATCCCTTTTTTTATAAATTCAGATATTGGGAAGCTAAATTTTGCAGCAGAAAAATTTTTCTATATTTGCTAAAAATCTAAAAAAATGCAACATATCATAGATCGTTTTATCAGTTATGTAACAATTGACACTGAATCGGATCCAAATTCTCAAACAACTCCAAGCACTCAAAAACAATGGAATCTTGCCAATAAACTAGTTGACGAACTAAAAGCAATTGGCTTAGAAGATGTAACGATTGATGACAAAGCCTATATTATGGCAACGCTTCCTAGCAATGTTGATCATGAAGTGCCAACAATTGGTTTTGTTTCTCACTTTGATACTTCTCCAGATTTTAGCGGAGCAAATGTAAAACCTCAAATCGTTGAAAATTACGACGGAAAAGATATCGTTCTGAATGCTGAAAAAAATATTATTTTATCTCCAGACTACTTCAAAGATTTATTGCAATATAAAGGTCAAACCATCATCACCACTGACGGGACGACTCTGTTGGGTGCAGACGATAAAGCTGGAATTACTGAAATTGTTTCAGCAATGGAGTATTTGATCCAACATCCAGAAATTAAACACGGGAAAATCAGAATTGGTTTTACTCCAGATGAAGAAATTGGACGCGGAGCACATCATTTTGATGTAGAAAAATTTGGAGCGCAATGGGCTTACACTATGGACGGAAGCCAGATTGGCGAGTTGGAATATGAAAATTTCAACGCCGCTGGAGCGAAAATCACTTTCAGAGGGAAAAGTGTTCACCCAGGTTATGCAAAAGGAAAAATGATCAATTCTATGCTTTTGGCAAATGATTTTATCAACGAACTTCCGAAAGGCGAAACTCCACAAGAAACAAGAGGTTACGAAGGTTTCTTTCATGTGCATCACATAAAAGGAAACATTGAAGAAACAGTTTTAGAGCTAATTATTCGTGACCATAACAAAAAGAAATTTGAAAAACGCAAAGAATTAATTCACAAATTAGCAAAACAATTCAATAAGAAATTCGCAAAGAAATTTGGCGAAGATATTGTAACTGCCGAAGTGAAAGATCAGTATTACAATATGAAAGAAAAGGTTCTGCCAGTTAAATATATTGTAGACATTGCTGAAAAAGCGATGAGAGAATTGAATATTAAACCAATCATAAAACCAATTCGAGGCGGAACTGACGGTTCTCAATTATCATTCATGGGATTGCCTTGTCCTAACATTTTTGCGGGTGGACATAATTTTCATGGAAAATACGAATATGTTCCAGCAGAAAGCATTCAGAAAGCGACTGATGTTATTGTAAAAATAGCTGAATTAACCGCAATTCCTGGAATTTTTGACGCACCTGAAAAATCTAAGAAAAGAAAATAATGGAATCAAAATCCGAACATAAAGGCATTTGGAAATACGGCGATCAATGGGAAGAAGAATTACTTTTTCTAAAATCGATTATTGATAAAACCGAACTGACTGAAACCACAAAATGGGGAGGTCCAGTTTATGTTTACGAAAAGAAAAACGTAATTGGCCTTGGCGGATTTAAAGATTATTTTGCAATATGGTTTTTCAACGGTGTTTTCTTAAAAGACGAGAAAAAGAAATTAATAAATGCTCAAGAGGAAGTTACAAAATCTTTACGACAATGGCGTTTTACTTCTAAAGATCAAGTGAACGAAAAAGACGTTTTAGAATATATTCGTGAAGCCATTGAAAACGAAAAACAAGGAAAAGTAATTAAGCCTGCAAAAAAAGAAGCCATAATTTCAGAACTGCTAAATGCAGAAATGGCTAAAAACCCAGACTTGAAATCAGCTTTCGAAAAATTTTCTCCGTATAAACAATATGAGTTTTTAGAATATATTGAAACAGCTAAACAGGAAAAAACAAAACTTTCTAGAATCGAAAAAGTTGTTCCGATGATTTTAGCGAATGTTGGATTGAATGATAAATACAGGTAATTTAATTTTCAATATTTAAATTCCAAATTCCAATCTATACGAGACCTTTGTCAAAGTTTTAAAACTTTGACAAAGGTTTTGTCTTTTTTTGTCATCCTGACGAAGGAAGGATCACAATAGTAACTCCGCAAAGTATGGCGAAAAATCTTTGTCGATTCACACGTGCGATCCTTCCTTCGTCAGGATGACAAGATTACCGTGAATAAAAAAATCCCAAACTCCTATTTGGAATTTGGGATTTAAATATTGTAATTTAAAATTTATGCTTTCTTATTCAAAGCAGCGCTCAATTCTAAAGAGATAGCAGAACGCTCTAATTTTAATTTTCCAGACATAGTTTCGATTACAACAGTAGTTTCTGCAAGTTCAGCGATTTTACCGTGGAAACCACTTTTTGTAACTATTTTATCACCTACTTTAAGGTTGCTTTCAAATTCTTTTTCGTTTTTAGCTCTTTTTTGCTGTGGTCTAATCATGAAGAAATAGATTACCACGAACATTAAAAGGAATGGCGCAAATTGAGATAATTGTCCCATAATTTAAATTTATTTTTGATTTATATTTAATATTTTCTTTTGACTCTTCGACTCCGCTCAGAGAGAAAAAGCAGTTGGAATTTGTCATTTAAAAATTGGTATTTACCAACTTTTACATTAACCCTCTTCCCGTTTTTAGCATCTTCTTATTAGCCGTAAGCTCTTTAACAAGATTATCCAAAATTCCGTTGATAAAAATACTACTTTTTGGTGTAGAATACTCTTTTGCAATTTCTAAATATTCGTTAAGAGTTACTTTTACTGGAATTGAAGGAAATTTAACAAACTCGCAAATTGCCATTTTCAAGATAATGGTATCAATTTCAGCAATACGGTCACTGTCCCAGTTTGGTGTTTTGTCTTCGTACTCTTTTGCAAAAGCGCTTTCATTTAAAACTGTTCTTCTAAACAGATCTTTTGCAAAATCTTTATCTTCAACATCTTTATACAATTTTGGCACTCTAAAATCGTCTGGATTTTCAGTTTTAATAGCTTTCAACTGTTTAATGATGTGCGTGTTTACAACCGGAATATCATCAACCCAAGTCAATTTATCATCTTCTAAATACTCATATAATTTTTCATTCGGAACAATAACATTTTCAAATAAATCAATGATGAATTGTCTGTCCTCTTCAAACGTGTTAACGTTATTGCTCATGTATTTTTTGTAGATATCGCTTGCTTTAATGTCATTTAACAGCAAAATAATATAATCGTCGTTTAAAGACCAGTTATTGATTTTACGGTTTTCTAAAGCAATACTAAGAGAATTACTTTCTGCTAAAAGCTGGAAGATTTTGTTTTTGATGAACTTTTCGTTCGGATTACGTTCTGCTGGAGTAGCAAGGTGTTTTTTACTTGATAGATGCAAATAGACAGCTTCTTTTTTGCAAATTTCTATCAATGAAGAAAGCATTATAAGATATAAGTCCTGAATATTATCTATGCTATAAAAAAGGAATTTCTCTTCTTTTTCCATATTATCAGAACCGCTTTGGTGCATTGCATAAATGGATTGCATTACTTTAACGCGTATGTGTCTTCTATTTACCACCTTGTAAGAACATTTAAAAATTAGTCTGCAAAAGTATAACTTTTGATGCGTATTTTAAAATTAATTCGTAAAAAAGTCGCAGTTTTCAGTCGCAGTTTTCAGTTTTCTTTAAAATAGTAGTTGCTGGTATGCAGTATTCAGTCGCAGTTTTCAGTCGCAGTTTTCGGTATTAAGCGAAAACAAAAAGTCTCAGTTTCCAGTAGATCTGAAAACTGAGACTGAGACTGTAAACTCAAAAATTACTTAGAAGCGTTCTCTTTTCTTCTCTGATCAATTCTGTTTTGAGCAATTGTAAGAGCAGCTTTATGAGTTGTGATATTATTTTTAGCAGCAAAATCTATAATTTCTAAAGTTGTATTATAGATATTTTCTGTTTTGCTCATGATTTCAGCTTTACCATAGTTTGCCAATTCAGCATAAACATTAATAATTCCACCAGCATTGATTAAGAAATCTGGAGCGTATAAAATTCCTCTTTCTTGTAATCTTGCTCCGTGAACATTTTCGTCAGCTAATTGGTTGTTTGCTGCACCAGCAATAACTTTAGCTTTAATTTTATCTACTGTACTATCATTGATTGTTGCTCCCATTGCACATGGCGCGTAGATATCAACATCTGCAGTATACAAATCTTCACCAGTATAAATGGTTGCATTGTATTTTGAAGCAACTTGGTATAATTTTTCTTCGTTGATATCAGAAATAGTTACCTGTGCTCCTTCTTTAGTTAAATACTCAACCAAAGTTTCTCCCACGTGTCCAATTCCTTGTACCAAAACTTTTTTACCGTCTAAAACATCAGTACCAAACTGACTTTTAGCAGCAGCTTTCATACCTAAATAAACACCATAAGCAGTTACAGGAGAAGGGTTTCCAGAACCACCTCTTTCTTCAGAAATTCCCGTAACATAAGGGGTTACATCTCTTACAGTATCCATGTCTTTCGTTTCCATTCCGACATCTTCTGCAGTAATATATCTTCCGCTAAGTGAGTGAACAAATTCACCAAACTTACGCATTAATTCAGGTGTTTTTTGAGTTTTAGCATCACCGATAATAACGGCTTTACCTCCACCAATATTTAGTCCAGTAATGGCAGATTTAAACGTCATACCTCTAGAAAGGCGTAAAACATCGTTTAAAGCTTCCCATTCTGTGTTATAATTCCACATTCTGGTTCCTCCCAAAGCTGGCCCCATAACCGAATTATGAATACCAATAATTGCTTTTAAACCTGTATCTTTGTCATTGCAAAATACAATTTGTTCGTGATCGTCAAAAGATAATTGACCAAAAACAGGATCCATTTTTTGAAGTTCCTTTCCAGTTGCGAAAATTGCATCCATAGCGCTAGTATTAATTAGGTTAAAATTATGAATTTGTCAAAAAGACATCTCAAACATAATTAAAAAATACATATGTGCTAATTTTTTATCTTTAAAATAACAATTTTACAATATAATTGTTTTGATTAAATCGCAAATTATTATAATTTTATTTAATAATAATTCTTAAATCCAAATCAATTCAATATCATATTTCTTAAAAAAATGAAAGAATTAAGCTATTTAAACAAATATTTCATCAAATATAAATACAGTTTCTCGCTAGGAATTTTAATCACCATAATCGCACAAATATTTTCTCTATTTACTCCAAAGCTTATTAGCAAGTCTTTAAACGCTATTGAAAATTTTGACAAACTTTCTGCTGCAGAGCAAAAATCAGAAATAGTAATCGCAACTTTTCGTCAGGATCTTATTCATAATGTGCTACTTATCATTGGAACGACTATCGTTGCAGGTTTTTTGACCTTCTTAATGCGCCAGACTTTAATTGTAATGTCGCGCCATATTGAGTTTGACTTAAAAAATGAAGTTTTTAGACAATACGAGAATCTTTCACAAAATTTCTACAAACAAAATAGAACAGGAGATTTGATGAACCGCATCAGCGAAGACGTTTCAAAAGTCCGTATGTATGTTGGGCCAGCCGTAATGTATACTATAAATACAGCTATCCGTTTTGCCATCGTTATATTATATATGTATAATGTATCGCCGTTGCTTACCTTATATACTATATTGCCGTTGCCAATTCTTTCGTATTGTATTTTCAAGTTAAGCTCAGAAATCAACAAACGAAGCACCACGTTCCAGCAATATCTTTCTAAAGTTTCTAGTTTTACACAAGAAATATTTTCAGGCATTCGAGTTATAAAAGCGTATTCTTTAGAAAATCAGCATCAAAATAATATGGTTGACCTTGCCGAAGAAAGTAAACGCAAAAGTTTAAGTCTAGCAAGAGTTCAATCTTTATTTGGCCCATTGATGATTGCGCTTATTGGAATCAGTAATTTGGTTGTAATTTATTTTGGAGGTGTCATGTACATCAACGGAAGCATTCCAAATATCGGAACCATCGCAGAGTTTATATTATATGTAAATATGCTGACTTGGCCTGTTGCTTCTTTAGGATGGGTTTCTTCTATGGTTCAAGAGGCAGAAGCTTCTCAGAAACGTTTGAATGAATTCTTGAAAATTGAACCAGAAATCAAAAATAACAACGAAAATACTTCAGAAATCCAAGGAAATATCTCTTTTGAAAATGTTTCTTTCACCTATCAGGATACTAATATCGAAGCTTTGAAAAATGTTTCTTTTACAGTAAAAAAAGGAGAAACATTAGCTATTTTAGGGAAAACGGGGTCTGGAAAATCGACTATTCTTTCTTTGATTTCAAGATTGTATGACGTAACCGAAGGAGAAGTTAAAATTGACGGAAATGAAATCAGCGCCTTAAATTTAAATGATCTTCGCAATAATATCGGAATCGTGCCACAAGATGCTTTCCTGTTTTCTGATACGATTAAAAACAATATCAAATTCGGAAATCAAAACGCTACTGATGAGGAAGTAATCGAAGCGGCTAAAAATGCAGTTGTTCACGACAATATTATTGCATTTAACAAACAGTACGACACCGTTTTAGGAGAAAGAGGAATCACGCTTTCTGGTGGACAAAAACAGCGTGTTTCTATTGCAAGAGCCATTATTAAAAATCCAGCCATTTTACTTTTTGACGACTGTTTGTCTGCTGTAGATACCGAAACCGAAGAAATGATTTTGAATAATTTGTTCGAAATTTCTAAAGACAAAACCACCATAATTGTGAGCCATCGAGTATCATCGGCCAAGAATGCAGATAAAATTATTATACTCGAAGATGGTAAGATAATTCAACAAGGTTCTCATAATCAATTAATAAATCAAGAAGGATATTACGCATCGTTATATTTAAAACAACTTTCGGAAAAAGAATTACTTTAATTGTTGCGTAATAGATAATTTTTTATGATTTTTGAGTACTATTAATTCCAAAAATGATAGAACGTATTATGAGAGAAAATGACATGTTAGAAAAAGAAGAGATTTTTTCTAAAGTATTACGCGCAGGAAGAAGAACTTATTTCTTTGATGTGAGAGCTACCAAAGCCGATGATTATTATATCACGATTACAGAAAGCAAAAAATTTACTGAAGAAGATGGTTCTTTTCACTTCAAAAAACACAAAATCTATTTATACAAAGAAGATTTCAGTGCTTTCTCCGAAATATTAGAAGAAATGACCTCTTATGTTTTAAACCACAAAGGCGAAGAAGTAATTTCTGAAAGACACCAAAAAGATTTTAAAAAAGAATACAGCTCTGAAAAGACTGAAAGCCAAAGATCTAGTTTTACAGATATCGATTTTGATGATATTTAATCAAAAATCATCTACATAAAGTAGGAGTCCAATTTGTTCTGCATTTTGGACTTTTTTTATATATTTATGTTTTAAGATGTGAATTGTAAAATGTGAGACGTACGATTCATGTAGCTTTACTTCTAAATAATTTTACAAATTACACTTTACCTCTAATGAAAAAATTAATTATTCTCCTAAGTTTCTTCCTTTACGGAATTTCACTATCTGCCCAGAATATAGAATATGAAACGAAAAATAATATCCAATATTATAGTGCAGCTGTAAATAAGTCCGATAAATATATCAGCGAAAGATGTGTTTTGGATATTTATTACCCTAAAAACAAAACAGGATTTGCTACAATCGTATGGTTTCACGGCGGCGGATTGACTGGCGGAAACAAAGAAATCCCAGAAGCTTTAAAAAACAAAGGTTTTGCAATTATTGGAGTAAATTATAGATTGTCTCCAAAAGCAAAAGCCGAAAAAGCTATTGAAGATGCTGCCGCAGCTGTTGCTTGGGCTTTTAATACTATTTCAAATTATGGTGGCGATAAATCGCAGATTTTTGTTTCTGGACATTCTGCAGGAGGATATTTAGGAATGATGATTGGCTTAGATAAGAAATATCTTCAAAAAGAAAACATTGACGCCAATCAAATTGCTGGACTTATTCCGTTTAGCGGGCAATGCATTACGCATTTCGAAATTAGAAGAGAAAACGGAATTCCTGAAAAACAACCAACAATTGACCAATTTGCTCCGTTGTATCATGTTCGTGCAGATGCTCCGCCAATGTTATTAATTACTGGAGATCGTGAACTGGAAATGCTTGGGCGTTATGAAGAAAACGCATACATGGCCAGAATGATGAAACTGATTGGACATACGCAAACAAAATTATACGAATTGGATGGTTACGGGCACGGAATGACAGAACCTGGTTTTCCGCTTTTGGTTAATGAAGTAAACCGAATTTTAAAAGAACGTAAAAAATAATCACTAAATAAAAATTCCACGGCAATGGAGACACAACTATTAATTATACCAGGACTTGGTGATTCTGGAGAAAAACACTGGCAAACCTTTTGGCATAAAAAATTCGAAAACTCAATTCGTGTTGTACAAGATAATTGGGATGAACCAATTCGCGAAGAATGGCTCGACAGATTAAACGAAAATATTTCTAAACTTAACAAACCTACTATCTTAGTAGCACACAGCTTGGCTGTTTCATTGGTTTTACATTGGGCAGAAAAATACAGTAATCCGAATATTATCGGCGCTTTTTTAGTCGCTCCTGCTGATGTTGACTCACCTCAACACACACCAGAATCCATAAGAAATTTTTCACCAATACCTCTTTATAAATTACCATTTCCGTCTGTAGTCGTTGCAAGCGAAAATGATCCTTATGCTTCTTTTGAAAGAAAAAAACTCTTCGCTGAAAAATGGGGAAGCGATTTTGTAAATATCGGTCAGCAAGGGCACATCAACTCCGATTCTGATTTGAAATATTGGGAAGAAGGACAATTGATTCTTAAACAGTTTATTGAAAAAATTGGTTAAGTGTTCAGTCGCAGTCTCAGTAAACAGTCCAAAACTGAACACTGCGACTGCGACTGAAAACTAAAAAAACTATCCAATTCTTAATCCATTTGGTATTCTAAAATCTGGAGCTAATAAAATCACATCTCCTTCCTCGCCTACCGCTCCTAAAACAAGACATTCACTCATAAATTTCCCAATTTGTTTCTTTGGGAAATTCACAACTGCAACAATCTGGCGATTTAACAAATCTTCTTTTTGATATCTTTTGGTAATTTGTGCCGATGATTTTCTAATTCCGATTTCTGAACCAAAATCAATTGTCAGCTGAAAGGCAGGTTTTCTAGCTTCAGGAAAATCGTTTACTTCTATAATAGTTCCTACGCGCATATCGCTGCGCTCAAATTCGTTCCAGGTTAAATCCATTTTTAAATTGTATTATTTACAAACCTATAAATTTTGTAATTAATGCACCTAATTCTATAACCTGTTTCTTTTCCTTAAATCTAACTTTACGTGAAGAAAAACGAAAATACTCACGTAAAAAGATATAACATGGAACATACTGAACCAAATGCATGCATGTCAATTAAAGATTTTGAATCTAATCTAAAACAGGTTCACACGGATAAATATATAGAAACCGCTCAAAACGTAAGGCTTTATGTGAAAGATTATGGTCAAGGGAAACCGGTAATTTTGATTCATGGCTGGCCTCTCTCTAACGAAATGTGGGAATATCAGATTGATCATTTGGTCCAAAACAATTATCGTGTAATTGCCTATGACCGACGCGGATTTGGAAAATCTTCTCAGCCTTGGGATGGTTACGATTATGATACTTTGGCAGATGATCTGAAAGAAATTATCGAACAATTGGAACTAGAAAACGTAACTCTTGTAGGTTTTTCTATGGGTGGCGGTGAAGTAGTTCGTTACTTTAGCCGTCATGGCGGAAAAAGCGTTGTTAAAGCAGCTTTAATTTCGTCCATTATTCCATTTCTTTTAAAAACTCACGATAATCCAGATGGGCATCCCAAAGAGAAAAGTGAAAATACAGCAGCAGCAATAAAAGAAGATAGAATTGGTTTTGTAGATAATTTCGGGAAAACCTTTTTTGGAGTTAATATTATAAACAAACCACTCAGCACTCCATTATTAGAATACTATAGAAACTTATGCTCTGTAGCTTCTCCAAGAGCCACTTTAAAATGTGCCGAATCGTTTTCGTATACTGATTTTAGAGACGAGTTGGATTTTATAAAAGTTCCAACTCTAATTATTCACGGTGACGATGATAAAATTGTACCTATAGACCTCACTTCAAGAAAAGCGGCAAAATCTATTGCAAACAATACTTATATCGAATATGCAGGAGCTCCTCATGGTTTATTTTATACTGACAAAGAAAAGCTAAACGAAGATTTATTGGAATTCCTAAATTCATAAAAAAATAAAAAAAGTATCCAAAGAAGCAAGCTCTATAGGCTAACTGCTTTCTTTGGGTATTTTTTATTCTTGTGCTCTTTTATTTACAGTTTTTTAAAGCTATTTTTGGGAATCAAATTTCAGATAAAATGGCACGAACAGAATCAACAATGCTTCCTTTAGGGACAGTTGCACCTGACTTTTATTTAAAAGATACTAACTCGAACAATACTTTTTCTTTTGAAGATTTAAAAGGTTCAAAAGGCACTTTGGTTATGTTCATTTGCAACCATTGTCCGTTTGTGCATCATGTGATCAGCGAAATTGTTATGATTGCAAATGATTATCGTGTTCAGGGATTGGGAGTAATTGCTATTTCTAGCAATGATGTGGTCAAATATCCTCAAGATGCTCCAGAATTAATGACAGATTTTGCAATGGAAAATAAAATTGATTTTCCTTATCTATACGATGAAACTCAGGAAACTGCAAAAGCGTATCAAGCCGCTTGCACTCCAGATTTCTATTTATTTGACAATCAAGCCAGATTATTTTATCGCGGGCAATTAGACGATTCAAGACCTGGCAATGGAATTCCACTTAGCGGAAACGATTTGAGAGGCGCAATCGATGCCTTAATTTACAACCGAAGTTTAAAAGAACCGCAGAAACCAAGTTTGGGTTGTGGCATTAAATGGAAGTAAAACCTCACTAAATTCAAAAAGATTACGTATCTTTGCAGTTCAAATTAACAAATCCTTGTGGGAAATATAATATCATATACAGCCGCTACGAAAGCGTTTTGCATAGCAAAACCGATTCCTGCTGTAATTATTTCGCATAATAAGGCCTTTATTAATTAGGCCTCCGTCTACTTCACTTTTTTTCTTCTTTTGACGGAGGATTTACATCAGCTTAAACATTTCCTTATTTGACAAAAATCATTTTTTGATCAGATATTTTTTTGTTTTTCCAGATTAAGCGTTTTTGATTCTTTGCCATTTTCAGGACTTAGAAATCTTTTGTTTGTAAATATTCGAAAGAAGAATAAACCATTTAAATTTTATAACAATAAATTCAATATAGATATGAAACCAACACCCACATTCTGTAAATCAGATTATCAATTTTTAAGAGAATTGATTTTAAAAAGTAAAAATTCAACAAATACTAAAGAAGCCAATCAGCTTTCGCAAGAATTAGACCGCGCTGTAATTAGCAAAGAAAGCGAACTAGACTCAGTTATAAGAATTAATTCTATTGTAACAATTGAAGATGTAAAAGCCAAGAAACAAATGAAAATTCAAATCGTTTTACCTTCGGCAGCAGACGTAAAACAATCTAAAATTTCAATTCTAGCACCTTTAAGTGTTGCTATTATTGGTTTTAAAGAAAATGATGAAGTAGATTGGGAATTGCCTGCCGGAATTAAAACTTTAAAGGTAATTGCTGTAGACAATTCGGCTGTACATCATTCTTAAGTTTCAAAACACCTCATTCTGTGACGGTGTTTTTTTTTATATCTATCTGAAAAATAAAAAACTGTTCAATTGAACAGTTTTTTTATGCTTATTTCTCAAATCCAGATTACAATTGTGAATCAATATAATTCGTAATTGATGCCATTTGAGTTTCGTCTAATTTTGCTTTTTTACCCATTCTTACCAAAATCGGCGTCCATTCTTCTTTTGTGAATTTTTTAGGTTCATACAATTTGTGACATCTTGCACAACTATTATCATACAAATTTTTGCCTGTTTCTAATTCAGGCGTTAAAGCAACCGTTTTTGGAGCTTCAGCAGGAGTTGATGCAACTGCAGCTTTTTTTTGAGTTCCGCAAGAAACCACAAATAACGCAAGTCCTGCTAGGATTAAAAAGTTTTTCATTGTCTTAATTTTATATAGTAAATATAAAAAAATCCCATATGGCATAACATATGGGATTATTATTTAAAACAATGCTAAATTGCTTGTAAAACTCTTATTTTACGTCCATTAATTCAACGTCGAAAATTAAAACTGCGTTTGGCGGGATAACTCCTCCAGCACCAGATGGACCGTAAGCTAAATCAGAAGGAATTACAAAACGAGCTTTGTCACCCACTTGCAATAAAGCAATACCTTCGTCCCATCCTTCAATAACTTGTCCAATTCCTAATTTGAATTCGATTGGTTTTTTACGTGGGTAAGAAGAATCAAATACTTTTCCGTTTTCTAAAGATCCTTCGTAGTGAACAGAAACTGTTTTTCCAGCTTCAGCCTTTTTACCTTCACCTTTTTGAATCATTTTATAACGTAAACCGCTTTCTGTTTTATCAAAACCAGCAGCCAATTGTTCCATTTTTGCTTCAGATTCTGCTTTTAAAGCTGCCTCACGTTTCATACGAGCACCTTTTAAACCAATGAAAGCTTCAATTGCATTCCATTTTTGAGCTTCTTCACCTACTCTGATAATTTCAACAGACTCTAAATTGTCACCTTGAGCAACTGCATCAACAACGTCTTGTCCTTCAACAACATGTCCGAAAACACTATGTTTGTTATCTAACCAAGGAGTCGGAACGTGAGTAATGAAAAATTGAGAACCATTGCTTCCAGGACCAGAATTGGCCATAGACAAAACTCCTGGACGATCATGTTTTAAACTTGGGTGAAATTCGTCATCAAATTTGTAACCTGGATCTCCTGTTCCAGTTCCTTTTGGACAGCCTCCCTGAATCATGAAATCAGCAATTACTCTGTGGAAAGTTAATCCGTCATAGAATTTTTGTCCTTGAGGTTTCACTTTGTTTTCCATATTTCCTTCTGCAAGAGCAACAAAGTTACCTACAGTTCCTGGTGTCAAATCGTGAGTCAATTTTACTAAAATTGAACCTTTGCTAGTATTGAATTTAGCGTATATTCCGTTTTCCATGTTGTTATTTTTAATTTGAACGCAAATTTACAAATTAATTTTTTAATCAATTTGCGCTTTCGCTTTTTTAGATTTTGATTTATAAGTAAGTCCGTAAATTGTCAATGATAATAAAGATAAAGCCATACAGCCGATTGTTACAGCTGGCCATCCGCCAAATTTCCATAATAATAAGCCGTAAGCAGATCCTGCCGCTGTCCCTAAAAATGTTAGCGACATAAATACGGTATTCAATCTGTTTCTTGCTTCTGGCAATAAGGAATAAACTCTCGTTTGATTGGAGATGTGAACGCCTTGAATTCCGATATCGATAAATACAATTCCGATTGCAATTCCGATTACGCTTTCAATGGCAAAATAAAAGACAACGAAACTTAATAATACCAACAAACAGCCGTAGCCAACTGCAATTCTTGAGTTCCCTTTGTCTCCCAATTTCCCAACAAGAGGTGCTGCCAAAGCTCCAGATGCGCCAACAATTCCAAATAACCCGATTGTAGCACTATTAAAATCGAAAGGTTTTCCAGAAAGCAAAAGCACCATTGTAGTCCAAAACGCTCCAAATTGAGCAAAACTAAAAACATTGATTACTGTTGCCTCACGTAAAACTGGTTGTGTTTTTATAAGCGTAAACAATGACTGAATTAACTGTGCGTAAGTCCCTTGAAATTGCGGTTTGTTCTGTGGAAATTTGCTCTGAATCACAAAAAAGATCAAAAGACAAATTCCTGCCGCAATATAAAACATCGATCTCCAGCCCAGAACCTGACCAATAAACCCACTCAATGTTCGCGAAAGCAAAATACCGACTAAAAGCCCGCTCATAATAGTCCCTACAACTTTCCCACGCTGATCAGGCGCGCTTAAAGAAGCTGCTAATGGTAAAATAAGCTGTGGCACAATCGAAGTGATTCCGATTAACAATGAAGCAATTTGTAAAACAAGAAAACTTTTGGCAGTTGCAGCAATTAGTAATGCAATTACAGTAGCAAAAGTAGTCATCAAAATTTGCCTTTTTCGCTCTATTTTATCGCCAAGAGGCACCATAAAAAACAATCCGATAGCATAACCCGCCTGAGTCAGATAGGTTATTGTTCCGGCACTTTCTTCAGGAATTTTAAATTCGTTGGCAATTAAAACAATCAAAGGCTGGCAGTAATAAAGATTTGCAACTATAAGACCAGTGCAAACTGCCATAAACAGTACATTAGTTTTAGATAAATTCATGCTGCAAAAATACCACTCTAATCTTTAGCAAAACTTTAAAAAAAGTATAAATTTTAAGTTTTTTTTAAACCATATAGGTGATATAAGTTCATTTAAACTTAAATACTTAATAAGTTTATTTCTTCAAAAAACATATTAATAGTTTAAAAAATCTTCTCTAGCAGGGCTAAAAACATCTGTTAACATGCCTGTTTCCAAACAAACAACACCGTGTATAGCATGTGGCGGAATATAAAAACTATCTCCTTCTTTTAATGTCTGTGTCACACCGCTGATTGTAACATCAAATTTGCCGCTTGCAATGTATGTAACTTGCGAATGATAATGATCGTGCAAAGTGCCGATTCCTCCTTTCTCAAAATGAACATTTACCAGCATCACTCTTTCATCAAAAGCTAAAATTTTACGTTTGATTCCCTCACCGACTACTTCCCATTCGATTTCCTCTCCTTTTATAAATTCTTTGCTAGTACTCATTTCTATTTATTTTTAATTTTCTCAAAATCTTTTTTCATCAATGCCAATCCTTCATCTAGATTATTCTTTTGAAAGAACGCTTCAAGCTCCTTTAATCTCTTTAAATTATCATAATTAAATCCCGAATTTAATTTTCTTTGACAAAGAGAACACAATCTAATAGAATGCGAATCTGTTTCTATCATACTATTGGTTCCATTCATAACGCAACTGGCTTCAATACAATGATGCAGACCAAACATATGCCCTATTTCATGAGAACAAATTTTCAGCAATCGTTCTAACCCTAAATTAAAATCGGCTTCTTTTTGCATTCTATACATCGAACTTACTGCAATTTTATCTCTGTAAGATGCCAATCCAAAAACGTAATTCCATTCGGGTTTTGGATACAAATCTTTTTCAGTTATTGCCATTAAAGCAATTCTTTTGTTAGGATTTTCTTCTTTTAAAACATCAGTTAAAATGTATCCCGCCAAAAACTGTTCTTGTCCGACATCTCCAATTCGTCTAGCATGATTCGGAATAATATCATTTGAAACATTTTCTAAAACCTTAGTTTCCAATTGAAAAAATATTTGCAAATACTGACGAACTAATTCAATTTGTTTTATTTGCATTGAATTGAACTTTCCTATAGGCTGCAGATAAATAATATTTTCTTCTTTGGTTGGAACAACATGTTTAGTTCTCACAAATTGTTCGAAACTTTGTCCGTTTTCTTTATGAGAAAACAACCAATCTCCATAAGCTGGTTTCCCAAGTTTAACATCATTTGCTTTAATATCTACAAAATAAGGCGCGGGTGGTAAAATTTTCTGCGGAATCGATTGTATCTTTAAATTTGCCTTTTCTTTTTTATCAGATTGACATGAACAAAGAATTACAAATACTACCAAAAGAAGCTTCCTCATATAGATGAATTAGATTAGACTTTTCGAAATAAAATCACAGCTCGTTTGTATAGAATCAAAAGAATTTGAAGCAAAATTATTTTCCTGTTCTACAAAAAAATGAACCATTCCAGATTGTTTTGCTGCCGAGAAGAAAGGTTTAAAATCAATTGTTCCAGAACCAACTTCAGTATTCAAATCGTTATTATTTTTATCCTTATCTTTCACATGCCACATTTTGAAACGCCCTGGATTTTCTTTAAATAGTTTTAAAGGATCATTGCCAGAATGAACTATCCAGTATAAATCTAGCTCGAAATACACCAAATCTTTATCGGTTTCCTTTAATAGAATTTCGTAACCTGTAACGCCATCATACTTCTTAAACTCAAAATCATGATTGTGATAAGCCAGTTTTAAACCTGCTTTTTTGCACATTTCTGCGGCTTCATTTACGCTAGCTGCGATCTTTTTATAATCTTCTATACTTCTTCTAAAAGGCTCATCTATCCACGGAACAGTCAGAAATTCATTTTTAAGAACTTTTGCAGCCTCAATTGCTGCGATTAATTCTGCAGTATTTCCGTCATATAAAAAGCTTCCCAAATTATAATGTCCACTAACCGCTTTTAATCCATTATCATCTAAAATCTTTTTTAATTCTTTAGGCGTTAATCCCCAAAATTGATCTTTAATTGAAAAACCGTATGTCTCAACAGTCGTATAACCTGCTTTGGCAACTTTTTCTAAAGTTCCTTTTACATCTTTAGGCAGTTCATCACGAAGCGTATACAGCTGTAAACCTATTTCTTTTTTATTCATAGTAAGTGCAAATGATGGTGAAGCCAAAACTGCCGTTGCAGCAAGACCTGTGGTTACGATAAAATTTCTTCTACTGATCATTTTAATGATTTAAATTTCAGAAAGTAAATATATTATAAAAATTGATTTTTAAAGTTTTCTGCGAAATTTTGAAGTGCATTTGCAGTTTCTTCCGAAACAATTTCTCCTTCAGCATTCACTTTTCCTCGCACTCCCTGAATTAAAAGCTGTGTTGTGTCGTCAAATTTAGCTTCGAGTGTTTTCATAACCAATAGCAATTGCTCATGCCCCATTTCACCAGAGACAGAAGCGGTAATAAGACCTGCTTTTTTGTTTGAAAAAATAGTTGTTGAAACACACCACTCTAAAGCATTTTTCAAACTTCCCGGAATACTGAACACGTATTCTGGAGTGCAAATGATAACTCCATCGGCACTTATAATTTTATTTCTAAATGTAGTGATTTCTTGCGGAGGATTATCTGTATCTAAATCTGGATTAAAATGAGGAAGGCGCTCTAAATCTTCAAAAATTTCCACCTCAAATTCAGGTTTTAAGTAATTTGAAATGTATTTCAGAATTTTAAAGTTACTGGAATTACTTCTCGTACTTCCAGATATAGCAAGAATTTTTATTTTTGTTGATATCATATTTAGATTAGGCAATTTTAGATTAATTCCTTGAAAATAAATTTTTCATCATAATCGACTTCAAATTTTTCAAGAAAGTTAATATACTCTTCTCTAAATGTTTTCTTTTTATGATGCTGTTCTTGATTTTCGATATATTTTATAACAGCATTTAATTGAGATTTACTATACGAAAATGCTCCATATCCTTCTTGCCACTCAAAATGACTATTTGCAAATTTATTTTCATTTATCCATTTTGATGAATTTTGCTTTACGCTTTTCATCAATTCTGATATAGACTGCATAGGTCTTATTCCTATTAAAATATGGATATGATCTGAAACTCCGTTTATAGCCAAAAGTTTATGATTGTTATTTTTTATAATGCCTGAAATATACTTAAACAATTCATCTTTCCAATTTTTGTGAATCATCGCCTTTCTATATTTTACAGCGAAAACAAAATGAATATGTATTTGCGTATATGTGTTTGCCATTATTTAGTCCCTACGGGACATTAATTCTTTAATTATTATTATTTTTTCTACCGATATTTTATTCCTAACGGAATATTTTTATGACGTGCAAACATAAGTAAAAAAGAAAGAATTATCTTGCGTATTTTTAATATATTCTAAACTGCTCTGTTCCGTTGGAATAAATACTGGTAGTATAAAAATCCACAAAACAATCCGATATGTTTTGAAAGAATAGAGGAAACTGTTCCGTTAGGAACAAAATATTGGTAGAAAACAAATATCATAGCACAAAAAAAATCAATCGCATCGATTTTGTCCCGTTAGGGACTACGCCTATTTCGCCGTCAGCAAATTCAATCCTTGCATTTTTTGAGAATCAATTGCTTGAGGCGGATAATTCTGTTTTTCTTGTCGTGTCGATGTGACTTTCCCATCTTTATTTATATATACATAATTGTAACGCCAGTAATTTGATCCAGCCAATGACGTACCATCATCAGTAAAAACCTGATCTGCATAAACCAGAATTTCTCCATTTTGATTATTATCTAAAGTCCTTATAGGATTTCCTAAAGTTTTAAGCACTTTCGATTTGGCTTCTCCTACAGCTACTGTAGCAGAATTAGTGCTTGCACAGGAAAAAAATAGCGCAAGTACTACAGGCAGTAATATTGTTTTTTTCATAATAAGGGATTGAATTTATGTTTTGGATTTTGGCTATTAAACCTTGATAATTAGGATTGTAATAATACTTAAAGTTAATACAATAAATTTTACACAATTTATTAAGTATGTTATATAATTATTATCAAACCACTCAATAGCATTATTTGTATCTTTGCCAGCAAGAAATTATCGAATAGAAATGCGAATTGACATTATTACTCTTTTACCTGAATTATTAAGAAGTCCGTTTGAGGCTTCTATTATGAAACGCGCCATTGACAAAGGTTTGGTCGAAGTGCACTTTCACAATCTTCGTGACTATAGCACTAACAAACAGAAAAGTGTAGATGATTATCCTTTTGGTGGAGGTGCTGGAATGGTAATGACAATTCAGCCGATAGATGACTGCATTACACATTTGAAAAGCCAACGCGAATATGATGAAGTAATTTATATGTCTCCTGACGGTGAAACTTTAAATCAAAAAATGGCGAATAAAATGTCGATGTATGAAAACATTATTATTTTATGCGGACATTATAAAGGTGTTGACCAAAGAGTTAGAGATCACTTCATTACAAAAGAAATTTCTATTGGGGATTACGTTTTATCTGGAGGAGAATTGGGTGCCATAGTTTTATCTGATGCTTTAATCCGATTAATTCCTGGCGTTTTAAGTGACGAAACCTCAGCATTGACTGATAGTTTTCAAGACAATTTGTTATCAGGTCCAATTTATACAAGACCTGCAGACTATAAAGGATGGAAAGTTCCAGAAGTACTAACCAGCGGGCATGCAGCCAAAATAGATAAATGGCGTGAAGACATGGCCTACGAACATACTAAAAATAGACGTCCAGATTTATTGGAAGGACATTAAATTTAGTTTCAAGTTTAAAGCTGTTTTTGTTTCAAGTTAAAACTCTAGACAGCAACAACTTGAAATCTTAAACTTGAAACAAAAGAAACTAAAAATAATTTACAATTTATAATTCATAATTTATAATTATTTTTTACATTTGCACCCGAATTTGACCAACCTCTGGCGAGATCCGTGAATGTTGCTCTAATATAAAAACCATAATTTAAATTATCATGGCAGATTTATTAAAATTCGTTCAAGACGAATTCGTTGCTAAAAAAGATTTCCCAGATTTCGGAGCTGGAGACACAATCACTGTTTTCTACGAAATTAAAGAGGGTGAAAAAACAAGAACTCAGTTTTTTAAAGGAGTTGTTATTCAAAGAAGAGGTTCTGGTGTTACAGAAACTTTTACTATCCGTAAAATGTCTGGATCTGTTGGTGTTGAGCGTATCTTCCCAGTAAACTTACCAGCTTTACAAAAAATCGAAGTTAACAAGAAAGGTGCTGTACGTAGAGCTAGAATTTTCTACTTCAGACAACTTACTGGTAAAAAAGCTAAGATTAAAGATAAAAGAAGATAATCATTTATCAAAATGTTATAAAAAACTCGTTTCATACTTTTTGAAACGAGTTTTTTTTATGTTCCATTTTCAACACTAACAAAACCGTAATTTTTTAATACCAAAATCATCGATTTAGCAATTTAACGAGCTCGAAATAACAATCTGTTAATTTCGTCTTTTCTCGGGAAAACTCAACCGTTTTCGTTGTGATTTTATTATATTTGCTCCGCTCATTTTGAGCCGAATATATCTTTTACATCGTTAACTCCTGACGATACGATTATAAAAAAAAAAGAAAATGACAAAATCAAAAATTTTTTACACCTTAACTGATGAGGCGCCTTTATTGGCAACTTACTCTCTTTTACCAATTGTTCAAGCTTTTACAGCAACAGCTGGAATTGAAATCGAAACCAGAGATATTTCGCTGGCAGGAAGAATTTTATCAAACTTCCCAGATTCTTTGACAGATGCTCAAAAAACTGGAGATGCATTGGCAGAACTTGGCCAATTAGCAACTCAGCCAGAAGCTAACATTATTAAATTACCAAATATCTCAGCATCTGTACCGCAATTAAAAGCGGCAATTGCTGAATTACAATCACACGGATACAACGTACCAAATTTCCCAGAAGATCCGCAAAACGATGCTGAAAAGGAAATTAAAGCAAAATATGCAAAAGTATTAGGCTCTGCTGTAAACCCAGTTTTACGTGAAGGAAACTCTGACCGTAGAGCTCCAAGAGCAGTTAAAAACTTTGCAAAAGCAAATCCACACTCAATGGGTGCTTGGTCTGCTGACTCAAAAACTAAGGTGGCTTCTATGTCAGGCGGTGATTTCTACGGAAGTGAAAAATCATTGACTGTAAACGAAGCTAATGATGTAAAAATCGAATTTGTTGCTAAAGACGGAACCGCAACTGTTCTTAAAGCTAGTACTCCATTAAAAGCTGGAGAAATCATTGACAGCTCTGTTTTAAGTGTAAACAAATTAAAAGCTTTTGCTGCTGACGTAATTGCTGAAGCTAAAGCTGCAGGAGTATTACTTTCTGTACACTTAAAAGCTACTATGATGAAAGTTTCTGATCCAATTATCTTTGGCGCTATCGTTGAAGTATATTTTGCAGATGTTTTCAAAAAATACGCTTCTTTATTCGCTGAATTAAACGTTGACACTAGAAATGGTTTAGGTGATATCTACGCTAAAATTGCTGGAAGACCAGAACAAGCAGAAGTTGAAGCCGCTATCGATCAAGCAATCGCAAACGGGCCAGCTTTGGCAATGGTTAATTCTGAAAAGGGAATTACAAACTTACACGTACCTTCAGATGTAATCGTTGATGCTTCTATGCCAGCAATGATCCGTACTTCTGGACAAATGTGGAACAAAGAAGGAAAACAGCAAGATACATTTGCAGTTATTCCAGACAGATCTTATGCTGGTGTTTATACTGCAACTATCGATTTCTGCAAAAAACATGGTGCTTTTGATCCAAAAACTATGGGAAGTGTTCCTAACGTTGGGTTAATGGCTCAAAAAGCTGAAGAATATGGTTCTCACGACAAAACTTTCCAAATTAAAGGTGATGGTGTTGTGCGTGTGGTTGACCAAAACGGAAATGTTTTAATGGAACAAAACGTTGAAACAAATGATAT
Source organism: Flavobacterium anhuiense (assembly GCF_900101855.1). Taxonomy (GTDB): domain Bacteria; phylum Bacteroidota; class Bacteroidia; order Flavobacteriales; family Flavobacteriaceae; genus Flavobacterium; species Flavobacterium anhuiense. Next base: position 600,084 of record NZ_FMVC01000002.1, read on the forward strand.
TTTCAGAATGTGTCAGGCAAAAGATGCTCCTATTCAGGACTGGGTTAAATTGGCTGTAAACAGAGCTCGTTTATCTAGTACTCCTGCTGTTTTCTGGTTAGACGAAAACAGAGCGCACGATAGAGAATTGATCGTAAAAGTTCAAAAATACCTTAAAGACTACGATACTACAAACTTAGATATCCGTATTTTAAACCCAGTTGCTGCTACTGAATTTACTTTAGATAGAATCATCAAAGGTTTAGATACAATTTCTGTAACTGGAAACGTATTACGTGACTATTTAACAGATTTATTTCCAATCTTAGAATTAGGAACTTCTGCAAAAATGCTTTCTATCGTTCCGTTAATGAACGGTGGTGGATTGTTCGAAACTGGTGCTGGAGGTTCTGCTCCTAAACACGTTGAGCAATTTACAGAAGAAGGATACTTACGTTGGGATTCATTAGGAGAGTTCTTAGCTCTTGGTGCTTCTTTAGAGCATTTAGGGCAAACTTTAGACAATTCTAAAGCAATTGTTTTATCTGAGACTTTAGACCAAGCTAATGATAAATTCTTAGCAAACGATAAATCTCCAGCACGTAAAGTGGGTCAGATTGACAATAGAGGTTCTCACTTCTATTTAGCTTTTTACTGGGCTCAGGCTTTGGCTGCTCAAACTAAAGATGCTGAATTGAAAGCCATTTTTACTCCAATTGCTGCTGAATTTGAAGCTAACGAAGCTAAAATCGATGCTGAATTAATCGGTGCACAAGGTAAACCTCAAAACATTGGAGGTTACTACCAGCCAACTCCAGAATTGGTAAGCAAAGCAATGCGTCCTAGCGAAACTTTCAACGCTATTGTTGCTAAAATCAAATAATTCAGAATACATCTGTATTTGTAAATAAACAAAAGGACAACTCGAAAGGTTGTCCTTTTTTTATCTTAACTTATGTTTAACAAAAGTTCCGCGAGATTATTTAGTAAGAATTGTTAACTATGTAAATCAAAATCAATATAATGATTACAAAAAATACCTGCACATTTTTTCTTTTTATTTTAACGATTTTCACCTCATTTGCGCAGGAAAAATTCACTCTAAGCGGAACCATCAGCGACAGCAAAAACAATGAAACTTTAATCGGAGTAAACATTTTTATTCCATCTTTAAAAACAGGAACCACAACAAACGAATACGGTTTTTATTCGCTTTCAGCTCCAAAAGGAGAATACGAAATCGAAATCAGTTATGTTGGCTATCAGACTATTCAAAAGCACATTTCCTTAAATCAAAATACAAAAACCAATTTTTCTATCAGCGAGGGAAATGGCGAAGAACTTCAAGAAGTTATCATTACAGAAAACAAAGGCAAAATAAACGTCAAATCGCCAGAAATGAGTGTGAATAAACTCTCCATTTCTACCATAAAAAAAATGCCGGTAGTTTTAGGCGAAGTAGATGTTTTAAAATCTATTTTATTACTTCCTGGAGTAACCAATGCAGGTGAAGGCGCTTCTGGATTTAATGTTCGCGGAGGCGGTGCCGATCAAAATCTAATCCTTTTAGATGAAGCAACAATCTTTAATTCGTCTCACGTTTTCGGATTCTTTTCTGTTTTTAATCCTGATGCTATTAAAGATTTAAAATTATATAAAGGCGGAATTCCGGCACGCTATGGCGGACGAGCTTCTTCTGTTTTAGAAATTTATCAAAAAGATGGAAGCAGTAAAGATTTCCATATGAATGGCGGAATTGGGTTAATTTCAAGTCGCTTATTAGCTGAAGGCCCAATTGTAAAAGACAAAGGTTCTTTCTTGATTGGCGGACGAGCTTCTTATGCACATCTTTTTCTCAAATTTTCTGAAGATGACAAAGATAATGCCGCCTATTTTTATGATTTAAACACCAAATTAAGCTATAAACTCAATGACAACAACAGTCTTTATTTATCTGGATATTTTGGACGAGACGTTTTCAGGCTGAACAAAAGTTTTACTAATACCTACGGAAATTCAACTTTAAACCTGAGATGGAATCATCTGTATTCCAATAAATTATTCTCCAATCTCTCTTTAATTTACAGCGATTATTACTATGGTTTAGATCTTGATTTTGTGGGATTCAACTGGGACTCTGGAATCAAAAATTATAATATTAAATACGATTTCAAACATTATCTTTCAGATAAACTAAAACTAAATTATGGTGTAAACGGAATTTACTATGATTTCAATCCCGGAACCATAAAGCCAACTGGCGAAGATTCAGGAATCAATCCAGATCAATTAGACAAAAAATACGCTTTTGAACCTTCTGTTTATTTAGATGCTGAAAGTCAGATTTCTAAAAAAATCACCGTTGCATACGGATTGCGTTACAGCTTATTTTACAGATTAGGCGCATCCACTATTAATTATTACGACAACAACCAGCCAGTGGTTTTTAATAATGATATGCAGATTTACGAAAAAGGTACGCCAACTTCAACAAAATATTTTGGCAAGAACAAAGTCATTCAGAGTTATAATAATCTTGAACCGCGTTTTTCTCTTTCTTATCAATTAAATGAAGACCAATCGATCAAAGCGAGCTATAACCGAATGGCGCAATATCTTCAATTGATTTCCAACACCTCTTCTCCAACTCCTCTTGATGTCTGGATGCCGAGTGACAATTACATCAAACCTCAGCTTGCAGATCAAGTAGCTCTGGGTTATTTTAGAAATATCTATGATGACGCCTATTCTTTGGAAGTAGAAACCTATTACAAGAAAATACAAAACCGATTAGATTATATAGACGGAGCCGATTTAATTGCCAACAATGCCATCGAGCAGGTTATCTTAAACGGTCATATGCGCTCATATGGTTTAGAATTGATGGTAAAGAAAAACAAAGGCCGATTTAATGGCTGGATTTCCTATACCATTTCAAGATCAGAACAGCAGACTCCAGGAAGAACACCAGAAGAAACAGGCATTAATAATGGCAAATGGTATGCTTCGGCTTATGACAAAACACATAATTTAGCCATTACATCAGCTTATAATTTAAACGAAAAATGGTCTTTTGGCGCTAACTTTGTATTGCAGTCAGGACAGCCTGTAACATATCCGAACGGACAATATGAATATTTAGGAATTGTGGTTCCGAGTTATGGCTTACGAAATGAAAACCGACTTCCTTCTTACAATCATTTGGATATTTCTGCCACTTTAACGCCAAGAAAGAACAAAGACAGAAACTGGAAAGGCGAATGGGTTTTCAGCATTTACAATCTTTATAATAGAATGAATGCTGCATCAATCAACTTTAGGCAAAATGTAGACACAGGTGTAAATGAAGCCGTGAAATTATCTATTTTCGGAATTGTTCCAGCGGTAAGTTATAATTTCAAATTCTAGAAAATCAGTTCAAAAACTAAAAATATACTTATGAGAAAATTAGTTTTTTTAATCGCATTTTTTACGTCCCTATTCTTCACTAGCTGTGAAGAAGTAGTTGATGTCGACTTAGACACCGCGCCTCCGAAATTGGTAATTGAAGCTGCTATCAATTGGGAAAAAGGCACTTCTGGAAAACAGCAGGTTATAAAACTTTCTACGACAACAGGCTATTTTGAGAGTCAGATTCCTGTCGTATCCAATGCTATAATTTCCATAAAAAATAGCAAAAATCAGACGTTTAATTTCGTTGAATTCAATAAATCTGGACGCTACATCTGCAATGACTTCATACCTCAGCTTAATGAACAATATACCTTAACCGTTATCAGCAAAGGAAATACATACACAGCGACAGAAACTCTAAAATCGGTTGCGCCAATTATAAGAATCGAGCAAAAAAATGATGGCGGTTTTACAGGCAAGGAAACCGAAATAAAAGCTTACTTTACAGATCCTGGAGACGAGGATAATTTTTATTTATTTAAATATGTTTATTCGAATAAAATAACTTCCAATTATTATGTTTCTGAAGATAAATTCTATCAAGGCAATGAAATTTTCAGCAGTACCGTTGATGAAGATTTAAAAACTGGAGATGAAGTCGAAATAACGCATTACGGAATTTCAAAACAATATTATAATTACATGAATATTTTAGTCAGCATTGCGGGCAGCAATGTTGGAGGTCCCTTTCAGTCGCCACCCGCAACGGTAAAAGGAAACATTATCAATACAACAGATAAAAACAATTATCCGTTGGGTTATTTCTCCCTAAGCGAAACCAGTACAAAAAAGTACAAAATAGAGTAATTATGCAACCTATAATCAAAAACTTAACCGAGAAAAAACTCATTGGACATTTTTTAGAAATGTCTTTTATAGAGAATAAAACTTTTCAATTATGGAATGGTTTTATGCCAAATCGAAAAAAAATTAGCAATACAATTAATGCTAATTTATATTCTTTAGAAGTCTACGCAGAAAATCATTTTGATAATTTTGATCCTAGTGACAGTTTCCAAAAGTGGGCTGCTGTAGAAGTCTCAGATTATTCAGCTATTCCCGAAGGAATGGAGATGCTAATTGTTCCTGACGGTTTGTATGCTGTTTTTCTTCATATAGGCCCCGCCTCAGAAGGACATAAAACGTACCATTACATTTTTACGGAATGGCTTCCAAATTCTGAATATACGGTAGACGACAGACCGCATTTTGCCGTTATGAATGAAAAATATAAGAAAGACGATCCAGCTTCTGAAGAAGAAATCTGGATTCCGATAAAAAACAGAAATTAAGTATGATACTAGAAACGCTAAAAACACTTTTCAATCGAGATTTAAACAAACTAAAAAGCGAAATTGAATCGTATCAAACTGAAAGTTCGATCTGGACAATTGATAAAAAGATCTCCAATTCAGCAGGAAATCTTTGTCTTCATTTAATTGGAAATCTAAATACCTATATCGGTGCAGAAATCGGCAAAACGGGATATATTCGAAATCGTCCTTTAGAGTTTTCGTTGAAAGACATTCCGAAATCAGAATTAGTTCAAAAAATTGAAGACACCACTTCAATTGTAAACATCGCCCTTGACAACTTAACAGAGGCCGATTTAGAAGCGATATACCCGCAGATTGTTTTCGAAAAAGAAATGAAAACTGGATTTTTCTTAATTCATCTTTCAACTCATTTAGCCTATCATTTAGGCCAAATTAATTATCACCGAAGACTTTTAGATTAAAAAACAGCTTCTCAACATATGTAAATGTTTTAAAAATTAGAATTACGAAATCTTTGTAATCTTAATTTTAATTTTTAAAACATGAAATATTTAATTTCTCTTTTATTATGCGCCTTTACATTCCAAACAAAAGCGCAAACTTTTAAAAATCCTGATTCATTATTTAATCCAGCTCCATATGGTTTCAGCCATGTATCTTCTGTAAAAACACCTGGCGAATTTATTTATATTTCAGGGCAAAGCGGCGGTTTGGGCAAAGAACATTTTTTAAACCCTGACTTTAGAATACAAGTTAAAACTGCCCTTGAAAACCTAAAAATAATTTTAAATAGTTATCAGCTAAAACCAGAAAATGTAATGAAAATTACAATCCTGATTGTTGATCACTCTCCTGAAAAATTAAAAATATGGGAAGAAGAAATTAGCAAGGTATGGAACGGCAAACCATTTCCTGCCAGCACATTAATTCCTGTTCCTAAATTAGCGCTTGATGGAATGCTCATCGAAGTGGATGCAATTGCTTTTAAAGCCAATTAACTTAAGACATTTTCTGCCAAAGACTATATCTTTTGTACATTTGTAATTCATTCAAAAAAACTTACATGTCATCACATCATATAGTCCGAGACGATCAGGAACCTGCTTTAATCATTGCTAATGGCGCTGCTTGCGATCCTGAATTATTAGGACAATTGCTAGAATGGTCTCCTTTGGTTGTTGTTTTAGATTCGGCTATCGAAAGAGTGATTGAATTGGGCATAAAAGTCGATGTTCTTTTGGGCGATTTTGATCGCGGATTTGATCCAGAAATTTACAAATCACAATTCCCAATCGAAATCGTTCATACACCAGATCAGGATAAAACCGATTTAGAAAAGGCTTTTGATTATCTTATCGAAAGAAAAATTCCAGCCGTAAATGTCGTCTGGGCAACCGGAAAGCGTGCCGATCATACAATTACAAACCTTACACAAATTGTTCGTTACCGAGATTTACTAAAAATTGTAATTCTTGATGACCATTCTAAAATATTCCTGCTGCCTACAAAATTCGAAAAATGGTATACGGCAGACACCCCAATTTCGCTTATTCCAATTGGAATTGTAAATGGAATTTATTCAACGAACTTGAAATATGAACTAAAAAACGATACGCTCACAATGGGCTACAGAACCGGAAGCAGCAATTCGGTCGAAAAAGACGGAATCGTGACCATTACACATCGTGAAGGTGATTTGCTTTTAATGGAATGTTTTGATTAGGAGAATTAAAAAATAAAAAGTCCCGGCGGGACGAAATATTTATAGATTATAATGCTTTAATTAGATTAAAGCTCCAGCGGAGCGACATAACAGATGTCGCTCCGCTGGAGCTTTTGTTGTAATAATAAATTAAACTAGCTATAAACATTACGCTCCTCCGGAGCCATTCTTCAAAAAAGGAATCCCTATCTTTGCAATCGAAATCAATGAAAATGAAAGCAGAAAACAATTCGCAAAAAGACAATTTACACCCAAGAAATCTTCATAGAAACCGATATGATTTCGAAAAACTGATTTCAAATTGTCCCGAATTAAAAACTTTTATTTCCATCAATAAACACGGAATCGAAACGATTGATTTCAGTAATCCACTTGCTGTAAAAACTTTAAATAAGGCTTTACTTCAAACCTATTACAATATTCAAAACTGGGATATTCCTAAAAATTACCTTTGCCCGCCAATTCCAGGACGTGCCGATTATATTCACTACATCGCCGATTTATTGGCAGAAAGCAATAACAATCAAATTCCTGAAACTAGTACAGTTTTAGGATTAGATATCGGAACGGGTTCAAATTTAATCTATCCGATATTAGGGAATTCTATTTACAACTGGAGCTTTGTCGGAACCGATATTGACAAAAAATCAATTGAAAATTGTGCCAAAATTATTGAAGCTAATCCAAAATTAATCGATTCTATCAGTTTGCAACAACAAACAGAACCCCGATTTATCTTTAAAAATATTATCACGCCCGAAGATCGTTTTACATTCACAATGTGCAATCCGCCTTTTCATGCATCAGCAGAAGAAGCCAATAAAAGCGCTTCGAGGAAAACTTCTAATTTAAATCCGAAAGAAAAAAAGAGTGCAAATCCTGTTTTAAACTTTGGCGGACAAAATGCAGAATTATGGTGCAATGGCGGTGAAATCGGATTTATAACCCAAATGATTTACGAAAGTGCCAAATATCCTTCGCAGGTTTTATGGTTTACCACTTTAGTTTCTAAAAAAGAAAATCTTGCTTCGATTTATAAAATCCTGAAAAAAGTAAATGCCACTTCGGTAAAAACAATCGAGATGTCTCAAGGACAAAAAAACAGCAGAATTGTGGCTTGGAGTTTTTTAAATAGTTCAGAGCAGTACTCTTGGAAATTTTAAGACTTTCAAAACCAATAGTATGGTTATCTTTTGTAACTTCGATAAAATTATGCAATCATGAACACTCTTGAACTTAAAACTATTTTAATTTCTGAAATTGAAAAAATTGATGATGATCAATTTTTATCAGCATTAAAAACAATTTTAGATAGTCGCAAAACTCCTATCAATTATTCTGAAAGATATAATGAAGATTTAAAAGTTGCCGAAGAAGATATTCAAAATGGCAATTATTATTCTCATAATGAAATTAAGGATCAAATTGAACAATGGAAAAAGAAATAATCTGGTCAAAAGCTGCTAAAAATCAGCTTGAAAAAATATACTTCCACATATTTAAAGAATCTAAAAGCAGAAACATTTCAAACAAAGTAATTGAGACTATTTATAGCTCTGTTACAATCTTAAAAACAAATTGGGAAATTTACGAATTGGATGAAATGAAGATTCCAAACGATGTAAATTATCGTGCATATGAAATTTATAGCTATAGAATATCTTATAAAATAACTTCAAAAGAGATTCACATTCTAAGAATTCGACATACAAGTCGTAATCCTAAAAAACTGTAATCATTTACTAAAACATCATAGTAATCTAATTTCCAAAACCAAAACCTTGATTTTACAATTTACTTTTGCTACATTTATTGTAAACTATTTAAAATCAAGACCATGGCAGAATATATTGGTTATCTCGCATCTGTATTTATTGTTGGCGGTTTTTTGCTGAAAAATCTTCGAACAATCCGATTCATTAATATGTTTGGCTGTATCTGCTTCGTAATTTACGGCATCTTTTTAAACGATTACAGAGATTTCAACCAATGGCTTTGGCCTGTAATTATTCCGAATGCGATTTTAGCGTTTGTTCAGATTTATTATCTGACTTCCAAAAACGATAAATCTTAAAATTATGATATTTTAAAATAAAATTCTGATACACTTTTCGCCCACTCTACCCGTAACTTTAAGCTGAAAATTGAATTTTATTACCATGTCAAAACTATATTCCCGAGTAGTCATTATACTTTTTTTAGTGACAAGTTGCGCTTCAAAAAAAACGAAATACGAAGACTATGTTTTTAAAACCAAAAGCGAAGAAGTAAATTATCAAACCTCTTACGATAAAGCTTTAAAACTTTGGAACATTCCGTACACCGAAGAAGATGTAAAAACAAGTTTCGGAACAGCGCATGTTGTAATGGCTGGCCCAAAAAACGGAAAAGATCTGGTTTTGCTTCACGGAATGGATGCCAGTTCTACCATGTGGTATCCCAATATTAAAGCTTTTTCTAAAAATCATCGCATTTACGCAATTGATTTCATCATGGAACCCAATAAATCCAATTTGACAGCAAAACCGCTTTCGTCAGATGATATTGTTGCTTTTTACAACGAAGTTTTTACTCACTATAAATTAAAGGATTTTGATATTATTGGCGCTTCACGCGGTGGCTGGATTGCCACCTTATTAGCCGTTCAAAAACCAAATTCAATTGATAAAATTGTTTTACTGAGTCCTGCCCAAACTTTCAAATTTCTTGACAAACCTAGAAAAACGACTTCGGCGTTAATGCTGAAACTTTTTCCTAGCGAAAAGAAATTCAGTAAAACATTAAACACTTTTTCAACTCATCCAGAAAATATAAGCCGCATTTACAAAAGGCAGTTTTATTTGGCCAATAAATATGCAAAATCCAATTCCAGCATGCTCAAAATGATGCCCTTTTCAGATAAAGAATTAGAATCTATTCAAAACCCCGTTTTAGTTTTAATTGGCGACAAAGACGTTATTAATTCGGAAGAAAGTTTAGAAAGAGCACATAAACATCTAAAAAACAGTAAAACCAAAGTTGTACAAGATGCTGGGCATTTTCTAACTATCGATCAGCCCAAAACGGTGAATGATGCTGTAATTAATTTTTTAGAATAAGATTTTACTGGATCTAATTTTATGAACTTTGACAAATTAGCTTTGAATAATAGTGCAAATTAGTACAATTCGGGACAGACTTTAAATTACTTACTTACACAAACTTCGTATCTTTACAAAACCAAATTTTCAGTATACGCAAATGAAATTTCAAGTTTCCTCAGAATATAGTCCAAAAGGAGATCAGCCTCAAGCCATACAAAAACTGGCGCAAGGTGTAGTCGACGGAGATAAATACCAAACTTTATTGGGAGTTACAGGTTCCGGAAAAACTTTTACTGTAGCCAATGTAATTCAGGAAGTGCAAAGACCAACTTTGGTTTTGGCGCACAATAAAACATTGGCGGCACAGTTATATTCAGAATTCAAGCAGTTTTTTCCAAATAATGCTGTTGAATATTTTGTTTCGTACTACGACTACTATCAGCCTGAAGCTTTTATGCCCGTAACCGGAGTTTTCATTGAAAAAGATTTATCTATCAATGAAGAATTGGAGAAAATGCGTTTAAGCACCACTTCTTCTTTACTTTCAGGGCGTCGCGACGTTTTGGTCGTGGCATCAGTTTCCTGTCTGTATGGTATTGGAAACCCAGTTGAATTTAAAAAGAACGTAATTGAAATCAAACGCGATCAGGTTATTTCAAGAACTAAATTATTGCATAGTTTAGTACAGAGTTTATACGCCAGAACAGAAGCCGATTTTAACCCTGGAACTTTCAGGATTAAAGGAGATACGGTTGAAGTTTATCCGAGTTATGCAGATGATGCGTATCGAATTCATTTCTTTGGAGATGAAATCGAAGAAATCGAATCATTTGATGCCAAGACTTCTCAAGTTATAGAGAAATTTCAGAGATTAACCATTTATCCAGCCAATATGTTTGTGACTTCGCCAGAAGTTTTACAAGGTGCGATTTGGCAAATTCAGCAGGATTTGGTGAAACAGGTTGATTATTTTAAAGAAATCGGAAAACATCTCGAAGCCAAACGTTTGGAAGAAAGAACCAATTTTGATTTAGAAATGATTCGCGAATTGGGCTATTGTTCTGGAATTGAAAATTACTCGCGCTACCTGGACGGACGTGAAGCTGGAACAAGACCTTTCTGCCTTCTAGATTATTTCCCAAGCGATTATTTGATGGTTGTAGATGAAAGTCACGTAACCGTTTCGCAAGTTCATGCCATGTACGGAGGCGACCGCAGCCGTAAAGAAAATTTGGTTGAATACGGTTTTAGATTACCTGCCGCCATGGACAACCGTCCGTTGAAATTCGAAGAATTCGAAGCATTGCAAAATCAGGTGATTTACGTCTCAGCAACTCCTGCCGATTACGAACTACAGAAATCTGATGGAATTTATGTAGAACAAATTATTCGCCCAACCGGGTTATTAGATCCAGAAATCGAAGTTCGTCCAAGTTTAAATCAGATCGATGATTTAATTGAGGAAATTCAGGTTCGTTGCGAATTGGACGAAAGGGTTTTAGTGACCACTTTAACCAAAAGAATGGCCGAAGAATTAGCTAAATATTTGACAAAAGTTAGCATCAGATGCCGTTATATCCATTCTGAAGTAGACACTTTAGAACGTATTGAAATCATGCAGGATTTACGAAAAGGCCTTTTTGATGTTTTAATTGGAGTAAACTTGCTTCGTGAAGGTTTGGATTTACCAGAAGTTTCGCTTGTTGCCATTTTAGATGCCGATAAAGAAGGTTTCTTGAGAAATCACAGATCTTTGACGCAGACTATTGGCCGTGCGGCGAGAAACTTAAATGGTAAAGCCATTATGTATGCTGATAAAATCACAGCGAGCATGCAGCGAACAATCGACGAAACCAATTACAGAAGAACCAAACAGATTAATTTCAACGTAGAAAACAATATCGTTCCGCAAGCGCTAAACAAAAAAATCGAAAGCGCATTTACCAAAAATCCGTTGGTAGAATATGAATTAGGACATCCGATTCCTGTTGCAGCTGAACCAGAAACAGCTTATTTATCTAAAACAGAGTTGGAGAAAATGATTCGCGAAAAACGCAAAACGATGGAAAAAGCGGCTAAAGAATTGGACTTCTTGCAAGCTGCCAAACTTCGTGACGAAATTAAAAAACTACAGGAACAGCTGGCTTAGTTATGCTGTCCCTTAAAAATCTCTAGCAAAACTATTGGATTGATTACAGTATTGGGAGATTTTTTCATCATTTCTAAAACACGTTTCACCGCAGCAAGATTCAATCCCATTTGTAAAGCAATCTGCTGAATGGCTTGAAATTCTCTTTCATGTAAAACTCCGTCGCAATGCATTAGCAAAGCCAACCTGTAAAACTGATTAATGCGTTGCATCTCAGATGGAATGGGCAACGATTTGGTTTCCTGATGAAATAAATCCTGAAATTCTTCTTCGCTAATATTCAATTCTACAGCTACAAGTCTTAAAAATTCAAGCTCACGTTTGTGCAAATGTCCGTCTACAGTGGCCAATGTAATCATTTCTAAAAGTAAACTTCTTTTTTCTGCTTCTGTATTCATCAATTTCTTATTTTTAGCTAAAATATTGCTTTTAAATAAAAATACAAAACACGGATAATGAAGAAGATTTTCTTGATAATTTTACTTCTATTAACTTTTATCGGAAAAGCACAAAGCACCGCTTCTAAAAATGTATCGACTTTTACGATTGAAGCACCTCAGCTCAATACTTCAAAAAAAATCTGGATTTATCTTCCCGAAAATTATTCTAAAAATATTCAGAAAAAATACAGCGTTATTTACATTCACGATGCTCAAAACCTATTTGATGCTAAAACTTCGTATTCTGGTGAATGGAATGTTGACGAAAAATTGGACAGTTTAAAAGCAAAAGTAATTGTAGTAGGAATCGAACATGGAAATGAAAAACGGATTGACGAATTAACGCCTTTCAAAAATGAAAAATATGGAGGAGGAAATGCCGATAATTATATAGAATTCATTGTAAAAACATTAAAGCCACACATCGATAAAAATTACAGAACCAAAACAAAAGCAAAAAACACTATTCTTTTTGGAAGCTCACTTGGCGGATTGGTTTCGTATTACGGTGCTTTAAAATATCCAGAAGTTTTTGGAAAAGCAGGCGTTTTTTCGCCTTCATTCTGGTTTTCTCCTGAGATTTATACTTTTACAGAAAAACAACCTAAAATCAAAACGAAAATTTATTTTCTGTGCGGCGATAAAGAAAGTGATGACATGGTAAACGATTTGACCAAGATGAAACGTTTACTAGATACAAAACGCTGTTATTGCCTTCATCTAGACAAAACTAAAATTGTAAAAGGCGGAGAACACAATGAAAAACTTTGGCGAGATCATTTCGCAGAAGCAATTCTTTGGCTGGGCTATTAATTGAAAAAAAAATAAAAACATCGCATACCAATGAAACTAATTTTAAGAGAATACAATCTCAAGCTAAAACACACTTTTACTATTTCAAGAGAGTCTATTGATTTTCAGCCTTCGCTAATTGTAGAATTGCAAAGCGATGGTTTTTCTGGTTTTGGAGAAGCCACTTCAAATCCGTATTACAATATCACGGTTCCAATGATGATGCAGGATTTAGAAAAAATCAGATCTATTATTGAAAATACTGAGAATGAAACTCCAGAAGTATTTTGGGCAAAAATCCATCCGCATTTAAAACAGGATATGTTTGCCTTGTGCGCGTTGGATTTGGCTTATAATGACTTGTATGCTCGCAAAAAAGGCAAAAAACTTTATGAATTGTGGAATTACACCACCGAAAGAAATCCGATGACGGATTATACAATCGGAATTGCTTCTATCGAAAAAATGGTGGCTAAAATGCAGGAACTTCCATGGCCGATTTATAAAATTAAATTGGGAACCAAAGAGGATATCGAAATTGTAAAAGCACTTCGCAAACATACGAATGCCGTTTTCAGAATTGATGCCAACTGCGGATGGGGAGTCGAAGAAACCATCAACAACGCTGTAGAATTAAAAAAATTGGGCGTAGAATTTCTAGAACAGCCAATGAAAGCGGATAATTGGGAAGGGCATAAAGAAGTTTTCAAACATTCTGTTCTTCCTGTAATTGCAGACGAAAGCTGCATTATTGAAGAAGATGTAGCAAAATGCCACAATCATTTTCATGGTGTGAATGTGAAATTGGTAAAATGTGGCGGTTTAACTCCTGGAAAACGCATGATTGAGGAAGCTAAAAAACTAGGCTTAAGAACAATGGTGGGTTGTATGACGGAATCTACTGTTGGAATTTCTGCCATTGCGCATTTGCTTCCGCAATTGGATTATGTAGATATGGACGGCGCACTTCTTTTAGCAGAAGATATTGCGACGGGAGTAACCATAAAAGATGGCATTGTAAGTTATTCAGATCTTAACGGAACTGGTGTTACACTTTTATAAAAATGACAGTCGATAAATTTCCAGATCGAGTTATTGAAATTGACCAAGAACAGTATTTGTATTTTGGCGGAACTGCTTATTTGGGACTTCCAACAAACAAAGAGTTTCAAGAATTAGTAATTCAAAACATTTTGAATTGGGGAACTACATACGGAAGCTCCAGAACGGCAAATATTCAGCTGTCAGCTTATGACGCAGGCGAAAGCTTTTTGGCTTCTCATATTGGTTCTGAAAAGACTGTCACAGTTTCTTCAGGAATGCTGGCTGGAAAACTGGTTTTAGAAAAATTAAAAAAAGAAACCGATTGCTTTTATCATTTAAATGAAATTCATTCGGCTATTCAGATTGAAAATAGTTTTCCAATATTGTTAAACGGAAAATTAAACGATCGTCTGTTAGATTCAAAACCTGAAAAAATAACGATTTTAACCGATGGCGTTCCGTCTTTCGAAACAAAACCTGCTGATTTATCATTTTTAGAAAAAATTTCAAAAAGCAAAGCAATTACTTTAGTAGTCGATGAATCGCATTCGCTAGGAATTACTGGCAAAAATGGTAGTGGAATTTATTCTTCAATTGAATTTCCCGTTAAAAGAAAAATAATGGTTTCTTCATTAGGAAAAGCTTTCGGATTAACTGGCGGTGTAATTGCTTCCGATTCTGAATTTATAAATCAAATCAAAGAATTGGAAACTTTTACAAGTGCCGCAGGAATGAATCCTGCTTTTGTGCAGACACTTTCTGATGCCAGAGAAATATATAAAATACAGCATCAAAAACTGCTGGATAATCTAAATTATATTGATTCGATTTTAATCAAAAACAGCACTATCTTATTTGATAAAAACTATCCTTTAATTTATCTTTTATCGAATGAATTAGTTGAAAAACTAAAACACGAAAACATTATTATTGCCAGTTTCAGATATAAAAAAGAAGCTGAGCCTTTAAACCGAATTGTGATTACTGCCAATCATCTTAAACAGGATTTAGACAAACTTTTAAACGTTTTAAATGATTTTAATTATCGTTTTTAATCATTTAAAAAAACTACCTTTGCAAAAAGTAAATAATGGTTTTTTAAGTTCAAGTAACGATTGGAAAAACCTGAAACTTTAAACATGAAACAAAAATTATGACAAATAACGATATACTTAAAAAACTTCGCGTGGCTTTGATGCTCCGTGATGACCAAATAGTTGAAATTTTAGAATTAGTAGATTTTAGAATTTCGAAATCAGAATTAGGCGCTTTTTTCAGAGCAGAAGATCATCCGAATTATATGGAATGTGGCGATCAGGTTTTACGCAATTTCTTAAACGGATTAGTAATCCATTTAAGAGGAACGAAAGAAAACCCTAAAAATCCAAACGAGGTTTTAGCAAAGCATAAAGCTGAAATTCCGAAAAGAGAAACTTCTAAAGAAAGACCAGAATTTAAAACTACACCAAAAGATTCTGAAAAATACAGAGGCGATAAAAGTCCATCAAAATCAGGTTCAGCAGCCGGAAAGCCTAAAAAGAAATCATTCCCAAAAGGAAATGGAAAACCGGTTGTTGTAGAAAAAGTGGTTTACAAAAACGGGAAGAATAAGAAATAATTTAACCTTAAAGTTTTATAGCCACGAATTCACGAATTATTTTTGATAATCTTTGAAAATAAAAATTCGTGAATTCGTGGCTATCTTTTTTTTAAATTTTATTCTCCTCGATTTTATCAAAAAAAGCATCTTTAAAAGTCGCTCCTATCGGCAGTTCTTTTCCATTGATAAATACCGAAAAATTATCTGTCGATTCAACGTGTTTTAAAGAAACAACATATGATTTATAAATCTGTATAAACTCATTTTCCGGTAACGATTCAATTACATTTTTCAAAGACGAATGCGTTATAATCTGTTGTTTTTCTGTATGAATGCAAACATAATTCTGGAGACTTTCTATATATAAAATGTCTCTCAAAAACACTTTCTGAAATTTATTCTTCCCATCTGTTTTAACAAAAAGAAAATCAGGCAGATTGCTCTGATTTGAGATTTCTATTTTAGGTTCTGAATTCAGCTTTGAAACCGCTTGATAAAAACGTTCAAACGAAATCGGTTTCAATAAATAATCGACTGCATTCAATTCAAAACCTTCTAAAGCAAAATCTGGATAAGCGGTTGTGAAAATGACTTTTATATTTTTCGAAATGATTCTAGAAAGCTGCAATCCCGTTAACTGAGGCATTTGAATATCCAAGAAAATCACATCAACAGATTGTGTGTTTAAAAATTCCAATGCTTTTAATGAATCATTAAAAACTCCAACTTTTTCAAGAAAATTTACTTTTCCTATATAGTTTTCCAATATTCTGGTTGCAGGCGGTTCATCGTCTACAATAATGCATTTAAAAGCCATAGATTATTTTTTTAGCGGTATTTTTAAGTACGTTTTAAAGGTATTATTTTCTTCTGTTTTTTCAAGAATAAATCGATCTTTGTACATATACTCAAGTCTTTTGGTAAGGTTTTCAAAACCAATCCCGGTAGAGGAATAATTTTCTCCGCTTACATTATAATTGAAAGTTGAAATCTCTAAAAAACCGTTTGTTATTTTGATAGAAATAAGAGCTTTTTCCTTTTCATCATTTAGTTTCCCGTGTTTAAAAACATTCTCCACAAAATGTACCAAAGCCGAAGAAATGAGTTTTTCGTTTGAATAATTCCCTTCAATTGTAAAATCTAAAAAAAGCTGATCTTCAAAACGTTTTTTCTGCAAATGAATATAGTTTTGAATAAACTGAATTTCTTTTGAAAGTATGGCTTCATCTTTATCTGTTTCGGTAATAACGTATCTAAGCAAATCGGAAAGCACCAAAATATCATCAGCCATTTCGTCTTCTTTCAAAACCAACTGACTATAAAAAGAATTCAACGTATTAAACAAAAAATGTGGGCTAACCTGTGCTTTAAGCATTTGAAACTCTGCTTTTTTATTCTCCAAAAGCAATTCCTGGTTTTGATGCTGTGCGGTTTGGAACTGCCAAAACAAAAAAGTTAATGCACTTAAAATTACAGCTGGCAATCCGAAGAAAAAATTGTCTTTTATGTAATAGGTAATTTCCCTTGCTTCTTCATAATAGTTGTGCATTCCTGTGATACTATACAAAACAACTTCTTCCAAAAAATAACGAACAGCAGTAAATAGCAATAACGAAACTGGAATTGTTAGAATATAAAAGAGTAATTTCTTTTTGTTTAAAAACCAATTACAAAAAAGATAAAAATTAAGAATATAGATAATAAAGACAGCCAATAAATAAGCTGGAGTAATTCCTAAGTAAATAGATTGCAATACGAATTTTACTTCTCTATTATTTAGTCCAATATCCCAGAAAATATAGGTTAGAAGTAACAAAAAGAAAAGAACAATATGATAGTAAAAAGGAATTTTTGATTTCATAGTTTTTTGATAATTAACTCAAAAATACGATTATGACTTTAAAAGAAAATGGTATTTATATGAAACCTTATTTTTTTGATGACAAACGGCTAAAAACTTTACACGAACATTTTGAAAGTGAAATTTGGATAGTTGGTCTAATGGAATCTACGTTTCATCAAAAATGAAAATTAAGTTCTAAATCTGCTGATACATTTGCCATGAATTTAAAAACAAACGTCATGCAAAAAATCATTTTATTACTCGCAATTATCACATTAAATTTAACTTCTGCTCAAACCAAGAAAAAACAGATATTATTGGTTGGGACTTTTCATTACGCCAATCCTGGTCTGGATGTTGCTAAACTGAATAGTTTCAATATCATGTCTGAAAAGAGCCAAAAGGAACTCGAAATAATGAGTGACAAGATCAAAAAATTTGGTCCTGATAAAATATTCGTTGAATGGGAGTTTACCAAACAAGCAGAATTAGATAAGCTTTATAATAAAAACACGGATAGTCTTTTTAAAAACGATAAAAACGAAATAACACAACTGGCAATTCGCACGGCTAAAAAACTGAATCATAAAAAATTGTATGGAATGAATCTTTATACTCCTTTTCGATATGATAGTTTAATGATAGCCATGGAAAAAGCAAACCAAAAGGAGTTAATGGAGAAAAACAAAGTTACAACAGGAAATTTTGAAAAAGAACATAATGAAAAAATAGCAAAAAGCTCATTACAAGAAATGATGTTGTATTACAATACAAAACAAACCGAAAATGAAAATCTTCAATGGTATTTGGAAATAGCAAATAGAGCTGGAAATCCAGATGATTTTTCAGGACCTTCTTTAGTTGCAAATTGGTACAAAAGAAACTTGTACATGTATTCTCTAATTCAGAAACTAACCGAAAGCACAGATAACAAAATAATGGTCTTAGTTGGTGCAGGTCATGCTTCAATCATTCGAGGCTTTGTAGAAAATGATCCAACATTTGAAATTGTGGACTTATCAACTGTTTTGAAATAATATTTTTTTAACCGCAAAGGACGCAAGAATTTTACCAAGTAATATATAGAAACGCAAAGTTCGCAAAGCTTTATCCATATAGCTTTGCGAACTTTGCGTTTATGTATATTCTTATACGTAGAAAATCCTTGCGCCCTTTGCGGTTAAAACAAAAAAAATCCACTCCTTTTGGAATGGATTTTCTATATAAATTGATTTCTTATTTAATTAAGAAAGAGCAGCTTTTACTTGGTCAGCAGCTTCTTGGAATTGAACTGCAGATAAGATTGGCATACCAGAGTTGTCAATTAATTCTTTTGCAATTTCAGCATTTGTTCCTTGCAAACGAACGATAATTGGCACATTGATAGCGTCTCCCATATTTTTGTAAGCGTCAACAACACCTTGAGCAACACGGTCACAACGAACGATACCTCCAAAGATGTTAATTAAGATAGCTTTTACGTTTGGATCTTTCAAGATAATTCTGAAAGCTGTTTCAACACGCTTAGCATCAGCAGTTCCTCCTACGTCAAGGAAGTTAGCAGGCTCAAAACCAGCATATTTAATTAAGTCCATAGTTGCCATTGCAAGACCAGCTCCGTTTACCATACATCCTACAGTACCGTCAAGGTCAACATAGTTAAGACCAACTTCTTTAGCTTCAACTTCGATTGGATTCTCCTCACGAATATCTCTCATTTCAGCATATTTTGGTTGTCTGTATAAAGCGTTATCGTCGATGTTAACTTTAGCGTCAACAGCTAAGATCTTGTTATCAGAAGTTTTAAGAACTGGATTGATTTCAAACATTGAAGCATCAGAACCAATGTAAGCATTGTAAAGTGCATCGATGAATTTCACCATTTCTTTGAAAGCGTTTCCAGAAAGACCTAAATTGAAAGCAATTCTTCTAGCTTGGAAACCTTGTAATCCTACAGAAGGATCAATTTCTTCAGTAAAGATTAAGTGTGGAGTGTGCTCAGCAACTTCTTCGATATCCATTCCACCTTCAGTAGAATACATGATCATGTTGCGTCCTGTACCTCTATTCAATAAAACAGAAACATAAAATTCAGAAGTTTCGCTTTCTCCAGGATAGTAAACATCTTCAGCTACTAATACTTTGTTAACTTTTTTACCTTCAGGCGGAGTCTGAGGAGTAATTAATTGCATTCCGATGATTTGTTCTGCTAACTCTTCAACTTGTTGTAAGTTTTTTGCCAGCTTAACTCCACCACCTTTTCCACGACCACCTGCGTGAATTTGTGCTTTAATTACATGCCATCCTGTTCCAGTTTCGGCAGTTAATTGTTTTGCAGCAGCCACAGCTTCAACTGCATTATTAGCCACGATTCCGCGTTGCACACGTACTCCGTAACTCGCTAAAATTTCTTTTCCTTGATATTCGTGTATGTTCATAATATAGAATTTGTCTGGTTCTGAATTTATTTCAGAATAAAAGTGCGACAAAAGTAACAAAATACAACTGAATAGTAAAATCTTTTTCAATTAAATAAATGTTATATGTAGGTATTGAGCGTTGATAATTTTTCAAAGCAAACAAATCGTTAACGGAACAATTTGTTAATGTTAACACAATTCTCAGAAAACGTTTGATATTTAACAAAAAATTCATTGGTTTTATTGGCCTCCCGACGATTTTTCCTAATATATTTTAAGAGTAATTATATTTTTAGCAATTCGGGATGCCTTCTATAATAATATTAATAATTAAGAACCCTTTTTCTAATATTACAGCAAAAATGAAAGCAAAAGCACTATTTCAATACATTATGTTTAACGAAATCTGTATTTTTGTAAAAAAAATATCAAGAATGAGAGTTAAAGAACAAGGGCTTTATCTGCCTGAATTTGAACACGACAATTGTGGTGCAGGATTTATTTGTAATTTGAATGGTATTAAGTCAAATGATATTATTCACAAAGCATTAGACATCTTAATTAAATTGGAACATCGTGGTGCCGTAAGTTCTGATGGAAGAACTGGTGACGGAGCCGGAATTTTATTCGACATTCCTCATGATTTTTTTAAGAAAGTTTGTGACTTTGAAATCCCAGAAGCGCGTGAGTATGCAGTAGGAATGGTTTTTTTACCAAAAAGCAAAAACCAGGTTTCTTTTTGTATTAATGCATTTGAGGCTACTATTAAAGATCAAAACTTAAAAGTTTTAGGTTGGAGAGATGTACCTGTTGACGTTGAAAATTTAGGTGAAATCGCCGCAGAAAAAGAACCAACAATTAAACAAGTTTTCGTTTCTAAAAACGGACAAGATTTAACTGAACAAGAATTTAATGCAAAACTTTTTGCAGCTAGAAAAATTGCTGAACATGCCGTAAGAGGATCTAAGACCTCAGAAAGCCACATGTTTTATTTTACTAGTTTATCGACAACTACTATAATATATAAAGGTCTATTGATGCCGGAAGACATCAGCCGTTATTATATAGATTTGAAAGATCCGGACTTGGTGACACGTTTAGCACTTGTACACCAACGTTTCTCTACAAATACATTCCCATCTTGGGACTTAGCTCAACCATTTAGATACATGTGTCACAATGGTGAGATCAACACACTTCGTGGAAACGTAAGCCGTATGCGTGCTCGTGAAGAGCTTATGCAAAGCGCAGTTTTTGGCGATGACATCAAAAAATTATTCCCAATTATCTTAGAAGGAAAATCAGATTCTGCTTCTATGGATATGGTGATTGAACTTTTATTAATGACTGGCCGTTCTCTTCCAGAGGCAATGATGATGGTAGTTCCTGAAGCTTGGGAAAAACACCAAACAATGTCTCCTGAGAAAAGAGCTTTCTATGAATACAATGCTTGTATCATGGAACCTTGGGATGGTCCTGCTTCTATTCCGTTTACAGATGGTAACGTAATTGGTGCTTTACTAGACAGGAATGGATTGCGTCCTTCTCGTTATACATTAACAAAAAGCGGCTTCGTAATTATGTCATCTGAAATTGGTGTATTAGACATCGATCCAGAAGATGTAATTCAGCACGGTCGTCTTGAGCCAGGAAAAATGTTCTTGGTTGATATGAACGAAGGGCGTATCATCGAAGACGAAGAAGTAAAGAAAGCGATCGTTACAAAACGTCCATACAAACAATGGGTTGACGAAAACTTATTGCCATTGGCTAGCGTTCCTTACACCAACAACCCTACTCCTGTTGAAAAATTAGATTTCTTAACAAGACAGCGTTTGTTTGGTTATACTATTGAAGATTTAAAAACAATCATCAACCCAATGGGTAGCGACGGAGCTGAAGCGATCAGTTCTATGGGTAACGATACACCTTTGGCAGTTCTTTCAGATCAGCCTCAGTTGTTGTACAATTACTTCAAACAATTGTTTGCTCAGGTTACTAACCCGCCATTGGATGGTATTCGTGAAGAAATCATTACGGATATCAGTTTAGCGATTGGTGGAGATTTCAATATTTTCGAAATCGAATCTAAACAATGTAAAAAATTAAAAATCCAAAATCCAGTTATTTCTAATGAGGATTTGGATAAAATCAGAAATATCGATCATGCAGATTTCAAATCGGCTACTATTTCTACTTTATATAAAATAGAAAAAGGAGTTAACGGTTTAGAGCGCGCGCTTGAAAAATGCGTTCAGGCGACTTTTAAAGCGGTTAATGAAGGATGCAACATCATTATCTTATCTGATAGAGGCGTTAGCGAAGAATTGGCTCCAATTCCAATGTTATTGGCTTGTTCTTATATTCACCACTCATTAAACATTTTACAAGTTCGTTCTAAATTCGGAATCATCATCGAATCTGCTGAACCACGCGAACCGCATCATTTTGCTTTATTGTTCGGATACGGTGCAAGTGCTATCAATCCTTACATGGTAAACGAAATCATTCACGATCAGGTTGAAAAAGGTTTCATTACAAAAGTAAAAGCAGATTATGCAGTTGTGAATTACAACAAAGCGATTGCAAAAGGAATCGTGAAAATCATGAACAAGATTGGTATCTCTACTTTACATTCATACAGAGCTGCTCAGATTTTCGAGATTTTAGGTTTAAACAAAACATTTACATCTAAATACTTCCCTTACACTCCATCAAGAATTGAAGGAATTGGTTTAATGGAAGTTGAAAAAGAGGTTAAAAAACGTTTCCAAAAAGCGTTCCCAAATTCAAAAATTGCAAACTTGCTTTCTCTTGAAATTGGAGGTATTTACAGATGGAGACGTGGTGGCGAAAAACACATGTTTAACCCAACTACGATTTCTAAATTACAACAAGCAGTTCGTTTAAACAGCCCAGAAAGCTATAAAGAATATGCAAATGCTGTAAACGAGCAAAGCTCAAACTTAATGACTATTAGAGGTTTGTTTGAATTCAACAACTTGGATCCAATTTCTATTGACGAAGTAGAACCTTGGACAGAAATTGTGAAGAAATTCAAAACCGGAGCAATGTCTTATGGTTCTATCAGCCAGGAAGCGCATGAGAACTTAGCAATTGCAATGAACAGAATTGGAGGAAAAAGTAACTCTGGAGAAGGTGGAGAAGATCCAAGACGTTTCCAGAAAGAAATTAACGGAGATTCTAGAAACTCTGCTATTAAACAAGTTGCGTCTGGACGTTTTGGAGTTTCGATCAACTATTTGACAAATGCCAAAGAAATCCAAATCAAAATGGCTCAGGGAGCAAAACCTGGAGAAGGTGGACAGTTACCTGGAGAAAAAGTAGTGCCTTGGATTGCTGAAACGAGAAACTCTACTCCTTATGTAGGTTTGATTTCGCCTCCACCTCACCACGATATTTATTCTATTGAGGATTTATCTCAGTTGATTTACGATTTGAAAAACGCAAACCGTGAAGCTCGTATCAACGTGAAATTAGTTTCTGAAGTTGGAGTTGGAACCATCGCTGCCGGTGTTGCCAAAGCAAAAGCTGACGTTATCTTGATTTCAGGTTATGACGGAGGAACGGGAGCTGCTCCATTAACGTCTTTACAGCACACAGGTATTCCATGGGAACTTGGTTTAGCTGAAGCACAACAAACTTTGATCTTAAACGATTTAAGAAGCCGTGTAGTTTTAGAATGTGACGGACAATTGAAAACAGGACGTGACGTTGCTATCGCAGCTTTATTAGGTGCAGAAGAATTCGGATTCGCAACGGCTCCGCTTGTAGCTTCTGGATGTATCATGATGAGAGCTTGTCACTTAAATACTTGCCCGGTTGGTATTGCAACTCAGGATCCAGAATTGAGAAAAAATTTCAAAGGAACTCCAGAGCACGTAATCAACTTCATGTATTTCATTGCTGAGGAGTTAAGAGAAATCATGGCACAGTTAGGTTTCAGAACTTTAAAAGAAATGGTAGGTCAGTCTCAAAAATTAAACGTAGACAAAGCGATCAAGCATTATAAAGCTAATGGTTTAGATTTATCAACTATTCTATACAAACCGGAAAAAGCGAAAACAGTTCCAAATCACAACACAACGACTCAAGACCACGCTCTTGAGAATGTATTGGATTTTGACATCATCAAAGAAGCTATTCCATCTATCTATAGAAAGGAGAAAACGAGAGTTACATTCAAAATTAAAAATACAGACCGTTCTGTAGGTGCGATTTTGAGTAACGAAATCTCGAAAATTTATGGCGCACAAGGATTACCAGATGACACTATTTTAGTTGATTTTGAAGGTTCTGCCGGACAAAGTTTTGGTGCATTTGCCACAAACGGATTGTCATTTAAAATTCACGGAAACTGTAATGACTATTTAGGAAAAGGTCTTTCTGGAGGAAAACTAATTGTAAAAGTACCTCCTACTGCGACTTTCAATCCTGAAGACAACATCATTATCGGGAACGTTGCCCTTTACGGAGCTATTACGGGAGAGGCTTATATTAATGGTATCGCAGGAGAACGTTTCTGTGTGAGAAATTCTGGAGCAACAGCAGTTGTAGAAGGAATTGGAGATCACGGATGCGAGTACATGACTGGTGGTACAGTAGTAGTTTTAGGAAAAACAGGAAGAAACTTCGCAGCTGGTATGAGCGGTGGTGTGGCTTATGTTTACGATCCAAATAAGAAATTCGATTCTACAGTTTGCAACATGGAAATGGTTGCATTCGATCCAATGGAAGAAGAAGATCTTACGAAACTAAGAAAACTGATCAAAAACCATTCGTTGTACACTAGCAGTCCATTAGCAAAAAGAATTTTAGCAGACTGGGAAAACCAACAACAGCACTTCGTAAAAGTAATGCCAACTGATTACAAAAAAGCATTAAAACGAATTGCAGAAGAAAAACAAATAGAAGAATTAATAGCGGGATAAATGATTTTAGAATTCAGATTTTAGATTTTAGATTTTAGATTGAAGTTAACCTCAAAGCTTTGCGAACTTAAAACACTCCAAAAAGCAAAACAAAGAACCTTGCGTACTTTGCGGTTAAAAAAAATGGAATTTGGAATTTAAGAATCGGAATTTAATCATTTAGATTTAATAAAAAAGTCATGGGTAAAATAGGCGGATTTAAAGAATATAACAGAGCCGACGAAAGTAATTTAGCAGTTGCAGAACGCGTTTCGAACTACAACGAATTTACTATTCCGGTACCAAAAGATAAATTAAGAGAACAAGGATCAAGATGTATGGACTGTGGTATTCCTTTTTGCCACAGTGGTTGTCCGTTAGGAAATTTAATTCCTGACTTCAACGACATGGTACATCAGGAAGAATGGCAGAGCGCGTTGGAGATTTTACAATCTACTAATAACTTCCCTGAATTTACAGGACGCTTGTGCCCTGCTCCATGTGAGAAATCATGTGTATTAGGAATCATCAAAGATCCGGTTTCTATCGAAAACATCGAGAAAAGCATCGTAGAAAGAGGGTTTGCTGAAGGATGGATTAAACCTCAGCCACCAAAAACAAGAACTGGAAAAACAGTTGCCGTTATTGGTTCAGGACCTGCAGGTCTTGCAGCAGCTCAGCAATTAAACAGAGCGGGTCACACTGTTACTGTTTTTGAAAGAGACAACGCAATTGGAGGTTTATTGCGTTACGGAATTCCAAATTTCAAATTAGAAAAAGGAATTATTGACCGTCGTGTAGCTATTTTGGAAGCAGAAGGAATCACTTTCAAAACAAATGTAAATGTTGGAGTTAATTTCAGCGTTGAAGAATTAAACCAATTCGATTCTATTGTTTTATGTGGAGGAGCAACTGAAAGAAGAAGCTTGCCAACTAAAGGAATTGAAAGCAAAGGTGTTGTTCAAGCAATGGATTTCTTAACGCAACAAACTAAAGTTTTATACGGAGAATCTATTCCAGACCAAGTTAAAGCTACTGGAAAAGATGTAATCGTTATTGGTGGTGGAGATACTGGTTCTGACTGTATCGGTACTTCGAACAGACACGGAGCTAAATCGGTAACTAACTTTGAGATTTTGCCAAAACCTCCAGTTGGAAGAAGCGAGTCAACTCCATGGCCTTTCTGGCCGTTGCAGTTGAAAACATCTTCTTCTCACGAAGAAGGTTGCGACAGAAACTGGTTAATCAATACTAAAGAATTCATTTCTAACGAAAAAGGTGAATTAACTGGATTAAAAACAGTTGAAGTGCAATGGAAAATGACTCCAGGTCAGCGTCCAGAATTAATCGAAAAAGAAGGTTCTGAAAAAATCTGGCCTTGCGATTTAGCTTTATTGGCTCTTGGGTTTACGGGTCCAGAGAAAACGTTAAGCGAGCAGTTAGGAATCGAAATTGACGCGAGAAACAACTATAAAGCACATAACTATCAGACAAACGTTCCTCACATTTTCACTGCTGGTGATATGAGAAGAGGACAATCATTAATCGTGTGGGCTATTTCAGAAGGTCGCGAAGCTGCAAGAGAGGTAGATTTATTCCTTATGGGATCTACAAACTTGCCTACTAAAGGAAAAGGAGATCTTCCTAGCCTGTAAAAAACCGAAAAAAAATACAACACATACTATCACAAACCCTTGATTTTATATTCAGGGGTTTTGTTTTTTTACCACTCCCGATAGTTATAGGGATAAAATGATTAGCACAGATTATTTTTGTCTGCCACGAATTGCACAAATTTTCACGAATTTTTATTTTCTGGTCGATTTCTATTTCAAACATAGCTCGTGGTTTCAACCACCGGGACGCAATATATGATTACGTCCAATCCGTACTCTTCCCATGGTTGAAACCACGGGCTATATTTTAGCATTTTGCGAAATTCTAAAATTAAAAATTTGCGAAAATTTGTGTAATTTGCGGTTAAAACATTTCAACAGCATTTATAAATTAGAGAAATTCGTGAATTCGTGGCAAAAAACTTAGTCCCGATAGCTATCGGGATAGTATCTTAACAAAGGTTATAAAATTTCAAAAACAGCAACTTTTTGTTTGAAATAAAACAATTTGTTATATTTTGTTATTTTTCTACAAATTATTTGCTGGTAATCAAAAGTGTAATAACTTTGCCCAAAATGATTTAAAAATGCAAGCAAAAGATTTACTGCAGTTAGCAGACCAATTTGGAAGTCCATTGTATGTTTACGATGCTGAAAAAATCCAATCTCAGTACAACCGATTAACTAAAGCTTTCTCTAAGGTGGAGAACTTAAGAGTTAATTATGCCATGAAGGCATTGTCTAACATTGCGATTCTACAGTTATTAAAGAACATGGGGTCTGGCTTAGACACTGTATCTATTCAGGAAGTTCAGTTAGGGCTTCACGCTGGCTATGAACCCGAAAGAATTTTCTTTACACCAAACGGCGTTTCTTTAGAAGAAATAGAAGAAGTTGCTGCAATGGGAGTACAAATCAATATCGACAATTTATCTATTTTAGAGCAATTCGGAACAAAACATCCACATATTCCGGTATGTATTCGTATCAATCCACACGTAATGGCGGGCGGAAACGCTAACATTTCTGTTGGACATATCGATAGTAAATTCGGAATTTCTGTACACCAGATTCCTCATATTTTGCGAATTGTGGAGAACACAAAAATGAGCATTATTGGAATTCACATGCACACAGGATCTGATATTTTGGATATCGAAGTATTCTTGTATGCTGCCGAAATCTTGTTCGATACCGCTAAGCATTTCAAAGATTTACAATTCTTAGATTTCGGAAGCGGATTCAAAGTTCCTTACAAAAAAGACGATATCGAAACAGACATCGAAGAATTAGGTAAAAAATTATCTAAAAGATTCAATGCTTTCTGTGCAGAATACGGAAGAGATTTAACGCTGATTTTCGAACCAGGAAAATTCTTGGTGAGTGAAGCAGGTCATTTCTTAGTAAAAGTAAACGTAGTAAAACAAACAACATCAACAGTTTTCGCTGGAATCGACAGTGGTTTCAACCACTTAATCCGTCCGATGTTTTACGGATCTTCACACCATATCGAAAACATTTCTAATCCAAAAGGAAAAGAGCGTTTTTACTCTGTTGTAGGATACATTTGCGAGACTGATACTTTTGCCAACAACCGTAGAATTGCAGAAATCACTGAAGGTGATATTTTAGAATTCAGAAACGCTGGGGCATACTGTTTCTCAATGTCATCTAACTACAACTCAAGATACAAACCAGCAGAAGTCCTTTGGATGAACGGACAAGGAATCTTGATTCGCCAAGCAGAAACATTTGAAGATTTACTTAAAAATCAAATTCCGTTGCCACAAGAAATTGCTGCTACGGTTTAACAATAGAAAAAAAAGGAATATCACCAAAGTCCCGTTTCTTAATTGAGGCGGGATTTTTTTATTTTAGATTTCTGACTTTAGATTTTAGATTGCTGTACTTTGTCAGGCTGAGCGAAGTCGAAGCACGCAAAGTAACTAACCGTCCAGTTTTGTCATTTCGACGGAGGAGAAATCTTCACAAGAAACTCCGCAAAGTATTTCGCTCAAATCATACACAAAGTAGCCACTAAGTTTGTCATTTCGACGAAGGAGAAATCTTCGCAAGTAGCTCCACAAAGATTAGAAACAAAACCGTATAAAAGAAAGAAAAATCTTAAATAATTATCTATCTTTAGCATTAAAAAAATGCTACATCAAGAAGGCTATCACACATACTACATATACATCCTAACAAACAAATACAAAACCGTTTTCTACACAGGAGTCACAAATAATTTAAGAATCCGCTTAAGTCAGCACAAAGCAAACAATACAACAGAAAACAAAACCTTTACTGTAAAATACAATGCTACTTATTTGTTGTACTACGAAAAATTCACATGGGTTCAAGAAGCAATTGCTCGTGAAAAAGAAATAAAAGACTGGCGCAGAGAAAAGAAAATCGAATTGATAAAAATTATTAATCCTGATTTGGATTTTCTTAATTATTTATTTGAATAACATTTCCAATCTTTGTAGAGCTACTTACGAAGATTTCTCCTTCGTCGAAATGACAAGATTGTGGATAAACTTTACTTAATCAAAACTAAAAAAGTATTTAATACCTAAACAAATGGACTTTGAAGTACTTAACATACGTAAAATAGACTCTTCAACAGGAAATTTCAAATTACATGAAGACTACATTCTTTCTTATGATCATTTTGATGGTTGGTCAGAAAGATTATTGAGTTTAGGGATTTATATAGATATCATTTTTGAATGTAAAGTTCGATTACATTTTCTTGATAAAAATATGGAACAAATTGAGAAACAATTTGAATGTGAAATACCATCAGAAATTAAAACCTTAATTTTAGGATTCATAAATCTCGACCAAGTAGTATTAAAACATTACTATGCAGATATGTTTTTAGAAGATGAAACTAGACAAAATTATGTTATTAATCATTCTGGAAAATCACATAACATTACCATAGGGACTTTACTCAAAAAACCGCAACCAGAAAATATACCCGAAGAATTGTTTTTTAATCTAATAGATCTTTTCAAAAAATGGCGAGAAGATATTTATCAAGAATGTTTAAAAGAATTAGCTCTATCTAATCAAATTACCATTCACGAAAAGCGTAAGCGAAGAAAATAAAAGCTTTTAAAATCATTAAGTATTACCTCAGATAAATCATATATTTACTCTTCAATAAAATCAAAAAAATTAAATACCTTTGAAATTATGAGTACAACAACAAAACCAAAACATATCGGCAGAAACATAAGCCGAATCAGAGAGCTTAAAGGTATGAAACAGGAAGCACTTGCAATTGCAATTGGCGTAAGCCAGCAATCTGTCTCTAATTGGGAAGCGAGCGAAACGATTGAACAAGAAAAACTTATAGAAATTGCAAAAGCTTTAGGCGTAACTAAAGAAGCAATCGAAAATTTTTCAGAAGAAAATGTGATTAATTATTTCAATACATTTAACGAATCCGTTTCTGGAAGTTTCATAACTAATAATGAATGCACATTCAATCCACTTGATAAAGTTGTAGAACTTTACGAACGTTTGGTTCAGGCAGAAAAAGATAAGGTTGAATATTTAGAAAAATTATTAAAAGGGAAATAATTTACTTGATAAGATAAAATTACAAACGCACAAATATCACTTTGACTTTTGTGAGTTTTTTATAATGTGAGCTTTAATTCAACAGCTATCTATTTCTTCGATGAAAAAACTTCAATTTCTTTTTATTGTTTGGTTATTCCCACTTTTATTGATATCTCAAAACAAAATTTCCAAATCTGAAGTTCAAAAAATAATTAAAGAAAGTCAAATACAAAAGAAAAATGGTCGGATTAGTTTACCTTCAATCAAATCATGGAAATTTAACAATGTAGATAGTCTATATTTTAAAAGCGACACTTTAATAGCAATTCAAAATAAGACAAATACACAAAATGATTTTTGCAAATTTATTGATTGGACTTTTTATCAAAAAAAGGCATTTATTTTAGGTCGCTGTTCTTTTTGTAAAGAACCTCCGTCACGAATGGTTACAAAATATCCTAAAGATTATTTTTCGATTGCAATCTATGAAGTTGAAAACAAAACAATGATAGATATTCTCAGATATGACAAAATGATTGTGGAATCCTTTAAGGTAATAAAAATTGAAAGTGATGAAAAATTTATTAAAATAAAATTAGTTCGAAGATTCATTCCCAAACCATATGATGAAGTTTATTAGATATATTTACATTCCAAATCAAACCCCAAAAACCAAATGAAACCTACAATCCTACTATCAACATTATTACTATTATTTTCAACCAATTCGTTCAGCCAAACCCTAGCTGATTTAAAACTAAAACCAAAAGAAATTCCGAAAGGCGGTTATATGGTAAGCGACGGGAATGTTTGCATTACGCCACAAGCCTGTAGTTTTTATAATGATATTGAAACCTACAGCAATATTGTTGGAACTGTAAAAAGTAAAGCCATCCAGAGTTTTAAAAGCAAAGCCGATCGCGGTTCTATTATGTATTTTGAATTCGATCACGTTTTTAAAGGAGATCGTTTTCTGCAAGGTTTACTTTGGGGAAAAGCAGGCGAACCAACAGATGAACATCCAGAAGAATATGTTGTAAAAGGAAAATTTCTAATCATTTGGAGTTTGAAGGCTGATAGCCCGCTAAAGGAAAAATCGGAAACCAAAATAGAAACGCTTTTGCCGTAAAACCTAATCAGAGCTTCATTTTAAATGCTTAATTTTGCTCGATAAAAAATCAATACAAAATGAAACCGCAAGTACGAATCCTCATTTATTCAATTCTTTTCTTCTTATACCTTACTTCTACACAGCTCTTGCTTGAATTAAACGAAAAGTTTAAAGGAGATGCATTTGTAACTTTAGGTGCTGGTTTTGGTATTTTGAATCTTATTTATGCTTTTACAGCCTTAAAATGGAAACCTTTGCTTAACGTACTTTGCGCTGTCGGAATTGCAGCTTTGGCTATGTTTCTAGCTTTACAGTTTACCAATTTGCACCTACTTGTCAATTACGATCCTTATCAGGTTAAAACTGCCATTTTTGCTAATGCTGTTTTTTCAATTATCTTTTGGGAGATTGTATATCAGGTGAAGATCAGAAAATCTAAATAAATACATTTTCAATTGCCTCCAGCTTTAGCTGGAGGTAAATAAAAAGTCATAAAAGGGCTTTAGCCAAATCGTTTTTTTTGGCTAAAGCCTTTTTTATATCAATATTCTACTTCCAGCTAAAGCTGGAGGCAATTCATAAAATAATTTAAAAGGATGATATTCAACAATTCATAAAGCTATATATTTTCGTACGTAATTTTTTATATTAGCATTTTAAAATTTATCTAAGCCTAATATGAAAATTAGAACTCTACTCCTTTTATCTGTACTTGCCATTTCTTGTAAAAAAGAAACAAAAACAGAATTAGAAACTCCTAAAATTGTTTCAAAAGATTCTTTGGAAGTAACTGAAAAGAAAAAGCCAGAAACACAAAAAACAGATACAATTGTACTTTCCACAAAACATAAAACCAATAAAATTTTATGCGATCTTGACGGAGATAATCTAGATGAAACTGTAGAAATCTTTAGAAGCAAAAACAACCAAAAAAGCGGTTTCAAAATCACTTACGGAAACGGAAAAAGAACTGATTATTTAGGTTTTGGAAATGATATTTAAGACAAGGTTTTGACGAAATTGATTGGGCAGGAATATTTGAAAAAGCGCCTAAAAATGAGGTTTACTTTAACAATGTAAATGAAAATGGCGATATTATTGGCGAAGAACAAGTTGCAGAAGAAGACAAAATAAAACTGCCAAATGACGGAATCTTTATTCATGCCGAAGAAAGCTGCGGAGGCGGCGTTATCTATCTGAAAAATGGAAAATACGAATGGATTCAGCAGGAATAAATTCTTAATAGTAACTCCTAAATTTATGGAACATGAAAAGTACAACAGAAATTGCCAATCGTTTCAGAGAAGTTATTTTAAACGGAACTTGGATTGCAAACACCAATTTTAAAGATCAGCTAGAAAATCTGGATTGGAAAATTGCAGTTAGTCCGATTCAGGATTTAAATACGATTGCAGCTCTGGCTCAGCATGTTCATTATTACATTAATGGAATCAATCAGGTTTTTAAAGGCGGAACATTGGACATAAAAGATCAATTTAGTTTTGACTTTCCTCCCATTTGTTCGCAAGAACAATGGAACAATTTTCTAACTAAATTTTGGAATGATGCAGAAGAATTTGCTTTGCTAGTAGAACAAATGTCTGATGAAAAACTCGATGAAGGTTTTGTAGATGTTAAATACGGAACTTACAAAAGAAACATCGAAGCTATGATTGAACATAGTTATTATCATTTAGGACAAATTGTATTAATCAAAAAACAACTCACACATTAAAATTGCACATAAGCCCTTTATGAAAAAAATCACGATCTTATTACTGTTTATTGTTCTGTTTTCAAATTGCAAACCAGAGAAAAAAGATGACGTAAAAACTGCCGTTTCAAATGGAAAACCTTCAACTGAAGAACCTTTTGTCTTAACGGTTGAAAAAATCGATTCAACTCAATTTCCTGCTTCAATTAAATACGAAGGTTTTGTAAAAAATGCTGTTAGATGGAAAGATAAATTGGGCGATAATATTGTAATTACTACAGAAACTGGTTATCACATCAACAAAAAATTTACGCACGAAACAGAAGGCTCAGATGCTGAATTATTTGGGTATCATTTTATAGTTTCAGGCAATGAAGTGAAGCAAACTTGGAAAGTTTACGATTACATTTCAGATTGTCCAGTTGACATTGTTGCTTCATTTGTCAAAAACACTTTTCAAGTTACAGATTTAGACAAAAATGGAATTGCCGAAACTTGGCTCATGTATAAAACAGTTTGTCATGGCGATGTTAGTCCTTCTGACATGAAGATTATTATGTATGAAGGGAATACAAAATATGCCATGCGTGGCGAAAATAAAGTCGCAGTTGGCATTGACGATAACGGCAAAAAACAATTTGAAGGAGGCGAATATAAACTGGATGAAAACTTTAAGAAAGGAACGAAAGTTTTTAGAGAATTCGCTGAAAAATTATGGAACGATAATGTAATTGAAAACTGGGAAGACTAATTTTTTCCTTCTTATAAAATAGCTTATTCTGCTCCTCAAATAAATTAGAAAAAGGCATAGTTGTTGAAAGTTAAAAAAGATATATTTACACCTTCAAAAAACAAACTATGCAAAAAATTACTTTTCTCATTTCTATATTGTTTTTAGCTCTTTCTTCTTGTGGGGTAAAGACAACACAATCAATGCTTAGCGATGGAAATTATGATGGCGCAATTGATCGCGCTGTTGAAGCACTTCGCACCAAAAAAGATTCTAAAGGAAAACAAGATTATGTTTATTTATTGGAAGAAGCTTTTACAAAAGCCAAAGATCGTGATCTTCGAAATTTGGAAATGCTGAACAAAGAAAACAATCCTGCCAATACAGAACGCATTTATAATACTTATTTACAGCTAAATAATCGTCAGGAAAAAATTCGTCCATTATTGCCTCTGCCTTTATTGAAGCAGGGAAAAAATGCTTATTTCCCATTTGATAATTATTCGAATGAAATTGTAAACAGTAAAAATGCACTTTCGAAATATTTATATGAAAACGCTTCAATGCTTTTGAAATCAAATAACAAATTAGATTTTAGAAAAGCTTATGATGATTTTGCGTATTTGGAAAGCATTAATCCAAATTACAAAAACACCAAAAAACTGATGGATGATGCGCAGTTTAAAGGAACTGATTTTGTTGATGTTTATGCTAAAAACGAAACCAATATGGTCATTCCGAAAATGCTTCAGGATGATTTACTGGATTTTAAAACCTACGGATTAAATGATAAATGGACCGTTTATCATAGTGCTAGACAAAAAAATGTGAATTATGACTATAGTTTAATTTTGAGTTTTAGACAAATTGCGATTTCGCCAGAGCAGATTAAAGAGAAAGAATTTGTAAAGGAAAGACAAGTTAAAGATGGCGTAAAAACACTTTTAGATAGTCGCGGAAGACCTGTCAAAGACAGTTTGGGCAAAGAGATTAAAGTAGATAATTATAAAACGCTTCGTGCTACGGTTTACGAATTCAGACAATTTAAATCTTGTCTTGTAACAGCAAAAGTGGATTATGTAGATTTAAAAAGCAATCAGCTAGTACAAACTTTCCCCATAAGCAGCGAATATGTTTTTGAAAATATTTATTCTACTTACAAAGGAAACAGAGGTGCTTGTGATGATAATTATCTGGCATATTTTGACAAACGAGCCGTTGCATTCCCAAACAACGAACAAATGGTTTACGATACTGGTGAAGACTTGAAAGCCAAACTAAAAGATATCATTGTAAAAAATAAGTTCAGGAAATAATTATATAACTCCCACATAAAGAAAAGACGCATTTTTGATGCGTCTTTTTTTGTTTAGAATATTCTAATTAAAAAAAATCGTGTTTTTTTATTGCGCAACCAAAAAGTTGCGTATATTTGCAACTGATTAGTTGCGAATTTATATTTAGAAAAATGAAAAGAGATATTTTTCAAGCTATTGCCGATCCGACGAGAAGAGCAATATTAGTTTTGATTTCTTCGAGTGCATTAACCCCAAATGCAATTGCAGAACAGTTCCAAACTACAAGACAAGCGGTTTCTAAACACATTAAAATATTGAATGAATGTGATTTATTGGAAGAAAAGAAATTGGGCAGAGAAATTTACTATCAGCTCAAAATTGAAAAAATGAAAGAAGTTGATCAATGGCTAGAGCAATTTAAAGCAATTTGGGAACAGCGTTTTAGCCAATTGGATCAAGTATTACTAAACTTAAAATCTAAAGAAAATGAAGACTGATTTATTAATGATTTTTTCTGTAGACAAGGAAAATAAAAGAGTGAATGTAAAACGCGAATTCAACGCTCCGTTATCAAATGTTTGGTCTGCATGGACAGAACCTGAAATTCTGGATTTGTGGTGGGCTCCAGCTCCGCTAAAATCTGAGACAAAAAGCATGGAGTTTAAAGAAGGCGGACGAAGATTGTACGCAATGGTTGGTGCTGAAGGTGTGCAAGGCTGGAGTACTTTTGATTATACTTCGATTTCTCCTAAAACAAATTTTAAATACACTTCTACTTTTTGCGATGCTGACGGAAATCCAAATTCTGCTTTTGGAAGTTCTTTTTGGGATGTTTCATTCTCTGAGCAGGGAGATTCTACCATTGTTGATATTGTAATTACAAGAGACAGTTTTGAAGAACTTGAAAAAATAATCGAAATGGGATTCAAACAAGGATTTACATCAGCGATGGAAGGTTTGGATAAAATCTTAGCAGAAAAATAAAATTATTTCAACCGAATTATTATTAACGAATTAAAATCTAAAAAAAATGAAATCAAATCTTTTAATGAATTTTACTGTAGATAAAGAAAACAATACTGTAAACGTAAAACGAGAATTTAACGCTTCGCTGCCTCAAGTTTGGTCTGCTTGGACAGAACCTCAAATTTTGGATTTGTGGTGGGCGCCGACTCCGTGGAAATCTAAAACCAAAAGCATGGATTTTAAAGAAGGCGGACGCAGATTATATGCTATGCTGGGACCTGAAGGCGAAGAACATTGGGCCATTGCAGATTTTACTTCAATTAGTCCGAAAACTAATTTTAAATATCTAGATGCTTTTAGCGACAGCGAAGGCAATTTAAACAAGGAATTTCCACGCTCTGACTGGAATGTGACTTTCTCTGAAAAAGACGGATCTACCTTTGTAGATGTTGTCATCAAACATGAAAAACTATCTGACTTGGAAATGATCATTCAAATGGGATTCAAAGAAGGTTTTACCATTGCAATGGAAGGTCTAGATGCTATTTTTGCTGAAAAAGCAAAATAATTTTCAATTGTATATAAAAGGCCAAAACAAAAGAAGAATTTACTGATATTAAAGTTGTATTTTCGTTTTTATAAAAACATTTTTACTTTACTATCAATGAACAAATTTTTTGCTCTGGTCTTTTTACTTTTTTCTTCTACTTTCGCATTCAGCCAAAAGAATAAAGCCAAAAACATAGAAACTTCAAAGCCTTTTGTATTGGGAGTTATTGATGAAATTCAATCCAAAGAACTAAACGAAAAAAGAATTTTAAACATTTATCTTCCTGAAGGTTATAATCCAGCAGAAGACACAAAATATCCTGTCATTTACTTATTGGACGGTTCTGCCGATGAAGATTTTATTCATATTTCTGGGCTAGTTCAGTTTAATAGTTTTGAATGGATCAATCAGGTTCCAAAATCAATTGTAGTAGGAATTGCAACTGTTGACAGAAAAAGAGATTTCACTTTTCCAACTACAATTGAAAAAGACAAAACTCGTTTTCCAACCACAGGGCATTCTGATCAGTTTATTGCTTTTATTGAAAAAGAATTGCAACCATTTATTGAGAAAAAATACAAAACAAATGATTCCAAAACCATCATCGGCCAATCTCTTGGCGGATTATTAGGAACCGAAATCCTGCTTAAAAAGCCGACTCTTTTTAATAAATATGTTATTGTAAGTCCGAGTTTATGGTGGAACAATGGCTCTCTTCTAGATTTAGATTCTGAAATGCTAAAAGAAAATTTCAATCAGCAAATCGAAATCTATATTGCTGTTGGCAAAGAAGGACTAGCTCCAACAGCAATTCCGCATGTTATGGAAGTTGATGCCAATTTACTGGCAGAAAAACTAAAAGAATCTAAAAGCAAAAACGTGAAAACTTATTTTGATTATTTCCCAGAAGAAAACCACGGTTCGATTCTGCATACAGCTGTTTTTAATTCTTTTAAATTCTTTTACCCGAAAAGTAAAGAATAATATTTTTTACAATTATCAATTATCAATTGTCAATTGACAATTGATAATTGATAATTTATCCCAGCCATCCCTCTCGATCCAAACTTCTATATTGAATTGCTTCTGCAATGTGCGATGAAACAATATTTTCTGAATGATCTAAATCGGCTATAGTTCTGGAAACTTTCAAAATTCGATCATAAGCTCTGGCAGAAAGATTTAATCTTTCCATAGCTGTTTTAAGCAATTCTTTTGAAGGTTCGTCTAAAACACAAAATTCACGAATCAGCTTACTGCTCATTTGCGCGTTGTAATGAACATTTTCAACGGTTTCAAATCGTTTGGTTTGGATTTCTCGCGCTGCTGTAACTCGTTTACGAATTTCGACACTGCTTTCTGCTTTTCGCTCATCTGATAATTTCTCAAACGGGACTGGAGTAACTTCTATATGAATATCGATTCTATCTAATAACGGACCTGAAATTTTACTCATATAACGCTGCATTTCGTGTGGCGAAGAAGTATTCGGCATACTTGGATCGTTAAAAAAACCGCTAGGACTTGGATTCATACTTGCCACCAACATAAAAGATGATGGATAAGTAATCGTAAACTTAGCACGGGAAATTGTTACTTCACGATCTTCTAACGGCTGACGCATTACTTCTAAAACATCACGTTTAAATTCTGGCAATTCATCTAAAAATAAAACACCGTTATGCGCCATCGATATTTCGCCAGGCTGAGGATAACTTCCGCCGCCAACCAAAGCCACATTAGAAATAGTATGATGCGGACTCCTGAATGGTCTTTGATTCATTAATCCGACTTCTTTTAATTTTCCGGCAACGCTATGAATTTTAGTAGTTTCCAAAGCTTCGCGTAAAGTCATTGGAGGCAAAATACTCGGAACTCGTTTGGCCAGCATTGTTTTTCCTGCACCAGGCGGACCAATCAAAATAATGTTATGACCGCCAGCTGCTGCGATTTCCATACAGCGCTTAATACTTTCTTGTCCTCGGACGTCTGAAAAATCATGCTCTGGAAAATCTAGTGTTTTATAAAATTCTGCTCTTGTATCAATAACTGTCGGTTCTAGTGTTCCTTTGCCAGCAAAAAAATCAACAATTTCTTTTAAATTTTCAACTCCGTATACATCCAGACCCGCCACAATAGCTGCTTCTTTTACATTTTGAATAGGAAGAAAAAATCCTTTATAACCTTCTTCTTTGGCTTTGATTGCTATGGGCAATGCTCCGCGAATAGGCTGTAAACTTCCATCGAGAGAAAGTTCACCCATAATAATATATCGTTCAATTTCTGGAGCTTTTATCTGATCTGAACCAACCAGAATTGCCATAGCCAATGTCAAATCGTATGAAGAACCTTCTTTTCGAAGGTCGGCAGGCGCCATATTGACTGTAATTTTCTTTCCCGGAAAAGTAAATCCGTTATTTTTTAAAGCCGCGGCAATTCTAAAACTACTTTCTTTAATTGCATTATCTGGAAGCCCAACTAAATGATAACCAATTCCTTTGTCCATATGTACCTCAACTGTAATCGTTGTGGCCTCAACACCAAATACGGCGCTTCCGTAAACTTTTACTAACATAAATAAATTCTTATAAAAAGTAAAAGTATTTAATTAAATAGAAGTAAAAAATATTATTTGTAAATATTTTACTACTTTATATTTAAAATCTATTTATGTCATTTTCTTTGTCTAACCATTTCTGATCATCTAAGTCTTTTTCATATTCAGATGTTCCGGTAAAACCATATTTTTCAAGCTTTTTCAAATAGGGAGTATAATCAAAAAAAGGTTCGTTCCACCCTTCTGTTTCCCAAATACTATCAACTACTGACGCCAACCATCTTGGTGGTGGATTATATTTCTTAAAATAAGCAATTCTTTTTTCAGTTGTTTGACAATTTTCTTCAAACCAAATATAAAAACAGTCACAAAATTCATCACCACTTCCATATCTCCAAATAATACTGTAAGGATGTGAATCTGGTTTATAAATCCAATGTGGAGGCACTTCTCCATATTTCTCAATAAACTCATTTATTTTATTCGCTAGAAATTCTGTTTTTTCAATCATATAATTACACTATTACAACAATAGATACTTAAAATGGAAGTTTAACTTGAGTTTTAATCTCCTCTACTATTCTACTCAAATCCAAACAATTCTGATGCGACCAAAGTTTACTTTCAATTTCATTATTCAGAATACAATTTTGACATTCGATTATTTCATGAGAATATCCTTTTCCTAAAGCTGGAAAAGTAAAAGTAGCTTCTTTTTCTTCATTTATAAATAGAGAATAACCATCAGCAATAAACCACGGTGCATTTAATTCTATTCGCCCTTTTGTTCCCGAAATGATGGCTTTCATATCTGATTCTGAAACTATAGAAGCATGCAAAACCGATTGAGCTGTTTCGTATTGCAAAATCATAGAAGTCTGCAAATCGATATCGTTTTTATGCTTGATTGTCTTTGCTAAAATCTCTTTTGGTTTTCCTAATACTATATAAGACAGGAATAACGGATAAACGCCAATATCAAACAATGCACCTCCGCCCAGTTCTTTATCAAAAAGCCTTTTGTTTTCTGTTTCACTTCCGTGAAAGGCAAAATCGGCTTTTATATAATTTACGTCTCCTATTATTCCATTGCCAATTTTCTGAAGAAGATTTTGAATTGACGGAATAAATCTTGTCCAGAACGCTTCCATAAAGAATGCATTGTTTTTCTTTGACGCCTCTACCATTCTCTGCGCATCTTGATAAGACAAAGCCATTGGTTTTTCGCAAAGCACATGTTTACCTTTTTCTAATGCTTTTATAGATAATTCGGCATGCGAATTATGAGGAGTTGCGATGTAAACAATCTCAACTTCCAAATCTTCAAAAAGTAAATCATAAGAATTGTACATTCTTAAAGCATTAAATTTTCCTCCAAATTCTTCGGCTTTAGTAAAATCTCTAGATGCAACTGCCGTCAGTTCAGCATTTTCAATCAATAAAAGATCTGATGCAAACTGGCTTGCAATATTTCCCAATCCTACTATTCCCCATTTAATACTTCTATTTCCCATCCTTATATTATAATCATCAAATTTGTTAAAAAGATTAAAAAATATCCATTACAACATGCAACAGACGTTTTTTAAACAACAAATATCTATTATCCTACAAAAAATAGCAATCAATTACCCTAAAAATTATCAAAAATGACAGTAAGTGAAAAAAAAATGTTGCCAAATTGTAAATTTTAAGTTTGTTTTAAGAAATTCACGCAAAATCATAGGGGTTAAATTTTAAATTTAACAAAAATTAAATAACAAACCCTATTTTTTTAGGGGGTATTAAATCATTTTATACTTTTATAAAAAATTTTAAAACTAAATAACTATGCGAAAAATTATTTTAAGTGTGATTCTTATCACGATTTTAGTCCTAAGCTTTATTTCGAACTTTATCATTGCAGACAACCCAATTCCTGCAGAAGCTGTAAAGTTTGATACTGGAGATACTGCCTGGATGATCGTTGCAACTGCTTTTGTATTGCTAATGACACCTGGACTAGGATTTTTCTATGGAGGTATGGTAGGTAAGAAAAACGTAATTAGTACTATGCTTCAAAGTTTTATGGCTATGGTAATTGTTACTATACTTTGGACTGTTGTTGCTTTTGGATTGGCTTTTGGACCAACAATTGGAGGAATTATCGGAAACCCGTCTGAGAATTTGTTCTTTGCAGGAGTTGGAACTAATACAGCTTGGAGCCTTGCACCAACAATTCCATTTATATTATTCGCATTATTTCAGGCAAAATTCGCTATTATTACTCCTGCTTTAATCACAGGTGCTTTTGCAGAACGTATTCGTTTCTGGGCGTATTTGTTATTCATGGTTTTATTCATATTATTAATATATGCTCCACTAGCTCACATGACATGGCATCCTGATGGAGTTTTCTTCAAAATGGGAGTTCTTGACTTCGCTGGAGGAACTGTAGTTCACATGAGTGCTGGATGGGCTGCTTTGGCTGGAGCTATGTTCTTAGGAAAAAGAAAAGTTCAAAAAGTTAATCCTGCTAGAATTACTTATGTATTATTAGGAACTGGTCTGCTTTGGTTCGGATGGTTTGGTTTCAACGCTGGATCTGCTTTAGGAGCAAATGGCCTTGCTGCTCAAGCTTTAGGAACAACTACTGTTGCCGCTGCTGCTGCTGCAATGGCTTGGGTTTTCCTTGATAAAATATTAGGACATAAATTATCTGCTCTTGGCGCTTGTATCGGAGCGGTTGTAGGTCTTGTTGCCATTACACCTGCTGCTGGTTTCGTAAGTATCCCTCACGCAATCTTCATCGGTTTATTCTCTGCAATTGTAAGTAACATTGTAGTAAGCAAATTCCCTAAAGGAAAAATCGACGATGCTCTAGATGTATTTGCTTGTCACGGTGTTGGTGGTATGGTAGGTATGCTTCTAACTGGTGTTTTTGCATCAAAAGCAATCAACCCTGCTGTTGGAGATAATCAAGGTTTAATCTTCGGAACTCCTACATTATTCATCAACCAATTAACTGCTCTTGTTGTAGTTTCAATCTTTGCTTTTGTTGCTTCTTATGCTTTATTCTTCATCGTAAATAAAATCACTCCTCTAAGAGTTACAGAAGAAAAAGAAGAACTAGGATTAGACATCTCTCAACACGGAGAATTCTTATAAGAAATTAATTTTCACTTTCGCTTGATAAATAAAAAAGCACTCTAAATTTGACTTAGAGTGCTTTTTGCTTTTGAATTAAACGCCTTTTATATGTTAGATTATAGATTTTAGAATGTAGCTTTTAGATTTCTGAATCATCCTCTCTCTTCTATTCTCTTGCTTCTATTCTCTTTTCTCTTGATTACTTAAAATTCGAAATTCCTTCTTTCAGCCATTGCAAATATTCTTCTGTACTCACATAACTGATTGTTGGCTTTGTGCTGTTTAAATTATTTCCTTCTAAATCCGTAATAACATACAAAGGCTGTGTATTGGTTTTATATTTGGAAATCATAAAATCGGTCCATTTATCTCCAACTGTAATGATTTTATCTCCTGCTTCAGTTGTAAACTGTTCTTCCTTTGGCAATTCACGCTTATCATCAACATAAAGTGAAATCAAAACCACATCGTTTTTAAGAATTGGTAAAACGGAAGGATCTGACCAAACATTATTTTCCATTTTTCTGCAATTCACACAAGCATAACCTGTAAAGTCAAGCATAATTGGCTTATTGATTTCTTTAGCATAAGCTAAACCTTCTTCGTAATCATGGAAAACCATAATTCCGTGAGGTCCTAATTCAGCACCTTCTGGCATACCTTTAATAGAGCCTGCCGAAACCGCTCCGTTTCCTGAACCTCCTACTCCAAACGGACTTTCGC
This sequence comes from Flavobacterium anhuiense, assembly GCF_900101855.1. Classification (GTDB taxonomy): domain Bacteria; phylum Bacteroidota; class Bacteroidia; order Flavobacteriales; family Flavobacteriaceae; genus Flavobacterium; species Flavobacterium anhuiense. Next base: position 642,788 of record NZ_FMVC01000002.1, read on the forward strand.
TATACTGCGGCGGCGGCGGGAATGCACTGATTAATTTTAAAGGCGCTCCCCAAAGTCCAGGAATCATATAAATTGTAAAACTTAAAACAATTAATCCTAATGATAATCTTCCGACTGAAATATGATGAGTTGGGCTATCGTGCGGCAATGTAATTTTTCCGAATAAATAGAATGCAAGAGTTCCAAAAATAGCAATCCAAATCGCTAAGAAAACTTCTCTTTCCAAGAAATGCAATTGTAAAACCAAATCGGCATTTGACAAGAATTTGAATGCTAATGCCAATTCTAAAAATCCTAAAACAACTTTTACAGTGTTTAGCCATCCACCAGATTTTGGTAACGAATTCAACCACCCCGGAAACAATGCAAATAACATAAATGGCAAAGCTAATGCAGAAGAGAATCCTAACATTCCAACAATTGGCGCGATCCCTCCATTTGAAGCTGCTTCAACCAACAATGTCCCTACAATTGGTCCTGTGCACGAAAACGACACGATTGCCAAAGCCAAAGCCATAAATAATATCCCAACCAAACCACCTTTATCTGCTTGCTGATCAGCTTTGTTTGCCCATGAATTTGGAAGCATAATTTCGAATGCTCCTAAAAATGAAACAGCAAAAATGATTAAAATCACGAAGAAAATAAGATTGAACCAAACATCTGTCGATAACGCATTTAATGCATCTGCACCAAATATTTTGGTTACAATCAATCCTAAAATCACATAAATAGCAATGATTGATAATCCGTAAAAAATAGCATTTCTAATTCCTTTTGCTCTGCTTTTACTTTGTTTTGTAAAAAAGCTCACTGTCATTGGAATCATTGGGAAAACACATGGCGTAAATAAAGCTGCAAAACCACCTAAAAATGCAAGAAAAAAGATCGACCATAAACTTCTAGAAGGAGCTGGCGCAGGAATTTCTGCTGCTGCCGTTTCTGCTGTTTTCTCTATTTTTGGCTGTACTGCCTCTTCTTTTTTAACGGTATCAACCGCCAAACCAACTACTTTTGTTTCGTCCAATTTAGCCTCTGAAACAACTGGAACTTCGTCCATTTTAAATGATGAAGGAACAGCGATAGAGAATTTCTTGCTTGAATTGATACAAACTTCTTTACAAACCTGAAAATCAAAATCTACATCAACCGTTTTTAAATTTGGGTTAATGATTTTTATCTCTTGTTCAATATGTGCTTTGCCTTCAAAAAAAGTTTCATCTACGCCAAAAACATCGTTAAAAGCTGTTCTTGTTTTGCCTTCTTTAGCTTTTCCAATTAACTCGTAATTTCCTTTTTGGTTTTTAAACGAAATTTCCAAAGCAAGCGGTCCGCCGTCTGGAGTAAACTGAGAATACATATGCCAGTCTTTTTCGATCGTTCCATCAAAAATTAGAATAACCTTATCTCCTTTTTTCTCTATTTTAGAAGTCCATTTTACTGGTTCTAATATTTGAGCATTACTTGCTAATGCAAAAAAGAAAAAGAGTAAAAAAACGTTTATTTTATTCCAGATACTTTTTGAAATTATGGACTGATGGGCTTGTGTAAAGTTCATTATAGTAATTCTATTTTAAGTATTTTATTTGTGGCTTTTTCTATTTTAAAACGTTCGTCTTGTCTCATTCCGACTACCCAGACGATTTGATCATCTGAGCATAAAATCCAAATTTTTTCCTTTTCAATCAAAGAAAGTTTTTCATCTTTAAAAAGCTTGCTTACCTTTTTTGACTTTCCTTGCATTCCAAATGGCTGAAAAACGTCGCCTTCTCTCCATTTACGCAAAATCAAAGGATAACGGATTTTATCAGAGTCGACAAATATAACTTTATTTGAACCGAATGTTGTGTGACCTACGTTACAAAGACTCATTTTTAAGGGAAAATTAACTTCTGTAGCGTTTTCATTAATTTCATATTCGTCCTTTTCTGATGTTTCAAAAAACGGACTTAAAATAAGTGTTTCTCTATTTTTCAACAATCTAAACTCCTCAGAGAGAACTTGTTTACCAGATTGCCCTTCAACCAAATCGTAAATATCATTCCAAGCAGAAAAACCAAATTCTTTCAGCCATTGATACAAATACGATTTATAATTTGGAAGTTTTTTTAACTGATTTAAATCGAAATGAATATCATCTCCTTCTTCTTTTGCTACTTGTTGATAAACAATAATCGATGCATCTTCAACCATTTCTTTTGATTCTTGAAGAAAAGATTGCGTCTTCTGAAAAGCATCCAAAAAATTCGGATTGATTTCTTTTAAAACTGGAACCAAATTATGGCGAATCTTATTTCTGAGATATTTTGTTGAAGCATTACTGCTGTCTTCTCTCCATTCTATCTTATTTTCTTCTGCATATTTCAAGATTTCTTCTCTTGAAAAAGGAAGCAACGGACGAATTATTCTATGATTTTGTTCGGGAATTCCAGTCAAACCTTCCAAACCAGTTCCGCGAGTTAAGTTAATGATAAAAGTTTCCAGATTATCATCGGCATGATGAGCAGTTAAAATGTAATCAAAGTTTTTTTCTTCTAAAAGTTCATAAAACCAACTATAACGCAATTCTCTCGCTGCAACTTGCGTAGATAGCTTATAATCTTTAGCAAAAGCTTCGGTATCAAAATGAGTGGTGAAAATTGGAATATTATTTTGATTGCAGTAATCCTGAATAAATTCCTGATCTCCAAAACTTTCAAGTCCGCGAAGCTGGAAATTGCAATGCAAAACGGCAATTTCATAAGGCAGTTGATTCATCAAATGCAGCAAAACCATACTGTCTAGTCCGCCACTTACAGCCAGAAAAAGCTTCTTTTCGGCTAAAAAAGGAAATCTTGAAACGATATGATTTTGAAATTTTGAAAACATCTGATAAAAGTAAAAAATTAAATTCGAACTATTTTTAAACGAAATGTTAAGCGCTGTTTTTTTCTGCCGCGACTCGAGTGATAGCAAGCAGACGAAGCAATTCACGAATTATTTTTTTATGCCGATGGCGCATGTTTTCTTTTGCCACAAATTACACAAATTTCCACAAATTATTTTCTTCAACTAATAGCCACAGATTAAAGGATTAAAAAAAATCTGTGCAAATCTTTTTATCCAGATAGCTATCGGGAATGGCAAAAAAATATGCATCACGATTATGAAAAATAATTCGTGAATTAGTGGCGGAAAAAAAATTACTGCAAAACTTCGTGCATTGCTTTTGCCTTCAGCAAACATTCTTCATATTCTTTTTCTGGAATTGAAAGCGATGTGATAGCACTTCCTACGGAAAAAGAAACATATTTATTTTCCTGATTGTATAAAATACTTCTGATCACGACATTAAAATCAAAATCACCTTCTGGCGTAAAATAACCAACTGCACCACTGTACAATCCTCTTTTAGTTTCTTCTAGATTCTCAACAATTTCCATTACCGAAATCTTTGGCGCACCAGTCATGCTTCCCATTGGAAAAGTTGTTTTCAAAACATCTACTGCAGAAAATTTAGAATCTAATTTTGAAGTCACCGTAGAAATCATTTGGTGCACTTGTAGAAACGAATAAATTCCGCAAAGTTCTTCAACCTCAACCGAACCTTTTTGCGAGGTATGTGACAAATCATTTCGAACCAAATCGGTTATCATGATATTTTCAGCACGTTCTTTGGTATCAGAGGCTAAGATATTTTTTGATTTTTCATCTTCAATTGGATCTGAAAAACGCTTAGAAGTTCCTTTGATTGGCTGTGAAATAATCTTATCACCTACTTTTTTTAAATATCGTTCTGGCGAAGCCGAAAGCAGATATTGTTTGTAATTTTTAAAGAAAACAGAAAAAGGCGCTTGTGATATTTCGTTCAGTTTTTGAAACTTTTCTAACGGATTTATTATCGCATTTTCCGCATAAAATTCCATACAGAAATTCGCTTCGTACATATCACCAATATGAATATGTTCGAGCATTTTATTTACTTTCTGAATGTATAAATCTTTAGAAATGCGTTGCTTAATTTCTAAAGATTCCAAACTTTGGAATTTGGAATTTGGGCTTTGGATTATTTCACCAAAATCTTCTTCAAGTTCATCATCGCACAGCAATAAATATTGAATTTCAAGTTCATATCCTTTTAGTATAAAAACCTTTTTAGGCTGAAAGAAAAACAAATCAGGAAAGTTCAAGCCATCAAAATTATTGGACTGGAGGTTTTCAATATCATTCTTCAAATCATAAGAAAGATATCCAAAAAGCCAGTCTTTTGTGTTTTGCTGATATTGTTTTAAATCTTCAAAAGCGTTGTAATAATCAGTTTTTAAAGACGTAAAAGCGTCAACTGCCAACATGCAGTCAAAACTAGAATATTGCTGCGGATAAGAATTACTGTCTAAAAAAACAACTTCGCGAAATTGTTGCGCCCAACTTAAAAGCTGCTCCTTAAACAGTTTTGGATTGGCAATATTTTTACGGATGGAAACTCTCAAAAATGGTAATTTTAAAGGTCAAAATTACGACAAAATTATTTCATTAGAGGAAAACAAAAAAATAATCAAATGTTTTGAATTACATTACAAAACTGTTAAAAAGACATTCATTTTATAAGAAAAAATTCGTTATATTTGATATACAATTAGATTAATCCCAAAAGAGCATTAATTTAATTATAATATCCTTAAAAAAGAACCTCAAAAAAAACAATTTGCGATTCTAATTTAAGCTTATAGATTGTTTCTTTTCCAATAACTTAATTATGTTTTTTAACCTTAAAAAATCCTAAGTATTATGAAAATTGCCACAATTATTGTCCGCGTTTTAATTGGCCTTTTGCTACTGTTTGCCTCTATCAGTTATTTTTTCCATCTCATGCCCGAACCAGAAACTACGGGAAACTTTAAGGCTTTTAACGTAGGTTTAATGGCTTCCACGTATTTAATGCCAATGGCAAAATCTATCGAGTTATTGTGTGGAATTGCATTTGTGACTGGGCGTTACGTAACTCTAGCAAACATCTTGATCTTACCCATTACGGTAAATATTTTGTTTATCAATTATTTCCTCACTCCAGATGGTCTGCCTATCGCAGTTCTTCTTTTTCTAGGAAACCTTTTCTTGATTTACAGATACTGGGATAATTACAAAAGTGTTTTTACTGCATAAGTATTTTTCAAATCGAAATAAAAAAGTCCGTCAGCATTATACTGGCGGACTTTTATTTTTAATTTGCCTTATCGTGTTTTACCCACACCAAATCGGTAACATTATACCCAATTTCCTGAGCTTTGATAAGAAAATCTGCTTTTATACTTTCTGGAATTGTTTTTTCTCTAGAAAGTATCCACATATATTTTAAACTTTCTCCAGCTACAAGTGCGTACTTATAATCAGGGTCGATTGCTACGACATTGTAACCAGAATAAAAAGGACCAAAAAATGAGACTTTCAGCATACCAATATTGTCTTTTTTGACAAATCTAGCTTTCCCGACACTTTGTTCCCACTTGTCTTTTTTGACATTATAGCCCTTATTATCGACTTTTATTGTTTTATCTTCATTTAAAGAATACTCGGCAGTCACATTGTCCAGATCTCTTTCCCATTTATAATCCAATCTAGCAATTTCGTACAACTTACCGAGATATTTTGCACTGTCAAAGTTTGTTACAGCTTTTGCGTTTTTTGGAATTCCGCCTCCGCAAGAATATAATGCGAATCCGATTCCTGCTCCAATCAAAATTGGAATTATATATCTGTTTTTCATAACACTATCTTTTTAGTTATCATAAAGATAGCACCTAAAATATACATCTAATTTACAAAATTATTTTTGATTATTATATTATATGGAGCACAAAAAAAACCGTCTCATTTTTTAACGAGACGGTTTGTAAATATGATTTAACGTAAAAATTATACGTGTAAAGCTCTATTTTCAGTAGCTGCCAATGCGGCTTCTTTTACCGCTTCCGCGAAAGTTGGGTGCGCATGGCTCATTCTTGAAATATCTTCAGCAGATGCTTTGAATTCCATTGCAGTCACCGCTTCAGCAATTAAATCTGCTGTACGGGCACCAATCATGTGAACTCCTAAAACCTCATCTGTTTTCTCATCAGCTAAGATTTTTACAAATCCATCTAAGTCAGCACTTGCTCTTGCACGTCCTAAAGCTTTGAATGGGAAACTTCCAGATTTGTATTTTACTCCAGCTGCTTTCAATTGCTCCTCAGTTTGTCCAACTGCAGCAACCTCTGGCCAAGTGTAAACTACACCAGGAATTAAATTATAATCAATATGCGGTTTTTGACCTGCTAAGATTTCAGCAACCATAACTCCTTCTTCCTCTGCTTTGTGCGCTAACATTGCCCCACGAACAACGTCACCAATTGCATAGATATTTGGAACATTAGTTTGCAAATGATCGTTTACTTCAACTTGTCCCCTCTCTGAAATTTTAACTCCAGCTTTGTCAGCGTTTAATCCGTCTGTGTACGGACGACGACCAACTGAAACTAACGAGTAGTCTCCTTCAAGAGTGATTGTTTCTCCTTTTGCATTTTCAGCCTGAACTACAACAGCATCGCCATTTCTTTCAACTGATTTTACTTTGTGAGAAACGTAGAATTTCATTCCTTGTTTTTTCAACACTTTTGTCAATTCTTTAGAAAGAGCTCCATCCATTCCAGGAATGATTCTGTCCATGAATTCCACTACAGAAACCTGAGCTCCTAAACGAAGGTAAACTTGTCCAAGCTCAATTCCGATAACTCCACCACCGATGATAACTAAGTGTTTTGGAACTTCTTTTAAAGCCAAAGCTTCAGTAGAAGTAATGATTCTTTCTTTATCAATTTTAATGAATGGCAGAGAAGATGGTTTTGATCCTGTAGCGATTACAGTATATTTTGCTTCGATAGTTTCAGATGTTCCGTCAGCTTTTGCAATAGCAATGTGAGTTGCATCTACGAAAGAACCTAAACCATTGAAAACAGTAATTTTATTTTTATCCATTAGGTAGTTGATTCCACCCACAGTTTGATCTACAACAGCTTGCTTGCGCGCGATCATTTTCTCTAAATTGATTTTTACATCACCAGAAACTTCGATTCCGTGATCTGCAAAATGAGCAATTTCTGAATAATGATGAGAAGAAGATAATAATGCTTTTGAAGGAATACAACCTACGTTAAGGCAAGTTCCGCCTAATGAATTATATTTTTCTACAATTGCAGTTTTGAAACCTAATTGTGCGCAACGAATTGCTGATACATATCCTCCAGGACCTGAACCTATAATGACTACGTCAAATGAACTCATAGTATTTGTTTTTATTTTAGCGGTTACAAAATTAAGCAATAAAGTTCTGTTTGAGGTTTAATTTTCAATGTTTTTTGTGTGAAATTTTGGAGGAAGGTTTTCTGCCACGAAGGCTCGAAGATGCAAAGTTTTTTCTTTACACTTAATTTTGCTTCTAAATAATATAAACCTAAAAAGTAGTATGATTTACATATAAAACTATTCATTAAAAAAAATTAACGATTCTTTTCCCATTTAAGAAAAACAGTTAAATTAGTCTTACTTTAGAAACAATTTAAGACGATCTAAAAGACAATCAATGGGATTATTTGACATATTCAAGAAAAAGAAAACAGAACTTCAAGAAAATGAACTTGAAAAATTTTTGAGGCAAGCTACGTCCAATTTTTCTGCTCAAAAAGAATTTTATCAGAAATTATTAGAAAATCAATTATTTATAGTTACTAGTAAAAATTCCATTTCTGAAATTGGAAGGAAAACTGAAAAAGAGAATACAACTGTTCAGTGTTTTACTTTTGAAAGCGGTCAAATTCCAATCTTTACATCAGTAAATAGAATATTTGAAAAAGGAATAATGGAAAAAAATGTTCCATATCTTAGTTTAAAAGGACAAGATTTGTTTGAAGTTTTGAATGGAGCAACATTCGTACTAAATCCATTTTCAGATTTTGTAAAAGAATTAATTCCACAAGAAATTGAAAATCTATTAAATGGAACAATCTATAATAGAATTGACAAGCAGGAATTTGAAAATAAAAAAATTCAAGAATTTAATGAAATTTTTGAGCAAGCTGGAAAAAAGCAAGAAGGCCTAGTTATATTAGACGGATATAGAAGAAAAGAATTAAATAAATTTGAAAAACTAAAGCTTGAAGAGTCCATACAAGACTTCCAAAAATGTCTTGATATTGTTCCTGAACATTGGCAAAGTATGGTATTGATGTCTAAAGCTTTTCAAAGATTAGAAAGACACCACGAAGCACTTGAACAATTGGAATTGGCATTTAAACTTGAATTAGAAAATCATATAATTCCTATGGAAGCTTCACTAGAAGCTATGCATTTAAAAGACATTGATAAAGCTATCTTTTATTCTGAAGAATCTCTAAAAAGAAAACCAAATGATTATGCATTATTAGGTAATCATGCAATGAACTTACTTGTTGCCCGAAAAGACAATGAAGCAAAAGAAACGATTGATAAAGCAATAAAACTACAGCCAAATGATTCTATAAATAAAAATATTGAATCTATTATAAAAGATGTTATAGCTGAAAAAAGGCAAAGACCTACTTTTGAAGATGCTGTAAAATAAAAAAATGATTTTAAAAACCATATTTCGCATTCAAACGTTGCTCTGCTTCTTCCTAACAACTTGCCTTTATTTCTCCAGACAAATATTTTCTCTTTCTTCGGTAACTAAATTGTAATGTGAATCTGAACGATTGACTCTTTTTCATCGTGCTTGATAACGTAATGTTAGACGCACTGCAACGCTTCTCTACAGAAAAACCTTTCCCCCTTTGCCTCTCTGAACCTTTGAACCTGCTAAAAAGAAATCACCGTAGAATTCTTCACTTCGCTAATCATAAACATACTCTGCGTACTTCCTATATGCTGTAATGAAGTAAGTTTGGTTACTAAAAACTCTCGATACGCTTCCATATCTTTTACCAGAACTTTTAGGATATAATCGTAATCGCCGCTTACGTGATGGCATTCTAGAACTTCATTGAGTTTAATGACTTCGCTTTCAAATTTGGTTAGAAATTCTTTTGTATGTTGAATGAGTTTTAAATGGCAAAAAACCACAAATCCTTTTTCAATTTTGGATTTATCGACTAAAGCCACATAGTTTTTTATTATGCCTTCGCGTTCTAACTTTTTAATTCGTTCATATACCGCTGTAACCGAAAGATCAAGTTTTAATGATAATTCTTTGGTTGTTTTTTTACTATCGGTTTGAAGTAAAACCAGAAGTTTCTTATCTATAGCGTCTAAAGTCATTTTAGTTGATGGTTTTTGGTTGATGGTTAATAGTTTCTTTGCATTCGAAAGAAAATCTATATTACATTGTTTTTTACTTCAAAATTAGATTAAAAATAACAATTAATGCCTTTTTATAGTTTTAAAATCTAATTAATTGACGCATTATTGATTAATTATCTAATTCCTTTTTCCTTTGAATAAAATTTCATTTCAAGCAAACTTGAAACTTGGAAACAAATAAAATTTTAAATAATTAATCTTGAGGATGAGATCGCTTCGTTCTCGCAATGACTTAAAAATGAGAAACTTCAACCCATCAGATAAAATTCAGGATTTGCAATATTTTGGCGAATTTGGCGGTGTGAATCCGTCGATTTCTGATTCATCGACTTATACTTTTCTTTCGGCGAAAACCATGTTTGATACTTTCGAGGGAAATATGGAAGGCTGTTATTTATATTCGCGTCATTCATCTCCTAGTAATTTATACTTAGATCAGGCTTTGGCAGCGATGGAAGGAACCGAAACAGCAAATGTTTCTGCTTCAGGAATGGGAGCTATTACGCCTACTCTATTACAGATTTGCGGTGCGGGCGATCATATCGTTTCAAGCCGAACAATTTATGGCGGAACTTATGCTTTCTTGAAAAACTTTACACCAAGATTCGGAATTGAAACGAGCTTTGTTGACATCACAAAATTGGATGTTGTCGAAGCGGCGATTACTCCTAAAACTAAAGTTTTGTATTGCGAAACGGTTAGTAATCCGCTTTTGGAAGTAGCTGATATTCGCGGTTTGGCTAAAATTGCTAAAAAACACAATTTAAAATTGGTTGTTGACAATACGTTTTCGCCATTATCGGTTTCTCCTGCAAAATTAGGTGCTGATATCGTAATTCATAGTTTGACCAAATACATTAACGGAAGCAGCGATACGGTCGGTGGTGTCACTTGTGCTTCTAAAGAATTTATTAATTCGTTGAAAAATGTAAATACTGGCGCGAGCATGCTTTTAGGGCCAACAATGGATAGTTTGCGTTCTGCGAGTGTGATGAAAAATCTTCGAACTCTTCATATCAGAATTAAACAGCATAGTCATAATGCGCATTATTTGGCTGATATGTTTGAAAAAGACGGTTTAAAAACAGTTTATCCAGGATTAAAAAGTCATCCGAGTCACGAATTGTATAAAACCATGATTAATCCAGAATATGGTTTTGGCGGAATGCTAACCATTGATGTTGGTTCTTTGGAAAAAGCCAATGAATTAATGGAATTAATGCAAGAAAGAAATTTAGGATATCTCGCAGTAAGTTTAGGCTTTTACAAAACGTTATTCAGCGCGCCGGGAACTTCAACTTCTAGCGAAATTCCATTAGAAGAACAAAAAGAAATGGGATTGACAGATGGTTTAATTCGTTTTTCTATCGGATTGGATAATGATATTCAGCGTACTTACGAAATGATGAAAGCTTGTATGGTTGAACTTGGAGTTTTAAAAAAAGATTCTAAGGTTCTGAGTTGCTATCCCGATAGCTATCGAGACTAAGTTTTTTTTACTTCCCTGTAAATAAGAAACATCACTCTATAAATAAATTTGCACATTTTTTTTAGATTGTTTTGAATCCGCTTGAGATTTTTCTTTAAGCGGATTTTTTTTGGAAATGAAAAAGCCGTTCTAAAATCTTAGAACGGCTTTTTGCAATTTATCTTGGCTCAAAATGTCTAAACGATTGCCAGTATTTATCTTTGTAGATTTCGTAGCTTATTTCAAAAACACCGCTGTATTTTTTAATTAATTCATCGGCAATTTTTGATGGTTTTCTAAAGTCTTTGCAAGTAAAAAAGATTTCCCTTTTATTGTTTGCGGTTTCTCTTCCCACATTTAAATAGCCTTCGGAATCTGGTAAACTATAGACAATTTCTTCTTCGATTTCATCCAATAGTTTGTATGTCTTTTCATCTGGTAACCCGCCATTATCGCAATCATCAAAAGAAATTCCGACTATAAAAACCCAAGGATGAGATGCTTTTTTATCCCATTCAATAATTGTGGTATTGATTAAGGCCAGAACGATTGAACCATCTTGCTTTTTGCCTTCAAAATTAGCATAACTGTCATTCTCTGTATTATGTCGGGTTCCTTCGTATTTCTCAACAAATTCTTTTTCTCTCCAGATTAAATAATCTTTTAATTTCTCGATTGGTATTAGCTCCTCAGAAGTTTGTTCTGGCCCTGCAACAACCAAATTATCAATTAAGGTAACAGAATGCAGTTCGCCCAAATAATTATCAAGAAAAATATAAACTCCATTGGCTATATTAGATTTTTTCTCTTCAACAAAATGATCATAAACAATTACCAAATCTATTTCGTCTGGATAATCTTCGTGAACACGAGGATAAAATTTTAGGTTTTCTTTACTGAATTCAAAATCCTGATAAGTAATGCCTATATTATTGACATCTGAAGCCGGTTTTAGAGCTGTAAACTTCCAGCCGTCAATTTTAGGAGCGTTCGCAACCAATTCTTCTATAGCATAAATATTTCTAATTGCCCCATCTGGCGTCAAAACCAGTTCGGCTGTATGATCGTCAAACATTCCAGTAAGGAAATAAATTCCTTCGTGTATTTCATCCAGCTTTGGAGCTAGTTTATCAAAAAAACCTTGATGTATATTTTCTCCGCTTTGAACCGTTTTAAAAAACGCTTTTTCATTTGCCGAAAACCAATTCCAGAAATCATTATAAGATTGTATTGGAGCTTCTTTTTTGCCCAATATTTTATCGAGAAAACTCATGTATTTTCATTTAAATTTAAAATTTTACTGAAAACAAACTTAAGGAAAAGCGCTTTTAAAACATAAGAATATTTCTATAAAAACATCAAGAATGCAAAAAGCCGTTCTGAAGTATTCAGAACGGCTTTTTAACTCATAATTTATTAACGTTTTGGAACTACACCCCGATTTGCAATTAAAGATGTGCGAATTTTCAAAGCACAAAACGATATTTAAATTCGGTCTAATGCCCTAATCTCGTTTAACTGCGGTTAGTGGTATCGCATTTATTTATCTCTCAATTTGGGATTCGTTATTTCTTGGCATTGGCTCAGACTTGCTTTATATTTTAATATGTTTATTATTTCAGCATTATCAATATTGATCTTATTATTCAGCATGACAATTCTAGAAAGAAGTTTCGTCGCTTCTCCGTTATTTTCTTTTGGAATATTTTTATTTATCCAATTTTGTATTTTCTGGTCATTTATATTTTCTTCGTAAAATACAAACTCACGCAATTGATTATTTTTGTTTGCTATTGAAGAGAGTTTTTCAATTTTATTTTTCATTTCAATAAAATCCTCACTAGCAACGTATTTATCATAAAGAATTATTGCCCTTTTAAATTCAACTTGTGTTAAAGTTCTTCCATCGGGAGAATCATCCTCTACATCAGCCATTATTTGAGCATGAAGAAAATTTGTAAAAAAAAGGATAAAATAAAAGATATTTTTCATTTTCATGTTTTTAGATAAATGTTTATTTGCTTTACCACTAACTCTTAACTTACAACTTATCCAAGTTAAGTTTACTGTTTTTTCTACTGTATGTAAAGTAAATTAGCAATCCGATAATTAACCAGACAGTAAAATAAATCCAATTCCAAACGCTTAATTCGGCCATCATATACAGACAGCAGATAAGTCCTAAAAGCGGAATCAAAGAAAGATTTTTTCTGAAAGCCCAAACCGATAATCCAACTAAAACGAATAAGAATATCCACATTGGAATTTTGTGTTTAAATAACCCAAAACCTGATTCGTATTTTGCAGAATCAGCAATTGGAAGACCTTTTACAACCTCAGCATATTTGGTTTCATCATCCTGATATTGTCCTAATAAATGTTCTAAATCTGAAGTTTCGGCAGTTTTATTGTTGACTTCGATACTTTCTAGATATTTGAAAACTTGTTCCGATTCTGATTTATCTAAAGAAGTGACAATCGAAGTCGCATCATAAATCTGCGGATCGTTATTGATAAACGCCATTGTCGCTTTATTATTGAATGCAAAAGCATAATACAATCCAGCAATCATCAAAACTGGCAAAATATATTTTGAATTGATATAAGGCGTCTTAAATTTTCCTCTAGGAATTTCAGGTTTGTTCTGCAATACTAAAACTCCTGCACAAACCAACACAAAAGCAAACAAAGTCCCTATACTGCATAAATCGGTTACCATGGTAAGGTTTAAGAATAATGCTGGAATCGCCACAACAAATCCTGTTACGATTGTAGCAAACGAAGGCGTTTTGAATTTTGGATGAACGGTTGAGAATTTCTTTGGCAATAAACCATCACGGCTCATACTCATCCAGATACGAGGCTGTCCCATCTGAAAAACCAATAAAACGCTCGCCATAGCCACTACTGCACTAACGGCAATAATTCCAGACATCCATTTTAAGTCTAATTTATCGAATACAAATGCCAAAGGATCTCCAACGTTTAATTCATGGTATTTTACCATTCCAGTTAAAACCAAAGCAATGGCAATATATAAAAGTGTACAAATAATAATCGCCCACATCATACCTCGCGGTAAATCTCTTTGCGGATTTTTACATTCTTCTGCTGTTGTCGAAATAGCATCAAAACCAATGTAAGCGAAGAATACTGCTGAAACTCCTTTTAAAACGCCGCTAACTCCATTTGGCGCAAACGGACTCCAGTTTGCCGTATCTACATAAAATATTCCAACTGCGATAACTAAAAGCACCACGCAAAGTTTTACCACAACCATTAAGTTGCTTGCGTTACGAGATTCTTTCATTCCTCTATAAACCAAAGCTGTAATCAAAATAATGATGAATAAAGCTGGTATATCGGTTACAAAATGGAAAGATCCTATTGTTGGTGCTGTGGTCCAAGCTGTGTGTGCCTGTTGTAACGCAACACTTAAATTTTCGAATGATTTTCCGCCTCGCATTAAAGCTTCGGCATCCTTAAAACCGTTTGATGCAGTTAGGTAATCCATTTGAATCCATTGCGGTAAATGAATCCCGCCACTCTGGAGCAGTCCTGTAAAATAATCGCTCCACGAAATGGCGACGGTTATATTTCCAACGGCATATTCCATGATTAAAGCCCAACCGATAATCCAAGCAATTAATTCTCCAAAAGCTACATACGAGTAAGTGTATGCACTTCCAGAAACTGGAACCATCGAAGCAAATTCTGCGTAAGCAAAAGCGGCAAAACTACATGCCAAAGCAGTAAATAAGAATAAGAAAATTACGGCTGGCCCACCGTCTGCACTGGCTTTTCCAATGGTACTGAAAATTCCCGCTCCAACAATAGCTGCGATTCCAAAAGCCGTTAAATCCTTAGTTGTCAAATGTTTTCCTAAGGCATTATGACCGTCTGTTTCGTTCTGTGCAACCTGCTTCAGAATATCCTGTACTGTTTTCTTTCGGAATAAACTTGAAAATGCCATATAATGTTTTGCTGTTATAAATTAATTTAATTCAGTGCTTTTTGTTTTATTTTGCAAATAATGCAAAAATTATCCTGATTTCAAATATATAAAACGATTTTGTTTTTACAGGTGTTTTTTCTGCCACGAATTCACGAATTATTTTTTCAAATCTTTGTCTATAAATTTTCTCACGCTCCCGATAGCTATCTGGATTGCGCTCTTTGCGGTTAAATCTATTTCAATCACAAATGTAACATTTCCTCAAATCGGCTTACTAATTAAATAGTATTTAATTTTTAAAGAATCATTTTATGGAAAAAATAACAAGACGTTCTTTTGTAAATAAATTAGGACTTGGTGTTGGAGCTTCGGCTGTAATGATTACGCTTCCTTCTTTTCTAACCGAAACAGAAAAAACACATCAGCCTTATACTGGAAAAAAATTAAATATTGCTTTGTGCGGTTTAGGAAACTATGCTTCATTGCTAGCTGAAGGACTTCAGGTCTCTGAATATTGCCAGCTTGCTGGAATAGTTACCGGAACACCATCAAAAGCTGAAACATGGAAAAAGAAGTATAATATTCCTGAAAAAAATATCTACAATTACGAAAATTTTGATTCAATCGTAAAAAATAAAGACATTGATTTAGTATACGTCGTTACTCCAAATGCATTGCACAAAGAATTTACTGTACGTGCCGCAAAAGCAGGAAAACATGTTATTGTCGAAAAGCCAATGGCCATTACGATTGAGGATTGCGAAGAAATGATCAAAGTTTGCAATGAAAATAACGTACAACTGGCAATGGGATATCGTTTGCATTACGAACCGAATCATTTAGAAGTAAAGCGATTGGGACAAGAAAAAGTTTTGGGACAAGTCCGCTACATCGAAACAGGTCTTGGTTACAGTACGTATGATGTTCGTGATATCAATAAACCTGTCGATCTAAATGCCCGTAACGAATGGCGATTGACTAAAAAATGGGCAGGCGGTGGTGCCTTAATCAATTTGGGAGTGTATTGCATCCAAGTTTCGCGTTATGTTTTAGGCGAAGAACCAATAGCGGTTACGGCACAATTTGGACATATAAACAACAAAAACAGATTTGCACAAGTTGAGGAAAACATAACATGGCAAATGGAATTTCCTAGCGGAGCCGTTGCAAATTGCAGCAGTTCTTATGGTTTTGGCATTGACCGATTTTATGCCGCTGCTGATGAAGGTTTCTTCGAAATGAGTCCCGCAGTAAGCTACGGACCTTTTGTAGGCAAAAGATCTGATGGAAAACCATTTAATTTTCCCGTTATAAATCAACAGCAAACCCAAATGGATGAGATTTGTAAAGTGATTTTAGCCAATAAAAAACTCCCAACTCATATTACAGGCGAAGAAGGAATTAAAGACGTTAGAATTATCAATGCTATTTATAAAGCCGCTGAAACTGGTAAAAAAATAAGTTTGAAATAGTTATATTTCTCTCGCAGATTTGGCAGATTCCGCGGATTTTTTATCATACAAAAATAAATCTGCTCAATCTGCCAAATCTGCGAGAAAAAAATCTTTGCGCCCTTTTCGCGTAGTTCCTTACTCCCGATAGCTATCGGGATTGCCATTAAATTATTTCAAGCAATTTCTCAAAATACTAACAGGATGCTGTGCTTCACGCTTCGTCCCATCATAAATTTGATGACGACAACTTGTTCCAGCAGCAGCAATTTTTACATTTTCCGCTGTATTACGCACTTTTGGAAATAAAGTATCTTCTCCCATTTGCATGCTCACCTGATAATGCTCTTTTTCATAACCAAAAGAACCTGCCATTCCGCAACATCCAGAATTGTAAATCGTAACCGTGTTATTTTTAGGAAGATTTAGCATGGCAAAAGTAGCTTCAACAGAACTTAAAGATTTCTGGTGGCAATGTCCGTGGATTTTAATTTCTTTAGCTTCTTCAGAAAAAGAATCTGAAGTTATCTTTCCGTCTATGATTTCTTTTTTGAAAAATTCTTCAATTGTAAATGCATTTCTAGACAACTTTTCTGCAGCTTCTTTATCATCGGCTAAACGAAGATATTCATCTCTAAAAGTCAAAATCGCCGAAGGTTCAATTCCAACCAAAGGCGCATTGGCTAAAACCAAATCTTTAAAAATATTTACGTTGTGATTAGCTATTTTCTTCGCCTCTTCCAGAAATCCTTTTGAAAGATACGTTCTTCCACTTTCTTCATGATCTACAACCAAAACCTGATAACCCAATTTAGTCAACAATTCAAAAGCATCAATTCCAATATTTACGTCGTAATAATTCGTAAATTCATCAACAAACAGATACAATCTTCCGTTTGGAAAATCGGTTTGTGAAGGTTTATTGTTTTGATACCATTTTCTAAAAGTCTTTTTCGCTAATAATGGAACTTGTCTTTCTGGCGCAATTCCCATTGTTTTTTTTACCAATGACTGATTCGAAATAAAATTCGTAATCGAAGGGAATTTGCTTCCCATTTTGTTCAATTTGGCATTGTTGGCAAAAATTTTATTTCGGGTCGAAAATCCGTTTGCTTTTTGGTATTGGTATAAAAATTCTGCTTTAAGAGTTGCAACGTCCACATTACTTGGGCATTCGCTTGCACAGGCTTTACAGCTCACGCACAACTCAAAAACTTCGTATAATTCCTTTTGGTCAAATTTGTTTTCTTTTTCAGAGTACGTCAAATATTCGCGTAAAGCGTTTGCTCTTGCACGAGTTGTCTCTTTTTCATTTCTGGTCGCACGATAACTCGGGCACATCGCTCCGCCCGCCGATGGCATTTTTCTACAATCGCCAGAGCCGTTACATTTTTCGGCTGCACGTAAAATTCCCAAACTGTCTGAGAAATCCTGAAACGTTTTAATATCTGGTTCTACCCTGCCCGAAACTACGCGATGATTTTCGTCCATTTTCAAAGCATTGACAATCTTCCCGATATTTAAAACCGAATTTGGATCGAATGCCAGTTTTAACCTTTTCAGCAATTCGTAATTCTTATCGCCAATCATAAACGGAATAAACTCTCCGCGTACAATTCCGTCACCGTGTTCACCGCTTAACGAACCTCTGTATTTTTTCACCAAATGCGCTACTTCCGTCGCAATGGTTCTGAATAATTTTAAGTCAGATGTTTTCTTCAAATTCAAAACAGGACGCAAGTGCAATTCTCCCGCACCCGCATGTGCGTAATAAATCGCTTCTTGTCCGTGACGCAACATCATCGCTGAAAACTCTGCAATATAGGCTGGTAAATCACTTAATTCTACTGCCGTATCTTCAATAGAATCGGCAGCTTTATCATCGCCTACAATACTTCCTAAAAGTCCTAGACCCGCTTTTCGCAATTCGTTTGCTTTTTCAATATCGGGACCGTAAATTTTTACGAGCGCATAACCAAAATTGTTTTTTTCTAAATCGGCAATTAAAGCATTTGCCTGATTTTCGGCATCTTCCAATGTATCAGATGCTACTTCAAACAGCATAATCGCTTTTGGTTCTCCAACCAAAAAGAAACGGTTTTTAATATGTTCGCGATTGGTTTTCGTACAATCCAAAATCGTGTCGTCGATCATTTCGCAAGTGTACAAATGATGTTTCATTGCCACCACAACAGATTCCAAAGATTCCTGAATCGTATGATAATGCGCCACAACCATAATACTATGAGGTGGCGGTAAATCGTCAACTTTTAAAGTTACTTCGGTTGTGAAGGCCAAAGTTCCTTCGCTTCCGCAAAGTAATTTTCCTAAGTTTATTGTTGGTTCAGTTCCGCCAAACAATTCAGATTTTAGCAGAATATCAACTGCATAACCTGTATTTCGTCTGTGAATTTCTGGTTTCGGAAACTCTTTAATAATTTCTTCCTGATTTTCTTTTACCGAAAGTTCGTCGTAAACGCTTTTGTAAATTTTATTTTCTAAAGAATCGCCTTTGGTTTTCTCAATAAATTCCGCCGAAGTCAATTCGCCAAAAGCAACTTCCGTTCCGTCACTCAAAATCGCTTTTACCTCAGCAATTTTATCGCGCGTCACACCGTATCGAATCGAAGTTGTTCCAGATGAATTATTTCCCACCATTCCGCCAATCATCGCACGGTTTGATGTTGAAGTAATTGGAGCAAAAAATACACCGTGAGGTTTTAAATACAAATTCAGTTCATCACGAATAACGCCAGGCTGAACAGTAACCGTTTTTTTTTCGGCATCATAACCCAATATTTTGGTAAAATGTTTCGAAACATCCACCACAAGGCCGTCGCCAACAGCTTGTCCTGCCAATGAAGTTCCTGCAGTTCTTGGCGTAATCGAAATATTATGTTCTGCCGCAAAGCGAATTAACCTGCTGATATCTGCTGTAGATTTAGGCAAAGCCACCGCATTTGGCCGAATCCGATACACCGATGCATCTGTCGAATAAAGTGTTTTATGAAGATCATCGTATAAAAGTGTGCCTTCGAGTTCGCTGGCTAATTGCTCTAAATGAGATTGGGTCAACATATTAAATGGTGCTTTTTCTTTAAAATAATTCCTCAAAAATTGAGACAACAAATATAAAGATATAGCAGTTTAAAATGTACAAAATGGGAATTTATCTAAACCTCAGCCTCGCATTTTTATAAAATTAAAGTCGAATTCTATAAACGCTCCCAATATCGAAATCGTAATTTTAAGAATTTACATATTACGGCTTTATTATCATGGAAAATTTCGTTCAGGACGTCTTTAAACACTTAGAAAACTATTATTACAGCATTGTCGATCTTACGCCAAAATTTATTCTGGCGATTCTCGTCGTTTTAATTTCATGGTTTATTGCGAGCCGTGTTGGCCTTTTTGCTGGAAACCGACTCAAAGCCAAAATGCACGATCGCCTTTTGGCAGTTTTTATTGCCCGATTAATTAAATCGGTTTTAATTATCATCGGAATCTTGTTTATGTTCCGAATCATTGGTCTCGAAGGCGTTGCACAAAGTATGCTTGCTGGCGCTGGAATCTCAGCTTTCGTTATTGGTTTTGCGCTGAAAGATATTGGAGAAAATTTCCTTGCGGGAATTCTGCTCGCTTTCAAACGTCCGTTTTCTATTGGTGATATTATCGAAAGTAATGGCGTAAAAGGCGAAGTCATCAATCTCAACCTGCGCGATACTGAAGTAAAAAGCGATTCTAAAATCATTTATATCCCAAACGCGCTTCTTATAAAAAACACTTTAATTAACTACAACAGCGAAGGTTTTCTGCTTCAGACTTTCACAGTCGGACTGGAATATGGTTCTGATTATACCCGCGCCATCGAACTCGTAAAAGAAGTTTTAGGCAACAGCGAAGAAGTAACCGAAAAAGACCACGAAAACGCCGCCGTAATTACCGATGTCGCCGCTGCGGGTGTTATTCAGCTGAATGTTCGCTATTGGGTTAAAACCGCATCAACGATTCAAAATTCTGAATGCCGTTCTAAGATTATTGCAGCGGTTTTGAAGAAATTGAAGGAGAATGGGTTTGTGTTGAAATAAGGTACAAAGACCCAAAGTTGCAAAGTGACAAAGGTTTCTCTCTAAATAAATTGTCATCTTGAGTGATCTTATATCCATCGAAAAAGGCTCATAAAAACATAAAAAACGATTGTTACCCTGAGCAGAGTCGAAGGCTTATGAAAACGAAAACCTCTTCTTTTGGGATTTGGAATTTAAAAATTGGAATTTAGGTAAGAAGCTATTTCCTGCTGTCCGCTATATCTTTTACGCCGAACCTCGGCGCAAAAGGATGCCGCTTCCATCAGGGCTAGGGCACTTGGTTTCATTAATAGATTTTAATGAAATATAAATAGATAAAGTCGTTTTAAGATTTCAAATAACATCGCAATAATTCCAACCCCTGCAATGCCATAAACTTTCCAACTACGCATTTTTGTCAGAGAGTCCATTTCTAAACCTTCTTTTTCCAGTTTTTTAGATTCTTTTATATCTCCAGATCTAATCCACCAAATAAGTAATGTAAAAACAGTAATTCCTCCAAGTAGTACAAAAATACTTTCGTCTTGTATATATTTCATTTATATATTATTTACAGTCAAATGGTGGCAATACCTCTGAATAAGTACCATATAATTCACCACCTCGGTCTTTAAAAGCCTTTATACTAGGATGATTACACATAATAAAACTATCCAAATAAAGCCTAACAAGTCTGCTATTTGGATCTACAATAATTACAGTATTACGTAGATTATCTTTACAATTCAGTTCTATCAATCCTTTGTTTTGTCTAATGTCCAAAACAGAAAGTTGATTATATGGACAATAAATTTTTCTCAAAACATCATTTTCCCCAAACTTAATAGTGGTCAGCAAATTACAACAACAAAAAAGCTCAATTAAATTGAGATTTTTACTAACATCAAGAGTAGTGAGTTTATTATTACTGCAGTCAATTTTTATTAAATTTATATTCTTACTTACATCAATATGCGTAAGCTGATTATGCCCACAATAAAGATTCGTCAACGCCAAATTTTTGCTTACATCAATAGTTGTCAACTGATTCTACACAATCAAGTTTTTTTTAAAGATGTAAAATATTCTATGCCTGATAAAGAAGTTATATTTTTATTTCTGATACTCATTATCTCATCATAAGAAACAACAGAAGGATGATTTGATATAAATTTACCATCCGCTGTAAAAGCCAACGGCACTATCTTTCTTAAACAAGCTTTAAAATTTGCGTCTGGAATTTCAGCATAAATAGGAGTAACATTATTTTTTTCTGAACAGCTATAAAATGTATTAATTACTAATAATGCTGTACAAAACAAAGTAATACGAATCAAAATTCTATTTTTCATTATTTGATTTATTTGGATATTCTCTTTTGTAAAAATATCGTTTTATATTTACAAAGCGCAAATGATTTTTTTAGTGTAAAAAATCATTTTAAGAATATAATATTTTTCTTACTTAAAATATTTTTTTGATATCTTTACAATCCTAAACACAAAGAAATATGATATCAAAAAAACTTTTGCCCGTGCGGTATGGTGGCGGTATTGGAAACAACTGCAACGCACTTTGTGGCGTAGGACACCTTAGCTGTGCGGGTTCTTTTCCTAAACACAAAGATTATGAGTACCAACACAATTTCAAAACAAACCGAAATCAAGCTTTTGAATTTTTTCAACGACAGAATCGATCCTGTTGAAATGGCTAAAACATTAAGGCAGGTAAATTTTACGCTCGCTTTATGTGTTTTGAGCGAACATGAAACATTTCAAAGCGAAATCATCAAATTAAGAGACAGCTTTTATTGGCTCAATGAATTAGCAGAAACTTTAAATCCATATTTGGAGGTGGAGTAGAATTTAAAAAGAAAAACCTCGATTTTTTAAGTCGAGGTTTTTTATTTCATTAATTAAGATTACAATTGTAATGCCTTTCGAGTTATTTCAAACTAGCTTCGGAGAAGCAAAATATTTATAGCCATTTTGATTCGTCGTCACAAAAGCTTCAGCAGAGCGACATATTTAAACACTAATATTCCATCTCTATTGATTTTTTGTTAATTCTTGTAAATAGAAACAATAAAATCTCTTTTTTCTAAATTTATACGCAAATAAATCCCATTTTAGCGTTTCCAAATTAATTGCGTTTTTAAGATTACTCGAAATGAATAAAAACATAAAAGCTCTCTACGAAATTGCTCAAAAAGAGACTCGAAAAATATTAGGTTTAATGTCAGGAACTTCTCTTGATGGACTCGATTTGGCTCTTTGTGAAGTTTCGGGCGAAGGCGGAAATACGGCTGTAAAAATACAACAATTTGAAACTATCGATTACGACGACGATATTAAAACCGAAATCAGAAAAGTATTTGCGCAGAAAACAATCGACTTTCAGCATTTGGTCTTATTAAACGAATGGATTGCAGATTTGCACGCTGGAATGATAAACGATTGTCTTGCTAAATGGAATATTCCCGCAACCGAAGTTGATTTGATTGCTTCGCACGGACAAACTGTTCTGCATGCGCCAAAGTTTTTACATCAGCAGGAAAAATTTCCAAATGCTACTCTGCAAATTGGGGACGGCGATCATATTGCGGTAAAAACGGGAATTATCACACTTTCAGATTTTAGACAAAAGCACGTTGCTGCGGGTGGCGAAGGTGCGCCTTTGGCGGTTTACGGCGATTATTTATTATTCAGCAAAAAAGGAGAAAACCGAATTATGCTCAACATGGGCGGAATCGCAAATTTCACTTATTTGCCCGCTTCACAAAATGCCGAAGAAGTTTTTGTAACCGATACTGGAACAGCCAATACTTTAATCGATATTTTCACCAAACAGTTTTTCCCTCAAAAAAGCTTCGATAAAGATGCTGAAATCGCTAAAAAAGGAACGGTAAATCAAGAACTTTTAAACGAATTAAAAAGCGATGCTTTCTTCCAGAAAAGTTTTCCAAAAACGATTGGTCAGGAATTATTTAATCATGATTTTGTGAATTCGGCTTTGGTAAAATTAGGATTACAGAATATTTCGGCACCAGATTTGCTGGCCACTTTGACACGTCTGAGCGCAGAAACGATTGCCGAAGCGGTTTTGTTTGTTGTAGAAAATACTAAAACTCCAATCGAAGAGTTTACAGTTTATATGTCTGGCGGTGGCGCTCGAAATCCGTTAATGGTGAAGTGGTTGCAGGAATTATTGCCTTGTAAATTTGAAAAAAGCGACATTCTCGGAATTTCAGGCGATGCCAAAGAAGCAGTTTTGTTTGCCGTTTTGGCCAATGAAACCGTTGCTGGCGGCAATTATAATTTTGGTTCACAAAAAGGAATTCCGTCAGTAACAATGGGGAAAATTTCTTTCCCAGATTGAAAATAAAAAAAATAGCCACGAATTCACGAATTATTTTTTAAATACTTTGCGTAAAATAAAATTCGTGAATTTGTGGCAGAAAAAAAATTAAGCCTATTTTTGGTTTTTGTTTAAAAAGATTGAAATGCATAAAAATCAGCACTTATTATACTCTATTATATTTTTATTTTTCTTTGGATGGAAATCTTTTTCACAGGAAAAAACAATGCATCCAAAAAATGAATTTAGAGGTGTCTGGATTGCAACCGTTGTAAATATCGATTGGCCAAAAACAGCAACAGACAACGTAGAAAAAGAAAAAGCTGATTATCTTGAAATTTTAGAAGCCTACAAAAAACTAAATTATAACGCTGTAATTGTTCAGGTTCGAAGTGTGGGTGATGCTATCTATCCATCTGAATTTGCTCCTTGGTCACGCTTCTTGACTGGAAAAGAAGGTTTGGCCCCAAATCCGTATTACGATACTCTGGCTTGGATGATTGAGCAGGCGCACAACCGTGGATTTGAATTTCACGCTTGGTTAAATCCGTATCGTGCCACTTTCGACTTAAATAAAAATCTTCTAAGTCCAAATCATGATCTTTTTAAGCATCCAGAATGGATGATTGAATACGGCGGAAAATATTATTATGATCCTGCTTTGCCTGAAGTTCAGGCACATTTAACAAAAGTGGTAAAAGAAGTCGTTGATAAATATGATATCGACGCGATTCATTTTGACGATTATTTTTATCCGTACGCTGTTCCAGGAAAAGTTTTTAACGATTCTGCATCTTACAAAAAATATGGAGCAGGTTTAAGCCTCTCCGATTGGCGTCGTGCGAATGTGAGCAACTTTGTGCATGCGATTTCCAATACAATCAAAGAAAGCAAACCTTGGGTTCAATTCGGAATTAGTCCGTTTGGGGTTTGGCGAAACAAATATCAAGATCCAAGAGGTTCTGAAACGCAATCTACTTCAAATTATGATGATTTGTACGCCGATCCGATGCTTTGGATGGATCAAAAATGGATCGATTATATTTTGCCGCAATTGTATTGGAGCATGAACAACACTAGAGCTTCTTATTCTAAATTGGTAAAATGGTGGTCGGAAAATGCTAATAACACAGCCATTTACATCGGGCATGCTACATATAAAATTAGAGCTGACGGCGATAAAAACTGGAATTATATGACCGAAATTCCAAATCAGATTGATTTTTTAAGAACCTTTAAAAATGTTTCTGGAAGTGCTTATTTCAGTTCAAAATGGTTTATGGGCAAAAACTTTGATGTGGTTCGCCATTTAGAAGAAAATCAATATAAATATCCTGCACTTCCTGCAGCGGTTCCAAATTTAAAACATGTTATTATCGATACTCCAAAGGTTTTGGAGTACAGTAAAGACAGCATCAAATATAATTTCACATTCCAAAGTCCGCTAAATACAAAAGTTCGTTATATGGTGGTTTATGGAGGCGAACATATTTCGAAAATCGACATTAACGATGCGACAAAAATCATTGAAAAAGTTACCATAAAAGAAGTTGACGGCAAAATCAATTTTGCTATTGCGGCCGGAAAACTAAATCTTTACAAAGCCTGTGCGGTAACTTTTATTGATTATTATGCCAACGAAAGCACACCAACGGCTATAGACCTCAAAAAACCATTTAAAAACTATACACCAAATCAACCTAATGAAAACAGATAACAAACCTTGGTTCTGGATTCCGCTTCTAAACTTTGCATCTGGATTGCCTTATGCCATAATTATTTCGGTTTCGGTAATTATGTACAAAAATCTAGGAATTTCAAATGAAGACATCGGAGTTTATACCAGTTTATTATATCTTCCTTGGGTGGTAAAACCGCTTTGGAGCCCGCTTATTGAATTAATCGGAACCAAGAGAAAATGGTTTTTATGGATGCAGTTAATAATTTCAATTGCCTTTTTATTGGTCGGATTAACGATTCCCACAAACGGTTTCTTCATGATGTCATTAGCCATATTTTGGGTTGCTGCCTTTGCATCGGCTTCGAATGATATTGCGACTGACGGTTTCTATTTATTGGTTTTGCCAGAAGACAAACAATCTTTCTTTATCGGAATCAGAAGCACTTTCTACAGACTTTCTATGCTCGCAGGAAATGGTTTGGTAGTACTTTTTGCAGGATATTTGGAACATAAATATGGCGACAATACAAAAGCTTGGTCTTATACTATGATTTGTGTTGGTTTATTGATGACATTTATTACCGCTTACAATTTCATTTTTACACCAAAAAACGAAATCAATGCCGTTAAAACCGAAAAAGAAACTCCTCATCAAAACTTCGGAACTATATTTATCAGTTTCTTTAAGAAAAAACAAATCGGATTAATTCTGACTTTTATCTTGGTTTTCAGATTAGGAGAATCGCAATTGCTAAAAATGTTAAGTCCGTTTTTGCTTGATAAAAGAGAATTGGGCGGAATGGGATTAGACACCGAAGCTGTTGGAATTATTTATGGCACTTTGGGAATTTTTGCTCTTACCGTTGGGGGAATTTTAGGAGGTATTGCAATCTCTAAACACGGTCTTACGAAATGGATGCTTCCAATGTTTTTGGCGATGCACCTTCCTATACTTGGTTTTATTGGTTTAGCTCATTTTCAGCCACAAGAGCTTTTTCATCTTCATATAAATTTATATTTTTTCGAAATAAATTCTCCATTAAATCTTTATACTTGCATAACGGTTGTTCTTGAACAATTTGGTTATGGTTTTGGATTTACAGGTTTTATGATGTATTTAATACATGTTGCAGAAGGAGAATCAAAAACGGCACATTATGCACTTGCAACTGGTTTTATGGCATTAGGAATGATGCTTCCGGGAATGTTAAGCGGTTATATTCAGAAATTTTTAGGCTATCAAAACTTCTTTGTATGGGTTTTAATAGCTACAATTCCAGGTCTTATTTTATCACGTTTTTTAATATTCCCAAAAGATTTTGGGAAGAAATCAGAAGAAGTTTAATCCCAAATCAAACTTTAACCTATGGAAATCAATGAGAATTTGCAGAACGAACGAAATCTGAAAGGATCAGAGTTCGAAAAAAACGGAAATCTTGAAAAAGCGATTGAGTTGTATGAAGAAAATGTTGCAGAAGGCTTTAAAGGAAACCATCCTTACGATCGATTAGCAACGATCTATAAAAATGAAAACGATCTGGACAATGAAATCCGGGTTTTAGAAAAAGCAATTGTGGTTTACGAAATCATCACAATTGAAGACCGATTGGAAGGATTGCCAAAACTTTTCCGTTTTAAAAACCGATTAGAAAAAGCAATTGAAACCAAGAAACAATTGGCTAAACAAAAGAAAGCAAAGTTGAAATAATTTTCACCATTAAGACATTAAGTAATTTAAGCCAAGCTTTATGAACTTTCTTGTTGAAAAGAAGAAAATAAAGTAAAACTAAGACGCTAAGCTTAATTTTCTTTTACCTCGAATAGGTTAAGCAATTTAAGCCATAGCTTTATGAACTTAATGCCTTAATGTAAAAAACAAGATACCTAAATTTATTTGACATGGTTACTTTAAAACGCACTAATTCAGACGATACCGATTTTATAAATCTGGTTGTTTTATTAGATCAAGATTTAGCGATTCGAGATGGCGAAGATCATGCGTTTTATAATCAGTTTAATAAAACCGACAAAATAAAACATACAATCGTGTATTATGAAAATGGAATTCCTGTTGGCTGCGGCGCTTTTCGCGAAAAAGAACCAGATACGACAGAAATTAAACGGATGTACGTTCGTCCAGATCATAGAAAAAAAGGAATCGCTTCTGCTATTTTAGCAGCACTTGAAATCTGGGCAAAAGAAGTCGGTTATACTTATACGATTTTAGAAACCGGAAAAAACCAACCGGAAGCCATCAACTTATATCAAAAATTAAATTATAGCATAATTCCTAATTATCCTCCATACGAGAAAATGGATAATAGTGTTTGCATGAAAAAGACTTTATAATAATGAAAATTACCGCCGAAGCATTACGACAAAAAATAGGACAATTTTTCTTTCCAGCAGTATTCATCAATGATACTGAAGAAAATATTCAAGAAATCGAACGCCTCATAAAAGAACATAATATTGGCGGACTGACTTTTTTTCACAGCCGTGCGAGTGCTGCAACCAATTACGAAAGCAAGAAAAAAGTAGTTTTTAATGATGACAGCTATGATAAAATCAAAGCTTTGATCGTACGTTATCAAAAAGCCGCTTCTACTCCACTTTTAATCAGTATTGATGCGGAATGGGGATTGGCCATGCGAATTGAAAAAACACCGCAATATCCGTATGCAATTACGCTTGGCGCTTTGCCAGAAAACAAAGCCAATTTGGTTTACGAAGTTGGAAAACAAATCGGTTTAGATTTAAAAGCTGCTGGAATTCAGTATAATTTATCGCCTTTGGCCGATATCAACAATAATCCAAATAATCCTGTTATTGGATACCGTTCTTTTGGTGAAAACAAACAAAAAGTAGCAGATTTTGCTATCGAATATTTAAAAGGAATGTCAGAAGTTGGCGTTTTAGGCTGTCTAAAACACTTCCCTGGACACGGAAATACTAATGTCGATTCGCATTTAGGATTGCCTGTTTTAAAACAAACTTTAGAAGAATTATTAGATAACGAATTATATCCATTCATTAAAGGAATTGAAAACAATGTCGATTCGATCATGATCGGACATTTATCGGTTCCGAGTTTAAATGACGGAAAAGATATCTCAGCAACCTTGTCAAAAGCAATCATTCAGGGTCTCTTACGTGATAAATTAGGTTATGATGGTTTAGTAATTTCTGATGCTTTAAACATGCACAGCGTTTCTAAATTGTACGAAACCAAAGGACAATTGGAATGGGAAGCTTTTAATGCTGGAAATGATATTTTATGTTTCGCCGAAAATGTTCCTGAAGGAATTGAGGCGATTTATAAAAATGCTTCGCCAGACCGTATTTTTGAAAGCTACAACAGAATTATGAAAGCCAAAGAAAAAGCCGGAATTCTTTCTGGAAATATTGTTGCTTTGGGCGAATTAGATTTCGAAAAAACATCAAAAATAAACCTAGAAATTGCTCAAAATGCCATTACTAAAATTATAGACAACTCAAGTTCAGATTTGGCTTTTGAAGCTCAGAAAAACAACAAATTAGCCAAACTGAGTTTATATAAAAATACTGAAAATACATTCTTCAAAACTTTAAATACAAAACTCGGTTCTCCAGAATTCGCTTTTGAAAATCTAGAAGTATCCAATATTTCATCTATCAAAAAAGAACTAGAAAATTTTGAAACGATTATCATTTCATTATTTGTTCCAAAAGCAAAACCACTGAATAATTTCGAAATTGACAACGAAGTTTTAGAACTGCTTTCTGAATTATTACAGACCAAAAAATGCATCATTTTTGTTTTTGGAAATCCTTATGCATTGCCTTTAATTCCTAACCTGAAAAAAGCTTCAGGATTAATTCAGGCATATCAAGATTTTGAAGAATTTCAAAAAACAGCGGGAGTTCAATTTTTAGAAAAAAATATGTTCAACGGCGTTTTACCAGTAAATATTGATATTCAATAAGTTAAAACATTAAATAGTCAAAATTTATCAACTTATAAATATTTATAATCACATCTTATTGTAAGAACCTGTACTTATGCCCTACTTTTGCACCAAATAAATTTTTAACGTAAAACGAATATTATGTCTTTAGTAGGAAAAAAATTCCCAAGTATTGCAGTAGATGCTATCTCAGAAATGGGTGACAATTTAAAAATCAACATTTTTGAAGAAGCAGTAAACAACAATAAAAAAGTACTTTTATTTTGGTACCCAAAAGATTTTACTTTTGTATGTCCAACTGAATTACACGCCTTTCAAGCTGCATTACCAGAATTCGAAAAAAGAAATACTATCGTAATTGGTGCTTCTTGCGATACTAACGAAGTTCACTTTGCTTGGTTAAATACTCCAAAAAACAATGGTGGAATCGAAGGTGTTACTTACCCAATCTTAGCTGATACTAACCGTAACTTAGCTAACATTTTAGGTATTCTTGATATCGAATCTACAAGCTACAGCGAAGATACAGATTCAGTTATCATCGAAGGTTCAAACGTAACTTACAGAGCTACTTACCTAATTGACGAGACTGGAAAAATTTTCCACGAAAGCGTAAACGATATGCCATTAGGACGTAACGTAAACGAATACTTAAGAATGGTTGACGCTTACACTCACATCCAAACTAAAGGTGAAGTTTGTCCTGCAAACTGGGAAGCTGGTAAGGAAGCTATGACTGCAGATAGATTAAGCACTGCTGAATACTTAAGCGCTAATTAAGCTGCTAAGATACTAAGGTTCTAAGTTGCTAAGTTTTTAAACTTAACTTTTTGAATCTCAAATACAATTCTACAATAAAAGTCAAGAGATTCTAAGATTAAACTTAGATCTTAGAATCTCAATGACTTAAAAACAATCAAATAAATCCACACAAAGTTATTCGGTTCGAGAGCAAACTTAGCATCTTAGAACCTTAGCGACTTAGTGTCTTAAAAATAAAACTTATGTTAATCGACTTAAACGAAGATACGTTAGCAGATTTAGTTGCTAAAAACGAAAAAGTAGTAGTGCAATATTCAGCATCATGGTGTGGAAATTGCCGTATTATGAAACCAAAATTCAAAAAATTAGCCACAGAAAATGAAGCTATCACTTTTGTTTTGGTTGATGCAGAAAATTCTCCTGAATCAAGAAAATTAGCTAATGTGAGCAACTTGCCAACATTTGCAACTTTCGTAAACGGACAATTAGTGGGCGAAACGCAAACTAACAAACAAGAAGTTTTAATCGATCTTGTAAACGCAATTGTTTAATTTTAGATCGTTAGACTAACTTAGATTTTTAGACTTCTTAGAAGTTGTCTACAAACTAAAAAAGGTCTAAGAAGTCTAAGAATGTCTAAAAATCTAAGAAGTCTAAACTATGAAATTACCAGTAATTAAGCATTTAACACAATTCATCGAAGAAAACGATCAGGATTATATCATTGAAACGATCGAAGTTCTAGAAGCGATGACGGAAATTCCTTCTCTAAAAGACGAAGAATTAGATGTAATCGGTGAATTGATTTCAAATATGTATGGCGCCCTTGAAGTACAAAAATTAGTTGCTCAAGGAACAGACAAAAAAGAAGCTTTAAATACGTTCATGAAACGTGTTTTAGGTTCAATCGATAAGTAAATCGACCCCTTCCCAAGAATAAATAAAAAAACAAAGCTGAGAAAGCGTTTCTAATTTAGAGACGCTTTTTTTAGTTTACAGTATCAGTGGCATTCTGTTCCATTCTAGATAATCTTTGTCAAGCTGAGCGGAGTCGAAGCCCGCGTAAAGTTAATGCTACAAGGATTAATGATTTACCATGCCGAGCTGCTTATTTGGGCTTCGACTTCGCTCAGCCTGACAGACGTACTAACTCTAAAATTATTAGATAAATTGATGAATTCGTGGCTATCCAAAATCCATCCTTAATCTCTCCTTAAACCCTTAACAAATACTTTTAGATTCAAATATTAATCCTTACTTTTGAGCCTCATTAATTTTAAACAAAAATCATGGCATCTATCACATTAGGAGGAAATCCAGTTCATACATCAGGCGAATTACCAGCTGTTGGATCGCAATTAGCTGACTTCAAATTAGTACAAAACGATTTATCAGTTGCTTCATTAAGCAATTTCGCTGGTAAAAAATTAGTTTTAAATATTTTCCCAAGTGTTGATACAGGAACTTGTGCAGCATCTGTTAGAAAATTCAACGAAAGCGCTAGCGGATTAGAAAACACTACTGTTTTATGTATTTCTAGAGATTTACCTTTTGCTCAAAAACGTTTCTGCGGTGCTGAAGGCTTAGAAAATGTGGTAAACTTATCAGATTTCCAAACTGGTGCTTTTGGTAAAGCAAATGGATTAGAGATTGTTGACGGACCATTAGCAGGTCTACACTCAAGAGCGATCATTGTTGTTGATGCTAACGGAAAAATCGTTCACACAGAACAAGTAGCAGAGATTGCAAACGAACCAAATTACGAAGCAGCTTTAGCAGCATTATAATATTTTCCTGTAAATGGAGTTTCAAAAAGATAATACATTTGTTACAGGCCGTTTAAAAAGCATGACTTATGCTTTTAACGGCGCTGTAAAATTAATTAAGACTGAACACAGCATTATGGTTCAATTTTCATTGGGAATCATAGTGACTATTTTAGGCTTTTATTTTCATATTTCACAAACCGAATGGCTTTGTCAAACCTTGGCAATCGGTTTAGTTTTAGCTGTCGAAGGATTAAATACAGCAGTTGAAAAAATTGCCGATTTTATTCATCCTGATTACAGCAAACGAATTGGATTTATTAAAGATATTGCTGCCGGAGCGGTATTTTTTGCCGCAATGACTGCAATTGCAATAGGCTTGATTATTTATATTCCAAAATTTATTTAGGCAAAGGAAAACGCAAGAATGGCAAAAAATAAAAAAGAAACTGTAGATAAAAAAAACGACAAACAAGAAGGAAATAAAAGATCTTTTAAAATATCTAAACAACAAAAATTTGTTTTAGGATGTCTTTTGGTTCTTTTTTCTATTGCACTATTAGTTGCATTTATTTCTTTTTATGTTAATGGACAATGGCAAAACGACCAAAGTGTTGTAGACCAACTTGGAGACCGCACTGAAGTTGCAGAGAACTGGCTCGGAAAATTCGGGGCTTATCTTGCCGATTTAATTATTTACAGAGGCTTCGGACTTGCCTCTTTCATTTTTGTACGTTTATTTTTCCTTACCGGAATGTTTTTAGCGCTAGAGCTTTCGACTCAAAAACTTAAAAACACTTGGTTCTGGGATATCTTTGCTATTATAGTAGTTTCTATCTTATTTGGTTTCTTTGCTACTTCTGCGCCAGAATTAGGAGGAACAATTGGTTATGAATTAAATTTATTCCTTCAAGATTATATCGGGAAAACAGGTACTTTGCTTACACTGCTTTTTGGTTTAATCGTCTATCTGATTTTCAAAATCAAATTATCTCCAGAAAAAATTCAATCGTATTTTGATTCTACTAAAAAAGAATTCAAATCGGAATTAGACACTTTAAAGCCAGCTGTAAATCAGCCGGAAAGTGCTTATAATTTGGAGGAATTTGCTATTGTAGAAGAAAAACAAGAAGAAAACGACCCTGAATTAGACAACATCCACATCAAAACTGTCGATTCTCAATTTGAACTTAATAAAGAAGCTTTAAAACCGACAATCTCTCATCCTTCGGAAATTGATTTAAATCCAACTTTAAAACCAATTACTCCAAAACAAGAACTGCCATTAGTTAATCCCGATGAAGCTTTTGTAATTGAAAAGGCAGAAGAAGAGGATATTATTGAAGAAAATTTAGCTTCTCGTCTAGTTGCAGATTTCGGTTTATTTGATCCGACTTTGGATTTATCAAATTACAAATTCCCGACCATCGATTTATTAAAAGAATATTCGACTGGCGGAATTACAATTAATCAGGAAGAATTAGAAGAAAATAAAAACAGGATTGTAGATACGCTTCGTAACTACAAAATTGAAATTGCACAAATTAAGGCAACCGTTGGACCATCGGTTACTTTATATGAAATTGTGCCAGAAGCAGGAATCAGAATTTCTAAAATTAAGAGTTTAGAAGATGATATCGCTTTATCATTATCAGCACTAGGAATTCGTATTATTGCACCAATTCCAGGAAAAGGTACTATCGGTATTGAGGTTCCGAACAAAAACCCAACCATGGTTTCGATGAAAAGTGTTATTGGAGCAGCAAAGTTCCAAGAAGCAGAAATGGAATTGCCAATTGCATTAGGAAAAACCATTTCAAACGAAACTTTTGTTGTCGATCTTGCCAAAATGCCTCACTTACTGATGGCTGGAGCAACTGGACAAGGAAAATCTGTCGGACTAAA
The DNA here is from genome assembly GCF_900101855.1 of Flavobacterium anhuiense. GTDB lineage: Bacteria > Bacteroidota > Bacteroidia > Flavobacteriales > Flavobacteriaceae > Flavobacterium > Flavobacterium anhuiense. The sequence continues at coordinate 676,495 of NZ_FMVC01000002.1, forward strand.
TGCGGTTTTAACTTCACTTTTATACAAAAAGCATCCAGCAGAAGTAAAATTTGTTTTGGTCGATCCGAAAAAAGTTGAGCTTACACTTTTCAATAAAATTGAAAGACATTATTTAGCCAAACTTCCCGACACAGAAGATGCTATTATTACTGATAATGCAAAAGTTGTGAACACTTTAAATTCGCTTTGCGTGGAGATGGATAATCGTTATTCTTTGCTAAAAGATGCGATGGTTCGTAATATTAAAGAATACAATGAAAAATTTAAGTCTAGAAAATTAAATCCAGAAGCTGGACATCGATTTTTGCCATACATTGTTTTGGTTGTCGATGAGTTTGCCGATTTGATTATGACCGCGGGAAAAGAAGTCGAAGTTCCGATTGCTCGTTTGGCTCAATTAGCCCGTGCTATTGGTATTCACTTGATTATCGCAACACAAAGACCGTCTGTAAACGTTATTACAGGTTTAATTAAAGCCAATTTCCCTGCCAGAATTGCGTTTAGAGTAACTTCGAAAATTGACTCTAGAACCATTTTAGATACTCAGGGAGCCGATCAGCTTATTGGACGTGGAGATTTATTATACACTAATGGAAACGACGTAATTCGTGTGCAATGTGCTTTCATTGACACTCCTGAAGTGGAAAAAATTACAGATTTTATTGGAGGACAAAAGGCATACGCTACAGCTTATTTGCTTCCAGAGTTTGTTGGAGAAGAAAGTGGCATCAATCTTGATATAGATATTTCCGAAAGAGATACTTTATTTAGAGAAGCGGCAGAGATTATTGTCAATGCACAGCAGGGTTCTGCTTCTTTATTGCAACGAAAATTAAAATTAGGATACAACAGAGCGGGTCGATTGATCGATCAACTTGAGGCAGCAGGTATTGTTGGTCCATTTGAAGGCAGTAAAGCACGTAGTGTGAACATCTTAGATTTAAATGCTCTTGATCAATTTTTTAATAATGAACAAAATTAATCCAATCATGAAAGCAAAAATTCAAGAAATCAACAACAATTCTATCACAAACATGACTAAAAAGTGTTTTCAAATGGCAATTATTTTGCTTTTGAGCTTCACTTCTATTCAGGCTCAAGATAAAAAAGCGAAAGATTTATTGAACGAAGTAACTTCTAAAATAAAAAGCTACGACAATATTGTTATCGATTTTAAATATTCTTTGAATAATGCCAAAGAAAATATCAATCAAGACAGTAAAGGAAACGTAACTATGAAAGGAAATCAATATGTTTTGAATTTCATGGGCGTTACTAAAATCTTTGACGGTCAAAAAACATACACTATCGTTCCTGAAGACGAAGAAGTTACCATTTCTAAAGTAAACGAGAAAGATGATAATGCAATTACTCCTTCAAAAATGCTTACTTTCTTCAATTCTGGCTACAAATACAACATGGACATCGTTCAGAATGTAAAAGGAAGAAAAATTCAATATATCAAATTAGTTCCAACTAGCGGAAAAGACCAAAGAAAAGAAATTTTGTTAGGTATTGACGTTCAGACAAAACACATTTACAATTTGATTGAAACTGGAAAAAACGGAACAAAAACAACTTTAACCGTTAATTCTTTTAAAACCAATCAGCCATTATCAAAAAATCAATTTACCTTTGTAGCGAGTAAATACCCGAAATACTACATCAATAAATTAGATTAATCAGAAGGTTGAAAATTCTAGACAAATACTTATTAAAAACATTCTTACTTACATTTACCACGGTATTTGTAATCTTATTTTTCATATTCATACTGCAAACAGTATGGCTATTTATATCAGAACTAGCAGGAAAAGATCTCGACTTAATTTTGGTCGTGAAATTCCTGCTTTTTTCTATGCCACGTATTATTCCGTTGGTTTTACCTCTTTCGGTTCTATTAGCATCCATCATGACTTTCGGAAATCTAGCCGAGAACTATGAATTCGCGGCCATGAAATCTTCGGGAATCTCCTTGCAAAGAGCAATGAGAGTATTGATTATTTTTATTTTCGTTTTAAGTATTGTTGCTTTTTGGTTTGCCAACAATGTGATTCCGTATGCCGAATACAAGTTTGTCAACTTTAGAAAAAACATTGCTCAAGCCAAGCCAGCTATGGCTATTGCTGAGGGTCAATTTAATGATGTAGGCACTTACAATATTAAAGTAAACAAAAAATCTGGCGAAAACGGCAATCATTTAACTGGTGTGACGATCCATGAGAAAGCGAATAATATGGGTGAAAATAAAACCGTAATTAAAGCTAAAACTGGTGAATTAGTCAGTAACGAGAAATCTAGCATATTAAAACTAGTTTTGAATGACGGCTACTACTACCAAGATGTCACTCCAAAAAAATATGAGGATCGTGCTAAAATGCCTTTTATAAAAGGAAAATTTAAGACACAGATTATCAATATCGATTTATCTGAATTAAACAAAGTTGATGATAGTAAAGAAAGTATTGCAGGAACAAATGCCATGCTAAATGTTAATGAGCTACGCTACACTTTGGACTCGTTGAGCAAAAATTTAGACAACGAAATTGTTTCTTTTTCTGAAAATATCAATCAGCGAGTTGGAATTAAAAAATTTCCTCAAAATTCTCAAAAAGACATCAAGAAAAAACCTATTCCAAACGATGTTTTGTCTATTTACTCTAATAAAGATAAAGTAGATATTTTAAAAATGGCAGGAAGCAATATTACCAGCAATATTTATTCTATCGAAACTACGCAGAAGGATTTAAAAGACAAAGAGCGAGAGATCAACAAACATTATAATGCGTTATACGAAAAATTTGTTATTGCGTTTGCCTGTTTCCTAATGTTCTTTATTGGGGCTCCGCTTGGTGCGATTATTAGAAAAGGAGGACTTGGCCTTCCTATTGTATTTGCGGTTTTAATCTTTATTACTTTCCATTTCATCAATACATTCGGAAAAAGATTATCTCAAGAAGGCGGAATGACTCCGTTTATGGGATCGTGGATGTCGTCTTTTATACTCTCTCCTCTAGCAATTTTATTAACCTATCGTGCTACAAACGACAACGGTTTAATTAATTTTGATGCGATTACAACTCCGATTTCACAACTAATTCAGAAAATCTCTGAGCGGTTTTTACCTGCTCAAAAGCAAAAATAATTATGTCAACAACAAAAATACAATTGAATACCATTGAAGAAGCTATAGAAGATATTCGTCAAGGTAAAGTAATCATTGTAGTCGATGATGAAGATCGTGAAAATGAAGGTGATTTTTTGGCTGCTGCCGAAAAAGTAACTCCAGAAATGATCAACTTTATGGCTACCCATGGACGCGGTTTAATTTGTACACCACTTACAGAAAGCCGATGCAAGGAACTGGATCTTCGCGCAATGGTAACCAACAATACAGATCATATGGAAACAGCTTTTACGGTTTCTGTTGATTTGAAAGGACAAGGCGTTACAACTGGGATTTCTGCTGCTGATAGATCAAAAACAGTTCAGTCATTAGTTGACCCAAATACAAAACCTCATGATTTAGCTCGTCCTGGTCATATTTTCCCTTTAATTGCCAAACAAGGCGGAGTTTTGAGAAGAACCGGCCATACTGAAGCTGCAATTGATTTTGCGCGTCTAGCTGGATTTAAACCTGCAGGGGTAATATGCGAAATTTTAAACGAGGATGGAACAATGTCTCGTCTGCCAGAATTGATTAAAGTAGCTAAAAAATTTGATTTGAAATTAGTTTCTATTGAAGATTTGGTTGCTTATAGAATGCAGCACGATAGCTTAATCGTTAAAAAAGAAGATTTCGACATCGAAACTCGTTTTGGAACTTTTCGTTTAAGAGCTTACGAACAAACAACAAACAAACAAATTCATATCGCTTTAACGAAAGGAACTTGGAATCTTGGCGAACCAATTTTAACCAGAATACACTCTTCTCAAGTGAATAACGATTTATTAGGAACTTTGACTAATAATGCTGAACAGCAGTTAGATGATATGTTTAAAGTGATTAATGAAAACGGAAAAGGCGCTGTTATCTTTATCAATCAAGACATGACGGCTGTTAACCTTTTAAACAGAATTTCTGAGCTAAAGTCATTGCAAGCTAACGGAACTTTAAAAGCTCCTAAAGTTATTATTGACAGTAAAGATTACGGTATCGGAGCTCAAATTCTTCATGATATAGATATTTCTAAAATCAGATTGGTTTCGAACACAGAACAAACAAAACGCGTTGGTATGATTGGATACGGACTTGAAATTACAGAATACGTTAATTACTAATATGGGAACAGTAGAAGAAAGAATTCAAAAATCAGAAACTCGTATTTTTAAAGCCGTTTTTCCTAGCACAACAAATCATTACGATACTTTATTTGGTGGAACTGCTCTTCATTTAATGGATGAAGTTGCTTTTATCTGCGCTACACGTTTTAGCCGTAAAAAAGTAGTTACGATTTCTACGGGCCAAATTGATTTCAAAAAAGCAATTCCCGCAGGAACCTTAATCGAATTAGTAGCAAAAGTGGATAGCGTTGGAAGAACCAGCTGTAAAATTCATGTCGATATTTTTATGGAACAAATGTATACTGAACTTCGAGAAACGGTAGTTTCAGGAACTTTTTCGTTTGTTGCCGTCGACGAACATAAAAAACCAACGCCAATTTTAGACGATTTAGATTAATTTTTTAAAAAATATCACTTCGGAAATACTGATAATTAGACACTTGAAAATTATCTTAAAAAACTTCAAAAAAAAGTCCGAAAAAAGTTTTTATAACCGAAAAACCGTCTTATATTTGCACCCGCAATCAGATAATGATCGCGACATACTGGAGAAATGGCAGAGCGGTCGAATGCGGCAGTCTTGAAAACTGTTGACTGTAACAGGTCCGGGGGTTCGAATCCCTCTTTCTCCGCTGACTTTTAAAACCTTTAACTTTGTTAAGGGTTTTTCTTTTTTATAGCATATTTTTTTTTTAGAAATAGTTCAAAAAAAATTTTCACAATTCAAAAAACAACTTATCTTTGCACTCGCAATCAGAAAATGATAGCGACATACTGGAGAAATGGCAGAGCGGTCGAATGCGGCAGTCTTGAAAACTGTTGACTGTAACAGGTCCGGGGGTTCGAATCCCTCTTTCTCCGCTGAGAGCTTAAAAAGAGACTCAAAGTTTACAAAAAAGGCTAAAATTCACGGAAAACCCTGCAAATCAAACGATTTGCAGAGTTTTGCCTTTTAGGTGCATTTTCATTATTTTCAAAACCGCAAAGAAGTTTCGTGTCAGAATCGTGGCAGAAAAACGCAATAGAAAAATGAACAAAACCAACAATACTGAACTTTGGTTCGAATCTGCAGTGAGTTCGGAAATATTCAACTCAAAATTTGGTTTATTTTACAAACAAGTTACTTATAATCCACTGATATCCAAAAACTTGATGTAACAAAATCCCAACAAAATAATTATATTCTCGCCAAAACAGCAATGTCCCTGCCAGTTAAACCCTCCAAATCTTGTTTTTACCATTACCATTTTCGAATCTAATTATCAATTTTTCATTTTGGTTATGACAATCCTCATTTAAGCAACGCCATTATCTCTATTTGGAACCAACTTTGCCGTTATATTTATACAATTAAAAAATGGAAAATAAACAGAAAGAAAAAGTTTGGTTCATTACAGGATCTTCAAGAGGTTTTGGAAAAATATGGACAGAAGCCGCCCTAAAACGCGGAGACAAAGTCGCAGCTACAGCACGCAACATCAATAGCATTGCCACATTAAAAGAAATGTATGGCGATCAGGTTTTGGTTCTTGAAGTGGATGTAACCAATGCCTCGCAAGTGCAGAATGCCATCAGTGAGGCCAATAGATATTTTGGAAGATTAGATATTGTGTTCAATAATGCAGGATATTCTCTGGTGGGCACCATCGAAGAGAGCAGCACCGATGAGATAAAGGCCATGTACGAAACCAATATTATGGGAGCTATCCATATAATTCAGGCGGCATTGCCTATACTGCGGGCTCAAGGTTATGGCCATATTTTGGGGACATCCAGCGCCGTTGGCATTTATAGCAATCCTCTTATTGGTTATTACTGTTCTTCAAAATTTGCGTTTGAAGCTATCTATGATAGTTTATCGAAAGAAGTTGCCACATTTGGCATCAAAGTAACGCTGATTGAACCTGGGGCATACAGCACTGAATTTGGCAGTGCCGAATCGCTAAAAATAGCCAGCAAAAAAATAGCGGATTATGATGATTTAAAAAGCAGGTTGATTGAAAATTTACAAAAGCTGGAACGAGGAAATCCTATTGCCACTCCCGAGGCTATATTTGCAGTTGTAGATGCTGAAAATCCACCATTGAGATTGCTTTTGGGTAAAAATGATTTGCCATATATTCAACAAACCTATGCTGAACGTCTTCAGGAATGGGAAACTTGGAAAACTGTTTCAGAAGCAGCTCAAGGCTAATCCCATCTATGATGTTTTTGACGTGCTTTTATTCGCTTTTTTTCTAGGGAAAAAGCGAATATTGCTTAACTTGTATTCTAGAATTTTTATAACATGGTTTCAAAAAAATCGAATCAATCCATAAAAAGATTCAATACGCTGGCTGACGTAATGGAGACATCTGGTTTTCCGCCTCCAAAGCACCCTTTAATCGTTTTGCTAAACGGAGTGGACAAGCCGCTTAAAGGCCATGCGCCTAAAAAATCGCATGTGTTGAATTATTATAAAATAGCTTTTAAACCAAATGCCGGAGGAGAGTTGATGTACGGCAAGACTAAATTTGATTTTAAAGAGGGAGGTTTGTTTTTTGTAGCTCCACAGCAAATTCTATCTTCAATAGAAGATAATGATAAAGAGGAAACTGCACAACAAAAAATACTTAGTCCGCAGATCACACTGCTTATAGATCCTGATTTTTTACTGCAATACCCATTGGCACAAAAGATCCATCAGTATACCTTTTTCTCTTATGCTGCCAATGAATCGCTTCACCTTTCGACAAAAGAAAAAGAAACTATTCTATCGCTATTCAGAAATATTGAAGAAGAGCTTGAAAACCGTATAGACGAAATGAGCCATAATGTGATCATATCTCAAATTGAACTATTACTAAACTATGCACAACGTTTTTATAATAGGCAGTTTCTTACGAGAAAACAAAACTATTCTAGTCTTACCGATCGTATTGATCAGTTGCTGGAGGATTATTTTAATAGTGATAAGGCCTTGAATGCTGGAGTTCCAACCGTTAATTATTTAGCTGATCAGCTGCATATGTCAGCAAGTTATTTAAGTGATCTATTAAGAAAACTTACCGGGCAAAACACCCAACAAATTATTCATGATAAAATGATTTATCGTGCTAAAAATAAGTTATCTGCTACAGCTCTTAGCATTTCTGAAATTGCATTTGAATTAGGTTTTGAACAGCCTCAATCCTTTAGCAGATTATTTAAATTAAAAACCAAACAGAGCCCACAACAATATAGAGCTCAATTCAATTAATTTTTACAATTTGCTCATTTCAGTAATTTTTTTTTTAAAGGAGTGTGGTAACAGCGTACGTTTACCGGAAATCTATACTGGTAAAAGCTTTAGGAATTTCCTATCTTCCATTTTTACATATCCAAGATCTTTGTATAATGTACTAGCGGCATCTTTATAAAGCTGTATATTTGATATGGATTGGAATAAATTAAAAACAAACCGAAACAGCCACAATTGGTACCTAGAATCCAATGGAAGATAAATATAATTTGCTAAAAGAACATATAGAGAAAGTCGTTCCCCTTACTGACGAAGAATTTGCATTTGTAAGAGAATGTTTTATTCACAAACAATATAAAAAATCTGAATGTATTTTTAAGGAGGGTGAAGACGTAAAATATATATACTTTGTTTTGTCCGGTCTTATGAAGTTCTATTATACAGACAAGAATATCAAACAGCATATTGTTTCATTTGCAATGGAAGATTGGTGGGAAACCGATGTTTCGGCCTTTTATACGAGGGGGTATGCTTCATTTACTTTAGAATGTTTGGAAGACACTGAATTACTTTGTCTATCACTAGAAAATTTTGAAATGTTGTGTAATCATCTACAAAAGATAGAACGCTTTTTCCTTCGTAAATCAATTGCCGGTCATATCGGTTCTCAGCAACGGATTTTATCATTTTTAACCTTGGGGGCAAAAGAAAGATATGAGCAGCTGATAGCCCGAAATCCAGCTTTGGTACAACGAATTCCAAAATTACTGCTTGCTTCTTACCTTGGCGTGTCCAGGGAAACCTTAAGCCGTCTGTTTTCTTGATTTTATTAATTGTGAGGTTTGTCACACGGGTGAATGAAAAAATATCTTGAGCTTTGTCTCATAATATTTTTATAGAAATGGAAAAGAAAGTAATCAATCCTTGGAACTGGCAGGATGCCAGAAATTATGTGCAGGCAGTTGAAGTTAAACATGCAGATGCCACTTTATATGTGTCAGGCCAATGTGCCATTAGTGAAGACGGAATATCGAGCAATTCTGATATGAGGACGCAGATTATCCACACCATTGAAAATCTTGAAAAAGTTATTCGATCAAGTGGATATGAAGCTCGAAATCTCGTTCGTCTCAATATTTATACCATTGATTCTTCTGAATTATTTGAGAACTTCGATGTTATACAGCAGTGGCTCAGCAAAAATCAGGTACAGCAAACTAGTACAGTTTTGGAAGTCAAGTCTCTTTTTGAAACTTTAAAGGTAGAGTTTGAAGCGACTCTTGCCAGATAATTTCGGTAAGAGTTAAAAATGGCAATTATTTCACTATTTGCCATTTTTATTTTTGTGATTTTTCGTGCTATTATAAATTAAAAACGCATTTTTTTTAATCAAAAAAAAGAACTATAACTAATTAAAAAGCAATACATTACACATTAAAACGTCACATTTTAAAGTTAATGGTAGAATTGTTGCGTAGTACATTAGAAAAAATTAGAAACAGTATAAATGGGATGGGAAAATTTGTCCCTTTTTCTCCTAACTTTAAAACCCATAAATCTGGTGAGAGGCTTTCTTTTTTAATATTTTCAAGAAATCGAGAAATACAACAATCCCCTTCAAATTAAATAATTTGAAGGGGATTGTCTTTTACACGAATATCCAATATTTACAAAATTTCTCAAAAAGTTTCGCAATTTTTTTTGTGCGCTATTTTATTGCTCTATTAAAGATTATCGAATCACGATTCAAATATAGTAAGGTTTTAAAACTGCATCTTTAATTTTCATAGCTGCTAATCAGGTAGTTATACTTGAAGCCACAAGAATCATTTTAAATAACTTTGTGTAAATCAATATTTTAAACACTAAGAATACAAAAATATTAGCACTCAAAAACAAAACACTATTTCTAACCAATATCACAAAAAAATGGATCAGAAAATTATCAATAACAAATATGGATTTGCCACGTTCCCTTCTGTAAAAATAATGGACTATGTTACAGACAAAAAAGGCAAAACAACATTTAAATGGGTAAAACACTTATTATTTGGAGATTGGATCGGTCTTCTAACAGGACCTGATGGTCTTCCTGTCTACAAAGAACATAATAACAAACAATATGTCAAGGTTAGAGGAAGAAATCAAAGCGGCTGGATCAGACCTGAAGAAATACAGCCCAACAGAATACTAGAGGTTAATTTTGTTGATGTCGGTCAAGGAGACGGCTGTCACGTAGTTACCCCCGAAGATCAGCATTACATTATAGATGCAGGTGCCTCTGATAATATGTTCCGCTTTTTAAAATGGAGATTCAATCTTAACAAACCTGGCAAGTTTCCACCTCCCATGGATATCATTATTTCACATTCAGATGAAGATCATTATGCTGGTTTCACCAAAATTTTCACACATGAAAAAGAAGGACGTAAAACCTTTACAATAAAAAAAGTATATCATAACTGCATGATCGAAAAAAGCGGAGAAGATCCATCTTCACTCGGGACATTAATCTCTCATCAAGGTAAAGATTACATTACTGATCTTTGTGAATATAACTCAGACTTTCAAAACAGAGTAAGCTCTCCCACAGGACAAGGGAATTACATTAAAATGCTGTTAAAAACCACGGCAGATAAAATCGGGCTGCGTGCTGGACTAACTGCTCTTGGCAGTCAAAATACAGTTATGGAAATTTTAGGACCTGTTACGGAAAACATTCAAGGTAAAAGAGCTTTACAGGTTTTTAAAGACAATAAAGGCAAAACTAAAAATGGTCATTCTATTATTCTAAAACTTAAAATAGGCAAAGTCAAACTGCTCATTGGAGGAGATTTAAATGAACCCGCTGAAGATCATTTGATGAAACATTATACTGGAGCAGATATTCCAGCACTTCGAGCTGCACTTAAATCAGCCACTGCGGCCCAAAGACAGGATGCTGAAAATGCTCTTCGTGCCGCAATACTTCAAGCAAGGACAGTTTTTCAAACTGACATAGCCAAATCTTGCCATCATGGTTCATCTGACTTTACTAGCGAGTTTATGGATGCGCTAAACCCTATTGCCACCATTATTTCTAGTGGAGATGAAGAACCGCACTGCCATCCGCGTCCAGATACGCTTGGAACCATTGGAAAGTATAGTCGTGGTTTAAGATCATTGATATTTTCAACAGAGCTTTCCAGATCTACACCAGAATTTTTGCAAAGAACTCAAAACAAAACTTCTTCAGCCATACCAATAGACAAAGAGCGTTTAGTAACAGTTTACGGTATGATTAACGTGCGCACTGACGGTGAGAAAATAATAATTGCTCAAAAATTAGAAGCACCCTCAAACAGAGGCTCATGGGATATCCAAGAAATCTTATGGAATCAAGCCTTAAATGACTTTGAATATCAATTCTGACAATAGTTTTTATTTGGCTTGTATTCATCCGTTAATAATTCAAACTAGGATTTGAAATTACTTCTTAAAACAAAAAAGGATGAACTAAACCTCATCCTTTTCTGTTTTTAATCACATAGAAAACTGACCGCTCCTAATAAGGCAGCGATTTCATTGTCATTTGAAATTGAAATTTCGATTTTTAAACCAGATTCCTGAATTACTTTATCAAATGAAAACAGAAACAAATCACTTGCATTAGCAATTTTACCGCCAATAATAATATGGTCTGCTGCAAATTTTTTAATCCACGGAATAACAACTTCGGCTAAATCCTCTCCCATTCTTTCAAATACCAAGATTGCTTGCTTATCTCCGTTTTTTGCTAGATTATAAAGTTCTAATCCATTATTAAGATCTTTATTGCTCAAAGATTTATAATGCGACAAAAGACCTCTAACTGAAACATAATCTTCTGCAATTCCATCCCTATAAGGCAGGTTGTATATTTCTCCGTCAGTTGGAACAGAAGTTCCTGAGCTGATAGATGTTCCTTTATCAATAAAACAAGCTCCTAATCCTGTTCCTAATGTAACGGCCATTAATTTTTTAGAAAGATTTTCTTGTTGTTTAAAAACTTCTCCTTTTCCAAAGCAAACCGCATCATTTTCAAAAAGAACTGGAAAATCTGAAGGAAAATCAAGAGTTTCGAGAAGCAATTCTCTAATGTTCAATCCGTAAAAATGTTCGTATTTAGACTGATCTTTAATCCAGCAAATTCCGGTTTTATAATCAAATGGTCCAGGCATGCAAATAGCAATTCCTGTAATGTCATTAATCTTAGAATTTTCAATTGAGGTGCTGATTACTTTTTTCCAAATGTTCATAACCTCGTGTACTGGCCTATTCGAATCGAAGGATTCTTTACAGAGCGAAAAGTCAAGCACTTTCATCTCTGTTTTATTAATAACCGCAGCTGTAATATGCGTTCCTCCTATATCTAGCCCAATGGCGTGTGATGTATTCATTTTTAATTATTAAGCTTTAGTACTAGATATTTTTATCTTTTAGAATTTGAGGAAAATGTATACTGGTATGTACAATCATTTCGCCAAATAATGTATTCGCCCAAGCAAACCATTTACGGGTAAATTTATTGACATCGTCTTTATGGAAAGATTCGTGCATAAATCCAGTATCTGCATTGGTTTTAATCAAATTACTGATACAAGCTTTTATTTCATTTTCGTCTACACTCGTAATGGCTCTCAAAACAATACTCATAGGCCAAATGGTATCAACTCCTGTGTGCGGACCTCCGATACCTTCTCCTGCTTTTCCTTTATAGAAAAACGGATTATTTTCAGACAATACCACTTTTCTTGTGTTAAGATATAAAGGATCATTTGGAGCAATCGCACCTAAATATGGCAATGATAATAAAGAAGGTACATTAGCATCGTCCATCATATGGAAACTGCCGTAACCGTTTACTTCAAAAGCAATGATTTTTCCGAATTTTGGATGATTGATAATTCCATGTTCTTTTAATCCGTTTTGAACCTCATCTCTTAATTTTGTGGCTTTCGCTACTAAATCATTATCTTTTAAAGCTGGAAGAGAGAAAATTTCAATCAGATAGCCTAATATTTCAATAGCGAACATATTGCTCGGAATCAGGTAACCGAATAAAGTAGAATCGTCGCTTGGTCGGAAAGTCGAAACGATTAATCCGCAAGGTTTTACGGGATAACCATAACCGCCTAACGGAACTCCATCTGTCGCCCAAGCCGTCTGACGCTGAAAACTATAAGGACCGCCCTTGCCATCCATTCGCTGCTGTTCTTTAAAAGTCTGCAGAATCAAAAGCATGGCTTCTTTCCATTTGGTATCAAATAAGCTGATGTCTCCCGTTTCTTTCCAATATCCGTGCGCTAATCGAACTGGATAACACAAACTGTCAATTTCCCATTTTCTTTCATGAATTCCGGGTTGCATCTTGGTAAGATCGTTTTTCCACTCACTTTCCTTAGTGAAATCTTTATAAAAAGCATTCGCATACGGATCCAGCAAAATACATTTCGCTTGACGATTAATTACTCCTTTTACCAATTCTGCCAATTTTGGATCTTCTTTTACAAACGGAATATAAGGCCAGATCTGAGCTGTACTGTCTCTAAGCCACATGGCATCAATATCACCCGTAATTACATATGTATCTGGTTTTCCGTCAATAATTTCAAAATCTACTGTTGTATCTAATGTATTTGGAAAACAGTTTTCGAATATCCATGCCAATTCTGGATTGGCAATTTGTTTTTTAATGCGCACGATCGCAGCTTCAATCGCTTTACTTGTAAATTTTCTTTCAGCAACTGGAGGCCTTTTAGAAACAAAATCTTTTAGCGGCAACTGAAAGGCATCTGAATTAAATCCGAAAGCTTCTGTTTGAAGTGCTAATACTCCTGCGGAAAAAATGCCTGCGTTTTTTATAAATTTTCTACGTGACTGCATATCTTTTTATTTTGAATTTGAATACGAATATGGGTAGGCTTCTTTTGTTGTACCTCTTTTTAAATTCGGAGAACTTGTCATATCAAAATTTAATTCGCCTCCTTTTAATACATCAAAATGGTTGATGTAATTTTTAGAATGAGAAGCATTATCCCATTTCAATTCGTTTACATATTTGTTGGTTTCTGAATTATTCGGTGCATTGATAATAAGCTGTTTTCCGTTTTCTAACTGTAACGTTGTTTTCTTAAACAAAGGCGCTCCCAAAACATATTCGTCTGTCGCTGGACAAACTGGATAAAATCCCATGGCTGAGAAAATATACCATGCAGAAGTTTGTCCGTTATCTTCGTCTCCGCAATAACCATCTGGAGTTGGTTTGTACAAACGGTTCATCACTTCTCTTGACCAATATTGCGTTTTCCAAGGTTCTCCTGCATAATTATATAAATAAATCATGTGCTGAATTGGCTGATTTCCGTGAGCGTATTGTCCCATGTTCATAATCTGCATTTCACGGATTTCATGAATAACAGCTCCATAATAACTGTCATCAAAAACTGGAGGCATTGTAAATACATCGTCCAATTTTGCAGTGAAATTCTTTTCTCCTCCCATTAAATCAATTAAACCTTGAATGTCGTGAAAAACGCTCCAGCTGTAATGCCAGCTGTTACCTTCTGTAAAAGCGTCTCCCCATTTGAACGGATTAAAATTGGCCGGAAAACTGCCGTCTTTATTTCGTCCGCTCATTAATCCAACAGAAGGATTATAGAGATTTTTATAATTCATCATTCGCTTTTCAAGCAAATTGATTTCTTTTTTAGGACGATCTAAAGCTTTTGCCAATTTCCAGATTGCAAAATCATCATAAGCATATTCTAATGTTCTCGCTGCGTTTTCATTTATTCTGACGTCATAAGGAATGTATCCTAAAGTGTTGTAGTACTTAACTCCTTTCCTTCCTACAGCATCCATTGGTCCTTCATTATTGGCTCCGTGCTGTAAAGCTTCGTACAAAGTATTGATATCATAACCGCGCAATCCTTTCATATAAGCATCAGAAACTACAGAAGCAGAATTATTTCCAACCATGACATTTCTAAAACCTGGACTTGACCATTCTGGCAGAAATCCGCCCTCTTTATAATCGTTTATTAATCCTTCTTGCATTTCTTTATTTATCGAAGGATAAACCAGATTTAATAAGGGATACAAGGCACGGAAAGTATCCCAAAATCCAGTTCCTGCATACATATAACCTGGTAGAACTTTTCCATTATATGGGCTGTAATGTACTATATCGCCGTCTTTATTGATTTCATATTGTTTTTGAGGAAAACAAACTGTACGGTACAAACAAGAATAAAAGGTTTTTAATTGATCTTCATTCGTATCTTCTACGGCAATTTTTCCTAAAACTTTATTCCATTCTGTTTTAGATTGCGAAACCGTTTCTTCGAATGAAGCATTTCCTAATTCATTTTTTAAGTTTAATTCAGCTTGTTCAAAACTTATAAAAGATGATGCTATTTTTACATTTACTTTTTCACCTTTCTTAGTTTTAAAACCGACTACAGCGCCAGCATGTCCAGCCGTTAATTCTAATTTTCCTTTTTCTATAGTTTTGTCGTTAAAAGTAGAATTTGCTGTAAATGGCTTATCAAAATAGAGTACAAAATAGTTTTTGAAATTATCTGGAACACCACCACTATTGCGGGTTGTGTATCCTATAATTTTATTTTCTGATGGGATAATTTTAATGTATGATCCTTTATTAAAAGCATCAACGACAACATAAGAGTGTTCGTTTTCTGGAAATGTGATTTGAAAATGTGCAGCTCTTTCTGTTGTTGTAATTTCAGTCGTAACATCATGATCTGCCAGATAAACGCTGTAATAATAGGGTTTTGAAACTTCTGCTTTATGACTGAACCAACTCGCACGTTCGTCTTCAGCGAAAACCAATTTCCCCGTAACAGGCATAATCGAAAACTGACCGTAATCATTCATCCAAGGAGATGGCTGATGAGTTTGTTTAAATCCTCTGATTTTTTCTGCCGTATAGGTATAAGCCCATCCATCGCCCATTTTTCCCGTTTGAGGTGTCCAGAAATTCATTCCCCAAGGTCTGCAGATGGCGGGATAGGTATTTCCGTTTGAAAGATTATGCAAAGACTGCGTCCCCATTAACGGGTTTACATATTCTACAGGATCTAAAGATTTTACCTGCGCATTTAAAAAAAGACAGGACTGTACTATTCCTAAAAAAATTAAACTTTTTATTTTCATATTCTGTGTTGCTATCCTAACAGGTTTAAAAACTTGTTAGGTATTTATTTTTTTATAAAATGCCAATTTTTATTATCCAAACTTTGTCAAAGTTTTAAACTTTGACAAAGCGACCATAAATCTTAAACTTAAATCATGCCTAACAGTTTTCAAAAACTTGTTACGAAATCTAAAATCAGAACTCTTAAATCTTAAATTATTGAGGTCTATCTTCTTTCTTCACTCCAAATGTTGCTGACGGTTTGCTTCCCATATACAATTTAAGTTCACCGCCTTTTACAATCATATCATGTGTGATGTATGATTTTGTGTACGGCTTCCCATTATATTCTACTTTTTGGATATAAATATTTGAAGCACTGTTATTAATTGCACTTATTGTAAATGAAATGCCTTTTTTGTGATGGATAACGGCTGAATTTACCAATGGACTTCCTAAAACATAAATTCCGTTTGCTGGATTAACTGAATAGAATCCCATAGAAGACAAAACATACCAAGCCGACATTTGTCCTAAATCTTCGTTACCGCATAATCCGTCTGGTTTTGTTGAATAGAATTTCTCATCGATTTCTCGAATTATTTTTGCTGTTTTCCAAGGCTGCCCTGCATACGCATACAAATACGGAATATGATGATTTGGCTCATTTCCGTGCGCGTATTGGCCTATTAAACCGCTGATATCTGGCGAAACATCCTCTCCTTCTACTTTATCTGTCAGAAGAAAAAGTGAGTCCAGTTTTGCGATAAATTTCTCTTCGCTTCCAAATAAATCGATCAAACCGTATGGATCTTGAGGAACCAGCCAAGTGTATTGCCACGCATTTCCTTCTACATAATCGTCTTTACGGTGTGCAGACGAAAGCGGATTAAATGGTGTTCTCCAATTTCCATTTGTCAATTTACCACGCATAAAAGTAGTTTCTTTGTCAAAATACTCTTTGTATAAATTGGCTCTTTTGGTGAAATAATTATAATCTTCTGTTTTGTTTAAAGCTTTTGCCATTAAAGCGATGCAATAATCATCAATAGCATATTCTAAAGCGTTTCCAACAGACTCTAAAAGTTTATCGGCAGGAATATATTCCAATTTCTGAACGTAATCCATTCCGTCACGGGTTTGCATTGCCGTTTTTTTAATCGCTTCATATGCCAAATTGATATCATAATCACGATATCCTTTTAAATACGCATCAACAATAACCGCTATTGAATGGTTTCCATTCATGGTATTGGTTTCATTGCCCATTAAATGCCAAACAGGCAATCTTCCTTGCTGCTGATAAATCGCTAAAAACGATTTTACAATATCATTGATTTTTTCTGGCTGTGTAATGGTGTATAACGGATGCAGTCCGCGGTACGTATCCCAAAGTGAAAAAGTAGTGTAATTGGTAAAATTGGCTTTTTCGTAAACCTTTTTATCTGTTCCTAAGTAATCTCCATTCGCATCATTAAAAATAGAAGGTGCAAACATGGTATGATACAACGAAGTATAGAAAACTTTCATTGTTTTTTCGTCTGCTTTTATCTGAACTTTATTTAGCTCTTTGTTCCATTTTGAATCTGCCAATTTTACGATCGCTTCAAAATCCCAATTCGGAATTTCTGCTTTTATATTGGCAGATGCATTTTCTGTGCTAACTGGAGAAATTCCGACTTTTACCAGAATCTGTTTGCTTTTTAAGTTTTTAAAATCTAAAACCGCTTTTATTTTCAGGCCTTCGCCTTCTGTTCCCTTTACTGTAGCTGTACTATCATAAACCATAATATTTGTAATCGGCTCAGAGAATTCCATTGCAAAATAAATGCGCTGATCGGCAGCCCATCCTGCAGAATAACGATACCCTTCAATTTTGGTTTCGCTAATTTTTTTAATGAAAGTTTTTACGGGTCTGTCCCAGCCGATTCCGTCAGCAAGATCAATTAAAATGTGTGAATCGTTTGGGTTCTCAAAAGTATATTTATGAAAACCAACTCTTTCACTTGCCGTTAATTCAGCTTTAATTTTATATTTATCCAATAAAACGCTGTAATATCCTGGTTTTACCACTTCGTTTTTATGAGAGAAATACGAACCGTAACCGTTTACCATATCTTCTTTTGTTCCTTTGGTCAAACCAACTTTTCCGCTTATAGGCAAAACGAGAATATCATTTAAATCCCCAATTCCGGTTCCGCTTAAATGCGTGTGCGTGAAACCTAAAATCGTATTACTGGCATAATTGTAACCGCTGCACCAATCCCAACCTTCAAAAATATTTACCGGTCCCAACTGTACGGCTCCAAAAGGAACATTTGCGCCTACAAATACGTGACCATGCCCCGCCGAACCAATTAGCGGATCTACATATTGTGTATAATTTACATCTGCTTGTTTTGCCTTTTTTTGCTGTGAAATTATCGGATTGGCAAAAAGTAGACTTAAAGCCAAAAAACCGCTAAATACTATTCTCATATATTTTAATTTTTAAATTCTGTGGGTGAGACGCACTGAAGTGCGTCTCTACGAAAGACCTTTGCCGATTTGCAACTTAGAACCTCAGCACCTTAGAACCTTAGTACCTTTCCAAAACCTCATACAAGGAATAAATCTTAATCTCTGGCTTCGCTATTTTACCTTCAAACGAAATTGTTTTTTCTTCTCCCGCTTTTAGATCAAAATAATTATTGCTCCATTTTTCATTATACCCTTTCATCGAAATGCAAACATATTTTGCCCTTTTCTGAGCTTTTACAACTACGTTATTTCCTTTTATTTTCCAGCTGATTTTTGGGTCTTCTAATGCCAAATCTTTCGGATGTGTAAAATCGGTTTCTGGTTTTATGTCGTCTCTATAAGCTTCTTTTATGGCATACCAAGCAGCTTTTGGCTGTCGATTATTGTAATCTGTAATGCTCCAACTTGCAACAGGCCAACAGTCATTTAACTGCCAAATTAAAGTTCCCATATTATAAGGCGCTTTAGCACGATGTATGCCAACAATATTTTTTATGGAATAATAATGCAGACACTGGCTCAAATAGGCATAATCTTCCAAATTCATCTTTTTTATTTTAGATTCATCGATAAAATATTTGGCGAGATAGGAATCTAATTTTTCAAAACCTTTGCCTGCTTTTAAATGTACTTTTAGTATATCTGAATATAATTGTCGGTCTTCTGACGAAGTGAAACTTTCAATTGAATTATAATTTGGCAAAGACAGCATTCCGTATTCGCTCACAAAACGTCCTGTTTTTTTCTGAACGGCTTCAATATCTTCTAATCCCCACCAAATTCCCCAATAGTGGCTGTCTCCTTCGGTCACGCTTTTTGCTTTTGACCAATGATATAATGGTGAAGAGCTTAAATACGGACGTTTTCCATCGACTTCTTTTACCCATTTTGGGATACTGTCATGAAATAAACGCGTATAATCTTTCCACAAACGGATTGAATCTTGTTTTGAAATTTTAAAACTTTTCATCCAGCCCCAATTCTTAAAAGCTTCGTCTGATTCATTATTTCCGCACCATAAAACAATGCTTGGATGATGGCGCAATCTCTTTACCTGATATTGGACTTCTTTTTTTACATTATCAAAAAAAGCGTCGTCTCCAGGAATCATTGTACCTGCGAACATAAAATCCTGCCAAACATTTATACCGTATTTATCGCATAAATCGTAGAAATAATCATCTTCATAAATACCACCGCCCCAAACGCGAAGCATATTCATATTGGCTTCTTTGGCAGATAAAACTATTTTCTCGTATTCTTTTTTGGTCACTCTCGAAAGAAAAGCATCTGACGGAATATAATTGGCTCCTTTCATGTAAACTGGTTTTCCGTCAATCTTAAAATAAAAAGAGCGGCCAAGACTGTCTTTGTCTTGTATCAATTCGATTTTTCGATTTAAAACATACGGTTTCTCAGGCTCTTTTTCATCATAAGCTTCAAATCTTGGCGTTTTCCATATTCCGCAAGTGGTGAATTTTGGTCCCCAATCCCAGCCAAAATGGTATTGCGCTTTGCGAACATAGGCGCGTGGATTGTCTGGAATTATAAATGGATAATCTTTTTTAGCCAATGAATCGACTACATTTTGTGCTGATTGAAATACGATTCGCAAATCATTATTTCCCGATTTCAAGACTTTTTTAACGTCAACACGCCATTGACGAAACATATTATCAGCTTTTAAAACCAGCTTATCGTTTACATAAACTGATGCATAAGTATCTAATCCGTCAAAAACTAATTCTGTATTTTTCTTTTTCAGCATATTTGCCGAAACCTGAAAAGCAGTTTTATATTCCCAGTTTTTGCGTTCGATCCATTGCAGTTTTTTTTCATTATCTCTGTAAAATGGATCTGGAATTAATTTGCTGTTTAGCAAATCGGTATGAATTTCTCCTGGTACAGTAGCCGAATACCATTTTTGTGTTTTTTCTTCACGATACTTCCAATTGTTTTTTAAATCAATTTTCTGCGAAAAGGAAATTGACGTAAAACCAGCCAGAAATAAGGACATTATCCAATGAAGTTGTTTTTGATAATTCATTTACAGAGTACTATTTTAATACCTTCTAAAATTACTAAAAAAGGTAAGTAATTTGGCAGTTTTAGAGAAGGAAAGACTGACCGCACTATTCCTTCTCTTGAAAATTTATTCTTTGTTAGTAACTCTAAAATACAACTAGAAATATTTTCTTTTCCACTGCCTTATGTTTTATTTTATTTTGATGTGGGTTGTTTTTAAATTCAAATAATTGAAATAAACTTTAAGTATACTATTTTGAAATTTTTAAAATCCAGAAAATAAAATCCATCTTTTTCAGCAGAATCCTATTGTTTGCTGCGAAAAAAAAGCATTTAAATCTGTACCATAATTTTTCAATTTCTTACTATCAGATCAATCAATTAAACGATTTTAAAAATAAGCCGGGTATGCTCAGTACCCGACTTATCTTAACTAACCAACCAATTTAAAAATTATTTATCCCACCAGATTCTTGTGGTCATTAAATCTAAACCTTGACGTTGAATTGCTGCTTTATAATTAGCCTCATTTGTGATAAGTTCTGACTGATCATAAATTAATCTTCTCGGAATTGTTCCTTGTGTTTCTCCTGTTGGATCATTAACAGGAACTAAAACTGGGTAGCCTGTTCTTCTATATTCTGAGAATGCTTCAAAACCGTTGAATAACAATACAATCCATTTTTGAGTGATAATCTGTTCGATTTTCTGCGCTTCTGTTCCTGCAGATTTAAACGGATACGTTGTAATATAAGTGTTGTATTCTGCTGGAGTTACCGCAGGCACTTTATCTCCAAAAATGGTTAAGATATTCATCGCCGCCTTTACTCCGTTTTCATAGTAAGTCTGAGCCGATCCGCCAACATTCCATCCTTTTACTGCTGCTTCTGCCAATAAAAACTGAACCTCAGCATAAGACATAATTAATGTTGGAGCATCTAAACGCAATACTGTAGAAGTATTTGGGTCTGAGAATAATTTTTTGTCTCCTCCTGGAAACTCTTTTGCATCATTTGCCAAACCTTGCTGGCTTGCCGGATTATTATCTCCTGTTGCTTCCAATTTTGCATAAATTCTTAAACGTGGATCGTTTGTGTTTTTCAACATATCGATAAACGTTTTACTGAATTTAATGTTAGATTCTCCTCCGTTCAAATCGTTTCTAACCCAAGATGATGTAATTGGATTGGTTTTAACACCTGCAGGACCTGCGTCATGTTTTAAAACCAAACTGTCATCATTTGAAGTAAAAACTCCTTTTGCATAAGCTTTTTCTACAAATTCTTTTGCTTTTGCAGGATTTACTTTAGATAGACGCATTGCTACTCTCAGCATTAAAGAGTTTGCTAGCTTTTTCCATCTTGCAACATCACTTTGGTAGTACAAATCGGCACTTCCAACGAATGGTTTGCCTGCATCAAGTGCAGTTCCAGCTTCGTCTAATTCTTTTAAAAGATCATTGTAAATAGCCTCTTGTGTATCATACTTTGGAGAAAACACGTTTCCGTTATATCCTTTTCCAGCTTCAAAATAAGGAACTTCACCATAAGTATCCGTTAATTTTTGGAACAAGAAAACTTTCATGATTCTTAATGCCTGAATCATATTGGTATTTTCTGGCGTATTTTCTACTACAGATAATAATTGGAAAATCTGATTTAATCCTTTTCCGTACGTTTCACCAAAAAGAGCGGCAGAATACTCAGAAGAATACGTGTATTTTGAACCCGGCCCTCCAAGTGAAGAAAACTGCTGTACGATTTGTGCAGCGTATAAATTGTTTCCTCTTGTGTTAGAAAAATCTTGTCCGTCTACATAAATCTCAGCAAGCGTAAACATAGATTTTACAGCTGGATCTGTTAAGGCATTTGGATTCTTATTCATTTCTTCGAATCCTTTATCGCATGAAGCTAATGTCAAAGCACCAACAATTGCGACACAAAATATTTTTATATATCTATTTTTCATCTTTTTTAGAATTAGAATTTGACATTAAGTGCAAAACCATAGTTTCTTGTCAATGGCATAGAAGCTCTCTCCATACCTTGAGCATTACTATTTGAGTAATTTGACTCAGGATCGATGTTTGGAACTTTGTCATAAATAGTCCATAAATTATGAGCTGAAAATGCTAAACTAACAGACTGGAATGGTGTTTTTTGTAAATACGCTTTTGGGAAATTGTAAGCAAATGAGATTGCTCTAAGCTTAACAAAATCAGCATCGTAAACAAAGTTTGACGTTACATCACTGTAGCTTCTCCAGTAATTGTAAGCAGAAACGTTTGTATTAACTGGGTTTCCGTTTACATCTGTTCCGTTTACTTGAACACCATTTTCACGTCCTGGAAGCGTAATTTCAGATAATCCGTAACGTGTTCCTAACTGGTTTGTAGCTGAATAGATTTCTCCTCCAAATTTAGCATCAACAAAAACAGAAAGTGTGAAATTTTTATAAGAGAAATCATTTGAAAGTCCCATTGAAGTTGGCGCAACACCTTGTCCTGCAATGATTAAGTTTCCTCTTAAGAATTTTCCGTCTGTGCCAAGCACTATATTTCCATTAGCATCTCTTAAATAGTCATACGCTTTAATCACTCCAAATGGCTGTCCTTTTTCTAAAACTACATTAGCTCTTCCATCTCTGTTTCCTTCTAATGTTTTCGTCGTAATTTTATCAGAAAGATTTAAAACTTCACTATCATTGTATGCAAAATTATAAGCTACGTTCCAAGAAAAACTTGGCGTCTTGATAGCTTTCACATTAACAGCAAACTCCACCCCTTTGTTTAAAATTTCTCCAACGTTAATTTTTGTTGTTCTGTAACCAGAAGCTTGAGAAACGTCAGCATCTGTAATATCATTTGTAGTTTTTTTGCTGTAGAAAGTCAAATCTGTACTTACTCTGTTATTGAAGAATGTATTTTCGAAACCAAACTCAATTGTACTTACATTATAAGGTTTTAGAGTTCTGTTTGGAATTGTTTCTCCGTTTACACCCAAAATTGGCTGTCCTAATGAATCTGTCTGTCCGTCTGGTGTAGTGTAAGTTAATGCTAAAGCATAAGCATCTGGCAATGCACCTCCAACGTTACCCCATCCTACTCTAACCTTACCATAAGACATCCATTCAGGAAGACCGATAACTTCAGAGTAAATAAAACTTGAGCTTACAGAAGGATAGAAAGTACTGTTGTTTGCAGGATCTAATGTTGAAAACCAGTCTTCACGACCCGTTAAACTTAAGAATAAGAAATCTTTATACCCGATATCTGCAGAATAGAAAAGAGAGTTTACTTCGCTTTCTGAGAATAATTTTTCAGTTTTATCTGGCTGTGTATTTCCGTAGAAATATTTGAACGGAACAATAAAGTTGTTTCCTTTCATTTTGATTCCGCTGTATCTGTTATGCTGACGGTTTGCGCCAATAAAAGCATCCAATGAAATATCTTTAGCAATATCTCCTTTGTATCCTAAGAAACCAGAAGCATTTACTTCAGAACGAGTTTCGATTCTGTTTTCGATAGATCCTCCTGGATTATAGTTTATTCCAGTAGGTTCAATTTCAGTATATTCATAATTAATATCATCAATACCAATAACAGCCTTAGCATAAATTTTATCTGTAATGTTGTAATTTACTTTTGCAGAACCAATAAAACGCTTTCTAAGATCATCATTTAATGGAGATTTCGTAGCAAAATAAGGATTGGTATGATATACGTTTGCTCCTAAAAAGTCTTCTTCGCCGCCATTAGCATCATAAGGATTGCTTAACCATCTAATATCTGAACCTGGAGTCATGAATGTTGTCGGGAAAGATGGGTTTCTTGGCGAGTCATTTAAATACGGACGGTTATGGCTTTTCTCTGAAATATATTGAGCATTACTTTCAATGCTAATTCTTTTATTTGGAGCCGAATTTAAGCTCAAAGCCACGTTGTTTCTTCCAAAAGTAGTTTCTGGCATAATCGATTCGTCTTTAGTATTTCCGAAAGACAATCTAAAATTTGTTGATTCATTTCCTCCAGAAATTGCTAAAGTATTGCTGAAAGAATATCCAGTTCTGTAGAAATTCTCCACATTATCTTTTCCATAAGCTTGATAAGGTCTTGTTTTACCGTCAAGTGATAAAGATGGCGTTCCGTCATATTTATCCCCCCATGCAAAATAGTATGAGTCTCTAAGTTCTTGCAAATTGTTAAATCTAGTTGGCACACCACTTGCATTTGGAGCTCCAGCACCATATTGATCTTGCCATTTCAAAAGGCTTGCAGGCGTATTAAAAGAAGAATTTGTGCTGAAATCTACTCCTATTCCTGTTCCGTTTTTACCTTTTTTAGTTGTAATTAAGATAACGCCATTTGATCCTCTGTACCCATAAAGAGCAGAAGCGGCACTACCTTTAAGAACCGACATCGAAGCGATATCATCTGGGTTAAAAGATGACATACCGTCTCCTTTATCCGCACCTCCCCACATACCTGCATTTCCTTGCTGTGTATTGTCAATCGGAATTCCATCAACAACATACAACGGCTGATTAAGCCCTGATGCAGAAGTTGCTCCACGAATTACCACACGACTAGAACCTGACGGTCCAGTAACTGGTGCCGAAACGTTTACTCCGGCAATTTTACCTTGAAGCGCGTTTCCTAAGTTAATTTCTTTATTTTTTGTCAGGTCCTCTCCTTTTAGTTCTCCAACTGCGTAACCTAAACTTTTCTTTTGTTTTTTAACTCCAAATGAAGTTACAACAACATCTTTCAATTCTTGCGTTGTTTCAACTAACGTAACGGCAACTCTTGTATCTTTTTCTTGAACTGCCACTGATTGTGACTGAAACCCTATAGAAGATACATTAAGGGTAACTTTACCTTCGGGAACATTCATTCTAAATCGGCCTTCGGCGTCTGAAATAGCACTAAATGGTTTTCCCTGAACTTCGATTGATGCACCGACAATTCCCTTGTTCTCTGCATCTGTAACTATACCGGTTATTAATCGATTTTGCGCGGCAGCACTCAAACTGCTAAGCAATATCACTCCTAACACTGCTAATATTCGTCTCATAAGCGTTTTTTTGGTTATTGGTTTTGATTTGTTTTGTGTTTTGTTGTTAAGTTGTTTGTTTTTAAATAATTAATAAAAAATTGTACTCTATTTCAATATTACAGCTCGAATAACAAGTAATCTCAATAGCTGTTTTAGTTTTTTAAAGTCTAAGAAAATCCAGAAAAAATCTTACTAAATCGTTTTAGTGAAATGATTAAAAAAAAAGTCACACTTTTTAATTTCTAATTTTCGTTTTTAATTTTCGATTGCTTAAACAGATTCTCTTATTATCAAAGTTCCTTTCTTGAGAACCTTTTCTATTTTGAAATCTTCCAAATTTGTCATCTGGCTCATTAGCAACTGTATCGATTTGACGGCAATTTCTTCAATGGGCTGTGCAATAACTGAGATTGTGGGCGTGTGCAACTTGAAGCTGTCATGATCATCAAAACTTATGACGGAAACATCTTCGGGAATTTTACATTTCAAAATCCTAAAAGCCTGAAGTCCTGCAAGTCCGAGATAGTTGGCTGAAAAAAGAACTGCATCTATTTCTTTATTTTTCTTGAAGAAATTTACAATGGCTTCAATTCTGCTTTGCTCACTTGAATGATAATCCAAATGAAGTGTATACTTTTCGTTATAAATTCCTTCTTCTTTTAAGGCTTCTACATATCCTTTTTCTCTTAACTTCATCTGAATCATTCCAGACTCATTATTCACAACGGCGATATTCTTTTTTCCTTTCCCGATTAAAAATTTAGTGGCCGAATAAGATGCTTCGTAATTGTCCATTAGAACGTGACTTACTTTTTGGTTGGCAAAATATCGGTCAATCAAAACAACAGGTTTTTGCAATTTTAAAAGCTGTCCGATTGTTTTCTCTAAATTACGAGTCGGCGTAATAATAAAACCCTCCACATTGGCTTGCAAAAGACTCTGCACTAATTCTTCAGAACGGTTATTATCATCACCAGTACTGCAATAAAAAACTCTGTAATCTATATTTTTTGCTTCGTCTTCTATAACTCTAGCCAAATCCGCAAAAAACTGATTGGATATGTCCTCTACAATAAGTCCAATTGATCTTGTTTTTCCAGTTCTCAAACTACTAGCAATCATACTTGGCTTATATTGCAATTTTTGCGCTACATCCTGAACTTTTTTAATTACCGTTGGGCTAATAGCCATTTTTTCGCCCTTTCCGTTGATCACAAAAGAGACAGTAGAAATAGAAACTTCTGCCTGTTTCGCAATATCTCTAATTGTAATCTTTTTCATCGGACAAAAAATGTATTGTTGAATATTTTAGTACATCGCAAATATATGCAAGTGAAACTTACAAAAACGTTTTAGTAAAATTTTTTTTCAATAAATCGTTTTTTTAAAGCGAAAATAAAGCGAAAAATTTAGCAAATACTGGTTTTTGGTTAGTTATTGTCAGTTTGACTTTTAATATGTACTTTATAGATTTTATGCTGTTTTAGCTGATTTTTGATAGTATTTTTAAAGAATTTTAGTATTTATTTTTTTGAAAAAAATTTAAAAAATTGACGATTATTGCAATTGCCTTTTTCAGAAAAATCAAAAACAAAATTCAATGTAACCAAAAAACATCATGCAATAAATAAGAAAAAATCACTATTTTTAAACTAACCTTCATTCTTTGCATTATGAACGATAAATCTCAGCTTTTAGATTCCATTTTCAGACATCTTGACGGATTGGTTACAGCTCCTGTAGCGATAGCATTCAAAAACAAATCGGTTTTAGAATTTATATTAAGTAAAGAAAAGCACACTTTATCTGAGCTTACAGCCGCTTTTAAAGCCAATGAAGGTTATCTGAATGTCGCGTTGCGAGTTTTGGCTTCTCAGGGTTTTCTGGATTATGAAGTTGATAATAAAAAACAGGAAATCACGATTTCTGTAAACGAAAAAACAAAAACAGCTTTTTCACTGTTTTATCTCTATGAAGATGTGGTGAGTTTGTTACAATTGTCTATTCAGTTTCATCCGCGTTTGTTTGAAGATGTTCCTTTTGAAAAGCTCAATATTATTTTTGAAAAATATAAAAAAAGATACGGAATTGAACCTTCAGATGATCCGCTGAAAAACAGTATCCAGGAGCAGATCTTAAAACATATTGAAGGTTATCTGATTGGTCCGACAATTGTACGTTTGGCAATGAACGGAATGTTTCATAAGTATTTTATGGAAACTTCTTTCAGACCCGAAGAATTTCATAAATCACCAGAAAATTTTAAAAAAATATTAGACTTTTTTGTTCATCTGGGCTGGTTTCTAGAAAAAAATGGCAATTATCAATTTACCGAAGCTGGTTTGTTTTTTGCTAAAAGAGCCAGCGCTTATGGCGTTACGGTTTCTTACTTGCCAACTTTTGCCAAAATCGAAGAATTAATTTTTGGCAATCCAGATATTTTGAGAACAGCTGAAGGTGAAAACGAACTTCATGTAGATCGCGAAATGAATGTTTGGGGAAGCGGTGGCGCTCACGACACTTATTTTAAAGTGGTTGATGAAATTCTGATCAAACTTTTCAATCTCCCTATTGACGAACAGCCAAAAGGAATCCTAGATATGGGTTGCGGAAATGGCGCTTTTCTACAGCACATTTTTGAAGTAATTGACAGACAAACTTTAAGGGGAAAAATGCTCGACGAATATCCGCTGTTTCTAGTTGGCGCCGATTACAATCAAACCGCTTTGAAAGTAACCAGAGCCAATCTAATCAATGCAGATATTTGGGCAAAAGTAATCTGGGGCGATATCGGACGTCCTGATTTACTGGCCAACGATTTGAAAGAAAATTATAATATTGACTTGAAAGATCTTCTGAATGTGAGGACATTTCTAGATCATAATCGAATTTGGCAAGATCCGAAACAGATTAATGAAAATAGAGTCAGTACCTCAACGGGTGCATTTGCATATCGAGGAAAAAGAATTAGCAATAATCTAGTTGAAGATAATCTTTTGGAACATTTACAAAAATGGTCACCTTACGTACACAAATTTGGTTTGCTTCTGATTGAACTTCATACCATAAATCCTAAATTGACAGCCAATAATCTAGGCAGAACTCCTGCAACTGCTTATGATGCTACTCACGGCTTTTCAGACCAATATATTGTCGAAATTGATGTTTTTAATACTATCGCGGCAGAAGCAGGATTATTTCCGGATAAATCCATTTTCAAGCGATTTCCAGATGCTGATACGGCAACTGTTAGCATCAATTTATTGAAAGGAAAATAATTTTAAAAAGCCTCCCAAAAGAGGCTTTTTTTATTGAATTTATCATTTGAAAACAAATCATTTCCCTCCAATCAACTCCATAATCTTGTCGTAAATCGCAGTATTCTGATAAACACCCATGAATTTTTCAGAACCTGGTCCATAAGCAAAAACAGGAACTGGAATTGCTGTATGATCGTTTGTACTGAAACTTCCATGAACATATCCTTTTTCAATGCTTCCGTCAATTAGAGATAATCCGCCCGTTTCGTGATCTGCAGTTACGATTAGCAAAGTTTCCGGATTTTTATCTACAAATTCCATTGCCTGGCCAACCAATTTGTCAAAATCCAACATTTCTCTCACCACATATTCTACATTGTTTTGGTGTCCGCCGTAATCGATTTGAGCGCCTTCAGCCATTATAAAAAACGGTTTTTTGGTTTTTGAAAAAGTAGTTGTCGCTTTCGCTAAAGATTTGGTTAGAAAATCTCCTCTTCCGTTTTTCATAGAAACCACCGCTGCATCTTCTAAAACTACAAATTTGTTATTTTTAATCGTATCCAAACTCGCAAATTTATCTGAGAAAGTATAACCCTTTTCAATTAAGATTTTAGACAAATCTTTTCCATCTTTTCTGGAAATAAATTCTTTCTGCCCTCCTCCTATTAAAATATCTGACGGATTCGAAAGAAAATCATTTGCAATTGGCTCGCTTAAACTTCTTTCTGGCTGATGTGCATAAAACGCCGCTGGAGTTGCATCGGTAATATTTCCAGCAGAAATAATGGCCGTTTTATAGTTTTTCTTTGCCAATTGCTGTGTAATCAATTCAAGAGGTCTTCTGTTTTCATCAACACTTATAAAACGGTTATTGGTTTTATGTCCCGTAGCCATTGCCGTTGCGCCTGCAGCAGAATCTGTGATATAACTATCCGAAGCTTTTGTGATTGAAAATCCTTGAGTCGGAATATTAAATAAATTCAACTGTCCTTTGTTTGCCGTGTAACCAGAATAGATTTGCGCTAATCCCATTCCGTCTCCAATTAAGAGAATAACGTTTTTTGGACGCTTATTCTTGAAAACATTTTTAGGAACATAAGCTTGATGAAATTCTGTATTCTGGTAAAATGTCGTTTTAATATTATTTATAAATTCAGTCAGTTCGGCTACTTTATCCGTTCCGATAAAGTCAACTTTTAAATTCATCAAAGTCATATATGTATTCACGTTGTCTTGAGTGGCCCAGAATCTTATCTTTTTGTTTTGATCGTGGACTTTTTTGATAATGGCCTGAATTTTTTCAGAATCGGGCTGCGTCAAAACACCTTTTCCGTTCCAAACTGTGATTTGATGCAAATCTTCACTAATCATTTCAACTCTCGCCAATTGATCTGGAGTATAGCTTTCATTCAGCCTTCCGTCAAAATAAATAAAATCTGGATATGCCGCCCATAGTGACGGTAAAGGTCTATTTCCAGAAATAACCACTTTTATGTTTTTATTCGAAATAATATCTGGAAAAGTCTTTAACTGCTGTGTAATTGCTTTTAGAGTCGAATCGGCATCAGACTTAATATCAATCATTAAAATCAATGGCTTATTACTTGGATATGCTTTTCCTCCCAACGTTTTTAATTTATTAGAAAGCGGTTCTAAATACAAACTTTTTAATGTATTGTGAGTAACAATTTCCTTAGAAGTGTGTGCGACAAATAGTTCATTATTTACTAAAAAGACATCGGCTTCTATAACGCCTGTTTCGTTAGAATAGGCACCATAAAATGGCAATTTGCTTTCGTAATCGTTATGAGAATGAATGTTAGACGAACTGTATTCTTGCGCTTGAGCGAACAAGCAAAATTGAAGGCAAAAAAGGGTGATTATTTTTTTCATCGAAAATAAATTAAACAGCAAAAAGTCGTAGGTTACTCCTTGCTATATTGAAACAAAAAATGTCTTATTATTTTTTTACAACTGCAGTCTCCTGACTAAGACTGCAGCGTAAAAAACTAAAAAAACACAACAAAATTTTTTATTACCAGCCTTGGTTTTGAGTCAAAGCTCCTTTACTCACTGCAATTTCATCTGGCGGTATTGGCCACACATGATGAATTGCAGGATTGAAATTACGAGCAGGATAAATAACGCTTCCGTT
Source organism: Flavobacterium anhuiense (assembly GCF_900101855.1). Classification (GTDB taxonomy): domain Bacteria; phylum Bacteroidota; class Bacteroidia; order Flavobacteriales; family Flavobacteriaceae; genus Flavobacterium; species Flavobacterium anhuiense. The sequence goes on from NZ_FMVC01000002.1 coordinate 707,189, forward strand.
ATAATGGTGCAATGGTTTTGCGTAAGTTTCCTTTGCATCTCCCCAACGCACTAAATCAAAATGGCGGTCTGTCCACTCGCCTGCCAGTTCGCATCTTCTTTCTCTTTTTAAATCGACCATTGTAGCTCCAGAAATATCTGCAAGACCTGCACGGTGACGAATCATATTGATTTCTGTATCTGCATTTTGACCTTTCATTAATTTCGCTTCCGCTAACATTAAAATCACATCAGCATAACGTAAAAGAGGAACATTTAAAGCTGTTGAAGGCTTGTCTCCATTAGCATTTACATAACGAATATCTACTCCACCCGATGTTGTTTTTGGATAACTGAATGGCTCCATATATTTTTTAAACTGATACCCCGTTCTGTTACTTGAACTTACTACGTGGTTTCCTTCATTAAAAGTTACAGTTTCTCCGAAGTAAACAAATTTGTCTCCTTTTTGTAAAATCGTAGCACTGCGTCTTTTGTCGTTTGAATCATAAGCATCAAATAATTCTTTTGTCGGATAAAAATTTCCCCAGCCGTTGTAAACTCCCCAACCTTTATCTTCTAGACAAACTCCAGGAAAAATAGAACCTAAAGATGTATTTTCGGCACTTGAAGTCACAGACCAGATATATTCTGAAGACCAATTGTTGCTGATTTTAAATACATCTTCAAAATTGTCCAACAATTTGTGTTTTCCGCTAGCCACAATCATATTCGCATATTTAATGGCATTGTCCCAATCTTTTGCATACAAATACGTACGCACTAAATATGCCCAAGCCGCAGTTTTGTGAGCGCGTCCGCGATTGTCTGGTGTAAGCTGATCAAAATAAGGCAATAAATCTGCTGCTTTGATTAAATCAGATGCAATGTAAGCGTAATTTTCAGCAACGTTTTTAGCGCGAGGCACATATACATTTGTCGGGTTTTCTCTGTCTTGAATCGGAATTCCTGCACGATCGTCTCCATAATGGTACGCCAATTCTAAATGCATTACAGCGTGATTAAAATAAGCTTCTCCTAACATTCCGTTTCTTGTTTTTTCATCCAAAGCAATATTTGGAATATTACGAATAACGTCGTTACAACGCTTCATAATTTCGTAGTGAATTCTCCAGATATCTTTAGTATCCGATTCTGATCCGTCTACAATAAAGTTTTTGATACGTTCTGCATTTTGTCTTGGTTTTGTACCAATATCATCGCTGGCATTATTTAGCCAAAAGAAACCGCGACCGTACATATTATCATCAGAATACAAAGCATAAATTGCATTTACTCCTGCTTTTGCATCTGCTGGTGTTTTCCAGAAATTCCCGCTCGAAGGAGCTCCTTGCGGCACAACATCAAGTTCGCTTTCGCAAGCTGAAGTGCTTACCAAAAGCACAAAACTCAATAATAAAAGACTTATTTTTTTCATTTTAATTGTTTTTTATTTTTTAAAAAGTTGCGTTAACACCTGTCATGTAAATACGAGAAAGCGGATAACGTCCTAAATCCATTCCGAAGTTTTTAAGTCCAACTTCAGGATCCATTCCAGAATACTTAGTAATCGTAAATAAGTTTTGTCCTGAGATGAAGAATCTCAATTTTGCTTTTCCGTTCAACCAGCTTTCTTTAACGGTATAACCAATAGAAACGTTTTTTAATCTTAAGAAAGAAGCGTCTTCGATGTATAAATCAGAAATACGTCCGAAGTTGTTATTATTGTCTGTTGACGAAAGAATTGGAACGTTGGTATTGGTGTTTGTTGGAGACCAAGCATCTTTTGAATCTGCCAATAAATTGTAACCTGGGAAAGAAGCATTTAATCCTGTATGCTTTACAGCATTGAAAACGCTATTTCCTGCAGCACCCGTGAAGAAAATATTCATATCAAATCCTTTGTATCTGAAATTGGCATTCAAACTATACGTTGTTTTTGGGAAAGGGCTTCCTAAAACTACTCTGTCGCTGTTGTTGATTACGCCGTCTCCATTTTCATCTTTAAATTTAATATCTCCAGCAACCGCATTTGGCTGATACATTACGCCATCTTTGTTTACATAAGCTTTTACCTCATCATTACTTTGAAATAATCCATCAGTAGCATATCCGTAAAACGCACCAACTGGGCTTCCCACTTGGTAAATATTCGCTAATGGTAAACTACGAACTCTGCTTAAACCTAGAGGTTCTAACGAATTCAAATCGTCTTTAATAGAAACAATTCTATTGCTTAAGAATCCAGCATTTGCCGTTACATCAAATTTAAATTCTCCACGAGTTTTTTGATACGTCAGACTCACCTCGATTCCTTTATTTTTAACATCTCCTGAGTTAACGATTCTTCCTTGCGGCGTTCCAGAAACTCCAGGCAATTGGTCACGAACCAACATGTCTTTGTTTTTCTTTACATAAGCATCAACAGATCCTACTAAAGTGTTATTTAACATAGTAAAATCTAAACCAATATTAGTCTGCTCGGAACTTTCCCATTTTAAATTCGGATTTGATAATTCGCTTTCAGCATAACCATAATTGATTGATGGCACAGCGCCAATTAAAGCTTGAGTCTGAACTAATGGCACACTAAATTGGTATGGTCCAAGATTTCCTAAATTCCCAATTTGTCCCCAGCTTGCACGAAGTTTCAAATTGCTGATGATTGGCTCAATACCTTTCATAAAATTTTCTTCAGAAATTAACCAACCTGCAGAAACTGAAGGATATACTTTCCAGCGATTATTTTCTAATAATTTTGAAGTTCCGTCACGACGAACAATTCCGGAGATTAAATATTTCTGATTGAAATCGTAATTGATTCTTCCCACATAAGAAGAGATAATTTCATCTGATCTTCCTGCTGCCGTCTGCTGAATTAATTTTGCATTCAATAAATAACGCTGTGATGGATCTTCGTTGTCAAAACCAGTTCCTTCAACGGTATAGAAATCTCTTTTCGTTTCTTGATACGTATATCCAGCTAACGCTTTCAAATTGTGTTTTCCGAATGATTTCTCATAAGAAATCGTCTGTTCGCTCAATAAATCGGTAACTGTTGAGTTTTTCAACGTCAATCTATTGAAATCGAATATTTTTCCTGGCTCAGTAACTTTTACTGTAAAATCTGTCGCATTGTCCTGAATTCTGGTATATCCCCAATTCGATTTTACTTTTAATCCAGAAACAATTTCCCATTCTGCATACGGATTGATCAAAATGGTAGAAATTGGATTTTTATTGTCTAATCTTTTCAAATACGCTACCGGATTGATAACGTCTCCATAAGAACCAACATATTTTTCTGGAACACCACCAAATTGGCCTGATCCATCTTCTCTATAAATTGTCGCGTTTGGCGGATACAAAATCGCTGCTTGAATGGCTCCTGTGTACGAGCTTGAAGTGTTAGCAGTCTGACCATCAGTTAAAGAGTATGAAATATTTTCTCCAATAGTGAAATTATCCGCCAATTTAAAAGAAGAATTTGCTCTTACTGTGTAGCGTTCTCCGTAAGTATTTAACAAAATACCTTCGTTTTTTCTGTAGCTTCCAGAAAGAAAGAAATTAGATTTTTCTGTTTTTCCGTTTACGGAAAGAGACAAATCTTGAATTTCTCCTGTACGGAAAATTTCATCCATCCAGTTTGTTTTTGTTGTTCTTGCAGTTGGTTCAAATGCCGGATCGAAAGCAGGAATTCTTGGCAAGCCTGCATTATCTCTCGCAAGATTCATAGCATCAGCATATTCTGCAGCATTTAAAACCTCTAATTTTTTCGCTACATTCTGAAAACCTCCTTGATAGTTTACATTCACATTAATTTTATCTGAAATTCCTTTTTTAGAAGTAATTAAAATTACTCCCCCAGAAGCTCTTGCTCCATAAATTGCCGCAGAAGCCGCATCTTTTAGAACATTTATCGAAGCAATATCATTTGGATTTATAGTATTTAAAGAACCGCTGTAAATGATTCCATCCAAAACGATTAAAGGTGTTTCGGCATTCAAAGATCCAATACCGCGAATGTTGATTGTTGGCGATGCTGTTGGGTCACCACCATCGTTAATTACCGTAACTCCGGCAACCGTTCCTTGCAATAATTCAGCGGCGTTATTGTAGGTTCTGCTTGAAGTTTCTTTCATAGAAACAGAACCAACGGCTCCTAAAACTTCATTCTTTTTTACGCTACCGTAACCCATTACTACAACTTCTTGAAGCTGTTTTACGTCAGCTGCTAATTTTACCGTGATATTTTGTGAACTCGTAACTTTTACTTCTTGCGTTATATAACCCACATAAGAAAAAATAAGAGTGGCTTCAGAAGCATTTACTTCTAATTTAAATGTTCCATCAAAATCTGTTGCTGTTGCTACGTCAGAACCTTTATCTTTAATTCCAACTCCTGGCAATGGCATATTATCATCTCCGCCAAAAACAGTTCCCGAAACAATAATTTTATTCTGATCGACAGAAGCAACTTTCTGATTCTTCTTGATTACAATATTGTTGCTCACAATCTCATATCGAAGCACATTGCCGCAAATTTTATCCAACGCCTGTTCTAGCGTTACATTATTCAGTTTTAAACTTAATTTTTGATTAGCGTTTACTTGGCTGCTTTCGTACATAAAATGCACATCAACCTGATTTTCAATTTTTTGAAATATATTTTTTATACTCTCATTATCAACTTTTAAAGTGACTCTTTTGTTAATGTCAACATTCCCGGCTTTTACTGTTAGTGCAGCAAAAAACAAAGTCATAAACAGGAATAATTTTGCTCCTATTGTCCTTATGCTGGCATACCGCATTTGTTTTTCATTCATAGTTTTTAGATTTAGTGTAATTGTTTTGTTTATTAGTTTGCTACGTAGTTTTATTTTTATTGCTTAAAGAATTATTCGATTTTATAAACCCCAGAATCCATTTTGTATTGAGCGTTGATGATGTTGCACACCAACACAATCACTTGATCGGCAGTCAGTTCCTTAAAATAAGCGCTAATCTTTAAATCGTTTAAACTCTTGTTTTTGACTTCGATCGAAACGTTATAATTGCGATTGATCGTGGCTACAACTTCTGGTAGAGGCGTTTCTTCAAAAACCATAATATTTTTTCGCCATAACGAAATGGTATTAACCGGAACATCTTTAAAAGCCTGAAGCTTATTATCTTGCGATTTAAAAACCACTTTCTGTCCTGGAGTTACATATACATTCTCTTCTGTAACAGTCGATTTCACGTTTACTCTTCCAGTTGCCACCGAAACTTCTTGTGTGGTCTGGTCTGGATAAGCTTGAACATTAAAACTGGTTCCGAGAACTTTGGTATCCATTTTATTGGTATGAATAATAAAAGGATGTTTCTTGTCTTTGGCTACGTCAAAAAAAGCTTCTCCGCTCAAATACACTTCTCTAGTATCTCCTTTAAATTCCTTCGGATATTTAAGAACACTTCCAGCGTTCAGCCAGATTTTTGTTCCATCACTTAATTTTATCTGAGCATGTTCGCCTAGTTTTACTGCAAACTGTTTGCTTTCTGCAGCATTTTTTGTCGAATAGAAAAACACAGATAATCCAACAAGGAAAACTAAAGAAGCTGCAACAGCCCAGTTTTTATATTGAAGTGAAATAACTTTATTGGTATTCTTTATTTGTCTTAATTCTTTTTTCAGTTTTGAGCGGTCTGATTGAACCAGTTCCATATTATCAAAAAAATCATCTGTACGATCGTACCATTTATTCCACATTTCTTGTCCTTTTGGGGAATACTTTCCTTCTAAAAAATTTTTGATTTCGTTATTTGAATTTTCAGGCATTATAATTTCTTTATGTCTATACTAGTATGTCTTGGGAATTGTAATTTTAGGTAGGCGCAAAAGGTTACGCTTCTGTTAAGAAAAAAGTTGGGTTCTTAATCTGAAGTTTACTTTTAATTGAATTCGCCTAAATAGGTGCGCATGAATTTCAGCGCATAAGTAATATGGTATTTTACCGTTTCAATGGAAACATTCAATTCTTCGGCGATTTCTTTATTGGTGTACTGTTTTACTCGGCTGAGAATAAAAACCTCTTTTGATTTTTTAGGAAGTAATGATGCCGCTTCATCAACCGCTTTTTGCAACTCGTCATAATAGATACAATCTTCGATCGCATTATAACTGGTTTGCGAAACAGTGTTTTTTTCTAAAACTTCTTGAATGTATTGATCGGTAACTTCATGCGATTTGATATAATCTAAAGTCATGTAGCGAACCGAAGTGTAGATGTACGCCGCAAAACTTTTCTGGATTACAATTATTTTGCGTCTTTCCCAAATAGAGGTAAAAACTTCCTGCACAATTTCTTCTGAAATGGCGATTGATTTCATTCGGAGATATACAAACCGAACAAGCAGATCTCGATACCTAAAATAAAGTTCATCAAAAGCTTTATCCTTGCCCGATTTTAATAATTCGACAAGTTCTTCGTCTGTAAACTTCTTATACATGATTCATTATTTTATGATTAATCAAATCAAAAGTGTGAGCCAAAACACTTTTTCTGATTTTGTCTTGATAATGATCCTGTTGTTTTAAAATTGGCATATACAAAGTATTGGTTTCTTCTTATATGTCTCCAAAATTAAAGCTGAGGGTAGGTCGATTAGGTTACGTTTACATTAATAAAACCTTTCTAAAACGAAACATATTATTAACATTTGAAGTCAAAAGCCAACTGAAAAATAAGGGTTTGCAGTATTTCGCGTAAAAAATGAAATATTTTGTTTGGTATAACAATCTTTCTCTTACAAAAAGCAGAAAAAGTGCTTAACAAATAATTAATGAGAATGCATTAAGATGGGTTTATTCTTTTCAAAATTCTTTCCAAAAAAATAAAAATCAAAAACTAGTTGACAAAAGCAACTAAATTTATATATTTGTACCTCAACAATACACTATTTTAATCATGAATACTACAACTTCAAAAATCAGAAGTTTCAACCGATTTTATACGGCACATTTAGATATCTTAAGTCAACATTATTTAGATAGCGAATATTCTTTAACAGAAATACGAATCCTTTATGAAATCAGCGAAAGCAAAACCATAACAGCACAGAAAATCACTGAAATTTTAAATCTCGACAAAGGTTATTTAAGCCGAATTTTGAAACGTTTTTTAAAAGAAAACTTAATTGAAAGAGTTGCTTCAGAAGACGATAAACGCGCTTTTGACATTAAATTGACAGATTCTGGAACTGAATTATTAAGCGTTTTAAATGCTAAATCTGAAAACAAGATTGAAGGTAAAATTGAGAAACTAAATTCTTCAGAAAAAGAAATTTTAGTTGATTCAATGAATACTGTACGAAATCTGCTGACAGAAAATAAAATAGCGCGAGAAGATATTACGTATCGCCATGAAATAACGCCAGGAGATATTGGCTACATTATTCATCTGCATGGTGCTATTTATGGCAAAGAATATAATTTTTCGACTGATTTTGAGAAATATGTGATCAAGACTTTTTACGATTTCTTAGAAAAATATTCTCCAGAAAATGACCGAATTTGGATGGCAGAATACAATAATAAAATTGTGGGATGTGTTGCCATTGTGCATCAGCCAAACGAAGAAGCCCAACTGAGGTGGTTTCTTCTGGATTCTGCTTTTAGAGGCCTTGGAATTGGCAAAAGATTATTGACTGAAGCTGTAGATTTTTGCAAAGAGAAAAAGTTTAAAAATGTTTTCCTGCTTACTACAAACATGCAAGACAAAGCGCTTCGAATGTATAAAATGATGGGGTTCGAATTGACGAAATCGGAAGAGGTTGAGGAATGGGGAAAGACGTTTTTTGAGGAGCGATATGATTTGAGGCTTTAAAAATAAACCTCCAAAATCAAAATTGATTTTGGAGGTTTTTACTATTGAACCGTATAGATTTATTGTGCCAATCAGTTTAAATACTACTTATTTTTTAATGAAGCCTTATAATCCTTATAGTACTTGTCTTCTTTTTTAATAAGTTCTTCACGTTGAAAAATAACACTTTGCTTATCCTTATTTTCACTCCATGTTAAATATAGACTGTCATATGCCTTTTCTCTAGAAGGAAATTCTTTGGTCCGAATTAATTTTCCATCAACATTATAGTATTTCCAGATTCCTCTTTTTTGGGTTATATAATATTTAGAACTAAAATTTTGGGGTATTTCATTTAATCCTGCTTTTTCTATATTGATCTGAATTCCTTTCTCTTTTAATTTTCCATTCTCATGATAATACTCCCACATTCCCACTTTTAAACTGTCCTGAAATGCTCCTAATTCTTTCAAATGGCCATTCTTGTAATAATTTTTCCAAATACCCATCTTTTTATTTGATGAATACCCTCCTTGCGATTCTAACTCTCCTGTAGGATAAAAGTGTTTCCAATCATAATTCTTAGCATCATCTTCTATGATTCCAATCGCTTTAATGGTCTTGCTATTAGGATAATAAAAAGTGTCTTTATCTTTTAGATAGGCTTTTCTTTCTGCTTCTATTTTCTTTCTTTCCGCCCTTACTTCTTCTACATCTTCTTCTTTTATGTAATCTGCATTATTACTCCCGTCTGGGGTAATATCAAGTCTTGCCCCATGTATCCAAAAAATCTGATTGCCAAGTGTACTGCCAAATTCTGCTTTTCCCATACCAGATATAATTTCTAAATATTCCTTACTGTATTCTTCCCAGTTTAGAATATGAATTTTATTGTCTTCTCGGGTCCAGTTCCCTGAATGGCTTCTCTCGACTGTATCCTTTTTATAATAATGATAAAAAGTACCGTCAGCCCTAAAATCTACATAATGTACTGCTTTATCGTCTTCGATATTATAGTATTTTCCTAAAACTTCTTTTTGGCAAGAAGTAAATCCGTAAACTATAATTAAAAAAAACAGTGCTATTTTTATTTTCATTTGTTTTAATTTTCCTGCAATATACTACTTTTATGGAAGCTCAAAAGTAAAATAAATCCTTTGTTTGATTGTTGATAGTTTGGCTTCTTTTCCTCCTTCATTATTCCTTTCTATATCACCTGCTATGTGAAGTATAAAGGATCTTCTTCCTGTTTGGTTAAAGACATATCCTTCAATTTTTTTGTTTCGAATATGTACTAAAGCGAAAGCTCCACCAATAAATATTTGTGCTAAATTAGAGTTTAAATGTTTGTCTATTGATTCAATAGCATATTCGAAAGTTGGACTGAACTCTAAATCAATTTTCAAATCTTTACTATCAGGTTTGTTTTCAAAATCATAATTGGTTTGTCGCAATAATTTTAAAGTCTCATCCATAATTTCTTCCATCATTCTACCTTTTAAGAGCTGTTGTGCAAATTTATGCTGATGGTAATCAAAATTACGGATTTCTGGTCCCTCACCCATTGCGAATTCATATAAGAGAATCGCAACCGTTTCTTCGTAACTTTTTTCAAATGATATTTTCTTTTTACCATCTCTAAGTTTTCCAACTCCAGGGTAAATATGTTCTGCCGTTTTAACCAAAGCATTTACAGCAATTTTATCTGGCAATCCTTTGCCTTCTTCTTTCACTACTTCTACTGTTTTTTGAATCTCTTTCGCTATTTTTTTTCTTAATTTTTCACTTATTTCATGAATTTCGCTCATATCATTAAATAAGTTTTCTACTAAATCAGTATAATCTTGATTACCATTTTTTTTACTTTCTGTTATTTCAAGTTCCTTTTTTAGGTACTCATAAAGTTCTTTCAAATCATTATAAAGTATGCTATCAATGGTAATAGCCACTTCTGAAACTTCGTCACCAATATCTGACAATGATTTTTTAATTTGTCCCTTTATAGCATTTATTGACTTTTTAATCTCTTCATTAATAGATTTTTTTACATCATCCTTAACTTTATTAAATCCTTTACTATTAATTGCACCCTTATCTATATTTGCTTTTATTCTCTCTAATCGTTCTAATATTTTATACTCTTTCAGATGTTTTACTTGCTCTTTTACAGCATTCTCTTGATTAATGATAAAGTATTCTTCTGTTTCAGCATTATAATTTTGAGGCTTTTTGATGATTTTATCGAGGCTTTCTGCTTTAAAAGTGTCGCTTAGTTTCAAATAATACAATTCTTTTACCATAACTTGGCCCAATTTTACCCTGTCATCATATTTTGCGAAATTGAAGGTTATTTTTCCGTCTACCGTAAAATACTTTTCCATAATATCCTGTGTTAGATCGGGAGCCATCCAAAGCGTAAAATTTTCGTTAATTTCTGCGACAATTTCATCTAATTCATCATTTCCAGTAACACCAGCTTCACTTAATGTTTTTTTCATTAGATTAATATCTAAATCTTGAAAAGAAGAGTTTATATAATCCTGAACCATAGTTTGTTCAAACTCTACTAATTTAAAATCTAATTCTTGTTTAGTTAGATTTTTAAAACTTTGTTTATTTCCTTTTGCATCAATAAATTCACCACTTAATCTACCTTTTCCTTCTAAAAGCAGTTTTACATTATTCATGTTTTCTGCAAAGAGATATTTATTACCTCCTTTCAAAAACTCATCGCTCTTATCGGATAAATACCATAAATTCATCATTTCGGCAGATCCTAATGCAATTTCTCCATCTATTGCGGATGCTATAGAGCCCATTGTAACTCTTGCTGCAGCATCAAACCATTCTGATATAATTCCTTTAGTTTTTAAATAAGCATCGACAAACTTGTAGTAAGCATGACGCTGTGCAATTGTATTATACAAATAATGTTGAGCATTCATTGTATTGTATATGGAAGCATTCCAGAAAGTAGAGCCGCTTTTATCTGGATAATCAATTCTATCAAAATCATACCACTGGCCTTCTTTTAATTTCGGATATTTTTTTTCTTTATTTCTTCTCTTTTCACCTTGTGCATATTTTATTTCCACTTCGTCCAGTAATGTTTCCGACCAGATATAATAAATACTTTGCACACCTATATCTGGATACACCTTTTTAGGGCTTAGATTCGGATATATTTCTTTTCTTGTTTGAATAGTAATTTTACTTGGAAGTTGTGGAAAAACAGATTTTAGGAGTATAAAAAGCTCATCATGTTCTGAAAAAAGTTTATTAATATCAATATCCGATCTTTTAATTTCAGAGATCAATCTTTTATAATAGGCTTTTATACGGGAATCTTCATTTTCTTTGGATAATTCTAATAATTTTAAAATCATTAATTCCTTGACGTCTTCCCAGTTTACATTATTGAATTCAGATTCGCCAATTACAGGAAGATGCCATTTTTGAAGCGCAAAATACATTTCTGTAAACAAAATTTCATTTGGTTTATCAATGAAATCTACTGCTATTGCACCTTCTTCAAAAGCTTTGCTAATACGTGTCCAATATTGAATCGCTTCAGGATTATTTTCTTTAATTGCCTGATCTAATTTCTTTTTGATTTCGGCTTTGATAAGTTCCATCGATGGTTCATTGTTATTTGATTGAAGCATTTGTGGTACTATCAGCATTTGTTTTGTATCGATACTTTCGTAAATCTGACTAAATGCATTGCTTAAAACTGTATTTTCTGCTTCTGAAACCGGAAGAGTATTGCCAGTTGATCCGAAAGAACTCATACTTGTACTTTCAGTACTATCAAAAGCGCCTCCTCCGATTGAAGCATTAAGCGTTGATCCAGGAAATAAATTTGACCCCGAAGCCGAAGAAGTATTGCTAAACGATGGGACTGTTTTAATTGCAGCATTGGTATCGAAAACGCCTTCTCCCGCCGAGTCTAAAGTATTGTTTACGACATTATTTGAAGCATTTTGCTCCTGCCAAATTTGTACGATATCTTTTTGCTCGTTGATTTCTTTTGAAACCTGAGCAAATTCTTTTATAAAGCTTTTTGTTAAATCTTCAGAGCTTTCTAAAGAAGAATTATTTTTTATTAAAATATTGAAATTGTGAACTGTATTTCTATTCATAATGAAACGTTTTTTCTGGAGACAAAAGTACGCCCATCATTTATGTTTTTAAAATTACAACGCCTTTGAATTCAGTAGTTTCAGCAGGTTTTCTTTTTACTGAAACTACTGAAAACCATCGACTTTTTTCAATCAAAAACATATTCTTTTTCCTACTTTTGCTTCTTCCAAAAACAAATAATCACATTGCATTTTTTTACCTCATTGCAATTGTGTCTTTGAATTCATAAAAAATACCACTCGACTTTTATTATTAATCAACTTAAAAATAACCGTTATGGATTTTTTATTTTCAATAGGCATACGGAAAATGCCTAAAATTCCCGACAAGAGTAATTTTGATTGTTTACTATCGAAAAAATCTTTCTCAAAAATTATTTACTCAACTCTAAAAATGATTCTTATATGTAAAGTCATTTTCAATACCTAATAAGAGTTGAATTATCAAAACCTTATAATTACAATTTAAACATGGCAATTCAGGCATTAAATACCATTAAAAAATGGTTTCAAACAGGTTTGAAACCCTCTCAAAATCAATTCTGGGACACTTGGGACTCTTTCCGTCATAAATTGGAGAAAGTTCCCTTAGAAGATGTTGAAGAACTTGAATCAATTCTAAATGCAAAAGCAGAAAAATCAGAGCTAGACGAACATAAAAATGACAATACAGCTCATTCTGAACTTTTCGCAGCTAAGGAAGATAAATCACAAAAAGGTATCGCTTTAGGTTATGCTCCTTTAGATGAGTTTTCAAAAATTGCTTATCAGTATTTAGAGATTGTAGATAATCTTACTTCTGGCGGTACAACATCAATGCTTTCAGCTGAGCAAGGAGTTATTTTACAAAACCAAATTGACAGCATCAAAACATTATTGTCTTCTGATAATCCTGAGCTTGATACTTTTCAAAAAATTGCTGATACGATTGAACAGATTCAAATGTCATTGAACACTATTTTGGTAAATGATTTAACAACGGGAGGCACTACAAAAGCTTTAACTGCCGAAATGGGTAAGCAATTAGAAGCCAGCAAAGAAGACAAATCGCAAAAAGGTGTTGCTGGCGGATATGTTCCTTTAAATGATCTAGCTAAAATTGCTAGCCAATATTTAACCATAATAAACGATTTGACTACTGGAGGTTCAGAATCTATACTAAGTGCTGAACAGGGAACTGTTTTACAAAATCAGATTGATAGCATTAATACTTTACTTGCTTCTGATAATGTTGATCTTGACACGATTCAGGAAATTGTAGATGCTATTGAACAAGTGCAAATGTCACTTGACACTATTTTGGTAAATGATTTCACTACTGGCGGCATTACAAAGGCTCTTACTGCCGAAATGGGAAAACAATTAAATGAAATTAAGCTTACGGCAACAATTGCAACTGATGCAGAAACACAAATAACAACTTCGGTTACAGAAGATAATAAAGTTGTTAGTCGTTCCAAACTGTTTAATTGGTGGAATTGGCTGAGACGTTTGCCTCTAATTTGGAACAATGACATTTCTACAACTGATTATTTAGGACAAGCAAAAAGTGTCATGAATTATCTTGGATTTACTATATACAATACATCTGGCACTAAACTTTTTTATGTTAATAAAAATGGAGTACACTTTAACTCTAACGGATCTGCAAGTGGTGGTATTACCTTAATGGATGACCTAAATAATGTGAACTCTAATTTATTGACACTTCCTAATAAGAGCGGAACTTTGGCAATTTGTTATGATGCTGTAAATACTTGTTATGGAACTGCTACAAAAGCTCCTCTTATTATTCCAAATGGAACATTAACTACTGTTCCTCAAAGTGGAGCAATCGAACGAGATATACAAGGAAATTTATATCATTCGACAGGTTCTACTCGCAAAAAAATAATAGATGAATCAGATGCAGTAAAATATCTACAGACTACTTATCGAAATTCGAAAACTAGTAACGTTACAAATAGTTATAGCCCTTACAGTACAACCATGTCCTCTTTTGCATCTTCAATAATGAATGCATTCGGATCTGCTGAAACTGGCAATTATTTGCTAAAAACTGTAGATCAATACGAAGATGGATATCTGCCTGTTGAACCTGGATTTTATCTTCCAGACAATGTAGTTTTTGAATTTTACTTAAAAGGGATGAACTGCAAATTTGGCGGTGAAAGCAAAATTAAAATGTATGGAATACAACGAACAGGTGCAACATCAACTAATTTAAGGTCTTATGAAATCCCTATTATTATTACCACAGCATCTGATGGAATTAATTCTTGGTCAATTTTATCATATGAAGAAAATTCATATGATATGAAAGGAAATATTATTGATACAGTTTATAGATCTTACCCTCTGCAAACCTATAGTTACACAGGTTACAATGGTAACGGAAATTTAAAATTCAATGATTCAATAATATCACTTGACCCAAGTATTACATTCTCTTACGAAGATCCATATAATGAAAATGGCATGAATGCAATTTCTGGATCATCTTACACAAACATTTCAACATCAATTATAAAATTATAAAAAAAATGAAAACACAAAAAATTGTCCAAAAAATTTCAAACAGTCCAGTATTTGAAACTATAGAAAGAGAAATTCAAATAGCAGGAATAGTTCTTAATTTTGACTTACAATTATTAGACTTGTATTATACAATTTCTTACTTTAAAGATGGTGAAAATGTCAGCCAATTATTAAAAAAAGAAGTTCCTGAATGGCATATTGATAATCAGCAAACTATTCTTGTTCGCGATGAAAATTTTAATCCTGTAGCAAATCCAGATTATGTTGAGCACAAAGATGAGAATGGCAATGTGAAAAATTTACAAGAAAAATTTCTTACTGAACCAGCTTTTGATTATGTTTCAAATATAATGCTCAACACACCTATGAATTTGAGTGATATTCTTAGAAATTATATTTTAGAAGAAGATAACTCAGGAAGATTCAATTAAGAAATGGGATTAATACTATATCTAATTGCTGTTATCTTATTTTTGCCTTTGACAGCATTAAACATCATTGTAGTTGTTTTAAAAAATGCAAGAGCAAAAGGCTTTCTCAGAACTCTAAATCAATATTTTTTTACTGGTGCAATTGGTTTGGACATTTTTGCAAATTATGAATTTCGTACTCTTTGGAATACATTTTTGCGAAAGAAAACCG
Organism: Flavobacterium anhuiense; assembly: GCF_900101855.1. Lineage (GTDB taxonomy): Bacteria > Bacteroidota > Bacteroidia > Flavobacteriales > Flavobacteriaceae > Flavobacterium > Flavobacterium anhuiense. The sequence continues at coordinate 722,333 of NZ_FMVC01000002.1, forward strand.
GCTATCAGTTTGGTATGAAAGGCGAAACAATTTCAAGCGCACTTGGTAAAAATCAGAAAGATAAAACATTATCCGGTGCAGGTTGGGTCCTTGTCTATTTTCTTTGGGCTGTAGATTATCAGTATTGGAAAAAAGGAGGCCATTGCATCAATTCAATAATTTAAGAACCCAAATATTTTTTCTTTAAATAAAACCGTTAACAATGAGAGACAAAATCTCTTAATTGTTAACGGTTTTATATTCTACTGAAACTACAGAATACAGAGGTCTTTTTTTTCGTTTTTTAGTGTTCTTCTAACCTACTTTTACATCCTCAAAATTAAATAACAGCATCTCTTTTGCATAAAGAAATCTACTCCTGTTATTCTTAAAGCATTTCCAGAAGAACATATTATTAATTCAATTATAACAAATACCACTATGAGTTATGTATTATCAAAAGGTATTAGAAAAATACCTAAAATTCCAGACAAAAACTATTTGAAAAATTTTCTAAATCAGAAATCAAACCCCTAAAAAATCCAAAAACAACAACTTAATTAGACATTATTATCATGGCTATACAAACATTAAATACCATAAAAAACTGGTTCAAAACCACTTTAAAACCTTCTCAACAGCAATTCTGGGACACTTGGGATTCGTTTAGACATAAACTAGACAAAGTTCCAGTAAAAGATGTTGAAGGAATAGACGAATTATTGAATGCAAAAGCAGATAAAATTGCTTTAAATGATCACATTGCCGATATAAACGCACATGCTCCACAAGTAAACACAGATTGGAATAGTGAATCTGGCTTTAGCCAATTACTTAACAAACCTGATTTTAAAACGATTAATGGAGAATCTGTTATAGGTGATGGAGATATTACGATTGAAGAAGGCGGATTACAAAATTTAGATCAAACTTTAGCTAATGGAAATACCTCAACTAAAGAAATGATTTTTGAGTCAAATGGAGGAGCTACCACTACATATAACAATATGGGGGTTCTTCTTAGAGGAAACAATGGTACAAATTCTTCTTTATCTAGTCAAGGTTTCCACACAGTAGGAACGGATGGTCTTGTATATATTGAAAATAAAGGACAGATCACTGTTTCTCATTTCGGAGGAAGCACATTACAATTGGAAAACAATGAAATAAGACATACCACAATTGATGGCAATTCAAGTTTTTTACAATTTGATAATTCTGAGCAAGGGCATTTTATCCAAACAATTCAGCCTAAAACAGGAACAATTGCTTTATTAAGCGATTTAGATGATGTAAGTTCTCCTGATTTACAAAAAGTATTAGAAACTGGAAACGAAACATATCTTGAGGCATTATTTAAAAGCAGTGAAGATGGAGATACGTATGAAAATACAATTACGCCAAAACTGGTAGAGATAAAACGCTCAAATGAGTACACTCCAGATAAGAATGAAATAGTTTCTTTAAAAAGTGATTTAATTGAAATTACTAAATTAACTACAGGAGAAACTACAGCTTTATTTGCTGATGGGGTAGGATTTGGCAATTCAAATTCAAATAACTATTCTACTTTAAAATTGAATCCAAATACCACAGCAAATTACACAACTGTTTTAATGCCTGCAATTACAGAAGAAGGACAAACAAAAACTTTGGCTACTACTGAAGATTTATCTCTTCAAGGAATTGTAAATGCCAATACTACAGGAACAAAAAATTCAGGAAACGCTACCGTGGATATTTTAAAGGGCGAAGGTGAATTTGTAAATAGCAGAACAACTATTAGAAGTGCTGCAAATTATAATATTTTTTCTTCTCATGAAATGGGGAAAAATTATCATAATTTAACAAATAGAGGTGATGACAAAGAGGCTTCAATAGAAATGACTTCAGGAATATTCTCTCTTAACCAAACAAATTCGATAGATAGGAGTAAAATTACCACAGTAAATTTTTTACCGCCTACTGGAAATAATACCATCTCTTTCCCTGCACCTACAGGCAATGATGGATCTTACGTTTTAACAACTACAGACGATTTCAAAACCATCAATGGTCAGTCTATTATTGGAACAGGTGATATCAGCAGTGCTCCTACTTTACAACAAGTAATGGACGCTGGAAGCGCTGCTCTCATAAATGGAGAAGCTGGAATCTTAAGTAACTCACATAATGGCTACTCCAGATTTTATTTAAGTGGAGAAATGCTGGAATTGAATAATGTTGATACTGATTTGAAAAAAGCAGTATCAATATCTATGAAAGATGGAGAGCTAAAGATAACTAATCAAAATACTGCTACAGGGAAATATATGATGATTAATTCATCAGCAAATCCAATAGTAAATACTGAACTGTTTTTTCCAAATAAAGAAACAGCAGGTAATTACATATTAGCAACTACTGACGATTTTAAAACTATTAATGGAGAATCGATTGTTGGTGAAGGAAATATAGAATTAACTGCTGCAATTCCTGATGGAGCAATTAAAGTTGCAGATGGGTTAGCACTTGATGGAACATTTAGAAATTTAACTGATAACTTAGGAAATCCAACTAGATTATGGATTAACAACTCATCTATTACCAGTACAGCAGGCAACAATGCATTAAATAATGTCGCTTTTGGTCCTAATTCAATGATGAATATTTCGTCTGGTGTTGGCAATATTGCATACGGAACGGATACCTTGCTAAATAACACATCAGGAGATCGCAATACTGCCATTGGGCATTCCGCATTAAGAGCTAATACAACAGGACAATACAATACAGCCATTGGTGGCTACTCTTTATTGAATAATACTGAAGGTAGAGATAATACAGCTTTGGGGCATGGCGCTCTATATTTAAATGCGACTGGAAATGAGAATGTCGCACTTGGTTATGGTTCTCTGATGGCCAATACTTCTGGTAGTCGTAATGTAGCTATTGGGTATTCAGCACTATCTAACAATCAGTCTTTCTCAAATTTAGCGATAGGATCATGGGCAATGATGAATACTGTAAATGGGAATGGAAATATTGCTATTGGCGAAGAGTCTTTGCAATTTAATACTGATGGCTCATCTAACACAGTTATTGGACGTACTGCTTTAAAAAATATGACTGCTGGTTCTTGGAATATTGCTCTTGGAATACAAGCAGGTAGATACACCTCTAAAAATGGAGACAACCTTTCTTGTGAGGGCTCAATATTTTTAGGATCCGGAGCAATGCCTTCAGAAGATGCTGGCTCTAACGAGATAGTAATTGGAAACTTTGCTGTAGGTGCAGGAAATAACTCCGTTACTTTAGGAAATAATACTATTACCAAAACCATATTGAAAGGTGCTGTTAGTGCAAAATCATATAAACTAGATACTTTAAACACAGCGCCAACTAGTTCAACAGATACTGGTAATTTAGGAGAAATAAGAGTAACAGCAAATTACATATATGTGTGTACAGCAACAAATACATGGGTTAGATCTGCCTTAACAACTTGGTAATTATAGATAAAATGAAAAAACAAATCACAAAAAACATTTTAAATTAATTATTATGAACAAAGCAAAAATTACTGTAGCTATTAGTCTTTTAATTGTTTTGACAGGATTAATTGACACCAAATTCGACCTTTTACAAGATGCAGGATTATCATTGATAACAATCAATAGAATCAAATTGGCAGGTTTATTTTTATCAGCTGCGTTATCCAGTATTATTCCACTGTTTTCTGAAGAAGAGATGTAACAGAGGTTTGTAGAAATTGAAAATTGTTCTACTCAAAATAAAAATATCCCAGGATCATTAGAGGAATATAAATCCCCCATTGATTCTGGGTGTTTTTTTTTACAAAAACATAGCGTTTTTTTTCTACTGAAACTACTGAAAACCAAGTGCTAATTATTCTTTTTTCGGCTTCACATATTCTACTTTTACATACTCTAATTCATCTATTAGAGCTCCCAAAAACACGCGATTATAGAATTTACTTTTAAGAAACTTTCCTAAAAGTCAGCACTTTAATTGCATTAATCATTCAAATAATTATATCAACTTTTAAATATTTATCAATCATGGATTACGTGCCGAAAGATTTAGGAGAAACGCCTAAAATACCAGACATGAGCAACTTTAAAAATCCTTTGGAATCAACATCCTCAGGTAGCATTTTTATTGAAAACTTCAATATTACTCCTTCAACTTCAATTGAAAAAAGTGAAAGTTTAGCTGAAATCATAAAAAAAGAAAGCAAAGACAGCTGTATTTAAACTATAAAAACAAAATAATGACAGACGAAATATTTATCCAAAACCTTAAAGAAAAATACGGTCAGATATTAAAACTTACTTCTGATAATCAATCAATTACAGCTTATTGTAAAAAACCAACTTTCGAAATCTATCTAAAATATCAAAACTTATACAAAGATAATCCACATGAAGCGATTCTATTTTTATTTAAAGAATGCCTACTTGAGAAAGAAAATTATAATGACGAGTTCATGCTTGCTTCAGGAAACTCAATCATCGAAATAATCAAAAAAGATAGTGAATTCAACATAGACTCAACACCTCAAAAAGATGAGTTTAAGAAATCGGCTGCTCTTATTCGATATGCTTTTCAGGTCGATCCATACAAACTTACTATGGATGAATTTTATAAACTTCTTGAGGAAGCGCTCTGGCTGCAAAAACACAATGACAACAGAATGGAAAACACTATGATGGCAGCTTTTGCTAAAACATTTTCAAACTAAAAAATAAAAAACAAAATCATTATGAAATTCAATTTTAATGTAAACGAAATTTTAGAAGCCAAAGACATCGAATACAGCGGTATTAATTATAACGAATCTGAATCGAAAGATTTTATTATTGACAAAACTGGCGGCGAATTTAATCTTCGCGTTTTCGCTCCTTTGGTTTTTGAACCTCTCGCAAAAAATGATCTTAATCTGCCAAGTTTAAGAGTCGACGCTGTTACTGTAAATCTAAGCCGTTCTAAAATAATTAAAAAAGAAAATGTTGAAGGAAGAGATTCAACCATTAAGGAACATATTACAAATGGCGATTTCAGCATTTCTATTGAAGGACTGATTGCCAATGAAACAGGAGATGAATATCCAAAAGAGAAGCTGTTTTTATTAAAACAATTCCTTAATGCTCCATATTCCTTAAGAGTAACACATGCCATTTTGAACCGATTTGGAATCTATGAATTAGTTATTGATTCTTATTCGATTCCTTCTATTTCGGGAACAAAAAATATTCAAAAATTTACGGCCAGCGCCACATCAGATGAAACTGTCGAACTAATAATTAGAGACAATGCTTAAACTCAATGCCAAAATTAAAGTTTACGAAACTGTACGCCTTATTCCCACGCCTAAATTTTATGAATTTAATTATGTAAAGAACGTAAACATAAATAGTTCGTACAAATCACTTACCGATACGGCAACTATTGTAATGCCACAGAAAGTGTATACTGATACAAAAGGATTTGATCAAAGTCTGTTTACAAATGCCAGCGGAGGAGAAAAAACAATCCATGATTTCTTTAAACTTGAAAGTTATATCGAAATATTCTTAGGATACGATGGCGACTACAAGCCTGCTTTTAGAGGATACATTACAGGAGTTCAATCAGATACTAATGCTGTAATAACCTGCGAAGATGCAATGTATGCTTTTAAAAAAGTAAAAGCCGTAAAAGACAACAATGTCCAGGATAAAAAGGACAATCTTAATTTTGTTGCTGTTAATCCAGCCACCAATGTTGACAATTTTAATCCTAAAACATTTTTCGAAAAAAGAATCAGAGAACTGAAACTGCCTTTTAAAGTCAATGCGCTAAATGAAAATATTGGAAACATTATTGTCAGCAGAAATCATAGTTTGGCTCAAGTTTTTGAAATGCTAAAAGACAAGGGAGTTTACACCTATTTTAAAACCGAAATAGCTGGTCCAGTTCTTACGATTACCAATAATCCTCAGCAACACACCGCCAATGAATTATCAGGTTTTATTGATCGTAATTTTATTAAAAGCCCATTGGCTGGCGCTCTTGTAAAAAAACTGATTAATGAAGGTTTAAATCTTCTTGCTTCACAATTAAACAAAGCCATTCAAGCAGTTTCAGGCGGTTTTTCTGGAAGAGTCAATTTCAGGTTTCGTCATAATATTATCGAAGATAAATTGGTTGTTGTCAACGAATCCAGCAAAAATACACGAACTAGAGTTGAAAAATACTTTAAGAATTCAAACAGTCCAATTTATATCGAATTAGGAGATCCTAACGGCCAGCTTTTAAAAACACATGTTTTACATAGCGATAATGAAAATTTACCTAATGATCCAGCCTTATTTGATAAAACAACAACAGAAATCGCTTCAGAATTGTATCAATACGGCGCTTTGCGAGCAATGCAGTCTAAACCAAACGGATTTGAAGGTTATATACTGACTTTTGGAGAACCATTTGTGCGTCCGACAGATAAAGTGATTCTTGAAAATGCAAAAGATAAAGAAAAAAATGGAACTTTTCAGGTTGAAAAAGTAGAACGCAGTTATGGCGAAAACGGCTATAGACAGAAAATTTATTTAGGAAGAAGAGTCGAATCTGTATAAAAATTGAAAATGGGAAATATAAAAGATTTAATAAAAAATGTTGCCAGCAGTAATCAGAATATTGAAACTTTTGCTGCCAAAGTTATCGAAATAAACAAAGAAGAAGAATCTCTCCATAATCCAGAAGATGCTTATACCGTAAATATTATGCGAGCTGATGGCGCCATTATTAAAAATGTGCGTCTAAAAGCTTCTATTCAAGATCTGGAACAAGGAATTATTACAATCCCTAAAAAATACAGCTGGGTTTTGGCTTCAATTATTGATGGGGTTGAAACTAGAGCGTTTATTTCGCAATTTTCTGAAGTAGAACGCAATTTCATTCGTTTCAAAAATGATAATAATCAATACTTGGAAATTGATATTGATGCTGATAAGTTTCAAATGTTGTTTAAAGAAAAAGAAGCAGGAAATACTGATACAACCTCAACCACACAGCCTTCTTATAAAAACATTGCACAGATAGAATTTTTAGGAAGACAACCAAACATCAGCGCTTCTTTTTATGATGAAAACGGGAAAGAAATTTCTAAAAACAGTTTCAATATCAATGGCCAATATATCAGTATTAATGAAGGCGCTACTATTTTTAATTTGCAAGATAAAGAAGTCAAAATAACTATAAAAGATGGTTTTGAAGCCCTTATTTCTGATACCAAAACTTCTTTTAAAAAAGGCGATTTAAATTTTGAAATGGATGATAAATTTAAAATTAATGCTGGAAAAAAAAACCTTCTGACCGAATTAGAAAATATTATAACCGAAATTTCAAACATTGTAGTTGTTCAAGGAGTTGGTCCCAATGTAGGCAACTTAATTACAATCAAATCCAATTTAAAAAATTTACTAAAAACTTAAAAAATGGCATTAGCAACACCTGTACTACAACAAAAAATATTAGAAGCATTAGAAGCAAGCTCAAAAATAACCATTGATACTGATAGTAGTTCTGACAATTCAAACAAATCTGATAAAGCAAGAAAAGATACAGCTGAAGCATTAGCAAAAGCTATTGAAGCATTTGTAAAGTCCGGCACTGTAACCACTACAGTAACAACAACTGGAAGTGCATCGGCACAGACTGGTACAGGAACAGGAAGCATCTCATAACTTCTTTCAACTGATTACAAAAATACCTCTTGTCATTAATTTCAAGAGGTATTTTTATTTTAAGGCTTTTTAATATTAATTCAACTTCTTTTTTAAAGCCTCTTCCAATTCAAAATATTTACTTTCAAGAGCATGAAGCTTTTCATAAATATTAATTGGATCGGGCATTTGTCTGGATGCATACATGCTTGCGTACCAAACTTCAAGAATATCTTCGGCATAAATAGAATACATCGGATAATTTCCATCTCGGTTATCAGATTTTAAGATCAATTTTCCGCTTTCTCTAATTCTATTTAAAACCCTTTTTACCACTACTCCATCGTTCTTACTGACAATTACATAAATTCTTCCATCAAGAATATCATCAAAATTATCTACATATTTTCCGAAAAGATAATCTCCGTCATGAATTGTGGTTGACATCGAATTTCCTTTAATCTCAAAACATCTGTAAGTTCCGTTTTTAAGCATTGGCATACTAAAAGAAGGAAGGCTTTCCATATATTCAGGATCAGCATATCCGTCTAAATATCCTGCACGAGCTTTTACTCCAACAAAGTTGATGTTTTCATCGCCTTCTTCATTTACCGTTATAATTTTCGGTACATGTAAACTAACCGCATTACTAGATTTATTCGCAAAAATATCTTCACTATCACCAAAAAAATAATCCGGGTTTACATGACAATGTGTAATAATACTTTGAAGAAGATCAAAACCTGGTTTGGTTCTTTTTCTTTCTCCATCGGCTTGTAATCTTCCAATTGTAATACTATCTATAGTTGTGCTTGTAACTCCAATTAACTTTGCAAATGAGTTGTTGTTCAACTTCATTTCGTCTATAATACGTTTTATTTTATCATGTATTTCCATACTCAACTCGTTTATTGTTTTATGTAATATGTTTTACTTAAAGCAAAACTTCAAGTATATGTTGCAAAACTACACAATATATGGCTAATAATCACAATTTTAAATAAAAAATTCACAAAACACTGATTATCAGCATACAAATCTTAACAAAAATAGGAACTATTACACATATTCACAGTCAAACAGTTAAATCATATTACTGAAATTACTGCAAATTTATACGTAATATGTTTGCAAAAACAAAACATATGTTTTAAATTTGCTTCAAAATAATCCAACATATGATTTTAAAAGAATTTTATAACGAAAAGAAAAACGCCATTGAAACAGAATTTAATTCTGATGCGTTAACAGTTCACTTATATAGTGATGCTGTTTTTAAAACATCTATAGAAAAACCTGTAGTAATGTTTAAGTATGACAATATATCTTGGGAAACCTCTTCTGAAAAAAACTATAAAGCCGATGTCTCGTTTTGTCTTTATCTTGTAATGCCAATCGGAAGTGCTCTTTCTCCAAATTATGAAAAGGTTTTTGAAATTGCGCAACGCATTGATAAATCTATACTATCAGTAAATAACAATAATACACTTATTGATACTAATTCGACTTTTAAAGTAAAAGAAAAACAATGTACCAACGAATATGATTATTGGAGTAAAAATGATTATTTCATCTGGGAGATTGCTTACAAAACGACTTTAATCGAAAACAGTTTAAAAAAGAAATACATTCTTTTCAATAACGGATTGAGTAATGAAGAATTGGAAGAACTCGGATACAATCTAACTTCAGATATAATCGAAATAAATCCAAATCAAGTTGAAGGAAATGTCGATTTAAGCGCCAATATTTAGTCTGAAAGAACTGCAGCACAACTATACAAAGCCATTTGAAACAAAAAAAATAAACATACATTCTAAACCGAAAAATCATGAAAAGAAGCAGAACATTATTAGACAAAAGGAGAGATTATGTTATGAACTATATTAACACTAATCAAGCCAAACAAATGAAAGTTGTAGTTGCAGAACTTTCAGACACTTTGTTCCTTACAGAACGCACTATTTATACGATTATAAACGAAGGTCTTGCTACAGAAGCAAAAGCATAAAGCACTGAAACTACTGGCATTGGTACTTCAAAAAATTGGAAAACCAAGCATTGAGCCTTAAATTTGTTCTCACAAGCAAAAGATAAATTTTACCGCACGGCTTAAGGTAAAACTGAACTTAAAGAACCAATATTAGAGAAGGTTCAAAACTACAATCCAGAAATTTTGGATTAGAAAACACAATCACATTTTCAAGTCATAAAACATTTACAATAGCAAGTTTAACTACTTGTTACAGCCACTCTTTTGCCCTTTTTGTGCAAAATCAAAATACATAAACATTTAAAACAATTTATATTATGAGTACATTAAACGATGTAGTAATTACCAAATTATCAGGCGGATTAGGAAGAAGAAACCCAGAGCAGGATATGGTTTCAGGATTGCTTTTTAGCGGTGAAGAAACTTCAAGTTTAAAATTTGATACAATCAAACGCATTGCTTCTCTAGAAGATGCAGAAGCTCTTGGTATCGATGAAAGCTACGACATCAACGGACAATCTGCTTATTATCAGATTCAGCAGTTTTTCAGAATGAATCCTTCTGGCGATTTATATGTTATGCTTGTAGGCACAGAAGTGTATAGCGATACTGTCAAAAAAGCAATGAGCATGCAGGAAAAAGCAAATGGAAACATTCGCCAAATGGCAATTATCTTTTCTGGAGAAACCACATTTGCTCAAACAAAAGATGCATTAGCCATTGCACAAGAACAGGCAGATCTTGCCTATACCGATTATATGCCATTTGAAATCATTTTAGAAGGAAAAGGTTTTAATCCTGCTATAGAAGCAGAATCACCTTCTTTAGCTTTATTAAATTCAGAAAATGTTTCTGTCGTGATTGCTATGGATGTTGAAAAAGCATTTGAACAAAAATTAATTCAACAAGACACAAACAAAGTTTATACTTTGAAATCAGGTGAAGAATTAGTTCCTTCTCAAAGCTCTTCAGACATTTACAATGTAAGAGATGCTGATGGCTTGAAAAAAGACGGTTCAGTTGTTCTTGAATTTGCATTCCAAGAGTCATACAAAAATACTGCTGCAGTTGGATTAGCTTTAGGAGCTTTATCTAAAGCAAAAGTATCTGAAAACATCGCTTGGATCGAAAAATTCAATCTAACGGGTAACGGTTTTGCAAAACCAGGTTTTGTGGGTGGAAAAGAAATCAAATCACTTGGAGATTTGAGAACTTTAAACGAAAAAAGATACATTTTTACGCAAACTCACACTGGCATTGCAGGTGTTTACTTTAATGACAGTCACACTTGTACGACTGGAACTTCCGATTTTGCTTATATCGAAAACAACCGTACTGTAAACAAAGCAACTCGTTTATTACGCACTGCCTTATTGCCAAAATTGGCTTCTCCGGTTTTAGTTGATATTGACGGTAAACTGCCTCAATCTGTTTCTAAAAGTTTCGAAGATTTGTGCAGAAATGCATTAGAAGGAATGGTGGCGAATCAGGAAGTATCTGCTTTTGATGTTTATGTAGATCCGAAACAAAACATTTTATCAACTTCTGAATTAAAAGTAAAAGCAGAAATCACTCCTGTTGGAACTGCACGTAAAATTATGGTCGATTTAGGATTCAAAAATCCTTTCGGAATTGACAAGGCATAATTTTTACAAATTACAATTCCTAAAATTAAAACAATAAAGACAGTTAAATGTGATAGTCACTAAACGTTGTCTAAAATATCAAAAACAAACAAAAGCTACACTATGAATAAATTGCCATTAATTAACGGACAACAACACAGCTGGTCATCAATTGAAGTAAGCATTGCAGGTAACATTGTTACTGGAATTACAGCAGTAAATTACAGCGACTCAGTTTCTAAAGAAAACCATTACGGAGCTGGTGACATGCCAGTACATAGAGGAAGAGGAAAATACGAAGCAAAAGCTTCAATCACTTTATACAATTATGAAGTAGAAGCTATTTTAGCCGCTTTGCCAAAAGGACAAAGATTACAGGATATTAACCCTTTCAGTATCATTGTAAGCTACTTAGATGACAGCAACGAAGTTATCACACATACAGTGAGAAATTGCGAATTCAACTCAAACAGCAGAGGAATCAGCCAAGGAGACACTAAGATTGCTGTTTCTTTCGATTTGATCTGTTCTCATATTGAGTGGAACTAATCTGCTAAAAATACTTTCCTAAACCATAAAGCTGTTTAAGAAAACCGACTCAAAAGAGAAAACCAAACTCATCGCGTTACGCAAAAAAGAAATTCTAAGCAACATGATTTTTGCAGCAAATTATTTTATCAGCTCTTTTTGCAGTCCGTTTTAAACAGTCTAATTACTTCAGAAGGCTGCCTTGAGCATTTCGTCCTGGAATACAGCTCAGGCAGTCTCTTTTTTTAATAAAAAAACATTTCAGAATGAAAAAAACAGCTCCAGAAAAAAACGAAATTCTTGACGGAAATATTACTCAAGCACAATTAAACCAATGGAAATTCAAACACAATAAAGTAGTCAAACTCACTATTAAAGATGATGACGACACTACTCTTTTTGCCTATTTCAAAAAACCAGATATCAACATTCGTTCGGCGGTATTGCAAGCTTCAAAAATGGATGAATTTAAAGCGCTTGAAGTCCTTTTTAAAAATTGTTACCTAGGCGGTGACGGTAAAATCGAACAAGAAGATGATTTACGTCTTAACATCACCACAGCATTTTCAGACCATATCCAACCAAAGTCTGTAAAAGTAGAAATTCTCTAAAAAAACGCATCTTTTTATTTCTTCCTGTAAAACCAAAATCATGATTATTAAAAACCATACGATAGAACTAAATGACACCAGCGCTTCTGAAATGGCAAGGTTTAGACAAATTATTCTTAACATTTGGCGACAGCAGATTGAGGATGATAGGAATGCCGCTGAGATGGAGAAGTTTTTGAAAGAATCCCCAAAATATATAAAAACAATAAATATTGAAGATTTAAACGACTTTCAAAGCAAAGAAGTTGATCCAGATAAAGGAAAGTTAACGGGAAGCAAAAATTTGGTTATTTTTACTGCGGAAAATGGTATTGACAAAAATAAAATGAATCAAAATTCTGGTGCATATGATTGGATAGCAGTTCAAAATCCTGATGATGCCCAAAATATTTTAAAAGCTTATTATGGCGAGAAAAAAAGATTTGTACAAAACTTTGTTTGGAGATCACATGGTGAAACCGGTGCTGCGCTTCTTGATGTTAATCCCAAAATAATTTTCTCAGATCCAAATAAAGTAAAAGCTTTACATTATATAAAAGAATTATTAACAGACAATGCAAATGTAGTTTTTACAGCTTGTTCAATAGTGGGTGAATCATTACAGCCTGGAAAAAGATATCATGAACAAGGCCGAAATGCTTTAAATAAATTTTCTGATTTTTTTGTTAAAGGCTCTCAAAGAAATTTATTTTTAAATTATACTCTTTCGAGTGCTACAGATGAAACATTTAATAGTTTTAATTTTGATGTTGGATTGCACAAACAAAATTGGGCAGGCTTTTTGTGGTTAACGAGGGAGGGAATAAAATCAAATTTTTATGATGTTACAATCAATAGTTCAGGGGGAATCAATATCCAAAAGATGAAGTGGTTTATGGATTTCAGTCGGTATAAAAAACCTTTATATAAATATTAAGAAACATATGAAAAAAATAATAATCCTTTTTTTACTTATAAATGCCTATTGCAATTCACAGAGTAAACAATGTATTGATAAAGGCATTAAAATCGAATATTTATCAGATATTGATAAACTCATAAAAAGTAAATACATCTGCGATTATTCTTTTGAAACATTTGGAAAAGATCGATTAGATAAATGTAAGGTTTTGTTTTGTGACAAAAATTACAAGGTCATATCTGACCAATACAAAACTCGAATTCTTATAGATAAAAAGCTAAAATTAAATTTCGCAATTGTCTGCATTTTACCTGATTTTAAAATTAGGAAAGAAACTCCCAATTCGCTTTATTTATTAGATGATAAATTAATGCCTGTATATTCAGTATCTATGTCTGGTGAAAAGAATTATCATGTATATAAATATGAATATACAAATGGAAATATAATTACAAAAAAAGCAATTGATAAAGAAAGCCAGAATATTAATATTGATAAGCTAACGTATAAGGAAATCCTTCTGTTAGTATCAAAAATAAAACAAAAATTTACCTTTAAGAAAGAGAAAGATAGTTTTAATAATTATTTTTACGATGTTCCTTTATGGACTGAAGGATACAGATAATATGTAAAAAATATTTTTACTCTTAATCATAAACCCGTTTTTCTAAGCTCGAGAAACGGGTATTTTTTTGCTTTTCTTTTTATAATTTAAATCCAAAAAGACATTTGTTCATCTACTGAAACTACTGTTTTACAACACCATAATATTTCTAAAACACTTTATTTAGACGTATTTTTACAGTGTAAATAAATCCAAATTTTAATCTCAAAATGAGATAAATAAAAGAGTTTTTTTTCAATTCTAAAACTCAGAAACACAAAAAATCTTATTGCCAATTTAACGCCGTGATTGTTTTTCAGACAATCGGGAAAGGCTTTTTATTCTTAAATCATTAATACAAATAATATGGATCAAATAACAAAAAAACACATTGATTTGCTTCATCCTTCAGTAAGAGAAGAAGTTACCAAAATTATCGAAGAATGTGATTTGGCTTTAACTGGAAGAGCAAAAGTACGTATTACTCAAGGGCTTCGAACTTTTCAGGAACAGGAAGATCTCTACGCTTTTGGCAGAACCAAACCAGGAAAAAAAGTAACCAATGCAAAAGGCGGACAATCTATTCATAATTACGGTTTTGCGGTAGATATCTGTTTAATCATCGATGGCAAAACCGCTTCTTGGGACACAGCAAAAGATTGGGACGATGACCAAGTTTCAGATTGGCAGGAATGCGTAGATATTTTCAAAAAACATGGCTGGAACTGGGGCGGGGACTGGAAAACATTTAAAGATCTTCCGCACTTTGACAAAAAAGGATATGATGATTGGAAATTGCTCAGCAGACTAAAACGTGACCGAAAAAATTATGTAATTCTATACAAATAATCATATGAAACATTTAAAACAACTTGCTTTTTTAATTGCTCTCTCTTTCATTACAACTTCTTGTGATTCAACCAGAACTGCTTTATTCGATTCTTATTCGTATCAAAAAACAACGGAAATTAAAGTGGAAGCAATTAAAATTATGGATAAAGCTGCTATGCCTTATCAAAATCACAAACAAGAGGTTGAAGCCCTTTTTCTAGAAATTGAAAAACTGCAAGAATATGAAAAGAATAAGCCTAATAATGAAATTACTTTTGCGATGTGGCAAGTTCTTAGTAATAAGGAAAAAAATCTCTTAGCAGGGTTCTTTAAACGTTGGGAAAGTAAAGAAGTTTTGTCTCCTCTTTTTATTGATGAATCTAAAAAACAAATTTTAAGCGCTCTCGATCTGCTTATTCAATATGAAATCAACAAAGATAAAGAATCAAAAGAACAGCTTTTAGAACTAATCAATCTTAACTCTTAGAAAATGAACACCAATAATTTAGTACAAGAAATAAAAGAAAAAGTACGGCTTCTTATAGCAGAAAGTTATAAAGATTTTAAACCTGGATTGGAAAAGGATTTGAAAACTTTTTTAGAAACATCTGCCGAAAAACTGGAACGGTGGACTATTCTTTATGCCAATGAAGGAATTAATGAAGAAGAACTAGAATGGCTCTTAAAAAGTCAGGTAGATTTAATTTCACTTCAAGCATTGCAAACTGCCGGAATATCAAAAATTAAATTAAATGCTTTTAAAAACAATATCCTAAAATTGATTTTTGAAATCATTATCAGTTTTGTCACAAAACGCTCTTAACTCACTGAAATACAATAAAAACATCTTACTGAAACTACAGAATCTGAAGCTCAAAAATCTTGATTAAGGCAGAAGCATGATGTATTTTTACAGTATCAAATCCGATGAAGATGGCGCGCAAATTCAAAGGAAAATCCACACACATTTTTAACAAACAATCCCTTAAACAGTAACAAAATATGAAAGATTTTATCATAGATGAAGATCTACTAATTCAAGGCGGAGACTTCGCTATTAAAGATTCAGATCAGCAAAACATAGAACATTTACTGCTAAGCCAAAAAGGAAGTTATAAAGAATTTCCAATTCTTGGTGTAGGAATTAAAAAATACATCAACAGTTCGGAGGCAACCTCCAGACTACGATTAGAAAACGAAATAGACAAACAATTATCGTATGACAAATTTCACGTAAAAACGTTAGATGTCAACGATTTGCAAAACATTAAAATCGATGGAAACTATTAAACCACAAGAAAATCAAAACATTTTTGACATTTCTCTACAAGAATATGGAAGCATAGAGAAAGTATTTGACATTTTAGAAGACAATGACCAATTTGACCTTACAGAAGATCTTTCTGTTTACAAGGATTTAAAAACAGGAAGAGAAGCCTTTAAAAAAGACATTGTTGAATACTATAATTCAAGAAACCTAAACCCTGCGACAGCTATTACAGACGAAGAACAATATCTACTGGATAATTTCTCTGGAATTGATTACATGATTATTGAAGATGATTTTATCATTTATTAAAATCTTCCACTTTAAATTCTGAGTTTAAATTCTCAGAATTACATTGATTCAGATTCTCTCTTTTAGAAATCTCTAAAACGAAAACTACATCTCTGTAGTACTTACCAAAAATCGTAAAACAATTATCTATAAGCATATTACACATGTCTTACAGGCTAAACTATATCTAAAAATAAAATATGGCACGTACAATTGCTGAAATTCAGAACGAAATTCTGATTGAAAAAAAGAAGCAAAGCTCCCTCAACGGCTTAAATAGCAACTCAAAAACAAGCATTTGGGGACTTTGGACAAATATCGTAGCGACGGCTATTTGGGTACATGAAAAAATAGTAGAAAAAAATGCCTTAATATCTCGACCGCATACATTAAACTGGTATCGCGAACAGGCTTTAAATTTTCATTATGGTTCTCCATTAGACCCAAACTCCAGTAATGGAATGTCTTTGATTTGGAAAGATGGTTTGTATCAATTTGATACTACAAATCTTTCTGAAGCTCAAATTGAAGAATCTAAAATTATAAAACACTGCGCCGTAAGTGAAATTGATTTGGAAACAGTACTCGACCCTGATAAAGAAATAACAGAAATTTTTTCTGATTATTTTCATAATAAGGTTGGAGTCGTTTTTATAAAAGTAGCAACTCAAAAAGGAGATGCTATTTCTAGAATTGATGTTCCAAATGAACTTTTTGCCTTCAAAGAATACATTGCTAAAATTAAGGATGCAGGAAATCAGGTTTATATTACTTCTGATGATGGTGACATCTTAAAATTAAACCTAAATGTTTATGTAGATCCTTTAAGCATCTATATTGATCCAAAAGATATTGAATACTACCAACTAAAAAGTTTGAAAAGAGATCTAACTGCCGAAGAAATCGAGAAAATAAATAACCACGGAACTGTTTCAGACTTAAACGGATCATTAATTTTAGACCGAACCATATTTCCTGTCATTGATTCTATAAAAGAACATCTTAAAAATATCGAATTCAACGGTGCATTTGTCAAAACGTACTTAATTGATTCTATTCAAAAGGCTGAAGGCATTAAAATCCCAATCTTGAGTAAGGTTGAGACTTCTATTGCGAAAAATCCTAATGACACTGAAAATCCTAGTTTAAAAGATGTTACTCCAATTGAATATTTCGTCCCTAAAGCTGGATACTTTGATTTGGAAACTCTAGAGATTGAAGTCAACTATATCCCATATACTTTTTACAGAGACAAACAATAGCCAAATACTTTTACAATGAATAAATACACCGTTTTAAAGTGGGAAAAACTTCTTTTGTGGCTTATTCCCCCTATTCTTAGAAAAAAAACACATTTCGATTGGCTTGATGTTTTGCTTAGTCCGCTTCATTCCTTATATGAAGATATTCTTTATAAAATGCAGCATACTGGACAGGTTATTTATCTGGAAAAAGTACTAAATGAGACTTTTAATATCACAAAAAATTACAATCCAAATTCCAGCATCGAAGAAAAACGACAAGAAGGATTAATTTATATAGATGAATCTATCAAACCCTCTTTACAATATTTATATCTCCATAAAGAATATTATAATCCAGACAAAACTCGAGAAGATGGAATTAAAGTTAGAGGAGATATAAGACTTCCGTTATTTAAAATTTTTAGAAATGATGAGTATAAAAACAAAGACAAAAAACCTATTTATTTAGCTCATAGAGAAGATTATACCAAAATTTCTTATGCCAATTTCAGGGTTTTTATTCCCGCAAATTTAATTGAAAATCAAACTATAGTGGCTGACACAAACGGAAATTCTCTTATTCAGCAAACCGAAGCAATTAATGTCATTTCGGCCGAATATCACAATCTTCTTAACTTCTATAAACTAGCTGGAAAAAGTTATGAAAGTTATTGTTATTCCGTAAAAAAACAACTCGAAGAATAAAAACAATACATCTACATCTTATAAATAATAAAAAATGAAACAAGTAAATTTTAGTCATCCTGGAGGTTTTCCTCTTGAGCAGGAAACATTAGAAAGACTTCAAACGGCTTATAGATCTGAATTGTACGAAGCTATAAAAAGACATTTAAGCATTCTACCAGATAAAAATTATATTATAGCACATGCTCAAAATGGAAAACAAGGCTGGGCTGTCATTCATCAAGATGGAGAAGGAATTCTATATCCTATTATTGGAGCCATAACTAATTTTTTAAAAACCACCAGAACAATCACAAATTTAATTTATGGTGACGGAACTTCTCAAACAGCTTACACTGATTATCAAGCAGAATACGTAAGTACCATAGGAACTCCATCAACAAATGATAAAGAAACCATAAACTATTATGATCTAAATACTTTTGAAGCTGTAAAAAGCATGCAGGCAATTGACCAGATCCTAAAATCTATAAATCTTAAAATTGATAATAATACTGCTGACATTTTTGCAATTGAAGGAGATATTAATCAAGCAAAAAGTGACATAAATTATATTTATGATTCTTATCTTCCTTTAAACGGCTCAAAAGCCATGCAGGGAGATTTGAATCTTGGTACTCATCAATTATATTTGAATAATTTAAACCTAGGATCTTCAAGTGATTATTTATTAGCAGTAAATAATCAAAATCAAGTTGTTAAAAATAGCACTTTGCTTTCATCTTTAATTGACCGTATTGAAACTTTAGAAAAAAGACCAGCTACAGCAGTCCCAATTGGAATGATTGCGTTGTGGGGCAAGCCGGCTCCATTTCCTGAAGGTTGGGAAGAATATGTTCCTTTAAGAGGAAGAATGCCTATTGGATTAGATACAAATGACTCTACATTTAATACTTTATTAAATTATGGTGGTAATAAACAAAAAACTTTAACAATTAATGAAATCCCACCACATACACATAGTTATGATAAAGCTATTTCTGGCAGAGGATACCAAACAAGAAGTGATGATAATCCACTTGGATCAAATGTTTCCGAAACTTCTGGCTCGACTGGAGGAGGATTGCCTTTTTCTCTTATGAACCCATACCGAGTTGTCCATTTCATAGAGTATACTGGAAATTTAAGTGATACCCAAAAACCAACAAGTCCAACTAGCTTAACTGCTTCAAACATTGGAACTACAACTTTAACTTTAAACTGGAATGCGTCCACTGATAATGTTGGTGTTACTGGTTATCTTATTTATAAAGACAATGGCAATACTCTTTTAGCTGAACTAGGAAAAGACTCTCTTACCTACAATGTTACAGGATTATCTCCCAATACAGCTTATAGTTTCCAAGTTAAAGCAAAAGATGCTGCTGATAATATTTCTGATCCTGCAAGCACAAATGCAACTACAAGTCCAGTACCTACTCCCACAGTACCTACATTACAATATGCTTATTATGGAGGAGAAACCATGACGCTTCAATGGCCTAATTATATTGATTCAGGAGCTATAACTTATGAATTATTTCGCAGCATAAATGGTGGTACTCCTATGCTTTTACAAAGATCAACGGATACTTTTTTTTATGATAAATTATCTAATGGGGTAACATATTCATATCAAATTAGAATTAATCATAATGAATATGTGTCTGGTTATAGTAATACAGTCACAGTAACAGGTAGATCTTCTTAAAAAAACTGATTTATAATCTTTTGGGGTCGTTAACCCCAAAAGATTTCTTAACTAAACCCAAAAAGACCTTCTAAAAACAAAGAAATGCAAAAAATATCAGAATACACAGACCAACTAAAACTACTACTGTACGTAATTTTTATGTACTTAGAGATGGATACTGGAATTGTCAAAATATTATTTTATTTAATGATAATGGATACTTTTTTAGGTGTTACCAAAACCATTGTCCTAAATAATCATTTTACTTTCAAAAAATTGGCTGTTGGATTTGTTTCCAAACTAGCTGTCTTATTAATTCCAACCGCTTTAGCATTGATGAGTAAGGGCCTTAATTATAACTTTAATTGGTTCGTAACTGTCGTAATGGACTTGCTTATTGTTAGTGACGGAATCTCCATAATCAGTAATATCATTGCAATAAAGACTAAAAAAGAAGTCGAAAACTTTGACGCTATGACACTAATTCTTAAATCAATTCGTAATCGCTTAATAATGCTTTTTAAAAAGCTTCTCATTACAATTGATCCAAAATTTCATGTAGAAAAATAAACCTCTAAAATCAAATTGATTTTGGAGGTTTTCTTAATGTCTAAATAAAAAAACTCCCTTCTAAAAAACAAGAAGAGAGCCTTAAAAACTATAAAAAAGGAAATAAAAAACACTATAAATTCATCTTTTTAGCATCTTCAACAAACTGTTTCAATCCAATATCTGTTAATGGATGTTTCAATAATCCTTTAATCGCCGATAATGGTCCAGTCATAACATCTGATCCTATTTTAGCGCAATTGATAATATGCATCGTGTGTCTTACAGATGCCGAAAGGATTTGGGTTTGATAATTATAATTATCGTAGATTTCTCTTATTTCGGCAATTAGATTCATTCCGTCTGTAGAAACGTCATCTAATCTTCCTAAAAACGGAGAAACATAAGTTGCTCCAGCTTTTGCAGCCAATAAAGCCTGACCAGCAGAAAAAACTAGAGTCACATTGGTACGAATTCCTTTTGAGGAAAAATATTTGCAAGCTTTTACACCGTCTCCTATCATAGGCAATTTTACAACGATTTGCGGATGCAAAGCGGCTAATTCCTCGCCTTCTCTTACCATTCCTTCAAAGTCTGTCGAGATTACCTCAGCCGAAACATCACCGTCTACAATATTGCAAATAGCCAGATAGTGATTTAAAATATTTTCTTTTCCCGTAATACCTTCTTTTGCCATTAAAGACGGATTGGTGGTTACGCCGTCTAAAACACCTAAAGCCTGCGCTTCTTCAATATCCTGAAGATTGGCAGTGTCAATAAAAAATTTCATAAGTTTTTTTGATTTGTAGTTAATTGTAGAGATGCACTGCAGTGCGTATAAATTCTAGTGAGTTAAAATGTGCATTTCGATTGATTCTATTCTTCAAAAAACCTTCAATAAAAAAATATCCTCTTATTATTTTATCAAACTGACCTTTTATTCGTTTTGATTTTCAAAAAACAGCAACTAAACCTTAAATCTATTTTTTTCAAATCTCAATGGAAATAAGCCATAATCTTAATACACATTTTCAAAGTTTTAGATTTTCTGTCTCACTAAATAGTTTTGAAAAACCTAACAGTCCCCATGCATCGAGGCTGTTAGGTTTGATATTAAAATCTAAACCAATTAAATATATTGGTTGATGATATTTTCAAACAATTCTTGTTTACCGCTTTGAAGCGTTAATTCTCCATTTTGGTTTGCAATATCATAAAGATCTTTAAGGTTTAATTTTCCGTTTTCGAAATCTTTACCTTTTCCAGAATCAAAAGAGCTGTATCTTTCTTTTCTTAATTTCTCGTAAGGAGAAGATGTGATAATTTTATCTGCAGTCAGTAATGCTCTTGCAAAAGTATCAGCTCCACCAATGTGCGCTAAGAAAACATCTTCTAAATCTGTTGAGTTTCTTCTGATTTTAGCATCAAAGTTAACTCCTCCACCTTGCAATCCTCCAGCTTTTAAGAAAACCAACATAGCCTCAGTAGTTTCCTGAATGTTATTTGGGAACTGGTCTGTATCCCATCCGTTTTGGTAATCTCCTCTGTTGGCATCGATACTTCCTAACATTCCCGCTTTTGCAGCAACTTCTAACTCATGTTGAAAGGTATGTTGTGCCAAAGTAGCGTGGTTTACCTCGATATTGATTTTGAAATCTTTATCTAAACCGTATTCTTTCAAGAATCCGATTGCTGTAGCCGAGTCAAAATCGTATTGGTGTTTAGATGGCTCCATTGGTTTTGGCTCAATGAAGAAAGTTCCTTTAAAACCTTGTGCTCTTGCGTAGTCTCTAGACATTGCCAAGAATTGCGCCATGTGGTCTAATTCTCTTCCCATATCTGTGTTTAGTAAAGACATATAACCTTCTCTACCTCCCCAGAATACATAGTTTTCTCCACCTAAAGCGATTGTTGCATCCAAAGCTAATTTTACCTGCCCACCAGCTCTTGCCACTACATTAAAATCTGGATTTGTAGCGGCTCCGTTCATGAATCTTGGGTTTGAGAAACAGTTTGAAGTTCCCCAAAGCAATTTAATTCCAGATTCTGCTTTTTTCTGTTTTAAGTAATCTGTAATGAATGCCAAACGTTTCTCTGATTCTGCGAAAGTTGGACCTTCGTTAATCAAATCGTAATCGTGGAAACAGAAATAATCGAATCCCATTTTGCTGATGAATTCAAAAGCAGCATCTGCTTTATCTTTTGCCGCTTGATACGGATCTGATGAAGCATCCCAAGCAAAATTTTGAGTTCCTGGTCCGAATGGATCGCTTCCTTGTCCGCAGAAAGTATGCCAATAAGCGATAGCAAATTTAAAGTGCTCACGCATTGTTTTTCCAGCTACAACTTGGTCTGGATTATAATATTTAAATGCCAACGGATTATCAGATTCCTTTCCTTCAAATTTAATTTGGCCAATACCTTTGTAGTATTCTTTATCTCCTAAAACTATCATTTTATCTTTTTATTTATTTGTTAATATTAATTCTAATTCTTGTTTCCATTTTTTATAAGCAGCTTCATACGGTTCTTTGTTGTGCAATGGTAAAAACGTCATTACATGGTCGTTGTCACTAACATTCGCTCCAAATTTGCTGTAATCTCCATCTTTTAAACCAACTGCTCTGGCTGCGCCAACAGCTCCAGTTGTATTGTAAATTTCGATTTCGTGACCAATTAAAGTCGCCACAGTATTTGAGAAAATCTCCGAACGGAAAAGATTGTCATTTCCAGCTCTAATTACATTGATGGTTGCGTTATCGTCTTTCAAACATTCCATTCCGTATACAAACGAAAAAGCAATTCCTTCAAGAGAAGCTCTAAACAAATGAGCGCTGTTGTGAATATTTAAGTTGAGGTTCAAGAAATGAGTTCCGATTGTTTTATTGTTGAACATACGTTCAGCACCATTTCCAAACGGAATCACAACTACTCCTTCTGATCCAATTTCAATATTTGAAGCTTTTTCATTCATTGCTTCATAACTTTCGTTGCCCATATTATTACGAAGCCATCTGTATTGAATTCCCGCTCCGTTGATATTCAAAAGTTTACCCACTCTTTGCGTTTCCAGTTCATAGTTTACGTGAACAAAATTGTTCACCCTTGTGCTTTTTCCAGAAGATGCTTCGCTTACCGCATAAAAAACCCCAGAAGTTCCTCCCGTAGCCGCCACTTCTCCTGGATTCAATACATTTAATGACAGCGCATTATTAGGTTGATCTCCCGCTCTGTACACAATGGGAATTCCTGCTGGCAATCCAGATTCTTTTGAAGCTTTTTCAGTAACAACTCCTTGGTTTGTAAAGTTTTCTACAATTTTTGGAGTTAATTTTGTATCAATTCCGTAATATTCTAAAAGCCAGTCGGCTACTTTATTTTCTTTGTAATCCCAAAGCATTCCTTCAGACAAACCATTTTTGGTAGTTGTTACTTCGCCTGTCAATTTCAAAGCGATGTAATCTCCCGGAAGCATATATTTAGCAATTTTATTGTAAACTGCTGGTTCGTTTTCCTTTACCCATTTCAGTTTCGAAGCAGTAAAATTTCCTGGCGAATTCAATAAATGCGACATGCATTTCTCTTCTCCAATTTCGGCGAAAGCCTTATTTCCAATTTCAACCGCACGACTGTCACACCAAATAATAGAATTTCTTAACGGAGCGCCTTCTTTGTCTACAATCACTAATCCGTGCATTTGGTACGAAATACCAATTCCTTGAATTTTCGATGCATCAACATTTGCCTCCTTAATCGCTCTTTTAGTCGCCGTACAAATGTGCTGCCACCAGATTTCAGGGTCCTGCTCGGCCCAGTCTGGGTGAATCGAAAGGATTTCCATTTCGTTCTGAGGTTCATTCAAAACGATTACTTTTTTACCTGTTTCTGCTTCTACCAAGGCTGCCTTGACAGAAGAACTTCCAATATCATAACCGATATAATACATACTTATAATGATTCTCTTATTATTAATTTTGTCGGCACATAACACTGCGTTTCTTCGTCATGCGTAATAAATGCCGCTGCTTTGGTTCCCATTTCTTTAAAATCAGTTGAAACAACCGAAATTCCTTTGTATATAAATTTCTTCATCGGGGTTTCGTTGTAAGATAAAAATCCTACGTCTTTCCCTGGCTCAAAATCTTTCTCTTTGCATTGCTCTAAAAAGTGCCCCAAAATCCTGTCGCTTACGCTGATGTAGGCAATTCCTTTTTCGATGCTGAACTTCTTTGGATCGGTTATTACTTCATATTCAAAACCAAAATCAGCACAGAATTTATTGAAATATTCTACCGTTTCCCACGGATGATTTGTAAAATCAGGATATACAAACTGTATCTTTTTATACTTTTTAAACAAATTCACAGCCTCTGTCAAAGACTCATAAAACGCTTTTCCAAAATCCTGAAAAATGTAATTATTCGTTTTATCAGCCTGAATATTCCAATCTATTAAAAGCAGTTTTTCTTTAGAAATCGCCGATAATGCTGGAGCAATATCCTTGTGATCAAAATTCATCACCACATATTTGTAATACTTCCCGATTCCGTTATTGATGATCGTTTTAAAAACATCAATATTATAATGATGAAATTGCACATCTGTAATCACATTATCCGGCAAATTGTTCACAAACGAATGATATAAAACCTCTTTATAAGCCTTAAACGTATCCAAAACCAAAAGCACTTTCCTCGTTTCGCCCGCCACATAATAGCCTTTATTTGGCACAGAATCAATTACATTTTGATCTTTTAAAATCGAATACGCCTTAAAAACCGTATCTCTCGAAAGCTGATAGGTCTTGCAGATCACATTAACAGAAGGCAGTAATTCTCCCTTTTGTAAAATATTCTCCGCAATAGCATTCGTAATTCCGTCAACCAACTGCTGGTACTTTGGAATATCACTTTCGTGATTGATTATAAACTCAAATTTTTCTTCTTCTTTTAGCATACCGTTCTGTTCCGTTCTGTTATGCTAAAGTAAGTAAAATTCTTTTATAAAAAATTGTCTTTTATATTAATTATGTTAAGTTTTTAAAATTCTATATTTCAATATTTTGGGTGTGTGCTTGTCCCGATAACTATCGGGAGGCTATCCGTTGCAAGTCCTCGCACTTCCTTCGTCAGGCTCTGGGCTTTCCGCTTCTATCCCTCACGCGTAACGGTTTCAGAAGAACTTTAATCGTAAACCTTGTCATTGCCAGAAACAAATATCCCCACTCCGATCTGGATTTAACAAATGTGAATGCTTCGTTCCTCGCAATGACAAACAGCACGGCTAAAACAAACGCAACCGATTGTAATATTTATGAAATTTTTTTTACAAAAATCTTAATCAAATAATCTTCTTATTCCGTAGGGATCGATCGTAACAATCGAACCGTCTTCCAGATAGTCGATTTTGGTAACCTTCATGCTTCTCAAATGCGTCACGCCTTTTGAAAGGCTCGAATCATGGTAGAATAGATACCACTCGCCTTCCACTTCGCAGATCGAATGGTGCGATGTCCAGCCTATCACCGGATTCAGGATTCTTCCCTGATACGTAAATGGCCCGTACGGACTGTCTCCGATTGCATAGCAGATGAAATGCGTGTCTCCTGTCGAATACGAGAAGTAGTATTTTCCGTTGTATTTGTGCACCCACGAAGCTTCAAAAAAACGGCGCGCATTATCCCCTGCCAGAAGCCCATTTCCGTTTTCGTCCAAAATCTGGATTTCTCTCGGCTCTTCAGCGAACTCGAGCATATCGTCTCTTAACAAAGCCACAATCGGCCCTAAGGCTTTTTCGTCCGCAAGAGGCTCTTCGTTGTTTTCATGATATTCATTATTGCGGTATTTCTGAAGCTGTCCGCCCCAGATTCCCCCAAAATAGATGTAATGTTTCCCATCTTCATCTTCAAAGACCGCAGGATCGATGCTGTAGCTGCCTTTTATGGCGTCCTTTTCAGGAACAAAAGGTCCGACTGGCGAGTCTGAAACCGCTACGCCGATCTGGAAAATTCCGCTGGCGCGTTTGGCAGGGAAATACAGATAATACTTTCCGTTCTTATGCGCGGCATCGGGCGCCCACATCTGCTTTTCGGCCCAGGCAACGTCATCAACATGCAAGGCAACCCCATTGTCGACAGCTTCCGATGAAATGTCCTCCATCGAAAAGACATGGTAATCCTCCATTCCGAAATGGTCGCCGTTGTCATTAAATGGAATCCCCGCATCGATGTCGTGCGACGGATAAATGTAAATCTTTCCGTTGAATACATGCGCCGAAGGATCGGCGGTGTAGATATGGGAAACTAAAGGCTTGGAAATTGCCAGATTGCTTATTTCTTCAAAATTAATGTGTTCAATGCTGTCTTCAGGCATAGTGATATTTTTCTTTAATAATTAACTTCTTCTTTCTTTCAGTTCCGTTTCGATCTGCACTTCCATCTCCTTGTTGATCTTATAGAAAAACAGTAGTCCAGCTCCAATTAAAAAAGGGATTGCAGGGAAAATGCTCACTAATAATTTGATTCCATTTATAGCCGTTTGAGACTGTTGAGGTGTATTTGGAACGTAATCAAAATATCCTAAAAATAAAGTAGTTAAAGCACCTCCTATACTTAATCCCGTTTTCAATCCAACCATCATGGCAGAAAAAATAATCGCGGTTGCACGACGGTTATTCAGCCATTCTGAATAATCGGCAACATCGGCAATCATTGCCCAAAGAATCGGGATTGTAATTCCGTAGAAGAACCCATGCAAGATTTGAGAGAAAAACATCAGTCCGATTGAAGTTGACGGAAAGAAATAAAAAGCTATAATGAACAAAGTCGAAATGAATAAAAACAATCCAAATACATTTCTTTTTCCATATTTGTCAGCCAGATTTTTAGATAAAGTAATTCCGACAATCATAAAGATAATTCCGCCGGCATTGAATAAACCGAAGCCTGCCGATACGGGATCATTTCCAAAATGATTCAATCCGATATTGGTTAAGAAATCCAAAATAGGTTGGATAAAAACAGCTAATTGCTCTTTATCTACATAATTCTCGAAATAATACACATACGAACCGCCTTTCATCGCCAAAGTCACAAATACCAAAGTGGTTAGCGAAAGCATAATGATCCAAGGTCTATTCTTGATTAAATCGCTTAAATCTTCCTTTACACTTGACTTTTGTTCTGGCTTCGGAATGATTCTTTCTTTGGTGGTTAAAAATGTAATTAAAAGCATGATGGTTCCGATAATCGCCAAAGCGGTCATAACTTTTTCGATTCCCACTGCTTTATCTCCGTTTCCTGCACTTTTAATAATGCCAAGCATAAAAACCTGAACGAAAAACTGCGCAAACATCACCGACACAAAGCGGTATGATGACATACTATTTCTTTCGCCCATATCGCCTGTAATGACACCGCTTAACGCAGAATAAGGAAGATTGTTTCCCGCATAAAAAAGCAGCAATAAAGTATAGGTTACAACAGCATAAATTACTTTCCCTTTATATGAGAAATCGGGAGTTGAAAATGCCAATAAAGCCACCACTCCCAACGGAATCGCAGTTATCAAAATCCATGGTCTGAATTTTCCCCATTTGGTGCTTGTTCGGTCTGCCAAAACCCCAATAATCGGATTAAAAATAAACGCGGCAATTAATCCAACAATCAGCATGATAATGGATGAATCTGTTGGCGATAATCCGTAAATATCTGTATAGAAATAAGCCAGATACGTCATCAAAGTCTGAAAAACTAGATTAGCGGCTAAATCTCCTAAGCTATATCCAATTTTTTCTTTGATGGAAAGTTTTTGTGAAATGTTTCTCATTCTTGGGTTTGTGGTCATTTTATCGATAGTTAGTTCTATTCCCTCGAGGTTTTTTTAAAACCTTGTTGGTTTCGGTTGTTTTGTTCTGCTTCTCAAATAAGGCCTAAAAATAGCAATTGCAATCAAAACAATCGGTTGTGTAAAATTAGGCAAAAAAACATATCTTGCAAATTTAGTTCACTTTATTTGAATTATTTTTCATTTCACAACCGATTGTTGTTAATTTATCAAAACTTCAGCCTTTTAGACGCCTATTTTTTAGTTTCTTTCAGCGTTAAGAGACTATCGTATGCTTTTTTATGTTTTAAATCTTTATCAAATGGCAACGGATAATTGGTTCTTCCTTTTATAGGCCAGTTGTTCAGCCAAGATTGTCCGTCATGAACACCCCAAAAAGTCACTCTGCTTATTTTATCTTTATGTTTTAAAAATAGTTTAAAAATCGATGCGTAACGTTCTGCAAGTTTATTTTGAATAGAATCTGGCAATGATTTTGGATACGGATTCATTTTTTCACTTCCTTCAAAATTCTGATTTACATCTGCTCCTTTTAAATCCCACGGATTTGGTAAAACTGTAATATCCAATTCTGTAAAGGCAACTTTCAGTCCTAAAGCTGAATATTCTAATATACTTTTCTCAATCTCTTCCAATGACGGACTTTCCAATCTCCAATGTCCTTGAATTCCCACCCCATCTACTTTTCCGCCTTCGGCTTTGATCTTCTTGATTAAAGCAATTGCTCCAGCTCTTTTTGCTGGTTCTTCGATATTATAATCATTGTAATATAAATCCACTTTCGGATCGGCTTTTTCTGCTAATTTAAAAGCATCGACCAAATATCTTTCTCCAAGTGTATTCAGGAAAATCGATTTTCTCAAGGTTCCGTCTTCGTTTAAAGCCTCGTTTACAACATCCCACGAATTAATTCTTCCTTTGTATTTAGAAACTATTGTCGTGATATGGTCTTTCATGAATGCCTTCATTTCTGTACTGTCGGCAATTTTTTGCATCCAAGGCGCTAATTGGCTGTGCCAAATTAAAGTATGCCCATGAATAAACATTTTATTTTTCTCTCCATATGCCACAAATTTATCTGATAATGTAAAATCGTATTTATCTTTCTGCGGATGCGTAAACATCGATTTCATAATGTTTTCTGCCGTAATCGCATTAAATTCTTTACGAATCAGAGAATCCTCTTTTTTGTTTTTTTCATTAATCTGATTTAAATCTAATGCAGTTCCTATATAAAAATCATTTTTATAAACATCCTTCAAACTAGGTTTTTCTTTCTGAGATGTACAGCTCAGAGACAAGAGAACCGTAAAGGCAAATAAATAAGGTTTAATAAATTTCATGTCTTTTGGTTTAAATAGTTAATAGTTTTTATTTGATTTTACAAATTCAATTTATAAGCAATTCCCATTTCCAAACCTCTTAATTCAGCCAAACCTTTTAATCTTCCTGTCAGGGAATAACCTGGATAAGTTTCTATCTTTTCGTCTACTTTATGTAAAAAACCATGATCTGGGCGCATTGGAAGACTTGTTTTTCTTTCGTTCATTAATAGTAACAATTTCTCAACAATAACTTCCATTTTGACATTTCCGTTTAAATGCTCTGATTCTCTAAAAATGGTTTCGCTTTCGCGAATGGTGTTTCTCAAATGCAAAAAATGAATTCGGTCTCCAAAATCATCTATTATTTTTTCGAGATTGTTTTTGGGGTCGGCACTTAAAGAGCCTGTACAATAACATAATCCGTTGGCCTTTGAAGGAACGGCGCTAAAAATAGCTTTCAAATCGCTTTCTGTTGAAACAATTCTTGGTAGACCTAAAACCGAAAATGGCGGATCGTCTGGATGAATGGCTAGCTTTTGCCCATTTTTCTCCGCAATTGGAGTTACTTCTGATAAAAAATAAATCAGATTTTCTCTTAGCTTTTGATTGTCTATTTTGGCATAATTTTCTAAAAGAGACAAAATCTCTTCTGCCGTAAAATTGATTGTGCTTCCTGGCAGTCCTAATAAAACATTTTTAAACAATAATGCTTTTTCTTCTTCAGATAACTGACTTCCAAATTGCAGTGCTTTTTCTTTTTGAGCATCAGAATAATCATTTTCTGAATTTGGCCTTTTCAAGAGAAAAACATCAAAATAAGTAAATGCATCCTGATTGTATAACAAAGCTCTGCTTTTGTCTTCGTTTATAAAATTATGATTGGTTCGCACCCAATCCAGAATCGGCATGAAATTGTAGGTTATGGTTTTGATTCCGCATTCTGCCAGATTTTGCAAACTGATTTTATAATTTTCAATGTACTGCAGATAATTTCCAGAAGCTCGTTTTATTTCTTCATGGACAGGTAGACTTTCAACTACAGTCCATTCCAAACCTTCCTTTCTAATTATCAGCTGTCTTTCTTGAATGTCTTCAACCGTCCAAATTTCTCCAACGGGAATTTGGTGCAAAGCGGTAACGATTCCCGTTGCGCCAGCTTGCTTAATGTCAATTAATTTGACATTATCATTTGGGCCGAACCATCGCATGGTTTGTTGCATTTTAATCATATTTGCCTTCTGTAAAAAATTAATTAAACACATAGAAACATAGATTCATTTAACTTAAAAAAGATTAAAGAAAGAAACTAGTTTCTCACACATAGTCTATGTGTATTAATGCAAGTGAAACGCCTTTGTAGACAAAGCCTATGTTTCTATGTGTTTAAAAATATTTAAAAATTAAAAACCAATACTATTTCCGCCATCTACTGGCAAAACTGTACCAGTAGTATATTTTGATTCGCTTAAAGCAAAATAATAAACGGCATCTGCAATATCTGAAGGTTCTCCTAAATAGCCCATTGGTGTTCTTCCTAAAACTTTATTTTTTCTTTCAGGATCGTTGTCAAGTGCTGTTGCAGACATTTTGGTTTTGATAAATCCCGGAGCAATACAATTGGCACGAATACCAAACTGAGCCAGCTCAACCGCCATAGCACGTGTCATGGCTTCAATCGCTCCTTTACTTGACGAATACGCAATAACTTTTGGGATTCCGTATTGTGATGCCATCGAACTGATATTAATAATGCTTCCGCCTCCGTTTTCTTTCATACTTTTTATCACCTCTCTGCTCACAGCAAAAACGCTCAATAAATTGGTATGAATTATCGAAAGAAAATCTTCATCGGTTACATCTGGGATTTCTTTTTTCATATTGATCCCTGCATTGTTCACCAAAATATCAACTGGATTATCTTTTGTAATATTTGCAATCATCGCTGGAATTCCCTTCAAATCATTTAAGTCGAAGATTACCGGAATGGCATTTTCTCCAATTTCCTTACAGGCATCTTCTGTTTTCTCTTTTGATCTTCCGATTATATAAGTTGTGATTCCGTTATCACAAAGTTTTTTTGCGGTTGCAAAACCTAATCCCGAATTTCCTCCGGTTACAATTGCTGTTTTCTTGCTCATAATTTATTACAATAATTTCATGCTTAATTTTTTAAACACATAGAAGCATAGTTATATTTTGTGTACAAAGGCGTTTCACTTGCATCAATACACATAGCTATGTGTGAGAAACTAATTTCTTTCTTTAATCTTTTTTGAGTTAAATATAAATCTATGTTTCTATGTGTTTATTTTATTTTTTAGTACGCGGATGAAACGGATTCGCTATCGCGAAAACGCTGATTGACACAGATTTTATTCATATTTAATTAGAAAAATATGCTTTTTTCCGTGTCTTCGCGATAGCGAATCCGCGTCATCTGTGTTACAATTACTCTATTTATTTACCCATTCCCTGGTGCAAAAGGGAATTTTAATGATTTAAAATAGTCTAAAGTCTGCGTTGGTTTTTCAACTCCAGCAGGAAGCTCTTTTCCTGAAAATTGCTGAAAATACAACAAACACGCATCACGCCACCATTTTGCTTCTTTGCAC
Source organism: Flavobacterium anhuiense (assembly GCF_900101855.1). Classification (GTDB taxonomy): domain Bacteria; phylum Bacteroidota; class Bacteroidia; order Flavobacteriales; family Flavobacteriaceae; genus Flavobacterium; species Flavobacterium anhuiense. The sequence continues at coordinate 754,620 of NZ_FMVC01000002.1, forward strand.
TGAATTTCTAGTAACATTTCCACTTCTTTAAAACGTTCGCTGTCGATATATTTTTCCATTTTCTTCCAAACGTCCTGCATTTCCTTGACTTGATTTACGCCTTCCTGATATTTTAATGCTAAACCATTCCAAAGCGTTTGTCCATTTTTCAATTTGTAATCCCACGAAACGTGATGAAACCATAAAAGGTCTTTTTCAGGACAAGTTTCTAAGTTATCAAAGAGATTTGCGACTTCTGGCGCGTATTGCGAAACGGCATACGTTCCCGATTTAGATCTGTCAAAACCAATCCCGTTTTTATCTGCTTTATGATAATATGTCGGATTCCATTCTGGTCTTGATAAATTCGAAATCCAAGGCCCAGGCCCGTAATGATGTCCCGTGTCCATAATATGATGCAATCCACACGGTGTCATGTAATTGACAACGGCTTCACGAGAATCGATCATGATATTTTTGACTGGTTGGATGAAATTTTCATCATTAGAAAAAGTACTTCTTAACCATTCGTCGGCAATGGTTTCTGAATCCAGATACGGATTCCACGCCAGTCTCCCGAAACCGTACCAATTGGCCTGTGCAAAGGGATGTCCTGTCCAGTTTAAATCGTTTCCAATATTAGCAACGCCTGCGATTCCTGTTAGTTTATTTTGATATAAAGTGCCGTCAATCACTTTGGCGACGGTTGAACCTTTTCCTTTTTGATAAGTATCAGATTCTAGAACTTCCTGAAATAGTTTAGGAAGGAAAACCAAATGCGTGCTGAAACCTAAATATTCCTGTGTAATTTGAAATTCCATCATTAAAGGCGTTTTCGGCATTGCTCCAAATAATGGGTGAAAAGGTTCTCTTGGTTGAAAGTCAATTGCTCCGTTTTTGACTTGAACAATTACATTTTCTTTGAATTTTCCGTCATAAGGCTGAAATTCGGCGTACGCTTGTTTTGCTCTATCGTTCGCATCATGTTCCGAATACACAAACGCTCTCCACATGATAATTCCGCCAAAAGACGCTACTGCATCAGCGAGCATATTCGCTCCGTCGACATGATCTCTTCCATAGTTTTGCGGCCCTGGCTGACCTTCTGAATTGGCTTTTACCAAAAATCCGCCAAAATCGGGAATTCGTTTATAAATTTCAGCCGACTTGTTTTTCCACCAATTAATAACTTCAGGATCTTTTGGATCGGCAGTCTTTAGCTTCCCAATTTCAATAGGCGCCGAAAATCTTGCAGTTAAATACACTTTTATTCCGTAAGGTCTGAAAACATTGGCTAGTGCTTCCACTTTTTCTAAATATTGTGGGGTAAGAATTAAAGCGTTGGCGTTTACATTGTTCAAAACTGTTCCGTTGATTCCGATTGATGCATTTGCTCTGGCATAGTCAATGTAACGCTGGTCGATAAAATCAGGCAATTTCTGCCAGTTCCAGAGTGAAAATCCTGCATAACCGCGTTCGATAGTTCTGTCGAGATTATCCCAATGATTCAGGATTCTGATATTGGTTTTAGGAGAATCCGCAATATTTAAGCTTTTAATCGATTTATTCGTCTGCAGTATTCTCAAGAAATTAAAAACTCCGTATAAAACGGCAACATCATTTTTGCCTGTAATGATGATTTGTTTTTTGTTTTTAAGCGAAATGGATTTAATAATAAAACCTTCATTATTTATCTTATCAAAATCAGATTGTAATTCATTTTTTATTTCGGAATTTAAATTTGAATATGAACCCACAATAATATAGCTCTCTCCTTTTACTTCTGATTTAATTTCAGGGATATTTCCCAACATATCCAAAAATCCCGTTTTCAGTTCTTTTTCTGCAATTTTTATGGTTTCAGAATTTCCTAATATTGCGATTCCTTTAATATTGTTTTTGTATTCTGAAGCCATTCCAGAATTGGTAACCGCATTATACTGAAGCCACAATTTATAATCCTTTTGTGCTGAAGCAGAAAAGGAAATCAGAAAAAACAGAAAAACAAATCTTAGTAAAGCCATTAGTTTTAATTTATTTTTTTTTAAAATCGTATTCTTTAAGCATTAATATTTTATTTCTTATTTAAAGCATTTGATAAAATTTTAATTCAAAAAATATATTATTCGAAATAAAACAACAATTGCAATCGGTTGCGTAAAAATATAGGATTGTTATCTAAGAAAAAAATTTTGGCTACTTTTTTTTCAAAAAAAATAATTTATATAACAAATAAAAGCAGGATAATTATAAAAACTATCCTGCTATGACGGGGTTGAATTTAAGTTTTATCGCTTAAATTATCTCTTGTAATAGGCAACAATACTTGCTTTTGCCAAGGTCTGGTTCCAAAGATTAAATCCTACTACTGCTGGATTTGTATTTTCATCTGTTCCTAGTTTATTTACTTTTAAAGCATAAACGGTAATAATGTATTGGTGATATCCATGACCAATTGGCGGACAAGGACCTCCAAAACCTTTAATTCCATAATCGGTAATGCTTTGAATTGCTCCTTTTGGAATAAGATTTTTAGTTCCTGCATTAGTTACCAGTTCGTTTACATTTGCCGGAATATCTACGACCACCCAATGCCAAAATCCGCTTCCTGTTGGCGCGTCTGGATCGTACATGGTTACCGCAAAACTTTTAGTCCCTTCGGGAGCGTTTTTCCAAGATAGCTGTGGAGACTGATTTTCGCCTGAACACCCAAATCCGTTGAATTCCTGAATTTTAGTTGTTTCTCCTCCTAAATCTTTACTAGTTAAAGTAAATGTTTTTTGTGCAAAAATCGATGTTGAAAAAATGGCTGACATTGCCAAAATTAAACTTAGCTTTTTCATTTTGTCTGTTTTAAAATTTTAAGCAAAGTTAGATTTGGAATCGTTGAATAACTTTAGCTAAAAAGCCAAAAACTGTTGCTAAAAGCTCAAATCAACTTATGATGTTTAGGTGTTACGCCGTATTTGGTTTTATAAGCTTGACTAAAACTGGAAAGGTTTTCGTAACCTGCTTCGAAATACACTTCAGAAGGGCTTTTTTCCTGGCTCAGCAAATAGTGCGCATGTTCGAGCCTTTTGTTTTGAAACCATTTAATAGGCGACTCTGAATAATATTTTTCAAATTCTCTTTTGAAAGTCGAAACACTCATGTTACACAAAAAAGCCAATTCTTTTAATGTCAATTTGCTTAAATGGCTGTTTTCGATTGTTCGAATGAATCTTTGAGCCGCATTGTCACTATTTGCAGTTAGCGAATACAGAAAATCGGTTCCGTACTGCGCCGTCAAATAAAGCATAATTTCGTCAAACTTAACTTCGAGCAGTTTTGTCTGAATGGTTTTTGAAAGTCTGGAAATATCTGTTAAACTGTCTACAAAACGTTTCAGAAAATCATCATAATCAAAAGCATAAATCGATTTTGGTTCAATAGCTTCTGATTTTTCCAATTCCATTTTTCTGATGAAATTATGAACCATTTCACTAGAAAAAAACAAAAGAATGCTTTTATATCCAGAGATTTCAGAGATTCTTTTTTCTGTCATTAAACAATTTCCGGAACGCATTATAAGAAACTTAGAAGATGTTATAGACAATTTTGAAGTATCAAAAATGACTTCTTTGGTTCCTTCAATCAAAAAACTGATGATATTCTGATTTAAAATGATCTGCTGTTTCGAAACGTCTTTAGAACTGCTGTAATCGACAACGTGTACATGTTGCGATTTTTCTAAATTCATTTCGTCTGGAAGTGTAATTGTTTTCATAAAAGTTATTGGCCTATCAAACCAATGATAAGCCTTACTATTTAGAATTTTATTTCTGAGTAGATTCTCTTGCGAGTACTTCTGTATTTAAAAAAGTGATTTCTTTGGCATCGTCATTTTTAGACGATTTTAAATTTTTAATGATAATTTCTGCCGCCGCCTTTCCCATTTTTTCAGCTGGATGCGTAATAGTCGATAAATTCGGATCTATAATCTGCGAAATTGGGTCATTATTAAAACCAATCACTTTAAATTCTTCGGGTACTTTAATACCGCGTTTTTTAGCAGTTTGAACAGCGCTTACAGCCAAAATATCTCCTGGCGCAAACAATCCGTCTGGAAGTGGCTTTAAATCGAATAAAGCGTTACTGGCTTTTACGCCGTCTTCATAAGTAACCGAATTCAAATTGATAATCAATTCTTCTTCTACTTCTATATTATGATCTTTTAAGGCTTCTATGTAACCTCTTTTTCTTTCGTTATACAGATTTCCTAATTCTGAACCAGCAGTAAAATGAGCAATACGAATACAGCCTTGTTCAATAAGGTGCTTGGTTGCTTTGTAGCCTGCTGTATAATTGTCTATTACAACTCTGAAAGTATTATAACCTTTTGGAACCCGGTCAACAAAAACCAACGGAATATTGTTGTTTGAAAACTGATGAAAATGAGCCGTATCTCTGGTTTCCATCGCTAGAGAACAAATTACGCCGCTTACGCGATTTGAGTACAAAGACTTCGCCATATTCACTTCTTCTTCATACGAATCATGCGACTGCATAATAATTACCGTATAATCCGATTTTTGAGCTGTGATTTCAATTCCGCTAATTAGAGAAGACAAAAAGGGCTGTGTAACGGTAGGAATCAAAACACCGATTGTTCTAGTTTTGTTTCCACGCAAACCGGCAGCCAAAGTATTCGGAACAAATCCCATTTCTTCAGCGGTTTTTTTCACTTTCTTAATCGTTTTATCACTTATCGTATGATGATCTTTTAAAGCTCGTGAAATAGTAGATGTGGCCAGATTAAGTCTCTCGGCAATGTCGTAAATCGTTACATGTTTATTTTCTTCCATGAAATAAAAAATAAAGATGTAAATATAAACTATTTTCTCTCAAGATGTTCTTTAGAAAAACTGAGATTAGACAAAATATTCCCAACCAACCGTCTTATAAATAGCAGTTGTTTAGGAATATTCACTTCTGTCCTGATCCTTTATTTTTGAACATTGTTCTTTTTGTCTTTTAGAATTTTACCTTCTTTGGTAAATTCTAAATCAATTTTATTAGTCAGATCGACATCAAGATCTTTGTGTCCATAGTCGATGTGCGTTATTTTTTCGTTCGGATGATTTTTGGCTACATAAGCCTTGATATTATCTGGAATAAAATCGGTTGGAATTGGGTTGTCTCCGCCGTCAACTTCACGGTATGAACCATCTTTCCAGAACTCTACTTCTGTTCCGTCTTTCAGTTTTACTTCATAACCTTTTTCACCATGTTCGGGATCCTTTTGAGCCTTTTCTACCGAAGTATGGCTAAAATGCTTCTTTAGAAATTCCTGTGCCGGTTTTGGCAGTTCGGTTACTTCGATTTTTTTCTGTGCGCTGGCCGAGATTGTTATAATAAGCAATGCTATGGCTAAAAATATCTTCGTTTTCATAATTTGATTTTTTAAATGTAGTCTTACTAATTTACTACAACCAAAAATGCATTCAAATGATTTTAAGAAAGTTTTAGATTTTTAACCAATCATAAAAACCTGATTTACAAAGATTTTAAAAACAATTAATATCACAACTTTGCTTAAAATTTTTATTTTTAGAAATATTATTTTGATTGTTTTGTAGTACTTTTACCTCCAAGCCAGAAATTAATTGGCTTCTTAAATCCCAAGTTTACAAGACTTTAAAAACTATTCTATTTTTTATTTAGGATACTAACCAAAAACGTATGGTAATCTGGTCAGGAAGATTATATTTATTGATTTTCATCTTTTTTTCGTTTGGTCTGCAGGCTCAGATTGAAACGAAAAAGAAGACTTTTATTTCCAGAAATCCCGCAAAAATTAAAGAGGATAAAAATACGCTGGCACTTTATGATTTGTACAATAAAGGTGAAGAGAAAAAGGCTTACAAAAAAGCGCATTCCATTTTAAAATCGGGCACTGTCGACAATAGAGTTCTCGCACGAACTAATCTCCTTCTGGCTTATTATTTCAATAAAAGAGCCATTATCGATTCTTCTATTTATTATACTCATCAGGCTTTAAAATTTAATACTACTGTAAATGATTCATTAAAAAGCAGGCTTTTTTCACTTGGTTATAATTTGCTGGCCATCAATTATAAAAAAAGAGGTTTGCTGAATGAAAGTAAAAAATGGCACTTAAAAGGTATTGAAGCTTCTCAAAAATATAACGAAACAAATCTTTTTTATACTCACACGCACGGTTTAGCACAGACGTACAGTGAGTTGGGCGATTACGACAATGCTCTGAAATTGTTCAAACAATGTTTGGAATATAAAGATGACAACGAAATTATCTTAGGAAGTTATATCAATATTGGCGATATTTATTCGAAACTGAAAGATTATGACAATGCCAATATTTTTTACAAAAAAGGAAAAGTGCTCTGCGAAAAAACCAATAATAATCAGGGACGGGTTATTGTTTTATTAGGTCTCGGAGAGAATTATCAACTGCAGAATAAATCTCAGGAAGCTTTAAAAATGTTTCAGGAAGCACTTGCTATTGCTGATAAAAGCGAACTAAACCAACTCTCGATTGTTTCCCGAAGCAGTATTGGAGATACCTATATTTCTTTGAAAAAATATAACGAAGCGAAACTGATATTTTCTGAAGCGCTTCAAAAATCTGTTCATTTTGGCCTGCTTCAAAATCAGAGTTATATTTATGATGAATTGAGAAAAATCGCTATTCAACAGGACGATTATAAAAGTGCTTATTCATTTTTTGAAAAATCGACACACATAAAAGATTCCATCAATAATCTTCAGAAAATAAAAGAGATTAATGAGTTAGAAGTCAAATACAAAACGGCACAAAAACAAAAAGAAATCGAAACTTTAAAGTTTGAAAATGAAGCTAGAAAACTGACGCTTGCCAATCAGGAGGAAGCCATACAGAATATGATTCTTCAAGAGGAAATTTCTAAGAAGAATAACGAAAATACAATTCTGGCGTTTCAGAATTCATCAAACAAAAAAAGAAATGAAATTGCTCTTTTAAAGAAAGATCAGCAATTGAAGGCTTTAGAAATCAATCAGCAGAAAAAAGTGCGATGGTTTACCGTTATTGCTTTTCTGGTTTTACTTATTCCGATAATGGGCCTTTTGTTTCAGTATTACAAACGTTTTAAAGTTCAGCGTTTACTGAATATCAAACAGGCAGAAATCAGTTCTCAAAAAATTGATGGCATTCTAAAAGAACAGGAATTAGAACTGATAAAAGCTTCGATAAGGGGACAAGACAAGGAAAGAAAGCGTATTTCGCAGGAATTGCACGACAGTATTGGTGGAAATTTAGCTGCTATTAAACTACAAGTCAATCATTTGAATGCTTCTGATTTTTCTACTATTCAAAGAATCAGTCTTCAATTGGATGAAACGTATCAACAGGTTCGAAATTTATCGCATACTCTTCTTCCAAAGAAATTCAGCCAGAATAATTTTTTAGAAGTTCTCGAATCGTATTTGAAAAATATCAGTGAAGCAAGCAAAATCAAGATTTCGTATATTCCATATCCGAAGAAAGAAATTAATGAATTGGATGAAAATATTCAGGTTGAGGTTTTCAAAATTATCCAGGAACTTTTAACGAATACGATTAAGCATGCAAAGGCTTCGGAAGTGGAAATCCAGCTGAACTATATTGAAAATATATTGAATGTTATGTTTGAAGATAATGGAATTGGTTTTGAAACGAAAAATAATTCTAAAGGAATTGGTTTTATTAATCTGGAAAACCGCATCAAAAAACTAAATGGCTCTTTTGCAATTGATTCGAAACTAAAAAGAGGTTCTATTTTTAATATCGAAATTCCGATCGCAGAGCCTAGACCTAAAACGAAAATTAAAGGAATTGATTTGAAAAATCAGCTTGATGAATTGAAAATCAACTAATATATTTGTTGAATGAACCCAGTTAACTTACTTATTGCCGACGATCATACGATGTTTCTTCAGGGAATTACTGCTCTTTTGGAACAGGAGCCTAATATTACCGTTATCGACAAAGCAATAAACGGAATTGAAGCGCTAGAAATCGTTAAAAAGGGAGTTGTAGATTTTGTTATCTTGGATATCAGCATGCCTGAAATGGACGGAATTGAATTGAGTAAAATCCTGAAGAAGCAATATCCAAATGTCAAAATACTGATTGTAAGCACACACAGCAATGTGATGGTTGTTTCGAGACTAATACGAATTGGGGTGAATGGCTATCTGTTGAAAAATGCTGAAAAAGAAGAACTTTTAAAGGCTATTAACACAATTGCTTTAGGAGAAAATTATTTTGCGGAAGAATTAGAAGAAAAGCACCTTTCGAATAGTTCTCGAATTGAAAAACAGGTTTCAAATTTAACCGAACTCAGTTCAAGAGAAAAAGAAATTCTGGTGTTGATTGCACATGAGTATAATACGGCAGAAATTGCCGAAAAAACGTTTATTAGTTTAAATACCGTAAATACGCACCGCCGTAATTTATTGTCCAAATTAAATGCTAAAAATACGGCGGGTCTTGTAAAATACGCAGTCGAAAATGGTTTAGTTGATTAACTAAAATCCCTTTCCTGCCCTGTAGTTTAAAACTAATCCAAAAGTGTCGGGAATTACTACATTATCGATTGATTTATTATACGTGCAGATAACCCTGAAATTGTCTGAAAGGTGAAAACCGGCTAAAAAATTCAATGTTTTTGAAGTTCGATAGCCTCCGCCAAATTCTACTTTATTTTTGTAATTGATTAAAAGATTTAGATCGGCCTGAAAGGGTGCTCCTTCAACATATTTAAATAATACGCTTGGGTTTATCAGTACTTCTTCAAAACGATTGGTAAAAAATTTGTACCCAAAATAACTATAATAGACATTTTTTAAATGGGTGTTATTGCTCGAATTAAAAGCAGAACTTAACAAATTTGGAGATGATAAACCGAAATAAACCTGATCTCTGTTGTACAAAAATCCAACACCAAAAGTAGGCGTAAAACTGTTTACATTTTCCTGAAATTCTGGATCGTTTTCAAGACCCAAACGGGTCAGGTTTTCGTTGTAAAGCATTGCTCCTGCCGTTACTCCAAATGAAACAATACTAGGATCGTAGGCCCACCATTTTCCATATTTATAATCAGGATCATAGTAAATTTTATACGAATATGAAGTAAAAAAATTGGTTGTATTAGTCACTCCTATTTGGTCATGCGAAATCCCTGCTGCTAATCCTATTTTTTCTCCCCATGTCAATTTATTTACTGAAAGATCAAAATTCTTGGGACTTCCTTCTACCGAATTGAAATATCCGTTGGTTGTCATGGCAATATCTATATCCGAATAATATCCGGCGTGGGCTGGATTTATTAAAACGGCATTGTAATTATAACTTGAAAAAACAGGTGTTTGCTGTCCATAGGCTCTTTCTAAAAAAATGATGATTATAAATAAAGCTAAGATTATATTGAATTTACTTTTCATGAATTAACGTTTTAAAACAAGATATCCCTTGGTTTTCTTAAAATGATGGGGCTGATTGACACGGATTTCAAAGAAATAAGTTCCTTCGGGAAGCTGATTGGCTCCAAGATTTCGGCTCTTATTAGCAATTCCACTAAAAACATTGGTGGCGTTGTCGTAACCTTTTGTATGGTAAACCAAATCCCCCCAACGGCTGTAAATCAGGACTTCATTCTCTGGATAATCTGTTATTCCGTCAATTTCCCAAAAATCATTAATTCCGTCTCCATTTGGAGAAAAACCATATTTAGTTTCATCTTTTTCAATAGGAGGAATTACAGTTACAGTTACCAAATCTTCTGTTTCGCAGCCTTCTTTGTTTGTAAAAACTACTTTGTAAGTTGTAGTTTCTGATGGTTTAACAATTGGATTTCCGATTTTACTATTATTTAATCCTGTTGCAGGTGACCATGAAAAAACACCATCTTCTAAAGCAATAGCATACAATTGAATGGAATCACCTTGATTAATTTCTACATCTTCTCCTGCATCAACAAAAATTGGATAGCTGAAAAGCTGAAAGGAGCATCCTGAAACATTGTTACTTTTATCTGAAACTTTTATGGTAATAGTCATTCCGTCTAAAAATACTGCTCCTGGCGCTGGATACTGTGTTATTACAGGGTTTGGATCTGCATTATCAGTGGCAAAAATCATTTTGGTGTAATCCGGAACCTGACTTACACTACAGTCAAACATTTGATCTGCAATGCAAGTAAAAACTGGTGGCTGTGCATCTTTTGCAACATTAATTTTAAAGGTGCACGACGTATTATTTCCACTATTATCTGAAGCATTAATTGTTACATTCATTCCGTCAGTTACATTTGATCCAGAAGACGGAATTTGTGTGACAGTTAAATTCGAATCGCAATTATCAGTTGCAGTAATCATCGTTCGATAATCTGGAAGAACATCTCCAATATTTAAATTTTGATCTGAAATACAAGTAATTGACGGTGCTGTTATATCGGGAGAAGCATTAACTTTAAAACTGCAAGTGGAACTATTATTGGAAACGTCTCTAGCTGTTATAGTAATCTCCATTCCATCTGTAAAAACACTTCCCACAGACGGATTTTGAGTAATCACAGGATAAGAGTCGCAATTATCATTTGCTGTAACTAAAAGCGTATAATCTGGAATTATACTGCCACATGATAAGGTTTGATCTCCTATGCACGCAATTACAGGCGCTGTCACATCTGCGGAAGCGTTAACTTTAAAACTGCAAGTGGAACTATTATTGGAAACATCTTTTGCTGTAATTGTAATGGCCATCCCATCTGTAAAAGCAGTTCCTGCAGACGGGTTTTGAGCAATAACAGGGTAAGAGTCGCAATTATCATTTGCTGTAACTAAAAGCGTATAATCTGGAATTTTACTGCCACATGATAAAGTCTGATCTCCTATGCACGCAATTACTGGCGCTGTCACATCCGCGGAAGCGTTAACTTTAAAACTACAATACGATTCATTGTTGGATGCATCTTTTGCAGTGATTGTAATGTCCATTCCATCTGTGAAAGCAGTTCCAGCTATTGGATTCTGCGTAATTACAGGTGAAGCGTCACAATTATCATTTGCTGTAACTAAAAGCGTATAATCTGGAATTGTACTGCCACATGATAAAGTCTGATCTCCTATGCATGCAATTACTGGCGCTGTCACATCTGCGGAAGCGTTGACTTTAAAACTGCAAGCGGAACTATTATTGGAAACATCTTTTGCTGTAATTGTAATGGCCATCCCATCTGTGAAAGCAGTTCCAGCTATTGGATTCTGCGTAATTACAGGTGAAGTGTCACAATTATCTGTAACAGTTATTGAAGCTGTGTAATCTGGAATTATTGCTCCGCATGATAAAATCTGATCTCCTATGCACGCAATTACTGGCG
>NZ_FMVC01000002.1:766693-771571 GCF_900101855.1 Flavobacterium anhuiense
CTGGAATTATTGCTCCGCATGATAAAATCTGATCTCCTATGCACGCAATTACTGGCGCTGTCACATCTGCGGAAGTGTTAACTTTAAAACTGCAAGTGGAACTATTATTGGAAACATCTTTTGCCGTAATTGTGATGACCATTCCGTCTGTAAAAGCAGTTCCTGCAATTGGATCTTGTGTTAGTATGGGTGCTGTGTCTTTATTATCAGAAACTGTAACCAAATTCAAATAATTTGGAACTAAACTTTTACAATTGAGCAACTGATCTGAAGGACAAGTTAAAACAGGCGCTTCGGTATCAGCATCATTTGAAATTTTAAAAGTACAAATCTCAAAATTTCCACTTTTATCTGTAACGGTCAACGTGACATCTTTGGTGACGCCATCAAAAATTGTCCATGGCGCTGGAACTTGCGTTACAGTCGGATTTGAATCACAATTATCTGTAACGGTTATAACATTTTTATAATCTGGAATAGGAAATCCAGTTGAAACAACTTCATTAGAAGGACAATTGGCTATAACTGGTTTCTGAGTATCGGTTACTTTTTTTCCAAAAACAACAAAAGCTTTTCCTGGATTATAATTTACTTTCAAATTTGAACCATAGGAATTGTAAGGATTACCAATTATAATATCACTGACACCATCATTATTAACGTCTCCTGCATAATTTACACTATACTCGTAAAGATAATCAGACATAATTCTAAAATTCTTATCGGTACTTGGACTTACAGTAGCTGTCCAAATCTTCTTTCCAAAAAAGATATAAGTAGTTCCAGGATCATGCACAAATAAGTCATCAATAGTATCGCCATTAAAATCTCCAGCGTAACCAAAACTATTACCAGCACTTACACCGTTTATTTTAAAGCCATTAGTACCGTCAAGATTTTTTAAATCTACTAGAACAGGAAAAACAGTTTTCCCAAACAAAACATACTGTCCTGTAATAGCAATATCATTAATGCCATCGTTATTTAAATCTCCTGCTTTTTCAATTCCATTATAAGAATCCAAAGCAGTTTCTGAGTTTTCAATTATAAATCCGTTTGTTCCATTTAAAGCTGAAATATTAAAATTTGCTGGAAAGTTATTGGAGCGTCCAAAAACAACATACTTACGTTTTTGATCTGATCCGTTATAAGAGCCTAAAGCAATATCTACAATCCCATCTCCATTGACATCTCCCAAACCAGAAACCGACCGACCCAATTTTCCCGTAGAAGCATCTCCTTCAATTGTAAATCCATTTGTTCCGTTAAGTTCAAAAGTTCTCAATATTGCCGGAAATCCTCCTGCTCTGCCGTACACAACAAAACACTTGCCATTCACTGCTCCCGAACCTGAAGTAATAACTGCAATATCCTGAAAACCATCAGAATTAATATCTCCTATAAGATCTATACTTGATCCTGTAGCTGCATAATTTTCATTGCCTATGAGAGTAAAACCATTAGAACCATTTAGCGACGAAAGTTTTATTTCGGCAGGAAAACCGCTTTTTTTCCCAAATATAATATAGGTATGCCCAGCTTCTGGACCGTAGGACGAATGTCTGTATGGATCACTTACCATAAAATCTCCAATTCCATCGCCATTTATATCTCCCGCACTGCTGACATCGTATCCTGTTAAAGGAAAATTAGAAGACGAAATGTCATTTCGTATCGCAAAACCATTCGTACCATCCAGTAAGCCTAAATCAATATTTGGTGCAAATCCCGAAGCTTTGCCAAATATTACATAAGCAGCACCTGGTATTATCTTATAAATTTTTGAAGCTCCATACCATGGATTATAATTTCCAGGAGCTCCAATAATTAAATCTTTTATTCCATCACCATTTACATCTCCGGCGTTATTAACACTAAACCCAGCTTCTCTGGCTAAAATTTCGCCATAAATAGAGAATCCATTATCACCATAAAGATTATTCACATTTATAGAAGTTGTTTTACAGTCAATATCCTGCTTAACAGTCTTTAATTTTACTAAAAATGTGCAGAAATTAATGTTTCCTGATGCGTCTTTAGCTGTAATGGTAACATTTGTATCTGCTGTAAAAAGTGTTCCCTGAGGTGGAGTTTGCGTAAAAATGAGATCAAAATTATCTGTAAGGTCATCACTTAAAGCAGTTAAATAGGATATATAGTTTGGTAACGTTGAATTTTTGTACAATTCCATTCCTGAAGGACAGCTTAAGATTGGGGGTAAATCTCCCCCCAAGGGATTTATGTAAAAATTACATACTGATATATTTCCTGATGCATCTTTTGCTGAAATAACTACATTCGTTCCTGAAGTAAAAATAGTTCCCGGTATCGGCACTTGCGTTACTATCGGATTAGTGTCACAATTATCTGTTACATGTATTAAGCCCAAGTAATCAGGAATAGCATCCCCAATTGCTAAAGTTTGATTACTAGGGCAATTAGTTATAACAGGTTTTACAGTATCGGCTGAAGCATTAATTACGAAACTGCAAGCAGAAGTGTTATTTGAAGCATCTTTTACCATAAGAGTAACTGTCATTCCAGGTGTAAAAGCAGTTCCTGGAGATGGCGTTTGAGATATAGTTAGAATTCCATCGCAATTATCACTAACTGTCACCCAGGTTTTATAATCTGGAAGAACTGATCCACATGACAAAAACTGAACTCCTGGACAGTTTGAAATAACTGGTTTTATAACATCTGGATTAGAAGTAATGGTAAAATTACAATATGATTTATTCCCCGTTTTATCAGAATACTCTATTTCAATAGGAGTTGGATTACCATAAAAAATGGTTCCTGCTGCGGGAGTCATTTTATATTTTAAATTAATACTGCAATCATCCTTGAGATTCATAATGGGACTTATTGCATAATTTGGTATAGCATCGCCACAATTTAATTTAATATTTGTCGGACAAGTAAATGTTGGAGGAGCTACATCTAGATTAACAGAAGTAACAATAATGCTGCAACTGCTTGTGTTTCCTACATCATCTTTAGCCGTAAATTGAATTTCCATTCCATCATAAAAAAAAGAACCTTCTCCAGGATATTGAGTTACATCTATTTCAGTATCAAGATTATCATTTACAGTTAACAGATCGAAATAACTCGGAACAAGCATCCCACAAGTCAATTTCTGATTTGGAGGACAAATCAATATGGGAGGTTCTGTATCAGCAGCAGATTTGGCTATTTTAGAAGTAAATTTGGTGACAGCTTTTATTTTTCTACTTACTGACTTCATATTGTTATCATTAATAAGCATAACAATATTTGAATCTGACTTAGTAAAATCTTTTTCCTGCGCATAAACTGTTACAAAAGAAAAAGAAATGATAAGCAGTAAAATTAAATTTGTTTTTTTAGTTAAAATCTTAAATTCGACCATGCTGAGGTATTATAATTTGCAAATACTATTTAAAGCGCAAAACTATAATCTCGCTAATTCTCTCACATCACTATAAATAGTGATTTTTAAATTCCACATAAAATAATACAATCAAAAAGTACACTGCGAAATTTAATTTGTAAATTAGTCTAAACCATTAAAAACTAAAATCATGCGTAGTATCATTGCTCTTTCCTCTCTTTTGCTTTTAACATCTTGTAAAAATGAAAACAATACTAATATCTTATCAGACTATTTTACATATGAGAAAGAAAAAGTAGAAACCGCAGGGGTAAAAATGATACCAATAAAAACACCCGTTGGAGAATTTAAAGTTTGGACAAAACGTTTTGGCAATAATCCAAAAATTAAAGTTTTACTGCTGCACGGAGGCCCAGCAATGACGCATGAATATATGGAATGCTTTGAGACATTCTTCCAGCGTGAAGGATTTGAGTTTTACGAATATGATCAACTAGGATCATACTATAGTGATCAGCCAAAAGACAGCAGTTTATGGACAATTGACCGATTTGTAGATGAGGTAGAGCAAGTTCGAAAAGCCATTAATGCTGATAAGGACAATTTTTATGCATTGGGAAATTCTTGGGGCGGAATATTAGCAATGGAATATGCATTGAAATATCAACAAAATATGAAAGGATTGCTAGTTGCTAATATGATGGCAAGTGCTCCAGAATATGGTAAATATGCCGATGAGGTTCTGGCAAAACAAATGAAACCAGAAGTTCTAAAAGAAATTAGAGACTTAGAAGCTAAAAAAGATTTCAGCAATCCAAGATATATGGAATTATTGATTCCAAATTTCTATCAAGAGCATTTATGTCGTTTAAAAGAATGGCCAGACGGATTAAATCGTGCAAGTAAACATGTTAATTCTGAAATATATACACTCATGCAAGGACCAAGTGAATTTGGTATTAGTGGGCGTCTGGCTAAATGGGATATTAAAAACAGACTGCATGAAATCACTATTCCAACTTTAATGATTGGAGCAAAATATGATACTATGGATCCAAAAGCAATGGAAGAACAGAGCAAATTAGTTAAAAAAGGACGTTATTTATACTGTCCAAACGGAAGTCATTTGGCAATGTGGGACGATCAAAAAGTATTTATGACTGGCGTAATTCAGTTTATTAATGATGTAGATAGTCACAAATTTTAATTTCCTAAAAAACATAAAGTACTAATTTAAAGCATTTAAAAAAACATAGCGTTTCCCTTTGGGTTGTGTTGTCCCTTGGATCTTTTGCGAATGAAGGGATAAGAAGCTCTCACATCCCTTAAAAGGAGCCGTTTCCATCCCTGACGCATCTGTTTGGGAAAAAGTTTTAGGGAAGCAGCATTGCGGAATTTCCAAAAATTGCCATAAAACAGAAAACCCCGTTTCGTTTAGAAACGGGGTTTTACAAAAGAAAGGCGACGACATACTCTCCCACATGACTGCAGTACCATCTGCG
>NZ_FMVC01000006.1:0-294947 GCF_900101855.1 Flavobacterium anhuiense
CTCTTAATTCAATCACTTTTTGCTCTATGAACGGCAAAGGGCGTCTGGTTTTATATTTTGGCCCCCGCTTCTGCGGCAGCAGATCCAAAGGTTTTCCGCTCTGCTTATAGCGATTATAATACTTTAAGAAGCTTTTTCTGCACGTGTCGTTTGCTGTGTAAAAATCCATTGCTTTTTTATGCATTGGATGGGTCTTATTTTTTACCTGCTCATATTCTTTTATCAGAAAACGATACTTCTCTAAATAGTTCCTCTCTAATGTTGAATCTTGACTGTTATTTCTCATCGCAACAAAATTTATTAAAGTTAAATTTTGTTACCGAATTATCTAACCTTTACAGAAATGACAAACGAGGCGAAGTGAGTGTGTCGAAATAAAACTCAATAAAAAGGCTTTCAGATTTCTGAAAGCCTTTTTCTATGATAACAGTTTAAATCTGTGTAATTCGTGTTTTTTAATCCAAACTGAAATTATAAATAATTTTTCCAACTTGTTTTGCAGCGGCATTTGCATCGGCAGACCATTTGGTGTTTAATGCTGCGATTTTAGCTTGTTCTAATAAACAGCTCGCTGTATTTGTTGTTCCTTTTACTCCTGGCGTTGCGCTTATTGTCTTTCCATTTTGGTCAACTGTAACTTCTACAACTACTTTTCCTTGTTCATTACAAGTATATTTAGGAGCAGGTTTAGATAATGCTTTTCGTCCATTTAATGAATATCCAGATCCTCCACCAGAGCCGCCGCCACTTCCGGCTCCGTAACCGCTACCGGTTCCAATGCCATTTCCAGTTCCGTTACCGCCTCCAGTTCCTCCGCCAGAGCCACCAGAACCGTAGTAACCGTTAGAGTTTAAGCTTCCGTTAGATTTTCCTTTATTTCCTGCTGCTTTATCGTCTCCGTCACCACCTTTGTTTGAACCTTTCATAATGCTGGCTAATGCATCGTTTGTAGAGTTAGAAACTTTTGGTTTCTCCGGTACAGGTTTTTGTATCGGTTTTTCAACAGGAACAGGTTTTTTAGGCTTTTCTTTTGTCGGAATTACAACGTCATTATCTGCAGTTGTATTTTCTTGTGTAATTATCGATTCCTCTTCTGGAGTTGCTTTTGCAGGCGCTTGTTTTACATTGTTTTTTACATCCAGAACTTCGCTTTTATAATTGGCGCCAGAACCTAAATCGCTGTCTCCAAAATTTATGGTTACGCCTCCACCGCCACCTCCGCCATCAGCAAGAGCAACATTGTTTTCTGGATTATATGGTGGCCAGAAACGTATAAATAACAGTAATAGAATTATTACTGCATAAATAGCTGTTGTGAATAGCAATGATTTCTTTTGATCTGAAGAAATTGAGGAACTCATTTAAATTCTAAATTTTGAAATGTATTATTTTAAAAACGTTTAAAAGTAGTAAAAATTGTTTAGAATGAAAGAGAGAATTTAACCGCGCGTTATGAGTTTTTAGAATTTATTATAACGCAAAGTTCACAAAGGTTTACGCAAAGAAACGCAAGTTTTATCTGTTTAATTTGAGAAATCTTTAGATTAAAGTTCACAAAGTTTAATATAGACACAGCTTTGCGAACTTAATATTTAGATATTGCTTGCGCTCTGAATTAAAATATCTTAGCGTGCTTTGCGTTAAAATCTATGGGTACAAAAAAACGAGCCAAATAAAAATCTGGCTCGTTATATATTAAAGTGTAAAATATATTACACTAACTGTTTCAATGCAATCTCAAAAGCAGTTGCACTGATATTTGTTTTAGATGGGCTTAGAGCATGCGCTTTAACAATTGCATTTTTAATAGTTTCTGAAGTGTCATTAAAAATTGCCTCGTCTGTCATTTGAACTTTTTTCTCCATGAAATAAGCAAAAACTCTCGCCATTCCGCAGTTTGAAATAAAGTCAGGAATTAAACTTACTTTACTGTCTACTTCTTCCATGATAGAACCAAAGAAAATTTCTTTGTCTGCGAAAGGAACATTTGCTCCGCATGAAATTACTTCCAATCCGTTTGCGACTAAACTGTCAATTTGAGTTTGAGTTACCAATCTTGAAGCTGCGCAAGGCGTGAAAATTTCAGCACCAATTGTCCAGATTTTAGAATTAATTTCCTCAAACGGAATCATATTATCAGCAACTAATTTGTTTCCGTCTTTATTTAAGAACAAAGTTCTGATTTCTTCAAAAGAAAAACCTTCTTCTTTTATTAATCCGCCATCACGGTCGATAATTCCAATTACTTTTGCGCCCATTTCGGCTAGATAAAAAGCAGCGGCAGAACCTACGTTTCCGAAACCTTGTACGATTGCTTTTTTACCTTTAATGTCTCCTCCGTAAGTTGCATAGAAATGACGAACTGCTTCGGCCACACCAAAACCAGTAATCATATCAGCAACTGTGTATTTTCTAGTTACGTCTGGTGAGAATTTTGGGTTTTCGATAACCTTAATTACACCTTGACGCAATTGCCCAATTCTATTAATTTTATCTGCTTCTGTTGGTTTGAAGTGTCCGTTGAAAACTCCTTCTTGCGGATGCCAAACGCCACATTCTTCTGTCATCGGAATTACTTCGTGAATCTCATCAACATTCAAATCTCCTCCAGTTCCGTAGTAGCTTTTTAGTAACGGAGAAACCGCTTTGTACCAGCGTTGTAAAACTCCTTTTTTGCGAGGATCGTTTGGATCAAAATTTATTCCAGATTTAGCACCGCCAATTGCAGGGCCTGAAACAGAGAATTTAACTTCCATTGTTTTAGCTAGAGATAAAACTTCGTTCATGTCTAAGCCTTTTCTCATTCTTGTTCCTCCACCCGCAGCTCCTCCACGAAGTGAATTAATAACAGTCCACCCTTCGGCTTCTGTTTCTGAATCTTTCCAATTGAAAACAATTTCAGGTGCTTTGTTTTCAAATTGTTGTAATAAATCTTTCATTTTGTTGTGATATGTTTATTTTGCGTAAATGTATAAAATAGAATAATGCGAATAATGTATTTTGCATCAAATTTATAAAACAAAAAAGAAAAGCCGAAAACTATTTGGTTTTCGGCTTTTTGAATATTCAAAAAATTAAGAATTATTGTCCTAATAAGTGTTTTTTCAAAGTTTCGTCTACTGGTTTGTCAGAAAGCCATATTCCGAATAATGCTTTTTTGAAATCGAATCCAGGAATTTTACCTTTTAAAACTTCATTTTTACTCACATAAACATTTTGGTCTAACGGATTGTATGCTAAAATGAAAACATCTTTTTCTGTAATGGCATCGCTTAAAAAGCTTTTTAATTGCTCAATTCTAGGGCGCAATTGTTCCAAATTTGCACCAGCAGATTTTTCAAAACCTGTATTCATTGCTTTTGTTAATTTGCTAGAAGAAACCATAGAAGAAGTGATTTCGATTCTCACAGCCATTTCTGTGTCACTGTCAATAATGAATTGCGGGTCTTGAGTTAATTGAGATAAATACAATGCCTGAACATAAACTTCTAACCACATTTTTGATCTTCCGCCTGCTCCGTTTAATTGTAATGACTTGCCTTGAAATTCTATTTTTCTAGGAACTGTAACACCATTAACATCGATTTGAGTTTGGGCTGAAACAGTAGAAAATTGCAAACTTAGAAGTATTGTCAGTAAAAGTAAAATCTTTTTCATATTCATCAATTTTTTATTTTTAGGGCAAAAATAATAGTAATTTATCAATATTTAGGTTACATTGAAAATGTTTTTTTACTAAAATTTTCACGTTTAATTTTTGTATTGCATTAGCAATCAATTTAGTAAGAGTAGGTTTACGTAGTTTTACTGATTTTAAGAATTGTTTAATTTTTGGAGTGCTAAAAAAATTCATTTTTCTGATTTTAAAACGCTTTTTAACTCATTTTTGAATGAGAGATTTTAGAGAAATTGTTGTCAAATTGATGCTCTTTTGAAAAAAAATATAAATAATAACGAAAACGTTATCGTAATCTTTGCTGATCTATTAATTTTATATGCGCGCATTGTAATTTAAACATTAAAAAATTATCTTTGGAAGCCTTTGCACAAAAAAATAAGGCATCGAAAAAACACAAAAAACATAAAAAAATCATCAACTATAGAAATCTGTTTTGAAATCTGGTTGAGAAAAACATTTAAAGTAAACTACTATGGATTTTAATCTTACCGAAGAACATTTAATGATTCAGCAGGCAGCAAGAGATTTTGCTCAAAATGAATTATTGCCGGGAGTTATTGAACGTGACGAAAAACAAATTTTTCCAACTGAGCAAATCAAAAAAATGGGTGAGCTTGGATTTATGGGAATGATGGTTGATCCTAAATATGGAGGAAGCGGTCTTGACGCTGTTTCTTATGTGATTGCAATGGAAGAAATTTCTAAAGTTGATGCTTCTGCTTCGGTTGTAATGTCGGTAAATAATTCATTAGTTTGCTGGGGATTGCAAGAGTATGGAACTGAAGAGCAAAAACAAAAATATCTTCCAGGTCTTGCTTCGGGAGAAATTCACGGTGCGTTTTGCTTAAGTGAGCCGGAAGCTGGAAGTGATGCAACTTCGCAAAAAACTACTGCAATCGATATGGGGGATCATTATTTAGTTAATGGGACAAAAAACTGGATTACAAATGGAAATACTGCATCTGTATATTTGGTAATTGCACAAACTCATCCAGAATTAAAGCACAAAGGAATTAACGCTTTGATTATGACGAAAGATATGCCAGGTTTCTCAGTTGGTCCAAAGGAACAAAAAATGGGAATTCGCGGTTCTGACACACACTCTTTAATGTTTACTGATGTGAAAGTTCCAAAAGAAAACAGAATCGGAGAGGATGGTTTCGGATTTAAATTTGCTATGAAAACACTTGCTGGAGGTAGAATCGGTATTGCATCTCAAGCTTTAGGGATTGCTTCTGGAGCGTATGAATTGGCTCTAAAATATTCTAAAGAGCGTAAAGCCTTTGGAACTGAAATCTGCAACCACCAAGCAATTGCTTTTAAGTTAGCAGACATGGCGGTTAATATCGAAGCAGCACGCCATTTATGTATGAAAGCAGCTTGGGATAAAGATCAGCATAGGAGTTATGACGTAAGCGGTGCAATGGCGAAGCTTTTTGCTTCGCAAGTTGCAATGGATACAACGGTTGAGGCTGTTCAGATTCACGGAGGTAACGGATATGTAAAAGAATATCATGTAGAGCGTTTAATGCGCGATGCAAAAATTACTCAGATATACGAAGGAACTTCTGAAATTCAGAAAATTGTAATTTCTAGAGCGGTTATTGCTGGATAAATAATCTTAGAATTTTTTTTTATACCCTTTCGGCTTTTAGTTGAAAGGGTTTTTTTATGAATATTCTATTACTTTTCATAAGTTTATACTCCAATAAATTTTATAATCAATCCTCAATAAAAAACAGAAAACTATGAGAAAGCTATACTTTTTGCTTCCAGTTATTTTTTTAGCCTGTAAATCGGGAACTTCAACAACAAAGGAAAATGAAGTAAAAACAGATTCAAAGCCAATAGAAATCAGCTATAAAGTAAAAGAAAATGAAATCTCAGATTTTCTTAAATACCTTTCTTCTGATGAATTGGAAGGTCGTGAAACCGGAACAAAAGGAATTGAAAAAGCGGCAGTTTTCTTGGAAGACTTTTTAAAGAAAAATAAAATCAAACCTTATTTTAAAACTTACAGAGATACGTTGACTAATTTTAATACGCCGGCTTTTAATATTGTTGGGGTTATTGAAGGAACAGATCCTCAATTAAAAAAAGAGTTTGTAGTATTGAGCGCACATTACGATCATATTGGTTTGGAGAAAAAAGATCAAGCTGACAAAATTAATAACGGAGCTAATGACGATGCTTCGGGTGTGACTTCTGTAGCAGCAATGGCAAAGTATTTTAGCGAAACAAAATCGAATAAAAGAAGTATTTTAGTTGTATTCTTCGCAGGAGAAGAAAAAGGATTATTGGGATCTAAAAGTTTAGTGGAGAAATTGAAAAAACAAAATTTCAATCTTTATACGCAATTAAATATCGAAATGATTGGTGTACCAATGAAACGAGATTATCTGGCTTACATTACGGGTTTTGATAAATCGAATATGGCGCAAAAAATAAACGAGTACACAGGAAAAAATACTATCGGATTTTTGCCAAAAGAGGCAGAATATCAATTGTTCTACCGTTCTGATAATTATTCATTCTTTCAAGCTTTTGGCAAACCATGTCAATCTTTAAGTACTTTTGACTTTGAAAACTTTGATTTCTATCACCACGTTTCAGATGAATTTAAAGTAATGGACATTCCTCATATAACTAGATTCACACAAGAATTATTGCCAGCTGTGACCAAAATTGCGGTTTCGCCTACGCAAGAAATAACCATGAATAAATAAGAGGCTGTTTTACAGCATTTGATTATTTTTGCTCCATGAAAAATATTATCGTTACAGGAACAAGCAGAGGAATTGGTTATGAATTGGCCTTGAAATTTGCTGAAGCAGGTCACCAAGTTTTGGCCATTTCCAGAAAAATACCGCAAACACTTTTAGAACATCAAAATGTAACTTGTCTTTCTGTTGATTTGGCAGATGAAACTGCTTTAGATCAAGTTGAAAATTTCCTTTCTTCAACTTGGAAAAAAGTAGATGCAGTAGTTCATAACGCAGGAGCCTTACTTTTAAAGCCTTTTGCAGAAACTACTCAAGCAGATTTTGAAAGTATTTATAAAGTGAATGTTTTTGCAGTGGCGAATTTAACTCGTATCTGTATTCCGTATTTAGAAAAAGGAAGCCATGTTGTTACGATTAGTTCTATTGGCGGAGTTCGCGGAAGTTTGAAATTTGCAGGATTAGCGGCTTACAGTTCTAGTAAAGGAGCAGTAATAACTTTAACCGAATTGCTAGCAGAAGAATATAAAGAAAAAGGAATTTCTTTTAACGTTTTGGCTCTTGGCTCTGTTCAAACCGAAATGCTAAATGAAGCTTTCCCTGGTTATCAAGCGCCAATTTCAGCAGAAGGAATGGCAACTTATATATATGATTTTACGCTTAACGGAAATAAGTATTTTAACGGAAAAGTTTTAGAAGTCTCTTCAACAAACCCTTAGTTAATTATAAATTATGAGTTATGAATTATGAGTGAGAGTATTGTAAAAACTAAAAGTTTTGAGTTAGCTGTAAGAGGAGTTAATTTTTATAAATGGCTAGTTGCGAAAAGGAAAGAATTTATAATGAGTAAACAATTTTTACGTTCTGTTACCTCTGTTGGTGCAAATGTTCTTGAAGCTGTAAATGCACAAAGCAAACCTGATTTTATTCATAAACTGTCAATTTCTCAAAAAGAATGTGATGAGTCAATGTATTGGTTAGAAATATTAATTGCAACAAATTATATTTCTAATGCTGAATTTGAATCAATGCATAAGCAATGTGAGGAAGTGCTAAAGATCATAAAAAGTATAATCATAACGTCAAAGAAAAAACTCATAACTCAAAACTCATAATTCATAATTACCTTGAGCGAAACTTTAGCTAAATATATTCCAGAACATGCGGTAAAACCCGTTTTCGATTTGATAGTGGCCAATCAGGTGCATTTGAAAATAGTAAACGAACGTCAGACGCGTCATGGTGACTATAGACGTGGTCCGAGTGGAAAGCATGAAATTACGGTTAACGCTAGTTTGAATAAATACAGGTTTTTAATCACGTTAATTCATGAGATTGCACATTTGGTTGCTTTTGAAAGGTTTGGAAGAAATATAAAACCGCATGGTAATGAATGGAAATTTACTTTTCAGCGTTTAATGGTTCCGTTTATTCGGCCAGAAATATTTCCAGGACCTATTTTGCCTTTGTTGGCGAGACATTTTAAGAATCCTTCAGCAAGTAGTGATACCGATACAACTCTTTCTTTGGCTTTAAAGCAATATGACAAAGACAATGACAAGAACTATGTTTTTGAAATTCCCTATGGAAGTATTTTTAGAATCAAAAACGGTAAAGTTTTTAAAAAAATAGCCGTTCGGACAAAACGTTTTGAGTGTTTAGAAATCAGCTCTGGAAAAACGTATCTTTTTAATCCAAATGCGGAAGTTGAATTGATAACGTTGAAAAATTCCAATATTTAAATTCCAAATTCCAATAATTGGAAAAATCAATAAAAAAATCCCAAATTCCAACTTAGTTAACTTTGGAATTTGGGATTTGTATTTTGAGTATTCTTATTTTTGGAATTTCAAATATTGGAATTAAAAGACTATAATCCTTTCAAATACGCTTCACGTACTTTCTTAAATAAGTTTGAAGAATAAACGAATTTTACGATTGCTTCATTATCGGTTCTAAAGATTTCTTCTTTAGTTCCCTGCCAAGCTTTTAATCCTTTCTTTAAGAAAACAATATTTTCGCCAATTTCCATTACAGAGTTCATATCGTGCGTGTTGATTACGGTAGTGATATTGTACTCTTTTGTAATTTCCTGAATCAAGTTGTCAATCAAAATCGAAGTATTTGGATCTAAACCTGAGTTTGGTTCATCGCAAAACAAATATTTCGGATTGTTTACAATAGCGCGTGCAATTGCCACACGTTTCTGCATACCTCCAGAAATTTCAGAAGGTAATTTTTTATGAGCGTCTACTAGATTTACCCTTTCTAAAACAAAATCAACACGTTCTTTGATTTGTCCTTTGCTATTATTGGTAAACATTTTTAACGGGAAAGCTACATTTTCTTCAACAGTCATAGAGTCAAATAAAGCACTTCCTTGAAATACCATTCCGATTTCAGTTCTCAAGTCGCGTTTTTCATCTTTATCTAAATCAGAATAAACTCTTCCGTCAAATTCAATTGTTCCTGAGTCTGGCGTGTGAATCCCTAACAACGTTTTTAATAAAACTGTTTTTCCAGATCCACTTTGTCCAATAATCAAGTTGGTTTTTCCAGTTTCAAATACCGTCGAAACACCTTTTAAAACTTTGCTGTCGCCAAATGATTTTTCTATATTTTTTACTTCTATCATTATCCTAATAATAATTGAGTTAATATATAATTTAGAAGGATGATAGTTACAGATGTCCATACAAATGACGTTGTACTTGCCTTACCAACTTCTAATGCACCACCTTTCATATAATAACCATGAAAAGATGGAATGGTTGCCAATAACATAGCAAAGATTAAAGTCTTGATAAAGGCATATGTAATATGAAACGGTATGAAATCTTTCTGAGCTCCCATAATAAAATCTGCTCCTGTTGAAAATCCTCCGTAAGCGCAAGCAAGCCATCCTCCAAAAATTCCTAAAAACATACTAATTCCAATTACAAAAGGGTACATCAATAAAGCTATAATTTTTGGGAAAACAAGATAGTTTACAGAGTTAACTCCCATAACTTCTAAAGCGTCAATTTGTTCTGTAACACGCATTGTTCCGATACTTGAAGTAATGTAAGATCCCATTTTTCCGGCCATAATTACCGAAATAAAAGTAGGGGCAAACTCCAAAACTACAGACTGACGTGTTGCGAAACCGATTAGATATTTTGGAATCAAAGGATTAGTCAGGTTTAATGCCGTTTGGATAGCAACAACTCCTCCAATGAAGAAAGAAATAAAGCATACAATTCCAAGTGAATCAATAATCAAATCGTCTATTTCTTTGAAAATTAAATTTTTCATAACCGACCATTTGGTCTGTTTATTGAAAATTTCTTTCAACATTAAAAAATATTTTCCTATTTGGGATAAATAACGAATTAGCATCATAAGTTTTAAATATTGGCTAAGGTAAAAAGAAGTTATGAGTTTTGAGTTATGAGTTAATAGTTTTCGGCACGTTTCCGAATCAAATTAACTTTTTTTTCATTTTTTGCAAACGATAATTTCTGATAAACTTAGCTTGTTCAGGAGTTACGAGTAAAGGTGTTTTGGCGCTTTTAGCTTTCATAAATCCTTTGATGTAATCTAAAAATAGAAATGGTTTTTTCTTCATCATCGCCAATTTTGCAGAAGCAATTGCCGTGATCCAGAAACCATAACCCAAAGTATAAAAAGCTTCGCCTTGTTTATAGCGAGCTGTTTTGTTGTAATTTGCACCAGTCGGTTTTAGATGTTTTACATGTAAAGATTGGTCGGTAACTATTTTCCAATCATAATATTTGCATAGTAATTCATCTACAGTATCCCAGCCCATTGCTGGTTTTAAACCGCCAATTTGCAGAAAGGTTTCTTTGCGATACGCTTTTAAAGCTCCGCGAATATGATCTTTATCGGTTAGGTTTTCTAAAACCCATTCGCCATTTTTATCAATATAGCAGAATCCGCCGACCATTCCGATTTTTGGATCAGATTCGAAATGTTTGATTATGGTTTCAAAGTAGTTTGGAGGAAAAATTAAATCGCCATCTATTTTTACAATAATATCATAATCAGAATCCAGAGTTTCAAAACCTTTCTGAAAAGCCTGAATTACTTTGCTTCCCGGCAAATGAATCGCATCTGAAGTTTTGTTTACAACAGAAATGTATGGATTTTCTTTTGCAAAACTTAAAACAACTTCTTCTGTTTTATCGGTTGAATTATCATTTACGACTACAACTTTAGAAGGCAAAACAGTTTGGGAAACCAAAGATTGTAAGGTCAGGCCAATTAAATCTTGCTCGTTATGTGCGGGAATGACGATATAGTACTTCATTTTAAATTCCAATTTTTAAATTCCAAATTCCAAACCTTGAGAATAAATCCCAATCTTCTAAAATTCCAAATTCCAATCTTAACGATATGGTTAAAATTGGAATTTGGAATTTAAAATTTGGAATTTATTTTATCTTTTCCGCAACAACGATATAATATCTCGGAGTGAAATATCTTAATAATGGTCTTAATCCAAGCTTTTTTACTGGATGTGTAAACTGCAGACGGTCTGTTATTTTCCATCCCGTTTTTTCTAAAAGCCAATCCAATTGCCAATCTTCAAATTCATGGTAATGTCTGTCCCACATATCGGTTTTAGAACGATAAGCGGGCGAGAACCATAAGCGTAATGGAATTGAGATTAACAATTTGTCACATTTTACATTCTGTAAAATCGTGTACGGATTTAGTAAATGTTCGAAAATTTCAAATGCTGTAAAAACAGTATATTCTTCTGTTTGTAAAGCAGTATGATCGTTGTCTAAATCTTCTCCTTTAGTGTTTTTTACCTTGTATCCGTTTTCTTCCATTATTTTAGAAAATGGATTTGGTACGCCAAAATCAAAAATGGTTTCAGATGTGCTAACGTGTTTTTTTAAAAACTCTAAAGTAAGTTTGAATCTTTTATTCGGAAACGTTTTTTCGTACATAGTCATTGCGAACGAATCTCTCGTTCATGAATTGTTAATTAGGTCGCAAATATACTAAAAAAGTCCGCACTATAAGATGCGGACTTTTTTTAGTTTTCAGTCTCAGTCACAGTTTACAGTTAGTTAAACGGAATACTGTAACTGCAAACTGCGACTAGTATCGGTAAACAAAAGCATTAATGTTCATTCCCGCTCCCACAGAAGCAAAAATAAGAACATCACCTTTGTTGATTTCGTGGCCTTCAACTTTTCCTTGAAGAATTAAATCATATAAAGTTGGTACAGTTGCAACACTACTGTTTCCTAAATCGTGAATGCTCATTGGCATAATGTCTTTAGGTGCTGTTTTGTCATATAATTTGTAGAAACGTTCAATGATCGCTTCGTCCATCTTTTCGTTTGCTTGATGAATCAGGATTTTTTTAACTTCGTCTATTGCAATACCGCTTTTATCCAAACAGCTTTTCATCGCACACGGCACATTGCTTAAAGCAAATTCGTAAATTTTGCGTCCGTACATTTTAATGTATTTCGTATCTGGATCTAAATCTTTATTGTATGATTTTCCAAAGAAAAGATAATTAGCTTCATCAGTTGCGTAAGTTGCACTTTCATAAGCCAATAATCCTGCTTCATCTGTGGAGGCTTCTAAAATTGAAGCGCCAGCACCGTCGGAATAAATCATAGAGTCACGATCGTGATCGTCTACAACTCTTGATAAGGTCTCGGCTCCAATTACCATTACTCTTTTTGCCATTCCAGATTTAATGAAAGCATTGGCTTGCAAAACGCCTTCAATCCATCCTGGACATCCAAAAATAATATCATAAGCGACACACTTAGGATTTTTGATTCCTAGTTTGTTCTTAACACGTGTTGCTAAACTCGGCAAAATATCAGATTGAGTAGTTCCTGGTTTTACATCTCCAAAATTATGGGCGATGATGATATAGTCTAAAGTTTCTGCATCAATTGCAGCATTTGCAATTGCTTTTTCAGCAGCAAAGAAAGCTAAATCAGAAGCATTGTATTGTGGTTCAGCATAACGGCGATTTTCAATTCCAGTAATGCCTTTAAATTTTTTAATTACAACTTCATTAGGATAACCAAAAGGAGTTCCGTCCTCATTTAAAAAAACATGCTTATCAAAATCTGTGTTTTTTACTTCTAAATTAGGAATATAGCTCCCAATACCAATTATTTTTATTTTCATTTTTCCCTTTATTATCCGATAAATTTAGCGCTAATGTATAAATAATATTATGATAACAATCATAAAAAATAGTATGCATGCATATAATTATGAAATAACTATTTTTCGGTTGATATATTGTATTTTTTCTAACGATTTTTTAATATTTCCTAGATTTCAAACGATTGAAGACGATTATGAAGGTAAAGTTTTTTTGGTATTATTTTAATTTATTCGAAATAATTTCACAAAAGATTAGCTAAAAGTTATGTTTCTTTAAATCAGATTTCTTCTTTGGTGTTTTGTTTTAAAAAAGTTTCAGGTTTCAGGTTTCAAGTTGCTTTTCGAAACCTGAAACAAAAACAAAACCCGACAGGTTTTTAAAACTTGTCGGGTTTGGATATTTATAAGAAAACTAATTTTAGCTTTCCATATAAGCTTCGATTGGAGCACAGCTACAAACTAAATTTCTGTCACCATAAGCATCATCTACACGACGAACAGATGGCCAGAATTTATTGTCAGCAATGTAGTCTAATGGGTAAGCTGCTTTTTCTCTTGAATAAGGGAAATCCCAAGCATCATTAGTTAACATTGCTAAAGTGTGAGGTGCATTTTTTAATACGTTGTTTGTATCTTCAGCTGTCGCAGCTTCAATCTCTTTTCTGATTGAGATAAGAGCATCACAGAAACGATCTAACTCAGCTAAATCTTCAGATTCAGTTGGCTCAATCATTAAAGTTCCTGCCACAGGGAAAGAAACTGTAGGAGCGTGGAAACCGTAATCCATTAAACGTTTTGCGATATCACCAACTTCAATTCCGTTTTCTTTAAATGCACGGCAATCTAAAATCATTTCGTGAGCCGCTCTTCCGCATTCTCCTGTATAAAGAATTGGATAGTGTCCTTCAAAACGAGCTTTCATGTAGTTAGCATTCAAGATTGCATGTTCAGTAGCGCTTTTTAATCCGTCAGCCCCCATCATTGTGATGTAACCGTAAGAGATTAAACATACTAAAGCAGAACCGTAAGGTGCAGATGAAATAGCTGTGATCGCATTTTCGCCACCAACTTTTAATATTGGGTTTGTTGGCAAGAATGGAACTAATTTTTCGTTCACACAGATTGGTCCAACACCAGGTCCACCGCCACCGTGAGGAATAGCGAATGTTTTGTGTAAGTTCAAGTGACAAACGTCAGCGCCAATTGTAGCAGGATTTGTTAATCCAACTTGCGCGTTCATGTTTGCACCATCCATATATACTAATCCGCCGTTTTCGTGGATTAATTTTGTGATTTCGATAATTGAAGATTCGTAAACTCCATGAGTAGAAGGGTACGTTACCATTAAACAAGATAAATCATCTTTGTGTTCGATAGCTTTTGCTCTTAAATCTTCTACATCAATGTTTCCTTCTGGAGTAGTTTTCGTAACAATGATTTTCATTCCAGCCATTGCAGCAGAAGCAGGGTTTGTTCCGTGAGCTGATGAAGGAATTAAACATACATTACGGTGACCTTCATTTCTTGACATGTGGTAAGCACGAATTGCCATTAAACCAGCATATTCTCCTTGAGCTCCTGAGTTTGGCTGTAAAGTTGTTCCAGCAAAACCAGTAATTACATTTAATTGTTGCTCTAATTTTTTAAGCATTGTAATGTAACCTTCAGCTTGTTCAACTGGTGCAAACGGGTGAATGCTATTCCAGTTTGGCATTGAAAGAGGTAACATTTCAGAAGCTGCGTTTAATTTCATTGTACAAGAACCTAATGAAATCATCGAGTGATTCAATGATAAATCTTTACGCTCTAATTTTTTGATGTAACGCATTAATTGGCTTTCTGAATGATGATTGTTGAAAACATCATGTGTCAAGAAAGAAGATGTTCTTTCTAATGAAGCCGGTAATTGACTAGCTTCAGTTAATTCAGAAACAGAAACTGTTTCTTTTCCTAAAGCCTCAGCAAAAATCGCAATAATTTGGTTGATGTCAGAAATCGAAGTTGTTTCGTTAAATGAAATCGAAACTGATTCAGCATCAGGATAGAAGAAGTTTACTTCGTTTTTCTCAGCAACTGCTTTTACTTTTTGAGCATCAGCTTTTACTAAGATTGTATCAAAGTAAGCTGAGTTAGTTTGGTAAACTCCTAATTTATTTAAAGCTTCAGCAGTAGTAACTGCAGAGGCGTGAACTTTGTTTGCAATGTATTTCAAACCTTCTGGTCCGTGGTAAACAGCGTACATTCCAGCCATAACTGCTAATAAAACCTGAGCAGTACAAATGTTAGAAGTCGCTTTTTCACGTTTGATGTGTTGTTCACGAGTTCCCAAAGCCATACGTAAAGCGCGGTTTCCATTTGCATCGATAGAAACCCCAATAATACGGCCTGGCATAGAACGTTTGTATTCTTCTTTAGTTGCAAAATAAGCAGCGTGAGGACCACCGTAACCCATTGGTACACCAAAACGTTGAGTTGTTCCAACTACCACAGCAGCTCCCATTTCTCCAGGAGAAGTTAAAGTTGCTAATGATAAAATATCAGCAGCAAAAGCAACTTTGATTTCGTTTTCTTTTGCTTTAGCAACAAAAGCACTATAATCGTTTACTTGACCGTATTTTCCTGGGTATTGTAAAATCGCTCCGAAGAATTCATTTGAAAAATCAAATGTTTCGTGATTTCCAACAACTAATTCAATTCCGATTGGAGTTGAACGTGTTTGAAGAACAGATAAAGTCTGTGGTAAAATTTCTTCAGAAACGAAGAATTTGTGTGTATTGTTTTTCTTTTGATCTCTTGTACGAACATCAAATAATAAAGCCATAGCTTCTGCAGCAGCAGTTCCTTCATCAAGCAAAGAAGCGTTGGCGATTTCCATTCCTGTTAATTCGATAACTGTAGTCTGGAAATTTAAAATAGCTTCCAAACGACCTTGTGCAATTTCTGCTTGGTAAGGCGTGTAAGCTGTGTACCATCCTGGGTTTTCAAAAATATTTCTTTGAATTGGAGCAGGAACGATAGTTGGGTGATAACCCAAACCAATGTACGATTTGAATACTTTATTTTTCTTTCCTAATTCTTGAATATGATTTGCAAATTCATATTCTGTCATTGCAGGATCTAAATTCAAAGGTGCTTTTAAACGAATATCATCCGGAAGGGTTTCGTAAACAAGTTGCTCAATTGAGTCAACTCCAATTGTTTTCAGCATATGCTGAAGATCGGTTTCTCTTGGACCAATGTGTCTTAAAGCAAAAGCATCTGTTTTCATGTAGCTATCTAAGTTTTTTAAATTAATGTGTTCGAACACCATTTTGCTGAACGAATCACATTTAAAAGTAAATGTGTTGTTTTTTGTGGCGCAAAATTAAGTATTATTAATAATTTAATAGGTATTTTTAACTTCATTTTTTATCAAATTTCTAACTAATGGTATGATTTGTTAATAAAAGATTAGATTTGAGGTATGATAGTATCAAAACGCTTCTTAGATTTTTACCTGAATAGCAGTATTC
Organism: Flavobacterium anhuiense; assembly: GCF_900101855.1. GTDB lineage: Bacteria > Bacteroidota > Bacteroidia > Flavobacteriales > Flavobacteriaceae > Flavobacterium > Flavobacterium anhuiense. The sequence goes on from NZ_FMVC01000006.1 coordinate 16,065, forward strand.
ATGTAGCTTTGTCGTGTTATGCACTTGTGCGAATAACGTTTCATGTATTTCATATTCAGTATGATGAACCCATGGCGTTTTTTGTTTTTTTTGGAACAATTGTAGGATATAATTTCGTAAAATATGATGCGCTGGTTCGCGTAAAGAAAAATCCGATTGGAACTCAGCTAAAAATTATTGCTATTTTGAGTTTTATTTCGGTCGTTTTAGTCGGTTATTATTTTTTCCATTTAAAGAGAATTACGCAAATAGTCTCGGTCGGAATTTTTGCCATAACGGCGCTTTATACTTTGCCTTTTTTTCCAAACAGAAAAAATGCTAGAAACTGGGCAGGTGTAAAAATTTACATTGTCGCACTTTGTTGGGTTGGAGCAACTTTAGTCCTGCCTTTAATAAATGCTGAAATTCCGTTTACCACAGATTTCTTCATTAAATGCATTCAGCGTTTTATATTGGTTTTTGTGCTGATTCTAGTTTTCGAAATTTTAGATTTAGCCAATGACGATCCGCATTTGCAAACCGTTCCGCAGACGATCGGTGTAAAAAGAACCAAGATTTTAGGACTTTCACTTTTAGTTCCGTTTTGGTTTTTAGAGATTTTCGTATCAACTTTTAATTATCATGATGCATTCATCAATTTGATAATGGTTATTATGCTCATGCTTTTTATCATTTTCGCCAATCCAAACCGATCTAAATATTATACTTCTTTTTGGGTTGAAGCTGTTCCAATTTTTTGGTGGCTGATGGTGGTTTTTTATAAAATTTAAACTTAAATTATTTATGGAAGAACAAGGAAAAGAAATAATATATTTTCTGAGATTTCGTTTTACGTTTTTACAATTTTGGGCATTATTCTTTGGATGGAATTTCTTTATCTGTTTGTCTGGCCAGTTTTGATTGATTCTTATTTTGGAGTTACCATTTTTGTTTGCGCTTTTTCCTTAGTTTTTGCAATTGCAGTTAATAATACACTGGCTTTACTCTTTAGTTTTATTTCATATTAATAAGAATATTGTAATTTTTATCAAAGAGCAATGTTGTTTATCAGCGCTTATTTAGGAACTTGTGTTTTCAGCTGGTTTATGCCTCCAATGAGTATTTATGTTTTTTTAGAACATTTATTTATAAATACGCTTACCATATTTTTGTATTACACCATGGTCACAAAAGCAACTAATAATAGTTAGTAAATTCGGTTTGTTTTCTCACAAACCTATCATTTATCTTATTGTTTGCAGGATATTGTCATTCCGATATAGGAGAATCTTCGTAAGTACCTTCACAATGAAGTTCCAATTTTTATCAATCTTCTCGCGAAAATCTCTCTTTTTCTAAACATATTTAACAGATTATAAAGTTATGTTAATTCAAACCCTGAAATTTCCGATTAAATAATGATGCAGCTATTTTTGTAAAAATCACATTTTATGGAATTATACTACACATTTTCGGTGCTGATTGTATTAGCATCTTTCTTCGCCTATTTAAATTTAAGATTTTTAAAACTTCCAGGAACCATCGGAATTATGATTATTGCTATGCTGGTTTCAGTTGGAATTCGCCTTTTGGGAGATTCGTATTTTCCTGCAACAACAAAGCATTTTTTTGATCTCATAAAAGAATTTGATTTTAATGAAATACTAATGGGAGCGATGTTAAATTTCCTTTTGTTCGCAGGAGCTTTGCATGTAAATATGTTTGATCTTAAAGAGCAAAAAGTTCCTATTATGATTTATTCGACAGTCAGTGTCGTTTTATCAGCTTTAATTATTTCTGTTCTGCTTTATTATATCGCACCGTTTTTTGGAATTACGATTCCGTATATTTTTTGTTTGGTTTTTGGAACCTTAATTTCTCCTACAGATCCAATTGTGGTGTTGGGAGTTTTAAAAGAAGCTAAAGTTCCCAAGAGAATTGAAACCAAAATTGTTGGAGAATCATTATTTAATGACGGAGTAGCAGTAGTAATGTTTGCCGTTGTTCTAAAAATGGCGACCGACCCGACATTTGATGCTACTTTCGGTTCAATATCTTGGTTATTTATTAAAGAAGGAATTGGTGGGCTTTTATTAGGAGCAATTTTCGGATTTACAGCATCTAAGGTGATGAAGAAAATTGATGATTATAAAGTTTCTGTTCTTATAACGCTTTCTATTGTAATGGGAGGATTTTTAATTGCCCAAAGTTTACATGTTTCTAGTCCGCTGGCGATGGTTGTTGCCGGATTGATTATTGGAAACTATGGCAAAAAAGTTGCCATGAGTGAAGTGACCAAAGATTATTTAGGGAAATTCTGGGAACTTATAGATGAAATTTTAAATGCTGTTTTGTTCTTATTTATTGGTTTTGAATTGTTATTGTTGCCAGATTTAAATAAGCAATTGCTGACAGGATTCATCGCTATTTTTATAGTACTCTTTTCAAGATTAACTTCTATAGTTTTACCGTGGAAATTCTTCGATATATTCAAATTCTTCGGAATCAAATCGGCTTACAACAAAGGCTCTTTAATGGTTTTAGTTTGGGGTGGAATCCGTGGTGGAGTTTCTATCGCATTAGTTCTTTCTATGCCAGAGAGCGAATACAAAAACCTCTTATTGGAAGTAACTTATATTGTAGTCTTATTTTCTATTGTTGTTCAAGGATTGACAGTTGGAAAATTAGCAAATAGAGTTTTGGAGAAGGAGTAAGAAGTATGGAGAAAAGAGCAAAGAGGAAAGATTTTCTATTCTTTGTCTAGATTCTTAAACTGAAAACCCTGCAAGTTCTTTTGCAGGGTTTTGTTTTTTTATCGTTTATCTTCTTTCGAATAATTCGATTCTCCATTAATATTAATTTCTCCGCCTAAAAAGCGAGGTTCGCGATTTCGTAAAACATCAAAAAAAGATTTGAAAATAGAACCATATTCTCTAAAGCAAACATATTTATAACCTAAATATTCTCCCTTGTTTGCGGAATATCCAACACATTTAATTCCTAGTTTTTGTCCGATATAAATAGCGCGATTTAAATGATATTTCTGAGAAATTAAGGTTGATCTTTTAATTTTGAAAATATGTTTGGCACGATACATTGTCGAGTAAGTGTCAAAACCCGCATAATCAATAAATATCTTGGTAGTGTCAACGCCATGATTATAACAATAATTTTTCATCACCGTTAATTCATCATATTCATCACGACCATTATCTCCGGAAAGTAAAATTTTATTGATGCGTTTGGCTTTCCAAAGCATAATACCAGCATCCAAACGATCTTTTAAATATTTGCTTGGCTGATTTCCGTTAATTCCTGCACCAAAAATAATTCCGACATCATTCTTTGGGAACTTTTTAGCTGAATAATAAATCTTAGTTTTTGTTGAAGATTTTACATAATAGTTTACAGAAACAACGGCAATCAATCCGATAATGGCAAGATAAAGTGCTATTTTAAAATATTTTTTCACGGCTTGGATTTGTAAGATTATGATTTAAAATACGAAGATAATTAAATTTATTTCTAAGAAAAATCAAATAAAAAAACCGAAGCAGGAAAGCTTCGGTTTCAAAAAATATCTAATAGTCTAAGAAGTCTAAAAATCTAAGAAAGTCTAAAGTAATCCTGCTCTCTTCAACAAAGCTTCAGGTTTAGGTTCTTGACCTCTGAAACGTTTGTACAAAGTCATCGGGTGTTCTGTTCCTCCTTTTGAAAGTACATTGTCTTTGAATTTTTTTGCAATTTCCTCATTAAAGATTCCATTTTCATGGAAATATTCAAAAGCATCTGCATCCAAAACTTCCGCCCATTTGTAGCTGTAGTATCCAGAAGAATATCCGCCTTGGAAAATATGTGAAAACGCCGTACTCATTGCGTTTTCTTTTACATCAGGATACAATTGCGTATTGGCAAATTGTTCTGTTTCGAAAGTTTTCAAATCTGTGATGTTGGTTGGATCTTGTCCGTGCCAAGCCATGTCTAATAATCCGAAACTTAATTGGCGTAAAGTCGCTAAACCTTCTTGGAAACTTGCACTTTCTTTAATTTTCTGAACATATTCGATTGGAATAATTTCTCCCGTTTCGTAATGATTCGCAAATAAAGCCAAAGCTTCTGGTTCATAGCACCAGTTTTCCATAATCTGACTTGGTAATTCTACGAAATCCCAGTAAACAGAAGTTCCAGATAAACTTGGATAAACTGTATTAGCTAACATTCCGTGTAAGCCGTGACCGAATTCATGGAATAAAGTTGTTACTTCATTAAAAGTCAATAATGAAGGTTTTGTTTCGGTTGGTTTTGTAAAATTGCAAACGTTCGAAATATGTGGTCTTTCATTTACGCCGTCTTTTACATATTGAGATTTGAATGAAGTCATCCATGCGCCATTTCTTTTTCCTTTTCTTGGAAAGAAATCAGCGTAGAAAATCGAAACTAAATTGCCATCAGCATCTTTTACTTCGTAAGTTGTAACTTCTTCGTGGTATTTATCAATATCAAAAACCTCGGTAAAAGTTAAACCGTATAATTTTTTTGCAACGGTAAATGCACCATCTAAAACTTTTTCTAATTGAAAGTAGGGTTTCAGTTTTTCATCATCTAAATTGAAAAGCTGCTGTTTTAATTTTTCAGAATAATATGCGCCGTCCCATTTCTCTAATTGTTCAATTCCGTCTAATTCTTTCGCAAAAGCGGTTAATTCAGCAAATTCTTTTTGAGCTGCTGGTTTTGCTTTTGCTAATAAATCATTTAAAAAAGAAAAAACTTTCTCCGGACTTTCGGCCATTCTTTCTTCTAAAACAAAATGTGCATGTGTTTTGTAGCCTAATAAATTGGCTCTTTCATGACGAAGTTTAGCAATCTTTAAAACAATTTCTTCGTTGTTGAATTCGTTTTTCTGGAAACCTTTTGCTCCAAAAGCAATTGCCATTTTTTTACGTAATTCGCGATTATCGGCATAAGTCAAAAACGGAACATAACTTGGATGATCTAAAGTGAAAATCCAACCTTCTTTTTCCTGATTTTTGGCTAATAATCTTGCGGCTTCAATTGTTCCTTCTGGCAAACCTGACAAATCTTTTTCATCCGTTAAATGCAGTTCGAAGTTGTTGGTTTCTGCCAAAACATTTTCGCCAAACTGCAAACTCAATTTCGACAATTCTTTGTCGATTTCTCTTAATTTATTTTTCTTGTCTTCTGGCAAGTTCGCTCCGTTTCTTGAGAAGCTTTTGTATTTTTTATCTAATAAAGTTGTTTGTTCTGGATTTAAACCTAAACTTTCTTTTTGATCGTAAACGGTTTTTACTCGTGCAAAAAGTTCTGCATTTAAACGAATATCATTTCCAAATTCTGAAAGCCAAGGCGAAACTTCCTGAGCAATTTTCTGCATTTCGTCATTCGTTTCAGCCGAATTCAAATTGAAGAAAATACTAGAAAGACGATCTAAAATGTCGCCTGAAAAATCCATTGCGACAATGGTATTTTCAAAAGTCGGCTCATCTGGATTATTTACAATTGCATCAATTTCGGCTTTAGCCAAAGCAATTCCTTCCTGAAAAGCAGGAACATAATCTTCAATTTTAATTTGCGAAAAAGGCGCTGTGTTATGCTTGGTGTTGAAATATTGTGTTAATACGCTCATATTTTTAGTTTTCAGTCTCAGTCTCAGTTTTCAGTATGAAATTGAGACTAAAGAGTTTATTTTTTGAGTTTTCAGTCGCAGTCTCAGTTTTCAGTGTTCACTGTGACTGAAAACTGAGACTGAATACTATTTTAAGCTTTCAGCCGCTTTATTAACCGCCGCTTTCAATTCTTCTTTATAAGAAATAATAGTATCTAAAACTTTTTTGTCATGGCTTCCAATGATTTGCGCAGCTAAGATTCCTGCATTTTTTGCTCCGTTTAAAGCTACTGTTGCAACAGGAACTCCGCCTGGCATTTGCAGAATTGATAATACAGAATCCCAGCCATCAATTGAATTGCTTGATTTTACTGGAACTCCAATTACAGGAAGCGGAGACATTGAAGCTACCATTCCAGGTAAATGCGCTGCACCGCCCGCTCCGGCAATTATTACTGAAATCCCGCGATTGTGTGCGTTTTTGCTGAAATCGAATAATTTTTCCGGCGTTCTGTGTGCCGAAACGATATCTATTTCAACTTCAACATTAAATTGTTTTAATATGTCGATTGCATCCTGCATAACTGGCATGTCTGAGATGCTTCCCATTATAATAGCTACTTTGCTCATGAGTTTTTTTGTTTTGTTGGTTTCAAGTTTCAGGTTTCAAGTAATACTGAGACTCAAAAAAATATAGTTTTTAAACTGAATACTGTAACTGCGACTGAAAACTACTCACTAATAACTTTAATAGTATTCTTCACTTCCTGTGCAATTCTTCTTGCTTCAGTCATGTTTTCATTTACGATTGTAACGTGACCCATTTTTCTGAAAGGTCGTGTTTGTTTTTTACCGTAAATATGTGGAGTAACTCCGTCCCAACCTAAAATGGTTTCTATGTTTCCATATACTACATTTCCAGAATGACCTTCGGCACCGACTAAATTTACCATAATTCCGGCAACTTTGCTGTCTGTATTTCCTAATGGAAGATCTAAAATAGCACGTAAATGATTTTCGAATTGTGAAGTATAACTGGCTTCGATTGAATAATGTCCAGAATTGTGCGGACGAGGTGCTACTTCATTTACTAAAATTTCATCGTCCTGAGTCTGGAACATTTCAACTGCTAAAAGACCAACGTGATTGAAGTTTTCTGAAACTTTTAAGGCAACTGCTCTTGCTTTTTCAGCTACTTTATCGTCGATTCTTGCCGGGCAGATTACGTATTCAACTTGGTTGGCTTCTGGATGAAATTCCATTTCTACAACTGGATAAGTTTTCATTTCTCCTGATGGATTTCTAACTACAATTACCGCCAATTCGTTTTTGAACGGAACCATAGTTTCTGCAATGCATTCTACATTTGGTAATGTGTCTAAATCTAATGCTTGACGAACTATTTTTACACCATTTCCATCATAACCAAACTCAGTGCATTTCCATACAAATGGCATTTCGACTTCGTTTGATGTAACAGCAGATTTAAGATTATCTAAATTTTCGAATCTTTTGTATGGTGCAGTTGGGATATTATTTTTAGCGTAAAAATCTTTTTGAACACCTTTATTCTGAATTCCTTTTAAGGTTTTTGGAGATGGATATACTTTTAAACCTTCATTTTCCAATTGCGTTAAAGCTTCAAGGTTTACCAATTCGATTTCAAAAGTCAAAACATCGACTTGCTTTCCAAAGTTGTAAACCGTTTCATAATCCATTAAGTCGCCTTGAAAGAATTTGTTGCAGGCAATTTTACTTGGCGCTTCATCACTCGGATCAAGAACGTAAGTTTGTATGTCAAATTTTCTGGTGTCAAACAAAAGCATTTTGCCTAATTGTCCGCCACCTAATATTCCTAATTTAAAATCAGAAGAAAAATAATTCATTGTTTTATAGTGTGTTAAGAAATTCATCTGGAGTGTAAACATTGATTTCAGAAAATTTAAAGTCTTTCAAATCTCTAGTAATAATACAATCCATTGAATTTATTGATTGAGCTGATATAATCTGAATTGCATCTTCAAAATCTTTATGGTTGGATTTTAAACTTTTTTTCAAAATCGATTCAGTCACTGCTATTATTGAAATTGTGTCTAGCAAATCTTCAATAATGGAACGCAACTCTTTTTCATCAACCACTTTTTTTGCAATATAATGTACAGTTGCAATAGAGTGCGATGTAGAATACATTTTAATTTTATGACGTTGGCAATAGTCGAAAATTGAAATAGCATTTTTTGAAAATGGGAATCTATTCGCAACAATATCAACCAGAATATTAGTATCGAGAAAAATGTTTTTAAAGGCCATATTTCTCTCTATAGTGTTCCTCTTTTACTTTTTCTTCATCAAAATCTGGTGGTAATGTAATTCTTCCAATCAGTTTTTTAACTTTAGGATGAATATCATCGTAAGTTTGTTCTTTTTCTGTTAGATTTTTAAAATAACTTTCTACCAGTTCAGATAAACTTCTGCCTGTTTTTTTTGCATACGATTTTGCCTGCTCGATAACTTCTTTCTCTAAAGATAATGTGAGTTTAGTATTCATATACGTAATGTTTTTGCAAATATACGTAAAATAATTATTTTGCATTTTTTTGATAGCCACGAATTCACGAATTTATTTTACACAATGTGAAAAGAAAAATTAGTGTCTCTCAGAAAACTATTTTATTTTCTTCAATACTTCTTTGGCGACGGCTTTGTACGCGGGAGAATGGTCTCCGAAATCTTTATCAATTATGACTTTTAATTCAGGATGGATCCAGTCGTAATGATTTCCTAAAATATATAAGGTTCTGATGGAGTAGGCTTTTGTGGCAACTTTTACATCACTTATCAGCCAATCAAAACTTGCTTCAATGCAATCTTGAAGATTTTCTTCAGAGAGTTTTATGCTGTTTTCATTTTTCTTATAATGCGATTTTACCAAAAGTTGTGTCACTTTTGCAATTGGGCGAAGGGAACTTTCGTCTTTTAAAATTTTCAGATTTGAACAGAAAAAATCAAGATGAGGTTGGAGCCACTGTAATTCTTCGTAAGAAACAAATTCCAAAATCCAGCAGGCTTTATGATTGTTTTTGTCTTCCGGCGAAAAGCAAATCGAAACCAATTCACTAAAAAGCGAAGGGTTTTCTAAAACATCTTGCGCGGTTTTGAGGCGGTTTTCTCTATAAGCATTGACATAATCTAGTTTTTTCTGCAGTTCGGAAAGCATTGTTTTCAAGATTTAATACAATGCTAAAATAAGTAATTTAATGAGATAATTCCGTAATAGTTTATTGGAAGACCTGGATAATAAAATCTTGGTTGCGCATTTCCAACTCCTGTAGCGTTGGTCAAAATCATTGAAGCATATTTCTCATTTGTGACATTATTTATTCCGGCATCCAAATGTGCTTTTAATCCCGACAAAATTTCAAATTGATATCCTGTTTTTAAATTTAATAAAGAATATGAATCTGAAAAATCGGCATTTGAATCATTCATCGGAATTTTATCTGTAAACTGAAAATCGGCTGAAAAATAAAATCCTGAATTCGTATTGAAATTAAAACCTGCGCTCGCGGTATTGGCTGGAACTCCGGTTAATTTGTTTCCAGAATAATCATTTCCGTTATCAACAAAATCTTTGAATTCATAATTCCCGATCGAAGCTCCGACATAAGAATGCAAATTGAAAATTCGATTGATTGTCCAATTGTGATTTAATGAAATTTCAATTCCTTCATGAAACGTTTTTCCAGCATTTACACCTTCGTATTGATCATCTCCGATTCTTTTGGCGACTAATAAATCTTTGATTTCCATTCGGTAAATAGCAATTTGTGTGTAAAGTTTTTTATTGAAAAAATGTAGTTTTCCGCCCAATTCAAAATTATAACCTGTTTCGGGTTTAATGTCAGAATTGATGTTTCCTGTAGAAGTTAAAGTTTCTTCGGTTGCGGGAAGTGAAAATCCTCGGCTTGCAGAAAAGTAAAAAGTTTGAACTTCATTCGGTTTAAATAAAAAAGAAAGTTGTGGCGAAAAAATGCCGTCATAACTATAATGTTCCGTTGGATTATTCGCGGAAGCGGGAAAATCATTCTGAAGTTCGAATTTGGTTTTGTTGTAATTTAAACCTGCTTGAATCTCAAAATGTTCTGAAAGCAAAGTTCTAATTTGAGAAAAAATGTTGTAAAAATCTCTTTTCTGATTTGTTGCTGTAAGTTGATCGCCTTGCAGACTTCCGTTTCCGTTATTTTGCTGATATAAGTTTTCGAAAGTATTCCCGCTATAATTATCTCTGAAATATTCTAATCCAGCAATAAATTGATTTTTGATTTTTCCGATACTAAAATCTCCCGAAAACTGAGTTCTCGCACCCGAAGCAAAAGTATATTGGCGCAAAATATCAAAAGGGCGCGGTTCGTTGCTGTCTTTATAATTGATAAAAACCGAAGTCGAATTATTCAAATGATCATTTAATTTAAAATCATAAGCCAATCCAGCTAAAGTCGATTTGTATTCTTTAAATCCTTTTGAAGCAACCCAAGTTGGAGCTCCAGCTTGCGGATTATTTTCGAAAGTGGTTTTATTGATTGAACTCGGAATGTATGCTTTTAAATAAGTGTAATTGGAAAAATAATTCAGTCTGCTGTTTTTCTTTCTGAATAATTCACCACTGAGCGTAATTCCTTCGCGATTGTATGCGCTGTTTTCGCGCCAGCCGTTGGTTTTTAAATTATGATAACTCAGATTTAAAGAAGCACTTTTTTCATTCAAATTAAAACCGACTCTGTTTTTCAATAATCCAAAAGACCCAAAAATAGAACTAACTTCAGTTTGATAGTTGGATTTATTGAATGTTTCTGGGGAAATCAAAATTGCTCCGCCCAATCCAGCGCCATAAATACTAGAAAGCGGACCTTTTATAACTTCAATTTGATTGATGTTTTGAAGATCAATATCGTCAATCACGGTTTCGCTGTTTCCGGATGTTAGCGGAATGCTCCCGTAAAAAGCTCTAATTTTATTGGTTCCGTATGGAGTTCTCGCTCCAATTCCGCGAATCGAAATTCGGGTTGTGGTAATATTAGACGATTGCATAAAAACGCCAGGAATAGTATTAATGACATTACTTATGTCTGTTGTGTTGTTTCGAAGCAATTCTTTTTCGGATAAAATGCCAATAGAAGCGGGGCTATTTTGCAAATTACGATTAATATGAAGCGGACTTATTAAAACTTCGTTCAGTTTTTGAGTTTTGACTGAATCAATATTTTGAACTTCTTTTTCTTGTGCGGAACTATTTTTAGAAATAAAAAGAACAAAAAGAAGAAGAAAATATTTTTTGAAAGGCATAAAAGGAGATGGATTAAAGTGCGGTTTATTTTAACACATAGAAACATAGCAATGATTGAGGCAAAAAAGGCGTTTTACTTGTCAAAAGCCACATAGGACTATGTGTGAAAACTAGTTTTCTTAATAACATCTTTTTAAACAATCCCGATGAATCGGGACTATGTCTCTATGTGTTTAAAATTTTTACAGTGTGTTTAAGAGCAATTGTTCTGAATAATCAAAATATTTTTTAACCGCAAATTGCACAAATTCACACAAATTGATTTGCGAAAATCTGTGTAATTTGTTGTTGAAGTGAGTGATTTATTTCGCTGTCACTTTCCAAATCGTATTTCCGCTATCATCATTTACTAAAAGTGATCCGTCATTCATAACCGTTACCGCAACTGGACGTCCGTAAACTTCGGCTTTGTTTTCGTCAGAAATAAATCCGGTTAAAAAATCTTCTGGTTTTCCGGAAGGTTTTCCGTCTTTAAAAGGAACGAATAAAACTTTATAACCTGAAATTTTAGAACGGTTCCAAGAACCATGCTGTCCAACAAAAGCTCCGTTTTTATATTTTGCCGGAAATTTTTCTTTTGTATAAAATGCCAATCCTAGTGAAGCAGTGTGAGAACCAACTGGAACATCTGGAACAATTGCTTTTTCGACCAAATCTTTTCTTTGGCCTTTCATTCTTGGATCTGGAATACTTCCAAAATATGAATATGGCCAACCGTAGAAACCATCTCTTTTTACACTGGTAATATAATCAGGAACTAAATCGTCTCCGAGTTCATCACGTTCATTGACTGCTGTCCATAATTCTTTATTGACAGGATTCCAATCCATTCCTACAGGATTTCTCAGTCCAGAAGCAAAGATTTTTTCGCCAGTTCCGTCAGGATTAATTTCGAGAATTGCTGCCCTGCGGATTTCTTTATCCATTCCGTTTTCTCCATTATTACTTCCAGAACCTACCGAAACATAGATTTTGCTTCCATCAGGACTTGCCAATATATTTCTTGTCCAGTGATTGTTGTAGCCGCCCGCAGGAAGTTCAAGTATTTTTTCTCCTTTGGTTTCCAGTTTTAGCGGATTGTTTTTATAAGGATAGCGGTATAATCCATCCGTATTGGCAATGTAGAAAAAGTCTTTTAAAACTAACATTCCAAAGGGTTTGTTGAGTCCAGAAATAAAAACTTCGCGAGTTTCAAATTTTCCGTCTTTGTCTTTATCTCTTAAAACTGTGATTTGATTTTTACTCGATCTCGTTCCACTTTCAACTACAAAAATATCTTGGTTTGGTGCAATATAAGTCCATCGCGGATTTTCGAATCCGTCAGCAAATTTGGTTACCGTAAAACCTTCAGGCGCTTTTGGTGTCTTGCCAGCTGGCCATCCAATTACTTTACTGTTATTAGTTTTAGATTCGGTAGCGTATGGAGGAGGAAGCGTAATATCTCCAATGGCAGTTTTTACAACATTGCCTGGCTGGTTGGCGAGCGCTTCTTTTTCTTCTTTTTTTACTTGCCCATTGCACGCAGTCATTAAGGCTAGTAGTGGTATAGATAATAGGGTTGTGGTTTTTTTCATCGGTTTTTTGTGGTTAAATGATTATATCACAACAATTTACTGAAATTTAAAATAGGGTTAAAAAATAAATTGTAAACATTAACTGATATTTAACATTCATAAAAAATATCTCGATACAGTTTATTTTGATAGAAGCTGTTAAGTTCTAATTCTTTATCTTTGTCCATTATTTTAAAAAGAAAAATAATGATACAACTTCACGATAAACAATTTGTTCCGTTTATTTCGGCTAAAGAAATTGATTTTGCTTTGACTAAATTGGTAGCTCAGGTAGAAGACGATTTTGGAGATGATACGCCAATTTTTATTGGAGTTCTGAATGGCGCTTTTATGGTAGTGTCAGATTTTCTAAAAAAATATAAAAAGCCATGTGAGGTTTCATTTATCAAAATGGCATCTTATGAAGGAACACAAAGTTCTGAATCGGTTAAAGAATTGATCGGAATTAACCATGATTTGACAGGAAGAACAGTCATCGTTATAGAAGATATTGTTGATACTGGAAATACAATCGAAGAATTAAAACACTTGTTTAAAGCACAAAATGTAAAGCATTTTAAAATTGCGACATTGTTCTTTAAGCCAGAAGCATATAAAAAAGACATCAAAATAGATTATATCGGAATTCGAATTCCGAATAAATTTATTGTAGGTTACGGTTTAGACTACGATGGTTTAGGAAGAAATTTAACCGAGGTTTACAAATTAGCAGAATAACAAAACACAACTAAATATTCATTTAAAAAAACTTCTGAAAGACAGAAGTAACAACACTCATTTCAATTATGATTAACATCGTTTTATTTGGAAAGCCTGGTGCAGGAAAAGGAACTCAGGCAGAATTTTTAAAAGAGAAATACAATTTAACACACCTTTCGACAGGAGATATTTTTCGTTTCAATTTAAAAAATGATACTGAACTAGGAAAACAAGCAAGAGTTTTTATGGACAATGGAGAATTGGTTCCTTGCGAAGTAACAACTGCCATGTTAATTGATGAGGTGAAAAAACACCCAGATACAGCAGGATTTTTGTTTGACGGCTACCCAAGAACAATCAATCAGGCTGAGGCTTTAGATAAATTTTTACCAACAATCGGATCAAGCGTAACAGCAACAATCGCTTTAGAAGCTGATGATGAAATTTTGGTAAAACGTCTATTAGAGAGAGGAAAAACAAGCGGGAGAGTTGATGATCAGGACGAAGAAAAAATTCGTGTGAGATATCAGGAGTACAATGAGAAAACAGCTCCTCTAATTGGATATTATAAAGAACAAGGTAAGTTTCATGCTGTTGACGGTATCGGAACTATCGAACAAATTACAGAGCGCTTAACGTCAGTTATAGATAATTTGTAGAAGCTTTTTCCAGCTGTACGTTACGAGTCCTCGCTAAAAAAACTATTTTTCTATCCAGAAAACGAGCTTCCTGCGGTCGCTGTTTTCTGGCAAGAAAAATTAGTTTTTTTAGCTCTGGGCTCTTCTCTTCCATCTGGGCTATTTTAGATTACGGTTACAAATTATATAACGAGACTATTTTATAACGAATCCCCCTATCAATTGGAAATACTAATAATATTTTTTCTAATTCTACTAAACGGAGTTTTCTCCATGTCAGAGATCGCTTTGATTTCGGCCCGTAAAAACAGGTTGGAAACAGCAGCGAAAAAAGGCAACAAAAGTGCTAAAACGGCACTCGATTTAGCCAACTCCCCAAATAAGTTTTTATCTACAGTACAAATCGGAATTACCTTAATCGGGATTTTGACGGGTATTTATTCTGGTGACAAAATCACAGCAGATGTTGAACTTTTTGTGGCAGGAATTGCAGTTCTAAAACCTTACGCACATTCAATTGCGGTGGGGATTGTAGTTGTAGTTTTAACTTTTTTCTCATTGGTTTTGGGAGAATTACTTCCAAAACGAATCGGATTAAATTATCCAGAAGCTATCGCTAAAATGGTTGCAATGCCAATGAAAGTGATTTCTATTATTACGGCACCATTTATTTGGCTGTTGACTTCATCAACAGATTTTTTATTGAATGTTCTTCAAATCAAGCCAACTGCTGACGGAAAAGTGACCGAGGAAGAAATTAAAGCCATTATTAAAGAAGGAACAGAAGTTGGAGAAGTTCAAGAAATTGAACAAGATATTGTGGAGCGTGTTTTTCATATTGGAGATAGAAAAGTAAATTCTTTAATGACGCACCGCAAATCGGTTGACATGTTGCCATTAAAAGCCGACAAAGAAAAAATCAAAGAACTTGTAGTTCAGGATCTTCATGCGGTTTATCCGGTGTACAACGATAATTATGATGATATAGTTGGAGTTGCTACACTGAAAAATATATTTGCCAATATTGAAAATGATAATTTTGATTTTTCATCAATTATAACTGAAGCACCTTATTTGATGGAGCAGACAACGGCTTACAAAGCGTTGGAAAATTTTAAGAAAACGGGAGTTCATTACGCGTTAGTTTCTGATGAATATGGTGTTTTTCAAGGTATGATTACGTTGAATGACATCTTAGAAGCTTTAGTTGGAGATGCCTCAGAATTTTACAAAGACGAATTCCAGCTTATAGAAAGAGAAGACGGTTCTTGGTTGGTTGACGGACATTATTCGTTACATGATTTTTTAACATATTTCGAGTTAGACGAACTGACAAACGATTACGAAGTAAACACCGTAAGCGGAATGATTATGACTGAGCTTTCGCATATTCCAAAAGAAGGTGAAAAACTGATTTGGCAGAAATTCATCTTGGAAGTTGTCGATATGGATGGTGTTAAGATTGATAAAGTGCTTGTGAAAGCATTAAAAGAGTAAAATTTGTTTCAAGTTTAAAGTTTCAAGTTAGTTGACGTTCTGTTGACTTGAAACTTGAAACATGAAGCTATACATAAACAAGAAAAAATGACAGAAGGAAATTTTGTAGATTACGTTAAGATATATGTTTCTTCCGGAAAAGGAGGAAAAGGTTCTACGCATTTACATAGAGAGAAATTTATTGAAAAAGGTGGTCCGGACGGTGGAGATGGCGGTCGCGGAGGACATGTGTATTTGGTTGGAAATAAAGGACTCTGGACATTATTTCATTTAAAATTTGCGCGTCACATTAAAGCAGGTCACGGTGGAGATGGAGGTTCTGACAGAAGTACAGGTGCAGACGGAGAAGATAAAATCATTGAAGTACCATTGGGGACTGTTGTAAAAGACAAAGAAACTGGAGAAACACTTTTTGAAATTACAGAACACGGAGAGAAACAAATTCTGGCAAGAGGAGGAAAAGGAGGTTTAGGAAACTGGCATTTTAGAAGTTCTACAAACCAGACACCTCGTTATGCACAGCCAGGTTTGTTGGGTGTAGAAATGGACGTGATTTTGGAATTGAAAGTTTTGGCCGATGTTGGTTTAGTTGGTTTTCCAAATGCTGGAAAATCTACTTTATTATCTGTTTTGACTTCTGCAAAACCTAAAATCGCCGATTATCCGTTTACGACTTTAAAACCAAATCTTGGAATTGTTGCGTATAGAGATTTTCAATCTTTTGTAATTGCTGATATTCCTGGAATTATTGAAGGAGCCGCAGAAGGAAAAGGTCTTGGGCATTATTTCTTGCGTCATATTGAACGTAACTCAACTTTATTGTTTTTGATTCCTGTTGACACGGCAGATATTAAAGCAGAATATGATATTTTGGTTAACGAATTGACTAAATACAACCCTGAAATGTTGGACAAAGAGCGTCTTGTCGTGATTTCAAAATGCGATATGCTGGATGATGAATTAAAAGCTGAATTGAAAGCTGAATTAGATGTATCATTCAAAGATGTTCCATATATGTTTATTTCGTCTGTTGCACAGCAAGGTTTAACAGATTTGAAAGACAGGCTTTGGAAAATGCTTAACGAATAAGATTCTGAGTTTCTAAGATTCTAAGCTCAAAAGAGAAAACTTAGAATCTTAATTGCTTAGTATCTTAGTAACTTTTCAAAAAAGGTGTTCTGTTCTCAGAGCACCTTTTTTGTTTTATACTGTTAAATTCGTAATAAACTGCTAAAAATATAGTGTCATTTTTAATTTTAAGATTGTTTAGGTTGAGATAATTGTCAAAATGGCTTATATTCGCATCACTTAAACAAAATAACATGAAAAAAGTAATTTTATTCTTGACCATGTGCCTTATGGCTTTCCCAATGAGAGCCGATGAAGGGATGTGGTTTTTGATGTTTATCGAAAGATTGAACCATAGAGATATGGAAAAAATGGGCTTGCAATTGACAGCCGAAGAAATTTACAGTATTAATCACCACAGTTTAAAAGATGCGATTGTACAATTCAATGGAGGATGTACAGCAGAAATCGTTTCAAATACTGGTTTGGTATTGACTAATCACCACTGCGGATACGGTGCGATTGCAGAACTTTCGACTGCAGAACAAAATCATTTGAAAGATGGTTTTTGGGCAAAAAGCCGTTCTGAAGAATTGAAGCCAAAATCTTTATTTGTTCGTTTCTTCGTTCGTATGGATGATGTTTCAAAAAGAATCTTGTCAAAAGTAAATGATACCATGACAGAAACTGAAAGAAATAAAATCATTCAGCAAGAAATCGCTTTGATCGAAAAAGAAAATAGCGAAAACGGAAAGTACACAGTTTCTGTCCGTCCTTTTTTTCAAGGAAATGAATATTACTATTTTGTTTACCAAGATTACACAGACGTTCGTTTAGTTGGAACTCCTCCTGAAAGCGTTGGTAAATTTGGTGGAGATACAGACAACTGGGAATGGCCTCGTCAAACAGGAGATTTCTCTATGTTTAGAGTTTATGCAGATAAAGACGGAAATCCTGCTGCTTACTCAAAAGACAATGTGCCTTTAAAACCAAAACATTATTTACCTGTTAGTTTAAAAGGTGTAAAAGAAAATGATTTTGCGATGATCTTAGGTTATCCAGGACGAACAAACCGTTGGATGCCAGCTGGAGGAATCGAGCAAAACATTAAATACGCTTATCCTGCATGGGTTGAAGGTGCAAAAACAGGAATGGATGTAATGAAAAAGTATATGGATAAAGATGCAACTGTTCGTTTACAGTATGCTTCTAAATATGCTTCGACTGCAAACTACTGGAAAAACCGTCAAGGTATGATCGATGCTTTAACAAAAGCAGGAACGGTTGATACAAAAGCAGAACAAGAAGATAAATTTTATGAGTGGGCGAGTAAACCTGCTAATAAAGAAAAGTACGAGAACGTAATTCCGACTATCAACGATTATTACAGAGAAACAAATTTAAAAGCGCGTCATGATAATTATTTGACTCAGCTTTTACGTACTTCTGCTTATGCTACAGGACCAGCTAATTTAGGGAATGCATTGATTGCTTACTACAAAGAAAACGATGCTAAAAAAGCTGAAATGCTTCCTAAAATCAATGCAATGGTAGAAAGCATTTATGGAGATTTTTATGCGCCATTAGAAAAAGATGTTCTAACAGCTCAATTGAATTTATATGCTTCTAAAGCTGCTGAGTACGGACTTGCTCCAGAAATTGCAAAAATGAAAACGGCTAATAATGGCGACTTTACTGCTGATGTAGCAAAAGCAACTGAAATAAGTTATTTTTCAACTAAAGAAAAAGTATTAGCATTTTTAGCTGATCCAAAACCATTGGCAATTGTACACGATCCGTTGTATATTATTTCTAATGATTTATTGACTAAATACCGTTCTAAAACAGACGACCAAGCAAAAGCTGATGATGGTTTTGCAACAGCTTACCGTAAATTGGTTGAAGGTTTAAGAGAGTCTAAATTAAACGCAATTAAATATCCAGATGCAAACTCTACATTGAGATTGACTTACGGAAAAGTTCGCGCTTTACCAGCTGATCCTCGTAACGATGCTAAAATCAACAACTATACTACAATGGAAAGTATGGTTAAAAAATACAAAGCAGGAGATCAGGAATTTGATTTGCCAGCTCGTTTATTAGAATTAAACAAGAAAAAAGATTACGGGCAATATGCTGATAAAGCAGGTTACATGCCAGTAAACTTCTTAACAGATAATGATATTACTGGAGGTAATTCAGGTTCACCAGTTCTTAATGGAAAAGGAGAATTAATCGGAATTGCTTTTGACGGTAACATCGAAGCTATGGCTGGAGACGTTATTTTCGATTCTAAATTGCAAAGAACAATAAACGTAGATATTCGTTATGTGCTTTGGATTATCGACAAATACGCTGGAGCTAAAAACATTATTGACGAATTGACGATTGCCAAATAATCTCAATTTCTATATAAAATTAACCCGACAAGTTCTGAAACTTGTCGGGTTTTTGTTTTATATATTTCCCTATTTTTGATATATGAAAAAGCTGCTACTTTTCTTTTTAATTGTTCCAATGTATTGTTGGTCGCAATCTAATTTTGAAAAAGCAGAAAAATTATTTCAGTCAAAAAAATACAGCGAAGCCCAAATGCTTTTCGAGGGAATTTTAAAAAATAATCCGTCAGATATAAAAACTTTGGAGTATTTGGGTGAAATTTCGGCGCACCAAAAATCTTGGGTGAAGGGCGCAGAATATTTCAAAAAACTAAAAGATTTGAAGCCAACTGTGGCTGATTATTTTTTTAAATATGGGGGCTGTCTGGCAATGCATTCTTTGGAGGTAAATAAAATAAAAGCTTTTGGGATGGTCGGCGATATGAAAGAAGCTTTTGAGAAAGCAATTGAACTCAACCCGAAACATGTTCAGGCCAGATGGGCACTAATCGAAATTTATTTGCAATTGCCTGGAATTCTAGGCGGAAGCGAATCAAAAGCACTTGCGTATTCAAATGAATTGACGCAGTTTTCTCCAATTGATGGTTATTTGTCAAAAGGACGAATTGATGAATATTTCAAAAGATATGATTCGGCTGAAAAAAATTACAAAAAAGCACATGAAATTGGCAATTCAAAAGTCACATTTCAAAAATTATATAATTTATATTTGAACAAATTAAAAGACACAAAAAAAGCACAGGATTTAAAACGAAAATTCGAAGCTTAAAATAAAAATCTCAAAATACAAATTCTTCATACAATTAGAATTTGGAATTTAATAATTGGAATTTAAATGAAAACACATTTCATCGCGATAGGCGGAAGTGCAATGCACAACTTAGCATTAGCATTGCATAACAAAGGATATCAAGTTACTGGCAGTGACGATGCTATTTTTGAACCATCAAAATCAAGATTAGAGAAAAAAGGAATTTTGCCAGCTGAACTGGGTTGGTTTCCAGAAAAAATAACGGCAGATATTGATGCGATTATTTTAGGAATGCATGCAAAAGCAGATAATCCTGAATTGTTGAAAGCGCAAGAATTAGGTCTGAAAATCTATTCGTATCCTGAATTTTTATACGAACAATCTAAGAATAAAACGCGTGTTGTAATTGGTGGTTCTCACGGTAAAACGACTATTACATCGATGATTTTACATGTTATGAATTATCATAATATCGCTGTCGATTATATGGTAGGGGCGCAGCTGGAAGGCTTCGACACGATGGTTCATTTAACTGAAGAAAATGATTTTATGGTTTTGGAAGGCGATGAGTATTTATCTTCTCCAATTGACAGACGTCCGAAATTTCATTTGTATCAGCCAAATATTGCTTTGATTTCTGGAATTGCTTGGGATCATATCAATGTTTTTCCAACGTATGAAAACTATGTAGAGCAGTTTGAGATTTTTATCGAAAAAATTACAAATGGCGGAATTTTGGTTTACAACGAAAATGATCCAGAAGTAAAGCGTGTTTCTGAGGCAGCAACAAATCCGATTAGAAAAATTGCATATTCAACTCCACAATATTCTGTAAGCGATGGCGTGACTTTATTAAAAACTCCAGAAGGCGATATGCCGATTGAAGTTTTTGGAGCGCACAACTTAAATAACTTAGCGGGAGCAAAATGGATTTGTCAAAATATGGGCGTTGACGAAGCTGATTTCTACGAAGCAATTGCAAGTTTTAAAGGCGCTTCTAAACGCTTAGAAAAAATTGCTGAAGGAAAAGGTAAAGTAGCGTACAAAGATTTTGCACATTCTCCAAGTAAAGTGGCTGCGACAACAAAAGCAGTTAAAGAGCAATATCCGAACAGAACTTTGGTGGCTTGTTTAGAATTGCACACTTATAGCAGTTTAAATGCGGCATTTTTGAAAGAATATGAAGGTGCTTTAGAATATGCTGATGTTGCTGTTGTTTTCTACTCGCCAGACGCAGTAAAAATAAAACAGTTGGAAGAAGTAACTTATGATCAGATTGCTACTGCATTTAATAGAAAAGATCTAATTATTTATACTAATCCTGCTGAATTTAAAGAGTATCTATTTAATTTGAATTTGGACAATTCAGCACTTTTATTAATGAGCTCTGGAAATTATGGAGGTTTGAATTTTGATGAGGTAAAAGGTTTGATTAATTAGAAAATTAGGAAATTTGATAATGTGCCAATTGCTTTGCAGTTGGCACTTTTTTTTTAAAAAAATAATTGTCAATTGGTACATTTTCAAATTGTAATTAATTGAAAGAATTTTCTTCTTTTTTAATATCTTCGCTTCTTTAAATTGTTATTATGGAAGGAGGACATTTCGCTATTAAAAACTGGTCAGATGATGATAAACCACGTGAAAAATTAATGCTCAAAGGAAAAGATGCTTTGAGTGACGCTGAATTATTAGCAATTTTAATTGGTTCAGGAAGTCGTAACGAATCTGCAGTTGCATTAAGCCAACGAATTTTAGCCTCTACAAAAAATCTGACTGCTTTGGGAAAAATGTCTATTTCGCAATTGATGCAATTTAAAGGTATAGGTGAAGCAAAAGCGGTTTCAATAGTTTCGGCTTTAGAACTAGGCAGAAGGCAGAGAATAGAAGACGTTTTAAAGGTTAAAAAAATAACTTCAAGTAAAGGTGTTTTTGATATTATGCAACCCATTATCGGAGAACTTCCGCATGAAGAATTTTGGGTGCTTTTTCTTAATAATTCTAATAAAGTAATTTATAAATCACAATTAAGCAAAGGAGGTATCGCGGGCACGATTGTAGATATAAGATTGGTTTTTAAATTAGCTTTAGAAAATGGAGCTACAGGCTTGATTTTGTGCCATAATCATCCTTCTGGAAGTTTAGTTCCAAGTAGTGCTGATAAACAAATTACCAAAAAAATTAAAACTGCAGGAGAAATTTTAGATGTTAAAGTTTTAGACCATGTTATTATTACTGAATCAAAATATTATAGTTTTGTAGATGAAGGAATTTTTTAATACATGAACACCAATATTACTGACATCTTTTTTGATTTAGATCATACGCTTTGGGATTTTGATAAAAACTCAGAAATGGCTTTTGATCGAATTTTTAAAAGTAAATATCAAGAAATCGTTACTCAAGATTTTATTAAGGAATATATTCCCATCAATCAAGAATGTTGGAGATTGTATCAGAATGATAAAATTACTCATCAAGAGTTACGTTATAATCGTTTAAAATATTCATTTGATGCTTTGAATTATGTGATTTCAGAAGAGAATATTTTGGAAATTGCCAACGACTATATTGAGTTTCTTACTGATAATAATTATCTTTTTGATGGAGCAATTGAAGTTTTGGAATATTTAAAGCCGAAGTATAAACTCCATATTATTACAAACGGATTTGCACATGTGCAGGAAAAGAAAATTAATAATGCATCGCTTGGAGGTTATTTCAGCACGATTACAAATTCGGAATTAGCAGGGGTTAAAAAGCCAAATAGCATTATATTTGACTATGCTTTAAATTTGGCAAAGACTTCAAAAGAAAAGTGTATAATGATTGGAGACGACTTTGAAGCTGATGTAAATGGAGCTTTAAATGCAGGTCTGGATGCTATTTTCTTTAATGAGAAAAAAGTTGATGTTTCGGGAGAATATAAACAAATTAACCATTTATTAGAACTAAAAAAATATTTATAATGATGAAGATTAAATTTTTACTCGCAGCAATTTTATGTTCAGTTGTTGGATTTGCGCAATCTATTAATGATTACAAAGCTGTAATTATACCTTTGAGATATGAGTTTATGAAGACTGACAATCAATATCGTTTGGCGACTTTAAGTAAACAAAATTTAGTTAAAGCTGGTTTTGAGGCTTTTTATTCAAATGAACAGCTTCCTGATGGTTATACTGATCGTTGTCAAGTTTTGTATATTGACGTGAAAAAAGATAATGCTTTTTTGGTAACTAAACTTTTTGTTGAATTTAAGGATTGTTACGGACAGGTGGTTTATACATCGGAGGTAGGTAAAAGTAGAGAAAAAGAATATGAAGTTGCCTATAAAGAAGCGTTAGACAATGCTTTTACATCAGTTTATGCTTTGCATTATAAATATAGCGGTAAACCTGTTGCTTCGGCTAAAGTTGCACAGAAAATTACAGCAGAAAGTTTGGCAGCAACAGCCTCTGTTGCTCCTGCGGCAGCGGCAGTAAAAGTGGCAGCAACACCGGCAGCTCCCTCGCCAGATTTAAAAGATCCAAATTTATTGTATGCTCAACCTACAGAATCAGGTTACCAATTGATTGATAAAACTCCAAAAGTGGTTATGAAGCTTTTTAAAACATCGCAACCAAATGTTTATATTGCTTCCAAAGATAATGTTCAAGGTTCTTTGATTTTGAAAGAAGATGGACAATGGTATTTTGAATCTTATCAGAATGATAAATTAGTTTCAGAAAAAATTGTAGTTAAATTCTAAAATACAAAATACGGTTTAGTAACCGTATTTATCTTTCCAACGGTTCTTTAAAAATTCGCGGGTACTGTTCTCTCTAGAATTGTTTCCGGGATTGTAAAGAACCGTTTCTTTTATGGCATCTGGCAAGAATTCTTGTTCGGCAAAATTGTTGGCATAATCATGCGAATATTTATATTCATCTCCATATCCTAGTTCTTTCATTAATTTAGTAGGAGCATTTCGCAAATGAAGTGGAACTGGCAAATCGCCAGTTTGTTTTACCAATTGTTGTGCATTTCCTATTGCCATATACGAAGCATTGCTTTTTGGAGAAGTGGCCAAATAAATCGCACATTGGCTTAATATGATTCGGCTTTCTGGATATCCAATAGTGGTAACGGCTTGGAAAGTATTATTAGCCATTATTAAAGCAGTTGGATTGGCATTGCCAATATCTTCACTCGCTAGAATTAGCATTCTTCTAGCAATAAATTTTACATCTTCACCGCCTTCAATCATTCTAGCTAGCCAGTAAACAGCTCCATTTGGATCGCTGCCACGAATGGACTTGATAAATGCAGAAATAATATCATAGTGCTGTTCGCCTGTTTTATCATAAAGAACCGTATTTTGCTGTACAAGTTCTAAAACGCGATCATTGGTTATAGTAATTTCATCACCTGCAGACGCATTAATAACCAATTCAAATACATTGAGAAGTTTTCTTCCGTCACCGCCAGAAATTCGAAGTAAAGCTTCTGTTTCTTTTAGATTTATTTTTTTTGTCAATAAATAGGTGTCAGTTTTCATTGCTCGCTCTAAAAGAGCTTCTAAATCGGCTTTTGTAAAAGCATTTAGTATGTAAACCTGGCAACGTGACAATAATGCAGGAATCACTTCAAAACTCGGGTTTTCGGTTGTAGCACCAACCAAAGTTATCCAGCCTTTTTCTACAGCGGCTAAAAGTGAATCTTGCTGTGATTTACTAAATCTGTGAATCTCGTCAATAAATAGAATAGGATTTTTAGCAGTAAAAAGTCCGCCGCTTTGTTTTGCTTTATCGATAACATCGCGAATATCTTTTACACCTGAATTTATGGCACTAAGAATATAAAAAGGTCTTTTTGATTCTTGAGCAATGATTTGGGCTAAAGTTGTTTTGCCTGTACCAGGTGGCCCCCAGAAAATTAACGAAGGAATTATTCCTTTTGAAATTTGCTGAGTTAAGGATCCAGTTGGTCCAACCAAGTGCTGCTGGCTGATATAATCTTCTAATTTCTGCGGACGAATACGCTCTGCTAAAGGTGCTTCCATATTACAAAATTACTGTTTTAAGATTTAAATTTCATTTATTCAAAAGTTAAAACACTTCGTGTGGAGAAGGATTGTTCCAATTTGAGACAATTTCTTATTTTGATATGACAAAATATCAGTAAATTTTTTTTGGATAGTTTTTTGAGTTCTGTTAAATATTATTTTGTAAAAATATGAGCAATACTAATTTTAAGTTTTCAAATTCGGTTGTTGGACTTCCGCTTTTTTTTGTCCTTTTTTTATGGATTGTGTATTGGCTTCAGATTCGTTTTGACTTTGATTTTTATCGATACGGAATTTACCCAAGAGACCTAATTGGTTTACGCGGTGTTTTATTTAGTCCATTTATTCATGAAAATTTAGATCATTTGTATAATAATAGCATTCCACTTGTAATATTATTAGCTGCGATGCGATTTTTTTATCCAAAACAGACATTAGGTGTAATCGGTTATGGTATTTTATTTTCAGGGTTGATTACTTGGCTAGTTGGGCGAGAAAATTTCCATATTGGGGCAAGTGGATTGATTTATGTTCTCGTGAGCTTTATTTTCTTTAAAGGGATTCAGACTAAATATTATAGACTCGTAGCGTTGTCATTAACTGTGATCTTGCTTTATGGTGGAATGATTTGGTATGTTTTTCCAGATGTTGATCGATCCATTTCTTGGGAAGGGCATTTGGCGGGACTTATTACAGGTTTCGTTCTCACTCTATTCTATAAAGCACCAGAATATGCAAAACCGATTGTTTACGATTGGCAGCGTCCTGATTTTGATCCCAGCAGTGATCCTTTTATGAAGCATTTTGACGAAAATGGAAATTTTGTACCTCGTTCTCATGATGGAGAAGAAGGTTTTGAATATTTTTTTTCTAGTCATCCTGTAAATTATATTGTAATCAAAAAAGAAGAACAGGAGGAGCAAGAAGAAAGATAATGAGTAACTGTCTTTAAAATAAAAAGATTAAATTTGTTAGATAACTATTTAATCTTTTGAGCATTATGAAGAAAATGAAATTTTTGGTTTTGTTCTTGTGTTTTTTTGTTCATGCAAAAGGAAATGCTCAATGTGAAGTAAAAAATAGGGTACAGGCAGACGGAAGTATGATTTACTATTTTGAACCTGCCGTATTTTATACTACAAAGTCAAAATCGTTAAAAATTAATATTGTTACAGATAAAGAACACTATTTTGTTGCCTTACAGCCGACGCCATTTCCTGAAAAAAGAGAAGGAAAAAAAATCAAAGATGATTTAATAATTCATCTTGCAGATAGTAAAACGTACAAGTTGGCGCATTATGATACCCAATATAGACGTAACGATTCGATAATGCAGGTTCTTTATTTGATTGATGATAAAGA
Source organism: Flavobacterium anhuiense (assembly GCF_900101855.1). Lineage (GTDB taxonomy): Bacteria > Bacteroidota > Bacteroidia > Flavobacteriales > Flavobacteriaceae > Flavobacterium > Flavobacterium anhuiense. The sequence goes on from NZ_FMVC01000006.1 coordinate 42,046, forward strand.
TCTTGAAGCATTTTCTAATTATGAGGCTGTTAGTGCAGAAATCAATATGCAGGGTACTGAATTTATGCGAAGCTATAACTTTAAGCTTCATAAAAATGCAATTGTTGAACAGCTTAAATGCTTTTTAAAGAAAGAAGAAAACTAGATTACTCCTCATCTTTTGCCTCTGGAGTTTTTCTTTCTTTAAATTTCTTTTGAAGATTTCGAATAAGGTTATTGAAAGTTATAGTAAGGGATGCAGCGTTAGTGGTTTGATTTCCGTTGTTTCGTGGGAGGTATTCGTTGCAATAAGTTAATTCGACCTGAAAATCATCGGTAAATAAATAACCAGCCCCCACATTGAATCGATTCCTATCGAAGAAACTTTCACCCGTAACTTTCGCTCCAGATTTAAAGTAAATTTCATCTGAAGCAATTCCATATATTACGCCGCTTCTTAAGAACTTACTGTTAATAGGCTGTATGTATTTAATTTGTTGGCGATACCGAAAAACATTTTCATAATCATCATCTTTATTTTTCATATGACGGAATTCAGTGCGCATTCTTGTGCTTAAGGTGTATCCAGTTTTATGAAAATAATAAATTCCTTGAAGAGCAAATCGTGTTTCAGGAGATTCGAATTGGCCAATTTCGGGAACATCTCTATTATTGAAATAAGCGATAAATGCAGAAAATTTCCATCTTGGAGAAAAGTAATAATGTCCCCAGCCTCTAATAGATCTCTGGATTGTATTTTCGAATAAATTTGGTGACGATTCAGTACTGCTATAAGTTGCGGCAAAATCTATCTCAGTTGCCCATTTTTTGCTTAAAGTCTGGTTAAACTGAATTTCATTCCAAAACTGATTATACGTAGTATTTTGTCCGTAGCTGTTTGTAATCAATAAAATCACAAACAGGCATCGGAATATGATAACTTTTGATTTTGAATTAGATTTTGAAAGCATTAATTAAAGGTATTTAATTATTTCATTCGCATCTTAATCTCTAAATGTATTTTTAGGTTCTTTGTCGAACAGCTTCGTATAGGAAAGCACCACAGGCAACAGACACGTTTAAAGATCCAATCGATCCAAACATTGGCAGTTTTGCTTTTTCGTCCACTATTTTTAAAACAGAAGGATTTATTCCTCGATCTTCAGATCCCATAATTATGGCTAATGGTTCTGCTAGTGATATATCGTAAATATTTTGATCAGTTTTTTCAGTTGCAGCAACTGTTTTGATTCCTGAGCCTTGGAGGTAGAATATAGCATCTTTTATATGCTCAACTTTGCAAATAGGTACATTGAATACAGCGCCGGCAGAAGTTTTAACGGTGTCGCCATTTACTGGAGCCGAACCTGCTTTTTGTACAATGATTCCGTTTACGCCAGTACATTCGGCTGTTCTAATAATTGCGCCAAAATTTCTAGCATCTGATATCTGGTCTAAGATAAGAAAAAGAGGTTTTTTGCCAGATTCCATTGTAGATTCAACCAGATGTTCCAAATCAATAAATCCAATAGGAGAGATGGTTGCTACGGCACCTTGGTGATTATTTGGAGTAAGGCGGTTTAGTTTTTCTACAGGCACATAAGAGAAGTTAACGTTTGCACGTTTCATTACCTTCATTAAATCTTTCATAAGCTCACCAGAAATGTCTTTCTGAATGAAAACTTTGTCTACTTCTTTTCCTGCCTGAATTGCTTCTATGATGGCTCTGATGCCAAATATTTGATGTTCTTTTTCCATTGGACAAATATAGGTAATATGTTTATATAAAAAAACCACCAGCTAAGCTGGTGGTTTAAATATTAATCAAAGGTCAGTTTTATTTATTTTGCTACTGGAGCCTTTACACTTAATACATATGCATTGGTTGTAGTAGACCCATCAGAATAAGTTGCAACAATTGCTAATTGAATTGGGGTAACTCCAGATGAAAGTGATGGGAAATTAAAAACACCATTGGTTGTCAATACTGAAGAACTGAATTTTGCGCTTGCAGTTGGGTCAACAATTGTAGCGTCAGTAAATTTCGTTCCCAATTTAATGGTAGTTGTAGGTACTGTAGCGCTAGCAGTAGTGACAGCTACATTGTTGTAAACCTCAATTTTACTTGCAGTAACTCCTGCTTTAGTATTGATTTTTAAGTTTAGGTCTACGTTTGTATCAACTCTGTTAATTGATGTTGTAGTAAGTATAACATTTCCTCCTGCAGATCCTAATTGAGTATTGTCATCCGCAGAACAAGAAACTAATGCAACAGCAACAAAAGCAAATGCAACGATCTGTTTTATATATTTTTTCATGTTTATAATATTAAATATTAATGTTTGTCCCAGAAAAGTTTAGTAGTTACATTATTGTTACCCAATTTAGCAACAGCAGCTTCTAAGTTTGCAGCGTTTAACGTCTGCTCGATTCCCGGATAAGAGTAACGTTTTGGAACTTCAGTGATATCACCAAAAGTTACAGGAGGTGCAACTAAAGCAGGATAGTCTAATCTTCGATAAGATGTCCAAGCCTCAAAACCTCTGTTGTAGTAAGCTATCCATGCTTGCTCTCCAATTTTTTGTTTCCAAGTACCAGTAGCAGTAGCATACGCTACGTCGGTTCTAGCTAAGTAAGTAGTAATGTCACCAGAAGCCACTCCCCAATCTTGTAAAGATGCAGTAACAGCAGCATTATAATGAGATTCAGCAGTACCACCAACAGCAATACCTCTTTCTACAGCTTCAGCTAATAAGAATTCTACTTCAGAGTATGTGAAAAGTACACCAGGGTAAACAGGATCTTGAATTGTTTCAGTGATGTGAGAGAAGTTTCCATAAACATTCACGGTTCCATAAACACCACCTTTGTATAATCCAGAGCCTTCTGGGTATTCAGTGAAGTATTTAGCTCTTCTTGGATCAGATAGTGAGTTCATTTTATCTACTAAAGTATTAGCAGGAATAAAGTCATCACGTCCACTAGCCACTAGATCAAGGTATAATGGGTTGTTGTTTGTTGTGTTTGTAGCATAAGGCATATATGCACCGTCAGCGCTTGTTAAGATCAAACCATCAGCTTGAGCAGCTAAAGCTTGAGTACTGGCATAAGTATGATCAACATCATCCATCATTATAGCCATTCTGAAGCGTAGAGAGTTTGCAAACTTAGCCCATTTAGCAGTGTTACCACCGTAAATAAGATCTGCCTCTCCATAACTGCCAACAGATGTGTCTAATTTATGAGACGCAGCAGTTAATACAGTAAGTAAGTCTCTGTAAATTGTCTGAGCATCATCATATTTAGGCTGTGGATGGCCATCAATATCTAAAGCTTCTGTGTAAGGAACGTCTCCAAAAGTGTCAACCAAGATACCGTAGCAGTAAGAAGTTAAAATATCAATAATTGCGATTTTATTATCAAGTACTACTAAACCTTCTGGAGCTCCAGTATAACTAGCTTTTTGCTCAAGTAAAAGTTTTTTAGCTTCTTTATAGTCTCTAAGTACATCACGGTAGTAAGTTGCCCAGTGACGATCTGGAATTGTACGTCCAGTAAGATCGTATTGAGTTTCTTGCGGATATTGCACCTCTGCCCAATGTTGTGCATATAATCTGAATACGTTAAAGTTTACAGATGTACTTGTTACTTGATCCACCATAAATTTCTCAGCATTTGTAAATAGGAATTCTGGAGAAGTAGTGGTAGGATTTTTTGTGTCTTGGTTCATGTTCCCAAAATCATCTGAGCAAGATGAAAATAAGGCAATGAACGATATTAATATTATTAGTCTATTTTTCATAGCTTAGAATTTTATTGTTAAGTTACAACCAATATTTCTAGTTGTTGGTAAAGAACCGATAGAAAGTCCTTGAGATCCTACGTTAGATCCTAATCCACTTTCTGGGTCTGCATCTGGAAGATTCTTTTGGATAATCCATAAGTTAGATCCAATAAGTGAAATTCTAGCATCAACTAATTTCATTTTTTGAACTAAAGATGATGGTAAAGTATAGGTAATATTTACCTCTCTTAATTTAACAAAACCAGCATCATATACATATTGGCTTCTAGGTCCGTTAGTATAAGCATTTGTAATAGCTCCACCTGTTGAGTAAGCAGTTCTTGTTGTGTTTGGAGTTCCATCAGCATAAACACCTGGAAGGATTACACCACCCCCATTTACTAAGCTGTTTCTTTTTGGATTTCCAAGATCGTTGTTTCCACCTGTTTCATCAGTCAAACCAGTTCCAACTCCATACCATTGATCTGTAGAGAATACATCTCCCCCATGTTTAGTGTCAATTAAGAAGCTGAAAGATAAGTTTTTGTAAGAGAATTTATTGCGAATACCTCCAATCCAGTCAGGATTGATATTTCCAATGATGTTGTTTGTAGAAGTATTGATTACATATCTACCTGTTGCTGGGTTAACGATTCTTTGTCCGTTAGCATCATAAGTGTAATCAGTGCCTTTTAATACACCAAATGGTTGTCCAACTACAGCATTTAAAGTTACTGTACCAGGGAAAGAAGCTACTTGCAAGTTAGTTACGCCATCAGCTAGAGCTGTAACCATATTCTCGTTTTTAGACCAGTTTACGTTAATATCCCAAGAAAAGTTGTTTGTCTTAACTGGTGTAGCGTTAAACTGAACCTCGATACCTTTATTTTCTACTTTAGCAGCATTTACATATTTAGAAGTATAACCTGTAGCAGTAGAATATGGTACTCTAACAGCTTCTCCGTCATTCACGTTTTTGTACAAACTCACATCAAATCCAACTCTTCTGTTTAAGAATTGCATCTCAAGACCAATCTCTTGTGTGTTTGTTTTAATAGGTTTAAGATCTGGATTGTTTTTAATAGAGTTTACTGAATACATTTGGTTATTGTTGAACGGATCGTATTTAGTATAAGTATCAACCAATGCTAATGCAGGTGTTCCAAGTGGGCTTTCAGAGTAACCTCCTCTTAATTTACCAAAGGTTAACCAGCTTGCATCTATGTTTTTAGAGAAAACCCAGCTGCCAGAAACTGAGTAACTTGCTAAAGCGTTATCATCAGCAGGCAAGTTAGAAAATGCATCTCTACGTGCTGTTGCATCGATGAAATATGTGTCTAAGTATCCAAAAGATCCAGAAATATAGTAACTATTAACAGATGTTCTAGTTTCTCTTTCATATGGATATGGGCTCGCAGCTTTAGAGTTAGATAAACTATAGATTCCAGGTATGATTAAACCTCCTTGTGTAGAAGCTGTAATTTGGTTAAAATAAGTGTTTCTAATTGTTCCCCCAGCTACTCCGCTTAAGCTAAAGTCTTCTCCGAACTTTTTGTTGAAAGTAAGGAGTAAGTCATAGTTTTGCTCAGAGAAGTTACCATTGTAACGTTGGTATCCTGAAGTCTCATCAAGAGCATTGATACCAAAAGTTTTTGATACTGAACCTACAGCAACTCTTTCTTCACGAATCTCAGAATACGTATCTGTAGAGATTTTTGCAGTTGCAGAAAGCCAGTCAGCAATTTTGTAAGTAAAGTTTGCGTAACCAATAAAACGATTTCTACTATCATTTTGGTAGTTTTTGTAACGCTCAAAGTAAGGGTTGTTCCAATATGCAGGAGTTCCATCCTCAACAGATTTTCTGTTCCAAGTAATGTTTTGTTCGCCTGAATTGTTGTATGCTCTTTCTAATTCTTTAATATCAACGTTAGTTTGCCACCACTGACGGAAACCAGAAACTAAGTTGTCACTATATCCTGTCATGTTTCTTCCCACTGTTTGTTGTGCGGAGAAGTTAGCAAATGTGCTTAAAGACAATCTGTCTGTAAATTGGTGATTTAATTTTAAACTAAAGTTGTTTTTTCTCAATTCACTATTGATTAAAACACCAGTTTGGTCAGTGTTAGTATAGTTAAATACAACATTTGTTTTTTCGTTTCCATCTTCAAAAGAGATGCTATTTACTAACGAAAGTGAGTTTTTGAAGAAAGAAAAAGGATCGTTTGCTCCAGCTTTCCATGGAGTTGCTTTTCCATAATTGTTATTTCCTGGATATGCAGAAAAAGCATCCCATTGGTAAACATTTAAAGAAGGGTCAAAACGATTTCCTACAGATGCATCATCACCCATGAAAACAACATTGTCATTTACACCGTCACCATCAATGTCTTGTGTAGTGTCAAAAGAAGAACCGTATCCAGCACCGTAATTTTTTTGGTATTTAACGAAAGTGCTTTTGTCTGGGCTACCAGTTACTACTTCAGAAGAAACAGTGATTCCTAAACCTTTTCTAGCTTTACCTTTTTTAGTGGTAATCATTAAAACTCCGTTACCGGCTAAGTATCCATATAAAGCAGAAGCAGCGGCACCTTTTAATACGTTCACGCTTTCAATGTCTTCTGGATTGATATCCATACCATTATTACCATAGTCAAAACCTCTTGCTCCAGATGATTGAGCCGTTGTTCCATCGTTTGTGTTGTTACCGTTGTTGATAGGCATACCATCAATTACGATTAACATCTCATTGCTTTGACCAATAGCTTTAACTCCTCGAGAGATTGCACTTGTAGAACCTCCAAAGTTAGTGTTTCTTGTAATGTTAACACCGGCAACTTTACCAGAAAGCTCGTTTAAGAAGTTACCACTTGAAGTACCATTTCTTAAATCTCCTCCTTTTACCTCTTGTGTTGCATAACCAAGAGATTTTTTCTCTCTTTTAACCCCCAAAGCTGTTGTTACTACAACGCTTTCAAGTTCTTGAGCATCTCCAGCCAATTTTACGTTAACTGTTGATGAAGTTGCAGCTATCTCTTGAGTTTTCATCCCAATGTAGCTAAATACCAATACTTGGCTTGATGATGCTTTGATAGTGTATTTACCATCAAAATCGGTTTGCGTTCCAGCTTTTGTTCCTTTAACTAATACACTAACACCTGGTAAAGGCATTCCTGCATTGTCAGAAACTGTTCCCGAAACAGCTCTTTCTTGCGCAAAAGAAAGTTGCGCAACTAGTACTAATAAAAGCACTAAGAATCCATTGAACTTTAGTTTCATTTTTAAATATTTTGAATTAGTATCGCAAAACTCTTAATAATTTGTTAACTTTCCTAATAAATAAAAATCTTTTTTTGGTAAACTTTAAAATTTAACATTATAACATATGTTTACGATAGTGTTATATAATTGTATTTCTTGCTGATTTTGCTGGCCATTCGTGAGAATAATTCGTAAAATTCCGTTTTTTGTTTGTATTCCTGCACCTATTCCAATTCCTATTAAATTCATAATTTTTTTAGGATTTGAAATATTCGTTAAGTCTTGATATATAGCGTAATCCGCAATAGAATGAATATAAGCGCTTTTTGAAAATATATATCTATATTCTGTAAGAATTGCGGAATAAAAGTTTCCTTGAAGACTATTTTCGGAAAATCCTCTTATTGAATTCATTCCGCCAAATCTGAATAATTCGTTTGAAATATAATTTTTACTATCTAGATAGAAATTTTGTGAATTTAGGTTAATGAAATTCTTGTTATTTAGTTCAAAATTATAAGACGCATTTAGATTTGCATAGAATTGCTTGCTTGGTTTTGCTGTGTCAGGGTCGTTGTTTGTTTCTCTTTTTCCGAAACCTAAAATTGAGCTCAGAAATGCTTTTCCCTGCATTAGAGTATTGTTAGAGTCTATTTTTTTGTATTCGTATGTGGAAGTAAAGTAAGAATTATTAAAATCGCTGATAAAAGAATTATTGGTATTTTGGATGTCGCTCGATTCGGTAGATTGGTATCCCAAATAGATTTTAGAGTTATAATTTAGATAGTATCCCAGATTGATATCTGTTTTAGTATTCTGAAATGTGCTGTCCTGTTTGAAAATGTTTAATTGCGCTTTTATTCCAAGAGGAGATTGGAATAAATAGGGGATTTCGAGTTTAGTGTTAAAGGTTTTTTGTTGGTTACCGTCGCTCTTCCAGTAAAGAGAGAACTTTTCGCCAGCGTGAAGTATATTAGTTAGCGAAATATCTAAATAGCCGTTTAGAATCAATTTTTTGTTTTCGTCGTTAGAAAATCCAATATAGCCATCAAAATTGTTTGCTTTTCTTTTTTCAATATAAGTGTAGACTTTTGTCGAGTCTTTGGTGAATAAAATTTCGGGGTATTTGGTTTGAGAAACAAATTCAAAACTGTTTATATCTTCATAAAGTCTTTTTACAGTTTCTTGGTTGAATATTCTGTTGGTGTATTTTTTATTTAATTGTTTTAATGCTCCTTTTGGGAAGTAGTCTTTTAAAGAGAGATCTGTGTAATTTACAATAATGGAATTTAGTGTTCTTTTTTTTTCGGAATTAAGATTTAAGTCAGCGTAAATTATGGAATTCTTTTTTTTGATATTTGCTAGATTGATTTTGGAAAATGCAAAACCTGCTTTTTCATTGTTTGAAATTTCTTTATTTAGGAAGTTTTCAAGCTCCGTAAAAGGGATAATTATGCTGTCTTTTGTGTTTTTCTTATATTCATTAAAAAAACTATTTATACCTATATATATATGTACTTCTTTGATTTTGGTTTTTAAGTCTATAAATGCTGTATAAGTGCTGTCGTTTATCTTTTTGGTTTCTAATATTTTAGAATCTATATAGCCTTGTTTTGAGAGTTTGTTTGTTATTGAAAAAAGTTCGTCATTTAATGATTTTATATTTACGTGTTTTTTTGCATATGGAAGAGAGTCGATTGTTTGGCTTTGTTTTTTGTTAATTCCATTTATATTCAAATAAAATGACTGTGCGAAACAATTTGTGCATAGGAGTAAAATAAGTATGTGTTGTAATTGTTTCAAATGCAATTGTTTTGTTAGTTAAATGTAAAGCAAATATCTAATGTTTCTTTGTTAAATCATAGATATAAATAATGTTGTTGAAAATTAATGATTTAACGTTTGTATAGTGAAAATTATTTTATACATTTGCAACCCCGTAAAAAGCGGGAATTTAATAAACATAATAATTTTTAGTATTAATTATGCCAACAATTCAACAATTAGTAAGAACAGGAAGAACTCAGATCACTAAGAAGAGTAAATCGGTTGCTTTAGATTCTTGTCCTCAAAGAAGAGGGGTTTGTACGCGTGTTTACACTACTACACCAAAAAAACCAAACTCTGCAATGCGTAAAGTTGCGCGTGTGCGTTTGACAAATGGTAATGAGGTGAATGCTTACATCCCAGGAGAAGGACATAATCTACAAGAGCACTCGATAGTATTAGTGCGAGGTGGAAGGGTAAAAGATTTACCAGGTGTTAGATATCACATCGTTCGTGGAGCGCTTGATACGTCAGGTGTTGCAGGAAGAACGCAAAGAAGATCTAAGTACGGTGCTAAACGCCCAAAAGAAGCAAAAAAGTAATTTAAAAACTTTTAAGAAAAAGACATGAGAAAAAGAGCGGCAAAGAAAAGACCACTTTTACCGGATCCAAGGTTTAATGACCAATTAGTAACACGTTTTGTGAATAACTTAATGTGGGATGGTAAGAAATCTACAGCTTTTAAAGTATTTTATGATGCTATTGATATCATTGAAACTAAAAAGCAAAATGATGAGAAAACTTCATTAGAGATCTGGAAAGATGCTTTAACTAACGTTATGCCTCACGTAGAAGTACGTAGCCGTAGAGTTGGTGGAGCTACATTCCAAATTCCAATGCAGATTCGTCCAGATAGAAAAATTTCTATGGCAATGAAGTGGTTGATACTTTATTCAAGAAGAAGAAATGAAAAATCTATGGCACAACGTTTAGCTGCTGAGTGTTTAGCTGCTGCTAAAGAAGAAGGTGCTGCGGTTAAGAAAAGAATGGATACTCACAAAATGGCAGAAGCTAATAAAGCATTCTCTCACTTTAGATTTTAATTCGTAAAGAAATGGCTAGAGATTTAAAATATACAAGAAATATCGGGATCGCTGCTCACATTGATGCTGGTAAAACTACAACAACTGAGCGTATTCTTTTTTATACTGGAAAATCACACAAAATTGGTGAGGTTCACGATGGTGCTGCAACAATGGACTGGATGGCGCAAGAGCAAGAAAGAGGTATTACAATTACTTCTGCTGCTACAACTTGTACTTGGAACTTTCCAACTGAGCAAGGTAAAGTTTTGCCAGAATCAAAAGCGTACCACTTTAATATTATTGATACTCCTGGGCACGTTGACTTTACTGTAGAGGTAAACCGTTCTTTACGTGTGTTAGATGGTTTAGTATTCTTGTTTAGTGCTGTTGATGGTGTTGAACCTCAATCAGAAACTAACTGGAGACTTGCTGATCAGTATAGAGTTCCTCGTATGGGATTCGTGAACAAAATGGACCGTCAAGGTGCGAACTTTTTAAATGTATGCGGACAGGTTAAGGACATGTTGAAATCGAATGCGGTTGCAATTACTTTGCCTATTGGAGATGAAGCTGATTTTAAAGGTATTGTTGACTTGGTTAAAAATCAAGCTATCGTATGGCATGATGAAACTCAAGGAGCTACTTTTGATATTGTTGAGATTCCTGCTGATATGGTTGATGATGTAAAGCACTATCGTTCTATTCTTATCGAAGAGATTGCTACTTATGATGAAAATCTTTTAGATAAGTACATGGAGGATGAAAACTCTATTACAGAGGAGGAAATCAACAATGCATTAAGAGCGGCTACTATTGATATGGCGATCATTCCTATGCTTGCTGGTTCTTCTTTTAAAAACAAAGGGGTTCAATTCATGTTAGATGCAGTTTGTAAATATTTACCATCTCCTTTAGATAAAGAAGGTATTGAGGGAATTCATCCTGATGATGCTGATTTATTGGAAGAAGATCAAACTAAAATCTTGCGTAAGCCAGATGTAAAAGAGCCGTTTGCTGCTTTGGCATTTAAAATTGCTACTGATCCATTCGTAGGTCGTTTAGCTTTCTTCCGTGCGTATTCTGGACGTTTAGATGCAGGTTCTTATGTTTTAAATACTCGTTCTGGTAATAAAGAAAGAATTTCTCGTATTTACCAAATGCATGCTAACAAACAAAATCCAATCGAATTTATTGAGGCTGGAGATATTGGAGCTGCTGTAGGATTTAAAGATATTAAAACTGGAGATACTTTATCTGATGAAAAGCATCCAATTATCTTGGAATCTATGAAATTCCCAGATCCTGTAATTGGTATCGCTATCGAACCAAAAACTAAAGCTGACGTTGATAAAATGGGTATGGCTTTAGCTAAATTGGCTGAAGAAGATCCAACGTTTACGGTTAGAACTGACGAGGCTTCTGGTCAAACTATTATTTCAGGTATGGGTGAGCTTCACTTAGATATCTTAGTTGACCGTATGAAACGTGAGTTTAAAGTAGAGGTTAATCAAGGTGAGCCACAAGTAGAGTACAAAGAGGCGTTTACAAGATCTGCTCAACACAGAGAAACTTACAAAAAACAATCTGGAGGTCGTGGTAAATTCGGTGATATCGTATTTAGAATCGAGCCTGCTGATGAAGTTGATGGAAAAGTACCTGTTGGATTACAGTTTGTGAATGAAGTAAAAGGAGGTAACGTTCCTAAAGAGTATATTCCTGCAGTTGAAAAAGGTTTCCGTGAAGCTATGAAAACTGGACCTTTGGCTGGATATGCTGTTGATAGTTTAAAAGTGACTTTATTAGATGGATCTTTCCACCCTGTGGATTCTGATGCTCTTTCTTTTGAATTAGCTGCAAGAATGGGTTATAAAGAGTCTGGTAAAGCTGCTGGAGCTGTTATCTTAGAGCCTATCATGAAAATCGAAGTTATCACTCCAGAAGAAAACATGGGTGATATCGTAGGTGACTTGAACCGTCGTAGAGGTCAAGTTAATGATATGGGTGATAGAAACGGAGCGAAAACTATTAAGGCAGATGTGCCGTTAGCTGAGATGTTTGGTTATGTTACTACATTAAGAACATTATCATCTGGTAGAGCGACATCTACAATGGAGTTTTCTCATTATGCAGAAACACCTTCTAACATTTCAGAAGAGGTAATCAAAAAAGCAAAAGGTAACGCTTAATTTTAAGAAAATGAGTCAAAAAATCAGAATAAAACTAAAATCTTACGATCATATGTTAGTGGATAAATCTGCTGAAAAGATCGTGAAAACAGTAAAAACTACTGGGGCAGTTGTAACAGGTCCAATTCCGTTGCCAACTCACAAAAAACTTTTCACTGTATTGCGTTCTCCGCACGTTAACAAAAAAGCGAGAGAGCAATTTGAAGTAATGTCATACAAGAGATTGATTGATATTTATTCATCTTCATCTAAAACTATTGATGCTTTAATGAAACTTGAATTGCCAAGTGGAGTTGAAGTTGAGATTAAAGTATAATTTTTTTATATTTTTTTATATAAAAAGCGAGACATTTTTTGTCTCGCTTTTTTTTGTTTTTAAAAGTTGTTTTTAATTTGAAAAAGAATAAAATTAAATATTTTTTTAATGTTCTAAATATTCTAAACCCCTTTGTTTTAGGGTAGTGCGAGTTTTTTTAGTTGTGATTTTATTGTTTAATTTTTAAGTGGAAAATGTTATTGCTATAAAAAGAAGTGCTTGAATTTTGGTGTTGATGAAGTTTGTTTTCTTGTTGTTTTAGTGCTTGGATTTTGATAATGAGCGATTTAATTTTTGTAACTGTTTGGTTTATTCAATTTTAATATCTACTTTTGCACTCCCTGTTTGGAAATTTCTGTTATTTTCAAATTGAAGGGAATTTTAGTAATTAATAATTAATATTTATGTCTGGGTTAATTGGTAAGAAAATCGGCATGACTAGTATCTTCGACGAAAACGGGAAAAATATTCCTTGTACAGTAATCGAAGCTGGACCATGCGTTGTTACCCAAGTCAGAACCAACGAGGTTGACGGGTATGAAGCGTTACAACTTGGTTTCGATGACAAAAACGAGAAACATTCTACTAAAGCGGCTTTAGGTCACTTTAAAAAAGCTGGAACTGTTGCTAAGAAAAAAGTCGTTGAATTCCAAGATTTTGCAACTGAACAAAAATTAGGAGATCTTATTGATGTTACTATTTTTGAAGAAGGAGAATTTGTAGATGTACAAGGTGTCTCAAAAGGTAAAGGTTTCCAAGGTGTTGTTAAACGTCACGGTTTTGGTGGGGTTGGACAAGCTACTCATGGTCAACACAACCGTTTAAGAGCGCCAGGTTCTGTAGGAGCTTCTTCTTATCCATCTAGAGTATTCAAAGGAATGCGTATGGCTGGAAGAATGGGAGGAGAAAATGTAAAAGTTCAAAACCTTAGAGTTTTAAAAGTAGTTGCTGAGAAGAATCTACTTGTTGTTAAAGGATGTGTTCCTGGACACAAAAACTCTTATGTAATCATTCAGAAGTAATGGAAGTAAAAGTATTAGATTTCAACGGAAAAGATACTGGAAGAAAAGTTCAACTTTCTGATTCAGTATTCGCAATTGAACCAAACAATCACGCAGTATATCTTGATGTTAAGCAATATCTTGCTAATCAGAGACAGGGTACTCACAAGGCTAAAGAAAGAGCTGAAGTAACTGGAAGTACGCGTAAGATTAAAAAACAAAAAGGAACTGGTACTGCTCGTGCAGGAAGTGTTAAGAGTCCTTTGTTTAAAGGTGGTGGAACAGTTTTCGGACCAAGACCAAGAAGTTATTCATTCAAATTGAATAAAGGTTTGAAAAGATTGGCTAGAAAATCTGCTTTCTCAATCAAAGCAAAAGAGTCAAATATCGTAGTTGTAGAAGATTTTAATTTCGAAGCGCCAAACACTAAAAATTTCATTAACGTTTTGAAAGCTTTAGGGTTAGAGAATAAAAAATCTTTATTTGTGTTGGGTGAGTCAAATAAAAACGTATATTTGTCGTCACGTAATTTAAAGGCTTCAAATGTCGTAACTAGCTCGGAATTAAGCACTTACGCAATATTAAACGCTAATAATTTAGTGCTTTTGGAAGGTTCTTTAGAGTTAATTGAAGAAAATTTAAGTAAATAATAGGAATATGAGCATCATAATTAGACCTATAGTAACGGAAAAAGTAACCAAAGAAAGTGAAGTTCTAAACCGCTTCGGATTCGTTGTTAACAAAAAAGCAAACAAAGTTGAGATTAAGAAAGCTGTAGAGGCTGCTTATGGAGTGACTATCGTTTCTGTTAACACAATGAATGTGAGACCAGATAGATCTACTAAATACACTAAAAGTGGTTTAATCAGTGGAAAGACAAATGCATACAAAAAAGCAATTGTTCAAGTACAAGAAGGAGAAACAATTGATTTTTACAACAATATCTAAGATAGAAAAATGTCAGTAAGAAAATTAAAACCTATTACCCCGGGTCAGCGATTTAGAGTTGTGAATGGTTATGACGCTATTACAACTGATAAGCCGGAACGCTCTTTGATAGCGCCGATAAAAAACTCAGGAGGTAGAAATAGTCAAGGAAAGATGACCATGCGTTATACGGGTGGTGGTCACAAGCAGAGATATCGTATCATCGATTTCAAAAGAACTAAAGATGGAATTCCAGCTACAGTGAAATCAATCGAATACGATCCAAATCGTACTGCATTTATTGCTTTATTAGCTTATGCTGATGGAGAGAAAACTTATATTATCGCTCAAAATGGATTGAAAGTTGGTCAGAAATTAGTTTCTGGACCAGAATCTCAACCAGAGATTGGTAATACTTTACCTTTAAGCAGAATTCCTCTTGGAACTGTTATATCTTGTATTGAGTTACGTCCAGGACAAGGAGCCGTTATCGCTCGTTCAGCTGGAACTTTTGCTCAGTTAATGGCAAGAGACGGGAAATATGCAACAATTAAAATGCCATCAGGTGAGACAAGATTAATCTTGTTAACTTGTTCAGCTACAATTGGAGCTGTTTCTAACTCTGACCACCAATTAGTTGTATCTGGTAAAGCAGGTAGAACAAGATGGTTAGGAAGAAGACCTAGAACTAGACCAGTAGCGATGAACCCTGTTGATCACCCTATGGGAGGTGGTGAAGGACGTTCTTCTGGAGGGCACCCACGTTCAAGAAACGGATTGCCAGCTAAAGGTTACAGAACTCGTTCTAAGAAAAACCCGAGTAACAAGTATATCGTAGAACGTAGAAAGAAATAATAAGATATGGCACGTTCATTAAAAAAAGGACCTTTCGTTCATTATAAATTAGACAAGAAAGTTCAAGAAAACGTAGAAAGTGGTAAAAATGCAGTTGTTAAGACTTGGTCTAGAGCTTCAATGATTACACCAGATTTCGTTGGACAAACTATTGCAGTTCATAACGGTCGTCAATTTGTACCAGTTTACGTAACAGAAAACATGGTAGGTCACAAATTAGGAGAGTTTTCACCAACTAGATCTTTTAGAGGTCATGCTGGAGCAAAAAATAAAGGTAAAAAATAAAAGAAGCAATGGGAGTTCGTAAAAGAGAAACAGCAGATGCGAGAAAAGAGGCTAATAAGTCTATCGCTTTCGCAAAATTGAATAACTGCCCTACTTCACCTAGAAAAATGCGCTTAGTAGCGGACTTGGTAAGAGGTCAGAAGGTAGAAAGAGCACTTAACATTTTAAGATTCAGTTCTAAAGAAGCTTCAAGAAAATTAGAAAAACTATTATTATCTGCAATCAATAACTGGGAGCAAAAAAATAGTGAAGGTAATTTAGAAGAGGCTGGATTATTTGTTAAAGAGATCAGAGTAGATGGTGGAATGATGTTAAAAAGACTTCGTCCAGCTCCACAAGGTCGTGCACACAGAATAAGAAAACGTTCTAATCACGTAACAATCGTGCTTGGAGCTATCAATAACACACAAAGCAATTCTTAAGCAGCATGGGACAAAAGACAAATCCAATTGGAAATAGACTTGGTATCATCAGAGGATGGGACTCAAACTGGTATGGTGGAAATGATTACGGCGATAAATTAGCTGAAGATCACAAAATCAGAAAGTATATCCATGCTCGTTTATCAAAAGCTAGTGTATCAAAAGTAATCATCGAGAGAACTTTGAAACTTGTAACCGTTACTATCACTACTGCTCGACCTGGTATTATTATCGGAAAAGGCGGACAAGAGGTAGACAAGTTAAAAGAAGAACTTAAGAAAGTTACTGACAAAGAGGTTCAAATTAACATCTTTGAAATTAAAAGACCTGAGCTAGATGCTTATCTTGTGGCTACAAGCATCGCTCGTCAAATCGAAAGCCGTATTTCTTACAGACGTGCAATCAAAATGGCTATTGCTGCTTCTATGCGTATGAACGCTGAAGGTATCAAAGTTTTGATTTCTGGTCGTTTAAATGGTGCTGAGATGGCGCGTTCAGAAGGTTTCAAAGAAGGTAGAATTCCTCTATCAACTTTCAGAGCTGACATTGATTATGCTTTGGCTGAAGCTCACACTACTTATGGTAGAATGGGTATCAAGGTATGGATCATGAAAGGTGAAGTTTACGGTAAGAGAGAACTTTCTCCACTTGCTGGAATGGACAAAAAACAATCTGGTACAGGTGGTGGAAAAGGTGGAGATGCTCCTAGAGGCAAATCTAACTTTAACAAAGGTGGAAAACCAGACGCTCGTAAAAGAAAGTAAATTTTTAAACTAAAGAAAAATGTTACAGCCTAAAAGAACAAAATACCGTAAGGTACAAAAAGGTAGAATGAAGGGTAACTCTCAAAGAGGGCATGAACTTTCAAATGGAATGTTTGGTATTAAATCTGTACATGAAGATGGAATGTTCTTAACATCTCGTCAAATCGAAGCTGCACGTATCGCTGCAACTCGTTACATGAAGAGAGAAGGACAATTATGGATTAAAATTTTCCCAGACAAACCTATCACTAAGAAACCTCTTGAAGTACGTATGGGTAAAGGTAAAGGAGCAGTTGAGTATTGGGCTGCTGTTGTTAAACCAGGAAGAATTATGTTTGAAGTTGGAGGGGTTCCATTATCAGTTGCAAAAGAGGCTTTGCGTCTTGCAGCTCAAAAACTTCCAGTAAAAACTAAGTTCGTCGTTGCTAGAGATTTCGAAGCATAATTTATATTTATTATGAAACAATCAGAAATAAAAGATCTTTCTGCAGCGGAGTTGCAAGAAAAGCTTAGTCAAACTAAGAAAGTATATGCTGACCTAAAAATGGCTCACGCTATTTCTCCAATTGCTAACCCACTTCAAATCAGAAGCGTTAGAAGAACAGTTGCAAGACTAGCTACAGAGTTAACTAAAAGAGAGTTACAATAATTGTATTCTGCTGAAAGATGGAAGAAAAAAGAAATTTAAGAAAAGAAAGAATAGGTGTTGTTACTTCAAATAAGATGGATAAATCTATCGTTATTTCTGAAGTAAGAAAAGTAAAACACCCATTATACGGTAAGTTCGTGTTGAAAACAAAAAAATATGTTGCACACGACGAAAAAAACGACTGTAACATTGGTGATACTGTAAGAATTAGCGAAACGCGTCCTTTAAGTAAAACAAAATGTTGGAGATTAGTTGAAATCTTAGAAAGAGCTAAATAATTATGGTACAACAAGAATCAAGACTAAAAGTAGCAGATAACACGGGAGCTAAAGAAGTTTTAACTATTCGTGTTTTAGGAGGTACTAAAAGAAGATATGCCTCTGTTGGTGACAAAATTGTAGTTTCTATCAAAGATGCAACTCCAAACGGAAACGTGAAAAAAGGAGCTGTTTCAACTGCAGTTGTTGTGCGTACTAAAAAAGAAGTGAGAAGAGCTGATGGTTCTTATATCCGTTTCGATGACAATGCATGTGTTCTTTTGAATGCTGCAGGGGAAATGAGAGGAACTCGTGTTTTTGGTCCGGTAGCAAGAGAACTTCGTGAAAAACAATTCATGAAAATTGTATCATTAGCACCAGAAGTGCTTTAATTCGTTTTAAGATGATAAAGCTAAAAATAAAATCAGGAGATATCGTAAGAGTTATTGCTGGAGACCATAAAGGTGCTGAAGGTAAAGTTTTACGTGTTTACCGTGAAAAAAACAAAGCGATAGTTGAAGGTGTTAACTTGGTTTCAAAACACACTAAACCAAGTGCTAAAAACCCTCAAGGTGGTATCGTTAAGAAAGAGGCTTCTATTCAAATTTCTAACATTGCTTTAATTGATCCTAAAACTAAGGAAACAACTAGAGTAGGTATTAGAGTAGAAGGAGATAAGAAAGTAAGATTTTCAAAAAAATCTAATCAAGTACTATAGTAATGGCATATACACCTAGACTAAAAGAAGAATATAAGAGTAGAGTAATCTCTGCTCTTAAAGAAGAGTTCGGATATACAAACGTAATGCAAGTTCCTAAACTTGAAAAAATCGTTTTGAGCCGTGGAGTTGGTGCAGCTGTATCTGATAAAAAACTTATTGACTATGCAGTTGATGAGTTGACAAAGATCACTGGACAAAAAGCAGTATCTACAATTTCTAAGAAAGACGTTGCGTCTTTCAAATTAAGAAAAGGGATGCCTATTGGAGCAAAAGTAACTTTACGTGGAGAAAGAATGTATGAGTTTTTAGATAGACTTATTACTTCTGCTTTACCACGTGTTAGAGATTTCAATGGTATTAAAGCTACTGGTTTTGACGGAAGAGGTAACTACAATCTTGGAGTTTTAGAGCAAATCATTTTCCCAGAAATTGATATTGACAAAGTAAACAAAATTTCAGGAATGGATATTACATTTGTTACTACTGCAAAAACAGACAAGGAAGCGAAGTCATTATTGGCTGAATTAGGATTACCTTTTAAAAAGAATTAAGACATGGCTAAAGAATCAATGAAAGCCCGCGAGGTGAAAAGAGAGAAAACGGTAGCTAAGTATGCTGAAAAGAGAAAAGCTTTATTAGAAGCTGGAGACTATGAAGGTTTACAAAGATTACCAAAAAACGCTTCACCTGTTCGTTTGCATAACCGTTGTAAATTGACTGGAAGACCAAGAGGTTACATCCGTCAATTCGGTATTTCACGTGTAACTTTCCGTGAAATGGCTAACAATGGATTAATTCCAGGTGTGAAAAAAGCAAGCTGGTAATTTAAAAAAGTTTATAAATTGATTAAAGGTTCAGGAAGCGGGGTGCTTCCTGAAAACCATAATCGCAATCAAATACATATGTATACAGATCCTATTGCAGATTATTTGACTAGAGTTCGTAACGCTGTGGCTGCAAACCACAAAGTTGTTGAAATTCCAGCTTCTAATCTTAAAAAAGAGATAACTAAGATCTTATTTGATCAAGGTTACATCTTAAGTTACAAATTTGAGCAGAACACAGTTCAAGGTTCTATCAAAATTGCTTTAAAGTATGATAAAGATACTAAAGAGCCTGTAATTAAAGATATCCAAAGAATTAGTAAACCTGGTTTACGTAAATATGCAGGTGCTGCCAAATTACCAAGAATCCTTAATGGATTAGGAATTGCTATCGTTTCTACATCAAAAGGTTTGATGACTGGAAAACAAGCGAAGCAATTAAATGTAGGTGGTGAAGTAATTTGTTACGTATACTAATTTTTAAAGACTAAATAAGATGTCAAGAATAGGTAAAAGTCCAATTGTAATCCCTGCTGGTGTAACTGTTGAAGTTAACGAAGGTGTTGTTACAGTAAAAGGAAAGAAAGGTCAACTAACTCAGGAGTTCTCGGACGTAACTGTAAAAGTTGAAGGCGATCAGATTTCAGTTGAAAGATCGTCTGATTATAAAGACCAAAGAGCAAAACACGGATTATACAGAGCTTTAATCAATAACATGATTGTAGGTGTATCTGAAGGTTTTACAAAAGAACTTGAATTAGTTGGAGTTGGTTATAGAGCTTCAAACCAAGGTCAAAAATTAGATTTAGCTCTTGGATATTCTCACAATATTGTTTTAGAAATTGCTCCAGAAGTATCTTTAGAAACAATATCTGAAAAAGGTAAGAACCCTATCGTAAAATTAACATCATTTGATAAACAACTTTTAGGTCAAGTTGCTGCGAAAATCAGAAGTTTCCGTAAGCCTGAGCCATACAAAGGAAAAGGTGTTAAATTTGTGGGTGAAGTATTAAGAAGAAAAGCAGGTAAATCAGCTTAAAATATAAGATTATGTCATTAACAAAATCTGAAAGAAGACAGAGAATTAAATTCAGAATTAGAAAATCGGTTAGTGGTACTGCTGCAAGACCTAGACTTTCTGTTTTTAGAAGTAATAAAGAAATTTACGCTCAAATTATTGATGATGTAAATGGAGTTACTATCTTAGCTGCATCTTCTAGAGAAAAAGAAATAGGAAAAGGTACTAACGTTGAAGTAGCTGCTGCTGTTGGAAAACTAGTTGCAGAGAAAGCGTTAAAAGCTGGGATTGATACCATCACTTTTGATAGAGGTGGATATTTATATCACGGTCGTATTAAATCATTAGCAGAAGGCGCAAGAGCCGCTGGACTTAAATTCTAATATATTATGTCTAAATACAAAAATGTAGAATTGGTAAAACCTAGTGGTCTTGAATTAAAAGATCGTCTAGTTAGTGTTAATCGTGTTACTAAAGTTACAAAAGGAGGTAGGGCTTTTGGTTTTTCTGCTATTGTAGTTGTAGGTGATGAAAATGGAGTAGTTGGTCACGGATTAGGAAAATCTAAAGACGTTTCTGAAGCAATTGCGAAAGCAGTAGAAGATGCTAAGAAAAACTTAGTTAGAATTCCTTTAAATGGACAATCTGTTCCTCACGAACAAAAAGGTAAATTTGGTGGTGCACGTGTATTCTTAATTCCAGCATCTCATGGTACTGGAGTTATTGCTGGTGGAGCTGTTCGTTCAGTTCTTGAGTCAGTAGGTATTCACGATGTATTGTCTAAATCTCAAGGATCATCAAATCCACATAACGTAGTAAAAGCAACTTTTGATGCTTTATTGCAAATGAGAAGCGCTCACACTGTTGCAAAACAAAGAGGGGTTTCTTTAGAGAAAGTTTTTAAAGGTTAATTCAAGGAAATTATGGCTAAATTATTAGTAAAACAAGTAAGAAGCAAAATCAACTGTCCTCTTTCTCAAAAGAGAGGGTTGGAGGCTTTAGGTCTACGCAAAATTGGACAAGTTGTGGAGCATGAGTCAAATCCTGCTATCCTTGGGATGATAAACAAAGTTAAACACTTAGTTTCTGTTGAAGAAGCTAAATAACAAATACTGTTATGAATTTAAGTAACTTACAACCTGCTGAAGGATCTACACACAATCAAAATAAAAGATTAGGTAGAGGAGAAGGTTCTGGAAAAGGTGGTACTGCTGCACGTGGACACAAAGGAGCAAAATCTCGTTCTGGTTATTCTAAAAAGATTGGTTTTGAAGGGGGACAAATGCCACTTCAAAGACGTGTACCTAAGTTTGGTTTCAAAAACATCAATCGTAAAGAATACGAAGGTGTTAATTTAGATACTCTTCAATTATTAGTTGATAACGGTGTAATTACTGATTCTGTTTCAATGGCAGATTTCGTAGCAAATCGTCTAGCTTCTAAAAATGAAATCGTTAAGATTTTAGGTAGAGGAGAATTGAAAGCAAAATTAAAAGTAACTGCCCACAAATTTACTGCTACTGCAAAAGCTGCTATTGAAGCTGCTGGTGGAGAAGCTGTAACTATATAACTTATCTATTAAGATGAAGAAATTTATTGAATCAATAAGTAATGTTTGGAAAATCGAAGAACTAAAGAATAGAATCTTAATTACTTTAGGATTACTTTTAGTATATCGTTTTGGAGCACACGTTACGCTTCCTGGAATTGACGCAACGCAATTGACTGGTTTAGCGGGACAAACTAAAAATGGTCTAGGATCTATTCTAGACATGTTCACCGGGGGTGCTTTCTCTAAAGCTTCAGTTTTTGCTTTAGGTATCATGCCTTATATTTCTGCGTCTATTGTTGTTCAGTTGATGGGGATTGCGATTCCATATTTACAAAAACTTCAAAATGATGGGGAAAGTGGTAGAAAAAAGATTAATCAAATCACTCGTTGGTTGACAATCGCTATCACATTGGTTCAAGGTCCAACTTATATCTATAATTTATACAGAACATTGCCTAGTAATGCATTTTTGCTAGGCTTTAATTCACCTGAATTTTTGTTCTCGTCAGTTATTATCTTAGTTACTGGTACAATTTTTGCTATGTGGCTTGGAGAAAAAATTACAGATAAAGGTATTGGAAATGGTATTTCATTGTTAATTATGGTTGGTATTTTAGCTCGTTTACCACAAGCTTTTATCCAAGAGTTTACAACTCGTGTTACCAATAACAATGGAGGTCCAATGTTATTAGTTATTGAAATTATTGTGTGGCTGTTAGTTATCATTTCTTGTGTATTGCTTACAATGGCAGTACGTAAAATCCCAGTACAGTATGCTCGTCGTACTACAACTGGAGATTACGAACAAGATTTGGCAGGAGGTAATAGACAATGGATTCCTCTAAAGCTTAATGCTTCTGGAGTTATGCCAATAATTTTTGCTCAGGCAATTATGTTTATCCCTGCAGCTGTGGCTGGATTGTCTAAATCAGATACATCACAATCTATTGTTGGTGCATTTAGTAATATGTTTGGTTTCTGGTATAATTTTGTTTTTGCAACTTTAATTATTGTATTTACATTCTTTTATACTGCAATCACCGTTCCTACTAACAAAATGGCTGATGATTTAAAAAGAAGCGGTGGTTTTATCCCAGGCGTACGTCCAGGAGCAGAAACTTCTGATTTCCTTGATAAAGTGATGTCTTTAATAACTTTCCCAGGATCTTTATTCCTTGCTTTGATTGCTGTGTTCCCAGCTATTGTTGTAAGTATTATGGATGTACAACAATCTTGGGCAATGTTTTTTGGAGGTACCTCATTAATAATTATGGTTGGTGTTGCAATAGATACTATTCAACAGATCAATTCATACTTGTTAAACAAACATTATGATGGTTTAATGAAGACTGGTAAAAATAGAAAAGCAGTAGCTTAATATATTTATGGCAAAACAATCAGCAATAGAACAAGACGGATCAATTATAGAAGCATTGTCAAATGCTATGTTCCGTGTAGAGTTAGAAAATGGACATATTGTAATTGCTCATATTTCTGGTAAAATGCGAATGCATTACATCAAATTATTACCTGGTGATAAAGTGAAACTAGAAATGAGTCCTTACGATTTGTCAAAAGCAAGAATTACTTATCGATATTAAAGGATATTCACTATGAAAGTTAGAGCATCAGTAAAAAAGAGAAGTGCCGAGTGCATTATCGTGCGTAGAAAAGGGAGACTGTACGTAATAAACAAAAAGAATCCTAGATTTAAACAAAGACAAGGATAATTATGGCAAGAATAGCAGGGGTAGATATCCCAAAAAACAAAAGAGGTGTTATTGCACTTACCTATATCTTCGGATTAGGAAAAAGTAGAGCTATTGAGATTTTAGAAAAAGCTCAAGTTAGCCAAGATAAAAAAGTTCAAGATTGGAATGATGATGAAATCGGAGCAATTCGTGAAGCTGTTTCATTTTACAAAATTGAAGGAGAATTACGTTCTGAAATTTCTTTAAACATTAAACGTTTAATGGATATTGGATGTTACAGAGGAATTCGTCACAGATCTGGTCTTCCATTAAGAGGACAAAGAACTAAAAACAACTCAAGAACAAGAAAAGGTAAAAGAAAAACTGTTGCTAACAAGAAAAAAGCAACTAAATAATAAGTAATATGGCTAAAGCAACTGCAAAAAAACGTAAAGTTATCGTTGAATCAACGGGTGAGGCTCATATTTCTGCCACTTTTAATAACATTATTATTTCTTTGACTAATAAGAAAGGTGAAGTTATCTCTTGGTCTTCAGCTGGTAAAATGGGTTTCAGAGGTTCAAAAAAGAACACTCCTTATGCAGCTCAAATGGCAGCAGAAGATTGCACTAAAGTAGCACTTGAGGCAGGACTTAAAAAAGTAAAAGTTTATGTAAAAGGACCAGGTAACGGACGTGAGTCTGCTATCCGTTCTATTCATAACGGTGGAATTGAAGTTACTGAAATTATTGATGTTACTCCAATGCCACACAACGGATGTCGTCCTCCAAAAAGACGTAGAGTTTAATTTTTTATTTTTATAGTATAATCAAGGTAGAACATAAATTATCGAAGGATTAGACCTGAATTCATAATTTCTACCTTAAAATTTTTTTTAAAATGGCAAGATATACTGGTCCTAAAACCAAAATCGCTCGTAAATTTGGCGAGGCAATCTTCGGAGATGATAAATCTTTCGAAAAAAGAAATTACCCACCTGGACAACACGGGATGGCTAAAAAAAGAGGAAAAAAATCTGAGTACGCTGTTCAGTTAATGGAAAAGCAAAAAGCTAAATATTCTTACGGAATTTTAGAAAAACAATTCAGAAATTTATTCGAAAAAGCATCAGCGACTAAAGGAGTAACTGGTGAAGTTCTATTACAATTATGCGAAGCAAGATTAGATAATGTTGTTTTTAGAATGGGAATTGCTCCATCTAGAAGAGGTGCGCGTCAAATCGTTTCTCACAGACACATTACTGTAAATGGAGAGGTAGTTAATATTCCTTCTTACCACCTTAAGCCTGGTGATAAAGTTGCAGTTCGTGAAAAATCTAAATCTTTAGAAGCTATCGAACGTTCTTTATCAAATTCAAGTCATGTTTATGAATGGATTACTTGGAACAATGATCTTAAAGAAGGAACTTTCGTTTCTGTACCTGCAAGACTTCAAATTCCAGAAAACATTAAAGAACAATTAATCGTAGAGTTGTACAACAAATAATAATTGACTTAGTCGAAATTTATGGCAATATTTAATTTTCAAAAGCCCGATAAAGTTATCATGATCGATTCAACCGATTTTGAAGGTAAATTTGAATTTAGACCTTTGGAACCTGGTTACGGATTGACAGTTGGTAATGCACTTAGAAGAGTTTTGCTTTCAGCATTAGAAGGTTATGCAATTACATCTGTTCGTATCGAAGGTGTAGATCATGAGTTTTCTACTATTTCAGGTGTTGTTGAAGATGTTACCGAAATTATCCTTAATCTAAAACAAGTACGTTTCAAACGTCAGATCGAAGATATCGATAATGAATCAGTTACTATTTCTGTTTCTGGTAAAGATCAATTAACAGCAGGTGATTTTCAGAAATTTATTTCAGGTTTCCAAGTTCTAAATCCAGACCTTGTTATCTGTAACTTAGATTCTAAAATCAAATTGAATTTCGATTTAACTATCGAAAAAGGTAGAGGATACGTGCCTGCTGAAGAGAACAAAAAACAGAATGCTGCAATTGGAACGATTTTTACAGATTCTATTTTTACTCCGGTAAAAAATGTAAAATATGCAATCGAAAATTTCCGTGTAGAGCAAAAAACAGATTACGAAAAATTAGTTTTTGAAATCAAAACTGATGGATCTATCAATCCTAAAGATGCTCTTACTGAAGCTGCTAAAGTTTTAATTCACCATTTCATGTTATTCTCTGACGAAAGAATTACACTTGAGGCTGACGAAATTGCACAAACAGAATCGTATGATGAAGAGTCATTGCATATGAGACAATTGCTTAAAACTAAGCTTGTTGATATGGATTTATCTGTGAGAGCATTAAATTGCTTGAAAGCGGCTGAAGTTGATACACTTGGTGATTTAGTATCGTTCAATAAAAATGACCTAATGAAATTCCGTAATTTTGGTAAAAAATCTTTAACTGAACTTGATGAACTTGTTGCAGTGAAGAATTTAACTTTCGGAATGGATTTAGCTAAATACAAATTAGATAAAGAATAATTTACTTCATATTTTGCTCTCCATGGTGGATTGTAGCAAGATGAAGATAAAAAAAACACGTCATGAGACACGGAAAAAAATTCAACCACTTAAGCAGACAGACTGGACATAGAAAAGCTATGTTAGCTAATATGGCTTGTTCTCTTATTGAGCACAAACGTATTAACACTACTGTTGCTAAAGCTAAAGCGCTTAAACAATTTGTTGAGCCTTTAATCACAAAATCAAAAGAGGATACGACTCACAATCGTCGTATTGTTTTTGCTTACTTACGTAACAAATACGCTGTAACTGATTTGTTCAGAGATGTTGCTGCTAAAGTAGGTGACCGTCCAGGTGGATACACACGTATCATTAAAGTTGGAAATCGTTTGGGAGATAACGCTGATATGGCGATGATCGAACTTGTTGACTTCAATGAACTTTACAACGGAGGTAAAAAAGAAGTTAAAAAAGCGAAAAGCCGTCGTGGTGGTAAAGCTAAAAAAGCTGAAACTGCTGCTCCTGAAGCCCCTGCTGCTGAATCAGAAACGACTACTGAAGCTTCTGAATAATTATGAAAGTAATCATTCTATAAAGATAAAGGATAAACTAATTTTTAGTTTATCCTTTTTTTTTGATTTTTTTGAAACTGCAAAAATCTAACTTATTTAAAATGATAGGTTTTATTTTTACGAGTGAAAGTTTTAAAAAATCTTGGAAGGGCTATTTTAAAGAAGTAAATTTGCAAAATTCTAATTACACTTAAAACCTTGATTAGGTTTTATAACTTGATTAAAAAAACAATACAAATTAAATAATGAAATACACAACACGACAAAGCGCCATTTTATTACTAAGTGATGGAACAATTTTTCACGGAAAGTCTATCGGTATTAGCGGTAAAACTTTTGGTGAAGTTTGTTTTAATACTGGAATGACAGGATATCAAGAGATTTTTACAGATCCTTCGTATTTTGGTCAAATTATGGTTACTACTAATCCGCATATCGGGAATTACGGTATAAATGATTTAGAAGTTGAATCAGACAGCGTGAAAATTGCTGGTTTAGTTTGTAAAAACTTTAGTTTTAATTATTCTAGGGAAGGTGCTTCAGGAAGTCTGGAGGATTATTTTACAAAACAAAATCTTATTTGTATTTCTGATGTTGATACTCGCGCTCTTGTAAGTTACATTCGCGATAATGGTGCAATGAATGCTGTTATTTGTACAGATGGAACTTCAATTGAAGATCTTAAAAAAGAATTAGCAAATGTTCCAAATATGGAAGGTCTTGAGCTGGCATCAAAAGTGTCTACGAAAGAACCTTATTTTGTTGGAGATGAAAATGCTACATATAAAATATCAGCGCTTGATTTGGGAATTAAAAAGAATATTCTAAGAAACTTTGCAAAGAGAGATTGTTATATTAAGGTTTTTCCTTATGACACAACTTATGAAGAATTAAGCGCATTTAATCCAGATGGTTATTTCTTGTCAAATGGACCCGGTGACCCAGATCCTTTACATGGAGTAATAGATGTTGCTAAAAAAATTATTGCAGATGATAAGCCTTTGTTTGGAATTTGTTTAGGACATCAGATTATTGCCTTAGCCAATGGGGTTCAGACTTACAAAATGTTTGGCGGACACCGAGGTATTAATCATCCTGTAAAAAATCTTCTTACTGGTAAAGGAGAGATTACTTCTCAAAATCATGGATTTGCTGTAAAAAGGGAAGCTTTAGAAGGTCATCCAGAATTAGAGCTTACACATATACACCTAAATGATGATACTGTTGCTGGAATGAGAATGAAAAATAAGAATTGTTTTTCAGTCCAATATCACCCAGAAGCTAGTCCAGGACCACATGATTCTTCTTATTTATTTGATCAATTTGTGGAGAATATTAAAACTAGCAAAGTCTAAAACGATGTAGTTAATAAATAAACGGGTTTAATGAGTAAAGCTCGTTTATAGTATTAAATATTTTTATAATTTCGAAAAAAAAATATAATTTATTAATAAAAAACAAAAATAATGAGTATTATAATTAAAGTTCACGCAAGACAAATTCTTGATTCTAGAGGTAATCCTACTATTGAAGTTGATGTAGTAACTGAAAATGGAGTTTTAGGTAGAGCTGCTGTTCCATCTGGAGCATCAACTGGAGAGCACGAAGCTGTTGAATTACGTGATGGAGGTAAAGCTTATCTGGGTAAAGGTGTTTTGAATGCAGTGAATAATGTAAATACTATTATTGCTGAAGAATTAGTTGGAACTTCTGTTTTCGAACAAAACACAATTGACCAATTAATGATTGATTTAGATGGTACTCCAAACAAATCTAAATTAGGTGCAAACGCTATTTTAGGTGTTTCTTTAGCTGCTGCAAAAGCTGCTGCTAACGAGCTTGGATTGCCGTTATACAGATACGTAGGTGGTGTTTCTGCTAATACATTACCAGTTCCAATGATGAACATCATCAACGGAGGTTCTCACTCTGATGCGCCGATCGCATTCCAAGAGTTTATGATTTTCCCAGTAAAAGCAACCTCTTTTACACATGCTATGCAAATGGGAACTGAAATTTTCCACAACTTGAAAAAAGTATTACACGACAGAGGTTTAAGTACTGCAGTAGGTGACGAAGGTGGTTTTGCTCCAAATTTGGCTGGAGGAACTGAAGATGCTTTAGATACTATTAAACTTGCAGTTGAAAAAGCAGGATATTCTTTCGGTGACGAAATTATGATTGCTCTTGACTGTGCTGCTTCTGAGTTTTATGTAAATGGTAAATACGATTACACTAAATTTGAAGGTGAAACTGGAAAAATCAGAACTTCTGCTGAACAAGCTGAATACTTAGCTGAACTTGCTGCTAAATATCCAATTATCTCTATCGAAGACGGTATGTACGAAGATGACTGGGATGGATGGAAAGCTTTAACTGAAAAGATTGGAGATAAAGTACAGTTAGTAGGTGATGATTTATTCGTTACTAATGTTGCTCGTTTATCAACTGGTATTGAAAAAGGAATTGCAAACTCAATTTTAGTAAAAGTAAACCAAATTGGTACTTTAACTGAAACAATTGCTGCTGTAAACATGGCGAAAAACGCTGGATATACATCTGTAATGTCTCACCGTTCTGGAGAAACTGAAGATAATACAATTGCAGACTTAGCGGTAGCTTTAAACTGTGGTCAAATTAAAACAGGTTCTGCTTCTCGTTCAGATCGTATGGCTAAATACAACCAATTATTGAGAATTGAAGAAGAACTAGGAAGTACAGCTTATTTCCCTGGTTTAAACGCCTTTAAAATCAAATAATTTTACAAATTATATATTGGAAAAAACCATCCGCAGCGGCGGATGGTTTTTTTTTGGACTTTTAACAAATTCATAGCAGTATTCTTTTTTTAATTAGTCTTAAATTCATTAGATTTGATAAATTATTATTTAAAGAATTATTTCCAGTATATTATGTCAAAAATAGCTACATTAGAAATAGATGGTAAAAAGGTTGAGCTTCCAGTAATCACAGGGAGTGAAAACGAATCAGCTATCGATATTAACAAATTACGTGATTTAACAGGTTATATTACACTAGATCCAGGTTATAAGAATTCAGGATCTTGTACAAGTGAAATCACTTTCCTAGATGGAGAAGAAGGAATTTTACGTTACAGAGGATATTCTATCGAAGATCTTGCTGAAAAAGCAAGCTTCCTAGAGGTTTCATATCTTTTGATTTTTGGTGAATTACCTACGGCTGCACAATTAGAAGATTTTGAAAATGGTATTAAAAAACACTCTTTGGTAAACGAAGAGATGAAAAATATTATTGACGGTTTCCCTAAAACAGCTCATCCAATGGGAGTGTTATCAGCTTTAACAAGCGCTTTAACAGCTTTTAATCCTAAAGCAGTTAACGTTGATAACGAAAAAGAAATGTACGAAGCTATTTGTAAAACAATGGCAAAATTTTTAGTGATCGCCACATGGACTTATAGAAAATCTATGGGCTATCCTTTAAATTACTATGATAACACAAAAGGTTATGTAGAAAGCTTCATGCAATTAATGTTTAAATTGCCTACAGGACCTTACACTGCAAATCCAGTAATCGTAAATGCTTTAGATAAGTTATTTATTCTACATGCTGATCATGAACAAAATTGTTCTACTTCTACAGTTAGAATGGTAGGTTCTTCTCATGCTGGTTTATTCGCTTCAGTTTCTGCAGGAGTTTCTGCACTTTGGGGGCCTCTTCATGGAGGCGCAAACCAAGCTGTTCTTGAAATGTTAGAAGAAATAAACAAAGATGGTGGAGATACAGAAAAGTTTTTAGCGAAAGCAAAAGATAAAAATGATCCATTCCGTTTAATGGGATTCGGTCACAGAGTTTACAAAAACTTTGATCCAAGAGCTAAAATCATCAAAAAAGCAGCGACAGAAGTATTGGAAACATTAGGTGTTGAAGACCCGATTTTAGATATTGCTAGAAAATTAGAAAAAGCTGCTCTTGAAGATGAATACTTCAAGTCAAGAAACTTATATCCAAACGTTGACTTCTATTCTGGAATTATCTACAGAGCTTTAGGAATTCCAACAGATATGTTTACTGTAATGTTTGCAATTGGAAGATTGCCTGGCTGGATTGCACAATGGAAAGAAATGCGTGAAAATAAAGAGCCAATCGGAAGACCAAGACAAATTTATACAGGGCATCCTTTAAGAGAATTTAAGTCTAATAAATAAAAAACGAAAGCTTCACTTTACTGTGAAGCTTTTTTTATATTTGCTCAAAATATAATAAAGTTATGTTGCAATTAAATGTAAAGAACGAAACGTCTCGGCTTCGTGCTGTAGTTCTGGGTTCTGCTGTTCATAATGGTCCAACTCCAACTATAGAAGAGGCTTATGACCCTAAATCATTGGAACATATTAAGGCAGGAACTTATCCTGTAGAAAAAGATATGGTTGCTGAAATGGAGGCTTTTAATGCTGTTTTTCAGAAATATGATGTAACTGTTTATCGTCCAGAAATGATTGAAAATTACAATCAGATTTTTGCCCGTGATATTGGATTTGTAATTGACGATGTTTTTGTAAAATCTAATATTCTGCCAGATAGAGAACGCGAATTGGATGCTATTCAATATGTAATTGATCAGATTGATCCGTTAAAAGTAGTTCGTCCTCCAGAAGAAGTTCATATAGAAGGTGGAGATGTTATGCTTTGGAATGATCATATTTTTATAGGAACTTATAAGGGAAGCGATTATAAAGATTACATTACCGCAAGAACCAATATGCATGGTGTAAATTATATTAAATCTCTGTTCCCTAATAAGATTGTAAAGGAATTTGATTTAGTAAAATCAAAATTAGAAGCAAGAGATAATGCATTGCATTTAGACTGCTGTTTTCAGCCAGTAGGAAAAGATAAAGGGATAATCTATAAAAGAGGTTTTAGAGAAGAAGCAGATTATCTTTATCTAGTGAAGCTTTTCGGAAAAGAAAATCTATTTCATATTGAGAGAAACGAAATGTATAATATGTTCTCAAACGTATTTTCGATCGATGAAAATATTGTTGTTTCTGAGAAGAATTTTACGAGATTGAACAACTGGCTTCGTGAAAATGGCTTTACTGTTGAAGAAATTCCGTATGCCGAAATTTCAAAACAAGAAGGTTTGTTAAGATGTTCAACTTTGCCATTAATTAGGGATTAAATAATTGTTTCAAGTTTCAAGTTTCAAGTTTTTCCAGAATTTGACACCTGAAATTTAAAACAAAAAAACATAAAAAATGAAACAAACTACTAATGCTATCGTGATGATTAGGCCAGTTGCATTCAGAATGAATGAACAGACGGCGGTGAATAATTATTATCAAAAAGTATTGGATGGGCTTTTGCCTAGCACAGTTAATGCTAAAGCGCAGCAGGAATTTGATGCTTTTGTAGAAAAGCTAAGAGCGGTTGGTGTTGATGTAACTGTTATTGATGACAATTTAGAGACTGATACTCCAGATAGTATTTTTCCAAACAATTGGGTTTCATTTCATGAAAATGGAGATGTAGCTCTTTATCCAATGTTTGCTGAAAATCGTCGTCAAGAACGTCGAGAAGATATTTTAGATACTTTGGAAGAAAAAGGATTTGAAATTTCTAATATCATGGATTATACTTCTGCAGAAGAAGATGGTATTTTCTTAGAAGGGACAGGGAGCTTATTATTAGACAGAGCAAACGGAAAAGCGTATTGCGCATTATCTCCAAGAGCCGATGAAGAATTGTTTATAGAATTCTGTGAAGATTTTGATTATGCTCCTGTAATTTTTGAAGCTTTTCAAACTGTTGATGGTGAGCGTAAACTGATTTATCACACTAACGTGATGATGTGTTTGGGCGAAACTTTTGCAGTTATTTGCGCAGATTCTATTGATGATAAAAAAGAACGCAAAATGGTTTTGGATAATCTAAAAGAAGATAAGAAAGAGATTATTTTAATTACAGAAGATCAGGTAAATAATTTTGCAGGAAATATGCTTGAAGTTCGTGGAAAAGATGATAAGAGATATATTGTAATGAGTGCTTCTGCACATCAAA
Organism: Flavobacterium anhuiense; assembly: GCF_900101855.1. GTDB lineage: Bacteria > Bacteroidota > Bacteroidia > Flavobacteriales > Flavobacteriaceae > Flavobacterium > Flavobacterium anhuiense. The sequence continues at coordinate 74,506 of NZ_FMVC01000006.1, forward strand.
GCTTGACTCCAAAACAAATTGCCCAATTAGAAAATCATGCAGAAATTTTAAGTTCAAGTTTAGATACAATCGAAGCTTGTGGAGGAGGAAGTGCCAGATGTATGATGGCAGAAGTCTTTTTGCCAAGAAATTAAAAATATAGCCTCTAAGAAAAAGGGATGAGATTTATTGAAAATCTCATCCCTTTTTCTTTTGAATAAATATTAATTAATCTTGATTAAAAATTTCCTTTAATAATATTAACGATGGCACTTACAATGTATTGAATGCCGATAGAAATAACTATAAAACCAACAATTCTTGAAATAGCAACAATTCCTGATGCTCCTAAAATTCTAGCTAAATAATGTGCGCTTTTTAAAATAGCAAAAATAGCTACAGCAATAGCAAAAATGGCTAATGACGAAATTATGATTTCGTTTATTTGATGATGTTCCTGATAAAAAGCAATTAAAAGAGACATTGATCCTGGCCCGGCAAGCATTGGTATTGCTAATGGTGTAAGAGCAATATCATTTCTGTGTTGTGCCTCATTTTCAATTTTTTTGTTGATCCCTCGTTTTTTATTGAATTTACCAGAGAGTAAAGAAAATCCAGAGTTAACAATTACAATTCCGCCAGCTATTCTTAGGGCGTCTATACTAATGCCGAAAAAAGTTAGAACATATTGGCCAATAAAATAAGAAACCAATAATATAATAAAAACATTAATAGCAGTCCAAAGAGAAATTCTAGATCTTTCTTTTTGAGAATCATGTTGTGTTAATCCGACGAAAATGGGTACTGTTCCTATTGGATTTAATACCGAAAACAATGCGGCAAATAGATAAATGAATAATTCCATATGATATTGGTTAGTGGAGTAAATGTAGTTATTTTTTGATGCTTTTGCATGAAAATATGTTATGATTATGTTTTTATTGGTTATCGATTCTGAATCAAAGATGTAGGACTTAATCATTCTTTTTTGATTACTTTTGCAGTCTAAATAAAAACTATGAAAAGTAAAAAAACATTAGTTATAGGAGCATCTACAAATCCAGAACGTTACTCTTTTAGAGCTGTTAATATGTTGGTTGGTAAAGGGCATTCAGTATTAGCAATTGGACAAAAAGCGGGAGAGGTTGCAGGAGTGAAAATTCAGACTAAGGCAATGCCAGTTAAAAATATCGATACCATTACTTTGTATCTAAATCCTGTTCGTCAAAGAGATTATTATAATTATATTATAGAATCGCATCCTAAACGTGTAATTTTTAATCCAGGAACAGAAAACCCAGAATTCTATCAATTGTTAGAGTCTAATAGTATTGATGTAGAAGTTGCTTGCACCTTAGTTTTGTTAGCTACAAATCAATATTAAACTTTTTAAATATCTTAGAAATAGGTTTGCATAATGCATTTATTTTGGATAGAAAAGAAAGGGGTTTCGTAATAATTTTTAAATATCGTTAAGGCTTGAATTTAATGGTTGTAGTGTAGGCTAAACCATTAAAAGTATTACATTTGTCGTCATGGAATTTTCATCAAAATTAATTGAAAAAGCAGTAAACGAAATGTCGCAATTGCCAGGTATTGGTAAACGTACAGCACTTCGATTGGTTCTTCATTTGTTGAAACAACCTAAGGAACAAACGGCCTTTTTATCGCAATCATTATTAAATATGCGAGAGGATATTAAATTTTGTGAAAGCTGCCATAATATTTCTGATACTAAAATTTGTGAAATTTGCGCTAATCCAATTAGAAATCACGAGACAATATGTATTGTCGAAGATATTAGAGATGTGATGGCAATAGAAAATACTGGACAGTTTAAAGGAATATATCATGTCCTTGGCGGAAAAATTTCTCCAATTGAAGGAGTTGGCCCCAATCAGTTGAATATTTCTAGTTTGGTGACAAAAGTAAAATCTGGAAATGTAGCGGAGATTATTTTTGCATTAAGCTCAACTATGGAAGGAGATACAACCAATTTTTACATCTATAAGCAAATTGCAGATTCTGATATTATAATTTCAACAATCGCGAGAGGAATATCGGTTGGAGACGAATTAGAATATGCAGACGAAATTACATTAGGAAGAAGTATTTTACATCGCGTACCTTTTGAAAAAACATTTAAAAACAATTAACTAAACCCCAAATAGCAAGTAGTTTTCTTGATAGTAACGGAAAAAATATTTGCGATAAAATTGAACGAATGACAAAAAAAAGTTTTTTTCTATTCTTATTAATCTCAACATTATTTACCTCATGTATTCCGATTAAAGATTTGGTTTATCTTCAGGATAAAAATGATTCCGTAGAACAGACAGCAATTGCTGCAGTCGAATCAAAACCATATAGATTACAAGTCAATGATGTTTTAAGTATTAATATAAAAGCAATTGATTCTAAGCTAGTTTCTATTTTTAATACTACAGAAAATCAATCTAGTCAAACTAAGTCTGAAGCAGGGTTATACTTTGACGGTTTTACAGTTGATGACCATGGAAATATTAGAATGCCAATTCTCGGAGAAGTAAATGTGATTGGTTATACTCTTGAAGAAGTTCGCGTAAAAATTGAAAAGAAATTACTAGAAGAATATTTTAAAAGTGAGGCTAATATTTTTGTCACTGTTAAATTGGCAGGTTTTAGATATACCATTAACGGAGAAGTTGGAAATACAGGAACAAAAACATTGTTTAAAGAGAATGTAACTATTTTGGAGGCTGTTGCAAATGCAGGTGATATTACTACTGTGGGCAATAGAAAAGAAGTAACAGTAATTCGTCAGACTCCAACAGGTGTGCAAATGCATAATATTGACCTTACTGATGTGAATGTAATGAAATCACCTTATTATTATTTACAGCCGAATGATTATATTTATGTAAAACCATTGAGACAAAAAACTTGGGGAACCGGTCAAACAGGAATACAATCTATTGGAACAATCATTACATTGTTATCTTTAGCTACAACAGTTTACCTAATTATAAAATAAAATAGATTTTTAAAATGTTAGACATTAAAGATTTTGCCATTTTTGAAAATCATTCTCATTTTGATTTTAAAGGATTTCTGTTGAAAATTGCTAGCTACTGGAAATGGTTTCTGGCAAGTTTGATTATTGCATTCACGATTGCTTATCAGGTAAATATTCGTAAAGAAAAAATTTACGGAATGCAGACCATGATTTCTATTAAAGAAGAAAGCAATCCCTTTTTTACTTCAAATACCAGTTTAGTTTTTAATTGGGGAGGAATCTCTGATCAAGTAAATGGAATTTCTACAATTCTTCAGTCAAGATCCCATAATGAATTGGTTGTAGATAAGCTTCAGTTTTATATTGACTATTTAGAGCAAGGAAAATACAATTTAATAGACTCTTACGGTGCTGTTCCATTTTATATCGATATTGATAAGACAAAAGGGCAGATTGTAAATTCATTAATTAATATAAAGTTTTTAAATGAAAACGAATATCAAATTCAGATTCCATTTGAAAGCAACTCCGTTTCATTGATTACATATAGCAATAATTCTTATAGCAATACTTCTGTACAGCCTGTAACCTTCATAAAAAAATACAAAGTTGGGGAAACCGTAAATCTCCCGTTTTTGAATTGGAAGCTACAAATCAATGATAATCCAGGTTTTTACAAGGGTAAAGAATATTTTGTCAGATTTAATGATTTTGACGGGACGGTATCTCGATATAAAGGGATAAATGTAGACTCTGGTAAAAGCGGCGGGTCACTGTTGACTTTGTCAATGCAGGGAACAAATAAAACCAGAATGGTTGATTATTTGAATTCTACTGTAAAAATGCTTATCAAAATTCAGCTCGACGGCAAAAATCAATTTGCTACAAATACTATTAGGTTTATTGATAGTACTCTTGTGGCAATGGAATCTCAGCTTAAACAGACTGGTAACGAATTAAAATCTTTTCAAAAGGATAAAAATATTTATCAAATAGAAGACGGCGGTTCTAAAGTTTCGGAGAAGATAATGGATTTTGATGTTGAAAAGGACCAAATAACGAGAAAAATAGCTTACTATAATTCGTTAAAAGCATATTTAAACAGCAGTGTCGATTATTCGAGGTTGCCTGCTCCTTCTGTTGCAGGAATTGAAGATCCAAACATTGTTGCGAATGTTTCTAAACTTATTGCGCTTTCTACTCAAAGATCAGAAATGGCTTATGCCGTAAAGAGTGAAAAAATATTTAAAGATTTTGATAATCAAATGGCTGCAGTAAAAAATGTCCTACAAGAGAATATTGTTACGGCAAAAGCTTCTTTGTTATATGACTTATCTTTGGTAAATGCCAAAATTGGTCAAGCTGAAAGTACAGTAAAAAGACTTCCGGCTGAACAGCAAGAGTTATTGAAAATCAAAAGAAAATATGATTTAAATGATAATATTTATACAGAATTTCTTCAGAAAAGAAATGAAGCAGAAATTGTAAGAGCATCTAACCTGTCAGACATTCATTTTATTGATCCAGCAAAAGATATTGGAGGAGGTTTGATAGGTCCTAAGACTTCTGTAAATTATGTAATGGCTTTATTTTTAGGAATTTTAATTCCTTTACTGTTTGTCCTGGTGATTTTTTTCATTAATAATTCAATTCAGAATACTGAGGATATTAGCAAATTGACTCAAATTCCGTTACTTGGTGTAATTGGGGTTAATAAGGATTCTGGAAGTTTAGCAGTTTTTGACAAACCAAAATCAGCACTTTCAGAAGCATTTAGAGGGATTCGATCGTCACTTCAGTTTTTGTACAAAAAACAGCAAGTTAGCGGATCAAAAACATTAATGATTACTTCTTCTATTAGTGGTGAAGGAAAAACATTTTGTTCTATAAATATTGCTACGGTTTTCGCTTTAAGCGAAAAGAAAACGGTAATTGTTGGTTTAGATTTGAGAAAACCCAGATTAGCAGATGAATTTCAAATAAAATCACCTTTGGGTGTTGTCAATTATTTAATAAAACAAAATAGTTTAGAAGAAATTACTAATTCCACACAAGTGCCGAATTTGGATGTAATTCTTTCTGGACCAATTCCGCCAAATCCTTCAGAATTAATTTTAAGTGATGGAATGAAGGAATTAATTGATGAACTAAAGCAGAAATATGATTATATTGTTTTGGATACTCCGCCAGTTGGTTTGGTGGCAGATTCATTAGAGTTAGTTCAATTTGCAGATGTGACATTATATATCGTAAGGCAGAATTATACCAAGAAAGATATGATAACGTTATTGAATACTAGACTTAAACGTGGTGAGTTGAGTAACGTGAGTATTGTACTGAATGGTTATGAAAATAAGGCTAAATATGGTACTGGTTACGGTTATGGTTACGGCTATGGAGCTTATTCGAATGGTTACCACGAAGAAGAAGTCAAAGTTGGATTTTGGAAAACATTCATGAATCGAATTAGAAAAAGCTAAAAGTTGGATAAATGGAAAATAAAACAAAAGATACTATTTTAATTACGGGAGGAGCTGGATTTATAGGTTCAAATTTGACCGAGTATTTTTTAGGTTTAGACTATAAAGTTGTCTGTTTGGATAATTTTTCCACAGGGCATCGTCATAATTTGAAAAATTTTTTAAGCAATCCTGATTTTAAGTTAATTGAAGGTGATATTCGAAATTTAGCTGATTGTAATTTAGCAGTAGAAGGAGCAGATTATGTTTTACATCAAGCTGCTTTAGGTTCTGTTCCAAGGTCAATAAAAGACCCAATAACAACCAATGAAGTAAATGTTTCTGGATTTTTAAATATGCTTACAGCAGCTCTTGATGCTAAAGTAAAACGATTTGTATATGCTGCTAGCTCTTCAACCTATGGAGATTCTCAGGGACTGCCAAAAGTAGAAGATGTTATAGGAAAACCATTGTCTCCTTATGCTATTACTAAGTATGTAAATGAGCTGTATGCGGAAATTTTCAGTAAAACCTATGGTTTGGAAACAATTGGCCTTCGTTATTTTAATGTTTTTGGAAGAAAACAAGACCCTAACGGAGCGTATGCTGCAGTAATACCAAAATTTGTAAAACAGTTTATGAATCATGAAAGTCCTGTGATTAATGGAGATGGGAATTACTCTCGTGATTTTACTTATATCGATAATGTTATTCAGATGAATGAATTGGCAATGACTTCTCAAAATCCAGAAGCCATTAATTCAGTTTACAATACTGCATTTGGTAATAGAAATACATTAAATGATTTGGTTAAATATTTAAAAGAATATTTATCAGAGTTTGATCCGAAAATAAAGGACGTTCAGGTTATTTATGGAGAAAACAGAGCAGGAGATATTCCGCATTCATTGGCGAGCATTGAAAAAGCAAAAAAGATACTAGGGTATAATCCAAAATATTCTTTGCAAGATGGATTGAAAGAAGCTGTGGGATGGTATTGGAATAATTTAAAATAAAAACAGATCAAGATAAAATAGATCAAATGAAAATTACAAAAATTTGCTGCATTGGTGCAGGATATGTTGGTGGGCCAACTATGGCGGTTATAGCTCAAAAATGTCCACACATTCAAGTTACAGTTGTTGATTTAAACGAACAAAGAATAGCGGATTGGAATGATCCAAATCCTGAAAATATTCCAGTATATGAGCCAGGTCTCTCTGAAATTGTAGCGGAGGCTAGAGGTAGAAATCTATTTTTTTCTACAGATGTTGATAAGGCAATAGATGATGCACAAATGATATTTATCTCAGTAAATACGCCAACCAAAACTTATGGTAAAGGCAAAGGGATGGCTGCAGATTTAAAATATATTGAGTTATGCGCAAGGCAAATAGCAAGAGTAGCAAAACAAAATAAAATAGTTGTAGAGAAATCAACTTTGCCAGTTAGAACTGCCGAAGCTATTAAAAGTATATTAGATAATACAGGAAACGGTGTTCAGTTTCAAATTTTGTCTAATCCAGAATTTTTAGCAGAAGGTACTGCTGTTACAGATTTGTTAAATCCAGATCGAATTTTAATCGGAGGAGATACTACTCCTGATGGTGAGGAAGCGATTAATGCTTTGGTAGACGTTTATGCAAATTGGGTAAGCAAAGAAAAGATTTTAACAACAAATGTTTGGTCGTCAGAGTTGTCTAAATTGACTGCAAATGCATTTTTAGCGCAACGAATTTCATCTATTAATGCGATGTCTGAATTATGTGAAAAAACTGGTGCAGATGTCAATGAAGTGGCGAGGGCAATAGGAATGGATAGCAGAATCGGTCCTAAATTCTTAAAAGCTTCTGTTGGATTTGGTGGTTCTTGCTTTCAAAAAGATATTCTGAATTTAGTTTATATAGCAAAATCATATGGATTAAATGAAGTTGCCGATTATTGGGAACAAGTCATTATTATGAACGATCATCAAAAAAGAAGATTCTCAAATAAAATCGTTCAAACATTATACAATACAGTAGCCGATAAAAAAATTACTTTTTTAGGCTGGGCTTTTAAAAAAGATACAAACGATACAAGAGAATCTGCCGCGATTTATGTGGCTGACGACTTAATAAATGAGCAAGCCAATATTTCTGTTTACGATCCAAAAGTTTCTGAAAATAAGATGTTAAACGATCTTAACTATTTAGAAACAAGAGCAAATGAAGAAAACGTAAAAGCGTTGAATGTCTTTGATAATGCTTATGAGGCTTGTAAGGATGCTCATGCAATTGCAATCTTAACAGAATGGGATGAATTTACTACTTATGACTGGAAAAAGATTTACGATTCTATGCATAAGCCCGCTTTTGTTTTTGATGGAAGAAACATTTTAAATGCTAAAGAATTAGAATCAATCGGTTTTGTTTACAATGGAATAGGTTCATAAGTTTGTCTGGTAGTGAAGTAAAAAGGATGTGAAAATGTGAAGTAGTAAGATTTGCTTCGTTATAAATAAAAAGATGAATTGGTATGTAGTTTACACAAAGCCGAAATGGGAAAAAAAAGTTGCAGATAAACTTAACCAATTAGGAATTGAATGCTATTGCCCACTTATTACCCAAATTAAGCAATGGTCTGATAGAAAAAAAAAGATTGAAGCTCCGCTTTTTAATTCTTATGTTTTTGTTCAATTGGAAGATTCAGACAGGAATTTAGTTTTTCAGGTTGCCGGAGTTGTAAGATATTTATTTTGGTTAGGGAAGCCCGCAATTGTAAAAGATCAGGAAATCGAAGCGATAAAAAATAGTCTTAAAGCAACAAATATTAGTGAGGTTACTGTTTCCGCGCTTCAAGTGGGAGATAAAATCAAATTAGAGTCAGGTGCATTTATTAATCAAAATGCAATTGTTCAAGAAGTTTCTAATAATTATTATACTCTAATCTTGGAAACTTTAGGATGTATTCTAAAAATAAAATATAAATAACGACGTTATCAAATAAAAATTAACAGAAGAGAAGTCTTTTTTTTAGATTTTTTCTTCTGTTTTTTTTATGAAGGAATTATTTACAGCCTGATTAATAATAGATTGTGGTTAAGTGCATTTTATTTAACAATTTGTTGGTGAGTATTACGGGAAACCGTATTGAATAACTAGACTTATTATACTATATTTGCGCGAAAATGATTAATTTAGGCATCTGAGTCAGATATTGTGACTTGGAATGGCGAAGCCGTGAATTTTTGGTAGCCTAAAGAAATAAAGAAAATGGAATTAGATAAAAATATTAAAATTGCAGTTATTGGCTTAGGGTATGTAGGATTACCATTAGCTCGATTATTTGCAACAAAATATTCAGTAATTGGTTTTGATATAAATGAATCTAGAGTCAATTCTTTGAAATCGGGAACCGATACAACTTTAGAGGTTGAAGATGATGTTTTACAAAAAGTATTAATTACGAATTCTGATGAAGAAGCAGGTCTATATTGTACGACTTCGATAGATGATATTCAGAATTGCAATTATTATATAGTTACTGTACCTACTCCAGTTGATAAAAATAATAGGCCGGATTTAACTCCTCTTTATAAATCTAGCGAAACTGTCGGTAAAGTTCTAAAAAAAGGAGATATCGTTATTTATGAATCAACTGTTTATCCTGGAGTAACAGAAGAGCAATGTGTGCCAGTTCTAGAGCAGGTTTCTGGATTAAAATTTAATGAAGACTTTTTTGCAGGATATTCGCCAGAAAGAATAAATCCAGGGGATAAAGAACATACAGTTGAAAAAATTCTGAAAGTTACTTCTGGGTCAACACCTGAAATAGGATTAAAAGTAGATGCTTTATATAAGTCCGTAATTACTGCTGGAACCCATTTAGCACCGACTATAAAAGTTGCAGAAGCAGCTAAGGTTATTGAAAATTCTCAGAGAGATATTAATATCGCTTTTGTTAATGAATTAGCGAAAATATTCAATTTAATGAATATTGATACACAAGAAGTTTTGACAGCGGCGGCAACAAAATGGAATTTTTTGCCGTTTAAACCAGGTCTTGTTGGTGGGCATTGTATAGGGGTTGATCCATATTATTTAGCACAAAGAGCACAAGAGTTCGGTTATCATCCTGAAATCATTTTAGCAGGAAGACGTTTGAATGATAGTATGGGAGAATATGTGGCTTCACAAATAGTGAAGCTAATGATAAAAAAAGGTATTTCTGTTAATGGTGCTGAATTATTAATGCTAGGCATAACGTTCAAAGAAAATTGTCCAGACGTTAGAAATACTAAAATAGTAGATGTTGTTAAAGCATTAAAAGATTATGGAATTGTTGTAACGATATTTGATCCGCTAGCAGATGTGCATGATGTAAAAAAAGAATATAATTTAGTAACATTAGACTCTGTTCCCAATAATAAATTTGATGCAATAGTTCTAGGAGTTTCGCATGCGGAGTTTTTAGAATTAGAATTTTCAAATTTGCAGAAAGAAAAAAGTTTAATTTATGACGTAAAAGGAGTTTTAGGATCTTTAGCTGACAATAGGCTGTAGATTTTAGCTTCTTTTTTATTTTATAATATATGAATTCAGATAAAACTATAACGCATGTTATCCTTACTGGAGGAGTAGGAAGTCGTTTATGGCCACTTTCTCGTAAAAGTCGCCCAAAACAATACCTTGAAATATTTGATGGAAAGTCTTTATTTGAAATGACAGTTGAACGCAACAGTTATTTGGCAAACAAAGTAATGGTGGTTGGAAATATTGATAATCATCAATTAAGTGGGAAAGTAATGCGTAAAACCAATACCCAGTACATAAATATTATTGAAGCAACTCCACGAAATACAGCTGCGGCAATTGCTTTTGCAGCATTTGCATCTCAACCAGAAGATATTTTAATTATTACTCCATCAGATCATATTATAGATCAAAAGGAAAACTATAATCAAGCGATCAGTGAGGCGGTTATAAAAGCCAATGAAGGATTTATAGTAACATTTGGAGTAATACCTACTAAACCAGAAACAGGCTATGGTTATATTGAAGCAAAAGGAGATAATGTAATTTCTTTCCGTGAAAAGCCAAACGAAACCACTGCAAAAGAATTTATTTCAAAAGGTAATTTCTTATGGAATAGTGGTATGTTTTGCTTTAAAGCGGGTGTTTTATTGGATGAATTAAAGCAATTTCAGCCAGATGTTTATGAAAAATCTAAAGCAGTTTGGGAATCTTCTGAAAAAGGGTTTTTAGATTTAGAATTATCAATGCAAATTCCATCAATTAGTATTGATTATGCTGTGATGGAAAGAAGTAAAAAAATAAAAGTAGTTCCTGCATCTTTCTCTTGGTCTGATCTTGGTTCTTTTGAATCAGTATATGAATATTTGGTTTCAAAGGGACATCCTGTAGATTCTAATGGCAATATGGTAATTGGTTGTGATAGTCATACAACTTTTTTGGGATTAAGAAATACTATTTTTGTCCATACAGATACTGCTAATTTGATCTTGCAAAAAGAAAATTCGCAAGATGTAAAAGATATATATAACGAGTTGGAAAAACAAAATTCAGATTTGTTAAATTAATATAAAGAATTTAAAAATGAAAAAAATTCTAATAACTGGCGGTGCTGGTTTTATTGGTTCTCACGTAGTAAGACGCTTTGTGAATAAATATCCGGAGTATCAAATTTTTAATTTGGATGCTTTAACTTATGCAGGCAATCTTGAGAACATAAAAGATATTGAAAATCAACCTAATTATACATTTGTTAAAGGCGATATTGTCGATGAAAGTTTTATTAATGAACTTTTCGAGCTTCATAAATTTGATGGGGTTCTACATTTAGCGGCAGAATCACATGTCGATCGCTCTATTGAAGATCCACTTGCATTTGTTAAAACCAATGTTATTGGAACAATGAATTTATTAAATGCAGCTAAGAATCAATGGAAAGGTAATTTTGAAGGTAAAAGATTTTATCATATAAGTACTGATGAAGTCTATGGCTCATTAGGAGCAACAGGATTGTTTACTGAAGAAACTCCTTATGATCCAAATTCTCCATATTCGGCTTCAAAAGCCAGTTCAGATCATTTTGTTAGGGCTTATGGTGAAACTTATGGGCTTCCATATGTTTTAACTAATTGTTCAAACAATTATGGATCATATCATTTTCCTGAAAAACTAATTCCTCTTTTTATTAATAATATTATAAATAACAAATCTCTTCCAGTATATGGCGACGGTAATTATACTAGAGATTGGCTGTTTGTAGAAGATCACGCGATAGCAATTGATTTAGTTTTTCATGAAGGGAAGAATCATGAAACCTATAATATCGGTGGATTTAATGAATGGAAAAATATAGATCTGGTTAAGTTGTTATGTAAAATAATGGATGGAAAATTGGAAAGAGAGGCTGGTACTTCTGAAAAACTAATTACCTATGTTAAAGATAGACCAGGTCATGATTTACGTTATGCCATAGATGCTTCAAAAATTAATAAAGAGCTAGGCTGGAAGCCTTCAGTTACTTTTGAAGAAGGATTAGAAAAAACTATCAATTGGTATCTAAATAACCAAGAATGGCTTAAAAATGTTACTTCAGGAGCTTACAAAGATTATTATCAAAAACAATACTCATAAAATATTTATAAAAAAATATCTTTAAATAATTTTTCCTTTAACATGAAAAAAATATTATACGTTCTTACTCTATTTTTTGCATTAGTTACTTTTAATGCAACTGCACAAGATATAATGAAATCTAAAGATTTAAGTACAGTAAAAGTAGACTATTTATCAGATGATGATTTGGCAAAAATTAGCGCTCAGTTAAAAAGCAATAATGCAACTATTGATCAAGTTGAGTCAATGGCGCTCTCAAAAGGGATGAGCCAAACAGAGTTTAATAAACTTAAGATTAAGCTCAATGATTTTGAAAAGAAAAATGCTAAAGGTGATAAAAAAGATAAAAATAAGGATAGTAAATCAAAAACAGGAGAGAAAACGTCAGAGTTTGGAAGGAAACAGGATGAAATTAAAAATGAGAAAGTAAAAGATTCTTTAAATGCATTGATTTTTGGATCAGAGCTATTTGATAATCCTACTTTAAATTTTGAGCCAGATCTGAATTTGGCTACTCCTATGAACTATGTTCTTGGGCCAGGTGATGAGTTACAGATAAGTGTTTATGGTGTTCAAGAATATAATGCAAACATTCCTGTAAATGTAGAAGGAAAAGTAAGCATAGACTATGTAGGGCAAATCTCTGTTTCTGGTATGTCTATTGAGGCCGCAACACAAAAAATAAAAGCAGCAATTGCTAAAGTTTATAGTACAGTTCGTTCTGGGCAATCTCAAGTAAGCATTAGTTTAGGAAAAATACGCACTATAAAAGTAACAATAGTTGGAGGTAAGCAACCAGGTAATTATTCGATTTCTTCGTTAGCCACTGTCTATAATGCTTTACATTTAGCAGGTGGACCTGGAAAAAATGGTAGTTATAGAAACATAGAGTTAATAAGAAACAATAAAGTTTACAAGAATATTGATATTTATAGATTCTTAGTTAAAGGAGATCAATCTGATAATGTTGCTTTAAAAGAAAATGATGTAATTAGAATTCCAGCCTACAGTCAGAGAGTTACTGTTGAAGGAGAAGTTAAGAGACCAGGGATATTTGAAATGAAAAAAGGAGAAAAATTCTCTGATTTATTAAATTTTGCTTCTGGATTCAATGAGTTTGCTTATACAGCATCGGTAAATGTATTACAAAAAACAGGAAAAGAATTTAAAGTTCACGATATTAATGAAAGTGAATATAATTCTTATCAGCCTCAGTCGGGAGATGTTTTTAGAATTACTAAGATTTTGAATCGATTTGAAAATCGTATCAAGATTGAAGGGGCTGTTTTTAGACCAGACTATTATTCTTTTACAGAAGGAATGAGAATTTCAGATCTTATTACAAGGGCAGAAGGATTAAAAGAAGACGCCTATAGTAAAAGAGCAAGAATTATTCGTTTAAAAACAGATTTAACAACAGAAATTGTTAACGTAGATTTAGGCGCAGCTTTATCTGGCGACTTAAATGCAGATATTGAGCTTAAAAGAGAAGATATAGTGACTGTATATTCTATTTTAGATTTTAGAGAAGAGTATAAAGTAACCATAGACGGTGAAGTCAAAAATCCTGGTGTATATGAATATTTCGAAAATCTTACTTTAAACGACTTAGTAGTTCAAGTAGGAGGATTAACAGGTTCCGCTTCTAAGAGAGTCGAAATCGCAAGAATGATTAAATCTGATGCCATTGATGATGCAGATCCTAAGCGAATAGAATTAGTTGAATTAGAGATAACGGCGGATAATAATGAGCAAATTAAAAATTTCGTTTTGAAACCTTTTGATGTTATTAATATTCGTCGAATGGCGGTTTATGAGAAACCAGAAATGGTTAAAGTAAGCGGGGCTGTAACATATCCAGGTAAATATGTCCTAGCCAATAAAAAAGAAAGAGTTTATAATGTCGTCATGAGAGCAGGAGGATTAACATCTATTGCAAATTTGGATGGTATGAAGATAAAAAGGCCTATAAAAGAAGAACAGATTGAGCAATTGGAAAGTATTAATCTTAATCTGGAGAAAAAAGAAACGGTGGACAAAAAGGAAGGAACTTTAGAAGAATCAAATTTTAAAAGTAAAGATACACTCAAATCTAAATTATCAAAAAAATTAAGGGATGAATTAAAATACACAACTATCCCTGTTAATTGGGAAAAAATTGTAAAAGATAAAAATCACTATTCGAATGTAACGCTATTTCCTGGTGATGAAATTGAAGTAGCTGTATATAATGAAAGCGTGAAAGTTACGGGTAACGTGTTATTGACATCCGAGATACCGTACAGAAATGGAAAAGGATTCAAATATTATATTAATTCTGTTGGAGGCGTGGATAATAAAGGATGGAAAAGAAAAGCTTATATTATTTATCCAAATGGAAAAGCAGCTGTAACAAACTCATTTTTGTTTTTTAGATCTTACCCTAAAGTAGAACCAGATTCACAAATTGTGGTTCCTGAAAAACCTGAGAAGAAAAAGATGACTGCTGGAGAATGGGTCGGAATCGGGAGTGTTATATCTAGTTTGGCATTGTTAATTGTTACTGCTTTTAAATAATTTACTATGAACAATAAAAATGTTGATAATGAAGAAATTTCGTTAAAAGAACTTTTAGGTAAAGTAAAGGATTGGTATTGTTATCTAATGTCTCAATGGAAAATCATTCTATTAGCAGGGATGGTTGGATCTGGTTTAGGATTGATATATTCTATGATTAAAAAACCTATTTATACCGCTTCATTATCATTTGCTTTGGAAGATGATAAAGGTGGTGCTGGTGGATTAGGTGGAGCTTTAGGTTTAGCTAGTTCATTTGGATTAGATTTAGGAGGAAGCGGTGGTGGAATTTTTACGGGGTCAAATTTAACAGAGTTGTTTAAATCAAGATCTATGGTAGAAAAAACACTTTTATCTTCCATTGAAGTGAATGGTAAAGAGATTTCTTTAGCTGAAATGTATATACAAAATAATAAATGGAGAGAGAGTTGGTCAAAAGATCCAAAATTATCGAAAATACAATTCTTACCTCATTCTAATCGTAAAACTTTTACAAGAGTGCAAGATAGTATTTTAGGAAAGATGTATCAAAATTTATCAACATCAGGTTTGTCTGTTGGACAAAAAGATAAAAAAATAGCCATAATAAACATGGATGTTTCATCCACAAATGAATTGTTTTCAAAATATTTTTGTGAAGCTTTAGCTAAACAAGTGGGAGCTTTTTATGTTGAGACTAAAAGTAAAAAAGCTAGATTAAACATGAGTATTTTAGAACATCAGGTTGATTCTATTAGGGCAGAATTAAATGGTGCGATAACAGGAGTTGCAGTCGCGAATGATAATACGTTTAATTTGAATCCTGCATTGAATATTCGAAGAGCTCCATCTGCTAGGAGGCAAGTTGATGTACAGGCCAATACTGCTATTCTTACTGAACTAGTTAAGCAAAGTGAACTCGCAAAAGTAACTTTAAGAAAAGAAACGCCTTTAATTCAAGTAATTGATAAACCAATTTTGCCGTTGCCGAAAGATAGTCTGAGTAAAGTTAAAGGAATTATAGCAGGCGGAGGGTTGACAATTTTTCTAACAATATTAGGTCTAATTTTAAAAAGATTTTTAATTAGCTTGTAGTTAATTAAGAGAAAATTTAGTTTATATAATAAGTAGAAATGGCAACATCTGTAGGTTTATTTGTGAATTTTAATTGTAAATGCTGAATTTTATATTTTTAAATTAATATAAGAGCAAAAAACTGAGCGTTATGCTCTAAATTTATGGAAGACAATTCAAGAGTAAAAAAAAGTCTAAAGAATGCAAAGTTTGCGTTATTTTTTTATTGTTGCAATTTAATACTCCAATTTTTTTATAGAAAAGTATTTTTAAATTATTTAGGCGCTGAAGTTTTGGGTCTAAATACAACTGCAATGAATTTATTGCAGTTTCTTAATTTGGCGGAAATGGGAGTAGGTGCCGCAATTAGTTATTCTTTGTATAAGCCATTAGCAGCGGATGATCATAAACAAATTAATGATATTGTATCTGTACAAGGATATTTATATAGCAGGATAGGTATCTTAGTGGGAATATTAGCTATTATTTTAATGTTTTTCTTTCCCTATTTTTTTTCAGATATTAAAGTTCCACTTTGGTATGCGTATGCAACTTTTGGCGTTTTATTGCTATCTGCGTTGATAGGTTATTTTTTAAATTATCAACAAATTGTTCTAATATCTGATCAAAAGGAATTTAAGTTAAATTATGCACTGCAGGGGGTTAAAATTGTTAAGGTAATAATTCAGATATTATTTATATTTTTATTTTCTTACGGATATATATGGTGGATTTTTTGGGAGTTAATTGCTGTTTTAGCAACTGTTTTTGGAATAAAATATGTTCTTCATTTAGAATATCCATGGCTAAAAACTAGTATCGCTTCAGGAAAAAAATTATTAAATGAGTATCCTCAAATCACTCATAAAACAAAACAATTAATTACCCATAAAATAGCCGGCTTTGCATTAAATGAAAGTGGGCCTTTGATAATATTTGCATTTACAAGTTTATCATTTATTGCGAGTTATGGAAATTATTTGTTAGTTATTGCAGGAATTACAGCTCTTTTGGGAGCTGTCTTTAATAGTACAAATGCTGGAGTTGGAAACCTAGTATCTCAAGCGAGTATTGATAGGATTTTAGTTGTTTTTGAAGAATTATTTACATTAAGGTTTTTTTTAACTAGCATAGCTTGTTACGGTGTGTATAAGTTCACACCAATCTTTATTACATATTGGGTAGGAAAAGAATATTTATTAGAAAAATCAAATTTAATATTATTGGTACTTATAATGTTTATCAATATTACTAGGCTTACTGTTGATTCTTTTTTAAATGCTTATGGGCTTTTCAAAGATATTGCAGCTCCAATAGTTGAAACTATTGTTAATATAGGGCTCTCAGTTTTATTAGGATATTTTTATGGTATTAATGGAGTATTAATTGGTGTTTTATCAAGTCTGTTTATCATCGTTTTACTTTGGAAGCCTTTTTTTTTATTTAAAAGTGGATTTAAGCAAAACGTTATTAAATATTTTAAAATGTATTTTAAACTTTTTTTAATAGTTCTGTTTGTTTTTGTATCAACTGAATATTTAGTAAATATTTTGGCAATAAATCCATACGGAACAATATTTGACTTTATTTTATACAGCTTAATAACTATTTTCATTTTTTTTATATTGCTTTTGATCGGATTTGCAATATTTACAAGAGGAATGCGTAATTTTTATTTTAGATGTAAAACCTATTTAATTAAATGATTTTTATGCTTGATAATCAGGGTTATTATGTTCGAGGGAACTTTATTACTAGACAACGATTTAGACAGACTTTTTTAAAGAATTCTTTTACTCGTTTTAGTGTGTATTTTTTTCAATCTATTTTTGTGTTTTCTTTGATCTTGTTAAATAGATTTTTTAAAAAAAAAACTAAAGAATTTAAGTATTCAGCTTCTATTTGTTGTATATTCAAAAATGAAGCAAGATATTTTGATGAATGGATTAGATATCATCTAGTAATAGGGGTTGATCATTTTTATTTATATAATAATAATTCTGATGATAATTTTTTAGAAGTTCTTCAGCCTTATATTGAAAAAGGAATTGTTGATTTAATTGAATGGCCTTTTAATCACTCGCAAATGCTAGCTTATGAAGATTGTTATAAAAAATACAAAAACGATACAAATTGGTTAGCATTTATTGATGTCGATGAATTTGTTTGTCCTTTAGCTACAGATAACATTAAGTCATGGTTAGAATCATATAAAAATTATCATGGAGTAGCGATTTATTGGAAACAATTCGGATCAAATGGAAAGCTGAATCACAATTTAGAACAACTTGTAATAGAGCAGTATACTCAGTGTTGGCCGAAGCCAAGTGTATTCACAAAGATGTTTTGTAATATGAATTTTCCAATTTCAGAGTTTGAAAATCCACATGTTCTTAATTCAAAAGTTTTTGGTTTTAGAGTTCCGCCAATCAATCAATATAAAAATATCATGAGTTTAGGTATGAATTTAAAGTTTTCATTTCAGAGTTCCACAATACAAATTAATCATTATTGGGGTAAAGCTTACGATAGTTTTGTTGAAAGTAAAATAAATCGTAGCGATGTTTATCATCAAGATGATATTAAAATGGCTCAATCTAGAAGGCAATTATTAAGATCTCATGAATCAATGTGTACAGTTAGAGACTATAAAATTCAACGTTTTCTGCTATACACAAAATTAACAAATAACTCTAATTATTTTAATTTTAAATGATTGCCTATATCATTCCATTTTTAGTAACAATTGTTGCTGCAATAGTATTTGATATCTGTAAGTATAAAAATAATGCTGAATTTTTGGTTTGGATGGGGCTTTATATTTATTTATCTGGCTTAATAGGTTTGCGCTATATGGTTGGAGGTGATAGTTATTTTTATATGTTATATTTTAATAATATTTCGACCAATAATATATTAGATTTTTCATGGGATTCTGAATATCAACCTCTTTTTACCATTTTAAATTCTCTTGCTAAAGCTATTTACTCTAGCTTTACAACTTTCCAAATTTTTCATGTATTAATAATCAATAGTTGTCTTTTTTATTATATATGGAAAAATTCAAAACTTCGCTTTAGTGTTTTATTTTTGTGTTTGTTGATGTTTTATATCAATTTTACAGTTGAAATTTTACGTGAATCTCTTGCAATAATGGTTTTTATAATTAACTATAAAAATCTTGAGAATAACAAGTGGATTCGATATTATATTGGTGTTTTTATTGCAATTATGTTTCATCTTTCAGCAGTTTTTTTGATAGTTTTGCCTTTTTTGAAATTTTTGCGTATTAATCGACATTATATTTTATTGTTGATTGTTATTTTATTGGCTTTAAATCAACTAAATTATCTTTTTACTTTTTTTGAAAATATTGATAAAATTAATAAAAAGGTGAATGATTATTCAGAAGCTTCGTATGGCTGGAAATCTACCTTTTTATTCTTTGCTACTAGAACTCTTATTCCAATAGGGCTTTTTTATTGGGCAAAAAATAAATTTAATATTGTAATAAAATATGAGTACTTAATTTGTGTATTTGGATTATTGGGAGTTTGTTCAATTTTCAATACTATAATTTTTACCCGTTTCACTAATTATTTAATGCTATTTTACTGTATTACATTAGCAGATGTGATGATTCCATTTTTTAGACAAAAAATTATTACATCAAGCAAGCTATTTGTAATAACGACATTTGTTTTCATTTTGTTTACAAGTGGTTATATGTCATTTTATTGGCCAGCGGGATATTATGTTAAATGGATACCTTACTATTCTGTTTTTAGTTATGAATCTGAGAGTAATAAATTTATTGATAGAGATTATTAAGTTATGATAGCAATATTATTGTCAACCTATAATGGAGAGAAATATTTACGCGATCAATTGGAAAGTTTGTATTGCCAGACATACAGTGAGTTCCAATTATTCGTGAGAGATGATGGCTCAACCGATTCTACGATAAGTATTTTGGAAGAATATGCTAGTAAATACTCAAATATTAGGGTGTTTAAGAGTGAAACAACAAATTTGGGAGCTTGTGAAAGTTTTATGTGGCTGTTAAAAAATGTTACTGCAGAATATTATATGTTTTGTGATCAGGACGATATCTGGTTTCCTTCTAAGGTGCAAATTAGCTTAGATGCTTTAGAATCTGAGAGCAAAAGATCTAATGAAAAAGCAATAATAGTGCATACTGACCTTATAGTTACAGATAATAATTTGGATATTATAGCTAAGTCTTTGTGGGAAAACGATAATATAACTCCAGCAAAAATAACAAGAAAATACTTAAAATTAGTGAATTATGTGACGGGATGCACAATGATGTTTAACCGTAAAGCAAGGGATTTATCTATAGAGTATATTGGTAATATTTTGATGCATGATTTCTGGATAAGCCTTTGTGTAGATTCTTCTAATGGAGTTATTGTTTCTTTACCTATTCCGACAATTTATTATAGGCAGCATACCAATAACGCTATTGGAGCTTCATATAAAAAACATAGATTTCCTATTCTTCAAAGATATTTTCATATACCAGATTTTAGCTATTCATACGATCTATATAATGTAATCCGCACAAAATATGATATTGGTTTTGCTAAGTATTTTATTTTAAGAATAACTTATTATTTAAAGTTTTAAAAAATGGAAAAGGTTGATGTCTCTGTGGTTATTGTAAATTACAATACTATGAAAATGACTAATGAATGTATTGATAGTTTGCATAAATTTACTAAAAATGTAAATATAGAGATTATTTTAGTTGATAATGCATCAACCGATGGCAGTAAAGATTTTTTCTCAAATGATAAACGAATTAGGTATTTATATTTGGAAGAAAATATTGGTTTTGGTAGAGCAAACAATGTGGGGGCTGAAGCGTCTAAAGGGAAATACATTTTTTTGTTAAATTCTGATACTATTCTTTTAGATGATGTGATTAGTAAGCTTTTTATTTTTGCTGAGAAGTATTCAAAGGAGGATTTAGGAGCAGTTGGAACATGTTTGATTAATTCAAATAAAGAGGATGCTCTTTCGTTTGGGCAATTTATAACTTCTAAGAGAATTTATAGAAGACTATTAGAGACCTTTAAAATCTTTAAAAATAAATTTGAGGTAGAGACATATGCAAAACTTATAAAAAATGGATTTTTAGAAGTTGATTTTGTATCAGGAGCAGACTTATTTATTCCTAAAACGGCCTTTAACAAGGTAAATGGTTTTGATCATGATTTTTTTATGTATTATGAAGAAACAGATCTCCAAAAACGTATGTCTAAATTAAATTTAAAAAGATATATCATTAATGTTAGAGATATAATTCATTTAGAAGGAGGTAGCTTCGAAGAAAAGTTGCCTTTTAGAAGAAAAATGATGATGACAAAAGGTATGAAACTTTACATTAATAAACATTTTAGAGGTATTTACAAATTTCAGATTCTTACTCTCTCGTTTTTAATTTTAATAAAAGATTTAATGAAACTTAATTATTCAAGGGAAGAAAGGTTTTCTTTGATAAAGGAAGTTATTAAATAAAAAAAGTCGATGAAAATTGCTTTTATATTGCCGTCTTTAGTGAATAAAGGACCAATAATTGTAGTACATAATATTGTAAAAAATCTCAAAAAGAGTGTAGATTTAATTGATGTTTATTATTTTGATGAATCTAACTCAAGTTTAAATTTTGAGTGCGATATCTATCAAATATCTAAAACACAATTTATTGATTTCGATAAGTACGATATAATCCATAGTCATACTCTTAGATCAGATCTGTATGTTTATAAATGGAAGAATAAGATCAAAAAAGCTAAAATATTAACCACTATACATCAAGACACTTTTGCAAGTTTTTCGATAAGATATAATAGATTTATCTCATCGATAATAACACTTTATTGGTGTTATGTTCAGCGTCAGTTTGATGGTGTTGTTGCAATTTCAAACCAATTAAAGAATAAATATAATAAACTCTTATCTGGAAAGATAACAACAATTTATAACGGTTGCGACATAACTGAAGCAAAAACACAGATAGAGATTGAGAATTTGATCAGACAATATAAAAATCATAAGTATAAAGTTCTTGGGGCATATGCAACGATTACCCAAGGGAAAGGACTTTTACAAATTGTAAAAGTTCTTGATTTGCTTCCTGATTATGTTTTTGTGCTTATAGGAGAAGGACCGTATTTGGAAACAATAAAAAGTTATGTTGAGAAATTCAAATTGTCGAATCAAGTATTATTTATACCATATATTGAAGCCCCGTATTCTTATTTAAGTCTAATGGATGTATACATGATGCCTTCTTATTCTGAAGGGTTTGGTTTAGCAATGGTTGAAGCTGCATTAGCAAAAAAATCCATAGTTTGTTCTAATATACCTTCTTTCAATGAGATTTTTAATTCAGATGAAGTATGTTTTTTTGAATTAGACAACTTAAATTCGTTAAGGAACTCGATCAAAACAGCGTATTTAGAACGCCTTCAAAGAGGAGAACGAGCAAACTCTAAAGTAACTATGTTTTTTACAGCAGAAAAGATGGCTGAAAACCACTTGTTATATTATAAAAAACTATTAAAAAAATAATTATGCCTACTTTTAAACAGAAAACACTTTTAATTACAGGAGGAACAGGATCGTTTGGTCATGCAGTTCTTAATCGTTTTTTACATACAGATCATTTTAGTGAAATACGTATTTTTTCTCGCGACGAAAAAAAACAAGATGACATGCGTAATCAGTTAAAAAATGAAAAACTAAAGTTTTATATCGGAGACGTTAGAGATTATAATAGTGTTGAACGCGCTATGAGGGGGGTAGATTATGTATTTCATGCAGCCGCCTTAAAACAAGTTCCTTCGTGTGAGTTCTTTCCTTTGGAAGCTACAAAAACAAATGTTTTAGGAACTCAAAATGTTATTGATGCCGCAGGAATTAATAAAGTTAAAAAAGTAATTTGTTTAAGTACAGACAAAGCTGCTTATCCAATAAATGCGATGGGTATTTCTAAAGCTTTGATGGAGAAAGTTGCCATTGCAGCAGCTAGAAATTTAATCGATACTACTGTTTGTTTAACAAGATATGGAAATGTAATGGCATCAAGGGGTTCTGTTATTCCATTATTTTTAAAACAAATTAAAGAAGGAAACCCAATAACAATTACAGATCCAAAAATGACACGGTTCTTAATGTCATTAGATGAAGCGGTAGAATTAGTGCTATTTGCTTTTGAACATGGAAATCCTGGAGATTTGTTCGTAAATAAAGCCCCTGCTGGAACAATTGGAGATTTAGCTCAAGCTTTAAAAGATTTGTGTCAGGCAGATACAGAAATTAAAATTATAGGAACACGTCATGGTGAGAAACTTTATGAAACGCTATGCACTAGAGAAGAAATGATAAAAGCCATAGATATGGGAGATTTCTACTGTATTCCTGCAGATAATCGTGATCTGAACTATGCAAAGTATTTTTCAGAAGGTGAGGAAGAAATTGCAACTGCTGAGGATTATCATTCTCACAACACAGAACAACTTGGAGTGCAAGGAATGAAGAAATTGTTGTCAAACTTACCATTAATCCGAAAAGAAGTTTTTGGAGAAGATATTTTTGTTTCAGCTAATTAAAAATAAGAATTTTTTATAGAAAAATATTTTAACTAAAAATGAATATGAAAAAGATTAAAGTGGCAACTATAATGGGGACTCGTCCTGAAATTATTAGATTGGCAGAATGTATTAAATTATGTGACCAGTATTTTGAACATGTTGTTATACATACAGGTCAAAATTATGATTACGAGTTAAATGAAATTTTTTTTGAGGATTTAGAATTAAGAAAACCTGATTTTTTCTTAAACGTTGCAGGAGATCATCTAGGTGAGACTATCGGTAACGTTATTTCAAAATCTTATGAAATACTTATACAAGAAAAACCAGATGCTTTATTGGTATTAGGTGACACAAATAGTGTTTTGAGTACAATTGCTGCTAAAAGGCTTAAAATTCCAATTTTTCATATGGAGGCTGGGAATAGATGTTTTGATCAAAATGTTCCAGAAGAAATTAATAGAAAAATTTCAGATCATATTTCAGATATAAATCTTACTTATACAGAACATAGTAGGAGGTATTTATTGAGTGAAGGCTTTAGAAAGGACCATGTCTTTGTTACAGGCTCACCATTGTTTGAAGTTTTAAAGAAAAACGAAACTAAAATCAAAAGTTCAAATATTGTTGAAAAGTTAAAATTAGAGAACGGAAAGTATATTGTCGTCAGTGCACATAGAGAAGAAAATATTGATTTGAAAAATCATTTTGAAATTTTAGTCGATTCATTAAACACAGTTGCTGAAAAATATAAGATGCCAGTTATTTTTTCGACACACCCAAGAACACGAAAAAAGATAGAAAATTCGAATATTGTTTTTAATCCTTTAATATTAAATGTTGCTCCTCTAGGTTTTTTCGATTATGTTAAGTTACAACAAGATGCATATGTAGTTTTATCTGATAGTGGAACTATTAGCGAAGAAGCAGCTATGATGGGATTTCCTGCGGTAAGCATTAGAACAAGTACAGAAAGGCCAGAAGCAGTTGACGCAGGAACAATTGTTTTAGGAGGCATTACTAAAGAAAGTATGATTAACTCAATTGAAATTACTAAAGGTCTTTCTATAGATGATAGTTCACAATTGCCATTTGAATATACCGTGAAAAATACTTCAGAACGAGTAGTAAGAATAATTCAAAGTTATACTCCAATCGTGAACAAGGTTATTTGGGATAAATAATTATTTAAAATCATTTCAGATGAAAAAAGTATTAATAATTGGTATTAAGGGAATGGCAGGACACATATTGTTTAAAATGCTGCCAACTTTAGGAGAATATGATGTTTATGGAGTTGCCAGAAATATAGAAACGACCGATAGAATCTTTAACCTTGATGTTTACAATGTTGAAGAATTAAAGAAAATTATCAATATAAATTTTGACATAATAGTAAATTGTATTGGAATTTTAAATAAAGATGCAGAAGATCACCCTGAAAAAGCAATATGGTTTAATAGTTATTTTCCTCACTTATTGGAGTCAATTACTAAAAACACCAAGACAAAAGTAATTAGTATTAGTACAGATTGTGTTTTTTCAGGAAAAAGAGGAGACTATACTGAATTAGATTTTAAAGATGGCCAAGGCTTTTATGCAACATCAAAAGCTTTAGGTGAAATTGTTAACGAAAAAGATTTGACAATTAGAACATCGATTATTGGACCAGAATTAAATAAGGAGGGTATAGGGCTATTTCACTGGTTTATGAATCAAAAGAATGAAGTAAACGGATATTCGCAAGCTTTTTGGTCAGGAATTACAACTGTAGAATTAGCAAAAGTGATTAATAGGGCAATTTTACAAGATTTAAAAGGTTTAATAATTGTTTCAGGTAAAAATAAAATTGATAAATTTAGTTTGTTAAAAATCTTCAATAAAATTTTTCGAAATAACTCATTAACAGTTTTAGAAAATACTAATTATAAGGTAGATAAAAGCATGAAAAGTTCTAGAAATGATTTTGATTATGAGGCTGTGCCTTATGAAGAAATGATTTTAGAAATGAAACAATGGGTAGATAGGGGTAATTATGATTATAACTAGTTAATGAAAATATTAATTGTTACGCAATATTTTTGGCCTGAGAGTTTTAAAATCAATGATTTAGCATTAGGACTAAAAGAGAGAGGGCATGAAGTTTCAATTTTAACAGCTATTCCTAATTATCCAAAAGGAGATTTTTTTGAGGATTATTCTTTTTGGAAAAATAATGATGAAGAGTGGAATGGAATTAAAATTTATAGATCTAAAATATTTTCAAGAGGAAACGGAAGTGCAAGATTATTGTTGAACTATATTTCATTTGTTTTCTTTTGTAGTATAAAGATCTTTTTTATTAAAGAAAAGTTCGATAAAATATTTGTTTATGAACCTTCGCCAGTAACCGTTGGAATTCCTGCAATTGTAGCAAGTCGAAAAATGAAAATACCATTTTATTTTTGGGTTCAGGATTTATGGCCAGAAAGCTTGTCTGCAGCGGGTGGAATAAAAAACAAATTTGTTTTAAATTTTTTTAATAGAATTACAAAGACAATATACAGCAACGCAAAAAAGATTTTGGTTCAATCAAAAGGCTTTGAAGGTTACATTAATTCACAAGGAGACTTTAAAGAAAAGCTTATTTACTATCCTAATTCTGCTGAAAAATTATATAAACCTTTAATTCCTACTTTAGATTATGAATCTATGTTGCCTAAAGGCTTTAAACTTTTATTTGCAGGTAATTTAGGTGAAGCACAAGGTATCGATACATTAATTGAGGCTGCAAAGATTGTCAAAGAAAAGAAAGTTGAAGTAAATTGGGTCTTTTTAGGTGATGGACGTCAAAAAGAATATTATATAAATAAAGTAAAGGAAAAAGATTTGGAATCTAATTTTTATTTTCTTGGTTCATTTCCAGCTAATACAATGCCCAGTTTTTTTTCTTGCTCAGATGCTTTAATCGTTTCATTAAAAAAAGATAAAATATTTTCTTTGACGATCCCTTCTAAATTACAATCTTATTTAGCTTGTGGGAAACCTATTTTAGCTTCATTAGATGGAGAAGGCGCAAAAATCGTGCAGGAATCAAAAGCAGGTTTTTCTTCACCTGCAGAAGATGCATCAACATTTGCGGAAAATGTTATTAAATTTTATAATTTGTCTTTAGAAGAAAGAGTTCAAATGCAAGATAATGCTTTGAAATATTTTAAAAATGAATTTGAAAGAGAAAAATTAATAGATAAACTTCTTGAAATATTAAAAAATTAAATGGAAATATTTATATCTGGTGCTTCAGGCTTTGTTGGACAAAATTTAGTTAGTTATTTATCTAATTTTAATTTTTCAATCAATAGTATTTCACTTAGAAATAATGACTGGAGACAGAAGTTGCAAGGCTATGCCATAATTCATTTAGCAGGTAAAGCTCACGATGTAAAAAATACAAGTGATGCCACAAGTTATTTTGAAATAAATACAAATTTAACAAAAGAATTATTTGATGCATTTTTAGAAAGTAACATAAGAGATTTTATTTATTTTAGCAGCGTAAAGGCTGTAGCTGACAGAGTTCAAGATATACTATTTGAAGATGTAAATACTAAACCTCAGACACCATATGGTGAGTCTAAAAGGCAAGCAGAAAACTATATTCTGGCAAAGAAGCTCCCTGAAGGGAAGCGAATTTTTATAATAAGACCTTGTATGATCCATGGTCCTGGAAACAAAGGGAATTTAAATTTACTTTTTAATTTAGTTAAAAAGGGAGTCCCTTATCCTTTAGGGTCTTTTAACAATGAGAGATCTTTTTTAGGTATTGATAATCTCAATTTCTTAATTAAAGAAATTCTTGAAAATAAAGAAATTCCTTCGGGTGTTTATAATTTTTCTGACGATGAAGTTTTATCTACTAATGATGTAGTAGGGATAATGTCGTCTGTTTTAAACAAAAGAAGTAAGTTAGTTAAAATTCCAAAAAGATTAATAACCAGTCTAGCAAAAGTGGGAGATTTACTCAAATTACCATTAAATTCTGAAACCATTCAAAAGTTGACTGAAAATTATAGGGTTTCAAATAAAAAAATAAAATTAGCTATTGGAATTGAAAAGCTCCCATTTACAGCTAAAGAAGGACTCGAAAAAACAATTAAAAGTTTTGTAAGTAAAGAATCAAATTACAACTTTTAAATTAAATTTAAAAAAATGAGAGTAGCACTTATTACAGGTATTACGGGTCAGGATGGATCATATTTAGCAGAGTTATTATTAGAAAAAGGATACATGGTTCATGGTGTAAAGAGAAGAGCTTCTTCTTTTAACACGCAACGTATTGATCACATCTATCAAGATCAGCATGAAACGCATGTGAACTTTAAATTACATTACGGAGATTTGACTGATTCTACAAATGTAATTCGTATTATTCAGGAAGTACAACCTGATGAGATATACAATTTGGGAGCAATGAGTCATGTGAAAGTATCTTTTGATTTGCCAGAATATGTTGCAAATGTGGATGGTATTGGCACGTTAAGAATTTTAGAAGCTATTCGTATTTTAGGATTGGAAAAGAAAACACGAATTTACCAAGCATCAACATCTGAATTATATGGTGGTTTGGCTGCGAATAAAAATGAAAAAGGATTATATGACGAGAACTCACCTTTTTACCCACGTTCACCTTATGGAGTAGCAAAAATTTACGGTTTTTGGATCACGAAAAATTATCGCGAAGCTTATGATATATTTGCTTGTAATGGTATTTTATTTAACCATGAATCACCACGTCGAGGAGAAACTTTCGTAACTCGTAAAATAACAATGGCTACTGCTGCTATTGCATTGGGAGAGCAAGAGTGCTTATATTTAGGTAATTTAGATGCTCAACGAGACTGGGGACACGCAAAAGATTATGTAGAAGCTATGTGGAGAATTCTTCAGCAAGATGTCGCAGAAGATTATGTAATTGCTATGGGAGAAACTACTTATGTACGTGATTTCGTTAGAATGTCATTTGCTGAAGTAGGAATAGATATTGAATTTAAAGGGGAAGGGGTAGATGAAAAAGGTTATGTAGCTTCTTGCAGTAATCCAAATTATCAAATAGAAATTGGCAAGCAAGTAATTTCTGTTGACCCACAATATTTCCGTCCAACTGAAGTAGATTTACTTATTGGTGATCCTACTAAATCAAAAACAAAATTAGGATGGATTCCTAAATATGATTTGGCAGGATTAGTTAAAGAAATGATGATGTCTGATCTTGATTATGTTAAAAGAGAAAAGATGTTAAGTGAAGTAAGATCAGCAATAAGATATTAAGTTAAGAAATCAGAATAATTTATTCTTGAAATTAAGAATATGAATTTAAAAGATAAAATATATATAGCTGGGCATCGTGGAATGGTAGGTTCTGCTATTTTACGTCAATTAAAAGCTAAAGGATATACAAATTTCGTATTAAAGACTTCTTCAGAATTGGACTTGAGAAATCAACAAGCTGTTGCAGATTTCTTTGCTGAAGAAAAGCCAGATTATGTTTTTTTAGCCGCGGCAAAAGTTGGAGGAATTATCGCGAATAATACTTACAAAGGAGATTTCATTTACGAGAATCTTATGATACAAAATAATGTCATTCATCAATCTTACTTAAACAATGTTAAGAAATTGATGTTTTTAGGGTCTTCTTGTATCTATCCTAAAATGGCTCCTCAGCCCTTAAAAGAAGAATATATGCTTACAGGGGAATTAGAGCCAACTAATGAACCGTATGCAATCGCAAAAATTGCAGGAATTAAAATGTGTGATGCTTACAGAGACCAGTTTGGCTGTAATTTTATTTCTGTTATGCCTACAAATCTATATGGCCCTAATGATAATTATGATTTAAAAAACTCTCATGTTCTTCCAGCAATGCTAAGAAAATTTATTACTGCAAAACGCAATAATGAAGCTTCTGTTACTATTTGGGGAACAGGAAGTCCGAAAAGAGAGTTTTTACATGCAGACGATCTTGCAGAGGCTTGTTTGTATTTAATGGAAAATTATAATGAACAGGGATTAGTGAATATTGGCGTGGGCGAAGATATATCAATTTTAGATTTGGCTATTTTAGTAAAAAAAATAGTTGGTTTCGAAGGAGAAATTCTAACAGATACTTCTAAACCCGATGGAACTCCACGCAAACTTATGGATGTTTCAAAATTAAACAGTTTTGGATGGAAAGCTAAAATGAGTTTAGAAGAAGGTATTCAAAAAGTTTATGACGAAGTAAAAGATACTAACTGGGAATAATTTCATAAAATGGAATATACACTTTTAGGAATTGTTTTAATGATTATTATGCTACTTTATTTTAAAGTAGCAGATCATTTTAATATAATTGATAAACCCAATCAAAGAAGTTCCCATACAGAAATCACGTTGCGTGGCGGCGGAATAATTTTTTGGTTTTCAGCTTTGCTTTATTTTGCGCAACATATTCAAACTAATTATTTTTTCTTTACTGGAATAACCTTAGTTAGTTTAGTCAGTTTTTGGGACGATATTCAAAGTTTATCAAATAAAATCCGAATATCTATTCATTTTCTAGCAATCACATTAATTTTTTATGATCTAGACTTGTTTCATTTAATGCCTATTTGGGTTGTTGTAATTGCATATGTTTTAGCTATCGGACTCATTAATGCATATAATTTTATGGATGGTATTAATGGTATTACAGGTCTGTATACTTTAGTCGTAATGGGATCATTATTGTATGTCAATATAAAAATTCAGCTTTTTACTGATGTAATGTTTATAAAATATGCAATGCTTGCGAGTTTAGTTTTCCTATTTTTTAATTATAGAAAGAAAGCAAAATGTTTTGCAGGTGATGTAGGAAGTATTGCCATCGCTTTTTGGATAATTTATTTGGTTGTAAAACTAATTCTAGTAACAGAATCGCTTATTTGGTTATTGTTTTTAGCAGTTTATGGAGTTGATGCAGTTTGCACAATTTTACATAGACTTTACCTTAAACAAAATATTTTTGAAGCACATAGATTGCACTTGTATCAAGTGTTGAGTAATGAATATAAAATCCAACATCGGTTAGTATCTCTTTTTTATGCTTTAGTTCAGACAGTAACTTCTTTTTTAGTGATTTTTCTTTATCAAAAAGTTCAAGATGAGATTATATTCTTAATTGTAATTTTACCATTAATGTTGCTTTATTCATCAAAATTTTATTTGTTAAACAAAAGTAATTTAAGATTGAATCATGGAGCCTAAAATAATTC
Source organism: Flavobacterium anhuiense (assembly GCF_900101855.1). GTDB lineage: Bacteria > Bacteroidota > Bacteroidia > Flavobacteriales > Flavobacteriaceae > Flavobacterium > Flavobacterium anhuiense. The sequence continues at coordinate 105,064 of NZ_FMVC01000006.1, forward strand.
AGGGAGGAAAATTTTCAGATCATCGAGGAAGTATCTCATATGTGAATGAGTTTAGCTTTACAGATATTGAAAGGTTTTATATTATAAGTAATTCGACAGAAAATCCAATTCGGGCTTGGCAAGGACATAAATTAGATACTAAAAATTTTTATTGTCTTTCAGGGTCTTTTAAAATTCATTTTATAAAAATTGACAATTGGGAGAATCCTTCAAAAGATTTGGCTATTGAGACTGTTTTAGTTACAGAATCTGATAGCAAAATTGTTCACATACCGGCCGGTTATGCAAATGCAGTAGAATCTCTTGAAGAGAATTCAAAATTAATATCCTTTTCTACATTGCCTTTAGCAAATGTAATCGATGATGATGTTCGCTATCCACCAAGTTATTGGTTATTCAAATAATGAAAGATAATAGAATTTACTTGTCATTATCTCAAGAAAGCGGTTATGAGCAAGAATATATTGATAGAGCTTTAAAATCGAATTGGATTACTTCTGGAGGACCAAATGTTGATGAATTTGAGGATGAACTTCAGAATTATTTTAATAATGAAAATTTTGTAGCAGCATCAAATTCAGGAACGTCTGCTATTCATTTAGCATTAATTCTCTTAGGTGTTAAAAATGGAGACGAAGTAATTTGCCAAAGTATGACTTTTGCAGCTTCGGCAAATCCAATTTTATATCAAAATGCAATTCCAATATTTGTAGATAGTGAAATAGATACTTGGAATATTTGTCCCAAAAATCTTGAGATCGCTATAAAAGATAGAATCGAGAAAGGAAAAAAACCGAAAGCAATTATAGCGGTTCATTTATACGGTATGCCTTATAGAGTGGATGAAATACATTCAATTGCTGATAAATATGAAATACCAATTATTGAGGATAGCGCTGAAGCACTTGGAAGTAGTTATAAAGGGAAAAAATGTGGAAGTTTTGGCACTTTTGGCGTTTTGTCTTTTAATGGGAATAAAATTATCACCACTTCTAGCGGGGGTGCATTAATAACTAAGTCTAAAGAGATCAAGGAGAAAGCAATTTTTTATGCTACTCAATCAAAAGATTCAACGATACATTACCAGCATAGCGAAATAGGTTACAATTATAGAATGAGTAATATTTGCGCTGGGATTGGTCTTGGACAAATGAAAATCTTAGAAAAGAATATTAGTTTAAGACAAGACAATCATTTGTTTTATCAAGAAACCTTTAAAGAAGTTAAAAGTGTAAGACTTTTTGATAATCTAAACAATGATTTCTTTTCTAATTATTGGCTTAATACAATACTACTAGAAACAAAAGAAGAAAAAGAAAAGTTAAGGCTTGCTTTTAATGAAGCCAATATCGAAAGTCGTCCATTATGGAAGCCAATGCATTTACAGCCAATTTTTGAAAAATACCCATATTATGGAAGTAAAGTTGCTGAAGAGTTATTTGAAAGAGGCTTATGCTTGCCATCAGGATCAAATTTAACTAATACCGATAAAAGTAGAATAAAAGAAGTTATTACTAATTTCTGTAAATGAATATAAAATTAGAAAATGAAAATCGAAGAAACATTTATAAAAGATTTGGTAATTGTAGAGCCAACAGTATTTGGAGACGAAAGAGGCTACTTTTTTGAATCCTATAGTAAAACTAAGCTTGAAGATTTAGGAATTAACATTGAATTTGTTCAGGATAATCAGTCATTCTCAAAAAAAGGAACTTTAAGAGGATTGCATTACCAAAATCCTCCTTTTGCGCAGACAAAATTAGTTCGTGTTTTGGAAGGAGAAATTATTGATGTTGCAGTAGATCTACGAAAAGATTCTCCAACTTATGGGAAATCATTTAGCATTTTACTATCAGCAGAGAATAAAAAACAATTATTGGTGCCTCAAGGATTTGCTCACGGATTTTCTGTTATTAGTGAAACTGCTTCGGTTATGTATAAATGTGATCAATTTTATAACAAAGCTTCTGAAGGAGGAATCAAATATGATGATCCATCTTTGAATATTGATTGGGGAATGAATCTTGAGGAGGCTATTGTTTCGGAAAAAGATCAAATTTTGCCATTTATTGAAAACTGTAATAGTTTATTTTAATGAAAAAAATTCTAGTAACTGGCGCCACAGGACAATTAGGATCTGAACTTTCAGTTTTAGCGCCTTTGCATACTCAATATGAATGGGTATTTGCAGATAGAACTCAAATTACATTAGATAATTTAGAAATACTTCAATCTCAATTAGAAGTAATTAACCCAAACATTATATTAAATTGCGGTGCTTATACAGCTGTTGATAAAGCTGAATCAGAAAAAGATTTGGCTTTTAAAGTAAATCATTTAGCAGTAGAGTTAATAGCAAAATATGCTAAAGAAAATAGCGCTAAACTAATTCATATTTCGACAGATTATGTTTTTGATGGCGATTCGTCTATAGCTTTAAATGAAGAAGCTGAAACTAGTCCTATAAATGTTTATGGAGAAAGTAAATTGGCTGGTGAAATTGCTTGTTTGAAAGAAAACCCAGAATCAATTATTATTAGAACTTCTTGGGTTTACAGCACGTTCGGAAATAATTTTGTTAAAACGATGCAACGATTAATGCAGGAAAGATATGAAATTAATGTGGTAAATGACCAGATTGGTTCACCAACTTATGCTGCCGATCTTGCGCAAGCAATGATTGATATTATCGGATCTGCAAAATGGATTCCAGGGATTTATAATTATTCGAATGAAGGAGAAATCAGCTGGTATGAATTTGCGTTAAGCATTAAAGAGCTTGGAGGGTATAATTGTAAAGTTGGAGGGATTCCATCTTCATCTTACCCAACTCCAGCAAAAAGACCAAGCTTTTCATTATTAAATAAGGAAAAAATAAAAACAGTCTATAATCTGAATATTCCAGATTATAGAAAAAGTTTAAAAAAAATGTTTGTTTAAAAATCTAAGACTAGAATTTTTGAGGTTAAAAATCTGAAATTAAGATTATGAAAGGAATTATATTAGCTGGAGGTTCCGGCACAAGATTGCATCCATTAACATTAGCTGTAAGTAAACAATTAATGCCTGTTTACGATAAACCTATGATTTATTATCCATTATCTACTTTAATGATGGCCGGAATCAATGAGATCTTAATTATCTCTACCCCTCATGATTTACCTCATTTCAAGAAACTTTTAGGTGATGGAAGCACAATTGGTTGTAAATTTAGCTATGCAGAACAGCCAGATCCGAATGGTTTGGCACAGGCTTTTGTAATAGGCGAAGAATTTATTGGTAAAGATAAGGTGGCATTAGTACTCGGAGACAATATTTTCTTTGGAACTAATATGCAACAACTTTTAAAAGATAATGCTGATCCAGAAGGAGGAGTAGTTTTTGCTTATCATGTTGCAGATCCAGAAAGATATGGAGTAGTTGAATTTGACGAAAATAAAAATGCCATTTCTATAGAAGAAAAACCTTTAGAGCCAAAATCAAATTATGCCGTTCCAGGACTTTATTTCTACGATAATTCTGTTGTTGAAATTGCCAAAAATATTAAGCCTAGCGCCCGTGGTGAATATGAAATTACAGATGTGAATAAGGTTTACTTAGAAAAAGGAAAACTAAAAGTAGGAATATTAAGCCGAGGAACAGCTTGGTTAGATACAGGAACTTTTAATAGTTTAATGCAAGCTGGACAATTTGTTCAGGTTTTAGAAGAAAGACAAGGTTTAAAAGTTGGTTGTATCGAAGAAATTGCTTGGCGACAAGGATTTATTGATGATGCTCAACTTGAGGAATTGGCTCAACCACTACTTAAATCAGGTTATGGAACTTACCTATTGGAGTTTTTGAAACAAAAGAAAAGAGGTGTTAAAATTTAATTTACACCTATTAAGTAATTATTTAAAACCTTTAATTTGTATTTTTGTATAAAGTTCAAATTTTACTGACTTAAAAAAAGCTAAATTGAATACAGAAAAACCAAATAATATAACCTCTTTATTGTATAAAACCTTTTCTCCAAGAAATCTTAGGGCAAATATCAATAATTTGAGTTATTTGCCGAGATGGATTATTGTTGCAATTGATGTAATGGTTTTGTTCTTTTCATTTTCATTCACTTATTTGCTCTTTGATGGAACCGCAATAGGATATATTATAACATCGCACGATTTTTATTTTGTAGCCAGTTTAATAACGGTCAATATATTTTTCTTTTGGCTTTTTAGAACATATTCTGGAATTATTAGGCACTCTTCCTATATAGATGCCATAAAACTGCTTTTTTCACAGATGTCAGTTTTAGTGTTTTTCTTATTTGTGAATTTAGTATTTGAATTGTACACAGGACATAAAGCTTTTCTAAATACTGCCCTTTTTATTAATTTAGTTTTGTCTTTTTGTGGTTTGTTTTTATATCGTGTAATTGTAAAACAGACTTTTGAAATGTATTTTTCAGAAAAAGCTACAACAAAGCTCGTGCGAACAGTTATTTATGGTACAGATGCAAATGCAATTTCAGTAGCTAATGCTTTAAAATTTGAAACTCCTTCACGATTTAAAATTGTTGGATTTGTAGATAAGAATAATCAGAATGCGTCTAAACGTATGCTTGATCTGCCTATCTTAATTTTAAGAAAAAAGCTTCCAGCTCTTATGCGCTCTGTCGCTGCAGAAGGTGTAATTATTGCTGACAAAAGCTTGACTAAAGACGAGCAACTTATTATTGTTGATCAGTGTTTAGAGTTTAACTACAGAGTATATACCGTTCCACTAATATCTGATTGGGAAAACCAAAAAGAAATTTCTCAAAAAGTAAAAAATATACAGATTGAAGATTTATTGGAAAGAAAACCTATAGTTCTAGATAGTAAATCAATTTCTAAACAATTAAAAGACAAAACAATTTTAATTACTGGCGCTGCTGGTTCAATTGGAAGCGAGATTGTAAGACAGGTTCTGAATTTCAATCCGAAAAATGTTATTGTTTTGGATCATGCTGAGACTCCATTGCATAATTTGTGCTTAGAAACGCAAGCAATGAATTTCAGCACAAAAATTGTTGCTGTAATTGCAGATGTACGAAGCAAGAAAGCACTTGAGAAAGTATTTAAAAATTATAATCCACATGTTGTTTTTCATGCTGCTGCATATAAACATGTGCCTTTAATGGAAGAAAACCCTGCTCAGGCAATTCAAACTAACATAAAAGGAACTAAAAACCTTGCAGATTTAGCTTGTAAGTATCGAGTGAAGAAATTTGTAATGGTTTCTACAGATAAGGCTGTGAATCCAAGTAACGTAATGGGCGCAAGTAAACGCATTGCTGAAAAATATGTTCAATCTTTGTTCTTAAAAAATCAAAGAGAGAATGTTGAAGGAGGCACGAAATTTATTACGACTCGTTTTGGAAATGTTCTAGGATCAAATGGATCCGTTGTTCCTTTATTTACGAAACAAATTGCAGAAGGAGGGCCAGTAACCATTACACATCAAGATATTATTCGTTATTTCATGACAATCCCAGAAGCTTGCCAATTGGTATTGGAAGCAGGTGCGATGGGTAATGGTGGAGAAATCTATATTTTTGATATGGGTAAACCCGTTAGAATTATTGATTTAGCACGAAAAATGATTAAATTGGCCGGTTTTATACCAGATAAAGAAATTAAAATTAAAATTGTTGGTCTAAGACCTGGAGAAAAACTTTATGAAGAATTATTGAATGACACTTCTAAAACTCTTCCAACATATCATAATAAGATCATGATTGCACAAGAGATTCAAGATGAGTACGAAACCCTTCATAATGATGTTGATGAATTAATTGGCATTGCTGATTTTTACGAAAATGATGATATAGTAGCAAAGATGAAAAAAATTGTTCCAGAATTTAAAAGTATGAATTCTACTTTTGAAGTTCTCGATAAATAATTTTACATTTGGGCAAAATTTTAATATTAAGAAGGTGTTTTTTTTTAAAACGCCTTTTTCTATTTTAGAGAATTTCGAAAAAGTTTAAAAATCTTGTTAATTTAAAAAGTTTTTGTATATACAACCTATTACAAATTGATGTAATTAAAAATGAACCCTACCCCAAATTCTAATGAATGGCTGTTTGAAATAACACCCAAAAACAAATTCTTTTCACTTAACCTTAGAGAAGTCTGGAGATATAGAGATTTATTATTTCTGTTTGTAAAAAGAGATATAATCACAGTTTATAAACAAACTGTTTTAGGACCACTATGGTATTTAATTCAACCTTTATTTACATCGATCACTTTTACGATTATCTTTAATAAGGTTGCTGGTATCGATACAGGAGCCATTCCTCCATTCTTATTTAATCTAGCAGGAATCATGGTATGGAACTACTTCACATCTTGCTTGACTGGAACTTCGGATACTTTTAAATCTAATGCCGCAATATTTGGTAAAGTTTACTTTCCAAGAATCATAACTCCATTGTCAATAGTAATTTCAAATTTGATCAAATTTGGAATCCAGTTTTTCATATTTGTTGTATTTTACATTTTCTTTTATTTTCAGGGAGCAGATTTAAGCTTAAATGGCTCATTAGTGTTCTTTCCTATCCTAATTGCTTTTATGGGAATTTTGGGACTTGGTCTTGGAATGCTTATTTCATCCATGGTTACAAAGTATCGAGATTTGAATAATTTACTTGGTTTTGGAATTCAATTACTGATGTATATCTCTGCCGTAATGTATCCTATGGAGTTAATAAAAGCCAAATTGCCAAAATTTGGCTGGATTGTGGAATACAATCCATTAGCATATGTTATAGAAACTTCTCGTTATATGCTCTTAAATATTGGAAGTATATCAATTTTAGGTTTAGTATATACAATGGCACTCACATTAGCTGTTTTTTTTGCTGGATTATTGGTTTTTAATAGAACAGAAAAAAGCTTTATAGATACCGTATAAATGAAAGATATAATATTAAAAGCCGAAAATATTTCAAAACAATATCGTTTAGGTGAAGTCGGAACAGGAACAATAAAACACGATTTAAATCGCTGGTGGTATAAGATTCGTGGAAAAGAAAATCCATATTTAAAAATAGGAGATGTAAATGATCGCTCAACTAAAGGAACTTCAGAATATGTGTGGGCTTTGCAGGATATTAATTTTGAAGTTGAACGTGGAGAAGTTTTAGGGATTATAGGAAAAAATGGTGCAGGTAAGTCTACACTTTTAAAAATATTATCTAAGGTTACTGCACCAACTACAGGAAGTATTAAATCTCGTGGGCGAATTGCATCGCTTCTTGAAGTTGGAACTGGTTTTCATGGTGAGATGACAGGACGTGAAAATATCTATTTAAATGGCGCTATTTTAGGAATGACTAAAAAGGAAATCGCTTCAAAAATAGATGAAATTATTGAGTTCTCTGGTTGCGAACGTTATATTGACACGCCAGTAAAACGATATAGCTCTGGAATGACAGTTCGCTTAGCGTTTGCTGTGGCTGCTTTTTTAGAACCTGAAATTTTAGTAATTGATGAGGTTTTGGCAGTTGGAGATGCTGAATTTCAGAAAAAGGCAATTGGGAAAATGCAGGATATATCTAAAGGAGAAGGTAGGACGGTATTATTTGTTAGTCATAATATGGCCGCTGTAAAAAGTTTATGTACTAAGGGTATTGTCTTGGAACATGGAAAGGTAATTTTTAAAGGAGGAATTGATGAAAGTTTAAAAAAGTACCAAACTTTAACGCAAAAAATAACCACTAAACTTTTAGATTTTAATAGAAAAGGAACAGGAGAATATCGAGTTTCAGGTCTAAATCTGATTTCAAGTGGTGAAAAGAAGAACACCTTTTTTCTTGGAGAAAAGATTACAATTAATTTATTGTTAAAACAGCTTAAACAAGACAGCTTAAAAAATGTGAGAATTGTTATTGGAATATATAATTTCATGGATGAAGGATATTTAAGATTTGATACCAATTTATTAAATTTCGCTATTTGCCTTGATAAAAGTGAATCAGAAATCTCTTGTGAATTGGAGGAATCTTTAAATATTAAACCTGATAATTATTATTTGAATATAGCAGTTTTCAGCGAGAATGTTTTAATCGATTATTTAACGAACGCTTTTGAGTTTACTATAGAAAACGCAGATTATTTTAATACTGGTAAAAATTTACAAGATTCAGAATTATCAAGAGTATATTATAAACATAAGTGGTCACAGTTAAAATAAATTAAATGGATAATATTCAATACTCTCATAAGTCAATGATAGATGATTTTGGCAGAGTTTTTTTTTATAATAATAGAGTTTTCAGACAGATATCAAAAGAAAAACAAAATACTTGTTTGGAATTGCTTAACTCAGATATGTTTAAAGAGTTAGCCAAAAAAGAGTTAATACCTCAAACCTTTGTATCAGACGAATTTCCAGAAAGTAAACAACTTATTTTAGAACATGAACGACTAGTTGAAAGTTTGCAACATGAATGGACCTTTCAAATGTTTAAGGATGCTGCCTTAATGGTGTTAGAAATTAATGACATTTGTAATAAATATGGGTACGAATTAAAGGATGCTCATACCTTAAATGTCTTATTTAATAACAATAAGCCTGTTTTTGTAGATATTGGAAGTATAGATGTAATCAGATCTAAAAATCATTGGATTGCTTACGAGGAATTTTTAAATTCGTTTTTTATCCCGCTATTATTTTGGAGTAAAAATGAACTTCTGATTGTTAGAAAATTATTGGAAAGTAATTTTCATAGAATGTTCACAATTCCTTATCAAAATATAGAAGAATCAGGATTGTATAAATTACTATTAGTTGATAGATACAATTTTTCTTTTAGAAAAAAGGTATTATTTTCATCAAGAAAACATATTACCATTGTAAGCTTTCTTGTAAAAGCTACAAACAAGATATTAAAAATTATTTTTAATAAAAAAAGTAAACTTTTTAGATATGATCTAAAAGTAAATAGACTAACAGATAACTTTCCAAAAAAGGAAATAAAGAACAATATAGATTTACTTTCAAAATCTATCGTAGATAGTCAATGGAAAGGTTACCATGGTAAGTTTTACAATGATATTGAAAATGTTAATTACTCTTATAGATTTAAAAGATTATTAGAAATTATCAATGAATTGAGAGATGTTGAAACAGTTATCGATTTAGCAGGTAATGAAGGTTATTTTTCTTTTTTATTGTCTAAAGAAATGAATCTAAAAAAAATTATTTTAGTTGATTATGATGAAAATGCTATAAATGAAGCATATTTAAATAGTAAGAAATTAAATGTTAATAATGTTACGCCTCTTTTATTAAATTTCATGTTTACACCTGATTTATTAGGAACTTCTAAAAGGCTAAAGTCCGATTTGGCTGTTTCTTTGGCTGTAACACATCATTTAATATTAACTGGTAAATTTTCTTTAGCAGCAATTTTTGAAAGACTTATTATGTTTTCCAATAAATATGTGATAGTAGAATTTATGCCTCTAGGGCTATGGAGTATTGAAACAAAAATAAAACAAGTATTGCCTGAATGGTACACTATTGAATGGTTTAGAGATGAGTTTATAAAGTCTTTCAGTTTGATCATTGAAGAACAATTAGAAGAAAACAGAATTGTTTTTGTGGGAAAAATTAAATAGAGGTAAATGAAAAAAGTAATTAAAAATAAAATTATTTCCTTTTTAGATTTTGTTATAAAAAAAACTATAATAGCTGTCTATGGAGTTAATTCAAATATTTATAAATTACTCTTTAATGATATAGAATTAAAAGAAAAAGAACAGATTCACAATAGTATTTTAGATGAGAATGTTAAGTTATATACACCTTACAGACTTGTGAATTCAAATGTTGGAGAATACACATATATCGCAAATAATGTGATTCTTAATAATACTACAATAGGCAAGTTTTGTTCAATAGGCCCAAATTTACTTTCTGGCTGGGGAATACATCCTACTAACGGCTTATCAACACATCCTATGTTTTACTCAACACAAAAACAAAATGGTACCACATTAAGTGAAGTTGATAAAATTAAAGAAACAAAAAATATTGTAATTGGTAACGATGTTTTTATAGGAATGAATGTCACTATCCTAGATGGTGTAAAAATTGGCGATGGTGCTGTAATAGGTGCTGGCGCAATTATATCTAAAGACATCCCTGCGTATGCAATTGCAGTTGGAAATCCGGTCAAAATAATAAAATATAGATTTGATGATGCTAAGATTGAGCAACTTTTGAAAATTAAGTGGTGGGATTTTTCAAAGGAAGATTTGAGTTTAGTGGAGAAATACTTTTTTGAAGTAGATGAGTTTTTAAATAAATTTATTTGAAATGGCACTAATATCAATTATAACTATTAACTATAATAACCTTGAAGGTCTAAAAAAGACAGTTGAAAGTGTTATCAATCAGACTTGGCAGGATTTTGAGTATATAATTATCGATGGAGGATCGACTGATGGTAGCGTAGAATACATTGAAAATAAAAAGAATAAAATTGATTATTGGATAAGTGAGAATGATTCAGGTATTTATAATGCTATGAATAAGGGAATTAAGATTGCTAGTGGAAAATATATTTCATTTATGAATAGTGGGGACTGCTTTCTTTCATTAAATACATTGAAGTTATGCAGTGATATAATTATTAACAATAATGCAGATGTATTTTATGGTCAAATTAAAATCGATGATGTATTAAAAGAAAAAACGGTAATTTATCCATCTAAATTACGATTATCTTATTTGCAATATATGGTAATCAATCATCAAGCTTGCTTCTTTTTATCGGAGACATTGCAAAATTTTCATGGATATAATGAGGAGTATAAATTAGCAGCTGATTATCATTATTATTTAAAATTATACATAAATGGGAAAACATTTCTTCCTATACTATTTCCTATTGTTAAGTATGACCTAACAGGTATTAGTAGTTTGAGAATGGAAGAATATAAAATTGAAATGAAGAAGGTTTGGGATAGTACGATTCCTCATTATTTATTTGAAACAGAAAATAATTATTTTAGTTTGCTAACCACAATTAAAGATAGTAAGATATTAAGATTAGCTTTTAAACTAAGAGATTATAAGATAAAATTATTTAATGGAAGATAAAGCATTAATTTCAGTAATAATGCCTGCATATAATGCTGAAAGTTATATTGCGGATGCAATAAACTCGGTTATTCATCAAACATATAATAATTGGGAATTAATTATAATTAATGATGGTTCAAATGACAAAACTGAAGAAATAGTAAAAGAAGCATTATTAAAGGACAAAAGAATAATATATATATATCAGAAAAATGGTAGGCAAGGAAAGGCAAGGAATCTTGGTATTTCAAAATCAAAGGGAATATATCTTGCATTTCTTGATGCAGATGACATATGGCTACCTGAAAAATTAGATGTTCAGATTTTAGAGATACAAAAGAGAAATGCCGACTTAGTTTTTGCTGATTCTTATTTTTTTAATGATAATGAAGTATCTGATATTTCTAAAAAAATGAACATTCCTACCTCAGTTTTTTATGATAAAACTTCTTTAAAATTATTTTTAAAGGAAAATAGAATTCCGATCTTGACCGTCTTGGTAAAAAAAGAAAAGGTAATTAATGTTGGAGGCTTTTCTGAAATTTTAGATATTCAGAACGTAGAAGATTATCATCTGTGGCTAAAATTGCTTATGTCTAATTGTGTGTTTTATTCTTCAGACCATATATTAGCAAAATATAGAGTTCATGAAAGTTCAGCAACATCAGCTGATAAATTAGCTTTAAACAAAATTCCAAATGCTTTTTTTGATTTGTTACAACTTTTTCCAAATTATAAAAAAGATATTGAAGAGGAGCTAAAATTAAGGTTTAAAATTATTTATAAAAGAAATCTTTTTACAAAATCAGAAATGGCTATTTGGATTAAAAGGAACACAAAATATTTATCAAAGTCTAAAATAAGTTTTATTTATTTATTATTAAATCTCATGTTACCAACAAAGATTACTAAGAGATCTTTAATTTATTTATTGAATGTATAAGATTTCCATCATAGTTCCCTGTTATAATCAAGCTCAATATTTAAGTGAAGCGCTTACTTCAGTGCTTAATCAAACATATGAAAATTGGGAATGTATTATAGTAAATGATGGAAGTAACGATAATATCAATGAAATTGCCCAGAAATGGTTAGATAAAGATTTCCGTTTTAAATATGTAAGCAAGAATAACGGCGGACTAAGTAGTGCAAGAAATGCAGGGATAACTGTCGCCAAAGGAGAATTTATTTTGCCTTTAGATGCAGATGATAAAATTGGACACAATTATTTAAAATTAGCTTTATACGAATTTCAAAAGGATTCTTCATTAAAAGTAGTTTACTGTAAAGCAGAAAAATTTGGTGATGAGGTTGGAGATTGGATATTGAAGCCATTTTCATTATATAATCTAAGTAAAAAAAATATGATTTTTTGTACTGCATTGTATAAAAAGAAAGAATGGGAATTGGCAGGAGGATATGATACTAATATGATTTACGGACTTGAAGATTGGGAATTTTGGATTTCAATGCTTAAGAATGATGGAAATGTAAAACGTATTGATTACCATGGGTTTTATTATAGAATAAAATCCAGTTCAATGATAAAAAGTCTGGATCCTGATAAAGAAAAGTATTTGTATAAATACCTAAACATCAAACACGCTGATTTTTTTGTAAACCAATTAGGCTCCTCAATAGAATTAAACAATGATTTAGAACACACTAGAAACGATTACAGGCGAAAACTTAAAAGCAAAAAATTTGTTATTGATGTCTTTTTAAATACTTTTTTGGGTTTTACAATTTTTAATAATAAGAATGATTTATATTAAATAATGTTAGTCTCGATAATAATTCCCGTTCACAAAACTATAGATTATTTTAAAAGTTGTGTAGAAAGTGCATTATTGCAATCATATAGCCATATTGAAGTAATTATAGCCTGCAATGGCGAATTGGAAATTCAAACTTGTAAGGATTTTTTAAATATAAATGACCCAAGACTTATTTATTTAAAAACAAAACCTGGTCGACATAATGCGAGAAATGAAGCACTATTAGCTGCTAAAGGAAAATATATTCAATTTTTAGACTATGACGATTTGTTGTTTTTGAAAAAAATTGAAACGCAGGTTTCATTGTTGGAAAGTGCAAACAGTAAAGAAACAATTTCTATTACAAAATGGAAAAAGTTTAAAAATGAATTAAATGAAAGTTATAATTTTCCATATAATAACATATTTGAAGAAGAGAAAATAGATGCCCGAAAATTAATTCGGAAATTATCAGTTAATGGAGGTTTTATTGCCACAGGATCGTGGTTAATTCCTAAAGTTTTAATTGGTAATATTCAATGGATAGACAGTCCTAATGATGATGCTGTTTTTTTATCAGGCATATTGAAAGGAAATCCTGAAATAATAATGGTTTCTGAAACTTATGCTGGGTATAGAATTCATGATGAAAATACCAGTTCTTTATTTAAAAAATCAGAATTAGACAAACTTCTGGTGAGTTGGGAACTTATTTATCAGAATTTGAAAGCTCTACATATATTCGAATTAAAACTTTATTTGTATAAAGCATATTTAAATTTAATACGTTATTCTAAAGTCGTGAATGGGTATCGAATTTTATTTATAATTTATAAAACGCTAATGTTTGGATTTAAATCTAAACTAGGTTTTAACTTAGTTTTAGATCTAAAAAGAATGTTACTAAAATAAGAAGAATTGAAATCAAAAATACTTATAATAGGCCCAATTACAGATTTTGGAGGAAGAGAGCTAGAAGTAGGTTTTGTTTCTAATGTCCTATCATCAAAACATGAAGTTGAGGTATGTTCTACAGTGACTATTTCAAAAAATAGTCAGGTTTTAGATTTCAGTAAAAGTCTTCCCGTTTTTTCTTTAAAAAGCAAAGTATTTAAAAACTTTTTGTGGATTAAATTTCTAGCCTTTATTAGTTATTTAAAGAACAATTGTAAGGGATCAGTTTCAGATTATGCCAATAACGAATGGGCAAAAAAGCATTGTAGTTATGATGGTAAAGTTTTAGAGGTTTTAAATACCCTGATTCCTAAATATAATTTGGTTGTTTTTTTTGGCCAGTTATCATCGAATTACGTAAAAGAAGTTATAGAAATTTGTCATGATAATAAAATCAAATTTGTTTTTAGAACAACAGGCAAAATTTTAAATTATCAGAATTATGATTATTTAAATTATGTTGATTTATATATTCATCATTCAGAAAGTAATGCAAATGGTGTTAAAATAAATACGCATAACTATACAGTAATTGATCAATGTGCTTTTAATGAAGAAGAATTATTGAAAATTTCGGTAGTAAAAAATAAGGTAAAAACATTTTTAACCATCGCACGTTTAGAAAAGGAAAAGAATATCGATGTCCTTATAAAAGCTTTTTTAAAGATTTCCGACAACGATAAATTAATTATTATTGGTGAAGGATCTGAATACGATAATCTGAAAAATCTAGCAAAAAACAATGTCAATGTTATTTTTACAGGATTTATACGAAATCATAAAACAGCTGATTTTTTTAAACAGGCAGATTGTATCATAATTTCACATTACGATTTTGAAACAGGTCCTTTAACAGGTATCGAAGCTATGGCAAGTGCAAGATTAATTTTGTCAGCGAAAACAGGTGCAATGGAGGAGCGATTCGACGGAATTAATATTTCATGGTTTGATAATACAGTAGAAGATTTATATGAAGAAATGGTGAAAATCAAAAATATTAATGCAGATCAGGCTGAAAAATTATCAATTGAAATTAGAGACAGATATATTTCACGTTTTTCGAAAGAAAATATTAATGCACGATACTTAGGAGTAATAGAAAAAGTAATGGACGTATCATGAGAAAAGGAGAAAATCTTTCAAAAGATGTAATATTACCTGAATTAGATTCACATCACAGAGTAATAATTCCATTGTATATACCTGATGAAGAAAGTTATTATAAAGATGCTTTTATAATTTTCACTTATTGTCTTTTATCAATTCAAAAAACTTCGATTACAAAAATTAAGATTTCAGTGATAAGTGATGGTTGTTGTGATGCTATAAATACAAAGCTACTTCAATTGCAAAGAGACAATTTGATTGATGAACTTATAATAGAGAAAAATAACGTTGGAAAAATAAATAGCATTTTAAAAGCATTGCGTACAGCTCCAGAACGTTTGATCACTATTACCGACGGAGATGTCCTATTTTGCAATAATTGGGAAACTGAAATATTAGAAGTTTTTAAAGCTTTTCCTCAAGCTGGAGCAGTTTGCCCAGTACCTGTTTTTAGAAAACAATTAAATTTGACAGCCAATATTTGGTTTAAATATTTTTTCTCTAAAAAACTCTATTTTAGAACAGTAAAAAATCCTGATGCTATGGAGAAATTTGCTCAAAGTTTAGGATGGTCTTCTCTAGAAGATAGATTTAAAGATTCAATTTGTACATTGAAAGCAAAAAATGGCACTATTGCAGTATTAGGATGTTCTCATTTTGTGGCAACTTATAAACGCGAAGTTTTTGATGTGATACCAAAAACAAACAGTGTTTATAAATTAGGAGGAGACAGTGAGTACCTTTATTTAGATCTACCCGTAGTAAAAATGGGCGGATACAGGCTATCAACAAACGAAAACTTAGCTTATCATTTAGGAAATCATCTAGAATCTTGGATGGTCGAAAAATTTAATGATTTAAAGGAGATAACAGAAAAAAAAGTAGAAAACTTACATTTAAAAGAATTGTCCAGAGGACCTATTAGTTATTTGTTTACAGAGAAGATCTTTAGAAAACTTTTTTATAGTAAACAATTTTACAATTATGCTTTAAGAAAAAAAGGTATTTCAAAAGAGAAATTAAAAACATTTTGGTACTAAAGAAAAATAAAAATAGTCTAGAATATAAATGCAGATAATAAGATAATGGAGCCAATTATTTCCATAATCATGCCTATTTTTAATAGAGCAAATTTGATTGCCGAAACATTAGATTCAATAAAGAATCAAACTTATACTTTATGGGAGTGTATTATCATAGATGATGGGAGTACTGATAATACGGTAGAAATTCTTAAAAAATATCAGGAAGAAGACAACAGATTTAAATTTTTTGTTAGGCCTAATAATATAACAAAAGGGCCTAGCTCTTGTAGAAATTTTGCCTTCGAAAAAGCTTTAGGAAGCTATATACAGTTTTTTGATAGCGATGATATTATGCATCAAGATCATTTAAATCTTAAAATAAATAGCATTAAAGATTCAGATTTAGTGGTTTGTAAATTAAAAGAATTTGAACAGGAATTTGATAAACAGGAATTTTTGTTAGATACAGTCCCTAATATAAGCTACCAGAATCTATTTGAAGATTTTGTTTCAGGTGCTTTTCCTATGATGATGGTGGCTCCAATGTGGAAAAAAGAATCATTACAGCCTTACTTGCCAATTAGAGAAGATTTGCATATTCTTGAAGATTACGATTTGTATGCGAGAGCATTATTTGAGCCAAAGAAAATTTCAATTATAAATGAAATTTTGATTCTTTATAGAATGGGTTTAAGCTCATCTACAAACTCATTTTACAGCAATATTGATTACGGATTAGAGTCCTATCTTGAAGCCAAAAGAACAGTATTAAAATTAACTTCTTCAAAATCTGTTAGATTATGTATTTTAAAAATGACTTTAGGTTTCTTTAGAATGGGACTGGCTCAACAAAAATATGAAGGTTGTCAAAAATGTATCGATTTTATTAAACATGAAAGATTGCTTTATTCCATCAAATTAAAAATGCAATTTTTTCGAATTCATTTTTTTTATCTCATTTTTAAATTTATAAAACGTGGTGACACGCGCTTTAAACCATTATTAAAATTATAATTATTATTTGATGAAAATTTTAATGGTTGCCATACCCAATCATCACTTTTTTCAATGGGTAAACCAATTGAAAGATTCTGGTCATGAAATATACTGGTTTGATATTACTGATGGAGGTCCAAAGGTTGAAAGAATAAACTGGGTTCATCAGATAAAAGGTTGGAAACAGCGCTTTAACTTTCCATTTCGACAAGGTCTAAAGAGTAAGATGCCTCGTTTATATAAGATGATTCAAAAAATTCGGGAGCGAGATACCAAAGTTGTTTTCGAAAAAATAATTGAAGATTTAAAGCCAGATATAGTTCATTGTTTTGAAATGAAGCTAGCTGGAATGCCAATATTAGATATTTTAGAAAAGAAGGATAATATAAAATTTATATATTCCTCATGGGGGAGTGATATGTATGCTTATCAAGAACTTGGACTTTCTAAAAATGAAGTTGAATCTTTTTTGACAAGAGTAGATTTTTTAATCACAGACTGTAAGAGAGATTATAAAATTGCTGGCGAAAATGGATTTAAAAATACTTTTTTAGGAGTTTTTCCAGGTAACGGAGGAATTTATTTTGAAAAAGAGTTTATTAAAGAAACCGCAGACCGAAACATTATTCTAATAAAAGGCTATGAAGATGGTGTGGGAAAAGCAATAAAAGTAATTGAATCGTTAGAACTTGTTTCTTCAAATTTGTTGAAGGATTTAAAAATCGTTGTCTATAGCGCCGATTTGAAAGTTAAAAAACGAATTGAAGAATCCTCTTTTTTAAATTCTCTGGACATTAAAATATTGAGTAGAAACAAGTTTATTTCTAATGCAGAACTATTGAAAATAATGGGGGAAAGTATTATCCATGTTGGAAATAGTATTTCTGACGGAATGCCCAATGTTTTATTGGAATCAATGGGAATGGGAGCATTTCCTATCCAATCAAATCCAGGCAACGTCACGGAAGAAGTCATAAAAAATGGTATAAACGGTTTTATAATTGAGCAACCTTTAGATAATTTAGCAATTGCTAAATTAATTGAAAATGCAATTAAAAATATTGAGTTGAGAACTTCTGCTCAAGAATACAATACCAATTTTATTGCTGAAAACTATAATAGAAAGCATCTCCAAAAAAGCATTGTTAAATTGTATGAGAAAGTGCTTTTTAATAAAAATTAATATAAATAATGAAACTCTCTACATTAATTGTAACTAAAAATAGAGCTCAAGAACTTGAATTAACCCTTAATAAGTTATTAGGAATTTTAGATCTTATGCAGCATGAAGTGCTAGTATTTATTGACGGATGTGAAGAAACACATAAATTAATTTCTAAATATAACTGGGTTAAATGGTCATGGAACGAAAAAAGTGTAGGAGCTTCACCAGCTAGAAATTTTCTTTATAAAAAAGCAGAAGGAAATATATTGGTAGGACTTGACGATGATGCGCATCCGATTAGCGAAAATTTTGTAAATAAAATCGAAAATACATTTTTGCAATTTCCTGATGTCGGAATAATCGCTTTTCAGGAAGTAAGAGGCTTATTTTCTACAGATGAAGAAGCATTTAGAAGCAGGCAAACAAAAGTGACACAACATAAAACTACTGATTTTATTGGATGCGGATTTGCAGTTAAAAAAAGTGTTTATGATGAAACAAGAGGATTTCCTACTTGGATTGATATTTATGGCGAAGAGTCATGCTTATCAATTGAGGTTCTTGATTTAGGATACGAAATTCTTTATGATAATGAAATTGTAGTTAATCATAGAATTGATAAAAAAAAGCGTCTAGCCCAAGGAAGAAATTATTTTAGATTTGAGAAACAACTTAAAAATACAATTTATTATTATCTGGTATATTACCCTAAACCAATATTAAAAATAGCAAAGCTGTTATTGCATAACTTTAAAAAGTATGCATTAACAGACAAGAAGTGCTTTTCGTTATTTTTTAAAGCCGTTTTTACGGCGACTAATAATTTTTTCAAGGTTTTAAAGTTCAGAAAACCTGTTTCAAACCAAACATTACAAAGAATGAAATTGTTGAAAGGAGTTCAATATTAATTTTATTAACCAAGATAATATGAAATACATAATTTAAGAATGCTTTTTAACTCTTTAAACTTTGCTTTATTTCTACCAGTAGTTTTTGTTTTTTACTGGTTTGTGACAAATAAAAGTCTGAAATTTCAAAACATATTACTTTTAGTATCAAGTTACTTTTTTTATTCCTGTTGGGATTGGCGTTTTCTTTTTCTGCTGATTTTTTCAACATTATTAGACTTCTTTTCTGGAATTCAAATAGAAAAGGCAAAGAGTCAGCATCAAAAAAAGTTTTGGTTTTGGTTAAGTATAATTGTTAATCTTGGTTTCTTAGGTGTTTTTAAATATTTTAATTTTTTTGCTGAATCATTAAAAGATTTAATTTCAATTTTTGGTTTTCAAGTTAATATTTGGTCGCTACAAGTAATTTTACCAATCGGAATTTCTTTTTACACCTTCCATGGCTTGTCCTATGTTATTGATATTTATAAAAATAGAATCAAAGCAGAGAAAAACTTCATTGATTATGCTTTATTTGTTTCTTATTTTCCATTATTAGTGGCAGGACCAATAGAACGGGCAACACATTTATTGCCTCAGATAAAAAAGAAAAGAAACTTCAACTACGAGCAAGCTGTAGATGGATTAAGACAAATACTTTGGGGATTGTTCAAAAAAATTGTGATTGCTGACAATTGCGCAATTCAAGCTAGTTTGATTTTTAATAATTCGACTGAATATTCAGGAAGCACTTTAGCAATTGGAGCTATATTTTTCGCTTTTCAAATTTATGGTGATTTTTCAGGTTATTCAGATATTGCTTTAGGAGTGTCGAGATTGTTTGGAATAGAACTTCTTCAAAATTTTTCTTTTCCATATTTTTCTAGAGATATTGCTGAATTTTGGCGTCGTTGGCATATTTCACTATCATCGTGGTTTAAAGACTATTTATACATCCCGCTTGGAGGAAGTAAAGGAGGAAGGTGGGTTCAAGTTAGGAATACTTTTGTAGTTTTTTTAGTCAGCGGATTTTGGCATGGGGCAAATTGGACTTTTATAATATGGGGCCTATTGAATGCTATTTATTTCTTACCCTTATTACTTTTAAATAAGAACAGAAGTCATATAGAAATAGTTGCCTTAGAAAACAAGTTGCCAAGTATAAAAGAGTTTGTAATGATGGTTACAACATTTACATTTACAGTTTTGGCTTGGATTTTCTTTAGGGCAAATAATGTAAAACATGCATTACAATTTATATCAGATATTTTTTCTAAGTCATTTTTTTCTCTTCCAACAGAAAGACCGACATATTTAATTTTATTGATATTACTTTTTATCATTATAGAATGGTTAGGAAGAAGAAAGAAATATGCACTCGAAAATTTAGAATTTCAATATAACACTTTCTTTAGATGGTCTATGTATATTATAATTATAGTGTTTCTTTTTATTTTTGGAGCTAGAGAACAAGAATTTATTTATTTTCAATTTTAGTATGAAAAGATTTTTACTAAGAGTTTTATTATTTAGTTTAATCTTTTTTGCGTTAGATAAACTATTTTATATTTTTTTATTCATAGCGCCTAAGCTAGAAGAAGACCATAGACTTGAGCTTTTGCTAAATGGCAAGATTAATAAAGAATTAATTGTAATGGGATCTTCAAGAGGGGCTTACAATATTATTGCAAATCAAATTGAGAAAGAAACTGGAAAAACAGCTTATAATATTTCGTATGCTGGTTCGAATATTCAATTTCATTTGTTTTTATTGAAAACACTATTAGAATTCAATAACAAACCTAAAACAATTGTTCTTTCTTTGGATAACCCATACGAGTTTTTATATGTTAAAACATTCGATTATAGATACGATAAAATGTATCCTTTAGAGAAGTATAATTATATAAATGATGAATTGATTAGGCTGGATGACAAAAGTAAATTTTCAAAAATTTTCTGCCTAGCAAGGTTAAACCGGAATAGTTTTAATTTTAGAAAAAAAGGAGTGACTAAAGAGAGTCCAATTTTAGAATGCGGATCGATGCCTTTTTCAATAGAATCTGGGAAGAATAATTTTAAATTTGATGACAAAAAAGTTTGTTATCCAATTAAGGAAGAACTTAAAGATAAAAAGAAAGCATTTCTTGAGTTTCAGAGGATTTGTAAAGAAAACAATATAAAATTAATTTATTGTTTTGCTCCTAATTTTAGAGTTTATAATTCGACACTCGAAAATAGGATAAAAGACATTTCATTGCCAGAAAATCGACTTTTTGTTTATGACACTACAGATTTTAGATATAAAAAGATAGAGTATTTTCACGATGAATCGCATCTTAATATAAGAGGTGCGAAGCTGTTTACCAGTGAATTAAGTAAATTCATAAATTTGAATAAATAACAATATGATGAAAAAAACCGCCATAATTCCACTTCGTAAGAACTCTAAAGGAATTTCAGGAAAGAACAAAAAAAAGATGCTCGGACGACCACTTTTTTCATGGGTTTTAACCGAAGCAATTTTTTCTGAATTAGATGAGGTATATGTTTTTACAGACGATCAGGAAATTATAGATTATATTAAAAGAGAATATTTTTGGACTTCAAAAGTAAAAACACTTTTAAGAAATGATGAGAATGCTTCAGATACAGCATCGACAGAAAGCGCTATGCTAGAATTTGCAGAACTTGTAAAGAATGATTTTGACTTGTTATGCTTATTGCAAGCAACTTCTCCGATGACAAAAGCTCAGGATATTAATGCAGTGCTAAATGAAGTTCTTGTTAATAAAAAAGAATCAGCTTTAACGGTCGTGAATACGCATCGTTTTATCTGGAACGCAGACGGAACTCCAAGTAATTATGATGTTTTTAAAAGACCGAGACGCCAAGATTTTGAAGGATTGCTAATTGAAAACGGAGCAGTATATGTTACTACAAAAGAAGCTTTTCTAAACTCAAAAAACAGAGTAAGCGGTTCAATTGGTTTAGTAAAAATGCCAGAGGAATCTTTGGTAGAAATCGATAGTTTATCTGATTGGGAAATTATCGAAAAATTATTAGGAGATCGTCAGAAAAAAATGAAAGTGCATCAACGAATAGATTATTTAGTTTTAGATGTAGATGGAGTTTTCACAGATGGATGTGTTTATTACGATGCAAATGGAGAAATGGCTAAAAAATTTGATATGCGTGACGGAATGGGATTGGAAATTTTAAGGCAAAATAACGTTGAAGTGATCGTAATGACCTCAGAAAATTCTGAATTAGTTGCGCAGAGAATGAAGAAATTGCAGATTAAACACACTTTTTTAGGAGTTAAAGATAAATTTTCCTTTTTAACACATTTTCTTTCAGAGAGAAATAGTAGTTTTGGCGCCGTCTCGTATGTGGGCGATGACGTAAATGATTTAGCAAATATTTGCAGTGTTGGTTGGTCATTTACTCCTGCTGATGCGACAGATATCGTTAAGGCAAATGCAGATTATGTTTTAACTCATAAATCAGGAGCCGGAGCAATACGAGAAACTTGTGAAATTTTATTAAAGTACAATAAACGTTATGAAGGAATTTAAAAAACCTTACGTGATTGCCGAAATTGGATGCAATCATAAAGGTGAAATGGAAATAGCAAAAGAATTAATTAAGATTGCAAAAATCTTCGGAAACGCAGATGCAGTAAAATTCCAAAAACGTAATAATAAAGAGCTTCTTACAGAAGAGCAATATAATGCGCCACACCCAAATTTTTCTAATTCGTATGGAGAGACTTATGGTGCGCACAGAGAGTTTTTAGAATTCAATGTTGAACAGCATAAAGAACTAAAAGCGTATTGCGATGAAATCGGAATTACTTATTCAACATCTGTTTGGGATACGACTTCAGCAAAAGAGATCGCATCCTTAAATCCAGATTTTATTAAAATTCCTTCTGCTTGTAATAATAACTTCGAAATGCTAGAATGGTTGAGCGAAAATTATTCAGGAGAAATTCATATTTCAACAGGAATGACTACTAAAGGAGAAACAGATACTCTGGTTGAATTTTTTACTAAAAAAGGTAGAAACCAAGATTTAGTTTTATACAATTGTACATCTGGTTATCCAGTTCCTTTTGAAGATGTTTGCCTTTTGGATATTAATATTTTAAGACAAAAATACGGTCACTTGGTAAAACACATCGGTTTTTCAGGGCATCACTTAGGAATTGCTGTAGATATGGCTGCTTATACTTTAGGAGCTAATATTATTGAAAGGCATTACACTCTTGACAGAACTTGGAAAGGTACCGATCATGCGGCTTCTTTAGAGCCAATGGGTTTACGTAAACTTACAAGAGATTTAAATGCAGTTTATCAAGCTTTAACTTTTAAATCTGCTGATATTTTGCCAATCGAACAAGTTCAAAGAGATAAACTAAAAAATAAAAAAGTATAAGTTTATAAGGATTTCTATTAAAACTAATTATTGCCTTAACTTTTAACAGAAGTTAGAATGAAAATGTAAAAAATTTTCGCATTAGATTCTATTTTACTTGAAATGAAAAAAAACATATTTATCTTTTTACCAGACGGAGTAGGACTTCGTAATTTTGCCTTAACCTCTTTTAAAGAAATTGGAGAAAAAAATAATTTTGATATTACGTATTGGAATAATACTCCATTTTCTATTACAGAGAAATTAGGTTTTAAAGAATTAAAGATTCAGGAAAAGTCAGTGCATTCTTTAACTATAGTTTATAGTCGTGCACGCAAAAGAATGGAATTAAATTTTTTTGATAAAAAATTTAATGAAGTAGTTTACAACACTTATAATTTTCCACAATCTTATAAAGGGATAAATAATGCTGTAAAAAGCTTTATGGTTGATGCTCTGACAACTTTTGGGTCTAATCAAAAAGGAATCAAGTTTGTTCGTGAGCAAATAAAAAAAGGAGAACGTACAACAAGTAAATACAAAGAAAGCAAAAAACAGTTGGAAGAACACAAACCTGATTTTGTGTTCTGTACCAATCAACGTCCAACTCAAGCGATTGCTTCTATTTTGGCTGCACAGGATTTAGGAATTCCAACAGGAACTTTTATTTTTTCATGGGATAATCTTCCAAAAGCAACAACTTTAGTCGAAACAGATTACTATTTTGTGTGGAGTGAACACATGAAAAAAGAGGTTTTAATGTACTGTCCGTATGTAAAAGAGGAACAGATTTTTGTTACTGGAACTCCTCAATTTGAAAGCCATTTTGATAAAACTCTTTTACAATCAAAAGAAGAATTTTTTGCAGCACATAATCTAAATCTTAATACAAAATACATTTGTTATTCTGGAGATGATATCGTGACTTCTCCTTTAGATCAACATTATTTAGAAGATTTAGCATTATCGGTAAGAGAGTTAAACCAAAACGGATATTCTTTAGGCATCATTTATAGAAAATGTCCTGTCGATTTTACAGATCGTTATGATGAGGTTTTAAATAAATATAAGGATGTAATTGTAAACATAGATCCATTATGGAGCCCTGTTGGGCAAAGCTGGAATGAGATTATGCCAACAAAAGAAGATTTTGCATTACAGACAAACATTTGTGAATACACAGAATTTGTAGGTAACATTGCTTCTTCTATGGTTTTTGATTTTTCTGCCCATGATAAATCTTGTCTGTTTTTTGATTACGAACAGCCACAATTAAAAAAAGGAATCCGTGATATTGGGCAAAATTATAAATACATCCATTTTAGATCGAAACCCTCTGAAGAAGCGGCTTTATGGGTCAGAAATAAAAAGGATTTAACAGCTATTGTTAAAGATATTATTGACGGAAAAACTTCAAGTGTAAAAGAGAGTAAAAAATGGTTCGAGATTATCGTTGGACCAAATCCTACTGAAGCATCTGAAAAAATCTGGGAAAGTATAAATAGTCTTTTAAAGAAATAATTATTTATGTTTTTTAACTCTTTGGCATTTGCCATCTTTTTGCCAATTGTTTTTTTTCTGTATTGGTTTGTTTTTAATAAAACCAAAAGCACACAAAATGCCTTATTAATCATTGCAAGTTATTATTTTTATTCTTGCTGGGATTGGAGATTTTTATTCTTATTAGTTTTCTCTACATTTCTAGATTATTTTACAGGAATTCAAATTGAAAAAAGTAATTCAGATCGAAGGCGTAAATTTTGGTTCTGGCTTAGTATTTCAGTCAATTTAGGCTTTTTAGGAATTTTTAAATACTATAATTTCTTTGCGTCTTCATTTGCAGAAATGTTCACTTCTTTTGGATTTAAAGTAAGTCCATTTTTGCTAAATGTTATTCTTCCAGTAGGAATTTCATTCTATACTTTCCACGGATTATCTTATGTAATTGATATTTATTATAAAAGAATAAAAGCTGAATATAACTTTATTGATTATTCTCTGTTTGTGAGCTATTTTCCACTTTTAGTTGCAGGACCAATTGAAAGGGCTACTCATTTACTGCCACAGGTTAAAATAAAAAGAGAATTTAATTTTGAAAAAGCTAAAGAAGGATTTAGTCAAATTATCTGGGGACTTTTTAAAAAAGTAGTCATAGCTGATACTTGTGCGATTTATGCCAATGCTATTTTTGATCACTATAATTCGATGGACTCCTTATCTCTTATTTTAGGGACAATTTATTTTGCATTTCAGATTTATGGTGATTTTTCTGGCTACTCAGATATTGCGCTTGGAGTTTCTAAACTTTTTGGAATAGATTTATTAAGGAATTTTAATTACCCTTATTTTTCAAGAGATATAGCTGAGTTTTGGCGCCGCTGGCATATTTCACTTTCCTCTTGGTTTCGAGATTATCTTTACATTCCGCTTGGAGGAAGTAAAGGTGGACTTTGGATGAAAATCCGAAATACATTCATCATTTTTATCGTTAGCGGATTTTGGCATGGGGCCAATTGGACATACTTAATGTGGGGATTTATAAATGCAATCTACTTTTTACCATTACTATTATTAAGAAAAAATAGAAATAATACGGATGAAGTAGATATTAAATTTCGCTTTTCGTCACTAAAAACTTTGCTTAACATTTTATTTACTTTTGGTCTAACTTGCTTTGCATGGATTTTTTTTAGAGCAGAAAATATTTTTACAGCTTTTAATTACATTCAAAGAATCTTCGCATTTAATATTGATTTTCAAAATCTAAAGGGACAAATAAGTTTTACAACCACATTTGTTTTACTTTATTTGGTCTTACTAGAATGGAATAACAGAAAAATAGAGTGTCCTTTAAATGGTAAGCTTTCCAAGGTTAAAATATTGGCAGCAATTGTATTGATTCTACTTTTGGGAGAATTTAATATTAAAAATAACTTTATTTATTTCCAATTTTAATATCCATTTGTAGATGAAATCTTTCTTAAAATATCTCCTAGAAATTTTATTTATTGCTTTAATTGTTTGTTTTGGGCTTCAATATTTCTCAGATAATGGTTTAAAAAAATTAAAAGGGACTAAGATTAATGATTGGCAAAATATAATAGAGGGCAAAATTAATAGTGACGTAATTATAAATGGTTCATCTAGAGGTTACTTCATGTATAATGCAAAAAATATAGGTGAACTATTAAATTTAAGTTGTTTTAATATTGGTTTTAATGCTGGTGGTTGCAATTTGCAGCAATCTAAATTTGATATCTATCTAAAAAAAAATAGAAAACCTACAGTGATAATTCAGAATATAGATCTATCCCACTTTTTAAAAAATACCGAGTTACCAGATGAATGGCAGTTTACCCCTTTTATAAACAATGAAATAATTAATTCGTTTGTAACTAAATATGATGATAAATATAAATATTTGCCCTATATCCCATTGTTGAAGTATAACCAGAACTTTCAGCTACTTAAAAAAGGTATAATTGCTAATTTTTCAAGTTCAGTTACAAAGAATGACAAGACTATCAATGGTTTTTCACCACAGGATAGGATTTTTAAAATAGACTATCATAATCTTGAAAGAATAAAAAAAGATAAGTACTATTTTAATGAGATCGACTTTAGAAATGAAATTAAAGAAATGGTTTGTTTTTATTTTCGAAGATTAGATAAAGATGCAAAAGTTATTTTTGTTTGGGCACCAGAACATAAATTAAGATGTTCTTTGCTTTTTCCTGAAAAAGGAAAAATTCTAATCGATGAATTAAATAGAATTGAAAGTAATAATAAAAACTTTCAGTTTATTGATATGCGTGTCAATGAGATATCTAATCATGATGAATATTATTACGATACCTATCATCTAAATGCAACAGGAGCCGATATTTTCTCAAAAGAATTGGCAATAAAAATTAAAGAAATTTTAAATTAATATATGTTTTTTAACTCTTTGGCATTTGCCATCTTTTTGCCGATTGTTTTTTTTCTGTATTGGTTTGTTTTTAATAAAACCAAAAGCACACAAAATGCCTTATTAATCGTTGCAAGTTATTATTTCTATTCTTGCTGGGATTGGAGATTTTTATTCTTATTGGTTTTCTCTACATTTCTAGATTATTTTACAGGAATTCAAATCGAAAAAAGCAACTCTGAAAAAGGAAGGAAGTTTTGGTTCTGGCTTAGTATTTCAGTCAATTTAGGCTTTTTAGGAATTTTTAAATACTATAATTTCTTTGTGTCTTCATTTGCAGAAATGTTCACTTCTTTTGGATTTAAAGTAAGTCCATTTTTGCTAAATGTTATTCTTCCAGTAGGAATTTCATTCTATACTTTCCACGGATTATCTTATGTAATTGATATTTATTATAAAAGAATAAAAGCTGAATATAACTTTATTGATTATTCTCTTTTTGTAAGCTACTTTCCACTTCTAGTTGCAGGACCAATTGAAAGGGCTACTCATTTACTGCCACAGGTTAAAATAAAAAGAGAATTTAATCTTGAAAAAGCAAAAGAAGGAGTTTATCAAATTGTTTGGGGATTAGTGAAAAAAGTCGTCATTGCAGATACTTGTGCTGTATATGCAAATGCTATTTTTGATCATTATCCATCTATGAATTCTTTTTCATTAATTATGGGAGCAATTTATTTTGCTTTTCAGATTTATGGCGATTTTTCGGGTTACTCAGATATAGCGCTTGGAGTTTCTAAATTATTTGGTTTAGATTTATTGCGAAACTTCAATTACCCCTATTTTTCAAGAGATATAGCTGAGTTTTGGCGTCGTTGGCATATTTCGCTTTCGTCTTGGTTTAGAGATTATTTATATATTCCTCTTGGTGGAAGCAAAGGCGGACTTTGGATGAAAATCCGAAATACATTCATCATTTTTATTGTCAGCGGATTTTGGCATGGTGCCAATTGGACATACATTGTTTGGGGATTTATAAATGCTGTTTATTTCCTTCCATTATTACTTTCAAATAGTAATAGAAATAATATGGATCCCATAATTCTAAAATGGAATTTTGATTCTGTAAAAGTATTATTTAGTATTCTAACTACTTTTTTATTGACCTGTATCGCATGGGTGTTTTTTAGAGCAAGAACTATTACAGATGCTGTTCTGTATTTAAAAAGAATATTTACTAATGGCGAGTTTAGCCCTCAGTATTTAGATAACGAACGATATAATTATGAATTACTATTGATGATTGGTCTATTTATTTTAGTAGAATGGAATAATAAAACTAAAGTAGAACCAATTTCAGGAAAAAGGAGTTGGCTAAAGATGGCACTGGCGATTATGGCAATTATTGCTTTCGGAACTTATTCTGATTATAAAGAATTTATTTATTTCCAGTTTTAATGAAGAAGTTTTTATTAGACATATTAGGAATTTTTCTTTTAACAGTTTTGATAGCGGTTCTCTTGGACGGATTGTATACTTATGTTTTTATGCAATCAAAAAATCGTGGAAAAATAGAAACTGTTTTTAATTCTACAGCAAAAAAATACGACGTAGTAATTTTAGGTTCTTCAAGAGCCAACAATCACTTTGTTTCGCAAATGTTTGAAGAGAAAGGATTAAAAACGTTTAATTACGGAATGAGTGGAGGACATCTATTTGAAGCATCTTTAATGTTAAAATTGATGATAGAAAGAAAATATGAAATCAAAAATATAATTCTTGAAGCCGATTTAAATCTTTCAAATGACCAAGAATCTGAAGGAGTTGCAACAAAATTTCTACCTTATATTCATTGCTCAAAAGTTATAAAAGATCATTTTGCGACAGAAGAAAACTTTAACGAATTGTATTATATCCCTTTTTACAGATATGTAAAGTTTGATTCTAAAATTGGTTTTAGAGAAGTTTACAAAATAGAAGTAAATGAAAAAACAAATGCTTTGGATAACTTAGGATATTATCCATTGGATAAACACAAAAATGGCAATATGAAAAACAATATTGTCAATTTAAATCCTTTGCCACACAATAAATATTACGAAGAAATAAAAAATATCTGTAAAAAAAATAATATCAATTTTATTGCTGTCATGACGCCAATGTGTGAAAATGTAGTTGGAATGAATTATTTTGACAAAGTAAAAAAAGCATATCCAGAAATTCATAATTACGAAAATATAATTGTAGAGAATAAATACTTTTCTTCATGCGGGCATATGACAAATGCCGGAGCTCGATTATTTACAGCAAGAATTATCAAAGATTTTTTTGGGAAATAACGAATATAAGGCAATGAAGAATTTTTTATTTTATGTATTCAAAATTTTAGTACTAACTTTTGTTTTGATGTTTATAATGGACAAAGTTTATTCATATGCTTTTCGTCAATCAAATAAAAGAAGTAAAATTAGCTTTATCTATAATTCGCCACCAATAAATTATGATGTTGTAATATTGGGCTCGTCTAGAGCAAATAATCATTTCGTGACAAAAATGTTTACAGATAAAGGATTAAAAACATTTAATTTCGGAATGCAAGGCTCTAAACTATTTGAATCTGATTTGGTTCTGAAATTACTTTTAGAAAAAAAGAATAAAATAAAAAATGTAATAGTTGACGTTGATGTCACACTAAAATCTGAAAATAAGTCAGACGGAACATTTTTAAAATTTTTGCCTTATTTTAATGAATCTTATGTAATTAGGGAGCATTTTAAAGAATTGGATGATTTTAATAGTTTTTATTATATCCCGTTTTATAGATATCTGAGATTTGACTCAAAAATTGGTTTTAGAGAAATGCTTTTTTCTGTTTTAAATAAAAAAAGCAATGAAATTGATAATGGAGGATATGGTCCGTTGCCTGAAAATAATGGAAATTTAAATACTGAAGTTTTAGATTTTCAACCACACAGGAATAGATATTATGAAGAAATTAAAAAAATCTGTAAAGTGAATAATATTAATCTCATTGCAATTATGACACCTATGTGTGAAAAGGCTATAGTTAACAATTACTTCAAAAAAGTAAATCAGCTGTATCCTGAAATTTACAATTACGAGAACATAGTGGCAGAAGATAAATATTTTTCGTCATGTGGTCATATGAATGATATGGGAGCGAAAGTTTTTACGGCAAAAATTTTAAACGATTTTTTTAGTTATGAATGTAATTAAGTTAGAAATGTTAGATTACATCGATGTTATTAGAGGTATAGCCATTTTAATGGTAGTAATTACCCATACTGCTCAGCAAGGATTGGTTAAATTACCTCATCTTTTATCTGTATTTCTAAGTTTTGGAGCAAGAGGAGTGCAGATTTTCGTTATTGCCAGTGCTTTTACTTTGTTTCGATCGTATAAAAAAAGAAATAAAATTGAAAAAAGTCCAGTTAAAAACTTCTTCATCAGACGATTTTTTAGAATTGCGCCAATTTATTATTTAGGCATTATATATTATATATTAGGATAATGTACAATCTATTATTAGGATAATGTACAATCTATCTTATTGGCAGGCAAGTCAACCCAATATTACTATTGGCAATGTGATTTCTAACTTTTTTTATTGTCATGGTTTAAGTCCTTATTGGATTAATAGTCTTGTTCCAGGAGGATGGTCCATAACAGTCGAAATGTTTTTTTATGTACTGTTTGCTTTCTTGTTTAAAAAAATAGAAAGCATCAATTCTGGTGTTATGTTTTTAAATTTTACATTATTATTCAAATTGGTATTACAGGAGTTTCTCCAGTATGGAAATTTTATTTCAAATTCCTATTTATGGAGAGAATTCACTTTCTATTATTTTCCAAGTCAATTACCAATTTTTGCATTAGGTATAATTTTATATTTTCTAATTGAAAACCCTAATAATATAAAATTGGTTAAGACTAAAAATCTTGCTTTTTTTGTCATTTTACTTCCATTGCAAATTGGATCAAAATTCGATTTTCTATATTTAAATCATATAATTTTTGGTATAATCTTCGTAGTTTTTGCTCTTCTTTTGAGTAAAGGAAAACTTAATTTTTTATCTAAATCATTCATAAGATATATTGGCAAAATAAGTTTTAGTATTTACATAATACATTTTATAGTTATAGCATGGTTAGCTAGGTTTCATTTAATTGATTTCTGCAATAACGGCTTAATTAATTTATCCTTACGATTTATACTAATCTTGTCTTTTTCAATTCTTATTTCAACTTTAACTTATCGTTTAATTGAAATCCCATTGCAGAATTTAGCCCAAAAAAAATTATTCTAAAGACAGAAAGTGATAATTAAAATAAAAAACTGTTTTTTCAAAAAACAATTAAATATGCATATAGCTTTTTTAACACCTGAATTTCCTCACCCCCAAGTTGCTTACGCAGCTGGAATAGGAACTAGTATAAAAAATCTTACTACAGCATTAAGTAATGAGAATATTAAAGTTACTGTTTTTGTTTATGGTCAGAAAAAACAAGAGATTTTGGAAGAAAATGGCGTTAAGATTCATTTAATTCAAAATAAAAAATATAAACTTTTTGGTTGGTTTTTTCATCGAAAATATATTCAGAATTATATCAATTCAGTTATTGAAAAAGAAAAGATTGAATTACTTGAAGCTCCTGACTGGACAGGAATTACGGCTTTTATGAACTTAGATGCACCTCTAGTAATTCGTTTTCACGGAAGTGATACTTATTTTTGTCATTTAGAAAATAGAAAGCAGAAGCGTAAGAATTTTTGGTTTGAAAAATTAGCTATAAATCAAGCAAAAGCTTTTATTTCACCAACAAAATTTACAGGAGAGGTTTCAAAAAAACTTTTTAATATAAAAGGAAAAGAAATCATAGCTATTCATAACGGTTTGGATCTTGAAAATTTTAAAAATGAATTTCCTAAAGAATTTGAAAAAAAACTGATTTTATATATTGGAACTCTGATTAGAAAGAAAGGAGTTTTAGAACTGCCTGAAATTTTTAGCAAAGTTCGTAATGATATTCCAGACGTTAAATTAGTTTTAATTGGTACAGATTCGTTCGATATAAAAACAGGTTCAAAATCAACATGGGAACTAATGAAAGATTTGTTCACTGAAGAGGACTTGAAGAATGTAAACTATTTGGGTAAAATTCCGTACAATGAAGTTCAAACTTATATAAAGAAAGCAAATGTGTGTGTGTTTCCAACTTTTGCAGAAACTTTAGGAATGGTTACAATAGAATCAATGGCCATGCAAAAAGCTGTTGTAAATAGTAATATTGGCTGGGCACAAGAGCTTATTGTAGATGAAGAAAGTGGTTATTTGGTTTATCCTTCAAATCATGATCTTTATTCAAATCGAATTATTCAATTACTAAAAGACAATTCACTTTGTCAGGAAATTGGAGAAAAAGCTAGAATTAAAGTAGAATCTCATTTTGATATCAATCAATTGGTGAAAGAAAATGTAGAGTTTTATAAAAAGATAATTAATAAGAAAATTTAATGGTAGTTGTTTGTCATAAAAATAATAAAGTTGTAAAAGTTTGCAAAGATGGAGAAGCTATTTCATTTGAATCTTCTTTAAATATTGCCTCAACTTTAATGACATTTGCGAAAAAATTCCCAACAGATAGAATAATCTGGAGTCATATTACTGTAGAATCTAATATAAATTGGGAGGCTATAGATACAATTTTTCATCATGATAGAATCATGGCATCTTTCAATAAGGATATTGAAGAATACTTTTCAAATGGTATTGGATATATTGACGAGTCTGCATTTTTAAATGTTAATAAAAAGGTTAGTTACCCAACTTGGTTAACCAGCAGTGCAGTGGGGGGAATTAGCTCAAAAGCGCTTTTGCAATTTGAAAATAAAATTAAGTTAGCAAATAACTTTGATTATTTCTTACATAGTATTGCAAAAATAGCATCTATAAAAGGACTGTTTTGCTATTCAGAACCAAGACTTGTTATTGATAAAACAATCTCAATTCCAGTAAAAAAAGCAAATATTTACACTTTGTTTCAGTTTGCAAAACAACATTATCGTACACGCTGGATATTCATACTGTTTTTTAATTTCTTAATTTTTGAAAAACGCTTTCCAATAGCCCCTTTATTGTTTTCGTTGCGATTTAAAAAACGAAATAAAATCAATTTTGATTTATCTGAAATATCAGTTCAATCAAAATTAAAAATTGTGGAATCTAAAACTATTGATGTTATTATTCCAACGATTGGACGAAAAGATTGTTTGTATGATGTATTGCAAGATTTAGCAAAACAGACTCATTTACCACAAAATGTTATAATTGTAGAGCAAAATCCTATAGAAGGAAGTCAAAGTGAATTAGATTATTTAAATTCTGAAAAATGGCCGTTTGCTATTAAACATATCTTTACTCATCTAACAGGAGCTTGTAATGCACGAAATGTTGCTCTGAGCCAAGTTTCGAGCGAATGGGTCTTTTTAAATGATGACGATAATAGGTTTGATGAAAATTTAATTGGCAATATCTTTAATAAAATTGAACAATTTGGGACCTTTGTTGCAACAACATCATATTTACAAAAAAATGAAAAATTACTATTTAAAGATATTCACCAAACAGGAATTTTTGGTTCTGGAAATAGTTTTGTAAAATCAAGCTGTTTAGCTAATGTTTCTTTTTCAATGGCCTTAGAATTTGGTTACGGTGAAGATTTTGATTTCGGAATGCAACTAAGACAACAAGGTTTTGATGTAATCTATTTCCCTGATCCAGCTATTTTACATTTGAAAGCTCCTTTCGGTGGATTTAGAATCAAACCTCATTTTCCTTGGACAGGCGAAAAATATCAGCCAAAGCCATCTCCAACAATTATGTATACAAAACAGAAATATTTGAATCAAAAACAAATTAACGGTTATAAACTGAGGCTGTTCATAAAAGCCATAAGAAAAGAATCTCTTTTTAATTGGGCTGATTTTTATGTTTCATTTAAAAAAGGATGGAATTTAAGTGTCGATTGGAGTAAAAAATTATAAGAATGCAATAGTTTATTTTAAAACTAGAAAATTTTAAAGAAGTTAAAAATTATATGAAGTTACTCAGAAAGAAAATTGCGCGTTTTTACAAACAATTGATTTTACTAAAATATTATTCTAAAAAATTTGTTTTTTCTAGCAAACAAGAAAAAACAAAGATTATAATCTGTTTTGATGGTAATTTACCACATGGCGGATTAGTAGATCGGTTAAAAGGGATAATTTCTTTGTATGAGATTTCTAAAATTTTAGATTTTGAATTTAAAATTTTCTTCACACATCCATTTGAATTAACAAATTTTTTAGAGCCAAACGCAAGTGATTGGATTATCAATGAAAAAGAAGTTAAATACAATGTTTTTTCCTCTAAAATTGTTTATTTAATTAACGATTTTAAAAGAAAACCTCTTCAAATTTTTGAGAAATCTAAAGCAAAAACTTTTTTTGTTTATTGCAATGTCGATTATTTAGCCAAGTTATACCCAGCTAAAAATGAGCAGGAGATAAAATTTATTTGGAAAAATAATTATGACCACCTATTTAAAACCTCAAATTATCTACAAGAAAAATTAAATATTCTTAGTTCTGAACCAAGGATAGCATTCCATACTAGATTTACTACTTTAATGGGAGATTTTTCAGATTCAACAAAAATGATTTTGAATGAAAATGAAAAGTTGAATTTAATTCAAAAGGTTATAAAAGCGATTAATGATAAAGCCAACCAATACCCTGACAAAGTAGCGTACATATTTTCTGATAGTGATTTTTTTTTAAATCATGTTAGAGCCACAACTAATTATAAGACTTTGGCAGGAGTCCCAAAACATTTAGAAAATAATAATTCTGATCTTGATTATCATTCTAAAACATTTCTTGATTTTTACTATTTAGCAGAAAGTGAGCATGTATTTTTAGTAGCAATTGATCAAATGTATTACAGTAGTTTTTCAAAATATGCTGCTATAATAGGAGAGGGCAAGTTTAAAAGCATAACGAATTAAAATATCTGCTAGAGTATGGTGAAGATATATACAGAACATCTTTTCTTGACAGAAGATAATAGAAGAATAATATTTCCATTATTATTTGATATGGTATACCTGCCAAATAATGGCACAAGGTCAAATTTTATTTTTGTAGATTCTCTTTCAGAAGCTGACGTTGCCATTTTTCCTGTAGACATTGTTTCTTTTTTGAAAAAAGATAAAAGCAATTTTTTTCATAATTGGATTGCGAAAATGTCACAAAATAAAGTGCCAATTTGGATTTATACAGCTGGTGATTTTGGATTTACTTTTAAGAATGAAAATGTTTTGACTTTTAGAATGGGAGGTTTTAATTCGAAGTTACCAACTAATACTTCCATAATGCCTTCCTTTGTGAATGATCCATATAATAAAATTTTAAAAGACGATTTTTTTGTGCTTCCCAAAAAAAAAAGGCCAAGTATTGGTTTTGTAGGCAATGCAAACGGCTCTCTTTTTAAGTTCATTAAAGAGTTTATTCTCTATTTAAAAAGAGTTATTATTAATTTGGGATATCGATATCCAGAAGATTATCATCCTTTTTATCCAGCTGGAAGAAAAAGATATAAACTTCTCTATAAACTCCAAAAAGATAAAAGAATTCAAAGTGATTTTATTTTTAGAGATAAATATAGAGCTAGAAATGAAAATAAAGAGAAAACAACATTAGAGTTTTTTAAAAACATCCAGGATAATTTATATACTTTTTGCCTGCGCGGAAATGGAAATTTTTCTGTTCGATTTTATGAAGCATTAATAATGGGTAGAATTCCTGTTTTAATTAATACAGATGTAAGGCTACCATTAGAAGATTTAATTGACTGGAACAAACATTGTGTTATTGTTTTAGAAGATTCGATAATTCAAGACTTACTAAACTTTCATTCTTCTAAAACAGAATTTGAACTTGAAGAAATACAAACTAATAATCGAAAATTAGTATTGGAAAGATTAAACAGAGTCGATTATTTTGTTCAAATTAGTAATAAATATTTAGAAAGTAAATGAAGTTTTCTCTAATTATCTGTACTTATATGCGTCCTGAGCCGTTATTAAAATTACTAATTTCGGTTCAAAATCAAGTTTTTTATCCAAATGAAATTTTAATTATTGACGGTTCACTTAATGACAGAACTAAAGTTGCTCTAGATAATAAGGAATTCAAAAATTTAAAATATTTTTTAGTTTCTGATAAAGAAAGAGGGTTAACGAAACAGCGTAATTTTGGAATTTCCAAATTAGATCCTACCAGCGATATTGTATGTTTTTTGGATGATGACATTGTTCTGGAATCTAATTATTTTCAAAATTTATTAAACACATACCTTTTATTTCCTGAAGCATTAGGAGTAGGAGGCTATATTGTTAATGAAATAAAATGGGACATAATTCCTGAAAATTATAAGTTCAAGATTAATGAATTCTATTTTGATGGATGGAAACGAAAGGATGGAAGTCGTTTTGTACTAAGAAAAAAACTGAATTTAGACAGTAATACTCCTCCAGGGTTTTCACCTAATTTTTCACATGGAAGAAGTGTTGGTTTTTTACCTCCAAGCGGAAAGATTTATGAATCAGAACAATTAATGGGTGGCGTTTCATCTTTCAAAAAATCAGTATTTGAAGAGTTTTCATTTTCAACTTATTTTGAGGGTTACGGTTTGTACGAAGATGCGGATTTTTGTTTAAGATTGGCAAAAAAAGGAAAATTGTACCTTAATACAGAAGCAAAGCTGAACCACTATCACGATCCTGCTGGTAGGCCAAACCAGTTTCACTATGGCAAAATGGTAGTTAGAAATGGATGGTATGTTTGGCGAACAAAAAATCCTAATCCAATTTTGAAAGATCGTTTGAAATGGAATGTGATCACATTTTTATTGATTTTGATACGATTTACAAATGTTATTAATGGAGCTGAAAAAAAAGCCACTTTTACAGAAGCAATAGGACGAGTTGTCGGATGCTTTAGTTTAATTTTAAATAAACCTAAAAGATAAAATGAAAACAAAAATTTACATTTATGGACTTTGTAATATATTCTATGATGCATATTATATTCAAGGGCTAAGTGAGGTTTGTAAGAATTTTGAATTTAATGTGTCAAAGTTTCCAGCATTTAGTCAAGGCACATTTGCGGTAATTATTGAAGAAGGAAATCTATCAAAAAAAATAATTATAGACTCAAGAGATTCTAGTGAAATTGGCACTGCAGAGCTTGAATGGTGCAATGTTTACGGAAAAATAAATTATAAAACTAAGGAGTTCTCAGCTAATCATAATAAAAAAATTGTTCCTATTGGTCCAAGTTTTGGGGTTAAAATCTGGAATTTAAGTGAAACATTGTATTTTTTAAGTCTCAATTTTATTAGGTTCAGAAAGAACATTACAAATAAAAAAGAGTTTGTAGCAAATTATTGGAGACAATATAAAAGGCTAGAATTGAAAAAATACAAGCATGTAAAATCTTCTTTGAATGAAATTTTTTTTATGAACTCAATTTGGAAAAAAGAAAATGAAACGAATGAGAATAGGGCTTTATTTATTGAAACATGTAAAAACAATTCGAATCTTATTTTTGAAGGAGGCTTTGCAGCTAGAACTAATGGAGACAATTTAGGTTTCGATAAATTAGTTTATTCAAAAAAAATTCCACTTAATATTTATATCGAAAAAATTAAAAACTCTGCATTTGTATTCAATACGCCAGCTGTTCTTTCTTGCCACGGCTGGAAATTAGGAGAATTTTTAGCTCTTGGGAAAGCAATTATTACAACTCACCATTATAATGAATTGCCGGCAGTTTTAGAGAATGAAAAGCATGTTTTGTATATTGGAAATAAAGACGACTTGCAAAAAAACATTAAGAAATTGATAGATGATCCAACCTTTAAAAATAGTTTAGAATTGGAAAGCCGAGAATATTTTGAAAAATATTTAGCGCCTCAAAAAGTTATTTTAAGATTATTAGAAAGAAACTAGAATGAATTTTTTAATAATAACCCATGTCAATCATATTCATAAAGACAATCAATATTTTGGTTATGGTCCATATATTGGAGAAATGAATATTTGGTTGAAATATGTAAATAAAGTAACAATTGTTGCTCCATTAAAAAATGGAAATATTTTGCCTATTGATCTATCTTATCAGTGCGATAATGTAAACTTTAAAAATGTTCCAGATTTTGGTTTTACATCATTAAAAAGTAGAATAATATCAATTTTTAAATTGCCTATTATTTTCTGGAAAATATATCTGGCAATGAAAAAAGCCGATCATATTCATTTAAGATGCCCAGGTAATATGGGATTAGTCGCTTGTTTTGTTCAAATTCTATTTCCAAATAAAATAAAAACTGCTAAATATGCGGGTAATTGGGATCCAAATAGCAAACAACCTTGGACATATAGATTACAGAAATATTTGTTAAAAAATACTTTCTTGACTAAAAATATGAAAGTTTTAGTTTATGGTGATTGGAAAAATCAATCTAAAAATATTAAATCATTTTTTACAGCTACTTACTCTGATTCTGAAAAAGAGATAATCGCTAAAACCAACACTAATTTATGCTTTAAGTTTCTTTTTGTTGGAAGCTTAGTGGATGGGAAAAGACCTTTGTATGCAATAAAATTGATTGAAGGCTTGATTAAAAAAGGTTGCAATGTCACATTAGATTTATATGGAGATGGTGTAAAAAGAAGTTCTCTTGAAAACTATATTCAGATTAACAATTTAGAGAAATATATTTTCTTAAAAGGGAATCAAAATAGAGAAACTTTAAAAAAGGCGTATAAAGAAAGTCATTTCGTTGTATTGCCATCAAAAAGTGAAGGTTGGCCTAAAGCAATTGCAGAAGGAATGTTTTGGGGATGTGTTCCTATTGCTACTAAAGTTTCTTGCGTTCCATCTATGTTGGATTTTGGAGATAGAGGTATTATGTTGGAAATGAATTTAGAGAACGATTTGAATGAAATTATGAAAATAATTGAAAATGATGGAGTGTTTACGAATAAAAGCAAATTAGCTGTGATTTGGTCACAAAAATATACAACTGATGTTTTCGAAAAAGAAATTAAAGCAATGTTGCAAGTATGAGAATCGTACAAATAATAGATTCCTTAGAAACTGGAGGAGCAGAAAGAATGGCAATAAATTATGCCAATGCACTTTCGGAGAAAGTTGAATTTTCGGGTCTAATAGCAACTCGTAAAGAAGGTTTGCTTTTAGATTATTTAGATGAAAAAGTGGCATATTTATTTTTGAAAAAAAAATCTAGTATTGATCCAAAAGCTCTTTCTAGAATAATTAGCTATCTAAAAGGAAATAAAGTAGAAATAATTCATGCACATAGTTCATCATTTTTTATTGCTGCTTTAGCTAAAATTTTTATTCCAAAGATTAAAATTATATGGCATGATCATTTCGGTATTTCTCAAGATTTAGATTCGAGAAAAAATTTGATATTGAAAATAGCATCATTTTTATTTCTAGGAATTATTTCAGTAAATGATTATCTGAAAAAATGGGCTTTAGATTATTTACATTGTCCAAATGTTACTTACTTCCCTAATTTTATACTTGAATCAATAGATTCGTCAAGTAATTTTAAACTAAAAGGGATTGAGGGTAAAAGAATAATTTGCGTTGCCAATTTGCGTCCGCAAAAAAATCATGAACTATTGATAAATGGAGCGCAAATGCTTCATCAAAAATTTCCAGAATGGTCATTTCATTTAATTGGTAAAGATTTTTATGACGACTATAGTAAAAATCTTGTAAAAAAAGTAAATGATCTTCAGCTTACCGAAGCAGTATTTTTCTATGGCGAGATGAATAATACACAAAATTTACTCAAACAATCTGAAATTGCTGTTTTGACTTCTCGCTCAGAGGGACTTCCTTTAGCTGTTTTGGAATATGGATTGTCGAGCTTACCAGTTGTTGCAACAGATGTTGGCGAGGTAAAAAAAATTATACAGTCTCAGCAAGAAGGTTTGTTGATAGAATCAAATAATTTGGAACAATTTGTAAAAGCTGTTGAATATTTGATAGAACAAGAAGAAACGAGAAAAATAATAGGGAAAAAGCTCTTTTCCCTCGTTGAGCAGAATTTTAGTGAAAAATCAATTTTGAATGGGTACATCGCATGGTTGGAATCTTTGACTACTTTTGCGTGATAAACCGTTATTTATTAAATGAAAAATACAAAATTTAATTATACATCATTAATCATTCTGCATATTGTAATAGCATTTGTTGTTTTTGCACTTCCTTTTTTGTCCAAAATTTATGCTTTTCTGATTCCTGTTATTGGGGCTTTTTTTGTTTTTAAAAATAAAAACAAGAACAATGAAGTATTATATGTAAGTGCTTATCTAGTAGGAGCTGAGGTTTTTTTACGTATGACAGGCGGAAATTTTAACAATGAGTATGTGAAGTATTTGGTCGTCTTTTTTATGCTTTGTGGCATAATTTTTAAAAACTTTTCTAAAAGCGCATTCATATTCTCATTTTTTTTAATACTACTATTACCTGCTGTTTTAATTACTACAGAAACAGCCAGTTTTGATATCGATATTAGAAAAATTCTAGTTTTTAATTTATCTGGCCCTTTTTGTTTAGCTATATGCGCAACTTATATGATCAATAGAAAGATTATATTTAATGATCTCCAGAATGTGTTAAAATCAATTGGTTTTCCTATAATAACAACTACTATTTATCTGTTTTTATATACGCCGAGCATAAAAGAGGTGGTCACAGGTACTCAATCAAATTTTGAAACTTCTGGAGGATTTGGTCCTAATCAAGTTTCTACAATATTGGGATTAGGCATATTTGTTTTTTTTTCACAATTAATTTTATTTTCAAAAACTAAAAAGGATATTTTTATTAATGGAGGCCTACTTATCTTTATAAGTTATAGGGGTATTGTAACTTTTTCAAGAGGAGGGGTTTTTACCGCAATAGCCATGATTATTTGTCTTTTTGCCGTTGTTTATTATCTCTCTAATGCAAGAGGAAAGAGTAAATTTATTGTCGTTTTTGCTTTAACGGGTTTAATGTCTATTGGAATATGGACTTATAGTTCCTTACAAACAAATGGACTTATTGAGAAACGATATGCCAATAAAGATGCTCGTGGGAGAGATAAAAAAGATCATTTAGGTGGTAGAGAAGAAGTTATGAATGCAGAAATAAATTTGTTTTTGAATAATCCTATTTTTGGTGTAGGAGCAGGAATGAGTAAATATGAGAGAGTTGAAGAATTAGGACAGGAAGTAGCTTCACACAGTGAAATTACAAGGCTAGGTGCAGAACATGGAGTATTTGGCGTACTTGCATTTTTAATTCTTTTTTTTACGCCAATCGTGAGTTATATAAATAACAAGCAACATTTATATTTTCTATCATTTTTTATATTTTGGATACTGACTATTAACCATGCAGCCATGAGAATAGCCGCACCAGCTTTCGTATACGCACTATGCCTACTTTCAGTGCAAATAAAAATTGCTGAAGAAACAGAAAATTAATAGATTAGTTATATTTTTTGCGATACATTTGCTTTGCCCTAACCAAATTAAAACCTACAAGAGATGTTATCAAAAAAGAAAATGCATTTCGAAATCTCGGAGAGGAAGATCTTACTCCTTTCTTTCGATGCTGTTTTTATTCTATTTGCTTTATATTTATTAAGCGCAATCTTTGATTATCATTATTTCGCCTTTGATTTAAGTAGCTCGCTTAGCATACTTTTACTAGTCAGCTATCTTTTTGTCTTTGGTGTAATATTTGAAATCTATAATCTACAGGTAGCAAGCAATCATCTGCAGATTCTGCAAAATGTCGTTTTTACCGCAACAGCCACTGTTTTAGCTTATTTGTTTACGCCTGTTCTTTCTCCGGTACTGCCCAAACAAAGATTAGTAATTGTAATATTTTATTTTACAATACTAATTACATTATTGCTTTGGCGTTTGTTCTATTGCTATTTTCTAGCCTCTCATCGTTTTTCGCAAAATGTTGTTTTGATTTGTGATCAAAGTGAAGTTGAAAAAT
Organism: Flavobacterium anhuiense; assembly: GCF_900101855.1. Classification (GTDB taxonomy): domain Bacteria; phylum Bacteroidota; class Bacteroidia; order Flavobacteriales; family Flavobacteriaceae; genus Flavobacterium; species Flavobacterium anhuiense. Next base: position 147,568 of record NZ_FMVC01000006.1, read on the forward strand.
TAGTCTTAGGATTGGAAAGCGTTGATCCGCATTACAAAATTATTGGTTTCGTTAATTCCGATTCTGTTGCAGATGAAAATTTAGATTTTCATTATGTAAGCGAAATAAAGAAAGAAGATTTAGAACGTTTCGTTTCTACACATTATGTCTCAGAAATTGTAATTGCTTCTCAGAAAACAGATGGTATAACTTCCGATCTATATCAGCAGCTGCTTCATTTATTAGAAAAAGGATATATCATACGCGAATACACACAAGTTTACGAAAGCAAAACACAGCGAATTCCTGTTCATCACATAGAAAGAGATTTTTATAGATTTTTCCCCTTTAGCAGAAGTAATAGTAATAAACTGTACTTGTCTTTGGTTCGTCTTATCGAACTCATGTTTTCTATTCTGGGGCTTTTAATCAGTCTGTTTTTTATTCCGATAATCTTTCTCTGTAATCTTTTTGCCAATAAAGGGAGTCTTTTTTACACTCAAGAAAGAGTGGGGAAAAACGGAGTCGTTTTCGAGATTTATAAGTTTAGAACCATGACTGAGAATTCAGAAGCAAATGGAGCTGTTTTTGCGACTCATAATGACAAAAGAGTTACTCCATTTGGTAAATTTATGCGGAAGTCTAGAATTGATGAACTTCCTCAATTTATTAATGTCTTAAAAGGAGATATGGGCGTAATTGGCCCGAGGCCTGAACGTCCTTTTTTTGTTGAAGAAATTGCCGCTGTAATGCCTTTTTATGAAACGCGTCATGTAATTAAACCTGGACTTACTGGATGGGCGCAGGTAAATTATTCTTATGGAGAATCAATTGACGAAAGCTTGGTTAAACTTCAGTACGATTTGTATTACATCAAACACAGAAGTATATTTCTCGACCTAAGTATTACTTTCAAGACCATTACGACGGTTTTATTCTACAGGGGGCAATAAAAATTTTTAGATTATAATCGGAATTGGTTTTTTGTTGCGGATTGCGGTTCGCACTAAAACCACTCCGCTTGTAATGATCAACGGTAAAGTGATAAAGAAATGTGCCTTATTGATTAAAAATAAAAAGTAAATCACTAAAAGGACAAAGTTGATCAGCGAAAATCGATACGTCCATAGTTTGTTTTTGAAAATTGAAAACAAAACTAAAACCAATAAAAGTGGACTAAAAAGCAATACATTATAATTCATCGCCAGCTCTTGGTGGAATGAATAAAATCCCATTATTACAAAGAATATCCCCATTAAGGATAAAATCAAAAAATAGATTTTATCTACTATTTTGTTTTTAGCAAAGATTACAAAAAGCAGAATAAAGAGATATGTGTAAATGTTATTCCACCAAGATTTCGGTGTTTCTTTCGTAAATTCTAATAGCGTTTTGCTTTTAGCTGCAAGAGGTTTATTCTGGAAAGTGGTTTTATCTAAACTGTTTTTCAATTCAAATGGAAGAAAAATTCTGGTTCCCATTTGATCAACTTTAGTTCCGAAAATAATGCTAGTTCCTAATTGATCATAAAAATGTCCATCAAAATAGGGAAATAGGATAGAACGGTAGGTCTTGTCTGTGTCTCCTTTTTTAGTTATTGCATTTTGATTTAGTGATTTATTTATAACATCAACAACCATCGAGGTGCAATTTTTATCAATAAATTTATAAGTATAATATCTTTCTTCAGAAAATAAAGAATGATTCAGATTGTCAAATATTTTTTGTTTTAAAGGAAGACCAATGAGAAGTTCTTGTTCATAAACACTTCGTTTATCATTGCTATATTCACTTATAAAATCAGAAAAAGGATGAGTAATAATAAAATATTGTAAATCACCTTTCGCGAATTTGGCAACGAAATTAGGGGTTCTAAAATCAAATGCGCCATAATTATAAACGATATCAATATTATTTGATGGATCAAATACTCGAACAGCGGTATGTCCAAAATAAGAATAAGTCTCATTTCCAAGTCCGCAAGTCAAAATGCTTATTTTGGCGTCTTTAGATAAAGGTAAACTTTGGCTGAAACCAATAAAACTTGCTAAGAATAATAAAATAAAAAGTGCTTTTTTGAACATGACAGTTTTCATGATTTAAAATTTTAAATGTTTTATGGTTTCTAATTATCTAAAGATACCCAAATCTACTTTTAACGAAAAAATATTAGAATATAATGCGGTACTTTGGTTTCCTAAATCAGTCAAAGCGTAATCAATTTGTATGCCTTTATATCTAAATCCCAAACCAATATTAGGCTGAAAATTTACTTTTTCGGTGTTATCTAGCTGCGTTACATTCTGAAAGTTTCCTGCTCCAGCGCGCACAAAAACTAAATCGGTATAGCCAAACTCAAACCCTAGAGCTGGGTCTATACTTATAGCTTTTGAAGAAATAATGTCATTTGTTTGTTCAAAACGCATATTTAAATTAGCTGAGGTCACAAGACTGCATTCGTTATGAAAATCAAATCTTTTTGAAACTCCCAATTGTGCTTTTGGCAATGTTATCTCTGTGCTTTCTGGCAAAGTATTATTTTCTCCCGGAATTGCATTGGCGATTTTTTCATATTCTTCTTCATCAATATTCCAAACGTTGTAAGTTGTAGTGATGTCGCGAAGCATTAAACCAAATTTCCAATCATTTCTTTCAAATTGAAGTCCAATATCAAATCCAAAACCCCACGAATTGGCAAATTTTCCAATCACTCTTCGAATTACTTTTGCGTTTACACCGTATTGAAATCCGTCAACAGGCAGTTTTCTTGCATAAGAAAAAGTAAAACCATAATCTGCTGTAGAAAAGAGACTGATTCTGTTGTAATCAATATTTCCTTGATTATCGATTAACTGTGTAGTGTCCATGATGTCGTCGACTCCAAAACGAATCATCGAAATTCCCCAAGCACTTCTGTCGTCAATTGGACTTGCGTAACCAATGTAATCGTATTGCGCAATATTGGCAAAGTAGCTGGCATGCATTAAAGCGATTTGATGATCTTCGAGATGCGTCAAACCTGCTGGATTCCAGTAAACTGCATTTACGTCATTTGAAGAGGCAGTTACGGCACTTGCCATTCCAAGAGCAGCAGCATCGACCCCAATATTCATAAATTCATTCGAATATTTTCGAACGGTTTGCGCATACTGAAAAGTACAACTCCAAAAGAATAAAAACACTAAATATTTCTTCAACTGATATGTTTTTGCAGATCGATGCCTGTTTTAAAAATTTTTATCAAAAATATAATATTTTACTCATCTAATAAGTTCCTTTGCTTAAATATTCCCAAAGTCGCGCTTCGAAATAAAAAACTCTCGAAAAAACTCGTTTTGCATCCAGTTATTATACTAAATTTGTTCTCTGCCATTATCAAATTTTTAAGCTATGAATATCAAAAAGCATATCCCAAATCTAATTACATTAATAAATCTTTTCTGCGGTTGTGTCGCAATTGTTTATGTTTCTCAGAACGATTATTTAATGGCTTTTTATATGGTTTGCTTAGGAATCTTTTTTGATTTCTTTGATGGTTTTTTTGCCAGATTATTTAAAGTGTCAAGTCCGCTTGGGTTGCAGTTGGATTCTTTGGCAGATATGGTAACAAGCGGTGTAACGCCTGGATATGTGATGTACAGCATGTTTACCAACAGCGCACATGAATTAGGATCGCATCCAGCAATTCCGTTTTTAGGATTTATTATCACTTTGGGATCTTGCTATCGTTTGGCTAATTTTAACATCGATACACGTCAGACGGATTCTTTTATCGGATTGCCTACGCCTGCAAACGCTTTGTTTATTTTAAGCCTTCCTTTGGTAATTTCATTTTCAGATTCGTTAATGGTTTTAGAAATTTTAACCAATCAATGGGTTTTATTGGTGATAACGCTGTGTAGTGCTTATATTTTAAATGCTGAAATTCCGTTGTTTGCTTTAAAAATTAAAAAATTTAGTTTTAAAGAAAACGCACTTCAAATTGTATTTTTGATCATTTCTGTACTAATGATTGCGTTGCTTCAATATATGGCAATTCCGTTGATTATTGCTTTTTATGTATTGCTGTCGATCATTAATAATCTTTTTTTGAAAAAGTAATTCTGTTTAATGGCAAGAAAAACGACTTATCGTAAAACATATTCAAGAAAACCAGCTGGAAGATCTTTTCTAAGCAGACTTTTTCGAGGACTTTTATTGATTTTTTTCGGACTTTTATTCATTGGGATAATTTATCATTATCGCAAAGGGCTTGCTTATTATTTAGGTTTTAGAACAGAAAAAGTTTTAGAAGAAGATGAGGTTGATAAACATCTTTCTGATGTGCGAAACATTCGAGTTCTCGAAAATCATAAAGGAAAAGTAATTGGAATTGATGTTTCTGAATTTCAAGGAAAGGTAGATTGGGAAGAAGTCGAAATCTTGGACGAAAAATATCCTGTTCAGTTTGTTTTTATTCGCGCAACTGCTGGAAATGATCGTGTAGATAGGCAATTTAAAAGAAATTGGGAAGGTGCAAAAGAAAATAAAATCATGCGTGGCGCCTATCATTATTATCGCCCAAACGAAAATTCTATTGAACAGGCAGATCTATTCATTAAAACAGTAAAATTGCAGAAAGGAGATCTTCCGCCTGTTTTAGATATTGAAAAATTACCTAAAAATCAGCCTTTGGACAGTTTAAAAAAAGGCTTGAAACGTTGGTTGAATAAAGTGGAGAAACATTACCAAGTTCGCCCAATAATTTATTCTGGAGAAAGATATTATTCAGATTTTTTAAAAGAAGAATTCGGAGATTATTTGTTCTGGATTGCCAATTATAATTTCTACAGAGAGAAAATTGAAGATGATTGGCTGTTTTGGCAGTTTACAGAAAAAGCTTCTCTGCCAGGAATCAAACATCGCGTTGATGTTAATATTTACAACGGCGATTTAGAACAATTGCATTTTATTACAGTGGAATAAAAGCCTTCAGTTTTCAGAGAGTATTTGATAAAACCAAAATAACAATTATTATAAAAGGCAACAGAAGCATTACAGAATACGGATTGGCAAAATTTATAGTATAACCCATCCATTGAATCTTTTTAGGAGGAAGCAATCTTTTGTCTTTAGGGTTATAATAAAAGCTATTGAAGAAATACCAATTCTTTGGATCTTTGTGCCAATTATCGTAATCTTCCTGAGTTGGTTTTTCTGATTTCATTTTAAATTAGTTTGCAGTGACGGTCACAGTTTTCAGTTTCTATTGAGACTGTAAACTGAGACTGCGACTGAATACTTTTTTCTAAAATTCCAATTTCTTTTTACGAAGCTCGAAGTTTTGTCCAAGATAAACACGACGAACCATTTCGTCTTCTACCAATTCTTCTGGAACTCCAGCTTTTAGAATTCCTCCTTCAAACATTAGATATGTTTTATCCGTAATGGCTAAAGTTTCCTGAACGTTGTGATCGGTAATTAAGATTCCGATATTTTTATTTTTTAATTGCGCTACAATTCGTTGAATATCTTCGACCGCAACTGGGTCAACTCCTGCAAAAGGCTCATCCAATAAAATAAATTTAGGGTCAGTTGCTAATGCACGCGCGATTTCGGTACGACGACGCTCGCCTCCAGAAAGTAAATCGCCTCGGTTGGTGCGAATATGTTCTAAGCTGAATTCTTCAATTAAGCTTTCCATTTTAGCAATTTGAGCTTCTTTAGAAAGTTTCGTTAATTGTAAAACGCTCAAGATATTGTCTTCAATACTTAATTTTCTAAAAACAGAAGCTTCTTGTGCCAAATAACCAATTCCCTGTTGAGCACGTTTGTACATTGGATAGTCGGTAATATTTAAATCATCAAGAAAAATATTTCCTTGATTTGGTTTTACCAATCCTACAATCATATAGAATGACGTTGTTTTTCCAGCTCCATTTGGCCCTAAAAGCCCCACAATTTCTCCTTGATTTACTTCAACAGAAATTCCTTTTACAACACTACGTCCTTTATAGGTTTTGATTAAATTATCGGCTCTTAGCTTCATTTTTTTTAATTAGATAATATCTTAATTAGATAATGTGTCAATTTGATAATGAGATAATTATTATTTCTGTTGGCAAAATAAGATAAAATAAATTAATCAATTAAACGAATTAACATATCGTATGAAAATTATCTAATTGACTAATTATCTTTATTCTCTAATTATTTGCCCTGCTCTTCAAGTGCTTCCCAGAATTCGTAAGCTCTTCTTAAATGAGGAATAACAATTGTTCCTCCAACAAGAGTGGCAATTCCCATTGCTTCCATCATTTCTTCTTTAGAAACACCTTCTTTATAGCTTGTTTCTAAATGGTATTTTACACAGTCGTCACATCTTAAAACTGTAGAGGCTACCAAACCTAAAAGTTCTTTCGTTTTTACGTCAAGAGCACCTTCTGCGTATGCATTAGTGTCAAGATTAAAAATTCGCTTTACAATTTTGTTGTTGTCAGCAAGCAGTTTTTCGTTCATTCTAGAACGATAGTCGTTAAATTCTTGAACTATATCAGACATTTTCTTTTAATTTATTTTTATAGACAATCTTCGAAATTAGGATACTAACCTCGTAAATAATTAACATTGGAATTGCAACAATAGTCTGGCTCACAACATCAGGTGGTGTTACAATAGCAGCGATGATCAAAATCAATATTACAGCGTATTTCCAATATTTTCTTAAGAATTCAGGAGTAACTAATCCTAGTTTTGTTAAGAAATAAATGGCAATTGGGAGTTCAAAAAAGATGGCGCTTCCCAAAATACTTGTTTTTACCATTCCCATATAAGATTCCAGCGTGAATTGGTTTTTTACGACATCACTTACAGAGAATGTTGCAACGAAGTTTATCGACATCGGAATTACAACAAAATACCCAAATAATACTCCTAAAAAGAAAAGTAAAGAAGAAACAAAGATGAATAATTTTGCATTTTTTCTTTCTTTCTCATAAAGTGCTGGGCTGATAAACTTCCAGATTTCCCACAATATGTAAGGGAAACTCAAAATAAAACCTGCTAGAAGACACATCCAAACAAAGATGTTTACTTGGCCTTCCATTTCGGTATTCTGAATAATGAAATTCAGTTCTGTAATACAGATGCTGTCTGCAAATCCTAATGAGTGAGATAAGTCGCAAAACCAAACATACGTAAAGAATGTTGGTCTAATTGGACCCAAAATAATTTGATCAAATAAATAATCACTAATAAAATAAGTAACAATTGCCATTATAATTGTTGCAAGTGTACTTCTAACCAATAACCATCTTAATTCCTCAAGATGATCTAAAAATGACATCTCGCCAAGATTTTTCTTTGCCATTATACGATTCCTTCTTTTAAAATGTCATGTAAATGTAAAACTCCTTTGTATTCTCCATTATCCGCAACAATCAATTGAGTAATTGAAAAGTCTTCTAGAATATTTAAAGCATCCACAGCCATAGTTTCAGACGAAACTACTTTTGGATTTTTTGACATAATATCTTTTGCGGTTAAATCTGCAATAGTATCTACGTCGTTTAGCATTCTTCGGATGTCTCCATCGGTAATAATTCCAACAATTTTATTGTCTTCAATTACTGCAGTAACTCCTAATCTTTTTTCAGAGATTTCGAAAATCGCTTTTTTGATAGAAGTGTCCGGAGTAACAGCTGGTTTTAATGAATGCTCGATCATATCTTTTACGCGAAGCAGTAATTTTTTTCCTAAAGCACCTCCAGGATGATAAACCGCAAAATCTTCTGGTTTGAAATCACGCATTTCCATTAAACAAACCGCTAAAGCGTCGCCCATTACAAGTTGTGCAGTCGTACTGTTTGTTGGAGCTAAATTGATAGGACAAGCTTCTGTGTCAACAGTTGTATTTAAAACCAAATCAGAGCCTTTTGCTAAGAATGAAGTTGTGTTTCCTGTAATGGCAATCAAAGTATTTCCGAATCTTTTTAATAAGGGTACGAGGACTTTAATTTCTGGACTATTCCCGCTTTTTGAAATACAAATAATAACATCATCGTTTTGTATCATTCCTAAATCTCCGTGAATAGCTTCTGCTGCATGCAAAAACATAGAAGGGGTTCCAGTTGAGTTAAAAGTAGCTACCATTTTTTGAGCAATAATGGCGCTTTTTCCAATTCCTGTAACGATTAGACGTCCTTTAGATTCGTATATGCGTTGGACAGCTTCGTAAAAATTTTCGTCCAAAAAATCAATTAGTTTTGTAATTGCTTCACTTTCAGAGAGTATTGTTTTCTTGGCGATCGCCAATATATTTTCTTTTGTGATCAAAACAGAATATTTAAAATTTGTATGTATAAAAGAAAGTTGTATCTTTATGTGTTGCAAATTTATACAAAATACCATTAATATAGAGAATGAATTCAAATGAAATTGAAATACATAAAGAATTAAAGAAGTATTTCGGCTTTAGCCAATTTAAAGGCTTGCAGGAGCAAGTCATTACGAGCATTTTAGACGGAAAGAATACATTCGTAATTATGCCGACCGGTGGAGGAAAGTCTCTTTGCTACCAATTACCGGCTTTAATTCAAGAAGGAACAGCAATTGTTGTTTCTCCATTAATTGCTTTGATGAAAAATCAGGTTGATGCAATTCGAAGCCTTTCGTCTGAAAATGGAATTGCACATGTATTAAACTCCTCTCTAACTAAAACAGAAATTGCTCAGGTTAAAAAAGATATTACATCTGGATTGACCAAACTTTTGTATGTCGCCCCTGAATCATTAACAAAAGAAGAATATGTTGCTTTTTTACAAAGCGTGCCTATTTCTTTTGTGGCCATTGATGAGGCGCACTGTATCTCAGAATGGGGACATGATTTTAGGCCAGAGTATAGAAATCTGCGAAATATAATTAAGCAGCTGGGTAAAGTGCCAATTATTGGACTTACCGCAACCGCAACACCAAAGGTTCAGGAAGATATTCTGAAAAACCTTGACATGGCCGATGCCAATACTTTTAAAGCATCGTTCAACAGACCGAACTTGTATTATGAAGTTCGTACCAAAACAAAAAATATTGAGTCGGATATTATTCGATTTATCAAACAGCATAAAGGCAAATCTGGGATTATTTACTGCTTAAGCCGTAAAAAAGTAGAATCGATTGCCGAAGTTTTACAAGTAAACGGAATCAGTGCTGTTCCTTATCATGCAGGTTTAGATGCCAAAACGCGGGCCAAACATCAAGATATGTTTTTGATGGAAGATGTTGATGTCGTTGTAGCAACAATAGCTTTCGGAATGGGAATCGATAAACCAGACGTTCGTTTTGTAATTCACCATGATATTCCGAAATCTCTTGAAAGTTATTACCAAGAAACCGGTCGCGCAGGACGTGACGGTGGAGAAGGGCATTGTCTAGCGTATTACTCTTATAAAGATGTAGAAAAGCTAGAGAAATTTATGTCTGGAAAACCAGTTGCCGAACAAGAAATTGGTTTTGCACTTTTGCAAGAAGTGGTGGCTTACGCCGAAACTTCAATGTCGCGTAGAAAATTCCTTCTTCATTATTTCGGTGAAGAATTTGACAGTGAAACTGGCGAAGGAGCCGATATGGACGACAATGTTCGCAACCCGAAACATAAAGTTGAAGCCAAAGATCAAGTAGTTAAATTGCTTGAAATTGTTCGCGATACCAAACATATTTACAAATCAAAAGAAATTGTATTTACTTTAATTGGCCGTATCAATGCGGTTATTAAAGCGCATAAAACAGATACACAGCCTTATTTTGGTTCTGGTTCAGACCACGACGAAAAATACTGGATGGCATTGTTGAGACAAGTTTTGGTAACAGGACTTTTGTCAAAAGACATTGAGACTTACGGTGTAATAAAAATTACAAAGGAAGGTTTAGATTTTATCAAAAAGCCAGTTTCGTTTATGATGTCTGAAGATCATGAATACACTGAAGCCGATGATGAAACAATTGTTACAGGAGGCAAATCTTCTGGAACAGCAGACGAAGTTTTAACTGGAATGCTTCGCGAACTTCGTAAAAAAGTAGCTAAAAAACTGGGAGTTCCTCCATTCGTAGTTTTCCAAGATCCTTCAATCGAAGATATGGCTTTAAAATATCCGATAACAATTCAGGAATTATATAATATTCATGGTGTTGGTGAAGGAAAAGCTAAAAAATACGGAAGCGAATTTGTAGCTTTAATCAGCCGATATGTTGAGGATAATGATATTATTCGTCCAGACGATTTAGTTGTTAAATCTACAGGAGTGAATTCTGCTAACAAATTATACATCATTCAGAATATTGATAGAAAACTTCCATTAAGTGATATTGCTTCCGCGAAAGGTTTAACGATGGATGCTTTGATCAAAGAAATGGAACAGATTGTTTATTCTGGAACAAAACTGAACATCAAATATTGGTTAGATGATATTTTGGACGACGATCAACAGGAAGAAATTCATGATTATTTCATGGAATCTGAATCTGATAAAATCGAAGACGCACTAAAAGAATTTGACGGCGATTACGATATTGATGAATTGCGTTTAATGCGTATAAAGTTTATTAGCGAAGTAGCGAATTAAAAAGTTTACAGTCGCAGTTTACGGTCTCAGTAAACTGCGACTTAAAATTAGTCTCAGTGCAAAACTGTAAACTGTGACCGAAAACTGAAAACTACTCGTAGAGTTCCCCACGATGCGGTTTCAAAGCATCTCTTACTTGAATCATATTTTCGTCTGTTACAACCATAAAAGCAATGGCGTACATTTCGTCTATGACTTTATATCCCGTAATATTTAAGGGCAATTTTTCTATTGCGATATATTCTTTTAGATGAATTTCGTGGTGTTCAGCAGTTTTAGCCGAAGCTGATCCGCGGAAATCCCAGATTAGTTTTATTTTTCTTGACATTTTTTTAAGTTTCAAAGTGACAGAGCGACAAAGGTACAAAGTCTTTATTAAAGATTCTGAGAAGCTAAGATTCTGAGCTTTTTTCTGTAGAAAACAAACCGCAATGCGCGTAACCATTCTTGAAGAAATCTTTTTAATCCAATTAATCTGTGGCTAAAAATAAATAGTAAGATTTTAGGAAGAGTAAATTTGCTGCTTAACTAACCGCAAAGTGCGATAAGATTAATTTTTCTTTGAGAATAAACACAAAGTTCGAAAAGCTATATCAACACAAAGCTTTGCGAGCTTTGTGTTTTTAGCAAACCGTACATAAAAAACTTAGCGCACTTTGAGGTTAATTATATAAAGTCAGTTCAAAATAGTACTTTTGCATGTTCTTTTCATAGAAAGAAAAGCTAATAGAATAAATAAGACAAAATGCCTAAAGAACTTTTACTTCAAGTTACACCCGAAATTGCTGCAAACGAATCATTGCTAAAAGACTATTTGTCTAAGCAAATTAAAGTTTCTGCTCAAGAAATTCAGCACGTTTCAATTTTAAAACGCTCTATTGATGCACGTCAGAAAGCAATTAAAATTAATTTGAAAGTTCTTATTTATTTAAAAGGCGAACCCTTTCAGGAAACTAAAATTGAACTTCCTATATATAAGGATGTTTCCAATGCGCAGGAAGTTATTGTTGTCGGAGCAGGCCCGGCTGGACTTTTTGCGGCATTGCAATTAATCGAATTAGGTTTAAAGCCAATTGTTTTAGAACGCGGAAAAGATGTTAGAGGCCGTCGTCGTGACTTGAAAGCGATAAACCGCGAGCATATCGTAAACGAAGATTCTAATTATTGTTTTGGAGAAGGTGGAGCAGGAACGTATTCTGATGGAAAATTATATACCCGTTCAAAAAAGCGTGGAGATGTAACTCGAATTCTAGAACTTTTAGTGGCTTTTGGAGCTTCTGAAGATATTTTGGTAGAAGCACATCCACATATTGGAACCAATAAGCTTCCTAAAATTATTGAAGATATCAGAAATAAAATCCGAGAATTCGGGGGGCAAGTTTTGTTTGAAACCCGAGTAGATGATATTTTGGTAAAGAATAATGAAGTTGAGGGAATTGTAACGCAAAACGGAGATAAAATTCACGCCAATAAATTAATCTTGGCAACGGGACATTCGGCTCGTGATATTTTTGAATTATTAGATAAAAAGAAAATTTTAATTGAAGCAAAACCTTTTGCTTTGGGAGTTCGAGCAGAACATTCACAGGAATTAATTGACAGCATTCAATACAGTTGTGATTTCCGTGGAGAACATTTGCCTCCAGCACCATATTCTATCGTAAAACAAGTTAATGGCCGCGGAATGTATTCATTCTGTATGTGTCCGGGAGGTGTAATTGCGCCATGTGCGACAAGTCCGGGTGAAGTGGTTACAAATGGTTGGTCGCCATCTAAACGTGATCAATCAACTGCAAATTCAGGAATTGTTGTCGAATTAAAATTGGAAGATTTTAAGCCTTTTGCAAAATTTGGAGCTTTGGCGGGGATGGAATTTCAAAAAAGTATCGAACAAAAAGCTTGGCATTTGGCTGGGCAAACCCAAAAAGTTCCAGCTCAAAGAATGATTGATTTCACTAAGAGTAAAGTTTCAGCAGATATTCCGAAAACTTCTTATGTGCCAGGAACTACTTCGGTTGAATTGGGACAGGTTTTTCCAGGATTTTTGACTCAGATTATGCGTCAGGGATTTCAAGAGTTCGGAAAATCAATGCGTGGTTATTTAACTAATGAAGCTATTTTGCATGCGCCAGAAAGCAGAACTTCATCGCCAGTTAGAATTCCGAGAGATCCGATGACATTAGAACATTTGCAAATCAAAGGATTATATCCATGTGGAGAAGGTGCGGGTTATGCCGGAGGAATTATCTCTGCAGCCATTGACGGAGAAAAATGTGCCTTGATGATTGCGGAGTCCTTGAAATAATTGACTTCAGGTTTTTTGGTGTAGTAAAAAGATTGTTATCTTAGTGGTTTGATTGTAATAGAATTTGCCCCAAAGATGACAATACAAGAAATAGAAAAAAAATACGGATTCAATTTTCCGCTTTTATACAAGCAATTAGACGCTGACGGTATGTTGGACGTCGGAGAATATGGTCCAAATTGGTATGCCGAAGTTTATCCAACCTTAAAAGATAATCCGCCTCTGCTTTTGCATTCTTATGATTTTGAATCGCTGAATTTGAAATCGGTTGCCGAAGAAATAGAAGAGCTCAGAGATCCAGAGGATTATCGAAATATCAATCCAGAATTTAAATTTATTCCGTTTGCCAAAAGTGGAGGTGGAGATCATTATTGTTTCTTTTTAAACGAAGAAAACAATGGCGATGTGCCGATTGTTTTTGTCTGGCACGACTCCAACGAAGTCAATTACCTGGCTAAAAACCTTCAGGATTTTATCTTCAAAGTTTTATTGATCGATATGTCAAAACAAGATGTTTATAATGGACTTACTGACGAGGAATTTAGAGAAGATATAGAATCGGTATTTAAATCGCACAAAAAATATCTGACTGAGCAGCAAAATGACATCCTGTCCAACATTTTAAAAAGAGACATCATTGACTATGAAATACATGTTTCACCAAAAATAGTAGAATCTGCGAGAGGATTACTGACTGATTTCGAATTAGAATCGATTGTTAATGAAGTAATTCCTTTCGATAAAATGAATCAGAGTTTTAAATATTCTAACGAATAATTCTTTACAGAAAAATACTACTATATTTGCGTAAAAAATAATAATATAATGGCGGGTTTTTTTTCCAATTTATTTAATAGAAATAATGATGCAAAATCGATTATTTCCTTTGATGTGATTGATTCTATTTATAGTCATTTGTATCATGAATCTAATAGTTTAGAATTCAAAGTAAAAGGACTTCATGAAAATGTTACTGTAAATTTATATTCTGTTCCATCCTCATTAGATCACGAAGAAGGAAGAGCAGAAATTAAAAAAGCGGGGTTTAATAATGCGTATGAAGTTCTGAACGAACTTTATAAAAAACTGAATATTGGAGGCCTGTCAGAAGAAGCCATGCAAGATGACTTACAATATGATTTTATTCATATTCAGTTTTATTCGGAGCCAACTGTAGAGGAGAAAAAGTTTTTTAAACGTTCTATAAAAAACTTTGTAATCTTTTTTTGCTGTACGAATAGTTTGGAAGTAAATGACTTTAGGATGTTGTATTCAGGGAAACATTTCTTCGATTACACAAGAGGGTTGCTGGAGAGCGAAGTTATTGAAGTGAATAATCCAAAGAATGAAAGTGAGACAATTGGGATTAGGGACTTTAAAGTGGTTTTACAAGGGATCTGCCAATATTTAAATATTGAAATTCCAGAAACAATTGAACTTCCTTCGTCTGAAAATTTAGTAGAAAGAGAAGAAGCTACCATACAATCCTTTGAGGAATTTATCAATTTAGTTTCTAGAGAAAATATTGAAGAAGAAGAACTCAAAAAGCAGTCAGAAATACTTTTTAAAAACTATCTAAAAGGCAGTAAAGAATATCACGCGATTGTTGAGGGGCATTTTGATTTCTTTGAGAATATCAATGCTTGGAACAGTGACTGGAAATTTGATCCTGAAGATGCTGAATATTTCATTTCTGAATTGATTGGTGAAGATTTTAAGTTCGATTATCCAGAAGAAACCTATAGCCATGATCTTTTTCCTTACATTCAGTCGGAATTAGAAAAATTAAATCTAGAGCTAATGACTTACGAAACCTATGGAGACAATTATTTGTTTTTTGTGGCAAATAAAAACGAAGTAGAAAGAATTCTAGAGTTATCTGAAATTACAAAAATTGAAGTTACTCAGTTGTAATAGATAGCCACGAATTCACGAGTTTTATTTCAAAATCTATACGTAAAGTTTTTAAAATAAAATTCGTGAATTTGTGGCAAAAACATTTTTACGGTATCAAAATAATTTTCCCTGTGCTTTTTCTGCTTTCTAGGAAATCGTGCGCTAGTTTTCCTTCTGATAATTTGAAAGATGTTGGTTCTGAAAGTTTGATTTTTCCTTCGGTAATCCAATTGAATAACTGAGTCGCTCTTTTGATTCGTTCTTCTTTAGAATTTAAATAACTCCACAAATCGCCTCCAGTCAAAGTTTTAGAGCTGTCCATAAGCATTCTCGGATCTACAGGTGCTGGATTGCCGCCTGCCATTCCGAAGAAAACAACTTGCCCGCATTCTTTAGTGACTTCAAAACTTTCCATTAAAGTGCTCCCAATACTGTCGTAAACAGCATCGACACCGTTTGGAACCACTTTAAAAACTTGCGATTTCCAATCTTCATTATAAAGAAAAACATGATCTGCACCTTGCTCAAAACCGATTTTGGCTTTTTCTGCAGATGAGGTTAATCCAATAACTCTCGCACCCAAAAGTTTACTGATTTGAGTTAAAATCTGTCCAACTCCGCCAGCAACTGCATGTACTAAAACAGTTTCTCCCTTTGCAGTTTTATGACTGTCTGTAGCCAAATAATGAGCGGTTAAGCCTTGAAGTAAAACAGAAGCGGCGATTTCAAAAGAAATGCTTTCAGACAATGGAATAATGTGATTTACATTAACGGCAACCAATTCTGCATTGGCAAATGGTACGTCGGCAAAAGCCACACGATCACCTACTTTAAATTCTGGATGATTGTTAGCATCGACCACAATTCCTGCGCCTTCATAACCGGCAATAAAAGGAGGATTTCCTTTTAAATGATAATTTCCTTTTCGGCGGTAAACATCAGCAAAGTTTAATCCGATGGCTTTCATCTCGACTAAAATCTCATCTTGTTTTAGTTGCGGATTAGGGATTTCTATATATTCTAAAACATCTGATTCTCCAAAAGAAGAAAAGGTAAGTGCTTTCATTTTTTTAATATTTTAAGAAAGCAAAGTTCGTGAAAAATCCAAAAAGAAAAAGCCTCAAAATAATTGGAGGCTTTGGTTTATTTTTTCTTTGCCACTCCCGATAGCTATCGGGAGTGGCAAAGAATAGAAATTAAATTTTAGGAAATTTCATTTCATTAAAAGTGCTTTTCTGTTTAGCTAAAGCCTCAATGTCTTGCCATTTTCTTGGTGACTCTGCAGAAAGGTTTTCGTATGAATTTTTTAGCATTAAAATATCATCTTCGATACGAACGCCGATATTCCACCATTTTTTATCGCATTTGCTGTTTGCGGGAATGTAAATTCCAGGCTCAACAGTTAGAATCATATTTTCTTTTAGAGTTCCCATATAGTTTCCTTTGTCATGAACATCTAGGCCAAGAAAGTGTGAGCAGCCGTGCGGATAATATATTCGGGCGTCTTTTGGATCTGTAATAATTCCTAATTTAATTAATCCAGCGGCAATAACTTCTTTTGCCTTTTTGTTCAAATCCTGAATTGGAGTTCCTTCTTTACAAAGTTTAAAAACTTCCTCTTGAGCGTCATAAACTATCTGATAAATTGCTTTTTGCTCTTCGGTAAATTTTCCGTTAGCAGGAATTGTTCTGGTAACATCTGCAGAATAACCGTGATATTCAGAACCAACATCCATTAATAATAATTGATTGTCAATTTTTGTAGCATTGTTTTCTCCGTAATGCAAAATACATCCGTTTGCACCAGCACCAACAATTGGAGGATAGCCTTCGCCTTCGGCGCCATAGTGCCTGTGAATATATGCATGAATTCCGTCAGCTTCATTTTCGCTCATATCAGGGCCAACCGCTTTCATCACTTCATTGTGGGCAACGCAGGAAAGTTTTACTGTTTTGCGCATCAAGACAAGTTCTTCTGGTGTTTTGATTTCGCGAAGAGAATTTGTGATATTGTTAAACAAATCTATCGAAGCTTCATTTTCTGTTGTAATTCCGGCTTTAGATTTAAACGATTTCAGCAATGCAAACAAATTGTCTGGATGATTACTTTCTGTAACATCTGTTGGAAACTTGTCATAAATGATTTTGTCAAATTTTGAAAAATCAATTGGAAATGCATTAAAATCTTTTCCGTTGTAAACGGTTGTAAAACCTAATTTAGATTTTGCACCTTCAATTCCTAAACGTCTTCCTGTCCACATTTCGCGCGCAGCATTTCTTTCTCGTACAAAAAGCACTTCAGTATATTTTTCTGTTCCCTGTGGTTCTTTAAAAAGCAATAAAATGGCGTCTGGTTCTTTATATCCCGCCAGATAATATAAATCAGGATTTCCGTGATAGTTGTAATTAATATCTTTTGAAAAAACTCTTTCAGGATAAGAAAAAACAACAGCAACTGAATTAGCAGGCATTAAAGCTCTAAAAGCTTCACGGCGTCCTTGATGAAATTCTTTTGTGAGGTAATCTGTTGGAAGGTTTTCTTGCGAATGAGCAAATGGCGCAGTCAAGGCGAATACAAACAAGAATAGAAATTGTTTCATTTTTTGGTTTTTTATTGATGATTTTTCGTTTTTTGATCGATGCAAATTACAAAAAAAATAATGTCGCTTGTTTTATTTTAAACATTTGAGCGATAAAACTTTAAATAAATTGTAGTAACTTAGATACAGAAAATTGCGGGTTATCCTCAAAATAAAACTTCGATAAACCTGTAACTGGGCATGAATATTGAGAAAAGAATTTTTATAGAATTATTTTACACTTCAAAAATCAAATTATAAATCTTTAAAATCCACTTTTATGAAAAAATACACATTTGCAGTCCTTTCAGTTTTAACGTTATTAATTGCTTCATGTTCGGCATCAAGATCTGCTTCTAATACAGGCGATTTGTTTGGAACAACTTGGGAGTTGGAATATATCTCAGGGCCAAGAATTGCTTTTGAAGGATTATACCCAAATAAAAAACCACAGCTTACTTTTGATGAAAAAGAAACAAAAGTATATGGCAATAATGGATGCAACGGTTATAGCGCGTCTTATACTTTAAAAGGAAAGTCTTTGACTTTTGGAGAAGAAGGACCAACTACAATGATGTTTTGTGAGGGTGGAGGTGAGCAAGTATTCCTAAAACAAATTAGACAAATTACAAGTTATTCTATTGATAAAGACGGCAAATTAAATTTAATTCAAGGCGACGTACCGATGATGCGATTTAAAAAAGTAGCAAAACAATAGTTTAAATGACAATATAAGAAAAGGGGAAATGATTATTCATTTCCCCTTTTTTGTTTTCGTTTACTGTTTCTTTTTGAGTTTGTCTTTAAAAACCTTTTCAAACTTTTCTAGTTTAGGCTGAATTACCATTTTGCAATACGGCTGATTTTTATTGTTAGCATAATAATTCTGATGATAATCTTCGGCTTTGTAAAAAACTTTAAAAGGTTCCAATTTCGTCACAATCGGATTGTTGTAAACCTTCGCTTTGTTTAGTTCAGCAATAATGCTTTGAGCGGCTTTTTTCTGTTCGTCATTTTTATAGAAAATAACAGAACGGTACTGCGTGCCAACATCCGCTCCCTGACGATTTAAAGTTGTCGGATCGTGAACGGTAAAAAACACTTTAAAGATTTCGTTTATATCAGTTATGTTTTTATCGTATGTAATCTGCACGACTTCGGCATGACCAGTTTCTCCAGTACAAACCTCTTCGTAAGTTGGATTTACAGTTTTTCCGCCAGAAAATCCAGAAACAACAGATTTTACTCCATCTAGATTTTCGTAAACGGCTTCAACGCACCAGTAACAGCCTCCGCCTAGTGTAATTGTTTCTAGATTGGCTTTTTTATTTTGGGAAATGCCATTTAGCGAAAGCGCAAAAAGACATATTAAAAGTATATTTTTCATTTTTAAATTATTTATTATCTGGAATAAAATCAAGAGCAATCGAGTTCATGCAGTAGCGTTTTCCCGTTGGCGCAGGACCATCATCAAATATGTGCCCTAAATGTCCACCACAGCGTCCGCATAGCGTTTCAATTCTTTCCATTCCAAGAGAATTATCTTCTTTAAAAACAATGCTTTTTTTGTTTTCTTGTTCATAGAAACTTGGCCATCCGCAGCTGCTAGAGAATTTTGCTGTAGATCTAAAAAGCAAGTTGCCACAAGAAGCGCAGTAATAGGTTCCTTTTTCATCGGTGTTCCAATATTTTCCAGTAAAAGGTCTTTCTGTGTCAGCTTCACGCATTACGGCATAGACATCTTCTGGTAAAACCTTTTTCCATTCGGCATTGCTCACGTTTAATTTCTTCGTGTCGGTATTAGAATAATAAGGATTTCCGGGTTTGCTGATTTTATTTTCCATAACAACTGTGTTTGCAGATTGTTTTTTTGTGTTTTGTCCACAGGCTTGTAAAACAAAGAGCGGGAGTAAAAAGCAGAGGCTGAAAATTAGATTTTTAGATTTCATAAGTTCTTGGGTGATTAATCTGTACATCAAAGATACGTTGAGAATTAGCTTCAAAATACAAGGTGTGTTATTATTGAGATTTTTTTAAGTGTGTTTTAACTTTTTATTAGTTACGTAAAACAACGCAATGTAGTTTTTATGTCTTAATTTTAACTGCTTTTAAAATTTAGTATAAATTACAGCGTTGTAAATCAATGAAATAGGGATTGAGTTAAAACCTTAATTTTTGCCAAGCTGAATTAGCATTTTTAAGCCATTTCTTTTTTCGTATTTTTGTTTGCTTAAGAAGCCTTATGATAGAAGAAAACGTAATACTAGTTAATCAGAACGATGAACAGATTGGCTTAATGCCAAAATTAGAAGCACATGAAAAAGCGCTTTTGCACCGTGCCTTTTCGGTTTTTATTTTGAATAGTAAAAACGAAATTATGCTGCAACAGCGTGCTCATCATAAATACCATTCTCCTTTGCTGTGGACAAACACTTGCTGCAGTCATCAGAGAGAAGGCGAAACCAATATTGAAGCAGGAAGCCGAAGATTGTTTGAAGAAATGGGGTTTAAAGCTGAACTGAAAGAATTGTTTCATTTTATCTATAAAGCACCTTTTGATAATGGTTTGACAGAACACGAACTGGATCATGTTATGATTGGTTATTATAATGAAGAACCAAACATAAATCCAGATGAAGTGGAAGACTGGAAATGGATGAGTATTGAAGATGTGAAAGCAGATATTGAAAAACAGCCCGAAATTTATACCGTATGGTTTAAGATAATTTTTGATGAATTTGATCATTATCTCGAAGACCATAAATTATAGCCAACTAACCAGAAACATAAATGAGAGTAACCATATCAAGAAAAGCACATTTTAATGCTGCACATCGACTGCATCGAAAGGATTGGTCATTTGAAAAAAACGATGCTGTTTTTGGAAAATGCAACAATCCTAACTTTCATGGTCATAATTATGGTTTAACAGTAAGTGTTACAGGAAAAATTGACCCGGAAACTGGTTTTGTCCTCGATGTGAAAGTATTAGCGGATATTATACGAGAAGAAGTAGAAATTCCGTTTGATCACAAAAATCTCAATCTGGACGTTCCAGAATTTGCAGATTTGAATCCGACCGCAGAGAATATAGCTGTTGTGATATGGAATAAAATTAGACAACGAATTCATGCCGACTTTGATCTTGAAGTTGTGCTGAACGAAACGGAACGCAATTTTGTAACTTATAAAGGAGAATAAAAAAATGTCATTAAAAATAGGAGATATAGTTCCGAATTTTACTGCTAAAGACAACAATGGTGACCTTTTTGAAAGCCAAAGCGTTTTAGGAAGAAAGCCGCTGGTGATTTATTTTTACCCAAAAGATAATACGCCAGGATGTACCACCGAAGCTTGCAGTTTTCGGGATCAATATGAAGATTTTAAAGATTTAGGGGCCGAGGTAATTGGTATTAGCAGCGATAGTGTGAAGTCTCACCATAAATTTGCGGCTAAACATAAATTGCCTTTTATTTTGCTTTCAGATCAAGATAAAAGATTAAGAAAACTTTTTGGTGTCCGCAATAATCTGTTCGGACTTTTGCCAGGGCGTGTTACCTATATAATCGATAAAAATGGCTTGGTAATTTCGATATTTGATAGCGCAAACGCAGCCAAACATATACCTAAAGCCTTAGAAGCCGTACAGGAATTAGTATCATAAAATACCAAATAGTATCAGAATAAAATTAATTAAACAAATATATTAGCCTAAAAACATGAGTCAAAATTTATACCCTTTGCAATTTGAACCGATTTTGAAAGAAAGAATCTGGGGAGGAGAAAAGCTAAAAACAATTTTAAACAAACCTATCGTTTCTAAAATTACGGGCGAAAGCTGGGAATTATCTACTGTACAAGGAGATGTAAGTGTGGTTGCAAATGGAGTTTTTAAAGGAAAATCTTTAATGGATTTAATTGATGAAACACCAGACGCTATTTTAGGAACTAAAGTTTACGAAAGATTTGGAAAACAATTTCCGCTTCTTTTTAAATATTTAGATGCAAGAGAAGATCTTTCTATTCAAGTGCATCCAAACGATAAATTGGCAAAAGAGCGTCACAATTCATTTGGTAAAACAGAAATGTGGTACGTAATGCAAGCCGATGCCGACGCTAGGATTATTGTTGGTTTTAAAGAAGATTCTAGCAAAGAAGAGTATTTGAAACATTTGCATGATAATACTTTGGTTTCAATCTTAGACGATGTGAAAGCAAAATCGGGAGATGTTTTCTTTTTAGAAACGGGAACAGTTCATGCAATTGGAGCAGGATTGGTAGTTGCCGAAATTCAGCAAACATCTGATATTACATATAGATTATACGATTTTGATCGTGTAGATGCTCAAGGCAACAAAAGGGAATTGCATGTGGATTTAGCACTAGATGCCATTAACTATAATAAAGTAGATACTCAGAAAAAATACGAGACGAAGGTTAATACTTCAAATACGGTTGTAGACTGTCCTTATTTTACAACTAATTTCCTTCCGTTAGAAAATAAATTGGAAGTTGCTAAAAATGGAGAAACATTTACGGTATATATGTGTATTGAAGGTGATTTTGAAATTGAATATGAAGGATTCAAACAGGCTTACAAAAAAGGCGATACAGTTTTGGTTCCAGCTGCTATAAATGCATTTAATTTGAGCGGAAAAGCTTCAATTTTAGAAATTTACATTTCTTAGCATTAAATTTAAAGATAATATGTACTTTTGCAGACGCAAATTAAAATAAAAATAAAAATGGCAAACGTTAAGAATTTAAAGAAAGACATCAACTTTGTATTAGGAGATATTATTGAGGCGGTTTACTTGTTTGAGATGTCAACAACAGGAAATCCAACTCCAGAAACGAATGCTTTGGTTGACGAAGCTATTGCTGTATTTGATACTTTGATTACAAAAGTGAACGCTAAGAACGTTGAAAATAAAAAAGCACACTTCAAACAAATTAATGTTGAATTAGAACAAGCTGCTAATCAATTGATTGAAAAAATCAACGCATTATAAGCAAAAAAAAGCGTAAAAAAGTGCAAAAATATTTTGGGAAATTGAAAAACCGCTTTATATTTGCACCCGTAATGACGCCGATGTAGCTCAGCTGGCTAGAGCAGCTGATTTGTAATCAGCAGGTCGTGGGTTCGAGTCCCTCTATCGGCTCAAAAAACGGAAACCATCACAGAAATGTGGTGGTTTTTTTAATTATAGAGACAGGTGTGAAATTTTTTTTGGAATATTAAAAAACATTTCTATCTTTGCACTCGCAAAATAGGCCGATGTAGCTCAGCTGGCTAGAGCAGCTGATTTGTAATCAGCAGGTCGTGGGTTCGAGTCCCTCTATCGGCTCAAAAACCATCACAGAAATGTGGTGGTTTTTTTTGTTCCAAAAAGAAAATAAATTCCAATTTTTAAATTCCAAATATCACCTTTCAAGTTTTAAACTTATAAAGTTTTTTCAATGGGTGGTAAATGCAAGAGTTGAATATTTGGGAGCTTTTGTTGTTTTTAAGAGGCTTTTTTGAATAGTGTGGGTAGTTTGCATTTTTTTATTTGAAATTTCAATTTAGAGCATAAAAAAAAGCCCTGAATTTCTCAGAGCTTTTAATGTCTTGTGAACGAAAATTATTTTTGTGCTTCAGTTGTTGCTGTTTCAGCTTTAGCAGCTGCAGGAGCTTTTTGTTCTTCTTTTTTGATGTCAGCTACATATTTAGTAAGCTTTTTTCCGTAAAGAGATTGTGCTACTTTTGGAGTCATCGATTTTTGAATCGTGTCCAGAAACTTCAAATTGATATCGTAAATTTCTGCCAAAGCAATGTAAGGTGCTACTTCGTGATCTTTATTGTTGATAGCAAAGTTTGTTGCGTACAAATATTTTCTTTTGATATTTGATTGCTGTTTTGCGTCAAGACTGTCAAGAGCTTTTTGGTCTTTTCTTTTTAAAGCTTTGAATTTTGCTTCAACCATAGACAAATTCTCATCTCTAAAACGAGAATTTATTTTTTGATATTCTTCGTATAATTCTTGGTTTTTAGATCCAGTAATTTTTGCGCCAGCGATGAAATTATCTAAGTTGGTGTCAATATTGATATTTCCTGGTTCAGCAAAGAATAAAATGTTATTGTCTAATGAGTTTGTTACACCACGATCTAAATATAGGTATAACATTTCTGGAGATTCTAATTTAATATCTCTTTCAAAAGCTGAGTTTCCGTCAATTTTAATGCTGTCGATGGCAACAAGGGAAGTGTCAACAATTCTTTGGATATATAAAGTTCCGGTTTTTAAGCCTTTAATGTTTCCTGTAATGTGTAGGTTATCGGCAGCAGTTTCTTTTTTGCTGCAAGATGCTAATACTGCAAGAGTAACAAAAGCAATTAATGTTTTTTTCATTGGTTTTTGAGATTTTGGTGCAAAATAAAGAAAATAGTTTAAATGTAAAGAGACAGCCGTTTTATTTTTATAAAAAAAATAAATCCCAATCTATTTCTAAATTGGGATTTTAAAGTCGTATAGGAAAAGGTCTTACATCGAAAGATTGAATGAAGAGCCGTTTTCGTGTGTATAAGTGTAAAGCGCGTCACAGTCGTTATTTCCGTAATCTACCACGCCGTTTAAAATGCCACCTTGAACTTTTAGTTGTCCTTTAGAGATAAATAGGCAAGAATATTTTTTAATCAATGGTTCTTTTACAGTCAAAGTAAGCGTTTCTCCATTTGAAGCCGTTACCGTATGAGTTCCTTCTGTAATTTCATATACATTATCAGATAAGACAAGTGGTGTATCTACACCAGCTGTTTGTTTAGTAGTATAAATTCCTGAATTGGTATAAACGCCTCCTTGCAAATCTGTCAACTTGCCGTTAGTCACTTTTCTAGTCCATTGCGGTACAGTTGCAACAGTTGTAGTATTGGTGTATTCAATAGTTCCTTCAAGTTTGATGCCTTTTATAGAATAGTCAATTCTTTCAATTGTCATTTTGCTTCCAGTTGTAGTGATTGGTCCAGAAAGCGTAACTTTTAGTTTTCCTTTGCGTGTAAGATTGTTATTATCTGTACAGCCCACTGTTCCGAAATCTGCTAGAAAAACTTTTGGATATTCAGTTTCATTTGGGGATGAAATGGTAATCGATGCGCAAATTCCAGTAGGCGTCTCAGCAGTTTTTCCTGTTGTTGAGGTGCTTGTGCTGATTAAAAGACCTGTGTTAAGATCCATTTCGTTTGAAGTGTCTACAGCCACTGAAGCTCCAATGTTTGTAAGGCTTGTTGAAGTGGTTTCTTCGTGATTATCGTTTGAACAAGAAACGTATAAAAGTGCTGTAGCACAAATAGCTGTTAATAAAATAGCAGTTTTTTTCATAATGGTTTTGTTTTTGGATGAGATTAATAAGGCGTTCAAATGTAACAAAAAAATAAATTACAATTAAAAAATCCTGTAATGGTTATTTACAGGATTGTATAACGTCTTTTTGAAGAAAAAATTATGTTTAGTATTATTAGAAATAATTTTAAACGGACTTGTAGTAATTGCTTTTGGCTTTTCTGATTTTTTTGTATTCTTCCCAATTAAAGCGGTTTAGAAAAACGGCCGCATTTTGAGCTCCTCTTATAAAAAGGTCGATTTTTGCATCGTCAGTCAGATTGAAGTTTAGCCAATTGTGGCTTCCAGTGTCAATGTATCCGATTAAGTTTTTAAAATCTGGATTTTTTTGCAGGAACTCATAATCATATCCATAGCGTGCAGTGTCAAACATTGAACTTATTAGGTTGGAAAATTTTTCATTTTTATTGATTTCGTTTTTGTCGTAGCCCAATTTAATTCCAAAAGTTGGAGAAGCGGGCACATTCATATTTTCGTGAAAAATGTCAATTGGGAAATTTGAAATAATACCGCCATCCATAAACATAACTTCAGATGGTACTGATGTTCTTAGGCAAGTTGCATCGTTCCACTTGTTCCAAGCGTCAATTCCACTTGGAATGTTTGTAATTTTAAAAGGAGTGAAAAATAAAGGAATAGACATAGAAGCTCGGACGAAATCGGCTGGATTCTGAACATCTGGATTCGAATAAAACAAATCAATCATTTTAGGGAAAATGATTTTGCTTTCGGTGGTAATATCAGCAGTTATTATTGCCATTTGGCTCCAATGATCCACTCGGGTATATTCTATTTTATCTCCGTGATTTGGCAGATTAATTCGATATAACTTGTTTTTGTCAGAAACGCCTTTTTCTCTTAAAGCTCTCAAATCAGCATAGTTTTTTATTCCTTTTTGCGAAAGAAGATTCGTCATCCATTGATGAAAATTGTTTCCAGGGTTTAATCCTAAATCATCTTTAAAATTATCCACAACCTGACAGCCTTTCATTATTAATTTCAGATTTCCGGCGTCACTTAGCAAAGCGTCGATAAATTCGCGGGCGTCATGATCGCCATCAACAAAATCATATAAATTTTTGTTGCATAAACATTCCAGGATCCATTCTGATTTTTGAATATCACATGTTCCTGCAGCAGCCATCAGCATGGTATTGATGCTTCCTGCTGAGGTTCCTGCCAGACTTAAAAACCGAATTCCCATTTGCTCCAAAACATATACATAGCCGACCAATGCAATTCCAAGGACGCCTCCGCCTTCTTGTACAAGATCAACATATTGGCAGTTATTATCATCTATAATATCAGAAAATTTTTTGCCTTTAATCTGTTCTTTTAAATCTTTTATAATTGCTAGAACTTCTCCGTTTTCTGTAAACTTTCTCTTGTCCATGATTTCTAGAATTTTAGATTTTTTTATTTAATATTCTGGTAATCAAATATATGCGATGTTTGTTTTTGAGAAAAGGGGAAAATGACCCTTTTTTAAGAGCGATTTTCGATCAAAAAAAAATCCTGCAAAACTTAATTTGCAGGATTTCAGAAATATTATTTTCAAATGATTATTTAATCATTTCAAAACTTCTCTTAACAAAAGCAGTAAGTGCTTCACCTTTTAGAAGGTTTTGAGATAATTTAGCTAAGTCTAGAGCTTGTTTCACTAAATGTTCTTGGTGTGTTTTGTCTTCAGTATTTAAAATACTTGAAGCTAAGTCAGAATTTGTGTTTACAACCAAATTGTACATTTCTGGCATATTACCCATTCCGAACATTCCGCCGCCAGTTTGGCTCATTTCTTTCATTCTTCGCATAAATTCAGGCTGCGTGATGATAAACGGAGCAGCTTGAGAATCCATAGCTTCTAGCTGAACGCTGTATGCTTTAGGAATGTATGCTTCTAAAGAAGTTTTTAAAGCTGCTTTTTCGTCATCAGATAATTTAGAAATAGCATTTTCTTCTTTTTTGATCAAGTTATCGATGTGGTCAGAGTCGACACGAACAAAAGTCAAGTCTTTATTGTCGTTTTCGATTTTCTGAATTAAGTGTGAGATAATCGGAGAATCTAAAAGCAATACTTCGTAACCTTTATCTTTTGCTGCCTGGATGTAAGAATGCTGTGCATCTTTGTTTCCTGCATAAAGAATAACTAGTTTACCATCCTTGTCGGTTTGGTTTTCTTTTAGTTTTTCCTTTAGTTCATCCAAAGTGAAGTAAGTGTCGTCTACCGTTGGGTACAGAACAAATGCACCTGCTTTTTCGTAGAACTTCTCTTCAGAAAGCATTCCGTATTCTAAAACGATTTTAATGTCATTCCATTTTTGCTCGAAATCAGCACGGTTTTCGTTGAATAAAGCTTTTAATTTATCAGCTACTTTACGAGTAATGTAGTTAGAAATTTTCTTAACCGCTCCATCTGCCTGTAAACCAGAACGAGAAACGTTTAACGGAATATCTGGAGAATCGATTACACCTTTTAACATCGTCAAGAATTCAGGAACAATTCCTTCTACGTTGTCAGTAACGTAAACTTGATTTTGGTACAACTGAATTTTATCTTTCTGGATCTGCATATCTGTACCCAATTTAGGGAAATACAAAATACCAGTTAAGTTAAACGGATAATCTACATTTAAGTGAATGTTGAATAACGGCTCTTCAAACTGCATTGGATACAATTCTCTGTAGAAGTTTTTGTAATCTTCATCAGATAATTCAGAAGGCTGTTTTGTCCAAGCTGGATTAGGGTTGTTAATGATGTTGTCAGTTTCAACAGTTTCATTAACGTAATCTTCTGGAGCATCTTCTGGTTTTGGAAGCGTTTCAGTTCTTGTTCCGAATTTAATCGGAATAGGCATGAATTTGTTGTATTTGTTTAATAAACCGCTGATTTTAGAATCGTCTAAGAACTCAAGAGAATCTTCTGCAATGTGAAGAATGATTTCAGTTCCGCGTGAAGTTTTGTCAGCAGGCCCTAAAGTAAACTCAGGACTTCCGTCACATGTCCAGTGTGCAGCTGGCTCATCTTTGTACGATTTTGTAATGATTTCAACTTTTTCAGCTACCATAAACGCTGAATAGAAACCAAGACCAAAATGTCCAATAATTCCAGAATCTTTAGCAGAATCTTTGTATTTGTCCAAAAATTCCTCAGCACCAGAAAACGCTACTTGATTAATGTATTTTTCAACTTCATCAGCAGTCATACCTAAACCTTGATCTATAATGTGGATTTTTTTACCTTCTTTGTCCACTTTTACTTCGATAATCGGGTTTCCGTATTCAACTTTAGCTTCGCCAATGCTGATAAGGTGTTTTAATTTTAAAGTAGCATCAGTACCATTAGAAACAAGCTCACGCAAGAAAATTTCATGGTCGCTGTACAAGAACTTTTTAATTAAAGGAAAAATGTTTTCTACTGAAACATTAATTTTACCTGTTGCCATATTTTTTATTTTTTGATTTAATTTGATGATTTTCATTTATTCAAATAGAATACCAATTGTTTTTTGGGTGACAAAATGTCGGAAATGTTAATTTTGAAAGAAAATAAATAGATTCTAAAACGAAAATTATCTCAACGAATCGTATATTTGTGGTACAATAATTGTTAAAAAGGCAAGTTATTAATCTAAAAAAATTGTACAAAATGAAGAAGAGTATTTTTATATGTATGATTGCCGCTTTGTTTTTTGCGTGTAAATCATCTTCGTCGACAACAGCTTCGTCCTCTGAGGCTACTACACTTTCAACAAAACTAGACAGACCGACTCAAGTAGCGTTAAAAGGAAATTGGGTGCTTACCAATGTGTCTTATCCTGGTTCAGATTATATCAAAGTAACTTCTTTTGATTTGGCTGATTCTAAGTGTTTTATCGGAAGTTCTTGGAGTTTTATTTCTAACAACAATAAAGGCACAATGGCTTTAAATTCTCCTAGTTGTACAGCTTTTAATTCGCCAATTGTTTGGAGTATCAACAATCAAGGGCTTTTTGTTCTTAAAATTGTAAATCCAGGAACAAAATCTAAAAACGTTAAAGAAGGATATCTGCTAAAAGTAGCTGGTGTGACTGATAACTCTTTTCAGTTAATCGATAACATTAATGTTGGAGGTCAAGTAAAAGACGTGACTTACCAATTTCAAAGAGCTAATTAATATTTTAAAGTATAAAAAATGAGAAAGATAACGGTTTTAGGATTAAGTAGTTTACTAGTATTAGCTAGCTTTTTTACAAGCTGCGATTCAGTAAAAAATGCAAATAATACACAAAAAGGAGCTGGAATTGGTGCTGTAGCAGGTGGTGTTATTGGTGGTATTTTAGGAAATAATTTAGGTAAAGGCGGAAACGCTGCTTTAGGAGCTGCAATTGGAGCTGCGGTAGGTGGTGGAACTGGAGCTTTGATTGGAAACAAAATGGATAAACAAGCTCGTGAGATTGATCAAGCTTTGCCAGGTGCAGATGTTGAAAGAGTTGGTGAAGGAATTCACTTGACTTTAAATGAAAATGCTGTTCGTTTTGATACAAACAAATCTACTTTGACAGCTCAAGCAAAAGCAAACTTAGACAAATTAGTTCCTGTATTTACAGATTACGGAGATACCAATATTGAAATTTTCGGATATACTGATAATACTGGAAAACCAGAATATAACTTAACGCTTTCTGGCCAGAGAGCAGCTTCTGTTCAAGCTTATTTAGTTTCTAAAGGATTAAAAGCAAGCCGTTTCAAAACTTCAGGTTTAGGAATTGCAGACCCTATAGCAACTAATGATACGCCAGAAGGAAGATCTCAAAACCGTCGTGTTGAATTTGCCATTACAGCAAACGACAAAATGGTAAACGATGCTAAAGCAGAAGCTGGAAAATAGTTTCTAATAAAATAAATTATCAGAAAAGCTGTTTCAAATAATTGAAGCAGCTTTTTTTTGACTTTAGAAATTAAACATTGTAAATTTGACGTCTCATATTACAACTCATGCTCGACATACAAAATATATCTTTTTCGTACACCGAAAGTCCCGTTATAAAAAACATCTCTTTTTCTATTGAAAAAGGCCAGAACATTGCCATTATTGGTGAGAGTGGCTGCGGAAAAAGTACGCTGCTCAAGCTTATATATGGACTTTATGATCTAGACGAGGGAAAGATTTTTTATGGGGATAAACCAGTTTTGGGACCAAAGTTTAATTTGATTCCAGGAATGCCTTACATGAAATATCTGGCTCAGGATTTTGATTTGTCTCCATACGAGACTGTTGCAGAAAACGTCGGTAAGTTTCTATCAAATGGTTTTGCAAACATGAAAAAACTTCGTGTTCAAGAATTATTGGAAATGGTAGAAATGGAGCAGTTTTCAAATGTGAAAACAAAATTCTTGAGTGGAGGACAGCAGCAAAGAGTGGCTTTGGTAAGAGTTTTGGCTTTAGAACCAGAAGTGATTTTACTGGATGAACCATTCAGTCAGATTGATGCTTTTAGAAAAAATGCTTTACGCCGTAACTTGTTCCGTTATTTAAAGCAAAAAGGAATTACCTGCATTATTGCAACGCATGACAGTACCGATGCTTTGTCTTTTGCAGATCAGGCCATAGTGATGCGAAACGGAGAAGTGCTAGTTAAGGATGATCCCGCAAAAATATATGAAGACCCTAAAATTAAATATGTTGCTTCTTTGTTTGGTGAAGTGAATGAAATTCCGACTCATTTATTATTGTCATATGAAGACGAAACTCATAAAACATTAGTTTATCCACACCAATTTAAAATGGTTTCAGAGTCAAAACTGATGGTGAAAATTAGGAGAACTTATTTTAGAGGAAGCCATTATTTGATTGAAACGGTTTATAAGAGGCAATTGATTTTCTTTGAAAGCGAAATAGATTTACCGCTCGAACAAGAAGTGTTTTTAGCTTTAAATTATTTATAACTTGGGAATGTCTCAATTAGAAAATTAGATAATTTCTAATTGTTAAAATAATAAACCCGACAGGTTTCCGAAACCTGTCGGGTTTACTTTTGGAATTAAATTAGGAATTTAGTTTTTCAGATACTTTTCTAAAAACTGATCTTGCTCCCAAAGCAAATGAAGAATATTTTCTTTAGCAACATAGCCATGAGATTCTTTTGGAAGAATAACCATTCTTGCAGGCGCTCCTAAACCTTTTAATGCTTGAAAATAACGTTCCGTCTGCAAAGTAAAAGTTCCAGGGTTATTATCAGCTTCTCCGTGCACCAATAAAATTGGAGTCTTCATTTTTTCTGCATTCATAAATGGAGACATTGCATTGTAAACTTCTGGGGCCTCCCAGTAGTTTCTTTGCTCAGATTGGAATCCGAATGGGGTTAAAGTTCTATTGTAAGCCCCACTTCTCGCAATTCCGCAGGCAAAAAGATTGGAATGCGTCAATAAATTTGCTGTCATAAATGCTCCGTAAGAGTGTCCGCCAACAGCTACTTTTTTGCGATTAATATAACCCAAAGCGTCAACCGCGTCAATAGCCGCCGCTGCATTATCTACCAATTGCGAAATAAAGTTGTCGTTTGGTTCTGTTGTTCCTTCGCCAATAATTGGGAAAGCGGCATCGTCTAAAACAACATATCCTTTTGTAACCCAGTATACAAACGATCCATAATAAGGGAATGTGAATTCGTTAGAATTTTGAGTCGATTGCGAAGCGCTATTTCGATCTTTATATTCTGCAGGATAAGCCCAAATCAGTAGCGGCAATTTTTCTTTTTTAGCTTTATCGTAACCAGCAGGAAGATATAAGGTTCCTGAAAGTTCCAAACCGTCTTTACGTTTGTACTTAATTACTTCTTTGCTAACATTTTTAATGCTTTCAAACGGATTTTTGAAATCAGTAACTTGTGTTAAGCTGTTTTGTTTTTTAATATTTCTGAAATAATAATTAGGATATTCTGTCTTTGACTGAATTTGAACTAATATTTTTCCAGATTTAAAATCTTCAATTTCTAAAATATCTTCTTTTTTGTCTTTGTATGGAGAAGTATAAATACGTTTTGATTTTAAAGTTTCCAGATTGAATTCGTCCACAAAAGGGAATTGTCCGTCTTTAGTATAACCTTCACCAATTCTGTACAGATTATTTTTTTCGATAGCTAAAACATATTTATTGTAGGCATTTTTTCTTGTTTCTAAAACTCCTGGATCTGAATAAACATCTTGAGAATTTCTATCAGTAATCAATTTTGGCTGCTGACTTGGATTTGATGGATTTATCAAAAATGTTTTGGTGTTTCTCGTGTCGTACCATTCTTCTGAAAGAACGGCTAGATTATCATCTCCCCAAATAATGTCGCTAAAACGCTGCGGTGTTTTTGCTAATGAATAAGCTTCTTTGTCGAAAGGTGCATCCCAAAGAAAAACTTCATCTCTAAAATCAACTTTATTTGCTGGATCACCTTCATCTAGAGCCACAACATAAGATAAAGTTGCAGGTTTGTCGTTTCTCCAAGCCATTTCTCTTTTTCCTTTTCGGACAGCCATAAAACCTTTAGGCATAATTTCATTTAAAGGAACCTCATTTACCGTTTTAATTTCTCTTCCGCTTAAATCATAAACAATGGTTTTGGATGGAAATCTATTTAATGGAACTACATAAGAAAATGGTTTTTGAATGGTTGTCAGCATGATGTAATTGCCATCTGGCGAGATTCTTTCTCCGGCAAACATAGCCGCTTCTTTATATAAAACAGCGTCGCCATTTAGTTTTATTTTATATAATTCAGAAGTGATGCAGTTTTCAAAATTAGCTTCGTCATTTTTGTTTTTCAACATATCAGGATAGGTTCTGTTTTGTGATTTTTCTCCTGAAGTGTTAGAAATAATCGGACCTGTTGGGAGATCTTTTTTAGAATCCAAAAGTGGCTGTCTATTTTTAGGAAGCATTTTTACTAATATAGTTTCACTATCCAAAAACCAGCTAAACGGATTTCCAAGATTTGCATTTACTCTAGCCTCTGTAAGTTTTGTAGCTTGTGCTGTTGCCACATCCAAAACCCAAAGTTCAACCCCAGAATTTGTAGTATGGGAGAATAGGATTTTTTTGTCGTTTGGCGACCAAAGAATGTTTGTTATTTTTGGATTTTCAGGCAGGCCTTTTACCTGAATTTCTTCCTTACCGCTTATTTTTCTTAGTTTTAAGTTGTTTAGATAAGTTACAGTACTTGAGATATTAGTAACGGGATTAATTCTTAAGCCTGCTAAACGAACTTCATCTTGATTGAGGTCGTCTAGTGTTTTATAGGTACTGCGATACATTAAAAGCATGTTTTCTTTTTTGGTATCCATAGATACAGAAGGCGCTCTTTGGTAATCTGCCAAATCTAAAATAGATTTAGAAGGTTTTTGATAAGTTAGATTCTCTTGAGCAAAAGAGAAAAAACTTATATTTAGAAATAAAAACAGCGTAATCTTTAATTTCATAGTTTAAATTTTAGGAGTTTGTAATAGTATTCAAAATGTTTGTCTAAAATACTTTTATGTTGTTACATCTAATGCGTGATTTTTAATTTTTTTCAATGTTTGCGTCTGAATGCTGTCTTTTCAAGAAGTAAATGATTATAAGTGGTTGTATAATTAGAATATATTAAATTGCTAATAACGAAAAAAATAGTATTTTGTATACGTATATTTTAAAGTATGCGTAAATTTGCAATCCAAATTTTTAATAAATAATAATTGATTATGTATCATTCAAAAATAGCTGGTTTAGGATATTATGTTCCTTCCAATGTGGTGACTAACGATGATTTGTCTAAGATAATGGATACCAATGATGAATGGATTCAGGAAAGAACTGGAATTCAAGAAAGAAGACACATCATTCGTGGAGAAGACACCACGACTTCAATGGGAGTAAAAGCAGCTAAAATTGCAATAGAGCGTTCTGGTGTTGCCAAAGAAGATATTGATTTTGTAGTTTTTGCTACATTAAGTCCAGATTATTATTTTCCAGGACCAGGTGTTTTGGTTCAAAGAGATTTAGGTTTAAGAACAGTTGGAGCATTAGATGTTAGAAACCAATGTTCTGGTTTTGTTTATGCACTTTCTGTTGCAGACCAATATATTAAAACCGGAATGTATAAAAATATTTTGGTAATTGGTTCTGAGGTTCATTCTACAGGATTAGACATGACTACTCGCGGACGCGGTGTTTCGGTAATTTTTGGAGATGGAGCAGGAGCGGCAGTTTTGAGCCGTGAAGAAGACTTAACAAAAGGAATTTTATCAACTCATTTACATTCAGAAGGAGAACATGCTGAAGAGTTAGCTTTGCAAGCGCCAGGAATGGGTGCGCGTTGGGTAACAGATATTATTGCAGACAATGATCCAAATGACGAAAGTTATTATCCATATATGAATGGACAGTTTGTGTTCAAAAATGCAGTAGTTCGTTTTGCAGAAGTAATCAATGAAGGATTAGAAGCAAATGGGCTGCAAGTTTCAGACATTGATATGCTGATTCCACATCAAGCAAATTTGAGAATTTCACAATTCATTCAAAACAAATTTAAATTAACAGACGACCAAGTTCACAACAACATTCAGAAATACGGAAATACAACAGCAGCGTCTATTCCGATTGCTCTGACAGAAGCTTGGGAACAAGGAAAGATCAAATCTGGAGATACTGTAGTTTTAGCAGCTTTCGGAAGTGGATTTACTTGGGCTAGTGCTATTATTAAATGGTAAAATAATCATCTTACATTTATATTTTTTAAAACCTGCTTCTTATTGGGAGCAGGTTTTTTTATAAATTGCGTACTCAAACCTAACAGGTTTTAAAAACCTGTTAGGTTTCATTTGGAGAAAAACTATTTAAATCAAAATGAAAAAAAATCAACTGGAAATAGCTTGTTTTAATTATGAATCGGCATTAATTGCTCAAGCAAATGGCGCGGACAGAATTGAGCTATGTGAAAACATGAAACTGGGAGGAACCACTCCAAATTCTATTTTGGTAGTGAAAGTGCGTGAAAGTTTGAATATAAAAATGCATGTCATTATAAGACCTCGCGGAGGAGATTTCGTTTATTCGGATGAAGAGCTTACCGAAATGAAGCAAGATATTAAGCACTATAAAAAGCTGGGGGTTGACGGTTTTGTTTTTGGAATCTTAAAAGAAAACGGAAAAATAAATAAAAAGCAAAATAAAGAATTAGTGCATTTGGCGCACCCATTATCTTGTACTTTTCACCGTGCTTTTGATGTGGTAAAAAATCCCGAAAAATCGCTTGAATCTATCATTGACTGTGGTTTCAAAACAATTTTAACTTCTGGGCAAGGTGTAAATGTCGAAGAAGGCATTCAGGCTTTGGCTAGACTTCAGGAATTGGCAGGAGATAGAATAGAAATTATGCCTGGTGGCGGCTTGCGATCTTCAAATATAAAATTACTCCAAGAAAAATTAGATTTAACTTTTTATCATTCTTCTGCGATCACAGATAATTCTGAAATTGCCAATCCCGAAGAAATAAAAGAATTACGCAATTTTTTATAGATTAAAATTTGTTGGGTGATATTACCAAGCTACTTAATTTACTCTGTGTAAATCTGCTTTAATCTTTTTAAATCTGCGTGAAAAATTATTTTCAAAAGTATTTTTAGCAGAATTAAAAAACAAAAAAAGTCTGGAGTTGGCAAGCTCCAGACTTTTTTTCTACAAGAAATTATTCAAAAATTATTTAAAAAATCTTCTCAGACAAGGTTAGAACATTCCGCCCCCGCCTTTGTTAGTATTGTCATCTCTTTGTTTACGCTGTAAATTTTTGATTTTTCCACCACCAAAGTTGTAAGTCAGACCAAAGTAAACCGTTTG
This sequence comes from Flavobacterium anhuiense, assembly GCF_900101855.1. GTDB lineage: Bacteria > Bacteroidota > Bacteroidia > Flavobacteriales > Flavobacteriaceae > Flavobacterium > Flavobacterium anhuiense. The sequence goes on from NZ_FMVC01000006.1 coordinate 183,141, forward strand.
GCTTTCCCATTTAAACTGACCAGCTTGTGGATATGGATTCTCAGTATCGAAAGCATATTTCATTGTATTGAAAACGTCATTGAAACGAACACTTAAATTCATTTTGTTGTCTAACAATGTGTAGCGCGTACCAATATCCATTTTGTACATTTCGTGGCTATTGTTTTGAAGTCCGTCTGTAGCGCCTCTGTAGAATCCGAAAGCTAAGAAGCTTAAACGTTTGTTTACTTTAAAGTTAGAGTTCATACGTCCATTAAATGCAGAAACAGTAACTGTTTTGTTTTTAGGCCCAATTTCATTTTTTTCTGGAATAAAACCATATATAACTCCTGATTGATCAATACTAGAAAAATCAATCGATGGCTGAATATCCCACCATTTTGTGATTTTATAATTGAATGACATTTCAAATCCGTAAGCTGTATTATGATCAAAATTTGTAAAACTCATGATCTGTTTTTGCCCGCTTGTATCCGTAGGGTCTGGATATAAAATTCTACTAATTTGATCATTAATGCTTCTCACAAAAACACCCACTGTAAAACTTCCTTTTTCAAGGGTTTTAGTATAATTTAACTCGACAGAATTGGTAAACTGAGGTCTTAAATCAGGATTTCCTATTGAAGTCACCAATGGAGTAGCAAATTCACGAATAGGTTTTGTCTGCTCTAAACTCGGACGGTCAACACGACGGCTGTAGCTTAACTGTAAAGTATTTTTCTCAGTGATATTGTATGTTAAATAAGCTGATGGATACAAAGTAATGTAATCGTCATCAAATTTATCTTTACCATAATTTAAGTTGGCTTGAACTTTATAGCTTTCAAAACGTGCACCTACTTGATAGCTTAGTTTTTTGAATTTTTGCCCAAATGTTACATAAGCAGAATAAATATCTGTGTCATAAGTATAGTGAGACATTTGATCTGCAACAGGTAGCAAAGGATTTCCGGTAATATAATCGTTTTCTGTTCTTGTAATTCTTGCTTCAGCACCAGCTTCAAGCGTTGTTTTTTCGTTTAACGGATTAACATAATCTACGTTTATCGTGCTTAATTTTCTGGTTCCTTTTAAATAATCTTCATAGAAGACATTCCCTGCAGTATTGTCTGTTTTTGTCGTTTCAGTATCAAAAGAAGCATTTTGAGTTTCTTTATTGTCACTGTAGTTGGCTTCAAAATCTAAAGTGTGACCTTCTTTTTTGAAAATGTGTTTGTATGCTAAATTGTATGTCCCAACCTGATCTGGCCCCCAATATCTTGATTTTTGAAAGATATTCGAAATATCAGAACCGGTTACATTATTGTAATCAATATCAGTATCTACATAACCTTTTCCTGTAGATTTATTCTGATTAGTATAGATAGATAAAGTATTGTGATCATCGATTAAATAATCCATTCCGATTTTGTATAAGTATGAATCATTATCATTCAAAACATCTATTTTTTGGGTAATATCTTCATCAAATCTTTGAATGAAACCTTTATTATGGTATTTTCCAAAGTTTTGTCCCACGTTTCCGAAGAAGTTTACTTTTCCAGTTTTATAGTTTAAATCTAAAGACTGATTGTATTTTGCCGTTTCACCAAAAGTAATACCGCCACTGTAGCTTCCGTTAAAACCAGTGTTTGCATTTTTATGCAAAATAATATTAATAATTCCAGACATTCCTTCTGGATTATACTTGGCGCTTGGGTTAGTGATTAATTCAATTTTCTTGATAGAAGTTGAAGGAATTTGTTTCAATAATTGAGCAGGATCAATATTTGTTGGACGTCCGTCAATTAATACACGAACATTATCATTTCCGCGAAGCGAAAGTTTTCCATCCTGATCTACATTCACAGAAGGAATATTATTCATAATATCTGATGCGGAAGCTCCAGCGGTAGTTAGATCTTTACCAACATTCACCACTTTTCTATCGATTTTTTGTTCAATAGTCGAACGTTCAGCAACGATATTTACACCTTTAAGTTGTGTTGCTTCTTCTTCAAGAGCAACATTTACAGTTGCCGTTTTTTTGTTTTCGCTCAAAAGCACAGAACCGATATATTTTCTAAATCCTATATATTGAATTTCGATCGTATAACTTTTTAAAGCAATATTTTTAAATGAAAAGTCCCCGTTATCGTCTGTGTTTACGCCAGAAACTATTTTTCCATTTTCTTTTAGTGAAACTGTTGCATAAGAAATGGGTGCGTTGTTTGACTTTTCTGTAATTTTTCCAGAAACACTTCCAGTATTCTGGGCCTGTGCAGTTGCGATTATTCCTAATAACGCAAACAGAAAGAATTTTAATTTCATGATTTTTTTACTGATTATTTTTTGATTTGATTGATGATGATTTCGTTTTGTTAGTTTTTCTTTTTTTTGTTTTTTCCTGACTTCAAAAAATTAAAGTCTCTATTAAGACTCTTTTACGGTTGATATGTTACAAGAAATTCTAGAAAAAAATATATTTTTTTTCTCATTGGCTGTTTTGTAAGAGATTAGGGTTTTGGTTTTTTGATAATTTTAACAATTAAAAAATGCTCTTTTTTGTCAAATTGAAACTCTTTTCTTTAATTTAATATGTTTTTGATTTTCTCTAATTGATGAATAAGCAGTATCTTTGCTCACTTTAAAATAAGTTTACATGTCATTACAACAAATTCTTACACCTTCTATACAAAAAGCAATACAAGCATTATTTGATGTTACTGTTGATAAAATCGAGTTTCAAACTACCAGAAAAGAGTTTGAAGGAGATATTACAATGGTAATTTTCCCTTTGCTAAAAGTGATTAAAAGCAATCCGGCTGAATTGGGAAATAAAATTGGAAATTATTTAGTTGAAAATGTTTCTGAAGTTGCCCGTTTTAATGTAGTTTCTGGTTTTTTGAATATTGTGATTTCAGACAGTTATTATGTGAATTTCTTTAACGGAATAAAAGACCAAAAACAATTCGGATTTGTGGCTCCAAATCCAGATGAAAAAGCAGTTATGGTAGAATATTCTTCTCCAAACACTAACAAACCTTTGCACTTAGGACACGTTCGTAACAATTTGTTAGGATATTCTGTTGCAGAGATTTTAAAAGCCTCAGGTAAAAAAGTATACAAAACGCAAATTATCAACGATAGAGGAATCCATATCTGTAAATCGATGTTGGCTTGGGAGAAATTCGGAAACGGAGAAACTCCTGAGACTTCTGGTTTAAAAGGAGATAAATTGGTTGGTAAATATTATGTAGAGTTTGATAAAGCATACAAAAACGAAATTAACGGTTTGGTAGAAGCTGGTAAAACTGAAGAAGAAGCCAAAAAACAAGCTCCAATTATTATCGAAGCGCAAGATATGCTTAAGAAATGGGAAGCTGGCGACGAAAAAGTGATTGCACTTTGGAAAAAAATGAACGAATGGGTTTATGATGGTTTTGCTACAACTTATACGAATCTAGGAGTTGATTTTGATAGATATTACTACGAAAGCAATACTTATCTATTAGGGAAAGATGTTGTTCAGGTAGGTTTAGATAAAGGAGTTTTTGAAAAAGATCCAGATGGCTCTGTTTGGATTGATTTGACAGACGAAGGACTTGACCGTAAAATTGTTTTGCGTTCTGACGGAACAGCGGTTTACATGACGCAAGATATCGGAACAGCAATTCAGCGTGTAAAAGATATGCCAGATGTTGGAGGAATGGTTTACACTGTTGGAAATGAGCAGGATTATCACTTTAAAGTGTTATTCTTAATTCTTAAAAAATTAGGATTTGACTGGGCTTCCAGTTTATATCACTTATCATACGGAATGGTAGATTTGCCTTCTGGAAAAATGAAAAGCCGTGAAGGAACTGTTGTAGATGCTGATGATTTGATGCAAGATATGACCGATACAGCAAAACAGATTTCAGAAGATTTAGGAAAACTAGACAGCTATTCTGATGAGGAAAAAGCTAAACTATATAAAACAATTGGTTTAGGAGCTTTGAAATATTACATTTTAAAAGTAGACCCTAAAAAACGTATTTTGTTCAACCCAGAAGAATCTGTAGATTTTGCTGGAAATACAGGTCCATTTATCCAATACACATACGCGAGAATTCAGTCCATAATCCGTAAAGCCGATTTTGATTTTTCTAATAAAATTGAAATTGAAGAATTGCACGAGAAGGAAAAAGAATTGGTAAAACAAATCGAGCTTTTCCCAGAAGTAATTCAGAATGCGGCTCAAAATCATAGTCCGGCATTAATTGCGAATTATACTTACGATTTAGTAAAAGAATACAATTCTTTTTATCAATCAGTGCATATATTAGGAGAAGTAGATTTAACGAAAAAAATATTCAGAGTACAGCTGTCTCAAAAAGTAGCCGAAGTAATTAAATCGGCATTTCATTTGCTAGGAATTGAAGTTCCAGAGAGAATGTAAAAAAAATATAGACCTAGTTAAGGAAGAAAAGCCGGTAGTTTTAAACTATTGGCTTTTTTTATTGCTTTTTTGGCTTTACCGGCATTTCTGTAGTTTCATTCTTAGATAATTTTGCACTGGCTTTGTAAGTGTTACAATGCAAGTGATAAATTCCAAGTCAATTTATATTCTTCAAATATTCATTTTTAGCTATTTTGAATTAGTACGCTTTTAGTTGAGATGAAAAGAATGAAAAAACCATCTATATACTGGATGGTTTTTATTCTTAATTAAAGTTCAGTAATTAATTTCCTCCTCCAAAAGCTATCATAAAAAACTTTTTTAATATCGCATAAGCTATTTAGTACGTAATTTGTAGTATTAATATTTCAAATTATAATGTTAAAAGTAAATAGATTCTTGTTAAAATTATTTTAATTTTTTAAGTTCGCCCTCTCTAATTAAAAAAACAAAATAATGAAACAAAAATTAAAAGGACTTATGATGCTTTTTTTCATTCTGATTCTGCAGTCAAGCATTGCTCAGGAGAAAAAAATTACAGGAGTGGTTTCGGACAATGCGGGAATACCTTTGCCTGGTGTTAGTGTCTTAGTTAAGGGTACAAAATTGGGAACTCAAACTGATTTTGATGGAAAGTATATGATTAAGGCATCATCAAATCAAGTGTTAGTGTTTAGTTACATTGGAATGAAAACTAGTGAAATTACGGCAAATTCATCAGTTATAAATGTAAAAATGTTAGATGCAGGAGCGCAAGAATTAGAAAGTGTTGTTGTCACTACTGCCATGGGGATTAAAAAACAAAAAAGATCTCTTGGTTATGCTACTTCTAGTGTAAGTGCCAAAGATTTGACTGATGTTACCAATGTTAATGTATTTGAATCCCTTTCTGGAAAAGTAGCGGGTGCAGATATAACAACACCTGCACAAGCAGGAGCCTCCTCTAAGGTTGTTATTCGAGGTTTTAATTCATTATCCAATAGCAGTCCGCTATATGTTGTTGATGGAACACCTATCAATAATAGTAGTAATGGTGGCGGTACAACAGCCGATGGGAAATCAATTAATAGCACTAGAAGTTTTGATGCTGGAAATGGTATTAGTGATTTAGATCCAAATAATATTGAGAGTATGTCAATACTAAAAGGCGCGGCAGCATCTGCTTTGTATGGATCAAGAGCTGCAAATGGAGTAGTTTTAATTACTACAAAATCAGCAAAGAACAAATCAAAAATCAGTATCGATTTTTTAACTTCAACAGACTTTAATCAAGTGGCAAGAGTGCCACATTTACAAAATGAATTTGGACAAGGATGGAGTGGGCTTTCTTATTCAACTTGGTCTGGAGTTGCAAATGCCAATAATACTGCAAGTAATGAAAATGGTTCATGGGGAGCAAAATATAATGGAGAAGTAAGACCTTGGGGCGCTATAATTAATGGTGTTCAGCAAGCTAAACCGTATGTTGCTTTACCTAGTAACATTAAAGATTTTTACACAACGGGTACAACATTTACAAATAGTATGCGTATAAGTGGAGGCGGCGAAAATTCTAATTTCTCTTTGAATGCTTCTACAGTTAATTCAGACGGTATTTTTCCAACAACAGCAGATGCTTATAAAAGAAATACTTTAGGAATTAATGCTGGAATTTCGACAGGCAAATTTACTGTAAGAACGAGTGTTAACTATATAAACAAGAATCAAAATGTAGTTAATACTGGTCAAGGTGGTACTGAAGGAGGTACAGTTGCACAAGCATTGGCGCAAACTCCTAGAGATATTGATGTTGTTGGATTAAAAGATTATAAAAATAATCCATACAATACGCCAAGTAATCTTTACTCTCCATATGTAGATAATCCATATTGGGATTTGCAAGAGAATTCAACAAACATTAAAGGAAATCGATTTTTCGGAAATGTAAATTTGAGTTATAAAATTACTGATAAATTAACGGCAACGTACCAAATAGGAGGAGATTACAGAAATGAAAAAATCAAATCATATGGTGCAATAATGGATTATTTTCCAGGATCTGCAAATGCTGATGCTTCAAAAGCACCTGTAGTGGGTGGTGTTACAGAAAAAACAGCAGAAAATATTGAAACAGATACCAATTTCAATTTGACGTATGTTACTCCAGTTGGCAAAGATTTTTCTTTTAATGGAATGATTGGATTTAATACTAACCAAAGAAGCGGGTCTTCATTAAAAGCAAATGTTACAAATTTAGATGTTCCAAACTTCTACGAATTATCAAATTCAATATTGTCACCTATTGTTGTTCAAGATGATTATTTAAGAAGAAGTTATGGTGTGTTTGCTTCTGTTGAAGCTTCATATAAAGAAAAAATTTATCTTACGGTAACAGGTCGAAACGACTGGACATCGACACTTCCGCAAGGCAAAAATTCCTATTTCTATCCTTCGTTAAGCTTAAGTGGAGTTGTCTTAGACAATACCCAGCACTTTGTTAAATTAAGAGGTAGTATTGCTTCAATCGGAAATGATACGGGGTATTATCAAACAAAAAGTTCTATGATTCCTGCTAATGCTGCATTAGGATTTGGAAATATTCTTCTTCCAATCGGTGGCGTAAACGGATATGAGTTAAGCGGAAATTTAGGTAATCCAAATTTAAAACCAGAAAGAACCACCGAATATGAATTAGGTTTTGAAAGCAATTTTTTTAACAAAAGGGTTAATCTAGATTTCTCAGTGTACCATAAAAAAACTACTGACTTATTATTTTCTAGACCATTAGCAGCTTCTACAGGATTTACATCACAGACAGATAATATTTTAGATCTTCAAAATAGAGGTGTTGAAGTGGTTTTAAACGTCGTGCCAGTTAAGGTAAAAAAATTCCAATGGGATTTTACCACTACATTTTCTAAAAACGTATCAAAGGTTCTTGATATAGCTTATGGCTTAGATAAATTGACTTTGGCATCTATGTATGGAGTAAATTTCGTTGCAGAAAAAGGACAGCCTTTAGGTATGTTTACTGCCTTCACCCCTAGGTTAACGCCAGACGGACGACCAATTGTTTCTCCTAGTACAGGTTATTATACTGTTGGAAACGATCAAAGTAATGTTGGTACTTCACAGAGAAAGTTTGTAATGGGATTGCGAAATAACTTTAAATATAAAAACTTCACATTAGGTAGTAGTTTTGATTGGAAACAAGGTGGTAAAATGTATTCTTATACAAAAAGAATTAACGAATTTTCTGGAAATGGTATAGAAACAACCTTCAATGACAGGAATACTTATATTATACCAAACTCTGTAATAGAGGTAAAAGATGCGACAGGAAATATTACTTATGCTGAAAACACAGTACCAATGACCACAAGTAAAGTGACTAGCTTTTGGAATACTTCTTCAAACCCTGGTATAGAAGCTGGACATGTTATCGATAAAACATTCATTCGTTTGAGAGATTTGTTTTTGACATATAACGTTCCGACGACATTCGTGCAAAAATTTAAGATTGCAACTGCGAGTTTAAGCATATATGGGAAAAATCTTTTTATGTGGACACCAAAAGCTAATCCTTATGTGGATCCAGAATTATCAACATATGGAGATGGATTGTTGAGTGAAGCTGGAGAATTTGCAACGAATCCTTCTCAAAGATCTTATGGAGCAAGTTTTAAAGTAACATTCTAAAAAAATATAAAATGAAAAAAATTATTATAAACATACTGATTTTATCTACTGTATTCATAGGATGCAGTACTGATTTGGATATTAACCAAGATCCAGATCTTTTGACTCCAGAAAAGACTCCGTTAGCAACACAACTTCCTTCAGGAATTATTGGTATTGTTGGTGCCGAAGGAGGTATAATGTCAATAATAGGAGGTTTTTGGGCACAATATTACACGCAGTCATCAGGTGCTAATCAATTTAGAAATATAGATTCTTACAATATTACGACAAATGACTACAATTATGCATGGAACACTATGTATGATGGACTTAGCGATATAAGAATGATACAGAGAAAGGCTTTAGCTGAACAAAATTGGAATTATTATTTAATAGCTACCACTTTATACGTTCAAGCATCTCAAATAATGACAGATTTTTATGGTGATATTCCTTACGAAGAAGGATGTAATCCAACAATATTGACTCCTAAATTTAATACTGGTCAAGAAGTATATGAATTGATGATTAAAGACTTGGATGATGCACTTTCTAAAGATTTAAAAGTTTCAAAAGGAGCTGTTCCTGGTAAAGATGATTTCATTTTTCTTGGAAATATGACACTTTGGAAGAAATTTGCCAACACACTGAAATTAAAAATTTACATCAGACAGTCAGAAAAAAACAAAGCGATTTCAGACAGCGGGATTGCATCTTTACTTAATGATCCAAATGTTTCTTTCTTAGATACTGATGCTGCGGAATCTAATTTTACAGGATCACCGAATTATGAAAATCCTTTGTTTGAGTTTAATTATAAATTAAATACGAGAACAAATATAAGAATGAGCAGAACATTGGGACAGTTTTTAACTGATAAAGCTGATCCAAGAAAAGATCCGTTTATTTATTGGAATCCTGCAAATACTAGTCCAAAAGCTTATGTTTTTCAAGATCAAGGAAATTACGACGTAAATTCAAGTTTAGGATATGCAAAAGGGCCGACAAATTCGTCTATACCTGCTGTTATTTATGATGGGGCTAAAAAGCCAGTCTATTTATTGTCATTAGAAGAAAGTTTGTTTTTACAAGCAGAGGCGTTAGAAAGAATTGGTTTAAGCGGGAAAGCAAAATATGACGCTGCAATAGTCGAAAACTTCAGAAAAAATGGTATTAATTCTACAACAGCAAATAGTTTTATTAGTGGCACGTACGCTTACCCTGAAACAGGTACATTCGATGAAAAATTAGAGGCAATTATTGTTCAAAAATGGGTGGCTAGTTTTCCAGAAAATGGATTTGAAGCTTTTTTTGAGAAAAATAGAACAGATTATCCGAGAACTTCTCCAGTGGCTCAAAACATTTCAAGTTATGTAGGTGGCCAATTTGCTTTTTCTGCAAGTCCAGATGTTGTGGTTCCTTATGGAACTTTTCCAAAAAGAATTCCTTATCCTCTATCTGAAAGAAATTATAACCCAAATGCTCCTGAACTGCAAGCCGCAACAGTGAAAATTTGGTGGAATAAATAATAAAAAAAACAAATTATTGAAAATGAAAAATTTAAAAAACAATATTATAAAAATACTTTGCGGTATTCTTATCTCGTTTTCATTTGCGTCTTGTGATGCAGGTGGTGATCCTGAAGCAGGAGGTACGACTACGCAAGACTTTGCAGGTGATTGGTTTATTAATGTAAAGGTAGAAGGGGTAAGCAAGTTTATCAGGTTTTCTACTTACAATACGTCAGCAAACGACAATACTATGTTTATTGATGATAATGGTTTGTCTCAGACTAAACCCACGTCGCAACTTTTGAAAGCCAAATATTCAATTAATTTGAGTACAGGAAATTTTGCGTCTGATACAAATACTCCAAATCTGAGACAGACTAATCAAACTGTAACGATTACAAATGGTAAAATTGAAAAACAGGCAGGAACATCAAAAGGAGGGCATACTGTCGATAAAATTTCATTTACTGTTGAGTATAGTAACGAACCTGGTGTTAAGTATGATTATGTTGGAACAAAAAGAACAGGTTTTAAAGAAGATGAATACTAAATGTATTTAAGTAAAAAGCTGGTAATTTAAGTTACCAGCTTTTTCAATTTATAGAACATTATTGCTGCAAATTTATCCATATTACCACCTGATAGGATTCTTTAGTTTCTGTTTTAAATTTAGCAATACAACAAAACCCGAAGGTTTTTAAACCTCCGGGTTTTTCGTTTTAACAACCAATTCTAATTACTTAACAAATTTGTCAATGATTTTATCTGTTTCTGCTTTTGCAGTATCTGGTTTTAAATCAAATAAAAGAGAATAAAGAGCTTTTCTGTCCACTTTAGCTTCTAAGTTTAAGTCTTGATGTCTGTCAAAAAGAGTTTGCCATTTATCGCGAACGTTTTTCCATAATGCATTATTTTCTTTCCACCATTTTTGAGCAGCAATGCATTTTACATCTGGAACTTTAGTGTAAACATCAAATCCTTTTTCTTGAGCTAGTAAAACATCTTTCCCAGTATCGTCGCGAACTAATTTATCATTGTCTTGTTCGTGATTCCATCCCGTAGCAGTGATTTCGTGTATGTTTCTTCTTTTCAAAACATTATAATCGTTACGTTTTGTTTGCTCTCTTCTTGGAAGTGGAGCATCAGCAACGTTTGCCCAATAATCTTGTCCGTCAACATGTACCCAAGTTGAAGATCCCTCATATCTTGGGCTATCATCTACCTGATATACTTTTTGAGTCCATTGACCTTTAACGGCTTTTTTGTCTAATTTCTTGTATTTCCAAGAATTGCCTTTGTCAAATGTATATAAGTCTGTGTTTTCGTATAGCCAATCTTGTCTCCAGTGTTTGATAATCATATCGTCGCTTACAATCAATAAGTGCTGCATCACAATTTTGTTAGGAGTGTCTTCTAATAACTCTACCCATTCTAAGGCAGATTCGTGTTTCGTTTCAGAAGGTTTATAAGTAAGAGAATCTTTTGGATATGAGAAAGTTTCTGTGAAGTTAAACTTTACCTCATAACAACCACACATTGATTTAATAGATTTTATGTCTTGTTGTTTTTTGTCCTGACTAAAACCAAGACCACATGTTAAAGCCATAGCGGCTGACAAAAAAAGGCTTTTTGAAATCATAACTTATTGTTTTGTTTAAATTTTCGCAAATATATAAATTTTATTTAGAACAATTAAAAATAGTTATATATTTGCATCGATTATTAAGACTGAATAAAAATAATGAATTTTAAAATAACTCTTTTTACTGTTGTGCTTTTTTGTCAAATTTCTGTTTCTCAAGAGGTTCAAAAAGATAGTGTCGAAACAAATGAATTATCAGAAGTTAAAGTTACTACTGCAACTAGAACGGAAAGAGTGCTTTCGTCATTGCCTTTACCCATGACAATTATTACATCTGAAGCTATTATGAAGTCAGGCGTTACAAGATTAAATGAAATTTTAAGCGAACAGACCGGTATTATTTTAATTCCAGACGAAAGTGGTTTTGAAGGAATTCAAATGCAGGGATTGGATGCCGCTTATACCATGATTTTAATTGACGGTGTACCATTAGTAGGGAGAAGTTCTGGTGTTTTAGATTTATCAAGGGTTTCAGTAGGGAATATAGAAAGAATCGAAATTGTTAAAGGCGCTTCTTCTGCATTATATGGTTCTGAAGCAATGGGAGGAGTGATAAACGTAATTACAAAAAGACCAAAAAAAGATATGTTTACAGGTAGTCTTTCTTATCGATATGCAACTTTTAACACCAGTGATGCCAATACAAATTTGCTGTGGAAAAAGAAGAAATTCTCAGCTAATCTTTTTGCTAATTTTTATTCTACAGAAGGTTATGATTTAGATAAAAATACACCGTTAAAGAATCTAGAACCATTTTACAATTTTACTATTCAGCCTAAGATATATTACGACTTTTCGGAGAATCTAAAATTAATTGTGAATAACCGTTTTTATGATATGAAAATGGATAATAGAGCAATTATAGATTCTGAAAACTATACGGGGGATGCCAAAGAGAAAGAATGGAATTCGCAATTAAAATTTGAACATAAATGGAGTTCGAAAGTATATTCTGAATATGAATTTTATGCTACAAACTATAAAAATGATTCATTTTTAAAAGACCAGAATAATATCGTTTTTGAAAGTGCCTATTACAATCAATGGTTAATTCGACCAGAACTTCGAACAACAATTTCTCTGAAAAATGATAAACTAACTGGTGGAGTTGGATTAAATTATGAGACGCTAGACAGGACTTATTTTGAGAAACAAGTCAATTTTAATTCGCAATATGTTTATATTCAATACGATTATAATCCGACAGGAAAATGGAATGTTCTTGCTGGATTTAGATATGACAATCATAGTGAATATGCTTCACAGTTTAGTCCGAAACTAGCAGTCAACTATAAGTTTAATGAAAACTTTTCTCTTAAGTCTTCCGTAGGCTATGGATATAAAGCGCCAGATTTTCGCCAATTGTATTTTGACTTTACAAATCCATCAGTTGGATATACGGTTTTAGGATACAACGTTGCAGAAGATCGCTTAGATCAACTTGAAGAACAAGGACAGCTTTTGTCTAGGGTTGACGGGGTAAGTTTTGGTGAGCCGTTGAAGCCAGAAAGCTCAATTAATGTCAATTTTGGAACTTTTTATAAGAAAAATAAATTAAGATTGGACGTCAATGCTTTCTATAATTCAATAGAGAATTTAATTGATACTCGTGTTGTTGCTCAAAAAAATAATGGTCAGAATGTCTTCAGTTATTTTAATATCAGTAAAATTTTCACCTACGGTTTAGAGTTTAATTCAACATATGATTTTACAAAACAATTATCAATATCATTTGGTTATCAGTTTTTAACAGCAAAAGACAAATCGGTTCTGGATAATTTCGAAGATTACCAATATATCCGTAACTCAGATTTACAAACCATTCAAATTAAAAAATCTGATTATTTTGGATTGTTTAACAGGTCAAAACATACGGCCAATGTTAAGTTTGCTTACACTATTCCTAAAATTAAGACCGACATCAACTTACGCGTTTTTTATAGAAGCAAATATGGGATGTTTGACACCAATGGTAATCAGATACTGGACAAATATGACACATTTGTAGATGGTTACTTTTTGACAAACTTATCAATTTCAAAATATATCGGAGATAAATTTATGCTTCAAGCGGGAGCTAATAATTTATTTGATTTTACAGATCCTAGCCAAATTAGCAACCTGGCAGGACGACAGTTTTTTGTACGAATTCAATATAATTTTTAATCAATATTTATTTAACACCTTTTCAAAATGAAAACAAAATTCTTACAGCTTTCGCTTTTAGCATTATTTATTTTTACAGTATCTTGTAGTAGCGATGACGATAAAAATGAAGTAGTACCAGTAGTAACTACAAAAGTTTCTAATATTGCTGCGCCGCAGACAGGCGGGCAGGGACAACCAGCAGGTGGCGCATTTGCAAAATTTAGTTTTTCTCAAAATAAGTTGGTAACAGATAATAGCTGGGATATTGCTTTCCGTGGGACTACAATCATTGTAAATGGAGGAGCTAAAATTGGTCTTACAGATGAACCAGAAAGAACAGGATCTGGCGCAGTAAGCATTGTGTCTGGTACATTTGCTAGTGTAACTGCATTTCCTGCGGCAAGTACTTTTGCTCAAGATGCATCAACAGTTTATTCAATTCCGACAGGAAGCGGAAAAGGTTGGTATTCTTATAATGCAGAAACTCATATTATTTCTCCTATTGCAGGAAAAGTATTTGTAGTAAAAACACACGATGGTAAATATGCAAAATTTGAAATATTGAGTTATTATAAAGATGCACCTGCAAGTCCAACATTAACTTCTGAGTCGCCATACTACACTTTTAATTTCGCTTACCAGGCAAATAGCACTACTACATTCTAATAAAGAGTATTAATCTCGAATAGTTTGTTTTATAAAATGTACTCTTAAATAAAACATCAAAAATCTAGTCAATCATTAGCTTTGTTTTTTTTATTTTTTTTTTGATAAGGAGGTTAGAATTTTCTAACCTCTTTTTTTTGTTCTACTTTCTTGTTAAAATGAAATAGAAACAAAATGTTATTCTATCTTTGCACAAATTTTTTCTGCTGTAGATTAAACATTATTGAATTGGTTTAATTTTTGAATGCAGTCCTTCATATTTTTTATAATTATTAAGTGAACACAAAATCTTATTTTTTTCAGTCTTTTGCGATTGTTGCTTTGGCATTGGTTGCTTTTATTGGATTCAAACAAGTCCTTCCAGACAAAATATTTTCTGAGAGTAAGTTAGATTCTAAAAATATATTAATAGACAGTCTGCTTTTAGAATCTGTGGCAGAAGATTCTCTTTCTCTGGACAAAGACAGTATTGCTGAAAGTGAAAAAGAACTGAATCAGCAGAAAATTGTTTTTGATGAAACTGAAGGAATTGAATTTCCTGCTGAAACATTCGAAAATTATAAAGGATATCAATACCTGATTTCTTTTTACGAGAAACTGTATCAGCTAGAGAAAAATCCGCAGAACAAAGTTAGAATCGCTTATTATGGAGATTCTATGACTGATGGCGATTTAATCGTTCAAGATGTTCGTGCCAATTATCAAGAACGTTTTGGAGGAAATGGAGTTGGATTTGTTCCTATTACTTCAGAATCTGCTGCTTCGAGAGGTTCTGTAAAATCAACTTATTCTAAAAACTGGAAAACGCAATCTTACTTAAATGTAAAAAGACCGACAAGTCCTTTCGGAGTTAACGGACATGTGTTTTTTGCAAATGATAAATCTAATCCGACTTGGGTTCAGTACGAAGCTGGATTGAACAAATATTCAACTTCTTTAGATAACGCCACATTGTTTTATGGGCGTGCTACTAAAACAGGAAAAGTGAATTTCATTATCGGAAAAGATACAATTAAGAAAAGCCTTTCTCCAAATAATTTAGTGAACACGTTAAAAGTTTCATCGGGAAGTTTAAAAGCTTTTAAAGCTAATTTTGTTCAGGCAGATTCAATTCCGATTTACGGTTTTAATTTTGATAACGGAAGCGGAGTTCACGTAGATAATTTTTCTCAGAGAGGAAATTCAGGACTTCCGATTTCGATGTTCAATGCTGATGTAATGAGGGCTTTCAATAATAGTTTGAAATATGACTTGGTTATCCTTCATTACGGAACCAACGTTTTAAATTACGGAACTAAAAATTATTCTTGGTATGAAAGAGGAATGACAAAGACCGTTAATAAAATTAAAGAATCGTTCCCTGGTGTTTCAATTTTAATCGTTTCAACTGCTGATAAATCGACTAAATATGATTTGGAAATGAAAACCGATTCAGCGGTAGTTCCTTTAATGAAAGCGCAAAAACATTATGCTTTAGAAACTCATGCAGGGTTTGTAAACTTATATACTTTGATGGGTGGAGACGGCTCTATGATAAAGTGGGTTGACGAAACTCCGGCAAAAGCAAATAAAGATTATACGCACTTTAACCAGCGTGGCGCAAAAGCAATTGGTAATTTGCTTTACGGACAATTGAATAAAGGATACGAAGAATATAAAGTACTCAGACAAAAAAGAGATGCTGAAGGGACTAAGCCAAAACCAGTAAAAAGAGCTAGACCCGATTCTATTTCAGTAACAAAAGATAGTGTATGATAAATAAACTTATGGTTTTCTTTTGTTGTCTTTTTTTTACAACAAATGATAAAACTCCTAAAACAGACGTACAGCCAACACCCAAAAGTATGATTCAAAAAGTGGATACAGCAGCAATTGATGCTCCTTCTGATGGCCAGATTTATAACGCAAAAGCGATAAGTGATTTTTTTGAAAAACTAGAAAAAAACGAAGATCAGAAGAATCAAAAAATCAATATTGTGCATATTGGCGATTCGCATATTCAAGGCGACTTGATGACCAATGAAATCAGAAAAAAATTGCAGCAGAGGTTTGGTAATGCTGGGCGTGGTTTAGTATTTCCATATCAATTGGCCAAAACAAATGGATCTTACAACGAACGTTTTCGATCTAACAGAACTTGGGAAAGCTATAGAAATATTCACCCATTTAAACAATGCCCGATTGGGATAAGCGGAATTGGCCTTTGGAGAGATTCTGGCGGATTTGTTCTGGAAATGAATGTTAAAGATCCAGCGTATAAATTCAATACAATAAAAATTATTACGCCCCAGAATCAGAATATGTTCGATTTGGCAATTTCGTCTAAAATCAATTCTATTCAGACAACCGAGCGAAGAGTTATTACCCATAAGATTAAAAAAGGCGAAGTACTTGGGACCATTGCAGACAAATACAATGTTTCAATTGCTGAAATTAAAAGAGACAATCGTTTAAAAGGGAATAATATTCGTGCAGGAAGAACATTAAAAATTGCCACAAACGAAACTAGAGCAAAGACCATTTCAATGTCAGAGTTTGTTCCGTTAGCAATCGAATCAGATTCTTTTTCGCATTATTACAACTCGGAAAATGCTTTAAGCCGAATATTCTTGATTCCGAACAAAGAAGCAAAGGATTATGAGTTAAACGGAATTGTATTGGAAAAAGATACTCCTGGTATTATTTATAGTGGAATTGGAGTAAACGGAGCTAAATATTCAGATTACAATAAATATCCATTATTCTTTGAACAATTGAAATCATTGCATCCCGATCTGCTGGTTTTTTCACTGGGAACAAATGAAAGCTATGATCATCTGGATTCGGAAAATTATATTAAAGAATTACGAGAATTTATTAATAATATCAGAGCACAAAAAATAGATGCACCGATAATTGTAATGACACCTCCGCCATCATTGCTAAGAAGAAAGCCCAATACTTATATTGATAATTATGCGAGACAAATTATAGATATAGCTCAGAAAGATGGTCTTGCGGTTTGGGATTTGTACGACGAATTTGGAGGCATGAGCGGAATCAGACAATTAAAAGTGCAAGGATTAATTGGGCCAGATTGGGTTCATTATTCAAAAAAAGGATACGAGAAACAGGGAGATTTGTTTACTCAAGCGATTTTAAGATCATACGATAATTTTAAATTAAAGAAGTAAGTTGACGACAATAGAGAGCATTAATAATTGGTTCATTCAAAACTTTGGTGCAATTACAATAGAACAAGTTAAAAGTTGGTTCATTTATAATGAAGACGAAAAACTTTTATTTAATACCGGTTTATTCTTAGGTTTATTTCTGGTTTTCTATTTTGTGTATGGTTTTTTACGCAAAACATTTTATTTGAGATTAACGTATGTTATCCTCTTCTCATTGTTCTTTTACTATAAATCAAGTGGAATTTACTTCCTTCTTTTATTGCTTTCATCGGTTGTAGATTATGGTTTGAGCCAAATTATTTACAGAGAAAGCAGAGACAGCGTCAAGAAATTTTACTTGGTGATAAGTGTTATTTTGAATTTGGCGCTTTTGGGCTATTTCAAATACATGAACTTTTTGATTGGGACATACAACGATATGTTTCATGGTAATTTTGAACTGCATAATGTTTTTCTTCCTGTTGGAATTTCGTTTTATACGTTCCAATCGATGAGTTATATTATTGAGATTTATAGAGAAGAAATCAAACCGACAAAAAACTACATCGAATATTTATTCTTCGTTTCGTTTTTCCCGCAATTAGTTGCTGGGCCAATTGTGCGCGCAAAAGATTTTCTTCCTCAGATTTATCAAAAATTAAATTTGACAAAACAAGACGTAAACAATGCCTTGTTTTTGATTATTGGAGGTTTAATAAAGAAAACCGTAATCTCAAATTATATCTCGGTAAACTTTGTTGATCGTGTTTTTGATACGCCAATGAGTTATACTTCTTTCGAAAACTTAATGGCATCGTACGGATATGCCATTCAGATTTACTGCGATTTCTCAGGATATTCAGATATGGCAATTGGTATTGCATTATTGCTTGGATTTAAATTGCCAGTCAACTTTAGAACACCATATAAATCAACTTCGATTACCGATTTCTGGAGAAGATGGCACATTTCGCTTTCGACTTGGTTAAAAGACTTTTTATACATTTCAATTGGTGGAAATCGTGAAGGTTCTTTCGCAGGATTTTTGTTCCCAAGTTTATTCTTCTTCGGATTATTGCTTTGGGGAATGTCTTGTTATAACGAAAGTATAATTCCGCTTATCATTGCAGGAAGCAGTATTTTAATTTTTGCTTTGTCGTTTTTACTGTCAAGCAAAATAAAACAAACCTTAGTAACCAATTTTAACTTGTTTACCACAATGCTTTTAGGAGGTTTGTGGCACGGAGCAGGAGCGCAGTTTATTGTTTGGGGAGCGCTTCACGGATTGGCTTTGGCGGTTCATAAAATATTCATGGAATTTTTTCCATCCAAAAAAGATAAAAGTCCGAATTTCTTATGGAGATTTTTCTCAATCGTAATTACATTTCACTTTGTAGTTTTCTGTTGGATCTTTTTCCGAGCAAGAGATTTTGAAACAGCATTACAAGTAATTAATAATATCGGACAATTGACTTTCGAACCAGAACTTTGGAAAACAATTGTTCTTGGATATAAAAATGTTTTCGGATTAATGTTGTTTGGTTATGTTTGGCATTTCTTGCCAGAAACTTTCACAAACGGAATGAAATCTGTTTTCGACAAAACGCCATTACTGATAAAAGCAATAATCTTAGGATTTGTATACTGGATTGTTTATGCGACAGCAGTAGCCGGTTCACAGCCGTTTATTTATTTCCAGTTCTAAAAAGATATGGCCACGAAGGCACAAAGGCGCAAAGGTTTTTATTCTTTGCGCCTTTTTTTGTTTGCCACAGATTAAAAGGATTAAAAAGATTTATTTCGCGCAGATTCTGCAGATTTTAGCAGATTTAAATTTTTAATTATTTAAAATAGAAATTTGAATCATCTGCTAAATCTGCGAGAGAAATAATCAGTGAAATTGGTGTAATTAGCAGCAAAGAAAAAACTTTGCGCCTTTGTTACTTTGCCACTTTGAACCTTAAAAAATAAATTGCCTGAAATATCTAATTAGATTATCTTTGCACTTCATATAAAGAAAATGATATGTTTGATAATTTAAGTGATAAGTTAGATAAAGCGTTCCATATATTAAAAGGGCACGGTAAAATTACAGAAGTAAACGTTGCTGATACCTTAAAAGAAGTTCGTCGTGCATTACTTGATGCCGATGTTAACTTTAAAATTGCTAAAGATTTTACAGCAAGAGTAAAAGACAAAGCAATTGGTCAAGATGTATTGACAACATTACAGCCAGGACAATTATTAGTAAAACTGGTAAAAGATGAGTTGACTGAATTAATGGGAGGAGATGTTGCTGGTGTTAACTTATCAGGAAATCCAACGGTTATTTTAATGTCAGGACTTCAAGGTTCTGGTAAAACTACTTTCTCAGGAAAATTAGCTAATTTCTTAAAAACAAAGAAAAACAAGAAACCACTTCTTGTAGCTTGTGATATCTACCGTCCAGCGGCGATTAATCAGTTGCATGTTGTAGGAGATCAAATAGGTGTTGAGGTTTACTCAGAACCAGAAAATAAAAATCCTGTAGAGATTGCTCAAAACGCAATCAAACACGCCAAAGCAAACGGATTCAATGTTGTAATCGTCGATACAGCAGGTCGTTTGGCAGTAGATCAGGAAATGATGGACGAAATTGCTCGCGTACACAAAGCAATTCAGCCTCAAGAAACATTGTTCGTTGTCGATTCTATGACAGGACAAGACGCTGTAAATACAGCAAAAGCTTTCAACGATATCTTGAATTTTGATGGAGTTATCTTAACAAAATTAGATGGTGATACTCGAGGTGGAGCAGCACTTTCAATCAAATCGGTTGTAAACAAACCAATCAAGTTTGTAGGTACAGGAGAGAAAATGGAAGCAATTGACATTTTCTACCCAGATCGTATGGCTGAGAGAATCTTAGGAATGGGAGACGTTGTGTCTCTTGTTGAAAGAGCTCAGGAGCAATTTGACGAAGAAGAAGCAAGAAAACTTCAAAAGAAAATCGCTAAAAACGAATTTGGTTTTGATGATTTCTTAACGCAGATTCAGCAAGTGAAGAAAATGGGTAACATGAAAGACTTGGTTGGAATGATACCAGGAGCTTCAAAAGCCATGAAAGATGTAGAAATTGAAGACGATGCTTTCAAACATATCGAAGCGATCATTTATTCGATGACGCCAGCTGAAAGAAGCAAACCAGCCATTATCGACGTGAAAAGAAAAGCCAGAATCGCGAAAGGTTCGGGAACTAAAGTCGAGCAAGTAAATCAGCTTATGAAGCAGTTTGACCAAATGAGCAAGATGATGAAGATGATGCAAGGCCCAGGCGGAAAAAATCTGATGAAAATGATGGGAGGTATGAAAGGGATGCCGGGTGGTATGCCAGGAGGAATGCCGAGATAAAATAAGACAAAGTTTCAAGTTTAAGGGTTCAAATTAAGAGGCCAAAACTTGAAACTTTTTTAATTACATAACTATTAAGTTTCGCCAGTAACGTGAAACTTTAAACTTGAAACA
This sequence comes from Flavobacterium anhuiense, assembly GCF_900101855.1. Taxonomy (GTDB): domain Bacteria; phylum Bacteroidota; class Bacteroidia; order Flavobacteriales; family Flavobacteriaceae; genus Flavobacterium; species Flavobacterium anhuiense. The sequence goes on from NZ_FMVC01000006.1 coordinate 203,844, forward strand.
AAATAAACACAACACATGCAGCTACTAGACGGTAAAAAAACATCTAACGACATTAAAAACGAAATTGCAGCCGAAGTTCAATCCATAAAAGCAGCGGGAGGAAAAGTGCCTCATTTAGCAGCAGTTTTAGTGGGAAACAACGGAGCAAGTTTAACTTACGTGGGAAGTAAAGTAAAATCATGCCAAGAAATCGGTTTTGATTCAACTTTGGTTGCTTTACCAGAAACGATTACAGAAGAGGAGCTTTTAGCAAAAATTAAGGAATTGAACGAAGACGATAATCTTGACGGATACATCGTTCAGTTACCATTGCCAAAACATATCGACGAGCAAAAAATCTTATTAGCAATCGATCCAGATAAAGATGTTGACGGATTCCACCCAACAAACTTTGGTAGAATGGCTTTGGAAATGGAAAGTTTTATTCCAGCAACACCATTTGGAATTATGGAATTGTTGGAGCGTTATAAAGTTGAGACTTCAGGAAAACATACTGTTGTAATCGGAAGAAGCCACATCGTTGGGCGTCCAATGAGCATCTTGATGAGTCGTAAAGGAAATCCAGGAGATTCTACAGTTACATTAACGCACAGTCGAACTAAAGACTTGGCAGAGTTCACCAAAAATGCAGATATTATCATTACAGCTTTAGGAGTTCCAGAATTTTTAAAAGCAGATATGGTAAAAGAAGGAGTAACCGTCATTGACGTTGGAATTACTCGCGTAGACGACGCTTCAAACCCAAAAGGATATGTTATTAAAGGTGACGTTGATTTTGACGGCGTGAGTAAAAAAGCATCGTTCATTACACCAGTTCCAGGTGGAGTAGGACCAATGACAATTGCAATGCTGCTTAAAAATACACTTTTAGCAAGAAAAATGAGAAGCGCAAGAAATCAATAATTTCTTTTTTTAATATTATGAAAGCCTGTTCTATCGAGCAGGCTTTTTTTATTGAGTAATCGCAAAATTAAACACATAGAAACATAGAATTGGTTTCTAAAAAGAATATAAAAGAGAAACAAATTTCTCTCGCATAGCTACGCTATGTTTATTTACAAAAAGTGAAGCGTCTTTTCTGCATTTAGAATATCTATGTTTCTATGTGTTTAGAAATCTAACAGAAAAAGCCATTTTAATATATAATTAATAGTTTAAAGTTTCGGGTCTTAAAAATAAAGGATACTTTTGCAGCACTTTAAAAATAACACTTCTCCAAATGGACGATTATTATTATTCGTTAGTATTAAATTAAGCAGCTTTTGAAATTTTCAAAATGCTGCGCTAAAAACCTGTATTTTGAAATGAAAGCCTTTTACACAAACAACAACGGATTGGTAGAAATCCAAAAATGGACTTCAAATTGCTGGATTCACATCGAATCTCCAACAGAATCAGATAAAAATTATTTATTAGAAGAACTTCAAATTCCTGAAGCTTTTTACAATGATATAGAGGATATCGACGAAAGGCCTCGTATCGAAATCGAAGACGGTTGGACACTTATTATCATGCGCATTCCTATTAAAAGCGGCGATGTGAAAATTCCATTTCATACCGTTCCGCTCGGAATCATTTTTAAAGATGATATCTGCGTTACAATCAGTTTTTATAAAACAGAAATCATAAAAGATTTTGTGGCTTATTCACAGCGCAAAAACATTGACATAGAAGATAACTTCAATTTAGTTTTAAGATTGCTTTTGTCTTCAAGCGTATGGTATTTAAAATACCTGAAACAAATCAACCAGAAAATAAAATTAGCCGAAGATAATTTAGAGAAATCGATCAAAAACGAAGAATTGCAGGCACTGCTTCAAATCGAAAAATGTTTTGTATTCTTCATCACGTCGCTAAAAGCAAATGACGTTTTGTTTCAAAGAATCAAAAATCTAAAAGCGCACAAGGCTAGTTACGATCCCGAATTATTGGAAGATGTTGAAATCGAATTAAATCAGGCGCAAGACACAGCCAATATTTACAACAACATCTTAACTGGAATGATGGATGCCTATGCTTCGGTAATTTCAAACAATATGAATAACATCATGAAGCAAATGACATCAATTTCAATCATTTTGATGATTCCAACCCTAATCGCCAGTTTGTACGGAATGAACGTCCCAAACGGATTAGAAGAAAGCAAATACGGCATCTGGATCTTACTTTTAGTTTCAATAATTCTATCCACTTTTGGAGTCTTTTTGTTCAAACGCAGAAGATGGTTCTAAAACTTTAAATATGTAAAGCCTACTCGTTAAGAATGGGCTTTTTCGTTTTTATATCTTGGGCGTGACCCCGACCCATCGAGAGGGCAAATATACTTTCGCTTATGCGCCCTCTCAACGGGTCGGGGTCGGGCTATCCGCGCTACTTCGGTAGCTTGCTACTATCCCTCACGCAACTTTACGGAGAGACCTAACAGGTTTTTAAAACCTGTTAGGTCTTGTTGGATATCTTTTAAATATAGTCCCTACGGGACAAAAAAAACGACGTAAATTATTGTTCTACCAATATTTAATCTCTCCGAGATAACCCCGCTAGGAGTGAAATATCGGTAGGCTTCGGCAGGCAAAAAGGCAAATATTAAATTAATTTGCGCGCCAATATTTAATCTCTCCGAGATAACTCCGCTAGGAGTTAAATATTGGTAACCCAAAATACCCGCATAAGATATCCCGTAGGGATTATACATTTAAAAAGGCAGAGTACAGATTAAGATATAAAACAATTATTTTTTTCACGTTTTTTATTTGCCAATTCAAAATAAATAATAACTTTGTAACGCAAAGTACTTTAATTATGAATCAAAAGCACCAAGAAGATTTAGCACATATTCGTTCCATGATGGAGCGCTCTTCCAGATTTATATCGTTAAGCGGACTTTCAGGAGTTTTCGCAGGTCTTTCGGCTTTAATTGGTGGGATCTATGTATGCCAGTTGTTCAAAGCAAATGGAATGGATTATTTGACCGACGAGCATAGATTGTATTCTGCCAATTTGGTTTCGGAATTATTCTGGATTGGGATCGGAATTTTAGTTTGCGCATTTGCATTCGGAATCTTTTTCACTATTAGAAAAAGCCGAAAATACAATTTGCCAATTTGGACATCTGCAACAAAAAAAATGCTATTCAACTTAACAGTTCCGCTTTTTGCAGGAGGTGTATTCTGTCTAGCGATGATGTATCACGGTTACTTCGGATTGGTTGCGCCATCTACTTTGCTGTTTTATGGTTTGGCACTTATTAATGCAGAAAAATATACTTTTTCTGATGTAAAATATTTAGGTTTCTGCGAACTTTGTTTAGGATTAATTGCTCTTTTCTATATCGGATATGGATTGATTTTCTGGATTCTTGGATTCGGAATTCTTCATATCTTATACGGATTGGTAATGTTCAAAAAATACAAATAATTGAATGGGAATTATTGACAAACTAAATAAAGATTTCGAAAGCCGTGTCAGACTGGGCATTATGTCCGTTCTGATGGTTAATGACTGGGTAGATTTTACCGAGATGAAAACGCTTTTGAATATCACAGATGGTAATTTAGCGAGTCATTCTTCCGCATTGGAGAAATCTGAATATATCGAGATTAAGAAAGAATTTGTGGGCAAAAAGCCAAAAACATCTTATCAGGTAACACCGCTTGGCCGCGCGGCGTTCAAAGAGCACCTTTCTTACCTCGAAAAATTAATGAAATCTTAGAAACTAAAATTTTTTATCCAAAAACTTTGAATTGCAAAGTACTTTTAAAAACTAAAATCATGAAAAAACATCAAATTATCTTCGCATGTACAGCGGTTTTTATACTGCTTTTTTACAATGAATCTGTCGGTATCAATATTTCTATTTTTGGCGTTTTGCTAACGCTTTTAATTAGCTATTTCTTTCAAGAAAAGCTTGTAGACAGATCACACCTTATTTTGGTAATGACTTCTATTCTGTCATGTTTTGCTTTTGCTTGGTATGGAGATGCAGCATCGTTTTTTGCTTTAGCATTATCAATTCTGTTTTTGCAATTTAAAACTCAAGATGACGAACTCAAAACGATTCAAATCTTTCCGTTAATAATTTTAAACGGATTTACATCAGTAGGACGTATTTTTCTTTTCAGCCAATGGCTTCCAGAAAGAAAAATTCATAACGATTTTGCTAAAAAATTAGTGGCGTTTGTAGTTATTCCAATACTATTTTTAGGATTGTTTTTTATCGTTTACTCTTTCGGAAGCGATCATTTCTCTTCATTATTTACAGATTATGAGTTAGATATCAATCTGCCGCAATTAATTGCAATGTGTATTTTAGGGTTTTATATCTCGTTCAGTTTTTGGAATTATTGGGTTCCAGATGCTTGTTATGAATTCAATCCAAAATTGAATAACGATTTCACAAATGTTTCTGAAGTTAAAAACCGAAACACATTTTCATTTCTTGATTTGGACTTCGAAAGGAAAAGTGGAGAAATTACATTGTTTTTCCTAAATATCATGCTTTTGGTTTTTATTGGAACTTATAACTATGAACAGTTTTTTGAAGCAGTAGAAAAAACAAATTTAAGTGCAGATACACACGAACGTGTAAATGCTGTAATTTTTTCAATTCTTATGGCAGTTGGAGTAATCTTGTTTTACTTTAAAGGCGGATTCAATTTTGATGAAAAAGCCAAAACTTTAAAGAATTTGGCAAAAACCTGGCTTGTTTTAAATCTGGTTTTAATTGTGAGTGCTATGGTTAAGAATACAGAGTATGTTTCTTTTTATGGCCTAACATACAAACGTCTTGGAGTTTATGCTTTTTTAATTTTAGCTGTTATCGGATTAGTGGTTTCATTTCAAAAGATAAGAAAACAAAAAACGAACGCTTATCTTTTCAATCAGATGGTTTGGTATTTCTACGGAACAATTCTTTTGTGTAGTTATATTAATTGGGGAAGCCTTATTACAAATTACAATATCTCTGTAAACAAAGGAGTAGAACCTGTTTTTTTAAGCGGTTTGAATTTCAACGATGATGCTCGTCGTGAATATTTGCAAAAGAATAATCTGGATGGAAAATATGTAGAAGCAGTAAGAGAAGAATTGATTTTGAATTATCAAAACTCAAGTTTTTTGTCAAAAGCTTTGTATTATGAGTTTTTGGATAAAGAAAAGAAATAACAAAAAGTCCCATTCATATTAAACGAATGGGATTTTCTTTATTTATTATCACCTCTTTTTTTAAATCGAGGATCGTGTTTTGAAATAAATGCTTTTCTTCTAGTTGGAGTTGCGCTTGAAGCCGAACTTTCAACCTTAGGAAAACTAGCCTCTTCCGTTTTACTAGAAGGTTCAATTAACTGATTTAATTCTTTTATTTCAGCATCGGTTAATTCACGATAACGGCCAACCGGAACGTCCAAAGAGATATTAATGATTCTAATACGTTTTAAGGCCGTAACTTCATAACCTAAGTATTCAGACATTCTTCTAATCTGACGGTTTAATCCCTGAGTTAGTATAATCTTAAAAGTGTATTTGCTGATCTGCTCGACTTTACATTTTTTAGTAACCGTATCTAAAATCGGAACTCCATTTCCCATTCTCTGAATAAAACGTTCAGTGATCGGTTTGTTTACCGTAACCGTATATTCTTTTTCATGGTTATTTCTGGCTCGAAGAATCTTGTTTACGATATCGCCGTCATTGGTCATAAAAATCAAACCTTCACTGGCTTTGTCCAATCTTCCAATCGGGAAAATTCGTTTCGGATAATTAATATAATCAACAATATTATTTTTTACTTCAAGATTGGTCGTGCATTCAATTCCGACAGGTTTATTGAATGCCAAATAGATCATTTTTTCGTTTTTCTCAACGATTAATTTTCCGTCAACGCGCACTTCATCCTCTGGCGAAACTTTCGTTCCCATTTCCGGCACAGCACCATTTATTGTTACGCGTCCTTCTTCAATTAATTTATCGGCTTCGCGACGAGAACAAAAGCCCGTTTCAGCAATAAATTTATTAAGACGTTTTAAATTTTCTTCCATACTGCAAAAGTAGCTAAAAGTTTAGACTTCTTAGAATTTTAGATTTCAGACTTTAGATCTCAGACTTTAGATTTTAGACTTTAGATTTTAGAAAAAACTTAGAAACTTAGAATCTTAGCATCTTTTTTCTACGAATCATGAAAAATGGAACTATCTTCTGGAGTTTCTTTTCTGTCGAACATTCCGTAATCACGAACTACAGATGCAATTCTTAAATGAAAATCTTTAAAAACTTCATTTCTTCCTTTTGCCTGTGCGGCACGATGCATTTCAAGATTTCGCCATTGCTGAATGCTTTCCTCATCTCGCCAAAAAGATAAAGACAACACTTTTGAAGAATCGGAGAGACTTTGAAATCGTTCTATCGAAATAAATCCTTCAACATTATCTAATTCCGGACGCAGACTCGCTGCGATATCCAGATATTCTTCTTTTTTTCCTTCATTAGGAATAACTTCAAAAATTACAGCTATCATTTTAATTGTAGATTTTGGATTTGAAAAACTTAGTGTCTTAGCGACTTAATGGTTCAGAACCTTCAAAAAGAAACTCAATCACTTTATTATACAAATCATCATCATGCATACCGTGACCTAAACCGCTAGTTTCAATAAATTGACTGTTTTTCCAACCTTGCGCTATTTTTTTTCCTTCTGCGAAAGCAACAATTTTGTCTGAAGTATCATGAGCAATGAAACCAGGAATAGTAATTTCTGATGCGAATTTTTGTCCTGAAAAGTCTTCTAATTTAAAATTGAATCGATTTATGAATTTGCTTTCCAAAAGAGGTAGCATTCTTCTATTCAAACTAAGCATCGAAATATAATTATCAATCAAAGTCTTTAAGTCAGAAGGAGCGCCAAGAATAACCATTTTGTTAATGCTTGTATTCGGAAATAAGTATTGATGATAAACACAAGCAGCGCCCCCAATAGAATGTCCAATAATAATTTCGGGTTGATATTTTTCTACCGCTTTATTGATGAATTCGGCATAAAGCGGCACATTAAATTCTTTTCCGCTGCTTTGTCCATGTGCAGGCGCATCAATGGCAATTATTGTGCTACCAGATTTTTGAAGATGAGGCAAAGTTTTTTTCCAGCGTGCAGCATTGCTTTCCCAACCGTGGACTAAAAGAATCTTAGTTTCATTTCCTTTCCAAACATAAGTTTGAAAATGATGTTCGTTATGATGAAATATTTCTGTTTCAGCATGTCGCAAAACTTTTGGAAGCTCTTCTTTTTTTAATCGCCCAATTCGTGGCTGGCTAAAAAGAGCATAAGAAAGTTCCATAGCCTTTTGCGGACGCACATAACTCAAAAAGTTAATATAAGATCCAACTGATTTTAATGTGATAAAACGAATGCCTTTTTTAATTCCCAAAACTTAAATTTTTTTCTAAAGGTAAAAAAAAGGTCTGTCACGAATTACACAAATGAGCACGAATTTTTATTCTCAGTATTAATAGATAAAAAAAGTAAATAGTGATAATTAGTGGAATTACAGCAAAAATAAAAGCAAAAAAAAAGTCCCGATTTAATCGGGACTTGATATTTAGAATTTTGCGAACAATTGTTCCATTTTTTCTTTTTCTTCTTCAGCTAATTGCGTATCAACTAAAATTCTTCCAGAGTGCTCATCAGTGATGATTTTCTTTCTTGACGCAATTTCAACCTGAGTTTGAGGTGGAATTGTAAAGAAAGATCCAGCAGAAGCTCCTCTTTCGATAGAAACTACAGCTAATCCGTTACGAACACTGCTTCTGATTCTGTTGTAAGCTGCCAATAATCTTTCTTCGATTTGTGCAGCAAATTCAGCAGACTTTTCAGTTAAGAATGCTTCTTCTTTCTGAGTTTCAGCCATAATAGCGTCTAATTCAGATTTTTTATGTTTTAAATGAGAGCTCTTAGCGTCAAGTTTTTCTTTTAAATTAGAAATAACTTCTTTTTTGTGCTCGATAGAAGCTTTCATTTCTTTGATTTGCTTTTCGGCCAATTGAATTTCTAATTCTTGAAATTCAACTTCTTTTGTCAAAGAATTAAATTCTCTGTTGTTACGTACTGATTCTTGTTGTTTAGTGTACTTTTTAATAACCTCTTTATGCTCCTCAATAGCAATTTTCTTTGCTTTGATTTGCTCCTCAATCACTTCAAGTTCACCTTTCAGTTTCTCTGAACGAGTGCTCAAACCTGCAACTTCATCTTCTAAATCTTCAACTTCTAAAGGAAGTTCTCCTCTAACGTTTCTGATTTCGTCAATTCTAGAGTCAATAAGCTGTAAATCGTATATTGCTCTTAACTTGTCCTCAACACTTAATTCTTTCGTATTCGTCATATTTTATAAGTACTTAACTGGATTTGTATTTTCTTCCGATAAAATGATTGCAAAATTAAGAATTTTTTTTCGAAGATAATCAACAATATAATTTTTTGTATAGCGTTCACTCTCAAAATGACCAATATCTGCCAAAAGCAACTTGTTTTCGGCTTCATAAAATTGATGATATTTTAAATCAGCTGTCAAAAAAGCATCAGCTCCTGCGCTTATCGCATTTCTGATAGCAAAACTTCCAGAGCCTCCTAAGACAGCTACTTTTTTTATTTTTTTGCCTAAAAAAGCAGAATGACGAATTCCGTCGGCAATCATTTTATCTTTTACAAAATGAAGAAAATCTTTTTCGTCCATTTCAGTTTCAAATTCACCAATCATTCCTAAACCAATATTTTGATGCGAATTTTCGAGATTGTAAATTTCATATGCTACTTCTTCGTAAATATGATTGGCAAAAAGCGCTTTTAAAATTCGCGATTGAAGATGTTTTTCAAAAACTACTTCGATTTTGATTTCTTCTCCAGTATGAAGTTTTCCTTTTTCTCCAATTACAGGATTGCTGTCTTCGTTTCCTTGAAAAGTAAAAAAACCTTGAGTGTTAAAACTGCAATTATCATAGTTGCCAATTGTTCCTGCTCCGGCTTCAAACATTGCATTTCTAACCTTATCGGCATTTTCTGGAACAGTATAAGTGACTAGTTTTTGGATGAAATTATTTTTAGGAACTAATATTTTTGTATTTGTCAATCCTAGAGCATCGCAGAAAATTTTATTGACTCCTTGCGAATGATTATCAAGAGCGGTGTGGACGGCAAAAATGGCAATATCATTTTTGATGGCTTTTAAGATGGCACGCTCTACATAATTTTTGCCAGTAATCTTTTTAATTCCTGAAAATAGAATCGGATGAAAACAAACGACAAGATTACAGTTTTTTGCAACAGCTTCACCAATTACATTTTCTAACGCATCATGACAGACTAAAACACCTGAGCATTCAGTTTCGGAATCTCCAACTAAAAGCCCAACATTGTCAAAATCTTCAGCGTAAGCCAAAGGAGCCATTTCTTCAAGAACCGATATAATATTTTTGATTTTCATTTTGAGTTTTTGTTTCAAGTTTTTGGTTTCAGGTTTCAAGTTGTTTGACTTGTGCAAAACCTAAAACAAATTAACGAAAAAAATTATACTTTCGTAAAATGAACTTACTTCGAAAATTACTTTTCCCATTTGCTATTTTATACGGATTCATTACTTCAATCCGCAATTTTCTTTTTGATAAAGGAATTTTAAAATCGACCTCATTTGATCTTCCTGTTATTGCCGTCGGAAATTTGAGCGTGGGCGGAACCGGAAAAACGCCTCAGATAGAATACTTAATTCGATTATTATCGGATAAATATAAAGTCGCAACTTTAAGCCGTGGCTATAAAAGAAAATCGGAAGGTTTTGTTTTGGCTAACGACAATTCGAATGCTGAAATTTTGGGAGACGAACCTTTTCAGTTTCATCAGAAATTTCCAAATGTAATGGTGGCCGTAGATGCTAATCGTACAAACGGAATTCAGCAATTGCTTACGAAAGATGAAAAGCCTGAAATTATTTTGCTGGACGATGCCTATCAGCATAGAAAAGTAAAGGCTGGTTTTTATATTCTGCTGACTTCTTATGGAGATTTGTATGCGGATGATTTTATGCTGCCAACTGGAAATTTGAGGGAAAGCAGGAACGGAGCAGAAAGAGCCAATATTGTTGTGGTGACAAAATGCCCTAAAATATTGACTGAAGAAGAGCAGACAAAAATTAGATTGAAATTGAAGTTAAATGCTGTACAGCAAGTCTTTTTTACTTTTATAGATTATGATATGGTCATTTTCGGTAAAAATGAAAAAATTGCTGTCAACGAAATTAAATCAGAATCAAAATTGTTGCTGGCTGGAATTGCAAAACCAAAACCATTTTTTGATTATTTAAAAAATGAGAGTGACGAATGTCTTACTTTTCCAGATCATCATCATTTTTCTGATGCAGATTTAGATTCAATTCTACGCAAAGCAAACGGAAGAAAAATCATTACAACTGAGAAAGATTATGTTCGCTTGAAAGACTCCGAATTGGTTGATCAATTATATTATCTGCCAATAAAAAGCTCTTTCATTAACCATCAGCAAGACTTCGATGCTACGATTTTAGAGTATGTAAAAGAAAACTTAGAACCTTAGCTAATTAAAAAACTTAGCAATAGTGCTATAGAAATCGTCTGGAACAAAAGGTTTTGTAATTACATCATCCATTCCAAAAGAAAGAAGCATATCGCGGTTTTCGTCGAGCGAAATTGCTGTTAAAGCTATAATTGGAGTCGCTTTGTCAAATTCGCGAATCAATTTGGTTGCTGTAGTTCCATTAATACCAGGAAGATGGACATCCATTAAAATCATGTCAAATCGCTTAATTTTTAAAAGCTCAACAGCATCTTCTCCATTGTCAACAATCTCACAGGTAATGTTTTTGTTTTCGAGCATTTTACGAGTGATCATCTGATTGATTTTGTTGTCCTCGATCAATAAAATAGATTTGTTTTTCAATTGTTTGTCGTTATATGGTTTTACTTCTTCGATTACTTCCAATGGTTCGTTGTTAATTTTGAAATTTAATTTGAAGGTAAAAGTAGAGCCTTTACCTACTTCACTTTTTAGTTTTATCTCGCCTCCTAAAAGTTCTATTAATTTTTTTACAATAGTAAGGCCAAGGCCTGTTCCTCCATATTTTCTGTTTACTTCTATAGAACCTTGAGAAAAGCTTTCAAAGACAGATTGAAGCTTGTCTTCTGGAATTCCTATCCCGGTATCAACAATTTCGAAATATACTGTTGCATTATCTTCTTCTTGCGAATATAATTTGGCAATTACATTTACATGTCCGTTTTGGGTAAATTTTAAAGCATTGTTGATTAAGTTAAGTATAATCTGAGATAGTTTTGTAGGGTCTCCAATTAAATTGTCTGGAATCGCTTTGTCTATTTCTAAATTGAAGTAGTTTTTGTTGGCTGTCGCCAGTTCTTTGAGCGAACTTTGAATGTTAAAAAGCAATTCTTTCAAATTAAAGCTGATATTTTCAACTTCAGCTTTAGTCGAATCAATTTTATTAATTTCTAAAATTTCATTGATAAAAGTGGTCAAATAATTACCGGAGAACTTTAAAGATTCTAAGTATTTTAATTGTTTTTTCTTTGGTTTATCTTCAAGTAGAATATGAGTAATTCCGTTAATGGCATTCAACGGTGTCCGGAGTTCGTGACTTACTGTCGACAAAAATTCAGATCTGGCTTTTGATGCTTTTTCTGCTTTATTTTTGGCTAAAATTAATTCTTTGTTTTTCTCGCGAAGTAGTAAATTGTTTTGGTTTCTTATGATATTGTTTTTGTACAAAGCCAAACTCAATAGAGATAGAATCGAAATCAAGGCAATTGCCAAAATGCTGACTAACTTAGAATAACGATAGGTTTTAAGCTGAAATTTTTCTTCGCTTTCTTTTTTTATGCTATTGCTTAAAGATTGATTTTTTTTGAATTTTTCATATTCGTCCAAATCAATTTTGGCATTTTTTAGTTTTAGAAGATAATTTTCCAGCTGATAATGTTCATCTAGATACGAATACGCCAAATCATAATTTTTATTCTGTTTGTAGTATTGGCTTATTGCTAAAACGATTTTTGCTTTTTTGGGAAGATCATTGATTTTAGCGTTGTAATCTAAGGCTTTGTTAAAATATATTATAGTTGAATCATTTCTTTTAAGCTGGCTTTCAATTAAGCCAAGCTGATAATACGCATCTATTTTGGTTTTTATATTGGCAGTATTGTCAGGTTTTTTAATAATAGTCTTAAAAGTTCTTGCTGCCGATTTAAGATCGTTATTGGTCTTAAATGCCAAGGCTTTCTGGTAGTCTAAAATTCCAGCATTGTCATTGATGTTCAGTTCTTTTAGTAGATCTGCAGCTTTTGTGTAATATACGGCAGCTGTTTTATAATCACCTGTGGCCGTGTTGGCTGCGCCGATATAATGCAGAGCTAAAACTTTTGTACAGCTAGGTTTTAAGGTGTCAAATAAAGAAACCGTTTTATGGAAATTTTTTAATGCATCTTCAAATTTTCCCTGATTGTAGTAAATTTTTCCAAGCTTAAAAGTCTGATTGGCCAAATTCTCTTTTTTGCCATTTTCTTCACAGAAATTAATAGACTTTTCTGTGTAAAAAATAGCCTGATTGTACTTTTTATTGCTCAGATTAGAATTGGCCAGCTTGTTATAATAGGTCAAGCTATCCGTATTCTTTTTGGCTTGAGAATACAAAAGCGAGTTAAAAAAACAAACAGCAATAAAAAGACAGTATTTCATGTATGGCAATGCTTTTACAATGAATCTTATTATTTTCTTATCAGTAAAATTAAATCAATCAATCTTGATGAATAGCCAATCTCATTATCATACCAGCCTACAACTTTTACCATTTTGTCGATAACCGAAGTTAACTGAGCATCAAATAAACAAGAATGTGTGTTGCCAATTACATCAACCGAAACAATTGGATCTTCGGTATAATCTAATATTTCTTTTAAATTTGTTTTTGAGGCTTGTTTAAATGCTTTGTTTATTTCTTCAATGCTAACGGCACGTTTTACATTGAAGGTTATGTCTGTTAATGAACCGTCTGGAACTGGGACTCTAATACCACAGCCACCCATTTTATTATGCAATTTAGGAAAAATTTTTGTTAATGCCTTAGCTGCACCTGTAGTTGTTGGAACAATCGATTGACTGGCGCCTCTTGCACGTCTCAAATCCTTATGTGGCTGGTCGTGAAGGCTTTGGTCGGTGGTAAAAGAATGTATAGTCGTAATGTAAGCTTGTTCAATTCCACACAATTCTTCAATGATTTTAATCATTGGGGCAGCATTGTTTGTGGTGCAGCTTGCATTTGAAACTATATTTTCGCTTCCATCCAAAATATGTTCGTTTACTCCAAGAACTACTGTTTTTATAGTATCCACTTCTGATGGAGCAGAAAGAATTACTTTTTTTGCTCCAGCTTCAAGATGCGCATTTAGTTCATCATGCGTTTTATACTTTCCAGTCGATTCGATAACAATATCAATCGAGTGTGATTTCCAATCTAAATTTGAAATACTTTTTTCGTGAAAAAAGAAAAAATGCCTTCCGTCTACAATGATGCTATTTTCGTCATGACTTACTTCATATGGCAAAACCCCATGAATACTGTCATATTTAATTAAATGTGACATGGTTTTGTTGTCAGCAATGTCATTTATAGCAACGACTTCAATTTCAGGGTGATTTAAAAGCAATCGGAATAAATTTCTTCCAATTCTTCCAAATCCATTAATAGCAATTCTTGTTTTCAATTATTTGGTTTATTCGTTTAATTGGTTAATCGCTTAATTGTTTTCAAACCGTTAAACGTCTCTACGATTAAACGATTAACTTAAAAATTTATAAAATATGTTTTTGTGCTTTGTATGAAGAACGAACAAGAGGTCCGCTTTCGACATGTCTGAAACCTAATTCAAGACCAAATTGTTCATATCTGGCGAATTGTTCAGGAGTAATAAATTCTTTTACAGGAAGATGTTTTTTACTCGGCTGTAAATACTGTCCAATTGTTACCACGTCAACATTTGCATTTTTTAAATCTCTCATCGTCTGGAAAACTTCTTCTTCAGTTTCTCCAAGACCAAGCATAATTCCAGATTTGGTTCTGTTGATTCCTTTTTCTTTCAGATAACGAAGCACTTCCAAACTTCTGTCATATTTTGCCTGAATACGAACTTCGCGAGTTAAACGTCGCACTGTTTCCATGTTATGAGAAACCACTTCAGGGTTTGCTTCTACAATACGGTCTATGTTTCTTTCAATTCCTTGAAAATCTGGAATTAAAGTTTCAAGAGTAGTTTGAGGATTCATTCTACGAATAGCTCTCACAGTTTCCATCCAAATGATAGAGCCTCCATCTTTCAAATCATCTCTGTCAACACTTGTAATGACAGCATGTTTGATATTCATAATCTTAATAGAACGCGCTACTTTTTCAGGTTCGTCCCAATCTACCGTTTCAGGTCTTCCGGTTTTTACCCCGCAGAAACCGCAAGAACGCGTGCAGACATTTCCTAAAATCATAAAAGTCGCTGTTCCTTCACCCCAGCATTCTCCCATATTTGGGCAGCTTCCAGAAGTACAAATGGTATTTAAACTATATTTATCAACTAAACCTCTAAGTTCAGTATATTTTTGTCCGATAGGTAATTTTACTTTTAACCACTTTGGTTTTGTGGTTTGTGTATTTTCAGCGACTGTTTCCATATATCAATGTTCAAAGTACAAAGATACGGAATGTAGTTTATTTTGAGACGTTTATTTGCTTTTCCTTTACATATCATATTTATAGAAGATATTGAGGATAATATAAATCAAGTGTTAATAAATTGTTTTAAGTGTATTTTGTGGTTGCTTTTTTTGATTTATGTCTGATGTTTTAATGTTTCATTTGGTTTTTGTGGAATATAAAAGTTCGGTCTTAATCTGTTACAAATTTGGCTTCTTGGGAACTTGCAAAATTCATGCAATACTAATTTTGCTGTTAATTTAACAGTTTTAAAACCATGAAAAAGAGAATTATTGTATTAGGAGCTTTATTTGCAATTTTAAGCCTTACTAAAACAAATGCGCAAATACTTTCAGATAAAACTATGGGAGCTTTAGGAAAAGGCGTTTCAGGATTTACTTTTAGTGATGCAGACGCTGCGGCTTTAGCAAAACAATCTATTGCAGAATTGGATGCAAACAATCCTGTTGCAGATCCAAAAAATGGATATTCAATTCGTTTAGACCGTTTATTTGGGAAACATACTACAAGCGAAGGAGTTACTTTAAACTATAAAGTGTATTTAGTAAAAGATATTAATGCTTTTGCATGTGCTGATGGAAGTGTTCGTGTGTTTGCAGGTTTAATGGATATTATGGATGATAACCAGTTGCTTGCTGTTATCGGTCACGAAATCGGACATGTTGTTAATCATGATACAAGAGATGCTATAAAAGCAGCTTATAAAAAAGAAGCTTTATTAGATGTTGCGTCGTCTCAATCAGGAAAAGTAGAAACTCTTACCCAATCTCAATTAGGGCAAATAGGAAGCGCTATGATTGATAGCAAACATAGCAGAAAACAAGAATCTGAGGCGGATAATTTCTCTTATGATTTCATGAAAAGAAATGGTTACGATGTGAATGCTGTAGAGTCGGCTTTTAGAATTCTTCAAAATTTAAGCGAAGGAGCGGAGGCGTCTTTTATGACTAAAATGATGAGCTCTCATCCTGATTCTGGAAAAAGAGCTGACGCGGCTAAAAAAAGAGCAACAAAAGACGGATTGTATCATGCGTATGAGCAACAGGAAATTGTAAATACAGCTCCAGTAACAGCAGCAAAGAAAACAACTGCAACAACAAAGAAAACAAGTACTGCAAAGAAGAAATAAGCGCTACATAATACAAAACCGGTAAATCTAATAATTTGCCGGTTTTTTCTTTTTTAGTATAGAACCAAAATCGGTTATAGTTGATTATCAGTTCATAAAAATGTTATATCTTTATTTGTTGAAAAACAAGTTTTGTGTGAATTTAAAATAGCATTTTGTTATGCTACATTTGTTGTTAAATTGTAATTATAAAAAATATGAAAAAGAAATTTATAATAGTAGGACTTTTATTTACAGCATTTGGTTTAACTAAAATGACTGCACAGATTAATTTTGGAGATAAAGCAATTGGGGCAGTTCAAAAAGGGGTCACTGGTTTTACTTTTAGTAATGCCGATGCAGCAAAATTATCTAAAGAAGCGGTAGCTAAATTAGATGCAGAGCATGAAATTGCTGGGCCAACTGATGGTTATGCAATACGATTAAATCGTGTTTTTGGAAAACATGCATCGGGAGACGGATTTACTTTAAATTATAAAGTATATAAATTAAAAGAAGTAAATGCTTTTGCAACCGCAGACGGAAGCGTTCGTGTGTATTCAGGATTAATGGATATCATGGATGATAATGAATTAATCGCTGTAATCGGGCACGAGATTGGACACGTAGCAAACAACGATTCTAGAGATGCAATTCGTGCGGCTTATCAGAAAGAAGCATTAATGGATGGTGCGGCTTCTCAATCGGCAACTGTAGCGACAGTTACAGACAGCCAACTTGGAAAAATTGGAAGTGCAATTATTGACAGCAAGTACAGCCGTAAACAAGAATCGGAAGCAGATTTATTTGCTTACAATTTCATGAAGAAAAATGGTTACGATGTAAATGCTGAAGAATCTGCGTTTAGAATTTTAGCAAAAATGAGTGAAGGTTCTGAGGCTTCATTTATTGACCAAATGATGAGCTCGCATCCAGATTCAAAGAAAAGGGCTGACGATGCCAAAAAAAGAGCAGAGAAAGATGGTTTGTATAAACCGTATGTACAGCAAAAAATTGTAAATACAGCTCCAGTTGCAAAAAAGACAACCACAAAGAAAACAACTACCACAAAAAAGAAATAAGAGTTGTTTCTTAAATTATAAAACCCAGCAATTTCATTTGCTGGGTTTGTTTTTTTTTTATCCTAGTACATGAAAAGCAAGAATCTTTTGCACTTCATAAACATTAACGGATTTATTGAATTGTTTTACAATGCTTGGCTGCTGTTCGCTAGAAATCCAGATTTTTAATTCTGCATCTAGATCAAATGTTCCTGCAGTTTCTACACTGAATCTTGTGATGTTTTTGTAAGCAATAGATTTGTATTCTGTTTTGCTTCCTGTGATTCCTTGTACATCTACTAAGATTAGCCTTTTGTTGGTGAAAATGAAAGTGTCGCGAATAAGTTTAAAACCCATTTCAATTTCTTCATTTGCTGTTAAAAGCTGCCCGTATTTTTTAATTAAATCTTCTTGACTTACAGAACCTGCATTGCCAAGAATAGCTGAAAATATTCCCATTACTTTGTTTTAATTTAGTTAAAATGATTTCCGTTTTGAAGGAGTAAATGTAGTGGATTTTGTTAATTTTTTTGGGTTGAATTAAATTTAATTATTAATGGGGCTAATGTTATTGCGATTAGGAAAGATGATATAAAAGTCACAACTAAATTCCCAATGTTTAAATCTTTTGGGGTTATTATAAATCTCATAAATAAGATTGCGGTTGTAAATAAAATCACGGAAACCCAATAGAATTTTTTAATCGGAATTGGAGAAGTAAATTTTATCGGAAGATTAAAGAAAGTTATTAATATGATTACAGCTCCAATAAATGTGCTTAAATGCTGAGCTATTTTCCAGAATGGGATTTCTGTTCCAAAGATTGCTATCGTGCTTTTCAAAGTTTCAATTTGATTCACAAAATAGCCGTGTTTATGGGTAAAGGCATCCCACAAAATATGAGAAAATATTCCAATAAGTAAAGAGATTAAGATGATAAGCCAATTTCTTTTAAAATAAACATTCCAGTTGAAATCTGTAAAAATCAAAATTCGACTTCTGATAAATGAAGGAAGATTTTGAAATAATAGATTTCTAGCAAGATTATGAAAAAGAAAAGTCAATAAAAGAGCAAGAGGTAAATCGAACCAAAAAATACCATTTAGAGTGTGGCTGTAATCGCTTTTAACTCTCATACGCAAAAAATATTCAAAATCTGGTGTTAGGCTTCCAATTACTAATGCTGTTAGAGAGAACCATGATTTTGGTAAATATCTCAAAGGAAGAATTATTGCAGGATGCGAAAAAGTGAAAGGCATTTAGTTGATTTTTAGTTTTGATTTAGGAATTAAATGTAACAAAAAAGCAGAACCTAAGTCCTGCTTCTTTCACTTTTCAAAATATTTATATTATTCGACTTCTGTTTTTATTGTGATAGGAAGATTGTATGCAGTTCTAACTGGTTTTCCGTCTAGAATTCCAGGAGCCCATTTTGTTTTTAATGATTTTAAAACTCTAATGGCTTCTTTCCCCATTCCATAACCAGGATCATTCTTTACAATAATGTCTGTAAGTGATCCATCTTTTTCAACCACAAAAGAAACATACACTCTTAGTGTTTTTTCTACGTCAAGTTCTGGTCTGCGGAAATTGTTTCCAACATATTTGTAGAACTGAGCAATTCCGCCCGGAAATTCAGGAAGTTTATCCAATATAGCTGTTGAAACAGGTTCATTGCTTGGTGGTGCAACTGAAGCAGCGTCACCATTTCCTCCTCCGCTTCCTGTTGTAGGCAATACATTTACCGAAGTTCCTGTTCCGTTAGCGTTTTCAACAACTGGTGCATTTTCTGTATTAGGTGCGATCTCCTGTACAGCGTCTTGAGTTCTTGCAACAACAGGATTGGTTAATTGAATCGCATCTGTTTGACTTGCTGCAGTTTGTTCTACAATCGGTGCAGGTGGTGCTGGCGGCGGTGGCACAACAGTAGGGTCAATGTTTACGGGCGTTATCGGGTCGTAAATCATTGGTTCTGGCTCGACTGGAACTACTGAGGAATTAAATTTGCTAATAAGTGCAGATGCACTCCCTAAAGCCGTTAATAACAATAAACCCATAAAGAGAGCTGTAACAGAATTTTTAGAATTTTCTTGGCGTAATTGGTACGCGCCGTATTCCTTGTTTTTGTTCTCGAAAACAAGATCGGTCCACTTGTTTTCATAAATGCTTAATTTAGACATAATTTTTGGGTTTTAAGGTTAAGTAACTTTAAATCATACGCAGAAAAGGTTTAGGTTTGAGCTAGCAACGAAAAGTTGTAGTTTTAATGTTGTGGAAATGTTTTTATTTTAAGAATAAATATGAGAATAATTTATTCTTTGATTAAAGATAATAAATTATCTATTACGTTCGATAATTTCGGCCAATAATTTTTTAGCGCGTAAAAGTTTTACCTTAACACTGCTTAATGGCTCATCAATCTTAGTAGCAATTTCCTGATAAGACATTTCTTGAAAATAACGAAGCTGAATTACTTCTTGATAGTGCGGTTTGAGTTCTTTGATGCATAAGAGCAGACGGGAAAGATTCTGTTCCTTGATTAAAGCGTCTTCTGCAGATGGAGTAGGGTCGGCAATGTTGTAGGCCTGTTGGTCTTCGTTGTCCGTGATTTCTATAAAAAGATTGGTTTTCTTTTTTCGAAGCAAATCAATATAGACGTTTTTTGCAATGGCGATAAGCCAGGTATTAAACTGAAATTCTGGATTATAAGAAGCAATTTTGTCAAAAGCTTTAGAGAAAGTTTCTATCGTAATATCTTCTGCGGTGGTTTCGTTTTCGGTACGTTTGAGCATAAACGAGTACACCTCATTCCAATAATGATCTAATAAAAAAGTAAAGGCGATCTGATCGCCTTTTTTTGCTTTTTCTATTTTAGAATTTATTTCCAATATACTGGTTTTGAAAAGATATTAGTTATAAAGATATTAATTTGCGTTAATATAAGCGCTATCTCAACAACCGGAAACCAAATTTTAATATCTTTTTCTTTTAATTTTCCTGCTGAACATCCAACGACTGTCCACACAATAGTATAGCGTGTAGCTAAAATTGCTAATACGGCAATCCATTGGAATTGAAATGCTAACAGTATAATAACTAAAATAAAGAAAAATAATTGTGATAGGAAAAATAATCCTAACTGCATTTTATCAAAAAACTTGTAATGTTCTGCAGTAGAAATATGTCTTCTTTTCTGAGTAAACCATTCTTTATAAGTTTTCTTAGGTTCTGAATAGGTGAAACTTTCAGGTGTATAAGAAATTGTAGTATTCGCTTTATTTGCTGCCTGATTAATGAATAAGTCGTCATCGCCAGAGCGAATCTGAATATGATCGATAAAACCATTTACATTAAAAAACTCTTCTTTTTTGTAGGCAAGATTTCTTCCAACTCCCATGTAAGGAAGTCCTATTTTTGCCCATGAAAAATATTGAAGTGCTGTTAGGACAGTTTCAAAACGAATAATTTTGTTTAAAAACGAACGCTCTACTTTTTCATAACCTCCGTAACCTAAAACGATTGTTTTGTTCATCGTAAACTGCGAAGCCATAGAAGTAATCCAATCTTTAGAGTTTGGAAAACAATCTGCATCTGTAAAAAGTAAATAATCTTTCTTTGCAGCTTTTATCCCAAGCGTTAAAGCGTATTTTTTATTTCCCCAAAAAGCTTCATTGTTTTCAACTTTTACTAGACGGATATTAGAGAATTCTTTTTCAAATTCTTCAAAAACTTCAAGAGTTTCATCGCTAGATGCGTCGTCAATTAATACAATTTCAAAATCTGGATAATCTTGCTGCGCCAAAAGCGGAACGTATTTTTTTACATTCTCTTCTTCATTTTTAGCACATACAATTACAGAAACCGGAAGATTTTTAGGTTTCACATGCTGTGGTTTGGCAAAAGCAAATTTGCCAAAAACTCCTAAATAATAAAATAATTGAACTACGACAATAGCAATAAAAAAGTAAAATATGTATATAAGCATCTGATTTATTAGGTTCTATTAATTTCACGTTCTGCGACTGCAAATGTACTTATCAATTCGCTAAATTCAATAGCCAAAGCCGATTTACTTTCGGCATTTTGACATTTCTTTTGCAACAGCAATAGACTGAGGGTTTTCGGTTTTTTCCAATTCCGAAATTATGTTTTTATAATTGTGATCGTCGCGATTTTGGGAGAGTTTTTTTGTAGCTTGAATTTCTTCAATTTCGATTTCAAAACCAAAGATTCCTCTTGCTTCGCGCATGGTTTTTTCAGATAAAATTTCAACACGCACAGGATTCTTAGAATTCACTTCGTATTTGTCTACAAGCTTTTTCAACTGCTCTACCGAATTTTCATAATCTACAATCTTGATTCTTCCATAAACATGTACGGCTATATAATTCCAAGTCGGAACATTTTCGTGATCATACCAAGAAGAAGAAATATAACTATGCGGACCCGTAAATACAGCCAAAACTTGATCATTTTCTCTAAAACCTTCAGCTTGCGGATTTAGTTTTGAAATATGACCTTGAAGAATCTCTTTTCCATCAGCATTCAATTCCAATTCAATCGGAATATGCGTTGCGCATAACTTTCCGTTAGTATGATTAATCAGGATTCCAAAACTGTTTTCTTTCAAAAAAGCTCTTATTTCTTCCTGATTTTCGTTTTTGTATAAATCTGGTGTATACATGATCTTGTTGTTTATACAATTTGTCACATTGAGCGGAGTCGAAATGCTTTATAGCGAAGACTTCAACTCCGCTCAGTCTGACAATGGGTTAAATTCGTGACAATTAGTGAAATTTTGTGTTTTAAATCACATTCACTTCCGCTTCAATCTGAATGCCGAATTTTTCAAAAACAGTTTTCTGAACTTCTTTCGCAACAGCTAAAATTTCCTGTCCTGTTGCGTTTCCGTAATTCACCAAAACTAAAGCTTGATTTTTGTGAACTCCGGCATCTCCAAAACGCTTTCCTTTAAAACCTGCTTGTTCAATCAGCCATCCCGCTGGAACTTTTACTTCGGTTTCTGAAACTTCGTAGAATTTCATTTCTGGGAATTTCTGATGGATTTTCTCAAAATCAGATTTCAATAAAATCGGATTTTTGAAGAAGCTTCCGCTATTTCCTAATTCTTTCGGATCTGGCAGTTTGCTTTGTCTTATGGCAATTACAGCATTACTCACATCTTTTAAAGTGGGTTCTGTAATATTGTTTTTGGCTAATTCTGCCAAAATATCCCCGTAAGAAGTATTGATTTTATGATTGCGTTTAGTCAGTTTAAAAATAACCGAAGTAATAATATATTGGTCTTTTACTTCATTTTTGAAGATGCTTTCGCGATAGCCAAAGTTGCATTCAGCGTTATTGAAAGTTTTCATTTCCTGAGTTGCAATATTCATCGCTTCGCAAGAAACAAAAGTGTCTTTAATTTCGGTTCCATAAGCACCGATATTTTGAACTGGAGTTGTACCAACATTTCCAGGAATCAGAGACATATTTTCTAATCCGCCAAAATTATTGTCGATCGTCCAAAGAACGAAATCATGCCAAGTTTCGCCCGCCTGACTTTCAACCAAAACAAAATCGTCGTCTTCTTTTATGATTTTTTTGCCTTTTAAATCAATATGAATAACCAATGCGTCAATATCTTTGGTTAAAAGCATATTGCTTCCGCCGCCAAGAATGAATTTTTTCTCGTTTTTGTTTGCTGACAAAATGGTTTTCAATTCAGTAATAGAATGAACGGCAACAAATTGTTTAGCACTAGCTTCAATGCCGAAAGTATTGTATTTTTTTAAAGAAAAATTGGATTGGATTTCCATAAATAAAAGGCTTTTTAATCTGAGTCAAAAGTAAGGATTATAAGTTTTGGTTTAACCTCAAAGACGCAAAGTTTGCGCAAAGTTCGCTAAGCTTCGCGTTCATAGCGTAAACCCTTGCGAACTTTGCGGTTAAATTATTTTCTCGAATTAATCAATTTATGATATCGATCGGCTATAACCTTCATATTAATATCATAATTCGCATTTTCTTCTACAAATTTTCTATTTCGAATAATCGTCTCGTTTCGTAATTCAGCATTTTCAAAAGACCAAATTAACTCATTGGCCAGCATTTCGATATTGTCAACTTCAATCAATTGCCCGTTTTCTCGATGTGTAATCCAGCTTTGATTTCCAGGAATGTCAGAAACAATAGGATAGCAATTACATGCCATTGCTTCAAATAAAGAGGCAGAAACGCCTTCAGTAGTAGGCATGCTGATGTAAACATTTGATTGCTGCAGTAATTTTGGAAGTTCTGTATTCGGAATTCTTCCTGTAAAAATTACTTTGTTTTCTATTTGGAGTTCTTTTGCAAGATCTTTTAAAAATTGCAATCTGTTTCCGTCGCCAACAATTGTCAAAGAAAAATCAATTCCTTTTTGATTTAAAATTCCGAAAGCTTTTAAAATGGAATCATGTCGGTATTCTGGCTGTAGCGAACGTGTAACAATCGCTTCAATTTTATTTGAATTATTGGTTGAAGGTGTAAAAAGTGATAGGTCAATTCCTTTTGGGAGGACCAAAACTTTGTTCATGTCAACTCCAGCTGCTTTCATGTGAATTGCCATTACAGGACCCCAAGCATGAATTAAATGCGCTTTTTTGAAAGCATATTTCTGAATGAATTTTTTAAAAGGATATAATTTAGACTCTTCCGGCCATAAATCAGTTCGGCCTTGTTGTGCGATCGCAATGGTTTTGGATCCAGATAATGCTGCAAGAAAACCATAACTAGTAGTTCTTTCTGCAATTACCATGTCTGGCTTTTCTTTTTTAATTATTTTTCGAATAGAAATTGGAGCGAAGAAATATTCTAAAATGCGTTTAGATCTGCGATTGTTTGATGTTTGAAGCTCCCAAGTGATGATTTCAAAATCGCCAAATTCTTTAAGGCCTTTCATCCAAGTGATGGCATCAGCGCGATAAGATTCTCCAAGAAAAAGTATTTTCCTTTGCATTATAAAAGTTTTTTCGCCACGAATTCACGAATTAATTTTGAATAATTAGTGAATTCGTGGCGATTTTTTTTTGTCTAAAATTCTTCAGTATCTAAAGCGCGATTTATAAAATCGTTTAGCGGT
The DNA here is from genome assembly GCF_900101855.1 of Flavobacterium anhuiense. GTDB lineage: Bacteria > Bacteroidota > Bacteroidia > Flavobacteriales > Flavobacteriaceae > Flavobacterium > Flavobacterium anhuiense. Next base: position 227,919 of record NZ_FMVC01000006.1, read on the forward strand.
TTTAAAGCAATGAGTTTTTCGCTCATTTTTTTTACAAAATCCTTTTTTGTAACCTCAGAAATATCGTAGGTTTGGCTTGCTGTAAAACTTTTTAATTTTAAAAACTCAATTGCAGGATGATCTTTTTCGTAACCGCGTGGCATGCTTTTTAATGAATTGTTTTCGTTTACGTCCAAACTTCCAAATTCTTTTTTAAAGTTTTTATCATTTAAGATTTCCTGTAAATCATCATAGAAAAAAGCGATTTCTTTACGGACTTTCTTTAGTTCTTCTGCATCAGGAGAATAAAATCCGCCTGCAATAAAACTTCCTCCTTTTTCAATATGAACGTAATAGCCAGAACGATTTGCACCTTTTGCTCCTGCTGACATCCAAACGCCCAAATGAGATTTGTAAGGAGATTTGTCTTTAGAAAATCGTATGTCACGATTGATTCTAAAGGTGCAGTCTTTTATCTCAAGAAGTTCCAACGACGGATCAAGAGGTTTCATTATATCTAGAAAATCACTCACCAACTGATGGTAGTCTTCCTTAAAAACTTCGTATCGTTTTTTATTGTCCTGAAACCATTCTCTGTTGTTGTTCTTTTTTAAATCGTCTAAAAATTGCAATGATTCTTTCGTTAGCATATTTCTTGTATATTTTATTGCAGTTGTCTTTAAGTTTTTTGCTCAGGCTAATTTACTGATTTCTATTTTGTGATTACTTCTAAAAACTGATACAAATTACACCAAATTTTACAAGTCACAAATTGAATATCTTATATGTCTGATGTGTGGATTTTACAATTGCTTCGGTTCTTTCGGGATGTGTGTCTGAAATAAAAAGCTGTCCAAACGTTTCGCTGTTTACCATTTCAACGATTTTGGCAACGCGGGTTTCGTCCAGTTTGTCAAAAATATCATCAAACAAAAGAATGGGTTTTACGCCACTTTGTTTTTTTAGAAATTCAAACTGAGCCAATTTCAAAGCAATTAGAAAAGATTTCTGTTGTCCTTGCGATCCGAATTTTTTTATCGGATGCGAGTCGATTTCAAAAGACAAATCGTCTTTGTGAATTCCTACACTTGTATATTGAAGTGCACGGTCTTTATTTATATTTTCCTGTAAAAGTGTTAAAAGATCTTTTTCAAATAAATGGCTTTCATAAACCAGCTGTACACTTTCTTCAGATCCCGTTATTACCTGATGGTGTTTATTAAATATAGGTATAAATTGTTCAAGAAAATCTTTTCGCTTTTCAAAAATCGATTTTCCGTAACCTTGCAATTGCTCGTTATATATAGATAAGGTATCCTTATCAAAAACGTGATTCAGGGCAAAATACTTTAAAAGGGCATTTCGCTGTGTAATTACCTTTTGATATTGTATTAATTCGTGGAGATATGTGGCATCTAACTGCGAAATCACGCTGTCCATAAATTTGCGGCGCGTTTCGCTTCCTTCAATAATTAAATCACGATCTGCTGGCGAAATAATTACTAGCGGAATAAACCCGATATGATCTGAAAATTTATCGTAAGGTTTTCCATTTCGTTTTAAAACCTTTTTCTGCCCTTTTTTTAAACTGCAGACAATCTGTTCAGTTCTTTCGTTCTTTTCCAGTTCGGCATCAATAACAAAAAATTCTTCGCCGTGTTTGATATTTTGAACCGCCAACGGATTAAAATAACTTTTTCCATAAGCTAAATGATAAATAGCATCGAGCACATTGGTTTTTCCAATGCCATTTTTTCCCACAAAACAGTTGATTTTGATGTCAAAATCAAAACTTGCTTCTGAAAAGTTTTTATAATTAAATAATGAGATTTTGTTTAAATGCATTTTTTTCGGGACTCCACGTATAAAATTTACCCTTTTTGAACAGTAAAAATTTGAGGCTGCAAATTACCGAAAATTATCAATATAATTGGCTTTGGCGCTTTCTTGGGCATATTTATTTTACCGCTTCCGCGAAAGGATGAGCGAATACGGAAAATATTTTTTTTAAAATAGTGATAAAATTGAAATTTTTTACCTCAGTTTCAAGAAAAATTTTATTTTTGCCGTTCACTAAATAAATTTTAAATGGCAACTTACAATAAAAGAGGATATAAGACACCAAAAGAAAAGGAAGTAAAAGAGGTAGTTACTGAAGAGCAGCAAGTAATTATTGACGAAAAAGACAGTACAACGGCTGGAGTTTTCTCAAAATTAGATGAAACGGCTTCAAAAACTGAGGATTGGGTGGCTAAAAATCAGAAAATCATTATTGGTTTAGTTGCAGGTATTGCAGTCGCTACAATTGGATATTTGGCTTACCAAAAATTTATTGAAACTCCTAAACAAGAAGAAGCTGCAAGTGAAATGTTTGTTGCGCAGCAAAACTTTGAGAAAGCTGTAAACGGTGTTTCTAGCGATTCATTATTCAAATTATCATTAAATGGTTCGGAAGGTAAATTCGGATTTATTAAAATCGCTGAAGAATATTCTGGAACAGACGCTGGAAACTTAGCAAACTACTATGCAGGTATTGCTTACCTAAATACGGGTAAATTTGATGAGGCAATTAAATATTTAGGTGAATTTAAATCTGAAGACGCAATCTTAAGTGCTTTGGCTAAAGGGGCTACAGGTGATGCTTATTCTCAAAAAAATCAGCAAAAAGAAGCTTTAGATTTTTATGTAAAAGCTGCTGAGTCTAATAAAAATGATTTTACAACGCCTCGTTTCTTGTTAAAAGCTGGAAAAACAGCTTTAGCTTTAGGGCAAAAAGAAGATGCATTGAAATATTTCAACGACATTAAAGATAATTACGACAGTACTCCAGAAGCGGCATCTGTTGATGCTTTGATCGGATTAGCGCAATAAAAATTTTAGACTTTAGATTTTAGATTGTAGATTTGTAATTAAGAATCTAAATTCTAAAATAAAAAATCTAAAATATATAAGATGGCTACTCAAAATAAAAATCTATCAGAATACGATAAAAACACAATCCCAAACGCGAAAGACTTTCGGTTTGGGATTGTTGTTTCTGAATGGAATGATACTATAACTGAAGGACTTTATAATGGTGCTTTTGACGCTCTAGTTGATTGCGATGTTCCGGCTCAGCAAATTATCCGTTGGAATGTTCCAGGAAGTTTTGAGTTGATTTACGGAGCAAAAAAAATGCTTCAGACTCAAAATGTTGATGCGGTTATCGTAATTGGATGCGTAATTCAAGGAGAAACAAAACATTTTGATTTTGTTTGTGAAGGTGTTACACAAGGAATTAAAGACTTGAATGTTCAGACTGATATTCCAGTTATTTTCTGCGTTTTAACAGATAATAATATGCAACAGTCAATTGATAGAAGCGGAGGAGTGCACGGAAACAAAGGAACCGAAGCTGCAATCGCGGCCATAAAAATGGCTTACATACGTCAGCAAGCTTCAATAGCTCATGCTTACAATCAGCCTTTATTGACTTCGGGAGCACTTCAAATTGAAGATTCTCCGAAAAAAATTGAGAACGAATAAAGCACATTTGTTTTAAAAATATTAAAACCTATACTGTGTAATAACGGTATAGGTTTTTTTGTTTTTTTTATGATTATTCTTATTCTAAAAGCCAACCAAAATTCATTAAATTTGTACTTCTTGGTTTGTAAAAACCTAATCTAACTTTAAAACCTATTTTTGCTTAATGTCGAGTATTATTCAATTGCTTCCTGATCACGTTGCTAACCAAATTGCTGCTGGAGAAGTGGTTCAAAGACCTGCTTCAGTCGTAAAAGAGTTGTTAGAAAATGCTGTTGATGCCAAAGCAACTGATATTAAATTAATTATAAAAGATGCCGGTAAATCGCTGGTGCAAGTTATCGATAATGGAGTCGGAATGACCGTTACCGATGCACGCTTGTGTTTTGCCCGTCATGCAACATCCAAAATCCGTCAGGCAGAAGATTTGTTTTCGCTTGGGACAAAAGGTTTCCGTGGAGAAGCTTTGGCTTCTATTGCAGCGATTGCGCATATGGAAATGAAAACCAAGCAAGATCAAGACGAATTGGGAACGCATATCATAATTGAAGGAAGTAAATTTATTTCGCAGGAAGTGGCCGTTTTGCCAAAGGGAACTTCGTTTGCGGTTAAAAACTTGTTTTTTAATATTCCTGCTCGCCGTAATTTCTTAAAGTCAGATACAGTTGAGTTTCGTCACGTCATGGATGAATTCCAGCGTGTGGCACTGGCGCATCCAAATATTCATTTTAGCTTTTATCATAACGGAAGCGAAATGTACAATCTTCCAGCAGCGGGATATCGCCAGAGAATTGTGGGTATCATGTCTGGTAAAACAAATGAAAAGTTGGTTCCAGTAAATGAAGAAACTGATATTATAAGCATTCAAGGATTTGTTTGTAAACCGGAGTTTGCAAAGAAAAATAGAGGAGAACAGTTCTTTTTTGTAAATGATCGATTTATAAAAAGCAGTTACCTACACCATGCGGTTATGTCTGCATACGACGGATTGCTGAAAGATGGTTCTCAACCAAGTTATTTCTTGTATCTACAGGTTCCGCCAAACACAATTGATATCAATATTCATCCGACTAAAACAGAAATTAAGTTTGATGACGAGCAAGCATTATATGCTATTTTAAGAGCGTCCATCAAACACAGTTTAGGACAGTTTAATGTCGCTCCAGTTTTAGATTTTGATCGAGATGCCAATTTAGATACACCATATCATTATAAAGATGTAGAAGCAGAAATTCCGACAATTCAGGTTGACGGCACTTTTAATCCTTTTACTGATGATAAAACCAATCAGCATTATAGTAAAGCTGCCTCAGGATCTTCTGGATATAGTTCAAGTTCATCATCATCATCATCATCATCATCATCGTCAGGATCGTCATATTCTGGGTCATCGTATTCAGGTTATTCTAAAAGAGTTGAGCCAACGGCAAGCTGGGAAAGTTTGTATGTTGGTTTGGATGTCGAAAATCCTGAAAGTATAGAAAGTTCGCCTTTTACATTCGAAAATGAAGAAGTAACCTCTTCTTTGTTTGATGATGAAGAAGTGGAACAGGCAACGCAGAAAACGTATCAAATTCATAAAAAATATATTGTATCTCCAATAAAATCAGGAATGATTATTGTTGACCAACAGCGTGCACATCAGCGAATTTTGTATGAACAATTTTTGCTGAACATGACCGTCAATCAGGCGGCGAGCCAACAATTGCTTTTTCCTTTAGATTTGTTTTATTCGGCTTCAGAAATGAAGTTGATCGAAGAATTGAAACCTTCTTTGGAAACTACCGGATTTGTTTTTGATGAAAGTAAGACAGATCACATTGTAATTTCCGGAATTCCTGTAAATATTACAGAAAGCGAAGTTTCTCAGGTAATAGAACAATTATTGAGCGACTTGCAGGATGGAATTCCAGCAAACAGTTACAGTCAGAATGATACAATTGCCAAATCGATGGCCAAAAGTTTAGCGGTTAAAACAGGATCTTATTTGACCGAAAAAGAACAAGATAATTTGGTAAATGGTTTGTTTGCTTGTAAAGATCCAAATATTTCACCTTTTCAAAAACCTACCTTCATCACTATGCGTGTAGAAGATATAGATAAAAAGTTTGCTTTATGATGAATATCACGCCAGTAGTTAAACAACTGCTAATTATTAATATAATATTCTTTATTGGTGCTCAATTAGTGCCAGTTTCTTACGAGTATTTGTCATTGTTCTATCCAGAAAGCGAAAGTTTCAGAGCTTGGCAAATCATTACGCACATGTTTATGCATGCACCATGGCCAAATTTTGCGCATATTTTATTTAATATGTTTGCCTTATACAGCTTCGGGTCTGCATTGGAGCATTTTTGGGGAGGAAAAAAGTTTTTGTTTTTCTACATTTCTTGCGGATTAGGTGCGGCATTGCTTCATACTGGAGTAAACTACCTTCAGCTGCAATCTCTTTTAAGTTCTGTTTCTGAATTGAATTTATCTAAATCAGAATTACACTTGATTTTGAATGCAAATTATTCTTCTTTATTCGATGCCAGTGGCCGAATGGTACAAGGAGAAATCGCTACAATTTTAAATAAAGCACATTGCACGCAAGAACAATTTAATGCTTTGGCACAGGCTAGCGGTATAGTTCAGTCGCCAGTTTTGGGTGCTTCTGGAGCAATTTACGGTTTATTAACTGCCTTTGCATTTATGTTTCCAAATGCTCAGTTGGCATTGATCTTTATTCCCGTTCCTATCAAAGCAAAATATTTTGTTCCTGGAATTTTAGCAATTGACTTATTTTTAGGTTTTAAAGGAAGTTCTTTATTTGGAAGCGGAGGAACTGGAATTGCGCATTTTGCTCACGTTGGCGGTGCAATTGCTGGTTTTTTAATGATGTTGTACTGGAAAAAAAATCAGTTTAATAACAACCGTTGGAATTAATTTTTAACTTTAAAGTACAAATTCTAAAACAAAAGAGTTTCTATGAATATTCTAGACGATTTAAAATTACAATATAGATTGGGTGGTATTGCTATGCGTGTTATGTATTGGAATATAGCATGTTTTATTGTATCACTTATCTTCTTCTATCAATTTTCAATAGGTCAATTTGCTTTTCCAAGTTGGTTGGCTTTATCGTCAGATCCTCAGGTTTTTATGTTTAAGCCTTGGACTTTTTTAACCTATGCTTTTTTTCACGATGGATTTTTTCATCTGTTGTTCAATATGATGGTGCTTAATTTTGCGAGCACTTTGTTTTTGACTTATTTTACTCAAAAGCAATATTTAGGATTGTATCTTTTAAGCGCTCTTTTTGCAGGAGTGGCTTTTGCACTGAGTTTTTATTTTTCTAATATCAGCGGTTCTATTGTTGGTGCTTCTGCAGCAATTATGGCTATTTTGGTGGCCGCAACGACCTATTCTCCTTTAATGAATGTTCGTTTGTTTTTATTCGGAAATGTGAAACTTTGGCATATTACGGCTGTTATTTTAATTTTAGATTTAATGCAGTTCCGTTTAGGGAATATGGGCGGACATATTTCGCATCTTGCTGGTGCTTTCTTCGGATTTGCTTATATTAAATTGCTTCAAAACGGTACTGATTTAAGTATCGTTGTTTCTAAAACTTTAGATTTCTTCGCAAATCTTTTTAGAAAATCTCCTACGACCCCATTTACAAAAGTTCATAAAAATTACAAAAGACCTACAGAAAAAACTACATCAAGAATTGTTACGAAAGATAAAACGCAACAGCAGATTGATGAAATTTTAGACAAAATTAGCCAGTCAGGATACGATTGTCTGACAAAGGAAGAAAAAGAGTTTTTATTTAAAGCTGGAAAATAAACTTGTAGGAGAAAAATATGAAAAACCTTTCTTGGTTTAATAAAATAATGTTCTTTTTGAACATAGTGCTGACTGTGCTTACATTTAGCATCTATGTTTTACCTTTTTTAGCACCTAAAAGTTTTCCGCTTTTATCGGTGCTTACTTTGTTTATGCCTGCTTTTTTTGTGGCCAATGGATTGTTCTTTATCTATTGGGGAATTCAGTTTAAAAAACGCCTTATTTTATCGGGTTTGGTTTTGCTGACAGGAATTACATTCATCAGTAAATTTTATAAGTTTTCTGGAAAAGAGTATGTGAAGGATGAAAAGGATTTTTCTGTAATGAGTTATAACGTTCGTCTTTTTAATGTTTTTAAATGGCTGGATCGAGATGATATTCCGTCAAACATTAAAGCTTTTATAGATGAGAAAGATCCTGATATTTTGTGTATTCAGGAATATTCAAATTCGGCACATTTAGATTTAAAGGTTTATCCGCACCGCTATATTTTTATTGACGGCAAAAAAATTAAGACTGGGCAGGCTATTTTTTCTAAGTTTCCAATTATTGACGAAGGAAATATCATTTTTCCAAAGTCAGATAATAATGTAGTTTATGCTGATATTAAGCGCGGAAAAGATATTATCCGTGTTTACAATATGCATTTGCAATCTATTAAAATTTCTCCCGATGTAAGTGAAATTTCCGATGATATTGATAATGTGAATCAGAAGAAATCACAACGCATTTATGCTAGAATAAGTAAAGGATTTACGCAACAGCAAGAGCAGGCAGAAATTTTTAAAGAGCATATTAAAAAATGCAATTACCCAATTATTATCTGCGGAGATATGAATAATAGTCCATTTTCTTATGTGTACCGAAATATAAAAGGGAAATTAAAAGATGCTTTTGAGGAAGCTGGAGAAGGTTTTGGAGCTACTTATAAGTTCAAATACTATCCTGCTAGAATTGATTATATTTTTACAGATAGTAAAATGAAAGTAAAACAATTTGAAAGCTTTTCTGACTTCGAAAATTCAGACCATTATCCGATTATGACAAGACTTTCTGTGGAATGATTTTTTTTAGTTGAAAGTTCGAAAGTCAAAAGTTAAGGTGATACGAAAATTCATAACTCATAACTTATAATTCATAATTTATATGATCTTTTGGGTTTTCAAATAATCCATTGCAAATTTACCTTCGTTAAAAAGCAAATCCAAAACACTTAAATTATTGATAAAACCGTGTTTGTCATCAAATACCTGAGTGTATTTTTCAAAAGAATTAGCATCCTTTTTACCATTTGCTAGATATCTGAAATCGGCAAAATCAGTAACTTCATGAAAGTATTCTGTAGTTTTTCCAAATTCCAATTTCATTCGAAGACATTTTGTCACAACGTCTAACACTTCGAAATTCAAATCCATTAAAAATTCATGTTTTTTCTCGAAAATAGGAACGATATCATCTTCGAAATACTCAAAGAAAGGAGAGCTTCTATATGCGGCCTCAAGCGATTTAAAATGCTGTTTCTGCCAATCAAATTCGTTTTCGATTAAAATGTCTTTTGTTTTTTGATGTGCAGTTTTAGAATGCTTAACAGGGATATTTAATAATTGAATTCCATTCGGACTATAGATGTAAGTTCTATTTCTATTGGTCTGTTTCTGAAAATTATCTTCCATTTCAAAAGTAATGCTGTCTGATTGCGCGATTACAGCAAAATGACTGATAGATGGGAAATAAGTTGGAAGTATTAAGGAATTCATTTCGTTTTGTTTCAAGTTTAAAAAGTTTCAGGTTTCAAGTTGACGTAAAACGTGAAACTTGAAACCTGACACAAAAATAACTTATTTTTTAATTATGCTTTATTCTCTCTTCTTTTTTTCCAGATAAAATCTCCAACGAAGTAGATAGCAAGAAGTATTAAGAAATATTTAAAGTAAGAATGAGGCTGACCTTCGCCGTCTACAGTTGTAAATACTCTGTTCCAACGAATTTTATTGATGCCTTTTCCGTTGGTATCCCAGCTCATCCAAATGAATACTGGTTTTCCTACGATATGATTTTCAGGTACGTAACCCCAATAGCGACTGTCTTCAGAGTTATGACGGTTGTCTCCCATCATCCAGTAGTAGTTCTGTTTGAAAGTGTACGTTGTCGCAGGTTTTCCGTTAATTAAGAATTTTGAACCTTGCAATTCTAATGTGTTTCCTTCGTAATTTGTGATAATCTCTTTATAGAAAGGAAGAGATTCATTTGTTAGAGCAACCGTTTTTCCTGCCTCAGGGATGTAAATTGGTCCCATGTTATCTTGGTTCCATTTGTTGATATGAGGAAAAATAGCATTGTCATCTCCATGATCAACTTTTCGGATAACGGCAGTAACGCCAGGAGTGTTTTTAAATCTTTCTGCTCCAGCTTCTGTTAAGGCTCCTAAATAAAGTGTATCTCTTTTTTCTGTTCTAAAGCCTGCAGGATCTGTAATGTCCAATTCTTTGAAAATGGTTTCAAAATCAATAGGTGTTTTCCCGTCTAATGCTACAGCGTATGAGTATTGTGGTTTAGCTCTTTCTGGTAAAACTAATTTTTTTCCATTAATAAAAACATAACCGTCTTTTATTGATAAACTGTCTCCAGGAATACCAACACATCTTTTTACGTAATTTGATTTTTTGTCAATTGGCTTAATAACGCCAGGTCTTCCTTTTGGTTCGAAGAAATAATGAACCGTATCGACGGGCCAGTTAAAGACGACAATATCGCATCGGTTTATTTTCTGGATAGCAGGTAGTCTAAAATATGGTAATTGCGGCCAGCTTAAGTACGATTTGCTTTTGGTTAAAGGAATTGAGTCGTGAACCATTGGCAAGGCTACCGTTGTCATGGGAACTCTAGGACCGTAGTTTAATTTGCTTACAAATAAGAAATCGCCAATCAATAAAGATTTTTCTAAAGACGATGTTGGAATCGTATACGGCTGTACAACATAAGTGTGTACTAATGTTGCTACAATAATGGCAAATAATAAAGAGCTAACGGTATCTGCTGCTTTGTTGTCAGGAGTTAGTTTGCGATCTTTATGATATTCTAATTTTTGAGTATAATTGACAACATAGATGTAAAAGCCTAAAGTAAACAGTCCTAAGATTGTGTCTAAAGTCGATTTTTTACCAAAAGTTCGTAACGTTTCGACCCATACAACTGGAAACATAATCAGATTGATGATTGGAATAAAAAGTAATAATGTCCACCATGTTGGGCGTCCGATAATCTTCATTAAAACGATTGAATTGTATACCGGAATTGCAGCTTCCCAGCTTTTTCTTCCTGCTGCCTGATACAGTTTCCAAGTACCAAGGAAATGAATAATCTGTACAGCTAGAAAAAATACGAACCAAGAGTAAAGTGTCATAATAATTGTATTTTAAGTTTCAAATTCAAGGTTTTCTGACTTGAATTTTGGTCAATTTATTGTAAGTTAAGTACGTCTTTCATAGAGTAAATCCCCTGTTTTCCTGCTAGCCATTCTGCCGCAATAACAGCGCCTAATGCAAAACCTTCACGATTATGAGCGGTGTGTTTAATCTCGATGCTGTCTATTGGCGAATCGTAAGTTACGGTGTGTGTTCCAGGCACTTCTCCAATTCTTTTTGCTTCAATATGAATTTCATTTGCTTTTGCTTCTTCTAAAGTCCAATTGGCGTAATTGCTGTTTTGGATAACACCTTGTGCTAAAGAAATAGCTGTTCCGCTTGGAGCGTCAAGTTTGTGGATGTGGTGAATTTCTTCCATCGAAACTTTATAAGAATCAAATTGATTCATGATTTTAGCTAAATATTCATTTAACCCGAAGAAAATATTTACTCCTAAACTGAAATTTGAACTAGAAATAAATCCTCCTTTTTTCTCGTTGCAAAGCGCAATCATTTCATCATAATGCTCTAGCCATCCTGTTGTTCCTGATACTACAGGCACATTAGCATTAAAGGATGCTGAGATATTACTAACTGCTGCTGATGGCACGCTAAAATCAATGGCAACATCGGCTGTTGAAAGTCCGTCATAGGTGTTAAATTCGTCTTTCTTTAAAACTATTTCATGACCTCTTTCTAAAGCAATTCTTTCAATTACTTTACCCATTTTTCCGTATCCTAAAAGCGCAATTTTCATTATGATTTGTTTTTGATTTTTTAAATAGAATATGATCTATTAAAACTTATAATTAAAGGTTAGTCCGACATTTGGTTTAAATGTTACATCGTCGGGATAAATTTCTGGACGCATTGAAAGCCTTTCGTTTACGTTAAACTGTATCAACGCGGCATCAACATTGGCATCGATAATGTTTAAGACATAGAATCCGACAACAAACAATGCAGAGAGATCTCTGTTTCTTTGGTAGAATTTTTGTCCATCAACAAGACGGCTGTCATCCAAAAATTGATATTTATCATCGTTGTAGCCTTCTAATCTTCGTTTGTAGGCGTCACGATAATCGTGGTATTTTTTATTGTTGTCTATATAAAAATATAAACTAGTTCCGATTGCTCCGTAGACCAATGGAATTTTCCAATATTTTTTGTTGTATGCTTGGCCTAAACCTGGTAAAATAGCAGAATAAAAAGCTGCTTTTGCTGGTGTAAGCGGGTCTATTTCTTGTAATGCAGTAGTGTCTTTTACGACCAAAACCGTGTCTTTTTTTACCTGGGCAAAAAGAGAAACGGTTCCTGTTAGAAAGAACAATAGACCAATGGGGACAATTTTATTCACTATCCGTTTATTAATTTTATAATTCTGTTAAAGTCAGCTTCAGAATTAAATGGAATTGTAATTTTTCCTTTTCCGTTACCAGCGACTTTTATATCAACTTTTGAGCCAAAATAATCGTTGAAAGTGTTTTTTTGCGTTTCTCTAACTATAAAAGCGGCATCAGCTTTAGGCTTTCCATCAGCTTTAGGCTGTTGGCCTTCATGGTAATTTTTAACTAAAGCTTCTGTCTCACGAACAGATAAATTTTGACTAACGATTTTTTGATAAATATCAGTCTGAACGTCTAAATCTTCAATGTTGATAATTGCTCTACCATGTCCCATGCTGATAAAACCATCACGAATACCGGTTTGGATAATCGGATCTAATTTTAAAAGACGTAAATAGTTGGCAATTGTCGAACGTTTTTTACCCACTCTTTCACTCATTTGTTCTTGAGTTAATTGAATTTCGTCAATCAAACGCTGGTATGATAAAGCAATCTCGATTGGGTCTAAGTCATGTCGTTGGATATTTTCAACCAAAGCCATAACCAATGATTCGTTGTCATTTGCAATACGAATATAGGCAGGAACATGAGTAAGTCCTACTAATTTAGACGCACGAAGACGACGCTCTCCAGAGATTAACTGGTATTTATTAAAATCTAATTTACGAACAGTAATAGGTTGAATTACGCCAAGTTCTTTAATAGAAGTGGCTAATTCGCGTAACGATTCTTCATTAAAATTGCTTCTAGGCTGAAACGGATTTATTTCAATTGCACTTATTTCAAGTTCAATGATATTTCCAACAACTTTATCAGCATTTTTGTCTTCTACTGATTTAATGTCGTTTTCCGGATCTTTTAATAAGGCAGATAATCCTCTTCCTAAGGCTTGTTTTTTAATTACTTTTGTCATAAAAACTATTTACTGTTTTTCTTTATAATTTCTTGTGCTAAATGAATATAGTTTACGGCACCTTTGCTTGTAGCATCATAGTTGATGATGCTTTCTCCAAAGCTCGGAGCCTCACTTAATTTTACATTTCGCTGAATTACAGTATCAAAAACCATATCATTAAAGTGTTTTTGAACTTCTTCTACAACCTGATTAGATAAACGTAATCTTGAATCGTACATGGTTAGCAATAGACCTTCAATGTCCAAATCTGGGTTGTGTATTTTTTGAATACTCTTAATAGTGTTCAATAATTTTCCTAATCCTTCAAGTGCAAAATATTCACATTGAATAGGAATAACTACAGAATCTGCTGCTGTTAAAGCATTCAAGGTTAACAAGCCTAGAGAAGGCGCGCAGTCGATAATGATATAATCATATTCTTCTTTTGCTTCTTCCAATGCTTTTTTAAGCATATACTCTCGGTTTTCTTTGTCAACCAATTCAATTTCGATAGCAACAAGGTCAATGTGAGCAGGGATCACGTCAACGTTTGGAGCTGTACATTTTAAAACGGCTTCTTTTGGTGTTACAGTATGCTCAAGTATTTGGTAAGTTCCAGTTTCAACTGTTTCTACGTCAATTCCAAGACCAGATGTAGCATTAGCCTGTGGATCAGCGTCGATCAACAATACTTTTTTCTCTAAAACACCTAATGAGGCAGCAAGATTTACTGATGTAGTAGTCTTTCCAACGCCTCCTTTTTGATTAGCAATAGCAATGATTTTGCCCATTTATTTTCTGAATTTTGAACCGTAAAAATACAATTATTTATGGTTTCTGAAAATCTATTTTGTTAACATTTGCGAAAGTGTGATTAATCGGGGTTTTATGGGAGTTTGATAGAAAATAATTTTAGTTATGAATAAAATTATTAATAAGTTTTTTGAATAATTTAGGTGATATTCTTGCTGCAAAATGATGGGCACCTAAATTTTGATTAGGTTCAAGGAACTATTTTAAAATTTCGATAGTGACAAAAACCAAACCGCTTTTTTTGTTAGTAGCAATATTCATAAAAGCTCTTTTGCTAAGATCAATTTCTCGTCCTTTTACAAAAGGTCCGCGATCTGTAATTTCTACAATAACAAATTTATTATTTACTTCATTCGTTACTTTTAACATGGTGCCAAAAGGAAATTTTTTGTGTGCGGCAGTAAAATCATTGTTGTTGAATCTTCTGCCACTTGCTGTTTTTCGTCCGTTAAATTTATCGTGATAATAAGAGGCGTGGGCATTCTGTTTGTATAAGACGCTTTCTCTAACTGAAGCGCATGAATCGATAGGAGTGATGTTTTTTTGTTGTGCGATTGCAACGGCAGAAAAGAATAAGGTAATAAATAGTATAATCTCTCTCATATTATTTTCTCTTTCTATTTTATTGACAAAAAAAGACTATTAGAGAAAAACAGATATGTTCGATAAGTTTTTATTTGTGTTAGAAAAAGACAAATTTTTAAGTTTTGTAGTGTTTTTGATAAGAAAATTGAGCTCAGAAACGGACGTAAAGGTTCGAGATTATTGCTATTTTGGGCTTTCTTAAAACTATAAGTATTACAATCTATCAAACCACAAAATGAATATTCTTATGAGTAAAAAAGTAATCTCATTATTGACAGTATTTACGTTTATGATGCTTTTATGCAGTTTCGTTTCGCCCAATTCGACTAATGAAAAACTAGAAGGAAATAAAAATATAGAGCGTAAAATTGTTTACAACAAAAAGAAACATAGTATCACATTATCATGGTCGGCTTTTGGTTCTTCTGGAAATTATACAATTACAAGAGGAGGCAGTCGTTTAGCATCTGATTTTGTGTCGGTAGGATCAACTTCTAAATTGTCATTTATCGATAATAAGCCTACTACTAGCAAATATGAGAACTATTATAAAGTAAGCCGAAATGATATCACGATTATCATTTCGCTCGAAAATCAGATTTTTGGAGACAATATATATTTCTACGACAGAAAACATGAAAAGTCAGAGACGGCGCGAAATGAAATTAATTCGCAATTTAGCAGTATCGGTTTAGGCGGTGCAAATGGCGAATGGACAACAAAACGTCAAGCCTATTATTTTAAGCCAAATGTGAATGGGCAGACTTATGATGTTGGAGGATCGGGTTCTGCGTCATCTGCTGAGGCTAATTCTATAGAGTTAGGATTTTATTCTCATATTGGAGGTTTGGGTAAAGTGCCGTCGGATGTTAAGTTAGGAGCTATTTTCACAAGACCACATCTTTCTGGCGGAGCAAATGCGACTTGTACATTTTGGCGTTCTGTAGAAAATGTGGAAGTAATGCGTGATTTTTCGTGGACTGTTTCTCAGTCAACAAGCGCACGAAGATTATTAATTGAAAGCACTTCAAAATATATTTCAGATATTGGAAATACTAACTTTTGGGGCAGTGGCGGCTTCATTGCCGATGCACATTATACAACTTCGAGACCAAATTGGGGCGGACAACAGCAATGGTATACTAGAAATACAGTTTTTCCATCGGGTTCTGGAGTTATGGGTGGTTCATACAATATGGTTTGGCAGGGGTGTGTAAATCCTCCGCAAGCAAATGAAGCTAATTCTCCAATTGCGACAACGCCAATTATTAGAGAAAAACCTTTTCTTTTTATTGGAGATGATGGCGAATATAAAGTTTTTGTTCCTGCATGGCAAAAAGATCGGGTGGGAGTTTCTTGGTCGGCAACAGATATGGGAAAAGGCGAAATTCAAGATTTGATTGCGAGCTGGTACGTGGCGAAAGAAGGAGATACTGATGTAGAGATTAATGCAGCATTGAAAGCTGGCAAAAACATATTTTTTACTCCTGGACATTATGCTTTGAACGCTCCTATTCAGGTAAATAGAAAAGACGCTATACTTCTGGGGGCTGGTATTGCTTCTGTGACGCTAGAGCCAACAGAAAAAAATACTTGGGGATGTATTTATGCTGATGATAAAGACGGAATTATCATTGCTGGCCTTTTAATGGATTCATTTAATAGTACGACGTATCAAGTTAGAATTGGCAATGAAGGAGCGAATGCAGATCATAGCGCGGATCCTATTTTGCTCAGCGATATTACGTGTCGAGTAGGCGGAGTTCAATCAAAAAATATTCAGATTCAGGCTTCTATGCAGATAAATAGTAATAATGTTGTTGGAGACCATTTCTGGTTGTGGCGTGCCGATCATGGATCGCAGAAAGGTGGCGACGCGCGTTGGAAAAGAGACAGATGTAAAAACGGACTTATTGTGGCAGGAAATGATGTTACGCTTTATGCATTATTTGTTGAGCATTATCAGGAATATGAAGTGTTATGGCTGGGAGAACGTGGCAAAACATTTTTCTTTCAGAACGAACCTCCTTATGATGCGCCAAATCAAGCGAGTTGGAGCAGTCAAGGAGGAAGGGTTGATGGTTATGCAGCTTTTAAAGTAGCAAATTCGGTAAAAGAACATCACACAATCGGGATGGGTTCGTATGCTGTTTTTACAGGAACGGATGGAAATGTAAATAAGAAAAATGGTTTTGAAATTCCGAATAGTCCAAATGTGAAATTGGAGAAAATGTGCATTACTCGTTTTGCAGGTTCGGGAAATATTCAAAACGTTATAAATGGTACAGGCGGAAGTACAGCAACTGGTGTAAAACGTGTAGGATCTTATAATAATGGTGAAGGCACACAACCTTTTGATGAGGAATTTACGTTGCCTAATAAAGAATCATATCCTTCTTATATAAGTATGGAGAAATAAAAAAGAAAGATTTTTTTGCCACGAATTCACGAATTATTTTTTCAAATCTTTGCGATTATTTATTCGAATTAATTCGAATAATAATTAGATAAAGTATTTAAAAGAAAATTCGTGAATTCGTGGCTGTTTATTTCGTTTCGGCTTTGTTTGAGGATATAGCCAATGGTTTCAACCATTGGAACACAATGCATGAAAAATAAAAAAACCGAACATTTCTGTTCGACTCTTGTTGGGGTGGTAGTCCCGAAAGCTTTCGGGAGAACCTGTGGCTTTTCCGATCAGAATCGGACGCGATAACCGCTTGCCAATATTTTTATTTTGAGTTTATTGCAAAAAAAAAGTCTTTCCAAATAAATGAAAAGACTTTTGTCGGGGTGGCAGGATTCGAACCTGCGGCCTCCTGCTCCCAAAGCAGGCGCGATAACCGGGCTACGCTACACCCCGTAGCATTTGCTCATTGATCGTTACTGTGGTCTTCCCGCCTAGAGCGGGACACGATAACCGGGCTACGCTACACCCCGAAGATGTAATTTTTGTTGTAGTGCCCGAAAGCGGATGCAAAGATATAAATAAATTTCGTTTACAAAAGGAAAAAATGAAAATAAATAAAACTTATTTGGACATAGCTATTTCAGATTTATTTTCGGCCATATTTTTTATAATAAAGTTTACATTTGCAACTCAAAAAAACTATTACTATGTCAAATACAATCGAAAAAATTAAATGCCTTATTATAGGTTCTGGTCCTGCAGGTTATACTGCGGCAATTTATGCTGCCAGAGCTAATATGAATCCGGTACTATATCAAGGAATGCAACCTGGCGGTCAATTGACTACAACTAATGAGGTTGAAAACTTTCCAGGTTATGTGGATGGAGTTACAGGACCAGAAATGATGATTCAGCTACAAGAACAAGCAAAACGCTTTGGTGCAGATATTCGTGACGGTTGGGCTACAAAAGTTGATTTTTCTGGAGATATTCATAAAGTTTGGATTAACGACACAATCGAATTGCACTGTGAAACTGTAATTATTTCAACAGGTGCTTCGGCTAAATATTTAGGATTGCCATCAGAACAACACTATTTGAATATGGGTGGAGGAGTTTCTGCTTGTGCTGTTTGCGACGGATTCTTCTACAGAAACCAAGATGTTGTTATTGTTGGAGCAGGAGATTCTGCTTGTGAAGAAGCACATTACTTATCTAAACTTTGTAAAAAAGTAACCATGTTAGTACGAAGCGATAAATTCAGAGCTTCTAAAATTATGGAAGAGCGTGTTCGTAAAACTGAAAACATCGAGATTTTAATGAATCACGATACTGTTGAAGTTTTAGGAGATAACAATGTAGTTCATGCCATTAAAGCTTTAAACAAAACAACTGGAGAAACCATCGAAATTTCTGCAACTGGTTTCTTTGTAGCAATTGGTCACAAACCAAACACAGATATTTTTAAAGATTATATTACTCTTGACGAAACAGGATATATAGTAAATACACCAGGAACTTCAAAAACAAATGTTGAAGGTGTTTTTGTAGCGGGAGATGCTGCAGATCATGTATACCGTCAGGCAATTACTGCCGCAGGTACAGGATGTATGGCTGCATTGGACGCTGAAAGATATTTGGCTTCAAAAGAGTAATTTTTAGTTTACGGTCTCAGTCACAGTTTACAGACTATAAAATAAAAGTCCCAATCTTTATGATTGGGACTTTTATTTTATATCAAACCCTAAAAAGTTTTCAAAGTTACAATGTAGTTGCTTTTGGCTTTGTTGCACCTGGTTTTTTTATCAGCTTAGCTTCTTCGCTAAAGCGTGTAAGGTCTATTTTTGGATCGCCATATAATGAAATTTCAGACTTGTCTCCAGCTGCAATTGCGACAGTGTTTTCTGCTAAAATGGTAGCAACGGCAGAACCTTCAGCTGTAACATTTGCATCTTTCAAAGTAAATTTTGTTCCTGTAAAAACTGAATTGTTGTCTAATCGAATAGTAGCTTTTTCTGCAATACCTTCAATTGCAGCGGTTGCTTTTTGATACAAATCGCATTTGAATTTTATTGCAGAAACCAACGTTTTAACTCCAGCATATTTGCTCAATTGTAAACTTCCGTCTTCAGCTTTTAAGTTTAATTCTGTTCTGGATTTATCATCAGCGATTAAAGTGAATTTTTTTGAGTTTACATTCAAATACAATTTGGAAAAATCAAGACAATTCATTGTGATGTCATCCAATTGCAGTTCTTGAATAGCGTAAACTATTGCCTCATTTTTTGTGATTACTTTATTCAATGATTTAGTATAAGTAACCTTGACAGATAGTTTCTTGAAAATAGTAGATTCTTTATTGGTGTATAAGCGAAGTGTTTTTTCTCTTAAATCCATTCCGATAATATCGTGCAGGTTATCATCGGCTTCAATTTTAATTTCGTTTTTTTCTCCTTGTTCTAAATAAACTTCTATATTATCATCGACTTCAAGGGCATCAAAACTTCCAACTTCTTTTATTGAGGTCGTTACAATTTTAGAACCTTTAATTTTTTCTCTTTTTTGAGCGAAAGTCAGAGTTGTAACAAGTAATAATAGGAGTAGGGCGGTACTTTTTTTCATTAATTCTAGATTTGATTTTGACAAATATAAAAAAATCATCCACTTTTGGTGAATGATTTCGTTTATATTTAACAGTTGTTTTTTTAGCTTTTGTTTACGTTTCCTCCGGAGCTTGCAGATTTTTCAACTGTTTTTGGATTACCGCTGTAGTTAATATTTCCTCCGCTAGAAGCATCTGCTTTTAGACTTAAGATTGGACGTACAGAAACGGTTCCTCCGCTAGAAGCATCTGCGTGAACATCATTGGCCATTAATTTTTCGGCATCAATACTTCCACCACTAGAAACTGAAGTGGTAAGGCTTAATGCTTTACCTTCGATATCTACAGAGCTTCCGCTTCCTGCATCCACTGCGATTCTGTCCGATTCGATTTTAACATCCATTGATGCTGCGCTCGAAGCTTCTAAAGTAATATCTTCACCTTGAACAAGTCCATCAGTTTCAACTGTTGAAGCACTTGAGGCTTCTATTTTATGAACAACTGGCATTTTTACGGTTACTTTTTTTGATGTAATGTTGCGGAAAGAATTGTACTTGCACTCAATAATAAGTGTTCCGTTTTCTACTTTCGTAACAATTTCTTTTTGAAGATTGTCATCAGCTTCAACTGTAATTTCGGGAGCATCAGACTGTACAATAACCACATCGATGGCATTGCTTACAGAGATATTTTTAAACTCTCCTTGAACAGTTCTTTTTTCTGTGGTAACATTCCCGCTTCCTTCAATTGCATTCATGTTAAAATTACATGAAGCAAACAATAAAGCAGTAACAGTTGCAATTATAAATTTCGTAATATGAATGATTATTTTTATCATGGTTTAGTTAATTTTGATTATCACTCCGTTTTTATCAGTAGTTAGTTTTCCTTTAGTTTTTTTTCCGTTTAAAACTTCTTTTCCATTAATTTTAACCGAAACTTCTTTTATAGTGTCGTTAGTGGTATTTGTATCAGAATCATTTTGATCGTTTTCATAATCACTTTCGTAATTGTTGTCATTGTCCTCATCAGCAGGGCAGTTTAAACATTTTACTTTAGTTCCGATAACTTTGTAATTGTAATCTCCGTTATAATTTAATTCAAAGAAATTGTCGTCAGAATTATAATAATCTCTTACAGAAGAATCAGGTTTGATTAATTGGCCTTCTGGTACATACAGATAAATGTCAACTTCTTGTCCTCTGAATTTATTTTTTACATCTGTCAGAAAATAGTTATCCAAAAGTAATTGATTTCCGCTAATTTGGAACTTATAATTAATTTTTTCTGCTCTTTTTTTCGCGTTTGTAAAAGAGTTTCCTCTCGCGCTTTTTTCGATCTGAATAAATGGAGTCGATTCGTCTGTGTGTAATACGTGTAAACGCACATCATTAGAATAAATCAATTCGTTGTTTGCAGAATCTTGTACAAATTCAAACTCTCTATAGTGGTTCAAACTTTTTGTATAATAATCATTGTACTTAAACTTGATATATAAAGTATCAGTTGGTTTAATTGCCAGAACTTTTTTCTCTACTACTTTATTATCGTATGAAATTTCAGTTGCCTGTTTGATTCCGATACTAGTAAGAATTGCGATAGAGATAATCCAAAGCGCTAAAAGCGTATATTTTGTAATGTTTCCTATTGATTTTAAGTTTGGAGATAACAATTTAAATCCTAATAGTGTTAAGAAGAAAAACGGAATTCCAACAGCAAAGAACATTAATAATCCGAATGACCAAAGAGGGTATTCTGTAAAGTTTCCAGCTTCGATAAAATTCTGCCAAGGGAAATCGATAAAAATATTAGTCCCTAAAGTAAAAACGCCAATCAATAGCATGATTAAGGTTGAAATCCCTGATATAATTAGAATTACTCCTAAGAATTTAGCAAAAATCTTAAAAATGGTCATGATAAAGTCTCCAAATGAACTACTTATTCTCTCAGCTCCCGACTTTACTTGGTTTCCCATTTTGTCATAATCTGCATTTTTGAATTTCTCGGAAAGTGAATCAATTTCTTCTCGAACTTTTTTTTCGATGTTCGAAATTGTTACAGGTTCTCCAGTCATTTCCAATTTTTCTGAAGTTGTAACTGCTTCTGGAGTTACAATCCAAAGAACAAAGTAAGCTAAGATCCCTGTTCCAAAACCTGCGAAAACGAAGATTAAGAATATGATTTTAATCCAAACAGCGTCAATTCCAAAGTAATGTCCTAAACCTGTAGCTACACCTCCGATCATACCTTTTTCTTTATCGCGATATAATTTTTTGTGTTTTCTAGGGCCATAATTATTATAAGACTGATTTGGATTTTCTTCGTCTTCAATTCGATAATCTTCTGGTTGTCCCATTACCGCAATCACTTCATCAACATCTTTCAGTCCAACAACATGTTTTTCGCTTTTTTGTTTTTCTGTCAATAATTCAGAAACACGCATTTCGATATCTTTAATGATTTCATCCTGACCAGATGAGTTGTTAAGTGATCGTTTTATAGCGTCAAAGTAGCGTGTCAATTTTAAGTATGCATCTTCATCGATGTGAAAAAACATCCCGCCTAAGTTAATATTTACTGTTTTGTTCATGACTTATTGATTTTGATTGGTGATTAGATTTACGGCGTCGGATAATTCTGTCCAAGTGCCGCTAAGTTCGTTTAAAAATGTTTGTCCTATCTCGGTTAATCCATAATATTTTCGCGGTGGCCCAGAGGTCGATTCTTCCCAGCGATAATTTAGTAAACCGTCATTTTTCAATCTAGTTAACAACGGGTAAACGGTTCCTTCTACAACTAGTAATTTTGCGTTTTTTAAAGTGTCTAATATTTCAGATGTATATGCGTCTTTTTCTTTTAGAACTGATAAGATGCAAAACTCAAGAACACCTTTGCGCATCTGTGCTTTTGTGTTTTCAATGTTCATAATTTCATTTTGTTTTTTTTTGATTGAACAATTCGTTTTTTGATTGATGATGATTTGATTGATGATGATTTGATTGATGATGATTTGATTGATGATGATTGATTTCGAAACTTATATGATTTGATTGATGTTTCGACTATAACTTTTAATTTTTTGTATCACTTTATAAAAGGAATCGTGATCGGATACTTGTATAATTCTCCGTTTGAAGCTTTTATAGAAGCATAGATTACTAAAAAGAACTCAACAAACTTTAATAACCCGAAAAGTATAACAGCTGTTATGCCGACACTTAAAATTCCAATGTTTGCCTGAATGTTAAAGTTTCTGATTACAAAATCATCGTCATTAAAAACGGCTTCTAATGGAAGATTCTGCAAGAAAACAGTAACGAAAATCGGTATCGCAATAAGCGCTAAGATCAAAGAATAAAGCAAAATGCTTAATTGAAAGTTTAACGCCTGTTTTCCGTGATGATCTGCAAATTCAGATTTGTCTTTATAGTTTGTCCAAATGATTAGCGGAAAAATATAGTTCCCAAACGGAATGATATATTGGCTTAAAGTACTCAAATGAGTAAATGCTGCTGTATTCTTTTCTGATGTTTTTTCCATGATGAGTGGTGTTGTTGTTTCCATGATTAAAAGTATATAGTAATTTCTTATGCAAATATATGTCTAAAAAACAGTATCTTGTTTTGCATAGTACTAATTATTAACAAAAATTTAACAAATTTCAAATTTGTAAGATACCTATAATTTACTGGAAATCATTCCGAATGCCTTGTTTTATTGGTCTTTTTCGAAAGTTTACTTAATTTATTGTGCATGCATAGTTTTTTTGTATTTTTACTAAAAAAAATATCACATGGCAGTTTCAGTTTCTAAACTCAATAAATTTGTATTGTTCAAATTACCATCAGCATACTTTTGCGGGGTACGTGTAAAAGCTATAGATAAAGACAGTTGTATTGTTTCTGTTAAACACAGATGGATCAATCAGAATCCGTTTAACTCCATGTATTTTGCAGTTCAGGCTATGGCAGCAGAGTTGACAACCGGGGCTTTGGTAATTTCTCAAATTCAAGAAAGCGGTCGAAAAATTTCGATGTTGGTTGCCAACAACAAAGGGAATTTTACTAAAAAAGCGACTGGTAGAATCACTTTCGTTTGTAATGATGGGCATTTAATCGCCGAAGCGATTCAAAAAACTATTGAAACAGGAGAAGGGCAGACGTTCTGGATGAAGTCTATCGGAACCAATGAAGAAGGAGTTCAAGTTTCTGAAATGGATTTTGAATGGAGCGTTCGTTTGAAATAGTATTTAGAGAGCTTTGTCAAAGTTCAAAACTTTGACAAAGTTTCGTAGCAATATATAAAAAGACCTCGTTTTTAGCGAGGTCTTTTCTTTGAAATCCAGTTTCAATTATTTTTTAACGCAACAAGATTTTTTATCTTTTTTATCAGTTGATGTTTTTTTACAGCAAGATTCTTTTTTCTCTTTATCTTTTGTTACCGGTTTTGTTTCCTGAGCCATTACGCCGATCGAAAATAAAGCAGCTGTTGCTATCGTGATTACTTTTGTCATTTTCATTAAATGTTTTTTGTGTTAGAGATTATAATTGGTGAATCAAATATAAACGGATTTTGTATTCGTAAGAATAGTTTGATTGTTAATGTTTTGGTAAAAGTGAATTCCGTGTTTAGAAGAAATCTAGTAATGACTAATGAACTTAAATAATTTTTATAATTCAAATTGATCAATAATTCAGATTCACTCCAAAACCAATTCCCATATCGCTGTCATAATGAGTTGTGATTCCGAAGTTTCTGCCAACAATGTATTTCAATCCTGCCATGTATTCTTTATCAGTATTCCACATCAAGTTCATTCGAAGGCGTTGTGAAAGCGGAATGTCCTTTCGCTCAAACTGAACTCTAACATTCCCATCGGTATAAACCTCAACTTGTGCTTTTATGAGCATTGGTAAAGTATACTCAAGACCCGCACTAAAAACCGAACGATTGTCTTTGGTGTTTTTCTGTCCAAAAAGATTTTGTTCTTGCTCGTCCATTCCCATTTTTCGGTATCTCCAATCAAAACCAATAAAAGGCATTAACCATTGATTTTTTCCGATATATCGTCCAATATGCGTTTCAGTCTCATAACCATGTTTGTCATTATAGCCCAATCTCCATTCGGTTCCGATGCTCCAGCGCGTGTTGCTGAACATCGCTTCTCCATCATTTCCGTTGGTTGCAAAATCGTTTTCTGCCATAAAATGAAACATACGGTCATCCATTTTTAGCATTTTAAAAGCCATTTCTGGATGATGAATCAATGGATTTGGAGCTGAATTTTCATAACTAAAAATACGTCCCATTCCAGCCATCATGTGATATAAAATATGACAGTGAAAAAACCAGTCTCCATCTGCATTTGCTTGAAATTCGATCGTATCGGTTTCCATTGGCATAATGTCAATCACATTTTTCAGCGGAGAATAATCCCCATGTTCATTGATAATTCGAAAATCATGTCCGTGTAAATGCATTGGGTGGCGCATCATTGAGCCATTATATAAAACAATGCGAACGTTTTCTCCTTTTTTAATTAAAATTTTATCGGTTTCAGAAACTACTTTATTGTCTAAACTCCAAACATAACGATTCATATTTCCAGATAAAGTGAAACGCAATTCTTTTACAGGAGCATCTTTCGGAAGATTGGTTTTAAATGGCGATTTCAGCATGCCATAATTCAAAGTCACGATTTCGGAAGTTTCAGTGCTGTCGTTTTCCATTTTCATGTCGCCCATATTATGATTCGAATGATCCATCGCAGGTTTTGCATTTTCATCTTCACCCGAAATTTCTGGATACATTACGGCATTCATATCCATTTTGTTCAGAGACATATTCATGCCCATATCGTTCATTTCGCCGTTCATTTTCATCATATCGTTCATCATTTTCATCCCTTCAAAATATTTTAATTTTGAAAGATGATGAACTGGCTGTTTTTCTCCATTTCCTAAAAACAAAGTTGCAGATCCAGTTCTATCTTCGGCTGTAGCCAAAAAGGCAAAAGATTTATTGTTTTCGGGAATTGTAACTACAACATCATAAGTTTCAGAAACCGCAATAATCAAACGATCTACTTCTACAGGTTCTACGTCATTTCCGTCGCTGGCTACAACGGTGATTTTTCCTCCACCATAAGTCAGCCAGAAATAACTGGAAGCGCCTCCATTGGCAATTCGCAATCGAACTTTTGAACCTGGTTTAAGATCTGAAAACTGCTGTTCATTTTTTCCGTTAATTAAAAACTTTTCATAATAAACATCGCTGACGTCCATCGCATTCATTCGTTTCCATTCGTTCGTCACTTTGGTCGAAAAATGTTTTTGTTTTAAAGCTTCAAAATAACTTTGTGTAGTTCCTTTTTTAATCGCAAACCAATCGTTGGCATTGTGCAGCATTCGCTGAATATTCTCAGGTTTTAAATCTGACCATTCGCTTAAAATAACTGGAATAGTCGGTAAATCGTCAATTCCTTTTCGAATCGTCGGATCGTCTTTTTTCTTATTGATGATAAAAAGTCCGTATAAACCAATTTGTTCCTGCAAACCCGAATGACTGTGATACCAATAGGTTCCGTTTTGAATAATTGGAAAAGTATATTTGTGAGTTGTTCCAGGTTCAATAGGCATTTGCGTAAGATACGGAACTCCGTCTTCTTTATTGGGAAGAAATAATCCGTGCCAGTGCATGGAAGTGGTTTCCTTTTTTAATTCGTTATGCACATAAATTTCTGCAATATCGCCTTCGGTGAAAGTCAAAGTCGGCATCGGAATTTGTCCATTTACCGCAATTGCACGTTTTTCTTTACCCGAAAAATTGACAATCGTATCGCGAACATGCAAATCGTAACGCACGACTTTTTGTGCTTTTAGCTGAAAAGCAATTAAAAAAAAGATCAGTATATATTTAATTTTAATCATGGATTATAATTTTAAATCAATTGTACATAATTGAATTTTAACACATAGAAACATAGATTTTTTTGTCTAAAAAAAAGAGAATAAAAGAAACTAGTTTCCACACATAGCTATGTGTATTGATGCAAGTGAAACGCCTTTACGCACAAGGCAAAGCTATGTTTCTATGTGTTGAAATATTTCGCCCAACTTACAATTTTAAATTTCTCAATCGCAAAGCATTTACGATTACAGATACAGAACTCAAACTCATTGCAACCGCGGCCAACATTGGCGAAAGCAAAATTCCGAACACTGGATATAAAATTCCAGCCGCAATTGGCACACCCAAAGTATTATAGATAAAAGCAAAAAATAAATTCTGTTTGATATTTGACATTACAGCATGGCTGAGGTTTTTGGCTTTTACAATTCCGTTAAGATCGCCTTTTACCAGAGTAATTTTGGCACTTTCGATGGCAACATCAGTTCCTGTTCCCATTGC
This sequence comes from Flavobacterium anhuiense, assembly GCF_900101855.1. GTDB lineage: Bacteria > Bacteroidota > Bacteroidia > Flavobacteriales > Flavobacteriaceae > Flavobacterium > Flavobacterium anhuiense. The sequence continues at coordinate 254,722 of NZ_FMVC01000006.1, forward strand.
AATCCCGATATTGGATTGAGCCAAAGCAGGCGCATCATTGATTCCGTCTCCAGCCATGGCAACGATTTTTCCTTGAGATTGCAGACGTTCAATTTCTTTCAGTTTATCTTCCGGAAGACAATCGGCTTTGAAAGAACTCAAATGCAAATGTTCGGCAACGGCTTTTGCAGTATTATGATTATCACCTGTCATCATGATAACCTCAACGCCTTGAGCAATTAATTCTTTAATGGCTTTTGCACTGTTTTCTTTAATAGCATCTGTAATGGCAACGAAACCTAAAACGCTTTTTTCGATAGCGATGTACGAAATAGTTTTTCCTAAATTTTGTTCATAAATTACTTTTTGTTCTAAATCATTAGAAACAGAAGCACCAATTTCATCCATTAATTTTTTGTTTCCTAAAGCGACACTTATGTTTTCTATGGTTCCTAAAACACCTTTTCCTGCAATAGTTTCAAAACCGTGAACTTCTTTTAATGAACTATTTTTTGCTTTCGCGAAATTGACTACGGCTTGCGCCAAAGGATGTTCGCTATGTTGATTTAAAGAAGCAATATTTTCAAGAAGAAAATCTTCGTCATTATTGATGGCATAGATTTTTTCGACTGATGGTTTCCCTTCAGTAATTGTCCCAGTTTTATCAGTAATCAAAACATCAATTTTATTCATGTTTTCCAACGCTTCGGCATTTTTAATCAAGATTCCGTTTTGAGCGCCTTTTCCAACTCCAACCATTACCGACATCGGAGTTGCCAGTCCAAGTGCGCAAGGACAAGCAATAATTAAAACGGCAATAGCATTAATTAACCCATACACGTAAGCAGGTTCTGGACCAAATTTTGCCCAAATAAAAAAAGTTGCAATCGAAATAATGACAACTGTTGGTACAAAATATTTAGAAACGCGATCGGCTAATTTCTGAATTGGAGCGCGAGATCTGCTAGCGTCATTTACCATTTGAATAATCTGCGAAAGCATGGTTTCTGATCCTACTTTTTCGGCAATCATCACAAACGATTTTGTTCCGTTTATAGTTCCAGAAATTACTGCATCGCCTGTTTTTTTATCTACCGGAATTGGTTCTCCCGTAATCATCGATTCGTCTATATTACTTTCGCCAGTTGTTATTTTTCCATCAACAGGAATTTTTTCTCCGGGTTTTACACGAAGTAAATCGCCTTTTTTGATGTTGTGGATGGAGATTACTTTATCTACTCCGTTTTCAACCAAAGTTGCTTCTGTCGGGGCTAGTTTTAATAATTCTTTTATGGCACCATTGGTTTGTCCGTGTGCTTTGGCTTCCAATAATTGTCCTAATAAAACTAAGGTGATAATTACCGTTGCCGCTTCAAAATACAAATGAATGGTTCCGTGATGTGATTTGAATTCGGATGGAAAAATATCAGGAAAAAACATTCCGACAATACTAAATAGAAAAGCAACACTGGTTCCGATTCCGATTAAAGTAAACATGTTTAAATTCCAAGTCACAATTGATTTGTAGGCACGAACGAAAAACATCCATCCAGCGTAAAACAAAACAGGAATTGAAAACAAAAGCTGAACCCAGTTCCATTTTTCAATTGACATTATATTGTAAAGAGGATTATTCGGAATCATTTCTGACATGGAGATAATGAAAATGGGAAGCGTAAACAAAATCGCAATTTTCATTTTTTTCAATAAATCAGTATAAGTTTTGTTTTCTTCGCTTTCAGAAGCTTGCATCGGAACCAAATCCATTCCGCAAATTGGACAATCGCCTGGTTCGTTTGAAACAACTTCTGGATGCATCGGACAAGTAAATTGTGTTGCAGTTATGGCAACTTGCGGTACTAAGTCCATTCCGCAAACTGGGCAATCTCCGGGTTTGTTGTATGTTTTATCTCCTTCACAATGCATTGGGCAGTAGTAGACGCCATTTGCACTATGCTGATGCACTTTTTTAGTTGCTGTTTTGTGATGATCGTGATTGTGACCGTGATGTTCTTTTTTATGGCTAGAACAGCAAGATTTAACAGCTACTTCTCCATGGTTTTTAGGAGAATCCATTTCAATAGTATAATTTCCAGCAGCAGCTAAAACTTCCTGAAATTTTTCTGTCGGGACGTGTTTGTCCATTGTAATAGTTGCTGTTGGCGGATTCAAATTAACTTCTGCATGAACACCTTCTACTTCGTTCAAAGTTTTTTCTACTTTTTTGCGACATCCGTCACACGACATTCCTGAAATTATATATTGATGAGTCATTGTATTGGTTTTTAAGTATTACAATGCAAATTTCCGAAGTATCTGCGAGTTCGGTTTGTAGAATTTTGGGAATGATTTGTAAGATTTACTAAATGTTGTTTTTTAACGCAAAGGACGCAAAGAATTTACGCAATCCCGATAGCTATAGAGAGCTAAGTTTTTATTTAGTTCAGATTTTTAAAAGTTCGCAAAGCTTTGTGTGAATAATTCTGCGAGCTGTATTTAAACATAGTCCAAGGTTTCAACCTTGGGAAACGTGTTGTGATAAATTCAATGTGTGTTAATTATTAGATGCCAATCGTTGCGTTCCAATGGTTGAAACCATTGGTTATGTTTATTTTTTGCAATAAAATTCTCTCGCAGATTCCGCAGATTGAGCAGATATTTTTTTAGATTATTAAATCAAATCTGCGGAATCTGCGAGAGAAAAATTTTTTGTGTCGAGATTAAATATTCTCGATCTGAATACGCATTTTATCTTTTGACTGCTTGAAAGAAGTGGGAGTAAAGCCTGTAATTTTTTTGAATTGATTACTTAAATGCGCCACATTACTGTAATTTAAAATATCAGCAATTTCGCTTAACGAAAGCTCATTGTAAATCAATAATTCTTTTACTTTCTCGATTTTCTGGCTTATGAAATACTTTTCTATTGTAGTATTTTCAATTTCAGAGAATAAATTGCTTAGCGAATTATAATCTTGATTGAGGTTTTCTGCCAGATATTCTGATAGGTTGATTTTGAGATCATTGTTTTTATGATGAACCAAATCGACAATCAGGTTTTTTATTCTTTCGACCGTTTTTGTCTTTTTATCATCGATTAAATCAAAACCTAAAGCTTGAAGATTTTCTAATAGAATTTCTTTTTGAGAATCGCTGATTTCCTCATTCAGTTCAACTTCTCCTAATTCTACAGCAGTAGTTTGAAGTCCGAGCTTTTCGAACTCAGACTTCACTACCATTTTGCATCGGCTGCACACCATATTTTTGATGTAAAGCTTCATATTTATTTGATCGTTTCTACCACATTTCCGCAAGTCAACATAGAAGAACCGTAGTATGGATTCTTAACTGCTTTTTCTTTGCTTAACCAATCAGCATCTGCCATTGGGCAGTATTGTTTGTAAATTGGTTGTTCTGGATTAGAAACTTTTATTAAATCGTAAGTGCTTTTAGATAATGATTTGAAAGTCTCACGCTGTTTTTTAAGATCTGTTGTAGACGAAATACTTTTGGCGTCGGCAGTTAATTTTTTTACCACTTTCATCCAAACCGTATGTTCGTTGCTTTTTAGTTTGTCCATTTTCACTGCAGTAATCGCTGTCAGTAAAGTTGCAGCTTTCGCCGAAGTCAATTTGCTGTCACTTTTAATAAGCGCATCTTTTACAGTAAAATAAGCGTCGTAAACAGATTGTAATTGAGAATCTGCCATTTCGATTGCTGTTAATTCAGTAGTATTGGTTTTTGCCTGAATTGTATTTGCGTTAAATACTATTGTAAGTGCTGTTGCTAAAGCTATAATTGATTTTTTCATTGTATATTATATTTGGTAAAGGATTATTTCCTTTAAAATTAATTAAAAAATTTGATTTCAAAAAGACCCAATATGGGCTGTCACAAATGCAATAATTATATTTTCGGCTTCAGCCAAATAGAAGTAAATCCAGAAGAAATAGTAGAATTACTATAAGATGAAATAGTATTTTTTAAAGAAAAATTGAAAACATCGTTTTGCAAATCAAAATCATTTGAAGTTAAAAAGATGTTTAATGTTGAGGTATTACAGCCAGAATGACGGCATTTTCCATCACAATTATGTTTTTCTTGTTTCGAAGTTTTCTTTTCACAGCACTTTTTTGAACAGCTGTTTTCTTCTTTAGCGGTAATTTCTTTAGAGTGTCCAGTATGGCATGCAAAAGTATAACTCGGGTTCAAAAAGAAGCTAAGAGTTATAAAAAGCATTATTATGTGGATTTTCTTTTTCAAAGAAATTGTTTTTAGTAGCACAAATTTAGCTAAAAATGTTCGAGGAAATAACTTTTTAAGATTTTGCTAACTAGAGTTTTTTGAAATCGGTTGGCTTCATGTTTTTACGTTTCTTAAAATAATTCGTCAAATGGCTTTCATCAGTAAAACCAAATTCGTATGCTATTTGTTTAATCGGCAATTGATTGTTGTGAAATCTTTTTTCGATTAAGGTCAATCTTAAATTATGAATGTATTCGCGATAACTGATGCTGAAAGTTCTTTTAAAATAAGCGCTAAAATAGGTTTGCGCAATATTAAAATGTTCTGCAATAACTTTTACTTGAACCAATTTGGGCTGATAAATATTCTGATGAATGTAATTGGCTATTTGCTCACTATCAAAATGAACCGATTTCATCTGAAGGTTCATGCAGCGGATGGTTTCTTTGATTAAACCAAAAATCGAAAGAATCTGATAAAATACAATCGGAGAAGAAGTAACATCGATATACTTATCATAGGTTACAATATTTTCGACAGTATTTTTTAAAATTGTTCTGCAAGGTTCATCAAACTTCAAAACCGTTTCTTTTAAGATTTTATCGCGCATGAAACTTTCGGGAGTATTCAATAAGAATTCATCGCAAGTTAAATTCTGTTTAGAATTGAAATAATTGTCAGTGAATTTGATAAAGATGAATCGAGTGCTTTTCTTTATGTCAAAATAATGTTCATCGTCTGGCGAAATCACAAATAAGTCGCCCGCTTTGTAAGGCAGAAGATTATTATTTAGGTGATGAATCCCGCTTCCTTTCTTAATGTATATGATTTCGTAATACGTATGTGTATGTGGAGGAAGGTGAAATTTTTCTTCTTCAAATTCGTCAAGGACAAGCGTTTTGAACTGATTTAATTTCGGCATAACTTAATTATACAATTTTATATCACAAATATACAATTTTTAATTCGCTTAACGGTGTTAATTTTGCCTCGTAGAAATCTATTCCTTTCTACATTAAATCAAAATGAAAAAAAGTCTTATTGCACTCTCTTTAGGAGGGTTAACTATTGGAATTACAGAATTTGTAATGATGGGATTACTCCCAGATATTGCTTCAGATATGAAAGTTTCAATTCCGGTTGCTGGATATTTAATTTCGGCATATGCACTTGGAGTTGTTATTGGAGCACCTTTATTAGTAATCGCGGGAAGAAATTATGCGCCTAAAAAAATGCTTTTAATTTTAGCCCTAATGTTGGCTGTTTTTAATGCTTTATCAATCATTGCTCCCAATTATAATGTTTTATTTGCTTCTCGATTTCTTTCTGGTTTGCCGCATGGCGCATTCTTTGGAGTAGGAGCCGTAGTTGCAAGCCGTTTAGCAGATAAAGGAAAAGAAGCACAAGCCATCTCGATTATGTTTGCGGGCTTAACTATTGCTAACTTAATAGGTGTGCCGATTGGGACTTATATTGGACATCATTTTATTTGGCGTTATACTTTTGTTTTAATTGCTCTTGTGGGACTGTTGACTTTGTTGGCTATTTATTTTTGGATGCCAAATCTAGAAAAAGGAGAAAGCGTAAACATGAAAACGCAGTTGCAGTTCTTTAAAAGAACAGAAGCTTGGCTGATAATAGGAATTACGGCTATTGGTTTTGGAGGTCTGTTTGCTTGGATCAGCTACATCGCACCATTATTAATTAATGTATCTAAGTTTTCGCCAGAAGATGTTTCATCCATCTTAATTCTTGCTGGATTAGGAATGGTGGTTGGAAATTTTGTAGGAGGTAAGTTGGCAGATCGTTTTTCGCCAGCTCCTACAACTTTGGCTTTATTGCTTGTTATGTCCACCGATCTAGTTTTAGTTTACTTTTTCTCATTCAATCAATACATGTCCTTATTTCTGACTTTCTTGACAGGTGCTATTTCGTTCTCTGTAATTGCTCCAATTCAAATGCTGATGATTCGTACTGCAAAAGGAGCAGAGATGATTGCTTCAGCTTCTCTTCAAGGAAGTTTCAATATTGGGAATGCTCTAGGTGCTTTTCTAGGCGGACTGCCCTTAGCTGCAGGATTTAGCTATTCTTCTCCTAATCTTATTGGAGTAGTGATGTCGATTATCGGAATGATTATTACATTCATATTGATGAGATTACATCAAAAACAGGTTCAAGTTCAGCCGATATAAATCTAGAAATTATAAAATTTTAAGCCCTTAACTTTTGTTTAAGGGCTTTTTTTGTGCTTGTAAAGACGTAAACTTATAGTCAAAATTACTTTTTGGTTTGTTCTGCTGGTTTCATTTATAAGTAAAATCATTGTAAATTTTAAAATATTGCTGAAGTTTCCCATCTTTTTTAGCTTGATTTTAACTTTTTAAGTGTAAAAATAACACCTGATAATTTCGTAATTAATATTCATGTAATCGATTGTTTTTTTTGTAATAATAGAATCAAATGAACGATTGATAATAATATTTTTAATATTTTAAAGTGACATAAATTATATATGTCATATAAAAAAGCGATAAAAATTTTATTATATAATTTATTTTAGGATTTTTTTGGGAAATTTTATTTTTCGTTTAAAAAAAATATTTATGTTTGTGTAATCGATTACAACTTTTTTTGACAATGTTCGCAATCGATTAAGTTAGATGATGAAAAAGGAAGTTAGAATAAAGCTTTAGTGAAGAGATAAATAAATTGCTGTTAAATAAAAAACCACAAATATTAAGTAAAAAATGAATTGAAAGTAACCACAAAAAACCACTTAACCAAAAAGAAAAACATTAATAACTTAAACAATCAACCATGAACTTTAAAGAACTATTAAACAAAGGAGCAAATTTTTGCTTTAAACTTGTTTTCTTACTGTGCTTATTGATCGGTAGTCAAGTACACGCGCAAGGCACAACGATAGAGGGAACCGTGAAGGATGCCGCGGGACTTTCTCTTCCTGGGGTAAACGTCTTAGAAAAAGGAACTAAGAACGGAACTTCTACCGATTTTGACGGGCATTACAAAATAAAACTGACCAATCCGAAAGCCGTATTAATCTTTTCTTTTATAGGGTTTCAAAGCATTAATGTTTCTACAGAAGGAAAAACTAAGGTAAATGCAACATTGATTGAAGATGCTAATAACTTAAATGAAGTTGTTGTAATTGGATATGGAACTTCTAAGAAATCTGATTTGACTGGTGCAGTTTCTACTATCTCAGGAGCAGACTTGAAAAAAGTGCCGGTAGCAAATGTTGCCGAAGCTTTAACTGGTAGAATTGCGGGTGTGCAAGTAACTGCTGCCGAAGGTTCTCCAGATGCAGATATTAGAATTAGAGTTCGTGGCGGTGGTTCACTTACACAAGATGCTTCGCCATTAATTATTGTGGATGGTTTTCCAGTTAATAACATGAATGATATTTCTTCATCTGATATCGATACGATGACTGTTTTAAAAGATGCTGCTTCAACTGCTATCTACGGATCACGTGGTGCAAATGGGGTAATTCTTATTACAACAAAAAAGGGTAAAGACGGAAAAATGGCAGTGAACTTTAATATGTTCTATGGCATGAAAACGATGGCAAAAGAAATTGATGTTTTGTCGCCTGAAGATTATACGAAATGGCAGTACGAATATGCTTTACTTTCTCAAACGGGAACAAAAGTGCCTTCTAACCCAGATTCATACACTAAGTATTTTGGAAATTGGGAAGATCATGACATGTACAATGGCTTAAAGGGAGATGATTGGCAAAAACAGATTTTTGGGCGTACAGGTGAGGTTCAAAGCCGTGATTTAGGAATTAGAGGAGGTACAGAAAAGTTGAACTACAATTTTAATTATGCTCATTACGATGAAAAAGCAATTATGATAGGCTCAAACTATAAAAGAAATAACCTGTCATTAGCTTTAAAAAGTAAATTAAATGATAAGATAGATGTTGGTTTTACTATGCGTTATTCAGATACAGAGATTGACGGTGGTGGTGTAAATGAACAAAACGAGAAGTCTTCATCAGATTCTCGTATGCGAACTATTGTTGGGTATGCACCACTTCCAGTAGCAGGTTTAACATCTGAAGATGTAAATGGAGATGGGTCAGATATGCTAATAAATCCTTTTACGTCTGTTTCGGATAATGATCGTCAGCAGCTTCGTAAAAACTTTAATATGCTAGGAAGTTTTGGATGGCAGATTGTAGATAATTTAAAGTTGAACGTAGATTTAGGTTTGGATAATTTTAATAATCAGGACTATCGTTTTTATGGGCTAACTACTTATTATGTGGCTAATGCGCCGCTAGCTACTATGCAGAATATGCCTGCAATGATTATGTCAGATACTAAAGATAGACGTTTCAGAAATGCTAATACGCTGACTTATGATTTCAAGAAAGTAATGGGAGAAGATCATCATTTGAATGTTCTTGTTGGGCAAGAAAGCATCGAATACAATTCGAATACTGTAACTAGCACAATACATGGATATCCAACGTTTTTTGATTTTGATCAGGCAAAAAAATTAACAACGCAAGGATCTCCGCAATCAGTAGATAATTACTATAGTCCAGATGATAAATTATTATCATTTTTTGGACGTGCAAATTATGACTACAAAAATCGTTACATACTTTCTGCTACATTTCGTGCCGATGGATCAAGTAAATTTTTATCGCAAAATCGTTGGGGATATTTTCCAGCTTTTGCAGCCGGATGGAAAATCTCAGAAGAAAGCTGGATGAAAAACCAAAGCTGGTTAAGTCTTCTAAAATTAAGAGCAAGTTATGGTGAGGCAGGAAATAACAATATTCCTGTTGGTCAGCAGATTCAAATTTTTCAATCTACAGCAACATCATGGATTAATGGCGTTACTAGTGTTTGGGCTCCTTCAAAAACAATGCCTAATCCTGATTTGAAATGGGAGACAACAGTAACTCAAAACTTTGGTTTGGATTTCGCATTTTTCAAAAATCGCTTAAGTGGTAATTTTGATATCTATAAAAATATTACAAGTGACTTATTAATTAATTTCCCTGTTGCAGGATCTGGATACGATTTCCAATATCGTAATATGGGAGAAACTCAAAATACAGGTTTTGAAGCTACTTTAAATGTTGTGGCTATTGAAAAAGCTAAATACGGATTGAATTTTTCATTCAATATGGGAATAAACAAAAACCGTATTAATTCATTAGGTACTATGAATGATTTTGGACAGGCAACAGGATGGGCTTCTTCACAAATTGGAGACGATTACCTTATAGCAGTTGGTGGTTCATTAGGTAGTATGTATGGTTATAAAAATGATGGAAGATATGAGGTTTCAGACTTTGATTATGTTGGAGGGAAATATGTTTTAAAAAGCGGAGTAGTTAACACGTCTACTTCTTTGGTAGGAGACGGAAGTTCTCTTAAACCAGGAGATATGAAATTGAAAGATGTTAATGGAGATGGAAAAGTAGATATAAATGATAAAACAGTTATCGGAAATGTTAATCCTAAAAGCTACGGTGGTTTTGTAATTAACGGAAATGCTTATGGATTTGATTTAATGGCGGCTTTTAACTGGAGTATTGGCAATGATGTTTATAATGCCGATAAAATTGAATTTTCAACAGCTACTGCTTCAGGAAAGTATAAAAACTTAAACTCTACAATGGCAGATGGAAAAAGATGGACAAATCTAGATCCAGCAACTGGCCAATTGGTAACAGATCCTACTGCATTGGCAGATCTTAATGCTAATACAACAATGTGGTCGCCTTATATGAGATCTGCTATTTTTACAGATTGGGCAGTGGAAGATGCGTCGTTTTTAAGATTAAATACTCTAACATTAGGATACACAATGCCTGAAATGTTTACATCTAAACTTTCAATTTCTAAATTGAGATTTTATTTGACAGCAAGCAATGTTTTTGTTTGGACTAACTATTCTGGTTCTGATCCAGAAGTTTCAACCAAAAGAAAAACTCCATTAACTCCTGGAGTTGATTCGAGTCCATATCCAAGAAGCAGACAAATGATTTTTGGATTGAATCTTAATTTCTAATTTAAAAGACTACACAAAATGAAACATAAAATATTAATAGCGGGATTGATTATTTCAGGTCTATTTAGTTCTTGCCAGCAATTTGAAGATGACTATTTAGATGCGCCTGCACAATCAACATTAGATGCTTCTGTAATTTTCTCTACAGCGGGACTTGCAAAAGGAGCTATTGACGGAATAAAAGTGCCATTTGCGGAGACTAACTCTTATAGAGGAAGATTTTTACCTTATTATGGATTAAATACAGATGTAGAATGGTATAATACTTCGCAAACAGCAGGGGATAAGGCAGATTTGTGTGTGTATGATGCTAAGCCAAGTAATACTGAGATGAATACCACTAATAACGCTTATGCCATGATGTATTCAGGTATTGAACGAGCAAATGTTTGTATTCAAGGTATACGCCAATATGGAAATCCTGCACCAGGTACAGAAATGGGACAGCTATTAGGTGAAGCTTTAACGTTAAGAGCTATTTACTATGCTGATTTACTTAAGTCATGGGGAGATGTTCCAGCTCGTTTTGAGCCTATTACAAGCGCCACTTTATATTTGGCTAAAACCAATAGAGACATTATTTACAAACAACTAATTGCAGATTTAGGAGAAGCATCGACATTAGTGGCTTGGCCTAATGAAACAGCTTACACAAGTACAGTAGAACATGTAAATAAGGCTTTTGTAAAAGCATTTAGAGCGCGTTTGGCTTTGGCTGCAAGCGGTTACCAGCAATATCCTGATGGAGTAAGAAGAAGTAATGATCCAGAACTTTCAGTTGCTAATATGTATGCATTAGCTTTAAAAGAATCTCGTGAGGTAATCCAAAGTGGTTCTGCTCGTTTAGAATCTACTTTTGAGGGATTGTGGAGAAAATACAATGAAGAGAATACTGCTGCAGGAGGAGAATCTCTTTGGGAACTTCCTTTTTCTGATGGACGTGGTAGAATGTTATTCACTTTTGCTGTAAAACACACGGCTGCGGTTGACCAATTTCAAGCTAATGGCGCTAACCGTGGAGGTGTAGCAGGTCCGTTGCCATTTGTTTTTTACGATTACGATCAAGCCGACGCTCGTAGAAATGTGACTTGTGTCCCTTATAAATACGGTGCTGCAGTTAATGGTATTGCTAAACAAGAATTAGGAACTTTAGATACATGGTATTTTGGTAAATATCGTTACGAATGGATGAAACGTTATGTAACATCTACGAATGATGATGGAGTGAATAAAATGTACATGCGTTTTGCCGAAGTACTTCTTATTGCGGCTGAAACAGCAAATGAATTAGAAGGGCCAAGTGCAGCAATGCCTTATTTGAAGGAAGTTCGCAGGAGAGCATTTTCTTCGGCAGACCAAGCTGTAAAAGTTGAAAATTATGTAAATGCCTTAACGAGTAAAGAAGCAATGTTTAATGCGCTTGTTGAAGAAAATAAATATGAGTTTACAGGAGAGATGGAGCGTAAACAAGCACTTATTCGTTGGAATTTGCTTAAGGCAAACTTAGACAAAGCAAAACAAAAAATGGCAGAATTATCGGCTCGTACAGGACAATACGCAGATGTGCCGGCTACTTTGTATTATAAATATCAAGCGGATAATGTGAGTTTAGATATTTACGGTCTTAATAGAGGAGAAACCACAAATCCGGGAGTAGCTTATTCATCTACGCCATGGACTTGGACAGGAACAGCTGCAGATGCCAAGATAGCCTCACTTTATAAAGTAGGAGTGAACCCTGATAATAGACAATTCTGGCCAATTTGGCAAGTGTTTATTGATGGAAGTAATGGTCAGTTAAAAAATGATTACGGTTATTAAAATCTTTCAAAAAATTAATAATAAATTATTATGATGAAAACATTAGATATATTTAAAGGTTTAATAACTGTATTACTTTTTTCAATTGCGGTTTCAAGCTGTGAAAGTTATAATGAAGCGTTGTTAGACGGTATCGAAAATACAAGAGAATTTTCTCCAATTGGACTGACAGCAAAAATTAGAAACTCAACTACGGTTGAATTAAACTGGACAGTTAAGGCAGAAGAAAATCCAGATCATTATGTAGTGGAATTTAGCGCAGATGATCCTGAGTTCAAAACTATTTATAAAACAATGAATGTTGCCGCTTCTCAACTTCCTGTGCAAGTAGCATTAGAAGGAGAAACTGTTTACTATATTAGAGTAAAAGCAGTTAGTGGTAAAGGATTAGAAGATTCTAAATGGTATGTTACGACAGCTACAACATTGACAGAACAAATTTTCTTTCCAGTCCAGGATGCAGATATTGAAGCAACTCAGGTTACATTAAGATGGACTCCTAATAGTGCAGTAACACAAATTTCCGTTCAGCCAGGGAATATTACACACACAATTACGGCAGCAGAAAAAACAGCTGGAGTTGCAACTATTACTGGTCTTACAGGTGAAACTGCTTATACCGCAACTTTATTAAACGGAACGAAGAAAAGAGGGGTAGTAACTTTTACTACAGGAATTGATATTGGAACGGGGATATTGGTTAAACCAGAAGATGATGTACTTCAAAAAATTGCTAGTGCACCTTCTGGATCTGTTTTGGTTTTCATGCCCGGTGATTATACAGCTCAAACTGGAACAATAGCAGTAAATAAAACATTAACATTGAGAGGTTTGAGACCTGGTGATAAACCAAAACTTAAATTTAATTTCACTCTTGCCAACAACCCTAATAATACAAGTGAAGTAGTTAATTTCTCTTTAGTTGATATCGATTTAAGTGGAGCAGGAACAACTGGCGGTGCAATTACAATTGGTACAGCAGCTACAACAAACTTAGGAGATGTTTTAATAAGTGGTTGTAATGTTCATGATTTCCCATCTCAATTAATGTATGGAAATGCATCAGCAAAATTAAAATCGTTCACTGTTGATAATAGTATTATTAAAAATGTTAACACCGCTTCTGGGGCTGATTTTATTGACTTTAGAACGACTTATGTGGCAAGTGTTTCTTTAACAAAAAGTACATTTGACAACTGTTCATCGCGTGACTTTATACGTTTAGACGCAGCTACTGGATTGACAGGAACAGGGTTAACAAGTAATGTGTTAATTGATGCATGTACGATCTATGCGCCTACATTGCCAGCAACGAGCAGAATTTTGTATGTCCGTTTTAATGCAAATGCATCAATAGTGCGTAATACACTATTTACGGTTGGATCAGCGTCTTATACTAACAATACGGCAACTGCTGCTCCTACGTTCTCAAACAATAATAATTTCAATTCACCTAATTTACAGGTTGCAGCAAGTAACAATAGATCAGATACTTCTGCAACTGTATTAGATCCTCAATTTACAAGTGCGACAACAGGTGATTTTACTCTTAAGAATCAAACATTAATTGATAGAAAAGTAGGAGATCCACGTTGGATAAAATAAAAAAATCGTGGTTGATTAAATAGAAAAAGCGGGATACAATTAAGTTTGTAATCCCGCTTTTTTATGTACAATTTTTAATCATTTGATTCGAATAATTAATAATTCTAATTTCATATAAAGCGTATAAGGTTTTATTCTAATTCGATACAATCGAAAACTGGATTGTCTTGCAGTAATGTTGCAACATTCAATTCGCTGTCAACTCTCAGAATATTATCGCAATCTTCGAGATCAAAATTCCACAGAGAATTAGGCAATAATTCATTTAAGAGTACAGAAGCCGATTCAAATTTGGCTTGGGTATCAACGGAGGTTTTAAAAACATAAATCATAGTTTGCATTTTTGAGGAAGCAAATTTCTGAAAAACGTCTACATATTTGTTAGGATTCTTTAATCAATAATTGGGACTTATCAATCAATTTTCGATATCGAATAGGAGAAATTCCTTCTGTCTTTTTGAAAAAACGGCTAAAGTAAGATTGGTCTTCAAATCCTACCTGTGTTGCGATTTCCCCTACTGAGAGAGTGGTTTGAAAGAGTAAATATTTTGCTTCGAGCAATATGTTTTCGTCAATCCATTTAACGGCAGATTTTCCTGTAATGGTCTTGACACATTTATTCAAATGGTTTGGAGTGACATTCAATAGAGAAGAATAGTAATTTACCTGATGTTGGGTTTTTATATGATCATGAATTAGTTCTTTGAATTTTGTTGTAATGGCTTCCGCAGCTGAAATATTTTTCACAGTTTTTACAGCATTTTTATTCATTTCATAAAATAGCGTAATCAGATACGATTGTACTATATTTAAATCTGTAATCGTGGTCTCTGAATATTCCTTTTTCAATCGCTCCAATATGTTTGTAATGGGAGCAATATCTTCGAGAGCCAGTTTGATTTTCGGATTTCCAGAAATCTTCAAAAAATCAAAATCATTCAACAATTCACGGCTGCCATATTTCCGAATCAAAATATCAGGATGAAACTGACAGATGTAACCTTTATGAATATTATTGATATTGTCTAGTGAAAAAATCTGTCCAGCAGGCACCATAATCATTTCGTTATCAGTTGTGATATATTCCTGATATCCCAATTTCATCTTGTGCTGTCCCGAAGAAATAAAAATTAAAGTATGGCAGGAATGTTTAGAAGGCGGAACAGGATGCTGCATCTGCATCATTTCTTCGATTTCAAGACAGAAAAAATGATCCGAATTTGACTTGAAAAGCAAATGAATAGGATTGTCTTCTCCCAGAAATTTCTCCCGAAAGCCTTTTGGATTGTACGTTTTGATTTTTTCAGCCTGCTTTTTTTTCATTTTAATAATATAATCTAAAATCAAGCAGTTTGCATAAATTGTAATGTTTGGTATAAAGATCCTCAACAACCTCAAACAAATTGTCGTTTTCTTGATACAGACTAAAAAATGCTTTGTCAATAGTACTGCAACTGGCAATTTTATTATAAGTAGAACCATACCCAGAAATAGCTCTAGCGCCAGTAATATCTAAGAAATATTGTGCTTCTTCTTCGTTTAAATCTAAAACTTTAAGATTGGCAAAATGAATGATTTTCCCTTTCATTTTTCCTTCAAACAATTCAGCGATTTCTTCTATGCTGTAATAATAATCGTGAAGGCATATGTTGTTTTCCTGACCAGGCATTGCCAAATAAATAATCTCATAATCTTTGAAATTGTGATCTTCATATAGCAAAATATTCAAACTTTCTTCTAAACCTTCAATCGTATCGCAAGTTTTATGAATGCTAGAAATGCCCTGGTCAATTGCCAGTTCTTCCAGACATTTTACCACATGGGTTGGGCTATGATCGTCTATATCTCGAACGCCTTCTAGGCAGAAAATAAATTTTTCATTATCCATGCAGTTATACTTTGGATTTAAACTTTTTTAGTGGTTTTAGCAAATGTATTTTTTATATCATAAAATACAATAGAGAAAACAGACTTTAACGTCTTTTTTGGATTTTAATATAGGTTAGAGCTACGTAAACTTTTAAGCGTATTTTTGTAAACCGAAAATAATTTACGCATGATACAAATTAACCAAACAGCATCATTTGCTGTTGAAGATATATTATTCTGTTTTGCGCTCGAATCTGAAGCAGCAGAAGTTTTTAAAGGACACAATGTTTTAATTACTGGAATCGGAAAAGTAAACGCAGCTTATGAGCTGACAAAAGCCATTCTAAAGAAAAAGCCCTCTGTAATTATAAATCTAGGTTCGGCAGGAAGCAGCTGTTTTCAAAAGGGCGACGTAATCTGCTGTACCAAATTTGTTCAAAGAGATATGGACGTTCGCGGTTTAGGTTTTGCATTATACGAAACGCCTCTTTCTGGTTTACCTCCAGTTTTAGAATATGGTTTGTTAATGGACAATCTTCAAGAAGGAATCTGCGGAACGGGAGATAATTTTGAAATGGGACATTGTTCAGACGCGTACAATGTGGTTGATATGGAAGCGTATGCTCTAGCCATGATTGCCATGAAAGAAAATATTCCGTTTTTAAGCTTAAAATATATTTCTGACGGAGCCGATGATAATGCAGCAGAAGATTGGACAGTTCAGGTTCATAAAGCAGCAATTGCTTACGGTAAAATTTTAGGATTGATAAAAGAATCAGAAGCCATTTCTTAATTGAAGTGGCTTTTAGATTTTTCGAATATTCTATAAAGTTAAATAAGTGTTTCTAATTATTTCTTTAATCATTTTTAAAGCTTCAGTCGATGTTTTTCGAATAATGATTTTATTCTTTTTATCCTTTATCAAAGCGGTAAACTGATTGTCTTCTATATTAATATCAACGATAGTTCCTCCATATTTTAAAGTGGTTTCTGCAATTGCAATCGGGAGATTTGTTGCGCCCGAAGTTCCCAGAATAAATAGTATTCCAGAATTTTTAGCAATTTTTAAAGAACTGAATTTTTTATTTGTTTTCTCATCATAATATTCATCAAACCATAAAATATTAGGTCTCATCCAGCTTCCGCAACTTTGGCATTTTAAAAGTTCTATTTCTCTTTCCGTCAGATCTTCATCGATTTCTTTTCCTTTTATTTCTTCGGGTAGATTTACGATTTCTTTACAGCCGTTCGAACATTTAATTTCTCTATTGTTGCCATGGATTTCGAAAATTCTTTCAGTTCCGCTTTGTCGGTGTAAATTATCAATGTTTTGGGTAATAAGATGAAATCGGTCTTTCAGGATATTTTCAATTTCAACCAATTCGTAATGACTTTCATTTGGTTTGGCATTTTGAAACATTTTTTTTCTAAACAACGAATATTGCCAGACTTCTTCCGGATGTTCTTTGAAATATTTAAAAGTTCCAAATTCTTCTGGTTTATGAAATTGTGTTCCTTTAACCCAAATACCGTCAACACCTCTATAAGTTGGAATACCGCTTTCTGAAGAAAGTCCGGCTCCTGTCAAAAAGGTAAAGAGGTTTCTTTTGTTTTTAGTTGAAACGTATTTTATGATATCTTCTAATTGTTGCATGTTTAGTTTTAAAAAACAGTTTTTTTGATTAAATATAAATTAAAAATAGATACCTCAGCTTTCTAATTTTAATTCAATAAAAAACGGACTTTTAAAAATGATTCCCCACGCTGCGCAAATGTCTCTGACTTTGCGCCACTCAAACAAATATTTTAAAAAGCGTATACATCTCAAAGTCTCTGACTTTAAAACAAAACTTCTTAGTAAAAAAGAATTTCAAGATGGGATTAGGAAAAAGTCGGAGACTTTTGAGACGTTTTCTGTTAGACATAATGCAAAAAAAATTGCGCAAAGTCAGAGACATTTTGCGCAGCTTTTCATAAGGAACTCTTTGTGGAGCAGGGTTCAGTGCAAAAGGAATTCAGGATAGCTGTGCATTAAACATTCTTGCACTTGAAAGGAAATATCAAAAGTCCATTTCAACTGCTTCAGAAAACTTTCAAAATTTCGAATCAAAAGAGTGTGTGAAGGAAAATCTGGCAGACATTCTACTACGTGGAGAGAAAGTAAATGACTATGTTTCAAAACAATTTAAACAAAAAAAGAAAAAGAGGCTTTACAAAGGAATATAAAATAATCAAGGGTGCAAAATACTCCCTTGATTATTTTAAATGACTTTTATTAGTAATCTAAATATTTACCACCATGCTATCTTTTTTGTTAACAAATCAAATCTCGATTTTACAGCTGCGTCGACTTCATTTTCATTCGTAATAATTTCTTTTCTATAATTAAAAGAGTCTTCAAATCTAGCTAATATCGTATAATCTTTGTTAAGTAATAAACTCTCCTTTTTCGGTTCGGATCCTTTTTCATCATAGTATAATTTATAGACATTTTTATACTGTTCAAAGTTTATTACCCCTTTTGTACAAATAAAAAAATTGTCAAGTTTTCTATCCACAAAAAAGCATGTATCTTTCTTTGTCTTCCTAAAATATAAGTACTTTTCATTGTCATCTTGCACATTTGAAAAAATAAAAAGATCTGATCCTTTCTTATAAAAAACTTGTTTAAAAGCAATGAGTTTTTTCCCTTCTAAATTAGTCGATACATATTTTTCTGTAATCGAATCATTCTTAAACTCATATTCCCTGAGCGAAAATCCAATTACAGAATCTTTTTGAGAACTAATTTTATAATATATTTTCTTTACTACTATTTGATTTTCTATTTTACTACAAGAGAAAAAAGAAATGGGTATAATTATTAAATAAAACCACAATATTATTTTATTCATTTTACTTCTTTTTTTTAGGATTAGTTTCTTGACCTTTAGCATACGACGCATTAATATCTTTGTTTACCATTTTTTGCACTTGAACAGGATTAAGAACAGTTTTTAATTGGGATACAAACTCAAAGAATTTTTTAGCTCTTCCTTCTTTATCATCTTTCATAGAGAGATGATCTTTATAACCCGAAGGATTTGAATCAGCATATTCCAAATAAGTCAACAATGCGTCACCGTTTCCACCTCTTTTGTAGGCATTTATTAAATTCTCTAAATATTGATTTAAATGCAGGAATACCTCATGACCTACTGTTTCCGCATCGTTAGCTAAATCACCAAAAGTATCCTTATTTAATTTCATTTGAAAAGAGATTCGCCCTCCTGAAAAAGATGGATCAGTTGTTTTCCCATAATACCCTGTTTCACCTTCAACTTCCGTGAAATACATATTATGCTTGGAATACTTCCCATCCTTATCAAAGCTTAAGCTACCTATTTTATCCCCTTTTTTTGCGAAATTTGATAAAAAGCTATATCCCATTTTAGTTTTTCCAAATGCTTCAATGCCCTTTTGAACATCTTTATCAAGTTTATTAAACGCAACTTTTTCATATTTTCCAGTTTCTTCATTCATCTGCCAGAATAAAATATCTTCTCCTGTTGGATCTACATATGAAATCGGATTGTTAACAAAAGAACTATAAGGAGATAATGAATAATAACTTTCACTATGCGGATCCATGTTCATCCAGCGACCAATTGCTGGGTCATAATTTCTTGCATGATAATCATAAAAGTTAAGCCCCAGCTCGTCTTGAAGCTCCTTTCCATTGTACTTATACTTTTGTGCTGTGCTATTCCCCTTAGTTATATTATTGACATAATTATATCCTTTATGTTTTAAACCAAATGGATAATAGTTGTTTTCTTCCTGAACAACCAGATTTTTATCATAGCTTAAACGAACGTTGTCTAAATGATCTTTGTATTGGTAAATATAATCAAAAGTTCCTAAGTTATTTGATACATATCCTTCTGGCTGTGAGAAAAATTGTAACTGGTTGTTTTCATAAATAAATCCACCAGCATAATCGGTTGTGGTGGTATTTACAATTTTTTGCTGTTTTGATCCTGTTGCATCATAATAATATTTGATGCTTTGCCCCTGAATTGTTACTTCGTCTGGCAGATTCAAATGGTTGTAACTAACAGCTGTGATTCCTTTATTGGTATCGGTTTTCATATTTCCATTGGCATCATAAGTATAATCTACAGATGTATCATCTCCTAAACCGGTATAATCATCTTTAAAACCTTGAGTTTTACTCCCTAAATCTGAAACAATCTGGAGTTTATTGCCATTGTCGTAGCTGTAGGTAAGATCATCCATTACACCAAAATGGGATGGAATATTAATATCTGGTACACCACCAACCAATTCTCCATTTCTCTTTAATTTCAGAATATTACCGTTCAGGTCATAAGTAAGGCTTTCGTTAAATTTATTTAAATTGTCATCCGCATTTTTAAGTCTGTTCAGCTTATCGTAAGTATAGGTATAGTATTTAATGCTGGTATCATCATTTTTTGTTTTCCAAAAAGTCTGGCTAATGTTTCCGTTAAATAGTTTTTTATTCGGATCGGTACTATCATTATAGTTAATTTGAAAAGCAAACAAATCACTTCCAATAGCATTGATGTCATTAATGTTTTTAAGCCATCCTCTAATATTGTACTTGTATTTAACGTTTTGCAATCTGTTTTGTGAAGCTTTGTTTCCAACACCTTTACTTACTAATTGACCTAATTCATCGTAAGTATTATCCACAATAATTTCCGGATCTGTCGCACCATTTATAGCTTGTGTTTGTTTCGTTAATCTGCCTGCTTTATCATATTCAAATTTGTCAACAATAATGGTGGTTACACTATTTCTAACATGTGTTGAAGTTGTTTGTGTTATATTACCTGGAAAGTCAAATTCACTTTGTACAGTAGCGACTGTATTTAAAAACTCATTTTTAGTATAAGTATAAAAAGGCTTGCTCTTAGCATTGTAATAAGTCCAGTTTGTAATCCAGCTGTCTGTAGTTAAAATGCGGGTTTTTGATCCTGTTGGCAATCCTTTTGCATTAGTGAGGGCACCCATAGAAGAAATATCTGCCGGTAACGCGTCGGAATTATAATCGTCATAATAACTTATTGTAAATAAATTAATAGTGGCATCATTTACATTCGGGAAGGCATTATTACTATAGTAAACACTTGTACCATTAATAGTATTGAGTGTTTGTTTTTGCTCAAAAAAAGTATTGTTTTGATCCGCAAAAGACTGCATTAAAGCACGGGTTGTTTTTACCGCATTTATATATTCGCCTGTATAAACAACTCTGCCAAAAATGTCATATTTGGTAAACAGCCATTTGTTTTGGGCTCTTAAATTAGCATCTTGCGTTAAAATAGGTTTGTCTTGTTTGTTGTAAACAATATATTCCCAGTCTTTTCCTGGCAGTTTCTTTTCAATTAATCTGTTTCTTGGGTCATAGTGGTATTGATAACATAAATTATCTAAAACACTTTGATTGCCATTATCAATAACTGCAGAAAAGGTACTACCAGCTTTGGCATGAAATCCATCTGTTAATCGAATAGAATTGGATGCTTTTAAATGAAGCGGGGCACTGCCTGGATTAATCACTGCAGCAGTATCAATACTAGTTCTAATATTGGTTGAACCAAGAAGATCTAAGGCTTTGGGAGGAAGCACAAAGCTGAGGTTTCCAAAATCATCATAAACATAATAGGTATCGTGTTTTTTGTTACTTGTTTCGTCACCTACCATTCCGTAGGTTCTTTTTAGCACAACCTGTCCGTCTTTGGTTTTGAACTCCACTGTAGCACCATCTGTTTCTTCCAGAGAATTGGTTACAGTGTTTAATTTAGAATTTTCATCAAAAACAACATTTTTGTAAAGCATTTTTTCGGTGTAATATCCTGAATTCTTTAATTTGGGTACATATATACCATATTCAAGAACAAAATCTACTGTAAAAAGCTGTACTTCGTCAGTAGCATTTGTTTTATAATCCATTTTTATTTCATTACCTCCGCCTAAGCGCCAGTCATAGCCTGGTGCCGACTGCTTTAGAACTCGGTTAAGTGGCGAAGGCTCTAAATCTTTTTGAGAGTAAGGATTTGAGGCGGTCGCATTGATGTCTGCTGGATAGTGATTGGCGTAATAGGTTTTAGTAGCAAGATCAATATCTGCCGTTCTAAAGGCACCACAGTTGTTTCCGTCTGTATAAGGTAGGTATTCTTTGTCTTGTCTGCCATAATCATCATACCCCACGTGTGTTATAATGTCATAATTATTAACAGCACCCGCTCTTACTTCAATTTTTTGTTTGGGTCTTCCGATACCATCATAATAGGTTATAGATTCCAGTTTTTGACTGTTGGTAAGCGCATCAATATCTGTGCTTTCTATTATAGGAGTAGTGGTATGAACATAACTCTCTTCAGTACTTATGCCATCACAATTAAAAGGCTGTAAATTAATAAAAACATCGGCAGAGGCTGGGGAAATACATCCTGAGTAATTTGTTACAGTAAAATTATGTACAATACCGGCTTTAAGACCTGTTACGTAGGCAACAGGACCGGAACCATAAAGATCTCCAGGATTTATTCGCCAACTACCCCCTGGAAGACCTGTTAATGTAACATTTCCTGTTGGAGTACTTAAAGTAGGATGTGTTATAGTACCGACAATGGGTGCTGTAGGAGTAACAGGTTGCGCATTAATAGTAAAAGAGGTTAAAGGAGATGAAATGTTAGATTCAGAAGTGGCTTTTATGGTATAGTTACCTTGTGGTGCTAAAACTTTTGATCCTAATATACTTACATCTGTCGATGGCGTTACGGTATAAGTATAAGACGAATTATAGTTGGTTATGGTGAATTGTCCCTTACTAGTATTACAATCTGGCTGTATAATATCAGACAGCACAGGAGCATCTAGTGTTGAGGATTGTGCATTGATAACTACATTTGCCGAAGCATTGGAGGTACAGCCAGAGGCATTTGTAACTGTAAAATTGTAGGTAGTAGCAGGATTTAATCCCATTATGGTTGTTGACCATCCTGTTCCAGAAATATTCCCAGGATTAATCACCCAGGTACCAGAATCTGGAAGATCTGTCAAAGTTACACTTCCAGTTGGTGTTGTAACAGTTGGCTGCGTAACACTTTGTATTACCGGAGCGGGAACACCAATAAAATAGGAGACACTGCTAGATTCATCACTCCAATATCCATTGTTACGTCTGGCTCTTAAATAATATTCAGTACCCGATGTAACAGTTATGGTAGAAGAAGAATTAGCCATACTGGTTCCCGTTGGGCTAGTTTGCCAATACCAAGTAATATCCTGTCCGCCGGTTCTTATATTTCCAGGAGGGTCGTTTCTTTGCAGCACAACCTGATTACAGCCCGAACTTATTATTACTGGAGCATCAGGTGTTGCCGGTGTTGGAAGAACTGTAACATTGAGTTCAGCATAATATTGATAGTTTTCTCCTTGCCTTTGGTATAAAACATATACTTTTTCCTGACTTGGTGAACCGTCCCAATAAACTTCTGCATCGGCTTGGTAATTTTCATTTATATAAGTTAGCACTGTACCATTATTTACAATCATCCAATTGAAATTATTATACAATGAAGCTGAAGGAGCATTATTGTCCATAGCATCTTTTAGGGAATAAGATACAACATCTCCGTAATGAACTGTTGTTGGGCCATCCAAATACAACTGACCCGTTACCTGTGCCTGAATTTGAGATGGGTTAAGGATCATTATCATCACCAAAACCACAAAAACAAATGTATTTTTTATTTTATTATGTATCATATTAAAAGTTTAAATTTTACAATAGCATTAAGCAGTTGCTGACATGACATGTCAACAACATTATGCTGGATTTGTGTGATAATTTTTAGTTGGTGAAGTGGTATTTATTGGCAGAAAGGATTTTTTTATCATTATCCTTTACCTGTTTTAATCTTCCATAAGCATCATACTCATAATATGTCGTAAATTCTTTGGGATCAGTGATGCTTGTAACTCCGATAAAAGGATCGTAGGTGTAGGTCGTGACCATGGCATCTGGGAAACCAGCTCTCAAAAGTTTTAATTTTTGAATTAAATTGCTTTCAGTTGAAGCATTGATCTCTCCAAATGAAGCAGCAACAGCATTGTTGATAAGAGTCTGCTGGGTAGCTGTTATGATATTGTTATGACCGCTTAATAAGCTTGCGTTTTCAATTTTGGCAATAGGATATTTTTTATTATCATATCCCCAGATGTAACATACAGATGCTTTTCCTTTCGGAGTAATTTGCATTGGATTTCCTTTATCATCATAAAGATCATAGGTGATTTCAGGATTTGTACCATAATGAGAATCCTTTGTTACTCCATTAAAAGCAGAAAACTGTGAAGGAGGTATTGGTCTATTTAATTCAGTTATATAATTTTGATCAGGAACAAAATTTTCATCGCTTTTTTTGTAGGTAAGTACCGAGCTGTTGATTACTTTATTGTTTTTTAATGATGTTTTTTCAACTAAAGGTGATAAAACATTTGCATTTACCATTTGGCTGTAAATTCCTGTATTGATATTAAAAGGATACAGAAATTTTTGCACAAGGTTTTCTCCTTTCGAATTCAAAGATGAAGACTGTTTGATAAATGATGGTTTGTTTTCATCATACTCATTATTTGTAGTCTGAACAATGCTTGTGCCGTTATCAAAAAATGATTCTTCTTTAATAGAAGATAAATATTCAGCACCTATAGTATATTTTTGAAGTTTATGCCCAAAAAAGGACCCAGGATTTTCCTTAAATCTTTGTAGTTCTTCAATTGCAGTTTCACCAGATTGTTCTCCTGTTCTTACGTCATATGCGATAAAAGTTTTGTACTTGTATATAGAAAGATCGTAAATTTCATCTACTATTGTATAGTCGTATGAATAGTCTGTTTGTTTAACTTTAAAGTATGAGGTGTTATCATTTCTGTATTCAATTTTTTTTGTGAGATAATTACCGTGCCAAAAAGTAGAAGGATCAATAACAGGTTTATATTTTTGATATCTTAAGTAACGAGTATCCATATCGTAGTCATAACGTAAAGGAATATTATGGACGTAATAATTTTCAATTTTGCCTTTGTTTTTATGACTTTCTCCTATATACTCTGTGACCATGTCATAGTTTACAAGATTGTTTAAAAAGGTATAAAAAGAACCAGGAAAAAAACCAGTTATATATCTAGTCCTATAGTATCCTTGTCCTTGATCAAGTGGGAAAAATGGCGTTCCTGTTTCTCCATCCCAATATACGTTAGTATCTCTAATGTAGTACATTGTTGCACTTTCTTCAAAATAATTTTTTACATTAGGATCTGGTTGGAGATAAGTAGGAATTATACCAATGCCATTCTCATTTTGTCCATAAGTAAACTGTCTTTTTTTAAGCTCTATACCATTTTTGTCTTTATCAATTATGGTTTTGATTCTTAGGCCCCCACATTTTCTAATTGCATAAAAATCTTGATATTTATTACCTTCATAGTCAAAAATAGTTGTACCTCCGCTAGGATATTTAATAGATTGAATCATTCCAATTTTCATATCATCTTCATTGCTGTATCTATTGTTTCCACTTCCAATTTCATTTTGATATACTGTTTGCATTCCACCAATACAAGTTGGATAGCGCCAATAAATACTGACAACATCTTTTAATATTACATTTTCAACTTGTGAATTATAATAACCCCAATAATCGGCGCTGTTACATAATTTATCTACTCCAGGAAATTTTTCTAATGAATAATAATTTAAGTCATATTTCTCTATTATTTCATCACTGCTACCTTTAAATTTGATTGAATTTAAAAAACTTACACCATTAAGTGGTTTTACATCAAATTCAGCTTGTCTTAAAACTTTATTGGCTTTAGAAATTTGAATTTTATTTAGTATTAATTCGTTAACATCTCCGCTATTTTTTTTGTAAGAAAAATCAATAATCATATCATTGTAGCTAATTGTAGTAATATAATAACTCTCGTCATTGGGATAAGCAGGTTCGTTGTAATTTCGTACAAAATAATCTCCTGATTCAAAAAGTGCCCTTTTAGTGGCAGAAAAGAGAGGAGAGTCACGAAAAGCACCAGGGCAACCTGCTCTATTATAATAATTTACATAATCATCTAAGTAGTCATTGATTATAACTGGAGTAAGAGGACTTTTTGTGTATACATTCGTATATCTATAATCAAATTTTATAATATCTTTTTTATTTGGTGAAATTATAGAAGTTAAATGCCAGGAATTAACATGTTCGTAACCAGGAGTATATTCGTAAAACTTTTTACCACTGTCGCTCTTACCAAAAGTATACGTATAACCTTGATCGTCAATTATTTCAAAATTGGTAAAAGTTAGAAGGTTGTTAAAGCCACCTTCAATAGTTATATTATTTATTTTGTAAGGTTTATAAGGCATGAAAGATGCCGTCTTTACTCCATTTATATCTTTTAAAATGAATTTTCCGCTTTCTCCATTGGGTAAGGAAAAGGTAAAAATATCATATTCCGTATCCTCATATTTACCATATATTCCAGGCATTCCTATATGATACAGGTCGTTGTTTTGAAAAATAGGATTATTATTAAAATAACCTTTGTCAGCTCCACCACCATAAAGAGTCATCCAATCTGGTGAAAAGAATTGATCAATACCTTGTTTATGAGGTCTCCTCTCATCAGGATAACCTCGAACTTCACGACTTATAAAACCACTTGCATTTAAAGCCCATTTTAAACCAAGCATTCCATTTTCTGCAATGTCAGCTCTCAAACCTGAAGCATGAAACATTAGTTTTAGTGGTAAGTTTTTATCTGCAAAAGGAATATCATAAATAGGAATGGTAATATCAACTAATCCTCTTGATAAGTCAACAGGATAATCTGCAAATTGTTTTAAAAGATGGACTTGAGGAGATTTTATTCGTTCCTCTGTCAAATTTTGTGGATTGGCAAATTGGCTTTGAGAAAAGCTTTCGACTGATAATAAGGCAATAAAAAAAAGTAGAACTTTGGTCATAGTTTCGGTAATTGAGATAGTTTGTTTTGTGTTGATATAAATGAAAAACGAATTAATTTAAATCAGAAAAAGACAATAGGTATTAAGTAGACAATTGATAAAAAAGAGAGCAAAAAACAAAATGTTCATTTTAAAATGAGGGATGAGAAGATAAAATTTAGCATAATGTATAAACAACTTTTTTCCTGTTAAATTTCAGCTAAAATAATGATTAAAATTTATTTTGCAAGAGTTGATATGTGTGTTTTTTACAATTGTTGCAAGTTTTTAATAATTTGTAGTAAAAATTACTTTTGTTTTATTTAATGCTTTGTTGAATTTTGTTTGCTAAGAAAAAGCACTTCAAATTTAACTCAACCGATTCATCTTCATAAAAGTACATCTACACCCCTTAAAAAGAAAAAACTCCCTCCTTTATTTTTCGCAATAGCGGTATTTTGCAGTGCATTCGATTGATTTTTTTCATAGGTTTATTGAAATTAAATTACTCGGGCGTTTATTCTATTTTGTTTATGAAAAACATCAAAAACTGCATTTTAAGTCTTATTCTATTTTTTGCGACTGTTATCAGTTCATTTGCTCAAAGTTCCGATTTGTACTTTGATCATATTAACTACGATAACAGTTTTTCGCAGAGTATGATTTCGAGTATTCATCAGACCAAAAAAGGTTTTATCTGGATTGGAACGGCGAATGGTTTAATCAGTTATGACGGATATGATTTTCTGCGATATGTTTACAATAAAGATATTCTGAACAGCATCAGCAACAATCATATAAATGTAATTCTGGAAGATAACGAAAGACAGCTTTGGATTGGAACCAATAACGGATTGAATCTTTTTAATAAAAATGAAAAAAGCTTTTTGCGCGTTGACGTTCAGAAAATAAAAGGCGGAAGAAACTATATTTCATCCATAATTCAAGACGATCAAAACCGAATTTGGATCGGAACTTTTGGCGGAATCAAACGCCTGAACAGACAGAAATATCTGTTGGAAGAAATCTCAAACGATCATAATTCGCCATTCAGAAAAAGTAGGGTTTTGTCTTTGTTTTATGATCGAACTTACGGAGTTTTAGTTGGAACATCCAAAGGTTTGGAATGTTTTGATCCTAAAAACGGTTCGAAAAAAACGCTTCCAAAAGTTTTAGCAGAAAATGAAGCTTTACTAAAATCAAAAATCTGGAAAATTATTAAAGAAAAAAATGGCGATTTATGGTTTGCTACCGAAGCAAATGGTGTTTTTCGTTTTGAGGTCAGCAAAAATTCTGTGACCAATTTTCTTCTAAATGCAAATAACAGAAAAAGTTTGTCTTCCAATTGGGTAAATGACATCGTTTCTATTGATGACAATACGATCTGGTTTGCCACAAAAAATGGTTTATGCGTTTACAAAAAAGACAGAAATGAATTTACAAAATATGGGCATAATCCGTTACAGAATTACAGTCTTTCTGATGATGATGTCAAATGTTTTCTAAAAGATCGTCATAATGATATTTGGATAGGTACGAATGGAGGAGGAGTTAATTTTTTCCAGAAAACGAATACCAATTTCACAAATATTAGAGAAGTCATAAAACCAAATTTCGGACTGAATACAGCCTTTGTTAATGCTGTTATAAAAGAAAATGACGGATCTGTTTGGGCTGGCACCAATGGCGGAGGCTTAAATTATCTTGATTTTAGAAATAATAAAAATGCTTCTTATCAAATTGAAGCTCATGATTTTGACAAAAGCGTGAACATGATAACGGTTTTAGCGAATCAAAACGAACAAAATTTGTTTTGTGGAACTTTCAACGGGTTATTCAAATTCAATAAAAACACTAAAACATTTCAGTTTATATCGCTTTCGCGAAAGGATTCCAAAGAAAGAGAACGTCCGATTACGTCTTTATTGATGGATAACGGAGATCTCTGGGTGGGAACAAATGGCAACGGATTGAAAAAAGTAATGCCTGATGGAACGGTCGAAATTTATATGGCCGATGGTTCTGCCAATTCGCTCACTGATAATTTCATTACAGATATTGCAAATAGAAAGGACGGACTTTGGATTGCCACACAATATGGTTTAAATTATTTCGATAAAAAGTTAAAACAAATTACCCGAGTTTTCAAAGCAGGTCCTAAAAGCGGTTTGTCAAATAATAGTCTTACGGTCATGTTTACCGATTCTAAAAACCGATTTTGGATTGGTGCAGAAAGTGGAGGCGTAAATATTTTTGACGAAAAGAAAGGCCGTTTCTTCGAAATCAACCGTTCGATGGGTTTTACAGATGAAACCATCAAAAGTATTTCTGAAGATGCCGAAGGAAATATCTGGATTAGTGACAATAATTTGCTTTATAAAATCAAAACCAAAAATGTAAAACCTGTTCCTAATATTAAAGATTTTGAAATCACTTCTTTTTCTTCGAATGATGGTTTGAAAGTAAAGCAATTCTCAAACAATTGCAGCATAAAACTAAATGAAAAAGAACTGGTTTTTGGATGTTCAAATGGTTTAATCATTTTTAATCCTTCCAAATTAATTAAAACAAAAGATAAATCACCAATTGTTTTAACCAAGCTAATTGTTAATAATGAAGAAATTAAACCTGGAAATAAAGAGGTTTTTTTGGAAAAAAGGATAAGCGAAACTTCAGAAATCACTTTAAAGCACGATCAAGGATACATCGGATTAGAGTTTAGTGCGATGAATTTTATTTCGCCAGAAAAAAATGAATATGCTTATAAATTGGAAAGTTCATTTAATAAAGACGAATGGCATGTGATAGGCTCACAGCATTATATTAACTTGACTAATTTGAATTCGGGAACTTATCTGCTGAAAATTAAAACGTCTAATGGAGGAGGAGAGTGGAATCCGACAATTAAAACTTTAAAAATTATCATGTTACCGCCTTGGTGGAAAACTTGGTGGGCCTATTTGTTTTATATCGCACTATTGGCTGGTGCTTCGGTTTTATTGTTCCGTTTTTTAAGAAATCGAGAATTATTAAAACAAGCTTATTATTTGGAACAAGTTGAAAAAGAAAGACAGGAAGAATTGTATAAAATGAAATTGGATTTCTTTACCAATGTTTCTCACGAAATTAGAACGCCATTGACATTAATTAGCGGACCAGTTGAAGAACTTCTGAGCGGTGCCGAAAAAGGTTCAAATCTTGAGCATAAACTGAAAACCATTAAAAGCAATTCTGATCGATTGTTAAAATTAGTCAATGAATTAATGGATTTTAGAAAAGCTGAAAAAGGAAGCATGAAAATCTATTGCGAACAACAGGATATTGTTTCATTTTGTTTTGATATTTACGAGTCATTCCGCGGAATTGCAGTCGAGAAAAAAATCGATTATAAGTTTGTGCTGAATATCAATACGGCTTTGATTTATTTCGACAAAAACCAAATGGAGAAAGTAATCTACAATCTGCTTTCGAATGCTTTTAAATTTACCAGTAAAAATGGCCGTATCACTCTTGCGGTAGAACAAAAGGAAGGTGAAGATTTTATCGAAATTAAAGTCAAAGACAATGGAATTGGGATTCCAGAAAACAGAAAGAAGAAAATCTTCAAGAATTTTTTCCAGTTGGACGAACGCGGAAGCGCCAATTTAGGAAGCGGAATTGGTTTGGCTTTAAGCAAAAGCATTGTAGAGCTGCATCATGGCGAAATAAAGGTGCAGACAGAAGCCGATTCTAATTTCAATACCATATTTACAATAAAATTGAAGAAAGGAAAAGAGCATTTTAAAAAATCGCAGATTGTTGAAAATTCAGTTAAAATCGAAGAAAATGCAAATCCGATTTCGGATGTTAAAACTGAAATTGATCTTTATGAACCAGAATATTTGGATGATGCGGAAAACACTTTTAAAAAGACCGTTCTGGTAATTGAAGACAATGAAGAAGTACTCTCTTTTGTGTATGACATTTTATATGCCGATTATAAAGTGCTGAAATTTACAAATGGAATCCAGGCGCTGGAATACATGGAAAAGGAAATTCCAGATTTAATTGTAAGCGATGTGATGATGCCAGAAATGGATGGTTTTGAATTGTGTACGATTTTAAAAACAAGTCAAAATACCAATCATATTCCGGTTATTTTATTGACGGCAAAATCTTCGACTTTAAATAGAATCGAAGGGCTTTCGACTGGTGCTGATGCTTATATTTCGAAACCTTTCAGTATAGAAGAATTAAAACTTACGATTGCCAATTTATTATCTGCAAAAGAAATTATGCGTCAGAAATATGGCGATGGATTTACTGGAGATACAGAACAGGAAAATCTAAATACTCCTGAAGGACAGTTCCTCAAAAAACTGATTCAGATTATCGAAGCCAATCTTGACAATACCGATTTTGATGTAAATGATCTGGTAAACGAAATAGGAATGAGCCGAACGGTATTGTATAAAAAAGTACAGTCGCTCACAAATCAGTCAGTGGCTGGTCTCATTAAAAATATGCGTTTAAAGAAAGCAGCGAGTTTATTGGCCAATACCAGTTATTCAGTTTCTGAAGTTGCTTATATGGTTGGTTTTAATGATCGAAAACACTTTAGCAAAGAGTTTAAGAAGTTTTATAATTTATCGCCAAGTGAATATAAAGGAGCTCAGAGTAAAGTTTAACGGCAATCCCGATAGCTATCGGGAGTGAAGGTTTAAGCAAAGTCCGCAAAGTTGAATATTAAACTTTGCGGACTTTGCGCTTTTATTCCTTGCGAGCTTTGCGGTTAAATATTCGAAAAAAAATAACCACCTCACAATTTTTTAAGGTTTATATTACGAATAATGCTTTTTAAAGCCCTTAAAACACAAATAAACACATTCACGCCCCCAAATGCGAATGTTTTCCTCCCCTAAAACCATCATTTATTAGTCACATTTGCAACATAAATCATGACTGATTTCTATCTAACTAACCAAACAATTATTTTATGAAACAAAACAAACGTGTCAAGATGTTTTGCCGTGAAGGAAAATATCTAAAACTAGTTTTAGTACTGTTTATGTGTATTTTTTCGACCACAATTAATGCACAGGAAAGTCCGATTTCTGGAAAAGTAGTCGATAATGCTGGACTGCCTCTTCCAGGTGTAAACGTCCATGTAAAAGGAAGCACAAAAGGAACCCAAACCGATTTCGACGGTAATTTTACGATTAGTACTGCCCCAAAAAGTACACTTGTATTCTCTTTCATCGGAATGGATGAGGTTTCGGTGGAAACCGAAAACAAGAAAAACCTAAAAGTAGTTTTAAAACCAAGTTCTCAAGCTTTAGACGAAATCATTGTTGTAGGTTATGGCACCAAAAAGAAAAGTGACGTAATCAGTTCTGTGGCTTCAGTAAAACCGGGAGATATGACTAAAGTGGCAACTTCTGATGTTGGAGAAATGCTTCGTGGAAAAGCAGCCGGTGTACAAGTAAGTTTAAATGATGGCGGACCGGGAAGTTCTTCTTCAATCCAAATTAGAGGAAAAAAATCGATTAACGGAAGTAACGAACCGATCGTTATTGCAGATGGAATCGTAATCGGAAACATTAACGATATTAATGCCAACGATATTGCTTCTTTGGAAATCTTAAAAGATGCTGCTGCACAATCTATTTACGGAGCAAGAGCTTCAAATGGTGTAATCTTAATTACGACTAAAAGAGGAAAAACAGGAAAAGCAAAAATCTCGTACAATGGTTTTTCTGGAATTCAAACCATCAACAGAAATTTTGATGTTTACAGCGGAGAAGAATTTGCGCAGTTAAAAAGAGAAGCCTACAGAACAAGCAATGGTGGGGTTTATCGTCCAGACGATCAGGTTTTCACACCGCTTGAACTGGAATCTGTTCAATCTGGGAAATATATCGATTGGGAAAAATTGGTTTTAAGAACTGGCGTAACAAACAACCACAGTGTTAGTATTTCGTCAGGGACAGAGAAAACAAGTATTTTTTCGAGTATCAACTATATTAATACTTCTGGAGTTGTTCCAAATTCGGATTACGAAAAAGTTGCCATGCGTGTCAATGTGGATCAAAGAATTACAGATTGGCTGAAAGTTGGAATGAATGTTTCGCTTCAGTTTTCTGAATCTAACCGTCCGAATGTGGGCAATATTTTAAATAATGCAATTAATACATCTCCGTTAGGACAAGTTTATAATCCAGATGGTTCTTTCCGTTACCTACCGGGAGGAATTCAAGAAACACCAAATCCGCTGATTGATGTTTACGAAACGAATACTAATGAATTGAACCGTAACGACATCATGAACGTGTTTTTGGATATTAATCTGGCAAAAGGTTTTACCTATAAATTGAATGCCAGCCGCAGATCGTGGAATTACAAAGCGATGTCTTTCAATACTTCAAAATCACTTTCAGGAATTGCAAACTCAGGGCAAGGAAGCGGTTATATTCGTTTTCAGGATAATGTAGAGTATCAATTGAGTAATATTTTACATTATAATTTAAATGTAGCCGAAAAAAATCATTTTAACGTAACGGGAGTTTATGAACTTACCTCATCAGAATACAATGATTTTAGAAACTCTGCGAGCAGAATTCCGAGTGATATTCTTGGGATTTATGGTTTAGAAAGTGCGTTCTTAAATACGCCTGAAATTGGAGGAAATGAAAGATCGTTGATTTCTTTTGCCGGAAAATTAGAGTATGATTTTGACAGCAAATACTATTTTACAGTTTCAGGAAGAGCTGATGGATCTTCAGTATTTGGAGCCAATAATAAATGGGGATTCTTTCCGGCCGTCAATGCGGCATGGAATGTTTCGAATGAAGAATTTATGAAAGAACACGTTCCTGTAATCAGCAATTTAAAATTGAGAGCAAGTTATGGTAAAGTGGGTAATCAGCCTCAGAACCCATATCAAAGTATGGCAACAGCGACACAGAGAGATTACATTATCAATGGTGTAAAAGTTTCGGGTTATGTCCCAGGTTCGCAATTATCAAATCCAGATTTAAGATGGGAAACTTCTACACAATTAAACTTGGCAGCTGATTTTGGTTTATTTAAAAACAGATTAACAGGAACGGTTGAGGTGTATAATACAGATACTTCGGATTTATTGATTTATGAAACGCTTAACGCGAATACAGGTTATACGACCAAACTTTCTAACATTGGAAAAGTAAACAACAAGGGTTTGGAAGTGACTTTAAATGGAGATGTATTCAAAACAAAAGATTTTAGATTGAATCTTGGAGCCACTTTTACTAAAAATAAAAACAGCATTGTAAGCATCTACGGAAAAGATGCAGACGGAGACGGAAGAGAAGACGACGCTGTTGGAAACTTATGGTTTATTGGAAAACCAATAGATGTTTACTATCGCTACAAAGCAGTTGGAATTTATCAGGAAGGAGAAAATATTCCGCTGGTAACTGGAACTACTTTATATCCGGGAGATATCAAATTATGGGACGCAGATCCGTCAAACGGAGCCAATCCGAATCCAGATCAAGACAGGGTAATTACATCTAAAATGCCAGATTGGTTCGGAACTTTTTCTGTGGCTTTAGAATACAAACAATTTGATTTCTCAGCAGATATTTATACGGTTCAGGGTATTACAAGAGATAATCCATTTTTATACGATTATGTGCGTGGAGGTTCTCTAAGAGGAGTTAAAAACGGTATCAAACAAGATTATTGGACGCCAGAAAACCCAGGAGGAAACTGGCCGAGGCCAAGGGACGGAAATGATCCGCCGTATATCAATACTTTAGGATTGCAGGATGCCTCATACATTCGTTTACAAAACATTTCTTTTGGATTTAAATTCCCAGAGAGCACGCTAAAACCATTAGGATTAAGCAATATGAGGCTTTATGTAACAGGCAGCAATTTGGTTACTATTACAGATTACCAGTCTTACAGCCCTGAAAAAGAAATATACGATTATCCAGAACCTGTGACTTGTGTTATCGGATTACAGGTAGGTTTCTAAGGTTTAAGACATTCAATAAATAAAAAATAACAAGATCATGAAAAATATAAATTTTCTATTTGTTTTGATTTTCGGACTTTCTTTAGGACTTACCTCATGCGAAGAGTTTCTGGAAGAAAACGTAAAAGATCAGGTTTCTGTAGATTATATCTACAATTCTCCAGCTGGTTTAGAAGTTGGAGTTAATGCACTTTACAACCAGATGCGTTATTACAATCTGCCATCTGGTGACAACAGCGATTTATGGGCCAATGTATTCTTTATGGTAGCAACCGATTTAGGTTTGCATAGAACTTGGAACACACCTTACGGAACAGGGCACAATCCACAATCGTTTACAGGTTCAAAATGGATTCAGGGATATAGAATCATTGATAGGTGTTCGGCTATTATTACTTCAGCAAGATCAGTGAAAATGGACGATGCTGCTAAAAGAAGATTGGTAGCACAGGCAAGAGTCATTAGAGGCGAATTGTATTTGGATTTGAAACAAATGTACGGTGGAATCTTAATTGACACGATTCCAACAACACCACAAAACATCAACGATCCAGTCGAATATAAAGTAGCCAGCGATGCAGATGTTTATAGATTAATTGATGCAGATTTGGATTATGCAATCGCCAATCTTCCTTTTAAAGTAGATCCAGGACGTTACGGACAAGGTGTTGCAAGACATATTCGCGGGAAAAGCGCTTTATGGCAGCAAGACTGGGCAGAAGCTGCAGCGCAATTTGATGCCATTATTAATGATGGAACTCACGGATTAGTTGCTCTTGCTGATGTTTGGGGACAAAACGGAAATCATAAAGAATCACTTTTTACCTATCAAAAAGACTTTTTATTAGGGCCTGATGATAATTTAGCAGGTGGTGGCGGTTCTTGGTTGAGCAGTGTTTTTACACATAGAACTTATGAATTGAATGCAAGCGAATTGGTTCAAGATGTAGCTTATGGAGGTCAGGCTTTAGGTTGGTTTTATCCAAATAATTACTTGAAATCATTATACGACCAGGCAAACGACTTGAGATTTAAAACCTATTATTATTCAGATAATTATCAGGATTATAAAATCAATGTGCCAAGTAATCCAAAATTCGGACAGCCCATTACCAATCCAGCCATTGCAGCTCCAAATGGAAATTACAGAGCTTGGCATTGGAGTTTGAAAAAATACCACGATTCAGAAAAACTGCCAATGACTTCAAACAGCTACAAAGATTATATGTATTACAGACTGGCTGAAACTTATTTATTGGCTTCTGAGGCTCATCATAATTTAGGGAATGATACCAAAGCGCTGGCATACTTAAACAAAGTAAGACGAAGAGGTTATACTGGAAATCCTGAAAGTACCGTAACCACTTACGATTTGACAGCTTGGACATTAAACAACTATTTAGATGAATCAGCCAGAGAACTAGCTTTCGAAAACAACAGATGGTTTTTGCTGAAAAGGCTTGGGCTTTTGGTAGAAAGACAAAATCTATATTTCCGTTCAAGTCCTTCCGGAACTATTTCTGGAGAAGTACCGCTAAAAATGACTCCAGCAATGGTAAACATGCCAATTCCACAGAGCCAGATTGATTTGATGGGAAAACCAGAAGGATTTAATGTTGGATATAATTAATTGATTTCAACGCATAGAAAAATAGATTACCATGTGAATTTTAAATAAGTGAAACGCTTTTATGTACAAAACAAATCTATGTTTCTATGTGTTTAAAAAATCACACCCAAAAAGTTAAGGTTAAAAGTTAGTAATAACCCATCCGGAAGTTAGAATATCCTGATCTGACTTCCGGATTTAAAACAGACTCACAATGATCAGTAAAAAATATATTCTTGGTATACTTACCGTTTTGTTGTTTGCATCCTGCAGCAATGACGAAAAAGTAGTTTTTATAAATGCAGATGAGGGCGATTCGGGAAATCCAAATCCGATTACGCAGACCTTAAAAGAAAAAGCAAAGTTTAAAATTGGCGCCGCAGTCAAAATGAAAGATTTGCAAAATGAAGCTAATTTTAAAAATGCCGTTTTAAAACATTACAGCCAGATTACAGCCGAATTCGAAATGAAAATGGCAAGTATTTGGACTTCTTCAACAGCATATAATTTTACGGCAGCCGATTATTTGGTAGGTTTTGCCAAAGACAATAATCTAGAAGTTCATGGACATACTTTAGTTTGGTACGATTCATTTCCAGAGTGGTTTAAAAATGCCAAATACGATTCAATTGCATTCGAGTCAAAAGTAAAAATTTACATCACAGATGTTGTCGGCCGTTACAAAGGAAGAGTAAAAAGCTGGGATGTTGTCAACGAAGTTTTTGCTGACGGCGGTGCTATGCGAAATGAAACTGTTATCAATTCATTATTTAAAGATCCAATTGGATTTTACGGAAGATGTTTCCGATATGCAAAAGCAGCCGATCCAGATGCAAAATTATTTTATAATGATTACAGCGTGGTTTTAGACGCGGGTAAAAGAGCTTCCATCAAAAAAATGGTTACCAGATTTAAAGCTAACGGAGTGCCAATTGATGGTTTAGGAGATCAGTTTCACTATGCAACAGATACCAACAGACAAACCATGAAAACTGGTTTTACAGATATGGCTTCAACAGGATTGTTAATTCATATTTCAGAATTGGATATCAAAGTAAATACAAGCAAATCAGATTCATATGTTTTTACAGATGCCGAAGCTCAAAAACAGTCTGAAACGTATAAGTATATCACAACTATGTATGAAGAATTGCCTCAAAATCAAAAATTTGCTATTTCCACTTGGGGAGTTACTGATAAATATACTTGGCTGACAAGCTTTTGGCATTACAAAGAATATCCACTGCTTCTGGATGCTGACTATAATAAGAAACCAGCTTACCAAGGATTTTTAGAAGGATTGAAATAATGCAGAAAATAGAAAATAGAGTACAGAGAATAGAATATTGAAAGGAAGAGAAGAAATAAGATTTGATGAGAAGTCTTTTCTCTATAATCTCTGTTCTATTTTCTATATAATAATAACCAAAAAACCGAAATCATGAAAATAAAACTAACCCACATACCCAAATTAAAATATTTCCTTTTAATGCTTTTTGTAGGTTTGCTTTCCTGCGAAGACGATGTACGGGAAGTGTACCTTTACAAAAAAGGAGAATTAAATGCGACTTCAACAAATACCGCTATAAAAGGAGGAGAAACAGTAACTTATACCGATTCGTCAACAAAAGTGCGTGCCATAAAATGGACTTTTCAAGGTGGTTCGCCAGGAGCTTCAATAGAGCCTAATGTTGAAGTAAAATATACCAAAGCGGGAACTTTTACGACTACTTTAGAAATCACTTTTGTAGATAATACCATTCAAAAGAAAACATTTACAGTTGAGGTCGAAGCACCGCCAACTCCGCCAATTGTTATTCCAGCTGATGCACTTAAAATCTACTCTGAAAATCCTGATTTTACTAAAACCGCTCCCGTTCTAAATTGGGTTTCAAGCAATCAGTTTGTGATAAAAGAAGTGGCAACTGATGGATATGAAGGGGCTTATAGAAATTTCTCTCTTCCTGCGACATCGCCTGCAACAGAAGCGAAATGGGCAATGGCAATTTTACAGTTTGTGAATGTTACCGATATTTCATCTTACACTTATATCAATATGGCAGTAAGAACTACAAGTACTGGAAAAATCAGATTCAGAATGAAAGATGCTTCTAATACAGGCTATGTAGAATTTGATGCAACAAGCAATTTGTATGGACTAAAAAGAGATGGAAGCTGGAACATGGTTAAAATCCCGATTGCCGATTACAAAAAACAAAACCCTGCACTAGATTTAACCAAAATCAAAGATATTCTAGTATTAAGAAGCGTTGATCCAGAAGATGTAAGAGCTTTAAACAACTATACTTTCGATTTCGATCATATTTATTTATCGAAATAATTTTTTTAACACATAGCCCCGATAACTATCGGGACTTATGTGTTAAAAAATAGATCACCTATTTCCTCTCAAAAAACTAATTAAAAAATGAATTTAAAGAAACATTCCATTTGCGTATTATTCTGTTTTACAAGTTTAATATCGTTGAATTCTCAGAATAAAATCACTTATCAAAAAGTCGAAGCCAGACAAAATGCTTTAGATCCAAAATGGGTGGCTTATGATGCAAAAACTATTGATAAACTGCCTGGATTTAAAGTAAAAAAGCAATTGCCAAGTTCGATTTACGGCGGTTCTAAAATGTGGCAGAAAGAAGCAACAGGATTTTTTAGAACAGAAAAAATAGACAACAGATGGTGGATTGTCGATCCAGAGGGATATCCGTATATTTTTAAGGGTGTTGCCGTTTTCAATGCGGGGCGTTCAGTAAATCAGCAGAAAGCATTTGATAAAAAGTTCGGAAGCAAAGAAAATTGGGTAAACAAAGAATCAAAATTACTTCGAGATAACGGATTTAATGGAGTAGGAGCGTGGTCAAATGTTGATTTGGTTAAAAATGCCGAAAATCCGTTGGTGTATACCGTGATTATTTCGCCAATGGGAATGTATCATGCTGATCATATTAAAAAATATGGAGGAAAATATAAAGAAGCTAGCTGGCAAAATTACCGCTTTGACTTGGTTATGGTTTTTGATAAAGAATTTGATGCCTACATCG
Source organism: Flavobacterium anhuiense (assembly GCF_900101855.1). Classification (GTDB taxonomy): domain Bacteria; phylum Bacteroidota; class Bacteroidia; order Flavobacteriales; family Flavobacteriaceae; genus Flavobacterium; species Flavobacterium anhuiense. Next base: position 294,012 of record NZ_FMVC01000006.1, read on the forward strand.
AAAAATCGGTAAAAGAGATTTCTCAGTACAAAAATGATAAGTATTTGATGGGTTATTTTACAGATAATGAACTGCCTTGGTATAACGACGCATTAGATAAACATTTAACTTTATTGGCCAAAGATGAGCAGGGTTATATTGCTGCAAAAGAATGGTTGGATAAAAGAAAAGGGTTTAATGCTTCTGCATCTGATATCACTCAGGAAGACCGAATGGCATTTACGGCTTTTTATTTTGAAACGTATATGAAAAAAGTAACTGATGCGCTTCGAAAAGCAGACCCAAACCATATGTATTTAGGATGTCGTTTCAATCAGGATAAAGAACAGGAATTGACCAATCCAGAAATTTTTAAAGTAGCTGGAAAATATATGGATATCATTTCGATCAATCATTACAGAAAATGGGAACCGAGTCAGGAGTTGATGAATAATTGGGGCGAATGGTCAGGGAAACCATTTTTAATTACGGAATGGTACACTAAAGGAGAAGACTCTGGATTGCCAAATAATACAGGTGCAGGATGGCTGGTTAGAACACAAAAAGAAAGAGGACTTTTTTATCAGAATTTCACTTTAGAGTTACTGAAAAATAAAAATTCTGTAGGCTGGCATTGGTTCAAATATATGGACAACGATCCACAGGATTTAAGCACAGATTACTCAAATCGAGATTCAAACAAAGGAATTGTGAATGGCAATTTCGAACCCTATCAGCCATTGTTAAAAGAAATGAAATTGATTAATGATAATGCTTATGAACTGACGCGTTATTTTGATAAAATGTAATTTTTTTTTAAACACATAGAAACATAGGTTTTTTAGACTTAATAAAGGATACTAAAAGAAACTAGTTTCTAACACATAGCTAAGCTTTGTTAGTGCTATGTGTATTTATGAAAGTAAAACGTCTTTTATGCTCAAAGAGAACTATGTT
>NZ_FMVC01000006.1:295295-421741 GCF_900101855.1 Flavobacterium anhuiense
GCCAAATCTGCGAGAGAAATATCAGCCCGCAGATTTAACAGATCAGCAGATAAAATATAGTGATGTGCATTATGAAAGTAAAACGTCTTTTATGCTCAAAGAGAACTATGTTTCTATGTGTTTAAATTAATTAGATCCATATAATTAAAAATAAAAACTATGAAAAAAATTGTAATGCTGTGCTGTAGTTTTCTCCTTATGGGAAAAGCCATTGCACAGGAAATTCCGTTAGTTTCCAATATTGCGGCCCGAAACAATATTACTTTAAACGGAAAATGGAGTTATATCGTAGATCCGCTAGAAAATGGTTATTATGATTACCGCTTAATGCCTTTTAAAAACAACGGATTTTTCGAAAATAAAAAATGGAATACCACAGACTTAACCGAATATAATTTCGCAACCTCAGCAGTAATGGATATTCCGTCTGATTGGAATTCGAAAGATCAAAGGTTGTTTTTTTATGAAGGAACGGTTTGGTTTCAGAAAGACTTTAATTATAAAAAAGATGTAAAAACAAAAGGAATTCTTCATTTCGGAGCAGTCAATTATGACGCAAAAGTCTACGTAAACGGAAAACTGGCGGGAACGCACGTTGGTGGTTATACGCTTTTCAATTTTGATGTAACCGATTTATTAGTTGACGGAAATAATTTTGTAGTAGTAAAAGTCGATAATAAGCGCCACAAAGACAATGTGCCAACGGTAAACATGGATTGGTGGAATTATGGCGGAATCACAAGAGACGTCACTTTGGCTCAAGTTCCGAATACGTATATCGAAGATTATTTGGTTCAATTGGATAAAAAAGAAAAAGGAAAAATTTCTGGTTGGATAAAATTGAATAGTGAAACAGCAAACCAATCTGTTTCGGTTTCTATTCCTGAATTGAAAATCAAAAAGAACATTACTACAGATGCAAAAGGAATGGCATATTTTGAAATAAAAGCCAATCCAGTTTTATGGACGCCAGAAAAGCCAAAATTATATGAGGTAACCATTTCTAAGGCCGATGAAAATATTGCGGATCAAATTGGTTTTAGAACTATTGAAACTAAAGGAAAAGAAATTCTGTTAAACGGGAAAAAAGTCTTTTTACGCGGCATCAGTATTCACGAAGAAGCGCCTTTTAGATCTGGAAGAGCTTGGTCTGAAGACGATGCCATAACGTTGTTGAATTGGGCAAAAGAATTAGGCTGTAATTATGTTCGTCTGGCGCACTATCCGCACAATGAAAACATGGTAAAACAAGCTGAAAAAATGGGGTTAATGATTTGGTCTGAGGTTCCGGTTTATTGGACAATTTCATGGACAAATCCAGATACTTATGCCAATGCAGAACATCAATTGCACGATATGATTTATCGTGATAAAAACCGTTGTGGAATTGTAATTTGGTCAATCGCCAACGAAACACCACACGGAGATGATAGAGATATTTTCTTAAGCAAACTGGCAAAATATGCGCGTACGCAGGACAATTCTCGTTTAATCAGTATGGCAATGGAAGTGACTAAAAGTCCAAACAATATAAATACACTTCATGATAATATGAACGAGTTTGTAGACATTGTAAGTTTCAATCAATATTTAGGCTGGTACAGAGGAACAAACGAATCTTGCAAAGACATGCAATGGGTAATTCCCTACAACAAACCGGTTATTATCAGCGAATTCGGAGGCGAAGCCTTACAAGGTCGTCATGGAGATAAAAAAGAACGCTGGAACGAAGAATATCAAGAAGAATTATACATTCAAAACACACAAATGTTCAATAGGATTGAAGGCTTGGCAGGAGTTTCTCCTTGGATTTTGGTTGACTTCAGATCTCCAAGAAGGCAGTTGCCAAATATTCAGGATTTCTTCAACCGTAAAGGATTAATTTCAGATCAAGGAATTAAAAAGAAAGCTTTTTATGTGATGAAAGATTGGTACAAGCAAAAAGAAGAAGAATATAAGTAAGTAAAGCAAGTAGAAAACCTCCAAAGTCATTTTGATTTTGGAGGTTTTTTTCTGTTTTTTCCTTAATTTTATTTGAAAAAACAGAAGACATTTAATGGAACTAGAAATTGTCATAAGATTGCTTTTAGCAGCATTTTGGGGAGCTTTAATTGGTGCCGAAAGAGAATATAGCGGAAAAGCGGCAGGTCTTCGCACCACAATAATGATTTCAGTCGGAGCTTGTTTCTTCACTTTTATGTCCGAATGGATTGGTGGAGCAGGAAATCCAGATAGAATAGCTTCTAATATTGTAACCGGTTTAGGATTTCTTTGTGCAGGAGTTATTTTTAGATCCGATAGCCATGTTACCGGTATTACAACAGCAGCAACAATTTGGTCGGTTGCAGCTGTAAGCATGGGAGTAGGAGCAGGATATTATTTTGCATCGGCTTGCGCGGCCTTAATGATTCTTTCTATTCTTACAGTGCTTACATTTCTTCAGGATAAAATTGACCTCATCAACGAACATAAAACGCTTCGGATAACTTTTAAACGTTCAGACAATGGTCTCGAAAAATGCAAAGAACTTTTTTCTGCTAATGACGTAAAATCAAAACTGATTACGCAGCGCCGTAATTTGGATCATGTAGTTTTAGAATGGCAGATACACGGACCTAAAAAAAATATAGAATCTTTGTATGCAACACTTTTGCAAGAATCTGTTTTTGAAGAATTAGTATTATAATAGCAAAAAATATGAATTTTAATTTACAGCCCATTTTAGAAAATGATCTTTGTATTTTGTCTCCTTTAGAAGAAAACGATTTTGAAGCATTGTACAAAGTAGCTTCCGATCCTAAAATTTGGGAACAGCATCCAAATAAAGACCGATGGAAAAAAGAAGTTTTCGAAAACTTTTTTGAAGGAGCCATGAAAAGCAAAGGCGCTTTTAAAATTATAAGTAAAGAAACAGGAGAAGTTATCGGAAGTACCAGATTTTACGATTTTAACGAAGAAGACGATAGTGTTTTTATCGGTTATACTTTTTATGCGGTTTCGTGTTGGGGAAAAGGCATTAATCAAAGCGTAAAAAAGACCATGTTGGATTATCTTTTTCAATATGTTTCGAAAGCGAAGTTTCATATTGGTTCAGAAAATATCAGATCGCAAATTGCAATTTCTAGAGTAGGAGCCAAAAAAGTCGCTGAAGAAGAAGTGGCTTACTTCGGAGAAAAGCCAAAATTGAATTTTGTGTATCAAATAAATAAAGAAGATTGGAAAAGACAAAAGCCTTAAACGAAATGTTTAAGGCTTTTGTCTTTTATAAAATTGATTTTCTATTTCACCAAATAATCAACCTGATCGGCTTCGCAAAGTCTGAAATAGCCAAAAGCAAAATTATTGGCATCAGAAGTGTTTACAATGTTTCCTCGAATGTTTCCTGGAGGAACAAGAAAAGGATTTGCGCTTGAAGCTTCCAAGATTAATTTCCAGTAGTTGTAGAAATTTTTAGAAACGCCTCTGTGCGTTATTTTGACAGTGTTTCCAGATTTCATGTCTTCATGAGAATATCTGGTGCTGATTTCGTTTCCATTGAAAAATTCATCATTGGTAATTTCGTATTCCGGATAAATCAAGAATTCACTTTGGTAATCGGTTACGTAAAAATTAACTTGATCTGCTGGGTCATTGTAGTAGAATGTCAATTCAATAACATCTTCTCCACCAAAATCAGGAACTATTTTTTGTTCAATTTTATTGATTGGAGTGGCAGAACTCAGTTTTTCAACCGCAGTATAACTTTGTCCCTCGGCAGTAATAAATAACTTGTATTCCATGTCAACTACAGGGAGAAAATTGGTGCATTTATAAACTCCTGCTTCGGTTTCATTAAAGGTAAAAACATCTCCGTTACTGTTTTCAACTCGTACTTGCGCGCCTGAAACTTTTGGAGTTGTACCGCTGTAATAAGGAGCAGTTTTACTAATTTTTATGGTTTGTTCCTTTCCGTCAGTTCCTTTTTTCCAGATAATTTCGGCATCGATAACCAACTTGGTTTCGCCAGTTTCCAGATCCAGATTGACCACATCTTCGCATGACGCAAAAGAAAAAACAAAAAGAAGACTTATTAATGCCAGTGCTCTATTCATTATCGTATATTTTTTCAATTTATTCATAGCATTAAAATTTAAAATTATAAGAAACCCCAGGAACAATTCCGAAAATAGAAAGTCTTCTGGTTTCATTTGCACCTGTATCTTCATTGGTTGTAAAGCTCATTGAAGCCGCATTTTTTCTGTTGTAAATGTTGTAAAGGCTAAATACCCAATAGCTTTGCCAACCTTTCTTTTTGTCTGGTTTTGGCGTGTACGTTGCCGCCACATCTAAGTGGTGGAAAAGTGGCAAACGGTTTTCGTTTCGCAAAGAATAATTTGGCACATGAATACCTCCCATTTCATAATAGCCATTTGCGTACGTTACCGGCTGACCAGATTGTAAAGTAAAATTACCATTAAAAGACCATTTCGGATTCAGTTCATAACTTCCTACAATGCTTAGATTATGCAGTTTGTCATAACCAGATAAATACCAGTCGCCGTTGGCAATTCCAGGTTCTTCGGGAGTTCTTCCAGGAGTTTTTTGTTCGGCTCTAGATAAAGTATACGAAATCCATCCAGTAAAAACGCCAGTGTTTTTTCTGAATAACAATTCCATTCCGTAAGATCTGGCTTTTCCGTTTAAAATAACCTGCTCAATATTGTTGTTAGCCAAAACATCAGCGCCGTCAATATAGTCAATACGATTTTGAACATTTTTATAAAATAATTCGGTTTCTAAAGAGTAATCTCCATCTCTGAAATTTCTGAAATACCCCATAGCATACTGATCCAAAAGCTGAGGTTTTGTAAAAGGTCCGCTTGGTGTCCAGATGCTCATTGGCAGAGGAGATTGAGTGTTTGATAAAATATGAATGTACTGCGCCATTCTGTTGTAACTCGCTTTTATAGAAGTTTCGTCGTTAAAGGCATAAGACAAGGCAGCTCGAGGTTCAAAATTATTAAACTTGCTGATGGTTTTTCCTTTTCCGTACGAAATGCTTCCGTTGGGCGTTCCTTCTTCATAAATTTTGTATAACGGATTGTATACCACCGCTTGACCATTTTCGTAAGTACTAATAATTTCGTCTCCTAAACGATAAAACATGCTGTAGCGCAGTCCATAACGGAAATTCAGTTTCTCTGTAATCTGATTTTCAAAATCAACAAAAGCAGAAGCTTCTAAAGCATATTTTTTGTCCAGCTGCATATAATTAAACTGCGAATCTGGAGAAGTCGGTTTTACAACTCCTGGGTTGAAATTGTAATACAAACCATCAATTCCGTAATTGATTTTGAACTTTTCAGACTGCTGGAAATTCCAGTTGTATTTCAATCCATAACTCGCAATATTGCTATCCCATTTAAAACTTTCAATCGGGATTTCCAGATTAAATCTATAATCACTGTAGAAAGTAGATAAATTGCTGTTTACGCGGTCAGAAAATTTATGTTTCCAGCTCAAAATACCCATTGTGCTTCCGTAAGTGCTGGCAAAACGATCATTAATATCAAATATATCATTTCCGAAGTAACCAGAAAAAGACAATGAATTCTTGGCATTAAAACGATAATTTAATTTAGCATTCAAATCATAAAACATGGCAGAGTTGTTATTATCTGCCAGTTTCATGAACAAATGCGCGTACGAAGCTCGTCCGGAAAGGATGAACGAACCTTTTTCTTTTTGCAACGGACCTTGAACTAAAAGACGGCTCGAAATGATTCCGATTCCTCCATTTACTTTATATTCTTCAAAGTCTCCCGTTTGTTGCGTAACATCTAAAACAGAAGAAACACGTCCTCCAAATTTTGACGGGATTCCTCCTTTATACAAATCTAAACCGTTAACAATGTCGGCATTAAAAATAGAAAAGAACCCAAACATGTGTGAATCGGCGTAAACCGGAGCACCATCCAAAAGAATCAGATTCTGATCGGCAGCACCACCGCGGACATTAAACCCCGAAGAAGCTTCTCCCGCATTGGTAACTCCAGGCAAAGTCAAAATTGATTTTAACGGATCTGGTTCGCCCATTGCAACAGGAATTTTTTTGATTTCCTGCATTGAAAGCTTATTCACACTCATTTGAGTGGTTTTAATATCAACTGCTTTATTGTTCATTACAATAACTTCTCCCAACTGCTGGCTGTCTGAATCTATATTGAAGTTCACTTTGGTGTCGTCTGAAACAGAAACACGTTTTTCTTCATTTTTAAATCCAACATAGCTTACCTGTACAGTGTAGGTTCCGTTTGGGACATCAATGCTGTATTTTCCATTAGCGTCTGTTACAACGCCAGTTTCCAGTTCTTTAATAAAAATATTGGCGCCAATAACAGGCTGTCTTTCGTCATCATAAATGTGGCCGGTCAGCTTGCTTTTTTTTTTGGCTGGTTTCGGAGTCTGAGATTTCTGCTTAACAAAAATATTGCTTCCAACTATAGAAAATTGTACAATCGAAGTTTGGTTCAATTCCGTAATAAGCTTGCTCATTTCGATATTCTTATACGTGTTTTTTTGAGTAAAATACTTTTTATTGGTATCTATCTGATCTGTAAAAGCAAATTTAAAATCGGTTTGACTTTCAATCTGTTTGAAGAATTCTTTTAAAGTTACATTTTGATCTACAGTTACGGTAACGCTTTGGGCAGACATACATAAACTGAATAAAAAAAAGCACGCTGAAATTATATGCTTCATGAAATTTTGTATTTTTGAATATTATTAAATGGAATAACCTCGTGTTATCCTGAAAAATTAGGAGGATGTGTAGTTTCGCGGCTTACATCCTTTCTTGTTTTTTATTGAAAAGTAATCTGTTTTAAATCTTCATTTATTTCAAAGTTTAGGTTATACATTTCGGATAGTAATTGTACAATTGTTTTTAAATCTTCTCTTTTATTGATTCGGATAGTGATTTTCTGATCGAGATTCTCTTTCGGAATATTGACTTTATAACCATAGTTTTCTTCAATATAATGACTGATAACAGACAATTTTTCGTTATCAAAATCTATAAAACGGCTGAACTCTGATACTGAAGCAGTTTGGTTTCCGTATGTAAATTTTTCTCCCGGTTTCAAAATCCATTTTTGGTTTTGGCCTTTTACATTCATTTGAACACTTCCTTCAAAAAGCTCAACGGTTACTTGTTTGTTTTCAGATTCTTTAACTGTAAAAGAAGTTCCTAAAACAGTAGTTGTGGTTTCGTCGCAAAAAACTTGAAAAGGATGCTGTTTGTCTTTTTTTACATTAAAATAAGCTTCGCCGTCAATTTCAATTTTTCTGTTTAAAGCAAAATTGTTCCCAAAAGAAATTTTAGAATTCGGACCCAATTCAACTTTTGAACTGTCTGGCAAGACTACATATTTTATGGCTGAGGTTGTGTTTTCAATTACATTTTCAGCAAGAACTATATTTTCAACAGCAGAATTTTGGTTAAAATAAATTCCAGTTCCAATAAGCGCAAAAAGTAAAACCGAAGCTGCTGCATAAAGATGCCAAGGCTTAAATTTTCTTTTTTTCTCAGAAAATGTTTTAGCATGAAATTGTTCCCATGAAGCTTCTTTCTCGCTGTCGGAATGAGATAGGGGAGACTCTTCCCATAACTTTTTAAACTCCTCGTCAAATTTCTCCTTATCCATTTTTTCTAGAAATTAAATAATTTGACAATGAAATCCCTGTTTATTAAAAACACCGTAAACCATTTCTTTAATATCACGGTTGGTTTTAATTTTAAGGATGTTTTCGCGTCCGTGGCGATCAAAATTTATGATACAGTCAGAAATGATAAACTGTAAATGAGCTACAAGTAAACTTGCATCCTTTTTTGATTTTACATTAGTTTTATACGCTTCGATATGCATTTTTAGTTCTTGTTTTTTAGTATAACAAACGAGAACTAAAAAGTTCCTAATGGTTTTCGATTTTTTTTCGAATAAATTTACTGGCGAGATAGATATGATTGGCAATGGTCTTTTCAGAAAGATCCGTTATTTCTGCAATCTCCTTATAGCTAAGGTTTTCCAGTTTGTGTAAAGTGAATATTTTTTGTTGCTGTTCTGGAAGCTGATTAATGAAATTTTGAAGTTTTTCTTGTCGTTCTTCAAAAATTCCAGAGTCAGTTTCTTCATCGAGCATCTCAACTTGAGAAGGATCAAGCTGTACTACTTTGTTTTCTCTGTTCACATGATTGATGATAATGTTTTTGCAGATAACAAATATTTGTTTGTCAAACAACACATCTTCGTTAAGCAGTTCTCTTTTATTATATAATCTTATGAAAGTTTCCTGAACAAAGTCTTCAGGAGTAAATACAGAAGAATTGAATCGTTTGGCAATATTTATAAGTTTATCGTAATAGCTGAAGTAAACTTCTTTAAAAGCTGCTTCATTACCTTTTTTTAAACTTAAAATAAATTTTTTATTGTCCATAACGAAAATATCGCGACTAGCTTCCTAGTTCTAAACTCTTTGGCTTCAATATTATTGTATTCAGAAATTGAGTAATCTAAATCAGGAATGTAATAAGTTACAAAGAACCGTAATTTAATCCAAGATTTGACGCTTTTGTAGATTAAATGTTACAATTTATTTCAAATAAAAACCCTTAACAGAAATGTCAAGGGTTCTATTTTTTTTGTTTTTTGATTCTATTAATCTAAAAATTAATGTTTAGTATCATTTGAATGTCTACTCTGTCATAAGAAGAAGAGATGCCTGTTATTTCTTTAAAACCTAATTTCTCATACAGTTTAATGGCAGGTTTTAGTTTAGTGTTGCTTTCTAGATAAATTTTAGAAGCTCCTTTGTCTGTAGCCCATTTAATTGCCGATTGAGCCAGTAATAATCCGACACCTTTTCCTTGCGCTTTTGGACTTACAGCCATTTTTGCCAATTCGTAATCATACTCTTTCCCGTCACTTTTAATTAAAGCGCAAACACCTAAAACCTCATCGTTTAAAATGGCAGAAAAAATTTCTCCGCCTTTGTTTATTATATATTCCTCGGCGTGATCTAACGCTTTCACATCATTTGGTTCAACTACAAAATAATTTGAGATCCATTCGATGTTTAAATCCTTAAAGCTTTTTTGATATTTAGGATTATAAGTTACGATTTCTACTTGTTCTTTATTTTTCATAATACATTAAATACTGTTTTATTACGCCCGTCTTAAAAAAAGAAAATCCTTGAACATTTTATTCAAGGACATTTAATTTAAAGACTGTAAAGTTCTATTGTTGATTTTCTTTTTCCAAATCTGCAGCTGAGATCTGATCTAAGATATTGGTCTGATTTGGCGAAATGTAATTTTTGTTTTCAATAACCTGTTCTTTCTTAAAAAGAAGGTCTAGTGCATTGTAAAGCTTTAATAAAACATCTTTGTCTTCTTTTTTAATATCTAAAGCAGAATTGAAATTAAAAACATAATTATTTGAATTGCGTACTTCTACTTTGATTGTTTTAGATGTGATTTTAAATTTTACTATGTCCATGTTCTGTGTAAATTACTTGTTGCAAGATACTAATTTAATAAAATCTGTACTTAAAGAAGGGTTAATTTAAATAAAAAACCCTTAAACATTTCTGTTTAAGGGTTTTACCTTTTTGTAGCGAGGACGGGAGTTGAACCCGTGACCTCAGGGTTATGAATCCTGCGCTCTAACCAACTGAGCTACCTCGCCTGGACTGCTATCATGAATTCCTGATTGCGGGTGCAAAGATAGAAATAATATTAAAGCATACAAGCATAAAATGAAGAAAAAAAAATATTTTTAAAAATGCATTGTTTTTGGACATATATTCTTATATTTCGAAAAAAATTAAAGTAGCACATGGAGTCAAAAATACGTTACGAAATAGAGTTTCCGATCAATTCTTCGCCACAACTATTGTATCAATATATATCAACGCCGTCAGGTTTACAAGAATGGTTTGCTGACAATGTTAATTCGAGAGGTGAATTTTTTACTTTTATCTGGAATGATTCGCAAGAGAGAGCGCGTCTAGCTTCAAAAAAATCTGGCGAAAAAGTAAAATTCAAATGGGTTGATGACAGCAGTAAGGATACTGAGTATTTTTTCGAACTCCATATTTTAGTTGATGAATTAACTAAAGATGTATCGCTTATGGTAGTAGATTTTGCTGAAAAAGAAGAATTAGGCGAAGCTAAACAATTGTGGGAGAATCAAATCTCAGATCTAAAACATCTTATAGGATCTGTTTAGTAAAAGTCTATTTTATACCTTATATTTGCCCTGAACAAAATTCAGGGTTTTTTATGATTAATTTTAACGGAAACATTGGGCAAGAAGATAATATACTAACTCTAAACCGTGCCTTTTTGTATGGTGACGGAATATTTGAAACGGTAAAAATTGTCAATGGAAAAATCTTGTTTCTTGAGGATCATTATTTTAGGCTAATGGCTTCTATGCGTGTGGTTAGAATGATGATTCCGATGGATTTTACAATGGAATATTTTGAAGAACAGATTCTTAATTTGGTAAACGAACAAGGAATTGCAGCTTCGGCACGTGCCAGAATTACTGTTTTTAGAAATGATGGCGGTTTATATCTTCCAAAAAGCAATGATATTTCATTCTTAATCAACGCCATTTCTCTTGGGAATAAGGCTTACACTATAAATACAAGCGAATACGAAGTAGATTTGTATAAGGACTTCTATGTGACAAAACAATTATTGTCGTCTCTTAAAACGACTAATAAAATGATTAACATTACGGGAAGTATTTACGCGAATGAAAATGACCTTGCCAATTGCATTTTGCTGAATGACAGCAAAAATGTTGTAGAGGCACTTCAAGGAAATATTTTTATGGTAACGGGTAAAAAGCTTATTACACCTCCAATTTCAGAAGGTGCATTAAACGGTATTATGCGTAAACAGATTTTAGCTCTAGCTAAAAAAATAGAAGGCATAGAGGTTTTAGAAGAAGTAATTTCACCTTTTGATCTTCAAAAAGCAGATGAATTATTTCTGACGAATGTAATCACGGGGATACAGCCGATAACTAAATATCGAAAAAAGGAGTTTACAGCAAATCTGGCTCATTTATTAGTGCAGCGACTAAATGAATCCATTTCTGAAAATTAATTCAGATATGGATTTTCGGGTGCATTAGACCAAATAAGATAATCGCCGCCAAGCTCGATAATCTGCTCTTTCCAAAAGTGAGTAGTAGATTTTCCGATAATTTTATTTTTATAATTATTATCAGCAATAATCCAAGAGTTTCCTTGCATCTCATTTTCAAGCTGATTTTCTTCCCAACCGGTGTAGCCTAAGAAAAAACGAATATTGTTTTTACTTATCGATCCGTTGTTTATTAGGTCTTTGGTGGACTCAAAATCTCCTCCCCAATAAATTCCATTTGAAATCTCAACACTATTTGGGATTAACTCAGGAATATTGTGAATAAAATAAAGGTTGTCTTGTTCTACAGGGCCTCCGTTATATATCTTAAAGTTAGCATCAATCTCGGGAATCAAGTCATTAATAGTATATTTTAATGGCTTGTTAATTATAAAACCTATTGATCCTTCTTTGTTATGGTCTGCTAATAAAATTACCGATCTGTTAAAAGATAAATCTCCAATTATTGAAGGCTCGGCAATAAGCAGGTGTCCTTTTTTTAATTTTTCTGAAATCATACGGTTACAATTTTTATTAAATTTAATCATAAAAAAATTAAAATCACAAAAAAAATCGTTAAACCGCATAAAAAAACCTTCCAGATGGAAGGTTTTAATTATATTATAAGTTTAGAGAACTTTCTTACTTAGTTCACTGCACCTTCTAATTCAGCTCCTGCTTTGAATTTTACAACGTTTTTAGCTGCGATTTTGATAGTTTTTCCTGTTTGAGGGTTTCTACCATCTCTAGCAGCTCTTGAAGAAACTGACCATGATCCAAAACCTACTAATGAAACTCTTCCTCCTTTTTTCAAAGTAGTTCCTACATTACCTAAAAAAGACTCTAAAGCTAATTTCGCCGCAGCTTTTGTGATTCCTGCATCAGCAGCGATAGCATCGATTAATTCTGATTTGTTCATAATAATTAGTTATTAATTGTTGGTTAAAAAAAATTGTTAATACACAAATTTAGTAGGAAATCCGTTGCGTGCAAGTGTTTTCTTTATTTTTAGCAAAAATTGTTGATAACTTGCTTTTTTTGTTCATAAAGAGTGTTGTTTATCGATAAAAAACAGGTACAAACCCCTGTTTTACTGACCTTAATACACTTTTGCAGCATCCGAAAAACTCACTCCATTTAATAATTCTGAAGCGAGCATTCTCTTTTTTCCTGGAAATTGTAGACTTAATAACTGAATAAACCCATCTTTTATTGCAATCTTGATTTCTTTTTTACTGCTAATTAACTTTCCAATCTCATAAGAATGTGATTCTGAGATTAGTTTACCTTCATAAATTTTAATGTTTAATTCTTCATTTTGGTCTTTCAAGAAGCACCAAGAAGCAGGATACGGACTTAAACCGCGAATTAAATTATTGATTTCTGCTCCAGATTTTGTCCAATCTATTTTACAGTTTTCTTTATTTAATTTATAAGCTGTTTTGATGTCGTCGTTATCTTCTTGAATGGTTGTTACAACATTTCCGTTTTCAATAACTTTCAAAGTGTCAATGACAGTTGTGCTTCCTAAATGCATCAAACGATCGTGTAATTGTCCTGCAGTTTCTTCTGGCTCAATATTAATTTCAGAATTTAAAATCATAGCGCCAGTATCAATTTTATCGTCAATAAAGAAAGTGGTAACTCCCGTTTTAGTTTCTCCGTTGATAATGGCCCAGTTAATTGGAGCCGCACCGCGATAATTAGGTAATAAAGAAGCATGAAGATTAAAAGTCCCTAAACTTGGCATTTCCCAAACCACTTTCGGAAGCATTCTAAAAGCAACTACGATTTGTAAATTGGCATTTAAAGCTTTTAATTCTGTTAAGAAATTTTCGTCTTTTAAGTTGGTTGGCTGTAATAAAGTAAGGTTGTTAGCAAGCGCATATTCTTTTACAGCCGAATATTTTATTTTTTGTCCGCGCCCTGCTGGTTTATCTGCAGCCGTAATTACGCCCACAACTTCATAGTTATTTTTAATAATGGTGTCCAAAATGCCAACGGCAAATTCTGGCGTTCCCATAAATATAATTCTCAATTTCTCCATTATGATTTTAAAGTGTATTTATTATTCGCTTGTATAGTGATATGATTGTTTTCGAGCAATTCCTGAAGAACCGATAAAATATCTTTTGTATCCATTTTAATCTGGTTTTCAATTTCTCTCGAAGTCAGAGAAGCTGTTCTAAGCAAAGACAAAATCTTATCTGCAATCGAGTCAGCTTCTGTAATTTTCCCCTTTTGTGTAATGCAGTACGAACAAATGCCACAGTTTTCAGTTGTTTCTTCGCCGAAATAATCCAAAACCAATCTGTTTTTGCAAGTTTTGTTGTCTTTTATATAGTGAAGGACTGATAAAAGCTGTTCTTTTTTAACTTCGTTTTGTTTTTCTAAATATTTAGAAACCCTATTTATAGTAAGATCGTCTTCTCGGACTTCATTAAATAAAATAGTAGCATCGTTATTTTTAGACTTATATTCGATGATTTCCTTTTCTTTTAATTTTTCTAAAAGAGCAATAACTTGTTCCTCAGATCGATTTGATTTTTTAGCAATTAATCCCAGATTCAAATTAGATTTTACTTCATAAACTCCAGGATAAGTTCTTAAAATTGCCAAAATGATCTCTTCATCACTTGGGTTTAGGCTCATGTATCGAATCACTTCTTTAGATTCAATCAAAAACTGAATGCTGATTTTTTCTGAGAATTCCTGAGACATTGTAATAATTCCCTGCTGATTTAAAAACTGTAATGCATTGTATGTTTTAAGAGTAGGGAATTCATATTTGTTGCAGAAATGATTCAGTTTAAACGAAAAAGATTCATCTAAACCTTCGCCATAAGCAATCTGAAAGTAATTGCAGAGTTTGTTGTACATGGTTTTGAGAAACTTTTTGTCTGGAAGAATGCTCAAAAACTGCTGTTCTGTCTGGATAGAATCCGAATTGTTATAAAGCAAAATCGAAAAAGCTTTAGCGCCATTTCGACCTGCGCGTCCAGATTCCTGATAATAATTCTCTAAGTTTTCTGGAAGCTGTGTATGAATAACTGTTTTTACATTGTCTTTGTCGATTCCCATTCCGAAAGCATTTGTGGCTACGATAACCTGTGCCTGCTCGGACATCCACAACTGCATGTTTTTGTCTTTTTCTTTTGCCGAAAGTCCGCCATGATAATACGTTGCTGTAAAACCAAGTGACTGCAATTGCGAAGACATGTTCAAACAAGCTTTGCGATTTCGAACATATATAATAGAAGGTTGTGGATTTTTTTTAAGAATCTGTTCGGTACGGTATAATTTGTCTTCAACTTCAAAAACCATGTAAGCGATATTTTTTCGCTCAAACGACTGCTGAAAATGATTCGGATTTTTTAATTCTAATTGGGTTCTAATATCTTCAATAACTCTCGGGGTTGCCGTAGCAGTCAAGGCCAAAAACGGAATTTTAGGAAAGTATTTTTTCAGTTCCGAAATTTTAAGATAGGCAGGCCTAAAATTGTGGCCCCATTGCGAAACACAATGTGCTTCATCAACAGCAATTAAATTGATAGGTAGATTTTTAATGCGCTCCAGAATCCAATCTGATTGTAGACGTTCTGGTGATAAATAGAGAAATTTATAGTTTCCGTATTGGCAATTATCCAAAAGATCAATTAATTCTTCGGTATGAATTCCGCCAGTAAGAGCAATTGCTTTAATATCTCTTTTCTGCAGATTCATCACCTGGTCTTTCATTAAAGCAATCAAAGGAGAAATAACAAGACAGATTCCTTCTTGCATCATCGCGGGGACCTGAAAACAAATCGATTTTCCTCCGCCTGTCGGAAGTACCGCAAAAGTATCCTGTCCTTCAAGAACAGAATCGATAATTTCTTTTTGCAACGGTCTAAAACTGTCGTGTTTCCAGTATTTTAGAAGAATATCCTGCGCTCCGAGCATTGCGTTTGTTTTAAAGTTAAAAATTTAGAAAACAGTTTCTAGTTTTGCAACTTTAAACCATGCCGCTAAATTTTGTCTAAGATATAAAGAATTCTGTTTTCAACTGTATCTTTAGGAACCTCAATCAGTTCGTAACCATATTTTTTATAGGTATCAACAAGATGCTCTTGAATTTTTACTGCCTGATCAAAATTTTCATAACGCTCAGAATCACTTTGGTAAATTTCTTCCCAAGGCGGTAAAATAAAAGTTTTAGAATATTTATAGTCTTCGCATGCCTTAACGAAACTTGCTGGATATTCATCGCCAATGTAATCCATATAAGCTACAACATCTGGAATTCCGCGGTCAATAAAAACCACATTATCAGGTTCTTCAAGAGCGTTTTTATATTGTTCAATACGACCTTCCAATAACATTTCGCTAAACAAAAGCGGCTGTTCTAAAAACAACTGTTCAATGCCTTCTTGTTGCGCTTTCATGGTAACCTGTCTAGAGATTTCTGGATAGCAGCAAAAGCCACGAGCTACCAATTCGTTAATAAGTGTTGATTTTCCAGTACCAGGTCCGCCAAGCAAGACTATAATTTCTTTTTGCACTATTCTAAAAATAAAGCGCAAATTTACCTAAACTTATTTATAATTAAAAAGAATATTTATTAGAAACGAAAGATTTGGCATTTTTAGTCATCATGGGTTCCTGCTGTCCGCTCCAATCTTTTGCTTTTTAAAGAAAAAAGCAAAAGGATTTCCACTTCCATCAGGGTTAAAAAGGAGAGGAATGGTTTTGTTTTTGGGATTGTTTTAAAAGAAGAAAGTCCCAGCGTGACGATATTTATAGAAAGATTATACATTATAAATCAAAAGCTCCAGCGGAGCGACACAATTTGGATAATTTATATGTCGCTCCGCTGGAGCTTTTGATATGCGGGAAATTTATTTTGCTATAAATATTTTGCTCCGCTGGAGCAGTTTTTATTTGAATTGCCGTTGGTTTTAACCAACGAGGTTATATGATTTTTTAAATCTCGGCTTTAACCAAATAAACTATTCACAAAATGAATACTTTCCTGAACTTTTCCCATTTTTAGAAGGAACAGTCAAATGCGATTGGAACTTTTTGCCATTCAAAACATCATTTACAAAATCCAGAACATATTGCTGTCCTTGGTGGAAAAGATAGCCAGAGAATTCATGGCCACCTCCGCAGAAAGTAATCAGTTCGACATCTTGATGTAAATCATTCATTTGATTGTAAACGGCATAAGAACCAAAAAGAATCAGCCAGCCCGATGCATTTGTTGGACAAGAACGGTGTGAACCCGCAGCGTATGGAACGGTGTCGTCATTACTTCCATGTGCCAATAACATCGGAATCGCTTTTTCTTTCGTAATTAAATTAATGTCTTGAATAGCTCCAGAACCGCCTATGAAACCTTTGTATTTGAAGTTTTCAGGCAAATTGCTTTTGTATAAATTCATCAATTTATAATCCCAAAATGAAGCATGGAAGCCAATTTCGGCTCCAGCACTAATTCCGGAAATAAAAATTTTTGAAGTATCAAGATTGTATTTGTCGGCATTCTCAATCATGAAAGCAGTTGCTTGCCACATGTCGCTTACGCCAATTTGTATCGCTTTTATTTTTTCGGTCAAAGTTCCTTTGCATCCAAAATCTTTTCCTTTCATATATAGGCTGTACGAAATACTCGCAACGGCATAGCCATTTTGTGCCATGAATAAACCAAAATCTTTTTCGCTTGTGCGCTCTCCACCAGAAAAACCTCCACCAAAAGCAAACATAATTAAAGGGATTTTCTCACCAGCTTTTTTCTTTGGCAGATATAAATCTAAATCTAGTTTTAAAGTGTCATTTTGGAAATAAGTGAAAGTTTTGACTTCTTGTGCTTGAACCGAATTTAAGGTAAGAGCGATAAAAAGTAAAAGGAATTTTTTCATTGTAATGTGTTTTAATCTCGCAAAGTCGCGAAGTCGCAAAGTTTTTTTTGCCACGAATTTTCGCTAATTTTTATTTTTTGATTTGCCAAGTTAACTAAAATTGGTGAAATTGAATTTTAAGAATGAATAATTTGTGTTAATTAGTGTAATTTGTGGCAAAAAAACACCCTCATTTTTAGACTCAAAAAATCTAAAATCTAAAATCTGAAATCTGAAATCAAAAACGTATATTTGCGTTTATTTTTAATTACGAATGGAGAACGATAAAGAAAAAAATACAGCCGAATTTTACGAAAGATTAAAAGTTGAGCTTGATAACGCAAATACTTGGCCTGCAGAATACTTGTACAAATTTATTGTGCCTTCTGTAGCAGATAATGTTGAGCGTGTAGAAAAAGCTTTTGATAGAATGGGAGCTGTTATTAAAACAACGAAATCTAAAACAGGTAAATTTACCAGTGTTTCTGTTGATGTTACTATGCACAGCTCAGATGATGTGATCAGTAAATACAAAGAAGTTTCTACAATAGAAGGTATAGTTTCATTATAAACTTATGATCGAAAAATATAAAAGAGAAGCCGCAAAAGATGTTGTGTACAATTTGGAATACAATTCTGAAAGACAGCGTTTAATTATTCCGGAATATGGACGTCATTTGCAAAAATTGATTGATCAGGCTACTGCAATCGAAGATGATGAAACGCGCAATAAAGCCGCAAAATACATCATTCAGGTTATGGGAAGTCTGAATCCGCATTTACGTGATGTGCCAGATTTTCAGCACAAACTTTGGGATCAGCTTTTTATCATGTCTGATTTTAAACTAAATGTTGAGTCTCCATATCCGATTCCGTCAAGAGATGTTTTGCAGCTAAAACCAGAGATATTGCAATATCCGCAAAATTTTCCGAAATACAGATTTTATGGCAATAATATCAAATACATGATTGAAGTTGCCAATAAATGGGAAGAAGGAGAGATGAAAAATGCGCTGGTAATGGTAATTGCCAATCACATGAAAAAATCTTTCTTGAGCTGGAACAAAGACACCGTAAAAGACGATGTGATTTTTGAGCATTTATATGAATTATCTGGTGGTAAAATCAATTTATTGCACAGTACAGAAGAGCTGTTAAACACGACAGATTTAATGCGTACCAATAAACGCATGTCTAATAAAACAGCTTCTGGAACACAGCCAAAAATTCAGAATAACAAAAACAACAAAGGCGGTCAAAAAAAGAATTTTCAAAAAAACAATAATCAGAAGTAAAGAAGGGACTAAAGGGGCTAAGCTTCTAAGTTGCTAAGTTTTTTTACTTTGACACTTTAAAAAAACAAACAAAAACAAAAATAAAAAAAGTTGCTAAGCTACTAAGTTGCTGAATTTTTTTACTTAGAATCTTAGAAACTTTGAAAGAACCTAAAAAAAATCTATGGGAATTTTTAAAATCGAAGGAGGAACTCCTTTAAAAGGAGAAATCACTCCGCAAGGAGCAAAGAATGAGGCATTACAAATTTTATGTGCCGTGCTTCTAACAGGAGAGAAAGTAAAAATTAATAACATTCCTGATATTATAGACATCAATAAATTAATCACTTTGTTGGGGAATTTAGGGGTGAAAATTCAACGTAACGAACCAGGTTCAATTACTTTTCAAGCTGATGAAGTTAATGTTGGATACTTAGAAACTGAAGCTTTCAAGAAAGAAGGTGGTGCGCTTCGTGGTTCTATTATGATTGTTGGTCCGCTTTTGGCTCGTTTCGGAAAAGGATATATTCCAAAACCAGGAGGAGATAAAATTGGTCGCCGTAGATTAGATACACATTTTGAAGGTTTTATTAACCTTGGAGCAAAATTCAGATATAACAGAGAAGATCACTTTTACGGAGTAGAAACTCCTGAAGAAGGTCTTAAAGGAACAGACATGCTTCTTGACGAAGCTTCTGTAACTGGAACTGCAAACATTGTAATGGCTGCTGTTTTAGCAAAAGGAACCACTACAGTTTACAACGCTGCTTGTGAGCCATACTTACAGCAATTGTGCAAAATGCTTAACTCTATGGGAGCTAAAATCACTGGAGTTGGATCTAACTTATTGACTATCGAAGGTGTTGAAAGCCTTGGAGGTTGTGAGCACAGAATTCTTCCGGATATGATTGAAATCGGTTCTTGGATTGGTCTTGCAGCTATGACAAAAAGCGAAATCACAATCAAAAATGTAAGCTGGGAAAACTTAGGTTTGATTCCGAATACGTTTAGAAAACTTGGAATTACAGTTGAGAAACGTAATGATGATATTTACATTCCTGCTCACACAAATGGGTATGAAGTAAAAACAGACATTGACGGTTCTATCTTAACTATTGCCGATGCGCCATGGCCAGGATTTACACCTGACTTGTTAAGTATTGTTTTGGTTGTAGTAACTCAAGCAAAAGGAGATGTTTTAATTCACCAAAAAATGTTCGAAAGCCGTTTGTTCTTCGTTGACAAATTAATCGATATGGGAGCAAAAATTATGTTATGTGATCCGCACAGAGCTGTGGTTATGGGGCATAATTTCGAATCTCAATTGAAAGCAACAACCATGTCCTCTCCAGATATTCGTGCGGGAATCTCATTATTGATTGCGGCGCTTTCTGCAAAAGGAACAAGCACAATCCAAAATATCGAGCAAATCGACCGTGGATATGAGCGTATCGATGAGCGTTTAAGAGCAATCGGCGCAAAAATCGTGAGAGCTTAAATAAAAGTTAGCCACGAATTACACAAATTGCACTAATTTTTAATTTTTGAAATTCAATTACACGAATTTAATTTTTAAAAATTAGTGAAATAAAACACAATGTTAGTCTTCGTGTAATTTGTGTAATTCGTGGCAAAAAAATAAATGTCTTTAAATGACAAATGAACAAAAAGCTATAAAAGCTACTATTTTTAGTATAATAGGAAACACCTGCTTGGCCCTTATAAAAGGCTTAGCAGGTTTTTTTGGCAATTCTTATGCCCTAATTGCAGACGCTATTGAATCAACGACTGATATATTTGCGTCTTTTTTGGTTCTTTTTGGAATAAAATATTCAAATAAGCCTGCCGATGAAAATCATCCTTACGGGCATGGTCGTGCAGAACCTCTGATTACGTTTTTGGTTGTGGGTTTTTTAATTACTTCGGCAACTGTTATTGGTTACGAAAGTATTGCTAATATTGGCACTTCGCACGATTTACCTAAATCTTGGACTTTGTATATTTTAGGCGCCATTATTATTTGGAAGGAATACTCTTTCCGTTTGGTTATGAAACGAAGCCGACAAACCAATAGCACATCTTTAGCAGCCGACGCCTGGCACCATAGAAGCGATGCCATAACTTCTGTAGCGGCTTTTATCGGAATTTCGATTGCTTTAATTATGGGAAAAGGCTACGAATCTGCAGATGACTGGGCAGCACTTTTTGCAGCGTTTTTTATTCTTTATAATAGTTATAAAATATTCAGACCGGCGCTTGGCGAAATTATGGATGAGAATCTAAATGAAGATTTGGTTGAAGAAATCCGTGTTGTAGCACTTACAGTTCCCGGTATTTTAGGGACTGAAAAATGTTTTATCCGTAAAGCTGGAATGAAATACCATGTTGATCTTCATGCTATTGTTTCGGCAAAAATTTCGGTTAAAGAAGGGCACGATTTGGCACATAAACTGAAAGATACACTCAGAGAAAAAAATCCTGAATTAGGACATGTATTGATTCATGTTGAACCAGATGATTATCATTGAGAGGTTCAAAGTTGCAAAGTGACAAAGAAACAGAGCTGAAGTACTTTATGTATCCTTGACTTTGCTCAAACTGAGAAGTAGGCTAAAATTAAAACCCCCATTATTCTTCCTTAAGAATAATGGGGGTTTTAATTTTAGTTAAGAAAAAACTTTGTGCCTTTGTCACTTTGTGGCTTTGCATCTTAATCTAAAATATTCAAAATCTTCAAGCCAAAGACAACGCCGTTTTGCTGAATGCCACCTTGATAAGAGTGCACATAATCGATTCGGAATAATTTGAATTTTCCAAAACCTAGATTGTCTAAACCAACAGTAAACTCAGAGTATGGTTTTCGGTCGGGAATAGCCAAAGCATGAAAACCAATATTCATTGTTGACTTTAAAAGATTTAACAACGGAATTTTATTCATGATGAAGCCAGTGTCATTATATTCAGTGTGCATTTCAAAATAACTATCGTTTGTGCTGTTCGCATAATATGGCATCATGTTAAAGACATTCAAATAGCGATCACTTGTTCCGATATGAGTCTGGTTTCCATTAAAATGTCTATAATCGATAAACGAAATATTCTCTGCATTAAAGAATTTACCAGCTCTAAAATTGGTTCCTAAAAGACCTTTGTTTCCAAGCGACAAATCATATTGTACCGAAGCACCGATTCGTTCATATTCATATTTTTTTTCGCTTGCCGCGAATGCTTTTTCAAAAGCCAGATAAACTGTAGGATATTTATCGTTTTTAAAATTATATCTTCCGTCAGGTCTTGATATGTATTTATTTCCAAAGTTAATTCTAGTTGTTACAAGAGCTTTAAACAAATGATGCTGGTTAAAAGCTGGAGTTGCAAAATCGTTTGGCGCCAAAGGATTGTTCGAAGAATAAATATCATCTTTTTTAAAGAAAGAATAATCAGTCGTATTGAAAAGAGGTTTACGCTGTTCGTAACCTATTTTTCCCGTAAGATTTATTCCATTTGCAACATCTTGTCCGTAATTGATTTCAGCAAATTCCAAGTTGTACAGCTTCATATAATTGTCTTTAAAAAACAAAGAACTTATAGAATTGACAAACTTACTAATAGGTTCAGCACTGTTAAACTGAGTAGTTTTTACCCCTCCAGAACCCCATATTGTGGCATAATTTATAGTATTGAAACGATGGCTGAATTGGCCAATTGCACGAAAACGTTCATCAGAAAAGCCATAATTGAAAGTCGTGCTTATAGAAGTGTTTGTTCCTTTTTCTTCATCCCATTTTCTAAAAGAAAAGCCAGAATCCAAATTAAAACCCTGAACAGTATTGAAACTTAAAGAACTAATGTTCAGCAAGCCTTTATATTCGAAAGAATATTTTTTAAAAGTGTTTTTGTAATCGTAACCCATTAAAATATCCCAAACTTTAAATTTGTTGTTTTTGGCATCAATAGAATCGGTATATTTTTTTGATTTTCTAATGGTTTGCAGACTGTCTTTCTTGGCATAATCTGAGCTTTCTTCAATAGTTAACGGAATTGGGCGAATTTCATTCCAGAAAGCATCATCTTTTTTGTTGGCATTAAGGTCAAAAGCAACAATTTCGTTTCCGAAAGTTTTCTTGTCAAAAGAATCAGGAAATTCATAATTTGAATATACATAATTGAAGTTTCCAGAAAATTTCACACCAAAAATACCCGCATTAAAAGAAAGCGTCTGTGCATTCTTAGACCAAATTTTATTTTTGGTATTGTAGCTAAAACTCTGTTTTAAAGTCATGGTTTCTGTAAACTCGTTTTTCATTCGATACCCTTTGATATCAAGATCAATGGCATAAATCGCAAAACTGTCATCTACAATATAGATGTAGCCTTCAAAAACAGGTTCTTTATCTCGTTTTGGAGTAACTTTGATTTTATTAATTTGCTGGTTATTGTCGTCATAAAAAGTGCTTTCAAGCTTATATTTGTAATAATTGAAAGCATTGTCGGCAATAGGAGAGATGAGTTTTACATCAAAATCTAAAGTATTGCCGTAAAAATCATAAGTCGATAAAGCAGCCGTATTATAGCTATAACCGCGATTGTTTCCTGAAATTTTAGAAGCAATAATCTTTTCCTTGAGTTTGTTTGGTTTCTCAAAAGTCACCTTCGAAATCGTCTCAGATAAATACAAAATTCCTGTTCCAGTGGAATCGAGATTCGAAGCCATGTCATCGCCCAAATCAACTTTTTTGCCTAGAATTTTTTTAGGAAGATCTTTAACCTTAAACATTCCTTTTGAATAATAATCGGCTGTATAACGTCCGGTTTTATCTGAGTTTTCTTTTTTATGAGCTATTGCGCTTTTTATAATAGCGTTTGCAGGATTGTTTTTAGGATCAATGATTACTTCATTTAATGCAAAACTTTCTTCCTGAAGGCTAACATCTATATTGACTATTCTTGTTGCGGCCAGAACAGTTATTTTTTTGGTTTTATAACCTAAATATTGAAATGTGATGATGTTTCCGCCAATTTCTTTTACGTTCAGCTGATATTTTCCCTGTTCATTTGTAGTTGTTCCAGCATAGGTGTTTTCTTCAAAAACGGATACAAAAGGAAGCGGATTTCCCTTGTCGTCTGTAACTGTTCCTCTTATTTGAGCAAAATTGGAAAGTGAAAAAAATAGAAAGGCAAATAAAGTATAGTTTCTCATGCAAATGTGGTATATCTTACAAAAATATAATAAGTTAAATCTGAGCTTATTAATAATTTGTTAAATTGATGAGACTGTATCATTCTGCGAGAAGTCGAAATTCCCTCAGAATGATAATTACATTACAAAAAAGATTGAATAGCCAATTCGTAACTTTTTAGTCCGAAGCCTAGAATAACACCTTTTGCATTTCCGGATAAATACGATTGATGTCTAAAGCTTTCGCGCGCATAAGTATTCGAAATATGGACCTCAATGACTGGCGTGGTAACGGCTTTCATAGCATCGCCCAAACCGATGGAAGTGTGTGTGTACGCTCCAGCATTCAGAATAATGCCATCAAATGAAAAACCAACTTCTTGAATTTTACCAATCAATTCGCCTTCAATATTGCTTTGGTAGTAAGAAAGTTCAATGTTTGGGAATTTTTGTTTCAACGTTTCAAAATAATCTTCAAAAGTTTGGCTTCCGTAAACTTCTGGTTCGCGCTTTCCTAAAAGATTCAAATTTGGTCCGTTGATAATGCAGATTTTCATAAGTTTTTTTATTTTGAGATATTGATATTGCAATTGATTTTGCAATTGTCATTGCAACTTTGTAAAAATAAAAAAACCGCACTAATAAATAGAGCGGTTTTTATAAAAGTATGTGATATTCTTTTAGAACATGAATCCAGCTGAAATCTGGAATACTGAGTTTTTAATATCTGCATTTTTAGATGCCTCTGTTAAACCTAAACCGTAACGACCTTGTAAAAAGATGCTTTCAGTAAGTTTAACTCCTAATCCTGCGTTAAGACCAAATTCAAAAGTTTCACCATTCTTAACATCAAAATCATTTCTTTCACTAACTAAGAAAGAAGCCTGCGGACCAACTTCTAAGCTGAAAGTATTATTTAAATAGAATTTAGCCATTACTGGTATAGAAATATATCCTAGTTCATTTTTTACATCTTCACTTACTTCACTAAATTTATAAGATGCACCAACAGTAGAGTATAAAAGCTCTGGCTGAATAGAGAATTTGTCTAGTAATTTTACTTCAGCTACCAAACCAGCATGGTAACTAGTAATTCCATCTTTATTAATTTGGTCTGGAAAGTCTCCAGTTTGACTAGCAAAGTTAACCCCTGCTTTTACCCCGATTTTTAGTAATTGTGCTTGTACTGCCGCTGATGTTGCAATGAACATTACAGCTGCTAAAATTATTTTCTTCATAAAAAGGTTTTTAAAAATTGGTATTTTAAAATGTTATTTAAAGTTCAAAACTACATATTTAGCATTTTATTGCATTATAATTTGGATTAAATAATTACTAAAATTCCCACTCAAATTGCTTTTTCTTGTTTCAAGAATGGCATTTCTCCTTTCAATGCTTTGATTTTCAATTAGTCTATATCGATTTCATTTTTGTCTTATTTTAATACTTTTTAAACTTATTGCGGAGTATTTTTTGTAAGTCTAATCTTAGTTTTGTCGAATATTAATCAAATAATATTTTAAAAATCATGAAAAAAATTATTTTGGCTGCTATTGCAGTATTAGGCTTTACATTTGCTAATGCACAAACGGGAGGATTCGCAAAAGGAGATACATTTATTTCTGGAGCATTGAATGTGAGTTCAGAAAAAACAGGTGATGCTAAAAGTAGCGGTTTCACAATTGAGCCAAAAGTAGGTTATTTTGTTACTGAAAATATTGCGATTGGAGCAAAATTAGGATTTGGTTCAGATAAAGTAGGGGATGATAAAACAAATTCATTTACTGCTGGGGCTTTTGGTAGATACTATTTTACACCTGCTTCACAATTTTCAATCTACGGACAAGCGGGTCTAGATTTTACAAATTACAAACACAAGCCAGGAGATTTTAAATCAAATGAGATTGGAGCTAACCTTGGTTTAGGTTTGAGTTATTTCTTATCTAACCATTTTGCAATCGAAGCAACTTGGCTTGGTTTAGGATACAGCGTAAACAACAATGGAGGACATGGAGCTGAAAAAACTAATTCTTTTGGTTTTGGAACAGACTTAAGAGATGTAAGCTTCGGAGTTGTTTATAAATTCTAAGTTAAAGAAACAGTTAGTTAATTTTAAAAGGCCTTCCTTAATTTTAGGGAAGGCTTTTTTGTTGCTGGAGAATTCTAATTTTAACTTGAGTTAATCTAAAATTAACAATTAGCGTAATAGTTACTATTTTATTTGTTAAATTCCTAATGTAGAATTATGAAGAATATTTTTATATTTGACTCGATTAATTTAACCCAAAACAAATTAGAATGAAAAAAATTATCTTATCTGCCATTGCAATTATGGCTTTTGCATTCACAAATGCTCAGTCAACAAGATTTGGAGTAAAAGGAGGTCTTAATATTTCAAGTATTGTTGGAGGAGACGTAGACAATACTAAATCATTAGTAGGATTTCACGTTGGAGGCTTAGCTGAAATTCACGTAGTTGAAAAGTTTTATATTCAACCAGAGCTATTGTTCTCTGCTCAAGGTGCTAAATTTGACGGACCTTTTGGATCTGACGCAGACTTAAAATTAAATTATTTAAACATTCCTGTATTAGCAAAGTATTACATTGTTGACAAGAAGTTTAGCGTAGAAGCTGGTCCACAACTGGGTATTTTATTATCAGCTAAATCAGATGGAGAAGATTTCAAAGATTATACAAGATCAACAGATTTAGGCTTTAATTTAGGAGCTGGCTATGATTTTACTGAAAATTTCTTTGTAGGTCTTCGTTACACTATCGGTTTGTCTCCTATTTCTGATAGAGATATTGATAATTCGGATGATTATTATGACAGTGCGAAAAATGGTAATTTCCAGATTTCTTTAGGATATAAATTTTAATGCATTATTGGAATGCATTCCAAAAAACCTTCCCTAAAAAGGAAGGTTTTTTTATAAACGAATGTTTTATTGAGGGAATGAAGGCTTTTTAATAAGTATATATTTATATTTGAATCTCTATTTTAACCCAAACCAAATTAAAAATGAAAAAACTTATTTTATCGGCCATTGCGATTATGGCTTTTGCATTCTCAAATGCCCAAGAAACAAGATTTGGAATAAAAGGAGGTCTTAATCTTACCAATTTTACTGGAGATTTTGACACCAATATTAAAGCTGGTTTTCATGTTGGAGGTTTTGCTGAAATTAAAATTATCGAAAATTTAGCCATTCAGCCAGAGCTTTTGTTTTCTACTCAAGGTGCTAGATACAATATGATTGGTGGTAATCAAAGCGGGTCTTATAAGTTGGATTACATTAATGTACCTGTTTTGGCTAAATTTTATGTTACGAAACAATTTACCGTTGAAGCAGGTCCGCAGATTGGATTCTTAGTTTCTGCTAAAAATGAAGATAGAGATATTAAAGATGCTTACAAAACTGCAGATTACGGATTTAATTTTGGTGCAGGTTATAATTTTACAGATAATTTTTCTGTTGGCTTACGTTATGCAATTGGTCTTTCTGGAATATTTGACCGCAATTACGAAGATTTTAGTGATTATTATGACAGTACAAAAAACAGTAATTTCCAGATTTCTTTAGGATATAAATTTTAATGCATTATTGTAATGTATTCCAAAAAACCTTCCCTAAAAGGAAGGTTTTTTTATGCCAAAAAATCACTTACTTTGTGAGTATGAATTGGAGCAGATATATAAAAGATTATCAGTCGTATTTGAGGATAGAGAGAGGCTTGTCTAAAAATACGATCGAAAATTATGGTTTTGACATTGAACGTTTGTGTCTTTTTTTAGAAACCAATCAAATTGATGTTTCACCAATAAAAATTTCTGATGAAACATTACAGCAGTTTATTTATACAGTAGCTAAAGAAGTAAATCCGAGATCACAGGCGAGGATTATTTCTGGGCTTAAAAGTTTTTTTAATTATCTGGTTTTTGAAGATTATAGAAATGACAATCCTTTAGAATTAATTGAGGCGCCAAAAACAGGCCGAAAATTGCCTGATACTTTATCGCTTCAGGAAATTGATGCGCTGATCGAAACAATCGATTTAAGCACCAATGAAGGCGAGAGAAACCGCGCAATGCTCGAAACTTTGTATGGTTGCGGATTACGTGTTTCTGAATTGATTACGCTTAAAATTTCAGATCTTTTTTTTGATGAAGGTTTTATTAAAATCACGGGTAAAGGAAATAAAGAAAGATTTGTTCCAATTGGTCCTCTAACTCAAAAGTATATTGATATTTACAAAAATGCAGTCCGTTCAAATCTCAATATAAAAAAAGGTGCCGAAGACACTTTGTTCTTAAACAGACGTGGGAATCAGTTAACGCGTGCCATGGTTTTTACTATTATCAAAGATCTTGCTCAGAAAATGGGACTTAAAAAAAGTATTAGTCCGCATACCCTGAGACATTCTTTTGCGACTCATTTGCTTGAAAACGGCGCCGACTTGAGATCAATTCAATTGATGCTGGGTCACGAATCTATTACAACAACTGAAATCTATGTGCATTTGGATCGCAGTTTTTTAAAGGAAGTAATGCATAGCTTTCATCCTAGAAAGTAATTATTTTCATAATAGCCTATGTTTTTGTTGTGAAAATCCATATATTGTGTTAAAATATTGTTTTGATTAAGTAAAGACGTTGACAAGTGAGTTTTGTTTTTTGCTTTTCGGAATAAGTTTGAATATCTTATTTACATAAAAGAGTAACATATGGTTTTTGATTTATATGGAAACGAAGATTGCTTAGAGGTAAATAATTTTTATAGAAAATTGTTGGCCGAAATGCCGGACTTGCTTTTTCAGTTTGTTATTGATGCTGATAATGATTACTCGTTTCCCCTTGTAAGCAAATCGGCAGACGAAATATTTGAACTTTCTGCTGCAGATTTTAATAATGATATAAAGCTTATAGTTTACGATCGAATTTTACCGCAGGATCGCGAACTTTTTTTTCAGTCTTTAGTCAAAGCCAGAAAGGAAATAAAACCTTGGGAAATAGAGTTTAGAGCTACTCTTCCTAAAAAAGGAATTCGCTGGTTTAAAATTTCTGCAAAAACAGAATCTGCGGCAAATGGAAATGTGATTTTCTATGGTCATGTTTCGGATATTACCGAGTTGAAAGATAAAGAAGAGAAGCTAAGGATTTCGGAAGAGCGTTTTCAATTTGCCTTAGATGCTTCTACTGCTGGAATTTGGGATTGGGATATGGTCACCAATAGGGTTTTTTACTCTTCTCTGTCTCTTAAAATTTTAGAATTAGAATCGACTGATATTTTTGATGATCCAGAACGATGGGATAAAATTGTGCATCCAGATGATCTTCCAAAATATTATTCGGATATTCATGAACACTTTGATAATAAGATTCCGTTTTATGAAAATTATCATCGTGTAATGACTTCCAGCGGTAATTACAAATGGATTTTAGACCGCGGAAAAGTAATTGAACGCGATGAAAACGGAAGGCCTTTGCGAGTAATTGGAACGCATACTGATGTCTCGGCTCAGAAAGAAAAAGAGCTGGAGCTTATGAAAACCATGAAACTGTATAGTGATCAAAATAGCCGTTTATTGAACTTCTCGCATATTGTTTCTCATAATCTAAATACACAGGCTGGAAATATAAAATCGATTTTAGATCTTATTGATGCAGATGTTAGTAAACAGACCGTAACAGAAATGCTGGAATATTTACGCACCGTTTCTAATGATCTGAATGAAACTATTTCGAATCTTACCCAAATTGTAAAAACGCAGAGTAATATTAATATTGCGGTAGTGCCACTAAAACTTTGTGAATATATCGAGAAAACTATTTCAACGATTAAAGGGTATCATAAAGAACGAAAAGTTACGATCATCAATAACGTACCGAAGTATTTGACGGTAAATTTTAATCCGGCTTACATGGAAAGCGTTTTGTTGAATTTTACAACAAACGCAATTAAATATGCGCATCCAGATCGTGATCCTGTAATTACTTTTGATTTTGCTATTGAGCCTGAAGGTTTTAAATCCCTTAAAATAACAGATAATGGTCTCGGAATCGATTTGAAAGTCTATGGTGATTTGCTGTTTGGTATGTATAAAACCTTTCATAAACATGAAGAAGCGCGAGGTATTGGATTATACATTACAAGAAATCAAATTGAAGCAATGAAAGGAACTGTTGAAGTAGAAAGTGAAGTAGGGGTTGGGACAAGCTTTAAAATCGTTTTTAATGATATGTAAGCTTGCAAAGAGCTAAATAAAAATAAAGGCTGTCAATTGACAGCCTTTATTTTTTCTATATATTATTTCCAAGATTATTTAGCAATGTTTACAGCTCTAGTTTCTCTAATAACTGTAACTTTTACCTGTCCAGGATAAGTCATTTCGGTTTGAATTTTTTGTGAAATTTCGAAAGATAAGTTTGCTGCGTTGTCATCAGAAACTTTTTCGCTTTCTACAATTACACGAAGCTCTCTACCAGCTTGGATCGCATAAGCATTTTTAACTCCACTGAATCCGTATGCCACGTCTTCAAGATCTTTCAAACGCTGGATGTAAGAGTCAAGAACCTGACGTCTAGCGCCTGGTCTAGCTCCAGAAATAGCATCACAAACCTGAATAATTGGAGATAATAAAGACTTCATTTCGATCTCATCGTGGTGAGCTCCAATCGCGTTGCATACTTCTTCTTTCTCTCCGTATTTCTCAGCCCACTGCATACCTAAAAGTGCGTGTGGCAAATCACTCTCTGTATCAGGCACTTTTCCGATATCGTGTAATAAACCTGCTCTTTTTGCCAGTTTTACGTTTAGTCCTAATTCTGCAGCCATTATACCGCAAAGTTTAGAAACCTCTCTTGAGTGCTGTAATAAGTTTTGTCCGTAAGAAGAACGATATTTCATTCTACCTACAACTTTAATTAATTCTGGGTGTAAACCGTGAATTCCTAAGTCGATAACAGTACGTTTTCCAACTTCGATAATTTCGTCATCGATTTGTTTGGCAGTTTTAGCCACAACTTCTTCGATTCTTGCTGGGTGAATACGTCCGTCAGTTACTAATTTGTGTAAAGATAAACGAGCAATTTCTCTACGAACAGGATCAAAACAAGAAAGAATAATTGCTTCTGGCGTATCGTCAACAATGATTTCCACACCAGTTGCGGCTTCAAGTGCTCTAATGTTACGCCCTTCACGTCCAATAATTCTACCTTTAACATCATCAGATTCGATATTGAAAACAGATACACAGTTTTCAACCGCTTCTTCCGTTCCAACTCTTTGGATCGTATTAATGATGATTTTTTTAGCTTCTTGCTGCGCAGTCAATTTTGCCTCTTCAATAGTTTCTTGAATATGAGACATTGCTTTTGTTTTAGCTTCTGCTTTTAATCCTTCTACCAATTGTTCTTTTGCTTCTTCAGCAGAAAGACCAGAGATTACTTCTAATTGCTGTAGCTGGCTTTTATGAAGTTTGTCAACTTCAGCTTGTTTTTTGTCTAAAAGCTCAATTTTATTGTTGTATTCAGCTGTTTTAGCTTCAAAATCTTCGTTTATTTTTTTAGCTTTAGAAAGTTCATTAGAAACTTGAGATTCTTTATCGCGAACGCGTTTTTCTACTTCAGCAACTTTTTTATCGCGCGCTAAAATAACTTGTTCGTGTTCTGATTTTAGTTCGATAAAACGCTCTTTGGCTTGAAGAATTTTATCTTTTTTGATATTTTCGGCTTCTAAATTAGCGTCTTTTAAGATGGAGGCCGCTTCTTTTTTAGCGTTTTTAATTAGGTTTGAAATATTACTTTTCTCGATAATTTTAGCTATTGCAAATCCTGCCGCAATACCTACAATACCAATAATGATCGTTATGATGTCCATGTTTGTTAGGGTTTATATATAAAAAAAGCCTACATTAATTGCTTGTATAAACTCGTAAAGACAAGTTTTGAGCTAACTCACTGTTCAAGTTTCCCAGCCAAAAGGAGGGCATACTATAGTAGCGACGATTTGCTCATTCTAAATTGTTAGTGTTGAGTTTACCAAATGTGAACTAATG
The DNA here is from genome assembly GCF_900101855.1 of Flavobacterium anhuiense. Classification (GTDB taxonomy): domain Bacteria; phylum Bacteroidota; class Bacteroidia; order Flavobacteriales; family Flavobacteriaceae; genus Flavobacterium; species Flavobacterium anhuiense. Next base: position 326,887 of record NZ_FMVC01000006.1, read on the forward strand.
TAGGCAGTATCTTAGTTTCTGTAAAGAACGTTTAATTTTCGAGATATTGATCTAAAAGCGTATTTAATCTTTTAATTCTTTCGATAGTCTCTTCTCCATCGATTGCATTATCAATCTGTTTTTGTTCTACCTGTGATGCAAATTGCAATGCACACATAGCTAGAACATCTTGTTTGTCACGTACCGCATAATTTTCTTCGAATTGCTTAATCATGGCATCAATTTTTTTAGAAGCACTTCTTAGTCCTTCTTCTTGAGCGGGTTCAACCGTAAGTGGGTAAACGCGGTCGGCAATTGATATTTTAATTCTAAGCTTTCCGTCCATGTTATTAATCTGATAGTTGCGCTATGCAGTAATCGATTTCGCGAATTAATGAATTTATTTTAAGCTTTGTCTCTCTCTTGTTATTGTCGCTGCCGAGCAACGAATTGGCTATCTTAAGTGTTTCATTTTGCTTCTTCAAAGCTTCCATTTCCTCAGATTGTTTCTGGATAATTTGCGCAGCTTTGGCTAGTTCTAATCGTAATACTTGATTGTTTTGTTCAAAGGCTTTTGATTTCTCAAAAAGCTTTTCAACTTTATATTCAAGAGTATCAATTATTTCTGCAATTACACTCATTATACATCCTATTCATTACTTAATCCTACAAAGTTAATATTCCTTTTTATTAATGCAATTTTTTATCGATTTTTTTGCATTATTTTAGATAAATATATTGTAATTCAATCAATTGGGTTTTTGAAGCTTTTTTCTTGCTTTTATTGGCTTATTTTTGCTTATCTTAGCAAAAATGTTGTTTATGAGATTATATGTACTTGCCCTTTTAATTTGTAATTCTGTGTTTGCTCAAACACAATATCCTAAAGATTATTTCCGTCCCCCATTAGATATTCCAATGCAGCTTTCTGGCAATTTTGGAGAATTAAGACCTAATCACTTTCATGCGGGTTTTGATTTAAAAACCAACCAGAGAGAAGGTTTGACTGTACATGCGATCGCAGATGGCTATGTTTCGAGAATTAAAATTTCGACTTTTGGAAACGGAAAATGCATTTACATTACACATCCAAATGGATATACTTCTGTTTACGGACATTTGCAAACGCCAACTGGGGCAATTTTAGATTATGTAAAAAAAACGCATTACAAAGAAAAAGCCTATGAGATTGAAATGTTTCCAAAGCCAGACGAGCTTCCTGTAAAAAAAGGAGATATAATTGGACTTTCGGGGAATACGGGTTCATCAGAAGGACCGCATCTTCATTTTGAAATCAGAGATACAAAAACAGAGTTTGTTATCAATCCGATTTTCTTTGGCTTTGACCAAAATTTAAAAGACACCAAGAAGCCAACTTTGTCTAGTTTGTATGTTTATCCTTTGGATAATGCAACGGTAAATCAGTCAAAACAGCCATTGCTGGTAAGTATGGCACTTCAGAAAGACGGGACTTATTTAGCATCTAAAATTAAAGCAAACGGAAAAATTGGTTTCGGAATTAATGCCGTTGATACCGATGATGTGTCGCATAATAAAAATGGAGTTTTTAATGTTTCGACTTTTTTAAACGGAAATCAGAATTATAATTATCAGTTTAATACGTATTCCTTTGATGAAATGCGTTATATCAATGCTTTGATTGATTATTCTAGATATAAAAAATCGGGGCAACGCGTGCAGAAGCTTTTCATGAAAACGCCTTTTGCTTTAAGCATTATCAAAACAGATTCTCTTCGCGGTATTGTAAAAGCTGAACCTAATCTAACTTCAAATTATAAAATTGAAGTTTCGGATTATTTTGGAAATATGAATTCGGTTACAGTCCCAATTGAGTTTGATGCCACAACACCTCTTGTGGAAGCGGAGCCAGTTAATGGGCAGTATTTTATCAAGTATAATAGAGATGCCAATTTTGAGAAAGATAATATGTCGGTTTTCTTTCCGGCTGGAACTTTTTATGATGACTTCAATATGAATTTTGATGTGAGAAATAATAAAATTTTTATTCATGACGATACCGTTCCAGTGCATTCTAATTTTACCATCACCATAAAAGACGATACTTATCCAGAATCTTTGCGTGATAAACTTTATATCGGAAAGGGAACAAGCTATAATGGAACGATCAGAAAAGAGGATGTTTTTACTGCGAAAGCAAAAATATTGGGCACTTACGGTTTGGTTCTGGATACGATTGCTCCAGTGATTAAAATTGCAAAACCAATTGAAGGAAAATGGATTAGCGATCAAAAGAAAATTGATTTAACGATAAGCGATTCTTTATCAGGAATAAAATCTTATAACGGATATTTGAATGGAAGTTGGGTTTTGTTTGAATACGAAAATAAAGCGAGAAGAATTACGCATACTTTTGATGATCAATATTTAGCAGAAGGTGAAAACGTATTAAAAGTTGAAGTTGTTGATAATGTAGGAAATACTACTATCTTTGAAACTCGTTTTTTTAGAAGTCAACAAAAATAAAACCCAAAATCTTTGAGTCATAACAGGTTTACATTCGTTTTTCTTTTTTTCTTTTTCAGCTGCATTGCATTAGCTCAAAACGCTCGTATCAAAGGGCTTATTTTAGATAATGAAAAACATCCTGTTGCGGAGGTAAATGTTTCCTCACAAGATATTACAGTGCAGTCTGATTCAAATGGTTTTTATGAAATTGTAATTCCATCAAACAAGAAAGTCTCTTTGATTTTTACTCACGTTTCTTTAAAAATGATGAGTTTGACGGTGAATTTGAAAACAAATGAAGTTTTTGTTTTTAATCCGATTATGAGTAATTCTGAAGAACAGATGGGAGAAGTTTTTGTTTCTTCTGGAAACAGAAAACGAGTTCAAGGAATAACTTCTGTTGATACTGAAACCATAAAAAAGATTCCGGGTGCAAATTCAGGAATCGAAAATATTCTCAAAACACTTCCTGGCGTTAATTCAAATAACGAATTAAGCTCGCAATATATGGTTCGTGGCGGAAATTATGACGAAAATCTAGTTTATGTAAATGAAGTAGAGGTATATCGTCCGTTTTTAATTCGTTCAGGACAGCAGGAAGGATTGAGTTTTACGAATACAGATCTAGTTCAAAATGTCGAGTTTTCAGCAGGAGGATTTCAAGCGAAGTTCGGAGATAAGTTATCTTCTGTTTTAGATATTACGTATCGAAAGCCGACTCAGTTTGGCGCTGCTTTTGAAGCCAGTTTTTTAGGCGGAAGCGCTGCGGTCGATCTGGTTTCGAAGAATAAAAAATGGTCTGCTGTAACAGGAGTTCGTTATAGAAATAATAGTCTTTTGGTGAATAGTCAAGATACAGAGACGAATTATAAACCGACTTTTGCAGATATTCAAACCAATGTGAATTATGATATTTCTGAAAAATGGCAAATGAGCTTTTTAGGAAATATTTCTCAGAACAAATATTCGTATGAACCTTTGGTGCGCCAAACTAATTTTGGAACGGGAGATCAGCCAATGGCGCTTGCGGTTTATTATGACGGACAAGAAAAAGATCAATACGATACCTATTTTGGAGCTTTAAAAACGACTTATAAAGCATCGCCTACGCTTACGCTAAAATTAATTGGATCTTTATTTCATACCACAGAAAAAGAACATTTTGATATTTTGGCGCAATATCGTTTAGGCAATGTAAATGCTGAAGATCCAGAAAACACATCTGCAGTTGATTTTACACGCGGAATTGGTTCTCAATTAAACCACGCTCGAAATGATCTCGATGCTTTAATTGCAAATATTGAACTGAAAGGAACTAAAGATTGGAAAGAAAGCCAGTTGGAATTTGGTTTAAAATATACTAGAGAATCTATTCGTGATCGAGTAGTGGAGTGGGAAGTTATTGATTCGGCTGGATTTTCTATAAATCCGCCTTTGGTTATTCTTCCAAAAAATAATCAGCCGTATACGCCTTACACAGGACCGCTTTTGCCATATCAAAATATTCGAGCAACCAATTTTAATACTATAAATAGATTTTCCGGTTATGCACAATGGAATAAGCAGTCGGAATTAGGCTCAAGTCAGATTTGGTATCATTTGGGAGCGCGTTTTCAAGGTTGGAATGTTGCGGGAGCTTTAGAAGAAGGAAAAACACAGTTTGTGGTAAGTCCGCGTGCGCAATTTGCCATAAAGCCAGATTGGGATCGCGATATGGTTTTTAGAATTTCGGGCGGATTGTATCATCAGCCGCCGTTTTACAGAGAATTACGAGATTTAAATGGTGTTGTGAATCCGAATGTGAAAGCTCAAGAAGCAATTCATATAGTTTTAGGAAATGATTATAATTTTAGAATGTGGAATCGTCCTTTTAAATGGGTGACCGAACTGTATTATAAATCGCTTTCTGATGTAAATGTGTATTCAATTGACAATGTCCGAATTCGTTATGTTGCCAATAACAATGCAAAAGCGTATGCACAAGGTCTTGATTTTAGATTAAATGGAGAATTTGTTCCAGGAACAGAATCTTGGGTAAGTTTCGGATATATGAAAACGGAGGAGAATTATGAAAACAAAGGGTATATTGCCCGTCCGACAGATCAGCGTTTGAAATTTGCGATGCTGTTTCAGGATTATATGCCGAATATTCCAAGCGTGAAAGTGTATTTGAATTTGGTTTATAATACAGGTTTGCCTGGAGGTGCGCCAGCATATTCTGATCCGTATTTATATCAAAACCGATTGAATGATTACAGAAGAGCTGATATTGGTTTTGCAAAGGTTTTTGTAGACGCTAGTACGCAGAATGCAAAAAAAGGCTGGCTGAAAAACTTTAAAGAATTGGCTGTTGGACTGGAAATTTTCAATCTTTTCAATAATCAAAATGCTATTACCAATACTTGGGTTCGTGACGTGTATTCAAAAAATCAATATGCGATTCCAAATTATATGACTTCGAGGGTTTTTAACGTTAAGATAAATGCGAGGTTATGATAGAAAAACGTGAAAAGAGAAAAAAGATTTTTTACGTTCCAGGAATGATTTCTTTAGTCTTAATACCGCTGTTTTGTTTTTATCATTTTTTTAAAGTTGATGCTTTTATGGTTTATGGATCCTTAAATTTAATGGTTCCTGATAAAGAAGAATTTGAAAAATATAAAATCGCAGATTTAAGAAAGTATAAAAGGTTTAATTTTAATGATGTAAAATTAAAAGAACTTGACAAAATAAAAGAATTAAGATTTTTTGTTCGAGATATAGTCAAAAAGTATGACACTATAAATGGCGCTAAAATTCATTTTGGGTCAAAAACAGATTATGATACTTTTGTTAATGTAATTAATTTGGTAGCAGAAGAAAAAGTGCCAACTTGGGCTTTGTTTGGGAATGATATTTATGTATTAACAAGCCCAAAACCAAAACCAAATAAAAATAATTATCGTGTAATAACTTGTGGTTATTATGAAGCCAATAAAGATTTCTGGTTAAAAGAAGATAAGGAAAGAGAACGGGCTTATCATCTTTCTTTGTATAAAAAGAGCTGGCTTATTTTTCTAGGTTATCTAGGAATTGTTCTACTAAACATCTTTGCGCTAGTAAAATTCAATAAAAACAAAAATTACAATCAAAAATAGTATATTTGATAATCGTATATAATCATTGTAGATGAAAAAGTATTTTAAATATATCGCGCTAATACTTGTCGGAACAGTAATCAGCTGTCGAGAGGAAGTTCAAAAACCAAAAGTAAGTTATGGCGCTTCAAACAAAGTAAGTGTTACTAAAGCCGATACAACTCAAATTGAAATCGCCGATTTGCCAATTCAAATGGAAGGAACAAGTTATTTAATTCATCCAGTTGGAGATTTAAGGGTTTTTGAAAGAGGATCTAAAGCTAGATATGGTTCTTCGAGTGTAAATGATGTGAGTTTTACAATTTCTAATTTAGGCGAATATGAAATTACAGGATACCTTCAGAATTTAAAATTCCAAAAAGTAGATTCAGATTCTATCCGACCATTATCAGATAAACCGGTTTTGATTTTAACAGCTACGTATTTGAAAACGGTTGCAGATAGAACTCATAATAATGTGATGGTTTACACCCTGACAGATTCAGATACCAATAAAGATGGTAAAATAGATACTAGTGATATTAAAACTTTATATTTAAGTGACATCAGCGGAGAAAATTTTACGAAAGTTTCTGCTGACCTTCAAGAACTGGTAGATTGGAGCTTAATTGAATCTAAAAACCGTTTGTATTTTAGAACTATCGAAGATACCAACCAAAACGGCCAGTTTGATAAAAATGATGTTCTTCACTATAATTATATAGATTTGGCTTCTAAAAAATGGGAGGTGAAGAGTTATAAGCCGATATAACTTTTTAAAATTTTAAAATGTATTCTGAAGATGAATTAAAAGAACAGGAGAAGGAATTTAGTACTGTTTTGACTTATGTTTTTATGCCCATATTCATTCTTACTGTTATTGGAGCATATTTCGTGGGTAATTCAATGGGATATATAGAAAAGGAATATAAAGAAGCTAATGAATATAGTTTTTCAGGAGTAGTTTATGAAAAGGAAATAGAAGGTGGAGAGGGATATCGTTTTCCTCATTATTTATTTTTGAATTCAGGAATTAGATGGCAAGTGAGTAGTGAACTATATGATAAAATAGAGATTGGTGATTCTGTGGTGAAAAAGTCTAAATCTGATTCTGTTTATTATTATAAAAAAGGAAGACAAATCATCATTGAAGATCAAAATTTGTATCTTAGAAATAGGTATTTAGAAAAACTCAAAGAAAAATAAATTAGACTAATATATTTAATCTTTTCAAATTCTTTTAATCTGTGGCAAGAAAAAAAACTTAGAATCATAGCGTCTCAGTATCTTAGAAACTTCAAATTAATATATCACTCTCCAAATCCGATTTTTCAATTTCGAAACCAAAACCTAAGCGTTCTACCAATTCTATTACCAGTTTTTTATACCAGTTTTCAGATTTTGGGTGAATGTATATTTTTTCGATCAATTGGTTAATGTCGACATTGATTTTTAATCCGTCGTTTAATTTGATGTCGCTTTTAGAAGTGTCACTCAGAATTCGGACTTCTCGTTCGTATTGAAAGCTTTTTCTTTTAAATAAGAATGGAAAGAATAAATCATCAAACGGAATATATTCTTTTTTATAGTCAATGTAGTTTACTTCGCCAATAAACTGATCATAATTGTTTTCTGGTCTCACAGCTTTCTGCAGTCTTCTAATCGTAGACTGAATAGCTAAACCTTCGTTGTTTTTGGTGAAAATCTGCCACATGGCAAAAGATTCATATTCGTTGATATGCCAGCTGCTAATCGCTACTTTTTCGCGATGCGTTTTGTAGTAATTTAAGAATTCGGGATTATCTGCGGCAAGTTTTTTAATCTCTTCGTAAGTGGGTTCGCTGAAAGTTCCCTCGTATTGATCTTCAAACTTGTCTGAACGTGACATAAAAAGTTTCTTCGAAAGCAATAAATCAAGAAATTTGGATAGGTCTAGATATTTCCAAACAATAGTATCGGGATCGTCGGGAAGTTTTATGTTGGGGTTGTTAAGATACATTTTCTGAAAGAATTAAATTTCAATCTTTAACTATCCTAAAGTTATAAAAATAAACACAGATTAAAGAAATTAAACTGAGTTTTAATATTTCCTTAATCTGTGTTAGATTATTTGTTATGTGAAAGTCTTATGATTCGAAAGACTGCATTGTTACCAGCTTATTGTAAGTTCCATTTTTTGAAATTAATTCATCGTGAGTTCCTTGTTCAACGATTTTTCCTTTTTGCATTACCACTATCACATCTGCTTTTTGAATTGTAGAAAGACGGTGTGCAATTACGATCGATGTTCTGTTTTGCATCATGTTTTCTAGTGCAACCTGAACAAATTTTTCGCTTTCTGTATCCAATGCAGATGTTGCTTCGTCCAAAATCATAATCGGTGGGTTTTTTAATACAGCACGAGCAATAGACAAACGTTGTTTTTGACCTCCTGAAAGTTTGTTTCCGCTGTCTCCAATATTGGTGTAAATGCCTTTTGGAAGATCTTTAACGAACTCATAAGCATTTGCGATTTTTAGAGCTTCGATAATTTCATCATCAGTAGCGTCTAATTTTCCTAAAGAAATATTGGCTTTTATCGTATCATTAAACAAAATGCTGTCTTGCGTTACCAATCCCATTAAACTGCGAAGTGAATGCAGATTCATGTCTTTAATGTTGATTCCGTCTATAGAAATAGAACCTTCGTTTACATCATAAAAACGAGTAAGAAGGTTTGCGATTGTACTTTTTCCGCTTCCGGACTGACCGACAAGTGCAACAGTTTGCCCTTTTTTAATTTCAAGAGAAAAGTCTTTTAAAACATTTTCATTTTCATATTTAAAGTTGATATTCTGAACGGTGATGTTGTTGTCAAACGTTGTTTTTTCAATTGCATCAGCTTTACTTGTAATTGGATTTTCCTGCTCTAAAATTTCAAGAACACGTTCTGCAGCTGCATTTCCTCTTTTTACTCCGTATGACGCTTTAGAAATTGCTTTTGCAGGAGTAAGAATATTATAAGCCAAACCCATGTAAGCAATAAACGAAGCGCCTTCTAGAGTTTTATCAATTAAAACCATTTGACCTCCGTACCAAAGTAATATGGCAATAACGGTAATTCCCATAAACTCACTAGCAGGAGATGCGAGATTCTGACGATTGCCAATGCTGTTTGATAAAGAGAAAAAGCGTTCAGTAGAGCCTGTGAAGATCTTATTAAAATAATTTTCAGCATTATATCCCTTTACTACTTTTAGACCGCCGATAGTTTCTTCAATTGTTGACAAGAAAGTCCCTTGTTCTTCCTGTGCTTTTGTAGATTGTTTTTTAAGCTGTTTTCCAATTAGAGAAATAATGTATCCAGAAACAGGAATAAAGATAAAAACGAATAATGTTAGCTTTGCACTGATAATCAACATTGCTATTATTGTAAATAGAATTGTCAAAGGTTCTTTTACGATAAGCTCCAGAATTGCTAAAAAAGAAGTTTGTACCTCATTTACATCACCAGATATTCTTGAAATTACATCTCCTTTTCTTTTTTCAGAAAAAAAAGATAGAGGCAGTTCCAGTGTTTTTTTGTAAAGTGCATTTCGCATGTCTCTCAAAACACCATTTCTTAAGAAGTTAATGAAAAACATTGCCAGGTAATCGGCCAAATTTTTTAATAAAAAAATCGAAATAATTACCCCTACCATTATTGAAAGTATAAAGCCAGGATTGTTCGGGTCATTATGTGTGGTGATATAATAGTTGACATAATTTTCTCCATACTCTTTTATATGAGTAATTCCTTCAAAAGATGGCATTTTGGTAATCTTCTCACCTTTGCCAAATAAAACCTGCAACATTGGAATTAATGACATAAAAGTAAGTGTACTGAAAAGCGCATACAGTACATTAAAGAAAATATTTAAGAAAGCGTATTTTTTATATGGGTATATAAAAGGAACTATTTTTTTAAAATTACTCATTTATTTTTGGGTGTTATTTTTTTGCTTGGTTATGCTTGCTTGAGTTTTAGCATTACATTTTTTGTTACAATAAATTCGCGTTAACGAATTTTTACTGCACAAAATTAATCCAATTGGATTGTTTTCAATTCCTTTTAGGTTTTTTTTATAAAAAAAACTCTGATTTGCATCTTTAAGAATGCAAATCAGAGTTTTAAATATTGGACTCCTTGTTTTTAAGACTATTTGCAAATGGCAATATTTTCAAAAAAAGGATTTATTTAATTCAACTGCATATCTGCTATAATGTTTTGAATCTTTTGATCTAAGAAACTTTCTGCTTCATCAAAATCAGAAACCGATTCGATTTCGGCATTCACACTAATGTAGAATTTAATTTTAGGTTCAGTTCCGCTTGGTCTTGCGCAAATTTTAGAACCGTCTTCAGTATAATAAATCAATACATTCGATTTTGGAATATCCATTGTTGATTCTGAACCGTCTAATAAATTTAAAGCGATAGACGATTGATAATCTTCAACCATAATAACTCTTTGTCCGTTAATTTCTTTCAAAGGATTTTCGCGTAAATCAATCATCATTTGGTTGATTTCCTGTAAGCCTTCCATTCCTTTTTTGGTTAAAGAAACTAAGAATTCTTTATAGAAACCATTTTCAACATAAAGCTGTAAAAGTTCTTTATAAACAGAGCTTCCCGCAGCTTTTGCCTGAGCGGCAACTTCGCATATCAATAAAGTAGCGGCAACTGCATCTTTATCTCTAACAGCATCGCCAACCATAAATCCGAAACTTTCTTCACCACCTCCGATAAATTCAAGTTCAGGAAAATCTTTGATCATTTTTGCGATCCATTTAAATCCAGTCAAGCCAACTTTACACTCAACGCCATAACTTGTTGCCAATTCCATCATCATTGGAGTTGAAACGATTGTTGAGCCAACGAATTGTTTTCCGTTAAGTTTACCTGCTTTTTTCCATTGTTTCAATAAGAAAGAAGTCATCAAAACCATCGTTTGGTTTCCGTTTAATAAAATCATTTTGCCGTCATTGTTACGAACAGCAACTCCTAAACGGTCGCAGTCAGGATCTGTTCCCACTACAATGTCAGAATTTGTTTTATCTGCTAGAGCCAAAGCCATAGTTAAAGCTTCTGGTTCTTCTGGGTTTGGAGATTTTACCGTTGGGAAATCTCCATCTGGAATAGCTTGTTCCGGAACGATATGAACATTCTTATATCCAGCTTGCGATAAAACGTCTGGAATTGATTTTATAGAAGTTCCGTGCAATGAAGTAAACACAATATGAAGATTGTCTTTGGCTTCAGCCGGAGTATTAAAACTTGCGTTTTCGATAGATGATTTTATAAATGCTTTGTCTATTTCGGTATCAATGTACTGAATCAAACTTTCGTTTGCGTTAAATTTGATTTTGTCATAACCTAAGCTTTCAATCACATTTACAATTTCTTTGTCCTGAGGAGGAACAATTTGCCCTCCATCTTGCCAATATACTTTATATCCGTTGTACTCCGGTGGATTGTGAGAAGCTGTTAAAACAATTCCGCATTGGCATTTTAAATATTTAAGAGCAAAAGATAATTCTGGAGTTGGTCTCAAATCAGAAAACAAATAAACCTGAATTCCGTTTGCCGAGAAAACATCAGCTACCACTTTTGCCAACGTATTGCTGTTATGACGGCAATCGTAAGCAATAACTACTTTTAAAGGTTCGTTTGGAAAAACTTTATGCAGATAATCAGATAATCCCTGAGTATTTTTTCCAAGTGTATATTTGTTGATTCTGTTATTTCCAATACCCATTACACCGCGCATTCCTCCAGTTCCAAACTCTAGGTTTTTGTAAAAACTCTCTTCAAGTTCTTTTGGAGAAGTAGTCATTAATTCCTTAACCGCAGCTTGCGTTTCCTGATCAAATGTTGGCGTCAGCCATTCGTTTACAGCATTTAATATATTTGGTGCTATATTCATTATATGATTTCGTTTTTATGTTTGTTTAAAAATAGTTTGTTATTGAGAGTTTAAGGTGCTTTATGAAATATTTTTATATCTTAATTAAACATAGATTTAAAAATATAACTTATAAAGAACTTTTTTAAAAATTAACCTCTCGTGCTACTTTATATCTTGCCTCGTTATTTTTTGTTCTTAAAATAATTTCGCCCAAGAATCCTGCTAAAAATAACTGAGTTCCCAAAATCATGGTAGTTAAAGCAATATAAAACCATGGATTGTTGGTAACTAAGCTATATTTCATTCCAGTATACATATGGTACAGTTTAGAAATTCCAATGTATCCAGCGGCTAAAAATCCGATAATAAACATTAAAGAGCCTATTGCGCCAAATAAATGCATGGGTCTTTTTCCGAATCTTGATAAAAACCAAATGGTAATCAAATCTAGAAATCCGTTTATAAAACGTTCCATTCCAAATTTAGTTTCACCATACTTTCTGGCTTGGTGAATTACCACTTTTTCTCCAATTTTTCCGAATCCGGCATTTTTAGCCAAAACAGGAATGTAGCGGTGCATTTCGCCAGAAACTTCAATGTTTTTTACCACAACATTTTTATAAGCTTTCAATCCGCAATTAAAATCATTCAGATCAACGCCAGAAGTTTTTCTAGCGGCCCAGTTGAATAATTTTGACGGAAGATTTTTTGCCACAACAGAATCGTAACGTTTCTTTTTCCAACCTGAAACCAAATCGTATTTCTGAGCTGTAATCATTTCATACAATTCAGGAATTTCGTCTGGACTATCTTGCAAGTCGGCATCCATTGTAATAATAACATCGCCTTTTGCTTTTGCAAAACCAGCATGTAAAGCCTGAGATTTTCCGAAGTTTTTCATGAAACGAATTCCTTTTACATTAGGATTTTCGTTAGAGAAACCTTCAATAATCTGCCAAGAATTATCTGTACTACCATCATCTACAAAAATGATTTCATAAGAGTAATTGTTAGACTGCATCACTTTAATGATCCAAGTGTAGAGTTCTTTAAGTGATTCCTCCTCGTTTAGAAGCGGTATAAGTATAGATAAATTCATTTATATTTTTATTCTTGTGTAGATTTGCTTTTAAAAAATGCTGCGAAAATTAATCCGAAAATTGCGCTTATAACCATAGCAAAAACAGATCCTTTTAATAATTCAAAAGTAGAATACGGATTGCTTTCTTTCATTTTAGCAACAGCTTCATTAATTGCTGAAGCTGGCGTGCCAAATTTCTGCATCATACCAATAGTGTATTTGATCATAATTTCGCTCAAAGTGTCTTTTGCACCTGGATCAATTACATTAAATAATACGATGTTGAAAGTTGTTGATATTAAAATACCAATTACTGCAGCTATAAAATAAGTAGTAAAAGCATCTTTAAAAGGAAAAACACCGTTTAAATCTTTCTTAGTTTTAGAAAGTAAAATGATACTAATTGTAAGGCTTATTACGATTCCTAGTATTCCCATCCACCAAGCTGTAAACAGATTTAAATCAATAGCATAGATTGTAGCTGTAACCAAAGCAGATGCAATTCCGATCATTACACCATACGTAACTCCATTCTTTTTTATAACTTCATTAATCATATTTCGATATGTTTAAAATTAATCCACAAATATAGTAATTCCCACTATAATCGGATATAAAAAAAGCTTTTCGAAATAAACTAAAAAAAAGTAAGCTAACTGTTTGTTTATTAAAAAAGAATTGTAAATTTGCACACTCAAAAATAATTAAATTTTTAAACAAAAAAGAGTATTATTTGTTTACACCTTTTTCTAACCATGAAAAAGCTTCAAAATAAAGGTGCTCCAAACAATAAATAAAAGAAAAGATGAAAAAAGGAATTCACCCAGAAAATTACAGATTAGTTGCATTTAAAGACATGTCGAATGATGAGGTTTTTATCACTAAATCTACTGCAGATACAAAAGAAACAATTGAAGTTGACGGAGTTGAGTATCCAGTTGTAAAAATGGAGATTTCTAGAACATCTCACCCTTTCTATACTGGTAAATCTAAACTTATCGATACTGCAGGACGTATTGATAAATTCAAAACTAAATATGCTAAACACGCTAAAAAATAATAGCTGTTTTAAATTATACAAAAGCCTTCCAATTCTGGGAGGCTTTTTTTATGCGTTAAATATTACTTTTCGTTAAAATGGTTTTTTAGTAAACCGGTAAAATATTCGTAACTTTGAAGCCAGGTAACCAAATCAAATTTTAACAAACACTCAATTATTTATGAACTACATTCTTTTCGACGGTCCCGTTCGGAATGCTTTATTACCCTTTACTTTTACACGGCCGGTAGCTGATATTTTGGTAGGAATTATGACGATTCGCCAGAAATGGGAAAAATATCTTGGTTCGACAATCACTACGATAACCGAAGAATATTTGTCTGAAAAATTTCCAATGGTTGAAATGGAGGAAAATGTAATGATCAACGCAGCGTATTTGCCAAATGATACTCTTGCGGAGATGGTTTCTAATTTGACAGAAAATCAGGCAATCTTTAAAGGTGAAGATGTAATTGCATTTTTTGCGAACGAAAATCAGGAAGAAGTCGATTTTGATTCTTACGAAATCATTCAGTACAATGAAGATTGTATCACCATTGAACATACTTGGGATATTTTTTCTAAAAATGACGCGGCGATTCGTCAGGATTTCAAATATTTGACAGAAGACCGCACGTCTCAGCCAATTCCTAAAAGTGTTAATGTAATTTCGCCAGAGAATATTTTTATTGAAGAAGGAGCAAAACTAGAGTTTGTAACTTTAAATGCATCGACTGGTCCTATATATATAGGTAAGAATACCGAAATTATGGAAGGAACCGTAATTCGAGGACCATTCGCTTTATGCGAAAATGCAATGGTAAAAATGTCGGCTAAGGTTTATGGAGCAACAACTGTTGGGCCTGGAAGCCGAATAGGAGGCGAGGTTAAAAACTCGGTTCTTTTTGCTAATTCAAATAAAGGACATGAAGGATTTTTAGGAGATTCAGTTTTAGGAGAATGGTGCAATATCGGAGCAGATTCTAATAACTCGAACCTAAAGAACAATTATGAAGAAGTGAAATTATGGAGCTATGAAACAGAAAGTTTTGCTAAAACAGGGCTTCAGTTTTGCGGTTTAATGATGGGAGATCACAGTAAATGCGGAATCAACACGATGTTTAATACAGGAACTGTGGTTGGGGTAAGCGCTAATATTTTCGGAAGCGGATTTCCTCGCAACTTTGTTCCGAGTTTTTCTTGGGGCGGTGCTGCCGGATTTACGACTTATGTAACTAAAAAAGCTTTTGAAACAGCAAGATTAGTGATGAGTAGAAGAAATATAGAATTTGATGCAACTGAAGCTGCAATTATGGAACATATTTTCGAGGAAACTAAAAAATGGAGAAAAGACTGATTTTAATGAGATAATTATATAATTAGTCAATTAGATAATTTTTTGCAAACCCGACAGGTTTTAATAACCTGTCGGGTTTTGTTATTTTAGGGTTTTAGAGAATTTTCTAATTTTCTAATTGACACATTTTCTAATTTTACTTATTTGTCAATTTTAATAAAATCTCCTTTCATATTGAATTTTAATTCTAAACCGTTGGTAAGTTTTGTTTCATAACCAGAAGTCTCAATTTCTATTTTGGTTACATCTTCTTTAGGAAAATTAGCTTTTATATAAGAAGCAATTTTTTTCGGGATGATAGATTTTGGGACTTTGCCAATTTTGGCGTCCACTTCTTTCCAATTTCCTTTCTTGTCAAATTCAATTTCAATTTTATTGTCAAACTGAACTTTGTATTCTGTAGAAAGAATTTCTTTGTCTTCTAAGATATAGCTCGGTTTTTTAGATCCAAAATGTGTTTTTAAGAATGTTTGGGCATTTGCTGGTAAAGCTTCTTTTTTAATTACGGTTTTTTGTGCATTTGAAGAAAAACCAATCATCAGTCCTGCAATTACGTAAACAGCCAGTTTTAATTTCGTTCTCATATTTTGCTGATTTTTAAATTCTTATACAAGGTAAGATTTAAATTTTAAAAATAGAAACAAATCGATTTGGTTTGATTCTTTGCAATTTAGACTTTGTTTAATTCTTTAAATTTTTGCATTATCAAATTGTCTCATTGGCAAATTATCTAATTATCACATTTTCAAAATTATCTAATTATCAAATTGGGACATTATCTAATTAAATCTATCTTTGCAGCACGAAAAAAATGGGTAGTCAAATAAACGATTAACCGATTAAACAAAATTCACAAACACAAATGATTACAGTTAACGATATTTCGGTTCAGTTTGGCGGAACTACACTTTTTAGCGATGTTTCTTTTGCTATTAATGAAAATGATAAAATTGCCCTTATGGGTAAAAATGGTGCGGGAAAATCGACACTTTTAAAGATAATTGCAGGTGTAAATAAACCTTCTACAGGAAATATTTCTGCTCCAAAAGAAGCTGTAATTGCCTATTTGCCTCAGCATTTGCTTACTGAAGATGGTGCTACGGTTATGGAAGAAGCGTCAAAAGCTTTCAGTGAAGTTTTTAAAATGAAAGCTGAAATCGACGATATCAATGAGCAATTGACCGTTCGTACCGATTATGAAAGTGACGAATATATGAAATTGATCGAAAGGGTTTCTGACTTAAGTGAGAAATTTTATGCTATCGAAGAAGTAAATTATGAAGCTGAAGTTGAAAAAGTATTATCAGGTCTTGGATTCGAACGTGAAGATTTTATACGTCAGACTTCTGAATTTTCTGGAGGATGGAGAATGCGTATTGAATTGGCTAAAATCCTTCTAAGAAAACCAGATTTGATTTTGCTGGATGAGCCTACCAACCACATGGATATTGAGAGCATTCAATGGTTAGAAGACTTCTTGTTGACTCAAGCAAAAGCCGTTGTGGTAATTTCGCACGATAGAGCATTCGTAGATAATATCACAAACAGAACTATCGAGGTTACAATGGGAAGAATTTACGATTACAAAGCAAAATATTCTCATTACTTAGAATTAAGAAAAGATCGTAGAATTCACCAGCAGAAAGCATACGATGAGCAGCAAAAAATGATTGCTGAAAATCGTGCCTTTATTGAGCGTTTTAAAGGAACATTTTCTAAAACAGATGCTGTTCAGTCTCGTGTGAAAATGCTTGAAAAATTAGAAATTGTTCAGGTTGACGAAGTAGATACTTCGGCATTGCGATTAAAATTCCCTCCAGCACCACGTTCAGGACAATATCCAGTTATTGTAAAGGAAATGTCTAAATCGTATGGAGATCATGTTGTTTTTAAAGATGCCAATATTGTTATCGAACGCGGACAGAAAGTGGCTTTTGTTGGAAAAAATGGTGAAGGTAAATCGACAATGATTAAAGCGATCATGAAGGAAATCGGCGTTGATTCTGGAAGCGTTGAAATCGGACATAATGCGCAAATTGGATATTTTGCACAAAACCAAGCTTCTCTGTTGGATGAAAATGCAACTATTTTTGAAACCATAGATAATATTGCTGTTGGAGATATTAGAACACAGATTAAAAATATTTTAGGAGCTTTCATGTTTCAAGGTGATGATATCACTAAGAAAGTTAAAGTGCTTTCTGGAGGAGAAAAAACGCGTTTGGCAATGATTAAATTATTGTTGGAGCCAGTAAACTTATTAATTCTGGATGAACCTTCAAACCACCTTGATATGAAAACCAAAGATATTATTAAAGATGCTTTGCGTGATTTTGACGGAACTTTGATCCTAGTTTCTCACGATCGTGATTTTCTTGACGGATTAGCAACTAAGGTTTTTGAATTCGGAAATAAACGAGTAAAAGAACATTTTGAAGATGTGGCAGGTTTCTTAGCGCATAAGAAAATGGACTCTATGAGAGAAATCGAGAAATAATATTTTTCATTATAATTTGAAAAGGGCATAAGTTTTAATCTTATGCCCTTTTTTTGTTATTGTAACAATATTTTAATGCAATTTTTTTTACATAAAATATCTTTTTTTGTTATTTTAGTACTTCCATTTTCCTGTTGACTATAAGCAGTTAACTTTTGAACTCAAGAATAAAGAGCTGATTTTTAAATCGCTATACAAGCATTAATGTTTCAATTTATTTTAAGCCTATGAGTAAAAGTCTACTAATGCCCATTTTTTTTCTTTTTTTTATAACGCCAACTTTTTTACACGCCCAAGGCGATTTGAATCAAGGAGCAGATAAAACAGATAAAATAGAGAATGAGGAAGTAAAATATCCGCAATTTCAGTTAAAAGGGCTACTTCAAGCCAGATATTTGGAAAGTTTTGGAGATAACGTAGATGTTTTAGGGACTCATCACTCTACTGGAGATGTAACGCAAAGTTCTTTTGATATTAAAAGAATGCGTGTGGGGCTAAATACCAAATTAAGCGAAACTACGGAAATTGTAATTCTGGTGAATTTGGCAGATTTTAAATCGGATACAAAAGGTAAAGTTCTCGAAAATGCCTATGGAAAATATACTTTCAATAAATATATTGCTCTAACAGGAGGTCAATTTCGTCCAGCTTTTGGTATAGAAGAGCTTGTTCCGGTAGATATTATTAAGTCTTTTGACTTTTCAAATCAATATTATGAATTCGGGAAAAACGGATGGACAAGTTTTCAAATTGGAGCGTCGGCAACTGGAGCTTTTGATATTGGGAAAATTCCAGTGAATTATGCTATTTCGGTTTTAAATGGAAATGGTAAAAATGTAGAAGTGGACAAAGACAATGGAAAACAATATTCTTCGAGATGGGTTTTCGGTTTGTCAAAAGAACATAAAATTAATCTGGGCTTGAATGGTGGTTTTGGAAAGGTTTTTAAAGAAGATGTATTTGCGCTAGGAGCAGATATTACAAGCGATTTTAAACTAACCGATAAACTTAGTTTTGATCTGCAGATCGAATATAAACAGGGAACAAACCATAATTTATATTATTCCTTGCCAGTTGAAAGCCGAACAGATAATGTTGCCGATTATCAAATGCGAGGCATTTATTTCTTGCCGAACTTTAGATATGAGGTAAATTATCAAAAACTTACTGCGCTTGAATTGTCGTGTCGTTACGAAACTTTCGACCCTAGTTATAAAATCAATTCAAACGTGCGTACCACTTACACGCCAATGGTTAGTTTAGAATTCGGAAAGTCGTATACAGGCCGTATCGAAATGGGGTTTGAAATTGACAGATTCGATAAAAGCATCCCGGATACATCAACCTACAACGATAATTTATTTTTAATTCAGTTACAGCTCAGAATTTAATTCACTTAATTTTTGTTTTTATGAAAGAAGTAAAAATTCCACAGACCCTAATTACGCTGGCAGTTTTAGTTGCCATTTGGTTTATTCCAGCTCCAGAAGGCGTTGTGATAGAAGCTTGGCATTTATTTGCCATTTTCGTAGCTACTATTTTAGGAATCATCTTAAAAGCAGCTCCGATGGGAACGATGTGTATGATCGCAATTGCTTTGACAGCTATGTCTCAGGTTTTGGCTCCAGGAGATCCTGGAAAATCGATCACGCTGGCATTAAAAGGATTTGGAGATAAGGTAATCTGGCTGATTGGAATTTCGTTTTTCATAGCAAGAGGATTTATAAAAACAGGTCTTGGAAATAGAATTGCTTTTTTATTCATAAAAATATTTGGGAAAAGTTCTTTAGGATTGGCTTATGGTTTAGGATTAGCAGATTTGGTTCTAGCGCCAGCCGTTCCGAGTAATACCGCTAGAGGAGGAGGAATTGTTTATCCGATTATGAAATCAATGTCAATGAGTTTTGGTTCAATGCCAGACAAACCTGAAACACATAGAAAATTAGGGGCATATTTGACTCTAAATAGTTATAATATGAACTTAATTGCTTCTTCTATGTTTTTAACAGGAACTGCAAGTAATCCGATGTGTCAGAAGTTTGCTTTGAATTTAGGGATAAAAATCAGCTGGATGTCATGGGCAGCTGCTGCGATTGTTCCGGGTTTGTGTGCTTTTATTGTAATTCCATTTGTGCTTTACAAAATTTATCCTCCAGAATTAAAAAAAACTGGTGATGCTCCGCAGATAGCAACGCAGAAATTAAAAGAAATGGGGGCGATAACAAGAAATGAATGGATGATGTTGCTAACATTTTTTATTCTGCTTTTCCTTTGGATGACAGGGGATTTATTTTCTATCGATGCAACTACAACTGCCTTTATAGGGTTGGTAATTTTGCTTTTGACTTCAGTATTGACTTGGGATGATGTAAAAGCCGAAAAAGGAGCTTGGGATACTATAGTTTGGTTCTCTGTTTTGGTAATGATGGCCAGTTCGCTTAACGAATTGGGTTTTATTGCTTGGTTTAGCGATTTAGTGAAAGCAGAAATTGGCGGGTTAAGCTGGCAGATGGCTTTTCCGATTATTATATTAGTGTATTTCTTTAGTCATTATCTTTTCGCAAGTGCAACCGCACACGTTGCAGCAATGTATGCGGCTTTACTTGGTGTTGGTGTTTCGCTCGGAATTCCTGGGTTACTGCTAGCATTTATGCTTGGTTTCGTCGGATCTCTTTACGGAACTTTAACGCATTATGGTCATGGTCCGGCACCCGTATTTTTCGGGAGCGGCTACGTTGACCTAAAGAGCTGGTGGGTCAAAGGGCTTATAACCGGTTTGGTTATGCTCTTGATCTATATGGTAATTGGAGGATTGTGGCTCCGAATTATTGGATATTTTTAGATTCTAATTCCTGGAGGAAGTAACTCTTTGTATTTAGGGTTTTTCTTGAAAAATGAAACAATCTTTGGATGGATAGGAACTACTCTGTAATTTTTTTCAGAACTTAAATCTAAAATATTCTTAAGTAAGGTATTGATCGTTTCTTCATTTTCGTACGAATCAGGTTTGTTGATTTTGGTTAAAAAGATTTTTTTTTCTTGAAATTGATACTCAACTGCTAACATTCCTTCAGGGATGACAGTTTCGAATTGGCGTGCAAATGTGTTGTCTTTGATTTCCATAGTTACAGAAGTTTCCATACTAATTTCTTGTTAGGTTATTGGTAAATAGTGAATTTGGGATTCGAAACATGTATTGAAAGAAAATTCTTTATAAGATTTAAAATCAAAAAATATTTCGAAATGCAAAGGTAATCATTTGATTTTCAATATTAAATTATTTTTTTGCAGCTGTAAACTTTAAGTTATTGTTTTGAAGTTTGATTTTTTGAGTCAGATGTAATAAATAGGTCTGAAATTTGATTATCATGATATTAAAAGAAGTAACTTTATTTTTTATGAATAAATATCCCAATGGTAATTTCATTTTAATGTTATGAGTAAAATTCCAGTTTATTTTATGCCGGGTTTGGCGGCAAGTTCGTCTATTTTTGAAAGGATAAAATTGGATGAAGATATTTTTGAAATGCATCTTCTCGAGTGGGAAATTCCAAACCCTAAAGAATCTTTATCAGATTATGCGCTTCGAATTAGTAAAAACATAAAAGAAGAAAATCCTGTTTTAATCGGAGTTTCTTTTGGAGGCATCTTAGTTCAGGAAATTTCGAAGCATATAAAAGCGCGAAAAGTCATTATAATATCAAGTGTAAGAAGCAATCATGAATTTCCAAGAAGAATGAAAATAGGAAAGCGAACAAAAGCTTATAAACTAATCCCGATGCAGCTGATTCTTAATATTGAAAAGCTTGCCAAGTTTTCTTTTGGAGAAAAAGTCAATAAGAGAATAAAATTATACGAGAAGTTTCTATCTGTACGCGATTTAGGTTATCTGCAATGGGCTGTAGAAAGTGTAATCTTATGGGATCGAGATAAAATTGACGAAAATGTAGTGCACATTCACGGAGATCAAGACGAAGTTTTTCCAATTAAATATATCGATAAATGCATTTTGGTTAAAGGAGGAACCCATATTATGATTCTCAATAAGTATAAATGGCTGAATGAGAATTTGCCTTCGATAATTTTGGAGTAAAACTTCAATTTTAAAATTCCAAATTCCAAAATGTAGAGTTGTAATCTTTGCGAAAGTAACTCCGTTAAGAAATTCAAGAAAAAATATGAGAATCTGTATAGTTGTTTTAGTGTTAATTTTAGCAGGATGTAAATCTCCAAAGAAAGATTATGATTTTACTTTTTTTAAATGGAATATCCATGACTCTTATTATTTAAAGTTTAATTCTTCTGATACGCTTTATTATATTGATGTTTATGGATATAATAAAGAAGAAAGTTTTTTTACAATTTTAAATAAAGAAGAAAAGGAGAAAATGCAAAATATTTTGGATACTATAACTTTTCCTAAGAAAGAAAGTTTTGAAAATAGTAAAGTTGAGGATGGAGAGACGAATGCCTTTGTATTAAAGAGCGAACAAAAGTTTAAAAAACTGAAAATTCACGAATCTGGTCCTAAACAATTTTGGTTATTTGGAAAATCATTAGATCAATTGAAAAATAATCATCAATTTGTTAAAACGAATAAAAAAATAGATTTAAAAGAAATAAAAAAAATGGTTATTATGCCCGTGCCTCCGGGATTTGTTATTGATACTTTGGCTGATTGAATAGATTAGTACGAGATTCTTCGACTTCACTCACAAAGACAAAAAATGAAAGAATCACTAAACTTCTTATGAAAATGTTTGCTCTAGCCCTGATAGAAGCGGTATCCTTTTGTGGCGGGGTTCGCCATAAAAGATACAAGCGGATAGCAGGAAATAGCTCCAAAAAAAAACCCAAACGCCAGAAAATTGGAATTTGGGATTTCTAATATTTGGAATTTAAAAAATCGTTTAGATTTTCTTCATTTGCTCTTTCATCATAGAGATTTGCTCTTTCAGCATTCCTTGTTTGTCTAATTTTTTAGCTTCGTTTAATAAATTAGTCGCTTCCAATTTTCTTCTGCGTGACATGGCTACTCCTGCAAGGTTTAATTTAGCTACAGCTAAATCCATATCCATTGATAGTCCGAGTTCGATTGCTTTTTTGAAATGTTTCTCTGCTTGGTTGATATTGGTTTGAGACAACATGATACCCTGCAAATAGTTTAAGTATCCTTGTTGTTTTCTTACTAATGCACCTTCTGGATTTTTGATATATGATAACCATTTATTAGCTCCTGCGAAGTCTTGTTTTCTTAATTTAAGGAAAGCTAAAAGGATAAATTCGTTTTTGAAATAAAGAAAAATCGGAATTGCAGTCAATAATATAAGAAAGATTCCATTTCCGATATTACTTTCTGTAAATTGCCAAATGCCCGCCACTACAAGAAGTCCGGCCAAAATAAGTTTAATATTTTTGTGAAACATAATTAATGTAAATTTGTGATTGCAAAGATAGTAAAAGGAATTAAAAATATTTTTATAAAAGTACTTGCTAGAAAAAAAAGTCTTTGTATATTTGCACTCGGTTTTTGAATAACGATATCAAAAACAAATTAATAAGTTAATAGATACCATTTTTAAAGATACAAAGCAATGAGCAAAAGAACATTTCAACCATCGAAAAGAAAAAGAAGAAATAAGCACGGATTTATGGACAGAATGGCTTCTGCGAATGGAAGAAAAGTTCTAGCGCGTAGAAGAGCAAAAGGAAGACATAAATTAACTGTTTCTAGCGAGCCTAGACACAAAAAATAATGTTTGTATAAACATACATAAGGCGATTACTTTTTTAGTATCGCCTTTTTTTATACCTTTTCGGTACAAATTTTTTCAACTTTCTAGTTTATAACGCACTAGAGAGGTTTTTAAATCGTAAATAACTACACAATACATACAAAATGCCTAAAGACACATCAATAAAATCAGTTTTAATAATAGGTTCAGGACCTATTGTTATTGGCCAAGCTTGCGAATTCGATTATGCGGGATCTCAATCTGCACGCTCGATTCGTGAAGAAGGAATTGAGGTTATCTTGATTAACTCGAATCCAGCGACGATTATGACCGACCCATCTATGGCCGATCATATTTATTTGAAACCTTTAACGACAAAATCGATTATTGAGATTCTTAAGGAACATCCGCAAATTGATGCAGTTCTTCCAACAATGGGAGGACAAACTGCTTTGAACTTGTGTTTGGAGGCTGAAGAAAAAGGAATATGGCAAGATTTCGGAGTAAGATTAATCGGTGTTGATGTAAATGCAATTAATATTACTGAAGACAGAGAGCAATTTAAACAGCTTTTAGAAAAAATCAATGTGCCAACTGCACCAGCAAAAACAGCTACATCTTACCTTGAAGGAAAAGAAATTGCTCAAGAATTTGGCTTCCCGCTTGTAATTCGTCCTTCGTTTACACTTGGAGGAACAGGAGCAGCTGTGGTGTACAAAAAAGAAGATTTTGATGAGCTTTTAACTCGCGGACTTGAAGCTTCTCCAATTCATGAAGTTTTGATCGACAAAGCTTTGATGGGATGGAAAGAGTACGAGCTAGAGCTTTTAAGAGATAAAAATGACAACGTTGTAATTATCTGTTCTATCGAAAACATGGATCCAATGGGAATCCACACTGGAGATTCGATTACAGTTGCGCCAGCGATGACATTATCGGATACTACTTTCCAAAAATTACGTGACTATGCTATCTTAATGATGAGAAGTATCGGGAATTTTGCGGGAGGATGTAACGTACAATTCGCAGTTTCGCCAGACGAAAAAGAAGATATCGTAGCAATCGAGATTAATCCTCGTGTATCTCGTTCTTCTGCTTTGGCTTCAAAAGCAACAGGTTATCCAATTGCAAAAATCGCTTCTAAACTAGCTTTAGGATACAACTTAGATGAATTGCAAAACCAAATTACAAAATCTACTTCGGCTCTTTTCGAACCAACTTTAGATTATGTAATCGTAAAAATACCACGTTGGAACTTCGATAAATTTGAAGGTTCAGATAGAACTTTAGGTCTTCAGATGAAATCTGTAGGTGAGGTTATGGGGATCGGACGTTCTTTCCAGGAAGCGCTTCACAAAGCCACTCAATCTCTAGAAATTAAGAGAAACGGTTTAGGTGCTGACGGAAAAGGATATAAAAATTACGAGCAGATTATTGAGAAACTAACGTATGCAAGTTGGGATCGTGTTTTTGTAATCTACGATGCAATCGCAATGGGAATTCCACTGAGCACCATTCATGAAATTACAAGAATCGATATGTGGTTCTTAAAACAATATGAACAGCTTTATACTTTAGAAAAAGAAATCTCAAATTACAAAGTTTCGAATCTTCCAAAAGAATTATTGCTTGAGGCGAAACAAAAAGGTTTTGCAGACAGACAAATCGCCCACATGATGAGTTGTCTGGAAAGTGAAGTTCATACTTTACGTATGGAGCAGAAGATCAACCGTGTGTTTAAATTAGTTGATACTTGCGCAGCTGAGTTTAAAGCGCAGACTCCTTATTACTACTCCACTTTTGAAGCTGAAATTGAAAAACCGAATGGTGAGCGTTTTGTTGATAACGAAAGCATTGTAACAGATAGAAAGAAAGTGATCGTTTTAGGTTCTGGACCAAACAGAATTGGACAAGGAATCGAGTTTGATTACTCTTGTGTACACGGAGTTTTAGCTGCTAAAGAATGCGGTTACGAAACCATCATGATTAACTGTAATCCTGAAACAGTATCTACAGACTTTGATACGGCTGATAAATTATACTTTGAGCCAGTTTTCTGGGAGCATATTTATGACATTATCCAGCACGAAAAACCAGAAGGTGTGATCGTTCAGCTTGGAGGTCAGACAGCTCTTAAATTAGCAGATAAATTGTCTAAATACGGTGTAAAAATCATCGGAACTAGTTTTGATGCACTTGACTTAGCTGAAGATAGAGGACGTTTCTCAGACTTATTAACTGAGTTAAATATTCCTTTCCCAAGATTCGGAATCGCTGAAACGGCTGATGAAGCTTCAAAATTAGCTGATACTTTAGATTTTCCACTTTTAATCCGTCCTTCTTATGTATTAGGAGGTCAGGGAATGAAGATTGTAATCAACAAAAAAGAGCTTGAAGAGCACGTAATCGATTTGCTGAAAGCAATTCCAGGAAATAAATTGTTACTAGACCATTACTTAGCTGGAGCAATCGAAGCTGAAGCAGATGCCATCTGTGATGCTGATGGAAATGTGTACATCATCGGAATTATGGAGCACATTGAGCCTTGCGGTGTTCACTCTGGAGATAGTAACGCAACATTGCCTCCTTTCAACTTAGGAGAATTCGTAATGCAGCAAATTAAAGATCACACACATAAAATTGCTAGAGCTTTAAAAACGGTTGGATTAATCAACATTCAGTTTGCAATTAAAGACGATACGGTTTACATCATCGAGGCAAACCCAAGAGCTTCAAGAACAGTTCCGTTCATTGCAAAAGCTTATGGAGAGCCTTACGTAAATTACGCTACTAAAGTAATGTTAGGCCACAATAAAGTAACTGACTTTGATTTCAACCCACAATTAAACGGTTTTGCAATCAAACAACCTGTTTTCTCTTTCAGCAAATTCCCGAATGTTAACAAAGCGTTAGGACCAGAAATGAAATCAACAGGAGAAAGCATCTTGTTTATTGATGACTTAAAAGATGATCAATTCTACGAATTGTATTCTAGAAGAAAAATGTATTTGAGTAAATAATCTCAGATTCTATTATAAAAAGAAAAGCTCCAATGAAAATTGGAGCTTTTTATTTCTGAAATTGTTTGAAACTTTATTCGCCTTGATTAAAGTTCATATTGTCTCTAGTGTTTTTTTGAACTGAAATAGCGCCAAACAATGCCAATAGAAAAGCAAAAGCATAGAATCCTTTTTCGCTTGGAAGAATCGTTGCATTCCAAAGTCCAACAACTAAAAGAACGATTGATAATAATGTTCCAAACCAGCAGATTCCGTAGTAAATATCAGTAACAGGAAGTTTTTCTAATCGGTCTCTTACGCTTTTTTGCAATGAGACAACAGCAAAAAGTCCGAACATTAGAACGGTGAAATAATATCCTTTTTCGTTTAAAAGCATTTCGGCTCTGGCAAGTCCAACAATAAAACCGATTGTCCCGGCTCCAAGTGCAACCCAAGATGCAGCGATAAAGGCATTTGATGTTTTTTGTATCATAATTTATTATTTTGGTAAGCCACAAATATAATTAAATTAGATTCATGCCAAAATAAAAACGCGATATTTTGTTCAGTAAAATCTTTCAAATATAAAAGAAAAAGCTCCGTAATTGGAGCTTTTCTTGTTTTAAAAAGTAAGATGTTTTTTTATTTTTTAAGCAATTGCTCTAAAGGTTTTAATTGCTCCATGTCTATTTTAGAGTTTTGTAAAACAGACATTAAGGTCATAATATTATTCGGATTCATATCTTCGCCTAACACACGAACTACTGCAAAACCATTTTCTTTTCTGTTGGCAAAAATGACAAACTCTTTAATGTTGTCGTCACTTCCGACGTAGCTTATAGAAGCGCCTTCTTTACCAGAGCCGAACTTCATTAATTCTTGATATTTAGGATCTTTTAATATGGCTTTTACTTTGTTTCTTTCTGCCTCAAATTCTGTTTTATTGTTTTGATCTGCTTTAAAAGCCAGAATATTCATTTTGTCAAACGAATTCAAAGCCTCGTTTTGCTCAGCTGATAATTTGGTTTTATCAACATTCAAAATGTTTGGTGAAATATCTAAAGCAATAAAATCTTTTTTCTCTGAATTCTCAACGAAATATTTTTGCAGAGATGGTTCAGAATTACAGCTCCCCAAAGTTAGAAGAGCTGTAAGTGCTAGTATGAAGATGTTGTTTTTCATTTTTATTTTTTGCCTTTAGAAGCTTTCTTTAGGTCTGTACCGCCAGGAAGCTGCATTTTATCTGTTAATACCGAAATCTCGTTTAAGTCAAAATTACCAGTTAAAGATAGTAAAACAGTTTCATCATTTTTTGCACCGTCAACATACATTAAAAGTTCTCTTATCTGCGTGTCTGTAGCGCCAGATTTTACCATTATTCTAACGTTTTTTCCGCCATCATTTACTCGCATTAATTCTTCTAAACCGGCAGTTTTTACATATTTATCGGCAGTAGCTTTCATGTCGGCTTCGATTTTTGGATTTTTAGTGGTGAATACTTTCAAGTAATCCAGTTTTTTGATTAGAGCAATATATTGCTGAGTCTCTTTATCAGAAGCATCAGTTTTTACTTTGCTCATTAAATCAAACATTTTTTTGTTTACAATTACTGAGGTTACATCATCCTGACCATCAAATTTGTCAAAAGCACTTTGTGCATAAAATGTGGTTGAAACGAATGCGAAGACTAAAGTTATAATGAAATTTCTCATGATTATTTTTGTTTAATTACTGTTTAAAAATTTTGTTTTTTGATTGTTCATATTCCTTAATGTAGTGTACACTTTCAATACCTACATTAACATTGTTTGATAATAAAGCCAAAGCTTTTTGAGTTGCTTTTAAGGCTTCTTCGGGATCATCGTAAGTTCCTAATTCTGCTTGCGAAGCTACTGCAGTAGGTTCATTTTTTTCGCTAACAAAAAAGTAAGTTCCGATTCCGAGCAAAACAACAGCAGAAGCTGCAATCGATAACCACGCCACATTTCGTTTCTTAGTTTGTAGTGGAATCTCATACGTCGATTTCTGTTCTCTTGCTTGAGAGAAATAGCCAAACATAGGTTTGTATTGCTCCAAATGCTGCGCAACATTTGATGAAGAAAAATATTCTTTTAATTGATTTTCTTCGGCAATAGAAGTTTCTCCCTGAAAGTATTTTTCTAATATATCTTCTATTTTATTTAGTTCCATAAAGGTGTGTATTTGTCATTGATTCTCTAATTTTTTTTCTCGCTCTAGAAAGTGCCACTCGTATTGCTGTTTCGTTCATATTTACGATTTTGGCTATTTCTTCAAATTCATATTGTTCAACATCCCGAAGCTGAATTAATAGCTGCATTTGTTCGGGCATTTCGTTTATAATTTTTTCGACCCATTCTAAACTATCTTGGTCTTCTAATTTTTTATCCAATTGCGGCTGCCGATCGGTAAAATTATTATGGACAATCTGCAGATTACTGGCTCTTTTAGATTTTAGCTGATCGAGACAATAATTTTTAGTCATTGTCATGGCCAATGCTTCGACGCTATTGTAGCTTTGCAGATTATCTTTTTTGTTCCATAATTTTACCATTACTTCCTGAGTCGCATCTTCTGCTTCTTCGGTGCTAGTAAGCAATCTTTTTGCCAGACGAAAAACTTTGTCTTTAAAAGGATTTATTAATTCTATAAATACAACTTGGTTCATTAATAAGATGGTTAATCGTTAGCTTATATATTCAAGACGAGGCACAATTATATTTGTTACAGCAAAAAAGAAATTTTTTTTATGTAAAAAAAATACTGCTTTAACGATAAAAGTAAAACTAAAGATACTATTTTTACGTTTATTCAGAATATAGATAACTATACGATATGAAAACAACTTTAAAGAGTGTTCTTTTTCTCTTTTTATTCGCTTTTTCTTTACAGTCTTGTGAAGATCAGGATGATGTAGCTGCTCCAGCAGACTTGCAGATTAATAATTTTATCTGGAGAGGATTAAATGAAGTTTACTTATGGCAGCAAGATGTTCCAAATCTAGCCGATGGCCGTAATTTACAACCAGATTTCAATCAGTTCTTGAGAGGATACTCTCATCCTGAAGATTTGTTCGAAGATCTATTGAACAAGCCGGTAAGCAAATATCCAAACGGAGACGCAATTGACCGTTTCAGTTGGATTGTTGACGATTATACTGTTTTGGAACAAGAATTAAGTGGCGTTACAAAAAATAATGGTGTTGATTTTAGATTGAGCCGTGTGGCTTCTGGATCAAATGATGTTGTTGGTTTTGTCCGATATATTATTCCAAATTCTGATGCTTCTACAAAAGCAATTAAGAGAGGTGATTTATTTACGAGTGTAAATGGAACAAAACTTACGGTTTCTAATTATCAGGAATTATTATTAAATCAGGATAGTTACACTTTAAATCTGGCAGATTATAATGGAACGAGTTATGTTTTGAATGGAAAATCAGTTTCCTTGACTAAAACTGTTTTAGAAGAAAATCCTATTTTGATCAATAAAGTAATTACTTCTGGAAGTCATAAAATTGGTTATTTAATGTATAATGGCTTTTATCCTGGATATGATGATAAATTAAATCAGGCTTTTGGCGAATTGAAATCGCAAGGGATAACAGATTTAGTTTTAGATCTTCGATACAATGGAGGAGGAGCTGTTACCTCTTCAATAAGACTTTCTAGTATGATTACAGGACAGTTCGATACTCAGATTTTTGCAAAAACGCAATTTAACAGTAAGTGGATGAAAGATATGACCGCTGAAGATTTGGAAAGCTTGAATTATAGATTTGTGAATAATATTGAAGGAAAAGCATTAAACAGCTTAAATTTAACTACAGTCTATATTATTACAACTGCGAGTACGGCTTCTGCAAGCGAATTGGTTATAAATGGTTTAAAACCTTATATCAATGTAGTGCAGATTGGAGAAACTACAACGGGTAAAAATGTTGGTTCTTATACGATTTATGATTCTGAAACTTTGTTTACTAAAAAAGGAATCAATCCGAATCATAAATATGCGATGCAGCCTTTAGTTTTTAAAATTTCTAATTCTGCCGGTTTTGGAGATTACACGCAAGGTTTACAGCCAACGTATCAGCAGTACGAAAGAGTAAGTACCTATGGAGTTTTAGGAGATCCTTCTGAACCTCTGCTTAATTTGGCAATTTCAAAAATTACAGGAACAACTGCCAAAAGAATTTTTGATGATTCTGCACCAAATACACCTTATCTGACAGATTCAAAAATCATAAACGGATTAAGACACGGAATGTATTTTCAAAATGTTCCGAAAGGACATTAATTTAATAGGATATAAAAATAGAAAAGGCTTTCAGAAATGAAAGCCTTTTCCATAAAAAACAAAAACTAATTTTAAAGTATAATATTAATTATTAAAGTAGAATCCGTTTGAACCTACACCAACAGCTAATTCTTTTTGTAAAACTCCAGATAAATTATAGATAAAAGCTTTACTATCTTTATCAAATTTTGCATCGGCAATATAAATGCGGTTGTTTTCTACAGCAAAACCGTAAACGTAGCTCGCTGGCGAGTTTACAATTGCCGTAGTAGAAGGTGTTGTTGCATTGATATCCATAGCATAAACAGAGCTTCCAGCAGTATAATAGATTTTGTTGTCTTCAATATCCATAAAACCTAGACCAGCTAAGCTCTCTGGAAATGCAATTCTAGATATAGATTTATCAGACAGTTTTACTTTTACAATTTCACCTGATCCAGAATAAGGAGCTCTCAAAATAAATAAAGTTCCGTTTTCTTCTTCGATAGAATCTCCGCTAGAGCCAATTTCTACTGTTTCTATCGCCTTTGTTGCAATATTTACAATTAATAATTTAGTGCTGCT
This sequence comes from Flavobacterium anhuiense, assembly GCF_900101855.1. GTDB lineage: Bacteria > Bacteroidota > Bacteroidia > Flavobacteriales > Flavobacteriaceae > Flavobacterium > Flavobacterium anhuiense. Next base: position 357,981 of record NZ_FMVC01000006.1, read on the forward strand.
GTTAGGTTCTGTAATGTATAATTTGCCATTTTCTAAGATTAATCTGTTTGCAGTGGCATTTAACTCGATTTTTGATTCGACGGTATTAGTAGCCAGATTAATTACAGCAACATAATCGTCAGTGTCTCCAGTTGCTGGATTGATATAAGAATATGTATTTGCATTTGTTACATACGCTTTTCCGTCTTTCACAACTCCGTATCTTGGGTTTGCAAGACCAGAATCAATCTTTGCGATCAATTTAAAAGTATAACGGTTTACAACATTGATTACATTTGATCCTCCTGAAATGATGTATGCGCGATCTCCATCAAAAAAGATATTTTGCAGATATCCGCCAATTAAATCAGAACCGTTGGCAGAAGCATAAACATCTTTGGTAAAAGAGGTAAAATCATCGCTTGAGAAAGAAACGCTTCCGACATCTGAACTTCCTTCATTTAAAATAAAAAAACCATTGTCGTAAGCACCTTTAGGATCATCGTTGTCATCACTTGAACAAGAAGCGAATAACGAAATGCTTAACGCTATTAAAAGTAATTTACTAAACTTCATATATTAAAATTTTAAGGTTAAATACACATTGAAATTGCGACCAGGCATTGGTCTGTTTTCTAGACTTTCGTAATCTTTATTGAAAAGATTTAAAACTTGAAAACCTACTTTGAAAGAATCTAAAAATTTTAGATCGTAATCGATTCCGATATTTGAAACCGTATAATCGTTAATGATTTCATCAGGATCGTTATCGGCTCTCGTGTAAACAAATCCGTTATAAAGGATTTGGTAATATGCGCTTATTTTATCTCGAGAATACGAAACAGCTCCTGTAGCTTTATTGAATGGAACAAAAAAGATCTGATTTTTAGTTTTTTCATCTTGCGAAACCGTATAAGCATAGGTAGCGTTTACAGCAAAAATATTTTTGCCATAGCTTTTCTTCCAGCCCAATAGGGTTTCGGTTCCATAACTAATTACCTTATCTTGGTTTTGGGGAGTCCAAATTCCGTTTGTACCTGGAACCCATTGCAGCATATCGGTAATTTTCATATAATAAAAATTCTGCGTCCAAGTCAGATTTTTGAATGTAAAAACATTGCCAATTTCTCCCTGATAAGAGCTTTCAGGCTTTAAGTTTGGATTTCCTCCTTCATCCCAATACAAATCATTATATGTTGGAATTCTGAAGTTTCGAGAAACATTCAGTTTCAGATTATACCAATCATTAAATTTATAAGAAGATCCTAAATTGAATAAAATAGGCGATTTGTAATTATTTGTAAATTCTTTTCTAATGCCTAATTCGTTTTTCCAATTTGTGCCAAAATCTTGTCTAACTAATAAAGCGGCAGAACTGATTTCTCGAATATGGCTTCCAAAACTAGTTCCGTAACCGTTTGTTCTGCTATAGTCTGCAATTCCGTTTATGTGAGTTGATTTAAATAAGTGATAATCGACATCAAGCTTTGTAATTAAGTTTTCGGTCTTTCCGTAGGTATAATTTTTTAAAGCGTTATTGGCAAAATACTGATAGTTTTCGAAAATATAAGCTGTTTTGAAATTGGTTTTTATTTTTCCATACGTTCCATCATATTCCAAAAGATTTCTATTGAAACAGTTTATATATTTGCTTTTTGTTTCAGTTTCTGTAATCAAAGAAGTATTTCGATCAGTGTTTGAAGTCTGGCTGTAAAGTTTTAAAATATGATTTTCGTTGAATTTGTAACCGGCATTAGCGCTCAAAGTAATAATGTCATACTGCCCGTTCTGATTCCATCTCTGTTCGCCTCTCCAAGTATATCGATTTAGATATTTGTAATCGTTTGTAGAACTATTTTTGGAGAGTCCGATTTGAGCGCTCCATTTCTTGTTAGAAATAGAGGTTTTGTAATTTACCCCAATAGTATTAAAACTACCGTAATCTAGTCTTAAATTATTCTCAAATCGATTAAAAAACAACAAATCGTTATTTAAATGCACGGTTCCTCCAACTGCACCGCTTCCATAAATAACACTTCCGCCGCCCGCTTTTACACTTATAGAATTATAGTCAGCGCCAGAAATAGTATTAAAATCCGTGCTCCCATTCATTTGAGAATTAATATTAATTCCGTTCCAGATTACTGCTGTCTGAGAAGAAGTTGTTCCTCTGAAAGAAACTGTAGAAAGCATTCCGCGTCCGTATTCTTTAAAATATAGAGTCGAATTGAAATTTAATAAATCGGTTAAGAGCGCTTCGTTTTTATTGATTATAGAATCATTCAGTTTTAAAACGGATTGTGAAGCAGAGTAAGCCTTTAAATTTTTATCTGAAACCAAAACTTCTTTAAGACTGGTAATAGAATCGTTTTGCGCCAAAATAATCTGACACATCACAAATAAGCAAAAAGTAAAAAATCGTTTTATAGTCATAATTTCTTCGCTCTTTTTCCCGAGAGCTCGATAATTGTTTACAAAGGCAGGTCTCCTGGCTTGCGTCTTGCTGTTTACCTTCCCATTCGCCGTGGCGGAACAGTGGTTTGTAGTTAACAGCAAGCATTCGTTTAGAACTTAGCTTACAGTTGCGGGTACAGCTCAAGAATTTACTTGATTCCCTTTTAATGTGTTTTTAAATCAAAAACACAACCTTAATTTGCTGCAAAGATAAAGTTAAAAATATTGAATATTCAAATTTGTTTTACGTTTCATGAAAAAACACAAACAATTTTTATTAAAAATCGATTTTTATAACTTGCCCGAAATCAACCTTATTTTTGAAAGCATCCCTTAAAGGCAGTGAACTCTGATGGCATAAAATGCTTCTGATGATTCCGGCGTGAGCAACAATTATAATTGGGTGATTTGTTGTAGAAATGGCTTCAGATAAAAATTGACCAACTCTTTCATGGAGTTCTACAAAAGATTCTCCGTTTGAAACTTTAATATTTACAAAATCTTCCATCCACGGATTAAGTTCTTCTGAAGGAATTTCGTTCCAGCTTTTTAATTCCCAATCTCCAAAATTCATCTCTTTCAAACGCTCGTCTTCCTGGTAAGAAATGGCTTTTATATTTTCTTGAATATGTTTTGCTAAAATAACACAGCGCTTTAACGGACTAGAGAAAATAATTGCCTCCGAAGGAAGTTCAGAAATAATTCGGCCAAAAATTTTATCAAATGGTACGGCAATGTCAACATCAGTTTGTCCGTAACAGATTCCTTTTTCGCAAATGGTTTCGGTATGACGAACTAGATAAATTTCCATAAAAATAAAATGCTTAAGTAAAATACCACTTCGCATACCTGTTGCGTGGCTCCAAGGCAATCTCCCGTATATCCGTCAATCCATTTCTGGAAATAGCGAGCTAAAAAATAGCGTGTTATGAAAACAGGAATTATAGCAAGAAGAAATTTCAAGTCAAAATAAGAAAATGCAATCAAAGGAATTAATCCAAAAAAGAAAGAGCCAAAAACTTCTTTCCAAGTATATTGTTTTGCAATCGGTTTGCTTTTGCTCGAAGCATCATCACGAGAATATTCATGCGTGAAAATAATGCTGATTGCTGCCAAGCGACTTATAGAATGTGCAGAAATAAATAAAAGGAAAATTAGTAAAATGTTATTAGTGAAAAGTAAAACGGATTCTGAAAGGAGTTTGAACTTTAATAAAAAAAGCAAAACCAATCCAATTGCTCCATAGGCGCCAATTGCACTATCTTTCATAATCATTAAGATTTTTTCTTTGGTCCAACCTCCACCAAATCCATCACAGACATCAGCGAATCCGTCTTCATGAAATGCACCCGTTGTTAAAATAGAAGCAATAATCGCTAGTATAACAGCAATTTCTGATGAAAGAAATTGGGCAAATATAGAATAGGCCAAAAATGAAATAGTCCCAACAATCCATCCGATAAAAGGAAAATATCTTGTCGCTTTATTTAAATAATCTGGATGATGCGTAATGTTTTTTGGACATGGAATTCTTGTGTAAAACATTAAACAGGTGAAGAAAATGTGTAGTTCTTTTTTCATTTATAAAATTGGTAATTGTAATTTTATGACTGTAAACTGAGACCGAGACTGAAAACTATTTCCGACTTACCCCCGCGCTTTCAAAACTAGCCATTTCATTCAAAAAAGCCTCGGCCGATTTTAAAATAGGAAACGCAACAGCACAGCCCGTTCCTTCTCCCAAACGTAAATCGAGATTTAAAATAGGTTTTGCTTCCAGATAATTCAATAATTCTGAATGTGCTTTTTCGGCAGAACAATGGCAGAAAACAGCATTTTGTTTGATATTCGGATTTATTTTAAAAGCTATCAAATAGGCAACAGTACAAATAAAACCGTCCACCAGAATTAGCATTTTATTTTCAAAAGCACTCAGCATTCCGCCAGCCATTTGAATAATTTCAAAACCTCCAAAATAGGAGAGTTGGGATAGTATTTCGGCTTGACCGGAATAACTTTCAATGGCTTTTTTGAGTAGATTTTGTTTTAGAAGTAGTTTTTCGTTTTCAACTCCAGTTCCTTTTCCAACACAATCTTCAATAGGAAAATCGGTTAAAAGACTCATTAAAACAGAAGCTGTCGAGGTATTTCCAATTCCCATTTCGCCAAAACCAATACAATTTGAACCAGATTTTGCGATATTTTCAACAATCGATTTTCCTTTCTCAAAACATAACTGAACTTCAGATTCGCTCATTGCCGGAACATGAAGAAATGACTGAGTTCCTTTGGCAATTTTTGCATCTATTAACTTTGCATTGGTTGGGAAATCATAATTAACGCCCGAATCTACAATTGATAATTCGATATTATTCTGATTGCAAAACACGTTTATTGCTGCGCCACCATCGAGAAAATTATTGACCATTTGTCGCGTAACATCCTGTGGATAGTCACTTACGCCATGATTTGCGATTCCGTGATCGGCAGCGAAAACTACAATATTAGGTTTTACGATTTTCGGATTTAAAGTTTCAAAAACAGTTGCCATTTGGAAAGCCAAAGATTCTAATGTTCCCAAAGAACCGACAGGTTTTGTTTTAGAATCTATTTTGTCTTGTAACAGAGTATGGAAATCAGATTGGTTTTGGATAGGATTTTCTGATTTGACTTCAAAAGCAGGAACATTTATTTGATGAATTTCATTGATTTCTGTACAAATAGGAGCTTCCAGTTTTTGTTTCCAATGCAATTGCTGCAGCATTGGCTGATTGTTATAATTGGTAGCTGGTTTTCCAATGCAGAAATAACCAAGCGGTTCTATATTTTCGGGTAAATCAAGGATTTTTTTAAACTGATAATAATTGAGAATCGAAACCCAGCCCATTCCGTAACCTTGTTCTGTAAGCGAAAGCCAGATATTTTGCGCCGCACAAACTGTGCTGAATTTCACCGCTTCATTACTGCCAATAGTTCCAATCGTAAACTGATTGAGAACTGAACGGTCGTAAGAAATGATTAGTCCGATTGGCGCTTCTTCGATCGCCTCTAGTTTAAGTGATCTGTAAAGTTCTTTCTGCTCGGGATTGTCGGTTAGTTCCTCTGCTTTTTTATTGTAGTCTAAAAAAAGCTTTTTAATAGACGTTTTAACTTCATCTGATTTAATGATATAATATCTCGTTGCATCGGTTAGTCCAACAGATGGTGCCCAATGTCCAGCCTGTAAAGCTTTCTGAATTACTTCATCTGGAACTTCATCGGCTGTAAAATGTCGTGTGTCGCGGCGTGATTTTAATATATCGTCTAAATTGCTCATTTTTAAAAATCAATGACAATTTCAAAAATCAATGGCAATGTGAATCCTGAAATCTTTATTTTTTGTAAAGTTAAAATATTCGTTTTGCAATTAGGACGTAATATTTAGAATTTATTTTAAAATCAATGAGAATATTGATTTTTGAAATTGTTATTGATATTGAAGTTTGTTATCCTTTTATTTTAACTGGAATTCCAGAAACCATCAATACAACTTGATCTGCGTTTGTAGCAAGAAACTGATTCATCCAGCCTTGGAGTTCAACAAACTTTCTTCCGATATGAGTTTCTGCATGAACTCCCATACCAATTTCATTTGTCACAATAATGATATTCGCATTTTTGTGTTTAGCGATAGCAAGAAATTCTTTTTTGGCTTCTTCCAAACTCAAATGTACATCGTTTTTATGATCAACAAAGAAATTAGTTAGCCAGAGCGTTACACAATCAATTAAAGCAGTTTTTCCAGAAAAATCAATTTCACTTAAATATTTTTCCTTTTCAATATTCGTCCAATGTTCGTCTCTTTCTTGCTGATGACGGTCAATTCGATTTTGGAAATCATCATCCCATTTTCTGGCAGTTGCTACATACAAAGGAGAGTTGGAAAGTTCTAAAGCCAATTTCTGTGCATAACCGCTTTTTCCAGAGCGCTCGCCGCCAGTTACCAAGTAAATCATTTTTTATTAATTATGAGTTTTGAATTATGAATTATTAATTATGAGTTTGGGCAAGTTATAAAATAATTATGAAGACTAACTCATAATTTATCACTCATAACTCCTAATACGGGCAATGTCGGCAGTTATTTCCACAACAGGTTCCTCTTTTGAGGTGAAACCAAGCTTTAAAAACATAATTGCCATTTTCGATATAATAATCGATGCCTTCAATCAAATGATTGGTTTTTGGCAATAGCATAGCTTTATTCTTAAGCGCCTTTTCTGGAGTTATGGTTTCAATATAAGCATCAATTTTATCTTCGCAAGCTTCCTTAAAACACTCAGGACAAAGGCAATCACCTCCGTCGGCAAGATTAAAAATAGGAGGGTAGTCATTACACCAGCACTTATTTTCAGGTGAAACGTCGCCGCAAGAAAAAGCGGTCTCACAGCTGGAGCAGATTTTTGTTTTTGGTACATTCATCAAATAAAAGGCTATTTGTTTAAATTTGTACGAATAAAGGTAAACAAAAAAAATAGAAATTGATTTACCTTTGTGCCCACACAAAACACAAAATATGAAATATTTTTTCCATAAATTACCAGTCGTTTTTTTACTTTTTGTAGTAATTAGTTGTAAAAAGAATGAAGCGCAAGAGGCAGTAAAATCTACCGTTGCCAAAGAAAGCATCGAATTTGCATCTGGACTTTCAATTGTTAAAAACGAAGGCTATTCAATTGTAAATGTGATGAATCCGTGGCCAAATGCTAAGGAAAAATTTACTTACATTTTGGAAGAAAAAGGAGTACAAATTCCAGACAGTTTAAAAAAATATCCTGCGATAAAAGTTCCTTTAGAAAGTGTTGTGGTAACTTCAACAACAAATATTCCTTTTCTAGAAATGCTCGAAGTGGAGAATAAACTAGTCGGATTTCCACATACCGATTATATTTCTTCAGAAAAAACACGTGCATTAATTGATAAAGGTTCTGTCAAAAACGTTGGACAAAATGAAAAACTGAACATCGAACAATTAATAGAATTATCGCCAGATTTGATTGTTACTTTTGGAGTTGATAATAATAATCCGATGTTGGATAATTTGAAGAAAAGCGGTTTGAAAGTGCTTATTCAAGGCGATTGGATGGAACAGTCTCCGCTTGGGAAAGCAGAATGGATTAAGCTTTACGGCGCTCTGTTTGGAAAAGAAGATAAAGCAAAAGAACTTTTTGATAAAATCGTAGAAAGCTATAATCAGGCAAAAAAGCTCGTTGTCGATAAGCCTGCAACTTCAAAAGTTTTGTATGGATCTATGTACGAAGATGTTTGGTACGTTGCCAAAGGAAACAGCTGGGTGGCGCAGTTCATGCAAGATGCAAAATCTAATTATTTGTGGGCCGATTTAGAAGGAACTGGAAGTGAAGGTTTGTCTTTTGAAAAAGTTTTAGATAAAGCGAAAACGGCTAATGTTTGGATTGCTTCTGGATCTTTTAAAACTTTGGATGAATTGCAAAAAGCAAATCCACATTACGCAGAATTTGACGCTTTTAAAAATAAAACAATATACAATTTTGAAGGAAAGCTAGGAGCAACAGGCGGAACAGTTTACTACGAATTGGCACCAAGCCGTCCTGATTTGGTGTTGAAAGATTATATCAAGATTTTTCATCCCGATTTATTGGCGGGCTACGAATTTACTTTTGCATCAAAACTGAATTAAATTGGCGAATAAAAAACGAAATACCATTTTATTTGTCGTATTGACTTTAGGACTTTTTCTAATGTTTTTTGCGAGCATTAGTTTAGGATCGGTTACAATTCCGTTAAAAGATGTTTTTGCGAGTTTAACTGGTGGTGAGGCAGCAAAATCGACTTGGGAATATATTATCATTAATTATCGTTTGCCAAAAGCGATTACTGCAGTTTTAGTCGGAACAGGACTCTCTATGAGCGGACTTTTGATGCAGACTTTATTTAGAAATCCGCTTGCTGGACCTTATGTTTTAGGATTAAGCTCAGGAGCAAGTCTTGGCGTTGCATTTGTTATTTTGGGCGCAGGATTTCTGCCTTCTTTTCTGAGTGTAATTGCATTGTCTTCTTACGGAATTGTTTTGGCATCTACTTTAGGAAGCACGTTAGTTTTATTTCTAGTTTTAGTGGTTTCGCAGCGATTGAGAGATACCATGGCCATCTTGATTGTGGGTTTAATGTTTGGAAGTTTCACCACAGCAATTGTAAGTGTTTTAACTTATTTTAGCACGGCAGAACAGCTTCAGAAATTTACTTTCTGGTCAATGGGAAATCTTGGAAATCTTTCTTGGACAACTATTGTAATTTTAACATTCTGTATTGGAATCGGATTGCTTTTGAGTGCCAAAAGCATCAAGCCATTAAACGCCTTGCTTCTTGGCGAAAACTATGCAAAAAGTATGGGATTGAATTTTAAACAAGCAAGATTAGTCATCATTTTTGCAACCAGTATATTATCAGGAGCTATTACAGCTTTTGCCGGACCCATTGCATTCGTCGGGTTAGCAGTTCCTCATATTGCAAAATTGACTTTTCAGACGAGTAATCATACTATTTTGTTTTGGAGCACTTTATTTTTTGGATCCATAATAATGCTGTTTTGCGATATTGTTTCGCAAATGCCAGGTTTTGATGTCACGCTTCCAATAAATGCCGTAACTTCTATTATTGGAGCGCCGGTGGTTATTTGGCTTTTAGTTAGAAAAAGGAATTTTTAAGTTTAAACTTACAAAATAAAATAATATCTTAGTTTTTAAAACACATAGAAACATAGATTTAAAAGCCGGTTAAAGGCGTTTCACTTTTCTGAAATAAACATAGACTTTGTGAAAATCAATTTGTTTCTCGAATAAATTAAGGTAATGATAACCCAGAAGTTTTTAGACGAATTAAGTTTTAATGTAATTGGGGCATATATAGAAGTGCATAGAACTATTGGAAGAGGATTGCTTGAGAATGTTTATCACGAATGTTTGAAAGAAGAATTGACCTATAGGAAAATAAATTTTTTGACAGAAATGAACGTGCCATTGATTTATAGAAATAAAGAATTAAATACGAATTTAAAATGTGATCTGTTTGTTGAAAATTGTCTTGTTGTATAATTGAAAGCTACATCAGAATTAAATCCTATATACGAAGCACAGCTCATGACATATATGAAACTTTTAAAAGCTCCTAAGGGCATTCTAATTAATTTTAATTGCTTTAATATTTTTAAAGAGGGCCAAAAAACATTTGTGAATGAATATTTCAAATTGCTGCCAAAGTTCTAAGTTCAAAAGCTATGTGTTAATTTACAAGTAAATTTTAAAATAAACTTTCAGTAAAATAGAAATCTATGTTTCTATGTGTTTAAAAAATTAACTCAAAATGAAAAATATCTTAATAACTTCACATCTAAATATTGGATACAAATCCAAGAAAGGAGTTACGACCATTGCTGAGAATCTTAATTTAAATCTTGAAACTGGTAAATTAATCACTTTAATAGGAGCAAACGGAATTGGAAAATCTACCTTATTACGAACGCTTACTGGAATTCAGAAACCTTTATCGGGAAATGTTTATTTGAACGAAAGAAATATTTCAGACTATCAGCCTTTAGAATTGGCACAAAATCTCAGTTTGGTTTTGACCGAAAAACTGCCGCCAAGTAATCTTTCTGTTTTTGAATTAGTCGCTTTAGGTCGTCAGCCGTATACCAATTGGGTTGATAAATTATCTGGCGAAGATGTTCTAAAAGTTCATGAAGCAATGAGTTTGACACAAATAGAACATTTAGCGTCAAAAAAACATTTTCAAATTAGCGACGGACAATTGCAGAAAGTCTTAATTGCTCGAGCTTTGGCACAAGATACGCCATTAATTATTTTAGACGAACCAACAACGCATCTTGATTTATTACATAAAGTTTCTTTGTTTAAATTATTGAAAAAACTGACACAAGAAACTCAAAAAAGCATTTTGTTTTCCACACACGATATCGATTTGGCCATTCAGTTAAGTGATGAAATGATCATGATGACGCCAGAAAGTATAGTGCAAGATCAGCCATGTAATTTAATTTCGAATGGAAGTTTCAGCAATTTGTTCAAAGACGAACATATTATTTTTGATGCTGAAAAAGGGAAGTTTATTGTGACTTAGTTTTTTTCAGGAGCTAATCCTGCTGTTCGCTATATCTTTTGTGGCGAACCCCGCCACAAAAGGATGCCGCTTCCATCAGTGCTAGAAGTCTTGTTTTCAGAATAGCTTTTTCTATTAAACAGTTAAACAGATAAACGATTAAATTTTCTTCAATCCAATTTGTCTCTTCGCTTCTCCAACCACAAAAGCAACCGAATTGGCAATATTAAAACTGCGAATAAGCGGTGACATAGGAATCGTCAAATGATTTTCGAATCTTGCCATAAATGCTGCGCTCAAACCAACGCTTTCTTTTCCGAAAACCAGCCAGTCACCATCTTGAAATTCATTTTCTAAATAGGATTTTTCAGAATGCGAACTCATTAAAAATACACGAGAATGATCTGGAATCTGTGCAATCCATTCCTCTACGTTTTGATATTCTGTTACATCAAGATGAACCCAATAATCCAATCCAGAACGTTTCAGATTTTTGTCATTGATCACAAATCCGAAAGGATGAATTAAATGAAGACGGCTTTCTGTGCCTACGCACAATCTGCCAATATTTCCAGTATTATTTGGTATTTCTGGTTCTACAAGAACAACGTTTAACATCTTTTTAGTTATGAATTAGGAGTTTATAAGTTATGAGTTTCTGGAAATTATCTAATTGACACATTTTCTAATTATCTAATTGAAAATCGGAAACTTCCAAAACTTCACCTGCTTTTAGATTTTGCAAATATACATTTCCTATTCGAACGCGAACTAGACGTAACGTAGGAAAGCCAACTGCAGCGGTCATTTTTCTAACTTGACGAAATTTTCCTTCTCTTACCGTGATGGATGCCCAAGAAGTCGGACCATGACGCTCGTCTCTTATTTTTTTGGCTCTCGCTCCAAAATCGGGAATCTCGGTAACGATAGATGCTTTACAGCGTTTCGTTTTGTATTTTCCGCCGTCAAGTCCGATTTCTACACCATTTTGCAATTGTTCTATTGCTTCTGGCGTAATTAATCCATCAACCTGAACGTAATATTCTTTTTCAACTTTTTTACTTCGAACGAGTTCGCTCATATTTCCATCAGTAGTCAAAAGAAGCAATCCTTCAGAATCTTCGTCCAGTCTTCCAATTGCCATTGTGCCTTCTGGGAAATCATACAATTCGCCCAAAAGCTTTTTCTTTCTTTTTAATTCGTAAATAAATTGGCTCAAATAGCCGTAAGGTTTAAAAAGAATGAAGTGTCGGTGCATTTTTAATTTTTTGCAAAGATAGTTCCTTTCCTAAAATTAAAACCAATTACAGCTTTTGTGATTTCATTTTTTTAAACCATTGGTAGACAAACCAAATTACAGTAACTGTAAAAATGGAAATTAAAATGGGGTAATAGTTTTCGAAAAATTGATGAAAATAACTTCCGACCAAAATGTATGCAGAAGCCATGCAAAGCTTGATTAAGATAAATTCAGAATTGGACCAGCTAGTTTTAATTTTAAAGAAATTCATAATAATTACGGTTGTTAAGTTGCTTTAAATAAAGGTAATCAATAAAAAAGCAGATGGCAATTATAAAAGAAAAGCAATATGAAGTCATAATGTGTTTAGTGGTTACAATTCGTAATATTATAAAATTGAATCTAAAAAATAATCTTACCATGGAAACGAATGATTTAGGAACAAAAAAAATAAACGGAACGCAGAAAAATATTGATGAATCTAAAGGAAAAAACGTTTCGCACGACAAAGAACTAAAAGTTGCCAAATTGAATAAAGAATTGGTTACAGATGCAGATGGCGATAAAAAGATTGTAGAGAGAGCCCGTAACGAGAATGAAGATATTAATAAAGCGCTTCATCAAATAAATCCAGATAACCCAAATGCAAACCGCGGAGTTGAAACGGAAGAAGAGGCAAATAAAACGGTTGAGAACAAAGATCATAATTCCGATATAACTCCAAATCGATATCCGAACTCACATCCAGATAATCATAAGGACCGCGGGAATATGAAACTGGACGAGCAAGAATAATACAATACGAAATTTTCAACAAAATTGCGTCAATTTAATGTCAAATAACATAACATTAGCGGTTCGCGTTAATGTTATTTTAAACTCTTTTCAAAGCTTTTATGTCGGTTGATATCTTCGTAAATTAGAGGAATCAATTTAAAAACATATATAAAATGGCACTTTTAGAAAATAAAGTAGCTTTTGTATCTGGCGGCGGTTCAGGAATCGGACGCGCAGTGGCAGAAGCCTACGCTCGAGAAGGAGCAAAAGTAGTTGTAGCTGATATAAATGTAGAACACGGTGAAGAAACCGTAAAAATGATAAAGGAAAAGGGCGGAGAAGCTTTTTTCATAAAAGGAGACTCGTCGAGTGCTGCTGACAATAAACATATGGTTGAGGTGACGGTTTCTAAGTACGGCCGATTGGACATTGCCTGCAACAATGCAGGAATGGGAGGCCCGGCAAAACCAACTGGCGAATATGAACCAGAAGCTTGGGATAAAGTTATTGCACTTAATTTAAGCGGTGTTTTTTATGCCTGCCGTTACCAATTGGAGCAAATGGAGAAAAATGGTGGAGGAAGCATTGTTAATATCGCCTCAATTCATGGACAAGTTGCTGCGCCAAATAGCGTTGCCTATACAGCGAGTAAACACGGTGTGGTTGGTTTGACAAAAAATATTGCAGTAGAATATGCCCAGAAAAACATTCGATGCAATGCTGTTGGACCTGGTTATATTGAAACAGCACTTTTAAAAGATAATCTTAACAAGGATATGATGCAAGCCGTTGCAGCCAAATCTGAAATGAACCGCTTAGGAACCGCAGAAGAGGTTGCCGAATTGGTAGTTTTTCTAAATTCTGATAAATCATCATTTACAACAGGAAGTTACATTATTGCGGATGGAGGTTATACCGCAGTTTAATATTTTTTAAAGAATACTATTTTGAATTAGTAAAAGCAGTAAGCGAAAGTTTACTGCTTTTTTGTTTTTAGAAATCCATTATTTGTAAGAAGTGTAGCGTTTTCGGGGCTTTTTGGAATGCTGGACATTTTGAAGAATGTTTTGTTTTAAGTGTTTTTTGTTGGTTTTATTTTATTATATTTAATCTTGTTTTAAGTTTTGATGAAAAATATTTATAAAAATGTAAACATTAAGTTTATGGTTTTGTAATATTCCCTTAACTTTAAAGACGATAAATTTGAACTCTAAAAACTCTATTTTTTAACGTATGAAAAACAATTACTCTTTTCGTCATTTAATGACTTTTTTAGGTTTTCTCTATTGCTTTGCGTTAAATGCGCAAACAATGCCATCCCCTCAAGACGTACCTTATTTCCAAGATTTTAACTTATTGCCAATAACATCTACTTCATATTCTGATATTCCTGGTTTTCAAGGTTGGAATGCAAGCACTCCGACAAGTTCGACTTTGCCTACACCTTCATCTTTTACGACTACAATTACCTCGGATAAAACTATGACTACTGGTGGTTCAGCTACTTCTGCTGGTGGGAATATTTATAATTTCAATCAAAAAATAGGTTTTTTAAATGCAGGAAGTTATCTGGATCAATCAATAGTACTTGCTTTAAATACAAATAACGATACTGGAATACAAGTGGATTATAATGTATTGGTAATTCGTAATCCATATGTTTCAGGAACTTCTAATAATCGTATTAATGAGCTAGCTTTACAATATCGTGTGGGAGAGACAGGAAATTTTATAACCTTATCAGAAACTTTTTTTCAGAATAATACAACTACACGCACAAAAGAAACCGATCCTCTGCAAACAGGGCATATAAGGGTAACGTTGCCTGCAGAATGTGATAATAAGCCAATAGTTCAAATACGATGGTTAACAAGGCAAGTTTCAGGACAGGGTTCTCGTCCTTCTTTTGCAATTGATGACATCGATGTTAAAAAAGATATTTATGCTCCAACAAATGTTTCAGGATATCCAAAAGTTGCTAATATTTTAGGTGATAGTTTTGATTTTATTAATAAAATAGATGAAGTTGGAAAAACATATTATGTATTGTTGCCAGCTGGAAGCGCTGAACCAACAATTGCACAGATAAAAACGGGTCAGGATTCAAATGGAACTGCAGCACTACAATCAGGAATTTTTGATGTAACAAGTTCTGCTCAAGAATATATTAAAAGTTTTACAGGATTACCTTTAAGCACGGCATATTCTATTTTTTCTATCTCAGAAGATATTGCTGGAAATGTTCAGGCATCGGTTAATAAAGTAGATGTGACAACGCTAAATGTTATGCCTCCTGCCATATTTCCATCAATTAATACATTAAACTTAGGAGGCACTGAACCAAATTTTGATCCTTTAATTAAAAGCTATCAGATTGGAGCTTCAGATCTTACTGCGAATGTAGTAGTTAATGCATCAGGAAGTTTTACTATTTCAAAAGATAATACTTCGTTCTCATCAACTTTATCATTTATTCCAGCTGATTTCGCTTCTAATGCAACGCCAACAGTTTATGTAAAATTCACCCCAACTTCTGTTGGAAGCTTTACAGGTACAATAACTCATGAAACAACTGGAGGTACAACCAAAACAGTTAATTTAACAGCTCTTGGAGTAAATCCTCTTGTACAGAATTTTGACGATGCAAATGTTTTTGCAAATAGCAAATGGTCTCAATATAATGAAGCAGGCCCAATAAACAAATGGGCTTACACGAATCAGTCGCGTAATGTGAACTCAGGTACTGGTGCCGTTTTAATGAATGGATTTTCGGATAATGGTGCTAGTAAAGATTGGCTGATTTCTCCAAGATTACGCTTAGATGGTTTTACTCAAATTCCATTATTATCTTTTTATTCTCGTCAATTTTACGATGGTCCATCTTTAAAATTAATGGTTTCAACCAATTATGATGGAGTCAGTGACCCAAATACTGCAACTTGGACACCGATAAACGGAAGATTTCCGCAAGAGACAGGAAGTTATGTAAAATCTGAATATATAAATTTATCAGCTTATAAGACAGATCATACGTATTTGGCTTGGGTTTACGAAACCACTTCTGGTGGAAATGGTAATGCTGCGGAATGGTCTTTTGATGATTTTGCTATTATTGATGAATCAAAATATGTGGATTCTAACCCTCGTTTAGATTTTGCGGATGTAAGTCCAAATTCGGTTTCTGCTAGTCAAACTTTTGTTTTTGCAGCAGCAGGCTATGGAGATATCACTATTGCGGCTCCCGCTTCATACGAATTGTCATTAGATAATATTTCGTTCGCATCAAGTATCATTGTTCCTTCTGCAGATGCATTAACGGGAAAAACAGTTTATGCAAGATTTGCTCCAACTACCAAAGAGCCAACTATTTCTGGTGCTTTAACTGTTACAGGAACCTCTTTAAACAAAGAAATAGGTTCATTTACTGGATCTTCTATATTAAAAGCACATACTTATGATGTAGTGAGTTATAATTTAGAGTTTTTTGGAACAGATGCTAAAGATGCAACTGGTAAAGAATTTGGACCAACAAATGATGCGCTGCAAATAGAAAACGTGGCCAAAGTAATGAACAAATTAAACGCAGATGTTTATGTAGTTCAAGAAGTTTCTGATGAGCCAGCATTAGATGCGTTAATTCAAAAAATTAGTGTTAACGGAAAAACATTCGATAAGACAATCTCAACTTCTTGGTCTTACTCATTTGAGCCTTTAGATCCCTATTTTCCGCCCCAAAAATTGGTTGTAATTTACAATACCCAAACCACTACTGTAAAAAGTACAAAAGTGTTATTTAAAGATTTATACGATCAAGTTCGTGCTAATACTGTAGTTTTACCAGGTTATCCGGGAACAGATACTCCACAAAAAAATGATGATAGCTTTTTCTCATCAGGACGTCTCCCTTATTTGGTTCAGGTTGAGGCTAATGTTGGCGGAATTAAAAAAGAAATTAACTTAATTGATCTTCACGCACGTGCAAATAGCGGAACTGATATTTCAAAATACAATCAGCGCAAGTATGATATTGACTACCTAAAAGATGCGCTAGATGCTGAATATCCAGATTCAAATTTAATACTTTTGGGAGATTTTAATGATGATGTAGAAGCATGGGTAGGAAATGTAAACACACCATCATCTTATCAGAAATTTGTTGACGATACAGCTAATTATAATGCTTTAACTTTAGAAATTAGTAAAGCTGGTGCTTATAGTTTTTTAAGTTCACAAGGATTTTTAGATCATATTTTAATTTCAAATGAATTGAATGATGATTATATTGAGAAGTCAATTGCAGTTTATGATCCAAGAAATGATATTGCAAATTATACCACAACAACTTCAGATCACGGGCCAGTAATTGCTCGTTTCGAATTAAAACAAGACGTGCTTTCTACGCCAGATTTTGGAAAAAACAAATATTTTGTAAAAGCATATCCAAATCCTGCTGCAGACGTGTTGAATTTTGATGTGAAAACAACGCAGGGAAGAGATCTAAAAATCAGGTTATACGATTTTAATGGTCGTGCTATTGGAAATCCAATTAGTGTTAAGAATGAATCTGAAGTTAGCACAGCAGTTGTTGCGGTTGGCAATCTAGTTTCAGGAGTTTATTTTTATACAGTTACGGAAAACAATAAGGTCATTTTTAAAGATAAAGTCATTAAGAAATAATAGAGATTTTCTATAAAAACGAAAGGCAGTCTATTTTAAGACTGCCTTTTTTATATAAATACTTTTTTTAGTTTCTCGATATCAATTTTACTTTCCTCTGAAAAGTTAAAAAAATAATCCAACTGCCATTTTTGTGTTTTCTGTGCCTGTTTGCTTGTGGTTTCATCCCAAGGCGGATAAACTCTCGTTGCTCTGATTCCTTCTTTCTTTTCGGTAGAAAAAATGCCTTTTTCTAATAATGTCTTTTTCGGAAAAATAAACTGTCCCCAGTTCTCATCTTTTCTAACGTTCACAATCACAAAATCAATATTTTCTGAATAATCAAAAGGTTCAATCATTCCTGATCGATTTCGTTTCCATAAAGTAACAAACTGCCCAGTTTTGGTTGGGGTAATTTTTGCTTCTCTATAGCAGATGTTTTTATTATTTAATTGAAAACGAAATGCGCTATATTCTTCGCTTTCGCTTTCCTTTTGAAAAGAGGTTATTTGCAAATCAGCTTTCTTAAAAATGCCTTCTTTGCTCAATACTAAATCACGAGATGCGATACTAAAATTCATTTGCGAAAATTACTGCAAATTCAATTTAGAAAGAAACATTCAGTCCAAAATTTAATCCCCATTGAAACTGATTGAATGACTGGCTGTTTAGCGGATTGATATAATAATTTACAGCAGGTTCAACAAAAACATTGGTCTTTTTGTACACGCGATATTGAACAGTACTGCTCAAAGTAGAACCATAAACATAATCATTGGCGTTCATGTTTTCTCCAATGGAATGCCCATCTAGAGCCACATTATTAGAAATTAATTTACCTACAAAACCTCCAGTATTTAAGTTGATGCTAGCTTTATTTTTATTAAAAACAGAATAAGAAACCTCAAGAGGCATTTCTACATACCTTAAATTTTGATCTAATTTACCTGTTTGTACGTTTTCATTTTTCATAGCTTCTTTCGTGCTATTCGAAATCAAAAGATAATCTTGTCTTGACGGATCTGATGACGCAACTGGACTACTGTCGGCATAGGAAGCGGCAGGAGCAAAAAAAGCATTGTTTTTGACACTTACGTAAGATACATTGGCAACGCTTTGTCCCAATTCGCTAATTTTTAATCCAGAACCTACAGCCCATTTTTTGTTAATGCTGTATTTTGTTTTTACACCATAAGAATTAGATTGTTTAGAATCGTTTACGTTTCCTAATGTTTTTTCGTTTTTCGTATTTTCAGAACTTGCTACACCAGCAAAAACCGCAACTGCCCATCTTTCTTTTTTATTGATCAGATTGTCCTTTTTTTCTTTTTCTTCTTTTTCCTTTTCAGGAGTTAAAATTCCTTTTTCTAAATTTTGAAGCTCGGCCAACTGCATAGAGTCTGTTTTGCTCAAACTGTTAGTAATTTTAAGATCGTCCTTTATAATAACTGCTTTATCAGTTCGCTTAGTCTCATTTTTATCGGAAACTGAATTTTTCGAATTGTATGCGTTGCTGTTTGCAAAAGAGTTGTTTGTAGAATAACCTTGATTATTAAAAGCAATATTTTTATTGTTTTTTGGAGAAAGCTGTTCTTCAAAAATAGAATTTGAAAGCTGTTTTTTTGCTGTAGAATTAAATTTGCTTTGTTTCCCAAATGCAATTCTTTCTTCTGAAATTCCTTTATTTGAAGATTTTATATGGTTTTCTAAAACAGATTTTTTGGAAGATTTTAGAATCGACTTGTTTTCTGATGAACCAAAATTTTGATACGCAATAGATTGGTTCGGAGCATTTGCAGGAACCGTTACATTAGATTTCGAATCTTTTTTACTGCTTTTGTTCTTAGAGTTTGTTTCTGCTACAGAAGTCTCTTGGACTTGAATTCCTGATTCATTATTGAATTGATTATTCGTATCATTTCCATTTAAAGAATCTATTTTTTTGTCAGCATTTTTAGTTCGGTCTAATTTTCTATCGTTAGAATTATCGTTTGTGTTTTTGTCAAGAACAATACTATTTCTGCTGTTTTCTAAATCGCCATTGTTAATATTTGTGTTTTCAGATAAATCGGTAAAATGTAAAATTGAAGGCAGAAGCAACCCTAATAATAAGCATGCAGCAGCCGACCACCAAAGAACAACTCTCTTCTTCTTTTTAGGTTTGTCTAATTTTTCTTCAATCTGACTCCACAATTCTGGAGGCGGAACACTCGAAAAGTCTTCCATTGATGAAAAAATATCTTCTATTTTTTGCTTCTTCATGCTATCTTAAAATTTTTTATGCTCAAAATTCGCTTTTGTAATATGTGTTTGGCGCGATTTAAATTTGATTTTGATGTTCCTTCGGAGATTTTTAATAGTTCGGCGATTTCTTTGTGTTTCATTTTTTCGAAAACATACAAGTTAAAAACCGTCCGGTATTGATCTGGTAAATCTCGAATGTATTCCAGCAGTTTTTCCTGTTCTATCGGAATAGCTTCCAGTTCCTCTTCTTCTATAAAATCGGTATCGGGATCAAAAACATCTAAAAAGAAACTCTCTTTTTTCTTTTTGTTTAAAGTTTCGATGAGTTTATTAATAAAAATCCGTTTGAGCCAGCCTTCAAAACTTCCTTCAAATTTATACTGGCTTATTTTCTGAAAGGCAATTACAAATGCTTCCTGAAAAACGTCTTTCGCGTCATCTTCGTTCTTCATATATTTCAAACAAATACCATATAAAACAGGAGAGAACAACTGATAAATTTTCAGTTGTCCCTCCCTGTCATTTTTAATGCACAGTTTGATATATTTTTCTAACTCGTCTTTCAAGAAATGGTTCAAATTTGATTTTGCAAAAATAGTTCTAAATAGCTTACAAAACTATCTTTTAAAAATAGTTCGAGTACCGTCTTGACTGTTGCTTACAATGGTTAGGTTTTGATTGTCAAGGTTTTCTATGACGTAAGTTTTGCCTTCGAACGTAATTAGATCATGTTCTGACTGATCAAAATATCCCTTTCCTTTTTCTATCTGATAAGCACTATTTCTAATCTCCACATTGTTTTTATAAGTAATAACTCTTCCGTTTTCGGTAAAGATAATTTTCTTAGTAAATCCTATTGTTTTTGGTGTTGCAACATAAGGATTGTCAGAACCACCGATAGATTTTTCCCATATCCAAGTGTTTACTATTGATCCTGCAGCGTCTTTAGAATCATTTACAGAAATCACTGACGTAAAAAGAAAACAGATAATAAAAGATAAAAAGAGTTTCTTCATAATCATGTTATTTTAAACTTGTAATTTTTTCCTGAATCGCTTTTTTGAAAAGTTTTATTTCTGCACTTTGGTCTGAAGTGTCATTGTTGTCGATATAAACTTTTGTAACGCTTGCACCTTGACGCAGTTCAAAATAAATTCCGCCTTGATCTGCAGCATCTGGAGAACCGTAGGTTTTCGTCTGTCCTTTTAAAGCCAAGATTTCAGCAGGAACGCTTTTTAATAATAAAGTATATTCACCTCTTTTAATTGTTGGAGTATATTTGTATTGGTTAAAATCATATTGTCCAGCTCCAACATTTAAGAATTTTAAAGTATTATAATCGTTAATCTGATAGAATTTTTGGCAGTCTGCACCAGTACATTGATTGTAGAAGCTTCCAATAATCATGTTGTCTGCACTTTCAACTGTTTTATTAAAAATCATTCCTTTTGTTGTCTTCGGAATTAAAACAAAATCTGAAGGATAAGTAGGAGCTTGTGTTACGTTCTCTCCAACAGCAGGGGCTTTTTCGTAGTAATTCACAACGATTTCGCAATTATTTTCTACGATAGAGCTAATCACGATATCATAACCACTTGTAGGTTTGGCACCAGCGAAAAGACCAACTAAATATTCTTTTGTAAAATCAATATTTGGATCACTGGCAACTGGACAATTGTTTGCGTGTTTTGTAAAATACTCATCCATTTTTTCTTGAGAAGCAATAATAACTGCGGCAGGATTATTAGGCTGAGATTTTACACTATAATTGCATAAGAAAGGAAAACCAGTAAAATTTACAACTGTATTAGCTCCGCAATCTACATAGTTATTTCCATCATTAAGAGAACAAGCACTGAATCCAAAGGCTACAAATAAGCCAAGTATTAATTTTTTCATAATTATTTTAATAGGTTTATATTTTGTAGATAGCACATTTAAAAAAAGGTTGCGTTGAGGTTTAATTTTTTTTTAAATAAAATGTTGGTTTAGTTGGATTTGAAAATGAATTAGTGAAATTTCTACTTTAAAAATTAAGTACTACGTATTATTGAGTACTTTTACGTAAAACAAACTTAGTTATGTCTGATTATTTACCGTTTTTATTAGGATTCGTTGTGGCGCTTTTTGTGGGCATCTACGTAGGCAAAATGCTTTCTGCATCAAAGTTTCAGTCAGAAAAAGCTATTTCTGAGGAACGATTAAATGCATTAAGTGGTCAATTGCAAATGCTAAAAGAGCAATTTGAAAATGAAAAAAGTAACTTTCAGAAACAACTTCAGTTCAATATTTCTGAAAAAGAAAATATTCGTACAGAAAAAGACAGTTTAGCAATTCAGCTTTCTAAAAAAGAAGTAGATTTTGAAAATTTATGGGAACGCCATAAAGAACAAAAAAGCGAAATTAATGAGCTTCAGGAAAAATTTACTAAAGAATTTGAAAATCTGGCCAATAAAATTCTTGAAGAAAAATCGGCAAAGTTTACCGAACAAAATACTGTAAATATGAAAAATATCCTGACGCCTTTGCAGGATAAAATTCAGATTTTCGAACAGAAAGTAGAGCAGACACATAAAGAAAGCATCGATTATCATGCGGCGCTTCGTCAGCAGATTATTGGTTTGAGCGAAATGAACGCACAAATGAGCAAGGAAACCTTAAATCTTACTAAAGCATTAAAAGGAGACAGCAAAATGCAGGGAAATTGGGGCGAATTGGTGCTGGAGCGTGTTTTGGAAAAATCGGGATTAGAAAAAGGAAGAGAATACGAAGTACAGCAGAGTTTTACCAATAGTGAAGGAAACCGCGTTTTTCCAGACGTGGTAATCAATCTTCCCGACGGTAAAAAAATGATTGTCGATTCTAAAGTTTCGCTTGCCGCTTATGAAAAATGGGTAAACGAAGAATCGGAACTTTTAAAAATAGAATTTCTTAAAGAACACGTTATTTCTATAAAAAGACATGTTGAGCAGTTGGGCAGTAAAAATTACCACGATTTATATCAAATGGAAAGCCCAGATTTTGTTCTTCTTTTTATTCCGATGGAACCCGCGTTTGCCATTGCATTAAACGAAGATCCAACCTTATACACTAAAGCTTTTGACCGAAATATTGTCATTGTAACACCAAGCACGCTTTTGGCTACTTTGCGAACTATTGACAGTATGTGGACCAATCAGAAACAACAGGAAAATGCCTTAGAGATTGCGAGACAAGCGGGAGCTTTGTATGATAAATTTGAAGGTTTTGTAACCGATTTAGTTCGAATTGGAAACAAAATAAAGGATACCAAAACAGAATACGAAAGCGCTATGAATAAATTGGTTGATGGAAAAGGAAACCTGATTTCGAGCGTAGAAAGATTGAAAAAAATGGGAGCAAAGGCTAAAAAGTCACTTCCTGAAAATATTATTGCAAGAGCAGCGAGTTCAGATGAAAATGAATTATTGAATTAGAAGAGAAAGTAAAAAGAGAAAAGACACAAGAAAAAAGACCAACCTAATATAGAATACAACTAATCAAAAAAATACCAAAAACAAAAACATGAGTACAGATTTTAAACCCGTTTCTTCATCAAAAGTTAGTATATCAGAATTAATGTTGCCATCGCATACTAACTTTAGCGGAAAGATTCACGGAGGATATATTTTACAATTACTAGATCAGATTGCTTTTGCATCGGCATCAAAATTCAGTGGCAATTATTGCGTAACAGCTTCTGTAGATACGGTAAACTTTCTGAAACCTATTGAAGTTGGAGAATTGGTAACTATGAAGGCTTCTGTAAATTATGTTGGAAGAAGCTCCATGATTGTCGGCATTCGCGTAGAAGCAGAAAATATTCAGACAGGAGTTATCAAACATTGCAATTCGTCTTATTTTACAATGGTTGCTAAAGATAAAGAAGGCAAAAGTGTTCAGGTTCCAGGATTAATCTTGTCAAATTTGGAAGAAGTACGCCGTTTTAGAAAGGCAATAAAACATATCGAAGTTAGAAAAGAAGTAGAAGAACATGAAAAATTGGCCAATATAAATTCTATTGAAGATTTGGCAAGTCTAGAAAAATATAATGTGCTTCTAGAAATCAGCTAAATTTTCTTATATTTAGTTATTACATATTAAATATTAGAAATTATGGTCAAGTTTGGATATACAATTTTATACGTTGAAAATGTCGAAGAATCTATCGCGTTTTATGAAAATGCTTTTGGTTTTTCGAGAAAATTCGTCACGCCAGAAGGCGATTATGGCGAATTAATTACAGGAGAAACAACACTTTCGTTTGCTTCGAAGAAATTAGCTTCAAAAAGTTTACCCGACGGGTTTATTGAAAGCAGTCTAGAAGATAAGCCTTTTGCTATAGAAATTGGATTTATAACAGAGAATGTTCCTGAAGTTTTGCAGAAAGCAACTTCTTTCGGCGCAGTTATAGTTTCAGAACCTGTAGAAAAACCTTGGGGACAAATCGTGGCTTATGCAAGAGACTTAAACGGTTTTTTAATTGAAATTTGCACAGAGGTAAAAGCATAGAAATTCGTTGTCAAAAATTATGGTAAAGACCCTACGAGACAAAATATTGATTCACACCACATTTTGTTCCGTAGGGGCTTTTTTCACAATCCTTTAATGCGGCAAAAATTCACAAATTTTTAGCATTACTCTCAGAACTTTTAATAGGGAAATTTCGTAACTTTAAGTGTAATTATTGGGTTACGGAATTTTTTCACTGAGTATTGCCGTTCAATTTTCAGATTATTAAAATCTGATTTTTCATTTTCTTTTAATCAGAACAAATTGAATGACATAATTGTTTAAATGCAGACGATTATGAAAACAACTACTTTATTATTTTTACTTTTTACCGCCTTTTCTGTCATTGCCCAAGACAAATTTTTCACTAATACAGGCACCATAAATTTTGAAGCCTCTGTTCCTTTGTATGAAGAAGTGAAAGCAGTAAATAGACAGGTTGCTATACTTTTAGAACCTAAAACAAGTACTTTTATTTGTACTGTTGTCATCAAAGATTTTCGCTTTAAATTGAATCTAATGCAAGAGCATTTCAATGAAAACTACATGGAAAGCAATCGCTATCCTAAAGCCATATTTAAAGGGAAAATTCAGAAATTTGATTTAAAAGATATTACTGAAGTCGCAAAACAATATGAGATTAAAGGGAAACTTAATTTACGCGGAAAATCAAAAGAGATTGTGGTGAACGCTTTGATTAAAAGAGTTCCAGAAGGAATCCAGATCATTTCAGATTTCCCAATTGCAGTATCCGATTTTAATATTCATATTCCAACTCCGATAGCTTCAAAAATTGCACAAACGGCCAATACAGAACTAACGGGCATTATTCGCAGCGATGAGACTATGCTGACTTTAAAATAAAAGTTATTTTATACAATTAATAAGCGTCTTTTCTAAATCAGTAAATTGAAACTCAAAACCGGTTTTTTGAATTTTCTCTGACGAAATACGCTGTCCCGTTAATACAGCTACGCTCATTTGTCCCAGCATAATCTTTAATACAAAAGGGGGAACTTTAGGCAACCATATACTATAATCATAGAGTTTAGCCAGAGTTTTAGAAAATCGGGCATTTGTTGTATTGTCTGTTATGCAGGCGTTGTATGGGCCTTCCAGTTTGGTATCTTCAATGCTTTTTAAATAAATCTGGCATAAATCTTCAATATGAATCCAAGGGAGATATTGTTTGCCAGAACCCAAAACAGCGCCAAAACCAGATTTAAATGTGGGAATCATCTTTTTTAGAAAACCTTCGTTTTTGCCTAAAACGATACCAGTTCTAATTTTGACTGTTCGAATATGTAAAGAAGCGATTTTATCTGCGGCATTTTCCCATTTTTGGCAAGTAATGCCTAAAAAATCATCGGCTGGGGCAGTGGTTTCAGTACAAATATTATGACTGGTTATAGCGCCATAAATTCCGATTCCTGAAGCAGAAACAAAGGCTTCTAGTTTTTTATTGTTTTTCTCTAAAATTGAATAAATCATTTCAACAGGTCTAACACGACTCTCTATAATGGCTCTTTTACGTCTTTTAGTCCACCTTTTTTCGACGATTCCTTCGCCAGCAAGATGAATAATGTAATCGGCATTTAGAATTGCATTTTTGTCAATATAGTTTTTTTTGATGTCCCATTTGTAATACGTAACTCTTGGAGTATCTTCTCTATCAAATCGGCTCAGGACAGACACAGAAAAACCTGCTTCGATCAGGACATCTGTCAAATGTTTTCCAATGAAACCACTTCCACCTGTTAATAGAACATTTTGAGCCATAATAGTTTATAATATATTTAACAGTCTAACTTGTTTAAGGATTAGTAAAGATAATTAAACAATGTTTACCTTTATGGCAAATTCTAAATTTTAATAAGATGGCGACTAAAAAAAAGGTAATTACCAAAGATGATATCGTTTCAAAATATATGGAAGAAGTTCTGGAAAAAGGACAAAAGCCTAAATCGGTTTATCATTTTGCCAAAGAAAATGATTTTACTGAAGCTGAATTTTATGCTTTTTTTGGAACATTAGAAGGTTTAGAAAAAGAAATATTCAGACTGTTTTTTGAAAATACAGTCACTCTTCTTCACAAGAATGAAGAATATCAGGGATATGATATGAAGAATAAAATGCTGAGTTTTTATTTTACTTTCTTTGAAATCCTCACTGCCAATAGAAGTTATGTTTTGCAATCGCTTAAGATTGACAGAAATCCGCTTAAAAATTTAGTGCAGTTAACTACGCTACGAAATAGTTTTAAAGAATATGTTTCTGAAATCTTGACAGATGATTACAGATTAGAACAGGAAAAGTTTCAGAAGTTTCAGGAAAAAGCCATTCAAGAATCGTCTTGGCTGCAATTAATGCTGACTATTAAATTCTGGATGGAAGATGAATCTCCTGCTTTTGAAAAAACCGATATTTTTATTGAGAAGTCAGTTAATGCCTCATTTGAGTTGATGAATGTGGCGCCAATGAACCATCTGATAGATTTCGGAAAATTTTTGTTCAAAGAAAAAGTATATAGCAGATAATGAAAACAATCGATTATATTCCGACCTCAAAAATAGAAAGAGCAGGAAAATTGGTTCAAACTGGGGCTAAAATTGGTGTAAACTACGTAAAACATTATGCCGAAAAGATAGTAAATCCCGATTTGACCAGAGATAAACTAAACGAAAATAATGCAGAAGATATTTATGACGGACTAAAAAGCTTAAAAGGAAGTGCACTAAAAGTAGCACAGATGTTAAGCATGGATAAAAACTTTCTTCCGCAAGCTTATGTAGAAAAGTTCTCTTTATCTCAGTTTTCTGTTCCACCACTTTCTGCTCCGTTAGTTTTAAAAACTTTCAAAGGCAATTTTGGAAAAACGCCATATGAAATTTTTGACGAGTTCAATCCAAATTCTGTAAACGCAGCAAGTATTGGTCAGGTGCATTTGGCGAAGAAAGGAGATAAAAAGCTAGCCGTTAAAATTCAATATCCAGGTGTTGCCAATAGCATTTCGTCAGATTTGGCTTTGGTAAAACCAATTGCTATCAGAATGTTTAATCTGCAGGGGAAAGATTCTGACAAATACTTTAAAGAAGTTGAAGATAAACTGATTGAAGAAACCAACTATTTGTTGGAGTTAAAACAAAGCCAAGAAGTAGTTGACGCCTGCAGTAAAATTGAAAATATCACTTTTCCGAATTACTATCCTGAGTTTTCGTCAGAGAAAATCATTACGATGGATTGGATGACGGGAATTCATCTTTCTGAATTTACAGCTACAAATAAAGATCAAGAAGCTGGCGACAAATTAGGTCAAGCACTTTGGGATTTTTATATGTATCAAATTCATGTTTTACGAAAAGTGCACGCAGATCCACATCCGGGAAATTTTTTGGTAGATGATCAAAATAAATTGATTGCTTTGGATTTTGGTTGTATGAAACAGATTCCAGAAGATTTCTATACGCCGTATTTTGAATTGATTAATAAAAATGTCATTACAGACGAAAAACTTTTCAATCAAAAATTATTCGAATTAGAGATTCTTAGAACAGATGATACACCAGCAGAAATTGAATATTTTACCGAAATGTTTCATGATTTGCTGTCGCTTTTTACAAAGCCTTTCCAAAACGAAACTTTCGATTTTGCCGATGAGGAATTCTTCAACGCGATTGCCCAATTAGGAAAACGTTTCTCAGAAGATACAAACTTGAAAAAAATGAATGGGAATCGAGGCTCAAAACATTTTATTTACATGAACCGTACTTTCTTTGGTTTGTACAATTTAATGTTTGATTTGAAAGCCAAGATTGTGGTTGATAACTATTTGAAATACTAGAAGTTTAGAAATTCCAATTTTATATGCATAGGCCTTTGTTAAAGTTTCAAGCTTTGACAAAGGTTTTTTTAGTTTAGTTTGTCATCCTGAGGAACGAAGGATCACACTTGCAAATCGACAAAAGTTGGCGACATTCTGTGCGGAGTTTCTAGTGTGATCCTTCGTTCCTCAGGATGACAAAAATGAGTATAAATCTAAAACCTAAAACAAAAACTTTACTTCAAAATCCCAGCCTTGTAAGTCGCAATTGCTCGATCTCTAGCAAAGGCATGATCAATCATTGGTTCATTATAGCCAAAATCAAATTCTGGAATCCATTTACGGATATATTCTCCTTTTGGGTCAAATTTCTGCTGCTGAATTTCGGGATTAAAAACTCGGAAATAAGGAGCAGCATCACAACCAGTTCCTGCAGCCCATTGCCAGTTTCCTACGTTTGAAGCCAGTTCAAAATCTAAAAGTTTTTCGGCAAAATAAGCTTCGCCCCATCGCCAATCGACAAGCAAATGTTTGCATAAAAAGCTCGCTACAACCATTCGAACGCGATTATGCATATAGCCCGTTTCGTTTAACTGACGCATTCCAGCATCAACCATTGGATAACCTGTTTCTCCAGCACACCAACGTTTGAAATCATCTTCGTTATTTCGCCATTGAATTCCGTCGTAATTGGATTTGAAATTATGATTTACGCAATTCGGAAAGCTAAACAAAATCTGAATAAAGAATTCTCTCCAGATGAGTTCGCTTAAAAAAGTCTGATTTTTTCGGTTTGCCCAGTTTACCAATTTGCGAATACTCACAGTTCCAAAACGTAAATGCGGAGAAAGATAAGAAGTGCTGTCTATAGCGGGAAAATCTCGTGTTTCTTTATACTGGGCAATTTGTGTTAAGTTGTGCGGCTTGACTTTTATATCGCTTCTTTCAAAACCAATTTCGGCTAAATCAGGAAAAGTAAATTTATTTTTTGCGAAATTGCTGTGAAACGGAACAGAGTCATATTCCGTAGTCGAGCCTAAAAAATGGTATTTCTCCAACCATTTATTCTTATATGGAGTGTAAACCGTATATGGGTTTCCATCTGCTTTTGTGATTTCTTTTTCCTCAAAAATAACATGATCTTTATAAAAGAAAGTTTCAATGTTGTTTTCTTTTAATAAAGCAGTTATCGCTGTGTCGCGTTTGATGGCAAAAGGTTCATAATCTTTGTTAAAGAAAACCGATTGAATATCAAATTCTTCCGTAAGTGATTTCCAAACGTCTTTTGTTTTCCCTTTTTTTATTAAGATAGAAGAATCGAGTTTATTTAATTCTGAATTTACATTTTGGAGTGAATCATAAATAAAAGTCACTCGAGCGTCATTTTTCGGCAGACGGTCCAAAATATCATCGTCAAAGATAAAAAGAGGAACGACAGGAAAATTAGACTGTAAAGCATGAAATAATCCTGTGTTGTCTTCTAAACGCAAATCACGTCTAAACCAAAATAAAGTAACTTTTTGTTTTGTCATTGGTTTGTCTTAATAAAAATAATTTTAAAGGTTTTTATTTCGAATCAAATAGCTCGGAAAGGCGCAAAGTCACAAAGCAATTTTTCTCTTAAGCCTTTGTGAAAAAAAATTGCGACTTAGCGTCTTTGCGAGATTAAAAAAACTGCGATTTATTTTTTAGAATTAAATAATTCTTCGATTTTATTAAATCTATAATCGAAAATCCTTTTCAGTTTGTTTTTTACAACTAATTGATTCATGATTCTGCCTAGAATTCCAAGTGGGAGAGCATAATGAACTATGTCAGTCATTTTTGTTCCGCCATCTGGTGTTGGCTCAAAGAAATGTTTATGATGCCACAATTTGTAAGGCCCAAATTGCTGAATGTCTACAAAATACTCGTTTTCTTTGCAAGCCGTAATTTCGGTAACCCAAGACATTTTGATTCCGAAAAGGGGTTTTAAGGTGTAAGTGATAATTTGTCCATGATACATGCGTTTGCCGTCATAATCCTGAATTTGGAAATTCATATTATCAAGCGTAATGGTTTGCAAGTTTTTTGGATCGGAAAAAAAATCCCAACAGTTTTCTACACTTGCATTGATATGCTGTACGGTTACTATCTTGTGTAATTTCATAATCACAAATCTTTCTTGAAACACTAACGTGTTCAAATAATGCTACATTTTATAATATTTAAAGGGAACGAATAGCATTCCAAAACATTCTCCTTTTTCTTTGCCTAAATGTTTGTGGTGTATTTTATGCGCTTTTCTAAGTCCGATGAGGTATTTGTTTTTAGTGTTTTTAAACCATTTAAAACGTTGATGGATTAATACATCATGAATTAGAAAATAACAGACTCCATAAAGTGTGATTCCGCAGGCTATAAAAAACAAATAATTGAATCCGCCCTGAACTCCAAAATAAAATAAGACAATGCTCGGAATGGCAAATATGACAAAGAAAATATCGTTGCGTTCAAAAGTATCTTCATATTTCGGCTGATGATGATCGGCATGAAAATACCACATAAAACCATGCATCACATATTTATGAGTTAGCCAAGTAACACATTCCATGAACAGAAAAACGCTTAAAAAGATTAAAAAAGAAATCATTTTTATTAATGTTGATGTTTTAAAATTATCGTTTTATTGTTTTTGAGTTTAGCTTTGAATTATAAAAGATTGACTCAAAAAGATTGACTATTTTGGTTTTAAGTCTGCGATTCTCTCAATCTTGTCATTTCTCCTAGTCGAAATGACAAACTGTTGGCTTTTATTGAGAACTCGATAACTGAATAAGATTACACAAGTTTCAATTTATAAGTCACAAAAGACTGCGCTAATAGTCCTGCTTTTGTATAATTAGAAACTCGAATTCTAGAATTTCCAATTTCGTAATAAGGCGTATTTTTTAGCTTTTTCAATAATTTTTTATAATAAACATAAGCCGTATAAACACCGAATTTTGCTTCAATAGGCAGTTTTACAATTCCCTGATAAGCAATTCTGAAATCTTCTTCAATTTCTTTAATGATTTGTGTTTTAGAGTCTTCTGTGAAATTATTCAGATTTACACCTGGGAAATAAGTTCTATTCAGGATGGTACTGTCATCTTTTAAATCTCTCAGGAAATTTACTTTCTGAAAAGCCGAACCTAAACGCATAGCTTCATTTTTCAATTGTTCGTATTTGTGCTCTTTTCCAGAAACAAAAACTTTCAAGCACATGAGTCCAACGACATCTGCAGAGCCGTAAATATAATCTATATATTCAGCTTGTGTTTGATAATTGGATTTGATCAAATCCATTTTCATGCTTTTTAAAAACGCCTGAACCAAATCATCAGTAATATTATATTCTTTTACAGTCTGCTGAAACGAATTTAAAATAGGATTTAAACTGATGCCTAATTGCATTGCTTTATAATATTCTTTTTCAAAATCTTCAATGAGATATTCTTTTTCATAATCATGAAAAGAATCTACAATTTCGTCAGCAAAACGAACAAATCCGTAAATACTGTAAATAGCATCACGAATGCTTGGCGAAAGCATTTTAACAGCAAGCGAAAAGGAGGTGCTGTAATTTTTGGTAACCAATTTGCTGCATTTGAAAGAAACGGCGTCAAATAGTGATTTCATTTTTTAAGATCTAAAAGATTTTTGAATTAATTCAGCTGCTAGTTTTCCTGAAATTAAAGCAGGCGGAACACCTGGACCAGGAACAGTTAACTGTCCTGTAAAATATAGATTCTTGACTTTTTTGCTTTTTAATTTTGGTCTTAGAAAAGCAGTTTGTAATAGAGTATTGGCCATTCCGTAAGCATTTCCTTTATAAGCGTTATAGTCGTTTACAAAGTCATTTTTGCAGAATGATTTCTTAAAGATAATGTTATTTTTAATTTTTTGCTGGGTAAGTTCCTCAAAACGAGTAATTATTCTCTCAAAATATTCTTCTCGTAGTGCTTCGTTATCTTCAATTCCAGGTGCAAGCGGAATTAAAAAAAATCCAGATTCCATTCCGTCTGGCGCTGCAGTTTTATCTGTTTTTGATGGAAAGTTAGCGTAGAATAAAGGTTCTTCTGGCCACTTTGGCTGATCGTAAATATCTGCTGCATGCTGATTGAAATCGACATCAAAAAATAAAGCATGATGCGAAATGTTTTCTAATTTTTTATCGAAACCTACAAAAAATAGGAGTGAGGATGGAGCAAAAACTCTGTTTTCCCAATATTTTTCGGAATACATTCTGTGTTCCTTTTCGAGTAATGTTTCAGAATGATGATAATCAGCTCCGCTAAGAACAACATCAGATTTTATGACTTTACCATCAATGACGATTCCAGTTGCTGTTTTATTCTCAACAATTATTTTTTCAATTGATGAATTGGTTTGGATGGTAACGCCAAGTTCCAAAGCGAGTTTTTCGATTCCTCGAATAACATCAAACATTCCAGTTTTAGGATGCCAAGTCCCTAAGCCGAAATCGGCATAATTCATAAAATTGTAAAATGAAGGCGTTTTACTCGGTTTTGCTCCAAGAAATAAAACGGGAAATTCGAGAATCTGAATTAATCTTTCATTTTTGAAAGTTTTTCGAATATTGGCGCTTACATTCTTGAAAAACTGATTCAGTTTTAATGCTGTTTCTTTTGTGATTAATTCAAGCGGAGAAATTCCCGGACGATAAACCAAATCCTTTATGGCAATGTCATAATTGCTTTTGGCTTGATCAATAAAATTTTGCAGCTTTTCGCCGCTTCCTTTTTCTATGGTTTCAAAAGTATATTTTATTTCTTCCAAATTATCATAGATGCTTATAAAATCATTGATTCCGAAATAAACCCTATAGGCTGGATTTAATTTTATGAGTTCGTAATAATCAGAAGGTTTTTTATTGAAATCCTGAAAAAAGCGTTCAAAGACATCTGGCATCCAATACCAGCTTGGCCCCATATCAAAAGTGAAACCCTTTGCTTTAAACTGTCTTGCGCGCCCGCCAATTGTACTGTTTTTTTCGTAAACAGTAACCTTGTTTCCTTGTTGGGCAAGGTAACAAGCGGCTGCTAAAGAGGAGAAGCCTGATCCTATTATTTGAATTGTTTTTCTCATTTGTTTAACAAATATAAGAAAAACTTAAACAAAAATAAATTAAAGCATGTTAATAGTTTCTTCCATAGAATCAAAAATTCGAATTCTGTCTGTGAGGATCGTCTGGTCTATATGTTCCACCATTTTACCCATAAGCCAGATTTCGTTGTTTTCCTGCAGTAGTTTTTGCCCCATAGATTTTACATATTGATTGATTACGCTTCTATCTGGTTGAACAGTCATGAAAGAAACAAATGTGATATTCTCAAAATGTTTTGTTAAGTCCTGTAAGTTTTCAATGGGCATACTTTCTCCGAGATAGATGGTTTTGTAACCTTTGTCAAGGATTTCATATTGCAGATATAACAATCCAATTTGATGGATTTCGTTTAGCGGAAGCGATAAAACAAAAATTCGATCAGTTTTGGTTGGTTTTCTAATCTGTAGGCTTTCTGTGTAAATCAATATTTTCTGCTTAATTAAATGACTCATAAAATGTTCATTAGCAGGAGTAATGGTTTCAGATTGCCATAATAATCCCAGCTCTTTTAAAAGAGGTAAAAAATGTTCTTTAAAAACTTCTTTAAACGTTTTTTCTGTAATAAGCCAATCGAATGTATTGAAGAATAATTCTTGGTCGAAGTTCATCATCGCCATTTTAAAAGAAGTAATGGCGTAGTTTTGAGAATTTTTCTTTGAAATTATTTCGCGTACCAATTGTGGTATCTTTTCTTCAGGGTATGTAGCGATTTTGGAAATCTTATATCCGTATTCGTGCAGCAACGTAATGTTTAAAAGTTTCTGCAAGTTATGAAGATTGTAAAATCTGATATTAGTATCAGTTCGCATAGGTTCAAGGATATTGTATCTCTTTTCCCAGATGCGTATGGTATGCGCTTTTATTCCAGATAAGTTCTCAAGATCTTTAATGCTGAAAACAGTTTTTATATTGTTTATCATTTTTTGCGATTAAGTCAACAAATGTAAAATAAAATCTTAGATTGGGGCTTAAAACTACATTAAAAAGATAGAGAATTAGAGGTTTACGTATTTAAAATATATTTTTTACCTAAAATCAGGTATATAATTCTTAAGAAATATATTACTTTGGTAAAAAAGAAAGGTCTGCATGTTTTTAATATGCAGACCTTTCTTTGAGATTTTGAGTTCGTTATTTGCAAAAAGTGGCTTTATTTTTTATAGCGCTCTGGCTTCCAAGTTCAATTGCTTTAGTAAAATCTTTGCAAGAGTTTTTCTTGTCTCCAATTTTGTTGTAAGCCAAACCTCTTAAGTTGTAAGCTATATAATCTTTTGGGTTTAAGCCTAAGGAAGAGGTGCAATCCTCAATAGTGCCTTGATAATTCTGTAGTTTGTAGTTGACATTTGCTCTGCCTGTAAAAGCATCAGCATTCATGCTGTCCAGTTCGATTGTTTTGCTAAAGTCGGCTTGAGCTCCTTTTAAGTCGTTTAGCTTGAATTTTGCTACACCGCGATTCTGATAAGCTTCAACGAATTTAGAATTCATGCTAATGGCTTTTGTGTAATCGGCGATTGCGCCTTTGGTGTTGCCAGCTTCAGCTTTTTTCATGGCTTTGTCAAAATAGCCCGTTGCAGATTGTGCACAGATAGAGCAAGTCATCATTATAAATGATGCTAATAGTAGGTTTTTCATAAAACTAATTTGGGATTAGTGATTTAATTATTTCTCAACGAATTTAAGAAAGTTTTTATGTTGTAAGAGGATTTTCTTTTTAAATAATGTTAGTAAATAAAAGAAATATTAAGGAAAGTTAAAGAGGAATAAAGTGGTTCTCTTAGTTTTGAAATTTCTTTAAAAAGAAAAAGGCCAAGTAAAATAATTACTTGACCTTTTGTGACCCGACTGGGGCTCGAACCCAGGACCCCATCATTAAAAGTGATGTGCTCTACCGACTGAGCTATCGAGTCGTCATTTCTTCAATGAGGGTGCAAATATAAGGACTTATTTTAGCTTATTGGCTGTTTTTTGAAACGAATTTTAAATTAATTTCAATAAAAAATGTAAAACATTATTTT
Organism: Flavobacterium anhuiense; assembly: GCF_900101855.1. Taxonomy (GTDB): domain Bacteria; phylum Bacteroidota; class Bacteroidia; order Flavobacteriales; family Flavobacteriaceae; genus Flavobacterium; species Flavobacterium anhuiense. Next base: position 392,981 of record NZ_FMVC01000006.1, read on the forward strand.
ACAGTAAAATAGCTTTTTCTGTAGTGACCTTGGCGGTACAGAATTCGAACCATTTATTGGAAGATCTAGAGATTTTGAATAAAATCTAAATTTTAGATTTTATGAAAATTCATATTTATTTCAAATCTTATCTCTTATTAATAAAACAACTATGAAGTTTTTTTATAGCACTTTAGATCTCATTTTCATTAATTATTAACGAAGCATCGAGTTCATTTGATGTGTTACAAAGAATTATCAATATATTTGATTTAAAATTAAGTATTACGTTATCGAGCATATGTACCCGAAATGGGGATGACTTATATGACTATGTCATACAAATATACAAGTTAGTGGTAATTTTATGAACATATACAAAAGATATAAACTAGCAAAAGAAGATTTCCATAAACATAAGAAAGGAAGTCTATATAATGCCACAAAGAGTGCAGAATCCCTCTTCGATATTATGTACGAACTTGAAAATTATAGCAAAGATCAAAATCAAAGTTATCTACTTGCTAAAATTTATTATGAATTAGGCTGGAAATGGGAATGTAGAAAATTTATTAAAACCCATTTATCCTCAAACAAATTAAATTACTTAAATAAGTTGAAATGGAAACATCTATTAAATAAAGTAGAAGATTTATTTAAAGTGAGTCATTATAAATTAGTTGAATATAGAGATTTAAGAACTGCTAAAAAAAGAAATCTACCTCAAACATTATTGAGAAACGACTTTATATTTAATGAGGAAGTATATTTTTATTATAGTAAGTATAAAATCAGACTTTAATGATATAATATTGTTAAATAAAAAAGTATTAAATGAAGAGGTTGAATTTAGTATAGAAAAAGAAAGTAGCATTACTAAATTTATTGAAAAAACAAACTCGCATTTATCTTGGATAAATAATTCCCATAAAGATTTAATTAATTACTATAATGAAAATTATCAACAAATTTTGAGTAGAATAGGCCGCTTAGACTATGGTAAAGCTAACGATGAATGGTATGATGGATTAAGAGTAGATAGTGTAGGCTTTCATTATAATAGTAATGAGAAGTTAGAAGGTTTTTATACAATTTATGATTATTATAATATGAATTCTGGATTTCATATTGACACTTTAGATAATTCAATTGTAGACCTATATTATAATACTGATTTATAAAAAATAACCTATTAGCAAAAACGATATACCTGACGGGGTTCGAAACTAAATTGCTTGTAAACACTGACCTTTGTAAAAATCAAAAAATACCGCAACGATTTTCAAACCATAAAAAAGCCTGCAAAATATACATTTTAAAGGCTTTTTAAATTTTATAGTGACCATGGAGGGATTTGAACCCTCACGCCCTTGCGAGCACCACCCCCTCAAGATGGCGAGTCTACCGTTTCTCCACATGGCCTAAAAAGAAAAAAGGTCGAGTAAAATAAATTACCCGACCTTTGTGACCCGACTGGGGCTCGAACCCAGGACCCCATCATTAAAAGTGATGTGCTCTACCGACTGAGCTATCGAGTCATTACTTTCAAGAAATTTAATTTGTTAATCACAAAATTTGTGACCCGACTGGGGCTCGAACCCAGGACCCCATCATTAAAAGTGATGTGCTCTACCGACTGAGCTATCGAGTCATTTAATTTCTTGAATGCGGGTGCAAATATAAGGAGTTTTTTTTGAAGTTTCCAAGCTATTTTATCATAAATTTGTCTTTTTTTTGGAAAAATCTCCAATTGCTTAGTTTATAAGGTTTTATTAATATGAAAAAAATTGTACTGTTAGGTTACATGGGTTGCGGAAAGTCAACAATCGCCCAAAATTTGTCAAAAATTACAAATATTCCGTTCTTAGATTTGGATAAATGCATCGAAGAAAGAGCAAATTTATCCATAAATGAGATTTTTGAGAGGCATGGTGAAGTCTATTTTCGAAAACTTGAACATGAAATGTTTGTTGAATTGCTGCAATCTTCTGAAAATAATATTATAGGACTAGGAGGAGGAACTCCATGTTATGCCAATAATCATGAATTGTTAAAAGGGGAAGGTGTTACCTCTATATATTTAAAAGCATCAATTGATACCTTATATAATAGATTGGTGCATAATAAAAGCAAACGTCCTTTAATTGCTAATATGAATGAAGAAGAAATGAAAGAGTTTATCGCGAAACATTTATTCGACAGAAGTTTCTACTACAATCAGGCAAAACATAAGGTTTCGGTAGATAATAAATCTGTCGAAGAAACGGTTCAAGATATTTTAGAAATCTTAGCTTAGAGAAGCATAATCGCCGTTTTCTGAATTGAAAACTACTTGAACATGCTCTAATAAAGATGTTGAAAGTGAAATTCCTTTAAAATCGGCCTTTACAGGATATTTTTTGTGGTTTCGGTCAACAAGTACTGCTGTTTTGAATTTTTTAAGCGGAACGTCTAAGAAATGACGAACAGCATATATTAATGTAGTGCCTGAATTTAGTACATCGTCAACCAAAACAAGTCCTTTGTTTTTGTATTCCTCAGGGCTTAATGAAGTTTGTATAGCTTCTTGCGGATTTTGTTTGTTTACTTTTACTTCGCAGATAGAAACCTTTAAGGTAGAAATGCTGCTAAGTGCCGAAGCAATTTTTTCGGCAAAAACAAATCCGTTAGAAGCAATTCCTGCAATAACAACTTCTTCTTCGTCAACAAAAGTCTCGTAAATTTGATAAGCGATACGTTTTATTTTATGTTCGATTTCCTGATGGGTTAGGATAATATTGCTGCTCATGGTGTTTTTTTTGCTAAGGTAAATAATTTTAAACTCCAATTTTAAAAATTCCAAATTCCAAACTTTGTGAAGCAAGAATGAAATTGTGAAATTCAAATTTATCGTATTTGGAATCTGGGATTTGAAATTTAATTTTCATCATGGTCTTCCTCGTCATCGTAAAATTCGTCTCCGTAGTCGTCAATGTCTCTTCTGTCCTTTTTAGTTGGACGACCTGCACCTGTTCTTCTAGAATGCTCTTTCGATAATTTTAGCATCTCCAAATGTGCAAAAGCTTCTGGTGGAGTTTCGTTTTTTTGATATAAATCAACCAATTTTGCTCCTACACGATTTTGCGGAATATCTAAAACTGTTATAATCTGTGTAATTTGATCTTTTCTAAACGTAATTCGGTCTGTAGGAAAAACTTCTTTTGAAGGTTTTGCAATCTGCCCATTTACAGTGATCTGATTCTTTTTGCAAGCTTCAGTAACCATGTTTCTGGTCTTGTAATAACGAACGCACCACAAGTATTTATCTATTCTCATAATTTTTCTAAAATCCAAGTTAAATTCTTTACAAAAATAAATCAATATTGTATCTTGCGCACCTAAAAAAATGATAATAATGAATAAATTTAAATATTATTTTGTTTTGTTACTTGCTGGTCTTGCTATCGTTTCTTGTAATAAAAGTGATGATGATGAGCTAGAGGTTGTTCCTTTAAGAGATTATGCCGAGCAATATAAAGCAGATAATGATTCGATTGTAAAATATTTAAAGACAAATTATATTGAAGAGGTTACGGCAGATTTTGATATTAAAATATCAAAAATTCCAGCTGGCGGAACACAGACTTCTATTTGGGATCAGACAACTTATCCATTAGAATATAGAGATGTTTATAACCATGATGTTACCTACAGAGTTTATTATTTGACTTTGAGAAAAGGTGTTGGTGATGCCCCATGTAATTTTGATGAGGTTACGGTTTCTTACACAGGATCGCTTTTAAATGGTACTCAGTTTGATACATCTTACGGATTGGCCCGTAATTTCAATTTGAATGTCTATGCTACAAATGGAGTCATAGATGGTTGGGGAGAGATCATGCCGAAATTTAAGGTAGGAACTCGTAATCCAGCGGGTGATGATGGAACTATTACATATAATGACTATGGGGCAGGGGTGATGTTTTTACCTTCTGGATTAGGTTATTATGGAAATCCTAATGAAGATATTCCAGTATATTCACCTTTGGTGTTTAGTTTTAAATTATTTGCTTTAAAACGATCTGATCTTGAATATAGTGCTTCTGCACAAGCAACTGTAGGAGATGGTGTTCCAACTTATTTGGAGGATGTTAATGGTGATGGCTATGTGTATAATCACGGGGATACGGCAAGATATCCTAATATGCCAAAAGAATTAATAGATGATACTGATGGGGATGGAATTCCTGATTTTTTAGATTTTGATGATGATGGTGATGGATATACAACTAGATTTGAAATTGAGAAACCAGCAGGCGCTCCAGTAACTGGTGTTGGTTTATACTATCCTTATGATCCAATAGGTGATAATCCTGATACTCCAAACATAGATGAAAGTGAATTGTGGGGTATTCCGAGAAGACCAACGGGAGAGCTTACTGATCCTACGAAACCGGAGTCAATTACAAATCCTCGAAAATTTGTTCCAGAAGATTATACAACACAAGGACGATTAAGGATTCATCTTGATAAAACGTATCCTTATCAAAAAAATTAAAAAAAAATACAAAATATTGAAGCCTTGGAATTTACATTTCAAGGCTTTTTTTATAAATAATTTGCCCTAAATGAATATTTGCTAAGTGGACAAAAAAATGCTGGACAATAGTTTATAAAGCTTTATTTTAATAAAAGGCAATAAAAAAACCTCGAAATGTGAATTTCGAGGTTTTTTTATAAGTAGAAAGTTTAAAATTACTTTCTTTTAATTACTCTTTCTACAGCTTCAACAATTGCTTGATTGTTTAATTTGTATTTTTCCATTAATTGCTCTGGAGTTCCAGATTCTCCAAAACTATCTTGTACTGCTACAAATTCTTGTGGAGTTGGATTGTTTAATGCTAATACTCCTGAAACGCTTTCTCCAAGACCTCCAAGGTAGTTGTGCTCTTCTGCAGTAACTACACATCTAGTTTTAGCAACTGATTTAAGAATTGCTTCTTCGTCAAGAGGCTTGATAGTGTGGATGTTGATTACTTCAGCAGAAATTCCTTTTTCTTCTAATTTTTCAGCTGCGATAAGGGCTTCCCAAACTAGGTGTCCTGTTGCGATAATTGTTACGTCAGTTCCTTCGTTTAAAAGAATAGCTTTTCCGATTACGAATGGTTCGTCAGCAGGAGTAAAGTTAGGTACAACTGGACGTCCGAAACGTAGGTATGCAGGACCGTGGTGGTCTGCTAATGCAATAGTTGCAGCTTTGGTTTGGTTGTAATCGCAAGTGTTGATTACAGTCATACCAGGCAACATTTTCATTAAACCGATATCTTCTAAGATTTGGTGTGTAGCTCCGTCTTCTCCTAAAGTTAAACCTGCGTGAGAAGCGCAGATTTTTACATTTTTATCTGAGTAAGCCACAGATTGACGAATTTGATCGTAAACTCTTCCTGTAGAGAAGTTAGCAAAAGTTCCTGTGAATGGAATTTTTCCTCCAATCGTTAAGCCTGCAGCGATTCCAATCATATTTGCTTCTGCGATTCCGATTTGGAAAAAGCGCTCTGGGTGATTTTTTTTGAATTCATCAAATTTTAATGATCCAATTAAGTCAGCACATAATGCTACAACATTCTCGTTTTTTTGACCTAATTCAGTCATTCCCGCTCCAAAACCAGAACGAGTATCTTTGCTTCCTGTATTTTCGTATTTTTTCATTTTATTTTTTGCTGTATGCAATAGGCAGTAGGCAATAAGCGTGAAGCTTATGGCTTAAAGCTTAAAGCTGTTTTAGTAATCAACTTGATCTTTAGAGTAGTTTTGAGCTAATGCATTTTTTAATTGCTCGTCATTTGGAGCTTTACCGTGCCATGCGTGCGTGTGCATCATGAAATCAACACCATTACCCATTTCTGTATGCAATAAAATACAAACTGGTTTTCCTTTCCCTGTTCTTGATTTAGCATCAGTTAAACCAGCGATGATAGCATCAATATTGTTTCCTTCTGTGATTTCTAAAACATCCCAGTCAAAAGCTTCAAATTTTGCGCGAAGGCTTCCCATTGCCAAAACTTCGTCAGTTGTTCCGTCAATTTGTTTTCCGTTAACGTCAATTGTAGCAATAATGTTGTCTACTTTTTTAGCAGAAGCATACATGATAGCTTCCCAGTTTTGACCTTCTTGCAATTCTCCGTCTCCGTGTAAAGTATAAACTAAATGATTGTCTTTGTTTAATTTTTTAGCTTGAGCTGCTCCCAAAGCTACAGATAAACCTTGTCCTAATGAACCAGAAGCCATTCGAACTCCAGGTAAACCTTCATGAGTTGTTGGGTGTCCTTGTAAACGAGAGTTTAATAATCTAAAAGTAGCAAGCTCTGAAATTGGAAAGTAACCGCTGCGCGCTAAAACGCTATAGAATACTGGGGAAATATGGCCATTTGAAAGGAAAAAGATGTCTTCTCCAATTCCGTCCATATCAAAACCTTCTTTGCGGTCCATTATATTTTGATATAATGTTACCAAAAATTCAGTACAACCTAAAGAACCACCTGGGTGTCCAGAGTTTACAGCATGTACCATTCTAAGAATATCTCTTCTTACTTGGATCGTTAAATCGCTTAATTGTTGTGTGTTAGGCTTCATTTTATATGTAAAAGTTAAACTGGAGCAAAAGTAATCGTTATTTTGCGGGGAGACAAATGATTTTTTGCTTTAGTTGTATAGCAATTGTTAAATTTTACTATTTTTTTTACATTATGAAAGTAAATGTAACGAATGTTTTGCTTTTAATTCTTTATAAGAGTGTGTCCACATTTTTTAAAGAGAACAATAAAAAAGCCTTGCGTTTCTGCAAGACTTTTGTGAGGGTATAATAAAAAAGATGAAGTTATTCAGTATCTCCTTCGCTGTAATAATTATTTTCTTCGTCTTCTGAACCAAGGTCTTCTTGCTCGTCATCAAGTTCAGAGCCTGGAACATCAAGATCATTTCCGATTTTATCACTATTTTGTTTCCATTCGTGATGGTCATTATTGATTATTCTTTCTCCAGAGATATCTTGAGGATCAATATCTTCTAATCTTTCTTCTTGATTGTAAATATCTTCATTTGCATCAGAATTCATGTTTTCAAGGTTTCTTTCAATTTGATCATCCTTGATTTGGTCTAGTTTCTCATCTGCGTTTATCATGATTCTAAAGTTTTTTAGTTGAATATTAAAATTATGAAAAGAATCGGTGAAACTGTTACATTTTAATAATCTGATCCTTGTACTTTTTACATTCGTTGGCTAAGTTTTTTGAAACCCGTTTGCGTTAGGGATAGCAGCGGCATCTCCCAAGGCTTTTTAGCCGTAGTTTTTTTTTAATGGGGAAATAGAGGATAGCCTAACCATTAGAACGCCCAAATGAAGTAAATTGCAAATGTGAAAATCAAAATCCTAAAACGTAGAATCTGAAATTAAGAAAATATTAGCTAATTTTCTAATTGACAAATTTTCCAATTCATAAATTTTCCCTGAAATTAAACTATCTTTGCGCTCTGAAAAAAGAAACAGATGAAGTTTGATTTATTACAAAAAGATCCGCAGTCTAAAGCAAGAGCGGGAAGTATTACTACTGATCATGGCGTAATTGAAACGCCTATTTTTATGCCTGTTGGAACTGTTGCTTCTGTAAAAGGAGTGCATCAGCGCGAGCTTAAAGAAGAGATTAATCCGGATATTATTCTTGGAAACACCTATCATTTATATCTGCGTCCTCAGACAGAAATTCTTGAAAAAGCTGGCGGATTGCATAAGTTCATGAACTGGGATCGTAATATTTTGACTGATTCTGGAGGATATCAGGTGTATTCTCTTTCTTCAAATAGAAAAATTAAAGAGGAAGGGGTAAAGTTTAAATCGCATATTGATGGTTCTTACCACTTTTTTACGCCAGAGAATGTAATGGAAATTCAGCGTACAATTGGTGCAGATATTATTATGGCCTTTGATGAGTGTACACCTTATCCGTGCGATTATCGTTATGCGCAACGTTCTATGCATATGACGCATCGCTGGTTAGACCGCTGTATAGCACATTTGGAAAAAGTGCCTTATAAATATGGTTATGAACAAACGTTTTTCCCGATTGTTCAAGGAAGTACTTATAAAGATCTTCGTCGCCAGTCGGCTGAATATATTGCAAATGCTGGTCAGCAAGGAAATGCAATTGGCGGACTTTCTGTTGGTGAACCAGCTGAAGAAATGTACGCTATGACTGAAGTAGTTTGCGAAATTCTTCCAGAAGATAAACCCCGTTACTTAATGGGGGTTGGAACTCCAATTAATATTTTGGAAAATATTGCATTAGGAATTGATATGTTCGATTGTGTTATGCCAACGCGTAATGCAAGAAACGGAATGTTGTTTACAGCAAATGGAACAATCAATATCAAAAACAAAAAATGGGAAGCTGATTTTTCTCCAATTGATGAAATGGGGCACACTTTTGTTGATACAGAATATACAAAAGCCTATTTGAGACACTTGTTTGCTGCTAATGAATATTTAGGAAAGCAAATTGCAACGATTCATAATCTTGGTTTCTACATGTGGTTGGTTCGTGAAGCTAGAAAACATATCTTAGCAGGCGATTTTAGACCATGGAAAGAAATGATGGTTAAAAATATGAGCCAAAGACTTTAAAAGAGTTTTAAGTTCCAGGTCTCAAGTTTCAAGTTCTCTACAGAGCGTGAAACTTGAAACTTGGAACCAAACAAACAATATATATATGCTTTCAATAATAGATAAATACATTTTAAAAAGATACCTCGGAACTTTTTCTGTGATGCTTCTTTTATTTGCGCCAATCGGAATCGTAATTGACGTTTCGGAAAAGGTAAATAAAATGCTTGAAAACAAGATTCCGTTTGGAGATATTGCTTTCTATTATTACAATTTTACGATTTACTTTATTAACTCACTATTTCCGATATTCTTGTTCTTATCGGTAATTTGGTTCACATCCAAATTGGCGAATAATACAGAGATTATTGCTATTTTGAGTTCTGGAATTTCATTTACACGTTTCCTGCGTCCTTATATTATAGGGGCAACAATTGTGTCGATTTTCGTATTGCTAATGGGATTTTTTATTGTTCCTGCAGCCAGTGAAGGTTACAATAATTTTAGGTATACATATCTTAAAGGAAACGGAAAAGAACTCATGCGTGGTGAAAACACCAATGTTTTCAGACAGATTAACGACCATGATTTTATTTTCGTGAATAGCTTTAATGAAGAATCAAAAACAGCTTTCAATTTTTCGTTAGAACATTTCGAAAAAGAGAAACTGACATATAAAATTACTGCAAGCCGTATTAAATGGGATCCTAAAAAGAAGATTTATGTTTTATACGATTATACAAAAAGGACTATCGGAGATTTAAATGATGTAATTGAAAAATCTCCCGAAAAAAATGTTGCCTTCAAATTTGAATTATCAGATTTAACGCCCGTAGTCTATATTGCTGAAACGCTGACTTTGGGTAAATTAATTGATTTTATTGAAAAAGAAAGAAAAAGAGGTTCTGGAAATATTAATACCTATTTGGTTGTTCTTTATAAAAAATACAGTATCCCAGTTTCAGCATTCATTTTAACTATTATTGCAGTTTCGGTTTCTTCTATGAAACGTCGCGGTGGAATGGGAATGAACCTTGCCATCGGAATTGCAATTGCGTTTTCATTTGTATTCTTTGATAAAATCTTTGGTACACTTGCCGAAAAATCTACATTCTCACCTTTATTGGCTGTCTGGTTTCCGAATATTGTTTTTGGAATCTTAGCAGTTTACCTGTTACGTAATGCGAAACGATAATTTAAAAAGTTATTTAAATCTTCATTTAATTGTTTTTATCTGGGGTTTTACCGCCATTTTGGGCGCTTTAATTACTATTGATGCCGAAAATCTGGTTTGGTACAGAATGCTGATTGCGATGATTTTTTTGGGTGGATTTATTGCCTTTAAAAAACAGTCTTTTCAAGTTCCTGTGAAGGAATTTTTAAAATTGATTTTTGTCGGATTACTGATCGCTCTTCATTGGATTTTCTTTTTTAGGGCAATTCATGTTTCAAACGTTTCTATTACGCTTTCCATATTTTCATTAGGAGCATTTTTTGCTTCTTTATTGGAACCATTATTTTACGGAAGAAAGGTGCTTTGGTATGAAGTTCTTTTCGGACTTATCATAATTGCTGGTCTAGGATTGATTCTTCAAGTTGAGATAAAGTACCTTGAAGGCGTTTATTATGCCTTGGCCGCAATTATTTTAGGTGTTTTATTTACTTTAATGAATGGAAAATTGATTTCAGATCATGAACCTTCTGTAATTACTTTTTATGAGTTTGGTGCAGGAGTTTTCTTTATTACGATTTATTTTTTGTTTCAAGGAAAATTTAAAGCAGATTTCTTCGAAATGTCTTTAAATAACTGGGTCTTATTATTGATTTTAGCTTCAATATGTACAGCTTATGCTTTTACTGCTTCGGTAAAAGTGATGCAAAGATTGACGCCTTATACGGTAATGTTAACTACTAATTTAGAGCCAGTTTACGGAATAGTTTTGGCTTATTTCATATTAGGAGGAAAAGAAAAAATGAGTGTTGAGTTTTACGTCGGCGCAGTAATAATTATTATAACAGTTATTCTAAACGGTGTTTTTAAGCACTATCAGAACAAGAAGGAAAACTTGTAATAGTTTCCTTATTTTTAAAATGCATTTTTATACTTTAAATAACAATTAACTTCGCCAATGATATAATATTTTTATATTTGCGGTTCGATTTACAAACAAAATTCAAAAATCCATGGAATATTTAGATTTTGAGCTTCCAATTAAAGAACTTGAAGAACAGTTAGAAAAGTGCGTTATTATTGGAAAAGAATCTGACGTTGACGTAACGCCAACGTGCAAGGAAATCAACAAGAAATTAGAGCAGACTAAGAAAGATATATACAAAAACCTTACGGCTTGGCAGAGGGTACAATTGTCAAGACACCCAAATAGACCTTATACTTTAGACTATATCAAAGCAATCTGCGGAGATACTTTCTTAGAACTTCATGGAGACAGAGGTTTTAAAGATGATAAAGCTATGGTTGGTGGTCTTGGTAAAATAAACGGACAATCGTTTATGATTGTCGGTCAGCAAAAAGGGTTTAATACCAAAACACGTCAATACCGTAATTTTGGTATGGCTAATCCAGAAGGATACCGTAAAGCTTTACGTTTGATGAAAATGGCAGAGAAATTCGGAATTCCGGTTCTTACTTTAGTAGATACTCCGGGTGCATATCCAGGATTGGAAGCTGAAGAAAGAGGACAAGGAGAAGCTATTGCTAGAAATATATTCGAAATGGTTCGTCTGCAAGTGCCAATCATCACTATCATTGTTGGTGAAGGTGCTTCTGGTGGAGCTTTAGGAATTGGTGTCGGAGACCGTGTTTATATGTTAGAAAATACTTGGTACTCTGTAATTTCTCCAGAATCCTGCTCTTCTATTTTATGGAAAAGCTGGGAATACAAAGAGCGTGCAGCAGAAGCTTTAAAACTGACTTCTTCTGATATGAAAAAACAAAAACTTGTTGATGATGTGATTCCAGAGCCACTAGGCGGAGCACATTATGACAGAGAAACTACTTTTAAAACAGTTGCGGAATATATTACAAAAGGATATAACGAATTGAAAGACTTATCAACAGCTGATTTAATTGCCCAGAGAATGGACAAATACAGCAATATGGGCGAGTTTAAAGAGTAAATTCATAAAATAGAATTAAAAATCCGAAGCCCTGCGGTTTCGGATTTTTTTTTGGTTATCAACACAAAAAATATATTTATAAACAATAGAATAGTTATAACTCGTTAGCATATTTTTTTTAAATTTTGCTACTTTCGCTATATGGAAAATTTCAAAAATGTAAACCCTGTCAAGGTCGACAAAACTACTATTATCAATCTAGAAAAAGGTAAGCTTCCTCCTCAAGTAATTGACTTGGAAGAGGCTGTACTTGGTGCGATGATGATTGACAAAAAGGGGGTAGATGATGTAATTGATATTTTACAGCCAGACGCTTTTTATAAAGACGCACACAAACATATTTTTGAAGCAATTTTGCAACTTTTTACAGAAACACAGCCTATCGATTTGCTGACAGTTTCTACGCAATTGAAGAAAAATGGTAAGTTAGAATTAGCCGGTGGAGATTTCTATCTGATTCAGCTTACGCAAAAAATTGCTTCTTCTGCGCACATCGAATTTCACTCGCGTATTATTCTTCAAAAATTTATTCAAAGAAGTTTGATTCGAATTTCATCTGAAATTATTGAAGAATCTTATGACGAAACCACAGACGTTTTCGATTTGCTGGACAAGGCAGAATCTAAATTGTATGAAGTAACGCAAGGGAATATTAAACGTAGTTCTGAAACGGCTCAGAGTTTAGTTCTTCAGGCGAAGAAGCGTATTGAAGAAATTGCGGGTAAAGAAGGTTTGAGTGGTGTGGCAACTGGATTTGAGAAACTAGATGAAGTAACTTCTGGATGGCAGCCTTCGGATTTGATTATTATTGCGGCTCGTCCTGGTATGGGTAAAACAGCTTTCGTCCTTTCGATGGCTAGAAACGTAAGTATTCAGTTTGGGCATGCGGTTGCGATTTTCTCTCTGGAGATGGCATCGGTTCAGTTAATTACAAGGCTTATTTCTTCTGAAACTGGACTTTCTTCAGAAAAACTAAGAACCGGTAAATTAGAAAAACACGAATGGGAACAGCTGAGTACTAAAGTAAAAGATTTAGAAAAAGCACCATTATTTATAGATGATACACCTTCGCTTTCGATATTCGATTTACGTGCAAAATGTCGTCGTTTGGCCTCGCAGCACGGAATTAAATTAATCATTATTGACTACTTGCAGTTGATGACTGCAGGTGGAAGTGGTAAAGGAGGCGGAAACCGTGAGCAGGAGATCTCAACAATTTCTCGAAACTTAAAGGCTTTGGCAAAAGAGTTGAACGTTCCGGTAATTGCACTTTCTCAGTTATCGCGTGCCGTTGAAACCCGTGGATCTAGTAAACGACCTTTGCTTTCGGATCTTCGTGAATCTGGAGCGATCGAGCAAGATGCTGATATTGTATCGTTTATTTATCGTCCTGAATATTATAAAATTGAAGAATGGGATGATGATGAGGCATCTTCAACACAAGGGCAGGCTGAATTTATTATAGCCAAGCACCGTAACGGTGGATTGGAAAATATTCGTCTAAAATTCTTAGGACATTTGGGTAAATTTGATAACCTAGAAGAATTTACAGGTGGGTATGATGATTTACCTTCTAAAATGAATCATGATGATAATCCTTTCCTAACAAAAAATTTACCATCTGCTAATGAAGCTTTCGGAAGTAATTTAAATGATGACGATGACGATAGCGATGTTCCGTTTTAAAAAACAAAAAAAGCCTTGTTTCTAAGGCTTTTTTTTATGTTTTGATGTTAATTTTTTAATAAAAATCAGTAGTTTAGCGAAACCAATTATAAACTATCAAGTTTTTTATTAACCAATTAACAAATTTAAATTATGAATGAAGAAACTTTTCCGGGACCTATCCAGATTCCGTTAGCAACTGCAAATGAGTGGGAAAGAAGATATCAGAATGATACCACAATCGAAGACTCTAAGAACAAAGTAAAAGCTTTTTTAATACCAAGAGAGAGTTTAGAAAAAGTTTTAAAACTTGAAACAGAAGCTGTTTGGGCTTATCTAGGCATAAACGATCAGAAAGAAAAAACATTGCTTTTTGTTGGTGCCGAATATGATAAAGAAACTGGTAAATGGGTTAATGTATACGGTACTGGAGATGGTGTAGAAGGTGGTGAAGGAGCAGAAGAGGTTGTATATGACGGTGCAAGACCAAGTCCTCCATATTAATTAATTGAATTTCAAGAATGGATGATTTTTTAATATATTCAAGTTATTTGATTTTATTGATTAATCTTGTTCTATATACATTTAGCTTTTTCCACAAGGAAAAAGCTAATGTTTTTTTTGTCTCTTATTTGGCCTTTTCAACTGTGTTGCAGTTTTCAATGGAATTGGTATACCATTTAGGGATGAGTAATTTATTTCTTGTAAATATTTTTTTTATAGGGCAAATGATTATTCTGGGGCTTTTTTATAATTCGCTATTTTATAATAAAGCTCAAAAAATATTCGTCAAGACCTCATTAATAATTGCTTTATTGATTTTATTAATCCAATTTGTAATAGATTCAAGTCAATTCTTAAAGTTTAATTTATTTGGAATTACTTTAACTTCTTTGCTCATTGTTGTTTTTGCATTACTTCATTTTTATAATATGCTTACAGAAAACAAAAAGTATTATTATATAAGTATGGGGATAGTTTTTTATTTGTTGGCTAGCACGGTCTTATTTTTAATTGGCAATCTTTCAACAGGATTAAGTGCTGACTTAAAATACTTGAGCTGGCAATTAAATGCTTTTTTATTAATAGTTTATTATTTGATTATTTTATTTGAATGGTTAAAAAGTTTTTCGAGAAAAAGTTTACAGAACTAGATTCTATTGTATAATATAAAATGAACAGATATGAATACAGGTTATATTCCTGAGAAAGAACTCGTAGCCATAATATTATACATCTCTTTGTTTTTTATAATTGTTGCAGTGGCATTGATTATATTCTTTTACTTTTCTAGGAAAAAAATCATTCAGAAAGAATTAGAAAAAATAGATTTAATACTTCGATATCAAAAGGAACAACTACACGCTATAATTGTAACCCAAGAGGAAGAACGTAAAAGGATTGCGCAGGATCTTCATGACGATATTAGTTCAAAATTGAACATTGTTTCCTTAAACAGCCATTTGCTTACAGCGCCAAACTTAACTGAAGCTGAAACAGCAGAAATTACAGAAAATATTATTGCTTTGACAACAAAGGCATTAGATAATTCTAGAAAAATTGCACACAATTTGTTGCCGCCAGTTTTTGAAAAATTTGGATTGAATGCAGGTATCGAGGAATTGTGTGGGGAGTTTGAAAGCAGTAAATCGGTTAAAACACATTATAAAAACGAAATTGATTTTGATGAGAAAGATATAGACAGGCATCTGCATGTTTTTAGAATTCTACAAGAGCTTATGAATAATTCTATACGCCACGGAAAAGCTTCAGAAATATGGATTTCGTTTGCTAATGTTAACGGAATAAATACTTGCAACTACAAAGATAATGGTGTTGGTTTTGATAGTTCAAATGCTGAAAACCAGAAAGGTCTAGGAATGAAAAATATAGATAGCCGCATATCGTTTTTGGAAGGAACAATAGAAATTAACTCTGAAATTAATAATGGTATTGTTGTAAATTTTACTTTTTAGCTGGAATTATGTGTTTTATTAAGGTTTTTAGTCAATAAAGTGGGGTATTTAGACTTTTTCTAAATCATATTTTGTAATTTCGATAAACCAAATTAAACGACCAAAAACAAATAAGATGAATGCTGCTATCAAAATTGCCCTAGTCGATGATGAAATTTTGTTTCGAAAAGGAATTTCTTTTTTATTACAGAGAGAAGAAAATATAGATGTTATTTTTGAAGCTCCAAATGGCGATGAGCTTATTTCACAGTTGAATGAAAGGGAAATAAAACCAGATATAATAATAATGGATTTAAAAATGCCGGTCTTGAACGGTGTCGAAGCCACTAAAATTATTAGAAAACTCTTTCCAGATATTAAGATTATTGCATTGACCAGTTATGATACCAAATCTTTTATTGCAAATATGATTCAAGTTGGCGCTGTCGCTTACTTAATAAAAAATACCACTCCAAAAGATTTAATTCATACAATCAACGAAGTAGCAAAAAAAGGTTTCTATTACAACGAAAATGTTTTAAAAACAATTCAAGAAACCATAGTTTCTCCTAAAAATACAAGAGGCGGTTTAGAAACAAATTTTCTTTCTCCTCGCGAAATCGAAATTCTACAATTAATTTGCCAGCAGAAAACTACTGCAGAAATTGCAGAACATCTTTTTTTAAGTCCGAGAACAATAGAAGGACATAGGAATAATTTATTGCTTAAAACAGAATCGCGAAATATTGCTGGTTTGGTTGTCTATGCGATCCAGAATGAATTGGCAGTCTTAACAATTTAGAAAATTATGCTGTCAAAAACTGAATGGACAGTACATAATATAATATGATTGTTATCACAAGAACACATAAACCTATTTTTTGAATCATATTTAAACCCTTTTGTTGGTTGTTGCTTTCATTAAACTTCATAGTGGTTAATTTTTTACAGCGATTAGTTTTTGTGAACTTGGGATAGCAAATTTATAGAGAATTTTCTATCAAATTATAGGTGTTTTTACCTGTTTTTTCATGTTTAGAATCTTTCATTTCCAAGTTTTTTTTTTAACATTCTATTATGTCAGAAAAGATTGTAAGCATTCTTTTTTTGGTGCATCCTTTTATATCTTTACTAAAATAATTTTCTGATGAATAAGAGTTTATTCTACATTTTTATACTATTAGCAACATTTAATGCTAGAGCTTCGTTTATCTTACTTCCGATGGACGAAACAACGCAGCAAAATCATCTAAAAGCATACGGAATTACTTATTGGTGTTTGAGCAGGGATTATAAAGCAAGTTGGCTTTTAAATTACCGCGGAGGCTCTTTTTTACTTCCTGATGCTGATGAAATTAGAAAAGAATGTAAAATAAGAGGAGTTAGTTTTGAAGTGATTTCAGATAGTGAACAAGCTTCTATTCTGAATGAAATTTCGAGTCCTTCACAAAATATGGAATCGGTGATTTTGGAAAAAGCTCCTAAAATAGCGGTTTATACTCCAAAAGGAAAACAGCCATGGGATGATGCTGTGACTTTGGTTTTGACTTACGCCGAAATTCCTTTTACGCCAATTTATGATGAAGAAGTTTTAAGTGACCAATTATTAATGTATGATTGGCTACATCTGCATCACGAAGATTTTACTGGGCAATACGGAAAATTTTATGCAGCTTACAAAAATACTCCTTGGTATATTGATCAAAAAAAGGATGCAGAAGCCTTAGCTGCAAAACTAGGATACGCAAAAGTATCTCAGGAAAAAGGAGCGGTTGCAAAAAAGATTAGAGATTTTGTAATTGGCGGAGGTTTTATGTTTGCTATGTGTTCTGCTACAGATAGTTTTGATATCGCACTTGCAGCTGATGGTGTGGATATTTGCGAAACAATGTTTGACGGCGATCCAAGTGAGTCTAACTATCAATCAAAATTGAATTATAATAACTCGTTTGCCTTCAAGAATTTTACTCTTGAAAGAAGACCAGAAGTTTATGAGTTTTCAGATATCGATATGACAACGAAAAGGAGAGTATTGATGGAGAAAGATTATTTTACTTTAATGGAGTTTTCTGCAAAATGGGATCCGATTCCGAGTATGTTATGTCAAAATCATACACAATTGGTAAAAGGTTTCATGGGACAAACCACTTCATTTGATACTTCATTAATAAAATCGAATATCTTGATCATGGGAACCTGCGAATTAAACGGCGAGTCAAGATATATTCATGGAGAAAAAGGCAAGGGGATGTTTACTTTTTTTGGAGGACATGACCCAGAAGATTTTCAACACCAAGTTGGAGATCCACCGACGGTTTTAGATTTACATCCGAATTCTCCAGGTTATAGATTGATTTTGAATAACGTTTTGTTTCCGGCGGCTAGAAAAAAGAAGCTTAAAACATAAATCAGTTTAAAGAAAATTCAAACCAGATTGGAATATGGTCGGATACTTTTCTTGCATTCTGCAGTGAATCAAAATCTTCGTAAAATTTAATAATACCAGAATTAAAAACTTTTAAACTCGATGTCTTATAAAAGATATTGTCAAACTCAGATGCAAGACAAATATTGCTTTTGCATTGATGTTTAAGAGTCGTTTTTTGATTTTTTAATAAAGATGCATATCCCATTTTCTTTAATGGGTTAAAAACAGAATGTTTTTCGGGACAATTGAAATCGCCTAAAAAAATAAGGTTTAAATGGGGATATTCGTTTGGTAAAAATTTGAAATATTTGATTTCGGTTTCGGGCTGTTTTTTTTTCGTTATGGCATGAAAATTAACCAGTGTAATTGTCTTTTTGTTGATTTCGAATGTGGCGAAATAGGGCTCCCGATCAATTTCTACACTAAATTTTTTCTCGAGCGAAGGTCTGCTTTTTAATTTGGCTTTGTTGGTTTTCCAAATGAAAGCATAGCGTTCAGTTTTGTAACTGCTGCTAGAAGTAGGATCGCTTATTTTATAATCCCATTTATTTCCTTTTTCATTAAGTAATGATGCCAATTTTGCAACAGTTTGGGCCCCACCAATTCCAGCAACAACTTCTTGAATTGCAATAATATCGTAATTAGAAATTGTTTTGGCAATATAATTTAAATGGATGTCAGATTTGGATTTTCCAAAATTTTCTAAATTCCAAGATACCACTTTGGTCTGCGCTAAAGATAAAAAGGTAAAAAATAATAAGACGAGGCTGAGAGTTTTTTTCATGTAAAAATTTATAGAAAAAGATATGAACCTTCTTTTTCAGCAATAATCAAGCCTTTCTTAAAATTAATTAATGTTTTTTGTATCGGTTTTTTAGCGCAGTTCCGATAATTATAATTTGCAATACTAATAATGCTGGAATAAATATAATTTTCCAATCAATTTCTAGCCAGCCCGTTTTTTCAGAAACAAAGGCAAAGCTAATTGATAAAAAAAGGCAGAGTAACATTGTTTTCATAATAATTTTATTTTGTGTAGTATTAATTTTGGAGAATATAATACTCGCTTTACTTTTCGGTTTCATGGTAGGTTAATAGGTTATTACAAATTTAACGGTATCAAAAGTGTAATCCTTACGGAAACCCGTAAAGCGCCATAAAAATTACACCAATCCGAAATCTTTTGCGATTGCAATTAAATGCACATTATTGTTAGCCTTAAAATAGATTTTCAGTTTATTGATTCTTTTTTCAATACTGCTTGTTCCGTTAGGTGTTATAGATAAATCTTTAAATTCCTTAGAAATGCTTTCCAAAATATATCCTTGTGATAAAAGCTTCAAAATAGAAATATCATAAGATTCAATTTCGATTAAGGCTTTGTCATTAAAATTAAAAGACAAATCAGAAGAAAGTATTTTTTCTTCATTATTAAAGGTGCTTTCAATGGCATTTCTTAACTCAGCAATACTATTTCTTCCTTTAGAAACATAAGCATTAATGCCTAATTCATTAAAAAGAGTTTTAATTCTATAGCTTTTATCTTCTATAGAAAAAACAATCTTTTTTATATTAGGCTGTACCTTGTTTATGGCATCAATAAGTTCATCGCCACTATTTAAGGTTACTTTTCTGTGATCAGATTTAAATGATAAATCAGTAATCAGCAAATCATAAGGTTCGTTATCAGCCAATGCTTTTTTTATTTTAAGCAAACCTTCGTCACAATATTTCACATGATGAATTACAGGAACTTGTAATTCTTCAAGTACTTGAACTACTGCCAGGCTGATACTGTCTAAATCTTCGGCAACTAAAACTTTTTTAAACATATAATTGTATTATATAGGAAATTTGATACTTATTTTAAAACCACTTTCTGAATTTGCATCAAAATTAATTGTTCCTTTTATTGTTTCAATACGGTTTTCCACATTTTGTAGTCTTTTTTGTAAAATTGATTGTTCACCATTAAATTTTGTTCCATTATCCGTGTAAGTTATAAAGATGTTTTTTTCATTTTTTTTGAAAGTTATGCTTGCTAGTGACGCATTGTTTAATGTTTTCATCTGCTCAAAAATTTCTTGGATAACACGGAAAGCAGTTATTTTTTTTACCCGATCAATTTTGGACCACGAAAAAGTATTTAAGCCATTTATTATGATATTTAAGTGGGAGTTTGCGTAGCTGGCAATCATTTCTTTCAGTCCTATTTCGTAGTTTTCATTAGTCAATATTTCACTATTTTCTCTAGAGACCTTTCTTGTTATAGAGTAAATATTGTTTAAATGCGAGAGGAGCTTTTCTTTGTTTTCTTTTTTTTCTAAGTCGCTCTTTATCGTAAAAAGCAAAATTTTGTCTATATCCCTTTCAAGCTCAAGCTGTAATTTTTCAGAAATACGCATTTCGTTTCTGAAAACTTCATTGTTACTTTCTTTTTTCCCTTTCGTATTTAAATAAAAAACTATAAACACCGAGCTGATAATACTAATAAAAATTACAATATAAGAGATGTAGCTGCTGTTTTTTTGTCTTTGCAGTTCTAATTCTTTTTCTGCTTTTTGGTTTTTGAGTTCTAGATTTTCTTCTTTATCTTTCTTTGAGTTGTATATTAAGTCAGCAAATTGATTTTTTGCTATTTTTCTACTTATATAGAGACTATCATTTTTTCTTGTATAAATTTCCCAGTGTTTTTTTGAATTCTCAGCCATGTCTGCCTCAAGTAGATCGGCTACTCTGTTAATCTCATTTCCTGCTGATTTTGCTCGTTTTGCAGCATAATAAGATTTCTCTGCGTAAATTTTTTTTAGTTCTGCATTGTAGTATTTTGAGTAATATTTATAAAAACCAAAATAATTGGCAATTAGTTCAAAATCATTATTGTACGGAATAGTTAATTCTAAACTTTCGTTAAGACACTTTAAAGCTTTTTCTTTATGATTTCCAAGACCTATGTAGGAAAGAGCTAAATTATACAATATAGCAGAACGTACAAGGTTTGTATTTGAAGGTGTGATTTTATCTGCAATTTTACACTTGGATATTGGTTCTAATACATCTTTCGCTTCCTGGTATTTTTTTTGTTGAACATAAACAAATGCAATTTCAGATAGTATTCGTGCTTTTCTAAAGGTAGATTTTGCTCTTTTTAATGCTTTTCTATGATAATATAGTGCCTTTTCGGTATTGTAGGTATAAAAATAATTATAAGCCATAAACGTGTAAGCATTAGTGCCATGCTTTTTATCAGATGTTTTTTCTAGATAAGGAAATGCTTTTATAAGCTTATCTTCTGCTTCATAGTAATTGCCATATCGTTGTAGAATTTCTACCATGTAGTTTAATGAACTAACATATTCATCAGGATAATCTTCTTTAGGATCACAGAGCAATTGCGTTTTGTTGAAGTAAAAATAAGCACTGTCATATTTTCCAGCACTAAAAAAAGCTTGAGCTTTTTCTGATGTTTTTTTTATTTTAATTGAGAGACCAGCTTTGTGGTAATTTTTTTGTTTTTTTTCTGTTTCAAAAAACTGTGCGAAAAATAGAGTTGCTAGAATCAAACAGATGATTAGCAAACAAAAAAGAATATTTTTTTTTTGAAAAAAGGGAAACGGGTTTTTAATCATTACGCAGGAAATTTAATTAAGACCTTAAAACCTTTTCCAAAATCTGAACCGATTTCGACCTCACCTTTGATGGCTCGAATTCGATTCTCAATATTATGCAAGCCATTTTTGTGAACCATTTTGTTTGAATCAATTCCTTTTCCGTTATCGGTATAGTTAATTATAATAGTATTGTTTCCTTTTTGTAAACTTATGGCAACTAAAGTAGCATCACTATGCTTTTTCATGTTTACCAGCAATTCTTGGATGATTCTGTAAACCGATACTTTTTTCATTTCATCAAGTTGATCCCACGAAATTTCATCTAAACCATTTATTAAGAGATTTATTTTAGAGGTACTAAATCCAGAAATCATCTCTTTAAGTGAAATTGTAAAATTTTGGTTGCTTAAAGTCGGAATGTTTTTCTTCGATAAATCACTTGTTCGAGAATAGATATCATCTAGCTTTTTCAGTAAATAATTTCGGTTTTCTTCAGCAGAAAGATTTCTATTCTCAACAAAAGCTAACGTATGATAAATGTCATTAGCTAATTCGTCATGCAGTTTTTTTGAAATTCGCGTTTCGCTTTGATAAGTTGCTTCAATTTTTTGGCGATTATTTCGTGCAGTTAAATAATAATATACGAATACAATCAAGCATGATGCTAATATGATTATAATATATGAAATAATATTTTTGCTTTCCTGTTTTTCCAATTGGAGTTCGTTTTTGATTTTTTGAGCCTTTAATTTTAAATTTTCATCTTTTTCCCTTTTAGAATCATATTTCATTTTGGCAAATTGATTTTTTGCTTTTTGTCTAAAGGCATAAATGCGGTGATTCTCTTTTATATAAAGAAGAGCATTTTCTTTTATCTCTGAGGGAGAAACAGTGTTTTCTATAATAAATTTTAAAGCAAGTAAGCGATCATTAGTATTACCAGATAAGGTGTGATTTTTGTAGCTTAATTTGGCATACATCATCGATAAAGCCTTATTGTTATGATGATATTCAGCAAGATTATAATATGTTTTGCCTAAACCCTCTTCATGCTTTGTTGCAGAGTTTATTTGTATGCTCTTTTTAAAAAAAGTTAAAGCTTTCGAATTCTTTAGTTTGAGATAACAAATGCCAATATAATCGAGTATTTTGGAATAATATATGGGATTTTGCAGTACAAGTTTTTCTTTGCTTATAGATAAGAAAATTTTCAATGCTTTATTGTACTTGCCTTGATCAAGATAAATAGCGGCAATATTGTTTTTTGCTTCAAGTGTATTGATTCTGTCAACTTTCAAAACAAATGCTTTGGAGTAATAATAAATAGCAGTTGGATAGTCATAAGTATAATAATAGTTTCTACCTAAAACGCTATAGATATTCCATACTTGATTTGGATCTTTTATTTTATTAAGATAAGGAATTGTTTCTTTTGCGGTAATAGTGCTTCCAATAAAATCCTCATGGTTTTGTTGAATTTCGGACATGTAATACATGCAATAAACGTAACTTTTGGCATCCTTATTAGGGTTACATTTTGTTCTTGCTTTATTGTAAAAATAAAATGCACTATCAAACTTTTTATTTTTGTAGAATAAGTCTGCTGCATGTATTGTTTTTTCTATTTTGGCCTTGTCATTTGTAATTTTTGCTGTATTTTTTTTGGGGTTTTGGCAGGAAAAAAAAACTATAAAAATTAAAATTATATAGAGTGTAAATTGTATTCTTTTCGGTATCATGCGCCAAAAATAAAAAATATCAGTTCCTGTGAAAGAGTATAAATACCTGTTTTTGTAAAAAGATGAATTCGCTATTTTTTGACTGTTCATTTACAATTATATACAAACAAACCCTCACAGAGAGGGTTGTTAAAGTTTGAAAATGATATAAATATTATCTTTATAAAATTATGATGCACGCATTCCAGTTGTAATGGCTAATCTATTCCAAGAGTTAATTGTAATGATGGCTAAAAGTATCTCTGCAAGATATTTTTCATCAAATAATTTAGCAGCATTTTCGTAAACTTCATCTGAAACATGATTGCCAATTAATGTAACCTGTTCTGTTAATGCTAAGATTGCTTTTTCTTCTTCAGTATAAAAATCTGCTTCGCGCCAAGCGCTAATTAAATAAATTCTTTGTTCAGAAATACCATGCTTTCTAGCGTCTGCAGTATGCATGTTAATACAAAATGCACAGCCATTAATTTGCGAAGCGCGGATTTTAATTAATTCTTTGTGTACAGGTGTTAATGAAGTTGATGAAATATATTTTTCTAAATTCATCAATGCTTGATAAGCCTCTGGAGCTGCATTCGGAATAACAATTCTTGGTTTCATTTTTATGTGTTTTAAAAGTTCATTACAAAGGTCAGTAATGTATACTCTTAAAAACTTGAACTACTTCAAGAAATTCAAATCACACTTTTCCAGCTCTTATTTTACTCATAAATTCGGCCGAAAAATCTAAGTAGGAGGCAAGCATGTATTGAGGAACACGTTGAACGAAGTCTGGTTGCAAATTTTTAAAATGATTATAACGTTCTTCGGCAGACATGGTAAACAAGAATTTAATACGCATTTGTGCAGCCCCAAAAGCTTTTTGTGCTACAATTCTAAAGTATTTTTCGAGTTTAGGAATTTGAATTAATAAAGAATCTAAAACAGATTTTTCAATAGCAATTACATCAGTAGTTTCAACAGCTTGTATATAAAAATGAGACGGAACATGGTTATGATAACTTAAATAGTCGGTAATCCACCAATTTTCTATTCCAAATTGAAGAGTCTGTTCAGTACCTTTAGAGTTAATTATGTATTGACGCATACAGCCTTTTACAACAAAATACATTGTATTGCATATTTGTCCTTCTTGTAGAACATGTTCTTTTTTCTTAATCTGTGAGAGACCAAGACAACTCTCGAGTACATCGATCTCATGAGATTCAAGTTGTACAAACTTTTGAATATGATGGATAAGTGCGTCTTGCATTTTGTAGAAATTACTTTAAGTAAATTTAATTTATTATTTAGTCATATAATAATATGTGGTCAAAAAACAAAAAACCATTCGCTTTAACGAATGGTTTTTATATAATAAGTAAGTAATCTTAAATTGAGTTTATAAAACGTTTTATTTTACTTTATTAAGAATAGCTTTGAAAGCTTCAGGGTGGTTCATAGCTAAATCTGCAAGAACTTTTCTGTTCAATTCGATTCCGTTAGCTTTAACTTTCCCCATGAATTGAGAATAAGACATTCCTTCTAATCTAGCTCCAGCGTTAATACGTTGAATCCATAATGAACGGAAATTTCTTTTATTCTGTTTTCTGTCACGGTAAGCGTAGCTCATCGCTTTCTCTACCGCGTTCTTAGCAACTGTCCAAACGTTTTTACGTCTACCAAAGAAACCTTTGGCTTGCTTCATTATTTTTTTTCTTCTTGCTCTTTTAGCAACTGAATTTACCGATCTTGGCATAATTTTAATGTTTTTTTGTAGCAGGCGTCCTGAATTGAATCAAAGGAACTTAAAGCCATACTCCAAGGTTATATAAATAATTTTTTAACCTAAAGAAATCTTAGTCAAATGTCGAATATCAAACGTCAAAAGAAAATTACTTTTGACTTTAAGACTTTCTAACTTTAGACTTATTAGATAATTCTTAATTGTTGTTTAATGCTTCTCATATCTGTTTGGTGAACTAGCGCTGAGTGAGTCAAAGCTAATTTACGTTTTTTAGATTTTTTAGTCAAGATGTGACTTTTAAAAGCATGCTTTCTTTTAATCTTTCCAGAGCCAGTAACTTTAAAACGTTTCTTAGCGCTAGATTTTGTTTTCATTTTAGGCATTTTTCCTAGTGTTTTAATTTATTCTTACTTACTTATATCTTTAGTAAAAAGTAAAAAGTTAAAAGTCAAAAGTCAGTTTATGACTTTCGACTTTAAGACTTTAAGCTTTCGACTTATTTCTTTTTCTTCGGAGCAATGAACATAATCATTCTCTTTCCTTCCAGAACTGGCATTGCCTCAACTTTTCCGTGTTCCTCTAAGTCTTGAGCAAGACGTAATAATAGAATCTGACCCTGATCTTTGTAAATGATTGAACGTCCTTTAAAGAAAACGAAAGCTTTTAATTTAGCTCCTTCTTTTAAGAATTTTTCAGCATTCTTTCTTTTAAACTCATAATCGTGCTCATCTGTCTGAGGACCAAAACGAATTTCTTTTACAACAACCTGAGAAGATTTAGCCTTTAATGCTTTATCACGTTTCTTTTGTTCATAAACAAATTTCTTGTAGTCCATGATTTTACAAACTGGCGGCTCAGCATTTGGAGAAATTTCAACCAAATCCAACTCAAGCTGATCTGCTAAACGCAATGCATCAGCTATTTTAAAAACGCCAGGTTCGATGTTCTCACCTACAAGACGTACTTCTGGAACACGAATAAGATTGTTTATTCTGTGTGTGTCTTTTTTTTCTACTCGAGGTTGAAAACCTCTGTTACTTTTTATTGCTATGACTTTCTAATTTAAGTTAAACTGTAAATACTTTTAATGTCTTTTTTATTTCTTCGTCAACAATCGAAGCAAATTCGTCGATTGAAACTGTGATGTTACCTTTTCCTTCTTGTCCATGACGACGAATAGAAATCGTTCCGTTTTTCTCTTCTTCCTCACCAACGATAAGCATAAATGGAATTTTTTGCATTTCTGCATCTCTAATTTTCTTACCGATAGTTTCATTTCGGTTGTCAATTAGGGCGCGAATTTCGTGATTTTCTAGCAAATCTAAAACTTTTTTAGCATAATTTTCGTATTTCTCGCTCAAAGACAAGATAATAGCTTGTTCAGGCATTAGCCAAAGTGGGAAATTTCCTGCAGTATGTTCAAGTAAAATTGCTATAAAACGCTCCATAGATCCAAAAGGAGCTCTATGAATCATGACAGGGCGATGTAATTCATTATCAGCACCTTTATAGGTTAATTCAAAACGCTCAGGTAAATTATAATCTACTTGAATAGTCCCTAACTGCCATTGTCTTCCCAAAGCGTCTTTTACCATGAAATCCAGTTTCGGACCGTAAAATGCTGCTTCGCCATATTCTACAACAGTATTTAGACCTTTGTCTTTTGCTGCATTAATGATTGCATTTTCAGCCTTTTCCCAGTTTTCATCTGTACCAATGTATTTTTCTCTGTCTTCCTGGTCTCTAAGTGAAATCTGAGCGGTAAAGTTTTCAAAACCTAAAGAACCGAATACATATAATACAAGGTCAATTACTTTTTTAAACTCCTCGTCCAATTGCTCTGGGGTGCAGAAGATATGTGCATCGTCTTGAGTAAATCCTCTTACGCGAGTTAAACCGTGTAGTTCTCCAGATTGCTCGTATCTGTAAACAGTACCAAATTCAGCATAACGCTTTGGCAAATCTTTATATGACCAAGGTCTTACATTGTAAATTTCACAGTGGTGAGGACAGTTCATTGGTTTCAATAAGAACTCTTCGCCTTCAGCTGGAGTATGAATCGGTTGGAAGCTGTCAGCTCCATATTTTGCATAGTGACCAGAAGTAACATAAAGTTCTTTCTGTCCAATATGTGGACTAACTACTTGCTCGTATCCGGCTTTCTTCTGAGCTCTTTTTAAGAACTGTTCCAAACGATCTCTTAAAGCAGCTCCTTTTGGTAGCCATAAAGGCAAACCTTGACCTACTTTTTGAGAGAAAGCAAACAATTCTAGTTCTTTTCCTAACTTACGGTGGTCACGACGTTTTGCTTCCTCAAGAAGTTCAAGATATTCAGTTAAATCTTTTTGTTTTGGGAAAGATGTTCCGTATACACGAGTCAACTGTTTGTTTTTCTCATCACCTCTCCAGTATGCGCCGGCAACGCTCATGATTTTTACAGCTTTGATAATTCCGGTATTCGGAATATGTCCACCACGGCATAAATCAGTAAAAGTAGAGTGGTCGCAAAAAGTAATGGTTCCATCTTCAAGGTTTGAAATCAATTCAGTCTTGTAAACGTTGTCTTTATACATTTCTAATGCTTCCGCTTTACTTACCGGACGCATTTTAAAATCAAACTTTCCTCTTGCGATTTCAAGAATACGATCTTCAATCTTTTTAAAATCAGCCTCGGAGATTTTTTGGTCTTCAAAATCCACATCATAATAAAAACCATTAGCAATTGCAGGTCCTAGAGTTAGTTTAATTCCAGGATACAATTCCTCAAGAGCTTGAGCCATTACGTGCGAAGTTGAGTGCCAGAAAGCTTTTTTTCCCTCAGCATCATTCCAGGTATATAAAATAAGATTACCGTCGGTCGTTAATGGAGTCTCGGTTTCAATAGTTGTACCATTAAAAGATGCAGAAATAACATTTCTTGCAAAACCTTCGCTAATGTTTTTAGCGACCTCCATTGGAGTTACGCCTGAAGCGAACTCTCTAATTGACCCATCGGGTAAAGTAATCTTGATCATTGTTTATAATTTTGTGAATGCAAATATACATGATTACAAAAATACATACAATATATATGTAGAAGTTTACTCTATTATATATAAGTATAGTTTTATTGTGTTACCTACGACTATCTCTTATTTTTGGACCGTCGGTTTTTTAAAACCTGCCAGTTTTTTTTTTTTACATATATATAGGAGAAACCCTCGACTGTCATGCTGAGTGAAGCCGAAGCCCTTTAAAGTTTTGCGATTTGGAATTTCACCATTGCAGTTTTGCTATTGATAAGGAGCTGTTTCCCGCTATTCGCTGCAATCTTTTTATGGCGAACCCCGCCATAAAAAGGATTTCCGCTTCTATCGGGGCTATGGCGCCGGTTTCCAGAGGAAAAAGGAGGATCGGAGTTGGCGTCTTAGTGCCTTTAGGGGAATAAAAAAGATGGAAGAAGAAGCTTTGGAGCCTGAAATCTTCTCAGAAAAGAGGTGGAAAAGCTGAAAACTCTTCAGAATCGAGAAATCAGAAGCGCTTAAAAATATCAAAAATGCGGCTGTATCAGGAAAAACCTTACGCTCGGTGAAAAACATCCAAAATGTAAAGCGTCTGTTATGAGACAGTTAAGAAATAACTTGAAAAAAGATTGAAAAAAGTCTGGGAAAAGTGTTGGAAAAGCGGAAAAAGGTTCTACTTTTGCACCCGCAACGGCGAAAAACGCTCTTAGACATTCCGGCAGCTTTAAGATATTTGAGAAAAGAGATTTTCGAAAAAAAAAGATTGGAAAAAGCTTGCGGGAAAAGAAAAAGCTTTTTACATTTGCACCCCGCAAAACACGGAAGCTCATTGAAAGATTGGAAGAAAAAGTTGAGAAACTGAAGCGATAAGAAAGCTTCA
>NZ_FMVC01000011.1 GCF_900101855.1 Flavobacterium anhuiense
GAAATAAAATTTGAAGAGATATTATCTGATAATGGAGCTGAATTTGGAATTAAAACCAGCAAGGTAAAAAATCAGCATCCTTTCGAAAGAATGCTGATGGAGCTCGGGATCGTACACAGATACACCAGACCTTACCGCCCACAGACAAACGGCAAGGTGGAGAGGTTTTGGAGAACTCTGGAAGAGGATTTATTGCGAGATACTGATTTTGATTCTCAAGAAGAGTTAAAAGAGGAATTGCTGCAATATTTATATTATTACAATCATGAAAGACCGCATCAGGGAATTGATGGAAAAAAGCCAATCGAAATGATAAATCCGTTACCGAAATAAGTAACTTTTACAATTTCGACGAAGGAGAAATCCTCGTAAGAAGCTCGACAAAGATTGGATTCACATTGCGGAGTTACTTGCGAAGATTTCCCCTTCGTCGAAATGATAAACCGTATGGTTACTTTGAGGTAAAACCTTTAACCTTCTGTAACTTTGTGCCTTTGTTCCTAAAAACTTAGTCCTCAGAACCTCCAAAACTTAGCACCTCAAAGAACTTAACCTAGATTAAGTGCTTTTCCTTTACATCGGCCGTATCTTTGTACTATAAAAATAACAAAAGGACAAAATCATGGAAAATATAGTATTGCACAAAGCAGAATCAAGAGGAAATGCAAATCACGGATGGTTGAACGCTTATCACAGTTTTAGCTTTGCGAGCTGGTACAATCCCGACAGAATTCAGTTTGGAGCGCTTCGTGTTTTGAATGATGATACAATTGCTGCCGGAATGGGATTTGGAACTCACCCACACGATAATATGGAAATTATTACGATTCCGTTAGAAGGTGATTTGGCTCACAAAGACAGTATGGGAAATACTGAAGTAATTAAAAATGGAGACATTCAGGTGATGAGTGCAGGAACCGGAATTCAGCATAGCGAGTTTAACCCGAATGCAGATCAGCAGACTAAACTGTTACAGATTTGGCTGTTTCCAAACAAAAGAAATGTTACGCCACGTTATCAGCAAATCACTTTGGATGTTGCCGACAGACATAACAAATTGTCTCAGGTTTTATCACCAAATGCAGATGATGAAGGAGTTTGGATTCACCAAGACGCTTGGTTCAACATGGGTAATTTCGATTCTGGAGTTACTGCTGAATATAAAATCAAAAAAGAAGGAAATGGAGTTTATGCTTTCGTTTTAAAAGGAAATGTTACGATCAACGGTCAAGAATTAAATTCTCGTGATGCGGTTGGAATCTCAGGAACTGATACTTTAAATATTAAAGCCAATACAGATGCTGAATTTTTAGTAATGGACATTCCGATGAATTATTAATTCAAACAAATAACAATTAATACCTGTACTTTGAAACGATAATGAATCTGGAAATCAGATTATTATCGTTTCTTTTTTTTTATTTCATTTCAAAAAAGAAGACTAACTTTATAAGTAAAAAAATTGGTCTGACTTTAAAATTAAACTAACTCTTAAAATTTTAAACCATGAATCCAAATAACCTCACTAAAGAATACACAAACGGCGAAGTAACAATTGTATGGCAATCTGGAAAATGCATTCACTCGGCTAATTGTGTCAAAAACAATCCAGATGTTTTTCGCCCAAAAGAAAAACCGTGGATTACTCCAAAGCAATCTACAACTGAGAAAATTATTTCTACTGTTAATAAATGCCCGTCAGGAGCGTTGACATTTTACATGAATAAAAAATAATCGCAAGAGACCTAACGGGTTTTAAAACCTGTTAGGTCTTTCACATTTCTTAATCTAGGTTAAGTGCTTAAGGACAACTGCCATCGTAACTTTGTCCTATCAAAATGAAATTAATTATTTAAAAAATAAAATTATGGCAACTACAAAATGGTCAATTGACCCAACTCACTCAGAAATTGGTTTTAAAGTTAAACACATGATGTTTACTAATGTTTCAGGAAAATTTGGAACTTACGAGGCTTCTGCAATCACAGAAGGAGAAAGTTTTGATAATGCAGATTTCAGTTTTTCTGCTGATATCGCTTCGATCGACACTGCAAATGCAGATCGTGACGGACATTTAAGAAGCGGTGATTTCTTTGACGCTGAGAATCATCCTAAATTAACTTTCAAATCTTCTGCTTTCAAAAAAATTAATGATGGTGAATTTGAATTAACTGGAGATTTAAACATTAAAGGTGTTTCAAAAACAGTAAAATTCCCAGTTGAATTTAGCGGAATCATGACTGATCCTTGGGGAAATACAAAAGTAGGCTTAAGCATAGAAGGAAAAATTAATCGTAAAGATTGGGGTTTAAACTGGAACTCAGCTCTTGAAACAGGGGGTGTTTTAGTAGGCGAAGAAGTTCGTTTAAACATTGAATTACAATTTGTAAAACAAGCCTAATCTATTTGGTTTTAGATTTAATTGGTTGGTTAAAAGCCTTGCGTTTACTCGCAGGGCTTTTGTTTTTTTAGCCACAAATTACACAAATTTCCACAAATTATTATTTTTTAATTTTTTTTGCCACAGATGAAGAATTTCCTCAGATTAAAAATCCAAATAATCTTTTTAATCTGTGGCAAAAAATTAATTTGTGGAAATTTGTGTAATTCGTGGTTATAAAAAACTCAACGCGAAGTATTTCTAAATTCTGTAGGCGACATTCCGGTTTGTTTTTTGAAGAATCTTGAGAAATAGGAATAATCTTCGTAACCGACTTTGAATGCGACTTCATTTACGGCTAATTGTTTGTCAATCAGCATTCTTTTGATTTCTAGGATCACCCTGTCCATAATTACTTCTGTCGCTGTTTTTTGGAGAATTTCATTGCAGATTCTGTTTAAATGTTTCAGCGTAATATTTAGCTTTTCCGCATAAAATGAAGGCAGTTTCTGAGTTCTGAAATGCTCTTCCAAAAGCGATTCAAACTTATTGATTTTGATATTGTACGAATGGGTTTGATGCGAATAGGTTTCTCCATATTTTCTAGCTACTTCAATATGAATGCAGTCTAGCAAATTCAGTAATTTGTCTAATTGGTATTTGTTATCTTGGTTGTTTTCTTTAATCAGTAAATCAAAATATGGAACGATTTTCGGGATTTCTTTTTCTTCAAAAACCATTTCTGGTCGGTTTTGAATGGAATGATAAAAATTATAATCGTTGATTTTCTTCTGTCCGAAATACAAATTGTACAATTCCTGAGAAAAGATAATTACAAAACCTTCAATATCTTCAGACAAATTCCAATGGTGCATTTGTCCAGGCTGTAGCACAAAAAGACTTCCTCTTTTGATTTCAAACTGGTCAAAATCGACTTCATGTAATCCCGAACCTTTAGTAAAAAAGACCATCAAATACGAATCATGACGATGCGGTTCTTCGACAAAACTGTGACTTTTTAAGTGTTCCGTAAAAGTATTGACATAAAAATCGCGGTGAATATCGTTACAGCTGAAATTCTGAACACTATAAATTGGATATCGCTTCATAAAAATGTCTTTATTGTGCTATAATAAGCGAAGATACTAAAAAGACTTTTATAATGCTCTGAATTACCTTTGTATAAACAAAAATCAATAATATCATGTCAAGTGCATTAACTCATATTTTAAAAAACGAATGTCCTGTTTGTCATAAAGGAAAAGTTTTTACAGACAAAAATATTTTTCTGAATTTCAGTTTTCCAAAAATGAATGAATACTGCAATCATTGCCATTATAAATTCCAAAAAGAGCCTGGCTATTTCTTTGGCGCCATGTATGTAAACTATGGGCTAACCGTTGCTCAAGGAATTGCAACGTATTGTATTGCACAGTTTTTCTTTGAGAAAAATTTCGATTTAAGAATCCTTCCAATTATTGCTGTTTCTATCACTCTACTTACTCCTTTTAACCTGAGATTTTCCAGATTAGCATGGATTTATATGTTTAAGGATTATACGAAATAAAAAAGTATTATTTTTGCCTTCCAATTGAAACTAATTTTCAATTTTAAAAAAAAGTAAAAATTAAATTAGACAAATGAAAGCATACGTATTTCCGGGTCAGGGTGCACAGTTCACAGGAATGGGTAAAGACCTTTATGAAAATTCGGCTTTAGCCAAAGAATTATTCGAAAAAGCTAATGAAATATTAGGTTTCAGAATTACAGATATCATGTTTGAAGGCACTGCCGAAGAACTAAAAGAAACTAAAGTGACACAGCCTGCTGTATTTTTACATTCAGTTATTTTAGCTAAAACTTTAGAGGATTTCAAACCGGAAATGGTTGCAGGGCATTCATTAGGAGAATTTTCGGCTTTGGTTGCTAACGGGACTTTATCTTTTGAAGATGGACTTAAATTGGTTTCTCAACGTGCTTTGGCAATGCAAAAAGCTTGCGAAATCACTCCATCTACAATGGCGGCTGTTTTAGGTTTAGCTGATAATGTTGTAGAAGAAGTTTGTGCTTCTATCGATGGTGTTGTGGTTGCGGCTAACTATAACTGCCCTGGACAATTAGTAATTTCTGGAGAAACTTCGGCTGTTGAAAAAGCTTGTGAAGCTATGAAAGCTGCAGGAGCAAAACGTGCTTTAATTTTACCTGTTGGAGGTGCATTCCACTCACCTATGATGGAGCCTGCAAGAGAAGAATTGGCTGCTGCAATCGAAGCAACTACTTTCTCTACTCCAATTTGCCCAGTATATCAAAACGTTACTGCAAACGCGGTTTCTGATGCTAACGAAATTAAAAAGAACTTAATCATCCAATTAACAGCTCCTGTAAAATGGACTCAGTCTGTACAGCAAATGATCGCTGATGGCGCAACTTTGTTTACTGAAGTTGGTCCAGGAAAAGTATTAACTGGATTGATTAATAAAATTGATAAAGAAGCTGCTGTTGCTAATGCGTAGTTAGTTTTCAGTCGCGGTCTCAGTTTTCAGTTAAAAAACTATACATATAAAAAGCTCTGAAAAAATTTTGTTTTTCAGAGCTTTTTGTCATTTCGACGAAGGAGAAATCTTCGCAAGAAACTCTACATAGAAAGTCTAAAAACTTTGCAGAGCTACTTGCGAAGATTTCTCCTTCGTCGAAATGACATACTAAAAGAATACTACAAAACTTTCTTTTCCTTCTTCTTGTAATTCACAATAAAAACTCCAAGAATAATTAAAGCTGTAGCAATAATAAAATCAATCGTAATTACTTCATCTAAAAGCGACCAGCCCAAGAAAACAGCAATTATTGTATTGATGTAGGACAAAATAGAAACCTGAACCGCTGTAACATGTTTTAGTGCATAATTATAACAAAAGAAAGCAATTACAGATCCAAATATTGATAAATACAAAGCAGCAA
Organism: Flavobacterium anhuiense; assembly: GCF_900101855.1. Taxonomy (GTDB): domain Bacteria; phylum Bacteroidota; class Bacteroidia; order Flavobacteriales; family Flavobacteriaceae; genus Flavobacterium; species Flavobacterium anhuiense. The sequence goes on from NZ_FMVC01000011.1 coordinate 5,339, forward strand.
AAATACTTTTTGAACTCCAAGAATTAAAATCTGGATTTGGTGAGAATATTGAAGCCAAGACCAACTGAATACAAGATGCGATTGTAAATTGGTAAAATAAATTGAGCGTTATATTTTTCGATTTATTTGCATGCGTTTTGGTATAAATTGTTCCAGCCGCCCACGCCAAAATTGCAAATCCCATAAACATCATTCCAGTTCTGTAATTAACATCTAAAAATGATTCGAGTCCATCTTTAAAAATAAACACTACTCCTGAAAACCCAATAAGTACACCAATAAATCGCTTTAAACTCATTTTTTGCAATCCAAACATAATACTGCCCAAAAAAATAAGAATTGGAGTCAAGGCATTTATAACTGATGCTAATCCGCTAGGGATATTCTGCTCTGCAATTGTCGTAAAGCCATTTGCAATTACAAGCATTAAAACCGAAGCAATAAGCTGTTGTTTAAAATTCTCCCAGCCAATCCATTTTAATTCTTTTTTGAATAATAAAATGGTCATCATAATAAATCCCGCAAGACCTTGACGAATTGAAGTTACAAACCAAGGCGGAATCGTTTCAACGGCAACTCTAATTCCTAAAAATGTAGTTCCCCAAACAATTCCAACAGCCGCTAGGGCAAATATTAATTTATAATCTAAACTTTGTTTCATGATAATTAATAGCTAAAAAAAATCCCAAACTATATTACTATAATCTGGGATTTTAAAAATTTATAATTTTATTAAAAAATTACTTATTCCTCACTTTTTGTTCCCATTTCCAAGCACTTGCCATCGCTTCATCCAGACTTAGTTCAGCTTTCCATCCTAAGACATTATTTGCCTTGTCTGTATTTGCATAAGCCTCAGTAATATCACCTTCGCGACGAGGCATCATCTTATAAGGCAATTGTTTACCGCTGACTTTTTCAAAACTATGAATGACTTCAAGAACAGAACTTCCTTTTCCTGTTCCTAAGTTGAAAGTCTCCACTTTTGCCAAATTCTTTTTATTCAACAAACGCTGTAACGCAATTACGTGTGCTTTCGCTAAATCTACTACGTGAATATAATCGCGAATTGCAGTTCCGTCTGGCGTTGGGTAATCATTTCCGAAAACAGATAATTCCTGACGTAGACCCACTCCCGTTTGTGTAATAAATGGAACTAAGTTTTGAGGAACCCCCAATGGCAATTCTCCAATTTCTACAGATTCGTGCGCTCCAACTGGATTAAAATAACGCAATAAAATAGCGCTGATATTGGTAACTTTAGCTGTATCTATAATAATTTCTTCTCCAATCTGTTTTGTATTTCCGTAAGGAGACATGGCAGTTTGAACCGGAGCATCTTCTGTAATTGGCATTTTTTCAGCTTGACCGTAAACTGTACAAGAAGAACTGAAAATAAAACTTGCTTCAGGTTTTTGCTGTAATTCCTGTAAAAGATAAACTAAACTGCTAATGTTGTTTTCGTAGTACAACAATGGTTGTTCAACACTTTCGCCAACAGCTTTTGAAGCTGCAAAATGAATAACCCCAGTAACATCATTATGTTTTTTAAAGAAATCCCGAACATCGCTTTTTTCTCTTAAATCAATTTTTTCGAATAACGGCGTTTTTCCCGTAATCGCTGTAATTCCTTTTAAAACATCTTCTGAAGAGTTTGAAAGATTATCAATAATCACTACCTCGAAGCCTTCATTTTGCAATTCGACTACGGTGTGGGAACCGATAAACCCTAATCCTCCTGTTACTAATACTTTCATTTTGTGGTTGTTTGTTATGTAGTTAATTTATATGCTTGTCTGGCAATAAGAATCCATTTATTTTTTTGTTTCTGCCAAACCAGCATTATTCCTATTTTAATATCTCGATCTATACCATCATCTTTGGTATGAGCCGATAAAACATGCCGAACAATAGCAACATCATTCTGAATTGTTATAGTTTGGTTTTGAAAATCGATAGATACAAAATCAGATTTTCCGCTAACTATTCCCTCTATAAATTCAGCTTGATTTTGAAAATTGCCATTAGAATGAACATAATTTAATTGATCAGAAGTCAGTGCTTTCAACTTCGCTCCGTCAGCATCAATCATTGCCTGACGCAATATTTCAACCTGACTTTTTACAGCATTCTCTTCTTTAGCGTTCGTTTTTTGAGCAAAAACCGAATACTGAAAAAATACCATTAAAAGTAAAAGACCAAATCTTTTCATTTTTATTTATTCAAAAATTCTAAAACAGAATCGGTAATAAATTTAATTTGTTCGTCGTCAAGTTCAGTATGCATTGGCAAAGCAATTACTTCTTGCACTAATTGGTTTGTAACTGGAAATTGCTCCTCTTTATAACGTGGATCTAAATACGCTTTTTGTGAATGCAACGGAATTGGATAGTAAATCGCACATGGAATTCCTTTATCCAATAAATATTGCATTAAAGCATTTCTATCTGCATTTAAAATTCTCAGCACATATTGATGGAACACGTGGTCATTTTCATTTGCATCAAAATCTGGTGTAATGATTTTTGCATTTCCCGCGAAAGCTGCATTATATTTTGTTGCCGCCAAACGACGCGCTTTATTATATTCATCTAAAAGAGGCAGTTTTGCATTTAAAACTCCAGCCTGAATACTATCTAAACGAGAATTCACTCCAACAACATCATGGTGGTAACGCTCATACATTCCGTGATTTACGATTCCGCGAATGATGTGAGCCAATTTATCGTCATTTGTAAAAATTGCACCTCCGTCTCCATAACATCCTAAATTTTTAGATGGGAAGAAAGAAGTTGCCGCAACGTGACCGATTGTTCCAACTTTGCTTTTTGCTCCAGATTTAGAAACATAATCAGCTCCAATTGCCTGAGCATTATCTTCAATTACATATAGATTATGCTCTTTAGCAATTTCCATGATTGCATCCATATTAGCTGCACGCCCAAATAAATGAACCGGAACAATCGCTTTTGTTTTTGGCGTAATCGCTTTTTTCACTGCATCAATATCGATGTTCATATTGTTCAAATCAACATCAACTAAAACTGGAGTTAATTGCAATAAAGCGATCACCTCAACCGTTGCTGCGAAAGTAAAATCGGCCGTAATAACCTCATCACCTGGCTTTAAATCCAACCCCATCATGGCAATCTGCAACGCATCTGTACCATTTGCACATGGAATAACATGTTTTACTCCTAAATAATCCTCAAGATTTTTTTGAAACTGATGAACTAAAGGTCCGTTGATGTAAGTATTTGTATCTAAAACTTCTTGAATTGAAGCATCTACAGTAGATTTTATTTTTTCATATTGACTTTTTAAGTCAACCATTTGAATTTTTTTCATTTTGAATGTATTTAAAAAATTAAAGACCCTGTTTTTATACAGAAATCTCTAAAAGGAGGAACAAAAATAGTTATTAATAGCTTCAAACCAATGAAAATAGTCGAAAGAAATGTAATTTAGCTGCAAAAAAAATTACATGCTTTTTTTATACAATCTAGCCATACACCTTGCAGGTTTTTTCTTAAGAATCATAGCGTTATTTAGTCCGAAAATTAAGCTTTTTGTTGAAGGCCGAAAAAATGTATTTTCAATTTTAGAAGAAAAAATCAAAGCAGAGGACAAAACGATTTGGTTTCATTCAGCCTCTCTCGGAGAATACGAACAAGGACTTCCTGTTATAGAAAAAGTCAAAGAAAAATATCCTCAACATAAGATAATTGTAACTTTTTTTTCTCCTTCTGGATATGAAGTGCGTAAAAATAACACTGTCGCAGATGTTACCGTTTATTTACCGCTTGATTCCAAAAGTAACGCTAAAAGATTTTTAAAATTAGTTCATCCCGAACTTGCATTTTTCATTAAATATGAATTTTGGCTGAACTACTTAAAGGAACTAGAAAAAAGCAAAACGCCTACTTACTTGATTTCTGGAATTTTCAGAGACAATCAGGTGTTTTTTAAATGGTATGGCGGTTTCTACAGAAAAGCTCTAAATGCCTTTACTTATTTCTTTGTTCAAAATGAAAAATCAAAACAAAAAGTTGAAAGTCTAGGTTTTAAGAATGTAATTATTTCTGGCGATACTCGTTTTGATCGTGTAAACGCTATATTAGAAAGAGACAACCGACTGGATTATGTTGAAAATTTTAAAAACGGCCAGCTTACGATAGTTATTGGAAGTTCATGGCCAAAAGATGAAATTTTAATTGCAGAATACATTAATCAAGCACCCGATGATGTAAAATTTATAATTGCACCACACAATATCAAACCAGATCAAATATCAGATCTTCTATCAAAAATCACAAAACCGACAGTTTTATTCTCAGAAAAAGAAAACAAAGATCTTTCAACCTATAATGTCTTTATAATTGATACAATTGGAATCCTTACTAAGATTTATAGTTATGGAACCATAGCTTATGTCGGCGGCGGATTCGGAAATCCTGGAATACATAATATATTAGAACCAGCTACTTTTGGCATCCCGATCGTGATTGGACCAAATTATTCCAATTTCGCAGAAGCAGTTGACTTAGTGGGCATTGGCGGCTGCATGCCAATTTCAACAAACATGGAACTTAAAGCAATTTTTGACCGATTACTAAACGACAAAAACTTTTTGGCCGAAAAAAGCGAAATCTGCAGGTCATTTATTCAAAATAACAAAGGAGCTACTGAGACAATCATGAAACGCATTTCATAATCTTTTACAGTTGAAAAAAGTGCTAAATTCTAAAAAACAACAACAAGATCTCCTTTTTTGCTTTTAAAAGATTCTAGCAAATAGTCTTAAAAAACAAAATAAACTATTAGTTAGAGAAATAAAACAGCCTATTTTTATAAAGATTCTTCAACGAAAAATTATTTCGCTAAGAAATTAGATAATTTAAGAAAAAATTATAATTTTGGCATATTCTTTGATAAATAAGATAAACGTGAGCAAGGAAAATATTTTAAAAAAAAAGTGAAAAAATATTTTACATATTAAAAAATTTATATCTTTGCCACGAATTAATAATTAACCTTTTATAATAAAGTAAGATGAAAAAAGTATTTTTAAGTTTAGCTGTTGTTGCTGTATTAACTGTTGTATCTTGTAAAAAAGCTGACGCTGCTGCTGAAGCTCCTGCTGTAGACTCTACTGCTGTTGCTGTTGATTCAGCTGCTGCTGTTGTTGATTCTGCTGCTGCAACTGTTGATTCTGCTGCTGCTAAAGTTGATTCTGCTGCTGCTAAAGTAGAAGAAGTAAAAAAATAATTAGAACCTAAGTTCTAACGATTTTAAAACCATCTTTTTAGATGGTTTTTTTTGTGATTAATATTTCTATTAATTCACAACAATAAAAAAAGCGTCTGTATTTACAAACGCTTTTTTTATTACCCATATCTTTTTTTTTACTCCGCAGCTTCTTCCATTTCCTCTTCAAGCTCTTCATCACCAAAAATCGATTCACTCGAAGAAAAATCCAAAATCTCCGACTTGGAAGAATATGTTACAATTTCTTTTATCCCTTTTTGCAAAAGCAATTCCGTACTGTATTTTCGACTTGTAGCAAAGTGAACATCACCAAGCATCAATTTAAAAAAATACTTCCCTCCAGAACCTTTAAATTTTAAAAATTTCGCAAGATCAATATTCGCTTTAAACCTCTCAATATCCTCTTCACATTCAAACCTCAATTCATAGCTTAAACTTGTAAAAATCACCTTCCCTTTTCGAGAAGTAAACGTAAACTTATATTCATCATTAAATCGCTTGCTAATTACAAAAGCACCCATTTATAAATTTTAGATTTTAAAGATTATTGATTTTAGATTTTTTCCTGAGATTCTGAGATTCTGAGATTCTGAGATTCTGAGATTCTGAGATTCTGAGATTCTGAGATTCTGAGATTCCCTAAAATAAATTTACTGCGCAAATTTATTTTCTGCAAGTCTGCAAATAAAAAAAGCCTCTTCAAAAGAAGAGGCTTTAGTACTCAGAGCGGGACTTGAACCCGCACGAACATTGCTGTTCACTGGATTTTAAGTCCAGCGTGTCTACCAATTTCACCATCCGAGCATTGTATGGTTTTAGAGCGAAAAACGGGGCTCGAACCCGCGACCTCGACCTTGGCAAGGTCGCGCTCTACCAACTGAGCTATTTTCGCATTTTCAAATTTTACTAAGAACCGCAACACTTGATTTGTTTCGTATTGCGAGTGCAAATTTAGGACATTTATTCAATTACACAAGCGTTTTTTCAAAAAAAAATCGACTTATTTTATAACATTCTGATAACCTAAAGTTTAAAATTGAAAATATTTTGAATTTTATTTTTTAACCAGCATTCTTTTGATCTCATTCAGTTTCATCAATGCTTCTACCGGCGTAATGGCATTAATATCGAGATTCAAAATCTCTTCTTTTATCTCTTCTAGCAAAGGGTCATCAAGATTAAAGAAACTCATCTGCATTTCTTCATTTGCCGATTTTATTCCATTCAAAGCATCACTAGAATGATTCTTTTCTAATTTCTTTAAAAGTTTCTGAGCCTTCGAAATAACCAGCTGAGGCATTCCAGCCATTTTTGCCACGTGAATTCCAAAACTATGCGCACTTCCTCCTTTCACCAGCTTTCTAACAAAAAGAACAGTGTCTTTTAATTCTTTTACTGCCACATTGAAATTCTGAATTCTCGGCATCGATTCAGTCATTTCGTTCAGCTCGTGATAATGCGTTGCAAAAAGTGTTTTTGCTCTTCCTGGATGCTCGTGCAAGAATTCCGCAATTGCCCAAGCAATCGAGATTCCATCATAGGTACTTGTCCCTCTTCCAATCTCATCCAGCAACACCAAACTTCTATCTGATAGGTTATTCAAAATAGAAGCCGTTTCATTCATTTCGACCATAAAAGTAGATTCTCCCATCGAAATATTATCTGAAGCTCCTACTCTGGTGAAAATCTTATCTACAATTCCCATTCTAACGCTATCAGCAGGAACAAAACTTCCCATCTGAGCCAAAAGCACAATTAATGCCGTTTGCCTTAAAATAGCCGACTTACCCGACATGTTAGGTCCGGTAATCATTATGATCTGCTGCTTTTCTCTATCTAAGAAAACATCATTTGCAATATATGGCGTACCAACAGGCAATTGTTTTTCGATTACGGGGTGTCTTCCGTTTTTGATATCCAACTCAAATGAATCATCAATTTCAGGCTGTACATATTGATTTTCGACAGCCATTTGTGTAAACGAACATAAACAATCCAACTGCGCAACCAAATACGCGTTCATTTGAACAGGTTTGATGTAAGTAGAAATCCAAGCTACCAATTGCTCAAAAAGCTCGCTTTCTATTTTATAGATCTTTTCTTCTGCTCCTAAAATTTTGGTTTCGTATTCTTTTAATTCTTCGGTAATATAACGCTCTGCATTTACCAAAGTCTGTTTACGAATCCATTCTTCTGGAACTTTATCTTTATGCGTATTTCTAACTTCAATATAATATCCAAAAACATTATTAAAAGAAATTTTCAATGAAGAAATTCCTGTTCTTTCCGATTCACGTTTTTCGATTCCTTCCAAGAATTCTTTTCCAGAAGTTGAAATAGAACGCAATTCATCTAATTCCTCATTTATTCCTGCCGCTATCGCATTTCCTTTTGAAATGGCAACTGGCGCATCTTGATTTAAAGTCGTTTTGATTTTTTCGCGAAGCAAATCGCAAGCATGCAAACTATCCCCAATTACTTTTACCGCTTCCTGCGGACTTTCAAGCGCAAGAGTCTTAATTGGAATTATAGCATCTAAAGACTCTTTCAAATACACTATCTCTCTTGGCGAAACTTTTCCTGCAGCAATTTTAGAAATCAAACGTTCTAAATCTGAAATCTGCTTGATTTGATATTGGATATTATGAAGGATTTCAGGATTTGATTTTAAATACGCCACAACTTCATGTCTGCTTTTTACCTTGTTCGCATCTTTCAAAGGCAAAGCCAGCCATCGTTTTAGCAAACGTCCTCCCATTGGAGAAAGCGTTTTATCAATCACATCCAAAAGCGTCACTGCGTTCGGATTATAACTGTGGTATAATTCTAAGTTTCTTATCGTAAAACGATCCATCCAAACGTAGGCATCTTCTGCAATACGCTGAATTGCTGTAATATGCTGCACACGATTGTGTTGCGTCTCTGACAAATAATACAAAATTGCTCCAGAAGCAATAATTCCTTCTTTTAATTCTTCAACACCAAATCCTTTTAAAGAATTGGTCTGAAAATGCTTAGTCAAGGTTTCTAAAGCATAGTCTTCTTTATAAATCCAATCTTCTAGAAAAAAGCTATGAAAATCTTCTCCGAAAGCAGTTTTAAAGTCATTCTTACAAGTCTTTGGAACTAAAACTTCACTTGGATTAAAGTTTTGCAGCAATTTATCAATGTATTCTGCATTTCCTTGAGCGGTTAAAAACTCTCCTGTAGAAACATCTAAAAATGAAATTCCGATATTTTTATTAGCAAAATAAACAGATGCTAAGAAGTTGTTTGATTTTGACTGCAAAACCTCATCATTCAGAGAAACTCCAGGAGTAACAAGCTCCGTCACACCTCTTTTTACGATTGTTTTGGTCATTTTGGGATCTTCCAGCTGATCACAGATCGCCACACGAAGTCCGGCTTTTACCAGTTTTGGCAAATAAGTATTTACAGAATGATGCGGAAACCCAGCCAATGCTGTTTCGGTATCAGAACCTGCTCCTCTTTTAGTTAATGTTATCCCTAAAATTTTTGAAGCTCTAATGGCGTCTTCTCCAAAGGTTTCATAAAAATCTCCTACTCTGAAAAGCAGACATGCATCAGGATATTTAGCCTTGATTTCGTTGTACTGTTTCATTAAAGGTGTTTCCTTCACCACTTTCTCTTTAGCTGCCAAATTATTATATTTTTAAATGAAAAATTAAGACAGCGAATTTATGATTTTTTGGCGGCATATCGAAAGCTTCAAAAATTAAAATATTTTAAGATTTTTTTAGTTACTGATTTAAGAATTTTATATAGCTTTGTTTATCATTTAAAAAAAGACCCTTAAAGATGAAAAAAATAATTTTATTCGCTATGTTGGCTGTTGCTGGTATCACGGCTACAAATGCACAAACAACTAAAAAAGCTAAAGCAGCTAAAGTTGCTAAAGTTGAAGGAGCAGGAATGCTTTTCGAAACTGAAACTATTGACTACGGAACTATCGCACACAATGCTGATGGAAAACGTGAGTTTGTTTTTGTTAACAACGGAACTAAACCATTAATCATTACAAACACTCAAGGATCTTGCGGATGTACTGTTCCAACTACTCCAAAAGAGCCAATCGCTCCAGGAGCTAAAGGTGTTATTGGTGTAAAATATGCTACTGACAGAGTTGGTGCTTTTACAAAAACTGTAACTGTTACTTCTAACGCAGAAGGACAACCAACAAAAATCCTTACTATTAAAGGTACTGTTTTACCAGATCCAGTAAAAAGCTAATCTGAAAAACATTTAAATAATGAAAAAGCTTCCTTATCTTTGGAAGCTTTTTTTATGACTACAATTCAAAAACAATGAGAAAACTCGAAAACAGCGAACTTGACCGTAAATCAATTGAAGATTTTAAAAAATCGGAGAAAACTCCATTAATCTTGGTTTTAGATGATATTCGAAGTCTGCACAATATTGGTTCTGTATTTAGAACAGCTGATGCGTTTTTGATTGAAAAGATAATTCTATGCGGTATTACTGCCACTCCTCCAAACAAAGAAATTCATAAAACAGCTCTTGGCGCAACTGAAACTGTTGCATGGGAACATCACGAGAATGTTTTGGAAGTAATTGAGAATCTAAAGAAAGAAAATATACTAACAATGGCCATCGAGCAAGTTGAAAGCTCGGTATTTCTTCAGGATTTTAAAATTGAAAAAAATCAGAAATATGCTTTAGTTTTTGGAAATGAAGTTTATGGCGTATCGCAAGAGGCCGTTGCCATCTGTGATGGGTGCATTGAAATTCCTCAGTTGGGAACAAAGCATTCTCTTAATATTTCTGTAAGTGCCGGAATTGTTGTCTGGGATTTATTTCAAAAAATAAACTGGCCTGAATAAAAATTTATTTTTTTATTCTCAATTTATTGATATTTTTAGCGAATGAAGAATATCAAATTAACAGCATTTGCCGTTTTACTTTCCGTTTTAAGTTTTAATTTTTCTAATGCAAATGAAAAATCAAAAACTTTTAACAAAAAGAATATATACTTTTCAAAACCTATCGTAAATTCAAAAATAAAAAAACAAAAGAAAAGCGATTTTGCCATTGACCCTCCAAAACTTATTGCGCAAGGAGATCAATTTTACTGCCCACAAACATCTATAAAGATTGTAACCGACTTTACAATTAATCATGATATAGCCGAAAATGGGACACAAGTACTTTATATTCAGATTTCGTCTGGATATTCAAATGGCTTTGACCGATTAGAACTAACAAATCCGACCTTGCATCCTAATATTGTAACCAGTTGGGACGCTACTTCCGGAAAGCTAAGGTTGTCGGGAACAACTACTGCTGACATTCCTTATGATGATTTTGTTTCAGCAGTAAAGGATGTTGTATTTACTAACTCTTCTGCAACAGCTAATGGAACAAGAACATTTTCGATTACTATTGGACAAGCCAATTATTTGCCATCTACTGGACATTACTATCTCTTTATCCCAAATGTGGGTGTAACTTGGACAAGTGCACGAGATTTAGCCACATCAAGCACCTATTATGGTCTTCAAGGATACTTAGCCACCATTTTATCTGCTGATGAAGCAAAACTAATTGGTGAGCAAGCTTCTGGAACTGGATGGATTGGAGGAAGCGATGCTGAAACTGAAGGTATCTGGAAATGGGTGACAGGTCCTGAATCTGGAACTGTTTTTTGGAATGGCAACGCAAATGGTTCGACTCCTAATTTTGCTTTTTGGAACACAGGCGAACCTAACCAACAAGGTGACGAAGATTATGCCCATATCACTCAGCCTGGTGTTGGAATAAGAGGTTCTTGGAATGATTTATCAAATACAGGAGATGCGACGGGTAATTATCAGCCAAAAGGCTATGTGGTGGAATATGGCGGAATGCCAGGAGAAGCTCCGTTAGAAATTGCCACAAGCACCAAAATTACCATCCCTACAGCAACTCCAGCTATTGATCCAATTCCAGTTTGTGATTCGGGAAGCTTTACCTTTAATGCGACTTCAACTGCTGGAACGACAATTAGATGGTTTGATGCCGCTGTTGGAGGAAATTTATTGGCAACTGGCCCAACATACACTACACCACCAATAAACGCAACTACAACTTATTATGTTGATGCTGGTTGCGAATCTAACCGTAAATCAGTAAAAGCAACTGTATATCCCACCCCTGTAGCTCCAATAGCTGAAAAAAATACTTATACAAATTGCGGTCCAGGAACTCTAACGATTAAAGCAACTTCAAATATTGGAACTATAAACTGGCATACTTCGGCAACTGGTGGAACAAGCGTTTTTCAAGGAACAACTTTTACAACTCCAACAATTTCATCCAATACAACTTATTATGCTGAAGCTTCAAATAATGGATGCACAAATCCAACTAGAACTCCTATAGACATTGTAATCTATACGCCTCCAACTGTTACAGATGAGACTTTGACTTTATGCCAGTTTCAGTCTAGAACATTAGACGCAGGAATTTCTGGAATGAGTTATTTATGGTCAAATGCCAATGAAACTACTCAACAAATTACGGTTAGCAAAGAAGGAACCTATACTGTTGTTGTTACAAGTCCTGAAAACTGTTCGAGCACAAAAACAATTGTAGTAGAAGAACACAAGATTCCGCAAATTGCACGTGTTGATGTTGAAGGAACAAGAGCTATTATTTATCCTGTAAAAGAAGAAGATTATTTTGAATATTCTGTTGATGGTGTCAATTATCAAAACTCTACTGTTTTTTACGATGTTCCTGGCGGATTGCAAACTGCTTATGCACGAGAAAAAAATGGATGCGGAGGAACTATCAAACAATTTGTAGTACTTGCTTTTCCTGCATTTTTTACGCCAAACAATGATTCTTATAACGATGTTTGGGAGGTTACCGGAATGGAAAATTATCCTCAAGCTGTCGTTACAATTTTTGATCGCTACGGAAAACTAATAGCTCAATTAAGCCGTTTCAAAATGAGTTGGGATGGCACTCTAAACCAAGTTCCGCTTCCCGCATCTGATTATTGGTACGCTTTAAAAGTAGACGATTCAATGCCGGTTTTAAGAGGACATTTTACATTAAAAAGATAATTATGAATATAGAAACCATTCGAGAAATCTGTCAAAAACTAACTGGCACAACTGAAGATATTAAATGGGAACACGACCTAGTATTCTCTGTGGGCTCAAAAATGTATTGTGTTGTTGGGCTTGACCAAAATCCCACTTCTGCTTCATTTAAAGTTTTGGACGAAGAATTTGAGGAAATGAGCAATAGACCTGGATTTAAACCTGCGCCTTATGTTGCCAAATACAAATGGGTTTTAATTGATGATATCACTCGAATGAAAAAATCAGAATGGGAAAAATACATTCAACAATCTTATCGTCTTGTTCAGGAAAAATTATCTGCAAAACTTAGAAAACAGCTCGGAATAATATAAATTTAAGAAGCCGTTTTATTCTTAATTTCATTTAAAATATAAAGATAATCTTCGTGATTTTTTACAAAATCACGGTCAGAAACATCGATGATTAAAACATTCAAATCGGTTTGAGATTTTATGTATTCCAAGTAACCGTTATTGATTTTTTCTAAATATGCCGCTTCAATATTCTGTTCATAAACGCGTCCGCGTTTTTTGATATTTTGAAGAAGACGATCCGTATTTTGATATAAATAAATATACAAATCTGGTTTTGGCATTTCTCTGTAAATAATATCGAATAAATTTCTGTACAAACGATATTCGTCTTCAGCAAGCGTTATTTTTGCGAAAATCAGCGATTTAAAAATATGATAATCGGCAACAATAAAATCTTTAAACAAATCAAATTGCGCCAAATCATCGGCTAACTGCTGATAACGATCGGCTAAAAAAGACATTTCTAAAGGAAACGCATATCGGCTTTGGTCTTTGTAAAACTTTGGAAGAAACGGATTATCAGCAAATCTTTCTAAAACTGTTTTCCCATTAAAATCCTCTGCAATTTTATGCACCAAAGTAGTTTTTCCTGCTCCAATATTGCCTTCAAAAGCAACATAATTAAATTGGTTTAACGGAATTTCTCCTATCGGACTTTTTAAATCCTGAACAACTGTACATACACTGTCATCTGGAGTAATTGCGATTAGTTCAGAAATTGTTTTCTGCAAAATAGGATGTTTCCAATTTAACTTTAAATCTTGCATTGGCAGTAAAACAAAATTTCTATTCTGCATTAATGGATGCGGAACCTGAAGTTTTTCTGTATCAATTATTTCAGCATCAAAAGCAATCAAATCAACATCAATAATTCTAGACTGATACCCTTCTTGATTCAAGCGGATTCTTCCCAGTTCCTTTTCGACTTTTAAAATTTGATTGAGTATTTTTTGTGCAGATGAATAGGTATGCAAAAGAAGTGCGCAATTATAAAAAGCATCACTCTCAAAACCCCATGCAGGAGTCTCGTAAAGTTTTGAAACCTGAATGACAGTTCCCACATTTTGGTGTATTAAATCAATACATTTCTGAATGTTTTCTAGTCTGCTGCCTTGGTTGCTGCCTATCGATAAAACGACTTGATGCTGTAATTTCATAATTAATGCAAATTAACTAAAACTATTTTAGAATTAACCAATATATTTGTGAAACGACGTCTCAAATCAAATCATAAATTTAGAAGTCTAGTTTGTAACATTTTGCCCTTTTTCGCTACTTATTAAAAAAATATACATATGAAGTTTTTAGGAAATGTAATTGCCACAGTAATTGGTATTTTTGTATTTATTATGCTCTTCTTTTTTGGAGTAATCTTTATCGGAGCCATTTTTGGCGGAGACGACACGGTTTCTGTTAAATCTGATTCGGTTATCGAATTGAACTTAAAAGAAATCAAAAACGATTACGCAGGAAAATACAAAGATCCGTGGGTAACTGTTTTTTCAGACAAAAAAGGCATTGGTCTGACCGATGTTATTAATGCTATCGAAGCGGCAAAAACAGATGATAACATCAAAGGAATTTCGATTTTAAATGACGAATCTTCTCTTGGTCTTGCACAATATAAAGATTTACGAAATGCTCTTGAAAGCTTTAAAAAATCTGGAAAATTTGTCTGGGCTTATGCCAATACTTATTCTCAAAAAGAATATTATTTAAATTCTGTTGCTAATACGATTTATATAAATCCAGCAGGAGATTTAGATTTTAAAGGTCTTTCTTCTGAAGTTATGTTTTTCAAAGATTTTCAAGATAAATCTGGAATCCACATGGAAGTAATTCGTCACGGAAAATATAAAAGTGCCGTCGAACCTTTCTTAGAAAATAAAATGAGCGATGCCAACAGAGAACAGATTACTGCACTTTTGAACTCTATTTGGGCAACTGTTTCAGCTGATATTTCAAAAAGCAGAAATATTCCGTTGCCTAAACTAAACGAAATTGCAAATGGTCTTCTGGCAAGAACTCCAGAAATGGCCAAACAACAGCATTTGGTTGATATTGTTGCTTATGAAGACGTTTACCATGATGCGATTAGAAAAGCCTTAAAGGTAGACAAAGACGAAGATTACAATAAAATCTCGATCACAGATTATACTCAAAATCACGTAACAACAGCTTTAGCTAATACTGCAACAGATCAGATCGCTATTATTTACGCTCAAGGCGAAATTGGAAGCGGCGAAGGAGATGTAAATACAATTGGAGAAGGTTCGATGAGACGTTCTCTACAAGAAGCAAGAAAAAATGACGATGTAAAAGCGATCGTTCTTAGAATTGACAGCCCAGGCGGAAGCGCTCTAACATCTGATTTAATTTGGAGAGAAATAGAAATCACGAAAAAAGTAAAACCAGTTGTGGTTTCTATGGGGAATTATGCTGCATCTGGCGGTTATTACATCGCTTGTAACGCCAATAAAATCTTTGCTGAAAACAACACTATCACAGGATCTATTGGAGTTTTCGGGATGCTTCCAAACTTTAGTCCATTAGCAAATAAATTAGGAATCAATTCTGAGCAAGTTAAAACGCATGAAAATGCTGCAAACTATAGTCCATTTTTACCTGTCGATGAAAAATTCAAAGCCTTTACTTTAGAAGGAGTAGAAAAAATTTATAACACATTTGTAAGCCATGTTGCTGAAGGCCGCAAAATGTCTTTTGCACAAGTTGATTCTATTGCTCAAGGTAGAGTTTGGTCTGGAACTGAAGCTTTAAAAATTGGTTTGGTTGATAAAATCGGCGGCTTGAATGATGCGATTGTTGAAGCTGCAAAAATTGCTAAAGTGAAAAAATACAGCACTCAGAATTATCCTGAATATGAAAAAACCTTAAATGATCTGCTGGGTAATCTCCCTTTTGCAAAATCGAAAGAAGCGTTTATAAAAGAAGAAATTGGAGAAGAAAATTATCTTCTTATTGAACAGGTGAAAAAATTCCAAAAACAAAAAGGAATACAAGCCATATTGCCTTACGGAATCAATATTTATTAATTGGATTAAAAGATGAATAAAGTAATTCTTTTTCTAACGGTTTTATTTTGGAGTTTCTTAAATGCCCAAACCAAAAAAGAAATCACGTTTAAGGAAACGCCAGCAATCTTAAAAATAAATAATGATCAGATTTTTGGTACGCTGACAACGCCAGATTTAACCAAAAAGTTTCCAGTTGCTTTGATCATTGCTGGTTCTGGCCCAACGGACAGAAACGGAAATAATCCGATGATGAAAAACAATTCGTTGAAAATGCTGGCAGAAGCGTTGGCTAAAAACGGAATTGCATCATTGCGTTACGATAAAAGAGCTATTGGGGAAAGTAAAGCAGCAGGCGGATCTGAAAGCAGTTTGGTTTTTGAAAATTACATTCAAGATGCCAAAAGCTGGATTAATTATTTAAAACAAGACAAACGTTTTTCTAAAATAATTATAATTGGACACAGCGAAGGTTCTTTAATTGGAATGGTTGCCAGTGCAAAAGCCGATAAGTTTATCTCGATTGCAGGCGCAGGCGAACCAGCAGATCAGATTTTAAAAACACAGATTGGAGCAAAGTCAATGAAACAGCTTAATGACATGACTTTTCCAATAATTGATAGTTTAAAAAACGGATTTGAGGTAAAAAAAGTAGATCCAATGTTGAATTCTCTTTTTAGACCAAGCGTTCAGCCTTATCTGATTTCTTGGTTCAAATACAATCCGCAGACCGAAATACAAAAACTTACTATTCCTGTATTAATCGTACAAGGAAACAAAGACATTCAGATTGCAGTAAAAGATGCCGAAAACCTAAAACAAGTCAGCAAAAATGCAGATTTGCAGATTATTGACAAGATGAACCATATTATGAAAATTATTGATGGCAATCAGGAAGATAATATGGCTAGTTATAATAATGAAACACTTCCAATTTCTGAAGCCTTAGTTGAGAAGATTGTCTCTTTTATTGAGAAATGATAAAATAAATACCCTAAAAAATCCGTTTTGAAAATAGTTCTCAACGGATTTTTTTTATTTTATAAATTTTAATAAAATTCCTACACAATTAAGAAAACTTTATCTTCAAACTCTAGTAAAAAAAACTATTTTTGCAGGAGTCGATTTTAAAAATGTAAACCCTCAAATCTATTTATATGCTAAAAAAAGTTCTAAAAATAAGTGCCATAGTCCTTGTGGTATTTGTTGCTGCATTATTTGCCATTCCGTTTTTGTTTAAAGACCAGATTAAGGCTAAAATTGTCGAAGCCATTAACGAAAGTGTTGATGCTAAAGTAAGTTTTACAGATGCTGATTTAAGTTTGTTTAAGAATTTTCCAAACGCAACAGTTGGAATCGAGAAATTAGTCATCATCAACAAAGCTCCTTTTGAAGGCGACACTTTGGTTTCATTAGGAGAATTGAATTTAAAAATGAGCATTAAAGAACTTTTCAAAGGAAAAGATGAACCTTTAAGCATTCAGGGAATTAGTTCTACAAACGGATTAGTAAATATTATCTTCAATAAAGATGGTATCGGAAACTTTGATATTGCTCTAAAAGACAAAAAAGAAGAAAATGCCAAAGACGAAGCAAGCAAACCTCTTGCCTTGAAAATTCAAAACTATAAAATTGAGAATTTTACTTTTAGATACATCGATCAAGGTTCTAAAATTAAAATGGTAATTGACAGTTTAAACCACGAAGGAACTGGAGATTTTACCAATTCAAAATTAGATCTGGCTACAAAATCTACTGCAAAAGTTTCATTAGACATGGATAAAATAAATTACATGAAAAATGTGAAACTAACTTTAGACGCTGTCCTTGGAATCGATTTAGAGAAAAGCAAATATACTTTCAAAGAAAATAAAGCTTTAATCAATCAATTGCCTTTAGAATTCGATGGATTCATTCAAATGGCAGAGAAAGCTCAGATTTACGACTTAAAGTTTAAAACTCCTACTTCATCTTTTACCAATTTCTTAGGCTTAATTCCTTCGGCTTACGCTGCTGGTTTAGATGGCGTAAAAACAACTGGAGATTTTACCGTAAATGGTTTTGCAAAAGGGGAACTTACAGATACAACTGTACCTAAATTTAATATTGAAATTGCATCAAACAATGCTTCTTTCCAATATCCAAACCTTCCAAAATCGGTTCAAAATATTGTAATTGATACGAAAATCATTAACGAAACTGGAATTTTAAATGATACTTATGTGAACCTGGACAAGCTATCATTTAGAATTGACCAAGATGTTTTTAACGCTAAAGCGAATATCAAAAACATTACTGTAAATCCTATTATCGATGCGGCTTTAAAAGGAACAATCAACTTAGCTAATCTTTCAAAAGCGTATCCAATTAAAATGGATAAACCTTTGGCAGGTATTTTAAAAGCAGATGTTACTACCAATTTTGATATGGCTTCTGTAGAAAAGAGCCAGTACCAAAACATCAAAAATGCTGGTACAATGAGCTTGTCAGGATTTAAATATACTGATGAAAACAATAAATCGATGAACATCAGCACAGCGTTGGTCGAATTCAATCCGAGCAAAATTAACTTAAAGCAGTTTGATGCTACGACTGGAAAAAGCGATATCAGCATTAACGGAGTTTTAGAGAATTTCTATGGTTTTATGTTTAAAAAACAAGAACTGAAAGGAAACTTCAATATGAGCTCAAACCAATTAGCTGTTGATGATTTCATGACTGCTGGCGAACCTGCAAAAGAGGAAACCAAAACTCCTGCAAAACCAGCTGATGCAATGAAGATTCCTGCTTTCTTAAACTGCACGTTAAATGCAAAAGCAACAACAGTTTTATATGATAATTTGAAATTAAAGGATGTTTCTGGAAGATTGCTTATTAAGGATGAAAAAGCAACTCTTGAAAACTTTAAAACAAACATTTTTGGAGGGTCTATCGGTCTTAACGGAGCGGTTTCTACAAAAGAAAAAGTGCCGACTTTTGACATGAATTTAGGTTTCAATCAAGTTGATATTGCGCAGACTTTTACACAATTGGATATGATGAAAAAAATTGCGCCAATTGCCGGAATCATAAACGGAAAACTGAATTCGACTATCAAACTGAATGGTAATTTGGATGCAAAAGAATTGACACCAGATTTAAAATCGATTTCAGGAGATTTATTAGGTCAGCTTTTATCTACTACGGTAAATGCCAAAAATTCGACAGTTTTAAATTCGCTTACTTCAAACGTGAAGTTTCTAGATCTAAACAAATTGAATCTAAACGATTTAAAAATGGCATTGACTTTTGATAACGGAAAAGTAAATGTTAAACCGTTTGATATTAAATACCAAGACATTAAAGTAAGCGTTGGCGGAACTCATGGCTTTGACCAAAGCATGAATTACAATCTAAAATTTGATGTTCCTGCCAAATATTTAGGAACTGAAGCTAATAATTTAATTGCGAAAATGTCTCCTGCAGACGCTGCAAAACTAGATAATATTCCAATTAATGCTTCTTTGACAGGGAATTTTTCAAATCCTAAAGTCAGTACAGATATGAAAGCTGCTGTTAGCAATTTGACTACGCAATTGGTCAACCAGCAGAAAGAAAAACTGACTCAAAAAGGAACTTCAGCACTTACAGATTTGATCAACAAAAACACTAAAGCAAAAGATACGACTCAGGCTGCTAAAACTGAAAAAGAGCAAAAAACTCAGGAAGTAACTAAAAAAGCAAGTGATTTATTGAATGGATTGTTTAAGAAGAAGAATCCATAAAGAAAGATGCTGAGATGCTAAGCTTCTAAGATACTGAGTTTATTCTAAAGCTAAAAAATCTTAGAATCTTAGAAGCTTTAAAAAAAAATCCTGTTCAAAATGAACAGGATTTTTTTTATATCGCTTTTGACAAACCATTCAATCTACCGTTATTCAAAATAGTATTTATTGTTTTTATGTATTTCTTTTTCGTGTAGAGATTTACATCTATCCCAATGCTGCAATTATCGTACGGCTCATATTTTTTCAAATTTGATACGGAAAACAGCCCAATAGTTGGTGTATGTACCGCACTCGACAAGTGCATAATGCCACTGTCTGCACCAATAAACAACTCTGTATTTGCAATAACAGATCCTATTTCGCGAATATCTTTACTATAAAATGATGGTGCTTTAAACCCGATTTGCGATACGTTTTCTACCGGCAGAATTTCAATAATATTATAATCTTTATATTCTGCAGTAAGCTGAGAATAAAATTTTTCCCACCACTCTTCCGAAAGACATTTTGCTCCTGTCGCATAAGTAAAAATGCAAATCGTTTTTTTATCGTTGTCTGTAATTTCTTTTAGTTTTTTTCTACCTTCTGTAATTTCAGAAGCTGATAATTTGAGATCTATAGGCGCAATTATTTTATTGCTGTTTGTTGGCAACCTAAGTTTTGATAAAAAATTTCGAAAATTATAGACTGGATATTTTGCAATGTGTTCAAAATCATTCTTTTGTTCCGCAGACTCATCGATGGAATCTCCAAAAAACTTGTATTTTGCATTTGAAAATTGAACTGCCAATCGGCCCGAAGAAGAATTTTGATCTACATTAATAGCTAAATCATAGTGTGCTTTTTTTAATGAAATCCAAACCTTTGAATATTCTACTAAACTTTTAAATGGCTTTTTAGGCAAATGAATTATTTTGTCAACGCTATCATATTTTTCAAAAATAATGGGAGCTAATGTGCCTTTTACAAATAAATCGATTTTACAATTTGGAAACATTTCAGACACTTCTTGAACGAGTGGGGTAATCAATAAAAGGTTACCTAACCTTCCATTTGGTCTGCAGATAAGAACTTTCTTGATTTCACTCTTGTCGACCAAAATAAAATCGTCCTGTATATTTGCTTTTCCAACATTCTTTGTCAGGTTCCGCATTATGTTTCTTCTGTGTACATTAATTTTGCTTAAAACACTCATTTATGGAATAATTTAGGGGGATTACAAATCTCAATTAAAATTTAAAATAGTGGCAAACTCAAATCTACCTCCTTTTATTTTCTAAAAATAAATTCTTCCAATAAGCATTTGTTACAAAATTGTAACGAAATGTATCAATATTTACATCTTTTTGTTTTTGGAATTGAGTTAAAATTACAATAAATTATAATATATTTAACACTTTAATAGACGTATACATAAAAATTATCGACAAATACCGACTAAACCTAGACATTAATTGTGACAACATAACCTTCAGAACCTCGGATATTAAATACTGTTCCGTTCTCAAATAATAAATACTGGCCTTTAATCCCCGTTAGTTTTCCACTGAAAGAAGATGTTTTATCTAAATTTAAGCTATTCACTTTTGCAGGATAACTTAAAACTGGATATTGAAGTTCGTAAACATCATTTTTTTGAGCATAAAAATAATCTTTAACTTCTGACGGAATCAAACTTTCGATTTTGGCTTTTTCTGCAATCAGGTCAAAAGTCTCAACAGAATTTTGCAACATTTTTCTCCAATTCGTCTTATCTGTATAATAATCTTTTAGTGCCACCTCTGTTATTCCAGCCAAATATCTGTTCGGAACCTCAACAATAGCAATAGCTTGCGAAGCGCCTTGATCTATCCAACGAGTTGGCACTTGCGATTTCCGCGTTACACCCACTTTTATCTCACAAGCCGAAGCCAAATACACAATGTGGGGCTGTAGCTGCGCTTTTGATTCGTATTCTAAATCTCGGTCTGCAATTCCTAAATGTGCTGTACTCAATTCTGGCCTCATAATCCAATCTCCAACTGCTGGACTTGAATAAAAGCATTCGTAACAAAAACCTTGTCGGTATATTTTTTTCTTCTTCCCGCAATTCAAGCATTGACAGCCTACAAAATCGATTTCAATTTCTTTGTCTAATAATTGATTCACATGTAAGAAACTATCTTCGAAAACCAAATAATATTGAATTGGACTTCCAAGTTCAGTTTGCATTTTTGTCAGTACGCCTTGATATTGCATTCGTATTTTTTTATAATTGCTGATTTAGATTTATCAAAAGATTTAAAATTTTTTGTGTTAAAATTCGTTTATATAGTTGGAATCTTTACTTCAAATAGAATTGTTTTTTACAAAAAAATAGTATTTTTGATATGAAGACAAAGTTACTATTTGTCTCTCGATATTCAAATTTTATGTTTTTTGTTTTACAAAGATTGTAAGATTTAAAACCTAAAATCAGTTAACTTAAAAACAAATTCATGCCTTTATCTATTATCAATTCGTTTGCATCTTGGGTCCTAAAACAAAGGATTCATCAAATAGAGCTTTTTTTAAAATACCCTAATGAAGTTCAGGAAGAATTATTGCACAACTTATTGACGGCATCTGAGAATACAGTTATTGGAAAACAATATGAATTTTCGAGTATTAATTCTTATCAGACCTTTGCAGAAAGAGTTCCTATTGCAACTTATGAAGAACTGCAGCCACTTATTGAACGCACACGTTTAGGCGAACAAAACGTTTTTTGGGAAAGCCCTATTAAATGGTTTGCCAAATCGAGTGGCACTACAAATGCTAAAAGTAAATTTATTCCCGTAAGTAATGAGGCTTTGGAAGATTGCCATTATAAAGGCAGTAAAGATCTTCTTTGTCTTTATTTGAATAATAATGAAGATTCTGAATTGTTTTTAGGAAAAAGTCTCCGTTTGGGAGGAAGTTCTCAGATTTACGAAAACAACAATACTTACTTTGGAGATTTATCGGCAATTTTGATTGAAAATATGCCAATTTGGGCAGAATTCAGCAGTACTCCAAGCAGCAAAACTTCATTGATGAGCGAATGGGAAACCAAACTTGCAGCTATTATCAACGAAACCAAAAATGAAAATGTAACTAGTTTTGCAGGTGTTCCATCTTGGATGCTGGTTTTAATGAATAAAGTTTTAGAGAATACAGGAAAACAAAACTTATTGGAACTTTGGCCAAATCTTGAAGTATATTTTCATGGCGGTGTGAGTTTTTCTCCATATAAAGAACAATACAAGAAAATTTTACCTAGTTCAGATTTTAAATATTACGAAATTTACAATGCTTCTGAGGGCTTTTTTGCGATTCAGGATCTAAATTATTCGAGCGATTTACTACTGATGCTGGACTACGGAATCTTCTACGAATTTATTCCGATGGACACTTTTGGAACTCCAAACCAAAAAGTAGTTCGTCTGGCAGATGTTGAATTAAATAAAAATTACGCTATTGTTATTACTACAAATTCTGGTTTATGGCGATATTTAATTGGCGATACAGTTCGTTTTACTTCTTTAAATCCGTACAGAATTAGAGTTACGGGAAGAACGAAGCATCACATTAATGTTTTTGGTGAGGAATTAATGGTTGAAAACACCGATCAAGCTATTGCAAAAGCTTGTCAGGTGACTCAAACTGAAGTTATAGATTACACAGTTGCTCCTATTTTTATGCAAGACAAAGAAAAAGGCGCTCATGAATGGATGATCGAATTCAAGAAAAATCCTGCCGATGTAGGTCTTTTCCAAAAAGTGCTTGATGAGACTTTACAAACGTTGAATTCTGATTACGAAGCGAAACGCTACAATAATATGACTTTAAATCCTTTGGTGGTTAATGTTGCCCGTGAAAATTTATTCTATGACTGGCTAAAAGAAAGAGATAAATTGGGCGGTCAGCATAAAATTCCGAGACTTTCGAATCAGAGAGATTATTTAGAACAATTAAAAGAAATGTGCTAAAAACAATATAAAATGAAAGACACAAAATTTAGCGAAATGACCACTGAAGAACTGATTAAAAATCAGAAAACACTAAAAACCGTGAATACCGTATTTTGCGTTGTGCTTTTTATGCTGTTCATTCTTAATATATTCATCGTTTTCATGAAGGGTTTTAGTGCCATGAATGTTATTCCTGTTGCCTTATTGCCTATTCTTTTCTTGAATCTTAAGAATTTGAAGGAGATTAAAAATGAATTGGAATCTAGAAAATAAAACGTTAATTCCACTAAACCCGCATGAGGGATAGAAGTGGAAATCCTTTTTATTTTTTCTTTAAAAATAAAAAGATTGAAACGGATAGCCCGACCCGGAAACAAACCTCAGCCTTTTATTGCAAAGACTGAGGTTTGTTTTTTATTTTGATTATGGAATTCTGAATGCTATTTCTTCTTTGCTGAATAACATAGATGAATTTACTTTGTCAGGCTGAGCGGAGTCGAAGCCCTTTTCTACATGAAAGTCCTCCGACTCCGCTCAGGGTGACAGATTGCAAATTACATCATATCAATATATCTATCGTGATATCCTAATAAGTATAAAACACCGTCAAGACCTAAACTTGAGATGGATGTTGAGGCGCTTTCTTTTACTTTTGGTTTCGCATGGAAAGCGATTCCAAGACCTGCTAAGTTTAGCATGGGCAAGTCGTTGGCTCCATCTCCAACTGCGATTGTCTGATTGATGTGAATTCCTTCTTTTTCTGCGATTGCTTTTAGATATTCGGCTTTTTTCTGGCCATCTACGATGTCTCCTAAATATTTTCCCGTCAGTTTACCATCTTTTATTTCTAATTGATTGGCGTGAACGTAGTCTATTCCTAATTCTTTTTGAAGGTATTCTCCGAAATAGGTAAATCCTCCTGAAAGAATTGCAGTTTTATAGCCATAATATTTTAAAGCTTTCATCAAACGGTGTGCTCCTTGTGTTATTGGCAGATTTACGGCAACATTTTGCAAAACTTCTTCGCTCAAACCTTCTAGAAGTGCCATACGCTTTTTGAAACTTTCGTTAAAATCAATTTCACCGTTCATAGCCGATTCTGTAATAGCACGAACTTGGTCTCCTACTCCATTCAATTCCGCAAGTTCGTCGATTACTTCGGTTTGAATTAAGGTCGAATCCATATCGAAGCAAACCAAACGGCGGTTTCTTCTGTAAATATTGTCTTCTTGGAAAGAAATATCAACGTTTAGCGTTCTGGAAATTTCCATAAAACTCGCTGTCATTATGATCTTGTTTACAATTTCACCCGTTACAGACAATTGAATACAAGAACGCGGATATTCTTCTTTTTCTACAACAGAAGTTCTTCCTGTTAATCGAATAATCGAATCGATATTTAAATTTTGGTCTGACAATATTTGGGTCACTGCAGACAATTGTGAAGCCGCCAGTTTTTCTCCCAAAATATTGATAATATAACGTTGTTTTGATTGTGATTTTACCCAAGTTTCGTAATCTTCTATAGAAATCGGAATAAATTTCACTTTGATTTCCAATTCGTATGCTTTAAACAAAAGATCTTTTAAAACAGGTGCAGATGATGATCCTGCAGCAATTTCGAACAAAATTCCTAGAGAAAGCGTATCGTGAATATCAGCTTGCCCGATATCTAAAATATTGGCATCATATGCCGCCAATACAGCTGTTAATCCTGCTGTAACTCCAATTTTATCGTGTCCAGAAACTTTTAGTAAGATTATTTCTTTGTCTTCTGCTGCCATTTTTCTTTCTTGATTATGAAGCGACAAAAATCGACAATCTCTCGTTGATAAAAAAGAATAATCTTTGTTTTTTTGAAACAAAAAAGCACATTTTCATGTGCTTTTTTGAGTAATTTAACAATTATGTACCGCTATTAAAATAACGTAACTTTTATGTTATTTCATTCCTTCGTTTTTGTCAAAACTCACCATCCAGTTGATGCCGAATTTATCTTTAAACATTCCGAAATAAGATCCCCAGAAAGTGTCATTCATCGGCATTTCTACTTTTCCACCTGCCGAAAGTCCGTTGAAGATTTTATCTGCCTCTTCTCTGCTTTCTGCATTAATAGAAACAGAAAAATTATCTCCAAAACCGACATCTCCATATCTTGGATGTGTGTCGCTTCCCATTAAAATACTATTTCCAATTGGAAGCGATACGTGCATAATTCTATTCAAAGCTTCTTCAGAAAGCACCTCGCCTTCTTCTGCTGGAGCATCTTTAAATTTTCCGATATAAGGAAAATCTCCACCAAAAACTGATCTGTAAAACAGAAATGCTTCTTCGCATGTTCCGTTAAACATTAAATATGGATTTACCGCTGTTGCCATGATATTTTGTTTTTAATTGTTAATTATCAGTTGTAAATTCTCTTTCTTCTATTCTCTTTCTTCTATTCTCTTTTCACTCTCTTATAGCTTTACTTCTCTGACAATTCCTTAATCAATTCTACCGCTTTTGGAAAGGCATCTTTGAAATAATCAATATGTTTTTCGATTACATCTACCTCAACATGAAGATCTACAACATCTCCTTTTTGAGTCAGTCTGTATGTTTCCATAGAACCACTCCATTTTTCCGTTTCCTCATTTGGCGGCACTTCTTTAAAATCTTTGATTTCGCCAAGATGCTTAAAAGCCATATATTCGTTTGGAATTTTAGTCTCAATAAGGCTATTCATCCCTGTTCCTCCAGGTCCAAGAAAATAAATTTTATCCCCTTCGTTCCAATTCGATTCAGCGTAACTTCCTTCACAAAAAGCGCTTGTCCACTTTCGGTAAGTTTCATCATCCCATAAGACTTTCCAAATTTTCTCTTTAGAAGCCTTTATCTCAGTATTAAATATTAATTTTTCCATCTTAACCTGGTAATTTACTAAAATCCATAAATAGAATATTCCAACGATGACCATCCAAATCGGCAAAACCACAGCCATACATCCAACCTTGGTTTTCTGCAGGAGGAGCAAAAATGGTTCCGCCAGCTTCTTTGACTTTTTCAGCTAATTCATCAACTTCTTCCCTGCTTTCTGCGTCGATTGAAATCAAGACTTCCGAACTTGAATTCGTATCGGTAATGTTGTTCTTGGAAAAACTTGAAAAAAGCATTTCTTCAAAAAGCATTATCACAAAATGTCCTTCACCTACAACCATGCACGTCGAACTTGGCGTATCATGTTGTTCATTAAACGAAAAACCAATTTTCCAGAAAAAATCTTTCGCTTTTGCCACATCCTTTACAGGAAGATTCAACCATATTTGTTTTGTCATTTTTTTGTTTTTTTTGTTTTTTTTGTTGGGTTAGATATTTATTTCTTTTAAACCATATGAGTAATGTAAGCTAATTTAAGTTTGTAATCTTTGAACCTTTGTCACTTTGAGACTTTAGAGTCTAAAAACTAATTTTCTTCAATGTAACTTTTAAAATTATCCAAAATTGCCTGCCAACCAGCGCGTTGCATCTCTTCTGGATTTTGTGTTTCTGGATCGAAACTTTCAATTATTTCAACACCTTCTGCTGTTTCTGTAAAAGTAATTTCAACCTTTCTTCCGTCTCCCATAACATACGAAAGCGCTTGGTTTGGTTTTACTAAAGTAAATTCGCCTTCAAAGTCAAAACTCATACTTCCGTCTTTTGCAGCCATAGTCGATTTGAATCTTCCTCCTTCTCTCACATCGGCTTCTGCATAAGGCGTGTGCCAATCAGGAGAAGCAAAGCTCCATTTTGTAATATGTTCTGGAGTGTTCCAAAAATTCCAAACTTTGTCAAGAGATGCATTAACGGTCTTTTTAATTGTGATCATTTTTAAGTTTTTTAATAATTTATTTTCCGTTTGATTTTGTTCTTACTTAATTACATGTTTTCTGGAATCTGACTTTCATCCATAAAGAAAACTTCCCAATGATGTCCGTCTACATCTAGAAAAGTTCTTTGGTACATCCAGCCATAATCTTGAGATTGCTCGTAATCTGTTCCTCCAGCCTTAACTGCCTTCTCAATCATTTCATCTACCTGTTCTCGAGTTTCTACAGAAAGTGCCATAAGCGCTTCGCTGGTTGTTGTAGAATCACAAATTTCCTTCTTTGTAAATGTTTGATAAAACTCTTTTACCAAAAGCATTACAAAGATGCTTTCGCTTATAACGATACAAGCTCCTTTGTCATTAGTAAATTTCGGATTAGTTGGAAAGCCGAGTTCGTTAAAAAAAGATATTGCGCGATTTAAATCTTTTACAGCAAGATTTAAGAAGATTTTTGTTTTCATCTTTATAAAATTACGAATTAATTAAAACAAATTTAATTTTTTAAGATTACTTAAAAATGCCAATAAAAGTCATTTTTAGGGGCATTTGAGACAATTTGCTTATTTTTGTAAGATACTGAAATTCCAAAAGACCAAAAATCATGAGCAAGAAACTAGGATTAATCGTACCTCACGACTATAAATTACTGAGCATTGCTGCAATATTAGAAGTATTCGAAACCACAAATAAACTTACGTCTGGAGATGAAAAGCCATTTGATATTATGATTTTTCAATCGAAAGAACAAAACGATCAAGGAAATGTATTTGGATATAAAAGCAATGCCATTGAAACTTCGGATAGTATTCTAGACTTAATTTTAATTCCCGCTTTTACTACCGACAATATGAGCGAAATGATCAAGAAGAATAAAAGTTTTATTCCGTGGTTGCAAAAACAGCACAAGGCAGGAGCTGAATTAGCGAGTTTTTGTACTGGAGCTTTTTTGTTTGCTGCTTCTGGTTTACTAAATGAAAAATTGGCCACAACACATGTTGATGCTTGCAGCGCTTTTACAAAAGCTTTTCCGATGGTAAAACTAAAACCTGAAGAAACGCTAACTGCAGACGGAAGTTTATACACCAGCGGAGGATCAACTTCAACTTTTCACTTGCTGATTCTTTTGGTTCAGAAATTCTGTGGCAACGAAATGGCAGTCAAAATCGCCAAAATATTTTCTATCGATTTGAACAGATACAAACAAAGCTATTTCAGTACTTTTAGACCCAATCATTTACATAATGATTCTTTAGTAGCTATGCTACAGCAAAAAATTGAAAGTCAGTACCATTCCATCGAAAAACTGGAAGAAATCACGAAAGATATTCCGACAAGTGCTCGAAACATGACACGCCGTTTCAAACAAGTGACAGGAATTCCGCCAATTGAATATTTACAGAATATTAGAGTCGAAAGTTCGAAGAAATATTTAGAACAAACCCAACTTTCGATTTCAGAGATTATTGAAAAAACAGGTTACAACGACCCGAAAGCGTTTAGAAAGGTTTTTTATAAAATGGTCGGCATGAAACCTATTGAATATCGCGAAAAGTTTAGAGTGCAATAATAAAAAAACCTGCTCAAATAAATGAGCAGGTTCTATAATTGAACTTTGTCAAAGTTATTTTTTACTTTAAGAAGCAATTTCCATACGCTTCAATAAGTTTTTGCTTAGCGTATGTTCTGCATATTCTTTGTCGATTGTCAAACTTATATCATCTGATGTTGGCAGTTCGTACATGGCATCTGTCAAGATAGCTTCACATAATGAACGCAATCCACGAGCTCCTAGTTTATACTCTAAAGCTTTATCTACAATAAAATCTAAAGCCTCGTCTGTAATCGTAAATTCAACATCATCCATTAAGAATAATTTCTGATATTGTTTGATCAATGCATTTTTAGGTTGTGTTAAAATCGCACGAAGCGTTGCTTTATCCAAAGGATCCATGTGCGTTAAAACTGGCAAACGTCCAATAATCTCAGGAATCAAACCAAAGTCTTTGATATCTTTTGGTATGATGTATTGCAATAAATTATCTTTATCAATATTGTCAGTGTTTTTAGAAGTAGAGTAACCAACTGCCTGACGGTTTAAACGTTTTGAAATAATACGTTCTACTCCATCAAAAGCACCACCAGCAATAAATAAGATGTTTTGAGTATTTACCTCAACGAATTTTTGGTCTGGGTGTTTACGTCCACCCTTTGGCGGTACGTTTACGACTGTTCCTTCCAATAACTTCAATAATGCCTGTTGAACACCTTCTCCAGAAACGTCACGCGTTATTGAAGGGTTATCACTTTTACGAGCGATTTTATCGATCTCATCAATAAATACGATTCCTCTTTCTGCTTTTGCTACGTCATAATCTGCGGCTTGAAGCAAACGAGTCAAAATACTTTCAACGTCTTCCCCAACATAACCCGCTTCTGTCAATACTGTAGCATCAACAATTGCTAAAGGAACGTCTAACATTTTAGCAATAGTTTTTGCCACTAATGTTTTTCCCGTTCCTGTCTGACCAACCATAATGATGTTGCTTTTTTCAATCTCAACCTCATCGTCCAATTGCTGTTGCATTAAACGTTTGTAGTGATTGTAAACCGCAACCGACATTACTTTTTTAGTCTGATCTTGACCAATAACATATTGATCTAGGAAAGCTCTAATTTCTTTTGGTTTCTTCAAAATCAAGTCCCCAACTAGTTTCGCGCTTCCGCTAGATTTTAATTCTTCTAAAACAATTCCGTGTGCCTGCTCAATACACTTATCACAAATATGTGCATTGATACCAGCTATTAATAAATTAGTTTCTGGCTTCTTTCTTCCACAAAACGAACATTCTAATACTACTTTTGCCATTCTATTTAAGTTACTAAGCTGCAAAGATACTAAGTTTCTAAGCTTTTTGATTTAATTAAAACTTAAAAACTTAATTCTTTGCAGCTTAATATTTATTTTTTTATTTCAAGTTTCAGGTTCCAAGCTTCATGTTGGTTTGTGTTATACACCAAATTTGAACTTGAATCCTTAAACAATTTAAAGCTTAAAAAATTATCCTCTTCTTAATACTTCGTCGATCATTCCGTATTCTTTTGCTTCGTCTGCTTTCATCCAGTAATCACGTTCACTGTCTTTGTGAACTCTTTCGAAAGTCTGACCAGAATGATGAGAAATAATATTGTAAAGCTCATCTTTTAATTTTAACATCTCACGTAAATTGATTTCCATATCTGTTGCAACACCTTGCGCTCCTCCAGACGGCTGGTGAATCATAACTCTTGAGTGAGGCAATGCAGAACGTTTTCCTGCAGCTCCAGCACATAATAAAACTGCCCCCATAGAAGCTGCCATTCCTGTACAAATTGTCGCGACATCAGGCTTGATGTATTGCATAGTATCGTAAATTCCTAAACCTGCGTAAACACTTCCTCCTGGAGAGTTTAAATAAATTTGAATATCTTTTGAAGCGTCAGCGCTTTCTAAAAATAACAACTGAGCCTGAACGATATTAGCAATCTGATCGTCAATACCAGTTCCTAAAAAGATAATTCTATCCATCATTAATCTTGAGAAAACGTCTAATTGAGAAATATTCAGCTGACGCTCTTCTATAATATATGGAGTCATGTTGGTTGGAGTCATTGCCGCTACGATTTTATCGTAATACATTGCGTTTACCCCTTGGTGCTTTGTAGCAAATTTTTTGAATTCTTTACCGTAGTTCATATTTTTAGTTTAAAGTTGAAAAGTCTAAAGTCAGAAAATGACTAAAACGAATTAAACAAAGTTCATACCTTTTTATGAAGGATGCCAATTTGTCTTCTTTTTTTAAGATGCTAAGATTCTAAGGCGCTAAGGTTCTAAGTTTTTTTTTTGCTAAGGAACATTTACCAACTTGAAATCTGAAACAAAAAAAGAACGTCAACAGAATAAAAATTCCATTGACGTTCAAATATAATTATTTTTATCTTTCAGTTTCTGTAATAAAATCTTAATTTTTAAAAAGTATACTTCCTAACTTTCGACTTTAAAACTTTTGACTTTTCAGACTTAGATTTATTCACCATAAGAAGCTGCGATAAATTCTTCGTAAGTAACCTCTTTAGTAGTTGGGTTAGCTTTTTCTTTGAAGATTTCCAACATCTTAGATGCTACAACTTGCTCAGAAAGTCTTTTCACTTCGTCTTGGTTAGATAAAACTCTAGCTACGATTCCTTGAACTTCTTCGTCAGTTGGGTTTGTTTGACCAAATTGAGCCATTTGCTGTCTGATTGCGTTTGATGTAAACTCTTTCAAATCTTCAAATGTAATTTGGATATTGCTTTGAGCTAAAGCTTTTCCTTCAATTAATTGGAAACGTAAACCTTTTTCAGATCTTGCGTATTCTACCTCAGCTTCTTCTGGAGTTAATTTCTTCTCTCCAACAGTTTGCAACCATTTTTTCAAGAATTCAGCTGGTAAATCGAATTTTGTGTTTTCGATTAAGAAATCCTGAACATCTAATAATAATTTTTGTTCTGCTTGCTGCGCGAATTGTGCTTCAGCATCTTCTTTAATTTTAGCTTTTAAATCTTCTAAAGAAGCTACTTTTCCTTCTCCAAAAAGTTTGTCAAATAATTCTTGGTTCAATTCAGCTGGCTCAGAACCGTTGATAGCTTCGATTGCGAAGTTTACCTCAACATCTAAACCGTGAACTCCTTCGTGACCTACTTTTAAGTAGTCCATTAATTGGTGATCGTCATCAAATAAACCTTTTGTGCTTACTGTAACAACATCTCCAACTTTTTTACCTATGAATTGTTTTTGAGCTTTTTTGCTGAATGTATCAACAGAAATTGTAGTAGTATTGTTGATTCCGTTTGCTTCGCTTGAGAAAGCTCCAGTTAAGTCAGATTTTGCATCAGATACTTCTTGTGGAACTGCTTTTCCAAATTGTTTTTGGATACGCTCAACTTGTCCGTCGATTAATTTATCGTCAGCAGTAACAACGTATTTTACGATATTATTTTTAGCTTCCAAATCAATTTCGAAGTTTGGCACTAAACCAATTTCGTACTCGAAAGTTAATTCTTCTGCATCCCAGTTAAAATCTTCGTTTACTTTTGGAAGCGGAGTTCCTAAAAGATTTAATCTTTCAGATTGAATATAACGCTCTAAAGCCAAATCAACTACTTTTTTGATCTCTTCTTGCTTAATAGCTTTTCCGTATTGTTTTTCAACAAGATCTTTAGGAACTTGTCCTTTTCTAAATCCTTTTACTTGCGCTAAAGGCATTTTTTCGTTGATTCTTTTTGCTACTTGACCTTTATAATCCATATGAACAACGTTCATAACAATCGTCTCGTTTACAGCGTCTATTGCTACTCTTTTAATATCCATCTTCTTCTTTAATTTACGTAATAAAATTGGGTTGCAAAATTATAAAATTTTTGCAACCCAACCAAGTTTTTAATCTATTGTATTTGAAGCAGTTTTAATCTGCTCGATTTGTTTTTATTTATCGTCTCCCAATATTTTATAAGTAAGGGATTGGAGTATAGACAAAATAATACTGAATATTAATGCTGTCCAAAATGAATTTACTGCAAAACCGCCTACAATATTAGTGCACAGCAAAATAATTACCGCGTTGATCACCAGTAAAAACAAGCCTAATGTGACCAATGTAACTGGCAAAGTTAAAATCACTAAAATTGGTTTTATAAAAACATTCAGTAATCCTAAAACTACTGCAACAATTAGAGCTGTACCAAAACTAGCCACATGCACTCCAGTCAAAATATTAGACAACAACAAAACTAAAGCAGCAGTAACAAGGAGTCTAAGTAATAATTTCATGGTTCTTGAGGTTTAAAATTTATTTAAAAGTAATAAAATTTCATCAAAAAGGACTACTCTTTTAAAAACGTAGTGGTCAATTCGAAAAACAGCTGCGGATTTTCAGCATGAAGCCAATGCCCAGCATTTGGAATCGTTTCTAATTTTAAATTCGGAAAATGCTTTCGGATTCCGTCAATATCCTGATCTTGAATATAGCCCGAATTTCCTCCTCTAATAAATAATGTCGGATTATTAAAAACCAAATAATCTGCCAAAGGCTTCCCAATAGCATCTAAATTATTATTGAAAGCCTCTAAATTAAATCGGAAAGCCAATTGCCCAGGTTCTTTCCAATATAAATTCTTTAGCAAAAACTGGCGTGTTCCGAAATCTGTTACATATTGTGATAAAATTGCCTCCACATCATTTCGGCTTGGTTTTACCGAAAAATCAACAGCATTTAATCCTGCCAAAATATCTTGGTGATGCTGTTTGTAGAATCTCGGACCAATATCTGCCACAATCAATTTGTCTACAATTTCAGGATGAGTCGTTGCAAAAAGCATCGCTACTTTTCCTCCCATTGAATGGCCTAGGATATCGATTCGTGTTAGATTATTTGCCTGACAGTATTCATAAACATCCTGAACCATCGCCTCGTAACTCCATTCCTCCGAATGAAAACTGCGGCCGTGGTTTCTTAAATCTAAAATATGAACTTGAAATCCGGCTTCTACATATTGTCCCGCAAGAGTTTTCCAGTTATCAGACATTCCCAGAAAGCCATGCATGATGATAAATGGTTTTCCTTCGCCTTCTATTTTTGAGTATAACATTTGTATTTGTATTAATATCTTTTACAAAGGTAGAAAAGTTGAGCAAAAAAGATTCAAAAACACCACCACAACATATTGTAAGATATTTAACACAAAAATATTTTGCATTTTACGGTTTTACGTAAGGAAATTCGTTTTAAAGTATCTATCTTCGCGCCAAAATCAAGGCTTAAAAATTTTGATTTAATAACTAATTTAAACACCTAATCATGATTAAAAAATTCATTTTGTTATCATTAGTTGCTTCTCAACTTATGGTTTCATGTTCAAATGACGACAGCCCGACAACAGATCCAACTAAAGAACTAACTCTTGAAGAGCAAATTGCTAACTTAGTAAAACAGCCTTACTCGAAACTAACTCCAACTGAGCAAAAAGCAAAACTAGAGATTGAAGCTAATGACATGTTGGTCCAATTAGACAAATCTAAATCTTCTAGCGCTATTGAAGCAATAGAAAATTTAAGCCGTCTACTTGGTGTAAGCAGCATCGATATTTTTGATGGAAAAAATGACAATGAAGTTGAAGATATTTTAAATGTATCTGGTGTTTACGGCGTATATACTTGGGACAATGCTGGGAAAAAATGGGTTAAAACTGCTTCAACAACTGAATTAAAATTTGTTTTCCCTGCAAAAGAATCTCAAACAGCAAATAACGCAATTTTTTCTTCAAAAAGCACTTCTTCTGACATTAAAGTAAAATACAATGACAGCTATATTTATGGAGGAAACGGAACTGTAGAAGTAAATGATTATTTCTTCCTTCCTAATACTGCAGATGCTACTTTAACAATTGACAATAAAGAAGCTGCTGTATTTACTCAAACGGCTAAGTATGCTAACGGAAAAGAAGTTCCTACTGAATTCTCATACAAAATGAGCTTAAACGATGGTTATGTTTGGGAAATGAGCGGTACAAAAGCAAGTGCAAACACTTCAAAAGCTACACTTACTTACAATGGAAAGAATTTAATTTCATTTAATGCTGGAAGTTCTGCTGAAATTGACAAATTAATTGATAACGACGAACTTGTTCAATACAGAGGGAAAGCTAATGGTTTATTCCAATTAATGGACAATTTTGTAATTGTTGCTGATATGGATTTAGCTACCGAAGCTGCCGATAAAGAAGCGTTGTACAAAAACAATACCCGTCCAGCTTATTTAGACTATAAAGATCCTAAAAGTGACTACAAAGCTTATTACACTGCCTTGAACGCATATGAGAAAAAAATCTCTGAAGGAAATGCTGCTAATTTCAACAAAAACATGAAACTGATTTTAGTTTCTAAAAAAGACGGAACTAAAATTGCTGATATTGTCCAACATTCAGAAAAAGATGGCGAATACACTTTTAACTTGCCAATTTGGGATGCAGAGTTTAAGTATTGGGATAACTGGAATAGTACTGGAGAGTCTTTTACACGTCCATATCTTTACGAAGCTTATTACTTAAAATTCAATGACAACACTGAAGTTGAAATGAGCGCTTACTTCTCTAGCGGATTTGAAAAATTACAAACCAAATTTGATGACTTTATTGCCGCTTTTAACAAGCAATAATTTTTTAAATACAATTGAGAAAAGCCGATTTGAGTTTTCAAATCGGCTTTTCTTTCTTAGGAGGAGTCTTAACAATTAAAGTACTCTGCCCATATCCTGACCAAATTCCTATTCCTCCCTTGATATTTGATTTTAAACTAATATTGGCTGGATAGATTGGATTCTGACTATTGACAATTTCATTTTGCCAGCTGTTCCAAAAATCTAAGGATTCTTTTGTTTGAGTTCTTAGTTTTACGTGAATTAAATCTCCATCAGCAAAATAAGGTGTAAATTTAGTTTTAGGAAACAATATAACTCCTCGATTTATTTGCACTGAAACAGCTGGATTTTCGAAATTTTTATCATCTAAGTTTCCATAAAATGAGGGAACAAAAATAGGTTCCTCTCCTTCAATTTTAGTTGCAATCTGATAATAATTTTTCTGATCACTAGGATCATCGAATTTCACAAAGACATATCCCGTCGTATCAGCAGGATTTCTCTTTATATAATCTGCACTTTTTAAAGCAACACTCTTAGGAATAATTGTGACAGCTTCTATTGTCCTATTTAAATATTCAATTTTTAATGAATATTCTTTTCCCGCTTCTCCTTTTAATGATGAACCAAAATAAACAAACGGTGGCACCCTATTTTTATCATTTTTTACCCTCAAAACTTCAGACGTTACACCATCTGAAATTGTAATTTTTGCAGATCTTATGACATGATTTAAAACATTTGTCGAATCAATAACATCTGTCACAGGTATACTGGTAGACAACAAAACATTGGCAAAATCGCCTTCTTCAATCCAGCCTTCCACTACTATTTTAGATTCTAGACTTTTCTCCGTTTTAACATCATCATTAGAACAGCTTACGAAAATTAAAGCTAAAAGAAAGAACAGATACTTTTTCATATGCTTAAAATTTAAATCTCCAGCTAATAGAAGGCAGTATTCTATACAGCACTTTTTCTTTCTGGGTTACTACTACTTTATCTTTGTTTTCGTTTACTTCCACATCCAAAACGACATAAATTGGATTGGCAATATTAAAAGTGTTATAAATTGAAAAATTTAAAGCACTTTCTTTCTTTGGCGTTTTTATAAAATAATAATTGGCAGCAATATCTGTTCGAATATAATTTGGCATTTGCGCATTATTATAGCCTGAATATTCTTTAACCGGGTTATTATTGATAAAATACCACGAAGTCGGCATTGTAAATCTATTTCCAGAACTAAATAATTGTGTAATGCCAAAGTTCCATTTAGAATTCAAATCGTACATTCCGACAAGAGAAAGATTATGACGTCTGTCATATTTGGCAAAATACGTTTTGCCATTATTCAATTCATCAAAATTTCGATCTGACCAGCTTAAGGTATAACTCAGCCAACCACTAAATTTCCCATTGCCCTTTTTGAGCATCATTTCAAGTCCGTACGCTTTTCCTTTCCCTACATACATATCATTTTTGAACGTCGTGATTTCATTAAATTGGGTAATTCCATATGGATATTCCAATAAGTTTTTCATCGAACGATAAAAACCTCCTAAAGAAGAAGTCCAGTTTCTTGTTATATTTTGATTAGAACCAATAGCAAATTCATTTGAAGATTGTGGTTTTATTCCTTCAGAACTTGCAATCCAAAAGTCAGTAGGAATCCCAACACTCGATGTTGTTATTAGACTTAAATATTGATATTGCTTATTATAAGATGCATAAAATGAGTATCTTTTATTTGGCATATAATCCAACACTACACGGGGTTGAAAATGTAAATATGAATCTGCTCCTGATGCATAATAATTAATACGAAGTCCAAAATCTGCCGTAAGGTTTTCTAATATTCTAGGTTTTGCGGTAGTAAAAATTACCGCTTCATTGGCATTTATAATATCCTGCGAATTATTGTTTACAGTGGTAAAATTTTCCACATTTACCTTTTGTGGCTGTAAATTGTGGTAAGCATACTGGATTCCTGATTCAAAGGGTGTATTTTTAAAGAAGTATCGAACTGAATTCGTAAATCCAAAATCTTTTACGAATGAGGAAACGTTAAACTGAATTGTCGCCTGCTGCATACTTAAATCATTAGAATATTGACTAAAGTAAACTGTATTTGACATACTTACTTTAGGAGAAATCGTTGTAATAAGTGATGGAGACACGGTAAAATTACTCCATTTTAAACTAGTCCAGAGCGCAAGATTTTCATCTTTAACTTTCAATTCATCTCCGCTGGCAAAAGCATCAACAATAAATAAACTATTCTTAGAAATCTGAGACAAAAATGTGAAATTTCCATCCGAAAAACCGTATTTCATATCCTTAACATCATTGTTCTTTGACCCAGATTTCATAATTGGTCCAACCATTTCATCTATATATGTTTTTCTTCCCGAAATATAAAATCCTGTTTTATTAGAAAGAGGCGCCGCAATAGTTAATTGTGAAGCTAAAACTCCAATGTTTCCCTGAATACCAAATTCAGATGGCAATTTTTTATTGGAATTCAATAACGTTGTTGAGCTTAATCTTCCTCCATATTTTGCATTCGAGCTAGACTTATCAAATTCGACATCTTTAATATGATCTGCATTATAAAAAGGAAAAATCCCCAATAAATGAGACATTCCATAGATGGGAGTATTATTGTATAGTATAGCATTATGTCCCGGATCACCACCTCTTACATAAAAATAACCGTTTGCATCACCCGAATTCTGGACACCAGGTGTTAATTGCAAAACTTTCAAAATATCAGTTGTTCCTAAAATACTTGGTACAGCAGATAACTCTTTTACATTAAAGGAAAGCTTCCCTCCTGACAGATTTTTAATAACATTCTTTTTATCATTCGCTACTACTACTTCTTTTAAAATTGTAATATCTTTTTCTAAAACAATCGAAAGTAAAGTATCTTTTTTAAGATCAATTTCAAGGTCTTTTGAAAGATAACCTGATTGATCAATTTTTATTTTGATCTGCCCTAACGATATATTTGCAGAGAAGTTTCCGAAACCATCAGTTGAAGAAAAATTTTGAGAATCTTTTGAAATAAAGGAAATCTTTACTCCAATTAAATTTTCATTTTCAGAAGATTTTATATTGCCATAAATAACTGCTTTTGATTGGGCAAATACACTAGAAAAACAGAGCAAACAGAAGAAAGTAATTATTTTCAACACCAAATTTTAATAAGAAAAGTGCGAAAATAAACAATTATAACCCAATTACATTAGGTTATAATTGTTTTTATCTTGAATATTATTTCAATTTATTCAAATACATATTTACGGTGTTATCCAAACCTAGATAAAGTGCCTCAGAAATTAAAGCATGTCCAATAGAAACTTCCAATAAACCTGGAATATTTTGTTTGAAAAACTTGATATTATCTAAACTTAAATCGTGTCCAGCATTGATTCCTAAGCCCAATTCATTTGCCAATTCTGCCGCTTTAGTGTACGGTTCAATTCCTTTTTCGTTTCCTAAACTATATTGATGCGCAAAAGATTCTGTATACAATTCAATTCTATCTGTTCCTGTTTTCTTTGCACCTTCAATCATTTCTAAAATCGGATCAACAAAAATAGACGTTCTAATTCCGTTTCTTTGAAATTC
This sequence comes from Flavobacterium anhuiense, assembly GCF_900101855.1. Classification (GTDB taxonomy): domain Bacteria; phylum Bacteroidota; class Bacteroidia; order Flavobacteriales; family Flavobacteriaceae; genus Flavobacterium; species Flavobacterium anhuiense. The sequence continues at coordinate 44,496 of NZ_FMVC01000011.1, forward strand.
CTGAATAACTTCAGTTAAATAATCTTGATTTTTAATGGTATCCCATCCTGCAGATGAAGTTATCGCTCCAATTGCATCTGGAACTAATGTCACTTGATCTGGTTTGCATTCTAAAACCAAATCAATAAAATTATGCTGCGGATTTCCTTCAATATTATATTCCGTTGTAACAATAGCTTTTAAATCGCGTGCATCCTGATAACGAATATGACGCTCGTCCGGACGGGGATGAATTGTAATTCCCTGCCCTCCAAAACGCTGAATATCTGTCGCTACTTTTAATAAATCGGGAACATTTCCGCCGCGAGCATTTCGAAGCGTTGCTATTTTATTGATATTTACACTTAATTTTGTCATATAAATAGATATTAATTCTAGTAACATTATATTTGTTACGACAAAAATACAAAGTAAAACAGAGCGGTTTTCGGTATTTTTTGATTATTTTGCATCAAATATCCTCAATTGATTTATGACAGAAATTACAAACTATATCACAAACGATTTCAGGGCAATTGACAGTCAGGAAACAATAGCGTCGATTCAGGACTTTTTTGTCGATGTAAATTTTTCTCATTTTCCGATTTTAGAAGATGGTGTTTTTATTGGAAGCATCTCTTCTGACGATGTTGAAACATTTGACATTGAAAAAAAAGCAATTGATTACAAATATACTTTAGAACGTTTTTTTGCCAGAAAATCGATGATTTGGCTAGACGTTCTAGAAGTTTTTGCCAAAAACCACACCAACCTTCTTCCAATTCTTGACGAGAATAATAATTACATTGGATATTACGAAATGGAAGACATCATGAAATTTTTTCAGGAAACTCCATTTTTAAAAGAGCCAGGCGCGATTATTATTGTTCAAAAAGGCCTTTTGGATTATTCTATGAGTGAGGTGACTCAAATTGTAGAAAGCAACAATGGTAAAATTTTAGGATGTTTTGTTTCGGAGGCTGATACAGAGAATGTTCAGATTACTGTAAAAATTGGTTTAGGGGCAATTAATGAAATCATCCAAACCTACAGAAGGTATGGTTACGAAATCATTTCAGAACATCAGGAAGACACCTATATTAACAGTTTAAAAGAACGATCAGATTACTTAGACAAGTATCTTAATATATAAGTTATGAATGTGCCAATGGGAAAATTAGATAATTAGATGATTTTAGCATTTTCTAATTCTCTAATTGAAACATTGACCAATTCTCTAATTTAACAACGAATGAAAATAGCCATTTACGGACAATATTATCAGAACAGTACCGAACCTATCATAAAAGACATTTTCAATTTCTTTAATACCAACAATATCGAGATGGTAATTGAAGAAAATTTTCTGAATATGCTTTATGAAAAACAGCTTGTAAAAAAAGAATACAAAACTTTTTCCCCAAGTACTGCTTTAGACAATAGTTTCGAAATGTTAATCAGTATTGGTGGTGATGGAACAATTTTAAGAGCCGCTGCTTTCGTTCGTAATTCTGGCGTTCCTTTATTAGGAATCAACGCTGGAAGATTAGGCTTTTTGGCTAAAGTTCAAAAAGAAAACATCGATATTTTGCTTCAATATGTTATTAGCCAAAACTATACAACTTCTGAAAGAACCTTATTAGGAATAACATGTGAACCGTATAACGAAGCTTTTAAGGAACTAAATTTCGCTATGAACGAAGTTACAGTGAGTAGAAAAGACACGACTTCGATGATTACAGTTGAAACTTACTTGAACAACGAATATTTAAATTCTTACTGGGCCGACGGACTAATCATTTCAACGCCAACCGGATCAACTGGTTATTCTCTAAGCTGTGGCGGGCCAATTTTAACACCAGATGTAAAGAGTTTAGTTATTACACCAATTGCCCCACATAATTTAACCGCTAGACCGCTTGTTATTCCTGACGATACCGAAATTACATTGCGTGTTACAGGAAGAGAAGACCAATATTTGGTTTCTTTAGACTCGAGGATTTCTTCTGTAAAAAACGAGTCTATTTTAAAAATAAAAAAAACAGATTACAAAATTAAAATGGTTGAAATACCAGGCGAAACTTTCTTGAAAACCTTAAGAAATAAATTGCTCTGGGGAGAAGATAAAAGAAATTAAACTCTTTTCTGATTCTTCACTATACGATAATACCACATTTTCTCGTTCTGCATGTAGTGAATCATCATTAAATGGCTCAAAATCATATCATAAAATGAAAAAAAAGCACATTTAACTAAAGGAACTTTGATTCGTATTGATAATTATTATATTTGCACGCAATTTTGAATTAAATGAAGAAAATTTTTAATTTATTGTTATGTTTTTTCCCTCTTATTACACTAAATGCTCAAATAAACGAGATTGGTGTTTTTTTTGGCGGAAGTAACTTTATAGGTGATGTTGGAAAAACAACCTACATCTCACCTGAAAAACCAGCTTTTGGTATTCTTTACAAATGGAATAGAAGTCCGAGGCACTCTTGGAGATTTTCTTACACACAATCAAATATTACTGGAAATGACTTCAAATCTGATGAAACAGGAAGAAATCAAAGGGGCTATCGTTTCGACAATGACATTAAAGAGCTATCTGCAGGATTAGAATTCAATTTTTTCGATTTTAATCTCCACGATTATCATACAAAAATAACGCCTTATGTTTTTACAGGATTAAATTACTTTTTCTTTAGCAACTTATACCGATACACTACAAGCCCAAACACAGTATACGAACTAAAAAATCAAAGCTCTATAGCCATACCTATTATATTAGGTATAAAATCAAATATATCGCCACGTTTTATTTTGGCCGCTGAAGTCGGGGCGCGTTACACTTTTACTGATAATATAGACGGAAGCAATCCTAATACAAGTAATCCAAATATTATGAAATTTGGAAATTTAAATAATAATGACTGGTATGTTTTTTCAGGTGTTACTTTAACGTATACCTTTGGACAGAAACCTTGCTATTGCCCAGAATAAAATGAATTTAATAGAATCAATAGATCACACAAACTTACCTAAACACCTTGCCATTATCATGGACGGCAATGGACGCTGGGCAAAACAACAAGGCTATTTACGCGCGTTTGGCCATGAAAATGGGACAAAATCTGTAAAAGAAATCATCAAAACCTCAGCCAGACTTGGAATTGAATATTTAACCCTGTATGCTTTTTCAACAGAAAATTGGAATCGTCCTAAATTGGAGGTACAGGCATTAATGAAAATATTGATCAATTCATTAAAAAAAGAGCTTGTTACCCTTCAGGAAAACAATATCAGACTTAATGCAATTGGAAATCTTGATAAATTACCAAAAACAGCCCAAAAAGAACTTTTGGATGTTATGGAAAAAACTAAAAATAATACTCGTTTAACCCTTACTCTCGCTTTAAGTTATGGCTCCAGAGAGGAACTGGTAAATGCTGTAAAAGCAATTAGTGATAAAGTTAAAAATAATATAATTTCAATAGACACTATTGACGATTCAATTATAAATGAGCATCTTTACACGCAAAATTTACCTGACGTAGATTTATTAATACGAACAAGTGGAGAACATAGAATAAGTAATTTTTTGTTATGGCAGATTGCCTACGCAGAATTGTATTTTACTAATGTCTTGTGGCCAGACTTTAAAGACCAAGATTTATATGAGGCTATTATTAGTTATCAAAAAAGAGAACGTAGATTTGGAAAAACCAGTGAACAAATTAAATAATTTTTTAGTGTTGCAAAAAAAAATACAAATAGTCTTTACCCTTTTACTTTTGGGTAGTTTTTCACAAATTAAAGCACAAGAAAGAGTTCCTTTTGATCAAGGGAAAAAATATATTCTAGCTAAAGTTTCTGTTGTTGGTAAAATAAGCTTCAATGAACAGACTGTTGTCACTTTTTCAGGGCTTCAAAAAGGTCAGGAAATCACTGTTCCTGGAGAAGAAATCAGTAGCGCAATTAAAAAATTAGGTAAACTGGGTCTTTTTGACGAAATCGCTTTCTATGTTAATAAAGTAGAAAATGATAGTATTTATTTAGATTTAGATATTGTTGAGCTTCCTAAATTAAACGAGGTTAAAATTGTTGGTGTTAAGAAAAGTAAAGTCGAAGGCTTAATTAAAGATAACAACCTGACAAAAAACAAAATTGTCAACGAAAACTTAATTACAACGACCAAAAATTACATCGAAAACAAATACAAAAAAGAAGGGTTTTATAACACAAAAGTTACTATCACCAATACTCCAGATACTATCAACGGGCATCAGGTAAACATGCTTGTCAGGATAGATAAAGGAGACAAAGTAAAAATCAGCAGCATTGATTTTACAGGAAATAAACAGCTTACAGACAACCAATTGCGAGCTGCAATGAAAGACACGAAACAGAAAAATTTCATTCGCGTATTTAAAGCCTCTAAATTTATTCCTGAGAAATATAAAACTGACTTAGAAAAAGTAATCGCGGCCTACAAAGAAAAAGGGTATCGTGACGCTCGTATTATTTACGATTCAGTACAATATAATAAGAAAAAAAATACGCTTGCAATTAAGATTAATGTAGAAGAAGGTAACAAATATTACTTTGGAAATATTAAATTCTTAGGAAATACAGTTTATTCAGATCAGCTATTAAGCCGTTATTTAGGAATCAAAAAAGGTGAAACTTATAATGGGGTTTTATTAGAAAAAAGAATCGCTGATAAAACAAAACCAGACGCAGAAGACATTACCAATTTATATCAAAACAATGGTTATTTGTTCTCAAATATTAATGCTGTAGAGGTAAAAACAGTTAATGATACTATCGATTTTGAGATTAGAGTAACAGAAGGTCCTATTGCTTATTTCAACAAAATTACAGTTGTTGGAAACGACAAAACAAATGACCACGTTATTTACCGTGAGTTAAGAACAAAACCAGGCGAAAAATACAGTAAAGAACAATTAGTGAGAACGATTCGTGAGATTGGTCAATTAGGTTTCTTTGATCCTGAGGCAATCGATCCTAAATTCAAAAACGTTGATGCTGGAGCTGGAACTGTTGATATTGAATACAACGTAGTAGAAAAAGGATCTAGCCAAGTCGAGCTTCAAGGAGGTTATGGCGGCGGAGGTTTCATAGGAACCTTAGGGCTTTCGTTCAACAACTTCTCTGCTCGAAAATTATTTGACAAAGAAGCTTACAAGCCTTTACCAATGGGAGATGGACAAAAAGTAGCGCTTCGTTTACAAGGAAGTACTTATTTCCAAACCTATAGTTTATCTTTCTCAGAACCTTGGTTTGGAGGAAAAAAACCGGTACAGTTTAGTTCATCTATTTCATACAGTAAGCAATTTCTTAACAATTACATCACTAGAACTGTTGATAAAAGCAAAAGTTTTAATATTTTTACAGTACAAGTTGGTTTAGCAAAAAGATTAACAGTGCCAGATGACTACTTCGTATTATCACAATCTGTAAGTTATCAGCACTATGACTTGAACAATTATAATACTGGTTTGTTTACTTTTGGTAATGGTGCATCAAGAAACTTAGCGTATACTATAGGACTTTCAAGAAGCAATAAAGGGGTAAACCCAATATTCCCGACATATGGTTCTGAATTCAGTATTACAGCAAAAGTTACGCCTCCATATTCATTATTTAATGGAGTTGATTATGGTGATTTACAAAACCAAAAAGAATATAAAACACAATATACAGGAACATCTGGAAGTGGTATAGACGGAAAACCGCTTAATAATGGTGACTACGTTAAAACAGAAACCATAAATGGAACAACTGGATATGTAAGCGTTGGATCTGATTATGCAAGCGCTGATACAGATGTAGCAAAAGTCGATCAAAAGAAATATAACTGGTTAGAATATTATAAAGTTAAATTTAGAGGAGACTGGTATACTAAAGTTTATGGAAAACTAGTATTAAGAACCTTAACAGAGTTTGGTTTCTTAGGAGCGTATAATCAAGAAAGAGGTGTAATTCCGTTTGAGCGTTTTTATTTAGGAGGTGATGGTATGGCAAACTACTCAATGGACGGTAGAGAGACGATTCAGTTGAGAGGTTATCCAAACAACTCTTTGACTCCTGTAAATGCAAATGGAGATGCAATTGGAGCAACGATTTACAACAAGTTCTCGATGGAATTGCGTTACCCAATTACATTAAAAGCATCTGCTTCGATTTATGCCTTAACGTTCTTAGAAGCAGGTTCATCATATCCAACGTTCAAAGATTATAACCCATTTGACTTAAGCCGTTCTGCTGGTGCTGGTTTACGTGTATTCATGCCTGCATTTGGTTTATTGGGTATTGACTTTGGTTACGGATTTGATGCTCTTCCAGGACAAACAAAAGCTAATGGTTGGGAAACACACTTTATCATTGGACAACAATTTTAGTGAAATAACGTTTGGTTAAAAATCATCAAATAAAGTTATGTTATGAGAAAACAATTTTTATTTATATTTTTAGCCTTGATTGTAGCAAATACAAGTCAGGCACAAGGAAAGACTACTCGAATTGGCTACATCGACATGGAATATATTTTAGAAAATGTTTCCGATTATAAAGAAGCTAAATCACAATTAGAGCAAAAAGCTCAAAAGTGGAAACAAGAAGTTGAAGCCAAAAAATTAAACATAAATAATTTAAAAGAAAGCTTAAAAACAGAAAAAGCTTTACTAACAAAGGAATTGATAGAAGAAAGAGAAACAGAAATTAAGTTTCTTGAGCAGGAAATGATGGATTATCAGCAGAAGCAATTTGGTTCTGATGGAAATCTAATGAGACAAAAAGCGGCTTTGGCAAAGCCAATACAAGATCAGGTTTTTACTGCCGTACAAGATATAGCCGAAGCAAAAAATTATGATTTTGTTTTTGATAAATCATCCGATCTAACTATGCTTTTCAGCAATAAAAGATTTGACATCAGCGATCAGGTTTTAAGAATCTTAAACCGTACTGAAAAACGTGAGCAGCTGACCAAAAAGCAATTGAAGGAGCAAGAGGCTAAAGAAAATATGGAAAATGCTATTGACGAAAATCCAGCAATGGCCGATCGCCAAAAAGCACTTGACGAGAAAAGAGCTGCCAGAGAAAAACTAATTCAGGATAGAAAATTAGAGCAGGAAGCTAAGAGAAAAGAATACGACGACAGAAGAAAAGCGCTGCAAGAAGAAAGAGAAGCTAAAAAAAATGGCACGGTTTCTGGAACAGCTCCAGTAGCAGTCCCTGCCTCAGCGGCAGATGCTGCCAAAACAAACTCAACTGCTAAAACTGCAACGCCAACAGCAACTGGAGAAACACCTGCCGCTCAACAGCCAGCAATGACAAAAGCAGAGGAAAGACAATTGCTTTACGAACAGCGTAAAAAGGAATTGGAAGAAAGAAGAAAGAAAATTTTAGAAGAAAGAGAAGCGGCTAAAAAAGCAAAAGAAGCCGAATCGCAAAAAACAAATACGACCAATAATTAATTAATATTTTAAAAATGATGAAACAAATCAAAACTTTACTAATTGCTGCAATTCTTATTTTAGGAGCAAGTAACACAATGAACGCACAAGCGAAGGTAGCTCATGTTGATGTAAGCGAGATCATGTCGAAAATGCCTGCTATGCTAGATGCTCAAAATCAACTGCAAAAATTAAGTGGTACATATGATGCTGAATACAAAAAAATGGTTGACGAATATCAAGTGAAAATTAAAAAGTACGAAGCTGAAGCTGCAACTGTAACAGATGCTGTAAACGGTGAGCGTTCTAAAGAAGTTCAAGATATGCAAAAGAGAATTGTTGATTACAGAGACAATGCTCAAAAAGAATTACAACAAAAAGAAACAGATATCGTAAAACCTTTAATGGAAAAAGTAAGAGCTTCTATCCAAAAAGTTGGAAAAGCTAAAGGTTTCCAATATGTTTTAGACGGTTCTACTTTATTATTAGCTGATGGTCCAAACATCACTGCTGATGTTAAAAAAGATTTAGGATTCTAAGAAATTAAATTCCGATAATTAAGCTGCTCAATTTATATAATTTGAGCAGTTTTTTTTTACAAAAAATTAAACCTAATCTTTGGTATTATTTCAAGATTTCGCTTAATTTAGAATAACGAATTTTATTAAAAAATATTAAATTTGCTTTATGATAAACAATAATCCTATAGGCGTTTTTGATTCTGGTATTGGTGGAACTTCCATTTGGAGCGCCATTCATGACCTTCTTCCAAATGAAAAAACCATTTATCTGGCTGACAGTAAAAATGCTCCTTATGGGCAAAGAAGCAAAGATGAAATTGTTGCATTAAGCAAAAAAAATGTAGAATTTTTACTAGAGAATAATTGCAAGCTAATTGTTGTTGCTTGCAATACCGCAACCACAAATGCTATAGTAGAACTTCGCGCAGAATATGATGTTCCGTTTGTCGGAATTGAACCCGCTATCAAACCAGCGGCTAACAATTCTCAAACTCAGGTTATCGGAATTTTAGCTACAAAAGGAACTCTTAATAGTGAGCTGTTTAATAAAACTGCTGAGATGTTTCATAACACAAAAATCATTGAGCAGGTTGGACATGGACTTGTACAACTTATTGAAGATGGCAATTTGTATTCGCCAGAAATGACTCAATTGTTAGAATCGTATCTACAGCCCATGATTGAAGCTAATATTGATTACTTGGTTTTAGGATGCAGCCATTACCCGTATCTGATTCCTCAGATAAAAAAAATTCTCCCAGATCATATTAAAATAATAGATTCAGGAGAAGCTGTTGCGCGCCAGACTAAAAATCTGCTTAAAGATAAAGTTGGATTTTCTGAAAGTACAGATATTGATCCAGTGTTTTATGTCAATTCTGACCCTAAAGTTTTAGAATCAATTTTAGAATATAAATATCCAGTAATCAAGAAAGACTTTTAGATTATTATTCGAATTTTCGCTTGACGAACCAAATTCCGTCTAACGATAGATTGAGTGATATTTTATGGTAGTTTTCTTTTATTAAATCATTTGCGATTCTCCCTTTCTGTCCATAAGAATAAGAAATATTGAGTGATGAAAACGTATTTTCAATTGGCAGATTTAGTCCAATAGAAATAGAAGCACTGTTAACACGCTGTTTGTCAACTTCGAGATAACCATTGTCAAAGTTTATACCTGCTGCATATCCTACTCTATCCCAATATCTTCTAACATTCTTTTTGGTACTGTAAGTAAACCCCAGCGCAAAACGATCCTGATTTACAAACTTTCCATAAAGCTCAGGCTGGTTGGTATCTTTCCATAAACTCCTTTCGTAATCTAAAGTTACATTCAGATTATTTTTAAATCGCTTACTAGCTCCAAAACCTATTTCTAAAGGCATATAGTAATCATCTACGTCTGTAGCTTTGTCCGTTTCTATAGAAGTCTCTACTTCATCTGCAATACTTGTTACCGTTTGCACTTTGGAAGCATTTATCCTTGTTGGAACTTTAACCGTAGTTCCAATTGTAAATGTAGAATCTATTTTATATTGAGCACCCAAAGTTGCGCGAACTCCTCTATAATCTGTTTTTTTGTGTATCGTAGTAATTGTATTTGAAATTAAAAAAGCGCGATCATCAACCGTGTTTCCAAAAAGCACTGTTCCAGTCGCCCCTACCGTTAATTTTTTTCCAAATCGATATCCGTATGAAAAATCCAGATTGTTTAAACCTCCTGATCCTTGTGCTGTTACATAGTAATATTCCTGACTTTCAGCAATTGGAAGTTTTAAATTAGAAATTTTAAATACAGAACTAGAATATGGACGAAGCGCTAAACTAAAACCAGAATTTTTAGAAACCGGAAAAGCAAAGGCCAAATGAGAAAATTGAAAATTATTTCGCTTTTCTGTGCGATTACTACTCTGATATGTGGTTGCGATAGCTTTTCCGCCAATATCAAAAAGAAAGTGATTCTGATACATAAATCCTAAAGAAGCTGGATTCAGATTATTGATAAAAGTATCTGAAGGCAAAGCAATTCCAGAACCGCCTATGGAAGGCAGATAACCAAAATCTGAATCATACAAACTTCCAACACCGTAAAGCGAATATGGAGAACTTGAAATACTTTGAGAAAATGAAGTCAGCGACATTAGAAAGAAGCAGCTCCATAAAACAATTCTATTTTTCATTTAGTAAGAGATGTAATAAATTTTCAGTTGAATTTTGTTGTTTGCATGTTTTTGGTTACCCAAAACAATGCGGTCAACAGATTTAGAAATTCCAGGTAATGTCAAGATGAGAGATGATCTTGAATCGGATTGTTTGAGCATTTCTTTCTGAAGGAAATTTCCAATTGGAATGGTATAACCAACATTTTCATTAAACTCGTCACTTTTTTTATTCAATATTCCATAAACAGTGCTTCCAGCAGAATTTACCAATGTTCCGCTTATTCGATTTAAATTATCACCCACATACACAGCCAGCGAATCTGCCAATGGATATTTCTCAGAATAAGAATTATTTACTGGTTTCAAAATCAGTTCAGCATTTACAATAGCTCCATTAGTTGAAATATTTTTAAACTGCTTAATATTAGGAAATTCAACTCTGCAGGCTACTCCAGTTCCAGATTGAATAAACCCTTGGTTATTTGTAAGGTTACTTGATAAATTGTTGCTCGAGATGGGAAGATTTTGCAGCATTGTCCCCGTTTTATTCAAAGAAATAGAATTAAACTGCTTTGCATGATTTATGATCGTAAAATCGAGAAAAAAAGAATCCTGATCTGAATCTCCCATATATTTTGAATAATACAATCTTACTTTGCTATTTCCCGCACTAAATCCAATTACACTTGAAGAATTGGAGGTTTCTGGAACTAAAACCAGCCCTTTCAAATATTCGGTAAAGCTGTCAAAATCTGTAATTTCTCTTTTTTTTATTTTCTGAAAAAGAGCATCTCCAAATTCATTGCTCATTTTAATATTTATAGAGTCCTTTTCGGTTGGCCTTGGTATAAAAGATATTTTTCCCAAGCTTTCGGGACTATAACTTAATGTAGAATTATTGTAAAAACTGCTGTCGTCAGTATTAGGCTTCACCTTCTGAATTAAGCGATGAATATCAAATGTTTGCACTTTGGTCGTATCTCCATAATAATATTTATCATATTTAAGAATCATAGAAATCGAATCGAAAACATAATTTATCGATTCGGTATCGGAACCAGAACTATTTAAAGCATAATTAGTACCTGAAAGCTGAAAATAACTGTCTGATTTTACTTTTCCGAAAATAGGATCATCGTAATTTCCTATCAAGATTCTACTCATGTTCGAAGTTACAAGCGAATCAAAATTGATGGTTGACATTTCTACCGTAACGGTATCTATCATGATCACTTTATTGCTTAAAGCCAAATAATCTGACCCAACAGTAAATTCTCCAGTATCTGTATCTGTACCGCACGAAAATAAGCTAAGTACAAAAAGCAGTATCAAAATAAACTTGTGCATAATTTAATTTTTGAGCAAATATAAATTGCACGCTTTGGCGACACACTATAACATATACTACTGCGCTTTTTACGGCTACAAACTGTACAAAACAATCTATAATCTGAATTCTATTCTCAAAATTTAATTCGACCCTAAAAACGGCGATTTTGTCTATCAAAACACGTCATATATATATCTTCTTTTTTTTAAGGACTTCATCCGTCTAATTTTGAGCCAATAAAATAAGTAATGAAAGTAAGGTTTTTAGTTTGTTCTCTTTTTTTGATTTCATTTTTAGGTTTAAAAGCTCAGGAAAATTTTGGCGCCGCTTTTAATTTTAGAACCGAGCCAACAGAAAAGATAAATTTTAGCGAAACAGGCCTTGCTATTTTTTATCAGAAAAAATTAGGAGCAAAAAGCAAAATAGCGAACACTTTAGAATATTCTAATTTGAAGGTGAATTACGAATTGAATCCTTATAATTTTTATGCGGATCAGGACAAATTCAACCAAGTTCAAAACAAATTTGATTATTCATCTGAAATAGCAGAAAGAACAAATTGGAAACTTTCTGTTATTCCGACGGCAAATTTTCAAAGCAAATTGGATTTTTCAGACGTTACTGTTTTAGGAAGTTTAGAAATCATTCAGCAAATCGGTTCAAAACTGAGTGTAATTGCCGGAGTTGGCAGAACATCAATTTTTGGAGCGCCCAAGATTACACCAATTGTTGCTTTTGATTATAACATGAATGAGAAAACCGATTTTAAAATCGGATTCCCCGACTCAAAGATTTCTTATTCTAATAATGATCGAAACAAATTCAGTCTGACGAATAGTTTTAATGGAAATTTTTATCATTTGGATAAAACATCTAGTACAGGAAACAATGCTGAAAAAGCTGTTTTATCGCAAATGACTTCGGCTTTAGAATACGAAAGAAATGTTGCCGGCAATTGGTTTTTAAATTTTAAAGCTGGTTATGATTTCAACAAAAAATACAATTTACTAGATAGTAATGACCATAAGGTTTACGACTATAATACCGGAAACGGTTATGTTTTAGGAATAGGGATCAAATACAAACAATAAATTAAATACACTATGATTAATCTAAAAAAAGGAATTTTATTCACAGCGCTTTTCTCAAGCCTCTTTTTTATAAGCTGCAGCAATGATGATGACGATGATGATTTGGTAGGAAACTGGATTAAAAAATCAGCCTTTGATGGCCCTGCAAGATCTAGTGCTACAAGTTTTGTTATCGGAGATTATGCTTACGTAGTAGGTGGTTATACTGGCGACGTTTATTTAAAAGATCTTTGGGTTTACAATTCAAATGGAGATTATTGGGAACAGAAAGCTGATTTTGGTGGTGTTGGAAGAAGTTCTGCTTCTAGTTTTGCATTAAACGAAAAAGGTTATGTAGGTCTTGGTTATGACGGAACAAACAAGCTGAAAGACTTTTATCAATACGACCCTACTGCAAACAGCTGGACACAAAAAACAGATTTTGCAGGAACGGCACGTTATGCAGCTGTAGGTTTTCAGGTTGGCGGTAAAGCGTATTTTGGAACAGGTTATGACGGGAATTATCTGAAAGATTTTTATCAATACGATGATCAGGCCAATATTTGGACTCTAGTAAATGGTTTTAGCGGTAACAAAAGACGTAATGCAACTGTATTTACAATTGCAGACAAAGCATATTTAGTAACTGGTGTAAATAATGGTGTTTATCAAGAAGATTTCTGGGAGTTTGATCCATCAACAGATGTTTGGACAAGAAAACGTGATATTGATAAAGATACTGATGACGATTACAGCTACAACGACGATTATGCGATTGTACGTTCTAATGCTTCAAGTTTTTCTATGAATGGTTTAGGATATGTTGTAGGAGGTGAAAACATCAAAACAGTTTGGGAGTACAATCCGTCAACAGATTTGTGGACAGAAAGAACTCCAATGGAAGGTGCTACACGAACAGATGCTGTTGGTTTCTCAATAAATAATCGCGGATTCTATATGCTAGGAAGAGTTGGTTCTACGTACTTTGATGATGCTTGGGAATTTAAGCCATTAGACGAACAAAGCGATGACGATAATTAATATTAAACAATTCTTCTGGAGTAATATCCAGAAGAATTTAATGGTTTTTACAGTTCTTTTGCTTTTTGCTGCGTGTGCAAAAAAAGAAGCTTTAACTGCCACATCTTTTAAAACAAATTCTGGATGGGGATATTCAATTGCCTACAAAGAAAAAGTTTTAATCAAACAATCCATTATTCCCGTAATAAGCGATACTAAAAGTTTTGAAACAGAAAGTGATGCTCTAAAAGTTGCAGAGCTTGTAAAGCAAAAACTCAAACAAAACTTATCTCCAACGGTAACCAAAAATGAACTAATTTTATTAAAAATAAAATTATAAATGCAGATCGATACCATTAAAAATACAGGCTATAACAAAATATTATTCCATTTCATGATTTGGATTTTCTTTATTCTGACTTCATTAATTCAGTTTTATGAAAGTCCGTTTAAGCTCGACAATGATTTTTATGCCCAATGGCTTTCAGGGATTTTCTTGTTTTATCTGAACTATTTTTATTTGGTTCCAAATTATCTGCTGCAAAAAAAATATTGGCTGTACGGCGCATTTGCCATTGGTCTGATTGCGCTATTTATGGTAATACGATTAAATTATTTTATTCCTGAATTTAGACATTTAAGGCCCGAAAACATGATGCATGCTGACACCATTATTCGTGATCCGCATTTTTTTCCAAGAGGAGGCAGAATGCGTCACAGAATAGAAATGAGACAGCCATTTTTTTTCAAGATTGCTCCATCATTTTTCTATATCCTGATTATTACGATTTCTGCAATTATTAGAACATTAACTGAATTTTATAACAATCAGCAAAATAAACTGATTGCTGAAACTCATAGAACAAATACCGAATTAATTTATTTGCGCAAACAAACCAATCCGCATTTTTTATTTAATTCTTTAAACAGTATTTATTCTTTGGCACACAAAAAATCTGATTTGGTCCCTGATGCCATCGTAACCTTGTCTGAACTAATGCGCTATATGCTGTATGAAACAGACAATAAAACGGTGGCTTTAGAAAAAGAGGTCAATTATATTCAGAACTATATCGAATTGCAAAAACTGCGATTAAATAATATTGAAGACATTGTCATCAATGTTCATGGCGATACTAAAAACAAATTTATTGAGCCTTTACTATTGATTTCATTTGTTGAAAATGCTTTTAAATACGGAACTGATTACAAAGGCGCGGCTCACGTAAAAATCAAAATTTTGATTATAGACTACAATCTTGATTTTTGGATCGAAAATACAATCGAAAATTATGTGAAAGATCCTGAAAATTCAGGAATTGGATTAGTAAACATTCAAAGCCGTCTTGATCTTCTTTATCCAAACGCACACGAACTGACCATTACGCAAGATGATAACTATTACCGAGTCCATTTGAATTTAAAACTAGACGAAATTAAAACAGCAATAGATTAAAAAATGATTTCAGTGAGCAAAAAATCAAAATATTTTTTACTCACAAAATGATAACCGTTAATGCATAATTTTGATTTGTAAAAACCAGTATTTTATGAAAATTTTAAAACTTAATTTACTGGTTTCAAACTACTTTTGAATGCGAAATGAAATTTTAAAAACTAATCCAGAAAAGATGAAATGTGTAATTATTGATGACGAACCTTTAGCGGTAGAACTATTAGAGGATTTTGTCAAAAAAGTAGATACTCTTGAACTGATCAGCACTTTCAATAATGCTATCGATGCCGTTTCATTTATCAATCAAAATAATGTTGATTTGATTTTTCTGGATATTCAGATGCCCCATTTTTCTGGAATTGACTTTTTAAATACTATAGAGAAAAAACCTCTAGTTATTTTCACGACCGCCTATTCAGATTATGCTGTGGAGGGATTTAATCTTGGCGCGGTCGATTATTTAGTAAAACCGATTCCGTTTCATCGTTTTTTAAAAGCGGTAGTTCGTGCTCAGCAAGTTTTACAGCCTGTGGCAACTCCAGCACTTACAGAAAGCACTAATACGCCAGAAATTGAACAGGATTTTATGTTTGTTAGAGCTGAATATGAAAACGTAAAATTGAATTTTGCCGATATTCTTTTTATTGAAGGTCTTAAAGATTATGTCAAAATTTACACTACAGACAATAAATTTACACTGACATTAATCAGTTTAATCAAACTTGAAAATTTGCTTTCAAGCAAAGGTTTTGCGAGAATTCACAGATCGTATATTATTAATATCAAACATGTAAAATCAATTCAGAAAAACAAAGTGTTAATAAGCGATAAAAGAATTCCAATTAGCGAAAGTTATAAGAATACTTTCTTCGAAAAAATCAACCTTTAAATTTTTTAAATTGCAAATAAAAAAAATCCAAATTCCAAAAAGCTAAAACTCTTGGAATTTGGATTTTCTATTTTGAGATTTCCATTTGGAATTTCTATTCTTCGTTTTTGAACCAACTCGAATACATCACGTAATTATTCGAAATGCGTTCAATTTCGCCAGCAAAATCAGACTGATCGATGTCTTTAACTTTTTTGGCAGGAACACCGGCATAAATACTTCCAGAAGTTACCACCGTATTTTGTGTTACTACAGCTCCAGCAGCAATTATGGCATTGCTTTCTACCACGCAATTATCCATTACAATTGCTCCCATTCCGATTAAAACATTATCATGAATCGTACAACCGTGAACAATTGCATTGTGACCAATTGAAACGTTATTTCCTATAATCGTTGGGTGCTTTTGATACGTACAGTGAATTACAGCTCCATCTTGAATATTTACTTTGTTTCCAATTTTAATAAAATGAACATCTCCTCTCACAACAGCATTAAACCAAACACTGCAAGATGTTCCAAAAGATACATCTCCAACAATAGTAGCATTTTCGGCCACATAACAATCCTCTGGAATAAGAGGCGATTTTCCGTTTACAGATTTAATCAGCATAAAAAATAAATTTAGTTAATGGCAGGACAGTTACAGTCGTAGCGTTCTTTTTTACAGAATAAATTAATTCCTAAAGTAATTTGATGATATCCTCCAGTGTCAAACTTAACATCTCCCATTACTTGAGAATACGTATAAGCAAACATAAAGCTCTTGTAGTTAACCCCAATAATGGGCGTAAAGTATTGTAATTTTTGAGACGCTACACCGCTTCCTGAAATATATTGTGCTCCATCAAAACCTCTCCTATACGATAAAGCAGCCCACAGACTTCCAAAATCCATGTTTTTATAGGCTTTCATATTTATGTCGAGTGTTTTTTCTTTCGTCTGGTCAAACAGCTGAAAAAGGATCGAAGGCTCCCAAGTCCAATTATCATTTCTACCAAACACATAACCAGCGCTTAATAAAAACTTCCTCAAGTTATCACTTTCATAATCTGAATATAACTCTCTCCTCGTTTCCAATAGACCTTGAACTGTTGCATGTGCATAGAAATTCAAATAATTATAAGAAGCTCCAACATCAATATTGAAATAGGAATCTTTCTGAATAGAACCAAAAACTATTGGATCAAATGTGTTTCCAAATTTTGTTTCGTCTAATTGGTTTTGAATCAAACCTCCACTAATTCCAAAAGACAGCTGATTCAAATCCAGTTCATCTCTCGAAAACATAATATGATGCGCATAAGTTAGCTTTACCCCTTTTTCAGAATGGTATCCGTTTTTGTCATTAAAAACAATAATCCCAGCTCCAGAACGCTCTCCTATTCTTCCATTAAAACTCAAAGTTTGAAGCGATGGAGAATCTTCTTCACCAAACCATTGTTTTCTAGCTGTTAACCGCACTTTGGCACAATTGGCTGCGCCTGCCATAGAAGGGTGAATAAGGTAATAATTATCAGACAAATAATCAGAATAAACAGGGATTCCCTCTTGGGAATAAGAGTGAAAAACAGTAATGAGAAAAATTAATAAAACCCTGATTTTTAATTTCATAAAGACAAAATTCTTACTATATATTTTTCACTCTTTCAATTTAACACGATTTATTTGAAAAGAGTCTTAATTATTTCATTAAAAAATCAAATATAGCCATTAGTAGAAAATAACTTTAGTAAATTTGCAAAAAATATATTATCATGACTAAAATCACTATAAAAGAGACTCAAAATCCAACAATTTTAAAGTTTGAATTTGAGGATTTCATCACTCAAAATCAAAATTTTGAGTTCAAAAATATCGATGAAGCGCAAGCTTCTCCGCTAGCTCAGCAATTATTTTATCTGCCGTTTGTTAAAACAGTTTATATTTCTGGAAATTTTATCGCTATCGAAAGATACAGCATTGTAGATTGGGATGATGTAAAAGATGCTGTAGCAGAACAAATCAGCGCTTTTGTTGATAAAGGTGGCGTTATCATTAAAATTGATGAAACAAAACCAAAAAAACAGCCTATTACGGTATACGGAGAAACCACTCCAAATCCATCTGCATTGAAATTTGTTGTGAGCCGTATGCTTACTCGCAATGCCGTAGAATATAAAAATATTGATCAGACTGCTTCTTCTCCTTTAGCTCAGGAATTATTCAAATTTCCTTATGTGAAAGAAATTTTTATTGATGAAAATTACATTTCGGTTACAAAATATGAAATCAATAACTGGGACGAAATTACTTTAGAACTAAGAACTTTCATTAAACAATTTATTGAAAACGGAGGAACTGTTTTAGATGAAAGCTTAATCGAAACTAAAGCGAAAACTGAAGCAAAAAAAGATGAAGCTTTTGATAAGTTGGATGTTACATCACAGCAAATCATTAACATCTTAGAAGAATATGTAAAACCTGCGGTAGCTGCTGATGGAGGAAACATTGCTTTTGAATCTTATAATGAAGATGACAAAACGGTAAAAGTATTATTGCAAGGTGCTTGCAGCGGATGTCCTTCATCTACATTTACTTTAAAAAGCGGAATTGAGAATATGCTGAAAAGCATGCTGAATGATGAAGCTATTAAAGTGGAAGCTGTAAATGCTTAATCTCATAAAAACACAATTCAAAGCGTCTCCTTGAGGCGCTTTTTTTATTATTAAACACTAGTTATCAATTATTTATTATTAAAAAAACTAGTAATTCTATAAAATTAATTAATATTGTATTCTTAACCAATTAATTAAAAACCATGGGATTATCTTCATTTTTTAAAAATTTATTTGGCTCAACCAAAGAGTCTGTAACTGAATTGGCAAATAATGCCGAAGAGACTTTTGAACAAGCAAAAGAAGCTGCTGCACCGTATATTGAAAAAGCTGAAGCTTTTGCGGAAGAAACAATAGAAAAAGTAAAAGAAGTTTCGGATCCGATTATTGACCGCGCTTCAGAATATGCTGAAAAAGCAAAAGAAACTGTAAGCGAGTATGCAGATAAAGCATCTGAAGCCATAAATAACGTTGTAGATACTGTTAAGGAGAAAACGGCTTCTCTGGCTTCTGAAACCCCAGAAACTATTTCTGAAACCGTTGTTGATGTAAGCGAAAAATCTGTTGCAGAAACAGAAGAAATAGCCGACGAAGCTGCTGAGAAAGCATAAACACAGTTTTCTGATAATGTAAATATTTTTATATTTGCACCGCTAATATACCTTCTCTTTTGAGAAGGTTTTTTATTTTAAAAATCATGAATCTTAGTCCAGAACAAGTCAGTAAATACATCAGTCGATTTATTGACATTTTAGTTGATTATTCGCCAAAACTTATTTCTGCGTTTTTAATTCTATTTGTTGGTTTATATGCCATCAGATTAATCAACAGAATCATTCGAAAAGTAATGATTCAGCGAAATCTAGATCCTACATTAACAAAATTCCTAGCCGATATTTTATTGTGGGCGCTACGAATTTTATTATTTGTAACCTTTATTTCTAAATTAGGAATTGAAACCTCTTCGTTCGTAGCTATTTTAGGAGCAATGGGTCTTGCTGTTGGTTTATCATTGCAAGGATCACTTTCAAATTTTGCCGGCGGAATGCTTATTATCGTTTTCAAACCGTTTAAAGTTGGAGATACTATAGAAGCTCAAGGAGTTATTGCAACTGTTCTTGAAATTCAGATTTTTGTAACTAAGATGCTAACTGGAAATAATCAGACGGTATTTGTTCCGAATGGAGCTTTATCTAATGGAAACATTATTAATTACTCTATGCAAGGAGAAAGAAGAGCCGATTTGACTTTCTCTATTTCGTATGATTCTGACATCAGAAAGGCTAAAGAAGTACTTTTAGCAGTGTTGAACAATAATCCAAAAGTATTGAAAACCCCTGCGCCTGAAGTTTTTGTAAAAAACCTTTCTGCAAGTTCAATAGATTTTGCTGTACGTCCTTGGGCAAAAAACGCCAATTATGGAGCCGTTTTTTCAGAAACATTAGAAAATTGCAAAACAGCTTTAGATGAGGCAGGAATTGCTATTCAGCCTTACACAATACAGAAATAAAAAATATTATTCCTTTTTTGAAGGAGCAGTAATAATAAAATCTTTTAAATAATAAGGTTCAAAATAAGCGACATCTACAGTGTCGCTTTTTTGATACTTATCAAAACTGATTTTACTCATAGCTTGTGCTGATGGGTATTTTATATTTTCTAAAAACACAAAGTTGTCTTTAGTCAGAACCGTTTTACATTTTTCTGCACAATCGCCAACAAAGTAAAGTTTGTCTGTATATTCCTGAAATGAATTTTCATCAATAATTTCGGCTTTAATAGCTCTTTCGACAGTCAAATCAGAATTAAAAATGGCACTGTAAACTTCCATACGGCGCGCATCTAGCATAGGTATAATTTTTCCGTCTGTAACTCCTGCTTGCGATGCTAAAGTCTGCATCGTGTCAACAGCAATCAACGGAATATTTAAAGCATAACACAAGCCTTTTGCTGCCGAAACGCCAATTCTCAAACCTGTATACGATCCTGGGCCTTGGCTAACTGCAACAGCTTTTAAATCCTGCGCCGATATTCCCGCTTTTGCGATTACTTCTTCAATAAAGACATGAAGTTTTTCGGCATGCGAATATCCTTCATCAGCCAATTCGCTGCAAACAATGGTCTGACCATCTTTTGCAATAGATACTGAACAATTTTTAGTAGCCGTTTCGATATTGAGAATAAAAGACAAAGTATTAAATTTTAAATTATTGTGGTTTTATATTATTTCTTTGGAGCTTCAGCTTTCTTAAGCTTTACCTTGTCTCCAGAATTTAGTTCTTTAGAAACTGTTGTGTATGGACCTGTAATAACAACATCACCAGGTTTTAATCCCGACATTACTTCAATATTAGTATCGTCCTGAATTCCAGTTTTAATGATCCTAATTTTAGCTTTATCTCCAACTTTTACAAAAACACATTCGAATTTTTTATCGCTTTTTGGAGCTGCTTTTTTATCTTCATTTGGATCTTCAACCTTAAAATCTTTCACCGCCGTAGTATCTGATTTTACTACAACAGAACTAATTGGCACTGCCAAAACATTTGTTTTTGTTGTCGTAATAATATCGACTGTAGCCGTCATTCCAGGTCTGAAAGGAGAGTATGTGCTTGGCTTTCCTTCTAACAAATCTTGGTAAGAATCTTTAAGTATACGAACTTTAACTTTAAAATTAGTTACCTGATCTGAGGTTAAGGTAGTACTCGCAGAATTAGAAATGCTGGTTACAACACCTTTAAATTTCTTCTTCAAATAGGCATCCACTTCAACATTTGCTTCATCCCCTATTTTAATTTTTACAATGTCATTTTCATTCACATCAACTTCGACCTCCATATTGTTTAGGTTGGCAACACGCAAAAGCTCAGTTCCTGCCATTTGCTGCGTTCCTAAAACTCTTTCTCCCAATTCTACATTCAATACAGAAATAGTTCCGTCAGCAGGAGAATAAATCGTTGTACGTCCTAAGTTATCTCTGGCTTCTGTAACAGATGCCGAAGCACTTTGAACATTATAATAGGCGCTTTGTTTTGTTGCTTTTGCAACTTCAAAAGTAGAAACGGCTTTATCCCAATCTGATTTTGAGATTACTCCTTTGTCATACAATATTTTATTACGCTCATAATTTGCTTTTGCTTCCTTAAAACTGGCGTCAGATTGAGTAAGACTTGCTTTTGTTCCTGCTAAATTTGCAACAGATCTTTCTAATCCTGAAGTATATAAATCTGGATTTATTTTTACCAATAAATCGCCTTTTTTAACCACCTGCCCCTCTTTTACATTAAGTGAAATAATCTCGCCCGAAACCATCGAGGCAATTTTAACTTCAATTTCGGGTTGGATTTTCCCTGTTGCAGAAACTGTTTCAACAATTGTTGATGCCGTAACTTTTGCAGTTTCTACCTCTTTTCCTTCGTCCTTATTCCCTATTACTCCAGCCTTAGAAAGACCAACCAAAGCCACAATAAGTACTACTGCAGCACCTAATAAAGAATAAACTGTTTTTTTCTGCATAATAAATTATTTTGTAATAATTGGAACGATTGGAATTCCGAAATAAAACTCTAATATTTTAATTTTAAACATGTAATCGTATTTTGTTCTGATAACATCAGACTGCGCATTGGTCAATAAGGTTTGAGCTTGCGTAAAGTCAAATGAATTCATCAAACCGACATCATACTTTTCTTTTGCATAGTTGTAAGCTTGCTGTCTTGCTTCTAAAGTTACAGTAGCCGATTCATAAGTATTTAAAGCTCCTCTTGCATCGGTAAATGCTGTATAAACGTTACGCTGCAAATCTAAACTTTTTTGCTCTAAATCTATTTTAGATTTTTCTAAACTTACTTTATTACGTTCTACATTATTTCTAACTGAGAAACCATTAAAGATAGGCACAGAAAGCTGAAATCCGAAAGATTGTCCTTTGTTATCTTTAAATTGATCCAAAATTGGGTCTGCTTTTCCTAAAACAGGGATATAATTATCTTGTAAAACTGCTTGGTTTGTCCCTTGAACATATCCAATCTGAGAAGTTGGGTTTGTTGTATTTGGCGTTGATCCAACTATAATATCAGAATAACTTGCTCTTGTATTAAAACTGTAGAAGGCGCTTAAAGTTGGCTGATATGCTCCTTTAGCAATAGCAACGTTTTTCTCTGCAATCTCCAAATTTGTCTGGGCCAATTTTAACTCTGTTCTAGTTTCTTTCGCTTTATTATAGATTTCTATAGGACTTTGGGCTAATATATTGTTTTCATCCATCACATTTGTATCATCAACTACATCAAAATCAGCGAATTCTTTTAATTGTAAGAGCTGAGCCAAACTCAATTTAGAAATCAGTAAATTGTTTTCAGAAACTGCTATATTTTGTTTGTCTGTTGCAACGGTAGCTTTTAAGTCGAACAAATCTCCACGCGGAATGGTTCCTGCATTTACCATTTCTTCAGAACGAGCAAATCTTTTCTCATCGATTGCCAACTGTTCTTTCTTAACTTTTAAATCTTCTTTATTAGATAAAATTTGCAAAAATGCACTAGCCACATTTAAAGAAATGTCTTCTTGCATTTTTAATAGCTGATACTGTGAGGCAACGATACTTAATTTTGCTTTTCTCATAGTGTTTTGATTCTGCAGACCTTTGTAGATGTCAACTCCTGCATTTATTCCAACTGAAGAGTATTGTGTAGTTTGATTACGTAAAATACCCGTTGTAACGTCTTGATTCAAACCAATATTCCATGAGTGAGAAGCGCTCCCATTTACAGATGGAAGATAATTGCCTAATGCCGCTTTTTTATCAATATCAGCATTTTTTAAATCTAACTCTGATTGTTTTATCGTAATATTATTTTCGAGTGCATATCTTACACACTCTTCTAGTGTCCATTTCTTTGATTGCGCCTGTCCAGTTAATCCGAAACCGAATAACAATGCTATAACCAGACTATTATATTTATTTATTTTCATATACTTTTAATGAAGGCGCAGTAAACCGAACTACGCAAATTTAACATTTTTAAAACCAAAAAGATCCTTAACCTTCAAATTAGCTTATTTTTTTTCTTTGTCTCCTTCGTTAATTAAGCCTTGATTCCAGATTTTAATTTTATCTGTATCATTTACACCGCTTTTAACTTGAACGTAGATTCCGTCGCTTACCCCAAGAACTAAATCTCTTCTTTGAAATTTCTGTGGAGCAGTTTCAACTTCTACATAAGGCTTTTGTGTTTTTTTGTCAAATTGAACTAAAGACTCTTTAATTGCCAAAACTTTCTCTGCTTTTTCTAAAATAATTGAAGCATTGGCACTTAAACCAGCTCTAATAAAAGTATCATCTCTGTTAACCATTTGAGCTTTAATTTCAAACTGGATTGCTCCGTTTTCTGTAACTCCTTTTGGAGCAATATAATTTAAAACTGCATCAAATTTTTTATTTTCAATTGCACCAATTGTAATTTCAATTGGCATTTTTTCTTTAATTTTTCCAACTTCAGATTCATCAATTTTTCCAATAAAAATCATTCTTCCAACATCGGCAACACTTGCAATTGTAGTTCCTTCATTGAAGTTATTGCTTTCGATAACTTGGTTACCCACTTTTACAGGAACGTCTAACACCATTCCGTTCACTGTAGAACGAATTAACGTATTAGCATAACTTCCCAAAGAAGAAGTGGTTCCTGTTTTTACGATATCTAAACCTTGTTTTGCAGCCAAATAGTTTTGTTTCGCCTGATTGTAAGCTAACAAAGCTGCGTCATAATCATTTGCAGAAATTACATCTTTCTCAAACAATGTTTTCTGTCTTTTATAGATTTTTTCCTGATTATCTAATGCTATTTTAGCAGTTTGCACCTGATTCTGAGAATTGCTTACATTCGAAACGTTTGCTACAACTCTAATTTTAGCAATCATATCGCCGGCTTTAATTTTTTCACCCGCTTTGATGTACACTTCCTCAATAATCCCTGAGATATTTGGTTTGATTAGAACCTCTTCATCAGGCTGAATATTACCTGTCGCAATAGTATTTTTTACGATGGTCTTAATTTCTGCTTTTTCCGTTTTAAAAACAATCGGCGATTCTTGGTTTTTAGCATACAAATAGTAAAGCGCGCCAAAAAAAACAATTGCAATAAATATTAAAATGGTTACGGTTACTCCTTTTTTCATTTGTTCTGGGTTTAATCGATTTATTTTGATTGATAATTTATTCTGTTCTTAGTGCATCTACAGGTTTTACATTGATCGCAGTCTGTGCTGGGATAAATCCGGCAAGCAAACCAGATCCGACCAAGATGATTAATGCAACAAATACAACTCCTAAATCTACAGTTGGATTCGCAAACATAGTATTTTGATCTGGAGGCATCGAGTCTAATACCATATTTAAAACCGCTATAATTCCTGTGGCAACAGCAATTCCGAGCATACCCGAAATAATAGTTAAAAATATAGACTCCGTTAATATTTGACTTCTAATTGCTCCAGGTGTTGCACCTAAAGCTCTTCTGATTCCGATTTCTTTGGTACGTTCCTTAACCACAATCAACATGATATTCGAAATTCCGATTACGCCTGAAATTAAAACTAATGTCCCTACGAAATAGGCAATTACTTTTAAAATATTGAACAAGCTTTGCACTTTATTAAACTGCTCGTACAAATCAAAATTTCCAACTGCCCTATCATCTGTTGGATTTATAGAATGCAATGATTTTATAATCTCTAAAATTTTAGGCTTTAAATCGGTTATAGAAGTTTCATCTTTCGCGGTAAGCGCCATCCATCCTACTTTATCACCATAATTAAAGGCTTGCTGAAAGGTTGTAAAAGGAATAAAAATATTCTTTTGCTCCTGTTCTGCATTTCCTCCTTGTTGTTTGGATTTATAAACCCCGACCACCATAAAATTGATGCTGTTAATCTTGATATATGTTCCAACAGCTTCCTCTTCTTTTCCATAAAGTTCACTGATAACCCCTTTTCCAATTACGCAGACTTTTCTTCTTTGCTCAATATCCTGCTGATTTACAAATCTTCCTTTAATGATATCCATTGGCTGCTGTTTAATCAGCTCTGGATAATCTCCATAAATTGTGAAAGCCGAAGTTTTAGTGCCTCTTACAACGTTATTTGTTCCGTTAAAATCACCTAGCTGATTTCTTGGCGAAACATATAATAAATCTGGCAATGCTGCTTTTAAAGCTGTTACATCACTATTTCTAAAATCGTAACGTCTTGTTTTTGGCAAACCTTTATAAGCTTTAGAAGTGGTCTGGCTCCACATAAACATAGTATTGGTCGCAATTCCATCAAAACCTTTTTTAATACCATTTTCCAAGCCATTACCAGCAGCAAGTAAAATTACCAAGATAAAAATACCCCAAAAAACACCAAAAGCCGTCAGGATAGTCCTGAAAGGGTTGGCGGTTAAGGCCTGTAAAATCTCGTCCCAATTATCTTTTTTAAACATAATTATTCGTCTCTAAGTGCTACAATAGGTTTAATTTTGGCTGCTCTGTAGGCTGGGAAAAATCCTGCCATTGCTCCTGCAAAAACAAGTAATACCAAAGTAGTTAAAGCTACACTAAAATCTACTTCAGGATTTCTGAAATATTCACTCTGAACCATCGGCCCAACAAATTCCAATAATGCAAGACTGGCCAATAGTCCAACAAAACCTGCAATGGTAGTAATAAAGATAGATTCATGCAGAATCATCGTGATAATTGAAAAAGGCGAAGCTCCCAATGCTTTTCTAATTCCAATTTCTTTTGTTCGTTCTTTTACAATAATAAGCATGATATTACTTACTCCAACCACCCCTGCAATGATGGTACAAATACCTACCCACCAGAAAAACAATCTTATATATAAGTTTAAATCATAAAACTGTTTGGCATCTTTAACTGAATTGTAGACTCCTACACCACCATCATCCTCAGGAGCCACAACATTTTTACTCTTTAATAAATCTTTTAAATCTTGTGTAAATTTTTCTGACTGCGCCAAGGCCTCATCATAATCTCGTGTCTTTTTTAAAGTAAAAAACAAATTGCTGATTTTGTCGCCTCCGCCAAATGTTTTCTGGACTGTAGTCAATGGCAGATAAGCACGAGTTTCTTCTCTTTCTCCTCCTGGATCCGTAAAAACTCCCACTACTTTAAAGTTGATATTGTTAATCAGAATTTCTTCCCCTATTGCCTCTTTGTCTTTAAGCAAATCGTTTTTAAGTTTCATTCCAATGACAGCCACTTTTGCATTACTTTCTAAATCCTTAGCATTGATATAGCGACCTTGAACTATGGTTAAATTTTCTATTCCACCATAATCTGGATTTACACCTCTAAACTGGTAACTTCCAGATTCCTTTCCGTAAGCAAAAGCCTGTCCCCAGTAATTATTGGTTGAAGCTCTCAGATCTAATTTATCTTCAAATTTCTGTACCGATTGATTGTAATCGCTATTGCGAAATTGAATCTGTCTTCCTGGATTTAATCCTTTGTATTCTTTAGTTGTTGTTCCAGACCAAACTTCAATAATTCCAGCTGCATCACGCTCAAATTGTTTTTCAATTCCGTTTTGCAAACCTTTACCTGCCCCAAGCAGGATCACCAAAATAAAAATTCCTGAAGCCACAGAAACACCTGTTAAGAATGTTCTTAAACGGTTTTTAGAAATGGCTTCAAATATTTCCTGCCAGCGTTCAATATTAAACATAAGACGAAGCTCTAACTTGTTCTACTTTTTTATCATCGATAATTAATCCATCTTTTAGGACTACATTTCTTTTGCACATTGCTGCAATATCAGGTTCGTGTGTAACAATCAAAATTGTTTTTCCCTCATCATTAATTCCTTGAATAAGTTCCATAACTTCATAAGAGGTTTTAGTATCTAATGCCCCTGTAGGCTCATCGGCAAGCAAAACTTTCGGGTTTGATGCCAATGCTCTTGCAATAGCCACACGCTGTTTTTGACCTCCAGAAAGTTCATTTGGCAAGTGGTGAACGTGAGAACCTAAACCTACTTTTTCCAAATATTTCATTGCAATATCGTAACGTTCTTTTCTTTTAACACCTTGATAGTATAGCGGCATTGCAACGTTGTCTAATGCAGATTTATAATTAATTAAATTAAAAGATTGGAAAACAAAACCTAAAAATTTGTTACGGTATTTTGAAGCAAGGGTTTCATTTAATTTTTTTATTGGAGTTTTATCTAAAATATAACTTCCAGAATCGGCTTCATCCAAAATTCCCAAGATGTTAAGAAGTGTTGATTTACCAGAACCAGACGATCCCATAATCGCAACCAATTCTCCTTCTTCTATATTAAAATTAATGCCTTTTAATACATGTAATTCTGAACTTCCCATCTTATAGGATTTGTGTAAATCTTTAATTTCGATCATGGTATTGTTAAATTTTTTAGACAATAATAACGTTTTTATTAAGTAATTTATGATAATAAAAAGTTAATACTTTTGTTACCTATTTTGTATTAGACTGCATTTTTTTGTTATTGTTACACTTTTTAAATAAAATATGATTGTTTTCGTAATTTTACCTCGTAATAAAAATCATCTTAAATGAAGCTTAGTTCTATTATTTCAATGTTTATAGTACTTGCGGTACTAACGAGCTGTTCATCGGCTCAAAAATTAGAAACATTAAAACCTGAACCAGACGATGCCAGTCCGTTAATTTATGACAGCAATCCTTCTTTTATCAACCTTCCTATAACCATCAAATTAAGCGATATTGAAAATCAGACCAACTCTTTGCTTAACGGTTTAATTTATGAAGACAACAACATCGAAGACGATGATATCGAAATGAAAATCTGGAAACAGGCTCCAATTAAGATTCAAAATGATCCTTCAAATCTTGACAAAAGAATCAGGACCATTTTACCGCTTAAAGCGAATATCAAGTACCGAATTGGCACAAAAAAACTGGGAGTAGAATTGTACGATGTGAGAGAATTTAACTTAAACGGAGTTATAACACTTTCCAGCGAAACGGCTTTAACCAATTGGAAACTGACCACCAAAACAGAGTTTAAATCTCTAGATTGGAACGAAAGTCCAACTATGACCATATTTGGCAAGAACATGCCAATTACGTATTTGATAAATCCTGCGATTTCTATTTTTAAAAGCAAATTGGAAAAGAAAATAGACGAAGCAATTGAAAAATCAATGGATTTTAAACCTAATGTTCTTCAAGCGGTTGAAAAAATCTGCACTCCTTTTCAGATGAGTGACACTTACGAAAGCTGGTTACGAATTGTCCCTATCGAAATATATTCGACAAATGCCAAACTTAAAAACGATTCATTCCTACTTGACATGGGTATGAAATGCAACATGGAAACTATCGTTGGCAAACAGCCAGAATCAAAATATAGCGCTAGTAAAATTGTTCTGAAACCTGTTGCTAAAATTCCAAATCAGATTTCTGCCAATATTGCCGCCATTTCAAGTTATGTAGATGCCTCTAAAATTATGACCAAGAATTTTGCAGGTCAGGAATTTGGTTCTGGCAGTAAAAAAGTGACTGTAAAAAATGTTTCTATCTGGCATAAAGATGGCAAAATGGTAATTGCTCTAGACGTTTTAGGCTCTATCAACGGAACACTTTATCTGAATGGCTTCCCTTCATACAATGCTCAGACAAAAGAAATTTACTTTGAAAAATTAGATTATGTTTTGGACACCAAAAGCAAATTGATGCGTACAGCAAACTGGCTGGCACAAGGATATATTCTTAGAAAAATGGAAGAAAGCTGCCGATATTCTATTCAGCCGAATTTGGATGAAGGCAAAAAAAGCATGGCAAGCTACCTGAAGAATTACTCGCCAATGCCAGGCGTATTTGTTAACGGAAAAATAGAAGATATTCAGTTTGATAAAATTCAGCTAACCAATCAGGCCATTATAGCTTTCATCAAAATAAACGGAACAGTGAATGTCTCAGTTAACGGACTTAAATAAAAAAAAAGCAGTGTAAAATTACACTGCTTTTTTCTTTTTAGAATACATTCGATAAATCAAATATCCTATTATCAATACGAGTAAATATGGAATCACCATTAGGTAAACAATCCCGTCATTTACTGCTTCAGCTTTTTTAATATTAGAATCTCCACCTAACGCAGCACGACACATCGCACATTGAGCATTAACTGAAATTCCAATTAAAAATATACAAATCCCAAGAATGAAACTTTGGAATTTGGAATTTGATTTTTGGATTTTATTTTTAGTGTACATAATAAGGCGAAATCATTAAATAAACAATCACTCCCGTTACTGCCACATATAACCAAAGCGGAAAAGTGATTTTAGCAATTTTTCTATGTCGGTCAAAACGTTGCGCAAGCGCTCTTACATACGTAATTAAAACAAGCGGAATAATGGCAATTGACAGTAAAATATGCGTTATAAGAATAAAGAAATAAATGTAACGCAACGCCCCTTCTCCTCCATACTTTGTAGAATCCGAAGTCATATGATACGCTACATACATAACCAAAAACGCAACCGACAATGCAATTGCAAAAGTCATTAATCTTTCGTGTAATTTTTGGTTTCCCTTTTTAATTGCTAAAACAGCCCAAACCAGTACTACAGCTGTAATACCATTTGTAGTTGCATAAATAGGAGGTAAAAAAGATAGGGGCTCTACATTAACTCCAAAATCTTTTAATTTAACTCCAAACAAAATTGCTACAACAACAGGGATTATTATTGAAACCGCAATAATAAATTTGCTAAATTTTTTCTCTAAAGTATTATCTTCCATTTTTATTCTGCTAATAAAATTTTAATGTCTTCTTGAATATCTCTTACTCCTTTTTTATCTAGACCATCATAATAAATATTCGGATTTCCATATTCATCTTTTCTGCAGCGGATGTTTCCGTCTTTATCAATTAAAGCAAACAAACCAGAATGCTCAAATCCACCGCTTACTTTATCATTTTCTCCTGCATAAAGATTAAAGCCTTTATTAGACAAATCCATAATTACGTTTCTGTCTCCAGTCAAGAAATTCCAATTAGAAGACTTTACTCCAAGTAATTTCGCGTGATCTTTTAAAACCTGTGGCGTATCATGTTTTGGATCGATTGTAATCGAAACAATTCCAAAGTTCGGATTTCCGAAAAAGGTCTTTTCTATCTCCAGCATACTCATATTCATCTTTGGACAAATTGATGGGCAAGTTGTGAAGAAGAATTCCAAAACATATACTTTTCCTTTATAGGTTTCATTTGAAACTTTAACATTATCTTGGTTTGTCAATTCGAATTTTGGCGCTGGGCCAATTGTCAAAAGTTTAGCTTCTTTGGAAGATTTTGCTCCAACATTATCCAAACGGTTTCCTTTTACTACGTCCCCGTTTTTAATTCTATCAACAATTTTAGGTACGGCGTAAATCCCAAAAATCAGAATGACAAAAGAGATCCCAATATATGATTTGTTTTTAAACATTATAAATGATATTAAAGTTGCTTTGTAGCGTTATGATTCTTCTTTAAAGCGGCGCGGTATTCATAAAGGATAATCTTAAAGTCATCCAGCATTTCATTGCTTAACTCAGACGGATGAAAAGTATCGTAGCCTTCTTTGTATTCTTTGGGGTCTTTTCTTCCTCTTAGATTACGTTCTTTATCGATAATATAAACATTGGAAGTTCCAAGATTCTCATTCAGTTTTTCTTTTAAATGTAATCCGTCATAAAATTTCTGAATATCTTCTTTTGAAGCAAAAACAAAGTTCCAGTTTTTAACATCTGTAAAAGGAGACAAAGCATCAACAATTTTTTGAGCTTCCGCTTCAGTTCCAGTTGGACACAGCACTACAAACTGAAGATCTTCAAAACCATTATAACGTTTGTAGATTTTTTCGTTTAAGTTGAAATAATTACCTCTATTTTCAAGAATGTTTGTACCAGAAAAACCTAATACAGTAATTTTTTTATCAAGGGAGATTTTTTTTCCGTTTAATGAATTCCAATTTCCAAAATCAGCCACTTTAGGTGTTATTACAGGAAGTGTCGTAAAACTATTTACGCCAGAAGCAAAAAATAAATACGCTACAATTGGCAATACAAAAAGTACAAAGAGAACTATATTTTTTTTCATTGTATTAACGGAGAATTATTGAGGTACAAAAATAAAAAAATCCCGATGTTATCGGGACTCTTTTCGAATTAATATCATGTTAAAAATTCCATTTAATAGTAGAATCTTTAAAAACCCCATAAATATAATGTCCTTCTGTTAACAGAATAAACAATAAATATAAAACTAGGAAGATAACAGGAGAAACTACAGACCATCTAAGGCTGCTTTTTTCACCTTCCATGTGCATAAATGCCCATACAATATAATATGCTTTGAAAATTGTAAGGATATAGAAAATCCAGTTTAACAAATTCAAACCAATAAAATGAGTAAATTCTAATGATGCAGGTTTGTAGATACCTAAGATAACTTCAATTGTAGTTACTACTGAAAGCAATCCGAAAACAAACCAGATTCTTTTTGTATTTGATACGTGCTCGTGTGACATAATAATTAAATTCTAAAATTAAACTAGGTAGAAAACTGTAAATACAAATACCCAAACTAAATCTACGAAGTGCCAGTATAATCCAACTTTTTCTACCATCTCGTAGCTTCTTCTCTTCTCGTAAGTACCTAATAATACATTAAAGAAAATAATGATATTGATGATAACTCCAGAGAATACGTGGAATCCGTGGAAACCTGTAATAAAGAAGAAGAAATCAGCAAATAATTTATTACCGTACTCGTTTCTAATCAAGTTAGCACCTTCTACTACATATTTAGCACTAGCTAAATGTTTTTCAGATTCTTCTCTTGATAAGATTGTCTTTTTCTTTTTATCTGTAAGTTTTTCTGTTCTAATTAAAATTTCAGGATGAGCTTTAAAACCAGCCTGAACTTCAGCAACTGTGTAAGTAGGAAGAGTCTGAGCATCTTCCATAAACCAAGTCGATTTGCTTCTTGTCAAAGCTTCTCTTTGCTCTGGCAATTTAACAGCAAAATCAGCTAAAGCTACTCTTTTACCATCTTTATCCACAAATTGAAGTAAACTTCCTCCAACTGTTTCAACTGCTCCATATTCTCCTTTAATGAAGTTTTTCCATTCCCAAGCTTGAGAACCAACGAAAATTAAACCTCCAATAATAGTTAAGAACATATAGATTGCAACTTTTGTCTTTTTCAATTGGTGTCCTGCATCAACAGCTAATACCATTGTCACAGAAGAAAAGATCAAAATAAAAGTCATTAAAGCTACATAATACATTGGAGCCGCAACACCATGCATAAATGGGAAGTGAGTAAACACTTCATCAGCCAAAGGCCAAGTTTCGATAAATTTAAATCTAGAAAAACCATAAGCTCCTAGAAATCCAGAGAATGTTAAGGCATCTGATACGATAAAAAACCACATCATCATTTTACCATAACTTGCTCCTAAAGGCTCATTGTGACCGCCTCCCCAAGTTTTTTCGTCGTTGTTTGCAGTAGTAACTGTCGCTCCCATAAAAGATATTCGTTAAAAAGTTCCCAAATTTACGTTTTTTTCTTATTTAAAGAAATATAAAAATAAAAATAAATATACCCATAATAAATCCAAAAAGTGCCAATACATCGCACCTAGCTCTATCCCAAGAGTTTGAGTCGAATTGTATTTTTGTTTAAAATGATTATAAATTATAATTAAAAGTGAAATTAATCCGCCAGCCAAGTGCAACAAGTGTGTAACTGTCACCACATAAAGGAAAGTTGTAGTAATCGAACTACCTTCTCCTGTAAAGTAATACCCTTCAGCAACGATTTGTCCAAATCCTTTGAATTGCAATACCACAAATAAAACCCCTAAAGCTAAAGTTCCAAGAAGCAATCCTGTAACTGCGCTTCTATTGTCTTTCTGAATAGCTTTTTTTGCCAAGTGAAAAGTAACGCTACAAGCAATAATTACTGCTGTACTCCAATAGAAAGCAGAAGGAAGTTCAAAATTTTTCAACCAGTCTGCTCTTGATTTACTTACTACAAATGCGCTTGTCAAACCAGCAAACATCATGGTCATACTAACCATTGCGAAAAGCAGAATCAGTTTTGCTGATTTTGATTTTCTTACTTGTTCTTCATTTGTTTTTAATGTCATTTCCATAACTATCTTAAAAATTTATCTACTATAAATACAATCTGCAGAAGTGAGATGTAAGAAACACTCACCAGCATTAATGTTCTCGCAGCTTTTGGAGTTCTCAGCTTATACAAACGAACTGCATAAAAAAGCATCCAAATCCCCAACAGAAACACTAAAACCGCTGCAATTGGAGAAATAAACAATTGTCCCGTAAAACCTAATACTGGTAATAACGAAGCTATAATAAGCCAAATTGTATACAATATGATTTGCAATGCTGTCCCTTTATCTTTTTTACCTGTCGGAAGCATAAAAATTCCTGCTTTCTCATAGTCTTCATATAAAAACCATCCGATAGACCAAAAGTGTGGAAACTGCCAAAAAAATTGAATTAAAAATAAAGTTCCTGCCTCAATACCAAATTCGCCTGTCGCCGCTACCCATCCCAACATGAACGGAATCGCACCAGGAAAAGCTCCAACAAAAACAGATAACGAAGTTACTGTTTTTAATGGCGTATAAACACTTGTGTATAAGAATATAGAAATCGCAGCAAACATTGCCGACTTTGCGTTTATCGTATAAAGAAGCGCAATTCCAACAATAGTAAGCAGGCTCGCCACTAACAAAGCCACTTTAGGAGACATACGCCCTGAAGGAACGGGACGATTTTTAGTACGATCCATTAAAGAATCGATATCTTTTTCTATTACTTGATTGAAAGCGTTTGAAGCTCCCACCATACAGTAGCCGCCAACTGCCAAAACAGCCAAAACACTCCATTTAAAAGGATGATCAGCATCTACTCCCAATAAATATCCAGCAATAGAAGAGAACAAAACACTAATAGCCAAACCCGCTTTAGTAATCTCCTTAAAATCTAGAAATATTGATTTGATTGATAATGTATTTTTTGCAGCGTTCAATACCGTTGTATTTTGTGTATTTTTTTTGAGTGGTGCAAATGTACAAATTAGATTGTAGAATATTAACCTATAAAAATAGATTTTTTTCAATAAAACCTTTACAAATTAAGATCTCAGCATTCTTTAACACTATTATTTCGAAAAATCTTATTAAAAAGACTAGTAATCGAAATACCAGTTAAAAATATCTGAACGTAAACCAATACTAAACCAAGTGGTACTTTGTTTAAAAGTTGTCGCTGTTTCTTGAGTCGGGTCAAAATTTCTGTAGATTAAACTTCCAAACAATTTCAAATTTGTCATTGGGTTAATTAAATATCCTCCTTGAATATCAGCAATAAAAACATTAGTTTTATTTCCTTGTCCAATTTTGACACCTGTATCATAAGGACGTTTTACATCGTAGCTTTTATAAATATTTCCGCCATAGTTATAAGAGTCTGTAGTGGTATCAAAATCTAAGCCTCTTGTGCCAACAGTCAGTTTGGCATCGGCAAGCCAGCGCCCTTTATGATATCTTGCAATTGCAATAAGTTCTTTAAAATTACCTCCCCATTGGTGTCCAACACTCTGATTGTTGTGTCCGTAATTTGTAATAACGGCACTGTGCGAGTATACATAAGGACGCACTCGGTTATACTCAACCTGCACTAACAAATCTTTTACATTAAATGCATTAAAGTATTTTGCTCCAAACTGAAATCCAAATTTGTTTTTCCAGCTTTGATTTCCTGCCCCAACATCAGAAACAGAAAACTCGTCAATCAAAAACTGCGAATACAGATTTATACTATTATTCCATTTGTATTTACCTGTAATTCCTAAAAGCGCGTTTCCACTTTTAGATGAAGAACCAAATTCTACCGCTCTGTAGAAGATAATCGGATTCACAAAATTAGCATCAAAACCTCTGTTATTAGTATTTGTCCAAACTACAGATTCAAAAAAACCTAAGTTTACTCTATTCGAAACATTCCAGCTCAAATAGTGATTGGCCATGAATTTTGTTGCGTAAGTCTTTTCGGCCGTTACTTCTGGACGAACATCTTTCATCCACATATACGTATTGGTGTATTTGATTTTCCAGAATTTGGTATTCAGTTTAAAATATGGATACGGACTTGTTCCATCGCTTTCTAACAAAGAACGATAACCGTCACCAATAAAATTTCTTCCGTAACCCAATTGAAAATCAAATATTTTTCCTGGTGCGAAAGTAATATTCGCTTCCGCTAAAGGAAAATCGTAAGCATCTGTTTTGAATCTTTTTGCAATTCCAACTCCTGGAATGATCGCTGGATTTCCTCCTGATGGCTTAATAGATTCAGCATAATCATTAAAATACCCTGCAAATCTTCCTTGGCTTTCAAAAAATGTAGTAGTAAAGTTGATTTGTTTTCCTAAACCTCCTCTAAAATTAAGAGCTCTGGTATTTACGTAAGTGTAAGAAGCGTCCAAATCTGAAGCTTTACCCATTTGTAAGTCTACAATCGGATTTAAGGCAAACCAATAGTCTTCTCCCTGAATCTGCACTAAATTTTCATTCCACCATTTTCTTCCTAACCAAGTCGATGTCTTTTTCTGCAACGATTCATTCACTGCTCTCAAATTATAATACTTTGAAACCTCAGCATACGTATATGGCTTAGAAGCTGTATGGTTATTGCTTCCAACTTGATTCATCTCTGCATCAAACTGAGCATAATAACTATGCGAAAAAGGAATATTTAAATGACTTTCAAATTCTGGATTATTGTATTTTTTGTATACAATACTATCCAATTCTGTCATTGGTTTTTCGGCTGGTTTTAAAATTTCTGCCGCCGCCTGAGCTTCTGCTTCAAGCTGTGCCGCACTTTTTAGCGGAATATCGATAGAAATTGTATATTTAGAATACGTTGGTTTTCCGTTGTAAGTTGAAGGTTTTATTTTTGGAAATGTCCCAAAAACCCTTTTAGCTTCTTCAGACAATTCTTCTGTTTCTGCAGAGACATAAATTACTTTAAATTCTCCTTCTGCATTTACTTCAAAAAGTAATTTTACTGCCCCTTTATAATTGCTCTGTTTTAATTTTTCTGGCACTTGAAAATTGTTAAAAACAAAATCTTGAACTTCTTTATAAAAACAGATTTCTAATTTTTTACTATCTAAATTTTCGCAGTTAGGAAAAACTGGAAACATTTCTGCCGTAAAACCAGGTTGAACCGAAGAATTACCATTTTGCTGAGAAAAAACAATAGAGAATGAAAAAATTAAGACAAGGGACAAAAAAAACTTATTCACTTAAAATTGGGGTATTTATTTAATATTGATTTGGGGAAATTTCTCCGTTGGCAATTGCTTTCGCAGCCGAAGTACCGATACGTTTTACTCCTAAACGAATCATCTCAGCCGCTTCTTCAAACGAACGGACTCCGCCGGCAGCTTTTATTGAAAGCGGCGAAGCATTTTCGAGCATCATAATTATGGCTGGAACCGTTGCTCCATTCGGAAGGTCATTTTCTGTTTTGTAAAAACCAGTAGAAGATTTTACAAAAACCGATTCAAAATCATCTTCTTTAAAATTAGATACTACAACATGTTTTATTAAAGCAGATAACTGAATAATTTCTTTATCTGTTAAGGCTGCAACTTCAATAATCCATTTTACTGTTTTATCGTTTGCCAGTCCAATTTGTGTTCCGATCAGGATTTCTTTTTTTACTAAATCGAGATCGCCATTTTTGAATGCTTCGTAATTACATACAAAATCTAAATCATCTGCTCCGTTAGCAATGGCTTCATTTGCTTCTTTAATCTTCTCTTCTAGGCTTGACTTTCCTTCAGGAAAATCGATTACGGTTCCAACTAACAAAACAGAATTGGCTTCTACAATCATTTCTTTTGCCATTGCCACATATTCCGGGCGAATCATAATCAGCTTGAAACCTTCTTGAATTGCTTCGGCAATTGCATTTTTGACCACAATAGTATTTTCTGCTTCCGAAAGACCAGCTTGCGATGCAGTTTTTAAATACGTAGAGTCCAAATATTGCTTTACATTCATTATGATTAAAGTTGCAGGAAATCAGCACAAAAGTACATTTTATATTGAAAAAACATAGCTTTTTAACTGCTTGATTTTCTTGTAATAAAAAACCCACCGAAGTGGGTTTTATAATTATATTTTATCGATTTGCTTTTTAAATCCTATTGCAGAGAAAACTGCCACAACTGCTCCAAGCGCATTTGCCAAAACATCTGTAACATCTGAAGCTCTTGTAACTGTAAGAGCACTTTGGAGAATTTCGATTGTGATTCCAAAAAAGACAGAAAATATAAAAGAAATCAAATACGCTTTATAATCGTCTGCATCTTTTCCTTTTAATTCTTTTTTGAAAAATAAAATCCATGAAATTGTAAATCCAAAATGAAAACAGAAATGGACAATTTTATCAATACTTGGAAAATTAACCGCTGGTATATTACTAGAATCTGTAAGACAAAAATAAGTAATGATTCCAGAGCAGATAATTGCCCAAATTAATAAGAGTTGTTTAGGCACCGATTAAATTTTTATAAGCTTCATCAGACAATAAAGAATCTATTTCTGATGCATCAGCAATTTTTATTTTAATCATCCATCCAGCTCCGTAAGGATCTGAGTTTACTGTCTCAGGAGCACTTTCTAAATCGTCATTAAAAGCAATGATTTCACCTGTTAATGGCAAGAATAAATCAGAAACTGTTTTTACAGCCTCAACAGTTCCAAAAACCTCATCTTTTGAAAGTGTCTGATCTAAAGTTTCTACTTCAACATACACGATATCTCCTAACTCTTTTTGTGCAAAATGAGTGATTCCCACTGTTGCAACATCACCTTCGATGCTAACCCATTCGTGATCTTTTGTGTACTTTAAATTTGCTGGTATGCTCATAATAGTTGTGTTTGAAAATTGATTGTTTAAAATTTAAGCCACAAATGTAATAATCTTCTAATAAAATCTAGTTTAGAAACTCAAATTTAATTTCCGAAATTATAACGAAGTGTGAAACCTGATCTGATATTCGTTAAAGGGAAAGAAGTCGAAATAACTGCTTTCGAAAACGAATGGTCATAATAGAATATTGCTGTTAAGTTTTTACTGAATGCATAATCTGCCGTCAATTTCAACGTCCAGATATTCTGTCCTGCTGCCAGCTGATTATTATCGTAATCTAAATAGCGAACCAAAGTTTCGTTATTTCTATATGAAAAATCAGCTTTAATATTGATATCGCTCTTAATAATTCCAGTTGGATTATCTGCCAATCTTGATGAAATGATTACATCTTTAAAACGGTATCCTACTCCTACAACGTATTCTACTCCTCTTACTTCGGTCAATAAATTATTGTCAAAACTCATAGACAAAGCACGGTCTTTTTTAACTTCTGTCAATAATCGGAATGAATTCTTCAACTCAAAATCAACTCTAAGAAGTGGACTAAACTGTTCCACTAAGTTGACATTAGACATTATGGTTTTATTGAAGAAGTTCGTATTTACATCTTGGCCCGTTGGATTTTCATAATAATCAAAATTAGATCTAAACTGGCTAATCGTATATGATGCTCTATAATTATGCTGTAAAGAAAAACGTCTAAAATGATCTTTGAAATATTTATAGCGCATTAATCCATTATACTTCACATTCCAGTTCGGAATAGGGAAACTTCTAAAAATACCTGTTGAGCTCTTAGAAGCGTCTGCTCCAGTATAAGCCGCCATAAACGAAGGCAATAAGACAGCCTGATTACTTTTTGAGAAACCAATAGGATATCCTTCATTGGCAACATATATTTTATAATTAGGATCTGTTTCAGCTGGAATTGGATTATTTGCATCTCCATATCTAGGAATTTCTCCACCACCATAATGCTGCTCTGCCAAACGATTTGCAATAACCAAACGGTTGCTTCTAAAATCATCAAATGCAGACGATTCCGTTTCTGTACTTGTTGAAAAAGCCGTTTTAATTAATACGGTCGAAATAGAAAACATTCCGTACGTATATGGAGACAACGGCAAATATTCATTTGTTGCAGGATCTACACTATATTGTTCTGATGAATTTTCAGAATAAGCACGATCCATGGCCAAATCAATTTTTAAATCTGGCAGTAAATCTACGTTCGCTGTTACTTTCAAAAGCTTGTTGCTTACTTGCGTAAAGTTTTGGTTGAAATTCTGATAACTTGTCAGCCATCCATTTTTAGCCGCTTCAAAACGCACATCATCTTGGCTACCGAAAACGAATCCTAAAGAAGGTTTAGATGTACCAAAGAAACCTACACCAGGAATGTAACCTGGTAAAACTGTTCCGCTGTTTTTGGTATAGTTAATCTGAACGTTTTTAATACTTGTCAACACTCCTATCAAACCATCATAAAACGGGTTACTGCTTGTAACTGGTTTAGCCGTGTTTACAATTTTCTCACCTGGCTTTGGCGGCGCAGCAGGTTTTGCTTTTGCTGGTTTTGAACCTGGTGTTAGACCTAAATATTTATACAGCGTATTCATATTTAATGTCGTAGAGAAAGTGTTCGAATTTGCATTTTGAACTGTATTTCCTAAGTCCCAAGACACTCCATTTTCGTCAACATATTGCGAAAGCGCAGTTGATGATCTCTGCCAGTTATAATCGGCTGTATAAGAATAAGTCGCTTTTACAAAACTAAATATTGGAATTTTATTAATTGGAATATCATAATTCAAAACCAATTGCTGTAAATGCTGATTTGGTATACCAATGTCAAAATAATCATCCCAGATATTAAAATCTTCTTTTGGAGTATTATCGTCGTTCAAGAAGTTTCTAACAATATTGTTTGATGCTGCTGTATAGTTCAGTTTTAATGATTTTGTCAAATTAAATCCAAATCCATATTGGTAATTAAATGCAAAATTTCTTCTATAAAGCGGATCAAGTCCGATGCCCTGAACGTCTTCAACTTGTCTATATTGCTGACGGTTGCTTTGTCTTAAAATATTAGTATTAAACGAGATATTTGAAGGAAGATAATTAAAGTTAAAGTCACTCAGCATTTTCCAATAATCACTTTTTTTCATGAACTGGGTTTGCTTAAACGGCACCACCTCCTTTGGTTGGAAAGTATAAGCATAGTTTACAGCTGTATTAGATTGTTCGTCATTGTAATTTTCAACTTCATAATCATGTCTTTCTACCTGATTGTACGATTGAGAAAAAGTAAAGTTTTCTACATCATAAACATGCGGTTTTTTCTCTGGCGCTCTATCTTTTCGTACTCCAATAAAATTGATGCTTTTACGCTTAGTGTAATCAACTGCACGTGTTCTAATATTTTCTTTTTCTGCTGGATCTGTAGTTTCTTTAATCAATTGATCTAACTTGATATCCTGATTAAATGGATCGTATTCTGGCGTAATAACTTCTTCTCCAATTGCATAATTGAACGGAAGATTAATACCCCATTTTGGAGGCAGCAATTTTCCTAAATTTATATTGGTTACAATGTTATACTGCTGAATATCTTCACGGTCTCTTTCGTTTGCCCCCTGTTCCAAAGAACCAAAACCAATCGTGCTCTTTTTACCAGACGCAGACAATGTCATTAAGTCGGCCATATTGGTGTCTACATTCAATAATGCAGCCATACCACCCTTGTTTTCTAAGTCTGACATACGAAGTTCGTTAAACCAAACTTCTCCCATAATATCTTTATGATTAGCCGCACTTTTTACTCCGACCATCAAATTTCGAACTAAACCAAAGTTTGGATTTCCTTTAATACCCAATGTTAATTTACCGTCTTGGTCACCGCCTTCAACATCGGGATCTCGATCTGGATAATAAATACCATTTATATCTCTTTTTGGCGAATTGATATCGATATTCATTCCTAAAATCTTCATTCTTGTCAATAAAGACAAAGCTAAATCAATATTATTTTCTTCTAGCCAAACCTGATCTGCACTGATGGTACAAGATCCGCCTGTTCTTGTTACTTTTAATGGAATCTCTACCTGATAAAAGTTTTGCGTAAAGTCGTTACCAAAACGAATAAATCCGATCATTTCATCATCTAAAAGCTGAGTTTCATTTGGAAGCGATTCTGCGTGAAGGAACATTTTCAGCTTTTTGTACTGACGCATATCAACACTTACATTCTTGAAAACCGCTCTAGAATCTTGATATTCTAATCCTGTACCTCCAATTCTAACTGCTAACGACTGCTCATTTTGATTAATGATTGTATTGTTATTGTACAATTGCTCTCTTTGAACTCCCGGCGGAATAACATAGTTTACAGGACATTTTGTACCGTTTTCTTGAATATTTACAGCCGCAACATCAAATTGGGTTCCATCATCATCAGGATTAGTGTCGTTTGCATCTAACGTCCCTGTGTATTTTCTCCATTCTCCTCTAACTAGATCTAAAGCTCCAAAACGAACTGTCATTTGATCATTAAATCCAGTCATAAACATACGCATGAAACGAATCGATCTAAAGTCTGTAATATTTCCGATGGTATTTTGAGGTTTAGAAACTGGAATTTTAAATTGAATCCATCTTGCATTGGTTGAACCTCCATTCGGAAGCTCTACGTTTTGAACGTCTCTAATATCTGTAATGTAATTTTCTCCAACCTGCATTCCCGGTCTCATATCAATACTGTATTCATAATACGCATTGATTGTACTCATGGTATTGTCACGATTAATATCTTCAACATCTGGAAGAGTTGTCGAACCACGGTTCGGATCATCAACACTTACTGCAGAGTTTCCTTCTGTTCCGTTGTATCTTTTATATCGCTGTAAAACGCCTCCTTCTGTATTTAAGAAGTATTTATAGTTATCCGCCGCAGGATCTTCTTCTCCTGCATAGTTGGTATAAATCGATGCTTCTTTTGCATCTGGCAAACCGTCTAAACCGACATCTTGATTCTTACGATTGTCTGGATTGGTATCAAATGCATAAATCAGGGATTGAGATGCTGGCACGTCTCCCCAAATTGGCTGAGGGTTTACCATAATTTGATCTGGTCCTAAACCATTTTCGTATTGTTTTCTTCCGTCTTTTAAAACGTCTTCGGAAACTTCACCTAAATTGAAATAGATTTTTCCGTTGTTAGTTGGCAATGCTTGTCCAGTACCAACATAAGGATCAAGAACCCAAAACTGAATATATTCAACATTCCCCTGCTCAAAGTTAGTAGAGTTTAGCGCACGCATAATTCCACCAAAATTGGCAGATGGATTGCCTAAAGCAAAATCAGGGTTGTTATTATATGGTCCTCTATCTGATGGATAATAGGTTAAATCCAAAGTATTAATCACCTGAATCTGTCCTTGTGCAATATCTGTATTTGGATAAAGCTCTTTACTATAAATTCTTCTAGTTGTATTTAAAGATAAATCATCATTTGAAATTCCAGATGGTTTTGAAGTATAAAAAATCGGGTCAATACTATACCAAGACAACTTAGCACGTTTGTAACCGTACTCTAGTGTATTTGAATTAGCGTTAAAAGTGTTATCGTTAGCCGAATTAATAAATGGCGTCGAAGCCAGACTCCAAGCATAAGCAGATCTCATATCGATCGTAGTCTGAGTTCCTTCAAAATCATCAATATAAATAGTAGCCTCGCCTTCGAAATCACTTGCTTTTGGAGCGTCTGGCTTCAAAAATGCAATTTCCCCACGAATTGAAAGATGAGAAGGAACATCCGTATCTATATTTGGCAATTTATTGGCTAATCTTGTTAAAAAAGGAACTTCTGTTGAGTAATTTCCATTAAAACCAAAAATGGTATTATTTACAGATTCTTGTCCGTAGCTTGATTTTTGAGTAAAAGGACGCTCTGTCATTTTTAAGAAAGTACCTCCAACAACAAACTTTTCAGAGATTTTATGTTCAATATTGAATCCCATGAATCGTCTTGTCTGTTGTCCAAAAATTGAATTGTTCTCTAACGAAACCTCAATTGGAGTATTAGAAGCTTGAAGTGACGGATCTAATATCTGTACTCTTCCTAATTGATAATCGACACTATAATCTATACCTTCTACCAAAACTCGTCCTGCAGCTGTTACAACCACAGATCCTTGAGGCACGTTGAAGGCGCCAATAGGAATTCCATTACTTCCAGAAGATTTATACTTACCTCTTAATAAGAATTTGTTTTTATCGCTATCCTGCAAAGCCCCCGCCTGAGTGTTTCGATACATATTTCTAAACACATACTTTCTCTGGTTTGGGTTGTATGTACTTGGATCATTATAATTTTCACCAGTTCCTGTGTTTAATTTTCTAAATAAAAGTTCTCCAAAAGGTTCTTTTGTCGTAAAAATAATTCGTGCGTTCTGTACATCTACAGTTACTCCTGGCACATAATCAAAGAATCCGTCTCCTCCGGTCTGCGGGTCATTATTGTAATTTAAACGGTCAAGATTAAAAACATTCAATAATGGCGTTTGATCTAATTTATCATCTGGTGCAGGATTTGGAGGGAAAGAGCTTCCTTGAACTGGCGTAATATAATTGATTGGAGATGGATCTGTATAAAGAATATTAAGTCTGAAATCTTCTTGTTTGATTTGGTAGGCTTGCGGAATTTGATAGACGTTTTTCATCATCAAGTTCCAAACCGGATTCTGTACGTTTGTCAAACTACTTTTCAGCATTTTCAAAACCAAACTCTGTGTTATAATAGCTTGATTTCCATTATTATTTCCTGTAACTACCGTTCCATCGACACCATCACTACCAAATTCCCCAACTTGGTACACTTTTCCTCCAACCGTATATTCAAATGCAACTGCCAAAATCTCATCATTAGCCAAGCGTTGCTGTAAAGAGATATAACCCAATTGTGGATTAAAAGTATATTCTTGCGTCGTTAATTTTCTAGCATTTTCTAGAACAGAATAATCTGTGCCTTCATTTGTATTCGCATTATTAAATCCAGATTTTGCGGTTACAATTTCTCTAATGTTAGAATTTAAATAGCTTCCCGGTTTTCCAATTGCTGCAGGATCGTATTTATTATTGGTATTGTCTGTTGGAGAATCTATAGGGTTATTAAAGAAACCTGTTGGATCTGTAATTACAACCACTTCGTCATCTGGA
This sequence comes from Flavobacterium anhuiense, assembly GCF_900101855.1. Classification (GTDB taxonomy): domain Bacteria; phylum Bacteroidota; class Bacteroidia; order Flavobacteriales; family Flavobacteriaceae; genus Flavobacterium; species Flavobacterium anhuiense. The sequence continues at coordinate 89,268 of NZ_FMVC01000011.1, forward strand.
ACTCCAGAAACCTGGCCTTCTCCTAAATCCTGAAGTGCAATAATATTTCTTAAGTTGTTATTTCCTGTTGTGATTCTGTTTTGCTTATTGGTTACCCAAACTTCAATCCTTGTAACTTGAACGCGGCTGTCGATTAATGGATAATTTTTTAGCGAAGCATCATACTTATTTCTAAAGTATTGTGATAAGAAGAAATGTCGGTCATTATCATAATCTAAAGCAAATAAATCAAAGTTTTGCACGGTTCCGCCACCTTCTGCGACTATACTTTTGGTTTGAGACTTTTGTTCTGAGAAAACTCCAGTAACAGTTGTCTTACCAAATTGCAGCTGTGCTTTGACCCCAAATAAACTTTGCGCACCTCGAATAAGTGTACTGTTTAAAGGCATGCTGACGTTACCTACCTCAACTTTCTGAACAATGTCGTCTTCTGAAGGCGTATACGCCAGTTTAAATAAGTTCTGAAAAGCAAACGTTGATTGTGTATCGTAGTTGGCATTTACTTCAAGACGAGTTCCAATTTTACCCATCAAACTCATACTGATCCTTTGATCAAAATCAAAAGTGAGTGAAGATCTGTTTCTTGGCGAAAATGAAGGATTATCTTGTTTGGTATATCGCAAACCCAAGTCCATTTCCACCGATCCTGTGGGTTTTACATCTATAGTATTACTCCCAAAAATACTTTCGAACAAACTCGAATTGATATAATATCTTGGCAATAAATCTTTTTTGGCAGCTTCGGCACCAGCTTTTTTGCCATCAATGGCATCTGATTTTTTTCTAAAATAATTTCGTCTAGATTCTTTTAGAACTAAATCTTCGTATTCTTTTGGCGTTAAAATTAAAGGGTAATTGATAGAAAAACCATCTACAGAAGTGGTGTAAATATAGCGATCTGTAATAGGATCGTACTTATATGCCGAAAGTACACTTGGAGGATCTTCTAGATCTATCTTACCTACTGAAAACTGAGTTTTAGTTGTATCTTGAGTTACCGGTGTAACCTGTGCACGCAAAACATTACCGCAGAGCAATACCAGCAACAAAATACAAATTTTACGCATAGAATTCTTTTATATAAAATGAAAATTATAAGCTTTTTAAAGCCTTTTTGATAATTGTTTCAGCAGTAGCTTCAGGATCTTCTTTTACGATTCTTTCTACCACTTTTTCAGAAGCTTTTCGCACAAAACCTAGAACTTCTAGAGCAGATAACGCTTCATCTCGATTTCTATTGTTTTGAACAGCAAAAACTTCATCTATATCATACAATTTAACAACTTTTTCCTTTAAATCAAGTATAACCCTTTGTGCTGTTTTGTTTCCAATCCCTTTGATAGACTGAATTATACCTACATCTCCAGATGCAATGGCATTTATAATTTGCTTTGGCTCTATAGACGAAAGCATTGTTCTTGCGATTCCAGCTCCGATTCCTGAAACAGAAATCAGCATCCTGAAAATTTCACGCTCGGTTTTTTCGGCAAAACCATATAAAGTATGCGCATCTTCCTTAATTTGAAGATGCGTATACAATTTTATATTTTCAGAATTTGGAATTAAAGAGAAGGTATGCAGCGATATATTCACCTGATAACCAACTCCTCCACAATCAATTACAACCTCTGTAGGATTCTTTTCTACTAATCTCCCCTGCAAATGTGCTATCATAAATATAGTTTATTAGTATCAAATATAACAAAAATGCCATAAAACTACGACAAATTTGTTCAATCCTTGTAAGAACGTTTTATTGTGTTATTTTATTCTTTTTAATTTCTTTTTCCTGTGCATCAATAACAGCAATTGCAGCCATATTCACCATTTCTTCAACGCTAGCACCTAATTGGAAAATGTGAACTGGTTTACCCATACCCATCATAATAGGTCCAATTGAGTTCACTTTATACAATTCTTTTAATAATTTATAAGTGATATTTGCTGACTCTAAATTAGGGAAAACCAACGTATTTACTTTTTTTCCAGCTAATTTAGAAAATGGGAATTTCTCTTGAAGCATTTCTGGATTCAAAGCAAAATCTGCCTGAATTTCTCCATCAACAATTAATTCTGGATGATTTTTATGCAAGTAAGCTACAGCTTCTCTCACTTTTGATGCGCTCTCACTTGTTGAAGAACCGAAGTTTGAGAATGAAACCATTGCAATAACTGGCTCAATTCCGAACATTTTTGCTGTTTTTGCCGTCATAATCGCAATATTAATCAAATCTTGTGCAGATGGATTAATGTTGATTGCTGTGTCAGACAAGAACATTGGTCCGCGAGATGTAAGCATCATGTTTGCAGTTGCAATAAGTGAAGCGTTCTGTGCTTTTGGAATTAATTGCATCATAGGTTTTACAACAGAAGGATAACTTCTTGAGTGCCCTGTTACCAATGCATCTGCCTCTCCTTCATTAACCATCATGGCTGCAAAATAGTTTCTTTCACGCATGAATTTTTCTGCATCCAGTTTAGAAACACCTCTTCTTCCTCTTGTTTCCCAGAATGATTTCGCAAATCGGTTACGTCTTTCTACTTCTTCATCTGTTTTAGGATCAATGATTTCAAGATCAGCATCAAAACCTAATTCTTGTTTCAATTCTAAAATCACTTCTTTGTTTCCTAATAAAATTGGGAATCCGATTCCGTCTTCGTAAACAATTTGAGCTGCTTTTAAAACGTTTAATTGATCTGCCTCTGCAAAAACAATTCTTTTCGGATCTAATTTAGCACGGTTGGTAATCAAACGCACCATTTTGTTATCGTTACCCATACGTTCGCGCAACACATCTTCATAAGCTGCCCAATCTGTAATAGGATTTTTTGCTACTCCAGATTCCATTGCTGCTCTTGCAACTGCAGGCGCTACAACAGTAATCAATCTAGGATCGAATGGTTTAGGAATGATATATTCTTGTCCAAAACCAAGTTTTGTTGCACCATAAGCTACGTTAACTTGTTCTGGAACCGGTTCTTTTGCCAAAATAGCTAAAGCTTTTACAGCCGCCATTTTCATTTCTTCGTTGATTTTTGTCGCTCTTACGTCTAGTGCTCCTCTAAAAATATAAGGGAAACCTAATACGTTATTTACCTGATTAGGAAAATCTGAACGTCCCGTAGCCATAATAACATCTTTACGAGTTTCTACAGCCAAATTATAGTCGATTTCCGGATTTGGATTTGCCATTGCAAAAACAATCGGATTGTTTGACATTGTCAATAACATTTCTGGTGAAAGAATATCTCCAGAAGATAATCCGATGAAAACATCTGCACCTTTTACGGCTTCTTCTAAAGGAATTTTAGCTCCGTCGATAGCATATTTTAATTGTAAATCTGAAAGTGCTGAATTGTCTTTTGTTAAAAGTCCTTTACTGTTGTACATTAAAATGTTCTCTACTTTTACTCCAAGTGAAACATATAAATCTGTACAAGCAATTGCAGCAGATCCTGCACCAGAAACTACCATTTTTACATCTTCAGCTTTTTTTCCTGCCAATTCAAGTGCATTGATTAAAGCGGCAGAAGATATAATTGCTGTTCCGTGCTGATCGTCGTGCATAACTGGAATGTCCAATTCTTCGATCAATCTTCTTTCGATTTCAAAAGATTCTGGAGCTTTAATATCTTCCAGATTGATACCTCCAAAAGTTGGAGCAATATTTTTTACAGTCTGAATGAATTCTTCAACATTTTCTGTATCAATTTCGATATCAAAAACATCAATGTCTGAGAAAATTTTAAACAATAAACCTTTTCCTTCCATTACAGGTTTTCCTGCTTCTGGACCAATATTTCCAAGTCCTAAAACAGCTGTACCGTTTGAAATTACGGCTACTAAATTTCCTTTTGCTGTATATTTATAAACGTCTTCTTTGTTTGCTGCGATTTCTAAGCATGGTTCTGCAACTCCTGGCGAATAGGCCAATGATAAGTCTCTCTGTGTTGCATATTTTTTTGTTGGAACTACCTGAATTTTTCCTGGAGTTGGTTCTGCGTGATACAGTAACGCTTCTCTTCTTTTACTCTCTTTGTTCATTGTTTTTAGCTTTTATTCTAGCTTACAAAGATATAAGTCTTGTTTTAAAATGGCGTCTTTTTAGCGTTTTCTTTTCCTAAAATCTATTCGAATAAATAAAAAAAGTCCAATAGAAATTGGACTCGTTTGAATTTTTATCGTTTTTAGGTGTGCTTTATTGAGAAATATAAGAATTCAAATGGTTGATTGTGTCTTTCTGAATTTCTATAATTGCCTTCACTACATCGCTAATTGAAATGACTCCAACCACATTTCCGTCTTCTAAAACAGGCAAGTGTCTTATTCTTTTTTCGCTCATAAGTTCCATACAATCTTCAAGATTATCTGAAAGTTTTACTGTAAAAACATGACTTTCCATAATCTCATGAACAAAAGTTTCTTTTGAAGATTTATCTTTCAGTACAATTTTTCGGGCGTAATCTCTCTCCGATAATATTCCTTTTAAAACATTATCATCCATCACTAAAATTGCCCCAATGTTTTTTTCTCCCATAACTTTTAACGCATCATAAACCGTTAAATTGGAGAAAATAGAATAAACATTTCTTCCTTTTGCTTTAAGTATTTGATCTACAGTCATAATGAAAAATTTTTAGATTTATAAAGTTAAAACAAAAACCAACACAATCTGCAACGAAATCGATTTTTTAAAATCATAACCAATTCATTTTAAACATAATACATCAAAATTTAAATTTTCAAAATTATAGTGTAAAGAATGAATTTGTTTAGAATTGTTTTTTGAGGAAAATTAGATTTTTTAACTTTTACCAACCAGAAACTCCTAGCGGAGTTTTTTTCATTTTTTGACCATTAACGATACTCTAGCCTACTGGGAATCAAGGAAATAATATTTTAGATTAAAAATCAAGCAATTCACTTATTGAAATTTCTAACCCTTTAGCCAGTGCAAGTAAATAAATATAAGTAGGATTAAATTCACCTGCTTCAACTTTATGTATAGATTGTTGATCTTTCAATATCAACAATCCTAGTTTAGCTTGTGATAATCCTTTGGCATTTCTAAGCTCTTTAATTCGAGCTCCTAAACGCTTTAATTCTTCTGACTGCTCCACTTCTTTTAATTTCAGACAATTTGCGTTTTCTATTTATTATTTTTAACATACTATAGTATGTTATTTAAAGTTTTTCGTACATTTGAATTTCATCATAGAAATACTAAACATTATTATGGAAGCGACCGAAATCAAAAATTTAGATAATCTAAAAAAATTAACCACTTTATATTTTCATACTTTAAAACCAGCAAATGATAAAACCGATTCAAATGTTGCTCAGATTAAATTTCAAAATTATTCTGAAATGGGTTATTTCATTTCCGACATGCTGAAAATGTGTATTTTGGCTTTAGATCAAAACGCTCATAATTTTTTAGAGAATAATAAAAAACAGTCTATAAATGTGAGTTTAATATTAGAAACTATATTGCAATTAATTCCTTTGGATGAATTTGAATTTTTAAGTGAGATTAATGAAATAGTAATGAACGATTCTAATTGTATTAATTCATAAATAAAACATTATTTCACTGATTTTATTAACCAATCAAATGTCCCGTAGGGATTATTTCTAAACAAAAAAACCTTTTCTAAAATTTAGAAAAGGCTTTTTGTAATTTATAAAGAAATGATTTTTATTACATCGCAACAATAATAAACTCGCTTCGTCTATTTTGCATGTGTTGTTTTTCTGTACATTTTACACCATCGGCACATTTGTTTACTAATTGCGTTTCTCCATAACCTTTTGCAGTTAGTCTGTCTTCGCTGATTCCTTTTTGAATTAACCAATTTTTAGTTGACTGCGCTCTTTTTTCTGAAAGAATCTGATTGCTTTCTGACGAAGAACGGCTGTCTGTATGCGAACGAATATCAAGTTTCATAGCTGGATATTCATTTAAAAGATTTACCACTTTCATTAATTGCGATTCTGATGTTTTCTTAATTGTTGCTTTACCCAAATCAAAGAAATTCATAGGCAGATTTAACAGTTTTGCAATATCTACTCCTACTCTTATAGAACCCACTTTCACTGGACTGATTGTCGTTTTTTTAATCGCTACAGTTTTTGCTGCAAGTGGCTTAAATACTTTATTTAATGCAATCATTTGAGTAGTTTCTCCTTTTTCTTTAAGGATTGCTACCACAACTTCTTTGGCATTATAATCGTTTTTAGCCGTTCTAATAGTATATTTTTTACCGCATCTTAAATCAGGAAAAATGTAATTTCCTTTTTCGTCTGTAGTGATTGTTCCAACTGGATCAAATTTTTCATTAAACAAAGTCAGAGAAGTATTGGGCAATATCTCATTTGTTTCTGCATCGGTAACCGTTCCAAATAAATTTTGTTCGCAGATTAATCTTCTTGTTTCTGTAAATCTATAAATATCATCTAAACCTAGTCCGTTTTCTCTGTTTGAAGAAAAATAACCGCTTCTGCTTTTACTGTCAATGCTAAAAGCAAAATCGTCTTGCTTGCTGTTTACAGGTTCTCCAACATTTAAAACGTCATCAAAAGTTCCGTTTGCTTTTATACGAGAAGCAAAAATATCCAATCCGCCTAAGCCTGGACGTCCGTCAGAAGCAAAATACAATTCGTTTTCTCCAGAAATGAAAGGAAAAGTTTCTCTTCCTTCTGTATTGATTGTTGGCCCAAGATTTTCTGGAGCACCAAAAGTTCCATCTTGATTGATTGCAACTTTATAAATATCAGACTGCCCTAACGTTCCCGGCATATCTGATGCGAAATACAACGTTTTTTCGTCCACACTTAAAGCTGGATGCGCCGTACTATATTGGTCGCTGTTGAACGGAAGTTCTTTTACATTTTGCCATGTGTTATCGATAAGTTCGGCTTTATATAATTTAAGAAGCGTTACGTTTTTATCATTGCTTCTTCTTTTACCGTCTGTAAAATTATTTCGCGTGAAATACATCGTACGTCCATCTTTTGTAAAAATCGGACTTGACTCATTGAAATTGTCTTTTTTCCTCTTTACTAAAAGCTCTGGTTTTCCAACGCTTCCGTCTGGCATTAAATCGGCCGTATATAGTCTAGAAAATGATCTGTTTGTCCATTGAAAATTGGATTTCACAACTCCGCCCGTATCGCGCGCAGAAGTAAAAACAATTTTGTTATTGTAAACAACGCTTCCGTAATCTGAATATCTAGAATTGACTCCTGCATCGGCTATTTGAAATCGGCCTGAGTTTTCTTTGATATCTTCTAGATAGTTTTTATCGCTTCTGATTAAATCTGCTCTTTTTTCTGCACTTGCCTTATGATTGAATTTCTGTAAAATCTCATCAGACTTACGATAATCTCCAGCTGATTTTAATGATTGTGCATATCGATATAAATATTCAGCATCTTGGTTTTCGTTTATTATAAATAATTGCTCATACCATTTTAATGCGCTTTTGAGTTCTCCATTAAAATAATATGAATTTGCCAAACGCTGAATTATTCCTTGATCGGTAGTCTGCTCAGTTACCAAACTCTCGTAAACTTTTATGGCATCCGCGTAAGCGTACTCTTCGTATTTTTTATCTGCATATTTTATGTTCATGTTTGTGAATGGTTTTTGTGCATTCACATTTGAAATAAAACTAGACAGTAAAAAGATCAAAATTAATTTTATAGCTTTCATAGGTTGTATTAAAAGAATCTTGGGGATATCATTTTATTGTAATTATTGAAGAATTCGAATCTTAAGAAAATCTCATGAGATCCAGAATTGTATTTTCTTAACTGTGTAGTTTCATGATCGTAACCATAACCTATATACATTCCTTTTGTCACTTGAAATCCTGCCATTGCACTCACAGATGCGCTCCAACGATAAGCAAGTCCTAAAACGAATTTGTCATTGAACATGAAGTTTCCCGAAACATCTACTTGCAAAGGTGCTCCTTCTACCATTTTGGCCATTAAAGCCGGTTTGAATTTTATGTATTCTAAACGATCCAAATTAAATACGTAACCTGCTATTAAATAATAATTGATTTTCTCTTTGAAAATAGCCACGTCGTTTGAATCATAACGATTTGTTTCTATAAAATTAGGAACCGATAATCCGATGTATGCTCTGTCTGAATGATAATAAATTCCAGCTCCAACGTTTGGTGAAAATTTATTTTTTAGATTCTGAAATTGCGGGTCATCTTGATCTTCATAACTCAATTTATTAATATCGATATTGAAAAGATTGGCTGTTCCTTTTATACCAAAAGATAAATTCCATGATTCTGAAGTTGGAATCGTATAAGACAAATCTGCCGATAAAGTATTCTCTACGGTTGGTCCAATTTTATCATTTACCAAAGAAACTCCAAGTCCTAAATCGCTATTTTTTAAAGGTGTATTAACCGAAAACGTACTCGTTTCTGGCGCTCCATCTAATCCAATCCATTGCGTACGATACAAACCAAAAACGCTTAAAGCTCCACGTGAACCTGCATACGCTGGATTGACTTCGATTGTGTTGTACATGTATTGCGTGTATTGCGCGTCTTGCTGCGCATTGGACACAATCGAAAAAAACATAAAAACTAAAATTAATTTTTTCATTTATTAAGCTTTAAAACGGCTTAGCCTAAACTAAGCCGTATTCCATTTTATTTATTAAGGTATAAGTAACCAGATTCTTGGTGAGACTTCTGAGCGCTGTCTTTGTATTTTAAGATATAGAAATACGTTCCAACCGGAAGACCATCTGTTTGTTTGATTGTAGAGCGTCCGTTAGAATATCCAACAAAAACTCTATCATTATTGTTATACTGATCTATACTGAAAACCAAAACTCCCCAACGGTTATAAATTTCAACCGTATTGTCTGGATAACATTCTATTCCTCTGATGTAGAATCTTGCATTCTTACTGTCTCCGTTTGGAGAGAAAGCATTCATTACTTTAATAGAACATCCGTTTAAGTCCAAGACTGTTGGACTATCTCCGCTATTGCTTGCATCGTCTGACTGATCTTCAACTACAACTCCTCTTACACTGCTTCCTTTTACGGTTGCCTGATTACTCACACTGCCTCGGTTAATATCTTCTTGAGTGATTTTGTAAATCGCTGTGAAATTCGTTTCATTAGATTCGTTTACACCCAAATTAATTGCTTGTCCTGAAACTACAACTCCTGGCAATGGATCGTTTATTGTGATTCCAACAAGAGGTACATTTCCTGTATTGGTTACTGTAAATTTGTATGTAATGGTTTCTCCTGCATTTGCAAAACCGCTCTTATTTTCGTCATTGAAAACCGCTGTTTTGATAACCGAAATAGCTGGCACTTCAACAAAAACATTTAATACGGCTGTTGAACAATTTGTACCATTCGCTTTTTCACAAACCTGATAAGTCAACGGATAATTTCCTCCTGGTGTGTTTGGCTTAACATTTACTGTTCCGTCAGCATTCCATTCAAAATATGGACTTTCTGTTACAGATTTAATTGTAACATCTGCAGGATTTATTGGCTTACCGTTGATCAAGTCGTTGTCTAAAACATTTACAAATTCTAATGAACCGTTAATTCCGTCGGCACTAACATCATTATCATTGTTCAGAATAATTTTGTTATCTGTCGGCGTAGCTGGATCTACAACATTGTCTACTATAATCTTAATTACTGCTTGACTGCAATTTGATGTATTTGCAGCTTCACAAATCTGATAAGTCAATTCGTAAACCCCATCTGCTGTATTTGCAGCGATGTTGATTGAACCGTCTGCATTCAATGAAATATTTGGATGCACAACCGGTACTGATAAAATAACATCTGAAGCTTTTATTTTTGCTCCATTTAATAAGTCATTTTCAAAAATATTAATCGTAGCATTTGCTCCTTTTTTCACATTTATAGGTCCTGCTTCATCATTATTTGCTTTAATGCTAAATGTTGGACGAGCATTACAATCTGGCGTTGCTGGCGGATAAGCCACAGAAACTGTAACTGTCGGATTTAATGAAAACTGAATTTTTACTCCATTTCTGGTAGCCTCAAATCCGTCTGCTCCTTCTGCCCATATTCCGTTATTTAAAATCCATCCTGGCCAATCTGTTCCATTTTGTTTGCTATCAATCTCAGCTCCAGGCCATAAAATGTTTCCGCTTAATGGCAGATTTGTCTGAGTTGCCACAACATTATTATTACTATCAATCCATTTAACTGTTAATAAGTTATTTGTCGTGAAATTATCTGGCGTAACAGTATAATTAACATAAGGAACATTGTTTGAGCAATAGCTATTTGCAACTACTGTCATTTTTGGTTCTGTTACGGTAACTTTTACAACATTTGAATCACAGTTATTTGGATTTAATTTTTCGCATATAGTGTATGTCAATTCATACTCTCCTGCAGGCGCATTAGGTGCTAGTACAACATTTCCGTCTGCATCAACAGTTAAGTATCCTTTTGGATCTGCTTGAGTTAGTTTAAGATCTACATCAGATGGCACTAATTTATTTCCATCTTTAGTATCATTCTCAAAAACGTTGATTACTTTCTGCGGAACGTTTACTCCAACTGCCGGCACAAGATCTTCATTCGCTATAAGATTTCCACCTGTAACTTTTATTATTGTAATTACAGAATCACAATTTGTTGGATTTGTGTTTTCACAGATTTTATACTCCACATTATAATCCGCTGCTGGCGTATTTGGTGCAACAGTGATAGTGTAATCTGAATTTAACGTTAAACCTGTCGGAAGCGTTCCGATAATTTCAAACTTAACTTCTCCTGCTGCTGTTCCAACTGTGATTGGGCTTCCGTTTAATTTATCATTTGCAATTAATGAAATTGTTGTTCCTCCGATATTTCCGTTTATTGAAGCTATAACATCTTCAACCGCATCTATTACTGGCGTTCCTACTGTTACCTTCACAGTATTTGAACTGCAGTTGTCCAGATTCAGTTTCTCGCAGATTTCATAAGTCAATTCATAAGTTCCTGCTGGAGGATTAGCTCCTAAAACAATGTTTCCATTGGCATCTACAGTCAGATATCCTTTCGGATCTGCCGCTGTAATTTTCAGCGTAACATCTGCTGGGTCTAACGGCTGCGCATTTTTAGTGTCATTGTCAAAAACATTTTTACCTAATGTCTGAGGAGCATTCGATCCTAAAACTGATGGAATTTCATCTGCATTTGCAACCAGATTTCCTGCCGTAACCGGTACGGTAATAGTTACTGAATCGCAATTTGTTGGATTTGTGTTTTCGCAGATTTTATATTCAACATTATAGTTTCCTTTTGGCGTGTTTGGCGCAACTGTAATCGTGTAGTCTGAATTTAGCGTCAGTCCTGTCGGAAGCGTTCCGATAATTTCAAACTTAACTTCTCCAGCTGCTGTTCCAACTGCAATAGGGTTTCCGTTTAAAGTGTCATTTGAAATTAATGAAATCGTAGTTCCTCCGATATTTCCGTTTATCGAAGCTATAGCATCTTCAACTGCATCGATTACTGGCGTTCCTACTATCACTTTCACAGTGTTTGAACTGCAGTTGTCCGGGTTCAATTTCTCGCAGATTTCATAAGTCAGCTCGTAATCTCCCGCTGGAGGATTGGCTCCCAAAACAATGTTTCCGTTTGCATCAACAGTCAGATATCCTTTTGGATCTGCAACCGTAGTTTTCAGTGTAACATCCGATGGATTTAAAGGCTGGGCATTTTTAGTGTCATTGGCAAAAACATTTTTCCCTAATGTCTGAGGAGCATTCGATCCTAAAACTGACGGAATTTCATCTGCATTTGCCACAAGATTCCCTGCCGTAACCGGTACGGTAATAGTTACTGAATCGCAGTTTGCTGGATTAGTGTTTTCGCAGATTTTATATTCGACATTGTAATTTCCTTTTGGCGTGTTTGGCGCAACTGTAATCGTGTAATCTGAATTTAAAG
>NZ_FMVC01000009.1 GCF_900101855.1 Flavobacterium anhuiense
CTCTTAATTCAATCACTTTTTGCTCTATGAACGGCAAAGGGCGTCTGGTTTTATATTTTGGCCCCCGCTTCTGCGGCAGCAGATCCAAAGGTTTTCCGCTCTGCTTATAGCGATTATAATACTTTAAGAAGCTTTTTCTGCACGTGTCGTTTGCTGTGTAAAAATCCATTGCTTTTTTATGCATTGGATGGGTCTTATTTTTTACCTGCTCATATTCTTTTATCAGAAAACGATACTTCTCTAAATAGTTCCTCTCTAATGTTGAATCTTGACTGTTATTTCTCATCGCAACAAAATTTATTAAAGTTAAATTTTGTTACCGAATTATCTAACCTTTACAGAAATGACAAGATTGGGGCGAATTATTAGGCTGAAAATCTGTTGAACTAAATTACTTAATCCTAACCAATTTCCCTTTCCCAACCACTTCATCAAGATAATTTGCAGAAGAACTTTTCTTATCATGCATAAAAAAAGGAATCGTATCTTTTTTGATTTGATCTTTTGAAATGCTGATAATTAAATCAGTATTAATGAAATTATCCAATAATATTACGTTGCCATATGAAATTTTCCCTTTCGGCATGAACTTATTATCAAAAATAAAAACGCTATCCTTAAAAGTAATTTTATCTTTTAGAATATAAGCATTGTCATCTTCAATTAAATAATTATAGCGGCCAGCAAGTTTGTCTGTTTTTTGGTTGAAGTTGATAAAAAACAAGGTTAGTAGTAAGGCAAAATATTTCATAAAGGTCAACTGTATTGATTCATAAACTGCTGCACAACTGCATCTGTATTCTCATGGCGTTTTTTTCTTTCTAAAACAATCGGTGGAGCAGCTCTTTCTAAACAATCTTTTACTGCGCAAGTTTCGCAAGTTACACCAACAATCCGTTTTACCAAAGGTTTTCCATCAATGAGTTTGAATTTCTTTTTCATTGTCGGATTAATCAAAATTCCAACAGAAATACTTCGAATAGTATCATGCAAAAAAGGATCTTTTGTAGCCGATGAAAAAACTAAATATTCGTTTCCGCTATTGGCATAACTCGAAATTTGAGCATCAAAAAAATGAGGTTTATTTTGTTTGATGGCTTCGTCAATTGTTTTTACCGAAACCCATCTTCTGCAATAATGCTCGTTCGTTTCGTTGGCGTGCGGCTCCTGCTGGTGCGTAATGTGTAATTCTTTATTTATCTGATAAAAATCAGAGCCGATTTTATGCGATAATCGTAAGAAGAATAAGTTTTTCAGCTGGAAATCTTTCGGTAACAAATTGGTCAATCGCTGATAAAAAGATTCAGGCGACACTTCAAAACTTTCAATTAATTGAACAAATTCTTCCGGTTTTGGGTTTTCGTTTTCCAAAAAAGAATTGATTTTATCTACCACTAATTTTCTAGGCAATATTAGAGCGCCAGCAAAATAAGAAGCGTAAAAATTATTTAAAACCTGATCGAAATTTTCAAACTTAATCCAGCTGAAAGTCAGCAGACGATCAGAAATTTTCAAATAATTATAGGCTATTTCTTTTGCTAAAATAAAGGCTTTCTGTGGAGCATCAATTTCGGTTGAAAGCAATAAAGTTTTGCTTTTCGGAACATAAATCGAACGTAAATCGCCCAATGCTTCCTGATCTGTAAAGGCGATTTCTTTGATGTTGTATTCGTGTTCTTCTTTTAAAATCGCTTCGAGTTCTTCAATGCTTATTTTCGAATCCAGATTAATCTGAAAGGATTTCGAAAACGCAATTACTTTCTCTTCTAAATCTTCAAAATAATTGCTGTGCGCTTCCTGATACGAACGCAAAGCTGCCAAAAAGAAACTTTCACGACTGAGATTATAATGTTGCGCAATTTCGATTATCGTACTAATAAACGCATTGACTTTGGCAGGAGCATTGGCAATGATGTCAATTAAATCAGCTTCTTGGATTCCGAAAAGCTCTAGCGGAATCTCTTTTAAAATTCCAGATTTTAAGATTTCCCCAATTGGAGAAAGATTATTGTCAAGTTTTAATGATACCATTTGGTCATAAGTCACGTCCAAATGTTTGCACAAAAGCAAAATTTTATCCGCTTTGGGGTATTTTTTTCCTTTTTCAATTTCATTTAAATATGATTTTGAAAGATTGGTCAGTTTGGCCAAGCCAAAAAGTGACAGGTTTTTTTGCATGCGAACCTGTTTCATTTTTAGCCCAAAAATCAGCTTTATATAGTCTTTTTCGATATCCATAATCCAAATGTAAGTATTCTAAAAATAATCGCCAAAAAAATATTTTTTAAATTTAGCGAACGTTCGCTTGTTTTGTAAAAAACTTTTTTATAACATTGTATCGTTGAAACTTGTTAATTATGAATTAGTTATGATTGAGTTGTTTTTGACGAAATGAAAAGCGTAAACAGAAAATCTGTTTTTTAAAATTTAAAATTAAAATCTGCAGCTATGAAAAACCAATTAGAGATCACTGAAATGGCTATAGAATTCCTAGCCGACAAAAAGCTTGCTTATCCAAAAATCTGGACAGAAGAAGCAACTGCGTTTATTATCGAATTACACAAAAAATTCGAATCGCAAAGAAAATTACTGCTTTTACAGAGAGAACAGAAACAAGTCACTTTTGATCAGGGAATTATGCCGGTTTTTATTCCAGAAACCAAAAGCATCAGAGAAAGTAATTGGACAGCTGGAGAAATTCCGAAAGATTTACTGGACAGAAGAGTGGAAATTACCGGGCCAGTTGACCGAAAAATGATTATTAATGCTTTGAATTCGGGTGCCAAAACTTTTATGGCCGATTTTGAAGATAGTACTTCACCAACTTGGCAAAACCTGATGGATGGACAAATGAATTTGATTGATGCCGTTAATAAAACCATCACGTTTACCGATTTGGTGAAACAGAAATCATATCACTTAAATGAAAAAATCGCAACGCTTATTGTTCGTCCAAGAGGTTTGCATCTGCCAGAAAAACATGTTTTGATTGAAGGAAATGAACTTTCGGGTTCTTTGGTAGATTTTGGTTTGTATGTTTTTCATAATCATAAACGACTTTTGGAAAACAATTCTGGACCCTATTTCTACATTCCGAAATTAGAACATTATCTGGAAGCAAGATGGTGGGATACTGTAATTGATTTTACAGAAGATTATTTGAATCTGAAACGAGGAACCATAAAAGTGACGGTTTTAATTGAAACCATAACGGCAAGTTTTCAGTTGGATGAAATCATTTATGAATTGAAAGAACATATTGTGGGCTTAAACTGCGGACGTTGGGATTATATTTTCTCTTACATTAAAAAGTTTAGAAAAAATCCAAAATTCATTGTTCCAGATCGTGATCAGGTAAATATGACTTCGCCTTTTATGAATGCGTATTCAAATCTGGTAATTCAGAGATGCCATAAAAGAGGAATTCATGCGATTGGTGGAATGGCAGCTCAAATTCCGATTAAAAATAATGAAGAAGCCAATGCGATCGCTTTCGCAAAAGTGAGAACCGATAAAGAGCGTGAAGTTCGAAACGGCCACGACGGAACCTGGGTAGCGCATCCGGATTTAGTTGCAATAGCAAAAGAAGTTTTTGATAAAGGAATGCCGTCTCCAAATCAGATTCATGTAAAACGAGAACATCGAAGAATCACAGAAGCCGACTTGATCGAACCGCCAATTGGATTAATCACAGAAAATGGTGTTCGAAAAAATATCAATGTAGCCGTTTTGTATTTGGCTTCATGGCTAAACGGACAAGGCGCGGCTGCTTTGCATAATTTGATGGAAGATGCAGCAACGGCTGAAATTTCAAGATCGCAATTGTGGCAATGGCTTCAGAATAAAGTGATTTTGGATAATGGGCGAAAATTAGATTTGGCGTATTACCATGAATTGGCTTTAGATGAATTTAGAAAAATCAAGGAAGAATTAGGAGAAGAAAATCACGAAAAACAACAGTTTCCTTTAGCTGAAAAATTGCTGGAAAGATTGGTTGTAAATCTGCATTTTGTGGATTTCCTAACGATTCCGTGCTATAAATATTTGTGAAAAATTAAAAATTGAGAATTAAAAATTAAATTTTTCACCCAGATTTGGCTGATAACGCAGATTTTTAATTCTCAATTTTTAATTTTTAATTGAAAGCTTACTAACCACTTTAACTATACTATTTATGAAAACAACAGAAGACAGAATTCAGGAATTGATTAACGATTGGATCACGAACCCGAGATGGAAAGGCGTTGAACGTCCTTACACTGCGAGTGAAGTTGTGACGCTTCAAGGGTCTTATAAAATTGAGCATTCTATTGCCAAAATGGGTGCCGAAAAATTATGGAGAAAGTTAAAAAGTCAGGATTATGTTGCGGGTTTGGGAGCGTTGACTGGAAATCAGGCGATTCAGGAAGTCGATGCAGGTTTAGAAGCAATTTATTTAAGCGGATGGCAGGTTGCGGCCGATGCAAATCTGGCGGGAGAAATGTATCCTGACCAATCGCTTTATCCTGTAAACAGCGTTCCGATGGTGGTAAAAAAGATCAACAACGCTTTATTGCGCGCCGATCAGATTCAGACTGTAAATAATATTGAAAATAAAAAAGATTATTTAGTTCCGATTGTGGCTGATGCTGAAGCAGGTTTTGGCGGAAACTTAAATGCTTTCGAATTAATGAAATCCATGATTGAAGCCGGAGCTTCTGGAGTGCATTTTGAAGATCAGTTAAGTTCTGCTAAAAAATGCGGACACTTGGGCGGAAAGGTTTTGGTACCAACACAAGAAGCAATCAATAAATTAATTGCAGCACGACTGGCTTCAGATGTTATGGGAGTTCCAACCTTGATCGTTGCCAGAACAGATGCTGATGCAGCTAATTTGCTAACAAGTGATGCCGACCCAAGAGACAGGAAATTTTTAACAGGAGAAAAAACAAGCGAAGGTTTCTTCTATGTGAAAAACGGAATCGAGCAGGGAATTGCTAGAGGTTTAAGCTACGCGCCATATGCCGATTTAATTTGGATGGAAACCAGTAATCCGGATTTAGATTATGCAAGAAAGTTTGCAAAAGCAATGAAAAAAGAATTCCCGGATAAGATGCTGGCGTATAATTGTTCTCCATCTTTCAATTGGGCGGCAAAATTATCAGTTGCCGAAATGGAAACGTTTAGAGAAGATTTAGCCGAAATGGGATATGCTTTCCAATTCATCACTTTAGCTGGATTCCATGCTTTAAATACAAGTATGTTTGAATTGTCTAAAGCCTATAAAGAGCGCGGAATGGCAGGTTATTCTGAGTTGCAGGAAAGAGAATTCGCATTACAACAAAACGGATTCAGAGCGGTAAAACATCAAGCTTTCGTAGGAACTTCTTATTTTGATGCCGTTCAAAATACCGTTATGTTAGGAAAATCAGCCATAACAGCAATGGAACATTCTACAGAGGTTGAGCAATTTTAAGTTTTTTTAACCATTAAGATATTAAGAAAGTTAAGCTTTATATTCTTAAAAATAAGACAGGTTAAGTCTCGCTTGATGAATCTTAATGTCTTAATGGTTTATTTTTACTTCTTCAAAAGGCGAGCTTTCATTTTGCTAAAGAATTCTGGTGTTACGCCAATGAAAGAGGCGATTTGTTTTTGAGGAACTTTGTGAACCAATGATCCATATTTTTTAGTGAATTTCTCAAAACGTTCTTCGGCAGGTAAACTCAAATTGTCCATTAATCTTTGTTGATTTGCAACTAGTGAATTCTCAATTAGAATCCTGAAAAAACGTTCCAGCTTCGGAATTTCAAGATACAATTGTTCTTGATTTTCTTTGGATAACGAAACGACTTCAGCTTCTTCTAAAACTTCAATAAAAAGCTGTCCCGGTTTTTGTGAAAAATAGCTGTACATATCACTCATCCACCAGCCTTCACAGGCAAAAGATAAAACATGTTCAACAATATTATCATTGATATTGAAGCTTCTTAAAATCCCTGAGTTTACAAAATACGAATGCTTGCAGACTTCGCCAGCATTCAATAAAAGCGTTTTAGCTTTGTAAGTGTTCGTTTCCAGTTTAGATAAAAAAAGCGCCTGTTCTTCTGGTGTCAGAGAAACGTGTTTAGCAATGTTTTCAAGAATTAATGCCATTATTTTTTATCGTCTATTAAAGTAAATGAAGTTGCTTTAAATCTGTCTCCTTTGATCTCTCCTGTAACTAAAGCTTTGCTGATGGCATTGCAGAAACCTTTTTCAGCGTGAGCATCTCCATGATCGTGAATCGTAGTTCCGTCAACGAAATACGATTTTCCGTCAATACGAACGGCTAAATCACAGCTTTTGCCTTTCATTCCGAATTGACATTCTCCGCAAGAAGCTTCAACGACTGTTGGTTTGTCAAATTTCTTTTTATCTTGTGCCTGTACTGCGATCCCAACAAAAAGGAAAGTCGCTAAAAGTATGTTTTTCATAGTTAAGAATTTACAGTTATTAATTTTGCCGTTTCTTTGGCACGCTCTGTTATTTCGTTAATTGGAGTCGAAAGTGAGTCGTGGCTTAAAACTACTCCCATTCTGCGGTAGGGTCTTGAAGTTGGTTTTCCAAAGATTCTGAAATCGGTTTTAGGTAAAGCAGCTACTTTTTCGATTCCAGTAAAAGTTGGATTTGCAGAATCTTCTGATGCTAAAATTACGGCACTTGCTCCAGCTTTTTCTAAATTGATTTCGAAAATTGGAAGACTTAAAATGGCGCGTAAATGTAATTCAAATTCGTTGAAATTCTGAGTTCCGGCCAAAGTAACCATTCCGGTATCGTGCGGACGCGGAGAAAGTTCAGAGAAATAAACCCCTTCATTAGTTAAGAAAAATTCGACACCAAAAAGTCCTGCGCCACCAAGTGCTTCAGTAATTTTTTCGGCCATATCTTGAGCTTCGTATAAATCTTTTTCTGAAACCAAAGCCGGTTGCCAGCTTTCCTGATAATCGCCACGTTCTTGTCTGTGTCCAATTGGAGCGCAAAACAAAGTTGGATTGTTATTTTGTGTAATCGTCAAAAGCGTAATTTCTGAATGAAAATCAACAAAAGCTTCTACGATCACTTCAATAACATCACCACGCGAACCTGCAACGGCATATTGCCATGCTTTTTCTATATCACTTTCGGTTTTGATGGTTGATTGTCCTTTTCCTGATGAAGACATTAAAGGTTTTACAACGCATGGAATTCCAACTTCCTGAACTGCTTTTTGCAGTTCTTCAGCAGAAGTAGCGTATTCGTATTTTGCTGTACGTAATCCAAGTTCTTTTGCAGCTAAATCACGAATGGCCTTACGATTCATCGTAAAGTTTGCCGCTTTCGCTGAAGGAACAACCGTGATTCCTTGTTTTTCGTAATCGTAAAAACGTTCGGTGCGAATGGCTTCTATTTCGGGAACGATAAAGTCAGGTTTATGTTTGGCTACGATTCGGTCAAGTGCTTCGCCGTCAAGCATATTGATGACTTCAAAACCGTGTGCGACTTGCATGGCTGGCGCATTTTCGTAACTGTCAACTGCGATTATAGTTTGTCCGATTCGTTGTGCGGCAATGACAAATTCTTTGCCTAATTCGCCTGAACCTAGGAGTAGTATTTTCATTTTGGAATGTTGTATTGTTTGAGTAGTAAAAGTAGATAAAAATGTTTTTAACCGCAAAGTTCGCAAAGAATTACGCGAAGAACGCTATATTTTTGTTTTTAAGTTAAAAAAGAGCACAAAGACTTTCTCTCGCAGATTTTGCAGATTCGGCAGATTTAATTTTGTAATTGATTTTAGTTTTAAGACAAAGTCACCATACAGTTTGTCATTTCGACGAAGGAGAAATCTCCACGAGTAGCTCTACAAAGATTGGCTTATTGGAACGGAGTTACTTGCGAAGATTTCTCCTTCGTCGAAATGACAAGATTGTGGAAATAACAGATTATTTAACCGCAAAGTCCGCAAAGAATTACGCAAAGAACGCAAAGTTTCGCTTTTAAAGTAAAAGAAAAGGTTCGCAAAGATTTTAAAATAATCTTTGCGAACTTTGCGTATTCCTTTGCGTCTTTGCGGTTAAAAAACTTTGCGGTAAAAATTAATGAAAATGATCTTCTTCAATCTCAAATTCAGCATCTTTTTCCCAGATTTCCATTTCGCAGGGTTTGCAGTTGAATTTTAGTTTATACTCCAATTCTCCCTGTTTCAATACTAATGGTTCTTTTACCTTAACACCTACAATATCTTTTTGGTGTATCGGACATTTTTTCAATTCGTATTTGATGCAATATTTAGTTGTCATTACGCGGGATTTTCCTGGATCCCATTGTAATTCGAATGCTTTTTCGATTTCGGTAACACCGTGACGTTCGTAGAATTTACGAGCGGTTTTGTTTGAAACGTTGTACATAAAATCCAGTTTCGTTTCTGGATAAGGATGTGACGTTTTTACTAATTGGTGCTCTTCACGAACATAATTTGCTAAACGAATTTCTGATAATTGTTCGAAAACATTTCTTCTCATTTCGTTGATTTTTGAAATAGGAAGGAACCAGTTTTTAGAGAACATTACATTAATTTCATCGGCGCTATAAGGCGTAAAACCTGTTTTTGCCAATTGAACTTTAATATTTTCTTCGATCGATTCGCCTGTTTTCGTTTTTTCTTTCGGATGCTCTAGTTTTACTGTACTTACATTTCCGTCTTCGTCGGTTGCGATTAATTCAAAACCGTTTTCATTTTCGGTAAGCAATAAAGTAGTTCCGATTTTACGGATGGCACTGTCTTCTCTTTCTACAATTTTGATGAAAGCAGCATCGTTATTTCTGTAAATAAAAGTTCCGTCTTTGATTTCTTTTAAAACGTTTGGATAAACTTTTCCGTTTTCGGCTTTGTTTACATAGATTCCGTCAGCTTCGTTATTTTCGTTGATGAAGCAAAGTCCGTCACCATTGTTTAATAATTCGCCGTTTTCGATTTCGTAAGCACCACCAACAGTTCGAATTAATTTACCAATATATTGCCCTTTAGATTTTGGGCTTTCCCAAGAACCAATACTATTGTGTCTGTCGTTTACAAAATAATCGGTATAGCCACGATTGAAAGTTCTACTCAAAGTAGAGTCGAAAGTATACGTACATCTTCCAGAAGAAGCTTTCGTGTATTTATCGCTTCCCTCTAAAAAGCTATCTAATTTTTGACGTAAATAAGAAACGTTGTTTTTAACGTAAGCTACATCTTTTAAACGTCCTTCAATTTTGAAAGAAACGATTCCAGCTTCGATCAAATTCGGAATCTGATCTGAAACATCTAAATCTTTAATTGAAAGCAAGTGACTGTTTCTGATTAAAGTTTCACCGTTTCCGTCAATTAAGTTATAAGGTAAACGACAGTTTTGTGCGCAAGAGCCACGGTTAGCGCTACGTTCTCCGTTTGCCACACTCATATAGCAGTTTCCGCTAAATGATACGCATAAAGCTCCCGTTACGAAGAATTCTAATTCAACATCAGCGTAATCGTAGATTTCTTTAATTTGATGTAGGTTCAATTCACGCGCTAAAACCACACGTTTGATGCCAGCATCTTTAAGGAATTTTATTTTTTCTTTGTCACGATTGTTGGCTTGTGTGCTGGCGTGAAGTACGATAGGAGGCAAGTCCATTTCCATAATAGCCATGTCCTGAATAATCAAGGCATCGACACCAATATCGTACAATTCCCAGATCATGGCACGACAAGTTTCTAATTCGTTATCATATAAAATAGTATTGATAACGACAAAAACCTGAGCATTAAATAGGTGCGCATATTTTACAAGTTCAGCAACATCTGCGATAGAGTTGTTGGCGTTTGAACGTGCTCCAAATTGAGGTGCACCAATATATACAGCATCGGCACCACTATTTATGGCTGCCATTCCTCCAATTAAATCTCTAGCAGGAGCTAATATTTCGATTTTCTTCTTCATTTCTAAAACTTTAGACTTTTGTGGTATTCCCGAAAAAAAGTGTGCAAAGGTCTAATAAATTATTTGAGTTTGCTAGTGATGAAGCGATTTTTTTGAAATTGTTAACTTAATATGGAATGAAGATAAATGAAATTTTTAATTTGAGAATTGAGAATATGATTAATCTAATGGAAAATTATATCCGATTGCAAATACTCCAGTCGATTGTTTTGCCGCTGGATGAAAGTATCCTGAAATCCCGATTTCAAAATTATTATGTCTGCCAACTGCCAATCCAATACTGAAAGGAATATGTAATAAAACTGTGCTTTTATTGAAATCAACATTTGGTGTAAAAGTTTCGAATTTGCCCATCGAAGTTCCAATGCCTCCTTCTATAAATGGAGCAACCCATGGAATAGGAGCGCAAAATCGAACTTTTCCTCCCATTAAAAAAGCATTTGTGGTTACTTTATACTGCGGTTGATTTTGTATATTTTGATTTTTGTCAACAGATTCAAAAATGGCACCAGCGTAAGGTCTTACGCTTAACCACGATTTTAGTCCTATAATGTATTCGCCTTGAAGATAAAGTCCACCTCCCATAACATCAACTTCATCTTGACTTCCATAATCTTCAATGTAATAAGAACTGCTAGATCCATAACCTATTGAGGCTTTTATGAAATTGCCAGTTGTTTGTGCTTGTGTTATTGAAGAAAGTAAAATTGCAAATAGTAAAATGATATACCAGCGTAAAGTTAATGTCATATGATTTTTAGTTTTTAATTGGTTGTGACGAATGTAAGATTTATTCTCAGTTTAACAAACAAAAAAACTGCCCAATCCGAAGACCGAGCAGTTCTCAAAAAAAAAGCATGAATCGATCGATTAATTTGCTCTCATTTTAATTTGTGATAAAGTATTTTGAATACTGTTTAGCTGTTTTGAAACAATATATACCTGATCGTGTTCTAGATGATTTTCTTCGAGTGCCATTTTATATTTTTCGATAGCGGCTTCTTCACCAGTGATGCAGGCATTTATGATAGCTTCTGTGTCACCACCGGTAAAGGCAGATTTTATATCAATCCAAGTACGGTGTAAAGCCCCAAGCGGACCTCCGCCAGAAGTATCTGTCGATTTTCCTAGTTTGTTGATTTGATTTTGTAACTCAACAATAAATAAAGCTCTTTCGCGGGCGTATTCAAGAAAATCGGTTTTCATTGCTGGATTTTCTAC
The DNA here is from genome assembly GCF_900101855.1 of Flavobacterium anhuiense. Classification (GTDB taxonomy): domain Bacteria; phylum Bacteroidota; class Bacteroidia; order Flavobacteriales; family Flavobacteriaceae; genus Flavobacterium; species Flavobacterium anhuiense. The sequence continues at coordinate 11,184 of NZ_FMVC01000009.1, forward strand.
ATGTTCCGCTGCATTTGTATATCCTAATTTTCCATCTTCAAGAATTGAAATTAATCCTTCTAAAGTTTTAATGGTTTCTGTTGTGGTTTCTTCTGCATGTGTCATGACCTATAATTTTTAAAAATTAATATGTTACAAAGTTTGTAATTATAACATGCTTTGTTTTACAGGATTACATTTGAAGTTTTATAATATTGTGGAATGGGAATTTTGAAAAGATTTTTTTGTTTGCCACGAATTTTTCAAATTTTGCCAATTTTAAATGCTCAAAAATTTTCTTTTGTAGAATGATGTTTCTTGTGTGCCGTTTGCGTGAGGGATAGGAGCGGTATCCTTTTATGGCGGGGTTCGCCATAAAAGATATAGCGGATAGCCTCCCGATAGCTATCGGGATGGGGACACGCCAAAAAAAACAGCTTAAAGTATAAAAGTGATGAAACTTTTGAACCTTAAGCTGTTTTAGTAAAACTTAGAATATGTTTATGCAGTCAAAGCTTCTTTGATTCTGCGTAATGCTTCTTTTAAAATATCGTTGCTTGTTGCATAAGAGAAACGAATACAGTTTGGATTTCCGAAAGCATCTCCTGTTACGGTTGCAACGTTTGCTTCAGCTAAAAGGTACATAGAAACGTCGCTTGCATCTTTGATTTCGTGTCCTTTTAAAGTTTTTCCGAAGAAAGAAGAAACGTCTGGGAATACGTAGAATGCTCCTTCTGGAACGTTAATTTTGATGCCTGGGATTTCTTGTAATAATCCAACCACTAAATCTCTACGACCGTGGAAAGCTTGAACCATTTCGTTTAATACGCTTGGATCAGCATCTACAGCAGTAATTGTAGCTCTTTGTGCCACAGAATTTGCGCCAGATGTTACTTGTCCTTGGATCTTTGTACACGCTTTTGCGATAAATTCAGGAGCTCCGATATAACCAATTCTGTATCCTGTCATTGCGAATGCTTTTGCAACTCCGTTTACAGTGATCGTTCTATCTAACATTCCTGGGATTGAACCGATACTGCAGAAAGTTCCTGAGAAATTAATGTGCTCGTAAATTTCATCTGAAACTACATAAATATTTGGGTGTTTTTCTAAAACTTTAGCTAAGGCTGTTAATTCTTCTCTGCTGTAAACAGACCCTGAAGGGTTACATGGAGAAGAGAACCACATCATTTTTGTTTTTGGTGTGATTGCAGCTTCTAATTGTTCTGGTGTCATTTTGAAATCGGTTTCGACAGAAGTTGGAACTTCAACTGGAACTCCGCCAGAAAGTTTTACGATTTCGAAATAAGAAACCCAGTATGGTGCCGGTAAAATAACCTCGTCACCGTCGTTTAACATTACTTGCGCAATGTTGTATAAAGATTGTTTTGCTCCTGTAGAAACTACAATTTGAGATGGTTTATAATCTAAGTTATTATCTCTTTTGAATTTTCTGCAAATTGCCTCTCTCAATTCAAGGTAACCTTCTACTGGAGAATAAGTGCTATAATTTTCGTTAACTGCTTTAATTACTGCTTCTTTGATAAAATCAGGTGTATTGAAATCTGGTTCACCTAAACTTAAGCTGATAATGTCTTTTCCTTGTGCTTTTAATTCGCGAGCTAAAGCAGCCATTGCTAATGTTTGCGAAGTCGCTAAGTTGTTGATTCTGTCCGAAAGAATATGATTCATTATGAAATTTTTGAATGTCCTTAATTTGCTGTGTTGATTAAGGAAGGTTAATTATTAATAGATTTCTTTTTAGTTCTTAAACTGCTAATTCTGGCTTCATTCCCAATTCGCGTAAATGCTTAAAGTGAGCAATAACAGCACTTCGCATTGTTTTATATTCGTAATAAGGCAAATTGCATTCTTTTGCTGTTTCTTTTACAATTTGAGCAATTTTACCGTAATGAATATGACTGATATTTGGGAAAATATGATGTTCAATCTGATGATTTAAACCACCTGTGTACCAATTTACAATTGCGTTTTTTGGAGCAAAATTGGTCGTTGTATATAATTGGTGAACTGCCCAAGTGTTGTCCATTTCTCCTAATTCATTTGGAGTTGGATTTGTTGTATGATCAACAACGTGAGCTAATTGAAATACTATACTTAAGATTAAACCTGCAGTATAATGCATTACAAAAAATCCTAAAAGCACTTTCCACCAAGTGATTCCAATAAGAATTGGAAGAACAATCCAGATCGAAAGATAAATGATTTTAGTAATGATTAAAGTGGTCCAAAGAATTTTTGGGCTTTTTGGCTCTCCATAAGATAATTTTCTTTTAAGGTAGTTACGCATCTGTTTGAAATCGGTTGTAAGTGCCCAATTGAAAGTCAATAATCCATATAAGAAAACAGAATAGTAATGCTGAAAACGGTGAAAACGATGCCATTCAGCATGTTTTGTAAAACGAATAATACGGCCCGCATCTAAATCTTCGTCGTGTCCAGGAATATTGGTATAAGTGTGGTGAAGCACATTATGCTGTACTTGCCAGTTGTATACATTTCCTGCTAGAACGTAAATGGTTCCGCCCATAAATTTATTGATCCAATTTTTAGTCGAATAAGAACCGTGATTTCCGTCGTGCATTACGTTCATTCCGACACCTGCCATTCCAATTCCGATTACGATTGACAAAAGCAGCATTACCCAAAACGGCATGTCAAGCGTAAGGATTAAAAAGTACGGAGTTAAAAAAACAGCAAATAGAATAACAGCTTTTAAATGTAATTGCCAGTTTCCGGTTTTTTTGATATTATTTTCTTTAAAGTAATTGTTAACGCGAGAGTTAAGCGTTCTAAAAAACTTTAAATTGTCTTGCCGTGCAAAAGTTGGAGCAGTGTTATTCATAATTAATTTAAATAGATTTCAAAGGTAATTATTATAAATTTTCAATTTGCAAAATTGAGTTAAATATTTCAATCGTAAAGTAGTACTTTTGTTAAAAAATTATAGCAATGGATGAGATATTGAAATATTTTCCCAATTTGACTGATCTTCAAATCGAACAATTTCAAAAATTAGACTTTTTATACCACGATTGGAATGAAAAAATCAATGTGATTTCGCGTAAAGACATTGATTCATTATATACAAAACACATTTTGCATTCATTAGGAATTGCCAAGGTCATGAAATTCGAACCTGGAGCAACAGTTTTAGATGTTGGAACAGGCGGAGGTTTTCCTGGAATTCCATTAGCGATTCTTTTTCCTGAAACCCGTTTTTATTTAATTGATGTTATTGCAAAAAAAATAAGAGTAGTTCAAGGTGTGGTTGATGCATTAGAACTAAAGAACGTAAAAGCAGAACAAAAACGTGCTGAATTGGTAAAAGGAGATTTTGATTTTATTGTTAGCCGTGCCGTTACTAATATGCCAGATTTTGTTTCATGGATTAAAGATAAAATCAAGAAGCAGCACAAACACATGTTAAAAAATGGAATTCTATATTTGAAAGGCGGTGATTTAACCGAAGAGTTAAAGGATTTTCCAAGCGCTACTTTATATGATTTGGATGAATTTTTTGAAGATGAATTTTTTGAAACCAAAAAAGTAGTCCATCTTCCTTTAAAATTTAAACCTTAAACTAAAATAACCCGAGTAGAACTTTCTAAACGGGTTATTTTTTTGAACACAACTAAAGTTAAAATTATGAAGCTTTTTTTGGAAGATTTAAAAAGCTGTTCGCCTTGTGATCTAAATTATCAATGAAACCATGAATTGCATTCTCTGACGCTTCAACTGAATATTGGAATGTTTCATCAAAGAAAAACTCTCTAGAGATTACCGGCTCATTTGATGAATCGTATACTGCTTCGTCGCTTTCGTCCAAAACATCATTTCTATACGGATTAGGATGAGAATGGGTTAAGTTTATAATAGTTTGGGCAAACCAATGGTCGAAGTTTTTCTTTTTTGGCGTAATATGACGCGCTAACAATACCAATCCGACAAGATCATTTTGTAAAAAGTAAGAGCCTTTGCGGTATCGTACATCGATCATTCTCACATTCATTAATGCAATCCATAGAGCGCCGTTGATAGAGCCAGTTGCTGGGATTTCGAATTCGGTGTCAAATAATAAAGGATTGGTCTGTTCGCGATTGTTGATAGAGCACCAAAGTGCTTCAATTCTTTTTTGCGTATCGTTTGTAGCTTGGCTATAACCTGTAAAACGCCAGTAAATCCATTCTAATAACGCAGCGGTCAAGCCAATAGAACCTTTATGATTGATTTGCATTAAAGCATTTTCAAGCTCTTCATTCCCTTCAATAGGGTCTAAAAGTTTGTTTATTTTCTTTTTTGTCCATTTATAATCAATGGCATGTCCAATGCTTTTAGATTCCATAATGACTTTGGGAACATTGTTTAAATTTCTCATACTTATGCTGTTAATTTATTTAGATCTTTTAATGTTGTTTAATATTGAAACAAATTTAGGCTGATGAGTTTTTTTTGAAGGTAACAATAAGTTTTTTAAATATTAAAATAAGACATTTTGTTTTTTTAAAGTCCTGATTTTTAAATAAATAAGAAAAGTATTACAAAAATATTTACAGAAGTCACGTGTAATAAAAATTTTAAGTCCTATTCTGAAAGAAATGACAGATAAAGGTGAAATCAAAATAATAGGAGAAGTAATTTTTCTATAAAAAGAAAACGCGTCTAATTTCTTTGAAAGTAGACGCGTTTTTATATTCTAAATCTGAACTCTAAAATCAGATTATCCCAAGAAAGGGTATCTGTAATCTTCTGGAGTTACAAAAGTTTCTTTAATAGTTCTTGGAGAAGCCCAACGCAATAAGTTTAATGCCGAACCTGCTTTATCATTAGTTCCAGAAGCTCTTGCTCCACCAAATGGCTGCATTCCTACAACAGCTCCAGTTGGTTTGTCATTGATATAGAAGTTACCAGCAGAGTTTTGTAATTTTGTTGTAGCTACTTCAATAGCGTAGCGATCTTGGCTAAATACAGCTCCTGTTAAAGCATACTCAGAAGTAGTATCAACTAATTCAAGAGTTTCTTCCCATTTAGCATCTTCATAAACATAAATTGTGATAACTGGCCCAAACAACTCAGTTTCCATTGTAGTGTATTTTGGGTTTGTTGTTACAATAACCGTAGGCTCAATAAAATATCCAACAGATTTATCATAATTTCCTCCAACGATGATTTCTGCTTCAGCATCTTTTTTAGCTTGATCGATATAACTTGCTAATTTGTCAAAAGAACCTTCGTGGATAACCGCTGTAATGAAGTTTCCAAAATCTTCTGGAGAACCCATTTTCATAGATTTTACATCAGCAATCAATTGTTCTTTTACAGCTGGCCATAAACTTTGTGGAATATAAGCTCTAGAAGCAGCAGAACATTTTTGTCCTTGGAATTCGAAAGCTCCACGAGTAATTCCCGTTACCACTTGTTTTACGTTTGCGCTTGGGTGAGCAATGATAAAATCTTTACCTCCAGTTTCACCAACGATTCTTGGGTACGTTTTGTAATTGTGGATGTTTGCACCAATTTTAGCCCAAATATCTTTAAATACGTGAGTTGATCCTGTAAAGTGAACACCAGCAAAATCGCGGCTAGCCAAAACAGTATCAGTAATCATTAAAGCGTCTCCGAAAACTACGTTGATAACTCCATCAGGAACTCCAGCTTCTTTGAAAACGTCGATAATGACTTTTGCAGAGAATACTTGGCTATCACTTGGTTTCCAAACCACAACGTTACCCATCATTGCAGCACTTGCAGGAAGGTTAGCAGCGATAGCAGTAAAGTTGAATGGAGTAATAGCGTAAACAAACCCTTCTAATGGTCTGTATTCTACACGGTTCCAAACAGAAGAATCTGATTTTGGCTGATCGTTGTAGATTTGAGTCATGAACTCAACATTATAACGTAAGAAGTCAATTAATTCACAAGAAGAATCAATTTCTGCTTGATGGATATTTTTAGACTGCCCAATCATTGTAGCAGCGTTGATACGAGCTCTGTATGGTCCAGCGATAAGTTCAGCAGCTTTTAAGAAAATAGCAGCACGCTGTTCCCATGCCATGTTTGCCCATTTTTTTCTTGCTTCAAGAGCATTGGCAATGGCTTTTTCGATATGTTGTTTTTCAGCTAAATGGTATTTTCCAACAACGTGTTTGTGGTCGTGTGGAGCTGTAATGTTTCTTGTATTTCCAGTTCTAATTTCTTCGTTTCCAATATATAAAGGAACGTCAATTTGAGAATTCCACATTGTGGTATAAGCAGCTTGAACAGCAGCTTTTTCTGGTGAGTTTGGTGCGTAGCTCTTTACAGGCTCGTTTACCGCTTTTGGTACATGAAAAAATCCTTTAAGCATGTTATTTAAATTTGTGAATTAGACAATTTAAAGTTAGACGATTTGTTTTGTTACGAATAATCTAACGCTGCACAAAAGTACAAAGGATAAATTAATAAATTGACAATTTTATGATTAAGATAACGATAAAAGCTATAGATGTAAACTATATCTTAATTTAGTGCAAAAGGAGCACACATTCTAAAAGTAGGAACAATAACTTTGAATGTCTTTGTTGTAGTAAAATTGATCATATTGAAATGACCTTTCATTGCGCCATAAGGAGACGATAATAAACAGCCAGAACTGTAAGTGTGGTTTTCGCCAGGTTTTAGAACTGGTTTTTTGCCTATTACACCTTCACCATCTACAACTTCTAAATCATTTAGAGAATCAAAAATTTCCCAATGGCGAGAAGTTAACTGTACAGAATCTTTACTATGATTTTCTATGGTAACTACGTAGCTAAAAGCAAAATGAATCTTGTAGTTTTTGAAGTATGTGCCTTCAAAACTAGTCAAAACAGATATTTTTATGCCTCGTGTAATTTGAGAAACCATACTAACGCCGTATATATGTGAGTGTTATAGAGGCAAAGCTACAAAAAAAAATCGTTTAATCTAAAACCTTAACATTGTTTTAATTGACTATATTGATAGAGTTTGCATTTCCTTTTCCGATTACACGCTGATAACGGTCAGTAGCTTCTTTGTAATAAACCAAGATGGTGTACTCGTTTTCAGTCTGATAAAAGTTTCCGTCAATGGCATTTTCAAAATCAACAACGCCTTTTTTATCGGCAACGGTATACTGAAAATTAGTAAAACCTTGCTTAATCATAATGGCTTTTTCAAAAACTCCTTTGTCGTTATTATAGTCCATTTTATATTCTGGCGAAAGACTGTAGTTATTAAACATTCCAGAAATATAAATGTCTTTGTTCATTCTAAAAGCAGGAGCAGAGAGGCTGAAATAAACCCAAGCATAATCGGCTTCAATATCGTTGTTAGAACCGTTGATGTTCTTTACAACAAAGTTTCCGTTTACATCTTCATAATTGGTATAAATCTGATTTCCTCTTGCGGCGTTAGTATACAGAAACGAATTGTAAATATCATTGTTAGAGCCTACTTTGGCTACATTATTACTAGCCGCCCTAATGTCTTTATTTTCAAAATATAAAAACTCATTTCCGCCCCAAAATTGGGTTTCTTTGTCGTATTTGTAAACTAGCTGATTGCCAATTGTATACTGAGGAGCAATATTTTTTATCTCAGTATGGAAATTTCCGTTTTGCAATAAAAGCACTTTCACATTTTGCAACGGGGTTTGAAATACAATATCATTAGATAAAATAGCAAAATCCAAATTCTGTTTGTAGTCAATATTGCTGAGGTTACGGCTTCTTTTTACTTGAACTCCAACTGTACAATGGTTTTCATATAAAATAAATTTTCTCGAAAAAACAACTTCTCGATCTTCATTCAGAATTCGCAACATATAATTTCCCGAAAGCTTCAATAATTGTGTAAACTGATTAGGGAAAGAAAGCCTATAATGTGTATAAACCTGCAGCGTATTGAATGAATTGGAAAAATCGGTAATTCTCTGATTATCCATTCCAAGAATATAGTCCGTTTTTGGAATTTGCGTTGGAATCCAATTATAATCGCAATGAAGAACTTCAAAATAATAATTGGCTTCATTGCCAAACAAATCATCAAATTGAAAGGTAAATGCAGAGCCTAATTCAAAAATTGGCGGGACATTACTGCCATTTTGAATGAAAGAAGCAGTTTTAATATTATATGGAGGGTCGATTTCTTTTTCCTGAGCTTTCGCTAAAGTGAAAATAAAAAGAAAAATAAAGCTTGTATATAAAAATTTCGGCATCTTTAAACGTTGTAAGATTGTAAATATAACAATTTTATATAACGAAAAAGATGCCGTTCTATTGGATTTAACGATTAATTTCCTAAAATATACTCTAAGTTGCCTTCAATTTCATCATTGATATAACTTTCTTCTAAAAGCGAGTCAGACAATAATTTTTTGTTTTCCTGCAGTTTGATGATTTTTTCTTCAACTGTATTTTTAGAAATAAAACGAATCACATTTACTTTATTCAATTGCCCAATTCTGTGTGCACGTGCTACACCTTGTTTTTCTGCAAAAGGATTCCACCAAGGGTCCAAGAATAAAACATAAGAAGCCTTTGTAATATTCAAACCAACTCCACCCGCTTTAAGCGAAATAAAGAATAATAGCGGATTTTCTTTTTCCTGAAACATTTTAACCTGCTGTTCTCTCTTATCTGCAGGAGTTTCGCCTGTAATTTCACAGAAATCTATTTTGTTTTTCTTACACCAATCGGTATAAAAATTTAAATTGGTAACAAACGAACTGAAAATGATGACTTTCTGTTTTGCTTTTACTAAGTTTTCAAGATAATTGGTAACCGCAATATATTTCCCAGAATCAACTTCAGATTCCTGATCGACCATTTTTGGATGGTTACTCAATTGTCTCAGCTTCATCAAAGTGTTAATGATGTTGATTTTGTCTGGACCAGAACCGTCAGTTTTAAGCAAGAAATTACGAGCTTTAGATTTTTCTTTCTCATATAATTTCTCCTGTTCAGGATCCATGTCGCAGTAATAAATCTGTTCTGTCAATTCTGGCAAATCTTTTAAAACCTGTTCTTTAGTTCTTCTTAAAATATAAGGAGCGATTAGATTTTTTAATTCAGCCAAAACTTCTTCATTTTGCTTTTTCTCAATCGGATTTTTGAAATTTTCCATAAAGAAAGCATAACTTCCTAAAATATCGGGATTGATAAACTGCATTTGCGACCATAAATCGTCAAGCGAATTTTCAATCGGCGTACCACTCAAAGCAATTTTATGACCTGTGCTGATTTTATTTATGGCTTTAAAAATCTTAGAGTTTTTGTTTTTGATGTATTGACTTTCGTCCAAAATCAGATAGCGGAAATCGTATTTTTCTAAAATAGAAATATCTCGATGAATGATGCTGTAGCTTGTAAAAATCAAATCGGTCGAATTGATTCTGCTCGCTAGCATTTTTCTGTCATTACCCACATATTGCATTTTCGAAAAGTGCGGCGTGAATTTGCCAGCTTCATTAAACCAGTTAAAAACCAATGAAGACGGAAGAACAATTAAAGCCTTAAGCGGTTCTCTTTCGACAATAGTTTCATTGGCAAACAAATCAAAATTGGTGGTTTTGGTTGTGAAGCCTAATTGTTCTTGTACAGAAACCAAAACAGATAAGGTTTGCAACGTTTTTCCAAGTCCCATATCATCAGCCAAACAAGCACCCATATTGGAATTGAAATGTCCTAAAAGCCATTTTACACCCTCAATTTGATAAGGTCTCAAAGTTGCTTTTATTAAGTCAGAACCAGTAAATTCGGCTTGATGGATTTGATCTAAATCACTGTCAATTTCAGAAATTCCGTCTAAAGTTGTAAAATTGCTTTTACGCAACAAAAGGACGCCATTTTCTGTTTTTGCTAATTTTGCGAGCGAACCGTATTTGCTGAACCATTCTAGCGGAATCAAAAAGTAGTTTCCGTCTGGCAATGCAAAAAGTCTTTCTTTGCTTTTTATGTTGGGAATAATTTCGCTGAAATTGATTTTATAATTTCCAACGGTAATTATTATTCTAATGTCGAACCAATCACCAGCTGTTTCTTTTGAAGCAGAAATGGTATAGTTTTCCGTGACAATTTCTTTGCTTTCCAGTTTTAGGTTGTCAATAGTAAAACCTAAATTTTTCAGTTCTTCTTTATGGTCAATAATCAGCTGAATGTTGATAAAAGGATCTGTGTTTTCTGCCTCTGAATTTAATCCAAACAACTCGTTTTTGATTTTGGTTAAACCAATTTCATTCAATTTTTCGATATATAAACTTTCTTCAGAACTTCTTTTAAACTGAATGATTTTGGGTTCATTGGCAACACTAAAATCTACAAAAGAATGTGTTTTTTTAGTTTTGCTCGCATCAAATGAATATCCGTTATAATCAAAATAAAGATTAAGATAATAACAGTTTTTAAAGAAATCATGAATAGGCTGAATTGTGCAGGAAATGATTTTGTCACGAAGTTCAATCTCAAAACCTGTCGCTTCAATATCAATTTTCTTTGCGATTTGCGGAATAAAGCTTTTAAAGTAATCATCAACTAATTTTGATGGTATTTCAATAGATTTTTTCTTTAAAAAAGGCATCAGTTTTTTGGAGTTTAACTCTTTTAGCTGTCCCAGTTTTTTATTGATAATAAGCCATCCTGGTTCGTCTAAAAGGATGTCAACTTTGCTGTCCATTGGAGAGAAAATTGTTTCATTTTCCTTTAAAGATAAAGTATAGGTAATGCCCTCGGAATGTTTGTCAAACTGAATCTGAGGCTCAAAATCAAGCGGGTCGATGCTGACTCTTGAACGGTAAAAATCTTTTTCAGGTCCAAGATTCAAAGACAGAGGAAATTGTTCTTTTACAATTAAATCGTAAAATGAACTTAAATTGAATTTAAGATGTTGACGAATGGCAAATTCAATTTTTGAATCTTTCTGTAAGTCAGCAATTGTTTTAGCGGACTTAATTTTAGCGCCAAATTTTTTAAAAATAAATTCAGGTTTAAGAGAATCGCAAGCTGTTAATATTCTTTTTGAATTGGAATCTAAATTATCAAAAGTGATTCCGAAACTTTCAAGTACATCAGGACTTGCTTTTTTGTCTAAATATTTGATTTCACTAGTATTCTCAACGATGTAGGCGGTTGGAATATAGACATTCAGATTTTTTTCCAAACTGATGTCAAAACAGAACTGAAATGATTTTGTAGGTTCCAAGATTTAGGGATTTGGTTAGGCTTGTAATTTAGATTTGGGCAAAAAAATAAAAGGAGTTTTCAAATTATTACTATTTTGAAAACTCCTTTTAAATGAACTTATAACTTATATGGTGAAAAAAATTAGTTTTCCTGTTTAAAGCAAAGCGGAATAATCTCGCCTTTTGCTAAACAGTATTTTTCAACCAATTCTGGTGCAATTTTGTTAGTGTAATCTTCTTCAATCACAATAAAACCAATACTCCTTAATTTATCGAAATAATCGCGTCCGTAAACACGAACGTGATCGTATTGTCCGAAGATTTTAGCGCGTTCTTTCTGATCTGTAATCGAATCATCTGCAAAAGTAACTTCGCGAGATAAATCTTGAGGAATTTGAAGAATCGCCATTCCGCCTGGTTTTAAAACTCTGTATAATTCCTGCATTGCTTTTGTGTCGTCTGGAATGTGTTCTAAAACGTGATTGCACAAAATAACGTCATATTCGTTGTCTTTGAAAGGCAAATTACAAATGTCTGCTTTTACATCGGCCAATGGCGAAAGTAAATCAGTTGTGGTGTAATCTAAGTTTTTCTGTTTGCGGAATCTTTTATAAAAAGCTTGTTCGGGAGCAAAATGCAATACTTTTTTAGGCGCTGTAAAAAAATCAGTTTGATCGTTTAAATATAGCCAAAGTAAACGATGTCTCTCTAAAGAAAGGGTGCTTGGCGAAAGCACATTATTACGTTGTTTTCCGTATCCATAAGGCAGGAACGATTTAAAGCTTTTTCCATCAATTGGATCTGTAAATTTATCTCCTTTTAAGGAGAAAGCTAAAATTGGTCGCGCCACGTAACTCAAACGAATTAATAATGGACGCGGGATGGTGTTAAGGACTAATTTAAAAAGTTTTTTCACAGGTTTGATTCGGGGTTGTATTTATACGATTAACGGAATTTGTCTGAATTCGTCTTCTTCATTGCTCTCAATTCCAAGAGCTTTATAGATGTATTTAAAAGTCGATAATAACTCAGGTTTTCCATCAACTAAGGCAACGTCATGCTCAAAATGCGCACTTGGTTTTCCGTCAGCAGTCAGGATTGTCCAGCCGTCTTTTAGTTGTTTGATATTTCTAGTTCCCATGTTGATCATAGGTTCAATTGCTACAACCATTCCTTCAACAAAAAGCTTTCCGCGTCCGCGTTTTCCGTAATTTGGCATTTCTGGCTCTTCGTGCATTTTTTGCCCAACACCATGTCCAACCAATTCACGAACTACTCCGTAACCGTGAGCTTCAGTATATTTTTGAATCGCATTTCCAACATCTTCTACGCGATTTCCTGCTTTAAATTCTCTAATTCCAACGTAAAGAGATTCTTTAGTTACCTGCAAAAGTTTTTTTACTTCAGGAGCAACTTCTCCAATTTCGAAACTGTAAGCATGGTCTCCATGGAAACCATTTTTAAAAGCGCCACAGTCAACCGAAATAACATCACCGTTTTTAAGAGGAATATTATTAGGAATACCGTGAACAACCTGAGCGTTTGGACTCATACAAAGCGAATTCGGGAAATCATACAATCCAAGGAAACTTGGAACTGCACCGTGATCACGAATAAATTCTTCGGCTAATTTGTCAAGATATAATGTTGTAACTCCTTCTTTAATTTCAGAAGCAATCATTCCTAATGTTTTTGATACGATTAAAGCACTTTCGCGCATTAATTCGATTTCCTCTCTAGTTTTCTGGATAATCATATTTTTCCCATTTTCAGTTGGCAAAAGTACAATTTTTAATTAAAATTTTTCGCCACGAATTCACGAATTATCTCAAAACAAAATTTTTAAAAAAGATATTTCACAAATCAATTAATTAATTTTTGAAGAAAATTCGTGAATTGCTTCGGCAGTCACTTCTTTCGAGTCGTGGCTATCAAAACAATCAATAGAGTTAACGTGTTTCAGAAAAAAGCCATAAATTAGTAATACAAACGCTTATAATTATGGAAACTATTATAAATCGAGATATTGCCAAAGTAAAAGCGCTGAAGAAAATGAAGCGAAATGCTTTGGGGCTTTTGGGCGTCGCAGTGTTGTTATTTATAATTGCTATTTACTTTAAAATTCCGATGCTTCAGGCTTTTAGTGAAGCCGCGATGGTGGGCGGAATCGCCGATTGGTTTGCTGTCGTGGCATTATTTCGCCATCCAATGGGAATACCGATTTGGCATACGGCAATTATTCCGACTAAGAAAAATGAAATTGGAGAGAACTTAGGAAATTTTGTATCTGAAGAGTTTTTAGATAGAGAAAAATTAGAAATAAAATTAGACGAATTCAATTTTGCAACTAAAGCTTCAGATTGGCTTTCGAAAGAAGAAAATGCAAATAAAATTGCCAATGCAGTTGCTGTAAATGTAATTCCGGGAATTTTACGAACGATAAAGGATGAAGATGTCAGAAGGTTTATTCAGGTTCAGTTTGCGGCAAAAATTGAAGGAATAAATTTTGGAGATTGGGTGGCGCTGGCATTAGAACCTTTGCAAAAAGGTAATTTGAAAAATCAGATGCTAACGAATCTTTTGGAAGTTATGAGCACCGAATTGACTAATAATAAAGATTTAATTAGACAAAAAGTTAAAGCTTCGACTCCGCTTCTAAGCTTTGGATTGGCTGATAAAAGTATTACAGAAGGGGTTTTTAATGGTTTGCAGGACTTTCTAAATGAAGCTAAAAAGCCAGAAAGTGCGGTGCGCTTAAAAATTGACGAGTACATTTTTAATTTCTTGGAAAAAGTAAAAAACTCAGAAGAAATGAGGGTTAAAATTAACGATGTGATTTTGGGTTTTGTGGGAAAAAAAGAAGTGCAGGATTATATCAATAGCATTTGGGATGAAATTAAATCGTCGATTACCAATGATTTAAATAAAGGTGATGATTCTTCAATTAAAAATAATATTGCAGGATTGATTCAGACTTTTGGAAATGGAATTAAAGAAGACCCTATTATGATTGACAAAATAAATGGTTTTATTAAAAACGATTTACTTTCGATGCTTTTAAACAACAAAAAAGTAATTGGAGATTTGATTTCGTCAACCGTAAAAAGCTGGGATGGAAAAGAAGTTTCTGAAAAGCTGGAATTAGAAATAGGAAAGGATCTTCAATATATCAGAATCAACGGAACTTTGGTTGGAGGAGTGATTGGACTTGTGATTTATGGCGTTGAGCAGATTTATCATTATTTTATTATTTGAGAAGCGCAATCTTGTCATTTCGACGAAGGAGAAATCTCCACAAGTAGCTCCACAACGAGAAGTCAATCTTTGTAGAGTTTCTCGCGGAGATTTCTCCTTCGTCGAAATGACAAAAACAGGCGTAAAAAAAGAGGCAAATTTTTAAAATTTGCCTCTTTTTTATGAAGAAAAATATTTTCTATAATAATGAATGACAAGTCATTGCATTTGGCTGCTGAATTCCCATCAATTCTAAAATAGTTGGAGCAATGTCGCCTAAAACACCATCTTGAATGCTTTTCAGCTGTTTGTCAACTAAAATAATCGGCACTGGGTTTGTCGTGTGCGCTGTATTTGGAGAACCATCAGGATTGATCATCGTTTCACAGTTTCCGTGGTCAGCAATTACGATTGTAGTGTAATCGTTAGCAAGCGCAGCGTCGATTACTTTTTTTGCGCAAGCGTCAACCGCTTCACAAGCTTTAATTGCCGCTTCCATAATTCCTGTGTGACCAACCATATCTCCGTTTGCGAAGTTTAAGCAAACGAAATCAACTTCACCTTTATTCAATTCAGGAACAAGAGCGTCAGCCAATTCGTAAGCGCTCATTTCTGGTTTCAAATCATAAGTTGCCACTTTTGGAGAGTTTCTTAAGATTCTTTCTTCACCTTCAAAAGGAGTTTCTCTACCTCCAGAGAAGAAGAAAGTTACGTGAGGATATTTCTCAGTTTCAGCGATTCTGATTTGTTTTTTGCCTGCTTTTTCTAAAACCTCACCAAGAGTTTCGGTGATATTATCTTTATTGTAAACTACTTTTACGTTTTGGTACGTTTCGTCGTAGTTTGTCAATGTTACATAATATAGGTTTAGTTTGTGCATGTTCTGCTCATGGAAATCTTGCTGAGAAAGGGCTTCAGTAAGTTCACGCCCTCTGTCAGTTCTAAAGTTAAAGAAGATTACAACATCGCCTTCAACAATAGTGGCAAGAGGTTTTGCATTTTCGTCCACGATAACTACAGGTTCGATAAATTCGTCAGTGACATCTTTTTCGTAGCTAGACAAAACACTTGCAACAGCATTTGTTGATGGAGTTCCAACACCGTTTACAACTAAGTCGTAAGCTAATTTTACTCGTTCCCAACGTTTGTCGCGATCCATTGCGTAGTAACGTCCAACGATAGAAGCGATTTTTACAGGAGTATTTTTAATATATTCTTCTAAATCGTGGATATATTTTGCTCCGGATTTCGGATCAACGTCACGTCCGTCTGTAAAAGCGTGAACATAAACCTGATCTAAACCGTATTCTTGTGAAGCATCAATTAATCCGCGAAGGTGAGAAGTATGTGAGTGAACACCACCATCTGAAACTAATCCTAAAAAGTGTACTTTTTTATTGTTGTCTTTAGCATATGTAAAAGCGTCAATTAAAACTTGCTCTTTTGCTAAAGTTTTGTGTTCTACAGCTAAATTTATTTTGGCTAAATCTTGGTATACAATTCTTCCTGCGCCTAGATTCATGTGTCCAACCTCGCTATTTCCCATTTGCCCTTCCGGAAGACCAACATTTAATCCGTCAGTTCTAAGCTGTGCGCTTGGGTAATTTTTATAAAGACTGTTTATAAAAGGAACATTTGCATTGTCTATTGCAGATACTTTAGGGTCAGGAGATTTTCCCCAACCATCCAAAATCATAAGGATAACTTTTTTGTTCATTGCATTTTTGTTTTCTACAAATATAAGGCATTTCTAAAGTTTGAAACCTGAGGAATGTTACATTTATATTTAATAAAATGAACTATAAAAAAAAATATTGATTTAATTGAAGAAGCCTTTATTTTTTAAAATTAATTCACGCTAAGCTCTTTTTCTGATCTTATTTTTGACAGCATTGTAGTCAATAAAGTATTTTACGCTAACAGAAAAGATATGTTTTAAGGCATCATTGTTTAATAGTCCTGCTACATTGTGTCTGAAATCTTTATCAATAACTCGTTCAAAATTAGAGGCATTGTTTCTGTATAAAGCAGAAATCTGGCTTCCTGGCGCGAACCACCAAGAATAAGACAAATCGGCGTTCCAAGAATAAAAGCTTGAATTTTTATTGGTAGTATATTGTGGATACGGACTAAGGTCTCCATTCGAATTTAAAGCCAGAATGTCTTTATTATCAGCATAAGACCAATATTGGCGGACAGCGAGATTTATAGTCATGGCGCTATTTATAGCATATTTGCCTCCTAAAGTGTTGGAATAGGTAATTACATTTCTATTAGCAAAAACAATATCATTTGGAGTGGCTTTATTGTCATCGCCATCAACCTGATCGATATAGCCTTTGTTATTGTTTTTTCTAATATAACTAAAGAAATAAGTCAGCAATAATTTATCGCTGAAACGATATCTTGGACCAATATCAAATCCGTATGTAATACGATCAGATTCATCAAACACATTAAAAGTTCCATTGAGATCAATTGCAAATTTGTGGTTGTAATTGGTTGAAATACTACCCCAAGTTTCTATTTTTCTCGGAATTGTTACATATCTGTTTTCTGCGCGCGGTTCATAATAATCATTAATTTCTAATGGGTAAAAAGTAATGCCAGTTCCGTAATAATTATTTTTTACTGTTGTTAAATTTAAATTCGCATTAATATTATTGTCTTGTAATTTTCCAGATTCTTTATTGAATTCGGTATACATATTATAGTTAATTCTAAACGTATTGAATTTTTTCGTCGGATTTAGAATTCTGTAATTTGCATTTCCATAAAAGTTGTAATAATTCGTATAGAAATTAATGCCCAGATCATTAGGGTCGTAATCTTTAGTTACAAAATCAGAACCTACGCTATATCTATAATTTCCGCTCGTTTCGGCCAAAGTTATTGTCGAAAAAACACCGCTTTTATCTTTGATGTCATTTATTAAACTGTATTTTACATTTCCGAATAGACTATAAGTATTGGCTTTTGTGTTTAAATCCCAAGCCAGACCTGTTACGTTGGCGTCTCTAGAATGTCCGTTGCGGCTAACATTTGTATTAATAAAAGTAACCGACGAATTTTTCCTGAAACGCTGGTCTAAAACCAAAACATTATAATTGGTGAGCGGTTCTACAATTACACGTCTTGTTTCTCCGCTTTCAGTATTTTTTATGGTAGCAAAAGTTTTTTCTGTAACGGCATTTAAAACACCAATTCCAAGTCCGTTTTTTGTTCTCCCTGATAATTTTAAGGCATTAACCAAATTTACAGCTGCGGGTAATTCTGTAATTTCTTCGTTTTCATTTAATGAAGGATCTATGGATGGTGCGCCTCCAATTCTTCGGGAATAAAATATATTTCCTTTGCTGAACAAATCTGTTCCTTCCGTAAAAAAGGCTCTATTTTCATTAAATTGCTGTTCAAAAGGCCCGAGGTTTAAAATCTGATCGTCATATTTTGTCTGTCCAAAATCTGGAATTAAAATGGCATCAATTGTAAAAGCATCAGTTATACCATATTTAATATCCATTCCTCCTTTAATTGTTCCATATGTTTTTTGTCCGTCGGCGGCATTTAGATAATACGATGCATAAGGCATAAAAAACAGTCGAGTAGGAGGTTTAATGTTTTGAATTCCTTCCAGAGTTCCGGCCTGTTGTGTAAAGGTTCCAATCTTTCTGTCAACAAAATTCCAAGTATATTTATAACGGTCACGTTTAATTTCCCTGAAAAAGTTGATTCCCCAGATTTGTTTATTTTCTCCAGAAAAACGCAGTGCCGAGTACGGAATTTTCATCTCAACAATCCATCCGTTATCTGCTATAGCTGCTTTACTGATCCAGACGGCATCCCAAGAATAATCTTCGCCATTTGCATCGGTCATAATGCAATCGCCTTGAACATCGGCTGCAGATACATAAAACATAAAATCTTGCTGGCCGTCATTAAAACCATTTATAAAAACACCAAATAGATCTGCGGTTCCAAAATTATCTCGCTGAGAGATTTCCTTTAAAATTTTTGAAGGTTCGTCATCATACATCATCGCGCCAATATAAACCGCATCATTATTATATATGACTTTAACTTCAGTTCGTTTTTCATATGGAATAGCTTTTCCGTTGTCTGGTTCGAGCATGATAAAGTCAGTAGCAACTGGTACACTTTCCCATGCAGATTCATCTAGTTTTCCGTCAATAGATATGGTATGTGAAGTTACTTGCGCCTGAATTGACTTTTTTTGGGCATAACTCCACATAGAGAATAGTAGAAAACAGAAGAATGTGATTTTTTTCATTGGTTTTTTGATGCGGAATAAAGTGCAAATATATTTTTTTATAGTAGCAATAGACTCAATTTTGTTCTACTTGTTACAGTTTAGGTTTCTAGATTGTTCATTTTTGTTTTACTTTTTTTAAGAAATGGCTTAAAATCTTGTGATTTTTAACAGAAGATAAAATCTTACAGAAAAAGCAAATTTGTGTTAATAATGTTAAAATTTCAGTAAAAAAGCCTTGAAAATCAGGCTTATATTTTGCGAGGCGTGATTTTTTTATATTTTTGCGATACCCAAATTTTTTGTTTAACCTAAAGAAATTCAATGATTTACAAAATTTATCCGTTATTTGTGTTTTTGCTATTGTCTTTTGGAAAAGATTCAAAAAACACAGCCGATCTTAAAAAAAATGCCATTGTAAAGTCGATTGCTAAAGTCGAAAAAGTTACAGTAGATTCTAAAATCGAAAGCGTTTATAACTCATTAAATTCAAACAACTTTAAAATGCCTGAGCTTAAAACTTTCTCAGAAGCTTTAAAAGGATTTTATTTGTTGAAAGAAAGAGGAGTGATCAAGAAAAATATCTTAACCTTAATTGATTTCAGTTTGTCATCAAACACTAAACGTTTGTGGGTGATTGATCTAACTAGCAATACCATTTTGTTTAATTCGCTTGTAGCTCACGGTAGAAATACTGGTGAAGAATTTGCTTCAGCATTTTCAAATCTCAATTCATCATTTAAAAGCAGTTTAGGTTTTTATGCAACTGGTGAAATTTATCAAGGAAAACATGGTGCTTCATTGCGTTTAGATGGTTTAGAGAATGGCGTAAATGACAATGCTCGTGAAAGAGGCGTTGTAATGCATGGTGCAGATTATGTGTCTGAATCTTTTATAAGAAATCATAAAAGATTAGGCAGAAGCCAAGGCTGTCCAGCAGTTCCAGTTGAATTGACAAACGAAATTATTCAATTAATAAAAGATAAATCGTGTTTGTATATCTACCATCCTTCAAGGAATTTTGCGATGGAAGAAAGGCTAATTTCTTAATTGCTTATATAAATCCGAATCTAAATCATAAATATCAGCTCTAAAAATGAGCTGATTTTTTTTGCTCCATGCTGTCCAATACCACTGATACAAAGCATATTTTTTGGTAATCTTGAAACTCATTGTGGTTTTACTCGCAATAATAGTGTCAATTCTATCTTGTGGCCAGTTTCCGTCAACATCTAATATATGTTGGGCAAGTTCAAGTGGGTTTTCGACACGAACACATCCAGAACTCATAGAACGGTTGTTGCGTCCAAAAATATTGCGGTGATTGGTATCGTGTAAATAAACACTATGGTGATTTGGAAATAAAATTTTCATTAGTCCTAACGAATTATCATAACCAGGACTTTGTACATAACGATAATTGTTTGGTTTGTTTTCATTCCAAGCCATTGGAGAGACTACCTTTCCAGCAGTATCATAAATAGTAATGTTTTTATTGGCTAGATAATTTCGATTTCTTTTCATAGCCGGAACCACATCTTCTTTTAAAATTGTCGGAGGAACGGTCCAAGTCGGATTAAAAACAACCGTTTTTAAAAAAGAAGTAATAATAGGTGTTCTTCTTTTGCTTGTTCCAACCACAATATTTCTAACTAAAGTTGTGTCCTTATTTTCAACAACATTTAAGCTGTAATCTGGAATATTTATAATGAAATAATTTTCAGCCAATTCTGACGGATACCATCTCCAACGCTCTAAATTGGCAATAATCTGTTTTTTTCTATCTTCTTTAGAATAGTTTAAAGCCCGAATAGTTCCAGCTCCGATAATTCCGTCAGAAGCTAAACCGTGCCTTTCTTGGAATCTTTTAACTGCTTCAAAAGTTTTGTGGTTGTAAATATTGTTAAGGCTGTCTTTTCCTGACATATCATTCCAATACAAGAGCCTTTTTTTAATGTTTGTTAAAGCGGGATTGGTATCGTTTAAAACAATTTTATCAGTTGCTTCAATGGTGTTTATATTGTCCTCTGGAAAAGTATTGATGATTTCCAGTGCTTTTAGTAACTCTTTATAAGTTTGTGTTTTAGGCTGAATATTTTCGACAATACTGTCTAATTTATTTTTGTTGAATCCTTTAATTAAAACAGAATTCACATCAAATTCTTTTTCGTCCAAATCCCAATTGGTATACAATTTCTTAGGATCTAGCTTTCCTTTATAGATATGGTTTAGAAATTTTTCAAAATTAAAAGTCAGCAAAATATCATACTTAGCTAAATCTTTATCGTTTAACGAAGCGACTTTACTTTCGAATTTTTTTAGTTGAGATATTTTATAATCTTCTGGTTCTAAGCCAAGTTCTTCAGATTTTTCTAATTGCGATAAAACAAAAGTCCTCTTTTTAAGATTTCCCCATACGGTTTGATTCTCAGATGCGGCGTAAAACTGTTTTAAGGTTTCATTTTTATAAGTTCCTATTAATGCTGTGTCTATTTCAACTGTTCTCTCGTCAGTAAGTATAATTGCTGGCACCTTTTTTTTGACAATAGGTGCGGGTTTCGGGTCTTCTTTTTTACAGCCCAGAAAAAGGCATATTACTACTAATGAGTAAAGTTTTTTCATTTTATAATTTTTTAAACATCAAATATGTTCTTCAACATCTTTAATCTCAAATGTTTCACCAAGTATTTGGTATTCATCTTTTGATGGGTTCCAAAACAGCCATCCCTCGAATCTGAGCTTGATTTTGAGCGGCAAATATAGGGTTGATTTTTTCAAATAACGAAATAATTCCTGTTAAATTTTTTATCCTCAAATAAACCAAAATGACGGGTAGATTCTAGATCGTCTCCTTTAAAGACGCAACTTTCTATAGGTTTTCCTTTTCTTGAAATAGTTTGACAAACGGCATAAGTTTCTTTTGATTGAATTTCTCTGGTTGTATCATGATTTTTTGAAAAAATATTGCTTTTATAACTTTTTAATTTTAAATAAGTTATAAAAAAATGTCGATTTTTATTGATTTTTTTTGTCCAAAAGCTTGTTTTGAACTGAACTTTCTTTTTATATTTGCACAACCAATGCGAAAGTAGCTCAGTTGGTAGAGCTCCAGCCTTCCAAGCTGGTTGTCGCGAGTTCGAGCCTCGTCTTTCGCTCTAAAAAGTAAACACGTTTTACTTATGTGAAAATAAATTTTTTGATTTTTATTTTGTTTTAAAAATTAAATTTTTTAGTTTTGCACCCGGTTAATGCGAAAGTAGCTCAGTTGGTAGAGCTCCAGCCTTCCAAGCTGGTTGTCGCGAGTTCGAGCCTCGTCTTTCGCTCTTCAAAAGCCTCAAACATTGTTTGAGGCTTTTTTTTTGAACAAAATGTAAATTCTAATATTTTTAAATTCCAAATCCCAATTTTCACATTTAGTTACTTTTTTATTTTGGAATTTGGAATTTAAAAATTGGGATTTTATTTCAAATCGCTCAAATCGCTTTCCGGTTCTAGTTCGATTGGGGCTTGGTTTTGTCTGAACAAACGAGCTTTTAGATCTCCTTTCAAAGTAATTTTTTCTCCTTTAACTTCTAGCCAGCTTCCTTCTCTTAAGCCTAAAACTGGAATTGAATTGAAAGCATGAAATTCTTTGATTCTTGTTTCGCGAGTTTCTCCCATGTGCTTAGATTGTAAGTCAGCATCTAGGTAATGCGGATTTAAGTTAAAAGGGATTAATCCTAAAGTTTGAAAACTCGGTGGATAAATAATAGGCATGTCGTTAGTAGTCTGCATTGACAAACCGCAAATATTGCTTCCTGCACTTGAGCCTAGATAAGGAGTGCCGTTTTTTACAGTTTCAGAAAGCAGTTGCATAATATTGTTTTTATAAAGCTGAGTAACCAGTAAAAAAGTATTGCCTCCTCCCGTAAAAATTCCCTCAGCATTTTTTATTGCATCTTGTGGATTCTCAAATTCATGAATTCCTTTAACATTGATATTGATTGTGCTAAAAGCCTCCGAAGCTTTTTGAGTATATTCATCGTGTGAAATACCGCTTGGGCGTGCATAAGGAATGAATAAAATTGTTTTGCAATTTTTAAAATGTGTTTTTAAAGTAGGTAAAAGATATTCTAAGTAGTTGCCTCCGTGCAAAGTAGAAGTGCTTGCAATGATAATGCTTTTCATGATTTTTAAACTCAAATTTTGTTTGTTAAAGGTATTAAAAACTCTGTTTTTGTTTGAATTTTTAATATTTTAATTAACATATTTTTACCATGTCGTTAATATTAAATTTGGAGTGACTTAAGATATTTTTACCGTTTTAAGAATATTTTTAAATTATTTTATTTTGTTTCAGAAAATTACTTGTTTTTTAATTGTTGTGGCAGGTCAGGTTTGCTGGTCGCAAAATCAGGATCGTTCTGTTTTTAATGGTAAAGTGGTTTCGAATACCTCTGATTTGGAAGGTATTTATGTAATCAATGCGCAAACAGAAGAAACTGTGACAACAGATGCTTCTGGATCTTTTTCGATCTTGGCAAAAGCAGATGATGTTTTGGTTTTCTCTTCAATAAGTTTTAAAGAAAAAAGAGTTTTGCTGAAACAAGAAGATTTTTCAAATCTTAATTTTTCTGTCAATCTTACTATGGTTATGTATCAGCTGCAAGAGGTTGTTGTAAAGCGATACGATAATATTAATGCTGAAAGTTTAGGGATAGTGCCTTTGGGGCAAAAGAAATACACTGCAGCGGAGCGTAAGTTGCAGACAGCGACTGCGCTAAATGCTACAGCAGATGCTGGTATGATGGCTGGAGGTTCTATTTCTGCAGATCCGCTGCTGAATTTTTTCTCGGGAAGAACTGCGATGCTTAAGAAAGAGGTTGCTGTTGAGAAGAAAGAATTTTTTATGAAACTTCTTGAAAACATGTTTAGTCTGGAGCATTTTATCGATCGATTAAAAATTCCGGCAGATTATGTAAAAGGCTTTGAATATTATGCTGTGGAAAATGACAAATTTACTGCCATTTTGAATTCAAAAAATAAAACTTCTACAGAATTTCTTTTAGGAGAATTGGCTGTAAAATATAAAGAAATGATTGCTGGTGAGAATAAGTAGTATTATATCGATTATTGTTCTTCTTTTTGTTCAGATAAGTTTTGGGCAAAAAAATGATGTTAAACTTTTAGTGGGAAAAGTGCAAGAGCAATCTAGTCCTGTTGAAGGAGTAAATATTATAAATAATGCTACTCAAGCAACTGCTGTTTCTGATTCTGATGGTAATTTTTCTATTGCCGTACGGGAAGGAGATGTTTTGGTTTTTTCTGCTGTAAACTTAGATCCTGTAAGGATTAGAATTGCTCAAGAACATTTGGCTAATACTTCTTTAGTTGTAAAAATGACTGCAAAAGAAGTGGAGCTGAAAGAGGTGGTTGTTAATGAAAATGCTAATATAACAGCCGAAAATCTTGGGATTATTCCGTACGGACAAAAAAAATACACGCCAGCAGAACGAAAAGTTTATACTGCGACTTCAACATCTATTGATAAACTATTAAATAAGATTTCGGGACGGACTGCAATGTTGAAAAAAGAAGTTAATGTAGAGAAAAAAGAAGCTCTTTTTAGAAAACTAGAATATCTTTTTGAGGAGAATTATTATACCGATAGATTGAAAATTCCTGTCGATGATATTAAAGGATTTCAATTATTTTGTGTGGATGATGCTGATTTTGCTGTATCTTTGAATAGTAAAAACAAAACAATGAGTATGTTTTTAATCACAGATCTAGCAAGAAAATATCTAACAATTCTCGAAAATGAAAAATAAATTAGGAGTACTCGTTGTCTGCTTATTTTGTCAATTTGTATTAGGACAAAACGGTTTCAGGAAACCATTACACGGTCAGGTTGTAAACGATTTTTTAGCCATTGAAAGTGGTTATGTAATGAATATTAATGCGAATGTTAGAACATTTATTGGTTCTGGCGGTTTGTTTGATATCATGGCACAACCTAAAGATACTTTGTTATTTTCTGGCTTGACATTTCAATCAAAAAAAGTGGTTTTGACTGAGAAAGATTGTGCTGAGGTTCTTTTGAAAATAAAGCTTGATTTGGTTAACAATCAGCTTAAAGAAGTTGTGGTTCATAAAGAATTAAAAGTAAAAGCATTGCAAGGCGGTTCTCAGAAATACGTCGATATGCAGTTTGAAGACGATAAACAGTCTACCGCAAAAAATAATGCTATGCTTTCTGATCAAACTATAAAATACGGAACTGATTTTGTTCGCATCTTTAAAGATGTCAAAAAACTTTTGAGCAAAAAAGAAGAAGTAAAAGAGGAGGAAATCACGGATATTGCTTTTGTAGAATATGCTAAAGATAACTTTACAAAAGATTTTTATTCTAAAACACTCAATCTTAAAGATGATGAAGTAGAATTGTTTTTGATGTATTGCTCAAATGATCCGCATTCGAAAGAATTAGTAGATCCAGATCAGAAATTCCAGTTGATGGATTTCATGATTAATAAGAATAAAGAATTTAAGAAAGCTGAGGCTGCCCAAAAATGAAAAAAAGAATAATTTATCCTTTGCTAGGAGTTTTGTTTGTATTGACTTCGGCATTTGCTTTTCATAAATTTTATGTAGGGGTTTTTCAAGTAAATTATGCTGCTGAAAAAAAGATGCTGCAGATTACTTCCCGAATTTTTATTGATGATTTAAATAATGCAATGGAGAAGAAGTATCACAAAAAGACATTTGTGGGTACGAGCAAAGAAACTCCGGCAGATGTTGAATTATTAAAAAAATATCTATCTGAACATTTTACAATTAAAGTAAATGGACAGCAAAAAGACATAACTTTTTTATCTAAAGAAGTCGAAACTGATGATGTTTTGGTTTGTTATTCAAGAATTAAGGATATAGATAAATTTAAAACCCTTGAAATTTCAAATACTATTTTAGTTGATTGGAACTCAGAACAGCAAAACATTACACATATTTCAGCATTTGATACCAAAAGAAGTGTTCTTTTTACAGAATCTTCAAGGAAAGAATTGTTAAAATATTAAAGTATTGATAAAATTAATGTTTTAATTACTATTTTCACAGCCTAAAGAAATTACCATTAAATTTTTATGAAAAAACTTTCATTATTATTGCTTTTTCCTGCAATGTTAGTGGCGCAGGATAAACCAGTAACAGCCCCTGCCAAACAACAAGGAAAGTACGACACAAACAAGTTTAGCCAAATGTATGATTTACTGGCGACACCAAATATGTTTCGTACAGCTTCTGGAGCTCCAGGACCTGCTTATTACCAACAACAAGCAGATTACAAAATCGATGTTGAATTGGACGATAAAAATTCAAAATTAAGCGGTTCCGAAACCATTACCTATACTAATAATTCACCAGATAGTCTGGAATATTTATGGGTGCAATTAGATCAAAATCAAGCGAAAGCAAATACGCAGACTTCATTAGCAGAAAGTGATAAAATTAGTCAAGTTTTACCGCTTGATGGTTTTTCTTCTAAATATTTGAAAAAAGATTTAGAGCGCGGTTTTAATATTGAGCAAGTTAAAGACGCTAAAGGAAGTCCAATGTCTTATACGATCAATGAAACCATGATGCGTATTAATTTGACTTCGCCTTTAAAACCAGGAGAAAAAATTTCATTCTCTATCAAATGGTGGTACAATATCAATAACTACAGAAAAGAGGGCGGTCGTTCTGGATATGAATTATTCGAGAAAGACGGCAATAAATTATACGTGATTGCTCAATTCTACCCAAGAATGGCGGTTTACAATGATGTTGAAGGATGGCAGAACATGCAGTTCTGGGGAAGCGGAGAGTTTGCTCTTCCTTTCGGAAACTTTGATGTAAACATTACAGTTCCTGCAGATCACGTAATCGACGCAACTGGAGAATTGATGAACAGAAGCGAAGTATTTACAGCTGAACAGGTAAAAAGATACGAACAAGCACAAAAGTCATTTGATAAACCTGTAGTTATTGTAACGCAGGCAGAAGCGGAAGCAGCTGAAAAAGGTTTCTCTGAAAAGAAGAAAACTTGGAAATTCAGCGCTAAAAATGTTCGTGATTTTGGAATTGCCTCTTCAAGAAAATTCATTTACGATGCAATGGCTGTGAAAATTGGAAACAGAACTGTTATGGCAGAGTCTGTTTATCCAAAAGAAGCAAACCCGCTTTGGGGAGAAACTTCTACAATGGTTGTGGCTCATACTTTAAAAAGCTATTCTTCTCATACTTTTGATTATCCTTATCCAAAAGCAGTTTCAGTTTCTGCAGAAGATCAAGGTATGGAATATCCAATGATTTGTTGGAATTATGGACGTCCTGACGAAAATGGAGTAACTAGCAAAGAAGTTAAAAACGGAATGATTGGTGTTATTATCCACGAAGTTGGACACACTTTCTTCCCAATGATTGTAAACTCTGACGAGCGCCAATGGACTTGGATGGATGAAGGTTTGAATTCATTTTTAGAATATTTGGCTGAACAGGAATTAGATTCAAATTTCCCTTCAAGAAGAGGACCTGCAAAAAATATTGTTCCTTACATGAGCGGTGATCAAAAGTTCTTGGAGCCAATTATGTCAAACTCTGAAACGATTCACCAATTCGGGAATAATGCGTACGGAAAACCAGCTACAGGTCTTAATATTTTAAGAGAAGTAGTTATGGGAAGAGAATTGTTTGATCATGCATTCAGAACGTATGCAAACAGATGGAAGTTTAAGCATCCAACTCCAGAAGATTTCTTTAGAACAATGGAAGATGCTTCTGCAGTAGATTTAGATTGGTTCTGGAGAGGTTGGTTCTACTCAACAGATTTCGTAGATATCGGAATTAAAGACGTAAAACAATATTACGTTTCAGATACTCCAACTACAGATATCAAAGACGTAAAGGTTAGAAAAGGACGTTTTGGATTCGAAAAAGGACCTTTTGTTTACTTAGTCGCTGGAGATAATGCAGAAGTGAGCGATTCTAAGAAAAAAGCTCTAAAAGTGCAAGATTTCAAACCTTTAGCAGATTATGTAGATCAGACTTTTACAGCTGAAGAAAAAGCAAGTATCAAATCTCCTAAGTATTTCTACGAAGTAGAATTTAACAAACCAGGCGGAATGATTATGCCGATTTTAGTTGAGATTACTTACGAAGATGGTTCTAAAGATAATTACAAATATCCAGCGCAAATCTGGAGAAAAAGTAATGATACGGCTAGAAAAGTATATGCTACAACAAAAGCAATTAAGAGTATTCAAATTGACCCGCAATTGCTAACGGCTGATATTGATGTAACCAATAACTCTTGGCCAAAAGCAGAAACAAAGTCAAAATTTGACTAAATAAATTAAAAACTTATAAAAAGCTCATCAGGTTTATAAATGCTTGATGAGCTTTTTTATTTTAATTAAATGCATTTTCAAGGACTTTTTAAGTTAATTTTAAAACTCTAAGCTGCAAAATTTAATATCTTTGCCACTACAAAATTAAAAGTTATGTTTGGTATAGGAGGAGGAGAATTAGTTTTTATACTGTTTATAGTACTAATGCTTTTTGGTTCAGATAAAGTGCCAGAAATTGCACGTACAATGGGTAAAGCTATGGCTCAATTAAAAAATGCAACCAATGATATTAAAAGTGAAATTCAGAAAGGAGCAGAGGCAAATGGTCTTGATTCTAAATCGCTGAATGATATTACTGGAAATATCAATGCAGAAATTAATAATGCAAAATCGAATTTACTTGGAGATACAGGAAATCTTTTAGGAGATACTGCCACTGAAATCGAAAAAGTAAAAGAAGATATTGACACTCTTTCTGGACCTATAAAACGCCAAATGTAATGCTTGAAAAAATACAGGAATTAGATAAAGATCTTTTAATCTTTCTTAACGGATTAGGTTCTGAAACATACGATAAATTATGGCTTATTATTACCAATCAGCTGTATTGGACGCCATTTTTCTTATTGCTATTCTATCTTATTTATAAAAAAATTGGAGGAAAACAAACCCTGTATTTATTACTTTTTGTAGCTGTTTTAATTGCTTTTACAGATCAGACCTGTAATTTGTTCAAACATACTTTTCAGCGGTTACGACCATGTAATGATCCTGAAGTAAACTCCATCATTCGAGTGGTTCAAGTTAGAAAATCATATAGCTTTTTCTCTGGGCATGCAGCTAATACTATGGCGGTTGCGACTTTCTTATTTTTGATTCTAAAGCGCTATTTCAAATATTTTGGTTTGCTGTTTTTGTGGCCTTTAATCTTTGCTTACAGCCGAATTTATTTAGGATTGCATTATCCAGGTGATATCCTTACAGGATATTTCTTTGGAGCTCTTTTCGGATTTTTACTTTATTTAGTTTATAGAAAACTAAAACCGCAGTATTTTCCGGGATAGTTTGTTTTTAAGATGCTAAGTTGCTAAGGCTCTGAGATGCTAAGATACTAAGGTTTTAAAGATATTATTATAAATTGCCTCCAGCTAGAGCTGGAGGTTTTTTTATAGGTTAAATAAAAAGGCTTTAGCCAAAAAATACAATTGTGTATTTGGCTAAGCCTTTTTTTGCTTTTAAAACAATTATCTCCAACTAAAGTTGAAGGCAAACTCACATAGTTTCAAAAACTTAAAACCTTAGCTTAGTATCTTAGCAACTCAGAATCTTTACATAAACTAATTCAAGATTGTTTTTTCACTCCATTCCAATCCATTTGGAAGCTGTTGTTTGCTAAATTCAATATGAATCACTCTTCTGCGTTCGTTGTTTGTAGTTTTATTGGAAGCGTGAAACAATAACGGTTTCATAATCATAATGCCACCTTTTTCGACTTCACAAATTGTTTCTTTTTCTTTTTCGAAATCAAGATTTTCAATTCGCAAAATTCCTTTTGAATGTGAATTATTGATCACTTTTAAAGCGCCATTGTTTTTAGTAGTTTTGTCAATATGAATTCTAATTGTAAAATTGTTTTCTAATATTTCTGTAGGTGGCTGAACTGCAAATTGATTTTGTTTTACCGTCCAGTTTTCAAAATTTTCTATTTCAATTTTTTGATCAACAGAAATCGTTAAATCTTGATGATAGGCTACAAACCAATTTGATTTTTCTGGTTTGTCAAAATAAATTGATTTTGTTATAAAAAAGCCTTTACCGAAAATAGACTCTATAATGTTCTGTAGCTTTTCATTAAAAATAAAAGGAAGAGTTTCTGGAACTTCTTTATGGAATTGTCTAATGGCAAACAAATCTTCAGATTTTCTAAAAGTCGAATTATCAGAATCATTTTTGGTTTTATTGTCAATCAATGAAATTAGATTTTCAATTTCATTTTCTGTAAAAACATTATTAATTATTGAAAATCCTTCGCTATCAATTTGTTTTGAGTGAATCATTATAAAATGTTTAAAATCTGAATAGAACTTTAGAATTTAAAAAATTATAGAACACGACTAACCGTCAATCCATCACGAATTGGCAATAAAACAGTCTCTACTCTAGGATCATCTTTTAAAAGCTGATTGTACTCTAAAAGCACTTTTGTACTGACATCATTTGGATGTACTGGTTCCAGAATTTTTCCGCTCCATAAAACATTATCTGATAAAATGATGCCTCCTTTATTCATTTTTGGAACAATCATTTCCCAATAATTGAGGTAATTTTCCTTATCTGCATCAATAAAAACCAAATCAAATTTTAAGTCTAAATCTGGAATAATGTTTACGGCTTCCCCTAAATGCTGAAAAATTTGTTTTCCCCAAGGCGATGCGTCAAAATACTTTCGCTGAAAATCGACTAATTCTTCTTTGATATCAATTGTATGAAGTTGCCCATTGTCTTGCATTCCTTCACATAGGCACAAGGCAGCATAACCCGTATACGTTCCAATTTCGAGAATATTGACCGGTCGAATCAGTTTTGAAAGCATACTTAAAACACGGCCTTGAAAATGTCCGCTTAGCATTCTTGGCAAGAGTATTTTCTGATAGGTTTCTTTATTTAGTTTCGCCAATAATTCTGGTTCGTTTTCAGAATGCTGTTCGATGTAGTCTTCTAATTCTTGAGATATAAAATGCATGTTGTAGTATCTTGTAATTTGAAGACAAAAATACAAAAATATCTGCTTGCGAATTGGCATAAAAAAAACCATCCGTTTTGCGAATGGCTTCTGTTTGGATTACTATGAATTTTATTTTTTCAAAGCTTCATTTACTTCTTTAGCTGTTTTTACGGTTCCGTCTTTTGCAGCTTTTGCGGCATTTTCTACTTTCTCAGCTCCTTTTTTAGCTGCTGCTTCTACATCATTAGCCGCTTTTTTAGTAGCATCTTTTACATCGTTTGCTGCATTTTCTGTAGCATCTTTTGCTTTAGTAGCAGCGCTTTCTGCTTTACTTACTGCGCTGTCTTTTACTTCTTTAATATCTGTTGTTAAAGAATCAACCTTGTTGCCAAGCGTTAATTCGTCTTCCGCAGGTTTGTTTTCTTTTTTCTCGCATGATTGAACAGCGAATGCTAATAAAGCAATTACAGCTAAACTCAAAATTTGTTTTTTCATAATTTCAATTTTTTTTAGGTTGATAAAACTTAAAGGTTAAATGGCTGAAAAATAAAATTACAAATTTTAAAATGATTGAGCTCTTTGTAAGATTATTTTTCTTTTAAGAGCTAGACAATTCTTGTGCCAAAATTTTGAAATTATGATGTTGAGCATTAATTTTTTTAGAAGAAAAATATTAGTTTTTGTATAAACTGAAATTAATAACAATATCGTCTTTTACTTTAATTAATCCAGCCATTTTTACTGGTGGTTCCAAATCGATATCAGAGAATTTCAAACTAAGAGTTCCTTGAATTTTGTCGTCAGTGTTGTATAGAATGAAGTCTTTGTATTTTAGTGTTTTATCAGTTATGAAGAAATTTAACCTGCATTTGTAATTTTTTCCAATTGGCTTAATGTCACTTATGCAAACTGTGCTGTTGGGGAATTTTTTCACTTTTACTGTTCCTTGTAAATCTTTCGTCATTATTTTATTGCCACAATCAAAGTTTGACATTTTGATGTCGGTATTAAAAGTATTTTTTTTAATTGAATTTACGTAAACAGTATCCTTTACAGTAAAAGTGTTTGAGCAATTGTATTTACCCACAGTTGATAGACCTGTGATTTCTATTTTTATTTTATTTATTGCCACAGCTGTATCTTCTGGAAAAAAAGTGGGTTTAGCACTTCCTAAGAAAAAGAAAACTACTAAACCCATAATTAAGATTGAAAATCTTGTTTTCATTTGTTTTTATATTAGAATGCAATTGTTGCTTCGAATACTAAACCTTCAAATTTACCACCATAAAAATTGTTTAGATTTCCTGTAGCAGGATCTCCAGTAAATTGTGAATAATCTTTATATTTTTGATTAACGTAGTTTAATTTCGCTAAAATGTTTTTAGTCATAAACCAGCCAGCGCTTGCTTCAAATTTATCTACGGTAACCTTTTTAGCGTCAGCATTCGATAATTTTCCAGATACGGTATTGTATTTTCCTCCAATATAGAATTGTTCAGTGTTTCCAAATCTGTAAATAAGTTCTGAAGCATATTGATTAGCAGTACGTTTATCATCACTTCCAGCTTTATCTCCCCCTGAAGCCAATTCGATTGTTCCGAAGAATTCAAGTCCTTTGTATTTTACAAAAGGGTTAATCATATATGTAGTAGCCCAATTTTTGAAATTAGGGTTGAACGTTGCCTCTGGAGTAGATGTTTTACTGAAACTAGTAGGAACATCAGAAGTAGTTGTAGAAATAACAGTACCATTAGCATCGGTCTTCGTAATAGTATTTTTATAAGCGTTATTATTCAATATACCCCAATAACCAAATCCTGATCTGTTAGCTGCATATATGTTTGCGTTACCAAGATTTGCATTATGGTAATAAGAACCAGTCAATCTTACTCTTAAATCTTCATTAAGCTGTTTATCATAACCCAATTTAGCTAAGATTGAAGGACTATGTGTGGTGTTTGTGTTAGGTCCAGTAGTATAAAAAACTTGTTCATTACTTTGATTTAAATTACCGTTTGTAACACCTAACATGCTAACCAATCCATTTCTGTTGTAGTAAACCTCCATACCCATTTCTGTAGTGAAAGAATACATGATGTTGTTTCCAACAAATGCATTTCTGATTGTATTACCATTATCAGAACCTCTAAAGTGAGCGTCACCAAAATTGTTCTCCATTTGTCCAATTTTAATGGTAGCATATTTCATAAAATCAGCCAAGAAGTCTTTTTTGATGAAGTCTAGCTTGTCAATTTGTAAGTATCCACCTTTTACATAAGAATCATTGTGATGTCTAGAAGCTAAATAAACATCTAAGTTTACTCTTACTCCATCAAATAATTGAGCTCCAATATACATATCAGCAGCAGGAAGAGTAAAATTGTTTTCAGTATTCATTAAACGATATCCTGTAATTGATCTAGTGGTAGTACCCGTAGCTGTAGTAGTTGTGGTCGTAATGTTATTAGGCTGGTCGTTGAATGAATTTGTTGCTTGGAAATCCATGTTGAATGCACCACCAAGGTCAATACTAAGACCTTTAAATTCTCTAGTATCTTTTTGTACATCGAAAACGTTGATACCGTCTTTTCCTCTAGAGATTTGGTTTTGCATGTTTCCAAAACTGACCTGTGCCTGAACAGCAAATGTGCTGATTAATGTGACGAATAGAATATAAATTTTCTTCATGGCGTTTATAAATTAAAGTTTAAATTGAATTTTATAGTTAGGTCTTGACCTGTTCTTATTGTTCCAAGCATTGCTGTTGGAGATTTCATTCCGAAATCTGTAAAAGTGATTTTGTTGGTTCCCTGAAGGTTTAAACCCTCTTTTGTAACCGTTGTTTTTACAGAAGTTTTGTAAACTTTGCTAACTCCAGCAATGGTGTAAGTTCCTGTAAGTTCCCAAGTTGTTTCATTTACTTTTTCAGCAGATTTTAAAACATATTTAATGTTTTTGTTTTTGTCCGTTTTCAAAGTTTCGTAAGCCACTTTATCCATGCTTTTTTTCTCGCTTTTTACACTTTCTGCTAAAAGAGTTACTGTCAAAGCGTCGATGTCTGTTAGTTTTCCGTTAGCAATATTTAAAGTTGCTGTTCCAGTTCCAGAAGTTGATTTCATTTCCCAGTCGTGAAGCGTCGAAGTACCCGCAACAGAAAAAGTTGATTTACTATCTAAAGTGTAAGATTTTTGTGCTGTTGCAAAAGAGCTGATTCCTAAAAATGCTGTTACAACGGCGAAAAGTTTTAATGTATTAGTTTTCATTTTTGTCATGTTTGTATTATAAAAAATAAG
Source organism: Flavobacterium anhuiense (assembly GCF_900101855.1). Lineage (GTDB taxonomy): Bacteria > Bacteroidota > Bacteroidia > Flavobacteriales > Flavobacteriaceae > Flavobacterium > Flavobacterium anhuiense. The sequence goes on from NZ_FMVC01000009.1 coordinate 45,250, forward strand.
TTAATAATAGGCCAGTTTCTCTTTAGTACTAAGAATGTTGTTTTAACTTGAATCAAAGATCCTTCTATAAATCAGCTTTATACATGATAAAAATCATTGTTAAAATTTTATTAAATAGATATTTAATAACTACAACGTTTTCATTTTCTATAGAATTGATCATTTTAAGTAAAATGAGAGATTTAATTTTGTTGAATTGATTTTTTTAACATTTAATTCCAAGACTTAAAATGTTAAAAAAGGATGTTTTTTAACATCAAGATTTAGCTTAAGATGATATTGAAGATTACAGTTAGATCTTTTCCTGCTTTTACAACACCCAAAGCAGCTTTCGGAGGTGTCATTTCAAAATCGCCAAAAGTGATTTGATTTGAACCTTGCAAAATGAAGCTTCCTTTGTTAGTAGTTATTTTTACCTGAGTTTTGTATTCTTTGCTCACTCCTGCAATAGTGTAAATGCCAGTTAGGTTCCAAGTTGTTTCATCAACCTTTTCTGCAGATTTTAAAACATATTCAATGTATTTGTGTGTTTCGGTATCCATGGCTTCATAAGCCACTTTGTCCATGCTTTCCTTGTAGCTTTTTAAACTTTCTGCCAATAAGGAAACAGTCAAACTATTTATTCCAGCTAGTTTAGAATCTTTGACCATTAGATTGGCAGTTCCTGTTCCTTCTGTAGATTTCATTACCCAGTCGTGTACAGTAGAAGTTCCTGCTACTTCAAAAGTTGAATTTGCAGCTACTATATAATTTTTTTGAGCATTTGTTTGTAATGAAATTGTTGTAAAAATTACGGTAAGTAAAAAGGATTGAATTGTTTTCATGTTGATAGGGTATAGGTTAATCATTTAAATAAGGGAGCTTTAAAATTCAATTAGTGGTTAGAGAATGAAAACTATCCTTATTTCTTAGACCAAAATTATCGCGCGCGTGAAGAAAAAGAAATGATAAAAATCATGGCTAAAGCTTTATTAAATTGCTATAGTAAAGAGTGTAAAGTCTTGTTATTGCTAAGGATTTAATTTTTATAAAATGAAAGTTAGGGCTAACTGTTTGCTTGTTAGTTCGTTGTGTTTCTTTGTAAAAAGTATCGATATTATTTTTTGACCAGCTTTTTTTGAGTTTTAATTAAGAATGAATGTAAAAACCAAACAAAAAATGACAAAAGTGATTAACTTTGCAGCATGCAAATGGAGAAAAAAGACATACGAGCCTTATCAAAAGAACAGCTTCGCAATTTTTTTGTTGAAAATGGAGATAAAGCTTTTCGAGGGAATCAGGTTTATGAGTGGTTATGGAGCAAAGGCGCTCACAGTTTTGAAGACATGACAAACGTAGCAAAAGCTACAAGATCTATGCTTGAAAACAATTTTGTAATCAATCATATTAAGGTTGATACCATGCAGAAGAGTAGTGACGGAACCGTAAAAAATGCCGTTCGACTTCATGACGGACTTGTAGTTGAATCGGTTTTAATTCCGACAGAAACAAGAACTACTGCCTGTGTTTCTAGTCAAGTTGGGTGCAGTTTAGATTGTAATTTCTGTGCAACAGCACGATTAAAAAGAATGCGAAATCTAGAACCGGGCGAAATTTACGATCAGGTTCTGGCTATCGATAAAGAAAGCCGTTTGTATTATAATCACCCGCTTTCCAATATCGTTTTTATGGGAATGGGAGAGCCTTTAATGAATTATAATAATGTCATTAAAGCAATTGACATGATTACTTCAGAAGAAGGTTTAGGAATGTCTCCAAAACGAATTATGGTTTCGACTTCTGGAATTCCGAAAATGATCAAAAAAATGGCAGATGACGATGTGAAGTTTAAACTAGCAGTTTCATTGCATTCAGCTATAGACGAAACCCGTGCCCGAATTATGCCTTTCAGTAAAAACTTCCCTTTAAAAGATTTACGAGAAGCTTTAGAATATTGGTATAAAAAAACAAAAAGTAAGGTTTCATACGAATATGTAGTTTGGAAAGGAATTAATGACGATAAAGCTTCGGTTGATGCATTGGTGAAATTCTGTAAATATGTACCTTGTAAAGTCAATTTAATTGAATACAATCCGATTGACGATGGCGAATTTCAGCAAGCTTCAGAAGAATCAATTATGGCTTATATAAAAGCTCTAGAAAATATTGGCGTAGTGGTGAAAGTGAGAAGAAGCAGAGGAAAAGACATTGACGCCGCTTGCGGGCAGCTAGCCAACAAAGAAGCATAAAATATTTACCAGAATATACTCCGCTAGGAGTATATGATAGGTAGAAAAAAAAAATATTGACAATCGTACATATGTCCCATAGGGACATTTCGTAGGTTTTTAAACAAAAAAGCATTAACAACAAGATTTATCATGTTCTTAATGCTTTTTTTTTGGACAAAAAGGATGCTTATTTTTTCAAATCTATTTCTTCTGTAACTCCATCTTTTGTTACTGTTGCAAGAGTATCGCATTCTCCGCTTCCATAATCAATAATTGCTGAAGCGCCATTTTTGGTAATAGAAACAATCCCTTTAACTGCAATAGATTTTCTGCACGCGGCATTAAATTCTAAAGGAGTTGTGATTTCTGCTGAAAAAGTATCTCCGTTAGGAAAAGTTGTCGAACCGCTTCCGGTAACAACAAAAACATTATCATCCCAATCAAACCAAGTATCATAACCAGAAGTCATTTCTTTTACCAAACTACCTTTTCTGGTATACACTTTTCCATCATCAAAAGTAATTGTTAAATCTATCGAAGCCGTTGACACTGGGTGAGGCGTTACCAATATATTGGTTTCTTTAATCGTTCTCACAATGCTTTTACTTCCTTGAAGTTTTCTGCCATTATGATAAAACCCTTCAAATGTATAGCTGATGGTTTGGGTAGAAGAGCTAAAATCGTTTGAAAAAGACACAACCATTTTTCCTTTTACGGTATTTCCGTTATTCAGTGTACATCCTTCAACACCAAAATCTACGGTTTTTGTCCAAGTATTATTGGTTAAAACGGTAGTGATTGTGGCACAGCTTGGAAGGAAACTTTTTATTGGTCCACTAGGTTTTGAATTTATGTTAAGCTGAGCACTAAATTGATCTTCAGCAATATTCGTAACGTCTTCTACAGAGGCATCAATTTTAGCATTAGCTATAATTTCGTCATTTGTAATCGCAGCTGATGATCCGTCATTTGTTTTTTCATCAGAATTACAGCTAATGAAAAAAGACAATGTAATTATACATGTTCCAATTAATAAAAATTTTGTTTTCATAAATAAATAGTTTTGGGTTCTTTTTTAGTTAATGAATTCAAATCAGTATTAGTTAGAGCTATTTTTGGAGGGTGTTTTTAGATTATGATGTAAAATATTAAAATCCTAACCTAAAATACACAACGTATTTTTATTTAAAATAGTATATTTGAAACCTAAATGAATATTACGTCTCAAATAAAGCAGCCTATTTTTAACGAGATGGAACTTTTCGAGAAAAAGTTCCATGAATCGATGACTTCGAAGGTGGCATTATTAAACCGAATCACTTATTATATCGTAAACCGCAAGGGAAAACAAATGCGTCCGATGTTTGTTTTTCTTACTGCAAAAATGGTTTCTGGCGGTACTGTAAACGAAAGAACCTATCGCGGTGCTTCGGTAATTGAGCTCATTCACACAGCGACTTTAGTACACGATGACGTGGTTGACGACAGTAATCGCCGTCGCGGATTTTTCTCAATCAATGCGCTTTGGAAAAACAAAATCGCTGTTTTGGTTGGAGATTATTTATTGTCTAAAGGTTTACTGCTTTCTATAGATAATGGCGATTTCGATTTGTTGAGAATCATTTCTGTTGCCGTTCGTGAAATGAGCGAAGGAGAATTGCTTCAAATAGAAAAAGCCAGACGACTTGATATTACTGAAGATGTTTACTACGAAATCATAAGAAAAAAAACCGCAACGCTTATTGCAGCTTGTTGTGCGCTTGGTGCAAAAGCCGTAATAGAAGATGATATTCAGGTAGAAAACATGCGAAAGTTCGGTGAGCTGATCGGAATGGCATTTCAAATCAAAGACGATTTATTTGATTACAGCGAAGAAGCCATAGGAAAACCAACAGGAATCGATATTAAGGAGCAAAAAATGACTTTGCCTTTAATTCACGTTTTAAATACTTGCACTCCGCAAGAAAAAAAGTGGCTAATAAACTCCATCAAAAACCACAACAAAGACAAAAAACGCGTAAAAGAAGTTATTGCCTTTGTAAAAAACAATAATGGTTTGGCTTATGCCGAAAACAAAATGGTGCAATTCCAACAGGAAGCACTTTCTCTTCTAGAAAATTATCCAAATTCTGAGTTCAAAGCGGCACTTACCTTAATGGTAAATTATGTTATTGAAAGAAAAAAATAATCTTTTTAATTAGATAATCAAAAAAAATGTCAATTAGATAATTGGTTTACTTTGTTGTAAATCAGTTAAATGTGCTATTGGTTGGAATTTGGAATTTATTTTTTTTAAAAAAATTTAGACCTCATGCAACCATTTCAAATCGACAATCGTCTATGCTAATAGAAGTCTGTTTCTAAAACCAAAACCAAACCGAAAAGCTTATTAATGAAAATTATTTCGTTACATCAAGAAGAAACCAAAATCATAAAGTTGGCTGTCGAGAACAATCGTCAGGCACAGCAGCAGATTTACGGTAAATATTCTTCAAAAATGTTGAGCGTTTGTCGACAGTATATAAAAGACATTCAGTTAGCAGAAGATGTAATGATAACGGCTTTCATGAAAGTGTTTACAAATTTGAAAAACTTTGAGCACAAAGGAAGTTTTGAAGGCTGGATTCGAAGGATTATGGTTAACGAATGCATTTCGTATTTAAGAGTTCAGAAAAAAGTAAAATTTGCTGAAGATGAATTTTTTGTAGAAGAAAGTTTTAATGAGATCGATAGTCAATTTACAGTAGAACAGATTCAGTATTTAATTGATGCTTTGCCAGATGGGTACAAAATGGTTTTCAATTTATATGCAATTGAAGGATACAAACACAATGAAATTGCTAAGATGTTAGGCATTAATGAAGGAACATCAAAATCGCAATTATCGCATGCTAGAAAAATGCTGCAAACACAAATTACTATTTTAAAAAGACAAGATAATGGAACCGAATAATTTTGAAAAGGATTTCCGTGAAAAACTAAATCAACGCGAAATTGAACCAAGCAACAACGCCTGGGATCGATTGGATGCGATGTTGAGTGTAGCAGAAGAGAAAAAGCCAAAGAAAAACAGGAAATGGCTGTATATCGCAGCAAGTGTTGTGGGGCTTTTATTGGTTGGGACTTTGTTTTTCAATCAAAATAAAAAATCAGTTGCAACGCCAGAAACAGTAATTGTAGAAAAAGAAACGGAATCCAAAAACGAACGAATTGCAGAGCCTATTGTAAAAAATACTGATTCAGTAAAAACAGAAACTGTAATTGCTGAAAAAACTTCAGAAGAAATAGTAAATAAAGAAGAAAGAACTAATCCCAAAGCTTCGGGACAAATCTCAAATAAAACCATTAAAAATGCATCAAATCAAGTAGCGGAGTCTTCAATCATCATCAAAAACAATCAAGAAAAACAATCAGTTAACAATCAAACTCAAATTGCGGAAACTTCAAAAAAGGAAAATGTTGATCAGCTATTAGAAACAGCCGAAAATAAAGTTATAGCTCAAAATCAGACCAAAAAAGCAAAAGTAAAAATAAATGCCAACGATTTGCTGAATCAAGTAGATGGAGAACTGGAACTTTCTTTTAGAGAAAAAGTAATCACCAAAGTGAACAAAAATCTTCAAGAAGTTAAAGTCGCTTTGTCTAATAGAAATCAACAAGAGTGAAAATTCACAATTCACCATTTATAATTAATAATTAAAAAATCATCATCAATCAAATATTCAATCAATTTAAAACAATCAATCATGAGAAATTTTACCATTTATCTTATACTTTTCTTCTTTTTAATAGTAAGTAAAGTAGTAGGGCAAGAGACATTTGAATCTGAAGCAAAAAGGATTGCTAATAAAATCGAAAAAATTACCAAAGAGGAAAAAGAAGCTCTAAAAGAAGAGGTTGAAGCTGTAAATGTTCAGTTATCTGAAGGGAAAATTACCCAAGAACAAGCCGACAAGCGCAAAAAAGAACTGGCGGAAGCAAGAGCTGTAATCATTGAGGAAAAGGTGACTCTGGCCCAAAATGAGTTAAATGATTTGGTTCAGAAAAAAGTAGACGGAAAAATAAAAGAAGATTCCGCAAAGGTGTACATGATTCGCTGGAAGTCATATAGCCATCATAAAGATTCTATTCGCAGTGAAAAGAGAACAACATCTCAATTCGTATTTGCAATGGGATTAAATAATATGATGGTCGACGGAAAACTTCAGGACTCAAATTATAAATTTATGGGATCGCATTTTTACGAGTGGGGATTTACATATAATTCAAGACTGATGAAAAATGATAATCTGCTTCATGCCAAATACGGACTTTCGTTAATGTACAACAATATACGTCCAACAAATAACAAAAGTTTTGTGGTAGATGGCGAACAGACAAATCTGGTTGAAAATCCAGTGCATTTAACTGAGTCTCGTTTTAGAAATGTGTATCTGGTTGCGCCTGTGCACTTAGAATTTGATTTTACAAGACCAATAGAACGCGACGGGAAAACGTATTTTAAAACTCATAAAAGTTTCCGTTTCGGAATTGGGGGGTATGCGGGAATTAACGTAAAATCAAAACAGATTTTAAAATTTGAAGAAGAAGATTTAAAGTACAAAACCACTATAAAAGGCGATTACAATGTAAATAATTTTATTTACGGTCTGAGTTCGTATATCGGTTATAGAGAATTGAGTTTATACTTTAAATACGATTTAAACCCATTATTTCAGAATAATCTAGTAAAAGAGAATAACATTTCGTTAGGACTTCGTGTAGATTTGAACTAAAATTACTGGTCGTTTAGTTAGTGAAAAAAGCATCTATTTTTGAGATGCTTTTTTGGTTTAAAATGACTAAAATTCCAACAAGATTTGCGTATTTTTGCTAGCTCTCAACTTTTAAAATTTTAATATACTTTGATTTCACAAAGCACCATTGACGCTGTTTTCGAAACTGCTCGAGTAGAGGAGGTTATTGGCGATTTTGTCAATTTAAAACGTGCAGGAAGTAATTTTAAAGGTTTAAGTCCATTCTCAGATGAACGTTCGCCTTCGTTCATGGTTTCGCCCGCAAAAGGAATTTGGAAAGATTTTAGTTCTGGAAAAGGAGGAAATTCTGTAGCCTTCTTGATGGAGCATTCTCATTTTACTTATCCAGAAGCCATTCGTTATTTAGCTAAAAAGTACAATATCGAAATTGAAGAAACCGAACAGACAGAAGCAGAAAAAGCCAATACCGATATTCGAGAAAGTATGTATTTGGTTTCCGAATTTGCGGCAAAGTATTTTCAAGATGTTTTGTTGAATTCTGAAGAAGGAAAAGCCATCGGTTTGTCGTATTTCAAAGAAAGAGGATTTACCAACGAGACTATTAAAAAGTTTAATCTGGGATATTCTCCAGAAACTTGGGATGCTTTTACCAAAGAAGCGTTAGGAAAAGGCTATAAATTAGAATTTTTAGAAAGTACAGGTTTAACCATTCCAAGAGAAGACCGTCCTTTTGACCGATTTAAAGGGCGTGTAATGTTCCCGATTCAAAGTATGTCGGGACGTGTTCTAGGTTTTGGAGGGCGTATTTTAACCAATGATAAGAAAGCGGCAAAATATCTCAATTCGCCAGAAAGTGACATTTACCATAAAAGTAAAGTGCTGTACGGAATTTATCATGCAAAACAATCTATAGCCAAACAAAATAATTGTTATTTGGTTGAAGGTTATACTGATGTAATTCAGTTTAATCAGGCTGGAATCGAAAACGTTGTGGCATCCTCTGGAACAGCATTAACTCCAGATCAGATTCGCTTGATCAATCGTCTGACGCGAAATATTACAGTTCTTTTTGATGGAGATGCAGCTGGTTTAAGAGCTTCTATCAGAGGAATCGATTTGATTTTGGAAGAAGGAATGAACGTACGAGTTTGTTCTTTTCCTGACGGAGAAGATCCAGACAGTTTTGCCCGTAAAAATTCGCATGACGATTTAGTTGCCTACTTAGAAAGCAATAGTAAAGATTTTATACAATTTAAGGCTTCGATTTTGATGGGCGAAGCTAAAAACGACCCAATAAAAAAGGCTGAGCTGATTCGTGATATGGTTGGAAGTATTTCCAAAATACCAGACCGTATTCAGCGTGAAGTTTATATTCAGGAATGTGCCCGAATTATGGATATTTCGGAGCAGGTCTTGACGAGTACTTTAGCACAGCTGATTCAGAAAGATATAGCTGACGCCAATAAAAAGCAGAAGCAGGAACAAAGACCTTTTGAGGTGGTTAGAAATCAGCCTCCGCAAGCGGGGACATTTTCAGGAGGAGATCCAGAAGATCCTAGAACAGGTCCGCCAGAAGGTTATGATTATCCAGGAGATCCAGGATATTATCCGCAAGGGCAAACTCAAAAAGTAGATATTTTATATGGTTTTGAAAGGAAAATCATTGAGATTTTACTATTATATGGCAGTGTTGTAGAGAGTTTTGAGGATGTGTACTTAAAGGCAGACGAAGAAGGGAATGTAAAAGAAGTTTCGGAGAAGAGACAATATAAAGTTTTTGAAAAAATATATTTGAGTCTTCAAGAAGATGAGGTAGAACTGTCGAATACCTTGTTTCAGAATATTTACAATAACATTATTTCTTTTTACAATCAGAATGAGACTTTTAGTTTAGATAAATATTTGATGCATCTTGAGCCTGAATTTGCACAAGAGGTGACCAATATTTTAATGGAAGATGAAAGGCTGACCATTCATAATTGGGAAGGGCAGAATATTTTTCCAAAACATAAAAGCGAAACCATAGAACAGAATGTTTCTGATACGATATTTTCTATGAGATGGTATTTGGTGTCTGGAATTATCGCAGAATTAAAGAATTCTCTTTTGACCAATCCGCAAGAAGATAATTCAGAAATTTTAAGTATGGTGATCGATTATTCTAAACTGCTGAATAATTTTTCGAAAAAATTAGGCCGAGTAGTGGTGCCTTATCACTAAAAAGAGAAAAACTCTATCTAATCTGATTAATCAAAAAAGATAGAGTTTTTATAAAGTTTTGATTAGTTTAAATTTTAAGCTAATCGATTTTGTAATTAAATAATTTCTAAAGTCTTAGCTTTGTTTACTAAGTCAACTAAATTAGTAACATTTAATTTTGTTAATAATCTTAGCTTGTAAGTACTGATCGTTTTTTCGTTCAGATTTAAGATTTTAGAGATTTCATTGTTTTTCTTACCATCACTTAAGTAACGTAAAACCTCGATTTCTCGGTTAGAAAGTTTTCTGTACAGACGCTCGCTTTTACTTTGTTTAGCGATAAGTGCCATGTTTTTGCGTACTGTTTCGTTGATGATAATTTTTCCTTCGTGTACTTTAATAATAGAATGACCTAATGTTTCAAGTTTTTCTGTTTTGTGTACATACCCAGAAACTCCTGCTTTAATTGCATTTGGAGCATACATTTGCTCAGCAAGATCACTGAAAATAACAATTTTTGTTTTTGGGAAATTTTTCAGGATTGATTTAATTTCGAAGATACTTGAAAGACCTTCTAATTCTAAATCTAAGATTAGAATATCGATTTCCTTCGTTTGAAGAATATCTCTAACCATTGAAAAATTGCCTACGTTGGCAACAATTGAAATTTGATCGTGGTCTTTGAAATAAGACTTAACGCCAAAGTGCGTCACAGGATGATTGTCTGCTAGACATACTTTAATCATAATTTTTACCTTTTTTAGAATTGTTCATGTTTTTGGAACGGTAAAATTAATAAATAAATTCTGTAATAACTCGCAGAGAATGTTAAAATGTGTTATTTTAACGTTTTTGGTATCAAACAAACTGGAATTGGATCCATTTTATGCTTGTTGCTGGTGTTTAATCGTTTATAAATTTCAAAGACAGATTTTTCTCTCCCTTCAAAGTCAGATGCCGTCTTTCCTGACTCCGCGGCCAACATTGCCCATTCTAGTTCATCATAACTTGCTCCCAATTGGTCTTCATCGGTACGATTATCGCCAAATAATCCATCAGTAGGTGCAGCTGTTAAAATTGATTGCGGAATTTGCAAAAATTCTCCTAAAGCGTATACATCAGATTTCATTAAATCAGCAATCGGACTCAAATCTACGCCGCCATCTCCATATTTTGTGTAAAAACCAACGCCAAAATCTTCTACTTTGTTTCCGGTTCCAGCAACCAATAAACCATGAAGTCCCGCTAAATAATATAAAGATGTCATTCTAAGACGAGCACGAGTATTAGCTAAAGCTAAATTTACTTTTGCAGTATCTTCTGTTGATGGAACAGCGCTTTTGAAAGATTCAAAAACTCCTGTCAAATCAGTTTGAACCTCAGAAACATTCGGGAAACGTCTCTTAAGCTGTTCAATATGTTCTTTCGCTCTATTAACTTGACTTTCTGCCTGATGAATTGGCATTTCGACGCATAAAACTTTCAGTCCTGTCTGTGCGCATAAAGTTGAAGTTACTGCAGAATCTACACCTCCCGAGATTCCAATTACAAAACCGTTTACTTTTGCATTAGTAGCGTAATTTTTTAACCACTCTACAATGTGCGTATTTACCTTTTCTGTCTGAATTGTGCTTTTTTTAGCCATAATAGTTTAAGTTTTAAGATGCAGGGATGTATATTTGCAGAATTATTTTGAGTACGCAACTGCTTAAAATTCTGATAACACAAATCTAATTAAAATAAAATGAAAATTTATCGCTTTGCAGTGGTTCTGTGCCTGTTTTTTTTGTCTTGCAACCAAAAAAGTAAGGTTGAAAAAGAAGTAGAAGAAATTCCTGTTGATATTAAAGTAGAACGATTTGATAAGGTGTTTTTTGAAACTAAACCGCAAGATCTTCCAAAAATAAAAAAAGAGTATCCGTATTTCTTTCCTGGTAATGACGATAATGTTTGGATTCAGAAAATGAATGATCCGATCTGGAGAGAAGTTTACGAAGAAGTTCAGAAAAAATACAGTAATTTTGAACCTGTTCGCCAAGAGTTTAATGAGCTTTTTCAGCATGTAAAATATTATTTTCCTAAAACAAGAATTCCGAAGGTAATTACTGTTATTGGAGAAATGGATTATAATGCGAAATCAATTTATGCAGACAGTCTCGTAGTTGTAGCTTTGGAATTATATTTAGGGAAAAACCATAAATTTTATGAGTTTCCAAATTACTTAAAAGAGAACTTTGAAGAAAGACAAATTATGCCAGATGTGGTTTCTAGTTTTTCGTATCGAAATATTCCAAATTCTATAGATAAGAGTTTTGTCGCTCAAATGATTTTTGAAGGGAAGCAGCTTTACGCAAAAGATTTAATGATTCCTGAATATACAGACGCTGAAAAAATAGGCTATACGCCGGAGCAAATAAAATGGTGTGAAGAAAATGAAGCCTATATGTGGCGCTATTTTATAGAAAATGAAATGCTTTACAATGAAGATCCGAAATTGAAGGCACGATTTATAGCTCCAGCACCTTTTTCTAAATTCTTTTTGGAAATTGATAACGATTCTCCAGGACGAGTGGGAGCTTGGATTGGCTGGCAGATGGTACGTTCTTACATGAAAAATAATAGTGATGTTTCTTTGGCTGAGTTATTTAAGCTTGAGCCAAAAGAAATCTTCGAAAAATCAAAATATAAACCTAAGAAATAATGGCAAATATAAACTCAGAGATTAAATTTAATATAGAATTGGACGAAAACCGCGTTCCGGAAAAACTAACATGGAGTGCGCAGGACGGTGGAGTTCAAGCTGAAGAAGCAAAAGCAATAATGCTGTCAATTTGGGATAGCAAAGCAAAAGAAACCATGCGTATCGATTTGTGGACAAAAGATATGCCGGTAGACGAAATGAAAATTTTCTTCCACCAGACTTTAGTGGCTATGTCTGACACTTTCAAGCGTGCAACAGATGATGAAAAAATGTCTGATACCATGAAAGATTTCTGCGATTACTTTGCAGAGAAACTAGAACTTACGAAATAGTTAATTTTCAAATATAAGAAATCCCAAATTCCAATTGTAAGCTTGGAATTTGGGATTTTTTTATGATGAGTTTGTTTTTAATTTGGAATTTAAATTTTAAAATCCCGAGTTGTTTTTAAAAACTTCCTGATTCACTTGGTCAATATAAGATAAAAGCTCTTCTTTTCCGATTGATTCTGCAGATGAGGTTACAAAATATTGCGGCATTTCGGCCCAGTTGTTGGCGAACATTTGTTTTTTGTAAGCTGCGATATGCGAATCTATTTTAGTCTTGCCAATTTTATCCGCTTTCGTAAAAATAATGCAGAATGGAATTTCGCTTTCGCCCATATAAGACATAAATTCAATGTCAATATTCTGCGCTTCGTGACGAATGTCAATTAAAACAAAAGCACATACTAATTGTTCTCTGTTTTCGAAATAATCTGTAATGAACTTCTGGAAAACTGATTTTGTTTTTTTTGAAACCTTAGCGTATCCGTAACCTGGTAAATCGACCAAAAACCAATTGTTGTTGATTTTGAAGTGGTTGATTAATTGTGTTTTTCCTGGTCTTGCAGAAGTTTTTGCTAAGTTTTTATTGTTGGTAAGCATATTGATTAAAGATGACTTACCTACGTTTGATCTTCCTATAAAAGCATATTCTGGCAAAAAATCCTTCGGACATTTTGATGCGTCAGAATTGCTGACAATAAATTCGGCGGTATTAATTTTCATATTCCTTTGTTTTAAAACCTCCTAAAAAATAAATTTTAACGGCTATAATTTCTTTTCAATAAGCCATTTTTCAAGAATTTCATTAAATTCCTGAGGATGCTCCATCATTGCTGCGTGACCGCATTTGTCAATCCAGTATAAAGTTGAATTGGGTAGTAATTTGTCAAATTCTTCTGCCACATTTGGAGGTGTTACAGAATCATTTCTTCCCCAAATAATGCAAGTTTCAACGTCCATTTTTGGCAAATCTTTAGCCATATTATGGCGGATTGCACTTTTTGCAATGGTTAAAGTTTTAATTAATTTGATGCGATCGTTAGCCGTAGCGTAAACTTCATCAATCAATTCAGGAGTTGCAATTTTTGGGTCATAGAATACAGCTTCAGCTTTTGTTTTGATGTATTCATAATCGCCTCTTCGTGGGTAACTGTCTCCCATTGCGCTTTCGTAAAGTCCAGAACTTCCTGTGATTACAAGTCCGGCAACTTTTTCTGGATAAAGTTTTGTGTGATACAAAGCAATGTGTCCGCCTAGCGAATTTCCTAGAAGAATAACTTTGTCAAAACCTTTAAAAGTGATAAAGTCCTTTACGTATTTCGCAAAACTTTTTACGTTCGTTTTTAAAATGCTTTGAGTATATATTGGCAAATCTGGGATAACAACTTTATATCCTTTCGTTGGGAAATATTGTGCTACACCATCAAAGTTACTAAGACCTCCCATTAAACCATGCAGAATAACGATCGGAGTTCCTTCTCCAGCTTCAAAATAGCTGTATTTGCCTTCTTTTTTATAGTGTTTGTCCATCTAATCTAATGCCAATTTCAATTTCGACAAATATAGGGTTAATTCAACAAAAATGAATTTTTGATGCCATTTTTTAACTAGATAATTTGAGTAGAATTTGTAAATGGTTAAAAATCAGTAATTAAATGCATATTTCGCAAAATATTCAAATGTTAAGAAACATGCATTATAATCAATTTTTTAAGAAAATTAGCGCATTATTTTTTTGAATGATTAGCGTATTTGAGAATCCGTTAATTAATAGTTAAGGTATTGATTGATTGTTGATTATGAAAAGTGGTAGTAAAGTGGTTAAACTTATTAACAAAGTGGTATAAAGTGGTAAAATGTGGTAATATTTTTTATATTTTTGCTGTATAACATGTTAACTAGTTTTTTTGAACACAATTGTTGGAACATATGAGTGTAAAGTCGATGCTAAAGGAAGGCTAATGATGCCTGCTCCTTTAAAAAAGCAATTGACTGCTTCTCTTCAAGACGGATTTGTTTTGAAGCGCTCTGTTTTTCAGCCGTGTTTAGAGTTGTATCCTATGGTAGAATGGGATGCGATGATGAAAAAAATCAATAAGCTTAATCGCTTTGTAAAAAAGAACAACGATTTCATTAGAAGGTTTACTGCTGGTGTTAAAGTGGTTGAGGTTGATGCATTGGGAAGATTACTTGTGCCAAAAGACTTAGTGACTTTTGCAAGCATTTCTAAAGATGTGGTTTTTTCATCTGCAGTTAATATAGTTGAGATTTGGGATAAAGATTTATACGAAAAATCAATAAGCGGCGAAGATATGGATTTTGCAGATTTAGCCGAAGAAGTAATGGGAAATATTAATGACGACGAAGATGGAATATCATAATCCGGTTTTGCTTCATCCAACAGTAGATGGTTTAAATATTAAACCTGATGGTGTGTATGTAGATGTTACGTTTGGAGGCGGTGGTCATTCAAAAGAGATTTTAAGAAGATTGGGGCCAAACGGAAGGCTGTTTGCATTTGATCAAGACGAAGACGCGCTTGCAAATGCATTGCCAGACGAAAGGTTTACTTTGATAAATGAGAATTTTAGATTCATAAAAAGATTTTTACGTTTTCACGGAGTAAAAGCGGTAGACGGAATCTTGGCAGATTTGGGAGTTTCATCACATCAGTTTGATGTTCCTGAAAGAGGTTTTTCAACAAGATTTGATGCCGAGTTAGATATGCGGATGAGTCAAAGAAATGATTTAAATGCTTATCGAGTGGTTAACGAATATGAAGAACAGGATTTACGTCGTGTTTTTTTTGATTATGGGGAGTTGAAAAATGCACCGGTTTTAGCAAGAACAATCGTTGAGGCAAGAAAAGATTATCCAATCAAAACAACCGAAGAATTGAAAGAAGTTTTGAAAAGATTCTTGCCAGAAAAAGTTCGAAATAAAGTATTGGCTCAGATTTATCAGGCAATCAGAATCGAAGTTAACCAAGAAATGGATGTTCTAAAAGAATTTATAGAGCAGTCATTGGAGATTTTAAAACCAGGAGGAAGATTTTCGGTAATCTCGTATCATTCTTTAGAAGATCGTTTGGTAAAAAGATTTATTAAAAACGGAATGTTTGAAGGAGAGCCAGAAAGAGATTTTTACGGAAACTTTTCAGTTCCATTTAAAACTATCGGAAAACTGATTGTTCCAGATGATGAAGAAATCAAGATTAATAATAGAGCGAGAAGTGCCAAATTAAGAATCGCAGAAAAGCTATAATATATATTAAGGTAGGAAATAATGAAAAGTGGCGTATTTAGCATATTAAAAGCAAGATTCCTGATCCATGAAGATGCAGTAAAAAATTGGCGATTTATTGTCTTTATAATTTTGCTGGCCATTTTGATGATTGCCAATACACAGCGTTACGAACAAAAGGTTTTTGAAATCGCAAAATTAAATAATGAAGTAAAAGAATTGAGATCTGAATTTGTAGATCGACGTTCAGAATTGATGAAGTTAAAAATGGAGTCAACCATCTCGGATAAAATGTTAGAAAAACAAATTTTTCCGTCGACGGTTCCTCCAGTAAAAATAGAAGTTACAAAAGAAGAAGAAAAAAGTTTCTTTAAAAGAATATGGCAGTAGACGATAAACATATATCCTACAGAATTTACCTCGTAGCAGTTTTCATCTTTTTGATGGCAATTGCTATTGTTGTTAAATTAACCAATATTCAATGGGTTGAAGGAGATTATTACAGAAAACTGGCTAAACAACGTACGGTGAGAAACTTTGTGATTCCTGCCAATAAAGGAAATATTTACTCTGCTGACGGAAGTTTGCTGGCAACATCGATCCCGAATTATGAAATTCGTTTTGATGCCAAAGCGCCAAAAACAGAAACTTTCGAAAAGTATGTAAAACCATTGTCAGATTCTTTGGCAACAGTTTTAGATAAGCCAAGTAGCTATTTTCAGAAAGAACTGCGAAAAGCGCGCGAAAATAAAAACCGTTATTATTTGATAGCTCGTAAGCTGAGCTATACCGAATATGTAAAAATAAAAAGTTTTCCATTATTCAATCTAGGAGCTTTTAAAGGAGGGATTATTGTTGAGCAAGAAACAGTTAGAAAGCATCCGATAGGGAAAATTGCTGAAAGAACGATTGGTTATGATCGAATTGATCCTGCGACTGGAGTAGAAGTAGGAAAAGGAATTGAGTGGGCTTTCAAAAGTTATCTTAACGGAAAAGACGGCAAAATTCTAAAGCAGAAGATTGCAAAAGGGCAGTGGAAACCAATTCGTGATGTTAATGAAGTAGATCCAATTGATGGTTACGATGTGATATCAACTATAGATGTTTTCATTCAGGATATTGCACATCATGCTTTGTTGAAACAATTAGAAGATTACGAAGCAGATCATGGTTGTGTGGTAGTAATGGAGACACAAACAGGTCATGTAAAAGCAATTTCAAATTTAGGAAGAGCAGAAGACGGATCGTATTATGAAACGACAAATTATGCTATTGCAGAATCTCATGAACCTGGATCAACTTTCAAGCTAGTTGACTTAATGGCGATTTTAGAAGATAAAGTGGCAGATACAAGTACGGTTTATGACAGCCATAACGGTGTAGTCAAATATTATGGAAGATCGGTTCGTGACTCGCATAATGGAGGTTATGGAAAAGTTTCATTAGCGCGTGGATTTGAACTTTCTTCAAACACTGTAATGGTTCAAGCGGTTTATGATAATTACAAAAATAACCCTTCAAAGTTTGTTAATCATATCAACAGTTATGGATTAAACAAGACATTGGGATTGCATTTTAAAGGAGAAGGAAGGCCATATATTCCTCAGCCAGGAGACAAACATTGGTCAGGAACTACGCTTCCGTGGATGGCATTTGGTTATAACGTTTCGGTTACACCAATGCAAACTTTGGCATTGTATAATTCAATTGCAAATGATGGTGTGATGGTAAAACCGCAGTTTGTATCTGAAATTAAGGAATGGAACAAGACCATCAAGAAATTTGATGTTGAAGTTATAAATCCGAAAGTTTGTTCGCCAGAAACATTAAAGAAAGTGAAGGCGGTATTGCTTAATGTGGTAAAGAAAGGGACAGGTTCTAAATTGTATTCGAAGGATTTTTCGATGGCAGGAAAGACAGGAACAGCTCAAATGAATTATGGAGGGAAAGAAGGAAAATCAGCCTTGTATTATGCTTCTTCCTTTGTGGGATATTTTCCGGCTGATCACCCGAAATATTCTTGTATTGTGGTAGTTCATAAGCCGAATACGGCTAAGAATAATTATTATGGAGCTGACGTTGCAGGACCAGTTTTTAAAAGAATCGCTCAAAAGATTTTTACAGATGCGCCTTCGACAAATAAGATTAAAAAATTAGATACTAGAATTCCAAAACAGGATGCTAGTTATGATAAATATACGGCTGAGGCTAATAAAAAATTGAATCAGATTCCGAATTTAAAAGGAATGCCAGGAATGGACGCGATTGCTTTGCTGGAAAATTTAGGTTTGAAAGTAAAAGTAAATGGAATAGGGAAAGTAAAAAATCAATCGATTCAAGCTGGAACTAGTATAAGCAAAAACACAACAATTGTATTAGAATTATCGTGAAAGTATTAAAAGACATATTATATAAAGTAGCTATTGAATCTGTAAAAGGGTCAACAGATGTGGCTATTCAGAAAATTGAATTTGATTCACGTAAAGTTGAAACAAATGATGTTTTTGTGGCAATCAGAGGTTCGCTTTCAGATGGACATAATTATATAGAGAAAGCAATCGAGCTTGGAGCCAAAGCAATTATTTGCGATACGCTTCCTGCAAATACGGCTAATGATGTAACGTATATTCAGGTAAAAGATACCAATGCGGCTTTGGCTTTTATGGCGGCTAATTATTTTGGAGATCCTTCTGCAAAACTAAAATTGGTTGGCGTAACAGGTACAAACGGAAAAACGACAATTGCGTCATTGTTATTTCAATTGTTTGAAAAAGCGGGTTTTAAAGTTGGCTTGTTGTCTACTGTCAAAATTGTAGTTGATAAAACCGAATATCCTGCAACGCATACAACGCCAGATTCTCTGACTATTAACCATTATTTAAATGAAATGGTTGAAGCTGGAGTTACACATTGTTTTATGGAGGTAAGTTCGCACGGAATTCACCAGAAACGTACAGAAGCTTTGCATTTTGTAGGTGGAATTTTCACGAATCTTTCGCATGATCATTTAGATTACCACCCAACGTTTGCTGAATATAGAGATGTTAAAAAATCATTTTTTGACTCACTTCCAAAATCAGCATTTGTATTGTCAAACATTGATGATAAAAATGGTTCGGTAATGCTTCAGAATACCGTCGCTAAAAAATTGACTTATGCTTTAAAATCATATGCAGATTATAGAGCTCAGATTTTAGAAAGCCAATTGTCTGGATTATTATTAAAAATTAATGACAATGAAGTTTGGGTAAAACTGATTGGTACTTTCAACGCATATAATGTTTTAGCTATTTACGGAACAGCTGTAGAGTTAGGGATTGATAGTTTAGAAGCGTTACGATTACTGTCTGATTTAGAGAGTGTTTCGGGTCGTTTTCAGTACATTGTTTCAGATGGTGGGATTACGGCTGTTGTAGATTATGCACATACGCCAGATGCATTGGAAAATGTTTTGAAAACGATAAATGATATTCGCACTAAAAACGAACAGTTGATTACTGTAGTAGGCTGCGGAGGAAATCGCGATAAAACAAAACGTCCGATTATGGCAAAAATTGCTTCAGATTTGAGTGATAAAGCGGTTTTGACTTCGGATAATCCAAGAAATGAAGATCCAGAAGTTATTCTGGATGAAATGGAACAGGGAGTTGAGGCACACAACTATAAAAAAATGCTGAGAATTACAGATAGAAAACAGGCAATTAAAACAGCTTGTCAATTGGCTCAAGCAAAAGATATCATTCTAATCGCAGGAAAAGGACACGAAACTTATCAGGAAATAAGCGGTGTTCGTCATCATTTTGATGATATGGAAACGGTAAAAGAAATTTTAGAACAACTAAATAAATAAGAAAAAGGAAATTCCAAATCCCAATAAACTTTGGATTTTGGGTTTTAAAAAATTGGAATTTAATTCGAGATTGGAATTTAAAAAAATAAGAAAATATGCTGTACTATTTATTTGAATATTTTGATAAAACATTGGATCTTCCTGGAACAGGAGTTTTCCAGTATATCACATTTAGGTCAGCTTTGGCATTTATGCTTTCGTTGCTTCTGTCTACCATTTACGGTAAAAGAGTAATTAACTTTTTGCGTCGCCAGCAAGTAGGTGAAACAGTTCGAGAGCTAGGTCTTGCAGGTCAGAATGAGAAAGCAGGTACTCCAACAATGGGTGGACTGATTATCATTTTCGCGACACTAGTTCCTGTTTTGTTATTTGCAAGACTGCACAACATCTACATTGTTTTGCTGATTGTAACAACATTGTGGATGGGAACAATTGGTTTTGTTGATGATTATATCAAAATATTCAAAAAAGATAAGCAAGGTTTAAAAGGAATTTTTAAAGTTATTGGTCAAGTTGGTCTTGGGATTATTGTTGGTGCAGTTCTTTATTTTAATCCTGCCGTTACAGTAAGAACAGATACAGGCCGTACAGATGTATTTAAAACTGCAGCAAATTCGACAGTTATTGTGCCTGCTGGAGTTGAAGAAAAGTCTACAGCAACTACAATTCCTTTCGTAAAAAATAACGAATTTGATTATGCCGAAGTATTGTCTTTCATGGGAGATGGCTATGAGAAATGGGCTTGGTTAGTATTTATTCCAGTGGTAATTTTTATTATCACCGCAGTTTCAAACGGAGCAAATTTAACAGATGGAATCGATGGACTCGCCGCAGGGACCTCGGCAATTTCCGTCCTCGCGCTCGGGATATTCACATTCGTCTCAGGTAATATCATATTCTCAAATTATCTGAATATTATGTATATCCCCAATTCGGGAGAAATGACAGTCTTTATATCGGCCTTTGTAGGAGCATTGATTGGATTTCTTTGGTACAACTCATTCCCAGCATCGGTTTTTATGGGAGATACAGGAAGTTTAACTATTGGGGGAATCATCGCAGTCTTGGCAATTGCAGTTCGTAAAGAAATATTGATTGTTTTATTCTGTGGAATTTTCTTGGCAGAAAGTGCTTCAGTAATTATTCAGGTAACTTATTTTAAATATACGAAGAAGCGTTTTGGCGAAGGACGAAGAATTTTCCTGATGTCTCCGCTTCATCATCATTATCAGAAAAAGGGATATCACGAAAGTAAAATCGTGACCCGTTTCTGGATTGTTGCCGTAATGTTAGCCATATTGTCAATCATTACTTTAAAACTGAGATAAACTCAATTAAAAATTCAGAATTAAAAATTAAAGTTTACAATACGTTCTTATTAAAATGAAAGAAAATATTATTCAAGACAAATCATTTGATTTTGCTGTTAGAATTGTCAAACTGTACAAGTATCTAACTGAGATAAAAAAAGAGTTTGTTTTGAGTAAGCAAGTTCTGAGATCGGGAACTTCAATAGGAGCAAATATTGAAGAATCAATCGGAGGACGTTCTGATAAAGAGTTTTTATTCAAGCTTGAAATTTCATATAAAGAAGCAAGAGAAACAATTTATTGGTTGAAATTGTTAAAAGCAACAGATTATATTTCTGCAAACGAATTTAGCAGTATTCACTTAGAAGCTAATGAGATTTGCAAAATATTGGCGAAAATTATACTAACCTTAAAAGGAAAATAGAGTTAATTAAAAATTTAGATTAAGTGATTTTTAATTTTTAATTCTCAATTTTTAATTAAAAAAATATATGAGATTAGTTGTATTAGGAGGAGGAGAAAGCGGAGTAGGAACCGCGATCCTCGGTAAGAAACAAGGATATGATGTTTTTGTATCCGATTTTGGAAAAATAAAAGAGAGTTATAAAGAAGTTCTTATCATTAATAAAATAGCCTGGGAAGAGGAGCAGCATACAGAAGATTTAATTCTAAATGCAGATGTGGTGATGAAAAGCCCAGGAATTCCAGATAAATCTCCGATAGTAAAAAAGCTGGTTGCAGCGGGAGTAAAGGTGATTTCGGAAATCGAATTTGCAATACCTTACACAGAAGCAATGACCATCGGGATTACGGGAAGTAATGGTAAAACGACCACCACAATGCTCACGCATCACTTGCTTAAATATGCAGGATTGAATGTAGGATTGGGCGGAAATATTGGAAAAAGTTTCGCGTGGCAGGTTGCAGAAAACAAATATGACGCATACGTTCTTGAATTAAGCAGTTTTCAGTTAGACGGAATAATAAATTACAGACCCGATATTGCGATAATAACCAATATTAGTCCAGACCATTTAGATCGATATGAGTATAAATATGAAAATTATATCAATTCGAAATTCCGAATAACGATGAACCAGACTGAAAACGATTATCTCATTTACGATGCAGATGATGAAGCAAGTACAGAATGGTTAAAAAAGAACAAAACAAAAGCAAAATTAATTCCTTTTTCATTGACGAAAAAATTTGATGAAGGGGCTTCTATAAATAACAACAAAATGGAAATAAAGATCAACCAAGAAGAGTTTACAATGGATACAGAACACATTGCGTTAGAAGGAAAACATAATATGAAAAACGCCATGGCAGCAAGCTCTGTAGCTAAATTGATGCAAATTAGAAATGCAACGATTCGTGAAAGTCTATCTAATTTCCAAGGTGTTGAGCACCGTTTAGAAAAAGTATTAAAAATACAGAACGTTCAATATATCAACGATTCAAAAGCAACAAACGTAAATGCTACTTTCTTTGCTTTGGATAGTATGAATGCGCCAACAGTATGGATTGTTGGAGGTGTTGATAAAGGAAATGACTACAACGAATTAATGTCATTAGTGCGTGAAAAAGTAAAAGCTATTATTTGTCTTGGAATCGATAACCGCAAAATTATCGATGCTTTTGGAAACGTTGTTGATATTATGGTTGAAGTAAATAATATGAACGATGCCGTAAAAACGGCTCAAAGATTAACAGAAAA
Organism: Flavobacterium anhuiense; assembly: GCF_900101855.1. GTDB lineage: Bacteria > Bacteroidota > Bacteroidia > Flavobacteriales > Flavobacteriaceae > Flavobacterium > Flavobacterium anhuiense. The sequence goes on from NZ_FMVC01000009.1 coordinate 67,566, forward strand.
AGGCGATGTTGTTTTATTGTCTCCAGCCTGCGCAAGTTTTGATTTATTCGAAAACTACGAAGACCGTGGAAAACAATTCAAACAAGCGGTACACAATTTATAATTTTAGATTTTAGAGTTCAGATTTTAGATTGTTCCTAATCTTTGAATTAAAATAAGTTCTTTTTGATTATGACGACAGATGAAATGAAAATGAGGACCAAAAAGTTCTCTTTAATGATAATTGAATTGGCTGAAAAAATGCCAAGTACAAATGTGATTAGATCAATAACTAATCAAATAGTAAGAAGTGGGACATCTGTTGGAGCAAATTATAGAGCAGTTTGTCGAGCCAGAAGCGATAGAGAATTTATTGCTAAAATGAATATAGTCTTAGAAGAAGCAGATGAAACTTTGTTTTGGTTGGAGATTATTAAAGAAAAAATGTGGATTGCAAAAGAAGAATTGGAGACAATGCTAAAGGAAGCAAATGAATTAACAGCCATTTTTGTCAGCAGTTTAAAAACAGTAAATAAAAGAATCAACAAATAAAATCGAAGGTTTTGGAAAATAATCTAAAATCTAAAATCAGAAATCTACAATGAAGGAACTGGTAAATAAACTAAAAGGAGATAGAGTAATATGGTCATTCGTGGCCCTATTGGCGTTGTTTTCGTTTATGCCTGTTTTTAGTGCGAGTAGTAATTTAGCCTATATAGGTCATGGGACTGGGAATACATTGGGGTATTTGATAAAACATCTGGCTCACGTTTGTATCGGTTTCTTGATTATTTATTGGGTTCATAAAGTGCCGTATCATTATTTCAGAGCAATTTCAAAAATTGCGCTTCCAGTGGTTTGGTTATTATTACTGTACACTTTGTTGAAAGGGACTGTAATTGCGGGAGCAAATGCAAGCCGTTGGATTCAGGTGCCGTTCATTGGAATTACGTTTCAGACTTCGACTTTAGCGGCAAGCGTATTGTTTATTTACGTTGCACGTTATTTGTCGAAAACCAAAGAAGAAAATGAGCCGTTCCAAACCTCGTTTATTCAGCTTTGGATTCCTGTATTTATCACTTTGGCATTAATATTACCAGCCAATTTTTCAACCACAGCGTTGATATTTTCAATGGTAATGATGCTTACGTTCATTGGTAAATATCCTTTAAAATATATTGCTTTTATCATCGGATCGGGAATTGCAATGTTGGCTTTTTTCCTTTTGGTAGCAAAAGCATTTCCAGATTCAAGATTCTTCAGCAGGGTTTCAACGTGGGAAAGTCGTATTATGAACTTTACAACAGATAAGCCAGATGAAGATGATTATCAGATTGAAAAAGCAAAAATTGCAATTGCATCAGGAAGATTAGGCGGATTAGGGCCAGGAAAAAGTGTTCAGAAAAATTTCTTGCCACAATCATCTTCAGATTTTATCTATGCAATTGTAGTAGAAGAATATGGTTTAGTTGGCGGAGTTGCAATATTGGTTCTTTACTTGTTATTGTTGTTCCGATTTGTGATCGCTTCGCATAAAGCCAATACATTATTTGGAAAACTAGTCGTCGTCGGTCTCGGATTCCCGATGATATTTCAAGCGATGATTAATATGGCGGTTGCAGTAGAATTATTGCCGGTGACAGGGCAGACGCTTCCGCTAATAAGTTCTGGAGGTAGTTCTATCTGGATGACTTGTTTCTCTCTTGGAATTATCATCAGCGTAACCAAAAAAGAAGAAGAAATTGCTGAAGAACAAGAAGAAAAAGCAAGAAGAAAAGAAGCGCTTCAAAGATTAATAGATAAAGAATTGGCAGAAGATGATTTGCCGGTTGATGAAAAAGAAGAGATTTACGAAGAAGAAGCTTTGTATTCCATTGAAGATAATTCAAGAAATCCGATGAATGCGGTTTTTAACAAATAAGATTAGAATATAAAAAGTTTTTAAAAAGTTGTAATTTTTAGAAAGATGACAAAGTATAAATTCATACTTAGCGGAGGAGGAACAGGAGGGCATATCTATCCTGCAATTGCGATTGCAAATGAATTAAAATTACAATTTCCTGATGCAGAATTTCTTTTTGTAGGTGCCAAAGATAAAATGGAAATGCAAAAGGTGCCTCAGGCAGGTTACGAAATAAAAGGTCTGTGGATCGCAGGATTACAACGAAAATTGACTTTACAAAACTTAATGTTTCCGCTAAAATTGGCAAGCAGTTTATTGGAGTCAAAAAGAATAATTAAAAAGTTCAAGCCAAATGTAGTAATTGGTACGGGAGGTTTCGCCAGCGGACCTTTATTACAAGCGGCAGGTTCGGCAGGAATACCAACGGTTGTTCAAGAGCAAAATTCTTATCCAGGAATTACAAACAAATTGTTGAGCAAAAAAGCAAATGCAATTTGTGTAGCGTATCAAAATTTGGAGCGTTTTTTCCCAAAAGAGAAAATTGTTTTAACTGGAAATCCAGTTCGTCAGGATTTAATTGATATCGAAAGCAAACGTGACGAAGCAATCGTTTTTTATGGTTTAGATCCGAATAAGAAAACATTACTGGTCTTAGGTGGAAGTTTAGGGGCAAGAAGAATTAATCAGTTAATCGAAAAAGAATTGCAAAATTTTCTTTCTCAAGATGTACAGGTAATCTGGCAATGCGGGAAATTATATTTTGAAGAATATAAAAAATACAATCAGCCGAATGTAAAAGTGGTTGATTTTATTGAAAGAATGGATTTCGTTTACGCAGCATCAGATGTCATAATTTCACGTGCAGGCGCTTCGTCGGTGTCAGAATTATGCCTTGTTGGAAAACCAGTGATTTTTATTCCGTCACCTAATGTAGCTGAGGATCACCAAACTAAAAATGCGCAGGCAATTGTAGATGCAAAAGGTGCGATTTTGTTGAAAGAATCTGAGCTTGACAGCCAGTTTAGCATTGTTTTTGAAGCGCTGCTGAAAGATCACGGAAAACAAAAACAGCTAAGTGATAATATTAAAAAACTGGCCAAACCAAAAGCTACACAAGATATTGTAGCGGAGATTGTGAAGTTAATTAAAAAGTAAAATATAGGCGAGGGCTTAAAGCCTATAGCTTAATGCTTAAAGCAAATAAAAATGAATTTAAATCAAATACAAAACGTTTATTTTATTGGTATCGGCGGTATCGGAATGAGTGCCCTGGCTCGTTATTTCAAGTTTATTGGAAAGAAAGTTTCAGGCTACGATAAAACACCTTCTATGCTGACTAATGAATTGATTGAAAGTGGTATTGATATTCATTTTGAAGATGATATAAACTTAATTCCAAAAGATTATTATGTAGAGAACACATTGGTGATTTATACGCCAGCGGTTCCAAAAACACATTCTGAGTGGAATTATTTTATTGAAAGAAATTACGAGGTTAAAAAACGTGCTGAAGTTTTAGGAATCATTACTAAAGATACTTTCTGCTTTGCAGTTGCTGGAACACACGGAAAAACAACAACATCAAGTATTCTTGGGCATATTTTATTTCAAAGCGGTGCAGATGTAACAGCTTTTATTGGAGGAATTGTAGAAAACTATAATTCAAATCTAATAGGAAGCGGAAAAACTGTGACAGTTGTAGAAGCAGATGAATTTGATAGATCATTCCTGCATTTGCATCCCAATATTGCTTGTGTTACTTCTATGGATGCTGATCATTTGGATATCTATGGAACTAGCGATGCTATTCAGGCTTCGTTTAGAGAATTTGCCGCCAAAGTTGAAGATAAAAATAATCTCTTTATAACCAAAGAATTGCCTTTAGACGGTGTTCAATGTGCTATAAATGAAGATGCTGTATATAAGGCTTATAATGTTCGTATTGAAGATGGGGCTTATGTTTTTGACGTGCAAACGCCATCAGAAATCATGAAGGATTTACGTTTCGGACTGCCTGGAAAACACAATTTAATGAATGGATTGATGGCTATTGCGATGGCTAAAACTTACGGCACCCCGACCGATTCTATTGCAAAAGCCATTGCTTCATTCAACGGAATTAGAAGACGTTTTTCGTATCAGATTAAGAGCGAAAATTTAGTGTATATTGATGATTATGCGCATCATCCAACAGAAATAAATGCTGTTCATCAGGCAGTTAGGGAATTGTATCCAGGGCGTAAAGTTTTGGCAATTTTCCAACCGCATTTATTCAGCAGAACAAGAGATTTTGTTGACGGATTTGCAGAAAGCTTATCGCAGTTTGATGAAGTGTTTCTGATGGATATTTACCCTGCTAGAGAGCTTCCGATGGAAGGAGTGACTTCTGAGTGGCTTTTGGGTAAAATGACAAATTCGAACAAAAAAATTGTTGCAAAAGAAGATTTATTAGGTGAAATCAAAGCCAGTGATGCACCTATTATTGTAACAATTGGAGCTGGTGATCTGGGAGAAATGGTTCCTTCAATTAAAAAGATTTTAAATGAAAATATTTAATTGGACAAATATAAGATTAGTACTTATTTTCGGACTGGTTTTGTTTTTATATTCCTTCGCACAGCATCGAAATGGCGATAGAAAATTGAAAAAATCGATGGTCGTTTTTGTAGGAGAAAATACGCTTTTTGTGAAGCCAGAAACGGTTAATAAATTGTTGATAGAAAATAAAAGAGACGCTTCCAGTATTAGAAAAGATGAACTAGATTTGAATAAGATAGAGAAAACCCTCGATACGCAAGACATGATTGAGAAGTCAAATGTTTTTGTAAGTATTGATGGAGTTCTAAAAGCAGTAGTAAAACAGAAGACGCCCATAGCAAGAGTTTATGATGGCGGCGCTTCTTTTTATATTGACTATGAGGGTAATAAAATGCCCTTGTCGGACAATTTCACTGCGCGAGTTCCTCTTGTTTCAGGGGCAATAAATGAAAAAAATAACGAAGATTTAGCAGCTTTATTTCGCACAATTTATGACGATGCGTTTTTGAAAAAAAACATCATTGCTATAGAGATTATGCCGAATGGAAGCTTAAAAATGTTTAATCGTAACTATGATTACTTCATAGATTTTGGCAGAACGATGAATGTTGATAAGAAATTTAGAAACTATAAAGCCTTCTTTCAAAAAGCAGTTTTAGATAGTTCGTTATACAAATACAAAAAAATTGACCTTAGGTTTACGGAACAAGTAGTTTGCACTAAATAATAGAAAATGGAAAAAGATAACATTGCAGTAGGTCTAGATATTGGAACAACCAAAATCGTTGCCATGATTGGCAAAAAAAATGAATATGGTAAGTTGGAGATTTTGGGCATTGGCAAATCCAAAAGCTTGGGTGTTGCCAGAGGAGTAGTAAACAACATTACGCAGACGATACAATCGATACAGCAAGCGATTCTCGAAGCAGAAAATAATTCAGGATATAAAATAAAAGATGTGGTTGTGGGTATTGCCGGACAGCACATCAGGAGTATCCAACATACCGATTACATCAGCAGAAACAATCCAGAAGAAGTAATTGGCGAAAAAGATATTCAGCTCCTAATCGATCAGGTGAATAAACTGGCGATGTTACCGGGAGAAGAAATTATTCACGTTTTACCGCAAGAATTCAAAATCGATGGGCAATCTGAAATAAAAGAACCAATCGGAATGTACGGTGGAAGATTAGAATCTAGTTTTCACGTTGTAGTTGGTCAGGCTTCTTCAATCAGAAACGTTGGAAGATGTATCCAGAGTTCAGGAATTGAATTATCTGGATTGACATTAGAACCATTAGCTTCGGCTGATGCTGTTTTAAGCCAAGAAGAAAAAGAAGCTGGTGTTGCGCTTATCGATATCGGGGGCGGAACAACAGATTTGGCTATTTTCAAAGATGGCATCATTCGTCATACTGCAGTAATTCCTTTTGGAGGAAATGTAATTACAGATGATATCAAAGAAGGCTGTTCAATTATTGAAAAACAAGCTGAGCTTTTAAAAATAAAATTCGGATCTGCTTGGCCAGGAGAAAATAAAGACAATGAGATCGTTTCTATCCCAGGTTTAAGAGGAAGAGAACCAAAAGAGATTTCGCTTAAAAACTTATCTAAAATCATCCATGCAAGAGTTGTGGAAATTGTAGAACAGGTTTTTGCAGAGATTAAAGCTTATGGACATGAAGATCCTCGTAAAAAATTAATCGCTGGAATTGTATTAACAGGTGGAGGTGCACAATTAAAGCATATCAAACAGCTGGTAGAATACATTACAGGAATGGATACTAGAATTGGTTATCCGAACGAGCATTTGGCAGGAAACTCTAGTGAAGAAATCTCTAGCCCGTTATTTGCAACGGCAGTAGGATTAGTAATGAACAGTATAGAAAACAGTTCGCAAAGTGCTGTTAGAATGGAACTGGTTAAAGAACAGCCAAAAGTTGTTTACAGAACTGCTCCTCCAGTACAGCGATACGAAGTTGAAGAAAACTACGTTGAGAAAGTAGAAACCATTGAAGAGCCTAGAGAAACCGTAAGTCAAAAGGTGCCTAAAAATGAATCTACTGAAACCAAAATAAGAAGATCATTTTTTGATCGATATGTCGACAAAATCAAAGAATTTTTAGACAACGCAGAATAATAAAAAGAGAAGGATTATTTCTTGCCCCAAGTCAAGAAGTAAAAAATGTACTTAATAAGAATTTCAAAAAACCAAAAAGATGATGAGCAACTCAGAATTTGGAAGTATTTCATTTGATTTACCAAAAAATCAATCAAATGTAATCAAAGTAATAGGTGTAGGTGGGGGCGGAAGTAACGCAATAAACCACATGTTCAAACAAGGTATTAAAGGCGTAGATTTTATCGTTTGTAATACCGATTCGCAAGCGCTTCAAAATAGTTCAGTACCCAATAAGATTCAGTTAGGAGTTAATTTAACTGAAGGATTAGGAGCAGGAGCAAACCCAGACGTTGGACAGCAGTCGGCTATCGAAAGTATTTCGGATATTGAAAAAATGTTGGATAAAAATACTAAGATGGTGTTTATCACTGCTGGTATGGGTGGAGGAACTGGAACTGGTGCAGCTCCCGTGATTGCTCAATTAGCAAAAGAAAGAGAAATATTAACAGTTGGTATCGTGACAATTCCTTTTCAGTTTGAAGGAAAAGTGCGTCAAGAGCAAGCAGTTATTGGAATCGAGAAATTGCGTAAGCAGGTAGATTCTTTAATTGTAATCAACAATAATAAATTAAGAGAAGTATACGGAAATCTTGGTTTTAAAGCAGGATTCTCTAAAGCGGATGAAGTTTTGGCAACTGCCTCTAGAGGTATTGCCGAAGTAATTACGCACCACTATACTCAAAATATCGATTTACGTGACGCAAAAACTGTTTTAGCAAACAGCGGAACTGCGATTATGGGATCTTCTGTAGCAGAAGGCGAAAACAGAGCTAAAGATGCTATTGTTTCAGCATTAGATTCTCCATTGTTAAATGACAATAAAATTACGGGTGCCAAAAACGTATTGTTGCTTATCGTTTCTGGAACCAATGAGATTACTTTGGATGAAATTGGAGAAATCAACGATCACATTCAAGCTGAAGCGGGTTACAATGCTAATATTATCATGGGAGTTGGTGAAGACGAAACTCTTGGTGAAGCCATTGCTGTAACTATTATCGCTACAGGATTTGATGTAGAACAACAAAATGAAATTGTAAATACAGAACCAAAGAAAATCATTCATACGTTAGAAGATGAGCAGAGAAGTGTTCATAATTTAACGAATAAACCACTTGCTTCTTTCGACTTAACTGTTGATACACCGACAGCGAAAGTGGAAGATAAAGTTGTTTTTGATTTGATGGATGATGACGAAACTTTTACTCCAACTGCACAAGCTGTTGCTCCAGCAATCAATCAGGAAGAGTTGGTGGTGATGTCTGAGTTTATCAAAAATCTAGATGTTACTTTCGAAATCGTTTCGCCAATTACAGATATCGATTTTACAATTTCATCTCCAGAAACACCAGCTGTTCAGCAAGTGCAACAGCCAGTGCAGCAGCAAAGAGTTTTTGAAAGAGAAGAACAAACAACTTTCTCTTTTGATCTTCCGTTGTTTAAACAAGAGCCAGTAAGAAGAGAGCCAGTTGTTGAAGATAACAGAGTGCTGTTTGAATTGACAAATGAAACTCGTGATATTAAAGTAAACGATCCAGTCCAATTTGTTCCTGTAACTGAAGTTTCAGATAACGGAATCATTAAATACTCTCTAGAAGAGTACATGGAAGTTGAAAATGATTTATTGGCTTCTAAACCAGTTGAAAAAGTAGTTGAAGATACAATTCCTGAGGAATTAAACATTACGTTGAAACCAAGAGTAGATTTTGCAAGTCAGCCAGATATTACGACAACTTCTGAAGTTTCTCCTTTAGAATTGACTATTGAAGAAACATTGCGTTTAAGAGCAGAAGAAAGAAGAAAGAAACTAAAAGAATTTAACTACAAATTCCATAACAATGTTTCTAGAATCGATGAGTTGGAAAAAGAGCCAGCTTACAAAAGATTAGGAATAGATTTGTCTAATTCTCAGTCTAATAATACAAATTCTAGAATCTCTGTTGGAACAGACAGTAATAATGATTTACAATTACGTTCAAACAATTCATTTTTGCACGATAACGTAGATTAATTTTTAGAATCATAATATTGGGTAACCCGAAAATTGGATTTAATTTTCGGGTTATTTTTTTTATCTTCGCACAGAATTTCAAAATTTGACTTCCTAAATAGGTTTTTAAAGTGAATCTGATTGTCACCCTGAGCGAAGTCGAAGGGTCAAATTAATACATCAATTAATAAGCGTTAGCTTATTCTAATAAAATATAAACATGAGTTTACAAACACTAATCATGGACGAAATCAAAAACGCCATGAAAGCAAAAGATACAGTAGCTTTAGAAGCTTTAAGAGCTGTTAAATCTGAATTATTGTTGGCTTCAACAGCTTCAGGATCTAAAGAAGATTTATCTGAAGAAGATGAGATTAAATTACTTCAAAGATTGGTTAAAACCCGTAAAGAAAGCGCAAGAATCTTTACAGAGCAAAATCGTCCAGATTTAGCTGAACCAGAATTGGCTCAAGTTGCTGTAATCGAGAAGTTTTTACCAGCTCAATTAAGCGAGGAAGAAGTAGAAGCTGTAGTGGCAAAAATCATTGCTGAAACAGGAGCTTCTGGAATTGCTTCAATGGGTAAAGTAATGGGGTTAGCCTCTGCTCAATTAGGTGGAACTGCTGAAGGAAAAACCATTTCTACAATTGTGAAAAAATTACTTTCGTAAATATATTTTTAGATTTTAGACTGTAGATTTTAGATTCCAATCAGCAATCTAAAATCTATAATCTAAAATCATAAATAAACTGACCTCGTAGTTCAACTGGATAGAATATCAGATTTCGGCTCTGAGGGTTGGGGGTTCGAACCCCTCCGGGGTCACTTAAAAAATGAAAAGCCTGCAAAGTGTATACTTTGCAGGTTTTTTTATGGTTTGAAAATTTAGCGGATTTTTTTTAGTTTTGAAAATGCCTCTATTTACAGGGAATTTTGGTTCGAAGCCCATCGTGGATCTATAAAGGTTTACGATTCTCTTTCAACTTTTAAAGCTAATGTAGTTTTGAACTTAAACTAATGATGAGGTAGCATATCCATTATGCAAATCGACTAACCAGTTGTAGTAGCTGTCAAGTGTAGTTAATTTAGTTGTAACTCAATTTGATTTTTGTTGCTCCATTTTTTTTATAACACTTTAATATGTCTTTCAGTGTTTCTAAATCTTCCACTATAGCTCCACTACTTAAATATTTATTATCGTATGGATAACCATACATTGGATGATTTTCATATTCTTGTTCTTTAGCTTTAATCTTCTTCATTTCATTTGCATCAGAAGAAAACGCATATTCTGGTTTTATTGGATTGTATTTTACCTTTTCGTAATATTTTGGATTTGTATTAATTTTTAAAATTAATTTATTGATTACAGCTTCGAATGTGGTTATGTTTTTCCAATACTTATCTGGTGATTCTTCATTATCCATATAATCATAATCTTGAAATGTTGAGAGATCAATCTTTAGAATTTTTTCTACTTGAGCAACCATGCTTTTATCTCCAAAACCTCCAATTTGTTCAAAGAAGAATGATAATCTTGGAGGAAAATTATCTTTGCATTTTGTTTTCACATTAGCTTCAATTGAATAATCCATTCCAAGATTTATAAAACTAAAATTAATAAAGATTACTGCTATTATTATAAATTTCCTCATTGTTTTTTTTGGTTTTTCCTGTACATAACATTCTCGTACTACAAATGGTTTGAGATTAAATTAAGGCTTTTTTCGAATTTGGCACTCGAGAAATAGCTCTATTCATCTTCTTGTTCTTTAATTTCGTTCCATCGTTTTTCAAGTTCATTCAATTTCGTTAAGAACTCATCATCTTCAAGATAGAATATTTTTGGATTAGCTTCCTCAGGCTTTATTATGCACATAATAAGTTGTCCTAATCTAAAATCAGGATTTGAAAGCCACAGATTTTCAAGTTTTTCAATAATGGGTTTTATTCTGTTTTTATCTCGCATATTTTAAATTTCTGTTATACTTGCCAGTTTATGAAATGGCTTATAACGTTTTGACTCTACAAGAGGTTTACGGGCTATGAAAATGATTTTTTTTCGGTTTAACTAAAATATAACTAAAAACAAATAATCCCACTAAATCCTAAAATCGATTGAAAGAACTGTTATCTATTGATTTTTTAGTACAATTTTAAATTTTCAGCCACCATTTCATTGTTTTTATTTTTTCAGTTTGGATGTCATTCAATTTTTTAGCATCAAATTCAGTCAATGTATTTTTGAGTGATTCGAGTCCATAATTTTCTTTTAGCCAAAAAGGGAATTCTTTAACACTTTTGTTCCAATTTTCGATTGTAGATTTTAGGATAGTACTTAAATCATTTTGTGTTTTTGGCTTTAGCTTAATTAATATTATTCCAGCATATTTTTGGTCGGTATATTGAGTGCTTGGTCTATCTACATTTTCGAATATTTTAATTATGGCACTTACAATTATTTCATCCATAACGTTATCCAATCTATCAATAAGTTTTCTTATTCTTAAATCTCCTATTTTATCCATTAAGTCAATAGACAAATAAAATTCTTTTTGAAAATCATCTGTTGTTTTTGGTATGTTCATCTTGTTTAAGCTTGTTGCTAACTTATATGATCCGACATTCTACTTTTGGCTACACCTGATAAATCTAAGTATTTTCTTCTTTTCAAAAATAAGCTTTTTTAATTCATTACTTAGGAGGGATTTAGATTTACACTCGAACCTCACAAAATTAGACTTCATATAAAATTTTTAAATCGTCTAACAAATGGTTCGAATTCTGTACCGTCAAGGTCACTATAAAAGCGCATTCTTTTGATTATTAAAAGAATGCGCTTTTTAAATTATTATATTCCTGCAGTTTTCCCACAAACTTACAATTTACTTAGCCTGTTTTTTAGAATTTCTAATGATATAATAAACCGAAAATAAAAAGACAATACCGTAAATAACTGCCATTGCTGGATTCTCAAATTTTAAACTCTTAAAATCAAATTGCTTATATAAAGTTACGCCTAAAATGATGGCTACTATCCAAAAAACATGTTATAGGTTGGTTTTTATTTTCCATGGTTTTAAGTTTTATAGTTAATAATCTTCAAATGATTTGTCATCATCCCATTTCTTTTGGCTTAAATATTTTCCGCAGGAATCGTAAAGCTTTATTACTGCCTTTTTGGGATTTCTATTATATTGAAAAATCCATATTTCGTTTTCAATAATTTTAATTCTACAAAACTTTTTAGTGTCGCAGGCATCCATTGAACAAATGTATACGGATTTTTTCTTAAAAATTTTATTGCCATTTTCATCAATTACTTGATCAATGATAATGATTTTTTTATGACGCAACTTCCAAAAAATAAATTTCCGATCTTTCTCTGTTCTTTCTGATTTAAGTGTTGCATTTTTAAGAGAACATTTATGTGTTTTGAAAGTTACACTTTCATCTTCATTAGGTAATTTATTAGCGTTTGCCGTTTGAAATGAAATGATGCTAAATAAAATTAATATTCTAAGCATTAGTTGTAATTTACAATTTATCCTGTTCGGCTCTTAATAAATCGAAAATACTCTCGCTCTTAAAGTTCTCCATAAATAAATTAATTAGAGGTACAGTTGGGCTTTTGGGATATTTTTTCATGAATCGGTTAAATTCTTGAATGTTTTCTGGGTAAATATATTTTTCATCCGTCGCTCTTTCGGCAGTTGGAGTATTGTCTTGACCAACTAAATAATCCATTTGGTAATTTTTGTATTCGTCTTTTACAGATGAAATTAATTTTGAATCAGGATATTTGGTCATGAAATTTTCCCAAGAAATTACTCTGTCGCCTAGATCTTTAAATGAAATAACAAGTCCCGCATCTGCAGAATAAAGCGTTTTGTTTTCTTCACTTTTCAAGTACAGATACTCTTTGTAATCGCTCGTTACGTAATCTTTAAAAATTCTATAGTAAAAATCATGCACAGGCTCTATTTCTACATAACCTTCGCCAATTTCCCAAAACTCTAATTGATGCTTATTAAGTTTTTCACCTAAAAGCTTTACAGCTTTTTTATCAGCTTCATCTTCATTGTAAAATTTATCCAATATTCCAGATTCTTTTTCGGCTATCTGTCCCAACAAAGTATTGTTTTCTTCAATATACTTTTCGTATAGTGCGTTTCCAGCTTCTTTATTGGGTAATGTTTTTAATTTGAGAACAATTTCATTTTTGTTTTTAGAAAATTGCTCTAATAAATCAGAATTTGATTGTGCAGTTTGTGTAGAACTTTCGACTTTGGTGCTGTCTTTCTTTGTTGTCTCTTTGTTTTGAACGCTTTTATTATCTGTTTGTTTACATGAAGAAAGTAAAATTACGCAAGTAATTACTGTGAAGAATTTTCTCATTTTATATGTTGAATTTTTAAACTTTAGAAATGCTTTTTAAATGAAAAGGACAAAAAAGATAAAATTCTTCCTTGTCCTTTATTTTTTTAGAATTGATTTAGGATTTAAAGAACACTAGAAAGCGGCTTAAATTCGTTCATTCCGCTAAATTCTTTATACTCTGAATATATTTCAACACCAAGAATTTTCCATTTTCTAGTTCCTCCAATCTGATATTCAAAAGTTTTTTCCCTTTCCGTTTTATTGATATTAATATAGAGTGTAGACCATTCTGTACCACCTATAAATCCAGTTCTCTGAATTAATGCTGAACGAGCATTTTCACCATCACAAATTATATTCAATTGAAATTTTGTGCATAAGTCGTCTTCAAGAGTAATTTTTGAAAGATAAGTATTGCGATTTGAAGATTGTTTTTCGATTTCCCTATTTTCAAATTCAAATTTTTTATCTTTTTCTTCATTACTTGGCCTTGTGATAAAAGATAAAGCAAAAAAAGAAAAGAGAATGGCAACCGACAAACCCACTTTTGCACGAATCTCAGCTGCTTTTTTTGCGCAAAAAACAAGAAGTCCTAAAAACAGTATAACGTTTAATATTCCCCAGATTAATTCTAACATGATTTTTATTTTTGGTATATCAAAAGTACATTTTTATTTTAAAAATAAGAGAATACTTATGTTTAATTGTTCGTCAATAATGCAGTATTATTGTGGAAACTAACTGTTTATTTCCTAGAAAACAAATTCTCAACAACCCAAGCAGGGCCAATTAATAAAAACTGAAGATCTTTTAAGAAAGAAGGCTTTTTGCCTTCAATATTATGTCCGTAAAATTGTCCGATCCAAGCAATAACAAAAACGCCTATTGAGAATGCCCACAACGGAACAATTTGCCCGATATAATAATTGATAACCAAACAGATTCCGGAAAATACAGCGATTTTTAGCGCCATAGAAATCGATAATCTGATATAGAAAACCAGAACAAGAAGCAGAACCACGAAAGCCCAGTTTTCAATAATTGGAGCATTTAATTGTAAAGTATTTGCGATAATCGTGCTCGGAATACTCATAAGTAAACCTACGATAGAAAAGAAAATGGCAGGTACGCAAATGTAATGTATCGCTTTGTTGGTTGGGTTCTGATGACTTACGGCATATTCTGCAAACCATTGGTCTAATGTTCTCATTTTTGTGGTTTTAAGGTTAGATGCGTAAATCTAATGAAATTTCTTTTAGGTTGTTTGAGAATCAACTTTCTGGTTGTACTGAAAAACATTATCCCAAAGTTCATCAATTGCAATAAGCGCTTCATTAATCGGAATCACATTCCATTTTCCATTAGTTTCTATTCCGAGACCAATGCTTTTTAATTTTAATAAAGCGTCGTTTACGTCAAAATCCAAATCAGTATTTAGTTTGGTTTTAAACCAAGATTCAATTTGATGGTCCAGTTCTTCGGCCGTTAAAGAATCTTCGCTTTCGTGTAAAAATGTATAAGCTAGAATTGTTTCTTTTAAAGCTTCTTCTTCCGAAGAATTTAATAAAGAATAAAACGCACCGCTATTGTTCCCGACATTTTTGAAATACAAACTGTCAGAAAGTGTTTTAGAATACCTGATTTTCTTATTTATGAAGTTGTTGTATTGACGGAAACAATAGGCTCCTAAAATCCCAAGAGCAATTAAACCTTGATTTAAAGAGGTTTTACTGTTTAACAAATCGATGGTTTCGCCAGTCTGATAAGCATCATACATGTTAATCAAAGCAGGAATTACCTTGGCGCTTAATAACGAAAGTCCACCAAAAACACCTGGAACCCAAAGCAGCAATTTGTCCTTAAGAGACATTTTCGGAATGGCATTCGGGAAAATGGTTTCAAGATCATTTTTAGGAACACGTTTAAAGATTTTCAATGCAATAGACCCTGGATCGATTGGCATTTTGCCTAATTTGACTTTCTTTTTCTTGAAGTAATCTGCTTCGCTGTAATTGAGGTAAATCAGCACTCGGTCATAATATTCAATTTCGACTTCTTTGGTCCAGAAAAAGTATTTTTTGACTTTTTCTTTCGCCTTGTGATGCCCACGCGCATAAAGTTCGAAATCTTTAAAAGCATTAAAATCGATAGAAAGATTCAGTCCAATCAAATCAGATTCATGAAAGGCGTCGTTTAAAGCTTCCTGATTAATTCTGTAGTAATTGCCGCGTTCGAGAACTTTTAAGAGGGTTTCTTTAAAAACGGGAAAACTGCTTTTATTGATGAACTGTTCGCGTTCCTTTTCGCTTAAATCTGGATCGTAGAGTGCATAATGCTGTTTTAGATTTCGGTTAAGATTAAAAGATTCGTAATGGTAATAGTGTTCGATAATTTCGAACAGCTTCTTAAAATCATCAACCTTTTGCGGATTTTCAGCAAAAGCAGCAATTTGCTGTTCCAGTAAAAATTCTTTATTAAACGGAATATAATGTTCTCTAGTCATGCGGACTTAATTTCGTGGCTTTTACAGAACGCAAAAATAAGGCTTTTTTCTTAGGTGCAAAGATGCAGAGGTATAAAGCAACAGAGGTTTCTAAGAGTGATGTTTTTTACCACAAAGAGCGCTAAGAATTTTTAATGCGAGACTTAATAAAACCGCAAAGTTCGCAAAGCTTTGTGGCAACATAGTTTTCCCGCAGATTCTGCAGATTAGGCAGATAAAACAAAATCTCTTAGATCTGCTAAATCTGCGAGAGAAAAACTTAGCGAACTTGCGTGACCCTTTGCGCTCTTTGCGGTTAATTTTTTTTAACGCAAAGTACGCTAAGAATTTTTAATGCGAGACTTAATAAAACCGCAAAGTTCGCAAAGCTTTGTGGCAACATAGTTTTTCCGCAGATTCTGCAGATTAGGCAGATAAAACAAAATCTCTTAGATCTGCTAAATCTGCGAGAGAAAAACTTTGCGAACTTTGCGTAATCCTTTGCGCTCTTTGCGTTAAAAAACATCACGTTTAAGAACAAAAAAAAGTGAAATTTCCAATCGGTACCAGCGATTTGAAATCCCACTTTCTGTTCCAAAAAAAAAGTGACAAAAAATTAAAAAGCTCTCTATTAGAAAACCTGTCTAACTAAAAATTATTCGATACAATATTAGGATAAAATAATAGGGTGGCTATAGGTGTTTTTACCTGTTTTTGTAAACGGTCAAAGATTTTGAGTAGTTGTGGTGCAAAGATTATTGTAATACCGTTTTTTTGAGTTCGATTACACCTTGAATATATTTTATTAATTCTTCTTTGGTTACAGCAAAAGGAGCTTTTTCTGCCTCGAATTCTAAGTACAAATTAGCAATGTTTTCTGCATCGAGATTTTGAGTATGGTAATGATGCTCTGCGTATTGTATAAGATGATCTACAAAAAGTTCGCGTTGTTTTCCTTTTTCGATTGTTTCAAGATCGCCTTCTTTTATTTTTTCTATTACAGATTCGGGTAAATCGATTGTGAGGTACATGCAATCTACGGCAACTTTAGAAAGCATTTCTTTGCGGACCCTTCCCGTTGCATCGCAATAGGCGCATGGTGCAGGAACCCATTTCAATTGTCGGTTTAAACGGCGGATATCATCCCAATCAACAAATCTTTTTCCAAGACATCTCGGACATTTTATATCTGATCTTCTAAAAAAATTAAAAATGTTCATTGGTTCGTAAGTAGCTTAGTGGTTTGGTTGGCGCGAATTTAAAGAATTAAGTAAGAAAAGTTTCTTAGTTTGATATTTTTTTTAAGAAAATAATTCACAAAATCAAGAATTAAAGCAATTGTTGTAAGTTTTAAAACAGATAAAAATAATCATTGCCGAAATTTGAAATCCCAATAATTGCTTGCGTTGCGAGATTTTGGTGTTGTAGTGAATTTAGTGCAAAAACGAAGTGGTGAAGCTTTTTTAGTTGTGCGAAAAATGATACTTTTGTTGGATAGAAAGGTATTGTATTGAAATAAAAAACTTTGAAGAATTTTAAATATCTTTGAATTATGAGCACAGCAACAAAACCAAAACATATTGGCAGAAATATCAGCCGAATTAGAGAGTTTAGAGGTATGAAACAAGAAGCGTTAGCAATTGCCCTTGGCATGAGCCAGCAATATGTTTCTACTCTTGAAGGAAGCGAAACCATTGACGACGAAAGACTAAATAAAATTGCTGAAGCTTTAGGCGTTTCTGTAGAGGCTATTAAAAGTTTTAGTGACGAAGGAGTCATTAATTATTTTAATACTTTTAATGAAACTGATTTTAGTAATAGCCAAGGTGCATTCGGTCATCATGATCAATATACTTTTAATCCAATCGAAAAGCTTATTGAAGCTTATGATGAAAATAAGAAACTTTATGAGCGTTTATTAGAATCGGAAAAAGAGAAGATTTCTTATTTGGAAAAGTTGCTTAAAGAGAAATAGGATTTTATAAAATATTATATAAATGGAAAAAGAGACTTTTGTGAAGAAGTCTCTTTTTTTGTTTTTATATTTTTACCCAATATTGCTCTCGCTATTAAGGAAAATTAATCTCTTAATTTAAAATTAACTCCAAAGCTTAGACCACTTCCATAAGTTAACAGCCCTAATGGAGGTTCGGGAACAAAAGATTTTTCAAACCATGGGATTTCAGGAATATATTTTGACGCATCAAATATTTCCATAGGTTTAATTTTTTTATTAACGAGTGGAGCTAATGATATTGTTATTTTAAAGCCAAGGATATATTTTACTATTTTTAAACTTGTAAAATATGGTTCCGCAAAGTATTTAAGATTGTCTACTTTAAATTTTATATCTAAATCGGTATTTGGCATTTTAAAATTATCAGAAAATGAAATTCTTCCTCCTTTACCAAATATTTCGTATTTAACGGTGATTTTATAATCAATCTTAAGATAAACATCATTTACCTTAATTGGATTTGAAATTATTATTACAGGTCTTTTCTCTACTGTAACTAGAAATTTATCTAGCGTTACAGATTTAATTTTTAAAATTTTCTTTGCCTGTTTCTTTAACCAATTACTTGCTTTTTTTGCATATTTTTTAATTCTACCCCAAAGACTTTTTTGCTGCTCAAATGAATAATCACTTGAAAAACTTTCATCAGTAGGATCACGTTCTGTTGGATTAGCAGCTAAAAAGGCATCTATGGCTATTTTTGCTATTTCGTACAACTCTTCATCTTCTTGTATTTCCTCAGTAATTGTTTCATCCCTGTTCTCAGCATATTCAAGTGATTTTAGTGAGGCTTCAAATAAATCAGAAGCTAAAGATTCTTCAGAATCAATTTCAGTTTCTTCCCATGCTCCGGGATTAAAATACCTTGGGTTTAAAACATCTATTTTTAATGGAATTGTAAGACTTGCTACTAGCTTGTTTGCTAATTGTTGGTCTAGACTAAAAAAAATGTCATTTTGATTCATAAACAATATATTTAAAAATAACCTACTCTATAAAGTTTTCGGCATCCCTTTTTTAAAATAGAAATATATTGTTACAAGATTAATGAAATTTTGAAAGTTAGCGTTAAGTATTTGTACGGGTTTTTATTGTTAAATATTTTGTAATTATTTGGTTTTAAGTGTTTTAGTTTATCTCTTTAAAAAAACATTTAAAAGAATCTGATACTTCCTTCCCACAGGAATAGTATCGCCATTAGACATTGTGAGATTTTTGGTCGTAACAGCAGAAATTTTAGTTGTATTTACAATAAAAGATCGGTGAACTTGAACAAAATGTGCACAGTCAATTTCGGCACTTATGCTCGCGAGCGAACCGTAAATGACAATTGGAGATTTTAATTTGCAGTTGTACAATTTCATATAATTGCCTAGACTTTCGATATATAAAATATCAGAAAGAGGCGTTTCAATTACTTGTCCGTTAGAGCGGTAAGAAAGTACTTTTTCGTCGTCGTTGTTTTCTTTTTTAAGATTATTTCCCGAATGATAGGTTTTGGCTTTTTCTATTGCTTTTGAGAATTTATCAAACGAAATGGGTTTCATCAAATAATCAATCGCATCGTTTTGGTAAGCCGAAAGCGCAAAATCAGAATAAGCCGTTGTCACAATCGTAATTGGGCGTTTGGGTTGGAGTTCCATCAATTCTACACCAGAAATTACAGGCATATTAATGTCAAGAAAAATAATATCGTATTGGTTTTCGTTGAGCAGTTTTATGGCTTCCATACCATTAAAAGCGCTTCCGTAATGTTCCAGTTCGTCAAATTTGGAGATGTGCGAAATCAAGGCTTTGTGGGCCGGCGATTCGTCATCAACTATTAGACAGCGGTAGGTAAGTGCCATATATTTAATTTTACGATAAACATATTTTTGTCTTTTTTGCAGCTTAAAGTATGTTTTAAACCATATACTTCCAAACGTCTTTTTAGGTTTTCAATTCCGATTCCCGTGCTCGAAAGCCTTGATTCAGTATCCAAACAGTTGTTTTTTAAAGTGAAAGATACATTTCGGCAATCTACTTTCAAATCCAGATTGATAAAGGGCTCTGCAGTTTCGGCCGAAAACTTCACCGCATTTTCTACCAAAGGCAGAAAGAACAAAGGCGGAATCTCGATTTGATCATGCACGCCTTCAATGTTTTGCGTTACAGCCAGTCTTTCGTTTCTAAAGGTATAATATTCAATATACTTTTTAATAAACGCAATTTCTTCCTGCATTAAGACAAAATCTTTCTTAGAAGCTTCGATTTGATAGCGCAGCAAATCTGAAAGATTCAGTATTCGGTCTGGAACTTTTTCTGGTTCTGCTAATGCTTCTCCGTAAAGATTATTCATGGCATTCAATAAAAAATGCGGATTCAATTGCTGTTTTAAAAACGAAAGTTCCGATTTGAAATTCATAATGTCTTTATCGGCCTGACTCATTTTTTTGGTAATCACAATGTGCAGAAAATAGAAAAAACAGCCGTTTATGATCAATGATACAATCTGAAGTGCTTTTAAATTTCCTAACCCAACAAGCGGAAAAAACCAATTCATAAAAAAGTAAAAACCAGTCCAATAGACCGCAAGAAGCGTAAAAAAGATTTTAAATCTTTTGTGAAATAAAAAAGGATTGATGATGCAGATGTTAAAAACCGTAATCCAGACAATGCAAGGGAAATAACCCATGGCAATTTTGCTGAGAATATAAGACCAGCTATGTCCGTTGAGTCTTATTTCGTCGTAAATGCAGGCCAGAATGACCAAATAAACAAGTGTATTTACGATTAAGTTTCGTAGAAAAAAATTCTGGTAGATTTTTGCAATTGTCATAGCGGCAAAAATAATATAATCGTATAGTTTGTAAGCATTTATCAGGAATAATTTATACCAACGCCATTCGTATAAATCATACGCCATTGGTATAAAATTGCTGTTAAAATAAAGGCTTCTCCATTATTTTTGATCTGAGTTTCTATAAATCTTTTTAATAAAAATAAAATGTACCAGTTTAAAGAATTAAAAGATACTGATGGGGTTGTGGAAATTTTTAAAACAAATGTCCAGAAAGAATCTGATCGAGATTATATCCTAGCCTCTATAAAAAATCAGTTTCCAAATTATAAAATTAATTTTGATTTGGAAGATTGTGATAAAATTTTAAGAATTGAAGGTGTTGATTTACAATATGATACTATTGTGAATCATGTATGCGATTTAGGTTATGCCTGCGTGCGATTGGAATAGTTTTGCATTTGTAAAAACAGGTGTAAATACGCTAATATATTTCTGATTTTTGTAAGTATTTTGTGTAATATTCTAATTTCAAAACCAATCTGAAATGCTAAGTTTTATACTTTCTATTTTTCTTTTTCTTCTAGAGCAGTTAGCCTGATTTGACTGTTTTTCTTCCAGTGTTTTTCAATAACTTTTTATCGTATAAAAGGTTTACTCTTTTGCGTATTATTTTTCTAATTTTACGCCATGAAAAAAAAGTTCCAACTCTTCGATTTTAGCCAGAAAGTCAATTATAAAAACGAAATTTTAGCAGGTTTGACTGTTGCCATGACTATGATTCCAGAATCATTGTCGTTTGCTATTTTGGCTGGATTTCCGCCATTGGTTGGTTTATACGCTGCTTTTATTGCGGGATTGGTGACGGCTATTTTTGGAGGAAGACCCGGAATGATTTCGGGCGGAGCAGGAGCAACAGTAATTGTTTTGATTGCCTTGATGAAGTCGCACGGAATAGAATATGTTTTTGCCGCCGTTGCCCTCGGCGGTGTTGTCCAGATCTGCATCGGACTTTTTAAACTAGGAAAATTTATTCGATTAGTTCCACAGCCCGTTATGTTTGGTTTTGTAAATGGTTTGGCTGTTGTGATATTTATGTCGCAGTTGGAGCAGTTTAAAACGGTTGTTAATGGTCAGGTTGCTTGGCTTCAGGGAACTCCTTTATATATTATGTTAGGTCTGGTTGCTTTGACAATTGCGATTGTTTTGGTTTTTCCGAAGATTACAAAAGCAGTTCCAGCATCTTTAGTGGCTATTATGGTCGTTTTTGCAATCGTAATTATTTTTAATATCGAAACCAAAACCGTAGAAGATATCGCTTCGGTTCAAGGTGGATTTCCTCCATTTCATGTCCCGAATATTCCGTTTTCTTTCGAAACTTTAAAAGTGATATTTCCGTATTCGGTAATTGTTGCAGCGGTTGGTTTGACGGAAGGTTTGCTTACGCTAAATTTAGTTGACGAAATTACTGGAACACGAGGAAACAGCAACAGAGAATGTATAGCGCAGGGAAGTTCGAATATTCTAAATGGTTTTTTCTACGGAATGGGCGGCTGCCCAATGATTGCGCAGACTTTGGTAAATCTTGGAGCAGGATCAAGAGCCAGACTTGCGGGAATTATTGGCGCTTTGGCTATTTTAATGATTATACTTTTTGGAGCGCCTGTAATTGGAAAATTGCCAATGGCAGCCTTAGTTGGAGTTATGATGATGGTGGCCATTACCACTTTTGAATGGGCAAGTTTCAGGATTATTAATAAAATGCCCAAACATGATATTTTTGTTGGAATTTTAGTGGCTTTAATTACAATTGTATTGCATAATTTGGCATTGGCGGTTTTAATTGGTGTGATTATTTCGGCTTTGGTTTTTGCTTGGGAAAGTGCTAAAAGAATTCGCGCAAGACAGTATATTGACGAAAACGGAATAAAGCATTACGAAATTTTTGGGCCGTTATTCTTTGGTTCTACTACTGCTTTTTTAGAGAAATTTGATATTCAAAATGATCCGGACCATATTATAATCGATTTTAAAGAAAGCCGTGTTTCAGATATGTCGGCGATTGAAGCTTTGAACAATATTACTAAGAAATACAATCAGCTCAACAAAACTGTAGAGTTGGAGCATTTAAGCGCCGACTGCAGACAATTGCTAAAAAATGCTGATGCCGTTATTAAGGTGAATGTTATTGACGATCCTACTTATAAAGTGGTTAGTTAATTAGAAAATGTGACAATTTGATAATTAGATAATGATATTGGCACCGTGTATCTGTAGAGAGGCACTGCAGTGCGTCTAACGTTTTGTAACAACAAACCCGACAGATTTTAAAAACCTGTCGGGTTTGTTATGTTTATAGGTTTGTCGGGCGGATCGGAGTCGAAGCCCACATGCCAATTGGAGCGTCCTTCCCAAAGCCTCGGGATCGCTCAGGGTGACAATTAAAACATTATCCGAAATTATCGTATTTTCTAATTGACAAATTTTCTAATTATAGAATGTTTGATTTTTGTAACTTTGTAAAATGAAACTAACAGAAACTTTAGAGGATTTTTATACAGTAAAAATAAAAGGAATGCCCGAAAATCTAAAAAAAGAGATCGGACATTTTAATGTTTTTAAGCTGGATGATTACATTGGAAGTACTTGTAATCCTTTGCCTTATACGCGAAAAGACTTTTATAAAATCAGTTTAATTATTGGAAAAAATAAAGTGCATTATGCTGATAAAGTTGTTTCGATAGAAAATCAGGCTTTATTCTTTGCTAATCCCCAAATTCCATATAGTTGGGAACATATCGATGAAAACCAGACTGGGTTTTTCTGCATTTTTACTGATGCTTTTTTTAGCCAGTTTGGGAATTTAAAAGAATATCCGTTGTTCCAGCCAGGCGGGAATCCTGTTGTTCCAGTTTCTGTTGAATTGGCAGAATCTTTAAAAACGATTTATTTAAAAATGTTTGATGAAATCAATTCTGATTATGCTTTTAAATATGATGTGCTTAGAAATCTTGTTTTTGAGATTATTCACCTAGCTTTAAAAACGCAAACTGTAACTGCTTCATTATACAGTAAATCGAACGCTACAATTCGTGTTTCTTCTTTGTTTTTAGAATTGTTAGAACGACAATTTCCTGTTGAATCGATTTCTCAGCAGATTAATTTTCGCTCACCTTCGGAATATGCAAATCAGTTAAATGTGCATGTAAACCATTTGAATAAGGCATTAAAAGAAACAACTGGAAAAACAACCTCTCAGATTATTGGAGAGAGAATTGTTCAAGAAGCCATGATTTTATTGAAGCAAACTAATTGGAATATTAATGAAATTGCGTGGTGTTTAGGCTTCGAAGAATTATCTCATTTTATTAATTTCTTCAAGAAAAATGTTCGAGTTTCGCCAAAAAACTATCGTTTAGTAGAAATTGTTTGATTTTTGCAACTTCTTGTTTGATTGCTTCAATATTTGAGAAGTACTTCACTTGTAACTTTGTCCTATAATTATAACGTAAAAAATTAAAATCATGGACAATAAAAAAGTTTGGTTTATCACAGGTGCTTCAAAAGGACTTGGATTAGAATTAGCTAAAAAATTATTAGCAGAAGGTTATAAAGTAGCAGCAACATCAAGAAGTGAAGCTTCTTTAGTTAAAGAATTGGGCGGTTTGTCGGAAAGTTTTCTTCCTTTAGAAATGGACTTGATAGACGAAAAAAGTGTTAAAAATGCAATTGACAAAACCGTAAACCATTTTAAAACAATTGATGTTTTGGTCAATAATGCGGGTTATGGCTTATTAGGCGCATTAGAAGAATTAAGCGACGCAGAATCAAGAAAAAACTACGAAGTAAATGTTTTCGGATTATTAAATGTAATTAGAAATGCAATGCCAGTTTTTCGTGCCAATGAAAAGGGGCATATCTTCAATATTTCTTCTGTTGGCGGTTATTATGGAGAATTTCCGGGTTGGGGAATTTACTGTTCTACAAAATTTGCAGTTGCAGGCTTGACAGAATCTTTAGCGGCAGAAATAAAACCGTTTGGAGTTCATGCAACAATCGTTTATCCGGGTTATTTTAGAACCGATTTCTTAAAAGACAGTTCATTATTGTTGCCTGAAAATCCAATTGCAGAGTACAAAGAAGTGAGACAATCTGAAAGTGCGCACAAAGAAGATATCAATCAAAATCAGCCGGGCGATCCTGTGAAATTAGCGGAAGCTTTAATCAAAGTGAGTAACGACCAGAATCCGCCATTACACTTATTTTTGGGCGAAGATGCTTATAATATGGCGAATCAAAAAATAGCAAGTGTTCAAGCAGAATTGGAAAGCTGGAAATCAGTTTCTGTTTCAACGGCTTTTTAATTAGAGAATGTGGTAATTTGACAATTAGAAAATTCCAATTAGAAAACTCTAATATTGCAATAAACCCGACATGTTTTAAAACCTGTCGGGTTTGGTTTTCTATAATTAATTCAGTTTTGTCAGGCTAAGCGAAGTAGAAGCTTACATACTAATTGGAGCGACTTTCGACTCCGCTCAGGATTACATTCGATTATGGAATAGATAAATTGAGTTGCCCCAGCTTTAGCTGGAGGAATAAAAAGTGCATAAGAAAAAGGCTTTAGCCAAACTTGCTAGTTTGGCTAAAGCCTTTCAAGTTGTTTAAATACGTGAACCTCCAGCTAAAGCTGGAGGCAATTCAGTTTGTTAAATTATTCCAATTCAAAAATTATCTAATTATCAAATTGACACATTATCTAATTTTAGCGAAGCGCATTCTCAACATCGCTCAATTTTCCATCAATTTCACCTACTTGTAAACCTAAAATATGAGCAATTAAAGGGTAAACCGAAACATTCTGAAACGTTTTTATTTTTTTATTGACTTTAAACGCAGGACCTTTTGCGTAGAAAATGGCATGCATATCTTTTTCATTATTGTCATAGCCATGCGTTCCGCCATTTATATGAGTGCTTTCTTTGCTTACTAAACTCCAGCCTTTATCGGCTTCAATTACAAAATCGTGCACACGAGGATTTGTACCATAATGCAATCTTTTTGGAACCTCAGTTGATTTCCAGAATTTAATATGGGGCACTTTTTTCAAAGCATTGGCAATTGAATCCTGATAACCAGCTTTTGCCTGTATACTCATAATCGGATTAATTACGTCTTTATAACCCAACCATTCTGGTTTTAGGTAATCTAACACTGCTACTTTTTTATCATTGCTGATAGTGGCCATTCCGTGGTCTGAAACGACAATCAAATTGATTTGTTTTCCAATAGGCAACTGATCTAGTTTTTTAGATATTTCTCCAATAATGGAATCCATTTTGATTACTGTTTTTTCAGTTTTTGGCGAAAGCGGCCCAAAATTATGGCCTGTATGATCTGGTTCGTCGAAATACAAAGTCACTAGATGTGGGCGCTGTTTTTCTGGTAGCTGTAGCCATTTCATAACCGTATCTATTCTGGCTCCATATGGGACTTTACCATCGTAATTTTTGAAATAGCTCGGATTCCTTTTGTCAATGTCAGAACCTGGCCAAAAGAAAGAAGCACTTTTTACACCTTGCTGTTCAGCCAAATTCCAAATCGGATTTCCACCATAAAATCTTGAATCATTTTTAGCATTGCTTGATAATGAAAAAGACTGATTTAGAGAAGAATCGTAAAAAATATTATTGATAATTCCGTGATGATCTGGATAAAGTCCCGTAACGATAGAATAATGATTTGGGAAAGTCTTACTAGGATAAGACGGTTTCATTGATTTTGCATGAACACCCTCTTTTTCAATTTGCTTCAGATTTGGAAGATTATACATTTTGCCATAATCCCAACGAAATCCATCCATAGAAACTAAAACTACATAATTGTCTTTGCTGTTTTGGGCTTGTAAAAAAGTTGTAAGAAGTAAAAATGTAAAAGATAAAAGGTGAGTTGTAAATTTTCTCATTTTGCAATTTTAAATAGAATCGCAAAGGTATAGATAACAGCTTTTTTAAAGAAAAAGAGAATGTTAAATAAAGTGATAGCCAAGAATTCACGTATTATTTTTTTTCTAATCTTTGCGTTTGAAAATAGTTATCATTAATTATGGGAATGCTTTGTGTGAAAAAAAATGCCACGAATTCACGAATTATTTCTTCAAATCTTTGTGTTTAAAAAATAGTTGTAATTAATTACACGAATGCTTTGTGTAAAATAAGTTTAGAACAGATTTATAATTCTTTTAATCTGTGTAATCTGTGGCAGATAAAAGTATATGTAAAGATTAGAAAAAAATAATTCGTGAATTCGTGGCTATAAAAAAAAGCGCCAGATAAAAATCCAGCGCTTTAAAGTTTTAAGAAGGGAATGATTACATCATTCCTGGCATTCCGCCTCCCATTGGCATTCCGGCTCCGGCATTTTCTTCTTTAATATCAATTAATGCACATTCTGTAGTTAAAATCATTCCAGAAACAGATGCAGCGTTTTCAAGAGCCACACGAGTTACTTTTTTAGGATCGATAATTCCTGCAGTAAGCATATCTACATATTCGTCGGTTTTTGCATTGTATCCGAAATCACCTTTTCCTTCAGAAACTTTTGCTACAACAACAGATCCTTCAAGACCAGCGTTTTCAACGATAGTTCTTAATGGAGCTTCAACAGCGCGAGAAACGATTTGAATTCCAGTTGCTTCGTCAGCGTTGTCAGCTTTTAAGTCAGCCAAAGCAATTTTCGCTCTTAATAAAGCAACACCACCACCAGCAACGATTCCTTCTTCTACAGCAGCACGAGTTGCGTGTAAGGCGTCATCTACTCTGTCTTTTTTCTCTTTCATTTCAACTTCAGAAGCTGCACCAACATAAAGAACTGCAACACCGCCAGCTAATTTAGCCAAACGCTCTTGTAATTTTTCTTTATCGTAATCAGATGTAGTAGTTTCCATCTGACCTTTAATTTGGTTTACACGATTTTTGATGATATCAGCCTCACCAGCACCGCTTACGATAGTTGTATTGTCTTTATCGATAGAAACTCTTTTTGCATTTCCTAACATTTCGATAGTTGTATTTTCAAGAGTATATCCTCTTTCTTCAGAGATAACGGTACCTCCAGTTAAGATTGCGATATCTTCTAACATTGCTTTTCTTCTGTCCCCAAAACCTGGAGCTTTTACAGCAGCAATTTTAAGAGCACCTCTTAATTTGTTTACTACAAGAGTAGAAAGAGCTTCTCCGTCAACATCTTCAGCGATAATCAATAATGGTTTTCCTGATTGTGCAACTGGCTCTAAAACTGGAAGTAATTCTTTTAAAGAAGAAACTTTTTTGTCATATAATAAGATGTATGGAGAGTCTAATTCAACTTCCATTTTCTCCGGATTTGTTACGAAGTAAGGAGAAAGGTATCCTCTGTCAAACTGCATACCTTCAACAACGTCAACGAAAGTATCAGTTCCTTTAGCTTCTTCTACAGTGATAACACCTTCTTTTCCAACTTTAGCGAAAGCTGTAGCGATTAATTCACCAATAACTTCATCATTGTTAGCAGAGATAGAAGCAATTTGCTGAATTTTGTCAGAATCGCTTCCAACCACTTTAGCTTGTTTTGCTAAGTCAGCCACGATAGTTTCAACAGCTTTGTCGATACCGCGTTTCAAATCCATTGGATTTGCACCTGCAGCAACGTTTTTAAGACCTTCTTTTACGATCGCTTGAGCTAAAACTGTAGCAGTTGTAGTTCCGTCTCCAGCTAAATCATTGGTTTTAGAAGCCACTTCTTTCACCATTTGCGCACCCATATTTTCTAATGCGTCTTTTAATTCGATTTCTTTTGCAACAGAAACACCATCTTTAGTAACAGTCGGTCCACCAAATGATTTTCCGATGATTACGTTACGACCTTTTGGTCCAAGAGTTACTTTTACAGCATTTGCTAATGCGTCAACACCACGTTTTAAACCGTCACGTGCTTCAATATCAAATTTTATGTCTTTTGCCATTTTAATTTTTGTTTAAAGTTTGATTTGTTTCAAGTTAAATGAAGTTCTTAATTTGTAATACTCCGTACTTAATACAATATTTTTAGATAATCGCTAAAATATCATCCTCACGCATGATTAGGTAATCAGTGCCTTCTAGTTTTAACTCTGTTCCTGCATATTTACCATAAAGAACAGTGTCTCCAACTTTTACAGTCATAGTATGATCTTTAGTTCCGTTTCCTACTGCTACAACAGTACCTTTTTGAGGTTTTTCTTTGGCAGTATCTGGAATAAAAATACCTGAGGCAGTTTTGGTTTCAGCTGCAACAGGCTCAATAAGTACGCGGTCTGAAAGCGGTTTAATGTTTAAAGCCATGATTTTTATATTTATTAATAAGTTATACTTTTTTTTTTGTTCTATAAACTTTCAGAAATTGTGCCACGCTAGAAAAACTGACATTTTTTCTTAAAAAAAATGCCAGCTTTGACAGGCTGGCATTAGATTTTTATATCGAGCTACAATTATTTCGCTGCAGGTGCTGGTGTCGCAGGAGCAGGAGTAGTTCCTTGTGCTGGAGCTGCAGGTGCATTTACAGGAGCTTCAGTTTTGTCAATGATTTTAGATTCAGTATCGCTTAAAGATCCAGAGAAGCTTAAGCTTGAAAGTAAAATTAGCACAATTAAAACAGTAGCCAAAGTCCAAGTACTTTTATCTAAAAAGTCAGTTGTTTTTTGTACTCCACCTAACATTTGCGTTCCGCTGATAGTAGAAGACAATCCGCCTCCTTTAGGGTTTTGTACCATGATAACTACGATCAATAGAAAACAAACTATTGTGATTAAAACTAAAAAAATTGAAAATGTGCTCATTACTTAATTATTGTTATTGTTATTTTGTTGTAAAATCTTAATATCCGATATGCGGTCTGCAAAGAAAGTAATTTTTTCTGGATATTTCAAAATTAATATTTCATATGCCTGAATTGCTTTTGTATATTTCTTTTGTTCCAGATAAACTCTAGCCAAAGTTTCTGTCATTAAATATGAATTGTCCTCTATATTGGTCTCAATTTGAACTGCTGGAGCACTGTTGCCAGGTTTTATTGGAGAAATTTTTGGATTGTTTTCGATAAATTTATCGATAATTTCAGCCTTTTTCTGTCTTTCTTCTTCTTTTGCCGCTTCAATTTTAGCTTTTTCTTCTGGAGAAACTTCGTTTGAGCGGTCAATTGGTTCTGTACGAGATAATTGAAGCCATTCTTGGAATGAATGTTTTTCGTTAAGAGAAAAATCTAAAGGTTTTCCGATTTCTAAATGCTCTGCTGCGGTTTTTGCAGGTTCATTAGGTTCTTCTTCTTCTTCGATTATTTCTTCAATTGGTTCCTCATTTTCTTCCTGAATTTCCTCTTCGTCTTTATCCTCAGATTGCAGAACTTCTAGAATTTCTTCTTTTGGTTCTTCAGGTGTTTTTGTTTCAGCTTCTTTAATCGAAGAAAGTATAGATCGTTCAATGGTATTCATTTTAAATTCCGGAATGATCATTTCTTCGATAACGCTGTCATCTTCATCTTCTTCGACCGAATTTAAAACAGGTTCTTCTATAATACGATCAACTTTTATTTCCTCGGTTTTTGCAGACTGTTGTTCAGCAGTTGCAGCTTCTGATTCCTTAATCGAACTTAAAATAGAATTTTCAATACGATCAAATTTATGTTCTTCAACTGCAATTATAGATTCAGGATCGGTGACAGAAGGAGTTTCAGAAACTTTTATCGAGCTTAAAATAGAATTTTCAACACGATCAATTTTAGGTTCTTCCTTTATTATTGTTTCTTCTTCTATTTCTTCAACTAAAGCTTTAGTTTCTTCTTCCTCTTTTTCAATATTTGAAATTGAATCTGCAGAATCAACCTTATTTTCGGTTTCGATTACCGGTTTTTCAAAAGTAACCGAATGGGCTTCTTTGATTGCAAGAAAAATAGACGGATCTATTTCTGGAAGTTTTTTAGGCTCTTCTTCTATTACTGGTTTCTCAAAGGTAACCGAATGTGCTTCTTTTATGGCAAGGAAAATAGAAGGGTCAATTTCAGGAACTTTTTTAGGTTCTTCAGTAATTATGGGTTCTTCAGCTTTTATTGTCTCCTGAGTTTTTATTGGTTCTTCGATTTTTATAACCGAAGGAGTTTCAATTGAAGAAATTGCAGTTTCTTTAATTGTATCTTGAACAGGCTGTTCCTCAAGTTCTGTCTTTATTTCAATAGCTTTCTGGATTTGCTCAGGCGAAATAATTTCACTATCAAAAACGGTAATTTCGAGAAGATCTCTCAATTTTTGTTCGTAGAAATCATTCTGAATAGAAGTAAAAGCTTCAGAAGTAATAAAATCAAATAAAACAGAACGATCTGCAGTATATGCAGCAGTTACCTTTAAAGCATAATTATACTTAAAACTATTTTGATTGTAAAGTCCTTTTAATCGCAATGCACGCGCACTTTGAAAATACGGAAATTCATTCAAAACACTGCCTAATGCATCCGCTTGCTTTTCTGTAATAGCATCGGGTTTGTTCATTAAGTAGGTATAATCGCTAACGTTCATTCTTTATTTTTTGGTTTAATTGGTTAATTGTTTAATCATTGATTTGTTTTTTAGCTGTTTAATCGATTAAACGATTCGACAAGCAAGTAAAACTACCATTTTGCCAATGACTCATTAAAGATGTCCTGTGTGATTCTTTCAAAAATAACTCTAATTGCTTCAGTTAAAACAGAACCTGTCGGTAAGTCTCGTCCAGGGAAATCATAATAGAATTCAAAAGCCTTTTCAAAATCATCTGTTTCCTTCTTTTTATTCATAAATCTTACATTGACACGAATCGATAAACGGTTTTGGGCTGCTCCTGCTTGGCCATTTGCATCTACAGCAGTTGCCGTCATGGGCGTTATTCTGTAATCAATAATTTCTCCTTCATAGACCAAATCACCGCCATTGCTAACCAAGTTTAAGTTCGTTTGGTTCATAATCAAATCCTGTAAAGCCAAGGTGAAAGTCCTATCGATTCCAGGTTCAATTAAATCGGCATTATTCTGAAAAAAGTTGACTTGAAATGTTTTGGCATCGATTTTTCCAGTTCCTGTAAAGTTGTAAACAGAACAGCCACTTAACATAAAAAGGCTTAATAATGCGAAAAGAGAATATATTTTTTTCATAATATTTAAGAGGGAATCCCAATTTTTAAATTCCAAATTCCAATTGAGCCAAATATAGGTAATTGGAATTTGGAATTCGAAATTGTAATTTAATTATTTTTATAAATCGAATTGCTTGATTTTGCGGTATAAAGTTCTTTCGGAAATACCCAATTCATCTGCTGCCGCTTTGCGTTTTCCTTTGTTTTTCTCTAATGATTTTTTGATCATTTCGATTTCTTTTTGTTCCAAACGTAAAACCTCTTCTTCCTCGATAGTTTCAGCAAATAAATAATTATCATCCTGTATCTGATAGTTATCTTCGCGAACAGTAGGTGTTGTCATAACAGCAGTTCTAGGTTCTTCTTCAAAATCAATTTCGCTGTCGTTCTGCTGATTTCCGTATATTTTCTGAATTAGATTTGGATTAATATCTTGTACTTTAGAAGATCCGTTTTTCATCAATTCTAAAGTGAGTTTTTTCAGATCGTTCAGATCGCTTCTCATATCAAAAAGCACCTTATATAATATGTCTCTTTCTGTACTAAAATCGCTTTCTTTTTTGCTGTCGCTGATAACAGAAGGCAAATTGCTTCCTTCAGCTGGCAAATAAGATTGTAAAGTCGCAAGATTGATATCGCGATTGGTTTCTAAAACAGAAATCTGTTCAGCCACATTTCGAAGCTGACGAATATTCCCGCTCCATCTGAATTTTTGCAAAAGCTGAACAGCATCGTCGTCAAGTCTTAAAGGTGGCATTTTATATTTATGAGCAAAATCTGCCACAAATTTCCTGAATAACAAATGAATGTCATCGTTTCTTTCGCGCAAAGGCGGCAAAGTAATTTCGACTGTACTTAAACGATAGTACAAATCTTCACGGAATTTACCTTTTTCTATAGCATTAAATAAATTCACATTGGTTGCAGCAACAATGCGGACATTGGTTTTTTGAACCTGAGATGAACCTACTTTTATAAATTCACCGTTTTCTAAAACACGAAGTAATCTTACCTGAGTAGTCAGTGGTAATTCACCAACTTCGTCAAGGAAAATTGTTCCGCCGTCTGCCACTTCAAAATAACCTTCACGTGTGCTTGTTGCGCCCGTAAAAGCACCTTTTTCGTGTCCAAAAAGTTCACTGTCAATAGTTCCTTCTGGAATTGCACCGCAGTTTACGGCAATATATTTACCATGCTTTCTATGTGAAAGCGAATGTATAATTCTTGGAATATTTTCTTTACCAACACCACTTTCCCCAGTTACCATAACCGAAATATCAGTTGGAGCAACCTGAATGGCTTTTTCGATAGCGCGATTTAATTTCGGATCATTTCCAATAATCTCAAATCGCTGTTTTATTGCTTGAACTGTTTCCATATAGTTTTTTGTTTCAAGTTTTTTTGTTTCAGGTTTCAAGTTTTTGATTTGACCTTTAACGTTTAAACTTTTGGCCTATAATTTTTTATCTTTTGCCACAGATTAAAATGAGTAATACGGATCTTTTTTAAAATCGTTAGAAATCTTTATTACTAATTAACCACAAATTACACAAATTAGCGCAAATTTTATTTATGAATTTATTAATCTTTTGTGCACTAATGATTTGTTTTGAAAATTTGCAATTATTCCAACAGGGGTATCTGCTAGTTTCATATAATTTAAAACCTGTGCAAGATGATCATTACAGATTTCTTTTACAGATTTTACTTCTAATATTATGTCATCATAAACAACAAAATCGGCATAGAATTTATGAGGCAAAATAGTTCCCTTATATTCAATTGCAAATTCTTTTTCTCGATGATACGGAATGTTGTTATTTTTAAATTCAATTTCTAATGCATCTTTATATACAATTTCAAGTAATCCAGGCCCCAATAATCTATGTACTTCCATGCATATGCCTACAATTTGATAATTTTGATCTTTCTTGTAGTAATATTCGTTGCCATCAATCATAAAAAAAATAATTTGCGGAAATTTGTGTAATTTGCGGTTAAAAATTAATTCATTTCAGAATATCCTACAGCTTCACCTTTCAGTGTTCCAGAAGTACAGCTTGTAATTTTTACGTTTACGAAATCTCCAATTTTGTAATTTTCTTTTGGGAAAACAACCGTAATGCTCTGAGAGTTTCTCCCTGAGAATTCATCTTTAGATTTTTTAGAAACTTTTTCAACTAAAACTTCAACTGTTTTTCCAACAAATTCCTCACTTCTAAACCAAGCATGTTTTTGCTGTAAATCAACAATTTCCTGCAATCTTCTGGCTTTTGTTTCCTCTTCCACATCATCTTTCATTTTTCTTCCAGCCAAAGTTCCAGGGCGCTCAGAATACGAATACATATAACCGAAATTATATTTTACATATTCCATTAAGCTTAACGTATCTTGATGATCTTCTTCTGTTTCTGTTGGGAAACCAGCAATCATGTCCTGCGAAATCGAAGCATCAGGAACAATCGCCCTAATTTTATCAATCAAAGCCATATATTCTTCACGGCTGTGAAGACGATTCATCTCCTTCAAAATTCGGTTACTTCCAGATTGAACCGGCAAGTGAATATGTTTGCAGATATTAGGATATTTCGCAATAACATGCAAAATGCTCTCATGCATATCCTGCGGATTTGAAGTCGAAAATCGAATACGCATTTTAGGAAAACCAGCCGCCACCATTTCAAGCAATTGCTCAAAATCTACTGCAGTTGCTTTTTGCATTTCAGAAGCATTTACAAAATCTTTTTTCAATCCACCACCGTACCAGAGGTAACTGTCAACGTTTTGGCCAAGAAGCGTAACTTCTTTATAGCCTTTGTTCCATAAATCCTGAATTTCAGCCATAATACTTTGCGGCTCACGGCTACGTTCGCGACCGCGCGTAAAAGGCACAACACAAAATGTGCACATATTATCGCAACCACGAGTGATCGAAACCAAAGCTGTAATTCCATTACTCATTAAACGAACAGGGGATATGTCTCCGTAAGTTTCTTCTTTTGATAAGATTACATTTATGGCGTCACGTCCTTCTTCAACTTCTGCCAATAAATTTGGAAGATCTTTGTAAGCATCAGGACCAACAACAAGATCAACTATTTTCTCTTCTTCCAAAAACTGACTTTTCAAACGCTCGGCCATACAGCCCAAAACGCCCACTTTCATTTTAGGATTGGTTCGTTTTACGGCATTATATTTTTCAAGGCGCTTACGAATAGTCTGCTCTGCTTTGTCACGAATAGAACATGTGTTCACCAAAACCAAATCAGCTTCTTCAAGAACTGAAGTTGTGTTATATCCTCCGTCAGACAAAATGGAAGCTACGACTTCGCTGTCCGAAAAATTCATCGCACAGCCGTAACTTTCTATAAAAAGTTTTTTAGTATTCTCAGGTTTATTTTCCAGAACAAGACTTTCACCCTGTTTGCTTTCTTCAATAATCTTTTCCATTGTAAAAATTCAAAGTGCAAAGATAGGGTAATTGAAATGAATGTGACAAGATGTCAGATAAAGAATTAACAATGTTTTAAAAAATTTAGATTACAGATTTTAGATTTATATTGTGAGGTGTTTTATTAATTTAATTTCTATGGAAAAAAACTGAAATCTAAAATTTTCAATATTAAATAAAGGAATTTCTCGGTCAGAAATCACTAAAAGTTATACCTATATATATAATCGAGATTATTACAGATAAATCTGCAATTTTAAGTTTCATAATATCAAAATACTTCAAAAATTCAATCGTAAGGTTAATATTTAAAAAAAATAAATACTTTTGTTGCAGAAAAATAGAGCAATGGCAAAGAATTTAGTAATAGTGGAGTCACCTGCAAAGGCGAAAACGATCGAGAAATTTCTTGGGAGTGATTTTCAGGTGGAGTCAAGTTATGGTCACATAGCCGACTTACCATCAAAGGAAATAGGAGTAGATGTAGAAAATGGTTTTAAACCTAAATATGAAGTTTCTCCGGATAAAAAAGCCTTGGTAACGAAACTAAAATCACTTTCTAAGAATGCCGAAACGGTTTGGTTAGCATCCGATGAGGACCGCGAGGGAGAGGCTATTTCATGGCACTTGGCGGAAGAACTAAAGTTGGATACAAAAAAGACTAAACGTATTGTTTTTCATGAGATAACAAAATCTGCGATTCTTAAAGCAATCGATAATCCTAGAGAAATTGATTATAACTTAGTAAATGCACAGCAAGCACGCCGTGTCTTGGATCGTTTAGTAGGTTACGAATTATCTCCAGTTTTATGGAGAAAAATCAAAGGCGGACTTTCTGCAGGTCGTGTGCAGTCGGTTTCTGTGCGTTTGATTGTTGAAAGAGAACGCGAAATACAAAGCTTTAATGCAGTTGCAACTTATTCAATTGTTGCAGAATTTGTAAACGAAGCAGGAAAAGCTTTCAAAGCAAAACTTCCAAAAAACTTTAATACTAAAAAAGAGGCCGAAGATTTCTTAAATCAAAACATCGGTTCTAAATATAAGGTAGCCGATTTAGAAACTAAACCTACCAAAAAATCTCCAACAGCACCTTTTACAACTTCGACACTTCAACAGGAAGCTGCGAGAAAATTGTATTTGCCGGTTGGAATTACCATGCAGTTGGCACAGCGTCTTTACGAAGCGGGGCTTATTACTTATATGAGAACCGATTCTGTGAATCTTTCTAAAGAAGCAATGGATGCAGCACAGGCAGAAATCATCAAATCTTACGGAAAAGAATTTTCTAAACCGAGAGTTTTTGCCAATAAAAACAAAGGAGCTCAAGAAGCGCACGAAGCAATTCGTCCAACAGATATGTCTCGTCATACAGTAAATATCGACCGTGACCAAGCTCGTTTATACGATTTGATCTGGAAAAGAACTTTGGCTTCGCAAATGAGCGATGCACAGCTTGAAAGAACAAATGTGAAGATTGAAGCTGATAATCATGATGAAGTTTTTACAGCTTCTGGAGAAGTATTGCTTTTTGAAGGTTTCTTAAAAGTGTACTTAGAAGGCCATGATGATGATGAGGAAGAGCAAGAAGGAATGCTTCCAGCTTTAAAAGTAAATGAAAAACTGGCTAATAACTATATTACAGCTACAGAACGATATTCAAGACCGCCTGCACGTTATACGGAAGCGTCTTTGGTTAAAAAATTAGAAGAACTTGGAATTGGCCGTCCTTCTACTTATGCGCCAACCATTTCAACAATTATCAATAGAAATTATGTTGAAAAAGGAACTCTTGAAGGTGTTGAGCGTAATTATACACAGCTTACTTTACAGAATAATAAAGTAGGAGAGAAAGTTCTAAAAGAAAATACAGGTTCTGATAAAGGGAAATTGGTTCCAACAGATATCGGAACCATTGTGACTGATTTCTTGGTAAAGAATTTCGGAAACATTTTAGATTATAATTTCACTGCAAAAGTAGAACAGGATTTCGACGAAATTGCCGAAGGAAATATTGACTGGGCAAAAATGATGCAGGACTTTTACAATCAGTTTCATCCAAATGTAAAAGAAGTTGAGGCAAATGCTGAGCGCGAAAGCGGTGAAAGAATCTTAGGAAAAGATGCAGACGGAAGACAAGTTTCTGTTCGTTTAGGAAAATTTGGACCAATGGCTCAAATTGGAGAAGCAGATGATGAGGATAAAAAGTTTGCTAGCTTGATGGCAGATCAAAATATTGGAAACATTACGCTTGAAGAAGCATTAAATTTATTCTTGCTTCCAAAAAGTTTAGGAGAATATAAAGGAGAAGAAGTTGAAGTAAACAATGGCCGTTACGGACCTTATGTTCGCCATGGAAATGTTTTTATTTCGTTGCCTAAAGGTGAAGATCCGCTTAATGTTTCGAAAGAAAGAGCTCAAGAATTGATTGACGAAAAAGCACTTGCTGATGCGCCAATTGCAGTTTATAAAGGAGAAGCTGTTCAAAAAGGAGTGGGGCGTTTTGGACCATTTATTAAATGGAACGGTCTTTTTGTAAACGTAAACAAAAAATACAATTTTGATAATCTTTCTCAAGCAGATGTTGAGGAGTTAATTGAAGAAAAACTTCAGAAAAACATCGATAAAGTTATTCATAACTGGGAAGAAGAAGGAATTGTAGTAGAAAAAGCCCGTTGGGGACGCTCTGTAATTCTAAAAGGAAAAATAAAAATTGAATTAGGAAAAGATGTTGATGCGACAAAATTAACATTGGCACAAGTTCAAGAAATGATTGCGGCTAAAACGCCTGCTAAAAAAGCGCCTGCAAAGAAAACTGCAGCTAAAACAACAACGGCTAAAAAAGCTCCAGCTAAAAAAACAGCTGCTAAAAAGAAATAAGTATATAAATGGAATTTGATTTTCTAGAACCAGTTAATGATGGAATTATAAGATTCGTCGGAGGACTGTCTTCACAAGAGCTTGGAAGTAAAATTGTTTTTCATACCCAAGATCAGTTTCCTGATATTGCGCAGATTAGTATTGCTATAATTGGTGTGTTGGAAGACCGTACAAACATCAATATGATTAATGAAGTTAATCTTTCTGCTGTACGTAAAAAGCTTTATAGTATGTTTCCAGGAAATTGGGATGCGTCAATTGCAGACTTGGGAGATATACTTGCGGGCGATTCTGTAGAGGATACTTATTTTGCATTAAAGAAAGTTACTTCTACATTAATCAAGAATAAAGTCATTCCTATAGTTCTAGGAGGTTCTCAGGATTTGACCTATGCTTTATATCGCGCTTACGATGACTTAGAGCAGATGGTAAATTTGGTTGCAGTTGATAATAAATTTGATTTTGGTAAAGAAAATGAGTCAGTTTCGGCTAATTCGTATCTTACAAAAATTATTATTGATGAGCCAAATAATCTTTTCAATTACTGTAATATAGGATATCAAACCTATTATAATTCGCAAGAAGAAATCGATCTGATCGAGAAGCTGTTTTTTGATGCTTATCGTTTAGGTGAGATTTCAAATAAAATTACATTGGCTGAGCCGGTTTTCAGAGATGCAGACTTGGTAAGTATAGATTTAAACTCTGTAAAGTCTTCTGCTTCAGGTAATATGGTGACTTTTGAGCCAAACGGATTTAACGGAAAAGAAA
This sequence comes from Flavobacterium anhuiense, assembly GCF_900101855.1. Classification (GTDB taxonomy): domain Bacteria; phylum Bacteroidota; class Bacteroidia; order Flavobacteriales; family Flavobacteriaceae; genus Flavobacterium; species Flavobacterium anhuiense. The sequence continues at coordinate 106,089 of NZ_FMVC01000009.1, forward strand.
TTTGTGCTTTGTCTAGATATGCAGGAATTAGTGATAAAGTTTCTGCTTTTGGAGTATTTAATCACAATAGCACACTTGCTGAATCGGTTATTATTGCTCAGATTGTATGGTATTTTATTGAAGGCTATCACTATCGATCAAAAGAATATCCATTTGGAAGCAGAGCAAACTATTTAAAGTATATTGTTCCGTTGGATGATGAAGAATTAATATTCTATAAAAGTGATAAAACAGACCGTTGGTGGATCGAAATTCCATATGAATCAAATGGCAGCAATAAATTGAAAAGAAATACGTTATTACCTTGTTCTTACGAGGAATATTTGTCGGCTTGCAATCAAGAATTGCCAGAAAGATGGTGGAAAGCGCAAAGAAAAAATGCTTTATAGATCAAAAATTTAAGTGAAATCTTAAATTTTTAAAACTCGTAAAAAAAAGTTAAAATTAATTAGTAAGAAAATATGTATAATACATAAAAATTAACGTTTTACATCGATTTTTTAAAGCAGTTTATCGATAAAATATTTTTTTTTTATTTTATTTAACATTATTTTTGAACGGTAAAATAAATTCGCAAGTAGTATTGTTTTTTAGATAAATAATAAATACGTTTACGGACTTTTAATAATGAATAGATAATCCCAAATTTATATGAAGAAGTTTATTGCATTTGCAGCAATGTTAACACTAGTAATCGGCTGTGGTAAGTCTGGTGACAAAGGTGAATTAGTTGGTGTTACAGGAGGGAAATGGCATCCCGAGAAGCCTTATGGAATGACATTAGTTCCGGGTGGATCTTTTATTATGGGTAAATCAGATGCTGATTTAGCTAACGTAGAAGATGCTCCAACTAAAACTGTAACCGTTCGTTCGTTTTACATGGATGAAACTGAGATTACAAATAGTGAGTATCGTCAATTTGTGGAGTGGGTAAAAGACTCTACAATGAGAGTTCGTTTAGCAATTTTAGCTGACGAAACCGGGCAAAAAGCTACTGATGGAAAAGGTAAAAAAGGCGGAAGCATTGCTGACTACGCTTTTAATGATTCTGATCCAGAAAAAATGACAGCTTATGACAAATACATGTACGACAACTATTATAGTGTTGGTACAAAAGATGATCCATATGCTGGAAGAAAATTAAACAGAAAAGTTAAGTTAATTAAAGATACAAAAGCATATCCAGATGAGTATTACGCTGAAGTAATGGATTCTATGTATTTGCCAATTGAAGAATCATACAATGGTTTAAGAACAATTGACGTAAATAAATTGAAATTCCGTTATTCTTGGATGGATATTCAAGCTGCCGCAAAAGCAAAAGTTGGAAAAAGAAGTGACTTTGTAAAAACTGAGCAGGTAAATGTTTACCCTGATACTGCAGTTTGGATTAAAGATTTCGCTTATTCATATAATGAGCCAATGCATAATGATTACTTCTGGCACAAGGCTTATGGAGATTATCCAGTAGTGGGTGTAACTTGGAAACAAGCTAAAGCATTCTGTGCTTGGAGAACTTTAAACAAAAACAGCTACATTAAATCTAAGAAAAAAGGACGTGATTTAGTAAATGCTTTCAGATTACCTACTGAAGCAGAATGGGAGTATGCAGCTAGAGGAGGTCTGGAGTCTGCAACTTACCCATGGGGAGGTCCTTATACTAAGAGTGATAGAGGTTGTTTCTTAGCAAACTTCAAACCAAGTAGAGGAGATTATGCTGCTGACGAAGCGCTTTATACGGTTGAAGCTAAATCATACGATGTAAACGGTTACGGATTATACAACATGGCAGGAAACGTTTCTGAGTGGACAGATTCTGCATACAATCCAAACGCTTACGAATATGTATCAACAATGAATCCAAACGTTATCGATGGTAAAAACCAAAGAAAAGTGGTTCGTGGAGGTTCTTGGAAAGACGTTGCTTATTTCCTACAGGTAAGCACTCGTGACCACGAATATGCTGATTCAGCAAGAAGCTACATCGGATTCAGAACTGTACAAGATTACATGGGTACTCAAGTTACAGGAAACAGAAAAAAGTAAATTTAAATTAATTCAATATCCAACAAATCTATTTTAAACCTAAAAAAAAAGTATTATGGCATTATTAAGTAAAAAAGCAATGAATTTCGCTTATGGTATGGGAGCGGCAGTGGTAATCGTTGGAGCTTTATTCAAAATTACTCACTTTGAAATTGGACCATTAACAGGTACAGTTATGCTTTCAGTAGGATTGGTGACTGAGGCGTTAATTTTTGCGCTTTCTGCTTTCGAACCAGTTGAAGAAGAGCTAGATTGGACTCTAGTTTACCCAGAATTAGCTAACGGACAAGCTAGAGAGAAAAAAGCTAAAGCTGAAACTCCAACTGACGCTCAAGGATTATTATCTCAAAAATTAGACACATTATTAAAAGAAGCTAAAATTGACGGTGAATTAATGTCAAGTTTAGGAAACAGCATCAAAAACTTCGAATCTGCTGCAAAAGGAATTGCTCCAACTGTAGATTCAATCGCGGGACAAAAGAAATATTCAGAAGAATTATCTGTTGCTGCTGCTCAAATGGAATCATTAAACAGTTTATATAAAGTACAATTAGAAAGTGCTTCTAGAAACGCTGAAGCTAACAAAGAAATCGCTGAAAATGCTTCTAAATTAAAAGAGCAAATGGCATCTATGACTGCAAACATCGCTTCTTTAAACAGCGTTTATGGTGGTATGCTTTCTGCAATGAGTAACAAAGGATAATTAGTTTTTAACTAAATATTAAATTTATTAATAAGAACTAATTAAAGAAAAATGGCAGGAGGAAAATTAACCCCTAGACAGAAGATGATTAACCTGATGTACCTGGTTTTCATCGCAATGTTAGCAATGAACGTATCAAAAGAAGTAATTTCTGCTTTTGGTTTGATGAATGAAAAATTCGAAGGAGCTAATACTACTTCAAATACGGCTAATGCTGGTTTATTAACAGCATTAGATCAAAAAGCATCTGAAGCAAAAGGAGAATTTGCTATTGCTGCAGTAACAGCTCACAAAGTTGAAACAATTACAAAAGATTTTTATGATTATATAGCTACTCTAAAAGCTCAGGCAGTTAAAGGTTTCGAAGTTGATAAAGCGACTGGAAAAATGCCTTATGAGTCTATGGATAGAGGAGATAATATCGACGACTGGTTTACAGGAGACGGTTACACTAAAAAAGGTAACGAAATTATTTCTAAAATCGAAAAATATAAAGCTGATATTAAAGCTGCTTTAGGAACAGATAAAAAATACGCAGCAATTATTGCTGAGGTTGACAAGAAATTTGATGTTTCTGATGTTAAAAACAAAGAGGGAATTAAAGAAAAATATTTAGCGTATCACTTTAAAGGATTCCCTGCAATTGCTACAGCTGCAAAACTTTCAGCTTGGCAAAATGACGTTAAAAAAGTTGAAGCTGACGTTTACAACAGCGCTTTAGGTAAAGCTGCAGTTGCTGCTGCTTCTTACAGCAACTACCAAGCAATCGTTGTTTTAGATAAAAATGCTTATTTCCAAGGAGAAAAAGTTACTGGTAAAGTTGTTTTAGGTCGTTATGACGAAAACACTACACCAACTTCTTTCCAAGGTCCTGGACAAATTGTTAACGGACAAGCTGTTATCTCTTTAACTGCTGGTGGAGTTGGAGAACAAGACATCAACGGACAATTTACTTTCTTAGAGGATGGAAAAAATATTCCTTTAAAATTCTCTGGTAAATATGTTGTTGTTCCAAGACCAAATGCTGCTACAATTTCTGCAGACAAAATGAACGTAGTGTATAGAGGAGTTGTTAACCCAATCTCTGTATCTTTTGCTGGTGTTGATGCTAACAAAATTGTTGCAAGTGCTCCAGGTTTATCTTCTGCTGGAAAACCAGGAAAATATAACATGAGCCCAGGTCAAGGTACTGAAACTACAATTTCTGTAACTGGTACTTTGCCAAACGGTGACAAAGTAACTGATAAGAAAACATTCAGAATTAAAGGTATTCCTGGTCCAACAGGAACAATTAGAGGTGAGATGGGAGTTGTTAAAGGTCCTAAATCTAACTTAGAGATTGCTACTATTGGAGCTAAACTTCTTGATTTTGATTTTGAAGTTGGTTTAGATGTTGTTGGATTCAATATGAAAATTGCTGGACAGCCTACAGTTGTTGTTACAGGAAACAAAATGAATGCACAATGTAAACAAGTACTTTCAAGAGCAGGTAAAGGAGACCAAGTTACTATTTCTGAAATTAAAACTAAACTTGTTGGAGCTGGTAGTTATTTATTGCCAAGAACTGCTCCTGTAATTTACGAAATACAATAATAAAGTAGTGTAAACTACATTCAATATCTTATAACGATACCACGATGAAAGTAAGAAATTTTTTAATAGCTATTGTTTCTATCGCTGGAGGTTTTGCTTCTAATGCGCAATCTAATTTGCTAAACGCAAAGACTCCTGCTCAGATTGGACTTAAAACTCCTGCTCAATTGATATCTGACAATGATAAGCCTTTGGCTTATGGTTATGTAGATGATAGAGATATCTTGATGGGGAAAACAACATGGGAAATCATTGATTTGAATGAAAAAATCAACTTTCCATTATATTTTCCAGTAGATACAGCTAATATTGGTCCTAACAGACGTTCTCTTTATGACGTTTTAACTAAAGCTATTAAAGGTGGAAAAATTACTGAGGTTTATACTGACAGTTATTTTAACACTAAAAAATCTATGAAGGACATCGAAGGATCTTTATCTCGTATTGATACAACTGATGCAGGTAGAGAGTTAATTAACCAATACCCTGATGACTACAAATCACGCGTTGTGAAGAAAAAAGTAGTTTCTGGTAAAGGTAAAAACAAATCGGTTTCTTACGTAGAAGAAACAGTTGGGCCAACAAGAACGGTTCCTGCTGAATACATCTTGAAACAAGATCTTACTGCCGCTGATGTTAGTCAGTATAAAATTAAAGGATACTGGTATTTTGATAAACGTCAAAGTGAATTGAAATATCGTTTACTAGGAATTTGCCCAGTAACTCCAGACGTTTATACAATGAATAGTGATGAAAAGGATTATATTGAATTGTTTTGGGTATTCTTCCCAAATGCCAGAGAAGCGCTGCATGAAGCAAAAGCTTTCAATGACAACAATTCAGCTCTTCCAATCTCATTTGATCAGATTTTAAATTCAAGACGCTTTAATGCTGTTGTTTACAAAGAGGAAAACCTTTACGGAGACAGAGCAATTAGTGATTACATGAAAGACAACGCTCAAAATCAGTTGTTGGAATCTGAAAGAGTGAAAGAGAAAATTCGCAATTTCGAACAAGATATGTGGAACTACTAAGTTGATACATAGTTCAATAATTAAAAAACTCTTACTACATTTGTAGTAAGAGTTTTTTTTATGTCAAAAAGTTAAAAACAATATGATGTATATTAATATTTAATTTCTTTTTGATTATGTAAGAAAAATAACAATATTTGTAATAAAATTTCGTTTAATGTTCTGTAAAAATTATCATGATGAAAGTAAGAAATTTATTAGTTGCTATTGTTGCTGTTTTCGGAAGTTTGTCTTCTTATGCTCAATCTAATTTGCTTAATGCCAAAACCGCCGATCAGATCGGAATTAAGACGCCAGCTCAAATGATATCGGATAACGATAAACCTCTAGCTTATGGTTATGTTGATGATAGAGATGTTTTGATGGGAAAAATGGTTTGGGAAATAATCGATTTAAATGAAAAAATAAATTTCCCATTATACTTTCCAGTTGATACAGCCAATATAGGTCCAGATAGGAGATCCCTTTATGATGTTTTAACTAAAGGAATCAGAAGCGGTAGAATAACAGAGGTTTATACAGATAGTTATTTTAATACAAAGAAGACTTTAAAAGATATTCAAGGGGCGTTATCTCGTGTTGATACCACAGATGCTGGGCGTGAGCTTATCAATCAATATCCTGATGATTATAGAACACGTGTTGTTAAGAAAAAAGTGGTTACAGGCACAGGAAAGAATAAGAAAGTTACTTATGTTGACCAAACAGTTGGGCCTACAAGAACAGTTCCTGCTGAATATATTTTGAAGCAAGATCTTACGGCTGCCGATGTGAGTCAGTATAAGATTAAGGGATTTTGGTATTTTGATAAAAGACAAAGCGATTTAAAATATCGTCTTCTTGGAATTTGCCCAGTAACTCCTGATGTTTATACGATGAATAGTGATGAAAAGGATTATATAGAGTTGTTTTGGGTTTTCTTCCCTAATGCACGTGAAGTCCTGCATGAAGGAAAAGCTTTTAATGATAAAAATTCAGCCCTGCCTATTTCATTTGATCAGATTTTAAATTCAAGACGTTTCAATTCTGTAATATATAAGGAAGAGAATGTTTATGGCGATCGCGAAATCAAAGATTATATTAAAGATAATGCGCAAAGTCAATTATTAGAATCAGAAAGAGTAAAAGAGAAGATTCGTAATTTTGAAGAAGATATGTGGAATTACTAAGTTTATAAACTCATTATAAGAAAAACTCTTGCTACCTTTGTAGTAAGAGTTTTTTTATTTTATCTATACTTCACAATGCTTGATTATTTAATTGTCGGATCTGGATTGGCTGGAATTTCTTTTGCCGAAGTCGCCCTTAAGAATAACAAATCAATTTTACTTTTAGATGACAAATCTCAGAATTCTTCGAGAGTTGCCGGCGGTTTGTACAATCCTGTAATTTTAAAACGTTTCAGTGAGGTGTGGAATGCAAAAGAGCAGCTTGTATTGATGAACGAGTTTTATGATAAAGTTGAAGAAAAACTAAAAGAGAAATTCAACTTTAAAATGCCTGTTTTAAGAAAGTTCTTTTCTATTGAAGAACAGAATAATTGGTTTGCAGCTTCAGATAAAATTAATTTAGCTCCTTTTTTGTCGACTAAATTAATTTCAAAAAAATATAACAGCATTGATTCTCCATACGATTATGGAGAAGTTTTGCATACTGGTTATGTTGATACAGCTCTGTTGTTGGATAATTACCAAAAATATTTACTTCAGAATGATTTATTAAGAGAAGAATCTTTTGATTTTAGTGCTATAGAATTTTTAGACTCAGGAATTCAATATAAAAACATTGAGGCTTGCCATATTATTTTTGCTGAAGGTTTCGGAATGCATAAAAATCCATTTTTTAATTATCTTCCACTAGACGGAACAAAAGGAGAGTTGTTTATCATAAAAGCGCCAGATTTAAATCTTGATATAATTGTAAATACAAGTGTTTTTATCTTGCCTCTTGGAAATAATTTATTCAAAGTTGGAGCAACTTACAATTGGCATGATAAAACTTCCGAACCAACGGAAGAAGGCAGACAGGAGCTTTTAGAGCGTATAAGAGAAATCATTACTTGCGACTTCGAAATAGTAAAACACTTTGCTGGAGTCCGTCCAACAGTTGCAGACCGAAGACCTTTGATTGGAACGCATGAAGAGCATAAATCTCTGCATATTCTTAACGGATTAGGAACTCGTGGTGTTATGCTTGGTCCAGCAATGGCGAAAGCGCTATATGATCATATCGAAAATAATGTTCCGCTAGATAAAGAAGCTGACATTAAACGATTTCATAAAAGATATTTGAAAGGCCTTACTTTTGGCCAGCCTTAGGATCGTAAGAAACAAACATATTGATATATAAGTTTCTTGAAAGACGCAAAACGAATGGGAATAAAATAACCAACGTTATAATTATTGCTAAAAATGACTGTTCGATTGTGGTGTTAAAAAATACAAATGAAACGATAAAGGCAGCAACACCTACGGCTACGTTTAAAGCATAACTCACATACATCGCGCCATAAAAGAATGAAGGTTCAATCTGGTATTTAAATCCGCAGTGGTTGCAATGATCGTTCATTTTGAGAACTTTACTCAAATGAAGCGGATTTTTGTCTTCATACATGCTTTCTTTTTGGCATTTTGGACAACTTCCCGTTATTATGCTGTTTAGTTTGGAGCCTCTTTTGAACATTTTAAGTAAATTTTATAGTCTTTAATCCACCTCGATTGTATTTGGATACCGTGTGAATGGGAGTAATTATTTAAAGCAAATATAAGGTATTTTCAGGCTTTAAGCTATTTAATTAGGATAAAAACTTACAGCTTATTTTGATTTGATTCGAGTATAATGTTTACCGCTACAATATTCCTTTTTTTTTATAAATGGGATTTAAAAGTATATTTTCAATCCACTAATTTTCGATTTAATTAAAGAAGAAAAGTTCAGAATTAAATAAGGTTTTAAGTTTTTGAATTTTATAAAAGCTATTGTTTTACAGTATAAAAACTTCAATTAAAAGTTATACTTTTGCACTTTCAAAATTGTAACACGATAATTAGCTTGTTTGCAATTTATTTATTTAATGAATAATAAAGGTTTTCTAGCCTTTACATTTACAGCAATACATTATGCTTAATATACACAATCTTTCCGTTTCTTTTGGAGGAACCTATTTATTTGAAGAAGTTACTTTTCGTTTGGGTGCCGGCGACCGCGTAGGTCTTGTTGGTAAAAACGGAGCAGGTAAATCTACCATGCTAAAAATGCTAGCAGGCGATTTTAAACCTGACTCGGGAGTAATTTCTCAAGAGAAAGATATCAAAATGGGATTCTTGCGTCAGGATATTGATTTTGAACGGGGAAGAACTGTTTTGGAAGAAGCATACGAAGCTTTTACAGAAATTAAAGTTGTTGAGAAAAAACTCGAAGAAATCAATCACCAGTTGGTGACTAGAACCGATTATGAAAGCGAAGAGTATGCTAAGATTATAGAAGATTTGTCTGATTATACGCATCGTTTTGATCTTCTTGGAGGATATAATTATGTGGGTGATACAGAAAAAATTCTTTTAGGCTTAGGTTTTAAAAGAGAAGTTTTTAATAACCAAACCGAAACTTTTTCTGGCGGATGGAGAATGCGTATTGAGTTGGCAAAACTTTTATTGCAATCGAATGATGTCTTGCTTCTGGATGAGCCAACGAACCACTTAGATATAGAAAGTATCATTTGGTTAGAGAATTTCCTTCGCAATTATCCTGGAGTTGTGGTAATTGTATCGCACGATAAAATGTTTTTGGATAATGTAACCAATAGAACAATTGAGATTTCGCTAGGAAAAGCATACGATTTTAACAAGCCATATTCTCAATATTTAGAATTACGCCATGAAATTCGTGAAAAGCAATTAGCGACGCAAAAAAATCAGCAGAAAAAGATTGAAGAAACTGAAAAATTAATCGAGAAATTCCGTGCAAAAGCTTCAAAAGCTTCAATGGCGCAATCGCTGATTAAAAAATTAGATAAAGTAGAAAGAATCGAAGTTGACGAAGACGATAATTCTGTTATGAATATCTCTTTTCCAGTTTCTAAAGAGCCAGGAAAAGTAGTTATTGAGGCTGAACATGTAACAAAAGCTTATGGAGACAAAACGATTCTAAAAGATATTAGTTTATTGGTAGAAAGAGGAAGTAAAATTGCCTTTGTTGGTCAAAACGGACAGGGGAAATCTACTTTTATAAAAGCATTAGTAAACGAATTTGAATACGAAGGAAATATCAAATTAGGCCATAATGTTCAATTGGGATATTTTGCTCAAAATCAGGCTGAATATTTAGACGGAGAAATCACCTTGCTTCAAACCATGGAAGATGCTGCGACCGACACAAACCGAATGAAAGTTCGTGATATGTTAGGTTCATTTTTATTCCGTGGAGATGATGTTGAGAAAAAAGTAAAAGTGCTTTCTGGAGGAGAACGTAACCGTTTGGCTCTTTGTAAATTGTTGTTACAGCCAATCAACGTTTTGCTGATGGATGAGCCTACAAACCACTTAGATATTAAATCTAAAAACGTTTTAAAAGCAGCGCTTCAAAAATTCGGCGGAACTTTATTATTGGTTTCACACGACAGGGATTTCCTTCAAGGAATGTCGAACATCGTTTACGAATTTAAAGATCAAAAGATTAAAGAATATTTAGGAGATATCAACTTTTTCTTAGAGCAACGCAATTTGGAAAATATGCGTGAAGTAGAGAAAAAAGATGTTGTGAAAAATACGCCAGCTCCAAAAGAAAAAGAAGCGAGTAAATTATCTTACGAAGATCAGAAGAAAGGAAAAGCGCTTCAGAACAAATTAAGTAAAATTGAAAGTCAGATTCAGCAGTTGGAAAAACAAATCCAGCACGACGATAAGATGTTAGAAACCAATTACGACAAACACATCGAAGATGCTTCCTTTTTTACGGCTTACAATAAAAAGAAACAAGACTTAGAGCAATTATTAATCGACTGGGAAGTAGTTTCAGAAGAGATTGATAGTTTTAATGCTTAGTTTTTTTGTTTCAAGTTTAAGGTTTCAAGTTGCTATCTTGATGAGTAATTTTTTACCGCAAAGCACGATAAGTTTTTTGTAGTTTGCATACAATATAAAAAGTTCGCAAAGCTTTATTAATAATAGCTTTGCGAACTTTGCGTTTTTAAAACTTCAAAGATCAAAGAACTTAGCGTGCTTTGCGGTTAAATATTTATTCAGTTCAGCTTAAAACATGAAACATGAAACATGAAACAAACTACTTAATAATACCAATCGATCGAGAATGTTCAATTGCTTTGCTGCTTTCTTTAAAATAGCATACAGAAACATTTAAGCTTTCTAAATTCTTCAAGATTTTTTTTACTTCTTTTTTCTTAGATTTTCCAGTTTGCCTTATATAAACGGCTATAACTGTAACTGGAAATATTTTGCAGATTCTTTCGTAGAGTTTTGGGTCATGCTGAGAGTCATCGCCCATTAAAACATATTTAAGCGTTGGATAGAACTCGACAACATGCTTTATTTTTTCAAATTTATGATCGTGATTTCCTCTTCCACTCATAAAGAAATCGGTAATGCCTCTTTTAATATTTTTTAGCAAAAAAACGGCTTTGGGCAGTTTGTTAATTCTGGTAAATTTGGCAATAAATCGATATAAATTCCATTCGCTGCTGGAGATGTAAAAAAAGGCATTCCCTTCTTCCGGATTGTTTCTTCCTGCTTGGCTCAGAGCCTGATAATGTGCGACAACATCATTGAAGACTTTACGATCATTAACGTTTTTGAATAATAAAATGTAAATTTTTCGAAAGATATTATTCGTATGCGAAATCAGAAAAGTATCATCTATGTCCGATATGATTCCGAGTTTTCCTTTATGTGGTCTTATAAAACTGCCTTTGCAAGTTGTGGTTTCATGGCGATATTTTAAGCTGACTTCATAAGTCATCCATCCAAAATGTGTTTCTTTTTCTAATGGGATACAGAATTTGAAGTAGCCATCATCTAATGTCTTGGTGTGAATGACTTCGTTATTGTAGTGAAGGTAAACATCAAAATTTTTAATGGTTTTTATTCTAAACAATTTAAGGATAGAAGTGGCATTTTTTAATTTCCTCTTCTCAAAATTGTATTTGTTTTCCCTTTTTAAAACGTGTCCCATTACAATTAACTCTTGCTCATTTGCATAACCTCGATATAATTGTAGAATTGGTTTCATTAATTACGTATATTTATGTAACTGTAATTTACTTAATTTAATTGGTTTTAAAAATAAAATTTTGAAAAAGAATATTCTGTTTGTTGTAAATCCGATTTCTGGAGATTTAGATAAATCTGATTTAATTGATGCTGTAGAAGAGTTTGCGGCAACCAATCATTTTAATTTAGAGGTATATGAAACGACTGGGAAAAATGATTTAAGAGCCATACAATCTTTATACGATGAATTTCAACCAGAACGAATTATTGTTGCTGGAGGAGATGGTACCATAAAAATGGTGGCTGAAGCAATGGAAGAGCAAGATGTTATAATTGGGATTTTGCCCGCAGGTTCTGCAAACGGGCTTTCGGTAGACTTGAATCTTCCAGACGGAATAGAGGAAAACCTTAAAATAGCGTTTTTGCATCATTATATCGAAATGGATATGATTTGCATCAACGGCAAAAAAAGTATCCATCTGAGTGATCTTGGCTTGAATGCCAATCTGGTTAAAAACTACGAGCAAAGTGATGTTCGTGGATTTTGGGGATACGCACTCCAGGCTTTCACGACCCTTAAAGAATCAGAAGAGCCTTTTGTGGCAACAATTTCAGCAAATAATAAAACAGTTGAACATGTAGCGCGAATGATTGTAATTGCCAATTCTCAGAAATACGGAACAGGCGTCATCATCAATCCAAATGGTGCAATGAATGATGGAAGGTTTGAGCTCGTTATTTTAAAAAGTCTTGATTTGCTTTTAATTGGAAAAATAATTACCGGAAATATGCCTATTGATTCTGATGATATTGTAATTATCTCAACGGATAAAGCTGAAATTAAAACAGATTATCCCGTTAACTTTCAGATTGATGGAGAATATTGCGGAGCGCAGACTTCATTAGAAATTCATATTTTACATAAACAGATGAAAATTGCTGTGCCTTGATTTGATTGAAGAATTCTTGGTGTGCCAGATATATCGCTCCGCCAGAGCTTTTTATCTTTTTGCTATTTTTTTTCTATAAATATTTTGCTTTTCCAGAGCTTAAAAAAAAGCTCCGTAGGGAGCGAAATATTTATAGAAAATAGTTTGATTCAAAAGTGCCATAAGCTCCAACGGAGCGACATCTTTTATTTAAATGGATTTCTCTCCTGCCATTCTGTTTTGGGTTCCAAATAATTAAAAAATCTAGAAATATTGTGATTGATTAAAGCGTTGCTATGTGTAATTAGACCGTACATTTTTACAGGTTTTGCGCCAACAGAACTTTTAATTTCAAGAGCAGTTCTGGCAAAGACGATTTCACGGAAACCTTTTTTGATAGAATATCCAATCATGTCGTAGAGCATATTTAAGTATAACATTTTTTCGCGCTGAATGCTTTCGTCATAACCCAAAAAGTACGTGTCCATTACTTCACCATTTTTGATTAAAGTATTGAAACCGATTAGTTTTTCATCTAAGAAATAACCGTACAGAAGAAAATTATCGCCCATTATTTCTTTAAAAAAACTAAAATGATTCCGAGCCAGAAAAAAAGTGTTGAAGGGAGCATTTTTAGCAACATGAAAATACAAATCGTAAATAACGTCTTCATATTGTTTAATATCAGAGAGGGACATTTGCTGTTTTACAATTCCCTCTGATTTTTTTCGTGCTCGTTTGTATTGATCGCGATACTTTTTGGATAAAGCATCAATATAATCTTGTTCTGTCTTCCAGTTTTTACTGATTTCAAAAATCATATTAGGTTGAGTGGAAAACGTATAATTATTTTTGAATTCAGTCTGAAGCGGTTCAATTTCTTTTGCCGTAAAATCTTTTATGCTGGTGATGTGCACCTTTTTTCCGCTTTCTTTTAAATCTTTTTTAAGCTGATTAATTGCTTTGTGAAGTGTTTTAATGGCTTTTGATTCCTTGATGCTTTTGTCAAAAATAAAGGCATTTTGCCCTGTAAGCATATTGTTGCCAACGAATAAAACGTGAGAAGCAAAATTCTTTAAAGCAAAATTACGCACCGAAGTTTTTAAGCATTTGTCGCGTTCTCCAAAAGATTCGAGTTTTTCTGCAAATAAGAACTGTGTTAATGCAATTCCGATTAGTTTTTTCTCTTCAAAAAGACCAACAAAATGACAAGTCATATTTACTGGACATGAATTTTCCAGTACTTCGAGATATTCTCGTGTCAAAAAAATATTATTTGCTGCGAGCGAGTTCCATTCTAAAGGCAGTAATGATGCGCTTTTGTAAATCTGGAAAGAATATGTTGTATTCAAAAGAGTGAGCTAATTTCTTCAAAATTAGATAATATTTGTAATAACTAAACTACTTTAAGTTATTATTAAGAAAACCCGTTTGAGAATTTTTCAAACGGGTTTTTTATAATTGATGTTAGGCAAATCCGCAGATGATTCCGCCCATAAGCGTTAAGGTAAGAATCCAATAGCCGCTGTGGATAAAAATATATTTCCAAGATTTTCTTTCAAACAAACCATTGATTCCAATTAAAGGAAAAGCAAAAAATAATCCTGACATAAAACCGTGAAGCGCGCCATGTTTAAAAGTCCTGTATGCCATTCCGTAATCTGCCATAAAAGCGGCAAATGAAGGTTTTGCGCTATCAATCAACGGTGGTCCGCCAACCATTCCGACTGCGCCAGACTGATGGATGGTCAGCGACATTAAAGTCATGGTAATCATTAATGAGAAAATATACGTAAGTCCGAAGATTTTAAGCATATTTCCTTTTCTTAGCTCTTCTTGAGTAAAATTATTTTCCTTCATCCAGATAGTTCCGAATACTTTTGGGCTGTACCAGATAAAACCGGTTACGAGTGTGACGATGGCTGCTATAAACAAAGCAACGAAGTTAATTTGCATGATATGAGGTTTTTAGAATTAGTTAGTCAAATGTAATCAAAAAAAATGCAGGTTTTAGAAAATAATTAAAAGTAATATAAGTCTTACGAATAAAATTTTTTTCAACAGTTTGTCGATATTTAGTGTATTATAGCTTTGAATTGCATAATTTTACGCTAATAACAAATCCCCAAATCTGTTATGAAAATTTTAGTAACCCTTTCTTTATTATTTGCTTTTTCGCTAAACGTTTTGGCAGATACCGTTTCGGATAAAGAAAAAGAGGCGCTTATAAAATTGTATCATGCAACAAATGGTTTGCAATGGAAAAACAAATGGGACTTAAGTCTGTCTGTTTCTACCTGGTACGGTGTTAAAGCAGAAAACGGAAAAGTTGTGGCGCTGAATCTGGCAGATAATAATCTGCAGGGAGAATTGCCTGAAGCTCTTTACGATCTTACAAATTTAGAATCGCTGAATCTGGAAAAGAATAAAATTGAAGGAAGTTTGTCTTCGTCAATTTTTAATTTGAAGGAATTAGAATTGCTCAATCTTGGTGAGAATAGATTATCTGGCGTAATTCCGTCTTCCATTTGCCAATTGGTAAAATTGAAAGATTTAGAGCTTTTTATGAATAATATTTCAGGAGAGCTTCCGTCAGAAATTGGAAAACTGAATCAGTTAGAAATTTTAGCTGTTTTTGATAACGAAATTAATGGAAAACTGCCTGTTTCGATTTATAAAATTTCAGGACTAAAAGTATTGCTGCTGAATAATAATAAATTGTCAGGAAATTTGACAAATGAAATTATTAATTGGAATGTATTGCAAAATTTTAGTTTATTTGACAATGATTTTACTGGCACAATTCCGAAAGAAATTGAAAAGCTTAGCAAGTTGCAAGAATTGAATCTTTCGTACAATAAATTTACAGGCGAAGTTTCAAAGAAGACAGCATTATTAGATGCTTTAAATATGACCATGATGGACGAAAACGGAAATCCGTTTTTATTAGAAATAAACCAAGAAAATAAATTACAATAGTTTACCCAAAAATTAATCGATGCTTATGAATGAATTTTACACTCGTTAAACAAGTTGATTAAATATATTTAGTTAATTGCCAAAACCGTAACCTTGTTACGGTTTTATGGTTTTTAGAGGTTACTTTATCACAAAAAATAACATTTAATTTAGAATTGAATTTTTTAAGTTTGTCCAAAATTTTATAATTTTAATAAAAGTATCCAGAGAACCAAAAACCGATTAATCAGCGGTATTACTAATCACTTAATAAGAAGAAATCATGACATTGCAATATCAGGGAGAACAATACGGAAAATCAACAACTTTTACACTTAGAATTATTGGTAACAACTTATCAAAAAGTAGTTCAAACTACCAAATTGATCTTTTGGTAGGCGACAAAAAACTGCCAACTTTTACAAGTGAAATTCACCAGAGTCTTTCTAATTGTCTGAAAGAAATTTATTTGTTTAGAAAACATAACGGAATTACGTTCAATGAATCATCAGAGAAAATAGTTTCGCTTTATGTTCCTTATGATAAAGTTTTGTACAACTACAATAAATATGCTTTGTTTAGAGCATAAATTTTTCTCAAAAGAGCATAAAAAAGACCATTTGAAAAAATGGTCTTTTTTTTTTTGAAAAGCGGGAAGTTATTATCTAATTATCTTGATAAAAGCACTGTATGGGTTGTCTGTAAGAGAAGTGCGCATATAATATACGTTTTCGTCTTTTTCCTTTAAATCAAATTGAATTAAACCGGCATCGCAATAATAGTAAAGCAAGTTGTCATCGGCAGGAAATTCAATGTTTGAAATAGGCAAAGTGGTTAGTTTTTCTTCAAAAGCAATTTCTCCGTTTGATAAATCCAATTCAAAAAGTTTTTTGTTAAGAGTATACCCCCAAAGATTATCAACTTCTTTAACGATGTATTGGACATTATCACCTTTAAAATCTGTTTTCCAAAGCTGCGTTCCTGTTTTAGAATCAACAGCATAAATAGATGAAACTTCTGGGCCTTGTGCCGCAAAATATAGTTTTTTGTCGTGGCAAACGATGCGTTCTTTTACATTGTTCTGGTTTTCTTCTATTTTAAATTGCCATAAAACATCTAAGCTATTTGGTTTTAAAGCGTATAGCCAATTTTTGTCGCCGGCAATAAAAACACTTTCACCATCTGTAACAGGTTTTCCGGTCATGGTTTCATCAAAACTTTTCTGGTAAAGCAATTTTCCAGTATTAGCTTCAAAACAGTACACATTTGTTCCGCTTTGGGTAAAGATCTTATTATCGAAAAATAATGGCTCAATATCGCTGTTTGGAGTGTCAAATTTGTAGTTCCAAGCCAAACTTCCATCTTTTAAGTCCAAAGCATATAGATTACTGCTCTGATTTTGATTTTGAGCTGTTATAAAAAGTTTTCCGTTAGCTATAATTGGAGTTTGGTCTTTTAGGACAATCTTGTCTGTGATGTTTCCTATTCTAGATTTCCAGAAAATAGTTCCCGTCCCATTATCGACCGCATAAATTTCTCCATTAATAAACGGAATATACACAACTCCGTCCTGTAGGGTTATTTTATTGGCGCACATTTCAGTATGAGCATCTGAAGCTTTTACAGTCCAGACAATGCTTTCAACTTCTAAGTCCCATGAAAAAAGTGAACCGTCATAATCGTAGATTAAAAGGGAAGTGTCGTCTAGAGAAATCTTTTTAAGCGGTTTTAAAGATTTGCTGGTAACAGCTTCTTCTGCTGGCAAATTGCTGTTTGTGTAGTTAGTTTTGCTGGCGGGCGCTTGGCCAGACATATTTGCAAAGGCGAATACAAATAAAAGGGCTATTAATTTGTGTTTCATTTTAAGATTTGGGTTGAGTTTTTGACTGTCTTCTTTTAAAACATTTAACGGAGTAAATATAAACAAAAAAAGCTCCAGATTTCTCTGAAGCTTTGTCTTAGTAAGTAGTCCGTGGGGGAATCGAACCCCCCTTACCAGGATGAAAACCTGGCGTCCTAACCGATAGACGAACGGACCTGCTTTGCTATTGCGGGTGCAAAAGTGCGATTATTTTTGAGATATCCAAAGCATTTTTGAAAAAACTTTTTGATTTTTTTTGACGGAAAATTATTTTGAACATCAATGTTTGCTTGTTAACTTAGTTAATGAACTTGTATTTTATTGATTAATAAATGGTTGTTTTGCGTGTATGTGAAGAGGTTGTTTGTTTTTTTAAGAGGAAAATAATTTTTAGAAATATTGAGTAATTTTGTTTTTGAAAGAATATTTTTATAGGTTTTTCTCGTGGTTTATGTTCTAAGTGAGGGTAATTGTGTTTTCTGGAATTTCAGTCTTTCTTATTTTTACTATTGTTTGAATCTGAAAGTTATAAGTTAGTAAAAAAAACTCTGAACTGAAAGTGGAGAATGGTTTAGTAGCTTGCCTAGACTCTTCGAAGTGCTCAATTGAAAAGCAAATGTATTTGACTTTGAGCAATTTTTATTTTTAGATATCAATTTCCTTTGCTAGCGAAAAGTCCGATCGTAAACATACGAGTATAAATTTTTAGTTTTGGTTATCTAGTTTATAATGAATAAATTAGAGGTTTGAAGTTGTAATAATGACAAAAGCACAAGAAGAAGTAATTTGGATAACTGGCGCTTCATCTGGCATTGGAAAATCAATGGCTTTTGAATGCGTAAGATTAGGATATAAAGTAGTTCTTTCTTCAAGACGTGAAGAACTATTGGATAAAGTTGCTGACACGATTAGACAATCAGGCGGAGAAGCATTGGTAATTCCTTGTGATATAATGGAAGAAGCTTCTATTGAAAATGCAGTCCAACAAATTATTAAAGATTGGGGACGTTTGGATGTGGTTGTAGCTAATGCTGGTTTTGGCATTTCTGGAAGTATCGAAAATCTAACAGCCAAAGATTGGAATAGGCAATTGCAAGGCAATGTTACAGGATTAGCCTTAACGGTAAAATATGCATTGCCACATTTAAAGAAAAACAAAGGAAGAATTGGTTTGGTCGGAAGCGTAGGTGCTTATCTTCCTAATCCTAATGTTGGTGCATACGGTGCTTCAAAAGCTGCTGTAAATTCTATTGGTCAGACTTTGCAGGTTGAATTAATGGGAACAGGTGTGAGTTGTACTACGTTGCATCCCGGATTTGTGGTTTCTGAAATTGCAAGAATTGACAATGACGGAATTTGGTATCCAGAACAGTCAGATCCACGACCGTCAAATTTAATGTGGCCGACAGATAAAGCGGCGAAGGTGATGATAAGTGCTATTTTGAAACGAAAGAGAAATTACATTTTTACAGGTCATGGTAAACTGGCTGTCTGGTTGCAGAGATGGTTTCCTGGAGTGATGAGATCTATAATTTCAAAAGGTTCAAAGCCTGTTTATAATTAAAAAGTTGAATTAATCTAGGTTAAAAGAAAGGCTTTGTTTCAATATTAAGCTGAAATTTATGAAATGTCTAATTAACAACGAGATAATATGGAAGGACAAATTATAGAATTGGAAAAAAAATACTGGCAAGGAGTTGAGAATAATGACTACGAAATAGTAAGGAATTTGACATTTTTTCCTTGCATAGTTGCCGGAAAAAATGGTATTCAGAGCATCAGCGAGACTGAGTTCAAAAATATGTTTGACTCTGGACAGACCAATAAAATAAAAGTGCTGAACATCTATGATGTAAAAGAAAAGCTAATTGCCGAAAATACTGCTGTAATAGGGTATTATCTCGATTTTGAGATAGTAGATCAAAGTCAAAAAGCACCTGTAAAATGCGTCTGCACTTCGACTTGGATTAAAGAGAATAACAATTGGGTGTGTGTGATGCATACAGAAACAGAGCTGGAAATAAAATCGTAATTTAGTATTGCTTTTAATAATGAAATTAACCGCATTTTATGGGTACGACATTCAATTATGAAATTTATTTTGACAAAAAAATGACAGATGAAGAATCAACAGCATTCTGTAATTTAATGGAAGAAGCGACGACTAGTCCTAAACTGATAATTTGGCAAGCGGTTGGTGAAGATTTTGTGAAAGGATTTGTAGAATATGGTTTTAGTGGAATGGATAAAGAAAATTCGATAAAATATTTTATTGAACAAATCAATACATTGGATTATAAGCTTGAAATAAAAAATTGTAATTGAGGTAGCGTTCGTCTGTTTCTCCCGTTGCTAGCACTAGTGTCACGCTTGTGAACACAACGAGTATAAAAGTTATAAAAACAAAAAAGCTCCAGATTTCTCTGAAGCTTTTTTGTTTAGTAGCGGGAAGCATTCAAATATCTAACCAATTTTTTGGAGATTTTTATGAAGTTATAATAGTGTAGTTTAATTTTGATATTATTGTTTGTTACTTTATTAGTAAATGAAAAAATCATCTACTTTTGAAAAATAATAATTTTAAAGCTAAAAATGAAAAATATTTTTTTAATATCAATAGTTGTATTTCTTACTTCATTTAAATCTACTGAGACAGATTCATATTTGAATTTCGATTATGAAGTAAAATATTTAATTAATAAAAGAGAATGTTCTGTTTTTATATGCAAATCAAATCCAAAAGATTTTTTTATAATTTATGATAAATCGTATTTGTTTGATCTTTTGCGAAATGATAATTTATTTAAAATAAGTTTCACTAAAAATGAAATTGATTATGATTTATCTAAATATCAACCATCATCAAAAAATGCATTTACTGAAATAGTTGAAACTAAAGAAACAAAAAATATAGGAGGAATAGTTTGTACTAAATTTATCGGAGAGATAAAATCTAGAGATTTTCAAACCATTGAAGTTTTTATTGCAAAAAACAATAAAATCAACAATGTTAATTTTTTGACTATTCACGGTGTTAAAGTTAATTCTGAGGTCAAAGGTTTAATTGTAGAAATAAATAAGGTAAATAATAAAACGAAAGAAATTAAATCGGACTTATCATTAAAGGATTTTAATAAAAATGAAAAATCTTTAAAAATTAATGATGAGATCTTAAATAAAATGGTCTACAAAAATAAAGTAGATTCTGAATTGCTTAAAAGAGAGTGGGATAAAGAAATAAGCGGTGGTAATAATGGTGTTTCTATTTCTGTTGAAGATGCTATTGTTCTCAATGACGCTGCTTCGGGTAATAAAAATCAATTAATATCTCGAAATAAGAGCGATGAAAATAAACAGAAGTACATAAATATTGCTGAACGAAATCATAAATATTTTAGGTTTAAAGATGGAAATTGGGATCAGTATGTCGCAGCCAATTTTAAGTTTACAGCAAAACTTGCTAGTGGATCTACTTATAATTTTAAAGCATATTGCACAATTTCTAAAGATGGAATTATTACAAAAATAACTGATGTACAGCCAGAAGAATATAGAGAAGAGTATACTAATTTTTTAAATTCTGTAAAGGACAAGTGGTTTCCTGATGAAGAGTACGGGGAAAAAGTTGAAAGTTCATATTATATTTCAGCAAAAATTGTCAAATAAAATAATGTAATACCATTTGAAATTTATACAGATAAAAAATAAACCTTGCTGTTCGAAGTGCACTTATGAAAAGCTGTGCGAATGTCTCCTGACTTCGCATCCATAACCGGATCAATTAACAAACATTATTACAATCAAAATAAAAATACAAAAGCTCCAGATTTCTCTGAAGCTTTTCGTCTGTGTAGCGGGAACAGGACTCGAACCTGTGTCCGCGGCGGCGGATATGAGCTCGACGAACCGTAAAGATTTAAAAACAAAAAAAGCTCCAGATTTCTCTGAAGCTTTTTTTCTTAGTAGCGGGAACAGGACTCGAACCTGTGACCTTCGGGTTATGAGCCCGACGAGCTGCCTACTGCTCTATCCCGCGATGTTTCGGGTGCAAAGATACACACTAAATACGGTTATGCAAATAATTTTTGTACTTTATTTTCTATAATTTCTAAAAGAGACGATTTTTCTTAGACTTTATAATCCAATAATTCCTGGTAAACGTTTCCGTTTAAGCCTAGTAGCAAGCCAAATGCAGGTTCGGTTTTTATGCCGCTTTCTTTCAGTTTTATAATCTCTAATCTAAAGTTTTCGTCTTTAGAACGCAGAATTTGGTCTTCAATTACCATATGTCTGTAGCCATTTTGAAGTTCTGTAGGGATATTTTGCCCGAAGATTTCGATTTCAAAAGCCTCAATAAAGAAGTTTGCTACTATTGATTCTTGATTATCAATTACAATTTCTCGAATCGAAAAACGGTTTTCCTTTTCAAATAGATATTTAATTCTCTCAATAAAATCGGATTTATTTTTCCAATAACAGACAATATCCAAATCACTGTTTTTGACATCAATATTTATCGGAATCGTGCCAACTAAAATAGGATCAAATTCGGCAAGATTTTCCAAAATATGATGTTTGGTCAAAATATGAAATGCCGCATGCTGTTTTGAATTTCCCGTTTTTAAATACGATATGTCTCTGAAATTAATCATTTATGATCTTATTTTTTTCTTCGTTGATTTCCTGCTCTAATCTTTTATTGATGTCAATTTTAGCATTCGTAAAAACAAAAATTCTAGCGCGGTATCCTCTAGCATATTGATTTGTAACTTCACCACCAATAACTGAAGATTCAAAATACGGACTCGTTTCTTTCATTTCTTTATCGTTTTCTTCAAAATCCTTAACGCGAATCAAGTTTTTGTATCTAATGCTGAGGTCAAACCAATTGAGATAATCAGCGTTGAAAGAAACAGCTTTTATTCCTTTTTTAGTATAATAATTAATTGCTCCGGCTTGTCCGTAATTATCGCAGATGACAATAGTTTCTTTTTGGTTGGGCAGTAACGCGTAGAGCGAATCTGTTTTTCTGGCTAATTCTTTCCAACCCAGCATATCGGCAAAATCTTGAGGCAAATGATGGTCTTTACCATCTTCCCAACGAAGCATTCCCATTTTTTTGTATTTCTCTGAATGCGCTACAATATATTCAGGACTTTTATTTGGAAAGGCAATATCATACATCGGAATAAAAAACAATATCGGAATCAAGATAAAAACAGGTTTCAGAAAACGTTTCCATCCGTTGTTTAAGATTTGAGATAAAAATACAGCTCCAAAAGCAATGTAAATTGGATATAATCCGATTGCGTAATACGCTTTTGCTTTAAAATAAATAAAAATTAATAGTGTGAAAACAAACGTCCCAAAAAAGAGCTGGTATTTTTTGAAAGGCTGATACAGTAAAACCGCATAAAGTCCAGCTAAAATCACCAATAAGCCACCAATAAAAAAGAGAATTTGTTCTTTTAGGAAATTGGCTCTATCGACATTCACCAATTGGGTTTCTGCCAATTCTTTCATGTGGTGCACAATCGGAAAATGATTGCTGTACTGCCAATAAAGATTTGGCAGAATTAATATTAAACCTAAAATCAAGGCAAAATAAAACTCTTTTTTTGCGAGTATTTTTCGCTGTTGTGAAAGTAAAATGGCTGGAACTAATCCGAGGAATAAAAACACAATATTGTACTTGTTCAAGAAGCCAAAGGCGAAAACGACGCCTCCTATAAAGAGCCATTTTGTATTTTCGGCAGTAATGTACTGTATTAAAACATAATAAAATGCAGTCCAGCATAAAACGTCAAAAGAGTTTGGCTGATACAGTGTATTTAAACGAAGCAAACACGAAAACAATACACATAAAGCACCAAGAATTAGAGCATAAAGATTACCTTTTAAAAGTTCTATTGTTTTCCAGACAATCAAAAGCGTCAAGGCGCCAAATAGGGCAGGGAAGAACTTTACCCAGAAAACCGAATTTCCAAGCAGCAGAATAAGATACGAAAACCAAGAAGTGACAGGTGGAACCGATAAATAGCCCCAAGCCAAATGATTTGCCTGATCGAGATGCAAATATTCATCACGCTGCAAATCGTATTCTGGACTAATTAAAACATATTGTAGAATGAATTTTAAAATAATAAACCCAATTAAAATAAATGTTTTTTTGTTCATGCAGATTTTGGTTATGTTGGTTTTGGCTTTTGTGTTGTAATTGGTTTCAAGTCAACACATAATTCTGTAGCTAAGATAGAACTTATTTTGATTTTTGAATAGTATGAATGTTTCTTGTTGGAACTGTGTAAAATACAGATTATTAGATATTTATGGTTTTGGAATGTCAATTGAATTTACATTTTTATTACCTTTAGTATCAAGCAAATAACTTTAAAAGAAAATACCATGAAAAAGAAATTATTTATTTTAGTTGTCTTTTTGGGGACAATTTCATTTGCAAATGCACAAAGTATAGGAGACGTAACAAAGGCGGCCAGTAAGGCTTCAACAACGGCTGTGCCCGCTTTTGATGTTGCTAGTATTGCAAATCAGGTTATGGGAGTTTTATCTCCAAAATTAAAATTAACCGATGCTCAAAAGCCGATTGTAAATTCCTTGGTAAATGAAACTTTAAATAAAAAGAAGAACATTTTGCCCACAATGGCCACCGACAAGGCAGGTTATACTTCTAAAATGACGACTACTAGAGAGTCTTTTATATCTAAAATGAAAAAAAATATCAGTCCAACACAATTTGATGCACTTACCGCTTTATTGCCAAAATCTGCTTCTGCAGTAACACCATTGGCAAAAATGTTGTATTAAAATAGTTTAAAATAAAAAAAGCAAAATAGAATTCTATTTTGCTTTTTTATTCCAATTTTTCATGGATTTATTCCTCGACAGTCTCAAATTCCATGTGGTCAATTATTTCTGCTTCTGGCTTTTCTGGTTTAGAAGCTTTTAGGGCATTAAATCTTTCCAACATTTCTGTTTCGCCTTCTTCACCGCTGAAATAAGGGAAAACATCCATAATTGCTGTTTCCGAAATAGCCGGAATGGAATATTCGCCCATTGTATTTTTCATTATGTGAAGTGTATTGTCATAAGCTTCGCGAACATCATTGGCCTGAACCAGCATATACATACTAGTTTTTCTTTCTTTACCGCTTTCTTCATCATAAGCGATTAAAGTGATTTTAGATTTAAACCATCTGTCTGCATTTTCAAAAGGATGAATTTCGGCATAATTTGCCACTTTGATAGCCGTGATTTTAAATTCTTCACTGGTATAAGCGGCCATTTCCTCAGTCATTCTTTTTTCAGCTTCTGTATAAGACAAAGCATCCACCAAGTAAGGCTCGGTTAAAACTTTTTGTCCTCCAGTTTCATCTGTTTTTCTATATTTTACTTTGCATTCGTACCAAACTGCGCTCATCTCTATTTAAATTTTAAGGATGTCAAAGATAAATTTTACAGCAGAAATAATAGTTAAATCTTTAAATAGATATTCACAATTTTAGATGATTTTAGCTAATGTTTTGAGAGTCTGAAAGTTGTATGTTTTACAGATAGCTTAGCTTCACTTAGTATGTCTTTTGTGTAAAATGCTGTAAAACAATTAGTTGTTTTTTAAAGAGAGAGGCGTTAGAAAAAATATGAATTTTCTTAAATCCAAAAAATCAATTTGTACGTAAGTATCAATAACAATGGCTGGGAATGGGGCAAATTCAAATGGTATTGGTTTTTGGAGCATATTGAATAGTATTACATTTCCAGCTATTGTTTTTATAAATGTTAAAAAAGAAGGATTGGGAAAATTAGACGTACAAAAGTTAAAAGAGACTTTAAAATATCTGGAAAGTAAACAGCGAGAATTAAAAAGACAAAATCAAAATGATACTAGAAGCCTGGAATCGATGATTAAATATTTAAAAAAAGATATGATGGAACAGCACGCTTTAGCTGATCATCATCAGTTAATTAAACAGGAAATCAAAGACACCGAAACTTTTATCGAAAACGTCAAAAATATCATCAAAATCAATTCATAAGACAGTTTAGTATTATAGAATTTATTTTTTACTCCAATTTGAATTTTTCGTTTCTGCAATCCAAAATCAATTTGTGATTCAGAAAAAGTTTGTTGCCAATCATTCCCTGCATCCCCGAGCGTTTCATTAAGAATTTTTGAAGGCTTGACGTGCCTTCAATGTAAGTCACTTCAGATAAATTCAATGTTGTATTTTTAAATTGTATTTTCTTTTTCGCGGAAGCGGAATAAACGCTCAGAGTGTTTCCCCATGAATTTCCTTTTTCGGTTTTTATCGCACTGTTTTTATTGCGGTATTGTTGCCAGATTTCTTTTGTTGTAATGAGTTCGTAACCGCTCGTTCCGGTATCGTACAGTAGTTTTAGGTTCTCATTTTCGATAACTGAAGGAATAAGAATTTTACGTTTTTTGAACTCAAAATCGGTAAAAGCATCTTCTTTAATTTTTTCAATAAACGAACATTGGTTGTTTTTGAAATCTAAAATGGTAATTCGCTTTTCTAATAAATCGGTTCCGATTGTACCAATTATATTTTCGGCATCTGGATTATCGAAACTGATTTTTTCGCCATAATCTAAAACTTCAAAATCACTTGAAGCCACATTCATTTTTCCGATTCTAAAAACACTAGAAATGGTATTGTTTTCTGCATCAATTTTAACCTGATTTTGGAATTTTTCAGCAATTGATTCTAATGATTTTTTGTAGAAAACAGTAACAGGAGAACCTGAGTCAAACTGCATATGGAATGTTCGATTGATTCCTTTTATTTCTACAGGCAAAAGCAAAGCTGAATGAGAGTTTTCGTCGCTAGAAATCCATTTTATCGGGATATTTTCGGCAATTCCTGAAATCTTCAAATAGTTTTCTGGTGGAGTGAATTTCTTTTGAAAATAAAAATATCCTCCCACCAAGAATAAAACGATAATAACTAAAAATACGGTTGCAATTTTCTTAAACAATTTCATGGTCTGTTTTTTTCTGCAAGATTCGGATTTCGTTTCCAATTTTTGTGCAAAAACAATACGACAGTTTTACGTCATTTTCATGACTTGTGTTATAAGAAATTGTTTTTCAGTTTTATAGCTAGCTCTTGTTTTTCATTTAAACTGATTCCGTTTAGAATAATGATAATGAGTTTTAAGCTTAAAATTACAATTAAAGGAATAATGAAAAGCGGAAACTTTAGCGGAAATGAATTTTGGATGAACGGACATGCAATCATTAAAACTGAAAGGATAAGACTTAAAATAATTTGAATGCTTACAATTTGCTTTCCTAATTCTTTATTTTTTGGATCTTGCGTTTTGTAAGTTAACACTAAAGGAAAAATAATGCTCCCAAACGGAATAATAAGTCCTGATAAAACAGAAAGATTAATGAGTTTGGCTCTTTCTATCTGAATATTTTCATTTTTTAAAATGAGGTTTTCGGGATTAGTTTCCAGCGCTTCGGCAATGGTTTTTAAGGTAAAGCCTTTGAGAATGCTTCCCGCTTCGATTCGTTGAATGGTTCGCAATGAAAGACCCGATTTTTCGGCAAGTTCATTTTGAGTCATATTCTGTTCTTCTCTCAAAAATTTAACTTTATTTTTCATTGGTTTTAAGCTGCTGATGTAGAGACGAAATTAAGAAAAAACTTTTGATGAAACTGGCATAAAAAAGACTTCGATTATTAGACCAATTCAAAGTTTTAATAAAAAATTAAGTTTTTTTCTTTAACAAAAATTATTAACTTGTTGTGTAATAAAAGATTCCTTAAATGTTATTGTTATAAAATTTTCCAGTTATGCGAGTATCCGTTGTCCGAAAAAATATAAAACTATTACCAGATTCAAAAAGAGTTGTTGCCCGATATTTTATGAATGGGCAAGAAAGAACCCAGCAAATGGTACTTCGGATAATGATGCTGGATGAGAAACAGGTGTTGCAGACTTTAGAGCAGACGCTTCGTGAATTTGCGAGAAGACACCGAAATATTTCGGCAGTTTTTTTTAGACACTGTGAAAGAATTCGTCCTATAATTGAAGGCATGCAGATTGATTACGAAGCCATGTCTCTAGACCGTAAAATGCTTATTGGATCTTATTGTACGATGGAGTACGCCATAGAATCGGCGGCGATTTTTAATCCGTCAATTGTAGAAGATTTTGATCAGACCGGATTGGAGGCAGGAGAAAAACGCGTTATAATTTCTTTTCGAGCCACTGGTGAAGGTCATATTTCGTCAATTGTTTTTAGAAGAGCCATTTTAGACCGTGATAACAATCTGCATATTATGAAAATAGGAAATCATATTGATAAGGCAGAAATCGAACATAAAACCTTATTTAATAAAGAGCGATTCCTTAGTAAGCTGTACGAAATGCACACAGCAGACAAATATATTGCTCAGATTATGCAGGATCTTCCAGATGAGTTTGAATTTGCGGTCCTTAAAAATTTGCTGATTGAGTCTTTAAAAGATCCTTTAATTCGCGAAGAAAGAAAAGTAGCACTGGAAGAAATACTGTGGTTGGCTAATTCTTTTTACGATTTGCAGTTCAAACATGATTCGGATATTACAGAACGTGTCATTTTTCCGATTTCTGATTCGGAGAGCCGTGGAATAGAAGATGCTCGTTTTGTACGTTTTACAGATGATAACGGTTCTTCGCGTGTTATGGCAACGTATACGGCTTATAACGGACATACAATTTTGCCGAAATTAATTTCTACCGAAGATTTTTATAGTTTTAGAGTTATGCCGCTTCATGGAGAAGGAGCGCAGAATAAAAATCTGGCTTTGTTTCCTCGAAAAATAAAAGGCAAATATGCTATGCTAGCCAGAATTGACGGCGTAAACAATTATATTATGTATTCTGATCGAGTAACGCAATGGAATACTCCAATTTTACTGCAAGAACCACGCTATACTTGGGAGTTGACACAGATTGGGAACTGCGGATCTCCGCTTTGGACAGAAGAAGGATGGCTTGTAATTACGCATGGAGTTGGAGCTATGAGACGCTATTGCATTGGTGCCTCATTGTTTGATCTCGACGATCCTTCAAAAGAAATAGGAAGATTGACAGAACCTTTGCTTTCTCCATTGGAAGATGAAAGAGAAGGATATGTGCCAAATGTGGTGTATTCCTGCGGAGCGATTATTCATAATAACAGTTTAATTCTGCCTTATGCTGTATCTGATTATTGCTCAACTTATGCTGTAGTTGATATGGTTGAATTGCTGGATGCGCTTAAGAAAAGCAAGTAATATCTTTGTCTAAAGTATTTTAACACATAGAGATATAGTTTTTGAAGTCTTTAAAAAAGGCGTTTCATTAATTTTAATGCACATAGCTTATCTATGTGTTGAAACTTGTTTCTCTTGTCTTCTTTTTTAGTGTAAAAAAATCTATGATTCTATGTGTTAAAAGCATATTCTTGATTTAGACCTATCGGATTTGGTAATATCATCTTTTGTTGAGGTTTGGAATTTTTTCTGTTAGGTTTTTCCAATATCGTTTTGGCATGTGTTTGATATGAAGTTTGGTGTTTTTTCTCGATTCGATATTGACACTCTTAAAATAATTGCGCCATAAATTCTCAAAAAATTCTTCGTTTTCATCATTTATTTCAGCCAAAGAACGGGAAGAAGGATTGGACTCAAACTGCATTTCGACAGTAGAGACATTTTCAAGATCATAATAAATTCCGTATTTGCGTTTAGCGTCGTAAATGAGCCAGCGTTGGTCTGCATATCGGTTTTTAAAATGCTGTTCAATAAGCGGTAAAACATCACAATCGGGTTCTATAATGGCATAATATAAATTGTCTTTTGTTAGTTTAAAACGAACAAAAGCTTTCATTCTATGGCTTTCTTTCCCTGTTAAATGTGCTGCTTTTTTTACGTTCAATACTTCGTTTCGGCTTAAATCTCCTTCGATATTCATTGGACTCGAAAAAACATATTCGACAAAGCGAAACAAGATTTCTTCAATCTGACCCATTTCAGATAAAAAAGCAAAATATAGGTTATTAAAACCATGATGAGAGAGGCGTTGCTCCAAACCATTTAAAACTCGGTTTGCTTTAGCATTATCAGTTATTACAAGCTGAATTTCTGAGAAAAGCAAAGTATTTGAAATCTCCTCTTTGGCAAAAACAACATCTTTGAGTTTGTATTCGTAGATTTCAAAAACAGCTGTAAGCCAGCCTTCATAACTTCCATCATAAAGCAGTTGTATCATCAGAATTAAAATAATGCGAGCTGGTTCGAAAAATTGTTTTTGTATTTGCTATTCTGTAAATTTAAAATCTGACTTTTTATTTGAATAGGCGTCAGATCTTTCTGCATATAGAAAGGCGACGAAAAAGCCAAAAAGAATTTTGAACGGCTGTAGGCAATTCCTAATTTCTTTAAATCTTCAGGCTGTAATTTTTTAAATCTTCTGGCAGCGACAATTTTTTTTGCGCTCAAAAATCCGATTCCAGGAATGCGCTGAATCAATTCTAAATCGGCTGAATTAATATCAACTGGAAACTGATGCAGATTTCGCAAGGCCCAACCTAATTTTGGATCAATGTCCAAGTCAAGATTTGGCTGATCAAATCCCACAATTTCATTTACATTAAATCCGTAATAGCGAATTAGCCAATCGGCCTGATACAAACGGTTTTCACGAATCATAGGAACTGGAGTTCCAATAGCGGGAAGTCTGTTGTCATAACTTATAGGCACATAACCAGAATAATACACCCGACGCATTTTCATTTGTTCGTAAAAATAATTGGCCATTCCGAGAATTTCCAGATCATTTTCTTTTGTTGCGCCAATTACCATTTGCGTGCTTTGTCCTGCTGGAGCAAAAAGCGGTGTTTTGTAATTGGATTTTTTCTCTTCTTGATAACCAATGATTTCGTTTTTAAGATATTGCATTGGTTTTATGACATCTTTGTGATTTTTATCGGGAGCCAACAGTTTAAGGCTTTGTTCTGTCGGCATTTCGACATTTACGCTCAGACGGTCGGCATATAATCCAGCTTCTTTTAGTAATTCTTCACTTGCGCCAGGAATCGCTTTGAGATGAATGTAGCCATTAAAATTTTCTTCTAATCGCAGTTTCTTTACAATCCGAACCAGACGTTCCATTGTATAATCGGCATTGTCAAAAATTCCAGAACTCAGAAATAATCCTTCGATGTAATTTCTTCGGTAAAAACCAATCGTCAAGTCAACCACTTCTTGTACCGTAAATGCGGCACGTTTGATATCATTGCTTTTTCGGCTGACACAATAGGCACAGTCAAAAATACAATGATTGGTAAGCAGAATTTTTAGTAGAGACACACATCGGCCGTCTTCTGTAAAGGCATGGCAGATTCCGCCTCCCGTGTCACCCAATCCTTTGTTTTTATTTTTGCGTGTGCTTTGTCCCGATGAGCAAGAAACATCATATTTTGCCGCATCTGCTAAAATTGCCAGCTTTTCCATCACTCTTTCCTGTTCCATTTTGCTCTTTTTTTAGTTGTTTTTGAAAATGAAAATTCATTCTCTCAAAACTAGGAATTCATGCTAAAAAAGAAGTAAAAGAAGCTGTTCTAAATTGTATCATTTTTTTTTGCAAGGTTATTTTTACATTGAAAAAATTACTATATTTAAGATTCAAAAAACAGGTATAAATACGGGTTTGTAGATTGTAAAAACTTTATACATTCGCCGAAATAGAAAAACTGATTTCCCCCCTTAACATTAGTTTTTCAGATTTAGAAGTATTAGCAAATATTAGGAACAAACGGCTAAAACAATGAAATTTGTAAAAGGACAAGATGTTTCCTACACGGCATGGAGTGGGATATCTTATAAGGGAACCATAATTGAAAGAAAAATGGATTTTAAAAAGGGGTTAATCATAAAATCGACTTCAAAAGAAAGAGATTTTCACTATCTCATTGAAATACAAAAAAACGGCATGACCGAGAAAATCTTATGTGCCGAAAATCAGCTGAAATTATTAGAAAAGAAAAAACGAACAGCGAAGAAAGTGGCCTAAAAGCTAATCTTTCCAGTTTTTTGTTTCTAATTTAAAAGATCATCTTTTAGTCCAATTCTTTTCAAGCTGTTTACCATTCTAAAAACAACTTCATCAGAAAAAATAAAGCTAGAAAGTATTTCTTTAATTTCTGTTGCAGTTTGAGGTTGTAGTTCTAGAAGGTTATTTAATTGTATTTTCGCTTTTGCATCCTCATTCAATAGCGATAGAGAAATTGCTTTTAGCAAAGAATCCCAGATAGTTTCGCTAAAATCCATTTTATCAGCCCAATACAGAGACTTCTGATAATCCTTTTTATGAATGTAATAACAGCAATAGCCAATGGTAATCCACCAAGGGTGTGAAGGATTTATGCGGATTGCATTTTCTAACAAATTGAAGCCTTTCTCAAAATACGCGGCAAAAATAAGCATGCAGCCTACTCCTGAAGCAATTCCAGATGAATTAGGATTTATTTTTATGCATTGTTCTGCAGCGGCAAGACAATTATCCTGATCTTTTTTAAAGCAGTTTAAAAGTGTCAGCGCATGCCATGCCTGCTGGCAATTGGGATCGATTGTTAAGGCTTTTGAGACGCAATGACTGCTTTTTTCTATTGTTTTTTTGCAATTGTCTAATCCCAAGGCAAGAGAAGCCAAATGCATTTCGCCAAGCATTGCCCAAACAATGGCATGGTTTGGGGCTAATTCTACAGCTTCGTTTAAATGGGACAGAGCATTAGCATAATTTTGGATCGAATAATAAGACTGATATTCATTGTAACTGCAAATTGCCTTTAATACACTGGAGTTGTCTGCTATTTTAGAAGGTGCGGTTTTTATTATTTCTTTAAAAATAATGCCATAGTATCCGCCCATAGAAGCCACAATATCCTTTACGATTTCATTCTGGATTCTTATGCCATCATCTATTGTAGCGGGTGTAAATAACTTTGTCAATACAAATTTGCCCGAAGAAGAATTTATCAGATTTATCCTGATCTGCAGCTTGTTATCGATAATTTGGATATGACCAGTAATGATAAAATCTGCTCCGACCAGTTGAGCAGCCTCAAGGATATTTTCATTAATTTTTGAAATAATTTCAGAAGGAAAATGGCCAATGACAGATATATCCTGAAAACGGGAGAGTTCGGCACTGATTTCTTCAGAAAGAATCTGCGAAAAAGCTTCCAAATCTGGACGA
This sequence comes from Flavobacterium anhuiense, assembly GCF_900101855.1. Lineage (GTDB taxonomy): Bacteria > Bacteroidota > Bacteroidia > Flavobacteriales > Flavobacteriaceae > Flavobacterium > Flavobacterium anhuiense. Next base: position 138,709 of record NZ_FMVC01000009.1, read on the forward strand.
AGAACCATTGATTTAAAAGGAAAAACTGTAATCACCGGATTTGTTTTTTGGATGCTGGCGAGGGCATCAGCATGCCTAATTTTATTATTATGAATAAATTCTGGGACATAACCGCCTTTTGGGACATGAATAATTACAGAATTATCTTTTCCGTCTGTTGAATAATACTCATGAAGTAATTTTCTTAATCGTCCTGCATGAATTCGAACCATTGCGTCATCATGAGGGTTAAAATGAGAGGGTCTGCTTAAAGCATTTACTGCTATAGAATATTCTTTGATGAACTGCTGTCTTTCGTCTATAGTTTCTGTGACAATATAACGAAGAAAATTAGTTAATAGCGTTGAGTTCTTAAATGAATAAAACTTTAAAACATTTTCCAGTTCATCATAGATTTTATCCGAGGGGATTTTTTTTATTTCCATAATAAATTATTTAAAATTATTAATATAAAAAAAGTCACACGGCGTATAAAATGTTAAAAACCAAATATTTATGAAGATATAAATTTATGAAAATTTTTAACATGTTAGTATTATTAATCTGATATTTTTAACCGTTAAATGTAACGGTTATTAACTCTAATCGAGTCCCAGTATTATCTATATTTGTTTGATAATCAGTGTAAATGCCAGTCGAACAACTCTTTTTTTTAATAAGAATTGGTTTAATATTTAGTCTGAAAATGTTTTGAATCCTTTTTTTTCAAAAAAGTGCATTTGTAAAAAGATGGTTTAGTTATAAAAAAGCAGACTGAGTAACCCGCAGATTTCTTTAATAATAAGGAGTTTTATTTTATGCCAGAATTGTAAAAAGCAGATGAAAAATAGTATCCCACAACAAACAAACTATAATCATTATGAAGAAAAGGTTTTTACAAATGGTAACGATGAAGCATCGGGCCATTATAATTTGTTTTCTCATTTCAGCTTTTGCTCAGGCACAAGACGAAGGGAATAAAAGTATGGAAATCTACGGATTTATTATGACCGATATCGGCTATAATTTCAATCAGATACAATCAGATTGGTATGATGTGGTAAGGCCGACTAAACTGCCTTCCTTTAAAAATGAATATGGACCAGATGGCAGTTACTACGCTTCGGTTCGTCAAACCAGATTAGGTTTTAAAAATTATTTTGATACTGGGATCGGAGAATTAAAAACACACTTTGAGTTTGAATTGTTCGGTACGGGTGTAGACGCTGGACAGACTACTTTTCGTCTGCGTCACGCTTACGCCGAATTAGGAAAATTTGGAGCAGGACAAACTTGGAGTCCTTTTATGGATATTGGTGTGTTTCCAAATTCGCTTGAATATTGGGGGCCAACCGGAATGGTATTTTTTAGAAATATTCAAATTCGCTACATGCCCATTCAAGGCGATACCCGTTTAACCATTGCATTAGAGAGACCTGGAGCAAGTGCCGATCAGGGTGATTATGCCAACCGTGTGGAACTGCAGGGGGTAAAAGCAAGATTTCCGTTGCCAGATCTTTCAGCAGAATACCATCATGCTACAAAATGGGGGTATATTGAGTTAGCCGGTATAGTTCGAAAAATTGAATGGAAAGACCAAAATAATGACCAGTATGACTTGTCTGGCGATGCTGTAGGATGGGGGCTTAATTTAAGCACCAACATTAATTTTAGTAAAAATGATGTTTTTAGAGGGCAGGTCGTTTATGGCGAAGGAATTCAGAACTACATGAATGATGCTCCTGTCGATGTAGGTATCGAAAACAATTTTGGCAATCCGGTAACTCCGGTAAAAGGAGTTGCCCTTCCTCTAGTTGGAGTTGTAGCCTTTTTAGATCATAACTGGAGCGATAAGTTTAGCACTGCAATAGGGTATTCTATGATTGATATCGATAACTCAGACGGACAGACGGATGATGCTTTTAAAAAGGGGCAGTACGTTCTAGGAAACCTTTTGTATACTCCTGTAAAAAATTGTATGGTCGGAGTTGAATTTCAGTGGGGTAACTGCGAAAATTTCAACGATGGCTGGAGTACTTCAATAAATAAAATACAGTTTTCTTTTAGATATAATTTCTCACAATCATTTTATAAAAGAAATCAGTAAAAGCCTTTTGTTTTTAATCAATAAAAAAGAAAAATATGTATAAAACTGTACAATATCTGCTATTGTTCGGATTGTCTTTAGGCACTCTTAATGCTCAGACCCGAACCGAAAAAGATCTTCTAGGAGAAAAACAAATTCCTGCAAATGCTTACTATGGCGTGCAGACAGCTCGTGCGTTAGAAAACTTTCAGATAAGCGGGATGACAACGCAATTTTATCCTGAGTATGTTAAGGCTTTTGCAATGGTAAAACTTGCTGCGGCACGTGCGAATGCTGATGTGGGTCGACTCAAAAAAGATAGGCTTGCTGCTATTGAAAAAGCTTGTCAAGCTGTAATTGACGGCAAATATCATGATCAATTTCTTGTTGATTTGTATCAAGGTGGCGCTGGTACTTCGGCCAATATGAATGTGAACGAAGTTCTCGCCAATATTGCATTGGAATTAAGCGGACATAAAAAAGGCGAATACCAATACATTGAACCTCACGATGATCTGAATATGGGGCAATCAACAAACGATGTCTACCCAACAGCAATAAAAGTGGCATTATTGCTTCATAACGATAAACTGCTGAAAGAAGCCGATCTTTTGGCAAAAGCGTTCCATAAAAAAGGAGATGAATTTAAAGACATCATAAAAATGGGACGAACTGAAGGACAGGATGCTGTGCCAATGACCGTTGGACAGGAGTTTCATGCTTTCGGAAATCAGCTTGATGCGGAAATTAACGCTTTAAAAAAATCTGAAGTTTATCTATGCGAACAAAATATGGGAGCGACAGCTATAGGTACAGGAATTACTGCCTCTCCAGGTTATGCAGAAAAAGTAGCCACGCATCTTGCAAAAATTACAGGTAAACCAATCGTAATGAGTAAAGATCTTATTGCCGCTACAACTAGCCAGCAAGGTTTTGTAATGTACTCTTCTACGCTTAAGAGTATGGCAGTTGCATTGGCAAAAATAAGCAGCGATTTGATCATTTTGGCTTCTGGCCCTCGTACTGGTTTCTTCGAAATTAATCTGCCTGCACTTCAGCCAGGATCTTCCATTATGCCAGGGAAAGTAAATCCCGTTATGCCAGAACTTATGAATCAATTGTGCTTTAAAGTTATGGGGAATGACTTGACCGTAACGATTGCCGCGCAATCTGGTTTATTGCAGTTAAATGCTTTTGAACCTGTTCAAGCCATTGCCATGATGGAATCGCAAGGATTGTTTTTTAAAGCCATGCCATTGTTTAGAAAAAATTGTATTGATGGCATTACCGTAAACAAAGACATTTTAGCCCATTATATGGACAGAAGTGTTGGAGTTGTAACGGCTTTGAATCCTGTTTTGGGTTACGAAAAAACAACTGAACTGGCCAAAGAAGCACTGGCAACCAATAAAGGTATTCTAGAACTTATACGTGAAAAGAAATTGCTGACAGAAGACCAAATTAAGAAACTGCTTGATCCAGCAACCTTAACAGGCCAAAAATAACCTCAACCTTAAATAAACAAAACATGAAATTAAATATCAACTTTTGCAATAAAATCCTTTTGCTTGTGATGTTGTCACTAAGCATAAGCATGTTCGGACAAACAAAACCTAAAGTCCTAATATTGGCAACAGGCGGAACGATTGCCGGTTCTGCTAAGACGGGAGTACAGTCAGGATATACTTCGGGTCAAGTTACCATTGATGCAATGGTAAATGCAATTCCAGATGCTTTGAAAGTAGCTGATATAAAAGGGGAGCAAATTGCTAATGTCGGATCTCAGGATATGTCCTTTGAAATTATGCTGAAAGTAGCCAATCGAATTAATGAATTAGCCAATAGCAATGATGTAGACGGCTTTGTAATTACACACGGAACCGATACGATGGAGGAAACGGCTTATTTTTTAAATCTAGCTACCAAAACAGATAAACCAATAGTGCTTGTGGGGTCAATGCGTCCATCAACAGCAATTAGTGCAGACGGACCTTTAAATCTTTATAATGCGATTGCAGTAGCTGGCGATCCTAAAGCAAAAGGACGCGGAGTGCTTTTGGTGATGAACGACTGGATTCATTCAGCTCAATCTCTAACAAAAGTGAGCACGACGGCTGTCCAGACTTTTATGTCCCCGCTTCGTGGACTTATAGGTATTACTTCCTACGGAACTAATGATTTCTTTAATTACCCTAGTCAAAAATTTGGAAAAAACTCAGAATTTGATATTAAAGGCGTTAGCTCTTTTCCACGAGTAGATATTATTTATGCTGATGCGGATATGAAACCAGATTTGATTGATGCCTCGATAGAACGCGGTGCTAAAGGAATTGTAATTGCTGGAGTAGGAAATGGAAATATGAATAAAGCTTCTCTAGATGCTTGCGCAAGAGCCAGCAAAAAAGGAATTATCGTAGTTAGAAGCACTCGCGTTGCAACTGGACTTGTAAGCCGAAATGTAGAATGCAATGATGATGAACTCGGGCTAATTGCTTCATATGCTTTGAATCCGCAGAAATCTAGAATCTTATTGTCAGTAGCATTGCTGAAACAGAGAAGTTTAGCAGAACTCCAAAGAATATTCGAAGAATATTAATCTTATTTTTTAAGCAAATCTAAACTTATGATCCTAATATTATTATTGATGCTGATAAAATCATTGCTAAAGGCAACAGCTGCTTTTGTGTCTATTAGTAAAAGGGAATAATGTAATATCAACTTGAAAATTTAATGTGTATGAAAAATAAAATAGTTATAAGAGCGGTTCTCGCAGGACTCTCTGCTTTATTGGTTTCCTGCAATACAAAAAAGGATGAAAACGCTGTAGTTGACCTAAAAGAAATCAAGAAACAGATTCAGGCAAAAGAGAATGAATATGCTGCGACATACAATGCAGGCCAGCTCAAAGAAATAGGGTATTATGCAGATGATGCGATAACTTTTTATCAGAACAGACCACCGATTATTGGCAAAGAAGCCAGATATGAATTTTTAAAATCAGATTTGACCAATAATACCAATATTATATCATTTGAAACCAAAGAAGTTTTTGTTTCTAATGACGGGAAAATGGTTGTAGAAGTAGGATATTATAAAGTAACAGATTCTACCAAAACGCCAATTAATACAGGAAACTACATGAGCTTTTTTGAAAAAAGAGATGGCAAATATGTATGCGTAAGAGATATGAGCGCTTCTGATGGATTGGTAGAGTAAATGCCTTTTACAAAAGAGTATTCTGTACATTAAAAACCCTATAAAATTAATATTATGAAAAAAATACTATTTATACTGTCGATAGCTTTTGCATTGAATGCCACAGCACAAACTTCTGTTGATGAGATTAATTTAATCCAAGATCTTTATGGAAAATCAAAAGCCGATGTAGTCAACGAATATTTAAGCTTATCTGATGCGCAAGCTGCAGCATTTCAGCCTATTTATGATAAATACGAAACGGAACGTAAAGCTTTGAGCCAGCAAAAGATTCTGATTTTAGAAGATTACGGAAAGAATTATGCAACCTTAAGTGATGCCAAAGCGACAGAATTAACTTCAAAAAATTTGAAATACAATCAAGACTCTGAAAAACTCCTTGCCAAAACACATTCTAAATTGGTAAAAGCTATTGGCGGAATCAATGCCGCAAAATTTGTACAGCTTGAGCAGTATCTACAAGTGACCATACGAGCAGAAATTCAAGATGTTATTCCTTTTATTGGAGAATTGGATAAAACCAAAAAACACTAGACGATTTCTGCGTACAGAGTAGAAAGTATAAAAGATCATTTTCTACTCCCTCTTATTAATATTTTATACTCTTACTATGATAAAGATATTTACAAAATATTTGACAATCGCATTAATCATGTCTGCCCAGTTGATTTTTTGCCAATCGGATAATGATGGTCCAGAACTTGGGCTGCCTGGCGATAATCTTGATTTGTATGCCGTGATGACCCTGTTTCAGAAATCAAAAACCATTGAGGAATTTGAGAAAAACTTAAATTTGGAGAAAACAGGAATCAATAACCTGGATTTGAATCTGGATAAAAAAGTTGACTTTATAAAAGTAATTACAAAGAAAAATGGCAATTCATTTACTTTTATTCTTCAAGTTGCTGTAAACAAAAATGAGAATCAGGATGTTGCAGTTATTTTGGTCGACAAAGATAAAAACGGCAAAGTAAAAATGCAGATTGTAGGCGACGAACTGCTATATGGAAAAGATTATGTTATTGAACCAGTAAGCAAGTCCTCACCAGCAAAAACAGCAAATCCAGCCTATGCAGGAGACGATCCTGTGCAAAGTTCGCCAGCCGTAACAGCAGTTGTGGTAGAAACGGTGCCAATTGTACAATATGTATATTCTCCGGCTTATGTGCCATATTATCCACCTTATTACTATGGATTTTATCCACCGTATTTCGCCGCTTTTACGGTAATGGCTGTAGGGATTTATCGTCACAACCATTATTACCATCATCATGGTTATCACGGTGGACATTATCATGGCGGAAACAATGTATATATTAATAACAGAAACAGTTTTAATAATTACAACAATAATAAAATGCGTTCTAATACCGTACGCGACAATTCTGCCAATAATAGATACAATACCAATCGAGGCAATTCACGTCCTTCAGCAAGCACGCGTCCATCAGCAGGAAATACTGGTGCATCTGGAAGAACTCGCCAGAGTGCGTCGCCAAGTGCGGGAACTTCAAACCTCAATAGAGGAAGCTCTTCAGGATCTAATTTTAATAGAGCAGGAGGTTCTTCGTCAAGACCAAGTGCAGGACAAATGGGAGGCGGTTCTCGTGGCAGTTTCGGAGGTGGCGGAGGCTTCGGCGGAGGTGGCGGAAGAAGAAGATAGACACTTATTAAAAGCAATTTTGAATATGTCAAAAGTATATTGTTTACTCGTTAAATGAAAGATTTTGCAAACAGTTTAAACTAACTTAAATTATTAATGAAAATGAAAAGTAAAAAGAATCTATTTTTATGTCTTGGAGCATTCATTTCGCTCATTAGCTGCCAGATTGAAGGACCTGACAGTTATTCGGATTTAGATGTGGTCTACACTGATTATATCTCCGAATATGATTTTGCTGCCCAAGCCACTTATGCAAGACCTAACAAAATTGTTGTCGATGTTAAAATATCTCAAGGCGATACCACTTTTGTTTATATGGAAGATCAATATGCGACACCGATATTTAATCAAATTGATAAAAATATGACCGCATTAGGTTGGACTAAAGTAGACATTAGCGGCAATCCAGATGTATTGTTTACACCAGCTTTTATGAAATCTACAACAGTATTCTACTCATATTGGTATGACTGGTGGTATGGTGGATATTATCCGCCATATTGGGGCTGGTACTATCCGCCCTATGTTTCGGTAAGTTCTTATACAACAGGAAATTTATTGATGACAATATCAGATCCTTCAAGTGTTGGGCCTGGCGGAGTGAGTCCAGCGGTTTGGGTAGCTTCGGCTGCGGGGCTGGTAACTTGGGATTATGATGTTTCAAGAGTAACCAAAGGAATCGATCAGGCTTTTACACAATCACCTTATCTTAAAACTAATTAACCATGAAAAAGATTATAGCAAGCCTAATGTTATTAGGAACAATTAGTTTGAGCGCGCAGAATTCTGTAGTCAATGTGGCATGGTCATTAGGATTTTCCACAGGCGATCTTTCAGATTATATAAGTGATGTAAGCGCACGCGGATTTTCTTTAAGTTATGCAAGATTTGTAAAACCAGAGCTAACAGTTGGTTTCAGCACGGGCTGGAATGTTTTTCATAGCAGTCTTGCTTATGATACTTATACAGAAGGAACTTCTTCTCTTTCGGGAAAACAGTGGAGAACCAATAATGCGATTCCGATTTTGGCCAATGCAAATTATTATTTCAAAAAAAGCGATAAAATAAATTCGTACGCAGGAATGGGAATTGGTATGGTTTACAACCGAAGAAATACAGATATGTATATTTATACTCTAGAAGAAGAATCTTGGAATTTTGCTTTGCAACCTGAAATTGGTTTGGAATATAAAATAGATTCCAAAGTAGCTTTAACCGCTGCTGGTAAATATTATTACTGTTTTGAATCGGGAGAAATTCCCTATCCAACATCCTATTTTGCACTCAATATTGGAGTTTCATTCTTAGGTTGGTAAACGGCGTTTTTTTATAATGTTTCATCAAAAAAATGCGTAAGTCCTTTTGGGTTTACGCATTTTGGGTTTTTATATTTGATAATATACACGAGATTTTGCATCTATTCATTCCGTAGGAATCTCTCGTCGGTAGAAACGAAATTTGAATTCCGAATACAGGTTCCGTAGGTTTGATTGGTTAAAATGTTTCGCAAATCAGATGTCCCTACAGGACACAATGTGATGCAATATTTTTTTTCTACCGACGAGATATTCCTAGCGGAATATTAACAATTGTTATCATATAAGATAACCTTTTATTGAAGGTATATTCTGATATTTGAATTGTTGAAAAATGATATAAAATTGAAAGAATGGAAACGGCAGAAATAGAGAAAGTAAATTATCTAAAAAAACAATCAGCTCAATATTTAAATATTTTAAAATCGGCTGAGAAAGGTTACAATGCAGAAATCAATGTTTTAAATTACTCCGAATTAGGCTGTGTGATAACAAACATGCTAAAGCTGTGTATTTTGGCATTAGAAAATGATAATTATAAAAAACCTTTAATAGATGTCGGATTGGTTTTAGAACAAGCACTTCAGTTATTTCCAACCGATGAAATGGAGCTTTTGGATATTATAAATGAAATGCGGACTAAAGAACTTTGCGATGAGGTGAAATAATAAAAAAAGCTCCAGATTTCTCTAGAGCTTTCAGCTTTTATAATATTATATTTTATTTAACCTCAACAGCCTCAGGAAATTTCCATGTGCCATTAAGTATTTCTTTATGCGGACGATAAAGTCTAACCCAATAATTCCAGCCATCAGTAACTGGAATACAGTTTGGTGTTTTTCCGTCACAGCCTCCAAATTGAATAGTGATCGATCCGTCAGCATCTTTTTTTGCCGTAATATTGTTTAAAGTATACATATTCAGATCGTTTTTCTCAAAATATCCCGCTTTATTGTATACACTCACAGACCAAAATCCGTCAACTGGAACATTCTTTATTTTAAGTTTGTAAACTGTTTTTCCATCATTTTTTTTGGGGTTTACAGAAAGATACAATGCATCTTTTTCAGGATTTCCGCCCCAACCTGTAGCACTTCCAAGTAAATGAAGGGTTTCGTCAACTTTACCTCTAGAGCCAAACATTCCTTTGGTGTCAGACAATTTTTTAGAAACCTCAATTAAAGAATCGCGAACTTTCTTCTGACTCGTCTGATCCCAATTTGGAATATCAAATGTTCCTTTTTCTTTCTGGTCAATTTTAATGGCGTCTTGAAGACCCGTTACAACAGGAAGATCTTTAGGATTATTTGGATCAATAAATGTTCGTATAGCCAACATCAAATAACGTGTGCCGACTTTTTCTTTGGTAAAAGTAAAAGTTCCAGGGGCATAATAGGTTTCAGAATATTGATCTTCGTCGATTGTTTGCATAGACATAAAACGTTTTCCTGGGTTAGGAAGCGTTATCGTTACAGGTCCTGCATCGAGATCAAAAACGCCAGAAGAATACAAAACATCACGATTGGCACGAATAACAGTCTGTTTGTCAATTGGCATTAGTGTTTTGTAATGGTGCATGTTTCCAACACCACCTGATTCTTTGACAGAGGTTGAAAAATAAAGATCAGTTTCTGCGCGGTTAAAATTTGCTGCTGTTACAGTAGTGCTATTTTTCTGTGCCAAAGAATCTGTTTTCACAACAGTCGAATCTTTTAATGCTTCAGAATCACTGTTTGATTTTTCTTTTTTGCAAGCCGTTAATGCTAAAAGTGCAATAATAAAAAAAGCGGTTAAATTTTTCATAATCGGTGGTTTTATTTCACGTAAGATTTTCTTTGATTTTAAAATTAGAGTTTAAAAGAAAAACTCCGCCTCTTTGGATGGCAAAACTGGTTGCAAATTATAAGTTGCAACCATTTTGAAATATATTACGCTAAATGGAAGGAAAAAAAAGCCTCAGATTTCTCCGAGGCTTATAAAATTTTAAAAAATACTTCTAGAAGTTAGTATTTATTTTTTTCGAACGGTCAGCAATATAAGAGATCAACCAGATTACTTGCCCTTCTTTTACAAAGTAAATTTTCTTTGTTGCGTAGTCTGGAATACTTTCAAGACAAGTTACAAGAATGTTGTTTGCCGAAATCAAATACTTTTGATCGTAAGTGCTTAAAACTCTAGCAGCTTCTTTGTTTGTTTTTGCAAGGTTGGTAAACTTACCAAAGTTGTTTTTAAGAATTGCATCATAATCGATAACATCTTGAAGCGTTAAAGCAACGTAATGATCTTTATTAACATTTTCGTCATAAAAAAGAGTTGAAAACGCCCAAACAGCACCACCAGATAAGTATAATTTATCCTTTTTAGCTAAAGGTGGATTTGCATCAAATAATTCTTTAGTCTTTTTACGTAGAATGACATTATAATCAAAAGATTTTTCTTGATAAGTCGACATGTCGTTTACTTGGCTTTTGTTTACCACTGTTTTTTCTACAGCATCAGTAAGAGTCATGGTTCCGAAATTAAGTTCTAACGGAACAAATTCTAATTTACCATCTTTAAGTTCGTCGATATAACCTCCTTTTGTAGTTTGAGCACCAATATCAAGAAGGAAAGCATTAGCAAAATCAACAGGAGGAATAGCACCTTTTACAAGCGTTTTTGCTTCTTCGTTAACATCTAATACCTCTAATTGTTTTCCAGTTAAAAGAGCAATTTTGTTTTTTAGCACATCTAAATTACGAGCAGATGCAAAAACAGGAGCCGCTACAATAAAGATGTTTTCTTCAAGAAGTTTATTTTCAGCTCTAATTTTTTGCAATTGGTTGGTAACCGTTACGGTAGTCTTAGTGATGTCTTCTTGAGTAAGTTCGCCATTAGCAGTAATATGATCGGCAAATGGAATTCTCTCAGTCCAGAAAGAAAGGATTTTATAATCGGCTTTTCTGATGTTGTTTACATCAATTACAGAAACTTTTATGGCTCTACGTCCAATTTCGATTCCGGCGTAAACACTTTTTTGAGAAAAAGTATTGACAGAAAAAAATAATGTTAAAAGGGTAAAAAATAAAAATTTGGGGTTGTGTTTTTTAAGCATTGTGTTGAATTGTAATTATAGTGTAAATTGTTTTTTAGAGATTATAAAGTTTCTTTTTGTGGTATTTCTATGAAAATCATAATTTTAGAATGAAAAAAAATGGTTTCATTACGGAATTGCGAATTTAAGAAAACATTTAATAATATAAAATCAGTTATTGAGAAAACATAATATTAAATAATTGTAAAGCAATAACGGGTTTTATTTCGATAAAGTATGTTTATAAAAAAAGCTTCAGAGAAATTTGAAGCTTTTTGATTTAGTAGCAGGAAGCTCAAATATATAACCTACTTGTTACGCATCATTTAGGGAAAAATTTTTTTGGCCACTACACTTTATTTGGACGTTTGAACAAAGTAGCAGATTAATATATTTAAGAAATTTGTATCAGATAAAAATGAGGAGAAAATGGAATCAAAAAAAGGTCAAACTCTTTCAGAGCCAAAGGTTATGCAGAACTTCTATTTGGGAGATAATGTCGAAAGTGAAGCTTTTGTGTCCGATCACATCTTTAGTTATATCATAAGTGGCAGACACGATGTATGGATAGGACATAAGAAATATACTTTTACTGCTGGTGATTACCGCTTCTTTAGAAGAAATCAATTAACAAAATCGATTAAGCATACAGAGGCTGACGGTTTCAAGTCAATAGCTATTCATTTTGACCAAAATACTCTTAAAGAAATTTCGAAAGAAATCGGTTTTAAATCAGAAAGATTTCATGGTGAAGGAGTGAAGATTATCAGGGCAGATAGCATGTTGAAAAAATCTGTAGCTCTATTCATTGAATATACCCAAAGAAAAGAGGTTGACAGTGAAACTTTACGAATTAAAATTAAAGAACTGGTTTTAATACTTGCTGACATTGATCCTGAAATTAAGCAAATGCTGTTTGAATTTAATGAGCCCGGAAAACTGGATTTAGAAGGTTTTATGAATGGCCACTATAGATATAATGTTCCATTGGAAAAATTTGCCTTTCTAACTGGGCGCAGTTTGTCAGGCTTTAAAAGAGATTTTGCGAAATTGTTTAAGATTACTCCCAGCAGATGGCTTACTAAAAAACGGCTTTCTGAAGCAAGATACTTAATAGAAAATTGCAAGCATAGCCCAAGTGACATTTACTTAGAAATAGGTTTTGTTAATATGTCTCATTTCTCTTACGCATACAAAAAAGAATTTGGTATATCTCCTTTACAAAAAAATAAGAATAATTAATTATAGATAAAATGGATTTAAAATTAAAAGGAAAAAGAGCGCTTGTAACGGGTTCGAGTTCGGGACTTGGCGAATCAATAGTTAAAATGTTGGCAAATGAAGGAGCGACTGTTATAGTTCATGGTAGAAATAAAGATCGTGCTAATGTTGTGTGTCAGGAAATTATTAGCAATGGAGGAAGTGCTGAAATAGCTTTAGGAGATATTAGTACCGATAGTGGAGCTGATGAGGTTGCTTCTGCAGCTCTTAAAAATGGTCAAATTGATATTTTAATTAACAACGCAGGGGCAACATCCCATAAATCTTGGGGCGAAGCAACAGCAGATGATTGGGCTGAAATTTATAACAATAATGTCGTTTCATATGTAAGAATGATTCAGCGTATAGTGCCGCAGATGAAAACATTAGGTTGGGGACGAGTTATTCATATAGGTGGAGGACTAGGCATACAGCCTATTAAGGAGCAGCCACATTATAATGCGACCCTTGCTGCAAGACATAATCTTTCTGTCTCACTTGCGAGATCATTGAAAGAAACTGGAATAACCTCAAATATTGTTTCTCCTGGAGCAATTATAAATCCTATGGTTGAAGATTGGCTTGTAAATTCTGCACCTAAGTTTAATTGGGGGACAAATTTAGAAGAAATAAAATCTAAGGCTGTAGAACAGTTAATTCCAAATGATACCGGACGATTTGGAGAGCCTGAAGAAATTGCTGGTACAGTTGCATATCTCTGTAGTACTTATGCTAATTACATTAGTGGAGCTACCATTAGGGTAGATGGCGGTACGATTAAATGCATGTAAAAGATCTTTGTAAAATTTTCTAATAAACTAAATGCTTGTATACAATTGGACAGTATTTATTCAAGTAAAAAAAAGCTTCAGAGAAATCTGAAGTTTTCCTTATTAGTTTGGAAAATCATGCCTTACACAAATTTGATTATTTCATCTTTTTTGATGTATAAGTTTGTATAAACTATTTCCCTAAAGCATAGGTAATTCCTCCGAGTAAATGCTGTACAAAAAGAGGATCGCTATAACTTTCAGAGCTGTGTCCTAAAGCAGTGTAAAATACTCTGCCTCCATCATATTCATGACACCATGCCAGAGGATGATTATCGCCATGCTTGCCGCCTTTATATGAAGATTCATCAATTTTTATAAGCACATTTACGTCTGGATTCAAATATTTAAAATTGTACCATTCGTCTTTTCGTTCCCAAATTGCTGGAAGATGTTTTGTAGACGGATGTTCGTTATTTACAATTATAAGTTTAGCATTTTGTGGTTCAGGATGTCCTTCAAAAATTCCGCCGATCATTTGGGTGTACCAAGACCAGTCAGGTTCGCAATTTGTAGCCGAATGAATGCCGACAAAACCATTTCCATTTTGTATAAATTTTTGGAAAGCTAATTTTTGATTTTCGCCTAAAACATGACCTGAAGCACTTAAAAATATAACGGCTTGGTATTGTTTTAAGTTTTTGGAATTAATTGCCAGAGAATCTTCAGTAGCGTCTACAATAAAATGATTTTCTTGTCCCAGTTTTTTTATCGCTACAATTCCGGAGGGAATGCTTTCATGTCTAAAACCGTTAGTTTTAGAAAAAATCAGGACTTTTTTGGTTTTATAAGAAGTGCTCTGTTCTTCGTTTTTTATATGGAAAGAAACCAAGAAATAGCTGGTTAGTACAATGAAGCTGAATAAAAATGATTTTTTTATTGAAAACAGGTGGCTCATTTTATATGATTTTATTTTGGGAAGATAGAAAAAAAATATTTTTGAAGACTGTGTTTTTTAGGTTATTGCAAAATAGCTAGTTCTGAATAACCAGATTGCTTTATTATTACTGTTGTTGACAGTTGAAAAGTTTCATAAATGTCTCGAAATTTGCGTTTTGGAAAATTTTCAGATATTTGATATATATAAAATCGGTAATCACAATAATATGAACTATCAAAATATTGTTCCCGAAGACTCTATTTCTCTTTTTGTGAAAAATATATGGGTGTTTGAAAATGAAAATAAAAATATACATACAACATTGCCTTTTTTTGCAGATGGTTGTCCAGGTTTAATGTTTCAGCAAACCGATCACGGATTGATCGTAAAACCTCACGATAAAAAGATGCCGGAAGTTTTTCTTTATGGCCAAACCATTTTGCCAATTGAGCTTGAGATTTCGGGCGCATTTCTTATTATCGTTTTTCAGTTGTATCCCTACGTTTTGAAGACATTTTTCGATATACAGCCCCAGAGCATAAATGATAATTGTTACTACTTTGATGATACTGAAGAAGATATAAGCTGGCTTAAAAAACAATTAGAATTGAGCGAAAGCGTAAAAGATAAAATTGAAATTATATCAAAATTGCTTTTACGGTATTTTGAAAAGAAAAAGGAAAACCTTGATTTTGAAATACGGCAAGGTATAGAATACATTTTTCAAACAAAAGGTCAAGAAAGTATCCGCTCAATTGCTGGTAAATTAAAGTTCAATATTCGCACCTTTGAGCGAAGATTTCTAACTGAAACAGGGCTTACTCCCAAGCAATTTGCCAAGATTATCCAATTTCAAGCCTCATTAGATCAATTAACAGTTAAAGATTATGAAAAACATACCGACATTGTATATCAGAATGGGTTTTCAGATCAATCTCATTTTATAAAAGTTTTTAAAGCTTTTACTGGTAAAACTCCAAAATCATTTGAGAAATAATTATCACTGTCGCTTTTATTCTATTTTAGGACATTTATCTATTGCAATTTTGTATCACTAATCTTAAATATTGATACAATGAAAGTTATAATCTTTGGAGCCACAGGTACAGTTGGCATTGAGATCGTAAAACAAGCATTAAAAAATGGTGATGAAGTAACAGCTTTTGTTCGTGATCCTCAAAAACTACAAAGCATTTCTCATCCTAACCTTTATATTCATGTGGGTGATGTTTTGAGTTTGAATGATGTTGAAAACGCCCTGCAGAATCACGAAGCTGTTTTTTGTGCCTTAGGCGATGGTAGAAAAGGTAAAATACGTGCAGAAGGAACAAAAAACATTATTGAAGCCATGAGAAAAAAAGGATTAAATAGGCTGATTTGCCAAACGACTCTCGGCTTGGGCGAAAGCTATGGAAATCTTAATTTTATCTGGAAACACGTCATGTTCGGAATGTTGCTAAAAAAAGCATTTCAAGACCATAAGTTGCAAGAGAAATATATTTTGAACAGTAATTTGGATTATACAATTGTTAGACCCAGTGCTTTTACTGATGACCAAATTACCAATACGTATCGTATCGGTTTTGACGGAAGTTATAAAGAACTCAATCTAAAAATTGCCCGTAAAGAAGTTGCAGATTTTATGATACGTCAACTAAATACCAATGAATATTTAAAAAGAACCGTTAGTATTTCCAATTAAAATGAGAGCATCAAATATTCTACTAATTGTTACGGCAACGACAACAGCATTAATGGCTGGGCTTTTCTTTTCGTACTCGATTTCGGTGAGCTTAGGATTGGGAAAACTAAACGATAAGGAATTTCTAAATGCCATGCAGAACATCAATCGAGAGATTCAGAATATACCATTTTTCATTTGTTTTTTTGGAACGTTGATTATGCTCCCAATTACCAGTTTTGTTCACTACAAACAGCCGTCGTTTCTTTTGCTCTTGACAGCTACACTATTTTATTCGCTTGGTGTGTTTGCTGTAACGGCGTTTGTAAACGTTCCTCTGAATAATAAACTGGAGTTGTTTGACCTTACAAATACCACAAATGCAAGTGCGAAGCAAATGAGAAATATCTTCGAAGACCGTTGGAACTTTTGGAATAACATAAGATCGCTATCTTCCTTATGTAGCTTGTTTTTCGTTATTTTAGCTTGTGTTTATAATTCGCCTAAAACTAGAAAGATTGCTTTTGATAGATGAAATGTTAACAAATAGATTTAGTATTGTGCAATAAAGCAGCTCTAGAAAAAACTGAATCTGTTTTTATTTTTAGTTGGCTTGTAATAAAGAATATCTCATTTTTAATGATGTCTATTGATTTCAAAATAAAGCTCAGGTAATATAACTTTGATATCCTGTGCAGTTTCTTCTTTAAACCAATGCAATATGAAATTTACCTTCGCGCTTTTTAATTCGTACTGTTTTGATTTCATTATTTCGATTTTCTCAATGAAATGTTTTGAGAATTTCAACACAGATTGACCACTTGAGTTTAAGCATTCGTTACTTTCAACAAAAAGTATTTCTCCACACGTGAGTTGGGAAACTAAAGTTTGTCTTTCTATAAAGAAGTCAAGCCAAATATCTTTTAAGGTTGCATGAACAGCAATTTTATCAGGAGGCATATAAATTTCAAGATCATTTTTATGTTCAAGATTTTCAGCAGTTAAAAAATTGAGATAATCTCCATTTAAATGGATATTTAGATTGCGTTTGGCTCGAGTCATGGCTACGTACAATTGACGTTTAGCTTCATCTGTAATTGCATTAAAGTTTTCAAGTAAGAGATATACATTGTCAAACTCTTTTCCTTTAGCTTTATGAATGGTTGATACAAAAATTGTTTCGCCATTTTCACTATAAAAATCCTCCAATTTAGATTCCCTAATTAAAACTTCCAAATCAGATTTGTATTTTCTATTAGGATTAGTAGTTTCAAAATCTTTTATGATATTCTGACAAATCTCCAGTTTGTTGCTTTTACGGAAAGTGTTATTTAACTCAATTTTTGCCCTATCCCAAATTTCATCACTAATGGTGTAAACACCCGATTCTGAATCTATTTTATTCAATAAAAATCTAACTTCAACAAGATTGGACAAATTAAAACCATCATTAGATTGTATTAATTTTGCCATTATGCCATTTTTTAAAAGCAATCCTGCAACTTTTATAGCTTCTTCGTTAGTTTTCGTAATTACACAAGTAGTTCCAGAAAGATCTGCGTTGCATACGTCGTGTACCAAAGGTGTTATCAAATTGCCATTTTGGTGCGTAACAATCTTGATTTTTCCATTATCAGTTTGATTTGCAATAATTTGTGTTTCTTTTAGACGGTGCTGGATTTGTTGAACAAATTGATTTGTAAACATAACCAAATTGTTTTTGCTGCGATAATTTTCGACCAATTCATGTTTTATTGCTTTATTTTGATAGATGAACTGTTCAAGATATTTAGAACTCGCGCCTCTAAATTCATAAATATTTTGATCATCATCTCCAACTGCAATAACTCTCATATCCTCATTCTGCTCAAGCAAAGCGTTTATTAGTGCAAACTCATCAGAATTCATATCTTGGGCTTCGTCGATGACCAAAACAGTTTTAGTTATTTTATTAGTTTCAACATCACCGTTTTTAATTTTTTCGACTGTAGTGTTTAAAATATCGGTAGATTTTTCTAAAGTGCCAACCTTGCCTAAAAGATCAAAACAATAAGAATGAAATGTCTTAATTTCAATAAAATTGGCTGCATTACCTATAAGCTTTAATAAACGCTTTTTAAATTCGATAACGGCAGCTCTTGAGAACGTCAACATGAGCAATTGTTCATGTTTTACATCTTCCATTAACAATAGCGAAGCCAATTTATGGACCAATACCTTCGTTTTGCCACTGCCTGGACCTGCAGCAACAACGATATGTTGTGTTTCATTGTCTTTTATAATTTTTAATTGTGCGGGAGAAAGTTCTCCAAATAGCTGTCTAAATTTTGCTGGAGTAATATTTCTTTTAATCTCGTTCTGTCTTTCGCTTCCTTTAAAATATTTATTTAAAAAGGAACTGTAGTTGAGCTGAAAATAATCTTCTACAAACTGAAGTGCATTTTTGTAATCATTAATCATTCTTTGAGCATATTCGCCCACTATGTGAATTTGCTGGACTTTGCTTTCATAAAATTGATTGAGTTTTTGATAATCGTCTTTAGTATATCGTTTTTTATTATCCTGTTCAGTTCGCTCGATTGTTAAAGCATTATAAACCACAAGAAAACCGCCTTCGATCTTTATTGCTTCGATGCGCGAAAGATAGAATAATGTATCTTCAATGTCATAAATAGTTATTTCTTTTTTGAAAAGATTGGAGCTGTTATCATAAGCAACTTTTAGTTCGTGTACTGAAAACTCGACCAAAATTTCATCTTTATCTGTCTGGTTTTTTGCAGTTTCGGAACTGGTTTTGTTAAAAAAGAAGTCAACAATAAACTTTGCAAGTTCGTATCGTATTTCAAGTTTATCAGTTAATTGCTTCTTGCTTTGAAGGCAAAGTATTGCAATATGGTTCTTAAAATGATCTAAGTTTTTTCTTTTAATCCAGTTTTTAATAGACCAAAAGTTAATTATCGTTTTTATTTTATTGGTGTTTACACCTTCACAGCCCACTTTTTCAGCAAACTCATTTAATTCTTTCAAATGAAAAATACTCTCATCTTCTTTTAATATCGACAATAAAAACTTTTCAATTTTGCTGTATGACTCTACAATGGCTAAAGACCGATTTTTATTGTCTGTATTTTTTATAAATGCAGTCAAATCTTTGGCATCGGCCAGAATATTTTCTTCTCGCAATAAGCTTATAATATTGATGACTTCTTCTCGTACAATGCCTAAATGATCACTAATATAGTCTACTCTCGATTCTGGAGTTTCGCTGTTAGTTTCTTTTCTGCTTTTACTAGAAAAGAGTTTTTTCATAATGCGTACACCTTGTTCCTTTTGCTTTTCTTCAAATTTTTTCGAAGCTTCTATTTTGTTAATAGCTTCCTGTGCATTTTTAGATAAAATGCTGCTTGCAAACACCCTTGGCATGTTCTGTCCACGCTTTAAATAACCTGCATCTTCCAAGGCTGCTATTGCTGTAGTTACACGTGTTTCAATTTCTGCAACATTATCATCCCAACCTGCTTTTCGGGCAATTTCTAATGCAGAATTAGATACCTTAGATCGAAATCTAGTAATATCCTTTATTGCTTTCCAGACCTGCTGGATTTCTTTTATAGAAAGTTTGGTTTGGTTAAGAAGAATAAAATGTTTGCTGAGGTCTTCCTCATTAAACAATACAAAACAATCGCCTGATATATTTTCATCCCTGCCTGCACGTCCAGCTTCTTGAACATAATTTTCGAGCGAATCGGAGATTTCATAATGAATGACTAACCCTATATCTTTTTTGTCTACTCCCATACCAAATGCAGAAGTGGCTACCATAATTTGAGTTTCGCCATTTAAAAAGGAATTCTGGTTTTCATTCTTCTCCTTTTTGTCCATTTTCCCATGGTATGGTTTAGCATTAAAGCCATCTTTTAATAGCTGGTCAGCTAACTTATTGGCTTTAAGTGTTCTGGATACATAAATAATTGTTGGACAGTTTTTCTCTTCAATTAAGTCTCTCGTAGCCAAATATTTTTCTTCTTCATTTTGCTTTTCAAAAACTCTATACTGAAGATTAGTTCTTGATGCTTTTGATGTAAATAATTCAAGTTCGATTGATAATTTTTCTCTAAAATAGTCTCTTATGTCTTCAATTACCTTTTGTTTGGCTGTTGCGGTAAAGCAGGATACTGGTATACCTTCGTCTAGATTTTTCTTTTCTTGAATTAATTTTATAAAATCGCCAATATATAGATAATCAACCCTAAAATCTTGTCCCCATGATGAAAAACAATGAGCTTCATCAATTACAAAACGGGCTATTTTTCTTCCTAAAATTAACTTCTCGATAGTCTTTGAGCGAAGAGATTCAGGTGAAATGTATAGAATAGAAGCAGAGCCATCTTCAATTCTTTCAAATGATTTTGCTCTTTCAATTGGGTCTAATAGTCCATTAATAGTTACCGCTTGCGTTATTCCATTTTTTTCAAGGTTGTCAACTTGATCTTTCATTAAAGACTGGAGTGGAGAAATTATAATAGTTAGTCCTTTTGAGTTTTCGGCACTCATAAGTGCTGGAACTTGAAAAGTAATTGATTTTCCTCCGCCAGTTGGAAAAACAGCCAGAACCGACTTATTATTTACAGCTGCATTAACAGCTTTTTCTTGAAGAGGTTCGCCTCCATAAGTGCGATAAGAATCAAAACCAAAAAATTTTTTTAACCCTTTGTGGATGTTCAGAGCATTATTGCAATAATTGCATCCAGTTATGCAAGGTTTGCTTCGTAATAATAACATTATGCTTTCTACCTCAGGATAGTTCTTTAGAACCCAGGGAGGCGTAATGGAGTAAACGTTTCTGTGAACTATAAATGAATTAATAAGCGATAGGCAGTAAGCCAATTCAATGGGATGTTCAGCCTTTATTTTGCTAATATTTGAGTGTTCGCAAATTTCACCTTGGAATTTTAATCTAATCTGCGCTTCCAAATTGGATCTAGTACTCTTATAATTTATAAAACGAAAAAAAGCACCAAATTCTTTTGTGGGATGTAAAAGAGAATAAAAAATTTCTTTAAGTACTTCATCAATTTGTGAAAAAGCGGCAACTTCACCATTAAATAAATCACGAGCCTTAATGGAATCGTTTAATGGATTATTAAGTTCTTCTGTCTGAAGTTTATCATCTTTTAATAAAGCATGGTAAGGTTTTGTTGGAAATAGTAGGGGAGATAAATATAATGTATCAATTATGTTTCTAGGAGGAACACCAGCTTCATTGATAGTTTGGTCAATAAATTTAATATCATGATTTAAGATATTGTGACCACAGATATACTCGCTTCCTTTCAGAAACTGGGTAAAATTTCCTAGGGAAACACTATGAAAGCGATTACCATCTTCTTTAATTGCACCTATATCAAGGATTTTACCTTTAGCCGATTCGATTTCGGTATCTATAAAGGTAATTAACGAGGTGTTATTTTGTTTGTCTATTGCCATTAAACACAACGAGATTATATTTGGATTTTCTAATGAGAATAAATAGGCAAATATTTAAATAAGAGGATGATAGATAGCTAATTTAGCATTTAATTTCTAAAATCAAAACACTTTTGTAAATAAGCTTTTTTTTGTTAAATCGGGAGAAGCCATGGATGCGTTTTTGGTAAAAACAAAAAAGCTTCAGATTTCTCTGAAGCTTTTTGTCTGTGTAGCGGGAACAGGACTCGAACCTGTGACCTTCGGGTTATGAGCCCGACGAGCTGCCTACTGCTCTATCCCGCGATGTTTCGGGTGCAAAGATACGGCGATTTTTTAAAAATCCAACGAAAACTTTAAAAAATGTTTTATTTTCTGTATTGAGTTGATATGACTACCTTTGCATCTTAAAATATCATGCAAATGTCACATAAAGCAGGTTTCGTAAATATTATCGGAAATCCAAATGTTGGAAAATCAACATTGATGAACGCTTTCGTTGGAGAACGATTGTCGATCATTACATCAAAAGCACAAACTACACGTCATAGAATTCTTGGAATCGTAAACGGAGAAGACTTTCAATTGGTTCTTTCTGATACGCCTGGAATCATTAAGCCAGCATACGAAATGCAGGAATCGATGATGAACTTTGTAAAATCGGCTTTTGAAGATGCTGACATTTTAATCTACATGGTCGAAATAGGGGAGCAGAACTTGAAAGACGAAGACTTCTTCAAGAAAATCATTCATGCTAAAATTCCGGTTTTATTGCTTTTAAATAAAATTGATAATTCAAACCAAGAACAATTAGAACAGCAAGTGGCTTTTTGGAAAGAAAAAGTACCAAATGCAGAAATTTTCCCAATTTCAGCTTTGCAGAATTTCAACGTTCCAGAAGTTTTCGGAAGAATTATCGAATTATTGCCAGAATCTCCAGCTTATTACCCGAAAGACCAATTAACGGACAAACCAGAACGTTTCTTTGTTAATGAAACTATCCGTGAGAAAATCTTATTGAATTACGCTAAAGAAATTCCATACGCAGTTGAAATCGTAACAGAAGAATTTCATGAAACAGACAATATTATTAGAATCCGTTCGGTAATTATGGTGGAACGCGACACTCAAAAAGGAATCATTATCGGACATAAAGGTGCAGCTTTGAAAAAAGTTGGAACCGATGCCCGTGCTGATTTAGAGAAATTCTTCGGAAAACAAATTCATATCGAACTTTATGTAAAAGTGAACAAAAATTGGAGAAGCAACGCAAATATGCTGAAACGATTTGGGTATAACCAGTAAAAAGAGTTTTCAGTCTCGGTTTACAGTCTCAGTCTGAAAACTGTAACTGAATTGTAAACTAAAATATATCAAAAAAATAATTGCTAAAAAAGTAGTATGCTTTAGTTTGGAGTCCCATTTTGATCAGTTTTTTTGACTGAATACTTAAAACTGTGACTGCAAACTAAAAAAGATTACCTTTGCAAAAAATTTAAATAAAGCATTTTGGATTATAAGTGATTAGGTTTTTAGGAAGCTAAGAATCTGAAATCTAAAGTCTAAAATCTAAAATTCAATAAAATGAGTAATAACATTGTTGCGATAGTAGGAAGACCTAATGTAGGGAAATCGACCCTTTTTAATAGGCTGATACAAAGAAGAGAAGCTATTGTAGATTCAGTATCTGGGGTTACCCGTGATAGAAACTATGGTAAAAGCGAGTGGAACGGAAAAGAGTTTTCTGTCATTGATACAGGTGGATATGTTCGAGGATCTGATGATATTTTCGAAGGTGAAATCCGTAAACAGGTGGAGCTTGCTATCGACGAAGCAGATGTTATCATTTTTGTGGTTGATGTTGAAGAAGGGATTACGCCAATGGATGAAACCGTTGCAAAATTGCTTCGTAAAGTTACAAAACCAGTTTTATTGGCTGTAAATAAGGTAGATAATGCGATGCGTGAAAAAGACGCTGTAGAGTTTTATAACCTTGGTTTAGGTGACTATTATACTTTTGCAAGTATTTCTGGAAGTGGTACAGGAGATTTATTGGATGCCTTAATTGAAGCTTTCCCAGAAAAACCAGAGCCAGTTACACCAGAAGTTGAATTGCCTCGTTTTGCAGTTGTAGGTCGTCCGAATGCTGGGAAATCTAGTTTTATCAATGCTTTGATTGGTAAAGACCGTTATATTGTGACCGATATTGCTGGAACAACTCGTGACGCTATTGATACTAAATTTGACCGTTTTGGTTTCGAATTTAATTTGGTGGATACCGCAGGAATTCGCCGTAAAGCAAAAGTAAAAGAAGATTTAGAATTTTACTCTGTAATGCGTTCTGTACGTGCGATTGAGCATGCGGATATTTGTATTCTAGTAATCGACGCAACTCGCGGATTTGAAGGTCAGGACCAAAGTATTTTTTGGTTGGCGGAGAAAAACCGTAAAGGCGTTGTAATCTTGGTAAACAAATGGGATTTGGTCGAAAAAGATACCATGTCAACTCGTGATTACGAAGAGAAAATCAAAAAAGAATTGATGCCATTTACAGATGTGCCAATCTTATTCGTTTCGGCTTTAACCAAACAACGTTTATTGAAAGCGCTTGAAGCAACTGTTCAAGTTTACGAAAACAGAAAACAGAGAATTCCGACTTCAAAATTCAACGAATACATGCTGAAGGTGATTGAATCTTATCCGCCACCAGCAATGAAAGGGAAGTATGTAAAAATTAAATATTGCATGCAGTTGCCAACTCAAACGCCGCAATTTGTGTTTTTTGCCAATTTACCGCAATACGTTAAAGAACCTTATAAACGATACTTGGAAAATAAAATTCGTGAGAAATGGGATTTTGCAGGAGTTCCGATCGATATTTACATCAGAGAAAAATAAAAAAAAAATCCCCTTGAATAGGGGATTTTTTTATGTTTGGTGTCTTGATTATTAAAAGATCGGTTTTTGTATTGGCATCATATTTGGTTAAATGTAAAAAACACAATTAAACCTTTTCTGTTTTTTTTAGTCTTACCGATCTAACTAACCTAATTTTATGACCAGAATTTATTCATTTCTATTGTTTTTAGCTTTTGTTTATTCGGCAAACGCCCAAAATAATATCGTTATTAAAGGGACCGTAGTCGATATTAACTCGCAGCTTCCGCTTGAACTCGCCACGGTTTACTTCACAGCAGTAAAAGATTCAACCATTATTGAATATGCTACAACCGATAAAAACGGAAATTTTATTATCAATACTAAAAAGTTTGATAAGCCAGTTTTCTTAAAAGTAAATTATACAGGATACCAAGCCTATTTTGAAGAGCAAAAAGGGCTTACAGAAAGTAAAGATTTCGGAAAACTGTATATGCTTGAAAACGCCAATGTTTTAAATGAGGTGGTAATTAAAAGCGAAGCACCGCCAATTACCATTAAAAAAGACACTTTAGAATTTAATGCAGGCTCTTATAAAGTGCGTCCTGATGCAAATGTGGAAACATTACTGAAACAGTTGCCAGGATTTGATGTTGATAATACCGGAAAAATTACGGTAAATGGGCGAGAAGTCAATCAGGTTTTAGTCAACGGAAAAGCATTTTTTGATAAAGATGGCGCTATTGCCATTAAAAACCTTCCGGCTGATATTATTAAAAAAGTTCAGGTTTCTGATTTTAAAACCAAAAAAGAAGAACTGGCCAAACAAGAATCGACTTCAGATTATTCGAGTATAAACATTACCATTGACGAAAAGAAAAATAAAGGCTATTTCGGTAAAGTGCTTGGAGGATATGGTTCAGACGAACGCTATGAAAGCAGTTTAATGATGAACTTTTTCAAAAATAAACAAAAAATAAGCGTATTGGCTTCTTCAAACAATATCAACTCAACCGGATTCTCTATGGATGAGGTTTTTGATAATATGGGAGGCGGACGAAATGCTAAAGGCGGAAGTCAAGGCGCTAGTAGTGGAGGAAAAGGAATTACGCAATCTACTTTAGCCGGAATTAATTATTCTGATGATTGGACCAAAGATTTGGAGTTTATGAGCAGTTATAATTTTACAAATGCCGTGACTAAAAATGATAGCAAATCGAATCAGCTTAGTCTGTTGCCAACAGGGAATATTTTAACCGAAGCAGATTCTAAAACCAGAAATGAAAATACAGGAAACAAAGTCAATTTCGAGTTAGAATACAAAATCAATCCAACTATGCAGATTGTTTTTGCTCCTAAATTGAATTTATCTGAATCAAACAGCAATTCCTCTTCTTCGACTTTTTCTGAAAATGAAAATGGCGATGCGTTGAACGAAAGTACCGCGACATCTCATTCAGAAAGTTCTAATACAAGTTTTGCAAACAGCATTAATTTCAATAAAACTTTTAAGAAACAATCGCGAAATTTAAGTGTGGTTTTTAATAACAATAACACTAAAAATGATTCGAACGGAATCAATATTTCTGAGACTATTTTTTATCAAGATAATAAACCAAATGATGAAAGAAATCAGAATGCAAAAAATACATCAAAAAGCGATGCGTATTCGCTTGACTTAGAATACACAGAGCCTGTGACAGATTCGCTGAGATTGCGTTTTGGAACCGATTTTGATTGGCAGAGTTCTATGAACGATCAAAAGACATTTAATTTTGATGATGCGTCGCAAGAATATTCAGATTTAAACTTATCACTGACCAATTATACCACATCAAAACAAAATTCGATTACGCCAAAAGTGGGGATTACTTGGCAGAAAAGTAAATTTACGCTGAATGTAAATTCGAGAACATCAATTGTAGAGTTTGATAATCATTCCTTTTATTTAAATCAGGCTACAGATCTGAATAAAAGATATATGCTTCCGTACGGAACAGCCCAGCTTCGATACAAATTTAACCGTTCTAAAAACTTAACTTTCAAATACGATTACTCTAATGCGCTTCCGTCGGCAACACAATTAATGCCAGTTGCAGATTTAAATAATCCGTTAAACAGCGTAATCGGAAACCCAAATCTTAATCCGATTGAAAAAAGTACTGCGGGTATCGATTTTAAGAATTTTGATTTTAGAACGCGCTCAGGCTATAGTTTGTTTCTTAAAGGAGATTATTATAACAATGATATTGTTTCTACTTCGATTTATGATGATAGCGGAAAAAGAAATACAACTTACGTAAATATTTCAGGAACTTACTCGGCTTCGGTTGGAGGAAACTGGAATCAGCAGATTAAAAAAGATGCACACACTTTAAGATACGGGTTGCGTTTAAGCGGTAACTATAATTTTGATAAAGGATTCACTAATGCGGTTTTATATTATGCAAAATCCGTTGTAGTTACGCCAAGTGTTTACGCTTCTTATGATTATGGCGAAGTGCTTTCTATTGCGCCATCTTACAGTTTATCATACAACGAAACGCGATATGAAAATTTTTCAAGAGACGCGACTTCAAACGTAATTCACAGAATTAATATGCAGACAACTTCATATTGGCCAGCTAATTTAATTTTCGGAAATGACTTTGGATATACTTATAATTCGAATATTTCAGACGATTTTAAAAAGGATTTCTTCCTTTGGAATACAAGTTTGTCTTACGGATTTTTAGATAAAAAACTTTATGCTAAAGTGAAAGTATATGATGTTTTAAATCAAAACCAAAGTGCAACAAGAACCATTTCGCCAACTTCTATTCGAGATGAAGAGAATACAGTTTTAAAACGATATGTGATGTTTTCTTTAGCTTATAAAATTGGAAATTTTGCTGAAAGCAAAAAAGGAGGAAGGAGACAGAGAGGATCTTAGTTTTTAAGGTGCAAAGGTTCTGAGGAACAAAGGTTCAAAGGAGCAGAGGTTCAAAGGGACAAAGATTAAAAAAAACCGAAAATCAAATTTTTGATTTTCGGTTTTTTTATTAGAAAATCTAAAATCTAAAATCTAAAATTTCCGATTAATCCTATGATAAATCGTAAATCGAATAATATCACGATCATAGAAATCTACGCCGCTAGCGCGTCTTTGAAAGTTTTTTATGTAACCCAATTCTAAACCAAGATTTGGATTGAAATGATAACGCAAAGCAACGTAGAAACGATTTTGATCGAATGTATTTCTGCGATTATCTTTTCCGAAATTAAATAAAACTTCGTCAGAAATAGTGCCTTTTATGCTTCTCTCTTCTTTTTCCCAGATTGTAAACATAGATTGCAACCGGTATCTAAATCTATATGCAAATGAAAATTCATCCAAAAGTCCGTTTTTGTCTGTTTTTTGAATGAAGCGTTCTTCCAATTGAAAGCGGTTATGAAAGGTAATTTTAGCAATATCATTAATCAATGTTACATCTTGCTGAGCGCGGTATTCAGGAACAGAATAATCTGGATCGATGTTTGGATTTTGAGTATTCACACTAAAAAAAGCAAATCCAGCACCCAAATCTATCATTTTAGTTGCCCTGTAACGAGCTTGAGATCTTATAACAAAAAGATTTTCATGAACAGGGTTTACAAAGCTTCGATTGTCAAATTCAGAATGAATAGCCCACTTTTCAGATAATGGAAAAATATTGTAGTATCGAATCCAGGTCAAAGTCTGATGGTCGATATTTCTTTGGTTTTGCCCTGTAACCGTCTGGCAAACAAAGAGTATGGTGAAAAGTAATTTAAAAGATCTGCTCAAGAAAGATAAATTCAGGCTGCGAATTTATACAAATGATCTTATTTCTTTCTATTTTAAAATTTGTTTTGAAGGTTTTTTTGTGAAATAAAAAAAGGGACACATTTTAAAATGCATCCCTTTTTAATACTAAAACTAACTAACCACCTTACAGCGAATACTTAAATGTAACTCCGTAAGTTCTTTGATCACCAAGAACTCCAGCATATTGCCCTGTGTTACCACTTGCAGGCAATAATTGCTCATAGTAATCTTTGTTGAAAAGGTTTCTTCCCCAAATCTGAATAGATAAACCTTGCGAAGCACGGAAGCCTAAACGAGCATTAAAGATTGCGTAACCTTTTACAACTAAATATTTTGAAGCCGAAGGGCTTGAAGAAAATTCAGAACGAGCGTATCCGTCAGCAGCAAAGAAAATTTTTCCAGCATTACCAAAGAATCTTGCATTATCAGAAAGCTCACCTCCAAGTGAACCTGCCCATCTTGAAGCACCTGGCAATTCTGTTCCAGAAACATCTTTGTAAGATACTTGAACCCCATTAACAACAAGTCCTGTTTCTTCTAACGGAAGTGGCGCATTTGTAAATTTAACATATTTACCATCAGTATAAGTTGCAGCACCATTGATCGTTAAGTGCGAGCTGATAACAAAACTTGCGTCCAATTCTGCTCCTCTTACACGTACTTTATCTGCGTTAGCAAGATAACCGCGATTTACTCCTAACTCAGCTGCTTGAACGTTGGTTTGGAAATCTTTGATATCAGTATTAAAGAACGTTAAGTTGAAGATTGAATTTTTGAATGGAGAAGTTTTTACGCCAACTTCATAATGATATACTTTCTCAGGTTTAATCACCGCAAGTTCAGTCATTGGTTGTCCCGCAGAGTTTGATGGAAGCCCTGCTACGTTAACTCCAACAGGTTTGTAACTTTTAGCAGCTGTTGCATAAATATTGATTTTGTCTGATGCTTTATAAGTAAGCGTGATGTTTCCAGAAAAGTCTGTATTGTCTGTATCTGAATCAAATGCCTGATCAGAGTAAACTGATTTTTTCAAAGCCAATAGGGCTGGATCTGTAGTTTGAAGACCTCCATAAGTTTTACGAGAATAATGAGCGTCTTTTTTATCAAAGTTATATCTTAAACCTGGTAAAACATGGAAACGTTCTGTAAGTGCCCAATCAATCTGACCAAATACGGCAGCACTAGAAGCTCTAATTCTTGCATCAGTATGAATTCCGTATCCTTCAAAAAGACCTGGAGTTTTCCATAGTGGACTAGTTGAGCTTTGAGAGAATCTCCATTGTGCATTTCCAGATTCTTCTGTACCATTTGTTTGAGAAGTCTGATCAATAAAGAATACTCCTGCAACACCACTAATTTTTGAAGTTAATTGTCCAGCATAACGAACTTCTTGTGTAACCTGAGTTTGTCTTGTTGGATTCTGAGATTTAGCTAAAACTTGTAATCCTGTGAAATCTCTGTCATTAGATGGATCCCAGTTCCAAAAACGCCAAGCAGTTGTAGAAGTAAGCGTACCGCCACCAATTTTAGTGTCAATGTTTAACGAAATCCCTCCTAAATCTTGTCCAGAACGCCAAGGAGTGTCATGATCAATCTTACGGTCAAAAGCATTTAAACTTGGCAGCTGATAGTTTAAATCTTTAATAATAGCATCAAACTGACGGTATGCAGCTCTTTGAGTAGGAGCAACACCAGCAACAACCTGAGCATATCCGTCAGGACGCTGTGTTGTAAGATCTCCTGCAAAAGTAACGTTTGTGTTTTCTGTCGGAGTCCATAATAATTGTCCTCTAAAACCTTGATTGTTTAAAGTGTTTGTTGGTCTTCCTGTAACAACGTTGTCAATTAGACCATCACGCTGAGTTCCTGAAAAAGATAAACGACCAGCAACTTTTTTTCCTAATGCTCCTGTTATAGAAGCTTTAGCTTGTAAAAAAGCATAATTTCCATAACTAATTTCGAAATCTGCTCCTGGTGTAAAACTTGGTTTGCGAGAAGTGATATTAAAAGCTCCTGAAGTAGTATTTTTTCCAAATAAAGAACCTTGTGGCCCGCGCAATACTTCGATTTGCTCTACATCGATAAAATCTAAAGTAGTTGCTGCTGGACGAGCGTAATAAACACCGTCTACGTAGAAACCAACTCCAGGATCGATACCATCATTGGTAAGCCCGAATGGTGAACCTAAACTTCTGATGTTGATTCCAGTATTTCGAGGGTTTGAAGAATACAATTGTACAGAAGGAACCAATTCTTTAATACGGTTAACGTTAAAAGCTCCAGCTGCTTCGGCTTGTTTTCCTGTAACAACAGAAACGGCAATTGGCACATCTTGAACCTTTTCTATTCTTCTTCTTGAAGAAACGACAACCTCAACAAGTTTGTTTTCTTCACGTAAAGTGATTAATAATGGAGAAGCTGGTATAGCTGTAATTTCAAGTTCGGCAGTATTGTAGCCAATATATTGAACTAGAAGTGTAAGAGGTAATTTTCCTTGAGATTCGATTGAAAATCGTCCTTCAGAATCTGTAATCGTGCTAAAAGTTGTTCCTTTAATTACCACATTGGCTGCTTCTAAAGGGATATTTTGATCAGTAGTGACAACCCCTTCAATTTTTTGGGCAAAAGAGATTGAGAACGTTAAAACTGCAAGTATTGTAAATATGTTTTGTAAAGATGTTTTCATTTTTATATTAAGTATATGTGATTAGTAGAATTTAATATTAAATTTTTTTTACCAACACATACACATCATAGATGAAACAGTATTCACAGTTGTGAAATTATAATTATGTTTTTTTTGCAAAAGATTTTGTCCACCTGATTTACTAGAATGTACTTTCATGAGTTAAAATTTTGTAAATGATTAGTTAATTATTTTTGGCAAATATATAATTAATTCTATCGATTTACTAGACTTTAGAAAATATTTTTTTATTTTTTTACAAGTGAAGCGATTGTGATGCCTTCCATGGCTTTCAAAGTTTTGTCTCTAATAAGCATCAAACCGTGACGCAGACTGCATTCAGACTCGGTTTTGCAATCAGAACAAGGCTCGTAAAAATTAAGAGAAGCGCATGGCAAAAGTGCAATTGCACCGTCAAATAATCGGTGAATTTCTGCCAAAGTGATGTCATTTTTAGATTTTATCAGATAATAACCTCCAAATTTTCCCTGCTTACTGCTCACAAAACGACCGCGTTTTAGATCTAATAA
The DNA here is from genome assembly GCF_900101855.1 of Flavobacterium anhuiense. GTDB lineage: Bacteria > Bacteroidota > Bacteroidia > Flavobacteriales > Flavobacteriaceae > Flavobacterium > Flavobacterium anhuiense. The sequence goes on from NZ_FMVC01000009.1 coordinate 170,078, forward strand.
AATCTGTTCTAAAAACTTTTTGGGAATATTAGCTCCTTCAGCTATTTCCACAGTTCTGGAAATGTGATTTTCGTCTTGTTCTGCTAAATAAAGTAAGGCCTTAAGGGCGTATTTTGCTTTATGTGATAACATCTATTAATAAATTGTAAAATGTAAATGTATGATTTTTTAATATTGAAACCTAAACTTGAAACGTGAAACAAATAAAACTTTAAACAAAAGAATTTACCAGCCTCCGCTTGATCCACCGCCAGAGAAACCTCCACCGCCAAATCCGCCGCCGAAGCCACCGCCTCCGCCAGATGAGCCACCACCGAAGCCTCCAAATCCGCCTCCGCCGCTTCTTCCAAGATTACTTAGAATAATAACGTCGAGTAGGCTAGGACCTCCACCGCCATTGTTGCCAGAATTTCCTCCTCCGCCTCTTTTATTTCGAGAGAGTAAAATTAAAACAATTACGACAATTACAATAAAAGGCAGAATAGGAAAGTCTTGTCCTTTTTTTGTTTGTTTACGTTCGCCTTTAAATTTTCCTTTAAAAACATCAATAATAGCATCAGTTCCTTTATCAAGACCATTGTAGAAGCTTCCTGCTTTAAACTCTGGTATAATAATATTTCTGATGATTGTTCCTCCAATTCCAGCCGTTAAACGGTCTTCTAATCCGTAACCAGGATTAATCGCAATCTTTTTTTCGTTTTTTGCCAAAAGAATAACAACTCCATTGTCATCTTCCTTGGTTCCTCCAATTCCCCAAGTTTGACCCCATTTTGTTGCTAATTGGCTTACATCTTCTCCTTTTAAACTTTCAATGGTAATAACTACGATTTGAGTTGTAGTCGAGTCGGAGTAGCGAATCAGTTTTTCCTCTAACTGAGCTTTTTCAGTAGAACTTAAAATATTAGCATAATCGTAAACAGAAGTCTGAAAACTAGGTTTTGGCGGAATCTCAAATTGCGCAAAAATAGTATTGCTGATAAAAAATGCGATAAACAAAAGAGTAATCTGAAAAATTCTATTAGAATTTGAGATTTTAATTTGGGAATTTTTCATTATTTATCCTTTTGATATTTCGTTAGATAATTCGTTGATATCGCCTTCCTGAGATGGAAAGTATTTTTTGAGTTGTTCTCCGGCATTCAAAATACCGTCAACAATTCCTTGTTTAAAATTGCCGGCTTTAAAATGATTCACCATAATATCTTTGGTACAATCCCAAAAATCATTAGAAACTAAATCATTAATTCCTTTGTCTCCACAAATCACGAAGTTTTTGTCTTCAACTGCAAAATAGAGCAATACTCCATTTTTTAATTTAGTTTCATCCATTCGCAATTCATGAAAAACTTCTAAAGCCCTATCAAAATGGACTTTAGAAGTTGTTTTTTCTATATGTACTCTAATTTCGCCAGAAGTATTACTCTCAGCCATACGAATAGCTTCAACAATTTCTTGCTCTTCTTCTTTGGTTAAAAAATCTTCTACTTTTGACATGGAAATTATTTTAGAGTTTAGATTGTAGATTTTAGATTACAGATTAAATCTGAAATCGTTAATCAAAAATAATAATCTTTAGAATTTTACTTCAACAGGTTTGTCCGCTCCAGTAGAAGCTTCAAAATATGGTTTTTCTTTGTATTCGCTCAAGAACCAGTTGTTTGGAATTTTCAAAACATAGCCGTTATACGTTTGTACTGATTCATTGAAACGAGTTCTAGCCGTTAAAATTTGGTTTTCTGTGCTTGCTAATTCATCTTGTAGTTTCAAGAAGTTCTCATTAGTTTTTAAAGTTGGATACTGTTCAACAGAAACTAATAATCTTGATAAAGAAGAGCTAACGCCACTTTGAGCTTGATTAAATGCCGCTAATTGTTCAGGAGTTACATTGCTTGGATCAATTGTTACAGATGTAGCTTTTGCACGCGCTTCAATAACTGCTGTTAAAGTTCCTTTTTCAAAGTCAGCAGCACCTTTTACAGTGTTTACTAAATTCCCGATAAGATCATTACGTCTTTGGTAAGCCGTTTGAACATTTCCCCATTCTTTATTTACAGCTTGGCTGTGTTGCAAAGCAGTATTTTTAATACCAATCGACCAAAATGCGATAATAGCAATAAGTGCTACAATAATTCCTACAGGGATTAACCACTTTTTCATATTTGTTTTGATTTAAGTTTATTTCTATTTTTAATTACAATTCGTTTTTTATCTCGTTCAGTTGCGTTTTTATCGACTCTAATTTACGTATTATTTCGAATTTATCTAACGTTTTCTTCTGACCCTCTTTTAAGTGTATTTTGGCGCCTTCAAGCGTAAATCCTCTCTCTTTTACTAAATGATAGATTAGCTGAAGGTTGGTAATGTCTTCTGGTGTGAACATCCTGTTTCCCTTTGCATTTTTTTTAGGTTTTAGAATGTCAAATTCGCTGTCCCAAAATCGTATCAAAGAGGCATTGACATTAAAAGCTTTGGCTACTTCGCCAATACTGTAATATCTTTTGTCTTTAGAAAGTTCAATATGCATGGTTCGTTTTTTCTATTTTATTTCAAAAATACTATTTTTTGTACTATTAATCTAATGATTGATTTTCTTGGTTTGCCATTTGAGAAATTGCCACATATTCTACAGCCGAAATATTTCCATAATAGAAGTTCAGCGGGTTAACCACTTTTCCGTCTTTATGCACTTCATAATGACAATGAGGACCTTCAGATCTTCCTGTGCTTCCCACGTATCCAATAACATCTCCGCGTTTTACCTTTTGTCCTGGTCGGCAGTTGTATTTGCTTAAATGCGCGTACAAACTTTCATATCCAAAACCATGCCTGATTACGACATGATTTCCGTACCCAGAGGCCGTGTTGTCAGCTCTTTGCACCACGCCATCTCCAGTTGCGTAAATTGGAGCTCCTGTATTGGCGGTGAAATCCATTCCGTTATGCATTTTTCTCACTTTCGTAAAAGGGTCAATGCGGTATCCAAAACCTGACGCGACGCGCTTTAAATTTTCATTTCGCACTGGCTGAATGGCAGGAATCGCTAACAATAAATTTTCTTTAGCTCCAGCTAATTTTAAAATTTCGTCTAGAGATTTAGACTGAATCGCCAATTGCTTCGAAAGTTTGTCAATTCTTTTTGTGGCATTCAAAACCAATTGAGAATTATTGTACCCTTCTAGAGCTTTGTATTTGTCAGAACTTCTAAAACCAGCTTTTCGAATCGAATCTGGAATTTCAGCTTTGTTGAAATAAACACGATAAATATTATTGTCACGTTCTTCTAAAGCATCTGCCGCTTCATCAATTTCATCCAGTTTTTTATTCAAAATGGCATATTGAAGCTTTAAATTTTCAATTTCGCGTGCCTGCAAACGATCTTTTGGAGTTTCAAAATAAGGCGTATTAATTAAAAGGACAAAAACTAAAAAGCCAAACAATGCCGAGGCTAATAAAAACAGTAAGGCGTAACCAATTTTAATTCTTTTTCTGGTTTTTATTTTCGTATAGGCCAGATTTTCTGGGTCGTAATAATATTTTACTTTCGCCATATTTTAAAATACGCTATTTTTGCTCCCTGTAAAATAAGTTAGTCGAATAAAACTGATAAATGTTTCAGCTCTTCGACACTTTTTTTACGAGGATTAATGATTAGATATTGGGGCTATTTTATCATTAGATAATGCGCAAAATAGGCAATTTATTGTTTAAATTATAAGTTTTTTAATCACATTATAAAAAACTTAACGTATCATCAAATGAATGGATTATCTAATCGTCTAATTATCAAATTAACACATTAAACAGACACATTTTTCTAATTTAAATATGAAATCACAAGACGTACGTAAACAATTTTTAGATTTTTTTGAGAGTAAAGGGCATACTATTGTTCCTTCAGCTCCTATTGTTCTTAAAGACGACCCAACCCTAATGTTCAATAACTCGGGGATGGCCCAGTTTAAAGAATTTTTCTTAGGAAACGGAACTCCAAAAAGTCCAAGAATAGCCGATACGCAAAAATGTCTTCGTGTTTCAGGAAAACATAACGACCTTGAAGAAGTAGGTATCGATACGTACCACCACACGATGTTTGAAATGCTTGGAAACTGGTCTTTTGGCGATTACTTCAAAAAAGAAGCGATCAATTGGGCTTGGGAACTATTGACAGAAGTGTACAAAATTCCAAAAGAAAATCTTTATGTTTCTGTTTTTGAAGGAAGTAAAGAAGATAACGTTCCGTTTGATCAAGAAGCTTGGGACATCTGGAAAACTTTAATCGACGAAGACAGAATCATTCTTGGAAACAAAAAAGATAATTTCTGGGAAATGGGAGATCAAGGACCATGCGGACCTTGTTCTGAAATTCACGTTGATTTACGTTCTGAAGAAGAAAAAGCTTTGGTTTCTGGAAAAAGTCTAGTGAATAATGATCACCCGCAAGTAGTTGAAATCTGGAATAATGTATTCATGGAATTCAACCGTAAAGCTGATGGTTCATTAGAAAAACTTCCGGCACAACACGTAGATACCGGAATGGGATTTGAGCGTTTGTGTATGGCTTTACAAGGAAAAACATCAAACTACGATACTGATGTTTTCATGCCTTTAATAAGAGAAATTGAAACGATTACTGGAGCAAAATATACAACTAATGATGTAACCGGCATTAGTGAAGAGCAAAATAAAATGAATATTGCGATTCGTGTAGTGGCAGATCACGTTCGTGCGGTAGCTTTTGCTATTGCTGACGGTCAGTTGCCTTCTAACACGGGAGCAGGATATGTTATTCGTAGAATTCTACGTCGTGCAATTCGTTACGGATTTACTTTCTTAGGAACAAAAGAGCCGTTTATTTTTAAATTGGTTGAGACTTTAAGCGAGCAAATGGGAGATTCTTTCCCAGAAATCAGAACACAGAAAGCACTTTGTTCGAATGTAATTCGTGAAGAGGAGAATTCATTCTTGAAAACATTAGATCAAGGATTAGTTCTTTTAGATGCTGTAATTTCAAATAACAATACAGATACTGTTGATGGTAAAAAGGCATTTGAATTGTATGATACTTACGGATTCCCAATCGATTTAACAGCTTTGATTCTTTCTGAAAGAGGATTGAAATTAGACGAAGAAGGGTTCCAAGAACAATTGCAATTACAAAAAGAGAGATCTCGTGCGGCATCGAAAGTTACGGCAGGAGACTGGAATGTAATTGTAGAAGATGATATTCAGGAATTTGTTGGTTACGACAGATTATCCCAACAGGTTAAAATCACTAAATACCGTAGAGTAGAAAGTGCAAAAGACGGGGAGATTTTCCAATTGGTTTTCAACGCAACGCCATTTTATGGAGAAAGCGGAGGACAAACGGGAGATAAAGGATATTTGGAAGCTCAAAATGGTGATATTGTTTACATCATAGACACAAAGAAAGAAAATAACCAAACGATACATTTAGCAAAATCGTTACCAGAAAACCTTACGGGAACTTTTAACGCGGTTGTTGATGCAAATCAGAGAGCAAAAACTTCGTCAAACCACTCAGCTACACACTTGTTGCACCAAGCGTTACGTAAGATTTTAGGAACTCATATTGAGCAAAAAGGTTCGATGGTAAGAAATGCTTCATTGCGTTTTGACTTTTCTCATTTCGCTAAAGTAAGTGATGAAGAATTAGTAGAAGTAGAAAACTTCGTAAATGCTAGGATTCGAGAAAGTTTACCATTAATTGAAAAAAGAGCTATTCCGAAAGAACAGGCTTTAGAAGAAGGAGCAATTGCTTTATTTGGAGAGAAATATGGTGATTTAGTTCGTACCATTAAATTTGGAGATTCTGTCGAATTATGCGGAGGAACTCACGTTGCCAATACATCAGATATCTGGCATTTTAAAATTATTTCTGAAGGAGCTGTAGCGGCTGGAATCAGAAGAATTGAAGCCATTACAAGTGAAGCAGCAAAAGAATATTTTGAATCTCAAGCTGTTTCTTTAGCTGAAATTAAAGAAGCTCTTAAAAATGCTCAAGATCCGGTTAAATCAATCTTGGCACTACAGGATGAAAATGCCCAATTGAAAAAACAATTAGAAGCTTTATTAAAAGATAAAGCTAAAAACATGAAAGCTGATTTGGCTAAAGAATTGCAAGAAATCAATGGAGTTCAATTCTTGGCAAAACAAGTAGATTTAAACCCAGAAGGCGCAAAAGATTTAGCTTACGAATTAGGTGGTTCTTACAATAACTTATTTGTAGTTTTCGCAACCGCTCATGAAGGAAAACCAATGTTGACTTGTTATATTTCAAAAGAAATTGTAGCTGAGAAAAACCTAAACGCTGGACAAGTTGTTCGTGAATTAGGTAAATATATCCAAGGTGGAGGAGGAGGACAGCCTTTCTTCGCAACCGCAGGAGGTAAAAATGTTGATGGAATTGCTGAGGCTTTGGATAAAGCAGTGGATTTTGTGAAATAAAGATTCTAAGGTTTTTTTATAATATTCAAAAAAGCCGAGAGATTGTAAAATCTCTCGGCTTTTGTATTTTATGGTATTTCTCTTTTTATGTCATTTCGACGAAGGAGAAATCTCCACGAGAAGCTCGACAAAGATTGGATTTTCGTTGCGGAGTTACTTACGGAGATTTCTCCTTCGTCGAAATGACAAATAGTACGTGTATAGATTGTTTAAAAAACTTAAAATCTTAGAATCTTAGAGCCTTAGTGGCTAAAAAAAACTATTTTCGCTCCCCAATCTGCTGGCGCCACATAGCGTAATACAATCCTTTTTCGACAATCAAATCTTCATGTTTGCCTTGTTCAATGATTTTACCTTGTTCTAGGACAAAAATTCTATCAGCATGCATTACGGTTGATAAACGGTGAGCAATTAAAACTGTAATTCTATTTTTGTCTGAGATATTTCGAATAGTGTCATTAATTTCTTCTTCTGTAATAGAATCCAAAGCAGAAGTCGCTTCATCAAAAATCAATAAATTCGGATTTCTAAGAATAGCTCTTGCGATAGATAAACGCTGTTTTTCTCCGCCAGAAACTTTGATTCCGCCTTCGCCGATTGTGGTATTTAAACCGTCTTCAGCACGTTTAAGGAGTTTGTCGCAGCTTGCGCGTTTTAAAGCATCATAAAGTTCTTCGTCGGTTGCATTTGGTTTGACGAATAATAAGTTTTCGCGAATTGTTCCTGAGAATAATTGTGCATCTTGAGTCACAAAACCGAGCTGTTTTCTTAAATCTAGCAAATCAATTTCGGTTGAATCGATATCATTGTAAAGAATTTCTCCTTCTTCTGGAGTATACAATCCAACTAATAATTTTACTAAAGTTGTTTTTCCAGATCCAGACGGACCAACAAAAGCGACGGTTTGTCCTTGTTTGATTTCGAAATTGATATTTTCGACTGCTTTGAATTTAGCTGTTTTATGTTGAAAACTCACATTAGAAAATAGCAATTTCTGGATTGCTCCAACATGTTTTGGAGTTTTAGGACGGAATTCTTTAGGAGCATTCAATAAGTTTTTGAAATTCTCCATAGAAACTTTTGTTTCGTTCAAAGCAATAATAAAGTTTCCTAATTCTTGTAATGGACCAAAAATAAAGAACGTAAAAAATACCATTGTCAATAAATCACCAACGATAATTTTTCCTCCAAACAAGAAGTAATATAAGGCAAAAACAACGCAAGTTCTCAAGAAATGAACCGTTGTTCCCTGAATAAAACTTAAACTTCTTATAAAACGGATTTTCTGTAATTCTAATTGAAGAATTTTAAACGTATTTAAGTTTAAACGTTTTTCTTCTTGATATGTTAAACCAAGACTTTTTACTAACTCAATATTTCGTAAACTTTCGGTAGTAGAACCAGCCAATGCATTAGTCTGATTCACAATTTTTCGAGAAACGATTTTAATCTTTTTTCCCAAATACAAACTAACCAAAGCAATAATTGGCGCTGTAATTAAGAAGATAATCGAAATCCTGAAATCGATTCGAGCAACATAAACAATTACGAATATAAAACCGATAATAGTCTGGAAAATTAACGAAATGGAAAGTGTAATCAGTTTTTCTGAATCGATTCTAACTTTTGTCAGTTTGCTTAAAGTTTCACCGCTTCGCTGATCTTCAAATTCTGCATAAGGAAGATCCAGAGATTTCTTGATTCCGTCAGTATACATTTGAGCGCCGGTACGCTGAATAACCACATTGGTAAAATAATCCTGAAAGTTTTTGGTAATTCTCGAAATCATAGCAGCGCCAAGAGAAAGGCCAAGCCAGAAAGCTAAAGATTTTATAAATCCAATTTCGTTTCCTTTGTATTTTGAGATTCCAACACCACAGTCCTGCATTAATTTTCCTGTGATTACTGAGTCTGACAAACTGAAACAAATGTTGATAGTAGCCATTATCAACGCAAAAAACAAGAGCATTTTGTGTCTGATAATGTAGGTATATAGTAATTTCATATAAGATTTTAAAAAAATGGAAGATGCAAAAATAAGGAATTGTTTTAGTTTCTAGAGTTGGTTTTTGTTATTAAAAATCTAAATTTTTTACAGGTGAAATTGCTGATAGCGTTTTTAAAGTTTTTATGTGTTTCACTTTTTTAATTTGAATATAAGAAGTCATAAAGGCTGATTATTTTTCCATATTTAAGTTTTTTTTGAAAATTTTATTATTTAGTAAACTTTTATATTGTTTGCTATTAGTGTTTTAATAATTGATTTAATTGAAAAATGTGTTTCGATGTGGAATCACGTAAGGTTTTGAATTTCGGTTATATTACGTTTGCACCATTAACAAATTTTAACCAAATCAATATGAAAAAATTATTATGCCTTTTTGGTGCTTTAGCACTAGTTTTAACATCTTGTTCAAGCGATGATTCGTCAAGTTCTTCAGATCTTGTTTTGCTTAAAAAAACTGTTATTACAAGTCCAGAAGGTGATAAAGCTACCGTTAATTTTAAGTACGATGGTAACAAAATAGTAAGTGTAACAGATGATACTGGATTTTTCAATCTGTATTATACTTACACTGGAGATTTAATTACAAAAATTGATTACAAGCTTCCTAATGGAAAGTCAGAACAAGTAAATACTTTTACATACACTAATGATGGAAAGCTATCAACTTTTTTAAGAGTTGAATATGAAGAAGAGGAAGGTGTAGCGGTATTAAGAGGTTACAAGGAAGTTTATACTTATAATGCAGATGGTACAATTTCAGTAAAAGGGTATTCAGGAAGTGATGTTTCTCAAACGGTTGCTTCGGGAACAGCTACAATTAAATTTGTAAATGGTGAAGTAAGCGAAATTATAAGTTCTAACTCACCAAATCATAAATATACTTATGATAATAAAAATAATCCAACAAAAAATATTTTGGGAATGGATAAAATTGCATTTGTTGATGGAGAAGCAAATGGCGTTAAATTCAATATCCTTACAGATACATCAGATGGTAATTTGTGGACAAACAGTACTTTTACATATAATGAGCAAGGATATCCAACTAAAGAAGTTGATAACGGGTCTGACAGTCTAGGTACTACGGAATATTTTTATTAATAATTGAAGATTCTTATTAATAATATTAAGCCAGTTGCAAATGCTTCTGGCTTTCTTAATTTTGAAAAGTATAACAAAATCTCTCAATTATGAAAAAACAATTATGGCTTTTTGGCGCTATAGCTTTAATCCTATCATCATGTTCAAGTGATGAAAATTCTCCTTTGCAAGAAATTGATTCTACATTGCCAAAGACGATTTCTTATGTTTACCCTTCTATTTACTTAGGAACAAATAGTAAAGGAACTTTAACTTACGATGGTAATAAAATTCTAAATATCATTAAAGAAGATTCAAAAACAATATTTACATACAATGGAGATGTGATAATTAAACAAGAAGAGTTTGATATAGAAAATGGGAAAGAAATTAAAAATGAAGAAGTTTCATATAGTTATGAAAATGGAAAACTAAAAACTAAAGTTTTTAGAGAAGACATAAGTGTCGAATATCCCGACGGTTATTATATTGAGAAAGTGGTTTATACTCATAATTCTAATGGAATAATTTCTTACATTGATTACACCGTTGATAATATAAAGAAAACCGAAACTAAAAGTGGAGAAGGAACTTTAACGTATAAAGATGGAAACTTAATAAAAGTGGAAGAAAAGTCTGGTTCTTCAACTGCAACATTAGTTTTTGAATACGATTCCAAAAAAAATCCCCTGAAAAATATACTAGGTTTCAATTTGTTATTAAACGAAATTGATGGATTTGGAACTAATAATATTGTAAAAACTACAAGAACAACAACTGAATTTCCGAATCCATCGGTTTATTTAACGACTTATATTTATAATGATGCTTCGTACCCAACAAAACATACTTCATTTGATGGAGGAGGAAAAAATATTGAGTATGAAATTGAATATACGTATTAACATTAAGTAATATTTAAATTTATAAAAAAGCCAAATACTTCTGTATTTGGTTTTTTTATTGATTAAAATTGGTGAAATTCGTATTTAATTTCAAAATCATGCAATTCAGAACCCAAATTTCCATTTCAAAAAGTAGTAGTCCAATCAATTACGATTCGAAAATACTTTCTATTGGGTCTTGTTTTGTAGAAAATATGGCGGAGAAATTTGATTATTTTAAATTTCAGAATGAAACCAATCCGTTTGGGATTATTTTTAATCCGGTTTCAATTGAAAAATTATTTAGCAGAATTTCTAAACAAGATTGGTTTGAAGAAAAAGATGTTTTCTTCCATAACGAGCGTTGGCATAGCTTTGAAGTACATTCAGATTTAAGCAATTCTGACCGTCAAGAATTATTAGAAACTCTGAATAAAGCTGTAACAGAAACCCATAAACAACTTAAAGAAGCGACCCATATTATCATTACTTTCGGAACTTCTTGGATTTATAGAAATCTTGAAAAAGATGAAATTGTAGCCAACTGTCATAAAGTGCCTCAAAAACAATTTTCAAAAGAATTATTGTCGGCAGAAGCCATTCAAAAAAGTATTCAAAATACAATTGAAATTATTCAGACTGTAAACTCCAATATAAATTTCATTTTCACTATTTCCCCAGTTCGACATATCAAAGACGGATTTGTAGAAAATCAATTAAGCAAATCACATTTATTTACAGCTTTACATCAAGTTTTAAAAACACATAATTCAAAACTCATAATTCATAACTATTTCCCTTCTTACGAAATCATGATGGATGAACTTCGCGATTATCGTTTTTATAACGAAGATATGTTGCATCCCAATCAGATTGCGATAGATTATATTTGGAAACTTTTTAGCGAAAATTATGTTTCAGAAGAAAGTGTTCAAGTAATGAAAGAAGTAGACGAAATTCAAAAAAGCCTGCGCCATCGAAGCTTTAATCCAGAATCAGAACAGCACCAGAAGTTCTTATCAAAACTACAGCAGAAAATAAACATCATAGGAGAAAAACTGCCGCATATTAAATTCTAACTATTAGAATAACCCTCATAAAAAAGTTATCAGTTAATATAAAAAACTTCGTGTCTTAGTGCCTTCGTGGCAAATGCAACAATAAAATTTTAGAATAATTGCTCATAATTATGTAAATTGTTAAGGTTTAAATTTTACATTTTTGTAAAATGTGTAACCCTGCTTTTTTCAGAAGCAATTTTAATCTAAGCGATTTTATTGACGTATGAATAGGAAACCAGTTTATTTTCTTAAAAAAACACTTCGTATCGTAATGTGGTGCGTGGTTTCTGTAGTTGCGCTTTTATTACTTCTCATAATCTTAATTCAGGTTCCGTCGGTTCAAAATTTCGTTAAGGACAAAGCCATTACCTATCTTGAAGGTAAGATCAAAACCAAAGTTTCTCTTGATAAAATTCTAATTAAATTTCCCAAAGATGTAGTTCTGGAAGGTTTTTATTTTGAAGATCAAAAAAAAGATACGTTGCTGGCTGGTAAACGATTAGAGGTTGATGTTGATCTTTTTAAACTCGTAAGCAGCGAACTCGAAATCAATTCGGTTTCATTAGAAAATGTAAAAGCCAATATTTCCAGAAACAAAGACGGCGTTTTCAATTTTGATTATATTATAAAAGCATTCGAATCTAAAGAACCAAAAGTAGAAGATCCTGATGCAAAACCGTTTAAAATTTCTGTAGTAAAAGTAAATCTCGATCAGGTTAAATTCAATTTTAAAGATAATTTTTCGAAGAATGATATCAAAGTCAATTTGACGCATTTTGATACTAAATTCAAAAGGTTTGATCTTGATAAAATGGACTTTAATATTCCCACAATTAATTTAAATGGATTGAAGATAGTTTTAGATCAAGATGTTGTAGAGAAAATTGCTGAAGTTTCAGTCAAAACAGTGGATACAGTTTCGAAACGTCCAGATTTTAAATTGGCATTGGATAAAATCACTTTATCTAAAATAGATATTTTATATGATAATAAAGACTCGAAATTAAATTCGGGTATTAGTTTAGGAAATTTAAATTTAGTAGTAAATGAGATCAATCTTAATGAACAGTTTTTGGATTTTAATACTTTTGAAGTTAAAAATCTTAAAGGAAATTTACGTCTTGGTGCAAAAGATAAGCAAATTCAAGCCCCTGACTTAGATTCAACAGCCATAAAACAAGCAGGCTGGAAAGTAAAACTCAAAGAAACCAATCTAGAAAACATCGCTTTCAAGTTTGATGATGAACAGTCAAAACCTAAAACAAAAGGAATTGATTATGCACACTTGGATTTGGATAAATTCAATTTTAAAGCAGAGAAGTTATATTATGGAAATGATACGATTTCAGGAAATATTAAAACGCTAACCGTAAACGAAAAAAGCGGTTTGCAGATTCAGTCTTTCAAAACCGATTTCTTTTACGGACCGAAAAATGCTTCGCTGGAAAACCTGTATTTAAAAACACCGCAGACTCTCGTTCAGGATAAAGTTAAAGCGAAATATACATCACTTGAATCAATTCAGAAAGATTTAAGAAATCTTGCCCTTGATGCCAATTTGAAACAATCTAAAATTGGTTTTAAAGATATTTTATTGTTTGTTCCCGATCTTCAAAATACAAATCCGTTTAAAAGTAACCCGAATGCGATTTTGTATGTGGACAGCCGTGTGAGCGGAAAAGTAAAAGATTTGAATATTTCGAAGTTTGAAATGAGCGGAATTGGCGCTACAAAAGTTTCCCTTTCGGGGAAAATTGCTGGATTGCCAGATGCACAAAAAGCGTATTACGATTTGGATATCAAAAAAGCTTCGACGACTTCAAAAGACATTAATATGTTTGTGCCAGCAGGAACAATTCCGAAGAATATTCAGTTGCCATCTCAATTAAGTTTGCAAGGAAAATTTAAAGGTTCGGTTCAGAATTTTAAAACCAATATGGCTTTAACGAGCAGTTTTGGAAATGCAAAAGTCGATGCTTTATTTGATCAGCGTGTTAAAAAAAGAGAAAAATACGATGCGCAAGTTTACTTGTTGGATTTTGATTTAGGGCGTTTAATTAAAAACGATTCAATCGGAAAAATTACGCTTAAGGCGAAAGTTAAAGGAAACGGCTTAGATCCTAAAACCGCAAATGCAGCGATTGATGGTTTGGTGCAGAAAGCAGTTTTTAATCGATATACTTATAGAGATTTAGCATTAAAAGGAAATATCGAAAACGGTTCTTTTGCAGTAAAATCTGGAATGCAAGACCCAAATTTGAATTTTAATTTAACTGCTTCTGGCGACACAAAAGATAAATATCCAACCATACAATTAAAGCTGAATCTTGATATTGCCGATTTAGAAAAACTAAATCTGCACGCTGGACCAATGAAGCTTCGCGGAAATGTCGATGCAGATATTGCCAACAGTAATCCTGATTTCTTAAACGGAAAAGTGTTTCTTTCAAATATTCAAATTTTGCAAGAAGCAGAACCAATTGTTTTAGATTCTGTTCGAGTTTTGGCTTTTGCAGATAAAGACAGCAATTCGATCAAAATTTCGTCTCAATTTTTAAAAGCCGAAATGATCGGAAAATATAAATTGACAACTTTGGCAAATTCAATCCAAAAATCATTATCAAAATATATTGATCTCAAAAATCCAAAAGTCAATGCAGAATCAGATGAGCAACGATTGGCTTTTATGCTCAAAGTAGACAATGATCCTGTTCTTTTTAAATTGTTGCCAAAATTAACTGGATTAGAGCCTTTTACGATAAATGGAAATTATAATAATAAAACAGATTCTTTAACTGTAAAAGGAACGATTCCAAGAATTGTTTATGGTGGCAATACCATTTCAGATGGGAAAATCAATATCGAAGCCAAAGAAAATGCGCTGGAATATTTAGTTTCTGTAGCGACAATTGAAAGCGGTTCTTTAAAAATTCCGTTTACAAGTTTGAGCGGAGAAGTTCAAAACAATACTTTGACCTATGCGCTTGAAGTTCAAGATGCAAAACAAAAACAGCAATATTTTATTGCGGGCGAATTTAAAGCAGAAGATTCTAAAAATATTGTAAAACTAGATGCAGACAGCTTTATTTTAAATTATGATAAGTGGAATGTTGATCCTGAAAATGCAATCGAGTTTGGAGAGAAAAGACTTTATGTCAATAAATTCAATTTGAGTAATAATGGAAACGAATTGAAAGTTCAATCGAAAGGAAATCAGGATAATGCGCCTTTACAAGTTGATTTTGTCAACTTCAAAATTGAAACCATTATGAACATGGTTAAAAAAGATGAATTATTGATGCAAGGCTTGATTAACGGAAATGCGTTGGTTGAAAATGTGATGACAAATCCAACTTTTACATCCGATTTGAAAATTGATGATTTTACTTTTAAAGGTTCAAAAGTAGGAGATTTAGAAATAAAAGTTGACAATAAAACTGCCAATACACTTGCCGCAAATGTAGCCTTGAGCGATGAAGGAAATGACTTAAAACTTACGGGAGATTATCAGTTAGATTCAGGAAATTTTGATTTTGATGTAGCCATTAACAAATTGTATATCAAAAGCGTTCAAGGTTTCAGTATGGGAAATATTACTGAAGGACAAGGCTTTCTTTCAGGAAATTTCAAGTTGACAGGAAATACTTCTGCTCCACAAATTAATGGAGAATTGAATTTTAATGACGCTGGTTTTAGAGTCACACAGCTCAATTCGTACTTTAAAACCAAAAACGAAAAAATCACTTTCAATAACGAAACAATTTCATTTGATAAATTCTCTCTTTTTGATGAAAATGACAATGAACTGTTTGTAAACGGAACCATTCAGTCGCCAGATTTTGTGAAGTATAATTTCAATCTGCTGGTTGAGGCAAACGATTTTAGAGCGATTCACTCGCAAGCAAAAGACAATGATTTATTTTATGGCGATTTGTTTTTAGATACAAAACTAAATATCAAAGGAAATCTAGACAGTCCAGTGGTTGACGGAACGATCAAAATTAATAAAGAAACCAAGTTTACAGTCGTAATGCCACAGTCAGATCCGTCAATAGCAGACCGAGAAGGGATTGTAGAATTTGTTGACGAAGATAATCTGTACTTGAAGCAAACGGTTGATATGCAGAACAAACTAAATCAGTCGGAATTGAAAGGAATGGATGTAAATGTAGCTATTTCGATCAATAAAGAAGCAGAATTGACTTTGCTGATTGATAAAGGAAATGGCGATTATTTGAATTTGAAAGGAGAAGCAGAATTAGTTGGAGGAATCGATCAATCAGGAAAGACAACTTTGACTGGGAAATATGAATTTTCAGACGGTTCTTATCAAATGAATTTCAACGGAATTAAACGAAAATTTGATATTCAAAAAGGAAGTTTTATCACTTGGAATGGCGAACCGACAATGGCAACTTTAAATATTACAGCGATTTATAAAGTAAACACAGCGCCAATTGATTTATTAGGAAATCAGATAAAAGGTGAACCTCAAGCGGTGCAAAACACCTACAAGCAAAAGCTTCCTTTTCAGACCTTATTAAAAATGAATGGAGAATTGCTGAAACCAGAAATCTCATTTGGAATAGTGCTTCCGGAAGGAAATTATAATGTTTCTACAGATGTCGTAGAAATGACTCAGACAAAACTTAAACAGCTGGAACAAGATCCAGCTGAACTGAACAAACAAGTTTTTGCCCTTTTATTATTGAACAGATTTGTGGGCGAAAATCCTTTTGCAAGCGAAAGCGGCGGTGTAAGTGCAGAATCTTTTGCCAGACAGAGTGTGAGCAAAATACTTTCGCAACAATTGAATAATCTGGCTGGAGATCTTATTGAAGGATTTGAAGTCAATTTTGATTTAGAATCGACAGAAGATTATACAACAGGAACCATGCAAAACCGAACCGATTTAAATGTCGAAGTTTCTAAAAAATTACTCGATGATCGATTGAAAATTACTGTTGGAAGCAGTTTTGGAGTAGAAGGCCAGGAACGTGCCAATGAAGAATCTACCAATATTGCAGGTGATGTCGCTTTAGATTATCAATTAACAAAAGATGGCCGTTACATGATTCGTGCTTATCGTAAAAATCAATATCAGGTTGCGGTTGAAGGTCAGGTAATCGAGACAGGAGTTGCATTTGTAATTACAATGAGCTACAATAAATTTAGAGAGCTTTTTCATCGCACAGAAGAAGAAAAAGAGTTGATAAAAGAAGAAAAAATTCGCAAGGAAAAAGAAAAGCAAAAAAAGAAAGAGGACAAAGAAAAAGAAAAACTGCAGGAGAACGAAGACGAAAAAACTATTGAAGGAAATGAGCAAAAAACATAATCATAGAAATATATATTTACAGTATATCGCGCTGCTTTCCTTATTTTTTGTTTTAGGATGCAGCAATACAAAGTATCTTCCTGAAGGCGAGTTGCTTTATACAGGCGGTTCTGTTACCATAAAAGATTCGATTATGAAGAAGAAAGATCGAAAAGCGTTGGAAAATGAACTAGAAGGCCTGCTACGCCCAAAACCGAACAAACAGTTTTTGGGTCTTCGACCTAAATTATTGATATACAATCTTGCTGGGGAACCTAAAAAAGATAAGGGAACGAGATATTGGCTGCGTAACAAAGTGGGAGAACCGCCCGTACTTTTCAGCCAGGTTGATTTGGATTATAATGCTTCGGTTTTGCGAAATTTTACAGAAAACAGAGGATATTTCAAAACCCGTGTCAGCGCCGATTCAACTGTTCGAAATAAAAGAGTAACCGCAGAATATATTGTGACACCAAGAAAACAGTATATTATAAAAAGCGTAACTTTTCCAGACGATTCTCTTAAAATGTCAAAAATTATTGCGAGAAGCCATAAAAGAAGTCTTCTTAAAGTTGGAAATCCTTATGATTTAGACGTCATAAAGGCAGAAAGAGAAAGAATTGATGCAAGATTAAAAGAAAAAGGCTATTTCTATTTTAATCCAGATTATATTTTGGCAAAAGTAGACAGCAGTAAAGGGGATCACGAAGTACGAATTAGATTGGTAATAAAGGATGATACACCTGTAAAAGCCTTGACCGCTTATAAAATTGATAAGATTTTTGTGTACCCAAATTATTCGCTTACCAATGATAGTGCAGTTTATAGAAAAAGAAATATCACGCAATACAAAGATTTTACCATAATTGATACAGCAGATACTTTTAAACCAAGAATTTACGATCGAACAATTTATTTTAAAAGAGGAGATGTTTACAATCGAAAAGACCACAATTTAACCTTAAACCGATTTGTAAATCTTGGAACTTTCAGTTTTGTGAAGAATGAATTCAAACCCTCAGATTCAATTCCTAACGCTCTAGATTCGTACTACTATTTGACTCTTTTGCCTAAGAAGTTTATTCGTGTAGAAGTTATCGGAAAAACCAATTCTGCAAGCTATACAGGTACAGAATTAAATCTAAACTGGAACAACAGAAACTTTTTGCGAGGTGCAGAATTGTTTACCGCTTCTGTTTTTGGTGGCGCCGATTTTCAGTTGGGAGGAGTCAATAAAGGGAAAAACATTTACAAACTGGGAGCAGAAGTTAGTTTGACTTGGCCACGATTTATAACGCCTTTTCATATTGAAGGGAACAGCGAATATGTGCCAAGAACCAAAGCAACGCTCCGTTATGAATATCAAAAACGAACGCAGTTATATGCTTTGAATTCTTTTAATACTTCTTTTGGGTATATGTGGAAAGAAAATATTCGTAAGGAACATCAATTAAATGTTGTTGATGTGACTTATGTGAGTCCGAATCACGTTACACCAGAATATCTCGCAGACATTGACGAAGATCCAGCTTTAGGAAAAGTAATTGAAAAACAGCTGATTTTTGGCCCAACCTATAATTATACGTATACCAATACGATGCAGAAGCGTAAAAAGCATACCATTTATTTTAATGGTGAATTAGATTTAGCTGGAAATTTAACAGGGTTATTTACTGGAGCAGATTATCCGAATAACGTTAAGACCATATTTGATGTTCCGTTTAGCCAATACGTAAAAATTAGATCCGATTTCAGACATTATTTAAAACTCGGAAAAGAAAGCGAATTAGCCAGCAGATTAATTGTCGGTGCGGGATTTGCTTACGGAAATTCAAACACGCTTCCGGCATCGAAACAATTTGTAGTGGGAGGAACCAATAGTATTCGCGCGTTTAGGGCACGAACTTTAGGGCCAGGAAGTTATGTTATTCCGCCACCAACAAACAATAATTACACTCCCGATCAATCAGCTGATTTGAAACTGGAATTCAATACCGAATACCGTGCAAAGCTTTTCAGCATTGTAAGAGGTGCAATATTTTTAGATGCTGGTAATATCTGGCTTTTACATGCCGATCCAAATAAACCTGGAGCGGAAATTTCAAAAGATTTTATGAAAGAAATCGCCGTTGGAGCCGGAGCTGGTTTACGTTTCGATTTGTCGTTTTTGATTTTAAGAACCGATTTAGCTATTCCGCTACGTAATCCTGCATTGCCTGACGGACAACGTTGGGTGATTGACGATATTAATTTCGGAAGCAGTTCTTGGAGAAAAGACAACCTAATTCTGAATATCGCTATTGGATATCCTTTTTAAAGTTTTTTCCGCCACGAATTCACGAATTATTATAATCTATGTGTTGCTCATAATTGAATTAAAGGGATTTTTTAATTTGTGAAATTGGAAAAAATAATAGACAAAGAATTAGCGAAAATTCGTGAATTCGTGGCAGGAAAAAAGAATAAAAAGAAGTAAATTGGTCTAAAATATTTTAGAGGAATGCAAAACTTGATTAAAAGAATTATAGGTGTTGGAGTTATTGTTTTAGTAATTGTTCTGGGGTTTAAATATTGCCAGTTCAAAAAAGACGACGATTCAGATATTCGATACAATACCAATTTAATTCAACAGCAGATTCTTAATGTTGGAAAGCTGGTTGTTACCGAAGGACATTTTTCAGAAGTCATTACCTATAAAAATCAGCAGAAGTATTTGATGGATATGATTTCTTTTGAGAAAAAAGCACTCATTGTGGTCAATGCCAATGTGACGGTGGCTTACGATCTCCATCAAATGAAATATGACATTGATGAAAAAAACAAAACCATCACAATTTTAAATATTCCGAAAGAAGAAATTACCATAAATCCAGATATTCAGTTTTACGATGTTGAACAAAGCAAACTGAATCCGTTTACGGGTGACGATTACAATAAAATCAATAAATCGGTAAAAGCGAATCTGGCTAAAAAAATCGAAAATTCTACTCTTAAAACCAATGCTCAAAATAGACTTATTAGCGAATTGTCTAAGATTTTAATCATGACCAATTCAATGGGCTGGAAACTGCAATACAACGGAAAAACTATTGAATCTGAAACTGAATTAAGTCAGGATTTGGGGTCAAAGCTATAAAAGAATCTCGCAAAGACGCAGAGTCGCAAAGAATTTTTGCCACAGATTAAAGGATTAAAATGATTTAATACCAAATTCTTGGCTAGTTTTCATAAACAGATTTTCCACAATTTTGTCATTTCGACGAAGGAGAAATCTCCACGAGAGGCTCGACAAAGATTGGATTCTCGTTGCGGAGTTACTTGCGGAGATTTCTCCTTCGTCGAAATGACAAATATTATGTTATTTACTTAATAAAAAACTTCGCATTTTAGTCCCGATAGCTATCGGGATTGTGGCAAATTATCAAAAATCAAATCCAAACCGCCAGAAATCAAATGCGCAATTTCAGGACGTTTTACTTTCAATTGATCTAAATGAACCAATACTTCCTGTAAAAGCTGTTTCTCTTCAGAATCTTTTAAAAGCTCAGCAATTTCAACAGACAGTAACCAATCGTTTTGATGATTATTTTTTAGCTTTTCAAAAACTGATTTTAATTCTATTTTAGCACCTTTATTCGTTCTAATATCTCTAACGGTTGCGTATAAATGTTCTAATTCGTCACGCTCATCAGTATGTTTGGCTTTGATGGTTTTGGTTGACGGAACAATATTAATTAAATCAAAACTATTGACATCAGCCGGACCAGAGAATGCAGAAATTACTTTTTTGCCAATTGCCATATCATAATTGCCCCATTCAGGTTGGAATAAAACCGTCTCGCCATGAGTAACAGTGCAATTTTTGAAACTAATTAAAATAATTTCTCCGTGAAGATTTCTAGAACCTGTAATAATTTCTCCTTCAACAATAATATTGCCTTCGAATTCTAATTTTATTTTTTCGCCTTCAATGATATTATAAGCCTGTAAATCTTTCGGACTCATATCTTCAATCGCAAGATTAAAACCTTTCAATTTTCCAATCGGACTTCCAAATCCGTGTGGATGCGTTAAAGTTCCATGGCCAACTAATTCTTTTTCACGATAAGCCAAAGCTGTTTTTCCTGTTGTTTGGATGTAAACTGGTTTTCCTTCTTCTTCAATGACATTGGTAAAAACTCCTGAAATTTGCAGACCAGTGCTCAATTCAATAGTTCCCAAAGCATTTGATTGAATTAGTTTTTTAATTCCGGAAAGACCTCCAGTTCGCAGAGCCATTTTATTAGCAAATTCTTCTAAAATCAAACTCAAATGAGAAAAAGTTGGCGTTACATAAAGCTGTGGCTGTAATTGTGTAATATCAAAATTCTGATTGGCTGCCGAAATATCGTAAGGGATTTTCTTCACATTATCGGTCATGCAATGGGCACTTTCGCCAATTGAAGAAAGCAATCCCGCACCATATATTTTCGGATTTTCAACTGTTCCAATCAAGCCATATTCAACTGTCCACCAATGCAGATTTCTAATTTGAGCCATTTCAGACAATTCGCCCATATCATTTTGCAAATCGGCTACTGCTTTTTCGGCTTCATCAATTTTTTCTTGTGGAGTATCTTCAGCTTCTTTTAATATAGAAAGCAAACGAATCGCTTCATACATTTGATAATCTTTGTGAGAAGAAATCGCTTTACAGCCAATTTCGCCAAAACGTCTCAAATATTCAGCATATTCAGGATTGGCAATAATTGGAGCGTGGCCGGCACCTTCGTGAATAATATCTGGAGCAGGGGTATATTCAATATGTTCCAATTGTCTGATGTCAGAAGCAATAACCAAAACATTGTACGCTTGGAATTCCATAAACGCATTTGGAGGAATAAATCCGTCAACGGCAACCGCTGCCCAGCCAATTTCGCTAAGAATTCGGTTCATTCCGTACATGCTCGGAATAGAATCAATTTCGATACCAGTTTTACGCAAACCTTCCAGGTAAGAATCGTGCGCAACTTTAGAAAGGTAATCTACATTTTTACGCATCACATATCGCCAAACCGCCTGATTGATAGGAGTGTAATCGCTATAATCTTGAGGTTTAATAAATTGCTGTAAATGTTTAGGCAATCGCTCTAATAACGGATTGGTTTCAATATTTGGATTCATTTCGAAAACGTTGTAGATTTAAAATGTAAAATTACGAATTTATGCCTCGATTTTTTACCATCCATCACAAAATTTTTATTCGAAAGTGAGTTTTATTGCATTTTTGTAGATTTTATAAAGATAAAAGAAATGCTGTTTAGCAGTCATTATTTTCATAATTCACCTTTTCCATTGTCTTTTCGAAATTTTCAATTTCTTTTTTAGTCATTGCAGCTTCTTTGAGATCAACTTTTAATTGTTTCTTAGTGTCTGGACTAATCCATAAACCGGTAAATGTATTTCCATTTTTCTGCAAAATTAAAACACCGCTAAAGCCATGTTCTACCATAACAAATTCGTTTTCTTTCTTTTTGCCCTGAGTAATATTCAGCTGAATCCAATTGTTAGATTTATTATAGCGGTACATTGAAGTAAACATTAAATCTGCAGTACAGGGATTTTCTTCTGTTTTAATGTAAACTGTTATGGGAGTTTTTCCGTCAACAGTTCCTTTATATAAATTAGAAACTGAAGTTTGAGATTGTGCTGATAATTGATTTAAAAATGAGAAGCAGATTGCAATAAAGAAAATTACTTTTTTCATAAATAGATTTTGGGTTGATTCATTTAATCAAATATAAAATTCTGCTTTGTATTTGAAAGAAATTCTTTAAGATTTTTTTACTGTATTTCTCATTTCATTTTCTGCATTTCTAAAATATTCAATTTTATGGCTGAACATAAAGGCCATATTCGTAGCACGCATTTTAGCTTCTTCAGTTATTGGTCCCGCAAATTGCGAATCGATTGTTGAATTAAAAATAGCAATCCATCGGTCAAAGTGCGTTCTGTCTACAGGTAATTGTTTATGCGGCGGAAAAGGTGTTCCAGAATAAGCGCGAACATCAAATAAAATGGTTTGCCAGAAATTGTACATTTTTTGCAGATGGGGTTCCCAGCGATCTTGTAATTTATCATTAAATATTGGCCCGATTAGATCATCCTTTCTAACATTTGCATAAAAGCTATTAACCATTTGCTGGATGTCTTCTATTGTCGAAATATCTTTTAAAGCTGTCATTTTATTGTATTTTAAATAAACTGCAAAAATACAATATATCTTTCTTTTGCTTTCCTGATAATTGTCATATGTCCTTTAATTGCTAGGCAAAATCGTGTTTTGTAAGGAATTGTATAGATTTTATATTTTATGATGAGTTATTTCGATTTTTACAAGTAAGTTTTTTATGATTTTTAATTTTTTAAAATACTGTTTTACAATGTATTGAAAAACAATAAGATCAGTTTTTGTTATAGCTGTTTTTTTAATTTGATGTGTATTTGTAAAGTTAAAAAATTGACAATTTTATAAAAATACTAATAATATTGTGTTGTTTTAGTAAAATAAAACTGAATAAATAAGAAAAAGCTAATTATCAAACCAAAACCACAAAAGAATGCACAAAACTACTCAAACACCTACAATTCGGGTACGTAAAGCGTTAAAACTATTATGTTGCAGTACGCTTTTATTCATGAACAGCTTAAATGCTCAGACGGTAACTCCGTGGATGACTACAGGAGATCAAAGTAAATTATTACAGCAGCAGGGAACTGTAAGCTTCGGAACCAATTCAGGAACAAACCCTTCCACCGTAACAGTAAATGCAGGAACGACCTATCAAACCATGGACGGATTCGGTTATACACTTACCGAGGGAAGCTGTGAAGTTATTTCTGGAATGGCAGCGACTCAGCAAAACCAATTGTTGAATGATTTATACAATCCGACAACAGGATTAAATGCAAGCGTTGTTCGTATCAGTATTGGAGCTTCAGATTTAAGCAGTTCTTCCTACAGTTATAACGAAACTTCGGGAGATACGAACATGAACAATTTCAGTTTGAATGGACCTGATTTAACCTATTTAGTTCCAATTCTTAAAAAAATCCTGCTAATTAACCCAAACATCAAAATCTTGGCAACGCCTTGGTCTGCACCGAGGTGGATGAAAACCAATGGTTCTTGGGTTGGAGGATCTCTACAAACGCAATATTATGCAGCGTATGCGAAATACTTCGTAAAATATTTTGATGCAATGAAAGCACAAGGTATTAATATTTGGGCAATCACACCGCAAAATGAACCAGAAAATCCGCATAATGAGCCAAGTATGCTGATGAATTCTACCGAACAAAAGAATTTCATCAACCAGCAACTTGGTCCGCAAATGGCTGCCGCTGGTTACGGAAACATTAAAATCATTGCCTTTGACCACAATTGTGATAATACGGCATATCCTATTGATGTTTTAAACAATAGTTCTTATGTAGATGGAGCGGCATTTCACTTGTATTTAGGAAACATCTCAGCAATGTCAACAGTAAAAAATGCTACTAATAAAAACGTTTATTTTACGGAACAATACACGGGTTCTGGCGGAAGTTTTAGCGGCGATTTTGGCTGGCATATGCAAAACGTTGTTATTGGAAGCACCAATAACTGGTCTAAAACAGTTTTAGAATGGAATGCTGCCAACAATTCAAGTTTAGGACCACGCACTCCAGGAGGATGCAGCACTTGCTTAGGTGCTATTACAGTAAATAGCAGCACAAGTTATACTAAAAATGTAGCGTATTATATTATTGGTCAGATTTCAAAATTTGTGAAACCGGGTGCTGTGCGAATTGGGGCTTCAAGCACAAACAGCAGTATTCAGTCTGCTGCTTTCAAAAACCCTGACGGGTCAACTGCACTTGTAGTATACAATTCTGGCGGCTCATCAAATACAATAAAAGTGGTTTCAGGATCTTCGGCATTTAATTATGCTGTTCCAGCTTCATCAGCAGTTACTTTTACTTGGAGCTCCGGAACACCACCTACTACCGAATTTCCTGGATATTATAACATTATTTCAAGAAACAGTAACAAAGGTTTAGATGTGGCTGACAATGCCACTACGAGCGGAAGTAGAATTCAACAGTATGATGTAACGAATGGTGGAGGAAGTAATCAGCGTTGGAAATTTGTTTCTGACGGAAGCGGTAACTATTACATTATCGTAAAATCGACTGGAATGTATTTGGCTGTTGAAAATAACGGAACAGCTGATGGATTAAAAGTACAGCAGAAAACATTCTCGTCTTCAAATGAATTCAAATGGACGGTAACAAGTCTTGGCACAGGTTATTATAAAATTATAAACGTAAACAGTGGCAAATCGCTTGATGTTGAAAATGTTTCTACAGCAAATGGTGCTAATATTCAGGTTTGGTCTTATACAGGAGGGTTAAATCAGCAGTGGCAGTTGGTGCAGGTTGAATCTTCTACAGCAAAAAGTGCTTTAGCAGCACAAACGACTGTAGTTGAAAATACAAGCTCAAATGATATGACTATTTTTGTAAATGAAACTGATGATTCTCTAAAAATTGATACGAATCATGAGGGAGATGCTGAAGTGCAGGTTTTCAATATTACTGGACAGCCAGTTTTAAAGAAGAATGTAAAATTTATAAAAGGAAATCAAGCAGAAGTAGAAATTTCTCGATTGCCAAAAGGTGTTTACATTGTAAAAGTTAACGATAGTAAAGGTTCGTATTCGAAAAAAATCTTGAAGCAATAATTACATCCACAATTCAATTAGTAATTTGTATTGAATTTGAAAAGGCTGTCATCCCATCTGACAGCCTTTGTTTTTTATTTTATCCAATTAATTGCGTAAATAAATCCTGATTGTCGTTCAGATATTGAAACTCAAAACCATTTTCGGTCATTTTCAATTTGATTGGCATAATGTCGTTTTTGTTTTTCAATTCTAAACCAACCACAACAGAACCTACTTCGCGACTATTTTTCTTAGCAAATTGGAAATACGTGATGTCGTCATCTGGACCTAAAATATTATTGACAAACTCTTTTAAAGCTCCTGGACGTTGTGGAAACTGAATCATAAAATAGTGCATTAAACCTTCGTAAAGTAAGGAGCGTTCTTTTATTTCGGCAGTTCTTTCAATATCATTATTGCTTCCACTTACAATGCAGACCACATTTTTGTCTTTAATTTTATCTTTATAAAAATCCAAGGCAGCAATTGTTAAAGCCCCAGCAGGTTCAACCACCATGGCTTCTTCATTATACAATCTTAAAATTGTGGTGCAGACTTTTCCTTCTGGAACCAGAATAATATCTTCTAAGTTGTATCGGCAGATTTCAAAAGTTTTGTCGCCAACTTGTTTAACCGCTGCACCATCAACAAATTTATCGATTGTTTTCAATGGCGTATTTTTGTTTTCTTCGATTGATGTTTTCATCGAAGGAGCACCTTTTGGTTCAACACCGATTATTTTGGTATGTGGACTTAAATGTTTAAAAACTTCAGACAGACCAGAAGCTAATCCGCCGCCGCCGATAGGAACAAAAACATAATCGATTGGTTCTTTAAAACTTTCTAAGATTTCTAATCCAACAGTTCCTTGTCCAGCGATTACTTTTTCATCATCAAAAGGATGTATAAATGTTTTATGATTCTTGATGGCATCGGCAGTTGCAGAAGCATAAGCATCATCAAAAGTATCTCCAGTTAAAACAATTTCAACAAATGATTTTCCGAATAGTTGAACTTGTTTTACTTTTTGTTTTGGAGTGGTTTTTGGCATGTATATTTTACCATGGATCTTTAAGAGATTACAGGAATAAGCAACACCTTGAGCATGATTCCCTGCGCTGGCGCATACAATTCCGTTTGCTTTTTCTTTTTCGTTTAACGAAGAAATTTTATTATAAGCGCCTCTAATCTTATATGAACGAACAATTTGCAAATCTTCTCTTTTTAGTAAAATAGTCGATTCAAATTCGTCTGAAAGATTCAAATTTTGCGTTAAAGGCGTTGCGGTAACTACATTTTCAAGATGCTTTTGGGCATTAAGTACTTCTTCAAATAAACTCATGATGTTTTGTTTTTTTTGCCACGAATTCCCGAATTATTTTTTATATTCTTTGAACAGATAAATTTTCGAATTCGTGGCGACTTTTTAATTATCCTTAAAATAAAAAACCTCCCAATTGGGAGGTTTCTAATAAATTATATTTTACAAACTTATATAGCACCTCGCCATTATTGCTGAATTGCAATAATGCTAATAATAGCGATAATGCTGTTAAAGTTTGTCATTTTTTTTACTGATTGAAAGGCAAATGTAAAAATTATTTTTTTACTGGCGGATATTGAGCTAAAATTTTGCCTACAAACTCAGCAATTTTTTCATCTTTTTTGTCGATGTTTCTTGTCAAAGTTCCAATTCCTTCACCTTGCCAAATCATTTCTTTCTTTTTAGCATCGATCAAATCAATGTATAAAGTTCCTTCAGTAGAAGTAGAAACTGTAGTTTGTCCTCCGTACATCATGTAAGGATTCCAACCCCAACCCCAGCCATAACCCCAGCCAGCGGTAAATTGGTTTACATCAACTTGCTCTCTTGACTTAGTAAAGATGTTTATTAACAAATCTGGATTATCGCTTTTTGTAAAACCTTTAGCTTGCATTTGATCATCAATTGCACGTAGAATTCTTCTTTTGTCTAAATCTGATATTTCGACCTTGTCAATTCCGGGCTTAAAATAGGCGTACGTTTTATAAGGCGTAAAATCGACAGTTTTGTCATAATCAGAATAAACAGTCACGGTACTGCAAGAAGTAAGTATCAGCAGTAGCAAAAACGGAATTAACTTAAGTGTTTTCATATTTCTAAGAATTAATGTTCTTTTTTAAGTCTGTCAGGCTGAGTAGAGTCGAAGCCCTTTCATTTCTATAAACCTTCGACTTCGCTCAGGATGTTATGTTATTTTAAAGCAAACTTTCATCAACTAAATTAGGCAAAGTTACTTTCAATAATGGCTCAACTTCCATAGCTCTTTTTATGGCAAAAACAGCACCTTCATTTCTTGCCCAGCTTCGTCTTGAAATTCCGTTGTTAACATCCCAGAAAAGCATTGAAGCTAAACGCTTTGAAGCCTCTGTAGAACCATCAAGAACCATACCAAATCCGCCATTTATGACCTCTCCCCAGCCAACTCCGCCGCCATTATGTATTGATACCCAAGTTGCTCCTCTAAAGCTGTCTCCAATCACGTTATGAATTGCCATATCGGCTGTAAAACGAGAACCGTCATATATGTTTGAAGTTTCTCGATAAGGAGAATCTGTTCCAGAAACGTCGTGGTGATCGCGTCCTAGAACCACAGCGCCAATTTCTCCTTTTGCAATGGCTTGATTAAAGGCTTCGGCAATTTTGATTCTTCCTTCGGCATCGGCATATAGAATTCGAGCTTGTGAACCAACAACCAATTTATTTTCTTGTGCACCTTTAATCCATTTAATGTTATCCTGCATTTGCTGCTGAATTTCATTTGGAGCAGTTTCTGCCATTTTTTCTAAAACTTGACAAGCAATAGCATCTGTTTTAAATAAATCTTCAGGCTTTCCAGAAGTACAAACCCAGCGGAAAGGTCCAAATCCGTAATCGAAACACATTGGCCCCATGATATCCTGAACATAACTTGGATATTTAAAATCAATATTATTTTCAGCCATTACATCAGCTCCGGCACGTGAAGCTTCCAATAAAAAGGCATTTCCGTAGTCAAAAAAGTAAGTTCCTTTTGCAGTGTGTTTGTTAATGGCATCTGCATGACGGCGTAAGCTTTCTTGAACTTTTTCTTTAAATAAATCTGGATTTTCTGCCATCATTTTGTTAGCATCTTCAAAAGAAATTCCAACCGGATAATAACCTCCAGCCCAAGGATTATGAAGTGAAGTTTGGTCTGAACCTAAATCAATTTTAATGTTTTCTTGATCAAAACGTTCCCAAACATCAACCACATTTCCTAAATAAGCGATTGAAACCGTTTCTTTGTTGGCTTTCGCCAAAGCTACTCTGGCAACTAATTCGTCAGTAGAAGTTACGACTTCGTTAATCCATCCCTGATCGTGACGGATTTTTGTGATTTTCGGATTTACTTCGGCACAAACCGTAATACAACCTGCAATATTTCCAGCTTTTGGCTGTGCGCCCGACATTCCGCCAAGACCAGAAGTTACAAATAAACTTCCTTCTGGATTTTGTTTTATTTTTCTGAAACCATTTAAAACCGTAATGGTTGTTCCGTGTACAATGCCTTGAGGACCAATGTACATGTAACTGCCCGCAGTCATTTGTCCGTATTGCGAAACTCCCAAAGCATTCATTTTTTCCCAATCATCAGGTTTTGAATAATTCGGGATTACCATTCCGTTTGTAACCACAACTCTTGGCGCTTCTTTGTGCGAAGGAAATAATCCCATTGGGTGGCCAGAATACATCGTTAAAGTTTGCTCATCTGTCATTTCAGACAGGTATTGCATTGTCAATAAATATTGCGCCCAGTTTTGGAAAACAGCACCGTTTCCTCCATACGTAATTAATTCATGTGGATGTTGCGCCACAGCATAATCCAAATTGTTCTGAATCATGTGCATAATTGCTTTTGCCTGCAAAGATTTCCCTGGATATTCGTCAATTGGTCTTGCGTACATTCTATAATCTGGACGAAGACGATACATATAAATACGTCCATATGTTTCTAATTCTTCTGAAAATTCAGGAATTAATTCAGCGTGATGTTTTGGATCGAAATAGCGTAAAGCATTTTTAAGAGCCAATTTTTTTTCTTCTGCCGAAAGAATTTCTTTTCTTTTTGGAGCGTGATTAATAGCTGGATCGTATTCCTTTTTTGGTGGTAATATAGATGGTATTCCTTGTTGTATTTGTTCTTTGAAAGTCATTTTCTTTTGGAGATGCTAAGTTGCTAAGGTTCTAAGATGCTAAGATATTTTAGCTAGATTAACAACAGATTAATTTTTTGTTTTTTTATAAAATTATGTCGCTCCTCTCGGAGCTGATAAAATAAAGCCTTGGAAAGGCGTAATATTTATAGAAAATAATAATCATCCAATATAGAAGCTCCAGCGGAGCGAAATATTAGCCAACGTAATTGGGCCAGAGCGTTAGCGAACAGGCGTAGCAATTTGGAATTTATTTTAATTGTCTCATTTTCAAATTGACTCATTGGCAAACTGACACATTTTCTAATTAAAAAAACTAAGGATAACGGATATCCGACCTATGATAGGACTTGTGGATTTTAATCCTGAATTTTCGTGAATGGATATCCATATTAATATTTTAGATTGTTGATTTTAGATTTTAGATTAGAATTTGGAATTTAAAAATTGGAATTTATTTAAACTATCTAATTCATTTCTTTCTTATTTCTCCTGTCCTTTTATCAAATCCATACGGGCAATGACGACAGCCGCTTTTACAGCAATAACCACGTTTTAAATGATGTTTTTCGGTAAAGCATTTATAACCTTCGGGCGTATAGTAAAAATCTTCTCCTTCGATTAATTTATTTTCATTACTTTGCTCTTTCATAAATCTGTTTCGCGTTCTTTTTCGAATAATTAAAATCAAAAATAAAAATATTTGATTATGATTTTATTGAAATCGAACAATTTTATAGCTACAAATTTATAAATTTTACAGCCAATGTTTCTGATTGTTGCCAAATATTTAATTCCGAAAGGGTATCGAGGAATGGCTGTATTTCCGTTTGTTTTGGTAAAATATGATTTTGATAAAGCAAATGGAGTTTTTGTTAATCATGAAAAAATACATTTACGTCAGCAATTAGAAATGTTAATTCTTCCATTCTTTATTTGGTATGTTTTTGAGTTTTTAATTCGGTTAATTCAATACAAAAACAAAGATTTAGCGTACCGAAACATTAGCTTTGAAAGAGAAGCGTATACAAACGAAACTAATTTGAACTATCTCAAAAAGCGATCATTTTTTCAGTTTCTGAATTATATCATATTAAAATGAATCCAGTTTTCAATCAATCCATAAATATTCAATTTCCGAATAATATTTCGCTGACAATAAAGCGCGAAGATCTCATTCATCCTTTTGTTTCGGGAAATAAATTCAGAAAGCTGAAATACAATTTGCTTCAGGCGAAAGCTGAAAATAAAGACACTTTATTGACTTTTGGAGGAGCATTTTCGAACCATATTGCAGCTGTGGCTTATGCAGGAAAAGAGCAAGGTTTTAAAACTATCGGAATCATTCGCGGAGACGAACTTTTCGATAAAATTGAAGAAAATCCAACGCTTAAATTTGTTCAAGAAAACGGAATGGAGTTTGAGTTTGTTTCCAGAGAAGAGTATCGTTTAAAAAGCGAAGCATCTTTTATTGAGAAAATGAAAGACAAGTTTGGTGATTTTTATTTAGTTCCAGAAGGCGGCACAAATGAACTCGCTGTAAAAGGTTGTGAAGAGATTTTAACAGAAGAAGATTCGGTTTTTGATTACGTTTGCTGTGCGGTTGGAACTGGCGGTACGATTTCGGGATTAATTAATAGTGTGTTGCCAAATCAGAAAATTTTGGGTTTTCCAGCGTTAAAAGGTGGCTTTTTAAACGATGAAATTCGTATTTTTGCAAAAAAAGATAACTGGAATTTAATTTCTGACTATCATTTTGGAGGTTATGGCAAGATAAATTTAGAATTAATTGAATTTATTAATGCTTTTTTTGAAAAAACAAAAGTGCCCTTAGATCCAATTTATACAGGAAAGATGGTTTTTGGCGTTATAGATTTAATCAGCAAAAATTATTTTCCTGCCCATTCAAAAATTTTACTCATTCACACAGGCGGATTGCAGGGAATTGACGGAATGAATATAAAGTTGAAGCAGAAGAAATTACCAATACTCAAAACCAATGATTAAAAAAATTGTATTACTTCTCGTAATATTAGCTTTAGCAAGCTGCTCTTCTAGTAAGCCTGCCATCGCGACGACTAAAAAAGCGGCAGCTGTTCAAACCCGAACGGCTTCAACAAAAAGAAGTACTCCTGCTAAACCCATCGGTAAAAATTACCCTTCTACAAATAATACAACTGAGGTTATTCAATCTACATCCAAAACAGTTGTTACCAGCGATTTGATTAATAATTATGTGTTGCAGTATAAAGAAATTGCAATGGGTAATATGAAAACGTACGGAATTCCAGCGAGTATTATTTTGGCGCAGGGAATTTTAGAATCTGGTGCAGGAAGAGGAGATCTAGCTGTAGATGCTAATAATCATTTTGGAATAAAATGTCATAATGATTGGTTGGGAGAAAGTGTCCGCCACGACGATGACTCGGCTCAGGAATGTTTTAGAAAATACCCTCAAGCATCAGAATCGTATAGAGATCACGCTTTATTTTTGGTTGGAAAAAAACGATACGCTAGCTTATTCACTTACGAAAAAGACGATTACAAAGCTTGGGCAAAAGGACTTAGAGCTTGTGGATACGCAACAGATCCTAAATATCCTGATAAATTGATCAGTTATATTGAACGATACAATCTGCATCAATACGATTGTCAGGTTACAGGAAGAAATTATGTGCCAATAAATACTTCGACAGCTCCACCAAAAAAATCATCTTATGATGTCGCTTCTGATCCAAAGATCAATATGGATCAATACGATCCGAATATGTATGAGGTTCAAAAAGGAGATACGCTATACTCCATTTCAAAGAAATTCAATCTATTGGTTGAAGATTTAAAAAGAAAAAATAATCTTACTGATAATGCAATTTCGATCGGACAGAGGTTGAAAGTGAAATAAGTTTTCAGTTTTACTGTTCAGTTGCAGTTTTCAAACAATCTAAAATCTAATATCAGAAATCTAATATTATAATGTTATATAAAAGAAGTAGTCAGCTTTTTGCTGAAGCAGAAAAAGTAATTCCGGGAGGAGTAAATTCACCAGTAAGAGCGTTTAAAGCGGTTGGCGGAACTCCGATTTTTGTAAAAAGTGCTAAAGGCGCTTATTTATATGATGAAGACGGAAACAAATTAATCGATTACATCAACTCTTGGGGACCAATGGTTTTAGGTCATGCGTATCAGCCAGTTGTTGATGCTGTTATTGAAAAAGCTAAACTAGGAACTTCATTTGGGATGCCAACAGAATTGGAAACTGAAATTGCAGCTTTGGCTGTTTCTATGGTTCCGAATATTGATAAAATTCGTTTTGTAAATTCTGGAACAGAAGCTTGCATGAGTGCGATTCGTTTGGCTCGCGGATTTACAAAAAGAGATAAAATCATCAAATTTGCAGGCTGTTACCACGGACATTCAGATTCATTTTTGATTCAGGCGGGAAGTGGAGCTGTAACTTTTGGTTCGCCAAATAGTCCAGGAGTTACACAAGGAACAGCAAAAGATACTTTGTTAGCAAAATATAATGATTTAGAGAATGTAAAAACTCTAATTGATGCTAATAAAGGAGAAATTGCAGCCATTATTATCGAAGCAGTTGCAGGAAATATGGGTTGTATTCCGCCTGCAAAAGGTTTTCTAGAAGGTTTAAGAGAATTGTGTACAGCAAACGGAATCTTATTGATTTTTGATGAGGTTATGACAGGTTTCCGTTTAGCGCGTGGTGGAGTCCAGGAATTATACGGAATTGATGCAGATATCGTGACCTTCGGAAAAGTTATAGGTGGCGGACTTCCAGTTGGAGCTTTCGCAGCTCGTGAAGAAATAATGAATTATTTAGCGCCTCTTGGACCAGTTTATCAAGCAGGAACATTGTCTGGAAATCCGTTGGCAATGGCTGCTGGATTAGCAATGTTAAAAGCACTTGATTCTGATAGAGAAATTTTTACCCGTTTAGAAGAAAAAACGGCTTATTTGGAAGCAGGAATCGATAGAGTGTTAAAAGCCAATAATGTTGTGTTTACAATCAATAGAGTAGGTTCTATGATTTCTGTTCACTTTGACGCAGATCCTGTTACCGATTTCCAAACGGCTGCAAAAGGAGATAACGAAACGTTTAAGAAATTCTTCCATGGATTATTGCAAGAAGGCGTTTATATCGCGCCATCTGCATACGAAACGTGGTTTATTACAGATGCATTGACTTACGAAGATTTAGACTTTACCATCAATGCGATAGATAAAGTATCAAAAACATTTTAAATAAAAAAAGAGGCTTTTAAAAGCCTCTTTTTTTATGCGCCAAATTATATTTTATCTTGTTTGCGCTCTTTCATTTTTTCCCTCATTTTGTCTTTCTTCTCCTCTTGAAGAGCTTTCCATTTTGTGTATTGGTCAGCTTTTAAGATTGATTTCATTTTAGCATCATTTGCTGCGACTTCTTCTTCCATTTGTTTTTTGAAAGCTGCCTTTTCTTCAGCAGTTGGTTTTGTGTTGCTGTCTTTTTTTTCTTTTCTAGCTTCTCTAAATTTTTCGGCTTTTGCGCTTCTATCTGCTAAAAGCTGTTTTACCTGTGCTTGCTGGCTAGCATCTAAATTTAATTCTGTAGTCAGTTTTTGAAGCTGTTTCTCATTACGCTGTTCTGGGGTCATTCTTTCCCTTTGCTCACGCGCTGGTTTTTGATCCATGTCTTGTGCAAAACTTGCTATTCCAACAAATAACATAGCCGCAATTAATAATTTTTTCATGTGTTAAGTTTTTTAATTGTTATACAGAGTTAGACTTTTTTAAATAAAACAGGTTTAATGAACTTTGAAAAATTATATCTTTTTTAACAAATTGAAAAGTAGTTGATTAGCAATTTAGTTAAGTGTGAATTGAAAATATTTTCTTATTTTTAAGGAATAAAGAATTTGAAATGAATTAATTCAAAAAACATGAATAAAATTGCCTTTTTCTCTACTCAACCCTACGATAAAACGTTTTTTAATAAATACAATGAAGATTTTGGTTTTCAGTTGGACTTTTTTGAGACACAATTGAATCCGCAAACTGTAGCTTTAATTGAAGAATGCGAGATTGTTTGTGTCTTTGTAAATGACATCGTAAACGAAACGGTTATCAATCAATTAGCAGAAAAAAAGGTAAAAATAATTGCTTTACGCTGTGCTGGATTTAATAATGTTGATTTGGAAGCGGCTAAAAAACATGGAATAAAAGTTTGCCGAGTTCCCGCTTATTCTCCGCAAGCAGTTGCGGAGCATGCTATGGCGATGATTTTGACTTTAAACAGAAAAACGCATAAAGCTTACAATAGAGTTCGTGAGCAAAATTTTTCTTTAAACGGATTATTGGGTTTTGATTTATTCGGAAAAACAATTGGAATTATTGGAACTGGAAATATAGGAAAAGCATTTTCTAAAATTGTATTAGGTTTTGGCTGTAATGTTTTGGCTTATGATATTGTCGAAAATGAAGAAATGAAAAAGGACGGCGTTTCTTTTGTGGGTTTAGAAGAAATCTTTAAAGCAAGTGATATTATTTCGCTTCATTGTCCACTAAATGAACAGACTAAACATGTTATCAATACCACTTCTATTTCTTTTATGAAAGATAGTGTTATGATTATCAATACAAGTCGTGGTGGCTTGATAGAAACGTCTTCAGTAATTGAAGGTTTAAAAGAAGGAAAAATAGGTTATTTAGGAATTGATGTTTACGAACAGGAGGAAAAATTGTTTTTTAGAGATCTTTCTGCAGACATTATTCAAGATGATGCGATTCAGCGTTTGATGAGTTTTCCGAATGTTTTGGTAACCGCACATCAGGCGTTTTTTACCAATGAAGCTTTGACGCAGATTGCTTTGGTGACTTTCAATAATATAAAATCGTTGCTGTCGCAAAATGATATTGAAAATAAAGCTGCATTGCTGGTGTAAATTATGACGAATTTAAAATTTCAAATGATGAAAAATAAGATTTTAATTCTAATCGCAATTTTGGCACTGAGTTCTTGCCAGAATAAAGAAAATTCGAAAAATATTGTAAAAACGGTTGTTCAAGATACATTGTCTAAAACACTTGGTGGAACGGCAAATTTGAGTGAAGCTACTCCAAAAGAAGATAAAGCAGTAGACTTAATACGCAAACAATTATTGATTTTATTGAAGAATGATATTCCCGCAATGACTAAAGACGATCGCTATTTTTATTATGATGCTTTCGACTTAAATAATGATAAGAAAAACGAATATTTGGTTGGTTTTTCAAATTCTTATTTCTGCGGAAGTGGAGGCTGTTCGGGTTATATTTTAAATAATAACGGTACTGTAATAAATCGCTTCACGGTAACCGATTTCCCAATTTATGTAACCACTTCATCAACAGAAAAATTTTATGATCTTATATTTGAAAGCGGAGGAAAATTTCATCTTCTAAAAATGAAAAACGGAAAATATCCTTCCAATCCATCAGTTCAAGAAATCATAAGTGATATTCCAAAAGAGAGTACAAAAGTTTTGGATATTCAAGGAGAGAAATTGGAGAAGTATTCGTTTTAATCAGATTATTTTAAATAGAAAACCCGACAGTTAAAAAATCTGTCGGGTTTATTTTTTATTTTTTTAGAATTTTAGAAAGGATTTTGGGATTTCTTCTGTTATCCCAAAATGCTATAACAATTAATTCTTTTGGAGTTACTTTATAAAAGATATTATAATGGCCTAACGTTGAGGATCTGATATCTGGAAAGCTGGTTTTAACATAAATCTCAGGATTTTCAACTAAGAATTTAGTTCTTTGTGTTATTTCTAAAACTAATTTTCTTGAATACGTTTTTGACTTGTTTCTTCTGTTCCAATAATTCAATATTTTTCTTCTTTGATTAACTGCGGCATTAGTCCAAATTATTCTGACAGCCATTCTAGATCTTCTTTATCTAAATCTTCTTGAGAAATAACCCTTCCATATTTTATATCTTCTTCACTTTCTCTCAGCATATCTAATTCATAGTCTTCAAATTGATAAATACCTGATGTATCTGCATTTTTTAGAAGATTTCTAATTTTCTCCAGAAGACTGACATCTTCAATATTTTTTAGTTTATCAAAAATTTCTAATTTTATTTCTAAAGTGCTCATAATAATGCATTTTAATTAATCAAAGTTATGTAAATAAAACGAAAAACCCGATAAGTTATAAACCTATCGGGCTGTATTTATAATAAAATAGGACAAAATTACCCCACCAATTCTACAAACTTAAACTCACCATCCACAACAACTTTAGTTAAACCGTGTTTAGATAAGTTTTTCATAGAAGCATCCCATTTTTTACCGCTAAGATTAGCTGAAACTTTTAGCTGAGATAAATCCATTTTATTCTCGTTTCCTTTTAATAAAGTCACGATTACTTTTTCTTCTTCTGTCAATTCGATCTGAGCTTGTTTTTTCTCAGGACGCATTTGAGGGAATAATAAAACTTCCTGAATAGAAGCGTTATTCGTCAAATACATAATCAAACGATCCATTCCAATTCCCATTCCAGAAGTTGGAGGCATACCGTACTCAAGAGCTCTTAAGAAATCTTCGTCGATAATTCCATTTGCTTCATCATCACCTTTTTCAGAAAGACGCATTTGATCTTCAAAACGCTCTCTTTGGTCAATTGGGTCATTTAATTCAGAATACGCATTTGCGATTTCTTTTCCGCAAACCATTAATTCAAAACGCTCAGTCAAATCTGGATTATCGCGGTGCTCTTTACAAAGCGGAGACATTTCTTTTGGATAATCTGTAATGAAAGTTGGCTGAATATAATTTCCTTCACATTTTGCTCCGAAAATCTCATCGATTAATTTTCCTTTACCCATTGTTTCGTCAACCTCGATTCCCATTCCGCGTGCTGCTTCAAACAATTCCTGTTCTGTTTTTCCAGAAATATCAAAACCTGTAAAATGTTTGATAGAATCTGTCATGGTAACACGTGCATAAGGTGCTTTGAAGTTGATTTTGTGCTCACCAAAAGTTACTTCGCTCGTACCATTTACAGCAATTGCACAGTGCTCCAATAAACCTTCGGCAAAGTCCATCATCCAATTGTAGTCTTTGTAGGCTACATATATTTCCATTGCAGTAAATTCAGGATTATGCGTTCTGTCCATGCCTTCGTTACGGAAGTTTCTAGAGAACTCATAAACACCTTCAAATCCACCAACAATTAATCTTTTTAAGTATAACTCATTGGCAATACGCATGTAAAGCGGAATATCAAGCGAGTTGTGGTGCGTAATAAATGGTCTTGCCGAAGCCCCACCAGGAATTGACTGTAAAACCGGAGTATCTACTTCAAGATATCCTGCATTGTTAAAGTACTCTCTCATAGCAGTGAACAATTTAGTTCTCTTAAGGAAAGTTTCTTTAACTTGCGGATTTACAGTTAAATCTACATAACGCATTCTATAACGTAATTCAGCGTCATTGAAAGCATCGTGCACTTTTCCGTCTTCATCAACTTTTGGTAATGGTAACGGACGTAATGTTTTACTCAAGAAAGTAAAACCAGTTACACGAATACATTTTGCACCCACTTGTGTAGTAAACAATTCACCTTCAATACCAATAAAATCTCCTAAATCGGTTAATTTTTTGAATACTTGGTTGTATAAAGTTTTATCGTCACCTTCGCACAAAACATCACGATTCACGTACAATTGAATACGTCCTTCGCTGTCTTGCAATTCAGCAAAACAAGCTTTACCTTGATCACGAACACTCATCAAACGTCCTGCAACGATAACCTTCTTACCTTCCTCAAAAGTTTCCTTTATCTGCTTTGATGTATGATCTACAGGAAAAAGATTAGCTGGATAAGGATTGATTCCCAGATTGCGTAAGTTTTGAAGTTTTTCTCTTCTGATGATTTCTTGTTCTGATAATGCCATTTTTTGTGCTATTTTTTTAAGTGTGCAAAGATAAAGAAAAGAATGCAGATTTTAGAATGGACTTTTTAGATTTTTTGTGACATCAATTTATTGGCTTTCAACCATCTTTAGCAAACATTGATCGCTATAAGAATAAATTCGTTTTTAACAAATATAAAACATGGTTTAGTGTTAGTTATTTGATTTACATCTATTTGTATGTGGTCATAAATAGCGAATTTGAAGTTGTTTTAAAACACGATTCAAATAATTCTTAAAAGAAAGTATCTTCGCTTGAACAACTTAAACCTCAATTATGAAAAGAATTTTACTTTGCTTTTTTATTGTACTTTGTATTACAAGCTGTACGCTTAAGGAAAAAATGGTTATGAATGAAGATGGATCGGGAACTTTTTCTTACGGCTTTGACATGTCACCGATGTATAAAATGGGTATGAAAAAAACAGATTCGACTAAAGTTAATAAAGTCTTAGACACTACTTTTACCTTCAAAGATGTGCTAGCCAAAATAAAAGACAGTATTTCTAAATTGTCAGATGCTGATAAGGAAAAAATTGAGCAGCTCGAGAAAGAAAAAGAGAAACTTGAAATTCTAGAAGATTTTAAAGTAAGCATAAAGGTAAATGATGAAAAAAAGCAATTCGAATATGCTATGGCATTTGATTTTCCTGCCGGAACAGATTTTAAAACTATTGCCACACCCACTGAAAGTTTAGAAGCTCTGGCGGCTACTGACAAAAAAAGATTAGGAGCTTTAAGCGCTGCGCCAAAATCTGAAGAAAAGTCAAGTACTACTATTTTTTACGATGGCAAAGTTTTTATTAAATCGGTAACACCTTCTAAAGAAGATAAAAAAGCTAAAAAGAAAAAAGAAGCTAAGAAAGAAAAGAGTGATGATCCATTTTCAAAACAAATAGAAGAAATGATGAAGGAATGTAAATATACAGTCGAATATCATTTTCCTAAAAGGATTAAAACGGTTTCTATCAAAAATGCAGTAGTAGCAGCAGATAGAAAAAGCTTTATTGCCGAAATGCCATTAGGCAATATGCAAGAAAGCAGCGTGGATTTTGGGTTCAAAGTAGAATTTGAATAATAATTGGTGGTTTTTAATAAAGTGTATTTTTAAAAATAGTCTTTGTATCTTTGATAAAAATATACTGCGATGAAATTATATAAATTACTTAGTTTTTCTTTTTTAATAGCAACTTTAACTAGCTGTACTTTTACTGAAAACATTTACATTAATGATAACGGAACCGGAAAATTTTCGGTAGACATGGATGGTTCTGCCTTAATGGAAATGGCTGGAGATCAGATTGCAGGTCAAATGGGAGATGCTAAAAAAGATATCGATACGACTTTTACTTTCAAGCAACTATTTGAAGAAAAA
The DNA here is from genome assembly GCF_900101855.1 of Flavobacterium anhuiense. Lineage (GTDB taxonomy): Bacteria > Bacteroidota > Bacteroidia > Flavobacteriales > Flavobacteriaceae > Flavobacterium > Flavobacterium anhuiense. The sequence continues at coordinate 210,183 of NZ_FMVC01000009.1, forward strand.
AAAGACAGTATTGCTAAGTTATCACCAGAAACTCAGAAAGAGCTTAAAAAGCTTGAGAATTTTGTGGTTTCAACAAAAATGAGTTCTGAAAAAAAACAGTTTTTAATGAACTTAGGAACAGATTTTAAAAATGTCAATGAGCTTCAGGATATTTTACAAACTTTAAGCACCTTTCAGAAATTAGAAGGAGGAGCAAATGCATCTCCACTTGGAAATGGTTTTGGAGATAATGGCAGTAAATTAAGCTATACTTACGACGGAAAGAAATTTACAAGAAAAGCAGTAGTCGATCAACAAAAATTACAGGCTGCGAAGGCAAAAGATACGGCTGCAGATATGACCAAAATGATGTTCGCATCATCTAGCTATATTGTAAACTATCATTTTCCAAAAAAAATTAAGAAAGTTTCTAATCCAAATGCATTGTTTAGCGACGATCGAAAATCAATCACAATTCAATACTCTTTTACGGATTATATGGAGAATCCTGACAAACTGAACTTCGATGTTGAGTTTGAAAAATAATTAAAATGAATAAAAAAATCCAACTTCAGGATCTGGGCAAAAGAGATTATAAATCGACCTGGGAATATCAAGAAGAAATTTTTAAGGATATTGTCGATTTAAAAATTAAGAACAGAAGAGAAGAACTTGATCTGCCAACGCCAAATTATTTATTGTTTGTTGAGCATCCGCATGTTTATACTTTAGGGAAAAGCGGTGATCTTGAAAATTTATTATTAAACGAAAAACAGCTGGAAGCTAAAGGAGCGACATTTTATAAAATTAATCGTGGCGGTGATATTACCTATCATGGACCAGGACAAATTGTAGGTTATCCGATTTTAGATTTAGAAAATTTCTTTACCGATATCCATAAATACCTTCGTTTGTTAGAAGAATCTATTATTCTGACTTTGGCCGAATATGGTTTAGAATCGGGTAGAAGTGAAGGAGAAACGGGAGTTTGGCTAGGTGTAGGAACTCCGTTTGCTCGTAAGATTTGTGCAATGGGGGTTCGCGCTTCACGTTGGGTTACCATGCACGGATTTGCCTTAAACGTAAATGTAGATTTGGGTTATTTTGATAATATTATTCCATGCGGTATTCGCGGAAAAGGTGTCACATCTTTAAATGTAGAACTTGGTGTGGAGAAAGTAGATGAAGAAGAAGTAAAATCTAAAATCATCAAACATTTTACCGAACTATTCGAAGCTGAATTTGTTTAAAAGATTCAAAATAATTCGAGTATGGAAAATGAAGACAAAAAATCATTTTTGAAGCATTTAAATCTTCCAGAAAAAGAATTACAGGAGTTATTGAGTATTGCACAATATGGTAAAATAGCTAAGGCAGGCTATTTTATTCGTGAAGGTCAAGTGCCTCGTAAAATGGCTTTTGTGGTAAAAGGTTTGTTTCGATATGTTTACACTCACGAAAACGGAAACGAATTCACTAAAAATATTATAGCCGAACGGAATTTTATAAGTTCTTATTCGGCTATGATTTATAATACTCCTTCCTATTTTTCGATAGAAGCTTTAGAAGATTCCGAGATCTTGGAAATTGATTATTCAAGCTGGATAGAAATAAAAGGAAAAAATCCATTTTGGAATGTCTTTCTTGTTCAAATTCTTGAAAAAGCATTTTCTATAAAAGAAAAACGAGAAAGAGAACTGCTTCTTTTAGATGCTGAAAAGCGATATGAAATTTTTATTGCTGAATTTCCTGATATCGAAAATCGTGTTTCACAACAAATTATAGCTTCTTATTTAGGTATTCAGCCAGAATCTTTCAGCAGACTCAAAAGAAAAATTAAGACTTAACATAGGTCAATGCAAGTCCATAGCAGGAGAACTATTTTTGATTTCTAATTTAAAAAATGAAATTATGGAAATCTCAAATAATACTATTGTTATTACTGGAGGAAGCTCAGGTTTAGGATTTGAAATGTGCCGACAGTTTATAGAAAAGGACAATAACGTGATAACTTGTTCACGTTCTTTGGAAAAGCTTGAAGAGGCCAAAAAGCGATTGCCCAATTTAGTCATTTACAAGTGTGACATTGCTCGGGAATTAGAATGCGAAGATTTTGCAGAATGGCTTCGTATTAATTATCCTAAGGTCAATGTTTTAATTAATAATGCTGCTATTGCCAATAAAGCTCATTTTGTAGAAGACCGATTTTTGTTAGAAAAAATGAATGAAGAATTCTCGGTTAATCTAAATGCACCAATTCGTTTAATCAAGCTTTTGTATCCGATTTTAATCCAAAATCAAAATCCTAAAATAATAAATATTACCACAGGATTGGTTTATGTTCCAAGAACAATTTACCCGTTTTATAATGCCTCAAAATCGGGTCTGCATTCTTTTACTCAAGTTTTAAGAGAACAGTTGAAAAAAGAAAAAATCAAGGTTATAGAAGTGTTATTTCCAGTAGTAGATACTCCTTGGCACAAAGGAAATGTTTCTAAAATTGCAATTTCACCTCAAGATGCAGTCTCAGAAATGCTTGAAAGTATATCTCAAAATCAGACTGAAATAAGAATTGCAAAAGTAAAACTGCTTTATTTTCTTTTTAGAATAGCTCCTCGATTTGCATTTCGTAAAATAAATAGCCTTTAAATATGAGTGTTGTTAAATGCAAATCAATTTTTCTTGGAATAAATGCATAGTTACATTGTTTTTAAAATCCAAAACAGGAACCTTATTTTTAAATAGAAAGCGTTTTTTTTCTTAAATTTATATTCAAAAAAGAGAAAAACCATTTCTCAAAAGTTAAGATTTTGAAGGGATGGCAAATTCTAAACTCCTTGTAATTCTCTTAGCTATTTATGCTAAATTTGATTTTATACTATTAAATTAAAATTTCATTTTATTTCCAATTGCTTATGAGAAAAATCTACTTATTCTGTTTCCTTTTTGCGCTTAACGGTCTTTTTGCCCAAAAGAAAGATAAATTATATCCAGTTGCAGTTTATGAAAAAGTGTGGCAGGAAAAAAACAGCGATACCAGATTAAAGATGATTAAATCTATTTGGTTAGAAGACAGTACTTTTGAAGATCCTTCGGCTTCTATAAAAGGAATTACGGCATTTAATAATGTAATCAACGAATTTTACAAGAAAAATCCAGATGCGATATTAACATCAGGATCCAAAATTGTAAAAGATAACTATGTAACCTGGGAATGGAAAGTTTTGGATTCCAAAAACAACCTAATAATGGCAGGACGTGATTTTGCACGTTTAAACGGTAAAGGACAAGTGAGCAAAATTATTGGTTTCTGGGATAAAGGAGCGACTTTGTCTGAGGCTGATATTCTGAAAAATCTGGAAGCTGATAATTTGAAAGTAGCAGCTAAATATTACGAAAGCCTTTTTAAAACAAGAGATTTTGATGCTGTGGCTACTGTAGTTGCAGACGGTGCAGTTTACAATCAAGCTGTTGGATTACCGTATGGAGGAACTTATACAGGTTTTAGCGAATGGACAAAGATGTTTACAAAATCAACAGAATTTTTTGATCTTCAGATAGAAAAAGAACCAACCTATTTTAGTGATGCTTCTAAAAATGAAGTGATCATTTATTTTATAATGAGCTGTAAATCAAAGAAATCAGGCAAAACCATGTCAGTTCCAATTTCAGAACATATCGATCTGAAGGACGGAAAAATTACAGATGTGAGATCTTTTTATTATGATACAAAACAGTTTGCAGAATTCTTAAAAAGCAAAAAATAAAAAAACGACCTTTTTAGGTCGTTTTTTTTATTCAAAAAAATCAAGTTCTAACTGCTCTGGCAAAAGTCTAAAACTCATTCTATGATATTTTGTAGTTCCAAATTCCTTAATAGCTTCACGATGTTCTTTAGTTGGATATCCTTTGTTTTGTTTCCAATTGTACATCGGAAATTCTTCGTGAATTTTGTCCATATATTCGTCGCGATAGGTTTTTGCTAAAACAGATGCCGCTGCAATGCTAAGATATTTGCCGTCGCCTTTTATAATACTTTGGTTCGGAATCGATTTTAAAAGAGCAATTTCATCTTTAGAAAACTGCCTTCCAAAAGTGTTTTTAAGTCCGAGTTTAGCATTCAAGGAACGATTTCCGTCAACTATAATATATTCAGGAACATGTTTTAGTTTCAAAATACATTCCTGCATTCCTTTCATCGAAGCATTTAGAATGTTTATTTCGTCAATTTCATCTGGAAACAAATGTGTTACAGAAAAACATACAGCTTCTTTTTCGAGAATTGGCCTTAATAAGGCTCTCGTTTTTTCAGACAATTGCTTACTGTCATTCAGAATTGTATTCTCAAAATGTTCGGGTAAAATTATAGCTGCGGCAGTAACCGGCCCGGCTAAACATCCTCTGCCGGCTTCATCAGTTCCAGTTTCTAGAACAAATCCTGAGAAATTTTTTTCGAGCATTTTTTAGGGTTTAAATAACAAATGAAATGAAATTTTCAGCAAAAATATTCGTTTTCGTACTGTCAGCCAAGGCAATTGTATAAAATGAAGTGTTTTTTTATTTATTTGTTTTTATAATTTACCTTTGCTTAGCAAAATTTTGAAAAAATAAATTTATATAAAGCCATCAAATGAGAATATTCATTTTTCTATATCTATTAGTTGTACCAACTTTATTGTTTTCGCAAGAAAAAAAAACTGCTCCTAAAAATAATTTAGATATGAATACGGAATATTCAAGTATTACTGATTCCGTAAAAAAGAAAAAACAAAAAATAGCCACGATAGATCAGTATAAAATTGTGACTTTAGAACATGATACAATTTATGCAGATACTTCGCTAACTATTAAAAGTGCTTATAGACAGAATCATCTTAGAAAAGATCTTTTCGGACTCCAGGAGCTGTCTAATATTGGACAGCCACTAAATATGTTACAATATAGCTTGACGAGTTTTTCTCCTTATCCAGAAATTGGTTTTAGAGGAAAACATTCTCTTTATATGCAAGCAGATCAAATTAGATATTATTCTGTTGCAACTCCTTTTACAGAATTGTTTTTTAATACAACAATAAAAAAAGGACAGAATGTGGATTCTTTTATCACATTAAATGCTTCTAAAAATCTTAATTTTTCTATTGCTTATAAAGGTCTAAGATCTGAGGGAGATTATAATAATCAATTGGTTAGTGCCGGAAATCTGAGAATTACAACTAGTTATGCTACAACCAATAAGCGTTATGCAATAAACGCGCACTTCACGAATCAGGATATATTGAATGAGGAAAATGGCGGTATTACAAACGATGCTGATTTTGAAAGTGATAATCAAGATTATAAAAATCGACAAAGATTACAGGTTTATTTAACCGACGCAGAATCCTTTTTAAAAGGAAGAAGATTATTTTTTGATCATGCTTTTAGAGTAAATCCAACTGATGGGAGTAATAATTTATACATAACGCATCAGTTTAATTATGAATATAAAGCTTATGAATATAAACAGCCAACTGTAATGTCGACTTTAACTGCTAATGATGGATCAACTACGCGTATACAGCGATTTGGAGACTCGTATGCGGCAAGTAATATTAACGATCAGACTAAATATGAAAGGTTGTATAACAAAGTGGGAGCGGCTTACGAGAATTCGCTTTTAGGAAAATTTATATTCTTTATCGACGACTATAGATCGAATTATAAATATAACCGAATTATTGTTGATGCTGACGGAAATGCAGTTCCAGATAATTTGTTTTTGCAGTTTAACAATTTTGGTGCTCAATATGAATATCAGAAAAACAAATGGAATGGTAGATTTTTATATTCAAGATCAATAACCAACGAATCGCTTTCAGATTTGGATGCTAAACTGCGATATGATATGAGCGAAAAAATCAAATTTGATTTCAGATATCGCAACATTAATAAATTGCCAAACAACAATTATAATTTGTACCAAAGCAGTTGGATTTCGTACAATTGGTCGAATAATTTTAAAAACGAAAAAATTAATTCCTTAAGTGCAGAGATTACAACTCCTTGGTTGACAGGACAAGTTCAGTATACAGTGCTGAAAGATCATTTGTATTTTACTGATATGGCTACAGATGCAGAAAAAGCGGCAAGTCAACAGATTGTGAAACCAATGCAATACGGAAATGTGATTAATTATTTAGAAATAAAAGCAAGCCGGGAGTTTAAATTTGGTCCTTTTGCGCTAGATAATACACTTTTGTATCAGAAAGTAGATCAGTCAGATTTAGTTTTAAATGTGCCTGATTTTGTAACTAGAAATACATTCTATTATTCGAATCATTTCTTTAAAAAAGCATTGTTCATGCAAACAGGGCTTGTATTTAATTATATGACTAAATACTATGGAGATGATTATAACCCTGTTATTGCAGAATTTTTTGTGCAACAGGATAAAAAAATCGGTGGTTTTGCAACATTCGATTTCTTTGTGAATGCCAGAATACGCCAGACCCGTTTTTATTTAAAAGCGGAACATTTTAATGCTTTATTTACGCAAAGCAACTATTATGCAGCGCCTCATAATCCGTATCGTGATTTTGCATTGCGTTTTGGTCTGGTTTGGAATTTCTTCCAATAAAAACTGGCTTACTTTTTATTTAGAACCACTAATAAAACTTAAATAAAAATGGACTTTTCAAATAACATTTTAGAAACAATTGGTAATACACCATTGGTAAAACTCAACAAAATTGTTGCTGAAATTGATGCGTTAGTATTGGCAAAAGTCGAAACCTTTAATCCTGGTAATTCTGTAAAAGACAGAATGGCTGTAAAAATGATTGAAGATGCTGAGGCAGATGGCCGACTAAAACCGGGGGGAACTATCATTGAAGGAACTTCCGGAAATACAGGAATGGGACTTGCACTTGTTGCAATTGTAAAAGGATACAAATTAATTTGTGTGATCTCAGACAAACAGTCTAAAGAAAAAATGGATATTCTTCGTGCCGTTGGAGCAAAAGTTGTCGTTTGCCCTACTGATGTTGAGCCTACAGATCCGCGGTCTTACTATTCGGTTTCAAAGCGTTTAGCAGAAGAAACCCCAAATTCTTGGTATGTAAATCAGTATGATAATATGTCAAATTCTCTGGCGCATTATGAACAGACTGGACCTGAAATCTGGAAACAGACAGATGGGAAAATCACGCATTTTGTTGTGGGAGTTGGAACAGGCGGGACTATTTCTGGGGTTGGAAAATACCTAAAAGAGAAAAACCCGAACATCAAAATCTGGGGAATTGATACTTATGGTTCTGTCTTCAAAAAATACCACGAAACAGGAATCTTTGATGAAAATGAAATTTACTCTTATATAACAGAAGGTATTGGAGAAGATATTTTGCCTAAAAATGTTGATTTTTCTCTAATTGATGGTTTTACAAAAGTAACCGACAAAGATGCTGCAGTCTACACTAGAAAAATTGCTCTTGAAGAAGGTATTTTTGTTGGAAATTCTGCAGGAGCCTGTATAAAAGGTTTATTGCAGTTAAAAGAGCATTTTAAGCCAGATGATGTTGTTGTGGTATTATTTCACGATTCTGGAAGCCGATATGTGGGTAAAATGTTCAACGATGATTGGATGCGTGAGCGAGGATTCTTAGAAGAAAATGTAACAAAAGCAGAAGACGTTATCAAAGATCATATTGATAAGGAGCTGATTGTAGTACGTACTGAAGAATTAGTTTCGCATGCAATTGAGCGTATGCGTAAATACAAAATTTCGCAGATTCCGGTTGTTGACATTAACGGCTTTGTTGGTTCTGTAGATGAAACTGATTTATTTAGAAGCTATGTTGCTGATAAAAATGTTGCCGAAAAACCAATTAAAGAAGTAATGGGCAAACCTTTTCCAATTGTAAAATTAGGAACACCAATTGAAGAAGTTTCAAAACTATTCAGCAAAGAAAATGATGCTGTTTTGGTTGATTTAGGAAACGGACACCATCATATTATTACAAAATATGATATTATTGGTTCAATAAAATAAGCCTTTACAAATAATAACAATCCATAAACCTAATTGTTTTTTTGCGATAAGGTTTATGGATTTGTCTTTTAAAAAGAGAATATGAATTTTACTGCTATTGATTTTGAAACGGCAACTGGCTATCATCCGTGTTCGGTGGGAATTGTTACGGTCGAAAATGGAGTTATTGTAGACGAGTATGTATCATTAATTAAACCGCCAAATAACGAATACAATCCTTTTACAATTCGTGTTCACGGAATTTACCCGAAAGATACCATTAATGCAAAATCTTTCTTCCAAATCTATCCTGAAATTGAAAAGAGGTTAAAAAACAGAGTTGTAGTAGCACACAATGAAAGTTTTGACCGGAATGTTTTAATAAAAACCATGTTGCTTCATGGCCTAAATTATGATGATTTAAACATTGCTGAAAAATGGGAATGCACGGTTAAAATCTACAAAGCAAAAGGAATAAAGCCAACCAAATTGAGTGATTGCTGTCGCGAAATGAATATTCATCTCAATCACCATGAGGCATTGTCAGATGCAAGAGCCTGTGCTAAATTATATCTGCTTCGCTAAATAATTCAAATATTTGTAAGAATAGTATTAAAATTTAATTACTTTTAGATTTTGTAATTACACTATAAAAATCTAAAATGAAAGAAGACTTCCTTCATTATCTCTGGAAATTCAAGAAGTTTGATGGCTTGAATTTAAAATCTGTTCAAGGAGAAGAAATAACCATCATTAAAACAGGCGATTATTTGGAGCTTGCTGGGCCTGATTTTTTTAATGCTCATATAGAAATCGGAAATCAGAAGTGGGCCGGTAATGTAGAGATTCATCTAAAATCTTCAGACTGGTATTTGCATAATCATGAAAAAGATGCCGCTTATAAAAATGTGATTCTTCATGTTGTGTGGGAAAATGACACGGCCATTTTTAGAGAAGACAATACAGAGATACCCGTTCTAGTGCTTAAATATTATGTTTCAAAAGAAATTATTGATAATTATAATGCTTTGGTTTCTCCAAAAACATGGATTTCTTGTGAAAGGCAATTAAAAGAAATTGACAAGTTTGTGTTTAAGAATTGGCAGGAAAGATTATTTTTTGAACGTTTAGAGCGAAAATCAAAGTTTATAGATCAATTATTAGAAGAAACGAATCAAGATTGGGAAGCTGTCTTGTTTTGTCTTCTAGCGAAAAATTTTGGTTTAAATACCAACGGAAATTCCTTTTTGCAGATAGCAAAAGCAATTCCTTTTTCAGTAATTAGAAAAGAAAGTTTTGAAGTCGAAAATCTTGAAGCGCTCCTTTTTGGAACTTCAGGATTATTGGAAACAGAGAAAGAAGATGTTTATTATAAAGATTTAAAGTTTCGCTACTTCTATTTATTGCATAAATATCAAATAGAAAAGATTTATGCAGATCCTCTTCAATTTTTTAAGCTTCGTCCAGATAATTTCCCTACTATTAGACTTTCTCAGTTAGCATCTTTATATCATAGACATCAAAACTTATTTTCAAAAATAATTGATTTGAAATCTATTGGCGAAGTGTATCGTTTGCTGAATATTTCTGCAAGTTCATATTGGCAAAACCATTATCAATTTGATAAAGAAAGTCCAAATAAATCTAAAATGCTTTCTAAGCCATTTATAGATTTAGTGGTAATTAATACTATAATCCCGCTTCAATTTGCTTATTCTAATATAAGGGGCGAATCAATTGCGGAAGATTTGATTGACTTTATAAATGAAGTTGACTCAGAGAAAAACGCCATTATTGACAAGTTTAATTCGTTTGGAATAAAGTCTCAATCCGCATTTGAAAGTCAAGCCTTGCTCGAACTTAAAAATGAATACTGTGAGCGTAAAGCATGCTTAAAATGTGCTATCGGATTAGAACTACTCAAAAATAATTAGATAATTTGTACTTTTGTAATCGCGAACAATCAGAATCTTAAATCTAAAGTCATAAATCTAAAAGAGATGTCAGCAATTTTAAAACTTAAATTCTTTTTTGAAAAATATGGTTTTCATGTTTCTTCAAGATTAGCAGATAAACTCGGAATGCGCGTAACAAGTGTAAGACTGTTTTTTATCTACATTTCTTTTGTTACAGCAGGTTTAGGCTTTGGAGTCTATTTAACACTTGCTTTTTGGATTAGACTGAAAGATTTAATCCGTTCAAAAAGAACATCAGTATTTGATTTATAAAAAAAGCTCCAAATTTAATTTGGAGCTTTTTTATGAAGTGATATTTTATTATTCTTCAGTACCATCATTAAGTCTTGATCTCTTTTTGCTGTATCCAAAATATACAACTATTCCAAGAACAAGCCATCCAAGAGATAATAATTGAGCATCTTTACTCAAATTGAAAATTAAGTAGCTATTAATTGCAATTCCTAATACCGCAATAATTGGTAAAGCAGGAACTTTAAAAGTCCTGTTTAATCCAGGTTGTTTTACTCTTAAAATCCAAACAGCGATACAAACCATTGTAAAGGCGAATAAAGTACCAAAACTTGTCATATCAGCTAATTTATTGATTGGAGTAAAAGCAGCAACTGTTGCAATAATAGCTCCAAGAATCATTAAATTTGTTTTTGGAGTTCCAGAAATAGGGTTTACTTTAGAGAAAACTTGTGGAATTAAACCGTCTTTAGACATTCCTAAGAAAATTCTAGATTGTCCCATAATCATTACCATTAATACCGAAACTAAACCAATAGTAGCTGCAACAGTAATAATAAAGCCAGCCCAACCCTGTCCAGCGATATCAAAAGCATAAGCAACAGGAGCTTTAATAGCTTCAGGATATTTTCCTAGCGGGTTAAAATCTTGGTAGTTCATCATTCCTGTTAATACTAAAGAAACAAGAATATATAAAGTTGTACAAATCAATAATGAAGCAATAATTGCAAACGGAACGTCTTTTTTAGGATTGATAGCTTCTCCAGCTTGTGTAGAAACGGCATCAAAACCAACATAAGCAAAGAAAATTGCAGCGGCTCCAGAAATGATACCTCCAATTCCGTAAGCATTGTGCGTAGTTTCTTTTTCAACGATCTGAGTTGCTTCAGGAATAAATGGGCTCCAGTTTGCAGTATTGATGAAGAAAAGACCAGCAACAATTACAAAGATTACTGCAGAAACTTTAAGGATAACAATAGCATTGTTTGCTTTTGCGGCACTTTTTGTTCCTTTAATAAGTAATGAGATAACTAAGATAACGATTAAGAAAGCAGGAAGATTCATTGAGAAACCTTCGCCAGTATAACTCGCAGGATCTGTTGTAAGCCATTCAGGGAGTTTTATATGAAATAATTTCAGTAATTTATTAAAGTATCCAGACCAGGAAACTGCTACGGTCATAGACCCCATTGCATATTCGAGAATTAATCCCCACCCAATTATCCAGGCAAAAATTTCTCCTATAGTACCATAAGCATACGCATAAGCAGATCCTTCAACAGGTAAAATAGAAGCAAATTCAGAATAGCAAAGAGCCGCAAAAACACACGCAATACCTGCGATGATAAACGAAATTGCTAATGCTGGACCGGCATGATAATAAGCCCCAGTACCTGTAAGTACAAAAATTCCACCGCCGATAATGGCACCAACACCAATCGCAGTAAGACTCCATTTTCCTAGGACTCTTTTTAAATCACTTTTTTTCATATCGGCCTCAAAGGCTGATATAGGTTTAACTCTCCAAATTGACATATTATTTTATTGGTTTATTTGTTATTAAGTGCCAAATGTATTGTTTTTTGTAAAAAATAAAAACAATTATCATGTTTTAAGTTATAAAATCTTTGTTTTTTTTACAGTTGTCGTAAGAAAGATTCTTTAAGTATTGACATTCATTAAATTAATTGGCCTTTTACAAAAGATTCGATAATTTTTTGAAAACTACTTTTCTTACTAATTTTCTTAATAAATTTGAGAGATTTTTCTTAACTTATTCTTCAAAAGTATTTTTAAACATGAATTTTAAGCCTCTAAACAAGTATTTTTATTTTACAAAACAGCAACGCATTGGTATTTTTATTCTCTTTCTTATTATGATAGGATTACAGATGTTTTATTTATTATCTGATTTTAATATTTTAGACATTAAGAATACAGAAAAAGAACAGTGGTTTGCACTTCAATCAGAAATTGATCAGAAGAAATTGATAGATAAAAATGCAAAACCATCTAATTATCTTTTTAATCCTAATTTTATTTCTGATTATAAAGGATATAAACTAGGGATGTCGGTTGAAGAAATTGATCGTTTAGTGGCATTTAGAAAGGAGAATAAATATGTAAATTCTGCAGAAGAGTTTCAAAAAGTTACTGGGATTTCAGATTCTCTACTAAATAAAATTTCTCCTTTGTTTAAATTTCCAGATTGGAAACAGAATAAACCTATTTATAGTAGTGAGAAAAAAGATTTCAGCATAAAAAGTTTTCCCAAAAAAGAAAAGATTGCAATTTTAGATATTAATCAGGCTACTCAGGAAGATTTAATGAAAATTTATGGAATAGGAGAAGGGTTATCGTCCAGAATACTTAAGCAAAAAGAAATTCTAGGCTCCTTTGTTTCTATGGATCAGATGAAAGATATTTGGGGACTTTCGCCTGAAGTTATAAATGAGTTGAATAGCCATTTTAAGGTTGTGATTCCGCCAACTTTGAAGAAAATAAACGTAAATGAGGCGTCATTAAAAGAATTATCTCAATTTTCATATTTTAAATATGGACTCGCAAAGCAAATCGTAACATATAGAAGTATGAATGGAAATTTTAATAATATTGAGGATTTAGCAAAAATTAAAGATTTTCCTGTTGAAAAAGCAAAAATAATTAGTTTATATTTGGAGTTCTAAAAGAAACTAACTCATGAACTTTGATTACAACGAAACGCAGATAATGATTGCACAGTCTATAAAAGACTTTGCAGAAAAAAATATTAGACCTTATATAATGGAATGGGACGAAGAACAAATTTTCCCGATTCCTTTATTTAAAAAACTTGGAGAAATGGGCTTCATGGGAGTTTTGGTTCCTGAAGAATACGGAGGATCAGGTTTGGGTTATCATGAATATGTCACAGTAATTGAAGAAATTTCAAAAGTAGACCCTTCAATTGGATTATCTGTTGCGGCGCATAATTCTTTATGTACGAATCATATCTTAACTTTCGGAAACGAAGAGCAAAAGAAAAAATGGTTGCCAAAATTGGCTACAGCAGAATATATAGGAGCATGGGGATTGACAGAGCACAACACAGGTTCTGATGCTGGAGGAATGAATACAACTGCTGTAAAAGATGGCGATCATTGGATTGTCAATGGTGCGAAAAACTTTATTACGCATGGTATATCTGGAGACATTGCCGTTGTGATTGTTCGTACCGGAGAAAAAGGCGATTCTAAAGGAATGACGGCTTTTGTCTTTGAAAAAGGCATGAAAGGGTTCTCGTCTGGTAAAAAAGAAAATAAATTGGGAATGAGAGCAAGTGAAACGGCTGAATTGGTTTTTGATAGCTGTCGTGTTCCTGATGCAAATAGATTGGGGGAAGTCGGACAAGGTTTCGTGCAGGCTATGAAAATTCTTGATGGAGGAAGAATTTCTATTGGAGCACTGTCTTTAGGAATTGCAAAAGGGGCGTATGAAGCGGCATTGAAATATTCAAAAGAAAGACATCAATTTGGACAGCCAATCAGTAATTTTCAAGGAATCTCCTTTAAGTTAGCAGATATGGCAACAGAAATTGAAGCGTCAGAATTGCTTTTGCATAAAGCGGCCTATTTAAAGCAACAACATAAACCTGTAACAACATTAGGTGCAATGGCAAAAATGTATGCATCAGAAGCATGTGTTAAAATTACAAATGATGCCGTTCAGATTCATGGCGGTTATGGCTACACTAAAGATTTTCCAGTAGAAAAATTCTATAGAGATTCTAAATTATGTACTATAGGAGAGGGAACAACAGAAATCCAAAAGCTCGTTATTTCTAGAAACTTATTAAAATAGTAGCTTATTTTGGGCGTGCCCCTAAAAACAAAAGCCATTTAGCAAGCGCAGAGAGGCTTTTGTTTTTAGGGTCGGGCTTTTCATTCCAATCTTTTTGTTTTTAAAGAAAAAACAAAAAGGATTTCCATTGCAATCCCTCACGCATACACAAAATAAGAAATTTTTGAAAATAATTCAAAATTTATAATTCATAATTCATAATTAATATATACATTTGCAGCCTTAACGAAAGGAGGTGTCTATATTATGTTAATTATACCAATTAAAGACGGAGAAAATATCGATAGAGCATTAAAGCGCTATAAAAGAAAATTTGATAAAACAGGAACTGTTCGTCAATTAAGAGCACGTACTGCTTTTATTAAGCCTTCTGTTATCAAAAGAGCTCAAATCCAAAAAGCGGCTTACATTCAAAGCTTGAAAGACAGTTTAGAAAGTTAATATCGGCTTTTCGAAAATAATTACCGTTAGTGGTCAAAATGTTTTAATTTTGATGCTAACGGTTTTTTTTATGCTTAAATTTTAGATTTTATGAAAACAAATAAAGAGGCTTTTTCGGATTATCTTTTGTTGGAAAAAAAATATTCTCCGCATACTGTTGGTGCTTATTTGAATGATATAGTTTCTTTTGAGTCTTTTGTAAAAGAATCTTTTGAGCAGGAAAGTATTGATTTGGTAAACTATAGTCAGGTGAGAAGCTGGATCGTTTTTTTAGTGGATCAAAATATTTCAAACGTTTCTATAAATAGAAAAATGGCTTCCTTGAAGGCTTTTTATAAGTTTCTTTTAAGATCAAAGCAGATTGAGGTTAATCCGATGCTGAAGCATAAGTCTTTGAAAACTCCAAAAGTAGTTCAGATTCCTTTTTCGGAAAAAGAATTAAAGGATTTGCTGGATGTAATGGAAGCTCCTGTCGGTTTTGAAGAGATTCGGGATAGGCTTATTGTAGAGATGTTTTATGTTACAGGAATGCGTCGTGCTGAATTGATTCATTTAATGGTTAGAAATGTTGATCGTTCAAGTAATACAATTAAAGTTTTAGGGAAAAGAAATAAAGAACGCATTATTCCTATTTTGCCGATTATTGGCGGTCAAATTGATTCGTATATAAAGGAAAGAGGTGGTTTAGAAAGTTTGGTTGATTCGGACTATTTTTTTGTTTCGAAAAAAGGGTTAAAATTGAGCGAATCTTTTGTTTATCGTTTAATAAATTCATACTTTAGTAGGGTCTCAGAAAAGGTAAAAAAAAGTCCGCATGTGCTACGTCATACTTTTGCAACACACCTTTTAAATAATGGGGCAGATTTGAATTCAGTTAAAGAATTGCTAGGGCATTCTAGTTTGGCATCTACACAGGTTTATACTCATAATAGTCTTGCGGAGCTTAAAAAAGTATATAAAGGTGCGCATCCAAGAAGTAAATAGCGGTTCTAAGTGTTAATCCTAAAATTTTTATTATGAAGGTAGATGTTCATGCAGTTAATTTTACTGTCGACAGAAAATTGGTCGATTTTATCCAAGAAAGAATGGGTAAGCTAGAGAAATACTACGATCGTGTGGTTTCATCAGATGTTTTTTTAAAAGTAGAAAGAACAAGTGATAAAGAGAATAAGGTGGTGGAGATAAAGATTAATGTTCCTGGTGATGATTTTTTGGTAAAAAAACAGTGTAAAACATTTGAAGAAGCAGTTGAGCTTTCTGCAGAGTCGTTAGAACGTTTGCTTGTAAAAAGGAAGGAAAAAATAAGAGCGCACATTTAATTGAAATTTTTTTCGAAAAATGTTTTGATTAAAAGATAAAATAGCTACATTTGCAGTCCGTTAGAAATAGCGGACTTTTTTAATGTATTCGCCGATGTAGCTCAGCTGGCTAGAGCAGCTGATTTGTAATCAGCAGGTCGTGGGTTCGAGTCCCTCTATCGGCTCAATAAATTCAAATGCGATTTGGATTGGTTCTTTAAAATATTGGATTTTAAAAATT
>NZ_FMVC01000010.1:0-65279 GCF_900101855.1 Flavobacterium anhuiense
TTGGCCCCCGCTTCTGCGGCAGCAGATCCAAAGGTTTTCCGCTCTGCTTATAGCGATTATAATACTTTAAGAAGCTTTTTCTGCACGTGTCGTTTGCTGTGTAAAAATCCATTGCTTTTTTATGCATTGGATGGGTCTTATTTTTTACCTGCTCATATTCTTTTATCAGAAAACGATACTTCTCTAAATAGTTCCTCTCTAATGTTGAATCTTGACTGTTATTTCTCATCGCAACAAAATTTATTAAAGTTAAATTTTGTTACCGAATTATCTAACCTTTACATGGGCGACAAAAACTATATTACGCCAACCAATAATACGATTAAAGAAATTAAAGATTTTGAACAGATTCCGTTATTCAAAGGCGGTGTTCAAAACTTAAAACTAGGCGATGTTGCATCGGTAAAAGACGGTGCCGACATTACAGCGGGTTACGCATTGGTAAACGGAAAACGTTCGGTTTACATTAGTATCGCAAAAGCGGGAGACGCTTCGACTTGGGATGTGGTTCAGAAATTAAAATCAGAATTGCCTAAAATTCAAAGCACGCTTCCTGAAGACGTAAAATTATCTTATGAATTTGACCAGTCCGTTTATGTAATCAACTCGGTTAAAAGTTTGATTACTGAGGGAATCATTGGTGCGGTTTTAACAGGTTTAATGGTTTTATTATTCTTGGGTGACCGTCGTGCGGCTTTAATCGTAATTATGACGATTCCGATTTCGGTTATTTCGGGAGTTTTATTCCTAAAATTATTCGGACAGACGATTAATTTAATGTCTCTGTCAGGATTGGCTTTGGCGATTGGTATTTTGGTTGACGAAAGTACCGTAACGATCGAAAACATTCACCAGCATCTCGATATGGGAAAACCAAAAGCACTCGCCATTTGGGATGCCTGTAAAGAAATCGCTTTACCAAAATTATTGATTCTTCTTTGTATCCTTGCCGTATTTGCTCCAGCATTTACAATGGTGGGTATTCCAGGAGCATTGTTCTTGCCTTTGGCTTTAGCAATTGGTTTCTCAATGGTTATTTCGTTCTTATTGTCTCAAACTTTTGTACCTGTAATGGCTAACTGGATGATGAAAGGACATGAAAAACATGCACACGGACCAGAAATTACGGATGACGAAGCGGAGTTTAACGACTGCGGTTTAACGCCAGAATCTGAACAAAATCTGATTACGCAGAAAAAAGTATATGTAGAAAGAGAAGATACTAACAACAACGGAAAAATCAGCGCTTTCGAACGCTTCAAGATTCGTTTTATGCGAACATTAGACCGTTTATTTGTTCACAAAAAAATAACGAGTATTACGTATCTGGTTTCTGCAACTGCGCTGGCTATTGTATTTATTACTTTTATCGGAAAAGACGTTTTCCCAAGAACCAATTCAAGCCAATTCCAATTGAGAATGCGTGCTGTTGATGGAACTCGTTTGGAAAGAACAGAAGAACAAGCTAGAATCGTTTTAAAAGAATTGGAGAAAATGGTCGGAAAAGACCATATCGGAATTTCGTCTGTATATGTGGGTCAACACCCTTCTCTATTCTCGATTAACCCGATTTATCTGTTCATGGCAGGTTCTCACGAAGCGGTTTTCCAAGTGAGTTTAAAAGATTATGAGGCAGATATGGATGACTTTAAAGATGAATTTAGAGCAAGACTTAAAAAATTGCTTCCAGATACTAAACTTTCTTTTGAGCCGATCGAATTGACGGATAAAGTTTTAAGCCAAGGTTCTCCTACTCCAATTGAGATTCGTGTGGCTGGAAAAGACAAAAAGAAAAACGAATTGTACGCAACTCAAATTGTAGACAAACTAAAAGCGATTTCGTATTTCAGAGACGTACAGATTGGTCAGCCAATACATTATCCAGCAATGAATATTGATATTGACAGAACCCGTGCTGCCGAATTGGGAGTTGATATGAATGATATTTCGCGTTCGCTTGTCGCTTCAACTTCATCTTCTCGTTATACCGAAAAAAATAACTGGGTTGACGAAAAAGCAGGATTATCCTATTCTGTTCAGGTTCAAGTGCCTTTAAACAAAATGAAAAGCAAAACCGATATTGGAGAAATTCCGGTATTAAAAAATTCGCTTCGTCCGGTTTTAAGTGACGTTGCCAAAATTACACCGGGATTTGTGAGCGGTGAAAATGACAATTTAGGGGCCATGCCATACATTACCGTTACAGCAAACATCTATAAAACCGATTTGGGGACGGCTTCAAAAGATGTGAGCAAAACAATTAGTTCATTGGGCGAATTACCTCGTGGTTTGTTTATCACGCCAATCGGACTAAGTACTGTATTGACAGAGACATTAAGCAGCTTGCAAACAGGATTATTGGTCGCTGTGTTTGTAATCTTCTTAATGCTGGCCGCTAATTTCCAATCGTTCAAGGTTTCTCTGGTAATTTTAACAACAGTTCCTGCCGTAGTTTTAGGATCTTTATTAATGCTAACTTTAACTGGTTCAACATTAAATTTACAATCGTATATGGGAATCATCATGTCGGTTGGGGTTTCTATTGCCAATGCCGTACTTTTGGTTACCAATGCAGAACAGCTTCGAAAAATAAACGGAAATGCATTAGAATCTGCAAGAGAAGCTGCTGCATTGCGTCTTCGTCCAATTATCATGACTTCTGTTGCGATGATTATGGGTATGTTGCCAATGGCAATTGGACACGGCGAAGGAGGCGATCAAGTTTCTCCGTTAGGAAGAGCGGTTATCGGTGGATTATTATTTTCTACTTTTGCCGTATTATTGATCCTTCCGCAGATATTTGCGTGGGCACAAGAAAAAACATCGACACAATCTGTTTCTTTAGATCCTGAAGACGAAGAAAGCATCCATTATATCTCATCTTTAAAACCAAAAAATGAACACTAAAATTATAAAATATAGCCCGCTGTTTCTAGCAGCAGTATTTTTCCTTAACAGCTGTAATTCTAAAAAAGAAGAACCTGTTAAAGCAGAAATTGAACCTAAAGTAGAAACTTTCCTTTTAGCGAAAGAAAAACTGACGACAGAATTGCGTTTGCCAGCCGAATTAACCGGTTTCCAACAAGTTGATTTGTATGCAAAAGTGAGCAGTTTCGTAAAAACCTTAAAAGTTGATATAGGTTCTAAAGTAAAAAAAGGACAGCTTTTAATTGTTTTGGAAGCGCCAGAAATCAGTTCGCAATTGGCTGCAGCCGAATCTAGACTGAAATCTATGGAAGCGATTTATGCAACCAGCAAAAGCACTTACAACCGTTTGTACGAAACAAGCAAAGTGGAAGGAACGATTTCTAAAAACGATTTAGAAATGGCAAGCGGTAAAAAGAATTCTGATTACGCACAATATCAGGCAGCAATTGCAGCACATAAAGAAATCTCGATTATGAGAGGTTATCTTGAAATTCGTGCTCCGTTTGACGGTGTTGTAGCAGCTAGAAATGTCAATTTAGGAACATTTGTTGGCCCGCAAGGAAAAGGATCTGATTTGCCTTTATTAACAATTCAGGAACAAAGCAAATTGCGTCTGGCGGTTTCTGTTCCAGAATTGTACACAGGATATTTGCACCCAGGCGACGAAATGAGTTTTAATGTAAAATCGTTGCCAGAAACTTTTACAGCTAAAATTACCAGAATGTCTGGAGCTTTAGATTTAAAATTGCGTTCTGAAAGAGTTGAAATGGACGTTCACAACACAAAAGGAAATTTATTGCCTGGAATGGTTGCCGAAGTTTTGTTACCGCTTAACGCGAAAGACAGCACATTTGTAGTGCCAAAATCGGCGGTGGTAAATTCTGCAGAAGGTTTATATGTGGTAAAAGTAGTAAACCACAAAGCGACACGAGTTGACATTAAAAAAGGAAGAGAAATCGAAGATAAAATTGAAATTTTCGGCGACTTAACTCCAAACGATAAACTGGTAAAAATTGCCAGCGAAGAAACTAAAGAAGGCGATGTCATAAACGAATAATACCGATTATGTATTCAATACAGTCTAATAAAAATTAGACTGTTTTCATACTATATCGGCATTGATAACCTGCGTTTAGTCTTCTTTTTAGTAGATTACCCAAAAACTGTACGCATTCTTCGGAGTGCAAATCTAAAATTTGCCTTAGGACAGTTCCTCTTTTTGGAGGGACTGTTTTTTTTTACATAATAAAATTAAAATTCGATTTAATGCGGATTAAAAAAAATCAGGTATAATTACCTAGTTATTAAGATTGATAAAGTTATATTTTTGACAAAATGTTTATATTAACATTTCATTTTTTAAACAAATATACATTATAAAATAACAACAATACACAAGCAAAAAAAATCAATAGTCTTAAAAAAAATAAAATAATATAAATCTTTTTATAATTTAGCATAATTTCAATCAAAAGCTAAAAAATAAAAAGCTATAAAACTTTATGAGTAAGTTAGAATTTCATATCGAAAAATCAATTAAAAGTGGTGACACTGATCTCGCTGCACTCACTATTGAAGAGACAAATGCTTTGATTGAAATTTTATCTGCACTTCGCAATATTGCAGTACACGAATTTACAAAAGATATCAAAATAGGCGTTATAAATGAAAGTGCTTGTGCACTTATGGATGCTGAGCCAGAAACTATGGATTATATCCATTTAAATATTCTAAAAGTCGTTCATAATGAAAAGGATCGTGATAATGTATATGTCGAAAACTTACTAAAAATAAGAGAACAAGTTTGTGAAAGAAAATTTGAAATGAAAATTGTATATCGTCGTAATGATGACGAAGTAAAAGATATAAAAGATTATTTTGAAAAAACTTTTCATAAACGAAGACCATTTAAAAAGCGTGAAAGTTCTTTTATTTTGGAGTTCTTAGAAGGGGAAATCAAAAAAAGTGGAGAAAATTCAGGACATTGGGTTCATTTTATATTTGAAACAAAAGGAATTAGAATTCCTATTCTTTGTTCTGAAAGCCAAGCAAGCGTAGCAGGAAAATTTCTCTTTAAGAATAACAGTAAAATATCTGCTTGGGGAAGAATAGATAATAAATCTCAAGTACATTACACTTGTGCTGATATTTATCTTGAAGGAACTGACGAAGATTACTACAGTGATCTTAGAAATTACTTCGCTAACTTCTTTAAACTTACTGAAGTCGAAAGAATAAAATCAATTCATAACAGGCTTAAAGAATATTATAGATTAGACATGTTAGGACATGCAAAAAAATTTATTCGATTATTCCTTTATGACGAAGTCGAAGTAGGTTATTTATTAAGCATCCTAGTGCTTACTAAAAATTATATTAAACGTGAGGAGCTTTCTCCATTATTAAAGGACGCTGAAAAAATCTTATCTAACAAAAATAAAGGTGCATTATTATAATGACAAAATTAACCGCAAGTAAAATTAATGATAAACTATTACGTTTTGATGACCACGATCTAAACGATGAGTTTTTCGGTATAGCAGTTTGGCTTAATGATGTTGGGAATCCACAACATAGCGGTCTTGTCCTTTGTTATGAAGGAGAAAAATTATTTTTCCATTTTACAAGTAAAGAAGTAATAATTGAGAATGTTACTGAATTTTCAACCGAAATATATTACAAAAAACTTGAATTATTTCCAGATTCATATTTACCTTACATTCGAAGTCATTTTGACCTTCTTTTGGAAACTGTTCATCCTCTTTATGGATTTGTTTTTACTGATTCTTATTATGATAAGTTTGGCTCTTATATTTCTGACATAGAAGGCTTGCCTGATTTTTGTACCTGCGTTGGTTTTTGTATAAATGTTATACGTAGTCTTTTTTTAAATCCCGCTTCTAGATATATTGAAATAAATGATTGGACTAGTGAAAGTTTAGAAAAAGTAGCAGATGATTATATTGAATATGTTAATGAGTATTTATCCTTAGTACAAAAATTTAGTCCTGAATCTTTATTAGAGATAAAGAAAAATACATATAAAAGAATTATGCCTGTTGAAATGCTTTTATCTGGCTTTTTTTCGCAACCAAAAGACCTACCTGTCAGAAAGGTTAACTTAGATCCTCACATTTTTGATACTCGCAAAATACTGAAAGCAAAATGGGTTTCAACAGTTGATTAAAAAAACCTCGAGGTTTAAAAAAAAATCGAGGTTTTTCCATTTTATAAACCTTACTCCTCACTCAAATAAGGATTCAAAATCTCCGCCAATTCATTGAGCCAATAATAATTGTCTTCAAAATTGGTTAGTCCGATTTGGAGGGTTTCGTGTTGTCGCATTACGGCGAGCGCTAAAATGCAGTTTACTTGTCTTAATATTTTAGCCATATCTTCTGGATCTATAATATGGTTAAAAAAATCAATCAGCCTTGTTTCGGCTTCTTTGGAAAGGGTGTTTGTACTCATGTCTTCAATTTTGTGAATTAAAGCCTATCTGGTAAGACATTGTAATCTGAATTACTTGTCAAACCATAAAGGCAAATTTTACTTTATTTAATGTGAAGATTTAAGAGCTTCAAATGTAAGAAAACTTTTTGAAAAGAAAGATTTTTCTTTCAATTATTATATTCCTTTTATCAAATATAAGAAATCTATATTTCAGCAGGCATTTATCATGGTTTTCTCACTGCGAGGAACGAAGCAATCCCACTAACAACAAGACACAAAGTCTTATTTTGTAAATGTGTTTGCTTCGTTCCTCGCAATGACAAACTGCATGAAAAAAAATTACAAAGATTTGTCTGGCTGAGCGAAGTCGAAGCCCGCAATCTAAATCTACAATCTTTGTAGAGCTACTTGCTAAGATTTCTCGTTCCTCGAAATGACAAAATTGGGGATAAGAAATTAAACTAGCTATTATAAAAAATGCAAGACCAAAATATGATCCTGCATTTTTTATAATTTGATAAATCTAAAAGAAAACAACTTTTTACGCTCTCTGACGCTCGTGTATGCCTTCTTTAATTTCTTCCACCATTTTTTTATTAAAAGCGGGTAAATCATTCGGGTTTCGGCTGGTTACCAATCCGTTGTCTACGACAACTTCTGAGTCTTCCCATTGCGCTCCGGCATTTTTTAAATCGTTTTTAACAGAAAAGAACGATGTTACTTTTCGACCTTCTAAAACATCAGCATCAACCAGAATTTGAGGTCCGTGACAAATTGCGGCTACCGGTTTTTTACTTTCAAAAAAGGAACGTACAAAATGTACCGCAGCTTCTTCCCTTCTTAATGAATCAGGATTTATTACTCCTCCAGGCAGAACCAAAGCATCGTAATCGGCTTCATTTGCCTGATCTAATACGACATCAACGTTATATTCGTTGCTCCAATTTCCGTCTTTCCAAGCTTTGATAGTTCCAGATTTCAAACTGACGACATCTGCATTCCAGCCTTGCTCTTCCAGATAGGCTTTAGGCGATGCTAATTCTGATTCTTCGAAACCGTTTGTGGCTAATATGGCGATATTCTTTTTCATAATTTCAAATATTTAAACGTTATTAATTTTGATTTACCTAAAATTAGTTATTTGAGAAAGCCAGAGAAAATAGACCGTGTTAAAGCTTTCTTTAATAAAAGTTAATTAATTGGCAATCAAATTTTTATTAAAAAATAAAATGAAATTATGTAAAATGTAGGTCAATTTGGTTTACTATTTTATAAGCATTTATGAATCAATTAAGATTTTATTTCTACGGATTTTTTTTTCAGACTTAAAAACTCTAACGACATAAAAAAAAACTTATTTTAATACAAAAAAAACTTTTAGGGGTAATATCAATAAAATATGCCGTTTTAAATTTACTGACCTCGAAAATAAACCAAATACCACTTCTTATGCCACTTACAAAAAAAATTGCGGAATTAATGTCCAAAAAATACAATACCAATATTACTATTTTGGGCGATTACGAGGGCAGCAATCATACTTCGATTCTTGATAATGACAACGGAACAATCTTAGTTGTTTCAGATCGGAATCAGTTTTATTTTAAAGATCGGCATCGCAATCTTTGGCTGTCGGTTCTAGATCCGTTTCAAATAGATGGAAAACAGCATTATCCCGAACTGGGAGATTCTTATACCCTCAATCACGGAGTGCAATACAGTTTTACAACACAAGAGGCAATCGTGGAAATGGCTTCTCTCTATTTTGCAAAACATGCAGATTGATGTAATCCTGAATTGTGATTTAATTTAGTTGAAAATTCAACCATAAAAAAGTCTTCTAACTTTATTTTTAGATTAGATTTGCAATCAAATTACACAGTACAAATAAAAATATAATGATAAAATTTAGATTTCTAACGCTTTTAATCGTGTTTTTTGTTTCTTGCAGTAAAGATGAAAATCCAACTCCTGAACCCTTAACTTTTGACGAAAAATTATTAATCAAAGCTTGGACATATGACACCTTAGAGATACAGGGCACAAAATATCTATATGATCATAATCCCGATTGCCATAAAGATTACTTTGTGTACAAAAACAACAAGGAGCAAGTATATCAATATGACGAATCTTTTTTCAAGAGTTCAATTTGCTCTGGAACTCACGTTAGTTTGACATGGGAACCCAAAGGAAATCATATTAGTTTTTATTTTGGAACAGCAAAAGTTGACGAGTATAAAGTAATTTCATTAACTCAAAATCTTTTTATTTTTACCATGGAACGCGATGTTGATAATGATGGTAAAAAAGAGAGCGTAACTATTACCGCAATACCCTATGATACTTTTAATCCCATTGAAATTAACGGCAAAAGAATACAGAATTTGAAAACATTTCCATCAAAGTTGCAATTGGAAATTCGTTAATTTACCTCAAATCCTTTTTAATAACTAAATATTTCAAGTCTGTTTTTCCAGCATTGCTAATTCCGTGTTCGGCATTTGGCGGACAATAAAAACTCGTATTCGGGCCTGCTGTAACGGTTTTTCCGTCAAGGAAGAATTCGGCGGTTCCCTCTAAAATGTAGAAGAATTCTTCTTCAGGATGGTGATGCGGCGCATGCGTGGATTTTCCAGGTTCGACAATACTCATTTTTAAAGTGTTTTCTTGAGTGAAATCTTTATTGGCAAACCAGTATTGGTAACCTACTTTGGTTTTGGTGGCTTTGTTGATATCAAAATGATTGACACAGTTTTCGATGGTGTATTGCGGAGTCTCTTTTTTAGTTTCCTGACAGAAGGTCTTTTGGAAAAATAAAACAGCGATTGTGGTTTGTAGGATAGTTAGCGTTTTCATTTTTTTGTTGTAATGTTACGAAAAATGCTTTTGATAAACTGAAATTAAATAAAATTCTAATTTCATTGCATTTAATATCAGAAATAAAAACTACTTTTAAAACCGCTTCAAAAGCAAGTTTTTAAACCTTTTTATAATGAACCCACTCCAACTTAAAATAAAATCACACTTTTTATTTCTTATTACTTTAACTTTTACAAATTTTATATACGCTCAGTCATTAAAAGAAAAAAGCCATTCCATAATAGCAAAAGGCGCAGTTCTCACAAAACTATCAGACCAATTCAGTTTTACAGAAGGACCTGCTGCAGATAAAAAAGGAAATATTTATTTTACGGATCAGCCTAATAATAGAATCATAAAATGGTCCGTTAATGGCAAACTTTCTGTTTTTATGGAAAATGCAGGAAGAGCTAATGGTTTGTATTTTGATCACACAGGCAATCTTTTGGCTTGTGCCGATGAAAAAAATGAACTTTGGAAAATAGATGAAAACAAAAATTATACTGTAATACTAAACAACTTCGAAGGAAAAAGGCTGAATGGCCCTAATGATCTTTGGGTTGACCCAAAAGGCGGCATCTATTTTACAGATCCTTTTTACCAAAGGGATTATTGGAAACATACCTCGAAAGAAATAGAGAAAGAATGCGTTTACTATTTATCTCCTGATAAATCCAAAATTATTAACGTTGAGAATGATCTTGTAAAACCAAATGGCATTATTGGAACTTCAAACGGAAAAACGTTATACGTTGCGGATATAGCAGGAAACAAAACGTACTCTTATACAATTGAAAGCAATGGCTCTTTAAGTAAAAAAACGCTGTTTGCCGAATCGGGTTCAGATGGAATGACAATAGACGAGTCAGGAAATATTTACTTATGCGGAAAAGGAGTTACCATATTCAATCCAAAAGGAGAAAAAATAGCTCATATTGATGTTCCTGAACCTTGGACAGCTAATGTTTGTTTTGGAGGAAAAAAATTTAAAACATTATTTATTACTGCCAGCAAAAGTGTTTATACGATAGAAATGAATGTTCGCGGAATGAAATAATCGATAAATCATCGCTTTTTCAGATTAAAAAAACTTGAAAATCATCTAAATTTGACTCAAATTTAAGTTTGAATTTTGTTTTAAGCTAAATTTTACAAAGCACAAAAACTTTCGAAACACCTTATTTTACAAGTATTTTAGCACTCTCTATAATACAATAAGAAAATATTATGATAAAAATATTTTGAAATTCGAAAATCCGCCATACATTTGCCTAACAGTGTTAAACGATTTAATACTTGAATACAATGGCTAGCAAAGATCGAATTTTAAGACAAAAAGAAGAGACAAGAAATAATATTCTTGGCGCTGCTTATGATATCGTAAAAGATGAAGGCTGGAATGGTTTGAGTATGCGTAAAATTGCCGACAGAATCGAATATACTGCTCCTATTATTTATGAATATTTCTCGAATAAAGAAGCAATATTAGAAGAACTGACAGGCAAAGGTTTTATTAAACTGGCTAAAGAGTTGCAGACTGCGAAAGACAAGTTTGAAAAACCAGAAGATCAGTTAGAAGCCATGTGGATGACTTATTGGGATTTTGCTTTTACTAATACTGAAATGTATCAACTTATGTTTGGTGTTCAAATGACTTGCTGCGCACAGCGATGTTCGGCTCAGGAAGCACCTTACAAATTGTTTACTGGTGTCATTGCTGAAATTATGAAGGACAGCAATCCTAGTGAAGATATCATAAAACAAAAATATTTTACTTTCTTTTCTGTTATTCATGGTTTAATCGCCATCAACATCATTAATAAAAGTGATATTTTAGAAACCATAAATGCTCAGATTTTGAAAGATGCTATTACTGGTATCATCAAATCTATACAATAAAAAAAAATTTTTCAATTTTACTTAACAGTGTAAAATGATTTAAACGGGATAACATAAAATCCTTTTTTTTATAACTTTCGCTTAACACTGTTAGAAAATTTAATAAAGGTAATAAAAGCTCTTTTTTTAGACTTTTACTTAACAACGTTAGATAATTTAATACTGATTTAAAATAGAATTGGAAAGGCTTACTGTATGGAAATTTGCGCACATTTACTTAACAACGTTAGATAATTTAATTCAATTAAATATGAATCCCGAGAATGCCAGAATACTAAAGAATTTTATCCGAGAAAATGTTCAACCAATTAAAACCACAATGAAAATGAAAAATGTAATTATAACCAGTTTTATCCTGGCCTTAGTTTTAAGCAGCTGTGCCGACAAAAATCAGGCGCCTACTGCTCCACCCCCACCGGTTTTACCAGTATTGGCTATCACAAGTGCCAACACAACTACTGACTCTGAATATCCTGCTTCAATACAAGGAACTGTTGATGTTGAAATTCGCCCACAAGTGAGCGGAAACCTTGACAGAATTTATGTAGACGAAGGCGCATATGTAAACAAAGGACAAACTTTATTTAAAATCAATGAACGTCCGTATCGTGAGCAGTTAAACAATGCTTTGGCAAGTCTCCACGCAGCAGAAGCGGCTTTAATAAACGCTAATTTAGAAGTTGACAAATTGACTCCCTTAGTTCAGAACAAAGTAGTTTCTGATTATCAATTAAAAACAGCTAAAGCTTCTCAAAAAATTGCTGCTGCCAATATCGAACAAGCAAAAGCAATGGTAGGTTCTGCTAAAATTAATTTAGGATATACCAACGTAACAGCTCCAGTTAGTGGATACATTGGAAGATTGCCTAAAAAACAAGGAAGTTTAGTTTCTGCAACAGATGTTGAACCTTTAACTACTTTATCAGACGTTCACGAAGTATTTGCTTATTTCTCGCTAGGTGAAACTGATTTCATCAACTTTAAAGAGCAATATGCAGGAAGTTCATTAGGCGATAAAATCAAAAAATTACCTCCAGTTACTTTGATTTTAGCTGATAACAATGCTTACCCTCAAACTGGAAAAATCGATATGGTTGACGGTCAGTTTGATAAAACTACTGGTGCAATCACTATTAGAGCAACTTTCCCTAACAAAGGCGGCGTGTTACGTTCTGGAAACACAGGAAGAATCCGTTTAGGATTAAATCACGATGATGCGATTTTAGTTCCGCAATCGGCTACAGTAGAAATGCAGGACAAAGTATTTGTTTTCACTGTAGGCAAAGACAACAAAGTAACTAAAATGCCTATAACTGTTGTAGGTAAAAGCGGCACTAATTATTTAATTAAAGAAGGTGTAAAAACCGGCGACCAAATCGTGTTAAGCGGTATTGACAAACTTCAGGACGGGCAAGCGATTCAGCCTGAAAAATCAACTAAAGTTGCCCAAGTAACTAATCAAAAATAATTCTAAAACACAATGTTCAAAATATTTATACAAAGACCTGTACTGGCAACCGTAATTTCCATTTTATTGGTAATTCTGGGAGTATTGGGTTTAACTAAACTGCCTTTACAACAGTTTCCTGATATTGCGCCTCCATCGGTTTTGGTAACGGCGGTATATCCAGGAGCCAACGCAGAAACGGTTTTACGTTCTGTGGCACCTTCTCTAGAAGAGTCTATAAATGGTGTAGAAAACATGACTTATATGAGTTCTACTGCCAGTAATGACGGTACTTTGGCTATTACGGTTTTCTTTAAACTGGGTACAGATGCCGATCAGGCTGCCGTAAACGTGCAAAACCGTGTGGCACAAGCAACAAGCCAATTGCCAGCCGAGGTTGTTCAGCAAGGTATTATTACCGCTAAACAGCAAAACAGTTTCATCATGGCGATTGGTATGTATACTGACGATGAAGCAAAATACGATCAAACCTTTGTTGCCAACTATGCACAAATTAATATCATTCCGGAATTAAAACGTATTCCAGGTGTAGGTTCTGCCAGTATTTTTGGTGGTGTAAAAGATTACTCTATGCGTGTTTGGCTGAATCCAACACAGATGTCAGCTTATAAAGTAACACCAAGCGAAGTTATGGGCGCTATTCAGGACAAAAGTTTGGAAGCGGCTCCAGGTAAATTTGGAGAGCGAAGCAAAGAGGTTTTTGAATACGTTATTAAATACAAAGGAAAATTAACCAAACCAGAAGATTATGAAAATATTGCTATACGTTCTAATGCAGATGGCTCAGTACTTCGCTTAAAAGATGTAGCGAGAGTTGAACTTGGAGCTTACTCTTACAACAGTTTAACTCGTTTAAATGGTAAAAAAGGAATTGTAATTGGGGTTATCCAATTAGCTGGATCCAACTCAAATGATATTCAGATTGCCATTAACAAAATGATGGAAAAAGCTTCTAAAGATTTTCCAAAAGGCATTAAACACAATATTTTCTATAGTACAAAAGTATCTTTAGACCAATCTATCGAACAGGTTGAACATACCTTAATTGAAGCTTTCATTTTAGTATTCATTGTGGTATTTATCTTCCTGCAAGACTTTAGATCAACATTAATCCCGGCTATTGCTGTACCTGTAGCAATTTTAGGAACGTTCTTCTTCATGCAGTTATTCGGATTTTCGATCAACCTTTTAACACTTTTCGCCTTAATTCTGGCGATTGGTATTGTGGTCGATGATGCCATCGTGGTAGTCGAAGCGGTGCATGCGAAAATGGAGCACAAACGTTTGTCTCCGAAAATCGCCACCCATGAAGCAATGCACGAAATAACGGGTGCTATTATCTCGATTACGCTGGTAATGGCTGCTGTATTCCTGCCGGTTGGTTTTATGGAAGGCTCAACAGGAGTATTCTATCGTCAGTTTGCCTTTACAATGGCAATTGCAATTGTAATTTCGGCTGTAAATGCCTTAACATTGAGTCCAGCGCTTGCTGCATTATTCTTAAAAGATAATCACGGAGCACACGATCACAATGAACCTTATCAGAAAAAAGGATTTAAAGAAAAATTCTTCAGTGCTTTCAACAGCAGTTTTGAATCGCTTACCAATCGTTACGTTGGCGGAATTAAATTCTTAATCAGAAGAAAATGGTTGAGTTTAGGCGGATTAGCTTTAATTACTTTGGCAACAGTAGTGATGGTAAAAACAACTCCTTCTGGGTTTATTCCAACAGAAGATCAAGGATTTATTGCGATTGCAGTAAATACGCCATCTGGAACGTCATTAGACGGAACTCAAAAAGTAATGACAGAAGCTGAGAATACTTTAAAAGCACTAGACGCTTCTCGATTTGTAACCGCAATTTCAGGTTTCAACTTGCTGACTAACTCTACGAGCCCATCTTCTGCAGTAGTTTTCGTATTGCTTAAACCAAACGAAGAACGTGGAGAAATAAAAAATATTGACGAAATCATGAATCAGGTTCGTGGTAAACTGGGATCTATTTCTGGAGGAAGTTTCTTCGTATTCAGTTTCCCAACCGTTCCAGGATTTAGCAACGTTGAAGCATTGGATTTAGTGCTGCAAGATAAAACAGGAGGAAAACTGGATAAATTCAGTGGAGTTTCTCAGAATTTTATCGGAGAATTAATGAAACGTCCTGAGATTGCCGTTGCCTTTACCTCTTTCAAAGCCGATTATCCACAATTGCAATTGGAAGTTAACGACGAAAAAGCAAATCAATTGGGTGTTAATGTAAAAGACATTTTACAAACAATGCAAGCGTACTTTGGTAGCGCACAAGCATCTGACTTTAACCGATTTGGTAAATATTACCGTGTAGTGGTTCAGGCAGATATTGAAGACAGAGCCGATCCGACTTCAATTGACAGAGTTTTTGTAAAAAACAAAACAGGCGAAATGGTGCCGATAAATACTTTAGTAAAACTGACTCGTATTTATGGTTCTGAAACCGCTTCTAGATATAATTTGTTTAACTCAATTTCAATTAATGCGATTCCGAAACCAGGATTTAGTTCAGGAGATGCCATTAAAGCTATTGAAGAAGTAGCAGCACAACAATTGCCTGCAGGTTACGGGTTTGAATTCTCGGGCCAAACGCGTGAGGAGATTTCGTCAGGAGGACAATCGGCAACTATATTCTTACTGTGTTTGATATTCGTTTATTTCTTACTTGCTGCACAGTACGAAAGTTACATTTTGCCTTTGGCAGTAATCTTGTCAATTCCTGCAGGTATTTTTGGAGTATTCGCTGCTATTGGTTTAACAGGAATTCAAAACAACATTTACGTACAAGTTGCTCTTGTCATGCTGATCGGGCTTCTCGCTAAAAATGCCATTTTGATTGTGGAGTTTGCAGCACAGCGAAGAAGATCAGGACAAGGATTAGTAGCAGCTTCAATTATGGCAGCAAAATTACGTTTGCGACCAATTATCATGACGTCTCTTGCTTTTGTGGTGGGATTAATACCAATGATGAGTGCCAAAGGTCCATCAGCACAAGGTAACCACTCCATCAGTATCGGGGCAGCTGGAGGGATGCTTTCAGGAGTAATTCTAGGTTTGTTCATCATCCCTGTCTTATTCATCATTTTCCAGCATTTACAAGAAAAAGTGAGCGGAAAACCAATCGCTGTAATTCATAACGAAGAAAAATAATAAATGGAAAACTATATCACAACCATACTTGTCGCCATCATATTTGGCATCGGATATATATCGTACAGAATCTCTAGAGATCTTGAAACTAGAAAAGATACTTGTACAGAAATTTAATCTGCTAGTGAGATTTAAAAAAATATATTTTAACACATAGAGACATAGAATTGTATGTCTAAAAGAGAGATTAGAAGAAACTAGTTTCAACACATAGCAAAACTATGTGCATTTAAAACAAGTGAAACGCCTTTCTAGAGCCTCAAAAAACTATGTCTCTATGTGTTGAAAAGAATAAACCCAACGGGTAGAAATTTAATAAAAAGACTAATGAAAAATCATATAACCAAAATCGTGACCTTCGCCATTCTGATCACGACTTTAATATCCTGTAAAGTCTCTAAGGATATTGAAACTCCAAAAGATGCATTTCCTGAGAATTTCAGGAATGCATCGGTTTCGAGTGATACAACCAGTATTGCCGATGTGGAGTGGAAAAATTTCTTTACAGAAAAAGATATTATCAAATTAATTGACAGTGCCGTTGCCAGAAACAACGACCTTCAGATTGCCGAAAAGAACATCGAAATTGCACAATACCGTTTTACACAGTCAAAATGGGGAAATGTGCCTCAAGTTAACTTATTCGTTAATGCCAGTACAAGCAATCCGTCAGACAATAGTTTTACAGGATTAAACTTAAATCAGGCCATTGGCGCCAAACATATTGACGACTATTCTGCTGGAGCTTCTCTTTCTTGGGAAGCTGATATTTGGGGAAAGATCAGAAACCAAAAGAAAGGGGCTTACGCAGGATATCTTCAATCTGAAGAAGTAAAAAAAGCATTGCAGACCAATATTGTGGCTAATGTTTCTAGAGGATATTATAATCTTTTGATGTTAGACGCACAATTGGATATTGCCAGACAAAACCTTCGTTTAAATGATAGTACAACGAATATTATCAAATTAAAATACGATGCTGGTCAGGTAACCAATTTAGCGATTCAACAATCGGAAGCACAGAAATTAAACTCAGCACAATTGATTCCATTATTGGAACAAAACATTGCGATTCAGGAAAATGTTTTGAGTGTGTTAACTGGCTCTTTTCCGAATTCAAAAGAAAGATCCGTTAAGTTAAGCGCACTAGAAGTGAAACACAATACAGCAATTGGAATTCCTTCTGCCGTAGTGAGCAGAAGACCTGATGTAAAAAGTGCAGAATTGGCTCTTAAAGTCGCCAACGCAAATGTCGGTATCACGAAAGCGGATTTATACCCAGCTCTCAGAATTACGGCTCAAGGCGGCGTAAACTCTTTTGAAACCAGCAATTGGTTCAACATTCCGGCTTCTTTATTCGGAACTGTTGCAGGAGGTTTAACACAACCGCTTTTGAATAACAAAAGACTTAAAACGCAATATAATATTGCTTTAGCAGAAAGAGAAAAAGCCGTTTTAGCTTTTAGACAATCGGTTTTGGTTGCGGTAAGCGAAGTTTCTGATGCTTTGGTTAAAGTAGAAAAATTACAGCAGCAAGAAACTTTCTTGAAAGAAAAAGTAAAAACATTACAGCAGGCTATTAAAAATGCAAATCTTTTGTTCAAAAATGGTTTGGCAGAATATCTTGAAGTTTTAACAGCTCAAGCGAATCTTTTGCAAAGCGAATTGGAACTTGCTGATATTAAAAGACAACAGCTTACAGCCAATACAGATTTATACCGCGCTTTAGGCGGAGGCTGGAAATAATACCTCGTTACATTACCCGTTAATTATTTATTTTTTGAGATGAAAACGCTGTGGAACTTAGGTTTCATGGCGTTTTTTACGTTTTGCCGCAAAGGCGCTAGGACGCGAAGTTTTTTTGTTTGCCACGAATTTCACTAATTTTTACTAATTTCTTTTCTCTCTAATTATAAAAATAATTCGCGAAAATTCGTGAAATTCGTGGCAATAAACTTTATGCCTTAGTCCCGATAGCTATCGGGATTGTGGCAAAAACAAAACAATCTATGACCTTCAACAAAGAAACATACCTCAACAATCTAAAATTATATTTCGAAAGTTACGCTCCTATTTCTGAAAAGTCATGGAAATCAATTGAAAACTTAACACATTTCCAGACCGTCAAAAAAGGAGAAATAGTATTAGAAAATGGGGAAATCTGCAAAAATCTCTATTTTATTGCAAAAGGAATTTTACGAACTTTTATTACAGACGAACAAGGAAATTTCTATAACAAAAACCTTTTTCTCGAAAACAAACTGGCATGCTCTAAAGTTTCATCAATACTGCAAACTCCTTCTAGTTTTACGATCGAAGCTTTAGAAGATTGTATTTTAATCAGACTTAATTACAAAAAATATATCCAATTGATTAGCGAAAATGATGATCTTAAAACCTTCTACATTGCCTATTTAGAGAAAAACTGGATTATAGAAAAAGAACAAAGAGAAGTCGCGCTAGTTATGCAGAATGCGACAGAAAGATACCTTAATCTTCTTGAAACGCACCCAACAATCGCCGATCGGGTTCCGTTATTGCATATTGCTTCGCATTTAGGCATTACGCCAACGCAGTTAAGCCGAATCAGAAAAAGTCTGGAAAAAGATTCGTGAATCAACATATGTAAAGGCTTTTCTAAGAGAACCAATTTATCTTTGTGCTATAATTAAAACTCGTCATAACAATGAACCATATAAACCTCATTAAAGACAATATTGACAATCTCACCACTCTTTGGAAAACTGTTGCAACTCCGCTCCTTTCTTATCATAAAAATGATCCTTTTGAATTTTCTCAAATAAAAAACTCAGGCTGGCCAAATAGATTATGGTCTAGAGAAGATATTACCGAAGAAAACTTTCTGCAGATTCAGGAAACGATGGAGAAAAATCCAGGTTTGGTTATTCCGTATTGGGATATTTTTGGAAGCAATTCGAAAGAAATTTTCGAAAAAAATGGCTTTCATATCCGAATTCAGCTTGTAGCGATGGCTTTAAAACTGGGAGAAAAATTTCCGCTTCAAAACAATCTTACTTTCAAGAGAGTTTTAAATGAAGAAGATGCCAAAACCTGGTCAGATATTTATCCAATGTCTTTTAGTTATGTAATCAGCAAAGAAACCTTGATTGCTAATTACGAAAATGCAAAGTTTTATTTAGTTCATTTTGAAGGAAAAGCGATTGGAACGCTTACTCTTTTTCAAACCTACAAAACAATGGGAATTCACGGTGTCGGCGTAATCCCAGAAATGCGCAAAAGAGGTTTCGCAGAAGAAATCATGAAATTTGCTATCAATGAAGCTATTGATGCCAATTGCGAATATGCGCAACTACAAGCTTCTGCATTAGGAAAAGGCATTTATACGAGATTAGGTTTTGAGGATTTGTTTACGATTACGAATTATCAACTGAGTTAAATTCCAAATTTTAAAATCCAATTCCAATTCGGTCGCGAAGTCGCAATTTTTTTTTTAGCTCTAGCAGATTTGGCAGATTAAGCAGATTAGATTTTTTAATAAATAATCTGCCAAATCTGCGAGAAACAAATCCTTTAAATCTTTTGAATCTGTGGCTTTAAAATAAAAACTTTACGCCTTTGCGCCTTTGCGAGAACTATTTTCAATCTAAAATCTAACTTCTAAAATCTAAAATCAAGAATGTCCCAAATGCCCCCAAAATAGTCATAAATAGGTATTTTGTTAAAAAATAAGAATAGTACATTTGTAATACATTAACTAATAATCTTTTAAACAAATACCCAATGAAGACAACCAAAATCATTTTCTGGACTACTACTATTTTAATCTTTTTATTTGAAGGCGTTATGCCGGCATTGACTTCTCAAACAGAATTAGCCAAAGAAGGAATCAAACATTTGGGTTATCCAGAATATTTCGGAAATGCATTAGTCGTGTTTAAAATCCTTGGCGTTTTAGCTTTAATTATTCCACAAGTGCCAGGGCGAATCAAAGAATGGGCTTATGCAGGATTTGCTTTTGATTTCATTTTTGCTTCCATAAGCCATTTTGCGGTTGACGGAATCGGTTTTCAAGGATTCTTTCCTTTAATTGTTTTTGCAGTTTTAATTATTTCTTATGTAACATATCACAGAATACAACGTTATAAAAATATAGCGCTCTAAAAATCAAAACTTTATGATTGAAGTTTTTAAAACAAATGTTCAAGAAGAATCTCAATGCAACATCATCATTGAGAAGCTTCTTGAGCACTATCCCAACGGCTCGATCAACTTCGATTTAGAAGATTGTGACAAAATCCTCCGCATTCATGCACCCGCCATTTCGAATACAAAAATTATCGACATTTTAAATTCGCACGGTTACTTCTGCGAAGTGCTTCCTTAAAAATTAACACTTCTCAAATACCTGAATTATAGCATTTTAATATTTTTTATTGTATATTTGAAGGAGTATCATTTCCCCTAATTCTATAAATTTAATTTCGCCAGATTATGTACTGAGGTTTTCTTAACCAATCGGTAAACCTATACTGTCGAATTTTCAATTTCTAAAATTAAAAAAATGAAGAGCGCTATTCAAAATACCATACTGGAAACCTACAGTAAATTGGGCGACTTACTTTCTTCTTTTTCAAAAGAAGAAATCAATGTTGTTCCGTTTGAAGGAAGCTGGACGGCTGGACAAACCGTACAGCACTGTATTCTAGCCTGCTCAGGTCTTACCATGCTATTTGCTGGAAAAACCGAAAAAACCAATAGAGAACCTGACGAAAACGTAAAAGGACTCGACTCCATCTTTTTAGATTATACTACTAAATATCAATCACCCGAAAACATAAAACCTCCTGCTATTGAGTATGAAAAAGGCACTCTGCTGGCTTCTGTAAAAAAAATACAAAATGATTTGTTTGAAGCTGCAGAAACTTACGATTTAACACTGACATGCTTGGATGCTAAAGTACCTGGTTTTGAATATTTCACGATTTACGAATGGCTTCATTTTGCCATTGTGCACACGCAGAGACATACGCAGCAGTTAAAATCGATTTACGAACATATTAAAAAACAATAAATCAGTATTTAACTCAAAACAATTTTTATGAGATCAAAAGTTAGAACCATTGTTTCATCTGGTTTAGTTGCAGGGACATTAGATATTACTGCCGCTATTTTGATTTATGCAGGAATATTACATAAAACAACAGCCGAAAAAATTTTACAATCTATTGCAAGCGGAATTTTTAAAAAAGAGGCTTATACAGCAGGAACAGAAATGACTTTTGTGGGTTTGGGACTTCATTTCTTAATTGCTTTTATTTTTGCTTGGTTTTATTTTAAGATTTTCCCTTATATCCCATTTTTTAAAATAAACACTTTACTCTCGGGAGTTTCTTATGGCTTCTTTATTTGGGTTGTAATGAATCTTGTGGTTCTCCCCATCGTATTTCCAGTTTTACCAGAAAAAAAACTAGATTTTCCGCTATTGCTTTCTATACTTATTGTGATTTTTTGTGTAGGGATTCCGATAGCATTTATAACTCGGAAATATTATGCAAAATGGTACTAATTGAAGGGACAAAGTTGCAAAGAGACAAAGTTACAAAGGTTAAAATACTTGACACTTTGTAACTCTGGAACTTTGTCCCCTTAAAATCAAACTTTTCTTCTTCCTGTTATTAATGATATAATAAATAGCACTAAAAAGATGAAGAATAAAACCTTTGCAATACTTGCGGCTCCAGCGGCAATTCCGCCAAAACCAAAAATTCCGGCTATAATAGCCAAAATGATAAATATAACTGTCCAACGTAACATAATATTTGATTTTTAAGTTCTTAATATGACTGTTTTATAAGCCTTTTTGTTTATCTCAAAGTTCTTTTATTCCTACAAATCTTGTTAACTCTATGCGCTTTATTATTATCTCAATAAAACTAAAACAACACTAGAACCCACGCCACTTTCACTATTATTTCAAAGCCTTACAGAATTACCATGTTTACGCTTTTGAGTTAATTTTTTGATCGATTGGATTAATTGCCGCTTCCATCTCAAAGTAATTTTAGATAAAATTTTTAAAGGTAATGGAAGAAGCTAGGAAACATGGTGTCATCTTAGAAAAAACAGATCGGGCTTTTGAGGAATTAGGTGTTTTAAATCCTGCCATTTATCAAGACGGAAATACTGTACACATGTTTTACAGAGCGGCCAAAAGAGGAAATTTTTCAACCATTGGATATTGTCGTTTTGAAGGTCCAACTACATTAGTTGAAAGAAGCACTCAGCCGGTTTTTGTGCCAGATTACATTTATGAGATTCATGGTGTAGAAGATCCGAGAATCACTAAAATAGACGACAGGTTTTACATGACTTACGTTACTTATGATGGAATTAATGCTTGTGGCGCTTTGGCAGTTTCAAAAGATTTAAAAATTTTTAAGAAGAAGGGAATTATAACGCCAAAATTTATTCTTAATGAATTTACAAATCTTATTAGAAAGCATTTACAGAATCCGAGCATTGCAAAGATCTTAGCTTTTAATATGGAAAGAAATTATCCGCTTACGGAAACTATTAAAGAGAATCTGTTTGTATGGGATAAAAATGTGGTTCTTTTTCCGAAGAAATTTAATGGAAAGTTTGTTGCCCTGCATCGCTTATTTCCATCCATTCAGATTTTTTCGTTTGAAAAGAAATCAGAACTGACAGAAGATTTTTGGAAAAACTATTTAAAAAATCTTCCCGATCATATTGTAATGGAACCAAAATATGATCACGAAACAAGTCATATTGGTCCTGGAGCCCCGCCGATAGAAACAGCAGACGGCTGGCTTTTAATTTATCATGCTGCTGAAAGGAGAGAGAAAGGTTTGGTTTATCATGCCGCAGCTGTTTTACTGGATTTAGAAGATCCGTCAAAAGTTATTGCAAGACTGCCAAAACCCATTATTACTCCCTCAGAATATTACGAAAGACATGGCTATGTCAATTATGTGGTTTTCCCGACAGGGACTGCCATTTTTGATGACCAACTATATATTTATTATGGCGCTGCCGATGATAAGATTGCGGTGGCATCTCTGAACCTTAACGAGTTATTAACCGAATTAAAAATGAACTCTCATGAAAACAATATCAAATAAATCAAAAATCGTTTTTTTATCTACTTTTCCGCCTACGCAATGTGGCATAGCAACCTATACTCAAGATACCATCAAAGGAATCACAGATGTTTACGGTAAATCTATCAAATGCGAAATATGTGAACTTGTTGATAAACCCAAAGATCAGCCAACGCAGGCATTTACCTTAAACACTAAAAATCGAGAAGAATACGCTAGAGTTGCCGAGGAAATTAATCAAGATGAAACTGTGAAATTAGTGCATATTCAGC
This sequence comes from Flavobacterium anhuiense, assembly GCF_900101855.1. Lineage (GTDB taxonomy): Bacteria > Bacteroidota > Bacteroidia > Flavobacteriales > Flavobacteriaceae > Flavobacterium > Flavobacterium anhuiense. The sequence continues at coordinate 23,163 of NZ_FMVC01000010.1, forward strand.
ATGAATTTGGTTTGTTTTCAGGAAATTACGGTGACCATCTTTTAGATTTTTTAAATGTTATTAAAGCACCTGTTACGTTTACGTTTCATAGTGTAATTCCGAATCCGAATGACGAATTGAGAACATTCGTAAGACTGCTATTGGACTACAGCAATTCGGTTTTTGTGATGACTAATAAATCAAAAGAAATTTTAATCAAAGACTACGATATCAATGAAGAAATAATTACTTGCGTGCCTCATGGAACTCATATTGTGATATACGAAACTCCAGAACAGGCAAAAGAAAAATTAGGAATTCAAGATAGATTGGTTTTGGCTACTTTCGGACTTTTGGGCGAAGGTAAAAATATAGAAACAGGCTTACAGGCTCTGCCAAAAATTATCGAAAAAGCGCCAAATGCTTTGTATCTTATTATTGGCAAAACACACCCTAACTTAATTAAAGACGGAATTGACACGTATCGTGATAAATTGGAAGGTTTAGTTAAAGAATTAAATCTTCAAGACAATGTACGCTTCATAAATAAATATTTGGATACCGATGAGCTCTTAGAATATTTAAAAGCAACAGATATTTATATGTTTACGTCAAAAGACCCGAATCAGGCAGTGAGCGGCACATTTGCTTACGCGATGAGTTGTGCGTGTCCGATCGTGGCATCTAAAATTCCGCACACCAGAGAGGTTTTAACTCCAGATTCTGGAATTTTATGTGATATTGGAGATGCAGATCAATTTGCGGCCGCAGCAATTAAATTGATTGAAGATGAGAATTTAAGACACGAAATGGGAATTAATTCATTTACCAAAATGAGAGCTTCATCATGGGAAAATGTTGCCATCACGCAAATGAATACTTATAAAAACCTGTTCAAAAATCCTTCAGAAATTAAATACAGTTACCCTCCTATTCAGCTGAAACATATCAAAAAACTGACTACAGAATTAGGAATTATTCAGTTCAGTAAAATTTCTATTCCGGATTTAGATTCTGGATATACTTTAGATGATAATGCAAGAGCTTTAATAGCGTTTTGCATGCATTATAAACTGACTCAAGACAAAGATGATCTCGCTTATATCTTAATTTATTTAGATTTCATTCAGCGTTGTCAGAAACCAAAAGGAGATTTTATCAATTATGTCGATAAGGAAAACCGCGAACATATTGAGCAAAATGCCGAAGTAAATCTTGAAGATTCAAATGCAAGAGCCATTTGGGCTTTAGGAACTGTTGTTTCTATGTCGGATATTCTCCCAGAAGCTATAAGTAAAAAGGCAACCAAATGTTTATTGAATACCTTAAAATGGGCTGAAAATATCCAATCGCCTCGTTCAATTGGTTTTGCTACAAAAGGATTGTATTTATACCATTCAACCATTCCGAATTTGTATGTTGCAGCTATCATCAATAAGCTAAATGCAAAATTGCTGGCGAATTACGAAGACACTGCCACAGAAGATTGGCAATGGTTTGAAAATTATCTAACGTATGGAAACAGCATTTTGCCAGAATCAATGCTTTACGCTTATTTAATTACCAATAAACCAGTTTACAAAAAAGTAGCATTGGACTCTTTAGATTTCTTGATTTCAAAAACGTTTATAAAAGGAACTTTCAAAGCTATTTCAAACCAAAGCTGGCATCATAAAGGTTCAGAACCAAGCCAGTACGGAGAACAGCCAATTGATGTTACCTACACGATTCAGACTTTAAATGCATTTTATAATGCCTTTAAAAACCCAGAATACAAAAAGAAAATGAGAGCCGCATTTAACTGGTTTTTAGGAAAAAATCATTTGAACCAGATTATGTATAATCCAGTAAGCGGTGGTGGTTACGACGGGCTTGAGAAACATAATGTCAACCTAAATCAAGGTGCAGAATCTACAGTTTGCTATTTAACCGCAAGATTATTAATGGAAAAACTGGCCATGTCACAATCACGTGTCATTCCTTTAATGAAATCACGAAGCGGCATTGCTATAAATTTATAACAAAAGAAATTGAAGCTAACCAAATACTTCATTTAAACCCTGAAAATCCCTTTCTTAATGAAAGGGATTTTTTGTTTATAAAATATATTGAAATAAATTTGCCTATCTACTAATAGGTAGTATTTTTGCCGTAAAAATTATCGCTATGACTACAAAAGAAAATATTATAGATAAAGCAGATCAATTTATTCGAGATAAAGGCTACAATGCCTTTAGCTTTAAAGATATTTCTAATGATATAGGCATAAAAACGGCTTCTATTCATTATCATTTCCCAACAAAATCAGATCTTGGCGTAGCGACCATTAAGGAACATATTGCAAGATGTGAAGCTTTAAAGAAAAAAGTTGCCAATGAGTCTCCATTAGTAAAACTTCAAGCTTTTTTAGAGGTTCAGACACAAATTAAAAAGGAAAATAAGGTCTGTATAGTAGGATCATTAGCTACAGACTTAAATACACTAGACAATTCCATAAAAACAGAACTTCAGAAATTTGCCCAAATTGTAATCAATTGGCTAACTGAAATTTTAATCGAAGGAAAAGAACTTAACCAATTTGCCTATGAAATGTTACCTAGAACAAAAGCCATAATGATAATTACCAACATGGTCGCGATCGTCCAGCTATCAAGACTAACAAGCGACGATGATTTTGAATTGGTAAAAGAAACAATATTAACAGAATTAAGACCTAAGAAATAATGAAAAGAGTCGTCATAACAGGATTAGGGGCAGTAACTCCGATTGGAAATAGTGTTCAGGAATATTGGAATTCATTAATAAATGGAGTAAGCGGCGCCGCTCCAATTACAAGATTTGATACAACACATTTCAAAACTAAATTTGCATGTGAGGTTAAAAACTTTGATGTACAGCATATTTTCGAAAAAAATGAGATTAGGAAATACGATCTTTTTACACAGTATGCTCTGCATGCTACAGACGAAGCCATAAAAAATGCCAATATCAATTTTGAAAACTTAAATAAAAACAGAATTGGTGTAATATGGGGCTGCGGTGACGGAGGCATATCAACTTTTGAAGAACAATTTGGAGAATATAAACTAGGAAATGGATCTCCACGATTTAGTCCTTTTTTTATACCAAAAAGAATCGTTAACATAGCTTCGGGAGTTATTTCTATTAAATATGGTCTTCGAGGAATAAATTACACTACAGCTGCGGCTTGTTCTGCGAGTAATACTTCCATCATAGATGCATTTAATTACATTCGCTGGGGCAAAGCCGATATGATTATTAGCGGCGGTTCTGAGGCTTCGGTTTCAGAATCTTCAATTGGAGGTTTCAATGCTTCAAAAGCATTGTCTACATTAAATGAAGATTACACCAAAGCTTCACGCCCTTTTGATATCACAAGAGATGGATTTGTTTTGGGCGAAGGGGCCGGAGTTGTTATCTTAGAAAGCTATGAACATGCTATAAAACGAAATGCAGTAATCCTAGCCGAAATTGTTGGTGGCGGATTAGCTGCCGATGCCTACCATTTAACAGGAACTCATCCTGAAGGTGAAGGTGCCGTTTTAGGAATGGAACTCGCTTTAGAAGAAGCTGGAATTACACCAAATCAAATTGATTACATTAACGCCCATGCAACTTCTACTCCAACTGGTGATTTAAGTGAACTTAAAGCTGTTGAAAAAGTATTTGGAATAAATCCAAACGCGAATATAAGTGCCACAAAATCAATGACTGGACATTTACTTGGCGGTGCAGGAGCAATTGAAGCAATTGCCTGCATAAAATCTGTTCAAGAAAATATTGTACCACCAACTATAAACACTCAAAACGTAGAAGGAGATTTTGCAGACAAATTTAATCTAACTCTTGGAAAAGCACAATCGAGAGAAGTGAATTATGCAATGAGTAATACTTTTGGATTTGGTGGTCATGTAGCCAGTTCTATATTTAAAAAATTTACAGAATAAATATTTAGCTAAAAAGTAAAAATCAATTTAGATCCCTTTCGTAATGAAAGGGATTTTTTGTTTGGTCTCAAAACGTCAATTTATTTGAATTATTGCGTGTTTATGAAAATTATATAAGGCTTCAAAAAAGTTGTGTAATATATTTTAACAAGTATAGGGCTAACTTTCGTATAGAATTTAATGAGTTGAAAAAAACTGTTAAATAATTGATTTTCAAATTACATAATTCACACTAAAAACAAAACCATTTTGATTCTCAATATTAAAAATACATTCGCCGAAATTGGAGAGACGACTATATTCGCCAAAAGGTTCTTTAAGGAAGTTTTGATTCCGCCTTATGAGACCAAAGAGTTTCTCAGACAATGTTATGTCATTGGCTATAGATCTCTCCCACTCGTTGCTATCACAGGCTTTATTATGGGGCTGGTGCTTACGCTTCAATCACGCCCAACATTGGTGAAATTTGGTGCCGAATCTTGGCTTCCTGGAATGGTGGCGCTTTCTCTAATAAGAGAAATTGCTCCAGTAATCACTGCTTTGATTTGTGCAGGAAAAATTTCCTCTGGAATCGGTGCCGAACTAGGATCGATGAAAGTTACAGAACAGATTGACGCCATGGAAGTGTCAGCGGTAAATCCGTACAACTATTTGGTAGTGACCAGAGTTTTAGCCTGTACTTTGATGGTTCCTATTTTGGTGTTTTTTGCAGATGCCATTGGAATTATTGGCGGTTATGTAGGCATTAACATTCATGGCGATGTCAACTTTTACCGCTTTTTAACCCAGATTGTACAGTCTTTAGAATACTTAGATCTGCTTCCAGCCACTCTCAAAACTTTCTTCTTTGGATTTTTTATCGGAATTATTGGCTGTTACAAAGGTTTTAATGCTTCTAACGGAACAGAAAGCGTGGGACAAGCTGCCAATTCTGCTGTGGTGACAGCATCGTTGAGCATTTTTATTATCGATATGGTCGCTGTACAAATAACCGATTTATTCTTTTAAAATGATGAAGGAAAAATTACATAAAGAACCTAAAACAAAAGAAAAAGATCAGACTCCAATTATCGAGATTAAAGATCTGCATAAAACTTTTGGTAAAGATAATGCCGTTTTAAAAGGCGTAAATCTCACTTTGAATAAAGGCGAAGATTTAGTGGTTTTAGGACGTTCAGGCTCTGGAAAATCGGTTACCATAAAATGTATTGTGGGATTGATTGAACCAGACAAAGGCGAAATTAAAGTTTTTGATCAAAACGTTCTTAATATCTCAAAAAGCGAGCTGAATGAAATTAGAGTCCGAATCGGATTTTTGTTCCAAAGCGGAGCACTTTACGATTCGATGTCAGTTAGAGAAAATCTCGCTTTTACATTGACCAAACACAAACGCGATTTAAGCCCTGAAGAAGTTGAAAACGAAGTAATGGAAGCGCTAGAAAATGTGGGACTGGCAGATGCCGTAGATAAAATGCCGTCTGAACTTTCGGGTGGTATGAGAAAAAGAATTGGTTTGGCTCGCACTTTAATCTTAAAACCAGAAATCATTTTGTATGACGAACCCACAACGGGTTTGGACACTATAACATCAAGAGAAATAAGTGAATTGATTCTGGACATTAAACACAAACAAAAAACCTCTTCGATTATTATCACCCACGATATGGCCTGCGCAAAAATGACCGCCGACCGAATTGTGGTTTTAAAAGAGGGTGTGATTCACGCCGAAGGAACATACGAAGAATTAGAAAAAGACGAAGACGAATGGGTACGCTCATTTTTTGAATAAAGCAAAATAAATAATAGAAATCATGGAAAAGCAATCTGGATATACTTGGAAATTGGGAATGTTTGTAACGATAGGTTTACTGCTTTTTATAATGGCCGTATACTTTATCGGAAAGCAGCAAAACCTTTTCGGATCTACCTTTCATATTACTTCTCAATTTAAAACGGTAAGCGGTTTAGAAGTCGGAAACAATGTTCGTTTCTCTGGAATTAATGTGGGAACCGTAGAACAAATTCAGCTAAAAAATGACTCAACAGTCGTAGTGGTTTTAGTAATGAAAGAAGAAGTTCGAAAATTTATTAAAACCGATGCAACAGCCAGTATTGGTTCAGATGGTCTAATGGGCGACAAAGTGCTGACCATTTCACCCGGCGCCAAATCTAAAAAAGTTATCGAAGACAACGGACAGATTGCTTCTGTTGACGGAATTGAAATGCAGGATCTGATGAAAAGCGTGAAGAAAAGTGTAGATAATGTCGGTATCATTTCTGAGGAACTTGCCATTTTCAGCCACAGCATGAACAATGGGAACGGTGCTTTAGCAAGATTGGTGAAAGACGATAAAATGGCCAACAGCGTTTCGAATACGCTTTCTAATCTAGAAACTGGAACAAAAGGTTTCAGCGAAAATATGGAAGCTGCAAAAAGTAATTTCCTTTTTAGAGGTTACTTCAAGAAAAAAGAAAAGGAGAAAAAGGAGAAGGCTGAGGAAAGAAAAGAAAAACAAGAGGAAGCGAAAAAAGAGAAACAAGAAGCAAGACAAGAGAAGCAAGAGGAACAGGAAAAAGCTGCCAAGGAAAAGGAACAGAAAGAGAAAGAAGAACAGCAAAAACAGGAAGATGCCAAAAAATAATTCCAAATTTTAAGTTCCAAAATTCCAATTCTCATTTTATGCTTTCCTGAGCGTATGTTTCACAATTCATAATTCACAATTTATAATTCACAATCAAAAAGTATATGCCTAGTTCAATAAAACATACCGCCTTAAAAGTTTTAAAAATTACTGGAATTACAATTGCAGTGATTCTGTTTTTGCTGTTTATAATTCCGCTGCTTTTTCCTGGAAAAATTGCCTCAGAAGTAAAGAAAATCGCCAACGAACGTCTGGATACCAAATTGGAATTTACTAAATCTAAGCTGTCATTTTTTACACATTTCCCTTCACTAACTGTTGCTCTTGATGATTTGTCATTAACGGGTTCTAAGCCTTTCAGCAATGATACATTGCTAAAAGCAGATCAGGTCGCTTTTGGAATTGACATTAAGAGATTGCTTTTTGATAACGAAGTTAAAATCAACAAACTGTATGTTTCTGATGCTTTGATTAATGTAATGGTCAATGAAAAAGGTCAGGCCAATTATAACATTTATGTAGCTCCTGAAGACAGAGATAAAAAAGAAGATCCGAATGCTCCTGAAGAAGGAACTGCAATTCGACTAGAACGCATTGATTTACAAAACTGTCATGTAAAATATAACGACCGTTCCGCAAAGATTTTGGTTGACGCAAAAGGCTTTAATTATATAGGAAAAGGAAATTTGAGTGAAGATATTTTTGACCTCGCAACCGATGCAAAAATTGATAATCTAGATTTCTTTTATGATCGAACTGGCTATTTGAGAAGAAAAAAAGTGAGCGCCGATTTAATTACCCGCATCAATACGCATGCACTTACCTTTATTCTTCAAAAAAATGAACTTCATATCAATAAACTGCCTCTAAAATTTACAGGTTTATTTACCATTTTAAGAGACGGATATAAAATCAATATAAAAGCAGCTTCTGAAAATACAACTGTAAAAGATTTACTGTCTGTAATGCCTCCCGAATATTTAACGTGGCTTGAAAAAACAGAAATTTCAGGAAGAAGCGATTTGCTTCTTAGTTTTAAAGGAGATTACAACGTTCAGAAAAAACAAAAACCAAACTTAGCTTTTAATTTAAAAATCAACGAAGGTTCGGTAAACTATAAAAATGCTCCTGTACCTTTAACTGATTTTCAAATGAATTTGAATGCCATGCTCCCGTCTCTGGATACCGAACAATTGCTGGTTAATTTGAGAACATTGAAATTTAAAGTTGGCGAAAAAGATTATTTTAATGCTTATCTGCACAGCAAAGGTTTAAGCGAAATGTCGATAAATGCAAGTGTAAAAGGTGCTTTAGACCTTGCTGTAGTAGATGCTGCCTTAGGGCTTGAAAACATGGATTTAAAAGGAATTTTAAAAACCGATATTCAGGCTCGCGGGCTTTTTAGCACTTCAAAAAAATTATTCCCAAAAACTATTGGCGGTATTTCTTTGCGAAACGGATGGCTAAAAACAAAGTATTATCCAAATCCTATTACCAATATCACTTTTATAGCCAATATGCTGAATAAAGCGGGAACCTATCAAGATTTGATCATTGCTGTGGCACCTTTCTCTTTCGCTTTTGAAGGAAACCCGGTTTATGTCAATGCTACATTATCCGATTTTAGCGATTTGGCTTATAATGCAAAGATTAAAGGCGAGTTGAATGTGGGCAGAATCTATCAGGTATTCTCACAAAAAGGTTTGGATTTAACAGGTTATGCCAAAGCTGATCTTTCTTTAAAAGGAAAACAAAGTTATGCCACAACGGGTCAGTATGACAAACTAGATAATAAAGGAACTTTACTTCTAAAAAATATAAAAGCAACCTCCGAATTGTTTCCGAAAGCGTTCTTTATCAAACAGGGAAATTTCCGTTTTCAGAACGAAAAAATGTGGTTTGAAAAATTCAATGCTGCTTATGGAAAATCAGATTTTGATATCAATGGCTATCTGTTGAACACCATTAATTACTTCTTAGAATCAAAAGGAACTTTGAGCGGTAATTTCAATCTGAAATCAAAATTGATTAACGTGGATGAATTTATGGCGCTCAAAGAAGGAGAAAATAATGATCGAGACATTAAAGTGGAATATGCCAAAGAAGATCATCCGAAAATGAGCGGTGTGGTCATTATTCCGAAAAACCTAAATGTCAGTTTAAATGCAAATGCAGATAAAATTGAATATAATAAATTGGTTTTTAACAAACTAAATGGAAAAATAGGTATAAAAAAAGAAGGATTTTACTTAGAAAATATTACCTTTAATATCATTGACTGTGTTTTAGGGATTAATGCTTTTTATAAAGATGAGTCTCCAACCTCTGCACATTTTGATGCTCATTTTACGGCAAAAGACTTTGATGTACAGAGAGCTTACAAAGAAATTCCGATGTTTCATGATATGGTCACAGCAGCTGAAAAAGCACACGGAATAATTTCTGTCGACTATAAGGTAAAAGGAGATTTGAACGGAAATATGGGCCCTATTTATGAATCAATGCAAGGTGGAGGAACGATTAATTTACGTGATGTGAAAATTAAAGGATTGAAACTTTTTGATGGAATCAGTTCTAAAACAGGGCAAAACGGTTTGAATAATCCTGATATGAAAGGAATTGAAATTAAATCGACAATAGATAAAAATCTTATAAATATTGAGCCATTTACCTTTAGTGTAGCCAGTTTTAGGCCAACCATTAAAGGAACTACAAGCTTTGACGGGCTTTTGGATCTGAGAATGCGTTTAGGTCTTCCGCTTTTTGGAATCATCGGATTTCCGATCGTAATTACTGGAACGCATGATGCTCCAAAAATTAAAATATTCAGTAAGACAGGGCAAGAAATTGATCCTGCTGTTTATGATGAAAAAAACAATAAAGTTATTCGAGAAGAAAAAGTAAGCAACCCCAAAACAAAGAAATAATGAGTTCTAAACCCCAACATAAAAGCAGTGCATTCGAAAAGTTTGCTACAAAAGTATCTAAAGCTGCGGGGAGTACTCCAGCTTTTATTGGTGCGTTGGCCCTTGTTGTGGGCTGGGCGGCTTCGGGACCTATTTTCGATTATTCTGAAACTTGGCAATTGGTCATCAATACCGGCACAACCATTATTACTTTTCTAATGGTCTTTTTAATTCAAAAAGCGCAAAATAAAGATTCGCTTGCCATTCAGTTAAAACTAAATGAACTCGTGGCATCAAATGAATTATCCAGCAATAGTTTAGTCGACATTGAAAATATGACCGAAGAAGAGATGATCATTATCCAGAAATATTATCATCATTTGAGCCAATTGGCAAAGAAAGACCGAACTATAAGAACTTCGCATTCCATTGCCGAAGCAAATGAACTTCATAATCGTAAAAAAGAAAAAAATACAAAACCAGATAACATCAAAAAAACTACCAAGAATACCTCTAAAAAAATAACCAAAAAATGAAATTGAGCTCTACTGAAACCTATTGGCCGTTAAAAAATGCCATAAAACAAAGTTACCCTTCAATAGATTCTGATATTACCACCGACATTTTAATAATTGGCGGCGGCATTACAGGCGCTTTAACTGCTTATAAATTACTAAATGAAGGAAAAAAAATTGTTCTTGTAGACCGTCGCGATGTTTGTGGCGGAAGCACTTCTGGAAGTACGGCACTTCTCCAATATGAAATTGATGTTCCACTGCATCAACTCATTAAACTTCGCGGCACAAGATGCGCCGTAGACAGTTATCAGAATGGAAAAAAAGCAATTTTTGACCTTCGAAACATAATTGATGAAGTAGGTTGCGATTGTGGTTTCGAATTCAAAAAAAGCATTTATTTCACTACTTTAAAAAAAGATGTGCCTTATTTAAAAAATGAGTTTAAAGCCCGAAAGCAACATGGTTTTGAAATCAGCTGGTTGGGCAGATCAGAATTGCAAAAAATGGGGCTGAATGCCATTGCAGGAATTGAATCTAAAACTGCAGCTGTTATGGATCCGTTTAAACTTGCCAGTGATCTTCTGTTTCATTGTCATGAAAAAGGAATGCAGATTTTTGACCGTACTAATATTGCTTCCATACAGCATCAAAAAGGTAAAATTATTGCCACTACAGACTCAAAACATGTTATTACGGCCGATCACATAATACACTGCACAGGTTATGAAAGCACAGAGACTTTGAAGGAAAAAGTGGTCGATTTAAAAAGCACTTATGTAATTGCTTCTGAGAGCCAGTCTGATCTTCCAGAAAATTTCAGGCATACTATATTTTGGGATACCGCTTCGCCTTACCATTACATAAGAACTACAGAAGACAATCGCATTATAATGGGTGGCGGAGACGAAGATTTTAAAGACACCAATAAGCGTGATAAATTGCTGCCTAAAAAAGAACAATACCTTTTAAAACAATTTTTTAAACGATTCCCAGATTTAAATTTTAAAATTGATTATTCCTGGGCAGGAACTTTCGGAGAAACTAAAGATGGTCTTCCTTATTTCGGAAAGCCAAATCCGAGAAAAAACGAACACTACATTTTAGGTTTCGGCGGAAACGGAATCACCTTCAGCATATTGGGAACAAATTCTATTCTAGATTCACTTTACAACAAAAAAAATACAGATTTGGATTATTATCGATTTGGACGTTAGAAACATGCTAAGCTTCTGAGACGCCAAGGTGTTAAGTTTTTATTTTAAGTATATGATAAAACCCTCAGATTTTGAGTTCTCAAAATCTGAGGGTTTTATTTTATATATTGCTTTAGAGCTAGCGACTTTATTTTTTTGAGATGGCAAAAAAGCTTAGAATCTTAGCGTCTCAGAACCTTAGCAACTTCGGCCATTAGGCCGTAATAGCCAAAGAATTCAAATTAAACTTATATTCTTTTGGACTGCAGTTGAATTTTTGTTTGAAAATTTTTGAGAAATAGCTTCTGCTGGTAAAACCAATGCAATACACTATTTCTGAAATATTTAGATCAGAAGTTCTGATAAGAATTTCTGCTTTAAGCACTCGCATGTGCGTAATGTAATCGTTGACCGTGCGATTATGGATCATTTTAAAACCTTCTTGAAGTTTATTTGGAGAAAGTCCAGATTTTTTGCTCAAAGATTTAATTGAAAAAGCTTCTTCTGGATTTGATTTTATAAATTCAGAAAGTTCTTTTATTTCTTCTAGTTCTCTCAATGTCAATCCGTTTGACTCGTTTGCAAAAGCATGCAAGTCATCAGAATGCTGTTGAATTTCCATCGCAAGAATGATTCTCATAATTCCTTCTTTCAATAAATTTCTAACAACTCCAGTTTGTGTGATCGAATTAAGCTGTTCGATTTTTTCGGCAATCTGTAAATTATAAGATCCGATATAGAAGAAATCTGATGTTTGGTTATTTTCAAAAAAAGTATCTTTTACCTGCTGATTTAAAGAATGAGCCTGATTTGCAGCGTCAATCTGAGTTCCAACAATAATTAAAGTCAGTTTTGTTTTTTTTCCTTTCTCGAAAAACAAAACGTTATCCTTATTTTGTTTTGATGAAACAATTGCCGTCTGAAATGTTTTGAGTTTTCGCTCCTCACCATTTAGTCCAAAACTATGCGATAAATTACCTTTAGAACAATAAGCAAAATAAATTGGCGACGATTTTACGTTTAGAATATCTAGTCTAATATCTGTTGAAAATGTCATGTCAAATTGAACGTAAGAGATATTATCGTTAAAAGAAGCGCCAATTATTGAACCTTCAGCAAAACTATTTTCAACTTCTAATGTATATTCGTCTGAGTCAAAAGCCACCTTTCCGCCAAAACTAGTCTGAAGCTCATCAAATATATTTTGAGTTTTTTCTGTATTTATAGTAACAATTTTCATGGTTCGCCGGATTTAAAATTATAATTTGCTAACAGATTATTTCTAGAAATCTGAAAGTCAAAGTTCGTTTAAAGACCCGCCAAAAATGTTATATAATTTTTTGGTTTTGTTTTATAATTCCTTATAAATGTTTATTTTAACGTAAATCAATATTTATTCAACTTACAAGTATGAAAAGTTTTTCGTTTGCTCCTATTAGTTCTCCCACTTCTAAAATTCTGATTTTAGGCACGATGCCTGGAACTAAATCTTTAGAACTCAATCAATATTATGGCCATAACCAGAATAACTTTTGGAAATTTATGTTTCAGATTCTTGGAGAAGAATTTTCAAAGGATTACGAAATACGAAAAAGCTTATTAATTAAAAATAATATCGCTCTTTGGGATGTCTTACAATTTTGCGAGCGTGTTGGAAGTTTGGACAGCGCCATAAAAAATGAAATTGCAAATGATTTTGAAAATTTCTTAGAAACTCATACGCAAATAGAAGCCATTCTTTTTAATGGGCAAAAAGCCGCAGCATTTTTTAAAAAATATGTTCATTTAACAAAAGAATATAAAACTTTTACACTTCCATCAACAAGTCCTGCCAATGCTAGTAAGGCTTTCCAAGATAAATTCAACGAATGGAGCATCATTAAAACCTTATTATAAAGGCAGCAATTTTATATAATTACAATGCAAATATTGAAATCATGTAACTTTTTCCGTTTAAAGTATAACAAAATACAGCCACTCCCAATCTAATTTTACATCAAAGAAAAATAAGCCGTATTGAAGATTTGATTCACGAAAAGAAAGGCTTTAATTCTTATTAAAATTTACAAAGCAAACTGTAAAAAGTTTAGTCTATAAAGAGAACATTGGTTATGTTAGTTTATTTTTGGGAAAAAGCTACTCTATAGAAATATAGAGTAGTTTTGTTTTTATAAGCTACCATTTAAAGATAAAAACATGAAAATTCAGACTTATTATAATCATATACGGTTTTACACCCCACAGCATTTTATATATTATCCTGTTTTAATATTATTTTTAATTGCCAGCATTTATTTGAGTATTACAACAGAAGATCATTTAATATGGTCATTTATAAGTGCCGCGTTTGTATTTTTATTTGTATTGGCTTATATGCTTCGCCAACACTATGCATTAACGCTGCAAAATAGAATTGTACGTTTAGAAATGCGTTACCGATATTTTACATTAACAGGCAAAAGATTTGAAGAATTTGAATACAAACTTACAGACGATCAGATATTTGCCTTACGTTTTGCGCCAGACAACGAATTGATTCCACTTGTAGAAGATGTTTTAAAAAACAACTTAACGGGAGACGCAATCAAAAAAGCCATCGTACACTGGAAAGCAGATTATCACAGAGTTTAAAATAGCAATTACAATGACAAAATTCAATAACAATATCAATTTTTAATTTTTTAAATTAATTATTGATTTTTGATATTGTAATTGGCATTTTCATTGACTTTTCTTTCTATTAAAAATAAGATAAAACAGAAAGAGTGCCATCCAAACCAAAACGATTACAGCAAAATAAATTGCCATAATATTCGGGTGTAAGTAATTAGGTTCGTAAAATAACTTATTTAGCGTCTTAATTTTTTCTGCTAAAGCTTTTCTATCAAAAGTATTTCTAATTCCATTAAGAGGTTCCTCTTTGTTATCTCTGTAATGATACACATCTTGAGTTAATTGCTTCGGAACTAAACTCGTTTCGATATTGTATTTTCTCAAAATCGTGTCTAATCTCTGAAAAGTATAGGTAAGTGAATCTTTCTTAGAATTATACAGTAATTTATAACGATCTACAGCAGCCTGGTAAGTTTGTTTGCCAATAGAATCTCCATGAACAGGACTAAATAAAGATTTGTTTTCCAAGAAAATACAAATATCATTATCATGTTCTGGATGAACCTGAATGCCTTTAAAAACAATTTCTGTACTATCGCCAATAACTGTTTTTGAGATAACTCTTTTGTACAACTCTTCTTTGTCAAAACCAAGAATATCAAAAATACTATCTGCTTTATGGGTTGTTTTATCAAAAGTGCTTGTCAGCGCTTTTATGGTATCAATACTATAATAACTAGTTTCAGTAATTGGATATTCGCCCGTTACAATGGTATCTTCCTGCTTAATCACAGGATATGGTTTTGGATATAAAATGTTCTCGTAATTGAATAATTTCTCAGAACTGTAAGAAGTATATCCATACAAAAACGGATTTAAAACATTCAAAAGTTTTTTGTCATTATTAAAATCATTTTCAGACAATTCTGTTTTCAGTTTAGCATTCATTCCGAAACTGTAACTGATAAAAAATGAAAAAGTCAAAAATGAAATCAGCAGCAGACAAATGGCAACTTTAAAAAGATTACCACCTTTATAATTTTCTCTCGAATGATTTCGAATCAGAAAAATCAAGAAAATAAGTAAAAACAATCCGCTTACAAAAAAGTGTGAAATCGAAACGTCATCGTAAAATTTAAATCGGTAGAATTCGGTATAAATATTAATATTTTTCAGCCCCTTAAAAGTAAAATAACCATATGAAAAGTAAGCTAGATGAATTACGGCTAATACAATAAAAGATTTTATGAAATAACGTTTTATATTTTCTGTCATTTTTAGAGTTGCTTAATATTTCTTCTTTCCAATAACTGGAAAAACTGTTTTTCGGTAAGTTAAATTTACATAATCCGAAATTATAAAAACAGTAGACTACCAACTATTTTAATACAAATCCTTATTTTACTGATATACAATATATTCCAAAAAATAATTCGACCTCAAAATCAAAAATGAACGATTATTTTTACTAACTTTAAATGTTAAATATTACCTAATAAAAACTTAAAAACTAATCTGATGAAACAATTATTTATTTTTTTGGTAATGATGCTCCTTTGGATTCCGCTAAACGCTCAGACAGTTGCTGAAGCCACTAAAAATGAAGACTTAACAACTTTTAAAACTGAAACCGACGATTTTCAAGATAATAGCGTTGATGATCTGCCCTGGCACAATAGAAAATTTAAAGTTTCTGCCGGTGGTTTTTTTCCCGTAAATAATACCGTCGTTAAAGTTGAAGGCAATAACGGAAATATAGGTACTGAAATTGATCTTGAAAATGATTTAGGATTTTCTAAATCAACCGCATCATTTCTAGGAACGTTTGACTGGCGTATTTCTAAAAGATCACGATTAGGTTTTGAGTATTTTGTGCTAGACCGAACTGCAACCAAAACGCTGCAAAGAGATATTAATTTTGGAGACCATACGTATCCAGTAGATGGTAGGGTTCAAGGTACTTTTAATGTACAGATTGCTAGAATTGCTTATGGATACGCTATCCTATCTAAACCTAAATATCAAGCTGGTTTATTAATTGGTGCGCATGTTCTCTTTGCAGATCTCGGCTTACGATTAGAAGCTAATACACAAAGTGTAGAATATCATGATAGTTTTGATTTTACTGCTCCGCTGCCAGATGTTGGAATATGGGGCGAATTTGTTCTTGGAAAGCGTTGGGGTTTATATGCCAACGTAAATTATCTAGCAATAAAAATTGATGAAACTGATGGACGAATCATAAGCTATAATTTATCGGTTTTATATAATGTTGTACAAAATTTCAGCCTTACTGCAGGTTATACTGGTTTGAATTTTAGAGTTGATACTGTTCAGGATCGATTAAACGGTTTCTTAAAATGGGGCTATAATGGACCAACAATAACTGCAGTGTACACTTTTGGAAAGCATGTTAAAGTTACTAAATAAAGGTGCTAAGGTTCTGAGATGCTAGGTTCTAAGTTTTTTTTAACCGTAAAGAGCGCAAAGTTTTTTCGCAAAGGTCGCTAAGATTCTTTAGGGTCATTTAAAATAAGAAGTTCGCAAAGCTTGTTTCCAATAGAGCTTTGCGAACTTTTCTTATAGGCATTATTAGATTCTCAACAAAAGCTTCTTTGCGGCCTTTGCGTAAATTCTTAGCGCTCATTGCGGTAAAATGACACGCAAAGTTTTTCAAAAACCTGAAACAAAACAAATAAAAAAACAAACCCGATAACTCTCCAGCTATCGGGTTTATTGCCAAACTTAAACTTACTTAACTTAACTCAAAATAAAACTTTATAAATTTAAATCTCATAAAATTAGATTCTTAGCATCTTAGAATCTTAAAAAACTATTTTTCGATTGGAGAGAATTTCACTGCAGTTCCTCCGCCAGCTGCCAATTTGATATTTAAAACAGTTTTGCTGTTTACTTTTTGTTTAGAGATTGTAACTGGATATGGATTAGTTTTATAATTTGCTCCGGGACCATCTGCGTAGATTTCTGCTTCGTATTCTTTGTCTTTATCTAAAAAAGATAAAGCAACTTTTAAATCTCTTGCATTTCTATTAGTGATCGAGCCTAAATACCAATTCTTTTCATCCCAATCTTTGCGGGCAATTGTAGCGTATTCTCCAATTTTAGAATCTAAAACTTTCGTGTCAGACCAAGTGCAAGGCACATCTTTTATGAATTGAAATTCTGGTTTGCCTTCATAATTTTCAGGTAAATCAGATGCCATTTGCAACGGACTGAAAATAATCACATACAATGCCAATTGATTTGCTAAAGTGGTTTGCACTTTTGCTCCAGATGGCGTTTTATAATCAAAATTGAAGTTCCCTGGTGTATAATCAAATGGTCCAGAAAGCATTCTTGTAAAAGGCAGAGTTGTTAAATGCTCAGGCGTATTTCCTCC
Source organism: Flavobacterium anhuiense (assembly GCF_900101855.1). Classification (GTDB taxonomy): domain Bacteria; phylum Bacteroidota; class Bacteroidia; order Flavobacteriales; family Flavobacteriaceae; genus Flavobacterium; species Flavobacterium anhuiense. The sequence continues at coordinate 40,382 of NZ_FMVC01000010.1, forward strand.
GTCTACAGACCATGCGTTGTATTCCTGTCCTCTTCCACCTTCTTGCGACATGAAGTTCGGATACGTACGCTGTAAACCCGTTCCTTTCATCGGTTCGTGGTTATCAATCATAATGTGATATTTAGCCGCCGTTTCGATTACTTTTCTATAATGACGAGCGCCATATTGGCTATCATGCCATTCTTTTTTGTCCAAATATTTGTTTACATAACCCGTTTTAACCGAATTCACGCCCATTTTCTGATACAATTTGAACGCATCTTCCAACTGGTTTTCATAATTTTTGGTTGCTCCAGCTGTTTCATGATGTCCGATTAAACGAACATTTTTCATGGCAGCATATTTTGTAATTTCTTCCAAATTAAAATCCGGATAAGCTTTTACAAAACTAAATGTATTGCCGTCAGCGGTCCAGTCGCCATCCCAACCTTCATTCCATCCTTCAACCAAAACTCCGTCAAAACCGTTTTTAGCAGCAAAATCGATGTACTCTTTTGTGTTTTTGGTAGTAGCACCGTGTTTAGGGCCTTGCCCCCAAGTGTATTTTTCCAAATGCATTCCCCACCAAATTCCAATATATTTAGATGGAGTGATCCAAGATAAGTCTTCAATTTTTGAAGGTTCGTTCAGGTTTAGCATAATGGTTGAAGTTGCTACTTCACCAGGAGTTTTACCCACAACAATAGTTCTCCAAGGCGTTTTAAAAGGCGTTTCTGCGTATACTTTCACACCATCAGCCCACGGCACTAAATCGCTTTTATATTGTTTGTCTGTAGTTTTCAAAAGCGTCATTGAGGCAAAATCTGTTAGGTTGGCTTCATGAATGGCTACATACAATTTGTCTTTAGTTTCAAAAGTTGCTGGCGTATTGATCGTATCTGTTTTACTCATTAAGGTTTTGCGGTATTCGCTTTCGTAATAACTGTTTTCGCGGTGAACTGGAATCCACCAAACGTCATTGTTGTCTTTAAATGTAAATTGCGTTACTTCATTAGAGATTTTTACTTTTCCTAAATGAGGCTGTTTTGGAAATTCATAACGAAATCCGACACCATCATCAAAAACCCTAAAAATGATATCGACCAAGCGCTCCTCACCTTTTGCTTCTTTTAAGTGAACAATCAGTTCGTTATGATGATCTCTTACTTTTTTGAATTCGCCCCAAGGCTGTTCCCAAGTTTCATCTGCCGATTTTTCTTCTGTAGAAACGACTTCAAAACCATCAGTCATTTTTGCTAAACCTTGAAATTCAAATCCCATGAGAGAAGGCTCAATAACCGATTTTCCATTAGAAGAAAAACTGTATTGCGGTTGTCCAGAAGGTGTCAATTCAAAGGTTAATTCGGAGATTTTTTCAGGAGAACTGATTTTATACGTTTTTTTAGTACTGCAAGCCATAATAAGCATTGATGCAAAAGCCAATAGACAGTATCTATATTTTCTGTTTTTCATTATTTAAATTGTATTAATTACAGCTCTATTTTATTTCGTTTATTACTTGTTTTGCTTTTGCTGGCTGCATTGAAACAAAATAATTAAACGCTTGGTCGAGTTTTTTCTGGATTTCGACATTTCCTTTTTTCTGTACGCGTAAATCATACAATTTGCTGATATCTGGAAATACGCTTTCTGTATTTTTTACTCCAGAGAAAGTTTTTATTTTTTCGATAAAAGAATAGCCAAATTCAACTGTTGGCTCCATCATGGTTCCTTCTCCGAAATCATTCCACGTAATTAGCTGCAGGTAATTTACATTGGCATTTTTGGCTAAAGCAAGAGTTTCATCAAGCGTTGCTCCATTGTTATGATCAATCGTCCAACCTATCGCTGCGCCACCTCCGCCTTCAGCATAAAAGTCTTTAAAACCCGGATAAGCACTTCCCATTGCTACACTCAATTTTGGCTTGGTATTGGTATAGAAATTTGTGAGGTAACTGTTGTCTTTGTATACCCAAGCATATTCGCCAGAAGCATTTTCTCCTGCCATTGAAGAGTGATCCCAAAGTGTCAAGAAAGTTGGTTTTGCTGTTAAAGTATTAAAGACATTTGTCCATTCAGGTGGGGTCTTTAGAACAATTGGCCCAAAATTCATTAAAAGCGGTTTGCCATTGATCTTAATATAATTAGCGTCAGAAAAATAATTCTTTTCTACATAAGCCAGATCTGTTTTTGCTGCACCAGTTACTGAAATTGCCTTTCCTGCATTGACAACATTCGTCAAAAATCGATCTTCGTATACAATGGCATATTCCAAACCTACTTTGTCAAGCATTTCAATAAGCTGATCTGTATTTTCTTTAACCATTCTATAATCATTTACATCGTAAGTGCCGTACCAGTCGATTAAAACTCCATCAATTCCTGAATATTTCATCAACAGCAAATGATTCTCAATCACACTTTTATCGCCTGAGTGATAAGGTCCAATCAGCGGATAATAATACGATGCAATTTCTCTTCGACCGTTTACTCCTATATTGTTCGGATTTTTGTTTGCCATTGTCCAATGATATCCCCATTTTTTATCGGCACTGCTTTCGTTGGTTTCAAACCACGGCATATAGTGCATATAAATCTTGGTGCTGTTGGTTTTCTCAATCGCAACAGGTACTGTTTTTTCTGGTTCTACTGGTTTGTCTGGCCCTTTGTCATCGCTGCTGCAGCCGGCAGCCATCACAATGCTCATCAAACCGAAAACCAACGATGTGATATATCTTTTCATATTGAGATACTATTTTATTTATACTTAATAATTTAAACACATAGAAACATAGCTTTTTGAAACTTAGAAAAAGGCTTTTCATTTACATAAATACATCCCGATAGCTATCGGGAATATGTGTGAGAAATTAGTTTCTTTCCTTTTTCTTTTTTACACATAAAAACCTATCTTTCTATGTGTTAAATATATTTTAAGCACTGTCGATCTATTTAATGCAACATTTAAAAACATGTCAGCCTTCCACGACTAACCAACATGGAAGACTGACATTCTAGTAACCTAATTTGGATACCCAGGATTTTGTTTTAAGTTTTTGTTAGTAGTTAAAACAGTACTTGGGATTGGGAAAATTGCTCTATATTTCTCCGTTGTACCTTTTGACCACCATGGCTGGAAGAACGTTCCGAAACGGATATTATCTGTTCTTCTTCTTCCTTCAAATGTAAATTCTTTCAACAACTCTTGATCTATGAACGCAAGGTCAATTGTCGCAGGCAATTCTTCACCTGCACGAGACGCTACTTGCTGTACAAATGGTCTAGCTAAATCTGGCGAACCTAAACGAACGTAACATTCTGCCTGCATCATCAAGATTTCTGCATAACGGATTAATACAAAATCATGATCACGCTCCCATTGTTCTCCTGCTTTCATTTCATATTTTGCCAAACGAACCCCTTCATTCTCTTTTGCATCTTCTAAACTTGTCAGATTCTCAGTATAGGTTAACGGTTCTCCGTTGTCCATCATAATCACAGAACCTGTTGCAAGATTGATTTGATCGCCTTCTAGCATACATTTTTTTCTTTTGTCTGTGTCTGCAAAAGCTGAGTAAACGCCTGGCTGCGCGCACATTCCGTTTGCACTCCAAGGATAATTGTTTGGTATTGCAGAAATAGCCAATTTTTGGTTGTAGTGGCAAGACATTGAGTTCATGTAATTTCCAACTGTTCCTGCTTTTGAATCGTAAGGGATTGCAAAAATAATTTCAGGAGAAGTTTGGTTTTCTGTCACGAAATTGGCGAAGAAATCTGGTGTTAAGCTGTAACCTGTAATTTTCTGGCACATATCTAAACAATCCTGCCAACGCGGCTGACCTATAAATGCTTCTGAATTTAAATATAGTCTAGCTAAAACAGCATAAGCTACGTTTCTAGTGAATTTAGAATACACCACATTTGGATTTAAATACGGAATAGCATCTGTTAACTCTTTTTCGACAAAATCATACACTTGTTTCCTTGTTGAATTAGACGGAAGGTCTGTATCCTCAAAATTGGTTACAATTGGAACATTTCCGAACAAATCTAAAAGATTGTAGTAGTAATAGGCTCTAAGCGCTTTTAATTCGGCAAAGATTGGCGCTTTTGCTTTATCTGACAAAGATGATTTATTGATCTGATAAATAATCGCGTTGATTTTCGCGATTCCGGTATAGTTGTATCGCCAAGCCGAAAGAATCATTCTGTTATCTGATTTCCAAGTATGTTTTTGAGCATCTTGATATTGTCCTCCATCGTACCAGTTTGTACCTCTTGTTGGAATTGTAGCTTCATCTGAAACTACTTCATTCAAAAAGAAAACATATTCGCAAGTTGGAAAATTATTTGAGATTGCATCAGAGAATCCTCTTAACGAAGAATAAGCTCCACCTACCAGCGCATCAATTTCTTTGGTTGTGTTTCCAAAATTTCCGTCTTCTACCTGATTATACAACTGTTCGTCCAAATCAGTACATGATACCGTAAAAAGCATGCTTAAAAGTAGGGCTGCTGTTATTTTGATTTTCATTTTTAATATTTTATGGTTATCAATTCGCTTAGTTATTCAGCGTAAAATTTAGTCCAACAGAAATTGTAGTTGGTCGAGGATAATTGTTGTATTTATCAATACCAGGAGCTGCCAACCCAGTTTGATCTGTACCATCTTGAGCATTTAAGCCAATTTCTGGATCTACACCTTTGTAACCTGTAATTACAAATAAGTTTTCTCCCATTACATACATTCTAAATTTAGATTTCTTGTATTTCAATGGCAAAGTATAACCAAAAGTCAAAGTCTGAAATCTAAAGAAAGAAGCATCTTCAATCCAGTAATCAGAATACTTTGGGGCAGAAGTAATACCGCTGCTTAAGAAAGAATCTGGCACATTAAAAGCTGGCAGTCTATTTGGGTCGTTTAACATCATGTTGGTAGCATTTAAAGCTTTTTGTCCAAACATTCCGTATCCAGAAAATCCAAGATCAAAATTTCCGTAAGTAAAATTCATTCCGATACCTAAAGTCAAATCTGGCTGAATGTTTCCTAAATCTGTTTTGTCTGCATCAACCAAAGCGCTTTCCTCAACAACTTGTCCTGCTGCATTGTAATACTGAATTTTTCCATTAGCATCTAAACCAGCATTTTTGAATCCCCAGAAAGTTCCAACAGGATATCCTTCAGCAATGATTTGAGAATATTGTCCAGACATACCTGCTAAACCATGAAGAGATCCGCTATAGATAACATCTGTTTTATAGGTTGGGTTTGACAGTTTTTCAATTTTCTGAACGTTGTGTCCAAGAGTTAAATTAGCATTCCAATTGAATTTATCTCCTCGAATAATATCAGCATTCAAAGTTAACTCTACCCCTTTGTTTGACATTTCACCAACGTTTGCCAGCATTGTTCCCACTAAATATGGTGGCTGAGGCACTTCATACGTATATAATAAATCTTTGGTTGTTTTAGAATACCATTCAAAAGATCCTGTAATTCTGTTGAAAAGTCCAAAATCGAAACCAATATTAACTTGTTCTGTAGATTCCCATTTCAAGTCAGGATTCGGGTTTTGTTTTGGAGAATAAGCCAAACTCCAAGTTTTTGTAACTGGATCGTAGTAACTGTCGTTTCCAACTCCCAAAATAGAAAGTGATTTGTACTCACCAATTCCGTCCTGATTTCCTGTAACTCCGTATCCTACTCTAAGTTTTAAATTATCCAACCATCCTTTTGAAGATTCCATAAATTCTTCGTTAGAAATTCTCCACGCAGCAGAAGCAGATGGAAAAGTTCCCCATTTATTGTTTTCTCCAAAACGGCTAGATCCATCACGTCTTACCGTTGCTGTCAATAAATATTTGCCATCGTAACCGTAGTTAGCACGAGCATAGAAAGAAACTAAATTTGATTTTCCTTTGTATGAATAAACATCACTCAAACGGTAATTGTAACCAGCTCCTAAATTGTTATAGCTGAAAGCATCTGTTACAAATCCGCCTCTTTGCGCTCCAAAACCTTCGTAGATATTTTCAAGGTAAGAATAACCGGCTAAAGCACTAATGTTATGTTTGTCGATCACTTTGCTGTAGTTTACATAAAGTTCACCTTGTGCATTGGTATATTCTGCATACGTTCTTTGTGCAAAACCGCCTTCAGTCTGTCCTTCCATAACCGCATAAGATGGTTTGTAAGTGCCTCCTTTTACAGCATTATGTTCTAACGAAATATTCGCTGTAGCAGTAAAGTCATTCAAGAATTTTACATCTGTTTTAAAATAACCTAAAAGTCTGTGTCTCTCATTATCGAAAGTTCTGTTAGTTAAAATCTCAACTGGATTTTCGTAAATATTTCCTGTTACCACACTAAAATTTCCGTTGGCATCGTAAACTGGAATTGTCGGATTTAAGTTGTATGCTCTTTCAAAAATTCTGTAATCGATTGGATGCCATTTGTCAATATTTGCAAATAAACCCATATCAAATTTTACTTCTTTGTTGTCTCCCAAAAATTGGTAAGCGCTAACATTGCCGCTTAATCTTTCTAAACCTGACTTTTTAATAACTCCTTCGTTGTTTAAGTAAGAAAGCGAAGTTCTAAAACCGCTATCTGCTTTTCCAGAATTGATGCTTAAAGTATGAGACTGAGAAATTGCCGTCTGCTCAATTGCTTTTTGCCAGTTTGTATTTGCTCCATAATCAACCGCGTCTGCAATTTGATTCTGACGAACATATCCTCTCCATTGGTTTGCAGATAATAAATCTAAGTTATCATTTACGTAACCTATCCCAGTTTGTCCGTTGTATACAACAGAAACTCCTTTTGTTCCAGATTTTGTTGTAATCATGATTACTCCGTTTGCACCACGAGAACCATAGATTGCAGTTGCCGAAGCATCTTTAAGAACGTCCACCGATTTAATGTCTGAAGGTTGAACCACGTTTATGTCAACACCAGCAATTCCATCCACAACGATTAGCGGACTATTGCTTGCTGTTAAAGAAGTTCCTCCACGAAGACGGATTGTAGAACCCGCCGCAGGATCTCCAGAAGGACGAATAATATTCAATCCCGCTACTTTTCCTTGCAAAACTTGCTCTGTAGAAGAAATGTTTCCTTTTACTAAATCATCTGCTCCAACAGTCGAAATTGCTCCTGTCAAATCTGATTTTTTCACCTTTCCATAACCCACAGAAACTACTTGAACTTCTGCTAAAGTGTAGCCGTCATTTTGCAGACGAACCTCAACGTTAGAAGTACTTCCGGTAATTTGGATTTTCTGTGTTGTTGATCCGATAAACGAAACTTCAATTGCACCTCCTACGGCTACCTGAAGACTGAATTTACCATCAAAATCTGTTGTAGTTCCGTTTTTTGTTCCTACTTCAATGATAGAAGCTCCCGGCAATACCGTACCTGTATTGTCATAAACGGTTCCTGAGATTTGTTTTTTCGTCTGCGCGAAAGTGCTGGCAGAAAGAAAAAGCATAAAAATCATCAATACCGCTCCTTTAGCAGTCCACATTTGATGCAGGACGCTTTTTTTATTTTTACTATTCATTAGAATTGGTGTTTTAATTTAATAGTGATTATTTATCTAAAGTTTTAAGCGGAATCGTCGTATCCGAAATCGTTTTGTCTTTATTATCTTTTACCAAAACGTGGATTTCACTTAAATTTGGAACTCCATTTAGTTCTGAAACTAAATTGACAAAACCTTTAATTTCTGAAGTTCCCCCTGTAAACTCACCAGAAATCGTTTTTGGTCCAGCTGTAATCGTGTAGATCAATTTGTTTACCCCTACCTCGTTATTTTTTCGCGACATTCCAAGAAAATCCTTTTGGCTAATTTGCGATGGAAAGAAAGCAAAACTTGGCGGCGGCGGCGGAATAAATTCTCCTGCATAAATAATCTGATCGCCAGAATTTGTGGTCCAATCTTTTGCTACCATGAGGAAAGTGATGTTTTCCATCACAAAACCTGGCTCGGTATTGTAGTATTGCTGTGGAATCAAATCCATTCTGTAGAAACCATTTCCAAGATCTTTCAATTTTGTCTTTTCAGAAACTTCTGGAATCCAAGCCTGATATTCTTGCAAAACAGCCCAGTTGTTTAGACCACTATGAAAGTGAACACTTGGCACACCTGCAAAACCATCTTTTAAATTTGAATTGAATAAAATACTTACCGGTTTATCAATCAAAGGTTTGGAAGGATAAGATCTGATTAACTCATTTGCTGTATAAAAAGATGAAAAATCAGTATATGGCACATTGGCAACATCACTCTGTTTAGATCCGTTTTTGTTTTTCAAACGAAACCAAAATCCATCGCTCTTAGCTATTTGTTCTGGAGTTTTAGAAAAATAAACTGTTGGAGTTAAAGTAAAACTCCAGATTTTATTTCCTTCATACTTTAATTTTGCAAAGTCAGAAGAGTTTTCCCAGTGTCCAGCATCTGGTTCAGATGGAGACCAAATCCAGATGTATAAATCTTCCGTTTCAGCAAATGTCGACGCCGACATATCAAAATACCACGTAACCTGTTCATCATATTTGTACACAACAGGAAATGACGATATAGGCCCTACAGCTCCAGCGGCTTCTTGTGCCTGAATAAAATTAGGAGCCATCAACAAGGCAAGTAAAATTGTATATATAAACTTTTTCATGTTACTTTTTAATTAATAGCATTTAATTTAAACACATAAGACACAAAATCTACACCTCCAGAAGCATGCGTCAATTGAATCTGCATTTCTTTGGTTTTACCTGGAACTGAAACTAATCTCAATTCATCTGTTTTCTGCGTTTTTTGAGCATCGCTGTACAAATAAATTTTTGTTCCAACACCATTGGTCTGCTGAAAATCTGAGCTTAATGCCCAATATCCTTTAGGAGCAAATAACGGAGGGACATCTCCTATTACTTCATAACTTGTTGGATTGTTCTTTTCATCTACGTTAAATTTGATTTTAAAATCTTCGTAGTTAAAATAAGTACTCAAGTTTTCTTCGTTTGGTTCGATCTTATTTGCTTTCGCAACTTCATCAACCATTTTCAGATTTGTTAATCCCCAATTTCCATTTACTTTTTCATAAAGAGTAATCGGTTCTACGTAGCTTCCGTCATCTGTGTTATCGCATCCGATAGCAAATAAACACATCATAAAAGCTAGCCAATAAAGACTTTTACATTTCATAAATTTTTGGTTTTCGTTAGTTTGTTATCCCCTTCAAAAGGATACAGCGAAACTAGACCTTAAATAAATCCTAAAAAAAAAATCTGAGAAAAATCAAGATGAAATTCAAACAATAAAACACTTAAGTATTTAAAAATTAACCGTTTACAATTTTAAACATAAACAAAAAATCAAGATGGTGTTAAGATAAAAAGCAGCGGTTTTTAAATGGTAAAAATGACAATATGTAAAATAATAAGTATATTTTTTTCAATATGCATATATATAACCACTTTTTATTGTATAATTGCAAATAAATTACCTGTTTTTAACATTTACAGCTTATTTTCACCCTGAAAATCCCCTTTAAAGCGATGTTATTAAACATTTTACAACACTTAAAAAACAGGTTTAGCTTAATCTCAAACTTATTCTTATTTTTAAAACCTATTAACTAATTATATCTATCAACCAACCTTTTTCCCTAAACCAAAACAAATCATGCAAAGAATATGGATGCTGTTTTTCTTCCTAGGCATTTTTTCTCTTACTGCAAAAGAGACAAATCCTTATTTAGAAGAATTAGATCAAGCGCTCTTGAAAAAAGAGGTTTATCTGAAACAGAAATATCGAAAAATTGAATCTTTAAAGAAAAATATATCAAAGTTTACCCTTAGTCAGAATAATGAAGAACTATACAATTGCTATATGTCATTGTTTGACGAATACAAATCTTTTAAATATGATTCGGCGTATTATTATTTAGATCAGGCAAAAATCAAAGCAAAAGTTTTAAAAAACCCAAAACATTTAGCCAAAAGCCGAATAAAAGAAGGCTTCGTCCTCCTTTCTTCTGGACTTTTTAAAGAAGCAATTGATACTTTAAATGTGGTTGATGAAAGCCAATTAGAGATCAAAAATAAATTTGAATATTACAGCATCAAAGCGCGTGCTTATTATGATTTGGCCGATTATAGCAGTGATCAGCGTTTTAATATTCATTATATACAGCAAGGAAACCATTTTCTTAAAAAAGCTTTAGAATTAATCGGAACAAATACCAATGAATATTGGGCGGCAGAAAGTTTGAAACGCTTGAAACAACAAGACTGGAGAGGCGCCGAATTTGCTTTCAGCTATTGGATTAACAACTATAATCTGCCTCCAGACTATTATGGAATCGCAACTTCGAGCCTTGGTTATATTTATTCCGAAAGAGGTTATACCAAAAAAGCCATTCAATACCTGGCACTCGCCGCAATTGCCGATGTTAAAAACGCTACGAAAGAAACCGTAGCACTTCGAAATTTAGCCAACGAACTCTTTAAAATGGGTTATCTGGATAAAGCAAACGAATATATCAACATCGCAATGGATGATGCCACTTTTTATAATGCAAGACATCGAAAAATTGAGATTTCGTCCATTTTACCTATTATCGAAAAAGCACAGCTAAATAATGTAAAGGATAAGAATGATAAGCTGGAGAAAATTATTATTCTTTTGACAATCTTAACGGTTATTATTTTTGTTTTTCTCGGCATCATTTTCAAGCAATTAAAAGAAAAAAATAAAGCGAGAAAAATCATGGCCGATTCGTATTTGCAATTGCAGGAAATGAATGTGAGTTTGAGCGAAGCCAATGCAATTAAAGAAGAATATATTACTTATTTTATCAAAGCTACTTCGGCTTTCATCAATAAAATAGATCATATCCAGAAAAGTACGCTTCATAAAATCATCACCAAAAAAACAGATGAAGTTATTGCGAGTTTGAAACGTTATAATGTTAAGGAAGAACGAGAAAATCTGTTTCATCAGTTCGATGAAATCTTCTTGAAGCTGTTCCCTACATTCGTAACGGATTTCAATAAATTATTCCCAAACGATCATAAATGCATTGTCAAAAAAGGCGAGCTTTTGAATACCGAATTACGAATTTTTGCTTTATACAGGTTAGGAATCCAAGACAGCAGTCAAATGGCTGAATTTCTGGAACTTTCTGTAGCTACCATTTACACGTACAAAACCAGAATTAAAAGCAAATCTGATTTTAAAGATACTTTTGAGCAGAAGATTATGGAGATTAAGACAATCTAAGCTGCTAAGTTTTTTTTTAGCCACGAATTCACGAATTTTTATTGAAAATGATACGTGAAATTTGTAAGCAACAATTACGCGAATAGATATTAAAAAATAATTCGTGAATTCGTGGCTAAAAAAAGTTATTCCCCTGATTCCAATTGCAAAATGGTATTTTGATAAATGGTACTTAGTGAAAACAATTGTTCTGCAAAAATCATAGCAGCAATCGGAACAAAGAAAAATGCGATTAAATCTTCTTCATATAAAAAGTAAGTCGAAATCATCGCTAACCTAGTATATTCAAGATAATAAATCCATTTTCGTTGTTCTAATAGAGCTCCGCAATTGATTAAGGTTATAATTACTAGCGAAAGCACAAAAACTTTATCATACAAGTCCAAATAATCAAAATAATAAGTGAAAACAGTTAAAATAAGCGTGCAGATGCCTAATTGTATATATAGGTAATTTTTAAATCGAAGTCTCTGATTTGGAGCTGCTTTATCTTGCAGAAAACGTTTCTCGAGAATCGGACGAATATCCTGATCCATATCGGCAGGGCTACCAAAAATGGCATTCCATCTGGCTTTGAATCCGCTGGAGCGTTTCCATAATTCGTAGATTTCGAAGTAATAATGAAAATGCTGCCACAAGAAACTATAGCTTTTCAGCGGATGCGTTAATCCGTATTTTGGTTTTTCTTCTTCAGTCTGGAAAGTTCCAAAAAGACGATCCCAAAAAGTGAACATATCGCCATAGTTTTTATCCAGATATTTTTCGTCAGAAGCATGATGCACTCCGTGAACAGAAGGCGTTACAAAAACATATTCCAACCATTTTATTTTTCCGATGAGCTGGGTATGCGTAAAAAAGGAGTAAGCACCATGTACAATCAGCATGGTAATCACCATACTTGGATGAAAACCGATTAAAGGTAGCACACACCAAAATCCCGTTCTGATGATAGCTTGAAATGTAGTAATTCTGGCCGCAGCCGTAAAATTAAATTCTTCACTGTGATGATGAACAATATGTGCCGCCCAGAAAAAATTGACCTCATGGCCTAATCTATGATACCAATACCAGACAAAATCAGTAGCTAGAATTAGTGCAAACCAAACCAAGGCATTGCTCGGAATCTCAAATATTCTATAATCGTCATAAATCAAATAATACAACTGATAAAAGCTGGCCGCAACAAATAGGTTAATCAAACGTTCTGCAATTCCGATGGAAATATTGGAAACGGAACTTTCATAATTAAAAATTTCAGGCCTTTTTCTGCGTTGGGCAAGCTTATATTCTAAAAACAAAAAAAGAAAAAAGGCCGGCATAGCAAATGCTAGAAAATTGATGTTTTTCATTTATGTGATGCTTTTCGATTCTAAAAATTATGTTGGGTAATATAATTTTAACACATAGGAACATAGATTTTTATTGTTTTCCTCTTCTTGAGATTACAAAAAAAGCAAGCTTTAACACATAGCTATGTGTATTCAAATTAGTGAAACGCCTTTATAGACTAACAAAAACTATGTTTCTATGTGTTTAATAATTTTCTTTTAATAATCAAACGAAAAAGACATTTCCATCAATTCCGTTTTCAGCAGACAAAAAACGTAATCAACGAAAATGATCTTTTACGAAATAAACCTGATTTAATTCTGCTTAAACAAAGGAGCTTCCAAAGCCACTTCTTTTACCGATTGTGTTTCGGCTACTTTTTTCAAAGCAATAATATAAGCAGCAATACGAGGCGTTACATTGTGTTTTACTGCCACTCTAAAAACAGTTTCAAAACCTTTTTCTAATATATCCTCCAGACGTTTATTAATCTGATGGATTCTCCAAGACTCCAAAAGCGAATTCTGAAGCCATTCGAAATAAGAAACGGTCACACCGCCTGCATTGGCTAAGATATCAGGAACAACTAATATATTTTTATCATGCAAAATCTGATCTGCATCTGAAGCAACTGGGCCATTAGCACCTTCAACAATAATTCTGGCTTGAATGTCGCCTGCATTTTTGTGCGTAATAACATCTTCTTTAGCAGCTGGAATTAAAACATCAACATCCAAAAGCAATAAATCTTCATGTTTTATAGCAACTGAATTTGGATATCCTTTTATGGTTTTGTTATTCAGATTGTAATACAAAATCAGTTCAGGAATATTAATTCCGTTCGGATTATAAAATGCTTCAGAAACATCGCTTACTGCTACAATTTTCACTCCTTTTTCATGCAGAAATAAAGCAGAGTGTAATCCAACATTTCCAAATCCTTGAATTGCTGCTGTAGCTCTTGCCGGTCTGATTTTTAATTTTTGAAGCGCCAAAATCGTAATGATGCTTACGCCTCTTCCCGTTGCTTCTACTCTACCTAAAGATCCGCCAGAATGAAGGTGTTTTCCTGTTACAACCGCATGAATTGGTCTTCCGTGCAGTATTGAAAACTCATCCATCAGCCATCCCATTTCGTCTGGACCTGTTCCCATGTCTGGTGCAGGAACATCTTTTTCTGGTCCGAAAATATCAGCTAAAGCTTTGGTGTAAGCTCTTGTAATTTTTTCTAATTCAGTTTTAGAATGGTTTCTAGGATCGCAAATAATGCCGCCTTTTGCTCCACCAAATGGAATTCCAGTTACAGCAGATTTCCAGGTCATCCAGGCGGCAAGTGCTTTTACCTCATCCAAATTAACACCGGTATCATAACGGATTCCTCCTTTTGAAGGTCCTAAAGCGGTATTGTGAATCACACGATATCCTTCAAAATTTTGAACGTTTCCGTTATCTAAAGTGATAGAAAAGTTTACCGTAATTTGTTTTTCTGGGCGCTGCAGTTTTTGTTTAATAGATTCATCTAAATTCAAAATATCTGCAGCGATATTAAAGCGATCAATCATAGATTGAAACGGATTGTGTTTTATAATTTCTGAGCTCATACTATATAGTTTTTAGGTTTGGGTTATTTTTTATGTTTATCAACCTTCTCTCTGAAGATTGTGTCTATTTTATACTGGCTCCTAGTTGCAACACGGAATCTTGATTAAGCAGCGGCGCATCAAAATTTTCATATTTCTGTTGGTTCTCATATCTTGATTTTTTAACGATTCAAAAAAAAGCCTTTCATGGTGCAATGAAAGGCTAAAAAAAAAAATAACTAACAAGTACTTTCTCTATTAACGCCATTTCAAAACGTGATTCATCATGCAGCACATCGCAAAGCAGCATGGAAAAGACGTTCTTATATTTTGACTATAGTTTTTCATTGTTGAAACAAAGCTACAAAATTATATTTATAAATTCTATAGAATTAGTAGAGTTAATTTAAAACATTTTCAATTTACTTACAAAAACAGCTGTAAATTAAAGGATTACAAACTAAAAAAAATTACTGCAATTGCGATAAAAATATAAAAACAACCGCTATAAGAGCTAAAAACAGTCCCAAAATATTTATTTTAGATAGTTTTTCTTTGAAGAAAAAAGCGCCAATAAGAGTTCCTAAAATAATTACCCCCATATTCATTCCGGCAAAAACTGTCGATGGATTTTCTGAAAATGCTTTATGCGCTTTTAAATAGAATAATATATTCCCGAAGTTGAAAATTCCAACCAATATTCCGAAAGGAATGCTTTTTAGAACAAAATTTTCTTTCGCTATAAATAGCTTATACAGCACGATTACAATAGAAACGGCAAAAGCAATTAAGAAAACAAAAAATAAAGATGTTGTATAAGGAACTACAGTATACAAAGCTATTTTCTTAAAAAGAATGTCTATTATTCCAAAACCAAGTAAAACTGTTGCTGGATAAATCCATTTGTTTTCTGCGTTGTCTGATGGCTTTTTTAAGATAAATAAAAGTGCTGCAAAACCAACTAAAACTCCAATAACTTTATAACTATTAAATCCTTCATTAAATAACAGCCAAGCCGCCAAAATCGGAATAAACAATGATAATCTTTGTGCAGCATCTGTCTTTGCAATTCCCATATATTTTATAGAAAGTGCGAGAAACAGAAATAATATTGGAAGTAAAATTCCAACAGAAGTATAAATTTCTAATGGCGCATTATGATCTAATTCTTTGAGATTTGGACTAAAAGTGAAATAGCAAAGTGCAATTGCCGCTATATAATTGAATGAAATTATCTGAGAAGGATTAGCATTATATTTTCTTGAAATTTTGAATATAACGCCAACTGTAACACTGCATAAGATGCTTAAAATAAGAAACAACATAAATTTATATTTGGATTGTAAAAGTAAGTATTGCAAAATAAAAAAGTCCAGCCAGTTTTAAAAAACCAGCTAGACCAGATTAAGTTTTAATGCAATTCAATAAAATTTAATTTAAACACATAGAATCATAGATTTTATTCTTTTCTGTTTAAGATTGCAAAAAAAGCAAGCTTTAACACATAGCTATGTGAATTTAAATTAGTGAAACGCCTTTTTCTCAATTTGTAAAAACTATGTTTCTATGTGTTAAACAAAAACTTCATCTCATTTTTTAGAACTTACTAATATAACTTCCGTAAATATCTCTAAACTGATTTCCTTTTGCAAAACGGTCTTTACTCAGTTTTTTATATTCAACCAACCCCCAAAGGATGAATTCTTTCATAAAATAAATATCTTCTTTTGCTAATTGTGGCTGGTATTTTTTTAATAATTCATCCAGCGGCGTTACTTCATCTAAAATACTTTTGTATTCTGCATCAGAAGCGTCATCTAATAATTCAAATCCACTTTCCGCGAAAAACCATTCTACAATATCAGAATATGGTGTTTTTTCGTCTGGCTTTTCTAATTTTTCTATTTTAGGGAAATATTCTGGGAATAAAGTTCTAATCGCAGATCCAATCAGACTTTCCGCTACAACATCAGCTCCCTCCTGCTCTCCTTCGTAAACTAATTCTACTTTTCCTGTAATGGCTGGAATGATTCCGATAAAATCAGACAAACGCAAAGTGGTTTTATCAACACCAGAAATTAAGGCACGGCGTTCTGCAGTACTGATTAAATTTTCGAAAGCTGTAATACTCATTCTGGCACTTACACCACTTTTATTGTCGATGTATTCGCTTTCTCGGGCTTCAAAACTGATTTGCTCTAAAATATCTCTGGCCAAACTCGGAACGTAAACAACGTCGGTTTGGTTTTTATCTAATTTTGATTCTTGTTCTGTAATCGTTCTTGCAATTTCGATACTTTCTGGATAATGCGTCAGAATCTGAGAACCGATTCTATCTTTTAAAGGCGTTACAATACTTCCTCTATTGGTATAATCTTCCGGATTTGCTGTGAAAACAAACTGCATATCGAGAGGCATTCTCAATTTAAAACCTCTAATTTGAATATCGCCTTCTTGCAGAATATTAAATAATGCCACTTGAATTCTGGCTTGCAAATCGGGTAATTCGTTGATTACAAAAATACAGCGATTCGCTCTTGGAATCATTCCGAAGTGTATTACGCGATCGTCTGCATAAGACAGTTTTAAATTTGCTGCTTTAATTGGGTCAACATCGCCAATTAAATCGGCAACCGTTACATCTGGAGTGGCAAGTTTTTCGAAGAAACGTTCACTTCTGTGCAGCCATGCAATTGGCGTTTCATCTCCTTTTTCTGCGATTAAATCCTTTGCAAAACGAGAAATCGGATGTAACGGATCGTCATTGATTTCTGAACCTTCCACAAACGGAATATATTCATCCAATAATTCGACCATTTTACGAGCCAAACGCGTTTTCGCTTGTCCGCGAAGTCCCAACAAATTGATATTATGACGAGATAAAATTGCGCGTTCCAATTCTGGAATTACGGTATTTTCGAATCCGTGAACACCTTCAAAAACAGGTTTTCCCGATTTGATTTTTTCACGAAGATTATTTCGCAATTCGTCTTTAATGCTTGTACTTTTATATCCAGCGGCTTTTAATTGACCTAATGTCTTTATAGTTTTTATTTCCATTGTGTTGAAATATAGTTTTTGTTTGTTTATTGATGTGTGCTTCGACTCCGCTCAGCATGACAATTAATAGGTTAGACTCACTGCAGTGCGTCTCTACGATATTCGTTGCTTATATTCATCTTCAAAAGAAACCTTTATCACTTTGTCTCTTTGTTACTTTGCTATTCAGAACCTTAGTATCCTAGCAACCCTATTTAATCCTCTTCTTCCTATTTGCTTCATAATCCTCAAAAATCATTTCACCCAAACCTTTAATTCCGGTATAAAATGCTTTCCCTTGATTAGCCTCAGTAAACTGATTTACAAAACGCTGTAAATACGGATCTCTCGCAATCATAAAAGTCGTAATCGGAATATGGAGTTTTCTTGCCTGTTGTGCTTGAGTATAGCATTTATCGACAATGTATTCGTCCAAACCATTACTATTCATATAATAAGAACCATCTCGCTCGCGGACGCAACTTGGTTTTCCGTCAGTGATCATAAAAATCTGCTTGTTGGTGTTGCGTTTTCTTCGCAAAATATCCATCGCCAATTGCAATCCCGCAACTGTATTGGTATGATATGGTCCAACTTGCAAATACGGCAAATCTTTTATCGGAATGGTCCAGGCATCATTACCAAAAACCAAAATATCTAGTGTATCTTTTGGGTACCTTGTTGTGATTAATTCTGCCAAAGCCATAGCAACTTTTTTTGCAGGAGTAATTCGGTCTTCGCCATACAAAATCATACTGTGGCTAATGTCGATCATTAAAACGGTACTCATTTGAGCTTTATACTGAGCATCTTCTACAATCAAATCGTTTTCAGTCAGCATAAAACTTTCTACACCATTATTGACTTGAGCATTTCGAAGACTTTCCGTTAATGAGATTCTCTCTAAACTGTCTCCAAAATTATATTCGCGGAATTCTCCTGTGTGTTCATCGCCGCTTCCAGCATATTTTGTTTTATGATTTCCGTTTCCAGACTTTTTCAAGTTTCCAAAAATCTGATCCAACGCTTGCTGTCTAATGGCTCTTTCAGTTTTTGCTGTAATGCCAAAACCAGAACTTCCATCACCTTTTACTTCATCTCTGATGTACCCTTTTTTCTTAAGGTCTTCGATAAAATCGTCAATAGTATAGTTCTCGTCGGTAAGTTTGTATTCTTTGTCCAGTTCCCGAAGCCAGTTGATGGCTTCGTCAAAATCACCCGAAGTATGGGTGATCAACTCTTTAAAAATCGTAAAAAGTTTGTCAAACGGAGACTGAAAAGGAGCTTCGTAAGTCTTAAAATAAAAGCCTTTTTTAAATTCGTTTTTCATAAATCTAAAATTACATCTTTTTGGAATTATGAAAAACGAAACGTTTATTAATTTTTAGTTAAAATATTTAACCAAAAATCTCAACTAACAGTGTTAGATGTAATAATTATTCAAAATTTCCATCCAAATAATACCAAGCCTCATTTTCGAATTTAAAAGTAGAAAATTCATAATGCACTTGCGGTTTATTATCTGAATCTAAAAAATAAGCTTTGAATTCTACTGTGTTTTCTGAAAAGCTTAGAATTTCTAATTTCTGCCATTTATTGGAAACTGCCCATCTTAAAATTTCGGGCTTTGAATAATACTTTCTTTCCGAAACATAAGTAGTTTCCATCAAATAATCGGCATTATGAGTGGCATATGCCGAATATCTGGAACGCATTAAAGCCAATGCTGTAGGCGCTTTTTGACCGC
The DNA here is from genome assembly GCF_900101855.1 of Flavobacterium anhuiense. Classification (GTDB taxonomy): domain Bacteria; phylum Bacteroidota; class Bacteroidia; order Flavobacteriales; family Flavobacteriaceae; genus Flavobacterium; species Flavobacterium anhuiense. Next base: position 59,338 of record NZ_FMVC01000010.1, read on the forward strand.
CATTTAGATACAGTCCGCAACAGTTTTTAAATAACAGTCCTGTATCGCAGAAACATTTTTTACTCTCCATCGACTGGTTCTTCTCCATTAATTTTTACATGAAGCTGATTTAGCAAAACTTGATAACGGGTAATTTCTCTCACTTCTTCATCCTCCTCAGCAAAATCAATCATTTCATCCAATGTTTCGCTTACTTCCAACAATTTGTTGTTTGCTTCTCTGTCGTTTTTCGCAGCAATCAAATCAATGATTTCCTGTACGTTTGATTTTAGGTTTTCGAATTTACTATTCATTTGTTTATTGTTTGTTTTGTTTCAGCTTTCAAGTTTGAGTTTCGCTTCGTTAACTTGTAACTTGAAACCTGAAACAAATATTTTACTCTTCGTTTTTACTTTCGTTGAATTTCTTCACGATTTCTTTTAATTTTTCTTTTCGGGCAATTTCTGCTTGTTTGGCTTTTGCTTGGGCTTTGTGCAATTTATCGTTGTGCTTTTTGATGTTTTTTTCGTTATTGCGTCCCATTATAGTTCTCTTTTAATTTGTTCCAAAGTTTTTTCAGTAAAAATTAATTCGTTGATAAGCTGTTTTCGTAAATCATCAATATCATCATAATCTAAATGCTTTGCCCAATTGGTCAGTTGTTGCAGATTTCTAATCTGTTTTAATCTTTTTGTGGTTTCAGCACTTGTTCTCAACACCGCTTTTCCATCATATTCAGGATTATTTTTATGCTGATAATTGGCTAGATTTTTTTCAAAATCGGCTTCTATATAATACAGTTTATCAGTTGCATTATCAGGATAAAATTCTGTCCATTTTGCAAAACCAATTTTAGTCTTTGATTCTGTTTCAGGATCACGGGCAATCAAGCGCCACTTACTATTGGCCAGTCTTCCCCAATGATTAGAAACGCGATACATTCCTTCTTCCGTATAATAATAGGTACTTCCTGCTTTGCTTTCAAACTGTTTTTTAAAACCTTTTATGGCATCTGGAAGTACTTCGTTAAAAGCACAAAAAGTGTTTTTAAAAGAATTAGGATGTGGCTTAAAGTTTTTCTGCATGCTGCAAATATACTCAGATTACGGCGAACTCCCTAAAACAAACCTAAATTGCTTACCTTTGCTTCTTAATTCAAAACAAAAAAATCATGTCTAAAGATATAGAACAAAAAATGCCGCAAAAAGGAGTTTTTACCGGCATTATCGAAAAAGATGAAAATAATAATTATTTCTGCGGAGAATATCTTTTAGACTATAAAATGGTTCAAGCGAAATTTAATGTCGGCGATTGGATTACCATAAAATCGGTTATCGAAAATCCAAGCGACATGAGCTATGATAAATATCCTAAAAAATCAAGAAACTTCGATAAGGCCAATCATAAACCGGAATAGATTTATTTTGTTTCAGGTTTCAAGTTTCATGTTTTGTTGGAACGCTTTTTTTTAACGCAAAGAACGCTAAGTTTATTTTTTCTGAGTGTTATAAATTGAGAAGATTTAAGTTCGCAAAGCTTTGTATACATAAAGCTTTGCGAACTTAATGTTTATGAACATTTTGCTTAAAAAAACTTTGTGCTCTTTGCGTGCTTTGCGGTAAAAAAAATCTTAGCGTTCTTTGCGTACTTTGGGTACTTTGCGGTAAAAAAAACGATTCCACTATTCAGTTAATGTTTTAATACCCCAACTTTCTTGAATATTTTTTACATCAAAACTAAAAAGTTAAAAAAAAGTGTACCTTTGCAAAAAATTTGTCGATTTGAACTAAAAAAGAACGATTTCAAACTAATAGACAAGTAGTTACCTTTATTTATGAAAAAAATAGTTGAATACCGCAAGTTACTAAACGTAGACAAAACTGCAGAATTAAAAGATTTAAAAACAATTTATCGTAATGCGATGAAAGAATCTCATCCTGATAAATTTGTTGGAAATGAAGCTGGTTTAAAAGAAGCAGAAGAAAAAAGTAAAACGATTATCGAAGCTTACCACTTTTTAGTAAGTATTCACCCTGATACTATTAAACTTAATTTACCTGAATACACAGAAACAATTTCGACTTGTTCTATCACAGATTTTAAATATGTTGAAGGGCGTTTGATTATTGACTTTTCTAACGGAAGTGTCTATGAATACATCAGTGTTCCTAAAGCAACTTACGTGAAAATGGTAAATGCTGATTCTCCTGCAAGATTTGCAAAAAGACATATTTTAAATGCTTTTACTTGGAGAAAGAAAACAAATCAAGAATAGTTTTATAACACTATATTTTATAAAAAAGCACTCTATTAAACGAGTGCTTTTTTTATGCCAAAAATTTAAAAATTTGAATAGAGATCTCTCAAATATGTTCCACATTAAGAGTTTCTCATCAAATCAAGCCAACAAACATACTGATTTCATGCGTTTTAAGACTAAAAAAACTATAACAAAATTTTAGGTTACAAAATTCTGTATGTTTTATATTTTTAGATACTTTTGTCACACAAATCAATTAACTAATTAATTTTTTATAATGAAAAAAATACTTTTTGTACTTACAGCTTCTGCGGCTATCATTTCTTGCAGCAAAGTTAAAGATGGAGAATACCTTATTACAGGTACTGCTACAGGAATTGAAAACGGAAAAACTATCATCTTACAAGGTCAGGACCCTGCTACGAGAATGCCAGTTTCTCTTGATACAGTAAAAGTTGAAAACGGAAAATTTGAAATAAAAGGAAAAGTTACAGAACCAGCTTTCCACACATTAATTTTACAAGGTGCTAATGGTCCTATCCCATTCATCCTTGAAACTGGAGAAATTAATATTGCTATTGATAAAGATAGTATCCACAAATCTAAAATCTCTGGAACTTACAACAACGACGAGTATTTTGCTTTCATGGAAGAAATGAATAAAACTCAAAAAAGTTTAATTGATTTCCAAAAAAAGAACAATGAAAAAATGAAACAAGCTCAACAAGCGCAAGATACAGCAGTTATCAATGGCTTGATGAAACAATATATGGAAATTCAGAAAGAAGTACAAGAAAGCAGCAAAAAGAAATATTTAACTTATGCTGAAGGTCACCCTAAATCTTTCATTACAGCTTTAATAATCCAAAGTTTATTGAATGATCCAACAGCTGACATGAAAAAATTAGAAGGACTTTACAATGGTTTGGATGAGTCTTTAAAGAATACTGCTCCTGGAAAAGAAATCAAAACTAGATTTGGTCAAGCAAAAATGCCGTCTGTTGGTGCTACAGCTCCACCAGTAGGCAGCGCTAAATGAAGAGCAGATTTTTCGGCTCCAAATCCGGAAGGAAAAGTAGTTTCGCTTAAAGAAAGCTTAGGCAAAGTAACTATCGTAGATTTCTGGGCTTCTTGGTGCGGACCATGCCGACAAGAAAACCCTCATGTAGTAGCTCTATACAAAGAGTTCCATTCTAAAGGATTAAACATTGTTGGAGTATCACTAGATAAAGATGCGGCAAAATGGAAAGAAGCTATTGCAAAAGACGGTTTGACTTGGACTCATGTTTCAAATCTTAAATTTTGGGATGAGCCAATTGCAAAACAATATAATGTTGAGTCTATTCCTGCAACTTTCATTCTAGATGCATCAGGAAAAGTCGTAGCTCAGGACTTAAGAGGTGCTGAACTTAAAGCAAAAATCCAAGAATTGTTAGCTAAATAATTCTACATTTAAAATAAAACAAAAAAATCTCCCTAGTGGAGATTTTTTTGTTGTTTTGAGAAATATGCCATTTAAAAGTAAAATTTCATCAAAATGAAGTAGCAACTCTGATTTAAAATATAATGTTTACAAAAATAGAATAAACCCTATTTCAAACAGCATCTAATAATTTGTTTCCTCTTTAATATTCACTCAAAACATCAATAAAAGTAATGGTTAGAAGTTTTATTAAAGAAAAATCTACAACAGAAAGCCAAAAAACGTAATAAGAATATTCTTATTCCAAAAAATAAATTTTAAAAAACACAATTTGAAAGTTTTTTATTTTATTCAATTCCAATGAATTAAAAAATAACCTTAAAATAACTTAAAATTAAGTCCTTTATTTGTTTGGAAATGTAGAAAACGTTCCTATCTTTGCAACCGCTTAGAACAATAAGCGCAACGCTAGAGATTCGGGGAGATACTCAAGCGGCCAACGAGGGCAGACTGTAAATCTGCTGTGAAAACTTCGCAGGTTCGAATCCTGCTCTCCCCACGGAACGGCTGAAAAGCCAGAAAACTTAAAGTTTTCAAACTTTTCAAAAAGCCACAAAAAATGTCTTAAGACCTGCAAATTCAACGATTTGCGGGTCTTTTTCGTTTTAAGCCTATTTTCACTATTTATAAATGTCCACAAAATTAAAGGTACAAAATCGGTGCACTTTCCAACGCACAGAAAAGTGCACCAGAAACAGCAAAAATCCCTTATATTACAGGGGTTAACGTGATTAACGACTTGATTTGACAGTGATATTATTCTACATTTATTAATTTAAAAAGTAGGATTTTGTTGGAAAGCAGTTTTGGTTTGGGATTCTTTTTAAAAAGACCCAGAATAGAACGTAGAGAATGGATCCTGTATTTCAGAATAACAGTTGACGGTATCCGCAGAGAAAGTTCAACTAAGAGAAGATGGGATAATACACGATGGGGCCAAAGGTTCGAAAAAGCGGTCGGCTCAAAGGAAGATGCAAAGTCGCTGAACTTCTTTTTGGATTCGCTGACTTTAAAAATCAATGAAATCAAAACCGAAATGATGTACAGCGGCAAACCATAACCGCTGAGAAATTATGGACGAGGCCTTGGGAAGGACAGCGCCAAAGGTTAAGTTGCTGGAAGAATTCCAGAAGCATAATGATGAAATGGAGGCGCTTGTTGGAGAAGGGAGCAACAAATAGCTCACCTACAAACTCTTAGCCATAAAATATATCCCACTCTCTTCCAAATCCCACCTCACCGACCAAAATCAAAATAAAACAATCTTAAAAAAAATAAAAAGAGAAAAACTCTAACTAACTATTTAATATCAGACAATTTAAATAAAACAACCGATCTGACTGATTCCACTTTGGCTGGCCAAAGAGAAACAAAAAAACTGAAATTAACCGGCAAAGAACTTGCACAAAAAAGCCATAAAATAAAAAACAGCCTGAAGGCTGTTTTATTTTATTCGGCCCCTACTATAAATTACTGATTTTCAGCAAATGTACGAGAGAGCAATTGGCTGGAAGGGCATCTGGCAAATTACCTTATTTTTTCAAAATAAATTTCTGGGCTTTAAATGAATTGCGGTCTGTATTTTTAATTAAAAAAACACCATCTGCAAGATCTTCCAAGTGAATTGTATTTAGAATGTCTGCATTTAGATTTACTGATTTCACAATTTTTCCTGCACCGTCTATTATGCTGTAATTTCCATCATTTTTGGTGACGATATTTAAAATTCCCTTGCTTGGAATAGGGTACATTATAAAATCAGTTGTTTTGAAATCGTCTAGCCCCAAAGTGCTTACCGTAATGCAATCGGAAACAGCCGTACATCCTGCAACAGTAATTTCAACTTTATAATCTCCAACGGCTGATGGTTTAAACGATTGGCCAGTTTCATTTGCCAGCGGCGTGTTGGGACACTTATACCACTGGTAGATGGCTCCGGAATGATCCGAAGTTAAGATTCCAGAATTTAATGCTACTGTTTTCAGAATTGAAGAAGAATTGTTAATGGTCAATGCTAAAGTTTTAGTTTCGCATCCCAAAGAATACGTATAATTTCCAGAAGTAGTATAAGTAATGCCATTTACAGGCCACGTGTAGCTATCACAAGCGATTTCAGTCTGCGTAGAACTTGTAGAATTGGTGATCGTCAATGCCAAGGTTTTAGTGTCGCATCCCAAAGAATAGGTGTAATTCCCCGAAGCGGTATAAGTGGCCCCATTC
>NZ_FMVC01000010.1:65797-184512 GCF_900101855.1 Flavobacterium anhuiense
TGTAATTCCCCGAAGCGGTATAAGTGGTGCCATTCACAGGCCATGTATAGCTATCGCAGGCGGTCTCGGTCTGGGTTGAACTTGTAGAATTAATTATCGTTAATGCTAAAGTTTTAGTGTCGCATCCTACTGTATGGGTATAAGTTCCAGATGCGGTATAAGTGGTGCCATTTGCAGGCCATGTGTAAGAATCACATCTAGAAATAGTCTCAGCTGGAGATAAAGTTGAAGGAGTGATTGTTAAGTTTAGAGTTTTAGTATCACATCCGCTAACTGCAGTATAAGTCCCAGACGCTGTATAAGTTGCTCCATTTGCGCTCCATGTGTAAGAATCGCACGCAGCTATTGTTTCAGGTGCAGAAACTGTAGATGGAGTAATAGTTAAATTTAGAGTTTTGGTATCACATCCAACCATAGTTGTGTACGTCCCGGAAGCCGTATAGGTTGTTCCATTTGCACTCCATGTATAAGAATCGCATGCACTTGTTGTTACCGGCGGTGATGCTGTTGAAGGAGTTCCCGTTACAGTTTTTACCAGAACTCTGTCGCTTACGCAATAAGCTGTTTCACAGGCAACGCAATAAGTCGTATTATTTTCTGTAGGTGTTGCAGAAACTGAATTTCCGGTTGCAAAACTTGTTCCTCCGGTCATCGTCTTATACCATGTGGCAGTTGTGCCAAGCGGGCAAGAAGCGTTTAAAGTAACGGCCGTGCTTCCTAAACAGGGAATATTTTGCGTGTCTGGAGTGACTGTTGCGCTTTCCGGTTTAATGGATGTTGTTGTAATATTAGAATTTACGGCTGTAAAATTAGAACCGCTGACGGTTGCCTGATTTGTAACTGAGCAAGTATTTTGCGGTAAAGTGCCTGCAGCATTAATTGTCGCACTAAAAGTAATGACTGTGCTTTTTCCGGCAGCTAAAGCAAATGGTCCGGCAGCAAGCGTTCCATTAGCGGCATTTGCCGCTGTAGTTTTAGCAGATGCTGAATTATTAGCTGTATTTCCATTCAAAGATTCTGCTACAGGAGCAGCTATTTCTTCTGGTGCCGTTTCGTTTTGAATAGCCATTTTTGAAGCGCTTCCATTATCAGGAATAGTGACAGTTCCTGGAATTATAGTTCCAGTACCTCCTTCATCCAGTGCTATTCCTGTTGGAGTATTGGCATTGTTGCTATTCCAGAAAGCTGTTAATGCAGTGCTTCTGTTTCCGCTTCCTGAAACGTATGCCGGATTGCCCTGCAAAATTACCGAACAATTTGGCCCCTGAGAGAGCACGTCAAAATTTCCTGCCGCTAATCCGCTTGCAGAATTAACTATATTTCCGGTAACCTTTGCAGCGCTAATCATTGTGCTGGAAGCATTATCGGCATAGGCCACTACCCCAATGTGAGTGTAGGCATTATTTGCAACGCTAATATTATTATTGGTGATGGAAGCATCAATTCTTCCTGCACTTAATATGGCATTATCATTTGCTTCAGAGAAAATGCCATAATTGGCGGCATTAGTGATTATATTATTGGCTATCTCAGTAATATGTTTGGCATTTCCATAAGCAGCAACACTGATTCCATTGCTGGAAGAAGTTGAGCCTCCTCCATCAATAGTATTATTATTTATGCGTCCTTTTACAGTTCCCGAACCTTGATTTCCGACACTGCATGCGAAAAGGCCATTATAACTTGATTTTAAAGTGTTATTTATAATATTGTAGTTCACAGTTGCGCTGCCGGATGCTTGCAGAGATAAGCCATTGCTTCCAGGACTTGCAGCGGCGGCATTTATAATATTAGCATCTGTAGATGCATTATTTCCTCCAATTTGAACTGTATTGACAGAAGATCCGCTAAAATTCAATGCCAAACCTGTAGTTTTTGAATTAGAAAAATCATTCTTTTTAAAAACTAATGTGTTGTTTGTGGTTCCCTTAGCCTGGAAAATAAAATTGCTGTCCCCGTTTGATTTATTAAAGGAGTTTTTAAATTGACAGCCGGTTACCGTCAAATTAAGCGTAGGATTTTGAGAAAGTTGGCCGTTAAATCCAAAAAAGCCTCTTCCCCAAGAATCATTGACATTTGTGTTCGTGATTGAGCTTGTTCCCTTTAAATTTAACGCAAATATTCCGCCAACATTTGCATTTCCTCCATTTGCACTTCCGCATCCCGTAATTGTACTATTGGACAATACGAAATTATTCACATCATTTAAATTTATCCCAACAGAGTTTGTAGTGCCGGTGATCACAATATTATCTAAATTAACACCTCCAGAGATAGATTTAAAATGCAGTGCTCCATAAGAATTGGTGTTGTCATCTTCAGCGTCAAAAATTACGGTATTAGAATTATTTGCATTAGTGAAATTCATGTTCTTAAGCGTAACATTGGCGCAAGATATAAACTCAACACCTCTGAAAGATATATTTTGCATTGTCCCTCCAGATCCCGCAGCAGATCCTGTTCCTGTAACCAGAAAACTTCCCTGTGAGCCGCTTATTGAAATTCCTTTAGAAACGCCACTGGCAGAAATGCTAGTAAAAATGCAATCTAACACGCCTCCTCCGGCAATATTAACGGCCTGTGCATTTGTTGTGCTAATAGTTGCATTCCTTACTTTTAAAGCCCCAACATTTGAACCAGATAAAGTGCCTGTTAGCGCAACAGCTTGGATATCGTTATTTGCTTTTAAATTGACACCGGCAATAGTCGGATTTGTTCCTCCAGTAGAAGGCAAAACGTTACTATAGGCAGGCACGGCAAGACTTAATATCGAAGTTAGACTTGCAGTTGCCCCCTGTCCAATTACTTTTTGATTATCATTTAAGGTCAAAAGTCCGGTAACTGTGCCCGTGTAGATAAAAATTGGGTATGCCGCGCTTCCAGTAATACTGTTTAAAGTTTTGTAAGGCGAGGCTAAAGTTCCGTTTCCTGGTGCCGCAGCCATACCATTAACAAAAATGATAGGAGTTGTTACGGTAATATTTACCGTCGCAGTTGAGGTTTTGCCATTGGTAGATGTTAGGGTATAAGTAAAACTATCAGATCCTGAATATCCCGCATTTGGATTATAAGTAAAAGAACCGTCTGCATTCAGAACTGCAGTTCCGTTTGTAGCTCCTGTCAATAAAGAAGTTGATAAAGCTGTTCCGTCGGGGCTAACGTCATTTGTCAAAACACCGCCTGCCGCATCCACATTAATTCCAACATTTCCAATACAGGAATAAGAATTATTGTTTGCTATTGGCGTTGCTTTAAAAGAGTTTGGAACTAATGTTAGATTAGAATCTAAAATATCTTGAAAACTCACTCCTAAAGCATCATCTGCACCTGTATTTGTTATAGTTACAGTAAAATCAAGCTGAGAACCAGGCTGAGCGTTTCCGCCTCCATTTACCGCTACCGCATTTGTTACGGTAACTGCTGCAGCTGCCACAGACGTGCTTGCTCCGCCTTTTTCAATTGCAGCCTTTTTGCCTTTATTTTCTTTTTTCCCGTCAATGAAAGTTTTTTCAGCTTCTGCAAAACTTTCAACTATGGGAGCAACAAAATTTTTCTTAATAATAGCATTGTATTTCATTCCAAAACTTAGAAATCCAACTAGTATTATTACAGCTAGGAGTTTGTTATTTTTCATTTTTTTTGCTTTTAATTAGCCTAATTAAGAAAATACTGCTTCATATTTCATTCCCACCTCATCAAAACCTAGCGGTGTAAGAAATAATTCTAAATTGCCTTCTTCAGGGTGTGTAACCGTAAAGATGCCCTGTTCGTAATATTCGTTTTTTTGCTGGGTACGAAAAACAAGAGAAAATGGAGTTCTTTGCAACGGAGAATAACCACTAAATTCAGTCACAGAAATCAGCTCGGCGCCATGCTCAATTCCTTCAGAAAATTTGATCGTGAATACTGCGTTAAGCAGAGCATTAAAGTTATTTGCAGAGAGTAAAGATATATCCATATAATTTTGTTAATCGTTAATATTGGTATTGTAATTCCATTCCATTAAATGGTAAATGCCATTCCATTAAATGGTAAATGCCATTCGTTTCGCTTACTTTTCTAAATCCTAATCTTTTATATAAATTCATTGCAGGGTTAAAAGCTTCAACATGTATCGAGACATTTAAATTATTGCTGCCCGCTTTTTTAAGGATTTCATTTAAAATGGAGCTGCCAATATTTTTGTTTCTCCATTCAGGCAATATTGTAATATCTATAATTCTGACAGGCTCATTTTCAGAAAAATCGATATATAATCTTCCAATCGGAACTTCCTCTTTTTCAATTATATAAAATTTTGCATCTGAAAAATTCTTTTGATAATATTCATGCTGTACTGAAAATTGCTGGTCAATGAAATGTCTTTTTTGTTCATCATTCCAATTAGTTCCTTTGTCCAGTTCTTCTTGACGGGTACTGCCATATATTTCACGGAGAAGAGTTTTATCTCTTTCCTGAATATCTCTAAAGCCAATATCTTTTATTTCTAAATTCAAATCCTCTCAAATTAACTTCTAGATGGATAAATCCCCAGAAGAGCAATACAAAAATTCATTGTCAAATAAGGCATCATATTATTGTGCGGCAATCCTGAGCCAGCTATAGATAAGGTGTTTAAACTCATATTGGCGTTGGTTCCTGTCTGACCGTAAATTCGTATAGGATTTCCGCGGCCTAAACTATTATTAGTTGGAGATGTGGATTGTGAGTTTAAAGTCGCAGCCATTAATGTATGGCTGTGGGATGGAATTTCAGATTCAAGCAGACTGACACTTTCGCTTCCGCTTGTTTCTCCCAGATCATGTAAAGATAATCCCGGTCCTTGTCCTGGATGCATAGGAACACGGCCCCGTAAATCTGGCAGGGCAAAATTGCTTTTCCCATCTCCTCCATACGTGGTTCCAAGCAAAGAGAAAAGCGCTGTATTTTGAGATATAGGCAATATTTGTCCATTGCACATAGCCCATCCTACAGGTGCAAAATTGAACGGGAAAAGACGTATCTCGGCAACAAATTGATCCATAGATATATTGTTTTTATTTTTATTAGAAAAAGAATCACTAATTTTTAAAATTCTAAGGCTGAGAAGGAAACACTCCAAACAATGAAATAATAAAACTGACGCACAGATAAGGCTGAAAATTAGTGTGGGGCTGGCTACCCCCGGTACTTCCAATCGATGACAAATTTAAAGCTGCTGTCGGCGCGGCACTAGAGAACATTTTGCTTCCCGGGGGATTTGTGCTAAATATCGCGTTGGACGGACTTGCAGTATCTGCCAAATCTGCGGTTGCCATTAAACTGTGGGTGTGGGCAGGAATTTGATTGGGGGTTAGCGTAATGCCTTCTGCCCCACCTGTTTCGGCCAATGTATAGGTTGTGCCGCTAGAAGATGTGCCAGAGTGGATGGGAACTCTTCCTCGCAAATCTGGTAAAGCAAAAGTGCTTTCGCCATCACCTCCATAAGTAGTGCCTATCAATTGAAATAATGTTTCATTCTCAGAAATGGAAAGAATCTGCCCTTCACAGAACATCCATCCTGCAGGAGCAAAGTTTCCTCCAAACATTCTGATTTCCCCAACGTAAGGTTGCGCCATATCTTTACTTTTTAAAGTTAATATTAATTTGGAGAAGGAAAAGCGCCTTGTAAGGCAATGCAAAAATTCAAGGTAAGGAATGGTTGCATATTTAAATGGGGCTGGTTTCCGCCGACACTGGTAAGAGAACCCGAGTTCATCGAAGTAAAATTTTGGCTCTGGCCGCTATAAACTAAATTAGGAGCGGTATTAGCCAAAAAATTTGAAGAACTGGGGATATTGGTACTTGCCGCATCTGTTTTCGCCTGCAGTACATGGGTGTGCTCAGGCATCTCTGATAGGCTTAAAGTATGAGCTTCTTCTCCGCCTTTTTCTCCTATTGTATGCCCATTTCCAAAATGAATGGGAGTCCTTCCTCTTAAATTTGGCAAAGCAAATGTTGTTTGTCCATTGCCACCATACATTGTTCCCAGTAGAGAAAACAAAGCTTGATTTTGGTTTATAGGCAAAAACTGCCCATTACATAAAGTCCAGCCTGTCGGAGCAAAGTTAAAAGACACGATACGTATTTCTCCTAAATAAGGTGTTGCCATAATTTTGACTATTTATTAAGTTATTCAAAACAATTATATTAGGCCACAAAAGAATCGGCCACAAAATTATGCTTTGAAATTATTTTCTTTTGGTATACAATAGAATTGCCTTCTTTTATAATAATTTTTGTCACGGTGTGCTCCTGCGCTAAATTAGTATGAAGAGAAATGCTGCCTTTTCTGGTATCATATCCATAAGGATTTAATTTTTGCGTAGGCGCAGGAAATAAATAATGGGATAAATTAACCTCATTTCGATATATATCTAAATCACGCATTGCTACAGTAATAGCCTCCAAATCAAATCCGGATAAAGATCTTAGAGATTTCCAGCTTCCATCTGAATCTTTTCCAAAGCATAGCAAAACATCATCCACTTTTCCAGTCGCCTCAGTTTGCAGATGCATGGGGAACATTTTTAAAAGTCCGTCAGAAGAACTGAAACAATAATTTCCTGAGGAGGCGTATCCTATTTTTTCCCAATTTAAAACAGATTTTTTATAACAATCTGCAAGAGATTGATCTAAAAGGAAAGCGTCAAAAAAAGTTATTTTTGAGAATGCGGCTAGAATATTTTCTTCATCATTTTCCGGAATCGAAAAATTTTCTAAAGTGCTTTTAGCTGCCAGAGAGCCACAAAAAAGAGTTGCTGCGCCAACAAATCCAACATTTTTAATAAAATTTCTTCGTGCTAAATTGATCATAATTCGCTGCTTTTCTGTTAAAATTCACAGTAAAAGTAGCAAAAGGAAATATTAAATGATAATTTTTTGTTAATTAACACAATAAAAACCGTAAAAATACGTTAAAAATCTCTTTTTTTAAAGAAAACACTTATAAGGATCGACATGCAAAGATAATTGAACTAGACAAGTCCCGCTTTGGATCCACAATATCGCAAAAATCAAGTCTTTCACTACAATTTTTCCTTTAAAAGAGAAACAAATCGCATCTTAATGAAATGAGTAAAAAATAGGACGAATCAATCATTTCAACAATAAAATCCATTAATTAACATCTGTATGACTACAACACTTGATTAGGATTTTTTTTTGCTCTATTTTCAGAATAAAAAGAAACTGTAAATCTTATTAAATAATTTCAGTTATTTTTTGTTTTACAGAATTAAATTATCAAAATACTCCCCCATTCTCCATAAGATTTTTAGGGCCTGCTAAAAGTGTATTTATTTCTGTTACAAAAGCAACTCTTTTTTTAATATTGTAGTATTTTTATATACTTTTGAACAATATCCACATTTAACTATTATAGCAACCATAACAATATAAAACTGTTAAAATCCATAGCACTAACAATCAAAACCTAGCAAAAAAATATGAATTTCACAAAATCAAATCACCACACTTTAGCAAACCTGCATCAAAAGTCACGATCTCAATTTCTACATTAGAATCTGCAATCCTGCTTACCCAAAAACAAATCAGACAACAAATGCATTTTATTTCTATTTCTGAAAAAATGGAATAGAACCATCATGCCTATTTTTCAAAAAACCACAGCCAATTAATGAGACAAACTATTCTAGTATTATGTTGCTTTCTTTCTTTATCAAATATTTTACAGGCACAAACATCAGGCACAGTTAAAGGATATGCAATAGATACCATAAATAATTCTCCTTTATCCAAAGCATCAGTCTCTTTATTAAGAGCGCAGGATTCCATTTTAATAAAATTTACCCGAGCTAAAGAAAATGGTTATTTTGAGTTGAATAATATTAAAACTGGCAAATTTATTTTGTTGGTTTCTTATCCCAAATATGCTGATTTTGTAGATCAATTTTCTATTGATTCCACAAAGCTAATCAAAGATTACGGTAAAATTAATTTGACTGATAAAGGAAGATTACTATCCGAGATAATTATAAAAGGCAATAGAGCTGCCATGAAAATCAAAGGAGATACGTTAGAATTTGATCCAAAAGCATTTAAAATAGAACCTAATGCAAAAGTAGAAGATCTGATAAAACAATTCCCAGGAATACAAATTGATAAAGATGGAAAAATTACCGCTCAAGGTGAAACGGTAACCAAAGTTTTGGTTGATGGTGAAGAATTTTTTGGTGATGATCCCACTTTAGTTACAAAAAATCTACGTGCGGACATGGTTGATAAAGTACAGTTGTACGACAAAAAAAGTGATCAGGCCGCTTTTACGGGAATTGATGATGGCCAGAAAACCAAGACACTGAATGTTAAACTTAAAGAAGATAAAAAAAATGGTCATTTCGGGAAATTAGAACTCGGAGGAGGAACCGACAATTTTTACAAAGGGCAAGCTATGTTTAATAAGTTTTGGGATAAGAAAAAATTAGCGGCTTATGGCATTTTAGGCAACACAGGACAAGTAGGACTAGGATGGGGAGATAAAGATAAATATGGACAAAGCAGTTATCAAGTAACTGATGACGGCGGTATTTATTTTTCAAACAATGGAAATGATGAATTTGACAGCTGGGATGGACAATTCAATGGTGAAGGAATTCCTGTAACTCAAACTGGCGGAATACATTTTGACAATAGATGGAATAAAGACAAAGAATCTATCAATGTAAATTATAAAATTGGCGATATCAAACTTTCAGGAAACCGCAATGATATTAACCAGCAAAATTTAAGTTCTAGCAGTATTTATAATACTTCAGACAAGAGTTTTGAGAAAAACATGACTAAAAATAAACTTGATCTTGCTTATGAAATTAAAATTGATACAACTTTAACTTTAAAATTAAATGTAGATGGGTTGTTTAAAAACAGTAATTCAAGTGAAGCAGAAATGCGAAAAGGTACTGACGAACAAGGTAACCAATTGAATAATTTGAAACAGACAACTACAAACGATGTTGATGATAAAATATTTAATATAAATACTTTGTTAACCAAAAGACTTAAAAAAGCAGGACGAACTTTATCTCTTAATTTAAGCCAATCAAGTTCAGATAGCAAAAGTGATGGTTATTTAAATTCTAGAGCTGAATTTTTTACACCATCCCTAATTAGTCCAGATAGCACCAAAGTAGTCGATCAAAACAAGGTCAATAATATTAGAAATACAGCCTTTAAATCGAATTTAATCTATACCGAACCGTTATCCAAGAGTTTTACTGTAATTCTTAATTATGGATTCAACATTAGTAACGGAAAAGCTGATCGCAAATCTTTTAATCAATCTCCAAATGGCGATTATAATGTTTTGGATTCCATCTTCAGTAATAATTATGAATTAGACCAAACGATAAACCAGCTTGGAGCTATTTTTAATTACAAAAAAAATAAAACTGTTTTTTCTTTTGGATCTAAATTTAGTGGTGTAAACTTTAAGCAATATGATGTTTATAGAGATAGTTCTTTTAATCGAAAATTTATCAACTACATGCCTCAGATAAACTATCAATATAATTTTAAACAGAGAGAATCACTGCGTTTGTCGTATAACGGAAACAGTGAGCAGCCAACATTAGAACAAATACAACCGATACCAAATAATCAAAACCCATTAAATACGATTTTGGGTAATCCAAATTTAGATCCTTCTTTTAAAAATAGTTTTAGAGGTAGTTATTATTCGTATAAAGTACTTAGCAATCAATATTTTTCGGTTAATGGATCGTATAATTTTACGCTAAATCCAATAATAAATAATGTGGTTACAAATGATAGAGGACAAAGCATTTCTCAATTTGTAAACCTAAAAAACAAAGCGACAACAAATTATTATTTGAATACTAATTTTGGCAAAACAATCAAAGCCATAGACATGAATGCAGGAATTGGTTTAAGCGCTAACAAAAATGTAAATTACAATTACATCAATACAAAACTGAATCAAACTAAAAATTCGACTTATTCCTTTAATTTAAACTTATCAAAGTATAAAGAAAAAAAATATAATTTTAATACTAGCTTCGGACCTACTTACAATGTTGCAGAAGCAAGCATAAATGAAAATAGTGATAGTAATGGTTGGGGGTTTAATGGAAATTTCTGGGGCAGTATACAGTTGCCTTTCAAACTAGAAATCAGTACAGATGGTAATTATCAATATAATGGAAAAACACAAGTTATTCAGGAAAGTTTTGAACGTTTTATTTGGAATGCATCTGTCACCAAAAAATTCTTAAAATCAGATAATTTAAGAGTTTCTATAACGGGAAGAGATCTTTTGAACCAAAATGTAGGATTTAATCGTTCTGCATTCAATGGAAATATCAACCAAAGCACTTATACGACTATCCAAAGATACTTTATGTTCTCCGTAAGCTGGGATTTTAGCAAAATGGGCGGAGGAGAAATTAAACAAAACTAAAACCATGAAAACAATAATAAATCACATCTTAATTTTAATAATTATATTGACATGCTGCAATACTTTTGCACAAAACGACCACTTTGTACAAAATGGCATAATCGAATTTGAGAAAAAATCGAATATGTATGCTTTGATTGCAAAAAAAATAAAAGGAGAAACTGATAGTTATTATCAACTTGCTTTTGAAAGTTATAAAAAAAACAATCCCCAATTTAAAACTACAAAAAGCATTCTCAGTTTTTCAAAAAATAAGAGTTTATACAAATGGGATGAAACAAACCAATCAGCAAGCAATAGTTGGATTTCTGATGATGCAATGGCCAATTTAAAAAATGTTATAGCCACAGATCTAGATACAAAAACCAGTATCACACAAAAAAACGTTTACGATAATTTATATTTAGTTAAAGACAGTTTACGCAAAATTGACTGGAAAATTACCGATGAAACCAGAGAAATTGCGGGTTATGAATGCCGCAGAGCAAATGCAATAATTATCGATTCTGTCTATGTTGTTGCCTATTACACAATTCAAATTCCATTCTCAGGCGGCCCTGAATCTTTTACAGGCTTACCCGGAACGATTTTAGGTCTAGCTCTTCCACATGAAAATATTACATGGTTTGCCACAAAAGTTACTGAAATTCCAGTGCTCGAGAAAGATTTGGCTCCTCCAACAAAAGGTAAGCCCACTGACAATAAAGAACTAAACAAAACACTTTTGGAAGCTTTAAAAAATTGGGGAAAATGGGCTAGAAAAACATTGCTGGCCTACTCCTTGTAACAAGTTCTCAAAGACTTATTTTTACACAAAACTATCTAATCGCTTCTAAGATTTCCAAAATATACAAATGGCCTAGCAATAGTATAGCAGAATCGATGAGCAAAGATTCAAGACATAAATAAAAGTGAAATAAGGGGTTCAAATTTAAAAGTTAAAATTCTGCTTCCCACAAAAATCCTAATCTTTGATTAGGATTTTTTTTTGCTCTAAACATAGAAATAAAAAAAACTGCGAATCTAATGACCTACAGTTTTTTACATAAAATTAATCATCTAAGTATAAACCCATTCTTCATCGGATCTTTTGGGTCTATTAAAAATGTATTTATTCCTGTTACAAAAGCTGTTCCTTCAACTTGCGGAATTACAGCTTTGAAAGAACCAAATTTTTCTTCTTTCACAAGCGATCCGATAAAGGTACTTCCCGTTATGCTTTCTATGGTGATAAATTGATTCGTATCTATTGCATTTCTTGCTTTTTCAATTGCTATTCTTCCAGAAACACCCGAACCTGTTGGCGAACGATCTACTTCCCCATCGGCAAAAACACAAACATTTCGGCTGTGATTATCTATATCCATTGGCTCATCGATAAAAATAGTTCCGTATAAAAAGCTCAAATCCTCCTCAAACGGATGCTGAATATCTTTATCTTGACTCATTACAGCATGCTTTATATCTACTCCAGCTTGAATAATCGCTCTGTAGTTTTCTTCCGTTAATCCAAAATTCAAATGTGTATTTTTTCTCAGATCGACATACGCGTAAAAAGCACCGCCATAAGCCAAATCATAAACTACATTGCCAATGCCCGGCACATTTACAATACGATCTAAACTTACTACAAAACTAGGCACACAATGAAACTTTACTCCTGTTACTTCGCCATTTACCATATTGGCATACGAAATAATGCGACCGCAAGGAGCATCTATCTTCAATTCATTTTCACCTTCTTTCACATTGATCCAGTTCATTTTTGCAGCCAGCGTGCTTATCGCAATAATAGCATGACCGCACATACTGCTATAACCTTCGTTATGCATAAAAAGAATACCAAAATCAGCGTCTTCATCATTTGGCGGAAGCAAGATACAGCCATACATATCAGCATGACCACGAGGTTCAAACATCAATGCTGTTCTTAAATAATCATAATTTTCTTTTATATCTCTTCGGTATTCTAAAACAGTATTTCCTTTCAGTTCTGGAAAACCTGAAACAATTACACGTAAGGGCTCACCGCCTGTGTGCATATCAATGGTTTTTATCTGTAATACCGATGGATCGGATTTATAATCTGTATTATTACAAATATTTTGGTAGATGTTAGGCATTTTGTTGTGTTTTTAAATATACTCTTCATAAAAATATCCCGCTGCAACAAGGTCTTCCAACGCATGTCCAACAGATTTAAAATAGGTAATTTCATCATATGATGTTCTTCCCTGTTTTGCATTGCTGCACAGTTCAAATAAATCTGCTTTTATGTTTTCTTTGGTGATAATTCCATTTGTGAGCGGAATCAAGATATCGCCACTTTCCTTTAGTCCGCCCTGATAAGTATCTAGGAATAAGCTTGATTTTAAAACTGTTTCATCGTCTGCTTCTCGCATATCTTTTTTATATGCCCCAACAAGATCTACGTGTTGTCCTGCTCTCAGCCATTTTCCTAAAACAAGTGGGACAGGCGATAAAGTCGCTGCTGAAATAATATCAACTTTAGAAATGACTTCTACTATGGTCGAAACTGGTTTGCAGATAAGTGAAGAATTTTTAAGTGCATCGCAAACCAATTGTGCTTTTTCGAACGTTCTTCCCCAAACATAAACTTCTTTTATTGGTCTAACACTTGCATGCGCCTGAATTAAATTAACAGCCAATGCTCCAGTGCCAATCATCAGCATAGAAGAAGCATCTTTTCGTGAAAGATAACTGCTTGCTAACGCAGATGTTGCCGCAGTACGTTTGCCTGTCAGTGATTTTGCATCAAGAATTGCCTTTATATTTCCTTTGTGCCCATCCAAATAAATATAAGTTCCTTGAATTGAAGGCAAATCATATTTTCCATTATTGGGACTTACTGTAACTATTTTTACACCTAAATCTTTACCTGCTTGAAAGGCAGGCATCAGCAGTAATGTTGAATCTTTGCTTTCTTCTGGATTAGAATAATCATGATGATGACGCATGGGCACCTTGATATCTGAGGTCGAAAATCCTGCCCGAAGTCTTTCTATGAGTTCTTTAAAATTGCATTTTTCTTCAATGAAATGATCTGAAATAAATTGTATTGGCTCCATGTATTTTGTTGAAATTTCACTAAAAATAAAAGATTATTTCACCATAATACTATTTCATCAGCAATCGGATAACATACACTAATTTAGGGTTAATATAGTACAAATTACCTCATTAACATTGTGCACTAAATTGGAAATCGATAACTGGAGATTGGATAAAAAAGAATTATTTCACCAAATGGCTAAATGGAGTTGGGTCTGCTAATCATTATTTTTTTATGATGATTAGCAGACCCAACTCAATATTTAGACTATTTATTTAAATAATTTAGAAGCAAACTGATGTAGGCATCTTCTCCAAGTGAGCCATTCGTGAGCAGTCTCTGGCGATTCATAATAATCATATTTAATTCCCTGCTGTTCTAACATGGTACGAAAAGCGCCAATTGATTTAGGAAACGGAGCAGGTTCTTTTGTTCCTAATCCAAGCCAGAAAAGTTTAATTTGCTTATTTAAGGCATTTCCGTCTTTATACTTTCCATTTAAAAACGTAGAAGCATCAATGGCATCAGAATTTGGATAATTTGCTGTACCGCTAAATCCTCCATAATACGCAAAAGTATCCAAATGATTCATCATAATTCTCATGGTCTGATTGGCTCCCATTGAAAGCCCTGCAATAGCCCGGTTTTCACGTTTTGGAATTGTACGGAATTTAGCATCAATCATAGGGATAACTTCCGTAATAAGCACGTCTTCAAAAACAGATTCCTTAGGATTTTTATCTGAGGAATTACTTTCTTGAGCTTTATAAGCATATCCGTTATCCATTACAATTATCATTGGAACTGCTTTTTTTGAAGCAATTAAATTGTCTAAAATCAAGTTAGCTTTGCCTTGTGCAGACCAGCCTGTTTCATCTTCAAAACTTCCATGCTGAAGATAAAGTACTGGATAACGCATTTTGGTATTTTCGTTATAACTTTCTGGAGTATAAACAAAACAGCGTCTAAAAGAATTGGTCAGTTTAGAGAAATAAATATTTTCACTTACCAAGCCATGAGGCACATTTTTTAAGGCAAAAAAGTCCTGATCTGATGAGGGAATTTCTATACCGCTTCCTAGTCTTCCTGCACCATAAAAATATAAACTTCCAGGATCAGGAACCGAAGCTCCATCAATATTTAACTGATAATAATGAAATCCTTCATCTTGCGGATTTGACTCTCCTGTCCACACGCCCTTATCATCTTTTCGCATATCATATTTTACACCGCCAATATCCAGCTGTACTTTGCTTGCATTTGGTGCCGAAATACTGGCGCGAACACGTCGCTGCGAATTAACCTTAGGAAATATTCTTTCTGGCTGATTCACTGCTGAAGGTTTAAAATCTTCAGTTATAATCTGCTCAGATTGAGCGTTCACAGACTGAAAATACAAACTAAAAATTGCAATCACTGCGTTAATAGATAGTCTCATACTTATTAGTTTAATTTTTTATAAAAAAATGCATGTCATTTAAACAAAAGCGGAGCTAATTCTTTGAAACTTCTGCGCCAAGTCAAAAATTCGTGAGCTGTGTTTTCAGAGACGTAAGAAACAGCATTAAATCCTGCATCTTTTAATGTTTTTACTGCAGACTGCACTGATTCTGGTCTTTCACGGCTGCCACAGCTTATAAAAATCAGTTTAAGTTTTGACTTATCTTTAATTTCCTCTGGCTTATAAATTCCACCGCTTAAAAGCGCATAATGAGAAAAAACATCAGGTTTGTTGAGCGTAATAGAATGCGTTTCCATTCCGCCCATTGACAGGCCAGCCATTGCGCGGTTTGCTTGATTCGAAATCGTACGGAAATTTGAATCAATGTACGGAATTAACTCGTCTACCAGAACCGTTTGAAATGGTTCTATTTTAAAACTTGCCAAACCTCCATACTTAATTTCATTTGTCATTCCGTAAGTCATTACGATAATAAATGGCTTTATTTTACCTTCTGCAATCAAATTATCCATAATTAAGTTTACGCGTCCTTGATTGCTCCAAGCCGTTTCATCTTCTCCCCAACCGTGCTGTAAATACAAAACTGGATATTTTTTGTCTTTATCTTTATGATAAGAAGGGGGAGTATAAACAAAAGCCCTGCGAGATGTATTAGTACTTTTTGAAGGAAAAAGTACCTGTTGCACATTTCCGTGCGGAACATCTTTTAATGCATAGAAATCCTGATCATGAGCCGGAATTTCGATACCGCTTTCCCAACGTGTAGATCCGTAAAAGTTAAGCGCACCTGGATCGTTAAATACACCTCCATCAATAGTTACATGATAATAATGAAAACCTTCATCCATTGCTCCCTCTGTAGTGCCTTTCCAATAACCGTCCTGATCTTTTGTAAGGACAGTTCCACCTTTGGCTCCGCCAAGTCCAAGACTCACTACAACCGATTTTGCTTCGGGCGCTGCAATTTGAAATCGTGCATAGCCTTGAGAATTAACTTTTGGATATTCCTGTCCTGGCTGATTTAGCACTGAAGGCTTAAAATCTTCAATAATTGAATTTGTTTTTGTTTGTGAAAAACCAACAAATCCTGCTAAAATCGATAAGACAACCATTTTATACTGTTTCATGTTTTTTTGCTTTAAAAGTTATTTTACTTCTGGAACAATAATTTGATATTTTCCGCTAAGATGCATTAGGCTAAAAAGATACATCAGTCCATCATAATAGGGATCAAAGTAACCGTCTTCGTAAGGTTCAAGCTTTGCGTTCCAAACTGCATGAACAAAATCTAAACTTTCTTTATCGGGATTGACTAATGATGCTGTTGCTGAAGTGGCTACTAATCCTATAGAATGTCTTAGCTTTTTGACAGGGCCAGCTTGAAGGATAAAGTCGGGAGTTGTACCATCCAAATTAAATTGGTCTTCAAACTTGTCCAACCCTTTCGATCTAAGAAAATCTTGAAAACGTTTGGCGTATCCTTCCTGCCATTTTTTATCCTTTCCATACCAAGTATAGTCCATTGCCACATTCATCGGAACGCGCCAAGAATCGTAACGAAATCCCGGAGGCATCCAAGGCGTGGGATGCGGTTCGCCATTAAACTCAGTATAATCTGAATTTAAACCTGTTACGGGATGGCATGCATTATGTAGAAAATTACGCGAAACTTCTGCACATTCTTTATAAAATTGTTCATGGCCATCTTTAGCGTATAATGCCCATATTTCATAGAATGCTGGAACATGGTAAGAGGGATCTGTCCAGTTGTAGCCACCTCCTTCGGGCACAAATGAAATCTGTTTGTATTCGGTGTTTATAATGTTATGTACATTGCCAGTGCCATCTTTTTTCCACATGGCATCTAGTATTTTTCTGGCTTCTTTGTAGTAGTCAATTCCCGTAGTGTTTCCCCATTTGTTAGAAGCAAAAAGAAGGCTTGTAACAAAATATAATTCACCATCTGAAGCCGAACCTGGAGAATTCTGTTTTTTCGTCAGCGGGTTCACGCTCCAAGCAAAATAACCTTCTCTTGGCCCGTCTTGATGCTGCATATATTTTACAGACCATCTCCATAGACGATCAAAAACTTCTTTCTTGTTAAGCTGAACGGCAACCATCATACCATAAGACATTCCCTCGGTACGGGCATCTTTATTTTTAACGTCAGAAACATATCCTAAAGAATCTCCTTCTTCAAAATATACTTTATTTGGACCTTCGAATATATCAAAGTAAGCTTTGGCTACTTTCTTGTCTATTTCAATTTGGCTGTAGCCTGCTTCTTTAAAGAGATTTCTATATTGAGGCCTTTCAGACTCTGTCTTAGCGGTCTTCTTTTTATGCTGTCCTATAATCCACAATGGCGTTATCAGCATGAACAACGTAAACGCCGAAATTTTAATGTTCAGGTTTTTATATACTATCATATTTATCTGTTTAAATAGTAATTCTCCATCAGAGAAACAAAATGAGATTTTATTTTACTAAACCTACACCCTCATTGGTTTGTATAATTTTTTGAATAGTTCCGTCTTTGTTATAATGCATATAGTCTACACAAATTGAACGTCTGTAACTGCCTCCTGTTGGCAAACTTCCGTTGTGATAAAAAAAGTATGACTTTCCTTTATAGTCAATAATCCCTGGATGTGTGGTAAAACTATTCTGTACATTTTCTTGGATAATTCCCTGATACTTCCATGGTCCCGTTATGCTTTTTGCAGTGCAATATTCTATCATTTCAGGTTTTGTTCCAGCGCTGGCATACACTAAATAATAAAGTCCTTTTCTTTTGTACACCCACGGTCCTTCGATATAATTTTTAGGTTTGAAAGTGGTAATTTCTCCATCCACCTCTATCATGTTTTTATTAAGTTTTACCCATTTGCAGCTTCCATTTCCCCAAAACATATAGGCTTGTCCATCATCATCTATAAATACAGTTGGGTCGATATCATCCCAACCATACTTCATATCTGTTGTCATTTCATTTATGATAAGCGCTTTTCCAATGGCGTCTTTAAAAGGACCTATTGGACTATCTGAAACTGCCACGCCTATTGCAGCACCTCCTTGGCTGACTTCGTCTTTTTTATGAAATGTAGAAACAAACCAATAGAATTTTCCATCTCTTTCTATACACTGAGCTGCATAGGCATCACCTGTAGCCCAAGAAAATGTGCTCGGAGAAAGCGGTGCTCCATGATCTTTCCAATCTTTCATATTGGTTGTAGAAAAAACGTGCCAGTCGGCCATTTTATAATTAGTATCTTCCTGAGTTGCCACATCATGTCCTGTGTATAAATACAAAGTGCCTTTATGCACGAGAGGAGCTGGATCTGCAGTAAAAATATCTTTGATAATGGGGTTTTGTGCTTCTGCATGTATTGCAAATACATTACAGAAGAGCACAAATAAAATTTTGCCTGTATTTTTCATTTTTTTTGATTTAATTGAAATAATTACGAAAATGCCTTTAATTTTTCTCCAGTTTTATTTCTGTAAACAATAAACAGCGCAGTAAAATGCGCTGTTTACAAAAAACTAACTTAACTTAACTTGACTTATTTAACTTAAACTAACCAAAATTTAATTATCTTAATAACCAGGATTGTTATCGCTTGGCTTTATATTAGGATTAGAAGATGTTTCTCTATTTGGTATTGGCCATAATTCACTTTTACCAGCTGTAAAACCTGTACCTTGCAATACAGTACTTGCCATCCCCCATCTTATAAGATCATCAAAACGAGATTGTTCTCCAGCAAATTCTACTTGGCGTTCGTGCACAATTGCAGCAAAAACCGCTTCTTTGGTTGGTGCAATAGTAGTTGTTAGATTTGCTCTGTCGCGAACTTCTTTAATATATGCTATTGCTGCTGTCTGAGAACCGCCATCTCTTTGGTTTTCACATTCTGCTTTCATAAGCAATACATCTGCATAACGCATTACTTTAAAGTTAATGCTTGAACGTGTCGCTTCATCTTCTCTATTGTAATAGTTTTGATATTTTTTCCACCCTGCTCTTCTAATACCTGCAGAGGTAGTAAAATTACTTGCCACCATAACTTTGGTTCCTTTTAGATAAGATGAACCAGGAACATAAAAAGTATCTCCAAAGCGATTATCACCTGCTTCATACGAATCTAAAAGCTCATCTGATGGGTAAACATTGTACCAGCTAAGATTTCCGTATTCCTGACCTCTAAGCGTTGACTCATCAAAACCAGTTCCGCCGCTATCACCAACAGCTCCCCATTGATCACCAGTTCCATTTTTTTCATCAAACTCAATTTCAAAAATCGATTCTTTACCGTGTTCTGTCTCTTCCATGAAGTTGTTGTAAAAATTACCTTTGTCTTCAAGGCTATAACTTGTCACATTGTTTAATGCTGCTAAAGCTTCATTATATTTTTTTTGATATAACAATACCTTACCCAATTGCGCATAAGCTGCTTCTTTATTGGCTCTTCCAACAGCCTCTGAAGCTTTTGGCAAAAGATTTTGTGATGCAAATACAAGATCTTCTTCAATCAAAGCATAAACCTCTGTTTTTGGGCTTCTTGGATTTCCGACAATAGTACCTGTTTTATAAATTGGCACATCGCCAAAACGTCTTACTAATAGGAAATAATAGTACGCTCTTAAAAAATGAGCTTCTCCTAAATATTTGTTCTTTTTTTCTTGAGACAAAACAGAATTTGGAAGAGCATTGATTTTAGGTTCGTTGTCTAACACAAAATTGGCTCTGGATATTCCTGTAAAACAAGATTCCCAATAGTATTGAATAATATCATTTCCTGCATTAAAAGAAAAATCCTGAAAAGGCTTTTTGTTACCTTCTAACTGTGGATTTCCTAAAGCATCATGTCCCATAAGGTCCATGGCAAAGAAAAGATTTCTTCCATAAAGTCCTCTTGTCTGAAGGTTGGCATAGGAAGCGTTTACAGCAGATTGTACCTGCGTTTCGGTTTTAAAGAAAGTTTCAGGCGATAAAGTATTGGGATTAGTCAATTCTAATTCGCTACTGTCACATGAAGTTAGAGTTAAAGCTCCAGACAGTACTATAAGTATATATTTAATTTTTTTCATCGTCTTTAAGTATTAAAATGTAACATCAATTCCAAAAATTACCGATTTTGGCTGTGGATATCTTCCTAAATCAATACCTGCTGAATTTGCATTACCATCTGCTCTTGCAATTTCTGGATCTAAACCAGAGTAATTTGTGATTGTAATAAGGTTCTGTCCGCTGATGTAGAACCTCGCTTTTGAGAAATAACTTTTAAAAGCATCTCCTGTCAATGTATATCCTAAAGCAATGTTTTTTAATCTTGTAAAAGAACCATCTTCAATATAACGTTGATTTGCTGAAGACCAGTTGATGTCTGCCCCTTGCGCTCTAGGCAATGTAGCTGAAGGGTTTGTTACCACACCATTTACAACATTTGCTCTATCTAAAACATCTGTGCTGGCGTTAAATAAACGGTTCATTCCTTTTAAGTCAAAAGTGTTTGCATTATAAATATCGTTACCTGCCACTCCAGTGATAAAGCAATTGAAATCAAAGTTTTTATATGCTGCACTTAGGTTTAAACCGTAAGTAAAATCAGGGTATGGATTTCCAATGTTTGTTTTATCATCTGAATTGATCACTTTATTGCCATCACGATCCACAATTTTAATATCTCCTGGTTTTATAGTAGTCTGACCTGGTCCAAAAACAGCATCTACTTCTGCCTGATTTTGGTAAATTCCATTAGTCTGATATCCATAAAAATAGAATAATGGCTGTCCTACTTCTAATCTAGAGAAATTTTCTAAACCTGCTCTTGCAGAAGGACCTCCTAATACGCTAGTCACTCCAGGCGCTAAACCAACCACTTCATTTTTACTTGTTCCTAGATTTGCTATTGCAGACCATGTAAAGTCTCCTTTTCTGTCATTGTAACCAATAGAAACTTCAAAACCGCTTACTTTTACGTCTGCAATATTTTGAATTTGAGTTCCACCACCTGCAGAACCAACAGAAGCAGCAAGAGGAACTGCAAAAAGAATGTCGCTACTTTTATTATTAAAATATTCAAATGAACCGGTTAGCTTATCATCAAATAAACCAAAATCAACCCCAATATTTCGATCTAATTTTGATTCCCATTTCAAATCTGGATTAGCCGCAACACCTAAAGAAACTCCTGGTGCATTTGCGCCTCCAATTGGGTAATTGTAGTTTGCCAATAAAGTAGCACTGTATTGGTAATTATCTATTCTATCGTTTCCTGTTGTTCCTGTACTAGCTCTAAGTTTTAAAGTACTAAAAACAGAATTTTGCATAAAATTTTCTTTTGCAATATTCCACCCTAATGCAACAGAATAGAAATTCCCCCAGCGGTTATTTGCCCCAAAACGAGAAGATGCATCTCTACGCCCTGAAACAGCTAAAAGATATTTGCCATCATAGTCATAGTTGATACGAGCTATATATCCTAAGTTTTTTTCTTCATAATTAGAAGATCCTAAACTTCCTTCATTATATCTCAACTGATCAATTTCGTTTGAAATATAATAACGGCTTCCAGCTGCTAAACTTTGTCCTTTTCCGTCAATTTTAGTGATAACTCCCAACACTTCAAGGTTGTGCTTTTGAGCAATCGTTGTTTTGTACGTTAAGCTATTATCAAAAACGATAGTTTGTCCTTGAGAATTTGTTTCGTTGGTTGAAGAAAAAGCCTGTTTGTGATAAGAACCATCTTGAAAACTTGGAATAAAAGTATGGTCTTTACTTGTGTAGTAATCTAAAGAAACTTGTGATCTGAATTTCAAACCTTTGTAAATTTCTAATTCTGCATAAATATTTCCGATAATAGATAGATTATTTATTTTCTGATACCCCAAATTCGCTACACGCACTGGGTTTTCAGCATCATTTCCATCAATGGCACTAGGACCTTGATAACCGCCTAAACTATTTTCATTGTAAATCGGAAAATACGGTGCCATTTTAATAGCATGCTCTAATAATGTTCTTCCGCCTGAGCTTCTTTCTGGATTAATCGTGCTGAAAGAAACCCCCATGTTGCTTCCAATCTTTAGTTTACCAATATCCTGTGTATTATTGGCTCTGAAAGAATAACGTTCGAAACCAGTATTTATAATAGCTCCTTCCTGTTTCATATATTCAGCAGAATAACGTCCTGTTGAAGTTTCTGTTCCATTTGAAAAGCTCAAGTTATAATCCTGCATAACACCAGTTTGAAAAATCTGATCTTGCCAGTTGGTATTGATGTTTCCAAACTCAGCTGCTCTAGCCGTTAAGTCGCTTCCTAAATCTTTAGCATATTGAAGGTATTGCTGTGTATTTAAAACACTATATCTTTTTGTTACTTCCTGTCCTCCCACATAAGTGCTAAAACTTAACTGACCTGGACCTTTTTTTCCTTTTTTAGTAGTAACCATAATAACCCCGTTAAAAGCTTTAGAACCATATAAAGCTGTTGTAGAAGCATCTTTCAAAACAGAAATGCTCTCGATGTCATTAGGGCTTAAACCTGAAAGATTCCCAGTTAAAACTCCATCAATTACATACAAAGGAGCACTGTTTCCCATTGTTGCCAGTCCACGAATACTAACGGTAGGATTAGAACCAGGCGCGCCGTTTACGACTGTAACCCCTGCTGCACGTCCTTGCAAAGCAGATTCAGCATTGGTAATAGGCACCGCGGCAATATCTTTTGAACTTACCGTAGAAATCGCTCCTGTAACCTTCGCTCTCTTTTGAGTACCATAGGCCACTACAACTTCATTAAGGTTTTGCGTGTTTTGAACTAGAGTTACATTGATTGAGCTTCTTTCACCTACAGTAATCGTTTGTGAAACTAAACCGACGTAAGAGTACGTTATTTTATCAGTAGGATTAACTCCTTTTAAAGAGTACTTACCGTCAAAATCTGTTGATGCGCTATTCTGCGTACCTTCTACATTAACACTGGCACCTGGCAAAGGAAATCCCGAAGGGTCGGTAATCACGCCATGAATGGTCTTTGATTGTGCCATTATACTATGACTGCCAACTAACAGCAGTCCGATTAGTGCAATTTTGAGCTTTAACTTCATATTAATTGTTTTTGTTTGGTTTAAATAGTTAATGGTTTTTTGTTTTTTTAATTAGTAAGGGTTCATAATGTTTATTCAGTTTATATTAAAATCTTTTGTGCAAAAGACGATTTCGATAATGAATCCATTTTCACAAACAAGAGATCATCACAAATATAAAAAAACAACTAATAAAACAATCGGTTGCTTTATAATTTATTTAAAAAAAACTCAAAAAATAATAGAAATAAAAACATTAAAAATATTTTTAAACCAAAAAAAATAAGAAATATATATTTTAAAAATAATATTAAAATAAAAAATAATAAATCTGTAGCTAACTGACTCATTTTCTACAAAAAATATAAATATTTAAAAAAGAAGATTAAACTTTCAAAAACTACTAAAAAATAAGTAAAATTTTACTAAAAAGAGTTAAAAAGGTAGGTTTTGCAATTAACCTTATACCAATATTGATTTAAAAAGAAATGAAAAAAGTCAAAATAACAATCGGTTGTTAAAAAGGAATGCAGTTTTTTTGCTTAGTAAAATTGACCTTTTTAGCTTACAGAAACATTTTAATTTCAATAAAAAGAAATAAGCTTATTCAATACTGCTACCAAAATTTATAGCATAAAAAAGCCAACTCAAATTCTGAATTGGCTTATTATAAATTAAGCAGATTACTTATTCCTTTAATTTGTTATCACTATACCTCCATTCTTAGGGATTTTTATTTCAACTTCTTTGCTTTTGCTCATCTTCAGTGAAATTACTTTTCCGTTTAGCTGATCATCGTCTGCATAATAATTTACCGTGGCACCAGAATTAAGCATTTCTAGCTTCACTTTTATCTTTAATATTTTATTTTCAGCATTAATTCCCGCAATATACCACTTTACCCCTTTTCTTCTGGCTAATAAAACATATCGCCCTGGATATCCGTCCAAAAAGCGAACCTCATCCCAGACCGTCGGCACTTCCTTCATAAATTTTATGGCCCAGTCTGGAGCGTCGTGCAGATTATTGGGTGCTAAAGCAAAATGCTGCACGCCGCTCTGAAAAAGCACTGAAGTGGCTAAAGCAAATACATCAGAAGTCATTCTTTTTGAGCCTTTATTTGGAATGTTATCGCTATTGTAGAATTTGTTCAAAGCGCTTCCGCCAAAATCCATGCTTCCCACCGCATTTCTGATAAAAGTATGCGTTGCCGCATTTACAGCTTCATTATCACAGCTCTGCTGTCCGAA
This sequence comes from Flavobacterium anhuiense, assembly GCF_900101855.1. Classification (GTDB taxonomy): domain Bacteria; phylum Bacteroidota; class Bacteroidia; order Flavobacteriales; family Flavobacteriaceae; genus Flavobacterium; species Flavobacterium anhuiense. The sequence continues at coordinate 90,133 of NZ_FMVC01000010.1, forward strand.
ATGTAAATTCTCGCTTGCCAGAACCGCTTCGCTGGAGGCGTAATTCGGATACATACGCTCCCAGCCTCGAGGCAGGGTGCAGCCGTGGAAAATAACCATTATCCCAAATTCATTGGCATCCGTCAGAATATCTTCATACAGTTTCATGGTCACCTGCTTGTCTCCTCCGAAAAAATCTACTTTAATGCCTTTGATTCCGATGCTTTTCATCCAAGCCATTTCTTTTCTTCTGATGGCCGCATTATCCATTAGTCCTCTCGGGCCTTGCGGAGCATCATTCCAGTACCCGTTTGAATTGTACCATAAATAAAGCCCAACGCCTTTCTGAGCGCCGTATGTCGCTAGTTCTGCTATTTTATCACGGCCAATCTGCACATCCCAAAGCGCATCGATTAAAATGGTTTCATATCCCATCGCCGCGCTGAAATCGATGTACTCCTTCTGCACGGGAAACGTTGTGTTACTATCCATTTTTATTATCCAGCTCCAAGTCCCTTTGGTGTACTGGTATTCTTTGGAAGCTTCATATTTTGGCTTGACCAAGTCAAAAGGAATGGTGGTTTCGACAATTGGCGCCAATGTTTCACCAATAGTGATAGTACGCCACGGCGTTTCTCCTGGAAGCGGAATTCCCGGCGCTGATGTTCCGTTTCCGTTGTTTTCTCCGGGCATCGGAAATCCGATTGAATATAATCCGTTCTCATATCCGATCAGTCTGCTGGCGCAGTAGCCGCCGTCCACCCCTGTTTCAGAAATCAGCACCCATCCGCCGTTTACTTTAAACAGGCATGGAAAAGTGTATCCGTTTCCCCAGCCGTTTTTTCCCACTGCATCATCGAGAGCGTATGAAGTCTCATAACTGGGAGCTGTTCTCGCATATCCTGTCATGGGATTGCTTTGTGGGCACAGAAATGTCGTGGTTCCCTTAGGCATCAGAAATCCCGAAGCCTCTTCCTGGACCACGCAGGAAAACGTTTCCTTCTGCGGATACACTTTATATTTGAATGCCAGATTATTATTGCTTACCCTAAAGATTACATCCAAAGCCGGTCTGCCCTCTTTTGTGAACGAAAAAACAGCCTCGTTGGCCGTGTAATGAACATTGCTTTTCTTAATGTTGCGCAGCTGATAGGATTCGTCAATTTTATTTTGGACGCCGTTTGCTTCCAAAGCCAATCCGGAGCTGAAGTCTCCCGCATTTGTCTTTAGACCTAATGGGGATTTTTCTATAAACGTTTTTTCGTTGTAGGTTACGCTATACTGGGGCATTCCGTTATCTGCAGAAACCGATACCGCAAGCTTTCCGTCTGGACTTTTTACAACTGATTGGGCGTTTAGTTTTAAGAAACTAACTAAACATAAGAATATTATTTTTTTAAGATTCATAACCTTTGAAGATTTTTCTTTTTGTAATGATTAAACTCTTTTTACTAAAGTAGGATTAGCTAAAAATGTTATTTCGAAAACATCCAATAATCAAAATACATGATTTTTTCGGCAGCATTGCCTTTGTATATAAAATAAAGATCGTGCACTCCTGAAACTTTTTTAATGTCTGTTGTAACTAGAGTCCATCTGTCATTTCCTCCCGTCATAGGAACTTTTACTGTTCCTATCAATTCTCCATCCAGACTATCCAATCTTATTTCCATAGACACATTTCCATTGTGCGTAGTACCTACTCGAGCCGTAAATTTTGAAGCGCCCGATTCACGAAAATCAACATCTCTGACTTTCGTGAAGGCATTGTTTTTCATGGCTGTAATAAAAACGCCAACTTCCTTATTCTGCATGGATTTTACATCTTTAGACCAAGCTATCGTTTCTGCTTCTGACTTAGCATAAGGATTCAGGGTTCCCATTCCTTTTTTGATGCCTTCTGTCATGTTCATTTCTTTGACTTTACCGTCAGAATTAAAAAGCAACTCTTCAACGGCTACAGATCTGGTAAAGCCACTTCCACCAGGCAAAGCTCCATTATGGTAAAAGAAATAGGTTTTTCCTTTAAAATCTACTACTCCAGGATGATTTGTAAAACTCGTTCCCTGTGTTGGCATTACAACCCCTTGGTATTTCCAAGGCCCAAGCGGACTTTTGCTTGTAGAATACCCTATGTGTTCAGAAATTGGTCCTGCAGCAAAAAACAGATAGTACAATTTATTTCTTTTATAAAGCCACGGTCCTTCTTCATAAGTGGTAGGTCTGCGCGGATCATCCTTTCCTGTGCGCTTTCCAAATGATTCAATTGTGTTTGGAAATACCTTTACCTCATCAGTATAAGAAATCATGTCTTCATTTAATTTCACATAATGGCAAACTGGATTGCCCCACAATAAATAGGCTTGCCCATCATCATCTATAAAAGCAGTCGGATCAATATCGGCGTCACTATTTTGCACCAAAGGTTTTCCTAACGGATCTATAAATGGCCCATACGGACTGTCTGAAACTGCAACACCAATCCCATTTCGGCCTTGATTATCTGTAATTGGAGCATACAAATAAAATTTGCCTTTTCTTTCTATGCATTGAATGGCCCAAGCATTCATTTTAGCCCAGCTAAAATCTTTATACGATAATACAGCACCATGATCTGTCCAGTTTACCATATCTTCTGTAGTGTACAATTTCCAGTCATTCATAGTAAACCAAGTAGAATCGTCTTCATCATGCGAAGTATACAAATACAATTTATTATTGTAAACCATTGGCGCTGGATCTGCTGTATAGCTTGTCTGTACAATAGGGTTTTGGGCAAAACCAAATACAGGAATGATAAATGCTGCTAGAAATTTTATTTTTTTTAAATACATGCTCTGACTTATTTTCATTACTTCTATTTTAAATTGTATTGCTAAATCTTTTCTTAGATTATTTCGTTTCTGAAATCTTTTCGTCAATACGGAAATAATCAAAATCAGCGAAACCTCCAGCGGTTTTAGTAGCATAATTAAACAGTCCGAATCGGTAGCCCATAAAATGCGGAATTGTATATGGCATTTTAATAGATTTCCCAATGCTTATCCATTTTTTCCCATCTAAACTATAATAAAACCTTCCCTGATCGGCTTGATTCCTAAAATCGCATTCAGCTTTAAAATATATTTTGTCCTGATTTAATGGTACACTTTCTATTTCTTTCGGATTTCCTTTTTCAGCATCCATCATCACAATCCTTTTTGCTCCTTGATTTACTTTTACTCCCACAAGACCAAAATCTTTTTGCAGCAGCGAAAGACCTGCAACATCTCCTTCTTTCATCTTTGAAAGTTCAAGCATTGTGGCTGCTGAACATACAGGACCAAAAGTTCGCTGTGTTAAAATATTTTTTACCTGCGTGAAACTGCTGTCTATTCTGGCTGTTTTTAATCTTAAATACCCCTTTCTTTCTTTTGCCGACCAATTTGCATTATCTGGGTTATGATTCCATTGCCAAACCAAAGGCAGGTCGCTTTCTCCGTTTTTACGATTAAATTCGTCTGAGTTTACAATTCCATGAATTAAGCTTTTGTTGGCTGGAAGATCTAAATTTTGAGGCACTTTGCCATTTTCGCCCAATATTGGCCAGCCATTTTCCCATTTTACAGGAACCAGATAGGGAATACGTCCTACGCCACCTGCGTCTCTAAATAAATACGAAAACCATTTGCCGTCTGGAGTATCAATAAGTCCGCCTTGTGCAACGCCTAAATCCTGCAGTCCAATCTTTCCTTCCCATGGCCCTGCAATAGTATCTGCTCTATGTACGATTACGGTGCGCATACCGTTTTTTGGCCAGCAGATATTAAACAGATAATACTTTCCGTTAATTTTAAAAAGCTGTGATCCTTCTGCTGGCAGCATGATATCACTCTTCGCGGGAGCATTGGCATTTTCTATTAAAATTTTCTTTGTTTGTTCTTTAACTTCTGACAAGTCTTCTTTTAATTCGACAATTTGAAGTTTTCCGCCACCCCAAACCAAGTAAACTTTTCCATTATCATCAAAGAAAAGAGAATGATCATGATAGGAATTATTTAAAACAATCTTTTTCCAAGGCCCTTTTTCAATATCTTTTGTAGAAAAAATATAGGTTTTGCCTGTTGTTCCCGAAAAAGTGCTCACATAATATACGCCATTATGATAACGTAGACTGCTCGCCCAAGAGCCTCTTCCGTAGTCATTTTTACCATGATCTAGATTCAAGCGATCATCATTATCTTCTAAGGTTTGATAGGCATAATTAACCAAATGCCAATTCACTAAATCCTTAGATTTCATAATCGGCACTCCAGGATTCATGTGCATTGTGGTGCTGCTCATATAGTAAGTGTCGTCAACCCTAATTATAGATAAATCGGGAACATCTGCAAAAATAATGGGATTTTGGGCTTTTACTTTTTGAGAATGACTTGTTACAATAGTAAATGTAATCGCCAAAAAACCATAAATAAAATCTTTTGTTTTCATTGTTGTTGTTTATTTTCGAGATCTCTGAAAAATGTCTAACAGAGATATTATGCGTTAATTCGTAACAATTCTAAGCTGAGAAAACTTCGGACTTATTTTTCCTTCTTTTGCCAGAATTTTAATGTTCAGTACTTCCTTGTTATCTATTTTTATTTTGATTGCCTTTTTATCTGCTGAACTTATTACCGCAGGCTTTTCATTAATTAAAATAGTAATGTTATCGCTATTGAATTCATCTAAAACACTTATATTCAAAAACTGACCTTTGCTGTTTTTGTTCAGCATTTGATAAGAGATATAGGCACGTGTATTTCGCCAGAACTTTCCGTCCTCGTAACCAGAATTGCTCTTTTCTCCTTTATACAAATGATCGACTTCTGGCTGTTGTTCACCGCAATTTATTTTATCTATTGTTTTGGCTTCAAGTGCCATGGCTTCTATTTCCTGCTTCTTCAGCAACTCCTGCTTTTCTTTATATTCTTCTTTAGAATACGTCTGAAAATACATTTGATAACGGGCATCATGAACTTCAAAAAAAGGCTCTAATTCTAATGAATCTAAGCTATATCTTAAGTTACCTGTTTCTTTAAGTTTTGAAATATAATCTGCTTTATCCCCAACCAATGCATAGGCCTTATCAAGGGGAATAAATTTTCCTCTAGCAGCGTGTCCCATTCGGCTGTCATCTGCAAACAAGCCGTCTAATCCTTCTGTTGAAGTTTTGGCAGCCAGTACAATTGGCCCTTTAACAAATGCACTCCAATTTGAACCGTCTGGCAGATTTTCTAAATGTATTGACGTTTTAAATCTGACAATTATTTTATCTCCCGTTTTCCATTTTTTTGAAATCGAAACATATTCAGAGGACTGAGATGCTATTTTTTGCTCTTTTCCGTTAACGAATATTTCAAAGTTTTCAGCCCATTTTGGATAACGGATATTCAAAGCAAAGCTTTTTGTTTTTTTAAGTTTTAAAACTAACTCTGTCTGATTCTCATAAGGAAAGTTTGTGTTTTGTTCCAGCTCTACTCCATTTTCTTTCCACTTTAAAACAGATGGAATAAAAAGATTTACAAAAAGATCACTTTGTGTATGACTGTAAATTAATTCTCCATATTTGGTATGATTTTCAAGTCCCGTTCCTACGCAGCACCACATGCTTGTTTGAGGCTGAGAATAAACGCGATAATGATTTGGACGAATAGGCGTAAAATAAACGAAACCTCCTTTTTCTGGATGCTGGCTGGAAAGAATGTGATTGTAAAGTGTTCTTTCGTAAAAATCTAGGTAATGCACATCATTTTTATCGAGAAACAAAGCTTTTGCAAGACGTTCCATATTGTAAGAATTGCAGGTTTCCGGCCCTTCATTTGATTTTACCATGCCGCTAAAATCGTTAACTGGATTAAAATGTTCTGCCACACTGTTTCCTCCAAATGCAACTGTTCTTTTTTGCGTTACATTATTCCAAAAAAACTGGACGCCATCTGACCATTCTTTATTATCAGACAGTGCGGCAATCTTCTCAAAACCAACCACTTTCGGTATTTGAGTATTAGCATGAAGTCCTGTGAGTTTGTCTTCTTTTTGCAGTAATGGATTTAATAAAGCTTTATGCGATAATTTTTCGGCCGTTTCAAGATATTTTTTGTCCTTTGTAATGATATACAAATCGGCAAAAGATTCATTTATACCTCCATGCTCTGTTGCTAAAACTTTCTGAATCTGTTCATCCGAAAGTGGACGGATTAATTCTATAAACCAATCTCCAAGTTTTATTACTATATCTTTCGCTTGCTCACTTCCTGTGTATTGATAAGCATCAGTCAAACCCGCAAAAAGTTTGTGAATGTTATAAATAGGAACCCAAGTATTATTCAAACCAAAACTGCTTCCGTCTATGTCTCCTTTATGAATTCGATCCCAAAAAACTTTGCCTTGCGGAATGCCTCCAACATAGCCATTGCCATTTTTAGCTTGACAGCGCGCCAATTCTGAAAGCATATAGTCTAGCCTATCTTTAAGCTCTTTGTTTCCAGTAGATTTATACATCATAGCTAAAGCCGAAAGGTAATGTCCACCTATATGTCCATCCAATCCTATATTTTCCCAATTGCCATAACGATCTGCTTTTGGCGGAAGTCCAGATTCCAATAAATAAGGCGCTAGAAGTTTGTCAGGATCTAATGCTAAAATATACTTAAGGTCTACATCTTGAGCATTTTTAAATGGTCCATCTTTTAGTTTTACTTCGCTTAAATCAAATAACTTCATTTGAGCCGATAAGTTGGCCCCCATCAATAAGGCGAATAGGCAAAACAATATGTTATTTTTCATTAGAGAATTTAATTTGAATTATTTTATACTAAAAATATATTTTCTTTATCAGTTTTAAAATCCTTTCTCACTAGTAAAAAGATACTATAAATTTATTGGGACACTCTTTGACTTTCTGGAGCTCCCAAATAAGAAGGCTTCAAACCGCCAGTGTCAATCAATATTTTTTGAAGCGTAATTCCTGGGTCTAAAACCCTGAAACGAAGTGTGTGTTTTCCTGACTTCAAAATAGTATGTTTAGTCACAGAATGAATCATATGCTCTGCCTGCCATTTACCTAATTCTCCTTTATAATGCCCATTAAAATTGACCTGTTGCGGTTTTTCGCCATCAAAAGATATTTCATATCGAAGTCCTTTATTGCTATTAAAATTAAGCGTTGGAGCCAGTAAAAGTTCGACCTTAAATTCTCCCGTTGAAGCAAAATTAATTTCATATTCTACAAAGACATTATCATCTGCTGTTGGGTAAATATTTTGCGGAAATGTCGTTATTCCACTCAGTGTTTTTCCGAAATCTGGAATCACCTCCCAATGTGTTTTTTTTGAATTATTGACCGTAGAAAAGTGTTCTGCATGAATCGAAACATAACCCTCTTTTTCTGCAAAAACTTTCGGAACTATAATTTCGCTATCAGGAAGATATTTTACCTCAGGAAGAATATTTTTGGGACCATCGTGCCAAGCTTTATAACCTATACGCATTTGATCCATCATGTGAGGCCATTTGCCCCCTGCAATTTCATTATTGTACTTGTTTTGAAGAATAGAATCGCGTTCAAATTTTACTTTAACCTCATCTGCATAATAATTGGCAAGACCGTTTTTTTCTGACGCAAGTTTCTTGTTTTTTGCCTGTGCAAAATACATTTCATAAAGATTGCAGCAGGCGTCTATAGGATACAAAACCAGCTCGAAATAAGCATCTTTATATTCGTTTGGAAGTTCGTTGTAAACTCTGTAAGCATCTAGTGCTAATTTTTTGTAATCGTTAACAACCATTTCAAATTCATTATAGTTTTCTAATGAATAGGTTTTGCTGTCCAGCATTTCTGGAGTAACCCGACGATTAAATTTTGGATAGGTATTTAATAATCTGGCAATTTCTTTAGAATATTTTGTTCCAAACTGTTCTGCTGCCCAATTTTCTGTGTATTGGAATAAATTCTGAGAGTTGAAATCTTTTGGATTCCAAGCCATGTCTAAAAAGAAGCTGATCGGGAATTCCATTGGTTTTAAATCCCCAACATTGACAATCCAGACTTTATCGACTCCATTTTCATAACTAAGGTTCATTTGTTCCCAAACCCTTTGTATCGGACTTATGTTTATCCATTTTGAATTTCTTGGACCTCCAACATAGTCAAAATGATAATACATTCCGTAACCGCCTTTATGCAATGGTTTGGAAAGATCTGGAAGTTTGCGGACATTTCCCCAATTGTCATCACAAAATAAAAGAATGACGTCATCAGGAACTCGCATTCCCTGATCGTAATAATCTTGAACCTCTTTATACAAAGCCCAAACCTGAGGTGTTTTATTGGCGCTTTGCCCTGTTTCTTTCTCAATAATTTTGCGCTGTTCTTTTACAATATTTTCCAGCAGACTTATATTGGTGCCATCGCTCATTGCTTCGTCTCCATCGCCACGCATCCCAATAGTTACCAGTTTTTCCCAATTTTTGCTTCGCTGAATCCCCGTTTTCCAGAATTCGTCTAAAACCGTTTTGTTTTTGGAATAGTCCCAAACATTCGGCAAATTGTTTTTTTTAATATAACGTCGCCAGTCGGTTTGTGCCAAAGCCATTGGTTCATGGTGAGAAGTTCCCATTACAATCCCCATCTCATTTGCTAGAGGCCCGCTCGCCACATCATCGTCATAAAATGCATTTCCCCACATCGCAGGCCACATATAATTGCCCTTTAGCCTAAGTACTAATTCAAAAACTTTTTCATAAAACTTGCTATTAAAACCGCCAAAAGTAGCTTTTGCCCAGCCACTCAATGCTGGTGCTTCATCATTAAGGAAAATGCCTCGGTACTTTACAGCTGGTTCTCCATCTGTGTACATCCCTTTAATGAAATAAATGTTTTCTTTCTGTTTTACAGGCACATCAGCCCAGTAATACCAAGGAGAAACGCCAATCTGTTTCGATAATTCATAAATTCCGTAAATCGTACCGCGTTTGTCGCTTCCTGCAATTATGAGCGCTTCGTCTACACCTTTAAAAGGACTTCTAACGTGTTGTATGATGAATTTTTCATTCTTCCCTTTGAGATCTTTTCCTTCGATTTTTTTCTGTTTAATTAAATCATCAATAACAGAATTAGATCCGATCGTTCCAATGATAATGAGCGGTGATGATGCATTAGGATTTTGGTTTAAAATAAGCGGACGCTGGCCTGTAACTTTCTCAAAATCGGACTGTAGATTATGTACAGCTCGCAAAATGCCTGCATCTAAATTTGGATTTATAAAAAAAGAAAGTGACAGCGATTTTTCTTTCAGCACCATAACATTCTGGCTTTTATCTTCTGTTATAAAAGGCTGAGAAGCTTTTGATAGCGTACTTGCTAAAACAAAAATCAAGGCGTATATAAATTTCAAATAGTTTTTCATCAGGTATTTTTTATCATTCATTTCAGATTCAGCTTATTTTAGATCAAAATCTTTGATTCTGCTTTGTGTTATTTGAATAATAACTGTGAATACAGGAACAAATCGTGTCTCCATACTGGCCAAGTGTGTCCGCCTGGATATTCGCTGTATTTATACTTTATGCCGAATTGATCAAATTTCTGCATCATGATTTTACAATTCTCGTAAGCTATGTCTTCTTTTCCTCCCATCGAAATCCAGAAATCTTTCAAATTAGCATTAATTGACTGCGCATTGTTTTTCATAAACTCATATTGAGGATCTGATAATTTCGGATTGTTTGCCCACCAGCCTGAACTGAAAACGCCTAGACTTGAAAACATATTAGAGTTTTTAATTCCAGCGTAAAGTGTCTGCAATCCACCCATTGATAAACCGGCTAAAGCTCTACTTTTGCTGTCTGTCGCAACTTTAAAATTGCTTTCTACAAAAGGTATGGCTCCGTTTTTCAGTTCGTTTTCAAATGCTTTTAATGTTTCTTCTCCAAAACCTGCTATTCCTCCTGTATTGCCCATATTGCCATCAAGCATTACAATAAGCATTTTCTTTGCTTTGTTTTCTGCAATTAAATTATCCAAAATCAAATTTGCTTTTCCTTGAGTGCTCCATCCTCTTTGGTCTTCACCACCTCCGTGTAAAAGATACAGCACAGGAAATTTTTCTGAAGAGGTTTCGTATCCTGGCGGCGTATACACATACATTTCACGCCATGAATTAGTTCCTTTTGAAAAGTATTTCATTATCCTTATCTCACCATGCGGAACAGTTTTCAATTCATAAAAATCACCATCTTTTTTCGGGATTTCTATTCCACTGGCCATGCGCCCCATCCCATAAAAAGTTTCGCTTGACGGATCTGCAACTGCCACACCATCAATCAAAAGCGAGTAATAATTAAATCCTCCGTTTATAGGGTCAGTTGTGACATTCCAGACTCCCTGACCATCTTTCTGCATGTCGTACTTTTTCCCAAGGTCTATCTGCACTTTTGATGCGTCAGGTGCATTGACTTTAAAGATTACTCTGTTATCAGGCAGAATCTGAGGATATTTGGCATTACGTATGTTGGTTTGAGCTGTGGCTCCTAAAACCGTATATTTTGCAAAACTTGATTCATCAACTGGTTTGAACAATAACTGCGAAAACATGTACAAGCTGTTTTTCCATACTTTGAAATCGTGAACTCCTGGTTCTAGATAATAGATGTGCGGGACATTGTTTTTGAATAAATAATCGTGTGTTCGTTTGCTGTTTTCCAGCAGCCAATCGTTATCTCCGCAAGAAATCCACAGCAGTTTCAGTTTCTTTTTGGCTTCTTCAGGATTTGGCACCAATTCTTCTGTTTTCTTGGTATTTGGAGCCGAAGAAAATCCGCCGATCCAAGCAAATTTATCTAGGTTTGTCAAACCGAAATTCAGAGACTGTCCGCCACCCATAGATAATCCTGCAATGGCACTATGCTCTCTATCTTTGTAGACATTGTATTTTTTTTCAATGAAAGGAATTAAATCCTTCAATAAATCTTTTTCAAAATCTGCAAATGCCTGCACTTTGTCTGGCGCCATTATATTTCCGGTAGCGCTGTCATCTTTCATGGCTCTTCCGTTTGGCATTACTACGATCATCGGTTCTACTTTTCCTTCTGCATAAAGATTGTCCAATATAATCTGAGGACTTCCACCATTAAGCCATTCTTTTTCATCTCCGCCAATTCCGTGCAAAAGATATAAAACTGGATATTTTTTGCTTTTACTAAATCCAGGTGGCGTATAAATAGTGGCTTTTCTGCTTGTTCCAACTGTTTTTGAATCATAACTTACCGTTTCTACTTTTCCTGATGGAACTGATGGGTTTAACTGATCAAAACCGACTGGCGCTTGAACTATAAAAGGCTCATTTGGGCTATCTGATTTATAGCCTAATAATGAAAGCATTTTTTCTGCATAACGTTTTCCTAAATCTCTATATCCTGCCGAACTAAAGTGAAGGAAATCTGGAGCTACTGCGCAGCCTTTTGATGAAATTATATAAGAGGTTGGAATGGTTTGAGGAAGTGTTGCAATGATTTTATTCATGCTGGCGCATTTTCCTTTTTGTTCTTCATGAACGGTTTCACCTGAAAGCAATGGCACTTTTTTAGGATCAAGGTTTAGATCTTTCATCAGATTATCATATACTATTTTAACCTTTTTCGGCCATAGAGTATCGCCCGTGTTAGATTCTCCCTGATGCAGTAAAATACCTTTTATAACTCCTTTCTTTTGTGCAATTTTTGCCATTTCAACCAATCTTGCATACGGACTGCCATTGTATTCCTTAAGCATGCCTAGCATCCATTCTGGTGCTGTTTTTACGTAATTTTCAACATTATTTTTATCAAAAAGCTCGATTTTACATCCTCCCACAGCAACATTTACCACTCCCACTTTAACATTTTTAGGAAGATTGGCTACCATAGTTCTTCCAAAATAATCTGTCAATGTTAATCCTGTTTTACATCTGCATAATGGCGGAATTGCACTATACCATTTTCCCATTTCGCGATTCAAATCTGGGCAATTTACAGCTTCCAGAACCTGAAAACGAGGATCTACATTTATTTTGTCTTCAGCTTCTATCGGAGCAGCGCCTTCCATATTGGACTGTCCAAAACTTAAATAAACATGAAAATTTGGATCTTGAGAATATCCATTCAGTCCCTTTAAAAAAAGAACTGCTATTGCGAAAAATCTAATTATTGATTTCATGATATCTTGTTAAAGTTGTTTTAATACTAAATGGGATTTCACTTAAATAAATTTAAATCTATGACTTCGCCCATTCTTTGATAACCTAATTCATTAGGATGTAAAAAATCCCCATCATGCATATTTGATAAAATGGTTTTAGAATCGGTTTCCGAAGCCATTTCTTTATCAAAATCTATTACTGCATCAAAATGGTTATTTCGAATCCAAGCATTCACTAGATCTCTTGCTTCCTGTTTGAAAGGCGCGTCATAAAATGATTTTTGAAAAGGCAAAATCGTACAACCGTAGACTTTTATGCCTCTGGCGTGTGCTTTTTCTATCATAATTTTATAAGCATCTATAATTTCTTGTGCTTTTACAGGAGCATCTTCTGCACGTTTAATTCCGCCAATATCATTTATTCCTTCTAAAATCACGAGCCATTTTGTACCGGTTTGCGAAAGCACGTCACGATCAAAACGCTCTAATGCTGTTGGACCTAATCCGCCTTTTACAACGCAATTTCCTCCTATTCCTAAATTTAGAACTCCAATACTTTGAGTTGCTTTATCGGCTGCTAGTCTAGCTGCTAGAATATCGGTCCATCGATTTTGTTTGTTTGTTCCAGAACCGCGTCCATCTGTAATGGAGTTTCCTAGACAAACAATATTAGATGCCTTTTTTGATGCCACAACATCGACGCCAACAATAGAATACCAATGATCTGTTTTTACGGCGTCCGAGAAAACATCATTATTGATATTGTCTCCCGATAAAATATAAGAGGTCGTTCTCGATCCTGGGTGTCCAGTTGTTTTTGGTGATGCAGCTCCATAATAAATGGTTATGGCAAGCCTCTGGCCTGGCTTTAATTTAAAATTCAGTTTGTCTGAAAATACTTCCTGATTTGGATTTAATGTTACCCCTTGATTTCCGTTAAAACTCAGATTTTTTTGTGTGTTTTTATCAATCGCAGGAGCATCAAGCACATTGGCTATACTGACTTTTTTTAGAACTGTAGGCTGATCGCTGAATAGATTTGAAAAACGCAGACGAATATGCTCTCCTCCAATCGAAACTTTTATAATCTGACGAAGTGTATTTTCGGCCAAACCTGGGGCTGGAGGCATATTGTTTGGTTCTACAAGCATTGGTGCACAAGCCCACGATCCGACCCAATTTTCAGCTTTCGCCTTTTCAGAAGAATTTGCTAAAGGCTGATTGGTTTTACATCCTAGTATTAAAGTGAAAAGCTGTAAAAGCAATATATATTTTAAATATCTTTTTATCATTTCTACTAAAATTTGATGACTGCTGTTATGCTAAAAAAACAACTCCCATAAATCATTTTCAAATTGAAATAAATGGGAGTTGTAAATTTTATTTCGGATGTGAATTATTTGATGAAGTGGCATATAAACCCACCAACGCTCCTGTAAATCCGCCTGCAACATTTGTTGAAAGAATATCTCCTGAAACTGGATTTCCAAGATTTTCAAAATCAGCACCATTCAAAGCATAGCTAAACTGATAATTGTCGCCTGTTGCTTTAACTTGCAAACGTATTGCTCCTTTCATTTCTATTTTTGCGCTTGACACAATTTCTGATTGTCCTTTTTCTGTTCTTTCCAACAGTATATAGGTGTCTTTTCCTTTCTTAGTGATACCAAAAACGTAATTGTAGCTTTCATTCTGCAGACATACAATTCCTGCCAGATCTTTTTCTGACTCTGGCTTATATTCTAAAGTTGTTGTAAAAGAAAAAGTATTATGCTGCTGTCTGTAAAATAAGGTAGAAGTTGGTTTTAGCTCCTTGATGTTTACAGCAAATGGCGTAATCTGCAAACCTTTTTTAACAATAGAAATAAAGTGTTCTCTTGGTCCGCGTAATCCAATCCATCTATAATCTAACTTCTGTGATGTAAAATTTTCTGTAAATGTAAAGTTGCCATTAGGGAAAAAACCATCTTTACCTGTTTTATTTACCACACCGTTTGGCATTTTTAATTTTGGCCCCATTGGAACTAAACCGTTCTCAAAAACAGGAAAGGTACCTGACCAGTCTACTGGCAGCATAAAAGTTTCACGTCCAGCATTTACTCTATCTTTTTCATTTGGACGAATTCCTAAAAATACACCATAATATTTATTGTCTGGACCAAGGACTAAATCTGCATGCCCTGCCCAATCAACTTTGTTTGGTCTGTTTTGAGGGAAATATCTCTGTGTTAGAATTGGGTTATTAGATGCTGGTTTAAAAGGTCCTTTTGGACTATCGCTAATAAAAACAACTTCACTATGATTTCCTCCTGTACCTCCTTCAGCACACATTAAATAGTAATGATTGTCTTTTTTATATAAATGAGGAGCTTCTATCCAAATTGGTTTTTTAGAAAGATCAACTCCACCATCTACAATAATTTTGTCCGTTCCCGGAATTACCTGATCTTTCTCTAAATCATATTCCCAAACTTTAATTACTCGATGTCCGTTGTACAATTCTTTTCCTTTATCGGGAGCATCATTGTGCACGACATACCCTTTTCCGTTGTCATCAAAGAAAATAGACGGATCAATTCCGTTAAAAGCTAATTTAATTGGACTCCCCCATCCTTTTTTTGGGTCTTTAGTTTTTACAATGATATTCCCTAAACCGCCTGTAAAAGCAGTAACAATCATATAAAAAGTATCATTGTGGGGATTATAAGTAATTCCAGGTGCATAAACTCCAGCACTAATTCCTGTATCATGAGGATTAAACTCTGAAACTTTATCTAATACCCCACCCAAATCAGTCCAGTTTACTAAATCTTTAGAGTGAAAAATGGGAACTCCAGGGAACATGGCAAACGAAGAACACACCATATAATAATCGTCTCCTTTTCTTGTAATGGCCGGATCAGGATAACATCCCTGCAGAATCGGAGAATAAAATTCATCTTCTTTTAACGGATTGCTTTTGTAAATCTGGTCATCTCCTACGTAAGTTGCGTTTGAAAATATTGGATCTTTACTGCTTTTCTTTTTTAGGATAGTGCTTTCCTGAGCCTGTGTAAGGATAGAGCAAAACAGAACAGCAACTGATATAAGAATCTTTTTTTTATTGCTCATTTTATATTGTTTGTTAAAGTAAATCTCGAAAAAATATTAAAAAGCCGAGATGGTTACTCCCGGCTTGTTTAAAACTAAATTAATAAACCCTAATAAGATAATTCATTAAAATTGACCTTATTTGATTAGCATTAGTTTTTAGAAAAATAAAACTTAATATCCTGGATTTTGGTAAGCTACTTTTTCATCAGCAGACATTTCCATTCCGTCGATTTGTCCTTGCGGGATTGGTCTTAGATAATGGTGTGGATCAATTGTTCTGGTCACTACTTCTGGCGTATGCTGTCCGTAGTTAGATCCTCCGATAGAATATTTACCCGCAATTTCATTCCATTTTTGTGTTCTTACTAAGTCATACCAACGGTATCCTTCGCCAAAAAATTCACGTGAACGCTCAGCAAGAATGTAGTTAATATCAATTACAGCTGGAGTTGCATTGGTCATAGCAGCACTATTATCCTGAATTTTAGCCGTATTTCCATTATTGTCCCATTTCCATTTCCCTGCTCTAGCTCTAAGTACATTTACAAGAGATCTAGCACTCCAAGATCCTGTAGCTCCTTTAACAGCTGCTTCGGCTGCAACCAAATATAATTCAGAGAATTTTGCTACTGGGAATGGTCTTGTGCTTCCTGCATTAGGTTGCCCTAATCCTCCAGCGTTATCTGTTCTGTAAGGCCCAAGTTTCCAGAAACCTGGATATACAATTCTACTAATGCCTTTTGGAGAAATCACATAATCTGCTCTTCCCGGCAATACTCCTGCACCTACTCCGCTGTCGCCTTGCCCAGAAGGATAAGTGATTGCAGTTGCTGGCTCATCATTAAGGAAGCTTAAAACAGCGTCTCCAGGTTTAATTGTCAAACCATTTGCATTCGTTAGAGTTGCCACACCTGTAAGACCTGTTCCTTGAAGATTCCAATTTCCTCTGAAAACAGTTGTGAATGTTCCATCGTATCTTGAATCATTAGTCTTATCCGCAAAAGTGTTGGTAAAAACTTCAATAGGCGGCGCCATTCTTGTCCATGGGCGTCCTAAAAATTGATTCGCTTCTCTTTGTACTGAAGAAACTGCAGCGGTTCCGTTTTTACTTCTTATAGCAGTGTAGTTCCAAGTCACCATCCAACCTGAAAAGTTATCTGGAGCACCACCGCTACCGTACGTAAGACTTGCGCCATTATAATATTCGCTTTCTTGCGTATGATCTGCATAAAGCATTACTTCTTTATTTCTGTCATTTGCTCCTGCATTAACATCATAATACGAATCAAGCAGTCCATAAGACCCAGGATTATTTATTCCTTCTACAGCCAAATCATAGGCCTTCTGAAAATACCACTGTGCATTATGTCCGTCAGGATCTGTTCTTGGAGTATCTGGATAAGTTGGAATATTATTTGGGTTTTCTAACCACCAAGCATAAGTAAGATATGCCTTTGCTAGAAATAATCGTGCTACAGTTTTAGTTACCGTACCTGTCAATCTAGGTGCATCTGGAAGATCGTTAACTGCTGTAATCAAATCTGGAAAAATGGCTTTTGTATATACTTCAGGAACAGTATTTCGTTTAGAATATCTTGAAGGTTTGCTGTTAAACTTTAATTCTCCAGCTCCTAAATCTAATGGCACACCTCCAAAAGTTTGCACTAAAAGAAAGTAATCAAACCCTCTAAAAAATTTAGATTCAGCAATTAAACTGCTAGCAACACCTACGGCTGCTCCATTTTCGATAATACCGCTCGCGGTATTGATATCATAATAAGAGTTATTCCACAAAACATCTGAACGGCTTGAAGTTGGATTAATGATACCCACCCCAGATAAATCGTGATCTTTAAAATTTCCGTCTGCACTTTGCGCATATGTTGCCTCATCTGTTCCTGTCTGGCATGCATTATAAAAATAAGCTTGTCCGTAAATCCAGCGTAAATGTGCGTAATGAGAAGTTAATCCCTGTTTAACTCCCTGCTCTGTTTTAAAGTAGCCTGGTTCATAAAAATCATGAGGTTTTTCCTCTAATATATCAGAGCAGCCGGCTAATGAAAGTAAAACCGTTGATCCTATAATTAAATTTTTAAAAATATATCGTTTCATGTCTGTATCTGATTAAAATGTTAAATTAAGTCCAAATAAATAATTTCTGGTTGCAGGAGTGTTTGTACCGATAACAGAGAATCTTCTCTGATAAGAGGCAACAGCCTGATTTTCATCACCAAATGAATTCGTTTCAGGATCCATTCCAGATTTATCATGATATGGAGAAAATAAAACAAACGGATTCTGCACTGTGAAATAAAGTCTTAACTTGTCTATTCCTACATTTTTTGTAAAGTTTGGGTCAAGAGTATATCCAAGAGTCATTGCTCTAATTTTTACATAAGAAGCATCAAAATATCCCATAGTTGACATATATTTAGGGTTATCTCCGCTTCTGATACCTCTCGGATTAGGGAACTCTCCGTCTCTATTATCTGGAGTCCAATAGTCAACATCTACGTTGCTTCTACGTCCGTTTAATAAGTTCATATAACTTGCTCCTCCATATAATGTGCTTATTAATACACCTCCGCTTTTAAATGCTCCTACTGCATTAAAATCAAATCCTTTGTAAGTTACATTAGTATTAAAACCTCCTTGGAAATCAGGATCTGTTTCAATAATCTGGCGATCGCTTGCATTAATGGCACGAGTTGGCGAACCATCTGGATTATATTCTCCGGTATATTTCACTTTGATCGATCCTACAACTGTTCCCTGCTGATTAATTCCAGTTGGTCCTGGCTCAAGAATTGACATATATGGATCACCTTCTTGCCAGATTCCAACCTTTTCATAATCATAGATTGAATTAATATTATATCCAACAAACCAATTGTTTGCTTCATCACGGCTAGCTCCTGATGCTAAAGCAACAAGTTTGTTTTCGTTTTTGTAGAAGTTAACTCCCACAGACCATGTCACACCTTTAGGATTATCAAGAATAACTCCGTTCAATGAGATTTCATAACCTTTGTTTTGTGTTTCTCCCACGTTAGCCACATAACTGCTTACACCAGATGTTGCTGGAAGACCCACACGCTGCAATAGATTTTTTGTATTGGTTTTATAATATTCAACTGTACCAGATAAGCGGTTATTAAAAAATCCGAAATCTAAACCATAGTTCCATGTAGTTGAGAACTCCCATCCCAAATTAGGATTTGGAAGCTCAGTAACATATACTCCTGTTGAATTATTGCTTCCAAAATTGTATGGTCTTGTACTTAAAGCTCCTAGTGTTGCATAAGGAGCTACTGCCTGATTTGAAGTTTCTCCATACCCCGCTCTCAATTTCAATAAATTGATATGTTTAATATCTTTCATGAATGACTCATTTGAAAGTGTCCAACCAGCAGATACAGCAGGATAAGTTACCCATTTGTTTCCAGGAGATAATCTTGATGAACCGTCAGAACGAACTGTTCCAGATATAAAATAACGGTTATCATAAGAGTACATTAACCTAGCCATATAAGATGTTAATCCCCATTGTGTATAATCCTGATCCGCAGGGTTAATTACAGCTTCTTCCTCGCTTTGCCCTAAATTGTAAAATTGGAAAGCATCAGAGGTAATTCCATTTCGAGTCACTCTCGAACTTTGTCCTGTATATTGTTCATTTGAATACAATCCAACAAAATTTATTGTATGTTTCTGTGCAAAAGTTTTATCATAAGTCAATAAATTTTCCAACAGCCATTGTGTAGACCAGCCGTTTGTTATTGCCGCATTAGAAAGTGTCGTTGGGTTTACGTCAAAAACTCCTTGACCTTCATAATATCCAGCATTTGATGTGCGTAAATTCAAACCTGTATTAAGTCTGTATTTCAGCCCTTCAACACCTGGAATTTTAATTTCTGCAAAAATGTTATTATATGAACTGAAAGCTCTATTTAAATTCACATAAGCATCTCCTAAATTTTCAATAGATTTTCTAGTGTAAACCCACTGGTCATCTGCTGCCATGCTCACTGTTCTTTTCAAAGAACCATCTGCATTGTACGGATTAGCAAGCGGTGAAGTCTGCAAAATAGTTCCTGTTCCGATATTATCTCCATTTGTAATGCTGTAATTACTATTGGTGTTAAATCCTATACGAATAGATCGATTAATCTGCTGGTCTAAACCTGCTCTAAGGCTAAAACGCTCATAGCTTTGGCCAGGAAGAACTGATTCTTCTTTGTAATATCCTAAACCTGCATTGTACGCACCTGTTTCACTTCCACCCGAAACGCTAACATCATGGCTGATCATTTCGCCAGAACCGTATAATGAATCCTGCCAATCTGTATTTACATTTCTTTTCTCATCAACACCATCTACATATAAACCTGTATAATCACGAAGAGTAGCAAATTTAGAAGCATCCATCATAGGATATTTTGAAAAAACCTGTTTAATACCGCTAAAACCATTGTAGGTAAAAGTAGCTTTCTGATTTTTTCTTCCTTTTAAAGTAGTCACTAAAATTACACCGTTGGCTCCGCGAGAACCATAAATGGCGGTAGCAGAAGCATCTTTTAAAATATCCACAGACTTAATATCTGCTGGATTAATATCTCCTATAGAACCCGCAAACGGAACCCCATCCAATACTACTAAAGGATCATTACTACCAGTAAGAGATCTTGTTCCTCTAATCCTTATCTGCATTGCAGCGCCAGGTTTAGAAGAAGTTTGCGTCATCTCAACCCCTGCAAGCCTACCTTGCAAAGCTTGGGTAATATTGGCCGCGGGCACTTCATTTAATTCTTTTCCTCCTAATGATGCAACCGATCCTGTAACAGCCTCCTTAATTTGAGTACCATATCCAATTACAACTACTTCTTTTAAGGCATTTGAGTCTTCCTCCAAAAGCACATTGATCTTGGTTTGTCCGTTCACGCTAATTTCTTGGCTTTTAAATCCTATAAAGCTAAAAACAAGAACACCATTTGAAGGAACACTTATAGAATAATTACCGTCGAAACCTGTACTTACTCCGTTTTTTGCTCCTTTTAGATTAACATTCACACCAGGAATTGGACCATTTGCATCCGAAACTGTTCCTGTAACTGCTGTTTGTGCCTTAATTTGCATTGAGACCAAAAACAATAGGATCAAAAAACCGAAGCTTTTTATATGCTTCGATTTACTTGTAATAAAAAAATTATTCATAAAAATTGATTTAATTATTAAAATTGGTTTTTGTTAGTTAGTTATTTTTTACACTTTAAAAAGTTAAATCAAGTATTAACTTAATAAGTGTATTTATTACAAATATAGAAAAATATCTTTCAAACACAATCGGTTGTGTAATTTTTTATTAATAAGTACAAAAAAAATATGCCTTAAAAAAATAGTTACTTCATATTTAAGCCTAAAAATATAAGAATATGACAAAACAAACTATAACGTTGTAGCTATCTTTAATGAAAATTATGTGTTCTTGGGATATTCTTAAAGAAAACATAAAAATGAAAAATTCTGGTTTCTAATCTAAAAAAAATAAAATTATTGAGATTGAAGGGCGATAAACCAACAAAAATTACCAGTAAAATCGTACATTACACAGTAATAATCTGATCTACCAATCATTAAAATTCTAAAAAACCATCTTTAAAACAATCGATTGTTTGTTTTCATAAAAAAACCTTTCATTTTCATGAAAGGTTTTTAAAACAAATTCTAAGAAATAAACTTTTTGTCTTCTAAACAATCGCTACTAAAGTATTTCTATAAAAATGCACGATTATAGTAACGCCAATCATCGTAAGCTATTTGCATCTACTATACATTATAATAATAACATACTTAACGTTCTTTGGCTATCACATAACTCAAATTAGAATTAATGATTTTAATATTTACAAATCAAAATAAATTCCTTTAAAAATTAAAATTGAATTTTGCATTCCAAAATATTTCATGTTTTGGCACATTCAAACTATAAAATTCAGCAGCCCTGTTTGATACGCCCTCTTCTTTTTCAGCAAGACCGCGAACTAATCTTCTCTGCAAAATCTTTCTTCTAAAATTAGTCTTATTGATTTTAATGCCTAAGATTATTTCATATAAATGAATTACTTGAAGCAAAGTAAATTTTTCAGGCAAGAGATTGAAGCCAACTGCGCTACAGCAAATATTCTTTCGCAATTCCTTAATGCTGAAATCAATTACTGCCATATATTTTTCCTCTAAATCAGCGATATTGTGTACGTCAACCCAAATCACATTAGATTGCAATTCGTCATCATCAATTTTTTTTTCTTTGATCACCATTGCATAATATCCGATTGAGATATTTTCGCGAAATGATGCTGATGAGTGATAGCCAAATGCCCGTAATTGTTCCAAAAAGAAGTCATCTTCTGAAATATACTTTTTCAAAATCTTTTGTGCCGTTTTTAATATTGTCTGCCCCTCTTCCAAACTGGCACTAGGCAATCTCCAGTTACCATTCGTTGCATCATTTTCATTTTTGACAAGCAAAACTCTTAGGCTTCTGTCTTCAAAACAGAATATTACACAGTCAATTTCTATCTTATTTTCTTGACTTAAATTAAAACCTACTCTCTCTTCTGAGTCTTCTTTTTTCATAGAAAATAAAATTAAAACTCTCTTCTAATCAAATAATCTTCTTATTCCGTAGGGATCAATCGTTACGATCGAACCGTCTTCCAGATAGTCGATTTTGGTCACTTTCATGCTTCTCAAATGCGTCACCCCTTTTGAAAGGCTCGAATCATGGTAGAACAGATACCACTCGCCTTCCACTTCGCAGATCGAATGGTGCGATGTCCAGCCTATCACCGGATTCAGGATTCTTCCCTGATACGTAAATGGTCCGTACGGACTGTCTCCAATAGCATAGCAGATGAAATGCGTGTCGCCTGTCGAATAGGAGAAATAATATTTTCCGTTGTATTTGTGCACCCACGAAGCTTCAAAAAAACGGCGCGCATTATCCCCTGCCAGAAGCCCATTTCCGTTTTCGTCCAAAATCTGGATTTCTCTCGGCTCTTCGGCGAACTCGAGCATATCATCTCTTAACAAAGCCACAATCGGCCCCAAGGCTTTTTCACCCGCAAGAGGCTCTTCGTTGTTTTCATGATATTCATTATTGCGGTATTTCTGAAGCTGTCCGCCCCAGATTCCCCCAAAATAGATGTAATGTTTCCCATCTTCATCTTCAAAGACCGCAGGATCGATGCTGTAGCTGCCTTTTATGGCGTCCTTTTCAGGAACAAAAGGTCCGACTGGCGAGTCCGAAACCGCTACGCCGATCTGAAAAATTCCGCTGGCGCGTTTGGCAGGGAAATACAGATAATACTTTCCGTTCTTATGTGCGGCATCGGGCGCCCACATCTGCTTTTCGGCCCAGGCAACGTCATCCACATGCAATGCAACCCCATTGTCGACGGCTTCCGATGAAATGTCCTCCATCGAAAAGACATGGTAATCCTCCATTCCGAAATGGTCGCCGTTGTCATTAAATGGAATCCCCGCATCGATGTCGTGCGACGGATAAATGTAAATCTTTCCGTTGAATACATGCGCCGAAGGATCGGCGGTGTAGATATGGGAAACTAAAGGCTTGGAAATTGCCAGATTGCTTATTTCTTCAAAATTAATGTGTTCAATGCTGTCTTCAGGCATAGTGATATTTTTCTTTAATAATTAACTTCTTCTTTCTTTCAGTTCCGTTTCGGTGAAATCTAAAAATTCTGTGAACTGAATTTTATTCTCTTTGCTTGGCTATACAATTGTCTCTTTTTCACAATCGCTAGGATAATAGTTTCAGAAATGGCAAAAATAATATTGTTTTCTGACAAAAACAATCGGTTGTGTAAAATTATACAAAAAAACATACTATGCAAATTAAGTTTGCTTTATTTAGGCTCTTTCTAATCAACAACCGATTGCTAAATAAACTTAATCAAAAACTTATTAAATTCTAGTTCGGCTAGTTTTTTAAGACTTTCAAATTCAAAATATTCATAGTATTATTTCCTTTAAATTAATGTGACAAAAAAGAAACTGCTATTACATAAAATGCAATAGCAGTTTCTTTTAAGGACAAAAAAATTTTAAACTTTCTTCGAAGATTCACGCACCAATACTTCAGTATTTAGAAAAGTGATTTCTTTTGCTTCTTCTTCTTTATGAAATTCTATAGTATCAATGACAATATTTGCTGCCGCTTTTCCCATTTTTTCTGCAGGATGGGTAATCGTTGTAATATTCGGCTCGATTATCTCTGAAATGGGATCATTGTTAAAACCAATTACAGCAAAATCCTGCGGAACTTTAATTCCTTTCTTTTTTGCTGTTTGTACGGCGCTAACAGCAAGAATGTCTCCTGGCGCAAAAAGTCCATCGGGAGGCGATTTTAGCCCAAACAGTTTATTGCAGGCTTTAACGCCAGCATCATAAGTCATTGCTTTCAGATTTATAATCAATTCCTCTCTCAATGGCAGACCATAATCAGCTAGTGCATCTATATAGCCTCTTTTTCTTTCATTATAAAGATTGCCGAATTCAGCACCTGCTGTCATATGTGCAATTCTTTTACAGCCTTGTTCTATCAGGTGTTTTGTTGCTTTATATCCTGCCGTATAATTATCAATAACCACCCTAAAAGTATTAAAGTCTTTAGGCACACGGTCAACAAATACAAGAGGAATATTATTATTTGAAAATTGCTGAAAGTGAGAAGTATCTTTTGTCTCCATTGCCAACGAACAAATAACACCGCTGACCCTACTGCTATAAAGCGATTTAGTCATATTAACTTCTTCTTCATAAGAATCATGCGACTGCATAATAATAACGGAGTAATCAGATTTTCTGGCAGTGATTTCGATACCACTGATCAAAGATGATAAGAAAGGCTGTGTGATAGTTGGAATTAAAACGCCAATAGTTTTAGATTTGTTGCCTCGTAGTCCTGCTGCCAAAGTATTGGGAACAAATCCCATTTCTTCGGCTGTCTTTTTCACTTTCTTAATAGTCTTATCACTTATGGTATGATGGTCTTTTAAAGCTCTTGAAATTGTCGATGTAGCCAGATTAAGTCTCTTTGCAATATCATAAATTGTTACATGTCTGTGTTCTTCCATTTACTATATGATTAGTCGTAAATTTTAAATATAATTTAAAAAATCGGTCAAGTATTTCAACACTATTATTCTCCACTTTACCAACGAATTTACTGAAAATCAATATAAAATGAAATTTTTATCATAAAAAATCATCAATACTACAGTAAAAAGGCATTATTTTTTAAATAATGATCTAAAGTTAAAATATTTTTCTTTTCTTTACACAATCGGTTGCAATTTATTTTTTAATAAAAATGCGACACTCCATCAGTTCGCAACATCAGTAAAAATTATTCATATGAAAACAAAAAAATTAAAGTATCAAATTCTGGTATTAATCTCGCTTTGGTGTACGGCACAAAACAAAGACCCTAAATTTCCATTTCAAAATACTGATCTTACTTTTGAAGAACGAGTGGAAAACTTGGTGAGCCAATTAACATTGGAAGAAAAAGTAGCGCAAATGTTAAATGCGGCACCTGCCATACCACGGCTGGGAATTCCTGCTTATGACTGGTGGAACGAAACGCTTCACGGCGTTGCAAGAACTCCCTTTAAAACAACAGTTTTTCCACAGGCTATTGCAATGGCCGCTACTTTTGATAAAAATTCACTTTTCAAAATGGCCGATTATTCTGCTCTAGAAGGCAGAGCCATTTACAATAAAGCTGTCGAGCTTAATAGAACCAACGAACGCTATTTAGGACTTACCTACTGGACGCCAAACATTAACATCTTTAGAGATCCAAGATGGGGACGCGGACAAGAAACTTACGGAGAAGACCCTTATCTGACGGCTGTTTTGGGCGATGCTTTTGTAAAAGGCCTTCAAGGAGACGATCCTAAATACCTAAAAGCCGCGGCTTGCGCAAAACACTACGCTGTCCATAGCGGACCAGAATCTTTGCGCCACACTTTTGACGTTGATGTAACTCCATATGAACTTTGGGACACCTATTTGCCTGCTTTCAAAAAACTAGTCACCAACTCCAAAGTTGCAGGGGTTATGTGCGCCTATAATGCCTTTAGAACCCAACCTTGCTGCGCCAGTGATATCTTAATGAATGATATTCTAAGAAATCAATGGAAATTTACGGGTTATGTTACCTCTGACTGCTGGGCTATTGATGATTTTTTTAAAAACCATAAAACACATCCTGATGCGGCATCTGCTTCAGCCGATGCAGTGCTTCATGGAACCGATATCGACTGCGGAACGGATGCTTATAAATCACTTGTTCAAGCTGTTAAAAATGGTCAAATTACCGAAAAACAAATTGATGTTTCTGTAAAACGCCTTTTTATGATCCGTTTCAGGTTGGGTATGTTCGATCCGGTATCAATGGTAAAATATGCTCAAACTCCAAATTCGGTTCTAGAATCTGATGAGCATAAGGAGCATGCTCTAAAAATGGCTAGACAATCTATAGTACTGCTTAAAAATGAAAAAAATACGCTTCCATTGAGCAAAAAATTGAAAAAGATTGTTGTTTTAGGTCCAAATGCAGATAATTCAATTTCTATACTTGGAAATTATAATGGAACTCCATCCAAACTAACAACCGTTATACAAGGTATTAAAGGAAAAGTAAGCCCTGAAACTGAAGTAGTTTATGAAAAAGCCATCAACTTTACAAATGACACTTTGCTGGTTTACAAAGATCTTAAGAGCCGTTATTCTTATGAAGGAAAACAAGGTTTTAAAGCTGAATACTTTAATAACAATACATTATCTGGCACACCTGAAACTATAAGAACTGAATCTGAAATAAATAATTTCTGGCAGGAAGGAGAAATGGTTACCCAAAACATCAAAGCCAATCATTTTTCGGCACGCTATACTACTAATTTTAAAGCAGATGAAGATGGTTCTATTACTTTTGAAATCGCTGCAGATGACGGCTATAGATTTATTGTTGATGGAAAAGAAGTTATAGACGCTTGGGGGAAAAACAGATGGGGAGCAAAAACCTACAAACTGCAAACCAAAAAAGATTCTGTTTACAAATTAGTGTTGGAATACTGGCAAGGTGAAGGAAAAGCTGAAGTAGCTCTGCAAGCAGGGAATTTTATAAAAACAGATTTTGCTAATCTAATTGAGCGACATAAAAATGCAGATGCTTTCATTTTCGCTGGAGGTATTTCACCTCAACTTGAAGGAGAAGAAATGCCTGTTGACGCGCCTGGATTTAATGGCGGAGACCGCACTTCTATCATGCTTCCAGAAGTACAGACAAGACTTTTAAAAGCGCTTCAATCTTCTGGAAAACCAGTAGTTTTTCTGATAATGACCGGTAGTGCAATAGCTGTTCCGTGGGAAGCTGAAAATATTCCCGCTATACTCAACATTTGGTATGGAGGACAATCTGCAGGAACGGCCTCAGCAGATGTCATTTTTGGCGACTATAATCCTGCAGGAAGGCTTCCCGTAACCTTTTATAAAGGCGATTCTGATTTACCTTCTTTTGTTGATTATAAAATGGATAATAAAACATATCGTTACTTTAAAGGCATTCCTCTATACGGATTTGGCTATGGTTTAAGCTATACTGAATTTAAATACAGCGGACTAAAAACTCCCGCTAAAATAAAGAAAGGACAGCCAGTCACTATTTCTGTTAAGGTTACCAACAGTGGAAAAATGGAAGGAGAAGAAGTGGCGCAATTGTACTTAATTAACCCGAATACATCAATAAAATCACCTTTAAAAAGCCTCAAAGGATTTGAAAGGTTCAATTTGAAACCTGGCCAAAGTACAGTTGTCAATTTCACACTTTCTCCAGAAGATCTTTCTTATGTAACAGAAAGCGGAAACTTAAAGCCTTATGAAGGTAAAATTCAAATTGCCGTTGGAGGCTCTCAGCCAGATGAAAAAAATCAAACAAAGAGTAATAGTATAACTCAAACTTTAGAGATAAAAAATTAATTATTAATTCCTGCAAACTTTAATTTATTCGCAGGCGTGTTATTAGCATTTATAAAAAAACTAAAAAATGGACAAGACAATAGACCAATTATCGGCAGATAATATTAGAACCTTAGCAATATCAATGGTTGAAAAAGCCAATTCTGGACATCCCGGAGGATCAATGGGAGGAGCAGATTTTATGCATATTTTATATTCTGAATATTTAAAATATGATCCAACCGAAATGAACTGGATTTACAGAGATCGTTTCTTTATGGATGCTGGGCATTTATCGGCTTTAATGTATGCTCAGTACTATCTTTTGGGAAATTATGAAAAAACCGATCTTGAAAACTTCAGACAGTGGGGTTCTGTAACGCCTGGACACCCAGAAATTGATGTAAAGAGAGGAATTGAAAACACATCAGGTCCGTTGGGACAGGGACATGTTATGGGAATTGGAGCTGCCATCGCGGCCAAATTTCTATCGGAAAAATTCGACAATTTATTCGATCATAAAATATACGGTTTTATAACAGACGGAGGTGTTCAGGAAGAAATTTCGCAGGGAGCAGGAAGAATTGCAGGACATTTAGGGCTAAACAATTTTATCATGTTTTATGATTCTAATGATGTGCAATTATCTTCCATGACCGACGAAGTAACCAGTGAAAATACAGCCGCAAAATATGAATCTTGGGGATGGAAGGTCATCACTATTGACGCTCACAATCATACTCAAATACGCTCTGCACTAAACGCCGCAAATGCCGAATTAAAAAGGCCTACGCTTATTATTGGAAGAACAATTATGGGAAAAGGCTGCGTTACTTCTGACGGAACATTATACGAAGGTCAATGTGAACTTCACGGCAAACCAATCGGAGCAACAAAAGCGGACTTTATAAAAACACTCGAAAATTTGGGCGCTGATCCAAAAGATTCTTTTGCCATTTACAGCAGCGTTGAAGACCATTATAAAAAAGTTTTAGAACAAAAAACTAAGGATGCTGCTGAAAGAAAATCAAAAATTTTGGCTTGGGAAAATCAAAATCCTGAGTCTGCCAAAAAGATAAAACAGTTTTTCAGCGGAGAACTTCCTGAAATGGACTTCGGCTCTATAACTCAAAAAGCTAATGCGGCAACACGCGATGCCTCCGCAGAAGTTTTAGGCTATTTGGCCGAAAAAGTGGAAAACATGATTGTTTCTTCTGCAGATTTGTCGAACAGCGATAAAACAGATGGTTTCTTGAAAAAGACTTCAGTGATGCAAAAAGGTAACTTTAGCGGAGCATTTCTTCAAGCTGGTGTTGCCGAACTTACTATGGCCGCAATTGCAAACGGAATGTCTCTGCATGGAGGAGTAATTCCTGTTGTCGCGACTTTCTTTGTTTTTTCTGATTACATGAAACCCGCCATGCGTCTTGCGGCAATTCAAGAACTTCCTGTAAAATATGTATTTACGCACGATTCGTTTAGAGTTGGAGAAGACGGACCAACCCATCAGCCAATTGAACAAGAAGCTCAAATTAGGCTTTTAGAAAAAATTAAAAACCATTCGGGGCATCAGAGCTTTTTAGCACTGCGCCCAGCTGATGCAACTGAAACTTCGGTAGCATGGCAAATGGCAGTTGAAAATAAAATAACTCCGACGGCATTAATACTTTCCAGACAAAACATCAAAGATCTTCCGTACAAGGATCCAAAGTTCGAGACGGCGTCACAAGCTAAAAAAGGCGGTTATCTGGTTAAAGAAACCCAAAATCCAGATCTTACTTTAATTGCAAACGGATCTGAGGTTGCCACTCTTTTAGAAGCGGCTTCTGAATTGGAAAAAACAAAACAATTAAAGATAAATGTTGCTTCGATAATTTCTGAGGGCATTTTCAGATCTCAAGCAAAAGAATATCAAGAAAGTATAATTCCAAAAGACGGATTGGTTTTCGGTTTAACGGCAGGGCTTCCTATAAATCTTGAAAGTTTAGCAGGTTCCAGAGGAATTGTATACGGCTTAGATCATTTTGGCTACTCAGCACCAGCTTCGGTTTTAGATCAAAAATTTGGATTTACGGCTGAAAATATTAGCAATGAGATATTGAAGTATTTGGAAACTCAGAGACAATAGAAACTAAACCATTCTATACAATTAAAAAGCCAGAAAAAGAATTTCTGGCTTTTATGATTTTCAAAAATGAGTAAACATTATTCCTTTTGATCTACAAAAACATATAGCTTTTGAACTTTATTGTTTTCAATCACAAACAAATCCATACCGCTAACAACAGATGGTTTTGCTTTTGAACCAAATTGCCAATACAATCTCACTATATTATGATTGGTTTCAATAGATTTGGCTGAAAACCTAAAATCAGGATTTTTAGTTTGAAGCTCTACAATGAATTTACTGATATCTTCAAATCCTTCAGCAATAAAATGACGATCTACCATTTCTACATCAGCAGCGTAAACTTGATTCAATAAAACTTTACGTTTTACTTCGTCTCTTTCATTCCATATCTTCAGATGATTTTCCACTATCAATGTGTTCTTTTTAGAATCAAAATCATCAACCGTTTTTTTGATTGTTTTATTTTTTGGAGACCATAAGACCGTTTTTGGGTTTGCTTTCTCGTAACCTTTTCCGCTTGGATAAGAAACCAATTCCATTTTAGAGCCCCAAGGTGTTTCAAAATAAACCCAAGATTCACCTGCTGTATCTCCAGAAGGCATTGTAAATGGTTCTCCTATTATTTTTACGCCTTTACTTTTTAAATATTCTACCGCTGCATTAATATCATTTACATAAAAAGCAATATGAGACGCTCCAATATCATCTGTTTTGGGATGGATTTTACTTCCTTTATTATCAGCATATTCAAACACTTCTATACTTGCTCCATTTCCTGCATTAATCATTTTTATAGTTACGGCTCCAGTATCAGGATTAATATGGTTTAGCTTTTTCCATTCAGCGTCAAGCGGAATTGGCCCTAATTGTGTTACGGGTGTAAAACCAAGCACATCACTAAAGAATGTAACGGCTTTATTAAGATCTGGAACATTAATCCCGACATGATCAATTCCGACAACTCCTGCACTATTTTGTGCTACTGTTTTATCTGAGGCAGAAAATAATATTAGTAAATGAAGCATTGCTGCCGCTGATGTTTGTACTTTTTTATTCGATTTTTTATAATTTGTTCTCATGAATATATTTACGTTTGTTATTCTTAAATTCAATTAAAAGGGAAATTAATTAGTGTACGCTGCAACCCATCTTGCTTTAATATTGGCGCGGGCTTCTATAAATTCTTTGTCGGTTCCTTGAGCAATGGCATCAAGCGGAAAACGAAGCGGTCTCTCCCCTTTTTTCATATTTACCAATTCCAGAATACCATCCGCTATTGTTTGCGGATTCATTTCAAACTGAGCCATTTTACCAAATAATGCTGTCCCTAATGCATTGAATTTTTCAGTTGCTGCATCACCGTATTCTTCAATAATTGCTGTTTTATCTGCATGAATACCAGCTTTCGATCCGTTATTCATTTCGGTTGGATAAACTCCAGGTTGGATGCTCACATTTTCAATTCCGTAATCTGCAAGTTCATCTTGTAATCCTTCTGTAAAGCTTTCTACTACCAATTTTGATGCGATGTACGGAATCATAAAAGGAAGTGTATGTCCGCTTGCTCCAGTTGTAATGTTGATAACCAAACCATTTTTTTCTTTTCTCATAGAAGGAAGCACTGCCTGATACATACGAAGCACGCTATAAACGTTTACATCAAACATTTTACGAACCTGATCAATTGAATATCCTTCTAAAAGACCGAAACCGCTTACTGCCGCATTATTAATTAAGACATCAATTTTTCCGTATTTAATGATTACTTTTTCAACTGCATTTCTAACTGATGCGTCATCTGTAACATCAATATCTACTACTTCAATATTTTCTATTGCTTGAAGTTCTTTCGCGGCAGCGGCATTTTTATCATTTGTGTTTCGCATTCCTGCAATTACTGAGTGACCAGCATTAGCTAATGTTACCGCTGTTAATTTTCCAAAGCCTGTACTTGTTCCTGTAATGAAAATTGTTTTTGACATGATTTCTATTTTTTAAATGTTTATAATGTTTGTTTCTTTTGAACATTACAAAGTTGCGTCTAATGCAAAACCTGTACATTGATTAGAAATAAGTAAAAACTTGATATAGATCAAGAGTTTGAAAGCGGACATAAAAAAAGGAGCTCTAAAAGCTCCTTATAGATTTATTTCTTTGCGGTTTGTTTCCGAATGCGACTTAGTGTTTCTGGTGTCATGCCCAGATATGAGGCAATCATAGTTTGGGGAATCCTTGAAGCAAACCCTGGATATTTATTTATGAAGTTTAAATATTTCTCTTCTGCTGTTAATGTCAGTGATGCCTGAATTCTGTTTTGAGCGGCTATAAAACTTCTTTGCAGAATAGCATTGACCATATTATTAAATGCTGGAATTTCTCGACATAGCAATTCAAAGTTTTCATGGGTAAACAGTATCAGCTCGGTATCTTCAATAGCGTCAATATTAAAACGAGAGGGCTGCTGCAACATTAAACTTTCACGATCGCCTGTCCACCAGTTTTCAATACTAAAACTGTTTACGTGTTCACTGCCTTTTTCATCAACGGTATATGTTCTTACACAGCCTTGAGTTATAAAAGCATCGTATTTCCAGATGTCTCCTTCTTGGAGTAAATACTGTCTTTTACGAAGTTTTTTACTTATAGCAAATGATTGTATACGTTCTGATTCAGCCTGAGTCAATTCAGCTTTTTCGTCAAGATATTTTTGGAATATTTCATACATAGCATGTAAAATTATGCAAAAGGCTTCTGACCAACAAATTCAAAGTGAAATTGGACAAAACAATATTTCATCAGTTATTTTAATACCTATTATATAAAAGCTCGATGTAATAATATAAAAATCAAGCACTAAGGTTTACTAATTTTAAAATAATTAAAAAAGAAGCTGAAAAAACATTCGATGCTTTTTTGGAGAAAGTTTAAAAATTATAAAAAAGGAAATCATGGAAAATAATAAGCAAAATCTAGAAAAAAACGAAGAAGAGCTTACCAATCAAAATGCAAACAGTGCTTATAGCGGATCTGGAGGTATGCAACCTGGAGGCAGTAATGGTGAAGCCGGACGATTAAGCGATTATGATGAGGAAAATACAGAGGAAAACTCTACTTCAAATGAAAAGAAAAATCATAATCCAGAAGGAAAAAGTGTTGAAGAAGCAACCGATCCTTCAAAACTTACTAAGATTTAAAAAATCACATTTGTATAACATTAAACTAAAAGAATATGTCAAGAGAAAATTACGATAGCTACGATCAGGAAGATCTTATCTATCACGCAGCAGATCATTCGGCAAGCGATTCAATCAATTCTGAAACTATGGAGAAAAAAGATCCAGCCATCAATCAGCACGAAGACGAGTCACAGAGACACAAACACACTCCTGAATATCAAGAAGGAGAAGAAAATGAAAATGACACCACTGATCCTTTCTTTCAAAAAAATGCGCCTATTGCGCAAGATTTAGATGAAGATCTTAAAGGGGAGGACGACAACGATGATGAGTTTGATAATGATGCAAACAGAAGAACTTTAGACGAAACAAAACCTGATGAAGATGAGGATGATGAAGAGTAAATCAATGCTTCTTTGTTTCAAAAAGTAAATCCTGAAAAGAAAGTTTTAAAAATTCTTTTCAGGATTTATTTTATTGGCTAATCTTTTTGCGAGTTTAATCTGCAACATATTTATTATTCCAATACAGCATTAATAAAAGCGTTACGATAATACACGAGGCGGTTCCTTCAAAAAGCAAAGAAAGACAATAAGAAGTTACCGATGGCTCTCCTCCAAACATAAAAGCTTCTGATAATGATTTTACATATTTATCGCCTCCTTTGGCATAACTGTAAATAAGAAGAGCCACTATGCTTATCACGACAGCAGTAAATGAAGTAACCATAGCCGATATGGCATTGGGAACAAATTCGTTTTTTCCTTCGGCAAGATTCATTTTCAAACTTCGGTTTACACCATAAAAAATGAAAATTACATTTAAAAGCCTTAAATAAAATAGATTCGAAAGATTTAATAGCTCCATCAAAAGAAAGAACAATGCTATTCCGACGAATATTAAAAATCCGTTGATAATTTCTCTTTGCAATTTCATAATTATAGTTTTTAATTCAACAATAATCTAACAAACAATAAATTACAAAATAACTTAAGAAATCATCAATGCGATTTTACGATTACTTTTTAAACTTATAAAATACCCACAAAGGCATTACATATACCCTTCTCCATCTGTCTTATTTAATTTTGAAAAAGTGAAACTCGAAAAAATGGTAAAAACCGCCAATGTAATAAAAGTGTATTCAAATGCTTTGGAAGTATCCAACTCAAAAATACCTGTCTGAAATAAGGAAAGCGCAAGGCTGGCAACGGAAACTCCAAAACTTACCGAAAGCTGCTGCATAATAACCAGCATGGTATTTCCTCCGCTGGCTGTATCTTGATCGAGATCTGAAAGCGTAATGGTATTCATAGCCGACATTTGAATAGAAGTGAAAATTCCGTAGAAAATCATTAGTAAAATATAGTATCCTAACGGTGTTTCTTTCGTCACAAATCCAAGGATTATCAAAATAAATCCCAGTAAAATGGTGTTGCTTATTAATACTGTTCTGTATCCAAAAAATTTGATAATTTTTACCATAAAAGGCTTTACAGCCACATTTGACAATGCAGAAGGCAACAATAACAATCCTGACACAGATGCCGAATAGCCAAAACTTGTTTGCAGCATGAGCGGCAATAACAATGGCAGTCCGCCTATTCCCAATCTCGTAATCAAACTTCCTATTAATCCAATTTTTAAGGTTCTAATATTTAAGAGTTGCAGATCTATTATTGGTTTTTCGGTTCTTTTGTAGTGAATATAATAAAAGAGAGAAAGCAACCCTGATAAAAACAGCAAGCTCAAAATTACAATCATATGTATCCTCCCGCTTCCAATAAGCTCTAAAACTAAGGTAATGGAAATAAGCGCCAAGCTGAAATAAATCAATCCTCTAAAATCAAATCTTCCTACTGCGTGTTTAAAATTGGGCATAATGCGATATGCCATAGAGATGCCTATGAAACCGATTGGAATGTTTATTAGAAAAATCCAATGCCAGCTAAAATTATCAGAGAGAAAACCTCCTAAACTTGGGCCTGCCACCATTCCTAATAATCCAAATAAGGTTATAAAATTCATCGTTTTAAGCAGTTCGTTTTTTGGATATTGATATAAAATAGCCAATCGGGCAATAGGCACCATCATTGAAGCGCCAATGGCTTGTAAAACACGTGCCATATTTAGCGTTTTTAAATCAACTGAAAGGGCACAAAACAAAGATCCCGTCATAAACATTAATACGGCAATCATAAACATCGTTCTCGTGCCAAATCTATCTGCGAGCCATCCAGAGAGCGGAATAAACATGGCCAATGTAAGCGTATACGTTACAATAACCGAATCCATTTCGGTTGCTGAATATCCCATATTTTTAGCTATTGACGGCAACGAGGTATTCAAAATAGTACCATCTAATGATTGCATAAACATAGCGATTGCCGTTACCCAAGGAAGCAGATATACCGCATTTTGTTCTTTTTTTTCTTCTTTATTATTTAGCATCCTTTAATTACAGATAAAAGCTTGATTAATAACTATATTGTAAATTAATAAAAAAAAGCTCTTAAAAGTGTTAAGAGCTTTTCCTTTAGCAGAAATGAAATTACTTTTTAATTGAATCTGTTTTAATATTCTGATTTCCTTTCTGAGTTGATCCATCTGTTCCCGAACCCGTTGCCCCTTCTCCAGTTGCTCCTGTTGTACCATTCTGACCATTTTGATCAGGATTTAAGGTTGCCGACGAGTCTACTGCTGGCCCAACTGTATCGACTGACATGTTCATAGTGTCCGCTTGATTGTCATTTGGATATGCATTGTTATTTTCATTCTTTTTACATGAAAATAAAGCTGTCACTACAAGCAGCATAACGATTGTTTTCAAAAATGTCTTCATAATTCAAGTTTTTTTAAAATTTTTATAAAACTAAATTAAACCACTGTATATCAATGATTTTATATAATTTCAAAAAGCCTTTATAAAAATCAGAGCATTTGAAGATATCTCTGATGTAAAATGTGTAAATCAAGTTATTAATCTTGTAAAAAATACTTCAAAAGACTGTCGAAATTTGTTATTCAAGCTACAATATTATTCTCGAAGCTTGTCTAACTAATTGTATCTTTTAAAAACAAATAGCTATGAATACAGTATTATCCAAACAAAATCAGTCTTCAAAATCATTATTAAAAAATAATGTATCAAAACTAGAAAGAGTTTTAATGGTTACAAGTGGCGCTTATCTTTTGTACAATGCTCTTTCTAAAGAAAATAAAAGTATTACACAAGCGGGAGCTGGAGGTGCAATGCTATTACGCGGCATTTCTGGTTATTGCCCAATTTATGATGCCGCAGACCATTTAATGCATGACAAAGCTTCGAATATAAATATCAGAGTAAATAGCGTCATCAATAAACCTGTAAGCGAAGTGTATGCCTTTTGGAGAAACTTAGAAAATTTACCAAAGTTCATGAATCATCTGGATTCTGTAAGACCTACAAGTTCTACAATTTCTGAATGGACAGCAAAAGGTCCAGGCGGAATTGGGAAGATATCTTGGAATGCAGAAATCGTAAGAGATGAAAAGGACAAACTTTTAAGCTGGAATTCTATTGAAGGATCTTCTATTAAAAATGCTGGAAAAGTTGTCTTTAAACCAAAAGGAAAAGCAACAGAACTTGATGTTACAATTTCGTATCATGCGCCACTTGGAATTGCAGGCGAAAGCGCTGCCAAACTTTTAAATCCTTATTTTGAAAAGTTAGTAAGAGATGACATTTCTAATCTTAAAGTCTATCTTGAAACTAACCAAGAATAAGAAAACGCTACTGTTTCTTGTATTTATTTTTTTGTAGAAAAACGTCTTCATTTATGAAGGCGTTTTTTGTTTGTTGCAATAACCTATTGTTTGATTATGCAAAAACTATAAAAAGTGAAATAAATCTTATAAAATTTTATTCCGTGATTTTTTAAACTTTGAGAATAAATAACAAATAAAATGAAAACATTTTTTAGAAATAACGGATTGTGTATCTGCTTCTTAGTCTTATTTGTCGGATCTTTAGCAGGCCAGATTATATTAGGATTTAAAGAGCATAATAAAGAACTGATTGATGAAGGTGCAAATACTATCACTTTTATAGCGTATCTCACTTCTGGGCATTTTTTTCAATCGACTTTTGAAAATTGGGAAAGTGAATTTTTACAAATGGCTTTGTTTGTAGTCTTTACCATTTTTCTAAAACAAAAAGGCTCTTCAGAATCCAAAAAAATAGACGAACCAGAAGAAGTAGACCGCGAACCAGATCCAACAAAAAAAGATGCGCCTTGGCCAGTTAAAAAAGGAGGTTTTATTTTGAAGATTTACAAGCACTCGCTCACTATTATGCTTCTGCTTCTGTTTTTAATATCATTTATTATTCATTTTTACGGAAGTCTGAAAGATGAAAACGAACAGCTTCTCAGAAAAGGAGAACCATTAGAAACTGTGTCTTCTTATTTAGGAAATTCAAGATTTTGGTTTGAATCTTTTCAGAATTGGCAAAGTGAATTTCTTTCTGTTTTTGCTATTATTATGCTATCGATATATTTGCGCCAGATTGGGTCCTCACAGTCAAAACCAGTTGATGCGCCTCACATGGAAACTGGCGGATGATTTAGCCATAAAAATTAAGTTATCAACTTTTATAAAATATTTTCAGCTTATTTAAAATGGAATTACGTTGAAACGGTAAATAAGCTAGGTAAACTAAAAATTAAAGGTGAAGTTTTTATTTAAACTTCACCTTTAAAATTATTTCCAAGGATCTAAAACCACTTTGACACAGCCGTCTTCTCTTTTTTTGAAGATATCATATGCATGTGAAATTTCAGATAGTGGAAGCCTGTGGGTAATAATATCATCAAGTTTTACTTTTCCCTGAACCACATAATCTAAAAGTTTGTCTATGTGTTTGTGTGCAGGTGCCTGTCCTCCCTTTAAAACTATTCCCTTGTCAAAAAACTGCCCTAAAGGAAAATTATCATAATTAACAGGATACACTCCCAATACCGATACTATTCCGTTTCTTCTCACGGCACTCATACAAGCTTCTAATACTTTAATCGATCCTTTTTCAAAATTGATAGTTGCTTTTATACGATCGGCTATATTTCGGTCGGGTTCAAAACCAACAGCATCAATACAGACATCTGCACCGCGTCCGTTGGTCATTGCTCGAATCTGCTCGATAACATCTTTTGGGCCATCTTCCCAAAGTAAAGTAACCGAATCGGTTGTTGCTTTAGCCTTATCCAGTCGGTATTGCAGTGTATCTACAATAATAACTAAACCTGCGCCACGAAGCCATGCACTTTTTGCAGCCATAATTCCAACAGGACCAGCTCCAAAAATAGCGACGGTTTCCCCGCCTTTTACCTCTCCCCAATCAACCCCCGTATAACCAGTGGGAAAAATGTCAGTCAGGAAAAGCACCTGCTCGTCTGATAAATCTTCAGGCACTATCCTCGGACCATAATTAGCATAAGGAACTCTAACATATTGTGCTTGACCTCCATCGTAACCTCCATATAAATCAGTATAGCCAAACAGTGCTCCGCCTTTCTCAGTCATAATTCCGCCTTCAGGCCCATAATTTTCCGTATTACTGTGTTCGCAATTTACAGGCGAATCATGAGTACAGAAAAAACAACTCCCACAGGCGATAGGAAACGGAACCACTACACGGTCGCCTCTCTTGAGATTCGTAACTGTAGATCCTGTTTCTTCTACAATACCCATAAATTCGTGACCTAAAACCATAGGCCGTGGCTGCGGAATTCCTCCTGAATAGATATGAAGATCAGATCCGCAGATTGCGGTAGAGGTCACTCTCAAAATTATATCGTCTTTTTCTTTTAAAATCGGATCGTCGACTGTATCATACTTGATAGAGCCAGGTCCATGAATAACTGCTGCTTTCATAATAATAATTTTTAAATTAATTATTACTAATTAACTATAAACAAACAAGTTGTGATTACATCATTAATAGTTACTCTTACAAAATACAGTCTCTAATGTGCAAATGGAAAACCTACATTTTATATGATAAAACCAATGAAAATGAAAATCATGCAGCATAGTATTACAAATTATATAAAAAACGGTGTGCATGGTAAGTTTATATTTATCACGAAGAATTGAATTTGATATCTTGAATCAATTAGAAAAAAACAAAGGCCCGTTTTAAATAAAAACAGGCCTCATCATTTACAATAAAATTGAGAAGCAACATTTATGGTCTTGTGCCATTAATTGAGTCTCTCGTTGGCGGAACAGTAGTCGGGTTAGTTGACTTTGGAGTTCCTTTCTTTTTATCAGTACGCTGTTTGTTGACTGTATCAGTCTTTCGTGTTGAAGGATACTGCTTATTCTTTTTATGATGAACAGTATCAGTTTTTGGAGAAGATTTTTTCTTCCCCGGAATTGTATCCTGAGCTGATGCAAAACTAAAACACAAAAGCATACAACCAATTAAAAATAAATTTTTCATAACAATCAATTTTAAATTAACAATTTGTTTATGAGACACTTTAGTGATGTCTCGTTGCAAATTTTATAAAGAAAGACAATAGTTATTTACACTATAAAACACTCGTTATTACATGATTACCATAAAACAAATCACTTAAAATATCATCTCAATGGCCTCAATAAAGCAAATACTAAATTCTACCGAAAACAGACAATATGCTTTGCCTGAAAGAAAATGGAAATACTATCAGGAGTGGCATCACACTGTTTTTTTTCATTGGGAAGTCCCAGTATATTTTTTGGAGAAATATATTCCTAAAGATTTACAGCTAGACACTTACTCTTCAATGGCATGGGTTTCTCTTGTTTCTTTTGAAGTGAAAAATATGAGATTACGATACTTTCCTCCTTTGCCTTACATTTCAAATTTTGAAGAAATTAATATTAGAACGTATGTTATTAAAGACGGAATTCCTGGTATCTATTTATTTTCTATTGAAACCAATAAATTAATCGAAGTATTGTTTTCTAGACTTTTTATCGGACTTCCTTATGAAAAAGCAGAAATTGAACGTTCAGGAAATCATCTTACTTCTCAAAATGTAAAGAAAAATCATCTTCTTGGTTTTAAAATTGGGGAAACAGCATCTCTTCAAAAAACCGATTTAGATTTATGGCTCTCCGAAAGACATTCCTTATATGAAATCTGCAATAGCAAAATTTGCCGTTTTGATATTCATCATAAAGAATGGGAACTTTTGGATCTAAACGTCAAAATACAAGACATTTGGTATGAGGCTGGGCAATTTATAATCAATACATATCCTGATAAAATTCACTACGCAGAAAGAACTCAAGTAGTATTATGGGGAAAAGTACAAACTTAAAATGCAACAAACTGTAAATTATATAATTGCAAAGGATAGGTCATATAAATTTTACGTACATGCTAACGCTATTTTTACATGAAACAATAATTAATAACAACTTAAAAATAGCACTATGAATTTAAATGAAAAAGAAAATTACAGTCCAGAAGACCAATATTTTCAAGATGACGAAACCCGATATGAAAATGAACATCAATATGATGATATCGATATTGATGCACCGCCAGCAGATCATTCTATAAGTGATACTGCAGAGCCAGATTACGGAAACGAATTTGACGAAGATGAAATCAACAATCAGCAACTTGATGATGATGGTCCAGGAGGTGACGAATTCGATGAAGAATTTGAGGATGAGGAAGATGAGGAAGACATTGACGATGATGAACTGACTCGAGAGAATTTAGAAGGAGATGAAACAGGAACAGATCCGAATCGGAATTTATAAAAGTAAAACCCCGTTTGAAACTTTCAAACGGGGTTTTACTTTTAATGGTCTTTGAGTACCATTTTATTTAACTTGTTTTTTTGTAGTTATAAATCGCCAATGAATTCAAGACAATGGCAAAAATAAATAAGTAAAAAAGCTCACTTCCCACTTCTTGCAAACCGCTTCCTTTTAAAACAATAAGACGAACCACTTTTATAAAATGGGTTACAGGCAATAAATTCGATAATCAAGATTAGCAATAGAACCGGAAAAAATTTTGGTCATCATGATTCAAAAGATTTAGTCATTTCTCTCTTAGTAGAATCTTTCTTTTCATGCGCTGGAGTACTCATATTTAATAATTTACAGACAAATTTTATTTTTTTTAAAGCACATAAACAACTGATATAAAACAAATTAAAACTTAAATAAACGATATAATTTCTCGTTAAAAAAGAATATCTTTACTTAAACAAACGAATGCCAGTAAACCGATTCTAGAGAAATTAACTTTTTACTAATTTCTAAGTGTTTTTTATGAAAACCAATTTTATCAGAATCCTGATTTTCTTGCTTTCCTTAAATGCATTTGGGCAAGCGCAGGAAAAAGAAATTAACCAGCAGCTTCAGACTTGGGTTTCTATCAATACGGTTACCAAATTTGCTGACCATTGGGGTGTAATTGGCGACTTTCATATCAGACGGAATGATTTTGTGTCCGATCCCAGTTTTTATTTTATAAGAGGCGGAATCAGCTATATTCCAAATTCAAATATTTCACTAAATCTAGGATATGCACACATGTGGTTAGCGCCATCAAATCCTGATTGGAATACTTTTTCTGATGAAAATAGGATTTATCAGCAGGCGCAATTAAACACAAAATTCGGAAATCTTAGCATTTTGCAGCGTCTACGAAATGAACAGCGCTGGCAGGAAAAAATCGTCAATGATAGATCCAGTGGCGATTGGCGTTTCACCAATAGAATTCGTTACCTGATGAGTTTTACTTTCCGGATTTCTGATAAAAAATCGTGGCCGCAAATGGTTCTTTCAGATGAGATTCTATTGCATTTTGGAGAAGAAGTCGTTTACAATACTTTCGATCAAAACCGCTTTTTTATCGGAATTAGAAAAAATATTAATCCGAAATGGAGTTACGATTTTGGCTATATGAATGTCTATCAGCAAAAATACTCTGGATATCAGTACGACATGAATCACACAATACGATTATTTTTTTATCTGAATACCAGCATTAGGAAAAAAGCACCTTCTGAAATTGAGAATTCTGGCGATGAATAAAATTTATTTCTAAACCAAAGTATTGTTAGACCTGAAAGATTCAAAAAACTCAAAAGCTCTTTTCTCAGCATATGAATATTCAGAATCACGTAGCGGAAAAGCACAATGTCCCCCATATTTAGGTGTTTCCAGATACACATAGGCGCTGTCTTTGGCAATCGTTCTCGGGTAACATCTTTCGCCCAGAAATGGATCGTCTAGCGAATTGATAATTAAAACCGGAATTGTAATATCTTTAAGAGAAAACTCTGGAGAAACACGTTCATAATAATCATCACGGCTCGCAAAACCATGAAGCGGGGCTGTAAAATATTGATCTACTTCGTCAAAAGAAGAAATATTATCAATCTGATCACGGTTGATGAAATCAGGAAATTGTGCCGCCTTGTATTTCAGTTTCTTTTTAATATCAATGGTAAAATTCTTTAGATACACTCTATTAAAGCCTTGCTTAAGCACTTCTGCACTTGTCGCAATATGCGTTGGCACCGAAATAGAAACTGCAGCTTTTATGCGCTGATCGATTTTTGTCCAGCCCAAATAATTAAGCAATTGAACGCCACCCATCGAATATCCTATCAAATAAATATCTTCAATTCCTTTTTTCAAAGCAAACCGAACCACTTCGTCAAGATCGTCAACTGCTCCGTGATGGTACAATCTTGGAAGTCGATTCATTTCTCCTCCGCAAGTGCGGTTGTTCCAAGCAAAAACCGAAAAACCTTTCTGCAAAAAATAGGCTGCGCAACTGTTATTATATGTTCTTCGCGAATCACCTTCTAAACCGTGACATAAAATAACTGCTTTTTTTGAGCCATTTAAAATATAATCGATGTTGATAAAATCTCCGTCATTCAATTCATGCTTTTCTCTTGTATATTCAGGCACTTCAAACTTTTTAATCAAGGCAGCATATATGGTAGAAATATGCCTGTTGCGATGAATAATCGAAGGAGAATCATATTCTGAATGTTCAATTAGTGGCATAACAAAGAGTTTTGTGGTACTTTTTACAAAGCTAAGAAATCAATCAACATGTAATTTAATTCTTTCTTTTTATTTGTGCCCTTTTTTAATAATTTAACAGTATGTAAATTTAAAAAAGCAGTACTGATTCTAAAGAAAACTAATTGTTAAATATGCTGGAACACGGCTCACGAAGCGCCAACTCAGGTCTGAATGTTTACTTTATTTGTATATTTGTAAAATCGATTTCAAAAAAGCAAAATCCTTTTAATGTTTGAATTTTTACCAGTAGATCCAAAAACCATTTTTCTGCTTTATTTCTGGGGTAATTTTTTTACCTGCATACTTATATTCAGTTTTTCTTTTTCGTACGCTACTAGCGATAATAGAAAAATATTAAAATGGTTTGGTTTAGGTAAATTAATACTGACTCTTGCTTGGATATTGGCTCTTTTACGAAATATTATTCCCGACTTTGCTTCCATCAATATTGCCAATTCAATGATCTTTGGCGCCTGCTGCTTCGAAACCCTTGCCATGCTATCGCTGATTAAAGGACATGCAAAAAGGCAATTTCAAATTCAGATAGCTATTACAGCGGTTGCGATATTGCTTTTTAATATTTCGACGCTTTTTTATGCCTCAATGAATACCCGTGTTATCCTTGGAGGGATTGGTATTTTTGCTATTTATTTATTGCCTACAATCATTTACTTCACAGAAAAAGAAAAAAGCTTTTTCAAGACTTTTTATGTTTTGTGCTACACAGGATTTGAAATTCTAATTGTAATACGAACAATTCACCGATACTTATATCCCCAAAATCTTATTATTTCCAACAATACTTTTGATAGTTTATACAGCATCTGTTTGTTTCTTCTTACTTTGATCGGAATTGTTGGCTTTTTGCTTTTGGTAAAAGAAAGACAGGATCATAAAATCAAAAAGCTTTTGAATGACAAAAACCAATTTTTCTCTATTATTTCACATGATTTAAGAGGGCCTTTAGGATCATCGGTATCTCTTTCCGAAATTTTGCTGGAAAATATAGAACAGTACAGCCGTGAAGAAATAAAAGAAATATCAGAACTGCTGCATGACTCAAATAAAAACATTTATAAGCTGCTCGAAAATCTTTTGGAATGGTCTAAAGTCCAAACCGGAATGATTACTTTTCATCCTAAAAATATATTGCTAAATGCTTTAATTGAGGAAAATATTGAACTAAGCAGAAATGTCGCTTTAAGTAAAAATATAGACATCAAATTTGAATCGGCTTTTTTGGTTGAGGCAGAAGTAGATAAAAATATGATTAGTACCATTTTACGTAATTTGTTGAGCAATGCCATTAAATTTACAGGTAAGAATGGAGAA
Source organism: Flavobacterium anhuiense (assembly GCF_900101855.1). Classification (GTDB taxonomy): domain Bacteria; phylum Bacteroidota; class Bacteroidia; order Flavobacteriales; family Flavobacteriaceae; genus Flavobacterium; species Flavobacterium anhuiense. Next base: position 134,180 of record NZ_FMVC01000010.1, read on the forward strand.
GTTAAACTAAAACTGATTAAAACTAACCAGAAAGCAGAAATCTCTATTACAGATAACGGAATCGGAGTTCCTGATTACATCAAAGAAAAGTTATTTAAAATCAACGGAAAAGTACTTCAGAAAGGCACAGAAAACGAACTCGGAAGCGGACTCGGATTGCTGCTCTGCAAAGAATTTGTAAACATTCATAAAGGAGAAATTTCAGTAGAAAGCGAACAAGGAAAAGGAAGCACATTTAGGTTTACGCTTCCTATTGTAAATTCCAATAACTAAAATTCCAAATTCCAATTCTCATTTTATGTCATTGCGAGGAACGAAGCAACCGCACTAGTAAAATTCCAAATTCCAATACTTAAATTCCAATTCTAAAAATTTCAAATTCCAATACTCATTTTTTGTCTTCCTGAGCGGAGTTGAGGACACATATCGATGAGCACACAATAATGATTTTGCACAAGATCCTTCGACTCCGCTCAGGAGAACAAACTATATGTGAATCCTTAGGAAAAATCCAAAATAAAAAATCCAAATCCCAGTATAAATTGGAATTTGGATTTAAATATTGGGTTTTACAATTCCAAACTTGGAATTTGGAATTTAAAATATTTTGGAATTTTAGAAACGTTTAGTCTAACATAAAACTTACGCTAACATTTGCTGTAATTTCGATTTCTCCAATTGCTAAAGTTTCGTTCGAAGCTCCTCCCATTGCATCTGCTTCTTTCATTCTCATAGCAGCGTACATTGGCTGTGGGCGGTAAACTTGAGAGTTATCAGAAATTGTAAATGCTTTACCTACTTTTTGTCCTAAAACAGAAACGTATTCTTCAGCTTTTACTTTAGCATCTTTCATCGCTAATTTTCTAGCTTCAGACTCATATTGCGCTAATTTAGATGATTCAAAAGAAACTCTGTCGATTCTATTGATTCCTTGCTGAACCAAACCTTCCATTAATTCATCGTACTTAGTCAAATCTTTTACCACGATTTCTACAGTTTGTGTAGCGTTATAAGAAGTTTTCTTTTTCTCATAATCGTATTGCGGATTAAGAGCTACTTGCTTTGTTTTGAAATCTGCTGTTGGAATATTCATTTTTTTGATGAATTTTAAAACAGCATCCATCTTTTCATCATTTTGTTTTTTAACATCTTTAGCATTATTCCCTTTTGTTTCAACAGAAGCTGAAATACAAACCTGATCAGGTGCTACTTTTACTTTTCCTTCTCCAGTAACATTAATTAAAGGTATTTGTTTGATTTCTTGGCCGTAAGACATAGTCATAAACATGATTGTTAAAAATAATACTAGTTTTTTCATTTTTGTTAAATTTTAATGTTTGACAAGAGCATTCCAAAAGTTGTGCCAAGCTTACAGTTTTCCCAATTTTGCCATTCCAAAAAGTATCAAAATCGGAATTGCAAGCAGAATTACCATCAATGTATGGTCTGTAAATAATGATGGCATTTTTATCAAGGTAATTAAATAACCGCCTATAGCACCTCCAAAGTGTGCCGTATGCCCAATATTGTCATTTTTGGCCTTCATTCCATAAATTGAGTACAATAAATACAAAATTCCGAAAAGATAAGCCGGCATCGGAATGACATAAAATATTCCAAGCATCATGTCAGGCTCCAATAATATTGCCGAGTACAAAACTCCAGTAACAGCGCCAGATGCTCCAACGGCTCTATAACTATAATCGTTCTTATGAAAGAGCATAGTAAGAAGGCTTCCGAAAATTAAACTTCCAAAATAGACCAAGATAAAAGAAAAATTACCAAGCCAGCCTAGAACTACAGGAGCAAAAAAATACAAAGTCAGCATATTAAAAATCAAATGCATCATATCAACATGCAGAAAGCCAGAAGACAGCATTCTGATTTGTTCGCCAGAACGAATGCTCCCCACGTGAAATTCGTATTTTCTAAAAAAATAAAGATCGTTAAAACCTTTGTAACTAATAACAACGTTCGCAACGATAATCGCTATTAAAATAATATTCATAAATAATAATTATTGTGAATGGTAAATATAATCATTCTTAAAGATAAGTTAGCAAGAAAGCAAAATATCAATCGCTAATCATTTTTAATTTATCTTTGTAAAAAAAATTTACATGCAATTTCTTGTTTATATTTTAGCCTACCCTTTACTTTGGCTCATCTCTATACTTCCCTTTCCTGTATTTTACCTATTCTCAGATTTTGTATATTTTTTAGTATATAAAGTTATTGGATACCGTAAAAAAGTAGTGCGCGAAAATCTGGCGCTTACTTTGCCTCATTTGAGCGATGCAGAAAGAAAAGTTGTAGAAAAGAAATTCTACAAGCATATGTGTGATATGTTCCTGGAGATGATTAAAACCATGAGCATGTCTCCTGAAGAAATGGAAAGAAGATTTCATGTAACCAATATTGATCTTGTTCGCGATTATGCTAAAAAGGGAAAAAGCGTGATTTTGGTAGCTTCACATTATGCAAGTTATGAGTGGCTTTTAACCATAAATCCTAAACTTGGTTTTCAAGGAGTTGCGGTTTACAAAAGACTAGCCAATCCTTATTTTGATAGATTAGTTAGAAAAATTCGCTCTAAATACAACACCGAAATGATTGAAACCCGAAAAGCGATTCCGACAATGGCAAAAAACCAGCGTGAAGGAGTTTTGAGCATGTACGGTTTAGCAAGTGACCAGTCACCAAAAATGGAAAGAATTTTTCATTCGATGAAATTTATGGGAGTTGAAGTTCCTGTACATACTGGCGCAGAAACACTAGCTAAAAAATATGATTTGGCTGTGATATTTGTGCAGGTTAAAAAAGTCAAAAGAGGCTATTATGAGGCTACATTTATTTCGCTTGCAGATAATCCGAAAGAATTTGAAAATTTCAAAATCACCGAAATGTATTTAAAAGAAGTGGAAAAACAGATTCTAGAAGCTCCGGAATTTTATTTGTGGACACACAAAAGATGGAAACACCGTATTGAATGATATTTAGAAAATAATTTAAATGGAAGGTCCGAAAAACAGCATTTGCTTTTCGGGCTTTTTCTTTTAAAACTGAATAATAAATATCTAAATACGCTCTCTTTATCTAATTTGATGTGTTTTTGTAATGATTTTTTTGAATGGATAAAAAAAGGAAACCATTTAAATTTGGTTCTTCTCCAATATCTAAAAAGAACCAAAAATCATTAATTATGATCCAAAAACTATTTTTTTCATTTTTAGTATCTTTTCTCTTTTTTTCTGTCTTCGCTCAAAGTCCGAAACGAGGAATTGCTTACGGATACCACTCCCAAGCCGACATGCAAGCTTTAAAACCAGGCCTTTCTTGGTGGTACAACTGGTCGCCAGAACCTGATGCCGATTTAAAAGCCAATTATGAATCTCTTGGAGTTGAATTTGTCCCAATGGCATGGGGAAAAATCAGCGACAATGACGTACAAACTTTCATCAATAAAATAAAACCTGGAGCCAAATATCTTTTGGCGTTTAATGAACCTAATTTTACCGACGGCGCAAGATTAACACCGCAAGAAGCAGTAAATGCATGGGCAAATATTGAAAAAATTGCTGCTGCAAAAAATCTAGAAATTGTAAGCGCCTCACCTGCTTATAATGGCCCTAATAATTACGGAGGAATTTCTGATCCTGTTGTTTGGCACAATCAGTTTTTCCAATTATGTCCCAACTGTAAAGTAGATTATATTGCTTTTCATACTTATGATGCCACTGCTGGATCTGTGATTGGAGTAACAGGAATTTTAAAACAATTCAATCGCCCGCTTTGGATTACGGAGTTTGCCAATAGAGTTATACAGACCGCTGACGAAAAAACAGCTTTCATGAAACAAATTTTAACCAACTATGAAAATGATCCTGATATTTTTCGCTATTCATGGTTTACCGGAAGAGTAAATCCAACTTGGACCGATATGTTAGAAGGACAATTGTTAAGTGGTACAAGTGGTGTCTTAAGACCAATTGGAACTGAATATATTAATGTTCCTTACACGGCAAAAAAAATGAATATACCAGGTCGCATTACTGCCAATAAACATTACAGAAGAAAAGGAACTGGTTTACAGGCAACAACAGATTCTGGAACGGGGCAAAATGTTTGTTTCATCAATGAAGGAGACTGGAACGAATTTATGCTGAATGTTGCCAATGCTGGAACCTACAACTTAACTTTTAGAGTGGCATCTCCCGTATTGACAGGCAAATTTGACATTCTAGTAAATGATGTTGTGGTAAAAGCCGATGAAACCTTTCCGCCAACTGGTGACTGGCAGACTTTTGCTAATAAAACGGTAAATGATGTTTTTTTACCAAAAGGCGAGGTGTATTTGAAAATCAAATTCAAATCAAATGATTTTAATTTTAATTTTATCGATTTTGCTGTTGCCAATCTTGGCGTTAACAATAATGAGCTTGAAAAAGACAGTTTTACGATTTATCCAAATCCTGTAAAAACGCAAGCCACTTTACATATTAAATCAAATACTACTAAACCTTTAACGATCAAAATAATTGATATGAAAGGAGATGTCTGTTTTTCTTCTGCAGATTATTTTACGAATGAAGATATTAAAATTGGAGACAAGCTTCCAAAAGGAGTTTATATTGTAAACGCTTCGTATGGAAATATTAAAAAATCGATCAAAATAATTAAGAACTAATTCATTCCGTTAGGAATAAATTAGTTTTGAATAAACAAAAAGCTCTTTAGACAAATCTAAAGAGCTTTTTTATTTTAAAAACTGAAATCTTAAATTCCAGCAATTACTTTAATTTCATCAATAATTCTTAATGCCAATTTATCTGCAGCATCTTGAGAAGGTGCTTCAGTATAAATACGAATAATTGGTTCTGTATTTGATTTTCTTAAATGAACCCATTCTGTAGCAAAATCAATTTTCACACCGTCAATTGTCGAAATATCTTCGTTTTTATATTTCTCAGTCATTTGAGTTAAAATCGCATCAACATCAATTTGTGGCGTCAATTCAATTTTATTTTTACTCATGTAATATTCCGGATAAGAAGCTCTTAAAGCAGAAACCGGCATTTTTTTGTTTGCCAAATGCGTCAAGAACAAAGCAACTCCAACCAAACTGTCTCTTCCGTAGTGCAATTCAGGGTAGATAATTCCGCCGTTTCCTTCACCACCAATTACAGCATTATTTTTCTTCATCAATTCAACCACGTTTACCTCACCTACAGCACTTGCTTCATAGCTTCCCCCGTGCGCTTTGGTAACATCTCTTAAAGCACGAGAAGATGACATGTTAGAAACTGTATTTCCTGGAGTTTTGCTTAAAACATAATCAGCAACAGCAACCAAAGTATATTCTTCACCAAACATTTCACCGTCTTCGCTGATAAAAGCCAAACGATCTACATCTGGATCTACTACGATACCAAAATCAGCTTTTTCTTTTACTACCAATTCCGAAATATCAGTTAAATGCTCTTTTAAAGGTTCTGGGTTATGAGGGAAATGTCCGTTTGGTTCACAGTACAATTCTACTACTTCAACTCCCATTAATTTTAGAAGTTTCGGAATAATAATTCCTCCTGAAGAATTTACACCATCAACAACCACTTTAAATTTAGCTTCTTTTACTACTTCAATGTCAACCAATGGCAAGTTTAAAACTTCATCAATATGAATATCCATGTAAGCGTCATTAGAAATAACTTCACCTAAACTATCCACATCAGAAAAATCAAAAGCTTCTGCTTCTGCAATTTCAAGAATTTTTGCTCCATCAGCTCCGCTTAAAAATTCACCTTTAGCATTTAATAATTTTAAAGCATTCCATTGTTTTGGATTGTGAGAAGCTGTTAAAATAATTCCACCATCAGCTTTTTCCAAAGGAACAGCCACTTCAACAGTTGGGGTTGTAGAAAGTCCAAGATCAATCACATCGATTCCTAAACCAATTAAAGTATTCACTACTAAATTATGAATCATTGGTCCAGAGATTCTCGCATCACGACCAATTACAACTGTCAATTTATCTTTCGCAATATTATTTTTCAAGAAAGTTCCGTAAGCCGATGCAAATTTTACTGCATCAACAGGAGTTAGATTATCTCCCACTTTTCCTCCGATCGTCCCACGGATTCCAGAAATAGATTTTATTAGAGTCATTTTTGTGAGTTAGGGTTATTTTTTTACAAATATAAAAAAGTTGCTGAGATACTAAGTTGCTAAGATTCTAAGATTTTAAATTTAACCCATAGGAAACTACTTGCATCTCGTTATTTTTATAACAAAATGATTTAAAAAAGTTTTTATACATTTACTAAAATAACTCAGAATCTTAAAAAACTTCGATTCTTAGAAACTTATAAAAAAATGAATTTCTTAGCCCATATATATCTTTCTGGAGACAATGATTTAATTAAAATCGGGAATTTTATGGCAGACGGAATTCGCGGAAAACAGTTTGAGCATTTTCCTGAAGATGTTCAAAAAGGAATTCTACTCCATCGATTCATAGATACTTATACTGATTCTCATGATATTTTTAGGAAAAGCACCAAACGCCTCCATGAGAGATATCACCATTATGCTGGCGTTATTGTAGATATTGTTTACGATCATTTTCTAGCCAAAAACTGGAAAAAATATTCAGATGAAAAATTAGAACTTTTTGTAAATCGATTTTATCATTCGCTTCACGATAATTATGAAATTTTAACTGAAAAAACTCAAGGCTTAATGCCATATATGATTGAAAGAAACTGGCTTGTAAGTTATCGCACAACCGAAGGAATTCAACATATATTAACCCAAATGGACAGAAGATCCAAAAATGTTTCTCAAATGCAGTTCGCTGTCGAAGAGCTTACTGAATTTTATGATGAATTTGAAGAAGAATTCACACTCTTCTTTGAAGAAATTAGAGAACAAGCAAAAGGAAAATTACTTTCTCTTTAAGTCCAATTTAATTTTATTGAACATGAAAAAAATTACATTTTTAATAGCACTTTTATATATAAGCAATAGCAATGCGCAACAGGCAACACCAAATCCGACTGGATTAGTTGTTACAAAAGCTATGGTGGTTTCTGCCCGCGAAGAAGCCTCAAAAATAGGTTCTGATATTATGAAAAAAGGCGGAAATGCTTTTGACGCCATGGTAGGAACCGAGTTGGCGCTTGCAGTTGCTTTTCCATTTGCAGGAAATATCGGCGGCGGCGGATTTATGGTGTATAGAAAAGCCAATGGCGAGGTTGGTTCTTTGGATTATAGAGAAAAAGCTCCGTTGGCTGCTACAAAAGATATGTTTTTGGATAGCGAGGGAAATGTAATAAAAGGAAAAAGTACCCAGACAGCACTTGCCATTGGTGTTCCAGGCACAATTGCAGGCGTTTTTGCGGTTCATAAAAAATATGGCACAATGCCGATTTCTAAAATCCTTGAACCTGTAATCGCTTTAGCAGAAAGAGGTGTTGTAGTGACCAAAAAACAAGAAAAAAGCTTAAAAGATTATCACGAGAGCATTGTAAAAATAAATGGAGAAAATTCCCTTTTATCTGGCAATTTTAAAGAAAACGATACCATCAAATATCCAGCATTAGCCAAAACTTTAAGAAGAATCCAGAAAAAAGGAAGAAACGAATTTTATAAAGGAGAAACTGCAAAAATCCTAGTCAATTATCTAAAGGAAAAAGGAGGCATCATCACGATGCAGGATTTAGCGAAATACGAAGCCAAATGGAGAAAACCATTGCAGTTTACTTATAAAGGTTTAAAAATTACCTCAATGGCTCCTCCAAGCAGTGGCGGAATCTGTCTGGCTCAGATTTTAAAAATGCTTGAGCCGTATGATTTAGCCAAAATGGGACATAACTCCCCAGATGCCATTCAGGTTATTGTTGAGGCTGAAAGAAGAGCTTATGCTGACAGAAGCTACTTTTTGGGTGATCCAGATTTTGTCAAAATTCCGATGAAAGAATTATTAGATGAAAATTACCTTCGTGAAAGAATGGCTAGCTTTAATCCTGAAAAAGCGACTTTATCAAGCGAAATAAAAGAAGGAAAAGTGAATTATGCCGAAAGCACAGAAACTACACATTATTCAATTGTAGATCAATTCGGGAATGCAATTGCGGCTACTACAACACTAAATGACGGTTATGGATCAAAATATTATTGCGACGAGTTAGGTTTCTTTTTAAATAATGAAATGGATGATTTTAGTGCAAAACCAGGTTCTCCAAACATGTTTGGATTAGTTGGAAATGAAGCCAACAGCATTGCTCCGCAAAAACGAATGTTAAGTTCTATGACGCCAACCATTGTGGAAAAAGACGGAAAACTGTTTATGGTAGTTGGGACACCGGGAGGTTCAACGATTATTACTTCTGTTTTACAGACAATTCTAAATGTTTACGAATATAATCTAAGCATGCAAGAAGCTGTTAATGCTCCACGTTTTCATCACCAATGGCTGCCAGATTTAATTACTTTCGAACCCAATACTTTTGAAACAAAAACAATTGATCAGCTTAAAGCAAAAAACTATATCATCAACGAAAAACCAACTCCTATCATCGGAAAAGTTGATGCTATTTTGGTTTTGCCAAACAAAAATCTAGAAGGCGGAGCTGATTTTAGAGGCGATGACAAAGCTGTTGGTTTTTAATAGTTCTCCGTTTTTATTTTTTTAATCTAACATTATGAACTAATTTTGTAAGAACGATAATTTTAAAACAGAATGCTAAAAAAATATTTCAGAAGACTCGAAAGCATCATTGCTTTGGCACAATCCTTAATGACTCCAAAGCAGTTTCTTTTTTTGTCGAGCGTTCTCATCGGAATATCTTGTTCCCTTGCAGTTATCGTACTTAAAACTTTCGCGCATAGTGTATTCTCATTTGCAACATACATTAATGGAATCCTGAAATTGAGTTTCATTAACAGTATTCTGCCTATTATAGGTATTACATTAACTGTTTTTGTAGTAAATAAAGTTCTTAACGGAAGTATTCAAAAAGGAACTTCTCAAATACTTTATGCAGTTGCGAAAAAAGCCAGTATTATTCCGAGAAAGCAGATGTATGCTCAAATTGTGACAAGTTCGTTGACAGTTGGTTTGGGAGGTTCTGCAGGTTTAGAAAGTCCGATCGTAATTACAGGAGCTGCTTTTGGTTCAAATTATGCCCAGAATTATAAGATGCAGTATAAGGATCGAACTTTGCTGATTGGATGTGGTGTAGCTGCTGGAATTGCGGCTGCTTTTAACGCTCCAATTGCAGGTGTTCTTTTTGCTATTGAGGTTTTATTGGTAGATGTCAGCATTTCTGCTTTTACGCCTATTATGATTTCTGCAGCAACGGGCGCTTTGGTTTCTGCTATTGTTTTGGACGAAAGCATTCTTTTGAGCTTTAAAAAACAAGAAACTTTTGATTACCACAATATTCCGTTTTACGTTATTTTGGGAGTTTTAACCGGACTCGTTGCTATCTATTACTCGAGAAACTTTCAAAGAGTGGAACATTATTTTGCCAAACAGCAAATTAACCCTTATAAAAAAGCTTTAATTGGCTCATCGTTATTGGCGTTATTAATTTTTATTTTCCCAACCCTATTTGGTGAGGGATACGAAAGCATTAAAACTTTATCTGAAACCGATCCTGGAAAATTGTTGGACAATACTTTATTTGCCGATTTTAGAAATAATCAGTGGGTTTTGCTTTTATTTATTGGCGCTACCATGATGGTTAAAGTATTTGCTTCGGGATTAACTATTGGAAGCGGTGGAAACGGAGGAAACTTTGCTCCTTCTCTATTCTTAGGCTCTTATCTAGGCTACTTCTTTTCTAAACTTGTAAGCATGGTAGGTTTATCTAAACTTCCTATCAGTAATTTTACAATGGTTGGAATGGCTGGAATTCTGAGCGGTTTATTTCATGCACCTCTAACTGCCATCTTCCTAATTGCAGAAATCACAGGAGGTTATGGATTAATGATTCCGCTGATGATTGTTTCTTCTATCAGTTTTGCCATTTCTAAACGTTACGAAAAATATTCACTTGACGTAAAAGGTTTAGCAAAGAAAGGACATGCCTTTACAAGCAACAAAGATTCAAACATTTTATCGACTTTAGATATCGACTCGATTATTCAATGCGATTATTTGACAGTGCATCCAGATGAAAATCTAACTAAATTGGTTGATCTTATTTCGCATTCGAACCAGGTTGTTTTTGCGGTTGTAAATCAAGAGAAAGATCTAGTTGGAGTTGTTCATTTTAATGATATACGAGAAATTATTTTTAATTCTTACCGCGTAAAATACACCTTTATCAGAGACGTAATGAAAGCGCCTGCTGCAACAATCTCTACACTCGACAGCATGGAAATTGTAATGCGTAAATTTGAAACCACAAAATCTGCATTCCTTCCTGTTTTAAGAGACGGGAAATACCACGGATTTATTTCCAAATCAATAGCACTAGAAGCTTATAGAACAAAACTCCGTTCAATGACGATTGAATAAGCTTAATATCGGATACGTTAAAAATTTTATTTATCCGATATTAAAAAGTACCTTTGTAGGATTATGTTTAATATTGACCTAACATACAGAGAAGAATTTCAATCAAACTTTGATCGATTGTATCAAAAAAGGCAAGAACTGCAAAACAGCAGACCATTGCCTAATATTGCTTTGAATAAAATACGAGAAAGTCTTTCTCTCGAATGGACTTATAACTCTAATAGTATTGAAGGAAATACACTTAGCCTGAGAGAAACCCAAATGGTTATTCAAGAAGGAATAACCATTAAAGGGAAATCGCTTCGCGAACATTTTGAAACTCATAATCACGACAAAGCTATTGATTATCTCTACTCAATTGTCGATGAGAATTATAAACTACGAAGTATTGACATTTTATCTATCCACGGTTTAGTAATGCGCTCTATCGAAGAAGATTTTGCAGGAAGAATTCGTAATGGAGGTGTCCGAATTTCAGGAGCTAATTTTATGCCACCAAATGCCAATAAAGTTTCAGATTATTTAGACGAATTAATTGAGTTTATCAATACAAATCCTTTAGGTTTAAACGATATAGAATTGGCAACAATTTACCATCATAAACTAGTCTGGATTCATCCTTTTTTTGATGGAAATGGTCGCACCGTTCGTTTGAGCATGAATTTATTATTGATGCGTTGCGGTTTTCCTCCTGCCATTATTTTAAAAAATGATCGCAAGAAATATTACGAAGCGCTTAATCAAGCTAATAATGGCAATTATCAAAAATTGACACTTTTAATGTGCCAAGCACTCGAAAGAACGCTCAATATTTATCTAGGCGCAATGCCTGGAAGCAATTATGATTATCAATCTATTCAAAACATTGTTAGTGAGCCTGACACCCCATACGGCCAAGAATATGTAAGTTTATTGGCCAGAACAGGAAAAATAGATGCTTACAAAGAAGGCAGAAACTGGTATACTACCAAAGAAGCCATCGAAAACTATATGGCAACCCGAAAAAGAAAACGCTGATTTTATATCAGCGTTTTTTGTTATTATTTGTAACATAAACTTTTGCTATCGAGCACTAAAAGAACAAATCAAAGTGGTAACTTTGCGTTTTGCTCAAAATTATGTTAGATAAAGACAATACTATTGAAGTTCTTGGTGCAAGAGTTCATAATCTAAAAAATATCGATATATCTATTCCGCGTGAAAAACTGGTTGTCATTACTGGTTTATCAGGTTCGGGAAAATCTTCGTTAGCATTTGACACGATTTACGCTGAAGGTCAGCGTCGTTATGTTGAAACTTTTTCAGCTTACGCAAGACAATTCCTTGGCGGTTTAGAGCGTCCTGATGTAGACAAAATTGACGGACTTTCTCCTGTAATCGCAATTGAACAAAAAACTACCAGTAAAAGTCCACGTTCTACAGTTGGAACGATTACCGAAATTTACGATTTCCTGAGACTTCTATATGCACGTGGTGCAGATGCCTACAGTTACAACACAGGCGAAAAAATGGTTTCGTACTCTGATGAACAGATTAAAGATTTGATTATTCAGGATTATAAAGGAAAACGCATCAATATTCTCGCGCCAGTTATTAAGGCCAGAAAGGGGCATTATGCCGAATTATTCCAGCAGATTACCAAACAAGGATTCTTGAAGGTTCGTGTAAACGGCGAAGTTCAAGATTTGGTTGCAGGAATGAAATTGGATCGTTACAAAACGCACGATATCGAGATTGTTGTAGACAGAATGGTCATTGAAGATAATCCTGATACCCAAAAAAGATTATCTGAAAGCATCAATACAGCCATGCATCACGGTGAAGATGTTTTGATGATTTTGGATCAAGATTCTAATGAAGTGCGTTATTTCAGTAGAAACTTAATGTGTCCTACAACTGGAATTTCGTATCAGAATCCAGAGCCGAATTTATTTTCTTTTAACTCTCCAAAAGGAGCTTGTCCGCATTGCAACGGATTGGGAACTGTGCACGAAATCAACGTCAAAAAGATTATTCCGAATCCAAAATTATCAATAAAAGCAGGTGGTCTTGCGCCTCTGGGCGAATATAAATCTTCATGGATTTTCAAGCAATTGGAAACCATCGGGGAAAAATTCGGATTTAAAATAACGGATCCCATTGAGAAAATTCCAGAAGAAGCCATGCAAATGATTTTGTATGGCGGGAAAGATAAATTCTCTATCAACTCAAAAGATCTTGGCGTAACAAGAGAATATAAAATTGATTTTGAAGGAATTTCTAATTTCATTAAAAATCAATATGACGAAAGTGCCACAACAACTATAAAACGTTGGGCAAAAGATTTTATGGACGAAATTAACTGTCCTGTTTGTGAAGGTTCACGTCTTAAAAAAGAAGCTTTGTTTTTTAGAGTAAATGAAAAAAATATCACCGAATTGTGTGATATGGATATTTCAGATTTGACGGCATGGTTTTTAGATTTAGAAAACCATTTGACAGACAAACAGCTTTTAATTGCTTCTGAAGTTGTAAAAGAAATAAAAGACCGCTTGAACTTCCTTATGAATGTTGGTTTAAATTATTTGGCTTTAAGCCGAAGTTCAAAATCGCTTTCTGGTGGTGAAGCACAACGTATTCGTTTGGCGACACAAATTGGTTCGCAATTGGTGGGTGTTCTTTATATTTTGGATGAACCAAGTATTGGCCTCCACCAAAGAGACAACGAAAAATTAATTCAGTCGCTAGAGCAATTACGTGATATCGGAAATTCGGTTATTGTGGTAGAACACGATAAAGACATGATTGAAACTGCCGATTATGTAATTGATATTGGTCCAAAAGCAGGAAAATATGGTGGACAAATCATCAGCACAGGAACTCCGAAAGAAACATTAGCATCAAATACAATTACTGCTCAATATTTGAACAGTAAAATGAAATTCGACATTCCGAAGAAAAGAAGAAAAGGAAATGGTAAATTTTTAAAACTTACTGGAGCAACTGGAAACAATCTTAAAAACGTTTCTATTGAAATTCCGTTAGGACAGTTAATCTGCGTAACGGGTGTTTCTGGAAGCGGAAAATCGACTTTGATTAATGAGACGCTTTATCCGATTCTAAATGCACATTATTTTAATGGCGTAAAAAAACCGCAACCGTATAAAAAGATTGAAGGTTTAGAACATATTGACAAAGTAATTGACATTGACCAAAGTCCGATTGGTAGAACACCACGTTCAAATCCAGCAACTTATACAGAAGTTTTTACTGAAATTAGAAATCTATTTACGATGACTTCTGAAAGTATGATTCGTGGTTACAAAGCGGGACGTTTTAGTTTTAACGTAAAAGGAGGACGTTGCGAAACCTGCGAAGGTTCTGGTGTTAGAACAATCGAAATGAACTTTTTGCCAGATGTTTACGTAGAATGCGAGACTTGTCAAGGAAAACGTTTCAACAGAGAAACTTTAGAAATTAGATATAAAGGAAAATCTATTTCTGATGTTTTGGATATGACGGTTGATGAAGCGGTTCCTTTCTTTGAAAACATTCCAAAAATTCACAGAAAAATCAAAACAATTCAAGATGTTGGTTTAGGTTATATTACACTTGGACAACAAAGTACAACGCTTTCTGGCGGTGAAGCGCAGCGTATAAAACTAGCAGGAGAATTGTCTAAAAAAGATACTGGAAATACATTTTATATTCTTGACGAACCTACAACTGGATTGCATTTTGAAGACATTCGCGTTTTGATGGAAGTAATCAATAAATTGGTGGACAAAGGCAATACCATTCTAGTAATCGAACATAATATGGATGTTATCAAACTTGCCGATTATATTATAGATATTGGTCCAGAAGGCGGAAAAGGTGGTGGACAATTGGTTGCCAAAGGAACTCCAGAAGAAGTGGCTCAGAATAAAAAGAGTTATACAGCTAAGTTTTTGAAAAAAGAGTTAGAGTAAGAGTGATCTTTGTAAATATTTAAAAACCTAGTGTATGTGGAATTTTGTTTTTTTTTAAACAAAACAACCACAATTCTTTGTCATTTCGACGAAGGAGAAATCTCCGCAACGAAAACCCAATCTTTGTCGAGCTTCTCGCGGAGATTTCTCCTTCGTCGAAATGACAAAAATGCGCACACCAACTTTATAATTTACCTTTTATCAAAACTCTATACATATTTGCCCTTAAACTTTCATAAAGATTTAGATCTAAAAAACTTACTGATTTTACATGCACCAAACACCTGATAATGAATCAAAAAACTGAATTTGATTATTATCTCAACATTACTTTTGGATTATAATTCCTGTTTTTTATAACAATTCTAGAAAAAAGCGTTAATTTAGTATCCACTTTTTTTGAAAAATTCAAGCTTTTTAAAGAAAAACATGTTTCAATTAAACTGAATGTTTATTTGAAACCAAATGCCCTAGCCCTGATGGGAGTGGCATCTCCCGATTTAGAAAAACAAGGCTTTTAACTGTAGTTTTTGTTTATCGGGAAATAGCGGACAGAAGGAAATAACTCCTCCTTCTCCAATCATATAAAACATAATAATAAATTAAAATACCTAAAATGAGATTAGAAGATTTTGATAATGATGAAGATAAAGTAATTCAGGATCGTTTAAAGCAAAAAACGTGGAATGAAATTAAAACCAATGACAGCTGGGCAATTTTTAAAATTATGTCTGAGTTTGTAAATGGTTACGAAGCAATGGGACGTATTGGTCCTTGTGTTTCTATTTTTGGATCGGCAAGAACAAAGCCAGAAGACAAGTACTATCAATTGGCAGAAAAAATCGCTTATAAAATCAGTAAAGCAGGTTACGGTGTGATTACAGGAGGTGGTCCCGGAATTATGGAAGCTGGAAATAAAGGTGCGCATTTGGGCGGAGGAACTTCGGTTGGTTTAAATATCGAACTTCCGTTTGAACAGCATTTTAACCCGTATATTGACCACGATAAAAACCTCAATTTCGACTATTTCTTTGTGAGAAAAGTAATGTTCGTAAAATATTCTCAAGGGTTTGTGGTAATGCCAGGAGGTTTTGGAACTTTAGACGAAATGTTTGAAGCCATCACTTTGATTCAGACTAAAAAAATTGGAAAATTCCCTATTATTCTAGTTGGAGTTGAATTCTGGTCTGGCCTGATTGACTGGGTTAAAACGGTATTGGTTGAAAAAATGCATACCGTAAGCCCTGAAGATTTAAATTTATTTAAAATCGTAGACACAGAAGACGAAGTTGTAGAAGCATTGGATAAATTCTACAAAAAGTACGATTTAAGTCCGAATTTCTAATTTTCAAAACCATATAAGTGATATAAGTTCATTTAAAAGTATGTTTTTAAGCTTTGCGTTAAAAACACTTTTATCACTTATATGGTTAAATTATATTGCAAATACGTAAAAAGTGAGAGCTGTTTTTTTAAACAGCTTTTTTTATACTATTTTTACAAAAATCCGTAACTTCATTATGTCCGTACATAAGTATGTCTGATAATTTTTAAGCCATTATTTGAAAGCACTTTATAAAATTATTTGCCTCATTATAGTTTTATCATTTTCGATAGAACTAACTGCACAACATCAATCTAAGATGGAAGTGGCGGTAAATCTTGAGCTTAAGACACTGAATATAAAACAGGATATTACGTATCATAATACTACAAACGACATTCTGGTTTCGATTGTTTTGAATGATTGGAATAATGCTTTTGCAGACAAAAACACTCCCCTTGCAAGACGTTTTTCTGATGAGTTTTACAGAGGTTTTCATTTAGCGAAAGCTGTGGATAGAGGAAAAACTACCATTATAAATCTAACGGAAACCAATTTTTCGGCTCTGGAATGGGAAAGAAGCGCCGAAGATCCTGATTATATTACTATACGATTGAATCGTAAACTTCTACCGAACGAAAAAATCGATCTGCACCTTAATTATATTGTAAAAATACCAAATGATAAATTCACCCATTTTGGATTCGATCAAAATGGTGGCATGTTATTAAAAAACTGGTTCTTAAGCCCCGCTCGTTTTGAAAATGGACTTTTTGTCAAGTACAATAATTTCAATCTGGATGATATTGCCAATGCAGTGAGTGATTATGAGGTGGAAATTAAAATTCCAAATCAGTATTCTATAACTACCGATTTAAACCCAGTTTCCAAAGATTCAACCAATCAGAGCTATAATATTTATTCTTTTTCGGGCAAAAACAGAACCGATTTAAGTCTTTATATCGAAAAGCAAAATAGTTTTAGGATTTATGATAATGGCTCTTTGCAAGTTCTTACGAATTTAAGAAATAAGAAAATAGACGAATTTCAAAAAGCTATTATTATCAATCGAGTGGTTTCTTATGCTGAAAAATTTATTGGCAAGTATCCACATGAGAGAATTACCGTTTCTCAGGCAGATTATGACCGAAATCCGTTTTATGGTTTAAATCAGCTGCCTTCGTTTATTAGTCCATTTGAAGATGATTTTATGTTTGAGATTCAATTTTTAAAAACTTTTTTAAATAATTATCTCAAAAACAGTCTGCGTTTAGATCCGAGAAAAGACAATTGGGTATATGACGGAATCCAGATTTATACCATGATGAAGTATATGGAAGAACATCATCAGGATGAAAAAATGCTGGGAAGACTTTCGGACATGAAACTCTTTAAAAGCTACAACATTACCAATCTTACTTTTAACGAACAATACAGCTATTATTATATGCTGATGGCTCGTAAAAATCTGGATCAGCCGCTTGGCGACCCGAAAAACACGCTTATAAAATTTAACGAACAGATTGCCAGCAAATACCGCGCTGGTTTAAGTTTGAGTTATTTAGACGATTATCTTAATCATGATATTGTGCCTAAAAGCGTAAAAGAGTTTTACAATCTTAACCAATTTGGGCAATCGAACCGTTATGATTTTGAAAAAATCTTAACTCAAAAAAGTCCAAAAAATATTGACTGGTTCTTTAAAACCATAATCGATTCCAGAGATATTATCGATTATAAATTTTCGAATGTTTCGAGAACTGCAGACAGCGTTACATTTTCGGTTAAAAATAAAACTGGAATCTACGCTCCTATTCCGATTTACGGAATTAAAAAGAAAGAAGTTGTTTTTAAAGAATGGATTGAACCTACCAAAAAAGATTCTGTTTATGCGTTCAGCCGAAAAAATGCAGACAAAATTGTCATTAATTACAATAATGAAGTTCCGGAGTACAACCAGAGAAACAACTGGAGATCTCTAAAACATGTTGCGCTGAATCGTCCTATAAAATTTAATTTCGCTAAAGATTTAGAAGATCCAGATTACAATCAGATTTTATACATTCCGACATTAAATTATAATTATTATGATGGTTTCACGCCTGGAATCCGTTTTCATAATAAAACTATTTTAGACAAGCCTTTTAATTTTGATATTAATCCGGCCTACTCAATCAAGGCAGGTACAATTTCGGGTTCATCGGCTTTTTCATGGAACCAGTATTACAGAAATAGCACCTTATATAATGTTCGCTATTCTATCAGTCAAAACTATTTTCACTATGCGCCAGATGCCACTTATTTGAGATTAAATCCGATGGTGGTGTTCCGCATTCGCGAAAAAGATTTTAGAGACAATAGAAAACAAGCATTTATGTTCCGACAGGTTATGGTAAACCGTGAAGCGAGCAGTTATATTACAGATAATTCAGAACCCAACTATTCTGTTTTTAACGCACGTTATTCAAATACTAAAACTGAATTAATTGATCATTTTAATTTTATGACCGATTTGCAGTTTTCTAGCGGATTCGGAAAAGTTTCGGGAGAAGTAGAATACAGAAGATTATTCGAAAATAATAAAAAGTTAAATTTAAGGCTATATGCTGGAAGTTTCTTGTACAATACAACAAACTCAGATTATTTTAGTTTTGGTTTAGACCGTCCGACAGATTATTTATTTGATTACAATTTGTTTGGAAGATCAGAAAGTACGGGATTTTTTAGTCAGCAATATGTAATTGCCGAAGGAGGTTTCAAGTCACAATTAGAGCCTTCATACGCTAACCAATGGATGACAACTCTAAACGCAAGTTATGCGATATGGAACTGGGTAGAACTTTATGGAGACATCGGTTTCTTGAAAAACAAGCATCAAAGTGAGTTCTTTGCTTACGATTCTGGAGTGCGTTTAAACCTTGTTCCTGACTATTTTGAACTCTATTTTCCTGTTTATTCTAATAACGGATGGGAAATATCACAACCTAAATACAATGAAAAAATACGATTTATCATCACATTTTCGCCAAAAACGTTAGTTACTCTTTTTACCCGAAAATGGTTTTAATCAAATAAAAATTAAACAAAAACTTGCGAAATTATCAATAAAATTAAATTACATATAAAAATAACACAAATAAAATACGTAGTTTTTAGATTTGAATACAAATAATTAAATTATATTTAGTTCAAAGAATTATGATTATTGATTGTTTTTAAGTAATTTCGCGACATAAACAACATGACCCTACAAGATTATGATAAAAGAAAAAACCAATACTACACTGACATTTGAAGATTTCAAAACTGAGGTATTGAATGACTATAGAATTGCGGTTACAAGCCGTGAATGTAGTCTTTTAGGTCGAAAAGAAGTATTAACAGGAAAAGCTAAATTTGGAATTTTTGGCGACGGAAAAGAAGTTCCGCAGCTGGCAATGGCAAAAGCTTTTAAAAACGGAGATTTCCGTTCTGGATACTATCGCGACCAAACTTTTATGATGGCTATCGGCGAATTGGACGCTAAACAGTTTTTTGCCGGTTTATACGGTCACACCGATTTAGCTTTTGATCCGATGTCTGCAGGAAGACAAATGGGAGGACACTTTGTAACGCATAGTTTAAACGAAGATGGTTCTTGGAAAGACTTAACAAAACAAAAAAATTCAAGTTCAGATATATCTCCAACTGCTGGTCAGATGCCAAGATTGCTTGGTTTGGCTCAAGCATCAAAAATTTACAGAAACGTTGAGGGAATTACAATTAAAGACAAATTTTCTGTTAATGGAAACGAAGTAGCTTGGGGAACCATTGGTAACGCCAGTACTTCTGAAGGTTTATTTTTTGAAACCATAAACGCTGCAGGAGTTCTACAAGTTCCGATGGTAATGAGCGTTTGGGATGATGAATACGGAATCTCGGTTCACGCTAAACACCAAACGACTAAAGAAAATATCTCTGAAATTTTAAAAGGATACCAACGCGATGAAGATTCTAAAGGCTATGAAATCTTTAGAGTAAAAGGTTGGGATTATGCCGAATTGGTTTCAACATATGAAAGAGCTGGAGCAATTGCACGCGAAGAACATATACCGGTTTTAATTCACGTAAACGAATTGACACAACCTCAAGGCCACTCTACTTCTGGTTCTCATGAACGCTACAAAAGTGCAGAAAGATTGGCTTGGGAAAGAGATTTTGACTGTATTCGCCAAATGCGTCTTTGGATGATTGCCATTAATATCGCTTCTCCAGAGGAATTGGCAGAACTTGATTTCGAATTAAAGAAAGAAGTTTTAGAAGCTAAAAAAGAAGCTTGGAATAACTTCATCAATCCTATTATTGACGAACAAAAGAATCTCTTAGCTTTATTGGAGCAAATTGCTGAAGCAAGCATCAATCATAAAGAAAGAATCAAAAAATTAATTTCTGAATTGGCTGCAATTAAAGCGCCTTTAAAAAAGGAATTATTAGTTTATGCTAGAAAGATCCTTCGTTTTATTGAAGTGCCAAATAGCAAAGTTCTTTTATCAAATTGGATTACAAGATTCTTGAATGAAACTCAAGAAAAATTCAGCAGTAATCAGCATTCGGAATCGGCTCAAAATGTATTTTCTGTACAAAAAGTTCTTCCTAAATATGCAGAAAATGCAAAACCAGATTTGGATGGAAGAATGATTCTTCGTGATAATTTTGATGCGTTGTTTGCGAAATATCCTGAAACTTTAATTTTCGGTGAAGATGTTGGAAACATTGGAGACGTAAATCAAGGTCTTGAAGGCATGCAGGAAAAATACGGAGAACTTCGTGTTGCCGATGTCGGAATTCGTGAAGCGACTATTATTGGTCAGGGAATCGGAATGGCATTGAGAGGATTACGTCCGATTGCTGAAATTCAGTATTTAGATTATTTATTGTACGCTATTCAGATCATGAGTGACGATTTAGCTACATTGCAATATAGAACTGTTGGAAAACAAAAAGCGCCATTAATCATTAGAACTCGTGGACACCGTTTGGAAGGAATTTGGCATTCTGGTTCTCCAATGGGAATGATTATCAATGCGATTCGCGGAATTCACGTTTTGGTTCCAAGAGACATGACGCAAGCAGCTGGTTTCTACAACACTTTGTTAGAATGTGACGAACCTGCTTTGGTTATCGAATGTTTGAATGGATACCGTTTAAAAGAGAAAACTCCTCTAAATTTTGGTGAATTCAAAACGCCAATTGGAGTTGTAGAAACTTTAAGAGAAGGTTCAGATATTACTTTAGTTTCTTACGGATCAACTTTAAGATTGGTTATGCAAGCCGCTAATGAATTAGCAGAACAAGGAATTGACTGCGAAGTTATTGATATTCAATCTTTACTTCCGTTTGATGTTAGCAAAGATATTGTAAAAAGTATTGCCAAAACCAACCGTCTTTTAGTAATCGACGAAGATGTTCCTGGAGGAGCTTCAGCATTCATTTTACAGCAGATTTTAGAAGAACAAGACGCTTATAAATATCTGGACAGCAAACCACAAACGCTTGCTGCAAAAGCCCACAGACCTGCATACGGAACAGATGGAGATTATTTCTCCAAACCTTCTGCAGAAGATATTTACGAGAAAGTGTATGATATGATGCACGAAGTAAATCCTTCTAAATATCCAGCTTTATATCAATAAAATACGATTTATAGATATTAAAAAAACGCTCCAAGATTTTGGAGCGTTTTTTTGTTTTTACCCAAAGTGTCCACACAGTTTTGTCATTTGGACGAAGGAGAAATCTCCATAAGTAGCTCGACAAAGATTGATCAGCATTGTGGAGTTTCTCGCGGAGATTTCTCCTTCGTCGAAATGACAAGATTGTAGATAATGTTATTCAAATTAATTAAATATCCTTCAACATCGCTCTCGCTCTCTCCAAATCTTCAGCCGTATCAATTCCAATTCCAACATGAGTGGTTTCAACCATTTTGATACGTTTTCCGAATTCTAAATAACGTAATTGCTCCAGCTTCTCAGAAGCTTCTAAAGATTTCATTGGAAGACTATAAAAGTCTAATAAAGCTTGTTTTCTAAAAGCATAAATTCCGATGTGCTGAAAATATCGTACTCCAACATTTTTCTCTCTCGGATACGGAATTACAGAACGCGAAAAATACAAAGCAAACTGCGACTGATCAACCACGACTTTTACATTATTCGGATTGTTGATTTCGTCTTCATTTGTAATTTCACGCATTAGCGAAGCCAAATCAACTTTTCTATCTGGATCATTTTTAAAGACAGCTAAAACTTGTGCCAAAGGTCCAGCTTCTGTAAAAGGCTCATCGCCTTGCACATTTACTATAATATCAACATCGAGATCGGCAACAGCTTCCGCGATTCTATCACTTCCTGATTCATGTTCTTTGATGCTCTTAATGGCTTTTCCGCCATTAGACACAATTTCATCAAAAATTAAATCAGAATCGGTTACTACAAAAACATCGTCGAATAGTTTTGTAGAAACAGCCGCTTCGTAGGTTCTTAAAATTACTGTTTTACCTCCAAGATCCTGCATTAATTTTGCTGGAAAACGTGTTGAAGCATATCTGGCTGGAATTACTGCTATTATTTTCATTCTTCTATTTACTGAGTTTAAAAAACTCAAAATTTAGTAATTTAACTTTCACTAGTTTTAAGTGTTTGCAAATATGCAAAAATTACTTTTAAATTTTCTGTATTTCTATTTCTGTAAAAGATGAAAATCATGTTCAAGAATATTAAGACAAAAAATTAAACCGAAACTGTAACACGAAGATAAGTTGCAGGAATTAATGTAGAATTGTCATTACTTTGGTTTTGACTATTAACTAATCCTTCAAGTTTAGCATACAAATCTGAAGTTTTCCCGTTTTGTTCAGCAGCTTCAAAAGCATTCATAGTTGGACCATAGTACGTTTTTAATCGATTTAGCCATTCCGAAGGTGGAAATGTGGCTTTAAATGTAAAGGTATCTTTCTCAAAAGAAATATTTTCTTTTGGAACACCTGCATTTGTGAATCTTTCGATTACGTTATCCTCAATACCCCAAAGCATTGGACTTACAAAACCCTCAGGAGGCGGAGGCGTAAATTCAGCACTAATTTTCAAGATTTGCGCAATCAACGTTGGATCTCCTGGTATCCAATTACCCATAATAATTTTACCTCCAGGCCGTGTGACACGAACCATTTCTTTGGCAACATCAAAAGGTTTTGGAGCAAACATTGCCCCAAAAATGCTCATCGTAACATCAAAAGATTGATTTTTCAATTCATTCAAATCAGTTGCATCACCTTCTTGAAATACAATATTATCCAATCCTTCTTTTTTTGCTCGAAGATTACCAGCTTCAACTAAATTTCTTGCTATATCAACACCTAAAACATTGGCTCCTAATTTTGCCGAAGGTATCGCGGTAGTACCATCGCCACAGCCGAGATCTAGAACGTTACTATTTTCTTTAATTCCAATTTTGGCAACCAATTCCGCACCACTCTCTCTCATAGATTCTGCAACGCGAGTAAAATCGCCTTTTTCCCATAATGCTTTGTTTGGATTCATCTTAATTTTATCAGTGATTATAGTGCTGATGCCGCACTCTTACTTCATTTGTAAATATCTTCTGTTATTTTTTAAATTATCACCAGTTAATCACAAAAAGGCATTTAAAAAACTAATTAAAAAGAAGATAAAAACAAAATAATCAACTGACAAACAATTACTTACACAAAAATAAACAAATTAAATGGAAAACAACTGGAAAACTTTGAAGCCTTCTTTCGCTATTTCCATCTAAAAACAGATATACTTTTTACAAAACACTTTCCAAAATATATTTATAACATATTTCTTAAAGCGTTGCATTTTAATCTCTTATAATATTTTTATTTTTATGAGAAAAAACATGAAAAGAAACTTTACTTTACTTCTGCTCTATTTCTTTTTAATTCTAAGTTTAAATGGTTTCTCACAAACTGGCAAGTCAAATCTCTTAAATCCATTTTCTAATCGCATTTTTTCAGGAAAAGGATATCAGCCTTTACAAGATTTAAAATGGAAATTTAAAACTGAGGGTAAAATCTTTTCATCTCCAATCGTTCAAAACGGAATCGTTTATATTGGCAGTGAAGATGGTAATTTCTATGCAATCGATGAAAAATCGGGAAAACAGAAATGGAAATTTAAAACCAATGGAGCCCTTCACAGTTCTGCAAGCCTTTACAATGATATTGTTTATTTCGGAAGTTTTGATGGCCATTATTATGCTGTAAATGCTAAAACAGGAAAAGAAATTTGGCGTTTTACAACCAAAGGCGAACATTGGTATAGTGAAGTTGGAATGTGGGGCATGAAACCAAGCGATTTGCTTATGGCCGATTTATGGGATTTTTATCTTTCTACTCCAGTTATTTACTTAGATAATAAATCGGCATTGGCGATTTTTGGCAGCAGTGATGGAAACCTATATGCCGTTGATGCTAAAAATGGAACTCTAAAATGGAATTTCCAAACCAAGGCCGCTATACACAGCTCTCCTATTTTAGACAAAAGTACCTTATATTTTGGTGGATGGGATGGCGTTTTTTATGCTTTGGATTGCAAAACGGGAAAAGAAAAATGGAAGTTTTATACCGAAATAAAAACAGGTTTTACCGGAATTCAAGCTTCTGCAGCTGTATCTAACGGTATCGTATATTTTGGCGCAAGAGATCCGTATTTCTTTGCGCTTGATACTGAAACAGGAAAATTAATCTGGAAATACAATGCTGAAAATTCTTGGATTTTGAGTTCGGCTGTTATTAAAGATAATACGGTTTATGTTGGAACTTCAGACACTTATGCTTTATTGGCATTGGATGCAAAAACTGGAAAAGAAAAATACCGATTTAAAGGAAACGGATATGTTTATTCTTCACCTGCTATTGCTGGAAATACAATTTATTTTGGAGATTTTTCGGGGAATTTCTTCAGTCTGAATTTACTTTCTAAAAAAGAATTACAAGTTACTCCAACCGAAAATAGAGACAAGTACGCTAAAACAATTTTAAACAATAATCTTTTAGATTTTACCCACGCGGCGAAGGCAACCGATTTGTCTATTTATGCAGAGAATCACAGAGTAATGAATGAATTTTATAGATTGGGACCTATTGTTTCTTCACCATTTATTATCAATAATGTTATTTTTTATGGAAGCTCAGATGGTTATTTGTATGCTTATAATTTGAGAAAGGAAAAATAATTTCCTTTCTCAAATTATAATTATCCTGATCTTACTTAATTATTCTTATCAGATTTGGATATAGATTGATGCTCATTTTTTTGCTTGTTTTAATTGCAAAAAATATTGGCAAAACTATATTCAAAATATAAAATGCTATAAAAATATATAAAAGCATAAAAGATTGACCGTAATGCATAATTTTTGAAACAGCAAAAACTGTTATTACAATAAAAGTAAAAATCGACCAAACTATTTGATAGTTGAGCAGATTTGCTCCAATTTCTTTTAGTCCGATAATTTTATCTTTTTTCGCAATCCATAAAATAAGAGGCAAAATAATATTTCCGACAGGAATTGCGAGAAATACTAATACTGAAAGATGAAAAACAATCAAATAGCTTTTGTCTTCATGCTTTCCATAATCTAAAACATCTTCAGTATTTATATCTAAAACTTCACAAATCAGATTCAAGGTTTTCCCACGTGGTTCATTTTCGTCATTTTCAATGCGCTGAATCGTTCTTAAATTTACTTTTGAAGTTTCGGCTAATTCTTCTTGAGAAAGACCTTTTTTCTTTCTTATTTCTTTTATCTTTTTTCCAATTTCGTTCATAATCAATTTTGATTTATTATTTCGACAAAACTACTTTTGAAAAGTTGATTTTGATAACGGTTTGTTTGCGACATTTTAACGACATTCTTGTCAAAATACTGATTTTCTTGATTATAAAAATTATTACGTAAAGTTGATTACATAATTTTTACCGAAGTCATACTTAAAGAACCCGCTAATAATTTATCATTAAAAAGCTCAACTTCATCCGTTTTATCTTTTAAACCTAAAGTATACAACAACGGAAGATAATGTTCTGGTGTTGGAACTGCCAATTGAACGGCTTTATTTAATTTTTCGAAATCTATTAAAGGTTGGAAATTTCCATCTAGCAAATAGTTATTTACGGTTTGACGCGCTTCAATTGCCCAATCATAACCGTAATTGTCTTTATCAAAATTTCTAAAATCGACCATTCTAAGATTATGGACAATATTACCGCTTCCGATAATTAAAACGCCTTTGTAACGAAGTGATTGCAGTTTTTGAGCCAATTCAAAATGATATTGTCCCGATTTGGTATAATCGATGCTCAACTGAATTACAGGAACATCTGCATTTGGATATAAATGTTTAATCACGCTCCAAGCGCCGTGATCTAATCCCCAATGTTCATCTAATTCGACCATTACGGGATCTAAGATCTTTTGCGTTTCAACTGCCAATTCCGGACTTCCTTTTGCTGGATACTGAACATCAAAAAGTGCTTGCGGAAAACCTCCAAAATCATGAATGGTTCTTGGCATTTCCATTGCCGTTACTTTTGTTCCTTTTGTAAACCAATGCGCCGAAACGCATAAAATAGCGTTGGGTTGTGGCAGTGTTTTAGCCAAATTACGAAACCCAGTCACAAACTGATTTTCTTCAATAGCATTCATTGGGCTGCCGTGCCCTAAAAATAGAACCGGCATTTTATCTGTATTCGAAAACGCCGACGAAATCGAATGTAAGTCGTTTAGTGTTGTCATTTTTGCATATTTAAAACAGTTAAAATTTTCCGCCACGAATTCACGAATTTTATTTTTTAAAATCTATACGCAAAGTATTGGATTAATTCGTGAATTCGTGGCTATCAAAAAAACTATTCCTCAAAGCTCTCGTCTTTAAATCCTATCAAATATAGCTTATTTTTGGCACGTGTCATAGCAGTGTAAAGCCATCTAATGTAATCAGTATCAATTCCGTTTGGTAAAAATGGCTGTTCGATAAAAACAGTATTCCATTGTCCACCTTGCGATTTATGACAGGTTATTGCGTATGAAAATTTAACTTGAAGTCCGTTGAAATATTCGTTTTCTTTTACCTTTTGAAATCTCTTGTATTTGGTTGGCTCGTCTTCATAATCTTTCATCACTTCTTCGTATAGACGATTTGATTCTTCATACGTAAAAGAAGGCGATTCGCTGGTTAAAGTATCTAGAATTAAAACCGTTTCAAAAGGCTTTTGTTCTGGATAATCGACCATTCTGATTTTTACTTTCGCAAACTTAAATCCATATAATTCTTTAATTCCGAAAAGTTCTAAGACTTCAATAATATCTCCGTTGGCAATAAATCCAGCTTCGTCAGTTTCTTTCAGCCAGAAATAATTATTCTTAACTACCATTAAGAAATCACCAACCGAAAGTTCGCTTTCTTTAAATAAAATACGACTTCTGATTTGCTCGTTGTACTGATTTGCTCTTTTATTAGAACGAACAATAAAAGCAGTATCTTCAATACTATAATTGCTGTATGCCGAATTTATCGCATCTTGAATGTCATAACCATCCGTCAAGCGAACAATGTCTTTAAATTTCTTTACATTAAATCGAAATTCGGTAATGAAGCTCTCTTTAAGCAGTTCTCGCAGTTCTGTCGCATTATATAGAATCCCAGAACTTTCTTCCTGACGCATTACTTCATCCAATTCGATATGATCAATTTCCTTACTGTAATGAAAACCCAAAGTATCAATATCCAAAGCTGGACTAACATCCAAATTTACTGGCGGAAGCTGCGCCGTATCTCCCAAAAGTATCATTTTACAGTTTTGTCCTGAATACACATAATTGATCAAATCGTCTAAAAGTGAACCGCTGTCTAAAGTACTGTCTGAAATCATCGAGGCCTCATCGACGATAAAAATGGTGTTTTTATGTTTGTTGACTTGTTTGGTAAATGCTACTCCACCTCCAGAAGATTTCTTCGGAAAATATATTTTTTTATGAATCGTAAAAGCTGGATTATTAGAATAATTGGCAATTACTTTTGCCGCGCGTCCAGTTGGCGCCAATAAAACGTACTTTTTATTGATATCGCCTAAATTATTGACAATAGTAGAAATAACGGTTGTTTTTCCAGTTCCGGCATATCCTTTCAAAACAAAAATGGTGTCGTTTTGAGGTTCAGTCAGGAAGATTGCAATTTTCTGAAAAAAAATATCCTGCTTATAGGTTGGAGGAAAAGGAAATCGTTTTTGTAAAATACCGTAAAACTGTGCAGAATTCATAAAATAAAATTGAAATACAAAGGTCGTTTTTTTTAATGGCAATGACAAAAATCAATTTCAATGACAAAATCAAGTTTAATATGAAAATTAAAAACAATCTCAAACTTAAATTTTAATCACATACTTAAATAACTGATAATAAACAAAATGATAACATTCTGGTAACTTTTTTGCAATATTAAATTTTGAAATTGCATGTTGATTAAGTCTTTTTCATTGATATTGAAATTGACATTGTTATTTTTTTTATTTGTAAGTTTGTGGTCGCTTAAATTCTTTCTTGATTTAAAACAGGTAACGAATTGTAAATCAACTATGTCATTACAAAATACTAACATTACTTCAAAAAATTACAGAAAACTTTCAATTCAGGTTTCCCTGACTGGATTTTCATATTGCTGTTTTGATACTTTAAACAATGTCATTACTTCTTTCAAAGAAATAAAGTTTGACACCACTAGCAAAACAAGCCGAATTGAAGATTTATTCAGCAATGCTTTTAAGGTTAATCCTGAATTAAAAGAAACTTACGACGAAGTAATGGTTATCCATAATAACAATCTTTCTACGTTTGTTCCAACTGCTTTATTTGATGAGAATTATTTAGGAAGTTACCTTCAATACACTACAAAAGTATTTGAAACAGATCACTTTACTTTTGATCAAATTCCTAATTATCAAATGAATTCTGTTTATATTCCGTATGTGAATATCAACAATTTCCTGATTGACAATGTAGGATCTTTTGATTCTAAACACGCTAATACCATTTTGGTCGAAAAAATTCTGGACAACTCACGAAACAATGACGACAAGAAAATGATTGTGAATTTCAATCCTGGTAATTTTGAAATTATCGTGGTGCAGAATCAAAAACTTTTATTGTTTAATACATTCGAATACAATACTCCAGAAGATTTTATCTACTACATTTTATTTACGGCTGAGCAAATGAGCATGAATCCTGAAAGTTTCAAATTAGAATTATTGGGAACCATTTCAGAAAACGATCCATTTTATGCTATAGCTTATAAATACGTGCGCCATATTTCTTTTATGGATGTCTCAAACCTAAAAGAAAGAAACAGCTTTACAACCGCTCAAAATCAAAAACATTATATCTTATTTCAATCATGAGAATCATTTCAGGAAAATATAAAGGACGCAGAATTTTTCCGCCAAAAAATCTACCTGTGAGACCAACGACTGATATGAGTAAAGAAGCATTGTTTAATGTTTTGAATAATCATTTTCATTTTGACAGCTTGAAGGTTCTGGATCTTTTTTCAGGAACGGGAAATATCAGCTATGAATTTGCTTCACGCGGAAGCGCACCAATCACCTCTGTTGATGGCGATTTCGGATGCGTAAAATTCATCAAGCAAGTTTCATCAGAATATGATTTTGATATTGCTGCAACCAAAAGTGATGTTTTTAAATTTTTAGAAAATTGCAAAACCACATACGATATTATCTTCGCAGACCCGCCTTACGGATTGGATCAGGCGACTTTTGAGAAAATTGTTTTGACTGTTTTTGAAAGGGATTTATTGGAAGATGATGGAATGATGATTATCGAGCATTCAAAATATACCAAATTGGATCATATGAGTAATTTTTCGTTTCAGAAAAGCTACGGCGGTTCTTATTTTAGTTTTTTCGAACTAAATTCAACCGATGATGACGAAGAATTACCGCATGATGATTCTAAAAAAGAATCTGAAGAAGATGAAGGATAAATTAAAAAAATCCCATTTTTTTAATTCGAAATATCAACTTTTAAAATTAAAAATCTCAAATTCCAAATTCCAATTTTCTCCCTGATGTCGAGATTGGAATTTGGAATTTTTATTTTTTGGAATTTCAAACCTTATCTGATTCGGTTTTCGTTTTCATTAACGCTTTTTTCTTTGAATTCAGAATCTTTGATCTTCCCGAAAGAATAACGAAGCGTTAGAGAAACTTCGTTTGCATCAACTAAATATCTGGCTCTAGAACTTATCGTATTAATTGTAAATCTTTCGGTATAAATAGTGTTTTTAAAAATATCATTGTAGTTCAACGTACAATTCCAGTTCTTGCCAAATGTTTTTGCAAGAGATAAATCGAAAATCAACTTAGCATTTCTTTCAAAAACTCCTTCTTTTTGTTTGGTTGCTCCCCAAAAAGAGAGAACAAATGTGAAATCTTTGGGTAATTTGAATGTGTTATTTGAATAGTAATACAAATATGTTCTCGATGAATTGAATACTGCCGATTGGTCTTCAATTTTATTAGTTGCAAAAATTAAAGAACTGGTATTGGTCCAAATTTTATAAGTAAATGGTAGGGTAAATTCAATATTATAACCCGATTCTTTCTGAAAGTTTTTCTCAGTAAAAGTCAAAACATTTCCTTGACTGTCAAAAACAAAATCTTGGTAAACAGGATTTTTATTCTGGTATAAAGTCAATTTTAAAGATTTATCATAATACTGAAAAGCAGTAGAAATTACATCCATAAATGTCGGCCCCAAATTGATGTTGCTTCCATAAATAAAATACGGATTTATATATGTTGCAATCATACTCAAAGAAGAATAATTGGGTCTTGAAACACTTTTAGAATAATCGAAACTTATAGATTTTGTGCTGTCTATTGAAAAAGAAAACTGTGCCTTTGGAAACATTTTAGTGTAATTTTTATCAATCATGACATTACTCTCCGTACTGTATTTTCCGCTTACATTAGTGTTTTCTAGTCGCAATCCTATTGAGAAATCGATCTTCTTGATTTTTCCTGATAGTTGAGAATAAGCCGCTAAATTTTCTTCTTTAAAATTATAACTGAAAACTGTATTTTCATTTTTCTGATAATCAAAAACATCATAATCTGATCGTGATTTTGCAGCCGAATAAAGTCCGCCGTATTCCCAGTTTATTTCATTTTTGAACTTTTTTTTCTAAATCAATTCTTCCTGAAAAAACATCGACATTAAACTTTTGATCGCGGTTTTGAGATAACTCCAATGCATTTTCATTAAAACTATTTTGAACTAAACTCCACAAATGCTGATTAAAATTTGACACTTGAAAACCAGTAAACAATTTAGTATCAATGGCTTTTATTTTCTTTGAATAATTTACAACTGAATTGATAAAATTCTTATCACTAGCATTATCACTGAAAGTAAAAACATTATTTATTTCATCTTGAGTCTGATTAAATGTAAATGTGTTAATGTCGAAAGTATCGCTTTGCCTTTTGCCATTTACATTGATAGACAAATAATCTTCTTCATTTATTTTGTAAAATATACCTGCGCCAAAAACATATTGATTTCTGTAAGTAGTAGCAGAAACATCATAATCTGAAATAATAGATGCTTGCGGAATCTGGTATGCAATACTGTGATTTTCCCAAGGATTTAAACGGTTGTAATTAAAATTGGCTTTCCATTCCAGTTTGTTTTTTTTGAAACTGGAATTGAATCCTAAATAATTATTGAAATTCTTTTTAAACGAAGCCGTTTCAGAAATATCAGTTTTAAAACCTTCTTTTCGGCTTAGTTTTCTGTTAATTAAAATTACGGCACGTCCCTCTGCTTCATATTTTGATGACGGGTTTTGAATGATTTCGATTGTTTTAATATCGTTCACAGACAGAGCGTTCAGTTCGTTTATTCCCACTCTCTGATTATCAATATAAATCAACGGCGTCCCTTTTCCAACTACAGATATATTTTCACGATCTGAGCTTACTAGAACATTTGGCAATTTTGAAAGCAAATCGACTGGATTTGGAATGGAATTGTAAACCGAATTGGCAACATCAACTTTTATGTTTCCGTTTGAATTTGTAAATGTCTTTTTCTCTTTATTGATTACTATTTCATCCAATTGATTTGTAAGCGAATCTTTTGGTGTTACACTCTGGGCACCAGCAACATAGGAAAGACCAAAAAATAAAAGTGTAATAAGAAGTTTTAAGGGCAGATAAATATTCATTTTAAATTGATTAGTGTTGCTGCAAAAATGCTTTGAAAACCTAGTTCCGAAAGTTAATCGTAGGTTAATGCAGAGTTAATCTGCCATTTGTCTGGTAAAAGCTGTATTTTTGAAACAGAATTTTCTAGGAGTATGAAACAAAGAATCAATTTACTAATCGCATTTTCTGTCATCGCATTAATTGTGCTTATGACCGTGCAATGTTATTTAGTAAAAACAGCCTACGAATACAAAGTGGCGCAGTTTCATACACAGATTAAAAATGAAATTGCTCAGATTTCAAACAATTACAGTGATATTGATTCGGCTTTTGTGGCAAAAAAAGAAGCGCTTTACAAAAGTCTTTCTGAAAAATACATAAAAGGAAAAAACACCAAATTGGATATCAAAATTGGTGTTTTACAAAACGAATATCAGAGTGCCATAACACAAGAAATTCAGCGAAAATTTGAAAGGGATTTGCCTAATTTCAAGATTGATTTTGCCATTGTACTCAACAAATTCATTTTGTACAAAAACGCTCAAAAAGCAGATACCATTTTCTCAGAAAAGCCTTTTATTCAAAACAAACTATACGGAAATCTTGCTTCTTTAAATCATGCTTTTTTAGTGAGAAATTATGTTGGAACAACCAACGGAACATTTGAAAATCAGGAATATCAATTGCTGACAGAAGATTCAATGTACGTTTCTGTTATGGATTGGGAAATGATTATTTTGAGACGAATGACTTTTATTTTGATTCTATCTCTATTTTCAATTTTGACTTTAATTACGCTTTTTGTCATTGCCTTAAAAGCTTTGATTAAACAGAAAAAAGTCAGCGACGTTAAAACTGATTTTATCAATAATATCACACACGAACTTAAAACGCCTTTGGCAACTTTAGGAATTTCGACAAAGATTTTAGCGCAGAAGAATATTCGTGACAACGACGAAAATTTCAATGCCATTGTGAGTACAATTTCACGCCAAAACAATCGCCTTCAGAATTTGATTGATCAGGTTATGGCGAATTCTTTGGCTGAAAATGAACTTGAATTGCAGAAAGAAAAAATAGAAGCCGAAGATTTCCTGCTTTCTATCGCAAATGATTTTAAGATTGCTTTCCCTAAAATTGCTTTGAAGACCGATTTTCAGACTAAAAAGACAATTTTGGTTTTGGATAAATTCCATTTGACAACCGCTTTTTTAAATGTTTTGGAAAATGCTGTAAAATACGGTTCGAGCACGATTACTGTAAAAACCAGAATTGTAGAAAAGCAATTTTCTGTAAGTTTTGAAGACGACGGAATTGGAATTGCCAAAAACAAACAAGCCTTCCTTTTTGAGAAATTTTATCGTGTCGAACAAGGAAATCTGCACAATACTAAAGGCTTAGGTTTAGGATTGTATTATGTGGATCAAATCGTAAAAGCGCATCAAGGTTCTGTAAACGTTATTAGCGATTTAGGAAAAGGCGCTCAGTTTACTATTTTATTAAAAGTTTAATTCCCTTATTTTGAAAAGATTACTTTTAGCCGAAGACGATTTTGATTTTGCGGCGATTTTAAAACAGTATTTAGAACTGCATCAATTTGAAGTAATTTGGGCAGAAAACGGCGAAATAGCTTTAGACTATTTTAAAAATCAGGTTTTTGATATTTGCATTTTTGATGTCATGATGCCTAAAATGGACGGATTCTCATTGGCCGAAAAAATAATTACCATCAATCCAGAAATTCCTTTTATTTTTCTAACGGCGAGAAAGCTTAAAGAAGACAAAATCATCGGTCTAAAACTTGGTGCAGACGACTATATCGCAAAACCTTTTGAAGTTGATGAGTTGGTTCTTCGTTTGCAGAATATCCTAAAAAGAATCGAGCAAAAAAGAAGTCTGGATGGAAATAATATAATCGAAATTGGTTCGTATATTTTTGATAACGAACGCTTAACGCTAAACAATAAAAATCACGTCCAGCAACTTACAGAAATGGAAGCTTCTCTTATCGAATATTTATATTTGAATCATAATCAACTCTTAAAAAGAGATCAGATTTTAATGTCGATCTGGAAAAAAGATGATTATTTCTCAGGAAGAAGCATGGATGTTTTTATCAGCAGGCTTAGAAAGTACTTCAATTCAGATCCTAAAATTAAAATTGAAAGTGTTCGAAATATCGGATTGGAATTTAAAATAGAAAAATAAGTTCTGAAAATCATATAATTTTTCATAAGCAATTGTATAACAGCAATTAACTTATGGAAATTTAACTTTGTTAGAGAACTTTTAAATCTAACAATTATGAACCTAAAAAGATTTTTCGGCGGATTGCTTACAATCCTCGGAATAGTAGGACTTATTTATACTGCCGTTATTTTTGCCGGCACATCTGGAGAAACCAGAGATATCAAATCGCTTATTATCTACGGAATATTAGGAATTGTCTTTTTCATGTCGGGCATAAGCTTGGTGCGAACAACTAAAGATGAATCTTAATTCTAAAGTAACAAAGTGGCAAAGTTTTAAATTCTTTGTCACTTCGTTACTTTGTTATTCTGTCACTCCGCAACTTTATTACTCAAATCCAAATCAGTAAAATCTCTTTCTGTTTTAGAAATTATGATCGTCGCGACCGTGTTTCCGATTAAGTTGGTAATAGCTCTCGCTTCGCTCATAAATTTATCTACACCCAATAAAAATGCTAAACCTTCGACTGGAATTTTATGCAATGCCGTTAAGGTTGATGCTAAAACAATAAATCCGCTTCCCGTGACGCCTGCCGCGCCTTTTGAAGTAATCATCAGAATTCCTATAACGGTCAGGATTTCGAAGAAACTCAAATGCACATCATATAATTGCGCAATAAACAGCACCGACATCGAAAGGTAAATTGAAGTTCCGTCCAGATTAAAAGAATAACCAGTCGGAATCACCAAACCCACAACCGATTTACTGCATCCCATTCTTTCTAGTTTTACCATAATACTTGGCAGAGCAGCCTCAGAAGATGAAGTTCCGAGAACGAGCAGAAGTTCTTCTTTGATATATTTTAAAATTGAAAGTATACTGATTTTATAATATTTTAATATGCTTCCCAAAACCAAAAAGACAAATAATGCCATGGTCAAATAAACACAAAGCATCAATTTACCAAGCGGAATTAACGTCGCCAAACCAAATTTTCCTATTGTATATGCCATTCCGCCAAAAGCACCAATTGGAGCGAGATACATTACATATTTTAATCCGAAGAAAACCACTTTAGAAAATCGCTCCAAAACTAAAATCGTCTGCTCTCTTTTTTGATAAAAATTCAAGGCGATTCCGCAGATAATAGCCGCTAACAAAACCTGCAGCGTAAAATTGGACAAAAAGAACTGCAACCAAGAAAAATCCTTTGCTGCGCCATTTGTATATTGGCTTGCATCGCCAAAAGTCAATCCCGATTTATCAATTTTTCCAGGTTTAAATAAATAAGCGACTGCTACACCAATTGCAAGAGCAACGGTCGAAACCACTTCAAAGTAAGTTAAAGCTTTAACCCCGATACGTCCTACTTTTTTCAGATTTCCCATTCCTGAAATTCCCAAAACAATCGTTAGAAAAATAATTGGACCTATAAAAAGCGAAATCAGCTGAATAAACTTCTTTCCTAAAAATTCCATTTTTACACCATTTTCAGGAGAAAAATGTCCAAGTAAAACACCCGAAATGATAGCAATTAAAACCCAAAAAGTAAGATTGGTAACAACAGTTCTAAAAAGGCTTTTTTTAGCTTTTGAAGATGGATTTGGAATGGTAATATTCATGAAAGTAAGTTAGATAGTTCACAAATATATAAAAAATGCAGACCTATAAGCCGGATTCTGTTCTTGCCTTATTTTGCAACAAGACAATACCTTATCATTTATCTAGATCCACCATTACTGATGGACTCAATCTACCTACCCTTCGGCAACGAACGAGAAGCCCTTAAATGCCGATATACTTGGTATTTCACCGCATAGAGTTTACCTGGTTTCACTACAGCATTACCTGTACATACTTTCTGCTGCACTTGTCCTAATCCTCTCGTTCCAAAAAACGAGAGAACCGACGGGCGTTACCCGCTATGCCTCTCTATGGTGTCCGGACTTTCCTCCCCTCCGATAAAATCGGAGCGACGATAAGGCGGTCTGCGCTGCAAAAGTAGCGATTTAACAACTAACAATAATGATTTTAAATTTCAGATTTTATGAATTTTATCATAACTTTTTAATTTTAAAATAGTTATCTTTAGAAATCTATAATTTTAAATTCAGTTTATCATGAAAAGAATGTATCATTACGCAACTGTTTCAAAAGCTTTAGATCAATTGAATGAAAAAGGATTTACGTGCGATTTTAATCGAAATGCTGATGCGATTAAAAAGAATCCTGAGAAATTTGAAATTGTTCATGTGTATCGATACGAGGGTGAGTCAGACCCAGCAGATGAGGCAGTTGTATACGGAATTAAGTCGACTTCGGGCAAAAAAGGAGTTTATGTTGCTGGTTTCTCAGCCGATTCGGACCAGGAAACAGCAAAGTTTTTATTTGATTTAAGCATTAGAGGAAGGTAATTTTAAAATCCAATCCAGAGCTTGAAAATAAAAAAATCCAAATTCCAATTGTATTAATACAGAACTGGAATTTGGATTTTTTTTATTGGAATTTGCCAATTTTAGGGTGTTGGAATTTTCAATTTCCAACCTGGCTGAATTAAATCGGGATTTGAAATGATGTCTTTATTGGCTTCAAAAATATCTTGCCAGGAAACTCCATACGCTTTTCCAATCTTCGAAAGAGAATCTCCTATTTCGACTGTATATTCTCTAGAAACACCTTCCTCAACTTCAATATTCATTACCACATCAGCCGATCTATATTCTGGATCGAGTTTTTCATAAGCATTCCAAAGCTTATTTTTATCTGCAGCAGATTTTGCTGTCCCATCAATATAAAGCACATTATCTTGTTCTCTTACCTGTAAATTTTCGATTCCTAATTCAGATGCTAAATCGATTACTTCTCTGTATTTATCCTGTATACTCATAACATCCTTATTTAATAGTTAATTTATTGTCTACTTTTTTCGGATGCAATTCCTGTATGCTTTGCATTAAAGGCTGTAATTTGTCTTTTTTAATTTCACCTGAAAGCGTGACAACACCGCCAACAACAGTAGCGCTAACGCCGTCGTAAGCATCTACAACTTTGCTAACCGATTTATCTAAATCGGCATCAGAATTAATAACAACAGTAGCCGCAGCTGGCTCTTGATTGGCTCTTGCCAATTCGCAGGTATTTATTACAGATTTTACCCCTTTGGTTGCTCGTACGCTTTTTTCAATATTTTTCTTGAAAATTTCGTCTTCGCAAGTTCCCGCTATTGTTGCAACGCCATCATGTACAGCAACTTGTATCGTTGCAACGTCACCGAGTTTTTCTCTAATTGCTGCTTCAATATCAGCATCGCTAGGTTTGCATGATACCAGAGCAATACTAAGGCTCATTCCTAATAAAATGGATCTCATTTTCATAATACTCTCTTTTAATAATTTACATTTTTAAAATTAAAAAGATTAAGCATCAAAAGATTATAGGATGTTACTGTGAGTTTTATAAGTTTTTCAGTTAATTGAATTTTGCTCTTTTCTTAAAAGAGGCACATAAAAAAACCTCAAATTTTTCAATTTAAGGTTAAAATAAATTCAATCTATAAAACTCTAATTAGGCGAATAATCAAGTTTAGTCAAGACCCTATCTTCTATATTCCCTAGTGCATCGCCATATTTTTCGGTATATAGTTTTTTGATATCGATCCATTCTTGGTCTTTTCTAAAATCTTCCCAAGCTTTTTTCATCGTTACTTCATTTGGCCATTCTAGAAAATAGACAAACTCCGTTTTCTTATCTGATTTTGATTCGTAAATCGAAATAATCTTAAAGTTGTATTTCTTCATAATACGCATAGCATGATCGCGAAAACGTTCGTGAAACTCTTTTTTATTACTTTCGAAAATCTCATATATTCGAAATTGATAAATTGGACTCGTTCGAGTTTTTTGGGCTTTTACATTAAATGCCGCAAGTAAAACTAATAGTAGAAAATACTTCTTCATACCTTATAAATTTATCAGCTTCCTAATTTACCATATCGCTGCTGTTCAGAAAAATAAATAATAATTGTTTTTCCATTCTTTTTATAAGGGTAAAACAATTCATAATTTCCTTTACTTGAACTATATCTTAATTCCTCATTATTTTTATCAAAAACCTCATTCAAATAAGCTCTTTCCTCTTTAGTTGTCTGATAAATATAGTTCACTTTATGGGGCTGTATGCTATCATTTGTATCCAAACTTTCATTGTAATAAGCATTAAAACCAAGAAAAACAGGCGAATCCTTAATGGAATCTTTTACAATTAAAGTCACACTCGGAAAGTTTTTATCTGTTGAAGACAAGACTCTTAAAATTCCGGTTGTTTCCTTAATGTATGATTTAGAAAATGTATAATTCAGAAGTTTGTCACTATTTGCTTTGTTTGATTCTATAATAGATTTTGCAGAACTAATTAGCATTTTTTCTTTTTTAGCAGAAGTCAAATAATCACCGCCAAAAAGTATAATTAAAATTAACGGGAAAATTAAAAGCAAGACAGCAAACTTGCGTCGGTTTGATTTGGTGTTTACTTCATCTTCATTTTTTCTTTCGGCAATTCTTGTCAAGTTAAACATGAGATTCACTATTAGAGATCCGGCCATGAGAGCAAGAATTCCGAGAATGCTCAAATAAAAGCTTTCGGTCATATTTTCTCTAAAAACCTTTAATCCGAAAACCTCAATTACAATAAATGTAAAAACCCAATACACTAATAAAAGTATAGAGGTGATTCCGATAATATTACTTAATTTGACGATTTGTTTTGCGTTCATACTTTCTAATTAATAATAAATAGGCTGTTAAATATTTTGCATTAAAAGTATTACTTTTTCTTTAAACGTTGCAGATAATAATTTTTTCTTTCTACAATTCAATCACTTAAAAATCTTTCAATTTTTAAATTTTTAAATCATTAAATTATACTCTATATTTGCTATCCAATAAAAGAGAATATGGAACAATTTGTAGTATCGGCACGTAAATATCGCCCGCAGACCTTTAAGGATGTTGTGGGGCAAAAAGCCATTACAAACACTTTGTTGAATGCTATAGAAACCAATCACTTAGCGTCTGCTCTTTTATTTACAGGACCGCGTGGAGTTGGTAAAACTACTTGCGCTCGTATCTTGGCTCGAAAAATAAATCAGCCTGGATATGACGATCCTACTGAAGATTTCGCTTTTAACGTTTTTGAGTTAGATGCTGCTTCAAACAACTCGGTTGATGATATTCGTAACCTTATCGATCAGGTTAGAATCCCGCCACAAACAGGACAATACAAAGTATATATCATTGACGAGGTTCATATGTTGTCTTCGGCCGCTTTTAATGCTTTTCTTAAAACATTAGAAGAACCGCCAAAACATGCTATTTTCATTTTAGCGACAACAGAAAAGCACAAAATTCTTCCAACGATTTTATCTCGCTGTCAAATTTTTGATTTCAAAAGAATTACAGTAAAAGATGCTAAAGAACATTTGGCGGATGTTGCTGAAAGTCAAGGAATCGTTTTTGAAGACGATGCACTGCACATTATTGCTCAAAAAGCAGATGGAGCGATGCGTGATGCTTTGTCTATTTTTGACCGCGTAGTTTCGTACTGCGGAACAAATTTGACACGTCAGGCTGTAACCGAAAACCTAAATGTTTTAGATTACGAAACTTATATTTCGATTACTGATTTACTTCTGGAAAATGAGATTCCGAAACTTTTACTAGCATACAATGATATCTTGGCTAAAGGTTTTGACGGGCATCATTTTATTGCAGGTTTAGCTTCACATTTCAGAGATTTATTGGTAAGCAAAACGCCTTCAACTATTGCTTTATTAGAAGTTGGTGAACAGGCACAACAAATGTATGCAGTTCAATCTCAAAAATGTTCTCAGGAATTTTTACTGAAAGGAATTGACATTGCAAACGACTGCGATTTAAAATACAAATTGAGTCAGAATCAGCGACTTTTAGTTGAATTATGCTTGATGCAATTGGCCTCTATCAACTTTGATGGAGAAAAAAAAAAGTTGAGCAATTCATAATTCCGCCCGTTTACTTTAAAAATGGAGGTTATTCTATTGTTGAAGTCCAAAGTCCAAGTAAAGAAGATTCAAATACAAAATCCCAAATTCCAAATTCAGAAGAAAAAAATAATGTCAATAGCATTAATAATGCTGCATCTGTAAATATCCAAAATACAGTTCAAGCTCCTACTGAAACTCCAAAAGTTCAGGCTCCTGAAGTTCCAAAAACGGAAACAAACGGCGCTCCAAAAGTTTCTGCCTTTTCTCTTGCCAGCATTCGCAAGAAAAAAGAAATGGAAGAAAGCAGTAAATCGTATGTTAAACCTTCTTCTGTATTACCTACCGAAGAATTTAACGAAACCGATATGCGTCTTCATTGGAACAAATATGCAGAGCGTTTAGGTCAAAAGGGATTAAAAATCATGGAATCTATTTTATTGATCAACGATCCTGTTTTGGATGGAACGAGAATTACATACGAATTGCCAAACGAGGGTTCTAAACTGGAATTTGAAAGCCAGATGAATGGTTTATTAGGTCATCTAAAAGGTCATTTACATAATCACGATATTACTATTGAAGTTATTGTAAATGAAAAAGTTGAAATGAAACGAAGCTATAACAATCAGGATCGTTACAATCGTTTCTTGGAAATCAACCCAAATATTGAACTTTTACGCACAACATTTGGATTGGACTTGAAGGATTAATTTTTTAATAGCCACGATTTTTTTTTAAATCTATTATTTTTTTCTATTTCATGTTATTAAAAATAATCATTCAAATTATTTGTTTCTAACTCCGAAATTATAGACTTTTTCTAGCCATTTTTTTCTTTGTTCTTCATTAGAACCTTTTATAATTCCGATATAGCTTACTTTGACCGGTTTTACGCCACAAAATTCTAAAGTAGATTTTTTTAACTGATTGACACTTGGTCTTCCAAAAAACAATTTATAATACCAGCTTGGCTGATCTAGGGTTGTTATGATGTGAGCTGTTTTACCTTTGAGCAATTTATCCCACCAAACTGAGTTTTCACGATACTGGAAAGCCATTCCTGGCAGAAACAAACGATCGATAAACCCTTTCGTTAGCGAAGGAAGTCCGCCCCACCAAACGGGATGAATCCAAACCAAATGATCGGCTCTTTTTATTTTTTCCCACGATTCTAATAAATCTGGCTCAAGATCTGTTCTTTTTTGGTAACCAAATTTGAGATTTGGATTGAAATTTAAATTGGCAATTGTAATGGTTTCTACTGTTGCTCCAGAAGCTACAGCACCTTTTTGATACGATTCTGCAATTCCGAAATTGAAACTTTCAGCGTTTGGATGTCCGTTTATAATCAGTATTTTTTTCATGTTTATGTTTTTTCAAAAATACTATTAGTACATTTTCTTTTACTGGACAAATGTCCTAAAATGACTTTTTCCCACAGATTTCACAGATAAAATGATTCTTAATTTTAATGCTAAAATTTCAAACACATAGAAACATAGAATTATTTTTATGAAAAAGTCTATTGAAAAAATCTAAATTTAAACATATAGACTATAGTGATCTGAAAAGGTTATTTCTCGCAGATTTGGCAGATTGCGCAGATTTAGAAAATAATAAAAGATTTACGCAGATCTCTTAGCTAAAATATTTTAAGCCTAACTAGTTAAAATAAAATCTGCTAAATCTGCGAGAGAATTAATTACACAACTGCTTTTCGTATTCGACTTAAATGTCTTGGTGTGATTCCGAGATAAGAAGCCAAATATTGCAATGGGATTAGCTGAATATACTTTTGATGATTTTTACAAAGTTCTTCGTAACGTTGCGTACCCGATAGTTTTTGAAAAGAAACCATTCTTTTATGCAAGTTTACAAATTCTAATTCGGTCAATTTTCTACCAATTTCCTGCCAATTAAAACCGGATTGGTATAATTTCTCTAAAGCTTTTCTATCTAGGATCTGCAATTTTGTATCAGTAAGCGCTTGAATATTTTCTTCCGCTTTTTCTTTTGTAATAAAACTGGCAAAAGAGGCCATAAATTCGTTTTCAAAAGCAAAACAGTTGGTGATTTCGTCGCCTTTATGATTGACAAAAAAGGAACGTAGAATTCCTTTTTCGATAAAAACTATTTCGTTGCAAACCTGATTTTCAGTCAATAAAAGCTCTCCTTTTTTTACTGTTCGAAATGTAATCAAACTGTCTAAAAGACTTAATTCATAGGCAGAAAAATCTTGAATGGACTGAAAAACAAATTTCATATCTTATTCGTTTGAAGCAAAAACGCTCTCAATTCTTTTGTCTGGAATGAGCCATAACATGGCCACAATAAAATAAGCTGCTCCAGAAATCCACTGGTTAAAGAATGCCGTAACAATTCCGATAACATATAAAACTAAGGAGATTTTACCTTTATAATCTTTGTTAAGCGCTTTTCTCAAAGCAGAATTCTTTCCTTCGCTACACATAATCGTGTACTGCAAAATAATATAAGAGATTGCAGAAAGAAGCAGCACAACACCATACATTGTCATTGCGGCTTTCTCAAAATTATGCTCTCCCATCCAAGCAGTTGAGACAGGAATT
This sequence comes from Flavobacterium anhuiense, assembly GCF_900101855.1. Lineage (GTDB taxonomy): Bacteria > Bacteroidota > Bacteroidia > Flavobacteriales > Flavobacteriaceae > Flavobacterium > Flavobacterium anhuiense. Next base: position 177,089 of record NZ_FMVC01000010.1, read on the forward strand.
AAGGAAAGCCAAAATAAAAAGTGTAGATTACTCCACAATACTTTTCCGTTTACTTTTGATAAACTATGTAGCAAGTAGTGATGATTATTCCAATATATTCCAACGTAAATAAAACTCAAAATATAGCTCAAAAACTTCGGGATAAGTGGTTTTAGATCTGCAAATTCATGTCCTTCTGGCGCTTTAATTTCCAGAATCATAATCGTTATAATGATTGCCAAAACGCCATCACTGAAAGCTTCAAGTCTGCCTTTATTCATTTAAAAAAATAGATATTAAATTTTACCGTAATACATTGCTTTTACGATACCATCAGATAGTCCGATTTTAGGAACATAAATTTGTCGTGCACCACTCCACTTCATCGCATTCAGATAAATACGAGTCGCATGGATAATTACGTCGGCACGATCAGAGTTCAAACCTAATTCGGCAATTCTCTGTTCGTAAGTCAACGAATTTAAAAAGGCATATTGTGAGTTAACATAGATGTACGAAAGTGGTTTTTCCTGCTGTTTTCCAGACATTTTAAACAATTTGTTGATGTTTCCTCCAGAACCTATTAGCGTTACCTCATCATAATCTGCAGTATTGGTTTTAATCCATTTTTCGATTTCATCCCAAACTACGTCATGAACCATGTTGTTCAATAAACGAACGGTTCCTGCTTTGAAAGATCTTGAAGTAATCATTTTTCCGTCAGAGAATAAGGTAAATTCGGTGCTTCCACCTCCAACGTCCACAAAAAGATAAGTTTCGTCAGATTTAATTAAGTGATGCAAATCTGTAGAAGCAATAATTGCGGCTTCTTTTTTACCGTCGATAATCTCGATTTTAATATCGGCTTTTTTCTTTATTAAAGCAACGACTTCTTTCGCATTATAAGCTTCACGCATTGCAGAAGTTGCAAATGCCATATAACGCTCTACTTTATGTACTTTCATCAAAAGGTTGAATGCTTTCATGGCATCTACCATTCGATCTATATTTTCTGGTGAAATTTCTCCAACCGTGAAGGCATCTTGTCCTAAACGAATTGGCACACGAACTAGGGAACTTTTATTAAACTGCGGTTCTTTGCCTTCTTGTTCCACAACGTTAGCGATCAAAAGCCTCATGGCATTTGAACCGATATCTATCGCTGCAAACTTCCTAATATTAATCATGCTCACTTTATGATTTTGAAAATTGGTATTTAGTATTAATTTACTTTTTGAGGAACCTCTTCTAATAGGGCTACTTTATTCTGATAATATTTATAGGTTTCAAATTGTGCTCTAAATGGGGCATGATGATTTTTAGGTTTATATTTATTATCTAATTTATAAGAATGATATCTCACTTTTACATTTCCTTTCCATGCAATATTGAAATTATCAATCAGTTCTTTTTTAATTTCAAGGTCGTAAATCGGGCAGGTTACTTCGACTCTTCCGTCTAAATTTCTGGTCATAAAATCGGCAGACGAAATGTAAACTTCGGTCAAGCCAGCATTTCCGAAAATATATACTCTTGAATGTTCCAAGTAATTGTCTACGATACTTATCGCTTCGATGTTTTCGCTCATTCCTGGAATTCCTGGAATTAAAGAGCAAATTCCTCTTACCTGAAGCTGGATTTTTACTCCCGCATTACTTGCTTCGTATAATTTATCGATCATTTTAAAATCGGATAAACTATTCATTTTTAATTTAATGTGAGTTTTTCTTCCAGCAAGCGCATGAAGAATTTCACGATCAATCAGTTTGATGAATTTAGTTCTAGTATAATGAGGTGACACAATTAAATGTTTGTATCTGTGTACTCGATAATTAATATCAAAAAACTCAAATATTTTGGATGTGTCTTTTAAAATTCCCTGATGGCAAGTGAAAAGCGTTACATCGGTATAAATTTTTGCTGTTGATTCGTTGAAATTTCCAGTTGAAATAAATCCATAACGACGGTTTTTGCCTTCTTCCAATCTTTCGATTACACAAATTTTACTGTGCACTTTCAGTCCTTTGATACCAAAAATAAGTTCGATTCCCTCGGTCTGCATTTGTTCTGCATACGAAATGTTCGAAGCTTCATCAAAACGTGCCTGAAGTTCGATTTGCACCACCACTCTTTTGCCATTTTTGGCGGCGTTTATCAGCGAACTGATAATTTGAGAGTTCTTAGCTAAACGATATAAGGTGATTTTAATACTCGTTACTTTTGGGTCTAAAGCCGCTTCACGCAAGAATTTTGTCAGATATGAAAATGACTGATAGGGCGCATGCACCAAATAATCTTTTTTAGAAATTTTTTCTAGAATACTTCCCTCCAAACTCAAACCCGGAACTGGCAGTGGCTCGTTTGGCTTATACAACAAATCGTATCTACCAAGGTTTGGAAAACTCATATAATCACGACGATTATGATACCTTCCTCCTGGAATTATACTGTCTGTCTCTACAATTTTCATTTTATCTAAGAAAAATTGCAGGGTATCTTCTTCAATTAAATTATCATAAATAAAACGAACAGGCTCTCCTATTCGGCGATCTTTTACAGACGAAGCAATTTTTTCAAGCATACTTTTGCTCAAATCACTGTCTATGTCCAATTGCGCGTCACGAGTAATTTTGATCATGTGGGCAGAAACGCTCTTATAATCAAATATATTAAAGATGTTTTTCAGTTTAAAACGAATCACATCATCAATTAAAATAACATACTGTTTTTCGTCTTCAGATGGAAGCACAACAAATCTGTTGATGTTTTTTGGAATTTCAATTAAGGCATAACGAACCTCATCGTTTGCCAATTCTAAACGAACTGCCAAATATCCTAAAGTATCTTTTAGAATTGGGAAAACCGCTAAATCATTTAAAATGATGGTTACCAATTCCGGACTTAACTTTTGGGTATAAAAATCTTTTAAGAAACACTCTTGTTTTGGTGTAATCTGTGTTTCGTTGATGATAAAAATATTTTCAGATTCTAGCTCTGCTTCAATATTTCCTAGAATACGCAAACTTTCAGATTGCTGCTGAATTACGATTTCAGTGATATCTTTAATTAATTGGTGAGCAGAAATACCTCCTAAATATTTTTCGCCAGAAATACCTGAGAGACTTAATCGTCGAATGGCCGCGTACCGAACTCTAAAAAATTCGTCTAAGTTGTTTGAAAAAATTCCAACAAAACGCAGTCTGTCTAAAAGTGGCACTGTATTGTCTGCTGCTTCCTGAAGTACTCTTGCATTAAACGCTAACCAGCTTTTTTCTCTATCGATATATTTCTGTTCGTACACTGTAATTATTTTAAATCTTTGGGGAAAATAGTTTTATGTGTTTTGCCCTTATGGATCGTGTCCCAACTTTCGGCATCAAACTGTAACGATACAAAGCCCGAAGTTGGTACATTTTCTATAAAAACATCCCCAAATTTATTAACAAAATTTGTAATAGCCTCGTTATGTCCGAAAAGAATAACGCTTTCAAAACTATTATCACACGATTTAATAACTTTTTCGAGTTGCTTCTCATCAAAAGTGTATAAATCGTCTTTAAAAATGATACTTTCTAATGGATAGGATAAGTTTTGCGCAAAAATCAAAGCAGTCTCTGTAGCTCTCACAGCTGTACTGCTCCAAATAATATATGTTTTTGGAAGATACCCTGAAATATTTAATGAAACATCATGCGCATCTAAAATTCCTCTTTTCATTAATGGACGATCAAAATCTTTCAATGGTGCTTCCCAGCTAGATTTGGCATGACGAATTAATATAAGATTTTTCATAAGTAGCAAAATTTTAAAAACCTGAATTGCAGGTCATTTTTTAATTAAGTTCTAATTTACAAAAGAAATTTTAAACCATTTCTTTTTTTTATTTCTGTTAACATTATAACAAAATTTTAACAAGAATAAATAGCCGATAAACCTTTAGGGCAACAAAAATTCGAAAAAATAATTTTTAATCATTTTATGTACTTCATCTATAAAATTAGTATTTAGTCGATATTCTAAAATATTCCAACATTTTAACTAAATACCTGATTATTAATTACTTAATTAGATGTAAAAAAACTTAATATCATCAATTAGGCAAAAAAATTTAAAGAAAAAATCTACTTTTTCGAGTTAAAAAAAAGTGTTTTTAAGTCAATTTTTGATAAAAAAACAACACTTCAACGAGTTTTTAGGTTAGTTACAGATAAAAAAATCATATTAGAAAAACTCTAATATAACTTTGATTCTGTTAAAATATTAAATATATCACAAAACAAAGAAACAATTTATACGAATAAAAAAGTGTCACTTCAACGGTCCTAAAAAGTGTCAAAATTGTAAGTTATTTTTTTGTTAGAAATGTACGATGTGATTAATAACCTATTTGTCCCATTACAAAAATAAATAGAACAGTTTTTCCATCTTCTTGAGATTTTTACTGAACATTAACCTAAAACTAAAAAAAACAAAAACACTCATTTTTTCTACAGCCCAAATCTTTAAGTCACTACTATAATTTTTATTAAGAACGCCTCGGCAATTTATAATCAGTTAAAACGGATTATAACTCAAGAATCTCAAAATAAAATTACTAAAGATTAAAAAAATTAGAGATTATGAAAAACATTACTTTAATTAATTTGAATATTAAATACGTTTATATTACGTTGCTTTTAATATTTGTTACAAGTGGCTATTCTCAAAATACATATGATGGCAATTACTGCCCTGGCCCAGGTGCAGTTGGTGATGAATATGCAACTGGAACGGTTTACAGCACAGTATTATTAGCTAATCCTTCTTCAACATGTAACATTGGGACGATTCGCGCTAAAGTTGATACCCAAAATCAAGTTTTAAGATTAGGTATGGACATTGGTAATGGTGGTTCCGCACTTTTTAGATTGTACTTAGATACCGATAATAATTCATCAACCGGATTAACCTCAGATTCGTTTGGGGGAACCATTAGTGTAGCTGGTGCTGAGTATATCTTAGAAATTAATTCTAACGGAAGTGGTTTTACTTTATATACGGGAAATGGCAGTGTTAAAACTCAAACTAATGTTATCCCTGCAGGCCTAGCTGCAATGGCAGGTAGAGCCAATTGTAATTCTGGCGCTACATTTTTAGAGTTTAATGTCCCTTTTGGAAGTTTGGGAATTAACATTTGCGATCCCAATAATCCTGGCGTAATTAACGTTACAAAATTAGCTTCTGTTAGTGGTAACTCACCTAATTCAAGTCTATGTACTAATACTCCACTTACTTTTGGAATTCCATTAAAAGGAACAGTTGGACCAAACACAACTATATGTTCAGGGGCTAGTGCTGCTTTAACCATAACAGGTCTCAATGCTGGTTCTACTGTAATTAAATGGCAATCATCTGTTGCTCCATTTTCAGTGTGGGTAGATATTGCTAATACTGCAGGTTTAACAGCTTACAATACAGGTAATTTAACAGAAACTACAAAATTCAGAGCAATATTTTCTAATTCAGGTTTATGCTCTGGAAGTAACATTGCAACAAGTGAAGCAACCGTAACGGTAAATGCTCCAACTGCCTGTTCTATTACTGGTACTGCTGGCCCTGTATGTTTATCTTCTTCTAATGTTTATTCTGCTCCAGCCAGTATGACCACCTATTCGTGGTCTTTGCCTCCTGCGACTGCAAATGGTGCTATAATCACATCAGCGACAAATTTACAAAACGTGACTGTTCAAGCTGGTTCTACTTGTAATACAACGTTTAAATTAGTATTAACTACTACTTTAAATGGATGTAGTTCTACTTGTGAAAAAATAGTAACTGTTAACGACACAACAGCGCCAACTTGGGCAACTCAAGCTAATGCGTTAAATGTTACCCTTCAATGCAGTGATACGGCAGGATTGACAGCAGCCCAAAATCAGGCTCCTGTTGCCACAGACGATTGCGGTGGAACTGTAACCTATACAAAAGTGAGCGGAACTTTCGCCGCTGGAACATGTGCCAATTCTGGAACTTACACCAACACTTGGACCGCTAAGGACGTCTGCAATAATACTTCAGCAGTTTTCACTCAGGTGATCACTATTCAAGACACGACTGCGCCAACTTGGACAACAGCTCCAACAGCTTTGAATGTTATTTTAGAATGCAGCGATACAGCAGGATTGACAGCAGCCCAAAATCAGGCTCCTGTTGCCACAGACAATTGTGGTGGAACTGTAACCTATACAAAGGTGAGCGGAACTTTCGCCGCTGGAACTTGTGCCAATTCTGGAACTTACACCAACACTTGGACCGCTAAGGACGTCTGCAATAATACTTCAACAGTTTTCACTCAGGTGATCACCATTCAGGATACTACAGCACCGACTTGGACAACTGCTCCAACAGCTTTGAATGTTACTTTAGAATGCAGCAATAACGCAGGATTGACAGCAGCACAAAATCAGGCTCCTGTTGCCACAGATAATTGTGGTGGAACTGTAACTTATACAAAAATAAGCGGAACTTTCGCCGCTGGAACTTGTGCAAACTCTGGAACTTATACCAACACTTGGACTGCTAAAGATGTCTGTAATAATACTTCAACAGTTTTCACTCAGGTCATCACTATTCAAGACACGACTGCGCCAACATGGACAACTTCTGCTGGTTCGCTGAATGCAACTGTAGAATGCAGCAATACTGCAGGACTTGCAGCTGCTCAGGCTTTATTCCCAACTGCCTCTGACTTTTGCGATGCTGATGTTTCTAACATCATTAAAATAAGCGGTCAGTTCGTAGCTTCTCAAGGATGCGGAAACGCTGGAACTTACACCAACACATGGACTGTAAAAGATGACTGCGGCAATACTTCTGCTACTTTCACTCAGGTAATTACGATTCAAGATACAACTGCTCCTACTTGGACAACTGCTCCAACAGCTTTGAATGTGACTTTGGAATGCAGCGATGCATCTGGATTGGCAAATGCTCAAGCCATGTTCCCTGTAGCTTCTGATCTTTGCGATGCTGATGTTACCAATATCACTAAAGTAAGCGGACAGTTCGTAGCTTCTGAGGGTTGCGGAAACGCAGGAACTTACACCAACACTTGGACAGTGAAAGACGACTGCGGTAACACTTCTGAAACTTTCACTCAGGTAATTACAATTCAAGATACAACTGCTCCTACTTGGACAACACAAGCTGGTTCTCTAGACGTGACTTTAGAATGCAGCGATGCATCTGGACTTGCTTCTGCTCAGGCTAAGTTCCCAACAGCTTCTGACTTATGCGATGCTGATGTTTCTAACATCATTAAAGTAAGTGGTCAGTTCGTAGCTTCTGAAAGCTGTGCAAACGCTGGAACTTACACCAACACCTGGACTGTAAAAGATGATTGCGGAAATACTTCTGACACTTTCACTCAGGTAATTACAATTCAAGATACAACTGCTCCTACTTGG